>NZ_JBYTDV010000001.1:0-4825625 GCF_058791735.1 Lelliottia sp. EB106-05-01-XG201
GTGTCACTTTCGCTTTGGCAGCAATGTCTTGCCCGATTGCAGGATGAGTTACCAGCCACAGAATTCAGTATGTGGATCCGCCCGTTGCAGGCGGAACTGAGCGATAACACGCTGGCTTTGTATGCGCCAAACCGTTTCGTGCTCGATTGGGTAAGGGATAAATACCTAAATAATATCAATGGATTGCTCAATGATTTCTGCGGCACTGATGCCCCGCAGCTGCGTTTTGAAGTCGGTACCAAACCGGTTACGCAAACCGTCAGAGAGACGGTAAACGTCGCGGCTCCGGCCCAGATCCACGTCCCGACACCGCGTATTATTCAGCCCGCTCGTTCTGGCTGGGACAACGTTCCCGCTCCGGCTGAACCGACCTACCGCTCCAACGTTAACGTGAAGCACACCTTCGATAACTTCGTTGAGGGTAAATCGAACCAGCTGGCCCGTGCGGCGGCCCGTCAGGTTGCGGACAACCCGGGCGGCGCCTATAACCCGCTGTTCCTGTATGGCGGCACTGGTCTGGGTAAAACTCACCTGCTGCACGCGGTGGGTAACGGCATTGTGGCGCGCAAGCCCAATGCGAAAGTGGTGTATATGCACTCCGAGCGCTTCGTTCAGGACATGGTAAAAGCCCTGCAAAACAACGCGATCGAAGAGTTTAAACGCTACTACCGATCCGTTGATGCGCTGCTGATCGATGACATCCAGTTCTTTGCCAATAAAGAACGATCCCAGGAAGAGTTTTTCCACACCTTCAACGCCCTGCTCGAAGGTAATCAACAGATCATTTTGACCTCGGATCGTTACCCGAAAGAGATCAACGGTGTTGAGGATCGTCTGAAATCCCGCTTCGGCTGGGGCCTGACCGTGGCGATCGAGCCACCTGAGCTGGAAACCCGCGTCGCGATCCTGATGAAGAAAGCCGATGAGAACGACATTCGCCTGCCAGGTGAAGTGGCGTTCTTTATTGCCAAGCGTCTACGCTCAAACGTGCGTGAGCTCGAAGGCGCACTGAACCGCGTGATCGCCAACGCCAACTTTACTGGCCGGGCGATTACCATCGATTTTGTGCGTGAAGCGCTGCGCGATCTGCTGGCGTTGCAGGAAAAACTGGTCACGATCGACAATATTCAGAAGACCGTGGCCGAGTACTACAAAATCAAAGTGGCAGATTTGTTGTCTAAACGTCGTTCCCGCTCGGTGGCGAGACCGCGTCAGATGGCGATGGCGCTGGCGAAGGAATTAACCAACCACAGTCTGCCGGAAATCGGTGATGCGTTTGGTGGCCGTGACCATACGACCGTGCTGCACGCTTGTCGCAAGATTGAGCAGTTACGCGAAGAAAGCCACGACATAAAAGAAGATTTCTCCAATTTAATCAGAACATTATCATCGTGATGCTATGAAATTTACCGTTGAACGTGAACATTTATTAAAACCGCTGCAACAGGTGAGTGGCCCGTTAGGTGGCCGCCCGACACTGCCTATTCTTGGAAACCTGCTGCTTCAGGTCGCTGACGGTACGCTGTCGCTGACCGGGACAGACCTCGAAATGGAAATGGTCGCGCGCGTGTCGCTTTCTCAACCGCATGATGCGGGTGCCACCACCGTTCCGGCGCGTAAGTTCTTTGATATCTGCCGTGGACTGCCGGAAGGCGCGGAAATTGCTGTCCAGCTGGAAGGCGACCGTATTCTGGTGCGCTCTGGCCGCAGCCGTTTCTCGCTCTCAACGCTGCCTGCTGCCGACTTCCCGAACCTGGACGACTGGCAGAGTGAAGTTGAATTCACCCTGCCTCAGGCGACGATGAAACGCCTGATTGAAGCGACCCAGTTCTCGATGGCGCATCAGGACGTTCGCTACTACTTAAACGGCATGCTGTTCGAAACCGAAGGTGAAGAGCTGCGTACCGTGGCGACAGACGGCCACCGTCTGGCAGTCTGTTCCATGCCAATTGGCGTGACGCTGCCAAACCATTCGGTGATCGTCCCGCGTAAAGGCGTGATTGAGCTGATGCGTATGCTCGACGGCGGTGATACTCCGCTGCGCGTGCAGATCGGCAGCAACAACATCCGCGCTCACGTCGGCGATTTTATCTTCACCTCGAAGCTGGTTGACGGTCGTTTCCCGGATTATCGCCGCGTATTGCCAAAGAACCCGGACAAAACGCTGGAAGCGGGCTGCGATATCCTTAAGCAGGCCTTTGCCCGTGCGGCGATCCTCTCTAACGAGAAGTTCCGCGGCGTGCGCCTGTACGTGAGTGAAAACCAGATCAAAATCACCGCCAACAACCCGGAGCAGGAAGAGGCAGAAGAAATTCTGGACGTCACCTACGCCGGGACCGAAATGGAAATCGGCTTCAACGTCAGCTACGTGCTGGATGTGCTTAACGCACTGAAATGCGAAAACGTACGCATTCTGCTGACCGATTCTGTTTCCAGCGTACAGATTGAAGATGCCGCGTCACAGTCGGCTGCTTATGTTGTCATGCCAATGAGACTGTAATGTCGCTCACCCGCTTGCTGATCCGCGACTTTCGCAACATCGAAAGCGCGGATCTCGCTCTATCCCCCGGCTTTAATTTCCTGGTTGGCGCTAATGGAAGCGGCAAAACCAGCGTGCTGGAAGCCATCTACACGCTCGGCCACGGCCGCGCGTTTCGCAGCCTGCAGATTGGTCGCGTTATTCGTCACGAGCAGGATGCATTTGTGCTGCACGGGCGACTGCAGGGCAGCGAGCGTGAAACCTCGATTGGCCTGACGAAAGACAAGCTGGGCGACAGCAAAGTGCGGATCGACGGCACCGACGGCCACAAAGTGGCCGAACTGGCGCTGCTGATGCCCATGCAGCTGATCACGCCGGAAGGGTTTACGCTCCTCAACGGCGGCCCTAAATACCGCAGAGCTTTCCTCGACTGGGGATGCTTTCACAACGAAGCGGGTTTCTTTACCGCCTGGAGCAACCTGAAACGGCTGCTCAAACAGCGCAACGCCGCGCTGCGTCAGGTGACTCGCTATGCCCAGCTGCGCCCGTGGGATATGGAATTGATTCCGCTTGCGGAACAAATCAGCCGCTGGCGTGCCGAATACAGCGCTGGTATCGCCGCAGACATGGCTGATACCTGCAAACAGTTTTTGCCTGAGTTCTCTCTGACTTTCTCCTTCCAGCGCGGCTGGGAGAAAGAGACGGAGTATGCCGAAGTGCTGGAGAGAAACTTCGAGCGCGACCGCATGCTGACCTACACCGCACACGGCCCGCACAAAGCGGATTTCCGCATTCGTGCCGACGGCGCGCCGGTGGAAGACACCCTGTCGCGCGGGCAGCTCAAGCTTTTGATGTGCGCACTGCGCCTGGCGCAGGGCGAGTTTTTAACTCGCGAGAGTGGGCGACGTTGCCTGTATCTATTAGATGATTTTGCCTCGGAACTCGACGACGCGCGGCGCGCGCTGCTTGCCAGCCGCTTAAAAGCCACGCAGTCGCAGGTTTTCGTCAGCGCCATTAGCGCTGAACACGTTATGGACATGTCGGACAAAAATTCGAAGATGTTCACCGTGGAAAAGGGTAAAATAACGGATTAACCCAAGATTAAATGAGCGAGAAACGTTGATGTCGAATTCTTATGACTCCTCCAGTATCAAAGTCCTGAAAGGGCTGGATGCGGTGCGTAAGCGCCCAGGTATGTATATCGGCGATACCGATGACGGCACCGGTCTGCACCACATGGTATTCGAGGTTGTGGATAACGCTATCGACGAAGCGCTCGCGGGTCACTGTAAAGATATTATCGTCACCATCCACGGCGATAACTCCGTTTCCGTACAGGATGATGGCCGTGGTATCCCGACCGGCATTCACCCGGAAGAGGGCGTATCCGCCGCGGAAGTGATCATGACCGTCCTGCACGCAGGCGGCAAATTCGATGACAACTCCTATAAAGTCTCCGGCGGCCTGCACGGCGTGGGCGTTTCCGTTGTGAACGCCCTGTCGCAGAAGCTGGAACTGGTCATCTACCGCGAAGGCAAAATTCATCACCAGGTTTACACCCACGGCGTGCCGCAGGCCCCGCTGGCTGTGACTGGCGAAACGGAAAAAACCGGGACCACCGTGCGTTTCTGGCCGAGCCACGAAACCTTCTCCAACGTGACCGATTTCGAATATGAGATCCTGGCAAAACGTCTGCGCGAGCTGTCGTTCCTGAACTCCGGTGTCTCTATCCGTCTGCGCGACAAGCGCGACGGTAAAGAAGATCATTTCCACTACGAAGGCGGCATCAAGGCGTTTGTTGAGTACCTCAACAAAAACAAAACCCCGATCCACCCGAACATCTTCTACTTCTCCACCGAAAAAGACGGTATCGGCGTGGAAGTGGCGCTGCAGTGGAACGATGGTTTCCAGGAAAACATCTACTGCTTCACCAACAACATTCCACAGCGCGACGGCGGTACCCACCTGGTCGGCTTCCGTACGGCGATGACCCGTACCCTGAACGCCTACATGGATAAAGAAGGCTACAGCAAAAAAGCAAAAGTCAGCGCCACCGGTGACGATGCCCGTGAAGGCCTGATTGCTGTAGTTTCCGTGAAAGTGCCGGACCCGAAATTCTCCTCTCAGACCAAAGACAAACTGGTCTCTTCCGAGGTGAAATCCGCGGTTGAGCAGCAGATGAACGAACTGCTGAGCGAATACCTGCTGGAAAACCCGTCAGACGCGAAAATTGTCGTCGGCAAAATTATCGATGCGGCGCGTGCCCGTGAAGCGGCGCGTAAAGCCCGTGAAATGACCCGCCGTAAAGGTGCGCTGGATCTGGCCGGTCTGCCGGGCAAACTGGCGGACTGCCAGGAACGCGACCCGGCTCGCTCCGAACTGTACCTGGTGGAAGGGGACTCCGCGGGCGGTTCTGCGAAGCAGGGCCGTAACCGTAAGAACCAGGCGATTCTGCCGCTGAAAGGTAAAATCCTCAACGTTGAGAAGGCGCGCTTCGACAAGATGCTCTCCTCTCAGGAAGTGGCGACGCTGATCACCGCGCTCGGCTGCGGCATCGGTCGCGACGAGTACAACCCGGACAAACTGCGCTATCACAGCATCATCATCATGACCGATGCGGACGTCGATGGTTCTCACATCCGTACCCTGCTGCTGACCTTCTTCTACCGTCAGATGCCAGAGATCGTTGAGCGCGGCCACATCTACATTGCGCAGCCACCGCTGTACAAAGTGAAGAAAGGCAAGCAAGAACAGTACATTAAAGACGACGAAGCGATGGATCAGTATCAGATCTCCATCGCACTGGATGGCGCGACCCTGCATGCGAATGCCCACGCTCCGGCGCTGGCGGGTGAGCCACTGGAAAAACTGGTCTCTGAGTACAACGCGACGCAGAAAATGATCGGTCGTATGGAGCGTCGCTTCCCGCGCACGCTGCTGAAAGAGCTGGTCTATCAGCCGACGCTGGCTGAAGCCGATCTCAGCGACGAACAGGCCGTGACCCGCTGGGTGAACGCCCTGGTGACCGAGCTGAACGAAAGCGAGCAGCACGGCAGCATGTGGCAGTTTGACGTTCGCGAGAACGCCGAGCAGCATCTGTTTGAGCCAATCATTCGCGTACGTACTCACGGCGTAGACACCGACTATCCGCTGGATCATGAGTTTGTGACCGGTGGTGAATACCGTCGTCTGTGCACCCTGGGTGAGAAACTGCGCGGCTTGATCGAAGAAGACGCGTTTATCGAACGTGGCGAACGTCGTCAGCCGGTGGCCAGCTTCGAGCAGGCGCTGGACTGGCTGGTGAAAGAGTCCCGTCGTGGCCTCTCCATTCAGCGTTATAAAGGTCTGGGTGAAATGAACCCGGATCAGCTGTGGGAAACCACCATGGATCCGGAAAGCCGTCGCATGCTGCGCGTGACCGTGAAAGATGCGATTGCCGCTGACCAGCTGTTCACGACCCTGATGGGCGACGCCGTTGAACCGCGCCGCGCCTTCATCGAAGAGAACGCCCTGAAAGCAGCGAATATCGACATTTAATTCAGGCCGTCGGTTTTGCAGGCCCGGTGAGCGTCGCGCCACCGGGCTTTTCTTTGCCCGCAAAAGAGGAATCTCCTCTTTAAATTCCATCCCCCTTTATCCACGACTCTTTTACTGTTTTCTGAGCGGAATCGCGTTAGCATGAGGACAGACTCATTTAAATCGGGGATCTCATGGCCATCAAACTCATTGCAATCGATATGGACGGCACGCTGCTGCTGCCAGACCACACCATCTCTCCTGCCGTTAAAAACGCGATTGCCGCCGCCCGCGCGAAAGGCGTGAACGTGGTGCTGACCACGGGTCGTCCGTATGCCGGTGTGCACAGCTATCTGAAAGAGCTGCACATGGAACAGCCGGGCGATTATTGCATCACCTACAACGGTGCGCTGGTGCAGAACGCCAGCGACGGTAGCACCGTCGCGCAAACGGCGCTGAGCTATGACGATTACCTGTATCTGGAAAAACTGTCCCGCGAAGTGGGCTCTCACTTCCACGCTCTCGATCGCAACACGCTCTACACGGCGAACCGTGACATCAGCTACTACACGGTGCATGAATCCTTCGTGGCGACCATTCCGCTGGTGTTCTGCGAGCCGGAAAACATGGACCCTGCCACACAGTTCCTGAAAGTGATGATGATCGACGAGCCCGCGATTCTGGACCAGGCCATCGCCCGCATCCCGGCGGACGTGAAAGAGAAATACACCGTGCTGAAAAGTGCGCCGTACTTCCTCGAAATCCTCGACAAACGCGTCAATAAAGGCACCGGCGTGAAATCCCTGGCCGATACGCTGGGTATTAAGCCGGAAGAGATCATGACCTTAGGCGATCAGGAAAACGACATCGCGATGATCGAATACGCTGGCATGGGCGTGGCGATGGAAAACGCGATCCCGTCCGTGAAAGAGGTGGCTAACTTCGTCACCAAATCGAACCTTGAAGATGGCGTGGCCTACGCCATCGAGAAGTTTGTGCTGAATTAGTCACGACTCATCCATCAGCCCCGGTTATCTACCGGGGCTTTTTTTTGCCTGTCGATCGCTGCATTGTTCTTTTTGTGATCTGGATTGTAGTACAACACAATATGATTGTACTACGATGCACTCATGGAATTGATGAAAGGTCTCACGTTTGTACTGCAAAAGTGAGGCGAAACTCAGCGGTCGCGGTAAAGTAGTGATGGATAAAACGAAATCAGGACTCTCCATGACTCTCAATAAAACCGACCGCATCGTCATTACGCTGGGCAATCAGATTGTCAGCGGAAAATACGTACCGGGTTCGCCGCTGCCCGCCGAGGCAGAGCTGTGCGAGGAGTTTGAAACCTCGCGGAACATCATCCGCGAAGTGTTTCGCTCGCTGATGGCGAAACGGCTGATCGAAATGAAGCGTTATCGCGGGGCCTTCGTCGCGCCGCGTAACCAGTGGAACTACCTCGATACCGACGTTCTGCAGTGGGTGCTGGAGAACGACTACGACCCACGTCTTATCGGGGCGATGAGCGAGGTGCGTAACCTGGTGGAACCGGCCATTGCCCGCTGGGCAGCGGAACGGGCGACATCGGGTGACCTGGCGCAGATTGAAGCGGCGCTCAACGACATGATCGCCAACAACCAGGACCGGGATGCCTTTAACGAAGCGGATATCCGCTATCACGAGGCGGTGCTGGAGTCGGTACATAACCCGGTTTTACAGCAGCTTAGCGTGGCCATCAGCTCGCTACAGCGCGCAGTATTTGAACGGACCTGGATGGGTGATGAGGCCAACATGCCCCAGACACTCCAGGAACATAAAGCGCTGTTCGATGCGATACGGCATCAGGACAGCAATGCGGCAGAGCAGGCGGCACTTCACATGATCGCCAGCTCGACACGAAGGTTAAAGGAAATCACATGACATCTCGCTACATCGCCATCGACTGGGGATCGACCAATCTGCGCGCCTGGCTGTATGAAGGCGACAGATGCCTGGAGAGCAGGCAGTCCGAAGCAGGCGTCACGCGCCTGAACGGCAAATCCCCGCAGGCGGTGTTAGCAGAAGTCACAGAAAACTGGCGCGAAGGCACCACCCCGGTGGTGATGGCAGGAATGGTCGGCAGTAACGTTGGCTGGAAGGTTGCCCCTTATTTGCCGGTTCCTGCTCATTTCGACGCCATTGGTCAGCAGTTAACGTCCGTTGGCGACAATATCTGGATCATTCCAGGGCTGTGCGTCTCCCGTGACGATAACCACAACGTGATGCGCGGCGAAGAGACACAGCTGCTCGGCGCGCGCACCCTTTCTCCTTCTTCTGTCTATGTCATGCCCGGAACGCACTGCAAATGGGTGCAGGCCGACGCGCAGCAAATCCACGATTTTCGTACCGTGATGACGGGTGAGTTGCATCACCTGCTGCTGCGTCATTCGCTGGTGGGCGCGGGTCTGCCAGAACAGGAATCGTCTCCTGAGGCCTTTGCTGCCGGGCTGACGCGCGGTCTCGCCTCGCCTGCCGTTCTGCCACAACTTTTTGAAGTTCGCGCTTCACACGTGCTGGGAAATCTCCCGCGTGAACAGGTCAGCGAATTTCTCTCCGGTCTGTTGATTGGCGCTGAAGTCGCCACCCTGGGCGAACAGTTCGCCGGACAGCAGGCCATCACCCTTGTCGCGGGTTCAGCATTAGCCGCTCGCTACCAGCAGGCGTTCCGCGCCTTTGGTCGTGAAGCGGCAGTGGTTGAAGGCGACGTGGCATTTCAGGCAGGAATAAGGAGCATCGCTCATGCAGTGGCAAACTAATCTCCCTCTCATCGCGATTTTGCGCGGCATCACGCCGGACGAAGCGCTGGCGCACGTCGGCGCCGTCATCGACGCCGGATTTGACGCGGTGGAAATCCCGCTCAATTCGCCGGAGTGGGAAAAAAGCATCCCGGCGGTCGTCGATGCGTATGGCGATAAAGCGCTGATTGGCGCAGGTACTGTGTTGAAACCCGAGCAGGTCGATCAGCTCGCCAAAATGGGCTGTAAGCTTATCGTCACGCCCAACATTCAGCCCGACGTGATCCGCCGCGCGGTGAGCTACGGCATGACCGTCTGCCCTGGCTGCGCGACAGCGACAGAAGCCTTTACCGCGCTGGACGCAGGCGCTCAGGCGCTGAAAATTTTCCCGTCGTCGGCCTTCGGTCCGGATTACATCAAAGCGCTGAAAGCGGTGCTTCCGGCTGACGTCCCGGTCTTTGCCGTCGGCGGTGTGACGCCAGAAAACATGGCGCAGTGGATTAACGCCGGCTGCGCAGGAGCAGGTCTGGGCAGCGATCTGTATCGTGCCGGGCAGTCCGTTGAACGTACCGCAGCGCAGGCCGCCGCGTTCGTTAAAGCGTACCGGGAGGCGACGAAATGAAAATTACGAAGGTCACCACCTACCGTTTACCCCCGCGCTGGATGTTTTTGAAAATTGAAACCGACGAAGGCATCGTTGGCTGGGGCGAGCCGGTGATTGAAGGCCGCGCGCGCACCGTGGAAGCGGCGGTACATGAACTGAGCGAACTCCTGATTGGTCAGGACCCGGCACGTATCAACGATCTGTGGCAGGTAATGTACCGCGGCAGTTTCTACCGCGGTGGCCCGATTCTGATGAGCGCTATCGCCGGTATCGACCAGGCGCTGTGGGATATCAAAGGCAAAGTGCTGAACGCGCCGGTGTGGCAGTTGATGGGCGGCCTGGTGCGCGACAAAATCAAAGCCTACAGCTGGGTCGGCGGTGACCGTCCGTCTGAGGTTATCGAGGGGATTAAAACCCTGCGCAAAATCGGCTTTGATACCTTCAAGCTCAACGGCTGCGAAGAGATGGGCGTGATTGATAACTCCCGCGCGGTGGATAACGCCGTCAATACCGTGGCGCAAATCCGCGAAGCCTTCGGCAATGAGATTGAGTTTGGCCTCGATTTCCACGGTCGCGTCAGCGCGCCGATGGCGAAAGTGCTGATCAAAGAGCTGGAGCCGTACCGCCCGCTGTTCATCGAAGAGCCGGTGCTGGCGGAGCAGGCGGAGTACTATCCGAAGCTGGCAGCACAAACCCATATTCCGATCGCGGCGGGTGAACGTATGTTCTCGCGCTTCGAGTTCAAACGGGTGCTGGAAGCGGGCGGTCTGGCGATTCTGCAGCCGGATCTGTCCCACGCCGGGGGCATCACCGAGTGCTACAAAATTGCGGGGATGGCCGAAGCCTACGACGTGGCGCTGGCCCCGCACTGTCCGCTCGGGCCGATCGCGCTCGCCGCCTGTCTGCATATCGACTTTGTTTCCCGCAACGCGGTGTTGCAGGAGCAGAGCATGGGCATCCACTACAACAAAGGCGCAGAGCTGCTCGACTTCGTTAAAAACAAAGAAGACTTCAACATGGAAGGCGGGTTCTTCAAACCGTTAACCAAACCGGGCCTGGGCGTGGAGATTGACGAAGCCAAAGTCATCGAAATGAGCAAGCAGGCGCCGGACTGGCGCAACCCGCTGTGGCGATACGAGGACGGTTCCGTCGCCGAGTGGTAAATGCTCGTCATATTTCGCGCTGCGCGTGCGTTGGCTGCGATTGCGCACCCCAGTCACTTACTTATGTAAGCTCCTGGGGATTTGCAATCTTGCCGCCTTCTCGCAACACGAACTATTTAGAGCATTAAAAAGCTAAAACAATATTTTTCACACACCCTCTGTAACTTACAGGGCATGGTGACGTGTATCGCTATGCCCAAAATCTGGAGACAGATTAATGGATATTTCTGTGACTACCGCAAAAACAGGCCGTCGTCGTTACCTGACGCTGCTGATGATTTTTATTACCGTAGTGATTTGCTACGTCGACCGCGCCAACCTGGCCGTGGCCTCCGCGCATATTCAGAAAGAGTTTGGCATTTCGAAAACGGAGATGGGCTACATCTTCTCGGCGTTTGCCTGGATGTACACTATTTGCCAGATCCCCGGCGGACGCGTGCTGGACCGCCTGGGCTCCCGCACCACCTATTTCATTGCCATTTTCGGCTGGTCCGTCGCGACGCTGTTACAGGGTTTTGCCACCGGTCTGCTGTCGTTGATTGGTCTGCGCGCCATTACCGGCGTCTTCGAAGCGCCCGCTTTCCCGACCAATAACCGCATGGTCACGAGCTGGTTCCCGGAGCAAGAACGCGCCTCGGCTGTGGGTTTCTACACCTCCGGGCAATTCGTCGGCCTGGCGTTCCTGACGCCGCTGCTGATCTGGATCCAGGAGATGTTGAGCTGGCACTGGGTGTTTATCATCACCGGTGGGATCGGCATTATCTGGGCGCTGATCTGGCATAAAGTTTACCAGGCTCCGCGCAAAACCAAGGGCATTACTCAGGCCGAGCTGGATTACATTGAACAGGGCGGCGGTCTGGTGGACGGCGATGCGCAGATCGAAAACAAGGTCCGCGCGCCGCTGACCAAAGCCGACTGGAAACTGGTGTTCCATCGCAAGCTGGTGGGCGTTTACCTGGGTCAGTTCGCGATTGCCTCCACCCTGTGGTTCTTCCTGACCTGGTTCCCGAACTACCTGACTCAGGAAAAAGGCATCACCGCGCTGAAAGCCGGTTTCATGACCACGGTGCCGTTCCTGGCGGCGTTCGTCGGCGTGCTGTTGTCGGGCTGGATTGCCGACAGGTTAGTGCGCAAAGGCTACTCGATTGGTTTCTCACGCAAACTGCCGATCATCTTTGGCCTGCTGATCTCCACCTGCATCATGGGCGCGAACTACACCAATGACCCGGTGTGGATCACGGTGCTGATGGCGGTCGCCTTCTTCGGCAACGGTTTTGCGTCGATCACCTGGTCGCTGGTCTCTTCGCTGGCACCGATGCGCCTGATTGGCCTCACCGGCGGCGTGTTTAACTTTGCCGGTGGTCTGGGCGGGATCACGGTGCCGCTGGTGATTGGCTATCTGGCGCAGGCGCACGGCTTTGCGCCCGCCCTGACCTACATCTCCGTCATCACCCTGATTGGTGCGCTCTCCTACATCCTGCTGGTGGGCGATGTTAAACGAGTAGGCTAAATCTTCGCGATGCTTTACCCTGATGCGATAACCGCGCATCAGGGTCTCTTCATGAAACAAATCACCTTCGCTCCCCGCAATCATCAGCTTACGAACATCAACACCTGGACGCCTGACAGCGAATGGCTGGCGTTTGACGTGCGCCCCTCCGGTGCCTCCTTTACGGGCGAAACTATCGAGCGGGTTAACGTGAATACGGGCGAGACCGAGGTGATCTATCGCGCTGAAAAGGGCGCGCATGTCGGCGTGGTGACCGTTCATCCTCACGAGAATCAATACGTTTTTATCCACGGCCCGGAAAACCCGGATGCGAGCTGGCAGTATGATTTTCACCACCGTCGCGGCGTGATAGCGCAAAACGGCCAGGTGAAAAATCTCGATGCGATGGATATCACCGCGCCCTTTACCCCCGGCGCGCTGCGCGGCGGAAGCCACGTTCACGTTTTTAGCCCCAACGGGCAATTCGTCAGCTTTACCTATAACGACCATGTCCTGCACGAGCGCGACGTGGCGCTGGATCTGCGTAACGTCGGCGTCGCCGCGCCGTTTGGCTCGGTCGCCCCGCAGGGCAATCATCCGCGCGAATATGCGGGAACATTCTGGAGCGTGCTGATCAGCCGCACGACCCCGACCCCACACCCAGGCAGCGATGAGATCAATCGCGCCTACGAAGAGGGCTGGGTGGGAAACAACCGGATAGCTTTCATCGGCGACACGCTGTCTGAGCGCGGCGAAAAAGTGCCGGAGCTGTTTATCGTTGATCTGCCTGAAGATGAGGCAGGCTGGAAGCGAGCAGGCGACGCGCCGCTGGAAGGCACAGCGGAAAACATGCCCGCACCGCCCGCAGGCGTGATGCAGCGTCGTTTAACCTTCACCCATGCAAATCGTTATCCGGGGCTGGTCAACGTGCCCCGCCACTGGGTGCGCAGCAACCCTCAGGGGAGCGAGATCGCGTTTCTGATGCGCGATGATAACGGGATTGTGCAGCTGTGGCTGATTGCCCCAGAGGGCGGCGAACCGCGCCAGCTGACACATAACCAGAGCGATATTCAGTCGGCGTTTAACTGGCATCCGTCGGGCGACGCGCTCGGTTTTGTGCTGGATAATCGCATTGCCTGCTGCGATGCGCGCAGCGGAGAAGTGAGGTTTCTGACGTCCGATCACGGCAATCCGCCGTCGGGCGATGCCGTGGTGTTCTCGCCGGATGGCCGTTATGTGGCGTGGATGGAGGAGACAGTCGGTTTCCGTCAGCTTTGGATGACTGAAACCGGAGAGTAATCAGGGGGCAGACATCTCGGCGGGCGGGATAACGGCGTTGGTCATCTTCGTCTGCTGCTCGCTTTTTTCGACGCGTGACCGCACTGAGCTATCGGTGCGGAACAGATCCCACGGCACCAGCAGCGTGTCCATCACCGCCGTAAACGGCAGATCCAGAATCACCAGGGATTTGGTGCCCCAGTTCGTCTCGTCATCCGAGATCATGTTCGCGCTGGCGCGCGTGCCCGGATATGTTCCTTCTTTACCGCCGGTGTGAGACATCACGCTCGAACACCCGCAAAGTAAAACCACTACGCTGCATGTTGTCAGCTTTATCAGAACATTTTTCATCATCAGTCAATCAATGTTAATGGCACGACATAACGGCAATATCGAGTTATAGCGAGCCATGTACGAAAAGAATAGCTGGAAAGCGCTGCTCTGTGGCAGGCATCGCAATTTCACTCTTTGTGCTGTAGTCCCAGTCTATGCGAGTCCTCGCAAAGTGCAAAAAAATCTCGCATTTAACCTCTTGAAAAGACCGAAACCAAACCCATTTTAGAGAGGTAGCCAAAGAACGAACACGCCTGATGGGTGTTTGGTGGCACAACGGCCTGTCCATGGTGGAAGGCAAATATTACTCGCTGATTTCAGGAGCTTTGATCTATGCGTAATTTCGATTTTTCCCCGCTGTACCGTTCTGCAATTGGTTTCGATCGCCTGTTCAACCATTTAGAAAATAACTCAAGCCAGAGTAACGGCTACCCTCCATACAACGTTGAGCTGGTTGACGAAAACCACTACCGCATCGCGATTGCCGTCGCCGGTTTTGCCGAGAGCGAACTGGAAATCACCGCGCAGGACAACCTGCTGGTGGTGAAAGGGGCGCATACCGCCGAGCAGAAAGAGCGTACCTATCTCTACCAGGGCATTGCTGAGCGCAACTTTGAGCGCAAATTCCAGCTCGCCGAGAACATCCACGTTCACGGTGCGAACCTGGTCAACGGCCTGCTGTTTATCGATCTGGAACGTGTGATTCCGGAAGAGAAAAAACCGCGCCGTATCGAGATCAACTAATTAAGCGGGTCGCCTGTGCGGCCCACCCAAAGTGGCTTGCCGAAACGGGAGCCGGTGCGAATCCGTCAGGATTTGCAGGAACAACTGCGCACTAAAAACAGTGCTTAACTCGCTTCTCAGAAGGAGATTAACGATGCGTAACTACGATTTATCCCCCCTGCTGCGTCAGTGGATTGGTTTTGACAAACTGGCTAACGCCCTGCAAAGCACGGCTGAACAACAGAGTTTTCCGCCGTACAACATCGAAAAGAGCGATGACAACCACTACCGCATCACGCTGGCGCTGGCCGGGTTCCGTCAGGACGATCTCGACATCCAGCTCGAAGGCACGCGTCTGACCGTAAAAGGGACGCCGGAAAAACCGCAAACCGAGACCCAGTGGCTGCATCAGGGCCTGGTGACTCAGCCGTTTAGCCTGAGCTTTACCCTGGCCGACCATATGGAAGTTTCCGGTGCGACCTTTACCAACGGGCTGTTGCACATCGACCTGACGCGCAACGTACCGGAAGCGCTGGCCCCGCAGAAAATCGCGATCAGCGAGCGTCCGGCGTTGAATAGCTAATACGCTTACGCTGTGTTGCTCTTCTCCCTCTCCCTGTGGGTGAGGGCACCAGACCGCACAAAGCCCGACCTCTCCAAAGCCCCGCTTCGGCGGGGCTTTTTTGTGCGCCATCACCCATACATTCCCCGCAACCTCTGCGAGAATCCCCTTAATCACTAAGGATATGCGCAGGGAAAAGGTCATGAGTGATATCGCGTTAACGGTTAGCGTGTTGGCCCTGGTTGCGGTGGTTGGGCTGTGGATTGGCAACATTAAAATCCGCGGTGTCGGATTTGGCATTGGCGGGGTGCTGTTCGGCGGGATTTTTGTCGGCCATTTCGCCGATCAGCTTGGGCTGACCCTCAGTGCGGAAATGCTGCACTTCATCCAGGAATTCGGCCTGATCCTCTTCGTCTACACCATCGGTATTCAGGTCGGCCCTGGGTTTTTCGCCTCGCTTCGCGTCTCCGGCCTGCGCCTGAATCTCTTTGCCCTCGGCATTGTGGTGATGGGCGGTCTCGTCACTGCCATTCTGCACAAACTGTTTGAAATTCCGCTTCCGGTGGTGCTGGGGATCTTCTCCGGCGCGGTCACCAACACCCCTGCATTGGGGGCCGGGCAGCAAATCCTGCGCGATCTGGGCATTGCGCCCGACGTCGTCGATCAAATGGGGATGAGCTATGCGATGGCCTACCCGTTCGGGATTTGCGGCATTCTGCTGACCATGTGGCTGGTGCGCGTGCTGTTTCGTATCAACGTCGATGACGAGGCGAAAAAGCATGAATCGACGATGACCAATGGCCACATGCTGATCAAAACCATCAACATCCGCGTCGAAAACCCCAATCTTAACCAGATGGCGATTCAGGACGTGCCGATCCTGAACAGCGTCAACATCATCTGCTCGCGCCTGAAACGCGACGAAATGCTGATGGTGCCCTCGCCGGGCACCGTGATTCAGCTCGGCGACCTACTGCATCTGGTCGGTCAGCCCGGCGATCTGCACAGCGCCCAGCTGGTGATCGGTCAGGAGGTGGATACATCGCTCTCCACGCGCGGCACCGACATGCGCGTCGAACGCGTGGTGGTCACCAACGAGCAGGTATTGGGCAAGAAAATCCGCGATCTACAGGTGAAAGAGCGCTACGACGTGGTGATCTCGCGCCTTAATCGCGCGGGCGTTGAGCTGGTCGCCAGCCCGGATGCCAGCCTGCAGTTCGGCGATATCCTCAATCTGGTGGGCCGCCCGTCGTCCATCGATGCCGTCGCCGATATGGTCGGCAACGCGCAGCAAAAATTGCAGCAGGTGCAGATGCTGCCAGTGTTTATCGGCATTGGGCTCGGCGTGCTGCTCGGCTCTATTCCCCTGTACGTGCCCGGTTTCCCGGTGGCGCTGAAGCTCGGTCTGGCGGGCGGGCCGCTGATCATGGCGCTGATTCTGGGGCGGATCGGCTGTATCGGTAAGCTGTACTGGTTCATGCCGCCGAGCGCGAACCTGGCCCTGCGCGAGCTGGGGATCGTGCTGTTCCTGTCGGTGGTGGGGCTGAAATCCGGCGGGGACTTTATCCACACCCTGACCCAGGGCGAGGGGATAAGCTGGATTGGCTACGGAATAGTCATCACGGCGGTGCCGCTGCTGACGGTCGGGATACTGGCGCGGATGTTCGCGAAGATGAACTACCTGACCCTGTGCGGGATGCTGGCCGGGTCGATGACCGATCCACCCGCGCTGGCCTTCGCCAATAACCTGCACGCCACCAGCGGCGCGGCGGCGCTTTCGTACGCCACCGTTTATCCGCTGGTGATGTTCCTGCGCATCATCACCCCGCAGCTACTGGCCGTGCTGTTCTGGGGGATAGGCTAACAGCTCGTCCGGGTGGATGCGCCGCAGATGGTAGTCCACCTGATAATCGCTGGTATTACGGAACATCACCGAATAATTGAGGAACTCGCCGCTGTCGCTGTAGGAAAGGGAGGTAATGCGCAGCAGCGGCGTCTGTTCCGGTAAGTTCATCAGGTTTGCCATCTGGCGGTCCGCCAGCACCGGCGTCAGGCTCTCGTAATTTCCGCTGATGGTGATCCCGCACTCCTTCTCGATGTAATCAAACTTCGACCCCTCAAGATGGGCCAGCGACAGGTTGCGAAACAGCTTCACGGGCATAAAGCTGTCCTCCAGCATCAGCGGTTTTCCCTCGACGTAACGCACCCGGCGCGAAAAGTAGATCCGCTCATCTATCTGGATGCGCAGCTGGCTGGCGATAGCGGGCGGAGCGGGCATCACTTCAAACTGCAATACCTTGCTCTGCACCTCTTTGCCCTGCTGGCGCAGCACTTCAACCAGCCCGGTCAGATTGGTGGTTTCGTGGTGAACGTCCTTGCGCGCGACAAAGGTGCCGCTTCCGTGACGGCGCACCACCAGCCCCCAGCCGACCAGCAGATCAATAGCCTTGCGGATCGTCATGCGCGCCACGCCGAACTCCTGCGCCAGCGCCTTTTCGCCGGGCAGCGGGCTGCCGACGTTGTAATCGGACGAATTGAGCCGCAACCGGAGTCTGTCGGCTATGGATTTGTAGATCACCTGTAGACCTCTCTGCGCTGATTCATGCGGGCATCGCGTCTTAACATGTCCATATTTTGAACTGAAAGTAGACCTGAGTGAGCAAATTAAAACCATGAATGCGATCACGGAACGCAGCGGGACGCGGTGTTAGCCGCTGAGTAAATTCTTATCCTCAGTTCAGGCCAGCACAAAACCAATAAGGCCAAACCCCCTACAGGTTGTTACATGAGGATTTAAAGATGCTCAGTCAAATACAACGTTTTGGCGGCGCCATGTTTACCCCGGTGCTGTTGTTCCCTTTCGCAGGCATGGTGGTCGGAATTGCAATCATGCTGCGCAATCCGCTTTTTGTGGGCGAGGCTTTAACGGCACCCGATCATCTGTTTGCGCAAATCGTCCACATCATTGAAGAGGGCGGCTGGGCGGTCTTTCGTAATATGCCGCTGATTTTCGCCGTCGGTTTACCGATTGGCCTCGCCAAACAGGCGCAGGGCCGGGCCTGTCTGGCGGTACTGATTAGCTTCCTGACCTGGAACTACTTTATTAACGCGATGGGCATGACCTGGGGTCAGTTCTTTGGCGTGAACTTCATGGCTGAACCGACGGCGGGCAGCGGGCTGGCGATGATTGCCGGGATCAAAACCCTCGACACCAGCATCATCGGCGCGATTGTGATCTCCGGGCTGGTGACCGCTATCCACAACCGCTATTTCGACAAACAGCTGCCGGTCTTCCTCGGGATCTTCCAGGGCACTTCGTTCGTAGTGATCATCGCCTTCTTCGTGATGATTCCCTGCGCCTGGCTGACTTTGCTCGGCTGGCCAAAAGTGCAGATGGGCATCGAGTCGTTGCAGGCGTTTTTACGCTCCGCCGGGGCGCTGGGCGTGTGGGTTTACACCTTCCTCGAACGCATTCTGATCCCAACCGGGCTGCACCACTTCGTCTACGGTCCGTTTATTTTCGGCCCGGCGGCGGTCGAGGGCGGTATCCAGGTTTACTGGGCGCAGCATCTGCAGGAGTTCAGCCAGAGCACGCTGCCGCTGAAAACCCTGTTCCCGGAAGGCGGTTTTGCCCTGCACGGTAACTCGAAAGTGTTCGGCTCCGTCGGGATTGCGCTGGCGCTGTGGTACACCGCGTCGCCGGAAAACCGCGTCAAAGTGGCGGGCCTGCTGATCCCAGCCACCCTCACCGCGATGCTGGTGGGGATCACCGAGCCGCTGGAATTCACCTTCCTGTTTATCTCCCCGCTGCTGTTTGCCGTTCACGCGGTGCTGGCGGCGACCATGGCGACCGTGATGTACATGTTTGGCGTGGTCGGCAATATGGGTGGCGGTCTGCTCGACCAGTTCCTGCCGCAAAACTGGATCCCGATGTTCCACAACCATGCCTCGATGATGTTCACCCAGATTGGCATCGGCGTGTGCTTCACCGGGCTCTACTTCCTGGTCTTTAAGACCCTCATCGAACGCTTCAACCTGAAAACACCGGGCCGCGAAGAGAGCGAAATCAAACTCTACAGCAAAGCGGATTACCAGGCCGCGCGCGGGCAAACCACCGTCGCCGCCAACACCAGCTCGGGCCAGGCGGCAGGTTATCTGCAGGCGCTCGGCGGGGCAGGCAATATCGAAAGCATCAACAACTGCGCCACCCGACTGCGTATCGCCCTGATCGACATGAGCAAAACGCAAAGTGACGACGTTTTCAAAGCCCTTGGCGCCCACGGTGTGGTGCGTCGCGGCAACGGGATTCAGGTGATTGTCGGGCTGCACGTGCCACAGGTGCGCGACCAGCTTGAATCCCTGATGAACACTCCTTCTTCGACCCCATCATCTACCCTGACAGAGGCTGTATCATGAAAAAATTCTCAGTTGTTATCGCAGGCGGCGGCAGTACTTTCACTCCGGGTATCGTCCTGATGTTACTGGCGAATCGCGATCGCTTCCCGCTGCGCGCCCTCAAGTTCTATGACAACGACGGCGCACGTCAGGAGACCATCGCCGAGGCGTGCAAAATTATCCTTCAGGAGCAGGCTCCGGACATCGAATTCAGCTACACCACCGACCCTAAAGCGGCCTTTACCGACGTGGACTTTGTGATGGCCCACATTCGCGTCGGCAAATACCCGATGCGCGAAAAAGATGAAAAAATCCCACTGCGTCACGGCGTGCTGGGCCAGGAAACCTGCGGGCCGGGCGGGATCTCCTACGGCATGCGCTCCATTGGCGGCGTGCTGGAGCTGGTGGATTACATGGAGAAATACTCCCCGAACGCGTGGATGCTCAACTACTCCAACCCGGCGGCAATCGTCGCTGAAGCGACGCGTCGTCTGCGTCCACAAGCCAAAATCCTCAACATCTGCGATATGCCCATCGGCATCGAAGGGCGAATGGCGCAGATTGTCGGCCTGAAAGACCGCAAAGAGATGCGCGTGCGCTACTACGGCCTGAACCACTTCGGCTGGTGGACGTCGATTGAAGACCTGAACGGGAACGATCTGATGCCGAAACTGCGCGAATACGTCGCGAAACACGGCTATGTTCCGCCCTCTGACGATGCGCAGACGGAAGCGAGCTGGAACGACACTTTCGCGAAAGCAAAAGATGTGCAGGCGCTCGACCCGGACACCATGCCGAACACCTACCTGAAATATTACTTCTTCCCGGATTACGTGGTGGCGCACTCCAACCCGGAACGCACCCGCGCCAACGAAGTGATGGATCACCGCGAGAAGCACGTCTTTAGCTCCTGCCGCGCGATCATCGAAGCGGGGAAATCCTCCGCCGGTGAGCTGGAAATCGACGAACATGCGTCGTATATCGTCGATCTGGCCACCGCCATCGCCTTCAACACCCAGGAGCGGATGCTGCTGATTGTGCCGAACAACGGCGCCATCCATAACTTCGATTCCGATGCGATGGTCGAAATTCCGTGCCTGGTCGGCAAAAACGGCCCTGAGCCGCTGACCGTGGGCGACATCCCGCACTTCCAGAAAGGGCTGATGGGCCAGCAGGTGGCGGTCGAAAAACTGGTGGTCGACGCCTGGGAAGAGCGCTCCTACACCAAACTCTGGCAGGCGATTACGCTCTCTAAAACCGTGCCGAGCGCTTCGGTTGCCAAAGCCATCCTCGACGATCTGATTGAGGCCAACAAAGCGTACTGGCCTGAATTGCACTAATCCCGCCGACCGGCATCCCAGATGCCGGTCAATTTACGCTATGCTGAAGCCTGCTTGCGCGACGACAAGGAGCCTTCATGAAAATTTCCCAGCTGGGCGAAGCACCGGACTATCGGTTTTCTCTCGCCAATGAACGCACATTCCTGGCATGGATCCGCACCGCGCTGGGGTTTCTTGCCGCGGGCGTCGGGCTGGACCAGCTCGCCCCGGATTTTGCCACTCCCCTGATTCGCGAAGTGCTGGCGCTGCTGCTCTGTCTGTTCGCCGGTGTGCTGGCGATCTACGGCTACCTTCGCTGGCTGCGCAATGAAAAGGCGATGCGCCTCAAGCAGGATCTGCCCTACACGCGCGGGCTACTGGCAATCAGTGTGATTTTACTGACGGTGGCGGGCGTGGTGATGGCGCTGGTGTTCTATGGCGGATAGCCGCAAAGCGCGGCGGGAAGTCGATCCCGGCCTGCAGCCTGAACGCACGTCGCTCGCCTGGCTGCGCACGCTGCTCGGTTACGGCGCGTTGATTGCGCTGGCGATTAAACACAACTGGCACCGCACCGGTCTGCCGTTCTGGATATCGCTGGTGGTGCTGGCGCTGGTGGCGACAATTCTCTGGCGCTACACCCGCAGCCGCAATCTGATGGACGTGAATCGCGATGATTTTGTGCAGCCGAAAGCGGTGCGTGACAAATTCTTGATCTCTCTCGCAGTACTCTCCCTCGCATTGCTGTTTGCTGTTACGCACTTACAGCAAATTCTGAATTTTTAGGGTCGTCAATGACAGGATGCCACGAGAGTACCCGCGTGGTTGTGGTGGATAACTGCAACGTACGTGAACCAGGGAAGGTGTATCAATCGTTACGTCAGAGCGGAAGCAAAAACCTCCATTTTTTACCCCAGACGCTGGGCGAAAAGCCCGTCACGCCAGAGGTCTGGGGCCAGTTCTTAACGCAGATCTTTGCCATGTGGGTTCGGGAGGATATCGGGGAGATTTCGGTGCGCCTGTTCGACGAAACGCTCAACGGCTGGTGCGGCACCGCGCTGTGCGAGAAGAAGGACCTGATGAAATGCCAGACCTGCCCTGGCCGCCGCTTATGCACGGCGGCCAATGACGACGAACTCTGTCAGGGCTATCTGGCGTTCTATGATTACAGCGCACCCTTTATGAAAGTGATGCGCGATTTGAAAAAGCACAACCGCTCGACGCAGGAGCTGATGGCGCTGTTACGACAGAAGTGACGGGCGGCCCTTCGCCAGGTATTTCGCCATCTCCGCTTCCGGGACCATACCGCCGCCGGTCGCCCAGACAAGGTGCGTCGCGTTCGGCTGAACAGGCACCCGCACCGGCCCGGCCATGCCCGCCAGCGCCGATGGCTCGAGGCGAATCCCCTCCTCCTGCGCCAGCCAGCCTAGCATGTCGTACATGCTCTGATCGGACAGGGTGTAGAAGCCATCCAGCAGGCGCTCCATCGCACGCCCTACAAACCCGGATGCGCGCCCGACCGCCAGACCGTCTGCGGCCGTCACGTTATCAATCCCCAGATCCTGCACCGCAATCTCATCGTGCAAACCGGTATACACCCCCAGCAGCATGCACGGTGAATGGGTCGGCTCGGCGAAGAAGCAGTGAACATGGTCGCCAAAGGCCAGCTTGAGACCAAACGCCACGCCGCCAGGGCCACCGCCCACGCCGCACGGGAGATAGACATACAGCGGATGATCCGCATCCACCACGCGCCCCTGCCCGGCAAACTGCGCTTTCAGGCGCTCACCTGCGACGGCATAACCTAAAAAGAGCGTGCGGGAGTTTTCGTCGTCGATAAAGAAACAGTTCGGATCGCTCTCAGCGGCCTTGCGCCCTTGCTCCACCGCCACGCCGTAATCCTGCTCGTACTCCACCACTTCCACGCCGTGGCTGCGCAGTTTGGCCTTTTTCCACTCGCGGGCGTCGGCCGACATATGTACTGTCACCTTAAAGCCGACGCGGGCGCTCATAATGCCAATCGACATCCCGAGGTTACCCGTCGAGCCGACGGCGATGCTGTACTGACTGAAAAAGTCTTTGAAGCGAGGCTCCAGCAGGATGCTGTAATCGTCCGTGAGCGACAGCAGCCCCGCTTCCAGCGCCAGCTTTTCGGCGTGGGTCAGCACTTCATAAATCCCGCCGCGCGCTTTAATGGAGCCGGAGATCGGCAGATGACTGTCTTTTTTCAGCAGCAATGTGCCGTTAATCGGCGTCGCAAATTCCTTCGCCAGTCGGCTCTGCATGGCAGGAATAGCCACCACGTCGGATTCGATAATGCCGTTTTTGGCGGCAGTTTCCGGGAAGGCTTTTGCCAGGTAAGGCGCAAAACGCGCCAGGCGTGCGTGGGCATCCTTCACATCCGCCTGGGACAGCCCGACGTACGGCAACCCTTCGGCAAGCGAGGTGGTGCGCGGGTTAAACCAGGTGGTCTCTTTCAGCGCCATCAGATCCTCTACCAGAGGAAATTGGGCGGTTAAGGTGGTGATGTTTGCGTTTTCCATAGTACGTCTCTTCGCGCTTAGATAATGAAAGAAAGCAGGAACGTGCAGCCAAGTGCAAGTACCGAGGCGATAAATGTCGCCGTTGTATAGTATTTGAAGGTCTCATTCAGGGTCGCGCCGCAGTATTGCTTCACCAGCCAGAAGAGAGAATCCGTCACGATCGTGCAGCCAATGGCGCCAGAACCGATGGCAATGGCGATGATCTCCGGGCTAACGTTGGGATAGAGCGGCAGCATCGGGGCGACAATCGCCGTCGCGCCCATCATCGCCACGGTGGCAGAGCCGACCGCCGCATGCAGAATCAACGCCACCAGCCAGGCCAGCAGAATCGGGTGCATGTGCATGTTGGATAAAATCAGCGCCAGCGTGTCGGCCAGGCCGCTGGTTTTGAGGATCGCGTTAAACGCCCCGCCTGCGCCGATGATCAGCAGGATGTTCGCGATCGAGCCAAAGCCGGTTTCCGTGTGCTTGAGCAGGGCGCTCATGCCGATGTGCTGGCGAATACCGAGCAGGTAGTAGGCCACAAAGACGGCGATAAACATGGCGGTGATCGGGTTGCCGATAAATTCCAGCAGGGTGTAGAGCGAACCGGTTTTTTCCATGTTCAGCTCGGCGATGGTTTTCACCAGCATCAGGCCAATCGGCAGCAGCACCGTGAACAGCGTGGCACCGAGCGTCGGCAGGGTGTGTTCTTCGCGCACTTTCAGGTCAGAAAACTCCGCCGGAACCGGCTTGAACGGCAGGCGATCGCCGAGCAGTTTCAGGAACAGCGGGCCACCCACCAGGGACGCCATCAGCCCGACCATCAGACCGTAAACAATCACCGTCCCCACGTCCGCGCCCAGTTTGTTGGTCACAAACAGCGCCGCCGGGTGCGGTGGCACCACGCAGTGAACCGCCATCAGCGCGGTACAGAGTGGGATCGCCAGTTTCAGCAGCGAGGTCTGGGTCTTTTTGGCAATCGAGAACGCGAGCGGGATCAGCAACACCACGCCCACTTCGACAAACAGCGTGATACCGCAGATCAGCCCAACCAGCACCATAATCACGTCGGCAGAGAGCCAGCGGCAGCGCTGGAGCGTCAGGCCGATGCGCTCCGCCGCGCCGGACACTTCCATCATTTTGCCGAGAATGGTGCCCAGGCCAATCACCGCTGCGAGGAATCCCAGCGTGCCGCCGATGCCGCTCTCAATGGCATTCACCATATCCAGCGGGCTCATGCCCATCATCGTGCCGACGAAAAAGCTCGCCAGCAGCAGCGCCAGAAACGGGTGAAACTTCAGTTTTACGATGGTTAATACAATCAACACGATGCTTGCCAGCAGCGTCGCCACAACCCACATCTGAGATCCCATATCTCACCTCACCCTTAAGTTATCTGCGGCTATTGGACGAAAAAACGGCACTGGCTGACAAACGATATAAATTGCCGTTCAGGTGAGACAGATTGGATCAAGTGAGTGACGCCGTTCTAAAAAGCGCACTTATTACGGGGTTGGTTCACATAAATTCATCCAGAACCGGTATTCTGGGCGCAGTAAAATGAGTCTGAAGAGAGAAAAAAGTCGCCATGAACGATGAGAACGAGGTCGGAAATCGCCTGCTGAACGGCTGGCAGCTGTCGAAAATGTACACCTTTGAGGTGGCGGCCCGGCACGAGTCCTTCGCGCTGGCGGCGGAAGAGTTGTCCCTCAGCCCGAGCGCGGTCAGCCATCGCATTAACCTGCTGGAAGAGGAGCTGGGCATTCAGCTGTTCGTCCGTTCGCACCGCAGGGTGGAGCTGACGCCGGAGGGAAAACGGGTCTTCTGGACGCTGAAATCGTCGCTCGATACCCTGAATCAGGAGATCCTCGACATCAAAAATCAGGCGCTCTCCGGCACGCTGACCGTCTATTCTCGCCCGTCTATCGCCCAGTGCTGGCTGGTGCCGATGCTCGGGGATTTCACCCGCCGCTATCCGTCGATCTCCCTGACCATTCTGACGGGCAACGATTACCCGAACATGCAGCGAACGGGTATCGATCTGGCGCTCTATTTCGACGATACGCCGCCCACGCAGCTTTCTCACCATTTCCTGATGGACGAGGCCATCCTGCCGGTCTGCACCCCGGAATACGCGCGCGAGCACGAGCTGATGAAAAACCCCGACAATCTGCGCCACTGCACTCTTTTGCACGACCGCCAGGCGTGGAGCAATGATTCCGGAACTGACGAGTGGTTTAGCTGGGCGCAACACTTTGGCGTGAATTTGCCGCCATCATCGGGGATTGGCTTCGATCGTTCCGATTTAGCGGTTATCGCGGCAATGAACCACGTCGGCGTCGCCATGGGGCGGCAGCGGCTGGTGCAAAAACGGCTGGATCGCGGGGAACTGATTGCGCCGTTCGGCGAGAAAGCGCTGAAATGCCATCAGCACTACTACATCTCGACCCTCTCCGGCAGGCAGTGGCCGAAAATTGATGCCTTTATCGACTGGCTGAAAAGTCAGGTGGGATGAAGAATTATTACGCTTAGCCTCTACACCAAACGGCAAAAAGCGTGCTAAATACAGCCTATTGCTTTCGATTCTTCGCAAGGTTAACCGTGTTAAAGCCTCTGATCGCCGCTGCGCTGATTTTCTCCTCTGGCTGGGTGTCTGCCGCTGAGCCTCCGCTGACGGCTGCGCGCTATGCGCAGCAGCTCGGCGTGGGTATCGACGTGGACTGGGCGCGCACCGAGCGCGGCATTCGTGAGTTCGACCCGCTGGAAGTGCGTGATTTTAAGGCCAAGGGCTTTACCCACGTGCGCATTCGCGTGGCGGGAGAACCAACGGAAGCGCGGCTGATCCACCTGCGCAAGCTGGTGGAGGCCTGCGATCAGTACGGCGTCATTCCGGTGATTGCCTACCAGGCGGATGAGTACAAAAACGACCCGAAAGCGGACAACGAAAAAGAGGTGGTGAACTGGTGGATTGCCGTCGCGCATTACTTCGAGAAAAGTTCGCCGCTGCTCGGGTTTGACCTGATCTACGAACCGGCGGACAAGCTGAATCACAATATCGCGTCCCTCAACCGCGTCTACGATAAAACGATCAAAGCGATTCACGCCATCGATGCCGATCGCATGATTTTCGTCGCTCCGCGCCTGCGCGCGGCACCGGAAGATCTCGCCAGCCTCCGGCTGCCCGCTCATAGCCAAAACTATGTGCTGGCCGAGTGGCATATCTTCCCGTGGGGACCGCTCAAGAACAACGGTAAATACCCCTGGACGTCAGGCACCGCCGCCGAGAAATCGGCGATTCGCAGCCGGATTAACACCGCCCTGCGCTGGCAGCAAAAAACCGGGCATGTGAGCTGGGTGGGCGGCTGGGGCGTGGGCGAATCCAGCCGCGTGACGCCGACGGCGCCGCAGATGGCGTTCGCGAACTTCATGGCCTGTGAACTGCAAAAAGCCAAAATCCCGTACGCGATTAACGCGGATTTCCAGTTTTACGACGGGGAGGAGGGGGCGTGGCGACCGGGGCCGGAACCGTTATTGCAGGCAATGCTCGCCCCGGTGTGCGAAAAGCCCGACGAGAAGCCGGGCCATCATGTGATTAAATCGTAAGTCTTTATATATTCCTAAAGTTTCATTTGTCGCTTTTCAGACCATTTTTTTGGCCGTCGTTCCCTGTAGTCTCCGCTCATCGCTAATTTCAAAAGGAATTGACCATGAGCGGAAAACCTGCCGCCCGCCAGGGTGATATGACCGCCATCGGCGGCCCGATTGTGCAGGGCAGCCTTGGGGTGATGATTGGAGCACCGACCGGCGTTGCCTGTTCGGTGTGTCCCGGCGGAGTGGTGTCCGGCAGCCCGGTAAACCCGCTGCTCGGGGCCAAAGTCCTGCCCGGTGAAACGGACCTCGCCCTGTACGGTCCGCTGCCCTTTGTTCTGTCCCGCACCTACAGCAGCTACCGTACGAAAACGCCCGCGCCGGAGGGCCTTTTCGGTCCCGGCTGGAAAGCGCCTTCCGATATCCGCCTGCAAATCCGCAATGACGAACTGATACTCAACGACAACGGCGGGCGCAGCATTCACTTTGACCTGCTTCTGCCGGGTGAGGTGGCGTTCAGCTGCACCGAGTCCTTCTGGCTGGCACGCGGCGGCGTGCTGAACCTGAATGCCGTCCATCCCCTGCATCGTCTCTGGCAGGCCCTGCCGGAGGATGTCCGCCTCAGCCCCAACATTTACCTGGCCACCAACAGCCTGCAGGGCCCGTGGTGGCTGCTCGGGTGGGCGGAGCGCGTGCCGTCTGTGGATGAACTCCTTCCCGCGCCGCTGCCGCCGTACCGGGTGCTGACCGGGCTGGTGGATAATTTTGGTCGCACGCTGACGTTTCACCGCGCCCCTTCAGGTGAGTTTGCCGGGAGCATCACCGGAGTGACCGACGGCGCAGGCCGCCGCTTCCGGCTGGGGCTGACCAGCACAGCCAGCGGTGTCCGTCTTTCTGAAGTCTGGCTGGCACACGACCCTGAGTACCCGGACAACCTGCCCGCTGCACCTCTGGCGCGTTACGACTATTCGCCCCGCGGCGAGCTTTCCGCGGTGTATGACCGCAGCGGCACGCAGGTTCGTCAGTTTACATATGACGACAGGCATCCGGGCCGGATGGTGGCCCATCAGTATGCGGGCAGGCCGCAGACGACCTATCGCTACGACGCCACCGGGCGCGTCACGGAGCAGCACAACCCGGACGGTCTGAGCTTCCGCTACCAGTATGAAAAACACCACACGGTGATTACCGACAGCCTGAACCGTCGCGAGGTGCTGCACACCGAAGGCGAAGGCGGCCTGAAGCGGGTGGTGAAAAAGGAATTCACCGACGGCAGCATCACACAGAGTGAATTCGACAACGCGGGCCGCCTGGTGGCGCAGACCGACGCGGCAGGCCGCAGGACTGAATACCGGCTCAGTCCCGGCTCGGGCCTGCTGGCAGCAACGGTCACGCCGGACGGCAGGCTCACGGAATTTTACTACAACAGCCAGCGTCAGCTGACCGCCACGGTGTATCCGGACGGGCTGGAAAGCCGGCAGGAGTACGACGACCTGGGCAGGCTGACCGCCGACACCTCACGCCAGGGCGACGTGACGCGTTATACCTATGATGACCCGCACAGCGAGTACCCGACCGCGTCCGAAGACCCCACCGGCAGCAAGAAGCAGATGACCTGGAGCCGCTACGGCCAGCTGCTTTCTTATACTGACTGTTCGGGATATGAAACCCGCTATGAATATGACCGCTTCGGCCAGTTGACCGTTGTTCACCGTGAGGAAGGCTTAAGCCAGTACCGGGCATACGATGCGCGCGGCAGGCTGGCGGTGATAACCGATGCTGCCGGACAGCAGACCCGCTATGAATACAACGTCGCAGGCGACCTGACGGCGGTGATATCCCCTGATGGTCAGCGCAGCGAAACCGGCTTCGACAACCGGGGAAATATCGTCCTCGCAGCGCAGGGCACCCTCACCCGGCGGATGGCGTACGACGCCGCCGGTCGCGTGACCACCCTGACCAATGAGAACGGCAGCCACACTGAATTCGCTTACGATGCGCTGGACCGCCTGACGCAGGAGACCGGTTTTGACGGACGCATCAGACGCTACCGGTACAACGCCAGCGGACAGTTGATTCAAAGCGAAGACGAAAGCCTGACTATCGTCTGGCAGTACGACGACGCCGGACGCCTGCTCAGCCGAACGGTGAACGGCGAACCCGCAGAAAAGTGGCAGTATGACGCGCGCGGCTGGCTGACGGATATCAGCCATCTGAGCGAAGGACACCGCGTCACGGTTTCATATGACTACAGCCCCGAAGGTCATCTCACGGCTGAGCGCCAGACGGTCCACTGCCCCGAAACAGATACCCTGCTGTGGCAGCATGTCACCCGGCATGACTATCGTTCGGGCATGGTGAACCGGATGACCCCGGACCAGTTGCCGCCGGTGGAGTGGCTGACGTATGGCTCCGGTTATCTGGCGGGCATGAAACTCGGCGCCACACCGCTCATCGAGTACACCCGCGACCGCCTGCACCGGGAAACGCAGCGCCGGTTCGGCGGCTATGAGCTGGCGACGATGTACACGCCCGGCGGTCAGCTACAGAGCCACCATCTGAACATTCCGCAGCTCAGCCGGGACTACACCTGGAATGCGGACGGACAGCTCACCCACATCCACGGCCCGCACGACCAGCGCGACTACGGGTATGAGAACGGACGCCTGATCAGCACACACATACAGTCCGCACACCACGACCTGACACAACAGACCCCGACCGACCCGGCGGGGAACCGCACAGCGGCACAGGAAGCCCTGCCGGACGTGTGGCGGGATAACCGCATCACTCAGGACGCAGAGCATTTTTATCATTACGACGTCCACGGGAGCCTGACAGAAAAAGACGAGCGCCGTATCCATCAGGACGGGAGCATCACTCATCACTACGGGTACGATAACCAGCACCGGCTGACACACTACCAAAAGAGGCAGAACGGTCACCTGCTGACCGAGAGCCGCTACGCGTATGACCCGCTCGGGCGCCGTATCTGCAAACAGGTCTGGCACGGCCAGATATACGACGGTATCTGGTATCTCCCGACCGACCCCGCTGAATCCGTGTGGTACGGCTGGGACGGCGACCGGCTGACCACCACCCAGAACGACACCACTCGCATCCAGACGGTGTATCATCCGGGGACCTTCACGCCGTTAATCCGCATCGAAACGGCCACCGGTGAGCTGACAAAAGCCATTCGTCGCACTCTGGCAGAGAAACTCCAACAGGACGCGGGAGTGGATTTTGTACCGGAGCTGGTCGCAATGCTGGATAATCTGGAATGCGAACTGCAGACCGGCCAACTCAGCGACCACAGCCGCCAGTGGCTGACCCGGTGCGGCCTGACGCCGGAGCAGATGAAAAATCAGATGGAGCCGGAATACACCCCGGCCCGGAAAACCCATCTGTACCACTGCGACCACCGGGGGTTGCCGCTGGCCTTAATTAACGAAGACGGCAGCCTCGCATGGAGCGGGGAATTTGATGAATGGGGGAATCTGCTGCACGAAGAGAACCCGGACAATCTGCAGCAGCTCATTCGTCTGCCGGGCCAGCAATACGATACGGAAACGGAGCTGTATTATAACCGCCATCGTTATTATGACCCGCAGCAGGGAAGATATATTACTCAGGATCCAACTGGGTTACGGGGTGGATGGAATGGGTACATCTATCCATCAGACCCACTTTATGGGATTGATCCACTAGGGCTAATTGAATTTGGTGGTGAATTTGGCAAATGGGCTGGTTCTACAGTTAATAGTGCATCAGAAGGTAATATGTCATATGAATCTGCAACGGCTGCCATAGAGGTTGCAAACGGACCTTACTATAAGCCATTTTCCGGCTCACTCTCAGTCGATGTAGGTATTTCCTTAGATGCATTTAGTGGGGGAAGTGTGGCAGCGGGAATTGCAATTGGAACAAATGATAAGGCATCGGGGAACAAAGATGTTTGTGCTTATTATACACTTTGTGATCATAGTGGAACGGGATATGCCGCAGGATTAGCTCTATCAGGAACGATTTCAGGTGCGGGAGCATCTCCTGGTGAAACTAAGTCAGAAGGTCTTTTATATTCAGGCGGTATATTAGGTAAATTATCTGGAACAGGAACGAAAGATACGTCTGGAAATTATTCCGGAACTGTCAGTTTTGGTCCTGGGGTTGGAGTCTTTGGTGGAGAGCTTACCTGCTCTCAATCATCCAGGTGCTTATCGGAGTTATTAGGGTGATCTTATGATGAGTAAAAAATACATCGCAATTGCAGTGCTGTTCATTTTAACTATTTTCTTTAGTGTATTTATATTTCAATCATTCATTCAAAAGGATGAAGTAATAAGACGTGAAGCTATGGCGGAAAATTTAATTTTTCAGACGATGTATAATCACGGAGATTATGCCGACATGTATGGAAAAGGAACTCCAGATTTTCAAAAAATAACAGATGAAAATGACTTTATCAATTTAATGAAAAAGAAAAAATATATTTTAGGTAACTTTGTGAGGTTTGATTTAATATCCAGCAATGTTATCAACTCTAATGTTGTGATAACGACTTATCGCTCAACATATGAACATTATTCTTTGATAGAAGAATTCAAGTTAATAAGAAAGAATGATAAAGAGAAATTACGATTGGGAACGTATTTTATGGACGATGGCGGAAAACGTGGAGAAGTTATTAAGCTATAAAGTCCATCAGTCAACTGGATTCTGGGGTAGATTAGTAAAATGTTGGTATCAGGTGTTTTTACGTGGCGCTTTAATAATATTTTTATTGGTATTGTTGTCGGTATGGATTCTCGTTTCACGCCATTGTGCGAAAAGCCCGACGAGAAGCCGGGCCATCATGTGATTAAATCGTCTGCTCGTGATGCGGCTCACGCGACGCCAGCGGCAGCCAGCATAGCAAAATCAGCAGCCCCATCAGGGTCATCAGCAGGCCAAGGCTAGACTGACCGGTTTGCGGCATCATGGCGGAGAGCCAGGCCAGCGCGCCGGAACCGATGTTCTGCAAACCCCCGACCAAAGCGCCCGCGGTACCGGCGAGGAACGGGAACGGCTCCATCGCGCCGCTGGTCGCCAGCGGGAAGAGCATACCCGCGCCGAAGAAGAACAGGGCGGCCGGGATCAGCAGCGTCCAGACGGTCATCACGCCCAGTAAGCCCGGGACCCACATCATCACGCCAGCCAGCAGGCAGCTCATCACCGACTGCCACATCAGGGTGGAAAAACGTTTATTCGGGCGACCGGCAAACCACGCCCCGAAGAACGCCGCCGGGATCGGCAGGATAAACAGAATACTCACCACCATACTGCTCAGCCCCAGGCCCGCGCCGAGTAACACGCCAGAACAGGCTTCAAACACCGCGATCCCCGCCAGACCGCCAATCAACATCAGCAGATAACAGGTGAAGGCCCCGTTGCCGAACAGCGTTTTGTAGTTGGCGATAAGCTTCGTGCGCGGCGCACCCGTCGGGCGCGTTTCCGGCATCCAGCGCGCCATGCTGAAGGTGACGATAATGCACAGGATCAGCAGGAAGGCGTAACAGGCGCGCCAGGACCAGATGCTGTCCAGCACGCCGCCAATCAGCGGGGCCAGCAGCGGGCTGACCAGAATGCCCATATTCAGCAGGCTGTTGGCGTGACGCAGCTGTGTCCCCTGGTACATATCGCGCGGCAGCGTTCGCGCCATCACCCCGCCGACGCCGGTCCCCATGCCCTGTAAGGCGCTGGCGGCAATCAGGATCGTCAGGCTGTGAGTGGTCATCGCAATCACCGTGGCGATCATGAAAATCGTCATGCCGACGAGGATCACCGGGCGGCGTCCAACGCGGTCAGAGAGCGGACCGTAGAACAGCTGCGAGACGCCGTAGGTCAGCAGATAGGCGGCCATCACGCTTTGCACCGCGCCTTCGCGCACGCTGAGCTCCTTCGCCATGTCTGCAATCGCCGGAATATAAATGGTCTGCGCCATCTGACCGACGGCCACCAGTAACACCAGCATCAACAGTAAATTAACGTTCCTTTGCTTTTTCATGTCGCTGAATACTTTTGCAAAAAGAGAGAAATAAAGAATAAGTGACTGCGCATTCCCATAAATGCGCGAGGAATCTACCACAATGAGATGACAAATTAAGCATCTCTGAGGTGAATGGTTGAGCGAAAGCAGGCAGGATTTGTAAACGATCTCGGCAACTTATGTTGCCACTGTGCAGGTGTTAAAGAGGGGCGGTTGCCCGCCCCTCTCTGGTGCGACTTGAACCTGAATTACCGCAGGTATTTCAGGACGGCATCAAGCAGTTGCAGTACCGCAACAATGAGTTTCAGGATAAGAATGACCATATCCACGACGCCCATACGCGCCTCCTTCTGGCAGAAGGAGCACGATGCTGGCGTACCTCTCCGCCGCCTGTTGCCAGCACCTTTGTTGACGTAACACAGTGTGCTCATTGGGGGGTTAAGGCACTGACGGCACCACCCGTTTCAGCCAGGACTTCGTTGCGCCGGTGTACTGCTTGCGGCCCCCGTAACTCACTGCGAACAAAATCAGTATAGATAAATACTGGATGTATGAACAGTATTTTATCGACAAAATCGGTGGGCTGATCCATACTCAGATTCATCAAAAAAGAAGCCTAAAATTGCGCGTTCGTGGCCGATCGCGTATACTTCTTGCGTTGACGTAACACAGTGTGTTCGCGGAAACCAACCGCAAACCCTGAAAAAAAACCTCGCTCCGGCGGGGTTTTTTGTTTTCATCATTCGACAAACGAAACGTGATCCCTGACGCAAATTCAGGTGGATGAAAATATTTCCATTGTCAGGCTCTGAATCCTGTGTTTGTATAAATTCTATCAATGATTCTAAACACAGGTCCTCAATGACAACTTCCATGATGGCGTCGACCCTACTAAAAACTGCGCAACCTGCCGCAGTGGTCGTCGTACGTGTGGTGGTGGTCGTCGGCAATGCGCCGTAGGGACTGGATCAACACACGAATCCAAAACCCCGCCGGCGCAAACCGGCGGGGTTTTTAGTTTAAACCTCCCGGAAAGTCGGCTCAGAACAAAAGGACTGGAGCATGGCAAGTTCGGGCACAACATCTGGCAAGACGCGTTTTACCGGCGCGCAGTTAATCGTTCACTTACTGGAACGTCAGGGCATCAGCATCGTTTCGGGCATTCCGGGCGGTACGGTTCTGCCGCTCTATGACGCCTTAAGTCAAAGCACGCAGATCCGCCACGTGCTGGCACGTCACGAGCAGGGGGCCGGATTTATCGCCCAGGGCATGGCGCGAACTCAGGGCAAACCTGCGGTCTGTATGGCCTGTAGCGGACCGGGTGCCACTAACCTGGTGACCGCCATCGCCGACGCGCGCCTCGACTCCATCCCGCTGATCTGCATTACCGGCCAGGTTCCCTCGTCGATGATCGGCACCGATGCGTTTCAGGAAGTCGACACCTACGGCATCTCTATCCCCATCACCAAGCACAACTATTTAGTTCGCGATATCGCCGAGTTACCTCAGGTGATCGCCGATGCGTTCCGCATTGCGCAATCCGGTCGCCCGGGCCCGGTGTGGATAGACATTCCTAAGGACGTGCAAACCGCTGAAATCGACATCGAGACCTTCCCGGAGCCGGGTGACCGCGCACCCGCGCCGGAATTCAGCGCCCAGAGCGTGCAAGATGCCGCCGCGATGATCAACGCAGCGATTCGCCCGGTGCTCTATCTGGGCGGCGGGGCGATTAACGCCTCTGAACAGGTGCGTGAATTCGCCGAAAAAGCCAATTTGCCGACCACCATGACCCTGATGGCGCTGGGTTTGCTGCCGAAAGCGCACCCGCTCTCATTAGGTATGCTGGGGATGCACGGCGCGCGCAGCACCAACTTTATCCTGCAAGAGTCTGATTTACTGATCGTTCTCGGCGCACGTTTTGATGACCGGGCGATTGGCAAAACCGAGCAGTTCTGCCCGAACGCGAAGATCATCCACGTCGATATCGACCGCGCCGAGCTGGGCAAAATCAAACAGCCGCACGTGGCGATTCAGGGCGACGTGGGCGAAGTGCTCGCCCAGTTGATCCCGCAAACCCACGCCACCGACAACGCCGAATGGCGCGATCTGGTCGCCCAGCTGCAGCAGGAGTTCCCAAGTGCGATTCCAACCGAAGGCGATCCGCTCAGCCACTACGGCCTGATTAACGCCGTCGCCTCCTGCGTGCACGACAGCGCGATTATTACCACCGACGTCGGCCAGCATCAGATGTGGACTGCCCAGGCCTACCCGCTGAACCGTCCGCGCCAGTGGCTGACCTCCGGCGGCCTGGGGACGATGGGCTTCGGCCTGCCTGCTGCCGTGGGTGCAGCGCTGGCGAATCCGGACCGCAAGGTCATTTGCTTCTCCGGTGACGGCAGCCTGATGATGAATATTCAGGAGATGGCGACGGCGGCGGAAAACCAGCTCGACGTGAAAATCATCCTGATGAACAACGAAGCGCTGGGCCTGGTGCATCAGCAGCAGAGCTTGTTTTACAAGCAGGGCGTGTTTGCGGCGACCTATCCGGGGACGATCAATTTCATGCAGATTGCCGCCGGTTTTGGCCTGCACACCTGCGATTTGAATGCCGCTGAGGACGCGCAGGCCGCCCTGCAGGAGGCGATTTCCCGTCCGGGCCCGGCGCTGATCCACGTGCGCATCGACCCCGAACAAAAAGTGTATCCGATGGTCCCGCCGGGTGCGGCCAATACTGAGATGGTGGGAGAATAAGCCATGCAGAAACAATACGATAACGTCATTCTCGAACTCACCGTCCGCAACCACCCAGGCGTCATGACCCACGTCTGCGGCCTGTTCGCCCGCCGCGCGTTTAACGTCGAAGGCATTCTGTGTCTGCCGATTCAGGGCAGCGATCAGAGCCGCATCTGGCTACTGGTGAACGACGACCAGCGCCTGAAGCAGATGATGGCGCAAATCGACAAGCTGGAAGACGTCACTAAAGTGGTGCGCAACCAGTCCGATCCGACCATGTTTAATAAAATTGCGGTGTTTTTTGAGTAAATCGCTCAAGGCTTGAACGGCAGCGCGCTTATCGTTAAGGTAGGCGGCTTTGCCGTAAAGCACTGCGCTGGACATTGCCGTTGTAGGCCTGATAAGCGCAGCGCCATCAGGCGCTTTCAGGCACCAGGACACCCACATGACCACCATCGCCCTTATCGACGACCATCTTATCGTTCGCTCCGGTTTTGCCCAGTTGCTGAGCCTGGAGTCCGATTTTCAGGTGGTAGCTGAATTCGGTTCAGGCCGCGAGGCGCTGGCCGGACTGCCGGGGCGTGGGGTGCAGGTGTGCATTTGCGATATCTCGATGCCGGACCTTTCCGGGCTTGAGCTGCTCAGCCAACTGCCGAAAGGGATGGCGACGATCATGCTCTCGGTGCACGACAGCCCGGCGCTGGTCGAACAGGCGCTCAACGCCGGAGCGCGCGGGTTTCTCTCCAAACGCTGTAGCCCCGACGAACTCATTTCCGCCGTGCGCACCGTCGCCACGGGCGGGTGCTATCTCACGCCCGACATCGCTATCAAGCTCGCCGCCGGACGCCAGGACCCGCTGACCAAACGCGAGCGGCAGGTGGCGGAAAAACTGGCGCAGGGGATGGCGGTGAAAGAGATCGCCGTCGAGCTGGGCCTGTCGCCGAAAACCGTTCACGTTCATCGCGCCAATCTGATGGAAAAACTCGGCGTCAGCAATGACGTCGAGCTGGCCCGCCGCATGTTTGACGGCTGGCAATGAGCCCGTATTTCTCGCGGCTGGTCTCCGTCGTCGCCAGCTTTTTTATCTTCTCCGCCGCCTGGTTTTGCCTGTGGAGCATCAGCCTGCATCTGGTCGAGCGCCCGGAGCTGGCGGTGCTGCTGTTCCCGTTTGGCCTGCGTCTGGGGCTGATGCTGCAATGTCCGCGCGGCTACTGGCCAGTTTTGCTCGGCGCCGAGTGGATCATGCTGGTGTGGCTGGCGCAGGAAGTGGCGCTGGCGCATCTCCCTTTATTGATGATCGGAGGCGTGCTGACGCTGCTCCCGGTGGCGCTGATCTCCCGCTATCGCCATCAGCGCGACTGGCGCACGCTGCTGCGTCAGGGCGCAGCGCTGATCGCCGCCGCGCTGCTGCAATCCCTGCCGTGGATCGGTAAACCCGACACTCTCACGGCCCTGCTGCTGACCCTCACCGGCGGGCTGACGCTGGCCCCGACCTGCCTCGTGATCTGGCACTATCTCACCAGCACCGTCTGGCAGCCGCTCGGCCCGGCGCTGGTCTCCCAGCCGGTGAACTGGCGCGCGCGGCATCTCATCTGGTATCTGCTGCTGTTTGTGGTCAGCCTGTGGTTACAGCTGGGGCTGCCTGCGGAACTCTCCCGTTTTACACCGTTCTGCCTGGCGCTGCCGATTATCGCCCTGGCCTGGCACTACGGCTGGCAAGGGGCGCTGATCGCCACCCTGATGAACGCCATCGCGTTGATTGCCAGCCAGACGTGGCACGATCATCCCGTCGACCTACTCCTCTCGCTGCTGGCGCAGAGCCTGACCGGGCTGCTGCTGGGGGCGGGGATCCAGCGTCTGCGCGAGCTGAACCAGTCCCTGCAAAACGAGCTGGCGCGCAACCGACGGCTGGCGGAGCGTTTACTGGAAACCGAAGAGAGCGTGCGCCAGGAAGTGGCGCGCGAGCTGCACGACGATATCGGCCAGACCATCACCGCCATTCGCACTCAGGCGGGGATTGTCCAGCGCCTGGCCCCGGAAAATATCGGCGTCCGCCAGGGCGGGGCGCATATTGAGCAGCTCTCCCTCGGCGTTTACGATTCCGTGCGTCGTTTGCTGGGCCGACTGCGCCCGCGCCAGCTGGACGATCTCTCCCTTGAGCAGGCGGTGCGTTCCCTGATGCGCGAGATGGAGCTGGAAGATCGCGGCATCGTCAGCCACATCGACTGGGCGATCGACGAATCGGGGCTGAGCGAAAGCCAGCGCGTGACGCTGTTCCGCGTCTGCCAGGAGGGGCTGAACAATATCGTCAAACACGCCAGCGCCAGCGCGGTCACGCTCCAGGGCTGGCAGCAGGACGACCGCCTGATGCTGGTTCTCGAAGATGACGGCTGCGGCCTGCCGCCCGGCTCCGGCCAGCAGGGTTTTGGCCTGGCGGGCATGCGCGAGCGCGTCACGGCGCTCGGTGGAACGCTGACGATCTCCTGCACTCACGGCACCCGCGTCAGCGTGAATTTGCCGCTGCGTTACTCGTAAGGACCGATGATGTTTACCTTTCTGAAAACGCCCGCCAGCGCCACGCCGATCGGCGACAAACGCGAGATCGACGCGCGCTACCGCTACTGGCGACGCCACATCCTGACCACCATCTGGCTGGGCTATGCCCTGTTCTACTTCACCCGTAAAAGTTTCAACGCCGCCGCGCCGGAAATCCTCGCCAGCGGCGTAATGACGCGTACCGACATCGGCCTGCTGGCGACGCTGTTTTACATCACCTACGGCCTGTCGAAATTCTTCTCCGGGATCGTCAGCGACCGCTCCAACGCCCGGTATTTCATGGGGCTGGGGCTGATCGCCACCGGGGTGGTGAATATCCTGTTCGGTTTTTCCACCTCGCTTTGGGCCTTCGCCCTGCTGTGGGCGCTGAACGCCTTTTTCCAGGGCTGGGGCGCGCCCGTTTGCGCGCGTCTGCTCACCGCCTGGTACTCCCGCAACGAGCGCGGCGGCTGGTGGGCGATCTGGAACACCGCCCATAACGTCGGCGGAGCGCTGATCCCCATCATGGTGGGCGCGGCTGCGCTGCACTACGGCTGGCGCGCAGGGATGATGATTGCCGGAACGCTGGCGATTTTCGCCGGGCTGTTTCTGTGCTGGCGTCTGCGCGACCGGCCTGAAACCGTCGGTCTGCCGCCGGTTGGCGACTGGCGACACGATGAGATGGAGATCGCCCAGCAGCAGGAAGGCGCAGGCCTGACGCGCAAGGAGATCCTCACCAAATACGTGCTCCTGAACCCGTACATCTGGCTACTTTCTCTGTGTTACGTGCTGGTCTACGTGGTGCGCGCGGCGATCAACGACTGGGGCAATCTGTATATGTCCGAGACGCTGGGCGTCGACCTGGTGACCGCCAACTCGGCGGTGACGATGTTTGAGCTGGGCGGATTTATCGGCGCGCTGGTGGCGGGCTGGGGATCGGACAAACTGTTTAACGGCAACCGCGGCCCGATGAACCTGATTTTTGCCGCCGGGATTTTGCTCTCCGTCGGCTCCCTGTGGCTGATGCCGTTCGCCAGCTACGTGATGCAGGCGGCGTGCTTCTTCACCACCGGATTCTTCGTCTTCGGTCCGCAGATGCTGATTGGCATGGCGGCGGCGGAGTGTTCGCACAAAGAGGCGGCGGGCGCGGCGACCGGGTTTGTCGGCCTGTTTGCCTATCTCGGTGCGTCCCTTTCCGGCTGGCCGCTGGCGCGGGTGATCGACACCTGGCACTGGAGCGGCTTTTTCGCGGTGATCGCCATCGCGGCGGGGATTTCCGCTCTGCTGTTGCTGCCGTTTCTGAACGCCCAGGCCCCGCGCGAGGCTAGCGAAGCGTGATACGCCTCACCTTTTTGCCCCGAGTGGGGCAAAACTAGGAAATTTTCCCGGTTTCGCCTGGACGCTGTCTCAGGCCAACGCGACTGCTGATTTTTACAATGCCTGCCATTCGTAGGTATTCCTATCAGGAGTTTTTGATGCTGGCCTTTCTCAACCAGGTGCGCAAGCCGACCCTGGATCTGCCGCTCGAGATGCGGCGCAAAATGTGGTTCAAGCCGTTCATGCAGTCCTACCTGGTGGTCTTCATCGGCTACCTGACCATGTACCTGATCCGCAAAAACTTTAACATCGCCCAGAACGACATGATCTCCACCTACGGGCTGAGCATGACGCAGCTGGGGATGATTGGCCTCGGTTTCTCCATCACCTACGGTGTCGGCAAAACCCTGGTCTCCTATTACGCCGACGGTAAAAACACCAAGCAGTTCCTGCCGTTTATGCTGATCCTCTCCGCCATCTGTATGCTCGGCTTTAGCGCCAGCATGGGCGCGGGCTCCGTCAGCCTGTTTATGATGATCGCTTTCTACGCCCTGAGCGGTTTCTTCCAGAGTACCGGCGGGTCGTGCAGCTACTCGACGATCACCAAATGGACACCGCGTCGCAAGCGCGGAACCTACCTCGGCATGTGGAACATCTCCCACAACCTCGGCGGGGCGGGTGCGGCAGGCGTGGCGCTGTTCGGCGCCAACTTCCTGTTCGACGGTCACGTGATCGGCATGTTTATCTTCCCGTCGATTATCGCCCTGATTGTTGGCTTCATCGGCCTGCGCTACGGCAGCGACTCCCCGGAATCCTACGGTCTGGGCAAAGCGGAAGAGCTGTTTGGCGAAGAGCTGAGCGAAGAGGATAAAGAGGCCGAAGACGAGTCGATGACCAAATGGCAGATCTTTGTTGAGTACGTGCTGAAAAACAAAGTCATCTGGCTGCTGTGCTTCTCCAACATCTTCCTGTACGTGGTGCGTATCGGTATCGACCAGTGGTCCACCGTGTATGCCTTCCAGGAGCTGAAACTCTCCAAAGAGGTGGCGATTCAGGGCTTTACCCTGTTTGAAGTCGGTGCGCTGGTGGGCACGCTGCTGTGGGGCTGGCTCTCGGATCTGGCGAACGGGCGTCGTGCGCTGGTGGCCTGCGTGGCGCTGGCGCTGATCATCGCGACGTTAGGGGTGTATCAGCACGCCAGCAACCAGTACGTCTACCTCGCGTCCCTGTTCGCGCTCGGTTTCCTGGTGTTTGGCCCGCAGCTGCTGATCGGTGTTGCGGCGGTTGGATTTGTGCCGAAAAAAGCGATCGGCGCTGCCGATGGGATTAAGGGCACCTTCGCGTATCTGATCGGTGACAGCTTCGCCAAACTGGGTCTCGGGATGATCGCCGACGGCACGCCAGTCTTCGGCCTGACCGGCTGGGCGGGCACCTTCGCCGCGCTCGACGCTGCCGCTATTGCCTGCATCTGCCTGATGGCGATGGTCGCAGTGATGGAAGAGCGCAAAATTCGCCGCGAAAAACGGATTCAACGACTTAAAGTTGCTTGATGTTTTCCCCGAAAGACCGCCGGTGTAAATCGGTCGGTCTTTCATTCTTATTTTCAGATTTTTGCCTGCCTATCAGTTGTTTACATATCTCATCCTTCATGAAAGCATTCCCGCTTTATCCCTATGTTAATAAGGGTTAGTTATGGATAACTGGCTGGCACTGTTTGACGGACAGACCCGCTACCGGCTTGAGATCAACGACAGCCGGGTCAGTGCGGATGTCCTGAAATTTCGCGGTCGCGAGGCGCTGAACGAGCCATTCAGGTGGCGGATTGAGTTCACCTCGTCGCAGGATGATGTGGCGGCAGAAGATGTCCTGATGAAATACGCCACGCTGCGCATGCTGAGCGGGCGGGTGGTGCAGGGTATTATCACCGGATTTGAGTGGCTGGGCTCGACCGCCGACCAGACCCACTACAGCGTGACGATATCATCCCGCCTGGCGCTGCTCGCCCACACCCGCCGCTGTGCGGTGTATCAGAATCTGTCAGTTCCGGAGCTGGTGGAGCAGGTGCTGCGGGCGCACGGTCTGGAAGGTTCGGATTTCGAGTTCCGCCTGGAGCGCAGCTATCCGCCGCGGGAACTCATCACTCAGTGGCGGGAAAGCGACCTGCAGTTTATCCAGCGCCTGCTGTCTGAAGTCGGTATCTGGTTCCGCTCCGGCGTCAACGAGGTTACTGGCCTGGACACACTGACCTTTGCCGACAGCCAGCTGAACTACCAGTTTGACGTGCATCTGCCGTATCAGGAGCCGTCTGGCCTGTATGACGGTGCGGCCGAATCGGTCTGGGGCCTGCGCACCTGGCACAACACGGTGACCGGGCTGGTGCGGACACGGGATTACAACTACCGCACGGCGACCACCCCGAAAGATTCAACCGTCACCGTCCGAAACAACGCGAGCACCACCGGGGAGCATTACCGCTACGCCGCACCATTCCTCGACGCAGGTGATGACGGCACCTCCGAGCCTGACACCGAAAGCGGGGCGTTTTACGCCCGTATCCACCATGAGCGCGAGCTGAATAAATCAGCCCGGCTGCACCTGTTCAGCAACGCCTCACACCTGACGCCGGGGATGGTGCTGGAAGCCGACGGCAGCAGCCTGAACGACCTGAAAGAGGGCGTGGTGATAACCCTCACCACCTTCAGTGCCACCCGCGACAGCCGCCTGCATGTGTCGGTGTGGGGGATGCCGTACAGCGAACAGTTCTGCTTCCGCTCGCAGGAAGTGCCGCGCCCAAAAATGCCGGGCACCCAGCCTGCGCGGATTGAAAGCCGCGAGAAGGGCGACATCTACGCTCATCTGGATAACCATGGCCGCTACCGCGTGAAGCTGGATTTCAGCCGCGAGGATGCCGAGCCGGGTTATCACTACCTGTGGGTTCGCCAGGCGAAACCGTACGCCGGTGACAAATACGGCTGGCATACGCCGCTTATCGACGGCACGGAAGGGGGCATCGCCTATGACGACGGCGACATCGACCGGCCCTACATCGCCCACGCGTTTCACGACTCAGAACATGCTGACATCGTCACCCGTGACAACCGCAGCCAGAACATCCTGCGCACCGCAGCACAAAACGAACTGCGGATGGAAGACCAGCGCGGCGAGGAGCATATCGCGCTGACCACACCGTTCGGCGGCACGCAGCTGAATGAGGGCCATATCGTCGATGCGCAGAACAAACCGCGAGGCAGTGGCTTCGAACTGCGCACGGACGAGTACGGCGTCATCCGCGTGGCAAAGGGGCTGTTCATCACCGCCGATGGCCAGCAGAAGGCCGCAGGTGAAGTGCTGGATATGGCTACGGCGCTGAAAGAAATCGAGGTCTGCCAGCAGCAGCTGAAAGCCCTGGCCGCCGCGGCAGAACAGGCGCAGGCGCTGGAGGCGGATATCGTGAGCCAGCTGGCGATGTTCAGCCAGCGCCTGAAACCGCTGAACGAGATGATCCACTTCCACGGCCCGCAGGGTGTGGCGTTCACCAGCGGAGAACATCTGCAGATGACTGCCAGCCAGAACGTGGCGATGAACGCCGGGGGGGATTTCAGCAGCGGGGCGCTGGGTAATACGGCCATTCTGGCAGGGGAAAGCGTTGGCCTGTTTGCCCGCAGTGGCTCACTGACCCTGAACGCCAGCGAAGGTCCGGTGCAGATTCAGGCGCAGAACGGCGAAATGCACATCAGCGCGGAGCAGAAACTGAGCCTGATATCGGCGAGCGACATGCTGTTTGCGGGCAAGAAGAAGGTCACGCTGATAGGCGGCGGGAGTTATCTCATCATTCAGGAAGGGAAAATCGAGTACGGGACGGATACGACTTATACGCGGAAGATTAAGCGGTCGGTGACGACGAGTAGCAATGTGCAAGAAGCTAATTTGCCTGAGATGTCGCCAGTTCTGCCAGCACTTTCTTGTGGACCTAATTTGGCCTGTTTCAGAGTCATAGATGCATTAACTGGCACGGAAGATATGGAATTTGCTTATCAGATCCAGACTCCGACAGGTGCTATACAGGGGAGGACTGGTTCGGCCCGGACGCACGCAGTGAATTCCGATACTGAAGAAAATGTGACTCTGGATTATGTTTTCCAGATTAAAGCGGGGACAAGATAATGGCCGTATCATCAACAACAACTACCGCAGAAAAAGAGCAGCAGGAGAAGAAGGTTGAAGCTGATTTTTTTCATATTGATATGATTCCAAAGGCGATGGAAAACATGGGGTGGGAAATGGCACCCAGATTGATGAGTCACTGGTTTAGCATTACACCTGCGTATTCATTCGATGAGGATACTAAGAATTTAGCTCTTGATTGTGATGCTTCAACATTAGAGCTGTCCAGGGTAAATACTAATATAATTACCATGTCATGGGCTATGAAGTTTCAGCAGGTCGCGAGTGGGGTTGAGAGATTAAAGGCTAGTTGGAATACTTTAAGATCAAAGAATGTATTAAAAAAACGACTTTTAAAGATGGGGTTCAAAACTGGTCAGTTTGGGACAATCGGCATGTCAGATGATGTGAAAGTATTAGATTCAACTGCTCAAGTTAATTTTATGAGGATCGGAGATAAAACTGATGTTATCAATGACTGGTATGGATCAGTGGGTAATGGCAATCTAAAAGTATGCATAAGAGGCAGCGTGATTACCTTAGAGGAGAAGTTTACTGTAACTATCGATGCATTAGGTTTTTACTTAAAAGACACATATGATTTTCTTGATGATAATAAATTAGGAATAGACATACCTGAATTATTAGGGGTGTGGGGAAAGTCAAAGATACTTAATAAACCAGAAACTATTGCTTATATGTCAAGTTACACTGCAGGTTTTTTTGGTAAATTAGCAAGAGAGTATATGGGATATGTTCCTGTCTTTAATGGAGATTTTAAAGAGTGGCAGAGGAAACATGATTCTGGCGGGGATTTCATTGTTTTCTCTGATGTGATGTGGCTTGAGCCATTAGCTAAAGATAGAGTTATTGAATTATGATTAATAAAATCTGGCGCAGAGTAGTGATTTGTTTCTTGGCTATATTCTTTTGGCTTGTGCTTTCACCGGTTTCATTTCTCGGTGATTTTAATTATGTTAATCAAAAAATCAGTCCGGACGGTAAATATAAAGTCGTCGCTTATTATGTTTTACCAACGACTCCTTATGCTGCCTACCAGGCATTTGTGCGTGGCGATGTTTTTGTAGTTCTCTATGATATTAATGGGAAATATTTAGGACAAAGTTCTCCCTTCCACTTTTCGGAAATTGAGGGAGTTTTTGGTGACGCTGTTTTTTTTCCTGGAGAGATCTCTGGTGACCATTCTTTCTCGATTAATGGTGTGAATGATTATGTGGATGGTTATACGATTCCTGTAGATCAGAAAAAGTGGTGGAGTCGTTTTCTTTCAGTTTTCTACTAGTTATTGAAATTTAATCAGCGGCGAGTACATGCCGCTGTCAGCCCCACGCGTTTCCCGATATCATGAGCGGCTTACATTAAGGAGAGCGCATGGTCTGGATAATTCTGGCCACCCTGGTTGTGGTGTTTGTTGTCGGGTTTCGCATTCTGACGTCCGATTCGCGCCGCGCGATCAAGCGACTGAGCGAACGCTTAGGGATTACGCCGGTGCCGCTGGAGTCGATGATTGACCAGTTTGGCAAAACCGCAGGCAATGAGTTTATCCGCTATCTGGAGCGACCGGACGAGGCTCATCTGCAAAACGCCGCGCAGGTGCTGCTGATCTGGCAGGTCTGCATCGTCGATGGCAGCGAAGAGAACCTGCACGCCTGGCACCGGATTTTGCGCAAAGCGCGCCTGGCAGCACCTATCACCGACGCGCAGATCCGCCTGACGCTGGGCTTTATGCGTGAGATGGAGCCGGACCCGCAGGAGTTCAACGCCTTCCAGCTGCGCTATAACCAGCTGTTCCTGCCGGAAGGTGGCGTGTTCTTCCTGCACTAATTCACCACATTGCGATTTTCTGCCGGTAAGCGCAGCGCCACCGGGCACAAAAACCCACAAAAGTTGTCAAAACGTTAAATCCGTCACAGTTATGATGATAAACTGCGCGACTTTCCCGCACGTTTTTATCCTCAGGTGACGCCATGACAGAACAGATCCACTCCACGCCCACGACTCGCACCAGTGAGGTGCTGCGACCAAACTGGTCGGCGGTTTTCGCCGTGGCGTTTTGCGTCGCCTGCCTGATTACCGTGGAATTTTTGCCGGTGAGCCTGCTGACGCCGATGGCCCAGGACCTCGGGATTTCCGAAGGCGTGGCGGGCCAGTCCGTCACCGTCACGGCGTTTGTTGCCATGTTCTCCAGCCTGTTTATCACCCAGGTCATCGGGACCATCGACCGCCGCAAGGTGGTGATCCTGTTCGCGGTGCTGCTTACCCTCTCCTGCGTGCTGGTCTCCTTTGCCGATAACTTTACTCTGTTGCTGCTGGGCCGTGCCTGTCTGGGGTTGGGGCTGGGCGGGTTCTGGGCGATGTCGGCCTCGCTCACCATGCGCCTGGTGCCTGCGCGCAAAGTGCCAAAAGCGCTCTCAGTGATTTTCGGTGCGGTGTCGATTGCGCTGGTGATCGCCGCCCCGCTGGGCAGTTTTTTGGGCGGGATTATCGGCTGGCGTAACGTCTTCAACGGCGCAGCGATCATGGGCATTCTGTGCATTTTCTGGGTGTGGAAAGCGCTGCCGTCCCTGCCGGGCGAAGCGGCGCATCACAAACAGAATATGTTCAGCCTGCTGAAACGCCCCGGTGTGATGGCGGGGATGACCGCCATCTTTATGGCGTTTGCGGGTCAGTTTGCCTTCTTCACCTACATCCGCCCGGTATTTATGACCATGGCCGGGTTTGACGTCGATGGCCTGACGCTGGTGCTGCTGAGCTTCGGTATTGCGAGTTTTGTCGGCACGTCGCTCTCGGCACAGTTCCTTAAACGCTCGCTCAAGATTGCTCTGGCGGGTGCCCCGCTGGTGCTGGCGGTCAGCGCCGTAGTGCTGATTTTGTGGGGCAGCGATAAGTGGGTGGCGTCGACGATTGCGATTATCTGGGGCTTTGCGTTTGCGTTGGTCCCGGTAGGTTGGTCAACGTGGATCACCCGCTCTCTGGCCGATCAGGCGGAAAAAGCGGGTTCCATTCAGGTGGCGGTGATTCAGCTGGCGAACACCTGCGGGGCGGCGATCGGCGGCTACGCGCTGGACAATCTGGGGCTGCTGTCGCCGCTGGTCTTATCCGGCACGCTGATGCTGCTGACCGCGCTGCTGGTGGCAGGGAAAGTAAAGGCTCAGTGAGCCTGAACGCGTCTGCGTGAATCCATCGAAATCAGCACCACCGATGACACAATCAGCAGCGTCCCCAGCCAGTCCGGCAGGGTAAAGGCCACGCCCAGCAGCAGCACAGACAGCAGGGCGCTGCTCAGCGGTTCGGCGCAGCTCAGGATGCTCGCCTTCGGCCCACCAATCATCTGCGCGCCCTTCAGATACAAACTGAAGGTCAGCGCCGTGCCGATCACCACCAGATAGAAGAAGGCCAGCAGCAGGCTGCCGTCAATCACGAAGGTGGTGCCGCGCCCGGCGTAGAACGGCGTCAGCATCAGTCCTGCAATCAACATACTCCAGCCGACAATCGGCAGCGTGCCGTAGCGGGCGATCAGCGTCGACGGATAGGTGGTGTAAAACGCGGCGGCGAAGGCCGAGGCGATACCGAAGAATAAAGCCTCCGGAGAGATGGACAGCGACGTCGGATCGCCGTGGGTCACCAGTAAAAACGTGCCGATAAGCGACGTCAAAATCGCCGCGAGGACAAAAATCCCAGGCCGTTTTTTTCGCGCCAGCGCGAACCAGGCCACGATAATGGTCGGGGAGAGAAACTGCAGGACCGTCGCGGTGGCGGCGTTGGATTTTTCAATCGTCAGCAGGAAGGTGAGCTGCACCGTGAGTGCGCCAACCAGTGAGAAAATCAGCAGGCTGATGGCGTCTTTGCGATGCCTGATGACCGAGAAAATCTTGTCGCCGTGGACGAAAGAGAGCGTCAGTAAAATCACGCCGGTAAACAGCAGACGAATCATGGTCAGATAAGGTGAGGAAATCTGACTCTTCTCCATGATGTACTGCGCGCAAACCCCTGAACTGCCCCATAACACGGCGGCGATCAGGACATTCAGCATCCCTCTTTTTGTGGAACCCATGTTCTCCCCTGCATGCTCGTTTTTTTTCTAGCATATCATGGGAGTATTGCCCGGCGGCGCTGCGCTTGCACGGACCTACGAAAATAGTAGGCCGGGTAAGCGCAGCGCCACCCGGCAAATGACAGCTCGGTTTTAGAACCACGCCTCCCACATCGCCCCAACGTTAAAGTCGTCGAACGTCTGGTCGTCTGTGCCGTTCACGCGCGCAGTGCGTTCGTTATCCACCTTGCCGCCGGTCACGTAGAAGCGCAGCATCGGACGGAATTCCGGGCCCATGGCGATAGACATGTTCTGCGACAGGGTCAGCTTCCAGCCTTTGTTATCGCCGCCGTTGTCGTAATCAACATGCTGCCAGCCCGCTTCCAGCCAGGTCGAGTGAACGTCGTTCCACCAGTGCATCGGGCGCACAATCGCGTTGTAGTTTTTGCGGTTGTCGGTGCCGTCGCGACTGTTGTCATAGTCGTGGAAGGCGAGGATGTACTCCACCTGCGTCTGCTGGGTGAATTTATGCAGCCCTTCGAAGCTGGCGTAAACCGTGGTCAGGTCTTCGGTTTTGTTGAACACGCTGTTGTCTGAGTTATCCGAGTAGCGGGCGATCACTTTGTTGACGCCGCTGTCGTTGGTGTGGCTCAGGACCACGCCGCCTTGCCAGGCTTTCAGGCGATCGTCGCTCTCGATGGCTTTCGAATCGAAGCCGTAGTTGGCGTAGATTTCCAGATCCAGCGGGCCGACTTTCATGCCGTGGATTTTGGAGGTGGCCGCGTAGTTGCCCTTATCGCCGGTGCCAGAGCCGCCGGTACAGGAGATACGCGACGGGTTAGAGCCGTCGTTTTCCACTTCAGGGTTACAGGACTCCACCGCCGCGACGGTCGCCACATCAAACTCCACGCCGCCGATGTCGAAGTTCTTCACCCCGGCACCCTGGCCGTCGTGGTTCATCCAGAAGTAGTCGTTGATGCCCTGCTGCGGACGCTGGTGGAAGTCACGCCCGGCCCAGAAATAGGCGTTCGGGTTGGAGGCCACAATGTTGGTCACCCCGGCGTAGGCCTTTTTCAGGTTAACTTCGTCGCCCCAGTGGTCGATCATCACGTTGATGTCCCAGATCGCGCCGTTGTCGCCCTTGAAGGCTTTGGAGAGCTGGAATTCGCCGCCGTTGCCTTCGTTACCCAGACGACCAATCGCCGAGCCGCCGTTATAGGAGCCATCGACCGCGACATATTTCTGATCGCCCGCCTGGAAGTGCGCGCCGTAGCGGGCATAGCCGGTAAATTTCACGCCAAACGGAATCGCCAGGTCCGGGGACTGCGCGGCGCTTTGCGGTTCGGTCACCACGTCCACTTTTTTCGCCACCGCGGCGTCCATTTTTGCCTGACGATCGGCCAGGGCTTTATCCACCGCTTTAGCCACAATGGCGTCAATTTGCTCCTGCGTAAAATCTTGTGCGAGGACAGAAATTGGGCAAAGCGCGGCGATAACCGCCATTGTTAATGGAAGTTTTTTAATAATATTCATTGTCATCTCTATTAATTTAAATTTTATTCAGACAATAACCAGCCCGTTCCGATTTGACAGAATATGTCGCTATCATCAGAAGAAGTTGATTTATATTTTAGTAATACAGAGGATTTAATTTAACGTAACGGTATCTCCCTTTATTATCTCTGGTAGAGATGAATAATCTCTTCGGACAATTCACGGGCTAACAGTGAATTCATTAAATGATCCTGGGCGTGCACCATAATTAAGGTCATCGGCTGGCGGGCTTCGCCCGCGTCCTGTTCGATGAGTTTGGTCTGCATATGGTGCGCCTGGCGCGCGTAGCCATCGGCTTCGCGCAGCAGGCTTTTGGCTTCGTCGAGGTTGCCCTGCCGGGCCGCGTGCAGGGCTTCAAAGCACAGGCTACGCGACTGACCGGCGTTGACGATAATTTCCATTACGGCATCTTCTAATGCGATCATCATTCATTACTCTTTATCAAAGCTGTTATTTAACGAGGTGGCGGCGAACCACTCCCCGCTTTTCTTAATGGTGCGTTGCTGCGTGGTTAAATCCAGCTGGATAAATCCGTAGCGGTTTTTATACGCATTACACCATGACCAGTTATCAATAAATGTCCACATATGGTAGCCAAGGCAATTTGCGCCTTCGCTAATGCCTTTGTGGACCCATTTGAGGTGCTCGGAAATAAAGTCGATACGGTATTGATCGTTTATTTGTCCGTTTTCAATAAAACGCTGCTCGTTTTCGACGCCCATGCCGTTTTCAGAAATAAAACAGCGCGGGTTGCCGTAATTTTCGCGCAGATTAACCAGAATATCGTAAATACCCGGCTCGTAAATTTCCCACCCGCGGTACGGGTTCATTTTGCGCCCTGGCATCTCGTAATTATCGAAGAACCACTCCGGCATAAACGGCGCCTGAGGATTCACCGCGCTGTCGCGACACTTCACGCGGCGCGGCTGATAGTAGTTGATGCCGAGCAGGTCGATAGTCCCTTCGGCAATCAGCGCGCTGTCTTCGGGCTGACAGGCAGGCAGCTGATCGTAGGCTTTCAGGAGTGCCACCAGATCCGCCGGATACTCCCCGCGCAGAACCGGGTCGAGGAAGCTGCGGTTGAACATCAGATCCGCATAATGCGCGGCTTTCCGATCCTGTGGACTTTGCGAGCGCGGATAGGACGGCGTCAGATTCAGCACGATGCCGATCTCCCCCGCGTGATGCCCGGCGCGGAAGGCGCGAACCGCCTGGGCATGGGCCAGCACCGTGTGATACGCCACGGTCGCCGCACGGCGGAAATCCACCACGTTCGGATAGTGGAAGTCGTACAGATACCCGCCTTCCACCGGGACAATCGGCTCGTTAAAGGTAAACCAGTGCAGGACGCGATCGCCGAACAGCTCAAAGCAGATCTGCGCATAGCGGGCGTAGGCCGCCACTACGTCACGGTTTTCCCAGCCGCCCATCTCCTGCATCGCCATCGGCATATCGAAGTGGAACAGGGTGATAAACGGCGTGATGCCCTGCTCGAGGAGTTCGTCGAAGACCTGATTGTAGAACTCCACCGCCTGCGGATTCACTTCACCGATACCGTCAGGGATCAGGCGCGCCCAGCTAATCGAGGTGCGAAAGCTGTTGTGGTTCAGTTGCTTAAGCAGCTGAATGTCCGCTTTCCAGTTCTGGTAAAAGGTCGAGGTGTCCTGCGGCCCCACACCCTGATGGAAACGGTTTGGCTGATGGGCGAACCAGTGATCCCAGGTGGTCACTCCTTTGCCGCCGCCCAGGCTTTCCCCTTCGGTTTGCAGCGCCGAGCTGGCACTACCCCACCAAAAGTGTTCGGGAAATGAATACTTCATCATGCGTCCTCTTTGACTTTAATTAACGTGCTGTTTCAGCGTTACCGACGGTCGCCTGGGCTTTTTGCTCTTCGGTTTTCATCAAAGAGCGCTCGTAGGCGCGCAGGAACGGGAGATACATCAGGGCAGACATCACCATACAAATCACGCACATCACCACCGGGCTGAACGCCCAGTTGGCCGCCCACGACGCGCCAATCGGGGCCGGTGTGGTCCACGGCGTCAGGGAAACCACCTGCGCCAGCCAGCCGAGTTTGGTCGCGGCGTACGCCAGGCAGGCGTTCACCAGCGGCACGAACACAAACGGGATAAACAGCATCGGGTTCATGATGATCGGCGCGCCGAACAGAATCGGTTCGTTGATGTTAAAGAAGCTCGGCACCACGCCCATTTTGCCGATGGTGCGCAGATGCGCCACGCGGCTACGCAGCAGCAGGAAGGCCAGGGGTAAGGTTGAGCCAACGCCGCCGATCAGCAGGTAGTGATCCCAGAAACCCTGCAGATAGACGTGCGGAAGCGCTGCGCCCGCCGCGAGAGCCGCCTGGTTTGCCGACAGGTTCGCCATCCAGAACGGGTTCATAATGCCGGTGACAATCAGCGAGCCGTGGATGCCCGCGAACCAGAAGATCTGGCACAGCAGCACGGAGAGCAGAATCGCAGGCAGGGAATCCGAGGCCGAGACCAGCGGTTCCAGCAGATGCATAATCGCCTGCGGAATGATCATTCCGGTTTGCGCTTCGATAAACAGGTTCAGCGGATGCAGCGTACCGATCACCACCATCACCGGAATCAGGATCTCAAAGGAGCGCGCCACGCCGGTTGGGACCTCTTTCGGCAGGCGAATGGTGACTTTGTTCTCTTTCAGCCACGCGTAAACGCGGGTGGAGTAGATGGCGGTGATCAGCGCGGTGAAAATCCCCTGGCCGGAGAGATACTGGGTGGAGATTTTGCCATCGGCGTAAGGTGCCGCCACCAGCAGAAACGCCATAAACGCCAGCAGGCCGGACATCACCGGATCAAGATTGAACTGGCGGCCCAGGCTCGCGCCGATACCCACCGAGATAAAGAAGGTCATCACGCCCATGCTGAGGTTAAACGGCAGCATCAGCTGTTCGCGGTAGGTCTGGGAGAAATCGAGCCAGCCGCGGGCAAAACTGTTGGTGGTATCCGCCGAGAACGGCGGGAAGATGAACACCAGCATAAACGAGCCGATGATCATAAACGGCAGCGCCGCGGTAAACCCGTCACGGATCGCAATCACGTACTTTTGCTGTCCGAGCTTCGCCGCCAGCGGGGTAATGGACTGCTCAATAACGGCAACCATTGATTGATATAACGAACTCATGAGAACACCTTCTTAGTGTGCCGCGTCGATGAGCGACAGAGCATAGTCCAGTACCTTATCACCACGCTGCATTCCGTAATCCATCATGTCGATGGCCTGAACCGGAATGCCCTGCGTGGCAGCCTTGTCTGCCAGTGTCTTTAACATGTATTTCACCTGCGGTCCGAGAAGCACGACCTGGTACTGCGGAAACTGCGTATCAAATTCGGAAACACCGTACGCATCAATCGTCACCGGCACACCGCGTTCTTCTGCCACTTCAACCATTTTCCTCACCAGCAGGCTGGTGGACATCCCGGCAGAGCAGCACAGCATAATCTTGAACATCGACAACCATCCTCAAAGTGTAAAAAGTTATTGCGGAGGTGATTGGATATCATATGGAAACCGGTTTCCATTTATAAAAGACAGAAGTGTGACACCCATCAAGATCCAGTAGTTACGCGGCTTATTATCACGATGTGGGTCACGAAATTTGGCGATTTGGACATCAAATGGAGCGGAAATGGAAAATCGGTTTCCATGGAAAAGGGAAAACGGATATACTGCGGATTGGCTATAATGTGAGCCGAAGCGGTAATGGGAATTACAGGGCTGCGTGGGTCCTGTCAGGGGAATATGATGTCTACAATCAACGATGTATCACGTCTGGCCGGGGTGTCCAAAGCCACTGTATCACGGGTGTTGAGCGGGTCGCGCGGCGTGAAGGAAGCCAGCCGTGAGGCCGTACTGAAGGCGGTGGATGAGCTGAACTACCGGCCCAACGTTATTGCGCAGTCGCTGCTGAGCCAGTCCACCGGCTGTATCGGCGTCATTTGCGCGCAGGATAATATCAACCAGACCACCGGGTATTTGTACGCGCTGGAAAAACAGCTCAGCCAGCATCAAAAGCATCTGCTGCTGCGTTTCGCCAACACCAAAAGCGAAGTGCTTAACGCGCTCGATGAACTCTCCTGCGGCCTGTGCGACGACATCCTGATTATCGGGGCGCGCTTCCCGCTGCATATCGATCAGGAGAACGTCATCCTGGTGGACTGCATGGAGTCCGACAACGCCAACAGCATCCAGTTTGACCACGCCTTTGCCGCCGAAACCGCCTGTAACTATCTCACCAGTCAGGGCCGTCGGCAGATTGCCTTGATCCAGCCGCAGGGCAGCGGATTCGCCGATCAGGTGCTGCTCGGCTACAAACACGCGCTGGAGAAAAACTTCCTGCCGTTTAACCGCAATCTGGTGTTTATGGACGCCACCTCGTCCTCCGTGGCATTGCAGGAGCTGCTGAATAACGCGACCACGTTGAATTTCAATGCGTTGCTGGTGGCGGATGAGCAGGAAGCGCAGCGCGTGATCCCGCAGCTGCAGGCGTTCAACAAATCGGTGCCGGAAGACATCATGGTCTTTAGTCTCGCCGGTTCGCTGCATCTTCCGGGGATCCCGACCATTCCGGCCATCGAATATTCCATGGATGCGATGGCGGCGCGGATTGTGGCGTGGCTGAATGAAAAAACGCAGATGCTCGGGTCTTACGTCCTGCGCGGGGATTTGATTATCCCGGATATGCGCAAACGCTAATCAAACAAGCGTGAAGCCCGCTTCACGCTTAGTAATCCTCCATGCAGTCCACTTTGCCGACCGCTTCCCAGTAGTTGTCCAGGTTGTCGCGCTCCATCGCCAGCACGGCGTTCTTCACCAGCAGTTTGTTGGCTTCCGATGACATGATCATCGCCTGCCACTCCTTGTCCGTCTGTTTGCCCTGAGGCGAGCACACTTTCTTGATATCTTTCATCACGGCCTGCCTGATTTTCTCCGTTTTAACCGGATCTTCCGTCTCCTTTGCGTGGACGAAGGCGGCGAAAAGCAAACAGATAATCAGACAAAACAGGTGAGCAGCTTTCATAGAAACCCCCGGAAAAAAACGCGCATGGTCTTCTGAAATATATCGTTACATTCATCAAAGCGATTCAAGCCGAAAGTATGATTCTGGACAGACGCAGGTATGAGACGTTTTAAGCGTAGCTGGAGTTTTTGCCGGGCATCAGCGCCCGGCAAAAAGATTTATGGCATGCCGCCGCCGAGGGATTGCCACAGCGTGACGCGGTTGGTGAAGTCGGTCTGTTGCAGGGCGATCAGCGATTCCTGCGCCGACCACAGCGACCGCTGCGCGGTCAGCACCGTCAGATAATCTCCCGCGCCGGCCTGATAGCTGCGCGTCGCTACCTCCAGCGTTTTCTGCTCGGCGGCGACATACTCCCGCTGGGCATCGAGCTGTTCGCTCAGGGTTTCCCGCCGCGCCAGCGCATCGGCCACGTCCTTGAACGCGCTCTGAATGGTTTTCTCGTAGGTGGCGATCAGCCCCTTTTTCTCCGCTTCGGCGTAGCGCAGCTGCGCCAGATTGTTGCCCCCGCTGAACAGCGGCAGGGTGATCGACGGCGCAAACGACCACACTTTCAGCCCATGGCTGAACAGGGACGACAGGGAGTCGCTTCCGACTCCGGCGCTGGCGGTCAGGGAAATGCTCGGGAAGAAATTGGCGCGCGCCGCGCCGATACTGGCATTCGCGCTCAGCAGATTGTGCTCGGCTTCCTGGATATCCGGACGACGCAGCAGCGCGCTGGAACTCACCCCCGCCGGGATCAGGGTGATGGCGTTATCGTTCAGGCTCTCCAGCGTGCCGGGCAGGAGGTTGTCCGGCACCGTACCGCCCGCCAGCAGATTCAGGGCGTTTTTGTCCTGCATGACTAACGTCTGATAGCTCGCCACGCTGGCGCGGGCCTGCTGATACACTGCCATCGCGGCGCTGACATCCGTCGCCGCGGCCACGCCCACTTCCTGCTGACGCTTGACGATTTTCAGCGAGTTCGCGGCGCTCTCCATGGTCGATTTCGCCAGCGCCAGATTGCTGTTATCCGCCGCCAGCGTCAGCCATGCGCTGGTCAGCTCGCCGATCATCGTCAGGCGCGTATTCTGGGCGGTGAATTCGCTGGCAAGCCAGGTTTCCCGCGCGGCGCGGGACAGGCTCTGGTTGCGGCCAAACAGATCCAGCTCAAAGCTCGACACCGCGCCGTTGGCCTCGTCGCTGGTGGTCACCCCGCTCGCCAGCGTGCGGCTGCGGGTGTGGCTCAGTTCAGCATCCACCGTCGGGAACAGGGACGAGCGCGTTTCGCCATACAGGGCGCGGGCGGCGTCGATGTCCGCAATTGCTTTTTGCACGTCGCGGTTGCTGGTGAGCGCCATCGTCACCACCCCTTTCAGCCGGGCGTCGTTCATCACATTCTGCCACTGGCTCACGACCGCGCTGGCCTCGCCGTGGCTGCCCGGCAGCGTCGCCGGGACGGGTGAATCGGGGCGCTGGTAGCTGGGGTCCAGCGACACACAGCCTGCGCTCATCAGGGCTAACACCAAAACAGATACACGAAACATGATTACCTCCGGTTTGCGTGCTGACCGGAGAACAGACGCTTCACCAGTACAAAGAATAAGGGGACAAAGAAAATCGCCAGCAGCGTGGCCGCCAGGGTGCCGCCGATGATGCCGGTGCCGATCGCCACGCGGCTGTTGGCGCCTGCCCCGGTGGCGACCGCCAGCGGCGTCACACCGGCGATAAAGGCCAGCGAGGTCATGATGATCGGGCGCAGACGGGTCTGGGCGGCGCGCAGGGCAGCCCGCGTCAGGGAGTAGCCTTCAGCCACTTTGGCCTCGGCAAATTCAACGATCAGAATGGCGTTTTTCGACGACAGGCCGATGGTGGTCAGGAGTGCCACCTGGAAATAGACGTCGTTGTTCAGACCGCGCATCGTCGCGGCCAGCGCCGCGCCGAGCACCCCGAGCGGGATCACCATGATCACCGAAATTGGCACCGACCAGCTCTCGTACAGCGCTGCCAGACACAGGAACACCACCAGAATCGACAGGGCGTACAGGCTCATCGCCTGGCCGCTGGCCAGTTTTTCCTGCAGGGACAGGCCGCTCCACGCCCAGGTGGTGCCAGCCGGAAGTTTGTTCGCCAGCTGTTCCATGGTGGTCATCGCGCTGCCCGAGCTGGAGCCGCTGGCGTTCTCGCCCTGAATCTCATACGCCGCCGAACCGTTGTAGCGCACCAGGCTCTCCGGGCCGTATTCCCAGCGGGTGGTGGCGAAGGCGGAGAACGGCGTCATGCTGTCGTCGCTCCCGCGCACAAACCATTTGTTGAGATCCGACGGCGCGGCGCGGTAATCGCTATCGCCCTGGATGTAGACCTTTTTGACGCGGCCGCGATCGATAAAGTCGTTCACGTAGGTCCCGCCCCAGGCGCTGGAGAGGGTGCTGGTGACGTCGCTCAGGGCGAGGCCCAGAGAGACAGCTTTGTTGTTGTCGATATCGACCTGCAGCTGCGGCATCTGCGGTAGATCGTTGGCGCGTACCGCCTGCAGGGAAGCATCTTTATTCGCTTCGCCAATCAGCTGGTTACGCATCGCCAGCAGGGTATCGCGGTCCGTACTGCCGGTCGCCATCAGCTCGAAGGTAAAGCCGTTGCTCTGGCCGAGACCGTCGACGGACGGCGGGGTCATGGCGAACACGGTGGCATCACGAATGCCGCCCAGCTCCTGGCTGGCGCGCAGGGCGATCGCCTGAGCGGTATTTTCGCTCCCCTTACGCTCGGACCAGTTTTTCAGCGACACAAACGCCATTCCGGCGTTCTGGCCGCTGCCGCTGAAGCTGAATCCTTCGACGGTGAAGATGACGTTGGTGTTGTCTTTCTCTTTGCTGAGGAACCAGTCGGTGACCTGACGGCTCACCTCGGCGGTGCGCACGGCGGTGGCACCCGCGGGCAGGGTGTACTGCACCATGATTTCGCCCTGATCTTCCGTCGGCAGGAAGCTGCCCGGTAGTTTCCACATGGTCAGGGCCATCGCGCCGCACAGGACCGCGAAAATCGCCATCATGCTGCCGGAGCGGCGTAACACCTGCAGGACTTTGTGCTGATAGCCCTTTTCCGTTTTGCTGTAAAAGCGGTTAAAGGCACCGAAAAAGCCTTTCTTGTGCGGCGGCGTGTGGGTAAGAACCGTCCCGCACAGGGCCGGAGTGAGGGTCAGGGCGACGACCACCGAGAGGATCATCGCCGAGATGATGGTCACGGAGAACTGGCGGTAAATCACCCCCGTCGAGCCGCCGAAAAACGCCATCGGCAGGAACACCGCCGAGAGCACCAGAGCAATCGCCACCAGCGCGCCGGAGATTTCACCCATCGATTTCTCGGTCGCTTCGCGGGCGGGCAAGCCCTCGTCGCGCATGATGCGCTCAACGTTTTCCACCACCACGATGGCGTCATCGACCAGCAGGCCGATGGCCAGTACCATCGCGAACAGCGTCAGGGTGTTGATGGAATAGCCGAACAGGGCCAGCACGCCAAAGGTGCCGAGCAGCACCACCGGCACCGCCAGGGCGGGGATCAGCGTGGCGCGGACATTTTGCAGGAACAAATACATCACCACCACCACCAGGATGATGGCTTCGAACAAGGTCTGAATCACATCCTCGACGGAGATTTTGATGAATTCGGTGCTGTCTTTCGGGTAGGCGACGTCATAGCCTTCCGGCATCGCGCGTTTGAACTCGGCGATTTTCTCTTTCACCGCGGTGGCGGTGCTCAGGGCGTTAGCCCCAGGCGAAAGCATCACCGCCACACCTGCCGCCGGATGGCCGTTCAGCTTGGCTGTCGCCGTGTAATCTTCGCTGCCCATCTCGACGCGGGCGACGTCGCCGATGCGCACCACCGAGCCGTTGGACTGGCTTTTGATGATGATGTTTTTGAACTGGTCGACAGTTTGCAGGCGCGACTGGGCGCGGACGGTGGCCGTCAGCTGCTGTGCATTTGAGGATGGCAGCGCACCGATTTTCCCGGCAGAGACCTGCACGTTCTGCGCTTCAATCGCGCTCTGCACGTCGGAAGGCATCAGCGCGTACGAAGCCAGCTTCGCCGGATCGAGCCAGATGCGCATCGCGTACTCCGCGCCGAACACCTGCAAACTGCCCACGCCTTCCACGCGCGCCAGCGGGTCCTGGACGTTACTCACCAGCCAGTCGGCAATATCCGAGCTGCTGGCTTTGTCGGTTTTGTCGTACACGCCCATGATCAGCAGGAAGTTGCTCTGGGATTTCACCACCGTGATGCCCGACTGCTGCACTTCACTCGGCAGGCGCGATTCGGCCTGCTGCACTTTGTTCTGCACCTGTACCTGAGCGGTATCCGGGTCGGTGCCCTGTTCAAAGGTGACGTTGATGCTCACGGAGCCGTCGGAGCTGCTGGTGGAGGTGAAATAGAGCAGGTTATCCAGGCCGGTCAGCTGCTGTTCGATCACCTGAGTGACGCTGTTTTCCAGCGTCTGGGCGGAAGCGCCCGTATAGGTGGCGGAGATTTTGACCGACGGCGGTGCCACGTCCGGGTACTGCGCCACCGGCAGGGTGCGGATCGCCAGCATCCCGGCGAGCATAATCAGAATGGCGATCACCCACGCAAACACCGGGCGACGCACGAAGAAACGGGAAAACATCAGGCGTCTCCTCCGTCGGTTTTGACCGCTTCGGCTTTCACTTCCTGGCCGGTGGTCACTTTTCCGGAGCCCTCGACGATCAGCTTATCGCCCGCGTTCAGCCCGCTCAGCACCAGCCATTTGTCGCCGTAGGTGTCGCCGGTTTGCAGCGTACGTTGCTCGACTTTGTTGCTGGCGTTCACCACCAGCGCGGTGGCGTTACCTTTGGCGTCGCGGGTAATGCCCTGCTGCGGCGCCAGAATCGCGTCGTCCATGATGCCCTCATCCACTTTGGCGCGAACGAACATGCCGGGCAGAAGTTGTTGTTTCGGATTGGGGAACACCGCGCGCAGGGTGACGGAGCCGGTAGATTCATCCACGGCGACTTCCGTCAGCGCCAGTCGGCCCTTTTCGCTGTAGGTGCTCCCGTCTTCGAGGATTAGCGACACGCTCAGGGTATCGCTGTTGGTGGACAGGGTTTGCTTGCGTAATCGCAGCAGATCGGCGCTGGAACGGGTGAGATCGACATACATGGTGTCCAGACCGCGTATGGTCGCCAGCGCCGTATCCTGCTGAGCGGTGACCAGCGCACCCGGCGTGACGGACGATATCCCGATGCGGCCGCTAATCGGCGCAGTGACGGTGGTCCAGTTCAGGCTGATACGCGCGCTCTCCAGGGCGGCTTTTTTGGATTCGACGCTGGCTTTGTCCTGCGCACAGGTGGCCTGCGCATCTTCCGCATCCTGACGCGACACGCCGTCGTCCTTCACAAGTTGGGCATAGCGCCGGGCCTTCTGGCAGTCGGCCTGCACCAGCGACTGAGCCTGTTTCAGCGCGGCGGCGGCTTCGTCGTAACTGGCCTTAAAGCTGGACGGTTCGATCTGATACAGCGCCTGTCCGGCTTTGACCGTATCGCCTTCATTGAACAGCCGTTTTTGAATGATGCCGCCGACCTGCGGACGCACTTCCGCACTCAGCGCAGCGCTGGTGCGCCCGGTTAACTCACTGACCACCGGAACGGGTTGGCTCATGAGCGTGACGATCCCCACTTCCGGGAGTGGGCCTTCTGGCGCGGATATTTGTGCATTATCGCAACCGGTCAGGAGAAATAATGCCGCGATGGAGGTTGTTCTGATTTTCATACTTTTTCCAGGGTGAACGATGCCTGTCCCGCTAATCGCTTAACGAGATGAAATTTATTTAAGGCAAAGGCATGCCGCATCTCCGCGACTCGCGGAAATGAAAAAACGGGAAAGCGTTATTTCCCGATGTTTAATTCAGATTTAATTAATTCACTATGAGAAGCATATTGAGTATTTCCCGATAAATTTTCTCTAATTCAGATGCTGACACTTTTTGTGGGGTCAACCGACGGTAGATGGAGCCTTCCATCATCACGGCGGTAATTTCTACGCAGCAGCGGATGCGCTCTTCGCTCAGGTGCGGGCACTGTTTTTTCAGGTGCTCGCAGGCGTTGGCGAACATGCGTGCGTCGGCTTCGACCAGCATCGCCGCCACCAGCGGATTGCGGGTCGCTTCGGCGGACATCTCCAGCATCAGGGCATCGTCGTCTTCGCTCAGGGTCTGGCGCCAGGCGAGGATCTGCGGCATGCGGTCGGTCTGGGTTTTGTCTTCCATCTCCGCGATGCGGTAGTCGATGATGCGGCGGATCATCTCTTCGATGATGGCATCTTTGTTGCTGAAATAACGGTAGATCTGCCCGACGCTGAGCTTCGCCTCGCTGGCGATCTGCGACATGCTGGCCCCGTGAAATCCGCTGGCGCGAAAGCAGCGCCGCGCCGCAGTGATGATCTCGTCCTGCCGCTGTTTCTGCCGTTCTTCTAGCTTTGTGCTCATCGTTTTCCCGCCGCGCTGAGAGTGAGAATGATCGTTCTCATTTTTGGTTATTATACGTTTCAGGAAGGTATTGGAAAGCGCTTTTTTTATTTACATATTGAAAGGATATTTCCACAACGAAATAAAGGAGAGAATAAGGAGTTTTTATGAAGATAAAGCTGTGAGAGAGTCAAATTGCGCTGAAAATAAGGAGAGCACGGCTCTTTTCCAATAGGGAAGGCGCTGTGTTTAGCGGGCCTACTATAAGTTGCGAGGCGCTTTCCGAATTTGCATCGCGATGCTTGTCACTCTGCCCCCCGATGGCTCATTCTTTGGCCTGGTCAATAAACCCGCAGAGGTGGCAATGGAACGCACAGTAAAAATCTTCAAAAAGGGCCGTCGTCAGGCCGTCAGACTGCCGGCTGATTTTGAATTTGATACGGATAGTGTCTATATCCGCAGAGATGAACATGGGAATGTCGTATTGTCGGCGAAAACTACCCAGCCAAAAACCTGGGATAACTTTTTACGTCTTCTGCAGAAGACAACAGTACCTGATTCATTTTTGAGTAAAGAAGAGCGGAATCAGGGAATCGCGGACAGAGATCCGTTCGCGGGAGTGTAGAGATGAGACATATGCTGGATACCAATATGGTGAGCTATATGTTCAGGCAACATCCCGGTGTGTTAAACAAAATGTCCTGCATTGCCCCTGACGATACGTGCATTTCAAGCATTACGGAGGCAGAGCTGTTGTATGGCATCGCCAGGAAACAAAGTATTGAATTGAAGGAATCGATATTGTCTTTCCTTGAGACCGTCACCGTATGTGACTGGGATCGTGAAGCCGCGGAAAGCTATGGCACGCTGCGCGCATCAATGGAAAAAGAGGGAAAAGTCATGGGGGCGCTCGATCAACTTCTCGCTGCCCACGCGGTGAGTCGCGGTGCCACTTTTGTCACCAACGATCGCGCCTTCGGCATGGTTCAGGGATTGAACGTAGAAGACTGGACCACGTCTCTGTAACGCCTGACGCCCGGTGGCGCTGCGCTTACCGGGCCTACAAAGTCGTCCGTACACATATAACTTTTCCTTCTGGTTGATTCTTTTTCGGTTTTTAGCGTACCGCTTCGTTGTCGATATAGTCGTTTAAACGTTTATCAAAAGGATCTGTCTCGTGAAACTCTCTTTACCTCGATTTGGTGCATTAGTTCTAACGGGCCTGCTGCTGGCGGGCTGTGACCAGGGTGGCAGCGATGCCAAACACATTAAAGTCGGCGTGATTAACGGCGCCGAGCAGGACGTGGCGGAAGTCGCCAAAAAAGTGGCGAAAGAGAAGTACGGGCTTGATGTTGAACTGGTTGGTTTTAGCGGCTCGCTGCTGCCCAACGATGCGACCAACCATGGTGAACTGGATGCGAACGTGTTCCAGCATCGCCCGTTCCTCGCCGAAGACAACAAAGCGCACGGCTATAAATTAGTGGCCGTCGCCAATACCTTTGTCTTCCCGATGGCCGGTTATTCCCGCAAGGTCAAAGCCGTTTCCGAGCTGAAGGATGGCGCGACCATTGCCATACCTAACGATCCGACTAACCTCGGGCGCGCGCTGTTGCTGCTGCAAAAAGAGAAGCTGATTACGCTGAAACCGGACGTCGGCCTGCTGCCAACGGCGCTCGACATCACCGCCAACCCGAAAAAACTGAACATCATGGAGCTGGAAGGCGCGCAGCTGCCGCGCGTGCTGGATGACCCAAAAGTGGACGTAGCGATCATCAGCACCACCTACCTGCAACAAACCGGGCTGTCGCCGGTGCATGACGGGGTGTTTATCGAAGACAAAAACTCGCCTTACGTGAATATCGTGGTAACGCGCGAAGACAACAAAGACGCTGAAAACGTGAAGGAATTTATTCAGTCGTACCAGTCGCCGGAAGTGGCGAAAGCGGCGGAAAAAATCTTTAACGGCGGGGCGGTGCCGGGCTGGTGATACGTGTGGCGGGGCAACCCGCCTTTCACGTTTGATCCGGTGTCCTTGATGTCGCCTGGGCTGTTTGGTGTAAGCCCGGCATAATGGCGAAAAATATTTCGTGCTGAAAATCATTAACAAAATAATATATTTGTTTGATGAATTAACGATTCTATTATTAATAGCCATTAATTGTACGGCAGTCACATATTCAGTAAAAACTGAGTGCTTATCTAAAATTCTATTTACTCGAAATAACGCTCGCCTTATAGTTCTGAAATAATTTGTAATACATCAATCCAGGAACAAAATGAACAGGGTGTTCAGGTTATTTAACGCCATTTCTCTCGTCAATTATCGCATGGCTGTTCTTATTGCAGGCGTGAGCACCTTTACTCTTCAGGCAGCCCCGCTTTCTCCTGCGGACCGCGACACAATCCAACAGCAGCAACAGCAGCTGTTATTACAGAACCAACAGCAACGTGAAGAATTAGAGCGCTCGATCCCTCTGCCAAAACCCACGGCACCAGCGCCTGTCGCAACAGGAACCGGGCCCTGTTTTCGCATCCAGAATATCACCCTGACGGGGGCGACGCTGATCTCCCCTAAAGCTCAGCAGAAGCTGCTGACACCCTGGGAAAATCAGTGTCTGGATATGGCGAAAATCACTGAATTAACAGCACAAATTTCTGACTGGTATATCAGCCGAGGATATATCACCAGCCGCGCTTTTCTCACCGAACAGGATCTCTCTGGTGGTCAGCTCAATATTGCGGTGCTGGAAGGAAAGCTTGCAGATATTCGCCTTGAAGGCGAAACACCCTTAATGCTCAAAATGGCGTTTCCAGGTCTTAAGGGGCGCGTACTTAATTTACGGGATATCGAACAAGGGATGGAGCAAATTAACCGTTTGCGTACCACGCCCGTGCAAATTGAAATTATTCCGGCGTCAGAGCCGGGATATTCAGTGGTTAATCTTACTGCGCAACCCGAATTTCCGTTAAGTGCGACCATCAGTCTGGATAATAGCGGGCAAAAGAGTACCGGTGAGGATCAGCTCAATGGCGGTCTGACCGGGAATAATCTCCTCGGGCTGGCCGATAAGTGGTTTGTGAGCGGCGGGCGCAGCAGCGATTTTGCCACCGCGTATGACGCGCAAAGTTTCCAGGCGGGCGTCAGCGTGCCATTCGGCTATGGCCTGCTGGACTACAGCTATGCGTGGAGCAACTACCGGACCACACTCGATAACATGGGCTACCAGTGGGTCTCGACGGGCGACACCAAAACGCACCGCCTCAATGGCTCCTGGGTGGTATATCGCAACGGCGACGTCAAAACCGGCCTGACGCTGGGCGCGGTACAGCGCTCGAGCCGTAACTGGCTCAACGATGCGCCGCTGCAAAGCAGCACCCGCAACCTCTCCAGCCTGATTGTCGGTATCACCCATACGCAAAAAATGGCGGGTGGCGTGGCGACCTTCAACCCCACCTACAGCCACGGGATGCCGTGGTTCAACGCCGAGACGGATGAAGACAAATCCGGCGATATGCCGCGCGCAGAATTCCGTAAATGGAGCCTCAACGCCAGTTTTCAGCGTCCGCTAACCAGCAATCTCTGGTGGCTGACCAGCGCCTACGGCCAGTGGTCACCCGATCGGTTATACGGCTCTGAGCGCCTGACCCTGGGCGGCGAAAGCTCGGTGCGCGGCTTCAAAGAGCAGTATTTGTCCGGCGATAACGGCGGGTATCTGCGCAACGAACTCGGCTACACGCTGTTTACCCTCCCGGTAATTGGCCAGGTCAGCGCCACGGCGGCGTTCGACGGCGGCTGGCTGGAAAAAGACCGTGAAGATCGCTACGCGTCCGGCACCCTGTGGGGCGCCTCCATTGGCCTCAGCAGCGCCGGGCGCTGGTACAGCAGCCAGGTTTCCGTGGGGACGCCGGTGCACTATCCCGACTGGCTCGGCCCGGACCACATCAGCGTCAACTGGCGCATTGCTTTCGTGCTTTAAGAGAATTGATGACTATGGATACTCGTCACCCCCCTGTTCGTCTCTCACAGCGTCTGATTAGCTGGATGGTTTGCAGCCTGATGGTCTGGCAGCCCGTCGCCCCCGCGTTTGCGGCGGTGATGACGCCTGGCGGAAAGACCACGATGGATCAGGCCGGGAACGGGGTGCCGGTGGTGAATATCGCCCCGCCGAATGGGGCGGGGATTTCACATAACCAGTTCAACAGCTACAACGTTGGCAAAGAAGGGGTGATCCTCAATAACGCCACCGACCGTCTGACCCAGACGCAGCTCGGCGGCCTGATCCAGAACAACCCGAACCTGGTGGCGGGCAAAGAAGCGAAAGGCATTATCAACGAAGTGACGGGCGGCAGTCGTTCTCAGCTCCAGGGCTATACGGAAGTCGGCGGAAAAGCGGCGAGCGTGATGGTCGCCAACCCCTACGGCATCACCTGTAACGGCTGCGGATTTATCAACACCCCGAATGTGACCTTAACCACCGGCAAACCGCAGTTCGACGCGAACGGGAACCTGCTGGCGCTGGATGTCAGCAAAGGGGCGATCACCATTGAAGGCCAGGGGCTGGATGCCAGTCAAAGCGATGCCCTGTCGATCATCGCCCGCGCTACCGAGGTCAATGCGGCGATCCACGCCCGGGATCTGACGGTGACGGCGGGGGCAAACCGCGTCGGCGCAGATGGCAGCGTAAAAGTCATCGCCGGTGAAGGGGTCGCGCCTGTCATCGCGGTGGATACCAGCGCCCTGGGCGGTATGTACGCCAACCGCATTCGCCTGGTGTCGAGCGATAAAGGCGTGGGGGTGAACCTCGGTAATCTGAATGCCCGTCAGGGCGATATTCAGCTGGATGCCAACGGTAAACTGACGGTCACGAACAGCCTCGCCAGCGGAGCGATTACCGCCAAAGGCGCAGGCGTGACGCTCAACGGTAGCCATCAGTCGGGCGGGGCGCTCAACGTCGCCAGCTCGCAGGATATCGCGCTGAATAACAGCACCCTGGTGAGCGGCGGCGAAATGCGCCTGACCAATGATGGCAAACTGCAGATGAGCGGCGGGAGCGCCACCAGTAAAGCGGCGCTGACGGTGAACAGCGGTCAGGATTTGACGCTCAACAACGCGACGCTCGGCAGCGACACGCAGACCACGCTCACCAGCGGCGGCACGCTGGCCGCAACGGGCAGCGCGGTGTCGGCAGGTAAAAATCTTGCGCTTAAGGGACAACAGCTCACGCTGGATAATCGCAGCCGCGCCGATGCGGCGAGCAATATCGATCTCAGCGGTGAGCGCATCACCAGCCAGGGGCAACTTAACGCGGGTGGCGATCTGACGAGCGCCAGCCAGCAGCTGGACAACAGCGGCCTGATGGCGGCGAAGGGGCGCGCCAGCGTACAGGCCGAGGGCCTGACGAACAGCGGCACCTTGCAGGGCAACGGCGTCACCCTTGCCGGGAAAAACATCACCAACAGCGGCACGGTGCAAAGCGGCGGCCAGCTGCAGGTCAGCGCCGGGACGCTCAACCAGCAGGGCACCCTCACTGCCAAAGGCGATGCGGAACTGAACGCCAGCGAGTCTCTTCGCAATAGCGGAAGCGTGGTGGCGGACGGTGCGCTGCGTGCCAAAGCGGGCGCGCTGGTGCAAAACGGCGTGTTCTCCGGGGCAAAAGCGCTGACGGCGGATGCCGACACCCTCACCAGCGGCAAAGATTCACGAACCACCAGCCAGGGCAACATCCAGCTCACCGCCGCCCAGCTCGCCGATCTCAACGGCCAGACGGACGCCGCGGGCGCACTGTCCGTCAGCGGCAAAAATCTCACCACCCGCGCTGACGCGCATCTTCAGAGCGGTCAGGATCTGACCCTGCAAGCAAATAGCGCGGATCTTGGCGGCGTGCAGGCGGCAAAAGGCGCGTTGCGCGCTTCGGCACAGAACCTCGATCACAGCGGCACATCCACGGCGAAAACCCTCTCTTTTGGCGCCACCGACGGCATCACCCAGCGCGGTGAACTCACGGCGAATGCTATCGCCCTCAACGGGCAGCGCATCAACCAGAGCGGCAAAGCGAAAGCGGACAGCATCACCCTCACAGCACCGGACGCGATAGCGAACAGCGGCACGCTGGTGGCCGACGTCCTGACTCTCGATGGCAAACAGATAAGTAACAGCGGTCTGTTGCAGGGAAACACCCTGCTAACCCTGCGGGCGACCACGCTGGATAACCTGACAGGCGGCGCGATTTATAGCGCCCGTAACCTGACGCTCAATCTGCCGGAACTGAACAACAGCGGTCTCATCACCACGGACGCCGATCTGGGGTGGCAGGGCAATGCGCTGACCAATAGCGGCGAAATCAACGGCGTAAATCTGCGTCTTGATGGCAACTCGCTGACTAACCAGACGGCCGGTCGTCTGCTGGCCGACGATGCGTTGAACGTTAAAGGTTCGACGCTACTAAACGACGGTCAGATAGCGGCAAAAAACCTGCAACTGACGGGCAATACCCTGCAAAACCAGGGCGTGATGCAGGGGTATGACATTCTTACTCTCAACGCCGACGAGGTCACGAACGGCGGCGCCATACGCAGCGACGGCACGCTGACCCTTCGCGGCGCGACGCTGACTAACAGCGGGGAGCTGAGCGCGACGAACCTGCTGCTCAACCTGTCTCGCCAGATGCAAAACAACAGCAGCGGACAAATTATCGCCCGCAACGGACTAACGCTCGCGACGCCGGAGCTGCTGAACAGCGGGCTGCTGGCCGGAGCGAATGTGCAACTCAACGCGGGGACCATCGCCAACAGCGGTACGTTGCAGGGGACAACTGCGCTAACGGCGACGGGAACACAGCTCAACAACCAGCAGAACGGCAAAGTGCTCTCCGGCGGGGACGTGCGGCTGCAAAACGACAAACTCACCAACGCCGGTTTGCTGCAGGGCAAAACCCTCAACCTGGCGACCGGCGAGTGGATCAACAGCGGCAACGCGCTGGGCGAAGCGGGCATCACCGCGACGATCGCCAAATCCTTGACCAACGACGGCAACGTGCTGAGCCAGCAAAAGCTGGATCTGAACGCGGCGAACATCAACAACCGCGGGCAGCTGCTGGCGAAAGTGCTGACCCTGCGCGGCGACCTGCAAAACAGCGGTCTGTTGCAGGGGAGCAGCGCGCTGACCTGGACCGGTGGCGGACTCAACAACCAGGCGCAGGGGCAAATCACCGGCGGCGAAACGCTGACGCTCAGCGGCAAATCCTTAAGCAACCAGGGGCAGATTCAGGCGCGCGACGCCTCTGTCACCGCAGACGCCATCAGCAACAGCGGGTCGGTGCAGGCGCTGGATCGTCTTACCCTCAACGCTGGCGGACGCCTGGATAATCAGGGCACGCTCCTCAGCCAAAATCTGTTTGAACTGACGGCGGCGCAGCTCTTTAACGACGGGCAGCTGGCGGCGAAAACGCTGACGCTCACTACGCCGCAGCTGACGAACAACGGCATTCTGCAAGGCAACGACGGCCTGACGCTGACCACCCGCTCGCTGACCAACGGCCAGAACGGACAGCTGGTGAGCGGCGGCGCGCTCTCGCTGGATCTTGATAAGCTCGAAAACCACGGCCTGATGCAGGTCAATCAGCGCCTGACGGTGAAGGGCAACGATCTGCTCAACAGCGGTGATATTCATGCGGATGCGCTGGAGATGACCCTTCACAACACCCTGAATAATCAGGGCGGACTGGTCGCCAAAAATGACGCCGCACTGAACGCCGTCACCCTGACCAATACCGGGACGCTGGCAGGCAAAACCCTAACGCTGGGGGCCACCGAGATCCGCAACAGCGGCCTGATACAGGGCAACGATCGGGCGGATGCGACGGCCGGTCGGATCAGCAACGACGCGGCGGGTAAATGGCTCTCTGGCGGCGCGCTTACCCTGAACGGTGGAACGCTTAGCAACGCGGGGGCCCTTCAGGGGGAAAACCTGGGCCTGACGGGCTCGTCGCTGGATAACAGCGGGACGGTCAACGGCCTGAAAGGGCTCACCGGAAACCTCAGCGGCAAAATAACCAATACCGGCCTGCTACAGAGCGGCGGCGCGGTGAAGTTCACCGCCGATAGTCTGCTAAACCCAGGCCGCGTGATGGGCAAAACCCTGACGCTAAACGCCCGCGAACTCAATAACAGCGGGCTGTGGCAGGGCACCGATGCTCTCGCGCTGACGGGTGATTCGCTCGTCACCGGCGCGGCGTCAAAAACGCTAACCGGCGGGGCGCTGACGCTGGATGCCGGGCAGCTAACCACCCAGGGCACGCTTCAGGGCAACGGCGTAACGGTAACGGCGGACGGCTGGACGCACGGCGGATCGCTCCTCAGCCAGGGGGCGTTAACCGCCAGTGTTGGCGGCACGCTCACCTCAACCGGCGCGCTGATGAGCCAGGGCGACACGGCAATCACCGCGCAGACGCTGGATAACCGGGGTCAACTGCTGGGCGAAGGGGATATGCGGCTCGGCGGGAGTACGCTTAAAAACAGCGGGGCGGTGCAGGGGAAAACCCTCGCTCTGCGCCAGACCAGTATCAACAACCAGGGAACGCTGACGGGGCTGCAAAGCCTGACGCTGAAGGCCCAACAGCAGCTGATGGCGCGCGTGGCGATGGCTGCGCCGCAGCTGGAGCTGATCAACGGCGCGTCGGGGGCGCTGCTCACGCAGGGCACGCTGAACATTACCTCCGGGACGGTCACCAATAACGGGTCCTGGCAGGGGCAAAACATCCTGCTGGATGCCCAGTCGCTGACCAACAACGGCGCGGTGCAGAGCGCCGACGCGCTGCAAATGACGCTGGCAAATAATCTGACCAACGGCGCAGGCAGCAAAATCACTGCGCTGGGCAGCGCGACGCTGCAGGCAATGTCGCTCAACAATCAGGGCCAGTGGGCGGCGAAAAACCTGACGCTCAAAGGGACAACTCTCAGCAACAGCGGGGCGATCAGCGGCGTGAACGGACTGACGCTGGCCCAGACCGGGGCCATCACCCAGCAGCAGAACGGGACGATGCTGACCGGCGGGGCGCTAAATCTCAACGCCGCCTCCCTCGCTAACGACGGAAAAATCCAGGGCGCAACGCTCGGCGTGACCAGCGGCGCATTGACCAATAGCGGGCGATTGCAGGGGGATAACGGCGCGACGTTTAGCCTCAGCGGAGCGCTGACCAACAACGCAGGCGGGGAGATCGTCAGCCGTCAGGGGCTGACCGTAACGACGCCATCCCTGTTTAACTACGGCCTGATGCAGGGCGGCGGTGAGACGAACGTCACCGCCAACACTCAGGCACGCAACGACGGCAAACTCCTTTCTGGCGCGCGTCTGACGCTGACGACGCCGCAGTTCACCGGCGCGGGCTGGCTTCAGGCGACGAACCTGATCCTCAACGCGGCGACGGCAACTAACGGCGGCACCTGGCTTGCGGATCAGGCCACGCTGACGGGCAATACGTTGGTAAACCAGGGCACCACCCAGGCGGGAACGCTGGCGGTGAATTATGGCCAGTTGGCCAACAGCGGGACGCTGCTCGGCAACAGCCAACTGACGATTGACGCCGATCAGGTTACCCAGAGCGCGGCGGGTAAGTTGCTCAGCGGAGGCGATCTGTGGCTGGAGAGTAAAGGGCTGGATGCAGTCGGCCAGCTGGTTTCGCTGGGCAATCTGACCTTAAAACTCACGAATGCGTTTACCGGGAAAACGGCAATCGCGGCGGGGAAAACCCTCAGTATCAGCAGCAACGGTGCAATCGAAAACCGCAGCGTGATGCAGGGCCAGGCGGTCAATCTGACCGCGGGCGGCGCGCTGACCAATAACGGGCAACTGACAACCGGCAGCGGTGCGAGTGCGCTCTCCGGCAGCACCGTGGCGCTCAACGGTGCCGGGACGATCCAGGGTGGCGGCGATATCGCCATCGCCAGCCGGGGCAATATCACCGTGGACGGTTTCACCGGCACCCGCGGCTCCCTGACGCTCAGCGCGCCAGGATCGATCGTCAACACCGCCCTGCTGTACGCCGCGAACAATCTGGCGCTGTACGCCAACAGCATCACCAACCAGCGCGGCGACATTCTTGCCGGAAATAATCTGTGGATGCAGAAAGACGCGGCGGGGAATGCGAACAGTGAAGTGGTGAATACGTCGGGGACGATTGAGACGCAGAATGGTGATATCGGGATTAAGACGGTTCATCTGCTTAATACGCGGGAGGGGCTGACGGTCAACAGCTGGACTGAAACGTCTCAACTGGCTGAAAATGTTGGCGATGCGACCATGGAATTTTTGGTCAGAAGCCTTCCTTCCACGTCTTACAAAATCACGAATAGTATTAGCACTGGCTATCGTAACTGCACTTGTGCAATCGAATACGACATCTACAACTCTTACTATTCCCCAACTGAAGAGGCGCTAGAGCTAAAATTTGCTGGTTCCGTGGCCCATATGGATGCCAGCGCAACGGGCGGTGCGGGACGCATTGCGTCAGGGCGCGACTTGGCGATCAGTGCAGGCAACCTGGACAACAAATCCAGCTTGATACTGGCTGACCGTAACGTTTCTCTCTCGGGTAGTCAGTTAAACAACGAGAGCTATCAGTCAGGTACCACGGGCAGCTATTACGTATATAAATTTACTAACTCTACCGGTGGGACATCCTCAGAATGGGGTTATCAGAGCCCACGCGGTGACTCGACCTTTATCTATACTTTAACCGGCACGACGACGGAGACGGCTCAGGGAGGAACCTTGCGCTCCGTCATCCAGGCCGGTGGCAACGTCAACGCCAACTTCACTGACAACATCAGCAATACCAACACCACCGCGAACGCGGGTGGCGTCAGCAACACAATCTCTGCGCCGACGCTGAACACCCTCAGTAACCAATCCATCGGCAGCGGTACACAAAAGCAGAACCTGGCGAACACCGGCGTGGTCGCGGTCAACTCCCCGCAGTGGAACGATCAACTCCAGGGCGCGTTGCAGCAAATCAACGGCGGCGGCGCGCTGGACAGCAGCGGCGCAAGCAGCACCTCGCTCAGCAACATCTCCACCAGCCAAAAAGGCAACGCCAGCCTCGGTCAGCTCAGCGAGCTGGCAAAAGCGGGCATCACCACGGCGGACCTCAACACCGCCAAAGGCGGTGCAACCGGGCAGTATCAGGGCAAAACCGTCGATACCAGCGCCTACCCGCTGCCATCAGGCAACAACGGCTATTTTGTGGTTTCCGATAATCCAAAAAGCCCGTACCTGATTAACGTCAACCCGAAACTCAACGGCCTCGGGCAGCTCGATCCCGCCCTTTTTGCCGATCTCAACAAAATGCTCGGCACGCAGCCGTCGACCAGCGCTCCACAGGAGACGCGCGCCGCCTTCACCGATGAAAAACAGGTGCTCGGGTCGTCGTACATGCTGGGCCGTCTCAACCTCAACCCGGATTACGACTACCGCTTCCTCGGCGATGCGGCGTTTGATACGCGCTACGTCAGCAATACGGTGCTCAACCAGACGGGCAGCCGCTACCTGAACGGCGTCGGCTCCGATCTCGATCAGATGCGCTACCTGATGGACAGCGCCGCCGCCGCGCAGCAGTCGCTGGGCCTGCAGTTCGGCGTCTCTCTGACCGCCGATCAGATCGCCTCCCTCGACCACAGCATCCTGTGGTGGGAAAAAGCGACCATCAACGGCGAAACGGTGATGGTGCCGAAAGTCTATCTCTCGCCGAAGGACGTCACCGTCAACAACGGCAGCGTGATCGCGGGCAACAACGTCAGCCTGACCGGCGGCAACATTACCAACAGCGGCAGCACGCTGGTGGCGAGCAACAACCTGACGCTCGACAGCCAGAACAGCATCAGCAACCTCAACAACGGCCTGATCAAAGCGGGCGGCGATCTCAACCTGAGCGCCATCGGCGATATCAACAATATCAGCTCCACCATCAGCGGCAAAACGGTGCAGCTGGCGAGCCTCGACGGCAGCATCAACAACCTGACGCTGGCGGATCAGATTGATATCAATGCCAAAGGCAAATACAGCAACGTCAGTATTAAAGACACCGTCCTCGGCACCACGGCCTCGATCACGGCGCAGGATTCCCTGTCGCTCGAAGCGGGTAAAAACATCACCGTGACGGGTGCGAACCTCGCGTCGGGCGGCGATATGCTGCTGAATGCCTGGGGCGATATCGCGGTCAACGCCAATCAGATCAACGACGCCTACAGCTCCAGCCAGGCTAAAACCAGCCGTTCGTCCGTGACGTACCAGGGCAGCACGGTGAATGCGGGCGGCAACCTCAGCATCAACGCCGGGAACAACATCGACCTGAGCGCCAGCGACCTGAAAGCCGGCGGCAGCGCCGGGCTGAGCGCGGGTAACGATCTGAATCTTAACGCGGAGCAGACCAGCACCAGCAGCGGGAAGGGTAAGAGCGAGTCCCACAGCACCGGCGTCGATCGCACGACGATTTCCACGGGTGAAAACCTGGTGCTGAAAGCCGGGCAGGATATTAATTCGCAGGCGGCAGCGCTGGCGGCGGAGAAAGATGTCGGCATACAGGCCGGGCGCGACGTGAACCTGCTGGCGGAAGAAACCACCGACGGCGACAGCTACCATTCGAAAAAGAAAACCGTCATCAATGAATCGGTGCGCCAGGACAGCACCGAGATCGCCAGCGGCGGCAACACCGTGGTCATCGCTGGTCGTGATGTCAATTCGGAAGCCACCAGCGTGCTGGCCACACAGGATGTCGGCATTGCCGCCGGGCGGGACATCAATCTTTCTACGGCAACGGAAAGTGATTATGCCTATCAGGAATCCCTGAAAACGAGCAGCGGATTCCTCAGCAAAACAACCACTCACAAAGTCCACGAAGAGAGTAGCACCACCGAAAAAGGCACACTGCTGAGTGGCGATAACGTCACCCTGCAGGCAGGGAATGACCTGACTATTCGTGGCTCGGCGGTGGCGGCTGATGGCGATATCGCCCTGAATGCGGGCAACAATGTCACCGTTGAAGCGGCAGAAAACACGGCCAGCTACTACGACAAGAAAAGCACGAAAAAAAGCGGCGTCTTCGGCGGTGGCGGCCTCGGGATCACCATCGGTTCTCAGTCCAGCAAATCCGAGCGCAAAGGGGCGGAAGTCACGGAAAGCGACTCCCGCAGCGTGATTGGCACGACGGGTGGCAATGTCGTTATCAACGCCGGGAAACAGGTTACCCTCAGCGCAACCGACGTGGTGGCAGGTCGCGAAGCGGGCGATACCGACCGTAAAACCGGGCACATCGACATTACCGGAAGCGACATCGCCATTCTGCCGGGGCGTGACCGTATTACTCAGGACACGAAGCAATCAAGTCACAGCAGCGGCCTGACCGTCTCGGTTGCTGACCCGATCATCAATGGTATTCGCAATATCCGTGACATCGCTAATTCAGACAGCGACAGCATCACCAAAGCCAAACAGCTGAGTAACGAGATAGGGGCTACGGGTGCGGATATGGGGATGGGCACCTCGCTGCCGATGACCTATGGCAAATCATCATCAAACAGTGAAAGCCATTACGAAGGTGTCTTTAACTCCGGCAGTTCACTTAACGCGGCGGGGAACGTTCAGCTCAACGCCACCGGGAAAAACGGTCATGGCGATATCCTGATTAGCGGCAGCCAGGTCAGCGCCGGTGAAGCGGTGATTATGGATGCGAAACGTGATGTGGCGATTGTCACGTCAACCGACTCTGAACACCTGAGCAGTAAAGCCAGCAGCAAGGGCTGGAGCGTGACTGATGGCATCGCTGGACCGGGTGCTGCGTCCCGTGCTGTCAATGGCTCACCGGACAATGGCAACAGCATTTTGCCTTATGCCATGGACAACTCGAACAGTAAAACTGAGCGCAACAGTACCCGGGAAAACGCCTCCCTGATCACGGGGTCGGATATTTACATCAACAGCCATGAAGGCAATGTCAATATCGCCGGAAGCTCGCTGAATGCCATCAACGATCTGCTGATTGCTGCCGACAAGGGCAACATCAACATCACCACCGGTAATAACGCCACTCAGCAGAGCCAGTCGGGTAGCCACTCGATGGTGGGTAATCTGGGCGGGGATGGTTACAGCGGCATGGTCGGGTGGCGTAAGGATGAATACAGTTCAAATACCGAGAGTAATCAGCAAAGCACCCTGCGCAGCGACATCACCAGCCAGAAAGGCAATGTCTCCCTGCAGGCCGGGAATGATGTCTCCGTTCACGGAGCCGACATCAGCGCCGGGAAATCACTGGTCGTCAGCGGCAACAACGTGCTGTTCGACGTCAGTGAAGACAGCCTGAAAAGCCACAGTGAATCCTCATCAACGCAGTATGGCCTGCTGGGTCAGGTCTCCGGCTGGGCAGCCAGTGCGGCGCAGAACATTGAGCGGACTGCGCGCTCCGCGCAGGATGATCGTGATCCGCGTCTGACCGGGATCTATGCCACCCAGGCCGGGCTGGATGCGGCCACTCAGACCATGCAGGGCAACATGGACCCGTCCGCCTTTAAGGTGAGTGTGACCGCCACGGCGGGCACAACCTCTCAGGAGCAGGACCAGTCCAGCCGCCAGCAACAGGGCAGCACCCTGCACGCCGGGGACTCCGTCATCATCAAAGCGCGCAATGATATAGCCGGGAATGGCGTTGATATATCAGGTAAAAACGTCACGCTGAATGCCGGACGCGACATTGTGCTGAATGCGTCAACGGACACCGACACCCTGAAAAACCGCGCCAGCGGGAATTCGATAAGCGCAGGCGTTGGCTTCTCGATGGGCGGGAGTCAGAACGGCTTTACCGGTGAGTTTGGCTCCAGCCAGAACCAGAGCCGCGCCGACGGCGACAGTAAGACGACTCAAAACAGCAACGTTCATGCTGACAATATTCTGAACATTATCAGTGGCCGTGATACCACCCTGACCGGGGCGGAACTCAGCGGCGATAAAGTCATCGCCGATATTGGACGGGATCTGACTATTGCCAGCGTGCAGGACAGCGCGAACTACGACAGCAAATCCAGCTCGTCAGGCGTGAATCTGAGCGTCTGCATACCACCGGTGTGTGTCGGCAACGTGGTCCAGGGCAGCGCGAGCATGGACTCGCAAAAACTGAACAATAATTATGATTCAGTGAAGGACCAGAGCGGAATTTACGCCGGGAAAGGCGGGTTTGATATCACCGTTGGTAACCACACCCAGCTTGACGGGGCGGTTATCGCCTCGACGGCCACGGCGGATAAAAACCATCTTGATACGGGCACGCTGGGCTGGAACGACATTCACAATCAGTCTGAGTGGAGCGGGAAGCAGACCGGATTTACGGTCTCAGGCGGCACGGCGTTCAACAGTGAAACCGGGAAGTATGAGCCGGTCTCACAGGGAATGCCGTCCACGGGGCTGGCGTATGCGTCCGGCAGCGACAGCGGGACCACGCACAGCGCCATCGCCGACGGCACCATCACCATCCGCGACAGGGATAATCAGAAGCAGGATGTGGCTGACCTGAGCCGGGATACGGCGAATGCGAACCACAGTGTGAAAGACGGCTTTGATGCGGATAAGGTCAAGGACAAGCTGGAAATCCAGTCCGCAGCAACCGCGCTGGGGATCCAGGCCGCCGACGCTTACAAAACGGCCATGGAGCAGCAGGCCGCGGGTAAAAATGCGGAGCTGAAAGCCGAGCTGAGCAGGGAAAATCCTCAGGCCACCCCGGCAGAACTGGATGCTGCGCTGAAAAGCGACAGCCGTTACATCGATGCCGCGAAAGAGTACGGCCCGGGGAGTGATTTCTGGCGGGCGACATCGGGTGCGACGGGGCTGATAGCGGGTATACTGGGCGGCAATGTTGAGGCCGGCGTCGCAGCGGGAGCCGCGCCGTATGTGGCGAAGCTGGTGAAGGATGCGACAGCGAAAACGGGAGCCGGAGAGGCGGCGAGAATAGCGCTGCATGGTATAGTTTCGGCAGCGCTGGCGGAAGTTCAGGGTGGCAACACTCTGGGTGCCGCGGCAGGCGGGATGGCGTCAGCAGCCCTGGTGGGTGAAAGCCTGTCGAAGGCGTTTTATGGAAAAGACGTCAAAGACCTGGATGCCGACCAGCGCACGTTTATCAGCAACCTTGCGACGGCAGTGGGAGCCGCGGCAGGCGGTAGCGTGGGCGGAGATACGTTCTCGGCGTCGAGCGGTGCGAATGCGGCGCGGGTGGAGGTGGAGAATAATGCGCTGAGTGGATGTACACCGATGACCTGTACCATCGGGGTCGATGTCATGCATGGAGGTGGCAGCGCTATTGGTAACTCTGGTGGTGGTGCTGCAGGCGGCGCTGCTGGTGCGGGTATTGGTGCCATCATTGCTGGAATGTTTGGTGGTGATGAGAAACAGGACCAACCAAATGCAGGCAAGGATCTGTCTGATGCCGACAAAGCTGAGCTGGGTGGTACGGGGTCAGGGACTCCGGGAGGTTGGGGGCCGGAGGATGAGGAAAATGCGCGGAATAATGATCATCAAAGCATAACGGTTGAAGATTTAACGTCGTCATCCTCAAAAGGGCAAGAAACTACAGGACGTTCAAAATTGTTCGAGCGTACTGGTGGAAGTGATGCTGCTAATAAAGAATTTGATGCTCTAGCACCAAGCGACATAAAAGATATCCCTAGCGGAAGAGTTGGGAAATTACCTGATGGCAGGACTGTAATTGTGCGTGAGCGCAGCACAGATGGCAGACCAACATTAGAAATCCAATCAGGTAAGAACAGGATCAAATTTAGATATGATGAGTAACATATGACTGAAAAATTAATGAAATTTGACTGTGAGTATTCATTGCAAAAAAGCCAGCTAGAGCGCGTTGGATATGTATCAGGCTCGCTTGAGCTAGTTTTTGTTTCGGTAGGGGCGAGTAAATTTAAAGTTGTGTTTGATTGGATTCACTCATTCAGGCTGACTGATGAAGGTGATCTATTAAAAATGCAGGAAGAACAGAATGGAGAAATGTTGGTAGGTATTTATACCGTTGATGATTCTGCATTTTTAAAATGGTTTACAGAACAAAGTGTTGGTATACATGACAGCGAGTCGATAGCTCATTACATAATTGTTACTTCAGACGATGTTATTGATGTGTTGTCTTCAGTCAGCCCTTTGATGTCAGAGTGTTAGTTATGATCCCGGCCAAGTCGCCGGGATCTTTTTATCTGTAACGATCCGCCTTTACATACAGCGCCATCCCCGCATTTGTACACCGGCATATCGGTGGTGTCGTTCAGCGCTCCCGGAAACGTCTCCAGCCACTGCACCATCTTCTTGCGGTTGACCGGGCAACGCTTAACTCCTCGGTACAGCCCCACAGTTCGCGAATGGAGGTTGAGAATAATGCGCTGGCAATACCAGTGCCACCGCCGCCAGTCGCGGGAACGAATACAGGCGATGCAGTCCAGGATGCGCACCAGACAATGGCTTCGGCCCTGGACAAGAAACTGAATGAAATAGGCGAATCTTTAAACGCAGCTGCGCATTGTTCCTTCGGCCGTGCATGTACGTCAGGGGACGACGAGAAATAAAACCAGCCGAATATTGGTAAGGATATGTCCGATGCCGATAAAGCCGAATACGGTGGAGCGGGTTCAGGAACGCCTGGAGGTTGGGGGCCAGAATATGAGGAAAACGGTCGCAATAGCGAGACCCAACTCAGTGGAAAAGACAAAGATACTCAAATATGGACGAAAACTAAAAAGGACGACCCTGTCTTAAATACTTATGGTCATTGGGATAAGCACAAGACAGAATTTCCAGAGTTTCAAAACTCCAGGCAATATGTTGATGCTACTCATGACTTCGTGACAAACCCACCGGAAGGTATTTTGACCAAAATGCGCTCGAATGGTGATACGTTGTATTACAATCCTCAAAAAAACACTTTTGCGCCCAAAAACATTAATGGTGTTCAGGCCTGGAAAGGGAATTGAGTATTGGAACAAGCAATGACAGAAAGCAAATTTTATCCTTGCCCATGCTGCGGCAATAAGACGATAGGTGAGCTTGGGAATTATGAGATTTGCCCTATCTGCGATTGGGAAGACGATCCAGTTCAGTCGTCAGATCCGGACTTTCCAGGCGGAGCAAACACGTTGAGTCTTCTGGAAGCTCGAAAGGAATTTTTAATCAAATCCAAATAAAGTGTAAATCCCGCCGTCTTACCCGGTTGGTTTTGTTTACCCCATTCACATAGACTCAAACGCTACGTCAGTCGTAACGCCTGCAAGAACATCACTTACCTGGCAGTACTTCTGTGACGATAAACACTGATGGAGGAACAATGGGCTTTTATGTGAAAAAATTAGTATCCATTTGTGGTGATGAGTTATCAACTAAACATGCGAACCATAATTGTTCTGTGTTAACTAGCTCATCCGTATGTGAACAACTGAAGGAATTATTAGCTGTAAAAAATGGATTTTATGGTTTTGAGTCTGCTTTGCATGTTTTCCCCTATGAATCAACAGATGAAGAAATAGGTTTGCTGGACTGGAATGAAAAATCGCTTTGGATAGCTTATTACAATGATATGGCTCTTGACGCATTTTATTTTGCGGAGGATGTGTTTGGAAGTCAGTTTTGCGTACGAAACGATGGGATTTATAGCTTTGATCCAGAAACCGCAGATTTTAGTAAAATAGCGGAAACTATCAATGACTGGTGTCATTTGATATTGAACGATTATAATATATTAACTGGTTATTCTTTGGCGCATTCATGGCAAAAATTACATGGGGCTATTCCGCCAGGTCATCGATTGGTTCCTAAAATTCCATTTGTCACTGGAGGTGAATATGATATTGAGAACCTGTATTTGGAATGTACTTATAAATCTCTGATAGCAAGAGCAAATCTTGCATTGCAAATAAGAGATATTCCGGATGGGAATAGTATTAAGATGATTACTCAAGAGTAGTTATTATTGTTCAGGGGTATGTGAATATCTGTAGGCCGGTACGTGGGTGTCAACATTTTTTCGGCAGTGATAGCGGTGCTTAAAAAAATAGCTGAAAGATTAATTAATATATCAAAACTACAACAGGATAAACCCGCCCTTATCCAGAGGGTTTTCTTCCCCATTCACACCGCCTCAAGCACCACCTTCGCTGCCACCCCCGTCAAAAACCGCCTCACCTGCTCCTGCTCTTTCTCCGGCAAACGGCTGATCTTGTTCAGGTCTTTCATAAAAGATGTCTCTTCCGGGCGGGTGGTGATCACCAGACACCCCGGCATCACCCGCACATCCAGCGGTGTGCCGGTGGTAAACCCGGCTTCTTCCATCCAGTGGCCGTTCAGGCGCAGGCTGGCGCTGCGGGTGTAGCGCCGGGTTCTCTCGGTCTTGCGATCGTAGTGGCGGGTGCTGACATAACTCACCGTCATACGTCGTACGCTTTTAGAAATCCCTTTTGCTTTCTTTTCAACAGCACGAACGCCATTTTTGCGTACCGCTTCGCGGTTTCTGGAAATATTGGCCAAAGTTTCAGAATCTGTTTTGGCAATAATCACTTCTGGCTTAATATCGCTGTCAGCCATATTCAACTCCTTGATAGTTGTTTGTGGTTAGCGGTATACAGGTGGTGACACACCTTTATACCGCGATCTCTTTTTTAGCTGCCCCCATTATACCGAACTGAATAAAAATACAGTGCCTTGTTTACGGGAAAAATTAAAAAATGCGAGGCGGATTCAGGAAAACAAATAACCATAAACAAAAAAAGACGACAGTGAGGTTTGTCGTCTAAAAGTGTGGCATATAAGGACCTTCGGGCCAGGGTCTCTCGTTTTGAACTATGTTTTAAAGTCTCAGGTAATCGCCAGCCGCAGCCCCAGATCCTGCGGATACGGATCGAAATAGTTTTGCGTCAGAAGATAGTTGTCAGGATGCTCGGCCAGATAATGCTTGAGCAGCGTGAGCGGGGCGAGGATCGGCAGCTGCCCGGCGCGGTAGTTGAGGATCACTTCGCGCAGCTCCAGGCGCTGGCGGGCGTTGAGCTGTTCGCGGAAATAGCCCTGAATGTGCATCAGCACGTTGGTGTGGTTTTTACGTGAAGCGGGCTGCTTCATGATCGCCATCAGCTTGTCGCGGTAGGCCACAAAAAACGCCTCCAGACCCTGCCACTCGTGCATCGACGCCACGAACGGGCCGATCTCGCGGTACGCCGCCTGGTTATGGGCCAGCAGCTGCAGTTTGTAGCGGCTGTGATACGCCAGCAGCGCGCGGCGCGTCAGGCCTTTGGCGCGGATCGCGTTCAGCTCGTGCAGGGCGAAAATCCGCGCGATGAAGTTCTCGCGCAGGACCGGGTCGTGCAGCCGACCGTCTTCCTCCACCGGCAGCCACGGGTATTTTGCCTGCATCGCGGCGGTGAACGCCCCGCTGCCCTCTTTCTGGCCGGGGTTGCCCGCTTCATCGTAGATCCGCACGCGCTCCATGCCGCAGCTCGGGGATTTGGCGCAGACGATAAAGCCGTCGTAACCGGCGATACCCGGCAAATAGTCCGCGGCGAAATCGGTCATTTTGTCGGTCACGTCTTCGTGCGGCGCGAAGGTAAAGCGCACGCGCATGTCGCCGTCGGGCGCTTTCACCAGACGCAGCGCCGGGCGCGGAACGGGCAGGCCAATCGCCATCTCCGGGCAGACGGGTTTGAACGTCACCCACTGCGCCAGGGCATCCATCAGGAAATTCATGCGTTTATGCCCGCCGTCAAACCGCACGGCTGAGCCCGTCAGACATCCGCTAATACCGAGCGTGGGTTTGGTGTTCATGGTGTTGCCCCCTTACTGTCTTTCCGGGTGAAGAAAAGCGTGACGGTGCCGACGTTGAAACCAAACTTCGTCATCGCGGTTTTATTGAAAAGATGCGTGTCGTCCTGCAAATACATCCAGTCGTCGAAGTGCAACAGCCAGGTTTTGCCGTCGGCTTTGACGTTCATGCTGTAGCGCCAGTTGAAGGCGTTTCCCGCCGCCTGGCCTGTCGCCACCCCCTCGATATCCCCCGCACGACCTTCATAGCGATCGGCGCTGACGCGCCGGATGTGCCACACGCGCTGCTGTTTCTCGCCGTCGTCATACACAAACTGCTCGCTCAGGGTCAGGGTATCGGCCTGCACTTCGCCGTTCAGCGCCACGTGGAAGCGACGGATCTGCTTCCCGCTGCGGTCCTGCACCATGCCGAATGCTTCGGTCTGGCCCTGAAAATAACGGAAGATATCGAGTTTGGGCGTTTTGCCCTGATACTCGCTGATATCCGTGCTGCAGCCCGCCAGCAGCATCAGCGCCGCCAGACTGACCGCCAGAAAACGTTTCATGGTTGCCTCCCGACCAGCAGGTGGAAAAAGAGGATCAGCACCAGCCATCCCATCGCCATCCAGCTCAGGACGATGAAGGCCGGGGCCTGAAAGACGATCGCATCCAGACGCTCGCCAAGAAAATAGGCCACCGGGCCGCCTGCGGTACCCATCAGCACCAGCAGCCAGCGCGGCAGGGCGGTGGTGGTGCTGAGCTGGGTCCAGACGCAGGCGAACATCAGCCACAGGGCCATCATCCACAGCGGCAAAATCCCTTCGCCGTTAAAACGCAGCAGGCCGGTCAGCGACCAGAGCGTATCCAGAGAACTCCCCGCGACCGCCAGCAGAATGGCGTACAGTCGCTGGATTGGTTTGAGCATCAGGCAGGCAAGCAGCGCCAGCGCGAGCCACACCATCACCCCGCGCTCGCGGAAGATCACCACCATCGTCCAGTAAAAATCGAACGCGATGGCGAGGACGAAGACCTGCACGTGACGGTTCATACGCGCTCTGCCGTCAGCTGCACCACGCTGATGGTGCGGGCGTTGAACCCCGCTTCGCAGTAGCCCAGGTAGTAGAGCCACATGCGGCGGAAGCGTTCGTCGAAGCCGAGTTTTTCAATATCCTGCCAGGCGTGGAGGAAGCGGGTGCGCCAGTGCGTCAGGGTGCGCGCGTAGTCCGGGCCCATGTCGAACAGGTTGCGCACCACGAAATCCGTGTGGCGCGTCATGAGATCGCTCATCGCCGTGATGCTCGGCAAAAAGCCGCCGGGGAAGATGTAGCGCTGAATAAAATCGACGCTTTTGCTGTAGCTGCGGTAGCGCTGGTCCTGAATGGTGATCGCCTGAATCGCCATTTTGCCGCCGGGGCGCAGGCGCGCCTGGCAGGTGCGGAAGAACTCCGGCAAGAAGGTTTTGCCGACGGCTTCGATCATCTCCACCGACACCAGCTTGTCGAACTCCCCGGTTAAGTCGCGGTAGTCACAGAGCAAAACCTGCACCTTGTCCTGTAAACCTGCGCGGGCAATCCTCGCCTGCGCCCAGCAAAACTGCTCGTACGATAAGGTGGTGGTGGTCACCCGACAGCCGTACTGGCGGGCGGCGAACTCGGCCATCGCGCCCCAGCCGGTGCCGATCTCCAGCAGGTGATCGTCCGGCGTCAGGGCCAGCTGATCGCAGAGCCGCGCCATTTTGGCCTGCTGCGCGGCGGTCAGATCCTGATCCGGCGAGGTAAACAGGGCGCTGGAGTAGAGGAGTTCTTCGTCGAGAAACTGGGCGTAAAACGTGTTGCCCAGATCGTAATGGGCGGCGATATTTTCCCGCGCCTGCTGCCGATGGTTGCGGCGCGCCCAGTGGCGGAGCCGTTCGACGGGCTTGCCCAGCAGGCGGAATCCGCTCTCCAGCCGCCCCAGGATTTTGCCGTTGAGGGCCAGGATCTGCAGCAGCGTGGTGAGCTGATGCGTCTCCCACTCGCCGTCCATCCAGGCTTCGGCGGCGGCAAGACTTCCGCCGGTCAGCAATCGCCGGTAAAGCGTCGGAGAAAGCACCTCCACCTCGGCGTGCAGGGCCGCGCTGGCGTCACCAAAATGGAACGTCTGGTTGCCCTCGCGCACGGTCAGCGAACCCTGCTGCAAGTCTCCCAGCAGGCGGAACAGCAGCCAGCGCGCCATGCGCGCGTTGCGCGGATAATCTGGCTCAAGCGCATAAACGGGATCGGTCATGAGCGTTCACTCCTGCTGGCGGGATGGGGATGGACGGGCACGCGTTTGAGCCACAAAAGCAGCGCCTGCCAGTAAATCGCGAGGACGGTTTTGAGCGTCATCAGCGGGATGCGCCACAGCAGCGAACGCAGCGCCGGGCGGGTCAGGGGCTGACGGGTCAGCATCAGCGTGGCATCAAACACTTTGGTTTCCTGATGCGTTTCAATGTGCATGTGCAGGGTTTTTGCCGGGCAGTTGAAACGCCAGTGGTAGACCATATCCATCGGATTAAACGGCGAAACGTGGAAGGCTTTCGCCATCGGGCGCGCTTCCTGGCCGTTCACCGCGTAGTAATGCCGCTCGTTCCACGGCGTGTTGCGCACTTCGGCGAGCACCCAGCGCAGCACGTCCTGGCGGTCAAAACAGTAGTAAAAATTGACCGGATTGAAATGGATGCCGAAATAGCGCAGCTGGGTCAGGAGCATCACCCGCCCGTCGGGGCGTTCGCCGGTCAGCGTCTCCAGCCTGGCGAGAGCCTGCGCTTTGAGCGGCTCGCCCAGCGGATAGTCGCGGTCGTAAAACGACGCGGCGGCAAAGCGGTTGCGGCGGATACCCAGCGACGGCAGGATCGCCAGCTCGTCGAGATCGAGCCACGCCATAAACAGGCTGTAGCGGAAATGGTGTGGCCGGGGCAGCAGGCGGCGATGACGCAGCACGCCCTGATAGAGGCAACTGTTCATGTTCCGGCCCTCGCGATCCCCGTTACCACGTCGAGCGCGCTGCGCACGCCATCTTCGTGAAAACCGTTGTACCAGTAAGCGCCGCAGAACCAGCTTCGCTGCTGGCCGTTGATCTCGGCGCGACGCGACTGGGCGCGCCAGCTTTTGGGGTTGAACTGCGGATGTTCATACACAAAGCGCTGCCAGACATCGCGCTCGTCGATGGGCGCATCCGGATTGAGGGTGACGCAGAACAGCGGCGCGCCCGCGGGCAGGCCCTGCAAAATATTCATGCTGTAGGTGACGCAGGCGCTGTTGTGCTCCTGGTCGCTCAGGCGATAGTTCCAGCTCGCCCAGGCGCGCTCGCGCACCGGCAACCAGCGCCGGTCGCTGTGTAGCACCACTTCGTTACGCTGCCAGCCGATGTCGCCGAGGATCTGCTTTTCCGCAAGGCTTGGGTTATTCAGCAGCGCCAGCGCCTGCCCGGAGTGACAGGCGAAAATGACCTGATCGAAGCTGTGCGTTCCGTCGGCAAGCTCAATATCCACGCGGTGGGGATGGCGGATCACCTTCTGCACCGGCGCATTCGTGCGCAGCGTCAGGCGATCGCCCAGCTGCGTGACGAGGGCGCGGACATATTCGCGCGATCCGCCGGGCACCACGTACCACTGGGGACGATGGGTGATGTCCAGCAGCCCGTGATTCTCAAAAAAGCGTAAAAACAGCGCCAGCGGAAAACGGCGCATCTCCTGCAACGACGAGGACCAGATCGCTGCGCCCATCGGCAGGATGTAATGCCGGGCAAAGAACGGGCTAAAACGGTGCTGATCGAGGAAGGTTTGCAGGGTGTGGTTGTTGCTGGAGCCCTCGCGCAGCGCCTGTTTCGCCAGTTTGTTAAAACGCACGATCGATCTGAGCAGCCGCCAGAACGTCGGGTTCAGCAGATTGCGGCGCTGGGCAAACAGGGTCGAGAGCGTGTGGCCGTTGTATTCCAGGCCGCTTACCGGGTTATGCACGGAAAAGCTCATCTGCGTTTTCTGTCCGCTGAGACCTAACTCGCTCAGCAGGCCCATAAAGCGCGGATAGGTGCGGTCGTTGTAGACGATGAACCCGGTGTCGATGGAATACTCCCCCGACGGCGTGGTGACATCGACCGTGGCGGTATGGCCGCCGACGGTAGGGGCCGCCTCGAACAGCGTCACCTGATGGTGCCCGGCCAGCCGCCAGGCGCAGGTCAGCCCGGCGATGCCGCTGCCGATGATGGCGATGTTCATGAGCGCACCATCCGGCGCAGCAGCGCGTTCTGCATAAACTGCGGAAGAGACGCCAGCAGACGCAAAACCAGACTGAATCCGGTGGGGAAGGCGATGTGCGCCCGGCCTTTCGCCACGCCGCGGCGGATGGCGGCCACGGCTTGCCCGACGCTCACTTTCGCGGGCATCGGGAAATCATTTTTGCGCGTCAGGGGCGTGTCGACAAAGCCTGGGGAGACAACCGTCACGGCCACGCCTTTCGGCTCCCAGTCCAGACGCAGGCAGTTGGCGAACCACGTCAGCGCCGCTTTGGACGCGCCGTACGCCTCGGCGCGCGGGAAGTGCAGCCAGTGCGCCATCGAACTGACCAGTACCACGCGGCTGCCGGGGGCGAGCGTGTTCTGCAGCGCAGCCAGACAATTTATCGGCCCGGTAAAATTGGCGCTCATTACCCGCGCGATCAGATCGACGTCGATCACCCCTCGATCGAGATATTCGCAGGTTCCGGCGCACAGCACGGCGAGATCCACGCGGCAATCGGCCAGCGCCTCGCGACAGGCCTGCGCGTCGGTCATGTCAAACTGGCGCAGAGAGATCAGCGGGCTGTACTGGCGCAGGGCCTCAAGGCGGGCAGCATCCCTGCCGCAGGCGATGACGCGGCAGCCGTCATCCGCCCAGGACTTCGCCAGTCCCTCGCCAATCCCTGAGCTGGCGCCGGTGATGAGGACAGTCATCATGGGCGCACCCTCCTTTTCACACCGCGCACCGCCCAACCAAGGACGGGCAGGTTTTCGTAAATCATCTCTCCGGCATCGTAATAATCCCGCTGGCGTTTCACCGTGCCGTCCTGGATTTCCACCACGGAACAGCCCGGCAGCGCCAGCGTCTCGCCGTCCGTCAAACGCGGATGCGACCAGTGCATGGTCCAGGTGAGGGCGAAACGGTCGCCGTCGATGAACGGCTTATCGATGGAGAAATGACACTGGTCCACATTGGCCAGCAGATGGGTGAAGTAGCGCTGAATAGCGAACAGCCCCTGATGCTCACCGAAGGGATCAATCAGCACCGCTTCAGGGTGATAGAGCGCAGGCAGCGCCGTTGGCGGCTGGTTTTCCAGCCCGGCGTAGTAACTCATAAACCGATCGATGACGGCGCTCATTGATTCACCCTTGCAGTGGACGATCCTGATATAAAACCCATAACTAAAACTTGCACAAACGCGTGTGTTTGTCCAAGTTTGATTCGAGTTATTTTTTATTTGTGAATAATTTCAGATGGATAGTGTGGGTGTTTTTGTGCGGAAAAATGCGCTCCCGATAGCGGGGCGGGAGCGCAAGAAGGGTCAGCTACCCTTGTAGGTGGAGTAGCCGTACTGGCTCAGCAGGAGCGGGATATGCAGTTTTTCGTTGGTTTTGGTGACGGTGAACAGCACCGGGACCTCAGGGAAAAACGAGGAGAGTTTCTGGCTCTGGAAGTAATCGCCGGTTTTAAAGGTCACTTTATACACGCCGGGCTGCATATCCTGATCCTCTGGATAGAGCGATTTAATGCGCCCGTCGTGGTCAGTTTTGCCGCTCGCCAGCATCGCCCAGTTGCCCTGCTGCTGTTTTTCCAGTGTGACCGTCACACCAGGAGGCGGCGTGCCCGTCTGCTGGTTGAGAATATGTACGCTCAGGGTGCCCATCGGCGCGCTAAAAGCGACGGGGGCGAAGGCGATGGAGGATAAAAGCAGCAGGCCGGAGAATTTATTCATGTTGTTTTCCTGTTTTTGATGAATACAGGAAAACGTTAGCATTCTGGCGGCAGGAAAATATTCAATCTTTTGTGATAACTGGCGCGGGAAATATCGTCTACAGGGTAATGACGTCCAGAGAAATAACCTGTTCCTGCCACTGCTCAATCTGTTTTTTGCGCGCGGCGGTTAATTTGCCGGTGGTGACCAGCAGCCATTTGCGATCCGGGAAAATCTCCGGGGCCAGGGTGGCAGGCGGGATCGGCAGGACGTCGATGCGATGCCCTTGCCCCGTGCGTTTCAGCGCTTCGAGCCAGATTTCACACGGGTCGTTGAGGTGCCAGCCGGTGATCAGGCAGTTATCGCCCGGCGCGCGTTTATCCCCTTCGAGGCAGAACGAGGTGTAGGCGATGATGATGCCGTCGAGAATTTCCCGCAGGGTCATGATCGCCGGGATATTCGCCGAGACCTGGCTGCGCAGCGGGCGCAGGACTTCCGTCACCAGTTCCGGGCGGGGAGATTCGCGGCCTGAGTCGTAAATCAGCTGGCGCAGGGACTCGATTTTCCCCTCTTTCAGGCGCTGCAGCATGCTCTCCTGCAGGGTGACCCAGTTATTGGTGCGCCGCGCGCCGGGCCGCGCCAGCAGCGGCTTCACCTGGCTGACCGGTACGCCCTTTTTCACCCAGTCGAGGATCTTCAGCGCTTCCTGCACGTCGTCGTCGCTGTAAAGACGGTGCCCGCCATCGGTGCGAAGGGGTTTCAGCAGACCATAGCGACGCTGCCACGCGCGCAGCGTGGTGGCGGTGATGCCGCAAAGTCGGGCGAATTCGCCGATGGAGTAAGACATGGAGTGCGCCTGCTGAACAAGATGACTCTCAATATACTACGAATTCCGGTTGTTACGAGCACATGTGATTGAACGGCCCCGGCGGGCAGGGGCGCAGGATGGCGTGGACACGCTCCTCTTTGAGCGTATACATGCCGCCGGAGAACGGGTCGACGATGAACCAGCCCGGCACGCCGAAGAAGATAATATTGCCAAAGGTGTACCAGCGGCTGAGGCGGTATTCGAGCGGCATCATGGTCGAGTAGTAGCCTTCCTGTTTCAGCGTCAGTGTGTATTCCCGCTTGCCGAAATAACTCCCGTCGGATTTTTTCAGCACCACGGATTGCGGCGTCTGTCCGGTGGCGATCATCTCACCATCGCGCCCGATAACCGCGAAATACGCCTCTGTCGGGGTGCTGTCGATATACAGCGTCTCTTCGTTACTCCCGACAATGCTGGCGCAGCCCGTCAGCATCAGCGGCAGCACTAACCATAGTAATTTTTTCATTGTGGGCGCTCCTCCGTGTATAGCGATTCAGAGCGACACAGGTGAGCCGATCATTAAGGCATATCGTGCATTTTTCGTAGGGCAATGCCGCACCGTTTGCATAGACTTCCGTTTAGGGTCGAACGGGGGGATAACGAGATGAACTGGCACTCTTTTCGCGGTGATGCACCGGCAACGATGACAATTTACAGCGCCTCGTTCCCCGATATTAGCGACCAATGGCCGATGAAAGACGACGTTACGCGGGAGATCAACGCCCTCAATCAGGCCATGAAAGCCAACCCTGAACTGCTGCCCCCGCTGCTGGAAGAGGGCGAAAACGGCCTGCCGAGGCTGATCCCGCAGCATCTTCACTCCGACCAGGCGTACCGCACGCGGCCGGCAATGGCGGCCTGGCGCGCACGGCTGGTGCCCTCCGCGCTGGCGCTGTTTGTGGTGCAAAACCCGCTGGAAGAGCGCCTGCCCGAAGGCACGCGGATGGACAGCGCAAGCCGCCAGTGGTTTATCCACGCCAACGACGCCATCGGCGTGCGCTCCCGCGCGCAGGTGCTGGGTGCGCTGGTGGACAAGTACATTCACAATGAGATCGAAAGCGACTGGATAAGCCTCGCGAGCGGCGCGGCGATCCCGGTTCTCGAGGCGCTGCGCACGGCCAAACTGGACGGGCAAAAGGTGCATCTTTCGCTGGTGGACGACGACCCCGTCGCCCTGCGTTGGGCCGAAACCATGGCGGCGCAGGAGGGGCTGAACGTCGGGGAACAGCTGACGCTGCTCAAGCGCCATCTGGTGCATACCCTGATCCGCAGCGACGATTTAGTGCTGGAGCTGGGCGAACATCAGGCCGAACTGGTCGATGCGCTGGGGATTTTCGAATATTTCAACGACACCGACGCGGTGATTTTCCTCCAGCGCGCCGTACGGCTGGTGAAGCCCGGCGGGGCGGTGATTGTGTCGAATATGCTCACCACCAGCCCGCAGATCGACTTCATTTTGCGCTGCATCGGCTGGGCGCACATCTTCCCGCGCTCGCTGCAGCAGTTGCAGGATATTCATATTGCGGCGGGGATCCCGGCGGAGAAGGTGACGGTGATAGTGCCGAAGGATGGGGTGTATGCGGTGATGGAGATTAGGGTTTGATTGGTTTAGTTTCGCTAGATCGGTTCCCTCTCCCTGTGGGAGAGGGTTAGGGTTAGGGTGAGGGGGGGGGACTTGGCTCTGTTGGTGAGGGGAACATGTAAGTGCTGTGGTTATTCCGTTCACTTTGCGAACCGCGATTCTCTGTCACCACGATACCCGTGAACGTGCCAGGGTGGCTCAATCGCCACCACCCTGGCAACCCGGGCTCCCGGCGGTAAATCGCCGCTTCGCGGTGCCCTCGTCTTATTCCTTCCGGCTGACGGGGACGGGCGCAGGTAACGTCCCTGTAAAGCAGCGCCCTCGACGCACATCCCTGTGCGTCGCCCCTACCTCCAGTCAACGACTCAGCGATTTACAGCCGGACCAGGGCATCGCTGTGGGTTTTGAGTTTTTTGCGGCGGTGAAATTGCTGTGCTCGATCGGTCCCCTCTCCCTGAGGGAGAGGGGGAACATGCGGCGTTGATGCACGAAAAAATCTAAATATGAAACGCCACACGTTTTCCAGTCGGAAGCTCAACATCCAGACTCAGCTTTCCACCCATCGCTTCGATGTAGCGTTTGAGCGTAGCAATTTTCAGTTCATTACCGCGTTGTTCAAGCTGTGTGACAGCGGGTTGGCTGATTCCCATTATTTCTGCGACAGCCTTCTGAGATAATTTCAATTCTTCGCGCATCATTTGCAGACCAGTTTCCAGAATCATCTCGTCGGCCATTTCTTTGATTCGTTTTTGGCTTTCCGGTGCACGAGAAGCAATCACTTCATTTAAGGTTTTCAATTTGTTGCCTCCAGGGTTGCCAGGTGAGTCGAGAATTCCTCATCTGCGATGCGGATCAATCGTGCATAAAACATTTTGTCGCCGCGCATATCGCCAGCACAAAGCACAATCGCCTGGCGGACGGGATCGAACGCAAAGAAGGCTCGAATCGGACGGCCTGCATATTGGATACGTAACTCCTTCATATTCTTATGTCGAGACCCCTTTACTGTATCGACTCAAGGGCGGGTAAGATGTGGTCCGTAATTTTGCAGATTGAGCAGATCCGCAAATACCTTTTCCTGTAACCCTTCATCTTGCTCATGTCGCCATTGCTCAAATACGTGTCCCAGAAGTACCGTCCACATACGATCGTCCATGATAAGCTGTAGCTTATAATTAAAAGGATATAAGCTGTGGTTTATATTTGCAATGGCTTCCTTTGACGGCCATTGCATCTCCAATGAAAAGTATGACAAATATTGGCAACCAGCTTGATAAGGCAATGGGGATACTGCGAGCAGCCTTCAGAGATATTTCATTCGGTGAGCCCTTTCAGTCTGTTCAGGCGGTGAGATCGCTGAAGAAATTGCTCGATCGGTCCCCTCTCCCTTGAGGGAGAGGGCTAGGGTGAGGGGGAACATGCGGCGATTAAGCTGCATATTTGCCCTGATTCTTTAAGTCGATTTCACGTTAAAGCGTGCTGTGATTGCCGGGTGGCGCTTCGCTTACCCAGCCTACAAAACCGACGGTGCCTCGCTGTAACAAATTTGCATGTTCAGTCCCCTCTCCCTTTTGGGGAGAGGGTTAGGGTGAGGGGAAAACCCCGCACCAAACCTAATGCACCCCAACCAACGCCCCCTCAATCCCTTTCAACTTCGCCTGCGCCTGTTTTAATTCGTCCAGCAATCGCTGCTCCTGCTCGCTGTAAGCCACCAGAACAATGCACCCGTCCATGACTTTGACCGTCACCTGTTGCCCAGTTTCAAACCCTGCGGCGCGTAGCCATTTGCCGGAAAGCATGATGTTCGGCGTGGTTTTGTCTTGAACATTTGGACGATATCCCACAATTATCGTGCGCTCAGTTCCGGTGGTGGTGGTGTCTGGGGTAGAATGCGAATCAGCCATAATCAACTCCTTGATAGTTGGTGAGGTTAGACGCTTCGTTTGTGTTCCCGCACATCGAAGCGTTGTTTAAAAGGAGGTTTAGGTGGCCTCCTAATTTGATTTAGAGTAAATGGATAGGTGGCCCCATGTCAATCATAGCGCGCGAAAAAAAACCAAAAGGCGGCGGACAATCTCCGCAGTTTAAAATGCGTATTGATCCGGCATTGAAAGAACAGTTGGATGCTGTGGCTGCTGAAGAAGGGGTGAGCCTCGCCAGCTGGTTGAAGGAGCTGGCGAGGGAGGAGTTGAGGAAACGAGGTCTGGAACCTAAAGCTTGAATAATTAGAGACCGCTATTATTGAAATCAGAAGACTCTTCTTGCGAGGAGACTCCACTATCATATGATTTTTTTTCAGGAATATTAGTTATATGCATTGGTAAAGAGTTTTCGCCAGAAAATATCTTTTCAAGTCCTTTAAGAATGTTAGCTTGCGTGGTTTCCAAATTGCCATGTGCTATGGGTCTGTAACAATCTCGTTGTAACTGGACTTTATCGAAATCATAATTCATTGCTTGAGAAAGTGCATATAATAAATCAGTGAATAAATCATCAGACTTTGATGCCCATATATTAATGTCAGGGAAGTCGTGTATTTTATTTAGATGACTGTTATAGATTTTCCAGGCGTGTGTAATTGCTTGCTCTTTTTTTGTTTGATATCGAATTTTTAAACAAGGGATTTTTCTACCATAAAATTCAATATCTATCATATTCAGAGCTTGAACATGTTCACGATGTAATTTTTGGGCTCTGGTTGCCATTAAGGTTCTGAATATATTTAAACGACTCTGTTTTCTTTCCCTAAATTGTTCAATAATTTTTTGCGCTTGAACAGCAAGAACTGGACCTATTATTACGGCTGCAGTCATAACGAAATCTTTGTATTCCATGCCAAAAATTGTATTCATAGTTTTTACCTAATAATTGGATTATCGCAACGTTATAGGCCATGAAAGAATTAATGAATTTTGAAAAGAAAACATGGAAATTTATAATTATTTTGGCGGAAGATCACAGGAGTCGAACCTGCCCGGGAACGCTGGCGTCCCCAACTGGATTTGAAATCCAGCCACCTCACCGGAGATGACGATCTTCCGCGCCTCGATTGCTACATGGAGGCGGTGCGCATTATAGCTACTTTCAGGCATTTACCCCATCCTTTCGCATCTTTTTTTCACCCCTGCTTTGACCTGCATCCCCCTCCCGACTTAAAACCTAAGAAAATCCTGAGGTTAGATTTTTTCTGCAACTTCTACGGCGATCACAAAAGAGAAGAATCGTAAGCAGCTAACCAGAAAACAGAATATCCGCTCCACCAGGGATGGTTTACAACATCTGCAACCGGTCTCAGCGCCCCTACAGCGTCCAAGGATAAAAATAATGAGCGAAATATTGTCTGTGAAGGAAAAGATAGGCTACGGCATGGGAGATGCCGCCAGCCATATCATCTTTGATAACGTCATGTTGTATATGATGTTTTTCTATACCGATATTTTCGGTATCCCCGCCGGATTTGTCGGCACCATGTTCCTGCTGGCGCGTGCGCTGGATGCGATTTCCGACCCGTGCATGGGCCTGCTTGCGGACCGTACCCGCAGCCGCTGGGGGAAATTCCGTCCGTGGATTCTGTTCGGCGCCATCCCATTTGGCATCGTCTGCGTGCTGGCGTACACCACGCCGGACCTCAGCCTGAACGGCAAAATGATTTATGCCGCCATCACTTACACGTTGCTGACCCTGCTCTATACCGTGGTCAACATCCCTTACTGCGCTCTCGGTGGCGTGATTACCAACGATCCGACGCAGCGCATCTCCCTCCAGTCCTGGCGCTTTGTGCTGGCGACGGCGGGCGGCATGCTCTCCACGGTGCTAATGATGCCGCTGGTGAAACTGATTGGCGGCGAAGACAAAGCCTTTGGTTTCCAGGGTGGGATTGCCGTGCTGTCGGTGGTTGCGTTCCTGATGCTGGCGTTCTGCTTCTTCACCACCAAAGAGCGCATCCAGGTGCCGCCGAGCACCACCTCCATGCGTGAAGATCTGCGCGACATCTGGCACAACGACCAGTGGCGCATCGTCGGCGTGCTCACCATTCTCAACATCCTCGCCGTCTGCGTGCGCGGCGGCGCGATGATGTACTACTGCACCTGGATCATGGGCTCGCCGGAAGTGTTCGTCGCGTTCCTCACCACCTACTGCGTCGGCAACCTGATCGGCTCTGCGCTGGCTAAACCGCTCACCGACTGGAAATGCAAAGTCAGCATCTTCTGGTGGACCAACGCCCTGCTGGCGGTGGCGAGCGTGGCGATGTTCTTCGTGCCGATGCATGCCACGATGATGATGTTCAGCTTTATCTTCGTGATCGGCGTGCTGCACCAACTGGTGACGCCAATCCAGTGGGTGATGATGTCCGATACCGTCGATTACGGCGAATGGACAAACGGCAAACGCCTGACCGGTATCAGCTTTGCGGGCACGCTGTTCGTGCTGAAACTCGGCCTGGCGCTGGGCGGCGCGCTGATCGGCTGGATGCTGGCAGGCGGGGGCTACGATGCCGCAGCCAAAACCCAGAACAGCACCACCATCAGCATCATTATCGGCCTGTTCACCCTGGCCCCGGCGGCTTGCTACGTGCTGAGCGCCATCGTCGCCAAACGCTACTACACGCTGAAAACCCCATTCCTGACCAAAATCATGGGCGAGCTGGCGCAGGGCGCGCGCCGCAACCAGCAGGAGTTTGAAACCCTGCCGGTCAGCAAAGAATTGCAGAACTAAGAGGATCAAAGCATGAAAATCAGTGACGGAAACTGGCTCATTCAGCCGGGTCTGAACGTGACCTACCCGGTGCAGGTGTTCGACGTGGAGCAGCAGGGTAACGACCTGGTGGTGTACGTCGCCCCTCGTGACGTGCGCGAACGCACCTGGCAGCTCGACACATTGATGTTTACGGTCCGACTGTTCTCGCCGCAGGAAGGCATCGTCGGTGTGCGCATCGAGCACTTCCAGGGCGCGCTGGACAAGGGGCCGCACTATCCGCTGAACGTTCTGAAAGACGTCAACGTCCAGATTGAAAACACGGCGGAATTTGCCGAGCTGAAAAGCGGCAATATCAGCGTGCGCGTCACCAAAGGGGAGTTCTGGGCGCTGGATTTCCTGCGCGACGGGCAGCGCATTACCGGCAGCCAGCTGAAAAACAACGGCTACGTGCAGGACGGGAATACGGACAGCAACTACATGTTCGAGCGCCTGGATCTGGGCGTCGGCGAAGCGGTGTATGGCCTCGGCGAGCGCTTTACCGCCCTGGTCCGCAACGGCCAGACGGTCGAAACCTGGAACCGCGACGGCGGCACCAGCACCGAACAGTCCTATAAAAATATTCCGTTCTACCTGACCAACCGCGGGTACGGCGTGCTGGTGAACCATCCGGAAAACGTGTCGTTTGAAGTGGGCTCGGAGAAAGTCTCCAAAGTGCAGTTCAGCGTGGCGGGTGAGTATCTGGAGTATTTCGTGATCGACGGCCCGACGCCGAAAGAGGTTCTGAATCGCTATACGCAGTTTACCGGCCGCCCGGCGCTGCCGCCTGCGTGGTCGTTCGGCCTGTGGCTCACCACCTCTTTCACGACTAACTATGACGAAGCGACGGTTAACAGCTTTATCGACGGCATGGCCGAGCGCGATCTGCCGTTGCACGTCTTCCACTTCGACTGCTTCTGGATGAAAGCCTTCCAGTGGTGCGATTTCGAGTGGGATCCGGTGACCTTCCCGGACCCGGAAGGGATGATTCGTCGCCTGAAGGACAAAGGGCTGAAAGTCTGCGTGTGGATTAACCCGTACATCGGCCAGAAATCGCCGGTGTTTAATGAGCTGAAAGAGAAGGGTTATCTCCTGAAACGCGCGGACGGTTCCGTGTGGCAGTGGGACAAATGGCAGCCGGGGCTGGCGATCTATGACTTCACTAACCCGGAAGCCTGCCAGTGGTACGCCGACAAGCTGAAAGGCCTGGTGGATATTGGCGTCGACTGCTTCAAGACCGATTTCGGCGAGCGCATTCCGACGGATGTGGTGTGGCACGACGGGTCCGATCCGCAGAAGATGCACAACCACTACGCCTATATCTATAACGAGCTGGTGTGGGACGTGCTGAAAGAGACGGTTGGCGAAGAGGAGGCGGTGCTGTTTGCGCGCTCGGCGTCCGTGGGTGCGCAGAAGTTCCCGGTGCACTGGGGCGGCGATTGTTACGCGAACTACGAATCAATGGCCGAAAGCCTGCGCGGCGGGCTGTCGATTGGGCTGTCGGGCTTTGGCTTCTGGAGCCACGATATCGGCGGGTTCGAGAACACCGCGCCTGCCCATGTGTATAAACGCTGGTGCGCGTTCGGGCTGTTCTCCAGCCATAGCCGCCTGCACGGCAGCAAATCCTACCGTGTGCCGTGGGCGTACGATGACGAGTCCTGCGATGTGGTGCGCCACTTCACCCAGCTGAAATGCCGGATGATGCCGTATCTGTATCGCCAGGCGGCGCTGGCCCGCGAGGTGGGTACGCCGATGCTGCGTGCGATGATGCTTGAGTTCCCGGACGATCCGGCGTGCGATTATCTGGACCGGCAGTACATGCTCGGCGACGCGATGATGGTGGCTCCGGTGTTTAGCGAGGCGGGCGACGTGCAGTTCTATCTACCAGAAGGGCGCTGGACGCACCTGTGGCATAACGACGAAGTGCAGGGCAGCCGCTGGCATAAGCAGCAGCACGACTTCCAGAGTCTGCCGGTGTATGTGCGTGAAAACACTCTGCTGGCGCTCGGCAACAACAGCCAGAAACCGGATTACGCGTGGCATGAGGGGACGGCATTCCAGCTGTTTAACCTGGCCGACGGGTGTACGGCGGTGAGCGAAGTGCCAGCGGCGGACGGTTCGGTGGTGTTTACGCTGACGGTGTCACGCCTGGGCGATACGGTGACGGTCAAAGGCGAAGGTGTTGCGCAGGACTGGTCGATCTGTTTGCGTAACGTGCAGCAGATCGCGGGCGTCAAAGGCGGGTCACATTCGGGCAGCGAATGGGGCGTGGTGGTGAAAGCGCAGGGGAGTGAGGTGGTGATTCGGCTGTAAGATTTTCCCCTCACCCTAACCCTCTCCCCAAAGGGGCGAGGGGATTGTACGGTGCACGAGGGGATTTTTCTGCGGTTTGTTGCCCGGTGGCGCTGCGCTTACCGGGCCTACGGTTCGGAGTTTGATTTTGTAGGCCGGGTAAGGCAAAGCCGCCACCCGGCTTTTTGTTGGCACCCGAGGCTGAATTCGCTCGGTGGCGCTGTGCTTACCGGGCCTACGGTGCCGTTGAAACCACGCCACCCACCATCGTCTGCTCGACCTGCTGCTTATCCATATTCACCGCCTTCAATTTCCCGTTCACCGTCGGTTTTAGCGGGGCTTTATCCTGCACGCTCCCGCTGGCGGTCAGCTGGATGTTGCCATCGCCACTCACCGGCAGCGCAGGCCAGCCCCACTGTTGCAGCACGTTCAGCGGCACGCCGCGACCGTTCAGGCTGATCGTGGTCTGACGCTGCGGCAGCTGGGAAACCGTCCCCGTCGCTTCCAGAATGCCTTTCTCGGTAAAGGCGCTCAGCTCCGTGATATTTACCGTCGAGGCATTCGCGGCGAGCGCCATCGACGGACGGCGCACGTCCACGCGGTTAAAGGTGGCGGCGGCGCCGTTCAGCGTCGCATTGCCGCCCCACACGCCCCACTGGCGATCTTTCGCCAGCTGGAGGTTGGCGCCATAACCATCGAGGGAAGTAACCTGCCACGGGAATGCCGGATCGATATCAATCACCAGGTTGCGGCTCAAGCCGAACTTTTTCAGGGTGACGCCGTTGAGCCACTCCGGTAGCGGATCCATCCACAGGGTTTTCCAGTTCTGCGGCAGCGTATATTCGAGTCCGGCGACGGCGACATCGTCCAGCACCAGGGCTTTGCCGTTGCGCAGCCAGTTGCCGGAGGTGCGTACCATGCCGCCTTCCCAGCGGGATGTGAACTGGCGCAGCGCCACGCCCTGCGGGGAGAATTCAGCGTTCAGAATCGGGTCAAAAAGATGCAGCGAACCGTAGATAAACTCGCTGGCGTTCATCGACAGACGCCCGTCCTGGCTCTGCCAGTCGCCTTTGCTCAGAGTCAGGTTGCGCAGGCTCAGGTCGAGATCGGTCACCGCCCAGTCCGGGCCTTGCAGACGCGCGTCGGTCACTTCCAGGCGACCAATCTGTAACGACGGCAGCGTGGTAATCGGAGCGAAGAAATCCGCTAATGATTTATCACTTTGCAGACGAATGTCGTTCAGGCGCATGGTGTCGATCACCCATCCGCCGTCGGCATTGCGCCGCGCGGTGCCGGTCAGTGAGCCGCGCGCCATGTCCGCGCCGATGGTACTCAGCACCACTTCATTACCGTTCAGCTCGCCCTGAATCAGCACGTTGCTGGTGGGCACGCCGTTAAGGGTCAGCGATCCGGCGCTCATCTGGATCTGCGCCTTATTGCCCAGCACCTTGCCCGCCTTCGGTTCCCAAGGGCTGACGCCGCCCGTCACTTTTTGCGCGCTCAGGTCCCATTCGGTATTCGGGCTGTTAAACGCCATATTGTTCAGCTGCAGTCGGTCGGCCTGGAAGGGGAGCGGAGCCGTCTGCGGGGAGAGATTTAACGTACCGTCGTGCAGGGTGATGGTGTCCATGTGCAGCGGATCGGTGATTTGTCGGCTGCTCAGGCCAATATCGACCTTCTTCGCGACCAGCGTGGCGGGTTTGCCATCCCGGCCAAAAGTGACGTTCTCAAGGATGATGTGCGACGGGGAGGAAAAGCGGTGATCCATCAGGTCGAAGTTGAGTTCGTAATCGGTATTCACCGTGATCCAGCTGCTAACCTGCGACGCGCCCCAGCGGGTCTGCACGAGGATATACAGTGCCAGGATTGCGATCAGCACCGCAATCAAAATCCAGATCAGCAGCTTTCCAATAAATTTCATGGTCTTCCATCCCGTCAAACGCACATAGAGGAGTTATGCACGATTTATGCGCAATCCTCAAGGCAGGAATGGTGTAATTCGGTTTCACGGCAGGCGCGAGGCCTGCCGTGACGGGGATCAGTTCTTTTCAGGCGGGAAGACGAGGTTCAGTACAATCGCAGTGATACCGCCCGCGGCGATGCCGGAGGAGAGCAGGTTTTTCACCCAGTCAGGGGCGAACTGCAGGATCAGCGGCTGCTGAGACACGCCCAGGCCGACGGCCAGCGACAGCGCGATAATCATGATGGCGCGACGGTTCAGCGGCTCGCGCGACACGATGCGCACGCCAGATGCCGCAATCGTCCCGAACATCACCAGCGTTGCGCCGCCCAGAACCGGTTCCGGAATGTGCTGCACAAAGCCACTCACCGCCGGGAACAGGCCGAGCACGATCAGCATCAGTGCGACGACGAAGCCTACGTAGCGGCTGGCGACGCCGGTCAGCTGGATCACGCCGTTGTTCTGGCCGAAGCAGGAGTTCGGGAAGGTATTGAACACGGCGGAGACAAAGGAGTTCAGACCGTTCGCCAGCACGCCGCCTTTCAGACGCTTCATGTACAGCGGGCCAGAGACCGGCTGCTCGGAGACGTCAGACGTCGCGGTGATGTCGCCGATGGTCTCCAGGGAGGTGATCATAAACACCAGCATCAGCGGCAGGAGCAGGTTCCAGTCGATGCCTAAGCCGTAGTACAACGGCGTCGGGACCATGATCAGCGGGCTGTTGGTCGGCGCGGTGTTTTCCGGCAGCATGCCGAGCGCCCACGCCATCAGATACCCGGCGGCCATGGCAATCACCAGCGAGGCGACGCGCAGATACGGGTTACGCTGGCGGTTGAGCAGGATAATAATCGCCAGCACCACGCCCGCCAGCAGCAGGTTTTTCGGTGCGCCGAAGGTGTGGTCGCTCATCGCCGCATACCCGCCGCCGATGGACGTCAGGCCGACCTGAATCAGCGACAGGCCGATAATCATCACCACCACGCCGGAGACCAGCGGAGTAATGACGCGGCGCGCCAGGTGTAGTACGCGGGAGATGACCATTTCCGTACAGCTGGCCAGCATCAATGTGCCGAACAGGGCGGCCATCATCGTTGGTACATCTGCGCCGCCGGTTTTCAGCGCGGTGCCGCCCATGATCAGCGGTGCAACAAAGTTAAAGCTGGTGCCCTGAATCGACAGCAAACCTGAACCCACCGGGCCCCAGGCTTTAATCTGGATAATGGAGGCCACGCCGGAGGCGAACAGGGACATGCTGATGATGTGCTGTGTATCCTGAGCCGGTAAACCGAGCGCCTGGCAGATCAGCAGGGCAGGTGTAATAACCGCCACGAACATCGCGAGTAAGTGCTGACACGCGGCGAACAGCGTTTGCGCCAGCGGTGGGCGATCTTCAAGACGGTAGATTAATTCACTATTATGCTGAGTCGGCGCAATCGGTTGCGCATCAGGAGACTCTACGGCGTTAACGGACATCGGCGGCAATCCCACGGTGGAAAAGCGGGCATTTTAGCTGACCGGATGGTAAAAGCAAACGATTGCATTTATAAATTATACAAACTGTTTCTGGCAGTGTTTATCAGGCGTTGGAATAACGCTCGGTTTCCGGCATCCAGCGCTCAATCAATGCGGCTGCCTGCGCGGAATGGCGCTCATGAATGTAACGCGCAAGGCGCTGAACTTCGGGGATCATCGCCTGGTCACGCAGCAGATCCGCGACTTTGAATTCGGCGTTGCCGGTCTGGCGCGTGCCTAACAGTTCGCCGGGACCGCGGATCTCGAGATCTTTTTGCGCAATCACAAAGCCATCGTTGCTGTCGCGCAAGACTTGCAGCCGCATTTGCGCCGTTTTGGAGAGCGGGGATTTGAAGAGCAATACGCAGTGGGACGCCACCGCACCACGTCCGACGCGGCCACGCAGCTGGTGGAGTTGCGCAAGACCCAGGCGCTCCGGGTTTTCGATAATCATCAGGCTGGCATTAGGCACATCTACGCCCACTTCGATCACCGTGGTGGCGATCAGCAAATGCAGCTCGCCCTGCTTGAATGCCTGCATCACGGCCTGTTTCTCAGCAGGCTTCATGCGGCCATGCACCAGCCCGACGTTCAGCTCGGGTAGCGCCAGCTTGAGTTCTTCCCACGTGGCCTCTGCCGCCTGGGCTTCCAGCAGGTCGGACTCTTCAATCAAGGTACACACCCAGTACGCCTGACGGCCTTCGTGCGTACAGGCGTTGCGCACGCGCTCGATAATCTCACTGCGACGGGTATCCGGAATCGCCACGGTGGTGACCGGCGTACGGCCTGGCGGCAGTTCGTCGATGGTCGAGGTATCCAGATCGGCATAGGCGGTCATCGCCAGGGTGCGCGGAATCGGAGTCGCGGTCATGATCAGCTGATGCGGATGGAAGCCCTGCTGCAGCCCTTTCTCCCACAGCGCCAGGCGCTGATGCACGCCAAAGCGATGCTGTTCGTCGATGATCACCAGCGCAAGGCCGTTAAACTGCACCTGTTCCTGGAAAATGGCGTGGGTGCCGACAATCATCTGCACCTGACCGCTGGCAATCGCTTCCTGCTGCGCAAGACGCGCTTTTCCTTTTTGCTTCCCGACCAGCCAGCCGACCTCGACACCCAGTGGCGCAAACCAGCTGCGGAAGTTGTTGGCGTGCTGCTCGGCGAGCAGTTCCGTCGGCGCCATCAGCGCCACCTGCTTGCCGTTTGCGATGGCGCGCAGTGCCGCGAGGGCAGCAACCAGGGTTTTACCGGAACCGACATCACCCTGCACCAGGCGCATCATCGGCACGTCGAGCGCCATATCGCGTTCGATCTCGGCGGTGACTCGCGCCTGGGCGTTAGTCGGCTTAAACGGTAGCGAGGCCAGCAGCTTATCTTTTAAATCATCACGGGCGGGAAGAGGCTGGGCATGAAAACGCTGGGCACCCGCGCGAAGCGCCAGCATGCTCAGGTTATGGGCCAGTAATTCTTCAAGGATAAGCCGCCGCTGGGCTGGATGTTGGCCGCTCTCTAAATCGCTCAGCTGTAAAGATGGCGGTGGGCGGTGCAATGTGCGGATCGCTTCCGGCAGGCTCATCATGCCCTGCGCCAGCTCAGGCGGCAGCAGTTCGGCGATGGCACAGGTATCGAGCAGCTCAAGCGCCTGATCGGTCAGCTTGCGCAGCGTAGCCTGCTTGATGCCTTCCGTCGTGGGGTAAACCGGCGTCAGCGTCTCCTGGAGTTCAGGCGTACTCAGATCGCCCTGCACGCGGTATTCCGGGTGGATCATCTCCGCGCCGTACTTACCGCGCTTCGCTTCGCCGTAGGCCAGCACGCGTCGACCGGCGGCGAGGCTGTTTTTCATCGCTGCGTTGAAGTTGAAAAAACGCATGGTGAGAATGCCGGAGCCGTCGCTGATCTGACAGGTCATCATCCGGCGACCGCCGAATGTGATGCTGCTGTTCAGCACCTCGCCTTCCACGGTGGCGTAGATGCCGGGCAGCAAATCGCCGATGGCGTAAAGCTGTGTGCGGTCTTCATAGCGCAGAGGGAGGTGCAGAAGTAAATCTTGCACGGTGTGCAGGCCGATCTTCGCCAGCTTGCTGCTTTGCGCTGCGCCCACGCCCGTTAAGGAGCTGAGCGGAACGGCATCAAGCAGATGGCCTTTCATGGATTAGCCTGCAAACTGCATGGTGGACCACCACGCGGCATCGGCTTCGATTTCGCCCTGCGCGTTGACGTGGGGATAAGGGAGTTGCTTCTGTTTTGCCACGCGAGCCAGTACCGGATAACCGCCTTCAAACAGCAGGCGCTGCTGCTCGTCTTCCGGGAGCATGCTGTTTTCACGCTCGTACATCCCTGCGTTTTGGCGCTGGCGCTGGGCTTCATACAGAATCAGCGCCGAGGCGACGGAGACGTTCAACGACTGCACCATGCCGATCATCGGGATGATGATGTCCTGATCCGCCAGCTCTAACGCTTCTTGAGTGATCCCGGTTTTCTCCTGACCCATCAGAATGCAGGTGGGGCGGGTGTAATCAATCTCGCGGAAATCGACGGCTTTATCGGAAAGGTGGGTGGCAAGGATTTGCATGCCGCTGCCTTTCAGCTCTGCAACGGCATCGGCAATCGTAGGATGGGTTTTGACCGTCACCCAGCTGTTGCTCCCGGCCGCGCTGGAGGCCATGGTGCGCATGTTTTTACTCGGCCAGACGGCGTGAACTTCATGCACGCCAACGGCATCCGCGGTGCGGACGATGGCGGAGACGTTATGAGGTTTATGGACCTGCTCCATACACACCGTCAGATCGGGCTGACGTCTGGCGAGCATCTCACAGATACGTTCATAACGTTCAGATCTCATGTCACTAATTTCGGTTACGGGTGACTTTAATGACGTCCGGCATCACGCGAATTTTGCGCATAATATTCGCCAGATGCACACGATCGCGCGCGGTCAGGCGAATGAACGCGCTATAGACGCGGCCATCTTTTTCTTCCGTATTCAGGCTCTGAATGTTGGAAGTGGCCGTGTTAATCGCCGCCGTCAGGTTCGCCAGTGCGCCCTGGTGGTTGAACATATCAACCTTAATTTCGGTGATAAATTCCTGCTCGGTCTCTTTATCCCACTCAACGGCCATGAACTTCTCGGGCTCTTTCTGATAGCCACGGATGTTACGGCAGGACTCGTGGTGGATAACCAGACCTTTACCTGGGCTGACGTGGGCGATGATCGGATCGCCTGGAATCGGTCGGCAGCATTTGGCGAAGGTGATCAGCACGCCATCTGCACCTTTAATTGGCAGATGACCGTGGCCCTGCGTCGTCGGCTGCGCAACGGAGGCTTCGCCTTGCTGCAGGTTCTTCGCGACCACGACGCTCATGGCGTTGCCGAGGCCGATTTCTGCCAGCAGATCGTCAAGCGAGGCGAGCTTCATGCGCTCCAGCTCTCGCTGAATGTTCTCTGGCGGAATTTCGGCCAGCTTGCGGCTGCCACCCAACGCGTGGTTGAGCAGGCGACGGCCAAGGCTGACGGAATCGTCACGTTTCAGGTTTTTCAGCAGCTGGCGGATCTTCGCGCGCGCTTTGGAGCTGACGACGAAGTTAAGCCATGCGGCATTCGGGCGAGCGCCCGGCGCGGTAATGATTTCGACCGTCTGACCGCTGGTGAGCGGCTGCGACAGTGGATAAGGCTGCCTGTCGACGCGTGCGCCTACGCAGGCATGACCGATGTCGGTGTGCACCGCATAAGCGAAGTCGACCGGCGTGGCGCCAGCAGGCAGCTCGACAATGCGCCCTTCTGGCGTGAAAACGTAAATCTCATCCGGGAAGAGATCGGATTTAACGCTCTCGATAAATTCAAACGAACTCCCGGCGCTCTGCTGGAGTTCAAGCAGGCTTTGCATCCAGCGCTGGGCGCGGATTTGCGCGGTCGTGCTGGTTTCACCGTGCTCTTTATAAGCCCAGTGCGCTGCAACACCCATCTCTGCCATCTGGTCCATGTCTTCGGTGCGGATTTGCACCTCAACAGGCACGCCGTGTGGCCCGATCATCGAGGTGTGCAAAGATTGATAGCCGTTCGCTTTTGGAATGGCGATGTAGTCTTTGACGCGCCCCGGACGCGGTTTGTACAGGCTGTGCATTTGGCCGAGCACGCGGTAGCAGGTGTCAGAATCATGAACGATGACGCGGAACGCGTAGATATCCATGATCGAGTGGAAACGCTGCTCTTTGAGCACCATTTTGCAGTAGATAGAGTAGAGATGTTTTTCGCGGCCGCTTACGCGACACGGAATTCCCGCTTCCTGCAAACGCCCGTCGATTTCAGAGAGGATTTTTTGAATCATCTCTTTACGGTTGCCGCGCGCGGCTTTGACCACCTCTTTAATCACACGATAGCGGTTCGGGTACAACGCTTCAAAACCCAGCTCTTCCAGCTCGGTTTTAATGTGATGGATACCTAAACGGTGTGCCAGCGGGCTATAAATTTCGAGGGTTTCACGCGCGATGCGGCGACGTTTATCCGGGCGTAATGAGCCCAGCGTGCGCATATTATGAGTACGGTCAGCGAGTTTGATGAGAATGACGCGGATATCCTGCACCATCGCCATAATCATCTTGCGGAAGTTTTCGGCTTGCGCCTCTTTCTTATCGCGGAATTTCAGCTTATCAAGCTTAGAGACCCCTTCCACCAGTTCGGCAACGCTTTTGCCAAACAGCTGTTCCATATCCTGGTAGGTGGCGGGGGTATCTTCGATCACGTCATGCAGCAGCGCGGCCATCAGCGTTTCATAGTCGAGTTTCATCTCGGCCAGAATACAGGCCACCGCTACCGGGTGCGTGATATAGGGTTCACCGCTTGAACGTGTCTGGCCCTCGTGAGCGTCACGTGCAACGAGATACGCCTGCTGAAGACGCTTAATCTGGTCTTCAGGCAGGTAGGTTTGAATCAGTTGATTCAGGCTTTCAAACAGATACAAGGGCGACCCGCAGGTTTAATTAACGACGGCCTTCAGCAATGGCGGTTACGGCCTGCAGTTCTGCGGCTTCCTGCTCTTGCTGCTCCTGGCGCTCACGTACGTCGAGGATCTGGTTGTTGATCAGACCTTCTTCGATTTCGCGCAATGCGATAACGGTGGTTTTATCGTTTTCTTCTGGTACCAGTGGATCTTTGCCACCGGACTGCATCTGACGAGCGCGACGCGCGGCGACCAGTACCAGGTCAAAACGGTTACCAATTTTCTCTACAGCGTCCTGAACAGTTACGCGTGCCATACTTAAAATGCTCCACAGATGAAGAAAGGACTGGGCATGATACTGAATGTGCGTTCAGTCTGCCAACAGTTTGGTGATTAATGCGTCATGTCGCTGCTTCTGGCGGCTCATGCGCAGACGTTCTGCACGAATGATGGTTTTCAGATCGCCCAGGGCAGTATCAAAATCATCATTCACAATAAGGTAATCATATTCGGCGTAATGGCTCATTTCTGCAACTGCCTGCGCCATACGTTTTGCGATCACTTCTTCGCTGTCCTGGCCGCGGCCACGCAGGCGGCGGTCCAGTTCGTCCTTCGACGGCGGCAGAATAAAGATGCTGCGCGCTTGTGGCATTTTCGCGCGAATCTGCTGCGCGCCCTGCCAGTCGATATCCAGGAACACATTGACGCCGGTTGCCAGAACCTGCTCGATGGTTTCACGGGATGTTCCGTAGTAGTTACCGAAAACTTCAGCGTGTTCAAGGAACGCGTCTCGGCCAATCATCGTTCTGAATTCATCGTGATCAACAAAGAAATAGTGTTCACCGTGTACTTCACCCGGACGCGGAGCGCGCGTGGTGTGAGAAACCGACACTTGCGTATCGTACAACGGTTGGGTTTTTAATAACGCCTGAATCAGGCTGGATTTACCCGCGCCACTAGGGGCAGAAACAATATAAAGCGTGCCTTGAGCCATGAGAGTCTTTTGTATGTGTTAGCGAAGAAGTCTTACATACGGGCTTATTATACACGTCGCCGCTCTGTGACGTAGTCTTTGTCACACTTTTTCCACTGCATTGTTGATTTTTGCGTACCGTTTTCCGGTTTTCCCCGCCCTTTGCTGCAATCAAAACAAAACGCTGAAGCCGCCTCGTAAATCGTGACTTTGCAGATAGTCAGGTCAAAACGGGAGGGGTATACCTTGCGCAAAACAGGGAGGCGTGACGATGTGGAAATGGGCTGGAGTGGTGTTAATGCTGTGGAACGGCTACGGAATGGCGGTTTGCCCCGCCTGGTCGCATGCCAGAGCGGAAAAGGAAATTGCGGAACTCAGCGCGCAGGTCGCCCGCTGGAATCAAGCCTACTGGCAGGAAGGAAAAAGCGAGGTCAGCGACGAGGTTTACGATCAGCTCAATGGCAGGCTCACGCAATGGCGGCGCTGCTTTAGCGATGAGCCGCTATCGGATGATGTTCCCTCGGTCAGCGGGACGGTCAAACACCCTGTTGCGCATACGGGCGTGCACAAGGTGGAGGGGAAGGAGGAGCTACGTCAGTGGATGCATGCCCATCATGACCTGTGGGTGCAACCCAAAGTGGATGGTGTCGCAGTCACGCTGGTCTATCGGAAGGGAAACTTAGTGCAGGCCATCAGCCGTGGCGATGGGATAAAAGGTGAAGACTGGACGGCGCGAGTACAAAAAATCCCGTCGATACCTTTAACCCTACAAGGGCCATTGTCGGAGAGCGTTCTACAAGGCGAGCTGTTTTTGCGAAGCGAAGGGCATATCCAGCAGCAGATGGGGGGCATGAACGCCAGGGCCAAAGTGGCGGGAATGATGATGCGCCAGAATGATAGCTCGGTGCTCGATAATCTTGGCGTGTTTATCTGGGCCTGGCCGGATGGCCCAGCCGATATGTCGCAACGTCTTGCGGAACTGTCCAGGGCGGGTTTTCCGCTGACTGGGCGTTATACGCGCGCTGTTCAAACCGCAGATGAGGTAGAGCAAAACAGAACCGACTGGCTGACATCACCTCTGCCGTTTGCCACTGACGGCATTGTGATTCGCTCCGCGATTGAATCTGCGGGCGAGCGCTGGTTGCCCGGGGAGGGAGACTGGGTGGTTGCGTGGAAATACTCGCCCGTCTCTCAGCTTGCTGAAGTTAAAGCCATCCAGTTTGCCATTGGGCGTACGGGAAAAATAGCCGTGGTTGCCACTCTTGAGCCTGTGCAGTTGGGCGACAAACGTGTGCAGCGAGTGAGCCTGGGTTCCGTTGGGCGCTGGCGAACGCTGGACATTGCGCCAGGCGATCAAATTCTGGTGAGTCTTGCCGGGCAAGGCATACCGCGTTTCGATAAAGTCGTATGGCGTGACGCCGAGCGAATTAAACCTGTGCCGCCCGAGCCGCATTTCAGCCCGCTGACCTGTTTCTATGCTTCGCCCGATTGCCTGGAGCAGTTTTTTGCCCGTCTGGTCTGGTTGAGTTCGAAACGCATTCTCAATATTGAAGGGACAGGGGATTCAGGCTGGCGATTGCTGCATCAGGCTCATCATTTTGAGCATATCTTCTCATGGCTGGCGTTGAGCAAAGAGCAGCTTCAAAATACGCCGGGTTTGAATGTGGGTCGGGGTTTGCAGCTGTGGCATCGCTTTGAGTTCGCGCGGCAGCAGCCTTTTATTCGGTGGATTGGCGCGCTGGGTGTGCCATTACCGCAGGCGGCAGCGAAAGCGCTGAATGCCTCTTCGTGGCAGCAATTACGCGATACTGATGCGGGAAGCTGGGGCCAGCTTCCCGGCGTCGGCCCGGAAAAAGCGCGAAAGCTGGTCGAGTTTTTCCATGATCCTACGATCGAGACCCTGGCGTCCTGGCTGGGTAAGCAGGGCGTCCAGGGGTTTTAGAGTACTTGTTTTAGAACTCAATGCGAGTCGTGCGTGTAATGAAACACGGGCAGCCCCAGCTTCAGGCGCAGCGCCAGCATACGTGCGGTAAAACCGAACAGCAGCGTGGCGATGACGACGACATCGTGGCTCGACACATAATGCTGCAGGGCGATATACAGCACCGCAGAGGCGAACGAAATACCGGCGTAGAGCTCTTTCTGGAATACCAGCGGAATGCGTTTACAAAACATATCGCGCAACACGCCGCCAAATACGCCGGTCACGACCGCGGCGATGGTGGCGATGATCGGGCCTTCACCCATATCCAGCGCGATTTGCGCACCGATAATGGAAAACACGATCAGCCCCAATGCGTCCAGGACCAGAAACAGGCGGCGCAGGTGCGGCATGACAGGGGCGGCAATTGTCGTCAGCACCGCGGCAACGGCCACGATGACGACATATTCTGGATGTTTGACCCAGCCAAGTGGGTAGTGTCCCAGCAGGATATCGCGAACCGATCCCCCGCCCAGTGCCGTGGCGGTGGCGATAATGATGACACCGAAGGTGTCCATACGACGACGCCCGGCAGCCAGCGCGCCCGTCATCGCTTCGGCGGTGATACCGACCAGATAGAGAATATGTAAAAGCATTATCGCCTCCAGAGAAACTGGCGGCAGAGTAGCCTTTTGTGGTGTGGATCACGATTGAGATTTTCTAAGGCGAAGCGATTTGGCTTAGTTAAACTAATAAGGAAATAGGTTTTTTAGCAGAGTGGTGAAAGGTTTTCTTGTGTGGTAATCGATTTTAAGCGTGAGAAAAAGTAATGGGTAGCTCGCGTTGAGCTACCCTGATGATTACTCGATATTCTGAATCTGAATATCGATTTCATTGTTATTTTCTTTAATAATCAGCGTGTTGATAACAACTAAAGATCTTTAAATCGATATTTACTCCCCGAATCACCCCCCGTATAGTTTACTTAAATATTGAGTTATAGACGGAGAGGATGAGTGAAAAACTGGACAACTGAACATACCAAAGAAATCAAGAAATGGTTAGATATCGACACATATCGTAAGTTCGAAGATCTCACCCTTCTACAGTTATACCACGAGCTGTGGGCCAGAACACTGTTCTTCAAAAGCTACAGGGAGGATTTTGAGGCAAAAGCCCTAATGGGATACTTCGAAAAAATTTTCAGCGGAAATCCATTCTTGATTGAGGAAAAGCAACTTGGCTATATGGCACCGGACAACCGATTGTTTCAACCGCCTCATTTCTTTCTAACTACACTTGAACGACTTGCTGAACTGAGCATCATCTCAATGCAACGGGGCACTTTTGTGTGGCATGGCGATGATAAGTATTCAATCAACGGTGAGCTACAGGAAGAAACTCTCTACGAAAGTTTACCCGACCAATTCCAAAGAACAGTCATGTTAGAAGTTGATCTCTCAAGTGGTACAGACGACGAAATTGCGGAATCACTCAAAGCGGCTTTACCTCAGTGGCGTAAATATATGGAAATAAAGGAAAATCCGCTGGATTCCGTTCGCTTTGGATATGGAACCATTAAGAAGCTTATCAACTATCGAATCATACCTATGCTCGACATTTTAGTGTGGACAAAGATTAAACAGATTCGTATATCGGATGATCGCCTGTCCAGGCTGCTTTATACCGATGATGATGATGAAAGTCAGATCAGACTTCACTATCATGTCAAAGATACCGACAGACCACTTGCCCTCAAAGCAACCTCACTAGACTTCATCAGGCAGTTTTATTACTTCATAAACAAGAATAGTCATTTAAAAAACATGAGAGTTTCAGACACCATGAAACTCTCTGATTCTGAAAAGAGTTAATTTCTATCATTTAGGTGTTATGAAGTTCGCTACTTTTGTTGCTGATTCATTTATATAGTAATTCCCATCGCAACTGAAATGAGGAATAAAATATGAATCAGCAGAATACTCGCCTTATTCGTTTACCAGAAGTTATCGACAGAACTGGATATGGTAAGGCTTGGATTTATCATCTTATCAATCAAAACCTATTTCCAGCCCCGATTAAAATTGGTGCTCGTGCAGTTGCTTTTATTGAAAGTGAAATTGAAAACTGGATCTTAGAAAAAATTGGGAATTCACGAAATTAAAACTGTGAGATTTAGTTATAGTGGTAATGTAAACTTTGAAGCCTAATTTAGGGTAAAATTTACAATATACTTTACAATAGTTGTAATAGATAATATTTATAAGTGTTTGCGAGAAATGACTCTGGATAATTGATATTTTATTCAGACTAATATTTATTTCTGTAAACATTAGTGCTTTTTCTCTATGCAAATCATAGCATTAATAATAAAGCCATCATAAAAATATTTGTAAAATTATAATTAATAAAATATATATCCAGAGCAATCTATTAAATGTAAAATTTAAAAGGAGGGGGTATGTGCATTTATAGTGTAAGGAAAACAATTTTCGAAAACGGGGAAAGATATTGTGTCTTAATTAATAAAAAAACATTAAAGCCATTATTTCACCCTAATATGTATCTAACAGCCAATTTTCGAAATAAAGGGCTTTCTATTAATACAATTGAATCTAATGCTAAGGTGTTAGGTTTGTTGCAGTCTTTTTTCGATGAAAAGAACATGAATATAATGGAAAGGATTTCAGGAAGAAAATTTCTTACTTCTTATGAAATTGATGACTTAACTCAATACTTGACAAAACGCCATAAGGTAAGAAAGGTTGTTAATATCAATAGTAATATTTTAAAGGATTATACTAAATATAGCAGACTAAGCACTGTTGCTAATTATTTAGAGTGGCTCTGTGAGTATTTGATAAGGTGCGATTACGAACGCCGTGAGGATATATCGAGGTTTATAAATAGTATTAGGGAAAGAAGACCAAGGAAACAAATAGATTTTGATTTCTATACTAAAGTTCAAAAGTCATTAAGCGATTCACAGATAGTCCAGATTTTTAAGTGCTTACAACCGGAATCCGAATTAAATCCTTTTAGAAAATCTGTTCAATCACGAAATGAATTAATTATTACTATGTTGTATTGCCTCGGCATTCGTGCTGGAGAATTACTCAATTTAAGAATCAGTGATATAGATTTTGAGAAGAAGATTATAAAAATAGTCCGAAGGCATGACGATATATTCGATGATCGATTAAATCAACCATTAGTTAAAACTCTCAATAGGGACTTGTATTTTTCCGATTGGTTAGAAAGTAAAATATATAACTATATGACTGGTGAAAGACAGAAATATTCTAAAAAAAACAAACACGATTTTTTGTTCATATGTCAAGGTAGTTTATCGAAGAGTGGTTTCCCTTTAACCATATCTGCATACGAGAAAATGATTATGAAAATAAAACGAATAGACCCAGCATTGAATGATTTTTCAGGGCATCGTCTTAGACATACTTGGAATTATGTATTTTCTAAAGAGTCATCAAATCTTCGAAAAGAAGGAGTAAGTTTTGAACCTGAAGAGATTAGATCTTATTTAATGGGTTGGTCTCCAAACTCAGGGACAGTAAAGTTCTATAACCGTAAATTTAATATAGAGCAGTCTAATTTATTGATGAGGAAGGTGCAAATGAAAATAGAGTGTTTTTTAGGTGGAGGTCAAAATGAATAAAGCGAGATTAACACAGTATAATAATGATTATATATTGAGTAGTTCTGGATATGAAGTCAATACTTTTGATGATAACTGGAAAATAAGCAAAAACTGTAATCTGAATATTGCTGAAACTCTAAAATATTTAAATGAAGGGTTATATGATGGTTTTATAAAAACAATGACTTATTTTGTAAGTGAGTTAAGTGATGGTTATGCGGAGCATGTTTTCCATACTTTTAACAAAATGATTAATAAACAGGTAGTAGATTATATCGATGAATCATTAATATTAAACTTTATGGCTAGGTTGGGTAAAAATCGTTTATATCAATTCAGTAAATTAAAAGTAATGCTAAACAAATGGCACTCATTAAATTTTCCTGGAATAGATTCAAAAGTCATTAAACTATTTAATGAGATAAAAATAAAAAAATATGGCTATGGTGATGTTGTAAAAATGAGGGACCCAAATAAAGGACCTTTTAATATTGACGAGTTGAAGTGTATTTCAAATGCTACGGAAGAGGCTTATAAGACAGGGAAAATAAGTATCCATACTTACGCCATGCTAAAACTTTTATTGCATAGTGGGAGAAGGATTTCGCAATTAACAGCCTTGAAAAGGAAAGATCTATTTAATGAAAATAGTATTTATTATTTGAATGTACCAAGAAAAAAACAGAGAGGTATAAATAAAGGAAGCTATAGAAAAGTTGAAATAAATGAATCGTTATGGGACACATTGCATAGAATATTAGATATTAATACCGAGATTATTTCTGATTTTCTTGGATGTGAGTTAAATTATAAAAACATTGATAAAACCCCTATTTTCTTATCAACATATAGCTTACGAAATTTAGACAGGGATATTGGTATTGAACACTATTTAGAAAATGAAGATCTTCATATAACTACAGGATCAATGAATCGTGCAATAGCATCATTGTCTAAGAAAATGAAATTAATCTCTCCAAGAACGGGGAAGATTATACGAATTAGCTCAGTCAGATTTCGATACACATTTGCCACAATGTTGGCTAAGTCCGGTGAAAGTTTAGCATCAATTGCTATGTCTTTGGACCATTCAGGAACAGGAAGTGTAGGCTGCTATGTTCAGAACCTTCCTGATAATGTAATAGACATAGATAAAGCGATATCTAAATATCTTGAGCCTATATCTGACATTTTTTTGGGTAAACAAGTTTATGAAGGCGACATTTTACTTAATATCTTTGTTAGCGACATTCAAGGATGTAGAACAGAAAAAAATGTATTAATTAAAGGTTGTAATGAATGCAAACATTTTAACAGATGGTGATATTATGGAAAATTTAATTTTTGAATGTTCGAAGTCAAAAGCAGAGGATAACGTCAGTGATTTCATAAGTTTTTGTAAAAGTAAGCTTAACGTCTATGGCTCTGACTTCGATTGGAATAGTAATGTATGGAAGGGGTTTTATACATTTAGAAAACTCGATGCCAAGAAAGGGATTTTAAATCCGCAAGATGTTTTGGATTGTGAGTTTTTAGATTTTGCGAAATCATTTATTATTTACCATCAGGCTCTTGGTAATAAAGTAAAACTTAAGGAAGAAATGAGAGCTTTAAAGCTTATCGAGAAATCGCTTCTACAGTTGACAGGAAAAGCTAAAATAATTAACTGCACGATTATGGTATTTGATAATGCAATTAGGATCTCAAAATCTAAGTATAGTCTTTCAGTTGTGAATACAATTGGGAAAACATTAGAACGTATATCCAAATTTCTTATAAAGAATAATTTTGTTAAATCTTACTCCATGAAATGGGTTAGTCCTATTAGGGCTAAGAAATCAGCAGATAGAAAATCTATAGAGGAAATTATTGGAAAAGATGGAAAACTTTCTGATTTAAAGGCAATGGAGGCTTTAGCAAGCATCTTTGCTAAAGAGGATCATTTGCTTAGTTCAAAAGACATTTTTACTACATCCATATTTGCTTTATTGATGTGTGCCCCATGCAGAATAAACGAAATTTTATCTCTTTCAGAAGATTGTGAAATATTTGAGAGTGATAGTGAAGGAGTCGCTCGTTATGGATTAAGGATTTATACATCTAAAGGAGCTGGGGCAGATATAAAATGGATATCTACTGCTATGGTTCCAGTTGCGAAGAAAGCTATAGCAAGATTAAGACGCATTTCCGAGCAGGCAAGAGGATTAGCTCAATGGCATGAAAATTTAAAAGAAGAAGTATTTATGACAGCGACATGTCCTAATATCAATCCAAATAAGCCTCTAACTGTCATAGAGGTGTGCCAAGCATTAGGATATGATATAACCGAAAGAGAAAAATGCAAAGATAAGTTAAGACGATTAGTTTTAAATTATGGGATAAATAACTTAATACGATATGATTTTAATTTTACATTAAAGTCATTATGGAATGAAATTCGTAGTTTCAAGCCGAAAGAATTTCCATATTTGGATCAATATTCAAAAACCAAATATAGCAATGCGTTGTGCTTGATAAATGAACATCAATTACATTCAATGAAAGACACTAATGAATGGAAATTGTATCGACCTACATATAGCTTTTTTATGACTGACATTAATAAAAACTCTGCTGTAAACAAACTTTATAAGAATATTTTTGAACGTCATGGGTTTTATGATGAACATGGAATACCCTTTTCCATGCATTCACATCAACCAAGGCATTTGTTGAATACATTTGCTAAGTTTGGCGGTATGAGTGAACTAAACATTGCAAGATGGTCCGGTAGGAGAAACATCTATCAAAACAAGTATTATGACCACACATCAAAAGAGCACATGCAATCTTTCGTTAAAGCATTGGGTATTGATGATACAAAACCTCACTCATGTCCAAATTTAGATAGGGATATTAACAAGGAATCTAAAGTCATTAATCTTGAGAACCTAATTCATGGTGCGTATCTATTCTCTACTATTGGTTATTGTCAGCATAATTATGCTATTACTCCATGTTCAAGATACCCTGGTTTAAATTTGGAAGATATAAATTCTTCTTTGAAAGAAAAAATTGAAAAACTTATCTCAATAAATTATAAAGATAAAGAAGATGGCGTTTATGGTGCTGAAAGATGGCTTGATCATAATTTGATTCACTTAAAAGGAATAAATAATAATTAGAGAGGTTTTTATGGCGAAACATTTAACGAGAAGAGAGATTAATTATATTGTAGGTTGTATAACAAATTGGGACGATAGTAAAAATAAATTGACTTGGGAAAATCTCTGTACCCTTATATCTAAAAAGTTAGGAAGGAGGCCTACTCGTCAAGCTCTAAACGCACACAAAGAAATAGTTGACTCGTTAAGATTTAAGAAAAAAGTATTAAAAAGAGAAGCTACAGGCTTACAAAAGCCAGATAATCTAATCTCCGCACAGAAAAGAATAGCCACTCTCGAAATAAAAGTTAAAGAATTAGAGATGGCTAATAAAGTTTTGCATGAAGAAAATGTTAAACTAAATTATTGTTGTTATCTAAAAGGAATAACAGAAAACGAGCTAAATTCATACTTTCCTGAAATCGATAGATGCAATTGATAGGTTTTAACTATTGACATGATTAATAATTATGATATTTATTTAATTGTCAGGATGAGAAAAATAAATTGCAAGGATGCATATTATGGAAAAATTAAATACTATGGAGCGTTTTCTAATTCTTTTTGAACGTTTCGTGAAGAAACTCGAAGAGTCTGGACTATCAGAATCAGATATAATTGATAAATCTTACCTTTTTTGTGTTGGATTTTATATAAAGTATAAAAATGACATAGATAATATAGAGTTAGCTAATAGAGATGTCGTTTTATCTTTTATGCTTACCTCTTATTACTGCTTCATAAATAATATAGAAAATAGAGTAGTCGATTCTGATAAAATAAGAAGAATGTGCAGTCTTCTTATTCACTTTATTTTGAATAACAAAACAAATAGTGAAAATGTTTTCATTAACGAAAAAAGAAAGTATGATAGATCTCTGTTGGCTATGAGTTTGAGGAAAAGGGACATCGAGTATAATAAAAGTCATGGGCATAAATAGTATCTTTAGCTTTTGAATTTTCAACCTGAAAGCTATGTCGTATCTTCCCCACCGAAAAAAGTGGCTTGACTATCATCGATAGATGAACAAGAAGTTCTCTCCAAAGCGGAATTCCTTCACATTTCTCAATTACATACCCTTAGATGAACAAAAAAGCACCCATGAGGGTGCTTTTGCTGCTACTATACACTTGGACCACAGGTCCTTAAAATAACAATTATAAAGAAGGAGGTGGATTATGAATAATAATCTCACAAACCTGCTAAGGATAGCGATTTTTATCAGCATCCTTTTGTATAGCCAACCGGTTTACTAAGGGGTTGCTGATATATGGCTACCAGTGCTAGCTGGTAGCCATATTATTCAACTTATGACGTACCATTTTCCTGTTGTCAAAATTAATTACTATAAAATGAGAAAAGCCTGTATTCAGCTTACAGGCTTAGTCATTTATTAAAAGTGTTCTATGCAGCATTCAAATTCTGGTCGAAGATCTCCATCCATTGATTAAGTTGAGATTTAAGATCATTAATGCCCTTACGAGAGTTAAAAGAATCATTGCGAGGATAAAACCGGATATGCCACTCTGGTTTACGAACGTCTTTCACACGGATAAAGAAACCTGTATCAGCGATGTTTTGACCTAATGTTTTACCGTTCTCTCTGATACTACTCAAACCAGCACCTGCAACCTCACCTCCATATTTAATGTTGTAGCGCCATTCTTTGATATCATTAAAAGAATAGGTTTTTGCTCCTGCGCTATTTTTAAGAAATACTTCTTGTTTATTTTTGTCTAACCGAATCTCGCAGTCATTGAATTTATGAATATAGATACCATCATTATTTTCATTCAGATAATTGAATGTAGCATCATTGTTTTTCCTAACGACATATTTGCCATAAGCTGTTGCACATAGCATCGCACTGATAAAAAACAGGGGCACCCAATAAACTGACATGACCTTACTTCCTCCGAAATAAGCGACAAGTACAGGGAGTGCAATCGCCAGCATTACACGCTTCATCATGAAGAATTTCATACGGTTTTTCCTGTATGATAGAACGATATTAAAAATAGGCTAGTAAAATCAGTCTATTAGCCGATAATTCCTTCAAAGTACATTTTGTACAAAGCTGTAAAGTTATCAAATCATTTGTACCGATCGATATTTTGCAGTTTGATAGTTTATAGCTATCATGAGTGATTAATCGATCGATTATAACGATCAATTATTTTGTCATAAAATCAGCAGCATAGGAGTTTTTAGGATGGCTTGTGCTAAATTTTCAGTCTAAAAGTGTTTGTTTTCACAGATTTTTCAACAGAAGGAACAGATGGTAGGTCTATAGAAAGTGGTGAAGCAGAAAAAATCTTGGGAGGCTGTTTAAACGCCCTTAACAACGGATTACGTAGTTTTTTGACGGTGTTAACTATTTTGTCTACCCAGGGAATGGTTTCTATCCATCGCATCGCTACGTCAACATAGCTTTTACCACGAGTTTTATCATCAACCACAAATGAGACAGCCTCAGGTGAGGCAAGCTGTATGTCTTCCATATCTATTCCAACGAAAAAACTAGATGTCTCGGTTTTTCTGTTAACTATGGTCGGGGAATCAATGATGATGAACGGCTCTAAGTTTTTCCATGAATACTTTTTACCAAGCTGCGAAGCTTTGAATGAAACGTTGTTATACTCAAACGAAAAACCATTCATCCTTCCTGTTGACGCTCTGTTAGGAACAGCTTTTATCTTCTGAGCTGCAAGCTGCTGCACAAACTCTTCTTCGGAAATCTTGCTGGTTATGAGTGTGTCTATAGCTTCCTGTATGACTGTTTTAGAGCATAGCTCACCAGTTCTTTTTTCCTGCATCGTTTCATTACGAGTTTTTTTGCGCTTCGGTTTAGGAGAGGGCGAGGTTGATGATGCTTTAGCCTCTGGCCCTTTGGTTCTTGTCAGATTGTAATCTCTTTCAAGTTGCTGAATTACTCTCGTACTTGCCAGGTTCTCGTTCCTGCCGAGGTATAGCTTGCCTGCATCAAGAGAAACTCTGCTTGCTATTATGTGGATGTGTTGACCGTCTTTGTCATCGTGCAACACATAGCATCTGAGATGCGTTTCAGAGAACCCCATGCGTTTCATATAGTCATCTGCTATTCCAGACCATTGAGCATCAGTCAATGTCTCGTTCTTTGGCAAACGAAGTGAATTGTGCCACACTGGTTTTGCAACATCTGAGCGAAGCGTTTTTGTAGCATCAAACTCAGCTATTAGCTCTTTAGCGAAGCTCCCTATCATATTGCCACCTATAACAACTGGAGCAACTTTATGATGAGAAGCGGATCGTAATGCATACAGCACTACGCCAGCAAAGCTCTTACCTCGCTTTATCTTCTGCATCCCCTTCATTCATTTTTCTCTCTCCATAGATCTGCACTGACAAGATTCATACGAAGCTCATATATCTGGCGCTTCACTGCGAATAGTTCTGTTTGCGTCAGAGAGCTACCCTGGCTTTTGTTATCCAGATGAGCGACAAGCTTGTTCAGCTTCTGTGAAATTTCGCTCAGAGATTTCCAGGCTTCTATATTTATTGGTGGAACCATTACGGGAAGCTTATCAAGAGAAGCTAATCTGAGCCATTCACCCTTGCTTTTATCACCACGTTTCGTGTTGAGAAGCTGTAGTTCTTCATGGTTGAATCGGGCGCTGACACAATGGATTCGCAATGATTTTGCTGGGACTTTGTTGTTCTTCTTACAGAATGGTAATGCTATAGTTTCTTTCATAGAAGCTCCTTTTCGTATATTAGGTTTTGTATTACTTTTATTGTGAGCAATTCCGTTGCGGCACTCTGTACATTTATATTTCAAAAATGTGATATGTCAATATTTTGAATTTGACCCGGCTCTTCTTTTTCAACCGAAGGGCGAAAAACAAGGGAACTCAAAGAAGCGTAGCTTCGATGAGTTAGCCCTTGCTTATGGATTAAACTGTGGGAGACTTGACATAAATAGATATTACAAGTATTAAATGATTAAATTTAATATGAGATGATCCTTATGATAGAAAAAGAGCAATTAAAGTGGCAAGTTATATCAGCTATATATGATATGAAATTTAATATTGATAACTTAGATGATTATTTTGAAAAGAATGTTGATAAAATATCTGAGTTTATAGTTACGTATGGAGAGGAAAGCTTCCATCAGTATATATTGGGTCTTGAATATGATGCATCAATGAAAGTCATTTCATTAATATGGGAAAAATACAATAACCGTGGTGCTTTTCAATTGTATATATCAAATTCTCTACTACTTATTTGAACGTATTGAAATATCCTGAACAATAGTCCATACTCTTTTAACTTACAAAGGAGGGACTATGACAAATAAAGCATACAAATCAGGAGATAGTCAAAAAAATCTGATTCCTATAGAGGTTTGGCTGCTTGATCACAATCTTAGTATACCATGTTGTATTATTTGCGATCAGCGTTTAACTACGAAATCTAAAGCTGCTCAGAAAAGGGCGCATTTTGCCCATAAGCCTGGTTCTAGTTGTCCATCGATAAACAAAAATAATATTCCATTCTCAAATTTGATAAATATTCCAAAAGATCCATCCTTGAGGGTTGCCGCAAAGAACTGGACTAAAGAAAACTTATGGAATATTTATTTTAAGATTAGAAAAGAATTTCCCCAACTCAATTTTAATTGGTATGATATGCAAAATTGTTTAAAGAATGCTAACCAATTAGATATTTGGTCGTATAAGGGAATGCAATTTGACTACATATCTTATGTGCTACTTGTATGTTGTTCACTATTTCAATCTTACAAAACTACTAAAAATGGTCCTAGCCGAAAATCCGACATGTTTTTTGTATTTGAGCCAATACCTTCTTTAAATAATAGCCCTAATGCTCCTTGGAACTCTTTTGGATTGCAAAAGAGATATATTTACGTTGTAGATATTACTTTACAACAAGTAGACAAAATAGAGATGGTTTTATCGACTCCTGAGCCAGTTCAATACGCATTAGCAAAGAAACTGCTATAAAATAACAAGTTCCAATTCGGTTGTTTTTGTGGTATTATAAAGGGTGCATCTTTAGAAGATATAATTTAGGAATATCATGAAGAAAAACTTAGAACTGGATCTTGCCACAAGTTTCCAAGCTGTCAATAAGCAGACTGAAGATAAAATGTGCTTTAAGTCTGGCGCTATGCACATGGCGGGCTTGCTAAAGGGCGACTCCGCTTCTTGCCTGAAAAAACTTCCAGACAACGTATTCAACGTTGCCGTTACTTCTCCACCTTATTTCTGGGTAAGAGATTATGGTTATGAAGGACAATTAGGGCACGAAGCATCCGTTGAAGCTTACATTGAACAATTGATGACGGTATTCGATGAAGTAAAGCGAACTTTACATCCAGAAGGCGTATTTTTCCTTAATATTGGTGATACATATTATTCTGGCAATGGGCAGCCGCATGGTCGCGATCCTAAGTGTGCCTCCAGAGATTTTTTACGGCAGAAGGTTAGACCTGTAGACCAAAGTGGTTGGGATATACCTAAAAAAAGTTTAATCGGTATCCCGTGGAAAGTTGCGTTTGCTATGCAGAACCGTGGATGGACTTTGCGAAGTTCTATCATTTGGAACCGTTGTAATGCATTTGTCGAGCCTACGGCAAGAGATCGTCCTTACAGACAATATGAGTTCGTTTTCATGTTTTCCAAAAGCCGTTTTTATAGCTTCGATCGTTCTATGCTTGTTGAAGAAGATGTATGGAATATCCCTATCGAAAGAAGTCGTCGAGCTAATCACAACGCCTCATTTCCCTCTGAATTAGTAAGAAGATGTATTGAGATCGGTAGTCCTGTGGGTGGGCATGTGCTAGATCCATTCGTAGGTAGTGGTACTACCATTTTTACTTCTTTAGCTAATGATCGCAATGTTGTTGGTATCGATATGAGTCCCGACTACATTGATTTTATTGACACATCCCTTGAGGCAGATGGTCATCAAAGGATTGAGTTTAATAAAATTATTCAAAGAGTCTCACAGCCATCACCTTTATGGAATTCTTGGACTGGTAATAAAGCCAATTTTAGAAAGCCTGGAAATAAAAAATAAGGGATTACCATGAAATACTTCAAAATTTCATCAATTATCGAGGCGATAGAGCATCTCCAACAGTTCAATGGAAATTGGCTTTTGCCTGCTTTCGTATTTGCTTCTAATGAAGTGAATACAACAGAAGTTGTTGATATGTCTAAGAAGTTAGGTACGGATCACTTTTTGGACAGGTATTTTAATGGTAATTTATTGGATATTCCCCCAACTAAAAGAGGTAATAATCTCCTTCGCCCCCGTTTTAAAGACGTTGTTGGTTGGAAAACTGGCCCCTATAGTGGGGATTTTGTTATTCGGCAAGATACTAAGATGTGGGGTAATCTTTTTTCATCTCGTGGATATAGAGAGATGAGATTGCAGGGGTTAATTGAAGGAGAAAAATCTCTTGTTAAACTAACGGATCAGTTCCAACCAAGGTTTGAGAATGAAGTCCCAGATAGTTTCAGGTTTGAATATTTCCTCATATGGTTATTTGCATTTAAAGGATTCCCAGACAATATAGATTCGTGGGAGTTGTTATTCAATCTTCTTTTAAATCAAGAGCTTGGTATAGATAATTTTCCTCCGGCTTTCCATGAAAGATTTAGAGTTTTTGGTGATATACCTTGGCCTGAATTAGATAATGAAAAACAATCATCGAATATATTATTAGAAAATTTAGCTCCGAAATTCAAAGAGACTTTAGTAAGTGATTCTATCGCTGAAGATGAAATAGTAGAACCTGAGATAGGTGATGATGACAGTATATACTCTGAAATTATGGCATCCATCCGTAATCAGGAGAGTTTGAATTTTTTATTTGTAGGGCCCCCTGGTACTGGCAAAACTCACTATGCTCGAAAAATAGCCAATAAAATCGCCAGTGAGGAAAATATAATATATCTTCAATTTCACCCAGCTATAAGTTATGACGACTTCGTTGAAGGGTTTAGACCAAAATATTCTGAAGTGAATCAGAATATTACCTATGAACTGGCACCAAGACTTTTTTTAGAGTTTTGTGAGAAGGCTAAGTTGAGTGATGATAAACCTCATGTCATCGTTATAGATGAATTAAATCGAGGTGATGTCCAAAGAATATTTGGTGAGGCTTTAACGTATATAGAAAGAGATTATAGGAATAAAATTTTCACCTTGCCATTCTCTGGCAAAGAAGTTTTTATACCTGAAAATATAATTATATTAGCTACAGCTAATCCCTATGACCGTTCCATTACTGAGCTTGATGATGCTCTTTTGAGACGGTTTTGGGTTATAAATTTTGAACCGGATCAACTCACTCTTGAAAAAAAATTACAAGATGAAGGGATAGAAGATTCGTTAATAAGAAAAATTATTTTTGTATTTAATTTGATAAATAATGCTTTCCCAAATGGTTTTGGTCATGCTGGATTTATGAAAGTTAAGTCTCAAGAAGATTTAATGTCTATATGGAAAGCTAAAATATCTCTTCCCTTAAAAAGAGCATTATTGCATGATCGAAGCAAGTATGAAGAGACTAAACAGAAAATAATTGAACTATTAACTGATGACAATTTCGAGTGAAAATAATTAGAGATATAATATGAATTACTCTAAAACATTGGTAATAGATTTGTTTGAAAGGGAGACTAGACGTTTCCCTAAAGAAATGCTTTACGATCAATTCGGTAATTCACTTATTTTTGAAAGTGCCAGGAAGTTATCCGTAATAGATTTAAGAGATACAATTAATGGCATTGAATTAAGGGTTCTTGGCATTGTAGGGCTATTGCCTTTAACAAGCGAAATAATCATAAATATCAAACCAAAGTTCCCTATTGTCAATCTTTGGGAAATGGTCAGAATTTCAGATGTATCTTGCGATTCATTATTACCATTTCTGCGAAGCTATGAAGTTAATGATAGTGATGTTCCTTTAAAAGTGCTTTTAAAGAGTTTTTGTTTTTTCTTAAGACCTATCTTAGATAGCTCTTTTACAAGAAAATATAAATTAGAAGAAGAAGATGGTGTTTATAGGCCTAGTTTAAACTTCGGGCGAACTTTTAAAAAACATATTTTAAAAGGCAATCATTATACTGTAGCCTCAGATGTATTCATTTTCTCAAGAGATATTGTTTTAAACCAAACAATTAAGAAAAGTTGTTTGGCGTTTCTTCAAAAATCACGATTGCTTAATAACGTTGAAGAGGAGAAAAATATTCTTCTAGAAGCGCTGAGTATATTGGAAGTGCTTGAGCCGCGTCAAATGAATCCAGACTATCATACGTTGCTGAATCAGGCTGACTCTGTTAATAAAAAACATTATGATGGTCTTCTTACTACTTATGCAATTCTTTTAGGTTATAAAAAAATAGGTTTCTCTTTCAATCCAGACGGAACTAGTATGCCTTCTTTTCTCTTTAATATGGATGTTGTTTTTGAAAACTTTATAAGGAATTGCATTTCGAGTTATTTTATGAAGTTTGGAGTTCGTGTTTTTGATGGAAACCAAAAAAAACATCAAGGCATTCTCTTTTCTGATAATAAAAGGTTTCCAGTTAAACCTGATTTGATTTTTAAAAAAGAGAAGGTTCCTATCATGCTTGGTGAGGTAAAATATAAGCCTAAAATTGATGAGTCTGACCGTTATCAATTAATTAGTCATGCGACAGCACTCAAAACATCCGTGGCATTATGGATATCTCCTTCAATGGATGAAAATACTGACCTCGAATTTATTGGTACAATAAATAGTGGTATTAAATTTTACCATTGTAAGTTTAGTCTCAAAGGTGATATTAAAAAATCGATAGAACAAATGAATCAGAGTATTAAAAAATCACTTCTAAAGTTGGAATAATGAAGTGTTCAAATGGTTTTTTGATAAACTTTCTGAAAGCCTTTGCAAGGCTTCTTTTCTTTCATCAAAATAATCATATCTGTCATAAATACCTTCTACACCCTTCAACTTGTGGTTCAGGCATCTTTCTGCGACATGTGGGGGGACAGACAGTGATGCAAGTAAACTTCTGCAAGTCCTTCGTAAGTCATGGACAGTGAAGTATTCAATATTTCCCATTACATTAGGTGGTTGTTTCTTCTTACCTGTTTCTACCCCGAATAGCTTCGCTATGGCTCTGTTGAGCGTGTCTTTTCCCATATGTAGATTCTTACTGGATCTGCGGTTAGGAAAGACATAATCAGAACCAAAAGCTCTGACCTTTAGCTCTTTTAACATTTCAATTGCCAGTGGTGGTAGCGGAATCACAATGCCCACTCCTGACTTACTCCTTTCTTTTGGTAAAGACCACTTTTTCTCATCAAGATCAAATTCTGACCAAGGCGCTTCCGTAAGTTCACTTTTTCGAACTGCCAGCAGTAGAAGTAGGGCACATGCAAGGTAGTTATCACGAGAGAAGCTGTCAGATTGTTCTCTGAAAACTTTAAACACCTGACCAATTTCTTCCAGACTCAATGCTCTTTCTCTGCTTTTTTCGATTCCACCTGCATCATTGACCTTAAACGCAGAAGCTGGATTGTTTAACAATAATCCAAGCTTGATTGCATGGTCGAAGAGTTGCTTCATGTAGAGTAGGGCATCATTTGAAATAGTTGGTCTTCCGCTATCTGTAATTTTTTGCAGAATTGACCTGACATCAATGGGGGTTATCTTCGTCAAAGAAAGTTGACCAATAGTAGGGGCGATATCTTTCCTGTATACCCTTTCTGGGATTTGTGGATGCTTCAACCGCTTAACCAGGTCTTTGTGCCAGTCTTCAAACAATCCATCTACAGTCGTGAGTTGCTTAGGGCGATTGAGTTTCCGTTCAGCAATAGGATCATCTCCGGTGGCAACTTTTCTTCGAGTATCCTCAGCGAGGCTACGTACCTCAGACAGAGATAGATGGGATACCTTGCCAAGTGTGAGTTCTCGTCTCTTAGAGCCGATTGTGTATCGAAGCATCCAATACGCCTCACCTTTTTGTGGGACTTTCAGGTACAAGCCTCGCCCATCTCCAAACTTCCCCGGTTCTCCTGCTTTGATGAGAGCCTGAACCGTCCTGACCGTGAGTGAGGTCATATACCTATCCTGATGAAAATCGTTGTGGGGGGTATATGGTTATAAACTGCCAGAAGAGACTAGTAAAGCAAAAACACTCCCCCATTTACTCCCCACTAGGTGGTGGTTTTTAATGGATTTTAGTGGTCTTTAATAGACTATCATTTAAATAAAAAAGCCCATTTAACATGGGCTTATGGATGTGAGTAGACTTTGAAAGAATTTACTCGATATTTTGGATCTGCTCGCGCATCTGCTCAATCAGCACTTTCAGCTCAATTGCAGAAGTGGTGACTTCGGCATTGATTGACTTGGAGGCTAGCGTGTTCGATTCGCGGTTGAACTCCTGCATCATAAAATCGAGGCGACGACCAACGGCTTCTTTTTTCTTCAGAATGTTGTAGGTCTCTTTGACGTGCGCTTCCAGACGATCCAGCTCTTCGGCCACGTCGACGCGCTGCGCCATCAGGACCAGCTCCTGCTCCAGACGGGTATTTTCCAGTTGAACTTCGGCGTCTTCGAGTCTGGCAAGCAGGCGTTCGCGCTGCCACTGCAGGACTTCTGGCATGTGGGCGCGTACTTTCAGGACTTCTGCGCTGACGCCTTCGAGACGCTGCTCGATCATCGCTTTCAGCGCCTGGCCTTCGGTTTCACGGGCGATGATAAAATCGTCCAGCGCGCCATCGAGCGCACCCAGAATCTCGGTGGTGATCGCATCCAGATCTTGTTCACCGGCCGCCATTACGCCAGGCCAGCGAAGAATATCAACCGGGTTGATTTCACCCTCGTCGCTCTGCATCTTGACCCAGTTCGCGGCGTTCACCAGCTGTTTAGCCAGTTTTTCGTTGAGGATCAGCTCCCCCTGGGCGCTCGCATCGGGTTCAAAACGCAGGTTACATTCCACTTTACCGCGCGTCAGGCGAGCACGGATACGTTCGCGAACGACCGGCTCAAGGCTGCGAAACTGCTCCGGCATACGGAAATACGTTTCCAGATAGCGCTGGTTTACCGAGCGCATTTCCCAGGTAGCGCTACCCCAGCTACCCTTGATTTCACGCCGGGCGTAGGCGGTCATACTGCGAATCATAGACATGTCCGTTTTTAGAGGAGAGATGGGGGGATTATAGCTTTCGGGGCTTTGTCAGGATAGGAATAAGCGCGTTTAATCCGTATAATGCGCAGCCACATTCGTTTCAAGCCGGAGATATCATCATGCGTCCAGCAGGCCGTAGCGCCAATCAGGTGCGCCCTGTCATCCTGACCCGTAACTATACAATACACGCTGAAGGCTCCGTGCTTGTTGAATTCGGTAACACCAAAGTGCTGTGCACCGCCTCTATCGACGAAGGCGTACCGCGTTTTCTGAAAGGCCAGGGCCAGGGTTGGATCACCGCCGAATACGGCATGCTCCCTCGCGCCACCCACACCCGTAACGCTCGCGAAGCAGCGAAAGGCAAGCAGGGCGGCCGCACGATGGAAATCCAGCGCCTGATTGCTCGCGCACTGCGCGCGGCGGTCGATCTGAAAGCCCTGGGCGAATTCACTGTTACCCTCGACTGCGACGTGATTCAGGCAGATGGCGGCACGCGTACGGCGTCCATCACCGGCGCTTGCGTTGCTCTTGCCGATGCGTTGAACAAGCTGGTTGCCGCGGGTAAGCTCAAAACCAACCCGATGAAAGGGATGGTTGCCGCGGTCTCCGTTGGGATTGTCAAAGGCGAAGCCCTTTGCGATCTGGAATACGTTGAAGACTCCGCAGCAGAAACCGACATGAACGTGGTGATGACCGAAGACGGTCGCATCATTGAGGTGCAGGGCACGGCAGAAGGCGAGCCGTTCACCCATGAAGAGCTTCTTACCTTGCTGGCGTTAGCCCGAGGGGGAATCGAATCCATTGTCGCGACGCAGAAAGCGGCGTTAGAAAATTGATTTTAAGGGCGACGTTGTCGCCCTTTTTTTTGTCCGTAGAAAAGTAAGATGAGGAGCAAATCCATGAAACCCTATCAGCGCCAGTTTATTGAGTTTGCGCTTAACAAGCAGGTTCTTAAGTTCGGCGAATTTACGCTGAAATCCGGGCGTAAGAGTCCCTATTTCTTCAATGCCGGCCTGTTTAATACCGGGCGCGATCTGGCTCTTTTAGGCCGCTTCTACGCCGAAGCGTTGGTGGATTCCGGGATTGATTTCGACCTGCTGTTTGGCCCGGCCTACAAAGGCATTCCGATTGCCACCACCACCGCGGTGGCGTTGGCGGAACACCATGATCGCGACGTGCCGTACTGCTTTAACCGTAAAGAAGCCAAAACCCACGGCGAAGGCGGTAATCTGGTCGGTAGCGCGCTGCAGGGCCGGATCATGCTGGTGGACGATGTGATCACCGCCGGAACCGCGATCCGCGAATCCATGGAGATCATTCAGGCTAATGGCGCGACGCTCGCAGGCGTGCTGATCTCTCTCGATCGTCAGGAGCGTGGCCGCGGTGAGATTTCGGCGATTCAGGAAGTGGAGCGCGATTACAGCTGCAAAGTGACGTCGATTATCACCCTGAAAGACCTGATTGCGTATCTGGAAGAGAAGCCTGAGATGGCGGATCACCTGGCGTCAGTGCAGGCGTATCGGGAAGAGTTTGGCGTCTGAGTGAATTGCCCGGTGGCGTGGCGCTGTGACCGGGCCTGCGTGTCACCCATGCCGGATAAGGCGTAGCCGCCATCCGGCAAGAGGTTTACTGCAGCTGTGCGGCCACTAACGGCCAGCGGGTATCGAAATCGTCCGTCGGGCGATATTTAAACTCGCTGCGCACAAAACGGGAGAGCATCCCTTCGCAGAAAGCCAAAAGCTGCCCGGCCAGCAAGGTTTCGTCAGTGACATAGCCTTCGCCTTCACGCATTTTCTTCTCACGCAAAACCTGACGCAGCTGCGCTTCAATACGCTCGAAAAGCTGATTGATGCGCCCCTGAAGTTTGTCCTGCTCAAACATCAGCGCGTGGCCGGTCAAAATGCGGGTCAGACCCGGATTGCGTTCACCAAACCCCAGAATTAGCAGCACGATCAGACGTAAGCGCGACGTGGTGTCTTTTTCGTCTTTTAAAATCAGGTTGATACGGGTGATCAGGCTGTCTTCGATAAATTCGATCAGGCTGTCAAACATCCGCGTTTTGCTGGGGAAATGACGGTACAGCGCCGCTTCTGACACGCCCACGGAGGCCGCCAGTTTTGCGGTGGTGATGCGTTGACTGCCATCGCTGGATTCAAGCATCAGAGCCAGAGATTGAAGTATTTCCTCGCGACGATTCCTTTTCGCGGTTTGTTTTTCTGCCATGTTACAAAATACCCCTGAAAATAAGCGCTTTTACGGCGAGCATCCACACAGCGACCGCAAACTGTCGTTTGCGGTGTGTTATCGCGTTATGACGCTGTGAGATGCATATCGTTGGGCTTATTTGCGCCCTGAGTGGCCGAAGCCGCCTTCGCCGCGATCGGTGGCGTCAAAATCTTCCACCAGATTAAATTCAGCCTGAACCACCGGCACAAAGACCATCTGCGCGATACGTTCGCCCGGCTCAATGGTGAAGCTGTCCTGGCCACGGTTCCAGACGGAGACCATCAGCTGACCCTGGTAGTCAGAATCGATAAGCCCAACCAGATTGCCCAGCACGATACCATGCTTGTGGCCCAGGCCAGAGCGAGGCAGGATCACTGCCGCAAGCGATGAGTCGGCAATGTGAATCGCCAGACCTGTCGGGATAAGCGTGGTCGCGCCCGGCGCCAGCTCTACGGCGTCGTCGAGACAGGCACGCAGGTCAAGACCGGCAGAACCGGAGGTGGCATAGGTCGGCAGCGGGAATTGCTGACCAACACGCGGGTCCAGAATCTTAACGTCGATTTTTTTCATCATAACGGGTAACGATCTCGTCCAGTAATTGTTGGCCCAGGAGTTCCTTGCGCTCAAGCGGTAAGACTTTATCTCCATCCTGCCAGAAAAGGTGCAGTGCATTGCTGTCGCTGTTAAATCCTTGCGTCGCCAGCGATACATCGTTCGCGCAAATCAAATCGAGATTTTTGCGGGTACGTTTTTGCCGGGCGTATTCTTCCACATTATTCGTTTCTGCGGCAAATCCAACGACGTAAGGTCGATGGGTTTTTAATGCGGCAACGCCGGCGACGATGTCGGGGTTTTTCACCATTTTTATCGTTAATTCATCGCCTTGCTTTTTGATTTTCGCCTCAGCAATCGTTTCTGCACGGTAATCCGCGACGGCCGCGCAGCCGATAAATATTTGCTGTTTCTGAGCGTGAGCCTGAACTGCGGCTTCCATTTCCAGCGCCGTCGTCACGTCGATGCGCTGCACAGAGGCGGGCGTTGGTAGCGAAACCGGCCCGCTCACCAGCGTAACCGTGGCACCGCGTTTTGCCGCGGCGGCGGCAATGGCGAAGCCCATCTTGCCGGAGCTGTGGTTGGTGATGTAACGCACCGGGTCGAGTGGTTCGCGCGTCGGGCCTGCCGTAATCATGATGTTGAGATGTTGCAGGTCGTTGACAGGGGCGAAATGGGTGGCGGCCATATCGACGATGGCAAGGGGATCCAGCATGCGTCCTGGGCCGATATCACCGCAGGCCTGGCTGCCGCTGTCAGGGCCCCAAATCAGCAGGCCGCGAGAGGCAAGAACCTCCAGGTTATGCTGGGTGGCGGCGTTGCGGTACATCTGCTGATTCATGGCCGGCACCACGGCGACCGGGGCGGGCGTGGCGAGACAAATGGTCGATACCAGGTCGTTTGCCATACCGGCGGCAACGCGTGCGATTAAATCAGCCGTTGCGGGGGCGAGGATCACCAGATCGGCCCATTTGCCGAGCTCAATGTGGCCCATCGCCGCTTCGGCTGCCGGGTCCAGCAGACTGTCAGAGACCGGATATCCCGACACTGCCTGCAAACTCAGGGGCGTGATAAAGGCCTTACCGCCTTCGGTTATTGCGACCCGCACATCGGCCCCGCGCTCGCGCAAACGGCGCACCAGATCTGGCGTTTTATAGGCAGCAATGCCGCCGCTCACGCCAAGAACGATTTTTTTACCGGCCAGGCTCATCATGATTCTTTCCTGTTGGGTTTCACCAGAGAGCGGGCATTTTATCACAATCCCAAAAGTGACGTGATTTTGTCCGTGCTGCACTTTGCGAGGCGCTACGCAAGAACGAAAAGTGCCTGTCGAGCGGCGGCAATTCCTGTGTCAGCATGAGAGAAAAACAGGGAGAAGAGATATGGATGTCACCTTACCGCTCTTACCGCGCGAGAAAATGCTCCATTTTGGGATCACTTCGTTGACCGACAGCGAGCTGCTGGCACTTTTTTTACGCACCGGTACGCCTGGGAAAAGTGTGTTCACGCTGGCGGAGGAGCTACTGGCGCATTTCGGCTCACTTTATGGTCTGCTCAACGCGGAGCTGGTGGAATTTAAGCATGTCGAAGGGATTGGCGTGGCGAAATATGCCCAGCTCAAGGGGATTGCGGAGCTGTCGAGGCGCTATCATAGTGTACGTATGCTGGAGGATAACCCTCTGATAAGCCCTGAAATGACGCGGGATTTCTTACAGAGTCAGCTCTCCGATGCCGAGCGCGAGATCTTTATGGTGATCTTTCTGGATAACCAGAACCGGGTGTTAAAACACTGCCCGCTGTTCTCGGGTACATTGGGCCACGTGGAGGTTCATCCGCGAGAAATTGTCCGCGAAGCGATAAAAGTGAATGCAGCCGCCGTGATCCTCGCGCATAATCACCCCTCGGGTTGCGCTAAACCAAGTCAAGCTGACAAAGAGATCACTGAACGTATCATCAAATGCTGTCAATTCATGGACATTCGTGTGCTTGACCATTTAGTTATCGGTCGTGGAGAGTATGTTTCTTTTGCCGAACATGGTTGGATTTAGACCATTTCGCGCGATCCATCGGGATCTTTGTCTGTTCGGGACTTGAGCACATCGTCGAGTCAGCGTATACTACGCCACCTTTGAGAATCTCGGGTTTGGCATTTGGGCCTGGCAATCGAGAGTTCGCTTAGAACCGCGATGACCGGGCTGTAAAGCCTGACGAGGCGCCGATACCCCATACGAAGCTCGAGCTAATTTGATTTTTGGAGAATAGACATGTCCCGAGTCTGCCAAGTTACTGGCAAGCGTCCGGTGACCGGTAACAACCGTTCCCACGCACTGAACGCGACTAAACGCCGTTTCCTGCCGAACCTGCACTCTCACCGTTTCTGGGTTGAGAGCGAGAAGCGTTTTGTCACCCTGCGTGTATCTGCTAAAGGTATGCGTGTTATTGATAAGAAAGGCATCGATACAGTTCTGTCCGAACTGCGTGCCCGTGGCGAAAAGTACTAAGTACTTAACGAGGAAATAAATCATGGCTAAAGGTATTCGTGAGAAAATCAAGCTGGTTTCTTCTGCTGGTACAGGTCACTTCTACACCACCACGAAGAACAAGCGTACTAAGCCGGAAAAACTGGAACTGAAAAAGTTCGATCCAGTTGTCCGTCAGCACGTGCTGTACAAAGAAGCTAAAATCAAATAATTTTAGTTTTCTTTGAAGAAAAACCCCGCAATCGCGGGGTTTTTTGCATTCTGTGTATCTCAAAGGAGGAAACATGCCTGAATTACCTGAGGTAGAGACCAGCCGTCGTGGAATTGAACCCCATCTGGTGGGGGCGACCATTCTGCATGCCGTCGTTCGTAATGGCCGTCTGCGCTGGCCTGTTTCCGATGAGATCCACGCCCTCAGCGACAAGCCTGTGCTCAGCGTGCAGCGTCGCGCCAAGTATCTGCTGCTGGAGCTGCCCGATGGCTGGATCATTATCCACCTGGGAATGTCCGGGAGCCTGCGCATCCTCACTGAAGAGCTGCCTGCCGAAAAACACGACCACGTCGATCTGGTGATGAGTAACGGCAAGGTGCTGCGCTACACCGATCCTCGCCGCTTCGGTGCCTGGCTGTGGACCAAAGAGCTGGAAGGGCATAACGTGCTGGCCCATCTCGGTCCTGAACCGCTCAGCGCGGACTTTAACGCCGAATACCTAAAGGCGAAGTGTGCGAAGAAGAAAACGCCGATCAAACCCTGGCTGATGGATAACAAGCTGGTGGTGGGCGTCGGGAACATTTATGCCAGTGAATCCCTGTTCGCTGCCGGGATCCATCCCGATCGGCTGGCCTCTTCGCTTTCAGACAAAGAGTGTGAGCTGCTGGTGAAAGTGATTAAAGCTGTTCTCCTGCGCTCGATTGAGCAGGGTGGAACTACGCTGAAGGATTTCCTGCAAAGCGACGGGAAACCGGGCTATTTTGCCCAGGAGCTGCAGGTGTATGGCCGAAAAGGGGAGCCGTGCAGAGTGTGCGGGACGCCGATTGTGGCGTCCAAACATGCGCAGCGAGCGACGTTTTACTGCCGCCAGTGCCAGAAGTAAGTTACTTGAGCTTGTCCATCAGCGCCTGATGGACGTTCGCCGGCAGGAAGTGCGTCACATCGCCCCCGTGGCGCGCCACCTCTTTCACCAGCGATGATGAGATAAACGACCACTCTTTCGACGGCATCAGAAACACGCTTTCCAGCTCCGGCATCAGATGGCGGTTCATGTGCGCCAGCTGCATCTCATATTCAAAATCAGCCACGGCGCGCAGCCCACGAATCAGAATGTTGGCTTTTTGCGCGCGGGCAAAATTCGCCATCAGATCGCTAAACCCCACCACTTCCACATTCGGCAGATGTGCGATCGCAGCGGTCGCCAGTGCGACGCGTTCATCCAGATCGAACATCGGCTTTTTACTCGGACTGGCGGCAATCGCCAGAACCACCCGGTCAAACATACTGGCCGCGCGGGTGATGATATCAAGATGACCGTTAGTGATCGGATCGAAGGTACCCGGATAAATCGCTTTTGTGCTCATGGCTCACGCTTTCTCTGAGTAGCCGCGGTTCAGTGCCCACAGCTCGGTATATTTGTTGAAAGTATACTGGGCATTCACCACCGCCAGTAACCAGCCCTGTTTGCCATCCAGAATGCCTGCGCGTAGTACCAGCGTTTTCATAAACGCGCCAAGCGTGTGAGCGAAGATACCGGCAATCGAGGCTTTCTTGCCGCGCTGGTGGCGCTCCTGCGCCCATGCCGTCGCATAGCTGAGCTGTTTGCGCTGGAAGCTGGCAAAGTCCCGGCAGGTAAGATGACGCAAATCGCCTTGCAGGTTTATCACCTCGGCGTTCGCGCAATCCAGGGATTCGTGCACCAGATTGCTGTTGTACTGATAGCGCTCGCGTTCATACAGGCGCATGACGCGGTCGGGATACCAGCCGCTATGGCGCATAAAGCGTCCGAGGAAATAGTTGCGGCGGGCGATGCTATAAACTGCGCCAGGTTTTGGCGAGGCCAGCATTGACTGAAGGGATTGCTGCAATTCCGGCGTCACCCGCTCGTCGGTGTCGATCATCAGCACGTAGTCGCCGGTGGCAAAAGATTGTGCGCGCTGGCGCTGGATGCCGTAGCCCTGCCAGTCCGTGTCGATGAAGACCTTTGCACCCGCGGCGCGGGCGACCTCAAGGGTGTTGTCGCTGCTGCCTGAATCGAGGAGGACAATTTCGTCGGCCCAGGCGACAGAGGCCAGGCAGTCCGGAAGCAGGTCAGCGGCGTTTTTGGCGATCATCACGACCGACAGACGCTTGGACATTAATGGCTCCGCTGAGGCAGATAAGGTTGCAGAAGTTGCAGCAGACGGGTCAGCGCGCCCTGGTTCTGATGCAGCACTTCGACGGCATGACGACCGTACCACAGGCGGTAATCTTCGTCGGTGAGCAGGGTCGAGACCTCTTTCACCACCGAGTCCGCGTCGGTTACGGTAATTAAGCCATCGGCTTGCTGCAATTTAGCGCAGATATCTTTGAAGTTAAATGTGTGCGGGCCCATCAGCACCGGTATGGCGTGTGCGGCCGGCTCCAGCGGGTTGTGACCGCCGCGCTCGACAAGGCTTCCGCCGACGAAGGCCAGATCGGCAATTCCGTACAGCAGCATCAGTTCGCCCATCGTATCGCCAATCACCACCTGGGTGCTGCCGGATGGGATCTCACCGCTGCTGCGCAGGGTGAAGCTAAATCCGCCTTTCTGCACCATTTCACGCGCGTCTTTAAAGCGCTCCGGATGGCGAGGAACGAGGATCAGCAGTAAATCGGGGAATTTCTCCAGCAGCTTGCGATGCGCCTGCAGGATAATCTCTTCCTCGCCGTCGTGGGTGCTGGTAGCAATCCATACCTGGCGGCGCGGAGCCCACTGGCGGCGTAACGTGACGGCGCGGGCGGCGAGTTCTGGCGTGACGGAAATATCAAATTTGAGGCTGCCGGTGACGGCGAGCTGATTGCGTTTCAATCCCAGGGAGATAAAGCGCGCGCCGTCTTCTTCGTTTTGGGCAGCGATCAGCGTGATTTTTGCCAGCAGGCGGCGCATAAAGCTGCCCAGCTTGCCGTAGCCTTTGGCCGAGCGTTCCGACAGGCGGGCGTTGGCGACGACCAGCGGAATTTTACGGGCATGCAGGGCGGAAATCATATTCGGCCACAGTTCGGTTTCCATCACGATCACCAGCTTCGGACGCACGGTGTTGAGGAAACGGTTCATGGCGCAGGGTAAATCGTACGGCAGATAGACGTGATGGACATCTTTACCGAAGGCCGACATGGCGCGTTCGGAGCCGGTCGGCGTCATTGTGGTGACGGTAATCGGCAGCGAAGGATAGCGGTGGCGCAGGGCGCGGACCAACGGGATCGCGGCCAGCGTCTCGCCGACAGAAACGGAATGCAGCAAAATACCGTCCGGGGCGACCTTATTGCGGCAATAGCCATAACGTTCAGCCCAGCGTTTTCGGTACGCAGGCGCTTTACGGCTACGAAGCAGCAGTCGCAGCCACACCAGTGGCTGAATAATATAGAGCAGGGCGGTATACAACAATTCCAAGCGATTATCCGTTTTTGAGTTTCGGCGGGCAAATTCTAAGCATTTAGGCCACGTAAAGCTATCTCTTATGCCAGATACCTTTTGAGGCGGAAGTAGCGACGGCCCAGTCTCCAGCGCAGTCGGAAGGTTTTAGCGTTTTTCCAGATAAGATTCCAGATGCCGGTCTTGAAAAACTCGCTGATTATCATCGATTTTTTCTGCTCATCTTTCATATTATCGAAGGTATGGATAATGCCGAGCCCTTCTTTCGCAATTTGCCAGTAACAGGCCGGGATGTTTTTAACTTTATCCGGATAGCGCTGGTTAATGGCATCCAGCATTTGCAATATCTTCATGTAATGACGAGCGGAACGGATCAGCGTGTCGTCATTGTCGGGCATGTGAGATACCGACGCAGAGTGGATGTAGTAATCGTAAAAACGCTCACTGGTGTACTGGACGCGATCGGCTGCGAGCAGAACTTCCGTGGTCCATGGAATATCCTGATGGCGCAGGCCCGGTTCGAAGCGAAAGCCGTTCTGACGAATAAAATCGTGACGATAGATGTTCAGCCAGGTGACGTGCAGAAACTTGCGCGAATCGAGCGCTTTTTTAAGCCACGCAGGACCGGTCATGACCTCTGTTGACGGCAGTGCATCTTCCGGGAAGATAGGGCGCGACGGCTTTTTATCGTTTTCCCAGACGTAATTCCCGTTACAGGTGGCGACATCCAGATTTTGCGTCACGGCCATATCAAGCAGACGCTGATACATGCCAGGTTTGAAGACATCATCAATGTCCGGGAAAGAGAGGTATTGCCCCGTGGCAACGGCCAGCCCGGAATTACGTGCGATAGAGACGCCCTGATTTTCCTGCTCAATGATCTGCATTTGCGGCAATTGTTCGCGCCACTTTTCAACGATGTGCATTGAGCCATCGGTGGAGCCATCGTTAACAATGATGACTTCCATGCTGTCGATGTTTTGGCTTACGAGGCAGGTGAAGAACTGGTCCAGAAAGGCTTCGCCGTTATAAACGGCCACGACCACGCTTAACAATGGCGCTGAATTTTGCATAAAAAAACCTGATAATTACTGTTTGTCTACCAGCGCAATGTATTGCTGGCATATCGCGTTGATACCAAACGAAGAGATCGTCGCAGTGTTAACGATCGGCGGATTGGCATAAATATCCGCCAGCGTTTTCGCCAGCGATTCGTCATTTAACTCTGAAAGACCGCGAGATAAAGGCCCCGTCAGGATTTCAGCGGGTCCACCTGGGCAGTTGGTACTGACGGGTGGCGTCTGGCAAATAATGGATTCGACAAGCACATTTCCAAAACCTTCGCAGTCTGAGCTTAACACGAGAAGGCGCGCGCCTTTGATCCATGGATAGGGGTTCGCCTCGAAGGGACGGATAATAATCTTGTGTTCGATCCCAAGCTCTGCTGCCAGTTGTTTCAGCTGTTGGATCCGGGTATCCGAGCCATTGCCCATCATCACCAGTGACGCATCGATGTGGCTCAGCGCGTATGCACGCAGCAGGCGATCATGCCTTTTGTGCTCATGAAAACGCCCGACGTGGATGATGTAATCCTTGCCCTGCATATTGAAAGGCGCATCGGCCAGACGCTGTATTTCAGCAATATCAAAGGGATTATGGATGACCGTTTTGCGACGAAGCTGGATGTTCAGTGTGTCAGAAAGATCCCGCAGCACGGCGGCAGAGACAGCGACCACGTTACGGTTTTCGTAGGTATGGCGAATTTTGAGATGTTTAAACCAGCGTGACAGTCCGCTGCGATGACGGAGATACGAAAACGAGAACATACCATGTACGCAGAACCAGACTTTATCGCGGCTAAGCGCGCGACTATGCGACACAATGCGGTCGGTTTTGTGTAAATGGGAGAACACGACGTCAAATTTCCCACGTTGCTCGGCCTGCCTGACTGCGGTGTCTAAAAGCTGAGCCCGACGCGGGATCTCAGTCAGCTTCCGCCACGGTTTAGTGCAGGTATCCTGTATGACCTGAAAATCGATGCCCTCTGGAATAGCGTAATCGCACACTTTTCGCAGGGAGAAAAGTGAGACCTGATGTCCCATTTCTATCAATCCGCTGGAGAGTGTGAGTACCGTTTTTTCGGCCCCTCCACCGGGTAAACCATCAATAATCATAAGGATGCGCATTATTAATCCAGTAATTTTTGATAAAGCGAAACAAGCTGATTTGACAGTTTTTCCGGGGTGGCATCTTTGACGCGTTCACGCGCAGCCATCCCCATATTATTATTCTTTTCCAGAGAAGGGATGGCCACAATCGCCTCCTTCAACCTGCTGATATCAAGAGCATCACAGTAAAAACCATTCTGGCCTTGCGTAATAAATTCCGCTCCGCCACAGCTGTCTGATGTAATGACAGGCAGACCGCAGGCCATCGCTTCAAGAATCACGTTTGGAAAGGGATCATACAGCGTCGGCAGCAGCAAACCATCGGATAGCTGGTAAAAAGGCAGCGTCTCCTTTTGCATTCCTAAAAAACGGATTTGCCCTTCGCAGCCTAACGAGCGTGCGAGGTCGCGGTAACGATGCTCTGCTTTATCCTGCCCTACGACAATCAGCCACGCATCAGTTCCTGCAATGGCGCGAATGGCGCTGGCTAACCCTTTTCGTTCAAACCCGGAACCCACAAAACAGAAAACAACGGCATCCAATGGCAGCCCTAACTTCTGGCGAAGTGCAGCGCGTTGCTGCTCTTCTGCCGGAACGAAGCGGCTGGCATCAATCGAATTATAAATCACATGTATCTTTTTTGCGTCAATATCAAAGTCTTCGACGATCTCACGTTTGATCATTTCCGCATTGCAGATGACGGCTTTAAGCTCCGGAGCCTGGTACATTTCACGTTCGGCGTTCATGACATAGCGGTGATAGCGGTCGTGCATCAGCATCTTCGCACGCCAGCCGGAGAGGATACGTGTGCGCTGAAGCAGCCAGCGGCGATGGACGCCATCCCCCGCGCGGTAGATATCGCAGCCAGGAATTCGCTCGTGGCTCTGCACAATATCAAACTGTTCCTGCTGCCACAGCGCGCGCGCAGCGTTGGCAAAACCGCGTTCACGGCTGATGCGGCCCCATTTGCGCGGATCGCAAATATGAATATGCCAGTCGTCCTGCTTCTCACCCTGCCATTCACGCGTAATGACGTTGAGCTCAAGATTTTGGTTGCTCAGTGCGGTCAGCGCTCTGGAAACAAAGCGTTCTGCCCCGCCGTCGGGGCGATATTTCTGACGCACAATGGCCAGACGATGGTGAGCCATTACAGGTATCTCCTTGCGGCAGCGACCACATCCTCAACGGGTATTGCGTCGAGATAGCGTTCCTGGGTTCGGGTATCAATGGCATCAGGATCGGGAAGCGGACCATAATCGCCCGCCCAAATCACTTCCCCTTTGACCTGCCAGGGGGACCAGAACATTAATTTCGAGGGACCGAAGAGGGCAATACAAGGGGTCTGAAGCGCTGCAGCCATGTGCATTGGCACGGAATCTACGCCGATGAACAGGCGCGCATGATCAATCACTGATGCCAGCTGGCGCAAGGTCAGCTGGCCTGCCAGCGAGACAACGCCCGTTTGCGGTGAGTCGGCGAGAATGCGATCGATCATTGCCAGTTCTTTTTTGTCCGGGCCGGCCGTGAGCACCACCGTGTGCCCATCCTGCTGAAGCGCCGCGATAGTTTGCGCCATTTTTGCTTCGTCCCAGCATTTATAGAACCAGCGCGAAGTGGGTTGAATGACGATGTAGTTATCCCCGACGCCGTTTTGCACCAGTTTTTGCTGAGCCAGATGCCAGTCGTCCACGCTGTAGCTCATGGTGACGGCAGACTGGGGAGTCACGGGCAGGGGTGAAAGGATAGAGAGATTCTGTTCGACGGTGTGCTGCGTTATGTGATTTTCCACAGAGACCAGTTCGCTATGGCATATACGCCAGAAGGCATTGTTACGTTTGTTAAACGCGAACCCGAGGCGAACCGGCGCACCGGTAAAGAGCGTGACGATGGCGCTGCGCCACTGGTCGGCAAGATTAATCACCAGGTGATAGTGCTGCCCCCTCAATGCGCGGAGCAGTTGCCACTCTTTTTGCAGATGTTTGAGTGTTCCTAATTGCTTCCATTTGCGATCGATGCCGTAGATTGTGCCGATAGCAGGATGCGCGCCGAGCATCTCGCGAGTCTCCTCATAGAGAAGAACGTCAATCTGGGCATCAGGCCATTTTTGACGTAAAGAACCAATGACCGGCGTGGTCAACAGCATGTCGCCATGATGACGAAGTTTAATGAGTAAAATGCGTAATTTCGGCGTATTGAGAATGTTATTCATCATCATCTTATCGGAGGCAATCTGTTCACAATTCTAATAGACTTACTATTGACTTGCACTCTTTCTACATAATGTCCGTAATTTACTGTCAAGTGTTTACTCCTCCTTGCGGGAGTGCGTAACATAGCGACAACTTCACGTCTTACGGGCTCATTATGAAAAAACCAGCGTTTATCATTACGATCGATACAGAAGGCGATAATCTCTGGCAAAACCATCGTGAAATCAAAACCGAAAACGCCCACTATCTGGCACGTTTTCAGGCCCTTTGCGAGCGTTTTGGTTTTAAACCCGTCTGGTTAACCAACTATGAGATGGCGGTTGATCCCGTGTTTATTGCGTTCGCGAAAGAGGTGATCGCGCGGGGGCAGGGCGAAGTGGGCATGCATCTCCACGCCTGGAACAGCCCACCTGAACACGATCTGACCGGCGATGACTGGCGCTGGCAGCCCTATTTGATTGAGTATTCTGAAGAGGTAATGCGGGAAAAAGTGCTATTCATGACCCGCCTACTGGAAGAGACGTTCCAGACCAAAATGCTGAGCCATCGTGCAGGGCGTTGGGCGTTTGACAGCCGTTACGCGAAATTGCTTATTGAACTGGGTTATCAGGTGGATTGCTCAGTGACTCCACGTGTCAACTGGCGCAATGCCAAAGGTGCGCCGCAAGGTAATGGCGGAACGGACTATCAGCATTTCCCCGATCGCGCCTATTTCATCGACACAGATGATATTTCCCGGCCTGGCGATAGCCCACTCCTCGAAGTCCCGATGAGCATTCAGTACAAACATCCTGGCTGGCTCAATGCGGTAAAACAGAGCTATGACCGACTGCGCGGCAAGTACCGGTCCCCATCGGTCAACTGGCTGCGACCGTCCGGCGGCAATGCATCGGAGATGATTCAGGTGGCGCAGCAGACGCTATCTCAGGGCAATGACTATGTGGAATTTATGCTTCATTCGTCAGAATTTATGCCAGGCGGGAGCCCGACGTTCAAAGACGAAGCTGCAATTGAAGGACTGTATCAGGATCTGGAGCAGCTATTTGTCTGGCTGTCGGATAAAACGGTGGGGATGACGCTGGCGGAATTTTACCAGCATAAAAAAAGCGCCGAGTGATCGGCGCGTTAAGATTATTTTTGAATCGCGGTTTTCACCGGAGTACTGAATACGATGGCCAGTGGGATCCAGAATAGCACCCAATATTCTCGAGGATTGCTGATCACAAACATTCCCTGAGTGGCGTAGAACATCACTGCGAAAATAAGGATGGCAATTTCAACCTTATGGTTCGCCGCCAGATGACGAAGACACTGCCTGAAGGCATATCCGATCATCGCCAGTAAAAACACCAGGCCCACGACACCCCCCTTCAGGAAGGCAGCAAAATAAAGGCTATGCGTTGTGGTAATCGGTTGGCCATATCCGTTGACGAACGAAAGTTGTTTATTAAAGCCCCAACCGAAAATGACTTTTTCTTTCGCCACTTCAAACGCGTTTTGCCAGATGCCTAAACGCACCGAACCGGCTTGAGATCCCGCTTCAATGCGTCTTATCAGGACATCCAGGAACCCGCTGTAATAGAGACCGACGCCGATAATCGCGATAAGAACGATCGACCATAAAACATACTTCGCGTTCCATTTTGGCTTGCATAATAGAACGACAACTGACGCAACGATCAGTGATAACAGCGGGCCGCGGCTTTGAGTGAGCAGTAACCCAATAATCAGCACTGGAACCGGGAGGTAATAAAGTACGTTATGTGTTTCACGTACCATGATAGCACTGAGTAATATTCCCAGCGCCATATAACCCCCAAGGTCAATTACATTATCCGGGGCATAGGGGAATGCATCCCCTAAACGGTTCCAGAGCATCCTGGATTTGTCGACATACAACAGCGTCAGGATGGTCAGTGTCACGATACCGAAATAGGCCGCGCCAATTATATATTTTTTCTTATTTTCAATTTCACACTGGCGATATAAACACAGGAAGATGAAAATGTAAAATGAATGACTTAACGCTGAACTCAGATGTGATGTTTCATTCCATAAGTTCGAGAAAGAGAAATAGAGCATGAACGCCACAGCTATTCCCAGTGCAGGCAAAAACTCTTTATCTCTCAAAAAACGCTCTCGCACATCTTTAGCGATAGTCATGGTGATGATGAAAAGCGCCAGCGAAATATGGAAGAGTACGTTAACGCGAGAAACGCCGCAAAAGACCAGGCTCAGGAACATAAATAACGCAAAAGGATAAAGCGTAATCCGTTGTAACTTACTTGAAAACATCAGTAAAATCCTTTCTGGGGAAAACAGAAGAAGGTATAGCGCTTTGAGTCGATAAATTAACGACATCAATATGTTCTTTTGAAAATAGTTCACTGGCTAAGGCCATTGCCGGGATGACGATATCCTGCACTTTTTTATCCAGGAATGAAGGTGCCATGGTTTCCGTATTTTCGTAAAATCGCGGCTGAGAGAAGTTTTTCATATCCAGGCCGGCGATATAGATTTTTGAGAAACCCATAAAATAGATAACCTGCAGCGCCCAGTACACCACTGTTCCGGCATCCACGACACCCTGGCGGATATCACGACTAAAGGCCGTATTAGGGTTCACAGGAGAGAAAATGAGCGGCTTCTTATTATCAGCACCTGCACGAAGTTCATTAATTTTTATCGACGGCTTATAGGTTTCGTAGCAAATGTCCTCGATAATCGCAATCTTACATTGAATATTCTCATATGAAAATTGCTTAATGAGCTTCACGATACCCATCACGGTAGTGAAAAGCGTGATATTTTTACATTCAACCACGCTTTTCATCAACGCTGTTTGTTGGTCAATAAACGTCATATCGACGACAAAATAAAAGCGAAAGTTGAGCTCTTCATTCAAATGCCAGGCACCATTGACACCCGCGGTGATGACCGATGAGGGTAGTGTGCTGAAATCAATCTCTTTAATGGATGGCCCTGTGGCTGAAATCAAGATTTCACCCGAGTACTTTTTATTCAGGGAACTTAATGATACCAGCTCAATCTTCCGATCCCGCCATGTAAGGTCGGTAATTTCATTGTGCTCATTACGTTTGATCTTCACAAATGGCCAAAGGTTTTCATTATGCCGCATATTTCTTTTATGCGTGTAACGATAGATTTGCTTGGTCAACGTGCCCATGTTAAGCCTTAAGGGATTTGTTATTATTTTTAACCGAGATAAGGAAGGTTGAGATGTTATTTAAATTATCATCTGAAACATGAAATAATTCTTCCTTTGGCTGACTGAAGTAATAACGTGTCTCGAAAACGTAGGAACTGATGTTTTCATCTTGCCCAACCAGCAGCACGTTCCCAAGCGGACGCTGCTCATAGTGACAGCATGGGCCAAACAGCATGACAACAGGAACGTCTACCGCGTCCGCGATATAAATATTGCCCGAATCAGAGGCGATGTAACAATCCATCTTTGAAATTGCCCAGGGTAATTCTTCAAGTGAAATCTTGCCGATCAAATTCACAAAGTTTGGAATCTCCCCGTAGATACGGGTGATATCGTCCATCCATGGCTGTTCGTTTGGCGCGCCGAAAACATAAAAAACGCAGGGCAATGGAGCCAGATGGTCGACAATGCGCTTCCAGATCGCAGGGGGGACCGTCTTGGCTTTGTTGCCCGCTGAAATACTGATGCCGATACGAATGACGTCAGGCTTATCGAGAATCTCGGGCCAGGAGGTCGGCCTGAACAGAGGACGAGTCGCGTGCTTTGGCGAGTCTTGCCAGGAGAGAGAACGATCGGCAAGCTGAAGATAGTTGGTCACCGACAGCGTTTTTTTGCCGTGATCAACAATGCCATCGGCCGTGTCGTAGAAAATCCCGTGATACCATCTGCGCGTATAGGTGCTTAAAAATTGTTTATTTTTGGCATTACACGCGGCTGCGAAAAACAGATTTACGCTGTTAGGTTGCAGCAGATAAACATTGTCGTAGCGATTCATGATCAAGCAAGCAAAACGCAGCTTACGCCATAAGCTGCGTTTATGTTGTTCGATGAAAAAGATCTCTTCGATAGTGTCGTCATGCTTCGCCAGCGCGTTAACGCTGCGACTGATCAGCACATCGCTTTTTTGCAGATACGCCAGCAAAGGCGTCGCATTGATAAAGTCACCGATTTTGGCTGTCTGGATAACCAGGTTTTTACCTGAATCCTTGCGAAACAGCTTCCGGATGATCTTCACCGGAAAAAGTAAAATCAGCAGAAATACATAACTCATGGGTTAGATATCCCTGTCGGAAAGCTCTTGGCTGCCCTGTAAGAATGAAAAAATCTCATCTGCGGTAATGTCTCCCATCCGCTTCGTCGGGCTAACCCTCTGATGCTGGTTTCTACCATAACCCCCAATCAAACCCGGATCGGTAGGCCCGAAAAGTGTGATGTTAGGGCGATCCAGCGCCGCCGTTAAATGGCTCAGTCCTGTATCGACAGACACGACAGCGGTCGCACCTGCCAGCTCTGCAGCGACTTGCGCCAGCGTAAGTTTTGGCAGTACTTCAACGTGTGAAAAACCAGCCGCTAAACGCTCCGCACGTTGGCGTTCATGTTCTGCGCCCCAGGGGAGTTTAATATGGATACCTGAAGGTTGCATTAGTTCAATGAGTCTTCGCCAGTTTGATTCCGGCCAGTGCTTTTCATCCCGCGTTGTTGCATGCAGGAAGATGAAATAAGGCTGTTCAGGCGGCGTCGAGTTCTCAAGGAAATGCTGCGCAATGGCATAGTCTCCTTGTGCCTCAGGTTTCGCATAGCCAAGACTTTTCGCAAACAGCTCACGAGTGCGTTCCACTGCGTGCTGCTGTTTAGCAATGGCATGACGACGGTTGTAGAACAGGCTCGCCAGGGGTTCGCGGGCGCTGTGCCAGTCCATACCGTGCTTGACGCCGTGCGCCAGGCGCGTGACCAGCGCGGCGCTTTTGACCAGTCCCTGGGCGTCGATTATCGCATCGTAGTGCTGTGCCTGAACCGCCTCGCGAAAGGCTTTGCGCTCGGCTTTGATCGGCGCGGAAAACCAGGCTTTGCGCCAGCGGCGAATCGCAACCGGTATCACGCGGTCTACCGCTTCATGCCAGGTGGGGATTTGCGCGAAGCCCTCTTCCACCACCCAGTCAAAACGAATGCCGGGGATGGCGCGCATTGCATCCGTCAGGGACGGCAGCGTGTGCAGGACATCGCCCATCGAAGAGGTTTTTACGATCAAGACCCGCATTCGTTATCCTTCATCGTTCAACAGTAGATCGTTGAGTTCATCGAGGACACGCTGCGGCGTAATGTCGATCAGACTCTGATGATAGCCTTCCGCCGCATCGCCTTTGCGGACTTTGTGATACCCGGTAATCAAACGAATCACGCGCGCTTTATGGGACAGCGGCGGCGTGAAGTCCGGGCTGCTTGGGCCATAGAGCGCGACCAGCGGACGGTTCAGCGCAGCGGCGACGTGCATCAGGCCGGAATCGTTAGTGACGACCGCTTTACAGGCTGCCAGCAGAATCACCGCCTGCTCCAGCTGGGTTTCACCGGCCAGATTGCGGCACCATGCCTGCTGTTCGTTGCTCAGCGCGGCGAGGATTTCATTGCCCGCTTCATGATCTTTCGCCGAACCGAAGAGTACAACCTGATAGCCTTCGTCGATCAGCTGCTTTGCTAGCTCGGCGTAGTGATAGTGCGGCCAGCGCTTTGCCGGACCGAACTCTGCGCCAGGGCAGAAGCCGATCATCGGGCGCTCAGCCGAAAGACCAAACGCGTTACAGGTCTGCGATTTTTCGCCGTCATGCACCTGCAGCTGCGGCCACAGCAGCGGCTGCGGCAGATCTTTCGCCGAAAGCATCACGCCTTTGTCGTACGCCAGGGCCACGTAACGCTCGACCATTAACGGCCAGGCGGCTTTATCCAGCACGCGCGCATCGTTGAGCAGACCGTAGCGCATCTCGCCACGCCAGCCGGTGCGGTGCGGCACGCCAGCAAAGAACGGCACTAAGGCAGATTTAAAGGAGTTCGGCAGGACATACGCGCGATCGTAGCGTTTCTCGCGCAGACTATGCCCGAGCTTGCGGCGTTCGCCAATTTCCAGCGCCCCGTGGCCAAGCGGCATTGGGATCGCTTCGTTGACTTCCGGCATGCGCGACAACAGCGGACGGCACCACGCGGGTGCCATCACGTCGATTATCGCCTGGGGATAGCGCGCCCTGAGCGTGCGATAGAGACTTTGCGACATCATCATGTCGCCCACCCATGACGGGCCAATCACCAGTATTTTCATCTTAATGTCTTACGCGTCGCGGTTCAGCCAGGCCATATATTCCGTCACGCCTTCGGCAACGGTCTTAAACGGCTTGTCGTAGCCCGCAGCACGCAGGTTAGTCAGATCTGCCTGGGTGAATGCCTGGTAGCGACCTTTCAGTTTTTCCGGGAACGGAATGTACTCAAGGCTGCCTTTTTGATGGTAAGCCAGCGCTGCATCGGCCACGGCCTGGAAGGATTCCGCGCGACCGGTGCCGAGGTTGAAGATGCCGGAGACACCGTTTTCCCAGAACCACAGGTTCACAGCCGCCACATCGCCCACGTAGACGAAATCGCGTTTGAAGCCATCGCTGCCTTCGAACAGTTTCGGGCTTTCGCCGTTGTTCAGTTGGGTGTTCAGGTGGAATGCTACGCTCGCCATACTGCCTTTGTGGCCTTCGCGCGGTCCGTAGACGTTGAAGTAGCGGAAGCCGACGATCTGGGAATTCGCTTCTGGCAGAATCTGACGCACGTATTCGTCGAACAGGAATTTGGAGTAACCGTATACGTTCAGCGGCTGCTCGTATTCGCGCGATTCAATAAAGTCAGAGGTACGGCCGCCGTAGGTCGCCGCAGAAGAGGCGTACAGGAACGGAATGTCACGCTCCAGGCAGTAGTGCAGAACCTCTTTAGAGTACTGATAGTTGTTATCCATCATGTACTTGCCGTCCCACTCGGTGGTGGAAGAGCAGGCGCCTTCGTGGAAGATGGCTTCGATCTCGCCGAACTCTTCACCTGCCATAATCTGGATAAGGAAATCTTCTTTATCCATGTAGTCAGCAATGTTCAGATCGACCAGGTTCACAAACTTGGTGCCGTCTTTCAGGTTGTCGACAACCAGAATGTCGGTGATGCCTTTGTCATTCAGGGCCTTGATAATATTGCTGCCGATAAAGCCCGCGCCGCCGGTAACGATGATCATAACAGTAACCTTTGTAGTGTGGCGTCCGGGGACGATCCCGAACACGAATACTCATATCATATCATTAGTATGGCGACCCTTCAGCCATTCACCGATATGCAGCAGGGGTACACGTGATTTATGCTGCAAAAACGATAACTGATGATGCGTCATCTCGTATCGACGTATAGGTTTGGGTAATATGTGCCAAAATTTGCCGAGTCTGGAGAATTGCAATGCGTGGTGATTTTTACAAACAGTTAAACAACGACCTGGAGACCGCACGCGCGGAAGGGTTGTTCAAAGAAGAACGTATTATCACATCTGCGCAGCAGGCGGACATCACCGTCGCTGATGGCAACAAAGTGATCAACTTTTGCGCGAACAACTACTTAGGTCTTGCGAATCACCCTGAGCTGATTGCCGCTGCCAAAAACGGCATGGACACCCACGGTTTTGGTATGGCCTCCGTGCGTTTCATCTGCGGCACCCAGGATAGCCACAAACAGCTTGAGAGCAAGCTGGCGGCGTTTCTCGGAATGGAAGATGCGATTCTCTACTCTTCCTGCTTCGACGCCAACGGCGGTCTGTTCGAGACCCTGCTGGGCGCGGAAGACGCAATTATCTCTGATGCCCTGAACCATGCCTCGATCATCGACGGCGTGCGTCTGTGTAAAGCGAAGCGTTTCCGCTACGCCAACAACGATATGCAGGAGCTGGAAGCGCGTCTGAAAGAGGCGCGCGAAGCGGGTGCTCGTCACGTGCTGATCGCCACCGACGGCGTGTTCTCTATGGACGGCGTGATCGCCAACCTGAAAGGCGTGTGCGACCTGGCTGACAAATACGATGCGCTGGTGATGGTCGATGACTCACACGCCGTCGGTTTTGTCGGTGAGAACGGTCGCGGTTCCCACGAATATTGCGACGTGATGGGCCGCGTGGACATCATCACCGGTACGCTTGGCAAAGCGCTCGGCGGCGCATCCGGTGGCTATACCGCGGCGCGCAAGGAAGTGGTCGAATGGCTGCGTCAGCGCTCCCGTCCGTATCTGTTCTCTAACTCTCTGGCCCCGGCGATTGTCTCTGCCTCCATCAAAGTGCTGGAGATGGTGGAGTCGGGTGCTGAGCTGCGCGATCGCCTGTGGTCCAACGCCCGTCTGTTCCGTGAAAAAATGACCGCAGCAGGCTTTACGCTGGCCGGGGCCGATCACGCGATTATCCCGGTGATGCTGGGCGACGCGGTGGTGGCGCAAAACTTTGCCCGCGAGCTGCAAAAAGAGGGGATTTACGTCACCGGGTTCTTCTTCCCGGTGGTGCCAAAAGGTCAGGCGCGTATTCGCACCCAGATGTCTGCGGCGCATTCGCCTGAACAAATTGAGCGTGCGGTGGCAGCCTTTACCCGCATCGGCAAACAACTGGGCGTGATTGCCTGAGGACGTGTGATGAAAGCGTTATCCAAACTGAAAGCGGAAGAAGGGATTTGGATGACCGACGTGCCGGAGCCGGAAGTCGGTCATAACGATCTGCTGATCAAAATTCGTAAAACCGCGATTTGCGGCACGGACGTTCACATCTACAACTGGGATCAGTGGTCGCAAAAAACCATTCCGGTTCCGATGGTTGTCGGCCATGAATACGTCGGCGAAGTGGTCGGTATCGGCCAGGAAGTGAAGGGCTTTAAGATCGGCGATCGTGTCTCTGGTGAAGGGCATATCACCTGCGGTCACTGCCGCAACTGTCGCGGCGGTCGCACGCACCTGTGTCGCAACACCGTGGGCGTGGGCGTGAACCGTCCGGGCTGTTTCGCCGAGTATCTGGTGATCCCGGCGTTCAACGCCTTTAAAATCCCGGACAATATCTCTGACGATCTGGCGTCTATCTTCGACCCGTTCGGTAACGCGGTGCACACGGCGCTGTCGTTCGACCTGGTCGGCGAAGACGTGCTGGTCTCCGGCGCGGGCCCAATCGGCATCATGGCTGCGGCGGTGGCAAAACACGTGGGGGCGCGCAACGTCGTGATCACCGACGTGAACGAATACCGTCTGTCTCTGGCGCGTAAAATGGGCGTGACCCGTGCGGTGGATGTCTCGAAAGAGAACCTGAGCGACGTGATGAACGAACTCGGTATGACCGAAGGTTTTGACGTGGGCCTGGAAATGTCCGGCGCGCCGCCTGCGTTCCGTACCATGCTCGACACCATGAACCACGGTGGCCGCATCGCCATGCTGGGTATTCCGCCGTCGGATATGTCCATCGACTGGAACAAAGTCATCTTTAAGGGCTTGTTCATCAAAGGCATTTATGGCCGTGAGATGTTTGAAACCTGGTACAAAATGGCAGCGCTGATCCAGTCCGGTCTGGACCTGACGCCGATCATCACCCACCATTTCGGCATTGATGATTTCCAGAAAGGCTTCGACGCGATGCGCTCGGGCCAGTCAGGGAAAGTGATCCTGAGCTGGGATTAACAGTCAAAGCGCCTGCGGGCGCTTTTTTTCGTTTCTTTCACACTTCTGGCATCCGCAATCGGATTATTTCGATTTTTACTTCGCTTTTTTACCCACACGCTTATAAAGTCTGTTTAAGTTTCGTTTACTTTTACAGCGCCTATGTTCAAGCTTACCGTTTGTTTATTGACCTGTAACTCCGCACGTCTGCTGCGTGAAGTGCTTCCGCCGCTTCTCGCGGTGGCGGATGAATTCGTCGTGGTGGATTCCGGAAGCACGGATGCCACACTCAATATCTGCCGGGAATACGGCCTCTCTCCTCACTATCACCCGTATGCGATGCATGGCGCGCAGATGAATCATGCGATTGATCTGGCGAGCAACGACTGGGTGCTGTGTATGGACAGCGATGAGATCCTCGACGCTGAAACGGTCGATTTTATTCTGGCGCTCAAAGCGAGCGAAGAGCCTGCGGCAAACCAGGCCTGGCGTATTGCGCGCTACTGGCATGTGCTGGGTGAAGAAGTCCGGACCCTCTATCCCATTTCATCCCCGGATTTCCCGGTGCGTCTGTTTAATCGCACTCACGCCCGGTTTAATCACCGCCCGGTGGATGACAAAGTGGAGGGCGCGCTTCAGGCGATCAAAATGCCAGGGCGTGTTCGCCACGACACCTTCTACAATCTTCATGAAGTCTTTAATAAGCTGAACAGCTACACGTCACGGCTGGTGAAATACCAGAACGTGCGGCCTTCGATTGGGCGCGGAATCATCAGCGGTATCGGCGCGTTCTTCAAATGGTATCTTTTCAGCGGTGCCTGGCGACAGGGGAAAGTGGGGGTGGTGACGGGACTGTATGCCACGTCCTATAGCTTCCTGAAGTATTTCAAAGCCTGGTATCAGCATCAGGATAAAAAAGAGTCCGCGGCAAAAAAATCAGCGGACTCTCATCTCACTGAATAAACCCTGATTTCCTGAGAGACTTCGACGCGATGCGCTCGAGCTAGTCTGGGAAAGTAATCCTGAGCAGGGATTCATTTTATACTGGCAATAGCCAACACAGTGCTAATACTATTTAGGCTATTTAACCTGATAGGTTATATTTTATTCAGCGAATTTTCTTTCAAACTAATTTACCGACATACCTTCTCTCTGAATTATATCTCCTTATTTATATGTTTAGTCGATGCTGGCGCATTGAACATTTGATCATTAATGATAACCTCATGAAAAATCATAATATAAACTCAGGTGATTATGTCGATTCTGTTTTCTAATAAGGCTGTTGAAAGTAGTTCAAGATTAACAACCAGCAATTTATTGATTGCCTCAGTGCTTATAATATTTTGTGTTAATGTTTTAAATGCAAAGAGTCACACCGCGGTTAACAGAACCTTGATATTTTTATTGATTATGCTGACATTAAAGTGCATTGATAATAAAACTATCAGAAATATATTGGCAGTTGTTGCATTAATTCCTGTCGCCGTAGATGTCAGCCTTCAATTATACGCGTGGAAAAATTTCAATTCAGCATTTAGCTATGGTTTTGCAATGAGCGTGCTTCATACCACGCCTGAAGAGGCAAGCTCGATGCTAGGTCTTTACTGGCGCGACTGCCTCGTTTTTATGGCGCTTAGCACCCTGTTTATTTACACTGCTAATTCAGGTTTGTATCCTATTAAATGGAGTCTTCGCCGCTGGCCAGTTGTTATATTAAGTCTTACGTTGTTTGGGTTTTTTGCACAAGCCTACTTACATCAAATCAGAAGAAGCAATGTAGAAAGTCTGGCGCAACGCTTTATTCAAGTTACCCCTGTTAGTACTGCGAAAGTATTTATGCAAGGTATAGATGATATTTCGGTTGTCGCAAACATTGGTAACAACATCCCTAATTATAAACTCAATCTATCCCTAACGGGTATCGACAACTATATGCTTATTATTGGTGAATCAGAACGCACGGCTAATATGAGTATCTATGGTTATCAGAGAAACACGACTCCTGAGCTCATTGAGCAGCAGCAACAAAAAAAGCTTCTTATATTTACCCATGCCATATCCCCTGCGCCTGTCACAATCATGGCTGTGCCATTAGCCATAACTGCCGATTCAGTCAATGCTCGGGACTCACGGAACTATGGGGATAATATAATCAATATTGCGAATAAAGCCGGGTACGAAACTTATTGGTTTAGCCGTCAGGGTAAAGGTGGTGCACATAACAATATTATTACCGGGATTGCAATGAATGCAACAAAGTCAAAATGGGTAGATCAGGGTAATGACGAAGAGTTGTTACCGCTCCTGGACGAAGCGCTGAGTAAACCAGGGAAAAAATTTATTGTATTACATCTATACGGTAGTCATGAACCGGCATGCCAACGTTTTCCTGTGAGTAATACAGTATTTTCAGGTGGAAGCGAAGCAGATGATTGCTATGATAATTCTGTGCGTTATACCGATACCTTAATGGGTAAAGTATTTCGTACTCTGGAAAATACGCGATCTTCTGTTATGTATTTTTCCGATCACGGCCTGATACGAGATCCCCATCGAGCGGTGGTATATTCGCATGGTAATGTAAACCCGCCGAAAGAGGCTTTGCATGTCCCTGTATTCATTTGGTATAGCCATCCTGATAATACAGAAGATAAAATGATCGGTACTTATAATACAGTCTGGTCAACGGATGATATTAATACGCTTACCGAGCTATGGCTAGGAATACATCGGCAAGGAATGCCGGTAAAAACAGTGTATTCCTGGTTATCCGGATATGATAAAACAGTCTCGATTATGGACACTACGGGCAAGCTCTATGAGTGGAGTAATATTCATTAATGTAGATAAGCTGTATTTAGTGTGTTTTTAATTATCAGAACAGAGGAGTGGTCATCAGATTAAAAAATTAATGTTATGTCGACAATCTACGTTAGGATCCCTGGTGGCACATCTAAGTTAAACTGAAATAATAAGCCACTCACTCATTGAAAGTGGCTTATTACCTTTACGCTTTCTTACCCCAGCCCTGCCACTGGTGCTGGAAGTAAGTCACCAGCGAGCTTTGGCTGACGCTCTCACCAATCACCGTGAAGAATCGGGTTGCGTAGACCGGCTCAGGCGGTTGTTTCGGTCTGCAAATCTGCACGCCGCGGAACGGATTTTTCGGCTCCGTGCGCGGGTTGCTGCCTGGCGGCGTGGAGTTGTCTGGTCGTGAGGTGTCCACCTGCGGCTCGTTCAGGAGATCGCTCGGGCGCACCAGCGTGATGTCCGGAGGCAGTGTCGGCAGCATCTGCTGCAATACGCGGACCGTTGACGGATGCGGGTGCCCAATGGCGATCGCCGAACCGGTACGCTGAGCAAGTTTCACAGCGCGGTTAAACTGGAAACGGATATCGGCTTCATTCTGCGTGTCATCGAGGAACACTTTGCGCTTAATCACCTTCACGCCAGTGCCCTGTGCGGCGCGCATCGACTGGCTGTTGCCGATGGTCATACTGTCGAGGAAGTAGAGATTGTAGCGCTCCAGCGCCTGCATCACTTTCTGCATCCCGAACAGGCTGGAGGTCATCGCGCTGCCCATATGGTTGTTCAGCCCGACCGCAAACGGCACTTTGCCATAGGCGTCGCGGATGATGCGCTCGATCTCGTCGCTGCTCATGTCCGGGCGCAGGGTGTCTTTTTCCAGAGGCTGTTTGCTCAGGGGAGCCATCGGCAGGTGGATGAGGACTTCATGCCCGCTGTTGTGGGCTTTGGTCGCCATTTCACGCGCGTGTGGAGCGTTAGGTAAGACGGCGACGGAGATGGCCGACGGCATCGCCAGCACCTGATTTTCGTTGTGCGGACGATAGCCAAAGTCATCAATGACGATCGCTAATTTGCCTGCGTAAACCGGTGAAGCCAGCGCCAGTGCACTGACGACGGAGAGAACAAGACGACGAAATTGAAGCAAAACTTATCTTCCCAACCACGGCTGTGGATTGACCGCCTGACCCTGGCGACGAATTTCGAAATAGAGTGACGGGCGGCCCTGACCGCCACTACTGCCCACAAGGGCGATAGGTTGTCCTGCGCGGACCTGTGTACCGACGCTGACCAGCGCGCTTTGGTTGTAGCCGTAAAGACTCATGTCGCCTTTCCCGTGCTCAACCACCACCACCAAGCCATAACCCTGCAGCCAGTCGGCGAGGATCACGCGGCCATCGGCGATCGCTTTGACTTCGCTGCCTTCCGACGCGCCAATCACGATACCCTTCCAACGTAGCTCACCCTGCAACTGTTCGCCATAGCGATGCAAGATTGAGCCGCGAACCGGCCAGAAGGCTTGTCCGCGTGGCGCACCCAAACCGCCGGTACGTGAGATGAGCGAACGCTCGCTTTCTGTCGGTTTATAGGTTGAGCCTTTACGGGAGGCTTCCTGCTGACGGTCTTTCACGGCCTGCGCGTCGCGCGCCTCTTTTTCGGCACGCGCTTTGGCGGCCGCTTCGGCGCGGGCAATAGAGTTGCGTAGTTTGGATTCGTTGGCGCGCATTTCGCCCAGCTGTGTCTGGCCTTCCTGAATGGAAGACTCCAGCCCGGAGAGGGTTTTCTTACGTTCGTTCCGCGCCTGTTCCAGCTTCGCCTGCTGGGCCTGCTGATCGTAAAGCAGAGTTTGCTGCTGGCTCTGTTTCTCTTCCAGCTCGGCTTTCTGCGAAGTGACCTCTTCCCGCGTCTGTTTGAGCTGCGCGATGGTCTCCTGGCGAGCCTGGTTCAGATAGCCAAAATAGGCCTGCAGGCGCTGTCCGCGCTGGCTCTGTTCACCGCTGAGGATCAGCTGAATGCCCGTATGCTCACCCTGACGAAACGCAGCGTCGAGCTGTGCCGCAAGATTGCGTTCCTGGCTGGCTCGCTGGAGCTCCAGTTTGGCAATCGACGCGTTCATTTCATCGATTTGCTTATTCAGCACGGCGAGGGTGTTCTGGGTTTCGCGCAGTTTGCGCGCGGCGGCGGAGATCGCCTCTTCCTGCTGCTTTAACTGTGCGAGCAGAGAGGAGCGTTGTTGTTGCTGTTGGCGTACCGCGCGCTCTTTGGCGGCGATATCGGCCTGAATCGATTTGAGCTGATCGCGATCGTCAGCGTGGGCGGATGCGGCGCACAGCAATACGCCAGCGCTGAGTGCGCTGGCGTAAAGCAGAGGCCTGACTGATAACCGTAACGGTTTCACGACCCATGTGATTGAAAAAATCGCCTTTCCCCTCATGGGGAGGGATTATTCCACGATGAACAGCGGCTTGCCAGTCATCTCTTGCGGGATTTCCATGCCCATCAGCGTCAACATGGTCGGCGCGATGTCGGAAAGCTTGCCGCCTTCCACTGCTTTCAGAGATTTCTCACCCACGTAGATCAGCGGAACCGGCAGGTTGGTGTGCGCTGTGTGCGCCTGGCCGGTAGACGGATCGCGCATCTGTTCTGCGTTGCCGTGGTCAGCCGTAATCAGCAGCTGGCCGCCGACTTCTTCTACCGCTTTGGTCACTTCATCAACGCAGTGATCCAGGGCTTCAACCGCCTTCACCGCCGCTTCCATCACGCCCGTATGACCGACCATGTCGCCGTTCGGGTAGTTACAGATGATGGTGTCGTACTTGCCGCTCTTGATCGCCGCGACCAGTTTTTCAGTCAGCTCAGCGGAGCTCATTTCCGGCTGCAGATCGTAGGTCGCCACTTTCGGGGAGTTGATCAGAATGCGATCTTCGCCTTTGAACGGCTCTTCTACGCCACCGTTGAAGAAGAAGGTCACGTGCGCATATTTCTCGGTTTCGGAGATACGCAGCTGAGTTTTATCGTTCTTCGCCATCCATTCGCCGAAGGTGTTGGCGAGCGATGCTGGTGGATACGCGCAAGGCACTTTGATGTCTGCGGCGTATTCGGTCAGCATGATGAAGTCGAGGTTCACAACTTTCTTACGGGCGAAACCGTCGAAATCGCTGTTCACAAAAGCGCGGGTAATTTCACGAGCACGGTCAGCGCGGAAGTTCATGAAGATCAGCGCATCGCCATCTTCCATCGCGGCGTCGGCCTGGCCTTCAGCGCGGATCACGGTCGCTTTCACGAATTCGTCGTTTTCGTCGCGCGCGTAAGCGGCTTCCAGGCCTTCAACAGCGGTATCAAACTGGAATTCGCCTTTCGCCTGAGTCATCAGGTCGTAAGCTTGTTCAACGCGATCCCAACGGTTGTCGCGGTCCATGGCGAAGTAGCGGCCAATGATGGACGCCACGCGGCCTTTGCCCAGTTCAGCAAATTTATCTTCGAAAGTTTGCAGGGAAGATTTCGCGCTGCGCGGCGGAGTGTCGCGACCGTCGAGGAAAGCGTGCAGATAGATTTTTTCTGCGCCGCGCTCGGCTGCCATCTCAACCATCGCCAGGATGTGATCTTCGTGGCTGTGAACGCCACCGGCAGAGAGCAGACCCATGATGTGAACGGCTTTACCGGCTTTCACCGCTTTATCCACCGCGCCAGTCAGCGTTGGGTTGGTGAAGAAAGTCCGTTCTTTAATTTCAACGTCCAGACGGGTCAGGTCCTGATAAACGATACGACCCGCGCCCAGGTTGACGTGTCCAACTTCGGAGTTGCCCATCTGACGGTCTGGCAGGCCCACTTCCAGGCCTGAAGCGTCAATCAGGGTATGCGGACGTTTTGCCCACAGCGCATCCATGACCGGGGTTTTAGCGTTGAAAATGGCGTTATCCTGGCTGTCTTCGCGATAGCCATAACCATCCAGAATCACCAGTACCATAGGTTTTTTAGAGACCGACATTGCGACATCCTCATGCTCAAGAGACAAAAAATTTGCCTGATTTTACTACAGCTGAATCGATAAAGTAGCCACAGAAGATCAAAGAAAGCGCTGGCACAGGCAGCGGCTATCCTCATTTTGACGCTTTTTTTTCGTGGCATGCCGCAGAAAATGGATTAGCTTATTCTCGCTGGCTGTATTTGCCACAACGCACAGGTATACTCCTGTCCTGGTTTTTTTAATCACTACGTCGGGAGTTGTTACCCCCCATGCAAGAAATTATGCAATTTGTTAGCCGCCACCCAGTACTGAGTATCGCGTGGATTGGTTTACTGGCCGCTGTGCTGTTCACTACGTTTAAAGGTCTTACGTCTAAAGTTAAGGTCATTACGCGTGGCGAAGCAACGCGCCTCATCAACAAAGAAGACGCGGTCGTTGTGGATCTGCGCCAACGTGATGATTTCCGTAAAGGTCACATTGCCGGTTCTATTAACCTGCTGCCGACAGAAATCAAAGCCAACAATCTTGGCGAGCTGGAAAAGCATAAAGACAAACCGATTATCGTCGTCGACGGTACCGGGATGCAGGCTCAGGACCCAGCAAGCGCACTCACCAAAGCCGGCTTCGATAAAGTCTTCGTGCTGAAAGACGGCGTCTCTGGCTGGAGCGGTGAAAACCTGCCTTTAGTTCGCGGTAAATAAGAGGAACGACGTGATGGCCAATATTGAAATCTACACCAAAGCGACCTGCCCGTTTTGCCATCGTGCAAAAGCGCTGCTGAACAGCAAAGGGGTAACTTTCCAGGAACTGCCCATTGATGGTGATGCGGCAAAACGTGAAGAGATGATCAAACGTAGTGGCCGCACGACGGTTCCGCAGATTTTTATTGATGCGCAGCACATTGGCGGCTGTGATGACTTGTATGCGCTGGATGCAAGCGGCGGGCTCGATCCCCTGCTGTGATAGCGTTTTAGGACAATTAAAAAGGGTATTTCCATGTCAGAACAAAACAACAACGAAATGAGTTTCCAGATCCAGCGCATCTACACCAAAGATGTCTCTTTTGAAGCTCCAAATGCGCCGCACGTTTTCCAGAAAGATTGGCAGCCAGAGGTTAAACTTGATCTGGATACCGCATCTACTCAACTGGCAGATGACGTGTATGAAGTTGTGCTGCGTGTGACCGTTACCGCTGCGCTGGGCGAAGAGACTGCATTCCTGTGCGAAGTACAGCAGGGCGGTATCTTCTCCGTGGGCGGTATCGAAGGTAATCAGCTGGCGCATTGCCTGGGTGCATACTGCCCGAACATCCTGTTCCCGTATGCTCGCGAATGCATCACCAGCCTGGTCTCCCGCGGTACATTCCCGCAGCTGAACCTTGCGCCAGTGAACTTCGATGCGCTGTTCATGAACTATCTGCAGCAGCAAGCTGGCGAAGGTACTGACCAACATCAGGATGCCTGATGAGTACAGTTAATGCGTCAATGACTGTGATCGGTGCCGGCTCGTACGGCACCGCTCTTGCCATCACTCTGGCGAGAAATGGTCACGAAGTGGTTCTCTGGGGCCACGATCCCAAACATATCGCGACGTTGCAACACGACCGCTGCAACGTGGCGTTTCTCCCTGACGTGCCTTTCCCTGATTCGCTGCATCTCGAAAGCGATCTCGCGACCGCACTGGCCGCCAGCCGCAACATTCTGGTGGTGGTGCCGAGCCATGTCTTTGGCCAGGTGCTGCATCAGATTAAAGCGCTGATGCGCCCCGATGCGCGCATTGTGTGGGCCACGAAAGGTCTCGAAGCGGAAACCGGGCGTCTCTTGCAGGATGTCGCGCGAGAAATCCTTGGGGATGACATTCCGCTTGCGGTGATTTCCGGGCCGACGTTCGCCAAAGAGCTGGCCGCAGGCCTGCCGACGGCGATCTCCCTGGCCTCCATCGATCAAACCTTCTCTGACGATCTTCAGCACTTGCTGCACTGCGGTAAGAGCTTCCGTGTCTACAGCAACCCTGATTTCATCGGCGTGCAGCTGGGCGGCGCGGTGAAAAACGTCATCGCGATTGGTGCCGGGATGTCCGACGGTATCGGTTTTGGCGCGAACGCGCGTACGGCGCTGATCACTCGCGGATTGACCGAAATGTCTCGTCTCGGGACCGCGCTGGGTGCCGATCCTGCCACCTTTATGGGCATGGCCGGTTTAGGCGATCTGGTGCTGACCTGTACCGACAACCAGTCTCGTAACCGCCGTTTCGGCATGATGCTCGGACAGGGCATGGATGTGATCGGTGCGCAGGAGAAGATTGGCCAGGTGGTTGAAGGCTACCGCAATACCAAAGAAGTTCGGGAATTGGCGCACCGATTTGGTGTCGAAATGCCAATAACCGAGGAAATTTATCAGGTATTGTATTGCGGAAAAAATGCGCGCGAGGCAGCATTAACCCTGTTAGGTCGCTCACGCAAGGACGAGCGCAGCAGTAACTAATCGCAGGGAATCTTAGTCACCTGAATGACCCGGCTGGCGCAGAACTGGCCGGTCATTATGATACCGCCTGGAGTAAGCAATGCCGTGTGAAGAACTGGATATCGTCTGGAACAATATTAAAGCCGAAGCCCGGGCTTTGGCCGACTGCGAGCCGATGCTTGCCAGTTTCTACCACGCGACGCTACTCAAGCATGAAAACCTCGGCAGCGCCCTGAGCTATATGCTCGCCAACAAACTGGCTTCCTCCATCATGCCCGCCATTGCCATTCGCGAAGTGGTGGAAGAGGCGTATGCCGCCGATCCTGAAATGATTGCCTCCGCTGCCTGTGATATTCAGGCGGTGCGTACGCGTGACCCGGCAGTCGATAAATATTCCACGCCGCTGCTGTATCTGAAAGGCTTCCACGCTTTGCAGGCCTACCGCATCGGCCACTGGCTGTGGAACGAGGGCCGCCGCGCGCTGGCCATCTTCCTGCAAAACCAGGTTTCCGTGACCTTCCAGGTCGATATCCACCCGGCGGCGAAAATTGGCCGTGGGATCATGCTCGACCACGCCACGGGCATTGTGGTTGGGGAGACGGCGGTCATTGAAGATGACGTCTCTATCCTGCAATCCGTGACCCTTGGCGGTACAGGTAAAACCAGCGGCGATCGTCACCCGAAAATCCGTGAAGGGGTGATGATTGGCGCGGGGGCGAAGATTCTCGGTAATATCGAAGTGGGGCGTGGCGCGAAGATTGGCGCGGGTTCCGTCGTGTTGCAGCCCGTTCCGCCGCATACCACCGCTGCTGGCGTACCGGCGCGTATCGTTGGCAAGCCAGAGAGCGATAAACCAGCGATGGATATGGATCAGCATTTCAACGGTATTCACCATACCTTTGAGTATGGTGACGGGATTTAACACCCCGCCCGGTGGCGCAAGCCCGTAGGTCGGGTAAGCGAAGCGCCACCCGACACTATCAGCTCCGCAATACCGCGCCGGCATACCCCAGCTGGCGCCAGGCCTCATACACCACCACCGACACCGCGTTCGACAGGTTCATGCTCCGGCTGTCTGGCATCATCGGAATACGGATTTTTTGCTCGGCGGGCAGGGCGTCAAGAATGGTGGCAGGCAGGCCGCGCGTCTCAGGGCCAAACATCAGATAATCCCCTTCCTGATAGCTCACCGCGCTGTGCGCTGGCGTACCTTTGGTCGTCAGGGCAAACATGCGCTGCGGCTTTTCTGCTTCCATAAACGCGGCATAATCATGATGACGCATCACGGCGGTGAATTCGTGATAATCCAGCCCGGCGCGGCGCAGACGTTTGTCATCCCACGCGAAACCCATTGGCTCGATGATGTGCAGACGAAAACCGGTGTTAGCGCACAGGCGGATGATATTCCCGGTATTCGGCGGGATTTCTGGTTCGAATAATACGATGTTAAGCATGCAGCCCCCTTAAAATGCGGGGGCAGGATAGCAGATATTTCCCTAACCCTCACCCGGTGCACCGTTTAGTCCCCTCGCCCCTTTGGGGAGAGGGTTAGGGTGAGGGGATCAGACCGCACCCAACCTAAGCCGCGTCCCCTCGCGCCAGCGGAGCCAGCGCCGCAGGTAATTGACTCAGCTCCTGCACCAGCGAATCCTTGCTGATCTCCCCGATAGTTTTCGCCCCGGTCAGGGTCATCGCCACTTTCATCTCTTTCTCAATCAGGTTCAGGAGATTCGCCACGCCCGCCTGGCCGTGGGTTGCGAGGGCATACAGATAAGCACGCCCCAGCAGCACGCTGTCAGCGCCGAGGGCAATCATACGCACCACGTCCAGCCCGTTGCGGATGCCGCTGTCGGCCAGAATCGCGATATCGCCCTTCACCGCGTCGGCAATGGCTGGCAGCGCGCGCGCGGAAGAGAGCACGCCGTCCAGCTGGCGGCCGCCGTGGTTCGACACCACAATCCCGTCTGCGCCAAAACGCACCGCGTCGCGCGCATCTTCCGGATCGAGAATCCCTTTGATCACCATCGGGCCGTCCCAGAACTCGCGGATCCACTCCAGATCTTTCCACGAAATCGACGGATCGAAGTTATTCGCCAGCCAGCCGATGTAATCTTCCAGCCCCGTCGGTTTGCCGAGATAGGCCGAAATATTACCCAGATCGTGCGGGCGACCGTTCACGCCGACATCCCACGCCCACTGCGGGTGCGTCACCGCCTGCCAGTAGCGGCGCATGGCCGCGTTCGCGCCGCTCATGCCCGAGTGCGCATCGCGATAGCGCGCGCCTGGCGTGGGCATATCCACCGTAAACACCAGCGTTGAACAGCCCGCCGCTTTGGCGCGCTCCAGCGCGTTACGCATAAAGCCGCGATCGCGCAGGACGTACAGCTGGAACCACATCGGGCGCTTGATGGTCGGGGCCACCTCTTCGATTGGGCAGACGGACACCGTCGAGAGCGTAAACGGGATGCCTTTGGCATCAGCTGCCGCAGCGGCTTGTACTTCACCACGACGCGCGTACATGCCGCACAAGCCAACGGGCGCAAGGGCCACGGGCATTGAGAGCGTCTCGTTGAACAGCTTCGTCTCCAGACTCAGGTCGGACATATTCCTCAGCACGCGCTGGCGCAACGCCACCTCGGACAGGTCTTCCACGTTGCGGCGCAGGGTGTATTCGGAGTACGCCCCGCCGTCGATGTAGTGGAACAGGAATGGGGGCAGGATGCGCTGCGCCGCGGCGCGATAGTCACTGGCTGCGGAAATAATCATGCTTTGTTCTCCCTGGAAATATCATGATCGCCGGGCAGGCGGGTAATGCGCGCCTGTCGGGCCTGATCTTCATCGAATCGTTTGATGGTGGTGTGGACGAAGCCGAGGTGCGCCATCATCGCTTTGCGCGCGGCGTCGGCATCGCCTTTAAGAATGGCGTCGAGCACAGCCTGGTGCTGCTCCGTGAGCTGCGCAAAGACCGGCGGGACGAGATACATGCGCTGGCGGCTCTGTTTGACGGAGGATTGCAGCAGATCGAAAAATCCGCGCATGGTTTGCAGGAGCACTACGTTATGCGAGGCCTCGGCAATGGCGAGGTGAAAACGCACATCCGCCTGCGAGGCGATATCCGGATTATCGCTCTGCGTCGCTTCAAAACAGGCTTTGAGCTTCTCTTTGTCGGCATCCGTGGCGCGCATCGCCGCGTGCCAGGCGGTGCTGGCTTCGATGGCGTGGCGGGCTTCGAGGATATCGAAACTGTAGTCCGGATCGTTCTCCATCAGCGTTTTGAGGGGCTGAACGATGTTTTGCTCGGACCAGTCGTCGTGCTGCCAGCGGACAAAGGTCCCGCCGCCGCGACGGCTCAGCAGCACGCCCTCGCTGACCAGCGTCGCCAGCGCCTCGCGCAGTGAGTTGCGCGACACACCAAGCTGCGCCGCCAGCTGGCGCTCTGCGGGCAATTTCATGCCCGCTTCCAGCTGTTGTTCTTCAATCAGCGCCCGCACGCGAGAGGCGATCTCGTCGGACAGGCGTCTGGGCATCACTATCATGGAATCATCCAGGTTAAGACATAGGCCTGAAGCGTGGTGATCACGCCCACCATGCAGGTGAAAATCAGGCTGTGTTTGACGGTAAAGCGGAACAGGTCCGACTCTTTCCCCACCAGTCCCACCGCCGCACAGGCAATGGCGATGGACTGCGGGGAGATCATCTTGCCCGTCACGCCGCCGGTGGTGTTTGCCGCGACTAACAACACATCCGAGACGCCAATCTGCTGCGCGGCGGTCGCCTGTAGCGCGGCAAAGAGGGCGTTAGACGAGGTATCGGAACCTGTCAGGAACACCCCCAGCCAGCCGAGGAACGGCGAGAAGAAGGTGAACGCGTGGCCGGTGTGGGCCAGGGCTAACGCCAGCGTCGAGGAGAGGCCGGAGTAGTTCGAGATGAACGCGAAGGCCAGCACCATCCCGATGGAGTAAATCGGCAGGGCCAGTTCTTTCAGCGTGCTGGCAAAAGTCTGGATAGCGGCGGCAGGTTTCATGCGCAGCCACACCACAGAAAGAATAGCCGCAAACAGGATCGCCGTGCCGGTTGCCGAGAACCAGTCGAACTTATAGACCGCGGCATACGGCGTCGCTTCGTGAACGACCGGCGGCATGCGGGCCACCATTTTGTCGAGGAACGGCACGGAGATATTAATCACCATGTCGTACAGCGCGCCGCCCGGAGCGAACAGCGCTTTAAACGGCGGGACGCTCCAGAGCGTCACGGTGGCGGTCAGGAACAGGAACGGCGACCACGCGCGAACAATCTGGCCGACGCTGTAATGGGTGCGCGCCAGCGTCTGGTCGACCTGCGCCGCGCCCATATCGCCGAAGCGGAAGACCCGCACCGGCTGCCAGCGCTTGAGGAACAGCGTCAGGCAGACCAGCGACACCAGAGAAGAGATGATGTCCGGCAGTTCCGGGCCAATGAAGTTGGAGCTGAGATACTGGGCGATAGCAAAAGAGCCACCCGCGACAACCACCGCAGGCCAGGTCTCTTTCACGCCGCGCCAGCCGTCCATAATCGCCATGATCCAGAACAGCACGATGATGGTCAGGAACGGCAGCTGACGGCCCACCATCTGGCCGATCTCAAAGCTGTCCAGACCGGTCACCTGTCCGGCCACCAGAATCGGAATCCCCATCGCACCGAATGCCACCGGCGCGGTGTTAACGATCAGGCACAGGCCCGCGGCATACAGCGGATTAAAGCCGAGCCCGACCAGCAGCGCAGCGGTGATCGCCACCGGCGCACCAAACCCCGCCGCCCCTTCGAGGAACGCTCCGAAGCAGAAACCGACAATCAGCATCTGCAGACGCTGATCGGGGGTAATGGAAAGTATCGATGAACGAATGATGTCGAACTGCCCGGTTTTCACCGAGATTTTATAGACGAAGACCGCCGCAATGATGATCCAGGCGATTGGCCAAAGGCCGTAGAAGAAACCGTAAACCACCGACGCCAGCGCGTGGTCGACCGGCATTTTGTAGAAGAACAGCGCCACCAGCAGCGCAATCGCCACGGTGTACGTCGCGGCGAGATAACCCTTCAGCTTGAGTTTAATCAGCGCGAAGAAGAACAGGATCGGCAGCGATGCGATCAAGCTCGACAGCCAGATGTTTCCGGCCGGATCGTAGTTTTGTTGCCAGAGGCTCATTGCAGGTCTCCTGAGGACCGCACAGTCCGCTTCGCGGTGAGTCTGCGCTCATCTCGGCGTCACAGTCTGTGTAAAAGTGGTCCTGCCAATATTGTGATGTAGGGGTAATGACAACAAATGGTTAATCAAATGTTATGGGTGGGCAATGATTTTGTGAGTGGAATTGATGGAAGTGTGAACCAGGGGAAGGTTGGTCAGGGGATTGGTTGGGCCAATTTTAAGCGGGGGATAAAAGTAGGCCGGGTAAGCGCAGCGCTACCCGGCAGCAGATCAGAACGCCGTCTTCGAAAACCCGGTCATTTCTTTCAGGCCCATTTCACGGCCCAGCTCGGTCATCGGGTGGACCACCACCAGACCGCGGACGCTTTTTTTCAGCTTGCCCATGTCGGCCTGTTCTTTTTTGGTGATCGCACGGCGGTGCGGCATGTCCATCAGCTTCTGCGCTTCTTTGCTCAGCTTGTGGCCTTTGACCGCGCGCAGACGGTCGATTTCCGCTTCCAGCGTCGCTTTCTCTTTTTCCAGCTCGGCGTATTTGTCAGCGGACTCAACCAGCGACATATCAGCCTGCTGGTGGCGGATCAGATCCAGGCGGTCGCTCAGGCGTTTAATTTCATTCTTTTCGACTTCTTTCATCACATATAGCTCTAAAAACGGGGGAATTAAGGGAAGGATACACCAATGTGCGCAGGCTTACTTCTGAAACGCTTTTTTTAAGCTGATTCGTGAAATCAGCTCAGTCAGGGAAAGGACCATCGTGGAGCGGACAACCTGTTGATAACGAAGCTTTTGCATCGCGTATAATTCAGGATCGCTGTTGTCAAAATGCGGGGCCGGGGGAAGGGCGCTCACGCAGTGCAGCTCGCCAAACGGGCCGAGAATTTCATCGTCGGTAAAGGTGTACTCATTCCCGTCGTGATTCAGCTCTTCGCGCAGGGCCATCAGCAGTTCAGCGTCTTCATACTCGTGCCTGCTCAGCACGCCGAGACCATAAATCAACTTCAGGCGCACCGACAGATCGCCCAGCGGTCCGTCGCCGTCCAGTAACGGTTCTACAGCATATTTTACCGCGTAGTCGTCTTTGCGGAACACCTGAAGTACCAGAATGTTCACCGCCTCGGTGAGTAACTCGACGGCGGCAATCAGGAAACTTCGTACGGTTTTGCCAGCATTCAGACGCTCAAGCACACGGTTTTCAAAGGCCTGGGTTTGTTCCATTATTGCCTGCATATCTGACAATCTGTCGTTCGGGCGCAGGATAACCTGCGCCTGATCCTGAATCATTTGGTTGCGTTATATGCGTTAACCGCCTCCACAACCACGTCACTATTGGCCTCAAGGCCCGAAATCTCGGCCAGCGCGGCCTGTGGGCCTTTGGCGTCAATCAGCTGAGCCAGCTCCAGCGCCTGCGGGTCCTGCTCGCTGCGATAGTGCATCGCGCCCGCAATCCCTTTCACCAGATTGGCGTGCGGCAGACCGTATTCCAGCGTGCCGAGCAGCGGTTTGATCAGGCGATCGCCCGCGCTCAGTTTACGCAGCGGCTGACGACCCACGCGCTCAACGTCATCTTTCAGATACGGGTTTTCAAAACGACCGAGGATTTTTTGAATATATGCCGCATGTTTCTCAGCATCAAAACCGTAGCGTTTGATCAGGACCGCGCCGCTCTCATCCATGGCACCTTTTACCACCGCGCGGATTTTCTCATCGAGAATCGCATCACGAATGGTCTGATGACCGGCCAATTTTCCGAGGTACGCGGTTATAGCATGCCCGGTGTTCAGCGTGAAGAGTTTGCGTTCGACAAATGCCATCAGGTTATCGGTTAATTCCATACCTGGGATGTTCGGCAGCTGGCCCTTGAACTGGGTTTTGTCGACAATCCACTCGCTGAAGGTTTCAACGGTCACTTCCAGCGGATCGTGGGTCGCGGACTCTGACGGCGGAACGATGCGGTCCACGGCGGAATCGACGAAGCCTACGTGCTCTTCGACCCAGGCTTTATCTTCGTCCGCCACAGCGGCCATCACGTGGCCTTTCAGCTGCGTGGTACCGCGCACCATGTTTTCACAGGCGATGATGTTCAGCGGGGTGGTAACGCCCTGGGCTTTACGTTTTGCCAGGCCTTTCGCCACGGCTGGCGCGATGCGCTCAAGTACAACCGGGCCGACGGCGGTGGTCACCAGGTCAACGCTTGCGATCAGATCAACGACGTCGTCGCCAATGCTGCTCACCGCATTTACGCCGGAGACCGTTTCAACCAGCTCGTTTTCTCCCACGACGTGAACCTGATAGCTATGACGGGCATTCAGGGCGTCGAGCACCACTTGATTCACATCGGCGAATGTCAGCGTAATGCCCGCGTCTGCCAGCAGTTTGCCGATAAAACCACGACCAATATTACCTGCGCCAAAATGTAATGCTTTCATAGTATTAACCTTCATCAATGTTTTGACCCGAGAGGGCTGGGGTGAGGCATTTCCCTCACCCTAACCCTCTCCCAAAGGGAGAGGGGATAGACCGCACCCCATTTTACTCCCTCTCCCGGGGGAGAGGGCAGGGGTGAGGGCGAACGTTACTTGTTCAGCAGCGCCAGGACTTCTTCCACGCTGGTGGTCTGCGCCAGGCGCTCGATGACGGATTCGTCATCCAGGGCGTTGGTCAGGCTGGTAATCACCTGGATGTGCTCGTTGTTGCGAGCGGCGATACCAATCACCAGACGGGCGATGTCGTCTTCTTCTTCACCGAAGCGTACGCCTGCCGGGTACTGACAGAACACCACGCCGGTTTTCAGCACGCGGTCTTTCGCTTCAACCGTACCATGCGGAACCGCGATGGATTCGCCAAGGTAGGTTGGAGTCAGTTTCTCACGTTCCAGCATTGCATCCACATATTCTGGCTCGACGTAACCGCCTTTCACCAGCTGCTCACCGGCAAAGCGAATCGCTTCTTCTTTGTGGCTCGCAGTACGACCGAGGAAGATGTTCTCAGCGCCCAGACGGAACAGGTGGCTGTCGTTTGGATCAAAGCTGTCTTTCAGGCTATCACGGACTTTCACTTCGTTGTCGGTGTGACGCTGTGCCGCCACCAGACGCTCAGTCAGGCTGGTGTACAGGCCGCTGTCGAGGAAGTTAGTCAGAGAAATATGCTGCGCCTGTGGCACCTGACGCATCGCACGCTCTGTCAGATCGCGGTGCGTGATAACCAGGTCGACATCTGGCGGCAGGCTGTTGATGGCGCTGTTGGTCACGGAGATGTGGGTCAGGCCCGCATCCTGGACTTTCTTACGCAGCACGCCAGCACCCATGGCGCTTGAACCCATACCGGCATCACAGGCGACGATGATTTTGCGCACGTGGCTCAGGTCGTTAGACACTTCGCCAGCAGACAGCGGAGTCGCTGCACCTTTGGATTCAGATTTCATATCCTGCATGCGACGGGTCGCTGCTTCGATATCGTCGTCTTCTTTCACTTTGCTGGTTTTCAGCAGGATGGCTGAGACCGCGAAGGAGACCGCCATGGCCGCACAAATTGCCGCGATGTTTGCGAAGTACGCGCCTTTCGGCGTCATCGCCAGAACCGCCAGGATGGAACCTGGAGACGCCGGAGATACCAGGCCGCCGTTCAGCATAGTCAGTGTGAACACACCGGTCATACCGCCGAGGATAACGGCCAGGATCAGACGTGGGTTCATCAGAACGTATGGGAAGTAAATTTCGTGGATACCACCCAGGAAGTGGATGATAGCCGCGCCGCCCGCAGACTGTTTAGCGCTGCCGCGACCGAAGAACATGTACGCCAGCAGAACACCCATACCCGGACCTGGGTTCGCTTCAATCAGGAAGAAGATGGATTTGCCCAGCTCATGGGACTGCTGAATACCCAGCGGTGAGAAGATACCGTGGTTGATGGCGTTGTTGAGGAACAGGATTTTCGCTGGTTCAACAAAGATAGACGCCAGCGGCAGCATGTCGTGCACGACCATGAAGTTAACGCCAGCGGCCAGCACTTTCGACAGCACTTCAACCGCAGGGCCAATGCCGAGGAACGCCAGAATCGCCAGAATCATACCAATGATGCCAGCGGAGAAGTTGTTCACCAGCATTTCGAAGCCGGATTTGATCTTGCCATCAACCCAGACGTCAAATTTCTTAATTGCCCAGCCGCCTAAAGGACCGGCAATCATCGCGCCGAGGAACATCGGCATATCCGCACCGACGATCACGCCCATGGTGGTAATCGCACCGACCACGCCGCCGCGATCGCCGCCAACCAGACGACCACCGGTATAACCGATGAGCAGTGGCAGCAGATAGGTAATCATTGGGCCAACGAGTTTCGCCAGCGTTTCGTTCGGCAACCACCCTGTCGGAATAAATAACGCAGTGATGATACCCCACGCGATAAACGCGCCGATATTTGGCATCACCATGTTGCTCAGGAAGCGACCAAAGCTTTGCACTTTGATCTTGATATCGGATGACATAAAACACCCCTTCTTCTGTTTACGCTTAGGCTTGCGGCCCGAGGTTTATCGTTAATGTGCGGCGGCAGAGGTAGCCGAGCCCTGTTCTGATGCTGTGAAATCTGGCACTGAATCGTTCAACTGTCCAGACAGCGGAATTTTGTGTGATCTCAATCACGTAAATGTAGGGGGTGGGGCTAAAAATGAAGTGATCCGTGTCACAAAAGTGGTGTGTAAAAAAAATACAGAGGGGCTAAATCAGCCTTGATTGACGCTTTTCTGTGAGTGAAATCACATTTTGTGTTGGCGTGTTTGTTGGATGTTTGTGATCATCTTCACAATAAATTTGAAGGCAGAATTCTCCAGGTGTGATCGTCGCCTACATCTGTTTTGTCAATTCAGCCAGGCTGTAACTAAGCAACTCACCCTTTCACGTCATCGTCATCCCTTAGTGTTATGGAGAAAAGGCGTAATGCGGATTAATCTGCTAATGTAAACTTAAGTCGATTCTTAGTCAGGATATATTTTGTCACGCTATTAAACTTGCGCGGAGTTATTTTAAAAATAATACTCCACGGCTCTAAATTATATGTGCAAAAGATTTGCGCAGTATGAAAGTTAATTTGGTTGCTTACCATTTAATATTTTTAAAGAGTTGAAGCTATTTTAGTGAGGCAAATATGTTCCTTAACTATTTCGCGCTGGGCGTATTAGTTTTCGTGTTCCTTGTCATTTTCTACGGGATCATCGCAATTCATGACATCCCCTATTTGATGGCTAAAAAACGTAATCACCCCCATGCCGATGCCATTCATACGGCAGGCTGGGTCAGTCTGTTCACCCTCCATGTCATCTGGCCGTTCCTGTGGATTTGGGCCACGTTGTATCAGCCCGAGCGCGGATGGGGTATGCAGAACCATGGTGCGCAGTCCCCGCAACAACCCGATATCGATGCCCTCTCCAGACGCGTTGCCGAGCTGGAAAACCGGCTGGCCGCGGAGCACGTTCCCGCAGATAAAAATACGCCGGAGAGCTAATCATGGATCTGTTGATCATTCTGACTTACGTCGCCTTTGCGTGGGCGATCTTTAAAATATTCCGTATTCCGGTGAATCAGTGGACGCTCGCCACAGCTGCATTAGGTGGTGTATTTATCGTCGCCGGACTCATTTTATTAATGAACTATAACCACCCTTATACTTTTACGGCGCAAAAGGCGGTTATTTCTATTCCGATCACGCCGCAGGTGACAGGTGTGGTGAGTGAAGTCACCGATAAAAATAACCAGCTGATTAAAAAAGGCGATGTGTTATTTAAACTCGATCCGGTGCGTTATCAGGCCCGAGTCGACCGATTACAGGCCGACCTGGTGACGGCAACGCACAATATCGACGTGCTGAAAGCCCAGCTTTCGGAAGCCCAGGCCAATACGACCCGCGTCTCGGCGGAGCGCGACCGTCTGTATAAGGATTATCAGCGTTACCTGAAAGGCAGCCAGGCTCGGGTGAATCCGTTCTCTGAAAGCGACATCGACAACGCGCGGCAGAATTATCTGGCGCAGGATGCGATGGTCAAAGCGTCTATTGCCGATCAGAGCCAAATTCAAAGCCAGTTAGACAGCATGGTCAACGGCGAGCAGTCGCAGATTGTCAGCCTGCGGGCCCAGCTCACCGAGGCGAAATATAACCTCGATCAGACGATTGTGCGTGCGCCGAGCGACGGGTACGTCACCCAGGTGCTGATTCGCCCCGGAACCTACGCGGCCGCGCTGCCGCTGCGTCCGGTGATGGTCTTTATTCCTGAGCAGAAACGCCAGATTGTGGCGCAGTTCCGCCAGAACTCGCTCCTGCGCCTGAAACCGGGTGACGATGCGGAAGTGGTGTTTAATGCGCTGCCGGGACAGGTGTTCCACGGCAAGCTGAGCAGTATTTTGCCGGTGGTGCCGGGTGGTTCCTACCAGGCGCAAGGCTCGCTGCAATCTCTGACGGTCGTGCCGGGGACAGACGGGGTGCTCGCCACCATCGATCTGGACCCGAACGCCGACGTGGATGCGCTGCCGGACGGGATCTACGCGCAGGTGGCGGTCTATTCCGACCACTTCTCTCATGTGTCGGTGATGAGAAAGGTGCTGCTGCGCATGACCAGCTGGATGCATTACCTTTATCTCGACCATTAAAGCCTGCCCGTCGAGTAGGTCGGGTAAGCGAAGCGCCGCCCGGCGCTAACAGATCTGCACATTTTTCATTGCCTGATCCATACTTACCCTTTTGTTGGCGTAAAGGATCAGGCAATGAAACTCATCGGCAGCTACACCAGCCCCTTCGTGCGTAAAATTTCGATTCTCCTGCTGGAAAAAGGGATCACCTTCGAGTTCGTGAACGAACAGCCCTATCAGGCAGAAACCGGCGTCGCGCAGTACAACCCGCTGGGCAAAGTCCCGGCACTGGTGACCGATGATGGCGAAACCTGGTTTGATTCTCCCATTATTGCGGAATACATCGAGCTGCTCGGCATTGCCCCGGCGATGGTGCCCCGCGAGCCGAAAGCGGCGCTGGTGGTGAAACAGATCGAAGCGCTGGCCGACGGAATCATGGATGCCGGGCTGGTGTCTGTCCGCGAACAGGCGCGTCCTGCGGCGCAACAGTCTGAGGCGGAACTGGTGCGCCAGCGGGAGAAAATCAGCCGCAGCCTCGACATGTGCGAGCAGCTGCTTCAGGACGGAAAAATCAGCACCAATACGGTGAATCTGGCGACCATCGCCATCGCCTGCGCGATCGGCTATCTCAACTTCCGCCGCGTCTCACCCGGCTGGTGCGTCGACCGTCCGCTGCTGGTCAAACTGGCCGATACCCTCTTCCAGCGGGAAAGTTTTGCCCGCACTGAACCGCCAAAGGCTTGATACGGGTTATAACACTTCACTGTGGTACGCGGTACAATCCCCCCGCACGTTGACTCCCTCTCCCGTCGGGAGGGGGGAAGGCCTTCCAACCGCCAGGCATGTTAATGACTACTCATCGTTCCCTCTACAGCCAAATCCCCGCGACCGATCGCCTGCTGCGCGATCCCAAATTCACTGCTTTGCTTGCACAGTCCGGACACACCCGCATGGTGGCGTTCCTGAATCAGATGCAGGACGAAGCTCGTCTGCATATCCAGACGCAAAACGCGCTGCCGCAGTGGTGTGAAGACTGGGCGCAAGAAGCGCAGAAACGGCTGACCGCGCAAACGCAGAGCGCGTTGCGCCCGGTGATTAACCTGACGGGAACGGTGCTGCACACCAATTTAGGCCGCGCGCAGCAGGCGGAAGAGGCGATTACGGCGGTCACCCAGGCGATGCGTTCCCCGGTGACGCTGGAGTACGATCTGGACGGTGCCGGGCGCGGACACCGCGATCGCGCTCTGGCCGATCTGCTCTGTCAGATCACCGGCGCGGAAGATGCCTGCATCGTGAATAACAACGCGGCGGCGGTCCTGCTGATGCTGGCGGCGACGGCGAGCGGCAAAGAGGTGGTGGTCTCACGCGGTGAACTGGTGGAGATCGGCGGCGCATTCCGCATTCCGGACGTGATGCGTCAGGCGGGATGCGAACTGCACGAAGTCGGAACCACCAACCGCACTCACGCCAAAGATTATCGCGCGGCGGTCAACGAAAACACCGCCCTGCTGATGAAGGTCCATACCAGCAACTACCAGATCGAAGGCTTCACTAAAACGGTGGAAGAGGCGGAGCTGGCAGAGATTGGCCGCGAGCTGAACGTGCCGGTGATTGCCGATCTGGGCAGCGGCTCGCTGGTGGACCTCAGCCAGTACGGTCTGCCGAAAGAGCCGATGCCGCAGGAGATGATCGCCGCGGGCGTGAGCCTGGTGAGTTTCTCCGGCGACAAACTGCTCGGCGGTCCGCAGGCCGGGATTGTGGTGGGCAAACGCGAGCTGATTGCGAAGCTCCAGCAGCACCCGCTGAAACGCGCCCTGCGCGCGGATAAAATGACCCTCGCCGCGCTGGAAGCGACGCTGCGTCTCTACCTCCATCCGGAAAAACTGGCCGAACGCCTGCCGACGCTGCGTCTGCTGGCGCGCGATGCGGCCTCCATTCGTGCGCAGGCTGAATTATTGCTCCCGAGAGTCGCCGCGCACTACGTCGATTTCGACGTGCGGGTCGAATCCTGTCAGTCGCAGATCGGCAGCGGGTCGCTGCCCGTTGATCGCCTGCCCAGCGCTGCGCTGACTCTGACGCCGCGCGACGGGCGCGGAAGCCAGCTCGAAAGTTTATCTGCGCGCTGGCGTGCGCTGCCTACGCCTGCCATCGGGCGCATTTATGATGGTCGTCTGTGGCTGGATCTGCGCTGCCTTGAAGATGAAGAACGGTTTCTGGAGATGTTGTTGAAATGATTATTGCCACTGCCGGTCACGTAGACCACGGAAAAACCACCCTTTTACAGGCCATTACCGGCGTGAATGCCGATCGTCTGCCGGAAGAGAAAAAGCGCGGCATGACCATCGATCTGGGCTATGCCTACTGGCCGCAGCCGGACGGTCGCGTGCTCGGGTTTATCGATGTGCCGGGGCATGAAAAGTTTCTCGCCAATATGCTGGCCGGGGTGGGCGGGATCGATCACGCCCTGCTGGTGGTGGCCTGTGATGACGGTGTAATGGCGCAAACGCGTGAGCACCTGGCGATTTTACAGCTGACGGGCAAACCGCAGCTGACTGTCGCGCTGACCAAAGCCGATCGCGTCGAAGAGCATCGCATTGACGAGGTGCGCGAAGAGAGCCGCACCACGCTGCTGGAGTTTGGTTTTGCCGAGGCGCCGGTGTTTGTCACCGTCGCGACAGAAGGCCGTGGAATCGATGCTTTACGCGACCACTTGCTGCAACTTCCTGCCCGCCAGCACGCGAGCGATCACCGCTTCCGCCTGGCCATTGACCGTGCTTTCACCGTGAAAGGGGCCGGGCTGGTGGTGACCGGAACGGCGCTGAGCGGGGAAGTGAAGGTGGGTGATAGCCTGTGGCTCACGGGCGCGAACAAGCCGATGCGCGTGCGCGGCCTGCACGCCCAGAATCAGCCTTCAGAACAGGCGTACGCCGGGCAGCGTATTGCCCTGAACATCGCGGGCGATGCGGAAAAAGATCATCTCAATCGCGGCGACTGGCTGCTGGCCGACGCGCCGCCGGAGCCGTCCGAGCGCGTGATTGTCTCTCTGCACACCCACACGCCGCTGACCCAGTGGCAGCCGCTGCATATTCATCACGCCGCGAGCCACGTGACCGGGCGCGTCTCGCTGCTGGAAAACGACCTGGCGGAACTGGTGCTGGATACCCCTCTGTGGCTGGCGGATAACGACCGGCTGGTGCTGCGCGATATCTCGGCGCGCGCCACGCTGGCGGGGGCTCGGGTAGTGACGCTCAATCCGCCGCGTCGCGGGAAACGTAAACCGGAATATCTGCAATGGCTGGCGGCACTGGCGCAGGCGGAAGAGGATCAGGCCGCGCTGGCGGTGCACCTCGATCGCGGCGCGGTGAACCTGGTGGATTTCGCCTGGGCGCGCCAACTGAGCGGTGATGGTTTGCGTCAGCTCACGCAGCAGCCGGGCTTTATCCAGGCCGGGTACAGCCTGCTGAATGCCCCGGTGGCCGCCCGCTGGCAGCGCAAAGTGCTCACCACGCTCGCCACCTATCACGAACAGCATCAGGACGAGCCAGGCCCAGGCCGCGAACGCCTGCGCCGCATGGCGCTGCCGATGGAAGACGATGCGCTGGTCCTGCTGCTGATTGAAAAGATGCGCGAAAGCGGGGTGATCCACAGTCATCACGGCTGGCTGCATCTTCCCGATCACAAAGCCGGGTTTACCTCCGAGCAGGAAACGATCTGGCAAAAAGTGGCCCCGCTGTTTGGCGACGAGCCCTGGTGGGTTCGCGATCTGGCTCGTGAAACGGCGACGGATGAAGTGGTGATGCGTCAGGTATTACGCCACGCCGCGCAGCAGGGGCTGATAACCGCGATCGTTAAAGATCGTTATTACCGTAACGATCGCATCGTGACTTTCGCGAGTTTGATCCGCGAACTGGATCAGGAGAAGGGATCGACCTGCGCCGCCGATTTCCGCGATCGCCTGAACGTCGGTCGCAAACTGGCGATTCAAATTCTGGAGTATTTCAATCGCATCGGCTTCACGCGCCGCCGCGGCAATGACCATCTGCTGCGCGATTCCCTCCTGTTCCCGAAGACCGAACAATAAGCGCGATCGAATCCGTGATACGCGTCGTAAAGCCGTAAGCAGCTGGCGAGAAAATCGCCAGCTGTGACTACCCTTGTTAGACACCAACAGCAAGGAGACGGTCATGACGAACAATCCTCCCTCAACGCGTATGCAGCCTGGCGAGTATGGTTATCCCCTCAAGCTAAAACCCCGGTACGACAACTTCATCGGCGGCGGCTGGGTCGCGCCGGTCGATGGCGAATATTACTCAAACCTGACGCCGGTCACCGGGCAGCCGCTGTGTGAAATCGCCAGCTCTGGCAAAAAAGATATCGATCTGGCGCTGGATGCGGCGCACAAAGCGAAAGAGAAGTGGGCGCACACCTCCGTGCAGGACCGCGCGGCGATCCTGTTCAAAATCGCCGACCGCATGGAGCAAAATCTGGAGCTGCTGGCGGCGGCCGAGACCTGGGACAACGGCAAACCGATCCGTGAAACCACGGCGGCGGATGTCCCGCTGGCAATCGACCATTTCCGCTATTTTGCCTCCTGTATTCGCGCCCAGGAGGGCGGGATCAGTGAAGTCGACAGCGACACCGTCGCGTATCACTTCCAGGAGCCGCTGGGCGTGGTCGGGCAAATTATTCCGTGGAACTTCCCGCTGCTGATGGCGAGCTGGAAAATGGCGCCTGCGCTGGCGGCAGGCAACTGTGTGGTGCTCAAACCGGCGCGTTTAACGCCGCTGTCGGTGCTTCTGCTGATGGAAATCATCGGCGATCTGGTTCCGCCGGGCGTGATCAACGTGGTGAACGGCGCGGGCGGTGAGATCGGCGAATACCTGGCGACCTCAAAACGTATCGCCAAAGTGGCCTTTACCGGCTCGACGGAAGTCGGGCAGCAGATCATGCAGTACGCCACGCAGAACATCATTCCGGTGACCCTTGAGCTGGGCGGCAAATCACCGAACATCTTCTTTGCCGACGTGATGGACGAAGAGGACGCCTTCTTTGATAAAGCGATGGAGGGCTTTGCCCTGTTTGCCTTTAACCAGGGCGAAGTCTGCACCTGCCCAAGCCGCGCGCTGGTGCAGGAATCGATTTATGAACGCTTTATGGAACGCGCGATTCGTCGCGTAGAGTCGATCCGCAGCGGTAACCCGCTGGATAGCGTGACGCAGATGGGGGCGCAGGTTTCGCATGGGCAGCTGGACACCATCCTGAACTATATCGATATCGGTAAAAAAGAGGGCGCGGATGTCCTGACCGGAGGTCGGCGTAAAGTGCTGGAGGGCGATCTGAAAGACGGGTATTACCTTGAGCCGACGATTCTGTTTGGCAAAAACAGTATGCGCGTCTTCCAGGAGGAGATATTTGGCCCGGTACTGGCGGTGACGACCTTTAAAACGCCGGAAGAGGCGCTGGAGCTGGCCAACGATACGCAATACGGGCTGGGAGCCGGCGTCTGGAGTCGTAACGGGAATCTGGCGTACAAAATGGGGCGCGGCATTCAGGCCGGGCGCGTCTGGACCAACTGTTATCACGCCTATCCGGCCCACGCGGCGTTCGGCGGATATAAACAGTCGGGCATCGGGCGTGAAACCCATAAGATGATGCTGGATCACTATCAACAGACGAAATGTCTGCTGGTGAGTTATTCAGATAAACCGCTGGGACTGTTTTAATTATTCCGAGCAGGTCGCCCCCGGGACGGCCTGCTTAATACGCTCGCGAAGACTGTTCAGCACTCCGTCCAGAATGTATTGCACGCGCCATGGCTGATATTCCCGCTTGCGGAAAATAGCCGTCAGATCCAGCCACCACTCCTCCTGATGCGAGAAGCAGGGCATTAAAATCCCCTGTTCAATCTCGCTTTTCAGGCTCTCTTTTGGCGCAAAAACAATACCAAGATGATTACGCGCCAGCTCCAGCGCCGTTTGCGTATTATCACAAATATAGTTTCCGGTGACTTTATAATCCCGAACTTCTTCGCTGCCGTGAACGCGAAAACGCCAGATGTTGGCATCGTCAACCAGAATGGAATCCAATAAAATACAGGAGTGTTTAATTAAATCGTCCGGGCTGTTAATTGGACGTTTTTGTATATATTCAGGGGTGGCAAAGGCGGTGACGGAATATTTTGTCAGCTGATAAGCCACCAGGCTTTCATCTTTCGGCTGAGCATAGGTAATTAAAATATCGCAGTCGTCGGGGAAAGAGACCCCTTCAGACAATTCGTTGCGATTCGGATTATAGGTTTTCAGGCAAATGCGGATATCGCCGATCTCTTCGAGCTGGTGGATCACATGGCGGGCGAGGTAGGTGATAATGCCGGTGGGGGCGTAAATCGTCACCCGTCCACTTTTTTCATGCTTGTAGTCGGCAATAAAATTAATGAGTTGGATATTTTTATCCAGTGAAGCATTTATATAAGGCAGCAATACCTCACCAAACTGCGTCAGCGCCAGCTGGCGCGTCGTGCGTTCAAAGACTTTCAATCCGACGCGGGTTTCGAAATCCGAAAGATATTTACTGACGTTCGCCTGTGCCATCCCTAACAAAGCGGCGGCGTCCCCAATGCTGCCCGTTGCAGCAATGACGGAGATAATTTTTAACTCACGCGGCTTAATCTGTAAATTATTCATCACGAACGCCCATCTATATGATTTTATATATAATATTATATAAACTACTTCGTTGCATCGGCAAATTTGTAACCATTATTATTCGCCTCGTTTGTTAGGCATTTAATGGATACAGGGAATGATTATCAAAAAGAATTTGCTCATCACCGCAACGTTATTTTTCGCCTCATCCGCTATGGCGGGTGAATTTTCATTGGGTGCGGGCGCTGTTTTCAATGAATCGCCTTACAAAGGCTATAACGAAAATACGACGGCGGTTCCGCTGATTAGTTACGAAGGCGATAACTTCTACGTGCGTCAGACCACGGCCGGTTGGGCCTTCTGGAAAGACAGTAAGAATGAACTGAGCCTGACGGCGTCCTGGATGCCGCTGCACTTCGATCCCGACGACAACGATGATCACGCGATGAAGCAGCTCGACGAGCGCAAAGCGTCGGTGTTTGTGGGCGGCGCGTACTATCGCCACGAAAGCTGGGGTAGCCTGAAGTTCGGCGTCGCGGGCGATGCGATGGACGAAAGCGGCGGCGTGGTCGGTGAAATTACCTACTTCCATCCGATCCGCATGGAGCGTTTGACGCTGATTCCAGCCGTGGGCGTGTTCTACTACGATGAAAGCTTCAATGACTACTACTACGGTGTTTCCGGAAAAGAGTCTCGTCACAGCGGCCTGAACGAATACAACGCGGGTGACAGCTGGAACCCGTACGTTGCGCTGACCGCAAAGTATCAACTGACGCAGAACCTGTTCCTGAACGCCAGCGCGGCTTACACCGTCTTGCCGGATGACGTCAAAAACAGTCCGATGATTGATCGCGATGACAGCTTCGTGCTGATGACCGGCGTGAGCTGGCGCTTCTAAGTCTCAACAAGCGGTCCTCAGGGATGAGGGCTGCTTCACTCCCTTCCCCGGTGGTGCTGTGCCTGCCCGACCTGCGATTGTCAGGCCGGGTAGGTCTAGCGTCGTCGGGCTTTACGATCCTGCCTGCAAATTCAGATGTAACCCTCTCTCTTGCACATTCTCTTTGCGTAGCGCCTTCCTTTCAGAGGCTGCTTGGGTGATCTTACTCAGGTATACGGATTCGCTGTCTCTTTTAAGTTAAATTTACCTATTCACCTTTGTCTTTTTGTCTCTTTTAAGTGACAATAAAAACATGTGCGGTGAGTAAGGGAAACGAGATGTACAAGTCTCAGTTCTACACGGACGCAAACGGCGAAAAGCCCTTCAATGATTGGCTGACAAAGCTAAAAAACAAAGACCGGATAGCAGCAGCAAAGATTGATACAAGGATAGACCGGGCCGAAGCGGGTAACTTCGGGGACCACAAGTTTGAAAGAGATGGAGTTTGGGAGTTACGAATTAATTACGGCCCAGGCTACCGTGTTTACTACTCGTTAGAAGACGGTGAAATCATTCTCTTACACATCGGCGGAACGAAGAAAACACAGGACGCCGATATAGACAAAGCAGTTGAATACCTCAAAGATTTTAAAGCGAGGGCGACAAAATGACAGTAGCTCACAAAAAGGAGGCTGCCCGCGAGGCGGCCGCAATCGCACCGGCTGTAGACCGTGACAAGCTCATGATTGAAGAATTACGAGCCGATCCTGATTACGCTGATCTCTACCTAAAAACCGCACTCGAAGATATAAACGAGGAAGGCGGATTAGGTGGCTTCCTCATAGCTTTACGACGTGTATTAGAAGCTCGCGGTGGAATTACAAAAGCGGCTAAAGAGACAGGGCTGGCTCGGCAAAGTATCTATAGGGCGTTATCAGAAAACGGAAACCCAACGGTCACGACACTAGCACAGCTCGCCGCCGTAGCGGGTCTACAGTTAACATTAAGCAAAGCACCACACTGAGATTTAGCCCGCTTTATGCCCTTAGGAATCCCCAGCATCATGTAGCGGGGAAAACAGAACGGGCATGGATATAGCGATCTACTGATTATGCCAACAATCCAATGAGATCACTTCCATGCCCTATCCTGCGACATTCTCCGCGGGCTTTACACCTCATCCACCCATATCCGCATTTCGCCTTCTCCACGGTTGGCCCAGCTAAACCACGGAATAAATGTCAGCGTCTGATTGTGTGATGCAGTCGGTGCGCGGTCATATTGCCAGAGCGGTTGCGATTCGGACTCAGTGGCGCGGTGTGCAATGCCTTCAGCCTGAATCAGCATCTTGTGGGCGAATAACCCTTTCCCTTCGAAAACACGGAAGGCGCTATCGGCGGGCAGCGACAGATTGTGTAATCCCGTACCGTTATCCGCTTCTTCCAGGCAATAGACCAGCGGGCCGCGCTGCACCGCCACTTTGCCCGCCTGCTGGCGCACCTGAGGGTTGCCGTACAGACGGCGGACCGGCATCGGGAGCGTCAGGGTGATGGAATCTCCCTCCTGCCAGCGGCGGGTGAGGTAACAGTATCCCTGACGCACATCGCCGGTCACGATTTCACCATTCAGTGCCACCCGTGGCGTGTCGCACCAGTCCGGCAGTCGCAGCGCGAGAGTGTGCTCGACCGGAACCGGCGAGGTGATGTCGATGTTCACCTGATCCTGCCACGGATAGTGACCGCTAATACGCAGCTGCAGCTCGTTATCGCCCACCGGAATCACCGCGCTGTTGCCGACGTAGAGGTTGATAAAGAGCGCATCCGGGCGCGCGGTGTAGATGTAGTGACCCAGCGAGGTCAGCACGCGGGCGATATTCGGCGGGCAGCAGGCGCAGCCGAACCAGCGCTGCCGAATGGGTTTCACGTGATCGTAGATATGATTGAAGGCCAGCGTTTTGGGATGCACCTCCAGCGGATTCACGTAGAAAAAGTGTTTGCCGTCCAGCGCCATCCCGCCCAGCACGGTGTTGTATAACGCCCGCTCCATGACGTCGGCGTACTGGCTATCCGCCTCCATCTCCAGCATCCGGCGGGCGAACATCATCAGACCAATCGACGCGCAGCTTTCGGCATAGACCGTATCGTTCGGCAGATCGTAGTCGCTGCTGAAAGCTTCACCGCTGCTCTGGGAGCCGATCCCGCCCGTAATATAGAGCTGACGCTGCACCATGTTATTCCACAGGCGCAGGCAGTCCTGACGTTTGCTTTCATCCCCGCTCAGTCGCGCGAAGTGCGCCACGCCGGTCATCAAATAGACGAAGCGCACGGCGTGCCCGATAGCCGTTTGCTGCTCGGCGAGAGGCTGATGCGCCTGGCTGTAGGCTTTGTCTTTGACCATCCACGCCGGGCCGTACGTATTCCAGTGCGACGTTCTGCCGCGTTTTTCATATTCGATATCGTAAAAGTGCGGCTGCGCGCCGCGCTCCTCAACGAAATATTTCACCAGGGCCAGATAGCGTGGCTCCTGGGTGACGTCGTACAGGCGCATTAACGCCAGCTCGATTTCGGGATGACCAGGGTAGCCGTGCAGCTGGTTTTCACCGGGACCAAACACGCTGTCGATGTGGTCCGCCAGTTTGCACACCACCTCTAACAGCGTGCGTTTGCCGGTGCCCTGGAAGTACGCCACGCCCGCTTCAATCATATGCCCGGCGCAGTAGAGTTCGTGGCACTCCGCGAGGTTGGTCCAGCGTTCGCCCGTTGCCTTCACGGTGAAATAGGTGTTGAGATAGCCATCGTCGCATTGGGCTGCGGCCACCAGGTCAATCACCTCGTCTGCGGTTTTCTCAAGCGCCGGATCGGGTTTCTGGCACAGGGACCATGCCACGGCCTCAAGCCACTTGGCGACATCGCTGTCCTGGAAAACCATGCCGTAAAACTCCCCTTGCTCCAGCCCGGCAGCAATACGGAAATTGGTTATAGCGTGGCTCGGCTCTGCTTCCGGGATGCGGTCGTTTAGCGCATCCCATTGATAGGGAATGACCACATCACGTACCAGCTGTTGATACTGGCCGAGGAAGGGATCGTTGATTTTGAGCTTATGCAGGTCGGGTTCCATGATGGACATGTTGTTCTCCTCAGGACTGAACGTGACGCTGGCGCAGGTCGGTGGAAATGCGCGACATCATCGGGTTATTGAGTCTGCACCAGCGAATCGAGATCGCCAGCAGCAGGTGGAAAAGGGCTGGCAGCAGCGTTTCCATGGTGGTAATACCGGAGAGCGACGCCGGGGTCTGATTGCCCACGCCGGGCTGATAGGCGACGAAGATAAACACCAGGCTGATGATCCCCGCGCTGGAGGCCCATGCCAGCTTGATGAAAAAGAGGTTAAAGGCGAAGTTCATCCCTGATGAACGCACGCCGGTTTTCCACTCGCCGTAGTCGTCGGCAAAAGCCATCAGAGAAAAGTGCAGGGGAAGCGTAAAACCGAGGATCACCCCGTTGCCCAGAATTACAGCCAGCCACAGGGTTTGGTACGCCGGGCCGGTTGGCAGGAACCACATCCCTAACGCCAGTGCGGCAAGCACCAGGTTGGTGGTGGAGTACAGTTTCACCGTATCAATACGACGGGTGAGCGGGCTGACAATCACCGCACCGAGAATGGCGGCAAAGGTCACCATGGTGAAGAACAGCGAAGTGTAGGCGGTGCTGCCCTGCAGTACGTAGGTGATGAAATACATGTACCCGCCGCCGCGGATGTTAAAGACGTTAATCAGCAGGAAAGACATCACCAGCATCAATAAGAGCTGATCGTTATTACGCAGCCCAGCCAGATGCTCGCGCAGGGTAAAGCGGCCCATCAGTGCCAGCGGGACGCGCTCGCGCACCCAGAAGAAACAGCACAGGAACATCACCACAGCGATAGCGCACAGCACGCCGACACCCAGCTGATACCCCTGCGCCACATTGCCCTGACCCAGCGCCTCAACCAGCCACGGCAGGCCGACGGAGACCAGAAATCCCGCCACGCCGCACAGCACAAAGCGCCAGGACTGACAGGAAATCACCTCGCTGTGGCGGGTGGTCATGGTGTTGATCAGCGCGCAGTAGGGCACGTTGATCGCGGTGTAGCCGACGGACAACAGCAGATAGGTGCCGAACGCCCAGGCGATTTTGACCCCCATACTCGCTTCCGGCACAGTGAAGGTCAGGACGCCGATAATCCCGATGGGGAAAGCGATCCACAGCTGCCAGGGACGAAAGCGCCCCCAGCGGCTCTGGGTCCGGTCGGCAATCACCCCCATTATCGGGTCGGAGATAGCATCAAATACCCGCAAGGCAATAAACAGCGTGCCGACCAGCGCGGGCGTTAAACCAAAGACATCGGTATAGAAAAAGGTGAGAAAGTTCATGATCAGGCAGGTCATTACCGTCCCGCCAGCATCACCCAGGCCGTAGCCAATTTTCTCGCGCACGGACAGGCGATCGTCGGCGGCCTGTTGTACGACATCGGTTTGCGTAATCGGAGTGGAGGTCATTCGATAACTCCTCGTGAATAGGATTTTATTATGTTCTGCAAGGTACCCGATTAATTCTGCACTGAAAGTCGATGCCAACAAGGGAAGGGAAAAGTATAAAAAGGTGACGATTCCGACCTGATGATGAAAATGTGATTTCGATCGAGCGAATAAGAAATTATTCATTAATAATCAATATGAAAGAGGCTTAATCAGACGTTTTAAAGCGGGAAAATGAATACTCATGCTCGAATTATCCATAGCGCTTCCGGTTAAGGTACAAAACGGCGGACTGTTCATTTCACGCGGCGTCGGGCGTCACCCTGCGCGCAAGCTGACCTCATGGGAAATTATCTTTGTTGAAAAAGGGACACTAACGATCCAGGAGGAAAACAGAGTTTTTACCGTGAACGCGGGAGAGAGTTTGTTGCTATGGCCGAATCGTCGCCACGTGGGAACGGAGGATTTCCCGGCCGATCTGCGGTTTTACTGGCTGCATTTTGATATCGAAGGCCAGCCGTCGGAATTAGAGGGTTTTACCAGGCTCGCCATCGAGCAATATTGCCGCGTCCATGACGCATCCTGTGTGGTCTCTCTTTTCCGCCAGTTTCTGACGGAGCAGGAGAAATTCCAGCGCAGCGCCGCACTGGAATTCTTGCTCTTGCTGATACTCCAGCAAATTTCCCTGTCGCCTGGAAGTGAGGAGAATAAGGACGAGTCGGGCACGACGATTGCGTGGAAGGCGAAACAAATTATTCGCACGCAATTTCACCTCAGCCTCTCGACGTCGCAGCTGGCAAAAGATCTGCACTGTAATGCGGATTATCTCGGGCGCGTTTTTCGGCGCACCTTTCATTTAACCCTGACCGAGGCGATCCATCGCCAGCGCGTCCGATCTGCGGAGAAGCTGTTGCTTGATGATTCGGCTTCTCTCACGGAAGTTGCCGCCCGCTGCGGCTTCAACGATGTCGGCTATTTCCGTCAGATATTTCGTAAGCATACCGGGCTCACCCCCGCCGTCTGGAAACGGCGGTACTGTAAGGAACATATTAATTCCGGCTGATCACTGGCCGTAATAGGCGTTCGCCCCGTGCTTGCGCAGATAATGTTTGTCCAGCAGCTCCTGCTGCATGGTCGGCAATTGCGGTGCAAGCTGGTGGGAGAACAGGCCCATATAGGCGCACTCTTCCAACACCACGGCGTTGTGGACGGCGTCGGCGGCATCTTTTCCCCAGGCAAAAGGACCGTGGGAATGGACCAGCACGGCGGGGATCTGCATCGGATTTAAGTCGCGCTCCTCGAAGGTTTTGATGATCACCTCCCCGGTTTGATACTCATACTCTCCGGCGATTTCGGCGTGGGTCATCAGCCGCGTGCAGGGAATGTCGCCATAGAAGTAGTCCGCATGGGTGGTGCCCCAAGCCGGGAGATCCAGCCCGGCCTGCGACCAGATGGTCGCGTGGCGTGAGTGGGTGTGGACGATGCCGCCCATCTCTGGATAGCGGCGATACAGGGCCAGGTGCGTTGGCGTATCTGAGGAGGGTTTTTTGCTGCCTTCCACCACCTTACCGGTGGCGATCTCCACGACCACCATGTCCTCAGCGGTCATCACCTCATACTCAACGCCAGAGGGTTTGATGACCATCAGGCCACTATCGCGATCCACGGCGCTGACGTTGCCCCAGGTAAAGGTCACCAGCCCGTGGGCGGGCAGCGCCAGGTTGGCCGCCAGGACTTCCGCTTTCAGTTGCTCTAGCATGTCATGCCTCCTTCCTGCATACGGGCTTCGATCCAGCGCCGTGCTTCGATAATTTCCAGTACCGGCTCTTTGGCTTTTTCGGTCCACATTTCAATGAGAAATGCGCCACGATAGTTGAGCTGATTCAGGGTGTTAAACACGCCGACGAAATCGACACAGCCTTCGCCGAACGGCACATCGCGAAACTGTCCTGGGCTTTGCTCGGTAACGGGCTGCGTGTCTTTCAGGTGGATGGCGGCGATCCGGTCGATACCGAGCGTCAGTTCGGCGGTGACATCGTTGCCCCACGCGCTGAGGTTGCCGACGTCGGGATAGACGCTAAACCACGGCGACTTGAGCATGTCATCCCACTTTTTCCATTTGCTGATGGAGTTCATGAACGCGGTATCCATGATCTCCACGGCCAGCATCACCTGCGCGGCAGCGGCTTGTTCTACCGCCCACGCCAGCCCTTCCGCGAAGCGCTGTTGGGTGCCTGCATCGTGCTCCTCGTAATAGACGTCGTAACCCGCCAGCTGGATGGTGCGAATCCCCAGATCGCGCGCCAGTTTGATAGCCCTGGTCATGATCTCGCGGGCGCGTTCACGCACGGACTCGTCGCGGCTGCCGAACGGGAAACGACGGTGCGCCGACAGGCACATGGACGGAATCGCGACGCCGGTTTCCAGCATCGCTTCGACCAGCGAGGCGCGCTGGGTGGTGCTCCACTCCAGCCTGGATAAGCGCTCGTCGGTTTCATCCACCGACATTTCGACGAAATCAAAGCCGCAGCTTTTGGCTAGCACCAGGCGCTCCGGCCAGGAGAGATCTTTTGCCAGCGCTTTTTCATAAATCCCTAACGGATGCTGACGCATGGTTATTCTCCCCAGATGTCGCGGATTTGCGTGTGGAACTCATTTGCCACCTGCGATGGGTTGGCGGCCCCAGCCAGCGCCCGTCCGGCGATGAAGGCTTTAACGTTAATCTCGCGGAACAGCGGTAAATCCGCCGGGGTGATGCCGCCGGTGATGGAGAGTTGCAGACCGATATCTGACAGAGCTTTCATCCTGGCGAGATCGTCTTCGCCCCACTGTTGGCCGCTGGCCTGGGCGTCACGCCCGCGATGGTAAATCGCCTGTTTCACCCCGACGCGATGCCACGCGCGCGCGTCGTCCAGGGTCCAGTTACCGAATAGCTCCATCTGGATTTCGCACCCGCGCGCGGCAGCCACCGCGTGGCCTTTTTCTACCGTCGCCAATGGTGCGGCGCAGATTATCGTCATCCAGTTCGCGCCCGCGTCAAAGGCCTGTTGCGCCAGCGTTTCGCCTGCGTCGGCCACTTTCCAGTCGGCGACGATGATTTTGTCCGGGCACTGCTGGCGCAACGCGCGGACCGCCGAAAGACCCTCGGTGAGGCACAGAATGGTGCCCGCTTCGACGATATCGACATGATCGTGCAGCAGCGCGACATCGCGCTGGGCGGCCTGAAGGCTGGTGTGGTCGAGCGCCAGCTGTAGTAATGGTCGGCTCATAGGTCGTACTCCTTAATTCGGGCGTGAAAGCCCTGCAATGCTGAAATCAGTAGCTGGTAGTGGTGATATTTGTGCTGGTAGGCGGCGTGGGCCTGCATGTCCGGCTCGATGACGCGGATGTCGTGCTTGAGGCTTTGCTGCGCGGCGTAGAAATCGGGATAGACCCCGGTGCCGACGAGGGCGGCGAGCGCCGCGCCGGAGCAGCCGGTTTCCTCGACTTGAGGCAGTTCGATTGCCAGACCGCTGACGTCCGCCAGCATCTGCATCCACACCTCGGAATGGGTCGGGCCGCCGGTGACGCGCAGGGCCTGAACATCGGTAAAGCGCTCGAGCATGCGGTTAAGATGGGTCATATGACAGAACACCACCCCTTCATAAACCGCCTGCAGCAGGTGGGCGCGGGTGTGTAGCGCCTGCATGCCGTAGAAACCGCTGGTCATCTCCAGCCCGGCGTTGCTGCCGTAGAGAAACGGCAGGAAGAAGACATCGCTGGCCGCTTTCGGCAGGCTGGAAACCGCCTGATTGATCTCGTCAAAAGAGATCTCGCCCCACTGCGCCGTGAGCCACTCGAGGTTGCCGGATGAGGTCGGGCTGGCTTCGTGAACGATGTACTGCTGCGGGTGAACGTATCGGCCATAGACGTACGGGAAAGATTCGTTATCGCGGATGCCGTGCGCAATCCCGCTGGTGACGGCCCAGGTGCCCATCACGGCGTTGAGCGTGTGCTCGTCGTGCAGTCCGGCGCAGATCGCGGTGGAAACCACATCAAACAGACCACCCACGACGGGCGTACCCGCCGCAAGACCGGTCAGGGTGGCTGCCTGAGCGGTGATTTCCCCGCAAATTTCTGCTGAGCCGACGATGGGCGGCAAGGCGCTGTCGATTTCGCTGATGCCCAGCCAGCGCGTCAGCTGCGGGTCATAGTCGCCCGTGTTCATGTTGTAGAGATTGGACTCGGAAATGTTGCTCTCTTCGCAGCCCTTATTGCCCGTCAGGCACCAGCGCAGATAGTCATGGGCCATCATCACGCAGCCGATCTGCTGGTAGCGCTGGTGGTCATGCTCTTTGACCCAGCGCAGCAGCGAAGCGGGATGCCCGGTCCACAGGGTTTGCCGGGTGTGCGGGTAGAGTTTCTCGGGGATCGCGTCCTGCTGCCAGCGCTGGACGATCTCTAAAGCGCGGCGGTCGGAAGAGAGGATGGCGTTGCCCAGGGGGCGATCCTGTTTATCGAGCAGGAACAGGCCTTTGCCCTGGGCGGAAATGCCGATGCCTTTGATTTGGGAGCCACTAATGCCCGTGCGATTGAGCAGGGCCGCAACCGTTTCGTGGCAGCGCTGCCAGAGCAGGTGCATGTCGCGCTCGGCATAGCCCGGACGCGGGCTGAGCGTCGCGACCGGGCAACGTTCGATGCTGTGTTCTTTTCCCTGGCTGTTGTACAGACCGGCTTTCAGATAAGTACCGCCACAATCGATACCCAGCCAGAAGGGCTCTTTTTCACTCATCTTTGCGATTCTCGGTTCGGTGGTTGCTGTTGCCGGGTGGCGCTTCGCTTACCCGGCCTACGTTCTTGGTTGCTGTTGCCGGGTGGCGCTGCGCTTACCCGGCCTACGTTTTTTCACCCTCTCCCTGTGGGAGAGGGCCGGGGTGAGGGCATCAGGCCGCACGCTTGTGCGGATTCACCGTCGGATTGGGCTGTGCTCCGGCGTCACATTTCGCAGGCAGCAGCAGCGCCAGCAGCGAGGCCAGGGCCAGAGAGATCGCCAGGCAATACACGCCCGCATCTTTGCTGTACAAGGTGATCAACACGCCCACCGCGTAAGGACCACAGAACCCGCCGAGATTACCGAGCGCGTTAATCACACCGCGCGCGCCGCCTGCCATCTCTGCGCTGAACAGACGCGCAGGGATGGTCCAGAACACACCCGCTGCCGACTGCAGGAAGAAGCCGCAGCCGACCAGCGCGGTGTACGCCAGCCAGATGTTTTCTTTCAGCGCCACGGAGAGGAACATGCACAGGGCAAAACCGATTAGCGGCAGGGAGACGAACAGCTTGCGCTTGCCGGTGCGGTCAGAGAGGGCCGAGAACAGGAACATCCCGGCAATCGCGCCGACGTACGGCAGAATGGCGAGCATCCCGACCTGGCCCATCGTTGAATGGGTCAGCTCCTTCAGAATGGTCGGCAGCCACAAGGTGTAGCCGTAAATGCCGGTCTGGTAGAAGAAGTTCAGGGCGATCAGCTGCCACATGGTTTTGTCCGACAGCACCGCGCCCAGGGACGCATTTTTCACCTCTTTGCCCGCAATGGCGCGCTGCTCGGCGGCCAGCGTCTCGACCAGATAGTTTTTCTCGGCCTCGGAAATCCACTTCGCCTCCTGCGGTCGGTCATAGATGGTCTGCATCCAGAGCACCAGCACCACCAGGGAGAGAAGCCCTTCAATGATGAACAGCCAGCGCCAGTCGAGGGCGGTGATGATCCAGCCGGAAAGGGGCGCGGTGATAATCCCGGCAATCGGCACGAACATGATCACAATCGCGTTGGCGCGACCGCGCTCGGCGTCCGGGAACCAGTTGCTGATCATGGTTAGCACCACCGGCAGCATCCCGCCTTCCGCCACGCCGAGTAAAAAGCGCAGGACCAGCAGTTGATACTGATTAGTGACAATGCCCGTCAGAACGGAAATCACCGCCCAGGCGACCAGCGACCAGCCAATGAATTTTTTACCGCTGCCGTGCACGGCGATTTTGCCGCCGGGAACTTGCAGGAACAGATAACCAATAAAGAATATCCCACCTGCTAAACCCGCCATGGTGGCGGTGATCCCCAGTTCCTCATCCATACCGCCCGGCATCGCGAAGGCGATATTGACGCGGTCCATATAAGAGATAATGCAGGCGATAAGAATAGGGGGAATTATTCTCAACCAGCGTTGGCGCGGAATATCCGCCTGTAGAGCATGAGAAGAATTAGTCATAATTAATGTCTCATTAAGGTAATCGGCTCGGGAATAAGATTATTATTTTTATTGTGCTGCTTTTTTCATAACGCTAATACCGTCGCGCAAAATGGCGATGCGATGGCTGACGTCAGCATTAGCATTTATTTCCAGTAGTTTGATACCGGAGAATTTCAATGTTGCGGCGCTCGGCGCAGTAAATAATTCATTTACGCTTTCAGGTGTCATTAAGCTTTCAGGGCAGAACGGTGAAAACGGTGCGTGAAGATCCTGCCATTCACCGTATTCGCCGGTCGCCGTGGTGCCGGAGAACATCAGCGCACCGAGATTACCCGCCTGCAGTGCCGCCTGAACATGTTTCACCGGAAGCGTCGTATCGCGCCCTTCAATGGCCGAGCGGGCCCAGTTAATGCACACGCTGATATCGGTGCCCTGCAGCACGTCCAGAACGTTTTCCAGCGGCAAAAAGCCTTTGCGCGGCTGGCTGCCGGTCATGGCGTCACAGTGTTCGAGCACCAGATCGCACGGCCAGTCCCAGGCGGCAATTTCGCAGATTGAGCGTGAAAAAGCGTCGGTGGCTTGCGCGACGCAAGCGTTGCCCGCCTGCGGTGCGGCCTGCATTTCCAGGGCGGTGACTTTGCCTGGGAAGCGCGTGTTGACCGCGACGATTTTCGCTAACAGATGGCGATAAAACGCCACGCTCTCGCGGCGCTGATCTTCGTCAGCAGACGCCAGGCCAAACCCGCCGTGGGTGCCACGCCGACGCATGGTTTCCATCACCGCCGTGACCACAATTTGCCAGTCGTCCGGCGTGTGGCGGAACAGCCACTCATCCCCGAGCGGATGCAGATTTTCCAGACAGGGTTGTTCAATGCCGCGAACGTCGGGCGTATCGGCTAATTGACGCCAGAATTCACGCTCGTCCTGTTCCCCTTGCTGATGAAACGAAGGTGCGCAGGGATACGCACCAATAATAAAACCGGTGTGAGTCATTTCGCTTTCCTGTTTAATTTTAAAAAATTAAATCAATTCGCTGACAGCCACTTTGACGACAATTTTACGAATGGCCGACTCCTTGTGTTTATGGCATTGCGGTCGATGAACATCCTGCGGGAAAAATATGGCGTAATTACCTGGGACCATTTCAATCAGCGATTCGTTTTCCATCTGGTGATAAAAAATAATGTCGCGCTGTTCCAGCAATGATTCGCTTATTTCGTTATTTCCGGTGTCAATCGCAAAACCTATTTTCTCTTCGCCCCACGCCAGAAATTGAATATCCAGATAGCGGCGATGTACTTCCGGGCGGTTTTGGTGATGCTCCCGGGTGGTGAGATCGAGGATCTGCGCGTAGATATTGCGTCCGTCTATTTCCACGACACCCGGTTCCAGCGTCGTGAAATCGGTGGTGCGTAAAAATTCGAGCGCCCGTTCAATCGCCTGCGGAAGTCGGCAGGGGTTGGGCTGTGAAATATGTCCGAATATCATGCGTCACTCCTTACAGCGACTGGATCTTCGCCCACACGCTGTCATCAATGGTGATGCCATTGCGACGGTTCTCTTCCAGCAGACGGGTGAATTCATGCCCCGGCAGGCGCACGGCGACGTCGTCGTCTGAACGTTCGGCGGTAGTGATGAAATCCATGATGCGCTGCAGTTTGGCATCGCGGGTGGGGCCGTCGATCAGCTTGTCCACTTCGATGGCGATGAAGATCTGCGACACGCCGTATTCATCGCTGTTGTCCTGCGTCACTTCCGCCACGGACGATCCGTTGGAGAGCAGGGTGGCGATCATGTCGAGCACGATAGAGAGGCCGGAACCTTTCCAGTAACCCATCGGCAAAATACGGCGGTTTTTCTCGATAACACCTGGCTCTTTGGTCAGATTGCCTTCGTCGTCAAAGCCGCCATCCACCGGCAGTTCGCGCCCGGCAAGGCGGTTCACTTCGAGCATGCCGTAGGAGAACATCGACATCGACATATCGACCATGGTGATCGGCGTGGAAGGAATGGCGACGATCAGCGGGTTGGTGCCGATGCGGCACTCTTTTGCGCCCCACGGTGGCATTACGGCGATGGAGTTGGTCCAGCAAATTCCGATATAGCCTTTCTCGGCGGCCTGCCAGCCGTAGCTCCCGCCGCGCATCCAGTGGTTGGCGTTGCGCAGCGCCACTAACCCAATCCCGTGATCCGAGGCCAGCTCGGTGGCGCGATCCATCATCTTTTTAGCGGTCAGGTTGCCGATGGAGCGCTGGGCGTCCCACTGCTCGATGGCACCCAGGGTGGTGACGCGCTTCGGCTGGGCGTCAGGAATGATGTCCCCGTTATCCAGTTGCTGAATGAAACGTGGGAAGCGGTTCACGCCGTGCGAATAGACGCCGGATTCGGTGGTGCGCGCAAACATCTCTGCGCAGGCGTCGGCGGTATCGGCCTGAACGCCGCGGTTAAGCAGTACCCGATTGAAGGCGGCTTTCAACTCGTCAAAGGTCACTTTCATCCCTGTTCTCCTGTTCGTATGAGGGGCGCATGTGAGTGCTTTTTTATCTCTAAATTCCACAATGCGAAATCTGATTTCAAATATAGCGATCAAATTTTGTTAGATCAACGACATTCATGCTTTTCAAAAACTAGTAAAATCAATGCATTGTGTTTTTTGTGCTGAGATCGTGAACTGAACCACACTTTGCGCTACCATCAGGACGCGATTAACGGAGAGCTATTTGATGAGCATGAAAGAGAGCGAAATGACGCCAGAAAAAGAGAGGCCAGCAGGTAGCCAGAGCTTGTTTCGCGGCCTGATGCTGATTGAGATCCTCAGTAACTACCCGAACGGGTGTCCGCTGGCGCATTTATCGGAACTTGCCGGGCTAAACAAAAGCACCGTGCATCGGTTGTTGCAGGGTTTGCAGTCGTGCGGGTACGTCACCCCTGCGCCAGCGGCGGGCAGCTATCGCCTGACCACCAAATTTATCGCCGTTGGGCAAAAAGCGCTGTCGTCGCTCAACATCATCCACGTGGCGGCTCCGCATCTCGAAAATCTGAATATCGTGACCGGCGAAACGGTGAACTTCTCCAGCCGGGAAGATGACCATGCGATTCTGATTTACAAGCTGGAGCCGACGACGGGAATGCTGCGCACGCGCGCCTATATCGGCCAGCACATGCCGCTCTTCTGTTCTGCGATGGGTAAGATTTACATGGCGTTTGGCCATCAGGATTACGTGGCGAGCTACTGGCAGAGTCATCAGGAGCAGATTCAGCCCCTGACCCGCAATACCATCACTGAACTGAGCGCCATGTACGATGAACTGGCGGAGATTCGCACCCACAGCATGGCGATGGACAGAGAAGAGAACGAGCTGGGCGTGTCTTGCATCGCGGTGCCGGTGTTTGATATTCACGGGCGCGTGCCTTATGCCATCTCCATTTCCCTGTCGACCTCGCGCATGAAGCAGGTGGGGGAGAAGAATCTGCTCAAACCGCTGCGTGAAACGGCGGAAGCGATCTCACAAGAACTTGGTTTTACCGTTCGCGGCTAAGTTGTGAAAAAAAGGCCAGATGTCGACATCTGGCCTTTTTTGTTGTCCTGCGTGTGAGCCGTTAGCGGCTGCCTTCGCTCCACGCCAGCTCAATCTCTTCGGCCAGGATTTTCACCCCGGCTTCGATTTTCTCTGGGTCCGGCACGTAGTTCATGCGCATGCACTGATGCGTATGCGGCCACGGCTTGTCGAGGCCCGGGAAGAAGTAATCCCCTGGCACCATCAACACACCGCGTTTTTTCAGGCGCTGATAGAGCAGCTCGGTAGTGATCGGCAGGTCTTTAAACCATAGCCACAGGAAAATCGCCCCTTCCGGTTTATGAATCAGACAGCGATCTTCGGGCAAGTAGCGGCGAATGGTCGCGATCGTCTCCTGGACGCGCTGATAGTAAAACGGCTTAATCACGTCATTAGACAGGCGCAGCAGATCGTTGCGTTTAATCATTTCGCACATCATCGCCGGGCCCATTCCACCTGGCGCCAGGCTGATAATGCCGTTCATGTTGGTGATAGCGCTGATGATTTTTTCATTGGCAATGATGATGCCGCAGCGGCTGCCCGGCAGGCCGAGCTTCGAGAGGCTCATGCACAGGACGATATTGGGGTTCCACAGCGGGCGGGCTTCGCTAAAGATAATGCCTGGGAACGGCACGCCGTAGGCGTTATCGATCACCAGCGGTATGCCGTGCTGGTTGGCGAGCACGTCTAACTTCATCAGCTCTTCGTCGGTGATGACGTTGCCCGTCGGGTTGGTCGGGCGCGACACGCAAATCATGCCCGTCTCTTCGCCGATATGCAGGTGCTCAAAATCGACGTGATACTTGAACTGGCCCTCTGGCAGCAGCTCGATGTTCGGCCGCGCCGAGACAAACAGATCCTCTTCCAGCCCGGAGTCGGCGTAACCGATGTATTCCGGCGTCAGCGGGAACAGCACTTTTTTGGTGGTGCCGTCGGCGCGACGTCCTGCAAAGAGATTAAACAAGTAGAAAAATGCGCTCTGGCTGCCGTTTGTCAGTGCAATATTCTGTGGTTCGATATCCCAACCCAGCTCGTCGCGCAGCATATCAGCCAGCAAGGTCAGCAGTTCGGTTTTGCCCTGCGGACCGTCGTAATTGCACAGCGCATCAGTGGCTTTGCCGTTTTGCAGCATCTCTGCCAGCAGGTTGTGGAAGTAGTCGTTCATGGCCGGGATTTGCGCCGGATTCCCGCCGCCGAGCATGATAGCGCCCGGTGTGCGCAGCCCGTCGTTGAGATCCTCCATCAGGCGGGTAATGCCTGAATGGCGGGTGAATTTGTCGCCGAAAAGTGAAAACGTCATAGCAGGTGTTCTGGCATTCTTATAATGAAAGTGGGTAACCATAACGCTAGCATCGTGCGGGTGCAAATCGAGGGAAGAGGTCGGGATCGTGGTTTTGTTTCGCTGATTTGTGTTTGCGTGGTGAATTGTTCTGATAAAAAACGTCCCCCTCCGTTGGAAGGGGACGGCGATGGCGCTACTGATTCCCGGCCCAGATCACCATCACGCTATCGTCCTGGTGCTGGCGCACGAAACCGTAGCCCTGCTTGAGGGAGAGCGTGGTTTGCGTGCCTTCGCCGATGGCCGGATGGCGCGCCCGGAACTGCCCGAGAATTTGCCAGTGCTTAACGGTCGCCGACTGATTGCCCGCGACATCCTGCCAGTTCATGTCCGAGCGCGTTCCCTGCAGCGGATCGGAGCCGGTCGGGCCGAATGGACGTTCGGACTCGTCACCATAGTAAATCTGCACTGAGCCAGGTGAGAGCAACAGCAGTTCTGCCGCGCGCTGGCCGCCCTCGCGGAACAGGCGCGTGTCGTGGGAGGAGAGATAGCTCAGGACGTTGAATCCCTGCAGTTTTTCCGCCATCTGCTGCCAGGTCATGTCCATTTCGGCCAGGCAATCGGCGGCTTTGGCGGCCTGCTCCTGATAGTCAAAGTTGATCATCGCGTCGAAACCATGGCGGTAATACTCGCTTTGCATCACGCCGTGCCCCCAGGATTCACCCGTCATCCAGAACGGAGTGTCATCGAGTTTTTTATCCGGGTTGGCCTCTTTCCACGTTTTCAGCGCCTGGGTGGATTGTTCCTTCAGCGCCTGCCAGGCGGGGAGTTCAACATGTTTGGCGGTATCGACGCGGAAACCGTCAATGCCGTAATCGCGCACCCATTGGCTGAGCCAGTGGGTGAGATAATCGCGCGGTGTGTATCCGGCGATCTCTTTAGCTTGGGTGTCCGGCTTATGGCGGTAGAAATTCGGCAAACCGGACGGGGTGGTGGACTCGGTTTTGAGATCCGGTAAAAAGGCCAGCGACATGGTCAGATCGTCGAAGCCGGGGTTGTCGTAGTCGCCGATATCGGTGCGGATCCAGTTTTTGCCCCACCACTTTTCCCACCCGGCTTTATCGCTGAAATTGATGTAGTCGTTAAAGCTGTGCCAGCTCTGCCCGGCGGCGGGTTTCCAGTCGGTCCAGCGTTCGCCCAGCGTCTTTTTCAGTTCGTCACCCTGCAAGTACAGCGCGCCGAACTGGAACGCCTGCATATCAGCAAGCGTAGCGTAGCCGGTGTGGTTCATCACCACGTCAAAGAGAATGCGGATGCCGCGCTGGTGCGCCTCGTCGACCAGATGGCGCAGATCGTCTTCGCTGCCCATATTGGCGTCGAGTTTTGTCCAGTCCTGCGTGTAGTAGCCGTGATAGGCGTAGTGCGGGAAATCGCCTTTGGTACCGCCCCCGACCCAGCCGTGGATTTGCTCCAGCGGGGAGCTTATCCACAGCGCGTTGACGCCAAGCTGCTGCAGATAATCGAGCTTGCTGGCGAGCCCTTTGAGATCGCCTCCGTGGAAGGTGCCAATCTCCTGCATGCCGTCTTTGTGGCGGCCATAGCTGTTGTCGTTAGAAGGGTCGCCATTGACGAAGCGGTCCGTCAGTACAAAGTAGACGGTGGCGTTTTGCCAGCTGAATGGCGCGGCTTTGTCGGTTTCTGCCCGCTCAAGCAGGAGCAGACCGTTGCTGTTCGCGGCGGGCTGCAGGGTGATTTTTCCTTGCTGCACCGTGGCCGTCTGCTGGCTGTAGAAATCTCGGACGACGGAGCCTTCCGGGAAGGTGTTTTTAACATCGAGGGTGAGCGGTTTGCCGTCCCATTTCGGGCACTGGCGAGTGACATCCGCGACGGGTTTTTCCGCAGCGCTTTGCACCGTCAGCATGAGCGTCGGCGTGCCTGAGCGCGTATCAATGCGCATCTGATAATCGCCCTCGCGGAACAAACGCCACTGGGGCGGCGTTCCTTCGCAAGGTTTTAGCGACATCATCTCATTGAGTTTAATCGGGTTTGTCGGCTGCCAGCACGCGTTGTCAAAACTCAACGTCAGCGGGCGAGTACCCTTCGCAAACTTCGCGTGGCTGGTGAACACCCCAGCAGCTTCGGCATTGAACGTGGAGAATCCAGGAGATGACCAGTCTGCATTTGCCATCGCGGGTAAAAGCAAAAGGACTAAAGCTGAGCGTTTCATTCCATTTTCCTGTCGCGGCCATTTTAACCAGTGTGCCATCAGGTTTATGGCGAGGACTCCTCCCCCTGCGTTTTCTGGCAGGATGAGCCGAAAGGGTGAGTGATCTCGCGCAAAATTAGGCGGTTATCTGCGATATCGCACACAAATTTGTAGAAATGATGGTTAAGTGAGCAAGTTTCAGGTGACATAGTTTCGGAATTGGACTATTTCTTTGGATGCTCTGGAAGACTATTTTTGATATGATTTGAGATTCCGCTCTCAATTTTGTGAAAAAAATAAGGTGTTGGAATGTATATATCCGACCAGGAGACCTAATGATATCGACTCCCATACGACGATTTGGGGCTACGATACTCATGTTGCTCACCGTGATGTTTTCAGGTGAGGTGCTTGCGAAGACGCACACGGATACAACGAGTAAAAAAGCCCACGTCATAAAGACGACGACCAGCAGTAAGAGTAAGGTTAGCAGTAAACAAGAGTATTCTCGCAATAGTGTAAAGAGCAGTTCACTTCCTGATTTGCGAAAATACCCTTCCGGGACACCAAGGAAAAAAGCGTTTCTCCGGACGGTAATGCCTTATATTACAAGCCAAAATTCTGCGATTACTGCAGACCGTAACTGGCTGGTTTCGAAACAGTACGAAAGCCGCTGGTCACCAAGCGAACGCGCACGTCTGAAAGACATCGCGACACGCTACAAGGTGAGCTGGAACGGTAATACCCGCCGCGTGCCGTGGAACTCACTGCTTGAGCGTGTGGATATTATTCCAGGCAGCATGGTGGCAACCATGGCAGCAGCCGAGAGTGGTTGGGGCACGTCAAAACTGGCGCGTAACAACAATAATCTCTTCGGCATGAAGTGCGCCAAAGGCCGCTGTAACAACGTGCCTGGCAAAGTGAAAGGCTATTCGCAGTTCGAATCAGTGAAAGATTCCGTGAATGCCTACGTGGTGAACCTGAACACGCACCCGGCCTACTCTTCGTTCCGTAAGTCACGCGCTCAGTTGCGTAAAGCGGACCAGGAAGTGACCGCGAGCACCATGATTCACAAGCTGAAAGGTTATTCAACGCAGGGTCAGAGCTACAACAACTACCTGTTTGCGATGTACCAGGACAACCAGCGCTTAATCGCCGCTCATATGTAAGTCATCCAAAAAAACGCCTTCCATCGGAAGGCGTTTTTCTTTGTCTCATACCAGCACTATACCAGCACTTCGCTGTACCGCTCGCGGTACTCCTTCGGCGTGGTGTCATACTCCTTCTTAAACACCGAATAGAAATATTGCAGAGACGGGTAGCCGCACATCTGCGAGATTTCATTGATCGACAGCGACGTTGAGATCAGCAGGCTGCGGGCTTTCTCCAGCTTCTCGGCGTGAATCACCGCGTGGATTGTCTCCCCAACCTCTTCTTTAAAGCGCTTCTCCAGATTCGAGCGAGAAATACCGACGGCATCCAGCACCTGATCCACCTTGATGCCTTTGCAGGCGTGATTGCGGATGTAGTGCATCGCCTGAATCACCGCCGGATCGTTCAGGGAGCGATAGTCTGTTGAGCGGCGTTCCACCACGCGAACGGGCGGAACCAGCAGGCGCTGAAGAGGCAGGGTTTCGTTATCCAGCAGGCGATGAAGTAACTTCGCCGCCTGATAGCCCATCTGACGCGTCCCCTGTGCCACCGACGACAGGGCCACGCGCGACAGATAGCGCGTGAGCTCTTCGTTATCGATACCAATCACACACAGCTTTTCGGGAACCGGAATGTGCAAATGGTCGCAGACCTGGAGAACGTGACGCGCGCGCGCATCCGTGACGGCGATAATGCCCGTCTGCGGCGGCAGGGTTTGCAGCCAGTCGGCGAGCCGATTTTGCGCGTGCTGCCAGTTCTCAGGCGCAGTCTCCAGCCCCTGATACACCACGCCGCGATACTTTTCCTGCGCCACAATCTGGCAAAACGCATACTCGCGCTCCATCGCCCAGCCTTTGCCGCTGGAAGAGGGCAGGCCGTAAAAGGCGAAGCGGTGTACGCCTTTCTCTTTTAAATGCAGAAAGGCGCTCTCGACCAGCGCGTGGTTGTCGGTTGCGATGTAATGGACCGGTGGATACTTCTCGGGTGAGTGATACGAGCCGCCGACGCCCACAATCGGGACGTCGACGTCGGTCAGCAACTGCTCAATCACGGGATCGTCGTAATCGGCGATCACGCCATCGCCCAGCCAGTCTTTGATGTTTTCAATGCGGGTACGGAAGTCTTCTTCGATGAAAATATCCCACTCCGATTGCGACGCCTGCAAATATTCACCCACGCCCTCGACGACCTGACGGTCATAGGCTTTGTTGGCGTTGAATAACAACGTAATGCGGTGACGCTTCTCAAACATGGCTTATCTTTCCCAAATCAGTGACAACGCGGCGTTATGCCCGTCGTTTGGTCGCAGAGTCCATCCAGACTGCCAGCAACAAAATGGCGCCTTTAACGATATACTGCCAGAAGGTCGGAACGTCCATCATACTCATTCCGTTATCCAGCGACGCCATAATAAACGCACCCATCACCGCGCCCGCAACACTCCCGATGCCGCCTGCGAGGCTGGTTCCACCAATGACACAGGCGGCGATAGCATCCAGCTCGGCGATGTTCCCGGCGGAGGGCGAACCTGCACCGAGGCGCGAGCTTAAAATCAGCCCGGCGATGGCCACCATCAGACCATTAATGGCGAAAACCGCAAGCTTGGTGCGCTCCACATTGATACCCGACAGACGCGCGGCCTCGATATTGCCGCCGATGGCGTAGATACGCCGACCAAAGGCGGTGCGGGTCGCCATAAACATCCCCGCCAGCAACAGCAGCGTCAGGATGAGCACCGGCGTGGGTACGCCGCGATAATCATTCAGCAGCCAGATGGCCCCCAGCACGATAACGGCAGTCAGGGCCTGACGCCCGACGGCCGAGGTTGAAGCCGTAGCGGTGAGCCCCAGCGCCTGACGGCGCATTCTGGCGCGCCACTGCCAGGCGATAAAGGCCATCAGACCGATAGCACCAAACGTGAAGCCCACGCCGTCGGAGAGATAACTCTGACCAATTTGCGACATCGACGCGCTGGTCGGCGACACGGTGGTGCCGTTGGTAATGCCAATCAGGATGCCGCGAAAGGCGAGCATCCCCGCGAGGGTGACGATGAACGAAGGGACTTTGCGATAGGCGACCCACCAGCCGTTCCAGGTCCCGAGCAGCAGGCCGAGCGCCAGCGTGACCGCTACGGTGAGGGGCAATGGCCAGCCGAGCCAGACGTCAAAAATCGCCGCGACGCCACCCAGTAGCCCCATCATCGAGCCGACCGACAGATCGATTTCTGCCGAGATAATCACGAACACCATCCCGACCGCCAGAATGCCGGTAATGGCGGTCTGGCGCAGCAGGTTGGAGATGTTTCGTGCGCTTAAATAGGAGCCGTCGGTCATCCAGGTGAAAAACAGCATGATGACGATAATGGCCGCGATCATGACGAAAACCTGCAGGTTTAGCGCTTTAAATCCCGGGAACAGACCTGGCGCAGACGCAGGGGCTTTGATTTCAGACGGGTTGCTTTTCGACATGACGTTCGCTCCTCAGGGCGGCTTCCATCACCTGTTCCTGGGTCAGGTTTTGGTTTTTCAGATTGGCTTTCAGTTTGCCTTCGTGCATCACCAGGACGCGATCGCTCAGGCCGAGCACTTCGGGGAGTTCGGACGAGATCACAATCATCGCGATGCCCTGCTGCACAAGCTGGTTAATGAGTTTGTAGATTTCATATTTTGCGCCGATGTCGATCCCGCGCGTCGGTTCATCCAGAATCAGGATGCGCGGATTAAGCAGCAGACAGCGGGCCAGAATCGCTTTCTGCTGATTACCGCCGCTCAGCCGCCCGATGGCTAACTCGGGCGACGAGGTTTTGACTTTCAGGCGCGCTAAAGACTGGAGAATGCACTGCTGTTCAGCGGCATCGTCCAGGCTGCTCAGCGCACCCGAAAACTGGTTGAGTGCCGCCAGGGTAATGTTTTTCCCCACCGCCATGACCGGCACAATGCCGTCTCTTTTACGGTCTTCCGGGACCATCGCGATACCCTGAGCGATCGCCTGCTGGCAGCTGTTGATCTGCACGGGCTGACCGTCGAGGTAAATCTTGCCCTCCCAGCGGCCCGGCCAGACGCCAAACAGGCACTGGACGGCTTCGGTTCGTCCGGCACCGACTAAACCTGCAATACCGAGGATCTCCCCGCGCCGCAGGGAGAAGGAGACATTGTTGACGCGTTTGATATGGCGGTTAACCGGATGCCACGCAGTCAGATTCTCGACTCTTAAGATTTCATCCCCGGTGGTGTGCGGTTCGTTGGGGTAGAGCGCTGTGAGTTCGCGGCCCACCATCATGGTGATGATGTCGTCTTCGCTCATCCCGTCGGCTTCCCGCGTGCCGATGTGTTGCCCGTCGCGGATGACGCAGATGGTGTCCGAAATGGCTTTCACCTCGTTGAGTTTGTGAGAGATATAAATACAGGCGATGCCGTGGTGCTGCAGGTCGCGGATGATATCCAGCAGCACCGCGGTTTCTTGCTCCGTCAGGGAGGCGGTCGGTTCGTCGAGGATCAGCAAGCGCACCTGTTTGTTCAGCGCTTTGGCGATTTCAACCAGCTGCTGCTGCCCCAGCCCCAGGTCGCCGACGCGGGTGTCTGGTGAGATATGCAGGCTGACCTGAGCCAGAAGTTTTTCACAGCGCAGGGTCATGCTGTCGTAGTCCAGCACGCCGAAATTTGAGATCTCCGCGCCGAGGAAAATATTCTCCAGCACGGTGAGATGCTTCACCAGCGCCAGCTCCTGGTGAATGATGGCGATACCTTTGCGCTCCGTGTCGCGAATGTGCGTGGCCTGCAGGGTTTCACCGGCAAAGACGATTTCCCCGTCGTAACTGCCGTGAGGATAGATGCCGCACAGCACTTTCATCAGCGTGGATTTGCCGGAGCCATTTTCGCCGCACAGAGAGACAATCTCGCCGGGGTTTAAGCGCAGGCTCACGTTGTCGACAGCTTTCACTGCGCCAAAGGCTTTGGTGATACTTTTCATTTCAAGTAAGTAAGGCATAACTGCTCCACATGATCTGAGGGGGCCCCCGCACAGCAGGGGCGATGCGGGGTTACAGTTCGCTCTTCTTGTGGAAACCGTCTTTTACAACCGTGGCGTCAATGTTCTCTTTGTTGACTTCGATTGGCGTCAGCAGCCGGGCAGGGACATCTTTCAGGCCGTTATTCAGTTTGGAATCGGCCTTAGGCTGCTGATCGTTGCCCAGCTCGACGGCAATTTCAGCGGCGGTAGTGGCGAGCTCGGTGATGGGTTTGTAGACCGTCATGGTTTGCGTACCGGCAATAATGCGTTTCACGCCTGCCAGGTCCGCATCTTGTCCGGAAATTGCCACTTTACCGGCCAGGCCCTGGGCACTCAGCGCCTGAATCGCACCGCCCGCGGTGGCATCGTTTGAGGCGACGACGGCGTCGATTTTGTTATTATTCGCGGTTAACGCGTTTTCCATAATTTTCAGCGCGTTTTCTGGCAGCCAGCCGTCAGCCCACTGATCGCCCACCACTTTAATTTTTCCGTCGTCGATATAAGGCTTAAGGACTTTCATCTGCCCTTCGCGGAATAATTTGGCGTTGTTATCCACAGGTGAGCCGCCCATCAGGAAATAATTCCCCTGCGGCACTTTGTTGACCAGGCTTTGCGCCTGTAATTCACCGACTTTTTCGTTGTCGAAGGAAATATAAAAATCGATATCGGCGTTATTTATCATTCGGTCATAGGCTAAAACTTTAATTCCCTCTTGTTTCGCTTCTTTGACGACATTACTTAACACCTGACCGTTGTAAGGAATAATGACCAGAACATCAACGCCGCGGTTAATCATATTTTCGATTTGCGACATTTGCGTCTCTTCATTGCCATTAGCGGACTGAACAAACACTTTTGCGCCGAGAGATTCCGCTTTATTCACAAAAATATCGCGGTCTTTTTGCCAGCGCTCCAGGCGCAGGTCGTCGATGGCCATTCCGATTTTGACTTCTTTTGCATGCCCCGCAAAGCTTGTGAGCAGTAGCGAAGCACAGAGAGTAAGGCACAGGTTTCTTATCGTCATCATTATTTTACCTTTTTTGAAGGGTGGTAAGGCTTGGACAAAAGAATCATTCACTGCCAGATACGCAGCAAATTCTTAACGGGGAAAGGGAAACTCGCAATTACAGATTTTTATCTTCTCATTACGATATTTGGTTTATTTGCGAATTTATGACCGCGATCTGATTTTAAAATGCGCAACTTATTAATTACACATGATTCTGGAATAAGCGCCGAAAAATCCTTTGCCTGCGTATTATTTTTGCGAGCCAGCGCACGTTTGTGCATTCTCTCAATAGCAGTGTGAAATAACGTAATTGAGCAACCCGCAATGTGTATTCACTATTACTCCATTATCGATGACTCGCCGCACCTCTTGATTATGGAGTTCAATATGCAAGCTTATTTCGACCAACTCGATCGCGTTCGCTATGAAGGCCCGAAATCCACCAATCCTCTAGCATTTCGTCACTACAATCCGGACGAGCTGGTGCTGGGTAAGCGCATGGAAGATCACCTGCGTTTCGCCGCCTGCTACTGGCATACCTTCTGCTGGAACGGCGCGGATATGTTCGGCGTGGGGTCGTTTGACCGTCCGTGGCAGCAGCCAGGCGAAGCGCTGGAACTGGCGAAGCGCAAAGCAGATGTGGCCTTCGAGTTCTTCCACAAACTGAACGTTCCGTATTACTGCTTCCACGATGTGGACGTCTCTCCGGAAGGCGCGACGCTCAAAGAGTACCTGAACAACTTTGCCCAGATGGTGGATTACCTGGGTGAAAAACAGCAGCAAAGCGGCGTGAAGCTGCTGTGGGGCACGGCAAACTGCTTCACCAACCCTCGCTACGGCGCGGGTGCGGCGACCAACCCGGACCCAGAAGTATTCAGCTGGGCCGCCACTCAGGTCGTGACCGCAATGAACGCCACTCATAAGCTGGGCGGCGAAAACTACGTCCTGTGGGGCGGTCGTGAAGGTTACGAGACGCTGCTCAATACCGATTTGCGCCAGGAGCGCGAACAGATTGGCCGCTTTATGCAGATGGTGGTGGATCACAAACACAAAATCGGTTTCCGCGGCACCCTGCTGATTGAACCTAAACCGCAGGAGCCCACCAAACACCAGTACGATTATGACGTCGCGACGGTGTACGGTTTCCTCAAGCAATTTGGTCTGGAAAAAGAGATCAAAGTGAATATCGAAGCCAACCACGCGACCCTGGCGGGGCACTCTTTCCACCATGAAATCGCGTCGGCTATCGCGCTGGGTATCTTCGGCTCCGTCGATGCCAACCGGGGTGACCCGCAGCTTGGCTGGGACACCGACCAGTTCCCGATCAGCGTGGAAGAAAATGCGCTGGTGATGTATGAAATCATCAAAGCGGGCGGTTTCACGACGGGCGGCCTGAACTTTGACGCCAAAGTGCGTCGTCAGAGCACCGATAAATACGATCTGTTCTACGGCCATATTGGCGCGATGGATACCATGGCGCTGGCGCTGAAAGTGGCGGCCCGCATGATAGAAGACGGCGAGCTGGATAAACGTGTGGCGAAGCGCTATTCCGGCTGGAACAGTGAACTCGGCCAGCAAATTTTGAAAGGGCAGTTATCCCTTGCCGAGATCGCGAAGTACGCTGAACAGCACAGCCTGGCGCCGAGCCATCAGAGCGGTCATCAGGAACTGCTGGAAAACCTGGTGAATCATTACCTGTTTGATAAGTGATCGATAATGCCGGGCGGCGCTGCGCTTGCCCGGCCTACAATCATCGTAGGCCCGGTAAGCCTCGCGCCACCGGGCATTTTCAGTTAAGGAATCCACACTATGTATATCGGGATTGATCTTGGCACATCGGGTGTGAAAGCCATCCTGTTAAACGAGCAGGGCGACGTGCTGGCCTCACAGACTGAAAAGCTGCACGTCTCGCGCCCACATCCCCTATGGTCAGAGCAAGATCCCGAAACGTGGTGGCAGGCGACGGATCGCGCGATCAAAGCCCTGGGCCAGCAGCACAGTTTGCGTGAGGTCAAAGCGCTGGGGATTGCCGGTCAAATGCACGGCGCAACCCTGCTGGACGGCGAGCACCGCGTGCTGCGCCCGGCGATTTTGTGGAACGATGGTCGCTGTGCAGAAGAGTGCGCGCTCCTCGAAGCGCGGGTGCCGACCTCACGGCAAATCACCGGTAACCTGATGATGCCGGGCTTTACCGCGCCTAAGCTGCTGTGGGTGCAGCGCCACGAGCCGGACATTTTTAAGCAGGTGGCAAAGGTCTTGCTGCCAAAAGATTATCTGCGTTTTCGCATGACCGGCGATTTCGCCAGCGACATGTCGGACGCGGCGGGGACGATGTGGCTCGATGTTGCTCAACGCGACTGGAGCGAGGCGATGCTGGATGCCTGCCAGTTGACCCGAGATCACATGCCTGCGCTCTTCGAGGGCAGTGAGATCACCGGCGTGCTCAATCCGTCGATTGCCGACAGCTGGAATATGCCTGCCGTGCCGGTGGTGGCGGGCGGGGGCGATAACGCAGCGGGTGCCGTGGGTGTCGGGATGATCGATGCCGGACAGGCGATGCTGTCGCTTGGCACTTCAGGCGTCTATTTCGCGGTCAGCGACGGGTATCGCAGCAATCCAGAGAGCGCGGTACACAGTTTCTGCCATGCGCTGCCGGGGAAATGGCACTTGATGTCGGTGATGTTAAGCGCCGCGTCGTGCCTCGACTGGGCGGCAAACCTGACCGGACTCAAGGATGTTCCGGCGCTCATTTCGGCGGCGCAGCAGGCCAACGAAGAGGCGGGGGCCGTGTGGTTCTTGCCCTATCTTTCCGGCGAACGCACACCGCACAATAACCCGGAAGCGAAAGGCGTGTTCTTCGGCTTAACCCATCAGCATGGCCCGGCCGAACTGGCGCGCGCGGTGCTGGAAGGCGTCGGCTATGCGCTGGCGGACGGGATGGACGTGGTTCACGACTGCGGACTCAAACCGACCAGTATTACCCTGATTGGCGGAGGCGCAAGAAGCAGCTACTGGCGGCAGATGCTGGCGGATATCAGCGGATTGCAGCTCGACTACCGCACCGGCGGCGATGTGGGGCCTGCTCTGGGGGCGGCGCGTCTGGCGCAGATTGCCGTCAACCCTGACAAACCCCTGACGCAGCTTCTGCCGCAGCTCACGCTGGAGCAGGAGCACAAGCCGGACGCGGCGCGCCATGCGCGCTACGCCGAACGACGCGAAGTGTTCCGCAAAATCTACCAACAGCTCCTGCCGCTAATGTCGTAAAGGTAGGTTGTCCCGAAGCGGCGTGAGGATGTCCTTTTTTGGTCTTCTCGTGATGCTCGCTCCTCGTCAGTATAGAGATACACCCACTGGCGAGGAGCATTACCATGTCGCGCACCGCACTTATTAACATCGATACTCAGCAGTCTTTTCATCATCGCGATTTCTGGCAGGAAGAGGGGTTTGAGGCTTTTCAGCAGGCTATTCTTGGGCTGATTGAGGGCTGTGAATCCCGCGAAATCCCGGTTGTGGATATCTTCCATGTCGACGATAAGGGGCCCTTCTCGCTGGAAAGCGGTTTTGTTACGCCGATGTCCTTTTTACGTCATCAGCCTGCGGTGGTTTTCCACAAGCATGTGCATAACGCCTTTACGGATACGGGCCTTGACCACTGGCTGCGCGAGCGTGATATTAACCATCTGGTCATCTGCGGCCTGCGTACGGAACAGTGCTGCGAAACCACCGCGCGGGTGGCGTCAGATCTCGGCTATGCAGTGACTTTTGTCAGCGAAGCCACCCTGACTTTCCCGATGACCTGGAAGGGCGTCACGCTCAATACCGACGACCTGCGCCACCGCACGGAAACGGTGTTGGCCGGGCGTTTTGCTGAAATCAAAACTGTGGCGGAGACGCTGGAGTCGCTCTGATGAGTATCGACGTCTGGTTTGTGATGTTGCCGGGAGTGCTTGCGCTGGATATGTCCGGCCCGGCAGAAACCTTTGTGCTGGCGGGCGATGCGTTTCGCCTGCACTACATCGGCCCGCAGCCGGACGTTCCCACCTCGATTGGTCTGACGATGGGGGGCATTTCGCCTTTACCCGACGCGCTTCCCGACGGCAGTTTGCTGGTTTTACCGGGCGTGAGCGACTCACGTCATCAGTTTTCGACCCCTCAGGCATTAAGCGTTCAGCACTGGCTGATGCGCCTGCAGCCTGCGATTCACCGCCAGGCTATCACCGTGATGTGCGTCTGTTCCGGTGCGCTGCTGGCGGCCAAATCGGGTTTACTCACTGGCAAACAGTGCACGACCCATCATGATGTGATCGCCCGTCTTCGCGACGCCGCGCCAGGGGCGGTGATCAAAGAGAATCGTATTTTTGTACAAGACGGGAATATCTGGACCAGCGCGGGAATAACTTCTGGAATCGATCTCGCGCTGCACCTGATGAACCGTCTGTGCGGGCCGGAAAAGGCGCTGACGGTCGCGCGGGAAATGGTGGTGTGGTTTCGGCGCTCGGGTGACGATCCGCAGCTTTCACCCTGGCTGCGCTATCGCAACCATCTGCATCCGGCGATCCACCGCGCGCAGGATGCGCTCACCGCCGAGCCGCAAAAAGGCTGGCAACTGGCGGACATTGCTGCCATGGCGCATGTCAGTCCCCGGCATTTAACGCGCTTGTTTCAGGAGCATCTGGGGATCAGCGTGCGCGACTATCTGGAACAGCTGCGGCTGGCGATTGCCCAGCAGTGGCTGCTGCAGGGGCGCGGCGTGGAGCAGGCGTCCATCGCCGCCGGGTTTTCATGCCCACGCCAGTTTCACCGGGCCAAACAGCGCGCAATTAGCTGACAAACCGGCGGGTATCCACGCGCTGTAGCAGCATCGACAGCAACAGGCTAATCAGCAGCGTCGCCGTGAAAATCCAGACAATATCCAGCAGCGGCCAGCTTTTTAGCTCGACACCGCGGGTGCGCAGGGCGTGGATCACCAGCGCGTGAAAACCGTAAATGCCCAGCGAGTGGCGCGAGATGAGCCCCAGGACGGGAAGCGGGCGCGCGTTCAGGGTGTTTTTCACCAGCGTCAGCAGAGAGACGGCGCAGATAAAGACCATAGGACCGCAGTAGACATACCAGGTATCAGCAAAATTCCCGCGCCAGCGCAGCTCGTGTAAGGTCCCGCGAGAGATAACCACCACCGCCGCGATAAACAGAGCGGCGCACAGCCACGTCAGCCAGGTTTTGCGCGTATCCAGCATCCCAATTGCCCGGCCCAGCATCCCGTAAATCACATAGTAAAAGGTATCGCCGCTGATATAGAGGTTGATCGGCAGCCATTCGAAACCGCCAATTTTCTGAGAAACGGTATTCGGGTTGGCGAGCAGGCCAATCACCACCATCAGCGCCAGCAGCATCTTTCCGCCGACGTTTTTGACCTGAATGAGTGGCGAAACGAGATAAATCACGATGATGGCGAAGAAAAACCACAGGTGATAAAACACCGGTTTTTGCAGCAAATACCGTAACGACAGCTCGCCGTTAATCGAGGTAAACAGCGTGATGTAGAGCAGCGCCACGGCGCTATAAAACAGCAGGCACAGGCCGATACGCAGGAAATGGCGCGGCTGGGCGCTGCGCTCGCCGAAAAACAGATAACCGGAAATCATGAAAAACAGCGGGACGCTGACGCGCGACGCCGAGTTGAGGATATTGGCAATATCCCAGTTCATCGGGCTGATGCTGTGAGCATTGGTCACATACCAGGTCGTGGTGTGGATCATCACAACCATCAAACAGGCTATCCCTCGCAAATTATCAATCCAGCTAATTTTTGACTGCATCAGTTCCTCTGTTCTGGCGGTAAATACGGTCTGACTGTCATTGTGTGCTAGCCTCTCACTGGATAATTCTGAGTTTATCTGGGTGGGCTTGAACGAAAGTCGCGAGATTCGCAGAATGCCGGGCCATAATCTATAAAGTTTTAATATTAAAAATAACAGCCAGAAAACACGGCGGTAATAAAAATGATGATCACGCGCGCTGCGTCACTGATTCTGCTCGTTTTGCTTGCAGGGTGCAGCTCACAGGAAGACGCTCCGGTACAACGGGCGCAAAAAAGCAAAGTCAGCCCGGAACGTTCGTTAAATATGGAGCAGCTGTGTAAGGATCAGGCCGCCCATCGCTATAACACCGGTTCGCAGAAAATCGATGTGACCGGCTTTGAGCAATTTCAGGGCAGCTATGAGATGCGCGGGTATACGGCGCGTAAAGAGGGCTTTGTCTGCTCTTTTGACGCGGACGGGCAGTTTTTGCATCTCTCCATGCGCTAAGAGCCTTATTTCCCCAATTTTGCCTAAACAAACCCGTTTCGTACTGTATATCTTGCAGTCAGCGGGTATACTGATTCCTTCCATTTAAAACCACACGTATCCAGCACGAAATACTATGCAAAAGTTTGATACCAAGACCTTCCAGGGCCTGATCCTGACATTACAGGATTACTGGGCTCGTCAGGGCTGCACCATTGTTCAACCTTTGGACATGGAAGTTGGCGCCGGCACTTCACACCCGATGACTAGCCTGCGTGCGCTGGGGCCTGAACCTATGGCTACCGCGTATGTGCAACCGTCCCGTCGTCCGACGGATGGCCGCTATGGCGAAAACCCGAACCGCTTACAGCACTATTATCAGTTCCAGGTGGTGATTAAGCCTTCCCCGGACAATATCCAGGAGCTGTACCTTGGTTCCCTGAAAGAGCTGGGCGTGGACCCGACCATTCATGACATCCGCTTCGTGGAAGATAACTGGGAAAACCCAACGCTGGGTGCCTGGGGTCTGGGCTGGGAAGTGTGGCTGAACGGCATGGAAGTGACGCAGTTTACTTACTTCCAGCAGGTTGGCGGTCTTGAGTGTAAGCCGATCACCGGCGAAATCACCTACGGTCTGGAACGTCTGGCTATGTACATTCAGGGCGTAGACAGCGTTTACGACCTGGTCTGGAGCGACGGCCCGCTGGGTAAAACCACCTACGGCGACGTGTTCCATCAGAACGAAGTGGAGCAATCCACCTATAACTTCGAATACGCGGACGTGGACTTCCTGTTCACCTGCTTCGAGCAGTATGAGAAAGAAGCGCAGCAGCTGCTGGCGCTGGAATCTCCGCTACCGCTGCCAGCCTACGAGCGTATTCTGAAGGCCGCCCATAGCTTCAACCTGCTCGACGCCCGTAAAGCGATCTCCGTGACTGAACGTCAGCGCTATATTTTGCGCATTCGCACGCTGACCAAAGCCGTTGCAGAAGCTTACTACGCGTCCCGTGAAGCCCTTGGCTTCCCGATGTGCAACCGAAATAAATAAGAGGCGGCCATGTCTGAGAATACTTTCCTGGTGGAAATCGGCACCGAAGAGCTGCCACCAAAAGCCCTGCGCAGCCTGGCGGAATCCTTTGCTGCGAACTTTACGGCTGAGCTGGATAACGCTGGCCTGGCACACGGCAACGTCGAGTGGTTTGCCGCTCCGCGCCGTCTGGCGCTGAAAGTTGCGAACCTCGCGGCCTCTCAGCCCGATCGTGAAGTGGAAAAACGCGGCCCGGCGATTGCCCAGGCGTTTGACGCCGAAGGTAAACCGAGCAAAGCCGCTGAAGGCTGGGCACGTGGCTGCGGGATCACCGTTGACCAGGCCGAGCGTCTGGCGACCGACAAAGGTGAGTGGCTGCTGTATCGCGCCCATGTGAAAGGCGAAAGCGCAGAAGCGCTGCTGCCAAACATGATCGCCACGTCACTGGCAAAACTGCCGATTCCAAAACTGATGCGCTGGGGCGCAAGCGACGTGCACTTCGTGCGTCCGGTTCACACCGTGACCCTGCTGCTGGGCGATAAGCTGATCCCTGCGACTATCCTGGGTATTCAGTCCGATCGCGTGATTCGCGGCCATCGCTTCATGGGCGAGCCAGAATTCACCATCGACAATGCCGATCAGTACCCGCAGATCCTGCTGGAGCGCGGCAAAGTCATTGCCGATTACGAGCAGCGTAAAGCCAAAATCAAAGCGGACGCGGAAGAAGCGGCGCGCAAAATCGGTGGCAACGCCGATCTGAGCGAAAGTCTGCTGGAAGAAGTGACCTCGCTGGTGGAATGGCCGGTGGTGCTGACCGCCAAATTCGAAGAGAAATTCCTCGCCGTTCCGGCGGAAGCTCTGGTGTACACCATGAAGGGTGACCAGAAGTACTTCCCGGTATACGCAGCGGACGGCAAACTCCTGCCGAACTTTATCTTCGTGGCGAACATTGAATCGAAAGATCCGATCCAGATTATCTCCGGTAACGAGAAAGTGGTTCGTCCACGTCTGGCGGATGCGGAATTCTTCTTTAATAGCGACCGTAAAAAACGTCTGGAAGATCACCTCCCGCGCCTGCAAACCGTTCTGTTCCAGCAACAGCTCGGCACGCTGCGTGACAAAACCGATCGTATCGCAGAGCTGTCCGGCTGGATTGCTCGTGAGATTGGTGCGGATGTGAATCACGCGACCCGCGCAGGCCTGCTCTCTAAGTGCGACCTGATGACCAACATGGTGTTCGAGTTTACCGACACCCAGGGCGTGATGGGCATGCACTATGCGCGCCACGATGGCGAAGCGGAAGATGTTGCCGTTGCGCTGAACGAGCAGTATCAGCCGCGCTTCGCGGGTGACGATCTGCCGTCCAACCCGGTGGCTTGTGCTGTGGCGATTGCCGATAAAATGGATACCCTCGCGGGGATCTTCGGTATTGGCCAGCATCCAAAAGGCGACAAAGACCCGTTTGCACTGCGTCGTGCGGCGCTGGGCGTGCTGCGTATCATCGTTGAGAAGAACCTGAATCTGGATCTGCAGACGCTGACCGAAGAAGCGGTGCGTCTGTACGGCGACAAGCTGACCAACGCCAACGTGGTGGATGACGTTATCGACTTTATGCTGGGCCGTTTCCGCGCCTGGTATCAGGACGAAGGCTACACCGTCGACACTATTCAGGCGGTGCTGGCGCGTCGTCCGACTCGTCCGGCCGATTTCGATGCGCGTATGAAGGCGGTTTCCCACTTCCGTACTCTGGAAGCGGCGTCCGCGCTGGCTGCGGCCAATAAGCGTGTTTCCAATATTCTGGCGAAGTCCGACGAGCAGCTGACCGAGCGTGTAAACGCCGCGACGCTGAAAGAGCCAGAAGAGATCGCTCTGGCGATGCAGGTCGTGGTGCTGCGCGACAAGCTGGAGCCGTACTTCGCGGAAGGTCGCTATCAGGAAGCGCTGGTGGAACTGGCTGAGCTGCGTGAAGTGATCGACGCCTTCTTCGAGAAAGTGATGGTGAACGTAGAAGATAAAGAGCTGCGTATTAACCGTCTCTCTATGCTCGAAAAACTGCGTGAGCTGTTCCTGCGCGTGGCGGACATTTCGCTCCTGCAGTAATCTGCTTTACCCGGTTGGGCCTACAGGTTCTGAAACCCGCTTCGGCGGGTTTTTTATGGCGAAAAAATAACCTTGAAATCCTGGCCTGAGTGCCGTTATCCTTTATCCCGTTAACTTTTCCTTCCTGGAGCGCATCCCGAAAATGAACAAACACGACTGATGAATTTCGATCCTTGCTAAACGCGAACGCGTCGGCAGGGGATGTTTTGATTTCATTCAGGAGTGCTTATGGCTCATTTTGCGCAATCCCCTTCTTTTATTTTGCATCAGGTCACCTGTCAGTTTGCGACGGGCGATACCCTTTTTGGTCCACTGAATTTCTCTCTTGAGCCGTCGCGCTGTGCGCTGGTTGGGCGTAACGGCAGCGGTAAAACGCGCCTTTTACGTCTGCTGGCCGGGCTGGACTCTCCGGCGAGCGGGCATATTGAGCGTCTGGGGACACACGCGTATGTCGCTCAGCAGCATGATATTTCGGCGCACACGACGCTGGTGGAACTACTGGGCTACGATCAGATTTTCGCGGCCCGTCGACGCATCGACAGCGGCGATTACCAGCCGGAGGATCTGGAACGTCTCGACGGCTACTGGGACTTAGCGGAACGACTCACCGCGGCGTTTCTCTCGGCCCATCTTCCACCTTTTGATCCCGATAAACCCGCCTCCGAGCTCAGCGGCGGCGAACGCGTGCGTGCTTTGCTGTGCGGAGCCTTTACCTCCGGGGCTGACTATCTGCTGCTGGATGAACCGACAAACCACCTCGATCGACCGGGGCGGGAGTGGTTTTACGCCCAGCTGGCGCGCTGGTCTGGCGGGGTGATGGTCGCGTCGCACGATCGTGAGTTACTGGCGCAGGTGCCTCGCATTCTGGAACTCAGCGGTGCCGGGCTGCGCGTGTATGGCGGTAATTATGCGGACTACCAGCGCCAGCGGGATACCGAACAGCAGGCGGCGCGCGCGGCGCTGGAACATGCCGCCACCGAGCGCAAACGCACCCGCGCGCGTATGAATAAAGAGCATGACGCCAGCCAGCGGCGATCCGCGCAAACCCTGCGCACCGTCGATACCCTGAATATCGCCTCGTTTGAGCGGATCAAATACAAGATGGCGGCGAAAGAGCGGCCCGGTACTTGGCGTAAGCAGCATCACGAGCAGAATGATGCTCTGAACGCCGCCGTCAGCCTGGCGCGGGATCGCGTGGAGGAAGACTGTCCGGTGATGTTTACCCTGCCGGGGAGCCGCATCGCCGAGGGCAAGCAGGCGGTGGTGCTGGAGGATCTGGTTCTGCCGTATGTGAATACGCCGCCTGTTCACTGGCGAATGGACGGGCCGATGCGCGTGGCGCTGCGCGGGCCGAACGGCTGCGGAAAATCGACGCTGTTAAAGATAATCCTCGGTGAGCAGGAACCTGTTTCCGGCTCGTGTAGCGTATCGGTGACAACCGCGTATCTCGATCAGCATTTGTCGCAGCTCGATCTTACGCAGTCGGTAATGACGCATCTCAATCTGCACGATACGCCGCTGGAAGAGGGCGTGCTGCGCAGCCGTCTGGCGCAGCTTCAGCTGGGTGCGGATAAAGTTTCCCTGCCGTTAGGGGAGCTGAGCGGCGGTGAACGCCTGAAAGCGGCGCTGGCCTGTGTGTTGTGGCGGGAAGAGGCTGCGCAATTGCTGCTGCTGGATGAGCCGACCAACCATCTGGATTTGGCGTCTGTGCAGGCGATTGAAGCGGCGCTGGCCGATTTCCCCGGCGCGCTGCTGGTGGTGTCGCACGATCAGGTTTTCCTCGATGGACTCAGGCTGACCCATGAACTGGTGTGGACGGAGAAAGGGTGGCGCAGTGAACGGCTCTAAAATACAAACCCCCGCAGTAGCGGGGGCGGTAACATGAACGTACTCACTTATGGCGTACTGACTGTTGAAGCAACCTGAATCATGCGCATCAGTTTAAGCTCGGTCGTGGAGGGTTTTACACGTTTTGATTCCCACTCATGCACCATGGCCACACTGACGCCCATCTCTCGGGCGAAATCATCAATTTTTAACCCTGTCCCTTTGCGTAATCGCTCAAATTCAGTAAAGGGATTCGTCTTTTGGGACGGGGTGACTGTCTGCGATAAATCTTTAAAAACAATTTGTTCCAGGCTGGTTAACAGCTCAAACATAGGATCTTTAGATTCCATTAAGAACTCCTCTTAAATCACACAGCGGGATCGTGAACATCAGAGAGCCAATTAAGAATAGCCTCAAAAGAGTGCATAAGATCGTCACGTCTGTGACTAATCGTGCGGTAACGATCGACTTATTCGTTTCAGCAGAAGAGTGACTGACCCTAATTGCCTGATTAATCGAAACAGGAGTTGGTTGATATTTTTTTGTAAATCGTAAGAAAAAAAACGGCAATAGCCGTTTTGCATGAAAATAGTATCTTGCCAGCCTGACCTGGACTATCCTTGTCAGCGTCGGGCACGCGTGTGCCGGTGTGCGTTTTTTGGGTGAAAGGAGTATTAAAATGGCGACAGGAAAGTCCTGCTCTCGCTGGTTTGCGCCTATTGCGGCGTTATTGATGGTAGTTAGCCTGAGTGGGTGTTTCGATAAAGAAGGCGATCAGCGTAAAGCGTTTATCGATTTTCTACAAAATACCGTGATGCGCAGTGGCGAGCATCTGCCGACGCTGACTGCGGATCAGAAAAAACAGTTTGGTCCCTTCGTTTCCGATTACGCCATCCTTTATGGTTATTCACAGCAGGTGAATCAGGCGATGGATTCTGGTCTTCGTCCGGTTGTGGACAGCGTAAATGCGATTCGCGTTCCGCAGGACTATATGACTCAGCGCGAGCCGCTGCGCCAGTCTAACGGTGCGCTCGGCGTGCTGAGCCAACAGCTGCAGAATGCCAAAATGCAGGCCGATGCGGCGCGTTCTGCGCTGAAGCAGGGTGAAGATCTCAAGCCCGTGTTTGATCAGGTGTACGAGAAAGTCGTCACTAAACCATCAGATGCGATGCAGCCGCTGATCCCAGCCGCGCAGATCTTTAGCCAGCAGCTGGTGCAGGTGGGCGATTTTATTTCCCAGCAGGGGACACAGGTGAGCTTTGTGTCGAACGGCATTCAGTTCCCGACCTCACAGCAAGCCAGCCAGTACAACACGCTGATTGGGCCGCTCGCCTCTCAGCACCAGGCCTTTACGCAGGCCTGGAGCGCGGCAGTCACCGCGACGGAATAAAAGAAAAACCCCGCCTGGTGCGGGGTTTTTTACAGGCTGATAAAAATAATGCTTGTCATTCGTCTACCACATCGGTATAACTATTCCTGTCGGTTTGTTACACAGACCTAAAGCAGTTTAGTTAAGTAGTCCAGATGAGTTATCCAAAGATACCTTCGTAGTGACCCTTCCTTCATCGCTTAAAAATCTGTAACACATTCCATCATCGCGCCGGAAGGCAAAACGTATTTTAAAAAGGTAATTTCTATGTCTGGTAAAATGACTGGTCTGGTAAAATGGTTCAACGCTGATAAAGGCTTCGGCTTCATCACTCCTGACGATGGCTCTAAAGATGTATTCGTACACTTCTCTGCTATCCAGAACGAAGGCTACAAATCTTTGGACGAAGGTCAGAAAGTTTCCTTCACCATCGAAAGCGGCGCTAAAGGCCCAGCAGCTGGTAACGTTGTAAGCCTGTAAGCTTCCAACTCAGCAGCACAAGAATTTAAAAACCCGCCTCTGGCGGGTTTTTTTCGTTTCAGGGTTTGTGATTATTTGACCTGCGGGTTCACGCAGTTCTTCTCGACCTTCCCGTTCAGCGCATCGATCAGATTATCCACCGCCGTGGACGCCATATTGTAGCGCGTCTCATGCGTCGCCGAACCGATGTGCGGCAGGGCAACCACGTTGGGCAGCGTCAGCAGCGGCGATTCGACCGGCAGCGGCTCTTGCTCGAACACGTCCAGACCGGCCGCATGGATCTCCCCGTTTTGTAATGCTTCAATCAATGCCTTCTCATCCACCACCGGCCCACGGCCTGCGTTGATGAAAATCGCTGATTTTTTCATTTTCGCGAACTCGGCTTTGCCGATCAGATGATGAGTCTCATCCGTCAGCGGCAGGATCAGGCAGACATAATCCGCTTCCTGTAGCAGCGTATCCAGATCGCAGTAACGGCCATTGAAACGCTCTTCGGCTTCTTTGTGCTGACGACGCGCGTTGTACAGAATCGGCATGTTAAAACCGAAATGCGCGCGCTGGGCCAGCGCCAGGCCGATACGTCCCATGCCGACAATCCCCAGCGTTTTGCCATGAACGTCCACACCAAACCAGTCGGGTCCGATGCTTTTGGTCCATTCGCCCGCTTTCACGCGTTCGGCGACCTCCACCACCCGGCGCGCGGTGCTGAGCACCAGCGCCATCAGCGTATCTGCCACCGTCTCCGTGAGCGCGGTCGGCGTGTGCATCAGCAGAACCTTGCGGGCGTTGAGTGCGTCGACGTCGAAGTTGTCGTACCCGACCGAAATGGTCGAAGTGGCACGAAGCTTCGGCATTTTTTCCAGCAATGCGCTGTCCACTTTTTCGCTCGAGCCGAGCAGCCCTTCCGCGCTGGCAAAGGCGTCTGCGTGCTGCGCCACGGTCGCCGGGCTCAGGTTCTTCACCTGGGTGACGGTGAAGTGTTCCTCAAGGCGTTTCTGTAGATCGTCGGGCAATGCTTTGTACAAAATGACGGACGGCTTCATGCTAATCTCCGTTGATTTTAAAGGGTTCAGGCGTGACGTGCGCCGGCAGGGATCTGTTGATTATTAGCAGGCTTAACAATCAAAGTAAGCCACACCGAAGCGAAAAGTGCCACCCCCATAAATATGTACGAGGCCGCCGGGCTGCCGGTTGCACCGTTCAGGTAGCCGACAAACCAGGAGCCAAAGAAGGAGCCTAGCGCGCCCATACTGTTGATCAGCGCCATCGCGCCACCGGCCACATTACGCGGCAGCATTTCCGGGATGATGGCAAAGAACGGGCCGTACGGCGCGTACATCGCAGCCCCGGCAATCACCAGCAGCGTGTAAGAGACCCAGAAATGGTTGGCGCCAACGGCCCAGGAGCCGATAAAAGCGAAACCGGCAATCAGCAGCAGCGGCCAGACGAACAGCTTACGGTTTTGCAGCTTATCCGACGCCCACGACACCACAATCATCGCGATGGTCGCCGCCAGATACGGCACCGACGACAGCCAGCCCACTTCCACCATACCCAGGTTTTCACCGCCGCTGCGGATAATCGACGGCAGCCACAGCACGAAACCGTACACCCCGATGCTCCACGCGAAATATTGCATGCAAAGCAGGACGACGTTGCGCGAGCGGAACGCCTCGCCGTAGTTACGCACCGCTTTCAGCCCCTGCTGTTCTTTATCCAGCTCGGCCTGCAGCGCGGCTTTTTCACTCTCAGACAGCCAGGTCGCCTGCGTCGGTTTGTCTTTTACCAGCACCCACCAGCAGAATGCCCAGATGATCGCCGGGAAGCCTTCGATGATGAACATATGACGCCAGCCGAACGACTGAATCAGATAGCCCGATACTACCGACATCCACAGCACCGTCACCGGGTTACCGAGGATCAGGAATGTATTGGCGCGCGAACGTTCGGATTTGGTAAACCAGTTGCTGATGTAGATCAGCATCGCGGGCATCACGGCGGCTTCAACGACGCCGAGAATAAAGCGAATGGCCGCCAGGGCCGGAATGTTATTGACCATCCCGGTGAGTGACGCGCAGGCTCCCCACAAAATCAGGCAGACAAAAATCAGTTTGCGCACGCTGCGGCGTTCGGCGTAAATCGCGCCGGGGATCTGGAAGAAGAAATACCCGAGGAAGAAGAGGGCGCCTAACAGGGAAGAGACGCCTTTGGTGATCCCCAGATCTTCGGTGATCCCCGCGGCGGAAGCGAAACTGAAGTTCGCGCGATCAAGGTACGCCAGGCTGTACGTGATAAACACGATAGGCATGATGTACCACCAGCGTTTGACTGCATTGGTCGATGTGTTCATGGGCTTGCCTCTGTGGTTGAGGTTTATACCGCCGTTGTCTGTAGGGTACACGGTGGCTAATTGTTGTTACTCGGATAATTGTGTTCTTGTGGGCAATCCTTCGCTGTCGCCTTGCACCTGAATGGCCAGCGAGCCGATTTTGTTCCCGCGTGCGACGGCCTGTTGCAGCGTTTTCCCTTCCAGCAGGGCGCTAATTACTCCTACTGCGAAACCATCTCCTGCGCCGACGGTATCGACGACGTTGTCGACCCTCACCGCCGTGACGGCACCTTTCTCGCCGTCGGCTGTTTTAAACCAGGCGCCGTCGGCCCCGGTTTTCAGCACTACGGTGTCCACGCCGCGCTCGAGATAAAAATCAGCGATCCCTTCCGGGGTTTGCTGCCCGGTGAGGATCATGCCCTCTTTCAGGCCAGGCAGAACCCAGTTGGCCTGGAACGCCAGATGGTTAAGTTTTTCAACCATTTCGGCTTCGCTTTTCCACAGCACCGGGCGCAGGTTTGGATCGAACGAGATCGTTTTGCCCTGAGCTTTCATGGCACTGGCCGCGTGATCGAGCAGGGCATAGGAACTGGCCGATAGCGCCGCTGCGACGCCGCTCAGGTGCAGGTGTCGCGCGGAGGCAAAGTAAGCGGGATGATAATCCTGCGTTGAGAGATGGCTGGCAGCGGACCCTTTGCGGAAGTATTCCACAATGGGATCGGTTCCATTTTCGACTTTAGATTTGAGCTGAAAACCGGTGGCGAAGCGGGCATCGAGCGTCACGCCCGCGCCGTCGATACCCTCTTTTTTCAGGGAATCCAGCACAAAGTGGCCGAAACTGTCGTCGCCCACGCGGCTGACCCAGCCGACTTTGAGCCCAAGGCGTGCCAGACCGGTTGCCACGTTCAGCTCGGCGCCTGCCACGCGTTTGATAAATTGTTCGACCGAGCGCAGTTCGCCCGTTTCCGTAGCCACAAACATGGCCATCGCTTCGCCGATGGTGATGACGTCCAGAGAATCAGACATGACGTGTCTCCTCACGCAGCAGATTGACGTAATGGCGGGTGACCGCCGCTAAATCGGGCCCTTCCAGCGGAAACTCAATCCCGCGCGGGGCGTCTGCCGGAAGCTGGTCCAGCAGATCCATCCAGCGCGCATCGGCGCGATCCGGTGCGATAGCGCGGTAGTGCTGATGATGCGGCACCGCGGCTTTAACGTGGATATAGCTCACCGCCGGGGCCAGGTGGCGCGCGGCTTCTTCCGGTGATTCACCGACCCAGAGCCAGTTTCCGGTATCAAACGTGAGCGTGACCGGCAGTTCCATCACCCGGCAGGCTGCCTTGAAACGCTGCATCGGCGCGAGCTGGCCGCAGTCGGTCTGATCGTTTTCCACTACCAGCGCCATGCCGCTCTCATCGAGCAACTCTCGCAGTGCTTCAAGGGGCTGCTTATCGCGGAAATGGCCCAGCGAGACTTTCAGCCACAGGGCATTGAGGGTACTGGCTTCTTGCAGATAGCGCGGCAGATCCGGGTTGAGCGTGCCGTCTGGCATCAAAAGAGGCGCGGGGGCGGAGTAACAGGCGAACAAACCGAGCAGTTCGATGGATTGCGCGAGTGTGGGGAGAGACTGTAACTCTTCTTCGCTGAACAGTTCCCGGCGGATCTCGACGCCATCGGCACCGCCCGAGGCTATAACCGGCAGCATGGCCCGCTGGCCGCCTGCCTGACGGACCTGATCCGCGCCATACGCGGCGGTGACGACGATGATTTTCCTGCCCATTAGCTGACTCCCATTCATAGCTGATAGGTATTACGCTAGATGGAACCGGTTCCAAAGAAAAGGTCAGGATGTTGAATTTATGATCGTCATCACGAAGGGGTTAACGCGAGGTGGAGCCGCGTACGATCAACTCGCCGGAGAAAACTTGCTCGCGTACGGTGTCGGTCATGCCTTCAATGCGGCGTACCACCTGCTCGACGGCGGCATAGCCGATCTGCCAGGTAGGCTGTTTGAGGGTGGTTATACCGACGCCCGCCAGTTCGGCCCATTCGAGTTCATCGAAGCCGAGCAGGCCGATATCGCTGCCCCAGTTCAGGCCAATGCGTTTGAGGGCGCGGGCCACCTGCAGCGTGAGCGCGCCGTTGGCGGAGATCACTGCTTTGCGCATCCCGCGATGGCGGGTGTGGAACTGACGCAAGGTGTTATCCATCTGGTCGGCTTCGTGCAGGGGGATTTCGGCATTTTCGGCAATCACGCCGGGATAACGCGCCAGCGTAGCGCGAAATGCGCTCAGACGGTCGCGACGAGTGTTGACCATCCCCAGCGGTTCGCTCATGAACAGAATGGCTTCGAAACCTTGTTCAATAAGATGTTCTGTGGCGGTGGTGGCGGCCTGCGTGTTGTCCAGCCCAACCACATCACAGGCGAATTCCGGGATTTTGCGATCGATGAGCACCATTGGCAGGGACGACTGTTGCAGGCGGTTAAGCCCCTCTTCGCGCATCCCGACGGCGTTGACCACAATGCCTTCCACCTGGTAGCTGCGCAGCAGATCGAGATAGTGCAGCTCCTGGTCGACTTCGTTGTTGGTGTTACACACCAGCGGGGTGAAGCCTTTTTCGCGGCACGCGGCTTCGATGCCGCTCAGGACGTTGACGGAGTAGGGGTTGGTGATATCGGCGATGATCAGGCCGATCAGGCGGGTGCGACCATGCTTCAGGCCGCGGGCCATCAGGCTGGGACGATAGTCGAGTTCGGCGATGGCCTGCTCAATACGAGCCAGCAGCGCGTCGGAAAGCAGGTGTTTCTCGCCGTTGAGATAGCGCGAAATACTGGTTTTACCGGTTTTGGCGGCTTTCGCCACGTCGCTGATGGTGGGCCGTGCTGATTTGCTCATCGCTGATTCCCTTAGGATTAGTGAGAACACCTTAGCGGGAAAATCAGCGATGGCAAGCGCTTCATGCCGGATGGCGCTGCGCTTATCCGGCCTACGCTCGGGGATTTTGTAGGCCGGATAAGCGTAGCGCCATCCGGCAATGTACTTATTGAATAGGGCTTAACGTTATTTCAACTCGGCGGTTTTGCGCTTTGCCTTCTGCCGTGCTGTTGCTGGCGATTGGGTTCGCTGGGCCCATGCCGTTGGTGCGGATACGGGTAGCCGCAACGCCCTGGGTGATCAGCGAGCTGGCGACGGAATCCGCGCGCTGTTGCGACAGACGCATGTTCAGATCCTGGCTGCCGGTGCTGTCGGTGTAGCCCGTCACGTTCACTGCGGTTTTATTGTACTCTTTGAGGACCATCGCCACGCCGGTCAGGGTGTTGGCACCCGCCGGTTTCAGCGTCGCGCTGCTGCTGTCGAAAGTCACGTTGTTCGGCATGTTCAGGATGATATTGTCGCCACTGCGCGTCACGCTCACGCCCGTTCCCTGCATTTTGTCGCGCAGTTTCGCTTCCTGCACGTCCATGTAATATCCCACGCCGCCGCCCAGGGCTGCGCCCGCTGCGGCACCAATCAGTGCGCCTTTACCGCGATCTTTCTTCGAGGAAGAGAGTGCGCCAACGCCTGCGCCGACTAATGAGCCAATACCCGCGCCGATGCCGGATTTGCCTGCTTCACGTTCGCCGGTGTAAGGGTTGGTTGTGCAGCCAGAAACCGCCAGCGCGCCGCTGACCAGAGCCGCAATGACAAGTACGCGTTTATTCATCTTATTTCCTTAATCCTTTTTATTCTTTGCCACGAAGCGCGTGGCGGTTGATTATGACGCCCAGAGACGCAGAAAATTCCAGGGCTAACTCTGAAATTTGTGTCCAAATCTTAAATAGCCTCAAAGAAGGCCGTCATACCTGCAACAGACAAACCCAGGAGCGCACGCTTGACCACTTCAATAAAAACGATTCTGACCGCCGCCCACTGGGGCCCGATGCTGGTTGAAACCGACGGCGAGAATGTCCTCTCCTCGCGCGGGGCGCTGCCGACGCAGCATCCGAATTCGTTACAAACCGTGGTGCGCGATCAGGTGCACAGCAAAACGCGCGTACGCTGGCCAATGGTGCGTAAGGGCTTTCTGGCGTCGCCCGATAATCCACAGGGGACGCGCGGGCAGGATGAATTCGTTCGGGTGAGCTGGGACGATGCGCTGCAGCTTATCCACACCCAGCACAAACGTATCCGTGAGACCCACGGCCCTGCGTCGATTTTCGCGGGCTCTTACGGCTGGCGTTCGAACGGCGTGCTGCACAAAGCGGCGACGCTCCTGCAGCGCTACATGAGTCTGGCGGGCGGCTATACCGGGCATCTCGGTGACTATTCGACGGGCGCGGCACAGGCGATCATGCCCTACGTTGTCGGCGGAAATGAAGTGTATCAGCAGCAAACCAGCTGGCCGCTGGTGCTGGAGCATACGGACGTGGTGGTGCTGTGGAGTGCTAATCCGCTCAACACCCTCAAGATTGCGTGGAACGCCTCGGATGAGCAGGGTATCGGCTATTTTGATGCGCTGCGCAAGAGTGGCAAACGCCTGATTTGTATTGACCCGATGCGCTCCGAAACCGTCGATTTCTTCGGCGACAGCGTCGAATGGCTGGCCCCGCATATGGGAACCGACGTGGCGATGATGCTGGGTATCGCCCATACGCTGGTGGAAAACGGCTGGCATGACGAAGAGTTCCTCAGTCGTTGCACCACGGGCTATGACTCATTCGCCGACTACCTGACGGGCAAAATCGACGGGATCGCCAAAACCGCCGAGTGGGCGGCCGAAATTTGCGGCATAGAGGCGGGGAAACTCCGCGAACTGGCGGCACTGTTCCACGCAAACACCACCATGCTGATGTCCGGCTGGGGGATGCAGCGCCAGCAGTTCGGCGAGCAGAAACACTGGATGCTGGTGACGCTGGCGGCGATGCTGGGCCAGATCGGTACGCCGGGCGGCGGTTTTGGTTTGTCGTATCACTTTGCCAACGGCGGGAATCCGACGCGCCGCGCCGCGGTGCTGGCCTCGATGCAGGGCTCCGTCAAAGACGGCACAGATGCCGTGGATAAAATCCCGGTAGCGCGTATCGTCGAAGCGCTGGAAAACCCCGGCGGCTTTTATCAGCACAACGGCCAGGATCGCCATTTCCCGGATATCCGTTTTGTCTGGTGGGCGGGCGGTGCGAACTTTACCCATCATCAGGATACTAACCGCCTGATCCGCGCCTGGCAGAAGCCGGAGCTGGTGGTGATCTCCGAATGCTTCTGGACGGCGGCGGCCAAACATGCCGATATCGTCCTGCCAGCGACCACCTCGTTTGAGCGTAACGATCTCACCATGACCGGCGACTACAGCAATCAGCACATGGTGCCGATGAAACGTGTGGTTGCGCCGCGCGATGAAGCGCGGGATGATTTCGAAGTGTTTGCGGAACTGAGCGAGCGCTGGGAAGCGGGCGGACTAGAGCGTTTCACCGAAGGAAAATCCGATCTCGACTGGCTGGAGACGTTTTACCAGATCGCCGGAGAGCGCGGCGCGCCTCAGGGCGTGACCTTGCCGCCGTTCGCCCGGTTCTGGGAAGCGAACGAGATTATCGAAATGCCGGAGAGCGAGCAGAACGCGCAGTTTGTCCGTTTCGCCGATTTCCGCCGCGACCCACAAAACCATCCGCTGAAAACGGAAAGCGGCAAAATTGTGATCACCTCGCAGCGCATTGCCAGCTTTAACTATGCCGACTGTCCACCACATCCGATGTGGCTGGAGCCGGACGAGTGGCACGGCAACGCGCAGCCGAAACAGCTACAGGTGCTCTCGGCCCATCCGGCGCATCGTCTGCACAGCCAGCTCAACTATTCATCGCTGCGGGAATCTTATGCCGTGGCGGGACGTGAGCCGATCACTTTACATGCGGAAGATGCGAAGGCGCGCGGTATTGTTGACGGTGACGTGGTGCGCGTCTGGAACGCACGCGGACAGGTGCTGGCGGGCGCGGTGGTGAGCGAAGGGATTAAGCCCGGCGTGATCTGCATCCACCAGGGCGCCTGGCCGGATTTGGATCTGACGGAAGGCGGGATCTGCAAAAACGGCGCGGTGAACGTGCTCACCAAAGATCTCCCCAGCTCGAAGCTGGGGAACGGCTGCGCGGGAAACACGGCGCTGGCCTGGGTCGAGAAATATCAGGGGCCCGAGCTGACGCTTACGGCGTTTGATCCGCCTGCCAGCTCATGATCCACGTCGGGTGTTGAGTCTCTTCCTGCCAGGCGCTGTCTTCAATGCGAAAACCCTGAGCATGGTAGAAATTCACCGCCCGACTGTTCTTCTGGTAAACCTCAAGGCTGAGATACGGGTAGTGCTGCTGCACATGGTGGATCAGTGCGTGGCCGATCCCCTTGCCCATATGCGCGGTGGCGACAAACAGCGCGCCGATAAACTGCGACTGCATCACGCTGATAAACCCGCGCACTTCGTCTTCCTCTTCCCACACCCAGGTTTCGGCGGAAGGAAGATAGGCGTCGCGCACCAGCGTCTCGCTCTCTATCCAGTATTGCGGGTCGATAAACGGGTGCGCGTCGGTGGTGCTTTCAAGCCATAAACTGAGCAGCGGCGCGGTGTTTTCACTTTGCCATTTGCGGATCATGTTGGCCTCCAGGGTGGCAGAAACAGCCCGTGATGTGATCGTTCACCAGGCCGCAGGCTTGCATGAAAGAGTAGCAAATCGTGGTGCCAACAAATTTGAAGCCGCGCTTTTTCAGTGCTTTAGACAGGGCATCGGAGGCGGGTGTCGACGTCGGGATTTCACCCATTGTCGCGGCCTGTGTCACCTGCGGCGTGTTGTCGACAAACGACCAGACAAATTCACAGAACGGCTCGCCGTTTTCGGCCATCGCCAGATACGCTTTGGCGTTGCCAATGATGGCCTGAATTTTACTGCGATGACGAATGATTCCCGCATCGAGTACCAGCCGTTCGACATCTTCTTCGGTCATGGCCGCCACCGCAACGGGATCAAAATGGTGGAAGGCTTTGCGGTAGTTTTCCCGCTTCTTCAGTACCGTGATCCACGATAAACCCGCCTGCTGCCCCTCCAGACAGATCATCTCAAAGAGCTTTTGACCGTCGGTCTCCGGCACGCCCCATTCTTTATCGTGATAGTCGATATAGAGCTGATCCTGGCTAACCCATCCGCAACGTTGCATTGGTTTTCATCCTTAATGATTTTAACCCGTAAAAAAATCAACCTGGCTGGCTTGACGTGTGTCTTAAAAAGACAATATTTAATTAAGGGCTTTGCCCTCATACCTCTCTCTAACAATGACAAATATCGCCGAATTCGGCTCTTTCTGGAGTCGCTTTGATGATGATAAAAATAATCAGTGGTCGCCATGCCTTTACTGGCCTGGCGGGAATACCTGTCTGTTTGTTTTTTTGTAGCACAGCATACGCCTGGCAACAGGAATATATCGTTTCGGACGCGCAAAATAATACGACCGAACGCTATACATGGGACGCCGATCACCAACCGCGTTATGAGGATATTCTCGCGGAGCGGATCCGTTCTTCCCAGAATGGTCCGGGTGTGGCGTTGAATTCGCCGGAAAATTATCCTGCCGAATCCGCCAGTACCATGAGTTTGAGCGTCAATATTCCGGTGACGAACAATGTGACCACCGGGCCCGTCGCCGAGTGGCATTACGACGCTTCGTCGCCAATGGTTTACAACGAGTTTGGGGATAACGGCAGTAAGGCGCTAACCGATCCGCTCTGGCATGCCAGCGTGAGCACCCTTGGCTGGCGGGTGGATACGCGCGTGGGCGGTCTCCGGCCCTGGGCGCAGATCAGCTATAACCAGCAATTTGGCGATAATCAGTGGAAGTCCCAGTCCGGGATGAGTCGTCTGCCTGCCTCGATGCAGTACGATAACTGGATGGATGTCACCGTAGGGGCCGACGTGCTGCTTTACCCGCATATGGCGGCCTATGCTTCGTTATCCCAGGCCGATAGCACCATGACCGGGGCTGATTATCTTTATACGCTGGGCGTGAGCGCGAGATTTTAATTTTGTTACTGAAATCAACCTGACGATAACATCTTAAATACAATAACGGCCGGGCTTGTAGCGATAGCAGGCACTAACAAAAGGCGTTTCGCGCTTCCCGGCAAGGTCATTCATTCCAGATTCCAGGCATTTCATTCCGTCTCTCCTGCATTTCATGCCGTTTTCCCCCTGCTAATTTGAGGTTTTGTTTATCGTTGTCTGCAGCGAATTCCCTTAATTTCTCTTGCAGGACAACTGCCATGAACACATCAACTTACAACCGCACTCGTTGGCTGACCCTTTTTGGCACCATCGTGACGCAATTTGCGTTGGGATCGGTGTATACCTGGAGCCTGTTTAACAGCGCGCTCTCCGACAAACTCGGCGCACCGGTGAGTCAGGTCGCGTTCTCCTTCGGCCTGCTGAGCCTCGGGCTGGCGTTGTCCTCCTCCGTCGCCGGGAAATTGCAGGAGCGTTTTGGCGTGAAACGCGTCACCATGGCCTCTGGCATTCTGTTAGGTGTCGGTTTCTTCCTGACAGCGCACTCCAGCAACCTGATGATGCTCTGGCTGAGTGCCGGTGTGCTGGTCGGTCTGGCGGACGGCGCGGGTTACCTGTTGACTCTGTCGAACTGCGTGAAGTGGTTCCCGGAGCGTAAAGGCTTGATCTCTGCCTTCTCTATTGGCTCTTATGGCCTGGGCAGCCTCGGGTTTAAATTTATCGACTCCCATCTGCTGACCTCCGTGGGCCTGGAAAAGACCTTCATGATCTGGGGCGCTATCGTGCTGGTGATGATTCTGTTCGGCGCGACGCTGATGAAAGATGCCCCGCAGCAGGAAGTCAAAACCGTTAACGGCGTGGTGGAAAATGACTTCACCCTGGCCCAGTCCATGCGTCAGCCGCAGTACTGGATGCTGGCGGTGATGTTCCTGACGGCGTGCATGAGCGGTCTGTATGTGATTGGCGTGGCGAAAGATATTGCGCAAGGGATGGTGAAACTGGATGCGCTGACAGCGGCGAATGCGGTGACGGTGATTTCCATCGCTAACCTCTCCGGTCGTCTGGTGCTGGGGATTCTCTCCGACAAAATCGCCCGTATCCGTGTGATTACGCTTGGGCAAGTGGTTTCTCTGGTTGGTATGGCGGCACTGCTGTTTGCCCCGCTGAACGAGATGACCTTCTTCGCGGCGATTGCCTGTGTAGCCTTTAACTTTGGCGGCACCATCACCGTCTTCCCGTCGCTGGTGAGCGAATTCTTTGGCCTGAATAATCTGGCGAAGAATTATGGGGTGATTTATTTAGGTTTTGGTATCGGCAGCATCTGCGGGTCGCTGATTGCCTCGCTGTTCGGCGGCTTCTATGTCACCTTCTGCGTGATCTTCGCGCTGCTGATTATCTCACTGGCGCTCTCCACCACTATTCGCCAGCCGCAGCGGGAAGTCTTTAACGAAGCACATGCCTGATGAATGATTGAAAAGGCTGGAGTTTCCGGCCTTTTTTTCACTGCCTTAACGTCCGTTTTTTGACCCACTCTGTTATCGAACTTGATTTTTTGTAAATATCTACTGCAATCACACTCTCTGTTGCCACTTTTCCCCTTCTCTGTGGTCTACTTACCACGCTTTAGACGTTTCTGATAACGATCCCCTGAGCGAATATCTACTCTGTTCACTTTTGCAGTCAAAAGTGAATGTCGTGACTGTCCCTTTTTCCGGGTAGCTTGCATGAAATATATTAAATCGATGACTCAACAAAAGCTGAGCTTTTTGCTGGCGTTGTACATCGGCCTGTTTATGAATGGCGCTGTTTTTTTCCGTCGGTTTGACGGATACGCGCAGGATTTTACCGTCTGGAAAGGAATCGCCGCGGTTGTTGAATTGGCCGGTACTGTTCTGGCTACTTTTTTCTTATTACGTCTGCTCTCTCTGTTTGGCCGCCGTCTCTGGCGCGTCCTGGCTTCGCTGGTGGTGCTCTGTTCGGCGGGTGCCAGTTATTACATGACATTTATGAACGTGGTTATTGGCTACGGCATTATTGCCTCAGTCATGACGACGGATATCGACCTTTCAAAAGAGGTGGTAGGACTGCACTTTGTCCTGTGGCTGGTGGGCGTGAGCGCGCTGCCGCTGCTGCTGATCTGGAGTAACCGCTGCCGCTATACCCTGCTGCGTCAGATGCGCACGCCGGGGCAGCGTATCAGAAGCGTGGCGATTGTGCTGCTGGCCGGGCTGATGGTCTGGGGCCCGATTCGTCTACTTGAAGTGAAGCAGAGGAACGACGAACGCACCTCTGGCGTGGATATGCCAAGCTACGGTGGCGTAGTCGCCAACTCCTATCTGCCTTCTAACTGGATTTCCGCGCTGGGCTTATATGCCTGGGCGCAGGTGGATGAGTCCTCGGATAATAAATCCCTGCGGAATCCGGCGAAGGAGTTCACCTACGAAGCCCCGAAAGATATCGACGACACTTATGTGGTCTTTATCATCGGTGAAACGACGCGCTGGGATCACATGGGGATTCTGGGCTACGACCGTGACACCACACCGAAACTGGCGCAGGAGAAAAACCTGGTCGCCTATAGAGGTTATTCCTGTGATACAGCGACCAAGCTGTCGCTGCGGTGTATGTTTGTGCGCGAGGGTGGGGCGGATGATAACCCGCAGCGTACCCTGAAAGAGCAGAACGTCTTCTCGGTGCTACATCAGCTTGGGTTTAGTGCCGACTTGTATGCGATGCAGAGCGAGATGTGGTTCTACAGCAACACCATGGCGAAGAACATCGCCTATCGTGAGCAGATCGGTGCCGAGCCGCGCAACCGCGGGAAGAGCGTCGACGATATGTTGCTGATCGACGAGATGAAGGGTTCTCTGAGCAACAATCAGGATGGTAAGCACATGATCATCCTGCATACCAAAGGCTCGCACTTCAACTACACCCAGCGTTATCCGCGCAGCTTTGCCAAATGGACGCCGGAGTGCGTGGGCGTTGACAAAGATTGCACTAAAGAGCAGCTGATTAACTCGTACGATAACTCGGTGATGTATGTGGATCACTTTATCGAGAGCGTGATTGACCAGGTGCGCGACAAGAAGGCGATTGTTTTCTATGCCGCCGACCACGGTGAATCGATCAACGATTTCGAGCACCTGCACGGTACGCCGCGCAAAATGGCGCCACCGGAGCAGTTCCGCGTGCCGATGATGGTCTGGATGTCGGATAAGTATCTGGAGAACCCGGATAAAGAGAAGATGTTCCAGCAGCTGAAAAAAGAAGCCGCGATGAAGGTGCCTCGCCGCCACGTTGAGCTGTACGACACCATTATGGGTTGTCTCGGCTATACCTCACCCAACGGTGGGATTAACGAGAATAACAACTGGTGTCACATCCCTGAGGGTGCGTCAAAAGCCGCTAAGTAACCGAGCTGGCGAGTTTCTCGCCAGTCGAATGGCTTTTTGCAGATAAGGGATTGACGGGGGCGCACCCCAGCAGTAAGATGCGCTCCGCATTCGGCGAGTAGCGCAGCTTGGTAGCGCAACTGGTTTGGGACCAGTGGGTCGGAGGTTCGAATCCTCTCTCGCCGACCACATTCGAAAAACCTGCTTTTAAAGCAGGTTTTTTTTCGTCTGGAGTTTGTGAGGATGAGAATCTCCGGGGTAGGAGGTTCGACCCGAGCGAAGCGAGGGAACGTTGCTTTAGCAACGGCCCGCAGGGCGAGCCACGTAGTGGCGAGTCATCCTCTCTCGCCGACCACATTCGAAAAACCTGCTTTTAAAGCAGGTTTTTTTTCGTCTGGAGTTTGTGAGGATGAGAATCTCCGGGGTAGGAGGTTCGACCCGAGCGAAGCGAGGGAACGTTGCTTTAGCAACGGCCCGCAGGGCGAGCCACGTAGTGGCGAGTCATCCTCTCTCGCCGACCACATTTAAAAAAGGGCTAACCGCAAGGTTAGCCCTTTTTGCATTATGGGCTTATCCACGCCGACCGGCCAAAACGCTCCTTATCCCCGCATTCCCCTGCCTGTTAACGATTTTGTGACATAATCCATTGTATTTTTTTATATATGGATTGATCTTTTTTCGCGTTGCTTATGGATAAGCTCAGCATTTTCCGCTGTGCGTTTTAACGTTCGTGGCATTTACTGCGCAGATAATCGCCATTCTGTAAGAAAATTTACGCGATCTGAATAAATGTTAATCACTGATTGTTGCGAAATATGAAGAGAGTTGTGCTGCAAGATGAGGAGTAGCATAAATTTCCCTGCTGAAAATAGACGCCTAAAGTTTTTTTAATCTTTGTTTGCCGTTTCTCACCCTCAACGTAAATCCCCGTCACCTGTATTGACGTTTTCACATTCTGTTGACAGATTGTAGGGCACGAGGGGCATTTCAGGGAGGATCTGCGCTGCAACTCCGACGCTCTTCTGAAAGGAATCTCCAACCCTTATCACGCCTTCGGGCATCACCGACCGGACCGGGTAAAAAATAAATAAAGGTCAGGCGGCGTAACACAACAAAGCAAAACATCACATTGGAGCAGAATAATGAGTATTTCCTTGAAGAAGTCAGGGATGCTGAAGCTTGGTCTGAGCCTGGTCGCTCTCACCGTCGCGGCAAGCGTACAGGCAAAAACCCTGGTTTACTGTTCTGAAGGCTCGCCGGAAGGTTTTAACCCACAGCTGTTCACCTCTGGTACCACATACGACGCAAGCTCCGTACCTATCTATAACCGTCTGGTTGAATTCAAAACCGGTACCACGGAAGTCATTCCGGGTCTGGCTGAGAAGTGGGAAGTCAGCGAAGACGGCAAAACCTATACCTTCCATCTTCGCCAGGGCGTGAAGTGGCAGGACAACAAAGATTTCAAACCGACGCGTGAGCTGACTGCGGATGACGTTGTCTTCTCCTTCGACCGTCAGAAGAACGCACAGAACCCGTACCACAAAGTCTCTGGCGGCAGCTATGAGTACTTCGAAGGGATGGGTCTGCCGGATCTGATCACCGAAGTGAAAAAAGTGGACGACAAAACCGTTCAGTTCGTACTGAGCCGTCCAGAAGCGCCATTCCTGGCTGACCTGGCTATGGACTTCGCCTCTATTCTGTCGAAAGAGTACGCGGACAACATGCTGAAAGCGGGCACCCCGGAAAAAGTGGATCTGAACCCAATCGGTACCGGTCCATTCCAGCTGCAGCAGTACCAGAAAGACTCCCGTATTCTGTACAAAGCGTTCGAAGGTTACTGGGGCACCAAGCCGCAGATCGACCGTCTGGTCTTCTCCATCACGCCTGACGCATCCGTGCGTTACGCCAAACTGCAGAAAAACGAGTGCCAGGTCATGCCGTACCCGAACCCGGCTGACATCGCTCGCATGAAGCAGGACAAAAACATCAACCTGCTGGAGCAGGCGGGCCTGAACGTGGGTTACCTCTCCTTCAACACCGAGAAGAAACCGTTTGATGACGTGAAAGTGCGTCAGGCGCTGACTTACGCGGTGAACAAAGAAGCGATCATCAAAGCCGTTTACCAGGGCGCGGGTGTGGCTGCTAAGAACCTGATCCCACCAACCATGTGGGGCTACAACGACGACGTTAAAGACTACTCCTACGATCCTGAGAAAGCGAAAGCGCTGCTGAAAGAAGCAGGCCAGGATAAAGGCTTTACCGTTGAGCTGTGGGCGATGCCGGTACAGCGTCCATACAACCCGAACGCGCGCCGTATGGCGGAAATGGTTCAGGCTGACTGGGCTAAAGTCGGCGTTCAGGCCAAGATCGTCACTTACGAGTGGGGCGAGTACCTGAAGCGTGCTAAAGCAGGTGAGCACCAGGCTGTGATGATGGGCTGGACCGGGGACAATGGGGATCCGGACAACTTCTTCGCCACCCTGTTCAGCTGCGCAGCGGCGAAAGACGGTTCTAACTACTCTCGCTGGTGCTATAAGCCGTTTGAAGACCTGATCCAACCGGCACGTGCGACCGACGATCACAACAAGCGTATTGAACTGTACAAACAGGCTCAGGTAGTGATGCATGACCAGGCTCCGGCGCTGATCGTGGCTCACTCCACCGTTTACGAGCCAGTGCGTAAAGAAGTCAAAGGCTATGTGGTTGATCCGTTGGGCAAACACCACTTCGAAAACGTCTCAATCGAATAATTAAAAATGTAAGGGGTACGTGAGTACCCTAGTGCCCGGCGGCGCTGCGCTTGCGCGGGCCTACGAGAGTAGGCCGGGTAAGCGCAGCGTCACCCGGCAGTTGTGAGCAATACAGACGCACGGTTCCAGGCTGTGAGTCTCTAGAGAGAGTACGGGATATGTTGCAGTTCATCCTCCGACGTCTGGGACTTGTCATCCCCACGTTTATCGGTATCACCCTTCTCACTTTTGCCTTCGTCCATATGATCCCCGGCGACCCGGTAATGATTATGGCGGGTGAGCGTGGTATCTCCCCTGAACGCCACGCGCAGCTGCTGGCCGAACTCGGCCTCGATAAGCCGATGTGGCAGCAGTACCTCCACTATATCTGGGGCGTATTGCACGGTGATTTAGGGATTTCGCTGAAAAGCCGTCTTCCGGTGTGGGACGAGTTTGTGCCGCGTTTTAAAGCGACGCTGGAACTCGGTATCTGCGCCATGATTTTCGCCGTTGCAGTCGGTATTCCCGTCGGTGTACTGGCTGCGGTTAAGCGCGGCTCTATCTTCGATCACACCGCCGTTGGCCTGGCGCTGACCGGTTACTCCATGCCTATCTTCTGGTGGGGCATGATGCTGATCATGCTGGTCTCGGTGCAGCTCAACCTGACGCCGGTCTCCGGCCGCGTGAGCGACATGGTATTCCTCGATGACTCCAACCCGCTCACCGGCTTTATGCTGATTGATACGGCGATCTGGGGCGAAGAGGGCAACTTCATTGATGCGCTGGCGCACATGATCCTGCCTGCGATGGTGCTTGGGACGATTCCACTAGCGGTGATCGTGCGTATGACCCGTTCGTCGATGCTGGAAGTGCTGGGCGAGGATTATATCCGTACCGCTCGCGCCAAAGGGCTGACCCGTATGCGCGTCATTATCGTCCATGCCTTGCGTAACGCGATGCTGCCGGTGGTGACCGTTATCGGTCTGCAGGTGGGAACCTTGCTGGCCGGGGCGATCCTGACCGAAACCATCTTCTCCTGGCCGGGCCTGGGACGTTGGCTGATCGACGCGCTGCAGCGCCGTGATTATCCGGTTGTGCAGGGCGGTGTGTTGCTGGTGGCGACGATGATTATCCTCGTCAACCTGCTGGTCGATCTGCTGTACGGCGTGGTGAACCCGCGTATTCGTCATAAGAAGTAAGGGGCCATCATGTCACAAGTTACTCAAAATAAAGCTGTTGCTGCCCCGGTGCCAATGACGCCGCTGCAGGAGTTCTGGCACTACTTCAAACGCAACAAAGGTGCGGTGGTCGGGCTGGTGTATGTCACCATCATGATCATTATTGCCGTGTTTGCGAACTTCCTCGCACCTTTCAACCCGGCGGATCAGTTCCGTGACGTGCTGCTGGCTCCGCCAGCCTGGCAGGATGGCGGCACCATCACCCATCTGCTCGGCACGGACGACGTGGGCCGCGATGTGCTGTCGCGCCTGATGTACGGTGCGCGTCTGTCGCTGCTGGTGGGCTGTCTGGTGGTGGTGCTGTCGCTGATTCTGGGGGTTATCCTCGGACTGGTGGCGGGCTACTTCGGCGGTCTGGTCGATAACATCATTATGCGTATCGTCGACATCATGCTGGCGCTGCCGAGCCTGCTGCTGGCGCTGGTGCTGGTGGCGGTGTTTGGGCCGTCGATCGGTAACGCCGCGCTGGCCCTGACGTTCGTTGCACTCCCGCACTACGTGCGATTGACGCGCGCGGCGGTGCTGGTGGAAGTGAACCGCGATTACGTCACCGCTTCACGCGTGGCGGGCGCGGGCGCGCTGCGCCAGATGTTCGTCAATATTCTCCCGAACTGCCTTGCGCCGCTGATTGTTCAGGCGTCGCTCGGTTTCTCTAACGCCATTCTCGATATGGCTGCTCTTGGCTTCCTGGGCATGGGTGCGCAGCCGCCAACACCGGAGTGGGGCACGATGCTCGCCGATGTGTTGCAGTTCGCGCAAAGCGCGTGGTGGGTCGTGACCTTCCCGGGTCTGGCGATCCTCCTGACGGTGCTGGCATTTAACCTGATGGGTGATGGTCTGCGTGATGCACTTGATCCCAAACTGAAGCAGTAAGAGGCACGAGATGGCGTTATTAAATGTAGATAAATTATCGGTGCACTTCGGTGACGTGGGCTCCGAGTTTCGTGCCGTAGACCGTATCAGCTACAGCGTGAATCAGGGTGAAGTGGTCGGTATCGTGGGCGAGTCTGGCTCCGGTAAATCCGTCAGTTCACTGGCGATTATGGGTTTGATTGATTATCCGGGCCGCGTGATGGCGGAAAGCCTGGAGTTTAACGGCCAGGACCTGAAGCGTATCTCCGAGAAGCAGCGCCGCCAGCTGGTGGGCGCTGAAGTGGCGATGATCTTCCAGGACCCGATGACCAGTCTTAACCCGTGCTACACCGTCGGTTTCCAGATTATGGAAGCGATCAAGGTGCATCAGGGCGGCAACAAGAAAACCCGTCGTCAGCGCGCGATCGACCTGCTCACGCAGGTGGGGATCCCTGACCCGGCGTCGCGTCTGGACGTGTATCCGCACCAGCTGTCCGGTGGGATGAGCCAGCGAGTGATGATCGCCATGGCGATTGCCTGTCGGCCAAAACTGCTGATTGCAGATGAACCGACGACGGCGCTGGACGTGACCATTCAGGCGCAGATCATCGAACTGCTGCTCGAGTTGCAGCAGAAAGAGAATATGGCGCTGGTATTGATTACTCACGATCTGGCGCTGGTGGCCGAAGCCGCGCACAAAATCATCGTGATGTATGCCGGACAAGTGGTGGAGGCCGGGAGTTCGCACGATATCTTCCGTGCGCCGCGTCATCCCTATACTCAGGCGCTGCTGCGTGCGCTGCCGGAGTTTGCTCAGGATAAAGCGCGTCTGGCATCGCTGCCTGGCGTGGTCCCGGGTAAATATGACCGCCCGGCGGGCTGTCTGCTGAATCCGCGCTGCCCGTATGCTACCGATAAGTGCCGTGCTGAAGAGCCAGAGCTGAATACCCTCCATGATGGCCGTCAGTCGAAATGTCACTACCCACTTGATGATGCCGGGAGGCCAACACTATGAGTACGCAAGAGGCCACCAAACACCAACATCTGTTGCAGGCCATCGATCTGAAAAAACACTACCCGGTGAAGAAGGGGATTTTTGCCCCGGAACGCCTGGTAAAAGCGCTGGACGGGGTGTCGTTTACCCTTGAGCGCGGCAAAACGCTGGCCGTGGTGGGGGAATCTGGCTGTGGGAAATCCACGCTGGGTCGTCTGCTGACGATGATTGAAACCCCAACCGGCGGCGAGCTGTACTATCAGGGCCAGGATCTGCTCAAGCACGATCCGCAGGCGCAAAAGCTGCGTCGGCAGAAAATCCAGATTGTGTTCCAGAACCCGTACGGTTCTCTGAACCCGCGCAAAAAAGTGGGGCAGATTCTGGAAGAGCCGCTGCACATTAACAGCGATCTCAACAAAGAGCAGCGTCGTGAAAAAGCGCTGGCGATGATGGCGAAAGTGGGGCTCAAAACCGAGCACTACGACCGTTATCCGCACATGTTCTCTGGCGGCCAGCGTCAGCGTATCGCCATTGCCCGTGGCCTGATGCTCGACCCGGACGTGGTGATTGCCGATGAACCGGTCTCAGCGCTCGACGTCTCCGTGCGTGCGCAGGTTCTCAACCTGATGATGGATTTGCAGCAGGAGCTGGGGCTGTCGTATGTGTTTATCTCCCACGACCTGTCGGTGGTGGAGCACATCGCCGATGAAGTGATGGTGATGTACCTGGGCCGCTGCGTGGAGAAGGGGACCAAAGACCAGATCTTTAATAATCCTCGTCATCCGTATACCCAGGCGCTGCTCTCTGCCACACCGCGCCTGAACCCGGACGATCGCCGCGAACGCATTAAGCTGACGGGCGAGTTGCCGAGTCCGCTGAACCCGCCTCCGGGCTGTGCGTTCAACGCGCGTTGTCGTCGCCGCTTCGGTCCTTGTACTCAGCTGCAGCCGCAGTTGAAAGACTATGGCGGTCAACTGGTAGCCTGCTTTGCTGTCGACCAGGATGAGAACGGTGAGAAACCGCACGCATAACGCGTAAACAAAAAAACCGGCGATTATCGCCGGTTTTTTTATGTCTGCTGATTCGCTATTTGCGCAGGCGAATCTGGTCGACGGCGTGATTTTCACTTTTGGTGAGGATCAGGCTCGCACGTTCGCGCGTCGGCAGGATGTTCTCTTTCAGGTTCACGTAGTTGATCTCATTCCATAGCGACGTCGCCACGTTAACCGCTTCCTCTTCTGAAAGCTGGGCGTAGTTATGGAAGTAAGAGTCCGGGTCGGTAAAGGCCCCTTCGCGGAACTTCAGGAAGCGATTGATATACCAGTTTTGCAGCAGGTCTTCCGGCGCGTCGACGTATATAGAGAAGTCGACGAAGTCAGAGACAAACACATGATGCGGGTCATGCGGATAATCCATGCCGCTTTGCAGCACGTTTAACCCTTCGAGGATCAGGATATCCGGCTGGGCCACCGTTTTGTCACCATCCGGGATGCGATCGTAGATCAGATGGGAGTATACCGGAGCCGTGACGTTCGGCGCGCCAGATTTCAGGTCCGACACGAATTTCACCAGACGGTGCATATCATAAGAAAGCGGGAAGCCTTTCTTCTTCATCAGGCCGCGCTCTTTTAACACCTCATTCGGATGCAGGAAGCCGTCTGTCGTAATCAACTCAACGCTACGATGCTCCGGCCAGCGGCTCAGCAGCGCCTGCAGAACACGCGCGGTGGTGCTTTTCCCGACCGCCACGCTGCCCGCGATGCTGATGATATAAGGAATACGTTGGCCGTTGGTGCCGAGGAACTGCTCCAGCACTGCCTGACGACGCAGGTTGGAGCTGATATAGAAGTTAAGCAAGCGGGAGAGCGGCAGATAGATCTCGGCAACCTCTTCCAGCGACAGGTCTTCGTTGATCCCTTTTAACCGCGCGATTTCCCCTTCCGTTAAGGTCATGGGGACGGAGTCACGTAAAGCGGCCCACTGGCTGCGGTTAAAGTGTAGATAGGGTGTCATTAACGATTGCTCTTTTTTGCTCATAAGCGTGTTCTGTGAACCCTTTATCTGCGCAGCAACGCCTTCTTGTCGGCAGCGGTTCATCACTTAGTAGTTAAATTTGGACAATGGGCAGGAGGTTAACACCAGATGGCGGGAATAATAAGAAAAAATATAGACAAGTGATGCATTACGCGCAGGGCATCACGCTACGCTATAGGTGGGTTATTTGCGGGGCTTATGCTGAATATTTGAACGCCAATGGGCGAAATATCAGCGTTTTTCCCTTCTGGCGCACAAAATATGAGCGAAAGAACATTTTATGCAATTTTTTAGTTGCATGACTGCGCATGCCCCCATAGAATGCGCGCTACTTGATGCCGACTTAGCTCAGTAGGTAGAGCAACTGACTTGTAATCAGTAGGTCACCAGTTCGATTCCGGTAGTCGGCACCATCAAGTCCGGTGGGGTTCCCGAGCGGCCAAAGGGAGCAGACTGTAAATCTGCCGTCACAGACTTCGAAGGTTCGAATCCTTCCCCCACCACCACTTTCTGGCAGCGTTATCGCCGCCTGAGCTGGCTAAAACATCAATCAGCTCAAAACATAAAAAGAGAGAAATCTCTTTTTTGTTACAGAAAGAACTGGGTAGCCGAGTTTCAGGATGCGGGCATCGTATAATGGCTATTACCTCAGCCTTCCAAGCTGATGATGCGGGTTCGATTCCCGCTGCCCGCTCCAAGACGTGCTGATATGGCTCAGTTGGTAGAGCGCACCCTTGGTAAGGGTGAGGTCCCCAGTTCGACTCTGGGTATCAGCACCACTTCACTTCTCCTCCCTGTTTCTCTCTGTTTACCTTAAAAAGCATTCAACTGTTCAGGCATATTGCCTGGTTGATGTGGTGATATCACCGATTTATCCGTGTCTTAGAGGGACAATCGATGTCTAAAGAAAAGTTTGAACGTACAAAACCGCACGTTAACGTCGGTACTATCGGCCACGTTGACCATGGTAAAACAACGCTGACCGCTGCAATCACTACCGTTCTGGCTAAAACCTACGGTGGTTCTGCTCGTGCATTCGACCAGATCGATAACGCACCAGAAGAAAAAGCTCGTGGTATCACCATCAACACTTCCCACGTTGAATATGACACCCCGACTCGCCACTACGCACACGTAGACTGCCCGGGCCACGCCGACTATGTTAAAAACATGATCACCGGTGCTGCTCAGATGGATGGCGCAATCCTGGTTGTTGCTGCGACTGACGGCCCTATGCCTCAGACTCGTGAGCACATCCTTCTGGGTCGTCAGGTTGGCGTTCCTTACATCATCGTGTTCCTGAACAAATGCGACATGGTTGATGACGAAGAGCTGCTGGAACTGGTAGAAATGGAAGTTCGTGAACTTCTGTCCCAGTACGACTTCCCAGGTGATGATACTCCAATCATCCGTGGTTCTGCTCTGAAAGCGCTGGAAGGCGAAGCAGAGTGGGAAGCTAAAATCGTTGAGCTGGCTGGCTTCCTGGATTCTTACATCCCAGAACCAGAGCGTGCGATTGACAAGCCGTTCCTGCTGCCTATCGAAGACGTATTCTCCATCTCCGGCCGTGGTACTGTAGTTACCGGTCGTGTAGAGCGCGGTATCGTTAAAGTTGGCGAAGAAGTTGAAATCGTTGGTATCAAAGAGACTGCTAAGTCTACCTGTACTGGCGTTGAAATGTTCCGCAAACTGCTGGACGAAGGCCGTGCTGGTGAGAACGTTGGTGTTCTGCTGCGTGGTATCAAACGTGAAGAAATCGAACGTGGTCAGGTACTGGCTAAGCCAGGCTCTATCAAGCCGCACACCAAATTCGAATCTGAAGTTTACATCCTGTCCAAAGATGAAGGCGGCCGTCATACTCCGTTCTTCAAAGGCTACCGTCCACAGTTCTACTTCCGTACAACTGACGTGACCGGTACCATCGAACTGCCAGAAGGCGTTGAGATGGTAATGCCAGGCGACAACATCAAAATGGTTGTTACCCTGATCCACCCAATCGCGATGGATGACGGTCTGCGTTTCGCAATCCGTGAAGGCGGCCGTACTGTTGGTGCAGGCGTTGTTGCTAAAGTTCTCAGCTAATCGCTGATAACATTTGACGCAATGCGCAATAAAAGGGCATCATTTGATGCCCTTTTTGCACGCTTTCGAACCAGAACCTGGCTCATCAGTGATTTTATTTGTCATAATCATTGCTGAGACAGGCTCTGTAGAGGGCGTTTAGTCCGAGAAGCGTTTGTTTTTTCGGGTTGGATCGCCTCGCTAATGCGGGGTGAAATTGTTTGTAGAATACTTCTGACAGGTTGGTTTATGAGTGCGAATACCGAAGCTCAAGGGAGCGGTCGCGGCCTGGAAGCGATGAAGTGGGTAGTTGTTGCCGTGCTGCTGATTGTGGCTATTGTAGGTAACTACCTTTATCGTGACATGATGCTGCCGTTGCGTGCGCTGGCCGTAGTAATTCTTATTGCTGCAGCGGGTGGTGTCGCGCTGTTGACGACAAAAGGTAAAGCGACCGTTGCTTTTGCCCGCGAAGCGCGAACCGAAGTTCGCAAGGTCATTTGGCCGACTCGCCAGGAAACATTGCACACCACGCTGATTGTGGCAGCGGTGACAGCTGTCATGTCACTGATCCTGTGGGGACTGGATGGTATTCTGGTTCGCCTGGTTTCCTTTATCACTGGCCTGAGGTTCTAAGATGTCTGAAGCCCCTAAAAAGCGCTGGTACGTCGTTCAGGCGTTCTCCGGTTTTGAAGGCCGCGTAGCCACTTCGCTGCGTGAGCATATCAAATTACACAATATGGAAGAGTTGTTTGGTGAAGTCATGGTTCCGACCGAAGAAGTGGTCGAAATTCGTGGCGGCCAGCGTCGCAAAAGCGAGCGCAAATTCTTCCCGGGTTACGTGCTGGTTCAGATGGTGATGAACGATGCAAGCTGGCACCTGGTGCGCAGCGTCCCGCGCGTAATGGGCTTTATCGGCGGCACGTCCGATCGTCCGGCGCCAATCAGCGACAAAGAAGTTGATGCGATTATGAACCGCCTGCAGCAGGTAGGTGATAAGCCGCGTCCTAAAACGCTGTTTGAACCGGGTGAAATGGTTCGTGTTAGCGACGGTCCGTTTGCTGACTTTAACGGTGTGGTGGAAGAAGTGGACTACGAGAAGTCCCGCCTGAAAGTTTCTGTTTCTATCTTTGGTCGTGCGACCCCGGTAGAACTGGACTTTGCCCAGGTAGAAAAAGCCTAAGCAGCCGATCAAAAAAGCGGCGATTTAATCGTTGCACAGGGCGCGAGATTGGAATACAATTTCGCGCCTTTTGTTTTTATGGGTCTCGGCCCGTAAGACGATATTTATCACGGGGAGCCTCCTTGAGGCGCTATAACCCATTTAGAGGATTTTAGAATGGCTAAGAAAGTACAAGCCTACGTTAAGCTGCAGGTTGCAGCTGGTATGGCAAACCCAAGTCCACCGGTTGGTCCAGCTCTGGGTCAGCAGGGTGTTAACATCATGGAATTCTGTAAAGCGTTCAACGCAAAAACTGAATCCCTGGAAAAAGGTTTGCCAATTCCGGTTGTTATTACCGTATACGCTGACCGTTCATTCACTTTCGTTACCAAGACCCCGCCGGCAGCAGTTCTGCTGAAAAAAGCGGCTGGTATCAAGTCTGGTTCCGGTAAGCCGAACAAAGACAAAGTGGGTAAAATTTCCCGCGCTCAGCTGCAGGAAATCGCGCAGACCAAAGCTGCCGACATGACTGGTTCCGACATTGAAGCGATGACTCGCTCCATTGAAGGTACTGCACGTTCCATGGGCCTGGTAGTGGAGGACTAAGAAATGGCTAAACTGACCAAGCGCATGTCCGTAATCCGTGACAAAGTTGATGCGACCAAACAATACGAGATCACCGAAGCTATCGCTCTGCTGAAAGAACTGGCTACCGCTAAGTTCGTTGAAAGCGTTGACGTTGCTGTAAACCTCGGTATCGACGCTCGTAAATCCGATCAGAACGTTCGTGGTGCAACTGTACTGCCACACGGTACTGGCCGTTCCGTACGCGTAGCTGTATTTGCTCAGGGTGCAAACGCTGAAGCCGCTAAAGCTGCCGGCGCTGAACTGGTAGGTATGGAAGATCTGGCTGATCAGATCAAAAAAGGCGAAATGAACTTTGACGTTGTTATTGCTTCCCCGGATGCAATGCGCGTTGTTGGCCAGCTGGGCCAGGTTCTGGGTCCACGCGGCCTGATGCCAAACCCTAAAGTCGGTACTGTAACGCCTAACGTTGCTGAAGCGGTTAAGAACGCTAAAGCAGGTCAGGTTCGTTATCGTAACGACAAAAACGGCATCATCCACACTACCATCGGTAAAGTGGACTTCGACGCTGACAAATTGAAAGAAAACCTGGAATCTCTGCTGGTTGCGCTGAAAAAAGCGAAACCAACTCAGGCGAAAGGCGTGTACATCAAGAAAATTAGCATCTCCACCACTATGGGTGCAGGTGTTGCAGTTGACCAGGCTGGCCTGAGCGCTGCTGCAAACTAATACCTTTACGTGGGCGGTGGATTTGTCTACAATCTTACCCCCACGTTTGCTAACGAAAGTTAGCAGGTAAAAAGATTTGTTCGTTGGAGCCTGGCCTAATCCAGGCCTCCGTCGAAGACCGCAGGTGTCTCGAAAGAGGCTTAATGCCCTGCGTAGACGGTGACAGAACGCTAAGATTATTTCTGATACTCTGGCTTGTTTCTGCTCACCGTATTAAGACGCTCTTTCCGTTGGGAAGAGTGAAGTGAGTTCCGGAACATGAGTTCCGGCAAACATCCAGGAGCAAAGCTAATGGCTTTAAATCTTCAAGACAAACAAGCGATTGTTGCTGAAGTCAGCGAAGTAGCCAAAGGCGCGCTGTCTGCAGTAGTTGCGGATTCCCGCGGCGTAACTGTAGACAAAATGACTGAACTGCGTAAAGCAGGTCGCGAAGCCGGCGTATACATGCGTGTTGTTCGTAACACCCTGCTGCGCCGTGTTGTTGAAGGTACTCAGTTCGAGTGCCTGAAAGACGCGTTCGTTGGTCCGACCCTGATTGCATATTCTATGGAACACCCGGGCGCAGCTGCTCGTCTGTTCAAAGATTTCGCGAAAGCGAATGCAAAATTTGAGGTCAAAGCCGCAGCCTTTGAAGGTGAGTTGATCCCGGCATCGCAAATCGATCGCCTGGCAACCCTGCCGACCTACGAAGAAGCAATTGCACGCCTGATGGCAACCATGAAAGAAGCTTCGGCTGGCAAACTGGTTCGCACTCTGGCTGCTGTTCGCGATGCAAAAGAAGCTGCTTAATAGCCGTTTTCTTTATCAAGCATTCGCTTACGTATAAACTTATTCTGATTTTCAGGAACAATTTAAATGTCTATCACTAAAGATCAAATCATTGAAGCAGTTGCAGCTATGTCCGTAATGGACGTTGTAGAACTGATTTCTGCAATGGAAGAAAAATTCGGTGTTTCCGCTGCTGCTGCTGTAGCTGTAGCTGCTGGCCCGGCTGAAGCTGCTGAAGAAAAAACTGAATTCGACGTAATTCTGAAAGCTGCTGGCGCTAACAAAGTTGCTGTAATCAAAGCAGTACGTAGCGCAACTGGCCTGGGTCTGAAAGAAGCTAAAGACCTGGTAGAATCTGCTCCAGCCGCTCTGAAAGAAGGCGTGAGCAAAGATGACGCAGAAGCACTGAAAAAATCTCTGGAAGAAGCTGGCGCAGAAGTTGAAGTTAAATAAGCCAACCTTTCCGGTTGCAGCCTGAGAAATTAGGCTGATGGCTGGTGACTTTTTAGTCACCAGCCTTTTTGCGCTGTAAGGCGCCAGTAGCATTTCACACTGTTTGACTGCTGGTTGTCCTGACAATGCTTGTTTCTATCGACGCCTTAATATACTGCGACAGGGTGCTCGCTCTGTGTAAATCGCAACGAAATGGTTTAAGCGTGATAGCAACAGGTATTGCGGAAAGTATTCAATTTTCCGATCAACAAAACGGTGTTGCACAAACTGTCCCTTCGTCGGACAGATGGGTCGACTTGTCAGCGAGCTGAGGAACCCTAATGGTTTACTCCTATACCGAGAAAAAACGTATTCGTAAGGATTTTGGTAAACGTCCACAAGTTCTGGATATACCTTATCTCCTTTCTATCCAGCTTGACTCGTTCCAGAAGTTTATCGAGCAAGATCCTGAAGGGCAGTATGGTCTGGAAGCAGCCTTCCGTTCCGTATTCCCAATCAAAAGCTATAGCGGTAATTCTGAGCTGCAGTACGTCAGCTACCGCCTTGGCGAACCGGTATTTGACGTTCAGGAATGTCAGATCCGTGGTGTGACCTATTCCGCACCGCTGCGCGTCAAACTGCGTCTGGTTGTCTATGAGCGCGAAGCGCCAGAAGGCACCGTTAAAGACATTAAAGAACAAGAAGTCTACATGGGTGAAATTCCACTCATGACGGACAACGGTACTTTTGTCATCAACGGTACAGAGCGTGTTATCGTTTCCCAGCTGCATCGTAGCCCGGGCGTCTTCTTCGACAGCGATAAAGGTAAAACACACTCTTCCGGTAAAGTACTGTATAACGCGCGTATCATTCCTTACCGTGGTTCATGGCTGGACTTCGAGTTCGATCCGAAAGACAACCTGTTTGTCCGTATCGACCGTCGTCGTAAACTGCCAGCGACCATCATTCTGCGTGCGCTGCAATACACCACTGAGCAGATCCTTGACCTGTTCTTCGAGAAAGTGATCTTTGAGATCCGCGACAACAAGCTGCAAATGGAGCTGCTGCCGGAACGTCTGCGTGGTGAGACCGCGTCGTTCGACATCGAATCCGACGGCAAAGTGTACGTGGAAAAAGGTCGCCGTATCACTGCGCGCCATATCCGCCAGCTGGAAAAAGATGAAATCAAACACATCGAAGTTCCGGTTGAATACATCGCGGGCAAAGTGGCAGCAAAAGATTACGTTGATGCATCTACTGGCGAACTGATCTGCCCGGCTAACATGGAGCTGAGCCTGGATCTGTTGGCTAAGCTGAGCCAGTCTGGCCACAAACGCATCGAAACGCTGTTCACCAACGATCTGGACCACGGTCCGTACATCTCTGAGACTGTACGTGTCGACCCAACGACCGATCGTCTGAGCGCACTGGTAGAAATCTACCGCATGATGCGTCCTGGTGAGCCACCAACTCGTGAAGCGGCTGAAAGCCTGTTCGAGAACCTGTTCTTCTCCGAAGACCGCTACGATCTGTCCGCGGTTGGTCGTATGAAGTTCAACCGTTCTCTGCTGCGTGACGCGATCGAAGGTTCCGGTATCCTGAGCAAAGAAGACATCATCGAAGTGATGAAAAAGCTCATTGATATCCGTAACGGCAAAGGCGAAGTGGATGATATCGACCACCTCGGCAACCGTCGTATCCGTTCCGTAGGCGAAATGGCGGAAAACCAGTTCCGCGTTGGCCTGGTACGTGTTGAGCGTGCGGTGAAAGAGCGTCTGTCTCTGGGCGATCTGGATACCCTGATGCCTCAGGATATGATCAACGCCAAGCCAATTTCTGCCGCAGTGAAAGAGTTCTTTGGTTCCAGCCAGCTGTCTCAGTTCATGGACCAGAACAACCCACTGTCCGAGATTACGCACAAACGTCGTATCTCTGCACTCGGCCCAGGCGGTCTGACCCGTGAACGTGCAGGCTTTGAAGTTCGAGACGTACACCCGACTCACTACGGTCGCGTATGTCCAATCGAAACGCCTGAAGGTCCAAACATCGGTCTGATCAACTCCCTGTCCGTGTACGCACAGACTAACGAATACGGTTTCCTTGAGACTCCGTACCGTAAAGTGACTGACGGTGTTGTCACCGACGAAATTCATTACCTGTCTGCTATCGAAGAAGGTAACTACGTCATCGCTCAGGCGAACACCAACCTGGACGAAGAAGGTCGTTTCGTTGACGATCTCGTGACCTGCCGTAGCAAAGGCGAATCCAGCCTGTTCAGCAATGATCAGGTGGACTACATGGACGTTTCCACTCAGCAGATCGTCTCTGTTGGTGCGTCCCTGATTCCATTCCTGGAACACGATGACGCCAACCGTGCATTGATGGGTGCGAACATGCAACGTCAGGCGGTTCCGACTCTGCGCGCTGATAAGCCGCTGGTTGGTACCGGTATGGAACGTGCTGTTGCCGTTGACTCCGGTGTAACCGCGGTTGCTAAACGTGGCGGTACTGTTCAGTACGTTGATGCTTCCCGTATCGTTATCAAAGTTAACGAAGACGAGATGTATCCGGGCGAAGCAGGCATCGACATCTATAACCTGACGAAGTACACCCGTTCTAACCAGAACACCTGCATCAACCAGATGCCGTGTGTCTCCCTGGGTGAGCCGGTTGAGCGCGGCGACGTGCTGGCAGATGGTCCGTCTACCGATCTCGGTGAACTGGCTCTCGGTCAGAACATGCGCGTAGCGTTCATGCCGTGGAACGGTTACAACTTCGAAGACTCCATCCTCGTTTCCGAGCGTGTGGTTCAGGAAGATCGTTTCACCACGATTCACATTCAGGAACTGGCATGTGTGTCCCGTGACACTAAGCTGGGGCCAGAAGAGATCACCGCTGACATCCCGAACGTGGGTGAAGCTGCGCTCTCTAAACTTGATGAATCCGGTATCGTTTACATCGGTGCAGAAGTGACCGGCGGCGATATTCTGGTTGGTAAGGTTACGCCGAAAGGTGAAACCCAGCTGACGCCAGAAGAGAAACTGCTGCGTGCGATCTTCGGTGAGAAAGCGTCTGACGTTAAAGACTCTTCTCTGCGTGTACCAAACGGTGTTTCCGGTACGGTTATCGACGTTCAGGTCTTTACTCGCGATGGCGTAGAAAAAGACAAACGTGCGCTCGAAATCGAAGAGATGCAGCTGAAGCAGGCGAAGAAAGACCTGTCTGAAGAATTGCAGATCCTCGAAGCTGGCCTGTTTAGTCGTATCTACGCAGCGCTGGTGTCTGGTGGCATTGAAGCTGAGAAGCTCGACAAGCTGCCGCGCGACCGCTGGCTGGAACTGGGCCTGGCCGACGAAGAGAAACAAAGTCAGCTGGAACAGCTGGCCGAGCAGTACGACGAACTGAAACACGAGTTCGAGAAAAAACTCGAAGCGAAACGCCGCAAAATCACTCAGGGCGACGATCTGGCACCAGGCGTGCTGAAGATTGTTAAGGTTTATCTGGCCGTTAAACGTCAGATTCAACCTGGTGATAAAATGGCAGGTCGTCACGGTAACAAAGGTGTTATCTCCAAGATCAACCCGATCGAAGATATGCCTCACGATGCTAACGGTACGCCGGTAGATATCGTGCTGAACCCACTGGGTGTACCGTCTCGTATGAACATTGGTCAGATCCTCGAAACTCACCTGGGTATGGCTGCGAAAGGTATCGGCGAGAAAATCAACGCCATGCTGAAGCAGCAGGAAGAAGTCGCGAAACTGCGCGAATTCATCCAGCGTGCGTACGATCTGGGCACTGATGTTCGTCAGAAAGTTGACCTGAACACCTTCAGCGATGACGAAGTTCTGCGTCTGGCTGAGAACCTGAAAAAAGGTATGCCGATCGCAACACCGGTCTTCGATGGTGCGAAAGAGTCTGAAATCAAGGAACTGTTACAGCTGGGTGGCCTGCCGACTTCCGGTCAGATCACACTGTTCGACGGTCGTACCGGTGAGCAATTCGAGCGCCAGGTTACCGTTGGCTACATGTACATGCTGAAACTGAACCACCTGGTTGATGACAAGATGCATGCGCGTTCTACCGGTTCTTACAGCCTGGTTACCCAGCAGCCGCTGGGTGGTAAGGCACAGTTCGGTGGTCAGCGCTTCGGTGAGATGGAAGTGTGGGCGCTTGAAGCATATGGCGCGGCATACACCCTGCAGGAAATGCTTACCGTTAAGTCTGATGACGTGAACGGCCGTACGAAGATGTATAAAAACATCGTCGACGGTAACCATCAGATGGAACCGGGCATGCCGGAATCCTTCAACGTACTGTTGAAAGAGATCCGTTCCCTGGGTATCAACATCGAGCTGGAAGACGAGTAACTCTCGCTCAAACAGGTCACTGGTGCCGGATTAATAACCCGGCACCAGATTGTGCTAACTCCGACGGGAGCAAATCCGTGAAAGACTTATTAAAGTTTCTGAAAGCGCAAACTAAAACCGAAGAGTTTGATGCGATCAAAATTGCTCTGGCCTCGCCAGACATGATCCGTTCATGGTCTTTCGGTGAAGTTAAGAAGCCGGAAACCATCAACTACCGTACGTTCAAACCTGAGCGTGACGGCCTTTTCTGTGCGCGTATTTTCGGGCCAGTAAAAGATTACGAGTGCCTGTGCGGTAAGTACAAGCGCCTGAAACACCGTGGTGTGATCTGTGAGAAGTGCGGCGTTGAAGTGACCCAGACCAAAGTGCGCCGTGAGCGCATGGGCCACATCGAGCTGGCGTCTCCGACTGCTCACATCTGGTTCCTGAAATCTCTGCCGTCCCGTATCGGCCTGCTGCTGGATATGCCGCTGCGCGATATCGAACGTGTTCTGTACTTCGAATCTTATGTGGTTATCGAAGGCGGGATGACGAATCTGGAACGTAACCAGATTCTGACCGAAGAACAGTATCTGGACGCGCTGGAAGAGTTCGGTGACGAATTCGACGCAAAAATGGGTGCGGAAGCTATCCAGGCCCTGCTGAAAAGCATGGATCTGGAGCAAGAGTGCGAGCAGCTGCGTGAAGAGCTGAACGAAACCAACTCCGAAACCAAACGTAAGAAGCTGACCAAGCGTATCAAACTGCTGGAAGCGTTCGTTCAGTCTGGTAACAAACCAGAGTGGATGATCCTGACCGTTCTGCCGGTTCTGCCGCCAGATCTGCGTCCGCTGGTTCCGCTGGATGGTGGTCGTTTCGCAACGTCCGACCTGAACGATCTGTATCGTCGCGTGATCAACCGTAACAACCGTCTGAAACGACTGTTGGATCTGGCTGCGCCTGACATCATCGTACGTAACGAAAAACGTATGCTGCAGGAAGCGGTCGACGCCCTGCTGGATAACGGTCGTCGCGGTCGTGCGATCACCGGTTCTAACAAACGTCCTCTGAAATCTTTGGCCGATATGATCAAAGGTAAACAGGGTCGTTTCCGTCAGAACCTGCTCGGTAAGCGTGTTGACTACTCCGGTCGTTCTGTAATCACCGTAGGTCCATACCTGCGTCTGCATCAGTGCGGTCTGCCGAAGAAAATGGCACTGGAACTGTTCAAACCGTTCATCTACGGCAAGCTGGAACTGCGTGGCCTCGCCACGACCATCAAAGCCGCTAAGAAAATGGTTGAGCGCGAAGAAGCTGTCGTTTGGGATATCCTGGACGAAGTGATCCGCGAACACCCGGTACTGCTGAACCGTGCACCAACTCTGCACCGTTTGGGTATCCAGGCGTTTGAACCTGTTCTGATCGAAGGTAAAGCAATTCAGCTGCACCCGCTGGTTTGTGCGGCATATAACGCCGACTTCGATGGTGACCAGATGGCTGTTCACGTACCGCTGACGCTGGAAGCCCAGCTCGAAGCGCGTGCGCTGATGATGTCTACCAACAACATCCTGTCACCTGCGAACGGCGAGCCAATCATCGTTCCTTCTCAGGACGTTGTACTGGGTCTGTACTACATGACCCGTGACTGTGTTAACGCCAAAGGCGAAGGCATGGTGCTGACTGGCCCTAAAGAAGCTGAGCGTATTTACCGCGCTGGCCTGGCCTCTCTGCATGCGCGCGTTAAAGTGCGTATCACTGAATACGAAAAAGATGCTAACGGCGAATTCGTTGCGAAAACCAGCATTATCGACACCACCGTAGGTCGTGCGATTCTGTGGATGATCGTGCCGAAAGGTCTGCCTTTCTCCATCGTCAACCAGGCGCTGGGCAAGAAAGCGATCTCCAAAATGCTGAACACCTGTTACCGCATTTTAGGTCTGAAACCGACCGTTATCTTCGCTGACCAGACGATGTACACCGGCTTTGCATATGCAGCGCGTTCAGGTGCATCTGTTGGTATCGATGACATGGTGATCCCACAGAAGAAATACGAGATCATCAGCGAAGCAGAAGCCGAAGTGGCCGAAATCCAGGAGCAGTTCCAGTCTGGTCTGGTTACCGCGGGCGAACGCTACAACAAGGTTATCGATATTTGGGCTGCGGCGAACGATCGCGTTTCCAAAGCGATGATGGACAACCTGCAAACTGAAACCGTCATTAACCGTGAAGGTAAAGAAGAGCAGCAGGTTTCCTTCAACAGCATCTACATGATGGCCGACTCCGGTGCGCGTGGTTCCGCAGCACAGATTCGTCAGCTGGCAGGTATGCGTGGTCTGATGGCGAAACCAGATGGTTCCATCATCGAGACGCCAATCACCGCGAACTTCCGTGAAGGTCTGAACGTACTCCAGTACTTCATCTCCACGCACGGTGCTCGTAAAGGTCTGGCGGATACCGCATTGAAAACAGCTAACTCCGGTTATCTGACGCGTCGTCTGGTTGACGTTGCGCAGGATCTGGTGGTGACCGAAGACGATTGTGGCACCCTCGAAGGTATCACCATGACCCCGGTTATCGAGGGTGGTGATGTTAAAGAGCCACTGCGCGATCGCGTTCTGGGTCGTGTGACTGCTGAAGACATTCTGAAGCCAGGTACCGCAGACATTCTTGTTCCACGCAACACTCTGCTGCACGAACAGTGGTGTGACCTGCTGGAAGAGAACTCTGTTGACTCCGTGAAAGTGCGCTCCGTCGTATCTTGTGACACCGACTTTGGTGTGTGTGCCCACTGCTATGGTCGTGACCTGGCGCGTGGCCACATCATCAACAAAGGTGAAGCAATCGGCGTTATCGCGGCACAGTCCATCGGTGAGCCGGGTACACAGCTGACGATGCGTACGTTCCACATCGGTGGTGCGGCATCTCGTGCGGCTGCTGAATCCAGCATTCAGGTGAAAAACAAGGGTAGCATCAAGCTGTCTAACGCCAAGTCGGTTATTAACTCCGCTGGCAAGCTGGTTGTGACCTCTCGTAACACCGAGCTGAAGCTGATCGACGAATTCGGTCGTACCAAAGAAAGCTACAAAGTCCCTTACGGTGCTGTGATGGCGAAAGGCGATGGCGAGCAGGTTGCTGGCGGCGAGACCGTAGCAAACTGGGACCCACACACCATGCCGGTTATCACCGAAGTGGCAGGTTTCATTCGCTTCACCGATATGATCGATGGCCAGACGATTACTCGTCAGACCGACGAACTGACCGGTCTCTCCTCTCTGGTGGTTCTGGATTCTGCAGAACGTACCGCGGGTGGTAAAGATCTGCGTCCGGCACTGAAAATCGTTGATGCCAACGGTAACGACGTTCTGATCCCAGGTACCGATATGCCTGCTCAGTACTTCCTGCCAGGTAAAGCGATTGTACAGCTGGAAGATGGTATTCAGATCAGTGCGGGTGACGCCCTGGCGCGTATTCCTCAGGAATCCAGCGGTACCAAAGACATTACCGGTGGTCTGCCACGCGTTGCTGACCTGTTCGAAGCACGTCGTCCGAAAGAGCCAGCTATCCTTGCGGAAATCAGCGGCATCATTTCCTTCGGTAAAGAAACCAAAGGGAAACGTCGTCTGGTTATCACTCCGTTAGACGGTAGCGAGCCATACGAAGAGATGATTCCTAAGTGGCGTCAGCTCAACGTGTTCGAAGGCGAACGTGTAGAACGTGGTGACGTGGTTTCCGATGGTCCAGAAGCGCCGCACGACATTCTGCGTCTTCGTGGTGTTCACGCGGTTACGCGTTACATCACCAACGAAGTACAGGACGTTTACCGTCTGCAAGGCGTTAAGATTAACGATAAACACATCGAAGTTATCGTTCGTCAGATGCTGCGTAAAGCAACCATCGATAGCGCTGGCAGCTCGGACTTCCTGGAAGGCGAGCAGGTGGAATACTCCCGCGTCAAGATTGCGAACCGCGATCTGGAAGCGAACGGCAAAGTGGCGGCGCTGTACTCCCGCGACCTGCTGGGTATCACCAAAGCGTCTCTGGCAACCGAGTCATTCATCTCTGCAGCATCCTTCCAGGAGACCACGCGTGTCCTGACCGAAGCGGCTGTTGCAGGTAAACGTGATGAACTGCGCGGTCTGAAAGAGAACGTCATCGTGGGTCGTCTGATCCCGGCTGGTACCGGTTATGCTTATCACCAGGATCGTATGCGTCGTCGTGCTGCGGGCGAACTGCCAGCTGCACCTCAGGTCACTGCGGAAGATGCTTCTGCAAGCCTGGCAGAACTGCTGAACGCAGGTCTGGGCGGCTCTGACAACGATTAATCGTTGATGCCCGGCGGTGAAAATTGCCGGGTAACGGAGCGTAGGTCGGGTAAGCGTAGCGCCACCCGACAACAAAAAACCCGCCTCGGCGGGTTTTTTTACGTCTGTATTTATTTAGTTCAGCAGCGGTAAGCGACGATAAAGTTCGATCATATCGCCCGCCAGATCCTGAATCACCATCGCGTTCATCAGGTGGTCCTGGGAGTGGACGGTAATCAGATTCACAGGGAGTTTGCCTGTGCCTTCATCAAGGCCAATCAGCTGCGTCTGAATGGTGTGTGCATGCTTCACGTATTCACGCGACTCTTCCATCGCCTGCTCGGCACCCGCGAAATCACCTTTACGTGCCAGTTGCAGCGCGGTTAAAGCAGCGCTGCGCGCCGCGCCCGCGTTTACCAGCAACTCCATGATGGTCGTTTCTAAATCTTCCATGTCTTACTCCAGCAGTTTGAGGGCTTTTTCAAGAACGACATCGCCTTTCATCATGCCGTAATCCATCATATCGATCACCGCGACTTTTTTGCCCAGCGGTTCGGCCTGAGCCTGAAGTTTTGCCAGTTCGTATTTAACCTGTGGCCCCAGTAATACGATGTCGGCGGTAGCAATATTGTCTTTAAATTCAGCAACCGGCACGGCTTTGATGGTTACTTCAACGCCTTTTTTATCTGCGGCGTCTTTCATGCGTTGAACCAGCATGCTGGTAGACATACCCGCCGCACAGCATAAAACGATGTTCTTCATAGTCAGCCTCGATGTACATGTGTTTCTTGATAATTATCCCGTGCAGGCCGCTTCAACAACCGCTTTACCACGATTGTGTGTGAGGCATCACAAAGAAATCTGCTTTTTCTGAAACCGGTTACAATTTTTACCGACGAAGGGATGCGCCCGCCAAAAGCGGGCTTCTGGAAAGCGGCGTTATGCGTGAGTGGATGTCAGAAGAATACGGTTTTTGCCCTGCTGTTTGGCTTTGTAGAGCGCCTCATCCACGCTGCCAATTAATTGCTCCAGCGGCTCGAAGTGCCACTCGCCCAGCCCGGCGCTGAAGGTGACATGCAACGCCTCTTCCCGCCAGGTACGTTCCGCTACCTGAAGTCGCCACTCTTCCAGCAGGCCAAAGGCGGTTTCGAGATGCTCTGCCGGGAAGACAACGGCAAACTCCTCACCGCCGTAGCGATAGACGGAAATATGCTGAGGCTGCATCACCTGGATGCCTTCCCGGGCGACGTTGCGCAGCACAATGTCGCCGCTCAGATGACCCCAGGTGTCGTTGATGGATTTGAAATTATCGATATCCACCAGTGCCAGCGCAAAGGGCTGATGCTCTTTCATCAGCGCTGCGATATCGCTGTCGAAGGCGCGGCGATTCTTACAGCCGGTGAGGGCATCCACGGTCGCCTGGCGCACATAATCTCGCTCGCGCTCTTTGTTCTTCAGAATGGCTTTACTGAGCATCGCCTCCAGCCGCGGCGCCTGATTTACCTCGCCGGTTTTAATGGCGTTGATGATGTTCATCAGCACCGTACGCGATGCGTGGCGCAGATAGAGGCCAAACAGGATAATTACGATGGCGGCCAGCGCAAATCCCCAACTGACAATGTTGGTCTCGTGGCGTGTGATGTCGGTTAACGTGGTATTCGACACGCGATAAATGACCAGCCAGTCCGGGTTCGTAAAGGCGTAATAGTAATACCAGTAACCTGTTTTACGATCGTAGGTATGTCCTTCCCCGCTGGTCATCTTAGCCATCAGCTCTTCACTGACATAGGGTTTAAACAGGGCGCTGGTATCGGGATGAAGCACCACTTTTCCATCACGCTCCACGACGAAGAATTCACCCTGTACCGGAGAGACCATCTGGCGCAGGGTATAGCCCATGGCGGTCAGATCCAGATGAAATGCGAGAGTGCCTTTCAGTCTGCCTTCCGGCGTTATCACGGGCCGGTAAATTGTGATGGTGGGATGATGAGTAAAGTAATCCGTATAGGGGCTGGTATAGCGACTTAAGGTGCTGGCCTGAGCCTGCCCGACGAACCACGGGCGGATGCGGGGATCAAACAGTTTGCTGCTGTCACTGGCTAAGACTTCGGGGGCGCGCAGGTAATTTCCCTGCGAGTCAGCCAGGGAAATCGCCGACACGTTCGGCATCAGGTTCTGTAACTGCATCAGGACCTGCAATCCTTTCTCGCGATCGACATTCACCATGTTGCCGAGCTGGTCGTTGCGGGAGAAGAAGGTGACCGCCCGCCCGAGAATATGGTCGTTTTCACGCAGGATAGATTCTGTGTAGTTCACCGCCAGATTGTGGGTGAAATTACCGTTAATCTTATGATAATCCTCTACAAAATCCTTTCTCTGCGTCAGGGTGATAAACACGGCGATCAGAACGAAACCGATCAGGATCCCTGCAAAACTCACCAGGATTGGCGTTGTGAAAGAGAGCTTTCTGCTATGAACAGGCATGAGTCGTCAGGAGTCCAGAAGAGGTAATAGTCCAAATGGGTGCTGGTTTATTATACGTCTCAGCGTAGCAGGCCGAATGATTTATCTTAATAACTGACCCGAAACTTCCTGGTTTGTGAAGGCAGGGCGAATCGAGGAAGAAGCTTTTCGCCCTGGTCAGCATCCGCTGCTGACCCTGGCAGATTAAAAAAACGGGCGAAAGTCAGCAATCGCCCGATGATAACGCTCCGAGCCGCCTCGAGAGCTTTTCGCGCCGTTGTAGGCCGTTTCAGCGTAACTGCGAGGCGCGTCCCAGCCAGCTGTCCCAGTCTTTCCACACCGGTTGTAATCCCTGCATGCTGAGCGCCTGGGCCACCTCTTCAGGTCGACGGCCATCGTGCGGAGCAAACTGCTCCAGCTCGGGATGATTGTCCGCATACCCGCCAGGCTGAGTTTTGGAAAAGGCGCTGACGTTGTTGATGGCCAACGGAATCACCCGATCGCGAAACTCCGGGGACTCCCGGGTCGACAATGACAGCTCAACTTCCGGTGCCAGCAGGCGAAACGCGCAGATGACCTGTACCAACTGGCGTTCGTCCATGATCGACGCCGGTTCGATACCGCCCGCGCAGGGCCTAAGTCGCGGGAAAGAGATCGAGTAGCGGCTCTGCCAGTAGTGCTGCTGGAGCCACAGCAGATGCTCCGCCACCATAAAGCAATCCACGCGCCAGCTGTCGGACAGCCCAATCAGCGCGCCGAGACCGATTTTATCGATCCCCGCGCGCCCCAGCCGGTCCGGGGTTTCCAGGCGGAAGAGGAAATCCTGCTTTTTCCCCTTCAGGTGATGCTGGGCGTACATGGCTTCGTGATAAGTCTCCTGATAGACCATCACGCCGTCCAGCCCGAGGGTTTTCAGCTCCGCGTACTCGTCTTCCGACAAGGGCTGCACTTCCATCTGCAACGATGAAAACCGACGACGAATGGCGGGAAGATGCTCACGGAAATAATCCATCCCCACTTTTCCCTGATGCTCCCCGGTGACCAGCAGGAGGTGCTCAAAACCCATCTCGCGGATGGCGACGCATTCGCGGGCGATCTCCTCCGCGTCGAGGGTTTTGCGTTTGATGCGATTGCTCATGGAAAAACCGCAGTAGGTGCAATCATTGGCGCACAGGTTGGAGAGATAGAGCGGCACGTAAAAGCTCACCGTGTTGCCAAAACGCTGGCGCGTGAGCCGCTGTGCGCGCTGCGCCATCGGCTCCAGACAGGCGCTGGCGGCAGGGGAGAGCAGAGCCATCATGTCCTCGCGGGTCAGATGCCGCGCGTTCAGGGCGCGCTCGACGTCAGCCGCCGTTTTGCTGTTGATCCGCAGACGGATGTCGTCCCAGTTCAGCTCCCGCCAGCGGTCAGCGAAGGTGCTCATGAGTACGCCTCCAGAAAGCCGGTCAGCGGGCTGGTGGCCTGCGCCTGAAAATGGCGCGAGCCTGGCCCGGAGTGACGCGCCAGCACGCCCGCCTCGACGGCCAGACGGAACGCGCGCGCCATCATCACCGGATCGTCAGCCACCGCAATGGCTGTATTGACCAGTACGGCGTCGGCACCCATCTCCAGCGCCTGTGCCGCGTGGCTCGGCACGCCGATGCCCGCATCGACGACCACGGGAACGGTGGCCTGTTCGATGATGATCTCCAGCATCGCGCGAGTCTCCAGCCCCTGATTGGAGCCAATGGGCGCGCCGAGGGGCATGACCGCCGCGCAGCCGACGTCCTCAAGGCGCTTGCAGAGCACGGGGTCCGCGCCGCAGTAGGGCAGAACGGTGAACCCCTGTTTAACCAGAATTTCGGCGGCCTTCAGGGTTTCGATAGGATCGGGCAGCAGCCAGCGCGCGTCCGGGTGAATTTCCAGTTTCAGCCAGCGGGTGCCCAGCGCTTCGCGTGCCAGCTGGGCGGCAAACACCGCCTCTTCTGCCGTTTTCGCCCCGGAGGTGTTGGGCAGCAGCGTCACGCCTGCCGCCAGCAGCGGGGCCAGAATCGCATCGCTGTGGTTGCGCAGGTCCACGCGCTTCATCGCCAGCGTCACCAGCTGGCTGCCGCTTTCGCGAATGGCATCCACCATCAGCTGTGGCGACGCGAATTTTCCGGTGCCGGTGAAGAGATGTGAATCAAAGGTTTTATCGGCAATACGTAACATGTCAGCCTCCCGCGATGACCTGAAAAAGCAGGATCTGATCGCCATCGCGCACCTGCTGACGTTCCCACCGCTCGCGCGGCAGGATCTGTTGGTTAAGGGCCAGCGCCACGCCGGGTTTCAACTGGCGTAGCTGGTCGAGAAGCGTGGCGATGGTCAGCCCCTCGGCGCACTGCATCGGTTCATCGTTAAACAGAATCCGCATGATGCCCTCCGCAGACGCTGCACCCGCTGGCACGCTGGAGCGCCAGATGTCGCCAGTTACCCGAGCGGCCATCGAACATGCGCAGCGTATTGCGCGGCGTCTCCATTCCGCTGAGCAGCTTGATGGCTTCCAGCGCCTGCAGAGTCCCCATCACCCCGACCACCGGCCCGAGGATGCCGGCCGTGCGGCAGTTGCGCTGCGGCTCTGCGTCATCGGGCCACAGGCAGCGGTAGCAGCCCTGCGTCCACGGCGGCGTCAGGACCATCATTTGCCCGCCGAATCCAACGGCGCTGGCGGTGATGAGCGGGGTATTGAGCGCCACGCAGGCGGCGTTGATCGCCTGGCGTGTCGCCATATTGTCGGTGCAATCCAGCACCACGTCCGCGCGGGCAACTTCCTGACGCAGGGTTTCCCCGTCCAGTCGCTGTTGCACGGCGATGAGCGCAATTTCAGGGTTGAGGGCGTTCAGCCGTTGAGTGGTGATCTGCGCTTTTGACGCGTTCACATCCTCGGTGGTGAACAGGATCTGCCGCTGCAGATTGCTGATGTGGATGTCGTCATCGTCGGCTAATACCAGCGTTCCGATGCCCGCTCCGGCCAGATACAGCGCAGCAGGCGCGCCGAGCCCGCCCAGCCCGACAATCAATACCCGGCTGTCGAGCAGCTTTTGTTGACCGTCGACGGCGATATCCTCCAGCAGGATCTGGCGGCTGTAGCGCATGAAGTCGCTGTCATTCATCGCCCGCTCCCGCCAGTTGCAAGAGCTGTGCAGTCGCCGCCTGCCAGTCCACCGCCTGAGTAATGGCGCTGACTACCGCGATACTCCCGACGCCGGTCTCCAGCACCGCCGGGGCGCGATCAAGGCTGATGCCGCCGATGGCCACGGTCGGATAATCGGCCAGACGTTCGATGTGACGTGCCAGCTGCGCCAGCCCCTGCGGGGCCGAGGGCATCTGTTTGGTTTGCGTCGGGAAGACGTGGCCGAGGGCGATATAGGACGGCCGTGCGGCGAGCGCCACATCGATCTCCATATCGTCGTGAGTCGACACGCCGAGGCGCAAACCGGCCTTCCGGATCGCGTTCAGATCGGCGGTTTCGAGATCCTCCTGTCCCAGATGCACGCCGTAGGCCTGATGCTTAATCGCCAGCTGCCAGTAGTCGTTGATGAACACCCGGGCGTCATACCGACGCCCCAGTGCGATGGCGGCAGACACATCACTTTCGACCTCGTCATCACGCTGGTCTTTAATGCGTAGTTGAATCGTTTTCACGCCAGTCTCAAGCAGGCGCTCAATCCACTCCACGCTGTCGACCACCGGATAAAGCCCTAAACGCCGGGGCACGGTTGGAAAATTGGGCTGAACCATTACGCCTCCTCTTTTTTGAGGTAGATTTCGCCGCCTTTGGCGCGGAAGTTTTCCGACATATCGGCCATGCCGACTTCAATCACCTGCTTCGCGGCATAGTCACGCACTTCCTGGCTGATTTTCATCGAGCAGAATTTCGGTCCGCACATGGAGCAGAAGTGCGCCACTTTGCCGGACTCCTGCGGCAGGGTTTCATCGTGATAGGCGCGGGCGGTGAACGGGTCGAGGGCCAGGTTGAACTGGTCTTCCCAGCGGAACTCGAAGCGCGCTTTGGACATGGCGTTGTCGCGGATCTGCGCCCCAGGGTGGCCTTTGGCTAAATCGGCGGCGTGGGCGGCGATTTTGTAGGTGATCAGCCCCTGCTTCACGTCCTCTTTGTTCGGCAGGCCGAGGTGCTCTTTCGGGGTGACGTAGCAGAGCATGGCGCAGCCAAACCAGCCGATCATCGCCGCGCCGATGCCGGAGGTGAAATGGTCATAGCCCGGTGCAATATCGGTGGTCAGCGGCCCCAGGGTGTAGAACGGCGCCTCGTGGCAGTGCTCCAGTTCTTCGGTCATGTTGCGGCGGATCATCTGCATCGGCACGTGGCCCGGGCCTTCGATCATCACCTGCACGTCATATTCCCAGGCGATTTTGGTCAATTCGCCGAGGGTGTGCAGCTCGGCAAACTGTGCTTCGTCGTTGGCGTCGCGAATGGAGCCCGGGCGCAGACCGTCGCCCAGAGACAAGGAAACATCGTACGCGGCGCAGATTTCACAAATCTCGCGGAAGTGTTCGTAGAGAAAGTTCTCCTGATGATGCGACAGGCACCATTTCGCCATAATCGAGCCGCCGCGCGACACAATCCCGGTCAGACGTTTGGCGGTCATCGGCACGTAGCGCAGCAACACCCCGGCGTGAATGGTGAAGTAGTCCACCCCCTGTTCCGCCTGCTCCAGCAGGGTATCGCGGAAGGCTTCCCAGGTGAGATCTTCGGCGATCCCGTTCACCTTCTCCAGCGCCTGGTAGATCGGAACGGTGCCGATCGGCACCGGGCTGTTACGCAGGATCCACTCGCGGGTTTCGTGGATGTAGCGCCCGGTGGAGAGGTCCATCACCGTGTCCGCACCCCAGCGGGTCGACCACACCAGTTTTTCGACCTCTTCTTCGATGGAAGAGGTGACCGCGGAGTTGCCGATATTGGCGTTCACTTTCACCAGGAAGTTGCGGCCGATAATCATCGGCTCCGATTCCGGGTGGTTAATGTTGGCGGGGATGATCGCTCTTCCGGCGGCGACTTCGTCACGCACGAATTCCGGGGTGATGTTCTCGGGCAGGCGAGCGCCAAACCCTTCGCCCGGATGCTGGTGGCGCAACACTTCACTGCGGATGCGCTCGCGGCCCATGTTTTCGCGAATGGCGATGAACTCCATCTCAGGCGTGACGACACCTGAGCGTGCGTAATGGAGCTGGGTCACGCATTTGCCCGCTTTGGCGCGTTTCGGTGTGAGCAGGCCGGTAAAGCGCAGTTCGTCCAGACCATCGTCGGCCAGGCGTTCTTTGGTGTACGCGGAGCTACGGTCGGTCAGAGATTCGCTGTCCTGGCGTGCTTCAATCCACGGTTGGCGCAGTTTTGCCAGACCCTGCTGCACGTTGATGGCTACATCCGTATCGCCGTAAGGACCAGAGGTGTCATAAACCGGTACCGCTTCGTTGTCTTCGAACTGGGGATTATCTTTGCTGCCGCCGATGAGCGTCGGGCTGAGCTGGATTTCACGCATCGGCACGCGGATATCGTCCTGCGAACCGGTGATGTAGATGCGCCGAGAATTCGGGAAAGCGGTGCCTTCCAGGGTGTCGATGAAGTGTTGGGCTTGTGCGCGCTGCTCGCGGCGGGTCAGTTTAGTGGCAGACATAGCTCATTCCAAAAAAGTAAGGAGTGGCTTGTCAGACGACGGATGAACTAAGAGAAGTGATCACCCAGGGAAGGGCGATACAACAGCTTTTTGACTCTTGTTCCCTTCGCAGGTATTAACCTGATCAGGTTCCGCGGATCCCGAATTAACGGTCTCAGCCCGTACATTTCTGTACTGGGCACTCCGACAAGAAAACACGCCTGCAGTGCAGACGCGATATTTGTAAATTACTCGTTAACGCTTAAGAACTCAAGCCGGTCGCGCGATGTTGTCTTCGTTGCTGGCCTTCAGATCGCTGTCCAGCACCAGGGCGATGAGCTTGTCTTCCAGCGTGAAGCGGACTTCCATCGCCTCGCCGAGATCGGAAAGGGCCTGCTGGAACTCCAGATAATTGTCCTGGTCGATGGCGTTTTCGAGCGTTGAGTCGTAATAGTCCATGATCTGCTGGGTATTGGCCTCCAGCAGCGGATAGAGTTTGGTCGCCGCTAAATACGGCGTCGTCCCTTCCATTTCGCGAATAATACGTTCATATAGATTAAAATGACCGTCAGACAGGTAGTCGACCAGGCTTTGACAAAAATCATCCAGCGCTTTTTCATTCAACCGCATATACGATTCTTTGCCAGGCTTAATGCCAACCAGATTGTAGTAGGCAACAAGCAAATGTTTGCGCACGTGCAGCCAGCGATCGACCAGGTGATGACTTCCTCCAACGCGCTCTGTCAGGCTTTGTAGCTGGTTTAGCATGTTTGACTCCACAAGGTTAAGATGAAAAAGCTGGCCACCCGAAAATGTAAGAATATTGTTATCAACATGCCTGTGAAGCAAAGGTAGTGCAATAGATATGGATCGTATAATTGAAAAATTAGATCGCGGCTGGTGGATCGTCAGCCACGAACAAAAATTATGGTTGCCCGGCGGAGAATTGCCCTACGGCGAGGCTGAAAATTTCGATCTTGCGGGGCAGCAGGCGCTGAAGATCGGCGAGTGGCAGGGCGATCCCGTGTGGTTAATCCAGCAGCATCGCCATCACGAGATGGGATCGGTTCGCCAGGTGCTGGATCTCGATGTCGGCCTGTTCCAGCTGGCCGGGCGCGGCGTACAGCTGGCCGAGTTTTTCCGATCGCACAAATATTGCGGCTACTGCGGGCACACCATGCACCGGAGTAAAACCGAGTGGGCTATGCTCTGCAACCACTGTCGCGAGCGCTACTATCCGCAAATCGCCCCGTGCATTATCGTCGCCATTCGTCGTGATGACTCCATTCTGCTGGCGCAACATACTCGCCATCGCAACGGCGTGCATACGGTGCTGGCCGGGTTTGTCGAAGTGGGCGAGACGCTTGAGCAGGCCGTGGCCCGCGAAGTGATGGAAGAGAGCAGCATCAAGGTGAAAAACCTGCGTTACGTCACCTCCCAGCCGTGGCCGTTCCCTATGTCCTTGATGACCGCGTTTATGGCGGATTATGACAGCGGCGAGATTGTGATCGACCAAAAAGAGCTGCTGGAAGCCAACTGGTATCGCTACGACGATTTACCGCTCCTCCCGCCGCCGGGCACCGTGGCGCGCCGACTGATAGAAGATACGGTGGCAATGTGTCGGGCCGACTATGAATGAATCACATGTTACACTGGCGGCATGACGCTTAAGGAACTGCAAAAATGACCGAACTGAAGAACGATCGTTATCTGCGTGCGCTGCTGCGCCAACCCGTTGATATCACCCCGGTGTGGATGATGCGCCAGGCGGGCCGCTATTTGCCGGAATACAAAGCCACGCGCGCCGAAGCGGGCGATTTTATGTCTCTGTGCAAAAACGCCGAGCTGGCCTGCGAAGTCACGCTGCAGCCGCTGCGCCGTTTCCCGCTCGACGCGGCGATCCTTTTTTCAGACATCCTGACCATCCCGGACGCGATGGGGCTGGGTCTCTATTTCGAAACCGGCGAAGGCCCGCGCTTTACCTCGCCGATTAAGAGCAAAGCTGACGTCGATAAGCTGCCGATCCCCGATCCTGAGCAGGAGCTGGGCTACGTGATGAACGCGGTGCGCACCATCCGCCGCGAACTGAAAGGCGACGTGCCGCTGATTGGCTTCTCCGGCAGCCCGTGGACGCTGGCGACCTACATGGTGGAAGGCGGCAGCAGCAAAGCCTTCACGGTGATCAAAAAGATGATGTATGCCGAGCCGCTGGCGCTGCATGCCCTGCTCGACAAACTGGCGAAGAGCGTCACCCTGTACCTGAACGCTCAGATCAAAGCGGGCGCGCAGTCGGTGATGATTTTCGATACCTGGGGCGGCGTGCTGACCGGGCGCGATTATCAGCAGTTCTCCCTGTACTACATGCATAAAATTGTCGATGGCCTGCTGCGTGAAAACGAAGGCCGTCGCGTGCCGGTGACGCTGTTTACCAAAGGCGGCGGGCAGTGGCTCGAAGCGCTGGCCGCGACCGGCTGCGATGCGCTGGGTCTCGACTGGACGACCGACATTGGCGATGCGCGTCGTCGCGTGGGTGACAAAGTGGCGCTGCAGGGCAATATGGACCCGTCCATGCTCTACGCACAGCCTGCACGTATCGAAGAAGAAGTGGCGACGATCCTGGCCGGTTTCGGCAAGGGCGAAGGGCACGTCTTTAACCTCGGTCACGGCATCCACCAGGACGTTCCGCCAGAACACGCGGGTGCGTTTGTGGAGGCAGTACACCGGCTTTCTGCGCCGTATCACCAGTAGGAGTGAGTATGGATCTCGCGTCATTACGCGCTCAGCAAATCGAACTGGCCTCGTCGGTTTCCCGCGAGGACCGTTTTGACAAAAATCCTCCGGCGTTGATCGCCGGAGCCGATGTCGGGTTTGAGCAGGGCGGGGAAGTGACGCGAGCCGCAATGGTGCTCTTAACCTGGCCCGGGCTGGAGCTGGTGGAGTACAAAGTGGCGCGTATCGCCACCACCATGCCTTACATTCCGGGCTTTCTCTCCTTTCGTGAATATCCCGCGCTGCTGGCAGCGTGGGAGCAACTCTCGCAAAAACCCGATCTGCTGTTCGTCGACGGTCATGGGATTTCCCACCCGCGCCGCCTCGGTGTCGCCAGCCATTTTGGCCTGCTGGTGGATGTGCCGACGATCGGCGTGGCGAAGAAACGCCTGTGTGGCAAGTTTGAGCCGCTCTCCGCCGAGCCCGGCGCACTGGCACCGCTGATGGATAAGGGCGAGCAGCTGGCGTGGGTCTGGCGCAGCAAGGCACGGTGTAATCCGCTGTTTATCGCGACGGGGCATCGCGTGAGCACCGACAGCGCGCTGGCATGGGTGCAGCGCTGTATGAAAGGCTACCGTTTACCGGAGCCGACGCGCTGGGCTGATGCAGTCGCATCGGCGCGTCCGGCATTTGTTCGTTGGCAGGAAATTCAGCGTTGATTCAGGTAAACTGCGGCTAATTTCCGATTCGAGACATCATCATGTTACAAAACCCGATTCATCTGCGCCTTGAGAAGCTGGAAAGCTGGCAGCACGTCACCTTTATGGCCTGTCTGTGCGAGCGCATGTATCCCAACTATGCCACCTTCTGCAAGCAGACTGGATTTGGTGAAGGCCAGATTTATCGCCGTATTCTCGACCTGATTTGGGAAACGCTGACGGTCAAAGACGCCAAAGTGAATTTCGATTCTCAGCTCGAAAAGCTGGAAGAGGCGATCCCTTCTGCGGACGACTACGATCTATACGGTGTTTACCCGGCCATTGACGCCTGCGTGGCGCTGAGCGAATTGCTTCACTCCCGTCTGAGCGGTGAAACCCTGGAGCATGCCATCGAAGTCAGCAAGGCTTCGATCACTACCGTGGCGATGTTGGAAATGACCCAGAAAGGTCGCGAAATGACCGATGAAGAGCTGCGTGCTAACCCTGCCGTTGAGCAGGAGTGGGATATTCAGTGGGAAATATTCCGACTTTTAGCCGACTGCGAAGAACGCGATATTGAGCTGATAAAAGGGCTGCGCGCGGACTTACGCGAGGCGGGTGAGAGTAATATTGGTATAATTTTTAACCAATGAGACAATAAAACGTGATTTAACGCCTGTTTTGTCGCACCTCGACTCTTCCCTTCTGCCCCCCGTCTGGTCTACATTTGGGGGGCGAAAAAAAGTGGCTATCGGTGCGTGTATGCAGGAGAGTGCTTTTTTGGCATTTTCGTCGCACTCGATGCTTAGCAAGCGATAAACACATTGAAAGGATAACTTATGAACAAGACTCAACTGATTGATGTAATTGCGGACAAGGCTGATCTGTCTAAAGTGCAGGCTAAAGCTGCTCTGGAATCCACCCTGGCTGCTATTACTGAGTCTCTGAAAGAAGGCGATGCTGTACAACTGGTTGGTTTCGGTACCTTCAAAGTGAACCACCGCGCTGAGCGTACTGGCCGCAACCCGCAGACCGGTAAAGAAATCAAAATCGCCGCTGCAAACGTACCGGCATTTGTTTCTGGTAAAGCACTGAAAGACGCTGTTAAGTAAGACGGCGTGGCAGTGAACAGTTTTGACAAGGGGGCGGTTTCGCCCCTTTTGTTTTCCTGGCGCCGTCCGCTAGCGCTGGCTGGCCTGCTGTTGCTCTCTGCCTGTAGCCATGACTCCTCTCTGCCGCCATTTACCGCCAGCGGATACGCTGACGACCAGGGCGCGGTGCGGGTCTGGCGTAAAGATTCCGGTGACGACGTTCACCTGCTCTCCGCATTCAGCCCGTGGCACAACGGCAACACCTCTACCGCCGAGTACCGCTGGCAAGGCGACACCCTGTCGCTGATTGAACTCAATATCTACAGTAAAACCCCCGAACACGTCCGCGTGCGCTTTGATGACCACGGCGAGCTGAGTTTTATGCAGCGCGAAATCAGCGGCCAAAAACAGCAGCTCTCCAGCGATCAAATCGCCCTGTACCGATACCGCGCCACTCAGGTACGCCAGACCAGCGATGCGCTGCGTCAGGGACGTGTGGTGCTGCGCCAGGGACGCTGGCATTCCGATGGCACCGTGACCACCTGCGAAGGGCAAACCGTGAAGCCGGATCTTGAAGCCTGGGCGACAGAACATATCGAACGCCGTCAGCGTCACTCGTCAATGGAAGTGAGTATTGCCTGGCTTGAAGCGCCGGAAGGATCGCAGCTGCTGCTGGTGGCGAACGAAGATTTCTGCACGTGGCAGCCGACGGAAAAGAATTTCTGATTTTGTGGGGAGGTGCCGGATGGCGCTGACGCTTATCCGGCCTACGAATGATCCCCTCTCCCTGTCAAAGAGGGGAAATAAACGATCTTCTTACTCGCCTTGCTCACGGGCAATCGCACGATAGCCGATATCACTGCGGCTAAAGCTGCCGTCCCAGTGAATATCCTTCATCAGTGCGTAAGCGCGTTTCTGCGCTTCGGCAACGGTGTGACCCAGTGCGGTGGCGCACAGGACGCGGCCCCCGTTAGTTAATACGCGATCGTCGTCAGCCAGTTTCGTTCCCGCATGGAACACCTTCCCGCCGTCGACTTCTTCCAGCGGTAAACCGTGGATCTCATCGCCATTGTTATAGTTGCCCGGATAACCACCGGCGGCGATCACCACGCCCAGAGACGCGCGCTCATCCCACTCGGAGGTTTTCTCGTCCAGCTTGCCTTCGCAGGCGGCCAGACACAGTTCGACCAGGTCGGATTTCATGCGCAGCATGATCGGCTGAGTTTCCGGGTCGCCGAAGCGGCAGTTGAACTCGATGACCTTCGGGTTGCCCTGCTTGTCGATCATCAGCCCCGCATACAGGAAGCCGGTATAGGTGTTACCTTCTGCCGCCATCCCTTTCACTGTAGGCCAGATGATGCGATCCATCGTGCGCTGGTGGACTTCGTCAGTCACCACTGGCGCAGGGGAGTAAGCGCCCATTCCGCCGGTGTTTGGACCGGTATCGCCGTTGCCTACACGCTTATGATCCTGGCTGGTGGCCATCGGCAGAACATGTTCGCCATCGACCATCACGATAAAGCTCGCCTCTTCGCCGTCGAGGAACTCTTCGATGACGATGCGATGTCCCGCGTCGCCAAAGGCGTTACCTGCCAGCATATCCTGGACGGCGGCTTCGGCCTCTTCGAGGGTCATTGCCACGATCACGCCTTTACCGGCGGCCAGACCGTCGGCCTTGATGACAATCGGCGCGCCTTTCTCACGCAGATACGCCAGGGCAGGTTCTACTTCGGTGAAGTTCTGATATTCGCCGGTCGGAATTTTGTGGCGCGCGAGGAAATCTTTAGTGAAGGCTTTGGAGCCTTCCAGCTGCGCCGCGCCTTCCGTTGGGCCGAAGATTTTCAGACCGGCGGCGCGGAATGCATCCACCACGCCAATGACCAGCGGCGCCTCCGGGCCGACGATGGTCAGATCGATTTTCTCGTTCTGGGCAAAGCTCAGCAGCGCCGGGATATCGGTCACGCCGATCGCGACGTTCTGCAGAGCGGGCTCCAGTGCGGTACCGGCATTGCCCGGCGCCACGAAAACGGTTTGCACCAGCGGCGATTGTGCCGCTTTCCATGCCAGGGCGTGCTCGCGGCCGCCGTTACCAATCACTAATACTTTCATTCTTTGCTCCGGGATTAATGGCGGAAGTGACGCATGTCGGTGAAGATCATCGCGATGCCGTGTTCGTCGGCTGCCGCAATCACTTCGTCATCGCGGATAGAACCGCCCGGCTGAATCACACAGGTGACGCCAACCGCCGCTGCGGCATCAATACCGTCGCGGAACGGGAAGAAGGCGTCAGAGGCCATCGCGGAACCTTTCACTTCCAGCCCTTCATCGCCTGCTTTGATCCCGGCGATTTTCGCGGAGTAGACGCGGCTCATCTGGCCCGCACCTATGCCGATGGTCATGTTCTCTTTGGAATAGACGATCGCGTTGGATTTAACGAATTTCGCCACTTTCCAGCAGAACAGCGCGTCACGCAATTCCTGCTCGGTCGGCTGGCGTTTGCTGACCACGCGCAGATCGCCTGCGGTGACCATCCCCAGGTCGCGGTCCTGAACCAGCAGGCCGCCGTTAACACGTTTGAAATCGAGACCCGAAACGCGCTCAGCCCACTGACCGCATACCAGCACGCGGACGTTCTGCTTGGCGGCGGTGATCTTCAGCGCTTCTTCTGTGGCGGAAGGGGCAATAATCACTTCGACAAACTGGCGGGAGATAATCGCCTGCGCCGTTTCGGCATCCAGTTCACGGTTGAACGCAATGATGCCGCCGAACGCGGAGGTCGGGTCGGTTTTGTACGCGCGGTTGTAAGCTTCCAGAATAGAGCTGCTCACCGCAACGCCGCATGGGTTCGCGTGTTTGACGATCACACAGGCTGGCTCGCTGAACTCTTTCACGCACTCCAGCGCCGCGTCGGTATCGGCAATGTTGTTATAGGAGAGCGCCTTGCCCTGGACCTGCTGAGCGGTGGCAACGGAAGCTTCTTTGATCTCTTCTTCTATATAGAAGGCGGCGTTCTGATGGCTGTTCTCGCCGTAACGCATATCCTGCTTCTTGATGAAGTTCAGGTTCAGGGTGCGCGGGAAGCGGCCGGAAGGCTCTTTGCTTTCACCGTGATAGGCGGGGACGAGGCTGCCGAAGTAGTTGGCGATCATGCTGTCGTAAGCGGCAGTGTGTTCGAAGGCTTTAATCGCGAGGTCGAAACGGGTTTCAAGCAGAAGGGAGCCGTCGTTGGCATCCATTTCTTTAATGATAGTGTCGTAGTCGCTGCTCTTGACCACGATAGCCACATCTTTATGGTTCTTCGCGGCGGAGCGCACCATGGTCGGGCCGCCGATGTCGATGTTCTCAACCGCATCTTCCAGAGAGCAGTTTTCGCGGGCCACGGTCTGAGCGAACGGATAGAGGTTAACTACCACCATATCGATCGGCGCGATGTCGTGCTGTTCCATGATGCCGTCATCCTGACCGCGACGGCCAAGAATGCCGCCGTGCACTTTTGGATGCAGGGTCTTTACACGTCCATCCATCATTTCCGGGAAACCGGTGTAATCGGACACTTCGGTTACCGGCAGACCTTTATCTGCTAACAGGCGTGCGGTACCGCCGGTGGACAGCAGCTCTACACCGCGTGCAGAAAGTGCCTGAGCGAATTCGACGATACCGGCTTTATCAGAAACACTGAGCAGAGCGCGGCGGACTGGACGACGTTGTTGCATGGTAAATCCCCTGGATTTCACGATTACAGAGAGCGTTAGATGAATTTTCCTGTGAAAAACTCATCTAACACACCTGACGGGGCATCCTTGCATGGCGCGTGCATTTTAACGAAAACGTTTGCGCATCGCTCGTTAATTTTCAAATTTTCGTCGTGTTGTGGATAAGTCTGTGTGCAAAAGGGTATAAGGCGGGGTTTTGCTGTGGAATGCAGCAGTCAGTCATTTTTCTGTCATTTAGCGGTTGCGGCCTGACGAGAACTCCCTATAATGCGCCTCCATCGACACGGCAGATGTGAATCACTTCACACTAACCACCGGGTCGGTTGAAGAGAAAAAATCCTGAAATTCAGGGTTGACTCTGAAAGAGGAAAGCGTAATATACGCCACCTCGCAACGGTGAGCGAAAGCCGCGTTGCACTGCTCTTTAACAATTTATCAGACAATCTGTGTGGGCACTCAAAGTGACATGGATTCTAAACGTCGAAAGACGCTAAATGAATACCAAAGTCTCTGAGTGAACATACGTAATTCATTACGAAGTTTAATTCACGAGCATCAAACTTAAATTGAAGAGTTTGATCATGGCTCAGATTGAACGCTGGCGGCAGGCCTAACACATGCAAGTCGAGCGGTAGCACAGAGAGCTTGCTCTCGGGTGACGAGCGGCGGACGGGTGAGTAATGTCTGGGAAACTGCCTGATGGAGGGGGATAACTACTGGAAACGGTAGCTAATACCGCATAACGTCGCAAGACCAAAGAGGGGGACCTTCGGGCCTCTTGCCATCAGATGTGCCCAGATGGGATTAGCTAGTAGGTGGGGTAATGGCTCACCTAGGCGACGATCCCTAGCTGGTCTGAGAGGATGACCAGCCACACTGGAACTGAGACACGGTCCAGACTCCTACGGGAGGCAGCAGTGGGGAATATTGCACAATGGGCGCAAGCCTGATGCAGCCATGCCGCGTGTATGAAGAAGGCCTTCGGGTTGTAAAGTACTTTCAGCGAGGAGGAAGGCATTGTGGTTAATAACCACAGTGATTGACGTTACTCGCAGAAGAAGCACCGGCTAACTCCGTGCCAGCAGCCGCGGTAATACGGAGGGTGCAAGCGTTAATCGGAATTACTGGGCGTAAAGCGCACGCAGGCGGTCTGTCAAGTCGGATGTGAAATCCCCGGGCTCAACCTGGGAACTGCATTCGAAACTGGCAGGCTAGAGTCTTGTAGAGGGGGGTAGAATTCCAGGTGTAGCGGTGAAATGCGTAGAGATCTGGAGGAATACCGGTGGCGAAGGCGGCCCCCTGGACAAAGACTGACGCTCAGGTGCGAAAGCGTGGGGAGCAAACAGGATTAGATACCCTGGTAGTCCACGCCGTAAACGATGTCGACTTGGAGGTTGTTCCCTTGAGGAGTGGCTTCCGGAGCTAACGCGTTAAGTCGACCGCCTGGGGAGTACGGCCGCAAGGTTAAAACTCAAATGAATTGACGGGGGCCCGCACAAGCGGTGGAGCATGTGGTTTAATTCGATGCAACGCGAAGAACCTTACCTACTCTTGACATCCAGAGAACTTAGCAGAGATGCTTTGGTGCCTTCGGGAACTCTGAGACAGGTGCTGCATGGCTGTCGTCAGCTCGTGTTGTGAAATGTTGGGTTAAGTCCCGCAACGAGCGCAACCCTTATCCTTTGTTGCCAGCGGTTCGGCCGGGAACTCAAAGGAGACTGCCAGTGATAAACTGGAGGAAGGTGGGGATGACGTCAAGTCATCATGGCCCTTACGAGTAGGGCTACACACGTGCTACAATGGCGCATACAAAGAGAAGCGACCTCGCGAGAGCAAGCGGACCTCATAAAGTGCGTCGTAGTCCGGATTGGAGTCTGCAACTCGACTCCATGAAGTCGGAATCGCTAGTAATCGTAGATCAGAATGCTACGGTGAATACGTTCCCGGGCCTTGTACACACCGCCCGTCACACCATGGGAGTGGGTTGCAAAAGAAGTAGGTAGCTTAACCTTCGGGAGGGCGCTTACCACTTTGTGATTCATGACTGGGGTGAAGTCGTAACAAGGTAACCGTAGGGGAACCTGCGGTTGGATCACCTCCTTACCTGAAAGAACCTGCCTTTGTAGTGTCCACACAGATTGTCTGATGAAAAGTAAATAGCAAGGCGTCTTGCGATTGAGACTTACACGTCCCCTTCGTCTAGAGGCCCAGGACACCGCCCTTTCACGGCGGTAACAGGGGTTCGAATCCCCTAGGGGACGCCACTTGCTGGTTTGTGAGTGAAAGTCACCTGCCTTAATATCTCAAAACTGACTCTCGAGTCATGTTTGAGATATTTGCTCTTTAAAAATCTGGATCAAGCTGAAAATTGAAACGACACGCTGCGTCTGTTCTCCGTAATAAGAACAGAATGACGGTGTGTTCGAGTCTCTCAAATTTTCGCAACACGAGATGTTTTACGAAACATCTTCGGGTTGTGAGGTTAAGCGACTAAGCGTACACGGTGGATGCCCTGGCAGTCAGAGGCGATGAAGGGCGTGCTAATCTGCGATAAGCGTCGGCGAGGTGATATGAACCTTTGACCCGGCGATACCCGAATGGGGAAACCCAGTGTGTTTCGACACACTATCATGTCATGAATACATAGTGGCATGAGGCGAACCGGGGGAACTGAAACATCTAAGTACCCCGAGGAAAAGAAATCAACCGAGATTCCCCCAGTAGCGGCGAGCGAACGGGGAGGAGCCCAGAGTCTGAATCAGCGCGTGTGTTAGTGGAACGGTCTGGAAAGTCCGACGGTACAGGGTGATAGTCCCGTACACAAAAATGCACACGCTGTGAACTCGAAGAGTAGGGCGGGACACGTGGTATCCTGTCTGAATATGGGGGGACCATCCTCCAAGGCTAAATACTCCTGACTGACCGATAGTGAACCAGTACCGTGAGGGAAAGGCGAAAAGAACCCCGGCGAGGGGAGTGAAAAAGAACCTGAAACCGTGTACGTACAAGCAGTGGGAGCCTCTTTATGGGGTGACTGCGTACCTTTTGTATAATGGGTCAGCGACTTATATTCTGTAGCAAGGTTAACCGTATAGGGGAGCCGAAGGGAAACCGAGTCTTAACTGGGCGTTAAGTTGCAGGGTATAGACCCGAAACCCGGTGATCTAGCCATGGGCAGGTTGAAGGTTGGGTAACACTAACTGGAGGACCGAACCGACTAATGTTGAAAAATTAGCGGATGACTTGTGGCTGGGGGTGAAAGGCCAATCAAACCGGGAGATAGCTGGTTCTCCCCGAAAGCTATTTAGGTAGCGCCTCGTGAACTCATCTTCGGGGGTAGAGCACTGTTTCGGCTAGGGGGCCATCCCGGCTTACCAACCCGATGCAAACTACGAATACCGAAGAATGTTATCACGGGAGACACACGGCGGGTGCTAACGTCCGTCGTGAAGAGGGAAACAACCCAGACCGCCAGCTAAGGTCCCAAAGTCATGGTTAAGTGGGAAACGATGTGGGAAGGCACAGACAGCCAGGATGTTGGCTTAGAAGCAGCCATCATTTAAAGAAAGCGTAATAGCTCACTGGTCGAGTCGGCCTGCGCGGAAGATGTAACGGGGCTAAACCATGCACCGAAGCTGCGGCAGCGACGCTTATGCGTTGTTGGGTAGGGGAGCGTTCTGTAAGCCGTTGAAGGTGTCCTGTGAGGGATGCTGGAGGTATCAGAAGTGCGAATGCTGACATAAGTAACGATAAAGCGGGTGAAAAGCCCGCTCGCCGGAAGACCAAGGGTTCCTGTCCAACGTTAATCGGGGCAGGGTGAGTCGACCCCTAAGGCGAGGCCGAAAGGCGTAGTCGATGGGAAACAGGTTAATATTCCTGTACTCGGTGTTACTGCGAAGGGGGGACGGAGAAGGCTATGTTAGCCGGGCGACGGTTGTCCCGGTTTAAGCATGTAGGCGGAAGGTTTAGGTAAATCCGGACCTTTTTTAACGCTGAGGTGTGATGACGAGGCACTACGGTGCTGAAGTAACAAATGCCCTGCTTCCAGGAAAAGCCTCTAAGCATCAGGTAACATCAAATCGTACCCCAAACCGACACAGGTGGTCAGGTAGAGAATACCAAGGCGCTTGAGAGAACTCGGGTGAAGGAACTAGGCAAAATGGTGCCGTAACTTCGGGAGAAGGCACGCTGGTGTGTAGGTGAAGTCCCTGCGGACGGAGCTGAAACCAGTCGAAGATACCAGCTGGCTGCAACTGTTTATTAAAAACACAGCACTGTGCAAACACGAAAGTGGACGTATACGGTGTGACGCCTGCCCGGTGCCGGAAGGTTAATTGATGGGGTTAGCTGTAAGGCGAAGCTCTTGATCGAAGCCCCGGTAAACGGCGGCCGTAACTATAACGGTCCTAAGGTAGCGAAATTCCTTGTCGGGTAAGTTCCGACCTGCACGAATGGCGTAATGATGGCCAGGCTGTCTCCACCCGAGACTCAGTGAAATTGAACTCGCTGTGAAGATGCAGTGTACCCGCGGCAAGACGGAAAGACCCCGTGAACCTTTACTATAGCTTGACACTGAACACTGGTCCTTGATGTGTAGGATAGGTGGGAGGCTTTGAAGCGTGGACGCCAGTCTGCGTGGAGCCGACCTTGAAATACCACCCTTTAATGGCTGGTGTTCTAACGTAGACCCGTAATCCGGGTTGCGGACAGTGTCTGGTGGGTAGTTTGACTGGGGCGGTCTCCTCCTAAAGAGTAACGGAGGAGCACGAAGGTTAGCTAATCCTGGTCGGACATCAGGAGGTTAGTGCAATGGCATAAGCTAGCTTGACTGCGAGAGTGACGGCTCGAGCAGGTGCGAAAGCAGGTCATAGTGATCCGGTGGTTCTGAATGGAAGGGCCATCGCTCAACGGATAAAAGGTACTCCGGGGATAACAGGCTGATACCGCCCAAGAGTTCATATCGACGGCGGTGTTTGGCACCTCGATGTCGGCTCATCACATCCTGGGGCTGAAGTAGGTCCCAAGGGTACGGCTGTTCGCCGTTTAAAGTGGTACGCGAGCTGGGTTTAGAACGTCGTGAGACAGTTCGGTCCCTATCTGCCGTGGGCGCTGGAGAATTGAGGGGGGCTGCTCCTAGTACGAGAGGACCGGAGTGGACGCATCACTGGTGTTCGGGTTGTCATGCCAATGGCATTGCCCGGTAGCTAAATGCGGAAAAGATAAGTGCTGAAAGCATCTAAGCACGAAACTTGCCCCGAGATGAGTTCTCCCTGACTCCTTGAGAGTCCTGAAGGAACGTTGAAGACTACGACGTTGATAGGCTGGGTGTGTAAGTGCAGCGATGTATTGAGCTAACCAGTACTAATGAACCGTGAGGCTTAACCTTACAACGCCGAAGATGTTTTGGCGAAAGCAGAGACGAGATTTTCAGCCTGATAACAGATTAATCAACCGGCCAAAGCGGGTTGATAAACAGAATTTGCCTGGCGGCTTTAGCGCGGTGGTCCCACCTGACCCCATGCCGAACTCAGAAGTGAAACGCCGTAGCGCCGATGGTAGTGTGGGGTCTCCCCATGTGAGAGTAGGGAACTGCCAGGCATCAAACAAGTGAAGAGGCCATCCGCAAGGATGGCCTTTTTGCGTTTTTGTCCTTTCTAAAAATCCTCCGTGAAACTTTCTCACCTTCCTCTTACAGACTCGACATTCGCCCGATTCCTGGTTATTGTCAGCTATCTGGATGTCTAAACGTTTATACGTATGCTGTGAGGATATAAGGTTATGCCGATTAGGGTGCAGGACGAGCTACCAGCCGTTAATTTCTTGCGTGAAGAGAACGTCTTCGTGATGAAGGCCTCGCGCGCGACAGGTCAGGAAATTCGCCCTCTGAAGGTTCTTATCCTCAACCTAATGCCCAAAAAGATCGAGACGGAAAACCAGTTTCTGCGTTTGCTCTCCAACTCGCCGCTGCAGGTAGATATCCAGCTGCTGCGCATCGATGCCCGTGAATCACGTAACACGCCTTCAGAGCATCTGAACAACTTCTACTGCAACTTCGAAGATATCCGTAACGACAATTACGATGGCCTGATCGTCACCGGCGCGCCGCTGGGTCTTGTCGAATTCAACGATGTCGCCTACTGGCCGCAGATCAAACAGGTCCTCGAGTGGGCGAAAGATCACGTCACCTCAACGCTGTTTGTCTGTTGGGCGGTACAAGCGGCTCTGAATATTCTCTACGGCATTCCCAAACAAACCCGAGCGGATAAGCTATCAGGCGTCTACGAACATCATATTCTTCATCCGCATGCGCTGCTGACGCGCGGTTTTGATGACTCTTTCCTCGCGCCTCACTCGCGCTATGCGGACTTCCCGGCCGCGTTGATTCGTGATTACACCGATCTCGAGATCCTGGCCGAAACGGAAGATGGCGATGCCTATCTGTTCGCCAGCAAAGACAAACGTATCGCCTTTGTCACCGGTCATCCTGAATACGACGCCCACACCCTGGCGAGCGAATTTTTCCGCGATCTGGAAGCGGGATTAACCCCGGAAATTCCGTACAACTATTTCCCTAAAAACGATCCGCAAAACACACCCAGAGCCTCCTGGCGCAGCCACGGGAATTTGCTCTTTACTAACTGGCTCAACTATTACGTCTACCAAATCACGCCATACGATCTGCGCCACATGAATCCAACGCTGGAGTAATCTCCTGCCCAGAACGATCCTAAAGCGTTTCAGCATTCCAGATCAGGCACCTTCGGGTGCCTTTTTTATTTCCGAAACCATACTCATCATCTGATCTATTTTTAATCTGAATATAATCAATAAGATATTTTCATTTTATAATTAAAATGGAAATAGTTTTTGATTTTGGAAAAATAATGGATAGTCTTAATTCTGCTGAGCGAAAACTACGCAACGATCTTTCGCTCGCGATGGGGGACTCTTTTTTGGATCTTTGGTGAGGAGCAGAGAAATGAATCAACAGGCAACGACCGCCGATGAACTGGCGTTTAACCAACCGCATGGTGAGCTGGAACAGCAGGTTCTGACGCCAGATGCCGTCGAGTTTCTGACAGAGCTGGTGACGCGCTTCGCACCAAAGCGCAATAAACTGCTGGCCGCCCGTATCCAGCAGCAGCAGGACATCGACAACGGTAAGCTGCCAGACTTCATTTCGGAAACCGCTTCCATTCGAGATTCTGCCTGGAAAATTCGCGGTATTCCGCAGGATTTGCAGGATCGCCGCGTCGAAATCACCGGCCCGGTTGAGCGAAAAATGGTGATTAACGCCATGAATGCCAACGTAAAAGTCTTTATGGCCGACTTTGAAGATTCGCTGGCGCCGGACTGGCGTAAAGTGATCGAGGGGCAGATCAACCTGCGCGATGCGGTCAATGGCACTATCAGCTACACCAACGAAGCCGGAAAAATCTATCAGCTTAAACCCAATCCGGCGGTCCTGATTTGCCGCGTGCGTGGCCTGCATCTGCCGGAAAAACACGTCACATGGCGCAACGAAGCCATTCCCGGCAGCCTGTTTGATTTCGCCCTCTACTTCTTCCATAACCACAAAAGCCTGCTGGCAAAAGGCAGTGGCCCCTATTTTTACCTGCCAAAAACGCAGTCCTGGCAGGAAGCGGCCTGGTGGAGTGAAGTCTTTAGCTATACGGAAGATCGGTTCAATCTGCCGCGAGGCACCATCAAAGCCACCCTGCTGATCGAAACGCTGCCGGCCGTGTTCCAGATGGACGAAATCCTGCACGCCTTGCGCGATCACATCGTCGGCCTGAACTGCGGGCGCTGGGATTACATCTTCAGCTACATCAAAACCCTGAAAAATCACCCGGACCGCGTACTGCCCGACCGTCAGGCAGTCACCATGGATAAGCCATTCCTCAGCGCCTACTCGCGACTGCTGATCAAGACCTGCCATAAGCGCGGCGCGTTCGCGATGGGCGGCATGGCGGCCTTTATCCCGAGCAAAGACACCGAGCGCAACAATCAGGTGCTGACTAAAGTCAAAGCGGACAAAGAGCTAGAAGCCCGCAATGGTCATGACGGCACTTGGGTTGCCCATCCAGGCCTGGCAGACACCGCCATGGACGTCTTTAACAGCGTGCTGGGCGATAACAAAAACCAGCTGTTCGTCACCCGCGACGACGATGCCTCGATTACGGCTGAACAGCTGCTGATGCCCTGCGAGGGGGAACGCACCGAAGCCGGTATGCGCGCCAATATTCGCGTGGCCGTTCAGTACATCGAAGCCTGGATCTCGGGCAACGGCTGCGTCCCGATTTACGGCCTGATGGAAGATGCCGCCACGGCGGAGATCTCCCGTACCTCTATCTGGCAGTGGATCCACCACCAGAAAGCGCTCAATAACGGCAAACCGGTGACCAAATCCCTGTTCCGCCAGATGCTCGCCGAAGAGATGCTGGTGATTCAGGACGAGCTGGGCGAACACCGCTTCAGCAGTGGCCGTTTCGACGATGCCGCCCGCCTGATGGAGCAAATCACCACCTCAGAAGAACTTATCGACTTCCTGACGCTGCCCGGCTACCGCCTGCTGGCCTGAACCCACCACATAACAATATGGAGCATCTGCACATGAAAACCCGTACCCAACAAATCGAAGAATTACAAAAAGAGTGGACTCAACCGCGCTGGGAAGGCATCAACCGCCCGTATAGCGCAGAGGAAGTGGTGAAACTGCGCGGTTCGGTCAACCCGGAATGCACGCTGGCGCAGCTCGGTGCCACAAAAATGTGGCGTCTGCTGCACGGCGAATCGAAAAAAGGGTACATCAACAGCCTCGGCGCACTGACCGGCGGTCAGGCGTTGCAGCAGGCGAAAGCAGGTATCGAAGCGGTTTATCTCTCCGGCTGGCAGGTCGCGGCTGACGCCAACCTGGCGTCGAGTATGTATCCGGATCAGTCGCTCTATCCGGCGAACTCGGTGCCGTCGGTGGTCGATCGGATCAACAACACCTTCCGCCGTGCGGATCAGATCCAGTGGGCGTCCGGAATCGAACCGAACGATCCGCGCTTCGTCGACTATTTCCTGCCGATCGTGGCCGATGCCGAAGCAGGTTTTGGCGGCGTGCTGAATGCGTTTGAGCTGATGAAATCCATGATCGAAGCCGGTGCAGCGGCGGTTCACTTTGAAGATCAGCTGGCGTCCGTGAAGAAATGCGGTCACATGGGCGGCAAAGTGCTGGTCCCAACGCAGGAAGCGATTCAGAAGCTGGTCGCCGCACGTCTGGCGGCGGATGTGCTGGGCGTGCCGACGCTGGTTATCGCCCGTACTGATGCGGATGCAGCAGATCTGATTACCTCCGACTGCGACCCGTACGACAGCGAATTCATCACCGGCGAGCGCACCAGCGAAGGGTTCTACCGCACTCATGCGGGGATTGAGCAGGCTATCAGCCGTGGTTTGGCCTATGCGCCGTACGCCGACCTGGTGTGGTGTGAAACCTCGACGCCGGACCTGGCGCTGGCAAAACGCTTTGCCGATGCGATCCACGCTAAATACCCAGGCAAATTGCTGGCCTACAACTGCTCGCCGTCGTTCAACTGGCAGAAGAATCTGGACGATAAAACCATCGCCAGCTTCCAGCAGCAGCTGTCAGAGATGGGCTACAAATACCAGTTCATCACTCTCGCGGGCATTCACAGCATGTGGTTCAACATGTTCGACCTGGCCCACGCCTACGCGCAGGGCGAGGGCATGAAACACTATGTGGAAAAAGTGCAGCAGCCGGAATTTGCGGCGAGCAAAGAGGGCTACACCTTCGCCTCACACCAGCAGGAAGTGGGCACGGGCTACTTCGACAAAGTCACCACCATCATTCAGGGTGGCGCGTCTTCTGTGACCGCGCTGACGGGGTCGACGGAAGAGTCACAATTCTGATGTTTTTACCCCTCACCCTAACCCTCTCCCCAAAGGGGAGAGGGGACTGTTTGGTGCGGGCTTGCTTTTCCCCCTCTCCCCTCTGGGGAGAGGGCAGGGGTGAGGGGAAGTCATGTCGCGTGGCCTGGAGTTACTGATTGCACAAACCATCCTGCAGGGCTTTGACGCGCAGTATGGCCGTTTTCTGGAAGTGACTTCTGGCGCGCAGCAGCGCTTTGAACACGCCGACTGGCACGCCGTTCAACAGGCGATGAAGCAGCGTATCCACCTTTATGACCATCACGTCGGTCTGGTGGTGGAACAACTGCGCTGCATCACCGACGGCAAAAGCCCCGATGCGGATTTCCTGCTCCGTGTGAAAGAACACTACACCCATCTGTTGCCGGATTACCCGCGCTTCGAGATTGCGGAGAGCTTTTTCAACTCCGTCTATTGCCGGTTATTTGACCACCGCTCGCTATCTCCTGAGCGGTTATTTATTTTCAGCTCTCAGCCTGAGCGTCGCTTCCGTACGATCCCGCGCCCGCTGGCGAAGGATTTCTTTCCGGAGCACGGCTGGGAAAGCCTGTTAAGCAAAATGCTCTCAGATTTACCCCTGCGTCTGCCGTGGCAAAACAAGGCGCGCGATGTGGGTTACATCGTCGCTCATCTGACGGAAACCTTCGGCGCAGAAATGCTCCAGCGCAGCCATTTGCAGGTAGCTAACGAGCTCTTTTTCCGTAACAAAGCCGCCTGGCTGGTCGGGAAACTGATTTCACCCACGGCAACGATCCCCTTTCTGCTGCCGATCCATCGCACGGATGATGGCGAGCTCTTTGTCGACGCCTGCCTGACGACCAGCGCCGAGGCGAGCATTGTCTTTGGCTTCGCCCGCTCCTATTTCATGGTCTATGCCCCGCATCCCGCCGCGCTGGTTGAGTGGCTGCGCGAGTTGCTGCCGATCAAAACCACCGCCGAACTGTACATGGCGATTGGCTGCCAGAAACACGCGAAAACGGAAAGCTATCGCGAATACCTGCACTATATCACCCGCACCGACGAGCAGTTCATCGAAGCTCCCGGTATTCGCGGGATGGTGATGCTGGTGTTTACGCTGCCGGGTTTTGATCGCGTTTTTAAGGTCATCAAAGATAAATTCGCCCCGCAGAAAGAGATGACGGCAGCCCACGTCCGCGCCTGCTATCAGCTGGTTAAAGAGCACGACCGCGTCGGGCGCATGGCCGATACCCAGGAGTTCGAAAATTTTGTGCTGGATAAGCAGCAGATCGACCCGGCACTCATGGCGCTGCTGATGCAGGAAGCGCCGGGCAAAATCACCGATCTGGGCGATAAGATTGCCATCAGCCATCTCTACATTGAACGCCGTATGGTTCCGCTCAACATCTGGCTGGAGCAGGTGGAAGGCCAGGCGCTGCGCGATGCGATTGAAGAGTACGGGAACGCTATCCGCCAGCTGGCAGCGGCCAATATTTTCCCCGGCGATATGCTGTTTAAAAACTTTGGCGTGACCCGGCACGGCCGCGTGGTGTTCTACGATTATGATGAGATTTGCTACATGACCGAGGTGAATTTCCGCGATATTCCGGCCGCGCGCTACCCGGAAGATGAGCTCGCCAGCGAGCCCTGGTACAGCGTCTCGCCGGGCGATGTCTTCCCGGAGGAGTTTCGCCACTGGCTGTGCGCCGACCCGCGCATCGGGCCCTTATTTGAAGAGATGCATGAGGATCTCTTCCGCGCCGACTACTGGCGCAGCCTGCAAACCCGCATTAAAAATGGTTACGTGGAAGATGTGTACGCCTACCGCAGGCGGCAGCGTTTTAGCATTCGATACGCGATGTAATGCCGGGTGGCGGCTACGCCTTACCCGGCCTACGTACAGGTTTTGTAGGCCCGGTAAGCGCAGCGCCACCGGGCAAAATATCTTAACGAATCCCACCATACGCCAGCGTCACTTCCTTCGCCGCTTTGATCACCAGCGCGCCCAGCTCGGTCACGCGGTCGTCGGTCACACGTGAAATCGGTCCGGAAATGGAAATCGCCGCGAAGGGTTCGCGGTGCTCATCAAAAATGCACGCCGCGATGCAGCGCAGACCCAGAGCGTGCTCTTCATCATCAAACGAATAGCCGCGCTTGCGCGTCTGGGCCAAATCATCTTTCAGGTGCAAGGGGGAAACCAGCGTCGCATGGGTATAGGCGTGCAGCCCTTTACGGTGCAGCAGGCCGGTGACCTGCTCCTCGCTCAGCTGCGACAGGAACGCTTTTCCCGCGCCCGACGCATGCATCGGCAGTTTGCCGCCAATCGGCGCGGACATACGCATCAGCTGTGTACACTGCACCTGATCAATGATAATCGCCTGATGGTCGCTCTGATCCAGCACCGCCAGGTTGACCGTCTCGCCGGAATCTTCCATCAGTGTGCGCAGGATGGGGTGAACAATCGCCAGCAGGTTACGGCTCTGCAAAAAGCTGCTGCCGACGATAAATGCGTGCGCACCCACAGACCAGTGGCCCAGCTCGCCCACCTGGCGGACAAACCCAAGCTGCTGCATGGTGCTCAACAGACGATGCGTCGTGGAGTTCGGCAGGCCAGCCTGCTGCGCCAGTTCGGTCAGGGCCACGCTGCTGTGGGATTCCGCAATCCATTCCAGCAGCTTTAATCCGCGCGTCAGCGACTGAACTTGTCCGCCAGGCGGCGCGGTAGTGGCAGCAGGTTTTCTGCCGCGTTTTGCGGGAACGGTAGCGACCATGACGGATTCCTTTTTCTGTATCGTGGAAATCATTTTCGTTTTATTTGGTGAATTTGCAACCGTTATCCTGACTGATCGGAGGAGTGATAGTGAACATGTCTCATGTTAACGCTGCGTGACTTCTCCCCCCTGCGAGATTATGCCAGTATGGACCGCAGCCTTTTGGCCTTGTTGAGCGTTGTCGGGAGCGAGTGTGAGCAGCAAAGTAGATCAACTGCGTGCGCAGTTAAATGAACGAATTCTGGTGCTGGACGGCGGCATGGGCACCATGATCCAGAGCTATCGTCTCAGTGAAGACGATTTCCGCGGCGAGCGTTTCGCCGACTGGCCCTGTGACCTTAAAGGCAACAATGACCTGTTGGTGCTGAGTAAACCGGATGTCATCGCGGCGATTCATAACGCCTATTTCGAGGCGGGCGCGGATATCGTTGAAACCAATACCTTCAACTCGACAACCATCGCCATGGCGGATTACCAGATGGAATCCCTGTCGGCGGAAATCAACTTCGAGGCCGCCCGACTGGCGCGCGCCTGCGCCGATGCCTGGACCGCCCGCACGCCGGAAAAACCGCGCTACGTGGCCGGAGTGCTTGGCCCGACTAACCGTACCGCCTCGATTTCACCTGACGTCAACGACCCAGCCTACCGCAACGTCACCTTCGACCAACTGGTGGCTGCCTATCGTGAATCGACCAAAGCGCTGGTGGAAGGCGGTTCCGATCTGATCATGATCGAGACGGTATTCGACACCCTCAACGCCAAGGCCGCGATCTTCGCGGTGAAGGAAGAGATGGAAGCGCTGGGCGTCGACTTGCCGATCATGATCTCCGGCACCATCACGGATGCCTCCGGACGTACCCTTTCGGGCCAGACGACGGAAGCCTTTTACAACTCCCTGCGTCACGCCGATGCGCTCACCTTCGGTCTGAACTGCGCCCTCGGCCCGGATGAACTGCGCCAGTATGTGCAGGAACTTTCGCGCATCGCCGAGTGCTATGTTACCGCACACCCGAACGCCGGTTTGCCGAACGCCTTTGGCGAATACGATCTCGATGCGACGACCATGGCCGCGCAAATCCGCGAGTGGGCCGAGTCGGGCTTTCTGAACATCGTCGGCGGCTGCTGCGGTACCACGCCGGAACACATCGCCGCCATGAGCAACGCGGTGGAAGGCTTACCGCCGCGCCAGTTACCCAAACTTCCCGTCGCCTGCCGTCTGGCCGGTCTTGAGCCCCTGACCATTGCCGATGACAGCCTGTTTGTGAACGTCGGTGAACGTACCAACGTCACCGGTTCCGCTAAGTTCAAGCGCCTGATCAAAGAAGAGAAATACAGCGAAGCGCTGGACGTCGCCCGCCAGCAGGTGGAAAGCGGCGCGCAGATCATCGACATCAACATGGATGAAGGGATGCTCGACGCCGAAGCGGCGATGGTGCGGTTCCTGAATCTCATTGCCGGTGAGCCGGATATCGCCCGCGTGCCGATCATGATCGACTCCTCCAAATGGGAGGTCATCGAAAAAGGGCTGAAGTGCATTCAGGGCAAAGGCATCGTCAACTCGATCTCAATGAAAGAGGGTATCGAGCCGTTCATCCACCACGCCAAACTGGTGCGCCGTTATGGCGCCGCCGTGGTGGTGATGGCATTCGACGAAGTCGGCCAGGCCGACACCCGCGAACGCAAAATCGAGATTTGCCGTCGGGCGTACATGATCCTGACCGAAGAGGTCGGTTTCCCGCCAGAAGACATCATTTTCGACCCCAATATCTTCGCCGTCGCGACCGGGATCGAAGAGCACAACAACTACGCGCAGGACTTTATCGGCGCGTGCGAAGACATCAAACGCGAACTGCCGCACGCCTTGATTTCCGGCGGCGTCTCCAACGTTTCGTTCTCGTTCCGCGGTAACGACCCGGTGCGTGAAGCGATCCACGCCGTGTTCCTTTACTACGCCATCCGCAACGGCATGGACATGGGGATCGTCAACGCCGGACAGCTGGCGATTTACGACGACCTGCCCGCCGAACTGCGCGACGCCGTGGAAGACGTGATCCTCAACCGCCGCGACGACTCGACCGAACGCATGCTGGATCTGGCGGAGAAATATCGCGGCAGTAAAAGCGATGAAAGCGTAAAAGTTCAGCAGGCCGAATGGCGCGCCTGGGATGTGAAAAAGCGTCTGGAATACTCGCTGGTCAAAGGCATCACCGAGTTTATCGAGCTGGATACGGAAGAGGCTCGCCAGCTCTCGACGCGGCCGATTGAGGTGATCGAAGGCCCGCTGATGGACGGCATGAACGTGGTCGGCGACCTGTTCGGCGAGGGCAAAATGTTCCTGCCGCAGGTGGTGAAATCCGCGCGCGTGATGAAGCAGGCGGTGGCCTATCTCGAGCCGTACATTGAGGCCAGCAAAGAGAAAGGCCAGACCAACGGCAAGATGGTGATCGCGACCGTCAAAGGCGACGTGCACGACATCGGCAAAAATATCGTCGGCGTGGTGCTGCAGTGCAATAACTACGAAATCATCGATTTGGGCGTGATGGTTCCGGCGGACAAAATTCTCAAAACCGCGCGCGAAGTGAACGCGGATCTGATCGGCCTCTCCGGGCTGATCACCCCGTCGCTGGACGAAATGGTCAACGTGGCGAAAGAGATGGAGCGCCAGGGCTTTACCATTCCGCTGCTGATTGGCGGCGCGACGACCTCGAAAGCGCATACAGCGGTAAAAATCGAGCAAAACTACAGCGGGCCGACGGTCTACGTGCAGAACGCGTCACGTACCGTGGGCGTGGTGTCAGCCCTGCTTTCTGCGACGCAGCGCGACGATTTTGTCGCCAGAACCCGCAAAGAGTACGACACCGTTCGCATCCAGCACGCCCGCAAAAAACCGCGCACACCGCCGGTGACACTGGCTGCGGCGCGCGAAAACGATCTGGCCTTCGACTGGGCGAGCTACACGCCGCCGGTGGCGCACCGTCTGGGCGTGCAGGAGGTGACCGCAAACATCGAAACCCTGCGTAATTACATCGACTGGACGCCGTTCTTTATGACCTGGTCGCTGGCGGGGAAATATCCGCGCATTCTTGAGGATGAAGTGGTCGGCGAAGAGGCGCAGCGCCTGTTCAAAGATGCCAACGATTTGCTCGACCAGATGAGTGCCGAGAAGAGCCTCAATCCGCGCGGCGTTGTCGGCCTGTTCCCGGCGAACCGCGTCGGGGATGACATCGAAATTTATCGCGATGAAACCCGCACCAACGTGCTGGCGGTGAGCCGTCATCTGCGCCAGCAGACCGAGAAAGTCGGTTTTGCCAACTACTGCCTGGCCGATTTCGTCGCGCCAAAACTCAGCGGCAAAGCGGACTACATCGGCGCGTTCGCCGTGACCGGTGGGCTGGAAGAGGATGCGCTCGCTGACGCGTATGAAGCGCAGCACGATGATTACAACAAAATCATGCTGAAAGCTCTCGCCGATCGTCTGGCGGAAGCCTTCGCGGAATACCTGCATGAGCGGGTGCGTAAAGTTCACTGGGGTTACGCGGCGAATGAGAACCTCAGCAACGAGGAGCTGATCCGCGAAAACTATCAGGGCATCCGTCCGGCACCAGGCTATCCGGCTTGCCCGGAACACACGGAAAAGGGCACCATCTGGCAGCTTTTAGATGTGGAAACCCACACCGGGATGAAACTGACGGAATCCTACGCCATGTGGCCGGGCGCGTCCGTTTCGGGCTGGTATTTCAGCCATCCTGACAGCAAATATTACGCCGTGGCGCAAATCCAGCGCGATCAGGTGGAAGACTATGCGCTGCGTAAGGGGATGAGCGTCTCCGAAGTGGAACGCTGGCTGGCTCCGAATCTGGGCTACGACGCGGATTAATTTCACTTTTCCTTACAACTAACAGGGCGCTCAACGGGCGCCCTGTCTCTTTCTGTCGCAATAACTCTTATACTTAAAAAACTCAGCCCGGTGGCGCTTCGCTTACCGGGCCTACAAAAGACCGTAGGCCGGGCAAACGCAGTGCCGCCCGGCAAAGAAGCCAAAGGATAACCGACAACAATAAGGAGAACCCACTTCCGTGCTGACATTGTTACACCTGCTATCGGCCGTCGCCCTGCTGGTCTGGGGCACGCACATTGTCCGTACCGGCGTGATGCGCGTCTTTGGCGCACGCTTACGCACCGTCCTCAGCCGCAGCGTTGAGAAGAAGCCGCTCGCCTTCTGCGCGGGGATCGGCGTCACCGCCCTCGTGCAAAGCAGTAACGCCACCACCATGCTCGTCACCTCGTTCGTGGCGCAGGACCTGGTGGCGCTCACTCCGGCGCTGGTGATTGTGCTCGGCGCAGACGTCGGGACCGCGCTGATGGCGCGAATCCTGACCTTCGATCTCTCCTGGCTCTCGCCGCTGCTGATTTTCATCGGCGTGATCTTCTTCCTCGGCCGCAAGCAGACCCGCGAAGGGCAACTGGGCCGCGTCGGGATTGGCCTCGGGCTGATCCTGCTGGCGCTGGAGCTGATAGTCCAGGCGGTCACGCCGATCACTCAGGCCAACGGCGTGCAGGTGATTTTCGCCTCGCTCACGGGCGACATCATGCTCGATGCGCTGATCGGCGCGGTGTTTGCCATCATCAGTTACTCCAGCCTGGCGGCAGTGCTGCTCACCGCGACGCTGACCACCGCCGGGGCGATCTCCTTCCCGGTCGCGCTGTGCCTGGTGATCGGCGCGAACCTCGGCTCTGGCCTGCTGGCGATGCTCAACAACAGCGGCGCGAATGCCGCCGCCCGCCGCGTGGCGCTCGGGAGTTTGCTCTTCAAGCTGGTGGGCAGCCTGATCATCCTGCCGTTTGTCCATCCTCTGGCGAATCTGATGGATAACCTGCCGCTGCCGAAAGCCGAGCTGGTGATCTATTTCCATGTCTTCTACAACCTGGTGCGCTGCCTGGCGATGGTGCCGTTTGCCGGGCCGATGGCGCGGTTCTGTAAGCGGATGATCCGCGATAAACCCGAACTGGACGCCCGTCTGAAACCGAAGCATCTCGACACCTCGGCGCTGGATACCCCGGCGCTGGCACTGGCCAATGCCGCCCGCGAAACCCTGCGAATGGGCGACGCGATGGAGACCATGCTGGATGGCCTGAAGAAGGTGATGCACGGCGAGCCGCGCGAAGAGAAAGAGCTGCGCAAACTGGCCGACGATATCAACGTGCTCTACACCGCCATCAAACTCTACCTGGCGCGCATGCCGCAGGATGAGCTGGCGGAAGAGGAGTCTCGCCGCTGGGCAGAGATTATCGAGATGTCCCTCAACCTGGAGCAGGCCTCCGATATCGTCGAGCGTATGGGGAGTGAAATCGCCGATAAATCCCTTGCCGCCCGTCGGGCATTCTCCCTTGAGGGGGTGACTGAGCTGGATGCGTTGCACGATCAGCTTCTCAGCAACCTGCAGCTGGCGATGTCGGTCTTCTTCTCTGGCGACGTGCCGAGCGCCCGCCGTCTGCGCCGCAACAAGCACCGTTTCCGCATTCTCAACCGCCGTTACTCTCACGCCCACGTTGATCGTCTGCATCAGCAGAACGTGCAAAGTATCGAAACCAGCTCCCTGCACCTGGGGCTGCTCGGCGATATGAAGCGTCTCAACTCCCTGTTCTGCTCGGTGGCCTACAGCGTGATGGAACAGCCGGATGAAGATGATGAGAGGGATGAGTATTAGTTCTGAAAGCGCCTCGCAGTTTCCTGCTGTCGGGCGTGACGCAATCCCACTTCACATTTAACGTTGCAACGCAGGTGATTGGTAAATCTGCGCTGCAACGTTTTGTCATTAGTGATGTATAAAATTTTATACAGGGATGTGTTATGTTATTAGAAAAACCAACGATGCGTCCTGTCGCATGGATGGGAAGCGCGCTTGATGATTTGCTCGGTTTCCCGGAGGAAATCCGTAAAGACGCCGGGTATCAGCTGCATCGGTTACAGGCGGGCCTGGAGGCTGCTGACTGGAAACCGATGTCAGAGATAGGCAGAGGCGTCGCTGAGATCAGGCTTCATGGAGCGACGGGTGCCTGGCGGATCATTTATCTGGCCCGTTTTGACGATGCTGTGTACGTGCTGCATTGCTTTGTGAAAAAAACGCAGCGAACTTCCGGACAGGATATACGAATTGCAAAAGCCCGTTTTCAGGCGGCGCTCGATGAAATGAGGAATCGAAATGAAGAATAACGTTGATTGCAATATTCGTCATGTCACTGGAGCGGATGCCAACATTTTTGCCGATCTGGGGTTTGAGGAAAGTGAAGCGAAATGCCTGCAGCAGGATGCCGAAAAGGAGGTCGAACAGCTTTTGCTGATCAAGCGCCAACTGATGCAAGAGATCTCCAGCTGGATTTCAGATAATAAAATGCGGCAGGCAGATGCAGCGGCGAGACTTAACGTCTCTCGCCCGCGTGTATCCGATGTGGTGAATCTCAAAACCAGCAAGTTTACCCTCGACACGCTTGTGATGATGCTGAGCAAACTGGGAAAACCTGTCTCAGTTACCGTCGGCTAATCTTTTTACCAGCCCAAACCTAAGGTATATTTCGCCCATTAAGGAGAAATTATGCTGCCCACCCAATCAACCCGATTAAACAAATACATTAGCGAGAGCGGAATCTGCTCCCGTCGCGAGGCTGACCGTTACATCGAGCAAGGCAACGTCTTCCTCAATGGCAAACGCGCCACCATTGGCGATCAGGTGGTGCCCGGCGACGTGGTGAAAGTGAATGGCCAGCTGATTGAACCCCGGGACGAGGAAGATCTGGTGTTTATCGCGTTGAACAAACCGGTGGGGATTGTCAGCACCACGGAAGATGGCGAGCGGGATAACATCGTTGATTTCGTCAACCACAGCAGCCGCATCTTCCCGATTGGGCGTCTGGACAAAGATTCGCAGGGGCTGATTTTCCTCACCAACCATGGCGATCTGGTGAACAAAATCCTGCGTGCCGGTAACGATCATGAGAAAGAGTATCTGGTCACGGTCAACAAGCCGGTGACGGATGATTTCATTCGCGGGATGGGCGCGGGCGTGCCGATTCTCGGGACCGTCACTAAGAAGTGCAAAGTCAAAAAAGAGGCGCCGTTCACGTTCCGCATTACCCTGGTGCAGGGCTTAAACCGTCAAATCCGCCGTATGTGCGAGCATTTTGGTTTTGAGGTCACGAAGCTTGAGCGTACGCGCATCATGAACGTCAGCGTCGCCGGTATTCCGCAGGGTGAGTGGCGCGATCTGACCGGGGATGAACTGATTGAGCTGTTTAAGCTGATTGAAGGGTCATCTTCTGAGGCCAAGCCGAAAGCCAAAGCGAAACCGAAAACCCAGGGGATAAAACGGCCTGTGGTCAGCGCGCCGAAATCTGCAGAAAAAGAGCGCAACAAACCTGCCGGAAAACGCTTCGTACAGCCAGGCCGTAAAAAGAAAGGGCGCTAAATTAGCGCCTTCCACGGGGTGAAGTATTGGCAGTCCACGAGAACGTGGATTCCTTATCTGGTTTATAAGCCTGCGCTTTTTTGAGTTTGCGGGCTTTCTTCGCTTCGACTTCACGCTCGGCCATCAGCTTGTCGATGTACTCTTTTTTCACCTGATTGGTTTCAGCGTTTGTCAGAGTACGACCATGTGCAATCCGTGCGCGATCGAGCAGGGTTTTCAGCTCGCGCTGCTCGCTTTCCGTCATGTCTTTCTGGGTCAATCTCGGTGTGGACATACCTGAAGCCTCTTGAGAGTAGAGGCTTCAGTGTAAAGCAAGCCGCGGTTTGCGCGAAGTGAATTAGTTTTCTTTCACCACTTCTTTTTTCGGCTGCGCTTCAATCGGTTTTCCTGACCAGTAGCCCGCCAGCAGCGAGCCAGACAGGTTATGCCAGACCGAGAACAGTGCGCCAGGCAGCGCCGCGAGCGGAGAGAAGTAGATTTTGCCGAGCGCCGCCGCGAGGCCGGAGTTCTGCATCCCCACTTCGATCGCCAGCGTACGACAGGTCGATTCATCAAAGCCAAACAGCTTCCCGCCCCAGTAACCGCCCAGCAGCCCGATGGTGTTATGCAGAATCACCGCGATGATCACCACAAAACCGACCGACGCAATATGCGATGCCGACCCGGCAACCACGGCGCTGATGATCGCCAGGATGCAGACCATTGAAAACGCGGGCAGGTAGGGTTCCACGGCTTTCACGACGCGCGGGAACAGGTGATGAATGACCAGACCGAGCGCAATTGGAATCACCACGATTTGCAGGATCGACAGCAGCATGCCCATCACATCCACCTGAATATGCGCATCCACGTACAGACGCGTCAGCAGCGGCGTGGCAATCACCCCCACCAGCGTTGAGACCGACGAGATGGTCACCGACAGCGCCACGTCGCCCTTCGCCAGATAGATCATCACATTCGACGCCGTCCCGCTGGCGACGCTGCCCACCAGCACCATTCCGGCAGATAAATCCGGCGGCATTTTGAAGGCCATCGCCAGCAGCCAGGCGGCGAGCGGCATCACCAGATAGTGCAGGAAAATCCCCGCCGCGACCGGCGCCGGGCGCGAAAGCACGCGCTTAAAATCGTCGATTTTCAGATGCACGCCCATGCCGAGCATGATCAGCATCAGCAGCGTCGTGACCCACGGGCCGACGGGGGTAAAGGTCGATGGCGTGTAATAGGCGAGAACAGAGAGCAGCAGCGCCCAGAGCGGGAACAGCCGCGTGATTGCGGATAACATAGTGAATTCCTTGCAGTATTGTCGTTGTGTTATTTAGTTATAAAAAAGCCGGGTTCGAGCCCGGCTATTGGTATTGTTTATCGTGCTAAGGAATTTTATTCAAACAAATTATGGTGAAGTTTCTGCACGACCTGCTCGGCTTCGTGTCCCGGGACCAGGAAACAGAGGTTGTAGCTGGAGGCGCCGTAGCAAATCATGCGGATGTTGAACGGATCCAGCACGCCAAAGACCTCTTTGCCCACGCCGCAGGCGCGTGACAGCTGGTTGCCGATAATCGCCACCAGGGCCAGGTTCTCTTCGACTTCAACGCGGCACAGGGCAGACAGCTCCATCAGCAGGGATTGCGTCAGCAGGGTATCGCCCGTCGACGTCGAGCCGGTGGTGTCCAGCGTCAGCGCAATGCTCACTTCAGAGGTGGTAATCAGATCCACCGAGATATTGTGGCGCGCCAGAATCCCGAACACTTCCGCGAGGAAACCGCGGGAGTGCAGCATGTTCAGGCTGTGCAGGGTGACCAGCGTTTGCTTACGACGCAGGGCCAGAGCGCGGAACAGCGGTGGATTTTCGGTGCTTTTGCACACCAGCGTCCCGCCTGCTTTAGGATCTTTGCTCGAGCCGACAAAGACCGGAATATCGCTGCGAACCGCAGGGAGCAGAGTCGCCGGATGCAGCACTTTCGCGCCGAAGGTCGCCATTTCGGCAGCCTCTTCAAAGGCAATCACATCAATGCGTTTTGCGGCAGGCACTACGCGCGGATCGGTAGTGTAGATGCCAGGGACGTCGGTCCAGATATCCACACGGGTGGCATACAGCGCTTCGCCCAGCAGGGCCGCGGTGTAGTCGCTGCCGCCCCGGCCGAGGGTGGTGGTGCGGCCTTTGGCTTCGCTACCGATAAAGCCCTGGGTGATGACAATCCCTTCGGCCAGGCGCGGGGCAAGCTGTTGTTTCGACAGCTCGGAAAGGGTCGCCACGTCCGGTTCGGCGCGGCCAAAGCGGTCGCTGGTGCGCATGATTTTACGCACGTCAAACCACTGCGCCAGCACGTCGCGCTCACGCAGGATCTCAACAAACAGCAGGGTGGACATCAGCTCGCCGTGGCTCACCAGTTCGTCGGTCAGCGCGGTGGACGTCGCCAGAGACGCGGCTTCCGCCAGGGTGGTGATATTTTCCAGCAGGCGTTCAACTTCCTCGCGAATCACCTGAGGGTTCTTCATCCGCTCGAGGATATCGAACTGAATTTTGCGCAGCGCGTCGAGCTTCACAAAGCGCTCGGTCGCTTCCAGTCCTTCTGACAGGGCCACCAGCAGATTGGTCACGCCAGCCGAGGCAGAAAGCACCACCAGGCGGGTTGTCGGATCGGCCAGCACCACGTCGGCGCTGCGGTTCATGGCGTCGTAATCGGCCACACTGGTACCGCCAAATTTGGCGACAACAAAACTCGTCATAACATCCTCGTGTCAGGGAAAGAATAAAGCGACCTTGGCACAAGAACGAAACGATGACAGGTGCAGGCGCAAATACCGCCCTATAAATAAAATGCGGGGGGAGTCCTGTCAACGCTGGGATTATGCGGATTTTTCATGGGGGGGTACCCCTCAGTAACAGGACTAATAACAAGCCATTATTTTATCCCTCGTTTTACGGCGATCTGAAGGACATTCCACCGCGATAGGGCTGGCTGTAGCGACTATACTTTTGGGACTTTTCACGCCCGTTTGATGCAGACCAGGGCAATGGCATAAAAACCATCACAATTTCTGCGCGCAGGCGCTACAATCGACCGCAGTCACAATTCTCAAATCACAAGAGTATTGCTAATGAAAAACATCAATCCAACGCAGACTTCTGCCTGGCAGGCACTACAAAAACACTTCGACGAAATGAAAGACGTCACCATCGCGGACCTGTTCGCGAAAGACGGCGACCGTTTCAGCAAATTCTCCGCCACCTTCGACGATCAGATGCTGGTGGACTTCTCCAAAAACCGCATCACCGAAGAGACGCTGGCAAAACTGCAGGATCTGGCGAAAGAGACCGATCTGGCAGGGGCCATCAAGTCCATGTTCTCCGGCGAGAAGATCAACCGCACCGAAGACCGCGCTGTCCTGCATGTCGCGCTGCGTAACCGTAGCAATACTCCGATTATCGTCGACGGCAAAGATGTGATGCCGGAAGTGAACGCGGTGCTTGAGAAGATGAAAACCTTCTCCGAAGCCATTATCTCCGGCAGCTGGAAAGGCTACACCGGTAAAGCGATCACCGACGTTGTGAACATCGGTATCGGCGGCTCAGACCTCGGCCCGTTCATGGTGACCGAAGCGCTGCGTCCGTACAAAAATCATCTGAACATGCACTTTGTCTCTAACGTCGATGGCACCCACATCGCCGAAGTGCTGAAAAAAGTGAACCCGGAAACCACCCTGTTCCTGGTCGCCTCTAAAACCTTCACCACGCAAGAGACCATGACCAACGCCCACAGCGCGCGCGACTGGTTCCTGGCAACGGCGGGCGATAACCAACACGTCGCCAAACACTTCGCGGCGCTCTCCACTAACGGCAAAGCCGTGGGCGAGTTCGGCATCGACACCGCGAACATGTTCGAGTTCTGGGACTGGGTCGGCGGTCGTTACTCCCTGTGGTCAGCGATTGGTCTGTCGATCATCCTGTCCGTAGGTTACGACAACTTCGTTGAGCTGCTCTCCGGCGCGCACGCGATGGACAAGCACTTCTCCACCACTCCGGCTGAGAAAAACCTGCCGGTGCTGCTGGCGCTGATCGGTATCTGGTACAACAACTTCTTCGGCGCAGAAACCGAAGCGATCCTGCCGTACGACCAGTACATGCACCGTTTCGCGGCCTACTTCCAGCAGGGCAACATGGAATCCAACGGCAAATACGTTGACCGTAACGGCAACGCCGTGGATTACCAGACCGGGCCAATCATCTGGGGCGAGCCGGGCACTAACGGTCAGCACGCGTTCTATCAGCTGATTCACCAGGGCACCAAAATGGTCCCATGTGATTTCATCGCGCCGGCGCAGACTCACAACGCGCTGTCCGACCATCACCAGAAGCTGCTGTCTAACTTCTTCGCGCAGACCGAAGCCCTGGCGTTTGGTAAAGCCCGCGACGTGGTTGAGCAGGAATATCGTGACCAGGGTAAAGATCCGGCCACGCTGGACCACGTGGTGCCGTTCAAAGTCTTCGAAGGCAACCGCCCAACCAACTCCATCCTGCTGCGCGAAATCACGCCGTTCAGCCTGGGTGCGTTGATTGCCCTGTACGAGCACAAAATCTTCACTCAGGGCGCGATCCTGAATATCTTCACCTTCGATCAGTGGGGCGTGGAGCTGGGTAAACAGCTGGCGAACCGCATTCTGCCAGAGCTGGGTGATGACAAAGCTATTAACAGCCATGACAGTTCAACGAATGGTCTGATTAATCGCTATAAATCCTGGCGTGGATAATTAATATTCCCTGAACAATGCCGGCGAAATGCCGGCATTTTTTTATCGGATAATTCCGGTTGTCCGTTACCTGGCGCAAATTTCTATTCTGAGGTTAATCCGAAAAGGCCGATTATCCTGCTAATGACTAAGGGTTATTTTAGGAAAATACGGAGCCTTGCTGATATTTTATTATATTATAACTTGTTGAATTTATACGTCTTGATTAATATTTTCCCTCCGCTGATATTTCCTTTCATCCATTTATCCTAAAACCGTCCCGCTATTTCCCCGCACGGCAATCCGTCTGCTTTAGTTGTGTATACTCGAATCCGCCTGAATTTCTTTTCGGGCAAATCTCCATTCATTCATTGAAGGGAAATTGTTATGAAGAAAGTACTGTATGGCATTTTTGCCATATCTGCGCTTGCGGCGACGTCTGTCTATGCGGCTCCGGTTCAGGTCGGGGAAGCAGCAGGCTCGGCAGCGACGTCTGCGTCTGCGGGGAGTTCTACCGCGACCGCGACCAGCACCGTAGGCTCGGCCGTGGGTGTCGCTCTGGCGGCAACCGGTGGCGGTGATGGCTCCAATACCGGAACCACGACCACCACGACAACAAGCACTCAGTAATCACGGGTGTATTACCATAACCACACTTCGGTGTGGTTATTTCACCCCTTCGGAGAAGAGTCGTGAAGCGACCTGCAATCATTCTGCTTTGCCTGCTGTTGCAGGCGTGCTCAGCCACCACCAAAGGGCTGGGACACTCACTGTGGGACAGCCTGTTCGGCACGCCGGGCGTGCATCTGACGGATGACGATATCCAGAATATGCCCTACGCCAGCCAGTACATGCAGTTAAACGAGGGTCCGCAGCTGTTTGTGGTGCTCGCTTTCGCCGAAAACGGGCAGCAGAAATGGGTGACGCAGGATCAGGCCACCATCGTGACGCAGCACGGGCGTATCGTGAAAACCCTGCTCGGCGGCGACAACCTGCTGGAGGTGAACAACCTCGCGCAAGACCCGCTGATCAAACCGAATCAAATCGTCGACGGCGCAAGCTGGACGCGCACCATGGGCTGGACGGAGCACAAGCAGGTGCGCTACGCCACCGCGCGATCCGTTTTCCGCTGGGAGGGTACCGACACCGTCACCGTGGGCAGCGACCAGACTCAGGTTCGTATCCTCGACGAAGAGGTCACGACCGACCAGGCAAGCTGGCATAACCGTTTTTGGGTGGATGACGAAGGGCAAATTCGTCAGTCCCTGCAATACCTTGGCGCGAACTTCTTCCCGGTGAAAGCCACCCTTATCAAGGCGGCGAAACCATGAAAATTATCACTTCAGCCGCACTCCTTCTGACGCTTACAGCGCCGATTGCCTGGTCGGCGGGGACCGTGAAGGTCTACACCCCAGGGAGTCACGAGCCGAAAACCCTCTCCAACGCCGAACACCTGATCGATCTGGTCGGGCAGCCGCGTCTGGCGGAGAGCTGGTGGCCGGGGGCAGTGATTAGCGAGCGTCAGGCAAGCGTCGTGGCCGAACAGAAACACAAGGCGCTGCTGGCCCAGTTGACGGGTCTGGCAGAGCAGGAAACGGGCGAGACGGCAGCGGCGATCAACGCCGTGCGCCAGCAGCTTCAGGCGATACAGGTCACGGGACGTCAGCTGGTGAATCTCGACCCGGACAAAGTACGCGTGGCCGAGAAGGGCAATCCGCGGCTTCAAGGGGAGTACTGCCTGTGGATCACGCCGCAGCCGACCACCGTTACTGTGATGGGGCTGGTCAGCCGTCCGGGCAAAAAGCCATTTACGCCGGGGCGCGATTTGGCAAGTTACCTGGACGACCAAAGCCTGCTGGACGGCGCCGATCGCAGCTATGCGTGGGTGGTCTATCCCGATGGCCGCACGCAAAAGGCCCCGGTGGCGTACTGGAATAAACGCCATATCGAGCCGATGCCGGGCAGCGTGATTTTTGTCGGCTTTGCCGATCACTTCTGGACGAAGGCGTATGACGGGCTGAACTCCGACATCCTTCACTCCCTGACGCATCGGATACCGGATTAATGAAAAGAACTTATCTCTACAGCATGCTGGCGCTTTGCGTCAGCGCCGCCTGCCACGCCGAAACTTTTCCCGCGCCCGTCGGTCCGTCGCAGTCAGACTTCGGCGGCGTCGGGCTGATGCAAACCCCCACGGCACGCATGGCGCGCGAGGGGGAAATCAGCCTCAACTATCGCGATAACGATCAGTACCGCTACTACTCCGCCTCGGTACAGCTCTTCCCGTGGCTCGAAACCACTCTGCGCTATACCGATGTGCGCACCAAACAGTACAGCAGCGTTGAGGCGTTTTCGGGCGATCAGACCTACAAAGACAAAGCCTTCGACGTCAAACTGCGCTTATGGGAAGAGAGCTACTGGATGCCGCAGGTCTCCGTCGGGGCGCGCGATATCGGCGGGACGGGCCTGTTTGATGCGGAATACATCGTCGCCAATAAAGCCTGGGGGCCGTTCGACTTTTCCCTCGGGATGGGCTGGGGCTATCTCGGCACCAGCGGCAACGTGAAAAACCCGTTCTGCTCCTACAGCGACAAATATTGCTACCGCGATAACAGCTACCAAAAAGCCGGTTCGGTCAACGGCGACCAGATGTTCCACGGCCCGGCCTCGCTGTTTGGCGGCGTGGAATACCAGACGCCGTGGCAACCGCTGCGCCTGAAGCTGGAGTACGAAGGCAACAACTACACGCAAGATTTTGCGGGTAAGCTCGAACAGAAGAGCAAGTTTAACGTCGGCGCCATTTACCGCGTCACCGATTGGGCCGACGTTAACCTCAGCTACGAGCGCGGGAACACCTTTATGTTTGGTGTCACCCTGCGCACCAACTTTAACGATATGCGTCCGTCTTATAACGACAATTCACGCCCGGCGTATCGACCGCAGCCGCAGGATGCGATCCTGCAGCACTCGGTGGTGGCGAATCAGCTGACGTTACTGAAATACAACGCGGGCCTCGCCGATCCGAAGATCCAGACCAAAGGTGACACGCTGTATGTCACGGGCGAACAGGTGAAATACCGCGATTCCCACGAAGGGATCGAACGGGCGAATAGGATCGTGATGAACGATCTGCCGGATGGGATCCGCACGATCCGCGTGACGGAAAACCGTCTAAATATGCCGCAGGTGACCACGGAAACGGATGTCGCCAGCCTGAAGCGTCATCTCGAAGGCGAACCGCTGGGACTCGAGACGGAGCTGGTGCAAAAACGCATCGAACCGGTGGTGCCGGAAACGACCGAGCAGGGCTGGTACATCGACAAATCGCGCTTCGATTTCCATATCGATCCGATCCTGAACCAGTCCGTCGGCGGCCCGGAAAACTTCTACATGTATCAGCTGGGCGTGATGGCAACGGCGGATCTGTGGATGACGGATCACCTTCTGACCACCGGCAGCGTATTTGGCAACCTCGCCAATAACTACGACAAATTCAACTACACCAACCCGCCGAGCGATTCGAAGCTGCCGCGCGTGCGTACCCGCGTGCGTGAATATGTGCAAAACGATGTGTACGTGAATAACCTGCAGGCCAACTATTTCCAGTACCTCGGCAATGGCTTCTACGGCCAGGTTTACGGCGGCTATCTGGAAACCATGTACGGCGGCGCGGGGGCGGAAGTGTTGTATCGTCCGGTCGACAGCAACTGGGCGTTCGGCCTGGATGCGAACTATGTGAAACAGCGTGACTGGCGCAGCGCGCAGGACATGATGAAGTTCACCGATTACAGCGTGAAAACCGGCCATCTGACCGCCTACTGGACGCCGTCGTTTGCCCAGGACGTGCTGGTGAAAGCCAGCGTCGGGCAGTATCTGGCGGGCGATAAGGGCGGTACGCTGGAGATCGCTAAACGCTTTGACAGCGGCGTGGTGGTGGGGGGCTACGCGACCATCACCAACGTGTCGCCGGACGAGTACGGGGAAGGGGATTTCACCAAAGGGGTGTACGTCTCGATTCCGCTGGATCTCTTCTCGTCAGGTCCGACCCGCAGCCGCGCGGCGATCGGCTGGACGCCGCTGACGCGCGACGGCGGGCAGCAGCTTGGACGTAAATTCCAACTGTACGACATGACCAGCGACCGGTCGGTTAACTTCCGTTAAGGCTGTTTCGCCGGATGGCGCTGCGCTTATCCGGCCTACGATCACTGTTTTGCCGGATGACGCTGCGCTTATCCGGCCTACGGGAATGTAGGCCCGGTAAGCGAAGCGCCACCGGGCGATTGTGCTCGGTTGCACAAAACATAAACAAAAAATATAGATCTCCGTCACATTTTTGCGTTATACAGGTACTTCGCTCCAGAGAATGAGGTGCTGTATGACATCCCTGACTCGCCCGCGCGTTGAGTTTATCTCAATGGTCCTCCAGACCGTGCTGAGCCTCGGTCTGTTGAGCCTTGGCCTGATACTGGTCGTCTTTCTCGGCAAAGAGACGGTACATCTGGCGGATGTGCTGTTCGCCCCTGAACAAACCAGCAAATACGAGCTGGTTGAAGGACTGGTGGTCTACTTTCTCTACTTCGAATTTATCGCCCTGATTGTGAAGTACTTTCAGTCTGGCTTTCACTTCCCGCTGCGTTACTTTGTCTATATCGGGATCACCGCGATAGTGCGGCTGATCATCGTCGATCATAAGTCTCCTCTCGACGTGCTGATCTACTCGGCGGCGATCCTGCTGTTGGTCATTACCCTCTGGCTGTGCAACTCTAAGCGGCTGAAACGCGAATAAAAAAATGGCGCTCCGGGGAGCGCCAAACAACAGTCACAAGTTAGGGTCAATACATTACGTCAAAGTTGAGGGTTGCAGTGGCATAACACGATGAAACTTAACCTTTTACACCGCCCGCCGTGAGGCCGTTGACCAGCCAGCGCTGAGCCAGCAGGAACACCACGGTGATCGGGATAGCAGAGAGTACAGCGGCTGCGGCAAAGTCGCCCCACAGGTAGTTTTGCGGGTTGAGATATTGCTGCATACCCACGGCCAGCGTGTAGCTATTCACATCACGCAGCAGCAGCGATGCGACCGGGACTTCGGTAATAGCCGCGATGAACGACAGAATAAAGACCACCGCCAGAATCGGCACCGACAGCGGCAACAGCACCAGGCGGAAAGCCTGCCACGGCGTAGCCCCATCCAGCGCCGCTGCTTCTTCCAGCGACCCGTCGATGGTTTCGAAATAGCCCTTAATCGTCCATACGTGCAGCGCGATCCCGCCCATGTAGGCGAAAATCACCCCGCCGTGGGTGTTCAGACCGATAAACGGCACGTACTGGCCGAGACGGTCAAACAACGCGTACAACGCCACCAGGGACAGTACCGCCGGGAACATCTGGAAAATCAGCATGCTTTTCAGCAGCGTCGCTTTACCCGGGAAACGCATACGGGCAAAGGCGTAAGCGCAGGTGGTGGAGAGCGCCACAATCCCGATGGCGGTAATGCCAGCCACTTTGATCGAGTTCCACAGCCACAGCAGCACCGGGAACGGCGGCGGCGTCACGCGACCGTCGGCGTGCTCGACGCTAAAGCCCAGCGCCAGCTTCCAGTGCTCCCAGGAGATCTGGTCCGGGATCAGGCTACCCGTCGCGAAGTTCCCTTCGCGCAGAGAGATGGCGATCACCATCAGCAGTGGGAACATGATAGCGGCGATAAAAATCAACAGCCCTAAGTGCGTCACCAGGAGGCGCAGTTTCTGAGATTTGGGTTGTACCATAGCCATAGTGAGTGCCCTCCTTAGTCAAATTTCATTCGTGTGGCTTTCAGGTTCACAATCGCCAGCGCGCCGACCAGCAGGAAGATCAGGGTGGCAATTGCGGCCGCCAGCCCGAAGTCCTGACCGCCGCCGCCTTCGAAGGCGATGCGATAGGTGTAGCTCACTAACAGGTCCGTATAACCGGCGGGCGTGGTGGTGCCGAGGCGGTCCGGGCTGCCGTTGGTCAGCAGCTGAATCAGTACGAAGTTGTTAAAGTTAAAGGCGAAGCTGGCAATCATCAGCGGCGTCAGCGGCTTGATCAGCAGCGGAAGCGTAATCTTAAAGAAGTTCTGGAACGGACCTGCACCGTCCATCGCCGAGGCTTCGTACAGATCGTCCGGAATCGCTTTCAGCAGGCCCATGCACAGGATCATCATGTACGGATACCCGAGCCAGGTGTTGACGATGATAATCATGCTGCGGGCGGTGGTCGGGTCGCTGAACCAGGCCGGTTTGATGCCAAACAGCGCGCCGAGCATCATGTTGATTTCACCGAAGCTCTGGTTGAACAACCCTTTGAAAATCAGAATCGAGATAAACGACGGCACGGCGTACGGCAGGATCAACAGCACGCGGTAAACGGCTTTGCCCTTGAGGGATTCCCACTGCACCACGCACGCCAGCACCATCCCGACCGCGACGGTTAAAATCACCGTCAGCACCGAGAAGACCACCGTCCAGACGAAGATCGCGAAGAACGGCTTCTGAATCCCTTCGTCGGTGAAAACGCGGGTGAAGTTGTCCCAGCCGATAGTGACCGTGTAGCCTGGGCTGAGTTTGTCATCGCCCCAGTTGCCGTCGGCATTGATAGACTGGTAGAAACCGATCTCGTTGTTCGGACGGTATTTCACACCGCTCTGATTGTTGGTCAGCGTGCCGTCATCGGCTTTGGTGTAGAGCGGCCGCGTGCCGGAGAACTGGCGCAGGGAGCTCATGATCACTTTGCTTTCGTCCGGCAGGATCGCCGTCAGCTGGGTCAGCGCCTGGCGGTTCTGGGTGATGATACGCAGATTCGCGCGCTCGCCTTCCGGCAGGGCGCTGGCTTCTTTCAGAGTCAGCTTCTGCTCGCCGCCAAATTTGAAGGCGTCGGAGAGATAATTTTTACCGGTCCCTTCATCGGTCAGGGCCAGTTTCCACTCGTCACCCGCCGGGTATAAACCAAAGTTAAAGGTTTTACCGGCCTGATAAGAACGGTCCATCAACACCTGTTCGGCGCGTTCCTGCGCGAGCTGGTTGGTACTGCTGTAGTTGGTAAAGGCGATTGCGATAGTACAGATCAGCGGGAACAGGACGAACAGCCCCATCCCGGCCACGCCCGGATAGACATAGCGCCAGGCATAGGCTTTACGATTGGCGAAAATATAGAGGCCAACTGAGCTCAAAATCAGCGTCATGATGGCGAACAGGTACTCCCCCTGCACATACATTAAAACAACAAGGTATCCCACCAGTAAGCCCAGCAGACCTATCACTGACCATTTCAGCGTGTCGCTTTGCCACCAGTGTTTCTTTTTAATGATATCCATGGGGAATCTTCCTCAACAGCGGTGAAAACTTATTGTCAGGTGGCGCTACGCTGACCTGACCTACGGTTTGAGCCGTAGTAGTAGGGCGGGATCGCTGCGCGTCACCCGCCATATTGCTTACTTCGTAATACGACCTTGCGCGTCTTTCAGTGCCGCATCGACAGTCTGACGACCGCTTGCTGCGTTGATCACCGCCGTACGAGTGGCATACCAGAACGCCGCCATTTGCGGGATGTTCGGCATGATTTCGCCTTTCTGGGCGTTATCCATGGTGGCCGCAATGCGTGGGTCTTTCGCCAGCGTATCCTGGAAGGATTTCAGCGCGACGGCACCCAGCGGTTTGTCCTTGTTCACTTCATCCAGACCCTGATCGGTCAGGAGGTAGTTTTCGAGGAACTCTTTCGCCAGCTCTTTGTTCGGGCTGGCGGCGTTGATACCTGCGCTCAGCACGCCAACGAACGGTTTAGACGGCTTGCCTTTGAAGGTTGGCAGCAGGGTCACGCCGTAGTTGATTTTGCTCTTATCGATGTTAGACCAGGCCCACGGACCGTTGATGGTCATCGCGGTTTCGCCTTTGTTGAACGCCGCTTCCGCAATCGAGTAATCGGTATCCGCGTTCATGTGTTTGTTCTTGATGAGATCCACCAGGAAGCCCAGGCCCGCTTTCGCGCCCGCGCTGTCCACGCCCACATCTTTCACGTCGTATTTGCCGTTTTCAAACTTGAAGGCATACCCGCCATCGGCAGCGATCAGCGGCCAGGTGAAGTACGGTTCTTGCAGGTTGAACATCAGCGCGCTCTTACCTTTCGCCTTCAGCTCTTTATCCAGAGCCGGGATCTCTTCCCAGGATTTTGGCGGGTTCGGTACGAGGTCTTTGTTGTAAATAAGAGACAGGGCTTCAACGGCCACCGGATAGGCGATCAGCTTACCGTTGTAACGCACGGCGTCCCAGGTGAACGGGAACAGTTTGTCCTGGAACGCTTTATCCGGGGAGACTTCCGCCAGCAGGCCAGACTGCGCGTAGCCGCCGAAACGGTCATGCGCCCAGAAGATGATGTCCGGGCCATCGCCCGTTGCCGCGACCTGAGGGAATTTCTCTTCCAGTTTGTCAGGGTGTTCAACGGTGACTTTGATGCCGGTGTCTTTTTCGAATTTCTTACCCACTTCGGCCAGGCCGTTATAGCCTTTGTCGCCGTTAATCCAGATAACCAGCTTACCTTCTTCAATTTTGGCGAGAGCCGGTGCGGAAATCATCATTGCTGCCAGGGCGGACAATGCGAAAACGCGTGCGCCAGTCTTGATCTTCATATCTGCCATCCTTTTTGGTGATGTGCTCGTGGATATTGAGGTGGTTCAACGTCACTCAGTTTCCTTATATGACATCCTCTTTCCATCCTCCTTGGGTCTACGCCCCACCCCCGCGTTGTGTGATCTGCGTTGCATAAATTTAAGTTATGAGTCATGGCGCACATAAAAGCCCACTGAATATTGCAGCCTGCATCACGAAATTCCCCAGAGCCCGCCCGGCGCGGTGGCAGAACCGGTTATCTCATCCTCCCGCCTCCTCCCCCATCAAAAAGGCAGGGGGTGGAGGATTTGCAGAAGTTATCGATACCCCATAGTGAACTTATGTTGAATGTTTCTGTCGGTGACAGGTTGTAACGAGGGAGAAGGGCATGGCGAGCGTACAGCTGCGGAATGTAACGAAAGCCTGGGGCGACGTAGTGGTGTCTAAAGACATCAATCTCGACATCCACGAAGGTGAATTCGTGGTGTTTGTGGGCCCATCAGGCTGCGGTAAGTCAACACTGCTGCGTATGATTGCTGGACTTGAAACCATCACCAGTGGCGATCTGTTTATTGGTGAAACCCGCATGAACGATATCCCGCCCGCCGAACGCGGCGTCGGCATGGTCTTCCAGTCTTATGCGCTCTATCCCCATCTCTCTGTTGCCGAAAACATGTCCTTTGGCCTGAAACTGGCCGGGGCGAAAAAAGATGTGATTAATCAGCGCGTCACTCAGGTGGCGGAAGTGCTGCAGCTGGCACACCTGCTGGAGCGTAAACCGAAAGCGCTCTCCGGTGGACAGCGTCAGCGCGTGGCGATTGGCCGTACGCTGGTGGCGGAACCGCGCGTGTTCCTGCTCGATGAACCCCTCTCTAACCTGGACGCTGCCCTGCGCGTTCAGATGCGTATTGAAATCTCCCGTCTGCACAAACGCCTTGGCCGCACGATGGTCTACGTCACCCACGATCAGGTCGAAGCGATGACGCTGGCCGACAAAATCGTGGTGCTGGACGCCGGTCGCGTCGCGCAGGTGGGGAAACCGCTGGAGCTGTATCACTACCCGGCTGACCGCTTCGTTGCGGGCTTTATTGGCTCGCCGAAGATGAACTTCCTGCCGGTGAAAGTGACCGCAACGGCTATCGAACAGGTACAGGTGGAACTGCCGAACCGTCAGCAGATTTGGCTGCCAGTGGACAGCGCTAACGTACAGGTCGGGGCAAACATGTCCCTGGGTATTCGTCCTGAACATTTACTGCCAAGTCAGATCGCCGATGTGACGCTGGAAGGTGAAGTGCAGGTCGTCGAACAACTTGGTCACGAAACACAGATTCATATCCAGATCCCCGCCATCCGTCAGAACCTGGTTTACCGCCAGAACGACGTGGTGTTGGTAGAAGAGGGTGCCACATTCGCTATCGGTTTGCCGCCAGAGCGTTGCCATCTGTTCCGAGAGGATGGCACTGCATGTCGTCGGCTGCATAAAGAGCCAGGCGTTTAAGCATTCCAAATATAAAAGAAAAGCAATGATCTCAGGAGATAGAATAATGATTACTCTGCGCAAACTTCCACTGGCAATCGCCGTGACAGCAGGCATTTTGTCTGCTCACGCGGGTGCCGTCGATTTTAAAGGTTACGCCCGTTCGGGTATCGGCTGGACCGGTAGCGGCGGCGCGCAACAGTGCTTCCAGGCAACGGGTGCACAAAGTAAATACCGTCTTGGTAACGAATGTGAAACTTACGCTGAGCTGAAACTGGGCCAGGAAGTGTGGAAAGAAGGCGATAAGAGCTTCTACTTCGACACCAACGTCGCGTACTCCGTTGCACAGCAGAACGACTGGGAAGCCACTGACCCAGCCTTCCGTGAAGCCAACGTGCAGGGTAAAAACCTGATTGAATGGCTGCCAGGTTCCACCATGTGGGCCGGTAAGCGCTTCTATCAGCGTCATGACGTTCATATGATCGACTTCTACTACTGGGATATCTCCGGCCCGGGTGCAGGTCTGGAAAACGTGGATCTCGGCTTTGGTAAACTCTCCATGGCGGTGACCCGTTCGACTGAAGCGGGCGGTTCTTCTACCTTCGCCAGCAACAACGTGCGTGATTTCACCACTGAGACCGCGAACGACGTCTTCGACGTGCGTTTAGCGCAGATGGAAATCAACCCAGGCGGCACGCTGGAACTGGGCGTTGACTACGGTCACACCAACGTAAACGACGATTACTACCTGCAGCCAAATGCCTCTAAAGATGGCTGGATGTTCACCGCAGAACATACCCAGAGCATGCTGAAAGGCTTTAACAAATTTGTAGTTCAGTACGCCACCGACTCCATGACCTCGCAGGGTAAAGGCCTGTCTCAGGGCGCGGGCATTGGTCTGGGTAATGACGACACCGATGGCAAACTGTATGCCTACGGCATCAACAACAACGGCCACCTGCTGCGTATCCTCGACCACGGCGCAATCTCCCTGGGCGACAGCTGGGACCTGATGTACGTCGGTATGTACCAGGACATCGACTGGGATAACGGCAACGGCACCAAATGGTACACCGTGGGTGTGCGCCCAATGTACAAATGGACGCCAATCATGAGTACCTTGCTGGAAGTGGGCTACGACAACGTCAAATCCCAGAACACCGGCGACAAAAACAACCAGTACAAAATCACCCTGGCGCAACAGTGGCAGGCGGGCGACAGCATCTGGTCCCGTCCGGCAATCCGCGTCTTCGCAACCTACGCGAAGTGGGATGAGAAGTGGGGTTATGACACTTCCGGTAGCCCAATTTCCACTAACTCTAAGTACAACTCTAACTTCGGTATGCAGACTGCTGGCCTGGGCCGCGGTGATACCGACGAGTGGAGCTTCGGTGCTCAGATGGAAATCTGGTGGTAATCCGCCCTTAATCTCACGTAATGGCTAAACAAAGGAGGGGCGCAAGCCCCTCTGATTTAAGCGTCGCGCGCTATTGCCTGGCCACCGCAACGCTTGATATCTGAGGTGATAAAATGAAAATGAACAAAAGTCTCGTTGCCCTCTGCCTGACCGCTGGCCTGCTGGCAAGCGTACCGGCAGTCAGTTTTGCCGATGTCAATTTCGTCCCGCAGAACACCACGGCGGCCCCGGCCATCCCGGCTTCTGCGCTGCAACAGCTGGTCTGGACGCCTGTCGACCAGTCTAAAACCCAAAGCACCGATCTTTCTGCCAGCGGCCAGCAGCTGAATGTTCCCGGCATTTCCGGTCCGGTCGCGGCCTGGAGTATCCCGGCGAACATTGGTGAGCTGAACCTGACGCTGACCAGCATCGTCGACAAACAAACGAACGTCTTCGCACCGAACGTGCTGATTCTGGATCAGAACATGACGCCATCGGCGTTCTTCCCGAGCAGCTACTTCACCTATCAGGAACCGGGCGTGATGAGCGCCGATCGCCTGGAAGGGGTGATGCGCCTGACGCCTGCGCTGGGTCAGCAGAAAATTTATGTGCTGGTCTTCACTACGCCGCAGGATCTCACCCAGACCACGACGCTGGTGGACCCGGCCAAAGCCTACGCCAAAGGCACGGGTAATGCGGTACCGGATATTCCGGACCCGAAAGCGCGTCACACCACGGACGGCACCCTGAAACTGAAAGTGAGCACTTCCTCTGCCTCCAGCGTGCTGGTCGGCCCACTGTTTGGCTCATCCGGCCCTGGCCCTGTGACCGTGGGTAACACCGCCGCTCCGGCTCCGGCCTATGCCGCACCGGTCGCCGCTGCACCTGCTGCTGCCCCGGCACCGGCGCCTGCTCCGGCGAAGAAAGCCGAACCGATGCTGAATGACACCGAAAGTTACTTCAATCGCGCCATCAAAGAGGCAGTTGATCGCGGCGATGTAGACAAAGCGCTGAAGCTGCTTGATGAAGCTGAGCGTTTAGGTTCGACCACTGCCCGTTCCACCTTTATCAGCAGTGTAAAAGGCAAGGGGTGACCGTCTCCCCACAGTGCTGATTTTGTCAGTAGTTTAGTGCGCCTGAGTGGGCGCACTTTTTTTTGTGCGGCAAAAAGCTGTTGCACCCCTGTTGCGATAATGATCGCTAAACCGCGTTTGGCCGCCCCCAATCTGCTTTTCTGCGATACAATAGCCAGACGTTATGTATCGGAGAGTCTGGCATGTCACACCCTGCGCTAACGCAACTGCGTGCGCTGCGCTATTTTGAACACATCCCCGCGCTTGACCCGGAACAGCTGGACTGGCTGCTGCTGGAAGATTCCATGACGAAACGCTTTGAGCAGCAGGGGAAAAAAGTCACGGTCACGCTGATTCAGGAAGGCTTTGTCGCGCCTGAAGACGTCGCCAGTGAACTGCCGCTGCTGCCGAAAGAGGAGCGCTACTGGCTGCGCGAGATTTTACTCTGCGCCGACGGTGAACCCTGGCTTGCCGGGCGGACGGTGGTCCCGGAATCGACCCTGTGCGGCCCGGAGCTGGCGCTGCAACAGTTGGGCAAAACCCCGCTGGGACGTTATCTTTTCACGTCGTCTGAGCTCACCCGTGATTTTATTGAGATTGGTCGCGATGCAGACCTGTGGGGACGCCGTTCCCGCCTGCGCTTAAGCGGCAAGCCGCTCATGCTGACAGAACTCTTTTTGCCTGCATCGCCGTTGTACTAAGAGGATTTGAAAATGGAGTGGAGTCTGACGCAGGACAAGCTGCTGGCTTTTCACCGCTTGATGCGCACCGATAAACCCATCGGCACTTTTTTGCTGCTGTGGCCAACGCTATGGGCGCTGTGGGTTGCCACCCCAGGTTTGCCGCCGCTGTGGATCCTGGCGGTGTTTGTGGCCGGCGTCTGGCTGATGCGTGCTGCGGGCTGTGTGGTGAACGATTATGCCGACCGCAAATTTGACGGTCACGTGAAACGCACCGCTAACCGCCCGATGCCGAGCGGCCAGGTCTCGGAGAAAGAGGCCCGCACGCTGTTTGTGGTGCTGGTATTACTCGCTTTCCTGCTGGTCTTAACGCTTAACACCATGACGATTTTGCTCTCGGTGGCGGCACTGGCGCTGGCGTGGGTTTATCCGTTTATGAAGCGCTATACCCATCTGCCGCAGGTGGTGCTGGGCGCGGCCTTCGGCTGGTCGATCCCGATGGCGTTCGCCGCCGTCAGCGAATCCGTCCCCTTAAGCTGCTGGCTAATGTTCCTCGCCAACATCCTGTGGGCCGTGGCGTATGACACACAGTACGCCATGGTGGACCGCGATGACGATCTGAAAATTGGCATCAAATCGACGGCGATTCTGTTTGGTCGTCACGATAAGCTGATCATCGGAATTTTGCAGGTCGCCGTGTTAGGGCTGATGGTACTGATTGGCTATCTGAACGCCCTGAACTGGGAGTTTTACTGGTCGGTGCTGGTGGCGGGAATGCTGTTTGTGTATCAGCAGAAGCTGATTGCCAACCGCGAGCGTGAAGCCTGTTTCAAAGCATTTTTGAATAATAACTACGTTGGCCTGGTGCTGTTTTTGGGGCTGGCGATGAGTTACTTTGCCTGAAAAAAAGCCCGGTGGCGCTACGCTTACCGGGCCTACATGTTGTGCTAAATCGTAGGCCGGGTAAGGCGAAGCCGCCACCCGGCTTTTTTATTACTCGTCCTGCGTCGCACTCTCAATCGTCAAACGCACATCAGACGTAATCAACTCCGCCAGCATCTGGTAAACCCGCATCGTCTCTTCAGGTTCCGCATCGCCGGTATCGCTGATATAGCCTTCATCACGCAACGTCAGCACCAGAGAGCTGAACACCGCTTTATCGAAGAACTCTGGCGCGTTAATGCCGTGCAGCACGGACAGACGCTGAGCCAGGGTGCGGCTCTCTTTTTCCAGGGTTCCACGGTTGATGGACGGGTTCGCGCTCAGCAGCCAGAAGGTGATGGCGTAGCGCTGCAACGTCTCGCGCGCACCGGCGGCCAGCAGCTGCAGGGTACGGGAGCGCGACGGATTGATATGCAGCTCATCGTCTTTCACCGCGATCAGACCCTGACGTAGCAGCTCGGCGGTCAGTTTATCCAGCTCGATCGCCAGCTCTTCGTTGCTCCAGCTCAGGAACAGCTCGGCTTTCAGCATCGGATAGAGCGTCTCAACGTGACGCAGCAGTTCCTGACGGGAAATACGGCGGTGCTGAGTGATGATCGCCGCCATCAGGGACGGCAGCATCAGCATATGAGCGATGTTGTTGCGATAGTAGGTCATCAGCACCGCCTGCTCGCGCGGCAGAATGATGATGTCACCGATCGTATCTTTCTCGACTTCGAACTTGTTCATCTGCAGCGCGTGGTCGATCAGCTGACCGGCGGTCGCAGATGGAACGGTAGAGTCGGCGGAATACGGGACATTACGCATAATGTCCAGGTAGCAATCGAGCTGCTCGGTCAGCTGTTCGCGCGTCAGTGAACGCTGACGAGACGCCAGCAGCGCCGTGACGCACAGGTTCATGGCGTTAGCTGCACCGGCGTTGTTAATACGCACCATCAGATCGGCGGCGATGTTATTCACCGTCGGCGTCAGCCAGGCTGGGCGAATCGCTTCGATTGGGTCGATAGACTCGCGCCACTCGGGAACGTGCTGATTCAGGTAGGTCATGAGCGGCAGCGGCTCGCCAAAGTTGACGTAGCCCTGACCGAGATTACGCAGCTTGCTCAGGCCTTTCAGCATCTGAGGCAGGCTCTCTTTCTCTTTGGTCGCGCCGCGCAGCTCTTTGGCGTATGTGCCCACTTCCATCACGTGCTCGTAACCGATGTAGATCGGCACCAGCGTAATAGGGCGCGTACCGCCGCGCAGCATCGCCTGAATGGTCATCGACAGGGTGCCGGTTTTCGGGTCAAGCAGACGGCCCGTACGAGAACGGCCACCTTCGACGAAATACTCAACGGAATAGCCGCGGCTGAACAGCTCGCCCAGATATTCGCGGAACACCGTGGAGTAGAGCTTGTTGCCCTTGAAGGTACGACGAATAAAGAACGCACCCAGACGGCGGAAAATCGGGCCGGCTGGCCAGAAGTTCAGGTTGATACCGGCGGCGATGTGCGGTGGCACCAGTCCCTGATGATAAAGGACGTAGGACAGCAGCAGATAGTCCATGTGGCTGCGGTGGCAAGGCACATAGACAATCTCGTGGCCGTCGTGGGCCAGCTGGCGCACGCGCTCGGCGTTGTGGACGTTAATCCCCTGATAGAGACGGTTCCAGGTGAAGCTCAGGATACGGTCGGAGAGGCGGATCATCTCGTAGGAGAAGTTGGCCGCAATCTCTTCCATCAGGGCAATCGCGTTCTGCTGGGCTTTCTCGTGAGAGATTTTCTTGCTGCGCGCTTCGTCTTCGACGGCGCGAGCAATGGCTTTCGAGGCCAGCAGTTTGTTGAACAGATCCTGACGCGCAGGCAGACGCGGGCCAACGGCCGCCAGACGCTGACGGGCGAAGTGCATACGCGCCACGCGAGCCAGTTTCTGGGCAATAATCTTGTCCGTGCCGTGTTCATCCGCCATGCGGCGCAGCGAAACGGAAGGGGAGAAACGCACAAAGCTGTCGCGCCCCAGCCATGAGACGGCAAAGAATTTCTGAATACCATTCAGCATGCGCAGCGGCGGGTTCTCTTCGCCTTTCTGACGTCCAGGACGACGACCAAACATCACCGACACCGGCACCATCTGGACATCCAGGCTGGGGTTGCTGCGGTGCAGATCGAGATAGTCATGGAATAGCTTAATCGACTCTTCTTTCGGCGTGTAATAGGTGAACACGCGCGGCCCGCCGTGAATAAACACGTAGCGCGGCAGCAGCGTTCCGTCGACCTCAAGGGGTTCGAGCGGATCGGGTAAGTCGTGCGCCAGACACTGGGCGCGCAGCGTCAGTAAGTCTGCCTTCGAGTTATAAGGCAAAACGTACATAATTGGGCGCGAGGTATCGAGCCCTAATTCCAGCGCGGGTTCCGCCGGGATAGACTTACTTTTTACCAGGACGCTTAATGGTAAATTAAGTAATTTGTAGTAAATTCGTGGCCAGCCGGACATAAACGATGTAAAGCCTCTGGTTAATAATGCAAATGCGGCGCAAGGATAACAGAAAGCGCGCAAAATTTCTGTTGTTACCGGTCATACTTCAGGCTGCATGGCAATGCGCTACAGCTATAGTTACTGACGCTAAATCTAAGAAAAGGTTCTTTTAATGGCCAATAATACCACTGGGTTAACCCGAATCATCAAAGCTGCCGGATATTCATGGAAAGGTTTCCGCGCCGCATGGATCAATGAAGCTGCGTTTCGCCAGGAGGGGGTTGCCGCCGTCGTCGCGGTGATCATCGCCTGTTTCCTCGATGTTGATCCTATTACCCGCGTGCTTCTCATTGGTTCAGTCCTTCTGGTGATGATAGTGGAAATTCTGAACAGTGCTATCGAAGCGGTGGTGGATCGCATCGGGTCTGATTTCCACGAACTCTCGGGCCGCGCAAAAGATATGGGCTCTGCCGCCGTGCTGCTGGCGATTATCATCGCTGCCATCACCTGGATCACGCTTCTTTGGTCACATTTTCGATAAGCCTTCAGGAATCGAATAAGTCTCTGGTTTTTTGTGCAGTTTTTGATTCCAAAATCACCTTTGACTGTATATACTCACAGCATAACTGTATATACACCCAGGGGGCGGAATGAAAGCGTTAACGGCCAGACAGCAAGAGGTGTTCGATCTTATTCGGGATCACATCAGCCAGACGGGAATGCCACCAACGCGTGCGGAAATCGCGCAGCGTCTGGGCTTCCGTTCTCCAAATGCCGCTGAAGAGCACCTCAAAGCGCTGGCGCGTAAAGGCGTCCTTGAGATTGTTTCGGGTGCGTCACGCGGCATTCGCCTGCTGGTGGAAGAAGAAGAGGGTCTGCCACTGGTGGGCCGTGTCGCAGCGGGTGAGCCTCTGCTGGCACAGCAACACATTGAAGGGCATTACCAGGTCGATCCGGCGATGTTCAAACCGAGTGCTGATTTCCTGCTGCGCGTCAGCGGGATGTCCATGAAAGACATCGGCATTCTGGACGGCGATTTGCTGGCGGTTCACAAAACCCAGGATGTGCGTAACGGCCAGGTTGTGGTTGCGCGCATCGACGACGAAGTGACCGTGAAGCGCCTGAAAAAACAGGGCAACACGGTACAGCTGCTGCCAGAAAACAGCGAGTTCTCCCCGATTGTGGTCGATCTCCGCGAACAGGCTTTCTCCATCGAAGGTCTGGCTGTGGGCGTGATCCGCAACGGCGAATGGCTGTAATGTCTCTCTGACAGGCTGCGGTCTTTCCGCAGCCTGACTGTCTCTTATCTTTCCCGGTACTTTCTCATGTCTCTGCTGACTCCCTCAGACAAGGCATTGTGGCGTCTTGCGCTGCCGATGATTTTCTCCAATATCACCGTTCCCCTGCTAGGGCTGGTCGATACGGCGGTGATTGGCCATCTGGATTCCCCTGTTTATCTCGGCGGCGTGGCCATCGGCGCGACGGCGACCAGTTTCCTCTTTATGCTGCTGCTCTTTTTACGCATGAGCACCACCGGGCTGACGGCCCAGGCATTTGGCGCCAAAGATCCGGTTCGTCTGGCTCGTGCGCTGGTCCAGCCGCTAATTCTTGCGCTCGGCGCAGGGCTGCTGATTGTGCTGCTGCGTACGCCGCTGATCGATTTGGCGCTGCACGTGGTCGGCGGCAGTGAAGCCGTGCTCGAACAGGCGCGACGTTTCCTTGAAATCCGCTGGCTCAGCGCCCCGGCGTCGCTGGCAAACCTCGTTTTGCTCGGCTGGCTGCTCGGCGTACAGTACGCCCGCGCGCCGGTGATCCTGCTGGTGGTGGGAAACCTGCTCAATATCGTGCTCGATCTGTGGCTGGTGATGGGCCTGCACATGAACGTGCAGGGGGCCGCGCTGGCGACCGTCGTCGCGGAATACGGCACCTTCTTCATCGGCCTGTGGATGGTGAAACGCGTGCTGGTGATGCGTGGCATCACACTCGCGATGCTGAAAACCGCCTGGCACGGCAATATCCGCAAACTGCTGGCGCTTAACCGCGACATCATGCTGCGTTCGCTGCTGCTGCAACTCTGCTTTGGCGCGCTAACGGTATTTGGTGCGCGGCTCGGGCCGGAGATCGTGGCGGTGAACGCGGTCCTCATGACCTTGCTGACCTTCACCGCCTACGCGCTGGACGGGTTTGCCTATGCGGTTGAAGCCCATTCAGGGCAGGCGTATGGTGCGCGCGAGACGGGGCAGTTGCAGGAGGTGTGGCGGGCGGCCTGTCGGCAGTCGGGACTGGTGGCACTATGCTTCGCGCTCGTCTACGCTTTGTTCGGAACGAATATTGTGGCGCTCTTAACCTCGCTGCCTGAGCTGCGCGAGCTAGCAAATCACTACATTCTCTGGCAGGTCGTTTTACCGGTGGTGGGGGTGTGGTGCTACTTGCTCGACGGCATGTTTATCGGTGCGACGCGCGGGGCTGAGATGCGAAACAGCATGGCGGTCGCGGCGGCCGGTTTTGCCCTGACACTTTTCACGCTGCCCTGGCTTGGCAATCACGGTTTGTGGCTGGCCCTGGCGGTGTTCCTCGCTCTGCGCGGCCTCTCTCTGGCGGTGATCTGGCGGCGTCACTGGCGCAATAATACCTGGTTTGCGTAGTGGCTTCGTTTGACGAAACGGTTAAAGATTCTGAATCTCTCAACGTCTGCCAAATCCTTATCTACAATTAATATCACGTCCAGCAGAAATGAACGTAACGGACGACACGAATTTTACGTGATAACCGAACGATGAGGATATGATTATGAATAAAGACGAAATCGGCGGTAACTGGAAACAGTTCAAAGGTAAAGCGAAAGAACAGTGGGGTAAACTGACCGATGATGACGTGACCGTCATTGAAGGTAAACGCGAACAGCTGGTCGGTAAGATTCAGGAACGCTACGGCTACGCGAAAGATCAGGCGGAAAAAGAGGTTGTTGACTGGGAAAAACGCAACGACTACCGCTGGTAACAGAGTTCTACCCGTTGTACACGGAAGTACAATCCCTGAGGGCGGCCTAACAGCCGCCCGCTTTGTTTTTAGCGCGGTTTTTTCTTCACTAAAATGGAGTGATCGTGCTGGCACTCGCCCTGATGGCGACAGGCTTCCACTTCGACACACGCCGAGCACAACCCGTGCGCTTCAATCACGTTATGGCGCAGGGCAAAGCCCATTTTTGCCGCCAGCGAATGCATAATGTCTTCCACGCCTTCCGCCCCTTCTTCTTTGACCGCACCGCAGCGATCGCAGATAAACATGGCCGAAGTGTGCGTTGGCTGATCGAACAGATGGCACAGCACGTAGCTGTTTGTCGACTCGACCTTATGAACAAACCCTTGTTCCAGCAGGAAATCCAGCGCACGATAGACCGTTGGCGGTTTCGCCTGGGGCTCGCTTTCGCGCAGCAGGTCGAGCAGATCGTAGGCGCTGATGGCACCGCGCTGCAGGCTCATCAGACGTAACACTTCAAGGCGCTGCGGGGTCAGGCGCACATTGCGTTCAGCGCAGAGCTTTTCAGCTTGCGCCAGCAGATCTTGCATCGTGGTCTTGTCCATGTCGCACCTCGGAGTATGGAGTCTGGAAAACCCTCACTTTACCATGTTCTGCTGAAAACGCCGAGATCCGCCACGGTGTGCTATACCTGACGCATCGAAACAAGGGAATAAACAGAATGAAAAGACCTGACTGCATCCGACACTGGCGCGACGTCGAAGGTGCCGACGATTCGACTTACCCGGACAGTGACGAACTCTTTGCTATCGGCGCGCCGCTGGCCCGAAAACTGGGGCTGGGGCGGATCGGTATTCACCATGAACGCCTGCCGCCGGGCCGTCGCACTTCCTATCCCCACGCCGAAAGCGACGAAGAGGAGTTTATCTTCGTGATTGAAGGGCATCCGCAGGCATGGATTAACGGTTATTTATGGAAACTTGAGCCGGGCGACAGCGTCGGTTTTCCGGCCGGAACCGGGGTCTGCCACACCTTTATCAACAACACCGAGGAAGAGGTTCGGCTGCTGGTCGTGGGCGAGGCGAACAAAAAACACAACCGCATCTATTACCCGCTCAATCCGGTGTATGCCGCCACCCGAGAGGACCGCTGGGTGGACCATCCCCCGCAGTTTTTTGGCCCGCATGACGGAAAACCTGGGCGAAAATAATTTCCTCTTCTATAAATATTGAGGGCCGTCACAAATTACAACAGGCCAGCCGGAAGATTTAACTTAAGGAAATAGCGTGTCTTTTTGATGTTATTCACAGCAATAGTTCGTCCCTGTTTAAGAGATAACAGGGTTGTTAAATAACAGACTATAAAACGAGCATACTGTGAAAAAACATTTAAAATTTTCGGTGGTTAGCATCGCTGTCTCCCTGTTTGTGGCAAACGAGGCGTCCGCCGCTAATACCTGGGCAGAAGCGCGTAGTGACGCGATGGGTGGTACGGGCGTTGCTTCGGGCAATTACGGTAGTGGAGCCTTCATTAACCCGGCGCTGCTGGCAAAGTCTAAGCCGGATGACGACATTACCGTGATTCTGCCTTCGGTCGGCGCGCAGATCACCGACAAAGACAATCTGCAGGATCAGATCGACGATATCAGCGATAAAGTCGATCACTACGACAATGTGATCAACAGCCTGACACCGGCTGAGATCATCGCCAATCCCTTAGGATCCGTGAACCAATTCCAGAGCGCGGCGAAAGATCTTGCTGACGAGCTGGACGATCTGAAAGGCAAAACTGCCCGCGCTAACGCCGGTGCCGGAATTGCGGTCAGCATTCCCAACCATGTCCTGGCGGTTGCCTTCGTGGCAAAAGGCTACGCCCACGCGCGCGTCAGCTCTTCCATTGACCAGCAGGATATTGATTATCTGCGCAGCATCCAGAACAGCAAACTGGTGGCCGGAAGCGTCGCGCTCGATGCGGCCCTGAATGGTTCGGATCAAATCACCAAAAACCTCAACTCCACCGCGTCTGGCCGGGCAGCAATTGTTTCCGATTACGGCGTGGCGGTGGCGCGTCAGTTTGATATCGCCGATGTGCCGGTCTCTGTCGGTATCACGCCAAAACTGCAAAAAACCTGGCTCTATAACTACACCACCTCCATCTACACTTACGACAGCGATGACTGGAACAACAGCCGCTATCGCACGGACGATACCGGTTTCAACGTCGATGCTGGTGTGACCGCTGATTTTGGCCAGCACTGGACGGTGGGCCTGAGCGGACAAAACCTGATGTCGCGTGATATCGACACCAAAGATGTGCGCATTCGTAATGGCCGCACGGGTGAGGAAGTGAACTACAAAGATACCTACCAGATCCGTCCGCTGGTGACCGCTGGCGTGGCCTGGCATAACGATCTGGTGACGCTCACCGCCGATGGCGATCTGACCGAAACCAAAGGCTTCAAAAGCGAAGAAAACTCCCAGTATGTCGGCGTCGGTGCGGAAGTCACGCCCCTCAGCTGGCTGGCGGTGCGTGCCGGTTATCGTGCGGACGTGAAAGACAACGACAGCAACGTCTTCACCGGCGGTCTTGGCTTTGCGCCGTTCAACGCAGTCCATGTGGATCTGATGGGCCTGTACGGGGAAGACAAAACCTGGGGCGCGGGCGCGCAGCTGAGCGTCACCTTCTAAGACGACCGGAGGCCATGCGCCTCCGGCTTTTCTTTGTGCTATAGTAGCGCCCCTTTTCCACCAAATGCTTAAAACTTCGCCATGTCGTCAGAATCACAGTCAAATTTCCCTGCACACCGTTTTTCCATCGCGCCGATGCTCGACTGGACCGACAGACACTGCCGCTATTTCCTGCGCCAGCTCTCTCGCCACACGCTGCTGTACACCGAAATGGTGACCACCGGGGCGATTATTCATGGGAAGGGCGACTATCTGGCCTATAGCGACGAAGAGCATCCGGTTGCCTTGCAGCTCGGCGGGAGCGACCCGGCGGCGCTGGCGCACTGCGCGAAACTGGCGCAAGAGCGCGGCTACGACGAGATCAACCTCAACGTCGGCTGTCCGTCCGACCGCGTGCAGAACGGCATGTTTGGCGCCTGCCTGATGGGCAATGCCCAACTGGTGGCCGATTGCGTCAAAGCGATGCGCGACGTGGTGTCGATTCCGGTGACGGTCAAAACCCGTATCGGGATTGACGACCAGGACAGCTACGAATTCCTGTGCGATTTCATCAATACGGTGGCCGGAAAAGGTGAGTGCGAGACGTTTATCATCCACGCGCGTAAAGCCTGGCTGTCCGGTCTCAGCCCGAAAGAGAACCGTGAAATTCCACCGCTGGACTACCCGCGCGTGTATCAGCTCAAGCGTGATTTCCCGCATCTGACCATGTCGATCAACGGCGGCATCAAATCTCTCGACGAAGCCAAAGCCCATTTAGAACACATGGACGGCGTGATGGTGGGTCGCGAGGCGTATCAAAATCCGGGCATTCTGGCCTCGGTGGATCGTGAGATCTTCGGCGTGGACGGCACCGATAAAGATCCGGTTGCCGTGGTGCGCGCCATGTATCCGTACATCGAGCGCGAGCTGAGCAACGGCACCTATCTGGGCCATGTGACGCGCCATATGCTCGGTTTATTCCAGGGCATTCCGGGGGCGCGTCAGTGGCGTCGCTACCTGAGTGAAAATGCCCATAAAGCCGGGGCAGATATCGAAGTCCTGGAGCAGGCCCTGCGTCTGGTCGCTGACAAGCGATAATTTTCACCAAAAGTTCGTCAAATTCACCACGCCCTGCGAATGTTCGCGGGGCGTTTTGTTTTGGATTCAATAAGTTAATTTTGGCACGTTTCTTGTAATACCCACTGTATATCTGAGGTATTCATGTGGGAGAGAGCCATGCTGGAACTGCTGTTTGTGATTGGATTTTTTGTCATGCTGATGGCGACCGGAATTTCGCTGCTTGGCATTCTGGCTGCACTGGTGGTGGCGACGGTGGTGATGTTTATCGGCGGGCTGTTTGCGCTGATGATTAAACTGCTGCCGTGGCTGTTGTTAGCGGTCGCTGTGGTGTGGGTGATTCGGGCGATAAAAGCGCCAAAAGTCCCACAGTATCAGCGCAATAACCGCTTTCGTTACTAAGGTATTGAGGCGCTCGTCACATACCTGTAACTTTTCCAGCAGCGAGGCTTAGAACAGAATAGGATTTACTTATCGAATCTGTCACTATGGCTGCCGTTAAAGAATTCATCGAGCTGTACCCTACATACAGCCGAACTAAAAAAAGAATGGGCTTCCTACAGGAAGCCCTAATTCTTTTTATGGGATCAGCAAACTCGACCCCTGCGTCCCGCGACTCTCCAGCACTTCATGCGCGCGCTGCGCATCGCTCAGCGGATATTTCTGTGCTTCTGCCACATCCACTTTAATCACGCCGCTGGCGATCAGCGAAAACAGCTCGTTGCTGGCTTCCGTCAGTTCATCACGGGTGGTGATGTAGCCTTGCAGGGAAGGGCGCGTGACATACAGCGAGCCTTTCTGATTGAGAATGCCCAAATTCACGCCGGTGACTGCGCCGGAGGCGTTACCAAAGCTCACCATCAAACCGCGACGCTGCAGGCAGTCGAGCGACGCTTCCCAGGTGTCTTTTCCGACGGAGTCATAGACCACGCGCAGCTTTTTGCCGTTGGTGATCTCTTTCACGCGCTCGGCGATGCTCTCTTCGCGATAGTTAATCACCTGCCACGCACCGGCCTGCAGGGCACGCTGCGCTTTTTGCGCGCTGCCGACGGTGCCGATCAGTTTGGCGCCGAGCGCTTTGGCCCACTGGCAGGCGATAAGCCCGACACCGCCCGCCGCGGCGTGGAACAGGAACTGCTCATCGGGTTTGATTTCGTAGGTTTTACGCAGGAGATAATAGACGGTCAGCCCTTTCAGGAATGACGCCGCTGCCTGCTCAAAGGATATGGCGTTCGGCAGAATAGCGGCCTTATCGGCGGGCACGTTGTGAATCGAGCTGTACGCGCCGAGCGGCGACTGGGCATACACCACGCGATCGCCTTCTTTAATATGCTTCACGCCGCTGCCGATTTTCACCACGACACCTGCGGCTTCGGTTCCCAGGCCGCTCGGCATGGTCGGCGGCGGATAGAGACCGCCGCGGATATAGGTATCGATATAGTTGATACCAATCGCTTTGTTTTCGACCTGGATTTCGTTCTCCCCAGGTGCGGCGGGGGTAAACTCCACCGCCTTCAGGACTTCAGGACCACCATGCTTGTGAAATTCGATACGAGTTGCCACGTTGAACTCCTTTGTCGATTCATTTGCAGACGGTTATACTTCCCCGTCTCTCAATTTATGGTAATCCATTCACTATGGCAGGAAATAAACCCTTCAACAAACAGACTGAGCCTCGCGAGCGCGATTTGCAGGTCGCCGGACTCAAAGTCCCGCCGCACTCGATTGAAGCGGAACAGTCGGTGTTGGGCGGTTTGATGCTGGACAACGAGCGCTGGGACGATGTCGCCGAGCGCGTGGTATCCGATGATTTTTATACCCGTCCACACCGCCATATCTTTACCGAAATGGCGCGCCTGCAGGAAGCCGGTAGCCCGATTGACCTGATTACGCTGGCAGAGTCTCTGGAGCGCCAGGGGCAGCTCGATTCTGTCGGTGGTTTTGCCTATCTGGCAGAATTATCCAAAAACACGCCAAGTGCGGCGAACATCAGCGCCTACGCAGACATCGTGCGCGAACGCGCCGTTGTTCGTGAGATGATCGCTGTGGCGAATGAGATCGCCGAAGCGGGCTTTGACCCGCAGGGCCGCACCAGCGAAGACCTGCTGGATCTCGCCGAATCCCGCGTGTTTAAAATCGCCGAAAGCCGGGCGAACAAAGACGAAGGGCCGCGAAACATCGCCGAAGTCCTGGATTCCACCGTCGCGCGTATCGAACAGCTTTTCCAGCAGCCGCACGACGGCGTCACCGGTGTGAACACTGGTTATGACGATCTCAACAAAAAGACCGCCGGTTTGCAGCCGTCGGATCTGATTATCGTCGCGGCGCGTCCGTCGATGGGTAAAACGACCTTTGCGATGAACCTCGTCGAAAACGCGGCGATGTTGCAGGATAAACCGGTTTTGATCTTCAGTCTGGAGATGCCCTCCGACCAGATTATGATGCGTTCTCTCGCGTCTCTGTCGCGCGTGGATCAGACCCGCATTCGTACCGGCCAGCTTGACGACGAAGACTGGGCGCGCATCTCCGGCACCATGGGCATTCTGCTGGAAAAACGTAACATCTACATCGATGACTCCTCCGGCCTGACGCCGACGGAAGTCCGCTCCCGCGCGCGGCGTATCGCCCGTGAACACGGCGGCATCGGCCTTATCATGATCGACTACCTGCAGCTGATGCGCGTGCCGTCGCTCTCCGATAACCGTACGCTGGAAATCGCCGAAATCTCCCGCTCTCTCAAAGCGTTAGCGAAAGAGTTACAGGTCCCCGTGGTGGCCCTATCGCAGCTTAACCGCTCCCTGGAACAACGCGCCGATAAGCGCCCGGTCAACTCCGACCTGCGTGAATCCGGCTCCATCGAGCAGGATGCCGACTTGATCATGTTCATCTATCGTGACGAGGTTTATCACGAGAACAGCGACATGAAAGGCATCGCGGAAATCATTATTGGTAAGCAGCGTAACGGCCCGATCGGGACGGTGCGTCTGACGTTTAACGGTCAGTGGTCGCGTTTTGATAACTATGCGGGACCTCAATACGACGACGAATAATTCCTCGTCATCCTTCGCGCCACAGCGGCGTTGGCTGCGCCCGCTCACCCCGGTCGCTTAGTTGACTAAGCTCCCGGGGATTCACGGGCTTGCCGCCTTGCTGTGACGCAAATGATTTAGAGGAATACTCTTTCTTAACGGCAAGGATTTCAAATTCAAATGCAAGCGGCAACTGTAGTCATTAACCGCCGCGCTCTGCGACACAACCTGCAACGTCTGCGTGAACTGGCGCCCGCCAGCAAGCTCGTTGCAGTCGTGAAAGCGAACGCTTACGGACACGGTCTTCTTGAGACCGCGCGAACGCTCCCTGATGCCGATGCCTTTGGCGTCGCCCGTCTCGAAGAAGCCCTGCGCCTGCGCGCGGGCGGTATCACCCAGCCGATTCTGTTACTCGAAGGCTTTTTCGAAGCCGCCGATCTGACGACCATTGCCGACCAGCATCTGCACACCGCGGTGCATAACGAAGAGCAGTTAGCCGCACTGGAAACCGCCACGCTGAGCGAGCCGGTCACCGTGTGGATGAAACTCGACACCGGTATGCACCGTCTGGGCGTGCGTCCGGAGCAGGCCGAGGCCTTTTATCAGCGCCTGAGCCAGTGCAAAAACGTACGTCAGCCGGTGAACATCGTCAGCCACTTTGCGCGTGCCGATGAGCCAGAGTGCGGCGCAACGGAGCAGCAGCTCGATATCTTCAACACCTTCTGCGAAGGCAAACCGGGGATGCGCTCCATTGCGGCGTCCGGCGGCATTTTGCTCTGGCCGCAGTCGCACTTCGACTGGGCGCGTCCGGGCATTATTCTCTACGGCGTATCGCCGCTGGAGAACAAACCCTGGGGCCCGGACTTTGGCTTCCAGCCGGTGATGTCCCTGGTCTCCAGCCTGATTGCCGTGCGCGAGCACAAAGCGGGTGAACCGGTCGGCTACGGCGGCACCTGGGTGAGCGAGTGCGATACGCGTCTGGGCGTGGTGGCGATGGGCTACGGCGACGGCTATCCGCGCGCGGCACCGTCCGGTACACCGGTGCTGGTCAACGGTCGTGAAGTGAAGATTGTCGGCCGCGTGGCGATGGATATGGTTTGCGTCGATCTCGGACCGGATGCCGATGATAAAGCCGGTGACCCGGTGGTGATGTGGGGCGAAGGTCTGCCCGTCGAGCGCATTGCTGAAATCACGAAAGTGAGTGCTTACGAACTTATCACACGCCTGACGTCGCGGGTGGCGATGAAATACGTCGATTAATACTTCGCGCCCGGCAAAGATGTCTCTGCCGGGCGCGAACGGTTATTTAATCACATTGTAAAGGGTATTATCGGTCAGGTAGTCGGACGCTAAACCGGCTTGCGGCGAGAAGGTGTCACCTCGGACAGAAGAGAAGGGCGCGCCGGTGCTGGCGCGAGAAACATAGCGTTCGCCCTGATCTTTTTCAGTAAACCAGAGATACGAATAATTGTGCATCTGGTTATACAGCAGACTGTTGGCTGCGATCGCCTGATGCAGTTCCCTCAGTTTCGCATCCGTTAAGTTCAGCGCTTTATCATGAGTCACTCCCCATCTTTTCAGACAGACTTCCGCAAAATGGCGCACGATGATGCCAGGCTCAGAGAGGACTTTTTCACCCTTATCACCGTTGACCGATGCATTCCCTACCAGCGTCGCGTGTCGGCCTGCCATCGGGAAAATATGCACCGCGGTTGAGCTGTGCGTCTGTGGAATAACGCAGCTAAATCCTTTTGAACGCTCATCTTTGGCATAAAAAGCCACATACTCTCTGACGTTATTACCTAACGTCACTTTATCTGTCTGGAAATTCCCCATGCCCGGAACCGGGTCGACCGCAAAAATATTGACCGGAATAGTGGTTAATAACGGATCGGCAAGCATGGCGTTGGCAAGCATATGGCAGCTGATGCCTCCCCGGCTCCAGCCAACCAGATTGACCTGAGTGGGGAGAATTTGCCCTTTGCGGTAGGTCTTAATAATTTGTTGCTGCAATTGTTGTTGCGTGATTTTACGGTCGCCATAGTCATATTTACGCCACCAGAATGAACCCTCGACTTCAACATCCTGAATAGGCACACCTGCTTTCTTAAGCTGATCATAATTTTCTTTGGTCAGCTTTTCCCGCTGCCAGCTGACATTACCTTTGATGATATGCAACGCATGCTGGATATTTTCTTCCCAGCCGCTGCCCATGATCTGGCCACGCAACTGGCTATATTCTCCGCTTTTTACCCACATTTCATCTGACTGAAGATTGCCACTGCCGGGGCCATCAATAATTGCCCATTCCGCAAACTCTTTTCCCTGATTTCGCGGTGCCAGTGAGGAAATCAGCTCCCCATTCCAGTAATTAGCATGCGAATCATCAAACTTATTAGAGCTGGTACCGCAGAAATAGATCGTTAATATTGTCATAAATTCCTCGTCGCAATAATAAAATATATAGGGACTGCACATGTGCAATCGGAGAGTAATCCCGGAATAAATAGTTTTAAATATGCCGTAAGACCTATGCGATTCTTCCCATGCCGTTTTTCAGTTGATAAGTAAACTGGCGCTTTGCTATTTATTTAGCAGAGCTTAAGTATTATGGTGAAATATGACGTTCACCCTATGCCAAATGATGTTTCGAAAGTCCGTCATTAACACCCATACTAAAACTCGGAATAGGTCGATTGAATAATTCAAAAGAATATAAATCAGACGAGGTTAAGTTGTGATGAATATATTGATGATCGATGAGTTGCCGATCTACATTCACGGTATGAAAACTGAACTCAGCAGAGTGATGCCGGAATGTACCGTTTTCGCTACAAACAGCTTTGATGATGCACTAACTATCCTTGAGTCCGCACCCATTACGATTGTACTGATTGACGGGGAAATGAATTGCACCCCCTTTATAAAAGAATTAACGATACGGCGGTCATCGTTGCCCGTCGTGGTGATGTTGCGAAAAGCTGTCGACAGTATTTTTAATTTTTATATTAGACAGAATGTCAAAGGCATTCTGACGAAGGAACTCTCTGCGGAGAAGATCAGCCAGATACTGAATATGGTATTGTCAGGCGTGGTTTGTTTCCCGGAACAAGCTGTTCTCCACCGCAACCATCAACCGGAATCACCGGCAATCTATACCCTGAGTCGACGTCAGCAGGAGGTCCTTAAGCTGCTGGCAAATGGCGGTACGAATAAACAAATCAGCAGGCAGCTTAATATCAGCGCTGGAACGGTAAAGGTTCACCTGGAGTCCATCTTTCACCGCCTTCAGGTTAATAATCGCACCCAGGCGGCGATGCTCTATTTCAAATACATCGCTGACTCAGTCAAAATGGGCTAATTTTTTACAATAGAGTAAAGTTGTTCTGAAGGGTTGAAAAGTAAAGCGCAACTGTAGATTTAGTGTTGCGCTTTACTTTTTTAATTTTTCAAAAAGAAATAACAAAGAATAACAATCAAGGTTCCCGTATCCTGAAGCAACCAGAAGGGAAGGCTGTCGCTGAGAATATCAGCGCCGGTTAAAATGAAATCAATATTCAAACCACTTTCAGCAAAGAGGCCAAACGCCAGGGCGGCCAGACCTATTTTGCTTACTACCGGTAAAGTGTGAACGCTTCTGCTATAGGCGCCAAACAGGATAATAAAGGAGGTCGTAAAATCTATCAGGATCGTAAACAGGAGTATCCATCCATCAGCACTTTTAAACATGTTAATCCTCCCGGGTCTTGTCATTATTAAGATCGATCGGAGGCAGTGATTCATTTCTCACCTTACTTTTAATCACGCTGGCAACATCGAAAATATCTCGTTGCTCATGATGGCGGAAAAAGTTAGCCAGCCAGACAATCAGTCCATTACTGAGCGCGCCTAAGATGTAACCAAGTCCTAAAGTAATGTCGGCCTGATTAAGATCGATTTTCAACCAGCGCGCCGTTAAGCCGCCTAACGCTACTGCCGCACCCATACTGATTCCACCGAATATAACGCCAGCGATGAATCGACTGTGTTGATGTAATCTTTGAGGTTGCCAGAAAAATGAAATACTGACTCCACCAAATAAACCGGAAAAGGCTAATAATGCTTCGCTAATAAGTGTGGGGAGATAAACATCAGTCATATAATATTCCTCATCAATAAATAAAATCCCGTACCAGACATCGATAAAGTAGGGGATTTTATGAGGTATGATGTGTGTGAGTTTATTGGCAGGGTTCCAGTTCGACCAAATGCTGATAATGATCCGTGGTAATAAAGCGCTGCTGCCCGGCATTGCTGTAGACCAGATGTTTGTTGCTGCGGTATCCCCGGTTAAAATCAATATCCGCACTGAACCAGGATTTCCCGGACGGAAGCATTTTACTGGTGTAGGCATCGCCGCCGATCCCTTTTCCGTTAGTGGGTTTTAAGCCCCACAGCGTGTCAGAGTCTTTCCCTGACCATCCCAGACGTCGGGCTTCATCCGAGGTGATATATCGGTCAGGCAGGCGCCCGTTGCTGTTCAGAAATCGCAGAGTGCTTGCCAGATTAGCAACATCGTTTACGGGGGCGGCACCCTGAGTCGCTAAAAAGCTGTTGGTCTCTTTAATTTCCTCTTCACAGGTTTTGGGTTCTGCGTTGACCGTGAATGCTGCTGCCAGCGTGATCATTAGCGCCATCGTTTGATATAAAACAAAAGGTTTCATGGTGTTCTCCTTTAATTAGCTCAGAAATAATTTCATTTCCGCTTCGCGACGACGAGTCAGACCAGCAAGCACCTTGCCACCTGCTTTATTCCAGCTTTTGAATTGCAATGCCGCACCCTCGATGTCGCCCATATTGACTTTTTTCAGCAGAGTGGATTTCTTTAAATTGCCAACGCCGAGGTTAAAAGCAAAAGAGACGAGTGCATCGAACTGGTTTTGCGTGACCGACCGGGTGAGTAATTTTTTTACGCCCTCTTCAGTACGCTTCAGGTCTTTACGCAGGATTTGCTTTGCTTCACCGGTGTTTATTTTCGTGAGCTTATCCATCTCCTCCTTGAGGATTAAATGCCCGTAGCCGATGGTCCATAAACCAACCGCATCGCGGTAACGTTCCAGTTTCAGGCCTTCAAACTGACAAATAAGCTGCACGCCTTTATCGCCAGTATTTTCTGGTTGTTTTTGCATTACGGTGTCTCCTCTACTTTTGGACGGGGAACCACTTTATTGGTGTATTCATCGATCAAACGCATGACACTTTCCGGCGGTTCCAGCGCGATAAACTGCATTTCCACGTCGACATGTCGGCTGTCGCGGCCACCTTTGGAATCGCTGGCTGGCGACAGGCTGACATGAAAACGTCCAAACTCGTTTTCACCCGATTGTCGGGAGGGGGCCTGCATTCCTTCAGTACGGATCGTCAGATTGACCTTCATTTTTTCCAGCATCAGCCCGCGCGGAGTGGAAAGCGCGACCAATGGCAAATCGAAATAATGCTTGTCATCCAGCTCCAGCTGTACGGTGCGCGGGATCAGCGAGCCGTCTTGTCCAGGTTCAAAAAACGGGTCCAGTGCCTTCATATATTGCTGAGCAATCAACTCATTCGCGGCCGTCGCTGCGTATTGCATCCCACGCGTAATATCTTCGAGCGTGACAGGCACACCTGGAATATCTGATGGAGGCGTGGGGGCAGGATTCTCCTGCGCAGGAGGTTGTGTCCCTTCCGTCACTTTATCCGTATTACTTCCTGGCTCTGGGTCATTTCCGCCCCGCAGCCACTTTTTAAAAGACATAGTTCGCTCCTGAAGTGAGGCCACCTGAGGCGGCCCCATACGTTATGGAAAGCAATATTGATGCAGCGCGATGGCTTATTGCGCAGCGACTGGCTTGGTTTTCGCGTTAGTTAAGTAGTCAATAACGCGCTGCAGTGCTTCAGGCGGCTCCTGACGTTTCACCTGGGTATGAATGGAATATTTAGCGCGCGTATCGGTGGAGCGGGTCTGCTCCGATTTGTGCGACACTTTGCCGGTCATTTTGGCTTTAAATACGCCCCAGCCGACGGAAGCTTCGACGGAGGCTTCTGCTTCTGTGCTACTTGAACTGGCTTCGCTTTGGCTCACTTCCAGTTCAAAATCGATCGTCCCTTCTTCGATACAGATAATCGGGTGGGCGATCGCCGCCAGCAGCGGAATGCTCATTTTGCGGGTGACGGTGCCTTTGTTGACCCCTTGCTCATCCACGACGGTTTCGTCGAAATCGAACTCAATGGCGACGGCTTTTCCGTCCTTGATACAGACGGAGAGCAGAAAGTCGGTATAGGACTTACTGGCCTGAACCTGAGCTTTGATCATTGCCTGCAGCGGTCCGCCAATCATGTGTTCCAGCGGCAGGGCATTAATGACTGAACCGATAAATTGTGAATCCATAATGTGAACTCCTTGAATCAGTGATTGCGCGGTTGCGCAGGAGTTAAATTACGGCAGTGGAAGGAGGCGCAATATTTGCCAAATATCCCGATTTCTCACAACAAAGAACCTATGTCATTCGGGGGAGAGTTTTGTGGCGCAGATGATGCGATAAAAACCTCGATTTTGCGCGGCGTTCCGGTTTATTGTTGAAATCCCTGCCTGACAGAAATCCGGAGATACATCGCGTGTTCCAGAAAGTTGACGCCTACGCCGGCGACCCCATCCTCTCCTTAATGGAGCGTTTCAAAGAAGATTCACGCAGCGACAAAGTGAACCTCAGCATCGGTCTTTACTACAACGAAGACGGCATTATTCCTCAGCTGCAGGCGGTGGCCGAAGCCGAAGCGCGCCTGAACGCGGTGCCGCATGGCGCGTCGCTCTATCTGCCGATGGAAGGGCTGAATACCTACCGTAACACCATCGCCCCGCTGCTGTTTGGCGCCGATCACCCGGTGTTAACGCAAAAACGCGTGGCGACGATCCAGACGCTGGGCGGGTCCGGTGCGCTGAAAGTGGGCGCGGACTTCCTGAAAAAATATTTCCCCGATTCTGGTGTGTGGGTCAGCGATCCGACCTGGGAAAACCACGTTGCGATTTTTGAAGGCGCAGGCTTTGCCGTCAGCACCTATCCGTGGTTCGACAACGACACCAAAGGCGTGCGCGTCGAGGCATTGCTGGAAAAACTGAATACTCTGCCGGAGCGCAGCATCGTGCTGTTGCATCCGTGCTGCCATAACCCGACCGGCTCGGACCTGACCAACAGCCAGTGGGATGCGGTCATTGAAGTTCTGAAAGCGCGCAATCTGATCCCGTTCCTCGACATCGCCTATCAGGGCTTTGGCGCGGGCATGGAAGACGACGCCTACGCGATCCGCGCGATTGCCAGCGCCGGGCTGCCAGCTCTGGTGAGCAACTCCTTCTCGAAAATTTTCTCTCTGTACGGCGAGCGCGTCGGCGGGTTGTCGATTGTTTGTGAAGACGCAGATGCAGCCGGGCGCGTACTGGGCCAGCTGAAAGCGACGGTTCGCCGTATCTACTCCAGCCCGCCAGCGTTCGGTGCGCAGGTGGTGGCGACGGTTCTGGGCGACGACGCATTGAAAGCGACCTGGCTTGCTGAAGTGGAAGGGATGCGTAAGCGTATTCTGGCAATGCGTCAGGAGCTGGTGAATGCCCTGAAAAGCGCATTACCGGAGCATAACTTCGATTATCTGCTCAAGCAGCGCGGGATGTTTAGCTACACCGGGTTGAGCGCGCAGCAGGTCGATCGTCTTCGCGAAGAGTTCGGCGTTTACCTCATCGCCAGCGGCCGCATGTGCGTCGCGGGCCTGAACGCACACAACGTCCAGCGCGTCGCGCAGGCGTTTGCGGCTGTGGTGTAAGCACTTACTTACATTGTTGGCTTCCGTGCGGTTTAGCGCCCGGTGGCGCTGCGCTTACCGGGCCTACAAAACCTGAATGTAGGCCGGGTAAGGCGCAGCCGCCACCCGGCTTTTTATCGGCACCGGAGCCAGAATTGCCCGGTGGCGCTGCGCTTACCGGGCCTACAAAACCCGAACGTAGGCAGGGTAAGGCGAAGCCGCCACCCGGCTTTTTATCGGCATCTGTGCCGGAATTGCCCGGTGGCGCTACGCTTACCGGGCCTACAAAACCTGAACGTAGGCCGGGTAAGGCGCAGCCGCCACCCGGCTTTTTATCGGCATCGGCGCCGGAATTGTCCGGTGGCGCTGCGCTTACCGGGCCTACAAAACCTAAACGTAGGCCGGGTAAGGCGAAGCCGCCACCCGGCTTTTTTCATCCTCACGCTTTGTGATATCCCTCCCTTTACCAGGGATAATCTCAAAAATTTCCTTCCCTTCACCTGGCTCAGGGGTTAAGGTCTGGTAGATTTTTGACCATTCGCTCAATTTAAAACGATAACAAACTGAATATTCAGGGGAATACATGCGCAAGATCACACTGGCGCTCAGCGCCGCCTGCTTATTGTTCTCGCTTAATAGTGCAGTCGGTGCACGAGCTTCCGCGCCAACGCCGGTCTACACCGGAACCACCGCCGCCATTCTGGCTGAACAAGCCCCCATTCACTGGGTCTCCGTGGCGCAAATCGAAAACAGCCTGATGGGCCGCGCGCCAATGGCTGTCGGTTTTGATATCGACGATACCGTCCTCTTTTCCAGCCCTGGCTTCTGGCGCGGCAAAAAAACCTGGTCGCCGGATAGCGAGGAGTACCTGAAAAACCCGGAATTCTGGGAAAAAATGAACAACGGCTGGGATGAGTTCAGTATCCCGAAAGAAGTGGGTCGCGCGTTGATTGCGATGCACGTCAAACGCGGCGACAGCATCTATTTCGTCACCGGTCGCAGCCAGACCAAAACCGAAACCGTCAGCAAAACCCTGCAGGGCGATTTTTCGATTCCGGCGGCCAACATGAATCCGGTGATCTTTGCCGGGGACAAGCACGGGCAAAACACCAAAACCCAGTGGCTGGAGCAGAAAAATATCAAAGTATTCTACGGCGATTCGGATAACGATATCTCTGCCGCCCGCGAAGTCGGTGCTCGTGGCATCCGCGTTCTGCGCGCCTCCAACTCGACCTATCGTCCGCTGCCGATGGCCGGATCCTTCGGTGAAGAGGTGATTGTTAATTCGGAATACTGACGTACGATGATTTTTTGAACAAATCAGGCCTGGCCGGGTTTACCTTTTGTCGTCTTGCTGCACACTTAAAGGGGCAGATCCTCAGGTCGCACTCAACCCATTTACAGGGGAGCAAAGATGACAATTTCGGAGATACTTCAATACTGCATGAATAAACCGGGCGCGGGGCAAAGTGTCCACAGCGACTGGAAAGCCACGCAGATCAAGGTGGCAGACGTGCTGTTTGCGATGGTAAAAGAGGTCGAAGGGCGTCCGGCGGCATCGTTAAAAACCAGTCCGGAACTGGCGGATTTACTGCGTCAGCAGCACAGCGATGTGCGACCGAGCAAGCATCTGAATAAAGCGCACTGGAGCACCGTCTATCTCGACGGCTCGCTGCCGGATTCGCAGATTTACTATTTAGTCGATGCCTCTTACAAGCAGGCTTTTGAGCTGCTGCCGGAAAATACCCGACAGCAGCTTTCCGTTTAAGACTCGAGCAACGGTTTCAGGAAGCGCGCGGTGTGCGAAGCTTCGCACTCTGCCACCGTCTCTGGCGTACCCGAGACGAGGATTTCACCGCCGCCGCTGCCGCCTTCCGGACCGAGATCCACAATCCAGTCTGCGGTTTTGATGACGTCCAGGTTGTGCTCAATGACCACAATGGTGTTGCCCTGATCGCGCAGCTGATGCAGCACTTCAAGCAACTGCTGGATATCCGCAAAGTGCAGACCGGTGGTTGGCTCATCCAGAATATACAGCGTCTGACCGGTGCCGCGTTTCGACAGCTCACGCGCCAGCTTCACGCGCTGCGCTTCACCGCCGGAGAGCGTCGTCGCTGACTGGCCGAGACGAATGTAGGTCAGCCCCACATCCATCAGCGTTTGCAGCTTACGCGCCAGCGCAGGCACCGCATCGAAGAACTCACGGGCTTCTTCAATGGTCATATCCAGTACTTCGTGGATAGTCTTGCCTTTGTACTTAATCTCCAGCGTTTCGCGGTTATAGCGTTTGCCTTTGCACTGATCGCACGGCACGTAGATATCCGGCAGGAAGTGCATCTCGACTTTGATCACGCCATCGCCCTGACAGGCTTCGCAGCGGCCGCCGCGAACGTTAAAGCTGAAACGTCCTGGCGTATAGCCGCGCGAGCGTGATTCAGGAACACCGGCGAACAGTTCACGTACGGGCGTAAACACGCCAGTATAGGTCGCCGGGTTCGAGCGCGGTGTACGGCCAATCGGGCTCTGGTCGATATCGATCACTTTATCGAAATGCTCCAGACCCTGAATGTCGCGATACGGCGCAGGCTCAGCCAGCGTCGCACCGTTCAGCTGGGTCTGGGCAATCGGGAACAAGGTATCGTTAATCAGCGTCGATTTACCGGAACCTGACACGCCGGTGACGCAGGTGAACAGCCCGACAGGCAGCGTCAGCGTGACGTCCTTCAGGTTGTTGCCGCGAGCGCCGGTCAGCTTCAGCACTTTCTCTGGATTGGCTGCAACACGCTGTTTCGGCACGTCAATTTTGCGCTTACCGCTCATGAACTGGCCGGTCAGGGACTCCGGAACGGCCATGATGTCGGCCAGTGTCCCTTCCGCGACGACCTGTCCGCCATGGACACCCGCGCCAGGGCCGATGTCGATGACGTGGTCAGCGGCGCGGATCGCATCTTCGTCGTGCTCAACCACAATCACCGTGTTGCCGAGGTTACGCAGGTGGATCAGCGTGCCGAGCAGACGCTCGTTATCGCGCTGGTGCAGGCCGATGGACGGCTCATCCAGCACGTACATCACGCCGACCAAACCGGCACCAATCTGGCTCGCCAGACGGATACGCTGCGCTTCGCCGCCGGAGAGCGTTTCTGCGGAGCGAGAAAGTGACAGATAGTTCAGACCGACGTTCACGAGGAATTTCAGGCGATCGCCGATCTCTTTCAGCACTTTTTCGGCAATCTGCGCGCGCTGGCCGGAGAGCTTCAGGTTGGTGAAGAAGTCCATCGCGTGACCGATGCTCATGTCTGAGATGGTCGGCAGCGCGGTGTTCTCAACGAACACATGGCGAGCCTCGCGACGCAGACGCGTCCCTTCACAGGTGGTACATGAGCGGTTGCTGATGAACTTCGCCAGCTCCTCGCGCACCGCGCTGGATTCGGTCTCTTTGTAGCGGCGCTCCATATTGTGCAGCACGCCTTCGAACGGATGGCGGCGCACGGAAGTATCGCCGCGATCGTTCATGTATTTGAACTCGATGTTCTCTTTGCCGGAACCCGACAGCACCACTTTATGCACATTTGGGCTCAAGCTCGCCCACGGCGCTTCGACGTCGAACTTATAGTGTTCGGCCAGCGATTTCAGCATCTGGAAGTAGTAGAAATTGCGGCGATCCCAGCCGCGAATCGCGCCACCGGCCAGGGAGAGCTCCGGATTCTGGATGATGCGATCCGGATCGAAATATTGCTGCACACCCAGGCCATCACAGGTTGGGCACGCGCCCGCCGGGTTGTTGAACGAGAACAGCCGCGGTTCCAGCTCGCGCATGCTGTACCCACAAATCGGGCAGGCAAAGTTCGCGGAGAAGAGCAGCTCTTCGGCTTTCGCATCGTCCATGTCCGCCACGATGGCAGAACCGCCGGAGAGCTCCAGCGCCGTTTCGAACGACTCGGCCAGACGCTGCGTCATATCGTCGCGCACTTTAAAGCGGTCAATCACCACTTCAATGGTGTGTTTCTTTTGCAGCTCCAGCTTCGGCGGATCGGACAGGTCACACACTTCCCCGTCGATACGGGCGCGGATGTAGCCCTGGCTTGCCAGGTTTTCCAGCGTTTTCGTGTGCTCGCCTTTACGGTCTTTGATGATCGGGGCCAGCAGCATCAGGCGTTTGCCCTCTGGCTGCGCCAGCACGTTATCCACCATTTGACTGACGGTTTGCGCGGCCAGCGGCACGTCATGATCCGGGCAGCGCGGCTCGCCCACGCGGGCAAACAGCAGACGCAGATAGTCATGAATTTCGGTAATGGTACCGACCGTGGAACGCGGGTTATGCGACGTAGATTTCTGTTCGATGGAGATCGCCGGCGACAACCCTTCGATATGGTCGACGTCCGGTTTTTCCATCAGCGACAGAAACTGACGCGCATAGGCGGAGAGCGATTCAACGTAACGACGCTGTCCTTCGGCATACAAGGTGTCGAAAGCCAGTGATGACTTGCCAGAACCCGATAGCCCGGTCACGACAATCAGCTTGTCGCGAGGGATTATGAGGTTGATATTCTTGAGATTATGGGTGCGGGCGCCCCGTACTTCGATCTTATCCATTCACCTTTCCCGGTAGAGACTCGGATGCCTGGTTTGTTTGAAGGACAAACGGCAGAAACGGCTAATTATGACACAATCTGACCTGTTTGAATATACAGTATTGGAATGCAGCTTCTGATTTAATGTGCAACAATGTTTAGTGAGTGCGAGTTCTGTGGAATCACTGTCGCAGCTATCAAAATGTGACGTGGAAATGGTACACTCGCGCGCTTACACTATTAAGAAACGTATTCAGGAGACACGATCATGGCCAGCAGAGGCGTAAACAAGGTGATTCTCGTCGGTAATCTGGGCCAGGACCCGGAAGTACGCTACATGCCGAGTGGTGGCGCAGTTGCCAACATTACGCTGGCTACTTCCGAATCCTGGCGTGATAAAGCGACCGGTGAGATGAAAGAGCAGACTGAATGGCACCGCGTTGTGCTGTTCGGCAAACTGGCAGAAGTGGCCGGTGAATATCTGCGTAAAGGTTCTCAGGTGTATATCGAAGGTCAGCTTCGTACCCGTAAATGGACCGACCAGGCCGGTGCAGAGAAGTACACCACCGAAGTGGTAGTGAACGTTGGCGGCACCATGCAGATGCTGGGTGGCCGTCAGGGTGGTGGTGCAGGTGCGCCAGCAGGCGGCGGTCAGCAGCAGCAGGGTAGCTGGGGCCAGCCTCAGCAGCCTCAGGGCGGCAACCAGTTCAGCGGCGGCGCGCAGTCTCGTCCGCAGCAGCAGTCCGCTCCGGCACCGTCTAACGAACCACCAATGGATTTCGACGACGATATCCCGTTCTGATGTGGTTTTGCCCATGGGCCTACAACACCGCATTGTGTGTGGTTTTGTAGGCCGGGTAAGGCGAAGCCGCCACCCGGCAACCAACAACGCAAAAGCCCCTCTCGGGGCTTTTTGTTTTATCCCGCCGCGTAATTTCGCAAAAACGCCGCGAAATCCCCAAACGCGAGCGGTTTTGAAAAGTAATACCCCTGCAAACAGTCGATCTGATTCGCCTTCAGATACGCCACCTGATAGTCATACTCCACGCCCTCTGCGGTAGTGAGAATGTTCATCCTTTTCGCCATATCAATCACGCAGTCGATCAGCGGCGTCGCCACATCCCGAGAGATTTGCCGGACAAACATGCGGTCGATTTTGATGCTGTCGGGGCGGAGGTTGGAAATAAACGCCAGGTTGGAAAACCCGGTGCCAAAATCATCCAGGGCGATTTTGATCCCGCACGTTTTGATGTGTGTAATCTTGTGCGCCATCGCCTCGCTGATATCAATGTTTTCGCGCTCGGTAATTTCAAACACCAGCGTCACGCCGAGGGCGGCAAACACCGGCGCCCAGTTATCGACAAACGCCTCGAATCCGTCGTCCGCCAGATGGCTGTAGCTGATATTGAGATTCAGATTAAAACCCGGTTTAAGGGCGACGATACCCTGCTGTAAATCATCTACCACCTGCTCAAGCAGACTCTGCGTCAGATCGATAATCAGCGCCGTGCGTTCCGCCACCGGAATAAACACGTCCGGTGGTACAAACCCCAGCTCGTCATGATGCCAGCGAGCGAGGATCTCCGCCCCGGAGACGACATTGCTGTGCGCGCAAATCAGCGGCTGATAGTGCGGGTGGATCTGACGCTGTCGAATCGCGTGCGCCAGCTGGGTATAGAGCGAGTGACGACGGGTGGCCAGCAGCCAGACGACGGTCGCCATAATGAACGACATTGCGAAGATAAAACCGATGGAGAGCCAGGATTTCGCCATGGCTTTCACCGCCTCATCCAGCCGTGGCTCTTCCCATGCCAGGGTATAAAGCGGGGAATGGGCGGGAAAGAGCGTGTAACGGCTAAAGTGCGGCGAGCTGAGCGGAAGGTCTGACAGGCCCGCCGCGGTGAGGGTTTTGCCAGACACCTCCAGCGCCAGCTTTCTCCCCGCCGAACTGCTGCGCATCACTTCCAGCAGAAAGCGGATATCGGAGGCGACGTATACATCCCCCTGCGGCAGAGCCGTTTTAAAGGCGATCACCTTGATATCCTTTGCGCTCACCGAAGGCGACATCCAGATCTGTTTCCCGCTGCGAAGAATATCCCGGACGTCGACATGTTTATTTGCCAGCAACGACGAACAATCAATATGGTTATCTTTCACGACGTTAATCGAGTAAATGTGCATATACCGGCCGGGGATCATATTGAGCTGTTTTTCCACCGTGAAATCGCACACTTTCCCGACCAGACCGGCGGCCTGCTGCGTGGCGGAATGAGCATCGCTTAAAAAACCGTCCAGAATATGCTGAAAATAGTTCGCCTCGTCCTCGATATTTTTTTTGTTATTGTTCTGCATGGCGATCAGCGCCAGAGACGCCGTCACCATTAACGTCAGCAGAAAGGTCAGACACGAGGCGATAACCCTGTTCTTTTTTGTTCTGAGAATATATTGCTGATACATGGGGTTATTTTTCTTATACGCGTGGCAGGGCGAGGCAGTCTGTTAATGCTCGGGCTGCATATATTCCTGGTGGAAATGCTCTTTGCTGAGAGGGCGAGAGAAGAGAAAACCTTGTCCATATTTCACCCCGTGGCGCAGCATGGTGGAGACATGGGTATAGTTTTCAACGCCTTCGATAATCACGTCGATATCGAGCTCATTGATGTAATCCAGCAGCAAAAACGTGTGATCGATATTCGCCGCCGCCAGGCAACTTCTGTCGAGCTTAATATAGTCCGTCGACCAGACGGCGAGCCGGGCTTTTAGCGTATTCAGGCCATCAATCCCATCCCAGGCAAGATGAATTCCGGCCTCACTGAGCTGCGCAAGATTTTGCCTGACCGCATCGTCAGGGCAATCAACGCTGTCGGTAATTTCGAAAATGAAATGTCGTGGCGAGAGGTGATTTTGTTGCATCAGGTGAATGGCGCGCGCCGCGAAACCGACGTCGTTCAGCTGCACCTGCGAAATATTGAGAGTAAACAGCTGATATTCACGCAGTGCCTGCGGTTGGCGGGCGATAAATTTAAACGCCTGCGCCATGACGTAGTCGCCCATCGGCAATATTCCGCCCGTCTCTTCCAGTTGGCTGATAAAGAGATTCGGCGGCACGATATTGCGGCGATGGGTGCCGCGCACCAGCACTTCGCCGCCAATGCAGACGAAGCGCGAGAGATCGAAAATAGGTTGAATGACAAAATCGATGCCAGCATCGAGCCTGTTTTTTTCGACACACTGGACGACAAAATGTGTACTTTTTTCCATGCCAGCCTCATAGCCATAACGTTACCCGTTTAAAACGACACAAAGAGCGTCAGACTTAAACGGGTGAGGCAAGATGGGAGCGGTCTGGCCTTAGCCTGCGAGGATTTTGTTTTTACCGGTTTTTTTCGCCTGATACAGCAGCTGATCGGCCTGAGCGACCACGTCAGACAGCGACGCCCCGCCCATTTTGCACAGCCCGGCGCTGAAAGAAACCCGCAGATCGGCTTCGCGAAAACTCCGCGTGTGCACTGAAATTCGCCACTTTTCGAGATAACTTTGCGCCTTTTCCACCGAAACATCGCGGAACAGCACGGCGATCTCCTCGCCGCCGTAGCGATAGAGCGTGATATTTTCCAGACCCCGCAAGCGTAACCCCAGCTCAGCGAGGGTTTTCAGCACCACATCTCCGACCGTATGGCCCCAGGTATCGTTGATTTTCTTGAAATTATCGACGTCAATCATGGCGATATGGGTATTGGCCAGGCCGTTATAGCGTTCTGCATCGTTATCAAACGCGCGGCGATTTGCCAGACCCGTCAGCCCGTCCGTCAGAGCATCCTGGGCGATCTTTTCCTGCCGCTGCTGAGCGCTGTGGATCTCCTCAAACAGCAGCTCCTCAACGGCGGTCTGCTTGATCGTGCCATTTCTGATGCCATTGGTGATGCGCATGTAGATGGTATTCAGCGCCGCGCGCAGCACCCACCAGCAAAATAAAAGAATGACCTGGGTGAGCACCATTCCATAGAGGACCTTGATGCTGCCGTGGCGTACCAGCTGTTTCATCTCGCTTTCGGCAACTTCCTGGACAACAAACCACTCCTGCGGCCCGATGGTGCGATAAAAATAGTAATACCCATTCAGAAAGAATTCGCCGCGAAAGGCATTCGCGTTGCGGGCGATGGCCTGGAGGGTGCTGTCCGCAATGTTATAACCGGGGCTTATGACCATCTGGCCCTCTTTGGTCATCACAAAGGTTCGGCTTTTCATCGGCGGGTAAGTGGCATTGAGGATCGCTTCGCTTTTTTCGGCGTCGAGATTGAGTGCCAGTACGCCGTCGTTCGAGCCGTCGACGCCGTCGATGACAGGGAGTGAAATCGTCAGTACGCGCTCTTTGTGGGTGAAAATATCGTTGGTCACGCTGTAATGGGCAGTGTCGGTGTCCTCAACGGCGATGCTGAACCACGGCTCTTTGCGCGGATCCCAGGTCTCTTTACTCTCGATATAGGGCAGGCGAGTGTAGTGACCATCATTATTGGCATGAATGATTGAAACGGCATCCGGCATGATACGCAGACGTTCGATCAGCCAGTTCCTCAGCGCTAAATCGTCATGTTCTGATGTACTGAATTTATGCTGATCCGCAGCGGTACGCGCCATTTCGCGCACAATATCTTCATAGCCGCTGAGGTATTTATTAAAAAACAGCGTGACGTTATTGATATAAAGCCGATTTTGTCTTTTACAGGATTCTTTAATATCAGCCCATTGTGCCAGTGTGATCAGGAAACAAACGATAACCAGAGTAATAGACAGGGCTGAAAAACAGATATTCAGCGGCTTTCGGAAATTCAAGCTCGTGATCACTGATGGCTCCAGGTTTTGACCAAATTAGCTGACATGGGACGCACACAAAAATTTATCGTAATAAACAATAAATTAACATTATTAGAGGGTACTCAGAGGATCGTACCTGCACCATTTTTAATTGTCAAAGTCGATCGAATATCTGTTATCGATCGATAAAAACAATCACTATAATGAGGTAGAAATATAATTACGGGCTATGGTTTGGAGGAAGAAATAGGGAGTAATGGGAAATAATATTACCCGAAAGGCGGAAATAAAATTTCCCGTGCAAAATAATAATAGCGAGATTATTCGTTCTTCAGATCATATTCAATCAGCTTCCAGTTAACCGGATAACCATTCTGCCAGGGCATGGTGTCACCCTTTTTCACATTCACCACGTTGGTGACCGCCGGATTATCAATTTGCCAATAGCCGCTTTGCGGACAGGCATTTCCGCTAGAACGTTTTATACCTAATGGGCTGCGCGAAGAGTTTGTTTGTGAACTGTAGGCTGAAACTGTAGCCATGGTGAGATTGCTACTATCAATTTTCATCATTAAGCGTCCATAATTTATACATCCCCTCTTTTAATGCGACAAAAAACAAACAGAACTTAACACTTCATTTTCATTATCTATTCATATAGTTATCGTGAATGGGTTTATATTGCAAAGCTCAGATCCATTCGCCACAATAGCCCTATTATTGGATGAAAGTTGAACAAATATGATCCCTCGCGTTTGCCGTTTTCTGTTTTGCCTCACCTTCTTACTGAGCGGTAGCGCCATGGCAGTGAACTGCCAGCGAGCCGTAACGCCGCTGGAAAATACCATCTGTAATAACGACAACCTGCACTGGCTCGACAGCACCTTGTCCGTGGTTTATCAGCAGGCGGTTCACCAGGAAGGGGTGGCAGGAAACGACAAAGAGTATCGCGACTGGGAAAAGCTGCTGGAAAAATGCACCACCGATACCTGCATTGAACGCGCGTACTACGCGGGGATCAGCGCACTTTCCGATACCAATCGCGATTTCAAGTGGGAAGGAAAATGGTGGAACATGCTGGCGCCCAATATGAGCGGCGGGGTGATTCAGTTTAGCCGTAGCGCCCAGTGGAGCGAGACTCTGGATATTCGCGCGTGGGCGGGTCTGAACAAAGATGAGTTCACCGCCGAGGCGCGCAAACTCTACGGGATGCTGGTGGTGGAGCGGGTGGTGGACACCACCAACTGCAAACTGCTGCTGATCCCCAAAAACGACGGTTCACTGCAGGTCTACAGCAACTCGGACTGGGGCTGTCGCATGTCGATGCCCGCCGGGGTGTTCCTCGACGGCGCGTACCAAATGGCGGAAAGCGATCCGCGACCAAAAGCGACGCTGCTGACGCTGGGCATTTTTCCGGATGCGGCCCTCGACGACAAATTCCGTGCGCTGGTGGGCGACGATTACCAGAACTTCGTGAACAGCGCGAACGTTTATATTTATCAGGATGATATCGACAACATCGGGGCCCGCGTGATCTCCATGTGGGTGCAGGGCTCCGCTAACAAACGCACGGCCATCGTGATGTACACGCCGAAAGGGGAGATCTGGGCCGGGCGGATTTCACCCGCCAAAGAGGGTGGGTTGATGTTTAGCTATTACAGTACCGACGGCAGCGATCAGCGCAAAATGCCCCGCACGCTGGCGGGGTGGAAGTTGCGGTTTTTGGATGAGTAAGGTGAGCGGCTGGTTCGCCCAATTGGCTAAGCCCTTTATGGGAACGGTGGAATTGTTCCGTTCACTTTCGTTCCTCTGCTTCCGGTCTATCACTCTGCGGTGAACGTGCCAGGGTGGCTCAATCGCCACCACCCTGGCAACCCCGGCTCCCGGCAAAGAAAATCGCCGCTTCGCGGTGCCCTCAGCTTATTCCTTACGGCTATCGGGTCGGGCGCGATCCTGCATCCATGCAGGTCGCACCCTCTCGGCGCTTCCCTGCGCCTCGACCCGGCCTCCAGGAAACGCTTCGGCGATTTTCAGCCGGACTCACGATCCCTCAACCTTCTTAGCCGTCTGAATGTGGCACCGGTGTGGGTCCCCGCAGAAATCGGCGAACCGGAGGCCAGATGACAAGGGCTGGACGCCATGGATGGCGGCCAGAGGCGAAACGAGACAGGATGTCGAGTCGAGCCGACCGCAGGCAGATGGCCGGGAGGTGAGCGTAGTGCGAAGCACCGATTTCATGGCGGGGCGCGGGGATTGACAAGGGGGCCGCGCAGCCCCCTTGTCACGTTCACAGGTTATGAAGTGATTATATTCTGCTGAACATGAGGTGAACGGAACAATTCCACTAAGCTCACAAAAGGATTAACCGGCATGATTGCCAAACATGATCTCACGACAACGTCCCCACAATCGTCAAATCACTATCATCCGGCACCTCATTATACGACAACACATTCAAATTGCTGGCAAACAAACGCCCATAACGTGAAATCAACGGTCGCAGCTGCGGCGTCACCAGCAGCAGCGGCGGCATCCCTTTGGCTTTCATCTGCTCCTGAATGATCGGCATCGTGTTCTGCAATTGCGTCAGAATGTTCGGGTCCACCGGGAAGCTATCCAGCGCCACTTTTCCGCCCTGCTGCGACTGATTCAGCGCCCCCAGCAGCATATTCTCCAGCGCGTTATCAATCGTGTAGGCCGACAGCTTCTGCCGATCGCCATTGATGTTGTGAATAATCGCGCGACGCAGGGCATAACGCACGTCGGAGGTCAGCAGGATCGGGTCTTTGGTCACCGCCGAACTCTCCAGTAGCGTCGAGGCGATGGTCACGATATCTTTCAGCGACACCTGCTCCAGCAGCAGCTGGCGGTAAATTCGCAGCAGCAGGCTAAAGTTGAGGGCATTCGACAGATCCTCGGCCAGCTTCGGTGCCTGTTGCGCCAGGCGGGAGTGCAGGTGAGTAATATCGTCGTAGTTAAACAGCTCCGGCAGATGCTCGCGCGCCACTTTGTTGACGTGCGTCGCCACCACGCTGGCGCAGTCCACTACCTGATAACCCAGGTTCAGCGCTTTGGCTTTCTGCTCCGGATCGATCCAGACGATCGCCATCCCATACGCCGGATCCGTATCCAGCACGCCGTCGATCTCGCCGTACAGTTCAGACCCCGGAATCGCCATCAGTTTTTCGGCATACACTTCCGCCAGCGCCGTGCGGATGCCGTTGATATAAATCGCGTATTGCGCGGGCTTCAGGCGGAAGTTTTCGCGGATGCGAATCTCCGGGAGCAGCACGCCGCACTGCTCGGACACCACCTGGCGCACCCCGCGAATACGCTGCGACAGCGGGCTGCCCTTGGCGGAGTCAATCAGCGTCACCAGCTTGTACCCCAGATTCAGGCCAATCGGCTCCACCAGCGGAATACTTTCCCAGTTAATCGCGGGCGCGGCGTCCTGGCCCAGCGCGTCGGTGATCGCCTCGTAATCGGTCTCTTCCTCGGCGGGTTTTACCACTTTGCTCTGCCGCCAGGCGGCAAACAGCAGTAAACCCGTGAAGCACAGAAACGCGATGTGCGGCATCCCCGGAACAATCGCCAGAATAAACATGACGAACGCGGCGGTGTAGAGCACATGCGGTTTGGCGAGCAGCTGAGTTTTGATCTCGTCGCTGACGTCATCGCCGTCGCTCACGCGCGTCACGATAATCGCCGCGGCGGTCGCCAGCAGCAGGGAAGGGATCTGCGCTGCCAGGCCGTCACCGATGGTCAGCAGGACGTACTGCTGGAAGGCGTGGCTGGCATCGAGATCGTATTTGAAGATACCGATACAGATCCCGCCGATGACGTTAATCACCAGCACCATGATCCCGGCGATGGCATCCCCGCGGACAAACTTCGATGCCCCGTCCATCGCGCCGTAGAAGTCGGCCTCTTTCGACACCTCTTTACGCCGGTCGCGCGCCTGTTTCTGATTAATCAGCCCCGCATTCAGGTCGGCGTCGATCGCCATCTGTTTGCCGGGCAGGGCGTCGAGGGTAAAGCGCGCCGAGACTTCGGAAATACGCTCGGCCCCTTTGGTGACCACCACAAAGTTGATGATCATCAGGATGATGAAGACCACGAAACCGACGACGAAATCGCCGCCGATCACCACCTGTCCAAACGCTTCGATGACCTTACCGGCGGCGCCTTCCCCCTCGTGACCGTGGAGCAACACCACGCGCGTGGAGGCGACGTTCAGGGTCAGTCGCATCAGGGTGGTGATCAGCAGGAGCGTCGGGAACACCGCAAAATCGAGCGGGCGCTGCATGTTCACCGCCACCAGCAGGACCGTCACGGCCAGCACGATGTTGAAGGTGAACAAAATATCCAGCATCAGCGGGGACAACGGCAGCATCACCATCGCCAGCACGCTGAGCAGCAATATCGGCACGCCGATGCGGCCCTGACGGAGAATGGCAAGCATCTGCTGCGACTTACTGTTCGCCATGGGTTTTTAATACCTCTTTTGGAATGTTGATCTGCCTGTTCAGGCTCGGTTTGGCCTCAAGCTGGCCGGTGCGCCAGGATTTGAGCTGCATGACGTAGGTCAGCACGTGCGCAATGGCGCGAAAAAGCTGGGCCGGGATCTGCTGGTTCACGCGCGTGGAGTGGTACACCGCGCGCGCCAGCGGCGGAAACTCCACCACTTCAATCTGATGCTGGCTCGCCACTTCGCGGATGTAGAGCGCGATATCATCAACGCCTTTCGCCACGATGTAAGGCGCTTCGGCTTTGTTAGGATCGTATTTCAGCGCCACCGCGAAGTGGGTCGGGTTGGTGATGATCACGTCCGCTTCCGGCACGGTGCGGTTGATCTGGCCCATCGCCATCTGGCGCTGGAGCTGGCGGATGCGCCCTTTGATCTGCGGGTTGCCGTCGTTATTCTTGTACTCTTCTTTCACCTCTTGCTTGGTCATGCGCATCTTTTTGGTGAACATGAATTTGGTCAGCGGCACGTCGAGCAGGGCAAAAATCACAATCACTGAAATAAAGTAGATCAGCACATGGTGAAAAATGCCGAAACCGGCGTGGATCGCCTGGTTGAGGTTGAGCTTCTGCAGATGCAGCAGCGGGTTCAGCGAGCTGTGCACCATCGAGTACAGCACCGCCAGAATCACCCCGCACTTGAGCATCATCTTGCCGACTTCAACGAAATGGCTGGCGGCGAACATGCGCTTGATGCCGCTGATGGGGCTGATTTTTTTAAAGTCCGGCTTCAGCTTCGACATCGTGAAAATCCAGCCGCCGGGGATCAGACTCGCCACGATACAGGCCAGCGGAATCGGCGCGAGGGTGGCGATAAAGCGCAGGATCACCGAGACGTTGAGCATCAGAAACTGGCTCAGCGCGCCGCTGTCATCCAGCCGCCCGGCCATCATGCCGACCGAGGTAAAGGACTCGCTAATCAGCTGCTGGTAATAGGGAAAAAAGCTGCTCAGGGTAATAAACGAAGTCAGCAGCCCCACCGCCATGGTCAGATCTTTCGAGCGCGGCAGATCGCCCTTTTCCCGCGCTTTGCGCAGTTTCTGGGGTGTGGGTTTTTCGCTCTTATCTCCGCCCTGGGCCATCAGTGGCTCCTTACGGCTTCGAGCCTGGCCAGAATTTCATTGGTCAGGTTGAGATAGTGGTCGGGAATATTGGTCATCATCATCGAAATACAGAGCAGGCCAAACAGCATGCTGATAGGAAAGCCCAGCGAGAACAGGTTCAGGGTGGGGGAAATACGGTTCAGCAGGCCAAACCCGCCCTGCACAATCAGCATCACGAAGGTGGTGGGAATGGCGATTAAGGTCGCTGCGGACATGATCCAGCCCAAACTCTGGACGATTAATAATAATGTCGGCTTATTAATCGCCTGGCCGATGGGCCACCAGACAAAACCTTTAAACAGGATCGTCACCACCAGCAGATGCCCGTCCATAATGAAAAACAGCAGGCCGCAGAAGGTGTAAATAATCTGCGAAATCACGGTGGTCGAACTGCCGTTGACCGGATCGTTCATCATCGCCATCCCGAGGCCCATATTCATCGACAGAATATGTCCGGCGGTCTGGAGGGCGACAAACACCAGATGCATCGCCATGCCAAACAGCATGCCCCACAGCATCTGCTCGCCAATGAGCAAAATGGTGCGCACCGACAGCAGCCCGGTGAGCAGCACTTTTTCCGGCAGCATCGGGGTGATGATCACCGACAGTGCCAGCGTGAGGGCCGCTTTGATGCGTTTACTAAAGGCGCGGTTATCCAGCACCGGGCAGAAGTGGATGAACGCCAGGATGCGCACAAACGGCAGAACCAGCGCCATCAGCGGGTTAATCAGGGTGTGGATATCAATGCCCATGGCCGTCAGCCTACCAGCGCCGCCGCCTGGTGAAAGATGTTGACGGTAAAATCGACCAGCTGGGTCAGCATCCATTTGCCGCCCACGATCAACACCGCCAGCGTCACCAGCAGACGCGGCAGAAAGCTCAGGGTCTGTTCGTTAATTTGCGTGGTCGCCTGGAAAATACTGACGCACAGGCCGACGATCAGGCTCGGAATAATGGCCACCGCCGAGATAATCAGCACCAGTTTGATGCCGCTCGCCATGATGTCACCGGCAATATCCATCGTCACCATGGCTATATCCCTTGCACGCTGGAGGTGAGCGTCCCGACGATCAGCGTCCAGCCGTCGCAGAGTACAAACAGCATCAGCTTAAACGGCAGCGAGACAATCAGCGGTGACAGCATCATCATCCCCATCGCCATCAGAATACTGGCAACAATCAGGTCGATGACGAGGAACGGGATGTAGATCATAAAGCCAATCTGGAAGGCGGTTTTCAGCTCGCTTAACAGGTACGCGGGGGTGACCACCGTCAGATCCTGCTCGCGCGGATCGCCCGTGACTTTGGCGATGTCCATCATCTGCGCCATCGCTTTATTGCTGGTCTGCGCCAGCATGTAGTGCTTGAGCGGTGTTTCCGCTTTGCCGAGCGCCTGTTTCATGGTGATTTCATCATTCTGAAACGGCACGATGGCCTCGTCGTAAATCGTGGTCCAGACCGGGCGCATCACCAGCAGCGTCAGGGCCAGCGCGATGCCGGTGAGGATTTTATTCGGCGGGCTTTGCTGCAACCCGAGCGCCTGGCGCAGGATCGCCAGCACGATGATAAAGCGCGTAAAGCAGGTCATCATCAGCAGCATCACCGGCAGCAGACCCAGAAGGGTCATCATGATCAGGATTTCAATTTTGACGTTGTAATCCTGGCCGCCGTCGGTGGTGGCCGAACTAAAAAGGGTGATATCGCCGTTGGCCGCAAACAGCTGCGGCGAGAAGAGCAGCCCGGCAATCAGCAGCGCGGGTGCCACGGCGCGAAGCAGCGGTTTCATCGCGTCAGTTCACCCAGTTCTTTGCTGTTGAATTCCAGAATGCGCAGGCCGTATTTGTCGTTCAACACCACCGCTTCGGCTTTGCCAAACAGAATGCCGTTCACTTTGATGTCCAGCGCTTCACCGGCCATTTTGTCCAGCTCAATCACCGAATCGTGGTTGACGGTCATCAGCTCTGCCAGTGAAATCTCCACCGACGCCACTTCCAGCGTCAGGGTGACGGGAATGCGGCTAAAGAGCGCCATTTTGCGCAGGTCGTCGATGTCGTTCACGCTCGCAGGCTCTTCCTGAATATCGAGGCGGATATTGCCCTCAACGGTCTCTTCGCGCGGCATGTCGCCGAGGTTGAGATCGCTGAAATCCAGGGACTGGCTCAATTCTTGTTGCAGATCACTCATAAGGCTTCTCGATGGTTCTGTCGTTAAATCCACACAGGAATAACTTGCTGTGGTCTTCGGCAATGTTGGCGTCAAAAATCTGCTCTTTCCCGATATACACAGGAACGGGATCGTTGATGCTCATAGGGATAATGTCGCCCGGCTTAATTTTGGCGAGCTGGGCGACGGTCAAATTCAGGCTGGCGACCTTGCCGCTGAGTTTGAGCGGCAGGCTGTAAAACAGGCGCTCGATCTGCGAACGGTCCGGCGTGGCTTTCTTGCCTGCGGCGCTGTCCGTTGACGGGTCGCGTATGGTCATCAGCATGTGATCGACATGCTGGTTATCAAATAACAGGGTAAAGCTGCCGTGCTCATAACCTTCGAGACTAAAGGTCACGCACCACGCCCATTGATTAATAATGGTGGTGTTGTCGCTCTTTATTTCCAGGTCCTGACCGAAAGTCTCTTTATCAATCAGCAGACGCGTGAGATCGAGCCCAATTTTGGTTTTCAGGCGATCTTCTGTTTTCGTCACCGGCTGGCTGGTGTCCGGCAAAATATTGCCGCTCTCTTTTCCCAGACCATAATAGTCGTGAAGAATATGCAGTAATAATGAGCGCTCAATGCTAAAGGCAATTGAACCCAACGGCGTGGAAAAGAGCTGCGTATTTTTATGCGTCTGGTCGATAGCAAAAGTCATCGACTCCAGCGCGACATTCACCCGCAGTTTTTTAAGAAAATAGATGCTCAGTCGCGAATCAAAGATATCGAAGCTGTCATTCATCAACTTAGGTAATTTATGCCAGGGGCGACCAAGCTTGCTCACATCGAGCTTCACCATGTCGGGAATCGCCTGACGTTGGTAGATTCTGATTCGCTGAGGAGCTGCTTGCATAGTTCTTCCGCATAAAAGAGTGATGCACGTTCAGGTTTATCAATTAAACAAAAACGCAAATCGTATCTAAAAAAATTTAAGTTTATTAAAACCGTGTCGCTATACGTTATCAGGAGGAAAAACCCGCCAGCGATAAATCCAGACGCGCACTGTTTTATTAGGGACAAGAATTAGACTCTTTTTAGGCGATCGGCACAAGATTGTCGGGGTTATTAATTCCTTATTTAGCAGGCGCAGATTAAGATTAATAACTTTTGTAACTGTATGATATTCATAGATTAATATTTTAATACCCATTAAAAACAAGACTTCTCACCCCCCGTCGTTATAATGCGATTCAGTCATAAATTCCGATGCTCTCATGTATCCGGTGACTTTCGTAACCCATATCGAACTTATGCATTTATAAATATCCACGCCGCGTGGCGGAATATCTGTGCAGCAGTTTCAGGTTAATGAATTGATTAAATTGTTGGTGAGTTGTTATGAGTATTGTTATTGAACATGAAGCCCGTAATGAAAATGGATTTGTTGCCAGCGCGCCAGAAAGCGTCAATGTATTTTCATTAGCGCGTCGCGTGGCTAAATATAATGTATCGGTACTTATTACTGGCGAGACCGGAACAGGTAAAGAGTGTATCTCCCGCTATATTCATGAGAATGCATTAGGTGCAGATGCGCCTTATGTTGGTGTGAACTGTGCGGCGATTCCGGAAAGCATGCTCGAAGCGATTTTATTCGGCTACGAAAAAGGTGCCTTTACCGGCGCGGTCACCGGCGTGGCCGGAAAATTTGAACAGGCCAACGGCGGAACCTTATTGCTCGATGAAATCGGCGATATGCCCTTAGCCCTGCAGGCGAAATTATTACGCGTCTTACAGGAGCAAGAAGTTGAGCGTCTGGGCAGCCACAAACGTATTCCGCTGGATATTCGTCTGGTCGCTTCCACCAATAAAGATTTACAGCAGGAAATTGCCGAAGGGCGTTTTCGTCAGGATCTGTTTTACCGTATTTCGGTGGTACCGATTCATATCACCCCGCTGCGCGAACGTCGTCAGGACATTATTCCTCTGGCCCTGCGTTTTATTGCTAAATATAAAGCTTTCCACAAAGGCAATATTCGCCTGAGCGACGAAGCGCGCCACGCGCTGCTGGCCTACGAATGGCCGGGCAACGTCCGCGAGCTGGAGAACGTCATTCAGCGCGGCATGATTCTGAGCAACGGCGAAGAGATCACCGCGGTCGATTTCGGCCTGCCGGTGATGATCCCTACGGTCGACATGCCCGACCTCGACGTCATGCCCGCCTACCGCGAGCAGCAGAGCGCGGCCAGCGCGATGAGCAACGTCAAACTCCACGGCCGGATGGCGGAGTTCCAGTACATCCTCGAACTGCTGAAACGCCACAACGGCAACAAATCCAAAACGGCGGCTTTTTTGGGAATCACCCCGCGCGCGCTGCGCTATCGCCTGGCGTCGATGCGCGAAGAAGGCATTGATGCCGGTTGCTACTCGTAACGGCAGAAGAGACATCACCCATGGACAAAATTTCCGCTATCGGACTCCAGGCAAGCCAACAGGCAATGCTTAGCAAAATGCACAACACCGCCGCGATGGCCGCGTCTGGCGTGAATCAGGGGCAGATGATCGCCCCCGGCGCGTCGTTCCCGGAAGTGGCGGGCGCAGGCAATCTCTCCTTCTCACAGGTGCTCAACAACGCCATTGATAACGTCGATGCGGTGCAGCACTCCGCTGGGGCGAAGCAAAAAGCGATTGAAATGGGACAGAGCGACGATCTGGCTGGTGCGATGATCGAATCGCAGAAGGCGAGCGTGGCCTTCTCCGCCATGATGCAGGTTCGCAACAAACTCACCACTGCGCTCGACGAAGTGATGAATACTCCGCTCTAAGGTCTCCTCCGTGCTGAATAAGTTAAAAGAAAAATTCTCCTCTATCCCGTTCCCTGCCGGGCGGCTGAAACCCCAGTGGCTGATCACCGCAGGCGGTGTGCTGCTGGTGGGGGCGATCGTCTTCTCCCTGTGGCGCAGCAATCAGGGCTATGTTGCCCTGTACGGCAGCCAGGAAAATATTCCTGTGGCGCAGGTGGTGGAAGTGCTGGGCGCCGAGGCGATTGCCTATCGCATCAACCCCGACAACGGCCAGATTTTGATCCCGGAGAACAAACTCCCGCGCGCGCGTATGGCGCTGGCGGCGAAAGGCATTACGGCGGTGACGCCGGACGGCTATGAGCTGATGGACAAAGAGGAGATGCTCGGCAGCAGCCAGTTTATCCAGAACGTCCGCTACAAGCGCAGCCTCGAAGGTGAACTGGCGCGCAGCATTATGGCCCTCGACCCGGTCGAAAGCGCCCGCGTGCATCTCGGCCTGAGCGAATCCAGCTCGTTTGTCATGACCAATAAACCGCAGAGCAGCGCCTCGGTGATGCTGCAACTGCGCTACGGCAAACATCTGGATGAGCAGCAGGTTGCCGCCATCGTCCAGCTGGTCGCCGGAAGCGTGCCCGGCCTGCAGGCCAACAGCGTGCGCGTGGTCGATCAGGCGGGGAATCTGCTGTCGGAAAACGGCCAGCAGGGCACCACCAATATGGCCAGCATCCGCCAGGGGCGCGATGTCATCGAGCGAATCAAACACGAAACCACCAGCAACATCGCCGGGCTGCTGACGCCGTTGTTTGGCAGCGAAAACTACCGCATTAGCGTCACGCCGTCCGTGGACATGAGCAGCGTGGAAGAGACGCAGGAGCGCCTCGGGAAAGAGCCGCTGGTGAGCGACGAGAACATCTCTCGCGAAAACACCACCAACGAGCTGGCGATGGGGATTCCAGGTTCACTGAGCAACCGCCCGGTGACGCCACCGGCCGCCGCCACGCCGCCTGCCGCGCAGCAGCAAACCACCCAAACCCAGACCAGCGATCCGCGCTCGCTCACCAACCGCACCCAGGAGCAGCGCAAGTTCGCCTTCGATCGCGATATCCGCCATATCCGTCATCCTGGCTACAAGCTCGAGAAGTTACGCGTGGCGGTGGCCCTGAACCAGGCGGCACCGTCGCTGGCCTCCATGACGCCAGAGCAGCTCGCCACCCTGACGCGCCTGGTGGAAGACGCCGCCGGTATTGAAAAAGATCGCGGTGACTCCCTGACGCTAGACCGCCTGACCTTCGTCGATATGACGGTCGACGGCCTGCCGGTCCTGAAATGGTGGCAAGACCCGTCCATTCAATACTGGGGACAAACGGGCGGCATCGGTCTTCTGGCCCTGCTCACCCTGCTGTTCGGCGTGCGTCCGCTGGCGCAGCGCCTGGGTCGCCGCGAACCGCTTGAGGCTGAGGCCATCGAAGCGAAAACGCACGACGACGCACCGGAAAAAGATCTGGTCACTACCGAAAACGGCCTGACCGGCTTACCAGGACCTGCGTTTAATCAGGATAGCGAATTGCCGCCACTCAGCTCTGGCCTTGAAACCAAGGTGGAATACCTGCAGATGCTGGCGGAAAACGAAACCGAACGTATGGCTGAAGTACTGAAACAATGGATCAACAGCAATGAGCGAACAGCTAATAAACAAGAGCAGTAAAAGCAGCGTCAAAAGTGGACGCAGCCGCCTCGAGCAGGCCGCCATTCTGTTGCTCAGCGTGGGCGAAGAGGCCGCCGCAAAGCTGATGCAGAAGATGAACCGCGATGAGGTGATCCTGCTTAGCGATACGATGGCCCGTCTGCACGGCGTGAAGGTCGACCACGCGCGCTATGCGATGAACAACTTCTTTGACGATTACCGCGAGCAGAGCGGGATCAACGGTGCGTCGCGTAGCTATCTGCGCAGCATTCTGGAGAAAGCGCTCGGCGGCGAAATCGCCAGCAGCGTGATCAACGGCATCTACGGGGATGAGATCCGCCACCGTATGGCGCGCCTGCAGTGGGTCGATGTCCCGCAGCTGGCGGCGCTGATCGAGCAGGAGCACCTGCAGCTCCAGGCGGTGTTTCTCGCCTTCCTGCCGCCGGACGTGGCGGCCAGCGTGCTCAGCGCGCTGTCGCAGGAGCGCCAGGATGAAATCGTCTGGCGCATCGCGCGCCTCGACGACGTCAATCGCGACGTGATTGACGAGCTGGACCGCCTGATCGAACGCGGCGTGGCGGTGCTGTCGGAACACGGCTCGAAAGTGGTCGGCATCAAACACGCGGCCAACATCGTGAACCGTATTCCGTCCAACCAGCAGCAGCTGCTGGATCAGCTGCGCGAGCGTGATGCGGGCGTAGTCGATGAGCTGGAAGAGGAGATGTATGAGTTCTTCATCCTCAGCCGCCAGACGCCAGCCACGCTGCAGCGCCTGATGGAAGAGATCGCCATCGAAGAGTGGGCGGTGGCCCTGAAAGGCACCGAGCCGGTCCTGCGCCAGACCATTTTCAACGTCATGCCGAAGCGTCAGGTGACGCTGCTGCAATCCACCACTACGCGTCTGGGGCCAGTTCCGGTCAGCCGCGTCGACCATGTGCGTAAAGAGATCATGGCCACCGTTCGCCAGCTGGCGGAAGAGGGTGAGATTCAGGTGCAGCTGTTTGCCGAACAGACCATGGAGTAACCATGTTTAAAAAGCACAGCTTACCGCTCAGCGCGCTGACCCCGACCCGTCAGGCGGTAATCAAACCGCGTTTGCATAAATTCCCGCCGCTGCGCAAACGCCGCCCGGCGCACAGCGTGGCGGAGGACATCCCCGCGGCAGTAGACGGCGCAGCGATCCAGGAGCAGCTCCAGCAGGGATTTCAGGACGGCCTGAACCGCGGTTTTGCCCAGGGTCTGGAAGAGGGCAAAGAAGAGGGCTATCAGGAAGGGCTGCGCCTCGGTTTTGACGAGGGCGTGCGCAAAGGGCGATCCGAAGGCAAAACCCAGGCGCGCCAGCAGTTTCTCGATGCGGCGCATCCCCTGGATGAGATCATTCAGTCGATGGAAACCTTTATGGCGGGCTACGAACAGCGCCGTCGCGAAGAGCTATTGCAACTGGTGGAGAAAGTGACCCGCCAGGTGATCCGCTGTGAACTGACTCTGCATCCGACGCAGATTTTGACCCTGGTGGAGGAAGCGCTTAGCGCGTTGCCCCAGCAACCCGAGCAGATCAACGTCATGCTCAACAGCGAAGAACATCGCCGCATCAGCGAAGCCGAGCCCGAGAAAGTGACCCAGTGGGGGCTGATGGCGGACCCCGACCTCGCCCCCGGTGAATGCCGCGTGGTGACTAACACCACCGAGATGGACGTCGGCTGCCAGCACCGCCTGGACCAGTGCATGGACGTGCTAAAAGAGACGCTCCTGCCGGAATCCCGCGATGAGTGATACCGATTTCGCGCAGGTCCTGCGCTCCATCGACAACATCAACCTCGCCCGCGTGGCCGGACGTCTGGTGCGCGTGGCGGGGATTTTGCTGGAATGCGTCGGGTGTCGTCTCGCCGTCGGCCAACTGTGCCAGGTTGAAAGCGCGGATGGCGAGTTTATCGAAGCCCAGGTGGTGGGTTTCGATCGCGACGTGACCTTTTTGATGCCCTTCAAACAGCCGTCCGGCCTGATGGCGGGCGCGCGCGTCTATCCGATGGACAAACAGCAGGGCGTGTTGATTGGCGATCAGTGGCTCGGGCGCGTGGTCAACGGCCTCGGGGAACCTATCGACGATAAAGGCAAACTCTCCGGCGACACGGTGCTCCCGCAGCAACTCCCGCAGGTTCACCCCCTGCGCCGCCAGCCGGTGGCTGCGCCGCTCGACGTCGGCGTGCGGGCGATCAACGGCCTGCTGACCATCGGCAAAGGCCAGCGCGTGGGGCTGATGGCGGGGAGCGGCGTCGGCAAAAGCGTGCTGCTCGGGATGATCACCCGTTACACCCAGGCCGAAGTGGTGGTGGTGGGGCTGATCGGCGAGCGCGGTCGCGAAGTAAAAGAATTTATCGAACATTCGCTGGGCGAAGAGGGGCGGCGTAAATCGGTGATTGTCGCCGCGCCTGCGGATGAATCGCCGCTGATGCGCATCAAGGCCACCGAGCTGTGCCACACCATCGCCAGCTACTACCGCGACAAGGGCAAAGACGTTCTGCTGCTGGTGGATTCCCTGACCCGCTACGCCATGGCCCAGCGTGAAATCGCCCTCTCGCTCGGCGAACCGCCTGCCACCAAAGGCTATCCGCCGTCGGCGTTCGGCATGATCCCGCGACTGGTGGAAAGCGCGGGCAACAGCGAAAGCCACGGCTCGATGACCGCGATTTATACGGTGCTGGCCGAAGGCGATGACCAGCAGGACCCGATCGTCGACTGCGCCCGTGCGGTGCTCGACGGGCACATCGTCCTGTCGCGCCATCTGGCGGAAGCGGGCCACTATCCGGCCATCGACATCGGGCAGTCTATCAGCCGCTGCATGAGCCAGGTGACGGAGCGCGAGCACCAGCTTTCGGCGCGGACCCTAAAACAGCTGTACGCCGAATACCAGAGCATCAAGCCGCTGATCCCGCTCGGCGGCTACGTCGCCGGTGCCGATCCGATGGCCGATAAAGCGGTCAACCTCGCTCCGGCGATCACCCGCTTTCTACAGCAGGAAGTGCAGGATGCGGCCCTGCTTGACAAAACCATCTCCGATCTCAACGTACTGGCGAAAGCAGGATAATCGACGATGAGCAAACTGATTCACACCCTCGAACAACTTCATCTGCTGCGCCACCGCGCGGTGAAAGACCTGAGCAGCAAACTCGCCACCCAGCAGCAGCTGTGCCAGCGCCTGGAGAAGAACATCCACGCCCTGTCGAACCTCGTTAACCACAGCGCGCCGGAGATCCAGGGCAACGCGACCATGCTCAACAACCAGTCGTTCTACAAGCGCAATATCCAGCGCGTGATCGACTGGCAGCGACAGGAGCAGGCGCTCGCGACCGTCGAAGCGCAGAAGTTGCAGGGCAATTTGCTGGCGGAATCACGCCGGGAGAAGAGCCTCGAACTGGTGCTCGACGGGCGTCGTCAGGATCTGCGTCAGGAGCAGGAGCGCCGCGAGCAAAAGGTCACTGACGCGGTTTCCGCGCAGTGCTGGTTAAGACAACAGCAGGCACAGCGACAGCGATAAAATGGCTACGAATTTGATGCAGACGCTGCTCAAACGCCAGCAGCAGAAAAAAAACACAGAGCACCCTTTCGTCAGCGTGATCTGCCCGACCTGGGATCGCCGGGCGTTTTTGCCCTATCTGCTCTATCTCTTTCAGTATCAGGACTATCCGGCGGATAAACGCGAGCTGGTGATCCTCGACGACTCGGCGGAGAGCAACGAAGATCTGATCGCGATGATGGTCGATGCGCGCGTGGACAACGTGCGCTACATCCACAGCCCGGAGCGCCTCGATCTCGGCAAAAAACGCAACATGCTTAACGAGCTGGCGAAAGGGGAGTACATCGTCTGCTTCGACGATGACGATTACTATCCGCCGAACAAAATCAGCGCCCAGGTGGGCGAGATGCAGCGCAACAACGCGCTCTTCTCCGGCAGCGACACGATTTATATCTGGTACAGCCATCTCGACAAAATCTATCGCACCCACGCGTTTGGCGCGCACCACGCCCTGAACGGGACGTTTGCCTATCACCGCAACTTCCTGAAAAACCACCGCTACGAAGACACGGCGGTGCTGGCGGAAGAGCAGGCGTTCCTGAACAACTTCACGTCGCCGGTGCTTCAGATTGACCCCAAACAGGCGATTCTGTGCATCTCGCACAGCAGCAATACCTATGACAAAGATTTTGTGCTCGGATCGAGCCAGCCGACGGATCTGACGCTGGACGATTTCGTCGCGGACCGCAATCTGCTGAGCCACTATCGCCGCCTGAGCCACGCGCCGCTGAGCACCTCCGTGCAGTGGTCGGCGCTCGATAAGGTGGCGGTGATGTACGACCAGCCCGAGCAACTGGAAAACCAGCGCCAGGCGCTGGCCGCGCTTGGCCTGGACGACAGTCAGCTTGTGCCTTTTGCTCGCGGTATGCAGAGCGAACTGGAGACGCACTGTGAGGTACTGGACACCGCGATGCGTGAAGGCTGGCGCAGCGTGCTGCTGCTGGATGCGTCGGTGAAATACGTGCGCAAAGAGATGTCGATCAAAACGGTCAACCAGCTGCTTTCCCGCCTCGAACATATCGACTGGCAGGGGCTGCTGCTGGGCGCACGTTATCAGCGCATTTCACCCCTGAACGCCTTGCCCGGCGTGGCCCGCATTACCCGCGCCGACTGCGCTTGCGCCTATGCCGTGAACGGCAAATACATTCCCGAGCTGCTGGCCCACTACCGGGAGGCCATCGCGCAACAGTACAGCCTTGATGCCTGCTGGCCTGCGCCAATGCAGGCTCACTGCTGGCTTGGCCTGCAGCCGAGCTTCGCTTTTTTACCCGAGATATCCGACCGCGAAAGCGGAAAGAGTGTCGATTGCACCCACTGGTTTTTTCGCAAAAACTTTCAATGAAAAAGGGCCGCGACGCCCGCGGCCGGAGTACCTTATGGAATTGATTGAGCACTACCAACCCGAGTACGTCATTCGCTTCGCCGAGCGCGTGCGACCGTGCGACTGTCCTGCCTGCCAGAACCGCGCGGACGACTGGCCCGCCACGCAGCTAAAACTGAAAAATCAGCAGCGCGACAGCCTCGACGCCGGCTGCGAAACTGCGGCCCGCGAAATCCTGCTCAACCCGCAAGCCTTTGTTCTGCATACCTCCACCACCCGCCCGGACAGCGAGCTGGGGCTGAGCGCGTGGGACGAAACCCTGAATCAGCAGTGTATCAACCTGGCGGTTCACCCGGCGCTGACCCTCGAAAGCAGCCTGTACGCGACCGGCGTGCTGCTGAGTAAAGCCCAGCGTTATCTCGATAACGATCAATGCGACCCGCAGCTGCTGCTGGAGATGGGCGAACAGCTCGCGGATCTGGCCGAGCGTGGAATTCTGGACGAACAGCTGCAGCTCCTGCCGCCGATTGAGGTCAACCGCGTGGAGGCCCTGGAGCAGATGGGCGCGATGCGCCTGACCCTGAACCTGCCCGCGATGCAGAAAATGAGCATGATGCTGAAGCTCAGCGAACTGGCGGTGATGCAGCCCGCGCGCCTGCAGGATCGTTTACGCGAACTGGAAGCGGTGACCGCGCGCAACGCGCTCCTGACAGATCAGCCGCATATCCTGCGCAACGCCCTGATCTATAAACTCTACGGCGAATGCCTGCCCGGCCCGAACGCCGATAACTACGGCGATGTGCTGATGTCCCTTACCCGGATGATGTTCCAGCTGAAAATGCTGTGCGCCATGTGGCTGGAAGACAACGCCCAGTTGACCCACGACGACGTGGTGGCCCTGTTCAGCGCGTGGTTCAGCTGGCAGCGCGGGAATGTGTGGAAAGGGGCGAATTCTGCGGACTATACGTTGCTGTGTGGGTTGTCGTTGATTTGATTTCGGACTTGTTCTAGTCCCATTATGGGACTAGAATTGTTCCATGAAAATCATCTCAGTCAAGATATTAAGGGACTTCTGGGCGGAGAACCCTGGCGCTGAACAACCGCTAAGGGCCTGGGTAGACGAGGCAACAAAAGCTGACTGGAAAACCCCGGCAGAGATCAAAGAACAATACCGCAGCGCCAGCATTCTTAAGGACAGGCGAGTGGTTTTCAACATTAAGGGAAATAATTACCGACTTATAGTGGCAATTGCGTATCAGCGTGGATGGATTTTCGTCAAATTTATCGGAACTCACAAGGAATACGACGCCATAGATGCGGATACAGTTGAACTGGAGTGAATGATGAACATTAAACCCATCAGAACTGAACAAGATTATGAGGCCGCCCTCAGGGCGGTCGAACCTATGTTCGAGAATGAGCCGGCGATGGATACGCCAGAAGGCGACTACTTTGAAGTGATGTGTTTGCTTATCGAAGAATACGAAAAAAAACATTATCCGATTGAGCCGCCTTCAGCGATAGAAGCCATCAAATTCCGTATGGACCAACTAGGGCTGAGCGTTAAAGATCTCGAGCCTGCCATTGGTAAATCTAATCGTGTTTACGAAATTTTGAATGGCACGCGAACACTGACTTTACCGATGATCCGTCGGCTTCATGCGCAATTTGGGATCCCTCTTGAGAGCCTGATTAGTGCATGACTTAACCGCCCTTTGGGCGGTTTTTTTTCATAGAGCACACCCTGCCCCAGATTGCGTATGAATGATGACGGGGTCATGTTGTCTGGCTTTCAGATAGTGATATCAACACTCTTTTTACGACATACAATTCTTGGTAAGTTATGTTCCAATTTCATCATCAAAAATAATTAAATGGATAATGGCATAATCAACGGTGTACATCATTATCTATAAAAAACGCGTCTAAATAATATTATTCGACTCTTTCATTGAACAATAACACTCGTGAATAAATTACATCAACGCATTGCTTAAACTAATTAATGTAATTCACCTCCATGCAATTACATTCGAAAATTAGATACTCCTTCCAGTAATAGCTATTTTAAAAATAAAGTACCGACCGTATTATTTCCCCCGCACCTGCTATAACAGGTGTCGGGATTAGCCTCCTGAAACCCTCACTGACGACACACCAGTTTTTGTGTCGTTCGCACGGCTACGCTAATATGGCGGGCCGGGCGGGGGCGTCGCAAGACGCGCCGGTGTCAGTGAGGCCGGTAAGGCTAACCCCGCTCGGAACCGCCACCCGTGAGATTAGCCTCTCTCCCGGCGGTCATTAAAATCTCTCACTGGAGTTTTCCTTATGACCACCTTCTTTACCCCAGCCCACGATCTCCTCATCCTCCCTTTCAGCGCTGCGACGGATTTCACCGATCTCGCCGACTGCTGCGATCGCTTTGCCGAAACTCTGATGGAATGCCACGAACCCGTGGAGAAAATGGCGCTGTTAGGTCGTATCGGGGCCTGTCTGGCCCTGCTGCGCCCGACGCTCAGCGAACCGATCCCGGCGCACCTGATCGAACGTTTTACCGTCGACACGCTGCCTGAAACAACCCCGTATTTTGAGCCGGATGCCGAAGCCCTGTGTGATTACTGCCAGTCGCTAACGCTGGTGCTGTGCGGACAATCGCTGTTGCCGGAAACCGAGAAGACGCTGAAAGCGCTGCTGTGTGAGCTGATGTGGATGTTTGCCGGCGATCTCAAAGCGCCCCGCTGGGCCAGAGAGCAACTGCCGCACTAGTGAAGACGCCCCGCCTGCGGGCTGGGGTAGTAGCTCTTTAATTTAAGTAGACATCAAAACCATAAATTTGTGGGTTTGATGTCTACTTAATATCGCATTATAGTTATGTGGACACCAAAGCCATAAAAAGAGGGTGTAAACGTCCACTTATGAACCGAGCCAATGCACTAAAAAAACTCACCGAATGGGACAAACGAGGGCGCTACGTCTTTACGCTCGCCGATCTGAGCAAGATGTTTGCCGAAGACAGTCCGAAAACGCTCCAGGCAGGATTAAATCGTCTGGTGAAAGAAGGTATTTTGACTCGACCTGTGCGCGGCGTTTATCTGTTCAACCTTGCTCATAGTGGCGACAGTTACGCCATCGAACATATCGCCCGAGCGCTAAGACGTGGTGAGTATAACTATGTCAGCCTGGAATCAGCTCTAAGCGAATATGGCGTCATTTCGCAGATCCCCATCGACAGGCTCACTGTGATGACGACCGGTAGAAAAGGCACGTATCACACCCCCTTTGGTACCATTGAGTTTACCCATACCAAACGCTCTCAGCAGGATATTCTGGCGGGAATGGTGCAGGTCAATCGTCCGTTAAGGATCGCTACGCCTGAATGTGCACTGCGGGATTTAAAACGAGTCGGTCGTAATGTTCATCTGGTTAACGAAAAGGCGTTATTAAATGACAAATAAAGCGAATTTTGTCCAACTCACCGAGCTTGCCATGCAGGGGACCGGGCGTGCCCATATGCGTCCGGTGATTGAGAAAGAGCTTCTGCATTACGATATCCTTTTCTGTCTTGATGCCAATGGGCTGCTGGATCAGCTGACTTTTCAGGGAGGGACTTCGCTGCGTCTCTGTTACGGCGCACCGCGTTTTAGTGAAGATTTAGATTTTTCCGGTGGTGTCGATTTCAACAGTAAAAAGCTACAAGCGATGAAAACCTGTCTGGAGCGCTATATTGGCGATCGCTATGGTTTTGAGGTTTCGGTTAAAGAGCCCGCGGAGCTCAAAGATGAGCCTGAATATGCAGGTCTGAAGGTGGATAAATGGCAGGTTTCTATTACGACCGCGCCTGAACGCAGAGATCTGCCCAGACAACGAATCAAAATCGAAGTGGCGAATATTCCTTCTTATTCGCGAGAACCCAAAGCGTTGCTGGCGAACTATGAATTTCTGCCCGATGGATACTCCGACACGCTGGTATTTGCCGAATCGCTGGATGAAATAATGGCTGATAAGTTAGTTTCGCTTGTGAATACGCAACGTTATGTCCGCAACCGAGATATCTGGGATTTGCGTTGGCTGAAACAGCAAGGCGCCATCGTGCGTATGGACTGGATAAAAAACAAAGTCTCAGATTACTCCGTTGAGGATTATTCGGGAAAAGTCGCCACGATGCTCGCACGCTTACCCGATATTATAAAAGGCGATGCCTTCCGAAACGAAATGGCGCGTTTTATCCCGCAGGACGTGCAGGAGCGTACACTGCATAAAGAGAAATTTTTTATTTTCCTGACGGCTGAAATCACTGGATTGCTGCAACAAGTGCAACTGGAGTTTCACTGAGGAAAATGCCCGGCCTGGGCTTACTCGGTTTTTGTAGGCCCGTGCAAACGAAGTGCCGCCGGGCGATGTTGACTGGCGGCTCAAATCTCTCGTTAAGAAATCGCGTCCAAAGGTTTAAAGAATAAAGGGCGATAATCGACGACAGTGTTTTCAATATCGCTTTTATCCGGGATCTGAAAACCGGCGCACGGATAAAGCCCCAGCCAGCAATCCTTCATCATCAGGTGCCACCAGTTCACGTCCAGTACGGCATGCTGTGGGGGGGCTTCTTGCTCCAGCATGGCCAGGCTCTGGCGATAATTCTCGCGCAGGGTCGCAAAGTAGTGGCGCTTCACCCGGTACGCGCAGGAACACCATGCCCGGTTTACCCGTATCAGATAATCAATGCTTTTCAGCGGTGTCACGAGCTGATAATTGGCCGCCAGCAGGGCGACGTCCCAGTTAATGGCATCGAGTGTTTTCAGGAAGGCATTGAGTCGGGCAACGCTTTGCCCGTCGCGGATAAACTCAAAGTCATCTTCCAGAATCAGCACGTCTTCCCAGCCTTCCGCTATTGCCATCTCCAGCACGGCAATATGCGATTTGACGCACCCCACCGCACCAGGCGTGGCTTTAATTCCCTCGATGCGGATCACTTTTTCTTTGGGGGCGTTCAGCTCGCGTAGCTGTCGTTTCATATGAACATTACGGTCGCGGCGGTGGGCCAGATTGATGTACACAATCCGGGAAAAGGCGGCCCAGTGAATCGTTTCTTTCATGATCAGTGCCTGATAAATGCGCGTGCAATATCTGCGGGAATGGGCGCGCTTGCCCGCACTTCTACCCCGGTAAACAGATAGCGATGGAGATATTTTTTGAGCTGCTCGTGGCTAAAATTCTGATAAAACGCTCGCCCCAACACCTCTACTGGCTTGTGATACAGCTTCGCTTCCAGGCCGACGGTTGAGTTTATGGTGACCACTCGGGAAGAGGCTTTGATCAGATCGAGGGTGTTTTCCTGGGTAACTTTGAATTTGTAGCGTTGCTGCAGTTTGGCAATATTGACCAGCTCCGATGGCTCCGTTTCCGCCGGGTGAATTTTGACCACCAGATCGCGTTTTTCCTGACGCGCGAGTCGACTGGCGTGTCGGATGGCCTCTTCGTTGCGCAGATCGGCATTGAGCCACAGCTGCGTATCGTACGAGACCTGCAGCGGCAGAAAGATAAAACTACGTTGACGTCCAAGAACCCTGTCCTGAGAAATCTCAGCGATCAGCTTTTCACAAGGATTGTTGCGCGCCTGCAGCGGCGGCTGGCGTTTTTCAGCTTCGTACCCGATCATCCATTGGGTGTGGAAATCCTCCGGCACGTCGGGCAGCGCATCCAGGCATTTCGGGTTAAGCGCCAGCGCAGAGCGGGCGTTGGAACCCTGCGGATCGATAAACACTTTGTTGGGAAAATTCGACAGTTCGATGTAGCGCGTTGTGATGCTGCGCTGCTGGCAAAAGAGCGTGGCGGGCAGTTCAGCCAGGCCATTTCCTGAGCACAGGATCATTTTCCTCAGGCCGTTCAGCTCTGGTTTGTTCATCAGATGGAGCAGGATATACAGATAAATGTTCCAGCAGCGTTGATACTCCAGCTTCTGAATCAAAAATTCGCGTGAGCCACGGATATCGCTATCAATGCGGCTAAAAAGCGAGGGCTTCTGTTGCTGAAAAGCGTCCGGTGTGGGGAGATTCATTTCCCCGGCGATGCGGCACAGAGTGATGTCGCTGAGATTTTCGCTGAGCCACTCCGAGATCGGCTCCCAGGGGGAAATCGCGACAATCGCTTGCTGCTCGTCGGCGGGCAGGGCGTTGATCACGCGGGAATAAAATTGCGCGTTCTCGATGGTTTCCATGTAAAAGCCAATCATCTCACACCTGCCGATAAAGCCAGTTCTCCGGCTCGCCCACATTAAACAGGTTTTGCAGAACGTCCTGCTGCATCGCCAGCACCATGCCGTTGCTGTCGTTCAGGGTTTTGCATTCGGCGGCGATCTGCTCCAGCGAATCCCAGAGCGTGTTGAGCTGTGACTGATTGGCGGCGGGCAGGCGGGTGAAGAGCGTACGCAGGCCGTGCGCGCCGGCGGGAATCCCGAGCTGGGTCAGGAGCTGATAGCGCTGTCGGCTGTTTTCCAGAAGCTGCTCATACACTGTGAAAATGCTGGCGTTCAGCGCCTCCAGTTCCTGCGCGTTGCGCGCGATCAGCAGCTGACGCTGATCCTTCAGCAGGGATTTCAGCTGGCCGTAACGGTTACGGTCGTCAACCATCCCCTGGATCAGCGTTTTGACGCTCTGTGCGGCGTTACTCATGTTTACCTCTGATAGTATTGCTCTATCGCGCTGGTCAGGGCATCGAGATCGACGCTGATTTTCCCGCTGGCGATAGCCTCTTTCATGCTGGCGACGCGCGCCATATCGACTTCTGGCATGGTTGCCAGCTGCGTCTGCGCATCACCCAGAACCGGGTCAATGGCGGTGGTGCGTGCGACTTTCATCTCCTCAGCACCTGCGGTGCGAGTCTGTGCTGTCGCACTGGACTGATTGATCGCGCTCGTCATGGCGTACTGTGGGGATGTCACTTTCATCGCTTACTCCATCTTCTTGTTTGTGCAGGTTGCGTCAGCTATCTGGCGGGCGGAAAAAACCTTTCCGATCTCCTTACCCCTGTAAAGCGACGCGCTGAGGGCGAAACTTAAACCCGGCGTAAAGTTTTTTAATTTTTCGCGCTGAGGTTTGTTCGGACCACGCCCATGTCGCTGACGATGGCGGTCACTTCCCGCTCGCTGCTCTCATTTTTCACTTTGATCATCTCGCCTTTGCGCCCTTTTTTGGTGGCGATCCCCATGGTGCGGGCCTCGACGCCGTCCTGATCGGCAATCATCAGCACCCGCTGACCGCGCTCGACCATCACCGGCGAATCCAGCTGACTCATGCTCAACGGCTGAAGTTCACGCACGCGGCGCTTGAGCGTCAGGCCCACCACGTCGTCGGGATGGGTGATGTAGCCGCTGCGCAAGTTGCTGATATTGAACTTCTTCAGGGTGATATCGGAGGGAGCGAGCACATGCCCGCGCTCAAGGGTGTTTTTGGCCATCAGCACGGAAAGATAGATATCCGGTTTGACCGTCACCGCCACTTCCCAGCCGTTCGCGCTGTCACAGCGCACATCAAAACGCAGCCTGCGCAGATCGAGGCGCTCGCCCGAGGGCATGCTGACTGTCAGCGGCGCGCCACACGGGGCGTATTGCGAGATCTCAGAAGGAATAAACAGATTGAGCTTCGCCTGGTAATCCTCCCAGCGATTGCGCTGCGCTTCCAGGCGAATGGCGTCGGAAGCCGCCTGCTGGACGCGGGTATGCACCTGCTTGCGGGCGCTGGCAGGCGTCGGGGGGGCGGCGGCGGAAGTCGCGGCAAAGCACAGTAATGCTGCGGCCAGAGTGAGGCGGAAAAAGGCCTTCCCGTTATGCGATGCAGATGGTGATAAAATGCTATGAATCATGATGTTATAAACCTGGCACGATAGTTGCTTTAAAGATTGCAGCAACACGGACTATCGGCACTGTCCACCATCACGAAGGAGTGAGTTGTGAGTATTAGTTTTGATAAGGCATTGGGCGTTCATCCGCAAGCTGTAGCACTTCGACTTTCCAGGGCGGAACTGCTTTCAGCAAACCTGGCTAACGTCGATACACCCAATTTCCAGGCTAAAGATATTGATTTTGCCGCGGAGATGCAACGTTCGCAGCGGGATTTCTTTCCCGGCTCGGCGGCGCAGAAGATGTATCGCGTGCCCTATCAGCCCTCCTCGGACGGCAACACCGTCGCGCTGGATGTGGAACAAACAGAGTTTGCCAAAAACGTTCAGGACTACCAGATGAGCCTGGCGTTTTTAAACATGAAATTCACTGGCCTGAAGAAGGCCATTGAAGGCAAGTAATTGAATCAGGTAACGATTAATGGCTTTTACCGATATCTACCGAGTCTCAGGCTCGGCCATGACGGCACAAACCGTCCGCCTGAACACCGTCGCCAGTAACCTCGCCAACGCCGATACCGCGGCGACGGCAGAGGCGGGCGTCTACAAAGCGCGTCGTCCGGTCTTCGCGGCGGTGTACCAGAACGACGAGTTGCTGAACAACAACGGCTTGTCCGGCGCCCGCGTGCAGGTGATGGACGTGGTGGAATCCGGCAATGCGGTGCAGCGGTATGAACCGCATCACCCGATGGCGAACCCGGACGGTTACGTCTGGTATCCCGACATCAACGTGGTGGAAGAGATGGCGGACATGATGTCCGCGTCGCGCAACTTCGAAACCAACGTCGATGTTCTTAACAATGTAAAAAGCATGCAGCAGAGCCTGCTGCGTCTGGGCGAGGCGTAATAGATGAGCGTGAATGGCGTTTCCACTCAATCCGGCACCACCACTTACGACAGCGGTGTATCCGCCAATGACAACAGCGCGGCGGGGATGAACAACCTGTTTATGCAGCTGCTGGTGGCACAAATCCAGAACCAGGACCCGTTGAACCCGACCGATGGCACCGAATACGTCGGCCAGCTCGCGCAGCTGACCCAGGTGCAGTCGATGGAGACCATGTCGAAATTAATGGCTAACAACGCGGTGTTGATGGACAACCTGCAGACCCTGTCAACGGGCAACCTGGTGGGCCAGAAGGTGATGGTTCAGACCGACACCATCAACACCGACGGCAGCACCAACATTGAAGGCCGTCTGACGCTGGATCATGCCGCCAACACCGTCACGGTGATCGTCAAAGACGAAAGCGGCACCGAGACCAAAATCGAGCTGGGCAAACAGGAAGCCGGTTCCGTGGACTTCACTATCGACCCGCAGGAACTGGGGCTGAAAGAGGGCAAGTACACCATGATGGTGATGACCGACAACGAACCGGCCAAAGTGCCGATCGAAGTCGGCGGCGTGGTGAGCAACGTGCGTATCCCGCTCGACGGCACCGCGACCGTGCTCAACATCACCGGCATCGGCGAAGTGGCATACAACAACATCACCCAGTTTGGTCAATCCAGCGATAAAACCCCTAAGGGATTAACGAGTTAATCAGGAATTACTATGAGCTTTGATATTGCAGTTTCTGGCCTGAATGCCATCAACCAACAGCTTGGGGCGATCTCCAACAACATCGCCAACTCCGGCACCGTGGGCTTTAAATCCGGCCGCGCTGAGTTTGCTTCTTTATATGCCGAAGGCCAGCCGCTGGGCGTGGGCGTCACCGGCGTGGCGCAGAGTATCTCCAAAAGCGGAACCATTTTTGCCTCTGCCAACAGCCTGGATCTGGCGATCAACGGCGACGGCTTCTTTATGATGCGCGACAGCACTGGCACCACCGCCTACACCCGCGCGGGCTATATGCAAACCGACAACAACGGCAACCTGATCAACAACCTGGGCATGTACCTGCAGGGTTATCCGGTCGATGCTAACGGTGTGGTACAGACCGGCACCATCGGCAATCTGACCATCAGCAGCGGCTCGATTCCGGCGAAAGCGACCAGCACTCTCGACTTTACCGCCAACCTGAACGCCAACGAAAAACTGCCGGAAAACGCCACCTTCGATCCGAAGGACGAAAAATCCTACAACCACACCTACGCCACGCAGGTGTTCGACTCCCTGGGCCGCGAACACACCATGAAGCAGTACTTCGTGAAAACCTCCGACAACGAGTGGGAAGTGCACTACTACATGGACGATCAGGATCTCGGCACCACCGAGAAAATGACCTTCACCGAGCAGGGCGTGTTGCAGGCGCCGACCGGGCCGGTGACCGTTAATGCGGATATTCCTGGCGCGGAAGGCATCGAACTGACCCTGAGCTACAGCGGCACCACCCAGTTCGGCTCCGATTTCTCGGTCAGTAAAAACAGCGGCAACGGCTACGCCTCGGGCGAACGTACCGGGCAGATGATCGACAAAGACGGCAGCGTCTACGCCACCTTCTCCAACGGCGAGCGCCTGCTGCAGGGCCAGCTGGTGCTGGCGAGCTTCTCCAACCCGAACGGCCTCTCGTCCCAGGATGGCACCACCTGGTCGCAAACCGCCAGCTCCGGCACGCCGCTGACGGGCGCGCCGGGCACCGGCCTGCTGGGGGCGATCAGCTCCAACACTCTGGAAGGTTCTAACGTCGATCTCACCGCCGAACTGGTCGGGCTGATGACGGCGCAGCGTAACTACCAGGCCAACACCAAAGTGATCAGCACCAACGACAGCATGATGAATTCGCTGTTCCAGGCCCTGTAATGGACCACTTAATTTATACCGCCGTAAGCGGGGCGTCCCGCAGCCTCGCCCAGCAGCAGATCCACGCGAATAACCTGGCGAACGTCAACACCCAGGGGTTTCGTCACGATCTGGACAGCGCGATGTCGCAGCAGATCCAGGGGGAGGGTTATGCCTCCCGTTTTCTGGTGCAACAGCAGCAGGGCGGCGTCGATTTGACGCCGGGCGCGACGCGTGAAACCGGGCGCGATCTCGACGTCGCCGTCAAAGGCAGCGGCCTGATTGCGCTGGTCAGCGGCAACCGCGAGGTCTACACCCGCAACGGCCAGATGGAAGTCGGCCCGGAAGGCGATCTGACCATCGACGGTCTGCCGGTCTCCGGCGACAACGGCCCGATCGTGCTCCCACCGTTTTCGTCCGTCAGCATCGCCGACGACGGGGTGATCACCATCGTGGCGGACGACGGTGATATTGCCGCGCCGATGGACGTCGACCGCATCAAGCTGGTGGATATCGCCGCTGACCAGTTGAGCAAAAACAGTGCCGGTTTCCTGGTGACCAACGCCAACGTCAATCCGCGTACCGAAGAGGTGGAAGTGGTTTCCGGCCACCTGGAAACCTCGAACGTCTCGGCGATTAACGAAATGGTCTCCAGCATCGCGCTCAACCGTCAGTTCGAAGCGCAAATCAAAATGATGAAGGCGGCAGAAGATCTGGCGACAGCGGGCAATCGCCTGCTGCGTAACGCCTGATTTTTTCCCGCTTAGCGAAAAGGAAAACCCATGAATCCCGCTTTATGGATCAGTAAAACCGGTCTTGCCGCGCAAGACGCGAAGATGAGCGCCATCTCCAACAACCTGGCGAACGTCAACACCACCGGGTTTAAGCGCGATCGCGTGATGTTCGCCGATCTGTTCTATCAGAATCAGCGCACGCCGGGCGGTCAGCTTGACCAGAACAACACCTCGCCGACGGGCATTCAGTTCGGTACCGGCGTCAAAATCGTCGGCACCCAGAAAGAGTTCACCACCGGCAACATCCAGAACACCGGACAGACGCTGGACGTCGCCATCACCGGCCAGGGCTTTTTCCAGGTCGAAACCAGCGACGGCGATATCGCCTACACCCGCGCCGGTAACTTCCAGAAAAACCCGGACGGCCTGCTGACCAACGCCCAGGGCCTGCCGCTGGTGCCGCAGATTGAACTGCCGGACAACGTCAAAGATCTGCAGATCGGCAAAGACGGCACCGTCACCGCGACGGTCGCGGGCGAAGCTGACCCGGTGGAACTGGGACAGATCACCCTGGTTAACTTCGTCAATCCGGCCGGACTGGAAGCCCTCGGCGGCAACCTGTATCGCGAAACCGCCGCCAGCGGCGAAGCGGTGGAAGGCGTGGCGGGCGAAGAGGCGTTCGGGCAGCTCGAACAGGGCTCGCTGGAAGGCTCCAACGTTCAGGTCGTGGAAGAGATGGTGGATATGATCACCGTTCAGCGCGCCTACGAGATGAACGCCAAAATGGTCTCGGCGGCGGATGACATGCTCAAATTTGTCACGCAGTCGATGTAACGCGTGAAGTGAAAAAGAAATGAAAAAGCAGTTAGTTATTGGATTTGTTGCGCTGCTGCTGGCCGGGTGTGAAAGCCCGGCGCTGTTAGTGCAAAAAGATGACGCGGCCTACGCGCCGCCAGAAGATTTCTCCATGCCGACCACCAAAGTGCAGGGCGGCGGGCTGTATAACGGCAACTACAACTGGTCCCTGACGCAGGACCGCCGCGCCTATCGCGTGGGCGACATCCTGACGGTGAAACTGGACGAATCCACCCAGGCCAGCAAACAGGCGCGGACCAACTTCGGCAAGAAAAACGACGTCTCGATTGGCGTGCCGGAAGCCTTTGGTCACTCCGTGGATAAGCTGTCCGGCTCCATTGACGGCAGCCGCAACTTCAACGGCAACGCCACCTCGCAGCAGCAAAACAGCCTGCGCGGGGCCATCACCGTGGCGGTCTACAAAGTGCTGCCTAACGGCGTGCTCGCGGTGCGTGGTGAAAAATGGCTGACCCTCAATCAGGGCGATGAATACATGCGCGTCACCGGACTGGTGCGTGCGGAAGACGTGGAGCGCGATAACTCGGTCTCCTCCCAGCGGATCGCCAACGCGCGCATCTCCTACGCCGGACGCGGGGCGCTCAGCGACTCCAACTCCGCAGGCTGGCTGACGCGCTTCTTCAACCATCCGCTGTTCCCAATTTAATGGAGTCTGCGATGCGTAAAGCAATGCTCTTTCTGATGCTGCTCTGGACGACGGCGGCCAGCGCAGAGCGCCTGGGAAATGTGGTCGATATTCAGGGCGTGCGCGGCAACCAGCTGGTGGGTTACAGCCTGGTGGTCGGCCTCGACGGCACCGGCGATAAAAACCAGGTGAAATTCACCAGCCAGTCGGTGACTAACATGCTGCGCCAGTTTGGCGTCCAGTTGCCGACCAAAATCGATCCGAAAGTGAAAAACGTCGCCGCCGTGGCGATCAGCGCCACGCTTCCGCCGGGCTATGCGCGCGGGCAGAGTATCGACATCACCGTTTCGTCGATTGGCGATGCCAAAAGCCTGCGCGGCGGCACCTTGCTCCTGACGCAGCTGCGCGGGGCCGACGGCGAAGTCTACGCCCTGGCGCAGGGCAACGTGGTGGTAGGTGGTGTCAAAGCCGAAGGCAACAGCGGATCGAGCGTGACCATCAACACGCCAACCGTGGGTCGCGTGCCGAATGGCGGATCCGTCGAGCGCGAAGTACCGTCTGATTTTCAGCAGAACAACCAGGTGATCCTCAACCTCAAACGCCCAAGCTTTAAAACCGCCAACAGCGTGGCCGTGGCGCTGAACAGCGCGTTTGGCTCCGGGACGGCGACCGCGCAGAGCGCCACCAACGTGACGGTCAACGCGCCGCTGTCGGCGGGCGAACGCGTGGCCTTTATGTCGATGCTGGAAGACGTGCAAATTAATGCGGGCAAACAGCCGCCGCGCGTGGTGTTCAACGCCCGTACCGGCACCGTGGTGATCGGCGACGGCGTGGTGGTGCGCGCTGCGGCGGTGTCTCACGGCAACCTGACCGTGACCATTCGTGAATCCTCGAACGTCAGCCAGCCGGGCGCGTTCAGCCAGGGTCAGACGGTGGTCACGCCGCAAAGTGACGTCGATGTGAATCGCGGCAGCGGCCAGATGGTGACCATCGCGGCGGGCACCAGCCTGCGCAGCATTGTGAATACCATCAACAGCCTCGGCGCGTCGCCGGACGACACCATGGCGATCCTGCAGGCCCTGCACGAAGCGGGCGCGCTCGATGCCGAACTGGTTGTGATTTAAGGAACAGAAGATGCTACAGGCGATCAAACCCCAGACCAGCGTTCTGCCCGGCGATTTTACCGGCCAGGTGAAACCACAGAATCTCGAGCAGGCGGCGGAGCAGTTCGAAGGCATTTTTCTGCGCTCGATGCTCCAGCAAATGCGTAAAGCCTCCGAAGCGCTGGTGGACAACAATCCGTTCGACAGCAAACAGCAGCGGATGATGCGCGATTTTTACGACGACAAGCTGGCATCCCAGCTGGCGTCCCAGCGCAGCACGGGCATTGCCCAGATGATCATCACCCAGCTCGGCCCGCAGGAGAGTGCGCCGCTTAAGAATTCGCAGGGAATGGTCGCTTTACAGGAACATCCGAAGACATTAACGCCCCCCGTCGTTCCGGTAATACGCCGCGGGCAGGAGTAATCCATGAACATGATCAACATTGCCTTTAGCGGCCTGCAGGCAGCGCAGTTTGGGATGAGCGTGACCTCCATGAACATCTCCAACGTGCTGACGCCGGGCTACAGCCGTCAGGGCATTATCCAGAGCTCCGTCACCACCCTGGGGCCGGGCGGCATGTCCGCCGGGGCGGGCGTGCAGGTGGACAGCATCCGCCGCATTTCCGATCAGTACCTGACGGGCCAGGTTTGGCAGAGCAACAGCAAAGCCAACTACTACGGGATCAACAACCAGTATCTCAGCTCGCTGGAGAAGGTGATTGGCACCGACTCCACCAGTCTGGGTAACGGTCTGGATGATTTCTTCTCGGCCTTGAGCGCGTTAACCGCCGGGCCGGAAAGCGAAGCCAACCGCCAGCAGCTGTTGAACCAGGCGCAGTCTCTGGCGACCCGTTTCAACAACATGAACGACTTCATCGACAGCCAGAAAACCTCGGTCAGTAATCAGCGCAACACCATGGTCGATCAGATGAACACCCTGACCGCCGGGATCGCCGACTACAACAAGAAAATCATGGAGATGGACTCGACGGGCGGGAACAGCAACGTCCTGCGCGATCAGCGTGACGAGCTGGTGAAACAGCTCAGCACCTACAGCGACGTGAAAGTCACGGAAGACAGCAACGGCAGCTACTCCGTGTCGATGAAAAACGGTCAGCCGCTGGTGAGCGGCAAAGTGGCCGGGCAGCTCAGCGCTACCACCGACGCCAAGGGTAACTCCGTATTAAACCTGAAATTTTCCGGCAGCGATTTCTCGCTCAACCCGTCGACCGGCGGCCAGCTCGGCGCGCTGTACGACTACGAAACCGGCGATCTGGCGGATATGCAGGCCTCCGTGCAGGGGATGGCGGAGACCGTCGCCACGCTGTTTAACGATCAGCTGGCACAGGGCTTCGACAAGAACGGCAATCCGGGCAAACCGCTGTTTACCTTCGATCTGACCAATCCGGCGGGCATGTTGCAGGTCAACGATCTCAAACCTGACGAACTGGCGCTCTCCGGAAATAAGGACGAGCAGGGTAACGGCGACAACCTGAAGGCGCTGATCGACCTGAAAAACAAAAAGGTCGATATCGGCGGGATGGGCAACATGAGCCTGAACGAAGGGGCGGCGGCGATCATCTCCAACATCGGTATCGCCAGCAAACAGTCGAAGAGCGAGCTGGAGGCAGCGCAGGCGGTGTTTGACCAGGCGCAGCTGCAGCGCAACAACCTCAGCGCGGTCAATCAGGACGAAGAGGCGATTAACCTGCAGGTTTATATGCAGGCGTATCAGTCCAACGTCAAAGTGATTGCCACCGGCAACCAGATTTTTACCGACCTGTTAGGCCTGTTCTAAGGGTTGTGAAGGAACGAAATTATGCGAATCAGTAGTCTTTATAATTCCGACGCCATGATGGCGCAGCTTGGCGTCAACGGCACCCGTATGAGCAAGCTGATGGAGCAGATGGCGACCCAGAAGCGAATCAACGTCCCGTCGGACGACCCGGTGGCCGCGACCCGTCTGGTGCAGCTCAACCGCGAGCAGTCGGCCATTCAGCAGTATCAGAGCAACATCTCGCGCCTCAGCGGATCGCTGTCGAGCCAGGAAGCGCACGTTACCGCGATGAGCAACCAGCTCCTGTCGCTCAATGACAAACTGCTGGCGGCGGCCAACGGCGACACGCACAGCAGCGAAGATATGGTGGGTTTTGGCAACGAGCTGTCGTCGATGCTCGATTCGCTGGTGGCGTCGATCAACGCCCAGAACGAAAACGGTAGCTATCTCTTCTCCGGCACCAAAACGGACGCCAAACCGGTGGTCTGGGATGAGGCGCAGGGGAAATACATTTACCAGGGCAACGATGGTACCCGGGAAACCACGGTCGCCAACGGCGTGAACGTCACCGAAAACACCAACGTCGTGCAGGCGTTTGGTAACGGCACCGATCTGGAGATGCTGAACAAGCTGAAAGCCCTGAGTGAGAAAATGCAGGACCCGAGCATTCCGGTCAGCGACTATCAGGATGATATGAACGAGATGCTATCCCTTTCGTCTGATACCCGCGACAAAGTGGCGGCGCAGCTGACCGATCTGGGTGGACGCCAGAACCGACTGACTATGCTCGGCGATGCCCATACGGACGTCAGCACCGCCAACGATCAGGTGGTGCGCGACCTGTCGGATACCGACTGGGCGACGACCAGCATCAACCTTCAGCTGTACACCAACTCGGTACAGGTCACTAACAAAGCGTACAGCATGATCAGTCAGCTCTCGCTCTTCAGCATGTTGTAATGGTTATGCAGGTAGGATTAAAAACCACCACCGCCTCCAGCACCGCCTCCAGCACCGCGTCCGCCGTCCGGACGTCGCCGGGGGCACCGGCGCAAATTGCACGAACGGAGCGCGTGGCGAATACCCCGCGCGCGACGGCGCCATTCCCCGAGGCGGCGCTGCTTTCGCGCCGTCCGATGCGCTATAACGTCCAGCTTAATCAGCAGCTGACGGCGGTTCAGCAGGCGGACAATTATCTGTCAGAAGCCGAGACCCAGCTGCTGGTGCTGCGTCATCAAAAAGGTTCAGCTCCGTCGGGCCTGAACACGCTGCTGCATCAGCGCGGACAGCTGTCGGGTGGGACGATCGATCGCAACTTCAACATCACGCTCCAGCAAAAAAGCCAGGTGAACTTCACCCTGCCGGGCGTTGAAAAACTGTTGGATCAGCCCCAGGGAGAGACGCTGGTATTTCAGCTCGGCGGCGGCCAGCGCGAACTGACAGCCGTGGCGCTGCCTGCAAACTCTTCGCCGCGTCAGGTGCTGGCGCATCTCAATGTGGGGCTTGGCCGCTTAGGCATTAACGCGACACTGGCCCCCGAGGGGAAGGTCGCTTTCCAGGTCGACGAAGCCCGCTGGTCGCGCGTCAGCCAGCATCTCAGCGTGCGCGGCGAAGGACAACATTTCGCGGCGGATGCGTTCACCCTGTTGGCTCCGCAGGCGGAAACCAGCCGCGAAGATGAGATTGGTTTGTTAGTCAGTCGCTGGGAGCGTGGCGACGGGAAGAAGTTGCAGCAGACGCTGGACCAGATTACTCGCGAGCGCAGCAAATTACATTTCCATCAGGACCGCGTCGCGACGCGCATTCAGGATATGTCGACGGTTTACACGCCGGGCGAAGCGCTCGAAACGGCGCGCGCGCTGGGAGATGCATTAGCCGGGAGCGGCAAGCAGTTTGGATTGCTGACGCAAGCGCTGGCAGCGCAGGGGAATGTGCATCAGGTGACGGTGAAGAATTTGTTGGGCTAAACATACGCTCGATCGATCCCCTCTCCCCTTTGGGGAGAGGGTCAGGGTGAGGGGAAAATACTACTCAGTTTTTATTTTCTCTCTCCACCTGCTTCAAATTATTCTTTCCATTTTTTTGACCTCAACAACGATATCCCATCAATTAAAAAGACTACACTGCCGTCCTGCATAAATACTTACTGAATACATTTTGTTAAGTAATGATAAGGACATTATTAAGTGAGCAACGTTATCTATTTAACGCTGTCGGGAGAGCGTCAGGGGGAAATATCGTCCGGCTGTGGCACGGAAAAATCGATCGGCAACCGCTTTCAGTACCGACATGAAAACGAAATCCTTGTTTATCAGCTCTCATCCAGCAGCGTCAGCACCACAGGTGGTGCGCATCACCAGGGACTGCGCTTCACCAAGCCGCTCGATAAAAGCTCACCGCTCCTGATGGCGGCGATTAATGAAAATGAAAAGCTGCGGTTGAGCTTTGATTATTATCGGACTAACCGGTTTGGCCGTCAGGAAAAGTATTTTCATATCGAACTACGCGGCGCGTCGATTCAGGCTATATCGAGCTCAGTGACGAAGGATATGTTGGATACTGAAAGTATCAGCGTGAGTTATGATTATATTCGCAGTAAACATCTCATTGCGAATACCGAATTCAGCGATCTGGTGTTGCCGGAAAAGTATAATGAATTGTTTTCTCCCGATGAGGAAAAACAGCCTGAAAAACGGGATATTACCCTGACGCTCGGAGTATTTTTTGACGGGACCGGTAATAACGCCGTCAACACGCAAAACATGCTTGCCGCCTGTACCGCCGCGCACTTTGACCTCTCCGACCCGGACGCCGAGAGCATTCTGGCGCGTACAGCGCAGGAACAAATGGGCGTCTCCGGCACCGGAGCGACCAGCTATACCGGCGGGTACACCAATATTCACTGGTTAAATACCTTGTACAAAACGGATCTGCCCGTTGACTCAGGAATGGCGCAGGCGGCCATTTACGTTGAGGGGATCGGTACCGAGGCGGGTAAGCCGGACAGCATGATTGGGCTCAGTTTAGGCGTGGCAGATACCGGGGTGATTGCGAAGACGGATCTGGCGGTGAAGCAGATAGCAGAAGCCATAAAAGACGCATTGCGTAAGTTACAGCAGAAAATGCACGGATGCGTTATTACGGTCACATCTTTCCAGTTCGATATTTTCGGTTTCAGCCGCGGCGCGGCGGCGGCACGCCACTTCGCTAATCGAGTTCAGGCGGAGGACCGCCCTGTTATTAATGCCATTCGTCAGGGTATGAATGATTTTAAATACTCTGGTGCTCCGGCAGGAAAAACCCGGTTTATCGGTATTTTTGATACCGTCGCTGCCATCGGCACACCGCAAAACGGTCTCAATCCTCACACGGCAAACACCGGTGACGTCAATATCGTGCTGCGGCCTGGTGTGGCAGAAAAAGTATTTCATATCACGGCGCAGCATGAATGCCGCTTTAACTTCGCCCTGAACAGCGTGCAGCCCGCCTGGCCGGAGCTGGCTCTGCCCGGAGCGCACTCTGATATCGGCGGCGGTTATCTGCCCATGATGCGGGAAAACCTCTATCTGACGCGTCCGGAAGTGGAAACCGTGCCGCAGGATACCCCGCTGATGCACACGCGAGCTTACCGGCATGCTATGGAGCAGTTACCGATACTGGAATCTGGTACGGTCGTGGCACCGATCATTCACACCCATGACGTTACGGCTGACGCCTGGGAGGACACAAGGATGCCAGCCGATCCAAGAGAGGGAATGCAAAAGCGCGCGTTTGCGGCTCTGGTCATGAAAAATCGGATCGTGAAGAACGACTGGTCGAAGGTGGTGCTGCGGGTGATGATCGACGCGGCGCAGGAGGCGGGGGCTGTGTTTGACCCGATCACGAAAGAATACAGTGAACTATTTTTCCCTGCAATTCTCGCTCCTCTGAGTGAGAAAGCAATTGCATCAGCAACAGCGATACGTTCAGGCACAACTGCTAATCCCTTTACTCCGGCTGAGATCGATATTATTGCCCGGGACTATATCCACTGCTCAGCAAACTGGAACAGTATTGTTCTCGACAGAAAAGGGAAGGCGTATGGCGGGGCTTCGGTTTCAGAGACGATGGGTTTTGTTAACCGGCCGGATAAAAACTGGTACAGGACAATCTATAACATGGATGGTAATCAGAAATGAAAAACATTAAACGGCTGCTCGTCACCCTACTACTGACTATATCTGGTTGCCACCAAAGCGGTGCGACAACACCCGGAGAGACTGGCGAAATGCCTTATGGGTTGTGGGGGTTCGCTTTTTTTACACCTAAGGCGCTTCCTTCTCGAGTGACCTACGTTGGCATCATTGACAATAAAAACGTCCTCTATTCCTTCAGAAATCTTGATAACACAGAAAAGGATGACTCAAGTGTATATCGCTGGGATAAGCGATACATGCGCTTTGCACAGTTTAACAAAGCCCGCCATCCGCCTGTGGCAGTCTTGTTTTGTTGGGACTCAATTATCGATAAAAAAACCTATGAAACGCGGATAATTTTTCCAGAGTCAGTTCGGGCACAAATGATGGTATCGACAGGGTTGGATATGTTCGGAGAGAAGGCGTGGTACAGCACAATCTTATTTGGGCTCGCTCCAGAGGGTAAGGTCAGAGTCTGGCTGCAAAATAGCGGTGGTGGTGACAATTTGCCCGTAGAGCCAAAAAAAATCACCACGCTGTCAGGTGAAAAGCTGGATGGTTGCAAGGGAATGACCCTCGCAAATTTCGATTACAGCATCCCTGATGGATACTCTCAAGAGACGAAAGACTTCATCAAAGGCAAAACCTACCCCTACGGCGAGTGGTGATAACACCGCTACTTCTTCAACGGATACAAAAATATCGCCCCGCTTTGCCCGACAACCAGCTGTTGATTGCCGACATACAGCGGCTGCATCCAGATATTAATGTGCAGCAGCATATCCACCAGGCCGTCGATCATCAGCCCTTTCTGCGCCGTGCTGTAGTAGATCGGCGTGTAGGAGAAAAACAGACGGCTGTTCTGTTCGTTAATGCCGGTGAACTTCCCTTTCAGCACGAAACGGTTGTCGTTCGGGCTGGTGATGGTGGTTAAAATCGAGCCGTTGACCGTCTGCATATGCGAGTCGTAAATCTCTTTTCGGCTCGACATCAAATCGTAAAAGCCCAGCTGCAAAAAACCTTCCACATTGCTCTGCGGAATGGACGGGGTTTGCATCACCCGCAATCCTGCTACCGCGCTCGCCACCAGAAGAAAGCAAAACAGGGCCACTTTCCAGTTAAGAGCAGGTTTCCATCTCACTGATTTTTCTCCTCGTTTCTCGCAGTATCAGGTTGTTCAGTTGCGTCGGGTCGATGCGCCAGTGGTAAATCGCCATCGCCAGCTGTTTATTGTCGCAGCGGCTTTTCAGCGCGAAGGTGTAGTTCAGCGTTTGATCGACGCTCTGGTAATAGACCGTCATGGTCACGGACTGCGTCTTGATCTGCTGATTAATGGCGTAGAGCGTGTCTTTGATTTTGCTGTAAAAATCTTCTTTGCTCATTTCCAGACGGTTGGACTCGGACAGCTCATAAATACGAATATTGCTGTAAACCGCGACCTCTTGCTCCGACGCGACAATCTTCGGGCCATGACTCCCGGCGTACTGCCAGCCGGCCACGGCGCCGATGAGGATCGTCACCAGCAATATCGCCAGCGTGATCAGCGGATGCTGAAATCGGGGCCGGGCGGGTTCGACGAGGGAACCCTCGACCGGAACCGGCAGATCCGCCGGAGCAGGCTCGGCCACCATCGCGTTTTCTGGCGCGGTTTCCGCCTCTTCCGCAGCGCTATTCTCAGCGGTCGGGCTCAGCGTCGGCAGCACAAAGCCGTCGATCTCCGTTTCCGGCAGATCAATCTCTTCACTCTCTTTTTCAACGAAACGGCACCAGGCCTGTTCGAGTAAATACCCCTTTTTAGGGATCGTTTTAATAATTCTTTGCTGTTTGCCGTCGTCTTCTAACGCCGAGCGTAACGCGTGAATCGCATTCGGCAGGCTATTATTACCAATAACCCGACGTTCCCAGACCAGCGTCGTCAATTCTTCGCGGGTGAGAATTTTTCCTGCATTTTCAAGAAGTACGTCTAATAGTTTTAATTGATATTCACCGAGACGTTTTCTTTCACCTGTCACTAAACTAATGAGCGAACCAGAGGGCAAATCTACGAGCCAGTTATTGACGGTATAATATTTTTTTCTCATGGCAATTGGTGGTGAACAGCCACTCCTGAATCAATTAATCATCCGCGCAGCGTGCAGAAAAATCACACAATGCTTAATGTAAATTAATCATTAATTCCGTTTAAAATTCGTTTGAGAATTGCCGCGTGCCTGCGGAGATTATGCAAAAAACGAGCGGTATTACGACGTAATCAGGGATTTCGCTCGGCGGAAGGGTGAAGTGTCACCCATCATTTTCCGCTGTTTCCGGGATGAGATTAGGAAGTTTCTCTTCCGTGACACATTTTTACGCGATAAAAGTGTGATGTGCAACAAATTATTAAGTTAATTCTCTGCGCAGGCATTAATGAGAATCGTTAAACGTTAATAGTGATCTGTAGTTGTTTTTTATATTAACAACTTGTTCCCTTATGTGAATTCTATGTTTTATTACTTTCAGCTGGATAAAATATCGTTACATTTTGACAAGAAAAAACATTAATTATTTTTAAGTTGAATTTAAGTTAAGGAAAGCGTGTGTCGCCTTTATTTTTAATTTGCTTTGGCAATGTATGCTTTTATTCGTAAGACCAGGCTTTTTCTTATAGACGTCTTTTTAAATTTTTTTTCATCACCGATTTAATTCTCCGTTTCGCTGTGTCGTTTTACTTGAGTACCAGAGAGAAGAGCCTGACAGACAGGTTCACAAGGAGATTACTAACATGGCACTTTCTATTTTCACTAACGCGTCTTCCATGGCTTCTACTAACGCACTGAATAAATCCAACAGCATGCTGTCTACTGCGATGGAACGTCTGGGCACCGGTAAACGTATCAACTCCGCAGCGGACGATGCGGCTGGCCTGCAAATCGCTACCCGCCTGCAGGGTCAGAGCAACGGTATGGCTGTTGCACAGCGCAACATCTCTGACGCGACGGCTCTGCTGCAGACCGCAGAAGGTGCTTTCGATGAAGTGAGCAACATCATGTACCGCATGAAAGACCTCGCATCCCAGGCCGCGAACGACACTAACGGTACTGAAGACCGCGCTGCGCTGCAGTCTGAAATGGACGAGCTGAACGCTGAACTGAAGAACATTATGGGCAACACCAAATACGCAGGTGAAAACCTGTTTGGTGCATCAGGTAAGTTCAGCAAAGAGATGAACTTCCAGATCGGTGCTTCAGAGGGCGAAAACCTGAAAGTGAATGTGAAAACTGAGCTGGATAACGTGACCGGTTCCGGCGGTATGGGCGCACTGACTGCTTCTGGCGCGTTGACCACGGTATCTGGTGCACAGGCGATGATGACAAGCGTTGAAGGTGCCATCGCTGAAGTCGGTACCCTGCGTTCTAAACTGGGTGCCAACATCAACCGTCTGGGCCACACCGCGGCTAACCTGGCGAACATGAAAGACAACACCGACCTGGCCCTGGGCAACATCCGTGATGCCGACTTCGCCTCTGAAGCCTCCAGCATGACCCGTAACCAGATGCTGGCCCAAACCAGCATGTCCATGCTGAAGCAGTCCAACAGCATGTCCGGTATGGTGATGTCCCTGCTGGGCTAATCCCGACCTTTTTCAATGAAAACACCGCTGTAAGGCGGTGTTTTTGTTTGCGGCCTTTCCCCTTCCTTCCTTTTCCCATTCGGGGAAAGTTGCCTTCCCTGTAAATTGTAACTCACTGAATTAACGGCATTTAAAAACTGGCACGATGGTTGCATTAACTGAGCATGGTTTAGCAACAGGTGCGAACGGAGACAACTACTATGGCAGATTTCAGCAGCATTGATCCGACCACGCTGGCCCAGTCGCTAGCGTCCTACGACATCATGTCGATCCAAAATCAGCTGAAGACCAAAACAGCCACGATGACGTCGCAGAAAAAAGCGCTGGACGCGCTTCGCACCGCTTTGACCGATTTTCGCAGCGCCATTAAAGGGCTGAACAACGTTAATGACGGGATGTTGAAAAACGTCGCCACCGTTAACCGCGAAGGGATTGCGACCGTCACGGCCAACTCCAATGCGCAGAAAGGCACGTACAACATCGAAGTCGATCAGCTGGCGTCCGCGCATCAGATCGGCTTCGGCGATCTGACGGATGATTCCATCAAAAACGCCACCGGCACGATGGACATCACCCTTGGCGAAGGGGCGGATGCGAAAACCATCACCGTCGATATGGACAGCGTTAACAGCCTGAGCGATCTCACCAAAGCCATTAACGGCAATGAAGATAACCCAGGCGTCACGGCGTCGCTGATTCGTACCGACGGCAAAGTGACCCTGATGCTGAGCAGCGACGAAAGCGGCGAAGCAAACAAAGTCACCGTCGGCGGCACCTCGGGTTTTGATTCGGCGAATGCCAAACAGATCTCGAAAGCGGCGGACGCCAAATTCCGCATGGGTGAAATGGAGTTCACCAGCAGCAGCAACACGCTGGACAAGCTGATCGACGGGGTGTCCATCGAGCTGACGTCGAAGACCGAGGCCGACAAACCCCTGACCATCACCATCGGTACCGACACCGCCGGAACGAAAGAGCAGCTGCAGACGTTCATCACCTCCTACAACACCCTGCAGGACACGCTGCAAAAGCTGACCAAAAGCGGCAGCGGTGACGGGGAGGAGCGCGGGGCGTTTGCGGGTGATGCCACGATGGCGTCCCTCGATCGCGAGCTGAACGACGTGCTGCGCACCCAGTTTGGCGGCAAACGCATGTCCGATTTCGGTATCACGGCGGACAAAGACGGCAAGCTGGAGATCGACAGCAAAAAGCTCGACGCCGCGCTGACCGCCGACCCGCAGGCGCTGACCGGCCTGTTCAACGGTAAAGAGGGGCTGATCGCCGGGATGGATAAATCCCTCGACCGCTACCTCAACTCGACCACCGGACTGCTGAAAGGGCGTCAGGAAGTGCTCGACCGCCAGCAGAGCGATATCGACAGCAAAACAGAAGCCATGAATTCGCGGTACGACTCTTCGTATAACCGCTATCTGAAGCAATTTACCCAGTTGCAGCAGGCCATGGCGCAGATGAACAACACCATGAGTATGTTTGGTTTAGCTTAAGGGAAAGACAGTTTTTATGTACGGGAACGAACAGCAGGGCTTCGGGCATTACCAGCAATCCGACTTAGCGATTCAGGCGGCGGCAGCGAATCCGCATCAACTGGTTTTGATGCTGTTTAACGGTTTGATGGACGAACTGGTGCGCGCAAAAAGCCACATCGCCGCGCGCCGGTACGACCGCAAGGTGCAGAGCATTAATAAGTGCATCGACATTCTGAACGCACTGACCAGCGCGCTGGACTTTGACAAAGGGGGCGAGCTGGCGCTGAGCCTCGCGAACCTTTACGACTACTGCGTTTATCGCCTGTATGACGCCAGCCATAAGCTCTCCGTCGAGCATGTTGAAGAGGTGGAGGTGATCCTCAGCAACCTGCAGGACGGCTGGGAAAAAATGGGGCAGCAGAATGGATGATTTACAGGTAATGCGTTTTCTGGCGCGTTCCCTGGAGCATGCGGCCAGTCAGCACGACTGGCCGAAAATGCAGGAGGTCGATGCGCAGATCGCCGGGCTGTTGATGTCGCTGAAAGGGCAGACGCTGACGGCGGAAAAACGTGATGCACTGACGGCGCTCAAACTCGTGCATCAGCAGGTGAGTCAGTTTTGCCAGCAGCAGCGCGATGAGCTTGAGCAGAACATGGCGCGCGCACGTCGCAACCGCGAAGGGGCAAGCGCCTACGCGCAGTTTGCCGATGCGGGAGAGATCTGATGAATCTGCTGCTCTCGCAACTGACGCCGACGCCCGCCACCACCGAGTCGGGCGCGATTGCCCCGGCGCTGCCTGGAACGGAAACCCCCGCGTTAACGCTGCCGGGAACGCCTTCCGGTGAGTCGACGCCCGTGGCGTTTAACGATGCGCTGCTCAACATCATCAATACCCTGATGGGCGGGGAGCAGACGCGCGACACCACCATGGTGCTGGCGGGTCTGGACACCGACGAGGATGACGACACGGCGACGGAGACCACCGACAGCAACCTGCCGACGCCGGACGCCACCACGCCTCCGCAGGCGTTGCTGGATACGCTGCTGATGGCAAGCCTGATGCCGGTCAAAACGCTGAATGCTACGTCAGCTACACCGCAAACCGGGGAAGCGCTGAAGATGCAGACGCTGTCGGCGGGGCATTCGCCTCTGAGCAACGCGTTATCGCTCACGCCGCAAACGCCTGCGCCGGTCAGCGTGACGCCGGAACCGGCGGCTGATCTCGCCAAACCGCTGGCGGCTGACGTGGTGAAAACCCTGGCAGAGGTACTGCCCGGTGCAGGGCAACCGGCGGCAGCCGGGCAGACGTTTTCGACGGTAATGGATAAGCAAACGGTCCATCTGCCGCCGGTCAAACTGGACGCGGACGAAACCAAATGGGCGCAACAGCTGCACAGCGCCCTTAACGATCGTCTGCAGATCCAGGTCAAAAACCAGGTGCAGCACGCCACCATCCGCCTCGATCCGCCGGAGATGGGCAAAGTGGATATTTCGCTGCAAATCGAAAATGGCCGCATGCAGGTGCACATCAGCGCCAGCAACAGCGAGACGGTGCGCGCGCTCCAGCAGATCAGCAACGAGCTGCGCCAGAGCCTGACGGAGCAAAACTTCGTCCAGGTGAACGTGCAGGTTTCCGCCCAGTCCGGACAGCAGCAGGGACGCGGACAACAGCTGCCAGCTCAGGCGGACAGGCCTGATGCAGGAGCAGAGATTGCCGCAGAGGACGCTCAATCCCCTGACGGTAAAGACGATTCGGTATTACTTACGGTTTAAATATGACAATTAAAACTTTTTCTTTAGGGCTGGTGATCGCCCTGATTGCCGCCACTTTCGCCGCCGTACTGACCGTCATGGGCACGCACATGCTCAGCCAGGACGAGCATAAACGCTCCATCATCACCGACCTGTTCAGCTCGTCGAAAGAGAGCGTGGTGGAATTTGTTGAAATCAAAAACGTGGTCGTGACCCTAAAAAGCCCCGGCGATTCCGAGCGCTATTTGCTGCTTGAGCTGGCCCTGACCACCGATTCTGCCGCTGATACCAGCCGCGCGGAAGAGATGTCTCCGGCCATTCGCGGTGCGACGGTCAATGCCCTGTCGGCGATGAACTACGACGCCGTGCGTGAAATGAGCGTGGAATCCCTGCGCGACACGTTGATGAATGCCTACACGGCGCGCTTTGAAAGCCTGAATACGCGCATGCCGTTCAAAGACGTGATCATCAGCAAAATGGTTTTCCAGTAATCAACGGTAGTCGACTGACATGATGGATTTTATTGCGGATGACGCGCTGACCCCGGCTGACGAAGCAAAGTACGTCAACGCGTACCTGCCGCTGGTCCACCGGGTGGTGAAGCAGCTCTCCTGGCAAACCAGCAGCGTGATGGACAAAGAAGACATGGAGCAGATCGCCCTGATGGGTCTGCTGACGTCGCTGCGTCGCTACGGTCATCCCGACGAGCAGTTTGGTGCCTACGCCGCCCAGCGCGTGCGCGGCGCGGTGCTGGATGAGCTGCGCGAGCTGGACTGGCGTCCTCGCCGGCTGCGCCAGAAGAGCCACAAGATCAACGATGCGATCCGCGAAATCACCCGCAAGCTGGGGCGCACGCCGACGTTTGAAGATCTTAGCGAGCATCTGTCCATCACCGCCGACGAATACCACGAGTATTTACTGCTGGATTGCGCCAGAACGCTGGAAAGTCTCGACGAATTATTAGGTGAGGATGCGCTACCCGGCACCCTCAACACCCGCTCGCTGGAGGACGAAATGGTCACCAGCGGCACCTTAAAGGCTGCGCTGGCGAGCCTTGATGAGCGCGAACAACTGATTCTGACGCTCTATTACCAGCAGGAAATGAGTCTGAAAGAAATCGCGCTGGTTCTCGATCTGACCGAGGCGCGCGTCTGCCAGCTTAATAAAAAGATCGCTCAAAAGATCCAGTGTTTTTTCCAGAAGTGAAAGGTATATGCAAAAGTTTCTCGGTATTTTCATTATTTTCGCCTGCGTCGTCGGCGGTTTTCTTATGTCCGGTGGACGCCTCGCCTCGTTCTGGCAGCCCGGTGAAATCATCATTATTCTGGGTGCCGGCCTCGGCGCGATGGTGCTCGCCAACCCACGCCCGGTGCTGGCAGAGATGTATCGCCAGTTTCGCGGCATTATGCGCAAAAACGAGTACACGGATGAGTATCAGCGTCAGCTGTTAATGCTGCTGTTTGAACTGCTGGAGCTGGTGCAGGACGGCGGTCTGAAGGTGCTGGACGCGCACATCGAAGTGCCGGAAAGCAGCCCGCTGTTCCAGAAATACCCGCTGATCCTGCAGAACAAAGCGCTGATCACCTTTATCTCGGACAACTTCCGTCTGATGGCGATGGGCAAGATCAACGAACACGAGCTGGAAGGGATTCTGGAGCAGGAGCTGGTGGCGATGGAAGAGAACCTTCTTCAGCCGTCCCGCTCCCTGCAACGTACCGCAGAGGCGATGCCGGGCTTCGGGATCTGCGCCGCGGTTCTCGGGATTATCATCACCATGCAGTCCATCGACGGCTCCATCGCGGTGATCGGCGTGAAAGTGGCGGCGGCGCTGGTCGGGACCTTCCTCGGCGTCTTCTTCTGCTACTGCCTGATGGACCCGGTGGCGAACGCCATGGAGCAGAACACCAAAAAGCAGCTCGCAGTGATCGAATGCGTGCGTACCGTGCTGGTGAATCACGTGGCGGGCAAACCGACGCTGCTGGCGGTGGATGCCGGACGCAAAATGCTGCCGCTCGATTCCAAGCCGACCTTCGCCACCCTCGACGGCTGGGTCAACCAGATGACGGGTGAATCCTGATGCGCGGCACTCGCGGAAAAGAACATACCACCATCATCAAACGCTCCTCGCGCAAAAGCCATGACACCTTTCATGGCGGAGCGTGGAAGGTGGCCTTCGCTGACTTTACCCTGGCGATGATGGCGCTGTTTATGGTGCTGTGGATCATGGGGTCGGTGACGGAGGAGGAGCGCAAAGAGATCGTCTCTCAGCTTAACGGCGAGTCGATTTTTGAGGGCCACTCCCTGACGCCGATCACTCAGCCGAACGGCAGCGGCGGCAAAATTGCGGTCACGGAAAAACGCGATCGCGAGACGAAAAACGCGAAGTCAGAGAAGCCGATGACCGTCCAGGCGGGGCTGAAAGGCGACAGTCTGGAGGACGTGAATAAACGTTCTCAGAAAGAGATCGAAGATCTGGCGCGCATCATCATGAAGATCACCTCGGCCTACGATGCCCAGTCGAACCTGAAAATGGAGATCGTTCCGCAGGGGCTGCGGATCCTGATCACCGACGATCAGAAGCGCGAGATGTTCCAGCGCAGCAGCGCGATCCTGACGCCGTTCTTCACCCGTCTGCTGACGGAGTTCGCCCCGGCGCTCAATAAGATCGACAACAAAATCATTATTACCGGCCACACGGACGCCACACGTTTCCGCGACCAGGATCTCTACAACAACTGGAACCTGTCCGGGGAGCGTGCGATGCAGGCGCGCAAAGTCCTGACCAGAGCTGGCCTGGAGCCGGGCAAAATTTTGCAGGTGAGTGGGATGGCCGACCAGATGCTGATCGACCCCCAGAATCCGCTCAGCTCTTCGAACCGCCGCATTGAAATCATGGTGCTGACCCACTCGGCGAGCGAATCGCTTTACCAGTTCTTTGGTCAGCACGGCGAGAAAGTGATCAAGCCGATTATCGATAAAATCTCAAAGAAATAACGATGTTGACCCTCATTACACTCCAGACCCTACGCCGCGTGGCGCTTGTCGCCGCGCTGATGGTGGCTGGAACCCTACATGTCGAAGCCGCCCCGCGCCGTGAGTCGGTCACAGACGAAGAGAGCGCCGCCAAAACGCGCATGCGCAACCGCGAAGCGCTGCTGAAAAAAGCGCGTACCCGCATCGCCGTGGTGCCGGTGACGCCGGAGCAAAAGCGCAAGCAGAGCGAGGCGAAGCGCCTTGAGCGCGTGCAAAACCGCGAACAGCTGGCGATGCACAAGCGCTGGCAGCCCGGCAAACTCTCGACAGATATGATCTGGGAGCCGCTGCCCGGCGAGAAGATGAGCCCGCGCCTGCAGGCCTCGCTGAAAAAAGTGATTCAGCTGCTGCAACAGCAGATCGGCAAACCTTACGTCTGGGGCGGCCAGACGCCGGAGCAGGGCTTTGATTGCAGCGGCCTGGTGTTCTACGCCTTCACGCCGGTGCTGAGCCGCAACCTGCCGCGCACCGCCAACGGCATGTATCAGGATCGCACCCTGCGCCAGATTAAGCAGGACAAATTACGCCGCGGCGATCTGGTGTTCTTTAACATCAACCAGCGTCCCGGCGCGGATCACGTCGGCGTCTATCTCGGGGACGGCAAATTTATCGAAGCCCCGCGCACCGGCCTGAATATTCGCATTAGCCAGCTTTCTGACAACTTCTGGCAGGACCACTATCTCGGTGCCCGCCGCCTCTTAACTGACGAAGCCGTGCTCTGACCCGGCCCCATTTTTCAGAACGATTGAGAACAAATCCATGACCCAGACGTGTAAAAAATTCGCCATCGACGACGGCTCCACCAATGTAAAAATCAGCTGGATTGAAAACGGCACCCTCAAAACCGTGGTCTCGCCGAACTCCTTCCGCAAAGACTGGAAAAGCGCGGCGCTGCTGCGCGGCCAGGCGGTGCATAACTACACCATCGGCACCACCAAATACACCTACGACGCCACCTCGGATAAAGCGCTCTCCACCACCCACATCGACTACCAGTACGACGATTTGAACCTGCTGGCGGTGCATCACGCCCTGCTGCAGACCGGGATGACGCCGTGCGATGTGGAGGTGATTGTGACCCTGCCGATCACCCAGTTCTACAAGCCGGACGACTGCCAGCGTAATGAAGAGCGCATCGAAGCGAAGCGCCAGAACCTGATGCGCGACATCTCCCTGAACAAAGGCGAGTTGTTCCGCATCGTGGACGTGCAGGTGATGCCGGAAAGCCTACCTGCGGCGCTGTCCCATCTGCTCAACTCGAACGTGAATGAATTTACCAAATCACTGGTGATCGACTGCGGCGGAACCACCCTCGACATGGGCGTGGTGATTGGCGAATTCGATGATGTGTCGGCCATCTACGGCAACAACGAAATCGGCGTGGCGATGGTGACGGACGCGACGCGCAAGCTGCTGGCCGCCGCCGACAGCGACTCCAGCTATCTGGTGGCCAACGAGCTGATCAAGCGCCGTCACGATCTGAATTTCGTGAAAAGCGTGATTAACGACGAATCGCGCATCGACGAGATCCTCGAAAAGATTGAGATCAAAATTCAGGAGCTGGGCGATCAGGTCGCTTACGAAGCGAAAAAATTCGCCAAGAACCCGAACCGCGTTTACCTGGTGGGCGGCGGCGCGCATCTGATCGAAGGGGCGATTCGTGAAGTCTACGCCACGCTCGGCGATCGCGTGGTGAGCATTGAAAACCCGCAGAGCGCCCTGTCGCGCGAGATCTGCCTCTACCACTCTGACGCCGGTGCCCAGGCGGTGGACGAACCCTTAATGGCCGAGGTGGGTGACGATGCGTAAGGGACAGATTCGCCGCGTCAATCTGTCCCTGCACCTGACGCCAGACCAGTCGCGCGCGGATCTGCGCGCGATGCAGCAGCTGCAAGCCTGGCATCAGTCCATGGATAAAGCGGCCAGCATTGACGATACCAATATGGAGATCCGTACTTTCCATCGGAACGTCTATCTGGCGGGCCTGCAGCTGCACCTGATGGACCCGGCAGCGTGTCGCCATGTGGCGGAATCGTTGGGGCGCGAAGAATTGACGCTCGCGGAGCTGCTCGGAGAATTGATGCCGCAGACCGTGGATGATTCATCCAATGAACAGATGGCGCAGTTGCAAAAGATTCACGCGGAAATCGCCGCGTTAAAACCGCTGATGGAACAGCAAAAGCTGGCGTTACAGCAGTTACGTTTGGCCGGAAAAACGGCTGGTTCGCCAGAGCCTGAGCGCGTAGCGAGTGGGGCAGAGGAGCGGGATTTGAGCGAGGTGGATGCCCCGACGGAGAAGATGAAGAAGGTGCGGGCGAAGGGGATATTTTGAGTGGGCTGTTGCCCTCACCCCTCACCCCGGCCCTCTCCCCAAAGGGGCGAGGGGGAAAAGACAGCTCCGTGCGATCCCCTCTCCCCTATGGGGAGAGGGTTAGGGTGAGGGTGAGGGGTGAAGTCACCAGACCGCACAATTAAATCAGGTAATCACCATCGGCCAGTCAGGCGGTGTATGGCTCATCGCCTCAATCATCACCACTTTCATATTGCTCCAGATCGTCGCCACATCCACCATCGTAATGCCGAGCAAACCCATCGCAAACCAGCATGCCGCGCCGAGACCCAGCAGGGTGCTGATCACAGCCAGCCCCGCGAAATCAGCTTTACGTAATTGAATGTTCAACGTGCTGGCTAAAAACATCAAAACCGCACTCAACAACGGCCAGCGCAGTAAAACCATGCTGGTGGTAATGGTCGCCATAAAACCGATCCTCGAATAGCTGACGGACAACAATGAAACAGTGTTTCGCGTTACAAAATATGTGTGAACTATATCACATTTGTTCTTTTATTCGCCAGCCTTGTTGCCGCAAAAATGTGCGGTTTCTAACCAATCGAAGGAAAATAATGGGTATGCAGAATATATCTTTGCAGGCTAATAGTGATTTACAGAGGGTGTTTATAAGGAATTCATTAAGATAGAAAAGTCTCTACAGGCTGGAAGGGTCTGTACAATATTTACAGTATTAAACCTATAGCTTATGCTTGAACGGATAATTAAATATACACAATTAATAATTCAGGCTACTGAATTCATTGCTTTTTATTCTCTGGTGTCACTTATTATTCACACACACATGCAATTCTGTACATAGTTATGCGATACCTGGAATAAATTGTCTCAATGAGATTATTCGAATCCTGAGTTATTCGTTGCGCCTGGTTTCTATGAATCAATGACCTGCGAATAAATCTGATGAAAGAGACATGCCGCGAAATTGTTAACGACAGCATGCAGGCTTTGCATGCTTTAGCAAAACTGATGCCGCTGTTAACGTCCCAATGCTCCCTGACGGAGATGCTGGAGACGATCAATCGCTCGCTGGGGTCGGCGCTGGCGTGGGTCAGCGTGGATGACGACCGGGGCCTGCCGCGCGTGGTCTGTGCGGGGGACGTGACTTGCCACTCGTTTGAAGTCACCGATTTTCTCGCCAGCACTCTGATGCAGCGTCATCACCGTTCGTGGCGCGCGATTTACTGGAAAGAGAATATTGGCCGCTCGATATTTACCGCTCAGCATCCGGGTTATTCGCAATTACAAAGCGGCGTGCTGTGCAAACTCTCTTCCCGTGACGGAAGCTGCAACGGCTATTTCTTCCTGGGATTTTCGCAACGATTATGTGCCTTACCGACGCTGAAAAATGTGGTGGTGGTGCTGGTTGAAAAATTAAAAGATTATTTCGCCGAAATGATCTCCCGCGAAAGAACGGCGAAAGAGATGCAGCTGGTGGTGACGCAATATAAAACGTTATTTGAACGTGCCCCGGTATTAATGAACTCCTTCGACAGGCGTAATCGCTGTGTGCTGTGGAACGTCGAGTGCGAAAAAGTATTTGGCTGGAGTATGGCTGAAATTAATTTACACCCCGATCCGCTGGCGCTGTTTTATCCCGATCCGGAAGTCCGACGGCGGGTGCGTGATTCCGTGAATGTCTCGCCCCTCAAGGACATGTACGAGTGGCGGCCCATCAGAAAAGATGGCACGCAGCTTACGATCCTGTGGTCAAATATTCTGCTGCCTGATGGCTCTATTTTGAATATAGGGCTGGATATTACCGAGCGTAAAAAGGCGGAGGAGCAACTGGCGCTGAAAGCCACCACCGACGATCTGACCGGATGCTTTAATCGGTCGGCTATTTTGCAGCAGCTTCAGGCCGTGATGGAACGCAATCAAAGCTATTTTTGCGTGTTAATGTTTGACCTGGATTATTTCAAGCAGATTAACGATGAGTGGGGCCATCAGGTGGGAGATGCCGCTCTGGTGCATTTTTGCGATCGTCTGCGTGAACTGAGTCCGACGCATGCGGCGCTGGGCCGGGTTGGCGGCGAGGAGTTTTTACTTCTATTATCAGAGACAGATTGTGATGCGGCGATGGCGCTCTCATCAAATTTACGCGCCATCCTGCTGGAAAGGCCGATGCTGGTTGGAGACAAATCGCTGATACTCTCCTTTAGTGCCGGGGTGGTGGAAGTGGGCTGCGGGCATCGCGATACCTCTTCACTCCTGACGCGCGCCGACAAAGCGTTATATGACGCCAAACGAAGTGGAAGAGGGAAAACGGTGATCGCAATTGATTATTTATAAATCAATGCGCCCTTGCTGTGTTATCTTAAAACTCATCATTACGTTTTGATATTTATTATCCTTAATAAAAATCGAACCCATTCTTTAAGTTTGGCTTACGGGCAAATATTATCGTCATAACCAAATATTGGGTTTCTGATGATAAAAGTCAGTTGCTAACTTCGCATGATTCATGCAACGTAATCACCTGTTTATCAAAGCATCCGGCCTTCATTACTACAGGCACACATCATGCAGGGATATAGGGCGGAAATGAATCGTAGCGCACGGCGCAAGGTGCTGAGGGTCGTCGGGATCATCATGGTAGTTTCACTACCGGTGATGCTTGCGCTATGGTTTGCACAGCTCAGAGCCGTCACCGAAACAAGTAGTCAGCTACGTTCTTTTGCACAACTTGCTTTAGATAAAACTGAACTGGTTATTGGGCAAGTTGATTTAGCTCGCGACGCTGCCGAAAAATATCAGGGCGAAGTTTGTTCACCTGCCCATCGGCAATATATGTTGAACGTGGTGCGTGGCCGTCTGTATGTGTCCGATTTAATTTATGCCGAAGGTCAGCAGTTTCTTTGCTCCACGGTGATGATGCCTGATAAGCCTTATCTGATACCTACTGCAAATTACAAACGTAAACCCGACGTCTCTATCTATTATTTCCGCGATACGCCATTTTATGCCGGTTTTAAAATGACATATATGCAGCGCGGGAATTATGTCGTGGTGGTCAATCCGCTCTCCTACAGCGAAGTGATGTCGACGGATCATTCTCTGGCCTGGGGCGTATTTGATACGGTCACCAATGCCTTCTTTTCCGCCAGTCCACAGGCCGATATTTCGTTATTACATACGCTTGTCGGAAATGTGAACGAGCCATTCCAGAAAAATGACCGTTTTTACACCATCGTCAATTCGACGAAACGACCTATTGCCGCCATTGTTTCCACCTCGAACACCCGCTTTTATGAAATTCTTTATCACCAGGCCACATTGACCCTGCCGCTGGGAATGATTTGCAGCATTATTATTTTGCTGGTCTGGTCGCGCACGCACCGCGAATTTAATTCGCCAGGGCGCTTATTGCACCGCGCGCTCAATAAGCGCCAGCTCTGCGTTCACTATCAGCCGATCATTGATATTAAAAATAATCGCTGCGTGGGTGCCGAAGCGCTGCTGCGCTGGCCGGGGTTTAACGGCCCGGTGATGAGCCCGGCGGAGTTTATTCCGCTGGCGGAAAAAGAGGGAATGATCGAGCGTATTACCGATTATGTCGTCGAGGAAGTGTTTAACGATCTCGGGGAATTTTTGGGCAACAATCCGCACTTGTATATTTCGATTAACCTGTCGGCGTCGGATTTCCACTCGTCGCGTCTGATTGCCCTTATCTCGGATAAAGCGCAGCAGTACGCGGTGCGGGCGCAGCAGATTAAAATTGAAGTGACGGAGCGCGGGTTCATCGATGTGCCGAAAACTACGCCAGTGATCCAGGCGTTCCGCCAGGCGGGTTATGAGGTGGCGATCGATGATTTCGGCACCGGTTATTCGAACCTGCATAACCTCTATTCGCTCAACGTCGATATCCTGAAAATCGATAAGTCGTTTATCGATACCCTGACCACCAACAGCACCAGCCACCTGATTGCCGAGCACATCATTGAGATGGCCCAGAGCCTGCGGTTGAAAACCATTGCGGAAGGGGTGGAGACGGCGGAGCAGGTGACCTGGCTGCTGAAACGCGGCGTGCAATATTGTCAGGGCTGGCACTTTGCGAAGGCAATGCCGCCGCAGGAATTTATGACCTGGCAGCAACAGCCTGTCGGCGTGCTGATCCCGCGCACGAGTTAATTCAGCTGGTGGCGGTAATCGCTCGGGGTGCGGTCGAACTCACGACGAAATACCCGAGAAAAGGTCTGCTGCGAGACATACCCCAAATCCATGGCGATATCAAAAATCGGACGCTTGGTGGTGCGCAGAGCCTGTGCGGCCAGCAATAACCGACGCTGACGGATGTAATCCCCGAGCGTCTGATGCATCACGGTGCGGAACATCCGCTGCAGATACCACTTCGAATAGCCCGACTTTTTAGCGACAGCGTCAATATTTAACGGTTGGTCGATATGCTCATCAATCCATTCAATCAATGTCTGAATAATTTGCTGATGCGACATAAGGTTGCCCCTCTTTAGATACAACTTTCTCTGTTGATTCGTCGTTTTCTCTGCGGGGGAGTATAATTCCTCAAGTTAACTTGAGGTAAAGAGGTTTTATGGAAAAGAGATTACCCAGAATTAAGGCGCTGCTGACGCCGGGGGAAGTCGCGAAGCGTAGCGGGGTGGCGGTCTCGGCGCTGCATTTCTATGAAAGCAAAGGCTTAATTAAAAGCATCCGCAACGGCGGGAATCAACGTCGCTACACCCGTGATGTGCTGCGTTACGTGGCGATTATCAAGATTGCGCAACGGATTGGGATTCCGCTGGCGACCATCGGCGATGCGTTTGGCGTGTTGCCGGAAGGGCATACGCTGAGCGCGAAGGAGTGGAAGGAACTTTCGTCGCAGTGGCGCGTGGAGCTGGATCGGCGAATTCATACGCTGGTGGCGTTGCGCGATGAGCTGGACGGGTGCATCGGCTGCGGATGTTTGTCGCGCAGCGATTGTCCGCTACGAAATCCGGGGGATACGCTCGGGGCGCAGGGGACGGGGGCGCGGTTGTTGGAGGAGGATTAGGTGCTGTGCGGTCTGGTTGCCGGATGCGCTGCGCTTATCCGGCCTACAAAACCACAAAATCCGCACGGAACGTGTAGGCCGGGTAAGGCGCAGCCGCCACCCGGCAAAACCACCGCACCAACCCCAAAAAAAACTAAAGCGCCAAACGAAGGCGCTTTAGTTTATTCCCGGTCTTTGTCTTTCTCTCTATCCCGCTGGTTCACGGGAGGGTTTCCCCCGACATCAACACCCCTCATGTCGAGCACGTTGGGGAGGTTCCGGTTTGTGTTGACACTTTAATTGTATGCAAAACCCCGCTGTTCGCCAGTCGCGGTGGGCAGAATCTCGGCAAAAGTTTTTCGCCATGTTGTGCAATTTTCTATAGTTAGTTTGTATGAATCACAGGAGAACATCATGCTGACCCTCCACCACCTGAACCAGTCCCGCTCCCAGCGCGTCCTTTGGGCCCTTGAAGAGTTGTCCGTGCCGTACCAGATCGTTCGCTACCAGCGCGAAAAAACGATGATGGCCCCGCCGTCGCTGAAAAAAGTGCATCCGCTGGGCAAATCGCCGGTGGTCGAGGACAACGGGCTGATCCTCGCCGAGTCCGGCGCGATCCTGGAATACCTGCAGGAAACCTACGACACCCCGTCGCAGCTCAAACCTGAGAGCGCGGCCAACAAAATCCAGTACCGCTTCTGGCTGCACTACGCCGAAGGATCCCTGATGCCGCTCCTGCTGATGAAGCTGGTGTTTGCCAGTCTCGGCAAGCCGCCGATTCCCTTTGGCATGCGCTCGCTCGGCAAAGTGCTGGGCGGCGGCGTGCAAAAAGCCTGGCTCAATCCGCAGCTGGAAACCCACGCGCGCTATATCGAATCCCATCTCAGCGAAAACACCTGGTTCGCCGGTGAACAGCTCAGCATGGCCGACATGCAGATGACCTATCCGATCTTCGCCCTGCTGGCGCGCGGCGGGATCGACAACCTTCCCCACACTCAGGCTTGGAAAAAACGGGTCGAAATGCGCCCGGCCTGGCAGCGCGCGATTCAACAGGGTGGTCCGTTCGATATCCCCGGCGAGTGACAGATTGTTATCAAATTGCGCATTCACGATAACGTTTGCGCATCCTCTGGTTATTTCTTCAGCGTCATAAGGGAATTTTAGCGATAAACGATAAAGTTCAGTTGAAAAGGGCGTGTATTACGCTAGATAATCGTTTGCCTTCAATTCAACACCCGTTTTGTAAGCGCGGAGCTAAACGTTTGCTTTTTTTGTGACGGCCCCTTTTCGTCGCAAACGCAGCACAAGGATTTGACGTTTCGCTGGCAGTGGAGTTGTCCACCACGCTTACAGACGAATGATAAAAATTTCTCAGGGGATGTTTGCTATGTCTACGCCTTCAGCGCGTACCGGCGGTTCACTCGACGCCTTATTTAAAATTTCTGCTCGCGGCAGCACCGTGCGCCAGGAAGTGGTTGCAGGTCTGACAACGTTTCTGGCGATGGTTTACTCCGTCATCGTGGTGCCGGGCATGTTGGGCAAAGCGGGCTTCCCGCCTGCGGCAGTCTTCGTTGCCACCTGTCTGGTGGCGGGCGTCGGCTCCATCGTCATGGGCCTGTGGGCGAACCTGCCGCTGGCGATTGGCTGTGCGATCTCACTGACTGCGTTTACCGCGTTCAGCCTGGTGCTGGGCCAGCACATCAGCGTGCCGGTTGCGCTGGGTGCGGTGTTCCTGATGGGTGTGCTGTTCACCATCATCTCTGCTACCGGCATTCGTAGCTGGATCTTGCGCAACTTGCCGCAGGGCGTGGCGCACGGCACCGGCATCGGTATCGGCCTGTTCCTGCTGCTGATTGCGGCGAACGGCGTGGGTCTGGTGATCAAGAACCCACTGGACGGTCTGCCGGTTGCGCTGGGCCACTTCGCCAGCTTCCCGGTGATCATGTCCCTGATTGGTCTGGCGGTGATTATCGGCCTGGAAAAACTGAAAGTGCCGGGCGGCATTCTGCTGACCATCATCGGCGTTTCGGTGGTGGGTTTGATTTTCGATCCGACCGTTCACTTCTCCGGCATCTTCGCCATGCCGTCCCTGAGCGACGACCAGGGCAACTCCCTGATTGGTAGCCTGGACATCGTTGGCGCGCTGAACCCGATTGTTCTGCCAAGCGTTCTGGCGCTGGTGATGACCGCGGTGTTTGATGCCACCGGCACTATCCGCGCGGTCGCGGGCCAGGCGAACCTGCTGGACAAAGACGGGCAGATTATCGACGGCGGCAAAGCGCTGACCACCGACTCCCTGAGCAGCGTCTTCTCCGGCCTGGTCGGTGCGGCTCCGGCTGCGGTGTACATCGAGTCCGCAGCGGGTACGGCGGCAGGCGGCAAAACCGGTCTGACGGCGATCACCGTCGGCGTGCTGTTCCTGCTGATCCTGTTCCTCTCTCCGCTCTCGTATCTGGTTCCGGCTTACGCGACTGCACCTGCGCTGATGTACGTCGGCCTGCTGATGCTGAGCAACGTGGCGAAAATTGATTTTGCGGATTTCGTCGATGCGATGTCCGGCCTGATTACCGCCGTGTTTATCGTCCTGACCTGTAACATCGTGACCGGCATCATGATCGGCTTCGCCTCGCTGGTGATTGGTCGTCTGGTCTCCGGTGAGTGGCGCAAGCTGAACATCGGCACCGTAGTGATTGCGGTGGCGCTGGTGGCGTTCTATGCGGGTGGCTGGGCAATCTAAGTTGTCTTTTCCTGCGAAAACGGGTGGCTCAGGCCGCCCGTTTTTATTTTCGGACCCCACTTCGTTGTCTTTTGCGTTACTCTGGGAAATGTAAAATAGAGGCACGACGCTTCATGTTTTAGACAATAAGAAACACGCAAACAGGGAACGCATGGAAATCTTCTTCACAATACTCATCATGACCCTTGTGGTCTCACTTTCCGGGGTAGTCACCCGCGTACTGCCCTTCCAGTTACCCCTCCCGCTGATGCAAATTGCCATAGGCGCGCTGCTGGCGTGGCCGACGTTTGGCCTGCACGTCGAGTTCGATCCCGAGCTGTTCCTCGTGCTGTTCATTCCGCCGCTGCTGTTTGCCGACGGCTGGAAAACGCCGACGCGTGAGTTTCTTGAACACGGGCGAGAGATATTTGGCCTGGCGCTGGCGCTGGTCGTCGTCACGGTGGTCGGGATAGGGTTCCTGATCTACTGGGTGGTGCCGGGCATTCCGCTGATACCCGCCTTTGCGCTGGCCGCCGTGCTGTCGCCAACGGATGCGGTGGCCCTTTCCGGTATCGTCGGTGAAGGCCGCATACCGAAGAAAATCATGGGCATCCTGCAGGGCGAGGCGCTGATGAACGACGCCTCCGGCCTGGTAGCCCTGAAATTTGCCGTCGCCGTGGCGATGGGGACGATGATTTTTACCATCGGCGGTGCGACCGTTGAATTCTTCAAAGTGGCCATCGGCGGTATCCTGGCCGGGTTTGTGGTGAGCTGGCTCTATGGCCGCTCCCTCGGGTTCCTCAGCCGCTGGGGCGGGGACGAACCCGCCACGCAGATCGTCCTGCTGTTCCTGCTGCCGTTTGCCTCTTACCTGATTGCCGAACACATCGGCGTATCGGGCATCCTGGCAGCCGTTGCGGCGGGGATGACCATCACCCGTGCGGGCGTGATGCGCCGCGCGCCGCTGGCGATGCGTCTGCGCGCCAACAGCACCTGGGCGATGCTGGAGTTTGTCTTTAACGGCATGGTGTTCCTGCTGTTGGGCCTGCAGCTGCCGGGCATTCTGGAGTCTTCCCTGGTGGCGGCCGAGGCTGACCCGAACGTCGAAACCTGGATGCTGTTTACCGATATCGTGCTGATTTACCTGGCGCTGATGCTGGTGCGTTTCGGCTGGCTGTGGACGATGAAAAAATTCAGCCTGCGTTTTCTGCACAAGAAGCCGATGGAGTTTGGCTCCTGGTCCACGCGCGAGCTGTTGATCGCCTCGTTTGCGGGTGTGCGCGGGGCGATTACCCTTGCCGGTGTGCTCTCGATTCCGCTGCTGCTCCCGGACGGCAACGTCTTCCCGGCGCGCTACGAGCTGGTGTTCCTCGCCGCTGGCGTGATCCTGTTCTCGCTGTTTATCGGCGTGGTGATGCTGCCGATCCTGCTGCAACATCTGGAAGTGGCCGATCATTCGCAGCAGCATAAAGAGGAGCGTATCGCGCGCGCCGCAACGGCTGAAGTGGCGATTGTTGCCATCGAGAAGATGGAAGAGCGCCTGGCGTCGGATGCTGAAGAGAACATCGATAATCAGCTGCTGAAAGAGGTGAGTTCGCGGGTCATTGGTAACCTGCGCCGCCGCGCCGATGGGCGTAACGACGTAGAGAGTTCGATGCAGGAAGAGGATCTGGAGCGCCGCTTCCGTCTGGCGGCACTGCGTTCAGAGCGCGCCGAGCTGTACCACCTGCGCGCGACGCGCCAAATCAGCAATGAGACGCTGCAGAAGCTGCTGCACGATCTGGATTTGCTGGAAGCTTTGTTGATAGAGCAGTAGTCGTTTTTGCCCGGTGGCGCTTCGCTTACCGGGCCTACACAACCGTAGGCCGGGTAAGGCGCAGCCGCCACCCGGCACTATTCCTGCCCGACCCAAAACCCCTCACAACACGTCAACCACGCCTGCGCGCTGTGCGACAAATAGACCCCGTCGCGCCAAATCATCCCTAACTGCCAGTGCAGATCGCTCTCGAGCGGGATCCAGCGCAGGGTGTTTTTATCCAGCCGCTCGCAAATCGGCTGCGGCAAAATCGCAATCCCGACGCCCGCCTGCACCATGGCGGCGAGAAAATCCCACTGGCCGCTGCGCACGGCGATGCGCGGTTTGACGTCGTGCTGGTGGAAAAGCTGCATCAGCTGGCGGCTGAGGGCGAAATCTTCGTTGTAAATCAGCAGCGGATGTTCCGCCAGCAACTCCGGTTTTACGGTGTCAATGTGCATCCAGTCGCCGGAGCGCGGGACCAGCACGCACAGCGGATGGCTGAATAGCGGCAGCGTCGCCAGGCCGCTGTCCTCTTCGACGGGCAGGGCGGTCATCGCCAGATCCAGCTCGCCGTTCATCACCGCCTGCTGCACGGTCAGCCCGCCGAACTCGGAAATCTTTAGCTCCACGCCAGGATAGCGCTGGCGATAGAGGCTGATTGGCCCGGCCATCATCATCCCGACCATCGGCGGAATGCCTAAGCGCAGCAGGCCTTTATTCAGATGGTTAATATCGCCAAGCTCCGCCTCCAGCTGGCGGAATTCGGCCAGAATCGCCAGGCCGCGCTCGAACACCACGCGCCCGGTGTCGGTCAGCAACAGCTTGCGCCCGTCGCGGATCAGCAGGGTACAGTTCAGTTCATCTTCGAGATTTTTCAGCATCTTGCTGATGGTGGGCTGGGTGACGAATAACTTCTCCGCTGCGCGGGTAAAACTCTGCTGGCGAACCACTTCGACAAAATAGCGCAGCGTTCTTATGTCCATGATTATTCCTCGAAACTATACCTTTGATGATTTTAATTCATTTCAGTCCACTTCGTGTGGTCACTATACTGGCGCTTCATCTCATTTCTGAGGAATTCCCCCATGGCCGTGGCGTTAAGTCGTGTTACGCCTGCTGTTGTGCAACGGCTCCAGGTACCGGTTCAGGTACTGCTCTATGCCGCACTGTTTGTTTTCGCTGAATATCTTGTCGCCTGGCTGCACCTGCCGCTGCCCGCCAATCTGGTGGGTATGGTGCTGATGCTCGCGCTGATTCTGTGCCGTGTCATCCCGTTGAGCTGGATCCGCGCCGGTTCCCGCTGGCTGCTGGCGGAGATGCTGCTGTTCTTCGTTCCGGCGGTGGTGGCGGTGGTGAACTACGCGCAGCTGCTGATGGTCGACGGCTGGCGGATTTTCGCGGTGATTGCCCTGAGCACGCTGATGGTGCTGGGTGCGACGGCGTGGGTCGTCGATAAAGTCTATCGCTTTGAAATCAGCAGGCAGAAACATGACTAACTTTCAGGTCAGCGTTTTGTGCCTGGTGGTCACGCTGGTGATCTACTTCGCCAATAAACGCCTCTACCGCCGCTTTCACGCCCTGCCGCTGATGCCGCTGGTCTTCACCCCGATTTTACTGGTGCTGATGCTGGTCTTCGGCCACATCTCCTGGCAAAACTACATTGGCGAATCCCACTGGCTGCTGTGGCTGCTCGGCCCGGCGACCATCGCGTTTGCCGTGCCGGTTTACGACAACCTGGCAGTGATTCGTCGCCACTGGATGTCGCTCACGGCGGGCGTGGTGACGGCCACGGTGGTGGCGGTGACCAGCTCCGTCTGGCTGGCGCGTCTGTTCACTTTGTCCGATGAGATCCAGCGCAGTCTGGCGGTGCGCTCCGTCACCACGCCCTTTGCGCTGGCGGCGGCGAAACCCCTCGGCGGTCAGCCGGATTTGGTGGCGCTGTTTGTCGTGGTGACCGGTGTGTTCGGCATGGCGGTGGGCGATATGCTGTTTTTGCGGCTGTCGATTCGCGAAGGGATGGCGAAAGGGGCTGGATTTGGCGCGGCGTCGCACGGTGCGGGGACCGCACGGTCGTATGAAATCGGTCAGCAGGAAGGTGTGGTCGCGAGCCTGGTGATGATGCTCTCCGGCGTGACCATGGTGCTGGTTGCGCCGCTGGTGGCGTGGGTGATGTTCTGAAAAAGAATCCCCGGCCAGAGCGGCCGGGGAGAATTAACGATTAATGCGCGCGGCCCTGATCGATCCCAAGACCGGTTTGTGAACGGATAAACTGGGCGCGGAATTTGTCGCGTTCCAGGTTACCTTCCGCCGAGTTATCGGTGGCCGAGAAGAACCAGATGCCAATGAACGCCACGGCAATCGAGAACAGCGCCGGGTATTCGTACGGGAAGATGGCTTTTTCGTGGCCGAGGATCTGCACCCAAATCGTCGGGCCGAGGATCATCAGAACCACCGCCGTCAGCAGGCCCAGCCAGCCGCCAATCATCGCGCCACGGGTGGTCAGTTTTGACCAGTACATGGAGAGGAGAATGATCGGGAAGTTACAGCTGGCCGCAATCGAGAACGCCAGGCCGACCATGAAGGCGATGTTCTGTTTCTCGAACAGAATCCCCAGCAGGATCGCCACTACGCCCAGAATCAGCACGGTGATTTTGGAGACTTTCAGCTCCTGACGCTCGGTTGCCCCTTTACGCCAGACGTTGGCGTACAGGTCATGCGAAACCGCCGACGCACCCGCCAGGGTCAGACCCGCTACCACCGCCAGAATCGTGGCGAAGGCTACCGCAGAGATAAAGCCGAGGAACAGATTGCCGCCCACGGCATCAGCCAGATGCACCGCCGCCATGTTATTCCCGCCAATCAACTGTCCCGCTGCATCTTTAAACGCCGGGTTCGCGCCGACCAGCATGATCGCGCCGAAGCCGATGATAAAGGTCAGGATGTAGAAGTAGCCCATAAAACCAGTGGCGTAGAAGACGCTTTTACGTGCTTCGCGGGCGTCTGATACGGTGAAGAAGCGCATCAGGATGTGCGGCAAACCGGCGGTACCAAACATCAGACCGAGACCGAGAGACAGGGCGGATATCGGGTCTTTCACCAGCCCGCCAGGGCTCATGATCGCTTCGCCTTTCGGGTGAACCGCCATCGCTTCGGTGAACAGGTTGTTGAAGCTAAACCCGACGTGTTTCATCACCATAAAGGCCATGAAACTTGCGCCGAACAGCAGGAGTACGGCTTTGATGATCTGTACCCAGGTCGTGGCGAGCATGCCGCCGAACAGAACGTACATCACCATCAGCACCCCGACCAGCACCACGGCGACGTGGTAGTTCAGGCCGAACAGCAGCTCGATGAGTTTACCCGCGCCCACCATCTGCGCAATCAGATACAGCGCCACCACCACCAGCGAACCGCAGGCGGAGAGGGTGCGGATCGGGCCTTGCTTGAGGCGATACGACGCCACGTCAGCAAAGGTATAGCGCCCGAGGTTACGCAGGCGTTCGGCGATCAGGAACAGAATGATAGGCCAGCCGACGAGGAAGCCGAGGGAGTAAATCAGGCCGTCGTAGCCGGAGGTATAAACCAGCGCGGAGATCCCGAGGAACGACGCGGCAGACATAAAATCGCCCGCAATCGCCAGCCCGTTCTGGAAGCCGGTAATGTTGCCGCCCGCGGTGTAGTAATCATTACGCGAGCGCACGCGTTTCGACGCCCAGTAGGTGATGTACAGAGTCAGCAGCACGAAAATCAGGAACATAATAATCGCCTGCCAGTTGGTTGGCTGGCGTTGTACCTCGCCGGTAAGGGCATCGGCCGCATTGGCCGCAAAAGGCAGTGTGGCGGCTAGCGCCGTCAGAACTCGCTTCATGATGCTTTTACCTCACGCAGTACCGCTTTATTAAGACGATCAAATTCACCGTTGGCGCGCCAGACGTAGACGCCGGTCAGCACGAAGGAGATGACAATTACCCCGATGCCGATAGGGATGCCGCGCGTGACGCTGGTTCCGGCGTGTAGCGGGGTGCCCAGCCAGTGCGGCGCAAAGGCGATCAGCAGAATAAAGCCGACGTAGATAATCAGCATGATGATGGAAAGGATGAAGGCAAACCGTTGCCGTTTTTCGACGAGCTCCCTGAAATGCGCACTATGTTCTATCCGTTGATAAATATCAGTATTCATCACAGAACTCTCCAGAGTATTGGTGTAGAGGAGGGGCTTTTATTATTCCCTCTCCCTTGAGGGAGAGGGTTAGGGTGAGGGGGGAAAGGTGCGGTCTGATGCCCTCACCCCGGCCCTCTCCCACAGGGAGAGGGAGAAAAAAGTGAGTTAAGAAGGCATTGCGATGGCCTGCTTCTCTTCGAGCAGTTTGTCCACCACGCCAGGATCGGCGAGCGTTGAGGTATCGCCGAGGTTACTGGTGTCGCCCGCGGCGATTTTGCGCAGAATACGGCGCATGATCTTGCCGGAGCGGGTTTTTGGCAGCGAGTCGGTCCAGTGCAGCACGTCCGGCGTGGCGAGCGGGCCGATCTCTTTTCGTACCCAGTTACGCACTTCGGTGTACAGCTCTGGCGTCGGCTCCTCGCCGTGGTTCAGGGTGACGTAGGCGTAAATCGCCTGGCCTTTGATGTTGTGCGGAATGCCCACCACCGCCGCTTCGGCGATTTTCGGATGGGACACCAGCGCCGATTCAATCTCCGCCGTCCCCAGACGGTGGCCGGAGACGTTCAGCACATCGTCCACACGACCGGTGATCCAGTAGTAACCGTCTTCATCACGACGCGCGCCGTCGCCGCTGAAGTACATGTTTTTGAAGGTCGAGAAGTAGGTCTGCTCGAATCTGTCGTGATCGCCAAACAGGGTTCGCGCCTGGCCTGGCCAGGAGTCGGTGATCACCAGGTTGCCCTCGGTCGCGCCGTCGAGCGGGTTACCTTCGTTATCCACCAGCGCAGGCTGCACGCCGAAGAACGGACGGGTCGCGGAACCGGCTTTCAGCTGCGTCGCACCCGGCAGCGGGGTAATCATGAAGCCGCCGGTTTCGGTCTGCCACCAGGTGTCCATCACCGGGCATTTTTCGTTGCCGATCTTCTTCCAGTACCACTCCCAGGCTTCCGGGTTAATCGGCTCGCCAACCGAGCCGAGAATGCGCAGGGAGGAGCGGTCGGTGCCTTCGATGGCTTTGTCGCCTTCGGCCATCAGAGCGCGGATCGCGGTCGGTGCGGTATAGAGAATATTGACCTTATGCTTATCGACCACCTGACACATGCGGGCAGGCGTCGGCCAGTTCGGCACGCCTTCAAACATCAGCGTGGTCGCGCCGCAGGCCAGCGGGCCGTACAGCAGATAGCTGTGGCCGGTGACCCAGCCGACGTCGGCGGTACACCAGTAAATATCGCCCTGGTGATAGTCGAAGACGTATTTAAAGGTTGAGGCCGCGTAAACCAGATACCCGCCAGTGGTGTGCAGCACGCCCTTAGGCTTGCCGGTGGAGCCGGAGGTATAAAGGATAAACAGCGGATCTTCGGCGTTCATCGCTTCGGGCTGATGCTGGTCGCTGGCTTTCTCAATCAGATCGCTCCACCACAGGTCGCGACCCTCTTTCCACTCGACGTTGCCGCCGGTGCGTTTGAGAACGATGACGTTGGTGATGGTTTTGACGTTCGGGTTTTTCAGCGCTTCATCGACGTTTTTCTTCAGCGGGATGCCGCGACCGGCACGCACGCCTTCGTCAGCGGTGATCACCAGTTTTGAACTGGAGTCGATAATGCGCCCGGCGACCGCTTCCGGCGAGAAACCGCCGAAAATCACCGAATGCACGGCGCCGATGCGCGCGCAGGCGAGCATCGCCACCGCCGCTTCCGGCACCATTGGCATATAAATCGCCACCACATCGCCTTTTTTGATGCCTTGAGCTAACAATACGTTGGCAAAGCGGCAAACGTCGCGGTGCAGCTCTTTATAGGTAATGTGTTTGCTCTGCGAGGCGTCGTCGCCTTCCCAGATAATCGCGGTCTGGTCGCCGCGCTCGGCAAGATGGCGGTCCAGGCAGTTTGCGGCCAGGTTCAGGGTGCCGTCTTCATACCATTTAATGGAGATATTGCCTGGCGCAAAAGAGGTGTTTTTCACCTTCTGATACGGCGTGATCCAGTCAAGAATTTTACCCTGCTCACCCCAGAAGGCGTCAGGCTCGGAGATGGATTGTTGATACTTTTGCTGGTACTGCTCCGGATTGATCAGGCAACGGTCCGCAATGTTTGCGGGAATGTCATGTTTGTGTATTTGGCTCATGGCTTTTGTTCTCCTTTTAGGATGTTAATAATATGTCGCAAAAACGTTAATTGTAGGGGTTTTGGTCGCTTTGTTTGTTATTTGGGCGACAGATCACGCAATAAATGAACAGGTGAAAAAAGCAGCAAATGAAACTTTGAAGGGAAATAATTTACAATCTGGATTATTCACAATTGGCTGGAAAAAAGCGTTTTTATAACAAAAGGTTATTTATAAGAATTATTACAAATTAGCGTCATAAGACCTTTTGGCAGTGGAAAGCCTCGTTCTTTAAGGGTTGCGCAGCAGGCCATGCAAATGATACTGATACGGCGCGTTAAAAACCCTATAAACCAACGCAACACAATTCATACCCTTTCAGTATGTGCCATTCCTGCCAGTCATGAGGGGAAGGGCGCTTCATTGAGGAAGTCTTTTTTTATGAAAAATTTGAAAATCAGCCTCGCCTGGCAAATCTTGCTGGCGATGGTGCTGGGCATCTTGCTGGGTAGTTATCTGCATTATCACAGTGACGACCGCGAATGGCTGGTGGCGAACATGTTGTCCCCGGCGGGCGATATCTTTATCCACCTGATCAAAATGATTGTTGTCCCGATTGTGATCTCCACGCTGATTGTGGGTATTGCGGGCGTGGGCGATGCCAAGCAGTTAGGGCGTATCGGCGCGAAAACCATCATCTATTTCGAAGTGATCACTACGGTTGCTATCATTCTGGGTATTACGCTGGCGAACGTGTTCCAGCCGGGTGCCGGGATTGATATGTCGCAGCTGGCAACGGTGGATATTTCGAAATACCAAAGCACAACCGCAGACGTGCAAAGCCACGCGCATGGCCTGATGGGAACTATCCTGTCGCTGGTGCCGACCAATATCGTGGCGTCGATGGCGAAGGGCGAAATGCTGCCGATCATCTTCTTCTCGGTGCTGTTTGGTCTGGGTCTTTCCTCTCTGCCGGCGACGCACCGTGAACCGCTGGTGACGGTGTTCCGTTCTATCTCCGAAACCATGTTCAAAGTGACGCACATGGTGATGCGCTACGCGCCGGTCGGTGTGTTTGCGCTGATTGCCGTGACGGTGGCGAACTTCGGCTTTGCTTCCCTGTGGCCGCTGGCGAAGCTGGTGATCCTGGTTCACTTCGCGATTCTGTTCTTTGCGCTGGTGGTGCTGGGCCTGGTGGCGCGCATCTGCGGGCTGAGCATCTGGATCCTGATTCGTATCCTGAAAGACGAGCTGATTCTGGCCTACTCCACGGCCAGCTCCGAGAGCGTGCTGCCGCGTATTATTGAGAAGATGGAAGCCTACGGCGCACCGGCGTCGATCACCAGCTTCGTGGTGCCGACGGGGTATTCCTTTAACCTTGATGGTTCAACGCTGTACCAGAGTATCGCGGCGATTTTCATTGCGCAGCTGTACGGAATCGACCTGTCTCTGTGGCAGGAAATCGTGCTGGTGCTGACCCTGATGGTGACCTCGAAAGGGATCGCGGGCGTTCCGGGCGTCTCCTTCGTGGTGCTGCTGGCGACGCTCGGTAGCGTCGGTATTCCTCTGGAAGGGCTGGCGTTTATCGCCGGTGTGGACCGTATTCTCGACATGGCGCGTACCGCGCTGAACGTGGTGGGGAATGCGCTGGCGGTGCTGGTGATCGCCAAGTGGGAACATCAGTTCGACCGCAAAAAAGCGCTGGCGTACGAACGCGACGTGTTGGGTCGTTTTGATAAGACCGCCGATCAGTAAGGCCAAAAAAAAGCCGGGTGGCGGCTTCGCCTTACCCGGCCTACTGTGAGTTTTGTAGGCCTGATAAGCGCAGCGCCATCAGGCTTTTTACTCCCCGCTCAACGCATCAAACTCTTCGCATCCGGTATCAAACCCTTCGGTACAGCTCAGGTTAAACCAGTACAGCGCCTTCTGTTTGTTCGGAGCAATAAACCCTTTTTCACCCTGCTGGAAAACCATACCCGCCCAATATTCCGCATAACCGGTGCGCGACAGGGCCGAGCTGCGCTTGAGCCACATCTGCGCCTGGGCATCATCCTGTGCCATCTCCACGCCGTTGGCGTAAATCAGCCCCAGCAGCATCTGCGCATCGACGGCGGAATCACTGTCGATATCCTCTGTGGCGGTTTGCAGCAGTTTGATCGCCTGCGGATAATCGGTTTTCCCGGCCTGGGTATTCACCAGCAGACGCGCCAGCATGATCGCCCCGCGTTTGCTGCCCGCAATGGTCGCCTGCTGCGCCAGAGTTTTCGCCTCGGCATAGTCGGCATGTTTAAAGTGGATTTGCGAGAGCAGTGCCATCGCATCGATGTCTCCGCCTTTGGCCGCTTTCTCGGCCCACTGTTCCGCCTGAGTATCATCGCCCGCGCTGAAGTAAGTGTCGGCCAGATAGTACTGGGCCCGCGCATCGCCCGCCTCGGCCTGTTGCTTATACTGGCTGCCGGGTTCGTCTGCACTGACAAACCAGCTCAATAGGAGTAACAGCAATACACTGCAGCGTTTCATCATCTGTGTTCGTCGGTGTCGGGAAAGAGTCGCAGTATAAAGGTCGTGCAGAAAGAATTAAATGGGGGCGCAGAATGTACACTCGCTGAGCAGTTCAGTAAGCGCACGGGTGAGCGCCTGGTTTTTCATCACCACCTCATGCAGCTCGGTATGAGTGGCAATATGCGTTTTTTTCATTACCGTGCGCTTGCGGGCGCTGAAGCATTTACGATTTGTTTCGGGTTCGATCTCACCGCCCGACGTTGCGGTGTTTCCCAGAGAATGAATAAGGTTCTTCTCTGCTGAGGTAAAAATATTCTCAGGCGAAGGTGAGTGTTTAATCAGGCAACGCTTGTTATTAAATAATGCCTGATATTCGAATACCTGCGCTTTACGTGAGATCGCGGTGATATTCACTTTTTCGCTTAATAAACTCAGCAGCATGGGATCAATAAAGTGAAGATGACTGACATGATTAAATACAAAGGCCAGTGTAGTGTTTTCTGCAGCCGTGAGTGATGCATCCAGCGCACGATAATCGCTGATATTCATGACATCAACAAGAACAAGACATTTCTCAGACGGTGAATCTGACCTTATTTTAGAGCATGACGCGGAGACGCTCTGCGCAAAAAAATGATCATTGCTTAGTACGATTATTTTCATTTATCGGGGTGCTTTATTTATTGATATCCCGGTGAGGGAATTACTGGAAGGTCATATTGAGCGTGGCTACGCTATTTGCCGTACCTTCACCGACCGTCGGTTTCGTCTGGATATACCTTGCGACAAAGGTGAAATCTTGATCCCCGCCTGCCGCAGTGGCGAGATTGATTGTGTCGTTCAGCTTCAGCGGGGTACCGTCTGTGAGGATCTGCACGCCAATCCCGGTGGCAACCCCCGGAGCACCGTCATCGGTCAGTGCCAGCACGCTGGTGTCACTGACATCTTTATTTTTTGTGCCTTGCAGGGAGAGACTAATTTTGTTACCCGAAGTGCAAGTCAGACTCACGTTAAAGGATTTATCGCCAGCGGTACTGCCTTCCCCCGTAAAGGAGGATCCTGCGACATCGGCTAAATTGACGGAGGAGGAGTGCGTCGTCAGTCCGCATGGGCTCATATCAATGTAGATCATGCTTGAACCGCTCCATATTGGGTTCAGGGTGTACTCTTCTGCGTTACCCTCCATGTGGTAGCTGGTCTTCACGACCGGGAGTTGCCTGACTTGTCCGCCAGTAAGGATTCTATTTGTTTTAACCAGTTCAATGGCTGAACTAATAAACGTCAGTGGATTGGTGCTACTCGACAACGTACAGCTGAATACTCTTGAGGCGTTTTCGATAGTATCGCCATATTTTATGTCACAAAGATTAGAGTCATCCTGGAAATGAAAGCGAACGCCAATTCCAGGGGCATCGGTAGGATAAACATCCGTAAATCCGTTTACGGGGGTGGCGTCTACCGTAACTTTGAAAGAGATCCTGTACACACCTGAAGTCACAAACGGGCAGGCGAATGAATATTGAGACCCATTGCCCACCACCGCAGAGCTGGAACTTCCGGCTGGCGCATCATTGGCCATTTGGACATCGGAATGCGCAACATAATAGCCTCCCTGAGATTCGCAAGCTGGCTCAGCAGCCTGAACCCTAAGCGGATGCAAAATAAACAATATCAGCCCTAAAGCGAGATAAACGAATTTCCAGTAAGTCTTAAACATATGCGATCTCTTATTTACATTGCTGGTTAACAAGCATGATGCCACTTTGCGGTTCGCTGTCCGGCAGCGAATAGTCGACCTGGCATTGTTCATCTGAATTTTGTCCCCACTGCACTTTAAGCGTGCCGTGCTGGCTTAAACCGGTCAGATAGACCTGACCCGCATCGCCGACAATAAAGCCCTGAGCATCAGGTGCTGTCGGGTCTGTCACGGTGGCGCCGAAAGGAACAGGCGCGCCTCCCATTTTCAACAGCGTCATCAACACACGATTGCCCACGCGGGCCTCAAAATCAGCGCGAACGACTGCGCCGCGAGTGGGGACCAGGGTTTTACTGGTTAAGGCGATATCCACATTCTCGGGCAGGGTTTCCGGGTTCAGGCTGACATCATTTTTACGATATGGACTCAGGTAAGTCTGTACGGTATAGCCGCGATAATCGGTTTTCACGCCGGTCTGGTTGTTGACGCCCACACCGCTGGCGCCCGGTGCTTTGATCAGCGCAATGGTTTCGCCTAATGGTTGGCTCAATGTGATGCCATTGGCATGGGCGACCACGCCTCCGGCGATACCGTAATTCAGACGCGTACTGTCACGGCTATAGCTGTAACCGGCGTTTGCCTGGCCATAAGTGCCCCGATAGCTCGAACTCAAGCTGCCGCTATCACCCTGGCCGTCAGAGGCATAACCTTCCTGCACTCCCCAGCTCAGATTATTGTCAGGCAGCGCAGTGCCGTTCAGGCTAACGGTGTGACTTGTGCCGCTCTGTTTGCTGGTATTCATCCCGTAGCTGGCGTAGGTATTACCCAGGAAACGATCAAGTGGCACGCTGATGTTCAGCGAGAAGAGGTGATCGTGATCGTCGGTGCTATCGCTGTTGTCGCTGGCTGACGTATTCAGGTTATAGCTGTAGTTGAAGCTGTAGCTGATGTTATGCCAGCTGTTGTTGTATCCGAGGCTGACCGATTTCGTGGTCTGGTTGCTATTCCAGTAATCTTCCGCAACTACGCTGGCTGACAGCGAACCCGCGTTTTTCCACAGGTTCTGGTTTATCGTCAGCTCTTTCCGGCTGCGACTTTGCGACGTTGATGCGGTGTCGCCGCCATAGGTGTCGAAAACATCCTGCATGCTGTAATAGCCATCCGTCGAGTAGCGATACCCGGCGATGGAGAAGCTGGTACCGGTTTGCGAAATACTTTTGCTGTAGCGAATGCGCCATGATTGCCCGCTCTCTTTTTCGCGATGAAAAGGCGTTGACCAGGCTTTGGTATCATCAATCGATACCGCACCGATATTACCGACGTTCACACCTACGCCTAATGCTGCGGAGCGATAGGTTTTCGCGTTCTGAACACCGCCGTAGAGCGTAATGCCCCAGGGCAAACCGTACATCGCGGTTCCCTGTACAAACGGCGTTTCCAGAGTGCTGGCGTCGTAGGAGCGATATTTGCCACCGGTAAAACTGTATTTAAAATGTCCCTCACGCTGCAGCACGGGCAGGGAGGCGAAGGGGACGATGATGTGCTGTTCGCTACCGTCACTCTCTTTAATCGTCACATCTAAATCACCGCTACCGCCGGTCGGGAACATATCGGTGATTTCGAATGCACCTGGGGCGACATAGCTTTGATAGATCTCATAGCCATTCTGGCGAATGATGACCTGGGCGTTAGTGCGGGCAATGCCGCGCACAACGGGCGCATAACCGCGCAGGCTGTCCGGCAGCATGTCGTCATCCGAGGCGATTTGCGCACCGTGAAACGGAATGCTGTCGAAGACATCTGAAGGTGATGAACTATCTCCGAGGGTTAACTGGCTTTTCAGCTTGACGATATTGCGTTGCGCATAGGTGTAAACGGAGCTCAAGTCTTCTGAGCCGTTGCTGTTGCGACTCCAGGTGGAGTAATTACGCAACCGCCACGGTCCGACATTCAGGCCCGGACGCAGGTTCGCATATTGACTATTGCTGTTCTGGCCATTGCCGCTGCGAGCCGAACTGTTATCGCCGGAAAAGCTATAGTTCATTAAGAACGCGGTAATACCGTTATCCCACTGATCTGGAGGTACATAGCCGCGAGCGCGAGGCGTCATGGCCGCCTGCGGAATACTGATCTCCAGCTGCATGGTGCTAAACGTCAGCGTGGCAGAAGCCTGAGGAATAGCGGATAAATCGGCACAGTTTGAGCCGTTCGACAGCGCCGGAAATAATTCTGTTCTGACGCCGTATTTTTTTAAGTCGCTGATATTCAGGCAGGGCTGCAGAACGGATTGACCGCCAGGATTATTGGTCAGACTAAATTCGATATCGCGGGTGTCTATTTTTTCTTTGTTAAGATAAATATCAACGTGATACGTCCCCGGTGCCTGAGTGCCGCCATCAAAAGTACTGAGATCGGTTTTGCTCTGCTGGTTATCTTCGGTCTCTAATAATGCAGGATTAAAATACATCTCTCCATTTTTAGGTTCAGCATGGGCATAAACTGTTAATGCCTGAGAAATTAGCGTTGCCAGAAAGGCATGTTTTAAAATTGAATTATATTTCATCACATACCTCCTTCTGGCAATAAAATAGTGTTGCTAAGCTTTCGCTTAACAAGGGGAATAAGTCAGGAAAAAAAGTATTATTTCATTGATGCGGTATGTTCCGGGCCTGTCGCACCAGAGTCATTGATCAATTTCCAGCTCACGTTTCCTGATGATGGCCCGCCGACAGCCTTGAACTGTGCTGTGGCATGGGGTGCAACGAGAGTGGCATCCGGGAGTTCTTTGCCGTTTACGCTAATCGAGAAGAAGTTCATATAATAATCTGTCGGGTTAGTGACCTGAACCGCATTGCCGGCGTAGTGCCAGGTCAGCGAATGAGTTTCTGACTCAGGGCCGCTCTTTAATGTCTCTGGACGATAAATCAATTTAATCCGGGTCTTGATAGCAACCTGCAGCGTATTTTGCGCTTTGGCGACATAAGGAATGGACTTAATATCTAACCAAAACAGAGACTCCTGATTTTGCGGAAGACTGCCCGCCTGGACGATGCGCAGAATATTTTTCTGCTCAGCATCCAGACGGAACAGGGGTGGTGTAATAACAAACGGTGCTTTTTTAGCACCTCCCTCCGTGGCTTCAACCCATGACTGGATTAAATAAGGCGTTTTATCCGGGTTTTCTACGCGGAGTGAGCTTTCTTTTTTCTCTCCGTCATAAATGACCCGTGTTGCACCCACTACCACACCAGCATGAGCAGCATGAATTGAAAATAAAAGACAAGCGAAGGCAGGTAATGAAGTGATTTTCATTTATTTAATCTCGGGTTTAGTTATTTGATGGCAGATATTAGTTGTAGTTAACAGTGAAACTGATCGCAGAGTCTGCTGAGCCCGCCACGACCGTATTACTATTGGAAATATAGCGAGCACTGAAATTCAGCTTATTATCAGTATCTGCCTCAAGGGTATAGCTCTTGGAGGCGGTCGCCAGTGGCACAATGGTGTTATCGTCATCCAGGATCTGAATACCGACACCTGTAGCCGAAGGGGCTTCAGTCGTTCCTTCGGTCAGGGCGAGGATATTGTCATCACCCCCGAGCGCGGTACCATCAAATTTAATCGCTGCCGACGTTACCGCCGCTGGGCAATCTTTTAGCGTCAGGGTAAAAGCGGTCGGCGCGGATGTCGCTCCTGATTTGTCGAAAGTGCTTTTGCTGATTTTTCCCAAATCAACGGTCATCGTATTACCGGAGCCAATATCAACGGTACAGGCGGCATCAAGAATTTCACCGGTAAAGTTTATTTTTCCGTCTTCAGCGTAAGCAGAAAGAGAGCCCAGGACACTACTGGAAAGCAGCAGGATTAGTTTTAACTGGCGTTTCATATTTACCTCTATGGTACGTGGATTAAATGTATTGATTACAGGGTTGAATTCGGAATATTAACGAATGATATGTCCGGCATTAGGTTGGTGAATCTATTTTCCGTGAAGGTATGATTAAATTAAAGGAATATTCCCTCTGAATTCGTAATTACGGCTGTTCGTTGTTTTTAAAGGAGGTTTTCTTGCTTCTGCGCGGCAGCAGATTATTGATACGTAAACGTCGCCGTCACATAAGCACTGATTTTTCCGGCAGTTGCTTTACCTGTGGCACTGTATGCACGCGCCAGCAAGTTAAATGTATAGGTGCGGTCGACATCAATGGCACCGGTCAGAGATTTACCGTTGCCAAGAGGTTCCCCGTGAACGCCCTGTAATTCGACGGCGACATTTTTAGCCGTTCCGTCATTAGCATACATATTTTCTGGATTGTCGGTATCTGCTTTGCCGCTGAACGTGACAGTGCTTTTGGTGATGGCGGCCGGACAGTCGACAACTTTTAAATGAAAGGCGACCCAGGGTGTTGATGACTCAGCTTTGCTTAAATCGCCAATCATAATATTATCACCCAACGAGACAGCAACATTAAGACTGTCAGTGTCGACTTTACAGGGAGCCGCTGTAATTCTGCCATTAATATTGATTATATCCATATCACCTGCCCAGGATAATATTGAGTAAATAAATAAAAGCGAACCCAAAACAGCGGTATTTAATTTTCTCATACTATTGTATCTATATTCTCAGCTTAGGGCCGGATGGTGAGTTGTCAGAAACAGTGATGTTTCAGATATCAAAAATATCATGCATGAATCAATGCGGTTGTTCTCATCAATTCCGGTGGTAATAATGCGCCTGCAGGTGGTGGGCCTTCAAGAATATTTCTCTCTGAATTCAGAATTTGATTAAAACCGGAAGGATAAACCCTCCTTTGCCTCATGCGGCAAAGGAAATCTGGGTAGGGTAAAAAAAATGAGGCCCTGGACGGATCCCACTGTGTGCCAGCGCAGCGGGAGAGATGCATAATCATTGGCTATAATTCTGTTCAAACCATTTTCGTGATGGATGTATTGAACATAACGATATGAAAAGAAACGAACTGAATTCGTTGTCCGAGTACAGATTTACCAAGCCCGTCGACGACATTGAGCGATTGATTGCGGCACTGTCCTGTGAGGCGACATGGATAACATTTCGTCACGGCCAGCGTTTAGATCTCATCACCCAGCAAGAGCCGAAATGTTATCTGATCAGTGAAGGTTCGGTCCATGTGAACCGCGTCAGAGATGGTCTGGTGCTGGGAACCGTTTACGGCCCGGCGATTCTGGGGATGAGTAACTTTGCATCGTCGCTGGACCCGTCCTACATCACCACCGTTAAGGACGTTCGCATTGGGGTGGTCCCACTCTCGGATATTTTTGACATTCTGGATAAGCAGCAGCTGTGGAAGAGTTTTTCCATCACTCTGCTGTACATTATTGGCCATTACCAGCACTACAACATGCAGATGATCGCCCCGACCTTCTATGAAAAAGTCAGGTATCAACTGATTGATCTGGCGAGTAAAAATGCGGATGTCAGAGCAGAGATCAATGTGACGGAGTTTATTCATGAACGAACATTGCTGTCGCGCAGCCACATTCTGGCGATCCTGTCGGAATTAAAAAAGGGCGGGTACATCAACATTAAAAAGGGCAATCTGGTGGAAATCACCGAATTGCCCCTGAAGTACTGATCGTAAAACGCCCCCTTTCGGGGGCGCTTCACGGCCATCAGCCCATCGCGCTTTCACGCAGCCTGGCTTTCAGCTTCGTATATTCATCAATCACGTACTGCTCAGCTTTTTGCTGGTCAGCAATCGCCTCGACGCGCACGGCGCAATACTTATATTCCGGCGTTTTGGTTATCGGACTCAAGTTCTCCGTCACCAGCTCGTTACAGGCGCCAATCCACCACTGGTAGGTCATGTACACCGCCCCTTTGTTTGGGCGATCGCTGACCTGCGCGCGGGTGATGATGCGGCCTTTGCGGGAGTTCACCCACACCAGCGCTTCATCCTCAATGCCCAGTCGTTCGGCGTCGGCGGTGTTAAGCTGCGCGTAGCCCGGCTCATCGGCCAGTGCGGCCAGCGCCGCACAGTTCCCGGTCATCGAGCGACAGGAGTAGTGGCCCACTTCACGCACCGTTGAGAGCACCATCGGATACTCGTCGGTGAGTTTGTCGATAGGCGCGACCCAGTCGCAGGTGAAGAACTGTGCCAGCCCGTTCGGGGTGTCGAACTTCTCGGCGAAGAGATACGACGTGCCCTGGTCGGCCTCTGACTCATCGCGGCATGGCCACTGGATATAGCCCAGCTCACCCATTTTTTCATAGGTTGCCCCGGTGAAATCCGGACACAGATTGCGCAACTCGTCCCAGATCTCCTGGGTGTTGTTGTAGTGCATCGGATAACCCATGCGGGTGGCGATTTCGCTGATGATTTGCCAGTCCGTTTTCAGATCCCACTTCGGCTCGACCGCTTTAAAGAAGCGCTGGAAGCCGCGGTCCGCTGCGGTGTAGACGCCTTCGTGCTCGCCCCACGACGTTGACGGTAAAATCACATCCGCCGCCGCCGCGGTTTTGGTCATGAAGATGTCCTGCACAATTACCAGCTCGAGATCTTCAAAGCCTTTGCGCACCGCCGACAGCTCGGCGTCGGTTTGCAGCGGATCTTCGCCCATGATGTAGGCCGCACGCACTTCACCGTGCGCCGCGCGGTGCGGCAGCTCGCTGATGCGATATCCGGTGTGTTCCGGCAGACTTTCAACGCCCCAGGCCTTCGCGAATTTCGCGCGGTTTTCCGGGAACTTGACGTACTGATAGCCCGGATAGGTATCCGGCAGTGCGCCCATATCGCAGGCACCCTGAACGTTGTTCTGCCCACGCACCGGGTTGACGCCGACGTGCGGTTTGCCGAGGTTGCCCGTCAGCATCGCGAGGCTGGTCAGGGAGCGCACGGTTTCCACGCCCTGATAGAACTGGGTCACGCCCATGCCCCACAGGATGCAGGCGGTTTTCGCCGCCGCATACATCCGCGCCGCCTGACGAATTTCCTGCGCCGTGACGCCGGTAATCGCTTCCACCGACTCAGGCGTGTAGCCCTCGACAATTTTGCGATACTCGTCGAAGCCTTCCGTACGCGCGGCAACAAACGCCTGGTCGTACAGTTTTTCTTCAATGATAACGTGGCCAAGCGCATTCAACAGCGCGATGTTCGAGCCGTTGCGCAGCGCGATATGCATATCCGCAATGCGCGCAGTTTCGATTTTACGCGGATCGCAGACGATGATTTTCGCCCCGTTTCGCTTCGCGTTAATCACGTGATTCGCCACGATAGGGTGGGAATCCGCTGGGTTGTAGCCGAAAACAAACACCAGATCGGTGTTATCGATTTCGTTGATAGCGTTACTCATTGCGCCGTTACCGACCGACTGGTGCAGACCTGCAACCGATGGGCCGTGTCAGACGCGAGCGCAGCAGTCGACGTTATTGGTACCAATAACGGCGCGCGCGAATTTTTGCATCACATAGTTAGTTTCATTACCCGTTCCGCGCGATGAGCCGGTGGTCTGGATCGCGTCTGGGCCGTATTTGGCTTTGATATCGCTCAGGCGGCTGGCGACGTAGTCCAGCGCCTCGTTCCAGGAGACGGATTCCAGCTTGCCGCCGCGTTGACGGCGAATCATGGGGGTTTTCAGACGGGGGGTGAGGATCTGGGTATCGTTAATAAAATCCCAGCCATAGTAGCCTTTCAGGCACAGCGTGCCCTGATTGGTCTTACCCTGTGCAGCCTCCGCCCGGACGATTTTGCCGTTATCGACCACCAGGTTGATCTTGCAACCCGAGGCACAATAGGGGCAAACCGTGATGACTTTTTTCATCGGTCTCGCTCCAGTTAAACAATGCTTTCCCACGCCATTATGCAGCTTCTATGCCATGTTTTTATTGTGGGTATCCCCTGACTTTACGGCCGATGTTTGGTTAAAACCCTGACGAGACGCAGGCAATCGTCAAAATTGACGTGTCGAAGGGGCAGCGGATGTGACATGGGTTGAAATTCCGTCACGCCGAAAGGAATTTGGCTGGAGCCGATTGCAGAATAGGTCAGACTTAACATAATCCCCTGACGGAACCCTGCGATGAAACCGGCGATTCTGGTGGTTGATGACGATACGGCGGTCTGCGAACTGCTGAAGGATGTGCTCAACGAGCATGTCTTTACGGTGCACGTCTGCCACACCGGGCGGGATGCGCTGGCGCTGGCCCAGCGTGAGCCGGGCATTGCGCTGGTGCTGCTGGATATGATGCTGCCGGATATCAACGGCTTGCAGGTTTTACAGCAGCTGCAAAAACAGCGCCCCGAGCTGCCGGTGATTATGCTTACCGGGCTGGGGAGTGAATCGGACGTGGTGGTCGGTCTGGAGATGGGCGCGGATGATTACATCGGCAAACCCTTTAATCCGCGCGTCGTCGTTGCCCGCGTCAAAGCGGTCTTGCGTCGAACCGGCGTGCTGGCAGCGGAACCGACGGCTCCGCGCGCGTCGGGTTTAGGCTTTAACGGCTGGACGCTCGACACCACTCGCTGTGAGCTGAGCTCCCCGCAGCAGGCCACCGTTCCGCTCACTCAGGGCGAGTACGGTTTATTGCTGGCGCTGGCCCAGAACGCCCGGCGGGTATTGAGCCGGGAACAGCTGCTGGAGCTGACCCACAGCGAAAGCGCCGAGGTGTTTGATCGTACTATCGACGTGCTGATCATGCGCCTGCGGCGAAAAATCGAAATTAACCCTCATCAGCCTCTGCTGATCAAAACCATTCGCGGCCTCGGGTATGTCTTTGCCGCAGACGTTTCTCATAACGATAAAGCGGCTTAAAGGTTCGCCTCCAGCTCGACCAGCGTTTTCGCCCCATCAATGGCATTGGCCGCCAGCAGGCTGGCCCGCGCGCAGGCGTGCGCCAGGGCGATGCTCTCCGGCAGGGACCACGCCTCATGGCAGCCGTATAAAAATCCGGCGCAAAACGCATCACCCGCGCCGACGCTGCCGATAATCTCATCCTGTTCCAGCTGACGGGACGGCACCCACTGGCCTTGCTCGCCCGGCACCTGGCCCCACGCGCCTTCCGGGCAGTGGATCACCACGCGCTGACGCACGCCCGCCGCCAGCAGCTGCGATGCGGCTTCGGCGATATGCAAAATGTTCGGCGCATCGCTGCTGTCGCGCATCTCCAGCCCGCTAAATTCCCCGGCCTCCAGCTCGTTAATCACCAGAAAATCCACGTAGCGCAGGGCAGGGAGCACCAGCGGCTGATAGCGCGGGTCGCGTTTGCGCGACACCAAATCCAGCGAGGTTTCATACCCCAGATCGCGCATCTGGGAGAGCAGGCGCGCGCTTCGGGTGCCAAACTCGTCGTCCGGCAGATCCAGGCTGTCGAGCAGCAGCAGATACCCGAGATGGAAAATCTTCATCGACGGATCGAGGCGATCAAAGGCCGGGAGATCCAGCAGGCGGTTGGCCGCCGGAGAGTGGAAAAAGGTGCGCTGTCCGCTGGGATCGGTCATCACCTGCGACATGGAGGTCGGCGCAAAGGTGGTACGCTGCACCCGCTGGCGGTTGACGTGGTACTGGTCGAGCATCGCCAGAATGTAGTCCCCGTCGCTGTCGTCGCCAATCAGCCCGACCGCCTGCAGCGGCAGGCCGACGTGCATTTTCGCCAGCGTCAGTAACACATTCAGCGGCGCGCCGCCGGTGGCCCGCTCGCTGTGAATAATCTCCGCCAGCCAGCCGCGCTCCGGCCACTGCACAATCTGATGAACATGATCGACAAGCATGTTTCCTGCGGCGATAACGCCCCGGCGTTCCATCAGGCTTTCCCCGCGCTGCCGAAAATACGCATCTGTTCAGACACCGTGTCGGTAATCGCCTCTTCGATGCCTAACAGCAGCTCGGCGAATTCGTCGTAGATCGGCTGACGATGAGTCATGCGCTGCTCGACGGAGGCCAGCGCCGCCTGCGACATCCCGGTGTAAAAATTGATTTTGTGAATGCCGAGCTCAATGGCGCGACGGAAATCGGCGTCGCTGATCCCGGACCCGCCGTGCAGCACCAGCGGCAGGCCGGTTTGCTGGCGGATGGCGTCAAGGCGCGCAAAATCGAGCTTCGGCTCACCTTTGTACTTCCCGTGGGCATTGCCGATGGCGACGGCCAGGGCGTCAATGCCGGTCTGATCGACGAACTCGCGCGCCAGAGCCGGGTCAGTGAAAAAGGCTTCGTCGGCATGACCGTACAGCGCGCCGCCCTCGTCACCGCCGACCGCGCCCAGCTCCGCTTCCACCGACACGCCGACGGCGTGACACATCTTCACCACTTCCCGGGTCTGGCGAATATTCTCTTCATAGCTGAGGGTGGAGCCATCAAACATCACGGAGCTGAAGCCCAGGCGCAGCGCCCGCACCACCGCCTCAAAATGCAGGCCGTGGTCGAGATTGAGGACCACCGGAATATCGTGTCGCGCGGCCTCGAAACGGACCGCTTCGACTAATGAATCGAGAGACAAATATTTAAAATGCACTTCGGCGATGTTGATGATAAACGGCGAGCGCTCCTGCTTTGCCGCGGCGAACAGGGCGCGCAAAAAGTGGGAGTCGAGAACGTTAAACGCGCCGAGGGCGTAGCGATGTTCGCGGGCGTGTTCCAGCCCGGCGGCGAGAGAAATTAGCGGCATCATTCACTCCTTAAGTTCGAAACAGGCTGTACTCGTTGCAGAGCACCAGCACCGCCGGTTCGTCTTCTTCAATGTTGTTGTAGCGCGAGAGCGGCTGCAAAAAATGGTTGTCGTGTTCGTCGTCATTCACCGACGACACTTCGCCTACCAGCACATCGCCAAATCCGCGCTCCCCCCAGAAACTGTGGTACAGGCCGGGCGTGAGACAGATGCTCTCCCCGGGTGTCAGGCGCAGCTGGCTGCCGGGCGCGTGGGTCTGCATGCAGCCGTCGACCACCACCGTGACGTCGGTGTTTTCCGTCTCTTCATGCCCGCCCGCGTTCCACAGCTCGATAATCAGGTTCCCGCCGCCGCGATTGATGATGTCTTCGCGTTTACGCCAGTGGAAATGCATCGGCGTGACCTGCCCGTCGCGGACGTGCATGATTTTTTCCGCGTAGGTTTTTTCGTAAGGCGTGCCGTTCGGCGAGCCGTTGCGCAGGGTGAACAGGGTGAGTCCCTGCGCGGGAAAGTTGTTGCCGCCGAAAGCGGTCACGTCCCAGCCGAGTTTAAGGTCGAAGACTTCGCGCCAGGCGCAGGCGTCGAGCTGTCGCCACTGGGTCGGCGGAAAGCTGGCGAACGGCGGCAGGTGGACGTCATGCATCGAAAAGAACTGCCGCGTATGGCCGAGGATTTCGTTGATGTCGGAGCGTTTCATGGGAACTCCTTTTTAGGTGCGCGCTGGGCCCCTCACCCCGGCCCTCTCCCCAGGGGAGAGGGAGAAAAAAGTCCCCTCTCCCTGTGGGAGAGGGTTAGGGTGAGGGCATCAAACCGCACAAATATTACTTAACCGTCCACCCCTTATACGTCCCGACGCTCTTCTTATCGATCATCGTCACCGGGATCAGCACAGGCTCTTTCGGCGCAGGTTTGCCCTGCAGAATGTCATAGCCAATTTCCACCGCTTTGGCCGCCATCACCTGCGGATCCTGCGCAGGCGTTGCCACAAACAGGGAGTTCTCGCGCTTCAGCGCCTCTTCGCCGTCCGGGCTGCCGTCCACGCCGACGATGAAGAACTCGCTGCGCTGGGCCTGTTTCGCTGCCAGATCGGCACCGATCGCCGTTGGATCGTTAATCGCGAACACGCCGTCGATCTTCGGATTGGCCGCCAGCAGGGCGGTCATGACTTCCAGCCCGCCTTCGCGACTGCCTTTGGCGTTCTGGTTATCCGACAGCACTTTGATATCCGGGTGGCGCTTGAACTCGGTCTGACAGCCTTCGACACGGTTTTGCACCGCGGAGACCGGCGGCCCGTTGATGATCACCACGTTGCCTTTGCCTTTCAGGCGGTCGGTGATGTATTTACAGGCCATTTCGCCCGCCTGGGTGTTATCGGAGGTGATGGTCGCATCGGCCCCTTCGGCCGCCACGTCAACCGCCACCACGACAATGCCCGCCTCTTTCGCGCGCTTCACCGCCGGGCCGATCCCTTTCGAGTCGGCGGCGTTGAGAATTATCATATCGACCTTCGCGGCGATAAAATTATCAATCTGAGAAACCTGCTGGCCCAGATCGTAGCCGCTGGAGACCAGCGTCACCTTGACGTTATCCCCCGCCAGTTTGCGGGCTTCCAGCTCCGCCCCTTTGGTGATCTGCACGAAGAACGGGTTGGCGAGATCGCCCACCGTCACGCCGATGGATTTCAGATCTTTCGCCTGCGCAAACGGGGCTGCGGCAAGCAGTGCGCCAGCACAGAGCGCGGTAACCAGTGGCTTCAATCTCATGCTGTTTTCCTCATTATCGTAGGGTGTTGTTGTTATGCACTTTGATGGTGTCGGGTACGGTATTTGTCGATCAGCACCGCAATGATGATCACCGCCCCTTTGATCACCAGTTGCCAGAAGTAGGACACGCCCATTAACGTCATGCCGTTGTTCAGGGTGGCGATGATCAGCGCGCCCACCAGCGTGCCGGTGATCGTGCCGATCCCGCCGACGAAACTGGTCCCGCCGAGGATCACCGCCGCGATGGCATCCAGCTCATAGCCGGTGCCTAAGTTGCCGTTAGCGCTGTACAGCCTGGATGCGCTCATCACCCCGCCGAGGCCCGACAGCAGGCCGCTCATGCCGTAGACAAACAGCAGCACCAGCCAGACTTTGATCCCGGTGAGACGCGCCGCCTGCATGTTGCCGCCCACCGCGTAGATATGAACGCCGAGCGTGGTACGGCGCAGAATGAACCAACACACCACAATCACCGCCAGGGCGATCACCACCAGCCACGGGATCGGGCCGAGATAGTTATTGCCGATCCATTCAAAATTGATATTCGAGTTAATGACCGTGGTGCCGTCGGCCAGCAGATAGGCCGCGCCGCGCAGGGCCGTATAGGTGCCGAGGGTGACAATGAACGGCGGCAGTCCGGCAAAGGCCACCAGCGCGCCATTGAACAATCCCAGCACCATGCCGAGCATCAGCGCCGCCGGGATCGACAGCATCGCCAGTTCGGGAATAAGGGAGACCACCATCGCCGCCACCGCCGTGGTGCCGAGAATCGACCCCACCGACAGGTCGATCCCGCCGGTTAAAATGATGAAGGTCATCCCGGCAGCCAGCACGATGTTGATCGACGCCTGACGGGTGATGTTGAGCAGATTGCTTTCGGTGAAGAAGTTCGGCGCGATAAAGCCAAAGACCGCCACGATCAGGATCAGAATCGGCAAAATCCCGACCGTTTGCATCAGATCGCTCATCAGCATTTTTTTGGCGGAGGCGGATTTCGCCACCTGCTGCGGGTTAGTTGAATGTGTCATGAGTTCACCGCCTGATGAGTGTCGTTGACGCCGGTTGCCAGCGTCATAATATTTTCCTGAGTGATGCTTTCGCCGAGCAGCTCCCCGGCAATACTCCCTTCGCGCATCACGTAGACCCGGTCGCTCATGCCGACCACCTCCGGCAGTTCGCTGGAGATCATCAGGATCGCCACGCCCTTGCGCGCCATCTGGTTCATGATCCGGTAGATCTCGCTTTTCGCTCCGACATCGACGCCGCGCGTCGGCTCATCGAGGATCAGAATGCGCGGGCCAATCGCCACCCAGCGGGAGATCAGCAGCTTTTGCTGATTGCCGCCGGACAGCCCACCCGCGCGCACCTGGGAGTGCGGGACGCGGATGTTGAGCAGGGCAATGGCGTCATCGGAGATCGACTGGGCTTTTTTGCGGTCCAACATGCCCCAGGTGGAATCGCGCTCCAGCGTCGCCATGGTGATGTTCTCCTGCGCCGCCAGCTCCAGAAACAGCCCCTGTTCTTTGCGATTCTCGGTTAAAAACCCGATGCCGTGGTCGATGGCGGCGCGCGGGGAGTGGATCACCACCGGCTCGCCGTCGACTTCAATCATGCCGCCCGTCGCTTTGCGCACGCCGAAGATCAGCTGCGCCAGCTCCGAACGTCCGGCCCCGACCAGCCCGGCGAGACCGACGATCTCCCCGGAGCGCACCTGCAGGCTGCACGGCTGCACTTTTTTGCCGTCCGTCAGGTGATGAACGTTAAGGCGTGCGCTGCCGAGGGGGATATCGCGCTCTTTGTTAAACAGGTCGCTTAAGGGGCGGCCAACCATCATCCTGACCAGCTCGGAGGCGTTGAGTTTGTCGCGGGTCAGACTCCCGACGTATTGCCCGTCGCGCAGGACGCTGACGCGGTCGGAGAGCTCGTACACCTCCGCCATGCGGTGGCTGATGTAGATAATCGCCATCCCCTCATCGCGCAGACGCAGAATCAGTTCAAACAGGCGGTGAGTTTCGCGCGAGGAGAGGGCGGCGGTGGGTTCGTCCATCACCAGCACGCGGCTGTTGCGGTGCAGCGCGCGGGCGATTTCCACCTGCTGCTGCTCGGCGATGGTCAGTTTCATCACTAAATCCGTGGCTTTGAAATGGGCGCCGAGGCGGTCAATTACCGTCTGGGCCTGCGCGGCCATCTCTTTGCGCTGCACCAGCCCGGCGCGCGACAGCTCACTGCCGAGGAAAATATTTTCCGCCACCGTGAGGTTCGGCGCGAGCTGCATCTCCTGATAAATCAGGGTAATGCCTGCGGCCAGGGCGTCTTTCGGGCCTTTGATGTGATACGGCTGGCCGTCGATCAGGATCTCACCGCTGGTGGCGGTGTACGCTCCCGCGAGGATCTTCATCAGGGTGCTTTTGCCCGCGCCGTTTTCGCCCATTAACGCGTGGATCTCGCCGGGCCAGACCGTCAGATCCACACCCTTGAGCGCGTGGAAGTTGCCAAAGGTTTTGGCAATGTTGCGCATCTCTAATACCGGGGTCCTGCTCATGGCGGATCTCCTGTGAAGGTCGATATCAGCAGTCCATCACAGGTTCGTAAATGCAAAATGTCAGAAGCCGTTCATATTTGTCATAGTTATGAATAGTTAATGGGCGTCACAGTTTTGTGCTTTTCCCCTCACCCTAACCCTCTCCCCAAAGGGGAGAGGGGACTGTTCGGTGCGGTCTTTTCTCACTGAGGAGAGGGACTGCTCGGTGCAGTCTTTTCCCCCTCGCCCCTTTGGGGAGAGGGTCGGGGTGAGGGGCCATCAAACCGCACCACACCACACCGGAGCCCACATGCCATCACGCCGCCCCCCCTTTTTCGCCAGCGCCCGTGGCCGCCTGCTGATATTCAATCTGCTGGTGGTGGCGGTGACGCTGATGGTCAGCGGCGTGGCGGTACTCGGCTTTCGTCATGCCAGCCAGATTCAGGAGCAGATCCAGCAGCAGACCCTGAACGACATGACCGGCAGCATGAATCTGGCGCGCGATACCGCCAACGTCGCTACGGCGGCGGTGCGTCTTTCGCAGGTGGTGGGGGCGCTGGAGTACAAAAGCGAGGCCGACAGGCTGAAGCAGACCCAGACGGCGCTGCGCCATTCGCTGGAACAGCTCGCCGACGCGCCGCTGGCGCAGGAAGAACCGGCGCTGGTGGCACGAATCATTCGCCGGAGTAATGAATTACAGCAGAGCGTCACCGGGATGCTGGAGCGCGGCCAGCGGCGACATCTCGAGCGCAACGCGCTGCTCAGTTCGCTCTATCAAAGCCAAAGTTTTTTGCGCCATTTGCAGGACATCAACCGTCGCTTCGGCGATAACGTGCCGGACGCGCGACAGCTGGCGGAAATGGACCGGCTGATTATGGCGGCGATTGAAACCCCGTCTCCGCGCGCCACCATTCAGCAGCTGAATACGGTCACGACCACGCTGCCGCAGACCGCCCGCCAGCCGGTGATCGACTTTGTCCTGCCGGATTTCAATGCCGAGCTGAGCAAGCTCGCTCCCCTCTCCAGGCAGCTTGAAGAGAGCGATCTCGCCATCAGCTGGTACATGTTCCACATCAAAGCGCTGGTGGCGATTTTAAACAGCGATATCAATCAGTACGTGGCGCAGGTGGCGCAGGCGTCCGAGCTGCGTACCGCCCAGAGCCACAAAGAGCTGCGCTCCATCAGCGTTTTTATCAGCGTCTTCGCGGTACTGGCGCTGATTATTACCGGCTGTGCGTGCTGGTACATCTACCGCAACTTAGGCTCCAACCTGACGGCGATTTCCCGGGCGATGTCGCGTCTGGCCCACGGCGAACCGGATGTGTCGGTGCCCGCGCTCCAGCGTCGGGACGAGCTGGGCGAGCTGGCGCGCGCGTTCAACGTCTTTGCCCGCAACACCGCATCGCTGGAGCACACCACCCGGCTGCTAAAAGAGAAAACCACCCAGATGGAGATCGACCGGCTCGAGCGTGTGGGGCTGGAGGAGGCGCTGCTGCACAGTCAAAAAATGAAGGCCGTCGGGCAGTTGACGGGCGGGTTGGCGCATGATTTTAACAACCTGCTTGCGGTAATTATTGGCAGCCTGGAGCTGGTCGATCCCGAGTCGCCCGATGCGCCGCGCATCACCCGCGCGCTGAAAGCCGCCGAACGCGGCGCGCTCCTGACCCAGCGTCTGCTGGCTTTCTCGCGCAAACAGTCCCTGCATCCGCACGCGGTGGAGATGAAACCCCTGCTGGAAAACCTCGGTGAGCTAATGCATCACTCGCTGCCCGCCACTCTGACGCTGGATATCGAAGCGCAACACCCGGCGTGGCCCGCGTGGATTGACGTCAGCCAGCTGGAAAACGCGATTATTAACCTGGTGATGAACGCCCGCGACGCGATGGAGGGGCAGAGCGGCGTGATCCGCATTCGGACCTGGAACCAGCGCGTGACCCGCAGCGACGGGCGCAGGCAGGACATGGTCGCGCTGGAGGTGATCGACCATGGCTGCGGGATGTCGCAGGAGGTCAAATCTCAGGTGTTCGAACCCTTCTTCACCACTAAGCAGACGGGCAGCGGCAGCGGGTTGGGCTTGTCGATGGTGTATGGGTTTGCGCGCCAGTCCGGCGGGCGGGTTGAAATCGAAAGCGCGCCGGGGCAGGGCACCACCGTACGCCTCCAGCTCCCGCGCTCCGCGCAGGCGGTGGTCTCAGGCGATGAAATGCCCGCTACAGCAGAAACCGAACAGAGCGATCGGCTGGTGCTGGTCCTCGAAGATGAAACCGATGTGCGCCAGACCCTGTGCGAACAGCTGCATCAGCTCGGCTACCTGACGCTGGAGGCCGAAACCGGCGAACAGGCGCTGGCGATGCTGGAGGCGTCATCTGATATCGAACTCTTTATCAGCGACCTGATGCTGCCCGGCACAATGAGCGGCGCGGAGGTGATCCACCACGTCCGCACCCATTTCCCGCATCTGCCGGTGCTGCTGGTCAGCGGCCAGGATTTACGCCCGACCCACAACCCGCAGCTGCCCGACGTGGAGCTACTGCGAAAACCCTTCACCCAAGCGCAACTGGCGCAGGCGCTGCGGAAGGTGTCGGGGTAAAGCGGCTGCGGGCCAGGGTGGCTGCGCCCTGTGCGCCGTTAAAGGCAGAGGAGGAGGCCGCGATAAAGCGGACCGCTTGATACGGCAATGGTCGACGCAGATGCTGCTTAATTTTTTCGATCAGCGACTCCTGCGGGAATCCAGGCATATCCATCACTCCGCCGCCAAGAATGACCGCATCGGGATCGAACAGATTCACGCTGGTGGCGATGGCGCGCGCGGCATGGTCGAGAAGCGCCTGGACAAAAGGTTCGTCTGCGCAGTGGGTAAAAATATCCCCCAGCGCGTATTCCCGCGGCTGCTGCTGATACCAGTTCGCCAGGGCAATCCCGGAGCAGACGGTCTCCAGACATCCCGAATTCCCGCATCCGCAGCGCAGTGACCTGTCGCCCTGCGGAATATGACCCAGCTCGCCCGCCACGCCGTGTGCGCCGGTCCATGGCGCACCGTTCAGCCAGATAGCAAAGCCCATGCCGGTCCCCAGATAGGCGGCCAGAACCTGCTGATTCACAAGATCGTTTTGCGCCACGTCGAAGGAGAGCTGTAAATTGACGTCGCGGGAAAATTCCACCGGACAGCCGAGCGCATCTTCCAGTTTGCCTGCCAGATCGTGCAGCTCTGTCGTCTGCAGCGGCAGATTGGGGGTCGAGATGATGGTGCGTTTGTCTTTGCCGACCAGCGCCGGAAAGCCCATCACCAGCCCGCAGCAGCGGGCCTGAAAGTGGTCGACCTGCGCCTGGATCATCGCGGCCACGCCGCACACCACGCCGTGACGGATGACTTCCGCGGTGCGCTGTTTTTCGCAGTGCAGCACCTCGTCATCCTCTGACTGCAGGCAAAAACGGATATGCGTTGCCCCCATATCCACGCCTGCCACCACGTTACGCCGATTTTGCATGAGGCATTACCTCGTTTCGGGCCGCCAGAATGTGCTCGCTCATCAGCTGCCAGGCGTCGCCAATATTATCCGCATGATTGAACAGCCCGGAGGTGCCGACAATAAACACATCCGCGCCCGCCGCCATCAGCTCTCGATAGGTTCTCTGGTTGCAGGACCCGTCGATTTCAATCTCAAAACTGAGGCCTTCACGCTCGCGCCAGCTTTTCAGCTCGGCGATTTTATCGAGCATCTCCGGGATAAAGGGTTGTCCGGCAAAGCCCGGGTCGACGGTCATCACCGTGATTTTGTCCGCCTTATGAATATAGTATTTCATGGCGTCCACCGGGGTTTCCGGGTTGAGGATCAACCCGACCTTCATGCCGTGGCGGCGGATCTCTTCGATCAGACGGAACGCCTGGCCGTTGATCGTCTCAGGATGCAGGGTGATGTAATCTGCCCCGGCACGCGCCAAATCACCGATGTAATCCTGCGGGCGCGTCACCATCAGGTGGCAGTCCAGCGGTTTGCTGGCGAGCTTTTTCACCTGGCCGACAAAAAACGGCGACAGCGTCAGGTTCGGGACAAAATGGCCGTCCATGATGTCGATATGGAAATAGTCGGCGTGCTGGTCAATAAAGGCGATTTGTTCCTGGAACCTGGCGAGGTCCATGCACATCAGAGAAGGAGAAATTTTCATGTCAGATTCCTTACTTGCTAATTAACCGGTCAAGCGCGACGGCAGCGATGATCAACCCGCCCATCACCACCAGCTGGTAATAGGTTTGTACTTGCAGAATATTGAGCCCGTTGTTGATGGTGCCGATGATCAGGCCGCCAATCACCACCGAGAAAATGCGCCCTTTGCCACCAAAGAAGCTGGTGCCGCCAATGATGGCGCTGGCGATGGCGTAGGTTTCAAATCCCATCCCGGCGAGCGGCTCCGCAGCGCCCAGACGGGCGGTGGAGACCACGCCCGCCAGCCCCGCGCAGACGCCGGAGATAATGAACACCACCAGAATGTGAAACTTGACGTCAATGCCGGAGTAGAAGGCGGAATTCTTGTTCCCGCCCAGCGCATAGATGTTGCGCCCGAGCCGCATTCGGGTGGTCAGGAACCAGAGGATCAGCGCCACAATGAGCGAGAAAATCACCGGAACCGGAATGCCCACCACGTTCGCAGCAAAGAAGTTTACGAACTCAAAGGAGAAGCCGTAGACCGAGTTGGCGTCGGAAATCACCAGCGTGATGCCGCGGAAAATGGCGTTGGTGCCGAGGGTGATAATGAACGGGTGCAGCCCGGTCCAGTTGACCAGACAGCCGTTAATCGCCCCCAGCGCGCCGCCGACCAGCACACCGCCAATCAGGGCTGCCGTAAAGGGATCCACGCCTGCCAGCATCAGTTTGGCTGTCACCATGCCCGACAGGGCCAGGATTGCGCCGACCGACAGGTCGATACCGGCCACCAGAATGGCAAAGAATTCACCCATCCCGATCAGCACCGTCACCGAGCTTTGCACGAAGATCTGCGTGATGTTGTTGGTATTTAAAAAATACTCCGGCGACATCGTGCCGAAGATGGCGACAATAATCGCCAGGATAAAGAAGGTGCCGTATTTGTCCCAGAACAGGGCGAAATTGAACGGTTTTTTCTCTCCCGGCTCGCCTTTCACTCTTGTGGTAATGCCCATGCCATAATCTCCTCTTCGCTCATGTTGTCGCGATTGGTCAGGATTTGCGTCAGTCGTCCTTCGCAGAACACGGCGATGCGGTCGCAGACGGCGATAATTTCGGGAAGCTCGGATGACACCATCAGGATGACCTTGCCTTCGTCAGCCAACTGGCGCATCACTTTGTAGATTTCGGCCTTTGCACCCACGTCGATGCCGCGGGTGGGCTCGTCAAAAATGATCACTTCCGGGTGGCAGCACAGCCATTTGGATATCAGGACCTTCTGCTGATTGCCGCCGGAGAGCTCGGTGATGTTTTGCTCGACGGAGTGGCATTTCAGCGCCAGCAGCTGACGCTGAGTCTCGGCAATCTTGCGCTCTTCGCTTTCGCGAAAAAGCCCCATCGCGCCTTTGTAACCGCCGCGCTTCAGGCTGTGGCTGATCGCCATGTTTTGCGCGATAGAGAAGTTGGGGAAAAAGCCATTTTCGCGGCGACTTTCGGTGATGTAGGCCATCCCTTTTTTCAGCGCGTCGAGCGGGGAGCGCGGGGAGATCTCTTTTCCGTTGAGGCGGATTTCACCGCATGAGCGCTTGTCGATCCCGAACAGACAGTCCATCAGCTCCGTGCGCCCGGAGCCCACCAGCCCGGCAAAGCCGAGGATTTCGCCCCGGCTTACGCTGAAGGAGATATCGCGCACTTTTTTCTTGTCGCGGCTGGTGATGTTCTTCACCTCAAACACGGTGTCGCGCTCGACGTTGCCGGTGCTCTCTTTCATGGCGTTAAAGCGGTTTTGCAGCTCACGGCCCACCATCAGCCGCACGATATCGTCGTTGGTCACTTCACTGACCAGGCCGCTGCAGACGCTGCTGCCGTCTTTCATCACCGTGTAGCGATCGCAAATTCGGCGAATTTCGGCGAGCTTGTGAGAGATGTAGACAATCGCGGTACCTTCTTTGCGCAGCTGGTTCATGATCAGAAACAGGTAATCGACCTCTTTATTGGTGAGCGAGGAGGTCGGTTCATCCATGATGATCACTTTGGCGTCGAGCATCAGGGTTTTAGCAATTTCCAGCATCTGTTTATGGCTGATGGATAAATTCGCCACTTTCTCATCTAAATCGACTTTTAAACCGATGCGCAATAACATCATTGCGCCGCGAAGTCGCATCTCTTTCCAGTCGATTACCGTAATACCACAGACTTTTTTCGTCAGATGACGGCCAATATATAAATTCTCCAGCACCGTTAATTCATCAATAACGCTGAGTTCCTGATAAATAATGCCGATGCCTAATTGTGCCGCCTGTTTATGGTCGAGTTTGTCATACTGTGAGCCTTTAATCGTGATCGTGCCTTTGGTCGGCGCATGTATTCCCGACAGCACTTTCATTAACGTTGATTTACCGGCACCGTTTTCCCCTAATAACGCATGAATTTCGTAAGGGAATATCGTTAAATCAACGGACTTTAATGCGTGAACCGGACCAAAAGATTTGCCGATCCCCGCCATGGAAATAGTGGGCGTGTGCATTACGGGCCTCAATCATTTGTAGGTGGTGGCATCGGTGTGCGTATTTCCCCTCACCCTAACCCTCTCCCCAAAGGGGAGAGGGTTAGGGTGAGTCCTGTAGGCCTGATAAGCGCAGCGCCATCAGGCATTTTTACGGATTACTTCGTCACCAGAATCGAATCCACCAGCTTAAATTCCGGGGCTTTTTCCAGCGGGATCACCTTGCCGGTTTTCGCGGCGTCGACCATCAGTTTCAGCCCCGTCGCGCCAATATCCGCCGGATTCTGCGCCACGGTGGCGGTCATCAGGCCGCCATCCACCATCTTGCGGGCTTCCGGAATACCATCCGTGCCGACGACCAGGATTTTGCCGGTCTTGCCCGCGTTAGCCACGGCCTGAGCCACGCCCATCGCCATGGTATCGTTGGCGCAATAGAAGGCTTTCAGATTCGGGTTGCGCTGCAGGACGTTGGTGGCAACATCCAGGGCTTTGATGCGGTCCCAGTCGGCAGGCTGGCTGGCAACCAGTTTGATCTGGCTGGCTTTTTTGAACGCCTCTGTTGCGCCGTTGCGGCGTGCTTCACCGGAGGCGTTACCCGCTTTACCTTCAATAATCGCCACGTCACCGCCTTCGGCGCCGAGTTTTTCGATGATGAAATCAGCCCCTTTTGCCCCTACCGCCACGTTATCGGTGGTGACGAACGCTTCCACGTTACCGCCCGCTTTTTTCAGGTTATCCATATCGATTTTTTCATCGAGGTTCACCAGATAGATGCCTTTCTGCCATGCGCGAGAGACCGGCATCACGAGGTTAACGGAAGAGAGCGGTGCAAAAGCGATGCCTTTATATTTCTTATTACTCAGGTCTTCGAAGAGCTGCAGCTGAGACTGAAAATCGCCTTCAGAAGGGGAGGCAAAAATATCGACGGTGACGCCCAGCGTTTTCGCTTCGTCTTCAATCCCTTTTTTCATGTCCACCCAAAACGGATTAGACAACGTTTTTAATACCACGGCATATTCTGCCGCGGCAAACGCGCTGGTGGACAACATTAAGCCCATAGCGGCGCCGCTGAAATATTTCAGATATTTATTCATAGCAGTGTTCTCAATGTAGGGTACGTTATGTTAATCCCACCGCAGTGGGATTAACTTGTTTTATGATTATTTCAGCGCGCCTGGGGAAAAGAAATCCACAATAGCGCCGGTTTTTTGCATATTCAGTGTGGCTTGTTCAATATTTTGTTGAGCAACGGAAACAAATAAAGCATCTAATAATGTTAATTGTAATATACGCGCGGAGGCGTTTCGCCCTAATAAAGGGGTCTCTGGTGCTGGCGAGCAAATAATATAATCAGCCAGTTTAGCAATCGGTGAATGATAGCTATGGGTAATACAGATAATTTTCGCGCCGTTCTTTTTAGCCAGTTCCACGGCGGCTTTCACATCGCTGGTGCGCCCGGAGTGGGAGACCACCAGCACCACGTCCCCCTCTTTTAGCAGCGAGGCGGACATCATCATGATGTGCGCGTCCTGGTACGACTGGCAACGCACCCCGATGCGCAGAAACTTATGCTGGATATCCGCGCAGATGGCGTTCGAGCCGCCGACGCCGTACAGATCGCGCTGGTTAGCCTGAGCAAAAAAGCGTGCGGCGCGGTGGATTTCATCCACGTTCACAATCGACTGGCCTTCCATGATGGTGCGCAGCGTGATGTTGAAGACTTTGTTCACCACGTCCTGTGGCGCTTCATCAAAGGAGAGTTCAGCGGGCAACACCTGCTCGGACTGGGAAAAATAGTCCACCAGCGCGCTGCGAAGATTACGAAAACCACTGAATCCCAGCAGCTTAGCCACTTTCACTATCATTGCTTCGGAAACGGCGAGCGCTTCTGCCACATCTTTAATGGCCGGGGCATCGCTCAAATTGCCCGGCTTCAACAGCCAGTCAACAATGCGGCTTTCGTTGTCGGTCATCCCTTCCTGCTTCATGCGCAAAAACGGTGCCAGGCCGATGCCGTTGGGAAGCTCTTTTTCAAATTCTGGCTGACTCATCGCTCTCTTTGTCCTTAAAAATGAAGACGACACTATATCACCACATTCCTTTGCGGAAATATGCCGCTAACTTCACAATATTTATAAATTCATAAAGTTTTATGCGGTGTGAAGTATTGGTTGTGGATGCGTGTTTAACATCATGATATTTATGTAATTAAAATTCAGGCGTGATTCTTTACTGAGCCTGCGGGTGCTATATGTGAGGGATGGTGCGCTTGTAATGGCTAAAGTGGCGGTGTAGAACTGAGCGGGAATTCGATGGTTTTGTGGTTTTATTGCACAACTGACCGGTCTTAAATCACAAACTCCATCGGGTTCGTAAAGTTAACCCACTACGAGGCATCTCATGAACAGGATTGCGTTTGGCTGTGATCACGTTGGTTTCATTCTGAAAGAGGACATTCTGGCCCATCTTCGCGCCCGCGGAGTGGAGGTGATCGACAAAGGCACCGGCTCAATGGAGCGAACGGATTATCCCCGCTATGCCAGCGCTGTGGCGCAGGCGATTGTCGACGGAGAAGTGGAGGGCGGCATCCTGATTTGTGGAACCGGGGTGGGGATTTCGATTACGGCGAACAAGTTTCCGGGCATTCGCGCGGTGGTGTGCAGCGAGCCTTATTCGGCGCAGCTTTCGCGCCAACACAATGATACCAACGTGCTGGCCTTTGGCTCACGGGTTGTCGGGCTGGAACTGGCAAAAATGATTGTCGATGCGTGGCTCGACGCGAGCTTCGAAGGCGGACGTCATCAGACGCGCGTAGAAGCCATTGCGGCGCTGGAGCAGCGTTCGTTTTGAGATTCCTCCGCTACTCGCCCACACTGGCGTTGATTAACGTAAAGCCAGCCCACCTGCTGCGAGACTGGCTTTATGAAACACACGACTACCGCTCTGTTATTTGGCCTGCTGTCATTCACCAGCCATCTGGCCCACGCTGATCTTATTGACGACGCTATTGGGAATATCCAGCAGGCGATCGGGGAAGCGTACAACCCGTCGAGCAGTCGTCAGAATGATGACGACCGGTATGAGGAGAGCCGCCGAACTGACAGTCGTCAGTATGATGACCGCCGCCGACAGCTTGAGGATCGTCGCCGTCAGTTAGATGACCGGCAGCGTCAGCTGGATCAGGACCGGCGTCAGCTGGAGGACGATGAGCGCAGGCTGGAGGAGGATTACGATCGGTGATACTGGTGCGGTCTATCGCCCGGCGGCGCTTCGCTTGCGCGGGCCTACAAGGGCACGAACCCTAGGCCGGGTAAGGCTCAGCCGCCACCCGGCAATACCTCAATCAAACACCAATCGCATCCCGTCATACCCCGCCTCAAACCCCTCGGGCAGCGGGTTATCCATCATCCATACGTCAAACTGATGGCTGATGTGCGTCAAAATGACCTGCGGGCAGCCAATCACCGCGTTGAGCGCCACCACGGTGTTCAAATCGCAATGGTTGCGCGGCGTTTCGTCGCGCGGCTCGTGGCTGCAATCGATCACCATCGCCTGCGGATGATTATTGAGTAAAAATTTCACCGTTTTGTCTGGCAGCCCGGCGGTATCAGACAGCCACGCCACGCGGCTGTGGGCGCTCTCCAGCAGATAGCCAAAGGTCAGCTTTGAGTGATTAAGCGGCAGCGGGGTGACGCGCAAACCCTGTAACTCAAACATCACGAACGGCTCCACCGTATGGCTGAAATCGAGCAGGCCGGGGTGTTTGAACAGATCGTCGCAGCCCGTTTCGTCCGGCGGACCGTAGACCGGAATCGTTGCTCCGACGCCCCAGCGCAGGGGGAACAGACCCTGGACATGATCCATATGATAGTGGGTGAGCAAAAACTGCTGAAAACTGCCCGCGGGCCAGTCGTCCATCAGATGCGGAATGCCCGCGTCGAGCAGGGTGACCGCGTCGTTGAATTTCACAACTGCGCTGCACGGGCGGCGGCGATAGCCCTCCTGCAGGCGCGCCCGGCGACAGGCCGCGCAGTCGCAGCCGAAGACGGGCACCAGCTGAGCACCGCCGGTGCCGGTGAGTTGGATGGTCAGGGCCATGGTTTCCCCCATTGAATAAATTGCCGGGTCAGCAGGGTTTTGTAGGCCGGGTAAGCGAAGCGCCACCCGGCGTTGTTTTACAGCAACTTCGTAAACCGAAAATGGCTCTGAGCATACCCTTCGCGCAGATAAAACCGGTGCGCATCCACGCGCTTTACGCTGGTCGACAACTCCGTCATCTCGGCACCGACGCTTCGCGCCTTTGCTTCGGCCCAGGCCAGCAGCTGGCTGCCGACTTTCAGGCCACGGGCCTGGGGCAACACTACCAGCTCCTGGATCTCGCCGATCCACCTGGCGTGATGCAGGTGAAACTGCAAATGCAGGCCGATCATCCCGATGATCTGCCCGTCCAGCTCCGCAAGATGGTAGTGCATGTTGCGATCCTGCAGATTCAACAGATAACCGGCGTGAAAGGCTTGCTGGTCGAACTCCGCCTGTTTGAGTTCGCAGATCAGACCGTAAACGGCCTGTGCATCGTCCGGGGTGGCGGTACGCAGCTGGCAGTCAGGCATGTTGTTTCTCCTTCTGACGGATAAGCGATAACAAATTATCGACTGACTGTAGCAAACTTCCGTCGTTATTGAGCAGATGACAGTCCGACGGCGTATAGCGCGCGGCGCGCTCCAGGCGCTGGTCGATCTCGCGTGCGCTTTCCCGCCCTCGCTGCTGCAGGCGTTCACGCAGCACCTCCTGCGACACCTGCAAACAGACCGGCATCAACGCCTGTTCGTAGCGCGCGCGGGCCTGTTGCAGGTGGGCCCGTGAGCCGTTAACCAGCACATCGAAACCGGCATGCAGCCACAGGTCGATCTCAATCCCCACGCCGTAGTAAAAGCCGTTCGCGTGCCAGCTCAGCGCCAGTAAGTTCTGGCCTGCGCGAGTAAAAAACTCCGGCTCGCTCAGGGCGATATGGTTCTCGCTGCCCGCATTCGCCGCCCGCGTGATGTAGCGATGCGCCACGAGTAATTGTGCATGTTCCTGCTGGCGCAGCGCCGACAGCAGGCTGTCTTTTCCGGAGCCGGACGGCCCCATCAGCCAGATCAGTTTTCCCATCAGAACACCCGTTTTCCCTGACGCCAGACGTGGTCGATGTGGATGTGCTCGCCCTTGCGGTGTGCCAGAACGAGATCCGCCCGTTTGCCTTCGCCAATCACCCCGCGATCGCCCAGATTGAGCGCGTCAGCCGGGTTTTTGGTCACCAGACGAATGGCCTGCGGCAGGGTGAAACTGTTGCCCGCATCGTCCGCCACGCGGAAGGCCGCATCCAGCAGGCTTGCCGGATAGTAATCAGAGGAGAGAATATCCAGAAGATTAAGCGCCGCCAGCTGGCTGGCCGCCACGTTGCCGGAGTGCGAGCCGCCGCGCACGATGTTCGGGGCGCCCATCAGGACGTTCATCCCGTGCTGGCGGGAGGCTTCTGCCGCCGCGAAGGTGGTGGGAAATTCGGCGATCACGCTGCCAAGCTGATGAGATTCATGCACGTGATCGTGAGTGGCGTCGTCGTGGCTGGCGAGGGCAATATGGCGATCCCGGCACATCGCCGCAATGGCCAGGCGATTCGGCTGCGACCATTGGGCTGCCAGCGCCAGCTGTTCCTCTTCGTAGCGCGCCATTTCGTCGTCATTCAGGGAGTATTTGCCCTGATAATATTCGCGATACTTCTCGATGTTGGCGAACTGGCGCTGGCCCGGCGAGTGGTCCATGAGGGAAACCAGGGAGACCGGCTCGCGGCCCACCAGTTTTTCAAACAGCGGCAGGGTGGTGTGGTGCGGCAGTTCGCAGCGCAGATGCAGGCGATGCTCGGCGCGGTTCAGGCCGCGCTTTTGCGTCTCTTCCACCGCGTTAATCATCTTCTCGAGATTCTCCAGGCGGTCGCCGCCGTCGCGCACGTCGCCAATCGCCACCGCGTCCAGCACCGTGGTGATGCCGCTGGCGACCATCAGCGCGTCATGACTGCTCATCGCAGAGTGGGCCGGCCAGTCGACCTTCGGGCGCGGGGTGAAGAATTTATCCAGGTTATCCGTGTGCAGCTCGATAAGCCCCGGCAGCAGCCAGCCGCCTTCGCCGTCCATCGCTTGTGGGGAACGGCTCTGGGTTTCGGCGAAGGTGCGAATCACACCGTCATGAATTTCGATCGATCCGTCGATGACTTCGTTTTCCAGCACCAGTTTGACGTTATTGATGATCATGACGGAACTCCCATCGCATGAAGACGATCGGCTACGCGATCGCGGACCGTGGCGTCGTGGAAGATCCCCACGATCGCCGCGCCGCGCGCTTTGGCCTGTTCGATCAGCTCGACGACGGCGGCGCTGTTTTTGGCATCCAGCGAGGCGGTCGGTTCGTCGAGCAGTAAAATTGGGTAATCGACGATGAACCCGCGGGCGATGTTCACGCGCTGTTGTTCGCCGCCGGAAAAGGTCGAGGGGGCCAGATGCCACAGGTGTTCCGGGACGTTGAGGCGCGTCAGCAGGCGGGCGGCTTTTGCCGCGCACGCTTCGCGGGAGACGCCGAGATCCAGCAGGGGCTGCATGACGACGTCCAGCGCGGAGATCCTCGGGATCACCCGCAGGAACTGGCTGACCCAGCCGATCGTCGCGCGGCGCACTTCCAGCACTTTGCGCGCCGGGGCTTGTACCAGATCGACCCATTCGTCGCCGTGACAGATGTGAATGTGGCCCTGGTCGGGCAGATAGTTGGCGTACAGGGAGCGCAGCAGGGTTGATTTTCCGCTGCCCGAGTGGCCGTGCAGCACCACGCATTCGCCCTTGTTGACCTCGAGAGAGGCGTTTTGCAGCACCGGCAGGCGCACGCCGTTTTGCTGGTGGAGCACAAAAGTTTTACTCACGTTTTCTACGCGGATCATGTTGGCTTCCTGGTTCTTTTTTGCCGGATGGCGGCTTCGCCTTATCCGGCCTACGGGTTTGGTGCGATCTTTTTTGCCGGATGGCGGCTTCGCCTTATCCGGCCTACGGGTTTGGTGCGATCATTTTTGCCGGGTGCGGTTTTCGTAGGTCGGGTAAGGCGAAGCCGCCACCCGACGCAAACCCACTCAATTCTGCAAAACGGACGACACCAGCAGCTGGGTGTACGGATGGTGCGGATCGTCGAGCACGCGGTCGGTTAATCCACTTTCCACCACCTGACCCTCTTTCATCACCATCAGACGGTCCGCCAGCAGACGGGCGACGCCCAAATCGTGGGTCACAATCACCACCGCCAGATCCAGCTCCACCACCAGGCCGCGCAGCAGGTCGAGCAGTCGCGCCTGGACAGACACGTCCAGCCCGCCCGTCGGCTCATCCATAAACACCAGCTTCGGATGGGTGACGAGGTTGCGGGCGATCTGCAGACGCTGCTGCATCCCGCCGGAGAAGGTGGTGGGCAGGTCGTCGATGCGTGACGCCGGGATCTCCACGTCCTCCAGCCACTGCTGGGCGGTCGCGCGAATATTCCCGTAGTGGCGCGCGCCGGTGGCCATCAGCCGTTCGCCGATGTTCCCGCCCGCCGAAACCTGGCGGCGCAGGCCGTCCATCGGATGCTGATGCACCACGCCCCATTCCGTGCGCAGCAGGCGGCGGCGCTCGGCTTCGCTCATGCCGTAGAGGGATTGATCCTGATACAGAATCTCGCCGTTCTGCGGCGTCAGGCGCGCGGAGATGGATTTGAGCAGAGTGGTTTTGCCGGAGCCGGACTCGCCGACGATCCCCAGCACTTCGCCAGGCCACAGCTCGAACGACACGTCGCTAAAGCCTTTGCCGGGCGCATACAAATGGGTCAGGTTGTTCACCGAAAGCAGCGGTTTCATTGGCCGTTCGCCTCGCTCTGTTGGCGGCAGAAATCGGTGTCGGAGCAGACAAACATGCGTTTGCCCGTATCGTCGAGCACCACTTCGTCGAGATAGCTGTGTTGGGACCCGCAGATGGCGCACGGCTCGTCCCACTCCTGCACCCTGAACGGGTGATCGTCGAAATCGAGGCTTTCGACGCGGGTGTAGGGCGGCACGGCGTAGATGCGTTTTTCACGTCCGGCCCCGAACAATTGCAGGGCGGGCATCATGTCCATCTTCGGGTTATCGAATTTCGGGATCGGCGACGGGTCCATTACGTAGCGTCCGTTCACTTTCACCGGATAGGCGTAGGTGGTGGCGATATGGCCGAAGCGGGCGATATCTTCGTAGAGTTTCACCTGCATCACGCCGTACTCTTCCAGGGCGTGCATGGTGCGGGTTTCCGTTTCGCGCGGCTCGATAAAGCGCAGCGGCTCGGGGATCGGCACCTGGAAAATCAAAATCTGATCTTCGGTGAGCGGCGTCTCCGGGATGCGGTGACGGGTCTGAATCAGGGTGGCATCTTCCGTGCGCTCGGTGGTGTTCACCCCGGTGACGCGTTTGAAGAAGTTACGAATCGACACGGCGTTGGTGGTGTCGTCCGCCCCCTGGTCGATGACTTTCAGCACGTCCGCTTCGCCAATCACGCTGGCGGTGAGCTGGATCCCGCCGGTGCCCCAGCCGTAAGGCATCGGCATTTCGCGGCCGCCAAACGGCACCTGATAGCCGGGAATGGCCACCGCTTTCAGGATGGCGCGGCGGATCATGCGTTTGGTTTGTTCGTCCAGATAGGCAAAGTTATACCCGCTGAGGTTAGCCATTTTTGCGCTCCCGTTGCAGACGTTTCAGCAGTTCGAGTTCTGCCTGGAAATCAACGTAATGCGGCAGTTTGAGGTGCGAGACAAAGCCCGCGGCTTCGACGTTATCCGCATGGGCCAGCACAAACTCTTCGTCCTGCGCCGGGCCAGAAACCGTCTCGTCGTAGTCCGGGGCCTGTAGCGCGCGGTCGACCAGCGCCATCGCCATCGCCTTGCGCTCGCCCATGCCAAACACCAGGCCGTAGCCGCGGGTGAAGTGCGGGGCGTCGTTTTCGGGGGCCACGAAGCCGTTCACCATTTCGCATTCGGTCATCAGCAGTTCGCCGACGTTGACTGCAAATCCTAGCTCTTCCGGCACGATATCGATCTCAACAAAACCGCTGCGGATTTCCGCGGCAAACGGGTGGTTGCGCCCGTAGCCGCGCTGGGTGGAGTAGGCCAGCGCCAGGAGATAGCCTTCGTCGCCGCGCATCAGCTGTTGCAGGCGTGAGGAGCGTGAGCAGGGGTAGACCGGTGGGGTGCGGGTGACGTCGTCGGGCACGCTGCCCGTGTCCTCTTCGGCCTTCGCCAGCCCCTGATTCGCCAGCAGGCTAAAGACGTGGGGCGCGTTTTCCTGCGGCGCGTCGCTGGTGTTAAGGGACGGGGATTCGCCGTTCGCCAGCAGGGTGAAATCCAGCAGGCGATGGGTGTAGTCATAGGTCGGGCCGAGCAGCTGCCCGCCGGGAATATCTTTGTAGACCGCCGAAATTCGGCGCTCCAGGCGCATCTTCGCGCTCTCCAGCGGTTCGCTGACCGCCAGTTTGGCCAGCGTCGTGCGGTAGGCGCGCAGGAGGAAGATCGCTTCGACGTTGTCACCGCTGGCCTGTTTCAGCGCCAGGGCGGCCAGTTCGCGGTCGGCGATCCCGCCTTCGGTCATGACGCGATCGACGGCCAGATTCAGCTGCTGTTCAATTTGCTCGACGCTCAGCTCGGGAAGCTGTTCATCGCCGCGTCTTCTGTGCTCTTGCAGCGCATGGGCGGCGGCTATCGCCTTTTCGCCCCCTTTGACGGCAACGTACATCAGCACACCTCGACATGTGTGGTTCGTGGGATAGCCAGCAGACGTTCGCCGCAGGTGAGGATCAGGTCGATACCCAGCGGGAACGGATGCGGACGTTCGGTCAGCTCGTGAATGATGCACTCCGGCAGCTGCGGGGCGACCATGCGCTCGTCGGCGATCCCGGCTCCGGTCAGGCGCAGCATGCGGCCACCGCTCAGGCTTGGAACCTGCAGAATTAGCGTGGCGCTGGTTTCCGGGGCGACGGCGCTGCCGGATGAGAGCGCATTAAGCTGCTCGTGACTAATCTGCTCATCGGCGACGGCAAAGATGGCCTGCTGCGGCTGATCGACCAGCGGTGCGCTGGTGTGAAAACGCAGATTCTGGCTGGCAATGTCGTTCGCCATGGTTCCCGACAGCCAGACCGGCGTATCGGCGTCGGCCAGGGTCAGCAGCACGCTGGTGGTGGCGAGGTTCAGCGGCTGCCAGCCGTGGGTGAGTTGATGCAGCGAGACAATCACGCCCGGCTCGCTCATGGCTTTCAGCAGACGACGAAAACTGTGCTGGGCGTCCTGCACGGCAAGGGTGAAAGCAGGTTGAAGCGTCATGCGTTATCTCCGCGAACGAGCGTAAAGAAGTCGACCCGGCTGGTGTTCACTTCGGCCTGACGGGCGGCGATGCGCGCGGCACGGTCGGCTTCCAGCGGGGCAATTAAGGTTTCCATTAACGACTGAAAATGAGTCGGTTCCTGCAGCAGCGCGTCGACGACGGCGCACTGTTCGGCGTGCGGTTTGTCGCGCCCGAGCTGGTAGCTGTAGCCGAGCGTGCCGCTTTTAAGGCGGATCACCGCGCGGGTGAGGGTGGCGTCCCCGGCAAAAAAGCGCTCGCCGGTGCCGCCCATCCGCGCCTGGATCTGGACCAGGCCAATCTCTGGCGCCCGGATGGTTTCGTATTCCGGATGGATGTTCAGCACGTGCAGGCGCTCACGCAGTGCGGCGGGCTGGCTGTGGGCGAGGACGCTCATCCAGCGCTGGCGGGTGGGAGTATCGAAATGCATTCAGTGCTCCATGGTGAATTCAATCATGTCGGCGCGGGTCAGGCTGACGGAGTATTCCGTCGCGTTGACGTCGCCTTCACGGTGGTTGAGGGTGCGCACGCAGAGCAGCGGCGCCATGTTCGGGATCTCCAGCACTTTGCTCTCTTTAGCCTGCGCGCGGCGGGCGCTGATCCGCGTCTGGGTGCGTCTGAGGGCGATGCCGGTGGCGTCAAACAGGAAGTCATGCAGAGAGCCGCTGGAGAAATGTTGCAGCGTCGGCCAGAGGGCGAGGTCGGCGAAGTAGTGGTCTATCTGACAGACCGCCACGCCGTTGACGCGGCGTAACGTGCGCAGATGCACCACGTTGTCGCCCTCCTGAATCCCCAGCGCATCGGCGATGTGGCTCGACGCGGGGCGCAGCACCGAGAGCAGTTTTTCGCTGGTCGGGTGGCTGCCCTGATCGAGCAGATTCTGGCTAAAACGCGCCTGCGAGTTGAGCGGGTAGTCGAACGGGCGCATCAGGACCAGCACGCCGATGCCCTGGCGGCGCTGGACCCAGCCGCGTTCGACCAGCTGGTCGATGGCGCGACGCAGGGTGTGGCGGTTCACTTCGTAACGGTCGGCGAGCTGCTGTTCCGCGGGGAGGTAGTCGCCGCAGCGGTAGTGGGTGCGCAGCTCGACTTCGAGTTTCGCGGCGATCTCTTGCCAGCGGGTGGGGTAACTGGTCGGATGTCTGGATAAGTGCATAGAAATCAAAGCCCCGCTTCTCAGATGAAGTGCTTACGCAAACGTTGAGAGAGGAAATCCAGCAGGCTGACGGTGATGATGATGAGGACCATCAGGGCGCAGGTTTGCTGGAACTGGAAGCCGCGAATCGCTTCCCACAGGGTGACGCCGATGCCGCCTGCGCCGACCATGCCGACCACCGTCGCCGAGCGAACGTTGGATTCGAAACGGTAGAGGGAGTAGGAGATTAAAAGCGGCATCACCTGCGGCAGGACGCCGTAGAGAATCTCTTCGATTTTATTGGCACCCGTGGCGCGGATACCTTCCACCGGGCCGGGCTCGATGGCTTCGACCGCTTCGGACAGCAGCTTGGAGAGCACGCCGGTGGTGTGGATGAACAGGGCCATCACGCCTGCGAAGGGACCGAGGCCGACGGCGACCACGAACAGCATCGCGAAGACCATCTCGTTAATGGCGCGGCAGGCGTCCATCAGGCGGCGCATCGGCTGGTAGATCCACCAGGGGACGATGTTTTCGGCGCTCATCAGGCCAAACGGGATGGAGAGGATGACCGCCAGCGCGGTGCCCCAGACGGCGATTTGCATGGTGACCGCCATTTCGCTGAGGTAGTCACGCCACTGGCTGAAGTCCGGCGGGAAGAAGTCGGCGGCGAAGGTCGCCATGTTGCCGGAATCTTTGACCAGCATCAGCGGGTCCATTTCCGCACCTTTCCAGGAGACGACGAGCACCGCCAGCAGGATGGCCCAGCTGATCAGCGAGAACCAGCTGCGTTTCGGGGGTGGGACGGTGATGGTTTGCATGAATTCTCCGTTGGTTGTTGATCCCCTCTCCCTTGAGGGAGAGGGTTAGGGTGAGGGGGAAATGTGCGCGCTGATGCCCTCACCCCGGCCCTCTCCCACAGGGAGAGGGAGAACAAATTACTGCACCGCTTTATTCACCGACGTCATCGCGGTAAGTGCGGCGGTCAGACGATCGAGATCTTCCAGCTGCGCCTGAATCACTGACACTTTGCTGGTCTTCTCTTCGGCATTCAGACCCTTGTTGTCCTTCACGCCCTGCATCTCTTTAAACAGCGCCAGTTGGCGGATCGGCACCAGCTGCAGGTCGCTTGAGGCGCGGAACGGCGCCCAGCCGAGACGTTCGAGAACGGTTTTCTCTTCGGCGGTTTTGCCGTAGTTCATAAAGAAGTCGTAGATCTTGTCTTTGGTGCTTTCGGAGAGGTTTTTACGCCACACAATCGGGTCGCCCGGGATCAGCGGGGATTTCCAGATCACCTTCAGCTCTTTCAGCTTGTCCGGGGCGGAGGTTTTCAGCTTGTCGAGGTTTTCGGTGTTGTTGGTGGCAACGTCGACCTGTTTATTGGCGACGGCCAGGGCGTTGGTTTCGTGGCCAGCGTTGACCGTGCGTTTGAACTCGCTGGTGGAGACGTTATTTTTCGCGAAGACGTAGTAGCCAGGGACGAGGTAACCGGAGGTGGAGTTCGGATCGCCGTTGCCGAAGGTCAGATCTTTGCGTTTGGCGAGCATGTCGTTGAGGTTATTGATTGGGCTGTCTTTGTTAACGATCAGCACGCTCCAGTAACCCGGAGAACCGTCGGCGGCAACGGTCTGGGCGAAGACCTGGCCGTTGGCGCGATCGACCGCTTCCATCGCGGAGAGGTTGCCGTACCAGGCGATGTCGACTTTGTTAAAGCGCATCCCCTGGATGATGCCCGCGTAATCCGGGGCGAAGAAGGCGTTCACTTTGATGCCCAGTTTGGTTTCCATATCTTTCAGGAAGGGTTCCCACTGGGGTTTCAGGTTTTGCTGTGACTCTGTCGAAATAATGCCGAAGTTCAGGGCTTTTTCCTGTTCCTGCTCCTGCGCATAGGCCGGGCTTAACAGGGTGCTGATGCTGAACATGCTGGTAAAGGCCAGCGCGGCAACGGCTTTGTAGCTCATGTCTATTCCTCAAGCGGGGTCGATTAAGCAGCCTGCGCGTTCTCTTCGACGCGGTTAATGCTGCGGTACAGGTGGTCAAATCGTTCGTTATCAAAGTGTTGGCTTGCGCCGTCGTAGAACACATGGCCCTGACGCAGGGCGACGATGCGCTCGCAGTAGCGCAGGGCGTAATCCACCTGATGCAGCGTGACTACGACGGTGATGCCGTCGTTCTGGTTAATGTCGCGCAGGGTTTCCATCACGATGCGGGCCGATTCCGGGTCCAGCGAGGCGATGGGTTCATCAGCGAGGATCACTTTGGCTTTTTGCATTAATGCCCGGGCGATGGCCACGCGCTGCTGCTGTCCGCCCGAGAGGGTGGAGACGCGCTGGTGGGCGAAATGGGCCATCCCGACGCGGGTCAGCGCCTGGAGCGCCTGCTGTTTTTGCGACGGCGAGAACCAGCGCAGGCAGGTGCGCCAGAACGGGGTGCTGCCGAGCGCGCCGATCAGGACGTTCTCCAGCACCGTCAGGCGGTTCACCAGGTTGAATTGCTGGAAGATACAGCCCGTTTGCGCGCGGCTTTTACGGATATCGCCCGCCAGACGGCCCGCGCGCTGCACGGTATTACCCAGCAGCTCGACGTGACTTTCTGGCGTTTTATCGCCTGTGATTAAGCCGCTGAGATGGCGCAGCAGAGTGGATTTTCCGGAACCGGAAGGCCCGAGCAGTGCCACCATTTCGCCCTGCTGGACGGTCAGATCAACGGCATGCAGAGCCTTGTTGTGGTGAAAGGTCTTGCTCAGTTTCACGACGCGGATGACAGTTTGCATGTTCAGGCCTCACGATAAATGTGGCCTCATGCTGGCGGATTAATGTGACATTTAGGTTAAGTATTGGTTGCGGGAGTTTGAAGAGTTGAGGTGAATGGGATGACAGGCGGAGGGGACGCCTCCGCCAGAGGATTACCGCTGTTTGACGACGTTGATCATCCAGGGCACGCCATATTTATCGGTCACTTTGCCGAAACCGTGCGCCCAGAAGGTCTCCTGCCAGGCCATTTCGACATTGCCCCCTTCGGCGAGCTTATCGAACCAGCCTTTGCCTTCGGCCACGTCCTGGGTGTCGAGCACCAGCGTGAAGCCTGCGTACTGGGCTTTACCGCCGGGCACGCCGTCGCTCATCATGATTTCGCTCCCGGCGATATGAACGTTGGAGTGGGCAATCGCGGTGTCGGGGAATTGCATACCGGAAGGGCAGCCTTCTTCGCTGTTTCCGTCTTTGGGCATTTCGCCGTAGGTGATTTTGTAGGTGACTTCTGCGCCGAGGGCGTGTTGGTAAAAGGCGGTGGCCTCAGCACAGTTTCCGGCGAAGGAGATGTAGGGACTTAACGGCATAATCATTACCTCAGGTAAGAGAAGCCCGTTAAGTGTAGTACGAAATTTGTACAATAATACGTAGGCCCGGTAAGCGTAGCGCCACCGGGCGCTTTGCCGGATGCGCTGCGCTTATCCGGCCTACAAAAGAACAAAGTCTTATTTATCAGTTCTTTTTAACGAACTCGGATTTGAGTTTCATCGGGCCAAAGCCGTCAATTTTGCAGTCAATATTATGATCGCCTTCGACCAGACGGATATTCTTCACTTTGGTGCCGATTTTCAGCATCGAAGAGGCACCTTTGACCTTCAGGTCTTTTACCACGGTGACGCTATCGCCGTCGGCCAGCAGATTACCGTTGGCATCTTTCACAATCAGCGCATCGCTATCTTGTGATGGTTCGGCATCATTCCATTCATGGGCGCATTCAGGGCAGATGAACATCCCATTATCTTCGTAGGTGTATTCGGAATTACATTTTGGGCAGTGTGGCAGTGACATATTGGAGTCCTCAAAAAGTGCTAACGGGGCTGGAAAGCGCCAGCCAAAACACGGCAGTTTGCCGAAAAAGGCGTCAAGTATAGCGTAAGTCCCCACATTTGTCGGTGACATTCTTTTTTTGTAAATAGTGAAATTGCGTTTTCTGGAGTGACACTTTCTGTCAGTCACTTAAGCGATGCTAACTGCGTACTTAAGATTTAAACAACGCGACGAAATATATCGAATATTTTATTGCGCAAATTGCCAGGTACTGTCATTTCGGATAAGGTGAGGTGAGCAGTTGTTATTTATCAACGGCACCCGATTTTGCTAATCCTCCTTTGGCAAGCGGGAATTACCTCTCTTTTTGGGTGGGTAAATTACTTTGATATATCCTATAGCTACATAAAAAATGGTCTACGCTCATTATCTTTCGGCTACTTTTGCCGAGAGGAGTGTACGAGCGCTTTACGCTGCAACCGGAATATATTTTGGTTTCTCATCAGGCGCTTATATTCATTGAACATATTTTCCACGCGTGATCAAAAAAGCCGAAATTTCATTATTAAAACTATCCGGCTAAATAAAAGTAATAAATTTGCGTTAAGGAAAGGCTTTTATCATGCACACACAAACAATTTTTGAATTAAGCCAGGAAGCAGAGCGGCTTCTGCAACTTGCTTTGCAGAATCTGGATGCGTTGAAATCAATGCCGATTGCGGTGCTGGATAGCACCACCGCTGCCATGACCGGGGAGACAAATAATGTCCTGCCTCTGCATTTCAGCACCCGCGGCGTGGAAACGCAGCTTTCCATGCTCAATAACGAATTACGCAAAATTACCCGTCTGGAGATGGTGCTGGCGATCGTCGGGACCATGAAGGCCGGGAAATCGACCACCATCAATGCCATCGTCGGGACAGAGGTGCTGCCAAACCGTAACCGCCCGATGACCGCGCTGCCGACGCTGATCCGCCATACGCCGGGACAGACCGAGCCGGTGCTGCATTTCGCCCACGTGTCGCCGATCGATACGCTGATCAAGCAGTTGCAGGAGAAATTGTGCAACCACGATCGCGGAAAGCTCACTCAGCGCCTTGAGATCGACAAAGACATGAACGCCCTGCTCGGGCGTATCGAGCAGGGTGAAGCATTTGAAAAACACTACCTGGGCGCACAGCCTATTTTCCAGTGCCTGAAAAATCTTAACGATCTGGTGCGTTTGTCCAAGGCGCTGGGCGTTGATTTCCCGTTCTCGGAATACGCGGCGATTGAGCATATCCCGGTGATTGAAGTGGAGTTTGTCCATCTGGCGGGTCTGGATTCCCATCTCGGTCAGTTGACGCTGCTCGACACCCCAGGACCGAACGAGGCCGGGCAGCCGCATCTGCAGAAAATGCTCAGTGAGCAGCTGGCGCGCTCGTCGGCGGTGCTGGCGGTGATGGACTACACCCAACTGAAATCGATCTCCGATGAAGAGGTGCGGCAGGCGATTTCGGCGATCGGGAAATCCGTGCCGCTGTACGCCCTGGTGAATAAGTTCGATCAGAAAGATCGCAACAGCGATGACGAAGAGCAGGTGCGGGCGATGATCTCCGGCACGCTGATGAAAGGCAATATTTCGCCGGGGCAGATCTATCCGGTGTCGTCCATGTGGGCCTATCTGGCGAACCGCGCGCGCTACGAAATCACGACCCATGGCCGTTTGCCGAACCCACAGGAGCAGCGCTGGGTGCAGGATTTTGCCGAGGCGGCGTTAGGGCGTCGCTGGCGCACGGCGGATCTGGACGATGTGGAGCACATTCGCCACGCCGCCGATCTGCTGTGGGAAGATTCGCTGTTCGAGCAGCCGATCCGCAAACTGATCTACGCCGCTTACGCCAATGCGTCGCTCTACGCCCTGCGATCCGCCTCGCATAAGCTGCTGAACTACGCGCAAAACGCTCGCGAATACCTCGATTTCCGCTATCAGGGGCTGACGGTGGCCTTCGAAGAGCTGGAGGTGAATATTGCCCGGCTCGAAGAGGATATGGCGCTGCTGCAGACGCGCCAGGATGTGGTCAGCGACGAAGTGGGGCATGAGGTTGAGCAGGCGCTCGATGCGGCTAACGCCTTTATTTCCCAGCAGAAAAACCAGATTCAGCAGGCGATTAGCCACATCTTCAATCGCGAAAATATTCTCGATTTAGCGGGCATTGAGCACATGAGCCTGCGAAACAGCTCCCCGGACGAGATGGGGCAACTGGTGCTGGACGACGAAGGGCAGGCGCAGATTGTGCTGAGCAAAATCCGCTCTTCCTGCGAGCTGATCATGCTGGATGCGCAGGGTAAAATCAGCCGCGAGCTGGCGCTGCGCTTCGATCAGCTCGAATCCACGCTGGCGCGTTCTCTGAATGAAGCGATGCGTCCGATTGAAAAACGCATCAAAGAGGAGCTGAGCCACGCCGGTTTCCGCGCGCGGATCAGCTTCCCGGCGTTCCAGGCGAGCCAGCTGAACTTCAATACGCGCGGCCTGTTTTCGGATGCCATTGCGTCGGAGAACCGTCCGGCGGGTGAAGTGTCGGGTTCCGGCAGCGTGCGGGAGACGGTGTCGCGCTGGCTGAATAATCCGGGCTGGGGTTTTGAAGATTACGTCGTGACGCGCACCCGGTATGTCATTGACGTCGCGCAGCTTCATGAGCGGTTTAAACAACATATTGATCAATTTTGTGAACAAATCGGTAAAGCTTTGGTGGCGCAGGTCGATGTCTCTGTTACGGCGGGCATGGCGACGTTTTTCGCAGAATTCTCTTTATGTCTGACCGGGTTACAGGAAAGCTTGCGTGATAGCCTCGCAGTGCGCCAGCAAAACGAGCACTCCACAAGGGCGCTCAGCCAGCTGTTGCAGCAAAGTATTACTACTGCGACGTGGATTCAGGAAGATACCCGACTGTTACGCGATGATATTCAAACCTTATTCGCGGCTGAGCAACTATGACAACACAACTACTGGACGGTCCCGGGCGGACGCTGGAGTGTATTCATCCGAAGTTTATGGTCGATCTGGTACAAGGGGTGGACGCGGTGCGTCTTCCCCCGCTCGTACCTCAGCAGCAGCAATTTCGTGAGCGTTTAACTCAGGAGATCATGACCCAGACGAAGCTTCGTCCCTGGGCGATGACGGGAATGTTCAGCGAAAATGCTGCCCTGCGGCTGGGGCTGGCGGAAAAACTGGCGGGGATGTTTGATCCCGGCCATCTGGCGTTAACGCGGATGACGGATAAGTTGACCTCACTGCGACAGCAAACCTCACGCCAGGGGCAACAGCCTCCGGGCCTGATGCAGCAGTACGACGATCTCTCCTCCCATTTTTCCCAGCGTGCAGCTTATAAAGAAAAAGCGTTATCCCAGCGCGGGCTAACGGTGCAGGCGGGCGAACACAGCGAGCAAATTTTTACCCACTGGCGGGCCGGGCAGTACGACGGCTGGTCGCTGGCGGGGCGCTGTTATATCGCGCTGGAAGAGCTGCGCTGGGGAGCATTTGGCGATGCTTGCCGCCTGGCGAACGACGATGTTGCCGCGATGCTGAAGGATAATTTACGCAGCCTGGCGGCAAATTATCTGGCGCAGGGAATTAACGCCTCTCCGGCGACCCGCCACTTCTATCAGCAATGGCTCGCTACGCCGATGTCGTCGGGGTTGATGGATCATAAAGATATGCTGGGCTGGCTGGGCGACTGGTGTCATCCGGAGCGCCATCCGGTGAGCTGGTCCGTGACGCAGAGCTGGCAGACCGTGGCGCTGGGGATGCCGAGACTCTGTTCGGCGAAACGGCTGGCGGATGCGATGGTGGGCGAGGTGTTTGGCGAGGCGTAAACCAAAACCCTCTCCGCGGAGAGGGCATGTCACAATCTTAGTGAGGTAAGGATTCAACCGGCTGTGGCTCAGTTTCCGTCTGCGAAAGCGTGCCGTAGCGTTTGGAATACAGCGCCGTAATGATCGGCACCACAATCGCGGTCACAATCACCGCTGCGGCGACCAGCGCGGTGGCTGAGGCAGCGACCGGTTCGAAGGCCGGGTTAATCTGCGCGATAATCACCGGGTTCGCCACGGCTGCTCCGGCAGCGGATGATGCGGCGACACCAGCGGTCCCATTCCCTCCCCCAATCACGCGGTCCGCGATAATCAGTGGAATACCGGTGATGACGATAACCGCGATGCCGAGGGCGATGCCCAGCAGGCCGGTGTCCATAATCACGCCCAGGTTAATGGTATTGCCCAGCGCGAAGCCGAAGAATGGAATCAGCACCGGTGTGGCTTTGCTGAAGAAATCGCGCAGGTCGGTGTCGAGGTTACCCAGGGCGAAACCGATCAGGAACGGCAGGATCGCGCCCACAAAATGGTGTGGTTCGAAGGTGGCCAGACCGGCAGAGCCGAGGATCAGCATGGTCATCAGCGGGCCGGATTCCAGCGACATCAGTACGAATGCGCCCGACTCTTCTTTGGTGCCGTACTGGTTCATCAGGCTGGCGTACAGACCGCCGTTGGTCATATCCATCGCGGAAACAATCGCCAGAACGGATAATCCGGCGAAGAATCCGGTCTGAATTCCGTTCTCAGGAATAAACATGGCGCAGACCATCGCGGCCACCCAGGCAACGGCAATTTTGGTGATGACCAGCGTGCCGGATTTGCGCAGAACGGTGCCCGTTGCCCGTAAATTAATTGACGCGCCAATACAGAAAAACCACACCGCGAGAATCGGCACGGTGCCGGTAATCATTCCTTTTGTGAACCCACCGAAATAAGCACCGGTATTCGGTGCCAGCGTATTTAGAATTGCGCCAAGTACCAGAGGGACCAGCATCATCCCGCCAGGGATGCGTTCAATCGTGGCTTTGATCTTCATGATAAATCCTCACATCTTATCTCGCGTTTCTGGCGGACAAGTCAGGTAAAAACAATGATGACATTCAGTAAGTTAAATGCCTGGTGTTTCGTCTGGTTATGCACAGGCCGCAATCCGTTTACACGTTTAAACGGTGGGTGAGTAGCATCCTCGGCGGCGTGTTCGGGCTTATCATGCGATCATTGGAATTGCGATTCAATCAAAATGAAACATGGTTTTAGTTATCTCGATCACATATTTAAGTAAACTGCGAAACGGAGCGCTTGTAATTAAAAAAGCTGTGAATTGGATGTGAATGAATGTGAGTGATTTTCTGCCGTTGCAGGAAAAATAATAACCTGCGTAATAATTATCTTAAGTCTGATAAATCATCATTATGAAGAGAGGGGGTTTTACGTTTTCTGACAACTTCTGACGTCATACGTAAATTTTTGTGAAGTTGATCACTAATTTAAACGCTGGTAGGGTAAAGAGGTCATTAACTGCCCAGACAGGCGTCAACAGGTTCGGTTGTATCGACGAGAAACGTCAATGTAAGTAAACCTGCTACGCTTGAAGAAGAAGATTCGCATGAGGCGAATCTCAGGTTCACAGACCGCAAGAATATCTGTGGTATGGACAGGGCTGAGTCTACGAGGATAGCAATGCTTAAAAGGAAAAAAGTAAAACCCATTACATTGGGTGACGTCACCATCATTGATGACGGTAAACTGCGCAAGGCCATTACCGCTGCTTCGCTGGGTAACGCGATGGAGTGGTTTGACTTTGGTGTTTATGGCTTCGTTGCCTACGCATTAGGTAAAGTGTTCTTCCCCGGTGCCGATCCCAGCCTGCAGATGATTGCAGCGCTAGGTACCTTCTCCGTACCCTTCCTGATCCGCCCGCTCGGTGGGCTGTTCTTCGGGATGCTGGGCGATAAATACGGTCGCCAGAAAATTCTCGCCATTACCATCGTGATTATGTCGATAAGTACCTTCTGTATCGGCCTGATCCCGTCCTACGCCACCATTGGCATCTGGGCACCTATCCTGCTGCTGCTGTGTAAAATGGCGCAGGGCTTCTCGGTCGGCGGTGAGTACACGGGCGCATCGATTTTCGTCGCGGAATACTCCCCGGACCGTAAACGTGGCTTTATGGGAAGTTGGCTGGACTTTGGCTCGATTGCCGGGTTTGTGCTGGGTGCGGGCGTGGTGGTGTTGATCTCCACCGTCGTCGGTGAAGCGAACTTCCTCGAGTGGGGCTGGCGTATTCCGTTCTTCCTGGCGCTGCCGCTGGGTATTATCGGCCTGTATCTGCGTCACGCATTAGAAGAGACCCCGGCGTTCCAGCAGCACGTTGAGAAGCTGGAGCAGGGCGACCGCGAAGGCTTGCAGGAAGGACCGAAAGTGTCGTTCCGTGAGATTGCCACCAAGCACTGGCGTAGCCTGCTGACCTGTATCGGTCTGGTGATTTCAACCAACGTGACGTACTACATGTTGCTCACCTATATGCCAAGCTACCTGTCACACAACCTGCACTATTCAGAAGATCACGGCGTACTGATTATCATCGCCATCATGGTCGGTATGCTGTTTGTGCAGCCGATTATGGGTCTGATGAGTGACCGCTTCGGTCGTCGTCCGTTCATTATTCTGGGCAGCGTCGCGCTGTTCGCTCTGGCGATCCCGGCCTTTATCCTGATTAACAGTAATGTACTGGGCCTGATTTTTGCCGGTCTGCTGATGCTGGCGGTGATCCTCAACTGCTTTATCGGGGTGATGGCGTCCACGCTTCCGGCGATGTTCCCGACGCACATTCGTTACAGTGCGCTGGCGGCGGCATTTAATATCTCGGTCCTGATTGCCGGTCTGACGCCAACGCTGGCGGCCTCGCTGGTCGAAAGCACTCAGAACCTGATGATGCCTGCTTATTATCTGATGGTTATCGCGGTGATCGGTCTGGTGACCGGCCTGACGATGAAAGAGACCGCCAACCGTCCTCTGAAAGGGGCGACGCCAGCGGCATCGGATATTCAGGAAGCGAAAGAGATCCTGCGCGAGCACTACGATAATGTTGAACAGAAGATTGAAGACATTGATGTAGAGATAGAAGAGCTGCAGAAGAAACGTTCTCGCCTGGTGGATCAGCATCCACGGATTAACGAGTAACACACGAAAAACCCGCCGCTGGCGGGTTTTTTCATTAACAGCCTGCGGCAATGAAATCGCCGTTGGCGCTGATCGGAATGACCGTTAAGAACAGCACGGTCGCGAACAGGATCAACACAATCCCTCCGGCGATTTTTGCCACCGGCACCAGCCAGCTCAGGTTTGACCCGCCGCCGAAGAAAGCGACCGTGCGTTCACGGGCATAACGTACTGCCAGTGATAGTCCCATGATCGACAGCGCTGTCCCGAGTGACATGGTCATCACCGCTGCAATCCCCCAGGTCACAATCCCCAGCGCATTCGAAAACATCAGGATCATGATCGCCCCGCTGCACGGGCGCGCGCCGATGGCCAGGATCACGCCCAGTCGTGTTTTCCAGTCGCCAGCGGTTAAATCTGCGCCGACACCGTGATGACCGCAGCCGCAGTCTTCATTATGTTGATGAAGAGGCTTCAGAGCGTGAACCGTCATTCTGCGCGGACGCAGGCTTTTCAGCGCCTGATAAATCACGAACGCGCCGAATGCGCCGATCAGGACGGCGCTGACCTTCTCCACGTACCAGCGGCTGGCGCTGAGATCGCCCGACGCGAGATTAAATCCCACGGCTAATATAAAGACGAAGAGAATGGCGCTCACGCCCTGCATCAGGCTGCCGAGAAAGGGCACCACGCGCGCGGCGAGTTGGCTTTCTTTATTAGTAGAGAGATAAGTGGTGACGATGAATTTACCGTGACCCGGCCCAATCGCGTGAAGCACACCATAGAAGAACGCGCCCGTCAGTAGCCACAGCCCGCCTATGTACTGATGGTTGTTGAGCTGCAGAAGGTACATCACCAGATAGCGGTGCAGGGTGATTTGCGTGGCGAGGCACCACTGGATAAAAGCGTTCCAGTGGGCGTGTAGCGTAAAGGCTGCCAGCAGAATCGCCAGCGCCATCAGCCCGGCAGTGGGGAGACGCCAGTCACGCGCGAGACGTTGTGTAGTCATGGTATGGCCTGCGGGATGGAATTTTTGGCAAGTATAGCGTTTCTGACGGCGACAGGAATTGAAGATGAAGGTGCTGTGCGGTGGGAATTTCGCCGCGATTGTGGATAAGTCTGTGTGCAAACAGGTATAAGGCGGGGTTTTGCTGTGGAATGCAGCAGTCAGTCATTTTTCTGTCATTTAGCGGTTGCGGCCTGACGAGAACTCCCTATAATGCGCCTCCATCGACACGGCAGATGTGAATCACTTCACACTAACCACCGGGTCGGTTGAAGAGAAAAAATCCTGAAATTCAGGGTTGACTCTGAAAGAGGAAAGCGTAATATACGCCACCTCGCAACGGTGAGCGAAAGCCGCGTTGCACTGCTCTTTAACAATTTATCAGACAATCTGTGTGGGCACTCAAAGTGACATGGATTCTAAACGTCGAAAGACGCTAAATGAATACCAAAGTCTCTGAGTGAACATACGTAATTCATTACGAAGTTTAATTCACGAGCATCAAACTTAAATTGAAGAGTTTGATCATGGCTCAGATTGAACGCTGGCGGCAGGCCTAACACATGCAAGTCGAGCGGTAGCACAGAGAGCTTGCTCTCGGGTGACGAGCGGCGGACGGGTGAGTAATGTCTGGGAAACTGCCTGATGGAGGGGGATAACTACTGGAAACGGTAGCTAATACCGCATAACGTCGCAAGACCAAAGAGGGGGACCTTCGGGCCTCTTGCCATCAGATGTGCCCAGATGGGATTAGCTAGTAGGTGGGGTAATGGCTCACCTAGGCGACGATCCCTAGCTGGTCTGAGAGGATGACCAGCCACACTGGAACTGAGACACGGTCCAGACTCCTACGGGAGGCAGCAGTGGGGAATATTGCACAATGGGCGAAAGCCTGATGCAGCCATGCCGCGTGTATGAAGAAGGCCTTCGGGTTGTAAAGTACTTTCAGCGAGGAGGAAGGCATTGTGGTTAATAACCACAGTGATTGACGTTACTCGCAGAAGAAGCACCGGCTAACTCCGTGCCAGCAGCCGCGGTAATACGGAGGGTGCAAGCGTTAATCGGAATTACTGGGCGTAAAGCGCACGCAGGCGGTCTGTCAAGTCGGATGTGAAATCCCCGGGCTCAACCTGGGAACTGCATTCGAAACTGGCAGGCTAGAGTCTTGTAGAGGGGGGTAGAATTCCAGGTGTAGCGGTGAAATGCGTAGAGATCTGGAGGAATACCGGTGGCGAAGGCGGCCCCCTGGACAAAGACTGACGCTCAGGTGCGAAAGCGTGGGGAGCAAACAGGATTAGATACCCTGGTAGTCCACGCCGTAAACGATGTCGACTTGGAGGTTGTTCCCTTGAGGAGTGGCTTCCGGAGCTAACGCGTTAAGTCGACCGCCTGGGGAGTACGGCCGCAAGGTTAAAACTCAAATGAATTGACGGGGGCCCGCACAAGCGGTGGAGCATGTGGTTTAATTCGATGCAACGCGAAGAACCTTACCTACTCTTGACATCCACGGAATTTAGCAGAGATGCTTTAGTGCCTTCGGGAACCGTGAGACAGGTGCTGCATGGCTGTCGTCAGCTCGTGTTGTGAAATGTTGGGTTAAGTCCCGCAACGAGCGCAACCCTTATCCTTTGTTGCCAGCGGTTCGGCCGGGAACTCAAAGGAGACTGCCAGTGATAAACTGGAGGAAGGTGGGGATGACGTCAAGTCATCATGGCCCTTACGAGTAGGGCTACACACGTGCTACAATGGCGCATACAAAGAGAAGCGACCTCGCGAGAGCAAGCGGACCTCATAAAGTGCGTCGTAGTCCGGATTGGAGTCTGCAACTCGACTCCATGAAGTCGGAATCGCTAGTAATCGTAGATCAGAATGCTACGGTGAATACGTTCCCGGGCCTTGTACACACCGCCCGTCACACCATGGGAGTGGGTTGCAAAAGAAGTAGGTAGCTTAACCTTCGGGAGGGCGCTTACCACTTTGTGATTCATGACTGGGGTGAAGTCGTAACAAGGTAACCGTAGGGGAACCTGCGGTTGGATCACCTCCTTACCTGAAAGAACCTGCCTTTGTAGTGTCCACACAGATTGTCTGATAAATGATGAACTTCTGAATGTACTTCCGAGTGCATTAAGAAGTTTTGCTCTTTAAAAATCTGGATCAAGCTGAAAATTGAAACGACACGCTGCGTCTGTTCTCCGTAATAAGAACAGAATGACGGTGTGTTCGAGTCTCTCAAATTTTCGCAACACGAGATGTTTTACGAAACATCTTCGGGTTGTGAGGTTAAGCGACTAAGCGTACACGGTGGATGCCCTGGCAGTCAGAGGCGATGAAGGGCGTGCTAATCTGCGATAAGCGTCGGCGAGGTGATATGAACCTTTGACCCGGCGATACCCGAATGGGGAAACCCAGTGTGTTTCGACACACTATCATGTCATGAATACATAGTGGCATGAGGCGAACCGGGGGAACTGAAACATCTAAGTACCCCGAGGAAAAGAAATCAACCGAGATTCCCCCAGTAGCGGCGAGCGAACGGGGAGGAGCCCAGAGTCTGAATCAGCGCGTGTGTTAGTGGAACGGTCTGGAAAGTCCGACGGTACAGGGTGATAGTCCCGTACACAAAAATGCACACGCTGTGAACTCGAAGAGTAGGGCGGGACACGTGGTATCCTGTCTGAATATGGGGGGACCATCCTCCAAGGCTAAATACTCCTGACTGACCGATAGTGAACCAGTACCGTGAGGGAAAGGCGAAAAGAACCCCGGCGAGGGGAGTGAAAAAGAACCTGAAACCGTGTACGTACAAGCAGTGGGAGCCTCTTTATGGGGTGACTGCGTACCTTTTGTATAATGGGTCAGCGACTTATATTCTGTAGCAAGGTTAACCGTATAGGGGAGCCGAAGGGAAACCGAGTCTTAACTGGGCGTTAAGTTGCAGGGTATAGACCCGAAACCCGGTGATCTAGCCATGGGCAGGTTGAAGGTTGGGTAACACTAACTGGAGGACCGAACCGACTAATGTTGAAAAATTAGCGGATGACTTGTGGCTGGGGGTGAAAGGCCAATCAAACCGGGAGATAGCTGGTTCTCCCCGAAAGCTATTTAGGTAGCGCCTCGTGAACTCATCTTCGGGGGTAGAGCACTGTTTCGGCTAGGGGGCCATCCCGGCTTACCAACCCGATGCAAACTACGAATACCGAAGAATGTTATCACGGGAGACACACGGCGGGTGCTAACGTCCGTCGTGAAGAGGGAAACAACCCAGACCGCCAGCTAAGGTCCCAAAGTCATGGTTAAGTGGGAAACGATGTGGGAAGGCACAGACAGCCAGGATGTTGGCTTAGAAGCAGCCATCATTTAAAGAAAGCGTAATAGCTCACTGGTCGAGTCGGCCTGCGCGGAAGATGTAACGGGGCTAAACCATGCACCGAAGCTGCGGCAGCGACGCTTATGCGTTGTTGGGTAGGGGAGCGTTCTGTAAGCCGTTGAAGGTGTCCTGTGAGGGATGCTGGAGGTATCAGAAGTGCGAATGCTGACATAAGTAACGATAAAGCGGGTGAAAAGCCCGCTCGCCGGAAGACCAAGGGTTCCTGTCCAACGTTAATCGGGGCAGGGTGAGTCGACCCCTAAGGCGAGGCCGAAAGGCGTAGTCGATGGGAAACAGGTTAATATTCCTGTACTCGGTGTTACTGCGAAGGGGGGACGGAGAAGGCTATGTTAGCCGGGCGACGGTTGTCCCGGTTTAAGCATGTAGGCGGAAGGTTTAGGTAAATCCGGACCTTTTTTAACGCTGAGGTGTGATGACGAGGCACTACGGTGCTGAAGTAACAAATGCCCTGCTTCCAGGAAAAGCCTCTAAGCATCAGGTAACATCAAATCGTACCCCAAACCGACACAGGTGGTCAGGTAGAGAATACCAAGGCGCTTGAGAGAACTCGGGTGAAGGAACTAGGCAAAATGGTGCCGTAACTTCGGGAGAAGGCACGCTGGTGTGTAGGTGAAGTCCCTGCGGACGGAGCTGAAACCAGTCGAAGATACCAGCTGGCTGCAACTGTTTATTAAAAACACAGCACTGTGCAAACACGAAAGTGGACGTATACGGTGTGACGCCTGCCCGGTGCCGGAAGGTTAATTGATGGGGTTAGCTGTAAGGCGAAGCTCTTGATCGAAGCCCCGGTAAACGGCGGCCGTAACTATAACGGTCCTAAGGTAGCGAAATTCCTTGTCGGGTAAGTTCCGACCTGCACGAATGGCGTAATGATGGCCAGGCTGTCTCCACCCGAGACTCAGTGAAATTGAACTCGCTGTGAAGATGCAGTGTACCCGCGGCAAGACGGAAAGACCCCGTGAACCTTTACTATAGCTTGACACTGAACACTGGTCCTTGATGTGTAGGATAGGTGGGAGGCTTTGAAGCGTGGACGCCAGTCTGCGTGGAGCCGACCTTGAAATACCACCCTTTAATGGCTGGTGTTCTAACGTAGACCCGTAATCCGGGTTGCGGACAGTGTCTGGTGGGTAGTTTGACTGGGGCGGTCTCCTCCTAAAGAGTAACGGAGGAGCACGAAGGTTAGCTAATCCTGGTCGGACATCAGGAGGTTAGTGCAATGGCATAAGCTAGCTTGACTGCGAGAGTGACGGCTCGAGCAGGTGCGAAAGCAGGTCATAGTGATCCGGTGGTTCTGAATGGAAGGGCCATCGCTCAACGGATAAAAGGTACTCCGGGGATAACAGGCTGATACCGCCCAAGAGTTCATATCGACGGCGGTGTTTGGCACCTCGATGTCGGCTCATCACATCCTGGGGCTGAAGTAGGTCCCAAGGGTACGGCTGTTCGCCGTTTAAAGTGGTACGCGAGCTGGGTTTAGAACGTCGTGAGACAGTTCGGTCCCTATCTGCCGTGGGCGCTGGAGAATTGAGGGGGGCTGCTCCTAGTACGAGAGGACCGGAGTGGACGCATCACTGGTGTTCGGGTTGTCATGCCAATGGCATTGCCCGGTAGCTAAATGCGGAAAAGATAAGTGCTGAAAGCATCTAAGCACGAAACTTGCCCCGAGATGAGTTCTCCCTGACTCCTTGAGAGTCCTGAAGGAACGTTGAAGACTACGACGTTGATAGGCTGGGTGTGTAAGTGCAGCGATGTATTGAGCTAACCAGTACTAATGAACCGTGAGGCTTAACCTTACAACGCCGAAGATGTTTTGGCGAAAGCAGAGACGAGATTTTCAGCCTGATAACAGATTAATCAACCGGCCAAAGCGGGTTGATAAACAGAATTTGCCTGGCGGCTTTAGCGCGGTGGTCCCACCTGACCCCATGCCGAACTCAGAAGTGAAACGCCGTAGCGCCGATGGTAGTGTGGGGTCTCCCCATGTGAGAGTAGGGAACTGCCAGGCATCAATTAAGTGAAGAGGCCATCCGAAAGGATGGCCTTTTTGCGTTTTTGTCCTTTCTAAAATAAGCCATCAAACAACAAAAACTCCGGTTCCAGCCCAGCCATACGGCCTTAAATCAAAACTAAAACCTTATCAATATCATTGATCACGTCATTTCTGGCGCAGCTACATGTGTGTGGAATTCGAGCGGAGTGATGATAGAAGAGATGTTCAAACTGAAGAATTGAGTTGAGCGACGCGGCCAAAATCTACCGGATCCCCAAAGCAAAAACCCAGCCATAGGCTGGGTTCTTTAAATAGTGGTGCCGGACTCGGGATCATGAATGCGATTAAGGCATTGGTTTCCAAATGCTTTTGTTGGTGTTTATCGCAAGCAGAGCCCCCACAAAAGCCCCCGTAAAAGTATCGCTTTGGTTTTGTGATGGTTATCACGATATAAACGCGGTTAAGAAGAGAGGGTATTATGTGTCCAAGTCTGTATATGATACCGGAATGGATTGGTTTAAATTTCTACCAAGGTTACTATCGGAATGGCCAGATAAAGTAATTTTTAAACCAGCTGGCTCTTCGTCCAGAAAGCAGACCCTGCTTCCTCACCGTACCAGAAGTGATAATGTTTCAAATCTGCGAATTTCCCTCTATCGTCAATAATCTCCTGAAAGGTGGTTAATCTTTCTTCTGATTTTCGGGCTATCGATTCTTTGTCATAGAGTTGACTGATAAACCCGCTGGAATTGAAGGTTCTGAACTGTTCTACAGAGCTACGGACGATAACATCGGGTGACTCCGCGCCGTTTTGTTTGATCTGATACTGACGTAGATGGCTTCATCTTGGCAGGCTGATTGGGCAATCGTGACGGTTAGTGAAAGTTTTAATGGCTAAATTTCCGTTCTGTATGAGGGGACCCCCTTAGCTGTAAAAAGTTTGCAGAAGGCGCCACCTCTATTCCCTTGGATTAAATAGGAAATCATGCGTCTTCCTTCATCGTTATGTATTGCGTAAAATGTTTTCTACGCGTTTCTGGCGGGTTTTCGGGTGGTTTGTTACCCTTTTTACCGGCTATCCGCCAGAAACGTTATCACCCGTTTTGGCTGTGCGTACAACTAGGAAATTATGATAAATGCTCTGAACCAATGTCGGCAATGAGCGATATATAGTCATTCGCACCCTGAGAATTACACTTTTAAGTGATTCAGGGTATGCGCTTACTGGTTACGAATATTGAGCGAGAATCACGTGATGATCGCCGCTTTTCTTTCGAGCCAGTAGGTGCTCCACGTTCGCTAACGAATACTCAGGGCATGCAGATAAACTGCTGGCTATATTTCTTTCGAAGAGCGTGGAATGCATACCAATCCCCGATGAAAGGAGTTGGTGATGACTGCGACTAATCAATTTGCTGTACATGTTGGTCTGGACTGGGTAGATAAAAAACACGATGTCTGTATTCAGTTTAAAAACGGTGAACGCGTATTCCATGTGATTGAACATACAGCAGAAGCGCTTGATGCCTGGCTTACCGAGTTACACCAGAAGGTAAAAGGCAGGATCGCTATAGCTCTTGAGCTGAAGAAGGGACCCGTGGTGTATGCTCTTCAGAAATATCCGTTTATCACCATTTTTCCCGTCCACGCTTTGTCCCTCGCTCGTTACCGGCAAGCCTTCTCGCCCAGCGGTGCTAAAGATGACCCGCAGGATGCCGAGCTGGCATTAGAGTTAATGCTGCGCTATCCCCAAAAGATAAAAGCCATTGAACCCGACAATGCGGATATCCGGTTACTCCAGCAACTGGTTGAGCAGCGTCGTCAACTGGTTGACGATAAACGCCGTTTTGTGAACCGGATAATCAACACGCTTAAACAGTATTATCCTCAGCCCCTGGAGTGGTTCTCACATCGGGGTAGCTTACTGTTGTGTGAACTGATCATACGGTGGCCCAGTCTGCAACAACTGAAACGAGCCAGGCGCGACACGATCCGCAACTTTCTCAATGCCAAAGGTGACCGCGCAATGGCTCTTACCGAGCAGCGTGTGGTGAGTATTGATAACGCGATCCCATTGAACACAGATCCGAGCGTTATAGAGGCTAATGCTTTGATGACTACAGCACTGGCTACACAAATTAAAGTCGTGAGTGAAATCATCAAAACCTATGACGAACGAATCGAAACGCTGTTTGACACATTGCCAGATGCGGGGCTGTTCAAATCACTTCCGGGCATGGGGCCGTGTATGGGCCCACTATGAGACGACAATAACTCAGTCCGGTTGGCGCTGATTATTCTGGCCGATTTTGTAATCTGAGCACCATGTTCATGATCCCACAGGAAATGGCGTGACGCTCAATACTCATCAGGTCAGTTATTACATGACTCAGCGTAAAAAAGGTGTAACCCAGCATATCTCGGCCATGAAGGCCGGTATCTCTGTTCGCTCGGGCCGCAGGATCGAAAAAGATCAGTGGTCTAAAACCGGTAATCGTCACTGGCGGACACGTAAAGATCCGCTTGAGGCCGTCTGGGACAACGAGCTTGTTCCCCTGTTGAAGGAAAGGCCCGCCCTGATGCCCACGACCCTGCTGGAAATGCTGCAGGATAAATATCCTGGCCAGTACCCCAGCAGCCTCCGCAGGACTATGCAGCGGCGGGTCCGCGAGTGGAAACTGCAGTATGGTGCTGAACAGGAAGTGATGTTCCGGCAACTGATCCTACCCGCGAATAGTGGACACACGACTAAGTGAGTAAACTCTCAACCAGAGGTGACTCATGACCAAACCAGCATCAACCAGTAAGAAGCCCCGCAAGCAGCACACGCCTGATTTTCGCAACGAAGCCCTGAAGCTTGCGGAACATATCGGTGTTACTGCCGCTGCCCGGGAACTCAGTCTGTACGAATCCCAGCTCTACGCCTGGCGCAGTAAGATTAACAATGCCCGCAGCTCTTCCGAGCGTGAGCAGGAAATGTCCGTTGAAATTGCCCGTCTTAAGCGCCAACTGGCGGAACAGGCAGAGGAGCTGGCCATTCTCCAAAAGGCCGCGACATACTTCGCGAAGCGCCTGAAATGAAGTATGTCTTCATCGAAAATCATCGGGCTGAGTTCAGCGTCAAAGCCATGTGCCGGGTACTGCGGGTCGCCCGCAGCGGCTGGTATACGTGGCGTCTGCGTCGTCAGCAGATAACACCACGTCAGCAGTTCCGACTCGTCTCGCTGATGAACTGCCTGAGTACAACGTCAAAACCATTGCCGCCAGCCTGCGACGTCAGGGGCTTCGTGCAAAGGCAGCCCGTAAGTTCAGCCCGGTCAGCTACAGAGAACATGGCCTGGCGGTGTCTGAAAATCTGCTGAAACAGGATTTTTACGCGAGTGGTCCGAATCAGAAGTGGGCAGGAGACATCACGTATCTTCGCACCGACGAGGGCTGGCTGTACCTCGCGGTGGTGATTGACCTGTGGTCGCGGGCTGTCATCGGTTGGTCAATGTCGTCGCGGATGACAGCGCAGCTGGCCTGCGATGCATTGCAGATGGCACTCTGGCGACGTAAGCGACCGGGAAATGTCATTGTCCATACAGATCGCGGCGGGCAATACTGTTCGGCGGACTATCAGACGCTGCTGAAGCGACATAATCTGCACGGTAGCATGAGTGCCAAAGGATGTTGTTACGACAATGCCTGCGCGGAAAGCTTCTTCCACTCGCTGAAGGTGGAATGTATCCACGGTGAACGCTTTATCAGCCGGGAATTAATGCGAACAGCGGTATTTAATTATATCGAGTGTGATTACAATCGGTGGCGCCGACACAGTGCGTGTGGTGGCCTCAGTCCGGAACAGTTTGAAAACCAGAACCTCGCTTAGGGCCGTGTCCTCATTACGTGGGTAGGATCACTATTCCTTTTAAGAACAGCTTTGCTGAATCCGGTTCTTTCATTAATGCCCTAAAAACTTCTGCTTGCGGAACTTCTTCACTGACCTGATTAAATAGACTTAAGCTGGTCAGCAATGCTGTTCAGCTTAAGAAATGATTGAGTGATGAAACTGCCAAAAATACGACGAGTAGTCACAAGAAACAAACCAAGGCATCAATACATTTATCGGTATTGGTGATAAGCGTCCTACAGGACGAAAGTTAAGGTAACCCTGTTTACGCTTAGAGAAAATGAAATTAACTACATCGATGAAAACAGCAAAAGCATCGGAGCAACAAAAGTAAACGTTGTTAGAGCAGGTTTAAAGGCACTAGAGATGTTAGAAGCGAACGAACGTATACGTTTACTTAGCGAGATTAGCCTAAGTCCAGGCCGATGGAACGGATAAAAAAAGCCCTACTGGGCTTTTTTTATGACCTTGGCACCGACTACGATTGGTGACGCAGAATAAACAAATTCAACTGACTCTTTTATACAATGCTTATTGTATGCCTCTAAAAGTTCTTTGTCATTAACGCGAATAAATGTATTAATTTTACCAGCCATTTCTTTTTTGAAAAAATCAAGTGTTTCCTCTGTATAAGGTTTATTCATTTCTTCACAGATTCTCATCACCGACATTACAGTGTCTTCACTGTCAATTTGGGTGTGCTTTAATAAAACAAAACAATTTTTTGATACATTGAACTGATAAGTTAAATCCGGATACACAATTGAACCAATGTCAGGAACTAACGGAGAGAGAGCAGAATCAGTATAATAAGAAATTATTATTGTAGTATATAGTTCTTTCGCCTTAAAATATTCTTCAATCATTCCATCAATGGATGAATGAGATATACCTTCGTCGTAGTAAACAAACAAAATGATAAGTTTAAGCCAGCTATCATATTCGGCTGGACTGACGCCATATTTAGAACAGATGTGATCCCTTTGGCGTTTATCATTATTGACTAGAGAATTAAAAATAGATTCAAATTCCTTACCGTCACCCTGTATGATAAAATCCTTACAGAAAGAAAATGATTCCAAGGATTTTTTTATGTTATGAGGGTTACGTATGAAATTAAGAAATTTCAATTTTTGTAAATATTTGATATCTTCAATTAGATCCGAGCCATCTATACTTTTAGATGTTATGTTATTTGATTCAATTTTGTACATAATCGAACTGTGAAAAGAAGAAATTATTTTGTTATACTTATCCTCCCAAACACCGAAGAATTTTTCTAGATTTAATCTTTTTCCCGATTCAAATAATTCTAAAGTATAGAGATCATCTTTAGCTGAGGTGTTTTTAATGAGAGGCCGATTAGTAACTTGCAACTCAAAAGACGATTTATCAAGGATTTCATACTTGCAAATTCTCGCTAAAGAAGGATTATCATGATTTGAGGATGCGTTCCATCTTTGTTCAACTTGTGATATGAAATGATGGTTTCTCGTAGTATTAATTAAATCACTCATTATAAATGCCCTGTAAATAAATCTACTAAGTACAACTCTGAAATCCGTTAAAACTTTCACAAAATTAACATTCAAATCCGGACATATTTTATGTAGCATCGAAATTTTGGCATTAATAAATCCCATAAAAGTTCTGTATTCGGATTTCCGAGCGGTGCCACTGGTAGCTCATTCCATTTGCGCGACATGAGTTCTTTCAGCAATTGTCAATGAAATATATTCCGGGAGTGTGTTTACTAGATGTTTTTGCACAATATATTCCTTATTTTAAGCACTTTTGATTATTTAATAATATATCTGTATCAACAATGGTGCCTGATACAGGCAATTTGAACCCTGATACAGGTCTCAGATGACTCCCGCAGCCGCGATGTGGCAATATTGCATAACACCCGGCTTACACTGTTGCAGCGCATTAATCAACAGTGCCTTCAGAACCTCAATGGGATCTCTAGTGCTGATCGATCCTCTACATTCTCCCTGTGGTTCAAAACTTCGTCTTCTGTCAACTGAACGGGATGGCTTAGCTGACGCTATGCCTGCTGGCTGCGATGATAGAGCTCAGTCACCCAGGGAGAATGTCTCCCCTCTTTATAAATCATGTGCAACTCAGTGCGGGGACGGGTAACGCCTACATAAAACAGCCGTCGTGCCTCACGCAGGGCGTTATCTGAGGCGAAATCGCGTTTACCGGGGAAATCATAGTCATTGACCCCAAATATAATGGCCACATCAAACTCTCGGCCTTTTGCACTGTGAAGGGTGCTCAGGGTGACACGTCCGGTGCCTTCCACTTTACCGGCAAATACGGTAAGAGCCATATCCAGCCCTGAAGCAGGATCGGTTCGTTTCAGTAACTCAGTCACTACGTGCCATTCCGGCTGCGGATTATGCGAGATGCCCCGCCAGCTGGAAATAAGTTCTTTATCGAATCTCATAAGCCACTCATGGGCAGTTTCAGCTTCGTCAATGCCACTTCGTAAAAATGTGATGAGCTGTAGGGTCATAATTTGCTCTTCATGGCGGCTTGCGCGACGAGCATAAACCACAGAAAGTGCTTGGCCCATCAGCTGATAGAATGCAGGGGACGCCTCTTTCCATCCTCCTGTTACCCACTGGCTGCAGGCTTCAATTAAGCAGGCAAGTCGGGAAGTGCGTTTTATTAACGCATTCCCGTCAGTGCGGATCAGGGGGATATTTTCGGCCTTAAGCGCATCCGCAACTTTATCGCCGAGCCATGCTGCCCGGTAAAGCACTCCGATGCGCTCTGGCTGAAATCCCCGGGCAGTCAGGGAAGGAATTAAAACCTGAGCGATATAACTTGCCTGGGCCTCATATTCACCTCTGACTCCGTGAAAACCAATTTCCCCTTCAACACTTCCGTCTGGACCACGGTAATCTCGCTCTTCTCCCAGCGCCCCCATTGATGCCCTGATGATTTTGGCGCCGGAACGGTAGTTGAAACGAAGGCGAAAGGTTTCCACCTCTTCCCGGGCAACGAGACTGTCCAGCAGGCGCGGGTTTGCACCATTGAATCCATAAATAGACTGATCGGCATCACCGACCGCAAACAGCCGTATTCCACCGTCAAAGCACAACAGCAGCACAAGCTCATGAAGGGCATGACCCAGATCCTGATATTCGTCCACGAATAAGACGGGATAGCGCGCCCGGATTGCATTACGGATCCAGGCATGCTCCCTGAGCATACGGAAGGCGATGAGTGGCATATCATCAAAATCAATGAGGCCAGAACCCCGAAGCTGGGCTTCATACGTTTCGATGAAGTCTGCCAGCTCCGGATTGGTATTCCGCCAGGAGGGCAACTGCCTGTTCACGTCACGCCGCCGCTTCTCTTCTGCAAATTTCCATCTAGCATGAGGATCCCCGTTTGCGCCGAACCTTGCCTGATGAGCTTCCTCAACTGCGATACGGCACTCATTTCGGGTCGCGACCCGAAAATCAATGGGTAGTAAGTCTGGAATACAACGTGAGTAAGGAATTAAAACCTGAGTCAAAGCAAAGCTGTGCACGGTACCAATAAAGTTTCGATCTCTGCCGTCAATGCCAAAGCAGGCCAGGCGTTCTTCAAGTTCAGATGCACACTCATTATTGTAGGTAATACAGGCCACACCGCGAGGGTCAGCAACGTCATCCATGAGGGCACGCGCCATGGCGGTTGTCAGGGTTTTAGTTTTTCCACTACCCGGTCCGGCAATAACAACACAATGTCCTTGCGCGGTGGCAGCGTTATATTGCTCTTTGTTGGGCAGAAGCTCTCTGAGCGCCGTTGACAGCGCGTGGCGGTCAGACATTGGACACCACATACTGAATCGCTGCAGCAATGTAGTCAGGTGGTGCAAGCCCGGGCGCTTTCTTCTTCAACTTTCCTGCCAGCCGACCCTTACCGATGTCAGATATCATCGCAAGGAGTTGCTGAGGATCAGGAATTTGACCGGCACGCCATGAAGCAATTCTTGAGGAGCGAAGTGATCCATAACCCTGTTCATCGAGAATATTAAGCAATACGTCTTTCAGCCCTGGGGTATTTGCTACAGAAACCTCAAAGGTTTGTGAACTGAGAAATATGCCTGCTCGTTTCCATACGTCTCTACACTCTTCAAAACCTTTGTCCACAAACCATGCTCTATCAGCTGCACTCAGCTTGTATTTATCTGAACAAACTTCACAGAAAGCATCCCAGATACTAATTGCTCGAGCCTTACCCAAAGGTGGCTTGCTTCCGTCAAGTGGGTCCCAGTCAGTGATAACAGCCATGCGTATCCCTAAACTACCTGCAAGCTTAACGTAAGGTTCAAAATTAACTCCTGCAACGCTACATACCGTGATACCAAGCTCATCAAGATTGATCCCCATGGCTTCTGCGAAGCCCGGTATTAAAACCTCCTCAGCATCGCCTTCCACAAATATAACTCCCTTTGCGAAAAGTAGTTCTGCTCTGGTTGCTGTGAGGTACCGTTCAATGTCATCAAGTTCATCACTGGTTACAGGGAGCTCAGCCAGGGAAAAAGCCTTAGTGCGTCCCTCCTGATCCCTGCGAAGACTTACAACTGTTCGAAGTGGGACAATGCTTGCCAGTGCGGGTGAATGGCTCGTCACAATCAGTGACTGTGATTCATCGGCATTATTGAAGAGTTTATCAAACACAGCGCGCTGAAGCTGAGGATGCAGGTGAGCTTCAGGTTCTTCAATACACAGTAGTGAGAAATTTCTTTCATTTTTTTCACGTCGCCACGCAAACTCAGCAAGCTTAAGTGATATCAGGGCCACGTTTGCAGAACCAAGGCTCGCTTCCGTTATGCCTCTCTTTCCGTTATCAATGAATATTGATATAGAGCGCATCAATCTGAGCGGGTCCGTGGGTGCAAAACGGAGGCGAGCATCTAAATCGTGAGCAGGGCCTGCCATGTCAAGAATGCCAACACGAAGTGATTCCTCAAGGCTCTTAATGGTAGGGAAGGTTGCCATTGTGTCCGTTGTTGATTCAAGCGCACTGGCAACCCTACCCAGATCTTCGCGACTCAGGGAAGAAAAGGCATCTTCAAGTAAAGGCCGAAGAGGAGAGTTACGCCACGAAGCCAGTTGGGCCTCTGCATCTCGCAAGGCATCAAGCATATCCATGGCTATTCGCCTACGGACGCGACTTGGGATGGAGCGCGATTCCTGACCTCCACCATACACGAGAAACTCACAATCCTCACTGGACCTGAGTGTTCCGGCAATATCATCCTTTTTGCGAAAAACGTAGCTGAGGCGTGCCACGGTGGGATTTTCTGCGGTACGAAAATCGGTCAGCAACGCAGAGAGGGAAGCGTCACTGTCGAAATCAGCGAAATCAATATGCACCTCAATTTGTGGGGAAGTGGATACATCGCAGCCATCCCAGAAATCGGACAGCTTGAGCTGTCTAGCAGAATCAGGTAGCGTGGGGTCAATCACCAGGCGAATAGCGAACAGCAGGTTGCTTTTGCCAACGCGATTTTCTCCCAGCAATACAATGTTTCCGCGCAGCGGAATATCAATCGTCTCAAGGTTCCGGAAGTTCCTTATCCTTAAATTAGACAGATACATAATTATCCTTCTTTATCGTCGAATTTTTCGATTGAAATTCTCAGCTCTGGAGAATCCAGAGTAGCCTCCAGGCCCATTAGCAACGCGTAGCGGCACTGATACAGATAGCCAGTAGCCGATGCGCTGGCCTCATACGCGTTACTCATCCTGTAACTACATTAATAAGGGATAATAATTTCTAACTGAAATGCCTATGCTTTTCCACTGTCAATGAGTGTTTTTCTTAAAAAAATGGAGTGGGAAATTGGTTAAAGATTTATTCGTTAGATCTGCTGATACTTCTTACCGGCATCTGTATCCCTAAGACTCTAAGCTGCGAGGTGAGTTGTCAGCCGCCGAACGATACGCTCAGGGGTGAAACTCCGGTAATACACAGCGACCGGGGTGGCCATTATCGATGGCCGGGCTGGCTGGATCGTATCAACACATCCGGACTTATAAGGTCCATGTCGCGAAAAGGGTGCTCATCGGATAACGCGGCCTGTGAAGGCTTCTTCGGGCGGGTCAAAAATGAAATGTTCTACGGTAGAAACTGGGCGGGCATAACGCTGGAAAAATTTATCTGCTTCCTGGACAGGTATATACGCTGGTATAACGAGAAGCGCATCAAACTATCATTAGGTGCAATGAGTCCGGTGAAGTACCGGCAGCATCTTGGGATCACATCATAGCAGTCCAGGAAAACATCCGCAGCCCCGAGACGGACATCTCAATTTAGCCACTACACAGCCAGTGCGGATAATAATGTATATTATGTTAAATGCAATAATAAAAGTAATATATATCAACATATTACTGTCGATTCTTCCACTCTATCCCACTGGTTTTTTATTAGGGTAGCTTAAGAAACATTGTCCGCTCCTGGGTCTGCGATTCAGTAAAACCGTGATGGACATAAAAGCGTTTGGCTTCATCAGTCAGTGCATGGACCATAATGGCACGGACCCCAATATTTTCGGCTGCTCTATAACACCGGAGTACGGCATCATGTAGCAAGTCAGCTCCCAGTTCCTTTCTACGGAAAGAAAGGTGTGCAAGAATAATCACAGGGATCGGATCAGTCATGTTACGCCGAAGGCAATCTGTGGCTTCTGTATAGATGACGTTCCTGATGGCCAGCGAATAAAAACCTGCAACTTAATACCAGTTTAATGGAGACTTTACCTGAAGATAAAGTCATCTGTTTGCAATTGAGCAATAAATGATTTATTTATCACAGAAAAATAAATCATTTATTTTTTTTAGTAAATTCTTCGCACTTTTCTCTTTGTTTAGGTATTCGTTTCTCAATAATTTCAGAAGTTTCATCCACAATTTTCACCGGGAATCCATAACTATCAATTCCGCCAAAATCAAGAATTCTATAGCCTTTTAGCTTACCCTCTATAGGGATTTTGAAGGATAGCTTACTGTTTGCTTGAACCATTCCAAAATAGTATGTATTTAATAGTTGGGGTTTGCACCTCTCATCAATAACCACATAGTTAATATATCCGCGATAGATATCAGACACGCCTTTATTTTCTAAAGTACCTCCTATTTCAAACTTACCATTAGCTCCTATCCCCATGTGGAAAAGAAGATGCATTTCAGCCTGAGAACAAAAAATAGAGTTTGAAAAAAAAATCGAAAAAATGAAAATTAGATACTTAAACATAACCACTCCAAAACGGTATCCGATCCATTAGTTACAATTTTAGCTAGAAAAAAAATAAACAGCAAGGTCAGAACATTAAAAATATATGTTTTATTGAACGCATACTGTTAAATTTCTGTATCGCTTTAGCAAATATGGTCATTGCACATAAAAATTTTATTTCTAAGTGCGGGCAAACCCAAGATTTCAATGACTTACCCTCCATTGATAATTATTTTCTAAAGCGTTATAATGTAAGGAATGTAATAATAATCTAACTCATATACTTTTATAGTACACAACTTATATCATTAATATTTTCCTCAAAATGATATCAAAACATCTATCAACCGAAAACCAAAGAACTTAAGCAATTTAATAGTATTCCTGCGCACAAAATATCTACGCAGATAATATGGATTAATAATAAATCTTGTTATACATAACATATAAAATTAGCAATGAATCAACGCTTATTTTTATGTTTCCTCCATAGACATTTACGCTTGCAATATGCGTAAATTAAACTATATTAGTAGATAAACAATTAAGAGTGTGACATTCGGCATGAACAGAGAACAAACACATATTTTACACTTACTGGAGTGGATTGAAAAAAATCTAGAAAATGATTTATCAGCTGAATCTGTTTCTGCCAAGTCAGGCTATACTAAATGGCACTTACAGAAATTATTTAAGCTTTGCACTGGGTATACAATGGCTGTTTATATTAGAAACAGGAGGTTATGTAAAGCTGCATTTGAACTAAAATTCACTACAAATAACATCTCTGCAATTTCTCAAAAATTACAATTTGACTCACAGCAGTCATTTACAAGAGCCTTTACTTATAAGTATAGGCTTTCACCTGATCGATACAGAAAAAAAACGGCCCTTACACTAGGTCAATATTTTAATAAGCACAGTATCTATAGTGAGTTGAATGGCGTCACGTGTGAATATGTAAGTTTTGATCACCTAGTTTTATATGGTTTTACTGGTGAGTATTACTGTCCGATAGAGAATATTAAAGACCCTCATCGGGCACATCGAAAGGAAAGACGAAAAAAATTTATAATTGATAATAGATTACATGGAGTCGAGGTTTTCACGCTAACAAAATTCAGGCCTTTTGATAAGGCCACTATAGTTTGCGACTATCATATAGGCGTCAAAGATAAATCACTCCTACAAACCAATGAGAACTTACCTGTATTAACTGGAGACTATCTTAAGTTTCAATACTATGGAGACGAAGATGGGATCTATGATTTTGTAATGTCCATTTATTTTAAAAAGTTCCTTGGCTTCAACCTTGTAAGGAGAGATGATTTTGATATAGAAATATTTAAATATATTAATGACACAACTATTGAATATAATTTCTTAATCCCAATAATATTTGATGGTTTTAGCATCATAGATTTATTGGAAAATAGCTAGCCCGGTTATTATAAGTTGAATTAACTTCCTATGGTTTTCATCTTTTACATACCCCTCTATAACATGAAATTACAGAGGGGTAAGGATTAGTATTTTATATCACGCGCTTCATCACGGCCATCCTGTTTACCTTGTCGTTTATCCTGTCGACAATCTTGGTTGTCTTTTTCATCAGAAAATACACACTCACGCTTGCCCTGACGACCATCTTCCCGAGTATCTTGGCGAACATCTCTCGCGTCCTGCCGTTCCTGAGCTTGCTCTGTTGCATAGGCACTAGATGAGAGCATTGCTGTCGCAAAAACTAACTTAATTAATACTGTACTTTTCATAGCTATTATTTCTCGCTAAATATTCATAGTTTCAATTCAGTTTTTAGTTAAGTAAAAGAACTTAAATTGAATCGGTTGATATGCTTTTTAAGCATACATCTTTTTTTCAAAAAAAAACAAATAAAAGGCAACGTCGCATTTATTTATAATTCCTTATCATTAAACATTTCTGCCATCTATTGTATAGATGTAAGCCCATGAATGATTTAGCATGATCGACTAATTGTTTCTTTAGTTAGGTCATGCTGTTGTTCATACGGTGAAAATATCCAATTTAATATAATCCACAATATATATAACCATTATCGGATTACAGTATCAGTTATACTGATAAAAAAAACCGCTCTAAATGAGCGGCGGCAAATGTATGAAGAGATAATTTTTTTAATATGCCACCAATTATAGCCGAAACATTAACAATAGCAATTGTAATGTTTGCTTTTCAACTGTGGATAATTGAATTATATAATGGGAGATGTTTAATCTTCATATAAAAAGCAAGATCATGATCCTTATTATCCTCAGCATTCCGATATCGCCTTGGTGAAACACCAAAATTATTAGAGAAAATCTTACAAAAATGACTATAGTAACTAAAGCAATATTTCTCCGATATTGAAATAAGTGTATCTTTATTATACTTCAAATCCAAGGATGCTTTGTAGAGTCTTCTCATTCTTATATATTGTACAATGGTACAACCTGTATTCCGTTTGAAAATTTGATGCAAATGAGAACTGCTATACCCTGATTTTTCAGAGATATCTGACATGTTTATTTTGTTTTCCAGATTGTTATCAACCCATTGTATTAAAGAAATAATAAATTGCTTATCTTTCATTTGCTTATCTATGGATATATATGTATCGAGCGAAAACTCAATTCTTAATGAATTAGAAAATCAGGTGCCAGCAACTATTAACCATCAGACTGCCCCCTCCGATATATAGAGGGGGCAGGAGATATTATTGCTTACAGGCTACAAATGATTCATTCGTGTCGACATTAATTCCTCTGATACCTGAATCCATATCAACATTGAAATGACCACCGTTTCCATCTACAGTCGACGACCTGTATCCTTGCGAATTAGGAACAGTCGGAGCAGGCCAACCTACTGTCTTGTCAGCTGGTGCAATCTGTCCTCCTAATTCCTCCAGTTCTTCAACTGAAGCAAGAGTACACATTGCCATAGCCGCACTGTATACATACCGAGCATACGTTTCATTATTCACTGTCCGAGTACCACTCTCGTTAGTCGCTTCCTCTGCTAATAGTGGACGAGTAAATGTAATGCCTCCAGCAGTTACTGTTTCCTCCATATGTCCCCAGTAATTTGCAAATGAAGAGTCAGGACTCGTCAACACTGTGAAAATAACATTCTCTGATTTAACAACATCCCCAACTTTCACAGTTAGTTCCGTTTCAAGGCCGCGAGTGTCGTTATCCGTGATATTTACAATGACTTCACCCGATGAATTGGTATTTCCAACAAATGTATCCTGACCATTTACTTTAGCTGTAATTGATTCATTTACATTTTGTCTGTTTTTTGCACTCGCAAATGAGATCACCACTGGTAAGTCTTCAGTTGGTACTCCACTATCGTTAGTTGCTAGCACTGTTAACCGGATTGTTTCCCCTTTTTTAACCTTGTTTTTATCAACCGATACATCCAGTTCAATCTGTTGCACTTCTTCCTCTGCAACTACTGTTGAAGTATTACCTGTCATATTTAGACTGTTCTTGGCGCGAACTGACAACTCCATCACCATCCCTGCATCAAGTGCTTTGACCGTATACGGTTCGACTTTTCCGGACTCTGTAATAACTGTGCCGCTGGCAACAACAGAACTAGTCTCGTCTTTATATCCCCACGCAAACAGAGACTGATCTGTTGGATCACCTTTGTTTGGATTAAAGGTATAACTACCCTGGAGCTCATGCCCCACAGTCAATGTTCCTGTCATGCTTAAGTTTTCAACCTTCGGTGCAGCATTCGGGTCAATAACTAAGCCACCAGGTAATCCCCCTTCAGTCTCATTGCCTGTGACCATACTGCTGTCTATGGTTTCCAAATTACCAATGTTACCAACGCCGTTCTTCGCCTGCACGGAGAGCTCCATCACCTCACCAGCATCACCACTGGATAATCTGCGCGGATCCACCATTCCAGAAGTTGAGACAACATTGTTTGAGGACAGAACAAGACTGGCGGTCTCTCCTTTATATCCCCACTGGAATAATGATTTATCTCTCGTATCACCGTTGTTGGCATCGAAGGTGTAGGTCCCATTCAAATCCTGACCGGCCTCCAGGGTGCCGCTGATCGCCAGGCTGCTGATAAGCGGGCCGGCGGCTGGGTCGATGACATGGCCGCCGCCGTCCCCCCCGTCCGTGCCGTTCCCCTCATCGCCCGGGGCTGAAGTGACCGTCTCGGTGTTGCCGGTCACGCTCGCGCCGTTCTTCGCCTGCACGGAGAGCTCCATCACCTCGCCGGCATCTGCCGCCGCCAGGGTATACGCCGGCACGGTGCCGCCTGTCGTCACGGCCGTACCGCTGCCCGCCACGCTGCCCGCGGTTGCGTCCTGATGCCCCCACAGGTACAGGGAGCGGTCCGTCGGCTCACCGTTGTTGGCATCGAAGGCGTAGGTCCCATTCAAATCCTGACCGGCCTCCAGGGTGCCGCTGATCGCCAGGCTGCTGATAAGCGGGCCGGCGGCTGGGTCGATGACATGGCCGCCGCCGTCCCCCCCGTCCGTGCCGTTCCCCTCATCGCCCGGGGCTGAAGTGACCGTCTCGGTGTTGCCGGTCACGCTCGCGCCGTTCTTCGCCTGCACGGAGAGCTCCATCACCTCGCCGGCATCTGCCGCCGCCAGGGTATACGCCGGCACGGTGCCGCCTGTCGTCACGGCCGTACCGCTGCCCGCCACGCTACCCGCGGTTGCGTCCTGATGCCCCCACAGGTACAGGGAGCGGTCCGTCGGCTCACCGTTGTTGGCATCGAAGGCGTAGGTCCCATTCAGTGGCTTGCCCGTTTCCAGGGTGCCGCTGATCGCCAGGCTGCTGATAAGCGGGCCGGCGGCTGGGTTGATGACATGGCCGCCGCCGTCTCCCCCGTCCGTGCCGTTCCCCTCATCGCCCGGGGCTGAAGTGACCGTCTCGGTGTTGCCGGTCACGCTCGCGCCGTTCTTCGCCTGCACGGAGAGCTCCATCATCTCGCCGATATCTGTGATTTTTAGTCGATACGCCGGCACGGTGCCGCCTGTCGTCACGGCCGTACCGCTGCCCGCCACGCTGCCCGCGGTTGCGTCCTGATGCCCCCACAGGTACAGGGAGCGGTCCGTCGGCTCACCGTTGTTGGCATCGAAGGCGTAGGTCCCATTCAAATCCTGACCGGCCTCCAGGGTGCCGCTGATCGCCAGGCTGCTGATAAGCGGGCCGGCGGCTGGGTCGATGACATGGCCGCCGCCGTCCCCCCCGTCCGTGCCGTTCCCCTCATCGCCCGGGGCCGAAGTGACCGTCTCGGTGTTGCCGGTCACGCTCGCGCCGTTCTTCGCCTGCACGGAGAGCTCCATCACCTCGCCGGCATCTGCCGCCGCCAGGGTATACGCCGGCACGGTGCCGCCTGTCGTCACGGCCGTACCGCTGCCCGCCACGCTGCCCGCGGTTGCGTCCTGATGCCCCCACAGGTACAGGGAGCGGTCCGTCGGCTCACCGTTGTTGGCATCGAAGGCGTAGGTCCCATTCAAATCCTGACCGGCCTCCAGGGTGCCGCTGATCGCCAGGCTGCTGATAAGCGGGCCGGCGGCTGGGTTGATGACATGGCCGCCGCCGTCTCCCCCGTCCGTGCCGTTCCCCTCATCGCCCGGGGCCGAAGTGACCGTCTCGGTGTTGCCGGTCACGCTCGCGCCGTTCTTCGCCTGCACGGAGAGCTCCATCATCTCGCCGATATCTGTGATTTTTAGTCGATACGCCGGCACGGTGCCGCCTGTCGTCACGGCCGTACCGCTGCCCGCCACGCTGCCCGCGGTTGCGTCCTGATGCCCCCACAGGTACAGGGAGCGGTCCGTCGGCTCACCGTTGTTGGCATCGAAGGCGTAGGTCCCATTCAAATCCTGACCGGCCTCCAGGGTGCCGCTGATCGCCAGGCTGCTGATAAGCGGGCCGGCGGCTGGGTCGATGACATGGCCGCCGCCGTCTCCCCCGTCCGTGCCGTTCCCCTCATCGCCCGGGGCTGAAGTGACCGTCTCGGTGTTGCCGGTCACGCTCGCGCCGTTCTTCGCCTGCACGGAGAGCTCCATCACCTCGCCGGCATCTGCCGCCGCCAGGGTATACGCCGGCACGGTGCCGCCTGTCGTCACGGCCGTACCGCTGCCCGCCACGCTGCCCGCGGTTGCGTCCTGATGCCCCCACAGGTACAGGGAGCGGTCCGTCGGCTCACCGTTGTTGGCATCGAAGGCGTAGGTCCCATTCAGTGGCTTGCCCGTTTCCAGGGTGCCGCTGATCGCCAGGCTGCTGATAAGCGGGCCGGCGGCTGGGTTGATGACATGGCCGCCGCCGTCTCCCCCGTCCGTGCCGTTCCCCTCATCGCCCGGGGCTGAAGTGACCGTCTCGGTGTTGCCGGTCACGCTCGCGCCGTTCTTCGCCTGCACGGAGAGCTCCATCATCTCGCCGATATCTGTGATTTTTAGTCGATACGCCGGCACGGTGCCGCCTGTCGTCACGGCCGTACCGCTGCCCGCCACGCTGCCCGCGGTTGCGTCCTGATGCCCCCACAGGTACAGGGAGCGGTCCGTCGGCTCACCGTTGTTGGCATCGAAGGCGTAGGTCCCATTCAAATCCTGACCGGCCTCCAGGGTGCCGCTGATCGCCAGGCTGCTGATAAGCGGGCCGGCGGCTGGGTCGATGACATGGCCGCCGCCGTCCCCCCCGTCCGTGCCGTTCCCCTCATCGCCCGGGGCTGAAGTGACCGTCTCGGTGTTGCCGGTCACGCTCGCGCCGTTCTTCGCCTGCACGGAGAGCTCCATCACCTCGCCGGCATCTGCCGCCGCCAGGGTATACGCCGGCACGGTGCCGCCTGTCGTCACGGCCGTACCGCTGCCCGCCACGCTACCCGCGGTTGCGTCCTGATGCCCCCACAGGTACAGGGAGCGGTCCGTCGGCTCACCGTTGTTGGCATCGAAGGCGTAGGTCCCATTCAGTGGCTTGCCCGTTTCCAGGGTGCCGCTGATCGCCAGGCTGCTGATAAGCGGGCCGGCGGCTGGGTTGATGACATGGCCGCCGCCGTCTCCCCCGTCCGTGCCGTTCCCCTCATCGCCCGGGGCTGAAGTGACCGTCTCGGTGTTGCCGGTCACGCTCGCGCCGTTCTTCGCCTGCACGGAGAGCTCCATCATCTCGCCGATATCTGTGATTTTTAGTCGATACGCCGGCACGGTGCCGCCTGTCGTCACGGCCGTACCGCTGCCCGCCACGCTGCCCGCGGTTGCGTCCTGATGCCCCCACAGGTACAGGGAGCGGTCCGTCGGCTCACCGTTGTTGGCATCGAAGGCGTAGGTCCCATTCAAATCCTGACCGGCCTCCAGGGTGCCGCTGATCGCCAGGCTGCTGATAAGCGGGCCGGCGGCTGGGTCGATGACATGGCCGCCGCCGTCCCCCCCGTCCGTGCCGTTCCCCTCATCGCCCGGGGCTGAAGTGACCGTCTCGGTGTTGCCGGTCACGCTCGCGCCGTTCTTCGCCTGCACGGAGAGCTCCATCACCTCGCCGGCATCTGCCGCCGCCAGGGTATACGCCGGCACGGTGCCGCCTGTCGTCACGGCCGTACCGCTGCCCGCCACGCTGCCCGCGGTTGCGTCCTGATGCCCCCACAGGTACAGGGAGCGGTCCGTCGGCTCACCGTTGTTGGCATCGAAGGCGTAGGTCCCATTCAGTGGCTTGCCCGTTTCCAGGGTGCCGCTGATCGCCAGGCTGCTGATAAGCGGGCCGGCGGCTGGGTTGATGACATGGCCGCCGCCGTCTCCCCCGTCCGTGCCGTTCCCCTCATCGCCCGGGGCTGAAGTGACCGTCTCGGTGTTGCCGGTCACGCTCGCGCCGTTCTTCGCCTGCACGGAGAGCTCCATCACCTCGCCGGCATCTGCCGCCGCCAGGGTATACGCCGGCACGGTGCCGCCTGTCGTCACGGCCGTACCGCTGCCCGCCACGCTGCCCGCGGTTGCGTCCTGATGCCCCCACAGGTACAGGGAGCGGTCCGTCGGCTCACCGTTGTTGGCATCGAAGGCGTAGGTCCCATTCAAATCCTGACCGGCCTCCAGGGTGCCGCTGATCGCCAGGCTGCTGATAAGCGGGCCGGCGGCTGGGTCGATGACATGGCCGCCGCCGTCCCCTCCGTCCGTGCCGTTCCCCTCATCGCCGGGGGCTGAAGTGACCGTCTCGGTGTTGCCGGTCACGCTCGCGCCGTTCTTCGCCTGCACGGAGAGCTCCATCACCTCGCCGGTATCTGCCGCCGCCAGGGTATACGCCGGCACGGTGCCGCCTGTCGTCACGGCCGTACCGCTGCCCGCCACGCTGCCCGCGGTTGCGTCCTGATGCCCCCACAGGTACAGGGAGCGGTCCGTCAAATCTCCACCATTGGCATCAAAGGCGTAGGTCCCATTCAGTGGCTTGCCCGTTTCCAGGGTGCCGCTGATCGCCAGGCTGCTGATAAGCGGGCCGGCGGCTGGGTCGATGACATGGCCGCCGCCGTCCCCCCCGTCCGTGCCGTTCCCCTCATCGCCCGGGGCTGAAGTGACCGTCTCGGTGTTGCCGGTCACGCTCGCGCCGTTCTTCGCCTGCACGGAGAGCTCCATCACCTCGCCGGTATCTGCCGCCGCCAGGGTATATGCCGGCACGGTGCCGCCTGTCGTCACGGCCGTACCGCTGCCCGCCACGCTGCCCGCGGTTGCGTCCTGATGCCCCCACAGGTACAGGGAGCGGTCCGTCGGCTCACCGTTACCCGCCTCGAACTTATACTGGCCGGACAATGCTGCCCCTAACTCAAGTTTGCCAGTAATAGTCACTCCACTGATAACCGGAAGACCGCCGACAGTAACCTTAGCGGGAGCAAGCGTTATGCCATCCGCAACCGGTATCAATGTAATATTTTCCTCTATGGTGCCGGATGTCACACTGACTTCATAATTACCAGGAGATATATTTTTAAATGCAGAAACAACAGCCTCTTGTCTGGTATCTTTAGTACGTTTTGAATTTTTGGTTAAAGTTCCATGCTCAATATTTAAGGCCAGTTTTCCAATGTCTAAAGAAATCGGAAGACCCTGTTCATCACGAATACTTAATGTCAGCGTTTGTACAGAATTAGCGTCTGCTGGGAGGTATGTCTGGGAAGGAGTGAATTGACTTTTACCCTTACTGATCTGAGACTGTAGTACAGACACTTGGGTTTCAGACGGAGAAGAGGCGTTCCCTTTTTTGTCATACGCAACACCTGAAATAACATATGAGTTTTCACCAGAATCATTATATTTTGGCAAACTCACTGAGTATTTCTCTCCGCCGTCATGTATAATTTTTCCGCCTCTTGCAAATAGTGTATCTGCAGTCCACTGAATCCTATCCAGACCGTGATTTGCTGTCACTGATACCCCCAAGGATTTCTGCTCGCCTCCCTTTCCAGTGACCAGAGGAATTGTTTTCAGTCTGATGACTTCCTTTTTTCTGTACTCAAGAATGATATTATTATTACGATCAACAAGGTCATATCTGCTACCTAAAAGTGTTTTCTGGGTTGCAACTGCAGATGAGTTAATTTGCTCACGGAATGGGACACCGAAACTGTAATTTAAGTTAGCTGCAAGTTGAGTCTCATTCTGACCATCTTTTCCAGACTTATAATCCATATTAACTGAGACAAGCGGAACTGGCGTGTAAATAACACCAGCTGTAATTGCATACGGATCTTTTTGCAGATCATCTTCACTGTTTCCAAAGAGAGCTACTTTGTCACCATAATACTGCTCAAATGAAAGTTTCCCCCCTAACTGCGGATATGCAGGGATATAACCTTCTGCACGGATATCCCATCCATCCGCGGCACGCTCTTCGTAGTCTTCAAGGTCAGGAGAATCCTTCCAGCCGGAGAGTCCTACATACGCATTAGCTCCTAATTTAAGATAATCACGCCAATACTCGGCCCCGATACCTAAACGGTTATGATCTCTGCTTAAATCATGATCATAAAAAAGGCTGCCACCTAGCATATAACCGTCAACATAATGACGATATCCAAATCCTAAGTTAGCCTGAGTACGATCATCTGCGTCACGAATACCGACCTGCGTGAAAAAAATTGAGTTTGAATCTTCACTAAGTGGATAAAGAACATCAAGGCTAGAGCCTTTAAGAGAAAAATTTTCATCAGTGGACAGATTAACTTTTGCCGTCCCTTTTTTTCCGAGCCAGTTCTGTATCTCCTGACTAGCTTGATCTGTCGCTAAGCCTCTTCCGAGATTTGCCACATCATCGCCATCAGGATTACTTTGGAAAAAGCTTCCAGCTTTTGTTGCCCAAGCAGCTGCTACAGTCTTATTCTGCTCCTCAGATATTTGTTTTTGATTGTTTGTACTTGACTTGCTCATAGGAACATCAATCACAGAACCTTCTGTGATGTTTTCAAACCCACTAGAAAAGGTTCTAAGTTGGTTTAGAGTTTTTAACTCATCAACGGTAATGCTGTGTTTAGCTGCAACTGTCTGAGCCGTCTCACCTTTCCCGAGAACATACTCCCCGGTAACGCGCTGATCGCTAGCAATTGCATAAACAGGAATTGCAAGCGCAGATAGCGACATATTTAGTTGTATAACTATATTTAGCAATGATATTTTTTTAAGGCCGGAGCTAGTAAAAAAATTACATTTCATATTGGAATGCTCGGTTTCTATTGTACGGATTACGTGGATTCAAAATGAGAATCACGCATGAGAAGAAAGTAAAATTTTATATTTAGATTGTCTTATATCAAACAAACAAATTGATCTTGCACACAACAAAGACCAAAAACATCAAAATACAACAAATTAATAACAATCGTATGTTTGTGACATATATAAATACATTTTTTCGATTTAAAACAATAAATTAAGCCATACCTGACAATTATTTAAGTAGAAAAAACAAGATTTATTTGTATAAAAAAGCCCTTTTAATCAATCAGTTATATCTTGGCGAGTTATTCCGTAAATATCAGCGATGGATGAATTTCAAATTGGGGATCAAAAGAAACATCTCCTAAGTGATAAAAATGGATTACAACCAAATGTTAATTAACTGTTAAGTATTGAGGATTTTGGTCATTGCAGCATAAGGGGGTACTAATCAAGGTTGAAGCAATAAGAAAAACAATATATGGTGAAGTGCATATTTAATCCTACTAAAAGTAGGAAAAACAATGCATATATCGATGCGCAAGAAATTTTCAAGTTATACATACAGGACAATAAATATAGTGATTAAAGAAAAGAAAGATAAATTTATTTGAGTGGGGGATATTAACTTAGTGAATCAAATAATAAATGGAGCAACAGAAGAAAATGGCATTGTTATTATCGATATTTTTTTCATTGACATACTATTCATGTAACACATATTGTGATGTTTACGTTGATAACGCAATCAAATATTATGAAATCATGGCGTCATATGATAATGATCGACATCGAGTTGTTGGGATAAAAATTCAATTTAGCAAGGCTGATTATAACTGAAAAAAAGTTGAGAAGTATTAAATCTGCAGATCCATAAAGTATGATTTAATTTCTTAATTGAGAAATACAAAAAAACAGACAACATTATTATTTTTCAGTCTTTCGTGGTTATTATTATATCAGCCGACAAACACCAATAGTTCCCAGTAGTCATATACAGCATCAGTATCATTCTCTAAGCAAGCCTGTACCTAAGACAGCTGTCTCAACAACAGTTGCTCCTCTCCCATCGTATGAACATTATTGTCTCTAGTACATTTATTATTTCGACAAATGGGAACAGAACAGCGACCTCAGGCTATATTATATGTGGAGTCGGCAGTGCTAAATTTGATACAGCTAATTAGCCGCAACATTACATCAGTATAATCTCATGGTGTTCTAATTTTTCGGAATGAAATCCTACACACATTCTGAAATTATGATTTGCAGTAATCCTTCGGTAATCTTCTAGCGTCAGGTTATTTAGGGATTCATCAAAGCGTTGTTTTGTTTTCCGTAAGCTAAATCTAAGGGTTCATTAAGCGTGCTGAATAGCTAAAATTTAAGATTTCTGTACGATATGTATGATTAAAACGCTCGATAAAGGTATTCTGTGTTTGCCTACTTGTCTTGATAAATTCCCGAAATAAACTATGTTCATCGTCCGTCTGTGCCAGCGCCTGTGAGCTCAGTACTGGCCATTGATCCATCCGTGCCGCAGTTTGCCACAATCCAGTCCAGTACACGGAGGACACGTTTAGCGGTATATTAAGGTCGGTTTCTGTCGCCATAAAATCATGCGTAAAATCGATAGGCGAGTTCTGGTTAAGCGTATCAGGCGTCGCTACTGGAGTCGGGTTGCGCAGCGGCAGACGTTGTTTCCCTTACAAGGAAAATGTAGTCTCAGCAGACTATAAATCAGAATAGCTCGCTTATGGTTCGAGTTTTCCGCCTACCTGCTTATCATCTGGAACATTTACTTTAATCTGTATAGAGGATAAAACTCGGCAAACTCAGTCAGCCCAAGAATCATCGGTTCATCGCCCCAGATATCAAGTTGGTAGAAATAAACCGTCCTGCTCAGCTATAACATCCTGTATGTCTGGCTCAGATAGCTGATGAGTTCACGCCTTATCGCTAGTATGAAAGCTTTATTTCGATGCATTCTTTTAGCGCGCAATTTTTCAGACTCAGATCGGATCATATTTGATTTATACTACGATTTTAGTCTCATAGCTCTTTCATCTTTTGCTTTCAGAAGCTTCCCTCCCGCCAATTTTCTCTTCCTAGTTGTAGGAAAAATCCTCAGATACTCCCGCTTCACTACAGACATCCTTGACAGTACGCGCGGCTTTAACGGGCTTCAGAACGGCGATTATCTGGCTTCCGGTAAATCGAACTTTATGCATGTTGATCTCCGAGAAAAAATAATCAGTATGTCGGAATAACTTAAAAATGAATGATGCGGTTACGCGGGATATTTTCACATGGACCAAGTAACACAATAAAGTAAAACTTCAGACCCTATGTGAGATACTCATCAATATTCATAAAACGAATCATCAAAGTTGATTAATTGTTACATTTTGCTGAATTTGGTTTTTGTGAAGGGTTGAAATTGTAAAAAACATCACTATCAATTATTTTTACCACTCGGAAAACTAAATTAGGAAAGTCTATGGACCATATCAATAACGGTGGGTTCGAAAATGGAAACACACCATGGATCAACAGCACAACTGGTGGATACATTAAAACAGAAGGTGAGGAGGTATCTGTAACAAATAATTTTTCTCGTATTTCACCCACTACAGCAATTATGCAAACTTTTTCATTTGAAGTTAATAAAAAAACCACCATAATGATCTCTACTCGCGGATTAGTTACCGGAAAAATGGGGATTTATAATAATGACTTTACCGTTGCTTATTGGGAGGTGGAAGTCAATACTAATACTTCACTTGATTGGTTTACAAAATCATATGATGTCATGCCAATCTCAGAATGGATAGGTCCTTTCAATTTTAGAGTTTCAGCAAATTACAACGAGCATTCAGATTATTATTTGGATGTGGATAATATTTCAATAATTAGTTAGTTGCACTTTAAATTATTAACACTAATTATCTAAAAACATAGGGCATTATTATGAAGTTACCAATTGTTTGTTTTTTAATCATTTCAGGATTTTCAACCATCGCACTAGCGTCTTCGACAGAAACAGTATGCACGGCAACAGGTGTTCCTGTAGATACTTGCTATTGCTTTGATGAAAATACATGTATCAACATTGGGGATATTGGAACACATCCTTGAAGCTAGGTATTATTCATTTATAACAATACACCTCCTTAAGGTTATCAATATTTAACCCCATAATAGTGATAACCTCTTAAATATTAATTTATTATAAAACACATTAATTCTTTATAAGAATCAACCTTAATGACTCCATTCTTAAATAAAGAAAATACGACATAACTAACAATACAAGGACTAATTATGCTAGATAAGTATTTCGATAAACCTACCCAAACTCAACGACAAAGGATTCTTGCTGTTCAGATGGCTCTTGATATAATAAAAACTCCATTATCATCAACACCAGAAGTTAAAGTTAAAGATTTGGAAAGGATTTTATCATTGTTTTCCGATAATTTATTTTCTTTAGCTGATAGTATTCAAGATGCGATAGAAAACATTCGAGACTGAATTTTTCGCATAGCGAAATGTCAAGACGCTTAAACTTATCATTTGAACATGTTAAGCTATTTAAAGAACCGGTATATTATTTAAATAAAACACCCGTAGCATAAAACTCTCTAGGCTGAAGTTAATAAAACGCCTCCGATTAAATCCATATGTTCGCCTTTGAAAAAAGGCGTACCAATTCAATAATTACTTATCGCTTGCTCCACCAAGCAAAACAAATTAATATTCAATTGAATTATAGATTTTTTTTCTAATACCAACTTTAGAAAACATTTATCACCAATACTCTCTATACATTAGGGAACCTGGTCAAATGAACATCTGAAAATTATAATTAATCATGGATATAAATTAATGTTAATTACTTTGTGAGAATGACTGAATGAATGTACGTTCAGTCTCATCAATTACTAAATACATTTAGAATAAATGATGTTTATCGTGTAATCGTACAGGCCTTTTTATATTATTAGATTCATTATATTTGTTAACTGCTGTGGCAAAACGTATAAATCAAGTGAGCGCTCAATCCCAAGTTTATTACATATCCTTCTTCTGGTTGCATAAATTGATTTGCATGACACTCCAGATACCACTGATGACCCCTTAACACTAAGCCCGGACAAAAAACAGTAAAAAAAATACATCTCAGTGTTTGAAAGAAATTCTTTCCTCGATAGATTTTTTCGTTGAGATACTCCCCCCCCCCGCCTGATGTCAATGATTGTTTTCAAAGAATTTAAAATTGGTTCATTAATAACGAGAATAGTTCTATTCAATCTTTTCGTGAGAGCCATCGTAAAATTTTTCATTTTTGAGTTGCACATAAAAATATATTTGTCATTGATATTATATTTAACACCCTTCATATTGTTTGTTATATCTATAAAAAACATATCATCTGTATTAAATGTAAAAGAATCCAAGATATTCAGTATTCCTAATTTTAGATAATAATTATCAGTGATTATTGTTGCCATAAACCCTCCATGAAATTAAGTTTCAATTTTAAATACATACAACATGAATAAGCAACGCAAAACATTTCAAGAATAATTAAATGACCATAATTTATAAAATACAACATTTATCTAACATAATTTTTTCTGGTTAACACTCGCACACGTTAACCAGATGTTTATTAAAACACCAGGTAGCAATACACAGTATTCATCACATAATTATTTCGCATATTCCATTAAAAAAACCAAATACAACTCAGTTAGCAGAATGATTAATTATCCAACATCTCATTGATTAATATATTATGATATTAATAATCTTTTCATCATGGCACTAATTCAATTCTGGTTTATTCTAAAAAAGAATTAACCATGATAATGTGTCCTCAGAAAATGCGCTGCACCTATAAAAAGTCACGAATTAACTAAGAGCATACTATCTTTTCCCTGAGTACGTTCGTGCCGAACATCTGTCTGAACAGGCATTCCCGATGCAATTTTCAATACATGGCTCAATAGATACGGTTGTATTCCCACCTTATGACTTGCAGTATATCCGGCAGATTGAAGATGAAAATCTCATGAGCAACAGGTTAGTTCCCGATCCACTTGAGTACCAGCGAAAGGTAAATCAGCTTTCCGCTGCGGGTCAACTTCAATCAGAACGGAGTATTTATACACTTCAGAGTCTCTGATAATACAGGTTTTCATACTAAGCCAGTGGCATATGATCACTCGAGCCATGCCCACGCTTACTGCTTATGAGCACCTTAAGCCATCTTAAATGACTTTGAGGTGTCTGATAAACTCATTGCGATTCAGTTTTTCCTATTTTTCGACTAAGGAACTTTCGCAAAAATGAAGTGGTCCGAAAAATCGGATCCATCAGAAACATCCTTACGCCTATTTCCGCTTTCTGTAAGTTCCGGATCTGCTTTCCTGATCCCGAAAATTTTTGTGAAATGAACCAGAGTTGCACCCTATACTCCAGGCGTGACGGGGATCTGGCGGCATATCCGACGCGGGGCGACGGCGCTGTCCGCGCCCGGGGAATGGCCGCTTTTCTTATTCCCTCGTCGTGTTTGACTTCCGGAAAGTCTTCATATGCAGGAAAGTCGGATCATCCGGAAGCGGGCATCCGGTAATTTAACAGAGTGGTTATATGGCTGCTTATTATCATTCTGAAAATGATGACGGCAGAGGAAAATCATTTGGGTGACAGACACAGACCTGTGCACAGTCAGATCTGCCGAGAGTCATAATTACTCTCAGTGACTATTTGTCATAAAAGGAAATGCAGCATGCCCTTTATCGGCACGTTGTCTGGTGTCGCCGCAACCAATGCGACACTAGCCTGGTTCGGTGGTGGTGCGCTCGCCGCGGGCGGAGCTGGAATGAGCGGCGGTATGCTGGTACTGGGGGGATAGTTGCGGCGCCGATTATCTATTTCGCAGCAAAAGGGGCTTGGACCAAAGCCCGCGCTTTTCAGGACCAAGAAGTGCTCGTTGAGCAAGAGCATGAAAAACTACGCGCACTAAAACCAGAACTCGAGAAGCAATATAACGACGTACTAACGTACACCATTCAATTAAATAGCCATTGCCACACATGGTTGGAACAAATGGATAACGAGCTAGCGATCCTTTACCCCTGGGGGAAATTCAGCATTTTTTACCGGGATTTGCTGCACATTATCGGTATTAAGTGGAAAAAACCTGAACATCTGGCGTCCATTGAAACCATGAATCAGCAGACTATTCAGTTTTTGCGTTTTTTCCAAAACGAGAACACGTGACCCGAACATCTACAATTAATACAGTGCGGGCTTAGCAATGTCCGCTCCTGGCACGCAGCGGACATGACCTGTTCCACGTTGATTAATACACCGTTATGTTAGTAATGGCCTCCAGCAGTGGTAAAAGCTCCTTATCTATTTTAAATGCCAGGGCACGGATAGCTGGCTGATGCGATTTCCCTTTTCTCTCCGGCCCTGGTAATCAAAAAACCAGCCCTAAAGCTGGTTCTCCTGCTCCGTGTTCGAACGGCCTGACCATGGAAGATAGCGTATCGTCAGGCACAGTAGCTGATTTAAGGCATCAGATAGGGTGGGTGATGATCTCCCGCTGTAAATCCGAGGTGATAGTAACGGTGTTTTGCCGCAGCGAGATAACCACGTTACGCATCAGGTCCTCTTCCGCGTGCAGGTCGATCACGTGCACGCTGATGAATGTCGGTGCCCGTGAGCGGGTTTTCAGGTAGCTCAGTGACGTCAGGGGCGGGTTTGCCGGACCCAGCAACTGGTGGAGCTCTGCCTTCGGGTCACTGCAGGCGCAATGGATCTGGATTTTTTTCCCCATCAGGGTGCGGAACGGCACCGTGACTGTCCGGCCCATCGGGCTGACGAAGCACTCACTGAAATAAAACAGGGGATCGCTTTCGTCATAATCACGCAGGGGCCGGTAGCTTCCGGTGGTTATCAGCCGTTCGCCGTCAATGTGCAGAATGTTATCCAGCTGACGGCGGTGGGGGTTGGTCACGCGGGTGATATCCACCACCATGTGTTCATACACAATCACCTTCCGGCGATAAACGATGTCCCGGTAGGCGTAGGTGTTCCACTCCACGCGGGTCAGGCAGGGTACCTCGGCCGGGGGCTCACGCCAGTCTACCTCGACCGTCACCTCGGCGTACTTTTCCGTCTCTGTAAAGCTCAGTGTCTGTGGACTGGCGGGCGGCTGGTTGGACTCTTCTGCGCACAGGACGTTATGGGTGAGCGTGTTTTTGTAGTAGCTGTAGTGCATCGGTGCCCCGTATCCGGTGGTGCCCATGTCAGGAAGAATGGCCACGTTCTGGTCGTAAATAATGAGCCCGGGCTTATCGTAGTGATCGTGCTCGCCCCCGTAGGGGGTGTGCTTGACGACCACAGCCCGGCCCTGATGGGGATTGCGGAAAATGGTGATGCCGTTATCCGGGTCGTGATAATTGCCCGTCTCCCGGACCGGCTCCGTGATGCGCAGCCGCGGATCGCCGTACAGGAAGGCACCCAGGCTGGTCCGGGGCTCCTTGTCATAGATGATGGAGAGCATGCGCGCATAGTTGTCTTCCCCGTAGCAGGCGTAGGCAAACTCGTAAAGGTCAGGATAGGTCACCGTATCTTTCATCGGGATGCAGTCATTGAATGCGGGCTCGGTGTCGTCCGGCATCAGCAGCTTAATGGGCAGGTCGAGCATTTTCCTGTAGTACGGCTGGCTCATCAGGCTGTAGTCCTGGTGGGCATAGCGGACCATGCGCTCAAATTCGAAGAAGCCCTGCAGGGCATAATGGTGATAGTGCAGGGACCCTTCAAACCACAGGCCGCCTTTGAGGACCCCACACCTGAGCTGGTCGTGCAGACCCCAGACGGCATTGACGCCGGTCTGCAGGTAGCGGGGGTCATCCAGCACCGCGCCGGTCATGGCCAGCGCACTGTTGATCCGCACTTCATGGTTATGCAGCTGATTCCAGCGCTTACTGATGAGAAATTCGGCGCAGGCCCGGAGTAAATCACGCTCGATGGTGGTCCGCTCTGCCGGGGCCAGTGCGTCATAGATGAGATCGTAGCCCTTCACAAACCCGGACAGACACAGGGCTTCACAGAGCGTCTGGGCATTCATTTTCCCGGGGCCGTTATAGGGGATCCCGCCGTGCTCGGCATAGCCGGGGTAGTAGCGCGCGTACGCCATGAGGATATCCCGTACTATCGTGAAATAGACCTCCTCCCCGGTCAGCATCCAGGCGATACCCAGTTCATAACAGGCCCGGGCGTTCAGGTCGTTGAGTTTTCGCCACCAGGCTCCCCGGTACGGTTCCCCCGTCAGAACTTCGTTATCGACCGGGCAGTGGTAGGCTTCCGGTGAGAGCCGGTCCCACATAAGCGGGACGCCATGTTTCGGGCAGTAGTAGAAGAGCTCCCAGCTGGCACATCCTGTTTCGGGGACCAGAACGGGGTGGTTAAGCACGACCTCATTGTCTTTGCGTATTTTGTTAAGGATGCGTGGATCGTCGAGGCAGGCCTGCCTCAGGCGCTGGATATCGGACGGACTGAACTGTTTCATGATGCTTTCTCCTGGTGGGGTCAGAGACCCGTGTTAAGGACAGTGTCATGGAGGGGATCGGAACGGGGAATGCTGAGCAGGGTCCAGAGCAGGGCGGCCCCGATAAGATCAAGGAAGCCCAGCACGTCGAAGACCAGGCTGTAGCCGATACTGGCCACGGCGGCCCCGATCAGCAGCGTCCCGATAAATCCCCCCACGCCGCCGACCAGCCCGGCAAAGCCGGTGACGGTGCCGACCTCGTCCTCGCTGAAGAATTCAGCCGACATGCTGATCACCGTGATGGAGGCACACTGGTGGGCGAACCCGGCGACGCAGAAGAGGGTGATAGCCATCCCGGTGGTGGTGACAAAGTTGAGCAGCGGGATAAGCATCATCAGGCAGGCGGCCAGGGTGAAGGTGATGCGTTTGGCGTTGATGAGGGTGATCCCGCGCCGGTTAAGCCACTGTGCAAACAGGCCCGCAAAGAGGCAACCTGCGTCGGCGGTGAGGAACGGCAGCCAGGCGAAGAGGGCAATTTGTTTCAGATCCAGATGGCGGACGGTGACCAGATAGAGGGGCATCCAGAAGCCCAGCGCGGCCCAGGTGGGGTCCGCAAACAGGCGGGGCAGGGAGATAGCCCAGAGGTTCCGCCGGGGCAACAGCGATTTCAGCGAGACGCGGCGCGTGACTTTCGTGCGCTTTGCTTCGCGGCCAATCAGGCCGAGCTCCTCTTCCGTGATGAGGGCATGCTTTTCCGGGGCGCGGTAGGCAATCAGCCAGAGCACGGACCAGACAATCCCGAAGACGCTCGCCACGACAAAGGCGATGCGCCAGTTGTAATGGATGATGGACCAGGCGACCACGGGCGGAGCGAGCATGGCCCCGGCTGAAGTGCCGATGCTGTAGATCCCACAGGCCAGGCCGCGCTCCCGGGGGGGGAACCACTGGGCGGAGACTTTCATCCCGGCAGGATTGAAGGTGGACTCGGTGAGGCCAATGCCCATCCGGAGTATCATCATGGGGAGCCAGGAGCTGAAGAAACCGGTCAGCGCGTTAAAGACGGACCAGAGGATGGCCATCATGGCGAAGACCCAGCGTACGCCGAACCGGTCCATGATATAGCCGGCACAGACCCCGCCCACCGGGTAAGCAAGGTTAAAGGCGGCGGTGATCCAGGCGTACTGCTGTTCGGTAAAGCCGATGTCCTTCAGCATGGTCGGGGCAGCGATACCGAGGGTATTACGGGACAGGTAGTTAGTGATGGTGCCCATCATAACCAGGACAATAATGTACCATCGTAGATTCTTAATTTTCATTTCCAGGGCATCCTTTTCTGTCTGTTAATGCGTGAGTTTTGATGTCCTGCCTGAATAACGCGTGAGCGAAGCCGTTGCCCGTATACGAAATAAAGGCCAGAGACGAAGTCGGGTAGTACTGTCAGTCAGGTTTTCAGATACCTCCTCGTGCGGTGGTCTTGCTTAGTTTCAGGCAACAGTTATCCCCACCCGGTAAGGGTGTGATGAGTCGTTCACTGTTATTCTTTCGGCCCGGTGCGTTATCCCCCGTTGTCGGCTATCCGCGTCCGGCCCCCTCATCAGCCGTGCGTCAGGTAAACAGTCCGGTGGCGCAGAGCCAGCCGATGATGACGGCCAGCGGTCCCGTCAGCTGGCGGGAGAGTAAAAAAGCAGGTACTCCGGCGGCGATAGTGGCCCGGCTGGCTCCCTGAATAGCCAGCCCCACGGGAATGAAATCGCATCCGACCTGCACGTTGATGGCGAACAGGGCGGGTAGAGCCAGGGCGGGAGGCAGGGTCCCGGTCCCGATTTGCGTCCCGATAATCACTCCAGCCATCTGCGAGAAGGCTGCCCCCGGCCCGAGCAGCGGGGACAGGAACGGGAAGCTGCAGATGACCGAGAGCAGCAGGAGTCCCCAGACCGAGCCCACGAGCGGGGTCAGCAGGTGTTCCATAGCGGCCCCCAGGGTTGAGTTTTCGGCGAGGGCCATCAGCAGGGCGATCAGGGCCATAAAGGGCAGGATGTCGCGCAGTGATACCTGAATGGCCTCCCGGGCTGCATCGCGTAACAGGGGGAGTACTTCCCCCACCCACAGGGCCAGACGAACCTCCCCGGCGGCAAGACACTTAATCCCGCGTGGCGCGGGTGGCGAATGGCGGATTACTGGCCCGGACTCCCGTATGGGCGATGAGACCGGATCGGGCACGGTGTGTATGTCCGCCCGGGCGATTTCGGAGAGGGTCACTCCGGAGACATAGGTGGCATCGGTGATGAAGCCTGCGAGATGGCCGTTGTAGCGGCCCGGCCGGACGTTGATTACCGGAATGCGCTTCTGAGGGTAAAGGCCGCAGAGCAGGGAGCCCGGGTCGTCGAGCACCACGCAGAGCAGCCGTTCGTCGGGGGGCAGGGTGGAATAGCCGTTGACCAGCCCGGACCCGGTCAGGGCCGCCAGCTCAATGGCGACGGGATGAAAATCCCCGCCTGTGAGACACAGGATGATCCGGCCGCTGCGCAGCGGAAGCCAGAAGCCTGTGCCGCTGCCCCCGGGGCCGGGGGTGATGTGGATCAGCTCCATGGATAGCCCTCCTTGATGATGAATGCGCCCCACAGATCGGCAAGCTCTGAAGTCGGACTGCCCGGATGCAGGACCCCGTCGTGGAGAGGCACATGTGCATGTTCGAAGAACATGACCAGGAGGCCGTTCCCGAATAGAGACCCCCGCGCCCGTGAGCGGCAGTCTTCCACATGGGTTCCCTGCTTGAGGATGAGGGTGTGGTAGCGTTGCATCAGCGTTTCCCTCGTGAGGTGATCCGCAGAAAGATCCACTCTGTGACCATTCCCCGGATAAGGCAGATCAGCACGCCAGTCAGGAGATAGCGCAGGGCCAACTGGGTCACGGGCAGGCCATGGTTCCGAAGTCCGGCCGTAATGCTTAGCCAGGCGACCAGTTCAGGGGTCACTACCCCCGGGAAGGCGGTGGACAGGGGATGGGCAAGGGTGGTGAGTGCATCCTCGAAGCCGGGCTTACTTTTCTCCGGCAACACGAACCCGAGGGCCAGCGCCCCTGGAGCCCGGAGCAGCAGCCAGCCAATGACTGGCAACAGCCCGTAGGTGAGCACCCTGGAATGGCCACAAAGCCGGGCGAGGGCCTCCGTTTGCGAGGTACCTACGAGGCGCAGGGTCACGGTGAGCAGGATCCGCATGAACAGAAATACGGGCAGTATGGTGACGGCCAGCGTGAGAAAATGGCCGCTGGCGCTCTGGATAAAGGTAAGGATGCCATCGTTCAGGCTGAGCAGTTCCATGTCCAGTCCTCTGTCTGGAGAAAAAAAAACGTGGCCCTGGCAAACCTACCAGGAGGAGCCAGCATGTCTGATACAACAGTCAGAGACCCCGGACACAGTGGCGGTACAGACTCAAGCACCTGCTTAGTTTTTTTCAGGGCGAGCGCAGGCGTGGCATTTCAGCCCTGTTTATGCGATTCTCAGAAGTTAAGTTTGCAGAAATACAATGTCTGCAATGAGATGAATGATTACAAGATAACAAAGTTAACTTTAAATGTGAATCTTAACTTTTGTCTCGTGAAAATGTCATTAATTGATTAATAATCAACGGCTTATTCTTCTGGGTAACTGAAATGGATATTAAGAAAGAAGAAAATCGAGAAGAAGATCACAAATTCCAGTTTGGAAGAAGATTAGCTCAAGCTATGTTGCTTACAAAGCATTCTAATGCGGCCTTAGCTAAGGCTATTGGTGTTAGTGAGCCAATGATTAAAAAATACGTGGATGGGAAAAATTTACCTAAGGCTGATGTGCTCCAAAAGATTTCACTAGTATTAGGTATTGATGTTTCTCTATTGCTTGATGCCCAGGATTCAGATGGTAATAGAGAGGATAAAGACCTTGAGTTCCTTAACCAAACATTCAAATATCTCACTGTCTTACAAAGAAAAATAATCCTTAGGCAACTTTCTGAAACCGTAACAAATCTCCTTAAGCTAGAAGAAAACTACCTTACCAAGAAATGACTAAGTCAGAATTCGGCCGGAGGCATACTGATGCTATGTCTGCGACAGTGACACGGTTAGCTCACTTGTTGTCAAAACAGGTATACCTAACTCGCCTATCAGGAGTTATCTGAAGGGAGACTCTTTTCCTGGGATTTTACAGCTTAAAAAATTAGCTCCTGGTATGGGCATCAAAGCGGGAGGGCTATTGGGCGACGAGGATGGTCAACCCGCATTGCGATCGGATGCTGGTGCGCTTGAAAAAGATCTCGAGTTACTTAACAGTGTGTTCAGATATATGACGCCAGGACAGAGAGCCAGAATCTTAAAGCGTGTGCTTAACAGTACTGGATAAGGATTTTGACGGAAGTCGGTAAGGGGAGTAGTACAGTTGTTATCGGGGAAATCATGAGCTTGATTATCCGGTAAGTGACTGACGTCCAGTTAAAGTACCCCAAAAAACAGAGAGCTTATTTAGGCTCAATGAGCCTTCTTTGCCATCCGCCCCATGACATCGCCCAGTCATTACGCCCCACGGTGTTGGGCGATGTCATGGGGCGATAGCCAGGTCGCGCTGCGGCAAAGTGCCGTAAAGCTGTGCTTCCCGGCACAACACCCCGAACGCCTGTCACTGCGGGCTGGACGCCCTTATTTCCAGTCTCACAGGGGTAATGTCGCGTCTGGACGCCGCGCCAAAACCCCCAGGGTCAAAAGCGGCACACCGTCACGCGCTACGCGCGACCAACCCCTTTAAGACGCGCGTTTCGCCTGTTTTTTCTCGCAGGCTCCAAAAAACGGGAACGCTGCTTTAAAGGGGTTGGTCGCGCAACGCTACCGGCTTCTGGCCGGAGACTTAGCGGCGACGGTGTGCGGGGCAAGCCCCCCAAATAAACCGACGCGTGGGCGCGTCTTTTTGCTCGCTGGGGCGGCAAAATTTATTCGGCTCCCCCCGGCCTGCTCGGTTCCCCCCGGGGTGAACGCTCGCAGGTGGGTTCGGGCGACGCAAATTAGCCATTTCTTCGAAATGGAATTTACTCACCTCACGCCACTTTTTAATTTCTGCTGTTCGCATCCATTAAAAAGCCATACAAGCGCAGCCTGTCATATCGATTGTCCCTGAAACACGGGTAACGACGATGGTGAGTAATCCCGCTGTTTTATCAGGGCCCAGTGCTCGCTCTGCTGCACTCCACCTCAGCCCTTTGTTTGTTCAGTAGCAGCTTATTCCCTGGTGCACTAGTCTGGCTCAGGCAACCTTAATCGACTTCTCGAAGCGATAAGCCGGGATAAATTGATGCTGGCAGGCATCAAGATAATCCGACCACCATTGCATCATCTGAGTTCGTTCGTCGAGGTGTTCTGCTTTATGAATATAGGCGGCACGAACGTGATTACGCTCCTGATGGCTCATCTGCCGCTCCACAGCATCTTTTGACCAGCGACCTGATTCAATCAACGCGCTACACGCTATCGTACGGAAGCCATGTCCGCAGATGTCCACCTGTGTGTCGTAACCCATCGTGCGCAGTGCCTTGTTGATGGTGTTCTCACTCATTGGCTTACGGGCATCGTGATCGCCGGGGAAGAGTAAATCCCCGTTGCCGGATAACAGTTTTAGCTGCTTCAGTACCGTTACCGCCTGTTTTGACAGCGGCACCAGATGCGGCGTTTTCATTTTTGCACCGCGTTCTGAGTAACGCACACCGGTGATGGGTTCCCGATTTGCAGGAAGTGTCCACATCGCATTATCCAGGTCGATCTCCGGCCAGCGGGCAAAACGTAATTCACTGGAGCGAATAAAAATCAGCAAATTAAGCTGTACCGCCAGCTTTGTTAGCCGTCTGCCTGAATAGCTTTCTATTCTTTCCAGTAGTTCCGGTAATTTTTCCAGCGGCAGGGCAGGGTAATGGTTTTTTGGTGGCGGGGTGATAGCGCCGCAGAGGTCATTGGCCGGGTTGCTTGTAATCAATCCTTCCTGTACGGCATAACGCATGATGACCGTGGTACGTTGCTGTATTCGTGCTGCGGTTTCCAGGCAACCTTTTTTCTCTGCTATCCGTAGCGGAATAAGCAGATCGGCAGTTTTCAGGTCAGTCACAAGGGCATTGCCGATGAGCGGGAAAATGTGCAACTCCAGTGACCTCAGGACTCTGGTGGCGTGTGCCTCACTCCAGCGAATGTTCGCGGCTACCCACTGACGGGAGACGGTCTCGAAGGTAATGCCGTTTTTTCTCGTCTGCTTGTCCTGCTGTTTCTTTACACCGGGATCGGCACCTGTGCTCAGTATTGTGCGGGCTTCCTGGCGCAGTTTACGGGCCGTTGCCAGCGAGACAGTCGGGTAAGCACCAAACGCCAGCTTTTTCTCTTTTCCGCCAAAGCGGTACTTAAGGTGCCAGAGTTTGGAACCGTTGGGTTTAATCAGCAGGTATAAACCTTGCGTGTCGCTGAGTTTGTAAGGTTTGTCGAGAGGTTTGGCGTGGCGGGTGGCGGTATCAGTCAGAGGCATTGTGGGGGCTCCGTAGTTTATCAAACCGGCAGGCCCCCAATTAAGCCCCCAAAAACTACGGATGTCAAAAAATCTGGCAGTACCTTGCGGCACTCCAGATTGTCATCAACCTACTGATTTTTCTATGTTCCCGGACGTATAGGAACGTCCAAAAACAAAAATAGTGGTGCCCGGACTCGGAATCGAACCAAGGACACGGGGATTTTCAATCCCCTGCTCTACCGACTGAGCTATCCGGGCAACGGAGCGCATTAAACCTTAATCCCGCATGTGCGTCAACCCTAATTCGGGAAAAGCTGTTCAACTGCTTAACTTTACGGCAATCTGTCGGTTTGCGCAGCGAAATTGCACAAATCTTCCAGACAATGAGGGGCCGAAATCGCAATGCTGACAGATTACAGGAGGAGTGTATGACGAACGACTGGCTTGAGCTCCGTCAGCATGCAGATACGGGCATTGAAACCATTAAAGCGCACTTTGAAGGCCACGCCTTCGACCCACACTGGCACGACAGCTATCTGGTCGGCATCACGCTTTCTGGCACCCAGCAGTTCCACTGCCGCCGCGAGCGACACCGTAGCCAGCCGGGAGATGCCTTTCTGCTCGAACCCGGTGAGATCCACGATGGCGACGCACCCGTCGAGGGCGGTTTTACCTACCTGACCTTTTACCTGGACGAGCAGTGGCTGAACAACACGCTGCATGGCCTGTACGAATCCACCCCCGGCAGTTATTCACTCCATTTTGCCCAGACCCTGACGCGCGAGCCGCAGCTGGTTCGCACCATCGGTGAGACGTTTAGCGCCCTGCATCAGGATGAGATGAAAATCGTCCAGCAAAGTACGATGGATAACTTGCTGGCGCAAATCACCTCCCATTGCCACTGGCGAAAACGGCTGCCTTCGCAGCTGCAAAGCGCGGCGGTGGCACATCGGGCGCGCGATTACCTGTACGCGCATCTCGGTGAAAACCTCGGGCTGTCAGATCTGGCGCGCGAGACGGGAACCGATCGCTTTACGCTGACCCGCTGCTTCAAACGTGAGTTTCACCTGGCGCCGCACGCCTGGCTTATCCAGCTTCGACTCGCGAAAGCCCGTCAGATGCTGGCACGTGGCGATTTACCCATCGATGTCGCTGCGTCACTCGGTTTCGCCGACCAGAGCCATCTTGGGCGCTGGTTCCAGCGGGCCTATCGCATCACCCCAGCCCATTACCGAAAGTTGTGCACAAACCTTCCAGACGTTTCCAGAAAATAACGTCACAGTCAGGTCTCCAATAAGAAGGAGCTACCTGTGACTGTAATGCCGTTTCTGCTTTTTGCCTTTGTCGCTTCGATAACGCCAGGCCCGACCAACATCCTCGTTCTGACCAACAGCCAGCACTATGGCGTGAAGGCAACCCTTCCGGCTCTTGTGAGCGGCTGTGTGGCGGCCAGCGCCATCGTGTTGATATCCGGTGCAGGGGCGGGAGAAGTCTTGCGCCAGTACCCGCTGATTCGTCAGGTAATGAGCTGGGCGGGTGTGCTGTGGTTAAGCTGGATGAGCTGGCAGCTATTCAATGCCCCAGCGGCAAATCTGACCAACGGCTCACACCACCGCTTTACGGCACGGGCGGCTGCACTACTGCAGGTGGTTAATCCAAAGACATGGATGATGGCGCTGGCGGTCGTCAGCCTGTTTGCTCCAGCGGGGGAACATACGTTGCGGGATATCGCGCTGATGGCGCTGTGGTTCTTAATGATATCGATTATGTGTCTGATGTGCTGGGCGTGGCTGGGGAAGGCGGTGAACCGTGTGTTTCGCACCACCGTGGCGATGGTGCGCTTTCAACGCGCGATGGCCCTGTGCCTGCTGGTATCCGCGTGGGCAGGCATGCTGGCTTAAGTCAGCGCGCCACCCATGCGGCACTGAGCAAAACGCAGAATATCTTCCGCCAGACGGTGCGCCGTCTCAACGTCAGTCACACTCCGGTTGACCAGCATGCGGCTCAGGCATCCTTCCAGCACCAGTTCCATCTGTTTGGCCACCATCGCCGGATCGTCCACTTCGAGCGTCGTCAGCAGCTCGTGCGTGAAGTCGTGGGCCGCGCTTTTCTGCTGATCCGCCAGCTGATGGATCGGATGACCCGGATCTGGGTAGAACGTGCAGGCGGCAATAAACAGGCAGCCCGGATAGCGGTTGTTGCGAACGCAATCCGCCAGGGCGGTGTAGCGCGCCAGTAATTTCTGTTCAGGCGACAGCTCTTCGTTCAGCATCAGCTGCCTGCGCCAGATATCCACCTGCTGGCTGAGATAGCGCAGGGCGTCATAGAGCAGCGCCTCTTTATCGGGCCAGAAGCGGCGCAATTCATCCAGAGGATAATCGATGCGTTCGGCGACCATCTCAAGCGTGGTGCTGGCGATCCCTTGTACTTCAAGTAATTGCAGGGCTTGTCCCAGTACGTCTTCACGTTGCACGGTTTTCTCCTCCCAATGCTAACGGTTTCTTCCGTTATCAGTGTCGTTTACGGTTGGCGATCGCGCAAATGTGCGCTGAATGCGGCTGCATCCATAAATCCGGTCACGCGCCCGGCGGGCTGCTCTTCGCCCCGTTCATTAAAGAACAGAATTGTCGGCAGACCAAGCACGTTGAGTTCCTTCAGCAAGGCCTTGTCCTGCGCGCTATTGGCCGTCACATTGGCCTGCAGCAGAACGGTCTCTTTCAGCGCATTTTGTACCTGCGGATCGCTAAAGGTGTATTTTTCAAACTCTTTACAGGCCACGCACCAGTCGGCGTAGAGGTCGAGCATCACCGGTTTGCCCTTGGCCTGCGCCAATGCGGTACGCAATTCATCGACGTTGCTGATTTGCGTAAAGTTAAGATGCGCCTGTGTTTGTGTCGTTGCGGAGCCAAACGCCCAGTCCTGAAGCGGGCGCACGCTCACCAGCGCGGCGGCCAGCAGGATAATTTGCACGATGCGCATCCACGATTTTTTTGCCTGCAAACTGGTGATAAACGCCCAGCTGAAGAACGCGACGCCCAGAATCGCCCACAGACGTATTCCCCAGACATCGCCAATAATGCGCTCCAGCAGGAATACCGGCAGCGCCAGAATCACAAAGCCGAACGCGGTTTTCACCGTCTCCATCCACGGCCCGCTTTTCGGCAGCAGTCGGTTGCCGAACACGGTGACCAGAATCAACGGCAGGCCCATGCCCAGCGCGTAGAGATAGAGTGTCCCACCACCGAACCACATATTCCCGCTCTGAGCGATGTAGAGCAGGATGGCGCTCAGCGGCGCGGTGGTGCAGGGTGAGCAAATCAGCCCGGCGATCGCCCCCATGACAAACACCCCGCCAGCCGAACCGCCCTGCTGACGATTGCTCATCAGCGTTAAGCGCGTTTGCAGGGACGACGGCAATTGCAGGGTGAACAGCCCGAACATCGACAGCGCCAGCAGGGTAAAGACCACCGACAGACCGATGAGCACATACGGATGCTGAAGTGCGGCCTGGAACTGCAGCCCCGCCGCGGCCACCACAAGGCCGAGCGCGGTATAAGTGAGCGCCATTCCCTGAACATAGATAAAGGCCAGCAGCAGCGCGCGGGCGGTAGATAAACGCTGTTTACCGCCGAGTACGATACCGGAGATCAGGGGATACATTGGCAATACGCATGGCGTGAAGGCGATGCCGATCCCGATCAATAACGCCCAGAGGGCAGAGAAGGGGAGTTCCGCGCTCTTTTCACTCGGCTCCTGAGAAGGGGGAACAGGGGTTGCCGCCACGACTTCACTCAGCGGCACCACTTTAGTTTCCGGCGGATAGCAGAAACCGGCATCTGCGCAGCCCTGATACGTCACCGTCAGCGTCGCGCCCTGGCTTGCCTGATTCACCGTGACCGGCACCGTCAGTCGGTGGCGGTAGATCTCGCTTTTACCGTAGAACTCGTCTTCGTGCCATTCGCCCGCAGGCAGCTGTGGCTCGCCGAGCGTCGCATTCGCAGGAGTGATACTGACCTGCTTGCGGTACAGGTAGTACCCGTCCTTCACCTGCCATCTCAGATTCAGATCGTGCTGGTTCTGCTGGAAGTCGAAAACAAATGCCCGATCGGCGGGAATGAAATTAGAGCGGCCGGGCGCGTCGAACAGCCCGGCAAAAACTGATGTGCTGCACAGCAGCAGGATCAGCGTAAGGAAGCGTTGAGCCATGAGAGATAATCGTTATCGCCGTGAGCCACTGGCAGCACCAGCAGTTCGGGGGTCTGGTAAGGATGATGAGACTTGAGGCAATCGAGAAGCGCCTGCTGATGCGCGACGTTGGTTTTCAGCAGCATTTGTACTTCGTACTCCTGTTCCAGCTTGCCTTCCCAGTAGTACATCGAGGTGGCACCAGGCAGGATGGTCACGCAGGCCGCGAGCTGTTCGGCCAGCACTTTTGCGGCAAGCTCCTGGGCCGTGGCTTCATCGGGTGCGGTACAGAGTACAACGACTGCGTCAGGTGTATTCACTACTCGACCTCCTCATCGCGAAAAAATCACTATATCACGCTGGGCCGAAGGGCATTAATGAATCGGGCCGCTGAGCGGCCCGACTTTAACTATTTTTACACCACCGGCAGCTTAAAGAATCACGCTGCCAATCAGGAAGCCGAAGCAGACGGCAAACACCACGCCCATCGTGCCCGGAATAAAGAATGGATGGTTAAAGACGAAACGCCCAATGCGCGTCGTGCCGGTATCGTCCATCTGCACCGCCGCGACCAGCGTCGGGTAGGTTGGCAGAATGAACAGACCAGAAACGGCAGCGAATGAGGCGACCGCCGTCAGCGGAGACACGTTCAGTGCGAGTGCCATCGGCATCAGCGCTTTGGCCGTTGCCGCCTGAGAGTACAGCAGCGCAGAGGCAACGAAGAAAATCACCGCCAGCAGCCACGGGTGGCCCTGAATCACGGTACCCGCCGTCTCTTTAATCCAGTCGATGTTGTGGGAGACGAAGGTATCGCCGAGCCACGCCACACCGAGGATACAGATACAGGCGCTCATCCCCGCTTTAAAGGTGCTGGAACTCAGAATGCTGTCCGTTTCCACGCCGCACATCACCGTGGTCAGCGTCGCGACGCTCAGCATAATAATCAGGATCGCGTTAGTGGTGTTCATCAGTGGCGTCGCCACCAGGCCAAGGCTTGGGCTGTTGACGATGGCATAAATCACCACACAGACCACGCCGAGCAGGAACAGCAGCACCGAAAGTTTGGCGCGCGGTTTGATTTCAACTTTGTTTTCACCGCGCAGTTCGATCAGACCCTCTTCCAGACGTTTCAGGTATACCGGATCGTCAGAGAGTTTTGAGTTGAACAGCATAGTGACCAGGAACGACATCAGCAGCACAGCCAGCAGCGTCGACGGGATCACCACCGAGAGCAGATGGATGTAGCTCACGCCGTGGCCTTCCATCACTGAGGACATATAAACCACCGCGGCAGAAATTGGCGAGGCGGTAATCGCAATCTGAGCGGAAACGACGGCGGTCGACAGCGGACGGCACGGTTTGATACCCTGCTCTTTCGCCACTTCGGCAATCACCGGCAGGGTCGCCAGAGAGATGTTCCCGGTCCCGGCAAAAATGGTCAGGAAGTAGGTGACGACGGGCGCAAGGATGGTGATGTACTTCGGATTTTTACGCAGCAGTTTTTCAGTCTGATGCACCAGATAATCCAGCCCGCCCGCGATCTGCATCGCAGAGATGGCCGCAATCACCGCCATGATGATGGAGATAACGTCAAACGGGATTTTCCCCGGTGCGACACCAATCGCGGCCAGCACCAGCACGCCGAGCCCGCCAGCATAGCCGATACCAATCCCCCCGAGTCTGGCGCCGATAAAAATCGCCGCTAAAACGATAATCAGCTCAATGACAATCATAATCGCTTCCTTGAATGTTAGATGTTGGATACGTAAATGTTATTTTTGTGATGTCCTATATAAGCAAAAAGGCATGTCACAAGTGACATGCCTTTCGGAAGTTTAACCGGAACTGTTATTGTTCGCTTTCATCGGTATAACGTTTCGCTTTGTAGGCCGGGTGCATCAGGTTTTGCGCCGAGAAGATATCATCCAGCTCAGCTTCTGTCAGCAGTCCTCGCTCCAGTACAACTTCGCGCACGCTCTTACCGGTTTCGGCACAAATCTTCCCGACGATATCGCCGTTGTGGTGGCCGATGAACGGGTTGAGGTAGGTGACGATGCCGATAGAGTTATAGACGAAGCTCTCGCACACTTCTTTGTTCGCCGTAATGCCGTTAATGCATTTTTCCAGCAGGTTGTAGCAGGCGTTGGTCAGAATGTGGATAGACTCAAACATCGCCTGGCCAATCACCGGCTCCATTACGTTCAGCTGCAGCTGACCCGCTTCGGAGGCCATGGTCACGGTAATGTCGTTCCCGATGACTTTGAAGCACACCTGGTTCACCACTTCTGGCACCACCGGGTTCACTTTGGCTGGCATGATGGACGAACCGGCCTGCAGCTCTGGCAGGTTGATTTCGTTCAGGCCAGCGCGTGGACCGGAGGAGAGCAGGCGCAGGTCATTACAAATTTTGGAGAGTTTCACCGCCAGACGTTTCAGCGCGCTGTGCACCATCACGTAAGCGCCGCAGTCGGAGGTCGCTTCGATCAGGTCTTCCGCCGGTACTACCGCCAGGTTAGAGACTTCCGCCAGTTTTTGCACCGCCAGCTGCTGATAGCCGTCTGGGGTGTTCAGACGTGTTCCGATGGCGGTCGCGCCAAGGTTCACTTCCAGCAGCAGCTCAGAAGTGCGCAGGATGTTGCGGGTCTCTTCGTTCAGCAGCACGTTAAACGCGTGGAACTCCTGGCCGAGGGTCATTGGCACTGCATCCTGCAGCTGGGTACGACCCATTTTCAGAATGTCCTGGAACTCAACGGCTTTACGCTGGAAGCCATCGCCCAGCTGGTTAATTGCGTCGATCAGTTTCACCACGGAGGCGTACACGGCGATACGGAAACCGGTCGGGTAGGCGTCGTTGGTGGACTGGCACTTGTTAACGTGGTCGTTTGGATTGAGGTACTGGTACTCACCTTTCTGGTGGCCCATCAGTTCAAGACCGATATTCGCCAGCACCTCGTTGGTATTCATGTTGACAGAGGTCCCCGCGCCGCCCTGATAGACGTCAACCGGGAACTGGTCCATGCATTTGCCGTTGTTCAGCACTTCATCGCAGGCGGCGATGATGGCATTTGCAGCGCTTTTCGGAATGGTTTGCAGCTCTTTGTTCGCCAGGGCTGCGGCTTTCTTCACCATCACCATGCCACGGACAAACTCAGGGATGTCGCTGATTTTGTTGTTGCTGATGTAAAAGTTTTCAATCGCTCTCAGAGTGTGAATACCGTAGTAGGCATCCGCTGGAACTTCCCTGGTACCCAACAAATCTTCTTCGATACGAATGTTGTTTAACATGTGAACCTTCTTTTAAAGCGGCCGATGGATTGTACTAAACACACAGTAGATATGTGGTTTTCAATATTTGCTGACCGACGATTATTCCCTCAATCAGCCAGATACTCGAGATCATATGCTGATGATAGCGAATTGCCGTAATCTGGATCACTTATTATCGCCCTCATCTCATGATAATTATTAATCTGTGAAATGAATCACCGCTTGAATATTTCCAGAAAAAATATCCGTGCAAACCGATTGAAATTTGGCTAACCGTCTCCATCTCAGAAAGACGCGAATCGCAAACACATTCAGACAGAGGCCAGAGGCGTCTGCCACACAGGAGAAACCAGTGCGCTGGATACCTTTTATTGCCATCTTTCTCTATGTTTACATTGAGATTTCGATTTTTATCCAGGTCGCCCACGTGCTGGGTGTCCTGCTGACGCTGATCCTGGTGATATTCACATCAGTGATAGGTATGTCGCTGGTGCGTAACCAGGGTTTCAAAAATTTCCTGTTAATGCAGCAGAAGATGGCGGCGGGCGAAAGTCCGGCGGCCGAGATGATCAAAAGCGTCTCCCTGATTCTTGCGGGTCTGCTGCTGATTCTGCCGGGCTTCTTCACCGACTTCATCGGCCTGTTACTGCTGTTGCCGCCGGTGCAAAAACTGCTGACCCTGCGACTGCTGCCGCATCTGCGCTTTAACCGTATGCCTGGCGGCGGGTTCAGCACCGGTCCGGGAAATGGGGAAACCTTTGACGGGGAGTACCAGCGTAAGGACGACCAGCACGACCGTATTGATCATAAAGACGATCGCTGAGTTTTTTGCCCGGTGGCGCTGCGCCTACCGGGCCTACAAAACCCAAACCGTAGGCCGGATAAGGCGCAGCCGCCATCCGGCAACTAAACCGCACCGCGCTTAGGCAAGAACCCCCACAGCCCCGCCAGCATCACGACGGCATACAAACTCTTCCAGCCAATTATCACCAGCAGCAGTAAACACAGCACTCCGCCGATCACCGCCAGAACTTTAAAGCGGCCTTTCAGCAACCGACACCCCGCCAGCATGCACAGCAGATAAATCATGATGAAAATGCCGTTGGCGTAGACGATCAGCGCGTCCAGATTGATGTTCAGCCAGTAGATCCCCAATGTGCTCAGCACGCAGCAGCCCAGCACCGCGTTCAGGGCGTTCAGCGGCAGCTGACGTTTTGACAGGCGCGACAGTCGGCTGTCCGGTTTGTATTGCGCCTGAGACCACACCAGACGGGCGAAGCTCTGAATATAGATGTTCAGGCTGGCGAAGCAGGCGAGATAGCCAATCACGCAGGCAATCCATAACGCTTTGACGCCAAACAGCTGCACCACAATGCCTGGCAGCGATGCCGCCGCGGCCGCTTCAGCGCTGTACGCGTTGAAGTGCAGCACCAGCACCGTACAGGCCCAGTAGACCGTGCCCGCCAGCAGCAGGCCAATCATCAGCGCGCGCGGGAAATCGCGCTCCGGCTGTTTGAACTCTGACGCCAGATGGGCAAACGCCTCCAGGCCAACAAAACACCAGAACATCACCGAGAGCGCTGCGAAAAGTTGAGAATGATCGACGTCGGCGATGGCCGGGAAGGGAATTTCGCCGACGTGGATATCGCCGGCCCACCAGATGGCGGCAATCAACGCGACGATCAGCACCGCCACCAGCGTTTGCAGATTGGCGCTCGAGCTGGCCCCGCGCGAGCCCACCCACCAGACGATCGCCAGCGTACCCAGCTCGGCAAACAGCAGCTGTTCGTCGTGCCAGCCAAACAGCGCCTGAGCAAAACCGGTGGCGATGTGCAGGGCGGCAGGGAGACCGACAGGAATCACCGACAGGAACAGCCAGCCGGTCACCCGCTCCAGCCGTGGGCCAAACGCCATGCCGACAAAATGCGCCACGCCGCCCGCGCTCGGGAAATGTCGTCCGAGCGTCGCAAAGACGATTGCAATCGGGAAGACCAGCACAATCAGCACCGGCCACGCCCACAGGCTGTTATTCCCCGCCACCAGTGCCGCCAGCGCAGGCACCGCAAACACACCCGTTCCTAACAAGGAGGTGGAGAGCAAACCCACGCCCTGCGCCAGCCCTAGCTCCTGTTTGAGTCCACTCATTGACTTCGTCCTGACATCATCAAAAGAGAGGCGATGGTAACACTTTCACAAATTTTTTTTCGGCTGCCCCTTGAAGGGGCAAAATCCGACCCCCATCTCTCAGGGCACCAGTCGGTAAACCTTTTACGGCCCGGCGTCTTCCATAACTGATAATGACTTTCTCGAAGGAGAGATATCAATGAGTATTCGTCCGTTACATGATCGTGTGATCGTCAAGCGTAAAGAAGTTGAAACCAAATCTGCAGGCGGCATCGTTCTGACCGGTTCTGCAGCAGCCAAATCAACTCGTGGCGAAATCATCGCTGTCGGTAAGGGCCGCATCCTGGAAAACGGTACAGTGCAGCCGCTGGACGTTAAAGTGGGCGACATCGTGATCTTTAACGATGGCTACGGCGTGAAATCCGAGAAGATCGACAATGAAGAAGTGTTGATCATGTCCGAAAGCGACATCCTGGCAATTGTTGAAGCGTAATCCGCGAAACGATACTGAACGAATTTGAGGAAATAAGAACATGGCAGCTAAAGACGTAAAATTCGGTAACGACGCTCGTGTGAAAATGCTGCGCGGCGTGAACGTACTGGCAGATGCAGTAAAAGTGACCCTGGGCCCGAAAGGCCGTAACGTGGTGCTGGATAAATCCTTCGGCGCACCAACCATCACTAAAGATGGCGTTTCCGTTGCACGTGAAATCGAACTGGAAGACAAATTCGAAAACATGGGCGCGCAGATGGTGAAAGAAGTTGCCTCTAAAGCGAACGACGCTGCAGGCGACGGTACCACCACCGCGACCGTGCTGGCTCAGGCGATCATCGCTGAAGGTCTGAAAGCTGTTGCTGCGGGCATGAACCCAATGGACCTGAAGCGCGGTATCGACAAAGCGGTTATCGCGGCTGTTGAAGAGCTGAAAGCGCTGTCCGTTCCTTGCTCCGACTCTAAAGCGATTGCGCAGGTAGGTACTATCTCCGCTAACTCCGACGAAACCGTGGGTAAACTGATCGCAGAAGCGATGGACAAAGTCGGTAAAGAAGGCGTGATCACCGTTGAAGACGGTACCGGCCTGGAAGACGAACTGGACGTGGTTGAAGGTATGCAGTTCGACCGCGGCTACCTGTCCCCATACTTCATCAACAAGCCAGAAACTGGCGCTGTTGAGCTGGAAAGCCCGTTCATCCTGCTGGCTGACAAGAAAATCTCCAACATCCGTGAAATGCTGCCTGTGCTGGAAGCCGTAGCGAAAGCTGGCAAACCACTGGTTATCATCGCCGAAGACGTTGAAGGCGAAGCCCTGGCAACTCTGGTAGTGAACACCATGCGTGGCATCGTGAAAGTGGCTGCGGTTAAAGCACCTGGCTTCGGCGACCGTCGTAAAGCTATGCTGCAGGACATCGCAACCCTGACCGGCGGTACCGTGATTTCTGAAGAAATCGGTATGGAGCTGGAAAAAGCGACCCTGGAAGATCTGGGTCAGGCGAAACGCGTTGTGATCAACAAAGACACCACCACCATCATCGATGGCGTGGGTGACGAAGGCGCAATCCAAGGCCGCGTAGCTCAGATCCGTAAGCAGATCGAAGAAGCGACCTCTGACTACGACCGCGAAAAACTGCAGGAGCGCGTAGCGAAACTGGCAGGCGGCGTGGCAGTGATCAAAGTCGGTGCGGCTACCGAAGTTGAAATGAAAGAGAAGAAAGCCCGCGTTGATGATGCCCTGCACGCAACCCGTGCTGCGGTAGAAGAAGGCGTGGTTGCTGGTGGTGGTGTCGCGCTGGTTCGCGTTGCCGCTAAACTGGCTGGCCTGACTGCTCAGAACGAAGATCAGAACGTGGGTATCAAAGTTGCGCTGCGCGCAATGGAAGCGCCACTGCGTCAGATCGTCTCCAACGCCGGTGAAGAGCCGTCTGTTGTGGCGAACAACGTGAAAGCAGGCGAAGGTAACTACGGTTACAACGCAGCGACTGAAGAATACGGCAACATGATCGACTTCGGTATTCTGGACCCAACGAAAGTGACCCGTTCTGCTCTGCAGTACGCGGCATCCGTAGCCGGTCTGATGATCACCACCGAATGCATGGTGACCGATATGCCTAAAGGCGATGCTCCTGACTTAGGCGCAGGCGGCATGGGTGGTATGGGTGGTATGGGCGGCATGATGTAATTTGCCCCTACGCCCTGCAACCAGAATGATTTGGGCGTTTACGTCCCAGAATTGAAAAACCCCCGGACAGAAATGCCTGGGGGTTTTTCTTTTGGTCATCTTTTTAGTATAAGGTTTACACACGGACAACTCTTGTCCAGCTTATTGAAAACGGGGAATAACATGCGCGTTAAAGTCTGTGCAGGGATCGTAGGGGCAGCGTTGCTGCTGGCGGGATGTAGCTCCAGTAACGAGCTCTCCTCGGCGGGACAGGGCGTTCGCTTTGTGGAAGATAAGCCGGGCAGCGAGTGCCAGCTGTTAGGTACGGCAACCGGTGAGCAGAGCAACTGGATGTCGGGTCAGCACGGTGACGAAGGCGGCTCAATGCGCGGTGCGGCAAACGCGCTTCGTAACCAGGCCGCGGCAATGGGTGGCAACGTGATTTATGGCGTGAGCAGCCCAACGCAAGGCATTCTGTCGAGTTTCGTGCCGACGGCAAGCTCCATGAACGGCCAGGTTTATAAGTGCCCGAATTGAGATAGGTGCGGGCTGATGCCCTCACCCCGACCCTCTCCCACGGGAGAGGGCGCAAACACTAAAAACGGCAACGGGTGTTGCCGTTTTGCTTTTACCTCTGCCACCTGCCTATTTAGTTCTGCCGCAGTTGCAAATCCAGCGGCGTTTTGCTCGGCTCACCACCAATCTCGCGCGCCAGCTTCGGCACCATATATCCCGACACCAGCGTCAGCAGCTCCCGCATAATCTGCCGGGCTTCCTCATCGCTCACCATGAAATGCGCCGCACCCTGAACGCGGTCCAGCACGTGCAGGTAATAGGGCATCACCGAGGCATCAAACAGCGCATTGCTCAGCTCGGCGAGCGCCCGCGCGTTATCGTTCACACCGCGCAGCAGCACGCTCTGGTTCAGCAGCGTCACACCCGCTTTGCGCAGACGCGCCATTGCCGAGCGGAATGCGTCGTCGATTTCGTTGGCGTGGTTAATATGATTCACCAGCAGAATTTGCAGTCGCGACTCTTCGAAGCGCGCAACCAGGGTGTCGGTAATACGTGCGGGGATCACAATCGGCAGGCGGCTGTGAATGCGTAACCGCTTGATATGCGGGATCGCCTCGAGCTGTGCCATCAGCCAGTCCAGCTCGTGATCTTTCGCCATCAGCGGATCGCCGCCGGAGAAGATGATCTCATCCAGCTCAGGATGGGCCGCAATATAGTCCAGCGCCACCTGCCAGTTGCGCTTATTGCCCTGATTATCGGCGTACGGGAAGTGACGACGGAAGCAATAGCGGCAATTTACCGCACATCCACCCTTCACCAGCAGCAGGGCACGGTTCTGATATTTATGCAGCAAACCCGGCACCACGCTGTTCTGTTCTTCCAGCGGATCGGTGCTAAAACCGGGCGCGGTCACGAACTCATCCTGCGAGGTAAGTACCTGTTTCAGCAGTGGATCGTCGGGGTTGCCTTTCTCCATCCTCGCGACAAACGCACGAGGGACACGCAGGGCAAAGAGACGCTTTGCCTCACGGCCAGCGAGCAAATTTTCATCAGTGTCTATATTCAATAGACCCAGCAGTTCATCAGGACTGGTGATTACATCGGCAAGTTGCGATAACCAATCTTCTCTGGACGGGGTATTTAGGGTTACAATATGCGCCATTTTGTGGCTTAGCTACCAGTTAACAATTTTCAGAGGGCCTTATGGCGACTTACTATAGCAACGATTTTCGTGCTGGTCTTAAAATCATGATGGACGGCGAACCGTATGCGGTTGAAGCCAGCGAATTCGTTAAACCAGGTAAAGGCCAGGCATTCGCGCGCGTTAAGCTGCGTCGCCTGCTGACCGGTACCCGCGTTGAGAAAACCTTCAAATCTACCGACTCCGCTGAAGGCGCTGACGTTGTCGATATGAACCTGACCTTCCTGTACAACGACGGCGAGTTCTATCACTTCATGAACAACGAAACTTTCGAGCAGCTGGCTGCTGATGAGAAAGCCGTTGGTGATAACGCGAAATGGCTGCTGGACCAGGCTGAATGCATCGTGACCCTGTGGAACGGTCAGCCTATCTCCGTGACTCCGCCTAACTTCGTTGAGCTGGAAATCATTGAAACCGATCCAGGCCTGAAAGGTGACACCGCAGGTACCGGCGGTAAACCAGCCACTCTGTCTACTGGCGCTGTGGTTAAAGTGCCACTGTTCGTTCAGATCGGCGAAGTGATCAAAGTGGATACTCGCTCTGGCGAATACGTATCCCGCGTGAAGTAATTCATGTTTACCCTAAATAATTCGAGTTGCAGGAAGGCGGCAAGCCTGAGAATCCCCAGGAGCTTACTTAAGTAAGTGACTGGGGTGAGCAGGCGCAGCCAACGCACATGCAACTTGAAGTATGACGGGTAATGAGTGAGGCGCAGCGCCTGCTGCGCCTGATTGATTCAGGCAGGGATGATGAAACGTACCGTTAAAATTCTGCTGATGCTGGCACTCTCCAGCGCCCTCCTTTCCGGGTGCAACACCGCGCGCGGAGTAGGTGAAGATATCAAAGCTGTTGGCCACGCGATCTCCCACGCAGCCAGTTAATCACGTCTAATACTCCGAAAAATTCTTCCTTTTCCGTCAACCGGCGGGATCTTGTCTATCCTTAAGTGGCTATACACAAATAACATTGGCTATAAAAGGAAGATATTATGGTTAAGAAAACAATTGCAGCGATCTTTTCTGTACTGGTGCTTTCTTCAGTATTAACCGCCTGCAACACCACGCGTGGCGTGGGTGAAGATATCTCTAGCGGCGGTAGTGTTATTTCTGGTGCAGCAACGAAAGCACAGAATTAATGATGTGATATCAGGACGGTACGGAACGGGGCTGCCGCCGTACCGTCAGCTTTACACTTCCTGAAGCGTCAAAAACGGTGAGAAGCGCGTGTCCATGTGCAGTTTCATACGGATATTGCGTTTGTAGGTATACACCGTCTTGCTGTTAATACTGAGCTTCCCGGCAATATTCTGATTGCTGGCACCTTCCATCCACAGTGCTAAAACTTTCTCTTCCTGACGGGTCAGCAGTGGCGTTGCAATTTGCGGGATCTCGTAGCTGGCACAGGTACTTAATGCGTCATTAATCACTCTCGCCAGGGTGTCCAGTGACGTGCTTTTGCACAGCGAAGCCCACAGCGGGAACTGCTTAATGTAGCCCGACATATCCAGCTTGATGTCGGATTGCAGCAGAATAAAAGGCCGCGTCTCGCTGGCAATAAGCAGGGACGACAGCTGCTGGATATCACTCATATCCTGCATAAAACTGTTTAAATCAGCGATCACCAGCGTGGGCTTCCATTGCAGGATATGCTCCCTGGCAAGAAACAGATTATTCAGCCCAGTGACCATAAAAGTGCCGGGGAATAACCCTGAATGATTGAGCCATGCTTCAAACCCGGAGCGGGTGAAGTGACAACGGTCAATCAAGAGAATTTTAAACATGTTTTTTTCGCATCAGGCAAAGGGCTCGGCTTGCTGCCATCAGAAAGCACACCATCATAGGGAAGTCCGATGAGTACTAAATGGCTGAACTCCGCTGCATACTGAGGCTATTTCAGGCTTTAACCAGATTTTGCCAATTGTATTGAATTAAGATCGCTTTCTGAGCAAAATAGGCCTCTCATCTCTGCCTTGCGGGACGACCTGCAAGCGCTTCGATCACCGGGGACGGCCCCAGACTGTTATTTGAGTTAAGGAGCCTTATATGTCCTGGATTATTCTTTTGATCGCCGGTTTGCTGGAAGTGGTATGGGCCATCGGCCTGAAATACACCCACGGTTTCACCCGCCTGACCCCGAGTATCATTACCATCACCGCCATGATTGTCAGTATTGCGCTGCTGTCGTGGGCGATGCGCACGCTGCCGGTCGGCACGGCCTATGCCGTCTGGACGGGGATCGGTGCCGTGGGCGCGGCGATTACCGGTATTTTGCTGCTGGGAGAGTCCGCGAGTCTGGCGCGTATTGCCAGCCTCGCGTTAATCGTGGCGGGAATTATTGGGTTGAAGCTCAGCACCCATTAATGCGGCTGTTCGACCCAGATTAATTTCGACACATCAAACCCTTGTCGGGTCGCGACATCGAGCATTTGCTGCTTCATTTCGTCTGAAATGGTCGGCGTGCGCGAGAGGATCCACAGATAGTCGCGATCCGGCCCGCATACCAGCGCATGGCGATATTCCCGGTCCAGCGCAATCACGTTATAGCCACCGTAGAACGGGCCAAAGAACGATACTTTCAGCGCGGCCCGGCTCGGGTCGCCGGTAAAGTACGCTTTGCCGATCGACTGCTGCCACATCCCACGCTCTGGGTTGTATCCCTTGTTAATCACCTGAATGCCGCCGTCATCCATGGTGCTGTAAGTTGCGGTGACGCGCTGTAACCCGCGTTCAAAGCGATGATCCAGGCGGGCGATTTCATACCAGGTGCCGAGATAACGCTGTGCATCAAAGTTATTCACGACGGTGACGCCATTCGGCGGGGTAGGGGAACTACAAGCCACCACTAAAAACGCGGCTGTCACCGCGGCGATAACAGGCAAAATGCGCATAGAAGTTTCCTTGCTGTTTTTTTGTTAAGTGTAGATGACAGCAAGGAAAATGCGGGACAAAAGGTTACTGGAGCGCGTCCAGGATTCGATACGCGGCCTCTACACGAGCCGGGTTGGGATAGCTTTTATTCGCCAGCATCACGATGCCGAGATTCTTTTCCGGAATAAAGGCGACGTAGCTGCCAAATCCGCCGGTGGATCCGGTTTTATGCACCCAAGAGGCTTTCACGGCAGGGGCGGGTGGATTGATTGCCACTGCGGTTGTCGGGGCGAGCGCGATTTTATTATCGCTGCCGTCGACGACAGTTTTGGCTTTCACCGGCCAGTTCAGCATTTCCCAGCCTAAGCCCTGATACATCTCGCCGATGCGCCAGTAGCGCGACTGCGCCAGCGCAATGCCCTGCTGCAGCTTTTCGTCTTTCACGGCTGACGGGTTGATGTTGGCCTGCACCCAGCTCGCCATATCTTCGATGGTGGTTTTAACGCCGTAAGCTTCGGCATCCAGCATCCCCGGCGAAACGTGAACGGCTTTGCCGTCGCGATAGCCCCAGGCGTAGTTTTTCTCTTCCGCAGCCGGAACGTTCAGCCAGGTGTGACTCAGTTTCAGCGGCTGGAGTACGCGCGTGGTCATCGCCTGCTCGAAGCTCATGCCCGACGGCTTAACGGCGAGTGCGCCAAACAACCCAATGCTGGCGTTCGCGTAAAGACGTTTTTCGCCCGGAGCCCACTGCGGCTGCCAGTGTTGATAGAAGTTGAGCAGGGCCGACTGGTCGGTGACTTCATCAGGTACCTGCAGGGGCAAACCACCCGCCGTGTACGTCGCCAGATGCAGCAGATTAATGTGCTGCCACTGTTTGCCCGTCAGTTCAGGCCAGTATTGAGTGACGGGATCGCTAAGATGGATTTCGCCGCGCGCGAGGATGTCACCGCCCAGTACGCCGGTGAAGGTTTTACTCACGGAGCCCAGTTCGAACAGCGTTTGCTGAGTGACGGGTTTGTTTCCGTCGATATCGGCTTTACCCCAGGTGAAATAGTGAGGTTTGCCCTGATAAATGACCGCGACGGCCATACCGGGGATAGCCTGTTCCTGCATGAGCGGGGCGATGGTGCGGTTAACGATGTCGGCGAGCTGTTTATCTGTCGCCGGTGCCGCCAGCGCTGAGAATGACGCGCTGAGCAGCAAGGCGCAGCAAAGTGATTTTTTCATCTGAGCATCTTCCATAAAAAAGCCCGCCGGAAGGGCGGGCCGGATGAAGACGCACAATATCAAATTGTGACGATAGCAACCAGGGTCACAACCGTCAGAATGGTCGCCAGGCCGTAGAACACCCATTTGCCGTTTGGCACGTGGATTTTCAGATCATGCATGGCGTGGTGGATGCGGTGCAGCCCCAGCCAGAGTGGCAGAACAATCATCAGGAAGATAAACACGCGGCCAATAAAGCTGCTGGCGAATGCCAGCACGCGGTCATAGCCCAGCGCATCGCCCGGGAAAAGCCCCAGCGGCAGCAGAATCGCGACCAGCAGGATAATGACCGGTGCGACGATGGCGCTCCACATGCCGCCTGCGCCGAACAAGCCCCAGAATACCGGCTCGTCAGAACGTTTTGGGTTGGGATTAATCACTCAGGCCTCCTTACCAGAACAGTGCCACAAACAGAACGACCACAGTCACGACTGCAGTCACCGCCCAAAGCCCTTTAATCACAGGCTCCGGCCCCATTTTCTCGCCCTTCACGATAATGTTCGCGGCCTTCGGTGCCAGCTCAAACCAGGTTTTGGTATGCAGCAGCGCGGCGGCGAGCACGATCAGGTTCAGGATCACCACGATCGGGTTTTGCAGGAAACCTACAAAACTGGCCCAGGTTTCCGGACCGTGCTTCAGCGCGAAAAGACCGTACATCAGCTCAAGGCTGAACCACACCGCCGGAACCGCCGTGCCTTCACGCAGCATATAGAAGCGATAAAACGGCAGTTTCTTCCACCAGGTGGCCGGCATTGGCCGCACGTAGGCTTTGCGTTTAGTCGTCATCATGCACTCCTTAGCGTGGTTTCAGGGTAGCGATAAGAAAGTCTTTCGAGCTTTCCACTTTACCCTGCTGAATAGCGGCGGCCGGGTCGACATGCTTCGGACACACTTCCGAGCAATAGCCCACGAAGGTACAACTCCACACGCCGTTCTGGCTGTTGAGCTGCGCCATACGTTCTTTCTTCCCGTGATCGCGGCTGTCTTCGTTGTAGCGATGCGCCAGCGTAATGGCCGCCGGGCCGATAAACTCCGGGTTCAGGCCAAACTGTGGGCACGCGGCGTAGCACAGACCGCAGTTGATGCACCCGGAGAACTGATGGTATTTCGCCATCTGCGCCGGGGTCTGGGTGTTTGGACCCTGATCCGGTGTGCGCGGGTTGCCGATGATGTACGGCTTAATCGCTTCCAGACTTTCGATAAAGTGGGTCATATCGACCACCAGATCGCGCTCGATCGGGAAGTTACCCAGCGCTTCGACCTTCATGCCTTTGGTGTACTCGCGCAGGAAGGTTTTACAGGCCAGCTTCGGCACTTTGTTGACCATCATGCCGCAGGAGCCGCAGATAGCCATGCGGCAGGACCAGCGATAGCTCAGGTCCGGTGCCAGGTTATCTTTGATGTACCCGAGCGCATCCAGCAGGGAGGTTTGCTCATCAAAAGGCACATCGTAGAAAGCGCTGTGCGGTGCGGCGTCCACTTCCGGGTTGTAGCGCACCACTTCAATTTTCAACGTCTGCATCTCAGCCATTCGCCTTCTCCTTCTTATCGGCGGCTTCCGCTTCTGCCCCATAAACACGTTTTGCTGGTGGCAGCGTGGTGATCTTCACGTCGCTGTAGTCCAGACGGGTGGTACCGTCTGCGTCGCGGTAAGCGAGGGTATGCTTGAGGAAATTCACGTCGTCGCGTTCGGTACAGCCTTCGTCCAGACGCTGATGCGCGCCGCGCGACTCTTTACGCGCCAGGGCGGAGTGCGCCATACATTCGGCAACGTTCAGACCGTGACCCAGCTCAATGGTGTAGAGCAGGTCGGTGTTGAACACGCTGGAAGTATCGGTAATGCGCACACGCTTGAAGCGCTCCTGCAGCTCCGCCAGCTTATCGACGGTTTTCTGCATCAGCTCCGGCGTACGGTAGATGCCGCAGCCTTCTTCCATGGAGAGACCCATTTCGTCGCGGATTTTCGACCAGTTTTCCGTGCCTTCCTGGTTTACCAGCGCTTTCAGACGTTTTTCGACATCCACCACCTGTGCGTCGAGCGCGGCGCAGTTGGCTTCACCAGCCGTTGCAGCGCGCTCCATCGCGCGTTCACCCGCCATGCGGCCAAACACCACCAGCTCCGCCAGCGAGTTGGAGCCGAGACGGTTCGCCCCGTGCAGACCGACGGAAGAGCACTCCCCGACGGCAAACAGCCCTTTAATGCGGGTTTCACACTGCTGATCGGTTTCGATGCCGCCCATGGTGTAGTGCGCGGTTGGACGCACCGGAATCGGCTCTTTTACCGGATCGACGCCAACGTAGGCTTTCGCCAGTTCGCAGATGAACGGCAGACGTTCCAGCAATTTCTTCTCGCCCAGATGACGCAGGTCGAGATAGACCACATCGCCGCGCGGCGTAGAAATCGTGTTGCCTTTGCGCCACTCGTGCCAGAACGCCTGGGAGACTTTGTCGCGCGGACCGAGTTCCATATATTTGTTTTTCGGCTCGCCGAGCGGGGTTTCCGGGCCCATGCCGTAATCCTGCAGATAACGATAGCCATCTTTGTTGACCAGAATACCGCCTTCACCACGGCAGCCTTCCGTCATCAGAATGCCGGAGCCCGGCAGGCCGGTTGGGTGATACTGTACGAACTCCATGTCGCGCAGCGGAATGCCGTGGCTGAGCGCCATACCCATGCCATCGCCGGTGACGATCCCGCCGTTGGTGTTATAGCGATACACGCGGCCTGCGCCGCCCGTCGCCATCACCACCGCATTGGCGCGGATCTGCATCAGCGTGCCTTCCATCATGTTCATCGCCACCAGGCCACGCGCATGGCCGTCGTCGACCAGAATGTCGAGGACGAAGTGTTCATCAAACCGTTGAATTTGCGGGAACTGAAGGGAGGTCTGGAACAGGGTGTGGAGCATATGGAAGCCGGTTTTATCGGCGGCAAACCAGGTGCGTTCGATCTTCATCCCGCCGAAGCGGCGCACGTTGACGCTGCCATCCGGGCGGCGACTCCACGGGCAGCCCCACTGCTCCAGCTGGGTCATTTCCGTCGGGCAATGGTGGACAAAGTAGTCAACGACATCCTGTTCGCAAAGCCAGTCGCCCCCGGCAACCGTGTCGTGGAAATGGTATTCGAAGCTGTCATGATCCTGCGCAACGGCGGCGGACCCTCCTTCTGCGGCAACCGTGTGGCTGCGCATCGGGTAGACTTTTGAAATCAGTGCGATTTTAGCGGTTGGATTCGCTTGGGCTGCAGCAATCGCAGCCCGTAATCCTGCGCCGCCAGCACCTATAACGACAAGATCGGCTTGAAAAGTTTGCACGACATTCCTCCAGATTTTTGTTTTTCCGCAACGTGAAGACCTAACAGGATTCACTTGCCTCAGGGGCGGTTGCGAACGCGTTTCCACTGCTCCTTTATGGGTAAAACAGTATAACCGTATGGATGTGGGGGAAATTTGACGCGTTCGATTTTTTTGCTGTTAAGTCCGGCGATTTATCACTGCGTTTGATGAATTGCGTCACGGAATTTTTCAGATTGCTGAATCGAGAAAATTTACTGTGCAAAATTTGTCTCTCTGTGCGCTAACGAGTAGACTTCGTGCCCTTGTCTGAATCCGGAGAAAATTCCCATGAGCGAAACGGCCACCTGGCAGCCGAGCGCAACCATCCCTAACCTGTTAAAACGTGCAGCAATTATGGCAGAAATCCGCCGTTTCTTTGCTGACCGTGGTGTACTTGAGGTGGAAACGCCGTGCATGAGTCAGGCTACGGTGACCGATATTCATCTGGTCCCGTTTGAAACCCGTTTTGTCGGCCCAGGCCACTCTCAGGGGATGAATCTGTACCTGATGACCAGCCCGGAATATCACATGAAGCGCCTGCTGGCGGCGGGCTGCGGCCCGGTGTATCAGCTGTGCCGCAGTTTCCGCAATGAAGAGATGGGTCGTCACCACAACCCGGAATTCACCATGCTGGAGTGGTATCGCCCGCACTACGACATGTACCGCCTGATGAACGAGGTGGACGATCTGCTGCAACAGGTGCTGGAGTGCGCCGGAGCCGAAACGCTCTCCTACCAGCAGGCTTTCCAGCGTCATCTGGAAATCGACCCGCTGTCAGCGGACAAAACCCTGCTGCGTGAAGTGGCCGCGAAGCTGGATCTGAGCAATGTTGCGGATACCGAAGAAGATCGCGATACCCTGCTGCAGCTGCTGTTCACCTTTGGCGTTGAGCCGCAGATTGGTAAAGACCGCCCGACTTTTGTCTACCACTTCCCGGCCAGCCAGGCGTCTCTGGCGCAGATCAGCACCGAAGACCATCGCGTCGCCGAGCGCTTTGAGGTGTATTACAAAGGTATTGAGCTGGCGAATGGTTTCCACGAACTGACCGATGCCCGCGAACAGCAGCAGCGTTTCGAGCAGGACAACCGCAAGCGTACAGCGCGCGGCCTGCCGCAACAGCCGATTGATACCAACCTGCTGGAAGCGTTAAAAGCCGGTCTGCCGGACTGCTCCGGCGTGGCCCTGGGCGTGGATCGTCTGGTGATGCTGGCGCTCGGTGCCGAGCAGCTTGGGGATGTGATTGCGTTTACGGTGGATCGGGCTTAGGTAAAAGCAAAAATCCTCTCTCAGAGAGGATTTTTTAGTGTGTTCTCCCTCTCCCGGTGGGAGAGGGTTGGGGTGAGGGCATCAGGCCGCACTGAATTAATCCGTACTCACCTTACAAACTCCCCGCCGGCCGTTTCCGCGCCGCTGACGTCAGCGTTCTTCCCGTTTTACGCCCGTCCAGTGTTTCCAGACGCATCTGGAACGGTGGGAATGGCATATCAATTCCGTGCTCGCGGAACCCGGCCAGAATCAGCTGGTGGATCTCATGGCGCAGCGGCATACGATGTCCCATCTCGGCGGCGTAGATACGCAGCTCGAAAATCTGAATCCCCTGCTGCAAATCGACCAGGAACACTTCCGGTGCCGGGTTGTCGATCACCAGCGAACAGCGCTCGGCGGCGGTATAGAGAATTTGCGTCACCTCTTCGCTGTTGGCATCGGATGGAGCCGGAACGGTCAGAACCACACGCGTTACGGAGTCGGACAGCGACCAGTTGATAAACTGCTCGGTGATGAACGCCTTGTTCGGCACGATGATCTCTTTGCGGTCCCAGTCGCTGATGGTGGTCGCACGCGTATTGATCTTGGTGATGCTCCCGGTCAGATCGCGGATCGTGACCGTATCGCCGATGCGGATCGGTTTTTCGAACAGAATGATCAGGCCCGAAATGAAGTTGGCGAAGATCTCCTGCAAACCAAAGCCCAGACCCACACCGAGTGCCGCGACCAGCCACTGCAGTTTCGACCACTCAATCCCAATCATCGAGAAGCCCACTAGCCCGCCAAACAGCAGGATCAGGTACTTGGTGATGGTGGTGATGGCGTAGCCGGTGCCGGGGGTGAGATCCAGGTGCTGCAACAGCGCCAGCTCCAGCAGAGCAGGGAAGTTACGCACCAGCTGGGTGGTAATGATCAGCACCAGAATCGCGATTAACACTGCACCCAGGGTAATCGGCTCCAGGCTTTCGACGCCCTGTACCGTGGACGTCGCGTCCCACAGGGAGATGTTTTCAAGGAAGCCAAACGCCGAGTGTATTTCGGACCACAGCACGATCACCGACAGCAGCGCGATCAGCATCAGAATGGATCGCACCAGTCGCAGGGACTGGGTACTGATGGCATCCAGATCCAGTTCGACCTCATCCACTTCCGTCGTCCCTTCGGTGCTGCTGGTGCTGTGCGGATCGTCTTCGCCACGCGCGCGCTGCGCGAGGATCTCGGCGCGACGATGTTTGGCGCGGTCAAACGCCAGTCGGCGGCGCTGAATCAGCATCCAGCGGCGGATAACGTGATACACCACCAACAGCAGGAACCAGATCGCCACCGAGGTTTCGAGACGCGCGAGCAGGGCCTGGGCGGTCGCCAGATACCCGACTGCGGCGGCCAGAATCGCGACCAGCGGTGCGCTGAGGAGCAAGTTCCACAGCATGCGGTTCACCATGTTTTCGCCGCTGCCGCTTTTATCGACATACAGCGGAATACCGGCGCGTTTCAGGCTCAGGGTCACCATCGCCAGCGCGCCGCAGATCAGCATGAAGCACAGACGTCCGAGGGAGCCGGAAAACTCACGGTCGTTGAGATTATCGAACATGATCAGCGCCATAATCAGCGGCACGATCAGTCCGATGCTCATCAGGTAATAGCGCATCGCCCGCGTTACGCGCTGGCGCGGCCAGGCGAAGTGGGCGATAAACAGCCCGTTCGGGCGGGCAAAGGTGGCGCAAATCATTACCACCCACAGCAGCGGCACCGTAGCCGTCACGCCATCGCCAATCGCTACTGCGAGCGGATACGGCCAGGCTTCGCGAAGGCCATAGCCCAGCGTCATCCACAGCACCGGCAGCGGAGACGCCACCAGAATCGACCAGAATACGGTGCGCAGCGTGAGCCAGAAGTGGTCCTGCGTCACCTTCCCGACGCGTGCGCTGGAACGTTCCAGGAAACGGGTGAAGTGCCTGCGCGAGTAAATGCTAAAACCAACCAGAATCAACGCCCCGAGCAGCGGGAAAATCGTCTCTTTGCTGGTCAGGATCATCACGCCCGCTTTGCCCACCTGGCCAAAGGTATCCAGTGAGATCAGGCGACGCAGATCCTGCACAATGTCGATCGGCCAGGAGATGCTCATCGGCCGCACGTCAGAGGTCCAGAACAGATAGCGGTGGGTGGCTTCGTTCACCTCTTTCAGCGCATCTTCCAGCTGACTATTGGACACTTTCAGCTTGGTCAGTTCCAGAATCAGCGTATCGCCGCCCTGCAGCAGAGAGTTCAGCAGTTCGCGCTGGGTGCGTAGCTGAGCTTCGAGAATACGGTTCTCTTCGCTGGTCAACGGCTCGCCATCCGCCTGATGCTGCTGACGGACTTGCGACTGCTTGTTGAGAAGGTCTTCGTAGCGCAGGCGCTGGACGCGCAGTTGCGCCATTTCGGTGTCGAGCTGTTGCGGCTTAGGCATCTCCGGCAGACGCGCCACCTGAGCGCGTAAGGCTTCGCCCAGCAGATTCGACGAGCCCAGCCACTGGGACTGCTCGCGCAAGGTGTTCAGAGCCTGACGCACCTGTAAGGTCTGATTGGTCGCCTGGCGCTGCTGCGAGGCGACCAGATCCATACGCTGGGCCTGCTGGTTCAGCGCGGCGGACAACTCGCGGTTGATCTTGAACTGAGCCACAATCCCGGCCGGGAGGTGCTCGCTGTTTTCCGCCAGCAGTTCGGTGCTCTCCAGCGCACGCTCGGCCTCGCGCTGACGCTGACTGTTGAGCTGATTGCGCAGGGCCTGCAGATAGGTATCGAGCTGCTGCCCCTGTTTCTGCGCCAGTTCGGAACGCATACGCGCCAGTTCCTGACGGTTATTGGCGGAGAGCTGGGCCAGCTCAAGCTCATCGACCTGGGCTTTGAGTTTGGCGGATTCGGCCTGCAGGCTCAGATTTTGCGGATTGTTGCCGGGCTGTGTGCCGATGCGGCGCTCAACTTCGCTGAGCTGGCGGCGGGCATCGGTTTGCTGTTGCGGCAGCTGGCTGAGGGAGTCCGCAATTTCACGCGCGCGCTCTTGCTCCTGCTGCGCCTGACGGCTCTTCTCCAGCAGCTGACTGCTGACCTGCAGGATTTCCTGATTCAGGGCGTCGGTGCTCATGCCCGAAGGAACGTCGCGCGGCTCGTCGCGCATGTTGTTCAGCTGTGAGCGGAGCGTCTGGGAGAGTTTGGGGAAGTTGTCGATAACCTGCTGATATTGCTCTGCGCGCTCGAGGGAACCTTTGCGTTCCTCAAGCGCGTTCAGCGCGGCCTGGAGCTGCTCAACGGCTTCCGGCTGGGCGGGTTTTGCCGCCTTCGCCTGCTCCAGTTCCTGGGATATCTGTTTGGCATCAGGGGCTGTCGCTGCGTACGCCCCTGTACTGAGGCACCAGGCCATCAGAAAAATGATAATCGGGCGCACTTCAGTAACCCCTTTGGTTAGCCTTGGTCTTTCTTATCGTCAACCAGCGGGCTGGCGTCGTGTTCGGCCTGGATCTCTTCGGCTGGCAGCGGTGCTGGCTCAGCGTCTGGCGTCACGAAGGTTTCGGTAGAAACGGCCAGCGGCTGACCGATTTTCGTCACGGAGAGGCTGGAAAGCGTTTCAACCAGATCCACTTTACCCGGGGCGAACAGGTTGATCACCGTGGAACCCAGTATGAAGCGACCCATCTCCTGACCTTTCAGCAGGGCAACGGAGCCTTCGCTTTCGCCAGCCGGCCAGGTCCAGCGTTTGATGACGCCTTCGCGCGGCGGGGTGATGGTGCCAGCCCATACGGTTTCGATGCTGCCTACAATGGTAGCACCGACCAGAATCTGCGCCATTGGGCCAAATTCAGTATCAAACAGGCAGATGACGCGCTCGTTACGGGCGAACAGGTTCGGCACGTTTTGCGCCGTCAGATGGTTCACGGAGAACAGATCGCCCGGCACGTAGATCATCTCACGCAGGATACCGTTGCACGGCATGTGAACGCGGTGATAGTCGCGCGGCGACAGGTAGGTGGTGACAAACGAGCCGTTGCGGAACAGATCCGCCATCAGGTAGTTACCCGCCAGCAGGGCTTCCACGCTGTAGTCGTGGCCTTTGGCCTGCAGGATTTTGTCTTCTTCGATTTTGCCGAGCTGGCTAATCACGCCGTCAGCAGGCATCACCAGCACGTTGGGATCGGTATTCAGCGGGCGAACGTCATCGCGCAGTGGGCGGACGAAGAAATCGTTAAAGGTGCGATAGCTGGCGGTGTCCGGCTTCTGCGCCTCTTTCATGTCGACCTTGTAGTATTTAACGAACAGATCGATAACCAGCTTTGTCAGCCAGCCCGCTCGTTTGCTCGCGCCCCAGCCCGCCAGGCGGGTGAGCCATAGTTTAGGCAGAATGTATTGAAGCGAAAGTTTAAATGAGTTTAACAAGGTAGCCTCCAGGCCATTGTTTTGTCGTTCCTGATCCGGCTTCACAGAGCCGGAACCTGAAAAAAGGGGACGATTTTAGCGACGCTTAGCTTAGTTGTCAGTTATCAGAATCAGAAAAGTTTTTACGCGTTTTTACCTGATCCATGCTTTCGAGGATGCGGTGATAGTTGTAGAAACGGGTTTCGGCAATTTTCCCGTTTTCCACCGCTTCACGAATGGCGCAGCCAGGGTCGTTGTCGTGTTTACAGTCGCGGTATTTGCAAGCGCCTAAATATTCATGGAATTCGACAAATCCATTGAAGATTTGTTCCGGCTCAAGGTGCCAGAGACCAAATTCGCGCACCCCTGGGGAGTCAATGACGTCGCCGCCGTGCGGGAAGTGGTACAGCCGCGAGGCCGTGGTGGTGTGCTGGCCAAGCCCTGAGTTGTCCGACACATCGTTGGTCAGGATCTCCTCCTGCAGCCCCAGCAGATTGTTTAACAGGCTGGATTTACCGACGCCAGACTGGCCAGCGAAAATGCTGATGCGGTCGGTGAGCGCCTCTTCCAGCGGTTTCAGGCCATCTTTCTTATGGCTGGAGACCATCAGCACGCGATAGCCAATCGCCCGGTAGATGTCCATCTGCTCGTTCACAAACGCCATGCCATCTTCATCCAGCAGGTCGATTTTGTTCAGGACGATCAGCGGCTCGACTTCCAGCGTTTCGCAGGCGACGAGATAGCGGTCGATAATGTTGAGCGAAAGCTCGGGTAAGATCGCCGAGACAATCACGATCTGATTGATATTCGCGGCGATCGGTTTGACGCCGTCGTAGAAGTCGGGGCGTGTCAGAACGGATGTGCGTTCATGAACCGCTTCGACGATCCCTTTTACGTTGACACCCTCGGACGCCGCTTTGCCCGGACGCCATACCACGCGATCACCGGTAACCAGTGAACGGATGGTGCGACGAATGTTGCAGCGGTGAACGCTACCGTCGGCGGCTTCCACATCGGCATGCATGCCGAAACGGCTGATGACCATGCCTTCGGTCGTTTCGCCAAACAGGTTGTCGTCATAATCGGGTTTCTCCGAAGTGGTCTTAAGACGGCGCTGATGGTTGGCACTCACACGGCGCTGTTGCCCTTTGGAGAGTTTATTTTTACTCAATCGTGCTGACTCCTGGTCGCCCGTATCGGGCAAAACCTCTATGATACACACTAATTAATACTAGTTAACCTGCTACAGCCGGTTATGCGAGAAGGGTGGAAAATAACATGAGCGCAGACGAAAACAACCTGATTTGGATCGATCTTGAAATGACCGGGCTGGATCCCGAGCGCGATCGCATCATTGAGATCGCCACGCTGGTGACCGATGCCAACCTGAACATTCTGGCGGAAGGGCCGATGATTGCCGTGCATCAGTCTGATGAACAGCTGGCGCTGATGGACGACTGGAACGTGCGCACCCATACCGGCAGTGGGCTGGTGGAGCGCGTGAAAGCCAGCACCCAGGGTGACCGCGACGCTGAGCTGGCGACGATCGCGTTCCTGAAACAGTGGGTGCCTGAGGGGAAATCGCCGATCTGCGGTAACAGTATCGGCCAGGACCGCCGTTTCCTGTTCAAGTATATGCCGGAGCTGGAAGCCTATTTCCACTACCGTTATCTGGACGTGAGCACGCTGAAAGAGCTGGCGCGTCGCTGGAAACCAGAAATTCTGGATGGCTTTAAGAAACAGGGCACCCATCAGGCGATGGACGATATTCGTGAGTCGGTGGCAGAACTGGCGTATTACCGCGAAAACTTTATTAAGTTGTAAGTTTGCAGCCCGGCGCGCTTGCGTAGCCGGGTTTTTGCCGTTAAATTGTGCAGCTTGCCGATTAATTAGTCACTTGAACAAGATTTCTAAAAAATCGCTTTCAGGGGGGTTGCAGCTAAAAGGATTTCTCGTATAATGCGCCTCCCGTAACGACAGAGAATTACACGTTACGACAGCGTCAGATTTTTGCGGGAATAGCTCAGTTGGTAGAGCACGACCTTGCCAAGGTCGGGGTCGCGAGTTCGAGTCTCGTTTCCCGCTCCAAAATTTGAAAGTATCGCAAGATACGCGCAGCACCAGGACCACCCAAGCGGGAATAGCTCAGTTGGTAGAGCACGACCTTGCCAAGGTCGGGGTCGCGAGTTCGAGTCTCGTTTCCCGCTCCAAAATTTGAAAAGTGTCGTCAGACACGCACCACCCAAGCGGGAATAGCTCAGTTGGTAGAGCACGACCTTGCCAAGGTCGGGGTCGCGAGTTCGAGTCTCGTTTCCCGCTCCAAATTCTTCTTCATACCCAGTTTATCCACAGCGAAGTCTTTCGTTGGGGACATTTTCCATTGCTTCTGACAAACTCTTGTAAACAGAGTTATCCACAGATCCTGCTATTATTCCTGAACCGCCAAAACCTTCGCACGGTGAACGGTATATCCGTAACTTATTGAAGTTGATATATAAAATTTGATTTCAAAATGTTATTGAGATCACTTGACCTGTCTGCAAAGCCTGATGGTGCCTGACTTCGTGATTTTATTCACAGGCTGTGAATAGTTCAGGCGTCGCGCGGAAGCCCTTTTTCGACCACCCGAACCAGACGCTGTTTCTTCGGCAATTGCACCTCAACGACACAGGCGTTTCGCTTCTCGATTTGCTGCGCAATCGCCCACTCTATGTGTTCGTCGAGAAGTGGGTGCTCACCTCGGCGCACTTCGAGCGCCTGAATATTGGCTTCGTCCCAGGGGGCATTTCCCAGGGCCACGGCGATATTTCTCAGCCAGCGCAGATGTCCGATACGACGGATCGCCGAACCTTCGGTGATTCGCAGAAACTTGGTTTCATCCCAGGCAAACAGCTCCGTCAGTTTCGGGGCGTGTAGGGCTTTGCGCGGGCTGAAATCGTCTTCGTCCGTGAGCTGCGAATAGCGATTCCACGGGCAGATGAGCTGGCAATCGTCACAGCCGTAAATCCGGTTGCCGATCAGCGGGCGGAACTCTTCCGGGATCGCCCCTTCGAGCTCAATCGTGAGATACGAGATACAGCGGCGTGCATCCACGGTGTAAGGCTCGACAATCGCCCCTGTCGGGCAGATAGTCATGCAGGCCACGCAGCGCCCGCAGCCCTCTTCAACCGGGCCGTCGATCGGCAGCGGCAAATCAATCAGCAATTCACCGAGAAAAAAGAACGAACCTGCATCGCGGCTTAAGATAAGTGAGTGCTTACCTGTCCATCCAAGTCCGGCTTTTTCGGCAATGGGGCGCTCAAGGATAGGCGCGGAGTCGACAAAGGGTCTAAAATTCAGCGAGCCACAGTGCTGCTGAATAGTTTCCCCGAGTTTTTTTAAGCGGTTACGCAGAAGCTTATGATAATCACGCCCGAGGGCATAACGGCTGACGTAACCCAATGACGGATCTTTCAGTGTGCGGGCAAACGCCGCGTTGGCGGGAAGGTAGTTCATGCGAACGCTAATGACGCGCAGCGTCCCCGGCAAAAGCTCGTGGGGCCGGGCGCGCATCATGCCGTGACGCGCCATCCACTCCATTTCGCCGTGGTATTGTTTGTCCAGCCAGGCCTGCAGTTTTGGCTCGCTCGCGGAAAGGTCCGTATCGGTGATACCGACTTTCTGAAAGCCAAGCTCAGCGCCCCACTGTTTAATGTTTTGCGCTAACTGATTGAGATCGAGGGGCTGTGACATGACGGACCATACAGTGAAGAAAATCCCCGCAAGTATACCACATTCCATCTGGCCTGCGGACGCCCTGCGTCGCGCCGAAAAAGAGGCCGCTGACAGCCTCGGCATTACCCTCTACGAACTGATGTGCCGCGCAGGCGATGCGGCGTTTAGCGTCGCGCGTGAGGCGTATCCGCGCGCCACGCATTGGTTGATTCTCTGCGGCCATGGCAACAACGGCGGCGACGGTTATGTCGTCGCTCGCCTGGCAGCAGCCGCTGGCATAAACGTGACGTTGCTGGCGCTGGAGAGCGACAAACCATTGCCGGAAGAGGCGAGCGAGGCCCGCGACGCCTGGCTGAACGCCGGAGGCGTGATCCACTCGGCGGATATCGTCTGGCCGGAGGGAGTTGACCTCATTATGGATGGGCTGCTCGGTACTGGCCTCAAACAGGCTCCCCGCGACAAGGTGGCAACACTGATTGACCATGCGAATGCCCATCCCGCGCCGGTTATCGCGCTGGATATCCCTTCGGGACTGGTCGCGCAAACGGGGGCGACGCCGGGCGCGGTGATTCACGCCGCGGCCACCGTGACCTTTATCGCCCTCAAACCCGGATTACTGACCGGTAAAGCGCGTGATGTCGTGGGTAAACTTCACCATCATGCGTTAGGTCTGGATAGCTGGCTGGCAGCTCAGGAAACGGTTATTACTCGTTTTGACGGCTCGCAGCTTGCCCGGTGGCTGCCGCCGCGCCGTCCGACGTCCCATAAAGGCGATCACGGGAAACTGGTGATTATCGGTGGCGATCGCGGCACGGCGGGGGCTGTTCGCATGACCGGGGAGGCCGCTCTGCGCGCGGGGGCGGGCCTTGTGCGAGTGCTCACTCGCATTGAGAATATCCCGCCAATCATCACCGCCCGGCCAGAGCTGATGGTGCATGAGCTGACGCCGCAATCCCTCGAAGAGAGCCTGGCGTGGGCGGACGTCGTGGCGATAGGGCCAGGACTGGGTCAGCAGGAGTGGGGCAAAAAAGCGCTGCAGAAAGTCGAGAACTGCCGCAAACCCATGCTGTGGGACGCCGACGCGCTGAACCTTCTGGCAATCAATCCTGATAAACGTCACAATCGCATCCTGACGCCACACCCCGGCGAGGCCGCGCGGCTGCTTAACTGCAGCGTCGCAGAAATTGAAAGCGATCGCTTACTTTCTGCGCAGCGTCTGGTAAAACGTTATGGAGGTGTTGCGGTTCTGAAAGGGGCAGGCACGATTGTGGCCTGCGAATCTGGCGCGTTGGGCATTATCGACGCGGGCAATGCGGGAATGGCGAGTGGCGGAATGGGCGATGTGCTCTCCGGCATTATCAGCGCCTTGCTGGCACAGAAACTTACCCCTTATGATGCTGCCATTGCAGGCTGTGTGGCGCACGGCGCGGCAGCCGACAGGCTGGCTGCGCAGTACGGTACGCGCGGCATGCTGGCCACCGATCTTTTTGACACGCTGCGGCGTGTTGTTAACCCGGATGTGATTGACGTAGAAAATGACTAATCGAGTGATCGCTTTACCCGACGAGCAGGCAACTTTGGATCTTGGCAAACGCCTGGCGCAGGCCTGCGAAGGGGCAACCGTCATCTATTTGTACGGTGATTTGGGCGCGGGTAAAACCACCTTCAGCCGCGGCTTTTTGCAGGCGCTGGGCCATAAAGGGAATGTGAAAAGCCCGACCTATACCCTGGTTGAGCCTTACGAACTCGACAATTTGAGGGTGTATCACTTCGATCTCTACCGTCTTGCGGACCCAGAGGAGCTGGAATTTATGGGTATCCGTGACTATTTCGCCAACGATGCCATTTGCCTGGTGGAGTGGCCGCAACAAGGTGCGGGTGTGTTGCCTGACCCGGATGTCGAAATTCACTTAGATTACCAGGCGCAAGGGCGTGAGGCACGCATCAGTGCAGTTTCCTCATCAGGCTGTTCCTTGCTGGCTCGTTTAGCCAGCTGAATGAAGGGATAACGGGATGATTAATCGCGTTAAAGGTTGGCTGCTGGCCGCAACGGTGCTGCTGTGCGCGCAGGCCGGTGCGGCAAGTTTATCGGATATTCAGGTGTCCAACGGTGATTCGCAGGCGCGCATCACCTTCAGTTTCATGGGCGATCCCGATTACGCCTTTACCCAGGTCGATAAACGTAGCGTCGCGCTGGATATCAAACAGACCGGCGTGATTCAGGGCTTGCCGCTGCAGTTTAGCGGTAACAACCTGGTCAAAAGTATTCGCTCCGGCAATGCGCAAGATCCTCAGTCTTTGCGACTGGTGGTCGATCTGACGCAGAACGGCAAAACCCGCGCGGTGAAGCAGCAAAACGGCGCGAACTACACCGTGGTCTTTACCATTAACGCCGATGTACCGCCGCCTCCACCTCCGCCGCCTGCGCCTGTCGTGGCACAGCGCGTGGAGCAGCCGGTGGTTGCACCGCGTCCGTCTGAACCGGCGCGAAATCCGTTCAAAGCGCAAAACGATCGCATCACCAGCGTCACCAGCAGCAATACCGTGACCCGTCCGGCGGCGCGTGCGCGGGCGGTGTCGTCCGATGAGAAAGTGATTATTGCCATCGATGCCGGCCACGGCGGCCAGGATCCTGGCGCGATTGGGCCGGGCGGTACGCAGGAGAAAAGCGTCACTATCTCCATTGCCCGTAAGCTGCGCGCTTTGCTGAATGACGACCCGATGTTTAAAGGGGTGATGACCCGCGACGGCGACTACTTTATCTCGGTGATGGGCCGTTCCGACGTCGCGCGGAAACAGAACGCCAACTTCCTGGTGTCGATCCACGCGGATGCCGCGCCAAACCGCAGCGCGACCGGTGCGTCGGTGTGGGTGCTGTCGAACCGCCGTGCGAACAGCGAAATGGCGAACTGGCTCGAAGAGCACGAGAAGCAGTCGGAACTGCTCGGCGGCGCGGGTGACGTGCTGGCGAACAGTCAGTCCGACCCGTATCTCAGCCAGGCGGTGCTGGATTTACAGTTCGGTCATTCTCAGCGCGTCGGGTATGATGTGGCGACGAATGTGATTAGCCAGCTTCAGCGCGTCGGTGCGATCCACAAGCGCCGTCCTGAGCATGCGAGTTTAGGCGTGTTACGCTCCCCGGATATCCCGTCGATCCTGGTCGAAACCGGCTTTATCACCAATAACAATGAAGAGCGTCTGCTGGGCAGCGACAGCTATCAGCAGCAGATTGCCGATGCGATTTATAACGGTCTGCGCAATTACTTTGCCGCGCATCCGCTGCAGTCAGCGCCGCAAGGGGGCGCGGGTCAAACCGCCAGCGCCGCTCTGCCTGGCGAGATGAGCGCGACCAACTAAGGAGAATTCATGCCGATTCAGGTTCTGCCGCCGCAGCTTGCGAACCAAATCGCCGCCGGCGAGGTGGTGGAGCGTCCTGCTTCGGTTGTGAAAGAGCTGGTGGAAAACAGCCTCGATGCGGGCGCAACCCGCATTGATATTGATATCGAACGCGGCGGCGCAAAGCTGATTCGTATTCGGGACAACGGCTGCGGCATCAAAAAAGACGAGCTGGCCTTAGCGCTGGCTCGTCACGCCACCAGTAAAATTACCTCCCTCGACGATCTGGAAGCGATCATCAGCCTCGGTTTTCGCGGCGAAGCGCTGGCCAGTATCAGCTCCGTTTCTCGTCTGACGCTCACCTCTCGCACTGCCGAACAGCAGGAAGCCTGGCAGGCCTATGCGGAAGGGCGTGACATGGACGTGACCGTCAAACCTGCCGCCCATCCCGTGGGCACCACGCTGGAAGTGCTGGATCTGTTCTACAACACCCCGGCGCGACGCAAGTTTATGCGCACTGAAAAAACCGAGTTCGGCCATATCGACGAGATCATTCGCCGTATCGCGCTGGCGCGTTTCGATGTGACGATCAATCTGAGCCATAACGGCAAAGTGATGCGTCAGTATCGTGCGGTGGCGGAAGGGGGTCAGAAAGAGCGCCGCTTAGGCGCGATCTGCGGAACCGGGTTCCTGGAACAGGCGTTGGCGATCGAGTGGCAGCATGGCGATCTCGCGATGCGCGGCTGGGTGGCCGATCCGAAAGCCATGAACGCCACGCTGGCGGAGATCCAGTACTGCTACGTCAACGGCCGCATGATGCGCGATCGGCTGATCAACCATGCGATCCGTCAGGCCTGTGAAGACAAGCTTGGTGCGGATCAGCAGCCTGCTTTTGTTCTCTATCTGGAAATCGATCCGCACCAGGTAGACGTTAACGTCCATCCGGCCAAACATGAAGTGCGTTTCCATCAGTCGCGACTGGTCCACGATTTTATCTATCAGGGCGTGCTGAGCGTGTTACAGCAGCAGGCTGAACCTTCGCTGCCGCTGGTGGAAGAGACGGTTGCGTCGCGCCCGATCCCGGAAAATCGCGTGGCGGCGGGCCGTAATCAGTTTGCCGAACCGGCTGTCGCGCGTGAGCCTGAGACGCCGCGCTATTCATCTGGCGGTCAGGCACCACGCCCGAGCGGGGCGAATTATCCCCATGCGCCGGGGTATCAAAAACAGCAGGGTGCGCTCTACAGCAAATTGCTGGATACTCCGGCCGTGGAGCGTAAAGAGCCTGTGGCGCCATCGGCCCCGGCGCTGGAAGGGCACAGCCAGAGTTTTGGCCGGGTGCTGACGATCGTTGCCCCGGATATGGCGCTGCTTGAGCGCGACGGGAAGCTGGCGCTGCTGGCGCTACCGGTTGCGGAACGCTGGCTCAAACAGGCGCAGCTGACGCCTGGCGCAAACGCGGCCTGCGCCCAACCGCTGTTGATCCCGGTGCGGCTCAAAATTTCCGCGGACGAAAGCGGTGTATTAACGCGCGTTGAGTCCCTGTTGGCGGAAATGGGCATACAATTTGTGTTAGAGGCCCATCATGTGACGATTCGCGCGGTGCCTTTACCCTTACGCCAACAAAATTTACAAAACTTGATTCCTGAACTGATAGGCTACCTGGCGCAGCAAACGACCGTTGATGCCACCAATACCGCCCAGTGGATTGCCCGCCATTTAGCGAGCGACCACCATCCGTGGAGTATGGCGCAAGCCATTACCGTATTGGCAGAAGTTGAACGTCTTTGCCCTCATTTGGTCAAAGCACCGCCGGGTGGTTTATTACAACGTGTTGATTTAGATTCGGCGATGAATGCCCTGAAAAATGAGTGATGTGAGTAAGGCGAGCCTGCCAAAGGCGATATTTTTAATGGGCCCAACGGCCTCGGGCAAAACCGCGTTAGCCATTGAGCTACGTAAAGTTTTGCCAGTAGAGTTGATTAGCGTCGATTCCGCCCTTATTTATCAAGGGATGGATATCGGCACGGCGAAGCCAGACGCAGACGAACTGCGCGCGGCACCGCACCGACTGCTGGACATTCTCGACCCGGCGCAGGCTTACTCCGCAGCGGATTTTCGCCGCGATGCGCTGGCGCAAATGGCCGAGATCACCGCAGCGGGCCGGATTCCGCTGTTAGTCGGCGGAACCATGCTCTACTTCAAGGCGCTGCTGGAGGGGTTATCACCCTTGCCGTCCGCGAACCCTGAAGTGAGAGCCAGAATTGAGCAGCAGGCGGCAGAGCAGGGATGGGGCGCGTTGCACAAACAACTGGAAGAGGTTGATCCGGTTGCCGCAGCACGGATTCATCCAAATGATCCGCAAAGGCTTTCCCGGGCACTGGAAGTTTTTTTCATTTCGGGTAAAACTTTAACGGAACTGACGCAAACGTCAGGAGAAGCTCTGCCGTATCAGGTGCATCAGTTCGCCATCGCCCCGGCGAGCCGTGAACTGCTCCATCAGCGAATTGAGCAGCGTTTTCATCAGATGTTAGCTTCAGGTTTTGAAGCAGAAGTGCGGGCGCTTTTTGCTCGCGGAGATTTGCATACGGACATGCCTTCCATTCGTTGTGTCGGATACCGCCAGATGTGGTCTTACATTGAAGGCGAGATCTCATACGATGAAATGGTTTATCGAGGTGTTTGCGCCACCAGACAGTTAGCGAAACGCCAGATAACCTGGTTGCGCGGTTGGGACGGAATCCACTGGTTAGACAGTGAGAAGCCAGACCAGGCGTACAACGAAGTTTTACAGGTTGTGGGTGCTATCGCAGACTGAATGTGTACAATTAACTCGTATCGTGCGCAATTTTTCAGAATCGCAAGGTTCTAAGTACATAACAAGCATATAAGGAAAAGATAGAATGGCTAAGGGGCAATCTTTACAAGATCCGTTTCTGAACGCATTGCGTCGTGAACGTGTTCCAGTTTCTATTTATTTGGTGAATGGTATTAAGCTGCAAGGTCAGATTGAATCTTTCGATCAGTTCGTGATCCTGTTGAAAAACACGGTCAGCCAGATGGTTTATAAGCACGCTATCTCTACTGTTGTTCCGTCCCGTCCAGTATCTCATCACAGCAACAACGCTGGCGGCGGCACCGGTAGTAACTACCATCACGGCAGCAACGCACAGGGTTCTTCTGCACCTGCGCAGGACAGCGAAGAAACCGAATAAGGTAACGGGCTGTTTTTCCACACGGGGAGCCAGGTTTCTGCGTTCCCCGCTGATTTATTTTGAGGATAATACGCTTGTTTGACCGTTATGATGCCGGTGAGCATGCGGTACTGGTACACATCTATTTTACGCAAGACAAAGATATGGAAGACCTCCAGGAGTTTGAAGCTCTGGTCTCTTCCGCCGGTGTCGAAGCATTACAGGTGATTACCGGTAGCCGTAAAGCGCCGCACCCAAAGTTTTTTGTTGGTGAAGGTAAAGCAGTCGAAATTGCGGAAGCCGTAAAAGCAACCGGCGCGTCCGTCGTGCTGTTTGACCATGCGCTATCTCCGGCTCAAGAGCGTAACCTGGAAGCCCTGTGCGAATGTCGTGTTATCGACCGTACGGGACTGATTTTAGATATTTTTGCTCAGCGTGCACGTACCCACGAGGGGAAACTGCAGGTTGAGCTGGCGCAATTGCGCCATCTGGCCACGCGTCTTGTGCGCGGCTGGACCCACCTTGAAAGGCAAAAAGGCGGGATTGGTTTGCGCGGTCCGGGTGAAACCCAGCTCGAAACCGACCGTCGACTGCTGCGTGGTCGTATTACCCAGATCCTCTCACGTCTGGCGCGAGTCGAAAAACAGCGTGAGCAAGGACGTCGTTCGCGAACCAAAGCTGACATCCCGACGGTGTCGCTGGTGGGGTATACCAACGCCGGTAAATCCACCCTGTTTAACCAGATAACCGAGGCCAAGGTATATGCCGCAGACCAGCTGTTTGCGACCCTTGACCCGACGCTGCGTCGCATTGACGTGGCGGATGTGGGTGAAACGGTGCTGGCGGATACCGTAGGGTTTATTCGCCATTTGCCGCACGATCTGGTGGCCGCGTTTAAAGCCACCTTGCAGGAGACGCGTCAGGCGACGCTGCTGCTGCATATCATCGACGCTGCGGATGTTCGCGTGCAGGAAAACATCGACGCGGTGAATACCGTGCTCGAAGAGATCGACGCGCACGAGATCCCGACGCTGCTGGTGATGAACAAAATCGATATGCTGGACGACTTCGAGCCACGTATCGACCGAGATGAAGAGAACAAACCGATTCGGGTCTGGCTTTCTGCCCAGACCGGTGTCGGTGTGCCACTACTTTTCCAGGCTTTGACAGAACGTCTTTCTGGCGAGGTGGCTCAGCACACGCTGCGTCTGCCGCCACAGGAAGGCAGGCTGCGCAGCCGGTTTTATCAGCTTCAGGCGATAGAAAAAGAGTGGATGGAGGATGACGGCAGCGTGGGGATGCAGGTGCGTATGCCGATCGTTGACTGGCGTCGCCTCTGTAAACAAGAACCTACGCTGGTGGACTACGTCGTCTGACCAGATAAAGGTGCACGAGCCTGAAAATTCGCCCTTGCATAACAAATATGGAGCATATACATGGCGTGGAATCAGCCCGGTAATAACGGACAAGACCGCGACCCGTGGGGAAGCAGCAATAATCAAGGCGGCAACTCTGGGGGAAATGGCAACAAAGGTGGTCGCGAGCAGGGGCCTCCTGATCTGGACGATATCTTTCGCAAGCTGAGCAAAAAGCTTGGTGGTTTCGGTACAGGTAAAGGCTCTGGCTCGGGTGGAAGTTCCACTCAGGGTCCGCGCCCGCACATGGGTGGCCGCGTAGTGAGCATCGTTGCTGCTGCCGTGGTCATCATTTGGGCTGCCAGCGGGTTCTACACCATTAAAGAAGCTGAACGCGGTGTGGTCACTCGTTTCGGTAAATTCAGCCATCTGGTTGAGCCGGGTCTGAACTGGAAGCCAACCTTCGTTGATAACGTGACCGCGGTAAACGTGGAATCGGTACGCGAACTGGCGGCGTCCGGCGTGATGCTGACTTCTGACGAGAACGTGGTGCGTGTTGAGATGAACGTGCAGTACCGCGTGACCGATCCGCAGCACTATCTGTTCAGCGTCACCAGCGCCGATGACAGTCTGCGTCAGGCCACCGACAGCGCCCTGCGTGGCGTGATCGGTAAATACACCATGGACCGTATTCTGACCGAAGGTCGTACCGTTATTCGTAGCGATACCCAGCGCGAGCTGGAAGAGACCATCCGTCCGTACAACATGGGTATCACCCTGCTGGACGTCAACTTCCAGGCTGCTCGTCCGCCGGAAGAGGTGAAAGCTGCCTTTGATGATGCCATTGCCGCGCGTGAAAACGAACAGCAATACATCCGTGAAGCGGAAGCCTACACCAACGAAGTGCAGCCGCGTGCGAACGGTCAGGCGCAGCGTATCCTCGAAGAGGCGCGTGCGTATAAGACTCAGACCATCCTGGAAGCCCAGGGTGAAGTGGCTCGCTTTGCGAAGCTCCTGCCAGAATATAAAGCTGCCCCGGAAATTACCCGTGAGCGTCTGTATATCGAGACCATGGAGAAAGTGCTGAGCCACACCCGTAAAGTGCTGGTGAACGACAGCAAAGGCGGCAATCTGATGGTGCTGCCACTGGACCAGATGCTGAAAGGCGGTAGTGCGCCTGCGGCAAAACAGGATACCAGCGGAGCCAATAATCTGTTGCGTCTGCCTCCGGCAGCCAGCAGCAATTCCAGCGCCAATACCACGTCTTCTTCAAGCGATGGTGACATCATGGACCAACGCCGTGCCAACGCACAGCGTAACGACAGCCAGCGTCAGGGGGAATAACGATGCGTAAGTCAGTTATTGCGATTATCATCATTGCGCTGGTCGTACTTTATACCTCCATCTTTGTGGTGAAAGAGGGCGAGCGCGGGATCACCATGCGCTTCGGTAAAGTTCTGCGTGACGATGAAAACAAACCGCTGGTCTTCGAGCCGGGTCTGCACTTTAAGCTCCCGGTGATTGAATCAGTGAAAATGCTCGACGCCCGTATCCAGACCATGGATAACCAGGCCGACCGCTTCGTCACTAAAGAGAAAAAAGACCTGATCGTCGATTCTTACATCAAATGGCGTATCAGCGATTTCAGCCGTTACTATCTGGCAACGGGCGGCGGTGACGTCTCTCAGGCAGAAGTGCTGCTGAAACGTAAGTTCTCTGACCGTCTGCGTTCTGAAATTGGTCGTCTGGATGTGAAAGACATCGTGACCGATTCCCGTGGTCGTCTGACTCTGGAAGTCCGTGACGCGCTGAACTCCGGTACCGCGGGTACCGAAGACGAAGTGGCGACACCGGCGGCCGATGACGCGATTGCCAAAGCGGCTGAGCGCGTTCAGGCAGAAACCAACGGCAAAGTGGCGGTGATGAACCCGAACAGTATGGCCGCGTTAGGTATCGAAGTGGTCGATGTGCGTATCAAGCAGATCAACCTGCCTACCGAAGTGTCTGAAGCGATCTATAGCCGTATGCGCGCTGAGCGTGAAGCGGTTGCCCGTCGCCACCGTTCACAGGGTCAGGAAGAGGCTGAAAAGCTGCGCGCAACAGCGGATTACGAAGTGACGAAAACGCTGGCAGAATCCGAACGTCAGGGCCGCATTATGCGCGGTGAGGGCGATGCGGAAGCCGCGAAACTGTTTGCTGACGCATTCAGCCAGGACCCGGATTTCTATGCCTTTATCCGTAGCCTGCGTGCGTACGAAAACAGCTTCCAGAGCAATCAGGATGTGATGGTGCTCAGCCCTGACAGCGATTTCTTCCGTTATATGAAGACGCCAGGCAACGCCACGCGATAAACTCATTCTCGTTTGAGTTATCAAACCACCGCTCTCAACGGAGCGGTGGTTTTCTTTTATAGGGAGCTAAAATGAATTCCACTATCTTGCTGGCGCTTGCTCTGGTTTTGGTCCTCGAAGGGCTGGGCCCGATGCTTTATCCGCGCGCGTGGCGTCGAATGATCGCCACCATGACACAATTGCCGGATAATATTTTACGTCGTTTTGGCGGGGGTCTTGTGGTTGCAGGAGTGGTGATCTACTACATGTTGAGGAAAACGATTGGCTGATCAAAAAGTGGTCGGATTTGCCTTATATTGAGGGCAAAAAGTGCTGTAACTCTGAAAAAGCGGTGGTAGAATCCATTTTTAAGCAATCGGTGATTTTGAAAAATGGGTAACAACGTTGTCGTACTGGGCACCCAATGGGGTGACGAAGGTAAAGGGAAGATTGTCGATCTTCTGACTGAACGTGCTAAATATGTTGTACGCTATCAGGGTGGTCACAACGCAGGCCATACTCTCGTAATCAACGGTGAAAAAACCGTCCTCCATCTTATTCCATCAGGCATTCTTCGTGAAAATGTGACCAGCATCATCGGTAACGGTGTTGTGCTGTCTCCTGCTGCGCTGATGAAAGAGATGAAAGGCCTGGAAGACCGTGGTATCCCGGTTCGTGAGCGTCTGCTGCTCTCCGAAGCCTGCCCGCTGATCCTCGACTATCACGTCGCACTGGATGTGGCGCGCGAAAAAGCACGTGGCGCGAAAGCTATCGGCACCACCGGCCGTGGTATCGGCCCTGCTTACGAAGATAAAGTTGCCCGTCGCGGTCTGCGCGTTGGCGACCTGTTCGACAAAGCCACCTTCGCTGAAAAACTGAAAGAAGTGATGGAATATCACAACTTCCAGCTGGTGAACTTCTACAAAGCTGACGCCGTTGACTACCAGAAAGTGCTGGATGATGTCATGGCGGTGGCTGACATCCTGACCGGTATGGTTGTGGATGTGTCCGATCTGCTGGACCAGGCGCGCAAGCGTGGCGATTTCGTCATGTTTGAAGGCGCGCAGGGTACGCTGCTGGATATCGACCACGGTACCTATCCGTACGTGACCTCCTCTAACACCACCGCCGGTGGCGTGGCGACGGGCTCTGGCCTGGGTCCGCGTTATGTGGATTACGTTCTGGGTATCATCAAAGCTTACTCCACTCGCGTGGGTGCAGGTCCATTCCCGACTGAGCTGTTTGATGACATCGGCGAGTTCCTGTGCAAGCAAGGTAACGAGTTTGGCGCGACCACCGGTCGTCGTCGTCGTACCGGCTGGCTGGATGCGGTTGCCGTGCGTCGCGCAGTGCAGATCAACTCCCTGTCTGGCTTCTGCCTGACCAAGCTGGACGTGCTGGACGGCCTGAAAGAAGTGAAAATCTGCGTCGGCTACCGTATGCCAGATGGCCGCGAAGTGACCACCACTCCGCTGGCAGCTGACGACTGGGAAGGTATCGAGCCGATCTACGAAACCATGCCAGGCTGGTCCGAAACCACCTTTGGTGTGAAAGAGCGTAGCGGTCTGCCGAAAGCGGCGCTGGATTACATCAAGCGTATCGAAGAACTGACCGAAGTGCCGATCGACATTATCTCTACCGGCCCTGACCGTACTGAAACCATGATTCTGCGCGACCCGTTCGACGCATAATCTGAGTGGTTAACGGCCTGCGGGAAGCCCCGCAGGCCGGATAAACGAAGTGCTATTTGGCATTCGCCTCCTGTTCCTCGCTTTTTCCCCCTTTCAGTCAAATAAATTAGCCGCTAAGTATCTGGCTGGTTTATCATCAATAGTGAATATCTCTGCGGTCTGACCGCGTTTTTCCCTTTTCCTGAGGTTGATGTGCAGTTAACGAGTTTCACCGATTACGGCTTACGTGCGCTGATTTACATGGCGTCGTTGCCACAAGGACAGATGACCAGTATCTCTGAGGTGACAGAGGTCTACGGCGTGTCCCGTAATCATATGGTCAAAATAATCAATCAACTTAGCCGTGCGGGATACGTAACTGCCGTCCGCGGGAAAAACGGGGGGATTCGTCTCGGTAAACCCGCACAGAGTATTCGTGTTGGGGATGTGGTACGTGAACTGGAGCCGCTGACTCTGGTGAATTGCAGCAGCGAGTTCTGCCACATCACTCCCGCTTGCCGCCTGAAAAAGGCGCTTTCTAAGGCTGTGCAAAGTTTTCTCAAGGAACTGGATAACTACACGCTGGCCGATTTGGTTGAAGAGAATCAACCGCTTTATAAATTATTGCTGGTGGAATGAAGAAAATTTCCACCGGAGCTGACAACGGAGGAACCGACATGTCACATGATCCTTTCCAGGAACGCGAAGCCGAAAAGTACGCGAATCCTATCCCAAGCCGCGAGTTCATCATCGAACACTTAACAAAACGCGAAAAACCCGCTAACCGTGAAGAACTTGCCGTTGAATTAAACATTGAAGGCGAAGAGCAAATTGAAGCCCTTCGTCGCCGCCTGCGCGCCATGGAGCGCGACGGCCAACTGGTCTTTACCCGCCGTCAGTGCTATGCCCTGCCGGAACGTCTCGACCTGCTGAAAGGCATCGTCATCGGCCATCGCGATGGCTTTGGCTTCCTGCGCGTTGAAGGCCGCAAGGACGACCTGTACCTCTCATCTGAACAGATGAAGATGTGCATCCACGGCGATCAGATCCTGGCGCAGCCGTTAGGCGCTGACCGCAAGGGCCGCCGTGAGGCGCGCGTGGTGCGTGTCCTGGTGCCGAAAACCAGCCAGATCGTCGGGCGTTACTTCACCGACGCGGGCGTGGGCTTTGTAGTGCCGGACGACAGCCGTCTGAGCTTCGACATTCTGATCCCGCCGGAAGAGGTGATGGGCGCGCGCATGGGCTTCGTGGTGGTGGTTGAACTCACCCAGCGTCCAACGCGCCGTACCAAAGCGATCGGTAAGATCGTGGAAGTGCTGGGCGATAACATGGGCACCAGCATGGCCGTGGATATGGCGCTGCGTACTCATGAGATCCCTTACGTCTGGCCTGATGCCGTTGAAAACCAGGTCAAAGATCTGAAAGAACAGGTGCCGGAAGAGGCCAAAATCGGCCGCGTGGATCTGCGCGATCTGCCGCTGGTGACCATTGATGGCGAAGACGCCCGCGACTTTGATGACGCCGTCTTCTGCGAGAAAAAACGCGGCGGCGGCTGGCGTCTGTGGGTGGCGATTGCGGACGTGAGCTATTATGTGCGCCCTAACACCCCGCTGGACAGCGAAGCGCGCAGCCGTGGCACGTCCGTGTACTTCCCGTCGCAGGTGGTCCCGATGCTGCCGGAAGTGCTCTCCAACGGTTTGTGTTCCCTGAACCCACAGGTCGATCGTCTGTGTATGGTCTGCGAAATGACCATCTCCACCAAAGGGCGTTTAACCGGCTACAAATTCTATGAAGCGGTGATGAGCTCACACGCGCGCCTGACCTACACCAAAGTCTGGCACATGCTGCAGGGCGACCAGGAGCTGCGCGAGCAATACGCGCCGCTGGTCAAACACATCGAAGAGCTGCACAACCTCTACAAAGTGCTGGATCAGGCGCGCGAAGAGCGCGGCGGGATCTCCTTTGAGAGCGAAGAGGCGAAGTTCATCTTCAACGCCGAGCGTCGCATCGAGCGTATCGAGCAGACGCAGCGTAACGATGCCCACAAACTGATCGAAGAGTGCATGATTCTGGCGAACATCTCGGCGGCCCGTTTCGTTGAGAAAGCCAAAGAGCCTGCGCTGTTCCGTATTCACGATAAACCGACCACCGAAGCGATCACCGCGTTCCGTTCGGTGCTGGCGGAGCTGGGTCTGGAACTGCCGGGCGGCAGCAAACCAGAGCCGCGCGACTACGCCGAGCTGCTGGAATCCATCGGCGATCGCCCTGACGCAGAGATGCTGCAAACCATGCTGCTGCGTTCGATGAAACAGGCGATTTACGATCCGGAAAACCGCGGTCACTTCGGCCTGGCGCTGCAGTCTTACGCGCACTTTACCTCGCCGATTCGTCGTTACCCGGATCTGTCGTTGCACCGCGCCATTAAGTATCTGCTGGCGCAGGAGCAGGGGCATAAAGGCAACACCACCGAAACCGGCGGCTACCACTACTCCATGGAAGAGATGCTCCAGCTCGGTCAGCACTGTTCGATGGCGGAACGTCGTGCCGACGAAGCCACGCGCGATGTGGCGGACTGGCTGAAGTGTGACTTCATGCTGGATCAGGTGGGCAACGTCTTTAAAGGCGTCATCGCCAGCGTCACCGGCTTTGGCTTCTTCGTGCGTCTCGACGAGCTGTTCATCGACGGTCTGGTTCACGTCTCCTCTCTGGACAACGACTACTACCGCTACGATCAGGTCGGTCAGCGTCTGACGGGTGAATCCGGCGGCCAGACTTACCGTCTGGGCGATCGCGTTGAAGTCAAAGTTGAAGCCGTTAACATGGACGAGCGTAAGATTGATTTCAGCCTGATCTCCAGCGAACGTGCGCCGCGTAACGTCGGGAAAACCGAGCGTGAAAAGGCCAGAAAAGGGCCGAACGGCAAAACCAGCGGTAAGCGTCGCCAGACCGGTAAAAAGGTGAACTTCGAGCCGGATGCCGCTTTCCGTGGTGATAAAGCTAAAGCTGCGCCAAAACCGCCGAAAGCGAAGAAAGAGAAAGGCGCGAAAAAGCCGTCGGCCAAGACCCAGAAAATAGCGGCCGCGACCAAAGCGAAGCGTGCGGCGAAGAAAAAAGTGGCGGAGTGATTTCCCCCTCACCCTGACCCTCTCCCCATAGGGGAGAGGGGAAAAAGCAATTAACGAGAACCATCAATGAGTGAAATGATTTACGGCATCCATGCGGTGCAGGCCCTGCTGGAGCGCGCTCCGGAGCGTTTTCAGGAAGTTTATATTCTGAAAGGGCGTGAAGATAAACGTCTGCTGCCGCTGATCCATGCTCTGGAAGCCCAGGGCGTGGTGATTCAGCTGGCGAGCCGCCAGTTCCTCGATGAGAAAAGCGAGGGAGCCGTTCACCAGGGCATTATCGCCCGTGCGAAACCGGGTCGTCAGTACCAGGAAAACGATCTGCCGGATCTGATTGCCCAGCTGGATAACCCATTCTTCCTGATCCTCGACGGCGTGACCGATCCGCACAACCTCGGCGCATGCCTGCGTAGCGCCGATGCGGCGGGGGTTCATGCGGTGATTGTGCCGCGTGACCGTTCTGCACAGCTGAACGCCACGGCCAAGAAAGTGGCCTGCGGCGCGGCGGAAAACGTACCGCTGATCCGCGTGACCAACCTGGCGCGCACCATGCGTCAGCTGCAGGAAGAGAACATCTGGATCGTCGGCACCGCTGGCGAAGCCGACCATACCCTGTATCAGAGCAAAATGACCGGCCGTATGGCGCTGGTGATGGGGGCTGAAGGGGAAGGGATGCGCCGTCTGACGCGCGAGCATTGCGACGAGCTGATCAGCATTCCGATGGCGGGCAGCGTTTCGTCTCTGAACGTGTCTGTGGCAACAGGTATTTGCCTGTTCGAAGCGGTGCGTCAGCGCGGGTGATGGTGTTTTTGCCGGGTGGCGGCTGCGCTTACCCGGCCTACAAAAGTACGATCCTGTAGGCCCGGTAAGCGTAGCGCCACCGGGCGCAAAGGCTACTCCTCCAGCGACCGAAGATGGTCGTCTTTCTTGAGCGTCATCAGCGCGACAATGCTTACCACCGCCGTCGCCATCACGTAATACGCCGGAATATCCAGATTCCCCGTCTGCTTAATCAATCCGGTAATAATCAAACCCGCACAGCCCGAGAAGATCGCGTTCGACAGCGAATAGGCCAGCCCCAGCCCGGTATAACGCACGCGCGTCGGGAACATCTCCGACAGCATCGCCGGGCCCGGCCCCGCCAGCATTCCGACCAGACCGCCCGCAATCAACACCACCATCGCTTTCACCGCCAGCGTGCTGGACTCCAGCTGCAAAATCTTCAGCAGCGGCAGGGCGAGGATCAGCAGCAGTGCTGTGGCAATCACCATCACCGTGCGTCGTCCGATGCGGTCGCTCAGTATCCCCGACGGAATAATCGTCAGCGCGAACCCGATATTCGAAATCACCGCAATCAGCAGCGCCTGGTTAAAGCCCGTGTGCAGCGCGGATTGCAGGTAAGTCGGCATAATCACCAGATAGGTATACCCGGCGGCAGACCATACCATCACGCGGCCAATTCCCATCACGATCGCTTTCAGCGTTGCGGCAGTCTGCGCCCGGGCGACGACCGGTTTCTCTTTCTGCTGCACAAAGCTCGGTGTCTCTTCCATGCTGACGCGCAGCCACAGGGCAACCACGCCCATCGGCAGAGCGAGGAAGAACGGAATGCGCCAGCCCCATTCATGCAGCGCTTCTGGCGTCATCACCGCCGAGAGCAGGGCGACGAGACCCGCGCCTGCCAGCAGACCGAGCGCCACGGTAAAGGATTGCCATGCGCCGTACAGCCCGCGTTTGCCGCGCGGCGCGAACTCGGTCATTAGCGACACCGCTCCGCCATATTCGCCACCGGCAAACAGCCCCTGCAGGATGCGCAGCCCGGTGATGATCAGCGGCGCGGCAATACCAATGCTGGCGTAGACCGGCACCATGCCGATAGCGGCAGTGGCAAGTGTCATCAGCACCAGGACGATAATCAGCGTCGGCTTGCGACCGATGCGGTCGCCAATACGCCCGAAGACCACCGCGCCGAGCGGGCGGAAGAAGAAGGCGATCGCGAACGAGGCGTAGGTGAGGATCAGGCTGGTCATCCCCGCTTCGCCTTCAAGCTGGAAGAAGTTCTTCGCAATGACGGTCGCCATAAAGCCATACACCGCGAATTCATACCATTCGATGAAGTTGCCAATCGAGCCTGCAATTAAAGCGCGCTTGTGCGCATCCGGCGCACGTTGGGAAGAGTGCATAATGATTCTCTCTCGGAAGATGAGAATAAATTATTCAACAGATTGGTCCGCGTGAAATAGTTTATTCTTATGTTGTGTGACCTGATTCACGAATGATTTCAGGTAGATCGCCACCGTGTGACCCGACTCCCATGCAGCCGCCCCGTGCTCTGTCCATACTTACCTTCATTGCCATTGAAGGAGGGACACACATGCACTGGCAGACACACACGGTTTTTAACCAGCCTGTACCGCTGTCGAACAGCAATCTGTTTCTGTCCGATTGCGCCCTGCGCGACGCAGTGGCGCGGGAAGGTGCTGAGTGGGACAGCGAATTTCTCGCCAGCATCGGCCAGCAGTTAGGCACCGCGGAGTCGCTCGAACTGGGCCGCCTCGCCAACGCTAATCCGCCGGAGCTGTTGCGTTACGATCCACGCGGGGAGCGGCTGGACGATGTGCGCTTTCACCCGGCGTGGCACCTGCTGATGCAGGGGCTGTGCGCCAACCGGGTCCACAATCTGGCCTGGGAAGATGAGGCCCGCAAAGGGTCGTTTGTCGCGCGTGCCGCGCGGTTTGTGCTCCACGCGCAGGTCGAGGCCGGAACGCTTTGCCCGATTACCATGACCTTTGCCGCCACGCCGCTGCTCCAGCAGTCGCTGCCCAAACCTTTCCACGACTGGCTCACGCCGCTCATGAGTGACCGTTACGATCCCCATCTTGCCTCCGGCGCGCAGAAACGCGGGCTGTTGATCGGCATGGGCATGACCGAAAAACAGGGCGGCTCAGACGTGTTGAGCAACACCACGCGGGCAGAAAAGTGCAGCGACGGCAGCTATCGGCTGATAGGGCATAAGTGGTTTTTCTCGGTGCCGCAGAGTGATGCTCATCTTGTGCTGGCCCAGGCGCACGGCGGGTTATCGTGCTTTTTCGTGCCGCGCATTCTGCCCGACGGACAGCGCAATGAAGTCCGGCTGGAGCGTCTGAAAGACAAGCTCGGCAATCGCTCGAACGCCAGCAGTGAAGTCGAGTTGATGAACGCCTCGGGCTGGCTGCTGGGCGAAGAGGGTGAGGGCGTGCGCCAAATCCTGAAGATGGGTGGGCTAACGCGCTTTGACTGTGCGCTGGGCAGCCACGGGCTGATGCGCCGCGCGCTGTCGGTCGCCCTGTATCACGCCCATCAGCGGCAGACGTTTGGCAAAAATCTTGTCGATCAGCCCCTGATGCGCGACGTCCTGAGCCGGATGGCGCTCCAGCTTGAAGGGCAAACGGCGCTGCTGTTCCGCCTGGCGCGCGCCTGGGATCGTCGGGAAGATTCGCAAGAATCCGCATGGGCGCGGCTCTTCACGCCCGCGGCGAAATACAGCATCTGCAAAGGGGGCATCCCGTTTGTCGCCGAGGCGATGGAAGTGCTGGGCGGCGTCGGGTATTGCGAAGAGAGCGAGCTGCCGCGCATTTATCGGGAAATGCCGGTGAACAGCATCTGGGAAGGCTCGGGCAATATCATGTGTCTCGATGTGCTGCGAGTGCTGGCGAAACAGTCGGGGGTTCTGGATGTACTGCACGATGACTTCGCGCAGGTAAAAGGCCAGGACCGCCATTTCGATCGCGGCTGGCGACAGTTGCAGCAAAAATTGCGGAAACCGCAGGAGGCGCAGGGCCGGGAGATCACCCAGCAACTTTATCTTCTGGGAGCCGGAGCGCAAATGCTGCGACACGCCTCTCCGCCTGTGGCACAAGCCTGGTGTCGCATGATGCTGGATCCTCGCGGGAGTACGCTCCTGAGCGAGCAGGTGCAAAATGACCTGCTGCTCCGCGCCACGGGGAGAGTGGGTTAAGGCATCAGACGGACGGGTTTATCGGCGCGATCAGGCGTAAAGAATCGCCTGCACCCGCCACTGATCGACCTGTCTGTCTTCCTGCATCTGGATAATGCGATACCAGGACGCGCCCTGCTCATCCGCTTTAAAGGCAATCACACGTTCAACGTCCTGCGGGCTCCCTGAAATATTATTCACGGAGATCAGGCCAATTTCATTTAAGCCTGTGACGCAATCAGCACTGGCAAACTCTGCCGACTGCGCGGTGGTGCTCATCAGCCCAGCTGAGAGCAGCAGTGAGGTCAAAGCAAGAGATCGTTTCATTGTCAGCTCCATTTCACATGTCTCCGGTATCCGCCGGGCAATCCTTCGCAAATAAACTCACTTCCATTGTCACAGGCATGGAGTTTATTGTGGACAGGAAAACGTCTATGGACGCAAAGCAGTGTAAATGTCGTTTAAATGCTGACAGTTAGTTATTTGCGATACAGAATGGCTTGCGAATACCACTGTCCGGTAATGATGGTTTCATCCACCATAATGATGACGTAGTAATCTGCTTTTGCGGCGACAGCTTTCGCTCTGATGTCATCCTCGGCATCCGCCGGTGAGCCACGAACTAACGTGCTGACCGTACCCATTCGCTGTAATCCTTCGGTCTGATTACGACGAATTTCCTGAGGATGGCTGGTGGCCGGCGGAGCGGGCTGAGGTGTTCCTTCCAGCACGCTACAGCCTGTGACCAGCAGCACCAGCAATAAAGCAGCGAACCTGCGCATAACCATATCTCGTTTCCTGATAGCCATAGTGTAGATGTCTGCGAATTTCCTTTTGGGGGAATGTTCCCAAACTGTTATCTGTGACGTCATTTTCGAATGAAAATAGCGTGAAAGCGTAATCCAGTTCTCAACATTATGAATCACCCATTAGAAAGAGGATCGACCATGATTGAACTTAAAACGCAGCGGCTTGGTGACCACGAGATTTTACACGCATTCCCGGCCGGAATGCGTGAGCAACCGTTGCCCGTTGTTATTTTTTATCATGGTTTTACCTCATCAAAACTGGTTTACAGCTACTTTGCCGTCGCCCTGGCACAGGCGGGATTTCGCGTGGTGATGCCTGATGCGCCCGATCACGGCTCGCGCTTTTCGGGTGATGAACAGGCGCGATTGGGCCAGTTCTGGCAAATCTTACAGGGCAGCCTGGGCGAGTTTTCCGCGCTACGCGATGCGCTCTATCAGGCGGGGCTGGTGGACGATGAACGTCTGGCCGTAGCCGGCGCGTCGATGGGGGGCATGAGCGCGCTGGGGATAATGGCACGCCACCCGGAAGTGAAGTGCGTGGCGAGCTTAATGGGCTCGGGCTATTTTTCGACGCTTTCCCAAACGCTGTTTCCGCCGCAGGCGCGGGATAACGACGCCGTCCAGGCTTCGCTCGCTGGCTGGGACGTGACTCACGCGCTGCCGCATCTGGCGGACCGCCCGCTGCTGCTCTGGCACGGCGAGGCCGATGATATCGTGCCTGCCGCCGAGACGTTCCGTTTACAGCAGGCGCTGGTGCGTGAGGGGTTAGATAGCCGTCTCACCTGCCTGTGGGAAGCGGGCGTGCGGCACCGCATCACGCCCACGGCGCTGGATGCCACCACTGCGTTTTTCCGCCAGCACCTCTAAACGCGCAGGATTTTGACGCCCAGATCCTCAAGTTTTTGCAGGATCTGCGGATTGGCACTTTTACCGGTGATCACCATGTCGATCTGCTCGGCGCGGCTGAACAGCATTCCGGCGCGCTCGCCCACTTTGCTGCTGTCGACCAGCACCACCAGTTTCCCGACGACGTTGAGCATATTCTGCTCCGCCATCGCCGTGAGCATATCGGTTTTGTACAGGCCGTCCGCAGTGAGCCCTTTGCCGCTGGTAAACATCCAGTGCCCGGCGTACAGGCTGTTTTCGCTGTCCTGTGGGCTGAGGGTGATGGACTGGCTCTTGTTGTACTGGCCGCCCATGATCACCACGCTTTCGTGCTCCTGGTCGATCAGATAGTTCGCCAGCGGCAGATAGTTAGTGATGATTTGCACCGGTTTCCCGCACATCTCACGTCCCAGCAGAAAGGCCGTCGAGCCGCAGTTGATCACCACGCTTTCACCGGGATTCACCAGCTGCGATGCGGCGCGGGCAATACGCACTTTCTCATCGTGATTCTGCGCCTGATGAATATTCATTGGCGTCCAGCGTGGGCGCTGCTGGCTGATGGCCTCTGCGCCATTGCGCACTTTCTTGAGCTTACCGCTCTCATCGAGCTTATTGATATCGCGACGCGCTGTGGCGGGGGATATTTCAAGACGATCAATCACTTGTTCGACGGTGACAAAACCTTTTTGTGCCAGGAGTTCCAGTAAGATTTGATGCCGTTGCGCTTCCGTCATGAGCTATTCCGAAAAAAATTGATTTTAAAAGATGATATTTGAAATAGCCTGAAAATACTAAGCAAAAAGAGAATCGCCAGGCGCACTGGCCTGGCGATCGCCGCTCCGTGATTACAGGAACGATTTAAATGGCAGATCGGGTTCAATGGTGAAGCAATCATCGAAGCCGCGCGGGTAGTGATATTCGAAATTATCTTTATCCAGCGGCCAGGTAAATTTGCCGCCCACCTGCCAGATAAACGGCTTGAAGCCATATTTCAGGCGGTCTTTTTTCATCTCCCACAGAACGCGGATCTCCTGCGGATCGGCCTGGAAGTTTGACCAGATATCGTGGTGGAACGGGATCACCACTTTGGTGTTGAGCGCTTCCGCCATGCGCAGCATATCGGCGCTGGTCATTTTGTCGGTGATACCGCGCGGGTTTTCGCCATAGGAGCCCAGCGCCACATCGATCTGATGCTCGTTCCCGTGTTTCGCATAGTAGTTGGAGTAGTGAGAATCGCCGCTGTGATAGAGCGAACCGCCCGGCGTTTTGAACAGGTAGTTAACCGCGCGCTGGTCCATACCATCCGGCAGAACGCCCGCCGCCTTCTGGTCGGCAGGGAGGGTGATCAACGCGGTGCGGTCAAACGCATCAAGAGCATGGATCTCCACGTCTTTGATTTTCACTACGTCGCCCGGCTTCATCACAATGCAGCGCTCTTTCGGCACGCCCCAGCCAATCCACAGATCCACACAGGTTTGCGGCCCGATGAACGGCACATCGTCGGCGCAGTTTTGCATGACGGCGGCGGCCACGTTGACGTCGATATGATCGTTATGATCGTGAGTCGAGAGCACCGCATCGATCTGACGAATGGCGAACGGATCCAGCACAAACGGCGTGGTACGCAGGTTCGGCTGGAGTTTTTTCACGCCTGCCATGCGCTGCATCTGGTGGCCGTCTTTCATCAGCGGATTGCCGTGGCTCTGCTTGCCGGTACCGCACCAGAAATCGACGCAGATGTTGGCGCTACCTTCTGATTTCAGCCAAATCCCGGTGCAGCCCAGCCACCACATCGCAAAAGTACCCGGTGCGACCTGCTCTTGCTCGATCTCTTCATTCAGCCAGCTGCCCCATTCCGGGAAGGTGCTCAGGATCCATGATTCACGGGTGATGGATTTCACTTTACTCATCGTTTGACTCCCTCATTAATCATAATTAATCACAAAATGACGTGTTGTGATTTATGTTGTCACCATTAAATCAGCATTGCAACGACGATTTTGCAAATTAAGTGATGTAACAAGTCGTACTAACAGACGGGGGAAATCCATTTTTTCGTTTGAAATCATTGTTAATTACTTAAATTAAAAGAATAAATTAAGGCTGGTAAGTGTGAAATGAAAATCATTATGAAGCGGAGGGAAATAATTTGCGTGGCTCGTCACAAATAATCAAATGCAATCTTGTGGTGATTATTTGTGATTACTAGAGTGAGGGCACTTCTCTTACGCAGTTTGTCCTTCGTACCCTCACTTTCTGGAGTGTGTTATGGAAATCCTCTACAGCGTCTTTACCGTCTTCTTCAATCAGGTAATGACCAATGCGCCGCTGTTGCTGGGTATTGTGACGTGTCTCGGCTATATCCTGTTACGCAAAAGCGCGAGCGTGATTGTTAAGGGCACCATCAAAACCATTATCGGTTTTATGCTGCTGCAGGCAGGTTCCGGTATTTTAACCAGCACGTTTAAGCCTGTTGTCGCCAAAATGTCGGAAGTTTACGGCATTAACGGCGCTATCTCCGACACCTACGCCTCCATGATGGCGACCATTGATCGCATGGGCGAAGCCTATAGCTGGGTGGGATACGCGGTCCTGCTGGCGCTGGCCCTGAACATTACCTACGTTCTGCTGCGTCGCATCACCGGTATTCGTACCATCATGTTGACCGGGCACATCATGTTCCAGCAGGCGGGGCTGATCGCGGTCTTCTTCTTTATCTTCGGCTACCCGATGTGGACCACCATCATCTGCACGGCAGTGCTGGTGTCGCTCTACTGGGGCATCACCTCCAACATGATGTACAAACCGACGCAGGAAGTGACCGACGGCTGCGGGTTTTCCATCGGTCACCAGCAGCAGTTCGCCTCATGGATTGCCTATAAAGTCGCGCCTTTCCTCGGCAAAAAAGAGGAGAGCGTGGAAGACCTTAAGCTCCCCGGCTGGCTGAACATTTTCCACGACAATATCGTCTCCACGGCGATTGTGATGACCATTTTCTTCGGCGCGATTCTGCTCTCCTTCGGCATTGACGTGGTGCAGGCGATGGCCGGGAAAACTCACTGGACGATCTACATTCTGCAGACCGGCTTCCAGTTCGCGGTGGCGATTTTCATCATCACCCAGGGCGTGCGTATGTTTGTGGCTGAGCTTTCCGAGGCCTTCAACGGCATCTCTCAGCGACTGATTCCTGGCGCCGTTCTGGCGATTGACTGTGCGGCCATCTATAGCTTTGCGCCGAACGCCGTCGTGTGGGGCTTTATGTGGGGCACCATCGGCCAGCTGATTGCGGTTGGTATTCTGGTCGGCTGTGGCTCCTCCATTCTGATCATTCCAGGCTTTATTCCGATGTTCTTCTCCAACGCCACTATCGGCGTGTTCGCTAACCACTTCGGCGGCTGGCGCGCGGCGCTCAAGATTTGCCTGGTGTTGGGGATGATCGAAATCTTTGGCTGCGTGTGGGCAGTCAAGCTGACCGGCATGAGCGCCTGGATGGGCATGGCGGACTGGTCGATTCTGGCACCGCCGATGATGCAGGGCTTCGCCTCTGTCGGCATCGTCTTTATGGCCGTCATTATCCTGATTGCACTGGTTTATATGGTCTTCGCAGGGCGCACATTACGCGCTGAAGAAGACGCTGAGAAACAGCTGGCAGAGCACTCTGCCTAACAAGGAGTTTTGATTATGACCGTACGTATTCTGGCAGTGTGTGGTAACGGGCAGGGCAGCTCCATGATCATGAAAATGAAAGTGGACCAGTTTCTCACCGGGCAGGGCGTTGATCATTCGGTGAATAGCTGCGCCGTGGGTGAGTACAAAAGCGAGCTGAGCGGGGCGGATATCATCATTGCCTCCACGCATATCGCCGGCGAAATCACCGTGACGGGCAATAAATACGTGGTGGGCGTGCGCAATATGCTCTCCGCCGCGGATTTCGGTCCGAAGCTGATGGACGTCATCAAAGAGCACTTCCCCGGTGACATCAAATAAGGACGCGAGATGAAATTACGTGATTCGCTGGCGGAGAACCGTTCCATCCAGCTTCAGGCCGAGGCCGGCACCTGGCAGGAGGCCGTCAAACTGGGCGTCGATTTACTGGTTAAGGCAGATGTGGTTGAGCCGCGCTATTACCAGGCCATTCTCGATGGCGTGGCGCAGCACGGACCGTATTTCGTCATTGCCCCAGGCCTTGCGATGCCGCACGGCCGCCCGGAAGAGGGCGTCAAAAAAACCGGCTTCGCGCTGGTCACGCTGAAAACACCGCTGGTCTTTAACCATGAAGACAACGACCCAGTCGATATCCTGATCACCATGGCGGCAGTCGATGCCACCACCCATCAGGAAGTGGGCATCATGCAGATCGTGAATCTGTTTGATGATGAAGCCAATTTCGACCGTTTACGCGCCTGCCGTACCGAGCAGGACGTGCTGGATTTAATCGATCACGCCAATGCGGCGGCAGTTTAAGAGGGAATTGAATATGTCATTACCGATGTTGCAGGTCGCGCTGGATAACCAAACGATGGCCCATGCGTATGAAACCACGCGCCTGATTGCGGAAGAAGTGGACATCATCGAAGTCGGCACCATTCTTTGCGTCGGAGAGGGCGTTCGCGCCGTACGCGATCTAAAAGCCCTGTACCCGCACAAAATCGTGCTGGCAGATGCCAAAATTGCCGATGCCGGAAAAATCCTTTCGCGGATGTGCTTTGAAGCCAACGCCGACTGGGTGACGGTGATCTGCTGTGCGGATATCAACACCACCAAAGGCGCGCTGGAAGTGGCGAAAGAGTTCAACGGCGACGTGCAGATTGAACTGACCGGCTACTGGACCTGGGAACAGGCGCAGGAGTGGCATGACGCGGGCATTCAGCAGGTGGTTTATCACCGCAGCCGTGACGCGCAGGCGGCGGGTGTGGCCTGGGGTGATGCCGATATCAGCGCGATTAAGCGTCTTTCGGATATGGGCTTTAAAGTCACCGTGACGGGCGGCCTGGCGCTGGAAGATTTACCGCTGTTTAAAGGCATTCCGATTCATGTTTTCATCGCCGGGCGCAGCATTCGTGATGCCGCTTCTCCGGTCGAAGCTGCGCGTCAGTTCAAACGTTCCATCGCCCAGCTGTGGGGCTAAGGAGCGGGTATGTTATCGAAACAGGTCCCGCTGGGTATCTATGAAAAGGCGCTCCCTGCGGGGGAGTGCTGGCTTGAGCGCCTGCTGCTGGCGCAAAAGCTGGGATTCGATTTTGTTGAAATGTCCGTGGACGAGACGGATTTACGCCTTTCTCGTCTCGACTGGAGCCGTGAACAACGTCTGGCGTTGGTCAATGCGGTAGCGGAAACCGGCGTGAGGGTGCCGTCGATGTGTCTGAGTGCGCATCGTCGTTTTCCCCTCGGCAGCGAGGACGACGAGGTTCGCAACCAGGGCCTGGAGATCATGCGCAAAGCCATCACCTTCGCGCAGGATGTCGGTATTCGCGTGATCCAGCTGGCGGGCTATGACGTTTACTATCAGGAAGCCAATGACGAAACGCGCCGTCGTTTTCGTGAGGGGCTGAAGGAGAGCGTCGAGATGGCCAGCCGTGCGCAGGTGACGCTGGCGATGGAGATCATGGATTACCCGCTGATGAACTCCATCAGCAAGGCGCTGGGCTACGCGCATTATCTCAATAATCCGTGGTTCCAGATCTACCCTGACATCGGCAATCTTTCCGCATGGGACAACGACGTGCAGATGGAACTGCAGGCCGGGCGCGGGCATATCGTGGCGGTTCACGTCAAAGACACGCGTCCAGGCGTTTTCAAAAACGTCCCCTTCGGCACCGGAGTGGTGGATTTCGAACAGTGCTTCCGGACGCTCAAACAGAGCGGCTACTGCGGACCGTATCTGATTGAGATGTGGAGTGAAACGTCAGACGACCCGATTGCCGAAGTGGCGAAAGCCCGCGACTGGGTTCGCGAGCGGATGGCACGGGCGGGACTGCTGGAGGCTTCTCATGCAGCAGCTTAAACAGCAGGTGTTTGACGCCAATATGGATCTGCCGCGCTACGGTCTGGTGACCTTTACCTGGGGCAACGTGAGCGCGATCGATCGTGAACGCGGGAGGGTGGCAATCAAACCCAGCGGCGTGGCGTACGACGTCATGCGGCCAGAGGATATGGTGGTGGTGGATCTCGACGGCAACGTCATCGACGGGAAATGGAATCCCTCTTCGGATACCGCTACCCATCTGGCGCTCTATCGCCGCTTTCCGTCCCTCGGCGGCGTGGTGCATACCCACTCGACCCATGCAACGGCCTGGGCGCAGGCCGGGCTGGCGATTCCGGCGCTGGGCACCACGCACGCGGACTATTTCTTTGGTGACATCCCCTGTACCCGGGTGTTAACCGAAGAGGAAGTGCAGGGCGAATATGAGCTCAACACCGGGAAAGTGATTATCGAGACGATCGGTGAGCGTGAACCGCTGCATACGCCGGGGATTGTCGTCTGGCAGCACGGTCCGTTCGCGTGGGGCAAAAGTGCGCACGACGCGGTGCACAATGCGGTGGTGATGGAAGAGGTGGCGAAAATGGCGTGGATTGCGCGCGGGATCAACCCGCAGCTTCAGCCCATCGACAGCTATCTGATGAACAAACATTACCAGCGCAAACACGGTCCGAACGCCTACTACGGGCAGAAATAAAAAAAAGCCCCCGGGCAGGGGGCAAGTCAAACTATGGCTATATTCTCGTTGTTGGCTTTCCTGGTGCTAGCGTCAAAGTCTTATCGATAGATATCTGCGCTGGCATGCATATTGCCGTTGCTACCGGGCTCGCGGGTCAATATTACGTGGTAATACTGTGCGCCCTGTGCATCGGTCTCTTCATTCAGCGCCTGATCTGCTTCACTTTCGGTGGCGAAATTATGGTTTATGTAAATAACACCTAAGCTCTGCACATCATCCATATTTCTGGCCTGTCGACCGTCGATCTTGATGGCTGCCATCGCGTTTGCACTGAGCAAAAGCGCAGCCAGAATGGCTATTACGATTTTTTTCATGATATGCGCTCCACGACTGCGTGCTGTGTGACGGTTTTTCCTCTCCTTTTCACCGGGGATAGGGTCTGATTAAAGTGTAATCGCTAATAGTGTGGCGAATGGCGACCATTTCTGATGCTGTTGTTCAAAAAAGTCGCGCTTTTCGATGTGTCTAATTTTAAATCATCTACTTAGACCCGCTTCACGGTTTGTGCGAATTATTTGTGCAATCAGCTTGAGTTTTTGGGGGTTCGCAATTAGAATGACGCGTCAATTTTTCGGCCGCCCTTTAACACGTTCCTTGCCTCCATGGGCCGCGGCTGACCCAGACAGGAGGCTGAATAATCCGTAAGGAGCAATTCGATGCGTCATTACGAAATCGTTTTTATGGTCCATCCTGACCAGAGCGAACAGGTTCCGGGTATGATCGAACGTTACACTGGTGCAATCACTGCAGCAGAAGGTACGATCCACCGTCTGGAAGACTGGGGCCGCCGTCAGCTGGCTTACCCGATCAACAAACTGCACAAAGCTCACTACGTTCTGCTGAACGTTGAAGCTCCGCAGGAAGCGATCGATGAGCTGGAAACTAACTTCCGCTTCAACGACGCCGTTATCCGCAGCATGGTAATGCGTACTAAGAACGCAGTTACCGAAGCATCTCCGATGGTTAAAGCGAAAGACGAGCGCCGTGAGCGTCGCGATGATTTCGCAAACGAAACCGCAGATGATTCTGATGCTGGGGATTCTGAAGAGTAATTTCTGATGACCAACCGTCTGGTGTTGTCCGGTACCGTGTGCAGGACCCCCCTTCGTAAGGTCAGCCCATCAGGAATTCCTCATTGCCAGTTCGTGCTTGAGCATCGTTCTGTGCAGGAGGAAGCCGGGTTTCACCGGCAGGCGTGGTGCCAAATGCCCGTTATTATTAGCGGACACGAAAACCAGGCCATTACTCACAGTATAACGGTCGGCTGTGCAGTCACCGTTCAGGGGTTCATCTCTTGCCACAAGGCAAAGAACGGCCTGAGCAAAATGGTTCTGCATGCCGAGCAGATTGATTTGATAGATTCTGGAGACTAGCCATATGGCACGTTATTTCCGTCGTCGCAAGTTCTGCCGTTTCACCGCGGAAGGCGTTCAAGAGATCGACTATAAAGATATCGCAACGCTGAAAAACTACATCACCGAAAGCGGTAAGATTGTCCCAAGCCGTATCACCGGTACTCGTGCAAAATATCAGCGTCAGCTGGCTCGCGCTATCAAACGCGCTCGCTACCTGTCCCTGCTGCCGTACACTGATCGTCATCAGTAATCGGGCACGGTCCATTAATACGACTTTAAGAGGATAAGGTAATGCAAGTTATTCTGCTTGATAAAGTAGCAAACCTGGGCAGCCTGGGTGATCAGGTTAACGTTAAAGCGGGTTACGCACGTAACTTCCTGGTTCCACAGGGTAAAGCTGTTCCAGCTACTAAGAAAAACGTAGAGTTTTTCGAAGCACGTCGTGCTGAACTGGAAGCCAAACTGGCTGACGTTCTGGCGGCTGCTAATGCTCGTGCTGAAGCAATCAATGCACTGGGCACCGTTACCATCGCGTCTAAATCTGGCGACGAAGGTAAACTGTTCGGTTCTATCGGTACTCGCGACATCGCTGACGCTGTAACTGCAGCTGGCGTTGAAGTGGCTAAGAGCGAAGTTCGCATGCCGAACGGCGTTCTGCGTACCACTGGTGAGCACGAAGTGGACTTCCAGGTTCACAGCGAAGTGTTCGCTAAACTGGTTGTTAACGTTGTAGCTGAGTAATTTTTTACTCTGTTAGCGTTTGAAGCGCCGGCCTTGTGCCGGCGTTTTGTTTTTTAAGCCCCACCAAAATCACACGCCTCACCTTGTATGGTAGCTATTCCCGTCGCATTCCCTGATAATAAATGAAACGCCATTTTATCTCTGAGATTTGCTATGGACGCCCCTCAACCCGTATCCCTGTTTGCCCGTAAGAAAATCGCCTACGCCAGCGCCACGCTCTGCTGCCTGCTGTGGGGAAGCTCTTATCCGGCGATCAAAAGCGGCTACGAACTTTTCCAGATTGCCACCGACGATATTCCGTCGAAAGTGGTCTTCGCTGGCTACCGTTTTCTCTTCGCCGGTCTGATATTGCTGATGTTTGCCCTCGCGCAGCGCAAGCCGATTGCCCGGCTCACGCCACGGCAGTTTGGACAGCTGACGCTGCTGGGCCTGACCCAGACGTCAATCCAGTACGTTTTCTTCTATGTGGGTCTCGCGTACACCACAGGCGTGAAAGGCTCGATCATGAATGCGACCGGGACCTTCTTCAGCGTGCTGCTGGCGCACTTTATCTATCAGAACGACAAGCTCAGCTATAACAAAACCATCGGCTGTATTCTCGGCTTTGCGGGCGTGATGCTGGTGAACTTCAACAGCGGATTGATGGATTTCCACTTTGTCTGGAAGGGCGACGGTTTTGTGGTGCTGGCGGCGTTTATCCTCTCTGCCGCTACGCTGTACGGAAAACGGATTTCGCAAACCGTCGACCCGACGGTGATGACCGGCTGGCAACTTGCTATTGGCGGGCTGGCGATGGTGGTGGGGGGCTACTTGACGGGCGGAACGCTGGAAGTGCACAGCAAGGCGGCGGTGGCGGTGCTCGGCTACCTGACGCTGCTGTCGTCCGTGGCCTTTGCCCTCTGGAGTATGCTGCTCAAAGTGAACCGCGTCAGCATGATCGCGCCGTTCAACTTTGTTATTCCCGTTGCCGGTACCGTGCTGTCGGCCATTTTCCTTGGGGAAAACATTCTGGACATCAAATACGCTATCGCGCTGGTGCTGGTCTGCTCGGGGATCTGGTGGGTGAATAAGGCGAAAAAAACCGTCTGATGTGAACACCCGGTCAGCGCGACCGGGCATCTCGATTATTTCACGCGCATAAAGTTGCCGTTTTGCTCACGCATAAACAGCACCTGCTGCCCGTTTCCGGTATCAATCGTCAGGCCCGTCACGACGCCGCTGGCGTTCTGGCGAATCTGCACCATCTGGCCATTCTGCAAGTTACTGAGGGGTTTTCCTTCGCCTTCTACCTGCGCCATCGCATAGACATCGGTCGGCGGCAGATTATGGTCGCGGAACAGCTGCGCCATGGTTTTACCCGGTTCGACGCGGTAAGCGCGCCACTGCTGATCAATCCCTGGCGGCTGTTGCGCCTGCGACCGAACGGGCGCGGCGGCCTGTTCCTGCGGCTGCTCTTCCTGAACCGGTTCCGGGGAGACCGGCGCGACTTGATCAGGATCGTTTGACGGCGTGACCAGCTGCGTCTGCATCGGCTGTTGATCCGGCTGCGGCCGGGACTGCGACTGAATGTCCAGCTGCGCGTTGCGGCTCACGGGCTGCGCATCGCTGCTGTCATCGCCAGAAGGAAGCAGGAATCCGATCACCACCACCAGCGCGGCAATAATAATGCCCCGGCGGTGCAGCGGTGGCAGCGGATCCATGATGCGAAAATTGTCCGGCGCATGCCAGATTTTCTCCAGGGTAGGTTTCAGTTCAAATCGCCCGGGCATGGCTCTCCTCCTGCTCCGCATCATTATAATCCTGTCCTGAGAAGTATAGTCTGCTAACTGCCTGAATGGCGTAGTAAACCCGACTCGTGTGACTCATGTTTAGGAAAACACCTGGTCGCCCCTATTGTTTCTGTTTCGCCGCAGTTTGTCATCTTAACTTAAGACAAAGTTTTACCCATAAGGGCGTGGCTGATATGCTGCCCGCTACTTTAAATGTGATGGAAGGAAAACCCATGACCACCCCGACTTTTGACACTATCGAAGCGCAGGCAAGCTACGGTATCGGTTTGCAGGTAGGACAGCAGCTGAGCGAATCCGGCCTGGAAGGACTGTTACCTGAAGCACTGGTGGCGGGTATCGCTGACGCGCTGGAAGGCAAACACCCGGCTGTACCGGTAGACGTTGTGCACCGCGCACTGCGTGAAGTTCACGAGCGTGCAGATGCCGTTCGTCGCGAGCGTTTCGAAGAAATGGCCGCTGAAGGCGTGAAATACCTGGAAGAAAACCGTGAGAAAGAGGGCGTGAACAGCACCGAATCCGGCCTGCAGTTCCGCGTGATCACTCAGGGCGAAGGCGCAATCCCGGCTCGCACTAACCACGTGCGCGTGCACTACACCGGCAAACTGATCGACGGCACCGTGTTCGACAGCTCCGTGGCGCGCGGCGAACCGGCTGAATTCCCGGTCAACGGCGTGATCCCAGGCTGGATCGAAGCGCTGACCCTGATGCCGGTCGGTTCCAAATGGGAACTGACTATCCCGCAGAACCTGGCTTACGGCGAGCGTGGCGCTGGCGCGTCCATCCCGCCATTCAGCACCCTGGTGTTTGAAGTCGAGCTGCTGGAAATCCTGTAATCGGCATACGCATTTCCTCTCCCGCTGCGGGAGAGGAAGTAGTGAGAAAACCTATAGTTACGCCGATATCAATATTTAATCTTGCAAACAGCCGAGTTGCGTGTATTTTTGTGAGCTGTTTCGCGTTGTATGAGTGATATGACACTCACTTTAAACATATTATTAACATAATATCTATTTCATAGTATTCATCCCGCCGATTCTTACCTACTATCGATGAGTCCTTTTACGGGGACCGTCATGTATTGACGTATTTAAAGGCCAGAAGAGCCTTAACAACACAGACAGGCACAAACAGGAAAAAATCACATGGTAGATCAGGTAAAAGTCGTTGCCGACGAAGAGGCATCGTCTGAACAGTCGCTACGGCGCAATCTCACAAACCGTCATATTCAGCTTATCGCCATCGGCGGTGCCATCGGCACGGGGCTGTTCATGGGGTCGGGCAAAACCATCAGCCTTGCCGGGCCGTCGATCATCTTCGTCTATATGATCATCGGTTTTATGCTGTTCTTCGTGATGCGGGCAATGGGTGAATTGCTGCTCTCGAATCTCGAATACAAATCCTTCAGCGACTTCGCCTCCGACCTGCTCGGCCCGTGGGCGGGATACTTTACCGGCTGGACCTACTGGTTCTGCTGGGTCGTCACCGGTATGGCTGACGTCGTCGCCATCACCGCCTACGCGCAGTTCTGGTTCCCCGGCCTTTCCGACTGGGTGGCGTCCCTTGCGGTGATTGTCCTGCTGCTGAGCCTCAACCTCGCCACCGTGAAAATGTTCGGTGAGATGGAGTTCTGGTTCGCGATGATTAAAATCGTCGCTATCGTCGGGCTGATTGTCGTGGGCCTGGTGATGGTGCTGACGCACTTCCAGTCACCGACCGGCGTGCAGGCTTCCTTTACGCACCTGTGGAATGACGGCGGCTGGTTCCCGAAAGGGCTGAGCGGCTTCTTCGCGGGCTTCCAGATTGCGGTCTTCGCATTCGTGGGCATCGAGCTGGTGGGCACCACCGCGGCGGAAACTAAAGATCCGGAGAAATCCCTGCCGCGCGCGATTAACTCGATTCCAATTCGTATCATCATGTTCTACGTTTTCGCGCTGATCGTGATTATGTCCGTGACGCCGTGGAGCTCGGTTGTCCCAACCAAGAGCCCGTTCGTCGAACTGTTCGTACTGGTGGGGCTGCCAGCGGCAGCGAGCCTGATTAACTTCGTGGTGCTGACCTCGGCGGCCTCGTCTGCCAACAGTGGCGTGTTCTCGACCAGCCGTATGTTGTTCGGTCTGGCGCAGGAAGGCGTGGCGCCGAGCGCATTCGCGAAGCTCTCCAAGCGCGCCGTACCGGCGAAAGGGCTGACCTTCTCCTGCATCTGCCTTCTGGGCGGTGTGGTGATGCTGTACGTGAACCCAAGCGTGATTGGCGCGTTCACCATGATCACCACGGTGTCGGCGATCCTGTTCATGTTTGTCTGGACGATTATCCTCTGCTCGTACCTGGTGTACCGCAAACAGCGTCCACAGCTGCATGAAAAATCGATCTACAAAATGCCGCTCGGTAAGCTGATGTGCTGGGTTTGCATGGCGTTCTTTGTGTTCGTGCTGGTTCTGCTGACGCTGGAAGATGATACCCGTCAGGCGCTGATTGTGACGCCGCTGTGGTTTATCGCGCTGGGGTTAGGCTGGCTGTTTATCGGTAAGAAACGTATGGCAGGCGTGCGTTAAGTCTGTTGCCGGATGGCGCTAGCGCTTATCCGGCCTACAAAGGCGACAAATGCACGAAATTCTGATGCCGGATGGCGCTTCGCTTATCCGGCCTACGAAGGCGACAAATACACGAAATTCTGTTGCCGTATGGCGATTCGGTTATCCGGCCTGCGAAGGCGACAAATGCACGAAATGTAGGCCCGGTAAGGCGAAGCCGCCACCGGGCTTTTTTTTATTCCCCGGCTAATGCGCGCGGGAACAGGACGTTATTTTCCAGACTGATGTGTTCCATCAGATCGTCAATCAATACGTTGATGCCGTTGTACATCGCTTTCCATGTCGTGCAGGCATCCGCCGGTGGCGTCACGTTATTGGTAGTGTGCTTGATCACTTCCAGCAGTTCACCCGCGTCGTCATGCTCACTCTCCATCACGCTGATCGGCCCCATCGCCTGGCTGCCCATCCCCTGTTTGATCATCGGGAACAGGATCTGCTCCTCTTTCATCATATGGCTGGAGAGCTCTTCGTGCAGCATGGTCAGGTATTTCGCCAGCCCGCGCGGGACCGAGGCTTTATCGGCATGCACGCGCTCAACTTTGGTCGCCTGCAAAATCAATTCCGGCAGCTGTTCGCGGTGGCGATCGTGGTAACGCACGATGATGTGGTCAATGATCTCCGCCAGCGCCGCGCTGCGCCAGTCTTTCTCGATGGGCTGCTCAGCGAGTCGCGCCAGCTCGGCTTCAATTACGTCAATATCCAGCTCTTTTCGCAGAGCCGCACGCGCCAGCGTTTGTTTCCCGCCGCAGCAGTAATCCATATCGTATTGGCGAAACAGCGCAGATGCGCGGGGAATGGAGAGCGCCAGCTCGCCTAAAGGTTGGTCGCGAAAGGCCATAGCAGTTTCCTCATCATCAAGAATATAAGATGCATATTAAATGCATCTTTAAAGCAGGGCTATAACTCTTTGGTGGCAGCGGCAATAATGAGAGATACGTCACAATTATTTTGAAGTATTAACTTGCTGAATGGATTTAAAAAATTCCGGGATCGGGCTTCTCGCGCCCGACATCACGTTAAACAACCCCGCGCCCCTGCCGATAGATACAGGTCAGACAAAATCCTGCATATAACTAAAGGCATCGCATGTTTAAACGTATAAAAGTCATCACCCTCTTGATCTCGGTGTTGCTCGGGCTGGGCGCCGTCCAGCTGATCTCCGCCGGGGTATTCATCAATGCCCTGAATAACGACAAAGACAATTTCACCGTTTCTCAGCTCTCCAGCCAGAACGTGGCGGAATTTACCGACGCCTGGATCAGCCTCAACCAGGCGCGTGTGACCCTTAACCGCGGGATGCTCCGCTTACAGAGCAGCGTCGCCAGCCAGATCAACGGCGGACAGCTAAACGAGCTGGTCGGCACCGCGAAAAACCTGCTGGCCGACGCGCAGAGCCATTACGACAAATACTACGCCCTGCCGGAAACGCCGGGGATGGACGAAAAGCTCTCCAGCCAGCTGGAAGAGCAATATCGCCTCTACTCCGCGACCCTGACGCAGATGAACACCTTGCTGGCGCAGGGCAATCTGGAAGATATGTTCAAGCAAAACGCTGAGCAGAAGCAGACCTCGATGCAAAAAGTGTATCGCGAGTGGCGCGAAGCGCAGGCCAAACTGACCAACAAAGGCATTCAGGACAACGAAAGCGACTACACCCGCATCCTGTGGATCCTCTCCGCCATTATGCTGGTGGTCGTGGCGGTGATTGTCACCAGCTGGATTGCGATGCGCCGCGTGCTGTTGCTTCCGCTGCATGACGTCATCAGCCATATCCGCGCGATTGCGGCGGGCGATCTGACGCAGCCGATCGACGCCCAGGGCAAAAATGAAATGGCGGTACTGGCGCGTAACGTGCAGGAGATGCAAACCGCGCTGGCGAACACCGTTGGCGTGGTGCGCGAAGGGGCTGACACCATCTATACCGGCGCGGGCGAAATTTCTGCCGGCAGCAACGATCTCTCCTCCCGTACCGAGCAGCAGGCCGCATCGCTGGAAGAGACCGCCGCGAGCATGGAACAGCTGACCGCCACCGTGAAGCAAAACGCCGACAACGCCCGTCAGGCTTCTCGCCTGGCGCTGGACGCTTCGACTACCGCCAAAAAAGGCGGCAGCGTGGTGGAAGGCGTGGTGCGCACGATGGATGAGATCGCCACCAGCTCCAGCAAAATTGCCCAGATCACCAACGTCATTGACGGCATTGCCTTCCAGACCAACATTCTGGCGCTGAACGCGGCGGTAGAAGCCGCGCGCGCAGGCGAGCAGGGCCGTGGTTTTGCGGTGGTGGCAGGTGAAGTTCGTACTCTGGCGCAACGCAGCGCTCAGGCGGCGAAAGAGATCAAAGGGCTGATTGATGATTCGGGCGATCGCGTCAACGCCGGTTCGGCGCTGGTGAATCAGGCCGGGGAGACCATGGCGGAGATCGTGAATGCCGTAACCCGCGTGACCGACATCATGGGCGAAATCGCCTCGGCGTCCGATGAGCAGAGCCGCGGTATTGACCAGGTGGGTCAGGCGGTGGCGGAGATGGATCGCGTGACCCAGCAGAACGCCTCGCTGGTGGAAGAATCGGCAGCCGCAGCGGCAGCGCTGGAAGATCAGGCCGCGCGTCTGAACGAAGCTGTGGCGGTGTTTAAAATCACCCGCGGTCAGGCGGTGAAAGCGGCACCGGTGAAAACCCATTCGCCGAAAGCCAGGCCTGTGGCGACGGTGAACGAAGCTCACTGGGAAACCTTCTGACAGACGCCGGATGGCGCTTGCGCTTATCCGGCCTACCAAAACCAAATCCAAATCGTAGGCCCGGTAAGCGCAGCGCCACCGGGCTTTTTTTTACATTTCGGCCACCGGAACCACTGTCGGTTTTTCCGGTTTCGCTCTGACCGCGATCACCACCCCCACCACCAGCAGCGCAATCCCGCACCCCGTTAACAGCGGCGGCACGCTCTGGCGCATCAGGAAGGTATAAAGCAGCCCGGCCAGGGTTTCGAAGACAATCAACGGCCCGAGGATCACCGTCGGCAGTTTCTGGCTGGCGATATTCCAGCACAGGGCACCGACCCACGAGCACAGCACCGCAATCGCCACCATCAGGCCGACAAACAGCCACGGACGCGGGCCAAACGGCAGCGCAAATTCCGGCTGTTGCACTCCCAGCCACCAGCAAGACGCCGCATACCCCAGCAGCGAAACCGGCAGCGTCACCAGCGCCTGGGCGGTTGCCCACATCATCGGATGCTTATCCGGATTCTCCCGCAGCCAGCGGGCGTTGCGCAGGGCATACCACGCCCAGCAGACCACCGACACCGACGCCAGCAAAATCCCGGAACCGTACCGCCAGCCGTCAAACTCGCCCACATTCGCGTGGCGCAGCTCGGCGATATTCACCAGCGTCAGCCCGATGGCGATACAGACCAGCGCAGGTACCATTTTTGCCCACGCCAGTTTGCCGTCGCGCTGGCTGTACAGCAGATTGGCGAACACCGGGATCACTACCGGCAGCGTGCCGATAATCATGGTGGAAACCGGCGCGCCGGTGCGCTGAATGGCGCTCGCCAGGCAGACGTAATAGATAATATTGCCCATCATGGTCAGGCCCAGGGCAGTGGCCCAGTCGCGGCGAGTCAGCTGGCGCAGACGCGCCCGGCCCAGCCACGCCAGCGGCAGGGCGATCAGCCCCAGCGCCAGATAGCGCCCCATCGACTGCAGCACCGCCGGGTATTCCGGCACAATCAACGGCCCGACAAAAATCAGCCCCCACATCAAACCCGCCAGCAGGGCATACAACACGCCGCTAATCATTTTGCCATCCACGTCAGAGAAACCTGCGTGCAGTGTAGGAGGACGCACGTCGGGAATATTGTATGAGATTGCGCATTAGCGCCGGACGACCTGCTTCTGATAGCGAACCGGTGTGATGCCGTAGCGATGGGTAAAGGCGCGGGTGAGGTGCGACTGGTCGGTGAGACCTGTGGCGGCAGCCACTTCAGCGGCTGGCATGCCGAGGGTAAGAAAAGCTTTGGCGCGCCACAGGCGGATCGCCATCAGCATCTGGTGCGGCGTGACGTGAAAGTGGGCTTTAAACTGGCGCTGGAAATGGTACGGGCTGAGGGAGACCACGCGGGCCAGCTCGTCCAGCGTGACCGGATGCATATAGCTATCGTGCAGATACTCGCGCGCCCGCTCAAAGCGATGCGCCCCTTCCTGAATCACCGGCGCATGGCGCGCCAGCGGCTGGAAGGTATCGATCAGATCCAGCAGCAAACCCTTCTGCGCCAGCGGATCGTCCGTGTGCCAGAGTCCATAAATCAGCTGACAGATCTGCTGCGAGCGCTGCGGGTCATGGCGCGTAACGTCGCTAAACCACCAGTGGCGGATGCCGGTCACTTCTTCGAGCAGGTCGGGGTCGAGATAGACCATCCGGTAGCGCCAGCCGTCGTCGGTCGCCGCTTCGCCGGTGTGCAGCTCGTCAGGATTCATGGTGACAACGGAATGGATGGGGGCGACATACTGGGTGCCGCGATAACGAAAGCGCTCGGCACCGGCTTCAATCGCGCCGATCCCGAAGGCTTCGTGGGTGTGAGGTTCAAAGGCGTAGCGTGAGATATGCGCATGATACAGTTCGACGCCCGGCACCTGCGCCAGATGGCGAAAGCGCGCGCTGTCTCTCTCATCGATGAACTGTTCGGGTACGCCTTGCACGGTGAGCCTCCGGGTGGGTTATCTTTTCATTATCAGAGATGGCCCACGGGGACGCCACAAAAATTAACCAATGTTTAACGCTTACAGAATGCCTTTGACGCTCTCTGCCAGCGTCGTGGTCGGGCGACCGATGAGCTTGCTAAGGGTATGGCTGTCGTCGAACAGACCGCCCTTAGAGGCGCCCGTATCGGAGTCTGCCAGCATATCCGCCAGCCCGGCCGGTAAGCCCACGCCTTTCAGCGCGGCGGCGAAATCGGCTTCGCTCAGGTTCTGGTAGGTCACCGGTATGCCGCTCTGTTTACTCAGTTCGGCGGCCAGGTCGCTCAGCGTCCAGGCATTGTCACCTGCCAGTTCGTACACTTTGCCCGCGTTGCCTTCTCCGGCGACAACGATAGCCGCTGCCGCCGCGTAATCTTCGCGCGTGGCCGAGGCGATTTTACCGTCACCCGCCGCGCCGATAAATACGCCGTGCTCCAGAGCGGGTGGTGCGCTGGCGAGATAGTTTTCCGTATACCAGCCGTTACGCAGCAGAGCGTAAGGAATGCCGGACTCGGCCAGCGCTTTTTCAGTCTGAACGTGTTCAACGTGCAGGCCGAGCGGGGATTGATCCGCATGCAACAGGCTGGTGTAGGCGATGAATTTCACGCCCGCGGCTTTGGCGGCATTGATGACGTTCTGGTGCTGAGTCGCGCGCTGGCCGACTTCGCTGGAGGAGATCAGCAGCAGTTTTTCTACGCCGCTCAGGGCTGCGGTGAACGCCGCCCGATCCGTGTAATCCGCCTGACGCACAACGATACCTTGTTGGCTCAGGGCCTCGGCTTTCGCCGGGTTACGCACAATCGCCACGATCTGGCTGGCAGGTACGGTTTTCAGCAGGTTGTCGATAACGTGTTGGCCAAGCTGGCCGGTAGCGCCGGTAATTGCGATCATCGGGTATGTCCTCGGTGTTTGTCTGGTGTGGAAGCACATTAGCATTGCCACTAACTTTTAGTAAGTACGTACAAAAAGGTAAGCTTCAAATGCGTCATGAAGACGTTTCTTTACAGCACCGCGCCTTTTTTGCCGCTAAGATAAGCGCCTGAATTTGATTGAGGCGTCTATGATCCCGCGTCAGCGTAAAGCTTTTCTTCTTGTTGCTCTGGCATGTCTGGTGGTGCTTGTCTGCACGACCCAGCGCATGGCGGGGCTGCACGCGCTGGTGATGAACGCCTCTCCTGTGACTCAGCAAAGTGTCGACGGCGATGCCCCGGTCACCCCCTGCGAGCTGAGTGCCAAATCCCTGCTGGCAACGCCGCCGATCATGTTTGAGGGCGCGCTGTTTGCCATCACCCTGGTGCTGGCGATTCTGGCCGCCGTACCGCATCGTCCGGTGCGCCGCTGGCCGCCTCGCGTCATCTCTCCGCCCCGATTGCGGGTGCATCTGCGACTCTGCGTCTTCCGTGAATGATTGATTGCCTGCGAATTCAGGTTAATCAATTATTTATGGAGAAAATAAATGCACGCATTTTTAAGGCAGCTTCTGATCTGCCTGCTTTGGCTATGGCTGCCCGTCAGTCAGGCCGCCGACAGCGGCTGGCTGCGCGCCGCGGATAACGATCACGCCAGCGTTCGCCTGCGGGCCGACGCTCAGCAAAAGGGCGACACGCGCCTGCTGCTGGACTTCTCCCTGGAGAAAGGCTGGAAAACCTACTGGCGATCGCCGGGGGAAGGCGGCATTGCGCCCGCCATCAAATGGCAAACCCCGCTGGAGATGGACTGGCGCTGGCCGGTGCCGCAGCGTTTCGAGGTGGCCGGGATTTCGACTCAAGGTTACGACGGCAAGGTCTCTTTCCCCATTACTCTGCGCGGCACAATGCCCGAGAAACTGGCGGGCGTGCTGACGCTCTCCACCTGCAGCAACGTCTGCATCCTGACGGACTACCCCTTCGCGCTGGATCTCAGTGCGCCCGCCGACCCGCAGTTCAGCTACGACTTCAGCCGCGCGCTGGGCACGCTGCCGCTTTCTGAGGGGCTGACTTCCCGGCTCACCGCCGGTTTCGGCGCAGAAAAGCTGACTGTCACCGCTACCCGCGAGGCGGGCTGGCAAAACCCCGAGCTCTTTATCGACACCCTCGCGGACACGGATTTTGGCAAACCGGTTTACCGGGTTGACGGCCAGACCCTGACCGCAACGCTGCCCGTCAGCGACGGCTGGGGCGATGCCGCACCGGATCTCAGAGGCAAAACCCTGTCGCTGGTGTTAGCCGACAGCGGCCAGGCGCAGGAGAGCCGGGTGACGGTGGGGGAGACTCAATCCAGCGCCGCCCCGTTATCCCTTGGCTGGATCCTGCTGATGGCGCTGGCTGGAGGGCTGATCCTCAACGTCATGCCGTGCGTACTCCCGGTGCTGGCGATGAAGCTGGGCAGCATCGTGCAGGCCTCAACGACCCATCGCCGCGTCGTGCGCCAGCAGTTTATGGCTTCGGCCGCCGGGATTGTGACCTCGTTCCTTGCGCTCGCGCTGATGATGACCGCCCTGCGCCTCAGCAATCAGGCGCTGGGCTGGGGCATCCAGTTCCAGAATCCGTGGTTTATCGCGGCAATGGTGCTGGTGATGGTGGGCTTCAGCGCCAGCCTGCTGGGGCTGTTTGAGATCCGCCTCTCATCCGGTTTTTCAACATTTCTCGCCACGCGCGGCGGGAATGGTCTGGTGGGCCATTTCTGTCAGGGGGCTTTTGCGACGTTGCTGGCGACACCCTGTACCGCGCCGTTCCTCGGCACAGCGGTGTCGGTGGCGCTGGTCGCCCCCTTATCGCTGCTGTGGGGGATCTTCCTGGTGATGGGGATTGGCATGAGCCTGCCGTGGCTGCTGATCGCCGCCTGGCCGGGGCTGGCGCTGCGCCTGCCGCGTCCGGGGCGCTGGATGAACGTCGTGCGGATAATCCTTGGGCTGATGATGCTCGTGTCAGGCCTGTGGCTTGCCAGCCTGCTCGCCGTTCACATCGGGCAACTGCCGACGCAGGCGTTTAGCGCGCTCCTTTTGATCGCGCTGCTGCTCGCCACGCTGTGGCGCTGGGGTTGGCGGGTGGCGCTCTGGAGCACGTTGGCCGCGATCGTGGCGCTCGCCATGATTCTTGTGCTGTTGCGCTCCGGCCATACGGGGCTTACGAAAGATCGCATTGCCTGGCAGCCGCTCAGCGAAGAGGCCCTCACCGCTGCGCTGGCGGACAACAAAAGGGTATTTGTGGATGTCACCGCCGACTGGTGCGTGACCTGTAAAGCCAACAAATACAATGTCCTGCTGCGCGACGAAGTGCAAGATGCCCTCAGCGCGCCGGACGTGGTAGCCCTGCGCGGTGACTGGAGCCGTCCGTCAGAGACCATCGGCCAGTTCCTCCGCGCGCGCCAGAGTGCCGCCGTCCCCTTCAACCAAATTTACGGCCCCGGACTCGAGCAAGGCCGCGTCTTGCCGCCGCTGCTGGACCGCGATGATGTGCTCCAGACCCTGACCGATGCCAAAGGAAAATAATGATGCGTATTTTAGCCACACTTCTGCTGTTCTGTTTTTCGACTCTGAGTTTTGCCGGCGAACCCGATCTGGAGAATTTGCTCTGGAACGACCCCGATACCCCCGCGATGGGGGCGGAAAAACCGCGCCTGACGCTGGTTTCCTTTACCGATTACAACTGCCCGTACTGCAAGCAGTTCGATCCGGAGCTGGAGAAAATCGTGCAGAAATTTCCGGACGTCAAACTGGTGGTGAAACTCCTGCCGTTTCGCAGCGAAAGCTCTGCCAACTCCGCGCGTATCGCCCTGACCGCGTGGCGACAGCAGCCGCAGCAGTACTGGGATCTGCACCACCGGCTGATGTCGAAGAAGGGCTATCACGATGACGACTCTATCCTGGCCGCGCAGCGGAAGACGGGGACTGCGGCCATCAAAGCGGATGAGAAGAGCGGTGAAACCCTACAGATGAATTTGATTCTTGCTCAGGTGCTGGGCGTGCAGGGCACGCCGGCGACTCTCGTCGGCAAAACCATGGTGCCGGGTGCAATTCCCTACGACGACCTGGAGGCGCTGGTGAAAGAAGAGCTGGCGAAGCAAGATGCGCAGTAACCTCGCGCGCTGGCTGCGCGAAGGCATCGTCTGGCTGCTGATTGCGGCAGCCGCGGTTGTGATTGTGGATCAGTTCCGCAAGCCTGAGCTCCCCGCGACATTCATCAGCACCCCGCTGCAGACGCTGGACGGCGAATCGGTGGATCTGGCGAAGCTGAGCCAGGATCGACCATTGCTGGTGTACGTCTGGGCGACCTGGTGTGGCGTGTGCCGCTACACCACGCCGTCGGTGGCGAACATGGCGGAGGAGGGCGGAAACGTCCTCACCGTCGCGCTGCGCTCCGGTGAGGATGCGGCGCTGAGCCAGTGGCTGGCGAAAAAGCGATACGCGATGCCGACGGTTAACGATCCAAAGGGTGAGCTTGCGAAAAGCTGGCAGGTGCAGGTCACGCCGACGGTGCTGATTATCTCGCACGGGGAGGTGAAATCTTTGACTACCGGTTACACCAGCGGTTGGGGCATGAAGCTGCGGCTCTGGTGGGCGGGGTGATGATATGGCACACTATCGCCACTTATCGCTAACTTTTAGTAAGTACCCTCAGAAAGGTGAGTATGAAAACGTCAATCCCGACTCTCAGCGAGCAAATGCGCGACGGCAATCTGTTTGCCGAACAGTGTCCGTCCAGGGATGTACTTAAGCACGTTACCAGCCGTTGGGGCGTGCTGATCCTGGTGGCGCTGCGCCAGGGGACGCATCGTTTTAGCGACCTGCGCCGCAAGATGGGTGGCGTCAGCGAGAAGATGCTGGCCCAGTCGCTGCAGGCGCTGGAGCAGGACGGATTTGTCGATCGCGTGTCGTATCCGGTGGTGCCCCCGCACGTGGAGTACAGCCTGACGCCGCTGGGCGTTGAGGTGAGCGAGAAGGTTGCCGATCTGGCGGACTGGATCGAGGTGAATACGCCGCAGGTGTTGGCCCATCGGGACGACCGTGCGGCGTGATGGATTGCCGGGTGGCGCTGACGCTTACCCGGCCTACAGTTTCGGCGCGATTTGCGGGTTTTGTAGGCCGGGTAAGGCGTAGCCGCCACCCGGCACAACAACGCTACTTGCTCAAATCCACCTGATAAATCGCAAACCCAATATCGTCGTTACCGACGTTTTTCATCGGATACTGCGCCTTATCTTTGATAAACGCCGCCGCCTTGTCTGACGGTGACGTCTCAAAGCGAATATCCAGTTTGGTATCGCTCTGAATCGGGGCCAGACGCCAGTTATTGTCGGCCGCCGGATGGATCGCGCCATCTTTCTTCGACTGCTCGCCAATCCACGCCGCCAGCACCGAGCGGTTTTCGTCCGGTGACGCAAAGGCGATATGGCTATCGCCGGTTCCGGCGAATTTCCCACCGTAGGCGCGATAGTTATTGGTCGCCACCAGGAACACCGCGTTCGGGTCGATCGGCTTGCCGTTGAAGGTCAGATTCTTAATGCGTTCCGCCTGCGGGTTCACCGTCTGGCACTCGCCGTCATATTTCGCGGGCTGCGAAACATCAATCTGGTAATCCACGCCGTCGATCACGTCGAAGTTATAGGTGCGGAAACCGTCCCAGTTGATCAGCGACTGCGGCTTGCTGCTGTGAACGTCGATCTGGTTAAACTGCCCAGCGGAGCACTCCAGCCACTCCTTCACCTCTTTGCCCGTGGCTTTCACCACCACCAGGGTGTTCGGATACAGATAGAGATCCGCCGCGTTGCGGAATGTGAGCTGGCCTTTTTCCACTTCCACGTAGCTGGCCGGGTCGTTCTTGCGTCCGCCGACTTTGAACGGCGCAGCAGCCGACAGCACCGGCAGTTTTGCGAGGTCCGGATCGCCCTGAATAAAGCGCTCAACGTAGGCTTTCTGCGCCATATTCACGACCTGGACAGTGGGATCGTCCTGTACCAGCGCCAGATAGCTGTACATATTGTCGGAGGATTTCCCGACCGGTTTGCTGACGAATTCGCGGGTGGCGTCGTGATCGTGTTTCAGCACGTTCAGAATGTTTTTATCTTCCGCCGCCAGCGATTTTTTGGCCGCCGCGTCGTAAATCGGGCGCGCTTCGGCCTTCGACTGCGTCACCTGCCATTTTCCGCCGTCGTTGTTCAGCACCAAATCCACCACGCCCAGATGATCGCCCCACATGCCCGGCATCACCGACGGCACGCCGTTCAGCGTCCCTTTCTCGATATCCGCGCCCTTAATGCTGGCGAAATCTTTGCCCGGGAAGACCGCGTGCGCATGGCCAAACAGGATGGCGTCAACGCCCGGCACTTCGCTGAGGTAATAGACGGAGTTCTCGGCCATCGCCTGATACGGATCGGCAGAAAGGCCCGAGTGCGCCACGACCACAACCAGATCGGCCCCTTTCTCACGCATCTCCGGCACATACTTGCGCGCGGTTTCGGTGATGTCGTTGACGGTCACTTTGCCCGAGAGATTGGCTTTATCCCAGGTCATGATCTGCGGCGGGACAAACCCGATATAGCCGATTTTTAGCGTCTGTTTTTTACCGTCCTGATCGACGACCTCGGTCTCTTTGATCAGATACGGCGTAAACAGCGGCTTATTGGTCTTAACGTCGATGATATTGGCGTTAACGTACGGGAATTTTGCGCCAGAGAGCGCCATATGGAGATAATCCAGCCCGTAGTTAAACTCGTGGTTACCGAGGTTGCCGACGGCGTAATCCAGGGTATTCAACGCTTTATAAACCGGGTGAATATCGCCTTTTTTCAGCCCCTTCGCGGCCATGTAGTCCCCGAGCGGACTACCCTGAATTAAGTCGCCGTTATCGACCAGCACGCTGTTTTTCACTTCGCCGCGCGCGGCGTTGATCAAACTTGCGGTGCGTACCAGTCCGAATTTTTCTGTCGGGGTATCTTTGTAGTAATCGAAGTCCATCATGTTGCTGTGCAGGTCGGTCGTTTCCAGAATGCGGAGATCAACCGTCGCTGCCTGCACGCTCGCGGCAATCAGCGTCGCCAGGAGCGTTGCGCTAAACTTAATCATCAGAGGAGTCCTTTTTTCGATCCAAGCCACAAAAGAATATGTATGTACATTTTGTTGCTTACAGAAGTGTGAATCCTGCCAGAAAAAAGCGCCGTGAAACCAGAATTGCTTCACAGATAGCGGAATTGTTTACAATACGATATAACTAAAACAAAGAGTTATGACCACTGCGATAACAAAGAGGTGGAGAATGTTAGAGAAAATTTGTCAGCTCGCACGGGATGCGGGTGAGGCCATTATGCAGGTCTACGATGGCGCGAAGCCGATGGATGTCGTCAGCAAGGCCGACGACTCCCCGGTGACGGCGGCGGATCTCGCGGCCCACGCTGTGATCCTGAAAGGGCTACAGGCCCTGACGCCGGATATCCCCGTGCTGTCTGAAGAAGATCCCCAGAGCTGGGATGTGCGCCAGCACTGGCAGCGCTACTGGCTGGTGGATCCGCTGGATGGGACCAAAGAGTTCATCAAGCGCAACGGCGAGTTTACCGTCAATATCGCGTTGATTGAAAAAGGCAAAGCGGTGCTGGGCGTGGTCTACGCCCCGGTGCTGAAGGTGTTGTACAGCGCCGCAGAAGGCAAGGCGTGGAAAGAGGAGTGCGGGACGCGCAAGCAGATCCAGGTGCGTGACGCGCGACCTCCTCTGGTGGTGATTAGCCGCTCCCACAGCGACGGCGAAATGCAGGAGTACCTGCATCAAATCGGCGAACACCAGACCACGTCGATAGGATCATCGTTGAAATTCTGTCTGGTGGCGGAAGGGCACGCACAGCTCTATCCGCGCTTTGGGCCTACCAACGTCTGGGATACGGCGGCAGGCCACGCGGTGGCATCCGCCGCGGGCGCACACGTTCACGACTGGCAGGGTAAGCCGCTGGACTATACCCCGCGCGAGTCGTTCTTAAATCCGGGCTTTCGGGTCTCGATTTACTGACCGAGCAATTTATGCAGCAGGGCGACAACCTGCTGCACCTCTTCCTGCGTCAGTGCGCCGTCTTTCGCCCACTCAACGCGGCCCGCTTTGTCCAGCACGATAATCGCTGAACTCTCCTCTTCCAGCCCCCAGGCTTTGCGCGTCACGCCGTTGCTGTCGACAATAAACTGCGACCACGGATAGAGCTTTTTATTGCTCTCCAGGCTGCTGCGCACAAACATGCCCGAGCCTGGGATCGCATCGTCGGTGTTCACAATGGTGGTGGTCTGGTAGCGGTCGTGAGGGAATTTTGCGGACTTGATCGCTTCAACCAGAGTGGCATTTTTCTCTTTTGCCGAGGTGCGACCGGCAATATGTTGCACCACTCGCACTTTCCCCGCGAGCTGCGCGCTATTCCAGGGTTTATAGCTAAACTTATCATTGTCGAGAATCAATTCTCCCCGATCGGCGATACCGATCGGTGGCACACGCTGTCCATTTTCAATGTTATGCGCGAAGGCCATCATCGGCAGTAACAGGCAGGCTGCGGCCAGGATGTTACGAAGGGTCATGGTGTTTCCTTATAGTTGCAGGTGATCCGACCACTTGGTCTTACGGTTTAATCATAAGTGCGATCAATCGGCTTTTCCCGCAATCCGAATGCCAGTTTGCGGGTGAACGCACATAACCGTAAAAAAACGAAGGCTTATACTGTTTTGTGAAACGCTATGCAAAGAATGTTCTGAATAATTGTAATCAAACGGTAAATAAACTTATGCATACTGGGTATCAACGTTTTTCTGGTCTATAGTCATTGAGCAATAAATTTGCGCTCAGGACAGTCGGCCCGATTGTGGCGCCGCAAGAGCGTATGATTCGCAGGAGATACAAGAATGAAAATTTTCCAACGCTACAACCCGCTTCAGGTGGCGAAGTACGTGAAGATCCTGTTCCGAGGACGTTTGTACATCAAGGATGTTGGCGCTTTCGAATTTGATAAGGGCAAAATTCTTATCCCGAAAGTTAAGGACAAACAGCACTATTCTGTGATGTCCGAAGTCAACCGACAGGTTATGCGTCTGCAAACTGAGATGGCTTAACCGCGTGCTATGCAGTAGTTAAAGCAGTATAAAAAAAACGGCTCCCGAGGGAGCCGTTGATATTTGTGGGGCGCTTACGCCGACACTTTCTCTTCCGCGTCCGGCAGCTTCGGCACCAGGACCGTCGGTTTGTTATCAATGCGCGTCACCAGCAGCTGGTCGATGCGGTAGTTGTCGATATCCACCACCTCGAATTTGTAGCCGGAGAACTTCACCGAGTCGGTACGTTTCGGGATTTTACGCAGCATAAACATCATGAAGCCGCCAATGGTCTCGTAGTTGCCTGACTGCGGGAATTCGTCGATATCCAGCACGCGCATCACGTCTTCAATCGGCGTGCCGCCGTCTACCAGCCATGAGTTCTCATCGCGCGCCACGATCTGCTCTTCCAGACCCTGACCGACCAGGTCGCCCATCAGCGTGGTCATCACGTCGTTCAGGGTAATGATCCCCACCACCAGCGCGTATTCGTTCATGATCACCGCGAAGTCTTCCCCGGCGGTTTTGAAACTTTCCAGCGCTTCGGAGAGCGTCAGGGTGTCCGGCACAATCAGGGTATTGCGGATCTGCACGCCGCTGTTCAGCGCCAGGCTTTGATTCGCCAGCACGCGGTTCAGCAGGTCTTTCGAGTCGACGTAGCCGATGATGTGGTCGATGTCTTCGTTACACACCAGGAACTTAGAGTGCGGATGCTCGGCCACTTTGTTTTTCAGGCTCTGCTCGTCTTCGTGCAGATCAAACCAAATCACGTTTTCACGCCCGGTCATGGAGGACGGTACGGTACGGGATTCCAGTTCAAACACGTTCTCGATCAGCTCATGTTCCTGCTTACGCAGCACACCCGCCAGCGCACCGGCTTCAAACACCGCGTAGATATCATCGGAAGTGATGTCATCTTTACGCACCATCGGCAGCTTAAACAGACGGAAAATGGTATTCGCCAGGCCGTTGAAGAACCAGACCAGCGGACGGAACACGTACAGGCAGAAGCGCATCGGGTTGATGATGCGCAAAGCCACAACTTCTGGCGCAATCATACCGATGCGTTTCGGGGTTAAATCCGCGAACAGGATGAACAGGCCGGTCACCAGCGAGAAGGAGAGAATAAAGCTCAGCTGCTCGGAGAGTTCAGGCGCGAAGTACTTAGAAAACAGGCTGTAAAAAGCCGGAGAAAAGGCCGCATCGCCCACGATACCGCCGAGAATGGCGACCGCGTTCAGACCGATTTGCACCACGGTAAAGAACATACCGGGATTTTCCTGCATTTTCAGGACGCGTTGCGCATTGAGATTGCCATCGTCGGCAAGCAGTTTAAGTTTGATCTTGCGGGAGGCGGCCAGCGAAATCTCAGATATCGAGAAAAATGCACTGACGGCAATAAGACAAAGTATTACTAAAATACTGTTTAACATAGTTTATCCGGCTTCTCGCCAGATCCTCGGAAGGGAAGTTGATTTCATTCGTGTGAAGACACATTGAACATCGGCTCGTAGCGTTGAGCCGATTATTTCAGCGGGTAGTATAGCGTAAACGAGTGTAAATCCGCCAGAGGTCACATTTTGACTTTTATGTACCGATAAGTGTTGTGTTTGGGAGTTGATGGGAATTATTCTCATTAAAAGGGTTTTCATGCAATCTTTACTGGATCTTTATCTAATCTTTATACTGCAAAATGTGCGTTTTTTGACAGAGTCGCTTCCACTGAACGCTCTTTTATGTGGCAGCGTCGATTACTAGGTAAACTTCTCTGAGTTAGGCTACGGACACAGGACAAGAATGTGGCTGAGTACTGTATCTTACAATTCGATTGTGCCAGTAAAAGAATGGAGGTGTAGGAATCGACTATTATTTTTAATTATGCATAAAGCTTATTAGGTAGTTATTATTGATTGGGCAAAGAGTAGTGAAGTGCATAGTGAAAAAAAACATGCAGTTTTTGAGCGAGAAAATTTATGGGATTATGGGAGGGCTTATTTTTTTGCTTTGTGTGGAAGTTATATTTCGGAAGGAAGAAGAAAGGATATATGCCTAGTGTATAGCCATATATCCTTTCGATATCTTATGCCTCAGTCATCGACTTTTTTAGTATCTTAATACGAACTCTTGCGTATTTTATTAATTCTGTTAAATAATTGTCACCTAAATTCATTTCTATAATACTGAGCAATCCCGCATAACGTTCTTCAGATTCTTTATCATTGTTCAGTCTCCATATGAATGAACTATAACGAAACATCTTTATTAGACTATCGTTGTCGTTTCTGTCAACGAAAACAGCCCACAGGATGCGGTGTGTTTTCTTAAGCTGGATGTCAATCCTCTGAGTATAAAAATATGAGTAAGCCTTGCATAAGGTCATAACATCCGCATCGGTGATTTCAGAAATCAAATTATGATCAAGGAAATAGAGATTTCTATGAACTATTACATTGTAAACTGAGTAGCTATCTGTAAGGTTGCGTAGAGCTGAATCATACAGTTTAGGATTCTCTATGTTATCTTCTTGAAGTTTCGCGATTGCTAAAAGAGCCTGGCTCTTTATAACATTAAAACCTAATCTTTCAGCTTTACGTTGAACCTTTCTTAAATTAGTGATCTTATTCTGGAGCGGTGACTTCTCAGCCAAAATAAGCTCGGCATGAGTATATTGAGGTGAATCGCTTTTGCTTATTTTTTTTACTTCTAATGCATATTTAATTGTATCATTGTCAAATTCCTCAGTTGAATATGCTAAAGCAATCTGTAACTTACAAGTAGCAAGTTCATGCTTTTCGAATAAACTTGGTTGTTCTAAAGCTAATAGCATTTCATCTACTGAAGCTTTTCTATGGCCAAGCATTCTCAAACCCTTGGCAAGTGAAAAATGAAGTCTCCCAAGAGGAATTAATTCTGATGACTCTTTAATTAAAGCTTTGACTTCCGTTGCTGCAAAAACTAAATCTCTGTATCTGTCATTGGTTTCAAGGAATTTGAAGAATGCTAATGCAAGGTTAAATGTGGCTTTTATTTCTCTGCGAGCATCGTTTTCAACCGCATTTCTAAGATATGCACAGATTAATATATGAGCGTTTCCAGGGCCAGATTTATTGAAATCATGTAAATATCGTAAGGATGATTGATTAAATTTGATATCTCCACTGATCCAATTATCACCAAATGTAATATCGAGGTATTTTTTTACAATGTCAAAATATTCTTTTTGGTCAATGTCTTGCCTGATGTAAATACCAACTAATGGATGTATAACGTGGATAGGTTCTTTCTCAGTAAAACCTCTATCACTCAGTACGGTGACCTTTTCTGATGTGTTAATTAGCCCAGCATTACACAATGTTAAGAAATCATCTGTTGTGAAAGGTGATTTTGAATTAAATCGTCTTAACCTAGAAAATGTTTCACCATATTGTAAAATTGACAAAATTTTCAATAATGAATAATGTTTAGTATCATTTTTGTTATTAACAAAACCTAATAGAGATTCTTTTAATCTAGCGGGAATTGGATCATCTTCATTAAATTCTTCGAAATCTATTCGTTCGTTATGTTCATCTTCTATTAGCGTTGCAATGCCACTAACTTTTAGCTGCACTAAGATGTTATTCAATCTTGATGGTAAACCAGCTGATAAACGAACAATTGAATCAAAGCAAGCTTGAGTTAAGTAATCATTATCGCCTTCAGGATGCTCTTGGATATAGGTCTTAATATCTGGCTCAGTTAATGCTTTTAAAGAGATCATCGGTATGTTTAAATGTACTAATGAGTTATCGCCACTAATTATTATCATTAGGTTTGGAATGTAATCCAACAAAACGTCAATTAGTTTTAATAATTCAATTTGCCACGATATTTCATCTAGGGATGATACCTCTTCAAGTAATAGCGTAATGTTTTCTTCTTCTGCGGCAAGCATAACAAAATTTTGAAGCCCTTGACCAAAGCGCTCTTTAAAACTGTTATCAACATCATCAATAGAAAGGCAGTTAACTAAATTAATATTATAAATTTGTTTCTTATACAAAGGGCTTGTTGGAGTTTCAGTTACCGAATAAATGAATCCATTCCGTTCAGTTCCCCATTCAGATGATAATGATACTACTTTATGTACCTTTATTTCTTCTGAGAATTGTGTTTGCTCAACTAACCTGATGTTTTTATGTGCTGGATACCTTTTTAACGACATCGGTTCGTATGGAAATACTGTGTTTGATTGGGTATCATCTCCAATGATAAAACTTTTTATTTCACTCTTTACTGTTTCAAATGAGATTTTTGTATTATAAGATCCTGAATCTGTTTCTTTTAAATCTATTGCTTTTTTTTCTTCAGTAAACGATTGCAATTCAGATAGAAAATCATTGCATTCAATTCCGAAGTAAGATCTAAAACGACCTCTCTGTGTTATGTTTTTGACATTTGATAATAGCTTTTCATATTTTTTTTGAACTATCAATTCGTCGTTTTCATAGAAAGTCCATATCACATCAACGTTGGCATTTGAATCATATGCAATATCACTTAAAGACTCTAAAAAAACATCATCCCAACCACCATAAGCTATAACTAATACAGTCGTGTTTTTTAATACCTGGGATAAAGATGATTTTAATAAAGGTCTTTTTGTTGTTAACTGTTTTGGTGTGTGTAATGTATCAGAGCCTTCCCAGAATCCATGTAAATGTACAACATTTACACTGTTTGGTAATTTGTCAAATGAATGATTCCAGCTTCCATCTGTCTGGAAAATTGTTTTAATTGGATGCATTCCATGTTTCTTAATCCCTTCTTCTATTAAAGGATCAAAGTTTGTAGTTATTATATTGGAGATGTTTAAGGCTCCCGTTGATATAGTTTTGCATAGAGCATTAAGGCCTCTTGGTATATACCAAGTTTCTGTTTTTTTATCGTATGCTTTTAATACTGCTCTACTTATTATTTCATTGACTACATCTTGGCTTAAATAATTTTTTATAAAATCAAAACCATCTTGATACCTTTCATTTGAATTTTCGGAGGTTACTACATCAATAAAATCTTCATATAACTCCTCCTTTCTAATAGTATCTTCAATCATACCAACAATTTCTGATACCGATGACACTCCCGGTGAATTAGGGCTATCTGAGGTTGAGACTGGAGACCCTAGCAAAATTGTTATCGGTTTTTTGCTTTTCGTAATAGCACTTAACAGGGCCTTAGTCGATGTAAAACGGTTTGCCATAGTAATTCCTGTTATGTATTAGAGGTTGTTCCTTATCTAATGATTCTATGGGATCTTTTTATGAGTTTCTATAGAGATACCCAATAGATGTATCAATTTAACTTACTTGTGAAATCTCATTTGCTCAGACATGCGTCAAAAAATTAAAGCTGAACTTCTTTATTTTTGATTACTAATCAGGATGTTATATGAATTGTTATGTTAAAGTAGTTGTGTGCGAACCATCACGCTCCGTTCAATCATAGGTAATAAGGGTATAAAGTTTTCATAAGCAACTCCAGTATACCGAAACATACAAACTTGACCGTATCTACAGCTTCTCTTAAGGTCAAAATACATAAATTATTATCAAACCCTTACGAGTACTGACTTAAAGCCCCAGTAAAGTGAATTCAAAATGGCTGTTTAACATAGTTTATCCAGCTTCTCGCCAGATCCTCGGAAGGGAAGTTGATTTCATTCGTGTGAAGACACATTGAACATCGGCTCGTAGCGTTGAGCCGATTATTTCAGCGGGTAGTATAGCGTAAACGAGTGTAAATCCGCCAGAGGTCACATTTTGACTAAAAAAAGGCCGGGCAGACCGCGCCGCCCGGCCCTGGGGTCAGGAGAGACTGACGTTATCCACCGGTCGCCGTGCGGCGTTGCCGCCCCAGACTTCGTCATATTCATAGCCGGTGAGCTGCTTGATGATCACGCGGGTGCGGTCGTCGCAGTCGCGATAATCGCCGCCCAGTTTGCGACGGGCGATCTCTTTGAGCAGCAGCTTGTGGGTCTCGCGCGTCAGCTTGAACTTGTAGGTGGTGATAAAACTCACCGCCAGCAGCGCGGAGGTGGCGAACAGCATCAGACCGATGATGGCGTACAGCGCCGATTCAGGCTGCGCGCCGCTGCCTTTCACGAATCCGGACTCCTGCAACACCACGCCGATCAGCATGATCGCCAGAGCAACGGTACTTTTGCGCGTCAGGACCATGACGCCGGCAAAAATCCCCTCCCGGCGCTGCTGGGTGACTATCTCGTCGATATCAGGAATGAAGCTGTAGATATTCCACGGGATGTAATACAGCCCGGAACGCGCCGCGCCCAGCAGAATAAAGACCGCCGAAAACAGCAGGGCAGGAACCTGAGTGTCGGTGTAATAGACGGCGAACAAGAATGCCAGCACGAAGAAGATACAGCCGTAAGAGATGCGCAGCGCCGCCGACGGGGAAATATTCAGCCGGTTTAACAGCAGCATAAATCCGTAGGTGCCGGGCACCGAGGCAAACGCCGCAACGCTTAACCAGCCGGATACCGCCGCTGCGTCCTGGCTCAGGCAATAGACCACGTAATAAGTAAAAACTGAACCGAACACATCCATCGCAGTAAAAGAGAAAATATAGATGATGATGTGTAAGCGGAAGGCGCGAATATGGAACGCGGAGAAGAGATCCAGCACCAGATATTTCAGGTGATTGAGTAAACCGCTACTGCGGTGGGTCTCTATTTTAAAATCAGACTCCTGATGGACATCTTTTGCCTCCCACGTCGTGCGCCAGGTAATAAAGACCGCGAGACAGAAGACGCAGGAGAAAATGAATCCGGTAAGAGTGTAGGTGAAAGGATTATCTTTTCCGGTGAAATGCATAATCACGCCCGGCACCGATACTGCGAGAAAACCGCCGAGCTGGGAGCAGATCATGCGCACCCCGGACAAGCGGCTACGCTCTTCGTACCGGTTGGTCATCTCTGCGGCCAGGGTCTCCCAGGGCACCAGCACCATCGCCGACAATAATTCAATCGACAGATAAGTCCCGAGATAATACCAGTAGCCCATGTCCGTCACCCACAGCAGGGCATATAAGAACATCAGCGGGGAACTGAGTAATAAAAAGAAGCGACGCCGACCGAATTTCCGCCCAAGCCAGGTATCGCCAAAATTGTCGGTGATATAGCCCATGATCGGGCTTAATACGGCATCAATGACGCGAGCAATGGCAAAGATAGAACCGGCTTCGAGGACGCTCAGTCCGCAATAGGTGGTATAAAAAAATAACAGCCAGGTGCCAATAATGGCGAAAGCGCCTCCGCCAAACAGATCGGTTATGCCGTAGCCAAGGGCCACATCATAACCAACCCTGCGTTCAGTTGGTTTGACCATAATATTGATACTCAGAGTAGGGTTATTATGAACCAGATTATTTCTGGCCGTTTTTTATTCACTGCTGATTTATCTCAATCCATTGCCGCATCTGGGATGATCGATATATTGCCTCCACGAGGGTGAGTGATTTCCCGGCTTCGCGAATATCGGTGTAATCCGCTTTATCAGGATCCGTGAGCGCGGCGTAAAAATCACCGATGGCGTGCTGATGGCCCAGCCCCCAGTAACTTTTTGCCGCTCCGTTGGGTGAGGCGTCGCTGACCAGTTTGATCCGCTCGCCGTTTTTGATTCGCCACAGGGCGTTATCAAACAGCTGCAGCGTGGCGTTTTCGCAGTGGATTTCAAGCCACAGCGGTGAATCGGTGGTGTGGCAGTTGCTGGCGTAAAACAGCCCGCGCGCACCGTTGGTGAAGTGCAGCGTCGCCATCGCGCTGTCTTCGGCTTCCGTCACGTCGGCCAGCTCGCCGCTGTCGACGACTCCTTTCAGGCGCGTCACACCGCCCGCAAACCACTGCATCAGATCGAGCGTATGAATTGCCTGGTTGATCAGCAAACTCCCGCCCTCGGTGGCAAAACGCCCGCGCCACGGGCTTTGGGTGTAATAGGCCCCCGATCGCGACCAGGTGAGCACGGCTTTAATACTCAGCATCCTGCCGTGGTCTCCCTCCGCCAGCTCGCGACGAATGCGCTGGCTGGTGGGGTTGAGCCGGTTCTGATAGCACACGCCAAGCAAGCCCGGCGCGTTTTGCGCGGCCATTGCGATCTCGGCGATTTCGCCCCCGTTCATCCCCACCGGTTTCTCGCAGAACACCTGTTTGCCCGCCGCGAGGGCCGCCAGAATCATGCGTTTATGCTCGAAATGCGGCGTGCAGATGTGCACCACGTCGATCTCACCGTCGAGCAGCATTTCGCGATAGTCCTGATAAAAGCGGCACTGATACGCCATCGCCAGCTTCAGACCCCGTTCACTGTCGATATCGACCAGCGCGCGCAGGGTTACGCCGGGCATCTGGCGCAGGGCGTTGACGTGGCAGGTGTGGATCGCGCCGCCGCCGATAATCGCCGCATTGAGCATTTTCATCGCGCCTCCCGTTAATCCGCCGCGTTCGCCAGCATCTGCGCTTTCACGCACAGCTCGGCCGCTTTGAACGCGTGCGCCTGAGTCATCGCGTTTTCGCTGCGATTCAGGCAGTCAAGGATCAGCTCGCCAAAGAACGGGAAGCCGACCTGGCCCGCCACCGGATAGCGGAACTCGCCCTCTTTGTTGACGAGATAGACCACGTCCTGCTTGCCGCGAGTGAGATCGACGTATTTGCGGATCTCGATATAGCCTTCGGTGCCGAGCAGCGTCAGACGCCCGTCGCCCCAGGTGGAAAGCCCGTCGGGCGTGAACCAGTCGCAGCGGAAGTAGCCGCTGGCGCCGTTTTCGCCTTTCAGCATCGCATCGCCGAAATCTTCAAAGTTTGGATACTGCGGATGGCTAAAATTCCGCGCTTGGGCGGCCACCACCGTGGCCTCGCGGTTCCCGGTGTAAAACAGGAACTGCTCAATCTGATGGCTGCCGATATCGCACAGAATGCCGCCGAAATAGCGCCGCTCGTAGAACCACTCCGGGCGGCCTTGCCCTTCGCGATGCGGTCCGGTGCCAAGGGTCTGTACCACGCGGCCAATCGCCCCCTGTTGCACCAGCTGTCCGGCAAAGACCGCGCTCTCGACGTGGAGGCGCTCGCTGTAATAGACCGCGTATTTGCGACCGGTTTTCGCCACCATCGCTTTGGCATCATTCAGTTGATCCAGCGTGGTGAGCGGCGCTTTGTCGGTGAAATAGTCTTTGCCCGCCGCCATCGCTTTCAGCCCTAACGCGCAGCGCTCGGACGGCACCGCCGCCCCGGCGACCAGCTGCACCTCGCGGTCGGCAAGAATCTCTTCCAGCGAGGCGGCGACCTTCACCTGCGGATACTGCTGCACAAATTTGTCCACTTTCGCCGGGTCGGGATCGTAGACCCATTTCAGCGTCGCCCCGGCCTCGATCAGCCCGTTGCACATCCCGTAGATATGGCCGTGATCGAGGGCCGCCGCCGCGAAGACAAATTCGCCGGGCTTAACCACCGGCTGCGGTTTGCCCACGGGCGCGTAATTCATGCCGTCATTTTTGTTCATGGTCAGATCCCCTGGTCCAGATTTTTGCCTAATGGAATGGCACCGACTTCGCTGAAGTTCGCGACGCTGGCAGATTTTTGGTAGAAGCGCGGGGCGAGCACGTTGGTGCCGCCGGTGCGATAGAACGGGTCGTCGCGGGAGATGGGCAGCCGCACCACGCTGCCGGTGATGGACGATTTATAGATGGCGGTGATGAGTTCCAGCGAGCGTTTGCCCTGCACGCCATCCACCAGCGGGGCGGTTTGGCGCTCGACGGCGCACAGCATGTCGTTGATCTGCCCGGTGTGCAGCGTCCACTCCAGTTTGGGCGTCTCCTGAAACACGGCGTTCAGCTGCGCTTCGCGCGCGGTATCGTGGGTGGCCTGCGGGAAACCGTTGTCGGCGCTGACGCTGGCGAACACCTCCCACGGGGCGGAGATCCGCGCTTTCTCGCCCTGAATCACGATCTTCTGATCTTCCCCGTGATGCACCACCGAGGCGGTGAGCTGCGTCAGTGCGCCGCTCGGGTATTTGAAAATGGCGGCGCTCAGATCCTCGACTTCGGCGTTGTCATGGGCGACGTTGGTCATCATCGCCACCACTTCTGAGGGAAAGCCCAGCATCCACTGGATGGCGTCGATGTGATGCACCGCGTGATTGAGGGTGCAGCCACCGCCCTCTTTTTCCCAGGTGCCGCGCCACCAGAGATCGTAATAGCAGTGGCCGCGCCACCAGAACGAGTCCACCTGCGCGTGGCAGACTTTCCCCGCCAGTTCAGAATCCAGCGCCGCCTTCAAGCGCCAGAAGGCGTCGGTAAAGCGGTTCTGGGCGATGATCGACAGAGTTTTCCCGCTGGCCTGCTGCGCGGCAATCATCGCGTCGCACTCCTCCAGCGACGCGGCCATCGGTTTTTCACACAGGACGTGACACCCGGCGTTCAGGGCGTCGATGCTGATGTCTGCATGCACGTAGGGCGGTGTGCAGACGTCGACGATATCCATTTCCGCTTCGGCGGCCAGCATCTGCTGGTGGCTTTCGTAAACGCGGGCGTGCTCCAGACCGTAGCGCGCCTTTTTCTCCTGCGCTTTTTCCGGGTAGATATCCACCAGCGCCACGATGCGGCAGCGCTGCCCGAACGCTAAATAGCTCTGAATATGGTTATGCGAGATGTTCCCTGTTCCCACGATGGCGATTTTTAACATCGTTATTTCTCCGGTTTTACCAGGTGCCAGAGGCATCCAGAGTGCGGCTGGTGGCCTCTTTGTCCACAGAGGTGGTGGTGCGCTGCTGGAGCAGGCGCAGATACTGTTTTTCGTCGAGGGGGAGCGTCACCCAGTCGTCCGTCCAGGTCGAGAGGTGCATGGCGTTGGAGAGCGTCAGGCCGTTGATCCCTTCAAGCCCCGGGGCAATCAGCGGCTCGCCGCGCAGCACGGCGGCGCAGAAGTTGGCGGTAATGACGTGATGGTCGCTGCACTCGGGGGCGACGGGGATCGACACTTCCCAGCACTCCGGCTCGCCAAAGCCGTTTTGCCAGCGGGCGTTGAACTCGGTTTCAGATTCCCGCAGCCGCCAGTAGCGCAGCTTGCCCTCTTCGACGACCACTTTGCCGCGATCGCCCGCGATCTCCAGCCGGTTGGTCCCCGGCGTTTCGGCGACGGTGGTGATAAACACCCCGGTCGCGCCGTTGGCGTATTCCGCGTAGGCGGTGACGTCGTCTTCCACTTCAATCTGGCGATGTTTGCCAAACTGGCAGAAGGCGCGCAGACGCACGGGCATCCCGACCAGCCACTGCCAGAGATCGAGCTGATGCGGGTCCTGATTAAGCAACACGCCGCCGCCTTCACCCTTCCAGGTGGCGCGCCAGCCGCCGGAGTTGTAGTAACTTTGCGAGCGATACCAGTTGGTGATAATCCAGTTGGAGCGGCGGATTTCGCCCAGCTCGCCGCTCTCAATCAGATCTTTCACTTTCTGATACAGCGGGTTAGGGCGCTGGTTGTACATGATGCCGAACACCAGGTCACACTCGCGCGCGCAGGTGTTCATCTCCTGCACCTGGGCGGTGTAGACGCCCGCCGGTTTCTCGCACAGGGTATGAATGCCGTGGCGCATCGCCATGATGGAAAGCCGGGGATGATCGTAGTGGGGCGTGGCGACAATCACCGCGTCGATCAGCCCGCTGGTGAGCATCTCTTCGGCATCGCTAAACAGCGCCACCGGTTCGCCGACGAGTGCCCGGATCGCCCGATGTTTTGCCGGATCGTTATCGCAGACCGCCGTCAGGCAGGCCTCTTTCACCACGCCCGCCAGCAAATAGCGCGTATGAACCGTGCCAATATTGCCGATGCCAATAATGCCAAACCGTACCTTTTCCATGTCACACCTTAATTGGGTTAAAAAGAGTGATGAGGGGAAAATAGGAAAGGCCAACCGCAGCGACAATGTGTTTTTGTGAGAATACTCGCAAGGTGCATAAGTAAAAGCCTACGCTCTGAAAATTTGGTTTTAAAATCAACAGGCTGTTTCTGCAAATATTTGCAAAAACTGAATGCGAGCGAGGTCACACTATGCCGGGCAAGCTAAAAATGGATGAAATCGCGGCGCTGACGGGCTATTCCGTCAGTACCGTCTCCAGGGTGTTAAGCGGCAAATCCTATACCAGCGACAAGGCCCGCGAGGCCATCGTGCGCTCTGCGCGGGAACTCGGCGTGCTGGCGTCCATGGCGAGCGGGCGGCTGTTGATTAATGGCATTGCGGTGTTTGCGCCCGAAAGAACCTTTCAGGGGCGGGGCGATATTTTTTATCTTGAGGTGACGAAAGGCATCGCCGAGGCCAGCGCCCCGCATGATGTCTGGATCAGTTATTGCGGATTAGAAGAGCAGCGCGCGGACGTAAAATTATTTCTCGAAAAAGCCGGGCATAAGAATATTAACGCGATCATTATTATTGGCACCGACGATTCCACCATATTTAAACTCGCCACCACCCTCAATAAACCCTGCGTGTTAATTAATTCTATCGATCGGGAAAATACCCTCGATTCCGTTTCGCCCGACCATCGGGCCATTGGATTTACCGCCATGCGCCATCTGTTTGAACAGGGGCATCGCCGCATTCTGACCATGACCTGCCTGCGTCGGGAGACACTCTACGCCCGCCTCGATGGCATCAAAGAAGCCTATCGCCATTTTCACGTTCCTTTTGATCCGCAGAACGATCTGCTGGTGACCGAGTGGTTTACGGCGGAGGAGGCCGAGCGTGCCCTCGACGACTGGCTTACTGCGCACGACAAATCCCAATGGCCGCAGGTGATTTTCCCCAACAGCACCAGCATGACCGAAGGCGTACTCAGGGCGCTGGAGCGTCGCGGTCTGCGCGTTCCGGAAGATATCTCGATTATCACCACGGATTTCACCTGGAATCTGCAAAATCGTCTGGACGCGCCGGTGACCGGCGTGACGGTGCCGTGCCGCGAGCTGGGCATTGAGGCGGTTCATCTCCTGCAAACGCGGCTGAACCGGCCGCAGGCGTCGGTGTTTAACCTGCTGCTGCAGGGCAAAGTGATGGATTTTGGATCGGTGAGCAATGCGACGCGCCACGCGGCTCGCGTGGCGCTGGATCAGTAATCAGGCCAGCTGTGGCGGCAGGCAAACGCCGATCCCGCCGATGCCGCAGTAACCGTACGGATTTTTGTGCAGATACTGCTGGTGGTCGTCTTCCGCGTAATAGAACGGCGTGGCATTGGCAATTTCGGTGGTGACCTGGCGGTTATCGCCCGCTGTTACCATCGCCTGCTGGAAACGGGCCAGACTGGCGCGCGCGGCGGTGTCCTGCTCCGGCGTCAGCGGGTAAATGGCGGAACGGTATTGCGTGCCGTGATCGTTACCCTGCTGCATGCCCTGGGCCGGGTCGTGGTTTTCCCAGAAAACCTGCAATAATTGTTCGTAGCTGATGACCGCCGGATCGTAGACGACGCGTACGGCTTCCGCATGACCGGTCTCACCCGAGCACACTTCGCGATAGGTTGGGTTAGGCGTGTAACCGCCGGTATAACCCGCCGCCGTGCTGTAGACGCCCGGCAACTGCCAGAAGAGGCGCTCGACGCCCCAGAAGCAGCCCATCGCGAACAGCGCGATCTCCATCCCGTCCGGGACGTTGGTCATCGAATGATCGTTTACGGCGTGTAAAGTGGCGACCGGCATTGGCGTATTACGTCCCGGCAGTGCATCTGCTTGAGAAACAAGATGCTTTTTGTCGAATAAACTCACGGTTGGGCCTCCGGGGCAGCGATGTTTCAGTTAAGGTTGTCATGGAGCGTTTAATTGAACACAATAAATACGCTGAATGAGTCTAGATTTAAACATAAGAAATATTAGGCCTGTCGGCCATTTTTCAACCCACAGATTGGGTTTTGGGCTTTTATGCCGTGAAACGCCGCGGAGCGGCACTTCAATTGCTTCCAGGGGTGGAAACAAGGATATTCAGGAGAGAACGTGCCAAAGATCCGCCAGTTATGTTTGGTCAGTTTATTGCTGACAAGCGGAGTCGCCAGCGCGGCGAATGTCCGTTTGCAGGTTGAGGGGTTATCCGGGACGCTGGAAAAAAACGTGCGTGCACAGCTTTCAACCATTGAGAGTGACGAAGTCACGCCGGACCGGCGCTTTCGCGCGCGCGTGGATGATGCCATCCGCGAAGGGCTAAAAGCGCTGGGCTACTACGAACCCACCATTGATTTCGATTTACGTCCGCCACCGGCCAAGGGCCGTCAGGTGTTGATTGCCCGCGTCTCCAAGGGCGAACCGGTGCTGATCGGCGGCACCAACGTGGTGCTGCGCGGCGGGGCGCGTACTGACCGGGATTATCTGGATCTGCTGGGCACGCGCCCGAAGGTCGGCACCGTGCTGAATCACGGCGACTACGACCACTTCAAAAAAGAGCTCACCAGCGTCGCGCTGCGTAAGGGCTACTTCGACAGCCAGTTCAACAAAAGCCAGCTCGGGATTGCTCTCGACCGCCGCCAGGCGTTCTGGGATATCGATTACGACAGCGGCGAGCGCTACCGCTTTGGGGCTGTCACCTTCGAAGGCTCGCAGATTCGTGAAGAGTACCTGCAAAACCTGATTCCCTTCAAAGAGGGGGATTACTACCAGTCGCGAGATCTGGCCGAGCTGAACCGCCGTCTGTCGGCGACCGGCTGGTTTAACTCCGTCGTCGTGGCGCCAGAATTCGAAAAGTCGCGTAAAACGAAAGTCTTGCCGCTGCATGGCGTGGTTTCCCCGCGCACCGAAAACACCATCGAAACCGGTGTGGGTTACTCAACGGACGTCGGCCCGCGCGTGAAAGCGACGTGGAAAAAGCCGTGGATGAACTCCTACGGCCACAGCCTGACCACTAGCGCCAGTATCTCCGCGCCGGAACAGCAGCTCGATTTCAGCTACAAAATGCCGCTGCTGAAGAACCCGCTGGAGCAGTATTACCTGGTGCAGGGCGGCTTTAAGCGCACCGACTTGAACGATACGGAATCGGACTCTACAACGCTTGCGCTGTCGCGCTTCTGGGACCTCTCCAGCGGCTGGCAGCGGGCGATTAACCTGCGCTGGAGCCTCGACCACTTTACCCAGGCTAACGTCACCAACACCACCATGCTGCTCTATCCGGGCGTGATGATCAGCCGCACCCGTTCGCGCGGTGGCCTGATGCCAACCTGGGGCGACTCCCAGCGCTATTCTATCGATTACTCCAACACCGCCTGGGGCTCGGACGTCGATTTCTCGGTGGTGCAGGCGCAAAACGTCTGGATTCGGACTCTTTACGACAAACACCGCTTTGTGACGCGCGGCAACCTCGGCTGGATCGAAACCGGCGATTTCGAACGCGTGCCGCCGGACCTGCGATTCTTCGCGGGCGGCGACCGCAGTATTCGCGGCTACAAATACAAATCGATCTCCCCGAAAAACGACAAAGGCCAGCTGATGGGGGCCTCCAAACTGGCAACCGGCTCGCTGGAGTACCAGTACAACGTCAGCGGGAAATGGTGGGGCGCGGTGTTCGTCGACGGCGGCGAAGCGGTGAGTGATATCCGCAAAAGTGATTTCAAAACCGGCGCGGGCGTGGGCGTGCGCTGGCAGTCACCGGTCGGGCCGATCAAGCTCGATTTCGCCGTTCCTGTCGGCGACAAAGACGAACACGGTTTACAGTTTTACATCGGTCTGGGGCCTGAATTATGAGTTTATGGAAGAAGATAAGCCTCGGTGTGCTGATTTTTATCGTGCTGCTGCTCGGCACAGTGGCATTCCTGGTGGGCACCACCACCGGTCTGCATCTGCTGTTTAACGCGGCGAACCGCTGGGTGCCTGGGCTTGAGATCGGCCAGGTGACGGGCGGCTGGCGCGATCTGCGCCTTAAGAATATCCGCTACCAGCAGCCGGGCGTGGCGGTGAACGCGGGCGAGTTTCATCTGGCGGTGAAACTCGGCTGTCTGCGTGACAGCAGCCTGTGCGTCAACGATCTGTCGCTAAAAGACGTGAACGTGGCGATTGATTCAAAGAAAATGCCGAAATCCGCGCCGGTGGAGGAAGAGGAGAGCGGTCCGCTGAACCTCTCGACGCCATACCCGATCGCGCTGTACCGCGTGGCGCTCAACAACGTCAACATCAAGATCGACGACACCACCGTCTCGGTGATGGATTTCACCTCCGGCCTGCGCTGGCAGGAGAAAAACCTGACCCTGACGCCAACCTCACTGCAGGGGCTGCTGATTGCCCTGCCGAAAGTGGCGAAAGTGGCGCAGGAAGAGATCGTCGAACCGAAAATTCAGAACCCGCAGCCGGAAGAAAAACCGCTCGGCGAAACCCTGAAAGATCTCTTCTCGAAGCCGGTTCTGCCGGAGATGACCGACGTTCATCTGCCGCTTAACCTCAATATCGAAGAGTTCAAAGGCGAACAGCTGCGCCTGACGGGCGACACAGATTTGACCGTGTTCAACATGCTGTTGAAGGTGAGCAGCATCGACGGCACCATGAAGCTCGACGCGCTGGATATAGATACCAACCAGGGGAGCGTTAACGCGACCGGACAGGCGCTGCTGCGCGACAACTGGCCGGTGGATATCACCCTCAACAGCGCCCTGAATATCGACCCGCTGAAAGGCGAGAAGGTGAAGCTGAAAGTGGGCGGTGCGCTGCGCGAGCAGCTGGAGTTTGGCGTTAATCTCTCCGGCCCGGTGGATATGGTGCTGCGCGGGCAGACTCAGCTTGCGCAGGCCGGTTTGCCGCTGAATCTGGAGCTGGTGAGCGAACAGCTTTACTGGCCGTTTACCGGCGAAAAACAGTTCCAGGCCGATAAGCTCAAGCTCAAGCTGAGCGGTAAAATGACCGATTACACCCTGTCGTTCCGCACCTCGGTGAAGGGCGAAGGGTTGCCGCCTGCGGACATCACTCTGGATGCAAAGGGCAACGAGCAGCAGATTAACCTCGATAAACTCACCGTGGCGGCGCTGGAAGGCAAAACCGAACTGACCGCGCTGCTCGACTGGCAGAAAGCGATCAGCTGGCGCGGCGAGCTGAACCTGAAAGGCATCAACACGGCGAAAGAGGTGCCTGACTGGCCGTCGAAGCTCGACGGAACCATCAAAACGCGCGGCAGTCTGTACGGCGAAAGCTGGCAGATGGAGGTGCCGGAGATCAAACTCACCGGCAACGTGAAGCAGAATAAAGTGAACGTCGAAGGCGCCCTGCGCGGGAACAGCTATCTGCAGTGGATCATCCCGCATCTGCACGTCGCTCTGGGCCGAAACACTGCCGATATCAAAGGCGAGCTGGGCGTGAAGGATCTCAATCTGGATGCCACCATCGACGCGCCGAATCTCGACAACGCCCTGCCGGGCCTCGGCGGTACCGCGAAAGGCCTGGTGAAAGTGCGCGGAACGGTGGACGCACCGCAGCTGCTGGCTGATATCACCGCCAACAATCTGCGCTGGCAGGAGCTGTCCGTTGCGCGCGTGCTGGTGAAAGGCGACGTCAAATCTACCGATCAGATCGCGGGCAACCTGAACCTGCGCGTCGAGCGCATTTCCCAGCCGGACGTGAATATCAGCCTCGTGACGCTGGATGCCAAAGGCAGCGAGAAGCAGCACGATCTCCAGTTGCGGGTGCAGGGCGAGCCGGTCTCCGGTCAGCTGCATCTGACGGGCAGTTTCGATCGCAAAGAGGAGCGCTGGAAAGGGGTTCTGGATAACACCCGCTTCACCACGCCGGTCGGGCCGCTGACGCTCTCCCGCTCCATCGCGCTGGATTACCGCAACGCCGAGCAGAAAATCAGTATCGGGCCACACTGCTGGACCAACCCGAACGCCGAGCTGTGCGTGCCGCAGACCATTGATGCGGGCGCGGAAGGGCGTGCGGTGGTGAATCTCAATCGCTTCGATCTGGCGATGCTCAAGCCGTTTATGCCGGAGACCACCGAGGCCAGCGGCGTTTTCAGCGGGAAAGCCGATGTCTCCTGGGACACCACCAAAGAGGGCCTGCCGCAGGGCAACGTGACCCTCTCCGGGCGTAACGTGAAAGTGACCCAGACGGTGAACGACGCGCCGCTGCCGGTGGCCTTCGAGACCCTGAACCTGACGGCGGATCTGCATAACAACCGCGCGGAACTGGGCTGGCTGATTCGTCTGACCAACAACGGTCAGTTCGACGGCCAGGTGCAGATCACCGATCCGCAGGGGCGACGCAACCTGGGCGGCAACGTCAATATCCGCAATATGAACCTGGCGATGGTCAACCCGATCTTCTCCCGCGGCGAAAAAGCGGCGGGGATGCTCAGCGCCAATCTGCGTCTGGGCGGGAATGCCCAAAGCCCGCAGCTGTTTGGTCAGATGCAGCTCAACGGCGTGGATATCGACGGCAACTTTATGCCGTTTGATATGCAGCCGAGCCAGATTTCAATGAACTTCAACGGCATGAGCTCGACGCTGGCGGGCGTGGTGCGCACCCAGCAGGGGCAGATCAACCTCAGCGGTGACGCGGACTGGAGCCAGATCGACAACTGGCGCGCGCGCGTGGCGGCGAAAGGCAGCCGGGTGCGTATCACCGTGCCGCCGATGGTGCGCCTCGACGTCTCGCCGGATGTGGTGTTCGAAGCCACGCCGAGCCTGTTTACCCTTGATGGTCGCGTCGATGTGCCGTGGGCGCGCATCGTGGTTCACGACGTGCCGGAAAGCGCCGTCGGGGTCTCCAGCGATGAGGTGATGCTTAATAATGATCTGAAGCCAGTTGAGACCAAAAGTGCCGGCATTCCGATTAACAGTAATCTGATAATTCACGTCGGCAATAACGTGCGTCTCGATGCGTTTGGCCTGAAAGCGCGCCTGACGGGCGACCTGAAAGTGGCGCAGGACCAGCAGGGGCTAGGCCTGAACGGGCAGATCAATATTCCGGAAGGTCGCTTCCACGCTTACGGTCAGGATCTGATTGTGCGTAAAGGTGAACTGCTGTTCTCCGGCCCGCCGGACCAGCCGCTGTTGAACATTGAAGCGATTCGTAACCCTGAATCGACGGAAAACGACGTGATCGCCGGGGTGCGCGTCACCGGTTCTGCCGATGAGCCGCGGGCGGAAATCTTCTCCGATCCGGCGATGTCGCAGCAGGAAGCGCTCTCTTATCTGTTGCGCGGACAGGGTCTGGACAGCCAGCAGAGCGATAGTGCGGCGATGACCTCAATGTTAATCGGCCTGGGGGTTGCACAAAGTGGGCAGGTTGTGGGTAAAATCGGCGAGACGTTTGGCGTAAGCAATCTGGCGCTGGACACCCAAGGAGTCGGTGACTCTTCGCAGGTGGTGGTCAGCGGCTATGTACTGCCGGGTCTACAGGTGAAATATGGCGTGGGGATCTTTGACTCACTGGCAACACTCACGCTACGCTATCGGCTGATGCCTAAGCTATATCTGGAAGCGGTGTCTGGCGTAGACCAGGCGCTCGATTTGCTCTATCAGTTTGAGTTTTAGCAATGCGAATATTTGTATACGGCAGTTTACGAACCAGGCAAGGCAACAGTCACTGGATGACGAATGCCCAGTTGCTGGGAAATTACAATATCGAGAACTACCAGTTGTACAGTCTGGGCCACTATCCAGGCGCGGTTCCGGGGAACGGAACGGTACAGGGTGAAGTTTATCGTATTGATAACGCTACACTTGCCGAACTTGATGCCTTGCGCACCAGGGGCGGTGAATATGCACGCCAGTTGATCCAGACTCCGTATGGCAGTGCATGGATGTACGTGTACCAGCGTCCGATCGATGGATTGAAACTGATTGAAAGCGGTAACTGGTTAGACAGAGACCAGTACTGAGATGAACAACGCCATCTTCGGGTGGCGTTGTTTTTTGCGAGATGCTTCGCGTTCTGTTCTGCAATTTCCCCGCACTCCACTTTTTTCTCCGATGCGTTTTCCGAAACACCGAATTGCTGCACTTTTTTGCTGGCACTCACAAAAGCGTGGGCGTAAAACGGTTCTCGCACTTTCATAAGTTATACTTTGTATAACTATGGAGGTAGTCATGCGTATAACCATCAAAAAATGGGGAAACAGTGCAGGTATGGTCATTCCAGGCACAGTGATGAAAGCGCTCGGTTTACAACCGGGTCAGAGTATGGAGGCTCAGGTGATGAATAATCAGTTAGTGCTCACTCCGGTGGCAAAGCGTTACACACTTCAGGAACTGCTGGCGCAGTGCGATACGACAGCACCAGAAATCAGCGAACAGGACATCTGGGGAACATCCGGCCCCGTGGGTGATGAAGTATGGTAACGCGCCCGATCTTTGAGCGTGGAGATATTGTGCTCGTCGGGCTTGATCCCGTAAGAGGCCATGAGCAACAAGGGGAGAGTCGGCCGGCGCTTGTTCTGTCAGTCGGTGATTTTAATCAGTTAGGCATGACGTTAATTGCCCCTGTCACTCAGGGGGGCAACTTCGCTCGTTATGCGGGTTTCAGCGTGCCGCTGAGCTGTAAAGAGGGGGACATTCAGGGCGTGGTTCTGGTTAACCAGATCAGGATGCTGGATCTCAATGCCCGACAGGCTAAACGGCTGGGTGTGGCCGCAGATGAAGTGGTTGAAGATGTGCTGCTGCGTTTGCAAACGCTTATCGACTGAGGCTGACTCTGCCGGGTGGCGCCGGCTTACATGACGGTATCGCAGCTTTAGTAGGCCGGGTAAGCGCAAGCGCCACCCGGCAATAAACGGCGCAGGATTAAAACTCAATCCTCGCCCCAAGATTATACCGGCGCCCTTCGAGCTGCCCGTAATCGCCCCATGAGGTGGTGCGTTTCGGGTCCGCATCGAACAGGTTATAGATCCCCGCCAGCAGCTGCGTATTCTTGTTCAGCTTATAGCGCGCGCCGATATCGACCAGCGTGTAAGCCTCATATTTTGTGCCGCTGTTGCTGTCCCGGTTGCTGCTGCGGTAGTTCGCATTGCTCCACAGATCCAGAGACTGCGTCGCCGCCCAGTTCAGTGACACATTCGCCATGTGACGCGGGTAGTCGTTCAGCGCGTAGCCCTTATCCACACCGGATTTCTGCTCGCTGTGGTTGTACGTGTAGTTCGCGTTGGCTTTCAGATCCTGGGTGACCTGCCAGTCGCCGTTCAGCTCGATACCGTAAACGTCGGCTTTGCTGACGTTAAAGTATTTATCGACGGAATCGGCTTTGTAGCCGTTCACTTCGCACTGGTTGGTGGCGGTGGTTTCGCAGATCGTCTGCTCAGAGATTTTGTCCTTGAACTGGGTGTAGAAGACGGTGCCGTCCAGCGACACAGATTCGCCGGTCCAGTAGAGGCCCGTTTCTGCGTTGACGCTTTTCTCCGGTTTCAGATCGTCGTTACCCACGGTCAGGAACGGATACGGCGGCGTCGACCCGTGCGGGGTGACGAACTGATCCGAGGTGGCGCGCAGCTCCGGTTTTTTATAGCCCGCGGAGATCCCGCCCTTCAGCGCCCAGGCATCGGTAATCGCCCAGTTGCCGTACAGTTTTGGCGTCACGTGCGCGCCGAAATAGCTGTCGTAATCGCCTCGAGCGGAGCTGGTCAGGGTAAAATCGTTGATCGTCCAGGCGTCTTCTGCAAACAGCGCCCAGCCATTACGCGTCACTTTGGTGACGGGCTCGACGCCCGGCAGCGTTTTGCCTGACTCATAGAAATGGTCGTTCAGCTCTTCGCGCGTGAAGTTCGCCCCGACGGTGAGCTTGTGGTTATCCAGAGTGAAGGTGGTTTGCGAGTTGGCAACGTAGTTTTCAGTCTGCACGTACTCAGGCGAGGTGTTGTCCAGCAGATACTTCGAACGCCCTTTCTCGTAATTGATGTAGTTGGTTGTCGCAATGGTGTCCTCCGCGTACCAGCCCGTATGGGTGAGGGTCACGGCGTCGCGATCGAACTTCCACATCCACGGCGTACCGCGTTTTTTGGTGCGATTTTTTTCCTGCTCGCCCACGACCACGTTCAGGTCGAAGAGGTTATTGTCGCTGGCTTTCAGGCCCAGCGTAGCATCGACGGATTTTCGGTTGTGCTTGCCGAAGTAGTTCTGGCGCTCGTCATCGCGGCGATCCAGCCCGTCAGCGGCAATGCTCAGGCCCAGCTTGTCCTGAATCAGCGGCCCCATCGCGAACAGGTTCAGCTGACTGGTGTTGCCCAGATCTTTATGCTCCTGCAGCCAGGTGTTGGCGGCGATAGCGCCCGTCCAGTCGGCCACGCCGTAAGGTTTTTTGGTGATCACGTTGACCACGCCGCCGAGGGCGTCAGAGCCGTACAGGGAAGACATCGGGCCGCGAATCACCTCGATGCGCTCGATAGCTTCCATCGGCGGTAAAAAGCCCGCTTCGGCACCGATGTCCTGGCCGTACGGGCGCGATTCGCTGGTGTTTTGCTTCACGCTGTTGACCATAAACGCCGTGTAGCTCGAGTCCATCCCGCGCATCATGATGCTGCCGTTGGCCATATCGCTGCCGCCGTTAGAGACGGAGACGCCGGGGATATTTTTAATCGCATCGCCGATGGTCTGGTCGGGCTGAATATCCAGCGTTTTGCGATCGACCGTGGAAATCGTGGCGGGCGCTTCTTTTTTCTGTTGTGAAAAGCCGGTGGCGGTGACCACCATCTCATCATCTGCCTGTGCGGGCAAAACCAGCGTGCCGGTTAACGCCACCATGCCTGTGAACATCATTAATTGACGCGTTTTCATAGCCATAAACCCAAAAAGGAAAAATAAAAAACACCCGCGGTCTTACGCCGCAGGGTGTGGTTGGTGAGGGAATCAGAGCTTATCGAGGGCGATTCTGATGACGTAATCCGGTTTCTCTTTCGCCACTTTCTCGTCCTGTTTGACGCTGGCGTAGAGCACGTTCCCGTCGGTGGAGAGGGCGAGACTGTTCGGCATCGCGGTGGTCGCAATGCTGTTTTTCACCTTGTACGTCTGGCTGTCGATAATGCTGATGAGTTTGCCGTTGCGGTGCGTGACGTAAATCTCGTTACGTTTTTCGTTGTAAAGCACCGCCAGCGAGTTGGTGACGTCGATGTGATGGAGCACTTTGCCGGTGCGGATATCCACCACCAGAACCTTCGGGAGATCCGGGTCAGTCAGGAAGGCGCGGTTGTTTTTGCTGTCCAGCGCGATATTCAGGAAGAAGTGTTTTTTCTCTGGTTCGACGTTGAAACGGCTGAGGATCTTGTCGCTCTGGGTATCGACGACGATCAGCCCGTTTTTACCGTTGACCACGTACAGACGATTTTTCTCCGCGTCCACCGCCAGCCCGGTCGGGTATTCGCCCATATCGGTCAGGGTGTTAACCAGCTGACGCTTTTCGGTGTCGATCACCCAGACGATGCCTTTTTCCACCACGGCGGTGACGTACAGGCGGTGATGCTGTTTATCGAGCACCATTTCGCGGGTGTGGGCGATATCTTTCGGATTGCTGGTGTCGGCGAGCTGAATCACGGCCAGCTCTTTGCCGGTCCGGGTGTCGATCACGGTGACGGAGCCTTCCAGCGTGTTGCCCACGTAGAGAAGATGATTTTCTTCGTCAAGGGCAGTGGCAAACGCCCGGCGCGTGGTTTCAATCACGCCGGTCCCCGTCAGATCTTCCAGGTTCAGCTTGTAGATTTTGCCTTTGGTTTGGTCTTTATCAAACGAGGGAGCGCTGGCGGCAAACAGCACTTTTGCCTGTCCGTCGTAGGCCAGCTCGTAAACACCGTGGCCCACGGGCTGGGTGACAAAGTCTTTCTCTGGCAATGCAGCCGAGAAGCCAGACACGCTGGTCAGCATGAGTGCCGCTGCCATTGCCGCGCGAATCGAGGTGCTGAGGGTCTTCACATTGTGTAGGGTCATTGACGTTTATTCACATTTATTTACGAACTGCAAATGATAATGATATCCACTCTCATTATCAAATGACGAATGTGAACAATGACTACCTTTTCTGGTGGGGCAATAACCGGTCAGATATTAAGGGGATATGAAATGGCGGGCACAAAAAAGCCCCGACGTGCGGGGCTTAACGCATAGGGTGGAAGAATTACTTCTTCGCAGCGCGCTCGAAGGAGGCAACGATTTCAGCTTTCGCTGCTTCTGCGTTGTCCCAGCCGTCAACTTTAACCCATTTGCCTTTCTCGAGATCTTTGTAGTGCTCGAAGAAGTGGGTGATCTGCGCTTTCAGCAGTTCTGGCAGGTCGTTCACATCTTTGATGTGATCGTACTCTTTGCTCAGTTTGGTGTGCGGAACGGCAACCAGTTTCGCATCTTCACCGGCTTCGTCGGTCATTTTCAGCACGCCAACTGGACGGCAGCGAACCACAGAACCTGGGGCCAGTGGGTACGGAGTCGGGACCAGAACGTCTACCGGGTCACCGTCCAGAGACAGGGTGTGGTTGATGTAACCGTAGTTGCACGGATAGAACATCGCGGTGGACATGAAACGGTCAACGAACAGCGCACCGGTGTCTTTGTCGATTTCGTATTTGATAGGATCTGCGTTGGCCGGGATTTCGATAACAACGTAGATGTCTTCCGGCAGTTCTTTACCCGCAGGGACGTTGAGTAAGCTCATGTGAGTGTCCTATGTGTATGCTAAACAAGTGGCGAGTATTATAGCCAACTCACGCCGAAAGTCTCCGCCTGTTTTCATTCTCATCCCCATCCCCGCGCCATTTTCAGAACCTTTCCATGACAGGAAAATCCATAAACTCAGCCGCATATTTCATGAGCGAATGAAAGCGATTACAAACTTGTGATTAACGTTTTATTCACTTTTCCGAAGTGTGATGTAACGCAATCCGTTACATATTCCATTGGCTATAGTTTTTTCGCAGAACATCTTTTGACCAACAATAACCTGGGCTACGAGGACATCATTATGTGGAAGCGCTTACTTCTTGTCACAGCAGTTTCGGCAGCCATGTCGTCTATGGCGATGGCCGCCCCCTTAACCGTCGGTTTTTCGCAGGTCGGATCAGAATCCGGCTGGCGCGCGGCTGAAACCAACGTCGCGAAAAGCGAGGCCCAAAAGCGTGGTATCACGCTGAAAATCGCCGATGGTCAGCAAAAACAGGAAAACCAGATCAAAGCGGTGCGTTCGTTTATCGCCCAGGGCGTTGATGCCATTTTCATCGCGCCGGTGGTGGCGACAGGCTGGGAACCGGTGCTGAAAGAAGCGAAAGACGCTGAAATTCCGGTGTTCCTGCTCGACCGTTCCATTGATGTGAAAGACAAATCTCTCTATATGACCACCGTCACCGCCAACAACGTGCTCGAAGGGCAGCTGATTGGTGACTGGCTGATTAAGCAGGTCGATGGCAAGCCGTGTAACGTCGTGGAGCTGCAGGGCACCGTTGGCGCGAGCGTGGCAATCGACCGCAAGAAAGGCTTTGCGGAAGCCATCGCTAAAGCGCCAAACATCAAAATCATCCGTTCTCAGTCCGGCGACTTTACCCGCAGTAAAGGTAAAGAGGTGATGGAGAGCTTCATCAAGGCGGAAAACAACGGCAAGAATATCTGCATGGTTTACGCCCATAACGATGACATGGTGATCGGCGCGATTCAGGCGATCAAAGAAGCGGGCCTGAAACCGGGCAAAGATATCCTGACCGGCTCCATCGACGGCGTGCCGGATATCTATAAAGCGATGATTGACGGCGAAGCGAACGCCAGCGTCGAGCTGACGCCAAACATGGCCGGCCCGGCGTTTGATGCCCTTGAGAAATTCAAAAAAGACGGCACCAAACCTGAGCAGCTGACCATCACCAAATCTACCCTCTACCTGCCAGATACGGCGAAAGAAGAGTTAGAGAAGAAGAAAAACATGGGCTACTAAGGCCGCTCAGTCAGGAAAAATGCCGGGTGGCGCTGCGCTTACCCGGCCTACAGGAATCGCATTTGTAGGCCGGATAAGCGTAGCGCCATCCGGCGTGATGCAGGAGGAACCATGACTCAAGAACTACACCAGGAAATCCTCCGAACCGAAGGATTAAGCAAATTCTTCCCCGGCGTGAAAGCGCTGGATAACGTCGATTTCAGCCTGCGTCGCGGTGAAATCATGGCGCTGCTCGGGGAAAACGGCGCCGGGAAATCGACGCTGATCAAAGCCTTGACCGGGGTGTACCACGCCGATCGCGGCACCATTTTTCTGGAAGGCAACGCCATCTCACCGAAAAATACCGCCCACGCTCAACAGCTGGGTATCGGGACGGTTTACCAGGAAGTGAACCTGCTGCCAAACATGTCGGTGGCGGATAATCTGTTTATTGGCCGTGAGCCGCGCCGCTTCGGCCTGCTGCGCCGAAAAGAGATGGAAGCGCGCGCCACCAGGCTGATGGAATCCTACGGTTTCTCCCTCGACGTGCGCGAGCCGCTGAACCGCTTTTCGGTGGCGATGCAGCAGATTGTCGCCATTTGCCGGGCGATCGATCTCTCCGCCAAAGTGCTGATCCTCGACGAACCCACCGCCAGCCTCGATACCCAGGAAGTGGAAATGCTTTTTACCCTGATGCGCCAGCTGCGCGATCAGGGCGTCAGCCTGATCTTCGTCACCCACTTCCTCGATCAGGTTTATCAGGTCAGCGATCGCATTACCGTCCTGCGCAACGGCAGTTTTGTCGGCTGCCGCGAAACCCGCGAGCTGCCGCAGATCGAGCTGGTCAAAATGATGCTGGGCCGCGAGCTGGACACCCATGCGCTGCAGCGTGCGGGCCGCACGCTCCTGAGCGATAAACCCGTCGCCGCGTTCAAAGATTTTGGTAAAAAAGGCACCATCACGCCGTTCAACCTGGAAGTACGCCCCGGCGAAATCGTCGGTCTGGCGGGCTTATTAGGATCCGGACGCACCGAAACCGCCGAGGTGATCTTTGGCATTAAGCCTGCCGACAGCGGCAGTGCGATGATCAAAGGCAAACCACAAACCCTGCGATCGCCGCACCAGGCCTCCTGCCTGGGGATCGGTTTTTGTCCGGAAGACCGGAAAACCGACGGGATCATTGCCGCCGCCTCGGTGCGCGAAAATATCGTCCTGGCATTGCAGGCCCAGCGCGGATGGCTGCGGCCGATTCCAAAGCGCGAGCAGATCGCCATCGCCGAGCGCTTTATTCGCCAGCTCGGCATTCGCACCCCCAGCACCGAGCAGCCGATCGAGTTTCTCTCCGGCGGCAACCAGCAAAAAGTGTTGCTCTCCCGCTGGCTGCTGACCAAACCGCAGTTCCTGATCCTCGACGAGCCAACGCGCGGCATCGACGTCGGCGCGCACGCGGAAATTATTCGCCTGATCGAAACGCTCTGCGCCGACGGTCTGGCGCTGCTGGTCATCTCCTCCGAACTTGAAGAGCTGGTGGGGTATGCCGATCGCGTGATCATCATGCGCGATCGTAAGCAGGTGGCAGAGATCCCGCTGGATGAACTCTCGGTTCCGGCGATCATGAATGCCATCGCGGCATAAGGAGTACATCGTGATGCCCCGTTCTCTTCCGAAGCAAGGCGAATCCAGGCGACGCTTCAGCTGGCCCACCGGCACGCCGCAAATCGTGGCGCTGCTGCTGGTGCTGGTGGTCGATAGCCTCGTCGCACCGCACTTTTTCCAGATTATTTTGCAGGATGGCCGCCTGTTCGGTAGCCCCATCGATATCTTAAACCGCGCCGCACCGGTGGCGCTGCTGGCGATCGGCATGACGCTGGTCATTGCCACCGGCGGGATCGACCTCTCCGTCGGCGCGACCATGGCTATCGCGGGGGCGACTGCCGCCTCGATGACGGTCGCCGGGCACAGCCTGCCGGTTGTGATTTTAGCGGCGCTGGGCACCGGCGTGCTGGCGGGGCTGTGGAACGGGATCCTGGTGTCGCTTCTGAAAATCCAGCCGTTCGTCGCCACCTTGATTCTGATGGTCGCCGGGCGCGGGGTGGCGCAGCTGATCACCGCCGGGCAGATCGTCACCTTCGACTCCCCGCAGCTGGCGTGGTTCGGCAGCGGCAGGCTGCTGCTGTTCCCGACGCCGGTGATTATCGCCCTGGTGACGCTGATTGTGTTCTGGCTGTTCACCCGTAAAACGGCGCTGGGGATGTTTATCGAAGCGGTGGGGATCAACATTCGCGCCGCGAAAAATGCCGGCGTCAGCACCCGCATGGTGGTGATGCTGACCTACGTGCTGAGCGGGGTCTGCGCGGCGATTGCCGGGATCATCGTTGCCGCCGATATTCGCGGGGCCGATGCCAACAACGCCGGATTGTGGCTGGAGCTGGACGCGATTCTGGCGGTGGTGATCGGCGGCGGATCGCTGATGGGCGGGCGCTTTAACCTGCTGCTGTCGGTGATTGGCGCGCTGATTATCCAGGGCATGAACACCGGCATTCTGCTTTCGGGCTTCCAGCCGGAGCTCAATCAGGTGGTCAAAGCGGTGGTTGTGCTCTGCGTGCTGATTGTTCAGTCGTCGCGCTTTATTAGCATCATCAAGGGGATACGCGGCCATGATAAAACGTAACTTACCGCTCATGATCACCCTGGGCGTCTTCGTGCTGGGCTATCTCTACTGCCTGACGCAATTCCCCGGTTTCGCCTCGACGCGTGTGATCTGCAACATCCTGACGGATAACGCGTTTCTCGGGATCATCGCCGTCGGCATGACCTTCGTGATCCTCTCCGGCGGGATCGATCTCTCCGTCGGGTCGGTGATCGCTTTCACCGGCGTGTTCCTCGCCAAAGCGATCGGGTTCTGGGGGATCTCGCCGCTGCTGGCCTTCCCGCTGGTGCTGGTGATGGGCTGCGCGTTTGGCGCCTTTATGGGGCTGCTGATCGACGCCCTGAAGATCCCGGCGTTTATCATTACCCTCGCCGGGATGTTTTTCCTGCGCGGCGTGAGTTATCTGGTGTCGGAAGAGTCGATCCCGATTAACCACCCGATCTACGACACCCTCTCCAGCCTGGCGTGGAAAATCCCCGGCGGCGGGCGTCTGAGCGCAATGGGGCTGCTGATGCTCGGCGTGGTGGTGATCGGCATGTTCCTCGCGCACCGCACCCGTTTTGGCAACCAGGTCTACGCCATCGGCGGCAGCGCGACCTCGGCGAACCTGATGGGGATCTCCACCCGTAGCACCACCATCCGCATCTATATGCTCTCTACCGGGCTGGCAACGCTGGCGGGGATTGTCTTCTCGATCTACACCCAGGCGGGCTACGCGCTGGCGGGCGTGGGCGTTGAACTGGACGCGATTGCGTCGGTGGTGATTGGCGGCACGCTGCTGAGCGGCGGCGTCGGAACGGTGCTCGGGACGCTGTTTGGCGTGGCGATCCAGGGCCTGATCCAGACCTACATCAATTTTGACGGAACGCTGAGTTCATGGTGGACCAAAATCGCGATTGGGATTCTGCTATTCATCTTTATCGCCTTGCAGCGCGGTCTGACGGTGCTGTGGGAAAACCGCCTCAGCTCGCCTGTGACGCGCGTTAGCACCACAACGCTCAACAGATAACACCCTGAATTTGCTTAAAGTGTAAACTTTTTCCGGTAGCGGTCGATAACCTTTATTTCTGTCCAGAAATATCTCGCTACCGGAAATAACATCATGCTGAAAACGCTATCGATTCGTACCGGCTTGCTTTCGTTACTGGCCGTTATGACCCTTCTGCTGCTGATTGTCAGCGGCATTGGCATCTATGCCCTCACACAGAGTTCCTCTTCTTTACAGCGCATCAATCACCTGCAGGGTGAGCAGATGGTGCAGCTCAACGCGGGTTACACGCTGATTTTGCGCGCCCGTAATGAGGCAGGTCAGGCCGTGCGTCTGATGGAGATCGGCATGCTGGATGATGCTGCCAAATCCGTGCAGAACATTAATCGCGAAGTCGCGCAGGCGCAAAAAACGCTGAAAGGCGTAATCGACGGCGGGATTGAGAATCCTCAGGGGCAGCAGCTGCTGGATAAAGTGGCGGCGAGTTTCGCCACCTATAACACCGACGGGATCACCCCGATGGTCGCTGCGCTGAACCAACAGAGCGCCGATGCCTATTACGATCTGCTGGAGAACAAGCTGATCCCGGTCGCACGCCAGTTTGATAACGATATGCAGGCGTTCCAGTCGTGGAGCGAACAGCGCGGGAAATCAGAAGTGAAAGCGGTGCAGTCGAGCAAAAATCGGGTGATGATGCTGATCGTGATCGCCGCGCTGCTGACCGCCGGGATCATCGTGCTGGCGTGGCTTTCACTGCGCCATATGCTGCTCAAGCCACTGCTGGCATCTATCGCCCAGCTTGAGCGCGTAGCAGCAGGCGATCTGACCCACAGCCTGAACGAACCGACCAGCCAGGAGTTCAACCGGCTGAATGCGGCCATCGAAGAGATGCGCCAGTCGCTGATGGGCTCGGTGATGCGCGTGCGCGATGCCAGCTCGCAGATTGACACGGGCAGCCGCGAACTGACGGCGGGCAACATCAATCTGGCCCAGCGCACGGAATCCACGGCCACCTCCCTTGAGCAGACCGCGGCCAGCATGGAAGAGATCACCGCCACGGTGAAACAGAACGCCGACAACGCCGAACAGGCGCACCAGATGGCGAAAAGCGTCTCGGATACGGCGGATCACGGCAGCGAAATGGTGTGCTATGTGATTGAAAAAATGCGCGATATCTCGGGCAGCTCGGCGCGTATCGCCGACATCCTGAGCGTGATTGACGGTATCGCCTTCCAGACCAACATCCTGGCGCTCAACGCCTCGGTAGAAGCCGCGCGTGCGGGCGAGCAGGGACGGGGCTTTGCGGTGGTCGCCGGCGAAGTTCGCAACCTTGCCAGCCGAAGCGCCGATGCGGCGAAAGAGATCCGCACGCTTATCAGCGATTCACAGACTCACGTCAACGAAGGCAGCGAGCTGGCGCAACAGGCCGGAGAGACGATGGATGAGATCGCCACGGAAGTGCTGCGCATGACCAAACTGATGCGTGAGATCGCCAACGCCTCTCTGGAACAGAGTCGAGGTATTGAGCAGGTGAATATTGCGGTCAATCAGATGGACGAGACCGCGCAGCAAAATGCCGCGCTGGTACAACAGTCTTCCGCGGCAACGCGATCGCTGGAAGAGCAATCACGCGAACTGATTGAAGCGATGTCGTCATTTAAATTGTCGGCACAAACGGCCTGATAATAATCAACCCTGGCGTGCAATGCGCCGGGGTTTATACTTCCGTAGTATTCACTGCACCAATATTTTGATGAATATCCGCCATTAAATTTTCCAGCGAATTGGTTAACTGTAATGCTTTTGGCGTCGGCTCAAGATATAAGCCTTTACGAATAAATAACGGCTCGTCAAAGAGTTGATTAAAACGTTTTAACGCCAGGCTCACCGCAGGGCGGGACATCTCCAGACGGATGGAGGCTTTCGCCATGCTGCCGCAACGGACGATCTCAATAAAGACAGGGATAAGATTTAAATCAATACCGGTGTTCGCACGAGAAAAATTTTGCATCCTGACAGTCACTCCTCTGAATAATTACGCAACTGTTCAGAATAATGCGCGACAGGGCGGGAAGATTAAAGCGCCATTTTTATATTCATTTATACGGTAAAATATATAAATAAGAACGGGGAGTGGAACTCCCCGTAAGAAAAGCATTATGCGTCAGGGTATTCGCGGATAAGACGCTCGACGTCTTCGACCATATGATCGTTGCCGACGAAGAACGAACGGCGCTGGTGCAGACTCTCCGGGATGATGTCCAGGATGCGATCTTTACCATCGCTCGCCTTGCCGCCGGCCTGTTCCGCCAGGAACGCCATCGGGTTGCATTCATACAGCAGACGCAGTTTCCCTTCCGGGTGGCTGGCGGTGCTTGGGTAGAGATAAATGCCGCCTTTCAGCAGGTTACGGTGAAAATCCGCCACCAGAGAACCGATGTAGCGCGAGGTATACGGGCGCTGGGTCAACTTATCTTCTTCCTGGCAGAATTTGATGTACTTCTTCACGCCATTCGGGAATTTGATGTAATTGCCTTCGTTAATGGAGTAGGTGCTGCCGCTGGCCGGGTAACGCATACGCTCCTGGCACAGGCAGAACACGCCCAGCGACGGGTCGTAGGTAAAGGCGTGTACGCCGCAGCCGGTGGTGTACACCAGCATGGTGGAGGAGCCGTAAACCACATACCCGGCCGCCACCTGCTTGTTGCCCGGCTGGAGGAAATCTTCTTCCGTGACCGGCGTGCCGACGGGCGTGACGCGGCGATAGATGGAGAAGATCGTGCCAACAGAAACGTTAACGTCGATGTTCGATGAGCCGTCCAGCGGATCCATCAGCACCACGTATTTGGCGTGCTCGCAGCCTTCGAAAACCACGATTTCATCTTCTTCTTCGGACGCGATGCCCGCGACGATATCGCGTGCGCGCAGTGCGGCTTTCAGTTTTTCATTGGCGAACAGATCGAGTTTTTGCTGCACCTCGCCCTGCACGTTTTCGGCACCGCTGGCACCCAGGATATCGACCAGACCGGCCTTGTTGATATCGCGGTGGATGATCTTCGCGCCGAGCTTTATTGCCGACAGCAAAGCAGTGAGCTCACCGGTAGCATGAGAGAACTCGTGCTGCTTTTCGACAATAAATTCACCTAACGTTTTCATAACACTTTCCCTGCATCGTATGTGAGTAAAGCGATCGTATGTTGCGTATAAAGCCAGAAGTCCAACAATCTTAACAAACATTCAAATATTAGCGCAGAGGTGAATCGCGCCAGCAAAATACGGATTTACCTGAAATGCGTTTCTCTGGCGCTGACATGTGAGTAAAATGTGCGCCACACAGAAGAGGGATAGTGACGTATGCGCATTCATATATTGGGGATTTGTGGCACTTTCATGGGCGGACTGGCGATGCTGGCGCGCTCTTTAGGCCATGAGGTGACAGGTTCGGACGCCAATGTGTATCCGCCGATGAGCACATTGCTCGAGAAGCAGGGCATCGACCTGATTTCGGGATATGACGCCAGCCAACTGGACGACGAGCCCGATCTGGTGATTATCGGCAACGCCATGACCCGTGGTAATCCGTGTGTGGAAGCGGTGCTGGAACGCAACATTCCGTTCATGTCTGGCCCGCAGTGGCTGCACGATTTCGTGCTGCGCGATCGCTGGGTGCTGGCCGTTGCCGGTACGCACGGCAAAACCACCACCGCCGGTATGGCAACCTGGATCCTGGAAGCCTGCGGCTACAAACCGGGCTTTGTGATCGGCGGCGTACCGGGGAATTTTGACGTCTCCGCGCGTCTGGGCGACAGCCCGTTCTTTGTGATTGAAGCGGACGAATACGACTGCGCGTTCTTCGATAAGCGTTCCAAGTTCGTGCATTACTGCCCGCGTACGCTGATCCTCAACAACCTTGAGTTCGATCACGCCGACATCTTTGACGATCTGAAAGCCATTCAAAAACAGTTCCACCACCTGGTGCGCATCGTGCCGGGCCAGGGCCGCATCATCTACCCGGAAAACGACATCAACCTGAAACAGACGATGGCGATGGGCTGCTGGAGTGAGCAGGAGCTGGTGGGCGAGCAGGGCCACTGGCAGGCGAAGAAACTGACCACCGACGCGTCCGAATGGGAAGTGTTGCTGGACGGCGAGAAAGTCGGCGAAGTGAAGTGGGCGCTGGTCGGCGAACACAACATGCATAACGGTCTGATGGCGATTGCCGCCGCGCGTCACGTGGGCGTAGTGCCTGCCGATGCGGCGAATGCGCTGAACTCGTTCATCAACGCCCGTCGTCGCCTTGAACTGCGCGGCGAAGCCAACGGCGTGACCGTCTACGACGATTTCGCCCATCACCCGACGGCGATCCTCGCGACGCTCGCTGCCCTGCGCGGCAAAGTGGGCGGTACGGCGCGGATCCTGGCGGTGCTGGAACCGCGTTCGAACACCATGAAAATGGGGCTTAGCAAGGACGATCTCGCACCGTCGTTAGGCCGCGCGGATGAAGTCTTCCTGTTGCAACCGCAGCATATTCCGTGGCAGGTGGCGGAAGTGGCCGAAGCCTGCGTGCAGCCTGCGCACTGGCATGCGGACGTGGATACGCTGGCGGATATGATCGTGAAAACGGCCCAGCCGGGCGATCACATTCTGGTGATGAGTAACGGTGGTTTTGGTGGGATTCATCAGAAACTGCTGGACGGTCTGGCGAAGAAAGCACAAGCGGTAGAGTAGCTGTTGTGCCCGGTGGCGCTTTGCTTACCGGGCCTACGGGATCGTAGGCCGGATAAGCGCAGCGCCATCCGGCAAAAACTTAACCTTCGTTCTCAGCCAGCTCGCGCAGATACTGGAAAATCAGGCGCGCAGATTTCGGCGGCTTATTCCCTTCTTTCTCTTTCTTCGCGTTGCGGATAAGCGAACGTAACTGCTGACGGTCGGCGTCCGGCCACAGGTTCAACACTTCTGCGACGGCGTCGTCGCCATTATCCACGAGACGGTCGCGGATCTGCTCCAGCTTATGGAACAGCGCAACCTGCTGGTTGTGGCGGTTCTTCAGCTTGTCCAGCGCCTGGCGAATCGGTTCTACGTCACGCTGGCGCAGCATTTTACCGATCAGCTGCAGCTGACGGCGACGGCCTTCTTTTTTGATACGTTGGGCCAGTTCAATGGCTCCGCGCAGATCCGGGTCGAGCGGGAGTTTATCCAGCGCGTTTTTACCCAGCTCTACCATTTCCGCACCAAGTTGTTTTAACTCTTCGGCGTCGCGTTTAATTTCACTTTTACTGACCCAGATGATTTCATCATCTTCGTCTTCGATGTCATCACCGGGAACGTCGTCGAGCCAGTCTTCGGGCTGCTTAGTCATGTCAGGCTCCTTAAAAAAGAGGCTAATGTTACCAGTTAAGACGCGCACTGAAAAACGGTTCTCTGTTAGACTTCAGATAACTCCCTCTTACAGTATGGCATTTGCGATGAAAGTAACCTCACAAGTTGAAGCGCAGCGTAAGATTCTTGAAGAAGCGGTATCCACAGCACTGATGCTGGCCTCAGGCCAATCCGATGGCGCAGAAGTGGCGGTCAGCAAGACCACGGGCATTAGCGTCAGCACCCGCTTTGGCGAAGTGGAAAACGTTGAATTTAACAGTGACGGCGCGCTGGGGATTACGGTTTATCACCAGAATCGCAAAGGCAGCGCCTCGTCGACGGATTTGAGCCCGGATGCGATCGCGCGCACCGTGCAGGCCGCGCTGGATATCGCGCGCTACACTTCGCCAGACCCGTACGCAGGCGTGGCGGACAAAGAGCTGCTGGCGTTTGATGCGCCGGATCTCGACCTGTTCCACCCGGCGGAAGTGTCTCCGGACGAAGCCATTGAGTACGCGGCTCGCGCAGAGCAAGCCTCTCTGAAAGCGGATAAACGCATCACCAATACCGAAGGCGGCAGCTTCAACAGCCACTACGGGATCAAAGTGTTCGGCAACAGCCACGGCATGCTGCAGGGCTACTGCTCAACGCGTCACTCTCTCTCCAGCTGCGTGATCGCCGAAGAGAACGGCGACATGGAGCGCGATTACGCCTACACCATTGGCCGCGCGATGGGCGATTTGCAGTCCCCGGAGTGGGTCGGCGAAGAGTGTGCGAAACGCACCCTGTCCCGTTTATCACCGCGCAAACTCTCTACCATGAAAGCGCCGGTGATCTTCGCCAATGAAGTGGCGACGGGTCTGTTTGGTCACCTGGTGGGCGCGATTGCGGGTGGGGCGGTTTACCGTAAATCCACCTTCCTGCTCGACGCGCTGGGCACACAAATCCTGCCGGAATGGCTGACCATCGAAGAACATCCACACCTGCTGAAAGGCCTGGCGTCCACGCCGTTCGACAGCGAAGGCGTGCGCACGGAACGTCGTGACATCATCAAAGACGGCGTGCTGACCCAGTGGCTGCTGACCAACTACTCCGCGCGCAAGCTGGGGCTGAAAAGCACCGGTCACGCGGGCGGGATCCACAACTGGCGCATTGAAGGCCAGGGTCTCAGCTTTGAGCAGATGCTCAAACAGATGGGCACCGGCCTGGTGGTCACCGAGCTGATGGGCCAGGGCGTGAGCGGCATCACCGGGGATTACTCGCGCGGTGCGGCGGGCTTCTGGGTCGAAAACGGCGAAATTCAGTACCCGGTGAGCGAAATCACCATCGCCGGTAACTTAAAAGATATGTGGCGCAATATTGTGACCGTCGGTAACGATATTGAAACGCGCAGCAATATACAGTGTGGTTCAGTGCTGTTGCCGGAGATGAAGATCGCCGGCCAATAATCTTTCATAATAAAAAAGGAAGTGAGCAATGTATAAAAGCCTGTTAGCCGTCGTCGTCGCTTCAACCCTGGTCATGAGTTCGGCAGCCTTTTCCGCCGATCTTGAAGACAACATGGACACCCTCAGCACCAATCTGAAAGTGGTGCAAAAAACGGATAATGCTACAGAAATGAAAGACGCATTAACCAAAATGCGCGCCGCCGCCCTCGACGCGCAGAAAGCGACGCCGCCGAAGCTGGAAAACGCCGCACCGGACAGCGCGGAGATGAAAGATTTCCGCCACGGTTTTGACGTGCTGGTCGGCCAGATTGACGGTGCTCTGAAGCTTGCCAACGAAGGCAAAGTGAAAGAGGCGCAGGCCGCCGCTGACGGGTTTGTCACCACGCGTAACGAGTACCACAAAAAGTACCGTTAATTGGGTGCCTGAGCTGTACGCCCTTTCTCGTGATGCGGAGGCATACTCCCTGCCTCCGCATGTCAGCTCCTTACTTTCCGGAGCGGCAGTCCATCCGCGCAGTTAACTCCAAAGAACCCTGATGAAAACGAATTTCACACAGGGTTTTCCGGTTTACCAGAGATAAGATGATTATTGTCAAAGCAATAATCATCAGGGCCCTAATAATGGGTTTCTGCTGCTTCATGGGTGCCTCCTTGCTTTAAAAGCGGGTAAGGCACTAACTACACGTGTTGGGACGTGTCGTTTAAGGCCCCGACCCTGGTTTTAAGTCAGTTAGGGGCTTTCCACTTTCCGTCCCATGCATGAGACGGTCAGTCTCAAGCACCCACCCGCACTCTACCGAATCCCGATAAGAAAACCTTATCCACGTCACATTTCTACGAGCCTGCTCGTAAACTTTTTCGCTCTCATCCGTACCCTTTGACCACCAAATCGCGTGACATTCATCACGCAAATCCAGCTGATAATCCATATTCACCGCAATTATGTGGCACAGATCACTGGTGCCGCTCTCCTTTCCACTTCGAAGTGGAAAACAACTCGCTACAAACAATTCACCTCCAGCGTTAGTTTTATCCCAGAGCCATTAACGGGGTAAGACGAGTGATTAACGGAGCGGTAATGAACGACGTTGGGGAACAGGCAGCGCAAACGGCACAGCTCGCCGACACCATGCTGGAGCAAGTTTTCACGCTGCTTCGCCAGCACAACATCATTCCCAATGACGTCCAGGTGCAAATGCTGACTTCACACGTTCGCGCGATGGCGCACCGGTCTGTGACCGGCGAACCGCTGCCGGACGTTGAAGCCGACCTGTTTGACGAAATTTCTGCAGATTCAATGCGACTTGCCCGCGAAGTGGTGGCGCAGTTCGGCAATCTTCCTGATGAAGAAGCTTGGCTGCTCTCCGTTCACTTCGAAGTCGCGAAAGACAACCTTTAAGGAGCACTACCATGGAACAAATTACTGTTGTGATTGGCGATCGTCTGGGCAAAGGCCAGAAAGTGGCTATCGGCGTTGAGAAAGCAGGCGGACGTGCGGTTGTGGTTCCGGGCGTGGCGGCGGACATGAAGCTGGGCGACGTGATGAAAGCGGAAAACGCCACCTTCGGCATCTCTTTCTGCGGCAGCGGCGGCGCAGGCGCTATCACCGCTCAGACCAAATACGGCTACAAAGCCAAATACGGCATGCGTTCGGTGGAAGAGGGCGTCACCGCCATCAACGAAGGCTGCAACGTGCTGGGCTTTGGCTTTATGGATAAAGAAGAGCTGGGCGAGCGTCTGGTCCAGGCGTGGCAGAAGAAGCACGGCGCCTGAGCATGAAAGAGCAATTCACCACCACGGTGAGAGTGAAAGGCAAAGGCGAGATGAAATCCCGCGCCTTTGCCGACGCGCTAAACCACGTTCAGGCCGCGGTGATGAAAGCATCGCCGCATATCTTACTGCGTATTGAGCCACAGGATGTGCAGGTTGTTCAGGCGCAAGAAGCGGTGCGTAAAGAAGCCTTTCTGTACTTCTTTTTGCGCCGGGAAAGACGCACCTACAGCGTGGAGCTGGATGTGACCGTCAACGTGACCGCCATCAATCTCGACAAGGTGGACTTTGTCACGCAACGCTGATTCTTACTAATAGGGCAGACTAATGTTCCTGATAATTTTAATAAAATCGCTCATCATCGGCGGCCTGGTTGGCGTCGGCGTGGGCGCCGGAGCGGCACGCATGTTTCATGCGCCTACCACACAAGGTATGGGCGCGTTTCGTACGTTGGGGGAACTGAACTCCTGTGAAGGAGACCCGGCGTCTCACTTCTCCTTTGGTCTGGGGTTCTTCTTTAACGCCTGGGCATCGTCAGTGGCTGCGGGGGCATTCACTCAGGACGTTGACCATCGCATCATCCCGAACTGGGGTGCGGCGGCGCTGATGCTGAAAAACCGCAACGTCGGCGAAACCCTGCACGACCCGCGCAAAATGGCGATTGCCTGCGGCATCATCGGCATGTTCGTCGTCACCTTCCTTAACCTCACCGCGTCGTCCGTTCCGGCAGCCCTTCAGGTCACCGCCGTGAAAGTTCTGGTCCCGGCAGCCAACCTGCTGGTGAACACCGTGATGCCGGTGATCTTCTGGCTGGCGGCGATTGATGCGGGCAAAAAATCGGGCTTCTGGGCAACCGTGTTTGGTGGCGCAGCGCAGCTGATCATGGGTAACGCCGTACCGGGTCTGGTGCTGGGGATTCTGATCGGTAAAGGCGTCGAAGAGAGCGGCTGGAACCACGTCACCAAAGTGATGATGGTCGCCATCGTTCTGCTGTTCGTCCTGAGCGGCTTCTTCCGCGGCTTCGACATGAAGATGATCGAATCCTTCCATCTGACCGTGCCGAACTGGCTCGAACTGATCCACAGCTCGCTCAGCGGCAAATAACAGGAGCCTCGACATGGAACAGAATAAAGGTTTTTGGTATGCCGACTGGTCGTTCCCGATCTTCGTTGGCCTGCTCTCCTCCGGCGTCTTCGCCGGGACGCACATGTACTACCTGTACGGCATCGGCGCGTTTAACGAAGTGGCCTTCGTGGCGATGCTGAAAGCAGGCATCGACACCGGCGTGTACGGCGCGGTGGCGGCGTTCGGCGCGAGCTTCCTGTTCGCCCGTATCATCGAAGGCTCCCTGGTGGGGATCCTGGATATCGGCGGTGCGATTCAGACCGGCGTCGGCCTCGGCGTTCCGGCGCTGCTGCTGGGCGCGGGGATTATGTTCCCGGTGACCAACTTTATCGCCTCGCTGGCGACCGGCCTGGTGATTGGTCTGGCGATTGGGTACGTCATCATTCTGGCGCGTAAGTTCACCATCAATCAGAGCAACTCCACCTACGGGGCTGACGTGATGATGGGCGCGGGTAACGCCTCGGGCCGCTTCCTCGGGCCGTTGATTATCCTCAGCGCCATGACCGCCTCCATTCCGATTGGTATCGGCTCCCTGGTCGGCGCGCTGCTGTTCTACCTCTGGCAGAAGCCGATTACCGGCGGCGCGATCCTCGGCGCCATGATTTTAGGCTCGCTGTTCCCGGTAGCCCTTTAACACCCACGGGCGCTCAGGCGCCCGTCCTTTCAGGAGATACGCATGTTTGATTTACTCCTGCGCCGTGCGCGCCTGACCGACGATACCCTGACCGATATCGCCATCCAGGACGGCAAAATCGCAGCGCTGGGCGAGATTTCCACTCCCGCACATAAAACCGTCGAGCTGAACGGCGAAGTCTTCGTCAGCGCTGGCTGGATTGATTCCCACGTTCACTGCTACCCGAACTCCCCGATCTACCACGATGAGCCGGACAGCGTCGGCATCGCCACGGGCGTGACCTCGGTGGTGGATGCAGGCAGCACCGGCGCGGATGACGTGGACGACTTCTACGAAATCACCCGCAAAGCGTCTACAGACGTTTTTGCCCTGCTGAATATCTCCCACGTGGGGCTGATCGCCCAGAACGAACTGGCGAACATGGCCAATATCGACGCCGACGCGGTGAAGCAGGCCGTTGCACGCCACCCGGATTTTATCGTTGGCCTGAAAGCGCGCATGAGCAGCAGCGTGGTCGGCGAAAACGGCATCACGCCGCTGGAGCGTGCGAAAACCATTCAGAAAGAGAACGGCGATCTGCCGCTGATGGTGCACATCGGTAACAACCCGCCGAATCTCGATGAGATTGCCGATCTGCTCAGCTCTGGCGACATCATCACTCACTGCTACAACGGCAAACCGAACCGCATTTTGACGCCGGAAGGCGAGCTGCGCGCTTCCGTCACCCGTGCGCTGAAGCGCGGCGTGCGTCTGGACGTCGGCCACGGGACCGCGAGCTTTAGCTTTGAAGTGGCGAAACGCGCCATCGCGATGGGCATTCTGCCGCACACCATCAGCTCGGACATCTACTGCCGAAACCGCATCAACGGCCCGGTGGGCAGTCTGGCCAGCGTGATGTCGAAATTCCTCGCCATTGGCATGTCGCTCCCGCAGGTGATCGAGTGTGTCACCGCCAACGCCGCCGATGGCCTGCGCCTGGCCCATAAAGGCCGCCTTCAGCCGGGTCTGGACGCCGACCTGACACTCTTCACCGTCAAACGCCAGCCGACGCTGCTGGTGGATGCGGAAAACGACAGCCTGCAGGCTGAACATATTCTGGTGCCGCTTGCTGCGATCCGCGCGGGCAAGGGCTATATGACCGAACAAGGGAGTACGGAAAATGCCTTCGATTTATGAGAAGTACAATTTAAAACAGGTCATTAACACGTCTGGCCGCATGACCGCGCTTGGCGTATCCACGCCGCGCCCGGAAGTGGTGCAGGCGGCGATGGACGGTATGAATCAGTACTTCGAGATGAAAGATCTGGTGAATAAAACCGGGGAGTACATCGCGAAGCTGCTGGACGTGGAAGGGGCGACGGTGGTCTCCTGCGCGTCGGCGGGGATTGCCCAGTCCGTTGCGGCGGTGCTGGTGAAAGACAGCGACTGGCTGCTGGAAAACCTGCACGTCACCCCGATCGAGAACAACGAAATCGTACTGCCAAAAGGCCACAACGTTAACTTCGGCGCGCCGGTCGGCACCATGGTGGCGCTCGGCGGCGGTAAACTGGTGGAAGCCGGGTACGCCAACGAATGCTCCGCCGATCAGCTGGCGGCAGCGATCACCCCGCGCACGGCGGCGATCCTCTACATCAAATCGCACCACTGCGTGCAGAAAAGCATGCTCAGCGTTGAGCAGGTGGCGGTGGTGGCGCGTAAACACGATCTTCCGCTGATCGTCGATGCGGCGGCGGAAGAAGATCTTCACACCTACTATCGCTCCGGCGCGGATCTGGTGATCTACAGCGGCGCGAAGGCGATCGAAGGGCCAACCAGCGGGCTGGTGATCGGCAAAACGCAGTACGTGGAATGGGTAAAACGCCAGACGGCGGGCATTGGCCGGGCGATGAAAGTAGGCAAAGAGGGGATTCTCGGCCTGACCTGCGCCATCGAACACTATCTGACGGCGACCAAAGAGAGCGGTGCAGAGATGGTGGCGAAGATGACGCCATTTATCGATTCCCTGAATACCCTCAACGGCGTCACGGCCCGCGTGGTCTGGGACAGCGCCGGTCGCGATATCGCGCGCACCGAAATTAAATTTGACGAAGCCACCACCGGCGTCGGCACCGGTGAGCTGGTTAGCCAGCTCAAGCAGGGTGAATACGCGATCTATTTCCGTGGCTATAAGGCCAACGAAGGGATTATCGAAGCGGACGTGCGCAGCGTCAGCGCCGATCAACTGAACATTGTTTATCGCCGCATCCGCGAAGTCTTAAGCCAGGAGAAATCAGCATGAAACTGACCCCTAATTTTTACCGTGACCGCGTGTGCCTGAACGTACTGGCCGGTTCCAAAGCCAACGCCAGCGCGATCTATGAAGCCGCAGAAGGTCATGTCCTGGTGGGCGTGCTCTCCAAAAACTATCCTGATGTGGCGAGCGCCGTGGCGGATATGCGCGAATACGCCGCGCTTATCGACAACGCGCTCTCCGTCGGGCTGGGCGCGGGCGATCCGAACCAGTCGGCGATGGTGAGCGAGATTTCTCGCCAGGTCCAGCCGCAGCACGTTAACCAGGTGTTCACTGGCGTCGCGACCAGCCGCGCGCTGCTCGGGCAGAACGCGTCCGTGGTCAACGGTCTGGTCTCGCCAACGGGCACCGTCGGGATGGTCAAAATCTCCACCGGCCCGCAGAGCAGCAAAGCGCCGGACGGCATTGTTCCGGTGGAAACGGCGATTGCCCTGCTGAAAGATTTCGGCGGCAGCTCAATCAAGTACTTCCCGATGGGCGGCCTGGAGTGTCGTGACGAATACAAAGCGGTCGCCGAAGCCTGCGCCCGCCACGATTTCTGGCTGGAGCCGACCGGCGGTATCGATCTGGAGAACTTCGAGGAGATCCTGCAGATCGCCCTCGATGCGGGTGTGAGCAAAATCATTCCGCATATTTATAGCTCGATTATCGACAAAGCCAGCGGCGACACCCGTCCTGAGGACGTGCGTAAGTTGCTGGAGATGACGAAGAAGTTGGTTAAGTAGTTTTTCCCCTCACCCTAACCCTCTCCCACAGGGAGAGGGGACTAAAACCGCCCTCACCCTGTGAGAGTGGGGACTCTTATCTCCCTCTCCCTGCGGGAGAGGGCCGGGGTGAGGGCATCAAACCGCACCATAGCCAAAGCCAGGAGCCACCATGCACCCCCATCACCTGCTCGTCGCTTCACTCTCCCTGCTCGCTACCGCCGCCGTTGCTCAGCCTCAGTACGCCTGGGTCGGCACCTACAACCCGAACGGCGAGGGGCTCTACCGTTTTACGGTCGATCCGCAAACCGGCGCCCTCGGTGAGAAAAAGCTCGTCAGCCCACTGCCCAACGCCGCGCAGCTCACCGTCTCACACGACGGCAAAACCCTGTATCTGGCAAGCGAAGCCGAGAAAGGCGCAATCCAGGCGCTGCGCATCGGTGCTGACGGTGAGCTGACCGAGCTGAATCAGGTGGCGTCTGGCGGAGCGGGACCGGTGTATGTGTCCCTCACGCCAGAGGGGCGTCATCTGCTGGTGGCGAACTACGTCAGCGGCTCGATTGCGGTACTGCCGGTGAAGGCGGACGGCAGCCTGGGCGAGGCGACGGATACCCATCAGGATCAGGGCGAGCCCGGCGCAGCGAAACCGGAAGCAGCAGTGGAGGGGAGTTTCGCTGCGAGCGATCACAACGGCCCGCACGCCCATATGATCGCCGCCGATCCGAGTGGGAAATTCGTCTTCTCGACGGATCTCGGCCTGGATCGCATCTACCAGTATCGCTTTGACGATCAAAGCGGAAAACTCACGCCAAACGATCCGCCGTTTATCAGCGCCTCGTCGAAAGGCGCGGGGCCGCGGCATTTCGTCTTTACCCCGAACGGCGAGGGCCTGTGGCTGATCAACGAAGAGTCCTCAACCCTGACCTGGTACGCGCTGGATAAGACTTCCGGCACGCTGAAAGCGGGTAAAACGATCTCGTCGCTGCCGAAGGAGTACAAAGGCACCAGTTTTGCCGCCGGGCTGGCGCTGAGCGCCGACGGTCAACAACTGTATGTCGCGAACCGTTTGCATAACAGCATCGCGCACTTTAGGGTAACGGCGGACGGCACGCTGGTGTATCAGGACGATGTCTGGACGCGCGGGGATTATCCGCGCTCCCTGACCCTGGATCAGCAGGGACGCTGGCTGTACGTTATGAATCAGCGCAGCGATAACATCACCCGTTTTCGCGTTGCGCCCGATGGCACACTAAGCTTTGAACCGGACTACACGCCGGTCGGCAGTCCATCACAGATGGTCATTTCAACCGGGCCATGAGCCGTAAGAGGACAAAGACGTGCGATTTCCGAACCAACGTTTAGCGCAACTGTTTGATCTGTTGCAAAACGAGACGCTGCCGCAGGATGAACTGGCGCAGCGGTTATCGGTATCCACGCGTACCGTACGGGCGGATATTACTGCCCTGAACGCGCTGCTGGCAGGCCACGGCGCGCGGTTTATTCTCAGCCGCGGCAACGGCTATCAGTTGAAAATTGACGATGCCGCGCGCTATCAGTCGCTGCAGGACTCCCGTCCGCGCGCGCTGCGTATTCCGCGCACCGGGCAGGAGCGTGTCCATTATCTGGTGGTGCGGTTTCTCACCTCTGCCTTTTCCCTGAAGCTGGAAGATTTGGCTGATGAATGGTTCGTCAGCCGCGCCACCCTGCAAAACGACATGGTGGAAGTGCGGGAGTGGTTCCAGCGCTACAGCCTGACGCTGGAAACTCGCCCGCGTCACGGCATGAAACTGTTCGGCAGCGAGATGTCGATTCGCGCCTGCCTGACGGACTTGCTGTGGGAACTGGCGCAGCAGGACAGCCTTAATCCGCTGGTGACGGAGGTCGCCCTGAATGCGGGCGTGCCGGAGCAGCTGGTGGGGGTACTGCACGACACGCTGACGCGCCATCACATTCGTCTCACGGATGAAGGCGAGCTGTTTGTGCGGCTCTACTGCGCGGTCTCTGTGAGGCGCATCAGCGAAGGCTATCCGCTGCCAGAATTTAACGCCGAGGATGTGGAAGAGAACGTGCGCGATGCCGCGCGGGATATCGCCGCCGCCATCGCCCGGCTGGCGGACAAAGCGCTTTCGCCGTCGGAGGAGAACTGGCTCTGCGTGCACATCGCCGCGCGCCAGATTCAGGAGATCGCCCCGAGCGCGATCAACGCCGACGATGACGAAGCGCTGGTGAACTACATCCTGCGATACATCAACACCCACTATAACTACAACCTGCTGAACGACGCCCAGCTGCACGCGGATTTGCTGACGCATATCAAAACCATGATCACCCGCGTGCGTTACCAAATCATGATCCCCAACCCGCTGCTGGATAACATCAAACAGCACTACCCGATGGCGTGGGACATGACCCTGGCGGCGGTCTCCGGCTGGGGGAAATACACTCCTTACGTCATCAGCGAAAACGAGATTGGTTTTCTGGTGCTGCATATCGGCGTCGGGCTGGAGCGGCACTATAACGTAGGCTATCAGCGCCAGCCGCGCGTGCTGCTGGTGTGCGACGCCGGGAACGCGATGGCGCGCATGATTGAAGCGGTGCTGCAGCGCAAATACCCGCAGGTGGAAGTGACGCGCACCGTCACGCTACGTGAGTACGAACTGGCGGAGAGTATTAGCGAGGATTTCGTCATTTCCACCGCGCGCATCAGCGAAAAAGCCAAACCGGTGGTGCAGATCGCCCCGTTCCCGACCGACTATCAGCTGGAGCAGATCGGCAAGCTGGTGCTGGTGGATCGCACCCGTCCGTGGATGCTGGAAAAGTACTTCGACGCGGATCATTTCCGCGTGATCGATTCAAGCATGGATCAGCAAACCCTGTTCCAGGAACTGTGCGGACAGCTGCGTCAGGAAGGGTTTGTCGACGCCGAGTTTCTTGATTCGGTGGTGGAACGTGAAGCCATCGTCAGCACCATGCTCGGCGACGGCATCGCGCTGCCGCACTCCCTTGGTCTGCTGGCGCAAAAAACCGTGGTCTACACCGTGCTGGCACCCCAGGGCATCAAGTGGGGCGACGAAACGGCGCACGTCATTTTCCTGCTGGCGATCAGTAAAAGCGAGTACGAAGAGGCGATGGCGATCTACGATATTTTCGTCACTTTCCTGCGCGAACGGGCCATGACGCGGCTGTGCAACTGCCGCGATTTTACGGAATTCAAAACGGTGGCGATGGAGAGTTTGAGTCGGTTTTAACGCAGATGATGCACAACCTGGTTGCTGCTGCCGCGCCAGATCAGAGCCGGGTCTTTCAAATCCTGCACAAATTTGCCGTCGACCAGGACGTTAATCAGGTCGACGATTTCCCTCTGCGCATCGTTCAGCTCATCCAGCTTGTAGCCGGTCCATACCCAGATATCTTTCCCCGCGCACTCTTTGTGAATGCGCTTCACCAGTTTCAGAATATGCGGCACGTTCTGCGGATGCAGCGGGTCGCCGCCGGACAGGGAGATCCCCTGGCGCGGGATACGCGTGTCGTTCAGATCGCGGATGATGCGATTTTCCATTTCGTCGTCAAACGGCAGGCCCGAGTTCAGCCGCCAGGTGCTTTTGTTGTAGCAGCCAGGGCATTCGTGAACGCACCCTGAAACGAACAGGGTGCAGCGGGTGCCTGGGCCATTGACGATGTCGACGGGGTAATACTGGTGGTAGTTCATTTTCGCTTCTCAATTGACGCCATGACTGCGTTGGCTGCTCTCACTCACCCGGATCACTTACTCTTGTAAGCTCACCGGGATTCATTCGTTTGCCGCCTTGTCCTGACGCCAATTGCTTTGCGAAAAAATGTGAGAGCGAATGTAGGTAGGGGCGCCGGACGGTCCCCTCTCCCCTATGGGGAGAGGGTTAGGGTGAGGGGAAAAATTCCGCGACGGATTACCCGATCTGCCCATTCCCCAGATGCTTCACGCGGCGCTTCACTTCTTCCTGCTTACCGGCGTTAAACGGACGGGCATCAGGGCTGCCGAGATATCCGCACACGCGGCGAGTCACGGAGACGCGGGCCGCGTCGTGGTTACCGCATTTCGGACAGGTAAAGCCCTTGCTGGTGCATTCAAACTCACCGGTAAAGCCGCATTCGTAGCACTCGTCGATCGGCGTGTTGGTCCCGTAATACGGCACGTGTTGATAGCTGTAATCCCACACGTCTTCCAGCGCTTTCAGGTTGTGCTGAATGTTCGGGTACTCGCCGTAACAGATGAAGCCGCCGTTCGCCACTGGCGGATAGGCCGCTTCAAAGTCGATCTTGTCGTACGGGTTCACCTTTTTCTCCACGTCGAGGTGGAAGCTGTTGGTGTAGTAGCCTTTGTCGGTCACGCCATTCACCACGCCAAACTCGGCGGTGTCGAGACGGCAGAAGCGGTCGCAGAGGTTTTCGCTCGGCGTGCTGTAGAGGCTAAAGCCATAGCCGGTTTCGTCTTTCCACAGATCCACCGCATCGCGCAGACGCTGGACGATAGCGATACCTTTCTCGCGCAGGGCTTCGCTGTCATACATGTGCTGATTGCCAAACAGGGCGTTGATGGTTTCGTGGATGCCGATATACCCCAGGGAGATCGACGCCCGACCGTTCTTGAAGATTTCAGACACGTCGTCGTCCGCTTTCAGACGCACGCCGCAGGCCCCTTCCATATAAAGAATCGGTGCCACGCGGGCTTTGACCCCTTCCAGACGGGCGATGCGGGTCATGAGTGCTTTTCGCGCCAGCTGCAGACGTTCGTCGAGCAGCGTCCAGAATGCCGCTTCGTCACCCTTCGCTTCCAGCGCGATGCGCGGCAGGTTAAGGCTGATCACGCCGATGTTGTTACGGCCTTCATGGATCTGCTCGCCGTGTTCATTTTCATACACGCCGAGGAAGCTGCGGCAGCCCATCGGGGTTTTGAACGAACCGGTGACTTTCACCACCTGGTCGTAGTTCAGGATGTCCGGATACATGCGCTTGCTCGCGCATTCCAGCGCCAGCTGTTTGATGTCGTAGTTCGCATCGCCAAACTTGTGGTTCAGGCCATCGCGAATGGCGAAGACCAGTTTCGGGAACACCGCGGTTTTGCGGTTTTTGCCGAGGCCCGAAATGCGGTTGCGCAGAATCGACTGCTGAATCAGACGCGATTCCCAGCTGGTCCCCAGACCAAAACCAAAGGTCACAAACGGCGTCTGGCCGTTGGCGGTGTGCAGGGTGTTCACTTCGTATTCGAGGGACTGGAACGCATCGTAGCACTCTTTCTCGGTGCGGGAGTGCGCGTAGCCGTCGGCATCGGGAATGTTCCACTCCTGCGCCACTTTACGATGTTTGTTAAAGCTCTCGGTGACGAACGGGGCCAGCACTTCGTCGATGCGGTTGATAGTGGTGCCGCCATAGATGTGGCTGGCGACCTGGGCGATGATCTGCGCCGTCACCGCCGTGGCGGTGGAGATGGATTTTGGCGGCTCAATCTCGGCATTACCCATTTTAAAGCCGTGGGTCAGCATGCCTTTCAGGTCGATCAGCATACAGTTGAACATCGGGAAGAACGGCGAGTAGTCAAGATCGTGGTAGTGGATCTCACCGCGTTCGTGCGCCTGCACCACGTCGCGCGGCAGCAGGTGCTGACGGGCATAGTGCTTGGCGACGATACCGGCCAGCAGGTCGCGCTGGGTCGGGATCACTTTGCTGTCTTTGTTGGCGTTTTCATTGAGCAGCGCCGAGTTGGTCTGCTCGACCAGGCCACGGATCTCCTGATTCAGGCGACCGCGCTTTTCACGCTGGATGTCACGGTCGTGGCGATACTCAATGTAGGCGCGCGCCAGCTGCTTGTACGGACCGGACATCAGCTGGTTTTCCACCGCAGTCTGGATCTCGTTGATATCCACCTGGCTGCGTTCATTCATCTGGCTACAGACAATTTCTGCGACGGTGGCGCAGTAATCTGCGTCATCGACTCCCGCTGCTTTAGCTGCACGCAGAATGGCTTCTTTGATGCGCTCTGACTTAAACGGCACTTTACAGCCATCTCGTTTCATCACATGCGGTGTCATGATCACTCCATTAAAAACAGGTTATCCACAGAGGCGGGGAAGGTTGCACAGGGCGCAAGTCCCGATGTCTCAATCACTTCCCTCGTTCCCGACGCTTGTTATCCACAATTCCGGAAGGCTGAGTCGCCGTTGTCTTGTTGGAATAGTAGACGATAAATACAATATGTTGGGTCGGCGTGCATTTTAAGTTCTATATGTAGTGATTTGCATCAAACATGTTTGCGATTTTTTTGATTCAGAACAAAGTAAAAAGACGAGAGTACAAACGGCGGGCACTACAGCGATTGTAAATAAGGGAAGGAAAAATCTGATTAATTATTCAACAAAAACAGTAAGGTATTGTCGGGAAAACGTAGCGCAGCCAGACACCTTTGCCCGGCGGCACTTCGTTTGCGCGGGCCTACAACACCATAAATATTGTGGGTTTGTAGGCCGGGTAAGCGAAGCGCCACCCGGCAGGAAGCATTACTCCTGTACCCACCACACCGCCTCAAACGGCCGCAGCGTCATCGCCGTCGGTTTCGCGGCCACTTCGGCGTAGTTGCTGATCACCACGCGCCAGTCGCCTGCAACATCATCCGGCTGCCATTCCTGGCATTCGCGACTCAGGTTAGCCACCACCATCAACGTCTGCCCCTGCCACTGACGGCGGTAGCACCACAGGGAAGGGTGCATCGGGAGCAGATCCTGATAGTCGCCCCAGGTCAGTAGCGGGAGTGATTTACGCAGGGCGATCAGCGACTGGTAGGTATAAAACACCGAATCAGGGTCTTGCAGCGCCGCGTCCACGTTGATGGTTTCGACGTTATCACACAGATCGATCCACGGCTCTCCGGTGGTAAACCCGCCGTTCGGCGTGGCATCCCACTGCATCGGCGTGCGGCCGTTGTCGCGGGATTTACTCGCCAGAATCGCCAGAAGTTCGTCCGCATCGCGGCCTGTTACCCGCAGTTCGGCGAACATGTTATGGCTTTCCACATCGCGATAATCAGTAATGCGCGCGAAGTGCGGGTTGGTCATACCGATCTCTTCGCCCTGATAAATGTACGGCGTGCCCTGCATGCCGTGCAGCACCATCGCCAGCATTTTGGCGGATGCGCTTCGGTACTCGCCCTCGTCGCCAAAGCGTGAAACGATGCGCGGCTGATCGTGGTTACACCAGAACAGCGCGTTCCAGGCAACGCCATGCATCCCCTGCTGCCAGTGGCTGAACAGCGTTTTCAGCGCCACGTAATCGGGTTTTGCCAGCGTCCACTTTTCGCCGTTCGGATAATCGACTTTCAGATGATGGAAGTTAAAGGTCATCGACAGCTCGCGCCCGTCGAGGGCGGCGTACTGCTGGCAGTTTTCCAGCGACGTGGAGGACATCTCGCCCACGGTCATCAGGTTACGCGGGGTGAAGACGTTCCGGCTCATCTCCTGGAGATATTCATGGGCGCGCGGACCGTCGGTGTAGAAACGGCGGCCATCGCCCAGCGCATCGTTCGGGAAATCCTGGTCCTTGGAGATCAGGTTAATCACGTCGAGACGCAGGCCGTCCACGCCGCGATCGGCCCAGAACTCGCACACTTTTTTCAGCTCGCTGCGCACCTCCGGGTTTTCCCAGTTCAGATCCGCCTGCTCCGGGGCGAAGAGGTGCAGATAATACTGCTCGCTCTCGGCGTGCCAGCGCCAGGCGTTGCCGCCAAACTTGGAGCGCCAGTTGTTCGGAAGCTGGTCCGGCGTGCCGTCGCGCCAGATGTAGAACTCACGGTACGGGCTTTCTTTATTCAGGGACTCGCGGAACCACGCGTGCTGCGTGGAGGTGTGGTTGAGCACCATGTCGAGCACCAGACGGATGCCGCGTGCGTGGGCCTGGGCCACCAGCTCGTCAAAATCATCCAGGGTTCCGTAGGCCGGATCGATGGCGGTGTAGTTCGCCACGTCGTAACCATTGTCCACCTGCGGGGAGATGTAGAACGGCGTCAGCCAGATGGCGTCCACGCCGAGGGTTTTCAGGTAGTCCAGACGCTGGGTCACGCCGCGCAAATCACCGGTGCCACGCCCGGTCGTGTCCTGAAAACTCTTTGGGTAAATCTGATAGATGACGCCGTTTTGCCACCAGTGCGGAAGGGTATTCATAATGCGTTCCTGCAAATGCGAAGGGGCGCAACTGCGCCCCGAAAGAAGAAGTTAAACAATCTGCAGCGTGCCCTGACGGAACTTACGCTGATAGATAACGGTGGTCAGCGCCATCGGGACGATAATCGCCACCGCCATCGCCAGAGCAAAGACCTGCCAGTAGGTCGGCTGAATCGAGAGGATACCCGGCAGGCCACCCACGCCGATGCCGTTCGCCATCACGCCGTTGAGCCCACACAGCAGCCCCGCGAGGCCCGAGCCGATCATCGCGCACAGCATCGGGAAGCGGTACTTCAGGTTGATGCCGTACATCGCCGGTTCGGTCACGCCGAGGTAGGCGGAGATGGCGGCCGGAACCGAGATTTCACGCTCGTTGTGCTTGCGGCTGACCAGGATAATGCCGGTGACAGCAGACGCCTGCGCAATGTTCGACAGGGCGATAATCGGCCAGACCGGCGTGCCGCCGAGGCTCTGAATCATCTGCATGTCGATGGCGAGTGTGGTCTGATGCACACCGGTAATCACCAGCGGCGCATAGAGGAAGCCAAACAGCGCCGCGCCAATCGGGGCGAAGCTGCCGGTCATCAGGTGGCGCACCGCGAAGGCCACGCCGTCGCCAATCATGCGGCCAAACGGACCGATAAAGGCGTGGGCGAGGAACACCGCCAGAATCAACGAACAGACCGGAACGACCACCAGATAGAGGTAATCCGGCACAATGCGTTTCAGGCGGGTCTCAATAAAGCCCAGCGCCAGACCGGCCAGCAGAGCGGGGATCACCTGCGCCTGATAACCCACTTTGGCGATGGTAAACAGGCCGAAGTTCCACACTTCCGGCACCTGCTGCCCAAGTAAGTAAGCGTTCATTAACTGCGGAGAGACCAGCGTCACGCCGAGCACGATACCGAGGATCGGCGTCCCGCCCATTTTGCGCACCGCCGACCAGCAGATCCCGACCGGCAGATAGAAGAAGATCGCCTCGCCAATCAGCCACAGGAAGTCATAGATGCTTTGCAGCGCGGGATACATCTGCGCCAGGGTTTTGCCGTCGCTCATCGGCACATCGCCGATCACGTTGCGGAAGCCGAGAATCAAACCCCCGCTGATCAGCGCCGGCAGCAGCGGGAAGAAGATCTCCGCGAAGTGGGAGATCAGCTGCTCGTGCCATTTCATATTCTGGCGCGCCGCTTTCTTTGCCTGCTCTTTATCCGCCGTCGAATGCCCGGTGGTCGCCAGCAGAGCCTGATAGTAATCGCCCACTTCGGTACCAATCACCACCTGGAATTGCCCGGCGTTGGTAAAGCAGCCTTTGACCATCGACAGCTCCTCGATGGCTTTCGGATTGGCTTTGGCCGGATCGTTCAGCACAAAACGCAGACGGGTAATACAGTGGCTGACGGTGGCGATGTTTTCGCGGCCCCCAACCAGCACGATCAGCTGGTCGATATCAGATTGTTTAACTTTGCTCATCATGAAGCCTCATGACAGATGTGGAGGGTAATGACCTGGACGCAAGCCTACTCTTTGAGCGACACGGTGAAAATGGGAACGTTCCCGAAATCAGGCGAGGATCACAATAATCCGTTTTACGAGGGTTAAGAGAGGTGGGCTGGAATGACGATCTGACGCGGCTCGCTGCGCCCGTTAATCTGCTCGATCAGCTGCATCGCCGCCTGACGGCCCGCTTCGGCGTAGCCCGGATCGACGGTGACAATCTCCGGATGGAGGAACTTCATCAGCGGCGTGCTGCCGACGCTCGCGAGCTGGACGCTGTCGATGCGCTGCTCCTGCAGATACTTGCTGGCTCCCAGCGCGAGGGTATCGGTGGCGCAGATCAGCGCGGTGGTTTGTGGGGTCAGCACGCTCGCCACCTGATCGTAGCCCTGTTTCATCGCCAGGCCGGGCAGGGAGGCAACCGCCGGAAGCGCGTGCTGCTTACAAAACGCGAGATAGGCTTCGTGGCGGCGCTTGCCGGTGGTGACGTCGCTGTGCGGCACGCCGAGGAAGCTGATGTGGCGATGGCCCTGCTCGTACAGGCGCTGCATCAGGGTGAGGATCGCCCCTTCGTCGTCGTAACAGACCGAAGCAAAGCCGTTGGCGTCGCGCGCCAGCAGCACCAGTGAGGACTGCCAGGGTTTCAGCATTTCGTCTTTAATGCCGGTAAAACCAAACAGCACCACGCCGTCGATATTGCGCCGTTGCAGCATGCCCAGATGCTCTTCCACCAACGATGGAGAGAACTGGCTCTCCATCATGATCGGATCGTAACCCTGCTCGTAAAACGCGGGGAGCATGGTTTGCACCGCCAGATTTTCCGACAGGGAATCGAGACGCGAAACAATGATGGCGACCACTTTGTCGCTCTGTCCGCGCATGGCGCGCGCGGAGCGGGAAGGGGAAAAACCGTGCTGATTCATGACCGCCTCGACGCGTTCGCGCGTGCGTTCGCTGACGCCACTCTCGTTGTTCAGTACGCGCGACACGGTGGATTTCCCCACGCCGCTTAAACGGGCGATGTCTTTAATGGTCAGGCGGTTCTGCATCCTTTATTCCCTGTAACGGCGGCAAGTCGTCAATTGAGACTACTGCTTACGATTTAATTCGCAATGAGCAAAGTCTGGTATATGTACGGTTTAAATCTGCGGGCGTATCATACCGCCCGAATCGCTACTAAAGGTATGGTTAAAACACGATACTGCGCCGCGATTAACCCTTTTTTACTTACCGGAGGCCGTATGGATCCCGATCCCACACCTCTCCAGAAATGGAGTTTAAGTACTTTCCGGTAAGCCAGTCGTCTTCTAACTGTCTCGCCGGTGATGTGAGGCAGTGACATCTCCATGTTCCTGCTATAAAAATTTAAGTGCCATTCAGGTACCGCCTTGCTGCGCCTGAAGGTAACACTGCGTCCGCTTTTGCGGATGCGGGGGACTTTTTATGCTGAAAAATATCACCCAGCAGCTGCTTGCTCAGCTTCACCGCCACCTGCCGCGCCGTCTCGTTCAGCGCGATCCGCTGCCTAACGCTAAAAATCTGGCCGGGGCCGCCATTCCGCCCACGCTGACGGAACATTGCCTCAAAGCCGCCGCGATGGACGAAAACGAAGTCTGGCGCGCCTTCGGCGGTCACCCGGAAGGGCTGAACGCGGCGGAAGTGGAAAAAACACGCGCCGAGCACGGCGACAACCAAATCCCGGCGCAAAAACCGGCTCCGTGGTTTGTCCATCTCTGGCTCTGCTATCGCAACCCGTTCAACCTGCTGTTGACCGTTCTGGCGATTATCTCTTACGCCACTGAAGATCTGTTCGCCGCAGGCGTGATTGCCCTGATGGTGGCGATCTCGACGATGCTCAACTTCATTCAGGAAGCGCGCTCCACCCGTGCGGCGGACGCCCTGAAAGCGATGGTCAGCAACACCGCCACCGTCCAGCGCGTCATCAATGAGAAGGGCGAAAGCGCCTGGCTCGAGCTGCCTATCGATCAGTTGGTGGTCGGCGACATTATCAAGCTGGCGGCGGGGGACATGATCCCGGCGGACCTGCGCGTGGTGCAGGCCCGCGATCTGTTCGTTGCCCAGGCGTCCCTGACCGGTGAATCCCTGCCGGTCGAGAAAGTGGCGCGCAGCCGCGACCCGCAGCAAACCAACCCGCTCGAAAGCGATACCCTGTGCTTCATGGGTACCACCGTGGTGAGCGGCACCGCGCAGGCGATCGTCATTGCCACGGGCGGCAATACCTGGTTCGGACAGCTGGCCGGGCGCGTCAGCGAGCAGGAGAGCGAGCCGAATGCGTTCCAGAAAGGCATCGGTCGCGTCAGCATGCTGCTGATCCGCTTCATGATGGTGATGACGCCTGTCGTGCTGCTCATCAACGGCTACACCAAAGGCGACTGGTGGGAAGCGGCGCTGTTTGCCCTCTCCGTAGCGGTCGGCCTGACGCCGGAAATGCTGCCGATGATTGTCACCTCCACGCTGGCGCGCGGGGCGGTGAAACTCTCCAAACAGAAAGTGATTGTGAAACACCTCGACGCCATTCAGAACTTTGGCGCGATGGATATTCTCTGCACCGATAAAACCGGCACCCTGACGCAGGATAAAATTGTGCTGGAGAATCATACGGATGTCTCTGGCAAAGTCAGCGAACGCGTGCTGCAAACCGCGTGGCTGAACAGCCACTACCAGACCGGGCTGAAAAACCTGCTGGACGTCGCGGTGCTGGAAGGGGTGGACGAGGATTCTGCGCGCACGCTCTCAACGCGCTGGCAAAAAGTGGATGAGATCCCGTTCGACTTCGAGCGTCGCCGCATGTCGGTGGTGGTGAGCGAGCAGGCGGATGTTCATCAGCTGATCTGCAAAGGAGCGCTGCAGGAGATCCTCAATGTCTCCACCCAGGTGCGTCATAACGGTGAAATCGTGCCGCTCGACGACACCATGCTGCGCCGCATCAAACGCGTCACTGATAACCTGAACCGTCAGGGGCTGCGCGTGGTGGCGGTCGCCAGCAAATTCCTGCCGGGCCGCGAAGGGGACTACCATCGTGTCGATGAGTCGGATCTGATCCTCGAAGGGTACATCGCCTTCCTCGATCCGCCGAAAGAGACCACGGCACCGGCGCTGAAAGCGCTGAAAGCCTCCGGCATCACCGTGAAAATCCTCACCGGCGACAGCGAGCTGGTGGCAGCGAAAGTGTGCCACGAAGTGGAGCTGGATGCGGGTGAGGTGGTGACGGGCAGCGACATCGAAACGCTCTCCGACGACGAACTGGCTGCGCTTGCCAAAACCACCACCCTGTTTGCGCGCCTGACGCCGATGCATAAAGAGCGCATCGTGACCCTGTTGCGCCGCGAAGGGCACGTGGTCGGCTTTATGGGCGACGGCATCAACGATGCCCCGGCGCTGCGCGCGGCGGATATTGGGATTTCCGTTGACGGCGCGGTCGATATTGCCCGTGAAGCGGCCGATATCATCCTGCTGGAAAAGAGCCTGATGGTGCTGGAAGAGGGCGTGATCGAAGGGCGTCGCACCTTCGCCAACATGCTGAAATACATCAAAATGACCGCCAGCTCTAACTTCGGTAACGTCTTCAGCGTGCTGGTGGCAAGCGCCTTCCTGCCGTTCCTGCCGATGCTGCCGCTGCACCTGCTGATTCAGAACCTGATGTACGATGTCTCCCAGGTGGCGATCCCGTTTGATAACGTTGATGACGAACAAATTCAAAAACCGCAGCGCTGGAACCCGTCGGATCTCGGTCGTTTCATGCTGTTCTTTGGCCCAATCAGCTCGATCTTCGACATTTTGACCTTCTGCCTGATGTGGTTTGTGTTCCACGCCAACACGCCGGAAAACCAGACCCTGTTCCAGTCCGGCTGGTTCGTGGTCGGCCTGCTGTCGCAGACGCTGATTGTGCATATGATCCGTACGCGCCGCATTCCGTTCATCCAGAGCCGCGCCGCGTGGCCGCTGATCATCATGACCGGCGTGGTGATGGTGCTGGGTATCGCGCTGCCGTTCTCACCGCTGGCGAGCTACCTCAGCCTGCAGGCGCTGCCGCTGAGCTACTTCCCATGGCTGGTGGCGATTCTGGCGGGCTACATGGTCCTGACCCAGATGGTGAAAGGGTTCTATAGCCGTCGGTATGGTTGGCAGTAAGGTTTTTCCCCTCACCCTAACCCTCTCCCAAAGGGAGAGGGGACTTTGACTCCCTCTCCCCGTGGGAGAGGGCCGGGGTGAGGGCATCAGGCCGCACAACACTGAGCCGCCACCCGGCAAAATAGCCTTCCTCCCAAATTCCCCAACCTGTGATCCCCGTCATGCGCTGTGCTTGACGACAATTTGTACGCATGTTAACAAAATGTTTTGTCTGTTTTTGGCCCGTCAAATTCTGATAAGGAACATTATGTTACGTCTTAGCCTCATCACCGCCGGGCTGTTGCTCGGCACCTCTGCGCTGGCCGCTCCGGCAGGCGATCTGCCGTTAATGCCCTGGCCCGCACACGTTGAACGTCCTGCGAAACAGGGCGCACTGATCCTCAGCGATAACCTCTCCGTCAGCATCAGCGGGGACGATCTGGGCGATGCTGCGAACCGTCTGCGCCAGCGCATTGCGCTGCAAACCGGCTGGACGCTCCAGCCTCAGGCCGACAAACCCGAAAAGCCGACCATTACGATTTCTATCGCCAAAAAAGTGAAGCCGCAGCCGCTGCCGGACAGCGATGAAAGCTACAAACTCACCGTGGATGCGAACGGCGTGAACCTCACCGCCAATACCCGCTTCGGCGCGCTGCGCGGGATGGAAACCCTGCTCCAGCTGATTCAAAACGGTGCCGAAAATACCTCGATTCCGTGGGTGTCGATCGACGACGCCCCGCGCTTCCCGTGGCGTGGCCTGCTGCTCGATTCGGCGCGCCACTTCGTCCCGCTGGAAGATATCAAACGTCAGATTGACGGCATGGCGGCGGCGAAGCTGAACGTTCTGCACTGGCATCTGACGGACGATCAGGGCTGGCGGTTTACCTCGAAGCGCTACCCTAAACTGACCCAGCTCGCCAGCGACGGGCTGTTCTACACGCCAGAGCAGATGCGCGACGTGGTGCGCTACGCCACCGCGCGTGGTATTCGCGTGGTGCCGGAGATCGACATGCCGGGTCACGCGTCGGCGATTGCCGTGGCCTATCCGGAGCTGATGAGCGCGCCGGGACCCTATGAGATGGAGCGCCACTGGGGCGTATTAAAACCGGTTCTTGATCCGACCAAAGACGCGACCTACACCTTCGCCGACGCGATGGTCAGCGAACTGGCGGCGATCTTCCCCGATCCGTACCTGCATATCGGCGGCGATGAAGTCGACGATACCCAGTGGAAAAACAACACCGCCATTCAGCAGTTTATGCGCGACAACAAACTCGCCGACAGCCACGCGCTGCAGGCGTATTTCAACCGCAAACTGGAAACCCTTCTTGAGAAACACCACCGGCAGATGGTCGGCTGGGACGAGATCTATCATCCGGACCTGCCGAAAAGCATTCTGATCCAGTCCTGGCAGGGGCAGGACGCCCTCGGCGAGGTGGCGAAACACGGCTATAAAGGCATTCTCTCCACCGGTTTTTACCTCGATCAGCCCCAGTCCACCGCCTATCACTACCGCAATGAGATTGTGCCGCAGGGCTTAAACGGCATGGATATCATCGCCGATTCCGACAGCGCCCAGAGCTGGACTTTCTCCATGCCGCGCCTGAAAGGCAAACCGGTCGAGGGCAGTTTCACCCTGGTGAAAGGCGTTTCCGGCTGGCGCGGATTTATCGATTTCAGCGGCAAATCCCGCCGCGCGGTGGACAACATCGAATGGCGCGACGACAACCAGGTGAGCTTCACCGTCGACACCTGGATGGGCGAAACGCGCCCGGTGGTGAATGTATCGGACGACAAACTCACCGGCTATTTCCTGGTCGGCAACGCCCGCTACCCGATCTCCGGCGCGCGTCTCAATGAGGTGCCGGAAGGTATTCAGCCGACGGTGCCAGATGCCGATCAGCAGGCCAACCTGCTCGGCGGCGAAGCAGCGCTGTGGGCGGAAAACGTGATTGCCCCGGTTCTGGATATCAAACTCTGGCCGCGCGCGTTTGCGGTGGCGGAGCGCCTGTGGTCAGCGCAGGACGTGAAGGATATCGACAACATGTACACCCGTTTGCAGGCGATGGACAGCTGGACGACGGTGTCCGTCGGGCTGGAACAGCACAGCCAGCAGCTGGCGCAGTTCACCCGTCTGGCGAATAACGCCGACACCGTGCCGCTGCAGATCCTCGCTCAGGCCGTGGAGCCCGCGCAGTATTACACCCGTCAGCACCTGAAATTCCAGGCCGGGAATTACCATCAGTTTGAGCCGCTAAACCGCTACGCCGACGCACTGACCGCCGAGAGCGCCACCGTCCGTCAGATGGATAAGTGGGTCGAGCGGCTGGTAAGCGATGCGGAAGATACGGAAAGCGCGGAAGCTCTGCGCCACGTCTTCACCCGCTGGCAGAACAACACCAGCGACGCGCTGGCGCTGAGTGAGAGCAACTATCAGCTGAAAGCCATCAAACCGGTGATTCAGGAGGTGGACAAACTGGCGTCGATTGGCCTGCGTCTGACGGATCTGGTGGCGCGTCAGGGGACGCTGGATGATAAGGATATCGCCTCGATTCAGAGCGAGCTGGATAACGCGGCGAAGATTCAGGATGAGGTGGTGATTGCGGCGGTTTATCCGCTGGAGAAGTTGCTTAGGGCGACGCGGAATCAGTAGGTTTATTCGGGATTCGTTGTGGATGGGAGGTGGTTCCGTTCACCTTATGTTCGGCAGAATATAATCACTCTTTTACCTGTGAACGTGACAAGGGGGCTGCGCGGCCCCCTTGTCAATCCCCGCGCCCCGCCATGAAATTGGTGCTTCGCACTGCGCTCACCTCCCGGCCTGCTGCCTGCGGCCGGCTCGACTCGACATCCTGTCTCATTTCGCCTCTGGTCGCCATCCCTGGCGCCCAGACCTTGTCATCCGGCCTCCGGTTCGCCGATTTCTGCGGGGAGCCACACCGGTGCCATATTCAGGCGGAGGTTATGAGAATGAGCGAAGCAGACTCAGTATTACACCTAAATATCTTAGTTAATTATTGAAGTTTATTTTTTAAAGAAATATAGATGTCTAATAATTTCCTTACATTCTTTTCGTCAATAGCAAGCCTGGAGTAGTCAACAATGAAATCTTTTCTGGCATCGTTATTTATGAGTAAAAATTTATTATTATCTTTATTACTATACTCAACAGTATATTGCTTATGGAACAGCATGACATCGTCGTGAATAGTAAGCGTTTTTACCTCGTTAGTGCTTTTAGGTTTCCAATCAAGGAAATCGGTGAATATTTTAATCCATTCATTGATGTTTTCTTTTGTGACGTATCCAAAGTGGCTAGAAACGCTGCCGCCATTGTAAATAACAATAAGTGCATATTCTCCATCATCATCTAGACGTAAAATACCTTGTTCTCCATATATATGTTTTGGTTCGTTTACGTTTTTTATATTTACGCCAGTGCTGTACTGTGTCCATGTATAATAAAAAGATGGTTTTCCTGGAGATGAACACCCTGCTGTCAATAATATAAATAAAACAATGAAAATATGTTTCATATAAGGTTAAATCCGTTCTAAGGTTATGACCTAATGCCCTGTATCCGATATCCCGGCCTTTTGGCCGGGAATTACTCACTAATCTTACACTCCCCGCCTCACCACTGGAATACTCCCCGTATCATTCAACGCCCCAGGAAACGTCTTCAACCACTCCGCCACGCGCTGTTGATTGATTCCCGCCACGCTCATCCCTTCCAGGCAGCCCCACAGCTCGCGGGTGTTTTGCGGGGTGATGATGATGCAGTCTGGCATGACGCGGATTTTTACTGGCATCCCGTTGATAAAACCGGCTTTTGGCAGCCACTCTCCGGCAAGCGGGAGGAAGCGATGACCCATACGGGAATAAAGTTCGCAGCAGGCGGCGCTGGACTTAGGCGTGTCGGCTCTCGCATGAGCCGTTGCCTCATCCAGGGCTTTGCCGTGCAGACGACGGGCGTCTTTTTTGCGAGTCACCTCGGGGAAATGATCATTACCCTCTGATCTCTCAGGATCTGTTTGGGCAATAGTGGGATCTGGCATAAACTCGTTTACAGCCATAATAAACTCCTTGATAGTTTTTTGTGGTTAGCGGTGTAAGGGTGCTGTAACACCTTTGCATCGCGCTTCTCAATTTCCCGCTCTGATTAAACTCCTCATCGCGTAAGCCCAATTCTACTCTTCTGGATAAAAAAACAGTGCTTTCAAAATGGAGTACATTCGCGAAATGCGAACGCTCTTCAGAGAAAATTAAAGCCGGAATGAAACGTTACATTTGGCACCGGTGTGGGTCCCCGCAGAAATCGGCGAACCGGAGGCCGGATGACAAGGGCTGGACGCCAGGGATGGCGGCCAGAGGCGAAACGAGACAGGACAAAATTGCCCGGAGCAATTTTGAACAGCGCTTGCGCTGGCCCCGAAGGGGCGAGTCCCATGGATGGGACGAGTAATCACGAGTCGAGCCGACCGCGGGCAGCAGGCCAGGAGGTGAGCGCAGTGCGCAGCACCGATTTCTTGACGGGGCGCGGGGATTGAAAAGGGGGCCGCGCAGCCCCCTTTTCACGTTCACAGGTTATGAAGCATTTATATTCTGCCAAACATAAGGTGAACGGAACAACCTCAGAGGCTAAACAGAACAGCCCCAATCAGCGACGAACCGCAATCGCCTCAATCTCAATCTTCACATCTTTCGGCAGACGCGCCACTTCCACGCAAGAACGCGCCGGGAAGGTCGCCTCGTGCTCGTTGAAGAACGCTTCGTAAGTGGCGTTAACGGTTGCGAAATCATTCAGATCTTTCACGAAAACAGTCGTTTTCACGATATCGCCCACTTTCAGGCCCGCGGATTCAACGATCGCTTTCACGTTTTCCAGCGACTGACGCGCCTGAGCCGCCACATCGTCTGGCACTTCGCCGGTTTTCGGGTTCACCGGAATCTGGCCGGAAGTGATAATCATGCTGCCGAGATCTACGCCCTGAACGTAAGGACCGATAGCCGCTGGTGCATTTTCCGTCGCAAGTACTTTGCTCATGTTTTCTCCAGGATAACAGCGTTAAAAAGTTCCCGGCCATTATACACATCATCCTTCACGCCGCCTCTTCGTTGGCTGCGTCCTCATACCCCGGTCACATAGTTTCCTATGCTCCCGGGGATATTCGGACTTGCCGCCTCGATGCGACGCGAATGATTTCGTGTAACCGGAGTCCGGGATCCCATTACCAACCTCAATTAGTTGGCCAGCACCACATAATGAGAAAACTCTTTTTCGCAGTATTTGCATTTGAGTGCGATGTCATTCGCCCGTTTTTTCACTGCAAAACTGGACGAAACCGGCTCAGCATGACTGATGCAGTTGCTGTTCGGGCAAACCAGTACGTGCTCAATGCGTTCCGGTAAGTTCGGGCGCGATTTGCCCACCACTTCGTAATCGTCGATGCGGTTCACCGTCGCGTCCGGTGCGTACAGGGACAGCTGGTTCACCTGCTCGTCGGTCAGGAAAGTGTTCTCGATTTTGATCAGGTCTTTGCGGCCCATCTCGCCGGACGGCAGGTTCAGGCCGATGGTGATGCGCTGGTCGGTTTCGGTCAGCTTGAACAGCGTCAGGAGCTTAAAGCCCACCATCGCCGGGATATGGTCAATCACGGTGCCACGTTTGATGGCTTCAACCTGGAGTTTATTATCATGTGTCATTGTCATTTCCCCTTACAGAGCGAATTCGCGATTCAGAACCAGTGCCAGTAACGCCTGGCGAGCGAAGATGCCGTTCCCGGCCTGCTGGAAGTACCAGGCGTGCGGCGTCTTGTCCACGTCGGTGGCGATTTCGTCGATGCGCGGCAGCGGGTGCAGCACTTTCATGTTCGTACGCGCACCTTCAAGGTCACTGGCGCGCAGGATGAACTGGGCTTTGACGTTGGCGTACTCGGACGGGTCCAGACGCTCCTTCTGCACGCGGGTCATGTACAGAATATCCACTTCACCCATCACCTCTTCGATGCTGGCGTGCTGGCTCCACTGGATGCCTTTTTCGTCGAGCATATCGAGAATGTACTGCGGCATCGCCAGCGCGGCCGGGGCGATAAAGTAGAAACGGTTGCCGTTAAATTTCGCCAGCGCCTGGGCCAGTGAGTGGACGGTGCGACCATATTTTAGGTCTCCAACCATCGCGATGTGCAGGTTTTCCAGACGACCCTGGGTCTCCTGAATGGTGAACAGATCCAGCAGGGTTTGCGTCGGATGCTGGTTCGCGCCGTCCCCGGCGTTCAGCACCGGAATGCCGCCGGAGAACTCGGTCGCCAGACGCGCCGCGCCTTCCTGCGGGTGGCGCATCACAATCGCGTCCACGTAGGTGCTGATGACGGAGATGGTGTCCGCCAGCGTCTCGCCTTTTTTGCCGAGCGACGTATTGCTGCCATCGGAGAAACCGACCACGCTCGCGCCGAGGCGGTGCATCGAGGTCTCGAACGACAGACGGGTGCGGGTGGAGGCTTCAAAGAAGCAGCTGGCGATCACTTTGTGCTTGAGCAGCTCGGGCTGTGGGTTGGCCTTCAGTTTTGCCGCGGTATCCAGAACCAGTTCCAGCTCTTCGCGGCTGAGGTCATTGATGGAAATGATGTGTTTTTGATAAAGCGGATTCATGTTTATCTCCTGACGCCGGGCAAAAAAAAGCCCCTCAAATGAGGGGCTCTGGGAATAGGGTTATCAACGGGAAGAAAAACGGCAGGCCAGCGTCTGTTTTCAGACGCGGTATGACTGTATGTCGTACACGCTTGACCATGACTTCCTCCCGGCAAATTGTCGGGCATTATACTCAGCTCGATTTTCTGATCAAGCGATTAATGCACACTTTACTCAGTGCAAACGGTTCTATTTGAATATTAATGCGTTCTGAGTAAATAATTAATTTGCTTGTGCACCAGCGCCGTGCGCTTCACCACGCGGGGCGCGACCCAGACAATACTGCTTCCGGCCACCACACCTAAAATTTCCGGTAACTGGTGATAATCCAGAATTCGCGCCACGGCGCGGCCATATCCGGCGACGGTATGGATAAGGATAAACTCGCTGTTGTGCTCCACGCTGACCACCATTTCGGAGATCGAACGGGCCGCGTCCGGGGCAGGGCGTAACTGCGGATTCATCGAATAAATCTTTTGCCCTTTGGCATTTCGAATTTTTATGACACCCAGCAATTTCAGCAGACGGGAGACGCTCGACTGGCTGATGCTATCAAACCCCCGCTCCTGCAGGTCTCGGCGGATCTCTTCCTGGGAAAGGTAGCTGTTCTCGCTAATCAGGCTCTGGCATACCGCGAGCTGAAGTTGTTCTTTTGGGGAGTATTCTCCATATTCCATCATCTGGTTCCCATCTCTGTTGCCAACAAAAAATGCCCGGTGGCGCTACGCTTACCGGGCCTACAAAAAGATTACCGTAGGCCGGATAAGCGCAGCGCCATCCGGCAAATCAGATAAGCGCACCCAGGCTTAACGTCGCCATAATCAGCACCGTCAAAATCCCCAGCAGCGGGGCGACCCACTTGAGATAACGCACGTACGGCACGCGCGCGATCGCCAGTCCCCCCATCACCACGGCGGACGTCGGAGTGACCAGATTGACAATCCCGGAAGCTGACTGGTACGCCGTCACGACCAGGTCGCGGTTGACGTTAGCGAAATCGGCGAGCGGTGCCATGATCGGCATCGTCAGAACGGCAAGGCCCGAGGAAGAAGGCACCAGAAACGACAGCACCACTTCCAGCCAGTACATGACGTTAATAAACGCCACCGTTGACAATCCCGTGACCATATCTTCCGCACTGTGCAAAATCGTGTGCGTAATCATGCCCTTATCCATGATGACTACGATACCGCGCGCAATCCCAATAATCAGCGCGACGCCCAGCAAATCCCGCGCCCCGTTGATAAATGTTGAGGTCAGCTCTTCTTCGCTCATGCGGGCAATCAGCCCGACGATGATCGCGCTGGCGAGGAACACCGCAGAAATCTCCGCCATCCACCAGCCCAGCACCGCCACGCCGTAGATCATCACCGCGAAGGCGAGGGCGAAAATCACCAGGATCACTTTGCGCACCGGGGTGAATTCCAGCGACTGCTCGCCTTTATCGCCGAGGAAATGCGCGCGGTTTTCAGCCTCTTTGTCGGCGACGATCGACAGGGACGGATCCTGGCGCACCTTGCGGGCATAGCGCATCACCCACCACACGCAGATCACCCAGCCGATTGCCAGCAGCGCCACGCGGAGCATAATTCCGTTGGTGAACGGGATCCCGGCGGCGTTGGCGGCGATCACCGTGGCGAACGGGTTAATGGTGGAGCCGAGCGTGCCGATCCCCGCGCCGAGTAAAACGGTCGATGCTGCCACCACCGGATCGAAGCGAGCGGCCAGCATCACCGGGACGAGCAGCGTGTAGAACGGCAGCGACTCCTCCGCCATGCCGTAAATCGTCCCGCCCGCGGCGAATAGCGCCATCAGGATCGGGATCATCCACTCTTCGCGGCCCCGCAGTCGGGTGGTGACGCGCTCGATCCCGGCGTCAATCGCCCCGGTTTTGGTGACGATCCCGAGAAACCCGCCGATGATCAGAATAAACAGCGCGACGTCGATCGCGCCTGCCTGGCCCGATTCAGGATCGTACAGCCCGGCGATCGGGGCCATCAGCACCGAGACGATCCCCTGCGGATGCGCGGCGACGTGCGCGTAAGTTCCGGCAATGGGCACTTCTTTGCCGAGCGTGGCGTTCATCGCCATCTGGTACTGCCCGGCCGGAACAATCCAGCTCAGGGCGGCGACCACGGCGATCAGGAAAAAGAGAATGGTGTAAGCGGAAGGAAATTTGAACTTGCCCATGATGTTCTCCTTGCCCCGGCGCAGCCTGTGGCCGCGCCGGGCGGTGATTAGTCGCCGAGTGTCGCCACCATGACCGCTTTGATGGTGTGCATGCGGTTCTCTGCTTCGTCGAAGACGATAGAGTTCGGGGATTCGAAGACCTCTTCCGTCACTTCCAGCCCTTTCAGGCCGTACGCCATCTCGATTTCGCGGCCCACTTTGGTGTGTTCGTTGTGGAAGGCCGGCAGGCAGTGCATGAATTTCACGTTCGGATTGCCGGTGGCTTTCATCACCTGGGCGTTGATCTGGTACGGCGTCATCAGGCTCACGCGCTCTGCCCAGGCTTCTTTCGGCTCGCCCATCGACACCCACACGTCGGTGTAGAGGAAATCGGTGCCCTGGACGCCTTCGTTCACGTCGTCAGTGAGGGTGATGCGCGCCCCGGTCTCTTTGGCGATGGCACGGCATTGCTCAACCAGCCCGGCTTCCGGCCAGAAGGATTTCGGGGCGACCAGGCGGATGTCCATCCCCATCTTCGCCGCGCCGACCATCAGGGAGTTGCCCATGTTGTTTCGCGCGTCGCCCAGATAAGCGAAGCTCAGCTCCGGCAGGGTCTTGCCCGGCGCGTGCTCGAGCATGGTCATCAGATCGGCGAGGATTTGCGTCGGGTGGAATTCGTTGGTCAGGCCGTTCCACACCGGCACGCCCGCGAACTCGCCGAGTTCTTCAACGATCTCCTGGCCGTAGCCGCGATACTCGATGCCGTCATACATGCGGCCCAGCACGCGGGCGGTGTCTTTCATCGACTCTTTATGGCCAATCTGCGATCCGCTTGGGCCGAGATAGGTGACCTGCGCGCCCTGGTCGAACGCACCCACTTCAAAGGCGCAGCGCGTGCGGGTGGAGGTTTTTTCGAAGATCAGCGCGATGTTTTTGCCGACTAACGTCTGTTTTTCGCGCCCGGCTTTTTTGGCGGCTTTCAGGTCGATGGCGAGATCGATCAGGTACTGGATTTCTGCCGGGGTGTAGTCCAGCAGTTTGAGGAAGTTGCGGTTTTTCAGGTTGATGGTCATGTGGTGATCCTTTTTAAATTTGAGCTGTCTGGTGCCCTCACCCCGGCCCTCTCCCACAGGGAGAGGGGGTATGAGTTCCCTCTCCCCTTGGGAGAGGGTTAGGGTGAGGGGAAAATACGAATCAATTGCTAATCAATTGCGAATCAACGTCCCCTTATCCCCCGCCAGAATCGCGGCGCCATCGGCCAGCGCGCCGATCCCGGCGATGCCGTTGCACGCCTCGACAAATTCACGGCAGGCGCTCACTTTCGGCCCCATCGATCCGGCGTCGAACTGCATGGTTTTGAGCACCTCCGGTGAGACCTGCGCCAGCGGGCGTTGGGTTGGTGTGCCCCAGTCGAGGTACACCGCGTCAGCGTCCGTGAGGATCAGCAGCGCGTCGGCTTCTATCTGGCGGGCCAGCAGGGCAGCGGAGAGATCTTTGTCGATCACCGCCTCAATGCCGTGGTAGCCATTGGCGTTTTCCACCACCGGGACGCCGCCGCCGCCGTTGCAAATCACCAGGTGATCGCGGGCGATAAGGGCGGTGATGGCGTCGCTCTCGACGATGCGTTTCGGCTGCGGCGAGGGCACCACGCGGCGGAAGTAGCTGCCGTCGGCTTTAAACACCCAGCCTTTTTCCGCCTGCAGGTTTTTGGCCTGCTCTTCGCTGTACACCGGGCCGATGTATTTGGTCGGGTTGCGAAACGCCGGGTCGGCGGCGTCGACTTCGACCTGGGTCAGCAGGACGCTCACTTCGCGCTGCGGCAGGTTGTTTTTCAGCGCTTGCTGGAGCATGTAGCCGATCATTCCCTGGCTTTCGGCACCGAGAATGTCGAGCGGGTAGGGCGTGACCTTGTCGTAGGCGCTGTTTTGCAGCGCCAGCAGCCCGACCTGCGGGCCGTTACCGTGAACCAGCACCACGCGCCACTGGGCGGTGAGTCCGGCGATCGTGCGGGCAGCCAGCTCGATGTTCTGGCGCTGAATATCCGCTTCGAGCGGCTCGCCGCGTTTGAGCAACGCATTGCCGCCCAGCGCCACGACCAGAGTGGGTTTTCTTTCCATGATGGCTCCTTTAAATTCCGTCTCGTTCCAGCGGGCAGCTCATGCAGCGCGCGCCGCCGCGACCGCGTCCGAGTTCATCGCCCGGAATCGGCAGCACGGTGATCCCGGCTTTGTCGTATTTCTCGTTGGTCCAGATATTGCGCTCGTAGCCGATCACCACGCCGGGGCGGATGGTCAGCACGTTGTTGGCGTCGTTCCACTGCTCGCGCTCGGCTTCGAAGGCGTCGCCGCCGGTGGTTATCAGGCGTACCTGATTAATCCCTAAGGCTTTTTCGATGGCGTGGAGCAGGTCCGTTTCCTGAGTGCGCAGCAGGCCGCCGCGTCCGTCCGGGGTGAGCGTCCAGCACTGGGCGTCTTTGCGCACCACTTCCGGGTAGACGGAGAAGGTGTCGACGTCGATGTGGGTCATGACTGTGTCGAGGTGCATGCAGGAGCGGTGTTTCGGCAGCTCGACGGCGATGACCCGTTCCGCCTGGCGATGCTGGAACAGGCTTTGCGCGAGGAATTCCACGCCCTGCGGGGTGGTGCGTTCGGACATGCCAATTAATACTGCGCCGCGACCAATGACTAATACGTCGCCGCCTTCCAGGGTGGCGTGGTCGTAATTAATATTCTCGTCGCCGAAGTATTTAATAAAATCGCCGTCGGCAAAGGCCGGATGCCAGCGATATATTGCCCGCAGGTTATTGGTTTCACGCTGACGCGCCGGTTTGGCCATCGGGTTAATCGACACGCCGTTATAAATCCAGCATGAAGTATCGCGAGTAAATAAATGGTTCGGCAGCGGCTTCATAATAAAATCATTCGCCGTGTGGGTATCGACTACCATATTTTTAATAAAGGCCGGAATTTCCCCGTAGGTTAAACCGCCGCTCAGACGGCGCGCCAGTTCGCGGTGTGGCATATCCGCCAGCCAGCCGCGGACGTCGTTGGCGAAGGTTGGCCCGAGGCGATAATCGGAGATTTGGGTTTCTAATAGCCAGGCTTTAGCCTCAGCAATATCAAGTGTTTGGGTAATCAAATCGGTTAACAGCAGGACTTCCACACCCTGTTCGCGAAGGGTGTTTGCGAAGATGTCATGCTCTTCACCCGCCCGCTCAACCGATAACACATCATCGAATAACAGCTCCTGGCAGTTAGACGGCGTTAAGCGTTTCAGACTTAAATTCGGGCGATGCAGCATAACGCTACGCAATTGACCAATTTCAGAACCGACGTAATGCTTTTCCATAATTATTCCTTTAACTGTTTTTTCAGAATAAAAAGGGCTGTGCTATGAACGGGTATTAATTCATAGCCCTTTAAGCTCAATTGATTTCACGGCCAATAGTAAGCGCTTGAGAATTGGTTTTTGTGATATTGCTCACGCGAGATCCGATATTAACGAGTTTGTTTTCTATTGCATGACTCGCATCAGATAATGCTTAATTAGCTATTATTCGCGAGTGAATGGCTAAGCATAAATCGCTGGGGTTATTTGGGGTTGTTATTATTTTGTAGATAGAAACAACCGGACACAAATAGTCAATGCATTGATTTTTATGAACTAATTATTCTTGTCAGCATGAATATGCAATTAAAGGCGTTATCTATTTTTGCCTTAAGGCAAATTAATAAATAACTATCCAGAATAAATGAAATTTACCGAGTGAATAAAGTGTGACCCGGCAGCGTGTTTTTTGCATACATTATTTAAATCAGTGGGTTACTGGTTTACAGAAGATCACCCGGACTGGTGTTATGCATAATCGCTGCATAGTTGCCTGGCTGGCTTTAACAGGCGGATAACACATTTTCCGATAAACATGCGCTGCCGCAAAGATGATGTAGAAAGGGCTGGTATGGCAGTGGAAATTCTCGTATAAAAGTCGAAATTGAAACATTGTTTTATATTGAGGGTTTAGACATGATCGTTGGCAATATCCATCATCTCCAGTCCTGGCTGCCGGAAGAGCTGCGTCAGGCTATCGAACACGTCAAAGCGCACGTTACTGAAGCGACCCCGCTCGGTAAGCACGACATCGACGGCAACAACCTCTTTTACCTGGTCTCGGAAGACATGACCCAGCCGTTCGCCGAGCGCCGCGCGGAGTACCACGACCGCTATCTGGACATTCAGATTGTGATGAAAGGCCAGGAAGGGATGACGTTTAGCACCCTGCCGCACGGCACGCCGGACACCGACTGGCTGGCGGACAAAGACATCGCGTTCCTGCCGGAAGGTGAGCAGGAAAAAACGGTGGTGTTGAGTGAAGGGGATTTTGTGGTGTTCTATCCGGGGGAAGTGCATAAGCCGCTGTGCGCGGTGGGCAGCCCGGCGCAGGTGCGCAAGGTGGTGGTGAAGATGTTGGTGGGCTAGTTTTACCCCTCACCCTAACCCTCTCCCACAGGGAGAGGGGACTGTTCGGCGCTGCTTTTATTCCCTCTCCCCGTGGGAGAGGGTCAGGGTGAGGGCACCAAACCGCAGAGGACTACGGCTCCCCAAGCGTCGCCACCATCACCGCCTTAATCGTATGCATCCGGTTTTCTGCCTGGTCAAACACGATGCTCGCCGCCGACTCAAACACCTTATCCGTCACTTCCATCCCGCCGTGCAGATCGAACTCCTTCGCCATCTGCTTGCCGAGCGTGGTTTGATCGTCGTGAAACGCGGGCAGACAGTGCAGGAACTTGACGTTCGGATTGCCCGTCAGAGCCATCATTTCACAGTTCACCTGATAGCCGCGCAGCAGCTCGATCCGCTCCGCCCACTTCTCTTTCGGCTCGCCCATCGATACCCAGACGTCCGTATAGATGAAGTCCGCGCCTTTCACGCCAGCGATAATATTTTCCGTCAGAGTGATTTTGCCGCCGTTCTTCAATGCCAGCGCGCTGCACTCCGCGACCAGGCTCTCTTCTGGCCAGCAGGCTTTCGGAGCCACCAGACGCAGATCCAGACCGACCAGCGCTGCCGCTTCCAGCATCGAGTTGCCCATGTTGTTGCGCGCATCGCCCGCGTACACCAGCGTCATCTGGTTAAAGGTTTTGCCCGGCAGGTGCTCCTGCATGGTCAGCAGATCCGCCAGCAGCTGGGTCGGGTGGAACTCGTTGGTCAGCCCGTTCCACACCGGCACGCCAGCGTATTCCGCCAGGGTTTCGACCACTTCCTGCCCGTGACCGCGATACTGAATCCCGTCGTACATCCGCCCGAGTACGCGAGCGGTATCCTTAATTGACTCTTTATGCCCAATTTGACTGCCGCTCGGGCCGAGATAAGTGACGCTTGCGCCCTGGTCAAATGCGGCAACTTCGAAAGAGCATCGTGTACGGGTTGAGTCTTTTTCGAAGATGAGCGCGATGTTTTTGCCAGTAAGCTTTTGTACTTCTTTGTTATTTTTTTTATCGGCTTTCAGCTGAGCGGCAAGCGACAGCAGAGAATGAAGCTGTGCAGGAGTAAAATCGAGCAATTTCAGGAAGTGCTTTTTATACAGTTCAGACATGTTATCCTCACATGGCTAAGGCCACTTATTGAATTAAAATTCACTTTATATGTATGAATATTCATTTGCAACCCTGTTTCACAAATCTTTCTTACATTAGGTGGAGGCAAACACGTCCGTGTGTGAAAATAGAAGTATCTGCCGAACTTAAAGAGGAACGAGCCATGGCAAACCCAGAACTGCTGGAAGAGCAACGCGAAGAGACGCGCCTGATCATTGAAGAGCTGCTGGAAGACGGCAGCGATCCGGACGCGCTGTACACCATCGAGCACCATTTCTCTGCAGATGACTTTGAATCGCTGGAGAAACTGGCGGTAGAAGCGTTCAAAATGGGTTACGAAGTGACCGAGCCGGAAGAGCTGGAAGTGGAAGAGGGCGAAACCGTCATCTGCTGCGATATCCTGAGCGAAGGCGCGCTGAAAGCAGAACTGATCGACGCGCAGGTTGAGCAACTGATGGATCTGGCCGAGAAGTTTGAAGTGGAATACGACGGCTGGGGAACTTACTACGAAGATCCAAACGGCGAAGACGGCGATGACGAAGACGATGAAGATTTCGTCGACGAAGATGACGACGGCGTGCGCCACTAAGTGTTATCTGCGGCAGCTTCGGCTGCCGCTTTGTAAGGTTTCATAATGGACTATCCGCAGATTCTCAGCCCCGTTCTTAACTTCCTCCACTGCCCGACCCCGCAAGCCTGGATTGATAAAGCCCGCGACCCGGCGAACCTGCCGCTGCTGCTCACCGACCACATGGTGTGCGAACTCAAGGCCGCCCAGACCGCGCTACTGCTAGTGCGTAAATATGTCGCCGACAAAAGCGGGGCCGACGCGCTGCTCGAGTGGCTCAAACCCTACGAAGCTTTCACCTTCCGCGACGGCCCGGAACCGGATTTCATCGCCCTGCACAAGCAGATCGGCAAAAGCGTGATGCCCAAAAGCGACGACCCCTGGGGCCAGGCGTTGATCGACAGCATGGTGCTGCTGATTAAAGAGGAACTGCACCACTTCTGGCAGGTGCGCGAGGCGATGCTGGCGCGCAACATTCCGTACGTCAAAATCACCGCCAGCCGCTACGCCAAAGGGATGCTGAAGGAAGTGCGCACTCACGAACCGCTGACGCTGATCGACAAACTGATCTGCGGGGCGTACATCGAAGCGCGCTCCTGCGAGCGTTTCGCCGCGCTGGCGCCGTTCCTCGACGACGACCTGCAGAAGTTCTATCTCTCGCTGCTGCGCTCGGAAGCGCGCCACTATCAGGACTATCTGGCGCTCGCTCAACAGGTCAGCGACAAGGATATCTCTTCACGCGTACAGCAATTTGGCGAAATAGAAGCCACACTTATCTCGACACCGGACAGTGAGTTCCGTTTTCACAGCGGCGTGCCGGTGTAATCCGACAGATCAAAAGGATGCGAGACGATGAAGAGAGCCTGGAAACCGATTGTGATTGTTGCCGTACTGGCCGCCGCCGTGGCGTGCTGGGTCTACTACGATAAGCAACGCCTGCAACACACCCCCGAACAGCAGCTCGACACCACGCTCAACAGCATGCCTGCCTGGCAGGTGCTGAAGGAGCAAGACCCCGCATTCCAGCAGCGCATCCGCAGCCAGATCCTCGCGATGCAGAAAGAGGGCGATTCCGAGCAGCAGATTATCGATGTGATTCAGCCGCAGATCCTGCACCTGCAGATGTCGCGCCTGCAGACCGCGCCGGACGCGAGTGTGGTGGATTATATGAAGGCCAACATGGAACAGACCGCCGCCATCCAGAAGGTGAGCGATGACGCCTGTTTTCGTTTCCTCTACCCGGACGTGAAGGGCGGCATCAACCCGCTGCGGGTGCTGGATAAACCGATGATGCAGCGCCGTATGCAGGCCGACGCCGACATGATGCGCGCCGCCTACGGCAAAAACCGCCACACCGTGACGGCGCAGGAGCGCGACACCGCCGTCGCCGACGTGCGCCCGATCATGAAGGAGCTGGCCGCGAAGTACGGCGAGGATATTCAGCTGTTGCAGGCTCCGGACAAGGCGGTGGGCAAAGAGAAGCTGTCGTGCGATATGGTGCAGGAGATGTGGGCCAAAGTACTGCAACTGCCTGAAAGCCATGCCGCCGGTGTGATCCGTCTGGCGGTTTCCGAGCTGGAGTAGGCCTTACGCTGGTTTTTTCAACACTTAGCGCAGGATCCACGCGCTGCCGCTTGCAAGGCAGCGCGTGACAGGTATAATCCACAACGTTTCCGCATACCCCTTCAGTGCCGAAGTGGCGAAATCGGTAGACGCAGTTGATTCAAAATCAACCGTAGAAATACGTGCCGGTTCGAGTCCGGCCTTCGGCACCATCTACATTTTTTCCTTGAAAAACAAGTGATTAAGTAAATTATTTTACCTTTTTTGCCTGTCTAATCTTCACTGATTCTTTCCCGTATAAAAGCCACTGTGATTGTTAATGGCTTTGGTATGTTAGCACGCAGTGGCAAGTAGTTACCAGGCTCAACCTTGTACTGCATACGCCAGTATGCCCCCCTTTGAAGCCGGAAGACGCGCCGCCGTCTCTAAACCTATGCCAAGCACTTTTAACCGTTCCACACTTAGTTCGGAGTTCCGTTCAAGCCTGTCGTGATGACTCACCACGAATAAACAAGCAAATTCGCGGTATGGTATTCGTTACGAGAGCGGTTAACTGACAAGACTCCTGTGATACGCCTAAGGCGCTTAAATTGATGCGCCCAACATGGCACAAAAGGCGGTCTATCGTTTAATTTTGCTCCATACATCAACTGGCATTGCCAGCTGTATGGGGCTTGGTCTGCTGGTTCCGATGAACGGATTAAATTGCTAAGATGCAGACCATAAGCCATAAGCCATAAGGCGGAGATAAGTATGAAATCTGTAGAACTATTTGCCGGTGCTGGTGGCTTGGCTATGGGTTGCGAAATTGCTGGTTTTGAGCATCTTGCAGTCGTTGAATGGGATAAATGGGCCTGTGATACCGTTAGAGAGAACAAAAAGAATGGCTTTCCGCTGTTGTCTGATTGGGATCTTTTTGAGGGCGATGTAAGAGAATTTGATTGGTCGAAAATCCCTAAAGGGATTGACCTTCTTGCGGGAGGGCCACCTTGCCAGCCATTTTCAATCGGTGGTAAGCACAAGGCTAATTCTGATTCGCGGGACATGTTTCCAGCGACAGCAGAAGCGATCAGGAAAATTCGCCCTAAGGCTTTCATCGTCGAGAATGTGAAAGGCTTAACACGGGCAACTTTTGCGAGCTATTTCCAGTACATCCAGTTACAGCTTGAGTTTCCAGAAGTAGCCCCGCGAAATGGCGAAGACTGGAGCGAGCATTTAAAACGCTTGCAGGAAGAAAAAACCAGTGGAAAGAACAAAGGGAGAGGGCTGACGTATAACGTTCTGGCTACGTTAGTCAATGCAGCAGACTACGGCATCCCACAAAAACGTGAGCGTGTCTTCATTGTTGGCTTCCGCGATGATCTTGAAATTGAGTGGTCGTTCCCTAAACCGACACACAGTTATGATGCACTCGTTTATGATCAGTGGGTTACTGGCGATTACTGGAAACGACACGGTTTAGAAATGCCAACTGTTCCAAGCCAGATGGTTAACCGTATCGCAAAATTGCGTAAAAATCCTCCCGATACACTTCCGTGGAAAACAGTTAGAGATGCAATCGCGGATTTGCCAGATCCTGAAACAAAGGCGGCAAAGATGATCCGTAATCATGCGTTCCAGGCGGGGGCACGAGCTTATCCCGGTCATACCGGAAGCCCCTTAGATCTGCCAGCTAAAACGCTCAAAGCAGGTGCTCATGGCGTTCCTGGGGGCGAGAACATGCTTGTTCGTGATGATGGCTCAGTACGCTATTTTACTGTGCGAGAAAGTGCCAGAATTCAAACATTTCCCGATAGTTATCGTTTTCACGGGAGTTGGACTGAAACTATGAGGCAGTTAGGTAACGCTGTGCCGGTTCATTTGGCGTATTGCGTTGCCAGCAGTGTAGCGGAAAAGCTGCTGACCTCTGAAATTGGGAACATCCTTAAGCAGGGTGGCAATTATAAAAGGGCTTCTGCATGACAGGAAAGGTCATACCATTCAATCCACTTGATAAACAAAATTTAGGTGCCAGCGTTGCGGAAGCCTTATTGAGCAAAGATGCTCATCCTCTGGAGGAGTTAACCTCATTTCAAGGAGCAGGGATTTACGCAATTTATTACACTGGCGATCATCCTGCTTATGGGCAACTGGCAGAACTGAATCGTGACGGGCAATTTCGATTGCCTATCTACGTGGGTAAGGCCGTCCCAGCAGGGGCGAGAATGGGGCTTACCAACCCTGATAAGGTTGGTAACGTTCTGTTCAGGCGCTTGAAAGAACATGCAGAAAGTGTTCGCGCAGCGGAAAATCTTTCGATTGAAGATTTTTATTGTCGATTTTTGGTTGTTGATGACATCTGGATCCCATTGGGAGAATCGCTGGTTATCTCTCGCTTTAAACCGATTTGGAATTCGTCTATTGATGGTTTCGGTAATCATGACCCAGGTAAGCATCGCTACACTGGTTTACGTCCTCGCTGGGACTTTATGCACCCGGGGAGAGGATGGGCTCAAAATTTACGTGAGCGTGATGAAACTGTGGATGAACTCATTCGTGATTCAATACAGTATCTTCAGAATTTACCGCCTTGCTTGGCTCAGAAATTTATCGAAGCTGAAGGCGATTAATCAGCAAATGATCATCGGGGGCATCTGCCTCCGAATGTGATTAAGCCTTGGTTGACAAAGTGGTTGTTTAAAACGTTAAGCGTCAATTTTCTGGCCCTATACCTTCTGACGTGCATAATTCTCAAATATCAGGGAGTTGCAAGAACGACTTAAGTCGGTAGAAGGTTGCTTTGCTGATCTCTAACCTATCCTGGACCGCTGCTGGTGGTAATCCTCGTGCTAATAACTCACGTACTTGTTCAACGGTTGCTTTGATCGGTCTGCCGCAATGCTTACCTTCCGACTGAGCTCGTTTGATTCCTGCGGCTCTACGCTCTGCGATTAGGTCTTTTTCCAGGCTGGCAAGTCCTGCCATCATAGTGAGCATGGCTTTACCCACTGGTGTTGAAAGATCAAACCCCTCTCGCAAGCTGACAACCTTCACACCCTTCATTTGCAACATTTCAACAGTAGATAGTACATCGATAGTGTTACGTCCCAAGCGGTCTATAGCAATCACGATCAGCGTATCGCCTTCTCGCACATAATTGAGTAGTTCACCAAACCCTGGACGCTCTCCTGCCTTGATTGCACCACTCACCGCTTCATCGCTGAACCAGCGAGTAACGCTATAACCAGCATCGGTTATCTGCTGCTTCTGGTTTTCAACGTTCTGGTCGCTGGTGGAAACTCGCACGTATCCGATCACAGTAGTCATGATGTTCTCTCAGTCTCAAAAGATGGTGTCAAAATAATAACTGTCTCAAAATAAAAGATCAATCTTTTGAGACAAGGCGAAACCGCATTTTGTGGTTGCGTCGATGTGGTCTTAAAAGGAGATGGTTATGAGACTGGATAATCGAGGGATAAGAATTTCGATTTAAAGCGGAGGATTGTGGGGGCGTAAAATCTAAATGGGCGGTTGGCTCGTGTAGCCGTTGAGCTTAGATGGTTGCATCTTAAAAAAACGGGGTATGGCGTGATTGCTCACGCCTTCGTTTACATCTCAGAACACAGGCTCAGCGTGTAGAGTGCCGTTTGACCATCGTTGTTAGTCGGGCGCATAACGAAAACAGGATCGCTACCATTGTCGATGTAAGTGACAGCTATTCCACCATCTGGGGTGGAGTACATCTTCGCAATACTTTTCTCTCCAATGAAACCCAGCCGCCAGGTTTTACCACCCATGCTTACCTTCATGCTTTTGTCCCGCACATCGATGCGAGTTTCGACAGAAGATTTTTGGCTACCTGAATCGATCTGCCCTTCCTGAATGGCCTTACAGGTGAATGTGGTTGCACTTGAGGCGAAGGGGAGGACGAGCAGCGCCGCGAGAATCAATTTTTTCATGGTCTTCCTTTTGGATACGAGTTAAGAGTTCGTCGGGAGACATTATAAAATCGTCAATTGATAAAAACGATCAATTTCTATTGTATCGATCGATAAAATTGATCAACATTGAAACTATAAATCCTATGCTCAGTCGTCATGGGTGAGGTTTTTATAAGAGAATTCAACGGGATGATGTTATGAGAAGAGCAATGATGGTGATGTGTGGGCTACTGTTTTCACAGTTGGTAGCAGCAGGGCAGATCACAATGATCGATCCTCAGCAGGATACGACGGAGAATGGCAAGACGCTTTGCACCTACGAGAACAGCCAGTATGTTTTTACCTACGTCACTAAAGGGCAGTGCCCCTATGCAAAGACTTTCGACACTCAGGATTCAGAGTAGAGGCTGGATAAAATAGGAAGTGTTGTTTAAATTCATGAAAAGACAGGTGTGCTTAGCACAAGCCTTCAACGGATCGATTGTTAATTATTCTGATAACGGCACGGCGCAAGGCTTTATGCAAGGTTATCGATAGTTTCAATTGTTACTATCTTGGTAGGTTTGGTAACTTTACTCTGTATCAACGGTGCTTCTTTATAAGCCAATTACCGTCGGGTTAGATGTCAGTTTAATGGGAATTATCTCAGGGTTATTGTATGAATGATTCGGAGTGAGCAGGGCGACGTACTATCGTAGGGTCAAGGGCTTAATCAGTAATCGACGCGAAGCGCCGGAACCATACTGTTATGCGCTGGCCTTGGTACCAGGCTAACGCCGCGCATGAAAGATAGCCATTACAGGAGAGATCATTTTTGACAAGTTACCTTCATCAAAGATGCTTCTCCTGTGCGGATGCTTGTTATGCTCGCTACGCTCCCAAACATAAACCCAACTAACTTTAAGGTTAGTTAATTGGGTTTCTCTCTCTTGGGCTACTACCGCCCAAACTTTGCTTAATGCCATCCAGCGACTACGCCGCCAATAACAACACTCCGCAATGATCTAATGGCATTCCTGCTTAATGTCATACATCGATCTCTATCAACCACCTAATAACCAACCAACCTAATTAATTAGGCTGTCTGTTTATCTGGTGCAAGGTAGTTATGACATTACCACTACGTGCAAACATCCCTCACCAATCATCACTGATTGTCTCGTGCTGATGCACTTCGGTGCAGAGATAAAGTTATCTCTATTATAATAGGCGATTTACTAAGTGTATGATTTACAAATAAAACTCAGGGGTAAATTCGCCATTTTTTACTTTTTTACCTAAGAAATGGCGAGATGATGTTTGTGAATGGCGGCGCTGCTGGCGCTCTGGTGATCGGCAATGTCAGATTGCAGAGTGGGGAACAGCTTGTTCCAGGCATCGTCTAATCTATTTCTATGATCGTCATTGTCCGACAAAGCGGGGAGCATTTTACTACAGAAATCTTCCAGCATGTTCTGGACAAAATCCAGGGAGATAGTTTTCGGCTCTGCCACGGTGATCTGACACATTCCCAAAATCTCATCAACAGATTTCGTCTGTATCAGGTAGATGGTGTCTTTTGGCGTCTCTGCTATCACCATGTAACTGATCCATCCCGCCCTCTGAAACTGCTTGAAGATGGTAAGTAATCTCTTAGCACTGATCCGTAACTCTCTCGCCACTTCTGGGAGATTGAACAGTGTCCCGGATTCAGATCTGCATTCATCATCTAAATGTGGAGGTAACTCGTATTCCCATTCGTAGGTTTGTAGCCAGGAATAGAAGTCTTTATGATCTTTGGTGAACGTGAGCACTACGGGCAATGTTCCACGCTCTGGCGGGTGTGTCACTTCAACGATGTGGTTAAAGCGATGGCGCAAGCGGTCATGATAATAGCTTTCGTTGTTGTAATCCTGGCGTTCCTGCTGGCGTTTCTCGATGGTGGCTTTGCTTGGGGTTCCTCTTGGCATGTGTGATCCTCCTATCTGTTTTATGTTCAGTTATTCCTCATGTTGGTTAGTTATCTGTGCATTTTTTCACCAGATAAAGCGGGTGATGCTTAAACATCTGTATAGAAAAGAATCACAAGGTGTGTTTGTTCCGTGGCTTTCTTCTCCGGTGGCAAGTTCTACCATAAAAATAGATTGGCTTCCACTGTTGATTGCGTGCATAAAGAGCACTAATCGCAAAGCAAAAATATAACGCTTTGAAAATGATCAATAAAAATTAATCGAATCTCCATTTTGGTATTGACAAACGTTATTAAAATAGTGTACTATGGTAAGTATGAAGGGGAGAAAACCTTCTGAAACTTTCGGCCCTGGGCGGGGTAACTGCCTGGGGCTTTTTGCATCCAAAATCCGAAGGAGGCCATTATTGAAGTATTACAGCAGTGACCAGGTGTTTAATGACCTGGTGAGTGGCGAAGTGAAACGCCACGTTATTTACGCATCAATGCAAGCAGCAAAATCGAGAGGATACACAGACCGAATGGAAATGTTTCAATCTGCAATTATCCGTTATGACCAACACCGAAAGGAGAACACCAACTAAGGAGGAACATTGATTCAAGCATACGAGGATGGTTATTTTTTCAGAGATACACTTCAGCACCACGATCACCGACCACTTTCCGAATTTTCCAGACAATCCCAACAACTCGTTTCTTTAGATAATGTTCTGTACGTTGTCGAAGTGGATAGTGGTGAAATTCTTCATTACGACTCGACAGAGTATTTGCTGGATGGTGGCATTGTTCAGGATCTGCATTTGAGCTACTCGACAGCAGACACCGCCAAATCTAAACAGGCTCACCGTGACTACTCCAATAAACTTGGCGACAAGCCAGGAAATGCAGCCTACAACGGGATCAAAGAGTTTGCAGACGTATTGAGCAAGCCAGATTTCAGCAAAGTGTTTTCACTGTGTAACGAAGTAGACAGACGAAATCTAATCTTTATTAAACGTAAGGCACTTTGCGAAGTGCTGGAAACAACACCGGATCATCTTAGTAGAGTGTTGAAAGGTTTAGAGCGAAAGAATTACATCAAAGTTGATAAAGCTGAACACCAGAAAGGCACATTGAAAATCTGGGTTAATCCGTCATTCATCTGGAAAGGTGACTTAGCCAACCGTTATTTAGCTGGACACATGCAAGGCTTTCCCATCCTGGAACGAAAACGCCCCGTAAAACGCTCTGACGTGCTCGACACGCTCACGGCGGCGGCAATGGCTGCTTATGATGACTGGTATGCTGAACACGGTTATAAGGCCAATCAGCCTTATTCTAATGAATGGTATGCAGAGATCACGATGTACGACAACGCCCACGGCGAAGGTGTACGCCTTGCAGCAGAAAATCAGACATTGAGCAGGTTGTTGAACCCGGCAACGTCAGAGGGTGACTTCATTCGTGAGTTATTCACTCCTGCACAGTACAAGGCTTATCTACAAATGTTTGCAAAACTGACAAGGAGAATACACTGATCCAATGTCTGGTAATAAAGGTATCCGTACAATACTTCTTTGAACTAAGTTAATCAATTCTCATGCATACCACTCTTTCGGGGGATTATGTATTACCGTTACCAAGAATGATAAGTATTTATACTGTACAAAATTATTTTTAAAAAAGGATGAAGCATGATTATTGCTCTTTACTGGTATTTGTTCTTTAGTTTTGCTCTGTATCTTATCTCCAAATTAAATTCTAATTGATAATTAGCCCTGCGTTTGAATAGCTCAGGGCTTGAATTTTTAAAAAGTAACATCAGTTTGCTTTTAGCTCATCTTTAGCTAATGAGTCATAGAGTATTTTAGTGAGGGGTGATTCTAAATAGTCATCGCTGAGCAATTTAATAAAGTGTCTTTGTGATTTTTTTGTCTTAACTATCAATTGCTTGCCATCTTCGCTAACTATCATGACAGTTGAGAGGAATGAGTGTTCTTTTACATACTCAATGATCACAGGAACATCAATTTTACCTAATACTGGAGAATGTTTAGCAATTTTGGCCAGCTTTCTTGAGAAAGACATTTCAGCTGAGCTTTTTTCGAGATGAGATAGGTCTTCAATAAGATTTGATTCTTTTAATGCTGTTAAAGCAATAACCGATTGAGATTGAATAATCTCATGGAATTTCATAGTTCTTTCAAGCGTAGTTAGATTTTTTATAATGAAGTTGTTATCTAAAAGTATTAAGTCATAGTTGAAATCCAATCTGAAAACTTGTTCAGGAAGTTCTTTAAGGAAACCATCCGGGTCTGGAATTAAGTTGAAAACTTTACGACTTTGCTCAAAAACTGTTATTGGTGTTTTGTTTTTATAGATCGACAAACACTTATTATTACCACGTATCTGAATAATTATTCCTTTGATGTTCCTGAATTTATCTTCATAATTATAGTAATCCTGTGAGTTAGGTGGGATTTCTATAGCTGATGTTATAAAATCAAACTCTAAGGGTTTTTGCTCATAGTCGAATAAAAACAAAGCATTTTTGCGATCGTCAAAATTTGAGAGTTGGGGAGTGGTTAGATCTTCGTTTTCAATAATGTCTTGTGTAAGGCTTAATTTAAAACCTTCAATGATTTTAGGGAATGCATCGTTATCTATTTTTGAAAGTTTTAAGGAGTAGTTCTCTTCATTCTTTACAATGAAGATTACTCTAATTCCTGAGTAGTTTTCAAAAATACTGTTTATTTCTACCTTCAAATTATCTGGGTTCATCTTTTTTCCTTGCTATGAAAACGTAGTCATCAAAAAAACTGTAAAATACTTGATCGTCAACAGTTAGCACATCCATCGAGATTGCAATGACGTTTTTTACTTCACCACTTCCTGCATGAGAAATGTTAACTCTATACAGTTTATAACCGAAAAGTGCCAAAGTAGGATTCGCATAATACTTATCCGTTTTAATGAAAATTAAACCAATCACTACTATTAAGAGAAAGTAAGCGAGGTTTTTCTGAGGGTCATCAAAACTGAATCCCATAAAAGGTACTATGTATGTGGCTAAGAAAGTCAAACTTTCATAGCTCTCACTTTGACAAGCAGTGATAGTTACACAGTCAGCGTTGTTGACCTTTGTCAACTTTTTAAATCGTCTATAGAAATAAACCGCTATCATTATGAAAAATAAGCAGATTATTGGGATGATGTTGCTGGAGGCTAATTGATAAAATCCTATAAAATGGCAGGAGGGGCCATAACAAAATGGGATTTTTGCGCTCAAAATGATAATAAAAACAAACAGCAACATTAAAGACAGTATGTAAAGTCCCATCTTGTTGAATGTGCTTTTTCGTTTCATGTTATCCCCCAGTGATGAAATCATAATCAAAACTTGATTATGTGAACATCAAAAGCATACCCCATAACACTGGTTTTTTGTACAGTAATTGGCAAGGTAATGCGTATAATCTGACTTACAAAAGTACGCCTTGTAGATTTTCTGGTCCAAATTGCCATCATGTACTTTTAATTCATGTAGAGTAGCCAATGACGTATCAGCAATTACATGATTTTATTGTCTATTTTTATGTTTTTTTGTAAAAAACCAGAAGATTGAAAAGGGCCACTGAGGCCCCTTGGTGTTATTTACGGTTTTTGTTGGATTGAGCCAGCACGGAAGCAGCAAGCTGCTTGGTTAAAGTACTGGAACGTGGATTATCCAGCGCCGCAGATGCTTTATGTTCCATTGCACCACTTGTCTGATTTGAGGAACCTTTTTGAGAGAGAGCTGAACCAGCAAGGCTCTTCTGAATTGCAGATGCGTTGGGGTTGTTTAGGGTTTGTGCTGCGACTGATGCGACTTTACTTGATGTTTGCTTTGAATTGTTAGCCATTCTCAACACCTATTCAAGAAGTGAATTATTGAACATCTTGTATTTAAATTAAGAATGAATACAAGATGTAGTGTTAATGATAATCCTCACCGTTTCGCTGTGCAACGATGAAAAATCTCTTTACTGGATAAAACTACAGTTTTAAAAATGTGCGGTATTTCTGCTTTCAAATTGGCTTAATGTGCATACATTTAGATGATACCACTGCGTTTTCTGATCGTTATTCGTTCACTATTTATCAGTTTTCTCACGTTGGGGCTCCTTCTCTATCTCTGGGTAACGTAATAGCTCGATGTATGGCTGTAGTTCAATCGGAGATGCTGCATTCTTGCTGTACGTCTTGAAACTTTCTGTAGAGCCGCGCTCATGACCCAAGAGAAGTGCGATCCGGTCTTCTGGGACTGGTTTTAACTTACCTCGTCCAACCCCCCCACGATCCAGAATCTGCGCCACTGCATGGCGTAGACTGTGAAAAACTTTCAACTCTGATCCTACTTCCCCCAATGCCTTACGTTTAGCCCTCGTAAAACGCTGTGAATGCCACGTAGAGCGCTTTCCATCTGCACGGTCAGTCATCGACGCACGATAGAATAAAAAGCCGTTATGGGGCTTCTCACGCAGCGACAAAACCAACGGAGTGATCAGGCTATGCACCGGAATAATACGGGCTGCTGATTTGGTCTTCCCCTCCGTCACTTCGAAACATAACACCCCTTCAATCTCTCGGATGTTGGCTGCACGTAATGAACAAATTTCATTCAGGCGCATACCGCTATACATCCCGATCAGCGTTACATTTTGCATCTCTTCATCATTCGCCATCACAGCGAACACCTTCGCCAATTCTCCAGGCTCAAATACTTCATAACTCACCTTGCTACTTTTGGCCTCCAGCGCATGACCGCGCCAGATGTTTTCTTGCGGTGCATCGTGGTAGCGATTACGGGCCAGATCCCAGATTTGAGCCAGTGCGCTGACATAGTTTTGTATGGTCTGTGGTGCTTTCTCCGTCTTGAGCTGATCAAGCCAGCCTGTAACGGTGGTTCGGTTAACGTCACGAAGCTGAACATCACGCTTTTTCAGATGTTCTAAGAGCACTTCAACAGCCTTGTTTGTCTTCGATAGCGTAGTGAGTTTGCGCTTCTCGCTGAACTGCAATAGATAAAGATCACGCATTTTCAGAAGGGATGGCACTCCTTGGGATTGGGTATTGCTCATGACATGCTGAACAGGTGTTTCATGAACTCGGGCGCTAACTCTGCGTAGCTCTGCAATTGCCTGCTCAATCTTACTCCCTTCTCTTGGTTTGACCTGTTCCCGTAAACGTATCCATTCAACAGCGATAGCATCTCTGAACAATCGTGCCTGACGTATGTCACTTGTGCCAGTGCTCTTGACGAAGTAGCGCTTGTTGCCAAAAAGCGAGCGCATGTAAGCTGGAACGGTAATCCTTACCAGATAGTTTCCGCATGGATCTAAAACTAAGTAACGATCTCTCTTGAAACTCATGTTCACCCCGGCTATTTTGTAAGGGCTTTTACATGGGGAAGTTTCCTGTGTAGATTGTTGGAGCGGCGAATTCTTAGCAGTTGATTCAATAGCTTAGAACAGCTTGCTGGACAAGCGAACACCGTAGAAATACGTGCCGGTTCGAGTCCGGCCTTCGCACCATAGATATGCAAATTAAAGCTACCTACGGGTGGCTTTTTTTATATATAGAATTCAGATTTCGCAGGAATATATTCCTAATTAGATCCAAATTGTTGCAATGCATTTTCATAAAATATTAGTTACATGATAATAAAACAATGTTTAATGTATTGTTTATGAGGACAGACAAATGGCGTGTAAATATAAAAATTAATGGAAGTGTTGCAATGGTGGGGTTGTTTCAATGAATTGGTTATAATAAGGCGCATATATTAAAAATAAAGCGCCTCAATATTTCTAAATTATAGGATTGCATCAAAATCACGTTTTATACTAATAAGAGTAGTGATTTTATGAGCCAACTGGTCATTGTTGAATTGGCCTGAGTTATATTTCTCCATAACTTCATCCATTTTTCTTGTAATCATATCATTAACATCTTTGCATTGTTTTGCAAAGATTCTTTTTTTTCGAATGTACACTCTATTCACTCGGTTAAGTAACATTTTATTGATCATGTAATTACCTGGTCCATTGTCATCTGTAGATTCAATTTCACCAGTATCCATTATATTCATATAGTCATAGAAATCATGTTTGAATCTATCAATATATCCTTTTTTATCAATAAAAGTTGCACCATCAACGGTATCTAAACATCCTTTCCAATCATTGCTCTTTAAAACGTTACACTTTTGGCATGATAAGTATAAATTGTTAGGGTGATTAGTAAGGCTTCCATTAAACTTATTTACAAAAACCTGTTGTGGCCGAAAATGATCCAAAGAAAAAGGGTCTCCACCACACTCTTTTTCAGATGCATCACAATATACACATCGATGGAAGCAGTCATCTGCTATTTTTGGATAGTTATCTTGATAATTAGCATAAAAATTACCTCTATTGCTATGATATTGATTTTCTTCTCTTCTTACTAATCTCGGGAAAAAAAGATTATTATTCATTATCTAGTCTCTCAATCATATTTTTTATTTCTATCAATCTTTGGGTTTTATCTTGCAGTTCCTGAGTATCGGCAGTAGTAATAATGCTTTCATCAGATAATATTTTGCTTCTATTTGAATTCAATAGATTAAATTCGTCTTTTTCTTCTGGAGATAAAGGTTCTGCTAATGATTTACTTAAGAGGTAGTCAAATCTCGTTTCATTATCGCTTTTTATTTGTAAGTTGGTATTAATATGTCTAAGAAAACGTTGTGCAAGAATATTTTGACTGACGTTCCATTCGCCTTTATCAATCAAAAATTCTATGTCACCTAAGTTATTTACCACTTTGGTGACATCACTAGTTAGAATATATATTGGGATTCTCCTGTCTGTCATTCTTATTTTTTCAATAAGGGCTGCGCCTGTATATTCTGCATCACCAGTGAGGGTTAAATCTTCATCAATAATATACATGATTTTATGATCTATTTTATCTAATTCTTTAAGCATTAAATCAATAGATTCACTTGGGGGTAATGTTAACACCTCCGCAATTCCAGCAAACATACGTTTTAATCTTCTTTTGTAGGTATCCCTAACTTCTTCTTGATCATCAATAAATATAATTTTTTCAATCATTTTAAATATCCTGGTTTACTTCAATGTAAATTCCTGCACCACCTAGTGGCGAATTTTTTTTGGCAAACACATTACCACTCATATGTTCATGCACTTGATTATGCACTATGGCAAGTCCCATCCCTGTTCCGATAACATTTCCAGTGCGGTCTCGTTTTGCGCTTTTCATTGGCAAAAAGATTGTCTCTTCATGGCCTTCCTCTAACCCACATCCAGAATCTTCAAAAGAAATACGTAATTTTGTTCCTCCAACACGCTCAAAAGTTATTCGAATGAATCTCTCATTCTTACCTTTAAAAGCAAGAGCCCATAAGGTATTAGTGATTATATTAATAGCTATACTTTCCCAGTCAATCTCGAATGAACGGACATTGAAATCTTCTTTACGAATTTTATAATAAATAAAATCGTATTCAATTCCCATTCTCGAAAGAGTGCTGCCCATTACGTTTAAAATATACTCAAACACATGCGGTACATTTATTTTTTTTCTTCTCCTTTTGTCCGGTGTTATATTATTGATAGCAAGTTTAGAAAAGTTATTCACATATGTGACACTTCCTTTAACTGTGGCACAAATTTTTTGCATTTCAGCGTAATCAATTGGAATCCCAAATTTCTTTGCATCTAATATTGTCTCAAGTATCTCATCAGTATTATCAAGGGCTAGGGCAGCCTGAGTTCTTATCTCATGACCAAAGCATACTGTAAGAATTCCAATTGAAGCGAGATTAGAAAGGGTATTTTTTTCTTCAATAAGTTTTAGTCGTTCTTTTTCAAGAGAATCATAATAATCTTGGAGAGCTTTTTCATGATTTAATTTGGCCTTCTCAAGCTCTTTAACTCGCTGGTATAATAATACTGCGCTAGGAACTATTCTTTTTTTGCGTGATTTTTTCTTCACATGGGCAATTTTCTTAACATTTTCTAATGCTTCGGACAAATCATGAGAAGATTTACTTAATATTAACTCTAGCTCCTTTGATAAGTCAGTTTCTCCATCTCCTGAAGCTGACTTATGTGCTAGTTCTTCAAACATTTCAATTGATTTTAGTGCAAAAGTCCTCATTTGGAAAAACGCATCATTTTCGACAATCCCCTCGCGGTTTGCCTGATCGTCAAGTATAGCGTTTCCCTGTCTTGAGATGCTTAACGCACCAATTATTTGTCCTGGCCCTACTCTCCATCCCCCTTGATTTATACCACCAGGGCTTTGTGCCTTCCTATAACCAAGATCTAGCCAATCGCCTTTGCCACTGGGCTCTCCATAAGGACGAACGCGGAAATCATCCCTATAAATTCTAACTCCTCGATTTAATTCCATAAACTTTGACCAATCTCTAGCAGTTAAGTTGACTTTTGCCAAAGATTCTTTTTTTCGAGCTAAGTAGTAAAAATCAAATTTAATAGGACCAAATAAAGGTTTTTCCCCTTGGTTAATAATCCATCTTTCCCATGGGATTGGTTCATGTTCAATAATCTCACCACTTTCATTATTGGTGAATGTTGTTTTAACTCGATTATATTTATCTATAACGGCACTTATTTTCCAACTTGCACCTGCAAGTATGTCTTGAGAATCTATAGTTCTAACAATTTTATTGTTCTTTGTATGTATTTGTAATTGTATTGAAAAGTCATTAATAGCTCTATAAGGAGAAATTAATAGACGTAGCTCATTACTCAAAGCGTCGATAAACTCTTCAGTCCAAATATCTCTTAACCCAATTAAGACAATGTAAGTCCCTTGTTCTTCTCTATTACTAAAAATTTCACCATATTTATCATCGATAGGAAGATCTAATTCATATATGCTGTGGTGAATTTCACTTAATGATTTTTCTGTGTTCTCATAATTCCGCCAATCAACATCCAGCTGAATGACACTTGTTGAGTTTTTTTTCTTTGTAAATAAAATCATTCGTTTACAAAGTCTATCTATCCCTAAACGACCTAGTCCTTTTGCCCCTGTCAGTAGCCGTTTTTTGTTACTTGAAAATTCAGCAATAGACTTGTTATCTGTTCCAATTCGAAGCCAGTGCGACATTAACGTCGCGCTATCCATTCCTTGTCCATCATCTTTTATAACTAGGGTTGACACAGCGTTTTGTGAACGTAAGTAAAAGTCAATACTGATATTTTCAGCATCTGCATCATAAGAGTTTTTTATTAACTCTGATACTGCTACTGTTGAGCTTGAAATACTTTCCCTGCCAAGTTGTAAAGTAACTCTAGCTGAAAAATCAAAAGGTTTTTGGGCTATCAGTCTACGGGCCATAACATTATCCTTAATTTAGTGGGATATCTTTAACGGCACTTACTGTCAAATGTCTAAGGCGGATTCTCTCATTAAGAAATGAGTTTGTAGCATCAGATTTTAGAATGTCTAATAATATAAGGCAATCACTTAGTTTTAAACTTTTAGGTGTTACAACCATCATATGGTTTTCAACAGCTACATTTTCTTTGAGGTTTACAACTGTTGCTGAAGCTCTGAACCGATCGGTAGGGCTGGATGTTCTTTTAATTAAAACAAACGGGGGTTTTAAAACGGTGCCTTCAAACTGGCGCCGTTCATTGGAGTTCGTAACGATTTCCCACGCAGGAGTGTTTTTGGGGTGAAAATAGGCATATTCAGGGCCCTTTAGTGGATCTCTATAAGCCACAAGTGGGCCAATACGAACATCGTACAAACTTGATAATGATAAAGATGATGGTTTTTCAGCAATCCACTTTATTCCATCTACAGTATTTTCGTTTAAAATCCCTGATAACACAAAAACATCTACATCTGTCTTCGAGTTAAATCTTCCCCATACAGAGCAAATTCCTTTAATATTTTTAGCTATGAATGTTCTAAAGTCAACATATCGACTACCTGAACGAAGGACATCAGGTAGTATTGCACTAATATTGCAATTTGTAGGTAGTGTCCTAACAAATATGTCTAGAAAAACTCCAGCTGAGTTCACCTTTCCAGTTTTCCAATAATTTTTTTTAGGTGAAGGGCAAACTGTAAATGGTGGGTTAATAATCGCATGTGTAACGCTACTTAATTCTTCTTTAGTCAATGTTAAAGCATCTTTTACTTTAATATTATCGAGAAGCGAAATTGCAGTTTCTATGCAGCAATCGTTTATCGCTCCGCGAGATAATATATCTGTAATTATTCGTAATTTGCTTGCTTCAACAAAAAAAGGATATATGTCATAGCCCCAAAGAATTTTACCCCATACTTTGAGGGTTTCTGATAAAGTATTCTTTATATCTAACTGTCGTGAACATGCAATAAGTAAATTTCCAGCACCGCAAGTTGGGTCAAGAATGATGGAATTTTGTGAAATTGGCTCACAAAAAGAGGTAAGCGTTTGCTGTGCAAGCGCTTCTCCAGTAAAGAAACTACCAGCAACTCTCATATCTTCAATTGAGAAATGATCACGCATCGTAGCATCTAACCTATCTAAATCAATAGGTTGGCGATCATCTGTGAGATTCGATGATAAAATTACTTCTCTTAAGTATGCGTTATGTGTTTTGAGGTTATCCATGGTTCACAATACTAGATTGACTTTAGTATGAATATAGCATTTCTTCAAAAAACATCTCAAATGGTTTTTGAACGAATTACAGTATCTATGTCAGCTTTTGATCCTTCTCTTTAGAGTTATCTGTCTCTCTAACTAATTCATCAAGTTGTCAATGTTATTGTATTAATTATTCTTTTAGGCTTTAAATATATGTTTACGATGCCATTCCATATAGAAGATAGTTTGATGTGGTAGCTGAGTTATTTTCTCTGGCAAACCCAGTCTGTCGCAAGTGCCAAAATCAAGCTGATTGCTAATTAATATTTCGCCTCCGTTAGCAAATGAAATCCATCCCGAATCGAATAATGCATCAATATGGGCTGTAAGCATAATGCCGTTATACGGATCCAAACGTTCTTGGGCAGTTAGACAATCGGACCACCGCTTTATATGGCTAGCTTTCAATAATGGCTCGAAGCTAATTCCAGTAACTGGGCAAGCGGGATAAATCTTTAAGCAACTATTACGAAAGGTACCTTGCCCAATTCTTGCCTGAATTAAAGCGGTTTTTGTAGTTTCATTGAGAGATATATCTTCTGCAATCATATTGATGTCGTGTTTAATCAAGTCAAAGTGATCCGTTAAATCATTTTCATATGGTAATAAAAGCGGTTTCTCAAATCCAAGCTCATTACTAAGTGCATTCTGAAGTGGTAAGGGTAGATATTTATCGATAATCTGTCGTGCCAAAATATCTATTAAAGAGTTATGATTTTTTAGTTGATAAAACGATAATGTATCAAAACCGCCAGATACATCGTTCTCAATTGCTTCGGCCAAAGAAGGCTCTTTCTTGCTTGCTAATAAATGAGGATTACTGCATTCCAGACTCCAAAAACCATCACTCCGCAGTCTCCAGAAAGGCATGATGGTTTCATATACCTTACGTTTGGGACCATAGCGCTTAAGCAAAGATTGCAGTGAAAGATGGATTTCCGTTTGGAAATTAAACAACTGACCATGTCCCTGCTTATAGCGAGAAAGAACATACAGAATAAGTAAAGGCTTATTCAACGCTGGTGCATTGTCGTACCAGGCCGTTTTCATTTCAGCAATTTTTTGACTCAGAGATTTTGCAATAGTCATGGTTCTGTTACAGGAATCATTAGTTTCTGCGATGATGCTCGCAAAACCCCTCCCAATCAACCACCCACCTCTCACAACCAACAAAAAAGGCGCCCATCGGCGCCTTCCCCACTCAATTGATTTTTCAGCCTTTCGAACTCTTCGCCGATATCACCCCGACAAACTCCACCACTTGCTTCTGTTTACGCGCTGAAAGCTTACTCACCTCGCGCACCAGCTTCTCCATCTCCGTCTCTTCCGGTCCTGGTTCGCGTGCGGTCAGGATCATGCAGCCTTTCATCACCTTCACGTCCACTTTGGTGCCGGTGCTGAATCCGGCTTCATCCAGCCAGTAGCCCTTCATGATAAAGGCTGGCATACGGGCGTGATCGTGAAAACGGCTCGCATAACTCACGGTGAAGGTGCGGTTATCGGCGGGGAACACTTCTGGTTCAATTGAATCTGCAATACAATCGACGTTAGTCATGGTTACTATTCTCCGTAAATAGTGATTGTGATGAGCGGTGCGGACGTGTTGGCGCATGTCCGCACCGCGTTATGAATACCTGTATATTTAATCAGGAAAATATTTAAAGTCCAGCTGAATACAAAACGTAATAAGCGTTATTCGGAGTGATTTGAATATATAAAAATAATGAATTCATTATTCACAATATATATTGCCGAAATAAGTTTTTAATTAATTACGCTCACTCGATCTCCGCACCCTCAACCTTCCCGCCAGCGTCACATGCGTCGCCGCATCTTCCTGATTGCACAGATACTCCACGGCCAACCGCCCCAGCTCGCTATAAGGCAGCTGAATACTGGTCAGCGCCGGGGTCAGCTGTTCGGAAATCTTCTGATCGTCGTAACCTGCCAGCAGCATGTCCTGCGGGATCTGCACGTTGTTCACCGCCAGCGCCTGATAGCAGCCGATCGCCAGCCAGTCGCTGGCGCAGAAGATCGCGTCCGGGCGTTCCGGCAACGCCAGCAGGGACTCGGTCGCGGTGAAGGACTCGCTGAACTGCCAGTTGGTCGGGCGAACCAGACTCTCGTCGAACGCCAGTCCGGCCTGTTCGAGTGCGGCCTGGTAGCCCGCCTTACGCTGGCGGGTGGCCTCCATCCAGCTCTCGCCGGTGATGTGCGCGATGCGCGTGGCCCCCTGAGCAATCAGATGGCGCGTCACCTGGAAGGCGTTGGCGAAGTCGTCGGGAATGAACGACGGCAGCAGCGGGGAGCCGGGGTCGCGCTGGTTGAGCAGCACCAGCGGGAGCTGCGTACAGTCCTGGAAATCGGTCATGTCCACCAGGGTGGTGACGGGGGAGGCGAGGATAATCCCCACGCAGTTGCGCTTCTCGAGCTGGCGGATGATGTTCAGGGCCAGCTCCACGTCGTCGCCGTAGTCGTACACGGTCAGCAGCGTCTCGTTGCGCCAGGCCGCATCCCGCGCCTGGCTGATGGCGTCAATAAAGGGGTCGTAACTTTGCAGGGAGCTGACCAGCAGCGCGACCTCTTCCTGGTTGCGCGGCGCGTGGATGGCGGGCAGGCGATTGTAGCCGAGCTCGGCGGCCACGCCGATTACCCGCTGGCGCGTCTCGTCGCTGAGCTTGATGTTGCGGGACTGATTGAGCACCAGCGAAACCGTCGCCTGCGACACCCCCGCCGCACGCGCAATATCGTTCATCGTGATTTTGTTTTTCCGCTTCATCCGCTCGCTCCCTCTTGAGAAACAGCATCATACCTTAACCGTCTTCCAAAGCGCGGTCGATCACGTTTCTTATGCGCTCAAGCCTGAACTTTGTGATTGCTGTCGCTTTTCTGAATGCGCCAGTTTGCTCATTTATAGTTCAACTAATATTTATTAGCTAAATATTATCAGCAAGTGAGGCGACGATGAAACAGCAGTGGAGCAAAGAACAGGCGCAGGCGTGGTATCAGCAGAAAGGGTGGCTGTGCGGGTTTAACTATCTGCCGTCGACGGCGGTGAACTGGACGGATATCTGGCAGCAGGAGACGTTCGATCCCGAAACCATTGACCGGGAACTCGGCTGGGCGGCGGACGCGGGCTACAACACCCTGCGCATCAACCTGCCGTTTATCGTCTGGGAGCACGATCGCGACGGATTGCTGGCGCGTATTGACCACTTTCTGACACTTGCTGACCGCCACGGGTTCAGCACCATGCTGACGCTGATGGACGACTGCGGATTCTCGGGCGACGAGCCGTATCTCGGCCCGCAGAAGCCGCCGGTTCCGGGGAAACACAACAGCCAGGCGGCGGCGAGCCCAGGGCGCGACAAAGTGTGCGATCGCGACTGCTGGCCGCAGATTGAGCGTTATATCCGCGACGTTATCCGCCAGTTCCGCGACGACAGGCGCGTCCTGGTGTGGGATCTCTATAACGAGCCGGGCAACCGCGGGATTTTTGCGACGGGCACCGTGGAAGTGCAGTACGACGAAAAACTGGAAAGCTACGCGCATGAGCTGATGAAACGGGCGTTCGAGTGGGCGCGGAAAGAAGATCCGGAGCAGCCGCTGACGGTCTGTGCGTGGCGCGTGTCGCCAGATGCGGAAGTGGAAGGGGAGACATTCTTCCAGCACCCGCTCGATCAAACCGCGCTGGAGCTGTCGGACGTGGTGAGCTACCACGCCTACCTCAACACCGGGCGCATGACCGCGATTATCCAGCAGTTACAGCAGCTTGGCCGCCCGATGTTCTGCACCGAATGGCTGGCGCGCCACGTCGGGAGCACCATCGAAGAGCAGCTCCCGCTGATGTACACCGCGAAAGTCGCGCCGTATCAGTGGGGCCTGGTGCGCGGCAAAACCCAGACCTGGCTGCCGTGGCCGGTGATCATGACCGGCTCCACAGATTACTGCCGCCTGTGGTTCCACGACGTCTTCGAGGAAAACGGCATCCCGTTCTCGCGCAGCGAAATCGCCCTGATGCGCAAGCTGCGCAAAATCGCCCCGCAGCCGCAGGCATAACAATAACGATCCGGCGGTACGCCGCCGGACAGCAAGGTACGCACTATGGCAACGACAATGAAAATACCGTCTCGCGAGTTGTGGTCCTATTTTGGCTATGGTTTAGGTCAGTGTTTTAGTTTTGGTTTAGTGGGTTCATTTATTAACTATTTTTACACCGACGTGCTGGGGATCTCGGCCCTGGCGGCGAGCTCGATCTTCCTGATTGCCCGCGTCTGGGATGCTGTTCACGATCCGCTGTTCGCCAGCATTATGGACACCATTAACAGCCGATTCGGCAAGTTCCGGCATTTTTTACTTATCGCTCCGCTGCTGATTACCGGCGTCACGCTGCTGTCGTTCTATAAAATCGAAGCAGACATGACCACCAAAATCCTCTACGCCGGGGTGACCTATATTCTGTGGGGGACGCTGTACGCGATCTCCGATATCCCGTTCTGGTCGATGTCGTCGGTGATGACCAACGACTCGGGCCAGCGCACCCGCGCGGTGACGGCGGCGATGCTCGGCGTCAATGCCGGGATCGCCTGCGCGAATATCTTCTTCCCGAAACTGGCGGCGTTTTTTGCCCAGTACAGCAACGACAAAGGCTATTTCATGGCCGCGCTGGTGATGATGCTCTTTGGCCTGCCGCTGATGTTAAACGGCTTTATGCAGATTAAAGAGCGCGTCCCGCCGAGCGCGGAGAAGGTGACGATGCGAGACACCTTCCACAATCTGCGTCAGAACAAACCCCTGTTCGTCATCCTGCTGTCGTTCTTTTTCTGCGTGTTCCATAACGTCGCCAACGGGATTTACATCTACTTCTTTATCTACAACCTCGGCGACGGCAGCCTGCAGATGGCGATCGGCATTATGGGGATCGTGGCGGCGGTGGTGTGTCTGATTGCGCCGATGCTGACGCGCAGGATGCAGAAGCGAAAACTGTTTATGATCCTCTGCGGGCTGGATATCGCGGTGCGTGCGGTGATGTGGTTCGCCGGGTATCAGCACACCGCGCTGCTGTTCCTGCTGCTTGGCCTCAGCACGCTATTCGTGATGATGAGCAATATCCTCACCTCGTCGATGATCGCCGACACCATCGAGTACGCTGAGTACCACACCCATAAACGCTGTGCGGCGATCACCTTCTCCGGACAGACCTTCACCGGCAAGATGTCGGTGGCGGTGGGCGGGGGCTTGATCGGCGTGTTCCTGACGATGATCGGCTACGTGCCGCAGGCGCAAACCCAGAGCGATGGCGTGCTGACCGGGCTGTTCTTCGGCATCTGCCTGCTTCCGGCGATTGGCTCGCTGATCCGCCTCGGCTGCATGTCGCGCTTCACCTTTACCGAAGAAAAACATGCGGAGATTTGTCGTCTGCTGGCGGAGCGCCGCCACGCTTCCGCGCAGGATGTGGAAGGCGACGAGCGTCTGGATCGCCCGGTCTCGGTGAATTAGCTTTTGTGGACGCCTGCCCGGCAGGCGTCCACCAGTCCCTCAGAACACCGGCACGCCCAGCCCCTGTTTCACCTCTTTGAGCGTCGTCTGCGTGAGCTCGTGCGCCCGTTCGCTGCCGTTTTTCAGCATCGCCATCAGCTGACTTTTGTCCTGAATGTAGGTCGCCCGCCGCTCGCGCATCGGCGCGATCAGCTCCTGCAGACACACTTCCAGCTCGTTTTTGCAGGTTCTGTCACCCAGTCCGCCCTGCTGGTACTGCGCTTTCATCGCCGCGACTTTAGCTTTGTCCGCGTGGAACGCATCCAGATAGGTAAACACCACGTTGCCCTCGACCTGCCCCGGGTCGCTCACTTTCAGATGGTTCGGGTCGGTATACATCGCGCTGACGGCGCGGTGGATGGTCTCTTCCCTTGCCGAAAGGTGCAGGGTGTTGCCGAGGGATTTCGACATTTTGGCGTTGCCGTCGACGCCCGGCAGGCGGCTGGTGTCGCTCAGCATCGCTTTGCAGTGGCGCAGCACCGGGGCGGGCAGCAGGCTATTCATCTTGTGCACGATTTCGTTGGTCTGCTCGATCATCGGCAGCTGGTCATCGCCGACGGGCACCACTTCCGCTTTGAAGGCGGTGATATCCGCCGCCTGGCTGATGGGGTATACGAGGAACCCTGCGGGCAGCGAGCGGGCAAAACCTTTCTGGGCGATTTCATTTTTCACCGTCGGGTTGCGCTCCACGCGCGCCACGGTGACGATGTTCATATACAGCATCGTCAGCTCGGCGAGCGCGGGCAGGGCGGACTGCAGGCAGATGGTCGTGAGATCGGGGTCGATGCCCGCGGCGAGATAGTCGGCCAACACTTCGGGGATGTTATCGCGGATTTTTTGCGGGTTGCTGCCGTTATCCGTCAGGCCCTGCAGGTCGGCGACCAGCACAAACTGTTGATAATCCTGCTGGAGCGCGACGCGCTGGCGCAGCGAGCCGACATAGTGCCCAAGATGCAGAGGGCCAGTCGGACGGTCGCCGGTCAAAATAATAGTTTTGGTGTTCATGTAAGACTCCTTAAGGTTTAAAAGCCGAAAGACGTCTTAGAAATGCAATAGCCGCCTTTCGGCGGCTATCTGAAAAAGAGGGAAAACAATTCCGGGCCGCCTTTAAGAAGGCAGCCACCACTGGGTGTGATGGAAAGCGGGGAGGTGTTTTCTGTTCATTGAATTACCGTATCATGTTCTGAGCGAAACACAACAGGGGATCCTATGCTGCAATCACTGAACCACCTCACGTTGGCCGTCAGCAACCTGCAAACCAGCGTGAATTTCTGGCGCGATCTGCTGGGGTTGTCACTCCATGCGCAGTGGGACGCGGGCGCATATCTCACCTGCGGCGACCTCTGGCTGTGCCTGTCGTTCGACGAAACCCGCAACTACGTTCCGCCTGAGAAGAGCGACTACACCCACTATGCGTTCAGCGTTGCACCCGAAGATTTTGACGCTTTCTCGCACAAGCTGGAGCAGGCGGGGGTTACCGTCTGGAAAACTAATAAAAGCGAAGGCGCGTCGTTCTATTTTCTCGACCCGGACGGACATAAGCTGGAGCTGCACGTGGGCGATATCGCCGCGCGGCTGGCGGCGTGTCGGGAAAAACCCTATGCGGGGATGCGGTTTTATTCTTAGAACGACTCCCCGACCAGCTCAATCCGGTTCCCGTCCGGGTCGGCGATCACCGCCTCGTAAAATCCGTCCCCCGTCATGCGCGGCGCGCTCAGAAGCGTGCCGTTCTGCTGCGCCTGTTCCGCCATGCGATCCACATTGGCTTTGCTGCCAACGTTGAGAGCGATATGTGCCCAGCCGACAAATTCAGGATGCACGGGCGCGTCCGCCAGTTCCGGGACCGTCATCAGCTCAATCGTCGGGCCGTCGGTGAGCGTAATAAAGTGCGACTCAAAGCCAGGGCGGTTTTTACTGATGTATTTCTCGTTGCTGCGACCCCCGAAAACCGTTTCCCAGAACTGAACCTGAGCGGGCAGGTTGCGGGTCCAGAGTGCCACATGTGCAATGTTCATATTAAGCCTCGTTGTTTGCTGCGCGTAGTTGAGTGATGTTCCTGGAACCGGGCGGGCAGCTCTTCGCGGTGCACTTTCTGCTGCGATCGCTCCGTGTGGCTGACGGGCTGGAACCAGAATCCGTCGTAAGGCTGGTTAGCCACAAGCGGGTGAGACGGTTTACTGCGTTTCATCATCAGGCTCCCTTCCAGGTTGCATTGATTGACAGGCTGAGCGTCATGCAACATTATGCGCATTGATGCTCGATTTGGATTTTAACAGGACTCTTTATGCTCGATTATGCTGCTTTTCCGGAACAACGACAAGACCTGATCCGCAAGATCCTTCAGGAGAACGGCAGGGTGGTCTGTACGGAATTAGCGACGCAAATGAAAGTCTCTGAGCACACGATTCGCCGTGATTTACATGAGCTTAGCAAAGAAGGCCTGTGCAAAAAGGTCTACGGCGGCGCGGTGCTTCAGCTGCCAGATGCGGGAAATTTCCTCGCTCGCGAGCAAAAAAATCCTGCAAAAAAAGACATGATCGCGCAGAAAGCGGCAACCTTTATCAAACCCGGCAGCTGCATTTTTATGGATACCGGCACCACCAACCTGGCGCTGGCGAAGGCATTGCCAGCGGATTTAAAGGTGACGATCGTGACCAACTCACCGGCGATCGCGGCGGAGCTGCTGCGCCATCCTCTGTGCGAAGTGATCATGACCGGCGGGCAGATCCAGCGCGCCTCGGGCGGTGCGGTCGGGGCGACGGCGGCCAGTCAGATCCAGGGGATTATTTTCGATCAGGCCTTTATTGGCGGCTGTGCGATGGACCCCGAAATGGGGCTGACCGGCTTTGATTTTGCCGACTGCGAGTTCAAGAAAGCGGTTATTGCCCAAAGCAATCAAACCATCGTGGCGCTGACCACCGACAAAATCCCCGGCGTGGCGCGCTTCGTGGTCGCCAGGACCCGTGATATCGACGTGCTGGTGGTGGAAGCGAGCATGAACCCGGATGTTCTCAGCGCGTTCGCGACCCAGGATGTTCGCATTGTGTGCGCCTGACGACTTTGCCTGGCAAAACAGGCTACACTCTGACTTTGAGCGCTAAAAGCCGAGGATAACAACAATGCACTTCACACAGAAAGATCGCGATAACACAGAAAAATCAGAAGGGAAAAACGGCGCGGGCGCACTTGCGCAGAAATTGCTCGAGTCCCGCTCGATCATCATCTCCGGCGAAATTGACCAGGCGCTGGCCGAGAAAGTGATCACTCAGTTGATCCTGCTGCAAAGCGTGAGCAACGATCCGATCAAGCTGTACATCAACAGTCAGGGCGGCCACGTGGAAGCGGGCGATACCATCCACGACTTTATCAAGTTCATCCGCCCGGACGTGCACGTGATCGGCACCGGCTGGGTGGCGAGCGCCGGGATCACCATCTTCCTGGCGGCGAAAAAAGAGCACCGCTATGCGCTGCCAAATACCCGCTTCATGATCCATCAGCCGCTGGGCGGCGTGCGTGGTCAGGCCACGGATATTGAGATCGAAGCGCGCGAGATCATCCGCATGCTGGATCGCGTGAACAAGCTGATTGCGGACGCCACCGGCCAGCCGCTGGAAAAAGTGAAAAAAGACACCGACCGTAACTTCTGGATGTCTCCTGGCGAGGCGCTGGATTACGGCATCGTCGGCAAGATCATCACTCAGTATGACGAGCTGAAACTCGATTAAGTGTTCCAGAAAGCGCCCGGTTACGGGCGCTATCGTTCATGTAAAACGATCGCCGTCCAGCTGGGCCTGGTGATTTCCGGAAACTCCGGATACGGCTCCAGCCGCGTACAAGCCCCCGCCCAGATATAGGTATCTTCTCCCACCCGATACCAGTGCGCATTGCCCTCCACCGCATCACCCACCACCGCCCCCTGAATCGTCACGCGACTCCCGGCAGGCAGTTCATTCGCGACGGGCGAAAATACCGACGGATTATCTCTGCGAGTGAAAACACCCATCGTGGTTTTCACGTTTCCAGAAACCGGGAGTTCAGTGAAGTCGCTCATATCGCCTCGTGACAGTGCGCGCTTATTAATTAACGATATAAGCCGCTAAGGATCGGGCGATAACCATAAAGGCTGAAACTGTCACGGTGTGTCATGCGAACGGTTGAAGGGGGAGACATTTGGCGGGCAATGGCTCCCGATGAAAAGTCATGGTGACTTCCCCGTCATCTCCTGTACTGACTGTGACTCCCATGAAATCTGCAATCGTCAGCCTGGCGCCGTATGTCATGAGTTCATCCTCTCCGATTCCAACGCAGTAAGCCCCGGCAGAAACGGCTGACGTCACCCCGCTTCGGGAATCTTCAAACACGAGGGTGTTCTCGGGAGATACTGCAAAACGCTCGGCAGCAAGCAGATAGGGGTCGGGGAAGGGTTTACCGCGCGCAACATCATCGCGTTCGACAATGACTGAAATACACTCCTGAATGTTAAGCATCGCGGTCACGCGATCGATCTTTTCTCTCCAGCCGCTGGTGACAATCCCCACCTGTACGCCTGCTGCATGGAGCGAACGGATAAGCTGCCCGACGCCGGGAATGGGATCATATTCCGCCGTATTTTCCACATGAATAATATGTGCCTGAACGCACTGTTGATCGGAAACAGGCAACTCGCTGAAGAGCGCATGAATGGTGTGAGGGCCGGGCTGACCATGAATATGTTTAACGATCTCCTCCTGTGAAATCGTCTTACCATACATTTCAGCCGCTTCTCGCCAGGCGCGCTCAATAACGGCATTTGAATCAATAAGCACGCCGTCCATATCAAATAATATCGCTTTAATTCGGGTTCCAGAGTAAGCCATATTTGTCTCCCTGCAATCGGCTAAAAGTCACAACGAGGCGTTATCATGGCGTGGCGACAGGGGCGTGTATAATTCCCTTTTATTCAGGATTTGATAAATGAAAGGAATCGATATCAAGTTACTGCGTGCGTTTATCACTCTGGCTGACGTCGGAAGTTATCATCGTGCAGCGCAAAATCTGTATATGACGCAACCCGCTCTTTCAAAGCAGATCCAGGCACTGGAAGTGCTGACCGGCGGGTCGTTGTTCCAGCGAGGTCGTCACGGGGCTTCGTTGACCGATGCCGGAATACGGCTCTATCCGAAAGCGGTGGCACTTTTACACTCCCATTCCTTGTTCCTGAGGGATGCTCAGGAAATATGTCAGCAAACCCCTAAAAAATTAACCCTCGGTTTTGGTATTTCGTCATTTCATACTGTTCCTGCCTGGATTAACCAATTTCGTCAGCAGTTTCCGGACTGTGAAGTCATCATTAACCCCATCCCTTCGAGCTTGCAGACAAAAATGTTGCTGGAGGGGAGTCTTGATATTGGGTTTATTCGCCTCCCGGCTGCCGAATTATTGACGACAAAGATTATTCATACCGAACAGTTGATTCTGGCTGTCCCATCCGACAGTCATATCCAGTCTGACAATATTCAGCATGGTTTTTTGTCTTATCCATTACTTCAGTTAGACCCCGCCACCCATCCTTGTCTGGCCGCGCAAACGACGCAGTTACTTAAACATTTTCCTTCTTGCACGGCGCCCATTTCAGCGACCGCTGACATGGCTACGCTGTTAGCGCTGATTACCGGCGGAAACGGTATCGCCATTCTTCCCGAAAGCGTCAGGCATTTTTTACCCGCTGGAGTGCGACTCGTCGCGCTGTCGCAAAACCCAATTCACTGGGATATCGGCGCGGTGTGGAATGCGAAGATCGTTAACCCGCGACGCGATGATTTTTTGCAGATTGTTGATGCGTCAGCCAGCGTTAAGGCGTGCTAATTGTCGCTATGGCGGCTGAATCATCCGCAATTGACCCACGACAAAGCAACCGCCCGGCCCGTCTCTCATAATCGCACCTGTTTCCCTTCTCACTGGTGCTTTCCCATGGCGTATCAACTGAATCTCAACTGGCCGGAATTTCTCGAAAAATACTGGCAAAAACAACCCGTTGTGCTGAAAAATGCCTTCCCGAATTTTGTCGATCCGATCACGCCTGATGAGCTGGCGGGCCTGGCGATGGAGCCGGAAGTCGACAGCCGTCTGGTCAGCCATTTCAACGGTGAGTGGCAGGCGAGCAACGGTCCTTTCGAACATTTTGACGGTCTGGGCGAAAACGGCTGGTCACTGCTGGCGCAGGCGGTGAATCACTGGCATATGCCGTCCGCTGAGCTGGTGCGCCCATTCCGCGTGCTGCCGGACTGGCGTCTGGACGATCTGATGATCTCCTACTCGGTGCCCGGCGGCGGCGTTGGCCCGCATATCGATCAGTACGATGTATTTATTATTCAGGGCATGGGGAGCCGCCGCTGGCGCGTGGGCGATAAGCTGCCGATGCGTCAGTTCTGCCCGCATCCGGCGCTGCTGCACGTTGATCCGTTCACGCCGATCATCGACGAAGATCTGGAGCCGGGCGATATCCTCTATATTCCGCCTGGATTCCCGCACGACGGCTTCACGCACGAAACCGCGCTGAACTACTCCGTTGGTTTCCGTGGGCCAAACGGCCGGGACCTGATCAGCAGCTTTGCTGACTACGCGCTGGAAAACGATCTGGGTGGCGAGCACTACAGCGATCCGGATCTGACCTGCCGCGAACATCCGGGCCGCGTGGAGCAGTACGAGCTCGATCGTCTGCGCAGCATGATGATCGAGATGATCAGCCAGCCGGAAGATTTCAAAAAATGGTTCGGCAGCTTTGTCAGCACCCCGCGTCACGAGCTGGATATCGCCGCGGCTGAACCGGCCTACGAACCGGAAGAAGTGCTCGATGCCCTGCAGGGCGGCGAAACCCTGTCTCGTCTGAGCGGTCTGCGCGTGCTGAACGTCGGCGGCAGCTTCTTCATCAACAGCGAACAGCTGGAAACAGTGGATGCGAAAGCCGCTGACGTGCTGTGCCGCTACACCGAGTTTGGCCAGGACGAACTGGGCGACGCGCTGCAAAACCCGGCGTTTGTCGCTGAGCTGACGGATCTGATCAACCAGGGCTACTGGTACTTCGAAGAGTAATCCGCTCGATGAACATGGCGGCGGCGTAGCCTTTGCGCCGCCGCAATGTTATGGTTCCTGCGTCATCCGCCCACGCAAACGCCATCATGAACCTTGCCGCACAGCCTGATCTCTCAACCAAACGCCTGTTCTGCGTGGAAGATTTTATTGGCTTCGGCGAGCGCTACGGCATCGATTATCGCTTTCCGCATCTGGCAGACAACGCCCGTCACGACAGCCCGGTTCTGCACGGGGATGTCGAAGAGATGACTCTCTCCTCCGGTATTTCCCTGACGCACTCCGACGTGCGCGTGCTCCAGCCCTATGAAACCACCTCTCGCCACAGCAGCCCGCTTTATATGCTGGTGGTGCTGGAAGGGTGCGTCACGCTGACGTTGAACGGCGAGGAGTATCAGGTATTGCCGGGGATGGCGTTCAGCTCGCAACTGAGCGAACAGCAGGCGATGAGCGCCCGCCACGACGCAGATTGCACCCTGAAAACCCTCTCTTTTGGCGTCTATCCGAACCATGCTGATTGTGAGAGCTTACTGGAAACACTGCTCCTGGAATGGCAGCGCCTGCATGCGCCGACGTTCGTCTGGCCGGTGCCTGGGTTTGTGCTGATCGGCATTCAGCATGCGCAGCAGAAAGGGCTGAGCGCCGTATCGCGCAAGCTGTTGCTCGAAGGGCTGATGTATCAGCTGCTCGGACACGGTCTGAATCAGTGCCAGCCGCAGGCGGCTCGCGGTGCTCTGCCGCCATGCGGGGAGTTTGCGCGTCTGGAACGTATCCGGCGCATGCTGGAACAGTCGCCAGAACAGGAATACAGCCTCGCGCAGCTGGCGACACAGGCGGCGATGAGCCCGGGCAGCCTGCGGACCAAGTTCCGCCACGCCTACGGCAAAACGGTGTTTGATTATCTGCGCGACTGCCGTCTCGAGCTGGCGCGCCGCTATCTGCTGGAAGGGCACAGCGTGCAGCAGGCCGCGTGGATGTCCGGGTATCAGCACGCGACCAACTTCTCCACCGCGTTTCGCCGTCGATACGGCATCTCCCCCGGCGATCTGCGCCGACACGGCTAACGCACTTTTCCCCATCGCGCGAATGTCTCGCGCACAGTTTGTCATTGCGCATACGTCACCTGGCGTTACGCATAGCTGTTTGCGATCTCAAAAAGGTAATAATTCTTATTAACAATTAGAAATACCTTTGGAGACTTTCATGTTCGCTCAATCACGGCTGGCACTGCTGGTGGGATGCGTTACCGGCAGCGTCGCGTTCCCTTTGCTGGCGCAGGATACGCCGAAAAACGACACCGTCGTTGTCACCTCGCAAATGCAGAGTGGCGCGACCAAGCTTGAAACGCCGGATATCGAAACCCCGCAGTCCGTGTCGATCGTGACGCGCGAGCAGTTCGAAGAGCAGGGCGCGACCAGCGTGCGTCAGGCGGTGAGCTATACGCCGGGCGTCTACAGCAACCAGATCGGTGCATCGAATCGCTTTGACTACATTGTGCTGCGTGGCTTCTCCGACGGCAGCCTGGACAACGTCTATCTCGACGGCCTGAAGATGATGGGGGATACCAACTCCCACAGCTCGCTGGTGGTCGATCCCTGGTTCCTGGAAAATATTGAAGTGGTGCGCGGCCCGGCATCGGTGCTGTATGGTCGTTCATCGCCGGGCGGGATTGTGGCGCTCACCTCGCGCAAACCTTCCTTCGATGCGGGCGGTGAAATCAAACTCTTCGCCGGGAATAACGACCAGCGCGGGGCGATGTTCGACGTCACCGGGCCACTGGACGACAACGACCGCGTGGCCGCCCGTCTGAGCGGGATGACTCGCTACGCCGATTCCCAGTTCGGCCCGCTGAAAGAAGAGCGTTACGCGCTGATGCCGAGCCTCACCTGGCGCATCACCGACAACACGCGCCTCGACCTGATGGCCTATCTGCATCGCGATCCGGAAGGCGGGAGCCACTCCGGCCTGCCGTATGAAGGCACTGTTGTTCCTCACGACGGCCATAAAATTTCCAATACCTTCTTTGAAGGCGAGGACGATTACGACAAATACGACCGTCGCGAGAACATGGTCGGGTACAACATCGAGCACATGTTTGATAGCGGCTGGTCGGTGCGCCAGAAGCTGCGCTACCTGCATACCAAAGTCGAGCTGAATCAGGTGTATGCCGCGGGCTGGCTGAACGAAACGGATCTGAATCGCGGCTATTCCGGCTCTGACGAGAAGATGAACGCTATCACTCTCGATAACCAGGTCGACGGCAGTTTCGACACCTGGGCGGTGAACCACCGGGTGCTGATCGGTCTGGATTATCAGGATCGCAGCAACAACACCACCGGCTATTACGGCGATTTCCCGCCGATCAACGCCTTCCATCCGGTGTACGGCGCGAAGCCGAACTCCATCACTATGTACAGCAAAGAGAAGCACAAGCTGCGCCAGACCAGCTACTACCTGCAGGATCAGATGTCGCTTGACCGCTGGCGTCTGACTCTGGGCGGCCGTTACGACCAGGTGAGCGTGTCTAACATCGACAAGCTCAACAGCAGCCGCAGCGATCTGGATAAGAACAACTTCAGCAGCCGTGCGGCGCTGCTGTATCTGTTCGACAACGGCATCGCGCCGTACATCAGCTACTCCACCGCGTTCACGCCGACCAGTTTTGCCGATGAGAACGGCCAGATCCTCGATCCCATGAAGGGCAAGCAGTGGGAAGCGGGCGTGAAGGTTGAGCCGGAAGGGATGAACAGCCAGTTCAGCGCGTCGGTGTTCCGTATCAATCAGAAAAACATCGCCACCAAAGAGGAGCCGACGGATCCGTATCGTTCCATCGGTGAGATCGAATCGGAAGGTGTGGAGCTGGAAGCGATCGGCCAGCTGACCGACAGCCTGCGCGTGCAGGCGGCGTATACCTATACGGATATTCGCTACAAGAAGAGCAGCCCGGAAGAAGAGGGCAAACGCGCGGTCTACGCCCCGCGTAACATGGCCAGCACCTGGCTGAGCTACGACGTCAAAACCGGTCCGCTTGACGGTCTGACGCTCGGTTCCGGCGTGCGCTACGTGAACGGCGTGACCAGCGATCGTCAGAACACGCACACGCTGCCGTCTTATACGCTGGTGGATTTGGCGGTGGGATACGATCTGTCGAAGCTGGGTGTGAAAGGGTTGAGCGCGCAGTTGAACGTCAATAACCTGACGGACGAAAGCTACGTGGCGGCGTGTAACTCGCTCTCTTATTGTTACTTTGGGGCGGAGCGCAGCATCGTGGGGAGCGTGTCCTGGAAGTTCTGATGTGAGTTTGTGCGGCCTGACGCCCGGTGGCGCTGCGCTTACCGGGCCTACAAAAGACCACGCCTTTCTGCATTTGTAGGCCGGGTAAGGCGCAGCCGCCACCCGGCAAACCTACTCCTCCATGGCGATATAAATCGCCTCGCCCATTTTCTTCAACGCCTCGCGGTTTTTCTCGGTGGGCGGCAGGGCGACGTTGATCCGCAGGCAGTTACGGTATTTCCCCGAGGCGGAAAAAAGCGACCCCGCCGCCGCCTGAATTTTCAACGCACACAGCTGTTTACTGACGCACACCATATCCACCTGTTCCGGCAACTCCACCCACAGCAAAAAACTCCCTTTTGGTCGCGTCACGCAAATCTCACACGGGAAATACTGGCGCACCCAGCAGGTGTACCGCTCCATATTCTGCTGATAAATCTGGCGCATACGCCGCAGATGCCGGTGATAATGTCCGTCGCGGATAAACGCCGCGACCGCCATCTGCGTGGCCGGAACGTTAAACCCACCCGCCGCGTATTTCATGTGCATCACCCGGTCGTAATAGCGGCCCGGCACAATCCAGCCGACGCGCAGCCCAGGCGCGACGGTTTTGGTAAACGAACTGCACAGCAACACCCGCCCGTCGATATCAAACGAGTGGATGGTGCGCGGACGCGGATAGTCCGCCGCCAGCTCGCCGTAAATATCATCCTCGACGATCACAATATCGTGCCGCTGCGCCAGGGCCAGCACCTGCCGTTTGCGCGCTTCCGGCATGATAAAACCGAGCGGGTTGTTGCAGTTCGGCACCAGAATCACGGCCTTGATCGGCCACTGCTCCAGCGCCAGTTCGAGGGCTTCAATGCTGATCCCGGTTTCAGGATCGGTCGGGATCTCGATCGCTTTAATATCAAACCCGCGCAGCATCTGCATCGTGCCGTGAAACGACGGCGACTCCACCGCCACGATATCCCCCGGTTTGCACACAGACAGCAGCGCCATCGACAGCGCGCCGTGACAGCCGTTGGTGATGACAATCTCCTCCGCCGCGACGGTCGAACCGCCGTCGAGCATCAGCCGCGCAATCTGCTCGCGCAGCTCTTTGCGCCCCTCCAGCACGTCGTAGCTCAGCATCTCCGCCGGGTTGTGCTGCGCAATGCGGCTCATCTCGCGCCACAGGGGTTTCAGGCTCGGCTGGGTCAGATCCGGCGAGCCGCCGCCAAAGGAGATCATCTCCCGATCGCCGCGTGCATCGAGCAGCATCATCACTTCATCCCACTGGGTCACGTCGACCGGGCGCTGTACCGGGCGGGTCATCGCCGGAACCGGCGGCAGGGCTTTCTTCTGAGAGACAAAATAGCCGGAGCGCGGCTGGGGGGTGATCAGCTGAAGATTTTCGAGGATCTGATAGGCCTGCTGAATGGTGCTGATACTGACGCCGTGCTCTTGGCTCAGCGCGCGTACCGACGGCAAACGCTCGCCGCTGCGATACAGCCCTTGTTCAATGCGCTGCGCCAGCAGATTGGCCAGATGTTGGTAACGCGTCATGCTGTATCCTCGGTTATCACCATACAGATTGTTAAACCAGTACAGATCGCGGCGGGAATCGCCATGCAGATTCATTTTTAGCGGATCTGTATGTTAAAGAAAAGTTGTTTTTGAATCTGTATTGTAAAGCCCAATTCCGACGATGATAGAGCCTCAAACAGCGTGAGGAGAAGATCATGGAATTCAACGAAAACCGCCCGTTCAGGCCTTTTATCGGCTTCGTTTATGTCTGGCAGGCGTTTGTGAAATGGCGTCGTCGCGAGCAGACGCGGCGCTTACTGCAGGGCATGAGCGATGAACAGCTGCGGGATGTCGGGTTAACGCGCAATGATGCATGCAATATCTGAACAACAGGCATTTATCTGCACGGCGGCAGATAAATGCCTGAGCATTACTCGACTTTCGTGATGCTGGTGTTTTCCGCGATGCGGCGCAGATATTCGTTATTTTTAAACGCCACCATGATCAGCTCGAACATCACGCGACAGCCGATCAGGCCGAAGAACATGCCAAAGAAACCGGCAATCAGGTGTTCGGTGAACATGGTGTAGATGCCGCTAACCAGAATACACAGCATGGCGATCCAGTAGAAAAAGACCAGCACACGCGGCGTTAACAGATAATCAAACCCTAAAATTGACTTCATTTTCTTGTCCTTAGAAAAATGTCGGAATCCGACGAAATAAGCTCGCGGAGTATACCCAGAGTTGTTCCGCCCCGTACACCTACGAAAAAAGTCTCGTTGTAGACTTGCTATTCCAGCAGGCGCAGCGTCTCGGCCAGCGGGCGTCGCAGCAGTTCCAGCGCCTCTTCGAAGCTCCGCACATTGTTGTACCCCATCACCAGCCCGTAGCGTTTGCCGGAGCCGCGATACCACTCGGAGAGCGCATTGACCTGCAGTTGCTGTGCCTGCCAGCAGCGGGCGATTTCGCGGTCGCAGCTGCCTTTGGTCAGGAACGCCACGATGTGCATTCCGCCGTCGTTTTGCTCGGTGAAAAATCGCTCGCCGTAAACTTCCCGCAGGGCGGCAATCATCCAGTCGCGGCGCTGCTGATACAGCGCGCGCATCTTTTTGAGATGACGGAAAAAGTGGCCGTCGTTAATAAAGGCGGTGAGGATTTTTTGCGTCAGCACCGGCTGGCCGCTGGCGACGATATCCGCGCAATCGGTAAAGGCCTCGACGGTGCTGGCGGGCATCACCAGATAGCCCATGCGCAGGGACGGCATCACGGTTTTGCTGAAGGTGCCCATAAAGATCACCCGATCGTGACGATCGAGGCTTTTTAACGAGGGCAGCACTTTGCGGGTGTAATGAAATTCGCCGTCGTAGTCGTCCTCGATGATCCACGCGTTATTCTGCGTCGCCCAGTCGAGCAGCTGCTGTTTGCGTGGCAGCGAAAGGGTGACTGCCAGCGGGCTCTGGTGCGACGGCGTGACGATGGCGAAACGGGCGTCGCGGTGGTGGCGCAGCAGATAGTCCGTATCCATACCGGAACGATCCACCGGGACGGTATGCAGGCGCGGGACGATCCGTTTCAGCAGCTGCTGGCCCATAAAATAGCCCGGATCTTCAAACACCACTTTGTCGCTGCGACTCGCCAGCGTGTCGAGGATTAGCCGCAGGCTGCCGCTGTACCCGCTGGTGATCAGCACCTGTTCCGCCGTGCAGGATAAGCCGCGCGAGATATTCAGATAGCTGGCAATGGCCTGACGCAGGGGAGCCCAGCCCATCACCGGCGGGTTTAGCATCTCCTCCTGGCGCATGGAGCGCGTCGCCTGACCCGCCAGCAGCAGCCACTTTTTATAGGGAAAACTGTCCAGCGCCGGAATGCCCGCGCGCAGAAAACCGGCGCGTTCGCGCTGGGTGATCAGGGATTCCGGCAGCGTGCCGGTGGCCTGTTCGGCGGGGGCGGATGGCTTCGCCGGGAGATTCAGATCCGGATTCACCCGCGTGCCGCGCGCGCCCTGGCTGACCAGATACCCTTCTCCGATCAGGATCGCATAGGCGGTTTCGACGGTTTTGCGTGCCACTTTCAGCTCTTCGGCCAGCACGCGAATGGCAGGCACTTTGTCGCCGGGCTTCAGCACGCCGCGCGTAATGTTGTCGCGATAGCGGGTATAAATGTCGTGATAGCCCGATTTCATGTCCTACCTCGTTTCAGCAGTTTTGTATCTTTTTACTATGTCATGATCGGCGTAGATTTGCCCCATCGCATTTGATATGCCGCACAATAAGAGGAAAGACAATGAGCACTCGCGTTAACCACCATAAAGCCACACCTGCCCTGGCCAAAGCCCTGTCCGATCTGAGCATGGCAGTCGGCAAAACCTCCATCGAACCGGCCCTGAAGCACCTGATCGACATCCGCGTCTCCCAGCTGAACGGCTGTACATTCTGTCTGGATATGCACTCTAAAGAGGCGAAAATCGCCGGTGAGCGCGAGCTGCGCCTGTATCACCTGACGGTCTGGCGCGAATCTCCGCTGTTCAGCGCCCGCGAGAAAGCCGCGCTGGCCTTCACCGAAGCTCTGACGCACATCACCGTGGAAGGGATCAGCGACGAGCTGTACCGCAGCGTGTCCGAGCACTTCTCCGACACCGAGATTTCCGAGCTGAACTTCGCCATCGTGGCGATCAACGCCTGGAACCGCCTGGGGATCACCTCGCGCATGGAACCTGGCGCGATGGACGTGGCTTACGGGTTGAACAAGGCTAACCTGGAATAATCCCACGCTCGCGAATCAGCGCCACCAGCGCCCGCAGCCCCGGCGGAACGTGCCGGTGGCCGGGATAGTAGAGACGCAGTCCGGCAAAGGGCTGCGTCCAGTCATTGAGAACGCTCACCAGTTCTCCTGATGCCAGCGCATGCTGGATATAAAGTTCCGGTAAAAACCCAATCCCTAATCCCGCTTTGACCGCCCGTATCGAGGCAAACAAATCTGATGTCGCAAAACGCGGTGGGACCGCCAGCTCATAGCGCTCGCCGCGTCGCTCCAGCTCCCAGCGATAAATTCCCCCGTGTGCCATTCGCATGCCAATCCCCTGATGATGCAGCAAGTCATCCGGCGTTTGCGGGACGCCGTGGCGGGCAAAATAGTCCGGCGTGGCGGTGACGAGCTGGCGGATATCGGCGGTGAGCGGGATGGCGATCATGTCCTGCGGGACGGACTCTTCCAGACGGATCCCCGCATCAAAACCCTCGGCGACAATGTCGATCAGGCGCGCTTCGCTCGCCGTTTCCACGCGCATTTTCGGGTAGCGGATCATGTAGTCGATCAGCAGATCGTCGAGAAACAGCGGGCCGATGTTGTTCGGCACGTTCAGGCGCAGGGTTCCGGCGGGTTCGTCCGTTTCGCTGTGGATCTCTTCGCTGGCCTGGCGGATCTCCTGCAATGCCGGGCCGATCCGCGCCACGTAGCGTTGCCCGGCGTCCGTCAGTGCGACGCTGCGCGTGGTGCGATTAAACAGCCGCGTCTGCAGGCGGCTTTCCAGCCCGGCGATGGCGTTGCTCACTGCCGTGGCGGACATGCTCAGCTCCTGTGCCGCACCGCGAAAACTGCCGCGCCGCACCACGGCCATCACTACTTCCAGCTCTGTCAGCCCTGAACGATGCATAGATTATCCTGAAAATCGAAATAACCTTTGCAGGATAGCGTGGATTATCGAAACGTTAAAGGCATGCCAGACTAAGGTCATCAAGCCTGAGGAGGTGTTATGCGTCATATTGAACAGATTTTTATTAACGGCGAATTTGTCACGCCGCACGGCACAGAGCGTTTTGATCTCTACAACCCGGCCACTGCGCAGGTCTTCGGCCAGGTTCGTCTTGCCGATGAGCACGACGCCGGGCGCGCCATCGCCGCGGCCAAAGCGGCGTTTCCTGCGTGGGCGAAAACCACGCGTGAGGAACGCATTGCTGCCCTTAAACGAATGCATACGGCGGTGGTGGCGCGTCATGATGAGTTGCTGGAGGCGATTATTGAGGAGTACGGCGCGCCTGCGTCGCGCTCGGCGTGGATGGCGAGCTATCCGGCAGACGTGATTGCCCAGACCATCGACGCGCTGGAAAGTTTTGCGTTCACCACCCAGGCCGGAGCTGCCACTGTACAGATGACGCCGCTCGGCGTGGCGGGGCTGATTACCCCGTGGAACAGCGACGCCGGGTTTATCTGCGGCAAACTCGCGGCGGCGCTGGCTGCCGGCTGTACGGCGGTGATCAAGCCGAGCGAGATGAGCGCGTGGCAGACGCAGATCATCACCGAAGCCCTGAGCGAAGCCGGGCTGCCCGCTGGCGTATTTAACATCGTTACCGGGCGCGGCGAGACGGTGGGGGAGACGATCAGCCGTCATCCGGACGTGGCAAAAATCTCCTTCACCGGCTCTACTCATACCGGGAAAGCGATCCTGCGCAATGCGGCGGAGAGTTTTAAGCGCGTGACGCTGGAGTTGGGTGGCAAATCGCCGACGATCGTTCTGGAAGACGCCGATTTAGCCAAGGCGGTGCCGCTGGCGATTCAGGCCGGACTGATGAACAGCGGGCAGGCGTGCGTCGCCGGAACGCGCATTCTGGTGCCGCACTCGCGTAAAGCGGAATGTGAAGCGGCGCTGGCCGAGGCGATAGCGGCGGTGAAATCTGGCGATCCGCGCCATCCGGCGACAGAAGTGGGGCCGATGGTCAGCGAAAAACAGTGGCTGCGTGTGCAGGGTTACATCCGCAAAGGCACGGAAGAGGGCGCACGGCTGTTGACGGGCGGCGAAGGGCGGCCGGACGGAACAGAGCACGGCTGGTTTGTCCGCCCGACATTGTTTACGGACGTCGATAATCAGATGACCATCGCCCGCGAAGAGATTTTTGGCCCGGTGCTGTCGATCATCACCTATCGCGATGAGGAAGAGGCGATCGCCATTGCTAACGATACCGATTATGGGCTGAGCGCCCTGGTGCTGGGCGGCAAACGGGCGGCTGTCGTCGCGCAGCAGATCGAATCAGGTCGCGTGCTGGTGAACACCCTCGCCCACGAACCGAAAGCGCCGTTCGGCGGATTTAAACACTCCGGTGTGGGCCGCGAGATGGGCGCGTGGGGGATTGGCGCGTTTATGGAGCCCAGGACGATTATTGGCTAACACCCTGCCCGGTGGCGCTGCGCTTACCGGGCCTACAAAACCCGAAAGGTAGGCCGGATAAGCGCAGCGCCATCCGGCAATACCGACATTTCGCTCCTCACCGAAGCATCCCTCCTGATTCCCCTGCATGCTCTTCGAATATCACAACGGAGAGCTAACAATGATCGCAGTTCTTTTTGAAGCCCGGGCCGAACCGGCGCATCAGGCGCGCTATCTGGAGCTGGCGGCGGAGCTAAAACCGCTGCTGGCGGATATCGACGGTTTTATCGATATCGAGCGTTTTCAGAGCCTGACCACCGAGGGCAAAATTCTGTCACTGTCCTGGTGGCGGGATGAAGAGGCCATACGCGCCTGGAAGCAGAACGTTTTCCACAAGGTGGCGCAGGCCGAGGGGCGGGCGTCGATTTTCGCCCATTACCGCATCCGCGTGGTGCAGCTGGTCCGGGAATATGGCTCGGGTGATAAGCCGGAGCAGGGCTCATGCTAAGCTGGTGGCAACGGTCAATCATACGTGGGCAGCCTGTGCAGAAGAAAAGTTTACCGACTGAAAACAACGACGCGCTGGAGTGTGCCGTCGCGGCGATTGCGGCGGCGATGGCCGATCCGTCGAGGGTTAAAATGCTTTGCGCCCTGATGGACGGTCGCGCCTGGACCGCAACGGAACTGAGCGCGGCGGCGGACGTGGCGCCGTCCACCGCCAGCGGGCATCTGGCGCGTCTGGTGGAGGGAAAGCTGATCGTCTGTCTGTCTCAGGGGCGTCATCGCTATTATCGTCTTGCCGGGCATGATGTCGCCGAGCTGGTGGAGCAGATCATGGGGCTGTCCTGGAATCGCATCATGCCGCCCGAAACCACAGCACCGAAAACCATGCGTGAAGCGCGGACCTGCTACGACCATCTGGCGGGCACGATTGCGGTGCAGATCTACGATTTTATGCTGGCAGAAAACTGGCTGGAGCCGGACGGTTCCGCGCTGACCGTGCTCGGGCGCGAACAGTTCCTGAAACTTGGTATTGCACTCAATACTCACTCCCGCCGCAAAGCGTGTTGCGCCTGTCTGGACTGGAGCGAGCGCCGGTTTCATCTGGGTGGTGAGGCGGGTGCGGCGCTGCTGATTTTTCTGGAAACGAAAGGCTGGATCCAGCGGGTGGCGGGGTATCGGGAGGTGGTGGTGACACCTGTCGGGAAAAGTGCCATTCATCAGCATTTTAGCCGCTAGCCTGCCCGGTGGCGCTGCGCTTACCGGGCCTACAAAACCCAAAACGTAGGCCGGATGAGCGCAGCGCCATCCGGCAAACAAATTCGCAATTCCTGCTCTTTCCCCGCTCGTTTCTTGATACTTACCCTGATAACTATTATCTTGCTTGCGTGTGATGAGAGGAGTTCCCGTGAGCGAAGAAGATCTGTTTTGCCGCAGGCCGATGGGGATGCGGATGGCGATGATCGTGCGTCAGTGGCGCGCGGTGATTGATGACGCCATTCTCGACACTGGCCTGACGCAGTCGAGCTGGACGGTGATGATGCAGCTCAAATCACTGGGGGATAACGTCTCGGTCAGCGAACTGGCGGAAGTGCAGGGTATTGAACTGCCGCCGCTGATGCGCACCCTGACTCAGCTGGAAAAACAGGGCTATCTGCTGCGCGCCGTGTCACCTTACGACAAGCGCATCCGGCTGCTCACTCTCACGCCTGAGGGCAACGCAATCCTGGACACGCTCACCCGCGTGATCGAGAACTTTCAGGAACGCGTGTCGCACAATATCGCGCCGGAACATCTGGAGATTTTCAGCGCAACATTAAATCAAATCGCCTGCAATTTGCGGTCAATCCGCGAAGAAGATAACAAGACCCAATAATAATGACTCCTGAACAAAAGTTTGCCCGCTGGGTAAGGGTGAGTATTGCCTCTTTCCTGCTGATGTTTGTCTATTTTATCGTCGCGGATATCTGGATCCCGCTGACGCCGGACTCCACCGTGATGCGCGTGGTGACGCCGGTGTCGGCGCGCGTCTCCGGCAATGTCGCGGCGGTGTACGTCCACAACAACAGCCAGGTGAAGAAGGGCGATGTGCTGTTTGAACTCGACCCGACGCCGTTTCGCAATAAAGTCGACGCCGCCCAGATCGCGCTGGAACAGGCCCGGCTCTCTAATCAGCAGCTGGACGCGCAGATCGTCGCCGCGCAGGCCAGTCTGAAAACGGCGCAGCTCACTGCCCGCAACGACAAAGTGACCTTTGACCGCTACCAGCGCCTGAGCACTTTGCAGAATGTCTCGCAGGCGGATCTGGATAAAGTCCGCACCACCTGGCAGAGTAGCGAACAGTCGGTGGCGAATCTGAACGCCAGCATCCATAACCTGCGTATCCAACGCGGCGAGCAGGATGAACATCGCAACGTGACGCTGAAAAAATACCGCAACGCGCTGGAAGAGGCGGAGCTAAATCTGAGCTGGACGAAGGTCTACGCCCTGGCTGATGGCACCGTGAGTAACGTCCAGCTCAGCCCCGGTTTTTACGCCTCGTCGGGCTCTGCCGCGCTGGCGCTGGTGAATAACCAGACCGATATCGTCGCCGATTTCCGTGAGAAAAGCCTGCGCCATACCCATCAGGGCACCGACGCCGCGGTGGTGTTTGACGCCTTCCCGGGCCGCGTTTTCCGCGCCCATGTGACCAGCAGTGATGCGGGTATTTTGGCCGGGCAGGAAGCGGTCAACGGTGAGCTCTCTGCGCCTGAAACCTCCAACCGCTGGGTGCGCGACGCGCAGCGGATGCGCATTCACATCGCGCTGGATGAAGATCTGCCGAAACATTTACCGACCGGCGCACGCGCCACGGTGCAGCTGTACAACAGCGAAGGGCCGTTCGCGCGCTTCTTCTCCGGGCTGCAAATCCACCTCGTCAGTTTGCTGCATTATGTCTATTAATACGCTTGCGCGGGTCTTCACCCCGCACGGCAACATCGTCTACACGGCCAATGACTTTCGCCAGACCCTGCGCATCGTCTTTGCCGGGATGATTGCCCTGAGCATTTCGACGTTTTACAACACCAGCTACGGCGTGTTTTACGTCGTCTACCCGATCATGCTCCTGTCGCTGGTGCCGGTGTTTAACCGTCATGTGGCGAAGCAGTTCGTGTTCAGCGCGTCGCTGAACTGCATCGAAATGGTGATTATCATCGGCTATCTCTCGCAATGGCCGCTGATCATGACGCTGGTGGTTTTCGCCCTCTACGTGATGCGTTTTCGCTTTATGAGCCAGGGGCCGCTGTTCCTGTTTGGCTCGATGGGCGTGGTATGCCAGAGCGTAATGCTCAATTTTATGAGCTACCCGACGACCAACTGGCACACGCTGCTGTTCTCGAACGTCGAGGCCAGCATCATGGCGGTCTGTTTAAGTGCGTTGATGAACTACCTGCTGCCGGACGTCGAACCGCGCAAGCCGCCGCCGCTGATTGAGAAAAACGCCGCCCGCGTGCGCCACGAGTCCTTACTTTCAGGCACCGTGGCGACAATGATTTTTGTCGTCTTCCAGATAAGCGATCTCAGCGATTCCCTCTCGGCGCTGATGGCGGGCGTGCTGATCCTCTTCCCGATGCACTATCGCGGCGCGGTGATGAGCTCCCTGTGGCGCGTGGTCGGGGTGATCCTCGGCTGTCTGTACATTCTGGTGATGCAGCTGGTGCTCTACGATCACAGCAGCCACATGCTGCTGATGATGCCGCTGATTGGCCTCGGGCTGGCGTTTGGCGCGCGGTTGCACGTGATGGAGAAGGTCGGTGCGGGCGTGGGTTTTGCCAGTATCACCACCATCGGCATCATGTTTGGCCAGAATATGCATCCCGACGGCGACCTGGTGTTCAGCGATCTGTATCGCATCGTCTCTGTGACGGTGGCGCTGGTCTCCACCCTGACCCTGGTGTTCCTGGTGCATCTGTTCCTGAACCTTTTTGAGCCCACGCGCTACGTCATTCGCGAGCCCTGACACACCCTTTTTCTGCGTTCTGTGCTATCACTGTCGGCCGGTCAATGGGGCGACAAAAGGAGCAGAGAGATGTGGGAGACGAGGGCGCTGGAGCTCAATAATCAGGCGTACTGGAACTGGGAGAAGGCCTGCGAGCTGGTGGAATACGCCGTCGCGCATGATTTTAATACGGTGATTGTCGGGCAGGTGGATCTGTTCGACATGCTGGTTTCGCCAAAGGGTTACACCCCGCATCAGTACAACGATCGCCTCTCCAGCCAGCAGCGCGCCCGCTGCGTCTATCTCAATCGCCTCGGAAAATTGTGTCAGCAAAAAGGGCTGCGTTTTTATCTCCAGGCCAAAGAGTTCAACTTCCCGACAGACCTGCTGTTGGCGCACCCACATCTGTTCGAGCCGGGCCACGGCGTGCGCTTTGACGTCGATTTCTGGTGTGCGTATCTGAGCGAGAAAGTGTCGCTGATTTGCCAGCGCATTCCGGCACTGAGCGGCCTGCTTATCGCGATTTCCAATACCGACGGGCTACTGCCCATCTCTCGCCCGAACTGGGAGCTGCAGGCGGACGACAACGCCCGGATCCCTGAGCGCGACGAGCGCAGTTTTGCCCTCTACAGCCGCTGCTTTACCACCCTTTCCCGCGCGATGCAGAAAGAGAATAAACATCTGGTGCTACGCGTGTTTCCGGCGGGCAATCACGATCTCGGTAACGTTCTGGAGGCGATCCGCCCGTTGCCCGAGAGCGTCAGCGTCTCCATCAAGATGACGCCCGAGCGCTTCTGGCCGTCGTTCCCTAACAACCCGGCGCTGCTGGCGGTGCGCGAGCGCGAAGTGTGGGCGGATATCGATCTGGTGGGCGAAGAGGTGGGCTGGGGCATTTTCCCGTTCCCGCGCATCGACGAGCTGCAGGGCCGCCTGCTGTGGTGTCGCAGCAATCCGGCGATCCGCGGCGCGGTGTGCAAAACCAGCTGGGAAGGGGTCGATAACCACTGGATCATGGGCACCCTGAGCGAGTGCAACCTGGTGGCGTGCAGCCGGATGCTGGCGAACGATGGCGCACATCTGTCGCGCGATCAGCTCCTGACCTACTGGCTCGACGAAAGCTACGGCTGGCGGCCCGAACCGCCGGTGTTCGAAGAATTTACCGCTCTGCTGGAGCAGGCCGGGCAGGTGCTTTACAGCGCGATTTACGTCCGCGACCATGTGTTTCATCGCCACAGCCAGGTGCCGGAAAGCTACGGCCAGGCGGTATGGAGCCTGTACGGGCAGCTCAACCGCAACCACTGGCTGCCGGGCTCGGAGCGCGATATCTCCTTTAACGCCAGCGACGTGGAGACCTCCGCCGCCTGCCTGTCGCGCATCGCCAAAGAGAAAGATGACGCCCGTGACGCCTCCCTGAGCTTACGTGAACAGGCGCTGCGTTTTGCTGAAACCGCCGCGTTCCCGTATGCGCTGAAAAACCGCTGGCTGGAGGAGTGGCAAGGTTTTGCGCTCTACTGCCATCTGTTCCTGCACGCGCAAAAAGCCTTCTTCACCCTGCGCTTTGCCCGAGAGGTGGAAAACAGCTGGAGCATGCGCGAGATCTGCCAGATTAATATTCAGGAGCTGTATCGCAGCGCGTCCGAGATGGAAGACTATTGCACCAAACACGCCGATGCCTCGCCGGGATTGCACGTCCTGTTTGACGCCTCACGCGTGCGGGCGCTGGCGGACAGTCTGGGGGACGAGCTGAAAGCGCTGAAGGGGTGACGCGAGTCACATCTTTTGGCGGTGCCAGGGCGTGTTCCTGTGATCGTCATCACCTTCAATTTCTTACTTTCGCCTAAGGCGTGATCGCCATCACGCCCCTCTTCTCCCTCTGGCCCGCTTTGTGAGGGGCCAGGCATATCCCATAAATCCGCCCGATCCGCTCCTCGTTGAAACCCCCACATCCCCTGAAAATAGCCGCCACGAACACAGAAGCAATGAGGGCGATATGTCACGACCATTCACGCAGGGAGAGGCGCTGGGGCGTTTACAGGTTTCAGCGGCTAAAGCGGAGCGTTTTGCGGAGTTTTACACCGGTGAAGGGGCCGATCCCGCGAGCCGCGAATCCTTTTGCCGTCAGGTGTTTCGCCGCAGCCACGCCGGGCGCGCGATCGATCCGGCGCTGGCGCTGCCCTGCGATGAGGTCGCGGTCGCCGATGAACATGGCTGGTTCGATTTTTCCGGTCATCGCGCGTTGCCGTTTCATGTTCAGCGCTGGCTGAGGGTCGATCTGATTGCGCCGCGCGAGGGTGAATATGCGTTTCGACTGGGCACCTGCGGCGGCGTGCGGGTTTGGTCTTCCGAGAGACTGATGGCCTGCTTTACGCCGTTTACCCGCAACGTGATGCAGTTTCAGGACGTCCGGCTCACCCTGCGTCAGGGAGAAAACCGAGTCCTGATCCATCTCGACGAGGTGTTCGAGCGCGACACCTTATGCGGCCTGAAAATGGTGTACATTGACGAACTACCGCTGGGGATGGTTGCCTGCGAAGGGCCTCAGCAGCAACGCATCCCCGCGCCGCCCGAGCCCGATCCCGAGCGTCTGCTGACGTTAATGGCGCAGAAGGAGTATGGTCCGGAGGCGGATGCGCTGCTCTTGTATGTGCTTAAACGGGTGAGCGCGCGCGAAGAGGGGTCGGTCTATTGCCTGCTCGCGCTGCTGCGGCTCTGGCAACACCATCGCACCAGGTACTTCCCGGAACCCCTGTGGCGCAGAGTCAAATCGACCATTCTGGGGTATCGCTACGGGCCCGACGAACGCGGCTGCGATGTGATGGATTTTTCGAACCACGCCAGCGCCTTTCATGCCGCTCAGTCTCTTGCGGGACAACTCTTCCCCGACGCGCGGTTTATCGCCTCTTCACGTTACGGTCATCAACAATACGCGCTGGCAGCAATGCGCATCAAAGGAGTCCAGGCATGAACAAAGAACCCCTGATGGGCACGCTGGATCGCGTGGTGCGCGGCTTTTGCCGCTTAAAAAATCTCGATGAAGTGGGCGTTGAAGAGGGTTTTGCGATCCACTTCGAAGAGTGGGAATGGGAGATCGGTGTCGGGCTGTACGGCTTCTGGCGCTATGCCGCGCATCAGCAGGATGCGGCGCTGCAAGGGTCGATCCTCGCGTGGTACGAACAGCAGATCGCTAAAGGGCTGCCGGAGAGGCAGATCAACACCACCGCACCGATGATCGTGCTGGCGCTGGTGGCGGGGGAGCATCAGCGTGGGGATCTGCTGACGACGGTGAATGACTGGGCCGACGCCCTGCTGCGCGATCTGCCGAAAACCGAAGAGGGTGGGTTTCAGCACGTGGTGAAAGAGCAGCCTAACACCGGGCAGCTCTGGGACGACACGCTGTTTATGACCTGCCTGTTCCTCGGCGTGGCGGGAATCGTGCTCAAGCGCCGCGATCTGATCGACGAGGCCGGGTATCAGTTTCTGCTGCACACGCGCTATCTCAGCGATCCGGTCAGCGGGCTGTGGTATCACGGCTGGACGTTTGTCGATAAGCACCATTTTGCCGGGGCGTTTTGGGCGCGCGGCAACGCGTGGATCACCGTGGCCATTCCGGAATTTATTGAGCTAATGGGAGAACATCTCGACACCGGCGTGCGCCGGTATTTGTCGCAGGTGGTGGCGCGTCAGGTGCGTTCTCTGTGTGACCTGCAGGCGGATAACGGAATGTGGCATACGGTGCTCGACGATCCGCTCTCGCCGCAGGAATCCTCCGCCACGGCGGGGATCGCCTACGGCATGCTGCGCGGCGTGCGGATGGGGATTCTGGATGAGTCCGTCAGCGTTCACGCCATGCGGGCGTTTGAGGCGGTTATGGCGCGGATTGACGAGGGCGGCATTGTGCTTGAAGCCTCGCGCGGCACCATGCTGGGCTGGGATATTCAGTATTACTGCGATATCGCGATGGCCCCGGTGCCTTACGCCCAGGCGCTGACGATGCTGTTGTTGCTTGAGGTGGAGCAGGGGAGCTGGCAGGCGTAATCGCCCGGCGGCGCTGCGCTTGCACGGGCCTACGAAAACCGTCAGCCGAAAAAATATCGTAGGCCGGGTAAGGCGCAGCCGCCACCCGGCAAAAGACCGCACCAAACCCGTAGGCCGGGTAAGGCGCAGCCGCCACCCGGCAAAAAAGCGACTACGGCAGCAGCTCAGGTATCTGCGACAGCAAAAACAAAATCAACCCAATCGTCCCGCCGACCAGCGTGCCGTTGACGCGGATAAACTGCAGGTCTTTGCCGATATTCAGCTCGATCTGGCGCGACATATCTTTCGCATCCCAGCCCTTCACCGTATCGCTAATATGGCGCGTCAGGAACGCGGCGAAATCCGGTGCCACGCGGTGCGCCGCCTGCTCCAGGTGCTCGTTCAGCGAAGCGCGCAGGCTGGCGTCGGCCACCAGGGTTTCACCAAACCACTGGCCCGCCCTGGCGATGCGCTGCTTCACCCGCGAGTCGTCGCTCTGCATATCCGCTTTCAGCCACGCGCGCAGGTCGGCCCACATCTCGCCGAGATAGCGGTTAAACGCTTCATCATTCTTCAGATAATCTTTGATGTTTTCAGCTTTCGCCGCCATCTCCGGATCGTTTTTCAGGTTGTCGATCAGCTTCAGCGTGGCGCGATCGAACGCCTGACGGATCTGGTGCGTGCGGTCGTGGCTGATATCGTCGAGGATCGCATTCACCGCATCGGACACCAGCTCGGCGCTTTGATCCCCCAGCCATTCGGTCGGCAGCACCATCGCCTTACGCGGATGTTCGGTTTTGAGCCAGTGAACGATCTGCGTGGCGATAAACTCCCGCGTGGTGTCGCGCTGAATCAGGTCGATCAGACGACGAATCACCGCGTCGAGCAGCACCTGATGGCGATTGTTTTTGGTCATGCTCTCCAGCATCGCGGCGCTGGTCTCAGTGAAATCGACTTTATCGATGGCCTTATGCACCGCGCGTTTCAGTAAGCGCTGAATGCGCCCGTCGTCCGTCAGTTCCAGGAACCCGCCCATCACCTGAATCAGATGCTGCCCGACGCGCTGGGCGTTATCCGGCTGGCTGAACCAGGTGCCGATCATCTGCGCCGGTTCGTAGCGGCGGATCAACGCCACTAACGACTGGGTATCAAGAAACTTCTCCTGAACGAACAGGCCGAGATTATCGGCGATCCGGTCTTTGTTACGCGGGATGATCGCCGTATGGCGCGAGATAAACGGGATCGGCACCCGACGGAACAGGGCGACAACGGCGAACCAGTCCGCCAGCGCGCCGACCATCGCCGCCTCGGCAATAGCCTTCACGCCGCGCACCCAGAAAGTCTGCGGCAGGAACAGAGTGGTCACGAAGGCCGCTGCGGCTATCAGCAGCAGTGACAGCGCCAACAGCTTGGCGCGTTTAAGTTCAGCTAATTTTTCCATAGGGTTAAGGATAGAGCGGAACGCGGGAGGAGTGCAAAAAAGAGCGATCAGTCGCGCAGGGCGTGCAGAAAACGGGTGAACAGATCCGGGAGCGGTTCGTCGTACCACAGAGCGTAAAGATCGGCGGGGATGGTTTCGGCAAGTTTCAGGAACACCACGCCCGGCCAGTGGATCAGCGCGCAGGATTCGGGTAGCAGCGACACCCCGTTGCCGGTGCTGACCAGCGCCAGCGCGGTTTGCGGCTCAAATACCTGGTGCGTCACCAGCGGCGACACACCCAGGGAAAGACAGTTGTCGTACACCTGACGGGCGAAATCGCTGTGGGTAAAGGAGAGGGAGATAAAGGCGCGGTCGGCCAGATCTTTCAGGGAGACGGTGGCGTGACGGCACAGGGGATCGCTCTCATGTACCGCGACGCACACCGCTTCACGGGCAATCAGCTGGCAGCGGATTTTGGCTTCGACGTGCGGAATGACATTGCGGTTGATGGCGATATCAATGGTGCGGGCGCGCAGGGCCTCGGTTTGTTCCTGCTGGCCGAGCTCGTGCAGCGTCCAGTTAACGTCCGGATTGGCCTCGCGGAAGGCTTTCATGCGCGTCAGCAGCGGGCCCCACATCGCGCTGCCGATAATGCCAATGTTGATGTGCTGTTTCTCGCTGCGGCCAATCTGGCGCACGTAGTTCAGGGACTGTTCGGTGGCGCTGAGCAACCGATCCACTTCCGCTTTCAGCACTTTTCCGGCGTGCGTCAGCACCACTTTGCGGCTGGTGCGCTCAAACAACTCCACGCCGAGCAACTCTTCCAGCTCTTTGATCTGCATGCTCAGCGGCGGCTGGGAGATGTTGAGTTTTGCGGCGGCGCGGCCAAAATGCAGTTCATCGGCGAGGGTCTGGAAATAGCGCAGCATCCGGAAACGAATGCGGCTGTTGGCCTGTGAATCGAGCATGCCGGGCACCGAGAAAAAGGAGGGTGGCGATATCATGCAACCCTCCCTGGAGCCTGTCAAACCGCGACCGCCTTGCCCTGATGCAGGCGTTCGGCTCGGCTGCAGGCGATGGCCGCCAGCAATGTCACCATCAGCAGCGCGTAGGCGCAGGTCGAAGCATTCACCGCCCCGTGCAGGCCGTAACGGCTATTGACCAGCGACGAGACCGTCGCGAACAGCAGCGTGCCGACGGTGCCGCAGGTGAGCAGGGCGGAGATCAGCGTCGGCGAACTGCGGCTCACCTGCAATGACCCGTAGCTCATCAGGCCGGAGAACAGACCGGAGTTAAAGAAGCCGAACGCGCCGCAGGCGATCAGGATCAGCGTGGTGTTGGCGCTGTTGCTGATAAGTGCGATGGCGATCAGACCAACGGCGGTGCAGATCAGCAGGAAGGTGCGCAGTTTCATCCACTTAACGGTGAACTGGTTGAGGAACAGCCCGGTCGCCTTCGCCACCCAGTAGACGGTGGTGTACAGCGCCGCCTGTTCTGGCAGCATCTGGAAACGCCACTGCAGATAGCCCGGCGTCCACATGGTGAAGATCGGCTCCGCCAGCAGGAACAGGAACAGCGCGCCGCACAGCAGCCACACGGAACGACCCCAGGGCTCATTGCTGGAAGCTTCCTGATGTTCAGGCTCTGCCGCCACGGTGGATGGGTAACGGCTGCGCAGGGTGAGGATCAGCATCAGCACGCCCAGCCCGCCCATGATGCCGTACATGGCAATCCAGCTCGCGCCCATTTTGAACAGCCACGCCAGCAGGAAGGAGAGGGTGGCGCCCGCCAGGCTGAAGAAGAAATCGGTGAAAATCAGGCTCGATGAGCGGCTCTTTTCGTCCGGATTAATGCGCACTACCAGGTAGCTGCCGATGGTCATAAAAATCCCGCCGCAGGCGCCGATGATGGCGACCGCCACGCTGAACATGGTGAGCGTCGGGGTGGCGAACAGCAGGGCGCTGATGAGGATCGTCAGCGCGGCGGCGATCACCAGCGGCTTTTGCAGACCCCATTTTTTCATCAGGATCCCGCCGAGCATGATCGGCACGAACATGCCGATGTTCATCAGGGTAAACACCTGGCCGATAAAGCTCGGATCCTTATTGAACGCGGCGCACAGCGGGCCGAGGACAATCCCCAGCGTCGAGACCAGCGCGCCGACGAAGTAATAGCTCAGATAGGAAATCGCATTCAGACTGCCGCGAGAGTAGTTTTCTGACATCTGCATTTCTCCTGGCGGGCGCGTGGCCCGCCGCTGGACGGGAAGTTAGCGGCAGTTCTTCACGAACTGGCTAATCAGGCGAATAAAATCGTCGGTGACCATCGCCGCGCATTTCAGGGTTTGTTCGTGGGAGAGTTCCACGTCGCTCAGGCCTTCCGCCATGTTGGTGATGGCCGAGACCGCCAGCACTTTCAGGCCGCAGTGGCGCGCGACGATCACTTCCGGCACCACTGACATGCCGACCACGTCTCCGCCCATGTTCTGCATCATGCGGATTTCCGCTGCCGTTTCGAAGTTCGGGCCAGGGTAGGAGACGAACACGCCTTCGTGCAGGTTGATGTTGAGGTCGCCCGCGGTGTGGTGCAGTTTTTCACGCAGCTCCTGGTCGTAGGCGTTGGCGAGGCTAAAGAAGCGCGGGCCAAAACGGTCGTCGTTCGGCCCAACCAGCGGCGTGGACGGCATGGTGTTGATGTGATCATTCAGCGCCACCAGGCTGCCCGCCGGGATGTTCGGGTTTAGCGAGCCGGCGGCGTTGGTGCAGAACATAAATTCGCAGCCGAGTAGCTTAAAGGTGCGCACCGCGTGGGTCATGATGCCCATCCCGACGCCCTCGTAGAAATGCCCGCGCCCCTTCATACAGATGAGGTCCACGCCGTGCAGAGAGCCCATCAACACTTCGCCCGCATGCCCAATCACGGTGCTGACCGGAAAGCCCGGCAGTTTTTCGTAAGAGATGACGGTTTTGTTGTCGAGCTTATCCGCCAGCACGCCAAGGCCAGAGCCGAGGATAAACGCGATGCGCGGTTTAAAGCCGGGTTTGGCTTTACGCAGGATTTCAACGGCTTCGTATGGGGTATCGTTAATGATGGAATGAGACATGGGAACTCCTGAATGCTTGTGGTGTATATCTGCATTTTGTGGAGAGAGTGATTGGTAATCCAATTGGATAAAGGGTGGTATTGATAGCTTTTAGTGAATGGATAGGGTGTGGGTGTACGGATATTCAAGGGGTTAGGAATAACGCCTGGTGGTTTGTGTTGGGAATGACATGAGGGAAGTGTGATGGGGTTTGAGTTTTGCAGCCTCGGCATTTTGCCGGGCGGCACTGTGTTTGCCCGGCCTACAAAGGCTTATCGCTGCACGGATTGTAGCCCCGGTAAGCGCAGCGCCACCGGGGGGATGGGCGGTTTTTGCAAAGTATGTCCTAAGAAACATCCGCATATACCCAACTTTACCCCCGCTCCCAGCCATCTTGACTACCCTTAATACCCTAAGCGGTAATTAAGGAGACCTATATGGCTTACCAGACAGTGAATCCTGCTAACAACAAGCTCATCAAAGAGTACAAATCCCACACCGATGCGGAGGTCGAGGCGGCGCTGAAAACGGCGGATGCGCTTTACCATTCAGAGTGGGCGAAAGGGGCTATCGAACAGCGTCTGCCGGTGCTGCACAAGCTGGCGGATCTGATCGACAGCCGGAGCGAAGAGCTGGCGAAAATCGCCAGTCAGGAGATGGGGAAACTCATCGAGCAAAGCCGCGGGGAGGTGAAGCTCTGCGCGCAGATCGCCCGCTATTACGCGGATAACGCGAAGCAATTTCTCGCGCCCGTGAAGTACAAGTCGGAGCTCGGCGACGCCTGGGTGGAGCACCATCCGATTGGCGTGGTGATGGCCGTTGAGCCGTGGAATTTCCCGTTCTATCAGCTGATGCGCGTCCTGGCACCGAACCTGGCGGCGGGGAACCCGGTGGTGGCGAAACACGCCAGCATCGTGCCGCACTGTGCGGAGGCGTTCGCCCATCTGGTGCGGGAAGCCGGTGCGCCGGACGGGGCCTGGACCAATCTCTTTATCTCTTCGGATCAGGTCGCGAAGATCATTGCCGACCCGCGCGTGCAGGGCGCAGCTCTGACTGGGTCTGAGAAGGCCGGGAGCGTCGTGGCGGCGCAGGCGGCGAAGCACATTAAAAAATCGACCCTCGAGCTGGGCGGTAACGATGTGTTTATCGTCCTCGACGATGCGGATCTCAAGAAAGCGGTCAAGATCGGCGTCAATGCCCGACTCAACAACGCCGGGCAGGTCTGTACCGCCGCGAAGCGATTTATCGTCCATGAGAAAGTCGCGGATCAGTTCCTGACCGCTTTCACCGAGGCGTTCCGCGAGGTGAAGATCGGCGATCCGCTGGATGAGAAAACCACGCTGGGGCCGCTGTCGTCGAAAGACGCGCTGGAGACCCTGACCAAACAGGTCAACGAGGCGGTGAAAAATGGCGCGAAAGTGCATGTCGGCGGCAAGCCGGTTGAGCGCGAAGGGAACTTCTTCGAGCCGACGATCCTGACCCATATCTCCCGCGACAACCCCGCGTATTTCGAAGAGTTCTTCGGGCCGGTGGCGCAGTTCTATGTTGTCAAAAGCGACGATGAAGCGGTGAGCCTGGCGAACGACTCGAACTACGGCCTCGGCGGGGCGGTGTTCAGCCAGGACATTGATCGCGCGAAGAAAATGGCGTCGCAGATCGAAACCGGGATGGTCTACATCAACTGGCTGACCGACACCGCGGCGGAACTGCCGTTCGGCGGTGTGAAGCGCTCGGGCTACGGCCGCGAACTGTCGGATCTCGGTATCAAAGAGTTTGTGAACCAGAAGCTGGTGGTGGTTCGCCGGTAAGCTGATTTATCAGCAGTAAAATGGGTGGCTTTCGAGCCGCCCTTTTTTTTGCAATCGACAAAGCATTGTGATTCGTATTAAGTCACATAACGGATATATTTGTATCATGAATTAGTTACCAGACTCACAGTTCGCAGTGAAACAAACTGGCTGTTCTGGATAAGGTTTAGCCTCTTGCTAGTATCAAATCGAGAATCATACACCTGCAAGAGGATACAATGAAAAATACAAATCGTATGATCGTGAACTGTGTTGTGGCTTCCCTGACGCTGAGCTGGAGCATCGCTGCTCTGGCAAATACCGCCCCGACAGAGGTCAAGATCGTTCGCGATAACTACGGCATGCCGCATATTTACGCCGACGATACGTATCGTCTTTTTTACGGCTACGGTTACGTGGTGGCGCAGGATCGCCTGTTCCAGATGGAGATGGCGCGGCGCAGCACCCAGGGCACGGTGTCCGAGGTGCTCGGAAAATCCTTTGTGAGTTTTGATAAAGATATCCGCCAGAACTACTGGCCGGCCTCCATTCACGCGCAGATCGCCGCGCTGTCTACTGATGACAAAGCGATCCTGCAGGGCTATGCCGACGGGATGAATGCCTGGATTGATAAAGTGAACGCCGACCCTGGCAAGCTACTGCCCGCGCAGTTTGCCGAGTTTGGTTTTAAGCCCGGACACTGGCAGCCCTTTGATGTGGCGATGGTTTTTGTCGGTACCATGGCAAACCGCTTTTCTGACAGCACCAGCGAAATCGACAACCTGGCGCTGCTGACGGCGCTGAAAGATAAATATGGCGCGCAGAAAGGGATAGGGGTGTTTAACCAGCTGAAATGGCTGGTGAATCCGGCGGCACCGACTACGATCGCCGCCGGGGAAAGTCACTACCCGCTGAGCTTTGATCTCAAAAATACCCAAACCGCCGCGCTGCTCCCGCGCTACGATCTCCCCGCGCCGATGTTCGATCGCCCAGCCAAAGGCAACGACGGCGCGCTGCTGGCCCTCACCGCCGGGCAGAATCGGAAAGCGATCGCTGAACAGTTTGCCCGCAGCGGTGCCAACGGCCTGGCCGGGTATCCGACGACCAGCAACATGTGGGTGATTGGCAAGAAAAAGGCGCAGGACGCGAAAGCCATCATGGTCAACGGCCCGCAGTTTGGCTGGTACGCCCCGGCGTATACCTATGGCATCGGGCTGCATGGCGCAGGCTATGACGTCACCGGCAACACGCCGTTCGCCTATCCGGGGCTGGTGTTTGGCCACAACGGGCATATCTCATGGGGCGCGACGGCTGGGTTCGGCGACGATGTGGATATCTTTGCGGAGCAAATCTCGGATCAAAAACCAGGCGAGTATCTGCATAACGGCGAGTGGGTCAAAATGCTCAGTCGGCAGGAGACGATCGCCGTGAAAGACGGCCAGCCGGAGACCTTTACCGTCTGGCGAACTGTGCACGGGAACGTGATCAAAACCGATCCGGCGACCCACACCGCCTATGCCAAAGCGCGCGCCTGGGATGGGAAGGAGGTCGCGTCGCTGCTGGCGTGGACGCATCAGATGAAGGCCAAAGACTGGCCGAGCTGGACGGCGCAGGCGGCGAAGCAGGCCCTGACGATCAACTGGTACTACGCGGATGTCGACGGCAACATCGGCTACGTTCACGGTGGCGCGTACCCGAAACGCCAGCCTGGGCACGATCCGCGTCTGCCGGTGCCGGGCACCGGAAAGTGGGACTGGCAGGGGCTGCTGTCGTTTGATCTGAATCCGAAAGTCTATAACCCGCAGTCGGGGTATATCGCCAACTGGAACAACTCGCCGCAGAAAGATTATCCGGCGTCGGATCTGTTCGCCTTCTTGTGGGGCGGGGCGGATCGCGTCACGGAGATCACGCAGCTCATCGACAAACAGCCGACGCTGACCCACGAGCAGGCCTGGGATCTGATCCAGAAAACCAGCCGTCAGGATCTGAATCTGCGTCTGTTCCTGCCGACCCTGCAAAAAGCGACGGCGAGCTTGCCAGAGAGCGATCCTCGGGTGCAACTGGTGAGATCACTGGCGAGCTGGGACGGGCAAAACGTAATGAGTGAGGACGGGAAAACGTACCAGCAACCGGGGTCCGCCATTCTGAACGCCTGGCTGACCAGCATGCTGAAACGCACGGTGGTGGCTGCTGTTCCGGCACCGTTTAACACCTGGTATAGCGCCAGCGGATATGAAACGACGCAGGACGGGCCGACCGGCTCGCTGAATATCAGCGTTGGGGCCAAGATCCTGTTTGAAGCGCTGGAGGGGGAAAAATCGGCGATCCCGCAGGAAGTCGATCTGTTTGCAGGGCAGTCGCAGCAGGCGGTGGTCCTCGACGCTTTGCAGGATGCCTGGCAGACGCTCTCGACGCGCTACGGCACGAATATCAACACCTGGAATACGCCTGCGATGGCGCTGACCTTCCGCGCGAATAACTTCTTCGGCGTACCGCAGGCGGCGGCGAAAGAGGCGCGTCATCAGGCCGAGTATCAGAACCGGGGGACGGAAAATGACATGATTGTCTTCTCGCCGACATCCGGTAAAAGCCCGGTGCTGGCCTGGGATGTGGTCGCGCCCGGTCAAAGCGGATTTGTGGCACCGGACGGAACGCCGGATAAGCACTATGACGATCAGCTGAAAATGTACGAAAACTTTGGCCGGAAGCCGCTGTGGTTAACGCCGCAGGAGGTGAGTGCGAATCAGGAATCGCAGGAGATTTTGCAGGTCACCGTAAGTGACCCGCATTATGTCAGGTGAGGCTGATATGGCCCGAGTGCGTTTGCTGTCGGGTGGCGCTGCGCTTACCCGACCTACACAACGACAAAGCCATTGATATATCTGGATATTGTAGGCCGGGTAAGCGTAGCGCCACCCGGCAATCAATAACCTTAGAAGCTCACGCCGCCGCCGAAGTATGCGCCGTCAATCAGGGTGTGGTTTGGACGACCGTCTTTGCCGTCAACGCTCACGTGGCGGTAGCCGACTTTCAGCGTCACAGGTTTGACTGGAGTCCAGCTTACGCCGCCGTTGGCTTCAACGTAGTTTTTCACGCTGTTGTTCAGGCCGTTAGGGGCCACGTAACCTTCGCCGAAGACGTTGATGCTGTCAGTCAGGGCAACGTTCACACCGCCGCCGACCGGGAATGCGACGCCGTTATCGCCTTTTTTCGGGCCGAGGTAGATGGCTTTCGCACCGGCATTCAGCATCGCCGGGCCCACTTCCAGGTTGTAACCTGCGCCAACACCACCGGTCTGGGTGCCGTCGTCGGTATTTTTCAGCCAGTTACTTTCGGCATAAACACCGGAGGTGGATTTACCCATTTCGATATTTAAATTGGTGAAGTTCTTACCCTGCTCAATAGAAGCGCCCATTGCCAGAGCGGAGCCAGAAGTTACGGTCAGAACAGAAAGCAGAATGAAGTTAATCTTTTTCATGGTGTATTTCCTCGTCATCAAATTAATCTGAGGACACCTTAACAAGCGATGTTTACGACTGCAAATGTGACGTTACTCGCAGTTTTATGCTGGTTTTGTTAATTTTTGATGCGGCTGTTGTTGAGAGAAGGTTGGTTTGCCCTCGCGTCAATCATTAATCATTTCACGTTTAGACTTCGTTTTGTTTATCAGCTAAACGAAACCTGAATATCGCGGAAATAATGATGAGGAGTGAATTAATAAGGATTTTCATTATTTCAAAAAAGTTCTGAAAATGACGAAAAATTACATTTCTCGAATCGTTATTACGCAGGTTTTGCAGGAACCGCCCGGATAAAAGGGCGGTTTGGTGCGGGGATCAGCGTTTCAGTTCGGCAAAGGCCGCGCGGATCTCTTCTTCCGGGAGCTGAATCCCGATAAAGACCATGGTGCTGTGCGGCGTTTCGTCGCCCCACGGACGGTCCCAGTCGGCGCTGTACAGGCGTTGCACGCCCTGGAACAGCAGGCGGTTCGGCTCGCCGTCAATCCACAGCATCCCTTTGTAGCGCAGCAGTTTGTCGGCAAACGACAGCAGCAGGTTTTCCATTACGCGGGAGACATCGCTGATATCCACCGGGTAATTCAGCTCGACGACGATCGAGGTCACGTCGTTTTGTTTGTCGCCGATGAAATGGAAGCGCGGCTTCGAGGTGATGTTCTCTTCCAGCATAAAGCCGTTGGTGTTGAACAGCTGCGCGAGATCGATATCACCGTGGATGACCGTGTAGATCGGCGCGCGGGCGTTGATGCGCGTCAGGCGCTCACGCAGTTTTTCGCAGTCCCCGGCCACATCGGTTTTGGTCAGCAGGATGCGGTCCGCGTAGCCAATCTGCGACTGGGCGATGGTGAACTGGTTCATTTGCTCGTCGGCGTGGACCGCATCGACCAGGGCAATCACGCCGTCCAGCAGATAGCGCTGGCAGAGAATGTCGTGGGAGAAAAAGGTCTGGATGATCGGACCGGGGTCGGCCATGCCGGTGCATTCGATCACCAGACGGTCAAATTCGATGTCGCCGCGATCGCGGCTGTCGAGCAGATCCAGCAGGGCATCTTCCAGCTCGCTGGAGCGGGTGCAGCAGATGCAGCCGTTGGTCAGGGTTTTGATCTGGGTGGCACGATCGCCAATCAGCTGATCGTCGACGGAGACTTCGCCGAATTCGTTTTCAATGACGGCGATTTTAAAGCCGTGCTGTTCGTTGAGGATGTGGCGCAGCAGGGTGGTTTTGCCCGCGCCGAGAAAGCCGGTTAACAGGGTGACTGCAATAGGGGTCATGTTCTCTCCTTTAGCAACAGCGTACGCCGCTTTTGCCATCGCCGCCGTAGCGCGCTTGCTGGCGCTCGCGGAAGAATTCTTTGTAGGTCATGTACGGTTTATCCGGATGGTTGGTCTGCATATGTTCAACGTAGTTGTCATAGTCCGGAATACCAATCAGCATTTTCGCCGCCTGACCGAGGTATTTTTTTGCTTCGCCTAAGTTACCAAACATTGTGCCATCCAGATAGAAAAAGCCCGGTGGCGCGCAGCGATCCGGGTCTACAGGTTCTGTGTAGGGCGGGTAAGCGTAGCGCCACCCGCCAGGGTTTTAGTGGTGCGAAGAGGTCTTCACGCCGCCTTCCGGAACCGGAACGTACGGGGTTTCTTTATCCGTACGGCCTTCGGCGTTACGCACATTCATCCAGGTTTTGATGCCGTAGAAGATGATGCTGTAGACCACGACCAGGAACAGAATACTCAAACCGGCGTTGGTGTAGTTGTTCACCACGATATGGTTCATGTTGGCAATCTGCTGTGCGGTCAGGTCGCCGCCGCCCGCGGCGATTTTCGCCTTGTACTGGTTAGCCATAAACAGGAAGCCTTCCAGCTGCGGGTTGGTGCTGAACAGTTTCAGGCCCAGCGCCCAGGTGGTGCACAGCAGCAGCCACAGCGCAGGAACCACCGTCACCCAGATGTATTTGGTGCGTTTCATCTTCACCAGCACCACGGTACCGAGCACCAGCGCGACGGCTGCGAGCATCTGGTTAGAGATACCGAACAGCGGCCACAGGCTCTTCACGCCGCCGAGTGGGTCGACGACGCCCTGATACAGCAGGTAGCCCCACAGACCGACACAGCCTGCGGTGCCCAGCACGCCCGCCACCAGAGAGTCGGTTTTCTTCAGGAACGGCACGAAGTTACCGAGCAAATCTTGCAGCATGAAGCGGCCTGCACGGGTACCGGCGTCCAGCGCGGTCAGGATGAACAGCGCTTCGAACAGAATACCGAAGTGGTACCAGAAGCCCATGTCCGCCCACGGCAGCACTTTGTGGAACACGTGTGCGATACCGACGGCCAGGGTTGGTGCGCCACCCGCACGGTTCAGAATCGACGGCTCGCCGATGTCTTTCGCGGTCTGCATGATCTGCTCAGGCGAGATCACGAAGCCCCAGGAGCTGACGGTCGCCGCCGCATGAGCGCTGGCGTCTTTCAGCTGGGCCATGATCAGCGCCGCGTTGTCGCCACCCATCTCATGCAGGTTTGGCATGGTGATGCCAAGGCCCGCCGGCGGGGTGTTCATCGCGAAGTACAGACCTGGCTCGATGATGGACGCGGCCACCAGGGCCATGATCGCCACGAAGGATTCCATCAGCATTGCGCCGTAACCGATAAAGCGGGCGTCGGTTTCGTTCGCCATCAGCTTCGGCGTGGTGCCGGAGGCGATCAGGGCGTGGAAGCCAGAGACGGCGCCACAGGCGATGGTGATAAACAGGAACGGGAACAGCGCGCCTTTCCACAGTGGACCGGTACCGTCAATGTACTGGGTCACGGCTGGCATTTTCAGTTCCGGGTTGATGATCACGATACCGATCGCCAGACCGACAATCACACCGATTTTCAGGAACGTCGCCAGGTAGTCACGCGGGGCCAGAATCAGCCACACTGGCAGCAGCGCAGAGATAAACGCGTAGCCAATCAGGGCGAAGGTAATGGTGGTGTCTTTAAAGGTCAGCGCCGGGCCCCAGTACGGGTCGTGCGCAATGATGCCGCCGAAGTAGATGGAAGCGACCAACAGCACGATACCAATCACCGACACTTCACCGACGCGGCCCGGACGGATAAAGCGCATGTAGATACCCATGAACAGCGCAATCGGTACGGTCGAGCAGACGGTGAACACACCCCACGGGCTTTCGGCCAGGGCTTTCACCACGATCAGCGCCAGCACAGCAAGGATGATGATCATGATCAGGAAGCAGCCGAACAGGGCAATGGTGCCCGGCACGCGGCCCATCTCTTCTTTGATCATCTCACCCAGAGAAGCACCGTTACGGCGGGTCGAGATGAACAGCACCATGAAGTCCTGCACCGCACCCGCCAGCACCACGCCCGCGAGCAGCCACAGGGTGCCAGGCAGATAGCCCATCTGCGCGGCAAGCACCGGCCCAACCAGCGGACCAGCACCGGCGATCGCGGCAAAGTGGTGACCAAACAGCACGTAGCGGTTGGTAGGCACGTAGTTCAGGCCGTCATTGTTAATGACCGCCGGAGTGGAACGCGTCGGGTCGAGTTTCATGACCTTCTGCGCGATGTAAAGACTGTAGTAGCGGTACGCTACCAGATAGACGGAAACCGACGCGACCACGATCCACAGGGCGCTGACGTGTTCGCCCCGGCGTAATGCGACAACCGCCAGACAGAAAGCACCGAGGATCCCGAGGAGCGCCCAGGGTACGTGCTTAAGTAGTTTTTTCGTATCCATAGTTAGACCTGGTTTTTTTAACTGGAAAAAGGGCCTGAGTTCATTTTGAGGAGGTATTGATTAATGCTGTGGCGATCTTGCCAGATCGTCGCGCGTGTAAAGGACGGTAAATGGGTGAGTGGTTGATTGCTGTGGGTAAGCGGTCAAAGGCTGGGGCGAGTGGTTCAGGCTCGCCGCCAGCGGGCTGGTTTATGTGATTGAGATCACACTGATTATTCGAGCACCTCGGCAGGCGCGGTGGTCATGTAGCCTTCGAGGGTCTCAAAGAGTTTGTCCCGCAGCCACTGTGGCTCCAGCACCTGAATGTTCGGCAGCCAGTAGAAGATCAGCGGCAGGATCTGATTCTCGTGCGCCGCCTGGCAGCGGATCGTCACACCGTCGTCGCTTTCCGCAATTACCTCCTGGTCCGGGAGCAGGTCCCGGCGGGTGAAGTAGTGCGAAATAATATTGTTGGTAAATATTTTCACTTCGAAAGTATCTTCGCTCACCCAGGGGTCGAGATTCTTCTCAAGTAATTCTGCCGTATCGGCATCCGGCGTGAAGGTCTCTTTTTGAATATCCAGCCAGTTTATCTGACTTAATGAAAACGATTTCAGCCTGCCATTTTCCGTAGCTTGTAAATACCATATATTTTTTTTGTTAATTAATTTGTACGGATTAATCAGGCGCGTTTTGTCTTTATAAACCATCTGGCAGACGTGCCGCTCTTTTATCGATTTCTCAATCGCCGTCAGATGGCGACGAATATCATTCTGAACCGTGTGTTCGGCGTCGTTGCTGAGGATCAGAATATGGTTCTCTTCGACGCGCGCCTCCAGACTCTGCCAGAAGGCGGTGCCGCGGTCAGGAAAATAGTTATCCGCATTCAATAGGTTAGCGACGGCGTTGTGCAGCCCCTGGCCGCTGGCGTTTTGCTGGGCGTGAATCAGACGATACAGGCCATTTCCCGTGTGCTGAACAATGGGGGCGAGAGCATTGAGATCGCGATATACCGTGCGTTCGGTAATTTTAAATTTATGCATCAAGTCGCGACGGTTAACCACACCGTTTAAATGCAGCTCCATAAGAATATCGACGAGTCGTTCAGCCGAGCGGCTGCGGGCTGGAGTTGTCATATTATATTCCCGTTTAGTGCGGTGAAAATCTCTGCAGAATAAGGATCTCACTGACAGAATATGTCAGTGGAACAGAGATAAAATTTATCTTATGGAATATATAACGGCGCGATTTAGGATAAACATTAATAGTTTTTTGCGAAATCCTCCGTAAATGTTCAAATCATCAACACGATTTTCGTAAAGTTTTCTCTAACCAGGCCGAAAATTCTGTTATCTGTCTGATGGAAAGAGAAAACATGTTAAATCGTATCAAGATTGTCACCAGCTTGTTGCTGGTTTTGGCTATTTTCGGCCTGTTACAACTGACATCCGGTGGACTTTTCTTCAATGCCCTGAAGCATGACAAAGAAAACTTCACTGTCCTACAAACTATTCGCCAGCAACAATCCACGCTTAACGGCAGCTGGGTCGCGTTGCTGCAAACCCGTAATACCCTGAACCGCGCGGGTATCCGTTACATGATGGATCAGAGCAACATCGGCAGCGGCGCCACCGTTGCGGAACTGATGCAGATTGCGTCCGCTTCCCTGAAGCAGGCGGAGAAAAACTGGGCTGATTACGAAGCACTGCCGCGCGATCCGCGTCAGAGCGACGCTGCCGCTCTGGAGATCAAGCGCAACTACGATATCTATCACGGTGCGCTGGCCGAGCTTATCCAGCTGCTGGGCGCGGGCAAAATCAACGACTTCTTCGATCAGCCGACCCAGAGCTATCAGGATGGTTTTGAGAAGCAGTACGTGAATTACCTGCAGCAGAACGATCATCTGTATCAGACTGCCGTGGACGACAGCAACAGCTCGTACACTCAGGCGATCTGGGTGCTGATCAGCGTGCTGATCGCGGTGCTGGTGGTGATCGTCGGCGTCTGGCTGGGTATCAAGCAGTCCCTGATCTCCCCGCTGAATCGTCTGATCGACAGCATTCGTCATATCGCCAGCGGCGATCTGGTGAAGCGTATTGACGTCGAAGGCACCAATGAGATGGGCCAGCTGGCGGACACTCTGCGTCACATGCAGAGCGAGCTGGTGAGCACCGTTGGCGATGTGCGTAACGGCGCGAATGCGATCTACAGCGGCGCGAGCGAAATCTCTGTCGGCAACAACGATCTCTCTTCCCGTACCGAGCAGCAGGCGGCTTCTCTGGAAGAGACGGCTGCCAGCATGGAAGAGCTGACCGCGACCGTGAAGCAGAACGCCGAAAACGCCCGCCAGGCGAGCAATCTGGCGCTGAGCGCGTCCGAGACCGCGCAGAAGGGCGGGAAAGTGGTGGATAACGTGGTGCAAACCATGCGTGACATCGCGGGCAGTTCGCAGAAAATCGCTGACATCATCAGCGTGATCGACGGGATTGCCTTCCAGACTAACATCCTGGCGCTGAACGCCGCCGTCGAAGCAGCACGCGCGGGCGAGCAGGGCCGTGGTTTTGCGGTGGTGGCAGGTGAAGTGCGTAACCTGGCGCAGCGTAGCGCCCAGGCGGCACGCGAAATCAAGAGCCTGATCGAAGACTCCGTGGGCCGCGTCGAGCTGGGGTCAACCCTGGTCGAAAGCGCTGGCGAAACCATGGGCGAAATCGTGAATGCGGTGACCCGCGTGACCGACATTATGGGCGAAATCGCCTCTGCGTCTGATGAGCAGAGCCGCGGTATCGACCAGGTGGGTCTGGCGGTTGCAGAGATGGACCGCGTGACGCAGCAGAACGCCTCGCTGGTGGAAGAGTCCGCTGCGGCAGCCGCCGCGCTGGAAGAGCAGGCGAGCCGTCTGACGCAGGCGGTGGCGGTGTTCCGCATTCAGCAGGAGCAGCAGAAATCACGCGATAACGGCGGGTTGAAAACGCCGGTGGTGACGGCGAAGGGGCGTAAAGCCGCTGCCGCGACGACCGCGTCCAGTGAGAACTGGGAAACCTTCTGATGTAAAAAAAGCGCCCTGTTCAGGAAGGGCGCTTGAGTCGTCTGTTATGTTGCCGGGTGGCGGAAATGCGTGGTCCTTTGTAGGCCCGGTAAGCGCAGCGCCACCGGGCGTTTTTAGGCCGCACAATCGTTTGTTGCCGGGTGGCGGCTTCGCCTTACCCGGCCTACAAGTTTATACGCCGGTCTGAACCACCTTCATTTCAACCATCCCAATCCCCAGCTTGCGCGGTGAATGCCCGAGAATATTGCCCTCGTTCGTCGACTGCGGGTCTGGCGGCACAATCACGACCGTATTGCTGCGCGACGGGTTCTCGAAATGCAGCGTCGTAGTCGTAACATCGTTGCCGAGGGTGATGGTCTGCTCTTTGTCGCCGATGCGCACCGGGATCGGTTTGTTGGCGTTCGGGCCAAAGGCTTTGGCGGTGATCACCAGATCGAACTTCTCCGGCAGCGGCTGGGCGTATTCGATTTTCACCTCGTCGCCAAGCTGCGCGTTAGACCAGCGTCCCCAGGATTCCGGGCGTGAAATACCGCTAAACTGCTTCACCTCTTCCGGCGCACCCGCCACGTTAAACACGAAGCTGTCCGCCTTGTAGCGAATATCGTTATCCACCACTTTCAGCAGATCCACGTTGCGCTGATAGCGGTCGGTATTGATCACCGTATCCTTGAACGCGGTTTTGCCTTTCCACTGATCTTTATCGACGCGCTGGACGGTTTGTTCGCCGCCGAGCTGACCCTGGGAGACGCACCAGTCTGTGGAAAGCGACAGCGGCTGAGACCACAGCTGGCCCATCTTGTAGCAGCGGTCAACCCAGACGAAGTTATCGCGCGGGGCGAAGTCGGCCAGCTGGAAGCGCAGCGGCGCGGAGTATTCACTCTCCGGCAGCGGTTCGACGCGGTTATCCGATACGCGCAGGAGCAGCGGCAGGCGGAAATGGCTGCCCGAGAAGGCAATCATGTTTTTCTGCTGGTCGATGGTGAAATCTTTCATCTCTTTCGGGAAGTTCCACAGGCGGATCACGTCCGGTTTCCACGCCAGAATCTTCTCTTTCATGTTGAGGAACACTTCGGAGAGGGACTGGCCGGAGAGCGTGCTGCGTCCCAGCCCGATGAAGTTATCGCCGCCCAGAATATCCAGCACCGTCGCGCCGTTATCCATGGTGTTGCGTTTGGTGGCGATGACCTCCTGCTGAGGCTGGTCGCCGCGCATCACGAAGAACAGGTTGCTGCGATCCTGTTTGTTCAGCTCGTCCCAGGCGGTGTTTTTCATCGCCAGATGGTCGGAAGAAACCACGATCACCGTGTTTTTGAAATACGGCGAGGCTTTGATTTTATTGATAAACGCGGCGATATGTTCCTGGCTACAGGTCACGGCGCTGAACGACTGATTGGTCTTGCCGTTGATGTCATACTTTTTGCGCTCGCAGGTGCGCGAGATAAAGCCGTCCGGGTGATGCGTATCGACGGTTAAGGCGAAGAGCGAGAAGCGTTTGCCGGATTTGGACAGCTCCTCGAATTTCTTCCAGGTTTCGTCCAGCACCGTGTCGTCGTAAAAGCCCCAGTCATTGCGGTAGGACGGGTCCGGAACCGTGGTTTTCAGCTCTTCTGCGCCATAGAGATGGTCGAAGCCGTGGGATTTCAGGAACACGTCTTTCCCGGCAAAACGCAGGTTGGCCCCCTGCATAAAGTAGTTTTCGTAGCCGGAGTTTTTCAGGATGTCGCCGAGGCAGATATTCTGCGGGAAGAAGCTCGACATCGACGCCGAGGCGTTACCCTCGAACGGCGCGAACAGCGGGATGCCGCACTGGGAGGCGACCATCCCGGCGATGGTGTAATCGGTGCCCGGCAGCTGCGACGTGTGGCTGAAATCCAGCCCTTCGTCTTTCAGCGGGCCGAGATCCGGCGTCAGATTCGGGAAGGCATCGTTATCGAAATAGGTGCGCTCCAGACTTTCGCCGTAGATATAAACCAGGTTCAGTTTCGGGTTAACGATGGTTTTCGACGGTTCTTTGTAATATGCCGTGAAATCTGGATCGCCGTCGCGGGACTGGGATTTCACCAGCTCGGTGATCTGATGGAACGCTGGGCTGGCATCAACGGAGCCGAGCGCCAGCACCAGAGCCAGCAGGCTGTAACCCATATGATGCGGAAGATGACGGCGACGGCGCAACACCCAGCCGAGGGTGCCAAACACCGCAACCAGCGCCAGCACCAGTCCGGTACCAGGAAGTATGTACTTACTAACTCCTGCGCCCGTCAGGCTGTTGGTGAGCGTATAGAGCACGGCGTCGTTGATACCGTCACCGGTAAAGTAATCGCTGGCGTACAGGGTAATGTTCAAAACAATAAAAATCCCCAACACCAGTAACGTGGCAATAAACCACCAGGTGTTGCGACCCGCTTTCCAGGCATAGATGCCAATGGAAGCCAGGAACAGGGCAAGGGAAATAAACTCTGACAACAGCTTATCCTCAATAGCGCCAGTCACTTAGCTGGCTAACTGATTATTTTTTGGTTAATACAATTTAATGGCGAAGTCACATAGCTGCAATTCTAGTGTCACTAAAATGTGCTGTTGTTAGGATTTGGTTTAGAAAGTAGAAATTTTGATCGCCGTCGCATCGCGTTATACGGGTGCTGAGACGTAAGAAGATGAGCAAAAAACGAGTCTGACGCCGCGTTGCCAGATTAACCTAACAAACGCGGCCTGTTGTGGCAGAAAAAGGGATGGATCAGGAGAGGAAATTAACGCCTTGTTTCAGCACCAGATCGCAGGCTTTGGTTTTCACCTGCTTCGCCAGCGCGGAGTCGCCGAGGGTGCTCAGGTTCAGCTGCTGGCCGTCTTTGGCATTCAGCAGGCCCTGGATCCCGTCCATGTAGTTGGTGTCTTGTTTCTGCTCTTGCGTATCCAGGCCCAGCTTATCGAGAACTTGGTTTTTGATGTTCTGGGTGTCAGTGACCGAGGCCAGCTTCTGTTTCGCGCAATAGCCCAGAATACCCGCCGCGTTGTTCATGGTGCCCGCGCTCAGGCTCTGATTGCTGCCGCCTAACAGGCTGGTGAGAGACGATGCGGACAGACCGCCGTTCTGGGAACTACCGCTGCTTTTGCTCAGCTCGTTGGCTGCGCTGGACAAAGAGTCTTGCCATGACGCCGCGTGGGCGGCACCGGTGAGCAGAACGACGCTGAATGCTGTGCTGAGAAGAATATGCTTTTTCATAAAATGAACTCAAAAGTGGCCCGTTTTGGGCTGGAAGTGGCTTCAGTATATACCCGCGCAAGGCGCGCCATTCCTGGAAATATCCTAATACTCTTTGCCGGTGACGCGATCGCGGTAGCTGTCCCAGGTGAAGTTCACCCACAGGCTGTTGCCGAGGCGCATACGGTCCATCACGCGCTCGCCCAGCAGCCTGGTCATATCTTCTGCTTTATGGTTGGTGAGCATACCGGTCGGGCGCTTCGACGAGGAGCGACGGTCAACGATCTGGTTGATGATCACTTTTTCGTAGCGGGATTCGGTCTGGACGCCGATTTCGTCGATCACCAGCAGATCGACATGGCTCAGATCGTTCAGCAGCTGCTCTTCCGTGGTTTCGCGATTGCTGAAAGTATCTTTCATCGCCGACATGATGTCCGCGACGGTAATGATTAATACCGATTTCCCGCGCAGCAGCAGTTCGTTGCAGATCGCCGCTGCGAGGTGGTTTTTGCCGGTGCCCGGTTTGCCGCTGAAGATAAAGCTGGCGATGCTGCCGTCAAACTCTTCGACATACTGGCGCGCTTTGGCGAGGGCCATCATCTGGCCGTCGTTTTCGACGCGATAATTATCGAAGGAGCAGTTCTGGTGCAGCGGACGAATGCCCGAGCGGTTAAAAGTGCGCTGCATTTTCATGGCGCGGTTTTCGCGCGTCAGGGCTTCGGAGCGCATTTTTCCCTGCTCTTTTTGCCAGGCCAGCAGCTCCTCGCCCGAGGTGAAGGCGGGCTTCACGTTGGCAGGCATCATTTTTTGCAGACGTTTCATCAGGTCGCCGACGTTTTTCATATCATCCTCTGAATCCTGGTGGGATCTGATTATCGGGTTCGGAAATCGTGTTGATATCCCGCTTAGGCTGGCCGCCGTTGCTGGCGCGGTTGATCTGCATGCTGCGGGCGAGTTTTTGCTGCCACTGCACATGATGGAATACTTTGCCTTCGGCCTGCCAGTAAGCGATAAACGCCGCCAGCTCTTCCGGCGTCGCGGGCTGCGTCAGGGCGATGCCCCACAGGGCGGCCTGACGCTGGAAATCCGCGTCCGGCTGCCAGCCAGCGTACATCGCAAATTTGCCCATCGGGACGGCAACCGGCGCGCTGGTCGGCTCTTCAAAGAATTGGGTGTCTAAGGTGACGTCGCTGGCCGGGCGCGACAGACGCGCCTCAATATCCAGAAGCTGGGCCAGGCGTTCAGGCGTGATCGCGTAAAACGCAGGCGCGTTGTCGGCAAACACGGCAAGGGTGCCGCCATCGGCTTTGGCTAAGACGCCACGAGGATCGCGCACAAAGGCATCGATACCGGCGACGCTGGTGGTCAGGAGTCTGGATGACATAACAACTTTCTCTACTGGAATACGACGTCGTGATATGGGGTCATAGTAGCACAGAGAGAAGGGGGGACGGAGGGGGATTTCCCCGGTGGCGCTGCGCTTACCGGGGCTACCTGAGCAGGCCTGATAAGCGCAGCGCCATCCGGCAATAATTACGCGATGATGTTGAGGGTCACATCAATATTGCCGCGGGTGGCGTTGGAGTACGGGCAAACGATGTGCGCCGCGTCGACCAGTTTTTTGGCTTCCGCTTCGTCCATGCCTGGCACGTGGATGTTCAGTTTGGCTTCGATGCCAAAACCGGTCGGCAATGGACCGATACCCACTTCGCCTTCGATAAACGCGTCTTTTGGCAGGGCGATTTTGTCACGGGCAGAGACAAACTTCATCGCGCCCAGGAAGCAGGCAGAGTAACCCGCTGCGAACAGCTGCTCTGGGTTAGTGACGTCGCCGCCCATGCCGCCCATCTCTTTCGGTACGCCCAGTTTGACGTCCAGGACGCCATCGGAAGAGGTCGCACGGCCATCACGGCCTCCGGTGGCTTTGGCTTTGGCGGTATAAACAACTTTTTCTAAAGACATGGCAGGTTCCTCATCTTACGGTTATGCGTGCTATTAAATAGTGCACGATATATATGGGTAAACAGAATCTAATTAACTATAGCCTCAGGCGCGATGGAGCTGCTGACGCAGTTGCTCGAGCTGCTGCTTGAGCGCGAGCATGGAATCCGCATCGCACTGCGCGGCACAGCCGACGGCCTCAGGGATATTTTTTGCCTGCTGCTGGAGCGCGCGACCGTCGTCTGTCAGCGTGACAGCGACCTGGCGCTCATCCTGGCGCGAGCGCTGACGGACAAGCAAACCGGCACTTTCCATGCGTTTCAGCAGCGGGGTGAGCGTGGCGGAATCCAGGAACAGACGCTCGCCAATCTCCGACACCGTGATGTCATCCTGCTCCCACAAAATCAGCATCACCAGATACTGCGGGTAGGTCAGGTTAAGCGGTGCCAGCAGTTGCCGGTACAGCTTATTGAGCGCCAGGTTTGCCGAGTAGAGGGCAAAACAGAGCTGGTTATCCAGCATCAGCGCAGCGGTGGTGTCGTTCGTATTCGCGTTCATGAAGTGAATATAGGTAGTGCGCGATTTAATTGCAAGCGATTTTAAGGACAGGTGTAGCGAAGGGCCACCTGCACCGCCATTTTGCGATAGTGCTGGCGCTGGGCTTGCTCATCGGCACCGTCTTCAAACAGCAGGGTGAAAGTGTAGCTGTTGGCGACGTAATGAAAACTGAAGCTGCTGATCAGGCGGTGCAGATCGCGCGCATCAACGGTCTGGTTAAACAGCTGCTTCTCTTTACCGCGCTGCAGAATCGCTTCCAGCAGTTCGAGCGCGCTGCGGTTAACCTGACGCAGGTAGCTGGATTGCTGCATAAAGCGGCCGCGCTGCATGTTCTCCATGCAGATGATGCGAATGTAATCCGGGTGATCGGCGTGATAGTCGAAGGTCGCTTCCACCAGATGGACCAGCGCTTCGACGGGCGGAAGCCCTGACAGGCTAAGCTGCTTTTCGCTGGCGCGGATCTGGGTGTAGACGTACTCCAGCGTCTGGAGATAGAGGTTCTCTTTGTTTTTATAGTGATAAACCACCATGCGTTTGGTGGTGCCAGCTTTCTCGGCAATCTGCTCCATGCGCGCGCCGTTCAGACCGTATTCGGCAAACAGGGTAATCGCGCTCTGAAAAATTTTGTCCTTCAGGCTGGAATCATCATGGTGGTCGGGGAATTCGCTGCCAGGGTTAGCCACTGCCACTCCTTACATCGCCAAACAGAATGCAGGGATTATCGCCATGGCAGCGGGATAACACAAATTCAAACGCGCGGACGCTTTCTGTAGAGCCACAAACCGGGGATCGACAGGCCGATGGAGAGCGCGCCGACGATGGACGAGGCTTTGAGGAAATTGCTTAACAGCAGGATCATCTGCGGTTCGCTGTAGCCGAAGTGGCTGATCTTCACCGCCGAGATCATCGCCGTATAGGCGGAGATTCCGGGGAACATCGGGATCACCGCCGCCACGGTAAAGACTTTCGGATGGGCCAGATACCAGCGCGACCACTGAATGCCGATACTGCCGACGAGCATTGACGCCATGAATGTTGACCACTCGATGTTAAACCCGGCGGTCATCATCACCATCCGTGAGCCGTGGCCGATCGCGCCGAGCAGCGCACACCAGGGCAGGGCGCGATGCGGCACGTTGAAGACCATCGCAAAACCGACGGCGGGAATGGCGGCCAGCGCCATGTCTTGCGCCAGTGCCAGTAAAAACTCGATTATGCCCATCCGCGCAGCCCCCAGAGTGTCATCGCCATCACCACGCCGATACAGGTGGCGAGGGTGAGTAAACTGGCAATCGCCCAGCGCGCCAGGCCTGTGTTGATGTGCCCTTTGAACATGTCGGCAACGGCGTTTATCAGCGGGAAGCCGGGGACCAGCAGCAGGACGCTGGCCGCCATGGCGATGGTCGGTGTGTTGACGAAAACGGGCAGGCGTAGCAGTAGGCCGGAAACCGTCGTGGCGACAAACGCGGCGATGCAAAAATTGATCTGCGGATGCATGTGGCGCTGCGTCAGCAACTGGCGCACATACATGGCGACGGCGCTGGCGAAAAAGGTCACCACGGCACCGTCCCATCCGCCGTTATTTAGTTTGCAAAAACAGGCGCAGGAGAGCCCGACCATGACCACTACCAGCCAGCGCGGATAGCGCAGCGGCTTGATTTGGTTAAATCGTTTCTCCACGGAGGCCTGGTCCAGAAGCTTATGTTCGGCCATGATCACGATGTGCTGCACTTCCGTCACCACGTGCATATTGATGCCGCGATCCTGATTTTTACGGGTGGACGTCAGGCACTGCCCATCTTTAATGGTGGTCAGCACGATAGCGTTTGAGGAGATCGAACTCTCGACGCTGTCCATCCCCAGCGCCAGGCCCAGACGTGTGGACAGCTCTTCAACGAGGGCGCTTTCCGCACCGTGTTGCAATAAAAAAAGGCCGCACTGGATGCATAGTCGCGTGGCGGCGCGTTGTGACGACTGATCTGCCTGCATTTGTTGCCCTGAAAATGAGAACTGCCAGATTGCCCCTGAATGTTTACTTTTAGCACAAACCGCGGCCCGTCTGGCTCTGGGTCAGATCAACATTTGTGCAATCAGTTGGGGCGAGGGGATCCCACGGCGTTTTTATTTATTTTATGAATGCCAATCTATTAAATATATAATTTATTAATTTAGTTTATTCTCATTAATATTTTACGCATTGAGTATTATGTTATGCTGTTTTTTGTACTATATTATTCGCTGCTTTAGTGTTTTCTGGATTATAATTGTTCCTGTTAATATAACCTGTACTAATTAATTCAGCGTCGGGATGACACCTGCTTTAGCGCTATGTATTCGTATTAAATGCCATAAAATTAAATCAAGAATGGATTCGGAGGGTCTATGTCACCTGTAAAAGGAAAGTTTGGGATCGTTATAAGTAAAATTCCGGTAATGCAAACCGGTCTCGTTGGCGTGATGACTAATCATTTTCCTGAATATGATGTGGTCTCTAGCCGCTCTCAGGATGAGCTGACATTACAGCAGCTAAATCGCGCCTCTGTGGTGGTTGCGGATATTTCAGGGGATTACGTCGACCCACGCGGCGCACTTGAACACTATTATTTATTATTGAGCCAATATCGGGATATCCACTGGATATTTTTGGTCTCGCGCGCCCTGTACCCCCTTGCCGTTGAGTTCCTGGTGCGCCCTGAAAGCACTCTCCTTTCCGATATGGAGCCGATTGAAGGCGTCGTCAATGCCATCCGGGCGGGCAGTGAATATTCAGACCGGATAAGCCAGGCATTGTTATCACCTGACCCGCGAAACGGTGGCGAAGAGTATAAAGCCTCGATAATGCTGACTCTCTCGGAGCGTAAAGTGTTACGTCTTCTGGGTAAAGGCTGGGGAATTAACCAAATCGCGACGTTATTGAAAAAAAGCAATAAAACCGTCAGTGCTCAAAAGAATAGCGCAATGCGTCGGTTATCACTGCACGGTAATGCGGAAATGTACGCCTGGATCAACAGCACGCAGGGAATGAGAGAGCTGAATTTAATCTCAGCCTATGGAGAGCAAAAGGAATGGAAACAAATGCCTCAGGAAGAGATATTGCTGTCGTAGACCAATGCTCAATGAGCGCCGCAGGGCTTGAACACCTTTTTGCCCTCGCGCCATTAAGCCAATATCAACTTCATCTGTTTAAAGATTTCGCTAGTTTTAAAACGGCTTTTTCACAAACCCCTTTTTTCTCAGTGATCTATTCGCTCTCAGATGCGCGAGAAGAACGAAGAAACTGTCTGATTTCTCTGCGTGAACTGGCTTATTCACACAGTGAGATACAGCGTATTATCCTGGCGGCAGACGACGCTGAGGCAAGGCTGATTGGTCAGCTGTCGCCTTCTCGTCTGCACGGGATTATCAGTAAATCGGCATCGCTGGCGGAGCTGCAAAATCAGCTTGCCACCCTGCTCAGTGAAACGGGTAGTGTCAATAACAACGAGTTCGTCCACTGGCACGGGAGCCATTGCAGAATGCTCAGCCCAACAGAGCGGGCCATTTTGCGGTATCTGGCGGCGGGCTTTTCGATACCTGAAATCGCGGAGCAGCTTGCGCGTAATATCAAAACCGTTCGCGCTCACAAATATAATGCGATGATCAAACTTGGGGTGAATTCTGACGTCGGTCTTCTGGATGCGGCGGACATTCTGGGGCATCTGCCGATGCGCGAGCCGCAGCTACGGGCTGCGTCATAGCCTGTATCTGCGCCAGAGGGATCTGGCGCAACGATCAAATGCAGACATCTACCCATTTCGCCGACGTCAGCTCTGCCATTCTCTCTGGCGCGATGCGTACGGCGCTGTGGATGGAGCCCGCGGCAGGCAGCACTTCCTCATATTGTTTTAGTGATATGTCGCAGTAAACGGCCAGAGGATTCTCCAGGCCAAAGGGGCAGACTCCGCCGACAGGGTGTCCGGTGAGTGTCACCACTTCATCACTGCATAACATCCGCGCTTTCGCGCCAAACACGCTTTTCAGTTTTTTGTTGTCCAGGCGTGCATCGCCTTTGGCGACAACCAGTACCACTTCATTTTTGACCTTCAGTGATAAGGTTTTCGCTATCTGTCCCGGCTCGACGTGATGAGCGGCCGCGGCCAGCGCAACCGTTGCGGTGCTTTGGCTAAGCTCGATGACATCAATATCCGGGGCATTGTCAGCAAAAAATTGTCGTACAGACTGCAAACTCATTGTTATCTCCTGACAAATATCCTGCGTAATCTGTCATAAGAAATTATGCTCTGTAAATATCTCTTAGGTAACAAATATCCTGTTCACCCGATTTCTGGATCGCCTTCACATTCACGGAAACCGGTTACAGTAACCGGTTGCAGAGTGCACGGGAGAGATTAATACTGACGATGTAACTTCCCCTGTATCCCATAATAAGAGTCGATTATGAAACCAATCAGTCCGAGCTGTACCGCTGGTAAACGAACTGGCAAGGTGGTGACACTGATATGTGGAACACCGTGTGGCGCGTTTGCGTCCAAACTGAACGTCTGACAGGAGAGCCACAATGTCTGCCAACCATGCTGCGTTTAATCTTATTTTCCGATTCGTTGAAAACTATGTCAGTCCCGTCGCCGGGCGCATCTCATCCCAGCGTCACGTGATGGCAATTCGCGACGGATTTATTTCCGCGATGCCATTTATGATTGTCGGATCATTCTTGCTTGTGTTTGCTTATCCGCCTTTCTCGCCGGACACCACCTGGGGCTTTGCCCGCGCGTGGCTGGATATGGCGAAACAGTTTGAAGGTCAGATCCTCACACCTTTCGATATGACCATGGGCATCATGTCGATTTACATCTGTGCGGCGATTGCCTACAACCTGGGCAAGCATTACGTTAAGTCGCATCAGCTCGACCCGTTCATGTGCGCGATGCTGTCGCTGATGGCGTTTTTGCTGGTGGCTGCACCGAAAACTAAAAGGGCGATGCCGGTTGATAGCCTGGGCGGAACGGGGATCTTTACCGCGATTCTGGTGGCGGTCTACTGCGTGGAAATGATGCGTTTCCTGAAGGCGCATAACATTGGTATTCGTCTCCCGGACCAGGTTCCACCGATGATCAAAAACTCCTTTGATCTGCTGATTCCGGTGCTGGTCGTGGTGCTGACGCTCTATCCGCTGAGCCTGTTTATTCAGTCCCAGTTCGACATGCTGATCCCTCAGGCGATCATGTCCATCTTCAAACCGCTGGTCTCTGCGGCTGATTCTCTGCCTGCTATCCTGCTGGCGGTGCTGATCGGCCACCTGCTGTGGTTTGCCGGGATCCACGGCGCGGCGATTGTCTCAGGCATGCTGCAGATGTTCTGGCTGACCAACCTGGGGATGAACCAGACTGCACTGGCGCAGGGCGCGCCGCTGCCGCATATATTTATGGAAGCGTTCTGGACCTTCTTCATCGTCATCGGTGGCTCTGGCGCCACGATGGGGCTGGTGATCTGCTATCTGCGCAGCCGTTCCGCGCACCTGCGCTCCATTGGCCGTTTGAGCGTGGTGCCAAGCTTCTTCAACATTAACGAACCGGTGATCTTCGGTACGCCGATCGTCATGAACCCGGTGTTCTTCATTCCGTTCCTGCTGGCACCGATGGTCAACGCCGTGCTCGCATGGGCTGCCATGAAGCTGGATCTGATTGGACGCGTGATTTCAGTGGTGCCGTGGACCGCTCCGGCTCCGGTTGGGGCTGCGTGGGCGCTGGGCTGGGACTTCCGTGCGGCGGTGCTGGTGATTCTGCTGGCGCTGGTCTCAGCTATCATCTACTACCCGTTCTTCAAAGTGTACGAGAAGCAGCTTCTGGAGCAGGAAGCTGAAGAAGCACAGCGTGCGGAAGAGGATAGTCAGCAGGTGGCCTAGGTAAAAGCAAAACGGCAACGCAAGTTGCCGTTTTTAGTGTTTGCCCCCTCTCCCTGTGGGAGAGGGGACTCCAGTTATTTCAGCGTGCAATCCCCACACTGCTGCACATCTGGCAGGCGATAGCGCTGACAGCAGGTGCGACGCACCAGCAGCCCGTCGCGCGGCACAACGGTGCGGAACAGCGGGTTATCCTGACCATTTGAGAGCTGTTTGGCAAAGAAGCAGGACTGGCGCAGAGCATCGACGGTCTCATCACCCAGCACCGCTTTCATCTCCGTCAGATACCAGTGAATCAAATACCCGGTATTACTCCAGATAAGCTTGCCATTAATCTCTCCGGTCTCCTCCAGCGCATTCACCACCGGAATGAGTGCCTGCGTCACCAGCGTTTCCATCCGCTCCTGCGCGGACAGCACCGTGGCATTCCTGTCTTCATGCACGTCAATCCAGAAACAGGCGGCACGGCCGGTCTCATGAAATTCGACAAAGAAATGTTCCGGGGAAAGATCCAGCGCCGCGTCCTGGGTTAGCAGGGCGATCATCAGCGGCGGCACCATCAGGCCGATATACCACTGCGCCCACAGGGAGAGTAGCGGTTTGTTTTCCCGCGCGAGGTTGGGCTGGTTACGATAAATATGGTCGGAATAGACTGCTAACAAGGACTGCATTTCCGCCGGGCGACGCCACTGGTCGAGCGTCATCGCCTGGTGCGGATGCGCTTCATCCAGCTTGATGAAATCCAGCAGGTAGGCGCGATGCTCGGCGATGGTTTCCCGTACGGAATCCGCAAGCGTCGTACGCCCGGCTGAGAGCGGGGCTCGCCAGAGGATAGGATCAACGATTTGCGCGGAACGTGTGGCCATAGGGAATCAGGATAGGAATCTAAATGATAATGATTGCCAATCCTAGCTATAGAGTAAACCGATCGCAAGCCTTTTGTCAGCAAAGCGAGATGCGGGGCTTATCCTGCCTGCAGCTCAGGGCTAAAGAGGATATTGTTGCGTCCCATGTGCTTGGCTTCGTACAGCGCTTTATCGGCTTTTTCGAGCGCCCCTTCGATATCTTCTGACTCATAAATCGCGATGCCGATGCTGATGGTGACGTTTGTCGCCACGCTCTCATTAAACATATGGGGGATTTTCAGGTCGTAGACCTTCTGGCGAATGCGCTCTGCGGTCTGGCGCGCCTGATCGAGCGTGACGCTGGTCAGCAGCACCATAAACTCTTCTCCGCCAAAGCGGGCGACGATATCCCTTGAACGTACCGCGTCGCGGATCCCGGCGGAAACCCGAATCAGCGCCTGGTCGCCCATCATATGGCCATAGTGATCGTTGTAGGCTTTGAAATGGTCGATATCGAGCAGCAGGACGAAGTGCTCGCCATGTTCCAGCGTCGGGAGGTTCTCCAGCCGGTTCTGCAGGCCGCGGCGGTTATACAGACCGGTGAGTGGGTCCATCATACTCAGATCGTTCAGCGTTTCTCGCTCCTCAAGCAGCCGGTAGAGCAGGTCCTGGGCAAAGCGGTCGTTACGCTTTTGAATGACGTGATGGATCGCAATCCCAATCATCGGCAGGGCGAGAGAGTAGACGATGCGCGGCCAGTGTTCAGGAGGGCTAAACCACAGACAAACGAGAAACGTCGGCAGAGAATGAATGGTAAACGCCTTGATATCACTGGCGAATGCCAGCGAGCCAATAAACAACACGCTCAGCAACGCCACCAGAAGAAAGGTGAACGGATCCTGCGTGATATGCATAAATTTCCAGGCAATATGCCAGGCCCAGATGCCACCAAAGATGAGTGAAATCAGCGGAATATTGATCTGTCGGGTTTTGTTTTTCCAGTGCCAGATGAGTAGCGACAGGCTGAGCGTGAAAATGAGCGCGACGGGCAGGGTGAGCGTATGCACGGTGTACAGCGGATTCAGCACAGTGAAAAGCGCTGACACGGTGTTCAGGAACAAAAATAAACGTAAAGATAACTGATATTTCTTGTGACGTAATGAACGCCAGGATTGTGCTGTCATGTCGGTATTTTTTTAGTAATGCTGAATTAAATCAAACTAATGGCTGCCGATGTGAGTCAAAAACTGCGAAATTATCAGGGGCTAAATTATCAGAAAATTATTATAAATAGTTAACAGGTGTGCAATTTATCACCTTACACATTTCCTGTCATTACGGGAAAGGTAAAGGTTGACGGATTGTGTTGGCCAATGCTGACAAATGAGAAAACCTATCATATGATATTGGTTATCATTATCGCATTGAGAGAGAAAAACATGTTGAGCAAGGCGCTGGGAAGTGGATGGGGTGTGCTGCTGCCGGGGATCGTTATTGCCGGGCTGACATTCGCCGATCTCTCATTGGACGTCTGGAAAGCGATTATTGTCTCGGGACTTTTGGTCACATCAGGAATGATTTGGCACAAACAGCTACGGCATTTCGTCTTGCTGCCATCATGCGTTGCGTTAATCAGTGGAATGCTGGTGATAATGATGAGTTTGAAATAACAGGGAGAAGCAGAGAGAAATCAGGGAGGAGATAAGATAAGTGGTGCGAAGAGGGGGACTTGAACCCCCACGTCCGTAAGAACACTAACACCTGAAGCTAGCGCGTCTACCAATTCCGCCACCTTCGCACTGTTATCTTATTCTTTTTGATATTGCCTCGTTGGTGCGAGGGGGGGGACTTGAACCCCCACGTCCGTTAAGACACTAACACCTGAAGCTAGCGCGTCTACCAATTCCGCCACCGTCGCCCGGTGAGAACAATATCAAACATGGTTTGTGGTGCGAGGGGAGGGACTTGAACCCTCACGTCCGTAAAGACACTAACACCTGAAGCTAGCGCGTCTACCAATTCCGCCACCGTCGCATACCATCAATACTTAAAAAGTATCGCAACCACGGAGGCGCATTCTAGATGTTTTCAGCTTTCCGTCAACAGATAATTGCCCAGGATGTTTTGATTGCTGCAAAAATGGGCATTTGTATCGCCCGGACCATGATTCACAGCCGGGCGGACGGGAAATTACTTCTTCGCCTGACGGGTCATCACCGTGCGGTAGACTTTAAAACGACCGGTCTGGGCCAGCACTTCGTGGAAGCCAAAAATCTCATCCAGCAGTTTTGGATAAGGCAGGAAGGCGTTGGCCACGATGCGCAGCTCACCGCCGCTGTTGAGGTGGCGAACTGCGCCACGGATCAGCGTCTGTGCCGCTTCGAGGCTGGTTTCCATGCCGTCGTGGAACGGCGGGTTGGAGATAATGATATCGAAACGGCCCGTCACTTCAGAGAAGACGTTGCTGGCAAAGACTTCGCCTTCGAATTCATTGGCCGCCAGGGTCGCACGACTCGCTTCCACGGCTGGCGCGCTCACGTCGCACAGGGTCAGCCGCACTTTTGGTGAGTGGCTGGCGAGCACGGCAGACAACACGCCTGCGCCACAGCCGACATCCAGCACTTTCCCTTTGGTGTGCGGAGTGAAAGTGGAGAGCAACAGCTGGCTGCCCAGATCCAGACCGTCGCGGCTAAAGACGCCAGGCAACGTCTTAATAGTTAATCCTTCGAGCTGATATTCGCCCCAGGCTTTTTCGGCGTCAAATTCCGGCTGTTTTTCCAGACGACCGTGATACAAACCACAGCGGCGCGCGCTGTCGATTTTGTTCAGCCCCGCGTATTCCGCCAGCATCTGCTCTGCGCTACGCACGCCGCTGCGGTTTTCGCCGACGACGAAAACATCACTGCCCACCGGCATCATTGACAGCAGGTTCATCAGCTGGAACTGGGCTTCAGGTTTGTTCTTCGGCCAGTAGTAGATCAGCGTATCGCAATCGGCGATATCGCTCTGATCTGCGACCAGGCTGAAACGTGCGCGATCTTCCATCTGACGGCTCAAGACCTGCCAGTGGTGGAATTGCTGGGTATGCGCGCGGCTGGCGGCGCATTCGAAACGGGCAGGCAGATCGTCCTGCATATCTCCGGCAAACAGAATACGGCTTTCTTCGAAATCATCACTGTGACGCAGCAAGACTTCACTTGCCGGGGTAAATGCAGACATGAATTGTTCCTCAATAAACTCAGCCGGGGATTATAGTAGTTTGTTGGCGGATATACGACGAATTTGCTATATTTGCGCGCCTGACAGACAGGAGTTTTCCCTATGACATCCCGACGTGACTGGCAGTTACAGCAGCTGGGTATTACCCAGTGGTCTCTGCGTCGCCCGACGGCGTTGCAGGGCGAAATCGCCATCTCCATTCCGGCACACGTTCGTCTGGTCATGGTGGCCGAAGAACTTCCTGCACTCACGGACACGCTGGTCAGCGACGTTCTGCGCACCTTAAAAGTGAGCGTAGATCAGGTGTTACAGCTGACGCCCGATCGCGTGGCGATGCTGCCGCCACAGAGCCGCTGCAACAGCTGGCGGCTGGGCGTAACGGAGGAGACTCCCCTTGAGGGCGGTCAACTTCGCACGGCTGCACTGGAAGAATTGAAAGCAAACCCAAAGGCGCGAAGCGCGCTATGGCAACAAATCTGCGAATATGAACACGATTTCTTCCCTCACGACGACTGATCTTGCATCAGCGTTCGCGATTGAAACGCGCGCCCACGCTTTTCCGTGGAGCGAAAAAACATTTGCCAGCAATCAGGGTGAGCGCTATTTAAATTTCCGTCTGGATGTCGAGGGTGAAATGGCCGCGTTTGCCATTACCCAGGTCGTGCTGGACGAAGCGACGCTGTTTAACATCGCCGTCGATCCCGCGTATCAACGCCGGGGATTAGGCAGAGAACTGCTGGAATTTTTGATTCGCGAACTGGAGACGCGTGACGTCTTCACCCTGTGGCTGGAGGTTCGCGCCTCCAATACCGCCGCCATCGCACTCTACGAAAGCTTAGGTTTTAACGAGGCGACAATTCGCCGTAACTACTACCCGACTGCCGAGGGACGCGAAGACGCCATCATCATGGCGCTACCGCTTGGATAACGAATAAGGTTGTAACGATGAAATGGGACTGGATTTTCTTTGACGCCGACGAAACGCTGTTTACATTCGATTCGTTTGGCGGCCTACAGCGGATGTTTTTAGACTATAGCGTCACCTTTACCGCAGAAGATTTTCAGGACTATCAGGCGGTGAATAAGCCGCTTTGGGTGGATTACCAGAACGGTGCCATCTCGGCGTTACAGCTCCAGCATCAGCGTTTTCAGGGCTGGTCAGAGCGACTGAACGTCTCTCCCGGCGCGCTGAATGAGGCGTTTCTCAACGCGATGGCCGAGATTTGCGCGCCATTGCCAGGGGCGATTTCCCTGCTGAACGCGCTCAAAGGCAACGTGAAGCTTGGCATCATCACCAACGGCTTTACCGCCCTGCAGCAGATCCGCCTGGAACGCACGGGCCTGCGCGATCATTTCGATGCGCTGGTGATCTCCGAGCAGGTGGGCGTGCCAAAACCCGATCCGCGTATTTTTGACTATGCGCTGGAAAAAGCCGGTCATCCCGCTCGCGAGCGCGTGCTGATGGTCGGAGACACCGCCGAGTCCGATATTCTGGGCGGGATGAAGTCCGGTCTGGCGACCTGCTGGCTGAACGCGCACGATCGCGCGCTGCCTGAAGGTATCGAACCGACCTGGACCGTATCGTCATTGAACGAACTGGAGCAACTCCTGTGTAAACAATGATTGCCTGCCCCCCATTGATGGGTAAAATAGCCGCAATTTCGTATTCCATGATGCGTGGCCTCTGGCCGCGCTTATATAAGAAGATTTGATTATGACGTTGTCTCCTTATCTGCAAGAGGTGGCGAAGCGCCGTACTTTTGCCATTATTTCTCACCCGGATGCCGGTAAAACGACCATCACCGAAAAGGTGCTGTTATTCGGACAGGCGATTCAGACCGCCGGTACCGTAAAAGGCCGTGGCTCCAGCCAGCATGCGAAATCCGACTGGATGGAGATGGAAAAGCAGCGTGGTATCTCCATCACCACCTCCGTGATGCAGTTCCCGTATCACGACTGCCTGGTGAACCTGCTCGACACCCCGGGCCACGAAGACTTCTCCGAAGATACCTACCGTACCCTGACGGCGGTTGACTGCTGTCTGATGGTCATCGACGCCGCGAAGGGCGTAGAAGACAGGACCCGTAAGCTGATGGAAGTCACCCGTCTGCGCGATACGCCGATCCTGACCTTCATGAACAAACTCGACCGCGACATCCGCGATCCGATGGAGGTGATGGACGAAGTGGAGCGCGAGCTGAAAATCGCCTGTGCGCCAATCACCTGGCCGATCGGCTGCGGTAAGCTGTTCAAGGGCGTTTACCACCTCTATAAAGATGAAGTGTATCTGTACCAGACCGGTAAAGGTCACACCATCCAGGAAGTGCGTATCGTGAAAGGTCTGGATAACCCGGATCTGGACGTTGCCGTCGGCGAAGAGCTGGCCACCCAGTTGCGCGATGAGCTGGAGCTGGTGAAAGGCGCCTCTCACGAATTCGACAAAGAGCTGTTCCTGGCCGGGGAAATCACGCCGGTGTTCTTCGGTACGGCACTCGGCAACTTTGGTGTGGACCATATGCTCGACGGTCTGGTCGAGTGGGCGCCGCAGCCGATGCCGCGTAAAACCGACACCCGTCTGGTGGAAGCCGCAGAAGATAAATTCACCGGTTTCGTCTTTAAGATTCAGGCCAACATGGACCCGAAACACCGCGACCGCGTGGCCTTCCTGCGTGTGGTTTCCGGTAAGTACGAGAAAGGCATGAAGCTGCGCCAGGTGCGTATCGGGAAAGATGTGGTCATTTCTGACGCGCTGACCTTCATGGCGGGTGACCGTTCGCACGTTGAAGAAGCGTATCCGGGCGACATCATCGGTCTGCACAACCACGGTACCATCCAGATCGGCGATACCTTTACTCAGGGTGAAATGATGAAGTTCACGGGTATCCCGAACTTCGCGCCGGAACTGTTCCGTCGTATTCGCCTGAAAGATCCGCTCAAGCAGAAACAGCTGCTGAAAGGTCTGGTCCAGCTCTCCGAAGAGGGCGCGGTGCAGGTCTTCCGCCCAATCGCCAACAACGATCTGATCGTCGGCGCGGTGGGTGTGCTGCAGTTTGACGTGGTGGTTGCGCGTCTGAAAAGCGAATACAACGTTGAAGCGATTTACGAATCCGTCAACGTGGCAACCGCGCGCTGGGTCGAGTGTTCTGACGTGAAGAAATTCGAAGAGTTCAAACGTAAGAACGAAATCCAGCTGGCGCTGGATGGCGGCGATAACCTGACCTACATCGCCCCAACCATGGTCAACCTGAACCTGACGCAGGAACGTTATCCTGACGTGCAGTTCCGTAAAACCCGCGAGCACTAATCCCCTCTCAGAGCACGGCGTCTGCCGTGCTCTTCTTAAACTCCTGCTTTATTAATCCCTTGCGGAATGTTCTTAATTCAACGCGTTTTCAGCGTAATTGCTCGTTTTTTCCCCGATTCTGAAAGCGGCTTTGTCAATGTGATCTATATTTAACTCAGTGTTTAACACCGGGCGCGGATGATAGTTCTGTTCAATGCGTGTTCATGAGTCTCTCATCCCGACCCTGTGTTTATTCGCAAAATTAAAAACTAGTATGAAGGGATGTTTGACGCTCAACTTCCGAGCAAACTACAGGAATACATCGATGAATATGACAAGCCTGAAGATTTCTAAAACTCTGTTAGCCGTTACGCTGAGTGGCCTTCTGGTCAGTGGTTCTGCACTTGCTGAAAACAGCGTGCAATCCACCGCGGATAGCGCAGGGCAAAAAATCGATAGCTCTATGAATAAAGTCGGTAATTTCATGGATGACAGCTCTATCACAGCAAAAGTGAAAGCGGCTCTGGTGGATGATGAAAACATCAAGAGCACCGACATTTCCGTAAAAACTGATAAGAAAGTGGTCACCCTGAGCGGCTTCGTTGAGAGCCAGGCGCAGGCAGAGCAGGCCGTCACCGTAGCGAAAGGCGTTGAAGGCGTCGCTTCCGTCAGTGACAAACTGCATGTGCGTGATGCCAAAGACGCGTCCGTGAAAGGTTATGCGGGTGACACAGCAACCACCAGTGAAATCAAAGCTAAACTATTAGCTGATGACATTGTGCCGTCACGTAAAGTGAAGGTGGAAACCACTGATGGTGTGGTTCAGCTGTCCGGTACGGTTGATTCCCAGGCGCAGGTTGAACGCGCTGAAACTATCGCTAAAGCCGTCGATGGCGTTAAAAGCGTCAAAAACGATCTGAAAGCGAAATAAGAACGACTTTTGGACAAAACGCTTGTGAGCACCTGAGCGCTCACATATAGCGGCTGACATTAACTATGGTTAAGGAGAGTTTTATGTTTCGTTGGGGCATTATATTTCTGGTTATCGCGTTAATTGCCGCCGCTCTGGGCTTTGGTGGTCTGGCGGGTACAGCGGCCGGTGCGGCGAAAATTGTCTTCGTCGTCGGTATCATCCTGTTCCTGGTCAGCCTGTTTACCGGACGCCGTCGTCCCTAGCTAAGCGTAATCAGCCTGTCGGAAAGCAACGCCGACAACACCACACTCAAAGCCAGTCCTCGCGACTGGCTTTTTCTGGTTTGAGTCATGGGGCAAGTTTGCGCTACTGTGTAATCATATAAAAACGAAAAACAGGTGCAGCAGTGGGCCAGAGAATTCCCGTTACGCTCGGCAATATTGCGCCGTTGGCGTTAAAACCTTTTCGCGTCGGACGACTCGCACTGGTGTGCGAAGGCGGTGGGCAGCGCGGCATCTTCACCGCAGGGGTGCTGGATGAGTTCATGCGCGCGCAGTTTAACCCTTTCGATCTGTTTTTCGGCACCTCCGCCGGGGCGCAAAACCTCTCCGCCTACGTCTGTAATCAGCCCGGCTATGCACGCAAAGTCATTATGCGCTACACCACCTCACGCGATTTCTTCAATCCTCTGCGCTTTGTGCGCGGCGGAAATCTTATCGATCTCGACTGGCTGTTAGACTCCACCGCCAGCCAGATGCCGCTGGCGATGGACACCGCGTCTCGCCTGTTCGATACGGGCAAAGAGTTCTGGATGTGCGCCAGCCGGGGCGATGACTACACGCCGGGCTACTTCTCGCCGCAAAAAGAGAACTGGCTGGATATTCTGCGCGCCTCCAGCGCGATCCCCGGTTTCTACCGCACCGCCGCGGCGCTCGATGGGATCAACTACCTGGACGGCGGGATCAGCGATGCGGTACCGGTTCAGGAAGCCGCGCGGCGCGGAGCACAAACCATCGTGGTGATCCGCACCGTGCCATCGCAGATGTACTACACCCCGCAGTGGTTTAAGCGGATGGAAAAATGGCTGGGGGACAGCAGTCTCCAGCCGCTGGTGAACATCGCCAATTTGCATGAAACCAGCTACAGCGCGATGCAGCGCTTTATCGAAAAGCCGCCGGGCAAGCTGAAAATCTTTGAGATCTACCCGCCAAAACCCCTTAACAGTATGGCGCTGGGCAGCCGCATACCTGCGCTGCGCGATGACTACAAAACCGGGCGTTTATGCGCGCGCTATTTTCTCGCGACCGTCGGCAAATTGCTGGCCGAGCGCCCGCCGATCCACCGGCATAAACGGATCATCACGCCACCGGCGATTGTGGCGAACCACGCCCTGACAATGCCGCTGGTGAATGCCCCGCAGGCCAACGATACGACCTTTGACAATGAGGATCTGGCGTGACTTTCCGCTTTGTCGACACCCACTGCCACTTCGATTTCCCGCCGTTTACCGGCCATGAAGCGCATAGTATTCAGCAGGCGGCCAGGGCAGGTGTGCAGGCGATTATCGTGCCCGCCATCGAGGCGGCGAATTTCGACAGGGTGCTCGATCTGGCCCGAACGCACACCGCGCTCTACGCCGCGCTGGGCCTGCATCCGATAGTGATTGAAAAGCATCAGGATGCACATCTGGATCAGCTTGAAGATTGCATTCTGACTGCCGGAGAAAAGCTGGTGGCGATAGGCGAGATCGGGCTCGATCTTTATCGCGAGGATCCGCATTTCGATCGCCAGCAGGCGCTGCTGGACGCGCAGCTTAAACTGGCGAAACGCCACGATCTGCCGGTGATCCTCCACTCGAGGCGCACCCACGACAAACTGGCGATGCATCTCAAGCGCGCCGATCTGCCGCGAACGGGCGTGGTGCACGGTTTTTCCGGCAGCCTGCAGCAGGCACAGCGATTCATTGAACTGGGCTACAAAATCGGCGTCGGCGGGACGATTACCTATCCGCGCGCCAGCAAAACACGCGACGTGATGGCGCAATTACCCCTTTCATCCCTGCTGCTGGAAACCGACGCGCCGGACATGCCGCTGAACGGTTTTCAGGGCCAGCCCAACCGCCCGGAGCAGGCTGCACGCGTCTTTACAACCTTGTGTGAATTGCGAGAGGAACCCGCCGAAGCGATCGCCGATGCGCTGCTGCAAAACACCCACGATCTGTTTGGCATTACCCTATAGATAGAGCGCCGGGCGGATCACGGTGATCCGGCGTTTTTCCAGCGCGAGGGCCAGAGGTTCGACATCCTCCACTGTTGCGCTGCGCCAGCTGGCCGCTTCGCCATAAACCCCGTGGGCGTGAAAGGCGTTGATGCGTACCGGTATATCCCCCAGAGCGTGAATAAAGGCGCTCAACGGCCCCAGATGTTCGAAATAATCGCAACGATCGGGGATCACCAGCAGGCGCAGTTCCGTCAGGCGCCGATGGTGCGCCAGCCAGCGAATGCTGTGTTTGATCTGCGGGTTTTCGCGCCCGGTCAGGAAACGGTGATGTTCGTTATTCCACGCTTTCAGATCCAGCATTGCGCCATCCAACACCGGCAGCAGTTTTTGCCAGCCGGTTTCACTCAGCAGACCGTTACTGTCCACCAGACAGGTGAGATGCTTGAGCTTTTCATCCGCCTTGACGGCACTGAACAGCGCCACCAGAAACGGCAGCTGGGTGGTGGCTTCCCCACCGCTGACGGTGATCCCTTCGATAAACGGCGCGACCTTGCGGATCTGCCCGAGGATCTCCTCCACGCTAAAGCGGTGCGCCATCGGCGTGGACTGCTGCGGGCAAACGTGCAGGCAGGTATCGCACTTCTGGCAGTCGCTCTCCTGCCACCACACCCGCCCGGCCTGAAGGGTCAGGGCATCGTTCGGACAGTGGACCACGCAGTCGCCGCAGTCATTGCAGCGCCCGATGGTCCATGGGTTGTGGCAGGTTTTGCAGCGCAGATTACACCCCTGCAGGAACAGCGCCAGGCGGCTGCCCGGCCCGTCCACGCAGGAGAAGGGGATAACCTGACTAACTAAAGCGCATCTGCTGTTCATGGCTAATCACGCGCGGCTGACGTTCAAGGATACGGGTATTGCGTGCGGCCTCTTCGCCCAGCCACGTGGTGTTGGTGCGAGAGCCCTCGGCGCGGTATTTCTCAAGATCCGACAGACGCACCATATACCCGGTGACGCGCACCAGATCGTTCCCGGCGACGTTGGCGGTGAACTCGCGCATCCCGGCTTTAAACGCCCCGAGACAGAGCTGAACCACCGCCTGCGGGTTACGCTTGATGGTTTCGTCCAGGGTCAGGATATCGCTGATGCCCGAATGATAATGTTTGTGATGCGGCGCGACGGCCAACAGATGGCTGATCGGGTCCGGCTCGTCGCCGTACGGCAGACGCGCTCCCGGCGTGGTGCCGGAATCTGAGCTGATTCCGGACTGGGCATGCAGCATCGCACGCTGCTTCCAGCCGTGTTTCACCGACGTGTTTTTAACAAACGCTGCCAGCTGTTCGCTGATGCGATACCCCAGCGCATTGGCCCGATCGTCTTTGCCGTAACGCCCATCCAGCCCGGCTTTCTCGCACAGGGTATTCACCGCTTCGGCCAGGCCGTACATGCCAAACATCGGCACAAAACGATCCGCTTCAATCAGCCCCTCTTTCACCAGGAAGCTATTCTCAAAGAAGCCGGATTCCTGATAAAGGAAATCACAGCGCGCATCAATGATGGCGATCTGCTGCTGGCAGTAGTGCGGTAGCGTGCGGGTAAAGAAATCTTCCACCGATTCGCTGCTCTCGGCGATGGCCTTGAGATTGAGGCGAACCAGGGTGCTGCCACCGCCCGCCAGCGGCAGGGAGTTGTAACAACTCACCACGCCATAACGACCTTTTGTGAAAATTTTATCATTCACCGGACCGTTAGAAATATGCGGTTTACTGCACTCGCAAATATTTTTTGCGACGCTTAACAGCAAATCGTCCGGCGTGATTTCCGGGTCGTAGATGAAAGTGAGATTCGGTGCAACCTGCTTCAGCTCTGCATCTGCGCGTAAAATAGCGCGCGTGACGGGGGTATCGGCAGGGCCGATGTTGGCGTGCATGAAGGCGTCGGGCAGAGTGCGATCGAGGTAACGCCAGAAACGTTTTATTCGGCTATCGATTTCGTCTTGTGTTAGAATTCTAACATAGGGTTGCAGCAGTGCGTCGAGATGGCCGAGAAACACCGGCATCGATGTGACGGATGGAACATGGTGGTAGAGGATAGTCAGTAGTGACAGAGCGTCATCGAGATCTTTCGCCCCTTCCAGCTCTAACCACTCTGAGCCGTTTGCCAGGAATTTGGCGTAGTCCGGCAGAACGTAGCGCGGTTTGTAAGGCGCATGACCTTCAAACATGTCGCAGATAAAGCCCTCGTCCAGTGCGGCGCGCGCCGTGGCTGAAAGCGTGGGATAGGGCAGATTGTTTTCCGCTTCCAGCGCCAGAAAATGGCGTTTCTGCTCAGGCGTCAGTACCGGGCTTATCACAATTTGCTGGCAACGTTGTTGCATGGCATCGAGACCGGAGGTGGACATGTTCGCTTCCTTTTATTCTGCGGATGATGGGCAGATTGTAGAAACTCATCGTGCGAAGGCATTTGATCCGACGCGGGTGATTGCTGTTTTAGCCAGCAGTTTGAAGAGTAAAGTTTGAAGTTGATCTCATTACAGTAATGCAAATTTGTACGCAGTTTTCATTAACTGTGATGAATGTCGAAGTGTGAATGCGGGTGAATGTTAGAATACTCACAGACCCGCACGGTGAAAATTTATACGGCGAAGCCGTTGGAGAATGTTATGACCGATTTAACCGCAAGCAGCCTGCGCGCGTTGAAACTGATGGACCTGACCACCCTGAACGATGACGACACCAATGAAAAAGTGATCGCATTGTGCCATCAGGCGAAAACGCCGGTAGGCAATACCGCTGCTATCTGTATCTACCCACGTTTCATCCCGATTGCCCGTAAAACGCTGAACGCGCAGGGCACGCCTGACGTGCGTATCGCGACGGTGACCAACTTCCCGCACGGTAACGACGACATCGACATCGCGCTGGCTGAAACCCGCGCGGCAATCGCTTACGGCGCAGATGAAGTGGACGTGGTCTTTCCGTACCGCGCGCTCATCGCCGGTAACGAGCAGGTCGGTTTTGACCTGGTGAAAGCCTGTAAAGATGCCTGTGCAGCGGCTAACGTGCTGCTGAAAGTGATCATCGAAACCGGCGAGCTGAAAGAAGAAGCCCTGATTCGTAAAGCGTCTGAAATCTCTATCAAAGCTGGTGCGGATTTCATCAAAACCTCTACCGGGAAAGTGCCGGTCAATGCGACGCCAGAAAGCGCGCGCATCATGATGGAAGTGATCCGCGACATGGGCGTTTCCAAAACCGTTGGTTTCAAACCGGCGGGCGGCGTGCGTACTGCCGAGGACGCGCAGCAGTTCCTGGCGATCGCTGACGAACTGTTTGGCGCCGACTGGGCAGATTCCCGTCACTACCGCTTCGGCGCATCCAGCCTGCTGGCAAGCCTGCTGAAAGCGCTGGGTCACGGCGATGGCAAGAGCGCAAGCAGCTACTAAGTCTTTTATTGCCGGATTTGTAGCGGCGTAGGCCGGATAAGGCGCAGCCGCTATCCGGCATCAATACGACAGCCGGGTGGCGCGTTGCTCACCCGGCCTACAACGGCCTTCTACTCTTTTCCCCTGGGGGTTACCGTGTTTCTCGCACAAGAAATAATTCGTAAAAAACGTGATGGTCATGCATTAAGCGACGAAGAAATCCGCTTCTTTATCAACGGTATTCGCGACAACACCATCTCTGAAGGGCAGATTGCCGCCCTGGCGATGACCATTTTCTTCCACGATATGGCGATGCCGGAACGTGTATCGCTGACCATGGCGATGCGGGATTCAGGGACCGTCCTGGACTGGAAAAGCCTTAACCTCAACGGCCCGATTGTGGACAAACACTCCACCGGCGGCGTGGGCGATGTGACTTCTCTGATGCTCGGCCCAATGGTCGCAGCCTGCGGCGGTTACATCCCGATGATCTCTGGCCGCGGTCTGGGCCATACGGGCGGTACGCTCGACAAACTGGAAGCCATTCCGGGCTTCGATATCTTCCCGGATGACCAGCGCTTCCGCGACATTATTAAAGACGTTGGTGTGGCGATTATCGGCCAGACCAGCTCTCTTGCTCCGGCGGATAAACGTTTTTACGCCACCCGCGACATCACCGCGACCGTCGATTCTATTCCGCTGATCACCGCCTCGATCCTCGCTAAAAAGCTGGCCGAAGGTCTGGATGCACTGGTGATGGACGTGAAAGTGGGTAGCGGCGCGTTTATGCCGACCTATGAACTCTCTGCGGCACTGGCCGAAGCGATCGTTGGCGTCTCCAACGGCGCAGGCGTGCGCACCACCGCGCTGCTGACCGACATGAACCAGGTCCTGGCCTCCAGCGCCGGTAACGCCGTCGAAGTGCGCGAAGCCGTGCAGTTCCTGACCGGCGAATACCGCAACCCACGTCTGCTCGACGTCACCATGGCCCTGTGCGTGGAGATGCTGATCTCCGGCAAGCTTGCCAAAGACGACGCCGACGCGCGCGCGAAACTGCAGGCGGTGCTGGATAACGGTAAAGCGGCGGAGATCTTTGGTCGCATGGTTGCGGCGCAAAAAGGCCCAACCGATTTCGTCGAAAACTACGCGAAATACCTGCCGACCGCGACGCTGAGCAAAGCGGTGTACGCCGATGCGGAAGGGTTTGTTTCCGCGATGGACACCCGCGCGCTGGGTATGGCTGTCGTCTCGATGGGCGGCGGACGTCGTCAGGCATCGGACACCATTGATTACAGCGTCGGCTTTACCGATATGGCGCGTCTGGGCGACAGCGTTGACGGACAGCGTCCGCTGGCGGTGATCCACGCCAAAGACGAAGCCAGCTGGCAGGAAGCGGCGAAAGCGGTGAAAGCGGCCATTAAACTTGACGACACAGCTCCCGAAACCACACCAACCGTCTATCGTCGTATCACCGAATAGCGGTATACTGATCTGATCGGTTTTTTATGAATTTTTGAAGCACATAAGTACGGAGAACATATGAAACGTGCATTTATTATGGTGCTGGACTCATTCGGCATCGGCGCTACAGAAGATGCAGACCGCTTTGGTGATGTCGGTTCCGACACCATGGGCCATATCGCAGAAGCTTGTGCGAAAGGCGAAGCGAACAATGGCCGCCAGGGCCCACTGACTCTGCCAAACCTGACCCGTCTGGGTCTGGTGAAAGCGCATGAAGGTTCGACAGGTAAAGTGGCTGCCGGCATGGACGGCAACGCAGAAGTGATCGGCGCATACGGCTGGGCGCACGAGCTCTCTTCCGGTAAAGACACCCCGTCTGGTCACTGGGAAATCGCCGGTGTTCCGGTTCTGTTCGACTGGGGCTACTTCTCCGATCACGAAAACAGCTTCCCGCAGAAACTGCTGGATAAGCTGGTTGAGCGCGGCAATTTGCCGGGTTACCTCGGTAACTGCCACTCTTCCGGTACCGTGATTCTGGATCAGCTCGGCGAAGAGCACATGAAAACCGGCAAGCCGATTTTCTACACCTCCGCTGACTCCGTGTTCCAGATTGCCTGCCACGAAGAGACGTTCGGTCTGGACCGTCTGTACGAGCTGTGCGAAATCGCGCGCGAAGAGCTGACCGAAGGCGGCTACAACATTGGCCGCGTCATCGCACGTCCGTTTATCGGCGACAAGCCGGGCAACTTCCAGCGTACCGGCAACCGTCACGATCTGGCCGTTGAACCGCCAGCCCCGACCGTGCTGCAGAAACTGGTTGATGAGAAAGCGGGCGAAGTGGTTTCCGTCGGTAAAATCGCGGATATCTACGCCAACTGCGGCATCACCAAAAAAGTGAAAGCTACCGGTCTGGACGCGCTGTTCGACGCGACCATCAAAGAGATGAAAGAAGCGGGCGACAAGACTATCGTCTTCACCAACTTCGTGGACTTCGACTCCTCCTGGGGCCACCGTCGCGACGTCGCCGGTTACGCTGCCGGTCTGGAACTGTTCGACCGCCGTCTGCCGGAGCTGCTGGAGCTGGTCGGGGAAGATGACATCATCATCCTGACCGCTGACCACGGCTGCGACCCAACCTGGACCGGTACCGACCACACCCGTGAGCACATCCCTGTGCTGGTGTACGGCCCGAAAGTGAAACCAGGATCGCTCGGCCACCGCGAAACCTTCGCGGATATCGGCCAGACCATTGCGAGCTACTTCGGTACCTCGCCAATGGACTACGGCAAAAACATGCTGTGATGCGCATGCCCGGCGGCGCTACGCTTGCCGGGCCTATGATTTTGTAGGTCGGGTCAGGCGCAGCCGCCACCCGACAAAACAACACTTTTAAAAGGATCTGAAGATGGCTACCCCACACATTAATGCAGAAATGGGCGATTTCGCGGACGTAGTATTAATGCCTGGCGACCCGCTGCGCGCGAAGCACATTGCTGAAACCTTCCTCGAAGACGTGCGTGAAGTGAACAACGTGCGCGGCATGCTGGGCTTCACCGGGACTTACAAAGGCCGCAAAATCTCCGTAATGGGCCACGGTATGGGTATCCCGTCCTGCTCCATCTACACCAAAGAGCTGATCACCGATTTCGGCGTGAAGAAAATCATCCGCGTGGGCTCTTGCGGTGCCGTGCGTATGGACGTGAAACTGCGTGACGTGGTCATCGGTATGGGTGCTTGCACCGATTCCAAAGTAAACCGTATGCGTTTCAAGGATCATGACTTCGCGGCAATCGCTGACTTCGGCATGGTACGTAACGCGGTAGACGCAGCCAAAGCGCTGGGCGTTGACGCGCGCGTCGGTAACATCTTCTCTGCTGACCTGTTCTACTCTCCGGACGGCGGCGAAATGTTCGACGTGATGGAAAAATACGGCATCCTGGGCGTGGAAATGGAAGCGGCTGGCATCTACGGCGTCGCGGCTGAGTTTGGTGCGAAAGCGCTGACCATCTGCACCGTGTCTGACCACATCCGTACTCACGAGCAGACCACTGCCGCTGAGCGTCAGACCACCTTCAACGACATGATCAAAATCGCGCTGGAATCTGTTCTGCTGGGCGATAAAGAGTAAGTTTGTTTTGTGCCGGGTGGCGGCTTCGCCTTACCCGGCCTACATTCTTTTCTCCCTCTCCCTGTGGGAGAGATACCGTCTTGTCGGTTATCCGGCAAGCGGTATTTCAGCATTAAATTCTCGTCCGGATTTCACCACGCCATAAGCCAGCTGGAGCAGTTTTCTCATCCCGGCACATACGCGTTCCTTCCCTGTTTTTCCTCTCGCTGCCAGCCTGTCCATCAGATTTTTAACCACCTCATTGCACCTTCCCGCCACCACTGCCGGCATATACAGCGCACTGCGCAGCTCTGCGTGACCTACTTTTGACAGCCTGCTCTTTCCTTTCCACATCCCCGACTCACAGCGCCGTGGATTCAGCCCGGCGTAAGCCACCAGTGCCTTACTGTCACTGAACCGTCTCAGATTACCCGCGAACGCCAGCAGGCTCACGCTCAGCATTTCACCGATCCCGGGGATGCTCTTCAGCAGTTCCCTGTCCCGCTTCAGGTCAGGGTTATCATCGATGTGCTGGCTGATTTTCTTTCGTGTTTCGTCAATCAGTTCATCCAGCATGGCGACGTGTTCATGCAGTGAGGGAACAATGACCTCGTCGGCTGCTTCAAGGCGGTTCATCTCCATCTGCCGCATCTCTTCCAGATTACGCAGGTGGCGTACCAGCGCCGTCAGCTGACGCTCACTCAGTGGTGCAGGATACCAGGGGGCGGGTTGATGCAGGGCGCAGTAGCGGGCTATCAGTGCCGCATCACTTTTGTCTGTTTTGTTGCGGGTCAGCTCCGTATTGCCAAACGCGTGTATGCGGGCAGGATTTTCGAGGCTGACACAGCAGCCGTTATCGGCCAGCAGGGTGGCAAGTTCAGTGCTGTAGCAGCCCGTCGCTTCCATGCAGACATGGCAGTCGCCAAAACGTGCCAGCCAACTGAGGAACTCGCGGCATCCGGCAGAGGTGTTGGGGAATTTTTTGGTTTTGTATTTCTGATTAGGCAGCAGGACGGCGACATCAAATTTGAGTTTGGCGATATCAACGCCGACAGGAATAAGCTCCATCATGGCACTCCGTAACCTTATGAATAATATCGCCGGACCATCCTTATATGTGGGTGCTCAGGGCACAGGATACCGTTCGGTCTTGAGGCGACAGGGAAACAGGTTACCGGGGCATAATCTCTCCCACGGGCTCAGTGGCACCAGGGCCGGGTGATGCTCACCGGTAACCTCCCGATGATCAGTCGGGGATCTTCTCCGCAGAAGCGGAGAAGATCAAGACATAAGGGCCGGGGTGAGGGCACCAGACCGCACCCAACCTCAACCGCCCGAATGATTCTTCCGGTACTGCAACGGCGTCTCGCCGATCCCCTTCTTAAACGCGCTGATAAAATACGTCACATCCGAAAACCCAACCCGCGCACCGATATCCCGTACGCTCTCGTCGCTGTGCAGCAGGCACTCACAGGCTTTTCGCAGTCGCAGCGTATTCAGGTAATCGTGAATTTTCTCGCCCGTCTCGGCGTGGAATTTACGCGAAACATAGCTGCGGGATTTACCCAGCTCAAGCGCCAGCGCGTCGAGGCTAAATTTGACCTGATAGTTCTCATCCAGCCAGAACATCACCTGGCTGGCGATCCCGTGACTGCTCCCCGGCGCGCCGTCACTGTCGTCCGGCAGCATGGCAAACAGCCCAACCAGCAGGCTGGCGATACTTTCGCTGTTCATCGGCGGCTGATAGCAGTTGAGCAGATGATTAATATGGATCTGACTTTGCGCCACGTCGGCCACCCACGCGGGTCCGCCGCGTCGCGACAGTTTTTGTAGCCGCTGCTGCGCCTGTGGAAAATCGCGCAGCACTTTCAGCAGCGCCCGGTGATCGAGATGGATAATGGTGCGGCGATAAATCGCCTCGGCTTGCTCATCCACCATCACTTTATGCAGGGTAAACGGCGGGAAGAAAAACATCCGCCCGGGACGCATGGTGTAGTGACGGTTATCGACGATCGCCACGCCAAATCCCTCTTCGACGTACAGAATTTCCAGACACTGATGCCAGTGGTGATAGCGCACGGTATTGGCGAACAGGCGGCTGAACGACACGATGGTGTCGTTGAGGGTGATCAGCTCCAGATGGTCGGATTTTGGCGAATCAAGCATAGTGCAATAAAACTCAACTTTTCCCCGTCTCCTTCTCGTTATAAACCACCTTTTTAAATTTTCTCAACTTCGGGTTTATTCATCTCTCTTCCCTGTGACACGGCTAACATTTCTGAGGGTTATGGATTCACTATTCTTTGCCGCAGATGATTACGAGGACGAGCGTATGTGGACGGCAAATAAAGAAACATCAAATCCATTGTCTTCCCGTCAGGATGTGGTGGCGGAGCTAAATTCCCTGTTGGGCGCGCTGGATAAGCAGTTTGCACCGGGCAGTTCACGCATTTCGCTGGGTGATACCTGCGCGCACTACGCGACGGATATTGCGCAGATGGAGGGGCTGTCGCGCGCCCTGTGGGGCCTGTTCCCGCTGCTGGCGTCTGGCGACAGCACGCCATACAGCGAGAAATACATCACCGCCATCAAACGGGGCACCGACCCGCAAAGCGCGGGCTACTGGGGCGAAACCGCGCCCTACGATCAGCGTCTGGTGGAGATGGCGGCCTACGGCCTCGGGCTGGCGCTGCTGCAAAACCGGCTCACGGATCTGTTCAGCGAGCGCGAGGTGCAGAACCTGCATACGTGGCTAAATCAGATAACCGATGCCCAGATGCCGGACAGCAACTGGAACTATTTTGCCATTATGGTCCAGCTCGGTTTTAAACGCGCCGGACTGCCGTTTGACCAGTCCGCCATCGATCGCCGCTTTGCGCTGATGGAGGCCTACTACCTCGGCGACGGCTGGTATTCCGACGGCGTAGGCCGCCCGAAAGACTATTACATCTCAATGGCGTTCCACTTCTACGGCCTGATCTACGCCACCCTGAGCGGTGACGAGGCGAGGGCGGCGGTGCTGAAAGCGCGCGCGCGCCAGTTTGCTGACGATTTCATTTACCTGTCCGCCGCCGACGGGGCGTCGATCCCGTTCGGGCGCAGCCTGACCTACCGTTTTGCGATGGTGGCCTTCTGGAGCGCGGTGGCATTTTCTGAGCTGGATGTGTTCACGCCTGGCATTGTGAAAGGCGTGATTCTGCGCCATCTGCGCTGGTGGCAGCAGCAGCCGATCCTCGATCGCGACGGTATTCTGACCCTCGGTTTTGCCTACCCCAATCTGGCGATGTGCGAGGACTACAACTCCCCTGGATCGCCGTACTGGGCGCTGAAAACTTACCTGATCCTGGCGCTGAAAGAGGATCACCCGTTCTGGCAGGCAGAGGAACAGCCGTTGCCGAAACGCGCGGAAAAACACCTGATCCCCAACGCGCAGCAGATCCTGATCCACGCCGATGATTCGCAGCACGTCACCCTGCTCACCGCCGGGCAGCTGGAGCTGAATAACTACGTCAACACCGAGGCGAAATACACCAAATTTGCCTACTCCAGCCGCTTTGGTTTCACCATTGAGCGCGGGCGCTACGGCATCAAACACGCCGCTTGCGATTCGATGCTGCTGCTCAGTGATGGTGATAACTACTTCCGCGGTCGTCGCGACTGCGAAGAGGTGCGCGTCGATGAGAATTTCATTTTCTCCCGCTGGTCGCCGTGGCACGACGTGCATATCGATACCTGGCTGGTGCCGTTCGGCGAGTGGCATTTGCGCCTGCATCGCATTGATAGTGCGCGCAAGTTGCAAACGGTGGAGGGCGGCTTCGCGGTGATCAAAACAGAACATCGCCTGCAGGGGCGCGGGTCTGTGCTGAATGCGGAAAATGGCAGCAGCGTGATTGTCGATCTCTCACCCGCGATGGCCCGCCAGCCCGACAGCATTGTTACGCCCCCGAACAGCAGCGTGATGTTTGCCCAGTGCGCGTCGATTCCTGTGCTCGCGGCTGAAATCCCGGTCGGGGAGAGCTGGCTCTGCTGCGCCGTCACTGCCTGTGGAGAACAGAAAAACTACGCGGTCACGCCGCGGCTACAAATCAACAATAACCAGGTCGTGATCCACGAGCCGGGAAGCGAACGTCAGTTGTCGTTCTTTATATAAACACTCTGGACCCTACAAGTTGGCGAGGATTCTATGAAAATCAGCTCAACGAATAAAACCGAATATTACAAAATCAGTACCTTTATTTTTCTCTATTTCTTTACCTGGTCGGCCAGTATTGGCCTGCTGGCGATCTGGCTCGGCCAAAAAGCGAATCTGAGCGGTTCGGTGATTGGCACCGTATTTGCGGTGAACGGCGTGTTCTCCGTTATTCTGAAACCGATTTATGGCTATATTCTCGATAAAATCGGCATGAGCAAATATCTGCTCTATTTTGTCGTCGCGATGTCGGCATTGATGGCTCCGTTCTTTATTTATGTCTATCAGCCGTTACTCATGTCCAACACGATGCTGGGGATTATTATCGGCGCGCTCTATTTAAGCTTCGCCTGGTATGCGGGCGTGGCGGCGTGCGAATCCTATTCCGACCGCTTTAGCCGCCTGAACGGCATGGAGTTTGGCCAGATCCGGATGTGGGGATCGCTCGGCTGGGCGGTGGCGTCGTCGTTCTCCGGGCTGCTGTTTAACCTCTCTCCGGCCTACAACTTCATCATGGGCAGCGTGGCGTCGGTCATCATGCTGATTGTCCTGCTGAACCTGAAAGTGAACACTAACTCCGTCCATGCGGGCGAGGTGCTGACCAAAGAGAAAATCGCGCCGTCAGACGTCTACGCGCTGCTGCGTAACCGCAAGTTCTGGGCCTTCTGCCTGTATGTCGCGGGCGTGGCGTGGATGATGTTTATTGCTGAGCAGCAGTTCTCGCGCTACTTCGTCACCTTCTTCGACGATGTGCATCAGGGCAACGCGGTGTTTGGTTATCTGGGCACCGTGCAGTCGGGGATGGAATTCCTGATGTATATGGTGATCCCGCTGTTCGTGAACTTTATCGGCGCCAAACGCGGGTTATTAATCGTCGGATTAGTGGTCGGCGCGCGCCTGATTATTTCCGGGATGTGCGATTCGCACCTGTTAATTTCGATTCTCAAACCGCTATACGGTCTGGAAATCTGTCTCCTGCTGGTATCGGTATTTAAATATATCGCCGAGCATTTCGATAAACGCGTGAACGCCACCATGTATTTATTAGGCTATCAGGCGATGCTGTATGTCGGCAACGTGGTGGTCTCTTCACCGGCCGGATATATGTATGACCGCATCGGCTTCGAGCAGACCTATATCATCATGGGCGCGACGGCGCTGACCTTTACGCTTATTTCTGCCTTTACCTTATCCGCCTGCCAGAGCAAATGGCGCGGCGCGCAGGCAATTAACGTCGCAGAACAACACCCATCACGCTAATTTTTGCTGTCAAAGAAGGAACCGAAATATGTTAAATCGTATCGCAGAGGAACGCCTGTCCGCTATTCCTGCACCCGTTGATGCGCGCGTGTTCAGGGATGAATTAAGCTCGGCGCGGGATCATGTCCTCGAACTGATTAGCCGTCATTTAACGGAGTTCGGTGAAAAATTCCCGGCGGAAACCTGTGAGGAGGGTTTTTATCCCCTGACGGACAACGTCGAGTGGACCACCAGCTTCTGGACCGGGCAGCTGTGGCTGGCGTGGGAAATGAGCGGCGACGAGAAATTCCGCGCGATGGCCGAGAAAAATGTGCGCTCGTTCGGCCTGCGCATCGCCGGGCGCCACGACACCAATACCCACGATTTAGGCTTTCTGTATACCCTGTCGTGCGTGGCGGCCTGGCGTCTGACCGGCAACCGCGAAGCGCGCGGTTTCTCGCTGCTGGCCGCCGAGGCGCTGCTTGAGCGCTTCCATGAGAAGGCGAAAATCATTCAGGCGTGGGGCGATCTTTCTGACCCCGAACAGGCCGGGCGGATGATCATCGACTGCAACATGAACCTGCCGCTGCTCTACTGGGCGACGGAGCAGACCGGCGATCCGCGCTTTGCTGGGGCTGCAAAAGCGCACGTGATGCAGGCGGCGACATACCTGATCCGCGAGGATGCCTCGACGTTCCATACCTACTATATGGACGTGAAAACCGGCGCGCCGCGCTACGGCAATACGCAGCAGGGCTATGCGGACGACTCTTGCTGGTCGCGCGGCCAGGCGTGGGGGATTTACGGCTTCCTGCTGAGCTACATCTACACCGGCGATGAGACGATGATCGCCCTGTCGAAACGGCTGGCGAACTACTTCCTCAATCGACTGCCGGAGGATTACGTCTGCCACTGGGATCTGGCGCTGGTGGGCACCGATGCGCTGCGCGATTCATCGTCGGCGGCGATTGCCGTGTGCGGCTTGCTGGAGCTGGTGAAGCATCTCCCGGTGACCGATCCGGATCGCGAGCGTTATCTGGAGTGGGCGAAAGGGATGATGTCATCGTTGACCCGTCACTATCTGATGGGCAAAGAGGAGAAGGGCAACGGGCTGCTGAAGCACTCGGTTTACCACCTGGCGAGCAACAAAGGGGTGGATGAGTGTGCGAGCTGGGGGGATTATTTCTACGTTGAGGCGCTGGTGCGGTTTACCCAGAGCTGGAAGTTGTACTGGTAATAAAAAAGCCCGGTGGCGCTGCGCTTACCGGGCCTACGAGTTAGGTTTTAAGGTTTTGTAGGCCGGGTAAACGCAGTGCCACCCGGCAACGTCCACAGAACTTAAACCCCTTGCTCCAGAATACGAATATGCGTTTCCAGAACGTTCCCTTTCACCGCTTCACTCCACGCTTTCATGTGCGCGGTTTGCAGATGCGCTTCCAGGTGTGCCACGGTTTCCCACAGTTCAACCATGATGATCGAATCGGGCGCGGTGGTCTGGAAGCTCACGCCGGCGGCGGTGTCGACCATCGGCGCATAGCCGTGGCAGCCTTCTTCTTTCAGCACGGTCGGGATAATCTTCGCAAATTCATCCAGCACCGCCTGACGGTGATGTTGACCTGGACGCGTACGGATTTCAGCAATAACAGTAAGCATGATTAACTCCTTCTAATTCCAGGCTACCAGTTAAGCAAAAATCTCAGCCAGATGCTTGCGATATTCTGCGATATAGCGCGGCACGTCCGGCATTTTAATCACGTCGTTGACGATAAAGGTCGGGAGTGGCTCCAGCGCCAGGAACTGGTTAGCTTTGTGGAACGGCAGGTAAGCACCGTCTACGCCGACGCCGTGGAAGAACTGATCTTCATCGGTGAACGCATCCAGCGGAGCATTCCAGGTCAGAGAGAGCATGTATTTTTTACCGTGCAGCAGACCGCCAGAACCGTACTTTTTGGACGCGTCGGAGCGGGTGCGGCCATCGCTGGCGTACAGAGAACCGTGACCTTCGGTGAAGACATCATCCATGTACTTTTTCACGGTCCACGGCGCGCCCATCCACCAGCCCGGCATCTGCCAGACAATCACGTCGGCCCACAGGAAGTTCTGCACTTCGGCCTGAATGTCGTAATCGCTGTCGGCGCGCACGACCTTAACATCATGCCCGGCGTCGCGCAGGAAACCATCCGCGACCTCGGTCAGGGTGTCATTCAGTTGGCCGTTGGAGTGGGCGAATTTTTTCGCACCGTTGATAATCAGAATGTTGCTCATTATTTGTCCTCAGACTGGCGAGTTTGGCAGTCATGTTACCCGTAATAACGGTGCAGAAAAATGAGCAAAATGTGCAAAGTCTTTTGCTCATAGGGCAATAATCCGACTACCAGCTCACCGTCGCCTCAAACCCGCCTTCGCGCGCATTGGCAAGGGTGACCCGCATCCCGTGTAGGGTGGCGATACGTTTGACGATGGATAATCCCAGCCCGCTACCGGTCTGTTCCTGGCCCGGCGGACGATAAAAACGCTCGCCGATGCGCGCTAAATCGGCAGCAGAAATTCCCGGTCCGTTGTCGCGCACGATAAAACGGGTGGCTTCCAGGGTGACATCTACCACGCTTCCGCGCGGGCTGTAGCGCACGGCATTATCCAGAAGATTGCGCACCAGCAGGCTCAGCAGCAGCGGCTGTCCGGAGCGCACCACCTCAGGCGCGTGGATGTTCAGACGCAGTTCGATGCCCGCCTGCTGCGCCGGATGGTAGCTGTCCATCACCGCCGATTGCAGCAGATCCGCCAGCGCGATCGGCTGGACATCATCGAGATTTTCCAGCGAATCAAGCCGTGACAGGGTGAGGAGCTGATCCACCAGCCGCGAGGCGCGGTCGATCCCCGCGTGCAGCTGTTTGAGCGCTTTTTCCTGCGCCTGTGGGTCGTCGAGTGACAGCTGCGCCACTTCGGTCTGCACCTTCAGAGCGGCCAGCGGGCTGCGCAGTTCGTGGGCGGCATCCGAGGTAAAGCGCCGCTCTCGGGTCATCATCTCCTGGGTGCGGGAAAACAGATGATTCAGGGCGTCGAGCAGCGGGCGCACTTCCGTCGGTAGCCCGTCGGTCGCAAGCTGATCGGTTGCATCGGGTGACCGCTGGCGCAATGTCCGGGCAAGATTTTTCAGCGGACGCAGTTCGCGGGCGAGTAACACAATCAGCAACAGCAGCATCAGCGGGAGCGCCACCAGCCACGGGGTGAGCTGTGAGGTGACAATATCCAGCGCCATCTCCTGGCGATACTCCCACTCCTGGCCGACCACAATCCGGTATTTGCCGTTCGGCGCGCTCAGCCACAGGAATCGCCATTCGTCGTTATCATCCTTCAGCCGCCCGTCCGTAAAACCGTCGCGGCGATAGTGATAAGGAATATCCCGGCCATTCTCGCCGTCGTTGAGCAGCATTTTCCCGTCGGCGGAGTAGATGGCAAACGCCAGCGCGTCATCATCCAGATGGCCGTGTTTGGCTTTTTTCGGCACGTCGCTCATGCGCACCGGCGCGTTGAGCTCGTCGAGATCCATGGTCATCAGCCGTTTGGCAAACAGCATCTGCTGGGTATCGAACAGCTTATCGAGCTTGTGGGTGGTCTGCTGCCAGGCGACGACGCTGGCCGCCAGCCATGCGCCGAGGGACAGCACCAGAAAAAGCAGCGTCAGGCGCAGCTTCAGGCTCAGGCGTTGAGTCAGTTTCATGCGTCACCCAGGGTATAACCGATGCCGTGCACGGTGCGGATAAAATGGCTGCCGAGCTTGCGCCGTAAATGGTGGACGTGGACTTCGACGGCGTTGCTGGAGACGTCGTCGTCCCAGGTATAAAGCTTCTCTTCGATCAGTTTGCGCGGCAGAACCCGGCCCGCGTTGCGCATCAATAGCTCCAGCAGGGCGAACTCTTTTGGTTTGAGGACCAGCGTTTCGCCGTTGAGGGTCGCGACCAGACTGACCGGGTCGAGCGTGACCGGGCCGTGGCGCAGTTCGCTGCGGGTTTTGCCGTGGCTGCGTCGCACCAGCGCTTCGAGGCGCGCCGCCACTTCGATCAGAGCAAAGGGTTTGCACAGATAGTCGTCCGCGCCGAGCCGCAAACCTTCGACGCGCTGATCGAGAGCATCGCGCGCGGTGAGGATCAGCACCGGCTCATTGCGCCCGTTTTCGCGCCATTCGCGCAGAATGTCGAGGCCGTCCATGCCCGGCAGCGTCAGGTCGAGCACCACCGCATCAAAAGGCGCGGTGTAAATTGCCGCTTTACCGGTGGCTCCGTCGGTGAACCAGTCCACGCTAAAGCCCATTTTCGTTAAGCCCGCCTTGATGCCGTCACCAATCAGCCGGTCGTCTTCTACCAGTAAAATGCGAATGTTCCCTCCTTGATGCCGCGAGATAAGTGCAGTAAACCCTCTGTGACATCATGCTGTACAGCAATAAAATTTATATTTTCCCCTTAAGAAGTCGTTAAGGTTTACCCTGTTTAATGGCATTCGACACCACATTAAAGGGAGAGAAAACGATGAAAAAATTCGCAGCCATTACGGCAATCATGATGATGACCACGGCCCCGGTATTTGCAGCAGAGGGCGGATTCAACGGCCCGTCCGCCACACCGGCACAAACCCAGACCCAGCAGGGCGGTTTTGTCGATAACGACGCCAACCTGACCACCGCGGCCAAAGTGAAAGATCAGAAGGACGACAGCTGGGTCAAACTGCGCGGGAACATCACCGAGCGCCTGTCCGATGACCGCTATCTGTTCCGCGATACCACCGGCACGGTGAATGTGGAAATTGACCACAAACGCTGGAACGGACAGACCATCAGCCCGCAGGACAAAGTCGAGATCCAGGGTAAGGTCGATAAAGAGTGGAACGAGTTTGAAATCGACGTGAAACAAGTCATCAAACTGAGCAAATAATGATGAAAAGGGCCGATTCCGCGGCCCTTTTTCTTTGTGACTCAACTCGTCAGATAGGGTAGTATCTGCGGCAATATTGCCTGAAACCCACAGGTTTCTGAGTTGAGGAATGACATTTAATGAGCGATATGGCAGAGCGCCTCGCGCTACATGAATTCACTGAAAACGCCTATCTGAACTATTCCATGTACGTCATCATGGACAGGGCACTGCCGTTTATCGGCGATGGCCTGAAACCGGTTCAGCGTCGCATCGTTTACGCGATGTCTGAGCTGGGCCTGAGCGCCAGCGCCAAATTCAAAAAATCCGCCCGTACCGTGGGTGATGTGCTCGGTAAATACCATCCGCACGGCGACAGCGCCTGCTACGAAGCGATGGTATTAATGGCGCAGCCGTTCTCTTACCGTTATCCGCTGGTCGACGGCCAGGGAAACTGGGGAGCACCGGACGATCCGAAATCCTTCGCGGCGATGCGTTATACCGAATCCCGCCTCTCTAAATACGCAGAACTGCTGCTCGGCGAACTCGGCCAGGGCACGGTGGACTGGGTGCCAAACTTCGACGGCACCATGCAGGAGCCGAAAATGCTGCCTGCCCGTCTGCCGAATATTCTGCTGAACGGCACCACCGGTATCGCCGTGGGCATGGCGACGGATATTCCGCCGCACAACCTGCGCGAAGTGGCAAAAGCCGCGATTACCCTGATTGAACAGCCGAAAACCACGCTGGATGAGCTGCTGGATATCGTGCAGGGGCCGGACTATCCGACCGAAGCGGAGATCATCACCTCCCGCGCCGAAATCCGCAAAATCTACCAGAACGGTCGCGGCTCCGTGCGTATGCGCGCGGTGTGGAATAAAGAAGACGGTGCCGTGGTCATTACCGCGCTGCCGCACCAGGTGTCCGGCGCGAAAGTGCTGGAGCAGATCGCCGCCCAGATGCGCAACAAAAAGCTGCCGATGGTTGACGACCTGCGCGACGAGTCGGACCACGAAAACCCGACGCGTCTGGTGATTGTCCCGCGCTCGAACCGCGTGGATATGGACCAGGTGATGAACCACCTGTTCGCCACCACCGATCTGGAAAAAAGCTACCGCATCAACCTGAACATGATCGGTCTGGACGGTCGCCCGTCGGTGAAAAACCTGCTGGAGATCCTGACCGAATGGCTGGCGTTCCGTCGCGATACGGTGCGCCGCCGTCTGAACTATCGTCTGGAAAAAGTCCTCAAGCGCCTGCATATCCTCGAAGGTTTGCTGGTGGCGTTCCTCAATATCGACGAAGTCATCGAGATTATCCGCTCCGAGGACGAACCGAAGCCGGCTCTGATGTCGCGTTTTGGCATCAGCGAAACCCAGGCTGAAGCGATCCTTGAACTGAAATTGCGCCACCTCGCCAAACTGGAAGAGGTGAAAATTCGCGGCGAGCAGGACGAGCAGGCGAAAGAGCGCGATCAGCTGCAGGCGATTCTGGCGTCCGAGCGCAAGATGAGCAACCTGCTGAAGAAAGAGCTGCAGGCGGATGCAGAAGCGTTCGGCGACGACCGCCGCTCACCGCTGCACGAGCGCGAAGAAGCGAAAGCGATGAACGAGCACGACATGCAGCCGTCTGAACCGGTGACGATCGTGCTGTCCCAAAGCGGCTGGGTGCGCAGCGCCAAAGGCCACGATATCGACGCGCCGGGCCTGAGCTACAAATCCGGCGATAGCTTCAAATCGGCGGTGAAGGGCAAGAGCAACCAGCCGGTGGTGTTCCTCGATTCCACCGGACGCAGCTACGCCATCGACCCGATCACGCTGCCGTCGGCGCGCGGACAGGGCGAGCCGATCACCGGCAAGCTGACGCTGCCGCCGGGTGCGACCGTGGATCACATGCTGATGGAAGGCGAAGAGCAGAAACTGCTGATGGCCTCCGACGCCGGTTACGGTTTCATCTGTACCTTCAACGATCTGATTGCCCGCAACCGCGCGGGTAAAGCGATGATCAGCCTCCCGGACAACGCGCACGTGATGCCGCCGATGGTGATTGAGAACGACAGCGATATGCTGCTGGCGATCACCCATGCCGGACGCATGCTGATGTTCCCGGTCAGCGACCTGCCGCAGCTGTCGAAAGGCAAGGGCAACAAGATCATCAACATTCCGTCGGCGGAAGCGGCGAAAGGCGAAGACGGGCTGGCGCATCTCTTTATTCTGCCGCCGCAAAGCACGCTGACCATTCATGTCGGCAAACGTAAGATCAAACTGCGTCCGGAAGAGTTGCAGAAAGTGGTGGGTGAGCGCGGTCGTCGCGGCTCGCTGATGCGCGGTCTGCAGCGTATTGACCGCGTGGAGATCGACTCACCACTGCGCGCGAAATCGGGCGATAGCGAAGAGTAATCTCGCCTCTCCCCCTCCGTTCCGGAGGGGGTTCTCGCTAAAAATTTTCCGTCTTTATATAAAGTCCTTACCTGACTGACATTGGAGTATATAATTGTCAGCGGTCAGGGCTTCTGAGGTCGCTATGCTATTCATTGTTCGTTCAATTCTCACCGTTATCTACTGCATTCTGGTCTGCGTGTTCGGCTGCATTTACTGCCTGTTCAGCCCGCGTAACCCGAAGCATGTTTCCACTTTTGGTCGTATGTTTGGCCGACTGGCCCCGATGTATGGCCTGAAGGTCGAAACCCGCCTGCCGGAAGGCGCGGAAAACTTCGGCAACGCTATCTATATCGCCAATCATCAGAACAACTACGATATGGTCACCGCCGCGAACATCGTGCTGCCGCCGACGGTCACCGTCGGTAAAAAAAGCCTGCTGTGGGTGCCGTTCTTCGGCCTGCTGTACTGGCTCACCGGCAACCTGCTGATCGACCGTAATAACCGCGCTAAAGCGCACAGCACCATCGCCGAAGTGGTGAATCACTTTAAGAAACGCAAAATCTCTATCTGGATGTTCCCGGAAGGGACGCGCAGCCGTGGTCGCGGTCTGCTGCCGTTTAAAACTGGCGCGTTTCACGCCGCAATTGCAGCAGGCGTTCCGATTATTCCTGTGTGTGTTTCCAATACTTCGAATAAGATTAATCTTAACCGCCTGAAAAACGGGCTGGTGATTGTGGAAATGTTGCCGCCGGTCGACACCAGCAAATACGGTAAAGACCAGGTTCGTGAACTGGCTGCCCATTGCCGCGAGCTGATGGCGCGTCAAATCGAAGTGCTCGACAAAGAAGTCGCAGAGAGAGAAGCCTCCGGCAAGATCTAAGCCGGAGTTACAGGGAAATGAATTCCCGGGTTTTATCGTCGTTTCACATGGAGCAAATATGTCACTCAGTCGGCGTCAGTTTATTCAGGCTTCGGGAATCGCCCTTTGTGCTGGCGCGGTTCCGCTGACAGCCAACGCCGCCGGGCAGCAACAGCCGCTGCCCATTCCGCCGTTACTGGAGTCCCGTCGCGGGCAACCGCTGTTCCTGACCATGCAGCGCAGCCACTGGAGCTTTACTCAGGGCACGCGCGCGTCGATCTGGGGCGTGAATGGCCGCTATCTTGGGCCGACGATCCGCGTCTGGAGCGGGGATGACGTGAAGCTGATCTACAGCAACCGCCTGGCGGAAAACGTCGCCATGACCATCAGCGGTTTGCAGGTGCCTGGCCCGCTAATGGGCGGCGCGGCGCGTATGATGACCCCGAGCGCCGACTGGGCGCCGGTGCTGCCGATTCGCCAGAGTGCCGCGACCTTGTGGTATCACGCCAATACGCCAAACCGCACCGCGCAGCAGGTCTATAACGGTCTGGCGGGGATGTGGCTGGTGGAAGACGAAGTGAGTAAATCGCTGCCGATTCCGAACCATTATGGCGTCGACGATTTCCCGGTCATTATTCAGGACAAACGCCTCGATAACTTTGGCTCGCCGGAGTACAGCGAGCCGGGCAGCGGCGGTTTTGTCGGTGATACGCTGATGGTCAACGGCGCGCAAAGCCCGTACGTCGAAGTGTCCCGCGGCTGGGTGCGTCTGCGTCTGCTGAATGCCTCCAACTCGCGTCGCTATCAGCTGCAGATGAGCGATGGCCGCGCGCTGCATGTGATTTCCGGCGATCAGGGCTTTTTACCTGCGCCCGTTTCCGTCAAACAGCTGGCGCTGGCCCCGGGCGAACGGCGTGAAATCCTCGTGGATATGACCAACGGGGATGAAGTGTCGATTACCTGCGGCGAGGCGGCGAGCATCGTCGACCGTATTCGCGGCTTCTTCGAACCGTCCAGTATTCTGGTCTCAACGCTGGTGTTAACCCTGCGCCCGACCGGTCTGTTGCCGCTGGTGACGGACAGCCTGCCGATGCGTTTACTGCCGGACGAGATCATGAGCGGAACGCCGGTGCGCAGTCGCGATATCAGTCTCGGCGACGATCCGGGCATCAACGGCGCGCTGTGGGATGTGAACCGCATTGATATCACCGCCCAGCAGGGCTCCTGGGAGCGCTGGACCGTGCGCGCGGAAATGCCGCAGGCGTTCCACATCGAAGGGGTGAGCTTCCTGATCCGCAACGTTAACGGCGCGATGCCGTTCCCGGAAGACAGGGGCTGGAAAGATACGGTCTGGGTCGACGGGCAGGTGGAACTGCTGGTCTACTACGGTCAGCCTTCGTGGCCGCACTTCCCGTTCCTGTTCCACAGCCAGACGCTGGAGATGGCGGATCGCGGTTCAGTGGGGCAGCTGCTGGTGAATCCGCTGGTGTAATTTGCATCTATACGCCGGGTGGCGGCTTCGCCTTACCCGGCCTACAAACCCTGGAACCCAGGCCCGGTAAGCGCAGCGCCACCGGGCATCAGCGGCACCTGCCCGCACAATACCCCTTCATTTCACGTATAAATCCAGCGTATAATCCCCGCCCTTTGTTTATTTTTTCTTCGGAAGCATTATGAGCGCAATATCCCTGATCCAGCCGGATCGAGACCTCTTCTCCTGGCCCCAGTACTGGGCGGCCTGCTTTGGACCGGCGCCATTCCTGCCGATGTCCCGCGAAGAGATGGACCAACTGGGCTGGGACAGCTGCGACATTATTCTGGTGACAGGCGATGCCTACGTCGATCACCCGAGCTTCGGCATGGCGATCTGTGGCCGTATGCTGGAGGCGCAGGGCTTCCGCGTGGGGATCATCTCCCAGCCGGACTGGAACAGCAAAGAGGCGTTCATGAGCCTCGGCAAACCGAACCTGTTCTTCGGCGTCACCGCCGGGAACATGGACTCGATGATCAACCGTTACACCGCCGATCGCAAACTGCGTCACGACGATGCTTACACCGCCGATAACGTCGCGGGCAAGCGTCCGGATCGCGCCACTTTGGTTTACACCCAGCGTTGCAAAGAAGCATGGAAAGACGTGCCGGTCATCCTGGGTGGCATCGAAGCGAGCCTGCGCCGTACCGCGCATTACGATTACTGGTCTGATACCGTGCGCCGTTCGGTGCTGGTGGATTCCAAAGCCGACATGCTGATCTTCGGCAACGGCGAGCGCCCGCTGGTGGAAGTGGCGCACCGTCTGGCGCAGGGCGAACCGGTGGGCAATATCCGCGACGTGCGTAATACCGCGATCATGGTGAAAGAGGCGCTGCCGGGCTGGAGCGGAGTGGATTCCCGCATCATCGATATGCCGGGCAAAATCGACCCGATCCCACATCCGTACGGCGAAGATCTGCCGTGCGCTGACAACAAACCGGTCGAACCGAAGAAGGCCGAAGCCAAAGCCGTTGTCGTGCAGCCGCCGCGCCCAAAACCCTGGGAAAAAACCTACGTGCTGCTGCCTTCCTTCGAGAAAGTGAAAGCGGACAAAGTGCTGTACGCCCACGCGTCACGCATTCTGCACCACGAAACCAACCCTGGCTGCGCGCGTGCCCTGATGCAAAAGCACGGCGAGCGCTATATCTGGGTCAACCCACCGGCGATCCCGCTCTCTACCGAAGAGATGGACAGCGTTTTTGCCCTGCCGTACAAACGCATTCCGCACCCAGCGTATGGCAACAGCCGCATTCCGGCGTACGAGATGATCCGCTTCTCGATCAACATCATGCGCGGCTGCTTCGGCGGGTGTTCATTCTGTTCGATCACCGAGCACGAAGGGCGCATTATCCAGAGCCGCTCGGAAGATTCGATAGTTAACGAGATCGAAGCCATTCGCGACTCGGTTCCGGGCTTTACCGGCGTGATCTCCGATCTCGGTGGCCCAACGGCCAACATGTATATGCTACGCTGCAAATCCCCGCGCGCGGAGCAAACCTGCCGCCGTCTGTCGTGTGTCTATCCTGACATCTGTCAGCACATGGACACCAACCACGAGCCGACGATCAACCTCTACCGCCGCGCTCGCGATCTGAAAGGCATCAAGAAGATCCTGATCGCCTCCGGCGTGCGTTACGACATCGCCGTGGAAGATCCGCGTTACATCAAAGAGCTGGCGACCCACCACGTCGGTGGTTATCTGAAGATTGCCCCTGAGCACACGGAAGAGGGCCCGCTGTCGAAGATGATGAAGCCGGGCATGGGCAGTTACGACCGATTCAAAGAGCTGTTTGATACCTACTCCAAACAAGCGGGTAAAGAGCAGTACCTGATCCCGTACTTCATCTCCGCGCACCCCGGTACGCGCGATGAGGACATGGTGAATCTGGCCCTGTGGCTGAAGCAGCGCCGTTTCCGCCTCGACCAGGTGCAGAACTTCTATCCGTCGCCGCTCGCGAACTCGACGACCATGTATTACACCGGCAAGAACCCGCTGAGTAAGATTGGTTATAAGAGTGAAGATGTGGTGGTGCCGAAGGGCGACAAACAGCGCCGTCTGCATAAGGCCCTGCTGCGCTATCACGATCCGGCGAACTGGCCGCTGATCCGTCAGGCGCTGGAAGATATGGGTAAAAAGCATCTGATTGGTTCGCGCCGCGAGTGCCTGGTGCCTGCGCCAACGCTGGATGAGATGCGCGAAGCGCGTCGTCAGAACCGCCATACGCGCCCGGCATTGACCAAGCATACGCCGGTGGCGCATCAGCGTCAGACGCCGGCGGCGAACAAAAAACGTGGGAAAGTGGCGGGGCGTTAAGCCTGTGTTGCCCGGCGGCGTTGCGCTTACCGGGCCTACGATTTTGTAGATTTTGTAGGCCGGGTAAGGCGAAGCCGCCACCCGGCTTTTTTGACTGCGTTAACCTCCGAACTGATCCGGATCCGGTCCCAACCGCTTGCCCTGATCCAGCTTCGCTATCTCGCTCAACTCCTCTTTATCCAGACGGAAATCCCAGACGTCGAAGTTCTCGGCAATGCGCGACGGAGTAACCGATTTCGGGATCACCACCAGGCCGCTGTCCAGATGCCAGCGAATGACAATCTGCGCGGCAGTTTTGCCGTACTTCTCAGCAAGATCCCGAATGATTTTCTGATCGAACACGCCTTCGCCGCCCTGAGCCAGCGGGCTCCAGGATTCGGTCTGAATTTTGTGGGTGGCGTTCCAGGAGTGCAGCTGACGCTGCTGCATCAGCGGGTGCAGCTCGATCTGATTAATTACCGGCGCGACGCCCGTTTCATCAATCAGACGCTGCAGATGATGGATCTGGAAATTACAGACGCCGATGCTCTTCACCAGCCCCTCTTGTTGCAGGTCGATCAGCCCTTTCCAGGCCTCAACGTAATGATCGATGGCCGGAACGGGCCAGTGCATCAGATAGAGATCCACGAAATCGAGCTGGAGTTTTTCCAGGCTTTCCAGCAGGGCTTCGCGCGGGCGTTTCTGGTCGTCGTTCCACAGTTTGGTGGTGATGAATAACTCATCGCGAGAGATGTCAGCGCTGGACAAGGCTTTGCCCACGCCGTCTTCATTTTTGTATGCGGCGGCGGTATCGATAGACCGATAGCCGACTTCCAGTGCTTTGTGAATGGCGGAAACGACCTCGTCATTGCCGGCTTTCCAGACGCCGAGCCCCAGCTGGGGCATGACGTTGCCGTCCTGAAGCTTGATTAGGGTTTGGTTTGCCATTTTTCCTCCTCCATTTGCTCATCACCGGGGGTGTCCCCGGTGATGTGGTGTGCATTAAGTCTGGACGAAATGTCAAAAAACGAAAGGCGGGATGACAAAAACGCTTAGCGGGCCGCTTCGTAAATGCGACGGCTGACGTCCAGCGTAATGTCGTGTTTTTCGCCCAGTTGCGTCATTCCGTGCTCTTCGAGTTTAGCCAGCAGGGCAGGAATGGAGCTGCCGTCAAGTCCGTAACCAGACAAGCGAGTTGGCACGCCCAGCGATTCGAAGAAGTTGCGGGTCGCCGCGATAGCCGCGTCGATACGCTCGTCGTCAGAACCGGAAGTGATATTCCAGACGCGCTCGCCGTATTGCAGCAGTTTTTCACGTTTGGTATCGCGTTTTTCATTCCACAACGCAGGCAGAACCACCGCCAGCGTCTGGGCGTGATCCAGACCGTGCATCGCCGTCAGCTCGTGGCCCAGCATGTGGGTGGCCCAGTCCTGCGGCACGCCAGCGCCAATCAGACCGTTCAGCGCCTGAGTCGCGGCCCACATCACGTTGGCACGCACGTCGTAGTTTTCCGGCTCTTGCAGCGCTTTCGGGCCGTCTTCGACCAGGGTCAGCAGAATGCCTTCCGCGAAACGATCCTGAATTTTGCCGTTCACCGGGTAAGTCACGTACTGCTCAACGGTGTGAACAAAAGCATCCACCACGCCGTTCGCCACCTGACGCGGCGGCAGGGTGTAGGTGTAAACCGGGTCGAGAACCGCAAACACCGGCTGAACGTGCTCGTTCATGAACGCCTGTTTGTCACCGGTGGTTTTGCGCGAGATGACCGCGCCTTTGTTGGATTCAGAACCGGTCGCTGGCAAGGTCAGCACGGAACCCATTGGGATCGCGCTGGTGATTTTGCTCCCGCCGGTTTGCAGGATTTCCCACGGATCCACGCCGTCAGCATAGTGTGCAGCTGCGGCGATAAATTTCGTGCCGTCGAGAACCGAACCGCCGCCGACCGCCAGCAGGAAAGTGATCTTCTCATCGCGGGCGATTTTGACCGCGTTCATCAGCGTTTCGTAAGACGGGTTTGGCTCGATGCCGCCGAACTCACGCACGTCCACGCCTTTCAGCGCGCTGTAAACCTGGTCCAGAACGCCAGTTTTCTTGACGCTGCCGCCGCCGTAGGTGATCAGTACACGGGCGCCAGCTGGGATCTGGTCGCGCAGATCGGCGATGGCGTCTTTACCAAACAGAATGCGGGTTGGGGTGTGCAGGTTAAAATTATTCATTGCTCGTGCCCTTTAGGTGGGTGAAAAACGTGGCGGCGTCGATGGCTGCCTGATGGTGCCCATTGTGGACATCGGACGCCCGCCTCTCAATGCACATTCCTGCCGTTGTCTTGCCCATTTCTACAGAGGGCTGGAGAAAAGGGAAAAAGATGCGCAAACTGGCATCAGTGGAAACCCTGGCCGGAGCGAACCAAAATGAACCGCGATGAGATTTGCCTGCAATTGACAGGTCAAATTAATAGACTGAAAGATAAAGAAAATAACCTCACTGAGCTGCTGCCGGATATCCGTCTGTTGTACGGTACACAGCCCGGGACGCGCACGCCGGTGATGTATCAGCCTGGCATCGTATTTCTCTTTTCGGGTCATAAAATTGGCTATATCAACGAACGCGTGTTCCGCTACGACACCAATGAATATTTGCTCCTGACAGTACCTTTACCCTTTGAATGTGAAACTTTCGCGACAGAGGCGGTTCCGCTGGCCGGTATTCGCGTGAATGTGGATATTCTTCAGCTTCAGGAGCTGCTGATGGATATCGGCGAAGACGAACTGTTCCAGCCCGCGATGGCGGCAAGCGGAATCAACTCGGCCACGCTCTCGGACGAGATCCTCTGCGCCATTGAGCGCCTGCTGGATGTGATGGAACGCCCGCTCGACGCGCGCATTCTCGGTAAGCAGATTATCCGCGAGATCCTCTATCACGTGCTGATGGGGCCGGGCGGCGGGGCGCTGCTGGCGCTGGTGAGTCGTCAGACCCATTTCAGCCTGATCAGCCGGGTGCTGAAACGTATTGAAAGTCAGTACACGGAAAACCTGAGCGTCGATGAGCTGGCGTCAGAAGCCAACATGAGCGTTTCGGCGTTTCACCATAACTTCAAATCGGTCACCAGCACCTCGCCGCTGCAGTATCTGAAAAGCTATCGCCTGCACAAAGCGCGGATGCTGATGATCCACGACGGTATGAAAGCTAGCGCCGCGGCGATGCGCGTTGGCTACGAAAGCGCGTCGCAGTTCAGCCGTGAGTTTAAACGCTATTTTGGCGTGACGCCGGGGGAAGATGCCGCACGTATCAGGATGATGCAGGGCGTTTAAAAAGGATGGTAGGCCGGGCAAGCGCAGCGCCGCCCGGCGAGGCAGCAAAATCAGGCGCTGCAGTATTTCTTCTTAATCACGACCACCAGCGTCCCGATCAGACCCGCGACCAGCAGGAACATCGGCAGGATCATCAGGAAGGTCATCACCTGATCTTCGTGGCGTTTCACAAACGGGATCATGCTGATGGCATAACCCAGGGAGGTCACCACGCCGACCCACAGCACAGCGCTCAGCCAGTTAAAGAACTGGAAGCGACGGTTCGACAGGCCAGAAATCCCGGCCATGGTCGGCAGCAGGGTGCGAATAAATGCCAGAAAACGCCCGGCCAGCAGTGCCAGCAGACCGTGGCGGTCGAACATGCAGGTGGCTCTTTCATGGTATTTGACCGGCAGCTGTGCCAGCCAGCCTTTCACCACGCGGGTATTCCCGAGCCAGCGGCCCTGCAAATAGCTCAGCCAGCAGCCGAGGCTGGCGGCGGAGGTTAAAATCACGACCGTCGGGGCGAAGTCCATAACGCCTTTACCGATTAACGCACCCGCTAATAACAGCAGGCTGTCGCCAGGGAGAAACGAGGCAGGCAGCAGACCGTTTTCCAGAAATAGCGTGGCAAACATAACGAAATAAACAACACCCACAACGTGCGGGTCCGCCAGCGCGGCAAAATCGTGTTGCCAGAGCGCAGCGATAATATCTTGAATGACAGCCATGGACTTTCCTGTGGAACAACGGATATGCGGCTATTGTACTCCTGATTTACCCGGCTTGGGTTGATCGCGGACGCAACAAACGCAGACTTTTCTGCTGTCAGTGTCTGTAAAACCGTCCGGGAGTACGTTTACAGCCTGCACTCTACACGATACGTGCAAAACCTGCCGACAAATCCGCGAGCAGATCATCAACATTTTCTAAACCGATATGCAGGCGGATTAGCGTGCCGGTAAAGTCGATTTCCCCGCCGGGACGCAGCTCGGCCAGTTGCTCGGGCTGATTCGGCAGAATCAGTGATTCGAAGCCGCCCCAGGAGTAGGCCATGCTGAAGAGCGAGAAGTTATCCAGGTAGGCCGCCAGCTCGTCGTTGTTCAGGCGCTTTTTAAGCACAAATGAGAACAACCCGCTGCTGCCCGTAAAATCACGTTTCCAGAACTCGTGGCCTTTGCTGCCCGGCAGCGCCGGGTGATTGACGCGTTCCACCTGCGGATGTTGCGCCAGCCATTCGGCAATTTTCAGGCTGCTTTCGTGATGCTGACGCAGACGCACGCCCAGGGTTCGAATGCCGCGGCTGGTCATGTACGCCGTATCGGCATCGACCATCTGCCCCATCAGGTAAGCATTCTCTCGCAGCTGATCCCAGCAGCGGGCGTTCGACACCGCCGTGCCGATCATGCCGTCCGAGTGGCCGATGAGATATTTGGTTGCCGCCTGAATCGAGATGTCGATATCAAACTCGAGGGCTTTAAACAGTACGCCCGCCGCCCAGGTGTTATCGATGATGATAATCGCCTCAGGCGCGACGCGGCGCACCGCGCGGACGATCGCCGGGACGTCGTGCACTTCCATGGTGATCGAGCCGGGAGATTCCAGAAACACGATGCGTGTATTAGGTTGAATAAGTTCGGCAATGCCTTCGCCGATCAGCGGATCGAACCAGCCGGTGGTGACGCCCAGACGGGTGAGGATTTTGGTGCAGAAATCCTGGCTCGGTTCGTAGGCGGTGTTGGTCATCAGGATATGATCGCCCTGCTCAACAAACGCCAGAATGGTGTTCGCCACCGCCGCCGCGCCGCACGGGAACAGGGCGCAGCCGACGCCGCCTTCCAGCTCGCACATCGCTTCCTGCAATGAGAAATGGGTCAGCGTACCGCGACGCCCGTAAAACAGTTCGCCTTTCGCCCGGTTGCGGGTGGCGTGTTTCTTGGCCTCAACCGTATCGAAGACCAGCGAGGAGGCGCGCTGAATCACGCTATTGACCGAGCCCTGAGTGTACTTTTTACTGCGTCCGGCCTGAACGAGCGTGGTATCAAGATGCTTCTCTGTCATGTTCGCTAAACCTGTTTTTATCCGTCTGGACGTCCAGACTACCACGATTGCGAGAATCTGCACCCGGATGCTTAGCGAATAAGCACAATATTTTATGAAAAATACGCATAAGAAATTTTTACTGCGTAAGCGCAAGGAAAATGAGCGAAATTTACGGCACTATGCAAATACTAATGAGAACTACTATCAATTCGACGTGGTTTTGATATTATTATGCTCAGAATTTGTGATTTGCGTCCTGGAGATACAGAGTGGGTAATAATTTGATGCAGACGGACCTCTCCGTTTGGGGCATGTACCAACATGCTGACATCGTGGTTAAGATTGTGATGATCGGCCTGATTCTGGCGTCCGTGATCACCTGGGCAATTTTCTTCAGCAAGAGCGTCGAGCTGATTTCGCAAAAGCGCCGCCTCAAGCGCGAACAGCAGCAGCTGGCGGAAGCCCGCTCTCTGAATCAGGCGTCTGACATCACGTCAGCGTTCCACGCGAAAAGCCTGACCACCCAATTAGTCAACGAAGCTCAGAACGAGCTGGAACTCTCCGCAGGCAGTGAAGATAACGAAGGCATTAAAGAGCGTACGGGCTTCCGCCTGGAGCGTCGCGTTGCCGCCGTCGGTCGTCACATGGGCCGCGGGAATGGTTATCTGGCGACTATCGGTGCGATCTCCCCGTTCGTCGGTCTGTTTGGTACCGTATGGGGCATCATGAACAGCTTCATCGGGATTGCGCAGACGCAAACCACTAACCTCGCGGTTGTCGCCCCGGGTATCGCAGAAGCCCTGCTGGCAACGGCTATCGGCCTGATTGCCGCTATCCCGGCGGTGGTTATCTATAATATCTTCGCGCGTATGATTGGCAGCTTCAAAGCCACGCTCGGTGATGTTGCCGCCCAGGTTCTGCTGCTGCAAAGCCGCGATCTCGACCTCAGCGCCAGCTCCGTTAAGCCGGTCCACTCTGCTTCGAAACTGCGTGTAGGTTGATAAGCCATGGCAATGCGTCTTAACGAAAATCTGGACGATAACGGCGAAATGCATGAAATCAACGTGACGCCGTTTATCGACGTTATGCTGGTTCTGCTGATTATCTTCATGGTGGCCGCGCCTCTGGCGACGGTGGACGTGAAGGTCAATCTGCCGGCCTCTTCCAGCCAGCCGCAGCCGCGTCCGGAAAAACCGATTTACCTGTCGGTGAAAGCCGATAAGTCGATGTTCCTGGGCAACGACCCGGTCACCGATGAATCTGTCGTTCCGGCGCTCGACGCGCTGACACAGGGCAAGAAAGACACCACCGTCTTCTTCCGCGCGGATAAAACCGTCGACTACGAAACCATGATGAAAGTGATGGATACGCTGCACCAGGCGGGCTATCTCAAAATCGGGCTGGTCGGCGAAGAGAAAACTGTCCAAAAATAAGTTCGTTGTGCCGGGTGGCGGCTTCGCCTTACCCGGCCTACGTGCTGGAAAGTAGGCCCGGTAAGCGAAGCGCCACCGGGCAGATTGAAAGCACTATCCCAAATGCTCCCCGCCGCACACGCCGTGCACTTCTGCTGTTACGTAACTCGACTCCTGACTCGCCAGATAGACATACACTCCAGCCAGCTCCGCAGGCTGCCCTGCGCGCTTCATCGGCGTCTTCTGACCAAACTGCGGGATTTTCTCCTGCGTCTGTCCGCCAGAAATCTGTAGCGCCGTCCAGATAGGACCCGGTGCGACCACGTTCACCCGAATCCCTTTCTCTGCCACCTGTTTAGCCAGCCCTCGGCTGTAGTTCAGGATCGCCGCCTTAGTGGAGGCGTAATCGAGCAGATGCGCGCTCGGCTGATAGGCCTGAATCGACGAGGTGGTCACGATGCTGGAACCGGCAGGCAGTAGCGGAATCGCCTCCTGGGTGATCCAGAAAAGCGCCAGAACGTTCACCGCGTAGGTTTGCTTGAACTGTTCGGTGGTCAGGTCGGCAATCTTCTCGACGGCGACCTGTTTCCCCGCGACCAGCGCCAGCGTATCCAGTCCGCCCAGGGCTTCACGCGCTTTATGCACCAGCGAACGGGCAAAGGATTCATCGCTCAAATCGCCTGGGATCAGCACCGCTTTGCGGCCCGCCTCTTCGATCAGCTGTTTGACCTCCTGCGCGTCCTCTTCTTCCGCAGGCAGGTAGTTAATCGCCACGTCAGCGCCTTCACGCGCGTAAGCAATGGCGGCGGCACGCCCGATACCGGAGTCCCCGCCTGTCACCAGTGCCTTACGATCCTGGAGCCTGCCGCTGCCCTTGTAGCTCTTCTCGCCGCAATCGGGCACGGGCGTCATCTTCGCCTGAACGCCTGGTGCTGGCTGCTTTTGCTTAGGGTATTCGCCGGTGTGGTACTGGGTGGTTGGGTCCTGGAGCTGTGTCGGATGTTTTGACATAAGGCCTCTCCTGCTGGGTGAGTTAGGCCATTAAGTGTAGAAGAGCGAGCGGAGGGGATGACCGTATTCAGGGGAATCTGACTGGCGAGACGAGGCTATTCAGGGTCGACGAGCGCGGGGGAGGCGGCATCCGCTTTCGCGGCCAGCGCCTCTTCGTCGAGGGCGACGGCGGTGACGTTCGAGGTGTGATACCCGCCGTCAGCCAGCTTGCGCGTCAAACGCAGCGTGGAGACTTCTCTGGACAACAGGTGCTGATAATTGCTCTCAAGACGCCCCATGATTTTTTCTTTCAGCTCGGGCTTGAGGGACATCACCGCATTGATCATCGCGCCATAAATCTCTTCTTTCACCTGCAGAGAATAGATTTCACGGCGATTTTCCCATTTCAGACGCACCAGCGCGGCCGGGATCGATACCATGTCTTGCGCAATGCGGGTCATCTCGTCGTTTTTATGCGTTATTAATGCGTCGAGATTTTGCTTTAAGATAAACTCATCGCTTTTATGGTTATCTAAAGTCAAATAAACGTTATTATCTTCAACTTCTTTCAACTTAATCATCCTCTAGTTTATAAAAGATGGGGTTGTTTTTTTCGCGAGTAATAAGATTAAGCCAAATTTCGTTGCCCGCTTCATTTATTTCTTCGGTTTTTTCAGCCATTATTTGACTTAATGTCTGGGCATCTATTTCACCCTCGGCCTGCAGGTCGTTAAGCAGGTGGGCAAAGGCTTCAATCTTCACGACGCGGAATAGTCGGTCTTTAATATGGCGGTCGTGCTCTTCCAGCAGCATATTACGTGATTTACCGGTACGGGTAACACCAATTAATATGTCAGCCTCAAAATCTGACAGCTTTCTTTTTCCCTGAGTGAAATTAGCATTGCTTTCTGCTTCCGCCGATTTAGGGACCACAGAGGCGATGTGGTACCTGACCGGCACAAGATTGTCGGGCAGCATTTTAATATCCTTTAATTTCAACAGGGTAGGTTCAAATAGGGCGTGAGATTCGTTGACAATAACATGAGGCAAATTTAAAATCAAAAAAAATGGAGCCAACCCATGAACAGCATTTTTTATTCTGTCATTACCTTACTATTGCTTACCGCTGGTGTTCTTTTATTGATGCGAGAGTTCAATAAAACGAAAGACTTACGGAAAACTGGCGAGTCATCTCAGCCGGTTTTGATGACCAAAGAAGAGGGCGAGGACCATTTCTCGCTGCTGATGAATGCGATTACGCCGGTCTGGTACTGGCGAGTGAATCACGAATATATCGACTTTCTTCACGCGACAATTAAGCGAATGAAGATGACCGAAATAAACGACAGGCCCGGTTTGTTTGAAGCGCAGCGTCGCTGTAGCGATCTGAACTCGGCGGTCTATAAATATTACGATAATATCAAAAAGCGCTGCCTGAACGGCGAGAAGGTCTCTTATTCCGATCTCGACGTGCTGAATCTGCGCCAGTGTTTTCGTGAATTTAGCCTGGAAGCCTATCCGGAGCTGGTGGTGCTGGTCTGGCCGGAGTATGAGCGTCCGGTGGTGGATCCGGCGACGGTTTAGGGAATGTGCCCGTTTTTCCCCCTCACCCTAACCCTCTCCCAAAGGGAGAGGGGATTTCGACTCCCTCTCCCTATGGGAGAGGGCAGGGGTGAGGGCACCAGACCGCATTACTTATCCGACGACGCCTGCCACAAATTCAATTCGCCGTCCGCGACATGCTGATCAATCCTTTTCAGCTCATCGTCGCTAAAGTGCAGATTCTCCAGCGCCTGAACGTTCTCTTCGAGCTGCTCCGGGCGGCTGGCCCCAATCAACACCGACGTCACCCGATCATCCTTCAGCAGCCAGCTCAGGGCCATCTGCGCCATCGTCTGACCGCGGTCCTGCGCCATCTCATTGAGCAACCGCAGACTGTTCATGTTGGCGTCCGTCAGCATCTTCTCCGTCAGCCCGCGCACCTTTTTCCCCTCGCGCTGCATCCGCGAACCGTCCGGAATGCCGTTCAGGTATTTTCCGGTCAACAGGCCCTGCGCGAGGGGCGTAAAGGCAATACAGCCGGTGCCGTTTTCCACCAGCGTATCCAGCAGGCCGCTCTTATCCACCCAACGGTTTAACAGGTTGTAAGACGGCTGATGGATCAGCAGCGGAATTTTCCACTCGCGCAGCAGCTCGGTCATCTTCTGCGTGCGTTCCGGGGAGTAAGACGAAATCCCGACGTACAGCGCTTTACCACTTTGCACGGCGTGGGCCAGCGCGGCGGCGGTCTCTTCCATCGGCGTGTTCTCATCCACGCGATGGGAATAGAAAATATCGACATATTCCACGCCCATGCGCTTCAGGCTCTGGTCGAGGCTAGCGAGCAGATACTTGCGCGAACCGCCGGAGCCGTACGGACCGGGCCACATGTCGTACCCGGCTTTGGTGGAGATAATCAGCTCATCGCGATACGCGGCAAAATCCTCGCGCAGCAGGCGGCCAAAGTTCTCTTCCGCGCTGCCCGGAGGCGGCCCGTAGTTATTGGCGAGGTCGAAATGGGTGATGCCGCAATCAAAGGCTTTACGCAGCAGCGCGCGCTGAGTGTCCAGCGGCTGTACGTGGCCGAAACTGTGCCACAGCCCGAGCGACAGGGCGGGCAGGCGCAGGCCGCTTTTACCGCAAAAGCGGTACTGCATATTTTCGTAGCGGTCAGGGGAAGGGGTCCAGGTCATGATGTCTCCTTTCTATGATGAATTTTCGAAACAACGTTTTCATTCTATGATTATAAAATCACAATTCGAGGAGATATGCGATGACCCGCCTGACCGCTAAAGATTTTCCGCAAGAATTGCTCGATTATTATGACTATTATGCCCACGGCAAAATATCCAAACGCGAGTTTCTGAACCTCGCAGCGCGCTATGCAGCGGGCGGTGTCACGGCGCTGGCGTTATTCAATATGCTCAAACCCAATTATGCGCTAGCCGAGCAGGTGAAATTTACCGATCCCGATATTCTGCCGGAATACATTCATTACCCGTCGCCGAACGGCAATGGTGACGTGCGCGGTTATCTGGTGAAACCTGCGAAGACCACCGGAAAAGTGCCTGCCGTGGTGGTGGTCCATGAAAACCGGGGGCTGAATCCCTATATTGAGGATGTCGCCCGACGCGTCGCCAAAGCGGGATATATTGCCCTGGCACCGGACGGATTAACCTCCGTCGGCGGTTATCCCGGCAATGATGAAGAGGGCAAAGTGCTGCAACAGAAAGTCGATCCGACAAAACTGATGAACGATTTCTTTGCCGCCGTCGAGTTTATGAAAAAACATCCCGATGCGACCGGCAAAGTCGGGATCACCGGTTTTTGCTACGGTGGTGGCGTCTCTAATGCCGCGGCGGTGGCCTACCCGGAGCTGGACTGCGCCGTACCCTTCTATGGTCGCCAGCCCGCCGCGGCGGATGTTCCACGTATTAAAGCGCCGCTGCTGCTGCATTACGCAGAGCTTGATAAGAATATCAACGAAGGCTGGCCCGCCTATGAAGCGGCACTCAAAGCCAATAATAAAGTCTATGAAGCCTGGATTTACCCCGGCGTGAATCACGGTTTCCATAACGATTCGACTCCGCGCTACGACGAAGCCGCAGCCGAACTGGCATGGAAACGAACGCTGGGATGGTTTGAGAAATATTTGAAGTAATATGAATTTAATGTTTCAAAAAGGAGCCGGAAAATCCCGGTTCTTTTTTATTATATTTGCGCGCTAATTATAAGGGTATTGGGTGATATTATTTTTTTAAAAATTAAGATGCGTAAGTTTTTATAAAAATACTCCTTAAAGTGTATGCGTTGCCGATAACGAAGATAAGACTCGTCTTAGACGAGTTTTCCCTAACGGCAAGGATACTCTTATGCAAATGCTTCGTAATTTTACTATCCGGTTCGTCATGCTGACGATTCTGGGTATTTTTTGTTTGATGTGGGCAGGGGTTGGGCTTTACAGCACCTGGTCACTTTCCAGGGTTTCAGACGGGAACGACATCGATCGCCAGATCGTGAAACAAATGACGATTTTGAGTCAGGGTAACGATCAATATTTCCGCTTCGTCACGCGCCTCAGCCGCGCAATGGAAGCCAAAGCGGCAGGCGGTAATCCTGATTTAGCCTCCGCACAGCAGGCGCTGGATAATATGAGCAAGAAGCTCAACGAGATGAAGGCCATCTCCCCAGGACCGATGGACGAAAACGTCTCAGCGGAAGTAATTAGCAGCTGGCAGGCGCTGCTGGATCAAGGGATTGCCCTGCAAATGCAGCAGGCGCAGCAGGGGACGATCGAGGGATATCGTCAGCAGGCGAATAACGTCACGCCACCCCTGAGTCGCGCGTTTGGCGCGGCGGCGGATAAATTTAACACCTCCGCGGCCAGCACTCTCGACAGTACCCGTGACGTGGTGGACAGCCTGACCCGCATGACCCGCGTGGTGATCATCGTCGCGACGATTATCGGTCTGCTGATCCTGCTCTTCACCGACCGTTATCTGGTCGCCATGCTGGTGAAACCGCTGGATCGTATCCGCGAGCACTTCCGCCAGATCGCCCAGGGCGACCTCAGCCAGCCCATTGCCCCGTTTGGACGCAACTGCGTGGGCCGACTGGTGCCACTGTTAACCGCGATGCAGGATAGCCTGCGCGAAGCGGTCAGTTCGATTCGCTCCGGCAGCGAGAATATCTGGCGCGGGGCGACGGAAATTTCCAGCGGCAATAACGATCTCTCTTCCCGTACGGAAGAACAGGCCGCAGCGCTGGAACAGACGGCCGCCAGCATGGAACAACTTACCGCCACGGTAAAACTGAACGCCGAAAACGCGCGTCAGGCCAGCCAGTTGGCCGATGTCGCCTCCACCACCGCGAGCCGCGGCGGTTCGCTGGTGGATGACGTCGTCACCACCATGAGCGGGATCTCCACCAGCTCGAAGAAAATCGCCGAGATCACCACGGTGATCAACAGCATCGCCTTCCAGACCAATATTCTGGCGCTTAACGCGGCGGTTGAAGCGGCGCGTGCCGGGGAGCAGGGCCGTGGATTTGCCGTCGTGGCGGGGGAAGTGCGTAACCTGGCGAGCCGAAGCGCCAACGCAGCGAAGGAGATCGAAGGGCTGATCGCCGATTCCGTTTCCCGCGTCGAACAGGGTTCTAAAATCGTCAGCGACACCGGCACCACCATGGAAGCGATCCTGCGCGCCGTGACCGAAGTGACGACCATCATGAAGCAAATCGCCTCGGCGTCGGAAGAGCAGAGCAAAGGGATTTCGCAGGTTGGCGTGGCGATTACGCAGATGGACGGCGTGACGCAGCAGAACGCCTCGCTGGTGGAGCAGGTCTCCGCCGCCGCCTCGGCCCTGGAACGTCAGACGGAAGAGCTGCAGCGCTCAGTGCAGAAATTCCGCCTGTCAGCGCAGGAGCCGCAAAACGGTGCGCCTGCTGTTTCGCCGAAAGCGCCAGCGCTGGCGAAAGCATCGGGTGTGCCCGATGAGTGGGTTTCGTTCTGATCGATCTTTAAAGCTTCTTTGTGGCGGTAGTGGAATTGTTCCGTTCACTCATAGTTGGCTGCTACCTGCTGACCTCTCAGCGGTGAACGTGTTAAGGGGGCCGCCGCCCCCTTAACAATCCCGGCTCCCGGCAAAGAAAATCGCCGCTTCGCGGTGCCCTCAGCTTATTCCTTACGGCTTTCGGGTCGGGCGCGATCCTGCATCCATGCAGGTCGCACCCTCTCGGCGCATCCCTGCGCCTCGACCCGGCCTCCAGGAAACGCTTCGGCGATTTTCAGCCGGACTCCCGATCCCTCCAGCTTCACAACCGTCTGAATGTGGCGCCGGTGTTGGTCCCCTTGTCACGTTCACAGGTTATAGAGTGATTATATTCTGCTCAGCATAAGGTGAACGGAATAACCTCTAATGCTAGAGGGGTCAGAAGAGCCTCGCGCAGCCCCAATTTCCACTAGCCATCGCTCAAAATATCGCTATATAATTTGATATATAACGATTGAGGGTAGAGCGATGGAAAACCATTTTGGCAAAGGGTTGATGGCGGGGATGCGCGCGGCGCAGGCGGATACCGCACACAACGTGGCGCATTTCTGTTCCGACTATAAGCGCGGGTTTGTGCTGGGCTTTTCGCACCGGATGTTTGAGAAAACCGGCGACCGCCAGCTTAGCGCGTGGGAGGCGGGAATTCTGACGCGCCGCTACGGGCTGGACCGCGACATGGTGATGGATTTCTTTAAAGAGAATCAGTCCAGCACCACGCTGCGCTACTTTATGGCGGGTTATCGTCTGGAGGGGTGAGCGTCGGTAATCATCTGCGTGACCTGGGACAGGGAGCCGATTTTGACTTCGCTCGAACGCTGGAACTTACTCTTATCAATCAATAACAAAGACTGGCTGGCGCGGCGTAACAGCTGCGACTTAAAGGCCGCGTTTTGCTCGGCGGGGTCCCATATATCACCCTGTTCATCCACCCCTTCGCAGGAAAAGATAAACAGGTCGATCTCAAGCCCTTTCAGCAGCGTCACCAGCGCAGGGTTAACGTAGCAGCGATATTTCCGATCCAGCATCCCGCCCGTGCAGATCAAATTAATGCGCTCACGTTTCGCCATTTCATGGCAGATGGGCATGCTGTTGGTGACCACCGTCAGGTCGATGTCCGGAAGCTGGCGGGCGAGATGAAAACAGGTCGAGCTGGCGTCGAGGGCGAGGGTCATGCCAGGGCTGACCCAGTCCAGCGCGCGATGGGCGATATCCACTTTATCGGCATAATGGCTTTTGAGCCGCGCGCCGAACGGCTCGCCGCCGTCGCGGTTATCCGGGTGGATGGCGCGCGCACGTCCGTGGTGACGCACGATTTTCCCCTGCTGCTGCAACCCTTTCAAATCGCGACGGATGGTCTCCTTACTCACGGCCAGCTGGTCGGCCAGCGCCTCGGTCGTCAGACCGTCGCAGCCGCTCAGCAGCTGGATGATCGTCTGCTGACGATTGGCCTTCACGCGTCGGTTCCGGTGCGCGAAATGGAAATCAGCGTCGTGCCGATCGCCACGCCATTCTTGCCGGCGTGTTTGATCTGATACATCGATTGGTCCGCGCGGCGCAGGGCGTTGACGAAATCATCCTGGGTTTGCACCTCATCAATCCCAATCGACGCCCCCACCTGCGCCTGGCCGTTATCCAGCTCGAAGGGGGTGAGCGCCGCGCGCAAACAGCTATGCGCGGTGCTGTTCACCCACAGACTGGAGAGCGGGAAGGGCAGCAGCAGGACAAACTCATCCCCGCCCAGTCGACCGACAATCGAGCCCTGAGGACAGGTTTCGCGCAGGCGTTGGCTCAGCTGGATCAGCAGCTCATCGCCGCTGCGATGGCCGAAGGTGTCGTTCACCGTTTTGAAATCATCGAGATCGATAAAGGCCACGCACAGCGGGCCCTGAGCTTTGAGTGCGCCGAAGTGTTTGACGAGGGCATGGCGGTTGGCGAGGCCGGTAAGCGGATCGTGATTTGCCAGCAGCGCGAGCTGTTCCTCGTACTGCTTCTCTTTGGTCATATCGATGTGGGTGCCGGTCACTTTGATCGGGTTACCGACCTCGTCCCACTCGCTGACGCGCCCGCGATCCAGCACCCAGCTGACGGTGCCGTTTTTATGCTGCATCCGGTGCAGCGCTTCGTAGAAGGCGGTTTTGCCGTGCAGATGGTCATAGAAGGCATCCAGCACCATCTGTTTATCGTCGGGGTGAAGGTGTTCCCGCCAGACGTCGAACTGCGCGCTCAGCTCTTTCGGCTGGTAGCCGAGCATCGACCCCCAGCGGCGATTGTAGATAATCAACTTCCCTGTCGGCACATCAAGCTGCCACAGACACAGGCCCGTGCCGTCCAGCGCAGCGCTGAGCTTGCTCCGGGCGTCGCGTGCCAGCCTGGCAAGCCGGGCGTTATGCTTTTTCAGATTCTGGATCTGTTGTCTTAGCGCCTGTTCTGACATAGGAAATTTCTTAGGAAAATAAGAATTATTCTTGCCAGTTTAGCGTCGGTTGTAAATATGCTGTTGAAAAAAGAGGGTGATTTGCGATAAGTGCATCTTTTTTCAAAGATGTGGAACAATCGCCAGCGCGACGGCGTCCGATTAAACACGAATTTTTGAACGTTTAGTCCACTTTTGGAATTGAATTACATATGAATATAGGTGCCTGAGAATTATCTTGTAGAGGATTCACTATTTTTATTTGATGCAATGGATGCTATGGATTCCCTACCTCTTATTATTCTTTATGAACCACGCGTACTTATACGCCATGGCCTCTGTCTACAGCTTCAGGAGCTGGGGCATCAGGTGATTGCCTGCCTGTCTCCCGATCAACTGACCGAAGAGATTTGTAGCCAGTCAGATGCCCCCAAAGTGCTGCTGGTCGGGGCAGCAGGGCTGGAAGGCGTGCTGGGAAAAATCCTTCGGACGTTACACTTTACGAAAACGCTGTCGCTAAAAACGGTGGTCTATCTTCCGCAAAAAGAGGAACTGCTGACGCGTTTATTTATCGCCTCTGGGGCGAGTTATTGTCTGACAGAAGATGAGCTGGGCAGCAGATTGCCGCTCATGATTAACGATGTTTCTCTCCGAACCGTGCGCGGAAAACATTTTTCCCTCTCGGAACTGAATGTCCTGCTGGATTATTCCAGCGGTCTGCAAACGCAGGAGATCGCAACCCGTCGGCACTGCAATTATAAAACGGTATTTACCTTTAAACGCAATGCGCGACTGCGCTTAGATATTGATACCAAAGCGGGCTGGATGAATTTGCTCTCGGCAATGGCTCAACTCTCTTCTTACTGTAAATAAGGATATTTATGTTTATCTGTCAGATTCATTACCAAATCCGGAATGAATTATATCTTGCCGGGATCCGCAACAGCCTGGATAAACTGGCCAGCCACAATCCTCACTGGGGCTACCAGCTGACAGCGAAGGATACCTCCCCGCAGGACGAGGCGCATTTTTCGATTTTTGATATGACCGAGTGCCTGACAAAAGAGGCCTTCCTCAGCCATGACATCGCCGATCAACCGCGCTCGCTGGTTCTGCTGAAGGCAGCGCAAAAAGAGTTGATGTCCGCGCTGGTGCTGGGCTCCCGCTGCTCGATTCTTTGCGTGGATGAAGTACATTTCAACATGCGTGAACTGATCGATACCGTCATGAAGAAAAAGCGCTACCTCAGCGTGCTGACCACCCGGCATCAGACCATCACGTTGCCAACATCACCGGTGGCGCTGACGCGGGCGGAAAGCATGATTCTGGATTATCTCTGGCAGGGGCGTTCCGGCGTGGATATTTCGAAGGTGCTGTTCCGCAGTGAAAAAACCATCAGCACGCACAAGAGAAGTATTATGCGTAAGCTCAATGTGACCACCGATCTGGAACTGCGAAAATGCATCCAGCACTATGAAAATAAGAAAATGGATGTGGTGAATTAATTATCGCGGTGGGGATATCAATAAAAAGGCCGGGCAATCCAAAAGATGCCCGGCCTTTTTTCTGCGACTTAGTGAGTGGCTTCGCCCACCAGACCGCCCGCACCGGCACCCACGGCCGCGCCTTTCAGCACGCTTTTGCCGGTGATCGCTGCTGCACCTGCGCCAACCACCGCGCCCACGGCACCGCCTTTGCGTGCCGCTTTGCCTTTATCGCCGCTTTTGAACATCGCCCCGGTGCCTGCGCCCACCACGGCACCGCCGACGGTGGATTTCACGCTTTTGCCCGTTGCCGCGCCGATAGCCGCACCCGCAACGGCACCTGCGGCGGTTTTATCGATCGCAAGCGTTGAGGCGGAAACGAGGAGGGTACCAATGAGTAGCGTTGCCTTCATGCAGTTCATCATGTTTATTTCCTTATGCTCTAAAATCCACTTCGCTCACCCAGGTGGAGAGCAAACGCCAGGATACTGCCAGTAAAACGGGGCCAATAAATAGGCCAATCATGCCCCAGGCCAACATCCCCCCGATCACCCCGATCATGATCAGCAGCACCGACGTGTCTGCACCACGGTTGATCAGCAGAGGTTTAATGAAGTTATCCAGCGCGCCCGCGACGACCGTCCAGGCCAGCAGCAGCGACGCCATTCCGTGCATTCCGCTCCAGAATAACCACGCCACAGCGGGCAACATGACGATCACCGGTCCGAGCTGCATCAGGCACAGGACGAAGATCATGCCAGTCAGCAGGGCGGCCGCCGGGATCTGGCAGATCAGCAAGCCGATACCCGCAAAGGCCGACTGAATCACCGCCGTCAGCACAATGCCCATCGCCACGACCTGAATCGTTTTACCGGCCAGAACCACGGCTGTTTCACCGCGTCCCTGGGCAATACGTCTGGCGAAATGCCGCAAGCCGCGCGCAATACGCTCGCCGTGCAGATAAAACACCAGGCACGAGACCAGCATCAGCACGCCGTTCACCAGCAATGAGCCAATATGCGTCAGCTCGTTGATCAGCAGGGTCGCGCATTTCATCAGCCAGGGTTTCAAGGTGCCAAACAGCACGGTGCTGTCGCTGTGAATCAGCCCCAGCCATTTGTCATGCAGATGCGGGCCGATTTTGGGGATCCGATTGAGAAACTCACAGGTCGGCAGATGAGCCATATCCAGCTGCATCAGCCAGTGCAGGGCATCCTGCGCCATAACGGTAAAAGCCGTGGCGCTCAAAATGACCGGAAGCAGGAAGATAGCGCTCAAAAACAGCATCATCAGCAGGATCGCTACCCCTCTGCGGCGCACGATTTTGCGCTGCAGCAGAGTAAACAGCGGCCAGGTAGCAATGGTAATCAATCCGGCCCAGATGACGCTGAGAATAAAGGGTTTCACGATCCAGACGCAGCAGCAGAGCATCGTTAAAATCAACAACACGCTGAACAGGATCTGCGGCACATCGCGCGGCGGGCGAGAAGCGATCATGAGTGCGACAGCTCCTTCGCGTTCGCGGGCTGCCTCAGGTCATTCAGATGGATATCCATTTGCGGGTAAGGCATGGCGATCTGATTGGCATCCAGCGCGTTCTTAATGTTTTCCATCAGGTCGTAATAAACGTCCCAATAGTTTTTATTTTCTGTCCACACGCGCACCACAAAATTCAGCGACGACGGCGCGAATTCGTTTAAACGAATGACCTGCCCTTTGTCATGCAAGATCCGCGGGTCAAGGGTAATGACGGTTTTAATGACGCTTTTCAGATGTTCAATGGAGGTGGTGTAAGCCACGCCTAACGTAATATCGACCCGGCGATGCGGCTGGCGCGAAAAGTTAGTGATTTCGCTGGCGATGATTTTCCCGTTCGGGACCACCACCATTTTATTATCGGAAGTGCGAAGCGTGGTGGAGAAAATATGCACCTCTTCGATGGTGCCTGCCACCGCGCCCACGCTGGCATATTCCCCGGCGCGGATCGGGCGCAGCGTAACCAGTAAAACACCCGCTGCGAAGTTGGACAGCGATCCCTGTAACGCCAGACCTACCGCCAGCCCGGCGGCACCAATCACCGCGATGATCGATGAGGTTTCCACCCCAAGGCGACCCAGCGCAGCCACCACGGCGAAGGCCAGCATCGCATAGCGCAACAGGGCGCTACAGAATTGCGTGACGGTTTTATCGACCTGACGGCTCAGCAATAACCGTTTGAATCCCGCGCTGGCGATACGCGCGATAAAGACACCGGCACACAATAAAAAAACGGCACCAATAAGATTGAAAACACCCTGAACGATGGTGGATTCATTATTGATAATCCAGTGGATCAACTGCCTGATTCCGGGGAACGCCTCGAACTTCATTTCGTATTCCTTGGCCAAGTAAATCCGTCAGTCTAATGGCGGTGAGGAGAAGTCCGGGAGCGCTATTTTGTCTCTTTTTGGAGTAAAAAAATATGGATAACTCATTGTTATCGAAACTGTTTCATGTATACCTACAAAGAGTGCGGCGAATCGATCTCTCAATCGTTATATAATCCATTTCATAACGAAAGTGAGAGGGCATTATGAACACACGTTTTTGGCAGGCAGTCACCTTAAGTTTACTGTTTTTACTCCCGTTATCGTCCGAGGCGTCCCGCCAGATAACCGACCAGATTGGCCGCACGATCACCATCCCTGACAAAGTCGATCGCGTCGTGGTGCTGCAGCATCAGACGCTGAACTTACTGGTGCAAATGAACGCCAGCGACAAAATCGTTGGCGTGATGGCGAACTGGAAACAGCAGCTTGGTGACGGCTACGCCCGCCTGGCACCCGAGCTGAACCAGAAAGCGACGCTTGGCGATCTCACCCATGTCGATCCGGAAAAACTGATCGCCCTGCATCCGCAGGTGGTGTTTGTCACCAACTACGCGCCGCAGGAGATGATCGACAAAATCAGCAGCCTGGGCATTCCGGTGGTCGCTATTTCCCTGCGCCACGATGCGCCAGGGGAAAAAGCAAAACTGAACCCGACGATGGCCGACGAAGAGAAAGCCTACGATCTGGGGCTGCGCGAGGGGATCACCTTGATCGGCGAGATCGTTAACAAACCGCAGGAAGCCAAAGATCTGATCGCCGCCACCGACAAGGGGCGCAAGATGGTCAGCGATCGTCTGAAAGATATGCCGGCAGAACACCGTATTCGCGCCTATATGGCTAACCCGGAACTCACCACCTACGGTTCCGGAAAATATACCGGTCTGATGATGGCCCATGCGGGAGCTATCAACGTGGCGGCGGCGACTATTCAGGGCTTCAAAACCGTGGCGATGGAGCAGGTTATCGCCTGGAACCCGCAGGTGATTTTCGTGCAGGATCGCTATCCGTCCGTGGTCGACGAAATTAAACATTCACCCCAGTGGCAGGTGATCGACGCTGTGAAAAACCACCGCGTCTACCTGATGCCGGACTACGCCAAAGCCTGGGGCTACCCGATGCCAGAAGCGATGGGTATCGGCGAGCTGTGGATGGCGAAAAAACTCTATCCGGAGAAGTTTAAAGACGTCGATATGCATCAGGTCGCCGATGAGTGGTACCAGCGTTTCTATCGCACCCACTACCAGGGTATCGACTGATGCGCGTCCTGGCGGCGGGCAGCCTGCGCGGCGTGTGGCCGCAGCTGATGGCGCATTTCCCGCGTCCGGTCGACACTCAGTTTGGCCCGGCCGGGCTGCTGCGGGAGCGGATTGAAGCGGGCGAGCCGTGCGATCTGTTTGCCTCGGCCAATGTCGCGCATCCGCAGGCATTGCTTCAGAACGGGCGAGCACGTTCCGTGGCGGTGTTCGCCAGCAACACGCTTTGTCTGACTGTGCGCAGTGACGCCCTGCGAGAGGGCGACGACTGGCTTTCGCTGCTCACGCGTCCCGATTTACGCCTGGCGACCTCCACGGCCGGGTGCGACCCTTCTGGCGACTACACGCAGGAGTTGTTTACGCGCATGGGGGACGCGGGCGTTGCCGTGCGCGAGCGGGCGCAGGCCCTGGTCGGCGGACGGGAATCTGCGCCGGTTCCGCCGGGAAAACTGGCGGTGGAGTGGATCATTCAGAGCGGTCAGGCGGATCTGTTTATCGGCTACGCGAGTTACGCGCCAAAACTGCGTCTGATTCCGGAGTTAAAGGTCCTGAACATTCCGGCACCTTTTAACCCGCGTGCGGAATATGCCTGTGCAGTGATGACGCCACAGGCGGAGAATCTGGCGGAGTTTTTACAGTCGGAAAAGGCCAAAGCGATATTGCAGCAGGCGGGGTTCGGCGTGTAAATCAGCCGGGTGACCCGGCATCCATATCAGGTTTTGTAGGCCCGGTAAGCGCAGCGCCACCGGGCACGTTATCAGCGCATTAAGCCTGACGTTTATCTTCGGTATTGGTCTCGAAATCGCTCGCCGCATGGCGCTCATGCAGCTGTTCGCTCGGCTCGCCAAAGGTACGGTTAACGATACGCCCGCGTTTCACCGCCGGACGCTCGGCTACCTCTTTCGCCCAGCGCTGGACGTTCTTATAGCTGCCCGCATCCAGGAACTCGGCGGCGTTGTAGACGTTGCCGAGCACCACGTTGCCGAACCACGGCCAGATGGCGATATCGGCGATGCTGTACTCATCCCCCGCAACAAAACGACCACGGCCTAACTGCTTATCCAGCACGTCGAGCAGGCGTTTGGACTCCATGGTGAAACGATCAATCGCATACTCAATCTTCACCGGCGCGTAGTTGAAGAAGTGCCCGAAACCGCCGCCGAGGAACGGAGCCGAGCCCTGCAGCCAGAACAGCCAGTTCAGGGTTTCGGTGCGTCCCGCCGGATCTTTTGGCAGCAGGTGGCCGAATTTCTCTGCCAGATACAGCAGGATATTGCCGGATTCAAATACGCGCAGCGGCGGGTTCACAGAGTGGTCACGAAGTGCCGGAATTTTCGAGTTCGGGTTCACGTCGACAAAGCCGCTGGAGAACTGATCGCCTTCGCCGATGCGGATTAGCCAGGCATCATACTCCGCGCCCGTCACGCCGAGTGCCAGCAGCTCTTCCAGCATGATGGTGACTTTCTGGCCGTTTGGCGTGCCCAGGGAATATAGCTGGAGCGGATGCGCGCCAACCGGCAGTTCTTTCTCATGCGTGGCGCCAGAAACCGGGCGATTGATATTAGCGAACGCGCCGCCGTTGTTGTTCTGTTTCCATTCCCACACTTTCGGTGGCTGGTAAGTGTTGTCGGACATGTTGATCTGCCTTTTGAGTGATGTGTTGAGGCAGTGTAGCAGGAGATTCGTGAAGGGTTTAACGAACTGAGCGCATAAGGATATGCGCTATTCCCGAATGCGCTTATATATATCAAATTCGTTATAAGCTTAATCGAAAATCGCATTTTCATTGTTAATGCGCAATATGACAAAGCTGCATATGATGCTCTCGAATAAATATAAGTTGGCAATATAAAATACTATTGAGGCAAGGAGTTAGTGAGATATGCGCAAGCTACTGTTATCTGCTGTTCTGGTGTCTATGGCATTGGCCGCCGCGGGCTGTGACGATGCTAAAAAAAATGAAACGGCGAACGCGCCAGCAGCAAAAAGCGACGCGCCAAAAGAGGGCGGCTCGCTGATTATCGGTATCACCTCCGGCGACCCGCTGGCCGTGAACCCACTTTACGCCAGCGACCGCACCACGCTGACCATCATGCAGGCGCTCTACGCTCCCTTCTACAGTTTTAACGACGGCAAAATCGAATGGGGCCTGGCCGAAAGCCTCACGCCGTCCGCCGATAATCTCAGCTACACCCTGACCTTAAAACCGAATCTGAAATGGCAGGACGGCCAGCCGCTGACCGCCGAAGACGTGGTGTTCACCTTCAATAAACTCCTCGAAGCCAAACAGCACAGCTTCTTCCGCAGCATGTTTACCTACGGCGGTAAGCCAGTAGAAGTCAGTAAGGTCGACGATCGCACCGTTAAGTTCACCTTACCGCAGGTCAGCGCGGCCTTTGCCGGAACCCTGGTGCAGATCTACCCGATTCCGGAACATGTGTTCGCGAAAGAGGACGATCTGGAAAAGAGCACTAAAAACGATGCGCCGGTCGGTTCCGGCCCGTTCAAATTTAAAGAGTATCGCGCCGGGCAATACTACTCTCTGACCCGTTTCGACGATTACTGGAACGGCAAAGCGAAGCTCGACTCCGTGACCTATCGTTTTGCCAAGGACAGCAACTCGGCGAACCTCGCCCTGCAAAACGGCGAAATCAATCTCAAGATGGTCGATCCGCAGGACGTCAGCCGCCTGAAAAATACCGGGAAATTTGATTTTGTGGTCTACCCGGAAGGCCGTCTGGCGTACATGACCTTCAACCAGAACGTCCCGGTAATGAAAAGCAAAGAGCTGCGCCAGGCGATTGCGTATGCCATCAACAAAGACGAGCTGACGCAAACCGCGTTCACCTCGCTGGACTACGCCAAACCGGCCACCTCGTTCCTGACGCCGGACACGCTCTATCAGACTAATGACGTTGAGCAGTACAAGTTCGATCAGCAGAAAGCGAAAGATCTGTTGAAAGCGTCCGGTGCGCCTGCCGACCTCAAGCTGCGTCTGGCCTACGTGAACACCAACAAAACCCAGGAGAGCATGGCGCTCTACATTCAGCAGCAGCTGAAGGGCATCGGCGTGAACGTCGAACTGATGCCGCTGGATTCCAACGCCATGTCCCAGCGCAGTCTGGACATGAACAACACCGCATGGGAGCTGAACCTCGGCGGCTACATCATGGGCGCGGAGCCGGACGGCTATAAATCCCTGTTCATGAGCAACGAAGCCTACAACTACGCGCACTACAAAAATCCGCAGTTTGACGCCCTGTGGGACAAAGGCGCGGTGGAGACCGACGCGGGTAAACGCGCGGATATCTACAAGCAAATTCAGCAGACCGTGGCGAACGACATGACCTACTACCCGATCGCCTACACCAACGCGACGGTCGCGGTGGATAAACGTTTCGGCGGCACTCAGGAAGCGGAGCCAAAACCGGTTTATATGTTCCAGGATCTTTCTAAAATCTATCAAAAATAAGCGGTTGCCCCGGTTTTGCGACCGGGGCTTTTTGTAAGGGCAAGTCGTGAACACATTACTGACGCGTCGGTTGCTGCAGCTGCTGCCGATGCTTTTCTTTATTTCGCTGGTGGCGTTTTTGCTGGTCAAACTCGCGCCCGGCGATCCGGTAGCGGCGTACATCACGCCGAGGATGGCTCCGGAGGATATCGAGCGTATCCGCCAGAGCATGGGGCTGGATAAGCCATTAGTGACGCAATATGTGCTGTGGCTTAAAAACGTATTGCAGGGCGATCTGGGCTATTCGTTGATTTACCATCGCCCGGTGCTGGAGATGATCGGCGAGCGTATTCCGGCCACCCTCGGGCTGATGGGCGCGTCGCTGCTGATGGCGATTGTGCTGGCGATCCCACTCGGCCTGCTGGCTGGCGCATTCAAACACCGCTGGCTGGATCACATCCTGAACTTATTCGCCTATATCGGCATTTCGGTGCCGATTTTCTGGTTCGGCATTTTGCTGATCACCGTCTTCGCCGTGCAGCTCAACTGGTTCCCCAGCATGGGGATGCGCACCATCGGCATGGACGACAACTGGCTCGACGTGGTGCGCCACGGCGTGCTGCCGTGCATCGCGCTGACCTTCTATAATCTCTCGAGCTACGTGCGCTACATCCGTTCGAACACCATTTCGCAGCTATCCGCCGACTATGTGCAGACCCAGCTGGCGTACGGGGCCACGCGCACCAGTATCCTGTTCCGCCATGTGCTGAAAAACGTGCTGCTGCCGGTGATCACCCTGTTTGGCCTGTCGTTTGGCGAGCTGGTGGTCGGAGCCTACGTGACCGAAAGCGTCTTCTCCTGGCCAGGCATGGGCCTGCTTGGGATCCAGTCGATCACCTCCCTGGATTACCCGCTGATCATGGCGATCATCATGCTCTCGTCGATGATGCTGATCGTCGGCAACCTGATCGCCGATCTGCTCTATCGCTTCGCCGATCCCCGCATTCGTACACTGAGGTAACCCCGGATGAGCAGACGCTGGCAACAAGTTCGTCACCAGCTGCGCCGCAATCGTCCGGCGCAGTTCTCCTTATTTGTCCTGTTTATTTTTATCGTTGCGGCCCTCTGCGCGGGGCTGAGTCCTTACGATCCGGATCAGATGTCGCTCGGGGCGCGTACCCTGCCGCCTGACGCCGCGCACTGGTTTGGTACCGACGAGTACGGGCGCGACTACTTCACCCGCGCCCTGTACGGCGGGCAGATCTCCCTGATGGTCGGTTTCCTGGCAATGCTCTTTTCGACGCTTATTGGCACCCTGGTGGGCACCATCAGCGGCTATTTTGGCAGCTGGCTGGATAATCTGATGATGCGCGTCGTCGATATTCTGATGGCGATCCCGGCGTTTTTCCTGCTGCTGGTGGTCAATGCGTATCTCAAGCCAGGCGTGGATAACATCATCTTCATTATCAGCCTGCTGACGTGGATGAGCATGTCGCGGCTGGTGCGCGCGGAAACCCTTTCGGTGAAAGAGCGCGAGTATGTTCTGTATGCCCGCGCGTCGGGCGAGCATCCGCTGCGCATTATTCTGCGTCACATTATTCCCGGCGTGCTGCCGACGATTATCGTGGCGGCGACGCTGAATATCGCTTCCGCTATTCTGATGGAATCGACCCTCAGCTTCCTCGGGCTCGGCGTGCAGGCGCCTGCCGCGTCCTGGGGGAGTATGCTCAACAACGCTCAGTCGTACATTGGCGAAGCCTCGTGGCTGGCGATGTTCCCCGGTATTTTGATTTTGCTGACGGTGTTCAGTTTTAACGTGCTGGGCGATGTGTTCCGCACCGCCTTTGAGCCGGGAGCGAACCGCGATGAATAACTTATTAGAACTCGATAACCTGCACACCGCGTTTCGCACCCGCGACGGCGAGGTGCAGGCGGTGCGCGGCGTGAGCTTTCATGTGCAGGCGGGAGAACTTGTCGGCATCGTCGGCGAATCCGGCTGCGGGAAAAGCGTCACCTGCAAATCGATCATTCAACTGCTCGGCAGCAACGGACATATCTCCGGCGGCAGCATCCGTTTTCAAAATGAAGATCTGGCGCGCAAAACCCCTGAGCAAATGCGCAAGATCCGCGGAAACGAGATTGCGATGATCTTCCAGGACCCGATGACTGCCCTGAACCCGGTGGTGACCATCGGCAGGCAGATGACGGAGATCCTGGTGCGCAACAAAGGGCTGTCCAAAAAGTCGGCCAGAGCCGCGGCCATCGCCATGCTCGACCAGGTGGGGATTGCCGAAGCCGAGCGTCGCTTCGAGCAGTACCCGCACGAGTTTAGCGGCGGGATGCGCCAGCGTGTGATGATTGCCATCGCGCTCTCCTGCAACCCGAAACTGCTGATCGCCGACGAACCCACCACCGCGCTGGATGTGACCATTCAGGCGCAAATTCTGCGCCTGCTGAAAAGTCTGCAGCAGCAGACTCAGACCGCCATTTTGCTGATCACCCACGATCTCGGCGTGGTGGCGCAGGTGTGCAGCCGCGTGGTGGTGATGTACGGCGGGCAGGTGATGGAGGAGGGTAGCGTGGAGGATATCTTTTATCGCCCGGCGCACCCGTACACTCAGGGTTTGCTGGCGTCGCTCCCGCGACCGGACGAGGCCAATCAGCGACTGTCACCCATCGAAGGCACGCCGCCTGGCTTGCTTAATCCACCGCCGGGCTGCCCGTTTGACGAGCGCTGTCCGAAACGGATGCCGCAGTGTGAGCGCCAGCCCGCATTCTATTCCGTCGGGGAGGGCCACCGTGCGGCCTGCTGGTTATGGGCCGATAAGGAGGTTCAGGCATGAGCGAGCAAAACAGTCCTTTAGTGAGCGTACGTGAACTGCGAAAACACTATCGGGTTCAGGGTGGGCTGCTGCGCAAAGGCGTGGCGGTGAAAGCGGTCGACGGCGTGAGTTTCGATATTCAGCGCGGCGAGACCTTTGGTCTGGTGGGCGAATCCGGCTGCGGAAAATCAACGCTTGGGCGGGCGATGCTGCGCCTGTTTGATATCACTTCCGGCGAGATCCACTTTGACGGGCAGGAGATCGCCCAGGCCAGCGAGAAACAGCTCAAGCCTCTGCGCAAACGCATGCAGGCTATTTTCCAGGACCCGTACTCGTCCCTCAATCCGGGCATGACGGTACAGCAGCTGGTGGCCGAGCCGATGCAGATCCACGGCTACAGCCGCGAGGAGCAGCGGGAACGTACTGAAACTCTGCTCTATAAAGTCGGGCTCAAACAGGAACATCTCCAGCGCTTCCCGCACGAGTTCAGCGGCGGTCAGCGTCAGCGCATCAGCATTGCGCGCGCCCTGTCGGTGCGCCCGGAGTTTGTGCTGTGCGATGAGCCGCTCTCGGCGCTGGACGTGTCGGTCCAGGCGCAGGTGGTGAACATTTTGCAGGACCTGCAGCAGGAGCTGGGGCTGACCTATCTGTTTATCGCCCACGATCTGTCGATGGTGCGTCATATCTCCAGCCGTATCGGAGTGATGTACCTCGGCAAGCTGGTGGAAGTGGCCCCGGCGGGTGAGCTCTATTCCCATCCGGCGCATCCCTATACCCGCGCGCTGCTGGCCGCCGTTCCGCTGCCCGACCCGCGCATCCGCCACCTGGAGCAAGCCACCCTGCGCGGAGAGATCCCCGGCCCCACATCAGTGCTTCCCGGCTGTAAGTTTTGCAGCCGCTGCCCGCACGTGATGCCCGTTTGCCGGTCACAGGAGCCCGCAATGCAGGAGATCTCCCCCGGACATTTCGCAGCGTGTTGGCTGTTTAAATTGTAACGAACCGCAGTAAACCCGTAGGCCGGGTAAGGCGCAGCCGCCACCCGGCACAAAGACCGCACAGAACAAGTAGGCCGGGTAAGGCGCAGCCGCCACCCGGCAAAAGCGGCGTTGCGGCCTGAACGCCGGGCGGCGCTAACGCTTGCCCGGCCTACAATGGCCAGGGCCTACTCTGTACCACGGCGCTTTCTCAGGTGTATGATAATTCCACTTCTGTCAACGCGCAGACGACAACCGTCATCCTCTTGCCGCCTGCCTTTTTAGGTTGGATTCATGCGAAATAATGGAAAGTTAAGCAGTGACGCTCCGTTTGGGACGTTGTTAGGTTATGCGCCGGGTGGCGTGGCAATTTACTCCTCGAATTACAGTAGCCTTGATCCGCGCCAGTACCCCGAAGACGCGGAGTTTCGTAGCTATATCGGCAACGAATACATGGGCCACAAATGGCAGTGCGTCGAGTTCGCGCGCCGCTTCCTGTTCCTCAACTACGGCATGGTCTTTACCGACGTCGGCATGGCGTGGGAGATCTTCTCCCTGCGCTTCCTGCGCGCCGTGGTCAACGACACCATTTTACCGCTGCAGGCCTTTGCCAACGGTTCACAACGCGCGCCAAAAGCCGGATCGCTGCTGATCTGGCAAAAGGGCGGTGAGTTTCATGAGACCGGCCACGTGGCGGTCATCACGCAGCTGATGGGCGATAAAGTCCGCATCGCCGAGCAGAACGTGATCCATTCGCCGCTGCCGGTCGGCCAGCAGTGGACGCGCGAGCTGCGCCTGTCGGTCGAAAACGGCTGCTACACCCTGCACGATACCTTCACGGATACCACCATTCTGGGCTGGATGATCCAGACTGACGACACCGAACACAGCCTGCCGCAGCCGGAAATTGGTGGCGAACAGCTGAAAATCAGCGGCGCGCGTCTGCCCAACAAACGCCAGTTCGACGGCAAATGGCTCAACGAAAACGATGCTCTCCAGCAGGCCTATGTTCGCGCTAACGGCCATGTGATCAACAAAGATCCCTGCCAGTATTTCACCATCACCGAAAGCGCCGAGCAGGAGCTGATCAAGGCCACCAACGAGCTGCATCTGATGTATCTTCACGCCACGGATAAGGTGCTGAAAGACGACAACTTGCTCGCGCTTTTCGACATCCCGAAAATCCTCTGGCCGCGCCTGCGCCTCTCCTGGCAGTGGCGTCGTCACCATATGATCACCGGTCGTATGGATTTTTGTATGGATGAGCGCGGGCTGAAAGTGTACGAATACAACGCCGATTCCGCCTCCTGCCATACGGAAGGGGGCCTGATCCTCGAAGAGTGGGTGAAAAACGGCTATCGCGGAACCGGGCACAACCCGGCGGAAGGCCTGCTCGAAGAGCTGACCGGTGCGTGGAAGCACAGCAACGCACGCCCGTTCGTACACATTATGCAAGACAATGATATCGAAGAGGATTACCACGCGCTCTTTATCCAGCGCTCCCTGATGCAGGCCGGTTTTGAGACCAAAATCCTGCACGGGCTTGAGGCGCTGAGCTGGGATAAAGCAGGACAGCTGGTGGATGACGAAGGTCGCCCGGTGAACTGCGTGTGGAAAACCTGGGCGTGGGAAACGGCCATCGAGCAGGTGCGTGAAGTCAGCGAAACTGAATACGCCGCGGTGCCGATCCGCACCGGGCATCCGCAGAACGAAGTGCGTTTAATTGACGTCCTGCTGCGCCCGGAAGTGCTGGTCTTTGAACCGCTCTGGACGGTGATCCCCGGCAACAAAGCGATTCTGCCGGTGCTGTGGCAGCTGTTCCCGAACCACCGCTATCTGCTGGATACCGACTTTGAAGTCAACGAACTGCTGACCCAAACCGGCTACGCGGTCAAACCTATTGCCGGTCGCTGCGGCAGCAATATCGATCTGATCAGCGCCGAAGAAGAGCTGCTGGATAAATCCAGCGGCAAATTTGTCGATCGCAAAAACATCTATCAGCAGCTGTGGTGTCTGCCGAAAGTGGACGGGAAGTACATTCAGGTCTGCACCTTTACCGTCGGCGGCAACTACGGCGGCACCTGTCTGCGCGGGGATGATTCGCTGGTGATTAAGAAAGAGAGCGACATCGAGCCGCTGATTGTGGTGAAGGACAACTAGCGCGTTCACCGCGTTGAGGCTGCAACTGAACATCCGCAAGTGACCCTTGCGGATGTTTTTTTATGGGCGGGCGAAACTTTTGTTCGCGGGCTAACGAACTATTATTCAGATAGCCCACTTTTCCCCGATGGAGTTGACCATGAAAACTTTGAAAACCTTGTCCGCCGCCGCCGTACTGACGCTTTCACTCTTTTCCATGAACACCCAGGCCGCGCTCGAAGCCGGAGCCAAAGCGCCAGACTTTACCCTGCAGGGCGCGCTGGGTGGTAAACCGCTGACCTTTACATTGCAGCAGGCGCTGCAAAAAGGGCCGGTGGTGCTCTATTTCTTCCCGGCGGCGTTTACCAAAGGCTGCACGCTGGAGGCCCACGCGTTTGCAGAAGCGACGGATGATTTCAAAAAACTGGGCGCGACGGTGGTGGGGGTGACCGCCGGGAATGTCGATCAGGTGGATGAGTTTTCGAAGCTCGAGTGCCGCGATAAGTTCACTGTCGCCGCCGATCCCGGTGCCAAAGTGGCGACCGAGTATGAAACCCTGATGAAGGTGAACGGCAAAACGCTCTCGGATCGCACCTCGTTTGTGATCGCGCCGGACGGCAAAATCCTGCTCAGCTACACGGACCGCAACCCGGATGCGCACATTCAGAAAACGATGGATGCCGTGAAGCTTTATGCGAAATCGCACTCGTAATTAACGCCGACTTTCGCCTTCGAGGTTCGCTATGTTAACCGCCATTTTTGCCGCCTTTCTGGGCGGCGTGATCCTGAATTTCATGCCCTGCGTCTTTCCGGTGATCTCCCTGAAAGCGCTGGGGATCATGCGCCATCAGGGCGACACCGCCAGCGCACGGACTGAAGGATTCGGGTTTTTGCTCGGCGTCATCTTTACCATGATGGCGCTGGCGGCACTGCTGCTGGCATTGCGCGCCGGGGGAACGGCTGTCGGATGGGGCTTCCAGCTGCAGTCTCCGCTGGTGATCGCCGTGCTGGCGCTGATTATTCTCGGGGCCGCGCTCAACCTGCTTGGGGTGTTTGAAGTCGGGCTGTCGCTCCAGCGAGCCGGGGAGATCTCCGTTGGACGCGGGGCGTTTGTCCGTTCGGCCCTGACGGGCGCGCTGGCCATTATCGTTGCCACGCCGTGCTCCGCGCCGTTCATGGCGGGGGCGGTAGGCTACGCGCTGGTTCAGCCGCCTGCGGTTTCGCTGGCGATTTTCTTTGCTCTGGCGCTCGGTTTTGCTGCCCCCTTTACCCTCGTCTCGCTGTTCCCGGCGATAGCTCGTCGACTGCCGCGCCCCGGCGCGTGGATGGACGTGCTGAAACGCGGACTGGCCTTCCCGATGCTGGGCGCTTTTGCCTGGCTGGTGTGGGTCCTGGCGCAACAGGCCGGGACTACGGCGCTGGCGGTGATGCTGGCGAGCGCTGTGGTGGTGAGTTTTGCCGCCTGGCTGTATGGCATCGCCCAACGCCGACGCTATCTCGGGCAGTCTTATCGAGTGCTGCTGGCGTTCACGGTGGCGTTTTTTGTCGTGGCGATTGCGCCGTTGCCTAAGGCAATCAACACCGGATCGGCACAGCCCGCTAACCTGGTGGCGGAAAACGTCGCGCCGGTGAAGTGGTCGCCGCAGAGCGTGGAAGCGATGCGCGGTCACGGCAAAGCCATCTTTGTGAACTTCACCGCGTCATGGTGCATCACCTGTCAGGTGAACGATCGCACCTCGCTCTCGACGCAGGCGGTGAAAGAGGGGATGGCGCGCACCGGCGCGGTCTATATGGTGGCGGATTCCACCAAATTTAACGCCGATATTGATGACGCGATGAACGCCTTCGGGCAGGGCGGATTGCCGCTGTACGTGGTCTATCCGGCGGACGGAAGCGCGCCGAAGGTGCTCCCGCAGGTGCTGACGCCGTCGATTGTGGTCAACGCCCTGAATCAGGCGGCTGACAAAAAAGCATGAGGTAACCGTCATGGCGGAATATGGATAACGGGTTTGCCCCGCGCGAGGCCTGGCCTGAGCTGATGACTAAAGCGCAGGCCGGGGATCGTCACGCCTATACCCAGCTGTTGCGGGCAATTGTCCCTGCGATTCGCACCCTCGTGCGCCGCCAGATCTCCGACCCGGTGCTGGTGGAGGATGTCATTCAGGATGTGCTGCTGACGGTGCATCGGGTGCGCCATACCTACGATCCGGGCTGTCCCTTTTTGCCATGGCTGATGGCGATTACCCAGGCCCGCACGGTCGATGCCATGCGCCATCGCGGGCGGACATTGCGCCGCGAGACGGATACGGAAGCGGCGCTGGTGGACGTCGCAGCCACGGAGAGTGCGGAACATCAGGACGTTCAGGAGGAGTTGACGCTGATCCTCGACAGACTGCCCGCGCGCCAGCGGGAAATCGTGGAGCATATTCACCTGCAGGAAATGACCCTTGCGCAGGCCGCAAGCCGACATAATTTGACGATCCCGGCGGTGAAATCCCTGCTGCACAGGGCCATCACCTCTCTTCGCCGGATGGGAGCGAACCATGACCGATCATGAGCTGTTAATTGAAAAACTGAGCCAGCAGGCGCTGCCCGTCAAACGCCCCTGGCCCGACGGCTGGCGTGCACTGGCGTGGACGCTGATGGCGCTCCCGAGCGGGTGGCTGAGCAGTTTGCTGTTACAGCGCGTGGCGACGGACTGGGCGCAGTCCGGGGCGTTTTTGGCCCTGCTTCAGCTGGGACTGACGTTTGTGATGGGCGTTCTGGCGATCCGTAACGCGTTTTTACTCAGCATTCCGGGCCGTCGCCCGCTGAGCTGGAAAGGGTTTATGCCGCTGCTGGTTCTGTGGCTGGGCTGCGTGCTGGCGAATCTCGGGCAGACATCCCTGACGCATCATCTGGATGAGGTGAATTGCTACGTCTTTATGATGACCGTCAGCGCGCCGATGATGCTGCTGGCGATCGGTTATTTGCGGCGCACCCGCAGCCTGCATCCTCTGCAAAGTCTCGCCACTGCAGGCGCGGGCGTGGCCTGCATGGCGCTAACTTTGCTGTCGTTCTGCCATCCGGTCGAAGTGCATCCGCTGGATTTTGCGCTGCATCTGGCGGCGATCTTCACCATTGTGGCCGCCACAGTGGGGCTGGGGTGGAGGTGGGTGGCGATTCCACTGCCTTGATGATTCTATCTGACATTAGAGGGTGTTCCGTTCACCTTATGTTCAGCAGAATATAAAACCTGTATCACCTGTGAACGTGACAAGGGGGCTACGCGGCCCCTTGTCAATCCCCGCGCACCGCCATGAAATCGGTGCTTCGCACTGCGCTCACCTCCCGGCCTGCTGCCTGCGGTCGGCTCGACTCGTGATTACTCGTCCCATCCATGGGACTCGCCCCTTAGGGGCCAGCGCAAGCGCTGTTCAAAATTGCTCCCGGCAATTTTGTCCTGTCTCGTTTCGCCTCTGGCCGCCATCCCTGACGTCCAGCCCTTGTCATCCGGCCTCCGGTTCGCCGATTTCTGCGGGGACCCACACCGGTGCCACATTCAGACAGCTGTGAAGGTTGAGGGAGCGGGAGTCCGGCTGAAAATCGCTGAGGCGTTGACTGGAGGCAGGGGCGACGCACAGGGATGTGCGTCGAGGGCGCGACTTACAGGGATGTTACCTGCGCCCGTCCCCGTCAGCCGGAAGGAATAAGCTGAAGGCACCGCGAAGCGGCGATTTTCTTTGCCGGGAGCCGGGATTGTTAAGGGGGCGGCGGCCCCCTTAACACGTTCCCCGCAGAGAAATGGACAGGAAGCAGAAAAACCAAAGTGAACGGAACGATTCCACTGCTTTTTCAAAGGGCTTTTGAACGCGTTCAGCGGTCAGCAGCCCTCACATTAATCAGAACATCTTCCGCAGTCGCAGACTGAAGGTGTGTGCCTGATAGCGATCGCCCGCCTGCAGATCGTAGCGCGCATCCAGGCTCAGGTCGTTCGCGTCGTACAACGTGCTGCCGACTGCAACGCCCGCCATATCCTCCACTGGCGACGCGCCTTTGGTGATAAAGCTGGTTTCACCCACGGCATCGGCGGCATAGGTCGCATGGCTGCTCACCTGGCGGTTATCGTACTGATGGATCCAGGAGACCTGCGCGAACGGCGTTAGGTTGCCGATACCCGTCGCAAAGGTTCTCTCGACGCGGGCCCCGATGTCGCTCACGACCGACTGGGAATGCGTGCTGCTCACGTCCAACGCCATGCCGTTGCCGCCGGTTTCCTTATAGTCATCAACGTGTTGATAACCATAGGTCAGGCTGGCGAGCGGCGTGATCACCACGTCGGCTGGCAGTTTGACCGGATAGCCGAACTCCGTTTGCAGGGTGACTGATTGACCGTTGAACTTGCCCTGAGCAGCGCCGGAGAAGCCGGTGAAGTCTGCGCGGCGAACGGAGCTGTAGTTCTGGCGGTTCACACCCGCTGAGAGATTCAGATACCAGGGGGAGCCCGTATAACCGGCGTAACCGATGATGCCGTAGTTGTCTGCGGTGGAGGTGTTACCGCTCAGGTTGCCTTTTCCGTGAACGGAGGTGTTGCTGTAGTTCACGGCAGCGCCCAGACGCCAGTCGTCGCCGAGCGAGCGGTCAGCGCCCATGATCAGGCCGCCAAATTTCGCCGTATAGCCGCTGATCTCAGCCGTGCTGTCCTGACGCGCATAGCCGCCAAACGGCTGGCCCCAGACGATCCAGTTGCTGGCGTAGTCATCCCCGGTCGCCACGCCGCTGGTGCCGGAGGTGTGCGGATTGCGCACCGCATCAATGTGCGCACCGACCACGGCCTGTGCGGTGGAGGTGGCTACCGCAGCCGCTGAGCTGGTGTTGAGATTCTGACCCGGAGAGAGTTTCTCGCCCGCGCGGTTGGCTTCGTCTTTGCCTTTAATCGCCAGCGAGGCGTTATACAGATCCAGCAGCTGTGGAGAAGAGATACCGGTGTAGCTCGCCAGACCGCCCAGTGCCGCGGTGGCACCTGGGATAGTCGCCAGCCCAGGTTTCGGCGTTGGCTGAGTCGGCGGCGTAACGACAGGTGGAGTGACAACGGGCGGTGTCACAACCGGAGGCGTCACCACAGGTGGAGTGACAACGGGCGGTGTCACAACCGGAGGCGTCACCACAGGAGGAGTGACAACAGGCGGTGTCACAACCGGAGGCGTTACCACAGGTGGAGTGACAACAGGCGGTGTCACAACCGGAGGCGTTACCACAGGTGGAGTCACCACTGGCGGCGTGACAACCGGAGGCGTCACAACCGGTGGAACCACCACTGGCTCCGCGCCGACGGTCAACACCAGCGCCTTATTCGCGCCGTCCTCGTAGACTGAGCCATTCACCGCGCCGTGATAGCCAATCGCCTGATAGTTCAGCTTATCCGCGTTGTACTCCGTCCCCGAGCCTGTGGCAGTAATCACCACATAACGCTGGCCTTCAGCGAACTGATAGGTAGCACCGGTGCGCAGCAGATTAACGCTGGAACCCGCGTCAACCGTGGCGTTGCCGCTGACGTTCAGGCGGCCATATCCGGTGTCGGCGGTTAAAAAACCGTTTTGCGTGGCCAGATCGGAGATGCCAGAGATAAGCGTAGCGGCGGCTTTCTGGTGATAATCCCCGACAATCGAAATGTCGCCGTTCACCTGCAGCGCTGCACCATTGTTCTGTACTGTCACAGCATTCACGTTATCGTTCAGCAGCAGGGAACCCGTACCAAAAATCACCTCTGAGCTCTGGCTGGTGATCTGACCAATGCCATTCTGACCGGTGAGCGTTCCCGTGGTATTTGTGCCGCCATTAATGGTTAACGGCGTTGAACTTTGGGAGAAAATGTCCCCCTTAACCGTACCGCTGTTGGTGAGCGTGACGTCCGCGCTGGAATTGGTATAGGTAAATACATACAGGGCGGTGCTTCCCCCGCTCAGCGTACCGTTGTTAGTAATAAGCGTGGCGGGATTTTGATCGCTGTAGCTTGTGAGATAAATTCCGTACAAACCGCCGGTGATTTCACCGTTGTTAACGATCTCTGCGATGGAATTGCCGCTGGAGCTGTTAGCATTGATGCCGTTATTAATCCCGGCGATGCGGCTGTTATTTTCGATAGTGCCGATGCTGCCGTGGTTGGTAATGCCGTCCGCGCTGCCGCTAATTAAACCATCGTTAATAACAGAATTGATCGTTCCCCAGTTCACAACACCTGCACTGCCGAAATAATTGAGGGTGCCGGTTTGAAGCGTTCCGGTATTGTGCAGCGTGCCAATGAGACCCTGGTTGTAAATGGCCCCATTTTGTCCCGGCATCGGCATCATATTATTATTGGCGGCGGTAATAACGCCATCATTGGTTAAATAATCAATGGTGCCCGCGTTATTAATCCCGCGATAGCCCGTGATCGTTCCTGTGCTGGTATTGAACAGATTAAGGATGTGGCCGTTATTCCCCACTGCGCCAGTATTGTTCGAACCGAGAAATATATTATTCGGCATATTCTGGATGGTGCCGTGGTTAATAAAACTATCCACGACCCCGGTGGGGGTGACTGTCACAATGCTGCCCGTACGGAAGGGATCGAGGTTTTCAATGATTCCGGTGTTGCTGAATTCAGTTATCGGTGCATCAATGATAACGTCCGATGAAGCGATAGAGTGTGTCGTCAGCAGCCCCTGCGCCGCCGTTGAAGCCACCAGCAAAGAGATCAGCTGGCTTAGATATTTTTTTCTCATGGTGTGCCGTCACAAAGTTGCGATTGTTGTAAAAATTGCAGATAAATAAACTTCGGATTAATCCGATATTGTTCGGGCGCAGAATATACAATTTGTTGCAAAAAACAATAAGCTTTGCTTAATTATTTCTGGGTGGAATTATCCCATAGAAATAGTGTTGTTTTTAATTTTACTTAAGTGATTCGCGGATATGTGGGTTAAAGAGAATATATTCTTCGCAGTCTTATTGATTAGCTTATCTTTTTTATTTACAGGCTGTGCTGAAGTACAACCACGCAATACGGCGAGCCAAATTGCGCAACAGGCAGGTCTTACCAGAGAGAATGTGCAGACAAACGCCTTTCTGGTTGCCAGCTGGAGCCGAATGACCCCGCCGGTGAGGTCATTACACGTCTACATCGAAGGGGATGGGTTTGCCTGGCAAAGCCGCACGCGGCCTTCGGACGATCCAACGCCCCATAACCCGGTCGGCCTGACGCTGGCCGCTGCCGATGCGCACGCCAGCGTGCTGTATCTCGCCCGACCCTGCCAGTTTACCGGGCCGCCGTTGCCCGCTGAGTGCAGCGTTCGCTGGTGGACGGAGGATCGTTTTTCACCCGTCGTACTGGAGTCAATGAACGAGGCGCTCGATCGGTTTGTGGCGCGCTACCCAGGCGTTCAGCTTGATTTAACGGGATATTCGGGCGGCGGAAATATCGCGGCGCTGCTGGCGGAAAGGCGAACGGACGTGCGCTCGCTACGCACGGTGGCGGGGAATCTGGATGTCGCTTATGTGAATGCGCTGCATCAGGTGAGCGCGATGCCCGGCGCGATCAATGCCATCGATCGCGCTCAGGCGCTGCGTCATATCCCGCAGCTTCATCTCAGCGGCGAGGCCGACAAAACCGTTCCCCCGGACGTCGCCCGCCGTTTTGTACAGGCGGTTGGCGGAAACTGTACTCGCACGGCCGTGATAAGCGGGATGAGCCATGGCTCTGACTGGGCCGCTATCTGGCCGCAATGGCTGGCACAGGGCGTGCCAGCCTGTTAGCAGAACATCTTAAAGATCTTCTTCATCCTGCATTATGGCGCTGCGGCCACCGTCCATCACGATAGTGGTCCCCGCAATAAAGCCCGCCTTATCGCTGGCGAGGAACAGGCATAATTCGCCGACTTCATCCGGGCGACCGATACGCCCGACGGGGTGTTTTTTGATGGTGCGATCGCGGGCGATTTGCGCGTCGGGGTGGGAATCAAACCACGCCTGGTTGCCGAGAGTATCAATAAAGCCGGGGGCGATGCCGACGGTGCGGATCTCCGGGCCCCATTCAATCGTCAGGCTCTGCACCAGTGAAAGCAGGGCGCGTTTGCTGATGTTATACGGCGCGCAGCCCGGCATGGTGGAAAACGCATGGTTTGAGGTGATGATGATGATCGTCCCCTGGCTTTTGCGCAGCGCCGGGCGGGCGCATTTCGCCAGATACCAGTGCGAGCGCAAATTCAGACTGAAGTTGTGCTCCCAGTCGCTCTCTTCGCAGTCGATGCCTTTGAAGACATTTTTCCCCGCATTCGACACCACAACATCGATTCTGCCGAACAGTTTTTCTGCGCTGTCGACAAACTGCTGAATCGCCTCCGTGCGGGTGACATCCACGGAAAAATAGAAATAGCGATCCGGATAGTCGCTCAGCATTTGCTGCGCGGCGGGTGCTTTTTCCAGAGCGGAGAAGGCGCAGCCAATAACGATATCGCCGTTATCTAAAAAAGTCTGCGCAATGGCCTGGCCAATACCCTGGCTGGTGCCGGTGACAATGACAATACGGGGTGTTTTTTTCGTGGTCATGTTGAACCTCATTGCAGGCTGCGGGCTGGCCGCAGCCCTATGATCATAGCTGGAATTGGTGAATAAACTGGTGAATGAGCTGCTCGTCTTCCGGCGTGAGTTTCCATCCCGGACGACGACAGTAATCGCTGGCGATAATGCCCCGGCGCGTGAGGATGGTTTTTTCCACCTGGATGATGTATTCGCAGTGGCTCATCCAGCGCTGGATGTACGGCAGCAGGCTCTGGTGCAGCGCTTCGGCCTGCTGGATTTCGTTGTTCAGCCAGTGGCGATAGATACGCACATAGACTTCCGTGAACGAGCAGCCCGGCATCACGCCTTTGCCGCCTGCAGCCAGCATTTGCAGCATGTACAGCCCGGCATAACCGTTCAGCACGCTGGCCTGCGGGGCTTTCGCCAGAAACTCGCGGGTGTAGTCGACCGGCGGATTGCACTCGATTTTAAACACCGCATGGGGATACCGGGCCGCGATCGCCGCCATCTGCTCAGGGGTGATCGGCAGGCCGGTTTCGCCCGGTGCGTACTGGACCATCACCGGAATATCCACCGCTTCGAGGACGGCAAAAATATGTTCCTGAATTGCCTGCGGGCTCGGGCTCAGGAAGAACGGAGGGAGCAGCATCAGGGCATCGACGCCGAGTTTCGCGTAGTCGCGGGCGCGTTTTACCGCCTGTTCCGTGCTGTGGTCCGTGACCGACATCGCCCGATACAGCGGGCTCCCGGCGAGGGTGGAGACAAACAGCTGCGCCAGACGGTCCCGTTCGTGATCGTTGAGCTTAGGAAATTCGCTGGCGATACCAAACAGCGTGGTGCCCTGAGCGCCGCTGGTGGCGAGGTGCTCCAGCAGGCGGACCATGCTTTTCTCATCCACGTCGCCGTGGGCGGTGAAGGGCATGGCGACAATTGGGTTAACGCCAGCAATGTGCTGCGCGGTGTAGTGGGTCATCAGTCGTCCTCCCGGTCTGCCAGCACCGCGCCTTGTGCAGCAGGCAACGCCCAGCGGCGATAGAGGCGCAGGAAGCCGCGCGGCACCTCTTTGTTGACCGGCTTCCAGCTTTCGCGGCGGGTGGCGAGTACCTCTTCTGCCACGTGCAGCGTCAGGGTGCGGGTCGGAATATCAATCGAGATCTCGTCGCCGTTTTCCACTAAGCCCAGCTCGCCGCCGTCCACCGCTTCCGGTGAAATATGACCGACAAACAGGCCGCGGTTGGAGCCGGAGAAACGTCCGTCGGTGATCAGCGCGCAGCTGTCCGACAGCCCCATGCCTTCGAGGGATTTCATCGGCTTGTACATTTCCGGCATGCCTGGCCCGCCTTTCGGCCCTTCGTAGCGCAGCACCAGCACGCTGCCCGGCTGAATTTCTCCGGACATAATGGCTTCGACGGACTCCTGTTCGCTGTTGAACACCACCGCCGGGCCGCGGAACACCATCAGGTTTTCCGGTACTGCCGCCGGTTTCACCACACAGCCAAGTGGCGACAGGTTGCCGTGCAGCACCGCCACGCCCGCCTCGTTACGCACCGGAATAGCCAGGGTGTGGACAACCTCCGGACGGCTGCTGCGTTTGGCCTGCGCCAGCAGTTCGCCTTTGGTTTTCCCGGCCACCGTCAGGGCGTTGAGATCCATCAGGGAGCTGATCTCTTTCTCCACCGCCTGCACGCCGCCCGCTTCCCAGAAGTCGATCATGTCGTGTTCCGAAGCCGGATAGAGCGAGGCGACCAGCGGCACGTGGTGGCTCATTTCGTCGAAGGCGGAGAGCGGCAGATGGCCGAGTTCGGCTTCGTAATGGATCGCCTGCAAATGAAGGATCGCGTTGGTGGAACCGCCGGTCGCCAGCAGGTAAACCATCGCGTTGCGGATCGATTCCGGGGTGATGATTCGGCGAGCGTTGACGCCGTTCTGCACCAGTTTCACCGCCTGGCGGCCCGTCTCGGTTGCGCAGTCGCGGCGCGCCTGAGACACCGCAGGCAGCGTGCTGCTGCCCGGCAGGCTCATGCCGAGCACTTCGCCGATGCAGCACATGGTATTCGCCGTGCCGTACATGGTGCAGGAGCCAGGGCCAGGCTCGGCGATGTTCTCGATATGGGCGAACTCTTCTTCGCTGATCTCACCGCGTTTTTTCCAGCCAATCGCTTCGGTAACGATGTTGCCGTCCCAGTGTTTGCCTTTGTATTCCGCGGGGTACATCGGGCCGCCGTTGACCATAATGGCCGGAATATCGAGGCGCGCCGCCGCCATCAGCATCGCCGGAACGATTTTGTCGCACGACCCGAGAAGCACCATCCCGTCGAAGCGGTGGGCGCGCATCATCACTTCGATGGAGGCGGTAATCACCTCGCGCGCGGCGAGAATATAGCGCATACCGAGATGGCCCTCGGCGATACCGTCGCACGGGGCGATGGTGCCGAATACCATGCCGACGCCGCCCGCCTCTTCAATGCCTTCCAGCACTTTCGCCGTCAGTTCATTCAGATTGGCGTGGCCCGCCGTGGCATTGGTATAGCTGTTCACCACGGCAATCACCGGGCGGCGCAGTTGTTCGTCCGTATGGCCCATCGATTTGTACAGCGCACGTTTCAGCGCGCCGTCATCACCTTCAAGGATTGGGTTGAAATGCGTGCCACAGCTGGCACATCCTCCACATCCACTCATATGCTTTATCTCTTTCTACGTTAACGACTGATGTGATGCGCAGATTCAGACTGCACATCGCTCTGTTCGGGTTCAGGGATCACTTTTTTCGGGTTTGCCAGACGGGCGGGCAACGTCAGGATTAGCGGAGCGCACAGCAGCAGAAATCCGGCAAGAATGTACAAACCGGTGTCGGTGCGCCCGGTGGCATCTTTCAGCCAGCCCAGCACCGTCGGGCCGAAGAAACCAGCGAGGTTGCCCACGGAGTTGACGAAGGCGATACCTGCCGCCGCGGCGGTACCGGAAAGCAGCGCGCCGGGCAGGCTGATGTAAGTAGGGATTAACGCCAGGGTGCCGGACATCGCCAGGCAGATCCACGCCATCATCCAGAAGGTCGATCCGCTGCAATACGCGCTGAGTGCAAGGCCGACGCAGCCGATCATCGCCGGAATGGCAATGTGCCAGCGGCGCTCCTGTTTCAGATCCGAGTGACGGCTGTTCCACACCATAAAGCACGCGCCAAAGACGTACGGCAGGGCGGCGAGCAGGCCGATGTGGAAATCATCGCTCACGCCGGAGCTTTTGATGATCGACGGCAGCCAGAAGTTGATCCCGTAATAGCCAATGTTGAAGCTGAAAAAGACCAGCGCCAGCAGCCAGACGTAGCCGTTGCTGAGCATCCCTTTCAGGGTGCTGTCGACCTTGCCCTGGTTAGCGCGTTCGCGGTTGGCGGCATCTTTCGCCAGATCGTCCACCACCACCTGTTTTTCTGCCTCGGTCAGCCATCTGGCGGACTTCACGTCGTTATCCAGATAGCGCAGCACCACGAAGGCCAGCAGGAATGACGGGATCGCTTCGACCAGGAATAGCCACTGCCAGTTATGCAGCCCGTCGACGCCTTCGAACAGTTTGAGGATCAGGCCGGAAAGCGGGCTGCCGATAATGGTCGAGAGCGGCGTCACCAGGATAAATAGCCCCAGGGTGCGAGCGGAGCGCCAGGACGGGAACCACAGGGTGAGATAGAACACGATGCCAGGGAAAAAGCCCGCTTCCGCCACGCCGAGTAAAAAGCGCACCACGTAAAACTGCGTGGGGGTGGTGATGAAAATCATCGCCGCCGACAGCACTGCCCAGGTCGCCATGATGCGGGCGATCCAGAAGCGTGGCCCGAAGCGCTGCATCAGCAGGTTGCTCGGCATCTCAAACAGGAAGTAGCCGATGAAGAAAATGCCCGCGCCCAGGCCGTAGACCGTGTCGCTGAAGTTCAGCGCATCCTGCATGTGCAGCTTGGCGAACCCGACGTTGACGCGATCCAGGTAGGCGAAGAAATAGCAGAGGATCAAAAAGGGGATCAGACGGCGCGTGATCTTCGCGTAAACCTGCGATTCGGCGGCCTTTCCTGACGACTCTTTTGCAAGACTCTTGTTCATGACGACTCTCCAGGATGCGGCGGCCTTGCGACGTGGCAGGCCGCCTGCGTTTTTATTTGGCCGTGATGCTGTGGCCAGCCGGGGCGTGGTGTTTTGTCTGTCCGATATTGCGCAGCGCTTCGCCGTTCATCAGGTTGCGCTCGATGTTTTCCAGCGAAATGTTTTTGGTTTCAGGCACAAACAGGATGGTCAGCACGATGCACGCCACGTTCAGCACGCCGTACAGCCAGAAGGTGTTTGGGCTGCCGATGGTGTCGATCAGCGTCAGGAAGGTTGCGCCGATGATCATGTTGGCGATCCAGTTGGCCATCGTGGAGCAGGTGACGCCAAAATCGCGTCCTGCCAGCGGCTGGATCTCCGAGCACAGCACCCAGATCAGCGGGCCCGCGCTCATCGCAAAACCGGTAATAAAGATCAGCAGCACGATCACGGCGGTGTACTGCTCGGTCGGATTGGTGATGCCGCTGTGGAACATGTAGCCGAGAATGCCCATGCACACCGCCATCCCGGCGAAGCCCAGCTTGAGGATCGGTTTACGTCCCCATCTGTCGACCAGACCGATGGCGATAAAGGTTGCCAGCACGTTGGTCAGGCCGGCGATCACCGTGCCCCACATCTGCTCGCGGGTGGTGGAGAAACCGGCGATTTCGAAGATTTTTGGCGCGTAGTACATGATCACCGTCATGCCGGTAAACTGCTGCATAAACTGCAGCAGCACGCCCATGTAGGTGGAGCGACGGAAGTGCGGGTTGTGGCGGAACAGCTGCCAGCCGCGCTGTTTCATCTTCACGCTTTCACGGATCTGATCCAGCTCGTACTGGGCTTCTTTATCGGAATTACGCAGCAGCTTCAGCACCTTACCGGCCAGAGCGTGGCGATCTTTCATCGCCAGCCAGCGCGGGCTTTCCGGCAGGGTGAGCACGCCGAGGAACAGCACGATGGCCGGGAAGGTGATCACCCCGAGCATCCAGCGCCAGTGGCCGCCAGCGCTCAGGGCGGTGTCGGACAGGAAGGCGGCGAGAATGCCGATGGTGATCATCAGCTGATAGAGGGAAATCATGCTGCCGCGAATGCGTTCCGGCGCGATTTCAGACAGGTAAAGTGGGGCCGTAAAGGACGCCACACCCACCGCCAGACCGAGCACAAAGCGGAACACGGAGAGCACGGCCATGCTGTCAGCAAAGGCGCAGCCCACGGAGCCGATCACGAAGAGGATGGCACCGAGCAGCAGGCTTTTACGGCGACCAAGGCTTGAGGACATCGGCCCGCTGCACAGGGCGCCGAGTGCGGCACCGAACATCATCACGCTGACCACAATTTCCTGGTGATGGCTGCTGAGGCCAAATTCATTGGCAATAAAGGGTAAAGCCCCGGCAATCACCCCCATATCGAGGCCAAACAGCAGGCCAGCGAGGGCGGCAAGAAAGCAAACAAGCAGCGTTTGCCGGTTAGTTTTTGTAGGGTTCAATGCTGTGTTCATAATGACACCTTGATTGTTTTCGTTTTTTTAAAGCTGAAAAAGACCGGCTGGCAGTCCGGTTAACGTGGTGGAGATGCTTAACAGCGCACCCTCCGTTTCATTCGGTCGCTCAAGCCCGTCGCGGGCTGAGGTGATGTACAGCTCATTAAGATCCGGGCCGCCGAAGGTACAGCTGCTCGGCTGCATGACGGGGAGCGCCAGGCTGTCCAGCTCCTCAAGGTTCGTCTCGCAGAGTTGATACCGCACCAGGCGCGACTGTCCCCAGCGGGCGTTGATTAGCTGACCGGTTGCGGTAAGCGCAGATCCGTCCGGAATGCCGTCCACGCTGTGTGCCGTCAGTTCGAAAATCTCTGACTGAGCTATCTGTGCGCAGTAAAAACGGTGCAGCAGGGAGTCGGCGAACCAGATTTTGTCGCCATGCCACTGCAGGGTGTTGGGCACCAGCTGGTTGCCGAGCAGGCGCTGCGGGGCGTTATCGCCAGAAGCAAAGCGATACCAGCTGCCGATGGCCTTTTCGGCCGCCGGATCCATAGTGCTGAACCACAGCGCCCCGTCCGGGGCAATGGCGGCTTCGTTCGGGCGCGTACCTATGGCGTCAGCCGGGTAATCGCAAAGTGGGGTGAAATGCGACTGGGCGTAGTCGTACAACCCGATCCCACTCTGGCTGACGGTCAAAAATGTCTCTTCCTGCGTCGTCAGCAGCACTGCGCTGGTAAAAGGCGGCATGGCGTGGATCTGGGTTCTTGCATTCTCTCCCGGCCAGTAGCGCAGCAGGCGCTGAGCAAGGATATCCACCCACAGCAGCGACTGGCTGCGGGCGCACCAGACCGGGGTTTCACCAAGCTGCGCGCGATAATGGCCGATGGTTTTGAGAGGACCGGTGACGACGCGTTTCATGGGGATTACTCCGCGCACTCACGCCAGGCTTTCTGATAAGCCTGGGCGCGCTCACGCAGTAAATTCATACTCATACCAGCCTGATACAGCCCGCCGCCGAGACCAAAACCGTTCGCGCCAGCCTGGATATAGCTGCGCATCTGTGCTGCGTCCGGCTGAATACCGCCCACCGGCAGACATGCCACGTCATGAGGCACCACGGCGCGGAAGGCTTTGGTGATCGCTGGGGTGACGTGTTCGGCGGGGAACAGTTTTAGCGCACTGGCACCGCTGGCGATGGCGCTAAACGCCTCGCTCGGTGTCATCACGCCCGGCATGCTGATCAACCCGCGTTTCACCGAGTGGCGAATGACCTCGGGATCGCAGTTTGGCGAGATGATCAGCTGACCACCGCAGTCGGCAACCTGATCGACCTGCTCAACGGTGAGGACCGTACCCGCGCCAACAAAACCCTCACTGCCGACGGTTTTGCGCATCAGTCGGATGGATTCAAGCGGCTCAGGGCTATTCAATGGGACTTCCAGCCAGTGAAAACCGCAGCTCAGTAAAATGTCTGCAGCCTCGCAGGCCTGTGCCGGTGTGATACCGCGCAGGATGGCGACCAGCGGCAGCGGCTCCTGTTTCCAGCGGGTCGAAAACGTCTTCGGATCCATTATGCGATTCCTTGAATCAGGGAGAAGAGGTGGCTCAGGCCACGGATAAAGCAGTCATCACCGTTGACTGGCGTGAGTTGCAGATCCATCAGTGAGGCGGCCAGCTGATAACGCGCGGTGAGCGCAGGGCTGCCGACAACCCATGCCTGCTGTCCGGCAGGTATCGCCAGTAGCTCATGACCAATCGTCAGCCCCGAGAGATAGCTGTGGACATGCGATGTCGCGATTTCCCCTGCCAGACGGCGCGTGCGGGCAGAGAAAATGAGGTGCGTAAAGGGCGCGCCGCGAAGGGCGGTTTGAACACCGTGCAGATACGCGGCGTCGTCTTCCTGCTGCTCTGGCAAATCTTTACCGAGGAGAGAGCGCTGGCTCAGAAGCGAGAAGATCTCGCCGGTCATAAACGTTGAGAAGACAGATATTTTTCCCTCAACGAGCTGAGCATGTTTGCTGTGCGTGCCGGGCAGCAGGGCAAAATGGTGAGTCGCGGGGTGTAACTGGCACAGACCGAGAAGCTGCACTTCTTCGCCGCGCATCACGTCCGGCTGGCCGAAATGGCTGGTGCCGCTGACGCCGGGAATGATCCACGCCGGACTGCCCCAGGATGTGGTGAAGGCGTGAGTGCGTGCGAGCAGATCGCGGGCTCCGCAGGGTTGCGGCGCATACGGAACTTCATGCCAGCCCTGCTGCGATCCCACCATGCCTGCCATCACGACAGGTAATTTTCCATATTGCTCAAGCCACGGCTGGAGCATGGCGTAAAGCGTGGGACCAAACTGCGCGTTTTCCACCGATAACAACCCGCAAGGGTGGTTAATCTGATCTATCCGCTGCGCCTGGTTCATCAGGAACGCGCGGAAGTTGGTGGTGCCCCAGTCGATGGCAATCCAGTATCTGCTCATATCAGGTAATACAACCTATGTAATCTTGTAATACAAGAATGCTAGAGCAAAAAATCCCCACGATCTGTGAGGAAGATCGAAATTATTTTAAGGAATGATCAGGAGATGAAGTTGAAGAGTTCCGGCAGATCTTTCCAGATATGCTTTCTGGCGGCGTTGATCAGAATGGTGCGCATCTGTTGACGAGCGCCGTCTGGTTGTTTTAAGCGAATGTTTTCAAACAACAAAAAATGATCGTCAACGGCAGCGTGGGAATCACGAACGTCTTTTTCCAGCGTCTGGCGGAATGACAGCACCATCGCCGCAGAGAGGGCATTACCAAGTGCGAGGAGGAAAGGGTTGTGGGTCGCGCGGAGCAGCGCCTGATGGAAAGCGAGATCGCCTTCTTCAAATAACGCCCGTTCCGCTTCGGTTTGCCCGCGGCGCATCAGGCTCAGCGCATCTTCCAGCGCGGCAAGATCGTGGCCCGTGGCGTTCAGCGCGGCGAGGGTCGCTACGTCAGGTTCAAAAATGAGTCGCGCCACCATCAGCTGTTCGACCAGCTCTGGCCCAACTTCCCCTTCCGCCAGCCAGTTCAGGACATCGGCATCCAGCAGGTTCCACATCTCACGGTTATTCACCGTGGTGCGTTTCTTGGGCTGAATCGTGATGAGCCCCTTGGCGGCCAGGAACTGCAGCGCATTACGCACGGATGTGCGCGAAACCCCGTATTCGCCCGCCAGTTCATTTTCGCCGGGCAACGAGCGCCCCGGATGGAGGTCGCCGTGAAGAATACGACAGGCAATATGCTGCGTGACGGATTCGGCAAGGGTGGTTTGCGGTAGGCTCATGGTATCCAGAGATCAATAAATTATGAGGGTATAGTAAGGGATATTGGGAGGGGGGGGAAATGGAGAGTGTGGTGGGGGAGGGATATGCGTTTTTGTTGTTGTCTATCTAAGGTTATAGCCGACAGGTAGGTTGACCTGATGGATGCCGACTCATGGTTGTAGTCAGGTGGCTAGAAATTTATCAATAAAATATGAACCTGACCTTTTTACCCCGCCTGAGTCTGGCGATTTTTTGCGGGCATAAGAGAAGTACAGGCGCTGAAGGATGTACTTTATCAGTTTAGACCGTTGCTGCCAGGGATGTCATTTCAGGATCCAGAGCTTCAATAGCTTCGCGTTCCGTTAAATTTTCCGAAATTACATTCGAATTTATTTGCGATGAGTAATTAATTACTTCACTGATAAATCGGTCTTTGGCAAGGCTCCATTCCATGTATTTGCTTGCGACACAATTCATTATTTGTATAAGTTCATTTTGTTTTACAGCCAGATTCATGGTGATTTCTCTCGTTTTTATTTTTTAGAGGCCGCAGTATCCAGACATTTCAACCTTCATTTGACGATTGTTTTTTTCTATAATGATGGCGACTTTAGTGTCATATCCTTCTTCATCCATTGCTGTGTTTTTCAATGGATTTTGTAGTGTGGTAATAACAATGTTTCCCCCCTGAAAAACGGCGGTATTATTATTTGAAGATGTCTGTTTTAATATGGTTAAATTACCATCCAATTTCATAATGGCTGAGTATGTACACTCATTCCCACCTACAGGGCAAATTGCACCTTCGACATAGTTATAGAAATTCTCTTTCTTATTATCAGCAAGGCGCAATGTACAAGTGGAGTGTTTCAAATCCGGAATCTCCTCATCAGCAATCTCACCAACGTCGAAACTATTATTGTTAAGGCCATCTAACGGCATGCTGCCAGGTTCAGTTGCAATACAACCAACAACGCCAGATAGCATCAGGGTTAAAATAAATAGAATGTTTTTAAGCATTTTCATAAACGGCTCGAAGGTCAAAATTTGGGAAGATTATTCCCCTGCACGTGTTGAAAGATCTCCTTCCTAAACGCTCTTTCCTTGAGCAAGTTTACGAAGATGATGGTTTGAAATACTTTGTTTATTCCTGCTCATCATATGTTTTTCTTCAGACATGCTACCGCCGAAGTCTCCGGCATCCGCCATCTCCCATAAAACGTCATCCCTAAAAATGCTCTTTTTCGACTGCGCAATACAAAAACAGCATCCAGCCCCTAAGGGCTGGATGCTGTTGATTTAACTTATGCTTCCAGTGGTGCACGCCAGTCATCGGCACCAGAGGTACCTGACTTCACGTGCTCCCACTCGATTTTACGGTAGGCGAGAGAGACCTGAATTAACTGGGTAAACTCACGCTTTTCCGCGTCCTGACAGTGCGGCATGTTGCAGTCGATATCCACGATGGTGGAGTCTGTCAGGCGGGTGGTAAAGAAGTGTTCTTGCTTGCCCTCAATGGAGGTGCGCCACCAGTGAAGTTCAGTGGTTGGTAACATCTCGCCGGAAGCCAGTGCGTTATACAGCAGCGGTACGGCTTTGTTCAGCGCCACGGTAAAGATGAAAGGCTTGTGAGCGCGCTGGCCAGATGGCTGACCAGACTGCGGATCCGTAGGGACTGTCACGTTATGCTGAAATTCCTGTACCAGCATTTCATCTTCGTGACCCTGCACGTAGATGTTGCCGACCGATGGTGCGGTAAATGCACCTTCGGTAATTTTTCCCTGGGTCTGACCCGTGATTGAGATGTAACACGGTGTAGGCATTTTCAAACTCCTTGTTAATGTTTCAATGACTGCTGATGATCACCTGTCGTTTATCTTCGACAGGTAAATAGCGAAACGACTCATTCCTGAAGGTTTCATTTTCTGCATACCGGTTACTGGCTATGAGAAAAAGTAGTCGCCGTTAAATAATTTTCAGTCACTTTTAAATGCCCATCATGAATATATGAGTTAACGGTATATATAATCCGTAGTTATAGTTTGTCATGATAAACCCAATGGGCGAGACTGAATCATAGAAAATATCGTGTCAATCTCTTTGTGTATTTTGCCGCTGATGATGCTTGAGGGATTCCTTAAATTGATAGCTGCGACATGAATATATAGGTCTGCAATTATCAAATATAATTATGAAGCTCTTTCATCTGCATGTTATTCAATGGGTTGTGCGATTGTCTTTGGGTTATCCACGGCTTTTAAATCGTTTATAACACGCATTTTATATCTGACAAATAGCCATTACTTATCCGAAATCGAAGTATTTTTGCCATGTTGTATTCGCGTAGGATGTGAGTTGATAAGGCGTTTTTATTTCTTTAACCGCCACTGCGGCGGCATTTCCGGTGTTTTTCGTGGTGCGGAACATGCTGCATTGATGGCCTGGTCAATTACCTGAAGGACTATTTGTATGAGCAGCCAAAAAAATGACGGCAGCATTGCTCCACGGGAGCGCGTCAATATTAAATTCACCCCTAAGACAGGCTCCCAGACTGCGGAGGTTGAGTTACCACTTAATCTGCTGGTCACCGGTAATCTGACGGGCATTGTGGATGATACGCCCCTGGATGAGCGCCAGCCTGTTGCCATCAATCGTAATAATTTCAACGCAGTGCTGGAGCAGGCGGATATTGGCCGCAATTTCGCCGTTCCTTCCACACTCAATGAAAGTCCGGATGCGAACATGAGCATCAACCTGAAAGTGAAATCGCTGGCCGATCTCGCGCCGGACAATATTGCTGCCCAGGTACCGGAGATGCGAAAGATGCTGGAGTTACGTGAAGCACTGGTCGCGTTGCGTGGGCCGATGGGCAATATCCCTGCCTTCCGCGCGCAACTTAAAGCGTTGCTCGATAACGAAACAAGCCGCGAGCAGTTGATTGCGGAATTAGGCATCGCAGGTCGGAAATAACTTTGTACAAGGATTTCACCATGTCAGATATCACATTACCTGAAGCGTCAGCTTCTGCCGCACAGGTCGCAGCGCCCACATTACTTGATGACATCATGGCGCAAACCCGTTTTAAACCCGAGTCAGAAAGCTACGATATCGCTCGTCAGGGGGTCACAGCCTTTATCACTGCTCTGCTGCAAAATGACGAAGAGGTTGAGTCTGTCGATATTCTGGCGGTCAACGGCATGATTGCAGATATAGACGCGCGTATGGGCCGTCAAATGGACCTGATCCTGCATGCGCCGGAATTTCAGGAGCTGGAGTCATTCCTGCGCTCACTCAAACTTCTGGTAGATCATGCCGATCCCCGTGAAAACATCAAAATTCACCTGCTGCATGTGACGAAAGAAGAGCTTCTGGATGATTTCTCGTTTGCTCCTGAAATCACTCAATCCGGCTTCTATCGCCACGTTTACTCCAGCGGTTTTGGGCAGTTTGGCGGTGAACCTGTCGCCGCAGTTATTGGCAATTACAGTTTCGATAATACGACGGCTGATATGAAGCTGCTTCAGCATGTCAGTGCCGTGAGTGCGATGGCCCACTGCCCATTCCTCTCCTCAGTTTCTCCGGCATTTTTCGGGCTGGACTCATTTACCGAGTTGCCTGGCATTAAAGACGTTGCCGCCATTTTTGAAGGTCCTGCTTACACCAAATGGCGCTCGCTGCGCGAATCGGAAGATGCCCGAAATCTTGGCCTTACAGCGCCGCGTTTTTTACTGCGCCACCCCTATGTGCCGCATGAGAACCCAATAAAAAGTTTTAACTATCATGAGGATGTCAGTAAGAGCCACGATCACTATCTGTGGGGAAATACTGCGTTTCTTCTGGCTGCCAATATGGCAGAAAGCTTCATGTCGACCCGCTGGTGCCCGAATATCGTCGGCCCACAAAGCGGTGGGGCGGTGAAGGATTTACCAGTGCATCTGTATGAGGCGATGGGACAACTTCAGGCAAAAGTGCCGACCGAAATTCTCATCACCGATCGCCGGGAGTACGAGCTGGCGGAGCAGGGATTCATCACGCTCACCATGCGTAAAGGCTCTGATAATGCAGCCTTTTTCTCCGCAAACTCAGTGCAGAAACCAAAAGTCTTCCCGAACACAGTGGAAGGGAAGGAGGCAGAGACCAATTACAAGTTAGGGACTCAACTGCCTTATCTATTTGTTATCAATCGGTTAGCGCATTACATCAAAGTCCTTCAACGCGAACAGCTTGGTTCATGGAAAGAGCGTGGCGATCTGGAGCGCGAGCTGAATACCTGGATCCGTCAGTATGTGGCTGATCAGGAGAACCCACCTTCTGAGGTCCGCAGCCGCAAACCGCTTCGTCAGGCGAAAATTGAAGTGTCGGATGTCGAAGGCGAGCCGGGCTGGTACCAGGTCGCACTGAGCGTACGTCCGCATTTCAAATATATGGGCGCGTCGTTTGAGTTGTCTTTAGTCGGACGTTTAGACAGGGAATAAGCACCATGATAACGGAGCGGGAGTCCGGAAGCAGTTTGTTTGAGCGCATTCGCGAGGCGGCGATGCCACCTTCGCGGCAGCGCCCGAAGGCGGCACTGTTGCGCTCTGTGCGGGAGACCCTGCGCAACGTGCTCAATACCCGTTCCGGCAGTTGTTATGGTTCGCCAGAGTTGGGGATTGACGATTTTAACGATCAATCCCCTGACTCCATGAACATAAGAGACTGGATGGTTCAGGCTATCAGGGAGTGTATTTTGGGTTATGAACCTCGGATTTCGGATGTGTCCGTTGCTGCCGTTGCAGAAGACGCCAGTATGCCGCTGGAGCTGCGTTTTCATATTGTGGCAACGATAGATTTTAGCAACAGCCAGGATGTTCTGGAATTTGACATCCTGCTGGATAACCACCGTCACTGGCGCGTCGAGTAATCCTATGGCCTTCGAAGAGCGTTACTACCGCGAAGAGCTGGATTATCTGCGCCAGCTTGGCAAATTGCTGGCACATGAGAAACCTTATCTGGCCCGTTTCCTGGCGGAGAAAGAGGGCGATCCGGATGTGGAGCGGCTACTGGAAGCCTTTGCCTTTCTCTCCGGTGGCCTGCGGCAAAAGCTGGAGGATGAGTTTCCTGAATTTACGCATGGCATCATCAATATGCTGTGGCCTAACTACCTGCGTCCGGTTCCGGCGATGACCGTTATTGAGTATCAGCCGCGTAAAGAGCTTAAATCACTTGTTCAGGTTTGCCGCGATGAGCTGGTCAAGACGAAAACGGGTAACCGAACTCAGGAGTCTGGCCAGGGAGCGTTAACCGGGGAGAGTACCCGAGATGCGCTGCCAGTCTGCCATTTCACGCTGGCGCGTGACACCTGGCTGCAACCGCTTTTTGTTCGGGAAGTGAGAAACACCAGTAGCCTCAAATCGGGGGGCATTGAGATTGCTCTCTTTACCGAGGGCAACGTTTCCCCCCATGCGCTGGATCTTAATAAGCTCACCTTTTGGTTGGGTAACGAGGATGACTATACCCGCCATCAGCTCTACCTGTGGTTCAATGAACATCTGATGGATGCCGAACTGGTTGCCGGTGACCGCCGTCTAGCGCTGCCGGAACTCAGGCTTGAGGCCGCAGGTTTCGATCAAAAAGATGCGCTGCTGCCGTGGCCGAAAAACGTCCATAACGGTTATCGCGTGCTGCAGGAATATTTCTGTTACCCGGAGAGTTTTTTCTTCTTCCATCTGCGGGATGCTGCACCATTGCCGGAGGATTTTCCTGTCAGCGCCTTTACGCTGCGCCTGCATTTTAATCTGCCACTGCCCGCAGACATCAAACTGCGCAAGAATTCTCTGCGGCCTTACTGTACGCCAGCGGTGAATCTGTTCCCTCAACATTCCGAACCGGTCAGACCGGATGGCACTGCGCCGCAATACCCGCTGTCTGCCAGTCAGCAATATCCGGAATCTTGCGATATTTTCCAGTTAAAAACAGTCTCCAGCAAAGTGAATGAGACTGGGCAGGGCAAGAAATTCCGTCTCTGGCCTGAGTTCGAAGGGTTTCAGCACCAGATTGAGTACAGCCGTCAGCGGGAGGTGATCTACTGGCACCACCGGACAAAAACCTCGCTATTCCATTCTGGTCTGGATCATTCCATTTCCTTCGTCCATGCCGATGGCTGCATGCCAGACCGTTCCCAACTGGATGGCGAGGTGTTCACCGCCTCAATGGTGTGCACCAACCGTATGTTGCCCGCCTCTCTGCACGCCGGGGATATCTGCGAGGCGGTCAATAAAAATCCGGCGGTCGCCTCCTTTAGCAACGTTATGCGTCCGACCCGTCCGCTGTATCCGATGACGGACGGCAATATGCACTGGTCGCTCATCTCCTGCATGAACCTGAACTATCTCTCCCTGCTCGACAGGGAAGCGTTGATTCAGGTGTTGCACACTTTTGATCTGCCCGGGATACACCATCCGCAGCAGGCCAGGCTTTCCTCGCAAAAGCTGGATGCCATCGAAAAGATGGAATCCTCCCCGGTTGATCGCCTGTTTAAAGGCGTACCGGTACGCGGTCTGTCCACTACGCTGTGGATCAATCCCGCCCCCTTTGTCTGTGAAGGTGAGATCTATCTGCTGGGAACCGTCCTGTCATACTTTTTCGCCCTGTATGCCAGCATCAATTCGTTTCACTGCCTCAGAATTATTAACACGGAAAGTCAGGAGTCCTGGGAATGGCAACATACCGGCCAGCACGCCCTGATGTAAGGGAAAAGGCACCACTCCCGGATGTGCGCGGGACAAATTTTTTTGTGCTGATGGACTCGTTGTACCGCCGCTATGGCGGCGCCGATCGGGAGCCATCCTTACGCACTGACCCTGAACAGGAAGTGGCGTTGTTCAAATCTGATGCCAGCATTGCCTTTCCAGGCTGCGACCTGAGCGGGCTTGTGCGCAGTGATGCGGGACAGTTTATTCTGACCACCCAATTTCTCGGGTTCTCCGGCAGTCAGTCGCCGTTGCCCGGTTACTACCTGGACAGGATGGCGCAAGAATCTGCCCAGAATGAAGAGGGGCTGAAAGAGTTCCTCGATCTCTTTAGCCACCGCTGGACGCAGTTTGCCTACCATGCCTGGCGTAAATACCGCTATCACATCTGTTTTCGCAATGGCGGTACCGATGCCTTTTCGCAGCGGATGTATGCCCTGGTTGGACTGGGGAACGCCAGTGTGAGGGGCAGACTCGCCATCAACCACAGCAAGATGCTGGCCTATGCCGGGATACTTGCGACGCCAGGGCGATCGCCCGATGTGGTATGCAATCTGGTTTCCCACTGTTTCGATCTGCCTGAGGTCAGCATTGAGAGCTGGCAACTGCGCAAAGTGCCGATTGACCCCGCTCAGCAGAACCGGCTTGGCGTACGAAACCCAAAAAACAAAACCTTCGGATATGTGCCGGGGCGCTCAGTGGTGGGCGTGAATTTTACCCTCGGTGCCCGAGTGCCCGATCGTAGCGGGAAATTTTTGCTGCGGATCAGCAATCTTTCCATGGCGCGTTATCTCTCATTCTTACCGGACGGTGAGCACCACCAGGCGCTGACCATGTTCGTTTCCTTCTTGCTTCGCGATCAGTTTGCCTGGGATCTCCGGTTGGATCTGGCTCCAGAGCAGGCGAAAGGAATGCGGCTGGGAGACGTTTCCCGATCCTGTATCGGGCGTACGGCATTTATCGGAGAACCGAAAATGCCGCCATCCGTCACCCTCCACATCAGGGATTAATTTTAATGGAATCGCATATGACTGAGGAAAAAACACCGTCTTCCGCACTGTCACTGACGTTGCAGGTGATGAACGGCAACGAACTGGAAAGTGGTCGCGCCGCAAAATGCCTGTTTTCCGTAGCAGGCGGCGATATCGGCCATGCCGCGGCGTGCCACTGGGCAGTACAGGATCGGGCAGGGTCTGTGGCCGGTCGTGCATGCGAGATTGTTTTGCATGACGGCACTTTTTGCCTGCGTAGCCTGATGCCAAGGCTGATGATCAACCTGGCCCCGGTGTCCGTGGACGCCGGACTGGTACGCCTGCGTCAGGGGGATGAGATTGGGCTAGGGGCGCTGGCGCTGAAGGTCTTTATCCATGAGGGAAAACTGGTCAGTTACAGCGAGCAAATGGCCGCCCCTGAAACCATCGTCACCAATCGCGATCGTCTGGCGGATGCGCTGTTGACCACCGACGGGCAGCCTGCTTATCCAGGAATGCCTCACAGACACCAGCTCGCGGATACCGTAGTTAATGGTTTTTCCACCGATCCGCTCCAGGCATTACAAACCGAAAGCCTGACGACGGCGGGTGGCCTGCTCTCTGGCGCCGCTGTCGTCCCGCAATCTTCTCCTGCCAGCAATAGTGGAATCGATAATCAGTATATGGATCTGCCGCCAATGTATGCCGACCCTCATGACAGCCGTAGCGAAGAGGTTTCTCCGGCAGAAATGGCGCATCGCCATCTTGCCGTCACCCCCTTGCTGCGCGGTTTGGGAAGCTCGCTTGTGGTACGCAATTCTCAGGAAGCCGATGATTTTCTGGAGGAGAGCGGGCGGACGCTGCAGGCGGCGATAAAAGGGCTGCTTGATCTGCAGCATCAGCGTAACAGCCTGTCAGACAAGCATTTACGTCCACTTGAAGATAACCCGCTGCGTCTGAATATGGACTACGCCACTGCGCTGGATGTGATGTTCGCCGAAGGTAAAAGTCCAGTCCATCTTGCCGCGCCTGCGGCAGTCAAAGAGAGCCTGCGCAATATCCGCCACCACGAAGAAGCCAACCGGGCAGCGATTGTCGAGTCGCTTCGCGTTCTGCTGGATGCTTTCTCGCCCCAGAGCCTGATGCGCCGTTTTGTGCAGTACCGCCGCAGCCACGAGCTGCGCCAGCCGCTCGATGATGCCGGGGCATGGCAGATGTACAGCCACTATTACGACGAACTGGCGTCGAGCCGTCAGCAGGGCTTTGAAATGCTGTTTAACGAAGTCTATGCCCAGGTTTATGACCGGGTGCTGCGAGAGAAGCAACGGGAGTCGGAAGCATGAATATAAGGGCGTTTCTGGCCTGCGTTCTGATGAGCGCGCTATTAACCGGCTGCGAAACGGCGAAGAAACTCGGTCAGGTGATCAGTAACCCAGATATTCAGGTCGGGAAACAGGCTGAACAACCGTCTGAAGTGACCGTCACCTTGTTGACGGAGCCGGACACCAACACCAATGCGGATGGCGAAGCCGCTCCCGTAGATGTGCAGATGGTTTATATGAGCGACGACTCCAAATTACAGGCCGCCGATTATGACCAGATCGCCAGCACGCCGCTGCCGGATGTGCTGAGGAAAAACTATATCGATCACCAGGATTTCAGCCTGCTGCCGGACACCATCAAAACCTTGCCGCCGGTAAAACTGGACGAAAAAACGCAGTTTATAGGCATCGTGGCGTACTTCTCTGACGACCAGTCCACCCAGTGGAAACAGATCGAACCGGTGGAAGGAACAGGTCACAGCTACCGTGTGCTGGTGCATGTACGACAAAGCAGCATTGAAATGAAAAAAGAGGACGACTGACGATGGCGACGATGAAAAGCAAGGTGATCTGGCAAGAGGGGCTATTCGCTCTGCCGCAGCACTTCCAGCAACAGCAGCGCAACCAGGAATATTTGCTGAACCAACGTATCAATGCGCAGGGGGATTTTGTCTGGGGATTTACCACGCTGTCAGTCAATACCGAACTGCTGGCCCAGGGGAAACTGATGCTCGATCACGCGTCGGGCTGTATGCCTGATGGCACCGTGTTCAGCATCCCGGAGCAAGATCAGCTTCCCGTTCCGTACCAGCCTGTCGATCTGGCAAAGCCTGGCAACCATGATATCTATCTCGCGCTGCCGGTTATCAGCGATATCACCTGCGAAATTGAAGGCCGTCGCAGCGCCGGGCAGGGGACAGAGCGTTACCGCCTGACACGCAGTGATATTCGTGATTTGCACTCCGATGAGGGCGATGTTCAGCAGCTCGTTTTGGGCCAACTGGCACCCAAAATTGTCAGCGGCGCGGACGATCTGAGTGCGATGGTCACGCTTCCCCTGTGCCGCATTCGCAGCCAGCTGCCAAATGGCGCGCTGGTGCTGGACGATCATTTTATCCCCACCTGTCAGGCCATCCGGGTCAGCCCGGTGCTTAACGGGTTTGCAGGCGACGTTCAGGGGCTCATCAGTAACCGTGCCATCGAACTGGCAAAACGCATTGGCTCACCGGAGCAGAGCGGTATTGCCGACGTGGCGGAATTTATGATGCTGCAGATGCTGAACCGCAGTCAGATGCATTTCACTCATCGCACTCACCTGCATACCTTGCACCCGGAATCCTTTTATCTGGATTTGGTCCGTCTGCTGGGTGAATTGATGACGTTTACCGAAAACAGTCGTCTGCCCTGTCCTGTGGAAGTTTACAACCATCGGGACCTCACCCAGTCCTTCAAAACGGTGATTCCCGAACTGCGCCGGGCACTCAATACGGTGCTGATGCCGAGGGCGCAGAACCTGCCGCTGATCTTTTCGGATGGCGTGTATATCGCCACGGTCAACGATCCTACGCTGCTGCAATCCGGCTCCTTTGTGCTGGCCGTCCGGGCGCGGATGCCGCAGAACCAAATTATTCTCCAGTTCACTCAGCAGTCGAAAATTGCCGCAACGGACAAGATCCGCAACGTGGTTAGCGTCCAGGTTCCTGGCGTACCGCTCACCCGACGTACCGCCGCACCGCGTCAGCTTCCTTACCATGACGGCTACGTCTATTTCGATCTGGATAAAGGGGCTGGAGCCTGGCAGGACGTGGTGAAAGCCGGGGCGATGGCGTTGCATATTTCCGGCACCTTCCCGGAGCTGGATCTGCAGCTTTGGGCGATAAGGGGATAAAGCATGAGCGACCAGTCGGTTTTTTATCCCAATCAGACGTCAATCAATGCGCCGGATAATTTCTCTTATGAAACAGAGGGAGAAACCTCCCGCCGCGAGTACAAACTTGCTCTGCGTGGCGGCAGTCTGAATCCGATGATCGATGCCGCAACGCCGCTGTTAGGCATGGTCATGCGCGTGGCGGGAATGAACAGCCAGTCGATGCCTGAACACCTGTTTTCCAGAGTGGTTACAGATGTGCAGGCCGTGGAGCAACTGCTTCAGGAGCAGGGCTACGAGCCTGGCGTGATTGTCTCGTTCCGCTATGTCCTCTGTACTTTTATCGATGAGGCGGCGCTCGGCAACGGATGGTCGAACAAGAACGAGTGGATCAAACAGTCTTTACTGGTCCATTTCCACAATGAAGCCTGGGGCGGTGAGAAAGTTTTCATTCTTCTCGAACGCCTGATGCGTGAGCCAAAACGCTACCAGGATTTACTCGAATTTTTGTACCTCTGTTTCTCCCTCGGCTTTCGCGGGCGCTACAAGGTTTCGGCCCCGAATCAGAACGAATTTGAGCAGATCTACCGTCGTCTGTACCACGTACTGCACCCGTTGCGCGGTGATACGCCTTTTCCACTGCTGCATCAGGACAAAAAAACGAAAGGCGGGCGCTATCACTTAATAAAGCGCCTGACCATCAAGCATGTCTTTTTCGGCGGCGTGATCGTGTTAGCGCTGTTTTATCTCTTTTATCTGCTGCGCCTGGACAGCCAGACGCAGGACATTCTGCATCAGTTGAATAAATTACTGCGATAAGGACGTTTATGATCCAGATTGATCTTCCCGTGCTGGTCAAGCGGCTGAACCTGTTTTCCCGGCAGGCGCTGGAAGCCGCTGCTGCGGAGTGTATGGCCCAACAGGCAGCGGAAATCACCGTGGCGCATGTGCTCCTGCACATGCTGGCTTCGGTACGCAGCGATCTGCGGGTCATTGCAGAGCAGGCCGACCTTGATATGGGCAAACTGCGTCAGGTACTGACGGTAGAAAACTATGCCACGTCGCGCTCTGCTGATAGTTATCCGGCGTTCTCCCCCATGCTGGCGGAGTGGCTGAAAGAGGCGTGGCTGCTGGCCTCAACGGAAATGCAGATGACGGAGCTGCGCGGCGGTGTGATGTTGCTGGCCCTGCTGCATTCACCGCTGCGTTACCTGCCGCCCGCCGCCGCGCGTCTTCTGACCGGGATTAACCGCGACCGCCTGCAGCAGGATTTTGCGCAGTGGACGCGGGATTCGGCAGAAACCGTAAAAGAGGATGCAGAGGGAAAAAGTGTCCCAGCCGCGGCTGACTATGGCGACAGCCTGCTGGCTCGCTATGCAAAAAACATGACTGAAGATGCCCGGCAGGGACGTCTTGACCCGGTGCTGTGCCGCGATCGCGAAATCGATCTGATGATCGACATTCTCTGCCGCCGCCGCAAAAACAATCCGGTGGTCGTGGGGGAGGCGGGGGTCGGCAAAAGCGCTTTAATCGAAGGGCTGGCGCTGCGTATCGTGGCCGATCGGGTTCCGGACAAGCTGAAAAATACCCACATCATGACCCTGGATTTAGGTGAATTGCAGGCCGGAGCCTCGGTCAAGGGCGAGTTTGAAAAACGGTTTAAAGGAGTGATGGCGGAAGTCATTTCATCGCCCGTGCCGATCATTCTGTTTATCGACGAAGCCCACACGCTGATAGGTGCCGGCAATCAGCAGGGGGGGCTGGATATTTCGAACTTGCTCAAGCCAGCGCTGGCCCGAGGCGAGCTTAAAACCATCGCCGCGACCACCTGGAGCGAGTACAAAAAGTACTTTGAGAAAGACGCCGCACTGTCGCGCCGGTTCCAACTGGTGAAGGTTAGCGAACCCAACGCGGCGGAAGCCACCATTATTCTGCGCGGTCTGTCTGCGGTGTATGAGCAGTCCCACGGTGTGTTGATTGACGATGAAGCACTACAGGCAGCAGCAGTCCTGAGCGAGCGTTATCTCTCCGGGCGTCAGTTGCCGGATAAAGCTATCGACGTGCTGGATACCGCCTGCGCGCGGGTAGCGATTAATCTCTCCTCACCCCCGAAAAAGATTTCAGCGCTGACGACCCAATGTCATCAGTGTGATGCGGAAATCCGCCAGCTTGAGCGCGAGATACGCATCGGGTTGCGCACGGATACGGCGCGACTGGATGAGATTCACGCTCAGTACGACACGGTACAACAGGAGCTGCGGACGCTGGGAGAGACCTGGCACCAGCAGCAGGCGCTAGTGCAGGAGATTATCGCGCTGCGCCAGCAGCTGCTGAGTGAAGGGCAAGAAACCGATTCTCCCGCAGAGCGCCTGCAGCAGCTGACGGCGGAACTGGACGCATTGCATCGCGACCAGCTGTTGGTTTCTCCGCACGTCGATAAAAAACAGATTGCGGCGGTGATCGCCGAGTGGACCGGTGTGCCGCTCAATCGCCTGTCGCAGAATGAGCTGTCAGTGATTACCGATTTGCCCCTGTGGCTGGGGGAAACCATCAAAGGTCAGGAGCTGGCGATTGCCAGTCTGCATAAGCACCTGCTCACCGCTCGCGCTGATTTGCGCCGACCAGGGAGACCGCAGGGAGCTTTCCTGCTGGCAGGCCCGAGCGGCGTCGGCAAAACCGAAACCGTACTACAGCTGACGGAGCTGCTCTACGGGGGGCGTCAGTATCTCACCACCATCAATATGTCCGAGTTCCAGGAAAAACACACCGTATCAAGGCTGATTGGCTCACCTCCGGGCTATGTCGGCTACGGTGAAGGCGGTGTTTTAACCGAGGCTATCCGTCAGAAACCTTACTCGGTTGTGTTGCTTGATGAAGTGGAAAAAGCGCATCCGGACGTGCTGAATCTGTTCTACCAGGCCTTTGACAAGGGAGAGATGGCGGACGGCGAGGGGCGGCTGATTGACTGCAAAAATATTGTCTTCTTCCTCACCTCCAATCTGGGCTATCAGGTCATTGTCGAACACGCGGATAATCCGGCATTGATGCAGGAAATGCTCTACCCGATCCTGGCTGATTTCTTTAAACCAGCGCTGCTGGCGCGCATGGAAGTGGTGCCGTATCTGCCGCTGTCACATGAGACCCTTGCCACCATCATCGCCGGGAAACTGGCGCGACTTGATGCAGTGCTGCGCAGCCGCTTCGGTGCTGAGGTCATTATTGAACCTGACGTCACCGATGAAATTATGCGACGCGTCACCCGCGCTGAGAATGGGGCCAGGATGCTGGAATCGGTCATTGACGGTGAGATGCTGCCGCCGCTCTCGCTGCTGCTGTTGCAGAAAATGGCGTCGAACACAGAGGTGGCCCGAATCCGCTTGTCCGCCGCAGAGGGCGCGTTTACGACCTGTGTGGAAGATGCAGCCGAACAAGAAGACGGTGCCGTTTCATGAGCAGGATGCGTTTTTTCTGGCATACCGGTCTGCTGATGTCCGGTTTATCTGCGGGTGTTGCACTCGCAGACACTCCCCCAGCTTCCGATACCCTGCAGGCGATGCAATCCTGCCGCCTGAAATCTGCCGCGCTGGAGCGTCTCGACTGCTACGACCATCTGCTGGCGCCTGCATCATCAGGAGGTTTTGACGGAGCGCTGGTTAAAGCTCGCTATCAGGGCGAAGCCTGGACTCTGGCCATGGAACAGGAAAAGCGCCGTGAGGGGAATACCACAGCCCTGATGGTGGTGCAGACGCCTGGCGATCATCCGACTGTCGTGATCACCACACCGGCTATTGGCAGTGTCCCGCCGCGCCCGGTGCTGATGTTCAGTTGTATGGACAACATCACCCGGATGCAGGTGGCGCTGACGCATCCGCTGGACGCTCATGATATCGCTGTCACGCTGAATGCCGATGACAGAACCTTCAACAGTCGCTGGTTTGTCCGCGAGAACGGTGTGCTGCTGGAATCCAGCCGTGGCCTGTCGGGTATTGGCGAAATTAAGCAACTGTTCGGGGCCAAAACGCTAACGGTAGATACCGGATCAGACAGCGTCGCCGGAAAGCTGACCTTTGATATTAACGGGCTGGCACGGGCCATCGATCCGCTCCGTGATGCCTGCCATTGGGCGGGGGATTTTTGATGCCTCTGGATTTACGTAACCCGGATACCTGGATTTCGCATCTGCTGGAAACACTGCCGGAAGAAAAAAGCGTTTCATCCCTGAAAGACGACAGCCCGGACTGGGAGTATATCGACGGCGAAATCGTCAAACTGGGCTCCCTGGCCCACGGCCAGCTGGATATCGCGGAAATACAGCGCCGCGGGCTGATCCTTCTGGCATCCGAGAGCAAAGATTTTCGTCTGCTGGCGCATCTGCTCAGGACTTTGCAGCATGCGGGTGACCCGCAGCTGGCGCTGCGTCTGCTGTCGCTTTATGTAGAACATTACTGGACGGTGGCTGCTCCGCAGAACGTGGCGCATAAAAAGCGCTTTGCCGGGCAGGTCATTAAACGTTTTGAAGCGGGGATCGCCGGGTTTGCGCAGAGCGCGGATACTGCGCAGCGCGAGGCCTTACTGGGGGAACTGGCAAAACTGGCCCAGTGCTGGCAGGCGCACAACCTCCCGGAACTGGCGCAAGCCACCGACGACCTGTTTACGTTGTATCAGCGGGAATTCCGTGACGCGGCGTCGACACCTTCGGCGGATGTCGTTCCTTCGCACGACATCGCGCAACCCCTCCCTGCAGTAAAAAACTCTGCCATCACTCTGGCTCCGAAGGTGATCGTCGATAGCCATGATGATATTGCCTGGCGCGATTCACAGCTGAATGTCGCCGCGATCCTCTGCGAGCGCGAACCCGATTCCCCTCTGGGTTTTTGTCTGCGTCGTCATGCCCTCTGGCAGACCATCACCGCTACGCCGCAGGCTGAAAGTGACGGGCGTACTCCGCTGGCCGCCGTGTCGGCGGACAGGGTGGCCGAATATCAAACCCGGCTTACCAGCGCAGACCTGGCGCTCTGGGAGCAGGTCGAAAACAGTCTGTTGCTGGCACCGTACTGGATCGACGGTCATTACCTTTCAGCGCAGATCGCGCGGCATCTGGGCTATAGCGCTGTGGCAGAGGCTATTCGCGATGAAGTCATCCGCTTCCACGCGCGTCTGCCTCTGCTTTCCAGCCTGCTTTTCAACGACCGAACGCCGTTTATCAGCGACCAGACAAAACAGTGGCTGGCCTCCACGCCTGTCAGTGGTGTTGCGCAGACCGGCGAAGAGTTGCAGGCGGCCCAGGCATGCTTTGCCGGGCAGGGGCTGGAAGCGGCGCTGCGTTATCTGGATTCGTTGCCTGAAGGCACGCCCCGCGAGCGTTTCTACCGCCAGTATTCTGGCGCACAGCTTATGGAAGAGGCCGGAATGGAAAAACTGGCTCAGCAACAGTACCGGATGCTTTTCACTACGGGCTCACGAATGATGCTTGCGGACTGGGAACCCTCCCTCTTGGCGCAGCTTGAACATAAATTCATGGCAGAACAGTAAGATAGAACAGGAGCTTTTGTGAGATTACCGACACCCCGACTCTTCAGCGGACTCAAATCTGTCCTCAGGCCGGCTATGCCCCGTTTTAAGGTTTCCGCTTTCTGGTTGCTGGTACTGGCGTGGATTTTTCTGCTGGTATGGATCTGGTGGAAAGGACCGACGTGGACGCTTTACGAAGAGCACTGGCTACAGCCGCTGACCCGTCGCTGGCTGGCTACGGCCGTATGGGGAATTATTGCCCTCGCATGGCTCACCGTCAGAGTGATGAAGCGTCTGCAACAGCTAGAGCGGCAGCAGAAGCTGCAACGTGAGGAGACGCAGGATCCTCTCAGCATCGAACTCAATGCGCAGCAGCGTTACCTTGACCGCTGGCTGCTGCGTCTGCAACGGCATCTCGACAGCCGTCGTTACCTGTGGCAACTGCCCTGGTATATGGTGATCGGCCCGGAAGGCAGTGGGAAAACCGCGCTGCTGCGTGAAGGATTTCCGTCGGATATTATTTATACCCCGGAAACGGTGCGCGGTGCCGAACACCGGCTGTATCTCACTCCGCACGTCGGAAAACAGGCGGTGATTTTTGATATCAGCGGCTCACTCTGCGAACAGCCTGAGGGGGACATTCTGCACCGTCGCCTGTGGGAGCATCTGCTGGAGTGGCTGGTGCAGAAACGCGCCCGCCAGCCGCTGAACGGTCTCATCCTGACTCTGGATTTCCCCGATCTTTTGACGGCTGATAAACGCCGCCGCGAGTACCTGCTACAGATGCTGCGCAGCCGTTTACAGGACGTGCGCCAGCATCTTCACTGCCAGTTACCCGTCTACGTGGTGCTGACCCGGCTCGATTTATTGCACGGATTTTCCGCATTATTTCAGTCGCTGGATAAGCAGGGACGTGACGCCATCCTTGGCGTCACCTTCACCCGTCGTGCCCACGAGAATGATGACTGGCGCGGCGAGCTGAACAATTTCTGGCAGACATGGAGCGAGCAACTGAACCATGCTCTGCCTGACCTGATGCTGGCGCAGAACCAGACTCGCAGTGCTCTGTTCAGTTTCGCCCGTCAGATGCAGGGCAGCAGGGAGCCGCTGGTGGCTCTGCTTAACGGCCTGCTGGATGGCGAAAACATGGACGTCATGCTGCGCGGCGTCTATCTCACGTCATCGCTGCAGCGCGGCCAGATGGATGACATTTTTATGCAGTCTGCAGCCCGCCAGTATGGGCTTGGCAGCAGCCCGCTGACGGCCTGGCCACTGGTGGATATGGCTCCCTATTTTACGCGTAACCTGTTTCCTCAGGTGCTGCTCGCAGAACCCAATCTGGCGGGCGAGAGCTATTCCTGGCTGACTAACGCCCGCCGTCACCTGACGGTGTTCTCGGTTGCGTCGGGGATGGTCGTCGTGCTGCTGACCGTCGGATGGCACCATTATTACAATGACAACTATGCGTCGGGCATTCAGGTGTTGAAGCAGGCGAACGCCTTTATGGCCGTTCAGGCACCGAAAGGCATGGATGAGTACGGCAATCTGCAGTTGCCGCTGCTGAATCCGGTCCGCGAAGCCACTCTGGCCTACGGCGACTGGGGCGATCGCAGTCGTCTGGCCGACCTGGGGTTATACCAGGGCAGACGCATCGGGCCGTACGTAGAACAAACCTACCTGCAACTGCTGGAGCAGCGTTATCTCCCGTCCTTGCTCAACGGACTGGTCAAGGATATGAACGCGGCACCGCCAGAAAGCGAGGAAAAACTCGCTATTTTGCGCGTGATTCGCATGCTCGAAGATAAAAGCGGACGCAACAATGAAGTCGTGAAGCAATACATGGCGAAGCGCTGGAGTGAAAAATTCCACGGCCAGCGTGATATCCAGGCCCAGCTGATGTCCCATCTCGATTACGCGCTGGCGCACACCGACTGGCACGCCGAGCGCGAGGAGTGAGACGGCGATGCCATCAGCCGCTGGATGCCTTACGACAGCCCGGTGGCTGCCGCTCAGAAAGAACTCAGCAAATTACCGGTCTACCAGCGTGTTTATCAGAGCCTCAAAACGCGGGCCCTGGGAGTGCTGCCTGCCGACCTGAACTTACGCGACCAGGTCGGGCCGAGCTTTGAACGGGTATTTACCTCTGCGGAGGATGACAAACTGGTGGTCCCTCAGTTCCTCACCCGCTACGGCCTGAAAAATTATTTTGTAAAACAGCGGGATGAACTGGTGGAACTCACCGCAATGGACAGCTGGGTGCTGAATCTGACCCGCAGCGTGAAGTACAGCGATGCCGATCGCACGGAAATCCAGCGTCAGCTCACCGAGCAATATCTCAGCGACTACACCGCCACATGGCGAGTGGGGATGGACAATCTCAACGTCCGCGATTATGAGTCCATCGCGCAGTTGACCGGCGCGCTGGAGCAGGTGATTAGCGGCGACCAGCCGCTCCAGCGGGCGTTAACCGCTCTGCGTGACAACACTCAGCCCATCGTTCTGTCGGAAAAACTTTCAGACTCGGCGCGCGAAGAGGCCCTGGCTGAACCGGACTATCGCCTGCTGACCCGGCTCGGGCATGAATTTGCACCGGAAAACAGCGCACTGGCCGTGCAGAAAGATAAAGAAAACACGATGCAGGCGGTTTATCAGCAGTTAACCGAGTTACATCGCTATCTGCTGGCGATACAGAACGCACCGGTACCGGGGAAATCAGCCCTGAAAGCAGTACAGATTAGGCTTGATCAGAACAGCAGCGATCCAATTTTTGCCACGCGTCAGATGGCGAAAACTCTACCTGCACCGCTCAACCGCTGGGTGGGTAAGCTCGCCGACCAGGCCTGGCATGTGGTGATGGTGGAAGCCGTTCACTATATGGAAGTGGACTGGCGTGACACCGTGGTGAAACCCTTTAACGAGCAACTGGCGAATGCCTATCCGTTTAGCCCTGACGCCAGGCAGGATGCATCCCTTGATGCGTTCGAACGCTTCTTTAAACCGGATGGAGTGCTGGATACGTTTTATCAGCAGAACCTTCGCCTGTTTATGGAAAACGATCTTAGCCTGGAGGACGGCGACAATGCGGTCATCATTCGCGAGGACATCCGCCAACAGCTGGATACCGCGCAGAAAATCCGCGATATTTTCTTCAGCAAACAGAATGGGTTAGGGGCACAGTTTGCGGTGGAAACCGTATCGCTTTCGGGCAATAAACGCCGGAGCGTGTTGAATCTCGATGGCCAGTTAGTCGACTACAGCCAGGGACGCAACTACACCGCGCACCTGGTATGGCCAAACAATATGCGCGAAGGCAATGAAAGCAAGCTGACGCTGATTGGCACCAGCGGAAACTCGCCGCGCAGTATCAGCTTCAGCGGGCCGTGGGCACAGTTCAGGCTACTGGGCGCAGGGCAGTTAACCGGCGTTCAGGACGGCACATTCAGCGTACGTTTCAACGTCGACGGCGGGGCGATGGTTTACCGGGTGCATACCGATACGGAAGACAACCCGTTTGCCGGTGGGCTTTTCAGCCAGTTCCGGCTGCCGGACACGCTGTACTGAGGAGGCAGGGATGAGTAGCAATCACGCACTGACACAGACCATCATGACCGGCAGCGATCCGCGGGATCTGCCGGAGTTCAGCGCCATTCGGGAGGAGATTAACAAGGCCAACCATCCGTCGCAGCCGGAGCTGAACTGGAAGCTGGTGGAGTCGCTGGCGTTGACGATCTTTAAAACCAACGGGGTAGATCTGCATACCGCAACTTACTTCACCCTGGCCCGGACCCGCTCGCAGGGCCTGGCAGGTTTCTGCGAAGGCGTCGAGCTGCTGGCGGCGATGATCAGCCATGAGTGGGAGACCTTCTGGCCGCAAAGCGGCCCGGCGCGCACTGAGATGCTGGACTGGCTCAACATCCGCACCGGCACGATTCTGCGTCAGCAAATCGCCTTTTCGGAGTCTGACCTGTCGCTGCTATACCGCACCGAACGTGCATTGCAGCTTATTTGCGACAAACTTCAGCAGGTGGAACTCAAACGGCAACCGCGCGTGGAAAACCTACTGTATTTTGTGCAGAACACGCGCAAAAAGTTCGAGCCACAGCCCAGGCACAGTGCAGATACAGCGGCACAAAACCCCGTCAGAACGCTGGTTTATGCCCCAGAGAGTGCGCCATCCACGGCAGAGGTCATTCCCCCGCTGCCCGACCTACCTGAAATGAAGGTGCAGGTGCGCGGACTGACAGACGGCAAGCGCGTGAAAGAGGGCAATACCTTCAAAGGCTTTATTGCGGGTATAGCCAGTAGCGTCGCGATTGCTGCTGCACTCTGGTGGTGGCAGGTTTACCCCACACAGCAGGTGCTCGCACAGGTCAATGACAGCGTGCAGGGGGCGGCGACGGTCTGGCTGGCCTCGCCAGAGCTGGGAAGTTATCAACGAAGACTTGAGCAACAACTCAGTTCCTCCTCGCTACAGCCGCTGGAGATCGGGATGCAGATAATGCGCACCGCAGATAGCCGATGGCCGGAAAGTCAGCAGCAGCAGCAGGCGACTGCCAGGTGGAATGAGACGTTAAAAACCCGCGCGCAAAACAGCCCGCAGCTCAGGGGCTGGTTGCAGACGCGGCAGGATCTACGCGCTTTTGCCGATCTAGTTATGAGACGTGAAAAAGAGGGGCTGACGCTTTCGTATATCAAAAACGTGGTCTGGCAGGCAGAGCGAGGGCTAGGTCAGGAAACCCCACTGGAATCCCTGTTAACGCAATATCAGGACGCGCAGGCGCAGGGCCAGAATACCGACACGCTGGAAAAACAAATCAACGATCGGCTGGATGGAATATTAAGCCGCTGGCTGCTGCTGAAAACCCATTCCCTGCCGGAAGCGGCAACGACTAATACAGGTGCCGGGGAATAACCCTGGCCGGAGGAGTTTATTATGGCAAATCTTGTTTATCTCACATTGAACGGTGACCTGCAGGGACTGATTTCGGCAGGCTGTTCATCGCAGGACTCTATTGGTAATAAAGCGCAGATTGCGCACACGGATCAGATTATGGTGCTGGCGCTGAATCACGGCCTGATTAGAGCGCAGAATGTTAACCATCTGGCACTAACCATTCAGAAGCCCGTCGATAAATCGTCACCTTTGTTGACTAAATCGATTACTGAAAATGAGTGTCTGACCTGTGATTTTGAATACTACCGTACCAATCGCTTTGGTATTAATGAATTATTTTACAAAGTGAAACTGATTAAGGCCCGCATTTCGAGTATACATAGTGAGGTACCGCACACCATCACCAACAGTCAGGGACAGCCAGAGGAATCAATATCGTTCACGTATGAAAGCATTACCCAGGAACACTGCATCGCAGGAACCAGTGTTTACAGTTTGTGGGAAGAGCGAATTTTCTAGTGTGGATGCATTATTGAAAATAGAAAGGAGGGTGTATGAGATGGAGAATTCACCATGCGGTCGGGATGAATCAGCCAAATTTTCCAAGCGATGTTAGAAAAATTCAGATTTTACTGAACAGAGCTACCCGCGAAGATAATATTGAAACGCTAAAGGAAGATGGAATATGGGGGCCAAAAACCTGTGCCCGGTTAGTTATGTTCCAAAGAAAGCATGTTCATTTTTTACTCCCGGATGCCATAGTTAATCGGCATGGCCCGACCTTTGACGCACTACGGGGGACGCACCTTGAGGCTTCACAACTTCATAAGCATGATGCGATTATACCGGATAGTAATACTATTAATCAGTTAGCTCAGCGGGCATCATTACCGCTATCGACGAAGCAAACGGAATGGATTAACAGATCGTTACCTGCCGCTGTTATGGTTAAACGTAATTGGGGAGTACCGATTGCTGTAACAATTTCACAGGGGGCTTTTGAGTCAGACTGGGGACATCGTGCTCCTGGAAATATGTATTTTGGTGTAAAGGGAAAGTCACCTAATGGTAACTCGATAGATGTTACAACTCACGAAGTTTCGGGAGGAGTATCGTCTAAAATTAAAGATAGTTTTCGCTCGTATGATACACTGGAGCAATCTGCAGATGATTATGGACGGTTTCTTACGGTCAATAAAAGATATGCGGCAGCATTTAGCTTCCCCAATGATCCTGAAAAATTTATTCATGAAATAGCCAAAGCTGGATATGCAACAAACCCTAACTATGAGAAAAGGATAGTAAGTATTATGCGCACGACTGGAATAAAAGATTACGATAATCCAGTTGCCTTTGTTTCTATGTGTTACATAAATCCAATGTATTACTTCAGTTTAGTAGGGTAACCATGAAAAAATTGATCGCTACTACATTACTCGGTTGTGCCATATTGAGCACAAATGTTTTTTCGGCACAATTACCACCTGTTGCACAGAAGGTAAAAAATATAGCTGAGAAAAATAAGTTACTTTACTCCCCAGAATGTACCGATTATTTATATATGCCTGACAGTGAACCAGGAATAGATTCTGTTATTGTGGTTGAAAAGCATGAAGGTCGTTGCCCCGGGGATCCGGGCACGCAGCCAAGATTATTCACTGTCAATATAGATCAAAAAACACATGAAATGACATCGGATATTAATGATCCTGCAGAGCCTGAGTTTTCGGCATTTCCTGCGAAGTGAGAGAGTTTTGGGTTAAGAGAGTATCTATTAATTGACGGGCCGATAAATCCTAAGCCCGTCAGCTAAAAGCAGATTTACTGATAGCGATTTGCCAGATCTTTTACCATAGAAGCATAGGTGTTTTGCTTAAGCCGGGCAATTTGTTGGTCGATAGTATCAGCATTGATTTTTTTGTCTGACAGAGGGACCGTGACCTTGTATTCATAATTCGCCGGTGACCAACTGGCCCATTCGCCCGTTGCCACGTCCACAAGGGTGAATCGCACCAGGTAACGCAGTGAGGCAGTGTTCGTTACCTTTTCATTTTTATAGTCTGACCAGACAGTGGTTTTGGTGGCGGGATCATATTTACCCGACTGCAGTAAATCCTGATATACGATGATGGCTTTCTGATGGCCTTTTGCTGCCACATAGCGTAGAGCCTGCATCCAGTTCATATTCTCTGCGATGACAGTTTCATTGTTTTCATCTTTTTCTTTGTTACACGAAATCACTTTCTGTCGGTCAGGTATACCTGAGAACGTTGCTACAGAATAATACTGACTCATCTCCTGCTGCATAAGCGTCTCGGGTGCGCGACTACCGGATTGTACTAAAATGATTTTTGAATTTAGTGGCACATGGAATTCATCTTCTTCGAGTGCTGCCTGAATATCTTCTTCAGTCACTGCCAGTGTGGTTTCGTTGCCAAAAATATCTTTATCCGTTAATTGGACAGAACCGTTTTTACTGACGTTACTCTCCGTACCTGACGCACCTGTTTTTTTAGCATCAATAGGGGAGTGTACTGCGCATCCCGTGAGTAAAAGTGCTGACATATATAGCAATGCTATTGACCTGAAATTCATAATTCGCTCCCTGAATGATAGTTAAATTATTCCGCTGATATTTTATATGTTGTGTTTATTATATACCTGCATCTGGCGTTGGCAAAATGGAATAAATATATTCATTTGCTCAATGCATTTAATAGGAGTGTGTTTGGGTGGTGTCTATTTTAATCGCACTTCGTTTTCAGCCTTACATAAAACGGCTCTGGTTTAATCGAGGAGAGTGGGGCTAAGGATAAGGGCCTGGACAGATCTGAAGAACCTCAGAACCCCAGAAAGCAAAAAACCAGCCCTAAGGCTGGTTTCTTTAAATAGTGGTGCCCGGACTCGGAATCGAACCAAGGACACGGGGATTTTCAATCCCCTGCTCTACCGACTGAGCTATCCGGGCAACGGGGCGCATTAAACCCGATTGGGCTTCCGTCGTCAACGAAATTTGTCGATTTCGCAACGGAGTGCACACTCTCTCACCACTTTGATGACAACTTAGGCGAAAAAGTGCGTCCACAGGGCGGAGAGCGGCATCGCGAGCACCAGTGCGGGCAGCATATTCACCACCGCAAACATTTTAATTCCGCAGATTCGAAGTCCTGTTGCCAGCAGCAACAGGCCGCCCACGGCGGTGAAGTCTGCCATCATTGCCGGAGTGGTGAGCGGCAATATCAGCGTGGCGCAGGTGGCGAGCGCCAGCTGAATCATTAGCATCGGCACGCAAATCGCCGCGACGGCAATGCCTAGCGTGGTGGCGAAAATGGTGGCGGTGAAGAAATCGAGAAACGCCTTAGCAATCAGAATGCTGGGGTCGCCGGTCATCCCTTCCTGCATCGAGCCAAATATCCCCGTCCCGCTGGCGCAAAACAGAATGATGATGGCCACATAGTTCTGAATAAAGGTCTCATGCGTTCCGCTTGCGGCTTTTCCGGGGCGAGAGATAAGGTTTTTGGCCCTACTGACTGCGCCGTTAATCCCTTTCTCCAGGTAACAAAACTCACCGATCAGTGCGCCGAGCAGTGTGGCAAGCACCATCACTGGCAGGTTGGCGCATTTGATGACCAGCAAAATGCCGATGCCGAGTGACGCCAGCCCAAAGATCGAGGGCATGGAAGTGCGAATACGTTCAGGTAATCTCTGGCTTAACACCGCGCCGAGCACGCCACCGAGTAGTACGGCACCGGCATTGATAAAGGGTCCAATAACCAAAATACACTCCCGCTATTTAATCATTGATATTGCATTATTATTACATGAGGAAGGCGGAGAACGGGTAGCTTTCGCTGCCTGAAATGCATAAAGTTTCTGTCTTGCACCTCAAAATAAAAGGTGACATTATTGCGCGAATTTTCTCCTCCTGTCTGGATCTCTTCTCCCCTTGAAACGGGTCTCTACGCCTATGAAATCACTAAAAATTGCCGTCAGCCATGAGCTGATTTCCACTCTGTCCACGCACCGTGAAGTGGTGGCGCTGGACAGTACCGATTTTACGGATGTGGCGGCAGTCGTCATTACCCTGGCCGAGAGCCGCAGCGGCATTCTCGCGTTACTGAAACGCACAGGGTTCCAGCTCCCGGTGTTTATCTTCTCGCAGGAGACAGATGTTGCGCCAGAAGGCGTCATGGCAGTCATCAGCGGTAAAGCGCAAGAGTTCCTGGAACTGGAAGCGGCGGCCTGTCGCTATGAAGAGAACTTACTGCCACCTTTTTTTGACACCCTGAGCCAGTATGTGGCGATGAACAACAGCACTTTTGCCTGCCCTGGCCATCAGCACGGTGCCTTCTTCAAAAAGCACCCGGCAGGGCGTCAGTTCTTCGACTTTTTTGGCGAAAACGTTTTTCGTGCTGACATGTGTAACGCAGACGTCAAACTCGGGGATCTGCTGATCCACGAGGGGTCCGCTAAAGATGCGCAAAAGTTCGCGGCAAAAGTATTCAATGCGGATAAGACCTACTTTGTGCTTAACGGAACGTCCGCGGCCAACAAGGTCGTGACCAATGCACTGCTGACGCGCGGCGATCTGGTACTGTTTGACCGCAATAACCACAAATCCAACCACCACGGGGCGTTGATTCAGGCGGGGGCCACGCCGGTCTATCTGGAGGCGGCGCGAAATCCGTTTGGCTTTATCGGCGGTATCGACGAACACTGTTTTAACGATGCATATCTGCGCGAGATGATCCGCGAAGTGGCGCCGGAAAAAGCCGCTGATGCTCGACCGTTCCGCCTCGCGGTGATCCAGCTCGGAACCTACGACGGCACGATCTATAACGCCCGTCAGGTGATCGACAAGATCGGCCACCTGTGCGATTACATCCTGTTTGACTCCGCGTGGGTCGGGTACGAGCAGTTTATCCCGATGATGGCCGATAGCTCGCCGCTGTTACTGGAACTTAACGAGAACGATCCGGGAATTTTTGTGACCCAATCGGTGCATAAGCAGCAGGCCGGGTTCTCGCAAACGTCGCAGATCCATAAAAAGGATAACCACATTCGCGGTCAGGCGCGGTTCTGCCCGCATAAGCGTCTGAATAATGCCTTCATGCTCCACGCCTCCACCAGCCCGTTTTATCCGCTGTTTGCCGCGCTGGATATCAACGCCAAAATCCATGAAGGCGAGAGCGGGCGCAGGCTGTGGGCGGAGTGCGTCGAGCTCGGTATTGAGGCGCGCAAAGCGATCATCGCCAACTGCAAGATGATCAAACCCTTCATTCCGCCGGTGGTGGCGGGGCGGCCGTGGCAGGATCACCCGACGCATGCGATTGCCAGCGAGCGTCGTTTCTTCAGCTTTGAGCCTGGCGCGAAGTGGCATGGCTTTGAGGGTTACGCTGACGAGCAGTATTTTGTCGATCCCTGCAAGCTGCTGCTGACCACGCCGGGCATTGACGCGGAAACGGGCGATTACACGGATTTTGGCATTCCTGCGACGATCCTCGCCCATTACCTGCGTGAGAACGGCATTGTACCTGAGAAGTGCGATCTGAACTCCATTCTGTTCCTGCTGACGCCCGCAGAAAGCGCCGAGAAAATGGCACAGCTGGTGGCGATGCTCGGGCAGTTTGAGCAGCACATCGAAGACGACACGCCGCTCGCCGAGGTGCTGCCAACCATCTTCAATAAGTACCCGGTGCGCTATCGTGACTATACGATTCGCGACCTGTGCCAGGAGATGCACGATCTGTACGTCAGCTTTAACGTGAAAGATCTGCAAAAAGCGATGTTCCGCAAAGCGAGTTTGCCTGCGGTGGTGATGAATCCGCAGGATGCGAATCAGGCCTATATTCGCGGCGACGTAGAGCTGGTGCGTATCAGCGAAGCCGAAGGGCGGATCGCGGCCGAAGGCGCGCTGCCATATCCACCGGGCGTGCTGTGCGTGGTGCCGGGAGAAGTCTGGGGCGGTGCGGTGCAGCGCTATTTCCTGGCGCTGGAAGAGGGCGTAAACCTGCTGCCGGGCTTCTCGCCTGAGTTGCAGGGCGTGTACAGCGAGAAAGATGCGGACGGGATTAAGCGGTTGTATGGGTATGTTTTGAGGTAGTTCCCCCCTCACCCTAACCCTCTCCCCATAGGGGAGAGGGGATAACAACCGGCTTTTTTCACTCCGCACTCCGCCGATACATCCGCCGCGGATGACCAATCTTCCCGTACAGCATCTCCACGCTTAAAAACCCCGCATCCACGCAGTGTTCCAGATAGCGCCGGGTCGTGGTTTTGCTTAGCCCTGTTTCGTTCACCACCTCATCCACGGAAAAACAGTGCGTCGCCTTGTCGTTGAACAGGGTTTGCACCCGTGCCAGCGTGTTCTCTTCGATCCCTTTGCTCCCGCTGTCCAGGCGGTAGTTTTTCGCCTGCAGTTGATACAGGGAATCAACGTTCTGCTGATCGACAATCTTCCATACCCGCTGCTGCTCGGCGAACTGCACGAAGCGCTCCAGCGACTGGCTGAGCCGTTTCCAGGAAACAGGTTTCAGAATGTAGTCGAATGCGCCGTTGCGGATCGCCAGGCTACAGGTGTCCATGTCGCTGGCAGCGGTGATAAAGATCACCGAGCAGTTGGCATGCACCAGCAACGGGTTGCTGATCAGGGTGATGCCTTTGCCGTCCGGCAAATAGTTATCGAGCAAAATCAGCTGCGGTTGCAGGCTGGAAAGCAGGGTCTGAGCCTCGGCGAGAGAAGAGGCGATCCCCACCAGCCGCAGGCGCGGATGTTTGCTAATCAGTTCCGCGTGAAGTTGTGCCAGTTCGTTCTCATCTTCAACGATCAATACGTCGATATGTTCATGTTGCATAGTCAGTCTCTTCCAGTTCCTGAACGGGGCGCGGCGGAGTTCCCGTGGCGGGAATAAACAGCGAGAAAATCGCGCCCCGAGGCGAGTTATCGGCAACCTCTACGGAGCCGCCAGCCTGGGTGACATAGCTTTCGATCAGGTACAGGCCGATACCGTGATCGCCACGCGTTTTGGTGGTGATGCCGCGCTCAAAGATCCGCTCGCGGATCTCGGGCTTAATGCCGACGCCATGATCTGCCACTTCAATAATCAGCTCCCGATCGTTGAGCTTGATCAGCACTTCCACCGGCTCATGGGGATGCGGTGCGCGCTGGGTGGCTTCGATAGCGTTATCCAGTAAATTCCCAATGATGGAAATCAGTTCCGCTTCGAGCAGCGGAGCAAAAGGCTTGTCCATCCGACAGGCGGGATCGAAGTTCAGTTCAACGCCTTTCTCACGCGCTCGTGCCGCTTTCCCCAGCAACAGGCCGCACAGCGTCGGCGAGCTAAAGCGCGAGGAGATAAAGTCCAGCAGCTCCTGGGCATGTTCCGATTGCGCCTGAATAAAGCCAATTGCCTCTTCGTAGCGCCCCATATGCAGCAATCCTGACAGCGTCGTCATACGATTCAACTGCTCGTGGCGCATGATGCGCAGGTTATCGACGTAACGTTTGACCTGGCTGAGCTGGGCGCTCAGAGAGTCGATCTCGTTGCGATCGCGGAAGGTGATCACCCAGCCTTGCAGGGAATCCTCGAGCATGATCCGCACGCGGCTTCCGATCACCGTCAGATCGTTAAAGCGGCAGATCTCATCGTGCGTATCTTTCGCCAGCATGGTCTGCGGCGCGAAGAATGGCACCGGGGTGATGACCTGGCTAATCGGCTGCCCGCGCAGTTCCCGTGCGGGTTGCGGCAAACCAAGTAAATTACGCGCCGCCTGGTTGATCACTTCGATCCGGTAGTTATCATCGATGGCGATCACCCCTTCGTAGATCGACTCCATCATCGCTTTTTGCTGGCGTACCAGCAGGCCAATCTCGCGCGGTTCGAGGGAGAAGATCTGCTTTTTGATACTGCGGGTGAAAAACCACGAGAAGACAAACAGGGCGATCAGCAGCAGCACCGCGGCAATCAAAATGTTCACCACTTTGCTGACGGTAATGGTGTCGAGATAGCTGGTGAGATACCCGACAGAGACAATCCCTACCACTTCTCCCGCATCGTTGAAAATCGGCGCTTTGCTGCGCAACGAAATCCCCAACCCCCCCTTACGGATGGTGGTGGTGCTTTTCCCGTGCAGCACCTCCTCGTTATCCCCGCCGACCAGCGTTTTACCGATACGATCTGCAAACGCAGAATGGAACAGGTGCAGACCTTTATTGTCACCAATGACAATAAAGCTGGCATCGCTGCGCACCGCTATTTTGAACATAAATTCACGAATGGCTTTGATATCCTTTTTTTCCACCTCTTTGCGCAAGGTGGGAATAATCGCAATCTCCTCCGCCTGTATTTTGGCGCGCGTGCTCATCTCCTGATAAAGCTGCCTGCCGACGTCGACATAATAATATCCACCCAGTAATGCAAAGAGCACTGAGAAAAAGACGACCAGCGAAATAAAGAGCTTAATCTGAAACGACACTTTCATGACTATCACGGACGGTATCAACAGGGAGTGCCAATATATCATCTTTTTCCCGCTAACCACGGGCTTTGCCTGAAACTTGTGATCATTTCCACAGCGCTGATCGCAAAATAAAAATAGAAAATTCAGGCGGGTCCTAATGCTAATTTAACAATGTTATTTGTTTGTACAATCTGGAAAAGAAACCATAAAAACCACGGCAATAAATACGGCGTTAATCACATTAAATAAAAGAAACCATTAAAACCATAGAGGCCATTAAAACTTCGGTTTTAATATGCCTTTCCTCACATTAAGTAAGCCTTTGCGACTCTACGCTTAACGGACAAATAACCAAGAGGCTTAATTATGAGCACTACTGACGATTCTTTCTCTGTTACCCACGACCCGATTGATATTCAGCGGCCGTCGCTTAAAGAGCGCTGGTGGCACATTATGGATACCTGGAAAGTCGGGATCATTCCTTTGCCGCTGTTTGTGTTAGCCGGTGCGTTGATCGCCATTGATTGCCTGGGCGGTAAGTTGCCGAGCGACATCGTGGTGATGGTCGCCACCCTCGCGTTCTTCGGTTTCGCCTGCGGTGAGTTCGGCAAGCGTCTGCCGATTGTCGGCAAACTCGGTGCGGCGGCAATCTGCGCCACCTTTATCCCGTCGGCGATGGTCTATTACGGCCTGCTGCCGGACGTGGTGGTCGAGTCCACCACCAAGTTCTACAAATCCACCAATATTCTCTATCTCTACATCTGCTGCATCATTGTCGGCAGCATCATGAGCATGAACCGCACGGTGCTGATTCAGGGCTTCCTGCGCATTTTCTTCCCGATGCTGTGCGGCGAAATCGTCGGCATGATCGTTGGGATGGGCGTCGGCATGGCGCTCGGTCTTGAGCCGTTCCAGATCTTCTTCTTTATTATTCTGCCGATCATGGCGGGCGGGGTGGGCGAAGGGGCGATTCCGCTCTCCATCGGTTACGCCACGCTGCTGCACATGGATCAGGGCGTGGCGCTCGGTCGCGTTCTGCCGATGGTGATGCTCGGTGGCTTAACCGCAATCATTATCTCCGGCTGCCTGAACCAGCTTGGCAAACGCTATCCGCACCTGACCGGCGAAGGCCAGCTGATGCCAAACCGCGCTAATGCTGACGCCAACGTGTCACAACCGGCCTTCTCCGGCAAAGCGGATGTGACCACCATTGCCTCCGGTGCACTGCTGGCGGTGCTGCTCTACATGCTAGGGATGCTGGGTCACAAGCTGATTGGCTTGCCAGCACCGGTTGGCATGCTGTTTGTGGCGGTGCTTGTGAAACTCTGCAACGGTGCGTCTCCACGCCTGCTGGAAGGTTCTCAGGTGGTGTACAAATTCTTCCAGACCTCCGTGACCTACCCGATTCTGTTTGCCGTTGGCGTGGCAATTACGCCGTGGCAGGAACTGGTCAATGCCTTCACCGTCAGCAATCTGCTGGTGATTGTCAGCACCGTCTCCGCGCTGGTGGCGACCGGGTTCTTCGTCGGTAAAAAGATTGGTATGCACCCGATTGATGTCGCCATCGTCTCCTGCTGCCAGAGCGGACAGGGCGGTACTGGCGACGTGGCGATTTTGACCGCAGGCAACCGTATGAGCCTGATGCCGTTCGCCCAAATTGCTACCCGAATTGGCGGCGCGATTAACGTCTCCGTCTCGCTGCTGGTTCTGGGCAACTTCCTCGTCTAAGTCTTCAGGAAAGAATAATGAAACTCGCAAGTTTTCTGTATCAGGGTAAACGCAGCTACGGCATCGTGCAGGCCGACGGCGTGGTGGATTTAGGTCGCCGTCTGGGCGATCGCTACAGCGACCTCAAAGCGCTGTTGCAGGGTAACGGCCTGGCGGACGCCACGCGTTATCTCAACGACGCCGTGGATATTCCGATGAGCGCTATCACCTTTTTGCCGGTGATTGAGCAGCCGGAAAAAATCCTCTGTGTGGGCATGAACTACGCCGACAAACGCAAAGAGTTTGACCAGCACAACCCGGCCCCGACGCTCTTCGTTCGCTTTGCGGATTCACAGACCGGTCACAATTCGCCGGTGCTCAAACCGCGCCACTCCTGTGAATTTGACTACGAAGGCGAGCTGGCGGTGATCATCGGCAAAGGCGGCGAGAACATCCGTCGTGAAGACGCCCTGCGTCACGTCGGCGGCTACAGCTGCTACATGGACGGTTCCGCCCGCGACTGGCAGCACACCTGGTTCACCGCCGGAAAAAACTGGCGGCAGACCGGCGCGTTCGGCCCGTGGATGGCCACCGCCGATGAGATCCCGGACCCGCACAGTCTGGCGATCCGCACCTGGCTCAATGGCCGCATGGTGCAGGAAGACAACACCAGCAGCATGATCCACAAGGTCGCGGAGCTGATCGAATACATCAGTACCTTTACCCGCCTCAGCCCAGGCGACGTGATCATCACCGGATCGCCGGGCGGCGTGGGTAAAAAACGCAACCCGCCGCTGTTCATGAAAGAGGGCGATCGTATTGAGGTGGAGATCGAAAACATCGGTCATCTGAGCAATGTGATCATGGAAGCACCCGCGCAAACCCTGGCGGCAGCGCACTGATTAAGGCGGCAGTATGCACTCGCAACTCCCTATCGACTTTCGCCATACGATTGTCGCGCAACACCCGGAACGCTTAAGCCAGATTCGCTATCTGCTGGCGGACAGCGGCCTGGGGCTGGACAACGACATCACGCTGTTTGTGGAGGCCTGGTCCGGCACGCAGTTAGTGGGATGCGCAGGGCTCGCTGCCAATGTCATCAAGTGCGTGGCGGTCGATGAAAAGCTGAGGGGCGCGAATCTCAGCGCCCGTCTGCTGGCCGAAGTGGAAAACGCTGCGCTGGCGCGCGGCCATTTTCACCTCTTTCTCTGCACCCGCCCGTGCAACAAAGAGCGCTTCGCCCGCAGCGGTTTCTGGCCGATTGCCCAGAGCGGCAACAACGCGGTGCTGCTGGAAAACACGCCGCAGGGTATCGAGCGTTACTGTCGCTCGCTGCAACGTAGCCGCAAGTGCGGGGAAAAAATCGGCGCGATAGTGATGAACGCCAATCCGTTCACCCTCGGCCATCGACATCTGGTGGAGCAGGCGGCGAACCAGTGCGACTGGCTGCACCTGTTCGTGGTGCGCGAGGATGCGTCGTTCTTCCCGTTTTGCGACCGTCTGGAGATGGTCCGCGCGGGCGTGGCGCATCTGCCGAATGTCTCGGTGCACGAAGGCTCGCAGTACATCATCTCCCGCGCCACCTTCCCGGCCTATTTCCTCAAAGAGACCGGGAAGGTGCAGCAGGCGTGGAGCGAAATCGACGTACTAATCTTCCGCGACTTTATCGCCCCCGCGCTTGGGATCACCCATCGTTTTATCGGCTCGGAGCCGTTTTGCGACATCACCCGCCAGTACAACCAGACGCTGCATCAGCTCCTCGCAGCGGAAATCGAGGTGGTGGAAATGCCGCGCATCAAGGCGACAGGAAACGCTATTTCGGCGTCAGAAGTGCGCCGTTTACTCAAGACTCAGCAGTTTTCCCGCATTCGGGAAATTGTCCCGGAGTCCACTTTCGCGCATCTCGAAGCGCACTACAGCGCGAGCGCGGAAGTCGCATAACTATCAGGAATTTATCATGAATATTGTAAGGGAGGCGCTGGCCGGAACACAGGAGTCCAGCGACCTGATGGTGAAAATCGCCCCCGCCCACGGCGAGCTGGAGATTGTCATCCACAGTGAAGTGATCAAGCAGTTTGGCGAGCAAATCCGCCAGGTGGTCGACGAAACCCTGCGCGCCATGGACGTGCGCCAGGGGCTGATTATCGTTGAAGACAAAGGGGCGCTGGACTGTGTGATCCGCGCCCGCCTGCAAAGTGCGCTGATCCGCGCTTCAGAAACGCAGCAGATCGACTGGAGCAAAATGTCATGAATAAACTCCGTCGCAGTATGCTGTTTTTACCGGGTGCCAACGCCGCCATGCTCTCTACCGCGTTTATCTATCGCCCTGACTCCATCATGTTTGACCTCGAAGACGCCGTGGCCCTGCGCGAGAAAGACACCGCACGCCTGCTGGTCTTCCACGCGCTGCAGCACCCGATGTATCAGGATATCGAAACCGTGGTACGCATTAATCCGCTGAGCACGCCGTTTGGTCTGCTGGATCTCGAAGCGGCGGTGCGCGCGGGCGTGGACGTGATCCGTCTGCCGAAAACCGACACTCCGGAAGATATCTTCGAGCTGGAAGGTCATTTGGAGCGCATTGAGCGCGAGTGTGGTCGCGAAGTCGGTTCAACGCGCGTGATGGCGGCGATTGAATCGGCGATTGGCGTGATTAACGCCGTGGCGATTGCCCGCAGCTCCCCGCGCCTTATCGGCATCGCCCTGGCGGCGTTTGACTATGTGATGGACATGCAAACCGAACGCGGCGACGGCACCGAGCTGTTCTATGCCCGCTGCGCCGTGCTGCACGCGGCACGCGCCGCCGGGATCGACGCCTTCGACGTGGTGTGGTCAGACGTCAACGACGAAGCCGGGTTCCTGCGCGAAGTTAACCTGATCCGCAAAATGGGCTTCAACGGCAAATCGCTGATCAACCCGCGCCAGATCGACCTGCTACACAACGCCTACGCGCCGACTCAGCAGGAAGTGGATCACGCGAAGTTAGTGATCGAAGCGGCAGAAGAGGGCGAACGCAACGGCCTGGGCGTGGTGTCGCTCAACGGCAAAATGGTCGATGCGCCGATTATTGACCACGCGCAGAGGGTGCTGGAACGCGCCGCTGCCTCCGGCGTGCGTCGCTAAGGATGACACAATGAATCAGACAGAATTGCTCCACCTGAATTTCCCCCCTCTGCGGGAACTGAAACCCTTTGATACGGCCCACAGCGCCACGCCGTGGCTGGCCGACGTCGACGCCAAACATCACCGCAAGCTGTGTGAAAGTCTGGAAGAGGCAGTGAAGCGCAGCGGCCTGCAGGACGGGATGACCATTTCGTTTCATCATGCGTTTCGCGAAGGCGACCGGGTGATTAATAACGTTGTCGCGCTGCTGGCTAAAATGGGCTTTAAAAATCTGACCCTCGCGTCCAGCTCGCTGATGACCTGCAACGACGCGCTGATCGAACATATCCAGAGCGGCGTGATCACCCGGATCTACACCTCCGGGATGCGCGGCAAACTGGCGGATGCCATCTCTCACGGGCTGATGGACGAGCCGGTGCAGATCCATTCTCACGGCGGACGCGTGAAGCTTCTGCAGGATGGCGAGCTGAACATCGACGTCGCGTTCCTCGGCGTGCCGTGCAGCGATGAGTTTGGTAACGCCAACGGCACTCAGGGCAAATCTTGCTGCGGCTCGCTGGGCTATGCGATGGTCGATGCCCATTTTGCCCGCAAAGTGGTGCTGCTCACGGAAGAGCTGGTGCCGTTCCCGAACATGCCCGCCAGCCTGGTGCAGGATCGCGTGGACTATGTCGTGCAGGTCGAGAGCGTAGGCGATCCGGCGAAGATCAGCGTCGGCGCGGCGCGCGTCACCAGCAATCCCCGCGAGCTGATGATTGCCCGCTATGCGGCAGATGTGATTGAACACTCCGGCTATTTCAAAAACGGTTTCTCGATGCAAACCGGCTCCGGTGCGGCGGCCACCGCCTGCACCCGCTTTATGGGCGAAAAAATGGAGCGCAGCGGCGTGAAGGCGCGCTTCGCGCTGGGCGGGATCACCGGCAGCCTGGTCGATCTGCATGAGAAAGGGCTGATTGAAAAACTGCTCGATACTCAATGTTTTGACGGACAGGCGGCGGCCTCGCTGGCGCGCAATGCGAATCACGTGGAGATCTCCACCAATGTCTACGCCAATCCGGGCAGCAAGGCGGCGAGCTGCGATCAGCTTGACGTGGTGATCCTCAGCGCGCTGGAAATTGACGTCGATTTCAACGTTAACGTCATTACCGGCTCCGACGGAGTGATGCGCGGGGCATCGGGCGGGCACTGCGATGTGGCGGCCGCCGCGAACCTGACGATTGTCGTCGCACCGCTGCTGCGCAGCCGTATCCCGACGGTGGTGAAACGTGTGACCACGTGCTTAACGCCAGGGGAAAGTATCGACGTGCTGGTGACCGATCACGGTATCGCCGTCAACCCTGCGCGCCCGGAGATCCGCGAGCGACTGGAAGCGGCGGGGCTAAAGGTTGTTGATATCGAGGCTCTATATGCGCGGGCAATTTCGCTCACCGGCGAGCCAAAACCAATTGAATTTACCGACAAAATCGTCGGCGTGATCCGCTACCGTGACGGCAGCGTGATCGACACCGTCCGACAGGTTAAGGAGTCATAATCATGACAACTGCGACACCCGTGCAAACGGGTGTCAGCCTTACGCAGATGCTGGCGGCGAAAGAGAACCGCGCGGCGCGTCAGGCTGACTGGCTTACGCACTATCAACAACCGGTAATTTCCCTGACTCTGGTGACGCCCGGTGCAATCAAAGACAGCCTGCGCTATCGCAATACCATGGGTGTGGCGTTGCAGATGTGCGATCAGCTGCTGTGGGAACATCGCTGGCAGGTGCTCGATCGTCAGGTTTTGTGGCTGCCGACGGGGCCGGAAGCCATGTGGTGCGTAGCCCATCAGGCACCGGAAATCAAAGCCCACTGCGCTGAGCTGGAACAGACGCATCCGCTGGGGCGGCTCTGGGATATGGACGTGATTTGCCCGAGCGCCGGGCACGTCGGGCGGCGTTCGCTGGGTGAGAACATGCGCCGCTGCCTGATCTGTGACGAACCCGCTCACGCCTGTTCCCGCTCGCGTCAGCATCCGGTCGAGCAGGTTGTCGCCCGCGTGGAGAAGATGATTGATGACTGGTTCGCTCGCGACTAAACCGCGCATCATAGCTGTGCCACAGCTCGCCGAAGAGGCGTTGTGGCTGGAGCTGGAGCTCACACCGAAGCCGGGGCTGGTGGACAAGCTCAATAGCGGTTCGCATCGCGATATGGATCACGGACTGTTTGTCCGCAGCATCACAGCCATCGCACCGTGGTTCTCGCGCTTTGCGGAGCTGGGAGCGGAACATGCCGCGAAACCGGCCTCAGAACAATTGCGCCTGATTCGTCCGATGGGGATGGCCTGCGAGCAGGCGATGTACGCCGCAACGGGAGGGATCAATACCCACAAAGGCGGGATTTTTGCGCTGGGGTTGCTCTGTTTTGCTGCCGGGCGGGTGCCGAATGTGAATGCTGACACACTCTGTTGTGAGGTGAGTAACATGTGCCGCGGGCTGGTGGATCGCGAGCTGGTGGGTCGTTCGGGCAGGGCAACCGCCGGTGAGCGTCAATATCAGGATTATGGTTTAACGGGGGCGCGCGGCGAAGCGGAGAGCGGGTTTGCGACGGTAAGAAAGGTGCTGGCGCAGTGGAATCGTCAGTCGCTGCATGATTTGCTGTTGCGCTTAATGGCGGTGAATCAGGACAGTAATCTGGTGTCGCGCGGCGGCATGGAAGGGCTGCGCTATGTGCAGCGATACGCTCAGAACCTCGTGGCTCATGGCTGGGATCGGGCGGCGCTGGCGGAGATGGATAATGCGCTGATTGCGCGAAACTTAAGCCCGGGAGGCAGTGCGGATTTGCTATCGGTGGGGATGGTGCTGGCGGAATGTTGCCCGGCGGCGCTGCGCTTGCCGGGCCTACAAAAGCTCGAGCTGTAGGCCGGGTAAGGCGAAGCCGCCACCCGGCACAAGAGCATCACATCTTAATGTGCGATTGGCTGTGCGCCATTCGGAACACGGACGTGTTTGTATTTGAACAGGGCGATGAAGGCGAAGAACAGCACCAGCGAGTAACCGGCGAAGATCAGCCACACTGGCTGCCAGTCGGTGATCCCGTTGGTGGTATACATCTCAACGACTTTACCGCTCACGATGCCGCCGAGAATACAGCCGAAACCGTTGGTCATCATCAGGAACATACCCTGAGCACTGGCGCGGATTTCAGGCTTAACTTCTTTTTCGACAAACACCGAACCGGAGATGTTGAAGAAGTCGAAGGCGCAGCCGTAAACAATCATCGACAGAACCAGCAGCACGGTGCCGAACGGCGTTGGGTCGCCGTAGGCGAACAGACCGAAGCGCAGCATCCACGCGAAGATACTGATCAGCATCACGTTCTTGATGCCGTAGCGGCTCAGGAAGAACGGGATGGTCAGGATGAACAGGGTTTCAGAGATCTGCGAAATAGACATCATCACCGACGCGTGCTCAACGATAAAGCTCCCGGAGAACAGCGGGTTGTTATCGAAGCTGTGCAGGAAGGTGTTCCCGAACATGTTGGTGATTTGCAGCTCAGCGCCCAGCAGCATGGAGAAGATAAAGAAGATCGCCATGCGTTTGTTTTTGAACAGCGCGAACGCATCCAGACCGAGCATGGAGCTCCAGCTCTGTTTCTGCTGCTGATTAGACACCGGAATGTGCGGCAGGGTCAGCGTGAACAGGGCCAGCAGTACGGACAGGCCAGCACCGATATAGAGCTGCATGTGGCTCAGCTCAAAGCCTGCAAAGCTCACGCCCCACATCGCCATGATAAAGCCGATGGTGCCCCAGATACGGATTGGCGGGAAGTCCGTCACGATGTCCATGCCCGCAGATTTAATGCGGTAGTAGGAGATGGTGTTGATTAGCCCAAGCGTTGGCATATAGGCCAGCGAGTTCAGGAGGATCACCATAAACATCGCCCCCGGCGTGGTCACCCCGGCTGCCATAAACAGCGTTCCTGCCCCCACCAGGTGACAAAGCGCGTAGAGCCATTTTGCGCTAATCCATTTGTCCGCCACGATCCCCAGAAGCGTTGGCATAAAGACCGCTGCAATACCCAGCGAGCTATATACGGCACCGATAGACGCACCGTCGAACTTGAGCGTCACAAACATGTAGGAGCCGAGCGTGGTTAGCCAGCTGCCCCACAGACAGAACTGCAGAAACGACAAGATTTTAAGCTGCAGCTTAAGGTTCATGTTACTTTCCTCACAATTGAGCGGGAGATATGTTGTTATGGGAACATTCAGGGTTGTTATTTGATGCAATTCTATCAGCAGGCGAGGTTATGTTTTGTTACCTCCCGCAAAAAAATGCAATCCTCATTAATTTGCAGTTTAGATTGTGATGCAAATAACATTTTCGTATGGATGGGGTGTGGCTGGTGCGGTCTGTTGCCCTCACCCCGGCCCTCTCCCGCAGGGAGAGGGAGAAAAACCGTCCTCAGCGGGGGAGGGAGAACACCGGACCGTCCCCTCTCCCTTGGGAGAGGGTTAGGGTGAGGGGAAAAACCTACCTACGACGATAATTCTTCTGCGCCGTATTCACCTTATAAAGATAACGACGAGATTCGGCAGACGGGTGGCGGGTGGTCAGGGTCGAGTAAACATCCCCTGGCGTCATGCTGTTGATGATGTTTGCGGCCTGGATTTTATCGTTCGAGAACACGCGCAGTACGCTGCCCGCGCCGCCGTTGTACGCGGTGATCACCGCATAACGACGCGACGTTGGGTTATCAATGCCACCCAGATAGACATTGCTCAGCATCGCCAGGTAGGCGGTGCCGGTATCAATGTTGCTGGCCGGATCGAACAGGAAGCTGCGGCTCGGCGTGCCGGATTTACCCTGCGAACGGAACACGTCTTTCCCGGCGCTGTGCTGGACAACCTGCATCAGCCCTAACGCGTCGGAACGGCTCACCGCGTACGGGTTAAACGACGATTCGGTCTGCATGATCGCCAGGATCAGCGACTCATCCACGCCGTATTTGCGCGACGCCTGACGCACCATGCCCACGTACTTATGCGCACGCTTGTCGAGGTGGTTCGGCACCAGATTGATGGTCACGCTGTAGATAATTTTCAGGCCGTTGCTGCGGCTTTTCAGACGCGTTTTCAGCAGATAGTCGGCGAAGGCGGTGGCGCGTCCTTCCCAACGGATCGCCTGACCGGTCTGGTCAACAACCTGTCCGTAGAGGAACGGCTCTTTGGAGATGGTGATATCGTCGGCGTCGGAATAGAGGTCGATTGTGCCGGGATCGTCACCCATCAGCAGGGTTTTGACGATCGCCTGGCGTAAGCGCGCCGCAGGCTCCGTTCCCGCGATGGTTTCGATCGTGATCGTACCCTCATCAAAGTTGATGTGGCTGCGAGTCTGGTAGGCGTCGGTATATTTAACGTAGTCCTTCGGTCCCGCGATCAGAACTTCGTTAAATCCCCAAATATTCTCGATGTTGTGGGCAAACTGCCCCATCAGAATGTCAAAACCGTTCGTGTCCTTTACCCAGGCTTCGTTATAGCTATCGCCTTTTTTACTGGAACAAGACACAAGCAACGGCGCAACAAGGGCTAGCGCTAATAATTTTTTCATCATTCCGGGATTGCGTGTTGTGTTTGCTTTGTCGCGACCGTTGCCGGGTGGCGCTGCGCTGACCCGGCCTACCGTCCGTAGGCCCGTGCAAGCGAAGCGCCGCCGGGCATCAGCCCGCGCGGTTATTTTTCCGGCGGCGTGTAGCCTTCAATGTGCACATCTTTGCCTTCAAACAGGAAGTTCACCATCTCCTGCTCCAGCAGCTTGCGGTGTTCCGGGTTCATCATGGTGAGTTTTTTCTCGTTGATGAGCATGGTCTGCTTCTGCTGCCACTGCGCCCATGCCTCTTTGGAGATTTCGTTATAGATGCGCTTGCCCAGTTCGCCCGGATAGAGCTGGAAATCCTGCCCTTCGGCGTCGCGCTGCAGATAGGTACAAAAAATTGTTCTGGCCATTCTTATTCCTCGTTGTCTTGTCGAAGCTAAACCACTGCTCCGGCACGTAATTGCTGTAACAGGCGCTCCACGGGAGCTGCCAGCCCGACGGATGGCGGTTGCGCTAAGTTATACCAGAGAGCCACGCCTTCATCCATGCAAGAGGCGAAGGAGGACACGGGAAGCCACATTGGCACAATATCCAGATGGAAATGGCTAAAGGTGTGGCGAAACGCCGTCAGCTGCTGGAGTTTATCGGCGTTGATATGCCGCTGTGCAAGCCACTGCCGCAGACCCTCTTCGCTGTCAAACTGGGGAAAACAGTACAGTCCGCCCCATAAACCGCTCGGCGGACGCTGGGCAAGAAACACCTCATCGCCGTGCTGCATTAACAGCATAAAGCCGGTGCGTTCAGGGATCGTCTGCTTCGGTTTTTTGCCCGGATACTGCGCCCAGGAATGATTCGCGTAGGCCACGCAGAGATTGTTCACCGGGCAAAGTTCGCATTTCGGTTTGGAACGGGTGCAGACGATCGCCCCCAAATCCATCATCGCTTGATTGAAGCGCTCCACGCCTTTTGCTGGCGTCACCGCTTCGCTGATCTCCCACAGGCGTTTCTCGACCTCTTTCTTACCCGGCCAGCCGCCTACTGCGTAGCTGCGCGCCAGCACGCGTTTCACGTTGCCGTCGAGGATCGGGAAATGTTTGCCTAAAGAGAGAGAAAGCACCGCGCCCGCCGTGGAACGACCGACGCCTGGCAGGGCGGCCACTTCATCAAAGGTTTCCGGGAACTTACCTTTGTGCAGGGTCGCCACCTGCTGCGCAGCTTTGTGCAGATTGCGCGCACGGGCGTAGTAACCCAGGCCGGTCCACAGGTGCAACACTTCATCGAGCGGCGCGTTGGCGAGATCGGTGATCGTCGGAAATCGCGCCATAAAACGCTCGAAGTAGGGGATCACCGTTGTGACCTGCGTTTGTTGCAACATCACCTCAGAGAGCCATACTTTGTACGGCGTTTTTTCAATTTGCCAGGGCAGGGTTTTACGCCCGTATTTGTCATACCAGTCCAGCACCTGGGCTGAAAATTGAGAGGCTTGCATGAGTATCGATTCGCATAATCAGGGACGCAGATTGCAGCACAGCGCCTTGCGACTGTAAACCGGATCTTTCCCATGCTTGCATACAGGGCTTAACTTTGGATAATGCCCGTTTCCCGAACAATCTCACAAGCAGACTACTCTTTTATGAAAAACGACGTCATTTCACCGGAATTTGATGAAAACGGCCGCCCGCTGCGCCGTATTCGCAGCTTTGTCCGCCGTCAGGGGCGCCTGACAAAAGGGCAGCAACATGCGCTGGATAACTACTGGCCGGTGATGGGCGTTGAGTTCAGCGAACAGCCAGTCGACTTCGCCGAGCTGTTTGGCCGCGATGCGCCTATTACGCTGGAGATCGGTTTCGGTATGGGTTCTTCACTGGTGACGATGGCGAAAGCGCGTCCGGAGCAGAATTTCCTCGGCATCGAAGTGCACTCACCGGGCGTGGGCGCATGCCTTGCCATCGCGCACGAAGAGGGCGTCGAGAACCTGCGCGTCATGTGCCACGATGCGGTCGAAGTGCTGCACAAAATGATTCCTGACAATTCTTTGAACATGGTTCAGCTCTTTTTCCCTGACCCGTGGCACAAAGCACGTCATAATAAACGCCGTATCGTTCAGGCAGAATTTGCTGAGCTTGTGAAAAGTAAGCTAAAACTGGGCGGTGTCTTCCATATGGCCACCGACTGGGAACCTTACGCGGAACACATGCTGGAAGTGATGTCGTCGCTCGACGGGTATAAAAACCAGTCACAGAGCAACGACTACGTACCGCGACCGGATTCACGTCCGGTAACGAAATTTGAACAGCGTGGCCATCGTCTTGGTCACGGTGTATGGGACTTAATGTTCGAGAGGGTTAAATAATGGCAAACCGTAGCCGTCGTCTGCGTAAAAAGATGCACATCGAGGAATTCCAGGAAGTTGGTTTTTCCGTCGCATGGCGTTTCCCGGAAGGGACGAGCGTAGAAACCATTGATAAGGAAGTTGACGCCTTTATCGATGAAGTGATCGAGCCGAACAAACTGGCGTTTGATGGCAGCGGCTATCTCTCCTGGGAAGGCCTGATCTGCAAGCAAGAGATCGGTAAGTGCACCGAAGAACAGCAGGCACTCGTGCGCAAATGGCTGGAAGACCGCAAATTCGAAGAGGTCCGCGTTAGCGAACTTTTCGACATTTGGTGGGACTAACTAGCAAAGGGCCGGCAAATGCCGGCCCGTTTTGTCTTGAGGGATAATTATGATGCGCAAAACGCTGCTGGCTGTGGCATTGATGACCACCGCGTTAACTGCCCATGCGGAATACAAATGTGAAGTCACACCGCGCGACGATGTGATTCTCAGCCCGCAAACCGTTCAGGTAAAAGGTGAGAACGGTAATCTGGTGATCACGCCAGATGGCAACGTGATGTACAACGGCAAACAATATACCCTGAGCGCGGCCCAACGCGAGCAGGCGAAAGATTATCAGGCGGATCTCCGCTCGGCGCTGCCGTGGATCGACGAAGGCGCACTGACGCGCGTCGAGAAAGGCCGCGTGGCGCTGGATAAGATCATCGCTAAAGAGGTGGGTGAGAGCAGTAATATGCGCACCCGCCTGACCAAGCTGGACGCCCAGCTTAAAGAGCAGATGAACCGCATCATCGAGCACCGTACGGATGGTCTGACGTTCCACTATAAGGCTATCGATCAGGTCCGTGCCGACGGCCAGAACCTGGTGAATCAGGCGATGGGCGGCATCCTGCAGGACAGCATCAACGAGATGGGTGCGAAAGCCGTGCTGAAAGGCGGCGGTAATCCACTGCAGGGCGTATTAGGCAGCCTGGGTGGATTGCAGACTTCGATTCAGAACGAATGGAAGAATCAGGAAGCGGATTTCCAGAAGTTTGGCAAAGATGTGTGCCAGCGCGTCGTGACGCTGGAAGACAGCCGGAAGGCGCTGGTGGGGACGCTTAAGTAGGGTGCGGTTTGTTGCCCTCACCCTAACCCTCTCCCACGGGAGAGGGGATCTGTCAGGTGCGGTTTTAGCTCCCTCTCCCTTTGGGAGAGGGCTGGGGTGAGGGGACCAGACGATTCAAATCGTCCAAAATAGCCCCCAACACCCCTTCCTCATTCGTCCTGAATTCATTATTCCAGAAACGAATCACTCGCCAGCCGCTGGCGTTCAAAAACGCAGTCCTGCGTAAGTCATACTCATAATCATCCTGATGCTGGCCGCCATCAAGCTCGACAATCAACCTTGCCTCAAAGCAGGAAAAATCCACAATGTATGACCCTATGGGCATCTGGCGGCGAAACTTGAACCCGTAAAAACGACGCCCCCGGAGTAAATACCAGAGGTGAAGTTCTTCGGGAGTCATACCTTTGCGGAGTTGTTTAGATTTTTCCATCCCCACACTCTGCCAGCCTTTCCCTCGGCCAGCAGAACGGGATGTAAAATCCTGAAGCCGTCTTCAGGACTCTTCGGCGAGGAACAGCTCAAGGAGGGAATTGAGGAACAACTTCCCATGTTCGGTGATCTGCCAGAATGCGTCGCACTCCGTCAGATACCCTTTCGCCAGCGCTTCATCAATCTGCGGGCGAATCACCGATTCCGGCAAGCCGGTGTAGAGCGCAAACTCGGCGCGCGGCGCGGCTTCCAGCAGACGGAAGCGGTTCATGAAGAACTCGAAAGGTTTATCTTCCACTTCCACGTCGTGCTGACGCTCCAGATAACGCCCTTCCATGTACCCTCGCGGATGACGGGTTTTGGCGGTACGCAGAATGCGCCCGTCGGGGAAGGTCACTTTGCCGTGGGCGCCGCAGCCAATCCCTAAATAATCACCAAAACGCCAGTAGTTCAGGTTGTGCTGACACTGATAGCCCGGCTTCGCGTAGGCGGAGGTTTCGTACTGCTGATAACCCGCCGCTGTCAGCAGTTGATGACCTTGTTCGAAAATATCCCACAGGGCATCGTCATCGGGCAGGACCGGCGGACGCGAACCAAACAGCGTGTTCGGCTCAATCGTCAGCTGATACCAGGAAAGATGCGGCGGGTTCAGCTCGATGGCCTGGCGCAGATCGTCCAGCGCCTCTTCCAGCGACTGGTCAGGCAGCCCGTGCATCAAATCGAGGTTAAAACTGCGCAGCCCCAGGCCGGTTGCCAGGTGCGCCGCGCGCTTCGCCTCTTCAGGACCGTGGATACGCCCCAGTCGCTTGAGTTTAGGTTCGCTAAAACTCTGGACGCCAATCGAAATACGGTTCACCCCGGCGCGCTGATACTCGACAAAACGGTCGGCCTCAACGGTGCCTGGGTTGGCTTCCATTGTAATTTCCGCATCGGCTGCCAGATTCAGGCGCGCTCGCACGCCGTCCAGCAGTGTCTGCATCGCCGGGCCAGAGAGCAGGCTCGGCGTACCGCCACCAATAAAAATGGTCTTAACTTCACGTCCCTGTGCGTAAGGTACGTCGGCATCCAGATCGGTTAACAGATGCTGAACGTAGTCGTCATGCGGCACTTCGCCTTTCAGCGCGTGCGAATTGAAATCGCAGTACGGGCATTTCTGCACGCACCACGGGATGTGAATATAAAGACTCAGAGGTGGCAAATTAGCCATTACGTAATGCTTCCAGTAACAGTTTCAACGCGCGCCCACGATGGGAAATCGCGCTTTTTTCTTCGCGGGTCAGTTCCGCGGCGGTTTTGCCCTCAGAAGGGACAAAGAAAATCGGATCGTAGCCAAAGCCGCCGTTACCCGCCGATTCGCGAGCAATCACGCCCGGCCAGCTGCCGTGGCAGACGATCGGCGTCGGGTCTTCTGCATGACGCATATAGACCAGCACGCAGTGGAACTGCGCCTGACGCTGTGCGTCCGGTACGTCTTTCAGGGTTTCCAGCAGCTTTTCCAGATTCTGCTGATCGGTTGCATCCACGCCGGAGTAGCGCGCAGAGTAAATACCCGGTGCGCCGCCCAGGGCATCTACCGCCAGGCCTGAATCATCCGCAATCGCCGGAAGACCGGTCACCTGTGCCGCATGACGCGCTTTCAGGATCGCATTTTCGATAAACGTCAGGCCGGTCTCTTCCGCCGAATCCACGCCCAGCTCGGTCTGCGCGACCACATCCAGACCAAAATCATTTAATAGCGAGGCCAGCTCGCGCACTTTACCGGCGTTACCGGTGGCGAGAACAACTTTCTGCATAATTTAATCCTGTTGTGACAGTGCCGCGACTTCCGTCGGGATGTTTTGCGGGTTGAGGATTTTCACCTGTTTATGACGTCCCAGTTCACCCTTTTCAATGATGACCTGGCTTTTGGCAACGCGAAACTGTTTTGCCAGATATTTGGTCAAATGCGCGTTCGCCTGGCCGTCCACGGGAGGGGCGGTAATGGCGACTTTTAATTCGTCGCCATGTAATCCAACAATGCTGTCGCGGCTGGCTTTCGGCTGAATATACAGCCGTAAAACCAGCCCGTCGACGCAGGGGCTGACGGCACTCATAGCGCCATCCACAGCCCCGGCAGCAGCATGTTGCCCGTTGACTGTAAGAGTTCAGCGATGCCCATGTTCAGGACATACAGCAGCAGAACCAGAATCATCGGCGAAAAATCGATTCCACCCATGGCTGGCAGCAGATTGCGGATCGGGCGCAGGAGCGGCTCGGTCAGCTGAATCATGGCGTACTCGACCGGACTACGGCCGCGGCTGACCCAGCTCATTACCGCCATCACCAGCAGGACCCAGAAAATCAGCAGGCCGATGGTTTTCAGCAGGATTAATACGGCGGCGATCCAGATGATCGGCTGGAAGGTGACCACCATAAACAGCACGATGGCTTTGATGATACTGAGCACAAACGCCACCAGCAGGGAGGCGCTGTCGATTGGCCCCATCGGCGGGATCACGCGGCGCAGCGGCCCAATCACAGGCTGCGTGATTTTCACGACAAACTGCGAGAAGGGGTTATAAAAATCACAGCGGGCCCACTGCATCCAGACGCGCAACAGCAGCGCCATCGTATACAGCTCAATGACCGTTGAGAGCAGGAAAGTCAACGTCTTCATGGCGTTCCTCAGGTTTCCTTATTTTGGGGTGTAATCGCGCGCACCGAAAATAGCTGTGCCGATGCGCACCATAGTGCTGCCTGCCGCGATGGCGGCTTCCATATCGTCCGACATGCCCAGTGAAAGCGTGTCTACGGTGGTGTAGCGCGCTTTAAGCGCCTCAAATGCTACAGCCATTTGCTGTGCTACGGCAAACTGCCTGTCGTAACTCGTTTCCGGAGCCGGAATCGCCATCAGTCCACGCAACGTCAGACCTGGCAGTTCCGCCACCTGTTCGGCCAGCGCATCCAGCTCAGCCAGAGTGATACCTGACTTACTGTTCTCATCACTAATATTGATTTGAATCAGGATGTTAAGCGGAGCCATCCGGGCAGGGCGTTGATCGCTCAACCGCGTCGCGATACGCAGGCGATCGACCGTATGACACCAGTCGAAATGCTCTGCGACCAGCCGACTTTTGTTCGACTGCAGCGGGCCGATAAAGTGCCATTGTAGGCTCGCCTTCCCGGCTTGCTGGAAATAGCGAATTTTGTCCACACCCTCCTGAACGTAGTTTTCACCAAAAGCACGCTGCCCGGCGTCGATGGCTTCTGCGATGGCGCTCGCAGGCTTGGTTTTACTCACTGCAAGCAACGAAACTTCTTCTGAAGCACGGCCGCAACGCGTTGCAGCGGCTGAGATTTTGTCCCTGACCTGTGCCAGGTTATGCGCAATGTCGTTCATGAGTCCGAGGATGGTTGTATGGATATGGAAGAAATTGTGGCCCTTAGTGTAAAGCATAATGTCTCGGATCTACACCTGTGCAGCGATTCACCGCCGCGCTGGCGTAGATTAGGCAAACTCGAACCCGCGCCGTTTCCCCCGCCCGATGTCGCGCTGCTGTTAAAGTCCTGGCTGAATGACGAACAGCAGGGTACCTGGTGGGCGAACGGGCACGTGGATTTTGCGGTGACGTTGCTCGGTGGTCAGCGATTGCGCGCCAGCGCGTTCGTGCATATTCATGGCGTCTCGCTCACGCTGAGGCTGCTGCCGGTGGAGTGCCCGCAGCTCTCGACGCTCGGCGTACCGCGCGTCATTCCCGATCTGCTCTCCAGTGACAATGGCCTGATTCTGGTCACGGGAGCGACCGGCAGCGGCAAATCCACCACGCTGGCGGCGATGGTGGATTATCTTAACCACCACTGCGACGGGCATATTCTGACGCTGGAAGATCCGGTGGAGTATGTTTATCAAAGCCACCGCTGTCTGATCCAGCAGCGTGAGATCGGCCTGCACTGCCCGACATTTGCGCAGGCGCTACGGGCGGCGCTGCGCGAAGATCCGGATGTCATTCTTCTGGGCGAACTGCGCGACAGCGAAACGATCCGCCTGGCGCTCACGGCGGCGGAGACCGGGCATCTGGTGCTGGCGACGCTGCATACGCGCGGAGCATCGCAGGCCATTGAGCGGCTGGTGGACACTTTTCCGGCCGAAGAGAAAGATCCGGTGCGTAATCAGCTGGCAGGAAGTTTACGTGCAGTACTGGCGCAAAAGCTGATGCGGGACGTTCAGGGTGGGCGGGTGGCGCTGTTCGAGATGCTGGTCAACACACCGGCTTCGGCGAACTTAATTCGCGAGGGGAAAACCTGGCAGTTGCCCGGCGTGATTCAGACCGGGCAGCAGGCGGGGATGCAGAACTTCGACCAGAGTCTCGCCGAGCGCAAAGCGCAGGGAAGGCTTTAGCGACGTTAAAACCCTTGCTCGAAGAAGCTTTCGAGGATGATCACCGCCGAAGCAGAATCGACGCTGCCTTTGTTCAGGGCGCGGAAGCCGCCGTGCTCAAACAGACCGGCGCGGGCTTCAACGGTGCTCAGGCGTTCATCGTGGAGCTTAACAACGACGCCAAAGCGGCCATGGATCTTATTGGCGAATTTACGCGCGCGGGCGGTGAGCGGCTGCTCGGTGCCGTCCATGTTGAGCGGCAGTCCGACGATTACGGCTTCGGGTTGCCACTCTTTCAGCAGGCGCTCGATGATGTTCCAGTCGGGCGTGCCGTCCTGGGCTTTTATCGCCGTTAGCGGACGCGCGGTGCCGGTAATGCGCTGGCCGATCGCCACGCCAATACTTCGGGTGCCGAAATCAAAGCCAAGAAGGGTTCCGCTCATTATGCGTGCCCCGCTACGCCAGGCATGGTCTGGATGTCGATACCAATGAGTTTCGCCGCTTCACGCCAGCGATCGGCGATCGGGGTTTTAAACAGAATGTTCAGGTCGGCAGGGGCGGTGAGCCACGCGTTGTCGAGGATCTCCTGCTCCAGCTGGCCTTTCTCCCAGGAGGAGTAGCCCAGCGCGACCAGCACTTCGGAAGGCTGATTGTGCGTGCCCAGGGTTTCCAGCACGTCGCGTGAGGTGGTGATAACCGTATTATCGGAAACACGAATGCTAGAGGAGAAACCCGGAGGAGTATGCAGAATAAAGCCACGATCTTCTGCCAGCGGGCCGCCGAGCATCACCGGCTTATCAAGGCGGATCTCCGGGGCGCGATCTTCAGGGGTGATCTTGAGTTTTTCAAGAATGCCCTCGATTTGCAGATTTTCCAGCGGTTTGTTGATGATAATCCCCATCGCGCCGTCTTCGCTGTATTCGCAGATATAAACGACCGAGCGACGGAAAATCGGGTCCTGGAGAGCAGGCATGGCAATAAGAAAGTGATGCTGTAAATTCATTGTCAGAGGTTCTGATTCCTGGTTTAAAAAGCGACAAGGCCCAGTATGCGGAGAAACCTGGGCCTTGTATATACTTCGCCGTTAAGCGAGTTACTGCTTCAGACGTTTTTCGATCGCGTCCATCAGCATGCCGGTAATGGAGACCGGGAACTCGGCTTCGATTTCGCGGATACAGGTTGGGCTTGTGACATTCACTTCCGTCAGGCGGTCGCCGATGATATCCAGGCCTACGAAAATCAGCCCTTTGGCTTTCAGCATCGGCCCGACGCGGCGGGCGATTTCCCAGTCGCTGTCGGTCAGGGGACGCGGTTCGCCACGGCCACCGGCGGCCAGGTTACCACGGGTTTCGCCGCCCTGCGGAATACGCGCCAGGCAGTAAGGCACCGGCTCGCCGTCAACCACCAGCACGCGTTTGTCGCCATCCACGATGGCTGGAATGTAGTTCTGCGCCATGCAGTAGCGCGTGCCGTGCTCGGTCAGGGTTTCTGCGATCACGCCAAGGTTCGGGTCACCCTCTTTCACGCGGAAGATCGACGCGCCGCCCATGCCGTCCAGCGGCTTGAGGATGATATCGCCGTGCTTCTGCCAGAAGGCTTTCAGCTGCGCTTTGTTGCGGGTGACCAGCGTTTCTGGCGTCAGGTCGGAGAACCAGGCGGTATACAGCTTCTCGTTACAGTCGCGCAGGCTCTGCGGTTTGTTGACGATCAGCGTGCCTTTCTCTTCTGCGCGCTCAAGGATATAGGTGCAGTAAATGAATTCGGTGTCGAACGGAGGATCTTTACGCATCAGGATCACGTCGAGTTCTGCGAGGGGGATATCCTGCTCAGAACCGAACTCGTACCATTTATCGTAATTTTGCTCGACGTTAACGATGCGCGTGCGGGCGCGGGCTTCACCATTGTTCAGGTAAAGATAGGCCATCTCCATGTAATGGAGCTGGTAGCCGCGACGCTGTGCTTCCAGCAGCATTGCGAAGCTGGAATCTTTCTTGATGTTAATGCTTGCGATGGGGTCCATCACGATGCCGAGCTTGATCATTGTTCTTCTCCGTTAATGCTTCAACCCAGATCGCCAAAACGCACCTGCAGTGCGGTGATGGCTGTGAGTGCAGTCGTCTCAGTACGTAGAACGCGAGGTCCCAACAGAATATCAGTAAATTGATAACGTGCGGTCATGGCAATTTCGTCCGCCGACAGCCCGCCTTCCGGGCCAATCAGCAGTCGTACGCGCTCGACCGGCAGCGGCAGCGTGTTGATGCTGGCGCTGGCGCGCGGGTGCAGGTTGAGCTTCAGGCCGCTCTCTTCTTCGGCGCACCACGCCTCTAAATCCATCGGCGGGCGGATCTCCGGAATGCGGTTGCGACCGCACTGTTCGCACGCGGCGATGGCGATCTTCTGCCACTGCTGAATCTTTTTGTTCAGACGTTCAGCATCCAGTTTAACGCCACAGCGCTCAGAAAAAAGTGGCGTAATGAGGCTTACACCCAGTTCGATCGATTTCTGGATGGTGAATTCCATCTTTTCACCGCGCGACATCACCTGGCCCAGATGGATATGCAGCGGGGATTCCCGGTCATCCACTTCGCCGCGCAGGACGTTAACCTGCACGCTCTTTTTATCGGCGCGGGTGATTTCGGCGTCGAAAACCTGGTTGCTGCCGTCGAAAAGCTGCACGGCCTGGCCCGCGCCCATGCGCAGTACGCGGCCAACATGGTTGGCGGCTTCGTCGGAAAGAGCAATTTCACTGCCAGCGGCAATCAGTTCCGGGTGATAAATGCGGGGGATGCGCATAGTCAGAAATTCCATATGAGTACGGTATGAATCAATTGCCGCTAGTGTAGGTTAGCTCTTTTGCGCCTGGCAAGCGCGCTGCACGTACGGGTTGTGATTCCCCTGGACTTTGGCGATGCGGTTATCGCGCTCGCACTCCCAGTCGGTGACCGGATACTGTTTATCCCAGGCGTTGAACAGCTGGGTTTGCTGACGGGAGAGATTCAGCTCGTAGCGATCGCGCATATAGAAGTAGGTGCGGGCGATGCTGCCGCGCGCGCGGGCCGGCGGCTCGGCGACTTTCTCTTTGAAATCGACCTTCATTCCGCACTGGCCGTACTGGCCCTCGCCGCCGTTCCACTGGCTGTACATGAAGTTGGCGCGGTCGCCATTCACTTCGCCCACGGCCGGTTGCAGGTTGTGCATATCACTTTCGATCTGGCGATAGACCGGATCTTTGGCGCAGTTTTTACGCCCGCCGTCCTGCCAGCACTGGCGCTGGTGACCAAATTGCCATGCCGGAACCACGTGTTCCCATTCGATTCGGTTGGCGCGGTTTTCGTTTTTACGCACTTTGTAACCGCACGACTCGAGGTCAACGACCCCTTTTTTACCCTGCCAGTTAATTTTGCAGCCGCAGTAGAAATCACCCGGTGCATCGGCGTTCACCTTGACGCCTGCGGCTTTGGCCTGAGAAAAATTGTTGATACCGTCGGCCAGCGCAGGACCTGCGAGCACTGTCGCCAGAAGGGCAACAGCGAAAGAATAATTACGGGACATCTCAAACTCCGTGTCAAAACGAGCCCGCAACGTAGCGAAAGATGTTCCAGTATGCAATCAGTCTGATCAGGAAAGTTCCTGATTGTTCAATTGATTATTCTGCGACCAGCGGTTCACCGCATTTGACGCAGCGGTAGGTGGCTTCGCCGCGCACCACGCGATTGTGACGCCGGACAGTCAGCTGATGCTGCTGGCACTGGCAGCGATAGGGGAAGGTGTTACGCCGGACTGATTCCAGCTCGAACTGGTGCGTGCGCCGGGCAGGAACGCCGAGCACGGCTTCCATCATCCATTTCCACTCTTTGCCATGCGGCGCCACGCGACCAAAGTGTTTCCACACCAGCAAGTGCGCCAGCTCGTGCGGGACCACTTCGTCGATAAACGCCTGCTGGTTTTCCATCATCAGCACCGGATTCAGGCGGATCTCATAGGATTCAAGCCAGGCGGTGCCCGCCGAGGTGCCACGCTGCTGATAGACCAGTTTGGGTTCAGGATAGTTGCGCCCAAGCTTCAGGTTGGCTTGCGCGAGTTTATCCCGCAAAGCGTGCATGACGGCTTGCTGGAGGGCGATGGGAAGGCGTGGGGTTTTCATAGGGGCAGAGGATAAAACGGGAGACAGGGCGGGTGCAAGAGGAGGTTTCGCCCGGCAAGCTTGCGCCGCCGGGCAGGGTTCTTAGTTGCTGGCGCCAATCTCGCGCAGCGGACGACCTTTCATCAGGTTACGTTCGATATGTTCCAGAGAAACGTGTTTGGTTTCAGGAACCAGCCACAGGGTCAGAACAATAAAGAACAGGTTCAGACCGCCGTACACCCAGAAGGTGTTGGCGTTGCCGAGCGTATTGAGCATGGTCAGGAAGGTTGCACCGACGATCATGTTGGCGATCCAGTTGGTCGCGGTTGAGCAGGTGATACCGAAATCACGCCCTTTCAGCGGCTGAATTTCGGAACACAGGACCCAAATCAGCGGACCGGCACTCATCGCAAAACCGACGATAAACATCAGCAGCATCCCCACGGCAAAGTACTGCGCGGTCGCGGAGTGAATGCCCACATGCATCATGGTCCCCAGCACGCCCATGCCGACTGCCATCACCAGGAAGCCTAAGGTCAGCGTCGGTTTACGGCCCCAGCGGTCCACCAGGCCGATGGCGATAAAGGTCGCCAGCACGTTGGTCAGACCGACGATCACCGTCCCCCACATCTGTTCGGTGGTGTTGGTGTAGCCCGCCAGTTCAAAGATTTTTGGCGCGTAATACATGATGACGTTCATCCCGGTGAACTGTTGCATCACCTGCAGCAGCACGCCGAGGAACACTGCGCGACGGAAGTTGCTGTTCTCTTTAAACAGCGCCCAGCCGGTCTGTTTGACCTTCAGGCTTTCGCGGATTTCATCGAGTTCGTGTTTGGCTTCTGCACTGGTATCACGCAGGCGCATCAGCACGCGTTCCGCGTCGTGGAAGCGGCGTTTGGCGGCATACCAGCGCGGGCTATCCGGCAGGAAGAAGACGCCGATCAGCAGCAGAATCGCCGGGATGATTATCACACCCAGCATCCAGCGCCATGCGCCGCTGTAGCTGAACGCGGTATCAGACAGGTACGCGCCGAGGATACCGATGGTGATCATCAGCTGGTACATGGAGATCATGCTGCCGCGAATTTTCTCCGGCGCAATTTCCGACAGGTAGAGCGGGGCGGTATAGGACGCTACGCCGACCGCCAGGCCGAGCAGTACGCGAGAGATAATCAGCACTTCGACGTTAGGCGCGGCGGCAGAGCAGAGCGAACCGGCGACAAACAGAATCGCGCCGATCATCAGGCTCTTTTTACGCCCGAGGCGATAGGAGAGCCAGCCGCTGCCGACAGCACCGACGGCAGCACCGAACATCATGGAGCTCACCACCCATTCCTGGGTGTGCGGGCTAATCTGGAATTCATCGGTGATGAAGGGTAAAGCACCGGCAATGACGCCGATATCCAGGCCGAAAAGAAGTCCTGCCAGGGCTGCGAGGAAGCAGACAAAGAATGTCATCGCCTTGTTGGACGTACGCCCCTGTTTTTTATTGTCAGGCATTATGCCCTCCAGTTGGGTTATCAATTTTATCAATGTAAAGGGTAGGTGAGTACGACGTAAAAATATGTGACATATCTCACGTTGGTGTAATCGGTTACACTCGATGCAAACTGTCAGTATTATTAAAGCTATGAAAATATAGTGTTAATTCTGTTGATGTGCATCCCGTTTGGGACAGTTTCAGACTTAACTGAAATGAAATGTAACAGCAGATGAAGGCGGAACATGCAAAGAGATTAATCTGAAATGAAGGGTTGTAGAGGGTGGTGTAAGCGGTTTCATTTGGTGGTTTTTGTCGGGTGGCGGCTACGCCTTACCCGACCTACAAAACCGTAACTCGTAGGTCGGGTAAGGCGTAGCCGCCACCCGACAATGCAGCACGCACAAATGCAAAAGGCCAGCACAAGGCTGGCCTTTTCAAATGCTATCGGGCGATTACTTCAGACCGGCAGCTTCACGCAGCAGGGCGGCTTTGTCGGTTTTTTCCCATGGGAAATGTTCGCGACCAAAGTGACCGTAGGCAGCGGTTTCTTTGTAGATTGGGTGCAGCAGATCCAGCATCTGGATCAGGCCGTATGGACGCAGGTCGAAGAACTCGCGCACCAGCAGGGTCAGCTGTTCGGTAGAGATCTTCTCGGTACCGAAGGTTTCAACCATGATGGAGGTCGGTTCTGCCACGCCGATAGCGTAGGAAACCTGAATCTCACAGCGATCGGCCAGGCCCGCAGCAACGATGTTTTTCGCCACATAACGTGCCGCGTATGCCGCAGAACGGTCAACTTTAGACGGATCTTTACCGGAGAACGCGCCGCCACCGTGACGAGCCATGCCGCCGTAGGTATCAACGATGATCTTACGACCGGTCAGGCCGCAGTCGCCCATTGGGCCACCGATAACAAAACGGCCAGTCGGGTTAATGTGGTATTTGGTCGAGGCATTCAGCCATTCTGCAGGCAGAACCGGCTTGATGATCTCTTCCATCACCGCTTCCTGCAGCGTTTTAAGCGCAACGTCTTCGGAGTGCTGAGTCGACAGAACAACCGCGTCGATGCCGACGATTTTGCCGTCGTCATACTGGAAAGTGATCTGGCTTTTTGCATCCGGGCGCAGCCACGGCAGCGTGCCGTTTTTACGCACTTCAGCCTGACGCTGCACCAGACGGTGGGCGTAAGTGATTGGCGCAGGCATCAGCACGTCAGTTTCGTTGGTTGCATAGCCAAACATCAGGCCCTGGTCGCCAGCACCCTGCTCGAGCGGGTCGGTACGGTCAACGCCCTGGTTGATGTCCGGGGACTGTTTGCCAATCGCGCTCAAAACGGCGCAAGAGTTGGCATCAAAGCCCATATCAGAATGCACGTAGCCGATTTCACGCACGGTGTTACGGGTGATCTCTTCGATATCAACCCATGCACTGGTGGTGATCTCACCACCAACCAGAACCATGCCCGTTTTGACATAGGTTTCGCACGCCACGCGCGCTTTAGGATCCTGTTCCAGGATCGCATCCAGCACTGCATCGGAGATTTGGTCAGCGATTTTATCAGGATGCCCTTCTGATACAGACTCGGACGTAAACAGGTGTTTTGCCATGTTATATTTCACCTAAGGAGTATTTGGTAAGCTCAAACTGCTGTGCGCAATGGCCGTAGAAGACGATTCTACCAAGACCTGCAGGTAAATAACACCGGCAGTCTGAGTGTTAATCAGTATAGATGGATTAACATCTGGACGGCTATTTTAGGTCACTTCTTCGCCCGATTTCCAGTTTTTTTTGACCCCGCTCTCATTGTGCTGAAATCGCAGGTGGAAATTTTTCCTGACGGTGCTGGCAAGGTGCGCATTTATGTTTTGCATTTTGGGAGTTATGTGGGTATAAAACGCGGCGCGCGGCTCATACAAAAAAGCGCTCGATGATTTCATCGTGTCGCCACTTCCAGCCGGGTTGAGCAGTGAATACTTAGCTTTGGCTTGAGGTTCGTCTTCTGAAGGCGGCCGTGGAGGTGATACCCGATAATGAACCATCGTTTTCCGCTAACTCAGTTACGCCGTTCTGGCGTACGTCTGTTTCCCGCCACTCGCATTTCTATTCTGCAAACCTGCCGATGTTATACCCATTTCGGTGCTTCTCAGGATTCCAGGGCCGGCCATCCGCTTTGTGAAAACTGAACAAGGGCGCTCTTGTTAATTCAGGAGTTATCTCGTGGTTTCTCCGAACCTTGTCATACAGAGTTCGGTTACGTGTTTTACAATGATATGAATAAGAAACCGGTCGCACGGTCTGGATTTCAGCACACTCTGCTGGAAGACGGGGCCGTTTATGGGTTGTTATCGCGGTGTGACACTGCGATAGTAGTCAACTGTTTTACACTTAATACAAAGAGTTGAGGTTCGCTATGTCTGACGACATGTCTTCGGTTTCGCCTTCGTCAGCGGGCGAACAGGGTGTACTACGTTCTATGCAGGAGGTTGCGATGAGCTCCGAAGAGGCCAGCAAGATGCTGCGCACATACAATATTGCCTGGTGGGGTAATAACTACTACGACGTCAACGAACTGGGCCATATCAGCGTTTGCCCGGATCCTGACGTACCGGAAGCTCGTGTGGATCTCGCCAAACTGGTGAAAGCGCGCGAAGCGCAAGGCCAACGTCTGCCTGCACTGTTCTGCTTCCCGCAGATCCTGCAACACCGTTTGCGTTCCATTAACGCCGCATTCAAACGTGCGCGTGAGTCCTATGGTTACAAGGGCGACTACTTCCTGGTCTATCCGATTAAGGTGAACCAGCATCGTCGCGTCATTGAATCCCTGATCCACTCCGGTGAACCACTGGGTCTGGAAGCCGGTTCTAAAGCGGAACTGATGGCGGTACTGGCGCACGCCGGTATGACGCGCTCGGTGATCGTCTGTAACGGCTATAAAGACCGCGAATACATTCGTCTGGCGCTGATTGGCGAGAAGATGGGCCACAAGGTCTATCTGGTTATCGAGAAGATGACTGAAATTGCCATCGTGCTGGAAGAAGCCGAGCGTCTGAACGTGGTGCCGCGCCTCGGCGTGCGTGCGCGTCTGGCGTCTCAGGGCTCCGGTAAATGGCAGTCCTCGGGCGGCGAAAAATCCAAATTCGGTCTGGCGGCAGGGCAGGTTCTGCAGCTGGTGGAAATGCTGCGCGAGCGCGGTCGTCTGGACAGCATCCAGCTGCTGCACTTTCACCTCGGTTCGCAGATGGCCAACATTCGCGATATCGCCACGGGCGTACGTGAATCCGCGCGTTTCTACGTTGAGCTGCATAAGCTTGGCGTGAACATCGAATGCTTCGATGTGGGCGGCGGTCTGGGCGTGGACTATGAAGGGACGCGCTCGCAGTCTGACTGCTCTGTGAACTACGGCCTGAACGAATACGCCAACAACATTATCTGGGCGATCGGCGATGCCTGCGAAGAGAACGGTTTGCCGCATCCAACGGTGATCACCGAGTCTGGTCGCGCGGTGACTGCGCACCACACGGTGCTGGTCTCCAACATCATCGGCGTGGAGCGCAGCGAAAATACCGAAGCGACCCCGCCGCAGGACGATGCGCCGCGTGCCCTGCAAAACATGTGGGAAACCTGGCAGGAGATGCATGAGCCGGGCAACCGTCGCTCCCTCCGCGAATGGCTGCACGACAGCCAGATGGATCTGCACGACATTCACGTCGGCTATTCATCCGGCACTTTCAGCCTGCAGGAACGCGCCTGGGCCGAGCAGCTGTATCTGAACATGTGTCACGAAGTGCAGAAACAGCTCGACCCGAGCAACCGTGCGCACCGTCCGATTATCGACGAACTGCAGGAACGTATGGCGGATAAGATTTACGTCAACTTCTCCCTGTTCCAGTCGATGCCGGATGCCTGGGGTATCGATCAGCTGTTCCCGGTTCTGCCGCTGGAAGGGCTGAATCACGCGCCGGAACGCCGCGCGGTGCTGCTGGATATCACCTGCGATTCCGACGGCGCTATCGATCACTACGTGGACGGCGACGGGATCGCCACCACCATGCCGATGCCGGAGTACGATCCAGAGAACCCGCCAATGCTGGGCTTCTTTATGGTCGGCGCGTATCAGGAAATTTTGGGCAACATGCATAACCTGTTCGGGGATACCGAAGCGGTTGACGTGTTTGTCTTCCCTGACGGCAACGTCGAAGTGGAGCTTTCCGACGAGGGCGACACCGTGGCGGATATGCTGGAATACGTGCAGCTGGATCCGAAAAAACTGCTGACTCAGTTCCGCGATCAGGTGAAAAACACCGACCTGGACGCCGCGCTACAGCAGCAGTTCCTGGAAGAGTTTGAAGCGGGTCTGTACGGGTACACCTATCTGGAAGACGAGTAACCGCTCGTGCCCGGTGGCGCTGCGCTTACCGGGCCTACGGGATACTTGAACCTGTACGAATTAACGGCGATAATTCGCCCCAATATGCAGTTTCCGAATCAATCCCTTCCTCGTCGGGTTTAACGACGCGGAGGGGATTTTTTTTCATCTATTTTCTTGTATCGACTCTACACGAGGTCAGGACATGAGCACTTTAGGTCATCAGTACGACAACTCTCTGGTATCTAACGCGTTTGGTTTTTTACGTCTTCCGATGAACTTCCAGCCGTACGACAGCGACGCTGACTGGGTCATTACCGGCGTTCCGTTTGATATGGCGACTTCCGGTCGTGCCGGTGGCCGTCACGGTCCGGCGGCGATCCGTCAGGTTTCCACCAACCTGGCCTGGGAGCACAACCGCTTCCCGTGGAACTTCGATATGCGCGAACGCCTGAACGTCGTCGACTGCGGCGACCTGGTGTATGCCTTCGGTGACGCGCGTGAGATGAGCGAAAAACTGCAGGCCCACGCCGAGAAACTGCTGGCTGCCGGCAAGCGTATGCTCTCTTTCGGCGGTGACCACTTCGTTACGCTGCCGCTGCTGCGCGCGCACGCCAAGCATTTCGGCAAAATGGCACTGGTCCATTTCGATGCCCACACCGACACCTACGCGAACGGCTGCGAGTTTGACCATGGCACCATGTTCTACACTGCGCCGAACGAAGGCCTGATCGATCCGAACCACTCTGTGCAGATCGGGATTCGTACTGAGTTCGACAAAGACAACGGCTTCACCGTGCTGGACGCCTGCCAGGTGAACGATCGCGGCGTGGACGATATCATCGCTCAGGTGAAGCAGATTGTGGGTGACATGCCGGTGTATCTCACCTTTGACATCGACTGTCTGGACCCTGCGTTTGCACCGGGTACCGGTACGCCGGTGATCGGCGGTCTGACGTCTGACCGTGCAATCAAACTGGTTCGCGGTCTGAAAGATCTGAATATCGTGGGGATGGACGTCGTAGAAGTGGCGCCTGCTTACGATCAGTCTGAGATCACCGCTCTGGCGGCGGCAACGCTGGCGCTGGAAATGCTGTACATCCAGGCGGCGAAGAAGGGCGAGTAATCAAGAAATCGCCCGGTGGCGCTGCGCTTACCGGGCCTACCAAAGCACGAATCGTAGGCCGGGTAAGGCGTAGCCGCCACCCGGCTTTTTTTATTTAATGCCGTCTGCCGCCATGCGATCGCGAATGTGCTGCGCGCGTTCGGCTGAAGCCGGGTGATCGTCAAACATCGAGCTTTGACGGCCTTCTTCCAGTTTGGCCAGTTTCTCAAAGCTGGTGGCTAACCCTGACGGATTGATCCCGCGTTTGCGCAACAGATCGTAAGAGTAGTCATCCGCTTCGGATTCCTGACGCTGGGAGAACTGGGAATTGACCAGTTTTTCACCCACGTCGCCCAGTTGGGACTGAGACAGGCTACCGACGATCCCGCCCGCAGAGGCCGCCGCTGCACGCACGGCGTTGGTGCCGAGCGCCACCTGCATCCCTTTCTTCACGTGACCGAGCGCGACGTGGCCCATTTCATGGCCGATCACCGCTTCGACTTCGTTGTCCGTCATCATATCCATCAGGCCGCTGTAGACGCGGATACAGCCGTTCGCCATCGCAAACGCGTTCACGTCTTTCGCCATGTAGACTTTGTAGTTCACCGGCTGACCGTTGATGTTATCGCCCAGCGCGGCGGCAATCTTGTTCAGACGCTGTGCGTACGTACTACTGGCGGGCGCGATGGTCGCTTTGGCGTCCATGTCTTTGCACGCCTGATCGCTCAAGGCTTTGACCTGCGCATCGCTCAGGGAATAGGCCTGGAAAGCCTCTGCACCAGAACTCATCAGACCGTTTGAATCCATATTTTGACAGCCGCTCAGCAGCAGCGTCGTACCCAGGGCCAGCACTATTGCACGCATTTTCATGATGTTGCTTCCGTACTCGTTAACTGAAAAAAGTCTGAAAAATGCTCCGGCAGCGAAGCCGCAGTCGAGCTAAGTATAAGGAATATCTGGAGGCCCGGGCGAGTAGATTGCGCAACATGCGAGCATGATCCAGAGATTTCTTAAAGGGCAAAAGAATGCTCCATGTACATGCTTTGTCGCTTGGGTTACATTGTTGGCACTTTTTTCTGGCATAGCCCAAAACGCGCTGTCGTCAAGGGCACGGCCTTTAACAGTCCGATCTGGAGTTAAAATGTCCTCACGTAAAGAGCTTGCTAATGCTATTCGTGCGCTGAGCATGGACGCAGTACAGAAAGCCAAATCCGGTCACCCGGGTGCCCCTATGGGTATGGCTGACATTGCCGAAGTCCTGTGGCGTGATTTCCTGAACCATAACCCTCAGAACCCGTCCTGGGCTGACCGTGACCGTTTCGTACTGTCCAACGGCCACGGCTCTATGCTGATCTATAGCCTGTTGCACCTCACAGGTTATGCGCTGCCAATCGAAGAGCTGAAGAACTTCCGTCAGCTGCACTCCAAAACCCCAGGTCACCCGGAAGTGGGTTACACCGCTGGCGTTGAGACCACTACTGGTCCGCTGGGTCAGGGTATTGCGAATGCGGTGGGTATGGCGATTGCTGAGAAAACCCTGGCGGCGCAGTTCAACCGTCCGGGCCACGACATCGTTGACCACTTCACCTACGCCTTCATGGGCGACGGCTGCATGATGGAAGGCATTTCTCACGAAGTGTGCTCCCTGGCCGGTACCCTGAAACTGGGCAAACTGGTAGCGTTCTACGATGACAACGGCATCTCCATCGATGGTCACGTTGAAGGCTGGTTCACTGACGACACCGCTAAACGTTTCGAAGCCTACGGCTGGCACGTGGTGCGTGGCGTTGACGGCCACGACGCAGCGGCGATCAAACGCGCAGTAGAAGAAGCGCGCGCGGTCACTGACAAACCGTCCCTGCTGATGTGCAAAACCATCATCGGTTTCGGTTCGCCAAACAAAGCCGGTACCCACGACTCCCACGGTGCACCGCTGGGCGACGCAGAAATCGCGCTGACCCGCGAACAGCTGGGCTGGAAATATGCGCCATTCGAAATCCCGTCTGAGATCTACGCTCAGTGGGATGCGAAAGAAGCAGGCCAGGCGAAAGAGTCCGTCTGGAACGAGAAGTTCGCGGCTTACGCCAAAGCCTTCCCTCAGGAAGCGGCTGAATTCACCCGTCGTATGAAAGGTGACATGCCGGAAGATTTCGCGGCGAAAGCGAACGAAATCATCGCTAAACTGCAGGCTAACCCTGCGAAAATCGCCAGCCGTAAAGCGTCTCAGAATGCGATCGAAGCTTTCGGTCCGCTGCTGCCAGAATTCCTCGGCGGCTCTGCTGACCTGGCACCGTCTAACCTGACCATCTGGTCTGGCTCTAAAGCGATCAACGAAGATACCGCCGGTAACTACATCCATTACGGTGTGCGTGAATTCGGTATGACCGCGATTGCCAACGGTATCTCCCTGCACGGCGGTTTCCTGCCGTACACCTCCACCTTCCTGATGTTCGTGGAATATGCGCGTAACGCCGTGCGTATGGCTGCGCTGATGAAACAGCGTCAGGTAATGGTCTACACCCACGACTCTATCGGTCTGGGCGAAGATGGTCCGACTCACCAGCCGGTTGAGCAGGTCGCGTCTCTGCGTGTGACCCCGAACATGTCCACATGGCGTCCATGTGACCAGGTTGAGTCCGCGGTAGCGTGGAAATATGGCGTTGAGCGTCAGGACGGTCCTACCGCGCTGATCCTCTCCCGTCAGAACCTGGCACAGCAGGATCGTACCGAAGAGCAGCTGGCTAACATCGCTCGCGGTGGTTACGTGCTGAAAGATTGCGCAGGTTCGCAGCCGCAGCTGATCATCATCGCGACCGGTTCTGAAGTTGAACTGGCGGTTGCTGCGTGGGACAAACTGTCTGCCGAAGGCGTGAAAGCGCGCGTGGTTTCCATGCCGTCTACCGACGCGTTCGACAAGCAGGATGCGGCTTACCGTGAATCCGTACTGCCAAAAGCTGTTTCTGCGCGCGTTGCCGTAGAAGCGGGTATCGCTGACTACTGGTTCAAATACGTGGGCCTGAACGGCGCTATCGTCGGTATGACCACCTTCGGCGAGTCTGCACCTGCAGAACTGCTGTTCGAAGAGTTCGGCTTCACCGTTGAGAACGTAGTCGCGAAAGCGAAAGAACTGCTGTAATCGCAGTCATGCCCGGCGGCATTTCGTTAGCCGGGCCGACGGAACAAGGCCAGGTGCATAGAAATATCACCTGGTTTTTTTATGAGCGCGGTCACTTAATTTTAATCTGGCAAGAGTTTAAAAGTGATTGGCATCACAAATTGATATAATGACTTTTTGTGGTATTTGTAATTCAGATCTCATTTATAGGGTTGCATTTTTTATTTAGGTAAATAACACATTGTTATCTATCAAGTTTCAAAATTAAGATTTCGAGCAGTACCCCCATTCCCGCCTGTTTGCTTTCACCCTTTTGCGCGAGTATTTTATTTTTAGACCCTACAGTACCTAAAAATAAGAGAGTGCTCATGCGACTAATCAATTATTTCCCTGAAGCATCTATCACGGTAAAAAAGGCGGCACGAGACTGGCAGGAGGCGATTGATTTATCCATGGCTCCGCTGCTGAAACAAAATTATGTTAATGCGCAGTATATTAACGCTATTAAAGAATCCACGTTGAGTAATGGCCCTTATTATATTCTGGCTCCGGGCGTGGCAATGCCCCATGCCAGGCCAGAATATGGCGCATTAAAAACAGGTATGTCCCTTACCTTATTACAGGAAGGTGTCTTTTTTAGTGAAGCCAATGAGCCGGTAAAACTCTTAATTGGTTTATCTGCTGCAGATGCGGATTCACATATTGGTGCCATTCAGGCGCTCAGCGAACTGTTATCGGAAGATGATCAGTTAGCCGCGCTGTTAGAATGTCATACCGAAAAACAGCTCGCGGATATTATCGCTCACGCATAATCCTACTTTCCTTCACAGGATAACATCATGGAAAATAAGTCTGCTCGCGCAAAAGTCCAGGCTTTTGGGGGCTTTTTGACCGCAATGGTCATCCCCAATATCGGTGCCTTTATTGCCTGGGGGTTAATTACGGCGTTATTTATTCCCACTGGCTGGCTGCCGAATGAGCATTTCGCCAAAATTGTCGGCCCTATGATCACCTATTTGCTGCCGGTGATGATTGGTTCGACCGGGGGTCATCTGATTGGCGGCAAACGCGGTGCGGTGATGGGCGGTATCGGCACCATTGGCGTGATCATCGGTGCTGATATTCCTATGTTTTTGGGATCGATGATCATGGGGCCGCTGGGTGGCTTGATCATCAAACACATCGACCGGGTGCTGGAAAAACGTATTCCCGCCGGGTTTGAGATGGTGATCAATAACTTCTCGCTCGGTATCGCCGGTATGTTGCTGTGCCTGCTGGGCTTTGAAGTGATTGGCCCGGCCGTGCTGATTGCCAACAACTTCGTGAAAGAGTGCATTGAGGCGCTGGTCCACGCGGGTTATTTGCCGCTGCTCTCGGTCATCAATGAACCGGCCAAAATTCTGTTCCTCAACAACGCCATCGATCAGGGCGTGTATTATCCGCTGGGCATGCAGCAGGCCTCTGTGGACGGGAAATCGATCTTCTTTATGGTGGCGTCAAACCCAGGGCCGGGCTTGGGGTTGCTGCTGGCGTTTAGCCTTTTTGGCAAAGGGATGAGCAAACGCTCCGCGCCGGGCGCGATGATTATCCACTTCTTAGGCGGGATTCATGAACTCTACTTCCCGTATGTGCTGATGAAGCCGCTCACCCTGATCGGGATGATTGCGGGTGGGATGTGCGGAACCTGGACCTTCAATCTGCTGGGCGGCGGGCTGGTGGCCGGTCCGAGTCCGGGGTCAATCTTTGCCTATCTCGCCTTGACGCCGAAGGGATCGTTTTTAGCCACCATTGCCGGTGTGACGGTCGGAACCCTCGTAACCTTTGCTGTCACAGCGTTAATTTTGAAAATGGAAAAAACGGTCGAAACGGAAAGTGAAGATCAGTTTGCCGAGTCCGCCAAAGCGGTAAAAAACATGAAGCAGGAGGGCGCGTTTTCCCTGCGCCATGTTCAGCGCATCGCGTTTGTGTGTGATGCGGGTATGGGCTCCAGCGCGATGGGGGCGACGACGTTTCGTAAGCGCCTTGAGAAAAGCGGCCTTGCCATCGACGTTAAACATTATGCCATCGAGAATGTTCCGGATGATGCCGATATTGTGGTGACACATTCCAGCCTGGAAGGACGTGTCAAACGCGTCTGTGAAAAACCGCTGGTGCTGATTAATAATTATATCGGCGACCCGCAGCTCGACATTTTATTTAAAAAACTGACCGCTGAAATCTAACGCCTGTTGTAGAGGTTTACTATGAAAACGAAAGTTGCTGCAATATACGGCAAGGGCGATGTACGTCTGCGTGAATTCGAATTGCCCGCAATAACCGATAATGAATTACTGGTGAGTGTGATTTCCGACAGCGTCTGCCTGTCCACCTGGAAAGCAGCATTATTAGGCAGCGAACACAAACGCGTGCCGGATGATTTAGAAAACCATCCGGTGATAACCGGGCATGAATGTGCGGGTGTGATTGTTGAAGTGGGAAAAAACCTCACGGGACAATATAAAAAAGGGCAGCGATTTGTATTGCAGCCAGCCATGGGATTACCGACAGGTTATTCCGCCGGCTACAGCTATGAATATTTTGGCGGCAATGCGACTTATATGATTATTCCGGAAGTGGCCGTTAATATGGGCTGTGTTTTGCCCTATCACGGTTCTTATTTTGCCGCCGCGTCGCTGGCAGAACCGACGTGCTGCATAATTGGCGCATACAACGCCAATTATCACACCACCCAGTATGTGTATGAACATCGCATGGGAATAAAGCCCGGCGGAAATCTGGCGCTGCTGGCGTGCGCCGGGCCGATGGGCATTGGCGCGATTGATTACGCCATCAACGGCGGGATCCAGCCTTCGCGCATCGTCGTGGTGGATATTGATGAAGCCCGACTGGCGCAGGCGAGCAAACTGTTGCCCGTTGAGCTGGCGGCAGCCAGGGGGATTGAGCTTATCTATGTGAACACCGCAAAGATGAAGGACCCGACAGCCGAGCTGCGCGCCCTCACGGATGATGCCGGTTTCGACGACGTCTTTGTCTACGCCGCGGTTCCGGCGGTGGTGGAGATGGCCGATGAGCTGCTGGCGGAAGATGGCTGCCTGAACTTTTTCGCCGGACCGACGGATAAAAATTTCAAGGTGCCCTTTAACTTCTACAACGTGCACTACAACAGCACCCACGTTGTCGGCACCTCTGGCGGCTCCACGGACGACATGAAAGAGGCGATTGCGCTCAGTGCCTGCGGAAAACTGCAGCCTTCGTTCATGGTCACCCACATCGGCGGGTTGGATGCGGTGCCAGAAACGGTGCTGAACCTGCCCAACATTCCCGGCGGCAAGAAGCTCATCTACAACGGCGTCACCATGCCCCTCACGGCGATTGCTGATTTTGCCGAAAAAGGGAAAACCGATCCGCTGTTTAAACAGCTCGCGCTGCTGGTCGCCGAGACGCACGGCATCTGGAACGAGCAGGCCGAGAAATATCTGCTGGCTCACTTCGGCGTAGATACCGGGGAGGCGGTGGCATGATGTCACTTGCATGGCCGCTGTTTCGTACCACGGAACAGGCCGCGCTGGCGGCCTGGCCGCAAATCGGGTGCGGCGATAAAAACAAAATCGACGGGCTCGCCGTTTCCGCGATGCGCCAGGCGCTCAATCAAATGTCTATTCGCGGGCGCATTGTCATCGGCGAAGGCGAAATCGACCGCGCGCCGATGCTGTGGATTGGTGAAGAGGTCGGGCTGGGGGCCGGGCCTCACGTGGATATCGCCGTGGACCCGATCGAAGGCACGCGCATGGTGGCGATGGGGCAGAGCAACGCCCTGGCCGTCATGGCCTTTGCTCCTCAGGGCAGTTTGCTTCACGCCCCCGATATGTACATGAAAAAGCTGGTGGTTAACCGGCAGGCGAAGGGGGCGATTAATCTTGCCCTCCCGCTGGCGGACAACCTGCATAACGTCGCGCTGGCGCTGGGTAAGCCTCTGGACCGTCTGCGCATGGTGACGCTGGATAAGCCGCGATCGCGCGAGGCGATTAATGAGGCGACACGGCTTGGCGTGAAAGTCTTTGCTCTGCCGGATGGCGACGTGGCCGCCAGCGTGCTGACCTGTCTGCAGGACAATCAGTATGACGTCATGTACACCGTCGGCGGCGCGCCGGAAGGGGTGATCTCAGCCTGCGCCGTCAAAGCATTAGGTGGGGATATGCAGGCGGAGCTGATCGATTTTTGTCAGGCGAAAGGCGAGTCGGCGGAAAACCGTCGGGTGGCGGAGGAGGAACGCACCCGCTGTAAGGCGATGGGCGTTGAGATCAACCGCGTCTATTCCCTTGGCGAACTGGTGAAAGGGGAGGACGTCATCTTCTCGGCCACCGGCGTGACAGGGGGCGATCTCGTCAGCGGTATCCAACAGGTCACGAACGGCGTGCGCACGCAAACTTTACTGATCGGTGGCGCAGATCGAACGTGTAATATAATAGACTCTCTGCATTCATGGTGATTTATCGAGAAACGAATGACGACGCTGACAGAAGATGATGTGCTTGAGCAACTGGACGCTCAGGATAATTTACTTTCGTTTATGACGACGGCAAATGACATTTTGCTGCGAAGTATAAAGCACTTCCTGCCGTCGCTGTTCGTGAATAATGATGAAGAAATCCTCGAATATGCAGTGAAGCCGTTACTCGCCCAAAGCGGGCCGCTGGATGATATTGATGTTGCTTTGCGTCTGATTTACGCGCTGGGGAAAATGGATAAATGGCTGTATGCGGATATCACCCATTTTTCCCAGTTTTATCAGTATCTCAGAGAGCAGGATGAGATCCCGGGTTTTGCGGATGATATTACCTGGGATTTTATCAGCAACGTTAACACCATCACCCGCAACGCAACGTTATTCAATGCGCTCAACGCAATGAAATTTGCTGACTTTGCCGCCTGGTCTGAAGTTCGATTTACCGCCATGGTGAAGACGGCATTAACGCTGGCGATAACGACGATAATAAAGGAATTAACCCCGTGAAAATCGGCCTGATGGTGAATGGATTGCAGATTGATGCGTATTATTCAGACCATGAGATTCAAAACGTTCATATCCCGCTGCTGCAACAGATTGCGAAGCGCCACGCTTTAACCCCTCATCGTCGAACCCTTGTTTTCCTGAGCGCACCGCCGGGAACGGGGAAGTCGACCCTGACCACGTTCTGGGAAACCCTCTCCCGTCAGGATCCGGATTTACCGGAAATCCAGACGCTCCCTATGGATGGTTTTCACCACTACAACGCCTGGCTGGATGCGCACAACCTGCGGCCCTTTAAAGGTGCTCCCGAGACCTTTGACGTCGATAAGCTGGCGGCAAATTTGCGCCAGATCCGCGACGGGGACGGCGACTGGCCCCAGTACAGTCGGCAAAAACACGACCCGGTGGAGTCGGCCATCAGGGTGACGGCCCCCGTGGTGATTGTGGAAGGCAACTGGCTGCTGCTGGATGAGGATAAGTGGCGCGCTTTGGGTGAGTTCTGTGATTTATCCCTGTTTATCAGCGCGCCTGCTGCTGCCCTGCGCGAACGTCTGGTCCAGCGCAAGCGGGCAGGGGGTTTATCTCAGGAAGATGCCGAGGCATTTTACCTGCGCACAGACGGTCCAAACGTCGAACGTGTTCTTTGCCATAGTCGTCCGGCGGATCTGACGTTGCAGATGACGGCAGAGGGCGAATATGTTTTCGCCTGAGTGGAATAATTCCAGCGTAAATGGGCGAAGAAATGTGACGCAAGTCAGATAAATGGCGAATCTCTCGGGGTGAACGTTCCTTTTATTCCCCGTTTCGCTTATTCTTGCTGAAGCGTTTCAGTCGATTAAATGTTCGACAATTGACCAATCAGTCGCAGTTTGTGACAGGCAAGGATTCCCCTCTGAGCGTAGCTGGATTACTCTTTCAGCCACTTCAATTCAGGGATAGCCTTGCAGGAGACCTATGACCGTACGCGTAGCGATTAATGGCTTTGGTCGCATCGGACGTAACGTGGTTCGTGCTTTATATGAATCCGGGCGTCGGGCGGAAATCACCGTAGTGGCTGTCAATGAACTGGCAGACGCGGCGGGTATGGCGCATTTGTTGAAATACGATACCAGCCATGGGCGCTTTGCCTGGGACGTTCGCCAGGAAAGAGAGCAACTGTTCGTCGGCGATGATGTGATTCGCGTCCTGCATGAGCGCAGCATTGAAGCGCTGCCGTGGCGTGAGTTGGGTGTGGATGTGGTGCTGGACTGCACCGGCGTGTACGGCAATCGCGAACACGGCGAGGCGCATCTGGCAGCAGGCGCGAAGAAAGTGCTGTTTTCCCATCCCGGTGGTCACGATCTCGACGCAACCGTCGTCTACGGCGTGAACCATCTCGAGCTGCAAGCCGAACACCGTATTGTCTCCAATGCCTCCTGCACCACAAACTGCATTATTCCGGTCATCAAACTGTTGGACGACGCGTATGGCATTGAGTCGGGTACAGTCACCACGATCCACTCCGCCATGCACGACCAGCAGGTAATCGACGCGTATCACCCGGACCTTCGTCGCACACGTGCGGCGAGTCAGTCCATCATTCCGGTGGATACGAAACTGGCGGCGGGGATCACCCGTATTTTCCCCCAGTTTAACGATCGTTTTGAAGCCATTGCGGTTCGCGTGCCGACCATAAATGTCACCGCGATTGACCTCAGTGTTACCGTGAAGAAACCGGTAAAAGCTAATGAAGTCAACCTGTTGCTGCAAAAAGCAGCACAGGGAGCATTTCATGGTATAGTTGACTATACGGAATTACCGTTGGTCTCAGTAGATTTTAACCACGATCCGCACAGTGCCATTGTTGATGGCACACAGACGCGGGTCAGCGGTGCTCACCTCATCAAAACGCTGGTGTGGTGCGATAATGAATGGGGCTTTGCTAACAGGATGCTCGACACCACGTTAGCCATGGCCGCACAAGGTTTCAGGTAGGGCGCAAAGTGCGCATGCAAAACTTTAAGAATCAACGAGAGGATTCACCATGTCTGTAATTAAGATGACCGATCTGGATCTGGCAGGTAAACGCGTTTTCATCCGTGCCGATCTGAACGTACCTGTTAAAGATGGCAAAGTGACCAGCGATGCGCGTATTCGTGCTTCTCTGCCAACCATCGAACTGGCACTGAAACAGGGTGCGAAAGTGATGGTAACCTCTCACCTGGGTCGTCCGACCGAAGGCGAGTACAACGAAGAATTCTCTCTGCTGCCAGTTGTTAACTACCTGAAAGACAAACTGTCTAACCCGGTACGTCTGGTGAAAGATTACCTGGACGGCGTAGAAGTGGCTGCAGGTGAACTGGTTGTTCTGGAAAACGTTCGCTTCAACAAAGGCGAGAAGAAAGACGACGAAGCGCTGTCTAAGAAATACGCTGCTCTGTGCGACGTATTCGTGATGGATGCATTCGGTACCGCTCACCGTGCGCAGGCTTCTACCCATGGTATCGGTAAATTCGCAGACGTCGCTTGCGCAGGTCCACTGCTGGCTGACGAACTGGAAGCACTGGGTAAAGCACTGAAAGAACCAGCACGTCCAATGGTCGCTATCGTTGGTGGTTCTAAAGTGTCTACCAAACTGACCGTTCTGGATTCCCTGTCTAAAATCGCTGACCAGCTGATCGTTGGCGGTGGTATCGCGAACACCTTCGTTGCCGCTCAAGGCCACAACGTCGGTAAATCCCTGTACGAAGCGGACCTGGTTGACGAAGCAAAACGTCTGCTGACCACCTGCGATATCCCGGTCCCAACGGACGTTCGCGTGGCAACCGAGTTCTCTGAAACCGCGACCGCGACCCTGAAATCTGTTAACGACATCAAAGATGAAGAACAGATCCTGGACCTGGGTGACGTGTCTGCACAGAAACTGGCTGACATCCTGAAAAACGCGAAAACCATTCTGTGGAATGGCCCGGTTGGCGTGTTCGAATTCCCTAACTTCCGTAAAGGGACTGAAATCGTGGCTAACGCAATCGCAGACAGCGAAGCGTTCTCCATCGCAGGCGGCGGCGATACTCTGGCGGCTATCGACCTGTTCGGTATTTCCGACAAAATCTCCTACATCTCCACTGGTGGCGGCGCATTCCTCGAATTCGTGGAAGGCAAAGTTCTGCCAGCAGTAGCAATGCTCGAAGAGCGCGCTAAGAAGTAAGCCATTCATGGGCAGGGAAACCTGCCCAAATTTCAGCGTGCTTTTTAGAGCTCGCACCTTTTCTAACGGCCGAAGATACAGGACTACGTAACATGTCTAAAATTTTTGATTTCGTAAAACCTGGCGTGATCACTGGTGATGACGTTCAGAAAGTGTTCCAGGTAGCTAAAGAAAACAACTTTGCTCTGCCGGCAGTTAACTGCGTGGGTACCGACTCCATTAACGCCGTACTGGAAACCGCTGCAAAAGTGAAAGCGCCGGTTATCGTACAGTTCTCTAACGGTGGCGCAGCATTCATCGCCGGTAAAGGCGTGAAAACTGACGTTCCTCAGGGCGCAGCGATCCTGGGCGCTATCTCTGGTGCGCACCACGTACACCAGATGGCTGAGCACTACGGTGTTCCAGTTATCCTGCACACTGACCACTGCGCGAAGAAACTGCTGCCGTGGATCGACGGTCTGCTGGACGCGGGTGAAAAACACTTCGCAGCGACCGGTAAGCCACTGTTCTCTTCTCACATGATCGACCTGTCTGAAGAGTCACTGCACGAAAACATCGAAATCTGCTCCAAATACCTGGCGCGTATGTCCAAAATGGACATGACCCTGGAAATCGAACTGGGTTGCACCGGCGGTGAAGAAGACGGCGTGGACAATAGCCACATGGACGCTTCTGCACTGTACACTCAGCCAGAAGACGTTGATTACGCGTACACCGAGCTGAGCAAAATCAGCCCACGTTTCACCATCGCGGCATCTTTCGGTAACGTACACGGCGTTTACAAGCCAGGTAACGTGGTTCTGACCCCGACTATCCTGCGCGATTCTCAGGAATACGTTTCTAAGAAACACAACCTGCCGCACAATAGCCTGAACTTCGTCTTCCACGGCGGTTCCGGTTCTTCTGCTCAGGAAATCAAAGATTCCGTAAGCTACGGTGTAGTCAAAATGAACATCGATACCGATACCCAATGGGCAACCTGGGACGGCATCCTGCAGTACTACAAAACCAACGAAGCTTACCTGCAAGGCCAGCTGGGCAACCCGAAAGGCGAAGACCAGCCGAACAAGAAATACTACGATCCGCGCGTATGGCTGCGTTCTGCCCAGACCTCTATGATCACCCGTCTGGAGCAGGCATTCAAAGAGCTGAACGCGGTTGACGTTCTGTAATTTGAGTTGCTGAAAAGTGTTAAAGAGGCCCGCACTGCGGGCCTTTTTTTATGCCTTTTCAACGGGCTGCATCGGCGAAATTTGTGATCTGTTTGGCATAATCCGCGCTTTTTGTTTACCCTTTACTAACCTGCCTGTCTCCCAAGTGAGATGGATTTTTTTTGTCTGGATTAGAAAAGGAAGAATAAATGGATGATCTCGGTGTAGTCGATGGCATTAACAATGCGGGCACCTGGCTGGTGCGCAACCAGGCGCTGCTGCTGAGTTATGCGGTAAACATCGTGGCAGCAATTGCGATTATTATCGTCGGGATGATCGTGGCACGCGTGGTGTCCAATGCGATCAACCGCGTGATGCGCGCGCGTCAGATTGACGCCACGGTAGCAGATTTCCTCTCGGCGCTGGTGCGCTACGGCATTATTGCCTTTACGCTGATTGCTGCGCTGGGGCGCGTCGGGGTGCAGACGGCTTCCGTCATCGCGGTCCTCGGTGCTGCCGGTCTGGCTATCGGTCTGGCCCTGCAGGGTTCCCTCTCAAACCTGGCGGCAGGCGTGCTGCTGGTAACCTTCCGTCCGTTCCGCTCCGGTGAGTATGTCGATTTAGGCGGCATCGCCGGGACCGTACTGCAGGTGCAGATTTTCTCTACCACCCTGCGCACCGTTGATGGCCGTATCGTGGTGGTACCAAACGGGAAAATTATCGCCGGGAACATCATTAACTTCTCCCGCGAGCCGGTGCGTCGTAACGAGCTGTTGATCAGCGTGGCGTACGATTCTGATATCGATCAGGTGAAAGCGCTGCTTACCCGCATCATTGAGTCGGATGAGCGCATCATCAAAGACCGCGAAATGACCGTGCGCCTGAACGAACTGGGTGCGTCGTCGATCAATTTCGTGGTGCGTATCTGGAGCAAAAGCGGCGACCTGCAGAACGTGTACTGGGACGTGCTGGAGCGCATCAAACGTGAGTTTGATGCTAACGGTATTAGCTTCCCGTATCCGCAGATGGACGTGAACTTCAAGCGCGTGAAAGAAGGCGCGAGCGAGTAAATCCGCCTGGAAAGACCATGCCCGCAGGGGGATCCCGGCGGGCTTTTTTTATCTTATGACGTCGTTAACAATAGCGCTGACACCCTTCATCAGCAGGCCCGCATCCGTTATTCCTTTGTCTTCCTGCTCAGTCACCCATTCAGCCTGAACCTGCTGATATCCGGTGGCGGTTTGCCAGGCTTCCAGCTCCTGGTTCGTCAGGTAGTGAATGGATGCGCCCTCTTTTTTCATCCGGTTTACCATCTCAAGCAGATTCGCGTCTTGCGCTGCCCCGAGACGTCTTTGCGTCGCGGCGGCTGCCCGTCTGATGGCACCGCGATCCTTCACGTCGAGACCATCCCAGACCGTTTTATTCATCACCAGCAGATACACATGGCCGAGCCACAGGGAAGGGGAAAGCTGAATATGAGGGGCTGCACGCTCGGCATGAATATCGTATCCGCTGTCGAGGTTAACCATCAGGCCGTCAAGCTGCCCGTCCGCCAGCGCGTTGGTGATGTTGTCATTCCACGGCATACTCACCGGCACGCCACCCGCGTTGCGTAAAAAGGACTGGTGCCAAAAGCTGGCGGTGCGCCATTTGCTGCCGTTTAGCTGATTCAGTTTGACGTTGGGTTGGGTGGTGAAAAAACCGACCGGATAGCCGAGGAAAAATTGCAAGTTCACGAGGTTATTTTTTTCCAGCTCGTTCCCGAACTGGCGATACTCGCTGAAGATGCGCCGAAAAGTCGCCACCTGGGCATTGCCGCTGGCCGGCCCGAGGGGAAAGCTCTTAAATATCTGGTGTCGCGGGAGCAGGTCCGGCGTGTATTCGGGAACCACAATCCCGATATCTGCGACATCACCCCGGCTGAGGGTCTTCAGGGCGTCATAGCTGGTGGAAAGCTCGCCGTTCCAGTGCGCCTCGATTTTCAGGCGTCCGATCGATTCGGTCTCAATCGCTCTAAAAAAGGTCTCTTTGATGAGCCGGGTGCGCATGTTTCCGTACGGTTCATGATCCGTATAGCGCAACGTTGTGGTCGCGCTGGCGGTGGCGGCCCACACACTGGCAACGACCCATCCGGCACAGAAGAGTAAAGCCTTCGCGTTATGCTTCATATCCATTCCTTTGGTACGGTTGCTGGTACCTTCAGCATACGCTAAATCCTCACTGAAAACGTTTGTCGAAATCCCAATCCGCTATTATTAGCCACGCTTATTAGGGATTAAAATTATCAATTTCCTCTAATGACGATCTCGCAGTATAGTCTGCCGTAACGACAATCCTGTGAGATTATTTTCCATGTTATCTTATTATTTTCAAGGCCTTGTGCTTGGTGCGGCCATGATCCTTCCTCTCGGTCCTCAGAATGCGTTTGTCATGAATCAGGGGATCCGCCGGCAATATCATTTAATGATTGCGATGCTCTGTGCCGTCAGCGATTTAGTGCTGATTTGCGCCGGAATTTTTGGCGGCAGCGCTTTGCTGATGCAATCCCCGTGGCTGCTGGCGCTGGTGACCTGGGGCGGCGTGGCGTTCCTGCTGTGGTACGGCTTTGGCGCGCTGAAAACCGCCATGAGCAGTAATCTCGAGCTGGCCAGCGCCGAGGTGATGAAGCAGGGGCGCTGGAAGATTATCGCCACCATGCTGGCGGTGACCTGGCTCAACCCGCACGTCTATCTGGATACCTTCGTGGTACTGGGCAGCCTGGGCGGTCAGTTGGATGTGGAACCCAAGCGCTGGTTCGCGTTGGGGACGGTGAGTGCCTCCTTCCTGTGGTTCTTTGGCCTTGCGATACTGGCCGCGTGGCTTGCTCCGCGTTTACGCACCGCCAAAGCACAGCGCATCATTAATATTCTGGTCGGCGTGGTGATGTGGGTTATCGCCTTCCAACTGGCGAAAGAGGGGATTAATCACGTGCAGGTATTGTTCAACTAAGCGTTGTCTTATGGACAACTGAAACAGACGCGCTAAGCTTGCTGGCATGCGCCCTTAAGTGGGCACTTCGCAACATGGAGGAATAACAGTGAAGTTTAAAGTGATGGCCCTGGCGGCATTAGTAGGTTTAGGCGCGGTGTCGGTACAGGCAAACGAATTGCCAAATGGACCGCACATTGTCACTTCCGGTACCGCAAGCGTGGACGCGGTTCCTGATGTTGCAACGCTTGCGATTGAAGTGAACGTCGCGGCAAAAGATGCGGCGTCCGCCAAGAAACAGGCTGACGATCGCGTTGCGCAATATCTCTCTTTCCTTGAGCAGAATGGCGTCGCGAAAAAAGACATTAACTCGGCGAATCTGCGCACCCAGCCCGATTACGACTATCAGAATGGCAAAAGCATTCTGAAAGGCTACCGCGCGGTACGTACTGTTGAAGTGACCTTGCGTCAGCTGGACAAGCTGAACTCGCTGCTGGATGGCGCGCTGAAAGCGGGGCTGAACGAAATTCGTTCCGTGTCGCTGGGCGTTGCGCAACCAGAGAAATACAAAGACGAAGCGCGTAAAGCGGCAATTGATGACGCTGTGCGTCAGGCAGAGCAGCTGGCGTCTGGCTTCAAATCGAAGCTTGGCCCGGTGTATAGCGTGCGTTACCACGTCTCGAACTATCAGCCGAGCCCGATGGTTCGCATGATGAAGGCGGATGCCGCCCCGGCTTCCGCGCAGGAAACTTACGAGCAGCCGACCATTCAGTTCGACGATCAGGTCGATGTGGTGTTCCAGCTTGAACCTGCACAGGGTCAGCAGACGGCACCAGCCGCTGCACCAGCACAACAATAATAAAAAAGCCGGGGTAACCCGGCTTTTTTTAATCCTGCCTCAACACCTTATGCCCATAAGCCAGCAGTGCATCCGTAACGTTGCGCATCATGCGACTTTCCGGCGCAAAGCGGTGCCAGTACAACATCCGACGCTGATACAGCCCTGGCGTTAAGTCGATCAACTCACCGCTCTTCAACTCTTTCTCAATCTGCAGATGCGGGATCATACAGCAGGTGGTTCCCTGACGCGCCAGCTGCACGAAGGCTTCCGACGAGTTCACGATATGACAGGGCACGCTGCCTGGCGGCAGGTCGAAGTTTTGCTGTAAAAACGCCTGGTGCATATCGTCGAGATGGTCGAACGCCACGGCGGGCGCTTTCAGCAGCGCGGCGCGGGTGACGCCGTTCGGGAAGTAGCGATCCGCAAACTCTCTGGAGCCGACAAACAGGTAGTCCAGCGCGCCGAGTTGATCGACCAGGCAACTTGGCAGCGCCTGCGGCTGAATACTGACGGCCCCGACCACTTCGCCGCGACGCAGACGTTCCTGAGTACGGGTTTCATCTTCCACCTGCAAATTGAGGCGGATCGGTGAGTCGGCCAGCACGGTGGAGAGGGCAGGCAACAGCCAGGTTGCCAGACTGTCGGCGTTGACCGCCAGCGACAGCAGCAGCGGCGTGGAGCCGGTCTGTTCATCGCCCAGCCACTCCTCTTCCAGCAGCTCAACCTGACGCAGCAGGGCGAGAAGCTTCTGCCCTTGCTCCGTCGGACGTGGTGGAACCGTACGCACCAGCAGCGGTTGTCCGAACATATTCTCAAGCTGTTTGATTCGCTGTGATACGGCGGATTGAGTGATGCACAGCTTTTGCGCCGCGCGCTCAAAACCTCGTTCACGAATGACGGCATCAAGCGCCTGTAGTGTTCTGTAGTCCGGACGTTTCATTGCGGGGCAGTACTCCTGAATTTTGCTGATTCTGCACTATGACACAAATTTACCTTTGTGACAGACCAATTCCGACCACATCGGATCTGTCAGAGCTTTGCTCGTTAATGTGACACCGGTCACAGGGACATTCCCCGCCCGCATGTTCTATAATGCGCCCTGAGTTTTCACACCACAGGCAGAACGATCATGACGCAGGATGAACTGAAAAAAGCAGTAGGATGGGCCGCTCTCCAGTATGTACAACCCGGCACTATTGTTGGCGTAGGGACGGGCTCGACCGCCGCACATTTTATTGATGCGCTCGGCACGATGAAAGGGCAGATCGAGGGCGCGGTATCCAGCTCCGATGCTTCCACGGAAAAGCTGAAAAGTCTCGGCATTACGGTCTTCGATCTGAACGAAGTGGATCGTCTGGGGATTTACGTGGATGGTGCCGACGAGATCAACGGCCACATGCAGATGATCAAAGGCGGCGGCGCGGCGCTGACCCGTGAAAAGATCATCGCCTCCGTGGCGGACAAGTTCATCTGCATCGCGGACGCTTCCAAGCAGGTGGATATCCTCGGCAACTTCCCGCTGCCGGTGGAAGTGATCCCGATGGCGCGCAGCGCAGTTGCTCGTCAGCTGGTTAAGCTGGGCGGCCGTCCGGAATATCGTCAGGGCGTGGTGACGGACAACGGTAACGTGATCCTCGATGTGCACAATCTGGAGATCATGGACGCGGTGGCGATGGAAAATGCGATTAACGCGATTCCAGGCGTAGTGACCGTAGGGTTATTCGCCAACCGTGGCGCGGACGTGGCGCTGATCGGCACCGCCGATGGCGTGAAAACCATCGTAAAATGATCTGACGGGGGGAGCTCTCCCCCCGCTAAATATTTTTCAAAAGCCAAATTCGGTGACTTGTGTCACGTTTTTTCGCCTGTTCTGACGATCCTGCCGCTTTCCCGATTAACCACAGCATTTTCCTCTGACATTTCGCTCTGGATGACTTTTCTTCAGAGTGCCGACGCAAACGTTCATATTGCTGCAATAGTTTTTTTTGATATGTTGGCTGGAGCGGATTTAAATCCAGCACAACATCAGTTCAGACAAAACAGGGTCGGGTAAATGGCAAAGGTATCACTGGAAAAAGACAAGATTAAGTTTCTGCTCGTCGAAGGGGTGCATCAGAAAGCACTGGATAACCTTCGTGCAGCAGGTTACACCAACATCGAATTCCACAAAGGCGCGCTCGATACTGAGCAGCTGAAAGAATCCATCCGTGATGCCCATTTCATCGGCCTGCGATCCCGTACCCATCTGACTGAAGAGGTTATTGCCTGCGCTGAGAAGCTGGTGGCGATTGGCTGTTTCTGTATCGGTACCAACCAGGTGGATCTGAATGCAGCGGCCAAACGCGGCGTGCCGGTCTTTAACGCTCCTTTCTCCAACACCCGTTCCGTGGCGGAGTTAGTGATTGGCGAGTTGCTGCTCCTGCTGCGCGGCATTCCTGAAGCCAACGCTAAAGCCCACCGTGGCGTGTGGAACAAACTGGCCTCTGGCTCGTTTGAAGCGCGTGGTAAAAAGCTGGGGATCATCGGCTACGGCCATATCGGTACGCAGCTCGGTATTCTGGCGGAATCTCTCGGGATGAACGTCTTCTTCTACGATATCGAAAACAAACTCCCGCTGGGTAATGCAACTCAGGTGCAGCATCTTTCCGATCTGCTCAACATGAGCGACGTGGTGAGCCTGCATGTGCCGGAAAACGCCTCCACCAAAAACATGATGGGCGCGGAAGAGCTGGCGCTGATGAAGCCGGGTTCTCTGCTGATCAACGCCGCGCGCGGTACAGTGGTGGATATTCCTGCCCTGTGCGAGGCCCTGCGCAGTAAGCATCTGGCGGGCGCGGCTATCGACGTCTTCCCGACGGAACCGGCGACCAACACCGATCCGTTCACCTCTCCGCTGTGTGAATTCGACAACGTGATCCTGACGCCGCACATTGGCGGTTCGACTCAGGAAGCGCAAGAAAACATCGGTCTGGAAGTCGCGGGCAAACTGAGCAAGTATTCCGATAACGGCTCTACGCTGTCGGCGGTGAACTTCCCGGAAGTGTCTCTGCCATTACATGGCGGGCGCCGTTTGCTGCACATTCACGAGAACCGTCCTGGCGTGCTGACCGCGATTAACCAGATCTTCGCCGAGCAGAGCGTCAACATTGCGGCGCAGTACCTGCAAACTAACTCGCAGATGGGCTATGTGGTGATTGATATCGAAGCAGATGATGAAGTGGCGGAGAAAGCGCTGCTGAGCATGAAGGCGATTCCAGGCACGATTCGCGCGCGTCTGTTGTATTAATCTGCGGTTTGTTGTGTCGGGTGGCGCTTTCGCTTACCCGACCTACGGGTTCAATAGGTTCAACGTGGTTTTGTAGGCCGGGTAAGGCGTAGCCGCCACCCGGCTTTGTTATTTCACCACTCCCACAATTTCGATGGCGTCACCACCGCAGGCAGCGGAACATCCCATTTCTCCACCGGCAGCGCCTTCACACCCTGACAATCATGGGCATAACCCACCGGCTGCAAACCATACTGCTGCCAGTTTTGCAGCGTGCGATCGTAAAATCCGCCGCCCATGCCCAGACGCTGACCGCTCTCATCGAAAGCCACCAGTGGCGTAATCAGCACATTCAAATTCTGCAACGGCAGCACATCGCGCACGTCGAGTTTCGGTTCGGTGATTTTCAAACGGTTCACCACCAGTTCGCTTTGCGGATGGTAGTGCAAGAAAAGCAGATTGCCCGGACTGAACGGATGCAGCACCGGCAGATAAACCCTTTTCCCGGCGCGCCAGAGTTGTTCGATCAGCGGTTGAGTATCAAGCTCGCCGTCAAACGACAGAAACAGGGCGACTGTATGCGCCATCACAACGGGCGGATACGCCATCATGCGCGCGGCAGCTTGCTGGGCAAAATGAGCTTGTTGTTCGGGCGAAAGCGCTCGACGGTGTTTGCGGATTAACTGACGGATAGCTTGTCGGGAAGCAGGGACTTCAGGAAATTGAGTCATGATGCTTGAAGGTAGTAAAGAAGGGGAATCTCCGAGATGCCGCCGCAGGCTGTAACCCTTGAACCCTTGGTTCAAGGTGAATGTGTCGTCATAGTCTTAAGGCTTCTCGGACGAACCGAGCATGCTCACCGACCATGGAGCGCCACATTCTTGTGGTATGAAATATCGGCTCAGGGGACTGGCCCGCTTGCGAACATCTCAGAGAAATTTTGTCTTCACAGTCACTCTACCATAGTCAACTGCGAAGTGTTATTCAAACTTTTGCACTGGCCTTTCGGGAGTGCGACCCTGATCAAGCAACGCTTGTTCAATGGTCTGCTGGAGCATTTTAATGCGTTGCTCCATGCTCGCCGCGTAATCGCGGGTCTTCGCTTTTTCCTGAGTTAATTCATAGCTGATGTTCAACGCGGCGATGAAAACCAGCTGCTCAGTATTTGTGACTCTAGTGCGTTCTTTTAGATCTTGCAACCGCTGATTCAAGTCGTCCGCAGCCTGACTCAAAGCATCCCTTTGTTCAGGCGGACAATTCACTCGCAGCGAACGGCCAAAAATCTGGAGATCGACGGGTTGTGCAGACATGCCACCTTCCTGCTGATTGACTGCGCGACCTTCGCACTCGGCCCGGGGGCTGCGAAGGGGCGACACTATAGCTACCCTGATATGAAGATACAAGCCCTTTTCTGGTATCTCCAGGGTCCAAAGTGGTAGCATATCATGAATATTCCTCCAACGATGACGAATGCGCATGTCTATACAGAACGAAATGCCTGGTTACAACGAAGTAAGCCAGTTACTTAACCAGCAGGGCGTGGGTTTGACCCCTGCTGAAATGCACGGTCTGATCAGTGGCATGCTGTGCGGCGGAAACAGCGACAGCTCATGGCAGCCGCTGCTTCACGACCTGACGAACGAAGGTCTGGCCTTTGGTCACGAGCTGGCGGAAGCGCTGCGTAAAATGCACTCCGCGACCAGCGACTCTCTGGAGGACGACGGCTTCCTTTTTCAGCTTTATCTGCCTGATGGCGACGACGTCAGTGTTTTCGACCGCGCCGATGCCCTGGCGGGCTGGGTAAACCACTATCTGCTGGGCCTGGGCGTCACGCAGCCGAAGCTCGACAAAGTCACCGGCGAAGCGGGTGAAGCGATCGACGATCTGCGTAACATCGCGCAGCTGGGCTACGACGAAGACGAAGACCAGGAAGAGCTGGAAATGTCCGTCGAAGAGATTATCGAGTACGTTCGTGTAGCGGCGCTGCTGTGCCACGACACCTTTACGCGCTCACAGCCGACCGCACCGGAAGTACGCAAACCGACCTTACATTAAAAAAAGAACGCACAGGAGGGTGTCATGACTCAGCAGGAGTATCTTCGCCGCCGTCAGGCGCTGTTAGCCAACATGCAGCCGGGCAGCGCGGCGCTGATTTTTGCCGCACCGGAAGCCACGCGCAGCAATGACAGCGAATATCCCTATCGCCAGAGCAGCGATTTCTGGTACTTCACCGGCTTTAACGAGCCCGAAGCGGTGCTGGTGCTGATCAAAAGCGATGATACCCACAACCACAGCGTTCTCTTTAACCGCGTTCGCGATCTCACCGCCGAAATCTGGTTTGGTCGCCGCTTAGGGCAAGACGCCGCGCCGGAGAAACTCGGCGTCGAACGCGCGCTGGCCTTTAGCGAAATCAACGAACAGCTCTATCAGCTGCTGAACGGTCTGGACGTGATCTACCACGCTCAGGGCGAATACGCCTACGCCGATGAGCTGGTGTATGCCGCGCTGGATAAACTGCGCAAAGGCTCGCGTCAGAATCTCTCCGCGCCTGCGTCGATCACCGACTGGCGTCCGATCGTGCATGAAATGCGCCTGTTTAAATCGCCGGAAGAGCTGGATGTGATGCGCCGCGCGGGCGAAATCAGCGCCCTGGCCCACACCCGTGCGATGGAAAAATGCCGTCCGGGGATGTTCGAGTATCAGCTCGAAGGCGAAATTCTGCATGAGTTCAACCGCCACGGCGCGCGCTTCCCGTCCTACAACACCATTGTCGGCGGCGGCGAAAACGGCTGCATCCTGCACTACACCGAAAACGAAAGCGAACTGCGCGACGGCGATCTGGTGCTGATCGACGCGGGGTGTGAGTATCGCGGTTACGCCGGTGACATCACCCGCACTTTCCCGGTGAACGGCAAATTCACGCCAGCTCAGCGCGCGGTTTACGACATCGTTCTTGAGTCTCTGGAAACCGCGCTGACCTTGTTCCGCCCGGGCACCTCCATTCAGGAAGTGACCGGCTCGGTGATCCGCATCATGGTCAACGGCCTGGTGAAACTCGGCGTGCTGAAGGGCGATGTGGAAGAGCTGATTGCCGACAACGCCCATCGCGCGTTCTTTATGCACGGTCTCAGCCACTGGCTGGGACTGGATGTGCATGATGTCGGCGTGTATGGCACAGATCGTTCCCGCACGCTTGAGCCGGGCATGGTGTTAACCGTCGAGCCGGGCCTGTACATCGCGCCGGACGCGGATGTCCCTGCCGAGTATCGCGGGATCGGGATTCGTATCGAAGACGACATTGTGATCACCGAAAACGGCAACGAAAACCTGACGGCGTCTGTCGTCAAAAAAGCCGATGAGATTGAAGCCCTGATGGCGGCGGCACGCGCATGAGTGTGGTAATCGTTGGCGGCGGCATGGCGGGCGCGACGCTCGCCCTGGCGATTTCACAGCTGACGCGCGGCCAGCTCCCGGTTCATCTGGTTGAGGCCGTCGCGCCACAGACAACGGAACATCCAGGCTTTGACTCCCGCGCGATTGCGCTGGCGCAGGGCACCTGTCAGCACCTGTCGCGGCTGGGTATCTGGCAGGCGATTGCTGAGTGCGCCACGTCTATTAACACCGTTCACGTCAGCGATCGCGGCCATGCCGGGTTTGTCACCCTCGATGCGCAGGATTACCACATTGATGCTCTCGGGCAGGTGGTCGAACTGCACGACGTCGGTCAGCGCCTGTTCCGCTTACTGCAGGACGCGCCCGGCGTGACGCTCCACTGCCCGGCGCGCGTCGCCAGTTTCACCCGCAGTGCGGAGGGCGTGAGCGTGACGCTGGATAAGGGCGATGTGCTGGAGGGCAAACTGCTGGTCGCCGCGGACGGTTCTCGTTCCGCGCTGGCGACCCAGTGCGGTATCGCCTGGCAGCAGCAGCCTTACGGTCAGGCGGCGGTAATTGCCAACGTCTCGACCGCGGTTGCCCATCAGGGCCGCGCCTTTGAACGTTTTACCGAACACGGTCCGCTGGCGATGTTGCCGATGTCTCATGGTCGCAGTTCGCTGGTCTGGTGCCACGCCGTAGACGCGATGGATGACGTCATGGCCTGGTCAGATACGCGTTTTTGCGACGAGCTGCAAAAAGCCTTCGGCTGGCGTTTAGGACGCATCACCCACGCCGGAAAACGCGCGGCGTATCCGCTGGCGCTGACCACCGCGTCGCAGTCGGTTTCTCATCGCGTGGCGTTAGTCGGGAATGCGGCGCAGACGCTGCATCCGATTGCCGGGCAAGGATTTAATTTAGGTTTGCGCGATGTCATGAGCCTGGCCGAGACGCTGGCGCAGGCCTGGCAGGACAGCGAAGATTGCGGCGCGTATTCCGTGCTTTGTCAGTATCAGAAACGTCGTCAGGCAGATAAAGAGGCCACCATCGGCGTGACCGATGGGCTGGTGCATCTTTTCGCGAATCGCTGGGCACCACTGGTGGCCGGGCGCAACGCGGGGCTGATGGCGATGGAACTATTCATTCCGGCACGCGACGTGCTGGCGCAGCGAACTCTCGGTTGGGTCGCTCGTTAAGGAGTTACTAAGTGCAGAATGTTGATGTTGCCATTGTTGGCGGCGGAATGGTGGGGCTGGCGCTGGCCTGCGGTTTACAGGGCAGCGGCCTGCGTGTGGCGGTGCTTGAGAATAAACCGCCACAGCCCGTTGCGCAGGACTCAGCGCCAGAGCTGCGCGTGTCGGCCATTAACGCCGCCAGCGAAAAGCTGTTAACGCATCTCGGCGTCTGGTCTGATATCAAGTCGTTTCGCGCCAGCTGCTATCACGGCATGGAAGTGTGGGACAAAGACAGCTTCGGTCATATTGCTTTTGATGACGAAAGCATGGGCTACAGCCATCTGGGCCACATCGTTGAAAATGCGGTGATCCACCACGCCCTGTGGCGCAAAGCGCAGAGCTGTTCCGACGTCACCCTGATGGCTCCCGCCCAGGTGCAACAGATTGCCTGGGGCGAAAACGAAGCTTTCCTGACGCTGCAAAACGGCGACATGCTGACCGCCCGGCTGGTGGTGGGCGCCGATGGTGCCAACTCCTGGCTGCGTAACAAAGCCGATATTCCGCTCACCTTCTGGGATTACCGTCATCATGCGCTGGTGGCGACGATCCGCACCGCAGAGCCGCACGGCGGCGTGGCGCGTCAGATTTTCCACAACGACGGTATTCTGGCGTTTCTGCCGTTAAGCGATCCGCATCTGTGCTCCATCGTCTGGTCGCTGGTGCCGGAGAAAGCGCAGCAGATGGAGGCCGCCACGCCGGACGCGTTTAATCAGGCGCTGTGCATGGCTTTTGATAATCGTCTTGGGCTGTGCACGCTTGAAAGTGAGCGCCAGCTCTTCCCGTTGACCGGCCGCTACGCGCGTCAGTTTGCCTCGCACCGAATGGCGCTGGTCGGCGATGCGGCGCACACCATTCATCCGCTGGCCGGGCAGGGCGTGAATCTGGGCTTTATGGATGCCGCGGAGCTGATTGACGAGCTACGTCGTCTGCATCGCGAAGGCAAAGATATTGGTCAGCACCTCTACCTGCGCCGCTACGAGCGCAGCCGCAAACACAGCGCAGCGATGATGCTGGCGGGGATGCAGGGCTTCCGCGAGCTCTTTGCCGGTAACAATCCGGCGAAAAAACTGCTGCGCGACGTCGGCCTCAAACTGGCGGACACGCTTCCCGGCGTTAAACCGCAACTTCTGCGTCAGGCGATGGGCTTAAACGATCTCCCCGAGTGGCTGCGTTAAGCACAAAACGTTAAATTAGACCCCCATCACACTTTCCTCTCCCGGCCTTTGTGCCGGGATGTTTCCCTCGTTTGAAATATTCTAATTCCACTCCTCTTTTCGCATTAGATTATCTAATGTCGCGTTTTTTTCATGACGGAAAATAGGCGCGTTTTTCCGCAGGAAATATCAGCCTGTGCTCAATTTTGTGAAATTTAAGTTAATTTTATGCGGGTTAAATCGCATTTTGCCAGTGAATAACTCTGTAGGCTTTTCAGCGTTTTTTGGTCATATGCTAATGTGATGACCCGTTTTACCTTATGGTTAATCGCCGGTTTCGGTGGTAACTTCAGGGAAAAGAGAACGTTTGCGTCGACGTCCTGGAGTGATGCCGACGCCGGGTTTCGTGGTGAGAAATTTCGCGCGAAACGCAAGATTGCCCTGCTCTGATCATTCAACGAGGACAAGATGGCTCAACAGACTCCTTTGTACGAACAACACACTTTATGCGGCGCGCGCATGGTCGATTTCCATGGCTGGATGATGCCGCTGCACTACGGCTCGCAGATCGATGAGCACCACGCGGTGCGCACCGATGCCGGGATGTTCGATGTCTCCCATATGACCATCGTCGATTTGCGCGGCAGTCGCACCCGGGAGTTTCTGCGTTATCTGTTGGCGAACGACGTCGCCAAACTCAAGACGCCAGGCAAAGCGCTCTATACCGGGATGCTAAACGCCTCCGGCGGCGTGATTGATGACCTGATCGTCTATTACTTCACTGAAGATTTCTTCCGCCTCGTTGTTAACTCCGCCACCCGCGAAAAAGACCTCTCCTGGATTTCCGAACACGCCGCCAAATTCGCCATCGATATCACCGTTCGCGACGATCTTTCCCTGATCGCCGTGCAGGGGCCGAACGCGCAGGCCAAAGCCGCTTCCCTGTTCAGCGATGAGCAGCGTAAAGCCGTGGAAGGCATGAAGCCGTTCTTCGGCGTGCAGGCAGGCGATCTGTTCATTGCGACCACCGGTTACACCGGGGAAGCGGGCTACGAAATTGCGATGCCGAACGAGAAAGCGGCCGATTTCTGGCGTGCGCTGGTCGAAGCCGGTGTTAAACCTGCCGGTCTGGGCGCGCGCGATACGCTGCGTCTCGAAGCCGGGATGAACCTCTACGGTCAGGAGATGGACGAAGGGATCTCTCCGCTGGCGGCCAATATGGGCTGGACCATCGCATGGGAACCGGCTGACCGTGATTTCATTGGTCGCGAAGCCCTGGAATCGCAGCGCGAGAAAGGCACCGAGCAGCTGGTCGGCCTGGTGATGAAAGAGAAAGGCGTGCTGCGTAACGAACTGCCAGTGCGTTTCACCGATGCCAGCGGCAATCTTCACGAAGGCGTTCTCACCAGCGGGACCTTCTCACCGACGCTGGGCTACAGCATTGCGCTGGCGCGCGTCCCGGCCGGGATTGGCGAGACTGCCGTGGTGCAGATCCGCAACCGCGAAATGCCGGTCAGCGTGACTAAACCGATTTTTGTTCGCGCCGGTAAGCCGGTCGCCTAATCATTTTTATCAGGAGAATTCCAATGAGCAATGTGCCAGCAGAACTGAAATACAGCAAAGAACACGAATGGCTGCGCAAAGAAGCCGACGGCACTTACACGGTAGGCATCACCGAGCACGCGCAAGAGCTGCTGGGTGACATGGTCTTCGTAGACCTGCCGGACGTCGGTGCGACCGTTAGCGCGGGCGACGACTGCGCCGTGGCGGAGTCGGTGAAAGCCGCGTCTGACATCTACGCGCCAGTGGGCGGCGAAATCGTGGCCGTCAACGACGCCCTGAGCGACTCCCCGGAGCTGGTCAACAGCGAGCCGTACACCGGCGGCTGGATCTTCAAAATCAAAGCCAACGACGAAGCAGAAGTTGAAGCTCTGCTGGATGCGACTGCGTACGCCGCACTGTTAGAAGACGAGTAAAGTTGTGCCGGATGGCACTGCGTTTATCCGGCCTACAGAGCAGCGTAGGCCCGGTAAGCGCCAGCGCCACCGGGCAAAAAAGTTCGAGACAAATACGATTCACTGCACGTTTCAGGAACCATCGCTCATGACACAGACTTTAAGCCAGCTTGAAAACCGTGGCGCTTTCATTGAACGTCACATTGGGCCGGATGCTCAGCAACAGCAGGAGATGCTGAAGACAGTTGGCGCGGATTCGTTAAACGCACTGATCGGCCAGATCGTGCCCAAAGACATTCAGCTCGCCACGCCGCCGCAGGTGGGTGATGCGACCACTGAATACGCCGCGCTGGCAGAGCTGAAGGCAATTGCCGGCCTCAACAAGCGCTTTAAGTCTTACATTGGCATGGGCTACACCCCTGTGCAGTTACCGCCGGTGATCCTGCGCAACATGCTGGAAAATCCAGGCTGGTACACCGCCTATACCCCTTATCAGCCAGAAGTCTCTCAGGGACGTCTGGAAGCGCTGCTGAACTTCCAGCAGGTGACGCTGGATCTGACCGGTCTTGATATCGCCTCCGCCTCGCTGCTTGATGAAGCGACCGCCGCCGCCGAAGCGATGGCGATGGCAAAACGCGTCAGCAAACTGAAAAACGCGAACCGCTTCTTCGTCGCTGCTGATATCCATCCGCAGACGCTGGACGTGGTCCGTACTCGCGCGGAAACCTTCGGCTTTGACGTGATTGTCGACGACGCTGAAAAAGTGCTGGATCATCAGGATGTGTTCGGCGTGCTGTTGCAGCAGGTCGGCACCACCGGTGAAGTCCACGACTACACCCGCCTTATCGCAGAGCTGAAATCCCGCAAAATTGTGGTCAGCGTCGCCGCTGATTTCATGGCGCTGGTGCTGCTCACCGCCCCGGGCAAACAGGGCGCAGACATTGTCTTCGGCTCTGCACAACGCTTTGGCGTACCGATGGGCTACGGCGGTCCGCACGCGGCCTTCTTCGCGGCGAAAGACGAATTCAAACGCTCCATGCCTGGCCGTATTATCGGCGTGTCGAAAGATGCCGCCGGTAACACCGCGCTGCGCATGGCGATGCAGACTCGCGAGCAGCATATCCGCCGCGAGAAAGCGAACTCCAACATCTGTACTTCTCAGGTGCTGCTGGCCAACATCGCCAGCCTGTATGCCGTGTTCCACGGCCCGGTCGGCCTGAAACGTATCGCCTCCCGCATTCACCGCTTTGCCGATATTCTGGCGGCCGGTCTGCAGCAGAAAGGGCTGAAGCTGCGTCATGCCCACTACTTCGACACCCTGTGTGTGGAAGTGGCCGATAAAGCGGGCGTGCTGGCACGCGCCGAAGCTGCCGAAATTAACCTGCGCAGCGATATCCTGAACGCGGTCGGCATCACCCTGAATGAAACCACCTCCCGCGAAGATATTCAGGCGCTGTTCACCGTCCTGCTGGGCGATGACCACGGTCTGGACGTGGATGCGCTGGATAAAGACGTGGCGCACGACAGCCGCTCCATTCAGGAAAGCATGCTGCGCGACGACGCGATCCTGACCCATCCGGTGTTTAACCGCTATCACAGCGAAACCGAGATGATGCGTTACATGCACTCTCTGGAGCGCAAAGATCTGGCGCTGAACCAGGCGATGATCCCGCTCGGCTCCTGCACCATGAAGCTCAACGCCGCCGCGGAAATGATCCCGATTACCTGGCCTGAGTTCTCTGAACTTCACCCGTTCTGCCCGGCAGATCAGGCGGAAGGCTACCATCAGATGATCGGTCAGCTCTCCGACTGGCTGGTGAAACTGACCGGTTACGACGCGCTCTGCATGCAGCCGAACTCTGGCGCGCAGGGGGAATATGCGGGCCTGCTGGCGATTCGTCAGTATCACGAAAGCCGCAACGAAGGGCATCGCGATATCTGCCTGATCCCAAGTTCTGCCCACGGCACCAACCCGGCGTCTGCGCAGATGGCGGGGATGGAAGTGGTGGTCGTGGCCTGCGATAAGAACGGTAACATTGACCTCGCCGATCTGCGTGCGAAAGCCGAGCAGGCGGGCGAGAAACTCTCCTGCATCATGGTGACCTACCCGTCCACACACGGCGTCTATGAAGAGACAATCCGCGAAGTGTGCGAAGTGGTGCATCAGTTCGGCGGTCAGGTTTACCTCGACGGCGCGAACATGAACGCCCAGGTAGGCATTACCTCTCCGGGCTTTATCGGCGCGGACGTCTCGCACCTGAACCTGCACAAAACCTTCTGCATTCCGCACGGCGGTGGCGGCCCGGGTATGGGGCCAATCGGCGTGAAAGCGCATCTGGCTCCGTTTGTTCCGGGCCACAGCGTGGTGCAGATCGAAGGCATGCTGACCCGTCAGGGCGCAGTGTCTGCGGCACCGTTCGGCAGCGCCTCTATTCTGCCAATCAGCTGGATGTACATCCGCATGATGGGTGCGGAAGGGCTGAAACAGGCGAGCCAGGTGGCGATCCTGAATGCGAACTACATCGCGACTCGCCTGAAAGACGCCTATCCGGTGCTCTACACCGGCCGTGATGGCCGCGTGGCGCACGAATGTATTCTCGATATTCGTCCGCTGAAAGACGAAACCGGGATCAGCGAGCTGGATATCGCCAAACGCCTGATCGACTACGGATTCCACGCGCCAACCATGTCCTTCCCGGTGGCGGGTACGCTGATGGTCGAACCGACCGAATCGGAAAGCAAAGTCGAGCTGGACCGCTTTATCGATGCGATGCTGGCGATCCGCGGTGAAATCGACCGCGTGAAACAGGGCGAATGGCCGCTGGAAGATAACCCGCTGGTGAACGCCCCGCACACCCAGAACGAGCTGGTGGCGGAGTGGGACCACGGCTATACCCGCGAGCTGGCGGTCTTCCCGGCAGGCGTGGCGAACAAGTACTGGCCGACCGTGAAGCGTCTCGATGACGTCTACGGCGACCGTAATTTGTTCTGTTCTTGCGTGCCAATGAGCGAATATCAGTAATACTTAAGCTCTGAACTGTAGGCCGGGTAAGGCGTAGCCGCTACCCGGCCTTTTTATTGGGAGAAAGTAAATGGCAATCGCACTGGTCACCGGCGCCAGCCGGGGCATTGGCAAAGCAACGGCGCTGCAGCTGGCGCGTGAAGGTTATACGGTGGCGGTGAACTATCACCACAACATCAAGGCCGCAACGGATGTGATCAATCAGATCGTGGAGGCGGGCGGCAAAGCCTTCGCCGTGCGTGCCGATATCAGCGAAGAATCTCAGGTGCTGGCGATGTTTGACAGCATCGACCGCGAAGGCGAGCCGCTGACGGCACTGGTCAACAACGCCGGGATTTTGTTTGAGCAGAGCACCATCGAGAATCTCTCTGCCGAGCGCATCAACCGCGTGCTGGCCACCAACGTCACAGGCTATTTCCTCTGCTGTCGCGAGGCGGTAAAACGTATGTCCTTCAAACACAACGGCAAGGGCGGGGCGATTGTGAACGTCTCGTCGGCGGCGTCGCGTCTGGGCGCGCCGGGGGAATACGTTGACTATGCGGCGTCGAAAGGGGCGGTGGATTCCCTGACCACTGGCCTGGCGCTGGAAGTCGCGGCGTACGGTATACGGGTCAACGGCGTGCGTCCTGGGCTGATTTACACCGACATTCATGCGTCTGGCGGTGAGCCAGGGCGAGTGGACCGGGTGAAATCGATGTTGCCGATGCAGCGCGGCGGACAGCCGGAAGAGGTCGCGCAGGCGATCGTCTGGTTGCTGAGTGAGAAAGCCTCGTATGTGACGGGCAGTTTTATTGAGTTAGCAGGCGGGAAGTAGTGTTAATGCCCGGTGGCGCTGCGCCACCGGGCATGATGTTTAAATATTCTCGCCGTTGCTGGCAATCACTTCTTTGTACCACTCAAAGCTCTTCTTACGGGAGCGAGACATATCGCCCGTGCCGTCGTCGTGCTTGTTCACGTAAATAAAGCCGTAGCGTTTGCTGTACTGGCCGGTAGTAAACGAGACGCAGTCGATGCAGCCCCACGGGGTGTAACCCATCAGATCCACACCATCGTAGGTGACCGCTTTCATCATCTCTTCCACGTGGGCACGCAGATAATCGATACGGTAATCATCGTTGATGCTGCCGTCTTCTTCGACTTTATCGTAAGCGCCAAAGCCGTTTTCCACGATAAACAGCGGCTTCTGGTAGCGCTCATACAGTTCGCACAGAGCATAGCGCAGGCCAACCGGGTCAATCTGCCAGCCCCAGTCGGAGGCTTTCACGTGCGGGTTCGGCACGCTGCCTTCAAAGCCAGAAATCGCGTCACCGGTGCCGCCTTCGGCTTTGACGGCGTTGGTCATGTAGTAGCTGAAACCTAAGTAATCGCAGGTGCCTTCACGCAGAATCTGCTCGTCGCCCGCTTCCATGTTGATAGTAAAGCCACGGCGCTCCCACTCGTTCAGGACGTAGCTTGGGTAGTAGCCGCGCAGCTGAACATCGGTAAAGACATAACGCTCACGCATGGATTCCTGGGCAAACATCACGTCTTCTGGCTTACAGGAGAACGGATAGAGCGCGACCATCGCCAGCATGCAGCCGACTTTCATTTCCGGGTTGATGCGACGCGCGGCCTTCACCGCCAGGGCGCTGGCGACGAACTGGTGGTGTAGCACCTGGTACATGGTCTCTTCCGGATTTTCATGCTCGGTATAGACCACGCCGGAGCAGCAATACCCGAACAGCGGGGCGCGCCAGTTACGCTGGTTGTTGATTTCGTTGAAGGTCATCCAGTATTTGACCTTGCTCTTGTAACGCTCGAAGACCACTTCTGAGAAACGGACAAAGAAGTCCACCACTTTACGGTTGGTCCAGCCGCCGTACTCCTGCACCAGGTGCAGCGGCATTTCGAAGTGGGAGAGGGTGATCACCGGCTCGATGTTGTACTTCAGCAGCTCATCGAACATGTCGTCGTAGAATTTCAGCCCTTCTTCATTCGGCTGAGTTTCGTCGCCTTTCGGGAAGATGCGCGTCCAGGCGATAGAGGTGCGGAAACATTTGAAGCCCATCTCGGCGAACAGCTTGATGTCTTCTTTGTAATGGCCGTGGAAGTCGATGGCTTCGTGGTTGGGATAGTATTTGCCCGGCACCACTTCCTGGGTGATTTCACGCGGAACGCCGTGCGCGCCGCCGGTCAGGACGTCACAAATGCTTGGGCCTTTGCCGCCTTTATTCCAGCCGCCTTCAACCTGGTGCGCCGCCACCGCGCCGCCCCATAAAAAATCTTTCGGTAAGGTAAGTTTTTTCATGTTTGCTAATCTCGTCTTAGGATCTATTGTTTTCGAGTCTAGCAAAGCAGAATTAAATGTCACGATATAACAATTAGCCGGTAATGTAATATGTTACATCAAAAAAACAGGGCGTTTTATTCCGCCAGTTTCTTCGCCAGTTTCCGGCCGATGGATTCGAGAATATAAATAACCGGAATCTGTGTCGTAATATCATAGACGCCCGCGATACGGGTTTGCGGCACATGCCAGGAGAGATTAAAGTCCGCCAGTTTCGCCAGGCGGGAGTGCTCGTGGCTGGTGATAGAGAGCACCTTGCAGTGATGCAGGCTGAACTGGCTGGCGAAGCGCAGGATCTCTTCCGTCTCGCCCGAAACGGAGAGCACGATCGCCAGCGCATTTTTCGCCATATCGTTGGTCACCGGGAAATAAGGATCGTCGATATGGTTACTGAATTTTCCAATATTTGAGAAGAATCGCGCGCCATATTTTGCCAGCGATCCGGAGGTACCCGCGCCGACAAAAATAATACGCTCAGACGATAATATAATATCAACCGCCAGCTCTAATAACGTATCAAACTCTTCATTGTTGACGCTTTTGAAAAAGCTAATAATTTCACTGGTACCGAAATTCGCCTGCTGGGGTTCGTTTTGTTCCAGATATAATTTAAAGCGCACCCGGAATTCGGAATAGCCATCGCAGTTCAGCTTGCGACAGAAGCGCAGCACTGTGGTGGTGGATACCCCCGCCGCATCCGCCAGTTCGCGGATGGTCATATAGGTCACTTTGTCACGGTTTTTAATGACATAGTTGTAGACCATCATCTCGAGATTGTTGAGACTGGCAATGGCGGAATGGGAGAACATGCTCACAGGGGCTAAACTCACTCATCAGACTTCATCTACAGGGAATAATAACATGCAGCCTAACGACATCACTTTTTTTCAGCGCTTTCAGGACGACATTCTGGCCGGGCGTAAAACTATTACCATCCGTGATGAATCCGAAGCGTATTTTAAAACCGGCGATATTTTGCGCGTCGGGCGCTTTGAGGACGATGCGTATTTTTGCACCATCGAAGTGGTGGGAACCTCGACGGTGACCCTGGACACCCTGACGGAAAAGCACGCCCAGCAGGAGAATATGACCCTTGCAGCGCTCAAAGAGGTGATTGCGGAGATCTACCCGAATCAGTCGCAATTTTATGTGATTGATTTTAAATGCCTTATTTCGGACTAACATCTGTTAGTTGAAAATTGAATTCAAAATTATGATTTATAAGGACTAATCCTGAAGTGAGATTTATTTTAGCTAACAGGTGTTCACTGGAATCATTCTCAGTTAGCATAGTCAGGTGATACATCATGATCTTACGTTCTCCCGGAGTCCTCCTATGGTTAGCAAACCATTTACTGCGCAGGGATATTCACTGGCCGAGGAAGTAGCCAACAGTATCAGCCACGGTATCGGCCTTGTTTTTGGCATCGTGGGCCTGGTGTTGCTGCTGGTTCAGGCGATAGACACCAACGCGAATGCGATGGCGATTACCAGTTACAGCCTGTACGGCGGGAGTATGATCCTGCTGTTCCTCGCCTCCACCCTGTACCACGCCATTCCGCATCAGCGGGCAAAACGATGGCTGAAGAAATTCGACCACTGCGCTATCTATCTGCTGATTGCCGGGACTTACACGCCGTTTTTACTGGTGGGATTAAACTCCCCCCTGTCGCGCGGGCTGATGATTGTCATCTGGAGCCTGGCGCTGCTCGGGATCTTGTTCAAGCTCACCATCGCGCATCGCTTTAAGGTGCTGTCGCTTGTGACCTATCTGACGATGGGCTGGCTGTCGCTGATTGTGGTCTATCAGCTGGCGGTGAAACTGGCGGCGGGCGGCGTGACGCTGCTGGCGGTGGGCGGGATTGTCTATTCCCTTGGCGTGATTTTTTACGTCTGCAAACGCATTCCGTATAACCATGCCATCTGGCACGGCTTTGTATTAGGCGGCAGCGTGTGCCATTTCCTGGCGATTTATTTGTACGTTGGGCAGGTTTGATAGCGGGTGCGGCCTGATGCCCTCACCCCAACCCTCTCCCACGGGGAGAGGGCGCAAAAACTAAAAACGGTAACCCAAGGGTTACCGTTTTGCTTTTACCTTCCGCCACCCGGCGATTCCCACCGACTAAAACTACTCTTCTAACGAATACGGCAACGGCTCAATGCTCAACGTGCTGGCATCGTCACGCACGCGGAACACGCTGTCCGGCTCCATATCGTTGTTCATCACTACCTGCACCAGCAGACGACCGTCGTCCAGCTGAACGGCAGCTAAAACGGTGCCGGTACGACGCCAGTTGTCGCCCATCTTCAGTTCGAGATCTTCACCGGCTTCCGGTACGCGGCTGGCATGGCCTGCCAGATACCACAGGGCGCGTTTGTTGGCCCCACGGAATTTCGCCCGCGCCACCATCTCCTGACCGGTGTAGCAGCCTTTCTTAAAGCTGATGCCGCCCAGCGCCTGCAGGTTTGTCGCCTGCGGGATAAACTGCGCGCTGTTGGCCGCATCGATAACCGCTAATCCGGCTTCAATGTTGAGAGCCAACCACTGCTGACTGTTGTTCAACTGCGCTTCGCCGCGCAGGGCTTCGGTCACGCGTTCAGCGGTCGCCGCATCGGTTACCAGCAGGAAACGCTCGGCAGGATGTTCAAACCATAGAATCGAAGTCGCGCCTTCGCTGACCAGCTGTTTCTCGGCATCCGGCAGTTCGCTGAAAAGATTGTTCAGCGCGGCTCGCGCCTGGAAACCGGCCACACCCAGCAGAACGTGTTCGTCATCCGCGGCGATAGTGACCTTAGAAAACACGGCGTACTTCTTCAGTTCAGTCAACTGAGCGTCGCGCAGGCTGCGGCGTTCAATCAGGGCGAACCCGTCCTGACGGCGGAACAGACGCAGATTGCTCCACATCTTCCCTTTAGGATCGCAATGCGCCGCCAGCAGATGCTGGTGCTCAGTCATCTGGCCCACGTCGGCGGTCACCTGGCCCTGCAGATACTTCTCGGCATCCGCGCCGGTGAGGGTCGCCAGCGCCCAGTCATCAAGAGAGATCAGCGTCAGCGGCAGACGCGCGGAGGCGACGGGCTGGCGAGGAGGAAATGGAGTAAAAGCCATAATGATGTCCTGAATTGCATAACGCTTCGGTAATGCCTAATGGTAAAAGAGACTGTAGTCATTGCAAGCGCTTTCAGCAGCCCAATTGTGCCTTATCGCCGTTCTGCGTAGCACCACGCAGAACAGAGTAATCCGCTTACATTGCAGGTTTTTTTCTGGAAGCGTGCTTCCAGTTAGCGATATTCCAGTAATGAAACAGCAAAAAACACGTTACACTAGAAATCGTCCCTCTTAGAGGTAGAAGAAACGTTAAGCAGGAAATCGACATGGACATTAACAACAAGGCCCGTATTCACTGGGCGTGCCGTCGCGGCATGCGTGAACTTGATATTTCCGTCATGCCCTTCTTCGAGTATGAGTACGACAGCTTAAGCGATGATGATAAACGCCTGTTTATCCGCCTGCTGGAGAGTGACGATCCTGATTTATTCAACTGGCTGATGAATCATGGCAAACCCGCCGACACCGAGTTGCAGCGGATGGTGCAATTAATTCAAACACGGAATCGGGAACGTGGTCCTGTGGCAATCTGATCTGCGCGTCTCCTGGCGCTCACAGTGGATGTCCCTTTTACTCCACGGCGTTGTCGCAGCCTTTATTCTGCTGATGCCGTGGCCGCTCAGCTATACGCCGCTCTGGATGCTGTTACTGTCGCTGGTGGTGTTCGATAGCGTCCGCAGCCAGCGGCGTATCAATTCCCGTCAGGGTGAGATCAAACTGCTGATGGATTCGCGCCTGCGCTGGCAGGGCAAAGAGTGGGAGATCGTCGGCACGCCCTGGATGTTGAACTCCGGGATGATGTTCCGTCTGCGCAAAGAGGAAGGGGCGCGTTGCCAGCATCTGTGGCTGTCAGCAGACAGTATGGATGCCAGCGAGTGGCGAGATTTGCGTCGGATGGTTTTGCAGCAGCAGCCGACGCCGTAATGCCAGGGAACTAGCTAAACTTCTCGGCCATTTCGCCCAGAATTTGCTCGCACCAGTTTTGCAGACGCTCATCGCTTAAGTCGTACTGGTTGGTTTCATCCAGCGCCAGTCCGACAAACAGCTGGCCATCCGCGATGATCGGTTTTTGGCTTGTAAACTCGTAGCCTTCCGTTGGCCAGTAGCCGATAAAAGTCACGCCTTTCGGGGCGAGTTTATCGTGCAGCATACCGAGCGCGTCGAGGAACCATTCGCCATAGCCCAGCTGGTCGCCCATGCCGTACAGCGCAATGATTTTGCCTTCAAGATTAAGCGAGTCCAGCTGATCCCAGATGGCTTCCCAGTCTTCCTGTAATTCACCAAAATCCCAGGTCGGAATGCCAAGAATCAGAACGTCGTACTGCTCCATCTCGGTGGGCGCGTCGTCTTTCAGATTGTGCAGAGTCACCAGTTCCGGGCCAATAATGTCGCGAATTTTCTCCGCGGCCATCTCGGTGTAGCAGGTGCTGGAACCATAAAACAGACCAATATTCATCGCGTAAACTTCTCAATACTTGCTTTGACTTTAGGCGTAGTGTACCAGAAACCTGTACCATTACGTCATAATGGCCGATGGCAGAATCACAGGAGCAGACGTGGAAAAGGATCTTGCCCTCATCGAACAATTTCTCGATGCGCTCTGGCTGGAAAAGAATCTGGCGGAGAATACGCTCAGCGCTTATCGCCGCGATTTGACCATGCTGGTGGAGTGGCTGGCGCATCGCAACTTGTCTCTTGAGCAGGCACAAAGCGACGATCTGCAGGCGCTGCTGGCTGAACGCATGGACGGCGGCTACAAAGCCACCAGCTCCGCGCGGTTGCTGAGTGCGATGCGGCGGCTATTCCAGCATATGTATCGCGAAAAGCTGCGAGCCGACGACCCGAGCGCGCTGCTGGCGTCGCCTAAGCTGCCGCAGCGTTTGCCGAAAGATCTTAGCGAAGCGCAGGTCGATCGCCTGTTGCAGTCCCCGGCGGTTGACCTGCCGCTGGAGTTACGCGATAAAGCCATGCTTGAGGTGTTGTATGCCACCGGGCTGCGCGTCTCGGAGCTGGTCGGTTTGACGATGAGCGATATAAGCCTGCGCCAGGGCGTGGTGCGGGTGATTGGTAAAGGGAACAAAGAGCGGCTGGTGCCCCTCGGCGAAGAGGCGGTCTACTGGGTGGAAAACTACCTGGAGCACGGGCGTCCGTGGCTGCTGAACGGTGTGTCGATTGATGTGCTGTTCCCGAGCCAGCGCGCGCAGCAGATGACGCGTCAAACCTTCTGGTATCGCATTAAACATTACGCCACACTGGCGGGCATCGACAGTGAAAAACTTTCGCCGCACGTTCTGCGTCACGCCTTTGCGACGCATTTGCTAAACCATGGCGCGGATTTACGCGTGGTGCAGATGCTGCTCGGGCACAGCGATCTTTCCACGACGCAGATCTACACGCATGTAGCAACAGAACGCCTGCGGCAGCTACACCAACAGCACCACCCACGAGCGTGAGTGCCGACCCATAGTGATAGGATTGAAAATGAAAAAATCTTTAGTGCTGTTCTCCCTGCTGGCCGCCTCTTTTACCGGTTTTGCCCATGCTGATGACGCAGCGATCAAACAGTCACTGGCGAAACTCGGCGTGACCAGCAGCGAAATCCAGCCTGCGCCGGTGGCCGGAATGAAAACCGTACTGACCAGCAGCGGCGTGCTATACGTGACCGAAGACGGCAAGCACTTCATCCAGGGTCCACTGTACGACGTCAGCGGCGCGCAGCCGGTGAACGTCACCAACCAGCTGCTGATGAAAAATCTGAACGCGCTGGAAAAAGAGATGATCGTCTACAAAGCCGCGCAGGAAAAACACGTGATTACCGTGTTCACCGATATCACCTGCGGCTACTGCCACAAGCTGCATGAAGAGATGAAAGACTACAACGCGCTGGGCATCACCGTGCGTTATCTGGCGTTCCCGCGCGCAGGCGTGCAGAGCCAGCCAGAGCAGGACATGAAAGCCATCTGGTGTGCGAAAGACCGTAACAAAGCCTTTGATGACGCGATGAACGGCAAGGGTGTTACCCCAGCCTCCTGTGATATCGACATCGCCAACCACTACGCGCTGGGCGTGCAGTTTGGCGTGACCGGAACCCCGGCCATCGTGCTGAGCAACGGCTACGTCGTGCCGGGTTACCAGGGGCCGAAAGAGATGAAAGAGTTCCTCGACGCGCACCAGAAACAGACTGGCGGTAAATAATTCGCGTGAAAGCCCAAACAAAATTGCGCCGCCGTGAGGTGGATGAAAGTATTGAGTTACCCGCCGATCTCTCACCGCTCCTGCGCCGTTTATACGCCGGGCGCGGCGTTCGCGCGGCCACGGAACTGGAGCGCAGTGTCAAAGGGATGCTGCCCTGGCAGCAGCTCAGCGGCATCGAAAAAGCGACAGAGATCCTTTATGACGCCCTGCGCGAAGGGACGCGGATTGTCGTGGTTGGCGATTTCGATGCCGATGGCGCGACCAGCACCGCTCTGAGCGTCCTCAGCCTGCGCGCGCTGGGCTGCGATAACGTCACCTATCTGGTGCCGAACCGTTTTGAAGACGGTTACGGCCTCAGCCCGGAAGTGGTCGATCAGGCTCACGCTCGCGGGGCGCAGATGATCCTGACCGTTGATAACGGGATCTCCTCCCATGCCGGCGTCGATCGCGCGCACGATCTGGGGATCCCGGTCGTGGTCACCGATCACCACCTGCCGGGGGAAACCCTCCCGGCTGCCGAAGCTATCATTAACCCAAACCTGCGCGACTGCGACTTCCCGTCGAAATCGCTGGCGGGCGTGGGCGTGGCGTTTTACCTGATGCTGGCCCTGCGCGCATTGCTGCGGGATAAAGGCTGGTTTGAGGCGCGCGGCATTGCGATCCCTAATCTGGCCGAGTATCTCGATTTAGTCGCCCTCGGCACGGTGGCGGACGTGGTGCCGCTCGATACCAACAACCGTATTCTGACCTGGCAGGGGCTGGGCCGCATCCGGGCGGGGAAATGTCGTCCGGGGATTAAAGCCCTGCTCGAAATTTCCAATCGCGATCCGCTGAAGCTGGCGGCAAGCGATCTCGGGTTTGCCCTCGGGCCGCGTCTGAATGCGGCGGGGCGACTGGATGATATGTCCGTTGGCGTGGCGCTGCTGCTCTGCGACAACATCGGCGAAGCCCGCGTATTAGCCAATGAACTCGACGCGCTGAACCAGACGCGCAAAGAGATCGAGCAGGGGATGCAGGCCGAAGCCCTGACCCTGTGCGAAAAACTCGAGCGCAGCACCGACACGCTGCCCGGTGGACTCGCGATGTATCACCCGGAGTGGCACCAGGGCGTGGTCGGAATTTTGGCCTCGCGCATCAAAGAGCGTTTCCACCGTCCGGTGATCGCCTTTGCGCCTGCTGGCGACGGCACGCTGAAAGGCTCGGGCCGTTCCATTCAGGGGCTGCACATGCGCGATGCGCTGGAGCGCCTGGATACGCTCCATCCTGGGCTGATGATCAAATTCGGCGGCCATGCAATGGCGGCAGGGTTATCCCTGGAAGAGGCGAAGTTCGACGAATTCCAGCGGCTCTTCGGCGAGCTGGTCACCGACTGGCTGGACCCGGCTTTGCTGCAGGGCGAAGTGGTCTCTGACGGTGCGCTGTCCGGCGCGGAGATGACCATGGAAGTGGCGCAGATGCTGCGCGACGCCGGTCCGTGGGGGCAGATGTTCCCTGAGCCGCTGTTCGACGGGCGTTTTCGCCTGCTGCAACAGCGTCTGGTGGGCGAACGCCATCTCAAAGTGATGGTCGAGCCGGTGAACGGTGGCCCGCTGCTGGATGGCATCGCCTTTAACGTCGATACCGCCGTCTGGCCCGATAACGGCGTGCGCGAAGTCGAACTGGCTTACAAACTCGATATTAACGAGTTTCGCGGTAATCGCAGTTTGCAGATTATCATCGATCATATCTGGCCAATTTAGCGGCACTATTCTCTATAAAAAAGAGCGTGGATTCGGTACAATCCCGCTCTTATCACCGCATTTTGACTAGTCCAATAAAGAAAACAGACCATGTTTGAAATTAATCCGGTAAAAAACCGCATTCAAGACCTCACGGAACGTTCTAGCGTTCTTCGGGGGTATCTTTGACTACGATGCCAAGAAAGAGCGTCTTGAAGAAGTAAACGCCGAGCTGGAACAGCCCGACGTCTGGAACCAACCTGAACGCGCACAGGCGCTGGGTAAAGAGCGTTCCTCCCTCGAAGCCATCGTTGAAACGCTGGATCAAATGACACAGGGGCTGGAAGATGTTTCCGGTCTGCTGGAACTCGCCGTCGAAGCCGACGACGAAGAGACCTTTAACGAAACCATCGCTGAACTCGACGTGCTGGAAGAGAAACTGGCGCAGCTCGAATTCCGCCGTATGTTCTCTGGCGAGTACGACAGCGCTGACTGCTATCTCGATATCCAGGCCGGTTCTGGCGGGACAGAAGCACAGGACTGGGCGAGCATGCTGGCGCGTATGTACCTGCGTTGGGCAGAAGCGCGCGGCTTCAAAACTGAAATCATCGAAGAGTCCGAAGGTGAAGTGGCGGGTCTTAAATCCATCACCATCAAGATCATTGGTGATTACGCCTACGGCTGGCTGCGTACCGAAACGGGCGTTCACCGCCTGGTGCGTAAGAGCCCGTTCGACTCCGGCGGCCGTCGTCACACCTCCTTTAGCTCTGCGTTTGTCTATCCGGAAGTGGATGAAGATATCGATATCGAAATCAATCCGGCGGATCTGCGTATCGACGTTTACCGCGCATCCGGTGCGGGTGGTCAGCACGTTAACCGTACGGAATCGGCGGTGCGTATTACCCACCTTCCGACCAACACGGTGACGCAGTGCCAGAACGACCGTTCGCAGCATAAGAACAAAGACCAGGCCATGAAGCAGATGAAAGCGAAGCTTTATGAACTGGAAATGCAGAAGAAGAATGCTGAGAAACAGGTGATGGAAGATAACAAATCTGACATCGGCTGGGGCAGCCAGATTCGTTCTTACGTCCTTGATGACTCCCGTATCAAAGACTTGCGTACCGGGGTTGAAACCCGTAACACGCAGGCGGTGCTGGACGGCAGCCTGGACCAATTTATCGAAGCAAGTTTGAAAGCAGGGTTATGAGGAACCAACATGTCTGAACAACAAGCACAGGGCACTGACGCGGTAGTCGATCTTAATAACGAACTGAAAACCCGTCGCGAAAAGCTGGCTGCACTGCGTGAGCAGGGTATCCCATTCCCGAACGATTTCCGTCGCGATCATACCTCAGACCAGCTGCACGCAGACTTCGACGCGAAAGAAAACGAAGAGCTGGAAGCGCTGAACGTTGAAGTGTCCGTTGCAGGCCGCATGATGACCCGTCGCGTGATGGGTAAAGCGTCTTTCGTGACGTTACAGGACGTCGGTGGCCGTATTCAGCTGTACGTTTCCCGTGACGATCTGCCAGAAGGCATCTACAACGAGCAGTTCAAGAAGTGGGACCTGGGCGATATCCTGGGCGCGAAAGGCAAGCTGTTCAAGACCAAGACCGGCGAGCTGTCCATCCACTGCACCGAACTGCGTCTGCTGACGAAAGCACTGCGTCCGCTGCCGGATAAATTCCACGGCCTGCAGGATCAGGAAGCGCGCTATCGTCAGCGCTACCTGGATCTCATCTCTAACGATGAATCCCGCAAAACGTTCAAAATCCGTTCCCAGATTATGGCGGGTATCCGTCAGTTCATGGTTGGCCGTGATTTTATGGAAGTCGAAACGCCAATGATGCAGGTGATCCCAGGCGGCGCGTCAGCCCGTCCGTTTATCACCCATCACAACGCGCTGGATCTGGACATGTACCTGCGTATCGCGCCGGAACTGTACCTGAAGCGTCTGGTGGTTGGCGGTTTTGAGCGCGTGTTCGAAATCAACCGTAACTTCCGTAACGAAGGCATCTCCGTACGACATAACCCAGAGTTCACCATGATGGAACTCTATATGGCGTATGCAGATTACAAAGACCTGATCGAACTGACCGAGTCTCTGTTCCGTACCCTGGCGCAGGATATTCTCGGCACCACTGAAGTGCCTTACGGCGAAGAGGTGTTCGACTTTGGTAAGCCATTCGTCAAACTGACCATGCGCGAAGCAATCAAGAAGTACCGTCCAGAGACCAACATGGCTGACCTGGATAACTTCGATTCGGCGAAAGCCATCGCGACCAGCATTGGCATCAAAGTTGAGAAGAGCTGGGGTCTGGGCCGTATCGTGACCGAGATCTTCGAAGAAGTGGCCGAGGCGCACCTGATTCAGCCAACCTTCATCACCGAATACCCGGCAGAAGTGTCTCCGCTGGCGCGTCGTAATGACGAAAACCCGGAAATCACCGACCGCTTTGAATTCTTCATCGGTGGTCGCGAAATCGGTAACGGCTTTAGCGAGCTGAACGATGCGCAGGATCAGGCGCAGCGCTTCCAGGATCAGGTTAACGCGAAAGAAGCGGGTGACGATGAAGCAATGTTCTTCGACGAAGACTACGTCACCGCACTGGAACACGGCCTGCCACCGACCGCAGGTCTGGGCATTGGTATCGACCGTATGGTGATGCTGTTCACCAACAGCCACACCATCCGCGACGTGATCCTGTTCCCGGCGATGCGTCCGGTTAAATAAGTCACTGAGTGGCAAAAAGCCCCGGCGTTTATCGCGTCGGGGCTTTTTTTATGGCTGCAAGTCGGCGGCGAACTGCCTGAGCTTCTCGTGGGCGATAGCCACCTGCGACACCATCCACGGGCTGAACGCCCAGGGCGTTGCGTTGATTGCGCACAGCAGGGATTCCAGTTCAACCCACTGTACCGCCATCACTTCATGAGGATTGAGCGTGAGCGTGCCGACGAGCTTTGCCGCAAACACCGGGCAGATTTCGTTTTCGACGATCCCGGAAGGGTCTGTTTCGCAGTAGCGGAAATCGACTGCGACGGGCGTCAGGTGGGCGATTTCGGCACCAATTTCGTAGCGGCAGCGGCGAATCAGCGCGTGCTCGGTACTTTCGCCGGTTTGTGGGTGCCCACAGACGGAATTCGTCCAGACGCCGGGCCAGGCTTTTTTGCTCAGTGCGCGGCGGGTGACGAGGCATTCTCCCTGGTCGTTAAACAACCATGTAGAGAACGCCAGATGCAGTGGGGTATGCGATGTGTGGGCGGCGTACTTTTCCTGCGTGCCGATGACCTCTCCCTGGTCATTAACCAAAATGACGTGTTCTTGTATGCTCATTCCGACTCCAGTACCCGAACGACGGGATGCTGACATTATATCGCACTCTTTCGCGGACGGGTTGGCTCCCGGTGGCGGAAAGCATCTTGCAGCAAAGATTGGCAACAGAATTCAGGCTGCTATCATAGGACGCCATTTACGCTGACCGAGGAGCCGCTTTGTTTGCAGGAAGCCTGACAAGAAATCCCCTGATTGCCCTGATCTGCCTGATGCTGACGTTAATGTTGGCAGGGTGCTCGGGCAGTAAATCAGGCTCTGACGGAAGCTACAGCGGCTCGGTCTATACCGTTCAGCGCGGGGATACGCTCTCCAAAATTTCCCGCATGACCGGCACCAGCGTGCGCGATCTGGCCAGCATGAACGGCATCTCGCCGCCGTACACCATTGAGATCGGGCAAAAGCTCAAGGTTAACGGCAGCAGCTCGTCAGGCAAAAAATCCTCATCCAAAGGCAAAACGGCCAAAGTGACGCCATCGTACGCCGTGCCGCAATCCTCCTGGCCACCTGTAGGACAGCGCTGCTGGGTGTGGCCTGCCAGCGGGAAAGTGATCGCGCCGTATTCCACCTCCGAGGGCGGCAATAAAGGGATTGATATCGCGAATGCGCGCGGGACACCGGTGTATGCGTCGGGTGCAGGGAAGGTGGTCTACGTCGGCGATCAGCTGCGCGGCTATGGCAACCTGATCATGATTAAGCACGGGGAAGATTACATCACCGCGTATGCGCATAACGACACGCTGCTGGTGAATAACGGGCAAAATGTGAAGGCCGGACAGAAGATTGCGACGATGGGGAGTACGGGGGCGAGCTCTGTTGCGCTGCATTTCCAGATCCGTTACCGGGCAACGGCAATCGATCCACAGCGTTATCTTCCGAAGCAAGGCAGCAAAACGAAGTGCTAAATGGTTAATTAATCACCGGTTAGCAGCGATGAGGCTTGTGCAGACAGGCGTAAGGTCTATAATGCTTTACGCACCTCAAAGCGGGCGTAGTTCAATGGTAGAACGAGAGCTTCCCAAGCTCTATACGAGGGTTCGATTCCCTTCGCCCGCTCCATCTTTACCTCTGGTAACATCTGACTTCCTTGTCTCTTTCCTGTGAAACAATCTGATTTAGTGGACTGCGACGCTCAGTAACTTGATGAGATCCAGACAGAAATAACAAATGCTGTCGTAGTTCTCGGTTATGTAGGGAATGCAGGGGTAGCTGTCGGGTTGTTCATCCTCAAGCAGGGCAGCGATTTCATCTGGCGCAAACATGCTCAGGTCATAGCGTGACAGATACCAGTTTTTATATTCGGAATAATTATTTAAGATCACCACCTCACCGCATCGATCAAATGTCAGCGAATCATTGATGGTAAAATTCCGCATATAAACCTCCTCTTTTATCTCGTATTATCTATTCTCATTAAGTGCCCATAGTATTACATCAAAACCTGTTTTTTATAACTCTTTTATCGTCCAGGAAAAGAGCGATATAAATAATTTAATATCAAACCATGATATTTACTTTTTTTTAATGGTGTAAACTACAGGGGCGCTCATGTCTTATGATTTTCTTACTGCTTTAAATTCATTAAGTTAGCAATATTTTGTCCAAAAATGGACTCATTTGTAACTGCATGTCTTTTATAGGAGGATATGCTGCTTCTGAATGGCTCAGAGACTTTGGTAAAGTAACTTCAGCGGGAAGTAAATCTCCCATTTATATTACCAGCCAAATAAATTTATATCTGGAGTCGTATTTCAATGAATTCTAAATTCAATAAAGCGGTATTCGTCTGTGCTTTATCCCTGGCAACCTCTTTAGCTGCTCATGCTGACAATAAAATTACCTTTACCGGAAAAGTCATTGATTCCGCCTGTACCATTAGCGTGAATGGCGGCGTGGCGACTCTGGATCTGGGCGAAACCTCTGCTGCAGATATCGCGGCAAAAGGGCAAACCGGCGCACCTAAGAGCTTTAATATCTCTCTGGGTTCATGCCCGGTAGCAGCCGCAGGCGTACCGACTAAAGCCTATATTAAATTCAGCGGCACCACTGACGGCGACGATACCTATTTTAAAAACGATCTGTCGGGTGCCAACGCGGCGACCAACGTCGCTATTTTGATTAAAGACGCCAAAAACACCGCCATCATTAATAACGACGGCAACACCGCGATTACGTTACCACCTACCGGTGGCGCGGTAGACCTTGATTACACCGCAAGCCTGGTCGCCAGCGCAGCAGCCCCAACCAAAGGGGATGTTTCTTCCGCTGTGACCTACACCGTTAGCTACGAATAATGCCGTTGAGTGCCAGAGCCCTCTGGCACTCCTTCAACTTTGTGAATTCCCGAATGAAAATAGTGAATACCTCTGTTGCAATACTGCTTGCGACACTCTCTGTCACGCACGCGATGGCCAGCGTCACCGTGGGTGGAACGCGCGTTGTATTTGACGGGACGAAGAAAGAAACCTCTTTGTCCGTCGAAAATAAAGATAAAGTCGCGAACCTGGTGCAGTCCTGGATCACCCCCGCAGACGCCGCCACGCCCGCGAAAGATGCGCTGATTATTACGCCGCCTTTATTCCGCCTCGATGCCGGGGATAAAAATGTCCTGCGCATTGCGCGCTCGGGTTTACCGATGCCGGAAGACCACGAAAGCATGTACTGGCTGAACGTGAAAGGTATTGCTGCCGCGAACGAAAACGCCGCCAGCAACAGCATTCAGATCGCCGTTAACTCACGGATTAAATTAATTTATCGCCCGGCGAAACTGGCGGGAACCTATCCCGAACAGCAGACGCAAAAATTGAGCTGGCACATGGCGGGTAATAAGGTGGTGGTGAATAACCCCACGCCCTATTACATGAATTTTGCCACCGTGAAGATCAACGGAAAAAGTGTGGAGAGCGCGACCTGGGTGGGTCCAAATTCTGATGCCAGCTTTGTTTTACCTGTTGGTATCGGGGACGGGAAATTAACCTGGAGAATTTATAACGACTTTGGAATGGCCGGGGATGAGCATCAATCATCGATTTAATTTCTACACGATCCACAGTCGCACGCGTTTTTTTCATTCCGTACCATGGATGGTACCGCTGGTTCTGATTTATAGCGGATACGCCTTGTCCCGGGAATATTTTAACCCCGCCTTGCTGGAGATGACCGATTCCGTGTTAGCCACGGCGGATTTATCGGCATTCGAAAATGGCAAACAGGCACCCGGGAAATATCGCGTTGATGTGTTCGTCAATAATCAACAGGTAGATTCCCTGGAGATTGTATTTGATCATAGTCATGACCCTAATGCTGCCGACGCGCTTATGCCGTGCTTGTCTCTTGAACAGCTTAAAAGCTGGGGAGTCAATACCGACAACTATCCGGAACTGTCGATAGAAGGAAGTCAGTGCGTCAATCTTCTTGCCATTCGTGATGCTGCCGCTGAGTTTAAATTTAACGTCCAGAGATTAAATTTAAGCATTCCGCAATCTGCATTACTTAATCGCGCGCGCGACTATATTCCGCCTGAAAAATGGGACGAAGGCATTAATGCCTTTTTATTGAATTATAACCTGAACGGGTCAACGACGATGCCACGCATAGCCGGACAACAAACGGTTAATAGTCAGTACGGGAACTTTCGTCCCGGCCTGAATATTGGGCCGTGGCGAATTCGTAATTACTCGACGTGGAATCATGACAATCAGGGCCAGAACCAGTGGGACTCCGTTTACAACTACGTTTCCCGCGATATTAAGGCGCTGCAAAGCCAGCTGACGGTGGGGGACAGCAATACCCAGAGCGATGTCTTCGACAGCATCGCATTTCGCGGCGCGCAGCTGGCGTCTGACGAGAACATGACGCCGGACAGCCTGAAGGGCTACGCGCCGGTGATCCATGGTATTGCCCGCACCAACGCTGAAGTGACCGTTTCTCAGAATGGCCACAGTATCTATAAAACCAACGTCGCGCCGGGGGCATTTGTCATAGATGACATGTATCCGACCGGCGGCGGTGGGGATATGGAAGTGACCGTCAAAGAGTCCGACGGCAGCGTTCAGACTATGGTGGTTCCCTACGCGTCGTTGCCGGTGTTGCACCGCGAAGGCAGCTTCGAGTACAGCGTGACCGGGGGCAAAACCCGAACCGACGGCAGCAAAGAGGCGAACTTTAGCCAGGTGACCGCGGTATATGGCCTGCCGCATGGTTTCACGGTCTATGGCGGGCTGCAGGAGGCCAATGTCGGGTATTCTGCGGCCTCAATGGGGCTTGGCATCAACCTCGGCGATATCGGCGCTATCTCGACGGATATCACTCAGGCCTGGGCCAGAGTGCGCAGCACCGAGGCGTCGACCGGCGCGCAGACGCTGACAGACCAGAACGGCCAGTCGCTGCGCCTGCGATACAGCAAAAACTTTTTGGATACCGGCACCAATCTGACCGTGGCGGGTTATCGCTATTCCACCAAAGGGTATTATTCTCTGAGCGATACCCTGGATTCTTATAATAGTGAATCGATGAGCGATCGTCGCCGCAACCGTACTGAACTGTCATTGTCGCAGGATATTGTCTATGGATCCGTCTCGGTCAGTTATATTAATGAAAACTATTGGGATAACAGCAGAACCTCGTCCCTGAGTCTCAGTTACAACAATAACTGGAATGGGATCAGCTACGGGTTTAACTATATTTATAATTTAAACCAGCAATCCAGCCAGGAAGGTCAAAGCCTTAATGATAAAAACGACCAGCAGCTGTCGTTTAATATCAGCGTGCCGCTGGATAAATATCTGCCGGGAGCAAGCGTCAGCTACAGCATGAACAGCGCTAAAGGTGGGCCAACCACCTATAACGTGAATGCCTCTGGCACCTCGCTGGATGACCGCTCCCTGAACTGGAGCGTCCAGGAGGGCTATTCCGATGCGGAGCATCAAACCAATGGCAACGCCTTCGCAGGTTATAAAGGCCGCTATGCTCAGGTGAATGGCGGATATTCTTATGACAATAATTCCCAGCGCGTGAACTACGGTATTCAGGGCGGGGTGTTAGTCCACAAACAGGGCGTGACCCTTTCCCAGCCCTTTAACGATACCGTGGTGCTGGTGAATACGCATGGCGCGGCGGATGTACCTGTCTCCAGCCAGACGGGCGTCAAGACCGACAAACAGGGCTTTGCCGTCGTGACTTACGCCAACCCGTACCATAAAAATGTCGTTTCTCTGGATACAGAAAATCTTGAAAGTGATGACGTTGAATTACAAGAGACCAGTAAGAGCGTAATCCCAACGCGCGGCGCGGTGGTTGAGGCGGGATATAACACCAGCCTGGGCAATCGTGTATTACTCACGTTGTTAAAAGAGAACAATCAGCCGGTGCCTTTTGGCGCAACGGTGAGCCAGCCGGATAATAGTCAGGGCATTAACGATCCCCACAACGGGATTGTCGGGGACGGCGGGCTGGTCTATTTAACCGGCATGGCAGAACAAGGCACAGTATTGGCGCGCTGGGGAGAGGGAAACCAAAATCAGTGTGTAGTTAATTACACCTTGCCGAAACAGAAAACAGTATCCGGAGTCACTATCCTGCATGAAAAATGTCATTAATAATCCTGGGTGGACGTCTATTTTTAGCCTTGTCTGGTTCGCCATTTTAATGTCTGGCTCGTTATTTGCCTATGGCTCTACGGATACCATCCAGATACAGGTAACAGGAAAGATAATCGCGGCATCCTGCCAGGTCGATATTCCTCAGAATGTGGATCTTGGCCAGATATCGCGTCAGGATCTTTCCGTGGCGGGCGGGAATAGCGGCACCATGGTCGTGCTGCTAAAACTTTCCCAGTGCTCACCGCAGGTCTCCCAGGCCACGGTGAGTTTTACCGGTTCACCTTATACCGCCGACCCGGCTTTTTCGAGCGCGATATATGCCAATGAAGCCTCTGGCGGTGCGACGGATATCGGCTTGCAGCTTTTTAATCTGGATGGAAAGGCGCTGGTCAATCTGGCAAATGGTGTGGAATATTCATTCCCGGTGCAGACGGATACCCATGCAGGAATATTTTCCATGGGTGCCAGAATGTATTCTCCTCACGGTACTCCGACGGCCGGTGATTTTAAATCCGCGGTAACGGTAAATTTTACGTATCAGTAACGCATAACTGTAGTGTTTAACAAAACTGTATTTCTGACGGCTTAAGTTAAATCTGCTTCCCCTCTTATGAAGAATCGTTTATTTATGAACATAAAATTATTTCTGGTGCTGACGTTGGCGCTGTTTTTCTCAACGGTCGGCCACGCCGCCTGCAAGCGCGGGGGCGGCCTCTTCGATGATAAAGATATTTCAACATCGTACGCGAGTCTTCCGCAGAGTATTGTCATCACGAATGATAATTACACTGCCGGTACGGTGATTGCGACTACAGGTTGGTCTCAGGGATCCAACGATCAGCTGACTATCCAGGGATGCGGCAGATCCTATGTCGTCGGCTTTTTTTATCTCGGCTCGCCTCAGGTGGATGCCGCGGCGGGAACACAAATTATGCCAACCAATATCAATGGCCTGGGTGTGCGTGTCACGACGATGAACCAGGCGGGGCCTAATGACGGTGCGACGGTGGTGGATAACAACTGGCACTCCGGCAGCGGCACAAAAGATGATCACACGTTGCGTAACTCTCAGTATTTGGTTGAACTTGTCGCCACCGGTGGGCCTATCACCCCTGGAACGCTGCAGGTCACCGGCACGCTGGCACAGGTTGAATTCCGTGAAAGCGCCAGTCACAGTGCAGATGGTGATATTGCGTCGAATATCGTGTTACAGAATACGCAGGTGGTGTTAAAAGCCATTGGCTGTAATACTGATACGTCGCAAATTAGCTTTAATTTTAATACCTTAAACGTAACGGAATTTGACGGACAAACAAAGGCGGGCTCTGCGCCGGACCAGGGGGTGGATCTCTCGTGTGAGATGGGCACGAATGTGTCCCTTTCAGTCACCGCCGTGGAGGCCTCAGGTGACAATGCCAACCATACGGTGATGGCGTTGAGCGGCGCCGGTAATAGCGATGTGGCGTCCGGCATTGGCGTGCAGTTGGGACTGAAAACCCGCATCTATGATAGCGGAAGCGACGGTTTGCCTTTAAATAAAAACGTTGCCGTTGTCAGTTCAACCCGAAGCGGAAGCGAATATGTCAGTGGTGGTACGCTGACACATGAAGAGCTCATCTTTAGCGCCGTCTATTATAAAACGGCTGCAACCGTGACTGCCGGAAATGCGAATGCAACAGCGACGCTGACACTGACCTATAATTGATCATGCCACTGTACTGGTTTTGTTCTTAAAACAAAATTTGATCCATATTCGTTTTATGGGGGAATTCAATTATAATAAGTATGCGTAACGCTCCTTAATTTACGCACTCTCTCTTAAAAACTTATATAAATGAGTTGACTATGTGCGATAAATCTAATGTTTCTTCTAAATTTGAGTTAATTAAAAAACCTGTACATGATTACCAGGTGGTCATGGAAGCTTTGGCGCCGTTTGCGACTTTCTTTGACTGTACGAAAAATAAAAAATTAATGCTCGTTCAGTCCGGGAAACCCGTCTGCTATCTGGTATTTGAAGGGCGTGGGTTAATTTGCCGAAACCGGGATAATCTGGTGCTCACGACCTCGCGAGCGCCGATGATTGTGGGGCTCACCAGTATTCTGTTTCCACTGAATGAAGAATATTACTGGCGTCCTGAAACCGATTGTATCGCAATGAAGTTGGACGCCAGCGCTGCGCGACAGATCATTAGTGACAATAATTTGTGGCAGCATTTAGCCACCCTGATAGGGTATATCGCTTACCGTTTAAATGATCACAATGTCAAACTGACCGCCCGTTCTGGGCTCAGTATTATCTGCAAACAGATTTATGCGTTAATGGATGAGCCCATTGAAGTACGCAGGAAGGTGGGGCTGACGAACTATATTCTTGACCGAACCTTATTGTCGCGTAGCTACGTCATGAAAATTGTCGCAGAGCTGAAGGCCCAGGGGAAAATAGTGCTGGATGACAAAGTACTGATAAAAGTCGAGGGTCTGGAAGATAACGAATAAGGTAAGGTATTAAGAGGTCAAACGTCATTATGTTTAGTATACAAAATAAAGGGTCTCTGATTCGGTTATTCGGTCAGAGACCCTTTTTTATGGGTGCTACACAAAAGGAGGTGGCTGATTAAGCCACCTCCCTAAGCATCACCCGCAGAATGGCGGCCAGAATCGCCATTCTGTCAGACGGTCTTAGCCACCAATCTGATCGGTGTAACCGTCAACGAAAGTGGTGATATCGTCTTTGCCATACAGGAAGCCGCCCACGCCACCGACAACGGTGCCGACCACGCTACCGACCACCGCGCCAACGCCCTGAGCGATCACGCCAAAGCCCAGACCATCGGATTTGGTGTTGATGCCACCTAATGCCAGACCGGTACAAAAACCTGCACCTGCGCCATATACAGCGCCTTCAATCGCATCGCCAAGAGAAGATGCCCACGCACCGTTTACCATTTCGACTTCAGCTTGATTCAATTCACGCATTTCTTTAATGTCCTTATAATATCCATTGCCAGTAAATACCTGTCATTCGTGTATTTGAATGACAGGAGCAATTATCGATAAATCAAAAATATTGTATAGGCAAATTCACAGGTATTTATTATTTCGGGGCGCATAGCTGAATATTTCATTGCGTTTAATTTAGCGCGTAAGTTATTAATATAAAGTTAATTTACCCACAGCCGATAAAAGCGAAAGTCGCTGGAGATACCAGGCGATCCGAATATTCGCTTCGTCGATTTCGGTCGTCGATAATTGCTGCTGGGTATTCAGAAGTTCAATAATCGATCCCACGCCGGTTAAATAACGCCCGTTGGCAATATCATAAGCCCTGCGCGCCGTTTTCAGGCGCTGGGAAATCAACCGCAGGTTGTGGTTAGTGGTATTCAGTTTTTGCCAGGCGTTCCAGGTTTTCAGCCCGACATCATTCACTACACGCTGATAATCCTCTTGGGATAACGCCTGCTGAACGTGGGCGTCCTGCAGCTGATTATAGCGGCGAAAACCCGAGAACAGCGGAACCGAGACGTTCAGGCCGACAAACATCGAGTCGGTTCGGTTGAGCGGCTCGTAACGGTTCTGGTCCAGAGACGACACTTCCCGGTTAACACCGGCCTGTAGCGAGATGGACGGCAGAAAATCCCGCTGCGCCTGATTCAGCTGTTCGTCCGCGGCTTCGATGTTTTTCCTGGCGGCGAGGATCATCGGGTGCTGTTTTACCGCTTCGTCCAGCAGCGGCTTCAGGGCCATCATCTGCGTGTCCGACGGCACCTCGAGGTTATCTTCCGGGTGGATCTGGCTGTCGACGGGGAAGTTTAACGCGCTGGCGAGCTGACCAATGGACTGCTGGTAATCCCCCTCACTCTGCACCCGGTCCTGGGTGGCAGAGAGCAACACGTTTTCCGCCTGCAATGCATCCGCCAGCACGCCCACGCCGGAGCGGTATTTGTTCTGCGTGGTGTCCCAGGTTTTGCGCGCAATCATCTCGTTCTGCTTCGCGGCAGAGAGGATGGTGCGCTTCGCCAGTACCTGGTAATAAGTCTGCGCAAAAGAGATGACAAAATCCTGCAGGCCCGACAGCGCCTGGTAGCGATTGCTCAGCCACAGATCCTGCTTTTGGCTAATCAGCGCTTCGCGTTTGCCGAAATCAAACAGCAGCCAGTTCAGCTCCACCCCGGAGTTCATCGTCCGGTCGGTCTGCTTTTGGCTGCCCGAATGCTGGAAAGCGTAGCTGTCGCTTTCGCTGGCGGAGCTGAAAATGGCGTTGATGTCCGGCATCCAGCTCGCCTGACTCATTTTGTAATCATACAGATAGTGGCGCATGTTCAGCGCCAGGCTGCGCATGCCGGGGTCCTGACACAGGGCCAGCGTCAGGGCCTGGGCAAAATGCTTCACGCTGGTCGTCGAGGTGATGTTGCAGGCCTCTTCGATATCATTCTCCTCGTTCAGCAGCCACTCCGGGGCTTTGACGGGAGAGGGCATGGCGATCTCTTTGGCGACCGGCGCTGCGCGATCGGTACTTTCCAGCTGGAGCTTATCCAGCAGCGCCAGGGTTTCCGGCGAGGTGGTCTGGGCATTCGTCGCGGTGGGTCTTTGCTCGCCGCTGTCCAGAAGCTGCTGCAGGTTATCCTCTGCGATGGCGAACGCGCTGATGACGCCAGCCAGCATCAGCGCCACGAGTGAAAACAGGCGCATCATGGGCGTTCTCCCTGCGTCGGGTTGAAAATGTCTGCCGGGGTTTTGTCGCCCGCCACGCGGCCACCCTCCATGACGATGACCCGGTCGGCCATCATCAGCGTCTGCGGTCGGTGCGCAATCATCAGCCGGGTAATGCGCAGCTGGCGCAGGGCGTCGTTGACCTTTTTCTCCAGGAACAGGTCGAGATGGCTGGTCGCTTCATCGAGCAGTAAAAACGCGGGCCTGCGATATAAGGCGCGGGCTAAAAACAGGCGCTGTTTTTGCCCGCCGGAAAGCGCGGCGCCCATGTCGCCCACCAGGGTGTTGTACTTCATCGGCATCGCCATGATGTCATGATGAATGGCCGCCATTTCCGCGCACTGGACGGCAAAGGCCATGTCGTCATTGGCATCGCCAAAGGTGATGTTGTCGATGATGGTGCCCGCAAACAGAACGTCGTCCTGCAGCACCGCGGCGCTGATACTGCGCAGGGATTCCACGCCAAACTTGGGCAGCGGCACGCCGTCGATCAGGATCTCGCCCTGCGTAGGCTGAAGGCAGCCGAGGGCAAGCTGTCCGAGCGTGGTTTTCCCGCAGCCCGATGTCCCCATGATCGCCACGCACTCTCCGGCTGCCACCGTGAATGAGACCTCATCCAGCACCAGCGGCTCCTGCGGGGCGTACTGGAAGGAGAGGGCGCTAAAGGTCAGCGACGGGGCGCTACGATCCATCGGCAGCCCGACGTGGCTGATTTCGCTCTCTTCCGGGTCGCTGAGCACGATATCCGCCAGCCGCTCTGTCTGAATCGAGAGCATGCGCAGGGCAAAGGCGTTGTCGATCAGATTGCGCACGCGCTCGAGAAACTGGCCCTTGTAGGAGATAAACGCCATCAGCAAACCGACGGTGAAGACCTGGTCGATCACCATCGACGCGCCAATGCCCAGCACCAGCAGATTATCGAGTGAGAAAAGAATGCTGTTCAGCTGCTGATAGTAAATCTGCAGTTTCTGGGTTCTTACGCCCGCGTTGAGCTGATTGACCAGCAGGGTTAACCATTCGTCAGAACGCAGGGTCGTTTTCTGATACAGCTTGAGCGTTTTGACGCCCCGCAGGGTTTCCAGAAAGTGCGAGTTCTGCTTCGCGGCGTGGATAATTTGCTCCTGAGACGCATTGCGCAGCGGCCGATACCAGATCAGACGACCCAGCAAATAGGCACCGATCACCAGCAAGGGGATTAGCGTCAGCATGGGGCTGTAAAGCAGCATCATCACCAGAGTGATAATACTGAGCAGGCCGTCGAGCACGGCGACCAGGAACGAGGAGGAGAGGGTTCCCTGGATGGCTTCCACCGCGCCAAAGCGCGAGACCAGATCCCCCAGATGCCGCCGCTCGAAAAAGGCGACCGGGAGTCTCAACAGATGGTGAAACACGCTGCCCTGCCACTGCACGCGGATTGAGGTGGTGATGTAGATCATCACCCACGCGCGGATCATCGACATCACCTGTTTGATCAGCAGCGTCAGGGCGTATCCCAGCATCAGGACCAGCAGCAGATGGCGATCGCTTGAGACGATCGCATCATCAATCGTCCACTGGGAAAAGAGTGGCAGCAGCAGGGTAATAAACTCAATGGCAAGCCCCAGCGCGATGACGTAAGCCGCGCTGGATTTCAGCCCGACGATGCGGCCAATCAGCTGACCAAACTTCACTTTCAGCGGCGGCGCGGTGTGGGTGAAATTTTTGTCCGGCCACAGCTCCAGCGCCACGCCGGTAAAAGAGGCCGACACGTCCGCCAGGGAGACCACGCGAGGGCCGATAGCCGGATCGTGGATCACGCAGTGTTTGCTTCCCACCTCTTTCAGGACAACAAAATGCACCATGTCCCAGTGCAATACGCAGGGCAGCCGGAGCTGGCTCAGCTCGGCCATATCCAGGCGCAGCGAGCGGCTGGCAAGCTGGTGGTCGCGCGCCACATTCACCAGCTGATTGAGCGTTAACCCTTTTTGCGAGACGCCATGCTCGCGGCGCATCTGGCGCAGATCCAGCACGTTGTTATGCCACGCCGACACCATGCACAGGCACGCGAGGCCACATTCTGCGGCCTCGGTTTGCAGCACCATGGGCAGTGCTTTGCTGCGAAAGCCAAAGTTGATGGCCTGTAATTTACTGAGCATTCCCTTTCCCCTGACTCACTAACTCTGACGGTGCCATTTTGAGCAACGGTTCAAATATCCATTCATATAAGCGTCGGTTTTCACGCACCACGTCGGCTTCGAGCTGCATGCCGGCCTGCAGCTCCATTTTCTGACCGTAGACATTGACGTAATGCGCGTCCGGCTGGACCACGATGCGATAGAGCGGGGCGCCCGCCTCTTTGTTTTCAAAGAGATCCATTTCGTTTTGCGTCAGCGCGACTTTTGAGACGCTCACCACCACGCCATGATATTGACCGAATTTCTGCCACGGCCAGGCGGGGTAGCGCAGCCAGACGTCGCTGTGCGGGCGAATAAACCCGACGGCGTAGCTCGGCGCGTAGAGATACGCCAGCAGCCGGGAGTCCTGCGGGATAATGCTTAACAGCGGGGCGTGGCCATCAAAATATTGCCCGGCGGTCGCGGTCAGCGCGGTGACTGTGCCTGGCTTGGTGGCGCGAATAATAATCTCCCTTTTGGACTCGCTCTCCGTCAGCTCTTGCTCGGTGGAGGCGATTTTGCTGGCGATGTCATTGCGCTGTTTCTGATAGTTGCTCTCCAGCTGGAGCTGCTCGTTGGTGCGCTGAATTAATTCACGGCGGCTATTAATCAGCGCGCTGCGGCTGGTCTCAAGCGCGCCGTTCTGGCGCAGGCTCTCCTCTTTGACGCGCTGAAATTGCTCCAGCGAAACATACTCTTTCCCCCACAGCTCCTGATATTGCGCGACCCGTTTATTGAGGAGCTGCGAAAGCATCAGCTGATTATTGCTCTCTTGCTCCTGGAGTTTGACCTGCTCGGTCAACTGCTGGATCTGGCGCTCGGAGGCCGTTTTATCGGTGATCCAGCTGCCCTCCACTTCACGCAGGGTGTTATTGAACAGTTTCAGCCGGGTGCGGATTTGCTCGCTGATGGTCTCCTGGGTGGCATCTTTTCCCTCAAGGGAGCGGTCGCTTGAAAGGACGAAAAGAGGCTCCCCCAGCGTGACTTTGTCCCCTTCTTTAACGAAGACGTTTTTGACGGATCCCGCCTGCGGGCTATAGATGCGGATAATCCCTTTATCCGGCATTAATACCCCGGAAACCTGCTGCTTTCGGGTATAAGAAAAAAAGTAGATAAATAAAATCAGCACAAAGACAATGCCCAGCGCAATATGCGCGCTCAGGCGTAACGATGGCGGAGAGGCAATAATCACCTCTCCCAGCCAGTGACGTCTTCTGGATTCAGTCACTTCCTGGCGAAATAATCCCATAGTTCCTTCTTTATAAAACAGTGAATCCGTAGGTTGATTCTCAACCCGCTGCAATTACGCGGCAGGTTTGCTTAATTTGTCCATACTGGAGACGGCGGAGAGTTTATCCACTTTGAGTTTGTACATAATGTTATAGCGATGAACGCACACGGTTTTGTAACTCACGCCCAGAAAGTCAGCGATAGACTTATTGGAAACGCCCTGCGAAACAAAATGCAGAACTTCTCTTTCCCGCTGGGTCAGAAGTGAAAGCTGTGAATTCAGATTGACGTCTTTAAGCGGAGATTTTGGCAGACACTGGAATCCTTTCATCACCGCCGTAATGATCAGCACGATAATATCCATATCGAAGGTGCAATCAATCATGCCGTCCGCGTGGCTGCTGATGATTTGTCGCAGGCTATAATCCACTTCGCCATTCACTAAAATAATCGCTTTCAGATGGGTACGAGAATGTAAATCTTTCCTGAAGGTCGTATCAAACAGCAACGACGAATCAAATATAATCGTCTCGCATGCGTTGTCATGAAGAATGTCGGCGACGTTCTCTTTTGGCAACGGCATACAAATGGCTTCGTAGTCAAAATTTTTCGACAAAATCTCCTTAATAGTGAAGGTTATAAAATTATTCGACGAGTACACAAAGATCTTCTTTTTAGACAGTTCCATTATCCATTCTCGCTATAAAAATATGGTGAATTACATTAGGGGGACAACATAGCTAAAGGATCTTCTATATCTTTTATCGCGCCGGAGGCGGCGGATTGATTTTTTACCGCACTGACGGGCGGAGTCGTGGGAACAGAACGTCCGCTGCTTTCCATTGCAGCGGAGGTATCAACCTGATCTGTTACCGCAGGTAAAGAAGGCGGGGCGCTATCCACGATGTTTTGCGGAATCGTCGAGTCTGTCTCTTGATTGTCAACGATATCAGGCTGATCGTTCAGCGCAGACTCAATATCCTGATCTTTGTCTATTGCCACATGAATGCCAAAGGCCTGGTTTATTTTCCCAAGCTTTGCGACTGCCCTGAGCATCGTGATCTGGTAACTCGCCATGCTGTTTATCTGGCTGTCGATGGTCTGGTAATACTCCTGAGCGGCATTTAACAGATCCAGAACCGAGCGGCGGTTAACGCGATACTGATCGTTATACAGAGACATCACCTGTTTCGACTGGGTTTCTCGCACCTTGTAGATAGCCGCTTCTTGTTTATAGCCCAACGCCTGCTGAAAACTTTCTGATACGTTGGTGGCGTTATCTTCCATCGATTTCTGCACGTTCCAGCGCGCAGATTCCACCTGTTTTGCTGCGTTTTCCGCCTGGAAGAAGGTATTCCCGCCGTCGAACACGTTGCTGGTGACGTTGAACATCACCTGAGTATCATTCGCGCCGTAAATGGATGTCTTGCCCTGCGACAGGGAGACCGAGAGCTGAGGCAGCCAGCTTTTGCGCACGTACTGATACTGCGAGCTGACAGCCGCCTGCTCCATCTGCAGCGCCCGGATCTGTGGCGAAACCCTGATCAGCTCCCGCAGGTCTTTGCTGATTTCCCGGTCGAGAAAGGTCAGATCCGTGTCTTCCAGCACGCCGGACGGCGCGCCGACCAGAATCTGGTACTCGTTTTCCGCTGCCTGCAGCTGAGCCTGAATGCTCTCGGCGCTCGCCTCCAGGCCGCGGATCCTCACCTCGACCTGACGCACGTCGCCCTGGTTATCCACGCCGCCTTCGGCGCGCGCCACGGCAAGCTCAAGGATCCTTTTATGCTCGACCATTTCGGCGATATTGTTTTGCAGCAGGTGCTGGCCCTTCAGGATATTGAAATAACTCTCCGCCACCTTTGAGGAGACGGTTTCAGCATCGTCAATCGCTTTCCAGATTTGCGAGCCTTTGTTGTATTTCGCGTTATCCACCCGGTCGCCGGTGCGGCCAAAATCGAATAAATTTTGCTGGACCGTCAGCGCATACTGATTATCCCCGGTATCAGATGTTTCTCCCGTCGCCTGTTGCCCCGCGGAGACGCTGATATTTGGCAGCCATCCGCTGCGGGCCTGATTGACAGAACTTTCGCTGGCGGAGATCTGGCTTAAGGAATATTGCAAAGAAGGCGAACGGGAAATCCCTTGCTGCAATGCCTGCACCAGCGATTCGGCAGTAGCCGGTTGCGAGGCAATGCCAGAGAACAGGCCACATAATGATACAATCCATTTTTTCATTAGCGTTCTCTTAAAGCTTCTTTAGCTTTGTTTAAGGGTTTTACCAGATAATCGAAGACGGTTTTTTGCCCCGTCGAAATATCGGCCGTGGCGATCATGCCGGGCGATATTTCATGGGCCTTTCCGTCTTTGCTAAACAGGGATGACTGCGCAGTGCGAACGTCAATCTGATAATAAAACTGGTCCCGATGGGTTTCGTCGGCCAGCGTGTCCGGGGAAATACGATCCACGACGGCTTTCATGGTCCCGTAAATCGAGGACTCATAGGCGCTGATTTTCACCACCGCTTTCTGACCCGGATGAATAAACGCGATATCGCGCGGGTTTATTTTCACCTCAATCAGTAACTGATCTTCGGACGGCACCACCTCAAGTAATTTCCCGCCCGGCTCCAGCACGCCGCCCACGGTGGTGATTTGTACATCTTTCACCACGCCTTTTACCGGTGAATAAATAGTCGTTCCCGATAGCTGGTCGCCGCGCTGTAATAGCTGATAATAAAGCGAGTCGAGTTCGGTTTTTTGTTTTACCAGCTCGGCTTTGCTTTGTTCATACCAGCTGTTGCGCGTCTCATTAATTTTATTTACCAGATCGGAAACTTCACGACGCAGGCGTAATTCTTCTACCTCTGAAACGGCGCCTTTTGCCACCAGAGGTAATGTCATATTCAGCTCGTTTTGCGCCAGCTGGCGGCTTCTTTCCATGCCCGTAATGGATTCGAGCAGCGCTTTGTGGCGCATTGTATACAGAGACGACTCGTGGGTAATAATATCTTTGTTGGCCGCCAGAATATCCTCATCAGATAATTGGTGAGCGTCTTTTTCGGCAACATTATATTTCCTGAGAATATCCACATAGTCGGGCGTGACCGCCTGACCGTCAATGCCGGATATTTCGGCCTGTAATCGGGCGACCGCCACGGCGAGGGCTTTGACCCGCGAGCCAATTTCATTAAAACCGGCCTGAAAGCGCGTGGAGTCCAGCACGGCGATGCGCTGCCCGGCGTTGACGTGGTCGCCCTCACGCACCAGCAGGGCGCGGATCACGCCCCCGTCGCGGGACTGGATCACCTGCGAGCGGCTCCAGGTTATGACTTTACCTTGTCCGGTGGTCACCTCATCGAGCAGCGCGAATTTGCTCCAGATGAGCAGCGCGGTGATGGTCAGCACGATAATGGCAATCACCATGATGCTGCCCTTAATCTGGGCGTAATAGCTGTCCCTGATCGGGGTCTGAGAAGAGAAGCTCATCAGGCAATCCTTTTGTTCGAATTCAGCTGCTGGAGCACCCGTTCTTTGGGGCCATCCGCAACGATTTTTCCGCGGTCCATGACGATAATCCGATCCACCAGTTTTAACGGCGCGTGGCGATGGGTCACCACCACCAGAGTTTTGGCCTGACAATGTTTTTGCAGGGCATTCACCACGTGCATTTCGGTGACTTCGTCCATCGACGCCGTGGGTTCGTCCAGCAGTAATACATTGCCGTTCTGAATGAGTGTTCTGGCCAGCAGCAGCGCCTGACGCTGACCGCCGGACAACCCTTTTCCCCCTTCGGAGATAGGCAGGTCCAGCCCGCGATTGTTGCGTAACACCCCGGCCGCGCCTGAGAGCGTCAGGCTCTTGACGATCTCCTCCGCGCTGGCATGCGGATTTCCCAGCAGCACGTTATCCCGCACCGTTCCGCGAAACAGCTGGGCATCCTGCTGCAGGTAGCTCATGCCGTTGCGCAGATCGTTGACGGAGAGGTTGCTCATCGACACGCCGTCGAGGGCGATTTCTCCTTCGGCGTTATCCGCCATGCCTGACAACACGCGCAGCAGCGTCGATTTTCCCGCGCCGATGCTGCCGATAATGGCAATCTTCTCCCCGGCTTTGATGGAGAGTTTTTCGATATCCACCGACCATTGGGTGTCGGGCTGGAAGCGAAAACGCGTGTTCGCGAGTTCATAATTGCCGTGGATGGTCGGCAGGTGGGTGGATTCCGTGAAGGCGCGCTGTTCGAGAGGGCGCTCGAGAAAATCATTCAGCCCGCGCAGGGAGATACGCGCCTGCTGCCAGCGGGTCAGCACCCCGGCAATTTGTCCCAGCGGCCCCACGGTGCGCGAAGAGAGGATCGAGCAGGCGATGAGCGTACCGGTGGTGATGGTATTGTCGATCACCAGATACACCCCGAGGGCAATCACGCAGGAGTAGACGCTTTGCTGCACGAACTGGCACCAGTTGCTGAGCCGGTGTCCCCAGCGGCGCTGTTCGAGGGAGATTTGCGAGGCGGTGCTGACGCAGTGCTCCCAGAGGCCGATAAAGCGATCTTCGGACTGGGTGAGTTTGATATCTTCCAGACCCTGAATGGTCTCCACCAGCATGGCGTTACGCTGGGCGCTCTCTTCGTGGCCTTTCCCGGACAGGCGGGCCAGCGGCCACTGAATGATAATGCCGGGCACCACAATCAGCGGGATCGCCAGCAGTGTCGGCAGTACCAGCCAGCCGCCGATCATCCAGATCAGACCGAGGAACAGGGTGATAAACGGCATATCGACAATCGCCAGCACCGTGGTCGAGGTGAGCAGTTCCCGCACGTGTTCGATTTCACGGATCTGGGCAATAAACCCGCCGGTCGATTCCGGCGTGGCGCTGTTCTTAATGCTCATGGCGCGGGCGTAAAAGAGCGAGGACATGGAGATATCCGCCCGTTTGCCGATAGCATCCGCCAGTTTGCTGCGCGCCAGCCGCAGCAGCATGTCGCAGAGCAGGGCGATGATCACACCGCCAAACAGCACCCACAGGGTAGAGAACGATTGCGCAGGAATGACGCGGTCATAAACCTGCATGGAAAACAGAGAACTGCCGAGCGTTAAGATATTGCCAAACAGAGCGCTGACGGTAATCAGCACATAAAAGCGAAGATCTTTTTGAATTAATTTCCACAGCCAGTGCGGGTTATCAGAATAGGCCGCAGTGCGTAATTTATATCCCTGTGACAAGGGCGTGCGTTTAACTATCCAGACGCTGCCTTCCCGCTGGGGTTCGAGAGTATCGAGGGCGATCTCGACTTTTATTTTTGGCGTTTCCACAAAAGTGACCAGCGCTTTATCCTGCTCAACGCTATGGACGACCACCATTTTATTATTCTGCAACGGCATGCAGAGCGGAAATAGCTCCCCCGGCAGGGCCGAGAGTTTAAGATGACATTCCTGATACTGTAGCCCCAGATATTCTGCCATCGCTTTAAAAAGCGAAACGTCATCGTGGCCCTGCTTAACCAGGTGGACCAGATTATCTTCGCTAACGTTTAGGCTCAGTTCCCGCGCTGCAATCGCCAGCCCGGCACTCCATCGAGACAATAACATCCATTTTGACCTGTGATTGAGAGCGTAGAGAAAATCGCTTCTCTACGCTCAGGCTTCAGATAACGTGATTACGCAATTTGCATGTTGTTCTGCACCCAGACCTGGGTGTGGTGGTCATCGTCGTAGGTGTAAAGATTGTAAGATTGCCCGTCTTTGCACCCGGTGGCGGTCATCGTCCACTTCTCCTGGTCAAGATCCACCGTGTCGTTTGCCCCGCCGGTAATAAACAATTTATCGCCGCCCGAGGTGGTTTTAAGCACGTCGTCGATGGAGAGCGTTAAGGTGTTTGCCCCGTTGCTGGCATTCAAATCAATGGTTTCGATATGGCTGAATTTCGCCAGCGCGTCGCTGTTCACGTTGCCGTCGTTGGCGATAACGACCGTATCGTTGCCTGCGCCGCCGTCGACGTGAGCAATGGTGTTGCTGTCGACCATAATGCGGTCGTCACCGTTGCCGCCGTTGACGGTCGCGGAGGCCAGATGGGCGTCAATAACGTCTGAGCCATCGCTGCCGGTGAAGGTCGTGGTCTCTGGTGCCAGATGATATTCCGAACCGTTGTCCGGCGTGGCGCTCTCTGCCCCGGAGGTGCGTAAAGAGCCATCGTCGTTATAGATTGCGTACATCACCGTGCTGGTGTTGTCGGTCAGGTTGCTTTCGCTCCAGTTCACCACGTAGCCGCCGTCATCGAGAGCCGTGACGCTGGAGTCGTTGATGGCGTTTCCGTGGCCGGAATCAATCTGCATTTCCGAGCCCACTTTCACGCAGTCCATATCGAACAGCTGCGCTTCCAGATGCTCTTTGCCGTCGGCGGCGGTTGAGGTCCAGGTGACGATAAAGCCGCCGTTATCAAGCGCACTGACGTCGTAGGCCTCTTTAAAGGTGCCGTCGATCAGACCCTGGGTGCCCTCGGTGACGGTGTTCACGCACTGCGGGTTGCCGAGCGCGATAAACTGTCCGTTAGAGACGCTAAGATGCTGGGCGTAAATATCGCCGTGATCCTGTGGGTTAAGGCTGACGTAAGTCGCCACCAGCGAGCCGTCGTCGAGCGTCACGATTTTGGGATCAAGACCGGAATGCGACAGCACCACGTCACTGGTGATGTGCTTGCCTGTCGTCGCGTCCACCAGGGTGATTTTGATTTCCGGCGTGGTGGTGTCTGACATCTCGGCGTTTTTGCCCATCGACTGCCAGATCACCGCGTAGGTATTCTCCCCGCACTGGGTGCCGTCCAGACCGATGCTTGCGCCGACGGAGTCCCCGTTGGTGCCAAAAATCCACTGGGCAATCTGGTTGATCGTGCCGTTATGATCGCTTCCGGAGATAAAGCCGTTTTCATCCAGGCCAGAGACAATATTGCGTACCTGGTCGTACTGGAAGTCCGTGGTTTGCACCAGGTTGCCATTTTCGTCCGGGGCAAATTCCACGCCCCAGACCAGGCTACCGGCGCTGCCGGTGCTGATATCTACCCATTCAAGAATGCTGTCGACCACGTTCTCGATAGGTTCAACCAGCACTTTGCACAGGAAGTCGCCGATGCTGCTCATCCCCAGGTCATCGCAGAAATCGTGGATAAAGCCGCTGATATCGAGACGATCGATCAGGGTGCCGCTATCCAGCCCTTCGGAATAACGCGAGCCGACAAAGACCACGCTGCCATCATCCATCTGGATAATGTTCGCGCCAAAAGTACCCGAACCGTAGAGCAGGCTGGCGAGACGATCGCTCAGGCCATCGACCAGCGTTTTTTCCAGCCCATCAATATCGACGCCAAAAATCTCGCCGATCGGCTGGATCACTTTATCGATGGCGTTCCAGACGACATCCACGGCGCCGTTGATCGCATCGGCAATGTGCTGGCCGAGAATCGAATCCAGCAGACCGTTCAGGCCGCCTTGATCTTCCGTAGCCACGACGGTCTGCGGACCATCGGTGATCGGCGTGCCGTCGGCGGTGAAACGCTCGTAAACGGCTGTGGTGCCGGTGTAGCCCAGATCGCCCGGCGTGCCTTCCGCGTAGAACACGGTGATGGAGCCGTCGACAGGGGAGACGGACACGTCAAAGTTGTTCAGCCCCTGCAAGCCGTCTGTCGTCGTGTAGCCGTCCATGGTGTTTTCCTGACCGACTGTCAGGGTGTTCACCACCTGGCCTTTATCATCGTAGATATTGATTTTGATATCGTAATATTCGGAGCCCGCGCTTTCCGGCTGGGCCCAGGCAATCAAATATCCGCCGCCAGGCATGGCGCGCGTAATGCTCTGCGTGGTGTTGATCCCGTTATCGGTTTCCACCGTGTGGATCACGTCGTCCGGGGTGATCACATTCAGATTGCCCTGACCGCTGATGTAGTTAACGGTGATCGCAGAGGTCTGGTTATCGCATGAGGACGTCGCTTCGGCGCTCGCGTGGGTAACGGCGGAGAAGGTGTTGCTGCCCTGCGCTAAATTATCGAGGGTGATCTGCCACTGGCCGTCGGCGCCGACCTGGGTGGTGGCGACGACGTTGCCGTTGCTGTCCACGACGTCAATTTCGCTGCCAGGCTCGCCCATCCCGTGCACCGTCGGGGAGGTGCTGAGCGTGCTGTTGGTCATCTCAATGGTGCCGTCAGGCGTATCGCTGATGCCGAGAATGGTTGGCGCGGCGTTCAGCGGCAGGTGTACCGTGGTGCTGTTCCCGGCGGTGTCGGTGATGGTCAGCACCGAGGTGCCCGGAATCAGGACCTGATCGACCAGAGCAAAGCTGTACTTCCCCTCGGCGTCGGCTTTGATGGAGTAGTCGGCTTTGCCGTCGCCATCCACATCAAGACTGACAATCGCATTCGCTTCCGTAACGCCAGACAACGCCGTCAGGTCGGTGGTCACATCCAGCGATACCACGTCCGGCGCGTGGAAATCGACGGTAATGGAGGTCTGGTTTTTAGCACCGTTTTCGTCGACGACCCAGGCGGTGACGCTCTGGTTATCCGCCAGATGCGGCTCGCACGACGGCACGCTCCAGCTGCCTTTCGCATCGCTGGTGGCGGTGTAATCGGGTTTCCCGTCACCGTTGGTGTCGATCATGATTTTGGCGTTGGGGGTGTCCGTGGTGCCATGCAGCGAGGAGCCGTTGGAGACATCCATCGTTACCGCATGGGCGTAGCCTTTGTTGGCATCAGGATCGGGTGGAACCGGCGTGTCGCCGCCGTTATCGTCGTCACCGCCGCCACCATTGCTGTCGCTGTGGTGGTCATCATCGTCGTCATCGTTATTCGCCAGCAGGGCGATGGTCCCGGCAATCAGAGCGACGCCACCCAGACCCAGCGCCACCCACAGCGGATCGACTTCCGATTTACTCTCCTGTTCACCCGTTCCTGCGGCAGCTGCTTCACCTGCCTGGTGGGAATAATATTCCTGGCCGGATACCATTTGCCGTAATTGTTCCGGAGGATAAGAAACAACGGGCTGACCGTTGGCATAAATATGTTCATCACCCAGAACATATTCTTTATGTCCGGTGCCAACGTCATTCATGGTCAGGGATTTCATATCTTTATTTGCAGGGCCAAAGAAATGGTCAATCACAACGGATTTTCCATCGGCACTGTTGATCACTAACTGCTCCCCGTTTCGCGTCATGTTCTGAATATCACCTGCCTGTTTTTCAATAGAAAAACGTGACCCCGGCATGGCGGATACGAACGTGGTGTTGTTATTTTGCGACAGGGCTATTTCATGCGCATGTTGTCCGGTTTGCTGCATCAAAAGTTTAAACGTCATTTTTCATTCCATCCATTGCTATGTTTCTGTCGAGTTACTTTGAAGTAAGAGTCTTTTGCCAGAAATTATCCAGTTACGCCTTTTTGACGCTGGGTACTATATATTCGAGACAGAGTGCATAACAGTGAAATTTACAGGGTGAATCTTATCCTCTTATTTCGTAAATATCATAATGGAACGGGGTAAATACTATTTACTTTTTGGTGAAAACTTTTAAAAGCTACAATTATAGTAGTGGCTTAAAAAGTTCAAGAAATAAATTGGGTCGCATAAAGTACGGGAAGGGCATGAATGGCCCGATAAAAGACATAAAGCGAGTTGACATCGCTATAGCATAAGGGTAAATAAAGTGAGAGGGTTAAGTTTGTGTTTTACAATAGTTTTTCATTAATTAATATTTATCATGAATAGATAACGCGCGAATCATTCATGATGCAAAAACCGTTATAAATATAAAATGGGATGCTATTGAGTATTCTTGCCTCGAAATAAAGCGTGGGGATAATTTGATAATAAGTTTAATCCAGCTAACCTAAAAAAAGCGGATGCGGGAATGGCTTAACGACAGGTGATTCGGCTACCAGGTAGAAACTCAATGAGACTGTCACCCAATACATTCGTCTTTATCGGCGCTATGCTTATCCCGAACCTATAACAATAACGGAGAGACTGTCGTGGATAAGGATTTACTGGAAGCGGGATACCGGGCGTATACCGGTGAGAAAATTGATGTCTACTTCAATACGGGAATGTGCCAGCACTCGGGAAACTGCGTGCGCGGCAGCAGCAAGCTGTTTAATCTGAAACGTAAGCCGTGGATCATCCCGGATGAAGTGGACGTTGAAACGGTCAAGAGCGTGATCGATACCTGCCCGAGCGGTGCGCTGAAGTACCGCCAGAAATAAGCGAGGAACCATGAATATTCTGGAAGGCCATAACAAGTTTTACGTCAACGATGCGCAGGGTAATCAGGTCGCCGAAATTGTGTTTGTCCCGACGGGAGAGCACCTGAGCATCATTGAGCACACGGATGTCGACGCCAGCCTGAAAGGGCAGGGCGTGGGCAAACAGCTGGTGGCGAAAGTCGTTGAAAAGATGCGGGCGGAAAATCGCAAGGTTATCCCGCTCTGTCCGTTCGCCAAACACGAGTTTGATAAGACGCGGGAATACGATGATATCCGTGCCTGAGAAGATTGAGACGCCCCGACTGCTCCTCCGCCAGTGGACGCCCGCCGATCTGGCCCCTTTCGCGACGCTGAACGGCGATCCCGAGGTGATGCGATTTTTCCCCGCGCCCTTAACGCGCGAAGAGAGCGATACTCTCGCCGGGCGATTCCGCGAGGGCATTGACGAGCGTGGCTGGGGTTTTTGGGCCGTTGAGGCAAAAGAGAGCGGTGAGTTTGTCGGCTGCGTTGGTTTGCATCCTCAGCCCGATCGTTTTGCCTTTTCGCCTTGTACCGAAATTGGCTGGCGTCTGGCGAAAGCCTTCTGGCATCAGGGGCTGGCGCACGAGGCGGCTGCGGCGGCGCTGGAGTTTGGCTTTGAAACGCTGGCGCTGCGTGAGGTGGTCTCTTTTACATCAGTGCTGAATACGCCGTCTGAGAGTTTGATGAAACGGCTGGGGATGACCAGAGCAGGGGAGTTTTTACATCCTGCACTCCCGCCCGATCATCGTCTGGCAAAGCATGTGCTCTATCGTATAGTACGGAATGTGTAGGCCCGATAAGCGAAGCGCCATCGGGCGCTTTTTGCCGGGGGCGCTGCGCTTGCCCGGCCTACAGAAGTGTTACCCGACAAACATCACCGACACGCACAGCACGCCGACAATCAGCGTCAGCAGATTGCCGAAAGAACGGTACGGTTTGAGCGCCGGAATGAGGTAGGTCGAAAGCGTCGGCATGATGAATAAAATCATGGCTATCAGCGGCCCGCTGATGGCGTAGATCATCGAAATCGCGTTCGGGTTGATGCAGCACACCACAAAGGTAATGAACGACACCGCCATGATCGACAGGGCGCGGTTAAAGGCGCGGCTCTTCTTAATCCCTACCTGATTCAGCGACGACTTAACGATCTCCGTCGCCCCTTCAATCACCCCAAAATAGGTGCCGAGGAAGGATTTCGACATCGCCACAATCGCCACCGCGATACCCGAAATACCCAGCCAGGCCGGGGATGACGGCATCATGGAGAGCGCAGAAAGAATCGTCACCCCTTCCTCTTTAGCCGCCACGATGTACGACGGCGGAATCGACAGCAGGCAGCTGAAGACAAAGAACAGCACGCTCAGGCAAATGATCAGGTACGCGACCTTCATGATTTTTTTGCATTTACCCATTGCCGCATCGCCGTACTTTTCGCGTCTGTCGACGGCAAAGGTAGAGATGATCGGCGTATGGCTAAAAGCGAAAACCATCACTGGAATAGAAATCCATACCTGGTGCAGGGTGTGCTGATCGAACGCCATCTGGCTGGTTAACAGCGACGGCTGCCAGCGGGTGGTGAGGTACAGCGACACAAACAGGAAGTAGGCGATCAGCGGGAAGACCAGGAACCCCATCACTTTGATGGTGACGTGGCGGCCCGTTAAGAAGATCAGATTCAGCACCATCACCACCCCGAGACTCACCAGCACGCGCACGGTGGTGTCGACGGTCAGATGTTTCGCCAGCTGTTCGGTGATCGAATTGGTGATCGCCACGGCGTAAATCAGTACCACCACAAAGAAGGCGACAAAGTAGAGCGTGGTGATCAGATTGCCGATCTTTTTGCCGTAGTAGTGCGTCACCGCACTGGTGATCCCTTCGCTGCCTTTGGCGTTCGACGACAGGATGAACTGGGCCAGCGCTTTGTGCGGCCAGTAGGTTAATGGATAAGCCACGAGGGCGGTAATTAGCAGGACAATCGCGCCTGCGGAGCCGAGCTGAATGGGCAAGAACAGGGTTCCTGCGCCCACGGCAGTGCCATAGAGGGCGAAACTCCAGAGAGTCTCTTCTTTTGACCAAATTTTCGACATTAGAGCAACGTATCAACTATAAAACGAACAAAAAGAAGCGTAATTTACCATAATTATGGATGGAAGGCGCAGTTGACGTCGCGGGGAGAGGCCGGAAGGGGCTTCCGGCCTGGTGGGGATCAGTTCGCCAGGGCGCGTCGTTGCTGGCGTCGCTTGATAAATTTATCGCGCAGCGTGTCGTACGCCCAGTTATAGAACATGGTGTACGGCAGGAAGAACAGGAAGAAACCTATTTCCAGGGTGAATGCCTGTAGCAGCGTGACGCCGAGCACCGCCGAAACGATCGACACCCCGATCACGATAAAGCCACACTCAAAGCCCAGGGCATGGAAGGCGCGGACTTTCGCGGTACGGGTGACGCGGTGAACCGGCCAGAAGCGGTCGAAGCCGAAGTTATAGATGATGTTCCAGACCATCGCCGTCGTTGCCAGGATAATGGTGAGCCCGCCCATCTCCATTACCGAACGCTGCATTAACCAGGCGGCGGTCGGCGCCAGGATCGCTGTCGCGATCCCCTCGAAGCACACCGCGTGGAAGACGCGCTCCGGCAGTTTTCGTTTTTGTACATCGTGTTGCATAACCTGACCTCATGAATTCGCCAGAATGGGCGTTGATGCGAGCTATTTTTATCGTTATTTGTGATATATAAAAGATACTATCCATCGATAAAATAGATACTTCATGCGCTACTCCCCCGAAGCTCTGAACGCCTTCGTTGAAACCGTCGCCACCGGCTCGTTCTCCGCGGCGGCGCGACGCCTGCGTAAAAGCCAGTCCACTGTCAGCACCGCGATTGCCAATCTCGAAGCCGATCTGGGTTTTGCGCTGTTTGATCGCTCCGCGCGCCAGCCCGTTCTGACTGAACAGGGCGAACAGGTGTTGGGCTACGTGCAGTCGATTCTGGCCGCCAGCGCGCGGCTGGATGAGCTGGCGGTCTCCCTGACGGCGCAGACCGAAGCCCGGCTGACCTTTGTGCTCTCGGACACGCTCAACCCGGACGTGCTGGAGGATCTGATGATCCAGTTCGACAGGCGCTTTCCGCACACGGAGTTTGAGTGCCTGATTGGCGAGGAGGAGGACGTGATCGATCTCCTGCAAAAAGAGCGCGCGCAGATTGGCCTCACGGAGGCGCGCGACGTTTATCCCACCGGGATCGGCGTGATCCGCCTGCCGATGCAAACCCAGATGGCGATCTATGTCTCGACCACCCATCCGCTCGCGGCGCAGGGCCGGGTGGAAGTCGATGAACTGCACGGCTGGCGCGAACTGCAGCTCAGCACCTATCTGGAACGCGAAACCCCCCAGGTGCGCGGCCCGATCTGGTCCGCGCCCAACTATCTGTTACTTCTCAGCATGGCAGTGCAGGGCTTCGGCTGGTGCGCGCTGCCCTGTGCGCTGGTAGAAGAGTTCGCCGCCGCCAAAAGTCTGGTGCAAATCAGCGTTCCCGGCTGGCCGCGCTCGGTCGCCATCGATCTTCTGTGGAACAAACGCAGCCCGCCAGGCGTCGCCGGAAGCTGGCTGCGCCAGTATCTGCAGGACGCGCGCTAATCCTGTGACAAAACTCACTTTTTTTAAACAATTACGTTAATTGTTGATAACAATGCATCTACTATCAGCGGTGTCATTTTGCGCAGAGGTAGAGATGAAAGATGTCGTGATAGTGGGTGCGTTGCGTACGGCTATCGGCTGTTTTCAGGGCGCGCTGGCACGCCACTCGGCGGTTGAACTGGGGAGCGTGGTCGTGAAAGCCCTGGTCGAACGCAGTGGGATTGCCGCCCATGAAATTGATGAAGTGATCCTGGGCCAGGTGCTGACGGCGGGCGCCGGGCAGAACCCTGCGCGTCAGGCGGCGCTGAAAGGCGGGCTGCCGAATACGGTCTCGGCGATCACCATCAACGACGTCTGCGGCTCGGGGCTGAAAGCGCTGCATCTCGCGACCCAGGCGATTCAGTGCGGAGAGGCCGACGTGATCATCGCCGGCGGCCAGGAGAACATGAGCCGCGCGCCGCACGTTCTCACCGACAGTCGAACCGGCGCACAGCTTGGCAATAGCCAGCTGCTCGACAGCCTGGTACACGACGGCCTGTGGGATGCGTTCAACGATTATCATATGGGCGTGACGGCGGAAAATCTGGCGCGGGAGTATGGCATCAGCCGTGAGCTACAGGATGCCTACGCCCTCAGCTCGCAGCAAAAAGCGCGCGCCGCCATCGACTCCGGGCGTTTTCGCGATGAAATCGTGCCGGTGAATACGCTGCATCAAAACGGTCAACTGCTGATTGTCGACACCGACGAACAGCCGCGCACGGACGCCAGCGCCGAAGGGCTAGCGATGCTCAATCCTGCCTTTGAAACGCTCGGCTCGGTGACGGCGGGTAACGCCTCGTCGATCAACGACGGCGCGGCGGCGGTGATGATGATGAGCGAAAGCAAAGCCGAAGAGCTGAATCTTCCTGTGCTGGCGCGCATCAAAGCCTTTGCCAGCGTGGGCGTCGATCCTGCCCTGATGGGGATCGCGCCGGTGTACGCCACGCGTCGCTGTCTGGAGCGTGCGGGTTGGCAGCTTGGCGATGTGGATCTGATCGAAGTGAACGAAGCCTTTGCTGCCCAGGCGATCTCGGTCGGGAAAATGCTGGAGTGGGATCCGAGCCGGGTGAATGTCAACGGCGGCGCGATTGCGCTCGGCCACCCGATTGGCGCGTCCGGCTGTCGTATTTTGGTCTCGCTGGTGCATGAGATGACCAAGCGCAACGCGCGCAAAGGGTTAGCCACCCTGTGTATTGGCGGCGGGCAGGGCGTGGCGCTAGCCATCGAAAGATAGTCCGCAGAAAATAACATTTTTGCGAAGCCTCCTTATTGGAGGCTTTTTTGTATCCGTCTGAAATCTATTTTTACCCTTATGAGATGATTCTAAAGGCTCCGGTTAAATCCAAAAGCTTCGTGTTCTGATCAAATACCCTCATTGTGTGATCTTAAACCTGAAATTCCCTTTTAATGCCCTGCGTTTGTTGATGGCTGTCACGTCGATCTTTGCCAAAAAAAGTGAAACAAATAATTACGATCTTGATCACTAAAATACCGGTGGTTAAAAAATAAAATGCAATTTCATAAAAACGAAACATCATTTTATTTACTTGAGGGTTTTTGCATGTTTAAGAAATCTCTGGTCCTTGCTTCTCTCGTTGGTGCGTCTTTTGCAGCTCAGGCTGTGACCGTTGACTTACGTCACGAATATATCGACAGCGGCTCTAACGCCGACCGTGTCTCCGTGTCACACCGCTTCGCCAATGGCTTAGGTTTCTCCGTGGAAGCGAAGTGGAAATCCGGCGGCGACAAAGCGGATCAGCCGTTTGCTGATGTCGTGGGTAACGGCCATGAAGACCAGATTAGCTGGCGCTGGAAAGCCACCGACAATATTGCGCTGACACCGGCATTTACTATCGAAAGTAATGACAGCCGTACCATCTATAAACCGAATCTGCATTTGCAATACAGTTTCGACAGCGGTTTCTACGTGGCTGCCCGTTATCGTTATGAATATACTCGCTACCCATCCAGCTCAAATAAAGACGACGATAAAGTGAATCGTGGCGATGCGTGGGTGGGTTGGGTGATGGGCGATTTCCGTACCGAGCTGAATTATGTTTATGCGAAGAGTTCAGAAGGGATGATTCGTAATAACAATAAAGATTATTCTAACGAATATAACGCCAAGCTGGCTTACAAATGGGATAAAAACTGGGCGCCGTATGTGGAAGTGGGCAACGTGGGCGTGAAAGATACCGACGAGCGTCAGACCCGTTTCCGTTTAGGTGTGGCGTATTCCTTCTAAAAAATAATAAGCAGTACCTCCGGGAAAAAGCCGGCTCCATTGTGAGCCGGCTTTTTGCGTTCATATCAAACCGGTTTTGTAGGCCGGTGCAAGCGCAGCGCCACCCGGCAAAAGCGCCCGATGGCGCTTCGCTTATCGGGCCTACAAAACACATTAAATTCGTCAAAAAAAAGCCCTCCAGGAGGAGGGCAAGGCCAGTTACAGAAACACTAACTAATCATGCATGCAACATTTCAGGTTGCTCGGGGAGTTTCGCGATATAGAGGGCCGGTTTGCCGTCTTTATCGGAACTGAACAGTACCGCTTTATCATCCGGGGTAAAGGATGGATGCGGGTGAGTCACCTGACGGCTGTTCGCCACGGTGGCCCAGGAGGTGTCATGCCGGGCGATGCGGAAGTGCGCTTTCTTCGCCACGTCAAAAGCATAAAGATAAGGATCGTTATCGATGGTATACCCGCTGGTGTCTTTCACATCCACCGGCGTGCCGGAGCCGTCGCCGACCAGCAGCGTGCCGTCGAAGTTACTCATCAAATGGGAGCAAGCGGGCATCTGCATTACCGCTTCGTTGACGCCGGTATCCGGGTTGAAGCTGTAAATGGTACGGCCCTGCTGGCCCTTCAGATAGGAGACATACACCAGCGCGGAGCCGTTCGGCACCCAGAATTCATGGGTGCAGCTCTCGCCTTCGGCGTGCTCTTTCACTTTGCGCACGTTGCTCCCGTCTTCATTCACCATCCACATCCGCGCATCGACCAGGTCGTGCGGCCCTTCATGGCAGAAGGCGACGGTGTTGTCGTCGAACGGGCGATAGATCGGGTGGCCGAGCCAGTTCTTCTCTTCATGAATGGTCGCGCTTGCGCCGGTTTTCAGATCCACGCGCAGCAGGCGGCAGTGCGGTCCCTTGTGGAAGAAGTCGTGGAAAATTTTCCAGTCGTTGAGCGGCGTCCAGTCACTTTTTGCGATCTCGATTCCGACCAGTTTGGTGCAATCGCTGTTGGCGACCCAGGTGCCGTAGCCAACCCACTCGTCGGAGACGCGATACACTTCGCGCTCGACCAGCGTCTCAAGATTCACTTCCAGCAGGGTGCGATCGTTTTTGACGTAATAGAGGGACTTATCGTCCGGCGACAGAAAACCGCCGAAGGTGTTATCCCCCGCGCCTTCCGTCAGCTGCACCGCTTCGGCTTTTTTCAGATCCAGCAGGTAGTAGTTCCAGTGGCCGTCGAACTCCCCGGCGAACAGCAGGTGGCTGCCATCATTAAAGAAGCACTTCTGATAAAAGTAGTTTCGATGACAGGTGATTTCCGGTGGGGTCAGGCGGGTGATTTCCACGCCCGTATCCGGATCCTGGCTGACGTCATAGTTCAGCGTGACCCGCATACCTTTAGCCATGATGTGCTCCTTCAAGCGATAAGTTAAAAACTGAGTATTAAATTATCAAAACATCGTTTCAATGTGTGTGACTGATGGCGCACTTTGTAAGATTAATTGTCGGCGGTGATGAGTATCTTTGATTTTGAACAGCGAATGTTTTCTCTGCTGTCAAAACTTAAAGGTTTTATAATTTATTGTTTACTATGATAAATGTTCTGTCCTGTTTTCCCTTCAAACACATCGCAAGCCGCGTCAACTCTCAACAATCGTGATCCAAACTACACTTCTGCCAATAACATGCAGAAAAAGTGAAACAACGTTTTAAATGTAATTGAAAACCCATTTCGCAGCGGATACTATGTCCCCATCGAGAAAACGGAACGTTGTTTCGTTAATTATCCTGGCCCTCGGGCACGATCAATTCTGGAGGTAAATGTGGACGTCAGACAAAGCATCCACAGCGCGCACGCTAAGACACTGGATACTCAGGGGCTGCGCGATGAGTTTTTAGTTGAGAAGGTGTTTGTTGCTGATGAGTACACCATGGTGTACAGCCACATCGACCGCATCATTGTCGGCGGCATTATGCCAGCCAGCAAAACCGTCTCTGTGGGCGGCGAAGTGGGTAAACAGCTGGGCGTGAGCTATTTCCTCGAGCGCCGCGAGCTGGGTGTGATCAACATCGGCGGGCCGGGCACCATCACCGTTGACGGCAAGTGCTTTGAAATCGGTCATCGTGATGCCCTCTATGTCGGTAAAGGCGCGCAGGAAGTGGTGTTCGCCAGCATCGATAGCAGCAAACCGGCGAAGTTCTACTACAACTGCGCTCCGGCTCACACGGCCTACCCGACCAAAAAAGTGACGCCTGCGGACGTCGCGCCGGTCACCCTCGGCGACAACCTCACCAGCAACCGCCGCACCATCAACAAATACTTCGTTCCCGATGTGCTGGAAACCTGCCAGCTCAGCATGGGCCTGACCGAACTCGACCCAGGCAATCTGTGGAACACCATGCCGTGCCATACCCATGAGCGCCGCATGGAAGTGTACTTCTATTTCAACATGGACGAAGACGCCTGCGTGTTCCACATGATGGGGCAGCCGCAAGAGACGCGCCATATCGTGATGCAAAACGAACAGGCGGTGATTTCGCCGAGCTGGTCCATTCACTCAGGTGTTGGCACCAAAGCCTATACCTTCATCTGGGGGATGGTCGGTGAAAACCAGGTCTTCGATGACATGGACCACGTCGCTGTTAAGGATCTGCGCTAGTCGCGGGCAGTTGAGCATAAACCTGCCTGTTCGTGACAGGCTCTGAAAGATTAAGGAACAAACATGATTCTGGATGCATTTTCTCTGCAGGGTAAAGTAGCGGTCGTGACCGGGTGTGACACCGGTCTGGGCCAGGGTATGGCGCTGGGTCTGGCGGAAGCGGGCTGCGACATCGTGGGGATCAACATTGTTGAACCTACTGAAACTATCGAGCGCGTTACCGCGCTGGGCCGTCGCTTCCTGAGCCTGACGGCTGACCTGCGTAAAATCGACGTGATCCCTGAGCTGCTGGACCGCGCGGTGGCTGAATTTGGTCATATCGATGTGCTGGTGAACAACGCCGGTTTGATTCGTCGTGAAGACGCGATCAACTTCAGCGAGCGCGACTGGGATGACGTCATGAACCTGAACATTAAGAGCGTGTTCTTCATGTCTCAGGCGGCGGCGAAGCACTTTATCGCCCAGGGTAACGGCGGCAAGATCATCAATATCGCCTCGATGCTCTCCTTCCAGGGCGGCATCCGGGTTCCGTCTTACACCGCCTCTAAAAGTGCGGTGATGGGTGTGACCCGTCTGCTGGCGAACGAGTGGGCCAAGCACAACATCAACGTTAACGCGATTGCGCCGGGCTACATGGCGACCAACAACACCCAGCAGCTGCGTGCGGACGAAGCGCGTAGCGCAGAAATTCTGGATCGCATCCCGGCGGGCCGCTGGGGCTTGCCGAGCGATCTGATGGGGCCGATTGTGTTCCTGGCATCGCCTGCATCTGACTACATCAACGGCTACACCGTTGCGGTCGACGGTGGCTGGCTGGCGCGTTAATTCTCGCCCTGCGAAGAAACCTCTGCCTGGTGCGGAGGTTTTTTTTGGCCAAAAATCGCCTTGTCCATATTCATAAAGTCATAAAATCCATAGTGAAAAGCCCATATGGACATGCATCACAACTTTATGGCTTATAAATTAACGCATTAACAATAAATGGTGATTAATTACTCAGAGTTGAAATTGTAATGTCCATCACAGAACGCTACTGCCCAGCCAGATAATCCATAACTTCACGTTTTACGGCCTGACACTTTTGCTGGCTTTCTCGTAATTTCAGTTAACGTCTTAACGCTGTTCAGGCAGGAAATGATGACCTCAATTAATGACTCGACCTTAATGCCCCGCGCCCTGCGCGATACCCGCAGAATGAATCTGTTTGTTTCCGTTTCGGCGGCGGTGGCCGGTTTGCTGTTTGGCCTGGATATCGGCGTGATCGCCGGTGCGCTGCCGTTTATTACCGACCACTTTACCCTCAGCAGCCGTCTGCAGGAGTGGGTTGTAAGCAGCATGATGCTCGGGGCGGCGCTGGGTGCGCTGTTCAACGGCTGGCTCTCGTTCCGGCTCGGGCGCAAGTACAGCCTGATGGTCGGCGCAGTGCTGTTCGTCGCCGGTTCGCTCGGTTCCGCGTTTGCGACGGGCGTCGAGGCTTTGCTGCTCTCCCGCGTGCTGTTGGGTGTGGCGGTGGGGATTGCATCCTACACCGCGCCGCTCTATCTCTCTGAAATGGCGAGCGAAAACGTACGCGGGAAAATGATCAGCATGTATCAGCTGATGGTGACGCTGGGGATCGTGCTGGCGTTCCTGTCGGACACGTATTTCAGCTACAGCGGCAACTGGCGGGCGATGCTCGGCGTGCTGGCGCTGCCTGCCGTGTTGCTGATGGTACTGGTGATTTTTCTGCCGAACAGCCCGCGCTGGCTGGCGCAAAAAGGGCGTCACGTTGAGGCGGAAGAGGTGCTGCGCATGCTGCGAGACACCTCGGAAAAAGCGCGTGAAGAGCTGAACGAAATCCGCGAAAGCCTGAAGCTGAAGCAGGGCGGCTGGTCGCTGTTTAAAGCCAACCGCAACGTGCGCCGGGCGGTGTTTCTTGGGATGTTGCTGCAGGCGATGCAACAGTTCACCGGGATGAACATCATCATGTATTACGCCCCGCGGATCTTCAAAATGGCCGGATTTACCACCACCGAACAGCAGATGATCGCCACGCTGGTGGTGGGCTTGACCTTTATGTTCGCCACCTTTATTGCGGTGTTTACCGTCGATAAAGCGGGGCGCAAACCGGCGCTGAAAATCGGCTTTAGCGTGATGGCGCTCGGGACGCTGATCCTCGGGTATTGCCTGATGCAGTTCGATAACGGCACGGCGTCCAGCAGTCTTTCGTGGCTTTCCGTCGGGATGACGATGATGTGCATCGCCGGTTACGCGATGAGCGCCGCGCCGGTGGTGTGGATCCTGTGCTCGGAGATCCAGCCCCTGAAATGCCGCGACTTTGGTATCACCTGTTCCACCACCACCAACTGGGTGTCGAACATGATTATCGGCGCGACCTTCCTGACCCTGCTTGATTCCATCGGAGCAGCGGGAACATTCTGGCTCTACACGGTGCTGAATGTGGCATTTATCGGCATCACGTTCTGGCTGATTCCTGAAACCAAAAACGTCACTCTGGAACATATTGAACGCAGGCTGATGGCGGGGGAGAAGTTAAGAAATATTGGTGTGTAATTTTAGTGCCCGGCGGCGCTGCGCTTGCCGGGCCTACGGTACTGAGTAGGCCGGGTAAGGCGTAGCCGCCACCCGGCTTTTTTTACACCCGCGCCAGATACAACGCCGGCATCCCTTCCTCATCCGACGTATACAGCACCCACTGATTGTCCGGCGAAAACGACGGGTGCGGATGCGTCACCTGACGGTCGCCGTCGAGCACTTTCCAGCTGGTGTTGTGCTGGCAAATCGCCTTTTGCGTTCCGGCGTTAATATCAAACACCCAGATAAACGGATCGTTCAGGCTGATATCGCCCGTGTTATGCGGTGCGCCGTCGCCGACGATCAGCGAGCCGTCGTGGTTGCTCATCAGATGCGAACAGGGCGGGATCGCCATCAGCTGACGATTTTCCAGCGTCAGCGGATCGGCGCTGCAAAGATAGCGCTGCGGATCCTTCTCCTTATGCGCGACGTAGTAGAGCGCCGAACCGTCCGGCACCCAAAACTCATGGGTAAAACTTTCACCCGCCGCGTGCTGGCGCACCTTACGCAGGTTGCTGCCATCGGGGTTGATGAGCCACATGCGGGCGTCGATCGCATCGCGCGGCCCTTCGTGGCAAAACGCCACGGTGCTGTCGTCAAACGGACGGTAGATCGGGTGCCCTAGCCAGCGTTTCTCCTGCAAAATCACCTGCTGTTCGCCGGTGCGCAGATCGATATTGATCAGGCGGCACTCAGGCTGGGTGAAGTAAAATGCGCGGAACTTGCTCCAGTCGGTCAGGGGCTGCCAGTCGCGCTTTTTGATTTCGATCCCAACCAGTTTTGTGCCGTCGGAATTGGCGACCCAGGTGCCGTATGCCACCCACTCGTCATCCACTTGATACACAATCTGCTCTTCGAAGCTCTCGAGGCAGACGCGCCGCAGTTCGCGGCTGTTTTTGACGTACCACAGAGACTGGTCGTCAGCCGATAAAAAGCCGCCAAAGGTGTTATCGCCCGCCCCGTCGGTGAGCTGGGTGGCTTGCTGTCTGGCGATATCCAGCAGGTAGTAATTCCAGTGCCCCTCGAACGCGCCGCCAAAAATTAGCTTGCTGCCGTCCTGAGTAAAGCACTTTTGGTAGAAGTAGTTGCGATGACAAATGATGTGCGGGGGCGTCATCCGTATCACTTCGTGCCCCGTTTGACTGTCCAGGCGCGTGCGAAAATTCAGCGGGATGATTTTGCCTTTCATAGGAAATTCTCCGGATAAAAAAATACCCTGCCACCGGAAGTGACAGGGCAGGGTAGGGCAATGGAATTAGCGCATCGCGCGTTTCAGGATGCGTTCCGCCTGACGCTGGAAGTCGGTTGCGGTCTCTTCAACGGATTTCTGGCCGTAGTCGATGTACTGCAGAGAGGTGCCGAACTGCGCCACGATCTGCGGATCGTCAAAGTATGGCGACACGGAGAGTTTGGCTGGCAGAGACTGCGCCAGACGCAGGCCAGCGACCGCCGGATCGTTCTCTTTGATGGTGCCGTCTTCCGTCAGGTATTTCACCGCCACTTTGCTCAGCGGCACGCCGCGCTCCAGACCCAGCGTATCCACGCCCTCTTTGCTGTTCAGCAGGAAGTTAATGACTTTCGCCGCCGCTTCCGGGTTTTTGCTCGACTTACCGATGGAGAGCATCTGCGCCGGTTTGAAGAACAGGCCCGCATCCGTTGCGCCTGGCAGCATTGGATAGTTACCCAGCTCCAGTTTTGCCGGTGGCTTCAGGTTGTCGGAGTATTTGTTGATGGTGGAGTTCCACATGTAGGTGCCGCCCCATTCGCCCTGGATCCACGGCTTCATTTCGTACATGTTGCTCTTGCCGAATGACGCGTAGTACTTGGTATCAGGCATCACGTGGCTATCCACCAGATCTTTGTAAGTCTGGAAGAATTCCACCCACTGCTCTTTGCTGTAGGAGAATTTTTTCGCTTTTTCATCCACCGCCGGGATGTTGTATTTCTGAATCATGTAGGAATTCAGCAGCGCCAGGGTGTCCTGATGTTCCAGAACCACCGGGTAATACTGTTTACCCAGCTTGCTCTCAAAAGCTTTACCCGCCGCTTTCAGTTCGTCCCAGGTTTTCGGGTACTCAACGCCCGCTTTTTTCCAGGTCTCATCGTTAAAATAGAACACGCGCGCGGTGACGGAGATCGGAATACCGTTCAGTTTGCCGTCGACGGTGGTGGACTGCAGCTCTTTCGGATCGAACTGGGACAGGTCGATCACGTCCTTCATTTTGTTCAGATCGTAGAAGCCGTCGCCGGTTTTCGAGAAGATCGGCAGCCAGTTCCAGTTGGTCTGCATCACGTCAGGCTCAGTGCCGCCCGCAATCTGGGTGGTCAGACGCGACAGGTGGCCGTCCCAGCCGGTGTATTCGGCTTTGACGGTGATGTCCGGATTCTGTTTGTGGAACTCTTCTAACGCTTTCAGGGTGACCTGATGGCGACCGTTGCCGCCCCACCAGGACATACGTAAATCAACATCTTGCGCCATCGTCGGCAGGGCAGTAAGACCCAGGGTAGCGGAGATTGCTGCGCTTAAAAGCACTTTTTTCATTCTTATAAACTCCAGTTAGATTGAGATGTTCAGTTCAGTTTTTGCATCAAAAATGTGGCACTTATTCATATCAAACTTGAAATACACCTGACGATGAAGACCTTTATCAATCATCGGCTTAGCTTCATCGGAAGGAATTCGGGCGGTCAGTTCGTAATCGGACACTTTCAGGTAGACGAAGAACTCGTGACCCATATTCTCCACGCGCACCAGCTCACCGCTGCAGCCGCCTTCGGCGAACGGTTCGTCAGAGACCGAGACGAATTCCGGGCGAATGCCGTAGAAAGTGTCCTGTGCCTGATGGCCGACCACTTTGTCGTGCAGGGTTTCGCTTAACGGCATGGTTTCGCTGCCGATGCTCAGCGCCAGGCGGCCCTGTTGATCGACCAGGCGAGTGGCGCGGATGTTCATCTCCGGCGCGCCGATAAAGCCCGCCACGAACATGTTTTTCGGCTTGTGGTACAGGTTGTCCGGGGTGTCCACCTGCATGATGTGGCCGAGCTTCATGACGCAGATGCGGTCGCCCATGGTCATCGCTTCCGTCTGATCGTGCGTCACGTAGACGGTGGTCGCCGGTTTGCCGGATTTCTTCAGCTGCTTGTGCAGGTCAGAGATACGGATGCGCATCGAGGCGCGCAGTTTGGCGTCGAGGTTGGAGAGCGGTTCATCGAACAGGAACACGTCGGGCTTTTTCACAATCGCGCGGCCCACGGCCACGCGCTGCGCCTGGCCGCCAGAGAGCTGACGCGGCAGACGATCCAGCAGCTCTTCCAGTTCGAGGATTTTCGCCGCTTCGTTCACCTGGGACTCAATCTGATCTTTCGGCATTTTGCTCAGCTTCAGACCAAAGGCCAGATTTTCGCGCACGGTCATGTGCGGATAGAGCGCGTAGTTCTGGAACACCATCGCAATTCCACGCTTTTTTGGCGCGAGGTTGTTGACGATCTTCTCGCCGATGCGCACTTCGCCGCCGCTGATGGTTTCCAGACCCGCCAGCATACGCAGGGTGGTGGATTTGGCGCAGCCGGATGGCCCGACGATCACCATGAACTCCCCCTCAGCGATTTTCAGGTCGATAGCATGTACCGCTTTGAAGCCGTTGGAGTAGACCTTTTCCAGTTTGTTGAAAATAACTTCAGCCATGATATTTCCCTCTTAACCTTTGATTCCGCTGCTGGTTACGCCCTGTACGAAGTAGCGCTGTGCCAGGAAGAAGACAATGATGGATGGCAGAATGGAGATGCTCGCCATTGCCAGAATTTCGTTCCACGGCGCACCTTCGGTGACGTCGATGGACATTTTCAGAGCCAGTGCAATCGGGTATTTATCCACGCTATAGACGTAAATCAGCGGCCCGATAAAGTCGTTCATTGACCACATGAACTGGAACAGGGCGACGGAGATAATGGCCGGTTTCAGAATCGGTACCACCACGTACCAGAGCACCTGAATTGAGTTACAACCGTCGATCTGCGCCGCCTCTTCCATGTCACGCGGCACGCCGCGCAGGAACTGAATCAGCATGAAGACGAAGAACCCCTGAGTGGCAAACGCCAGCGGCAGGTACAGCGGCATATAGCTGTTCAGCATGCCCATTTCGCGGAACATCAGGTACTGCGGGATCAGCAGGACCGTGCTCGGCAGCAGCATGGTGGTGATGAGCGTGGCGAACCAGAATTTCTTCCACGGGATCTCGAAGCGGGCAAAGCCGTACGCCACGATGGTGGAGGAGATAATGGTCAGAATCACTTTCGGGATCACATACTTAAAGGTGTTCAGCATGTAATGACCAAAGTTGTATTCGGTACCGGTTTTCCAGCCGTTGACGAAGCCGTCCCAGGTGGCGTGGGCGGGCCACAGGCTCAGGGTGGTGAAGATCTCGTGGTTCGGTTTGAACGACGCCGAGAACATCCACACCAGCGGATAGAGCATCAGCAGGCCGACAAACAGCAGGATCACGTAGCGAATGCTGGCGTTGATCTTCTCTTTGCGCAGCGTGCGAGCCACTTCGCGTTCCGCGATGCTTCTCGCCGTGGAGAGTTCCTGAATATCAGCCATTTTTGCCTCCCTTATCGGCGGAGTAGAACACCCAGTATTTCGAAGACTTAAAGGCAATAGCGGCGAAGACCGCGACGACCAGGAACAGAACCCAGGCCAGTGCCGCGCCGTAGCCCATATCAAAGTATTTGAAGGCGGTGTCGTAGATGTAGAGTGAGAACAGATAGGTCGAGTAGGTTGGTCCACCGCCCGTTATCACGTACGGTCCGGTAAATTCCTGGAACGCCTGGGTGGTCTGCATGATGAAGTTGAAGAAGATCACCGGCGTAATCAGCGGCACGGTCACTTTCATGAACATCTGCCATTTAGACGCACCGTCGATCATTGCTGCTTCATACTGAGACTGCGGCACGTTTTGCAGGGCAGCCAGGAAGATGACCATCGCAGAACCGAACTGCCAGACGCGCAGTAAGGTCACGGACATCAGCGCCAGAGAAGGCTCGCCGAGCCAGTTCACCGGGTCGAGGCCAAATACGCCGATAAAGCTATTCAACAGGCCATCAATCGCAAACAGCGCGCGCCACAAAACAGCAATGGCGACGGAGCTGCCGAGAATGGACGGAATATAATAGGCAGTTCGGAAGAATCCTATGCCGCGTAATTTGAAGTTGAGGACAAATGCAATCCCAAGCGCAAAGGCAAGCTTCAGCGGGATGGTCAAAAATACATACGCAAAGGTCACGCCCATGGATTTCCAGAAGAGCGTATCTTCCGTAAACATGTAGCGGTAATTCTCAATGCCGTTAAAAACCGGCGGGCTCATCAGATCGTAATCCGTAAAACTGAGAAAGAACGATGAGACAAAGGGAAACGCGGTAAAGATTATCAACCCGATAATGTAGGGTGATATCCACGCTAGCCCCAGCATTTTGTTTTCATTCATACATACCTACCTGGCAATCAATGGTTTAAAACGGAATCTGCTGGTGGTGCTGCTTCCCGCGTCTCATTTACGAGACGGGGAAACGTGTGTTCGCTGTGCGTTGCACGAGTGTTACTCCATTTACCTTCTGATTTGTAAGATGTTTTCTTGTTGCCCTGGTTCGGGAACTTTCAGGGTTTCAAAAACTGACGAACCGCCGTCCTTAATTTGTAAAACATCGTTTTAATTTATTTTATTGCGATTTGTTTCTGCGTCATTCGATAAATGGTGGAAATGTGATCGCGGTCGAAACGCTGTTTCAATAAGGTGAGGTGGCTGGCAATTTTGACTTTACTGGAGAAGAAAAGCCGAAGGAGAGAAGAGTTGTGATGGGTCAGACAGGTGTCTTTGTAACATTCAATAACTGGCTGAGACTAACTACCAAATTTCGTAGCACATTCCTCATTTTTTGCAAACTAACATTCAGATGATTCTTACTTTCGGGTATCATCCCTTTTTCCTAACTGTCATTGGCAGAATTTCACTGCAACTTAACCAAAAGAATGAGCAAGTCTGCTATGGATATCAAAAAAAGCACGGAGCTGCATTTTGCCAGTTATCCTCCCCCGGTCGTTGCCCAGAAAGAAATTGATCTGCTGGGTCTGTTCGACATCTTATTTGCCGCCAGAAAGCGGATTATCGCCGTAGTTTTTGCCTTTGCTATGGTGGGTCTCATCGCGTCCTTCCTGATGCCGCAAAAGTGGACCAGTAAAGCGGTGGTCACCGCCGCAGAGCAGTCCCAGTGGAGTGAAGTGCAGAGAATGCTCGTCGCGCTGCAGGTGTTGGACGTGGATATCAGCGTGAAGCGCTCGGACATCTTTAACCTGTTTATCAAAAAGTTTCAGTCCCAGTCGCTGCTGGAAGAGTATCTCAAGAGCTCACCGTTCGTGATGGCGCAGTTGAAAGACGCCGACATCGATCCGCAGGACTTACACCGTGCGGCGGTCAATATTGCTGAACGCATGACCGCCATCGACAACGCGGCGGGCAAAAATGCCGAGAAAGCGCCGTACACCTCCTGGACATTGAGCTTTAGCGCCCCGACGGCAGAAGATGCTCAGATTGTGCTGAAAGGGTATATCGACTACATCTCCGCCATCGTTGAGCAAGAGACGATGCTCAACGTGCGAAACGCCCTGGCGCTGAAAACCCAGATGGAAAAAGAGCGTCTGGAGCTGGATCGGGTTCGCCTGACGACGATCCATAACACCAACGTTCAGCGTCTCAACTATTCGCTGGAAGTGGCGAACGCCGCCGGGATCAAAAAGCCGGTTTACAGCAACGGTCAGGCGGTCAAAGACGATCCGGATTACTCCGTTGCACTGGGCGCAGACGGTATCGCGCAGAAGCTGCAGATTGAGAAATCCCTGAAAGATGTGGCCGAGCTGAATGCCGATTTCCAGAACCGCGAATATCACCTGGCGCAGCTCGAAAAGCTCTCCATCAACGATGTGAATTTCGAGCCGTTCAAGTATCAGCTTTCGCCGTCGATACCGGTGAAGAAAGACGGTCCGGGTAAATCCCTGATTGTCATTCTGGCCGCTCTGGTCGGCGGGATCCTCGCCTGCGGTAGCATCCTGGTGCGTGAAGCCATGCTTGCGCGTTCACCGATGCCAGAGCCTGAGCTGGCGACGAATTAAGTTTTAGCTATAACGAAGAGGGCGGATGAAAACCGCCCTTTTTTATTTATTGCAGAAAATCTTCGCGCACCGGCGTGAAGGTATCCAGCAGCGTGCCGGGTTTCAGGCACACGCAGCCGTGCATCACGTGCGGTTCTTTATAAAGGGTATCGCCCGCCGTCACCACGTGCTTCTCATCGCCAATGGTGAATTCAAATTCGCCGGACAGCACGTAGGTCAGCTGTTCGTGCGGATGGTTGTGCATCGGGCCGATCGCGCCCTGCTCAAAATTGACTTCCACCGCCATCATTTTGCCGTCATGCGCCAGAATACGACGCGTCACGCCATTGCCCAGATCCTCAAGCCGTGTCTCTTTGTGGAAAATAAACATCGTCGTTTTGGTCCTTATAGTGAAACGTTGTTTTAATTAATTTATCCCACTGCGACTAAAAAGGAAACGGCAAGCCAAATAACTGGAAACAGGATCACAAGTTTGCTTCACTGGGGGAAAGCGAAAAGGAGAGAAGATGAAAACGATCGGTCTGCTGGGCGGAATGAGCTGGGAATCGACCATCCCTTATTACCGCCTGATTAACGAAGGTATCAAACAGCGTCTCGGCGGCCTGCATTCGGCGAGCCTTTTACTGCACAGCGTCGATTTCCACGAGATTGAAGCCTGTCAGGCGAGCGGGGAATGGGAGAAAGCGGGTGAGATTCTGGCGCAGGCGGCGCTGGGGCTGGAGCGCGCGGGGGCGGAAGGCATTTTGCTCTGTACCAACACCATGCACAAAGTGGCGTCACAGATTGAGGACCGCTGCTCACTGCCGTTCCTGCACATCGCCGATGCCACCGGCCGCGCCATTGCCGCCAGCGGGATGAAACGCGTCGCGCTGCTGGGCACGCGCTACACCATGGAGCAGGATTTCTATCGCGGGCGGCTGGAATCACAGTTCGGTATTGAAAGCCTGGTCCCGGATGAAGCCGACCGGGCGCGCATCAACCAGATCATCTTTGAAGAGCTGTGCCTCGGGACGTTCAGCGACGCTTCGCGCCACTACTATCTCAGCGTGATTGATAAACTGGCGAAGCAGGGCGCGGAAGGGGTGATCTTCGGCTGCACGGAGATTGGCCTGCTGGTTCCGGCCGATGAAAGCGCGCTCCCGGTGTTCGATACCACGGCGATCCATGCCGTCGATGCGGTCGAATTTATGCTCTCGTAATGCCTTAGCTTTCCAGGTCCGGCAAGCGCTGGGCGATCTGGCGGGAATGGGCCACTAAATGCTCTGTAAATGCCTCAACCAGCGCCGATACCGGGCGATGCAGCGGGCGAATCAGGCTCACGGTGAAAGGCACGGAAATGCTGAAGCGGCGGATTACAATTCCGCTGCCTGCGTAGTCCAGCGCCGTGAGCGGGTTCACCACCGCAATCCCCACGCCCGCGCGCACCATCGCGCAGATGGACGCCGCGCTGTGCGTCTCCACCACCATCCGCCGTTTTACCTGATGTTCCAGGAACAATGTATCCAGTAGCTGCCGATAGCTGTCGGTTTGCGACAGGCTGATATAGTTTTCGCCGTGAAAATCCGCAGGCGTTAATACGTTTTTGCTGGCGAGGTGATGGCCCTCGGGTAGCACGCAGACTTCATCCAGCGACAGCAGCTCGGTGCGCTCGGTTCCCGCTGGCGTGGCGAGCGTTTCGGTCAGGCCTAAATCATGCCGCTGCGCCGAGAGCCACTCTTCAAGCAGGGGCGATTCCTGCGGCACGATAGTGAGATTGACGTCGGGATAGCGGGCGAGAAACGGCTGAAGCAGCTGGGGCAGGAACGACTGCGAAAAGACCGGCAGGCAGACAATCGACAGCTCGCCCTGGCGGAACTCCCGCAGGCTCTCTGCCGCGCTGACGATGCGGTCCAGGCCGTACCAGGAGCGCTGAACTTCCTCGAACAACCGCAAACCCTGTACCGTCGGATGTAATCGCCCGCGCGCGCGTGCGAACAGCGTCAATCCCAACACTTTTTCAAACCGCGCCAGTTCGCGGCTGACCGTCGGCTGCGAGGTGTGCAGCATCTGCGCGGCTTCCGTCAGATTGCCGGTGGTCATCACCGCGTGAAAAATCTCGATATGACGTAGGTTAACGGCGGGCATAGGACACCTGTTTTGTTATCGGTAAACCATATCATTTTTGCATAGACTCAGGATAAAACGATATTTTTTATTCGCTTTCGCCTGTGGCGTAATAATAAAAAAATGACGTCACCCGGAGAACACCATGCCACGCCCGCTGAACAGTACTGATACCGATCTGAACGCCGAAAACCTGCTGCGTTTACCCGCCGAGTTTGGTTGCCCGGTCTGGGTTTACGACGCGCAGATCGTTCGCGAAAAGATCGCGGCGCTGCATCAGTTTGACGTGGTGCGTTTCGCCCAGAAAGCCTGTTCGAACATCCATATTTTGCGTCTGATGCGCGAGCAGGGCGTCAAAGTGGACTCCGTTTCGCTGGGTGAAATCGAACGCGCGCTGGCGGCCGGGTACGACCCGAAAACCGACAGCGATGCAATTGTCTTTACCGCCGACCTGATCGATAGCGCGACGCTCACCCGCGTGCATGAACTGCAAATTCCGGTAAACGCCGGTTCCGTGGATATGCTGGAACAGCTGGGGCAAGTCTCACCCGGCCACCGCGTGTGGCTGCGCGTGAATCCTGGCTTTGGTCATGGCCACAGCCAGAAAACCAATACCGGCGGAGAGAACAGCAAACACGGCATCTGGTATGCCGATCTGCCAGCCGCGCTGGAAGTCTTGCAACGCTACAACCTGACGCTGGTAGGCATCCACATGCACATCGGTTCTGGCGTGGATTATGGTCATCTTGAGCAGGTGTGCGGCGCGATGGTGCGCCAGGTGATTGAATTTGGTCAGGATCTGGAGGCGATCTCCGCCGGTGGCGGTCTGTCGATCCCGTATCGTGAAGGGGAAGAGGCGATCGACACCGATCACTACTACGGCCTGTGGAGCGCGGCGCGCGACAAAATTGCCGCCCATCTGGGCCACGCGGTCAAATTGGAAATCGAACCGGGACGCTTCCTGGTGGCGGAATCCGGCGTGCTGGTGACGCAGGTGCGCAGCGTGAAAGCGATGGGCAGCCGTCACTTCGTGCTGGTCGATGCAGGCTTTAACGATCTGATGCGCCCGGCGATGTACGGCAGCTATCACCACATTACGGCGCTGGCGGCGGACGGTCGCGATTTAACCCAGGCGCCAAGGGTAGAAACCGTGGTCGCCGGTCCGCTGTGTGAGTCGGGCGATGTGTTTACTCAGCAGGAGGGCGGCAAAGTGGAAACTCGCGCGCTGCCAGCCGTCCAGCCTGGTGACTATCTGGTGCTGCACGATACGGGCGCGTACGGGGCGTCGATGTCGTCGAACTACAACAGCCGCCCGCTGCTGCCGGAAGTGCTGTTTGACCACGGCGTGGCGCGACTGATTCGCCGTCGCCAGACCATCGAAGAACTGCTCGCGCTCGAACTATTTTGATGCGTAGTACGGGCCTGTCGTTATCGAATCGCGGATCATCAGCGTACCGGTAAACGGCGGGATCGTCTCGATCGGCTGGTTGTTCGCCAGCCGAACCGCCTGATCGATTGCCGTGACGATCATATTATCGATCGGCAGATAGACGGTGGAGAGGGCGGGCTCCAGCCATTTCGCACTTGGCGCATCGTCAAAGCCAAACAGCGAAATATCCTGCGGAATACGTAGCCCGGCCTGATGCATCGCTTTGGACGACCCGAGCGCCATATCATCGTTACAGGCAAACAGGGCGGTGAACGGCACCTTTTCTTTCAGCAGCTCGTTGCACAGCTCATACCCCCGCGTCATTCCCGCATCGCCATATTTCACCCGCCTGTCGTCCCAGGCAATACCGTGTTTTTCCAGCGCCTGGCGATAGCCCATCAGGCGCGCTTTGCCCGTTGGCGTATGGATCGGGACTGTAATACAGGCGATCTCCCGGTGGCCCTGGCTAATCAGATAATCCACGGCTTTAAACGCAGAGTCCTGCTGCTCGAAGAACACGCAGCGATCGCGCGCCAGGCTGACGTCACGGTTAATCACCACCAGCGGCATTTTCACGCTGTTGATGAGCTTCATGATCGCCTTTTCACTCATATAGCGCGTGTAGAGCACGATGGCGTCGCACTGGCGGTCGGCCAGCATCTGCACCGCTTGCTCTTCGCGCTCGGGCGCGTCGTGACCATCGGTCACAATCAGCTGCTTGCCGTGGGTTTCGGTCTGGCGCGAGGCCTGTTGTAACAGACGACCAAAGTAAAAACCGTCAAAGGTTGAGACCACCAGACCAATGCTGTTGCTGGTCTGGTTCGCCAGCGATTGCGCGAGAAAATTCGGGCGATAGCCCAGCTCTTCCATCGCGTTAAACACCTGCTGCCGCGTACTCTCTTTCACCTGACCTGTGCCATTCAGCACGCGCGACACGGTGGCTTTCGACACGCCCGCGCGTAATGAGACATCCAGCATTGTTGCCATTAGACATTCCTGCATTCACGTAATCGCCCGCAGTTTATCACAGACCCTCAGGCGCATAAGCGAGGCGGGACGCGGAAAATCCCTGTCGGGATCACGGTTCAGCATAAAACGGGGTAAGTGGCATACCAAAGTGGTGAAAAATCATGATTTGGAATACCTCTGGCCGCACTGAGAGTTCAGTCACAGAACAATAAATCACCTGAAGCTATTTTTGGTATGCCAATAGTATTCGGCTATCCACCTTATTCGACAGATAAAAGCCCTTTTACTGAGGTAATACCTAATGGCATTACAGGAAAAACTGATCGACTCTCTGGGCAGTTTCGCCACCAAATTCAATAGCTATCGCTACATCATGGCGATTAAGTCCGCCTTCATTACCTTAATGCCGGTCATCATTGTGGGCGCCTTCTCGGTGCTGATTTCCAACATGGTGCTGGACCCCAAAAATGGCCTCGCGAGTTTTGAATCCCTCTCGTTTCTGGCCGCGCTGAAGCCGATCACCAGCGCCATTAATTACGCCACGCTGAACTTCCTCAACATTGGCGCGGTGTTTTTAATCGGCATTGAGCTCGGGCGCATCAACGGCATCAAGTCGCTATTTCCGGGGCTGCTGGCGGTGATCTGCTTTATCTGCGTCACGCCGACCACCGTTGAAATGATGGTCGACGGGCAGATGCACGTGGTGAAAGACGTGCTGCTGCGCCAGTTCTCCGATACCCGCAGTCTGTTCCTCGGCATGTTTATCGCCATTCTGTCCGTGGAGATTTACTGCTGGCTGGAGAATCGCCCTGGGCTGAAAATTAAAATGCCCGATACGGTGCCGCCCAACGTCGCTGCGTCCTTCTCGGCGCTGATCCCGGCGATTATTACCACCACCGCCATCGCGACCTTCGGTTTTATCTTCCATCAGCTGACCGGCATGTACCTGTATGACGCGGTCTATCAGGTGGTGCAGCAACCGCTCGAGCGCGTGGTGCAGAGCCTGCCGGGCATTCTGCTGCTGATGTTTGTCGCGCAACTTTTCTGGGTGATCGGTATCCACGGCAACCAGATGATCAAGCCGATCCGCGAGCCGCTGCTGCTCGGCGCGATCACCGTCAACATGAGCGCTTTCGAGCAGGGGAAAGAGATCCCCAACATCATCACCATGCCGTTCTGGGATGTGTACATGAGCATCGGCGGGTCGGGTTTGACCATTGGCCTGCTGATCGCGGTGATGATTGGCACCAAACGCAAAGAGATGCGCGAGATCGCCAAGCTCTCCATCGGGCCGGGGCTGTTCAACATCAACGAACCGGTGATCTTCGGTATGCCAATCATGCTCAACCCGATCCTGGCGATCCCCTTCATCATCACTCCGCTGGTGACCGGCTCGATTGGTTATTTCGCCACGGTGACCGGTTTTGCCGGCAAAGCAGTGGTAATGGTGCCCTGGACCACGCCGCCGCTGATTAACGCCTGGCTCTCGACGGCGGGCTCTATGGGCGCGGTGATCACTCAGGGGATTTGTATTCTGACCGCTGTTCTTATCTATCTGCCGTTCGTGAAAATTGCCTCACGCCGCGCGGAACAGGCCGCCCTTCAGGCGCAGAGCCAGCAGGCCGCTAACAACGCATGAGGATGTTATGAGCATAAAACAGATTGCGATCCCGCAGGATTTTATTCTGGGGGCCGCCGCGTCGGCCTGGCAAACGGAAGGCTGGAGCGGGAAAAAAGAGGGGCAAGATTCGTGGATCGACCTCTGGTACAAAAACGATCGTCACGTCTGGCATAACGGCTACGGCCCGGCGGTGGCGACGGATTTCATCAACCGCTTCCGCGAAGACGTGGCGCTGATGAAACAGGCGGGGCTGACGCACTACCGCACCTCCATCAACTGGTCGCGTTTTTTGACTGATTATGAAAACGCGACCGTCGATGAAGAGTACGCGGCCTATTACGACGCGCTGTTCGACGAGATGCAGCGGCAGGGCATCGAGCCGATGATCTGCCTCGAGCACTACGAGTTGCCGGGCGTGCTGCTGGAAACCTATGGCGGCTGGGCCTCGAAGCATGTGGTTGAGTTGTTTGTGCGCTACGCCGAAAAGGTGTTTGAACGCTACCACGGGAAAGTGACGCGCTGGTTTACCTTCAACGAGCCGATTGTGGTGCAAACCCGCGTTTATCTAGACGCCCTGCGCTGGCCGTACGAGCAGAACACCAGCACCTGGATGCAGTGGAATCATCACAAAGTGCTGGCGACGGCGAAAGTGGTGAAGCTGTTCCACGAGAAGGGCTACCGGGGAACCGTGGGCTGTATTCTGAATCCCGAAGTGACCTATCCGCGCTCGAAAGCCCCGCACGATGTGCGCGCCGCCGGGATCTACGACCTGTTCTACAACCGCGTATTCCTCGACCCGCTGGTTCACGGGCGCTATCCGCAAGAGTTGTTTACCCTGCTGGAGCAGCATCAGGTGGCGTGGGAGTACAGCGCAGAGGAGCTAGCGCTGATTGCTGAAAACCCTGTCGACGAGCTGGGGATCAACCTCTATTACCCGCACCGGGTAAAAGCCCCGTCGCGGGCCTGGCACCCACAAACGCCATTCCATCCGGCGTACTACTACGAACCTTTCGAGCTGCCGGGGCGTAAAATGAACGCCTCTCGCGGATGGGAAATCTACCCGAAGATCATCTATGACATGGCGATGCGCATTAAAAATGAGTATCGCAACATCCCGTGGTTTGTGGCGGAAAGCGGAATGGGCGTGGAAAACGAAGGGCAGTTCAGGGGCGATGACGGCGTCATTGCCGACGATTACCGCATCCATTTTATCAGCGAACACCTCTACTACACGCTGCTGGCGCGCGAAGAGGGGGCGAACTGCCACGGCTACATGCTGTGGGCGTTTACCGACAACGTCTCGCCGATGAACGCCTTTAAAAATCGCTATGGGCTAATTGAAATCGATCTGGCCGATAACCGCGCTCGCCGGGCGAAAAAGTCGGCGGCGTGGTTCCGCCAGCTGCGCGATGAGCGCACCCTGACGCTCAGCGTCGATGATGAATGGAAATAGGCTAAACACGCCGCAGGTTCTGGTAAAATAGCCGCCAACTGGCCGGGGGAGGATGCCCGGCCCGAGCGTCAACTCAACCGTCAGCGCAGGTGAAATCGTGGAGAAGGCCGTCGTTCCGCCAGAGAAAAAACAGTATCAGGAGATTGGCGATGATCTGCGCACGCAAATCATCGAAGGCCACTATCCTGTGGGATCCCGTCTGCCGCCTGAGCGCAATATTGCCGAGACTTACGGCGTCAGCCGCACCATCGTGCGCGAAGCGTTACTCATGCTGGAGCTCCAGGGCACGGTGGATATCCGCCAGGGCTCCGGCGTCTACGTGATGCGCATTCCGGAAGAGCATGAAAACGAAGAAGAGCGCTTCTTAAACAGCGACGTCGGCCCGTTTGAGATTTTGCAGGCGCGCCAGCTGCTCGAAAGCAACATCGCCGCCTTCGCCGCCAAAATGGCGACCCGCGCGGATATCGATAATCTGCGTCGCATCATCGAGCAGGAGCAGCGCGCGATTGCTGCCGACGATAACAGCCAGGATAACAACAAGATGTTCCACCTGGTGCTGGCGGGAGCGACGCAAAACCAGATGCTGCTGGCGACCGTCGAGAGCGTCTGGCACCACATGGACAGCAGTCCGCTGTGGCAGCAGTTCAACGTTCACATCGCCAGCCGGGCGTACCGCCTGAAATGGCTGGGCGATCGCCAGACCATTCTGGCCGCCCTGCGTCGACGCGACGTGATGGGCGCATGGCAGGCCATGTTCCAGCACCTGGAAAACGTCAAAAAAAGTCTGCTGGAGTTATCCGACGAAGATGCGCCGGATTTCGACGGCTATCTTTTTGAATCCGTACCGCTCTTCCAGGGGAAACTGGTATGAACATCCTCCCCTTATATTCCGTCCCGCACCACGCGGAGCGGGTGGTCGACTGGCTGTGGCAGGAATTTGGCGACGGATTACCACGCGAATTTTTAGCCAGCGTCATCGAACACAGCCAGACGCCGGACGCGCTGCCCATGACCTTTGTGGCGGTCGACGGCGAACAGCTGCTGGGCACCGTCGGATTGTGGCGCTGTGATTTGATTACGCGTCAGGATCTTTTTCCGTGGCTGGCGGCGCTGTACGTAGACGATGCGGCGCGCGGGAAAGGGCTGGCGGGGCAACTGCAGGAGCATGTGATGGGCTACGCCGCGAAAGCCGGATATTCCGAGCTACATCTCTGGTCCGCCTGCCGCGACTTTTACGAACGCTACGGCTGGCAGTACATCGGCGATGGGCTGGAATACCCGAACAAAACGGTCCATCTCTATCGCTATTCGCTGACCGGCTCCGCGGGCGCCACCACCGAGTGACGGCGTACCAGCGTCGGGCTGAACAAATGAGTGATGTCCGGCGGCGGGCGTTTTTCCGCGAGAGCCAGCGCCAGTTCGGCGGCCTGGGTCGCCATCGTCACAATCGGATAGCGCACGGTGGTCAGACGCGGGCGCACATAGCGCGCGACTAACACATCATCAAAACCAATCAGTGAAATTTCGGCAGGCACGTCGATGCCGTTATCGTTCAGCACGCCCATCGCACCCGCGGCCATGGAGTCGTTATAGCAGGCCACCGCAGTGAAATTCCGTCCACGTCCTAACAGCTCGGTCATCGCCTGCTCGCCGCCGCTTTCGTCCGGTTCGCCGTAGGTCACCAGACGATCGTTGCACGGCAGACCACTTTCGCGCAGGGCGTCGTAATAGCCGCGCAGGCGGTCTTCGGCGTCAGAAATCTGGTGGTTTGAGCAGAGATAGCCGATGCGCGTGTGTCCCTGCTGAATCAGATGGCGGGTGGCAAGCCAGGCGCCGTAGCGATCGTCCAGTGCCACGCAGCGCTTTTCATAGCCGGGAATAATGCGGTTAATCAAGACCATGCCGGGGATCTGCTTCATCAGATGGAGCAGCTCTTCGTCGGGAAGCACTTTGGCGTGAACCACCAGCGCCGCGCAGCGATGGCGAATCAGCTGTTCGATGGCCTGACGCTCTTTTTGTTCGTTGTGGTAGCCGTTGCCGATCAGCAGAAAATTACCGGTCTGGTACGCCACCTGTTCCACCGCTTTAACCATCGCGCCGAAAAAGGGATCGGAGACGTCGCCGACCACCAGCCCGACGGTTTCCGTCGACTGCTGCGCCAGGGCGCGGGCGTTGGCGTTGGGATGATAATTCAGGGTTTCCATGGCGCTCTGCACGGCCTGACGGGAAGCATCGCTGGCTTTGGGGGAGTTGTTAATGACGCGAGAAACGGTCGCCACAGAAACACCCGACAGACGAGCCACATCCTTAATTGTCGCCATTTAATACCTTCTTTAGGGGGTAAGCGTTTACACACACAATAGTGTTGCGGAAAAGTGAGGTGCATTCAAGGCCTGCGCCGGAAAGCCGCTCGCAAACGTGATGGAGGACATGGGAAAACAGTGTAATCGTTACACGGGCAAGCGTGTCAGAATAATGTCAAACCGAACCTTTGGTTACACTTTGCCGCAGGCTGTTGCGATTGTCCGCTGGTGGAGAATGTGAACAGATTGCTACAGTCGAGATCCCAGAGGTATTGATAGGTGAAATCAGCTCCGGTTGATTAACACGAATTACACCAACCTGCGTCCATACGCAGGTTTTTTTTGCCTGTAACTTCAATCTGTAACAGCAATCGAGAATATTCACACCTGGTTGCACTTAGGCTCATTCCCTTGCGTTTTCCTGCTGGCGAAGCGAGGGGCCAACAGCCACAATCAAGATCCCAGAGGTATTGATTGGTGAGAATTCTTGGTACGGTTTCGTACTCATCTCTTGCACCAGCCTGCGCGGATGCGCAGGTTTTTTTTCGCCTGAAATACGCTATCACTCCTCCCGCCTGCACTTCTCGTGTAATCTGCCACAATTTAGCGTAACCCTAAAATTTGACAGGCAAAGGGAGTTGAAATGCTATTTGGGTTTTTCCGTACCTTGTTTCGTATCCTCTTTCGCGTCCGCCTGACGGGTGACACTCAGTCACTGCGCGGCGAGCGTGTGCTCATCACCCCAAACCATGTCTCCTTTATCGACGGCGTGTTGCTGGCACTTTTCCTGCCGGGCCGCCCGGTGTTTGCGGTATACAGCTCCATCAGCCAGAAGTGGTTTATGCGGGGCCTTGCGCCGCTGATCGATTTTGTTCCGCTCGACCCGACCAAACCGATGATGATCAAACATCTGGTGCGCCTGATTGAGCAGGGGCGTCCGGTGGTGATCTTCCCGGAAGGGCGACTCACCGTGACCGGCTCGCTGATGAAAATCTACGACGGCGCGGGGTTTGTGGCGGCGAAATCGAAAGCCACCGTGGTGCCGCTGCGCATTGAAGGGGCGGAACTCACCTACTTCAGCCGTCTGAAAGGGCTGGTGAAGCAGCGCCTGTTCCCGCAAATTACCCTGCATATTCTGCCGCCAACGACGCTGCCGATGCCTGACGCGCCGCGCGCGCGGGATCGCCGCAAGATAGCAGGCGAAATGCTCCATCAAATCATGATGGAAGCGCGCATGGCCGTGCGCCCGCGCGAAACCTTATATGAAGCGCTCCTCTCGGCTCAGCACCGTTTTGGCGACAAGAAAAATTGCGTCGAAGACATCAACTTTACCCCCGATACCTACCGCAAGCTGCTGACCAAGACGCTGTTTGTCGGCCGTATTCTGGAAAAATACAGCCAGCAGGGGGAAAAAATTGGTCTGATGCTGCCGAACGCCGGGATCAGCGCGGCGGTGATTTTCGGGGCGGTATCGCGCGGGCGCATTCCGGCGATGATGAACTACACGGCGGGCGTTAAAGGGCTGACCAGCGCCATCACTGCCGCGGAGATCAAAACCGTCTTCACCTCGCGCCAGTTCCTCGATAAGGGCAAGCTCTGGCACCTGCCGGAACAGCTCAAGCAGGTGCGCTGGGTCTTCCTCGAAGATCTGAAAGCCGACGTTACCCTCGCCGATAAGCTGTGGATTTTTGCCCATCTGCTGGCGCCGCATCTGGCGCAGGTCAAACAGCAGCCGGAAGATGCGGCCATTATTCTGTTCACCTCGGGCTCAGAAGGCCATCCGAAGGGCGTTGTTCACTCTCATAAAAGCATTCTGGCGAACGTCGAGCAGATCAAAACCATCGCCGACTTCACCGCCAATGACCGCTTTATGTCGGCGCTGCCGCTGTTCCACTCCTTTGGCCTGACGGTTGGGCTGTTCACACCGCTGTTCACGGGCGCGGAGGTGTTCCTCTATCCAAGCCCGCTGCATTACCGCGTCGTGCCGGAGCTGGTCTATGACCGCAACTGTACGGTGCTGTTTGGGACTTCAACCTTCCTTGGCAACTACGCGCGTTTCGCCAATCCCTATGATTTCTTCCGCGTGCGCTACGTGGTGGCGGGGGCAGAAAAACTGCAGGACAGCACCCGGCAAATCTGGCAGGACAAGTTTGGCCTGCGCATCCTTGAGGGCTACGGCGTGACGGAATGCGCGCCGGTGGTGTCGATCAACGTGCCGATGGCGGCGAAGCCCAATACCGTCGGGCGCATTTTGCCGGGGATGGATGCGCGTCTGCTGGCGGTGCCGGGCATTGAAGACGGCGGTCGGCTGCAGCTCAAAGGGCCAAACGTGATGAACGGCTACTTGCGCGTGGAAAATCCCGGTGTGCTCGAAGCGCCGACGGCGGAAAATGCGCAGGGCGAAGTGGAAACCGGCTGGTATGACACGGGCGATATTGTGCGCTTTGACGAGCAGGGCTTTGTGCAGATCAAAGGTCGAGCCAAACGCTTCGCCAAAATCGCCGGGGAGATGGTTTCGCTGGAGATGGTGGAGCAGCTGGCGACGGCGGTCTCGGCCGACAAAATGCACGCCACGGCGATCAAGAGCGACGCCAGCAAAGGCGAGGCGCTGGTGCTGTTTACCACCGACAGCGAACTCAAACGCGAACAGCTTCTGCATTACGCTCGCGAGCATGGTGTGCCAGAGCTCGCTGTGCCGCGCGATATTCGTTATCTGAAACAGCTACCGGTGCTCGGCAGCGGTAAACCTGATTTTGTCGCGCTGAAAGGCATGGTTGATGAGGCGGAACAGCATAATGCGTGAGTCAGTACACACTAACACCTCCCTGTGGTCGAAGGGCATGATGGCGGTGACCAGCGCCCAGTTCCTTTCGGCCTTCGGCGACAACGCGCTGCTGTTTGCCACGCTGGCGCTGCTCAAAGCCGAGTTTTACCCGGACTGGAGCCAGCCGATCCTGCAGATGGTGTTTGTGGGTGCTTACATCATTTTCGCCCCCTTTGTCGGACAGGTGGCGGACAGCTTCCCTAAAGGCCGGGTGATGATGTTCGCCAACAGTCTCAAGCTGTTAGGGGCGGCGAGCATCTGTTTTGGTTTTAATCCTTTTATCGGCTATACGCTGGTGGGGATTGGCGCGGCGGCCTATTCCCCGGCGAAGTACGGCATTCTGGGCGAGCTGACCACCGGCGATAAACTGGTGAAAGCCAACGGTCTGATGGAGTCCTCGACGATTGCCGCTATTTTGCTCGGCTCCGTCGCGGGCGGTGTGCTGGCGGACTGGCACGTGCTGGCAGCGCTTGGCGTGTGTGCGCTGGTGTACGCCGGGGCGGTCGTGGCAAATCTGTTTATCCCGACGCTGCCGGTGGCGCGTCCGGGGCAGTCCTGGCGCTTTACGCCGATGACGGCCAGCTTCTTCAATGCCTGCCGCGTGCTGTGGCGCAACGGTGAAACGCGTTTCTCCCTGTTGGGAACCAGTATGTTCTGGGGCGCAGGCGTGACGCTGCGCTTCCTGCTGGTACTCTGGGTGCCGACGGCGCTCGGGATCACCGATAACGCCACGCCTACCTATCTCAACGCCATGGTGGCCGTCGGGATTGTGATCGGGGCGGGGGCTGCAGCGAAGCTGGTCACGCTGGAGACCGTCGCGCGCTGTATGCCTGCGGGCATTTTGATTGGCGTCGGGGTGCTGTTTTTCTCCCTGCAACATGCGCTGCTCCCGGCTTACGTGCTGCTGATCCTGATCGGTATGCTCGGTGGTTTCTTCGTGGTGCCGCTGAACGCGCTCTTGCAGGAGCGTGGCAAACAGACGGTGGGCGCGGGTAACGCGATTGCGGTGCAGAATCTCGGTGAAAACACCGCCATGCTGCTGATGCTGGGGCTTTACTCGCTGGCCGTGAAAGCGGGATTACCGGTGGTGGGAATCGGTGTCGGGTTCGGCGGGTTATTTGCGCTGGCGATTGCCGGGCTATGGCTCTGGCAGCGTCGCCGGTAACAGATTGCCGGGTGGCGAAAATCACAGCATTCACACATCGTAAGCCCGGTAAGCGGTAGCGCCACCGGGCAAAAAAACGCATAAATGCCAACATTGTGCCGGGTGGCGGCTTCGCCTTACCCGGCCTACAAATCACGGCATTCACGCATCGTAGGCCCGGTAAGCGGTAGCGCCACCGGGCATAAAGCCGCATAAATGCCAACATCGTGCCGGGTGGCGGCTTCGCCTTACCCGGCCTACAAATCACAGCATTCACGCATCGTAGACCCGGTCGCCGGGCATGACAACGCGTTACGGTGCCGGGTAGGTATAAACCTGATGCACCGCTTCAATCTCCGCTAACACCTCTTCGCTCAACTCCAGATGGAAGCTTTCAACGTTTGTCTTCAGCTGTTCCATCGTCGTCGCACCCAGCAGGGTGCTGGCCACGAACGGCTGACGCCGTACAAACGCCAGAGCCATCTGCGCCGGGTCCAGACCGTGGCGTTTCGCTATATCCACATACGCCGCGACCGCTTTCTGCGTCTGCTCGCCGCTGTAACGGGTGAAACGGCTGAACAGCGTATTACGCGCACCCGCCGGTTTAGCTCCGTTCAGGTACTTGCCGGTCAGCGTACCAAAGGCCAGGCAGGAATAAGCCAGCAGTTCCACGCCTTCGTATTGACTGACTTCCGCCAGACCCACTTCATAGCTGCGGTTCACTAAGCTGTACGGGTTTTGAATCGTCACAATGCGCGGCAGATCGTGCTTATCCGCCAGATGCAGATAACGCATCACGCCAAACGCCGTTTCGTTCGAGACGCCAATGTAGCGAATCTTCCCGGCTCGCTGGCACTCGGTCAGCGCTTCCAGGGTTTCGAGCAGTGTCACCACCGGCGCGCTGTCGCTCCAGGTGTAGCCGAGCTTACCGAAGCAGTTGGTCGGACGCTGCGGCCAGTGAACCTGGTATAAATCGAGATAGTCGGTCTGGAGACGTTGCAGGCTGGCATCCAGCGCGGCGCGGATATTTTTGCGATCCAGAATCTGATTCGGACGAATGCCCGCGTCGTTATTGCGCGACGGGCCGCTAACTTTCGACGCCAGCACCAGCTTTTCGCGATTGCCGCTTTTCGCCAGCCAATTGCCAACGTAGGTTTCAGTTAATCCCTGGGTCTCCGGGCGCGGTGGCACCGGATACATCTCCGCCACGTCAATCAGGTTGATTCCCTGGCTGACGGCGTAATCGAGTTGCGCATGGGCATCGGCTTCGCTGTTTTGTTCACCGAATGTCATCGTGCCCAACCCCAGTTGGCTGATCTCCAGAGTGCTGTGGGGGATACGGTGATAATGCATAGCCGGCTTCCTTTACTGTGAAAAATGACGGCGTCAGGAACCTGCCCGACGAAGGACTATAAACATGGCAGAGGGGAAGCAAAAGGGGAAGAAAAAAATCAAAAAGGCCAGTAAGCAACTGACCTTGAAAGGGTTATCTTTCGATGATTTGCGAAACTTCGTCGCGATTGATCTGCATTTTATTACCCTGCTGATCGTGATAGCTGACCAGACCGGTATCGTCATCGACTTCGGGTTTGCCGTCAGTCAGGATCATTCGACCATCTTTTGTCGCCATGACGTAATCACTACTACAACCTGAAACAGCAAACGCTAAACCGACCGCTGAGATTATCACTGCCCATTTTTTCATCGTTATCATCCTCACCTGTCTCGTATCACATCATAGTGTAGTAATAACCTGAGAATGCGTCAGGAGGAAGCAGTAAAATCTTAATTGGGAGTGGATTATGTTTGATTCAGTTCAAACTTCTCATAAATCCGCCTTTACGCAAAAAAGTGTCGAGCCAACAGGGCTCCGGTGAAATTCTTTTTTAAGTAAAAGCCGCGCGGCAGCGTCAGGATGGGCTCGCCGTGGGCACCAATGGCCTCGGTCAGCGCCTTGCTGTTTGCCGCTTTGGGACGAAGCTGCATCACTTCACCGTGGCGCGCCGTAATACGCTCCACCTGACCCAGCACGATCATATCCATTAACTCTTCCCAGTCCTGCGAAAGCTGGCGTTCTTCCTCTTCGTTGGGGCTCCAGAGCAGCGGTGCGCCCACGCGACGATCGGCGAGAGGAATTGCCCGGTCACCTTCAATAGGCACCCACAGCACCCGCTTGAGTTTATGGCGCACATGGCTCATTTCCCAGGTGACGCCCGTATTCCCGGTTAAGGGTGCAACGCAGACAAAGGTGGTTTCGAGCGGTCTTCCCTGGCTATCAATGGGGATGGTTTTGAGCTCAACGCCCAGCGCGGCAAAATCCTGCTCGGGTTTGCTGCCCGCACTCGCGCCCAGCCAGCGCTCCAGCAGCACGCCGATCCAGCCTTTATCCCGTTTCAGATCCTTGGGTATCGGCAAGCCCGCCATCGCCGCCAGTTCTCCAAGCGAATAGCCCGCGACGCGTTGCGCCTGGTGCAAGAGTTGCGCTTCTGTTGCAGGAGGAGAAGTCAGTGGGACGAGCGGAAGCATAAATATAAGCCTTTGATTAAAAAATGAACTGTAAAAACAGACCTTGTGGATAGAGTTTAACTATTTCTGCGGCGTATTGGCAGGCTTATGATTTATCGACGTTTTTAGGATGAATCTGCCTGAGTTTGAAAAGGGCAAAAACAGGTTGTTCAAAACTGGTCACTGACAATGAACAGGATCTTACACCATGTTATCCACAGAAAAGTGGGATAACTGGGAATAACCCCCACTACTGTTTCGATTTACAGCCTTGACGTGCGACGAAAATCGAATTTTCACACAAATAGTGCCTAAGTTATTGGCACAATCTGTGGATAAAACCGACGCTGTTCGATCTTTCATCAGCACGACGATCCCTGATGTGATGATCGTCACGTTATGGCGTTCGTCCGAGCCTTTTTTGTATTTAACGGCATGAAAAATGAAGAGTTATTGTTATGCTCTTTCTCGGTGAGATTATCCACCGGGAATGTTGTCCAGCGGTAATTCCATACTTCTTCACAACTATATCCACAGAAAAAGTGAATAAAATGGCCTTCCGGCGACCTCATCTGTTTATAACTCGAGTGAAAATTGTGAGTTATTCAAATGTTATTCCTTCGCAGCCCTGTAAGAGAGTGGTTTACCGCCTCACTGGAGTGTGAAACAATCGATCATATATAAGGTTTAGTTTGAGGTAGTCCGGTGATTGATGACGATGGCTACCGCCCGAACGTAGGTATCGTAATTTGTAATCGTCAGGGCCAGGTTATGTGGGCAAGACGGTATGGTCAGCACTCCTGGCAGTTCCCGCAAGGCGGGATCAACCCAGGAGAGTCCCCAGAACAAGCGATGTATCGGGAGCTGTTCGAAGAAGTCGGCTTAAGCCGAAAAGATGTTCGCATCCTGGCTTCGACCCGCAACTGGTTGCGTTACAAGTTACCGAAACGTTTGGTGCGTTGGGACACAAAGCCGGTTTGTATCGGCCAGAAACAAAAGTGGTTTCTTCTGCAATTGGTGAGTAACGACTCGGAAATCAATATGCAAACCAGCAGTACGCCGGAGTTCGATGGCTGGCGCTGGGTGAGTTACTGGTATCCCGTTCGTCAGGTCGTCTCATTTAAACGCGATGTTTACCGTAGGGTGATGAAAGAGTTTGCAAGTGTGGTCATTGCGTTTCAGGAGGCCCCTCCTAAGCCGCAAAGCACACCTGCCTGGCGACGTAAAAGAGGTTAAGCAACGCAAATCATGCTCACCCGCTTGCGAGAAATAGTCGAAAAGGTTGCCAGTGCCCCGCGCCTCAATGAGGCGCTGGACATTCTGGTCACCGACATCTGTCTTGCGATGGAAACCGAAGTTTGTTCGGTGTATCTGGCCGACCACGATCGGCGCTGTTACTACCTGATGGCGACCCGCGGGTTGAAAAAACCGCGCGGCCGCACTGTTGCGCTCGCCTTTGATGAAGGGATCGTCGGCCTGGTTGGACGGCTGGCGGAACCGATCAACCTCGCCGATGCGCAAAAACACCCCAGCTTTAAATACATCCCGTCGGTGAAGGAAGAGCGCTTTCGCGCGTTCCTCGGCGTGCCGATCATTCAGCGCCGCCAGCTTCTTGGTGTGCTGGTGGTCCAGCAGCGCGAACTGCGTCAGTTCGACGAAAGCGAAGAGTCTTTCCTCGTTACGCTGGCCACGCAAATGGCCGCGATCCTCTCCCAGTCTCAGTTAGCTGCCCTGTTTGGTCAGTATCGCCAGACGCGTATCCGCGCGCTGCCTGCGTCGCCGGGTGTCGCTATCGCCGAAGGCTGGATGGACGCCACGCTGCCGCTGATGGAGCAGGTGTACGAAGCCTCGACGCTCGATGCAGCCCTTGAACGCGAACGCCTGACCGGCGCGCTGGAAGAGGCCTCCAACGAATTTCGTCGCTACAGCAAGCGATTTGCCGCCGGTGCTCAAAAAGAGACGGCGGCGATTTTTGACCTCTATTCACACCTGCTCTCCGATGCCCGTCTGCGCCGCGAACTCTTCGCCGAAGTGGACAAAGGATCGGTGGCCGAGTGGGCGGTTAAAAAGGTTATCGAACGTTTTGCCGAGCAGTTTGCCGCCCTGACGGATGGTTATCTGAAAGAGCGCGCGGGCGATCTGCGAAGCCTGGGCCAGCGTCTGCTGTTCCATCTCGACGATACCATTCAGGGCGAAAACGCCTGGCCGAAACGCTTTGTGCTGGTCGCCGATGAACTGTCGGCTACCACGCTTGCTGAGCTGCCGCACGATCGCCTGGCGGGCGTGGTGGTACGCGACGGTGCGGCCAACTCCCACGCGGCCATTATGGTGCGCGCGCTGGGTATCCCTACCGTTATGGGCGCGGATATTCAGCCTTCGGTGCTGCAACGTCGCACCCTGGTAGTGGACGGTTATCGCGGCGAACTGCTGGTCGATCCTGAGCCGGTGCTGCTGCAGGAATATCAACGCTTAATCAGCGAAGAAAACGAACTCAGTCGCCTGGCGGAAGACGACGTCGATCTGCCTGCACAGCTGAAAAGCGGCGAGCGTGTTAAGGTGATGCTCAACGCAGGCCTGAGTCCGGCCCACGAAGAGAAGCTCGGCAGCCGCATCGACGGCATCGGTCTGTACCGCACGGAAATTCCTTTCATGCTGCAAAGCGGCTTCCCTTCCGAGGAGGAGCAGGTGGCGCAGTATCAGGGGATGCTGCAGATGTTTAACGACAAACCCGTCACCCTGCGCACGCTGGACGTCGGAGCCGATAAACAGCTGCCCTACATGCCGATCAGCGAAGAGAACCCATGCCTGGGCTGGCGCGGGATCCGCATTACGCTCGACCAGCCGGAGATCTTCCTGGTGCAGGTGCGCGCCATGCTGCGTGCCAACGCGGCTACCGGCAATCTCAGCATTCTTCTGCCAATGGTCACCAGCCTCGATGAAATCGACGAAGCGCGTCGACTTATTGAACGTGCGGGCCGTGAAGTGGAAGAGATGATCGGGTATGCGATCCCCAAACCGCGTCTGGGCGTGATGCTCGAAGTCCCTTCGATGGTCTTTATGCTGCCGCAGCTGGCGACTCGGGTGGATTTCATCTCCGTCGGCACCAATGACCTGACGCAGTACATCCTGGCCGTCGATCGCAACAACACCCGCGTAGCGAGCATTTACGACAGCCTGCACCCTGGGATGCTGCGGGCGCTGGCGATGATTGCGCGCGACGCCGAGCAGTACGGCATCGACCTGCGCCTGTGTGGTGAAATGGCCGGTGATTCCATGTGCGTAGCAATTCTGATTGGCCTCGGCTTCCGTCATCTGTCGATGAACGGCCGCTCGGTAGCGCGCGTGAAATACCTTTTGCGCCATATCGAGATTGAAGACGCGCAGGAGCTGGCAAAACGCAGCCTCGAGGCGCAGCTGGCGACGGAAGTTCGTCATCAGGTGGCGGCCTTTATGGAGCGTCGCGGCATGGGCGGTTTGATCCGCGGCGGCCGTTAGCACTCTCTTTTCGTATACACATCTTTTACATCTCGGGCGCATCCTCTGCGCCTGCCTTGTGCTATGATTCGCAACTTTGGAGCGTTGGTTAACCCTGCGCGCGTCTATTTTTCGCTGTCCACTTTCAGCGGAATAACAACATCTTGTGGTGACAGATGAACAGTGGTTATCTGCATTTTCCGGAATTTGATCCGGTCATTTTCTCAGTTGGTCCCGTTGCGCTTCACTGGTACGGTCTTATGTATCTGGTGGGTTTCATTTTTGCCATGTGGCTTGCGGGCCGTCGCGCCGGTCGTCCGGGCAGCGGATGGACCAAAAACGAAGTTGAAAACCTGCTTTACGCGGGCTTCCTCGGGGTGTTCCTCGGTGGGCGTATCGGCTATGTGCTGTTCTACAACTTCCCAATCTTCCTGAGCGATCCACTCTATCTGTTCCGCGTCTGGGACGGCGGCATGTCCTTCCACGGCGGCCTGATTGGCGTGATCCTGGTGATGGTGATCTTCGCTAAACGCACCAAACGCAACTTCTTCCAGGTGGCTGATTTCATTGCTCCGCTGATCCCGTTTGGCCTTGGCGCCGGGCGTCTGGGTAACTTCATCAACGGCGAGCTGTGGGGCCGTGTGGACCCGAGCGTCTCCTGGACGATGCTGTTCCCGAACTCTCGTGCGGAAGATATCGCGCTGCTACCGTCGCACCCTGAATGGCAGTCTATCTTCGACACCTACGGCTCACTGCCGCGCCACATGTCTCAGCTGTATGAGCTGGCGCTCGAAGGCGTGGTGCTGTTTATCATCCTGAATCTGTTTATCCGCAAACCACGCCCAATGGGCTCTGTCTCCGGTCTGTTCCTGATTGGTTACGGCGCGTTCCGTATCATCGTTGAATTCTTCCGCCAGCCGGATCAGCAGTTCACCGGTGAGTGGGTTCAGTACATCAGCATGGGGCAGATTCTCTCTATCCCAATGATTGTCGCGGGTATCATTATGATGATTTGGGCGTACCGTCGTCGTCCACAGCAACAGCTTTCCTGAGGAACCATGAAACAGTATCTTGAACTGATGAAAAAAGTGCTCGATGAGGGCACGCCGAAAAACGATCGCACCGGTACCGGAACGCTCTCCATTTTTGGCCACCAGATGCGCTTCAACCTGCAGGAAGGTTTTCCGCTGGTGACGACTAAGCGCTGCCATTTGCGCTCGATCATTCATGAACTGCTCTGGTTCCTGCAAGGCGATACCAATGTGGCGTATCTGCACGAAAACAACGTCTCAATCTGGGACGAATGGGCAGATGAAAACGGCAACCTGGGCCCGGTCTACGGCAAGCAGTGGCGCGCGTGGCCAACGCCTGATGGCCGTCATATCGACCAAATCACCACCGTTCTGAACCAGCTGAAAAACGATCCCGATTCGCGTCGTATCATCGTTTCAGCCTGGAACGTCGGTGAGCTGGACAAAATGGCGCTGGCTCCTTGCCACGCCTTCTTCCAGTTCTATGTCGCTGACGGCAAGCTCTCCTGCCAGCTGTATCAGCGCTCTTGCGACGTGTTCCTCGGGCTACCGTTCAATATCGCCAGCTACGCCTTACTGGTGCATATGATGGCGCAGCAGTGCGACCTCGAAGTCGGTGACTTTGTCTGGACCGGTGGCGATACGCACCTCTACAGCAACCACATGGAACAGACGCATCTGCAGCTGAGCCGCGAACCGCGTGCACTGCCGAAGCTGGTTATCAAGCGTAAGCCGGAATCCATCTTCGACTATCGCTTCGACGATTTCGAGATTGAAGGCTACGATCCGCACCCTGGCATCAAAGCCCCTGTCGCTATCTGATAACGACTATCCTCACACAACCGGTGCTCTTGAGCGCCGGTTTTTTTTGCCCTGATTTCGCTTTTACGAGGCGCTTTCCAGCGTTTTTGCAACGCAATGCAACGGATGATTTTTCGCGGAAAGCGCCTCGTAACCTTCACTTTCTCCAGTCGTTTTTATTGCCCGCTCTCGTCACACTACGAGCATGAAAAAACAACGCGGCTTTACGCTTATCGAAACCCTGTTTGCCATCACGCTCGTCGTCATTCTCAGCGCCACAGGCTTGTCCGGCTGGCAAAGCTGGCAGCACCAGCAGCGTCTGTGGCAAACAGCCCATCAGGTCAGAGATTACCTGGTGCAGCTGCGCAACGACGCGAACGGTTACAACCGGGATCATCTCATCATCGCCAAAAAGGACGGTGAAAGCTGGTGTCTGTTGACGACTAAAATGATGGATTGTCAGTCCCGGGATCGTCGGGTGCTCAACTCACACTGGCCGGAAGTGACCCTCGCGGAGCTGACGCCTTCCCTGGGTTTTTATGGGCTACGGGATACCGCCTGGCCTGGGCGAGTACGTGTCAAAAGTTCTGCGGGTGAGTGGCTCGTTATCGTGTCGAACACCGGTCGCATCAGGATGTGCAACAGCACGGGGAAAGGAACATGTTAAATCAACGCGGGTTCTCGCTGACAGAGGTGCTCATCGCCATGGCGATTGGCAGTATTTTACTCCTGTGCACCGCGCGTTTTCTGCCGGGGTTGCAGCGGGCGATCCTGATGCAGGAGCAACAGCAGGAGCTGGAAGAAGCGATCTGGCAGAGAGCGACCGCCATCGGCAAACAGCTGCAGAGAGCCGGATATTGCGCCGGACTCTGCCAGGGACAGGCGCTGACCCTGGGTCGCGACGGGCACTGTGTGATTGTGCAATGGGATGCCAACAGCAACGGTCGTTGGGAAAGCTCACCCTCGACGGAGGCCGAGCAAACGGGTTATCGCCTGGAAGCAGGTGCGCTGGAGACGCAGCGCGGAGCCACGAACTGCGAAGGAAAAGGCTGGGAAAAGTTGACTGAACCTGAAAGCATCTGGGTGACGCAATTCACAGTCAGCAAAACCGATCACCCCGGCTTTGCCCCTGAGCTGAACATAGCGCTGGCTGCTGCGCGCGCAGGGCGATTGACAGAGTCATTTCAGGCAAGGTGGCGTGTCAGGGGGTTCAACCTGTGAAGCGCCAGCAAGGGATGTCATCCCTCGCGCTGGTCCTGCTGCTACTGGTAATGGGTAGCCTGATCCTGACCGGTCTCAACCAACAGCTCGACGTTTTTACGCAAATCGTCAGCAATGAGCGCGTGGCGATTGTACAGCAGGCGGATGCGCAGTCGGCGCTGGAGTGGGGTAGAAGTCAGCTCTGGTCGGCGGCACCGGACGTTCAGTGCCGAAACGGGCCGCCGGGCCGCGTCTGTCTGCGGGTCTTGAGTGGAGACAGAGTCTTGCTTACTGCTGGCAGCGGCGAACTGCTGCTGTGGCGTGGCGGCACAATTCAGGATAACCGTGTGGTGTTTTCACCCCACGGCTGGAGCGATTTCTGCCCTCTGAAGGAGACTGCGTTATGTCAGTTACCTTAGCGAGGCAAAAGGGATTTAGCATAGTGGAAGTCCTGTTGGCCATGATGCTGCTGGTCATCGTCATCACCGCGCTGTCGGGCTATCATCGGGCGCTGGCGGCGCGTTTTATGATGTTTAATCAGTATCGCCAGCTCTGGCACTATGCCTGGAATGAGTCCCAGCTATCGCAGGAGACGTTACCTGCTGGCTGGCGGATAAACCGGGGGCAGACAACACAGGCCGGATGTGTCAGCATCACGGTCACACTTATTTCGCCATTGGGGCGGCAGGGTCAGATGACACGCCTGCATTGCCCGCTTAGCCAGTAGTCGGGAGCGTCTATGTTAAGGGTCTACCACTCAAATCGTCTGGATGTGCTGGAAGCGCTGATGGAGTTTATCGTCGAGCGTGAGCATCCTGCCGACCCTTTTGAGCCAGAAATGGTGCTGGTGCAAAGCACCGGTATGGCCCAGTGGCTTCAGATGTCCCTGGCACAAAAGTTCGGCATTGCGGCCAATATCGAGTTCCCGCTTCCGGCAAGTTTCATCTGGGAGATGTTTGTCCGCGTCCTGCCGGAAATCCCCAAAAAAAGCGAATTCAACAAGCAGAGCATGAGCTGGAAGCTGATGTCGCTGTTGCCGGATATGCTGGCGAGCGATGAGTTCGCCATGCTGCGCCACTACCTCAGCGACGATACCGACAAACGTAAGCTGTTCCAGCTGGCCTCGCGAACCGCCGATCTGTATGACCAGTATCTGGTTTATCGCCCAGACTGGCTGACGCGCTGGGAAGCCGGAGAGCTGGTTGACGGCCTGCCGGAGGCGCAAATCTGGCAGGCTCCGCTGTGGAAAGCGCTGGTGGAACACACGGAAAAACTAGGGCAACCGCAGTGGCACCGTGCCAACCTGTATGAGCGTTTTATCTCGACGCTGGAAACGGCCTCTGACCCGCCTGCTGGCCTGCCGTCGCGGGTGTTTATCTGTGGGATTTCAGCCTTACCGCCGGTTTACCTGAATGCCCTAAAAGCACTCGGGAAACACGTCGATATCCACATTCTATTTACCAACCCCTGTCGTCATTACTGGGGCGATATTCAGGATCCGAAATGGCTGGCGCGACTTGTTGCCCGCCAGAGGCGGCGGATCTTTGAAGAGCGCGCGATCCCGCTCTTCAAAGACAGCGACAATGCCGCTCAGCTATTCGATGAAGAAGGCATTCAAAACTTACCGAACCCGCTGCTGGCCTCCTGGGGCAAGCTGGGGCGCGACTACATTCACATGTTGTCTGACATTACCTCGTCCGGGGAAGGGGACGTCGATGCTTTCGCGGAGATCACCCCGGACAGCCTGTTGCACAACGTCCAGCTGGATATTCTCGATCTGGAAAACCGCGCGATCGCCGGGATCACCGCCGAGGAATTCGCCCGCAGCGACAAGAAGCGAAAACTGGATCCTGAGGATCGCAGCGTCACGGTGCATGTGTGCCACAGCCCGCAGCGCGAAGTGGAAGTGCTGCATGACAAACTGCTGGCAATGCTGCAGGACGATCCTGAGCTGACGCCGCGCGATATCGTGGTGATGGTGGCGGATATCGACAGCTACAGCCCGTTTATCCAGGCGGTGTTCGGCAGCGCAACGGGCGATCGCTATCTTCCTTATGCCGTTTCTGACCGCCGGGCGCGTCAGTCCCATCCGGCGTTACAGGCCTTTATCAGTCTGCTGGCTCTGCCCGACAGCCGCTTTATTTCGGAAGACGTGCTGGCGCTGCTGGATGTGCCGGTGCTGGCTGCGCGCTTCGATATCGATGAAGACGGTTTGCGCTATCTGCGCCAGTGGGTGAACGAATCGGGCGTTCGCTGGGGAATCGACGACGACAACGTTCAGGAGTTTGAACTTCCTCCTACAGGTCAGCACACCTGGCAGTTTGGCCTGACGCGTATGCTGCTGGGCTACGCGATGGAGAGTCATCAGGGCGAGTGGAATGAGGTTCTGCCGTACGACGAATCTTCCGGGCTGATTGCCGAGCTGGTGGGCCATCTGGCCTCGCTGTTAATGCAGCTTAACCGCTGGCGGCGCGAGCTGATGCAGTCCCGCACGCTGGAAGAATGGCAGCCGCTGTGTCGTGAAATGCTGAATGATTTCTTCCTGCCCGATACGGACACAGAAGCGGCGATGGCGCTGATTGAACAGCAGTGGCAGGCCATTATCGATGAGGGCATTTCGTCACATTATGACGAAGCTATTCCACTGTCTCTGCTGCGCGATGAACTGACCCAGCGCCTGGACCAGGAACGTATTAGCCAGCGCTTCCTCGCGGGCCCTGTCAATATCTGTACGCTGATGCCGATGCGTTCGATTCCGTTCAAGGTGGTGTGTCTGCTGGGGATGAACGACGGCGTCTATCCGCGCGCCCTTGCGCCGCTGGGCTTCGATCTCATGAGCCAGCAGCCGAAGCGCGGCGACCGTAGCCGACGCGATGATGACCGCTACCTCTTCCTGGAAGCGCTGATTTCGGCCCAGCAAAAGCTCTACATCAGCTATATCGGGCACTCCATTCAGGATAACAGCGAGCGTTTTCCGTCGGTGCTGGTGCAGGAGCTGGTGGATTACATCGGTCAGAGCCACTATCTGCCGGGCGACGAACTGCTTAACTGCGACGAGAGCGAGCAGCGGGTAAAAAAACATATTACCCATCTTCACAGCCGTATGCCGTTTGACCCGATCAACTATGTCGACAACGAACAGCAAAGCTACGCCCGCGAATGGCTTCCCGCTGCGAGGAAAGAGGGGCTGGCTCATACGGATTTCATTCAGGAACTGGAATCTCGCCCAATCGAAACGCTGACGTTTGAACAATTGCAGCGCTTTTGGGCGCACCCGGTACGGGCGTTTTTCCAGCAGCGACTGCAGGTGAACTTCCGCTCCGAGGAGAGTGAAATCCCGGATGCTGAACCCTTTACCCTCGACGGATTAAGCCGCTACCAGCTGAATCAGCAGCTGCTCAACGCGCTGGTGGAAGAGGAAAATGCGCAAACGCTGTTCCGCCGCTATCGGGCTGCGGGGCAACTCCCTTACGGTGCATTCGGAGAAATTGCCTGGGACATGCAGTGTCAGGAGATGCAGGCCCTGGCCGACCGGGTGGTGGAGTGCCGTCAGCCGGGTAAAAGCCTCGAAATTGATCTGACGTGCAACGGCACTCAGCTGACGGGCTGGTTACAGCAGGTGCAGCCGGACGGTCTCCTGCGCTGGCGTCCTGCCATGCTCAGTGTTTCACAGGGTTTGCAACTCTGGCTCGAACATCTTGTCTACAGTGCTTGCGGCAACGAAGGTGAAAGCCGGTTGTTTGTGCGTAAGGATGGCGAATGGCGATTCCCACCGATGGCTGCCGATCGGGCATTAGCCTATCTGGAGCCCTACATTGAAGGCTATCGTCAGGGGATGAACAAACCGCTGCTGTTGCTCCCAGAAAGTGGGGGCGCGTGGATAAAAGCTTGTTACGACGCGCAGAATGATGCCATGTTAACGGATGACGTCACGCTGCAAAAAGCGCGCAGCAAGTTTTTACAGGCGTACGAAGGGAACATGATGGTGCGCGGAGAGGGTGATGATGTCTGGTATCAGCGTTTATGGAGAACCCTGGAGCCGGAGTACTTCGAGGTCATCACGCAAGAGGCGCAGCGCTATCTGTTACCTTTGTTTAAATATAATCAGTCCTGATGATTGTATAAAAATTGCGCAGGGAAAGGTGTTCATTTATTATGCCCATCTTGTCACGGACTGATGTACCAACATAAAGAGATGCTGGCGTGCCCAGCACGCAAATTGTTAATGATGTAGCCGTGATGAAGAGGTAGTGAATGCCAGGCAGCACCTTGTTTAAAGCGTTTGTATTGTTTGTCGCCCTCTGGGCTCCCCTCACTCAGGCAGATACCGGTTGGCAACCCGTTCAGGAAACAATCCGTAAGAGCGAAAAAGACACTCGCCAATATCAGGCGATTCGCCTTGATAACGGGATGACTGTGCTGCTGGTTTCTGACCCGCAGGCGGTGAAGTCGCTCTCTGCGCTGGTGGTGCCGGTGGGCTCGCTGGAAGATCCTGACGCGCATCCGGGCCTGGCTCATTATCTTGAGCACATGACGCTGATGGGTTCTAAAAAATACCCACAGCCGGACAGTCTCTCCGAATTTCTCAAAATGCACGGCGGCAGCCACAATGCCAGCACCGCGCCTTATCGCACCGCGTTTTATCTGGAAGTCGAAAACGATGCGCTGGAAGGGGCGGTAGACCGTCTCGCCGATGCCATTGCCTCGCCGCTGCTTGATAAAAAATATGCCGATCGCGAGCGTAACGCCGTCAATGCCGAGCTGACCATGGCCCGTACCCGAGACGGTATGCGTATGGCTCAGGTCAGCGCCGAAACCATCAACCCGGCGCACCCCGGCTCGCGTTTTTCCGGGGGCAATCTCGAAACCCTGAGCGACAAACCTGGCAGCCCGGTGCTCGAAGCGTTGCATGCATTCCGCGATAAATACTACTCCGCCAATCTGATGAAAGCGGTGGTCTACAGCAACAAACCGTTGCCGGAACTGGCGCACATCGCAGCGCAAACCTATGGCCGCGTCCCCAACAAAAACATCGAAAAGCCGGAAATCACCACGCCAGTGGTCACCGACGAGCAGAAAGGCATCATCATTCACTACGTTCCGGCCATGCCGCGAAAAGTGTTGCGTGTCGAATTCCGTATTGATAACAACACCGCCCAGTTCCGCAGTAAAACGGACGAACTGGTCACCTATCTGATCGGCAACCGCAGCCCGGGCACGCTCTCGGACTGGCTGCAAAAACAGGGCCTGGTAGAGGGCATCCGCGCTGACTCCGATCCGGTCGTGAATGGTAATAGCGGTGTGCTGGCTATCTCGGCAACCCTGACAGACAAAGGCCTCGCGCACCGCGATGAAGTGGTTGCGGCGATTTTCAGCTATCTCTCGCTGCTGCGCGATAAAGGCGTCGATAAACGCTACTTTGACGAGCTGGCCCATGTGCTGGATCTCGACTTCCGCTATCCGTCGATCACCCGCGATATGGACTATGTCGAATGGCTGGCAGACACCATGATCCGCGTCCCGGTCGAACATACGCTGGATGCGGTCAACATTGCGGATCAGTATGACGCCGACGCTATCAAAGCGCGTCTGGCGATGATGACCCCGCAAAACGCCCGTATCTGGTACATCAGCCCGAAAGAGCCGCATAACAAAACGGCGTATTTCGTCGATGCGCCGTATCAGGTGAATAAAATCAGCGCGCAAACTTTCGCGGACTGGCAGAAAAAAGCCGGGGAGATTGCCCTGCAACTGCCGGAACTGAACCCGTACATCCCTGATGATTTCACGCTGATCAAACCTGCGAAGGAATACCCGCATCCGGAACTGATCGTTAACGAACCGACTTTACGTGTGGTCTACACCCCGAGCCGCTACTTTGCCAGCGAGCCGAAGGCGGATGTCAGCGTCGTGCTGCGTAACCCGCAGGCGATGGACAGCGCCAAAAATCAGGTCATGTTTGCCCTGAATGACTACCTGGCAGGCATCGCCCTCGATCAGCTGAGTAACCAGGCTGCCGTGGGCGGGATCAGTTTCTCCACCAACGCCAACAACGGATTGATGGTCAACGCCAACGGCTACACCCAGCGTCTGCCGCAGCTTTTCGAAGCGCTGTTGGACGGGTATTTCAGCTACACCCCGACCGAAGAGCAGCTTGAACAGGCGAAATCCTGGTACGCGCAGATGATGGATTCGGCGGAAAAAGGCAAAGCCTTCGATCAGGCGATTATGCCGGTGCAGATGCTGTCGCAGATCCCGTACTTCCAGCGTGAAACCCGCCGCGCGCTGTTGCCGTCGATCACCCTGAAAGAGGTGTTGGACTACCGCACCGCCCTGAAAACGAACTCGCGGCCAGAGTTCCTGATTGTCGGCAACATGAGCGAAGACCAGGCCAAAACCCTCGCGCAGAATGTTCGCAAGCAGCTGGGAGCGAACGGCAACGAGTGGTGTCGTAACCAGGACGTGCTGGTGGATAAACAGCAGAATGTGATCTTCGAAAAAGCGGGCAGTAGCACGGATTCCGCGCTGGCCGCCGTCTTTGTTCCGACCGGCTACGATGAGTTTGCCAGCTCCGCCTACAGCGCGGTGTTGGGGCAAATCATCCAGCCGTGGTTCTACAACCAGCTGCGTACCGAAGAACAGCTCGGCTATGCGGTGTTTGCGTTCTCGATGAACGTCGGTCGCCAGTGGGGCCTCGGCTTCTTGCTGCAAAGCAGCGACAAACAGCCCGCTTATCTTTGGCAGCGCTATCAGGCGTTCTTCCCGCAGGCGGAAGAAAAACTGCGCAAAATGACGCCAGAAGAGTTTGCCCAAATTCAGCAGGCGGTGATCGCGCAGGTGGTGCAAGCTCCGCAAACTTTAGGCGAAGAAGCGTCGCAGTTGAGCAAAGATTTCGACCGGGGGAATATGACCTTCGATTCCCGTGATAAAGTAGTGGCCGAGATAAAACAGCTGACGCCGCAAAAGGTTGCCGATTTCTTCCACCAGGCGGTGGTGAAGCCGCAAGGCATGGCATGCCTGTCTCAGGTTTCCGGCAGCCAGAACGGAAAAGTGGATTATGTGGATCCGCAGGGCTGGAAAGTCTGGGAGAGCGTCAGCGCGTTACAGAAATCGATGCCCTGGAGTAAGAAAGAATGACCGACACCGCTGAGTCCCTTGATCCCTTACGTTTGCCGTTGCAGGGCGAACGATTGATTGAAGCCTCAGCGGGAACCGGAAAAACCTTCACCATTGCCGCCCTGTACCTGCGCCTGTTGTTGGGGCTGGGCGGTAATGCTGCGTTTGGGCGTCCGCTCAGCGTGGAACAGCTGCTGGTGGTGACCTTCACCGAAGCAGCGACGGCCGAACTACGCGGGCGTATTCGCCTGAACATTCACGAACTGCGCATCGCCTGCCTGCGTCAAACCACCGATAACCCCCTTTACGCTCGCCTGCTGGAAGAGATCTCCGACAAGCAGCAGGCGGCCCAATGGCTGCTGCTGGCCGAGCGGCAAATGGACGAAGCGGCCGTCTTTACCATTCACGGTTTTTGCCAGCGCATGCTGAGCCTGAATGCGTTTGAATCGGGCATGCTCTTTGAACAACAGCTCATCGAAGATGAATCCGAGCTGCGCCACCAGGCCTGTGCGGACTTCTGGCGTCGCCACTGTTATCCGCTCCCGCGCGATATCGCCGAAGCGGTGCACGCCATGTGGAAAGGGCCGGAAGAACTTTTGCGCGCGATCGAGCGCTATCTGCAAGGCGAAGCGCCTGCGATAAAATCCCCGCCGCCTGCGGACGAAACTCTCGCGGCGAGGCACGAGAAAATCATTTCACTGATCGCCGCCCTGAAGCAGAAATGGTGTGATTCGGTCGCCGACATTGAGTCCATTCTGGAAAATTCCGGCATTGACCGACGCAAGTTCAACCGCGGCAATCAGGGGAAATGGATCGAAAAAATCAGCGCCTGGGCGCAGGAAGAGACGCGGGGCTATCAGCTCCCCGACGCGCTGGAAAAGTTTTCCCAAAGCTTCCTGGTGGAGCGCACCAAAGCCGATGGCGTTGTGCCTGAACATCCGCTGTTTGTCGCGATTGAAACCCTGCTGGCGCAGCCGCTCACCCTCAACGATCTCATGATTACCCGTGCGATGGCGGAGATCCGCGAAACGGTCGCTCGCGAAAAGCGTCGCCGCGGCGAGCTGGGCTTTGACGATATGCTGAGCCGCCTGGATGCAGCGCTCGGCAGTGAAAACGGCGACGCGCTGGCGGCGGCCATCCGCACTCGTTTCCCGGTGGCGATGATCGATGAATTCCAGGACACCGACCCGCAGCAATACCGCATTTTCCGCCGCATCTGGCGCCAGCAGCCGGATACGGCGCTACTGCTGATTGGCGATCCCAAGCAGGCAATCTACGCCTTTCGTGGCGCGGATATCTTCACCTACATGAAAGCTCGCGGCGAGGTCGAAGCGCACTACACGCTGGACACCAACTGGCGTTCCGCGCCGGGGATGGTGGCGAGCGTCAACACGCTTTTTGCGCGGATGGACGCGGCATTCATGTTCAAGGAAATTCCCTTTTCATCTGTAAAATCGGCGGAGAAAAACAGCGCGCTGCGCTTTGAATTTCGCGGTGAAATTCAGCCTGCGATGAACTTTTGGCTGATGGACGGCGAAGGTTGTGGCGTCAGCGACTATCAGAACTTTATGGCGCAGCAGTGCGCGGCGCAGATCCGCGACTGGCTCAGCGCCGGCGCGCAGGGCCAGGCGCTGCTGTGGAAAGGTGAAACCGCCAAGGCGGTCAGCGCTTCAGATATCACCGTGCTGGTGCGCAGCCGCCAGGAGGCGTCCCTGGTTCGCGATGCGCTCACGATGCTCTCGATCCCGTCGGTTTATCTCTCTAACCGCGACAGCGTGTTTGAAACGCTCGAAGCGCAGGAGATGCTCTGGCTGCTGCAAGCCGTGCTGACGCCAGAGCGAGAGAGCACGCTGCGCAGCGCGCTGGCAAGTTCGATGCTCGGCCTGAATGCGCGCGACATCGACGCGCTGAATAACGATGAAAGCGCATGGGATGCGGTAGTCGAAGAGTTCACCCATTATCGCGAACGCTGGCAGAAACGCGGCGTAATGGCGATGCTGCGCGAACTGATGACGCAGCGGCAGGTCGCGGAAAACATGCTGGCAACGGCAGGCGGCGAGCGCCGTCTGACCGACATTTTGCACATCAGCGAGCTTTTGCAGGAGGCGGGATCGCAGCTTGAGAGCGAGCATGCCCTGGTGCGCTGGCTGTCGCAGCACATCGCCGATCCCAACAGTAATGCCTCAAGCCAGCAGATGCGTCTCGAAAGCGACAAGCATCTGGTGAAAATCGTCACCATCCACAAATCCAAAGGGCTGGAATACCCGCTGGTGTGCCTGCCATTTATCGCCAACTACCGCGCGCAGGATCAGGCGTTCTATCACGATCGCGTGTCGTTCGAACCGGTGCTGGATCTCAGCAAAGCCGATGCCAGCGTTGAGCTCGCCGAAGCCGAACGTCTGGCGGAAGATTTACGCCTGCTGTATGTCGCCCTGACGCGTTCCGTCTGGCATTGCAGCCTGGGCGTCGCGCCGCTGTTCCGCCGTCGCGGCGAAAAAGCAGGGGAGAGCGATTTCCATCTCAGTGCCCTCGGGCGGCTGATTCAAAAGGGCGAACCCAAAGACGCCGCCGGGCTGCGTCAGTGCCTCGACGAATTGTGCGGCGACAATATCGCGCTGCAGATCCCCGGCCAGCCCGATCTCTCCCGCTGGCAAATGCCTGAGCTTACGGTGCCTGATTTAGGCGCACGGCAGATCACCCGCGCCCTGAGGGATGACTGGCGTGTGACCAGCTACTCCGGCCTGCAGCAGTACGGACAGAATATCGCTCAGGATCTGATGCCAAAGCTCGATGTGGATGCTTCGGGCGTGGGCGAAGTGGTGGAAGAACCCGAACTGACGCCCCATCAGTTTCCGCGCGGCGCATCGCCCGGAACCTTTTTGCATAGCCTGTTCGAAACGCTCGACTTTACCCAGCCGGTGTCGCCGGAGTGGGTGCTGGAGATGCTGCAAAAAGGCGGATACGAGGCTCAGTGGCAGCCGGTGCTGACCGAGTGGATCACCGCGATTTTACAGGCTCCGCTCACCGAATCCGGTGTCTCCCTTAGTCAGCTCACGGCAAAAGAGAAGCAGGTCGAGATGGAGTTCTATCTCCCGATTGCCGGGCCGCTGACGGCGAATGCCCTTGATGCGATTATTCGCGAGCACGACCCGCTGTCGAAGAACAGCCCGCCGCTCAATTTCCGTCAGGTGAGCGGGATGCTGAAAGGCTTTATCGATTTAGTATTCCGCCACGAAGGCCGTTATTACGTGCTGGATTACAAATCCAACTGGCTGGGTGAGAACAGCGAGGCTTACACCCGGGAGGCGATGGCCGCGGCGATGCAGTCGCACCGCTACGATTTGCAGTATCAGCTTTACACTCTGGCGCTGCATCGCTATCTGCGCCATCGCATCGCAGATTATGACTATGATGACCATTTCGGCGGCGTCATTTATCTGTTCTTACGCGGCGTTGATGCCAAAGATCCGCAGTCGGGGATCTTCACGACGCGACCTGATTCGGTACTGATTGATAAAATGGACCGGCTGTTTGCCGCAAGCACGGAAGAGGTGGCCCAATGACGATGAAAGATCTGTTACTGGCGGCGGTAGAGCAGCGCGTGCTGCGCCCGCTGGATGCGCAGTTTGCCATGATGGTTGCCGGTGACGACGCGGCGGTGATGCTGGCCGCTGCGATTTTAAGCCGTGATGCCGGTGAGGGCCATGTCTGTTTGCCGCTCTCGCGCCTGATGCCGGACGAGAAAACGCCGGTGCCGCTGCAGGCCTGTTTCGCGCTGATCGGCGAAACCGCGGACTGGCCGAGCGTATTGCTGCGCTCCCATGCGGTGAGTCAGGGCGATATCCCGACGCCTCTTATTCTTTGCAATGACCGGCTGTATCTCAATCGCATGTGGCGCAATGAACTGGCGATTGCGCATTTCTTCAATGAATCCAACCAGCCGCTGCCCTACGACGATGCCCAGCTGATTCAAACTCTGAATGACCTGTTCGGTGAGTCGGAAACGGTGAACTGGCAAAAAGTGGCCGCGGCGGTGGCGCTGACGCGGCGCATATCGGTCATCTCCGGCGGACCGGGGACCGGGAAAACCACCACGGTAGCAAAACTGCTGGCGGCGCTGATCCAGATGGCGGGGGAGCAGAAATGCCGTATCCGCCTGGCGGCTCCCACGGGAAAAGCGGCGGCGCGACTGACGGAATCTCTGGGCGGTACGCTGCAAAAACTGCCGCTTAACGATGCGCAGCGCAAGCTGTTCCCGAATGAAGCCAGCACCTTGCACCGCTTGCTCGGCGCACAGCCCGGCAGCCAGCGTCTGCGCTATCACGCGGGCAATCCGCTGCACCTCGACGTGCTGGTGGTCGACGAAGCGTCGATGATCGATCTGACGATGATGTCGCGCCTGATTGACGCGCTCCCGCCGCACGCCCGCGTGATTTTCCTCGGTGATCGCGATCAACTGGCCTCGGTTGAAGCCGGGGCGGTGCTGGGAGATATCTGTAATTATGCCAGCGCAGGGTACACCGCCCAGCGCGCGCAGGAGTTGTCGCACCTGACCGGATGTCCGATTGAAGGGAATCATGAGCAACGTGCGGGAGCTTTGCGCGACAGCCTGTGCCTGCTGCAAAAAAGCTACCGTTTTGGCAGTGACTCCGGCATCGGTCAGCTCGCGGCGGCGGTCAATCGCGGCGATCGCACGGCCATCAGGTCAGTGTTTAGCGGCGCTTTTGCGGATATCGAGAAAAAGCCGCTCCAGACGGGCGAAGAGTATCTTGCGATGCTCGACGATGCGTTACAGGGTTACCAGCATTTCCTGTCGAGCGTGCAGCAGCAGGATGCGCCTGCGGCGGTCATCGCTGCGTTTGGCGAGTATCAGCTGCTCTGTGCCCTGCGTGAGGGCCCGTTTGGCGTGACGGGGCTGAATGAACGTCTCGAGCAGGCGTTAGCGCAGAAGCGAAAAATTATCCGCCAGCCGCACTCGCGCTGGTATGAGGGGCGCCCGGTGATGATCTCCCGCAACGACAGCGCGCTGGGGCTGTTTAACGGTGATATTGGTATTGCCCTCGATCGCGGACAGGGGCTGCGCGTCTGGTTTCAGATGCCGGATGGCAGCGTGAAATCGGTCCAGCCAAGCCGCCTGCCGGAACACGAAACCGCGTGGGCGATGACGGTGCATAAATCGCAAGGATCGGAATTCGACCACGCAGTGCTGATTCTGCCCGCGCAGATGTCGCCGGTGGTGACGCGCGAGCTGGTGTATACCGCTATCACTCGCGCGCGGAGACGATTGTCGCTCTATGCCGACGAGCGTGTTCTGGCGCAGGCCGTCACCACGCGTACCGAGCGTCGCAGCGGGTTGAGTGCGGTGTTTAAATCAGCTTAAATCGGCCATCAGCACCTTTGAACGGCGCTGATAGTTGTACATCTCTTTTTTACTCTCCGGCAGCAAATCAATATCGACCGGCGTAAAGCCGCGCTCCTGGAACCAGTGAATGCTGCGGGTCGTCAGGACGAAGAGTTTGTTCAGGCCGATCTGTCGCGCCTGAGCGGCGACCCGCTCCAGCAAGACTTCTCCGCGCGATGAGCTGCGATAATCTGGATGCACCGCCACGCAGGCCATCTCGCCGATCTTCTCCTCCGGGAACGGATAGAGCGCCGCACAGGCGATCGTCAGGTTATCGCGCTGAATGATGGTGAATTTGTCGATCTCCATCTCCAGCTGTTCGCGGGAGCGGCGCACCAGAATGCCCTGCTGCTCCAGCGGGCGAATCAGTTCCAGAATCCCGCCGATGTCGTTGATGGTGGCGCGACGAATTTGCTCCGCGCTCTCCATCACGATCTGTGTGCCGATCCCATCGCGGGAGAACAGCTCCTGCAACAGCGCACCATCTTCCTGATAGCTGATCAGGTGACTGCGACGCACGCCGCTGCGGCAGGCTTTGACCGCCCCGCGCAGGAAACGCACAGTGCCGGAGTGGTAATCGCCTTCCGCTTCCAGCGCTTCGACGCGCGCCTGGGCTTCGTTAGGGAACAGCTCCGAAACGATATCCCCCTGTTCGTTAAACACCCCCTGCGAGGAGCAGAAGCCGATCATCTTTTCCGCTTTCAGTTTGATCGCCAACTGCGTCGCGACCTCTTCGGAGGTGAGGTTGAAGCTCTCACCGGTCACAGACACGGCTACCGGGCCCATCAGGACAATCGCGCCGTTATCGAGCTGACGATGAATCGCCTCTTCATCGATACGACGAATACGCCCGCTGTGGCAGTAATCCACGCCATCATCCACGCCTAACGGCTGGGAAATGATGAAATTGCCGCTGACCACATTGATGTGCGCCCCCTGAAGCGGGGTGTTGTTGAGGCTCATCGACAGGCGCGCGGTAATATCCAGCTGCAACTGCCCGGCGGCCTGCTTAACCAGCTCCAGGGTTTTGGCGTCAGTCACGCGGGTGTGTTTGTGATAAATCGGCTCATGGTGATGTGCCGCGAGGTTGGCGTCGATCTGCGGACGTGCGCCGTACACCACAACCAGACGGATGCCGAGGCTGTGCAGCAGGCCGATGTCATTGACAATACTGGAAAAGTTCTCATGCTCGATGGCCTCACCACCCAGCATGATGACAAACGTTTTTCCCCGATGGGTATTGATGTAGGGAACAGAATGGCGGAATCCCTGGACCAGTTCGGTTCTACGTTCCTTAACCACGGCACAACCCCTCAGTGAATGTTTATTCGTATTTTCTGTATTTTTATTCGATTATCGCCGCGCGCGCAACCCTAAAATCATCGCCAACCCGAGAAAAAATTAAGTGATGCGTGCGTTACTGCATGATTGTTTACCCTTTTATAGATGACAGGTTATGCGTCATTCGTTAAAGTTTTCGGTCAATTTGGCCGTTTTATCTATGAATTCGTTTTCTTGCTCGGGAGAAGCATGTCGGGATCCAAATCAGCAATAAGCCGCCGCCGCTTGCTACAAGGGGCTGGGGCGATGTGGTTGCTTAGCGTCAGTCAGGTTGCATTCGCCGCTGTGAGTCAGGTGGTGGCGGTGCGCGTCTGGCCGTCTTCGACCTATACGCGCGTGACGGTAGAGTCTAATCAGGTACTGAAATACAAACAGTTTGCGTTGAGCAATCCTGAGCGTGTGGTGGTGGATATCGAGGGCGTGAATCTCAACTCGGTGCTGAAAGGCATGGGGGCGCAGATCCGTGGCGACGATCCTTACATTAAATCGGCCCGCGTCGGTCAGTTCGATCCACAAACCGTGCGCATGGTGTTTGAGCTGAAGCAGAACGTGAAGCCGCAGCTGTTTGCCCTCGCGCCGGTGGCGGGGTTTAAAGAGCGTCTGGTGATGGATCTCTACCCGGCGAATGCAACGGATATTCAGGATCCGCTCCTCGCGCTGCTGGAAGATTACAACAAAGGCGATCTTGAGAAACAGGTACCGCCGGCCCAGAGCGGCCCGAAACCGGGCAAAGCGGGGCGCGATCGTCCGATTGTGATCATGCTCGATCCAGGCCACGGCGGAGAAGACTCCGGCGCGGTCGGGAAATATCGTACGCGGGAAAAAGACGTGGTGCTGCAGATTGGCCGCCGTCTGAAGGCGCTGATCGATCAAGAGGGCAACATGCGGGCGTACATGACGCGCAATGAAGACGTGTTCATTCCGCTCAAAGTGCGCGTGGCGAAAGCGCAGAAACAGCGCGCCGACCTGTTTGTCTCTATTCACGCGGATGCCTTTACCAGCAGACAGCCGAGCGGCTCGTCGGTCTTTGCGCTCTCGACTAAAGGGGCGACCAGTACGGCGGCACGTTTGCTGGCGGATTCCCAGAACGCCTCCGACCTTATCGGTGGGGTAAGCAAGAGCGGCGATCGCTATGTCGATCACACCATGTTCGATATGGTGCAGTCCCTGACCATCACCGACAGCCTGAAATTTGGCAAAGCGGTGCTGGGTAAACTCGGGAATGTGAACAAGCTGCACAAGAATAGCGTTGAGCAGGCAGGGTTTGCGGTGCTGAAAGCCCCGGATATTCCGTCGATTCTGGTCGAAACCGCGTTTATCAGTAACGTGGAAGAGGAGCGTAAGCTCAAGACCGCGAAGTTCCAGCAGGAAGTGGCGGAGTCGATTCTGGCAGGGATTAAGGCGTATTTCTCGGATGGCGCGACGTTGGCCAGAAGAGGGTAGTGGCATCAGCCGGGTTCACGCCCGGCAAATTCACAAACGGCAGATACAAAAAAACACCCTTGAGGGTGTCTATTGTTTTGAGATGCATTGTTTTTCGAAGAATTGGTTGCGGGGGCCAGATTTGAACTGACGACCTTCGGGTTATGAGCCCGACGAGCTACCGGGCTGCTCCACCCCGCGTCCGTATTTCTTCTTTTTACATCTTACTGCTTAAAAATTTGATTGGTTGCGGGGGCCAGATTTGAACTGACGACCTTCGGGTTATGAGCCCGACGAGCTACCGGGCTGCTCCACCCCGCGTCCGTCTTTCTACTGAGCAAAAACATCGTAGAAAGTACTGCATCAAATTTTAATTGGTTGCGGGGGCCAGATTTGAACTGACGACCTTCGGGTTATGAGCCCGACGAGCTACCAGGCTGCTCCACCCCGCGTCCGTGGATGCGCACTATACTCGGATAGGTTTTTGATGCAACCCTTTTTCACATAAATTCCTAAATTAGTACGTAATTTGAACGACATCGCGTTATCCGTATGATTATTGCGCAAAACCTGCCTCAGGATGCGCTATCAGATTTCATTAGCCTGAGGGGTTTGTTATCTTCTTTATAGCGACTCAGGGCAACTTAAAGACGAGATATAATGAAAGGACGTTGGGCGAAGTATCTGATGACGGGCGCAATGGTAGCGATTCTTGCGGCCTGTAGCTCTAAACCGACCGATCGCGGTCAGCAATATAAAGACGGGAAGTTCTCCCAGCCTTTCTCTTTAGTTAATCAGCCGGATGCCGTCGGTGCCCCGATCAACGCGGGTGACTTTGCTGAGCAGGTCAACCAGATCCGCACTGCGTCGCCGCGCCTGTACGGTTCACAGAACAGCATCTATAACGCCGTGCAAGACTGGCTGCGTGCAGGCGGCGATACGCGCACCATGCGTCAGTACGGCATTGACGCCTGGCAGATGGAAGGGGCCGATAACTACGGCAACGTCCAGTTTACCGGCTACTACACGCCGGTTGTCCAGGCGCGACACACCCGCCAGGGCGAATTCCAGTATCCTATCTACCGCATGCCGCCAAAACGTGGTCGTCTGCCGTCTCGTGCGGACATCTATGCCGGTGCGCTGAACGAAACCTATGTGCTGGCCTACAGCAACTCGCTGATGGATAACTTCATCATGGACGTGCAGGGCAGCGGATACATTGATTATGGTGATGGTTCACCGCTGAACTTCTTTAGCTACTCCGGTAAAAATGGCCACGCCTACCGCAGTATCGGCAAAGTGCTGATCGATCGCGGGGAAGTAAAGAAAGAAGATATGTCGATGCAGGCCATCCGCGAGTGGGGCGAAAAGCACAGCGAAGCGGAAGTGCGCGAATTGCTGGAGCAGAACCCGTCCTTCGTCTTCTTTAAACCGCAAAACTTTGCGCCAGTGAAAGGGGCCAGCGCGGTTCCGCTGATTGGCCGTGCGTCGGTGGCCTCCGATCGTTCTATTATTCCGCCGGGCACTACGCTGCTGGCAGAGGTGCCGACTCTCGACAACAACGGCAAATTTAGCGGCCAGTATGAATTACGCCTGATGGTGGCGCTGGATGTCGGTGGGGCGATTAAAGGCCAGCACTTCGATATTTATCAGGGTATTGGCTCTGATGCCGGTCATCGTGCGGGCTGGTATAACCATTATGGCCGCGTATGGGTCCTGAAACCTGCAGCAGGTGCTGGCAACGTTTTCAGCGGCTGAGTGTGGTAATCTAGCGCGTAATATTTACCGCCTTCTCATCTATAGAGAAGGGCAGGGTGAGGTTAAAACCTCACCCTTTTTACATCCTGAGGTCTTATGTCTGCGTTAATCAGCGATGCATGGCGTCAACGTTTTGGCGGCACAGCGCGTTTATATGGTGAAAAAGCCCTGCAACTGTTTGCGGATGCACACGTGTGCGTCGTCGGTATCGGCGGAGTCGGCTCCTGGGCGGCCGAGGCGCTGGCGCGTACCGGCATTGGCGCGATCACGCTCATTGATATGGATGACGTGTGCGTCACTAACACCAACCGTCAGATCCACGCCCTGCGCGATAACGTCGGTCTGGCGAAAGCGGAAGTGATGGCCGATCGCATTCGCCTGATTAACCCGGAATGCCGCGTGACGGTGATCGATGATTTTGTGACGCCCGATAATGTGGCGCAATACATGGGCGCAGGGTTTAGCTATGTGATTGATGCAATTGACAGCGTACGTCCGAAAGCGGCCCTGATTGCCTATTGTCGCCGCTACAAGGTTCCCTTAGTGACCACCGGCGGCGCGGGCGGTCAGATCGATCCGACGCAGATCCAGGTCGCCGATCTGGCGAAAACCATTCAGGATCCGCTGGCGGCCAAACTGCGTGAAAGGCTGAAAAGCGATTTTAACGTGGTGAAGAACAGCAAAGGGAAGCTCGGCGTGGACTGCGTATTCTCAACCGAAGCGCTGGTCTATCCGCAGTCGGACGGTTCCGTTTGCGCGATGAAAAGCACCGCCGAAGGGCCAAAACGGATGGACTGCGCCTCCGGTTTTGGCGCGGCGACGATGGTCACCGCGACCTTTGGGTTCGTCGCGGTCTCACACGCCCTGAAGAAAATGATGGCTAAAGCCAGCCGTCAGACCTGAACCTGACGGGCCGCATTCAGCACTGCTTCGCTGAGTGCGGTCAGCCCCTGGCTGCGGGAGGCGCTCAGCTGACCGCGCAGCCCCAGCTCATCAAAGAGAGCCAGCGGATCGCCATTCAACAGTTGCGTCGCGCTTTTACCTTCCACGGCGGTGAGCAGCACCGCCAGCAAGCCGCGCACGATGCGGCCTTCGCTGTCGCCAAAGAAATGCAGTTTATCCCCGGAGGTCGTCACGCCGAGCCAGACGCGGTTTTCGCAGCCTGCGATCTCTTTCGCCTGCGCTTTAAGCTCGTCAGAAAGGGCGGGGAGCTGTTTGCCCAGCAGGATCAGCTGGCGGTATTTATCTTCCCACTGGGTGAGCGGGAGGAAGGTGTGTCGCAGCGTCTCTTCGGTGATCACGCTGCCGAAAGGATGCCCGGCTAAGGATGAGCTCGTCATTAATCCACCAGAAGTTCAAGGGCGCGATCGACGGCCGCCACCAGGGCGTGGACGTCGCTTTGCGTGTTGTAGGGAGCAAACGAGGCGCGCAGGGTACCGCTGACGCCAAGTGCCGCAAGAAGCGGCTGGGCGCAGTGCTGCCCGGCTCGCAGAGCGATGCCGTATTCCGCGAGCAGGGTGACCATATCGCTGTGATGAACGCCGGCAAAATCAAAGGCCAGCAGGCTGGAATCCTGAACGCGGAAAGATCGGAACCCCGGACGTTTTTTTAACTCTTCTTCTGCGAGGGTTGCCAGCCCGCGGCTCCAGCTTTCCGCCTGCACCACATCGGTATCGGCCAGCCACTCCAGCGCGGCGCTCAGACCAATGACCCCCGCAACGTTTGGCGTTCCGGCTTCGAGGCGATAAGGGATCTCCTGAGTTTTGAAACCGTCGAAGGTCACTTCGGTGATCATCTTCCCACCGCCCAGCCAGGGTGTCATCTGTGCCAGCAGCGCCGATTTGCCGTAGAGCGCGCCGATCCCGGTCGGGCCGTAGAGTTTATGGCCGGAGAAGGCGTAAAAGTCGATATCCAGCTGGCGAACGTCTGCCGGGAAATGCACCACGCCCTGTGCGCCGTCGACCATCACAATCACACCGTGGCGGTGGGCGATATCAATGGCGCAGGCGAGATCCGGGCAACCGCCGGTGACGTTCGACATCTGCCCTAGCGCCAGAATCCGACTGCGTGGGGTGATGAGTTCAGGAAGACGTGAGACGTCGGGCAGTAAATCAGTGCCCAGCGGCAGTTTGACGATCTGTGCGCCGGTCTGTTCCGCGACCATCAGCCAGGGCACCAGATTCGCGTGATGCTCGGCTTCACTGACGATAATCTCGTCGCCCGGCTGCAGGAGAGGGCGCGCGTAACACTGCGCGACCATATTGATGGCCTCAGTGGTACCACGGGTCCAGACGATATTTTTGCCGCTCTCGGCGTTCAGCAGACGTGCGACCTGATCGCGGGCGGCCTCGTAGCGGGCGGTCAAACGCTGTGCCTCGGCAAACTGACTGCGATGCACATTCCCGGCACTCAGGCTGTAGAACTGATTTGTCGCTTCGATCACCGCCAGCGGCTTAAGCGCTGTGGCGGCGCTGTCGAGATAAACACCGGCATCGGCCAGCGCCGGAAACTGTGCGCGAAAGTGCGCAGGACTGAAAGCGTTCATGGAATTCCTCATATCAATACTGAGATCGTCGCGCACTTTTGGCGGCAGGGCAAGGTTGTTGATCGCTATCGGAATTGTCTGTTTGTCCTGGCAGGTCCTGAGAAGCAGGTTATGCTGAATAGTGTTAGGTGAATGTTTTAGCCTGTTTTAAATCGAGGATTAAATAGCATTAATTGCTAATGGAGAAAATTATGAACAAGACTGCCGCAATCTTTTCTGCCTGTGTAATGACTTTTGCCCTGAGCGCCTGTTCTGGTAACAACTACGTGATGCATACCAATGACGGTCGAACCATCGTCTCTGACGGGAAACCAAAAACCGATAATGAGACCGGGATGATCTCGTATAAGGATGCGAACGGGAACAAGCAGCAGATCAACCGCACTGACGTGAAAGAGATGGTTGAGCTTGATAAATAAGGAAATTTAGACCAAAAAAAAGCACCGCAAATAGGCGGTGCTACATTAATCACTATGGACAGACAGGGTAAATGTACAGGAAGTGAAAAAAGGGTAGCTTCGCTACCGTGATCTGAATTGCAGACCAATTGCAAACACAACAACACAACATCACAACCGTAAGCCAAAAGCCCTTCAGAACACGCATTCCAAAAAAAGCTTTTCGTTCCGGCTCAGGAAGTGCCGCCACTATAGGTATTTGCTGGTAGTTCCTCAACGGACAAATTATAATGGCTCAGATAAAAAAAACTAATAGGTTAAACGTTGTTTCCTATGTGTTAAATACCTTTAACATCTAAGCCTGATAACCATGTCGAAGCGATTACCACCCCTCAATGCATTACGAGTTTTTGATGCCGCAGCGCGCCATCTGAGCTTCACGCGCGCGGCCGATGAGCTTTTTGTGACGCAGGCCGCAGTAAGTCATCAAATCAAGTCTCTCGAGGATTTCCTGGGGCTTAAGCTGTTCCGTCGCCGCAACCGTTCGCTGCTTCTGACGGAAGAAGGACAGAGCTATTTTCAGGATATCAAAGACATTTTTTCTCAGCTCACCGAAGCCACGCGCAAACTTCAGGCGCGAAGTGCAAAAGGGGCGCTGACGGTCAGTTTATTGCCCAGTTTTGCCATTCATTGGCTGGTGCCAAGACTCTCTAGCTTTAACTCAGCTTATCCGGGAATCGACGTCAGGATCCAGGCGGTTGACCGTCAGGAAGACAAACTGGCGGATGACGTCGACGTGGCGATTTTTTACGGTCGCGGCAACTGGCCAGGCTTGCGTGTTGAAAAATTATACGCAGAATATCTCCTGCCGGTGTGCTCACCGCTGCTGCTGACCGGTGACAAAGCGTTGAAAACGCCTGCCGATCTGGCGCAACATACGCTTTTACACGATGCTTCTCGTCGCGACTGGCAAACTTATACCCGTCAGTTGGGTCTTAATCATATTAATGTGCAGCATGGCCCCATCTTTAGCCACAGTGCGATGGTGTTACAGGCTGCCATACACGGACAGGGCGTGGCGTTGGCCAACAACGTGATGGCGCAGTCCGAAATTGAGGCAGGCCGCCTGGTCTGCCCGTTTAATGATGTTCTGGTCAGTAAGAATGCGTTTTATCTGGTTTGTCATGACAGTCAGGCAGAACTGGGTAAAATAGCCGCCTTCCGGCAGTGGATACTGGCGAAGGCGGCACATGAGCAAGAAAAATTCCGCTTTCGTTACGAATGATCATCTCTTTTGTGTGCCGGGCACGCATAACTTTTAGGACAGACACATGACCAGCCGTTTCATGCTGATTTTTGCCGCGGTGAGTGGCTTTATTTTTGTCGCACTGGGCGCGTTTGGCGCGCACGTGTTAAGCAAGTCCTTAGGGGTTGTTGAAATGGGCTGGATCCAGACCGGCCTTGAATATCAGGCGTTTCACACGCTGGCCATCTTTGGACTCGCGGTGGCGATGCAGCGCCGGATTAGCATCTGGTTCTACTGGAGCAGCGTGTTTCTCGCGCTCGGAACCGTACTGTTTAGCGGCAGCTTGTACTGCCTCGCACTGTCACATTTACGCCTGTGGGCGTTTGTTACACCCGTCGGCGGCGTCAGTTTCCTCGCCGGGTGGGTATTGATGTTTATCGGAGCTATCCGTCTGAAACGCAGGGGCGTTGTTCATGAGTAAGGTTGTTTTATATTGTCGCCCGGGGTTTGAGAAAGAGTGCGCCGCGGAAATTACGGACAAAGCGTCACGTCTGGACGTCTTCGGCTTTGCCCGCGTTAAAGAGCACTCGGGCTATGTGGTCTTCGAGTGCTATCAGCCTGATGATGCGGATAAGATCGTCAGCAAGTTACCCTTCAGCTCGTTGATTTTCGCCCGTCAGATGTTTGCCGCGGGCGAGCTGCTGACCGATTTACCGCCAGACGATCGTATTGCCCCGATCTCGGGAATGCTGCAGGGCGTGGTCGAGAAGGGCGGCGATCTGCGCGTTGAAGTCGCGGATACCAACGAAAGCAAAGAGCTGATGAAGTTCTGCCGCAAATTCACCGTTCCGCTGCGCGCCGCGCTGCGTGAGGTGGGCGTGCTGACAAACTACGAGACGCCAAAGCGCCCTGTGGTGCATGTCTTCTTTATCGCCCCTGGCTGCTGTTATACCGGGTATTCCTACACGACGAACAACTCGCCGTTTTATATGGGCATCCCGCGCCTTAAGTTCCCATCTGATGCGCCAAGCCGTTCAACGCTCAAACTGGAAGAGGCGTTCCACGTCTTTATTCCGGCCGACGAGTGGGATGAGCGCCTGGCGAACGGCATGTATGCCGTGGATTTGGGCGCTTGTCCTGGCGGCTGGACCTATCAGCTGGTGAAGCGCAACATGTGGGTTTCGTCTGTCGATAACGGCCCGATGGCGCAAAGCCTGATGGATACCGGACAGGTGACCTGGCTACGTGAAGATGGTTTCCGCTATCGCCCGACCCGCAACAACATCACCTGGATGGTGTGCGATATGGTGGAGAAACCGGCGAAAGTGGCTGCGCTGATGGCATCCTGGCTGGTGAACGGCTGGTGTCGTGAGACGATCTTCAACCTCAAGCTGCCGATGAAAAAGCGCTACGAAGAGGTGTCCCAGAACCTGGCGTATATTCAGGAGCAGCTGAATGCGCAGGGCATCAACGCCGAAATTCAGGCGCGTCAGCTGTACCATGACCGTGAAGAAGTGACGGTCCATGTTCGCCGCTGGTGGGCTGCGGTCGGTGGTCGTCGCGACGAGCGATAGTGCGACGTGTTGTGCCCGGTGGCGCTGAGCTTACCGGGCCTACGATATGTTAAGGTTTTGATTTTGTAGGCCGGGTAAGGCGAAGCCGCCACCCGGCACGATGTTGGCATTTATGCGGTTTTATGCCCGGTGGCGCTGCGCTTACCGGGCCTACGATATGTTAAGGTTTTGATTTTGTAGGCCGGGTAAGGCGAAGCCGCCACCCGGCAATTCCTTACCGCTCCAGCCTTAACTGCTGCAAATTCCCGTCTAACTGTAAATCCGTCTGTAACCGCGCCACGTCCCGGCAGATAAACGCCATCTCTTTGTGCGCCTCCAGCTTCTTGCGCCACTTCTCGGGAACTTCTTCCAGATGGGCGTAAATCCCCTCCAGATCCTGAAAATCCGTTAACAGCTGGGCTGCGCTTTTGGGGCCAATCCCGGCCACGCCTGGCACTTTTGAGCTGCTGATCCCGGCAAGTCCCCAGTAATCCGGCAACTGCTGCGGCGAGACGCCAAATTCGCTGGCGATAAACGGCGCATCCAGCCAGCGTTTTTGGAAGTAATCCCGGATGCGAATGGTCGGGGAAAGCAGCTGGCAGTAGCCTTTATCCGTGGAGACGATGGTGGCCTGATGTCCGGCACCCGCGACTTTGACCGCCAGAGTGGCGGCTAAATCGTCGGCTTCGTTGCCATGAGCGCCCCAGCACGGCACGCCGCGCTGCTCAAAGGCGGCGCGAATGGCGGGCATTTCTGCATGCAGATCCTCTGGCATCGGGGCGCGCCCGGCTTTGTAGTCCGGTAAACGCTGATGACGCCAGCCGGTATTACGCGCTTCATCGTCGAACACGGCGACCACGTGCGTGGGCTGGCTGTGGCGAATCAGCTGCTCCAGCGCGTGCAGACAGGTGTCCTTACAGGGCGTGCCTTGCACCGCATGGATACGGCGAATCAGGTTGAGCGCGTCGACAATAAGCAAATGAACAGCCACAGATAATCTCCCTTCTGTTGATGAATAAAGGGTAACACTGTCAGCAGGATGAAACTACGAGAGGAGAGGGAATTGGGAAGGCGCCTCGCAAAAGCGAGGCGCACAGTTTTAATCGCAGGTGACGATCTTCATGGCCAGTCCGCCGCGCGAGGTTTCGCGGTATTTGGCATTCATATCTTTCCCGGTCTCGTACATGGTTTCGATAACTTTATCGAGACAAACACGCGGCTCGCTGGTACGGCGCAGGGCCATACGTGCGGCGTTGACCGCTTTCACGGAAGCAATCGCGTTACGCTCGATGCACGGTACCTGTACCTGCCCGGCAACCGGGTCGCAGGTCAGGCCGAGGTTATGTTCCATGCCGATTTCCGCCGCGATACAGACCTGCGTTGGGCTACCGCCCAGCAGCTCCGTCAGGCCCGCCGCCGCCATGGAACAGGCCACGCCGACTTCGCCCTGGCAGCCCACTTCGGCACCGGAGATCGACGCGTTCATCTTGTACAGCGAGCCAATCGCACTGGTGACCAGCAGATAGCGCGCCAGCGAGTTAGCGTTCACTTCGCGGATGAATTTGTCGTAGTACGCCAGAACCGCCGGAACGATACCGCACGCGCCGTTAGTCGGCGCAGTCACCACGCGTCCGCCAGCAGCGTTTTCTTCGTTAACCGCCAGCGCGAACATGTTGATCCAGTCCACGACCGCCATCGGGTCGGTGGTGGTTTTATCGGTGCTTACCAGCATACGACGCAACGCAGCAGCACGACGCGGGACGCGCAGTTTGCCCGGCAGAACGCCTTCGGTGGTGATCCCGCGCTCGATACCGCCGCGCATCACATCCCAGACGTTTTTGAAGTGCTGTTCCAGCTCTTCTTTGCTGTGCAGCGCCAGCTCGTTTTTCATCATCAGGCCGGAGAGTGACAGACCGGTCTCCTCACAATGACGCTGTAAATCTGCCGCATTTTTATACGGATAAGGCACCGCAACGGAGGAGTCGCTGGCCAGACCAAAGTGGTCTTCGTCGACGATAAAACCGCCGCCGATGGAGTAATAAGTTTGGCTGTAAATCGCCGTTTCGCCTGCCAGGGCGGTGATTCGCATCCCGTTCTCATGCAGGGAGAGGTTGTCGGCATGGAAGTTCATGCACTTATCAACCGGGAATTCGACCTCATGCTCGCCGTTTGCCAGCAGCAGGCGGCCATGAGTATTCACGTCCTGAATGAATCCAGGGATTGAATCAATATCAACGGAATCCGGCAGGTTCCCCGCCAGGCCCATGATAATGGCGATGTCAGTATGGTGGCCTTTGCCCGTAAGGGACAGAGAGCCGTACACATCTACAACCACGCGCGTGACGTCGTGCAGAATGCCGCGTGAAATCAAGTCATCCGTGAATTGTTTACCGGCTTTCATTGGCCCGACAGTATGAGAGCTGGAAGGTCCAATACCGATTTTGAAGATATCGAATACGCTAATCATGATGCGTCCATGGCTATCAGTCAGAGGAGGAGTGCGCCGTCCGAAGACGGCGCAGGAGGTATTAGCTGAACAGAGAGAAGAAAATCGCGGAGATGGCAATCAGGCCCATAATCACAACGAAGACGTTGCTGATATGGCCGCTGTATTTACGCATTGCCGGGACTTTCTGAATCGCGTACATCGGCATCAGGAACAGAATCATCGCGATGATTGGGCCGCCCAGAGTTTCGATCATGCCGAGGATGCTCGGGTTCATGGTCGCAACAGCCCAGGTGGTCAATAGCATGAACAGGGCAGTGATTTTGTTCAGTTTGTTGATTTCAATGGTTTTGCCTTTACCGCGCAGGGATTTAATCACCATACCGTTAAAGCCTTCACGTGCGCCCAGGTAGTGGCCGAGGAAGGATTTGGTGATAGCGATAATCGCGATGATTGGCGCCATCCAGGCAATCAGCGGTGCGTTAAAGTGGTTAGCCAGGTAAGACAGAATCGAGATGTTCTGCGCTTTCGCCGCGGCCAGGTCTGCCGGGGAGAGGCTCAGTACGCAGCTGAACACGAAGAACATCACGGTGATAACCATCATGATGTGAGCGCGTGCCAGGATGCTGGAACATTTTTTCTCTGCGCCCTGACCGTACTCTTCACGTTTCGCGACGGCGAAAGAGGAGATGATCGGGGAGTGGTTGAAGGAGAAGACCATTACCGGGATCGCCAGCCACAGGGTCATCCACAGGCCGTTACCGGTGGCAGATGCGCTGCTCAGGGACAGCGTTTCCAGCGCTGCGCCGTTCCACTGTGGAACCAGGTAGAACGCCAGCACCATCAGGGCAATCACGAACGGGAAGACCAGCACGCTCATCGCTTTAACAATCATCTGCTCGCCGAAACGAACGATGGTCATCATGCCGACAATCAGGATCAGAGACAGAATCGCACGCGGTGGCGGCGTCATGTGCAGCTGGTGCGTCATGAAGCTTTCAACGGTGTTAGTAATCGCCACGCTATAAACCAGCAGAATCGGGTAAATCGCGAAGAAGTAGAGCAGGGTAATCAGTTTACCTGCGCCGACGCCAAAGTGCTCTTCAACCACTTCGGTGATGTCTTCGCCAGGGTTTTTACCGGACAGCACAAAACGGGTCAGGCCGCGGTGTGCAAAGTAGGTCATCGGGAAAGCAATGATAGCCATGATGATCAGCGGAATCAGACCGCCAACGCCTGCGTTGATAGGCAGGAACAGGACACCCGCGCCGATTGCTGTACCGTACAGGCCCAGCATCCACATGGTGTCCGTTTTGCGCCATCCACTTCGGGATTCTGTCGAAGCAATGGTGCTGGTTTGAGTGGTTTCCATCTATTTCTCCTGGAGGAAGCAATTTGTCAGGCTTTTTAGTCAATTCCGATGAAAAAGGGCCTGACGGTAATATGAAATTCGTTCAATGACGGTTTTTTTATAATTTTTGCCCGTAACTATTGGCGGGCGGAAAGATACATTTAAGTGATGAATGTATCAGTGATCCTGATCCCAAATGCAATAATCCACTTTTGAAGTGGGCATATTTAGACCAAAAAACTGTTAATAAAACGTCAAAGCGGATTTACGGGCGCGAAGGCTACCATTAACGACATACGGCGTGAAAGCTCAGACGGTGAGATACGTGGGTTTCGCTGCAAAGATGGTGATTTTTAGTTTTTTCTTGCAGTTAATTTAGATTAAGGCTGATAAACCACGGTCGCAAAATGCAGGTAATCGTTTGCGCGGTGAATGGAATTGTAAATAAGATAAGTAATATCTATGTTTTATCAGCAGAAATTAAAAAGCCGGGGGATCCCCGGCTTAAACATGAAGTGAAATTTGCGGTCAGGCACAGATCTCGTAGCACGGGATATAGGCTGAACCGGGCAACTTCATACGATGCTGGGCGACAAAGCCCTGCAGCAGGTCATCCATGCGGCGCATCATCTCGCTGTCGCCGTGGATTTTGTAAGGGCCGTGCTCTTCGATGGCGCGAATGCCCACCTCTTTGACGTTACCGGCCACGATGCCGGAGAACGCGCGACGCAGATCAGCCGCCAGCACTTCCACCGGCTGATCCGGATACAGTTTCAGGTTCGCCATGTTTTCATGGGACGGCTCAAACGGCTTCTGCAGATCCGGCGCAATGCGAATCGACCAGTTAAAGCTGTAGGCATCCCCCGTATCACGGCGGTTCTCTTTCACCAGCGGCATCGCCTTTTTCATCTGACGCGCCACTTCAGCCGCATCGTCAATGATGATGCGATAGTGGCTACGCGCCGCTTCACCTAAGGTGTGAACGATAAACTCGTCCAGCACGCGGAAGTAATCGGCGCTCTCTTTTGGCCCGGTGAGGATCAGCGGTAAGACCTGATTTTTGTTCGCCGGGTTCATCAGAATACCCAGCAGATACAGCAGCTCTTCCGCCGTGCCGACGCCGCCCGGGAAGATGATGATCCCGTGGGCAATGCGCACGAAGGCTTCGAGACGTTTTTCGATATCCGGCATGATGATCAGCTCATTCACCAGCGGGTTCGGCGGCTCTGCAGCAATGATGGACGGTTCCGTCATCCCGATGAATCGGCCCTCTTTGTAGCGCTGCTGGGCGTGACCCACGGCTGCGCCTTTCATCGGTGCTTCCATCGCACCCGGACCGCAGCCGGTGCAGATGTTCAGTTCGCGCAGACCCAGTTGAGTCCCCACGCGGCGGGCGTAGAGATATTCGGTTTCATTGATGGAGTGACCACCCCAGCAGACCACCATGTTCGGCGCTTCGCCGACGTGCAGGGCGCGGGCGTTGCGCAGAATGGAGAAGACCAGGTTAGTCATGTGTGCCGAGCTTTCCAGGTTCAGGTGCTGGAAGCGCCCGGCATTGTGAATTTGTCCGTTAACAAACAGGATGTCGCGCAGCACGGCGAACAGGTTGGCCTGCAGGGAGCGAATGATTCGCCCGTCGACAAAAGCCTCTTCCGGCGGATTAATGACTTCAAGCTTCACGCCGCGTTCGCGACGCAATACGTTGATATCAAAGCTTTCAAAACGTGACAGCAGCTCTTTACTGTTATCTGTCAGGCTTCCGGAGTTCAGAACGGCAAGGGAACAGTTACGAAACAGTTGATACAGGTCACTGCTGGCCGTGCGTTTAAGCATGTCCACTTCCAGCTGCGACAACATATCCATTGAGCCAAGCGGGCTAATATGTGTAATCAAGTGAGCTCCTTACGGGATGAAGATCTTCTTTCCCTGTTGATTACAATAGCCCTGGCTTATGACGTTTCACAACCTTAGACGCGGAATAGAGTACGCATATTTAAGAAATATTTACTGACGAACCAAACGCCCGGTCGCCGGAACAAAGTCCGTGTTGGTGCGCCACGGGTTAATGTCCAGCCCGCCGCGACGGGTGTAACGCGCGTAAACGCTCAGTTTCTCCGGCTGGCAGAAGCGCTGGATATCATTGAAGATGCGCTCGACGCACTGCTCGTGAAACTCGTTGTGATGGCGGAATGAGACCAGATAGCGCAGCAGTTTTTCACGGTCGATTTTCGGTCCGCGATACTGAATTTGCACGGAGCCCCAGTCTGGCTGGTGGGTGATCAGGCAGTTGGATTTCAGCAGGTGGCTGACCAGCGTCTCTTCAACCACTTTTTCGCCCGCGGCGTTTTGCAGGTAGTCGGTGCTGAATTCGTAGCTGTCGATGGCGATATCCTGATCGTCGATGCAGGTGCCGTGAAAATGCGCGACCGGCTGGCCTTCCAGCTCATGCAGGCGATACAGCGCCACCGTCACTTTTCCCTGAGCGCAGGCGCTCAGATCGCGCTCCAGCGTGCGCTGCACCTCGTCCCAGGAGTCAAACCGCGTCTGGTTAAAGCTGTTGAGATAGAGCTTAAAGCTTTTGGATTCCACCAGATTCACGCTGGCGTAATCCAGCTCCACATGGCCAACCGCAACCTGCGGCAGACCGCGCGCATTCAGCCAGGAGAGTTCGTACAGCGTCCAGATATCGCCGCCGACGAAGGGCAGCGCACCGGCGGTGAGCCCCAGCGGATCGCGGTTCAGGCTGCGTGGCACGCCCTGCAGCAGGGTGGCGTCATAGATGTCGCGGTAGGCGGTCGATTTGCCAAGGGTTAAGCCGGATAACGCCTGATGATTTTCGTAAGACATGTTTCATTGTCACTTTGCAGGTAAACTATAGGCACAAGTTTATCCTGTCTTACGTGAAGAGAGAAATCGGTGGATATCGAGACTGCAAATGCCCTGACGGCGTTCACTACGCGCTATTGCGATGCCTGGCATCAACAGAATGAAACCTGGCCGCAAAGTGAAGAGTTATACGGCGTCCCGTCACCGTGCATCATCACGACGCTCGACGACAAAATCATCTGGCAGCCGCAGCCCTTCACGCTGGAGCAGAATGTAAATGCGGTTGAGCGCGCCATGGACATCGTGGTACAACCTGCCGTTCATGCGTTTTACACCACACAATTTGCCGGGGATATGCGCGCCCGTTTCGCGAATGAAACGATGACGCTGCTGCAGACCTGGAGCGAAGAGGATTTCCAGCGCGTTCAGGAGAACCTGATTGGTCATCTGGTGACGCAAAAACGCCTGAAGCTTGCACCGAGTCTGTTTATCGCCACCCTCGACAGCGAACTGGATGTGATCGCCGTCTCTAACCTGAATGGCGAAGTGATCAAAGAGACGCTCGGCACCCGCAAACGCGATGTTCTCGCCCCTTCACTTGCGGATTTCCTGAATCAACTCGACCCTGTTTTGTAATCCTTTGACCTACAGCGTTTGTGAGAGATCTCTTACAAGGTTTGTGAGAGATCGCCGAAATTCATTGGCAGCATTAGCGCGTTAATTAGTTAAAAATCTATTAGTTTCAGTGTATTGAATCTTTAAATTCTCACTTTTACCGAATTAATGAGTTCGGTAATTCTGTAAGCGTGGGTTGTAAGACGAAGCTTAATAAGGGATTCTATGTCCGTCGACAGGATGACGACACGAGAGACGAACATCAGGATGATGACGTTTCTCACACAGGACACGTCAGGATGGCGCAACAGGAAGGCTTCAGGATTGAAGCAAAAGGAACACGCAGGACGCGTAAGGGACACCTCCAGGACGGAGAATGAGAACCGGACATGAAGCCCGGTGGGTCAGGAAGGCCAGGACGTTTCAGGATGAAACAATCACATCAGGATGATGTGAGCAGGATGCGCGGTTACGGACGATCAGGCCTCACGGCCACTGGAAAAGTTGTCACGGACGAGCAGGGAGCACAAATTGTAGCTGGATTGCTGCGGAACGAACCGGGAGCACTGTTTATACAGTGCTCCCTTTTTTTATTTCTGCGCCCCGGAATGCTATGCTGCGCGCCGTTCAGTTTTTCCGTTGAGGTTTTTATGACGCATAACGACAGCGTTCGTGCCCAGTTGCACGCCATCGAAGCTCTGTTGCGCCACCATCAGCTGTGGCAGGAAACGGCGCCGCAGCCAGAGGCATTCGAAAGCACCCAGCCTTTCTGCCTCGACACCCTTGAGCCCTTCGAGTGGCTGCAGTGGGTGCTTATCCCGCGTCTGCATGCCCTGCTGGACGGGGGTTATCCGCTCCCGCACGATTTTGCCGTCGCCCCGTATTACGAAATGGCGCTGGATGCCCAGCACCCGGTGCGCGAAGTCGTGCTGATCGAACTGCAACGTCTGGACACGCTGTTTTCCGGCGGCCAGGCATGACCATTGAGATCCTCTACCAGGACGAGTGGCTGGTCGCAGTCAATAAGCCGTCAGGCTGGCTGGTCCACCGTAGCTGGCTGGATCGCGATGAGAAAGTGGTGGTGATGCAGACCGTGCGCGACCAGATTGGTCAGCACGTGTTTACCGTCCATCGTCTCGACAGACCCACCTCTGGCGTACTGCTGATGGGGCTTTCCAGCGAGGCCGGGCGTCTGTTGTCCCAGCAGTTCGAACAGCATCAGATTCAAAAACGCTATCACGCCATCATACGCGGCTGGCTGATGGACGAAGCGACCCTCGATTATCCGCTGGTCGAAGAGCTGGATAAAATCGCCGATAAATTTGCCCGCGACGATAAAGAGCCGCAGCCTGCGGTGACCGATTATCGCGGTCTGGCGACGGTCGAAATGCCTGTTGCCACCGGGAAATTTCCGACCACCCGCTACGGTCTGGTCGAACTTGAGCCGCATACCGGGCGCAAACACCAGCTGCGTCGCCATCTCTCCCATCTGCGCCACCCGATTATTGGCGACAGCAAGCACGGCGATTTGCGCCAGAACCGCAGCGCCGCGGAACATTTCGGTTGCAACCGCCTGATGCTGCACGCCAGCCAGTTGAGCCTGACCCATCCGTTTACCGGCGAGCCGCTGGTGATCCGCGCGGGGCTGGATGACGTCTGGATGCAGGCGCTGTCACAGTTTGGCTGGATGGGGCAACTCCCCGAAAATGAAAGGGTTGAGTTTGTGGCGAGCAACGTTCAGGATGAACAGCAATAGCGATAATGAAGGGAGTGAAGCATGGCTGAAGTAGGCATTTTTGTCGGCACAATGTACGGTAACTCGCTGCTGGTGGCCGAAGAGGCCGAAGCGATCCTGATTGGTCAGGGGCACAAAGCGGCGGTCTATGAAGATCCGGAGCTCGCCGACTGGGAAAAATACAAAGATCAGTACGTTCTGGTGGTGACATCCACAACCGGGCAGGGCGATCTGCCGGACAGCATCGTGCCGCTCTTCCAGGCCATCAAAGATAAACTGGGTTATCAGCCGGACACGCGCTACGGCATTATTGCCCTCGGCGACAGCAGCTACGCCAACTTCTGCGGCGGCGGTAAGCAGTTCGATGCCCTGCTGCAGGAGCAGAGCGCGCAGCGCATCGGTGAGATGCTGATGATCGACGCCGGTGAACACCCGGAGCCAGAAAGCCAGTCCAATCCGTGGGTTGAGCAGTGGGGTGGGTTGATTAAGTAGCCTTTTGCCGGGTGGCGGCTACGCCTTACCCGGCCTACAAAACCCTCTGGCACGTAGGCCGGGTAAGGCGCAGCCGCCACCCGGCAATCAAGCTCACACTCTTCCCCATTTTCGTGAACCATCTTCCACTCCCCTGGGCTTTTGCCACAAACAACCTCTGACCTGCCCGCCAATGTTGTGGTGATGCACGGTGAGGGAGCGGCCTCCCCTTACATATACTCTCCCCGTCAGTTACTAAAAATGCAGTCAGAGACAATAAAACGGCGCCGTTATTTCAGGAAAGCCGTACCAACACTGCAAAACACTAACCTCTCATTCTGATTACCCTACAGGTTATGTCGTACAGAATGAACCTGGCGCAAGCCAAGATTCAGGAGTGCAACAATGAGTACATTAAGCCAAGCGGCGAGCAGCGCTGAGAAGCGCACCAATGCTCGCTACTGGATAGTGGTGATGCTGTTTATCGTCACGTCCTTCAACTATGGCGACCGCGCCACGCTGTCGATTGCCGGTTCCGAAATGGCAAAAGATATCGGCCTCGATCCGGTCGGCATGGGGTACGTCTTCTCCGCATTCTCATGGGCCTACGTGATTGGCCAAATCCCTGGCGGCTGGCTGCTCGACCGTTTCGGCTCGAAACGCGTCTACTTCTGGTCCATTTTTATCTGGTCGATGTTTACCCTGCTGCAGGGCTTCGTCGATATCTTCAACGGCTTCGGCATCATCGTTGCACTCTTCACCTTACGATTCCTCGTTGGGCTGGCGGAAGCGCCGTCCTTCCCTGGCAACAGCCGTATCGTCGCGGCCTGGTTCCCGGCGCAGGAGAGGGGCACGGCGGTGGCGATTTTTAACTCTGCCCAGTATTTCGCCACGGTGATCTTCGCCCCGATCATGGGCTGGCTGACCCACGAGGTGGGCTGGTCGCACGTCTTCTTCTTCATGGGTGGACTCGGGATCATCATCAGCTTTGTCTGGCTGAAAGTGATCTACGAACCCAATCAACATCCGGGCGTGAACAAGAAAGAGCTGGAGTACATCGCCGAAGGCGGCGCGCTGATCAACATGGATCTGAAAAGCGATAAAGCCAAAGTACCCTTCAGCCAGAAGTGGGCGCAAATCAAACAGCTGATTGGCTCGCGAATGATGATCGGCATCTATCTCGGGCAGTACTGCATCAACGCCTTAACCTACTTCTTCATCACCTGGTTCCCGGTCTATCTGGTGCAGGCGCGCGGAATGTCGATTCTGAAAGCGGGCTTTGTCGCCTCGGTTCCGGCGGTGTGCGGCTTTATCGGCGGCGTGCTGGGTGGGGTGATCTCCGACTGGCTGATGCGCCGCACCGGGTCGCTGAATATCGCGCGTAAAACGCCAATTGTGCTCGGTATGCTGCTCTCCATGACCATGGTGTTCTGTAACTACGTCAATGCCGAGTGGATGATTATCGGCTTTATGGCGATGGCCTTCTTCGGCAAAGGCATCGGCGCGCTGGGCTGGGCGGTGATGGCGGATACCGCACCGAAAGAGATCAGCGGTCTCAGCGGCGGGCTGTTCAATATGTTCGGCAACATTTCCGGCATCGTCACCCCGATTGCCATCGGCTATATCGTCGGCACCACCGGCTCCTTCAACGGTGCGCTGATTTACGTCGGCGTCCATGCCCTGGTGGCGGTCCTCAGCTATCTGGTGCTGGTGGGCGATATCAAACGCGTTGAACTCAAACCGGTCGCGGGGCGTGCATGATGAATACTCAATCAAGTCCAGTGATTACTGATATGCAGGTCATTCCGGTGGCCGGTTACGACAGCATGCTGCTCAATATCGGCGGGGCACATAACGCCTTTTTTACCCGCAATATCGTGGTGCTCACGGACAGCGCCGGAAACACCGGCGTGGGTGAAGCGCCGGGCGGGGAAGTGATCCTCAGGACTCTGCTGGATGCCGTTCCGATGGTCGTCGGCCAGCAGATTGCGCGCCTGAACAAAGTGGTGCAGCAAGTCCACAAAGGCAATCAGGCTGCCGATTTTGATACCTTCGGCAAAGGGGCCTGGACGTTTGAGCTGCGGGTGAACGCAGTGGCGGCGCTCGAAGCGGCGCTGCTGGATTTGCTTGGCCAAGCGCTGAACGTGCCGGTGTGCGAGCTGCTGGGGCCGGGTAAACAGCGCGACGCGGTCACCGTGCTCGGGTATCTGTTCTACGTGGGCGATCGCACGAAAACCGATCTGCCGTATCTGTCCGAAACGCCGGGGAATCACGACTGGTATCGCCTGCGCCATCAGGAAGCCCTTTCCAGCGAGGCGGTGGTGCGCCTGGCCGAGGCGGCGCAGGATCGCTACGGTTTTAAAGATTTCAAACTGAAAGGCGGTGTTCTGCCGGGCGAGCAGGAGATCGACAGCGCCCGCGCCCTGAAAAAACGCTTCCCGGATGCGCGGATCACCGTCGATCCGAACGGGGCCTGGCTGCTGGACGAGGCGATTTCGCTGTGCAAAGGGCTGAACGACGTCCTCACTTACGCGGAAGATCCGTGCGGGGCCGAGCAGGGCTTCTCCGGTCGCGAGGTGATGGCCGAGTTCCGCCGCGCAACGGGGCTGCCGGTGGCGACCAATATGATCGCCACCAACTGGCGCGAAATGGGCCATGCGGTCATGCTCAATTCAGTGGATATTCCGCTGGCCGATCCGCACTTCTGGACGCTCTCCGGCGCGGTGCGTGTCGCGCAGCTGTGCGACGACTGGGGCCTGACCTGGGGCTGTCATTCGAACAACCATTTCGATATATCGCTTGCGATGTTCACCCACGTTGGGGCTGCGGCGCCGGGCACACCAACGGCTATCGATACGCACTGGATCTGGCAGGAGGGCGACGCGCGCCTGACCAAAAATCCGCTGGAGATTAAAGACGGCAAGATTGCCGTACCGGATGCGCCGGGGCTGGGCGTCGAGCTGGACTGGGATCAGATCCACAAGGCGCATGAGCTGTACAAGACGCTGCCAGGCGGCGCGCGCAATGACGCGGGCCCGATGCAGTATCTCGTTCCCGGCTGGACATTTGACCGCAAACGCCCGGCGTTCGGTCGCCACTAATCAAAAGGATTGCACGATGAACACGTTTTCTACTCCTGTTGTTACGTCCATGAAGATTGTTCCCGTCGCGGGCCACGACAGCATGCTGATGAACCTGAGCGGTGCCCATGCTCCGTTCTTTACCCGCAACATTGTGATTATCAAAGATAACTCCGGCCACACGGGCGTGGGTGAAATCCCCGGCGGCGAGAAGATCCGCAAAACCCTGGAAGACGCCATCCCGCTGGTGGTGGGCAAAACCCTTGGCGAATACAAAAACGTTTTAAACGCCGTGCGCGGTGCCTTTGCCGACCGCGATGCGGGCGGGCGCGGGCTGCAAACCTTCGATCTGCGCACCACTATTCATGTGGTGACCGGGATTGAAGCGGCGATGCTGGATCTGCTGGGTCAACACCTGGGCGTCAACGTCGCCTCGCTGCTGGGCGAAGGTCAACAGCGCAGCGAAGTCGAAATGCTCGGCTATCTGTTCTTCGTCGGCGATCGCAAACTGACCCCGCTGGAGTATCAGAGTCAGCCGGATGAAAAATGCGACTGGTATCGCCTGCGTCACGACGAAGCCATGACGCCGGATGCGGTGGTGCGCCTGGCGGAAGCGGCCTACGAAAAATATGGCTTTAACGATTTCAAACTGAAGGGCGGTGTACTGGCGGGCGAAGAAGAGGCCGAGTCGATAGTCGCCCTGGCGAAACGCTTCCCGCAGGCGCGCGTAACCCTCGATCCGAACGGAGCCTGGTCACTCAATGAAGCGATTGGCATCGGGAAACAGCTGAAAGGCGTGCTGGCGTATGCAGAAGATCCTTGCGGGTCAGAGCAGGGCTTCTCCGGGCGTGAAGTGATGGCCGAGTTCCGCCGCGCAACCGGTCTGCCGACGGCGACCAACATGATCGCCACCGACTGGCGTCAGATGGGCCACACGCTGTCGCTGCAATCCGTTGATATTCCGCTGGCGGACCCACACTTCTGGACCATGCAGGGCTCCGTGCGCGTGGCGCAGATGTGCCATGAGTTCGGCCTGACCTGGGGCTCGCACTCCAACAACCACTTTGATATTTCGCTGGCGATGTTCACCCACGTAGCCGCCGCCGCACCGGGCAACATTACCGCTATCGATACCCACTGGATCTGGCAGGAGGGCAATCAGCGCCTGACCAAACGGCCGTTCGAGATTAAAGGCGGCATGGTGCAGGTGCCGACCACGCCGGGGCTGGGCGTCGAGCTGGATATGGATCAGCTGATGAAAGCGCACGAGCTCTACCAGAAACACGGGCTTGGCGCGCGCGACGATGCGATGGCGATGCAATATCTCATCCCGGACTGGACGTTTAACAACAAGCGCCCGTGCATGGTGCGCTAAGTGTGAATGCCGGTTCCTGCGGGAGTCGGCATTTTTGTTTTCCGCGCGGGTGTATGCTCAATCCAGTCAACAGGCGTAAGGATGGCTTATGAAAATTGTAATCGCACCGGACTCGTACAAGGAGAGTTTGAGTGCTCTTGAGGTGGCGACGGCGATCGAGCAGGGATTTCGTGAGATCTTCCCGGACGCGGACTACGTCAAACTGCCCGTTGCCGACGGCGGCGAAGGGACGGTTGAGGCGATGGTCGCGGCCACGCAGGGCGGTATTATCAAGGTGCGGGTCACGGGGCCATTGGGCGAAAACGCCGAAGGGTTTTACGGATTATCGGGCGACGAGCAGAGCGCATTCATTGAAATGGCGGCGGCAAGCGGCCTGGAGATGGTCGCGCCTTCCTCACGCAATCCGTTAAAAACTACCTCCTGGGGCACGGGCGAACTGATTCGTCACGCTCTGGACGCGGGGGTGAAACATATCATCATCGGTATCGGCGGCAGTGCGACCAACGACGGCGGGGCCGGGATGGTGCAGGCGCTGGGGGCGAAACTGCTGGATGGCGACGGCAATCCGATTGGTCTCGGCGGCGGCGAGCTGGAAAAGCTGGCGCGCATTGATATCAGCGAACTGGACTCGCGCCTGGCCGATTGTCGGATTGAAGTGGCCTGCGACGTCACTAATCCGCTGACGGGCGAAGAAGGGGCATCGGCGGTGTTTGGCCCGCAAAAAGGGGCGACGCCGGAGATGATCGCAAGACTGGATGATGCGTTAACGCACTACGCGAAAATCATTGCCCGCGATCTGGATATCGACGTCCTGAATCTTGAAGGCGGCGGGGCGGCCGGTGGTATGGGCGCGGGGCTGTATGCGTTTTGCGGTGCCGAGCTGCGCCAGGGGATCGAGATTGTCACCGACGCGCTGCACCTGGACAAACAGGTTGCCGATGCGGATCTTGTGATTACCGGTGAAGGGCGTATCGACAGCCAGACGATCCACGGCAAAGTCCCCGTTGGCGTGGCGAAGGTGGCTAAACGCTACAACAAGCCGGTGATCGGAATTGCGGGCAGCCTGACGGCGGATGTCGGCGTGGTGCATCTGCACGGGATCGACGCGGTGTTTAGCGTGATTTATAGGGTGTGCACGCTGGAAGAGGCGCTGGAGAGCGCGGAAGTGAATGTGCGGATGGCGGCGCGGAATATTGCGGCGGTGTTGAAAATGGGGATGGGGTAATTTCCCCTCACCCTAACCCTCTCCCACAGGGAGAGGGGACTGTACGGTGCGGCTTCAACTCCCTCGCCTCGGTTTTCTCCCTCTCCCTGTGGGAGAGATACCGTCTTGTCGGTTATCCGGCAAGCGGTATTTCAGCATTAAATTCTCGTCCGGATTTCACCACGCCATAAGCCAGCTGGAGCAGTTTTCTCATCCCGGCACATACGCGTTCCTTCCCTGTCTTTCCTCTCGCTGCCAGCCTGTCCATCAGATTCTTCACCACCTCATTGCACCTTCCCGCCACCACTGCCGGCATATACAGCGCACTGCGCAGCTCTGCGTGACCCACTTTTGACAGCCTGCTTTTTCCTTTCCACATCCCCGACTCACAGCGCCGTGGATTCAGCCCGGCGTAAGCCACCAGTGCCTTACTTTCACTGAACCGTCTCAGATTACCCGCGAACGCCAGCAGGCTCACGCTCAGCATTTCACCGATCCCGGGGATGCTCTTCAGCAGTTCCCTGTCCCGCTTCAGGTCAGGGTTATCATCGATGTGCTGGCTGATTTTCTTTCGTGTTTCGTCAATCAGTTCATCCAGCATGGCGACATGTTCATGCAGTGAGGGAACAATGACCTCATCGGCTGCTTCAAGGCGGTTCATCTCCATCTGCCGCATCTCTTCCAGATTACGCAGGTGGCGTACCAGCGCCGTCAGCTGACGCTCACTCAGCGGAGCAGGATACCAGGGGGCGGGTTGATACAGGGCGCAGTAGCGGGCTATCAGTGCCGCATCACTTTTGTCTGTTTTGTTGCGGGTCAGCTCCGTATTGCCAAACGCGTGTATGCGGGCGGGATTTTCTAGGCTGACACAGCAGCCGTTATCGGCCAGCAGGGTGGCAAGTTCAGTGCTGTAGCAGCCCGTCGCTTCCATGCAGACATGGCAGTCGCCAAAACGTGCCAGCCAGCTGAGGAACTCGCGGCATCCGGCAGAGGTGTTGGGGAATTTTTTGGTTTTGTATTTCTGATTAGGCAGCAGGACGGCGACATCAAATTTGAGTTTGGCGATATCAACGCCGACAGGAATAAGCTCCATCATGGCACTCCGTAACCTTATGAATAATATCGCCGGACCATCCTTATATGTGGGTGCTCAGGGCACAGGATACCGTTCGGTCTTGAGGCGACAGGGAAACAGGTTACCGGGGCATAATCTCTCCCACGGGCTCAGTGGCACCAGGGCCGGGTGATGCTCACCGGTAACCTCCCGATGATCAGTCGGGGATCTTCTCCGCAGAAGCGGAGAAGATCAAGACATAAGGGCCGGGGTGAGGGGCCCTGCCCGCACTAATTAACCCCCAGCACCTTCCTCGCTTCCCGCGTCACATTGTCCATCTCATCCAGCAGCTCCAGAAATTCCGGCTCAAGCTCCGATTCCGCCGTCCCCGACCGCAGCTGTTGCTCCAGCAAATGACACAGATTTTTCAGCCGCGGAACGCCGCTGTAGCTGCAACTCCCGTGCAGTTTATGGATCGCTTCAAGCAAGTCTTCCGGGTTTTCACCCACCAGCTGTTCTTCCACTTTGTTACGGATTTCCGGGAGGAACGCGACCAGCATTTGCAGCATATCCCGCGCCAGATCGGCTTTTCCCGCCGCCTGACGTAACGCCAGCTGCCAGTCGAACGTGGCATTCGGGTTCACCGCGATTTCGGCAGGTTCAGACGCCGCCAGCGTCACGCCGGTCGCGAAGCCCGGTTTGTAACGCAACAGCAGACTGTGGAGCTTCTCTTCGTCGATCGGTTTCGCCAGATAATCGTTCATTCCCGCGCTGAGCAGTTTCTCTTTCTGCCCGGCCATGGCGTGGGCGGTCACGGCGATCACCGGGGTTTGCTGCTGATGCGGCAGCTGGCGAATCAGCTCGCAGGCGCGGATGCCGTCCATGCCCGGCATCTGAATATCCATCAAAATCAGATCGAACTGCATCTGTTTGGCCTGTTCGACTGCCTGCGGACCGCTGGTGCACAGCTCGACGTGATGCACCTGATCCTCCAGCAGGACGCCGATCAGCTTCAGGTTGGCCGGATTATCATCCACCGCCATGACGCTCATGGGCAGCTTGTGATCCTCGCTGGTGACGGGGATCGCGTGATGATTGATGCGGCAATATTCCGTCAGGGCAGGCAGCAGGCGCGTGGCGGTGAGCGGTTTTAACAGGCAGGCGGCTGCACCGTCGTTTTTCAGCTCTTCAGCATTAAGCTGAGCGTGGCACGGCAGGGCTAAGAGCAGGTAATCGGTCATTGACGCGGCCTTTGCCAGCCGCTCCTGCTGCATAGTCAGCTCGCCGGTGAACGTCACCGGAATGCCCATCAGTAAAATGTCGTAATGATCGACCGCCAGCGCCGAGAAGGTCGGGCTGTAAATCACATCCAGCGGCGTGGTGCTGAGCACATCCAGCGTACTCTGCGCCGCCGCAGCGTTCGGCTCAACGTACGCCAGACGCTTACCGCGCAGGCAATCGGTCATCGGGCCATCGGTCACCACGTTCGGGTTGAGATCGAGATTAATATGGAACCAGAAGGTCGAGCCGCGGTTTGGCTGGCTGTGGAAGGAGATATCCCCGCCCATCTCTTTCACCAGTTTCTGGGTGATCACCAGCCCCAGGCCGGTCCCGCCGTGACGCCGGGAAATACTGGCGTCCGCCTGACGGAATGCCTGGAACAGCCGGGACTGATCGCGCTCGGGAATACCAATGCCCGTGTCGCGGATCTGCACCTCAATCTGCACTTTGTTATTGCTGATCGCCCGTCGCTCCACCAGCACGTCAATGTTGCCACTCTCGGTAAACTTGATGGCATTCCCGACCAGATTGGTAATCACCTGTTGCAGACGCAGCGGATCGCCGATGACGTTATCCGGCACATCATTTTTGATATTCAGCGTCAGCTCAAGGCCCTTGTCGTGGGACGAGTGGGCCAGCAGCGTCACCACTTCATCCAGCGTGCTGCGCAGCGGGAACGGAATGCTTTCCAGAATCAGCTTGCCTGCTTCCAGCTTGGAGAAGTCCAGCACGTCGTTGATGATCGCCAGCAGGTTATTCGCAGAACGTTCGATGGTGTGCAGGTGATCGCGCTGGGTCGGGTTGAGTTCTGATTTGAGCGTCAGACGCGTAAAGCCAATTACCCCGTTGAGCGGCGTGCGCAGCTCGTGAGACATATTCGCGAGGAACTCTGATTTAATGCGCGCCGCTTCCTGGGCGCGTTTCTTCGCCAGATCCAGCTCGACGTTCTGAATCTCCATCTGCTCAAGCGTTTCGCGCAGATCGGAGGTCGCCTGATCGACGTTGTGCTGCATCTCTTCGTGATAGGCCGCCAGCGACATCGCCATCGAGTTGATGCCGTTTTTGAGCATATCCAGCTCGCCGAGCATAAAGCCTTCGACGCGGCTATCGAGCTGCCCGCGACGGATGCGGTCAACGGTATTCACCATATTGCGGATCGGGCTGGTCACATCGCGCATCAGTCGCCAGCCGAAAATCAGCGCAATGCCGATGCAGAACAGCATCATCACGCTGGAAATAAAAATCTCTTTGTACTGCTGCAGGCGCACCGACTTGAGATCCAGCTCCAGCGCCACATATCCCAGTACATTATTGCTGGCCTTGGCGTCGGACACGGCCGATTCATCCGGTGAATAGCCCTCCGAAATAATCGGCGTGCGCAGGATCATGATGTCGCCACGCCGCAGTACGCTCAGGTGGCGGGGGAAGGGCGACCCGTCCGGGATTTTGAGTTCACTGGGATCGAGGTGAAAATTCGAGGTGACGAACAGGCGGTTGTTGTCGTCATAGACCGAAATCGCCCGTACGATCTCCGAGTGGCGGCGATGCAGCACGCTAATTAGCTGGCCGAGCGAATCACGGTTTTGCAGGTTCATCCCGTATTCGCTGGAGACGGCCAGCGGCTCGATGATGCTGGCTCCCGCATCTTCCAGTTGACGCTGCAAGTCGTTGTAACGGTGCACAACAAAGAAGATGCTCAGCAGCAAACCGATCAGAACGGTCGGGGCGAGAATCAAAATCATCATGCGCGCGCGCAGGCTGTAGTTGGTCATGGAGTTCCGTTATGGGACAATTAGGGTCATTATGTTTATTTGAGAAAAATCTCGGCGATGGCGCAATTCTACTCTGCAAAGCGACGCGTGACGACGCGTCAGATCATAACTGTTGATGTGACAGACCTTGACCCGTTCGGCCAGGGCGTTGCGCGTCATCAAGGCAAGACCGTGTTTATCCCCGGATTATTACCCACCGAGCGCGCCGAAGTCACTCTGACGGAAGACAAGAGCAAGTATGCGCGCGGCAAGGTGAAGCGTCGTCTTAATGATAGCGCGGAACGCACCGCGCCTCGCTGCCCGTATTTTGGCGTGTGCGGCGGCTGCCAGCAGCAGCATGCGAATGTTGCCCTGCAACAGCGCAGCAAAAGCACCGCGCTGGCACGTCTGATTAAGCATGATGTGAATGCAATACTCTCCGGCGAGCCATGGGGATACCGTCGTCGCGCCCGTCTGAGCCTGAACTACCAGCCCAAAACGCAAAAGCTGGAGATGGGATTTCGCAAGGCAGCCGCGAGTGACATCGTCGATGTGAAGCAGTGCCCCGTTTTGGTGCCCCGTCTTGAAGCATTGCTCCCGCCCCTGCGTGAATGTCTCTCTGAATTGCAGGGCGTGCGCTCGCTCGGGCACGTCGAACTGGTGCTGGCCGACAACGGCCCGCTGATGGTGCTGCGTCACACCGCGCCACTTTCTGCCAAAGACCGCGAAAAACTGGAACGCTTTTCGCATTCTCACGAGCTGGCGCTTTTTCTTGCGCCCCAAAGCGAGATACTTGAACAGGTTACGGGGGAAACTCCCTGGTATCTGTCGGACGGGCTACGCTTAACGTTCAGCCCGCGCGACTTCATCCAGGTCAATGACGGCGTCAATCAGCAGATGGTCGCCACAGCCATTGAGTGGCTGGACGTTCAGCCGGGCGACCGGGTGCTCGACCTGTTTTGCGGAATGGGCAATTTCACGCTTCCACTGGCAAAACGGGCGGCCAGCGTGGTCGGCGTGGAAGGCGTCGAGGCGCTGGTGGCAAAAGGGCAGGAAAACGCCGAGCGCAATGCGTTGCACAATGTGACATTTTTTCATGAAAATCTGGAAGAGGATGTCACTTTGCAGCCGTGGGCGAAGCACGGTTTCGATAAAATTCTGCTCGATCCTGCACGCGCGGGTGCGCCTGGCGTAATGCAGCATATAATTAAACTCGCGCCAAAACGCGTGGTCTATGTTTCCTGTAATCCAGCCACGCTCGCCCGCGACAGTGAGGCATTATTGAGCGCGGGTTACCAGATTCAGCGTCTGGCAATGCTGGACATGTTCCCGCACACTGGGCATCTGGAATCAATGGTGTTGTTCGAGCAAAACTGATGAATTTCGTTTCGGCTTGTCGAATTCGACAGGCCCTGGTCCCTAAAGGAGAGGACGATGGTTGCGGTAAGAAGTGCACATCTCAATAAAGCTGGTGAGTTTGACCCACAAAAATGGATCGCAAGTCTGGGGATTTCCAGCCAGCAGTCGTGTGAACGCTTAACCGAAACCTGGGCCTATTGTCTGCGAACGACGACGGGACATCCCGATGCCGAACTGCTGTTATGGCGCGGTATCGAGATGGTCGAAATCCTCTCCATGCTCAACATGGATCTCGAAACCCTGCAGGCCGCGCTGCTCTTCCCGCTGGCAGATGCCGAAGTGGTGAGCGAAGACGTGCTGCGTGACAGCGTCGGCAAACCGGTCGTCGCGCTGATCCACGGCGTGCGCGACATGGCTGCCATTCGCCAGCTGAAAGCCGCTCAGACGGATTCCGTCTCCTCCGAACAGGTCGATAACGTTCGCCGCATGCTGCTCGCGATGGTGGATGATTTCCGCTGCGTGGTCATCAAGCTCGCCGAGCGTATTGCCCACCTGCGCGAAGTGAAAGATGCGCCGGAAGATGAACGCGTGCTGGCGGCGAAAGAGTGTACCAACATCTACGCGCCCCTCGCGAACCGCTTAGGGATCGGCCAGCTGAAATGGGAGCTGGAAGATTACTGCTTCCGCTACCTGCACCCGGCGGAATACAAACGTATTGCCAAACTGCTGCACGAGCGTCGTATCGATCGTGAGCACTACATCGACGAGTTCGTGGGTGGTTTGCGCCAGTCGATGAAAGAAGAGAACGTGCGGGCGGAAGTCTACGGTCGTCCGAAGCACATCTACAGCATCTGGCGCAAAATGCAGAAAAAACATCTCGCCTTTGACGAGCTGTTTGACGTGCGCGCGGTGCGCATCGTCGCCGACCGCCTGCAGGACTGCTACGCTGCGCTGGGGATAGTGCATACTCACTTCCGTCATCTGCCGGATGAGTTTGACGACTATGTCGCGAACCCGAAACCGAACGGCTATCAGTCGATCCACACCGTGGTGCTCGGCCCGGGTGGAAAAACGGTTGAGATTCAAATTCGTACCAAACAGATGCACGAAGACGCCGAACTAGGCGTCGCCGCACACTGGAAATACAAAGAAGGCCCATCAAGCGGAACGCGCACCGGTCACGAGGACCGCATTGCGTGGCTGCGTAAGCTGATTGCGTGGCAGGAAGAGATGGCCGACTCCGGCGAAATGCTCGACGAAGTGCGCAGCCAGGTCTTCGATGACCGGGTCTATGTCTTTACGCCTAAAGGCGACGTGGTCGATTTGCCAGCCGGTTCAACGCCGCTCGACTTTGCCTACCACATCCACAGCGATGTGGGGCATCGCTGCATCGGGGCGAAGATTGGCGGGCGCATCGTGCCCTTTACCTATCAGTTGCAGATGGGCGATCAGATTGAAATCATCACCCAGAAACAGCCGAACCCGAGCCGCGACTGGCTGAACCCGAACCTGGGGTATGTCACCACCAGCCGTGGGCGCTCGAAAATTCACGCGTGGTTCCGTAAACAGGACCGCGACAAGAATATCCTCGCGGGCCGCCAGATCCTTGACGATGAGCTTGAGCATTTAGGCATCAGCATCAAAGAGGCGGAAAAACACCTGCTGCCGCGCTACAACTTTAACGAACTGGACGAGCTGCTGGCGGCCATTGGCGGAGGCGATATTCGCCTCAACCAGATGGTGAATTTCCTGCAGTCGCAGTTCAACAAACCGAGCGCGGCGGAGCAGGATGCGGCGGCGCTGAAGCAGCTGCAGCAGAAAACCTACACGCCACAGCATCGCAGCAAAGACAATGGCCGCGTGGTGGTCGAAGGCGTCGGCAATCTGATGCACCACATCGCCCGCTGCTGTCAGCCGATCCCAGGCGATGACATCGTCGGCTTTATCACCCAGGGGCGCGGGATCTCCATTCACCGCTCCGACTGTGAACAGCTGGCCGAGCTGCAATCCCACGCGCCAGAGCGCATTGTCGATGCGGTGTGGGGCGAGAGCTACTCCGCAGGCTATTCGCTGGTGGTACGCGTCACCGCCAACGATCGCAGCGGTTTGCTGCGTGATATCACCACTATCCTCGCCAACGAGAAGGTCAACGTTCTGGGCGTGGCGAGCCGCAGCGATACCCGCGAGCAGCTTGCCACCATCGATATGACCATCGAAATCTATAACCTGCAGGTGCTGGGCCGCGTGCTCGGTAAGCTGAACCAGGTGCCGGATGTGATCGACGCGCGTCGTCTGCACGGCGGGTAATTTTAATTTTTTCGTAGGCCGGGTAAGCGTCAGCGCCACCCGGCAAATTCCTCTATTCTGGATGTAAAAATGAACCAACTCGACCGCCTCCTCGGCATCATGAAACGTCTGCGTGACCCGGAAAACGGCTGTCCATGGGACAAAGAGCAGACCTTCGCCACCATCGCGCCTTATACCCTTGAAGAGACCTACGAAGTGCTGGACGCCATCTCGCGCGAAGATTTTGACGATCTGCGCGGCGAACTGGGCGATCTGCTGTTCCAGGTGGTGTTCTACGCGCAGATGGCACAGGAAGAAGGGCGCTTTGATTTCAATGATATTTGTGCCGCCATCAGCGATAAACTCGAGCGCCGCCATCCGCACATTTTTGCTGACGCGACCGCCGGCAACAGCGAAGAGGTGCTGGTCCGCTGGGAGCAGATCAAGAGCGCTGAACGCGCTGAAAAATCCCTGCATTCGGCGCTGGACGATATTCCACTGAGCCTGCCGTCCCTGATGCGCGCGCATAAAATCCAGAAGCGTTGCTCCGCCGTGGGCTTTGACTGGACCTCACTTGGCCCGGTGCTCGACAAAGTTTACGAAGAGATCGACGAAGTGATGGATGAAGCCAAACAGGCGGTGATTGATGAAGCCCGACTGGAAGAGGAGATGGGCGATCTGCTGTTTGCTACGGTCAACCTTTCTCGTCATTTAGGGGTAAAAGCCGAAACTGCGCTGCAAAAAGCCAACCTCAAATTCGAACGTCGCTTCCGCGAAGTCGAGCGGATTGTCGCCGCGCGAGGCCTGGAAATGACCGGCGTTGACCTCGATCTGATGGAAGAAGTGTGGCAGGAAGTAAAACGCCAGGAACATGATCTCTAACGGATTTTTGCGATCAAGCGCAATTTGTGTGATTTTTTAAATGACAAGCGCTTGATTTGCGTCAAAAACATTTACCCAAAACGGGCTATTTTCTCACTCCCTATGTTTGTCAAAGCCTGAGACAGGAGACGGAGAATGAAAGTTTGTGGCGCTCGCCGTGTTCGGGTATACTACTTTCCCGTCTTGGTTATTCCATCGTTCCAACCTAACTTCTCAGGTTCAGCATGACAACGAACTATATTTTTGTGACCGGCGGGGTTGTATCCTCTCTGGGTAAAGGCATTGCCGCAGCCTCTCTCGCGGCCATTCTTGAAGCCCGTGGCCTCAATGTGACTATGATGAAACTGGATCCGTACATCAACGTCGATCCAGGCACCATGAGCCCAATCCAGCACGGCGAAGTGTTCGTTACCGAAGACGGCGCTGAAACCGATTTGGACTTAGGTCACTACGAGCGCTTCATCCGTACTAAAATGAGTCGCCGCAACAACTTCACCACGGGTCGTATCTACTCCGACGTTCTGCGTAAAGAACGCCGTGGCGACTACTTAGGCGCAACCGTTCAGGTTATCCCGCACATCACCAACGCTATCAAAGAGCGCATCATCGCAGGTGGCGAAGGCCACGACGTTGTGCTGGTTGAAATTGGCGGTACGGTCGGTGATATCGAATCCCTGCCATTCCTGGAAGCGATTCGTCAGTTAGCGGTTGATATTGGTCGTGAACACGCGCTGTTCATGCACCTGACGCTGGTGCCATACATGGCCGCTGCCGGTGAAGTGAAAACCAAACCGACTCAGCACTCCGTAAAAGAACTGCTCTCCATCGGTATCCAGCCGGATATCCTGATTTGCCGCTCCGATCGTGCCGTTCCGGCCAACGAGCGCGCGAAAATTGCATTGTTCTGTAACGTTGCTGAAAAGGCTGTGATTTCTCTGAAAGACGTCGATTCCATTTATAAAATCCCGGGCCTGTTGAAATCACAGGGTCTGGACGATTATATTTGTAAACGATTCAGCTTGAACTGTCCGGAAGCTAATCTGTCAGAATGGGAACAGGTTATCTACGAAGAAGCCAATCCGGCAGGCGAAGTGACTATCGGTATGGTCGGCAAGTACATTGAACTGCCGGACGCCTATAAGTCAGTTATCGAAGCGCTGAAACACGGTGGTCTGAAGAATCGCGTCTCCGTTAACATCAAGCTGATTGATTCGCAGGATGTGGAAACTCGCGGTGTCGAAATTCTGAAAGATCTGGATGCTATTCTGATCCCTGGCGGCTTCGGCTACCGCGGTGTGGAAGGCAAGATCGCTACCGCACGCTATGCGCGTGAAAACAATATTCCTTACCTCGGCATTTGCCTGGGTATGCAGGTTGCGTTGATCGAGTTCGCTCGTAACGTAGTCGGGATGGAAAACGCGAACTCTACGGAATTTGTGCCAGACTGTAAGTACCCTGTTGTGGCGCTTATCACCGAATGGCGCGATGAAGACGGCAACGTCGAAGTCCGTACTGAGAAGAGCGATCTGGGTGGCACGATGCGTCTTGGCGCTCAGGCTTGCCAGGTGTCGGCTGATAGTCTGGTTCGCAAGATGTATGGCGCGGCAACCATCACTGAACGCCATCGTCACCGCTACGAAGTCAACAACATGCTGTTGAAACAAATCGAAGCTGCGGGTCTGCGTATCGCGGGCCGCTCCGGGGATGATCAGTTAGTCGAGATCATTGAGGTGCCAAACCATCCGTGGTTCGTTGCCTGTCAATTCCACCCGGAATTTACTTCAACGCCGCGTGACGGACATCCGCTGTTTGCAGGCTTTGTGAAAGCCGCCAGCGAATATCAGAAGCGTCAGGCGAAGTAAAAAAAGTTAGAACGGCAACGCGTACCTCAGGTACGCGTTGTTTGTCTGGAGTTTTAGTTTAACTTGTACTGAGGAAAATCTAATGTCCAAAATCGTTAAAGTCATCGGTCGTGAAATCATCGACTCCCGTGGTAACCCGACCGTTGAAGCCGAAGTTCACCTGGAAGGTGGTTTCGTCGGTATGGCAGCTGCTCCGTCAGGAGCTTCTACTGGTTCCCGCGAAGCGCTGGAACTGCGCGATGGCGACAAATCCCGTTTCCTGGGTAAAGGCGTACTGAAAGCTGTTGGCGCTGTAAACGGTCCTATCGCTCAGGCAATCCTTGGCAAAGACGCCAAAGACCAGGCTGGCATCGATAAAATCATGATCGACCTGGACGGTACTGAAAACAAATCTAACTTCGGTGCGAACGCAATCCTGGCTGTGTCTCTGGCTAACGCCAAAGCCGCTGCTGCTTCTAAAGGTCAGCCGCTGTATGAGCACATCGCTGAACTGAACGGCACCCCAGGCAAATACTCCATGCCGGTTCCGATGATGAACATCATCAACGGTGGTGAGCACGCGGACAACAACGTTGATATTCAGGAATTCATGATTCAGCCAGTTGGCGCGAAATCCCTGAAAGAAGCGGTTCGTATGGGTTCTGAAGTGTTCCACAACCTGGCTAAAGTTCTGAAAGCTAAAGGTATGAACACTGCTGTTGGTGACGAAGGTGGCTACGCGCCTAACCTGGGTTCTAACGCAGAAGCTCTGGCTGTTATCGCTGAAGCAGTAAAAGCAGCGGGCTACGAGCTGGGCACCGACATCACCCTGGCGATGGACTGTGCAGCATCTGAATTCTACAAAGACGGTAAATACGTTCTGGCTGGCGAAGGCAACAAAGCCTTCTCTTCCGAAGAGTTCACTCACTTCCTGGAAGACCTGACCAAACAGTACCCAATCGTCTCTATCGAAGACGGTCTGGACGAATCTGACTGGGATGGTTTCGCATACCAGACTAAAGTACTGGGCGACAAAATCCAGCTGGTTGGTGACGATCTGTTCGTAACCAACACCAAGATCCTGAAAGAAGGTATCGACAAAGGCATCGTTAACTCCATCCTGATCAAATTCAACCAGATCGGTTCTCTGACCGAAACTCTGGCTGCGATCAAAATGGCGAAAGACGCTGGCTACACTGCCGTTATCTCTCACCGTTCAGGCGAAACTGAAGACGCTACCATCGCTGACCTGGCTGTTGGTACCGCTGCAGGCCAGATCAAAACCGGTTCTATGAGCCGTTCTGATCGCGTCGCTAAATACAACCAGCTGATTCGTATCGAAGAAGCACTGGGTGAAAAAGCGCCGTACAACGGTCGTAAAGAGATCAAAGGTCAGTAATCTACTGAGCTTTCACTCTTAAGAAAAAACCCGCTTCGGCGGGTTTTTTTATGGCTGATTTACAGCAGCAGGGGGAGCGTTGCGCTCGCCGTTTGCTGGCTGATATCGCCGTAGCGATCGTCGAGCGTGATAAGCGACGTCGCCAGCAACTCCACCAGCAGCATCACGCCCACTTTGGCGTTCAACGCCCCCGCGCTCAGCGGTCCTTCCGGTTTTGCTGCCACCAGCAACATGTCACTGATCGACGCCAGGGGGCTGCGCGGCGTGTTACTCAGCGCCAGCACCTTCGCGCCGCGTTTACGGGCCAGCTTCACCACGTGGAGCAGATCGCGCGTTGAGCCGGAACTCGAAATCGCCACAATCAAATCGTCCGGGTTCAGGGTCGTCGCGTTCATTGATGCCCGATGCATATCGCTGAACAGCTGGGCCGGTTTCCCCAGACGCAGCAGTTTGTAGTGCAGGTAGTCGCCGATAATGGCGCTGGCCGCGACACCGTAGATATAGACCGAACGCGACTGATGCAGCGCCTGCGCTGCGGCTAACAGCACCTCTCTGTCGAGCAGCTGCGAAGTATCCCGCAGCGCCTGCACCGACTCCTCCACCACTTCGTCAATCTCATCGCCCTTACGGGCAGGCGCCTGGATCCGCTGCACATCCAGCGCCAACGCCATTTTGAATTCCGTATATCCCTTACACCCCAGCGCGCGGCATAAGCGCGTCACGCTCGCCTCACTGGTGTCACTTTCGCGCGCCAGCTCGGTGATCGTCAGATAGAGCACTTTTGCAGGATCGTTTAACACGAACTCGCCCAGTTTTTGCTGAATGGGGCTGTACCCGGAGACGCTCTGGCGCAGCCTCAGCAGCAGGTTTTCATTTTCTGACATGCAGGATCCTTAATGCGTTTCTCTGCGGCTAGTGTGGCGGAAAGCGGGGTAGAGATGCCAGTCATTTTAAAAAAGTATGATCGATACCACGATCTTTGATGATAATTTTCAGTTTAATTAATTTGTGTGGTAAAAATTTTCATCAATACACAGGGGAATTGAAAATATGATGCAAATGTTCAGTGGGGCCTCCTCGGGGGCGTGGTTTGAAAAGGCGCAGCGGTTCGGCAAATCGTTCATGCTGCCGATAGCCGTCCTGCCCGCCGCGGGCCTGCTGCTCGGGATTGGCGGGGCATTGTCCAACCCCAACACGCTGACGGCCTATCCGTTCCTGGATGTCGGCTGGCTGCAGGCGATTTTCACCATCATGAGCAGCGCGGGTTCGATTGTCTTTGCCAACCTCTCGGTGCTGTTTGCCGTGGGCGTGGCCGTCGGGCTGGCGAAAACTGACAAAGGCACCGCCGGGCTGGCGGCGCTGCTCGCTTTTCTGGTGATGAATGCCACCATCAATGCGCTGCTGATCCTTACCGGCACGCTGGCGCATGAAAATCCTGGCGCGGTCGGGCAGGGAATGACGCTGGGGATTCAGACGCTGGAAACCGGCGTCTTCGGCGGTGTGGTGATTGGTCTGGTGACCTGCGCGCTGCACCATCGCTTCAACAAAATCGCCCTGCCGCAGTTCCTCGGTTTCTTCGGGGGCTCGCGCTTTGTGCCAATCATTAGTTCACTGGCGGCGATTGTGGTCGGTGCGCTGATGACGGTTGTCTGGCCGCACTTCCAGAAAATGATATTTGGCCTCGGCGGTCTGGTTGATGCGACCGGCTATCTCGGCACGTTCTTGTACGGGTTTATCCTGCGTATGCTTGGCCCATTCGGCCTGCATCATATCTTCTATCTGCCATTCTGGACCACGGCGCTGGGCGGAAGTGAAATCGTCAACGGCCAGCTGGTGGAAGGGACGCAGCGCATCTTCTTCGCGCAGCTTGCCGACCCTAATACTCAGCAGTTTTACATCGGCACCTCGCGCTTCATGTCCGGGCGTTTTATCACCATGATGTTCGGCCTGCTGGGCGCGTGTCTGGCGATGTACCACACGGCAAAACCGGAGAACAAAAAACGCGTGGCGGGGCTGCTGCTCTCGGCGGCGCTGACCTCTTTCCTGACCGGGATCACCGAGCCGATTGAGTTCTCGTTCCTGTTTATCGCCCCGGTGTTATACGTTATCCATGCCTTCTTCGACGGGCTGGCGTTCATGATCGCCCACATTCTGCACATCACCATCGGGCAGACTTTCTCGGGCGGTTTCATCGATTTCATTCTGTTTGGCGTCCTGCAGGGCGAAGCCAAAACCCACTGGATGTACGTCCCGCTGGTCGGCGTGCCGTGGTTCTTCCTCTACTACTTCACCTTCCGCTACCTGATTAACCGCTTTGGTTTTGCGACGCCGGGCCGCGAGAAAGAGGCGGTTGTCGAAAGCACGCTGCCACAGAGCGAACGCGCGGCGGCGGTGATTGCGGGGTTAGGCGGCAGGGAAAATCTGGAAGAGGTGGACTGCTGCGCCACGCGACTGCGCGTCACGGTAAAAGACGGCAGCAAGGTCGACGAAGCGGCACTGAAAGCGACCGGCGCACGCGGCGTCATCGTCCGAGGGAACGGGGTTCAGGTCATTTATGGCCCGCACGTCACCATCATTAAAAACGAAGTCGAAGAGAGTTTAGCGTAATGAAAACGGTACTGGATGTTTTGAAAGGCAAATTGATCGTCTCCTGTCAGGCGCTGGAAAACGAACCGCTGCACAGTTCATTTATCATGTCGCGCATGGCGCTGGCAGCCGCGCAGGGCGGGGCGGTTGCCATTCGCGCCAACAGCGTGGTGGATATTGCCGCCATCAAAGAGACCGTCTCTTTGCCGGTGATTGGCATCATCAAACGTGATTATGCGGACAGCGAGGTATTCATCACCGCAACGATGAAAGAGATCGACGAGCTGATGACGGTGACGCCGGAAATGATTGCCCTCGACGCCACCGACCGTCCGCGTCCAGGCGGCGAAACGCTGGCCGCGCTGGTCGAGAAGATTCGCGCGCGCTATCCCTCTCTGCTGTTGATGGCGGATATCGCGACCGTCGCGGAGGCTAAAACCGCGCAGGATCTCGGATTCGACTGCGTCGGCACCACGCTTCACGGCTATACGGCGAATACGACGGGCCGTCTGTTGCGTGAAAATGATTGTGGATTCTTACGCGAGGTGCTGGCGGCGGTGACCATTCCGGTCGTCGCTGAAGGCAACGTCGAGACACCCGAACTGGCCGCGCGTTGCCTGGAATTAGGCGCGCATACGGTGGTGGTCGGCGGGGCGATCACGCGTCCACAGCAGATTACTGCCCGCTTTGTGGCGGCGATTGAGGCGTAAAGCACCGATCGGGCATGATACTTAGGCGGGGATCTGCGATACTTATCGTTTATCCCCTTTACTGAGATGACTATGCAGTACCCGATTAACGAGATGTTCCAGACCCTGCAAGGCGAGGGTTACTTCACCGGCGTTCCTGCTATTTTTATTCGTTTACAGGGATGCCCGGTCGGCTGTGCCTGGTGTGATACCAAACATACGTGGGATAAACTCGCAGATCGGGAAGTGTCGCTGTTTAGTATTCTGGCCAAAACCAAAGAGAGCGATAAATGGGGCGCTGGCAGTGCGGAAGACCTGCTGGCGATCATTGGTCGTCAGGGCTGGACCGCCCGCCACATCGTGATCACCGGTGGCGAACCCTGCATCCACGATCTCACCCCGCTGACGGATCTGCTGGAAAAGAATGGCTACAGCTGCCAGATCGAAACCAGCGGCACCCACGAAGTGCGCTGCTCCCACTCGACCTGGGTGACCGTGTCGCCAAAAGTGAACATGCGCGGTGGGTATGACGTGTTGTCGCAGGCGCTCGAACGCGCCGATGAGATCAAACACCCGGTTGGCCGCGTGCGTGATATTGAAGCACTCGACGAACTGCTGGCGACGCTGACGGATGAAAAGCAGCGCATTATTGCCCTGCAGCCGATCAGCCAGAAAGACGACGCCACGCGTCTGTGCATCGAAACCTGTATCGCCCGCAACTGGCGTTTGTCGATGCAGACGCACAAGTATTTGAATATAGCCTGACTGAAATGCCGGGTGGCGGCTTCGCCTTACCCGGCCTACAAGGTCAATGCTTGCCAGGCCAACGGGTTTTGTAGGCCGGGTAAGCGTTAGCGCCACCCGGCAACACAGCTCACGCGTTCGACCAGCTCTGAATCGCCTCCACCTCGCTCAAATCCCCGTGGAAAACCGCGTACGATTTTTTCAAAATCGGGTCCGTGTGCTGAGTGAGCTCTTTGAAGATCCCTTTGTTCATCGCCTCATAGCGCGCCGCATGGGCCGCGACCGGCGTAAACACATCTTTCACCCGCACCATCTTCTCCACCGCCTGCTGATACGACGGATAGACACCCAGCCCGACCGCCGTATTAATGGCCGAACCTAAGCTGGCGCAGCCGTTGATCGCATTGCGCTGCGTCGGCAGGTTAAACACGTCGGCGAAAATCTGCATAAACAGATCGCTGTTCGAGCCGCCGCCGGTGATGATCAGCCGCTTCGCCACGTGCTGCCTTTCTGCGCACATGTTGTCGTAGTTGTTTTTCAGCGTCAGGGCGATGCTCTCCAGAATCGAGCGGTAGATCCACGCGTAATCCATGGTGGCGTTAAAGCCAATCATGATCCCACGCTTATACGGCTCCCACGGGTTGGTCAGCCAGTCGAGGACGGTCATCAGGCCGTCGCAGCCCGGCGGCACGTGGCTGGCTTTCTGGTTGAGATAATCTTCCGGTGAGACGCCCTGGGATTTGGCATCCTGAATCAGAGATTCGCCGAGCATGTCGCGCAGCCAGCTCACCGTCCACATCCCTTTGCGAATGCCGTAACCCTCGTACAGCAGAGTTTCAGGAATCGACGACATAATCGGCCAATAGGCCTGCGGATCTTTTGGCAGCGTGGTGCCGTTCATCATCAGCGCGATATAGGTGCCAAGCGAAATCACCGCCGTTTCATCGTCGAGCAGACCGGCCCCCAGCGCTTCGACCGCTTTGTCGCTGGTGCTGCACACCACCGGCAGACCCTTCGGGAAACCCGTCGCTTTTGCGGCCTCCGGGGTGATATGGCCCAGCACCGTGCCGGGCATCTGCACGTCAAACAGCATCTCGCGTGGGATGTTGAATTTCGTAAAGATCGCCTCGTCCTCGCTCCAGTCCCAGGTTCTGTAATCCACCGGCCACTGACCGAAGTAGTTGGCGATGTTGTCTTTGCGCTCGCCCGTCAGACGGTGCGAGAGATAACCCGAAAACGAGGTGACGTAAGCCACGTCTTTCTGCGTATGTTCATACGGGCGCGTCACGCGGGCGTCCTGCCAGCTGATGAGCGGCGCAGCGGGCGTTCCGTCGGCTTTGAGCAGGGCGCGACAGCAGCGGATCGACCCGAGACCAATCCCGACAATCTCCTCCGGCTTGCCGCCGAACTGGCGCATCAGATCTTTTCCCGCGGCGCACAGGGAAGTCCAGAGATCGTCATCGGGATGTTCCACCGTGTCGGCATCGGGCGTGTGCATCGGCTGCAACAGACCCTTGCCTTCGCACACCACGTTTCCCTTGAGGTCGTACATCACCACTTTGGTACTCTGACTCCCGCCATCTATTCCAATGATGTAATGCTTCGACATTGCTCTTCTCCTTTGATTTTCCGAAACAGCAGGAATGTAAAGACGATCACCATGCACACGGCGCACAGTCCCATCATCCACATATTGCGATAGGCTTCGGCGGCAGGCAGCGTATCCTGCCAGTGGCCGACGATAGGGTAAACAAAGACATCCGGCAGAAAACCGATCACCGAGCAGATCCCGACGGTGGTGCCCATGATAAAGGTCGGCGTACGCGCCTCGCCGGGGCAGGCAAAATAGAGCCCGCGTGAGGCGTAGCAGGTGAAGGCCAGCAGCAGAATCAGGCCAATCCCGATGGCGACGGACTGCGGCTGGCTGTTGGTGGCGAGCAGCGCCGCCAGCGTCAGCGCACTCACCACGGACAGGATCTGAATCACCCGCGTCGGGGATTTCACCCGGCTGTAGGTGGTGATGATCCCGCCGAGCGGGCCGCAGAAGGCGCGGAAGATTTTATTGATCACGATCCCCATGTAGCTCGCCGCCACCAGCGACATGCCGTACATTTCCGTCAGATAGTTTGTGGAGTAGCTGAGGATGGCGTAGATCGTGTACACGCCGAAAATGATCAGGCTGCAGTACCAGGTGGTGCTGATGCGCAGAACCGAAAGAATGTCGCTGAGCTGAAAGGTTTTCTTGTCTGCCACCGCACCGGGCGCGTACTGGCTCGTCCCGTCAGCGACAAAGAACCAGCACAAGATCCCGAGCAGAATGTAGACCACGCTGTAGATCATGATCACCGTTTTCAGGCTGTTAGCGTCGTCCGGCGCAAAGCGCGAAAAGGCCCACATGGTAAACACCGCCAGCGACATCACCCCCACGCCGCGCAGCCCTTCCATCCAGCCCATGATCTTACCCTGCTCGCTGCTGTCGCCGAGCATTGACGCGGCTTTGATGGATACCGACCACAGCATCAAAATAGTGGTGATGGCGAACGCCACCTGAATCAGCAGCATCACCCACAGAGGGGGATAGGTGGCCATGATAAATCCCAGCAGGCCGGTAATGATCATCGCGGAGGTAATCATCTTGCGGTGCGAAAATTTATCGGCAATAACCCCACTCGGCGCGTAGAGAATAATTGCGGTTATTCCGAAAGTACTCATGATTAACCCTATTTCGGTATTGCTAAATCCCATAAATTTTGCCATCGGGATTTGATAGATATAGCGCAAATAGGCGAGATCAAAACTCACGCCACCGCTAAAACTAATAATGGCGAGGGTAATCCAGCGACGCCAGGGTGAATGTTGCATAGGGATCTCTCACGTTAGTGGTGTAGGTTAATAGGGCAAAAAACAAACAAAAAAAAGAGAAAAGTAAACCGCCTTTTCAGGAGGATTACTTTTCTCTTGGTCTCTAGTAATTACACTACAAATAACATGCGTGACGGTGTTTGAGTGTGAGAATAATCACGCTTCTGACCATTTGTTATTTCATGGGGCTGAAACACGGCTCTGTGATTTCCATCACATTAGACTCTACCTGGCTATGCTACAAATTATCCACAGTTACCAGAGAACATGAGAAAGGTGACTTCCCTCTTACCGGGGGAAGTTGCCTTTCTTTTTTTTTGCCTAAAGGATTGTGGAGCCACATTATGTCTATCGAGTCGCTTAACGCATTTTCTATGGATTTCTTCTCCCTGAAGGGAAAAACGGCGATCGTCACCGGGGGCAACAGCGGCCTGGGCCAGGCGTTCGCCATGGCGCTGGCAAAGGCGGGAGCCAACCTGTTTATCCCGAGCTTTATCAAAGACAACGGCGAAACCCGCGAGCTGATTGAGCAGCAGGGCGTGGAAGTCGAATTTATGCAAGTGGACATCACCGCCGACGGCGCGCCGCGCAAGATCATCGCCGCCTGCTGCGAGCGTTTTGGCACCGTCGATATTCTGGTCAACAACGCCGGGATCTGTAAGCTGAATAAAGTGCTGGATTTTGGTCGTGCTGACTGGGACCCGATGATCGACGTCAACCTGACGGCAGCATTTGAATTAAGCCATGAAGCGGCGAAAATTATGATTCCGCAGCAGAGCGGAAAAATCATTAATATCTGTTCGCTGTTCTCTTATTTAGGCGGCCAGTGGTCCCCGGCCTATTCGGCGACAAAACATGCCCTCGCCGGTTTCACCAAAGCCTATTGCGATGAACTCGGGCAATATAATATTCAGGTCAACGGCATTGCGCCGGGATATTACGCCACCGAAATTACCACCGCTACTCGCAGTAATCCTGAAACCAATCAGCGCGTACTGGATCATATTCCGGCGAATCGCTGGGGCGATACTCAGGATTTAATGGGGGCGATGGTTTATCTCTCCAGTCGTGCCTCTGATTATGTCAATGGCCATTTATTAGTTGTCGATGGCGGCTATTTAGTCCGTTAATCATTTTCCGCTTAATCCGGTGGTTTCTGCTTATTACTGTTAAATCAGAAAGGAATTATTATGTCTTTATCCCGCGAAGCAATTGTTGAACAGGTAAAAGAAATTGTCGGTCCCGAGCGCGTGGTGACCGATGAAAACGTACTGAAGAAAAACAGCGTCGATCGCTTTCGAAAATATGCCGATATTCACGGCGTGTTTACCCTGCCTCTGCCCGCGGCGGTGGTGAAACTCGGCTCGACGCAGCAGGTTTCCGACGTGCTGGCATTTATGAATCAGCATAAAATCAACGGCGTACCGCGTACGGGAGCTTCCGCGACGGAAGGCGGGCTGGAAACGGTGGTGAAAAACTCGCTGGTGCTCGACGGCTCCGGGATGAACAAAATTATCGATATCGATATCGAAAATATGCAGGCCACCGCCCAGTGCGGCGTCCCCCTGGAAGTGCTGGAAAACGCGCTGCGCGCCAAAGGTTACACCACCGGCCATTCCCCGCAGTCCAAACCGCTGGCGCAGATGGGCGGGCTCGTGGCGACGCGCAGTATCGGCCAGTTTTCTACTCTTTATGGCGCAATCGAAGATATGGTGGTCGGGCTGGAAGCGGTGCTGCCGAACGGCACCATCACCCGCATCAAGAACGTGCCGCGTCGTGCCGCCGGGCCGGACATTCGTCATATTATCATCGGCAACGAAGGGGCGCTGTGCTACATCACTGAAGTGACAGTGAAAATTTTCAAATTCACCCCGGAAAACAACCTCTACTACGGCTACATTCTCGACGAGATGAAAACCGGCTTTGAGATCCTGCGCGAAGTGATGGTCGAAGGCTATCGTCCGTCGATTGCCCGCCTGTACGACGCCGAAGACGGCACGCAGCACTTCACCCATTTTGCCGAAGGTAAATGCGTGATGATCTTTATGGCCGAAGGCAATCCACGCATGGCGCGCGCCACCGGGGAAGGCATCGCCGAGATCGTGGCGCGCTACCCGCAGTGCACCCGCGTGGACAGCAAGCTGATCGAAAACTGGTTCAACAACCTCAACTGGGGCCCGGAAAAAGTGGCTGCCGAGCGCGTGCAGATCCTCAAAACCGGCAACATGGGCTTCACCACCGAAGTGTCCGGGGACTGGAGCTGCATCAACCAGATTTACGAGCGCGTGATCCACCGTATCCGCACTGAATTCCCGCATGCGGACGACATCACTATGCTCGGCGGTCACTCCTCCCACAGCTACATCAACGGCACCAACATGTATTTCGTCTACGACTACAACGTGGTGGACTGTAAGCCGGAAGAGGAGATCGACAAGTACCACAACCCGCTGAACAAAATCATCTGCGAAGAGACGATCGCCCTCGGCGGTTCGATGGTGCACCACCACGGTATCGGTAAGCACCGTGTGCACTGGGCGAAAGCGGAGCACGGCACCGCCTGGGCGCTGCTGGAAGGGCTGAAAAAACAGTTCGATCCGAATGGCATTATGAATACCGGAACCATCTATCCGATTGAAAAATAATCACTGCTACGGCTTCTCCTCGGGGAAGCCGTCCTTTTTCCTGAAGGGGGAGCCATGAGCGCGTCACCCGTACGAATGGACGATCTGCCGCTAACCCGCTTTCACTGGCGTATTGCCGGTCTCACTTTTGGTGCCCATCTGACCGACGGCTACGTGCTCGGCGTCATCGGCTACGCGATTATTCCGCTCCAGTCACAGATGAACCTGACGGCGATGCAGGAGGGGATGGTCGGCGGCTCGGCGCTGTTTGGTCTGTTTCTCGGCAGCCTGATTCTGGGCTGGATCTCCGATCACATTGGCCGCCAGCGCATCTTCACCTTCAGCTTTCTGCTGATCACCCTGGCCTCCTTTCTGCAGTTTTTTGTCACCTCGCCGGAACAGCTGATTTTTCTGCGCGTCTTAATCGGTTTTGGCCTCGGCGGCGACTACTCCGTGGGCCACACGCTGCTGGCGGAATTCTCCCCCAAACGCTATCGCGGCATGCTGCTCGGCGCGTTTAGCGTGGTCTGGACCATCGGCTACGTGCTGGCGAGCGTGGCGGGGCATCTGTGGATCAACAGCGAACCCGAAGCCTGGCGCTGGCTGCTGGCCTCCGCCGCCTTCCCGGCGCTGGCGATCACCCTCCTGCGGATGGGCACGCCGGAATCCCCTCGCTGGCTGATGCGCCAGGGGCGGATTGGTGAAGCGCACGCGGTGGTGCGGCGTTTTCTGGGCGCGAATGTGCTGCCCGGCGATGAAATTGCCAGCGTCACCACCCGCCATATCCGCACGCTGTTTTCCGCCCGCTACTGGCGGCGCACGGCGTTTAACAGCCTGTTCTTTATCTGTCTGGTGGTGCCGTGGTTCGTGATTTACACCTGGCTGCCGACCATTGCCGGGACCATTGGTCTGGAGGATGCCCTGACCGCGAGCCTGATCCTCAACGGGCTGCTGATTGTCGGGGCGCTGCTCGGGCTGGTGCTCACCTGGTCGCTCTCCCGACGTCAGTTTCTGATCAGCAGCTTTTTGCTGCTGGCGCTGACGCTGACGGCGCTGGCCTTTACGCCCGCCAGCAACAGCACTCTGATCCTGCTGTTGTTCGTGCTGTTCAGCACCGCGATTTCGGCGGCCAGCAACCTGGTCGGAATTCTGCCCGCTGAGAGTTTCCCGACTGACATTCGCTCCCTGGGCGTGGGATTTGCCACCGCCATGAGCCGACTCGGCGCGGCGATCGCCACCGGGCTACTGCCGATGGCGCTGCTCTCCTGGGGAATGCGCAACACGCTGCTGATGCTGGTCGCGGTCCTGCTGGTCGGGCTGCTGGTGTCGCTCCTGTGGGCGCCGGAAACCAAAAATCTATCGCTGGTGGAGGCGGCCGAGCTGCCGCCAAAGCCGCTGGGAAAGGTGAATGAACATTCTGTTGGCATTTAAGGCCGAGCCGGATCTGTCGATGCTGTCAGAGGCTGACTGGCAGGCGGCGGCCCGCAGTGGAACGGGCCCGGATCGCACGCTGATGCGCTCGCTCATGGGCAATGACGAGCAGGGCGCGGCGGAGCTGATGCTGCTGGCGCGCAACGTTAATCCTGCACTGGAACTCAGCGCAGTGACGATCGGCGACGACCGCGCGCTGCCGATGCTGCGCCATCTGGCGGCGCTGGGGTTTTCCCGCCGGACGTTGCTGACCTGTGAGGAGGAGCTCCGCTTTTCCCCCGCGCTTGTGGCGCAGCAGCTGGCGGAACAGGTTCGGGAACAGAATGCGGGACTGGTGCTGCTGGGTACGCAAAGCAGCGAAGGTCAGAACGGACAAACCGGCTGGCTGCTGGCGGAGATGCTTGGCTGGCCCTGTTTGTCTTCCGTATGCGGATTGAACGTGGACGGCGAGGGTTTTATCGTCGAGTGTGAAGGCTTGCACCAGCGCAGCCGGTGGTCGGTGCATCAGCCAGCAGTGCTGAGAGTGCAGAATCGCGGGCAGATGGCGCTGCGGGTGCCGGGCATGCGGGCGCGGCTGGCGGCGGCAAAAGCAGAGATCGAACAGCGGCCATGCGGGGCAGCGGCAGCAACGATCTCCTGCCTCAGTCTCGCGCGCCACCTCCCTCGCCGCAGCGGGATCATCATCGACGAACCCGCCCCGCAGGCCGCGCAGCGGCTGTGGAATGACTACCTGGCGCAGAGGATGCAGCCATGAACCTCGCGATGGTGATACTCAAACCCGAAGACGAAGGGCCGATGGCGGATTTTCTTGCTGCGCATGGGCTTAATCCACAGTGTTGCTGGCGCGTAAACGGAGGAAACATAGAGGCGCTGCTGCCCGCGCTGGAATCGGCGTTTATAGCCGATTCGCCGGACATGGTTTTGTTTCCGTCCTCAACGACAGGCGACGAACTGGCCACTCGCTTGGCGTGGCGTCTGCAAGGCAGCGCGGTGTGTCAGGTTCAGAGCTGGGATAGCGAAACGCGCACTCTCAGCAAAGCCGTTTACGGCAATGCGCTGACGGCCACGCTGCGGCCTGAACGTCGCCCGGTTTGCCTGTCGCTGGCGGCGAATCTCCCTCGCCTTAATGCTGTGTTCCCGACAGATATTCCCACCACAGAGATAGCGCCGATTGAGATTTCTGGCGGATTACCGGAGCCTGAGATCCTCACCAAATCCGCGCATCCGTTGCAGTCAGCGCGCGTTGTACTGGCGACAGGGCAGGGAGCGACGGGTGAGATTTTTGAACAACTCGCCGCTGCGCTCGACGCAGAGCCCGCCTTCACCCGGCAAAGAGTGATGGCGGGCGGCTGCGATGAACAGCGAATGCTCGGGATCTCCGGACAAAGCGTCGCACCCGAGGTGTGCCTGATTGCGGGCGCGTCCGGGGCCTCGGCGTTTATGGCAGGCGTCTCGCAAAGTCGGTTTATTGTGGCGATTAATCAGGATCGAGACGCCGCCGTGTTTGCCGCGGCGGACGTGGGTGTGGTGGGGGATGCGCAGGAAGTGCTTCAGGCGCTGGTGGCGTGCCGGGTTTAATTCAGATCCTTTGCCAGCGTCCAGACGTCGGTATTGGTGGTGGAGAGCGCCAGCACGCCGGCGGCGATCGCATTGCGGGCGTCCTCTTCATCGCACACCAGACCGCCCGCAATCAGCGGCTGGCGCACTTTCTCCGTGACCCAGTTCAGCACCTTCGGCATACAGCCCGGCAGGATTTCGATGCAGTCGGCGTTGGACTGCGCCACCTGCTTATCGATGTTATGAAACGAAATCGAGTCGACGATAAACAGGCGGTGAATGCAGAAAAAGCCCTCGGCGCGGGCGGCTTTCAGCATGTTCGGCTTGGTGCTGATGATCCCGTCGGCCTGGGTCACCAGCTTGAGAAACTGAATCACAATCTCTTTATTCGACGCCCCTTCCAGTAAATCGACATGGATAAAGGCCATTTTCCCGGCCTGTTTGATCTTTTGCACGATCCCGGTGATGGTGCAGATATTGCCGTAGAGCACGGAAATAAACTGGCAGTCTGAGTCGATAGCCAGCTGCAGGCTGGCGTTGTCTTTTACCGCCGCGATAACCGGGTTTTGTCTGAGCAGGTGAAGAATTGGCACGCGTTGATCCTTATTATTTTTAGCCAAAACGCAGGGTCAGCCCCGCGCCGGAAGGGGGATACTGCCACCCGGCTAGCGCGTCGCTGCCCGCCAGAAGTCGGCAGCAGCCGCACTCCAGGCAGCCCTGAAAATGCACATTTACCCTGCCAGCAGAATCGGGCGTAAACAACCCTGCAGGGCAGATCTTTTGCAGGAGTAAAATCTGCTCGTCGCTGAGGTTTTCCCGCAGCTGAATGTGGGGTTCTCCGGCGGGATGGTAGCAATTGTGCGCCAGACTTTCGTTTACAGACATCGCAGACTCCTCAGAATATCAGCGCCCATCCGCGCAACGCCGAAGCGGCGCGTATGACGCAACAGGATGCGCCACAGGGGCGGGCTGGCATCGGTTCCTGCGCGCGTTAAATCGCGCATCACGGCACGGCTGAATTCCGGCCACTGGTGATAAAAACTGTCTCGCTGCAACAGGGCAGGAACATCACGGTAGCGCTGGAGCTGATGCCAGAGCGCGCTGCGTTCCAGTTCGCGGTCAAACAGCGTTTGCAGTGGTTTTTCAGGCGCGCGAAAATGGGTGATAAGCGCCTGCGCGGCGGCCTGGGCGCTTAGCATCGCGGTGTCCATGCCTCTGACCGTCACGCCGGTATTGATGCAGGTGCGCAGCGCATCGCCAATCAGCAGCCAGCCCTCACCGGCGCGCTGCAGGGGCACGGAATTCAGACCGCCTTCCGGCACCAGATGGGCAGCATATTCCAGGGTTTCGGCGTCGCGAATTAACGGGCGCAGCGTCGGGTGATGTTTCAGTTTTGCCAGCAGAGAGGAGGCGGAGCCCGGTCCGTTTCGCAGGGACGCCAGCGGGGCGACAATCCCCAGTGAAAGAGAATGCTGATTGGTGTAAAGGAACGCTCCGGCGGGTTTAGTGCCGCAGATTTGCCCGCTGAACAGCCAGGCCGCGCCTTCGTTCTCTTCCAGATGGAAACGGTCCTGAATGCGCGCGGGGTCGAGGGCGAGCGTCTCTTTAATGCCCAGCGCCATCTGCTCCATCGACGGGCGAGAGACCAGATTCTGCTGCTCGGCGAGCAGGGTGTTTGCCCCTTCGGCCAGCACCACGACGCGCGCGCTCAGCAACTCACCCTCGCACATCACGCCCGTGATGCGGCCCTGTTCGCGGTGCAACGCATCGACAGTCACGCCACACAGCAATTGAGCGCCTGCCGCTTCCGCCTGCGCGGCCAGCCAGGGATCGAATCGGGCACGCAGCAGGCTCCAGGAAGGGCTCACCGGGTTTTGCGCGCACAGGGTCGTCGCCCCGTCAGCGGTTAACAGAGAGAAATGCTCGCGGGTAATACGCCGCTCTAAGGGCGCATGAGTGTGAAAATCGGGGAGAATATCGGCGAGGGCGTAACCGTAAAGCCTGCCGCCAGAGAGGTTTTTGCTGCCGGGCTGTTCGCCGCGCTCGATGAGCAGAACGGACAATCCGGCGCGGGCACTGAGCAGAGCGCAGGTCGAACCGGCAATCCCTGCGCCAATGATAATAAGGTCAAAATTGTCCGCCACCTTGCGCTCCTTTTCCTGAGAACGCACAACCCTAACATAGCGAAATTAAAGGGAGTTTGACCGCTGCCTCAAAGGCAAAAATCACTCGCCGCGATAAACGCAGCCGGCCGTGCAGGTCTCTTTGATCATCACGCTGCTCAGCAGCGGAACCAGGGGTTTCATCTGATCCCAGATCCATTTCGCCAGGACTTCGCTGGTCGGGTTTTCAAGGCCGGGAATATCATTCAGATAATAGTGATCGAGTCGGTCGTAGGTCGGCTTGAAAGCGGCTTTCAGCTCGGAGAAGTCCATGATCCAGCCCGTGTGCGGATCGACTTCACCGGTAATTTCAAGACGCACCATGAACGAGTGTCCGTGCAGACGGCCGCATTTGTGTCCTTCTGGAACATGCGGCAGGTGGTGGGCGGCTTCGAAGATGAAATCTTTAAACAGTGTGGTGGACATGATGTGCTCTCAGTAATGCGAATGCGGAAAAAACCGCCGCATAGTACCGGAAAGACCCTTTTTTCGCATTAACTAAAACGGCCCTTGGCCCGGATGCGAGCTTTTCTCATCCTTTATGACTATAAAAACAAGCTAATTCAACAGGTTGCTTTATCGGTTTTAATGTTAAGAACCATGACTAAAAGCGGTTAGTTCTTTTGGTTATTTATTATTTCCATCCCTTCTTTAATTGTTATTATCCCCGCCGTTAACCTTATCTCTAGTTTGGTCTTTTTGCATAAATTCCGCTTTGCTACTGGAACATAACAACGCATGACAACACAGGCCCCACCTTCGAATTTGCTTCCCCTGAACCCGGAGCAACTGGCGCGCCTCCAGGCGGCCACCACTGATTTTTCACCCACCCAGCTCGCCTGGGTCTCCGGTTATTTCTGGGGAATGCTCAATCAACAGCCTGGGGCTGTGGCGACGGCTGCACCTGCCGCGGTGGAAATTCCGGCGATTACGCTGATTTCTGCGTCGCAAACGGGCAACGCCCGCCGCGTGGCAGAAGCGCTGCGCGACGACCTGCTGGCCGCCAAACTGAACGTGAACCTGGTCAACGCCGGGGATTATAAATTCAAACAAATCGCGTCGGAAAAACTGGTGGTCGTGGTGGCCTCCACGCAGGGCGAGGGCGAACCGGCGGAAGAAGCGGTTGCACTGCATAAATTCCTGTTCTCGAAAAAAGCGCCAAAACTCGACGGCACCGCGTTTGCGGTCTTTGGCCTCGGCGATACCTCCTATGAATTCTTCTGCCAGTCCGGCAAAGACTTCGACAGCAAACTGGCGGAGCTGGGCGCAGAGCGCCTGCTGGACCGCGTCGACGCTGACGTGGAATATCAGCCCGCCGCCGCTGAGTGGCGCGCACGCATCGTTGAGGTGCTGAAAGCACGCGTCCCGACGGAGTCCGCCGCGCAGGCCGCGGTGACCGCCTCGGGCGTGGTCAACGAGGTGCTGACCAGTCCGTACACCAAAGAAGAGCCGCTGACGGCGAGCCTGTCGGTAAACCAGAAAATCACCGGTCGCGACTCGGAGAAGGACGTTCGCCATATCGAAATCGATCTGGGGGATTCCGGTTTGCGCTATCAGCCTGGCGATGCGCTCGGCGTCTGGTATCAGAACGATCCAAAGCTTGTGAAAGAGCTGGTAGAGCTGCTGTGGCTGAAAGGCACCGAAACCGTCACTCATGACGGCAAAACCCTGCCGCTCTCCGAAGCGCTCCAGTGGCATTTCGAGCTGACGGTCAATACCGCGAACATCGTTGAGAATTACGCCACTCTGACGCGCAGCGAATCCCTGCTGCCGCTGGTGGGCGACAAAGCCAAACTCCAGCATTACGCGGCGACCACGCCGATTGTTGACATGGTGCGTTTTGCGCCAGCCCAGCTGGATGCCGAAGCACTCATCGGCCTGCTGCGTCCGCTGACGCCGCGCCTCTACTCCATCGCTTCATCGCAGGCGGAAGTGGAGAGCGAAGTGCACATCACCGTCGGCGCGGTACGCTTTGATATTGAAGGCCGTGCGCGCGCCGGTGGGGCATCCAGCTTCCTGGCCGATCGCGTCGAAGAAGAGGGCGAAGTGCGGGTGTTCATCGAGCACAACGACAACTTCCGTCTGCCGACCAACCCGGAAACACCGGTGATCATGATTGGTCCTGGCACCGGCATCGCGCCATTCCGCGCCTTCCTGCAGCAGCGCGCGGCGGATGAAGCGCCGGGCAAAAACTGGCTTTTCTTCGGCAACCCGCACTTTACGGAAGATTTCCTTTATCAGGTGGAGTGGCAACGCTACGTCAAAGAGGGCGTGCTGAACCGCATCGATCTGGCCTGGTCTCGCGACCAGAAACAAAAAATATACGTACAAGACAAACTGCGCGAACAGGGCGCAGAGCTGTGGGCATGGATCAATGACGGTGCCCATCTTTATGTCTGTGGCGACGCGAATCGCATGGCGAAAGACGTCGAGCAGGCTTTGCTGGAAGTGATTGCCGAATTCGGTGGTATGGATGCCGAAACGGCGGACGAATTTTTAAGTGAGCTGCGCGTAGAGCGCCGTTATCAGCGAGATGTCTACTAATGAGCGAAAAACACCCTGGCCCACTGGTGGTCGAAGGCAAACTGACGGACGCCGAGCGCATGAAGGTAGAGAGCAACTACCTGCGCGGCACCATTGCCGAAGATTTAAATGATGGTCTGACCGGCGGTTTCAAAGGCGACAACTTCCTGCTGATCCGCTTCCACGGCATGTACCAGCAGGACGACCGCGATATCCGCGCCGAGCGTGCTGAGCAAAAACTCGAACCCCGTCATGCGATGCTCCTGCGCTGTCGTCTGCCGGGTGGTGTCATCACCACGAAGCAGTGGCAGGCGATTGATAAGTTCGCCCACGACAACACCATTTACGGCAGCATTCGTCTGACCAACCGTCAGACCTTCCAGTTCCACGGCATTCTGAAGAAGAACGTCAAGCCGGTGCATCAGATGCTGCACTCCGTGGGCCTCGACGCGCTGGCGACCGCCAACGACATGAACCGTAACGTGCTTTGCACCTCGAACCCGTTCGAGTCCGAGCTGCACGCCGAAGCCTACGAATGGGCGAAAAAGATCTCTGAACATCTGCTGCCGCGCACTCGCGCTTATGCGGAGATTTGGCTCGATCAGGAGAAGGTCGCGACCACGGACGAAGAGCCGATCCTCGGTCAGACCTATCTGCCGCGTAAGTTCAAAACCACCGTGGTGATCCCGCCGCAGAACGATATCGATCTGCACGCCAACGACATGAACTTCGTGGCAATTGCCGAGAACGGCAAGCTGGTGGGCTTCAACCTGCTGGTGGGCGGCGGCCTGTCGATTGAGCACGGCAACAAGAAAACCTACGCCCGTACGGCGAGCGAGTTTGGCTACATCCCGCTGGAGCATACCCTGGCGGTGGCCGAAGCGGTGGTGACGACCCAGCGCGACTGGGGCAACCGTACGGATCGTAAAAACGCGAAAACCAAATACACCCTTGAGCGCGTCGGCGTGGAGACCTTCAAGGCGGAAGTGGAGCGTCGTGCAGGCATCACCTTCGCGCCGATCCGCCCGTACGAATTCACCGGTCGCGGCGATCGCATCGGCTGGGTGAAAGGCATCGACAATAAATGGCACCTGACGCTGTTTATCGAGAACGGTCGTATTCTGGATTATCCAGGCCGTCCGCTGAAAACCGGTCTGCTGGAAATTGCTAAGATCCATAAAGGCGAGTTCCGCATCACCGCGAACCAGAACCTGATCATTGCCGGGGTGCCGGAAAGCCAGAAAGCGAAGATTGAGAAGCTGGCGCGGGATCATACGCTGATGGATGCGGTGAAACCGCAGCGCGAAAATTCGATGGCCTGCGTCTCCTTCCCGACCTGTCCGCTGGCGATGGCCGAGGCCGAGCGTTTCCTGCCGTCGTTCACCGATAAAGTGGAAGCGGTGCTGGAGAAACACGGCATCGGTGACGAACACATTGTGATGCGCGTGACCGGCTGCCCGAACGGCTGTGGCCGTGCGCTGCTGGCGGAGCTGGGGCTGGTGGGGAAAGCGCCGGGACGCTACAACGTCCATCTTGGCGGTAACCGCAGCGGGACGCGCATTCCGCGCATGTATCGCGAAAACATTACCGAACCGGAAATCCTCGACTCCCTCGACGAACTGGTCGGACGCTGGGCGAAAGAGCGCGAAGCGGGTGAAGGCTTCGGCGACTTTACGGTGCGTGCGGGCATCGTCCGTCCGGTGCTCGATCCGGCGCGGGATTTCTGGGAGTAGTGCGGTCTGTTGCCCGGTGGCGCTAGCGCAGACGGTTTTTGTAGGCCTGATAAGCGAAGCGCCATCAGGCAACGCAAACAGTGAGGAACTTATGTCCAGACTCGATCTAAACGCCCTTAACGATCTGCCTAAAGTCGAACGCATTCTCGCGCTGGCAGTAACCAACGCCCAGCTGGAGAAACTCGACGCACAGGGCCGCGTCGCGTGGGCGCTGGAAAACCTGCCGGGCGACTATGTGCTCTCGTCGAGCTTTGGCATTCAGGCGGCGGTGAGTTTGCATCTGGTGAATCAGATCCGCCCGGACATTCCGGTGATCCTCACGGATACCGGCTACCTGTTCCCGGAAACCTATCAGTTCATCGATGAACTGACGGATAAGCTCAAACTGAATCTCAAGGTCTATCGCGCGGAGCAGAGCGCAGCGTGGCAGGAAGCGCGCTACGGTAAGCTGTGGGAGCAGGGCGTTGAGGGTATTGAGAAATACAATGAGCTCAACAAAGTCGAGCCGATGAATCGGGCGCTGAGTGAGCTGAACGCTAAAACCTGGTTTGCTGGTTTACGCCGCGAGCAGTCCGGCAGTCGGGCGAGTTTACCGGTACTGGGCATTCAGCGCGGGGTGTTTAAAGTCCTGCCGATTATCGACTGGGACAACCGCACCGTGTACCAGTATCTGCAACAGCACGGGCTGAAATACCATCCGCTGTGGGATCAGGGCTATCTGTCGGTGGGCGACACCCATACCACCCGCAAGTGGGAGCCGGGCATGGCGGAAGAAGAGACGCGCTTCTTCGGGCTCAAGCGTGAGTGCGGGCTGCACGAAGGGTAAGTTTTGAGTTGAAAGCTGTCTGATGCCTCCGTTTGTCATGAGCGGGGGCATTTTTATTGCGAGGCGCATTCTGCATTTAGCACAACAGGTTTGGGCAGGGACGGTGTGATACGTACTATGGCGGCGGGTGCTTGAGGCTAACTGGCTTTGAGCATTTTCAAGGTTCCAGTTAGGCGAAAGCCCCAGGAGATATTTCTATCCACCTGAGGCCAACGTCTAAACCCAGACAGTTTAGATGCTAGCCTCTTCTTTGCATGGAGGCAATACATGCTGACCAAATACGCCCTGGTGGCAATCATCGTGCTGTGTGCCACAGCATTAGGATTCACCTTGATGGTGCGAGACTCGCTTTGCGAGTTGAGTGTCAGAGAGCGTGGTATGGAGTTCAGAGCTGTTCTTGCTTGCGAACCGAAGAAGTAGCAACAACGCGGGGGTGACCCCGCGTATCGCGCTGTCAGGGTTTAACCTCATGCACCCATTCCCTTTTCTGCTCAGGCTTTCCCCGCTTTCGTCAGCTCCTTCACCAGCGGCAGCATCACTTTCACCACGTCACGGCTGCGATGTTCGATGCGCTGGGGCAGCGCCTGATCGATATGCTGCTGGTTGTCCAGCCTCACATCATGCCAGCTGGTGCCCTCGGGGAAAGCTTTGGATTTGTTGCGCTGTTGATAGCCATCTTTTTTGCCCAGAGACCAGTTCGTCGCCTCGACGTACAGCACCGGGATCCCCGCCTGATCAAAGACTTCGCCATCGCCGCAGCAGCCGGTGCCTTTCGGGTAATCAGGGTTACGCCCCGGATTGATCGCCGCCAGAATGCCCTGGCTGCGCGCAATGGCCAGCGCGCGGTCGCGCGTCAATTTGCGGACGGAATTCGGTGTGCTTTTGCCGCTGTTGAAATAGAGCTTATCGCCGACGATCAGGTTGTCGAGGTTAATAACCAGCAGGGTGTTTTTCTTCTCCGCCGCGCTCATGCGCGCCAGCAGATTTTCTGCGCCGAGTTTACCTTCCTCTTCGCCGCTGGTGGCGACGAAGCGAATCCCGTATTGGGTCGGAATGTCTTTCATGCGCTCGGCCAGCTCTAACATCACGCCAACACCGGCGGCATTATCGTCGATCCCCTGCAGCGTCAGTCCGCCGAGATTGTTGTCGGTGTCCGCATCGCTCATCGGCGCGAAGGTATCGAGATGCGCCATGATAATAATCTGCTGCGCCGTTTTGCCCTCATGCGCGGCGATAACCGTACTGCCGGTCACGTTGTGCCAGTTTTTGCTGTTATTGCGCGAGGTATAAATGTAGCGGCTGTGAAAGGCGCGAATATCGCTCTGGTAGCCCATCTGTGCAAACTGCTGGCGAACGTAATCCGCCGAGAGCATTTCTGCGGGCGTGCCCGTCATTCGGCCCGGGAACATGGTCGCAATATGGCGCGCCTGAGTGGATGCGATGTCACCCAACGGGTGAGTGGTTGCCTGAGCCGGGAGGATACAGCAAACGCCGAACGCCAGGGCAGCGATACGGTGGCGCATTGCGCGAAACATAGTGAGTCCTTAAAAAATAGAACAAAATTTTAACGCGCCTAGTATGAAACTGTGACCGCGCTTACACAATTTCATTTGCTCTTAAATGCCCGATATTTCGCGCGTTAAGCACTTTTTGATATTAGCTTTCCTGAGTCGTTATTCCATTGAGTAACTACTCATTCCAATTCGTAATTTCATTCACTCTAAGCCGCCCCCTATAGTCCCACTATTCCTGTTGTTGAGACGAGTTGCCCCATCGTGGACTATCTGCCGCTGTTTGCTTCATTAAAAGACCGTCCGGTGCTGGTTGTCGGGACGGGCGAAATCGCCGATCGCAAAATCGCTTTTTTACAGCGGGCGGGCGCGCAGGTGCAGATTGTCACAGCGTCAGAGTTTGATGAGTCACAGCTGGACCATGTGGTGCTGGTGATTGCCGCGACGGACGATCGCGCCCTGAACCGTCGGGTGTTCGACGCGGCCAATGCCCGCCACCGGCTGGTGAACGTGGTGGACGACGAGCCTTTGTGCTCGTTTATCTTCCCCTCGATTGTCGACCGTTCTCCGCTGCTGATTGCCATCTCCTCTGGCGGCAACGCGCCGGTACTGGCGCGTCTGCTGCGTGAAAAGCTCGAAGCGCTGTTGCCTACAAGCCTGGGCCGAATGGCGGAGATTGCGGGCAGTTTTCGTGAACGTCTGAAATCGCAGGTGACCACGACCGCCGGACGCCGCCGCTTCTGGGAACAGGCCTTCCGCGGACGTTTCGCCAGCCTGATGGCGGTGGGAAACGAACAGGCAGCCGAGCGCGAGCTGGAGCAGTCGCTTCAGGCTTCGGAAAAACAGCAGGGCGAAATTATTCTGGTCGGTGCCGGGCCGGGTGATGCCGGGCTGCTGACGCTGCGCGGTCTGCAGGTTATTCAGCAGGCAGACGTGGTCTTTTACGATCATCTGGTGAGCGACGAGGTGCGTGAGCTTATACGTCGCGATGCCGAGCAAATCTGCGTCGGTAAACGGGCGAGCGAGCACTCGGTGCCGCAGCACGAAACCAACCAGATGCTGATTGACGCCGCACTGGCCGGGAAAAGCGTGGTGCGTCTCAAAGGCGGTGACCCCTTTATCTTCGGGCGCGGCGGCGAAGAGCTGCAGGCAGCCGCGCAGGCGGGCGTGCCGTTCCAGGTCGTGCCTGGTATCACGGCCGCCTCTGCGGTGACGGCCTACGCCGGAATCCCGCTCACTCACCGCGATTATGTCCAGAGCGTGACATTCGTCACCGGGCATTACAAAGCCGACAGCACGCCGTTTGACTGGGCGCAGCTGGCGCAAAGTCGCCAGACGCTGGCGATCTATATGGGCACCATGAAAGCTGCTGACATCAGCGAACAATTGATTCGTCACGGGCGCGATAAGGCGACGCCAGTGGCGGTGATTTCACGCGGAACGCGTAGCGATCAGCATGTCGCGACCGGCACCTTACAACACCTTGCAAACCTGGCGAAAAATGCCCCCATGCCCGCCCTGATTGTGGTGGGAGAGGTGGTTGAGCTGCATCAGACGCTCGCCTGGTTTCAACACACAACCAACCCGGAAAGCTTTGGCTCTTCTGTGGTGAATCTGGCTTAAGGACTGGTTATGGACCAAAAACGACTGACCCACCTGCGGCAACTCGAAGCGGAAAGCATCCATATTATCCGCGAGGTGGCTGCCGAATTTTCGAACCCGGTGATGATGTACTCCATCGGCAAAGACTCCAGCGTCATGCTGCATCTGGCGCGTAAAGCCTTCTATCCGGGCACCTTGCCGTTCCCGCTGCTGCACGTCGATACCGGCTGGAAATTCCGCGAGATGTACGAGTTCCGCGACCGCACCGCGAAGGCCTACGGCTGCGAGCTGCTGGTGCACAAAAACCCGGAAGGGGTGGCGATGGGCATCAACCCGTTTGTCCACGGCAGCGCGAAACACACGGACATCATGAAAACCGAGGGGCTGAAACAGGCCCTGAACAAATACGGTTTTGATGCGGCCTTCGGCGGCGCACGTCGTGACGAAGAGAAATCCCGTGCCAAAGAGCGTATCTACTCTTTCCGCGACCGCTTCCACCGCTGGGATCCGAAAAACCAGCGCCCGGAGCTGTGGCACAACTACAACGGCCAGATCAACAAAGGCGAAAGCATCCGCGTCTTCCCGCTCTCCAACTGGACCGAGCTGGATATCTGGCAGTACATCTATCTGGAAAATATTGAAATCGTGCCACTGTACCTGGCGGCTGAGCGCCCGGTGCTGGAGCGCGACGGCATGCTGATGATGATCGACGACGATCGCATTGATTTGCAGCCGGGCGAAGTGATCAAGAAACAGATGGTGCGCTTCCGCACGCTGGGCTGCTGGCCGCTGACCGGCGCGGTGGAGTCGAACGCGCAGACGCTGCCGGAGATCATCGAAGAGATGCTGGTCTCCACCACCAGTGAGCGACAGGGGCGCATGATTGACCGCGACCAGGCAGGCTCAATGGAGCTGAAGAAACGTCAGGGTTATTTCTAAGGAGCCGCCATGAACACCACTATTGCACAACAAATTGCTGATGAAGGCGGCGTGGAAGCCTATCTGCACGCTCAGCAGCACAAAAGCCTGCTGCGCTTTCTGACCTGCGGCAGCGTCGATGACGGGAAAAGTACCCTGATTGGCCGCCTGCTGCACGACACGCGACAGATTTACGAAGACCAGCTCTCCTCCCTGCATAACGACAGCAAACGTCACGGCACGCAGGGAGAAAAACTCGACCTGGCCCTGCTGGTGGATGGCCTGCAGGCCGAGCGTGAGCAGGGGATTACCATCGACGTGGCGTACCGCTATTTCTCCACCGAGAAACGCAAATTCATCATCGCCGATACCCCAGGGCACGAGCAGTACACCCGCAATATGGCGACCGGCGCGTCGACCTGCGAACTGGCGATCCTGCTGATGGACGCGCGCAAAGGCGTGCTGGATCAGACCCGGCGCCACAGCTTTATCTCTACCCTGCTGGGCATCAAACACCTGGTGGTGGCGGTCAATAAAATGGATCTGGTGAATTTCAGCGAAGAGAAATTCAACGAGATCCGCGAGAGCTACCTGACCTTTGCCGCGCAGCTGCCGGGCAATCTGGATATCCGCTTCGTGCCGCTCTCCGCGCTGGAAGGCGACAACGTCGCCACCCAGAGCGTGAATATGCCGTGGTACAGCGGCCCGACGCTGCTCGAAGTGCTGGAAACCGTGGAAATCCAGCGCCCGGTGGAAAGCCAGCCGATGCGCTTCCCGGTGCAGTATGTGAACCGCCCGAACCTCGATTTCCGCGGTTTCTCCGGGACCATTGCCTCAGGCGTCGTTAAAGTCGGCCAGCGCGTGAAGGCGCTGCCGTCCGGTGTGGAGTCGACCATCGCCCGTATCGTGACCTTCGATGGCGATCTGCCGGAAGCAGGCGCGGGTGAAGCGGTTACCCTGGTGTTGAAGGATGAGATCGATATCAGCCGCGGCGATCTGCTGCTGGACGCGCAGGAGAGCGTGCCTGCCGTGCAGAGCGCCTCCCTGGACGTGGTGTGGATGGCGGAACAGCCGCTGACGGCGGGTCAGAGCTATGACATCAAAATCGCGGGCAAGAAAACCCGGGTGCGCGTGGATGGCATTCAGTATCAGGTGGACATCAACAATCTGGCGCAGCATCAGGTCACCGAGCTGCCGCTGAACGGGATTGGGCTAGTGGATCTCACCTTTGATGAGCCGCTGGTGCTCGACAAATATCAGCAAAACCCGGTGACGGGCGGGCTGATCTTTATCGACCGTCTGACCAACGTCACCGTCGGTGCCGGGATGGTGCGCGAACCACACGAGCAGGCGACCGCCGCGCCGTCTGAATTCAGCGCCTTTGAGCTGGAGCTGAACGCGCTGGTGCGCAAACACTTCCCGCACTGGGGCGCACGCGATTTGCTGGGGGGCAAATAATGGCCCAGCACGATGAGAACGTCGTCTGGCATCCTCACCCGGTGACGGTCAGCGCGCGCGAACAACTCCACGGTCACCGTGGGGTGGTGCTGTGGTTTACCGGGCTCTCCGGCTCGGGGAAATCCACCGTCGCCGGGGCGCTGGAGGAGGCGCTGCATAAGCAGGGTGTAAGCACTTATTTACTCGATGGTGACAACGTCCGTCACGGCCTGTGCAGCGATCTGGGCTTTAGCGACGAAGATCGCAAAGAGAATATTCGCCGCGTGGGTGAAGTGGCGAGCCTGATGGCCGATGCCGGTCTGGTGGTGTTAACCGCGTTTATCTCGCCCCATCGCGCTGAAAGGCAGATGGTGCGCGAGCGTGTGGGGCACGAGCGGTTTATCGAAGTGTTCGTCGATACGCCGCTTGAGGTGTGCGAAGCGCGCGATCCTAAGGGGCTGTATAAAAAAGCCCGGGCGGGAGAGCTGCGCAATTTCACCGGCATTGACTCGGTTTACGAAGCGCCTGAATCGCCAGAAATTCACCTGGAGGGTCAACAATTGGTAACAAATTTAGTAAGCCAATTATTAGACCTGCTCAGACGGGGCGATATTATCAGATCCTGAGACGGTATCGAACGGATAGCTCGCTGCCCGTAAGATGTGTCATGGTCACAGGAACTGCTATGCGTAACAGTGAGAATTACATTATCACCGGGTCGGAAACCGTATCGGCTGATGACGAGACGACCTGGTCACTTCCTGGGGCCGTGGTCGGCTTCGCCTCGTGGTTGCTGGCGCTCGGCATCCCGTTCGCGATCTATGGCCGCAATACGCTGTTTTTCTTCCTCTACACCTGGCCTTTCTTCCTGGCACTGATGCCCGTCGCGGTGGTGGTCGGCATTGCGCTGCACTCGCTGCTCAACGGGCGGCTGCTCTACAGCACCGTTATCACCATTGCTACAGTAGTGATCATCTTTGGCCTGCTGTTTTTATGGCTGATGGGCTAACTTAAGACATAATTAAAACCCCAGAGTAGAGTCGAACGGAAAGTTATGGGATGATGATGCCGTTTTTCAGGGGGCTGGATGGGTAAATTAACACTGCTGTTGCTGGCTTTGCTGGTCTGGCTGCAGTATTCGCTGTGGTTCGGTAAGAACGGTCTTCACGACTACAGCCGCGTCAATGACGACGTCACGGCACAGCAGGCAACGAACGCAAAACTTAAAGCGCGAAACGATCAACTTTTTGCTGAAATTGATGACCTCAATGGCGGGCAAGAGGCGATTGAGGAACGCGCACGTAACGAACTCAGCATGACCAAGCCGGGCGAAACCTTTTATCGTCTGGTGCCGGATGCGTCTAAACGCAGTCAGGGCTCAGCACAAAACAATCGATAATCAGGCCCAGGATTACGACATGGCAGTGACTTTTTCGGATGTATGCGCTGTGGTACCGGCAGCAGGTTTCGGTCGGCGCATGCAAACAGAGTGTCCTAAGCAGTACCTTTCCATTGGCGACAAAACGATCCTTGAACACTCCGTGGCTGCGCTGCTGGCGAACCCACGGGTGACGCGCGTCGTGATCGCCATCAGTCCGGGCGATGCCCGTTTTGCTGCGTTACCGCTGGCAAATCATCCACAGATTACCGTCGTTGATGGTGGCGCAGAGCGCGCCGACTCCGTTCTGGCTGGCCTTCGCGCCGCAGGTGATGCGCAGTGGGTGCTGGTGCATGACGCCGCTCGACCGTGTCTGCATCAGGACGATCTGGCCCGTTTGCTCAAACTCAGCGAAACCAGTACTACAGGCGGCATTCTGGCCTCGCCCGTGCGCGACACCATGAAACGCGCCGAGCCAGGCCAGCAGAAGATTGCCCATACCGTTGAGCGCGTCGATTTATGGCACGCGCTGACCCCCCAGTTTTTCCCCCGCGAACTGCTCAACAGCTGCTTAACCCGCGCGCTCAATGAAGGCGCAACCATCACCGACGAAGCGTCGGCGCTGGAGTATTGCGGTTACCACCCTGAGCTTGTTGAGGGGCGCGCTGATAATATAAAAGTGACGCGCCCGGAAGATTTACAGCTCGCGGAATTTTATCTTACCCGTACGATCCCTCAGGAGAAGGCATAATGCGAATTGGACACGGTTTTGACGTACACGCCTTTGGCGGCGTTGGCCCGATTATCATTGGCGGCGTACGCATTCCCTTTGAACAGGGCCTGCTGGCGCATTCTGATGGCGATGTCGCGCTGCATGCCTTAACCGACGCCCTGCTCGGCGCGGCGGCGCTTGGCGATATTGGCAAACTGTTCCCGGACACGGACCCGGCCTTTAAAGGCGCGGACAGCCGTGAGCTGCTGCGCGAAGCCTGGCGCCGCATTCAGGCCAAGGGTTACACCCTGGGCAACGTCGATGTGACCATCATCGCCCAGGCTCCGAAAATGCTGCCGCATATCCCGCAGATGCGCGTCTTTATCGCTGAAGATCTCGGTTGTCATATGGATGACGTCAACGTCAAAGCCACCACCACGGAAAAACTCGGATTTGTCGGGCGTGGCGAAGGTATCGCCTGCGAGGCCGTCGCGCTGCTGGTGAAGGCGGCCAAATGATCGAGTTTGATAACCTGACGTATCTGCACGGCAAACCCCAGGGCAATGGGCTGCTGAAAGCCAACCCGGAAGATTTCGTGGTCGTAGAAGACCTCGGATTCCAGCCGGACGGCGAAGGCGAACATGTGCTTGTTCGCATTCTGAAAAATGGCTGCAACACTCGATTTGTGGCCGATGCGCTGGCAAAATTCCTGAAGATCCACGCCCGTGAGGTGAGCTTTGCCGGGCAAAAAGATAAACACGCGGTCACGGAGCAGTGGCTGTGTGCGCGCGTGCCGGGCAATGTGATGCCTGATTTAAGCAAATTTGAGCTGGAAGGCTGTAAGGTGCTGGAGTACGCCCGCCACAAGCGCAAGCTGCGCCTGGGGGCGCTTCAGGGCAACGCCTTTACGCTGGTGCTGCGTGAAGTCACGAATCGCGATGACGTGGAAAAACGCCTGACCGCCATCAGCGAGCAGGGCGTACCGAACTATTTCGGCGCTCAGCGTTTTGGGCTGGGCGGCAGCAACCTGCAGGGCGCGCTGCGCTGGGCGCAGAGCAATGCCCCCGTGCGCGACAGGAATAAACGCAGTTTTTGGTTGTCGGCGGCCCGCAGTGCGTTGTTTAATCAGATTGTGAGCGAACGACTGAAAAAACCGGACGCGAATCAAGTTGTTGTCGGCGATGCGCTACAATTAGCGGGACGCGGCAGTTGGTTTGTGGCAACAAGCGACGAAATGGCCGATCTGCAGGCGCGCGTCGATAACAAAACGCTGATGATTACCGCCGCGCTGCCCGGCTCGGGAGAGTGGGGGCCGCAGGGCGATGCGCTTGTCGCAGAACAGGCAGCGGTAGCAGAAGAGACAGAATTACAATCACTGCTGGTGCGGGAGAAAGTCGAGGCGGCACGCCGTGCGATGCTGCTCTATCCGCAGCAGCTGAGCTGGAACTGGTGGGATGACGTCACCGTCGAATTACGTTTTTGGCTGCCGGCCGGGAGCTTTGCCACCAGTGTTGTCAGGGAACTAATCAATACGTCGGGTGACTATGCGAATATTGCTGAGTAACGATGATGGGATCCATGCGCCTGGCATTCAGACGCTGGCGAAACACCTGCGCGAATTTGCCGAGGTGCAGGTTGTTGCTCCCGATCGTAACCGCAGCGGTGCGTCCAACTCCTTAACGCTGGAATCATCCCTTCGTACTTTTACGTTTGATAATGGCGACATCGCGGTACAGATGGGGACGCCGACGGACTGCGTCTTCCTCGGCGTCAATGCGCTGATGCGCCCGCGCCCGGACGTAGTGGTGTCAGGCATCAATGCTGGCCCAAACCTGGGCGATGACGTGATTTACTCGGGCACGGTCGCAGCGGCCATGGAAGGGCGTCATCTCGGGTTCCCGGCGCTGGCGGTTTCTCTCAACGGCCATAAGCACTACGACACGGCGGCCGCCGTGACCTGCTCCATCCTGCGTGCGCTCAGCCGCGAGCCGCTGCGCACCGGACGTATTCTGAATATTAACGTGCCGGATCTGCCCCTTGAGGAGATCAAAGGCATTCGCGTGACGCGCTGCGGCAGCCGCCATCCGGCGGACAAAGTGATCCCGCAGCAGGATCCACTCGGAAACACCCTCTACTGGATTGGTCCGCCTGGCGAACAGTGCGACGCCGGGCCGGATACGGATTTTGCCGCCGTGGACGAAGGCTACGTTTCCGTCACGCCGCTGCACGTGGATTTAACCGCGTATAACGCGCAAGATGTGGTCTCAGGCTGGCTGGAACGTGCCGGGGTGAACACACAATGGTAAGTAAACGTGTACAAGCTCTTCTGAATCAATTACGCACTCAGGGCATCACCGACGAGCGTGTGCTTGAGGCTATCTCACAGGTACCGCGTGAGAAATTTGTGGATGAGGCGTTTGAACACAAAGCGTGGGAAAACGTGGCCTTGCCGATAGGGCAGGGGCAGACGATTTCGCAGCCGTACATGGTGGCGCGGATGACCGAATTGCTGGAGCTGACGCCGGAATCCCGCGTGCTGGAGATCGGCACCGGTTCAGGGTATCAGACGGCGATTCTGGCCCATCTCGTTCATCATGTCTGCTCCGTCGAGCGAATCAAAGGCTTGCAGTGGCACGCCCGCCGTCGCCTTAAACAGCTCGATTTACACAACGTTTCAACCCGTCACGGCGATGGTTGGCAGGGCTGGCAGGCCCGCGCACCGTTTGATGCCATTATCGTGACGGCAGCACCGCTTGAGATCCCGTCTGCGCTCCTGGCGCAGCTGGACGACGGCGGCATTCTCGTTTTGCCGGTGGGCGATGAACAACAGCTGCTTAAGCGTGTTTATCGACGGGGCGACGAGTTCATTATCGATACCGTAGAAGCCGTGCGCTTTGTGCCTCTGGTCAAAGGAGAGCTTGCCTGATACTCGGAATTTTCCAGGGTTATTCGGAAAAATTCAGCGTATGGTGTGGCGCAAAAGGTTCGAGCCATCACGGTTAATTTTAAGTCACTGGTAGTTAACACATTCCTGGGGGATAAATGAGCGCGGGAAGCCCGAAATTCACCATCAGCCGTGTTGCGGCATTGTCATTGGTTTCGCTTTGGCTGGCAGGTTGTACGAGTTCAAATAACGCCCCTGCGCCAGTGAGCTCAGTCGGCGGAAGCAGCAATTCGGGGAACACTTCCGGTGGAATGCTGATTACACCTCCGCCTAAAATGGGGACTGCGGCACCGCAGCAAACTCCGCAGATCCAGCCTGTTCACGTCCCGAGCACGCAGCCAACTCAGATTCAGCCAGTACAACAACCTGTGCAGACCGAAAATGGCCGTATAGTCTATAACCGCAAGTATGGGAACATTCCGAAAGGAAGTTATACCGGCGGCAGCACCTACACTGTGAAACGCGGCGACACCCTGTTCTATATCGCCTGGATCACCGGGAACGATTTCCGTGACCTCGCCCAGCGAAATAACGTGCAGGCCCCGTATGGTCTGGAAGTCGGGCAGACGCTCCAGGTGGGTAATGCCACCGGTACGCCACTGACGCCAGGCAACTCCGTTTCAGCGGCGGATGTCACCGCGCAAAATAACAGCGTTAAACCTGCGCAAAATACCAGCGCGGTGGTTGCTTCACAGCCAACAATTACGTATTCTGAGGATTCAGGTGAACAGAGTGCTAACAAAATGTTGCCGAATAATAAGCCGTCTGCGACTGTCGTCACAGCACCGGTGACGGCACCTGTGGTTAGCTCTTCCGTACCGACTGCCAGCAGTCAATCTTCCAGTGCGCCAATTTCAACCTGGCGCTGGCCGACTGATGGCAAGGTTATCGAGAACTTCTCTTCCTCCGAGGGGGGAAATAAAGGGATCGATATCGCAGGGAGTAAAGGACAGGCAATCATCGCGACCGCAGACGGACGCGTTGTGTATGCCGGTAATGCTCTGCGCGGTTACGGTAATCTTATTATCATCAAACACAACGATGATTACCTGAGTGCCTACGCCCATAACGATACAATGCTGGTCCGGGAGCAACAAGAAATCAAGGCGGGGCAAAAAATCGCTACCATGGGTAGCACCGGCACCAGTTCTACACGCTTGCATTTTGAAATTCGTTACAAGGGGAAATCCGTAAACCCGCTGCAATATTTACCGCAGCGATAATTTGACGGGGCATACCGCTTCAGGGTGTCTCGTTCAGGGATCACGGGTAGGAGCCACCTTATGAGTCAGAATACGCTGAAAGTTCATGATTTAAATGAAGACGCGGAATTTGATGAGAACGGAGCCGAGTCTTTTGATGAGAAAGCCTTGGTTGAAGAGGAACCCAGTGATAACGATTTAGCTGAAGAAGAGCTGTTATCGCAGGGCGCCACACAGCGTGTGCTTGACGCGACTCAGCTTTACCTTGGGGAGATTGGTTATTCCCCACTGTTAACGGCCGAAGAAGAAGTCTATTTCGCGCGTCGCGCATTGCGTGGAGATGTCGCCTCACGCCGCCGCATGATTGAAAGTAACCTGCGTCTGGTGGTGAAAATTGCTCGTCGTTACAGCAATCGTGGTCTGGCACTGCTGGATCTGATTGAAGAGGGCAACCTGGGCCTGATCCGCGCCGTTGAGAAGTTTGACCCAGAACGTGGGTTCCGTTTCTCTACGTACGCGACCTGGTGGATTCGTCAGACCATCGAACGGGCAATCATGAACCAAACCCGTACGATTCGCCTGCCGATTCACATCGTCAAAGAGTTGAACGTCTATCTGCGTACTGCGCGTGAGTTGTCCCATAAACTGGACCACGAGCCAAGTGCGGAAGAGATTGCCGAGCAGCTCGATAAACCGGTTGATGACGTAAGCCGTATGCTGCGTCTCAACGAGCGCATTACCTCCGTCGACACCCCGCTGGGTGGCGATTCCGAAAAAGCGCTGCTGGACATCCTGGCCGATGAAAAAGACAACGGTCCGGAAGACACCACGCAAGACGATGATATGAAACAGAGCATCGTCAAATGGCTGTTCGAACTGAACGCCAAACAGCGTGAAGTGCTGGCACGTCGTTTCGGTCTGTTGGGGTATGAAGCTGCGACACTGGAAGATGTGGGCCGTGAAATTGGCCTGACTCGTGAACGTGTTCGTCAGATTCAGGTAGAAGGTTTGCGTCGCCTGCGTGAAATCCTGCAGGGGCAAGGGCTGAATATCGAAGCGCTGTTCCGCGAATAAGCGAGTTTTCATCTAAAAGAGGCCCGTCGAGAGACGGGCCTTTTTCTTTTCTATCCCTGGGCCGTTTCGTGAAGATGACGCCAGAGCACACTTTCGCCTTGTTTGATCAACAGCACCGTAGACCATCGCACGGTGGTGGCGGCTGAAGGCTGACTTTGAATCTCCCGATACCGTAGCGCGGCACCTTCTGGCCATGTTTCCAGCACTTCCACGCAGTCCACGGTAATGGACAGCCCCGGACGGCCTCCTCGCTGCGACAAAAAGAACCCTTTCAGGGTGGGATAATCCAGACAAGCGCCGGTTAATGTCACCATGCTGAATGTTTCGCTGAAGTGGGCCATCAGCGCTTCGTGATCGCCTGCGCCTTTCCCTAGCCAGTTTTCAATGGCGACATGCGTCTCAATGATTTTATTTTCGAATGTATTCATGATGTTTCCTTATGAAGATGCATAAGCACCTGTTGGTTGTTGAGGCGCAGCGCACTCATGATGGGCAAAAGCGTGATTACGGATGACAAAATAAACACCCCATGCCAGGCCTGAGCAGGGGTGAAAACCTGTTGCAGCGTACTGAGTATCAGCGCCAGCAGCGTCGCGCCAAGAAAGAAACTCAGCTGACGATTAAAGTTCCAAAGGGCGCTGGCATCCGGCATCTCTTCAAAGGCAACATTGAGAAATGCGGTGCTCTGAGCTGTGCTACTGCACAGACTGCCACCTGCGCCCATCAGGACGAAGAGGGCAATAGTGAGTGATTCGGGCGTGGCGGCAGAGACTGTCGTCAAACCCGCGATTCCGGCTGCCTGCAACAGACCGCCGGTGATAATGAGCGGGCGAGGGCCAAGGCGGTTGAAATATTTTCCGGTGGCTGAAATGGCGATAAACGAAGCGAGGGACCAGGGAAGCATAAGCGCACCGGTCGCCGCCGGGGTCATCTTCGCCACGCTTTGCAGGTAAAAAAGGCCGACCACATTCACGCCGATGAATATCCCCGGCACGCACAGATAGACCAGCATTGAGAAACGCAGCAGCGGGTCGGACAACAGGGGGAAATGCAGCAACCTTGCAGGGCCGGGCGGAGCAGTCTCGTTTTTAAGCCACAGACAAGCCAGGAGTAGCGTGATAACGGCAAGCGGCAGTGGGGCGAAAAAAATCCATCGCCAGTGAAAGAACTGAATCAGAACGCCACCCAGTGGAGGGGCGCACGCAGGTGCGAGAAGTGCGACCAGCATTACCGCCGTCGATAAACCAGCCCGTTCGTGCGGTTTAAACTGTTGCCATGCCAGCGCCTGTCCAACAGGGATGAGTAATCCACCGCCAGCACCCTGTAAAACGCGCCAGAAGATCAGGTGATTTAACGAGTCAGACATACCGGCAGCAGTGGCCGCGACACAAAACAGGGTCAGAGAAAGAATGAAAAGCCGCTTTGCACCCAGGCGGCGGGTGATGAGAGCACTAAAAGGGATGACCAGCGTCATGCCCGCAATATATCCGTTGCTGACCCATGCCAGCGCCGGGGCGGATGAATGAAACGCCACGGCCATTGTCGGGAACGCGACGCTGGCGATGAACATATTGATGAGATCGAGAAAAAAGCCCAGCAGAAACACGATGGCGACTTTACTACGGTATGCCATGTTTTACCCTCCGTTAAGGAGCGGTAATGTATCTGTCTGAAAGCGAGGGATAAACGGCGTCCCTGGCGATATACTGTCAAAATAATTTTGACAGTAATGGTGGCAGCTATGCTCAATTTACAGCGAATGACGACGTTCGTCGCCGTGGTGGACACCGGCAGTTTTACCGCAGCGGCAACTGCGCTCGGACAAACAAAAGCCGTTGTGAGCTTCAATATTCGGCAGCTGGAAAACGAGTTGGGCGTAACGCTTCTCCTGCGCTCGACGCGGCGTATTACGCTGACGGAAGCGGGTTCGCTCTTTTACCAGCGCGGCGTCGAGTTGTTAAAAGCCGCGGAGAATTTACAGGATGAAGTCAGGGCCAGCCATGTTGGCCTGAGCGGTGAGCTGAGAATCACCTCCACACCGGAGTATGGCGCGCAGGTGATTATCCCGGTTTTGGCGGAGTTTAGTCGGCTTCACCCGGATTTACGGATACGCCACGTCGCCTCTTCGCATCATGCTGATTTGATTGCAGAGCGTTTCGATGTCGCCATTCGGTTGGGTCAGCTTGCCGACTCTCGCTATCACGCGGCGCTGATTTCACGTTTTGCGATATACCCCGTGGCCGCCCCTGAATGGCTGGCCGCAAATCCGGTTGATTCGCTGGATGCGCTGGCGCAGGCCGAGTGGTTGATTCACGAACGTCTTCCTGCACCGCTGCGTTGGCAGGTGACCGATGCCAGCGGGAAAAGTGTGCTGTTAGAGATTAAGCGACCTGCACGGTTGTTTGCCGACAGCGCTCAGGCGCTGATGGCCTTTGCGCTCGCGGGAGCTGGCGTGGCATTGTTGCCTGAATGGCTGGTGAGAGCCGAGCTGGAAAATGGGCGGCTGGTGCATCTGTTACCCGACTACGGTTTTGCGCAGCAGGGCATTTACGCGGTTTATCCCGATACGCAGCATGTTTCGGCTAAGGTGCGCTTCTTTATTGACTATCTGCGCACCAGAGCCGGTTAATGCTGAGTGCGAGAATTTACGCCAGATTCTTCAGCCGATAGATCCACTCCAGCGCCTGACGCGGCGTCAGGGAGTCCGGATCGAGATTCTCCAGCGCTTCAAGCGCCGGTGACGTCTCTTCCGCCATGGACAGGAGCGACATCTGTGAACCGTCAATCTGCGTCGCCGCCGCGTTTGGCGAAAGACTTTCCAGCTCGCGCAGTTTCTGGCGTGCGCGTTTGATCACCTCTTTCGGCACACCCGCCAGCGCAGCAACGGCCAGGCCGTAACTCTTGCTGGCCGCGCCGTCCTGCACCGTGTGCATGAATGCAATGGTATCGCCGTGCTCCAGGGCATCGAGATGGACGTTGGCGACGCCTTCCATTTTCTCCGGCAATTGGGTCAGCTCAAAGTAGTGCGTCGCAAACAGGGTCAGCGCTTTGATCTTATTCGCCAGACTTTCGGCGCACGCCCAGGCCAGGGAAAGACCGTCATAGGTCGAAGTCCCGCGACCAATTTCATCCATCAGCACCAGGCTGTTTTCCGTGGCGTTGTGCAGAATGTTGGCGGTTTCGGTCATCTCAACCATGAAGGTGGAGCGACCGCTGGCCAGATCGTCCGCCGCACCCACGCGGGTGAAGATGCGATCGATAGGGCCAATCTCTACGCTTTGCGCCGGAACGTAGCTGCCGATATAGGCCAGCAGGGCGATCAGCGCGGTCTGGCGCATGTAGGTACTTTTACCGCCCATGTTCGGACCGGTGATAATCAGCATCCGGCGCTGGGCAGAGAGATTCAGCGGGTTGGCGATAAACGGCTCGTTGAGCACTTGCTCCACCACCGGGTGACGCCCTTCGCTGATGCGAATGCCCGGCTTGTCGGTAAATGTCGGACAGGTGTAGTTCAGCGTGTCAGCCCGTTCTGCCAGGTTGACCAGCACGTCCAGCTCAGCCAGCGCGCTGGCGCTGAGCTGCATATCGGCCAGGTGCGGCAGGAGCGTGTCGAAAAGCTCTTCATAGAGCTGTTTTTCCAGCGCCAGCGCTTTGCCTTTGGAGGTGAGGACTTTGTCTTCGTACTCTTTTAGCTCTGGAATGATGTAGCGCTCGGCGTTCTTCAGCGTCTGGCGACGAACGTAGTGGATCGGCGCATGGTGGCTCTGCCCGCGGCTGATCTGAATGTAATAGCCGTGAATGGCGTTGTACCCGACTTTCAGGGTGTCGAGCCCCAGACGCTCGCGCTCGCGGATCTCCAGTTTATCCAGGTAATCCGTGGCACCGTCCGCCAGGGCGCGCCATTCGTCCAGCTCTTCGTTGTAGCCAGGGGCAATGACACCGCCGTCGCGAACCAGCACCGGCGGTGCTTCAACCACCGCGCGCTCCAGCAGCTCGCGCAGTTCAGTAAATTCCCCCATGCTTTCACGCAGCTTTTGCACCGGCGCGCTATCGACTTCCGCCAGCTGCGCGCGCAGCTCAGGTAACTGCTGGAAGGCGTGGCGCATGCGGGCCAGATCGCGCGGACGCGCCGTGCGCAGCGCCAGACGGGCCAGAATACGCTCCAGATCGCCCACCTGACGCAGCACCGGCTGCAGATCCGTAAAGCGATCCTGCAAGGCGCCAATCGTCTGTTGGCGGCTTACCAGCACCGCCGTATCGCGCACCGGCATATGCAGCCAGCGCTTGAGCATGCGGCTGCCCATCGGTGTGACCGTACTGTCGAGCACCGCCGCCAGGGTGTTTTCTACTCCACCCGCGAGGTTCTGGGTGATCTCCAGATTACGGCGCGTGGCGGCATCCATAATGATGCTGTCCTGCTGACGCTCCATGGTGATGGAACGAATGTGCGGCAGGGTCGTGCGCTGGGTGTCTTTCACGTACTGCAGCAGACAGCCTGCGGCACACAGCCCACGCGGGGCGTTTTCCACGCCAAAGCCAATCAGATCGCGGGTGCCAAATTGCAGGTTTAACTGCTGGCGTGCGGTATCAATTTCAAATTCCCACAGCGGTCGACGGCGCAGGCCGCGACGCCCTTCAATCAGGGCCATCTCGGCGAAATCTTCGGCGTAGAGCAGCTCCGCCGGATTGGTGCGCTGGAGTTCTGCTGCCATGGTTTCGCGGTCAGCGGGTTCGCTCAGGCGAAAACGCCCGGAGCTGATATCCAGCGTGGCGTAACCGTAACCTTTGCTGTCCTGCCAGATGGCGGCGAGCAGGTTGTCCTGACGCTCCTGGAGCAGCGCTTCGTCGCTAATCGTGCCTGGCGTGACGATGCGAACGACTTTGCGCTCCACCGGACCTTTCGAGGTGGCCGGATCGCCAATCTGTTCGCAGATGGCGACGGATTCACCCTGATTCACCAGCTTCGCCAGATAGTTTTCCACCGCATGATGCGGAATACCCGCCATCGGAATCGGTTCACCCGCTGATGCGCCACGTTTGGTCAGCGAGATGTCGAGCAGCTGCGACGCCCGTTTGGCATCGTCATAAAAAAGCTCGTAAAAGTCGCCCATACGATAAAACAGCAGAATTTCCGGATGCTGAGCTTTCAGTTTCAGGTACTGCTGCATCATCGGGGTATGCGCGGTTAAATTGTCGATTGTGCTCATGGAGTTATGATATCCATTTCTTTGAAATTGTTGCGTTTTGAGCGGCCAACAGCTCGTTAATTCCCTCTATTGTCGCATGAAAAAATGACCAGGCGCAGTAAAAAGTCGAGAGTTTACGCCACCGGTTTATCCATGAGCTCAATGAGTAATTTTCCGTGCTCAACCATTACCCGGACCTGCGAATTGGTTTTAAATCCTGCCTGTTCCAGCCAGTCGCCTTTCAGGCTCAATGCGGCGTGTACGCTATAGCGTTTGGGGATTTTGGTGTTCCGATCTTCGTGGCGCTTTCTGAAGTAGCCCACTTTAAGATGGCGTTGCGGCTGAACAGCGATCATTTCTGACATAAAAAACTCCCTTAACAGCGGCCAGGTGGCATTAATTTTACCTGTATAAAATACCAGTAAAATGCGGCAAGGATAGGTTTAAAACTGGAAGCGGTCTTCAGAAAATGGAATGCAAATAATGAAAACGGGCTGAAAAGGGGGCTATAAAAATGTATTATAAATGCACTTTATTGACCGGTAACGTGACATGTCAGGAAAACGCATCTCCCGCGAAAAAGAGACCATCAGCAAAATGATTGCGCTGTATGCGCGGCAATGCCCTGAGGCATCGCGCGAGGCGGGGCATTATCAGGCGTTGAACGCCTATGCCGATAAACGTCTGGATAAGTGTGTGTTTGGCGAAGAAAAACCCGCCTGCAAACAGTGTCCCGTTCACTGCTACCAGCCCGCGAAACGGGAAGAGATGAAGCAGGTGATGCGCTGGGCCGGGCCACGGATGTTATGGCGACACCCGATTTTGACGATTCGCCATCTGATTGACGATCGCCGTCCGGTGCCGGAGTTGCCGGAAAAGTACCGCCCGAAAAAATAGCGCCGCACACCGTGCGGCACCTGAGGATTATGCGCGGGTGGCGATAAGAATGGCAGACGCTTTTACGAGGGCGATAACGCGCTTACCCGCCGCAAGCTGCATCTCTTCGCGACTCTCGTTGGTGACCACGGCAACGATTTCAAACCCTGCATCAGTTTTCACATGTACCGTGGCGTTAACCGCACCTTCGGTCACTTGACTGATCGCACCTGCGAACTGATTACGCGCGGAAAACTTCAGGCCGCACTCTTCCGTCGCCAGCGTTACCCACGGCGCTTTGATAAGCGCAATCGCTTCTTTCCCCGGTACCAGACCCAGCGCCTCTTTGCTGCTGGTGGTGACGATCGCCACCAGTTTTGCACCGCCGGTCAGGGTGAGTTCAACTTCATCGTTAACGGCGCCGTGCGATGTGGCGCTGACGGTACCGGCGAGCTGGTTGCGAGCGGAAACAGACATGTTACCTCCTGGAGAACAGTTGAATGGGATGTACCGGGAAATTTATAACATGAATTTGAAAGGAAACCCTCTCCCGCCGGAGAGGGTGTGAATCAGACCAGCATATCCTTCTCAATCCCGAGGCGTTTCATGCGTGAAAGCAGGGTAGTGCGTTTCAGCCCCAGACGCTGTGCGGCACCTTTCGGCCCGGCGACGACGCCGTTGGTCTCTTTCAGGATGCGGACAATCAGCTGATATTCGTCTTCGCCCTCTTGTGGGCGCTCTGCCACCGGCATCGGTTCCTGTGAAACCATGACCTCCGGCAGGGAAAGCTGCAGCACGTTCCCGCGCGTGAGCAGCACCGCCCGCTCAATCACATTTTCCAGCTCGCGCACGTTGCCCGGCCACTCCATCGCGGAAAGCGTGCGCAGGGTTTCCGCCGGAATGCTGTCGATATTGCGTCCCATCCGACGGGCGATTTTGGCGGTAAAGGCTTTGACCAGCAGTGGAATATCGTCCGGACGCTCGCGCAGCGGCGGCAGGCAAATCGGGAACACGTTCAGTCGATAGTAGAGATCGTTACGGAACTCGCGATCGGCGACCATCTTTTTCAGATCGCGGTTGGTGGCGGCAATCAGGCGCACGTCGGTCTGGATCAGCTTGTTGCTGCCGAGGCGCTCGAACTCCTGCTCCTGCAATACCCGCAGCAATTTTGGCTGCAGCTCCAGCGGCATATCGCCCACTTCATCGAGGAACAGCGAGCTTTTATCCGCCAGTTCAAAACGGCCAATACGCTGGGTGCTGGCTCCGGTAAACGCGCCGCGCTCGTGACCAAACAGGTCGCTTTCCAGCAGACCCGCAGGCATCGCCGCGCAGTTCATTTTCACCATCCGGCGGCTGTTGCGGTTGCTGAGGTTGTGGATCGCGCGGGCGATCAGCTCTTTCCCGGTACCGGTTTCGCCGAGGATCAGCACCGTGCTATCGCTCTGGGCCACCATCTCGACCTGTTTGAGCACGCTGAACATGGCGTCGCTGCGGCCGATGATCTCGCCGAACTCGCTGTCGACGTTGTTCAGCTGTTCGGTCAGGGCCAGGTTTTCGTCCACCAGCCGCTCTTTCAGGCGGTGGATCTCCTGATACGCCAGGGCGTTATCGAGGGCAATGGCGATGCGCTCGGCGATCTGGCGCAGCAGTTTTAAATTGGTGGTGGTGAAGATGTGCTCTTCGCACTGGGCAAGTTTCAGCACGCCGAGCATGGTGTTGCCGGACATCAGCGGCAGCAGGCACAGAGTCTGGATCTGGTTGCCCCAGGAGTTGAACAACATCCGCTCGTAGGGCGCCAGCTCGTCGCGCTCGCTGAGATTAAGCAAAAGCATCTCTTTGTTTTTAAACACCTGCTCCGAGAGCGTTCCGGCTTCGTCGACTTCGCTCTGCTCGTGGGCCGGGTTGGTTTCATCCAGATAGTGGGTGGAGTGAATCGTCAGTTTGCCCTTGCGATGCCCGCGCAGCACGATGCTGATGGCGTCAATTTTAAAGTAGTGATGGATCTCTTTCGCGACTTCGCTCACCAGCTCGTCCATGTCCAGCCGGGAGAGTACCGCGTTGGTGATCGCCACCAGAATGCGGAAGTTATCGCGCTCGCGGCTCAGCAAGTCGTAATCGACGTTATCCGTGACGCGACTGTGGATCTGCTCCGCCACCACGCTGACGATCTGGGTGAAGGTATGCAGGCGCTCGTATTCCGCTTCGCTCCAGGGCTGATCGGTATTGCGGATAAATTCGCAGCCGCCAAAGATGCGGCCATCCACCGCCAGCGGCAGCAGGCCGTAGTGACCGAAGGGCGAATACAGCGGGCTGTCGGCAAGTCGCGGCCAGGCCTGACGAAACTCCTCAAAGTTGCAGTGCAGGGCGTCCGGGCGCGACAAAATACGGCGCACCGGGCCGTGCGCCAGCACCGTTTCATCTTCATATTCGACGGGCTTGCCGTTGTCGCGCGTGGCAAAGTAGCTCGCACGCTGGCTGGTACTGTTCCAGAGCACAATCGCGGCGCGGTCTGCCAGCGCAGACTGCCTGACCAGCCGGGTGAGGGCATCGCTCAGTGAACCCAGATCGGGCTGCTGTAAAAGTGTGCGCGTAATATCAAACAGCCCTTGCTGTCCAAGATCGCTCATCGGTGTATACGACATATCGCTTCCAAAGAAACTGGCAAAAAAAAGAGAAACAGTGCTGACCACTTTTCGCGTGGTTCTAGCAAATACGGGGTAACGGTTCCGAGTGCGGGAGATCCAGCGTGCGTTTGATGCCATACAGGCCAGTCAGTCGCACCCCTTTGCGTTCAACCACCTCACCAATGATAGCGGCATTCTGCCCGAGCGGATGGGCGCGCAGTTTTTCCAGAACCGCTTCGGCGTGAGCACGTTCCACGCCGATCAGCAGTTTGCCTTCGTTGGCAAAGTTAAGCGGATCCAGACCCAGCAGTTCGCACAGGCCGCGCACCGCCGGTTTGACGGGCAGCTGGCTTTCGGCCAGTTCAATCCCGCAGCCGCTGGCGGCAGCGAATTCGTGGGCCACGGCATTCACACCGCCGCGCGTCGCGTCGCGCAGGGCTTTGACGCCAGGGCAGTTACGCAGCGTCTGGATAAGCGGCGTCAGTACCGCGCAGTCGCTCTGCAGTTCGCCGTCCAGCCCCAGGCCTTCGCGCAGATTCAGGATCGTCGCGCCGTGGCAGCCCAGCGACCCGCTCACTATCAAGACATCGCCAACCGCGAGCTGCTGCGCGCCCCAGCGGATCTCCGCCGGGATCGCGCCCATGCCTGCCGTATTGATAAAGAGTTTGTCCGCCGCGCCGCGCTGCACCACTTTGGTGTCGCCGGTGACGATGGCGATGCCCGCGTCGCGCGCGGTCTGCGCCATGCTGTGGACGACGGCGGTTAAGGTCTCCATCGGCAGCCCCTCTTCGAGGATAAAACCGCAGGAGAGGAAACGTGGGATAGCCCCGCTCACCGCCACATCATTCGCCGTGCCGCACACCGCCAGCTTGCCGATATCGCCGCCGGGGAAAAACAGCGGGTCGATGACGTAGCTGTCAGTGGAAAACGCCAGCCGATCGCCCTGGGCGGTCAGGGATGAGAGCGCGATACGCGCCTGATCTTCCTGCTCTGCCAGCCACGGGTTGTCGAAGGCGGACATAAACAGCTGACCAATCAGCTGCTGCATCGCCTGGCCGCCGCTGCCGTGGGCCATTTCCACCGTCTTCATGCTTCACACTCCTGATTGCGGTACTGATACCACGCGGCGCAGGCTCCTTCGGAAGAGACCATCAGCGCGCCAAACGCGGTTTGCGGATTACAGGTGTTGCCAAATAACGGGCACTGATGCGGTTTGCATTTCCCGGTTAACACCGCGCCACACCGGGCGCGAGGGTCGTCGCAAACCTGCTGCGGCACAGGGCGAAAATGCGCTTCGGCGTCGAATGCCTGATAGGCGTCGGTCAGATGGACGCCAGATTCGGCAATCAGCCCCAGCCCGCGCCATTCGCTGTCGCCTTCGACGCTAAACACTTCGGCGATGGCCTCTTGTGCCAGCCGGTTGCCCGCATCGGGAACCACGCGGCGATACTGATTTTCCACCGTACTCAGGGCTGCTATTTTCTGCTCAACCAGCATGTTCACGCCTTGTAGTAGATCAAGTGGTTCGAATCCAGCAACCACTAATGGGCGATGATAGTCGGCGGCGATAAAACCGTAGGCCCCGGTGCCAATCACCATGCTGACGTGACCCGGCGCCAGAAACGCATCGATGCCGTTGTCGGGCTCGTCCAGCAGGCTGCGCAGGGTGGGGATCAGCGTAATGTGCTGACAGAAAAAGAAAAAATTGGTGAGATTTTGCGCTTTGGCCTGCTGGAGGGTGATGGCCGTCGCGGGCATGGTGGTTTCAAACCCGAGGCCGAAAAAGACCACTTTGCGCGCCGGGTTCTCCGCCGCCAGCTTCAGGGCATCCATCGGCGAATAGACGATCCGCACATCCGCGCCGCGCGCGCGGGCCTGCATCAGCGAACCATTTTTCCCCGGCACGCGCATGGCGTCGCCAAAGGTGCAGAAAATCACCCCCGGCTGGCTGGCAATCTCAATGCAGCTGTCGATTCGGCCCATCGGCAGGACGCACACCGGGCAGCCGGGGCCGTGAATGAATTCAATGTTATCGGGCAAAAGCTGGTCGAGGCCGAATTTGAAAATGGCATGGGTGTGGCCGCCGCACACTTCCATGATGCGCAGCGGGCGCGCGGCGGTGTACTCCAGCAGCGAAGCGCGCGTTTTCAGATGCGCGATCAGCTGCATCACCTGTTCCGGGGCGCGATATTCATCAACGTAGCGCATGGTTTAACGCTCCTCGCCAAACAGCAGCGCGCCGACGTCCGGCTCGACTTCAAACATGTTTTGCAGCGCCGCGAGGGTGTCGCGGGCCTCGTCTTCGTTAATCACGCTCATGGCAAAACCGACGTGGACCAGCACCCACTGACCGAGGCGCGAGGCGCCATTTTCATCCACAACGCCCACCAGCGTGAGATCGACATCGCGCAGCACGCCGCAGACTTCGACTTTGGCCTGGTTGCCGTCGATGGCGCGAATCTGTCCTGGAACGCCTATGCACATCGCTCGTTCTCCAGCCAGCTCAGCCAGCTCTCCATGCCGTCGCCTTTGGTGGCGGAAACCATCAGGATTTCAATCTCCGGGTTTACTTCCCGGGCGCAGGCCAGGCACTTCTCGACGTCAAAATCGAGGTACGGCAGCAGATCGATTTTGTTGAGCAGCATCAGCGAGGCGGCGGCAAACATATGCGGGTATTTCAGCGGCTTGTCTTCCCCTTCGGTGACGGAGAGCACCGCCACTTTATGCCGTTCACCGAGGTCGAAACTGGCCGGGCAGACGAGGTTGCCCACGTTCTCGATAAACAGAATGCCCGTATCAGGAAGGGGCAGACGCGGCGCAGCGTCGGCAACCATCTGCGCATCCAGATGACACCCTTTGCCCGTATTCACCTGAATCGCCGGGGTGCCGGTTTCACGAATACGCGCGGCGTCATTCACGGTCTGCTGATCGCCTTCGATCACCGCGCACGGGACGCGCTGGTTCAGGCGTTTGAGGGTTTCCGTCAGCAGAGTGGTTTTGCCGGAGCCGGGGCTGGAAACCAGGTTCAGCACCAGCTGCTGGCGAGCGGCGAAACGCGCACGGTTGCGGGCGGCGAGCTGGTTATTTTTGTCCAGCACGTTGATCTCCACCTCCAGCATTTTGCGCTGGCTCATGCCCGGCGCGTGGGTGCCCGCTTCGCCGTGGCCGTAATGCAGGTCGCCTTCGTCCGATGGCTTCGGCGCAAAGCGCAGGCCGGTCAACGCTGATGCGTTGCGCGGGGCGGGAGAGAAGGGCGCGGAGCGAAACGCGGAGTGGGGGCGATGCTCGTCCCCTTCGATATACAGGTTGCCTTCGGCGCAACCGCAGGTACTACACATGATTTACTCCTGGTCTATTTCGAGGCGCTGGATCTGCAAGCCGTCGTCCGCGACGATCCTAAGCCCGGTGTTTTGACACTGCGGGCAGCTTCGCACTTTCGATGACAGCAGCGTGACGTACTGCTGGCAGGTCTCACACCAGCATTCGGCCTGCTGCTCTTCGAGATGCAGCTCGCAGCCTTCCGCCAGCGTGTCGCGGCACACCAGCTCAAAGCAAAAGGTCAGGGCGCTGGGTTCGACGCAGGAAAACGCCCCGACTTTCAGCCACACGCCGGTGACGCGTTTTGCGTGGTGCTGCTTCGCCTGCTGTTCGATAAGTTCCAGCGCGCGCTGGCAGAGGGTGATTTCGTGCATGACGCCTCCTGATGTTTTAGGCGTTAATGCAATAACGATGCCAGCTTAATTTGAGATAAGGCGTGACGATGTCGGCGCTGACGAAATGACACGTCGACACGCTGATGTTGACAGGGTAGATGATTTAAAATCGATAAATATCAGTAGGATAAAAACTGGCACAGAATCTGCTTAAGAGCCCTCATCTCCATTAACCGGATACCTGAGATGACTATTTGGGAACTTAGCGAAAAAGCGGATTACATCGCGCAACGCCATCAACAATTACAGGAGCAGTGGCACCTCTACTGCAACTCACTGGTACAGGGTATCACCCTGTCAAAAGCCCATCTGCACCACGCCATGAGCTGCGCGGCGCAGGAGGATCTGTGCTTCATCCTCTTTGGCCACTTCACGATTTACGTCACCCTGGCGGACAACTTCAACAGCCACGTCATCGAATACCACGTCGAAACCAAAGACGGCGAAAGAGAGCGAATTGCCCAGGCGCAGTTGATGACTGACGGCATGGTTGACGGCCACGTCAGCACCCGCGATCGCCACCAGGTGCTTGAACATTATCTGGAAAAGATCGCGCCGGTGTACGACGGCCTCTATGCGGCGGTAGAACACAATTTGCCGGTGAATCTGCGCGAACTGGTAAGCGAATCGCGCCCCGCCTGATGTTTGGGTGTCGAGATGTGTCGATATGGCACGTCGTCGTCAAAAATGACACTGTCCAGAGGACTACCCGGTGAACCGTTTTGTAATTGCTGACTCGACGGTCTGTATTGGCTGCCACACCTGTGAAGCGGCGTGTTCCGAAACACACCGCCTGCACGGGCTGCAGTCGATGCCGCGCCTGCGCGTTATGCGTAATGAAAAAGAGTCTGCCCCGCAGCTCTGCCATCAATGTGAGGATGCCCCCTGCGCGGGCGTCTGTCCTGTGAATGCCATCACCCGTATCGATGGCGCGGTGCAGCTGAACGAGAGCCTGTGTGTGAGCTGCAAGCTGTGCGGCATCGCCTGTCCGTTTGGCGCCATTGAATTTTCCGGCAGCCGTCCGCTGCATATTCCGGCCAACGCCAACTCGCCAAAAGCGCCGCCTGCGCCTCCCGCACCGGCCCGCGTCAGCAGCCTGCTCGACTGGGTGCCGGGCGTGCGCGCCGTGGCGGTGAAGTGCGATCTGTGCAGCTTTGACGAGCAAGGCCCGGCTTGCGTGCGCACCTGCCCGACCAAAGCGCTGATTCTGGTTAACATCCAGGATATTGCGCGGACCAGTAAACGCAAACGCGAGCTGACGGTAAACACCGATTTTGGCGATCTGTCGCTGTTTCAGGCGCAAAACGAGGGGGCGAAATGAACGCTGTGACTCTGATTAACAGCGCTGTGGCGTGGTTTGTGGCAGCCGCCGTGCTGTCGCTGCTCTTCTCGTTCCACAAAACTCTCAGCGGATGGACCGCCGGGATCGGTGGGGCAATCGGTAGCGCGATCGCCGCGCTGGCCGGGTTTATGGTGTTAACGCAGGGGATTCATGCACAAGGCCTGATGCCGCTCGTTCGCCACACCGTTCAGCTCACGCCGCTGAACGCTGTCTGGCTCATCACCTTTGGTCTGTGCGGCCTGTTTGTCAGTCTGTTCAACATTGACTGGCATCGTCACCCGCAGACCAAACCCAACGGTCTGCTGATCAATCTCCTGCTCGCCGCCGCCGTCTGCACGGTCGTCGCCAGCAATCTGGCGGCGCTGGTGGTGATGGCGGAAATCATGGCCCTGTGCGGCGTCTTCCTGACCGGCTGCAGCCCGTCCGGGAAACTGTGGTTTGCCCTCGGGCGGCTCGGTACCGTTCTGCTGGCGCTGACCTGCTGGCTGGTGTGGCAGCGCTACGGCACGCTGGATCTGGATCTCCTGAGCGCCCGCGCGCAGATATTGCCGTTCGGGGCGGATATCTGGCTGCCGGGCGTGGTCGGTTTTGGTCTGCTGGCGGGGATTATTCCGCTGCACGGCTGGGTGCCGCAGGCGCATGCCAATGCGTCCGCCCCCGCCGCGACGCTGTTCTCGACGGTAGTGATGAAAGCCGGTCTGTTCGGCATCCTCACCCTTTCCCTGATCGGTGGCCAGCCGCCGCTGTGGTGGGGCGTGGTGCTGCTCGTCGCCGGGATGATCACCGCGTTTGTCGGCGGCCTGTACGCCCTGATGGAGCACAACATCCAGCGTCTGCTGGCGTATCACACCCTGGAAAACATCGGCATCATCCTGCTTGGCTTGGGCGCGGGGCTGACCGGCCTGGCGCTGAACCATCCGGCGCTGATCGCCTGTGGCTTTATCGGCGGGCTGTATCACCTCGTTAACCACAGCCTGTTTAAAAGCACGCTGTTCCTCGGGGCGGGCAGCGTCTGGTTCCGCACCGGGCACCGCGATATCGAAAAGCTCGGCGGTATCGGCAAAAAAATGCCGCTGATTTCGCTCTCAATGCTGGTCGGTTTGATGGCGATGGCCGCCTTGCCGCCGCTCAACGGTTTTGCCGGTGAGTGGGTGATCTATCAGTCCTTCTTTGCTCTCGGCCAGAGCGACGTTTTTGTCGCCCGTCTGCTGGGGCCAATGCTGGCTGTCGGCCTGGCGATTACCGGCGCGCTGGCGGTGATGTGTATGGCGAAAGTCTACGGCGTCACCTTCCTCGGCGCGCCGCGCACCCGCGAGGCGGAAAACGCCCGCTGCGCGCCGGCCCTGATGACGGCGAGCGTAGTGCTGCTGGCTCTGTGCTGCATCGCAGGCGGGGTGGCTGCGCCGTGGCTGCTGCCGCTGCTGGGGAGTGCGGTTCCGCTGCCGCTCGCCACCGCGCACACCGCCGTTTCGCAACCGATGATGGCCCTGCTGCTGATCGCCGCGCCGCTTCTGCCGCTGGTGCTAATGATGTTCTTCAGACGCGACCGTCTGCCCGCCCGTTCACGCGGGACGGCATGGGCGTGCGGGTATGAACATGAGCAGTCGATGGTCATCACCGCACACGGTTTTGCGATGCCGGTGAAAGAGAACTTCGCCTTTGTGCTCAAACTGCGCCACGCCCTGAACCCGGTCAGGATGATCCCCGGCTGGCAAAGCGCGGCTGCGCCCACGCTGTTCCGCCGCCTCGCGCTGGTCGAGCTGGCGGTGCTGGTGGTGATTGTGATTTCACGAGGAGCCTGACATGAGTCTGTTACTGGCATTACTTCAGGCGCTGGTGTTATTCGCCGCTGCGCCACTGCTCTCGGGCATCACCCGCGTGGCCCGCGCTCGAATGCACAACCGTCGCGGTCCGGGCGTACTCCAGGAGTACCGCGATCTCTTCAAGCTGATGAGCCGTCAGAGTATCGCCCCGGACGCCTCCGGCTGGGTCTTCCGCCTGACGCCGTTCGTGATGGTCGGCGTGATGCTGACCATCGCCACCGCGCTGCCGGTGGTGACAGTCGCGTCGCCGCTGCCGGTGCTCGGTGATCTGATTACCCTGATCTACCTCTTCGCTATCGCGCGCTTTTTCTTTGCCATTGCCGGGCTGGATACGGGCAGTCCGTTTACCGGAATTGGTGCCAGCCGCGAAGCGATGCTCGGCGTGCTGGTCGAGCCGATCCTGCTGCTGGGCCTGTGGGTCGCGGCGCAGGTCGCGGGTTCCACCCACATCAGCTTTATCGCGGATACCGTCTATCACTGGCCCGTCGCCCGCAGCGTTCCGCTGATTCTGGCCCTCTGCGCCTGTGCGTTCGCCACCTTTATCGAGATGGGCAAACTGCCGTTTGACCTCGCGGAAGCGGAGCAGGAGCTGCAGGAAGGCCCGCTGACGGAGTACAGCGGCTACGGTTTTGCGGTCCTGAAATGGGGCATCAGCCTCAAACAGCTGGTGGTGCTGCAGATGTTTGTCGGCGTCTTCTTCCCGTGGGGGCAGATGACGCACTTCTCGACGGCGGGTTTGCTGCTGGCGGTGGCGATCGCTGTACTCAAGCTGGTAGCCGGTGTGCTGATTATCGCCCTGTTTGAAAACAGCATGGCACGACTGCGTTTCAACGCCACCTCGCGCATTACCTGGGCCGGGTTTGGTTTTGCCTTTTTAGCCTTCGTCTCCTTGCTGGTGGCGTGATTACAGAGAGTTTTAGCATGTCAGAAGAAAAAGTGGGTCAACAGTATCTCGCCGCACTGCACCAGGCGTTTCCCGGCGTGGTGCTGGAGGAGAGCTGGCAGACCAAAGACCAGATCACCGTCACCATCAAGGTGAACTATCTGCCGGAAGTGGTGGAATTTCTTTATTACCAGCAGGGCGGCTGGCTGTCGGTGCTGTTCGGCAACGACGAGCGCCAGCTGTGCGGCAACTACGCGGTCTATTACGTGCTGTCGATGGAGCAGGGCGTCAAATGCTGGATAACCGTTCGCGTCGAAGTCGATCCGAATAAACCGGAATACCCGTCCGTCACGCCGCGCGTGCCTGCTGCCGTCTGGGGCGAGCGCGAAGTGCGCGATATGTACGGTCTGATCGCGGTCGGCCTGCCGGATGAACGCCGTCTTGTGCTTCCCGACGACTGGCCGGATGAACTCTATCCCCTGCGCAAAGACAGCATGGATTATCGTCAGCGTCCTGCCCCGACCACCGACAGTGAAACCTACGAGTTCATCAACGAGCTCGGCAGCAAAAAGAACAACGTGGTGCCGATTGGCCCGCTGCACGTCACCTCCGATGAACCGGGCCACTTCCGCCTGTTTGTCGATGGCGAAAACATTATCGACGCCGATTACCGCCTGTTCTACGTCCACCGCGGAATGGAAAAACTGGCGGAAACCCGCATGGGTTACAACGAAGTCACCTTCCTCTCGGATCGCGTGTGCGGGATCTGCGGCTTCGCCCACAGCACCGCCTACACCACCTCGGTGGAAAACGCGATGGGGATCGTGGTGCCGGAACGCGCCCAGATGATCCGCGCCATTCTGCTGGAAGTCGAGCGCCTGCACTCGCATCTGCTCAACCTCGGCCTGGCCTGTCACTTCGTCGGCTTTGATTCCGGATTTATGCAGTTCTTCCGCGTCCGTGAAGCCTCAATGAAAATGGCGGAGATCCTGACCGGGGCGCGTAAAACCTACGGCCTGAACCTGATCGGCGGGATTCGCCGCGATCTGCTGAAAGACGACATGATCCAGACCCGTCTGCTGGCGCAGCAGATGCGCCGCGACGTGCAGGATCTGGTGGATATGCTGCTCAGCACGCCCAACATCGAGCAGCGTACCGTCGGCGTGGGTCGTCTCGATCCGCAGATCGCCCGCGACTTCAGCAACGTCGGCCCGATGGTGCGCGCCAGCGGTCACGCCCGCGATACCCGCGCCGATCATCCGTTCGTTGGCTACGGCCTGCTGCCGATGACGGTCCACACCGAGCAGGGCTGCGACGTGATTTCCCGCCTGAAAGTGCGCATCAACGAAGTCTTTACCGCGCTGAATATGATCGACTTTGGTCTGGATAACCTGCCGGGCGGTCCTCTGGCGGTGGAAGGCTTTACCTATATTCCGAACCGCTTCGCCCTCGGGTTCTCCGAAGCGCCGCGCGGGGATGATATCCACTGGAGCATGACCGGCGACAACCAGAAGCTCTACCGCTGGCGCTGTCGTGCGGCGACCTATGCCAACTGGCCGACCCTGCGCTATATGCTGCGCGGCAACACGGTGTCTGACGCGCCGCTGATCATCGGTAGCCTCGATCCTTGCTACTCCTGTACCGACCGCATGACGGTGGTGGATGTGCGCAAGAAGAAAAGCCAGGTGGTGCTGTACAAAGAGCTTGAACGCTACAGCATCGAGCGCAAGAACTCGCCGCTGAAATAAGGATCCGTCATGTTTACCTTTATCAAAAAAGTGATCAAAACCGGCACGGTCACCAGCAGTTATCCCCTTGAGCCGATGCCGGTTGATAAAAACTTTCGTGGCAAACCGGAGCACAACCCGCAGCAGTGCATCGGCTGTGCGGCGTGCGTGAATGCCTGTCCGTCGAACGCCCTGACGGTGGAGACGGATCTGGCAACGAATGAATTGGCCTGGCAGTTCAACCTCGGGCGCTGCATTTTCTGTGGTCGCTGCGAAGAGGTCTGCCCGACGGCGGCGATTAAGCTCTCGCAGGAGTACGAGCTGGCGGTGTGGAACAAAGCCGATTTCCTTCAGCAGTCGCGCTTTGACCTGTGCCATTGCCGCGTCTGCAACCATCCGTTCGCCGTGCAAAAAGAGATCGACTATGCCATCGCGCTGCTGAAACACAACGGCGATGCGCGCGCGGAACTGCACCGGGAAGGGTTTGAAACCTGCCCGGAGTGCAAGCGTCAGAAGTGCCTGCTGCCGTCCGACCGCATCGATATCACCCGCCACATGAGAGAAGCCAGCTGATGAATAATTTACTCGGCCCGCGCGACGATAACGGCATTCCGGTGCCGATGACGGTGGATGAATCCATCGCCAACATGAAAGCGTCCCTGCTAAAGAAAATCAAACGTTCCGCCTACGTCTACCGCGTGGACTGCGGCGGCTGCAACGGCTGCGAGATTGAAATCTTCGCCACCCTGTCGCCGCTGTTTGACGCTGAACGTTTTGGCATCAAAGTGGTGCCGTCTCCGCGTCATGCGGACATTCTGCTGTTCACCGGCGCGGTGACGCGCGCGATGCGCTCTCCGGCCCTGCGCGCCTGGCAGTCCGCGCCGGATCCGAAAATCTGTATCTCCTACGGGGCGTGCGGCAACAGCGGCGGTATCTTCCACGATCTCTACTGCGTCTGGGGCGGCACCGACAAAATCGTGCCGGTGGATGTCTATATTCCCGGCTGCCCACCGACGCCTGCGGCGACGCTGTACGGTTTTGCGATGGCGCTGGGGCTGCTGGAGCAGAAAATTCACGCCCGCGAGCCGGGGGAAATCGACAACCAGCCCGCGCAGATTTTGCATCCGGACATGGTGCAGCCGCTGCGCGTGAAAGTCGACAGGACGGCGCGTCGTCTTGCCGGGTATCGCTATGGCCGCCAGATTGCCGATGACTATCTGCGTCTGCTGAGCCAGGGCGAGCATCAGGTTGAGCGCTGGCTGGAGGCGGAAAAAGATCCGCGTCTGAACGAGATCGTGGCGAACCTCAACCAGGTGGTCGACGAGGCGCGTATCCGATGAGCGAACAGGTGGTGTTCAGTCAGCTGAGCCGTAAATTTATCGATGAGAACGATGCGACACCGGATGCGGCCCAGCAGGTGGTCTATTACAGCCTGGCGATTGGCCACCACCTTGGCGTGATCGACTGTTTAGAGGCGGCGTTGAGCTGCCCGTGGCAAGAGTATCTGGCGTGGATCGGTACGCTGGAGGCGGGCAGTACGGCGCGGCGTAAAATGGAAGGCGTGCCGAAGTATGGCGAGATCGTCATCGACAGCAACCATATCGCCATGCTGGCGAACGCCTTTGACGCGGCGCTGGTGGTGCAAACCCCCGCCCAGCAGGCGTGGAGCAAAACGCTGCTCAGCATGCTGCATGATATTCATCAGGAGAGCGCCATCTACCTGATGGTGAGGAGATTACGTGACTGACGTTTTACTGTGTGTCGGCAATAGCATGATGGGCGATGACGGCGCAGGTCCGCTGCTGGCGGAAATGTGCTTCGCAAACCCGCAGGGCAACTGGCGGGTGATCGACGGCGGCAGCGCGCCGGAAAACGACGTGGTCGCCCTGCGCGAGCTGCACCCGGACCGTCTGCTGATTGTCGATGCGACGGACATGGGGCTAAACCCCGGCGAAATCCGCCTGATCGACCCGGACGATATCGCGGAGATGTTCATGATGACCACCCACAATATGCCGCTTAACTATCTGGTCGATCAGATTAAAGACGACGTGGGCGAGGTGCTGTTTTTGGGTATTCAGCCGGATATTGTCGGGTTTTATTACCCGATGACGCCAGCGATTAAAGCGGCCGTAGAGGTGGTCTATTCCCGGCTGGCGGGGTGGGAAGGGGATGGGGGATTTGAGCGGCTCTGAGCCGTTGTTGCCTGGTCTAAAGAGGGTTTTGTCGTTTTGTAGGCCCGGTAAGCGCAGCGCCACCGGGCAATTTCAGGCCGCAGCGCTGTTTCCGCCGGGTGGCGGCTTCGCCTTACCCGGCCTACAAAAACTGACTACCCTAAATCCGCCCCGTTACTCGCAATCACCTTCTTATACCACCAGAACGATTTTTTGCGTTTCCGGTCCAGCGTGCCGTTGCCCGCGTCGTCGCGGTCGACATACACAAACCCGTAGCGCTTGCTCATCTCCCCGGTGGATGCCGCCACCAGATCGATACAGCCCCAGGTGGTGTACCCCATCAGCGGGACGCCGTCTTCAATCGCATCGCCCATCGCGCGGATGTGTTCGCGCAGATAGCTGATGCGATAGTCGTCGTGGATCTCACCATTCGCGTCGATCTCGTCTTTCGCACCGAGGCCGTTTTCCACCAGGAACAGCGGTTTCTGGTAGCGGTCGTACATCATGTTCATGGTGATGCGCAGGCCCAGGGGGTCGATGCCCCAGCCCCATTCGCTCACTTCGATGTGCGGGTTGCGCAGGGATTTAACAATGTTGGCCGCGCTGGTGTTGTTGGCGTTCATCTCCGCCGAGGCGCAGCGTGACGCGTAATAGCTGAACGAAACAAAATCGACGGTATGTTTAAGGATCTGGTCGTCAGCCGGGTCTTTAACAATCGTCACCCCTTTGTCGCGGAACACGCGCGCCGAGTAGGCCGGATAGCTGCCGCGCGCCTGCACGTCGATAAAGAACAGGTTCTCGCGGTCTTTTTCCAGCGCCGTCCACACATCTTCCGGCTTGCAGGAGTAAGGATAGAAATTCCCGCCCGCCAGCATGCAGCCGACCTGGTTTTCCGGGTTCACCTCGTGGGCGATTTTGGTCGCCAGCGCGCTCGCCACCAGCTCGTGGTGCGCAGCCTGGTATTTCACCTGGTCTTCGTTTTCGCCCTCTTCAAACACCAGCCCCGCGCCTGAGAACGGGCTGTGCAGCATGATGTTGATCTCGTTGAAGGTCAGCCAGTATTTCACCAGGCCGTTGAACTCCTCAAAGCAGGTGCGCGCATAGCGGGCGAAGAAATCGACCATTTTGCGGTTGCGCCAGGAGCCGTATTCGGTGACCAGGTGCATCGGCACATCGAAGTGGCACAGGGTCACTAACGGCTCGATGTTGTACTTTTTGCACTCTTCAAACACCGCACGGTAAAAGGCGATGCCGTCCTGATTCGGCAGCGGCTCGTCGCCGTTCGGATAGAGACGGCTCCAGGCGATGGAAGTGCGTAACACCGTAAAGCCCATCTCCGCCATCAGGGCGATGTCTTCTTTGTAGCGATGGTAAAAATCAATCGCCTCGTGGCTGGGGTAAAACTCGTCGTCGCGAAGCGTAAAACGTTTTTCCTTCCCGACTTTCACCGCCATCCGGTTCGCGCCGTGGGGGATCATATCGACGGTGGTCAGCCCTTTGCCGCCCTCGCGATAAGCGCCTTCACTCTGGTTGGCGGCCAGTGCACCACCCCATAAAAATCCTTCTGGAAAAACAGACATGTTGACCTCGCTATTCATCAGGCTCGCGCCTCGTGTGCCGGAACCGGTGCGGTTTGCAGGGCGCGGGCTTTCTCGGCCTCGTCTTCGACCGGGATATCCTCAAAGCCGAGGATCAGGGTCAGAACAAAGGAGAGCACCACGGCCAGGGCCATCACCCCAAACACCCAGACGATGGTCATCGGGTTCGCCGGATCGAAGAACTGGACGCTGGTAAACAGGCCCGGTGCCGCCATGGAGTGGCTGGCAAGTCCCGCCATACCGGCGATCGCGCCGCAGATAAAGCCGCTGATCAGGCTCGCAATCAGTGGGCGTTTCAGGCGAATCGCCACGCCATACAGGGCCGGTTCAGAAATCCCCGCCATGATGGCGGATGCCGCCGCCGCGAGCGCCGTCTGGCGCAGCTCCGGGTTTTTGGTTTTCCACGCCACCGCCAGCGAAGAACCGCCGAGCGACAGGTTCGCGCCGATTTCCGACGGCATGACCATCCCTTCTTTGCCGGTTTCGGCGATAGTCTGGATGATGGTGGGCGTAAAGACGCGGTGCATCCCGGTCATCACCAGCAGCGGCCAGAGCGCGCCCATGATGGCGACGGACAGCCAGCCGAGATAATCGTGCACGGTGTAAACCAGCGCGGAAATCGCGGTGCCAATCCAGATGCCAACAGGACCAATTAACAGGATGGCCAGCGGGGCGGCGATCAGCACGATCAGCATCGGCTTAAGGAAGTTTTTGGTCACCGCCGGGGTGATCTTGTCCACCCAGCGTTCGATGTACGACAGGCACCAGGTCATCACCAGCGCCGGGATCACCGTGTAGGTGTATTTCACGGCGGTGACCGGGATAAAGGCGAACTCCACGTGCTCGCCCTGGGCGGCTTTCGCCATCAGCTCGATAAAGCTCGGATGGACCAGCACGCCCGCGATGGCAATCGCCAGCGACATGTTGGTTTTGAATTTGACGGCGGCAGAGGCGGCCACCATCAGCGGCAGGAAGAAGAACGCGCCGTCGCCGATAACCGTCAGAATGGTGAGCGTCGGTGCGCCTTTGGTCAGCACGCCGGTCATTTCGAGGATCATTGCCAGCAGCTTCACCATCGAACCGCCGATGATCGCCGGGATCAGCGGGGACATGGTGCCGATCAGCGCGTCGAGGATCCCGGCGCCGATGCGGCGCAGGGTCAGTTTTTGCGGGCCTTGCGGCTCAGCAGGACGCATTCCGGCAGGCAGCAGATTCACCACTTCGCGGTACGCCTGAGAAACCGTGTTGCCGATAATCACCTGGCACTGATTGTCGTTGCGCACCACGCCGAGCACGCCGCTGATGCTTTTGAGGGTCGCGCTGTCGATGGCGCTTTCGTCCTGCAGCACAAAGCGCAGGCGCGTCATACAGTGGGTGACGGCGACGATGTTGTCTTTGCCGCCGAGCGCGCTGACAACGTCTTTCGCCAGCGCGGCATAATTTTTGGCCATCGGAAGTGATCCTGTTGTAATTGTGAGAACGTGTAGGAAACCGGTTCCACAAAATCATGATGAGTTTCTTTGTATGAAACAAGATGGTTATTTATGCATTTTTTACATTCGTGATAGCGATCACTTTGAGCATTCAAAAGCGTGAGATACGCGCTGCGACAATTTTCGCGCGGTGCAGTACACTTCGGCGCATCAGTTTTAGACGGAATATTCAGATGACCACGATGCTGGAAGTGGCGAAGCGGGCAGGGGTGTCGAAGGCCACGGTTTCTCGGGTGCTTTCGGGCAATGGCTACGTGAGCCAGGAGACAAAAGACCGGGTTTTTCAGGCGATTGAAGAGAGCGGCTACCGCCCGAATTTACTGGCGCGAAACCTCGCCACCAAACGGACGCAAACCCTGGGGCTGGTGGTCACCAACACCCTGTATCACGGCGTCTATTTCAGCGAACTGCTATTCCACGCGGCGCGCATGACGGAAGAAAAAGGCCGCCAGCTGATTCTGGCGGACGGGAAGCACAGCGCCGACGAAGAGCGCGAGGCGATCCAGTATCTGCTCGACATGCGCTGCGATGCGATCATCATCTATCCGCGCTTTTTAAGCGTCGATGAGATGGATGAGATTATTGAAAAGCAGGAGCAGCCGATCATGGTACTGAACCGTCGCCTGCGCAAAAACAGCAGCCACTGCGTGTGGTCCGATCATAAGGCCTCGTGCCAGGACGCGGTGTCGCAGCTGATTGCGATGGGCCATCGGGATATCGCCTTTATCACCGGTTCGCTGGATTCCCCGACCGGTATCGAACGTCTTTCCGGCTACAAAGAGGCGCTGTTACAGCACTACATTCCCCTGCGCGACGAATTGCAGGTCGAGGGGAAATGGACCCCGGAGAGCGGGGCGGCGGGCGTTGCCACGCTGCTTGAACGCAACGCGAAATTTACCGCACTGGTCGCCAGCAATGACGATATGGCGATCGGCGCGCTGAAACAGCTGCATGACAGCGGGATCGCCACGCCGGGCGAGGTGTCGGTGGTTGGGTTTGATGACGTAGCTATCGCGCCGTACATTGTGCCGTCGCTTTCCAGCGTGCGCATTCCGGTGACGGAGATGATCAAAGAGACCATCAGCCGCCTGATTTTTATGCTCGATGGCGGTGAGTTCAACTATCAGCAGGCCTTCCCCGGCGAGCTGATCCTGCGTGATTCGGTTGCCACTCATATTCCCGTCTGACGTCGACAGATGTCATCGTCACTCGTGTCGATGACATCAGGAGTCGCTGATTAAGTTCAGTGAAATCAGGGTATTAAAATGTGGCACGTTTTATGTATGTTTTGCCGCATAACTTAATGCTGGAGAAGCAGATGAACCGTTTTATTATGGCGGATGCCAGTAAATGTATTGGCTGTCGTACCTGTGAAGTGGCGTGCGTTGTGTCCCATCAGGCGCAGCAGGATTGCGCCTCTCTGACCCCGGAATCTTTCCTGCCGCGTATTCATGTCATCAAGGGCGTGAATATCTCAACGGCGGCGATTTGCCGCCAGTGCGAAGACGCGCCCTGCGCCAACGTCTGTCCTAACGGTGCCATCAGCCGTGAAAACGGTTTTGTGCAGGTCATGCAGCAGCGCTGCATCGGGTGTAAAACCTGCGTGGTGGCCTGTCCGTATGGCGCGATGGAAGTGGTGGTGCGTCCGGTTGTGCGCAACAGCGGCGCGGGCCTGAGCGTGCGGGCCGATAAAGCCGAAGCCAACAAATGCGACCTGTGTAACCACCGCGAAAGCGGCCCGGCGTGCATTGAAGCCTGCCCGACGCACGCCCTGGTCTGCGTCGATCGCAACAAGCTGGAACAGATGAGCGCCGAGAAGCGCCGCCGCGCGGCGTTCGACACTTCGTCATCCATGCTGTTTTAATCATTATGTGCCGTAACGGCGTGCAGTTGCGGGTGCGCGGCAAAGTGCAGGGGGTGGGTTTCCGCCCCTTTGTCTGGCAGCTGGCGAATCAGCTCGGTCTTCGCGGTGACGTCTGTAACGATGGCGAAGGCGTGCTGGTGCGCCTGGCAGACGAGGCGACGGCGTTTCAACAAAGGCTGTTGCTCGACTGCCCACCGCTGGCGCGTATCGACAGCGTAGAAGCACAGCCGTTTGTCTGGCCGCAGATACCTGCCGAATTCACCATTCGCCACAGCGCGGGCGGGGCGATGGCGACGCAAATTGTCCCGGATGCCGCGACCTGCCCGGCGTGTCTCGCTGAAATGCGCGATCCGCGCGAGCGCCGCTATCGCTATCCCTTCATCAACTGCACCCACTGCGGCCCGCGTTTTACCATCATTCGCGCCATGCCCTACGACCGGCCTGATACGGCGATGGCCGCTTTTCCGCTGTGTGCGCCGTGCGATCGTGAATACCGCAATCCGGCGGACCGCCGTTTTCACGCCCAGCCGGTGGCGTGCCCGGACTGCGGGCCGGAGCTGGAGTGGCGCGCCGGTGACACTCGTCTCATACGTGATGACGCCTTAGCGGCTGCTGTTGCGATGCTGAAAAGCGGCGCAATCGTGGCGATCAAAGGCCTCGGCGGTTTTCATCTGGCGTGCGACGCAAATAATGAACTGGCGGTGGCGCGCCTGCGCGAGCGAAAACATCGTCCGACGAAACCGCTGGCGGTGATGCTCCCTCACGCCGATGGACTGCCCGCCTCCGTCAGGGAGCGTTTACTTTCTCCCGCCGCGCCCATTGTGCTGATGGCGAAAAACGCGTTGCCCGGTCTGCCGCACAATATCGCGCCGGATCTCGAGTGCATTGGCGTGATGCTGGCCTCCAACCCGCTGCAACATCTGCTGATGGACGACTGCGCCTGCCCGCTGGTGATGACCTCCGGCAATCTGAGCGGTAAGCCGCCTGCCATTAGCAACGCACAGGCGCTGGAGGAACTGGGCGAACTCGCCGACGGATTCCTGCTGCATAACCGCGACATCCTGCAGCGCATGGATGATTCGGTGATGGACGCGCAGGGCGCGATGCTGCGCCGCGCGCGCGGTTTCGTTCCTGACGCCATTGCGCTGCCCGAAGGGTTTGAAGGCATTCCACCGATGCTGTGCCTCGGCGCGGAGATGAAAAACACCTTTTGTCTGGTGCGCGGCGGGCAGGCGGTGCTGAGTCAGCATTTTGGCGATCTGAGTGACGACGGCGTCGAACGCCAGTGGCGTGGGGCGCTGGCGGTTATTCAGCAAATGTATGATTTCCAGCCGGAACGCGTGGTGTGTGATGCTCATCCGGGCTACCGTTCTGCGCAGTGGGCCGAAGCGCTGGCGCTGCCGAAAGAGACGGTACTGCATCACCATGCTCACGCGGCGGCGTGTCTGGCCGAAAACGGCTGGCCGCGCAACGGCGGCGATGTGATTGCCCTGACGCTCGACGGGATCGGGATGGGCGAGAACGGTGCGCTGTGGGGCGGCGAGTGCCTGCGGGTGAATTACCTTGAGTGCGAACACCTTGGCGGGCTGCCTGCCGTGGCGCTGCCGGGCGGTGACCTGGCGGCGATCGAACCCTGGCGCAATCTGCTGGCGCAGTGTCTGGCGTTTGTCCCGGACTGGCAGGCTCGACCTGAAACGCACGCCGTGCAGGCACACAGCTGGCCCCTGCTGGCGACGGCGGTGGCGCGGGGGATTAACGCCCCGCTGGCTTCTTCCTGCGGACGACTGTTTGACGCCGTGGCCTGTGCGCTTGGCATTGCGCCCGACAGGCAAAGCTACGAAGGCGAAGCTGCCTGTCAGCTTGAAGCCCTCGCGGCGACCTGTTCCGGAGTTAATCATCCGGTCACGCTGGCGGTGGAAGATATGCCTACATTCTGGCGTCAGTGGCTCGACTGGCAGGCGACGCCCGCCGAACGCGCGTGGGCTTTCCATGACGCGCTGGCGCAAGGGCTGGCAGACCTGATGGTCCATCACGCCAGACGCCTGGGTATTTCGACGCTCTGCTTCAGCGGCGGCGTGCTGCACAACCGGCTGCTGCGCGCGCGTCTGCAATATTATCTCTCTGACTTTACGCTCCTTTTCCCTGGGCAATTGCCCGCGGGCGACGGGGCGATTTCGTTCGGACAGGCGGCGGTGGCTGCTGCCCGAACGCTCGCACACAGGAACTGACATGCTTCGACGCCTTTACAACGAACCGCTGCTACTGATTTTGCTGGCGGCTAATCTGCTCGCCTGGGGCTGGGCCTGGCACACCTTCAGCGGGAGTACCACGCTGATGGCGGCGAGCCTGCTGGCGTGGTGCTACGGCCTGCGCCACGCGGTCGACGCCGATCATATCGCCGCGATTGATACGGTAACGCGCAAGCTGATGCAGCAGGGTAAGCGCCCGTCCGGCGTGGGGGCGTGGTTTTCGCTCGGGCACTCGACCATCGTGGTGCTGGCCTCGGTAGCGATTGCCGCCACGGCGACGGCGTTTCAAAAGAACATGAGCTGGTTTCACGAGACCGGCAGCCTGATCGGCACCGCCGTTTCCGCCACCTTTTTACTGGCGATGGCGCTGGTGAATATGGTGATTTTGCGCGGCGTCTGGCGCAGCTTTCAGGCGCTGAAAAAAGGTCAGACGGTCGATGCCGAACCCGTCACGCAGGGCGGGGTGATGAGCTGGCTGTTTGGTGCGACGTTCCGCCTGGTAAGCAAAAGCTGGCAAATGTATCTGGTCGGTTTTCTGTTTGGCCTCGGGTTTGATACCGCCACCGAAATCGGCGTGCTGGGTATTTCGGCCGCCAGCGCCTCGAACGGCATGTCGGTGTGGTCGATTATGATTTTCCCGGCCCTGTTTGCCAGCGGGATGGCACTGGTGGATACCCTCGATAATTTACTGATGATTGGCGCCTACGGCTGGGCATTCAATAAACCGCAGCGCAAGCTTTATTACAATATGACCATCACCGGCACGTCGGTGGTGGTGGCGTTATTTATTGGCGGACTGGAAGCGCTGGGCCTTTTAATGGATAAATTTGCATTAAGCGGCGGTATTTGGGACGCGGTGGGCGCCATTAATAATAATCTCGGTGATGCCGGGTTTATTGTTATCGGTTTGTTTATTATCTGTTGGTGTCTCTCGATGCTCAACTATCGCTGGCGCGGGTATGACGCGCTGGGGCTGCCTGAAGGGGCTAATCACTATTTAAAAAAATAATCTAAACATAAATTGCTTTTTATTATCTATTTCAATTAAATTACGCCTGATAATCAATTTATCAAAATTATAAAATATATATGGTTCGAGGGGGTGAATAACACGCATTTATATATTCATTTCTTTCGTTCTATGTATTCATATAAATAATAAAAAAGGGACTGATGGCGATGATTTATCTTCTTTGTATTTACCTTGTGAATAGAATGCGCAAAAAAATACCCCGTAAAAACGGGGTAGCGGAGAATAAAATCCTAAGGTTAAGTAAACGTGGCAGAGGGCTAAGGGTTAAACGGGCAGCGACTTCAGCAGAGCGAAAGCCTCCTTCATCCGATCTTCGCTAACCACAAAGGCGCGCAGCTGGCCGGTGTTATCAATGCCTTTTGCGACCATCCCCTGTGGTTCAATCGCCATGTGCCAGTTGAGATCCTGGCGCTGCGCCTCTCCCGCGAGATGCAGGGGCAGTTCCGGCGTTTTGACTTTCACCAGCATCGCGGGCAGTTTCAGCGGTGCGCCTGCTCCCAACAAATTTTTCGCCAGATACATCGCGCTTAACTGAATCGGCTGCAGGAACGGCAGGACCTGGCCGTTGATTTCCGCGCAGTCGCCGAGGGCATAAATGTCGGGCTGCGACGTTTGCAGATAGCTGTCTACCTTCACACCGCGGTGAATGTCCGCTCCGGCTCGCTGCGCCAGCGCCGTTTCCGGGCGCAGACCCGTTGCGGCGATGACCACGTCCACCTCAACGCTGCGGTTGCCGTCCAGCGTGACGCGAATACCATTATCGGTTTTCGTCAGGCTCTGGAGCTGAGATTTCAGAAGCCCGTGCACACCCATCTCCGTCAGCCGGTGCTGTAAGCGACTGCTTACTTCCGCTGGCATCAGGGCCGACAGAATGCTGGCCGCGTGATCGACCAGAGTGACCGCTTTCCCGGCGCGGCAAAAATCCATCGCCAGTTCGGTGCCAATCAGGCCGCCGCCGACAATCATCACTCGCTGCGCGTCACAAAGCTGGGTTTCACAGGCCTGATACTCCTGCTGGCTGTTCAGCGTCAGCATCAATTCGCGACCTTGAACGGGAGGCACAAAGGCAGACGCGCCTGTCGCCAGCACCAGTTTGTCGTACTGCCACTGCTGGTCTTTGCTCTTCACCACACGGGCGCTGGCGTCGATGTCCGTCACCCGGGTATGCGGGAACAGGTGCAGGTTAAACTGTTCGGCGAACTCGCCTGCCGTCTGGCGGGTGAGGTCGTCGGCGCGCTGATTCTGGCTGATGACATGGCTCAAATCAGGTTTGTTGTACTCGTCCATGCTGTCGGCGGCAATCAGCGTCAGCGGGACGTTCGCGTCCTGTTTACGAATATTTTTCACCAGCTGGCGGGCGGCAAAGCCCGAGCCGACGATCACAATGCCGTGGCTCATTTTGCCTCCGTTGCCAGTTCGTCGAAGACGTCTTTACCGAGGGAACATTCCGGGCACAGGAAGTTGTCCGGCACGTCGCGCCACGGAGTGCCTGGGGCGACATCCTGCAAAGGCTCGCCGAGAGCAGGATCGTAAATCCACTGGCAGACGCTGCACTGCATGCAAGGGCCGAGATCGGAGGCCGCCGCCGCAGCGCAGGCGCAATCGTCTTTCTGTTCAGGTGCTTTTGGGGCCGATTCCGGCAGCGGAGCGAGCGCCCACTGACGTGCGATATCGCGGCCGTGCTGACGGCAAATTTCCAGCGCGTCGATGTCCGGACGCCACTTCGCTTTCAGGCTCATCGACATTTCGAAACCGGCATCCTGAAGACGGGTAGAGAGACGGTCCACTGCGCCGCCGCTCCAGCCGTGGGAGCCAAAGGCGCTGGCGCGTTTGTTGCGAAAACGCAGGCCGGTCATCTCTTCGACCAGACCGGCGATTTTCGGCATCATCACGTTATTCATGGTGGAGGTGCCGACCAGCACGCCTTTCGAGCGGAAGACGTTGGTCAGGATTTCATTCTTATCGCTGCGCGCCACGTTGAAGATTTTCACCGCCACGTTCGGGTCGACTTCGTTGATGCCCTGGGCAATGGCGTCCGCCATCATGCGGGTGTTGTTGGACATGGTGTCGTAGAACAGGGTGATACGATCTTCCTGATAATCCGCCGCCCATTTCAGATACAGCTCCACGATTTGCGTTGGGTTTTCGCGCCAGACCACGCCGTGCGAGGTCGCAATCATATCGACCGGCAGATTGAAGCCGAGGATTTCGGTGATTTTTGGCGTCACCAGGCGGCTGAACGGGGTCAGGATATTGGCGTAGTAGCGCTGGCACTGCTCGAATAGCTCGGTCTGATCCACTTCGTCGTTAAACAGGCGTTCGTCGCAGTAGTGCTGACCGAAGGCGTCGTTACTGAACAGCACCGCGTCGCCGGTCATGTAGGTCATCATGCTGTCGGGCCAGTGCAGCATCGGGGTTTCGACGAAGATCAGCTGCTTGCCGTTACCAATGTCCAGCGCATCGCCGGTTTTGACGGTGTGGAAATTCCATTCCGGGTGGTGATGGTGGCCGTTAATCGAATCGATGGCGTTGGTGGTGCAGTAGATTGGCGTGTGCGGAATATAAGACATCAGCTCGGTCAGCGCACCCGCGTGGTCCTCTTCCGCATGGTTAATCACGATGTAATCAATGTCATTCAGATCGATTTCGCTGCGCAGGTTTTGCACGAACTCGCGGCTGAATTTGTGATCGACGGTATCGATCAGCACGTTTTTGCCTTCACGGATCAGATAGCTGTTATAGCTGCTGCCGCGCAGCGTTTTGTATTCGGTCCCGTGAAAATCACGCACTTCCCAGTCACGTTGGCCAACCCAATGAATGTTATTTTTAACCAGAATAGACATAGCAACCTCAAATTAAGACGGTGTTGTTCAATAAGATGATTTGGCTATATCAAGTTACGTGCCAGTTTTTTAAGTTATTAATTTAAAATGGTTTTATAAAAAATCACTCGCAAGAGGTAGTCGATATGACTATGCGATTTATCGTCAATATGACAGTATGCATTGTCAAAATGACCGCGAGGCGCAAATGAGCTTTTCCGTAGAGGTGCTGGCGAAGATCGCCATTGAATTACAGACCGGTATCGGCCATCAGGACCGCTTCCAGCGGCTGATCTCCACCCTGCGCCACGTGCTGGATTGCGACGCCTCGGCGCTGCTGCGCTACGAAGGGCGGCAGTTCATTCCGCTGGCGATCGACGGGCTGGCGCAGGACGTACTGGGACGGCGCTTTACGCTTGAAGGCCATCCACGTCTCGAAACCATTGCCCGCGCGGGCGACGTGGTGCGTTTCCCGGCGGACAGCGATCTGCCCGATCCCTACGACGGTTTAATTCCTGGTCAGGAGAGTCTGAAAGTCCACGCCTGCATCGGCCTGCCGCTGTTCGCCGGGCAAAACCTGATTGGTGCCCTGACCCTCGACGGGCTTCAGCCCGATCAGTTCGATTCTTTTAGCGACGAAGAGTTACGCCTGATTGCCGCTCTGGCCGCCGGAGCGCTGAACAACGCGCTGCTGATTGAACAGCTGGAGAGCCAGAACATTTTGCCGGGCAGCCCGGCGGCGTTTGAGCAGGTGGCGCACACGGAGATGATCGGCCTGTCGGCGGGCATGATGCAGTTGAAAAAAGAGATCGATATCGTGGCGGCGTCCGATTTGAACGTTTTAATCAGCGGGGAAACCGGCACCGGGAAAGAGCTGGTGGCGAAGGCGATTCACGAAGGCTCGCCGCGGGCGGTCAATCCGCTGGTCTATCTGAACTGCGCCGCGCTGCCGGAGAGCGTGGCGGAGAGCGAACTGTTTGGCCACGTGAAAGGGGCGTTTACCGGGGCGATCAGCAACCGCAGCGGCAAGTTCGAGATGGCCGATAACGGCACGCTGTTCCTCGATGAAATCGGTGAGCTGTCGCTGGCACTGCAGGCCAAGCTGCTGCGCGTGTTGCAGTACGGCGATATTCAGCGCGTCGGCGATGACCGCAGCCTGCGTGTGGACGTGCGTGTACTGGCGGCGACGAACCGCGATCTGCGCGAAGAGGTGCTGGCCGGGAATTTCCGCGCCGATCTGTTCCATCGCTTAAGCGTGTTTCCGCTTTCGGTTCCGCCGCTGCGCGAGCGCGGTGAAGATGTGGTCCTGCTGGCGGGCTATTTTTGCGAGCAGTGTCGGCTAAAAATGGGACTCTCCCGCGTGGTGCTCAGCCCCGGCGCGCGCCGCCATCTCCTGAGCTACGGCTGGCCGGGGAATGTGCGCGAGCTGGAACATGCCATCCACCGTGCGGTGGTGCTGGCGCGCGCGGCGCGGGCCGGGGATGAAGTGGTGATCCACGCCCGGCATTTTGCCCTGCATGACGAGGCGGTGCCTGTCGCGGTGGCGGACGCGCCCGCGATAACCGCTGAAAACCTGCGTGAGGCGACGGAAGCTTTCCAGCGTCAGATGATCACCCGCGCGCTGGAGCAGAATAATCGCAGCTGGGCGGCCAGCGCCCGGGCGTTAGAGACAGACGTCGCCAACCTGCATCGGCTGGCGAAACGTCTTGGGCTGAAGGGTTAGATAATTCCGGCCTGATAGAAATCCTGCAGGTTGATCGCCCCGCACAGCTTGCCGCTGTCGTCCACCACCGGCGCGGCGGTGATTTTGCGCTTCATCAGGATCTCTTTGGCTTCGATGGCGCGGCTTTCGGCGTTGAGCGTCAGGCCGCCGGTGGTCATGGCATCGCTGACGATGGCTTCCAGTTTGCCGCCGCCGACCAGCCAGCGACGCAGGTCGCCGTCGGTAAAGACCCCTTTGACCAGCCCGTTCTCATCGCACACGGCGACTAACCCCAGGCCGGTGCGGCTCAGTTCGAGCATCGCGTCCATCACGCTGGTGGTGAGTTTCACCTGCGGGATGGCGTCGTCGGTGCGCATCAGATGATGCACTTTATTCAGCAACCGCGCGCCCAGCGCACCCGCCGGATGCGAGCGGGCAAAATCTTCTTCGTTAAAGCCGCGCGCCTGCATTACCGCCATCGCCAGCGCATCGCCCATCATCAGGGTGTTGACGGTGCTGGAGGTCGGGGCGAGATGCATCGGGCAGGCTTCGCGTTCCACAGAAATATCCAGCGTGGCTTTGGCGGCCAGCGCCAGCGGTGAGCGTGATTTTCCGGTCATCGCCAGCAGGGCGACCGATTTTTCCTGCAGGCGCGGAATGATTAAATCGAGCTCTTTCGCCGAGCCGGAGTAGGAGATAAACAGCATCACGTCGCGGCTTTCAATCATCCCCAGATCGCCATGCAGCGCTTCGGCCGGATGGACAAAGAAGGCGGGGGTGCCGGTGCTGGCGAGGGTGGCGGCAATTTTCTTGCCGATATGGCCGGACTTCCCGATGCCTGCGACAATCACTTTGCCTTCGCAATGGATGATGGTATTGGCCGCGCGGACAAAATCCTCGCCCAGCCTTTCCGGCAGTCGGCTGGCTTCCTGAAGCTCCAGCATTAACGTCTGACGGCCTGTGTTTAGCAGAAAATCACTCATCTTTCTCTCCGGTTAGCGTTCCTTTCTCTTCCTGTCTGCGCGGAACAAACAGAAGGGCAGCGCCCATGATAGTGCATTCGAAAGGTCAGAATCTTAAGGAATGACAAAAGTTTTGCGAAGGGTCGCAGAACCGCTTCCTTGAGGCATTGAGGATGCTTTACCATACTTGCCACTTATCGAATTCGTTTAAATGGATGTCTCATGGTCAAGCGTCGTTACGCAGCGCTCCTACCCGCGCTGATTATGCTTGCTGCCTGTAGCAGCAAACCGAAAACAGAGGAAGTTCAACAGACGGCGGGCACCCCATCGGGTGGTTTTCTCCTCGAGCCGCAGCACAACATGATGCAGATGGGCGGGGATTTCGCGAACAACGCGGCCGCCGAGCAGTTCATCGATAAGATGGTGAACAAACATGGGTTCAACAAACAGCAGCTGCACGAGATTCTGTCTCAGGCGAAGCGTCTGGACTACGTGCTGCGTTTGATGGATCGCCAGGCTCCGACGGCGCAGGTGCCGACCGGGCCAAACGGCGCGTGGCTGCGCTATCGCAAACAGTTTATCACCCCGGACAACGTGCAAAACGGCGTGGCGTTCTGGAATCAGTATGAAGATGCCCTGACGCGCGCGTGGCAGGTGTACGGCGTGCCGCCGGAAATTATCGTCGGGATTATCGGCGTCGAAACCCGCTGGGGCCGCGTGATGGGCAAAACCCGCATTCTTGATGCGCTGGCGACGCTCTCCTTTAACTATCCGCGTCGTGCGGAATACTTCCAGTCTGAGCTGGAAACCTTCCTGCTGATGGCGCGCGACGAGCAGGACGATCCGCTCGATCTGAAAGGCTCCTTTGCAGGCGCGATGGGCTACGGCCAGTTTATGCCGTCCTCCTATAAAGAGTATGCGGTCGACTTTAACGGCGACGGGCACATCAACCTGTGGGATCCGGTGGATGCCATCGGCAGCGTGGCGAACTACTTCAAAGCGCACGGCTGGGTGAAGGGCGATCCGGTGGCGGTGCAGGCGAACGGCCAGGCGCCAGGGCTGGAGAATGGCTTCAAAACCAACTACAGCGTGTCGCAGCTGGCGGCGGCAGGTTTAACGCCGATGCAATCGCTGGGTAATCATCAGACGGCCAGCCTGCTGCGTCTGGATATCGGTACCGGCTATCAGTACTGGTACGGTCTGCCAAACTTCTACACCATCACCCGCTACAACCACAGCACGCACTACGCGATGGCCGTGTGGCAGCTCGGTCAGGCGGTCTCGCTGGCACGCGTTCCGGGGACGTCGCCGTTTAGTCAGTAGTTTGCTTTGAGATTGCCGGGTGGCGGCTACGCCTTACCCGGCCTACGACGGTTTTGTAGGCCCGGTAAGCGAAGCGCCACCGGGCAATATACTTCTCCGCACAGAAACATTTCGCCACACTCCCTCTTTTTGACTCGCGTTTACATCCGCATCGCATTTGATTATTGTTATGTTATAACATTTATTGGCGATGCAACGATGTCTCTCTTTTCTCTTTCCGCGCTCAACCGGCTGTGGCTGGCGGCCATTCTGATTGTGCTCATTGGCCTGGCGGTGCGCTGGGCGGTGGTTCTTCCATGATTGAACTGCAAAACCTGGTGGCGGGATACGACCGCCAGCCGGTGACTCAGGCGCTCAACGGCGTCATCGAGCGCGGCAGCATGACGGCGATTGTCGGGGCCAACGGCTGTGGCAAATCGACGCTGCTCAAAACCCTGGCGGGATTTATTCCGCCGGTCAGCGGGGGATTCCGCTGGCGCGAAAAACGCCCGACGATCGGCTGGCTGGCGCAGCGTCACTCCCTGGAAGCGCAGTTCCCGCTGACCGTACAGGACGTGGTGAGCATGGGCTGCTGGCCGAAAATCTCCCTGCTGAAGGCGTATCGCCGCGAAACCCGGCTCAGGATCGCCGAAGCGCTTGAACGCGTCGGTCTTGAGGATCTTGCAAATTCCACCATCGACGAACTCTCGGGCGGTCAGTTTCAGCGCATGCTTTTCGCCCGCGTACTGGTGCAGAACGCGCCGCTGGTGATGCTGGACGAGCCTTTTACCGGCGTCGATGAAGCGACCTGTAACGTGCTGATGGAGCTGATGCTGGACATGTATCTGAGCGGGCAGACGGTGCTGGCGGTATTACACGACAGCGAACGCGTGTCGCGCCATTTCCCGCAGACGTTGCGCCTCGATACGGCGACGCCTCATTGGGGCACTGAGCGGGTGAGAGTCGCATGATCTGGCATATTTTCTTCCAGCCGTTCATCGAATACGGCTTTATGCGCCGCGCGCTGGTGGTGTGCCTGGCGCTCTCCGTCAGCACTACGATGCTTGGCGTTTTCTTACTGCTCCGGCGCATGAGTCTGATGGGCGATGCGCTGTCGCACGCCATTTTACCGGGCGTGGCGGTGGGGTATCTGGTCAGCGGAATGTCTTTACTGGCGATGAGTCTTGGCGGGTTCATCGCCGGGATCGTCGTGGCGCTGGTGGCAGGCCTGGTCAGTCGACGCACGCCCCTGAAAGAGGACGCCAGCTTTGCCGGGCTGTATCTGGGCTCGCTGGCACTCGGCGTCACGCTGGTTTCCCTGCGCGGGTCGAACGTCGATCTGCTCCATCTGCTTTTTGGCTCGATTCTGGCGGTGGATAACGATGCGGCGCTGTTCGTGGCGGGCGTCTGCGGCCTGACCTTAATGCTGCTGGCGCTGTTTTACCGGGGGCTGGTCACGGAGGCTTTTGATACCGCTTGGCTGCAGGTTAATTCCCGACGGCTTCCCGCGCTGTTGCACGGTTTGTTCCTGGCATTGCTGGTGCTGAACCTGGTCGCCGGATTCCAGGTGCTCGGCACGCTGATGGCGGTAGGGCTGATGATGCTCCCCGCCGTGGCCGCACGCTGCTGGATGCGTACTCTGCCGGGACTGCTGCTGATGGCGGGCGTCAGCGGCGTGTTCTGCGCCTGGCTCGGATTGAGCCTGTCGTGGGCGGCGAGCTTGCCTGCCGGGCCCTCCATCGTGCTGACCGCAAGCGCATGGTTCTTTATTTCGGTTTTATGTGGCTCGCGCAGCAGGCTGCGCGCGCTTTTTTAACGCAAGGGGAAAAGATGAAGAAGACAGGAATAATGATGGCGCTCGCGCTGGGGCTGATGTCTCACGGCGCGCTGGCAAAAACGCTGAACGTGGTGACCAGTTTTTCGATTTTGGGAGACATCACCCAGGAAGTGGGCGGCGATCATGTGAAGGTCACCACGCTGGTGGGACCGGACGGCGATCCGCATACCTTTGAGCCATCGCCGAAAGACAGCGCCGCGTTAAGCAAGGCAGATGTGGTGGTGGTCAACGGACTCGGGCTGGAAGGGTGGCTGGATCGTCTGGTGAAAGCCTCGGGCTTTAAAGGCACGCTGGTCGTCGCATCAGCCGGGGTCAAAACACATACCCTGGAGGAAGACGGCAAAACCGTGACCGATCCGCACGCCTGGAACAGCGCCGCCAATGGGGCGTTATACGCGCAAAATATTCTGGCGGGTCTGGTCAAGGCTGACCCGCAAGAAAAAGCGGCGCTGGAGGCTACAGGTAAACCTTACATTGCGCAGCTGACACAGCTCGACAGCTGGGCGAAATCGCGCTTTAGTGCTATCCCGCAGGAGAAACGTAAAGTGCTCACCAGCCATGACGCTTTCGGCTATTTCAGCCGCGCCTACGGCGTGACCTTTATGGCACCACAAGGGCTGTCATCCGAGAGCGAGGCCAGCGCCGCACAGGTGGCTGAGATCATCAATCAGATTAAGGCCGACGGCGTTAAAACCTGGTTTATGGAAAACCAGCTCGATCCGCGTCTGGTGAAGCAAATTGCCAGTGCGACGGGCGCGCAGCCGGGCGGGGAACTCTATCCTGAAGCGCTCTCCGCCAAAGGCGGCGCGGCGGACACCTACGTGAACGCCTTTCGCCACAACGTGAATACCCTCGCCGACAGCATGAAGTAATCCGCTTTTCAAAGCCGATGCGACCGCGTCGGCTTTTTTCTGAAGCCTCCTCGTAAAACCGGAACCTCATCCCCATATCCCATGAGAAAGTGCTATCTTGTGCTGCATGTTTTTCAGGAGCCTGAAGCGATGATGACTGACCATGAATTGATGCAGCTGAGCGAAGTTGTCGGGCTGGCGTTGAAGCAGCGCGGCGCGACCTTAACGACGGCAGAATCCTGCACCGGCGGCTGGGTGGCAAAAGTGATTACGGACATCGCGGGGAGCTCCGCCTGGTTCGAACGCAGTTTTGTCACCTACAGTAACGAAGCCAAAGCCCAGATGATTGGCGTGCGTGAATCGACGCTCGAACAGCACGGCGCGGTGAGCGAACCGGTCGTGGTGGAGATGGCGATAGGCGCGCTCAAAGCCGCGCGTGCGGATTACGCGATCTCCATCAGCGGCATCGCCGGGCCGGATGGCGGCAGCGATGTGAAACCGGTTGGCACCGTCTGGTTTGGTTTTGCGACCTCGCAGGGGCAGGGCGTCACCTTCCGCGAATGCTTCAGCGGTGACCGCGAAAGCGTGCGCCGACAGGCGACGGAATACGCGTTAAAAACGCTCTGGCAACAATTTCTACAAAACACTTGATACTGTATGACCATACAGTATAATTGCACCAACAGAACAGAATTCACTATCCGGCGCAGTTCCCCGGCATGACAGGAGTAATAATGGCTATCGACGAAAACAAACAGAAAGCGTTGGCGGCAGCACTCGGCCAGATTGAAAAGCAATTTGGTAAAGGCTCCATCATGCGCCTGGGTGAAGACCGTTCCATGGACGTGGAAACTATCTCCACCGGTTCGCTTTCTCTGGATATCGCACTGGGCGCGGGCGGCCTGCCAATGGGCCGTATCGTAGAAATCTACGGGCCGGAATCTTCGGGTAAAACAACCCTGACGCTGCAGGTGATTGCCGCCGCACAGCGCGAAGGTAAAACCTGTGCGTTCATCGACGCCGAGCACGCGCTGGACCCGGTCTATGCCCGTAAACTGGGTGTTGATATCGACAACCTGCTCTGTTCTCAGCCGGATACCGGTGAGCAGGCGCTGGAAATCTGTGACGCCCTGGCGCGTTCAGGTGCAGTCGATGTGCTGGTTGTCGACTCCGTTGCGGCGCTGACGCCAAAAGCGGAAATCGAAGGCGAAATCGGTGACTCTCACATGGGCCTCGCGGCACGTATGATGAGCCAGGCGATGCGTAAGCTGGCCGGTAACCTGAAACAATCTAATACTCTTCTGATTTTCATCAACCAGATCCGTATGAAGATTGGTGTGATGTTCGGTAACCCAGAAACCACCACCGGTGGTAACGCGCTGAAGTTCTACGCTTCTGTTCGTCTGGATATCCGTCGCATCGGCGCGGTGAAAGAGGGCGATAACGTCATCGGTAGCGAAACCCGCGTGAAGGTGGTGAAGAACAAAATCGCCGCACCGTTCAAGCAGGCTGAGTTCCAGATCCTCTACGGCGAAGGCATCAACTTCTTCGGCGAGCTGGTTGACCTGGGCGTGAAAGAGAAGCTGATTGAAAAAGCGGGTGCCTGGTACAGCTACAACGGCGACAAAATCGGTCAGGGTAAAGCGAATGCTATCTCCTGGCTGAAAGAAAACCCGGCAGCAGCGAAAGAAATTGAGAAGAAAGTGCGCGAACTGCTTCTCAATAATCAGGACTCTAAGCCTGACTTCGTTGTCGACAGTGCTGACGTTGAAGAAACCAAAGAAGATTTCTAACCACTTCTTCTAAAAACAAGGGCTGCGATTGCGGCCCTTTTTGCATTTGTAAAACAGCAGGTTTGTTATGAGCGAAAACACCCCGCGTCGCCCTGCCTACGCGCGTTTACTGGATCGCGCAGTGCGCATTCTGGCGGTGCGTGACCACAGCGAACAGGAGCTACGGCGTAAACTCGCGGCACCCGTGATGGGGAAAAACGGACCGGAAGCGATCGACGCAACAGTGGAAGATTACGACCGCGTTGTCGCCTGGTGCTACGAATATCGCTATCTCGATGACAGTCGTTTTGTCACCCGCTTTATCGCCAGCCGCAGCCGCAAGGGCTACGGTCCGGCCAGGATCCGTCAGGAACTCAACCAAAAAGGTATCCCTCGTGAGGCCACCGAACAGGCGATGCGTGAATGCGACATTGACTGGTGTGAACAGGCCCGCGAGCAGGCCGTGCGCAAGTACGGTGAACCCCTTTCGCGCGAATTTTCAGAAAAAGTCAAAATCCAGCGATTTTTGTTGTACCGCGGCTTCCTGATGGAAGATATTCAGGATATATGGCGTAATTTTGCCGATTGAGCGCATGCGGGATTTTACTTCCCTTGCAAGAAAACTTATCTTATTCCCACTTTTTCCAGTAGTCAGTCCGTCCGGGCATCAACAGAGACAGGCTGGCTGCGACATTTCGTTAGCTTGATTTCAGGATAATTATGAGCAAGAGCACCGCTGAGATCCGTCAGGCGTTTCTCGACTTTTTCCATAGTAAGGGACACCAGGTTGTTGCCAGCAGCTCCCTGGTACCGAACAATGACCCGACTCTTCTGTTTACCAACGCCGGGATGAACCAGTTCAAGGATGTTTTCCTTGGTCTCGACAAGCGTAATTATTCCCGCGCCACAACGTCACAGCGTTGCGTGCGTGCGGGCGGTAAACACAACGATCTGGAAAACGTCGGCTACACCGCACGTCACCATACTTTCTTCGAGATGCTGGGCAACTTCAGCTTCGGCGACTACTTCAAACACGACGCCATTCAATACGCGTGGGAACTGCTGACCGGTGAAAACTGGTTCAACCTGCCGAAAGAGCGTCTGTGGGTAACTGTCTACGAAACCGATGATGAAGCTTACGAAATCTGGGAAAAAGAAGTCGGTATCCCGCGTGAGCGCATTATTCGCATCGGCGACAACAAAGGCGCGCCTTACGCGTCTGACAACTTCTGGCAGATGGGTGACACCGGTCCTTGTGGTCCGTGTACCGAGATCTTCTACGATCACGGCGACCACATCTGGGGCGGCCCTCCGGGAACCGCAGAAGAGGACGGCGATCGCTACATTGAGATCTGGAACATCGTCTTCATGCAGTTCAACCGTCAGATTGACGGCACCATGGAACCGCTGCCGAAGCCGTCTGTCGATACCGGTATGGGTCTGGAGCGTATCGCGGCTGTTCTGCAGCATGTTAACTCCAACTACGACATCGATCTGTTCAGCACCCTGATCAAATCCGTGGCGGAAGTGACCGGTGCGACCGATCTGAGCAACAAATCCCTGCGCGTTATCGCGGACCATATTCGTTCTTGTGCGTTCCTGATTGCCGACGGTGTTATCCCATCGAATGAGAACCGTGGCTACGTGCTGCGTCGTATCATTCGTCGTGCGATCCGTCACGGCAACATGCTGGGCGCGAAAGACACCTTCTTCTATAAGCTGGTGGGGCCACTGGTTGGCGTCATGGGCGCAGCGGGCGACGAACTGAAACGCCAGCAGGCGCAGGTTGAACAGGTTCTGAAAACCGAAGAAGAGCAGTTTGCGCGTACCCTTGAGCGCGGTCTGGCTCTGCTCGACGAAGAGCTGTCTAAGCTGACCGGCGATACGCTGGATGGTGACACCGCATTCCGTCTGTACGACACCTACGGCTTCCCGGTCGACCTGACCGCGGACGTGTGCCGTGAGCGCAACATTAAAGTTGACGAAGCAGGCTTTGAAGCCGCAATGGAAGAGCAGCGCCGCCGTGCGCGTGAATCCAGCGGTTTCGGCGCAGACTACAACGCGATGATCCGCGTTGACAGCGCGTCTGAATTCCAGGGTTACGATCATCTGGAACTGACCGGCAAAGTGACCGCGCTGTTTGTTGACGGCAAAGCCGTGGACAGCATCAGCGCAGGCCAGGAAGCGGTTGTGGTTCTGGACAAAACGCCGTTCTACGCGGAATCGGGCGGCCAGGTGGGCGATAAAGGCGCACTGAAAGGTAACGACTTTGCCTTTACCGTCACCGATACTCAGAAATACGGCCAGGCAATTGGTCACGTCGGCAAACTGGCTTCAGGCTCCCTGAAAGTCGGCGCTGGCGTAAAAGCTGAAGTGGATGAAGCTCGCCGCGCGCGCATTCGTCTGAACCACTCTGCCACGCACCTGATGCACGCCGCTCTGCGCGATGTACTGGGTACACACGTTGCTCAGAAAGGTTCTCTGGTCAATGACAAAGTGCTGCGCTTTGACTTCTCCCATTTCGAAGCGATGAAACCGTCTGAAATCCGCGCGGTGGAAGACATGGTCAACGCTCAGATTCGTCGTAACCTGCCTATCGAGACCCACATCATGGATCTGGAAGCAGCGAAAGCGAAAGGGGCGATGGCGCTGTTCGGCGAGAAATACGACGAGCGCGTTCGCGTGCTGAGCATGGGTGATTTCTCTACCGAACTGTGCGGCGGTACTCACGCCTCGCGTACGGGTGATATCGGCCTGTTCCGTATCCTGTCTGAATCAGGTACTGCGGCGGGTGTGCGTCGTATCGAAGCCGTAACCGGCGAAGGTGCGATGGCGAGTCTGCACGCAGAAAGCGATCAGCTGCACGACATTGCGCAGCTGCTGAAGGGCGACAGCCACAACCTGGGCGAGAAAGTGCGTAGCGCGCTGGAACGTACCCGTCAGCTGGAAAAAGAGCTGCAGCAGCTGAAAGAGCAGGCTGCGGTGCAGGAGAGTGCAAACCTCTCCAGCAAAGCGGTTGAAATTAAAGGTGTTAAACTGCTGGTCAGCGAACTGGCAGGCGTTGAGCCTAAGATGCTTCGCACCATGGTTGATGATCTTAAGAACCAGCTCGGTTCCACGGTTATCGTCCTGGCGACAGCGGCAGAAGGTAAGGTTTCTCTGATTGCGGGCGTCTCTAAGGATGTGACGGATCGCGTGAAAGCAGGGGAATTGATTGGCATGGTCGCCCAGCAGGTGGGCGGCAAAGGTGGTGGTCGTCCAGACATGGCGCAAGCCGGTGGTACGGACGTGGCAGCACTTCCAGCAGCATTGGCCAGCGTTGAAAGCTGGGTAAGCGCTAAACTGTAATAATTACAAAGCGTAAACAGACGCCATAACTTCAGGGTTATGGCGTTCTTATCACTACGCTATCGCTAACGATAAAGTCAGGTTGAGTTTGTGTATATCGGCTAAACTTACGTTTAACAGAATGTGATGCCGTGACTGCTTACACATTACGTGTTTGTCATCGCTTACTTTTTGGCGTTATATGATGGATAATGCCGGGATACAAGAGACCCGACTCTTTTAATCTTTCAAGGAGCAAAGAATGCTGATTCTGACTCGTCGAGTTGGTGAGACCCTCATGATTGGGGATGAGGTCACCGTGACAGTTTTAGGGGTGAAGGGTAACCAGGTACGTATTGGTGTGAACGCCCCTAAAGAAGTCTCTGTCCATCGTGAAGAGATCTACCAGCGTATCCAGGCTGAAAAATCCCAGCAGTCCAGTTACTGATATTATCGCGTCTCGCCGCCCGGCGAGACGCAACCCTCTCGATATTCTTCCTGCATAAAGTTACCGTTCGATTTCATTCCTTCTGTTTTTTGTCACTCTCCAGACCTTATCTCGCCCAAAGTCCGCAATTTAGCCTGAGGATTTCTGTGCTGATGCCCGCAAAATCCGTTTATAAAACACCCTCTTTGCAGCTTTTACATGCGAATTGAGTGTGATTTGTGCAAACGATAAAAGCTTGTGGAAAATTGTTTGACTTATAAGTCCCAGAAAGTAATATATGCGCCACGCAGCGACGAGAAGCTCTTAACGAGTTACTCGAAGCACTCGAAAGAGGCGTTGTGTGGTGAGGTGGCCGAGAGGCTGAAGGCGCTCCCCTGCTAAGGGAGTATGCGGTCAAAAGCTGCATCCGGGGTTCGAATCCCCGCCTCACCGCCATTTTGCATCCGTAGCTCAGCTGGATAGAGTACTCGGCTACGAACCGAGCGGTCGGAGGTTCGAATCCTCCCGGATGCACCATCATTCTCAGTGTTGCGGCTTGTTGAGTGACATTGAATCAGCAGTAAAAGCAGTACCCCCTGATGCATCCGTAGCTCAGCTGGATAGAGTACTCGGCTACGAACCGAGCGGTCGGAGGTTCGAATCCTCCCGGATGCACCATCTATTACCTCGTATTGCTTTCGAAGTGATATGACGTATCAAGCAGTAAAATAGTAAATCCCGATGCATCCGTAGCTCAGCTGGATAGAGTACTCGGCTACGAACCGAGCGGTCGGAGGTTCGAATCCTCCCGGATGCACCATTTACTATGTCAATAGCAGTACCCTGATGCATCCGTAGCTCAGCTGGATAGAGTACTCGGCTACGAACCGAGCGGTCGGAGGTTCGAATCCTCCCGGATGCACCATATTCTCCGAGATAACAGTAATACTGTTGTTTCAAGGTCTGCGAGATAATCGCGAGCACCAGGGAGGATAACGTTGCTTCAGCAACGGCCCGTAGGGCGAGGCGCAGCCGAATAATCCTCCCGGATGCACCATCTCTTCTTAGTATTCCCCCATAGTTCAATTACCCATCATCCTCTTTGTATTACAACCAGAATCAGCGACAAAAATCCTCGTTTACGATAAAGTAATATCTTGTTAATCGTTTGGCGAGAGCACGATGTACGCACAGTATGACGGTCTGATCTTCGACATGGATGGCACCATCCTGGACACCGAACCCACACATCGTAAAGCCTGGAATGATGTTCTTGGTCGTTATGGCATGACGTTCGACTTACAGGCCATGGTCGCGCTCAATGGCTCACCCACCTGGCGAATCGCTCAGGCGGTGATTGAACTGAACCACGCCGATCTCGATCCCCATCTGCTTGCCCGTGAAAAAACCGACGCTGTCAAAGCCATGCTGTTAGACACCGTAACCCCTTTACCGCTGATTGAGGTGGTCAAAGCGTGGCACGGTCGTCGCCCGATGTCCGTCGGTACGGGCAGTGAAAGCGCGGTGGCCGAAGCGCTGCTCAATCATCTGGGTCTGCGCCACTATTTCTCTGCGGTTGTCGCTGCCGATCATGTTCAAAACCACAAACCTGCACCGGACACCTTTCTGCTTTGCGCACAGCTGATGGGCGTCCCGGCGAATAAGTGCGTGGTGTTTGAAGATGCCGACTTTGGCATTCAGGCCGCACAGGCTGCCGGAATGGATGCTGTGGATGTTCGCCTGCTGTGAGTGACCTGCTGTCACTTGCTTCTTTATTTGCCAGCAGTTTTTTAAGTGCCACACTTTTACCGGGTAACTCGGAAGTGGTGCTGGTCGCGATGCTGTTATCTGGCGTCAGTCAGCCCTGGTTGCTGGTAGTAATAGCAACAATGGGTAATAGCCTTGGAGGGCTGACTAACGTTATTCTTGGGCGTTTCTTTCCGCTGCGTGAAAAATCACGCTGGCAGGAAAAGGCAGCAGGCTGGCTTAAACGCTATGGTGCTGTCACGCTGTTACTAAGCTGGATGCCTGTTATAGGCGATTTGCTGTGTCTGCTGGCGGGATGGATGCGCATCTCCTGGGGACCGGTGCTCTTTTTTTTATGCCTTGGCAAGGCGTTGCGCTATGTCCTCGTGGCACTCGTAACACTGCAGGGCATGACGTGGTGGCACTAATTGGTGGAATGAAAAAGCGACCTTCAATCGTCAACCATTACAATTTATGCTGGATAACTCTTATTTTGACAGGCGGGAGGTCAATTTGATCCCGGACGTATCACAGGCGCTGGCCTGGCTGGAAAAACACCCTCAGGCTCTGAAGGGCATTCAGCGTGGGCTTGAGCGCGAAACACTGCGCGTAAACGAAGATGGCAGCCTGGCAACCACAGGCCATCCTGAAGCGTTAGGTTCTGCGCTGACACATAAATGGATCACAACCGATTTTGCCGAAGCGCTGCTTGAGTTCATTACGCCCGTCGACGGCGATATTGACCACATGCTGACGCTGATGCGCGACGTGCACCGCTTTACCGCCCGTCAACTGGGCGATGAGCGCATGTGGCCGCTGAGCATGCCTTGCTACATTGAGCAGGGGCAGGACATTGAGCTGGCGCAATACGGCACCTCGAACATTGGTCGCCTGAAAACGCTCTATCGCGAAGGGCTGAAAAACCGCTACGGCGCGCTGATGCAGACCATCTCCGGCGTGCACTACAACTTCTCGCTGCCGATGGCATTCTGGCAGGCGAAGTGCGGCGAAACGGATAAAGAGTCGATCTCGGCGGGCTATTTCCGTCTGATCCGCAACTACTACCGTTTTGGCTGGGTGATCCCGTACCTGTTTGGTGCTTCGCCTGCGATTTGCTCCTCGTTCCTGCAGGGCAAACCGACCACGCTGCCGTTTGAGAAGACCGATTGCGGCATGTATTACCTGCCGTACGCCACCTCTCTGCGCCTGAGCGACCTCGGTTATACCAATAAGTCGCAAAGCAATCTCGGAATTACGTTTAACGAATTGCACGAATATGTGGCAGGCTTGAAGCGAGCGATCAAAACGCCGTCGGAAGAGTACGAGAAAATCGGCCTCGAAAAAGACGGCAAGCGCCTGCAGATCAACAGCAACGTGCTGCAGATTGAAAACGAGCTGTATGCGCCGATCCGCCCGAAACGCGTGACGCGCAGCGGCGAAGCGCCGTCGGATGCGCTGGAGCGCGGCGGCATTGAGTACATTGAAGTACGCTCGCTGGATATTAACCCGTTCTCGCCAATTGGCGTCGACGAGCAGCAGGTGCGTTTCCTCGACCTGTTTATGGTCTGGTGTGTGCTGGCGGATGCGCCAGAGATGAGTTCTGACGAACTGCTTTGTACGCGCACCAACTGGAATCGTGTGATTCTGGAAGGGCGCAAGCCTGGCCTGACGCTCGGCATCGGTTGTGAAACGGCGCAGTTCCCGCTGGCGAAAGTCGGCAAAGATCTGTTCCGCGATCTCAAACGTGTGGCGCAGACGATGGACAGCGTGTACGGCGGCGAGGAGTATCAGAAGGTGTGCGATCAGCTGGTCGAATCTTTTGATAACCCGGAGCTGACGTTCTCAGCGCGCATTCTGCGTTCTATGATTGATCAAGGTATCGGTGGAACCGGCCGTTCGCTTGCCGCGCAGTATCGCGACATGCTGCAGCAGGAGCCGCTGGAAGTCTTAAGCGAAGAGGATTTCGTGGCAGAGCGCGAGGCATCAGTGGTGCGTCAGCGTGAAGTGGAAGCTGCGGATACCGAATCGTTTGATGAGTTTCTGGCGAAGAACGCCTGACAGAAAAGAAATGGCCACATCGCTGTGGCCAAAATATACATCTCTGAAATCAGGGATGATGATAACAAATGCGCGTCTTTCATATACTCAGACGCGCAGGGAAACAAAGAGTTCATTTTATTTTAAAAATAATCACTATCGGAGGTGACGTATGCCGTTATTAGATAGCTTCACAGTCGACCACACCCGTATGGAAGCACCTGCTGTCCGTGTTGCGAAGACCATGCATACCCCGCACGGCGACACAATCACCGTATTCGACCTGCGTTTCTGCGTGCCGAACAAAGAAGTGATGCCAGAAAAAGGTATTCACACCCTGGAGCACCTGTTCGCCGGTTTCATGCGCGATCACCTGAACGGTAACGGCGTGGAAATCATCGATATCTCCCCGATGGGCTGCCGTACCGGTTTCTACATGAGCCTGATTGGTCAGCCAGATGAAACGCGCGTGGCGGATGCCTGGAAAGCGGCGATGGCCGACGTGCTGAAAGTGAAAGAGCAGAACCAGATCCCTGAGCTGAACATCTACCAGTGCGGCACTTATCAGATGCACTCTCTGGAAGAGGCACAGGAGATCGCGCGTCACATCATCGATCGTGACGTTCGCGTGAACAGCAACGAAGAGCTGGCGCTGCCGAAAGAAACGCTGCAGGAACTGCACATCTAGCAGGGTGCCAGCCATGCCCGGTGGCGCTGCGCTTACCGGGCCTACAAAAACACGCTGGTCCCGTAGGCCGGGTAAGGCGAAGCCGCCACCCGGCACCCACGCCGCCCTCCTGCGAAACCCTATGACCACAACCTCAACGTTCTCCTTTGCCCATCGCCCGCTGGTTCCTTTCGCCCATGACTATCAAAATGGCGACTGCGAGCCCTGGCACCAGCACGACTGCGCCCAGCTGTTGCACAGCCTGAGCGGCGTGGTGCGCGTTGATACGGCGGCCGGATGTTGGGTCGTGCCACCCGGACGCGGCGTCTGGCTGCCCGCCGGGACGCCGCACGCGATACGCATCACCGGCAACGTTGCGGCACGAACGCTGTTTATCGATCCCCTGGCGCGTGCCGATCTGCCCGCGTCATGCCAGATCGTCCAGATCTCCCCCTTACTGCGCGAACTGATCGTCAGCGCCTTCGATCTCCCCGAATCTTATTCCCCCGGCAGTCGCCATGAGCGCATCTATGAGCTGATCCTCGATGAGATCCGCCTGATGCCGGTACTGCCATTCTGCTTGCCTGAACCGGAAACGGACGTACTGCGCCAGCTGTGTCAGCAGATCCGCAGTGAGCCGGAAAATCACTGGAGCAGCGCGCAGGCCGCCAGCCTCACCAGCATGAGCGAGCGCACCCTGAACCGCCATTTTCAGCAGCAAACCGGATTAAGTTTCGGAGAATGGACGCGGCGGGCGCGCCTGCTGGAGGCGCTGGTTCGGCTGGCACAGGGCCAACCGGTTCTGCGCGTGGCGCTCGATCTGGGTTACGGCAGCCACAGCGCGTTTACGGCGATGTTTCGCCGGGTGATGGGAATCTCACCCAGCGACTATTTCAGGAACGCTTAGCCGACGGCGTTGAGCAACGCCTGAAGCGAGGCGCGCGCTACGTCGTTATCAATCCCGACACCCCAGCGGCTGCTGCCGTCCTGGAACAGACAGCGAATGTACGCCACCGAGCGGCTGTCGCTGCGCGCCCCCAGCGAGTGCTCGTGATAATCCTTAATCACAAACGGCGTGTTCAGCCAGCGGCTGATTCCGCTGGCCGCCGCCGATAACAGACCATTCCCCTGACCCTCAAGCTGACGCGTACCGCCCTCGACGGCGACAGTCGCGGTCAGGCGCTGCTGGCCGTCCTGCTGGCTCTCGCTCCGGTAACTTTGCAGGGCAAAATGCGGCGTCGCCACCAGGCCGTAACGCGCGCGGAACAGCTGCCACAGGGCGTTTTGCGTCATCTCTTTGCCGTGGCTGTCGGTCTCCTGCTGCACGTGCTGGCTGAAATCCTGCTGCAGGGCGCGGGGCAGTTTGAGCCCGTGGTTTTGCTCGATCAGCCACGCGCTGCCGCTTTTCCCCGACTGGCTGTTCACCCGGATCACCGCCTCGTAGGAGCAGCCGATATCCTGCGGATCGACGGGCAGATAGGGCATCTCCCAGCGCTCGTCCGGTTGACGAGCATCAAAGCCTTTTTTAATCGCATCCTGATGGGAGCCGGAAAAGGCGGTATACGCCAGACTGCCCGCCCACGGATGGCGCGGGTGAACAGGCAGTTGATTGCAGCTCTCCACCACCTCAACCACCTGCGTCATGTTGCTGAAATCCAGACCGGGGCTCACGCCCTGGCTGTACAAATTCATCGCCAGCGTCACCAGACAGACATTCCCCGTGCGCTCGCCGTTACCGAACAGGCAACCTTCCACACGATCGGCTCCCGCCATCACCGCCAGCTCCGCGCTGGCGACGCCCGTGCCGCGATCGTTATGCGGGTGAACGCTAATACACACCTCGCTCCGGCGGCTAAAGTGACGACAAAAATACTCAATCTGATCAGCGTAAACATTCGGCGTGCTGACTTCCACGGTGGCAGGCAGGTTGAGGATCATCGGCCGCTCGGCGCACGGCTGCCAGATCTCCGCGACCGCTTCGCAAATCTCCAGCGCAAATTCCGGTTCGGTAAAACAGAAGGTTTCCGGGGAGTATTCGTACTGCCAGAGCGTGTCGGGGTTCTCCTCGCACAAGGTGCGGATCTGGCGCGTTGAGCGTACGGCGAGCTCAACAATCTGCGCTTTATCCATGCCAAACACCAGGCGGCGGAACAGCGGGGCAGTGGCGTTGTACAGATGGATGGTCGCCCGTTTCGCGCCGCGCAATGATTCGAAGGTGCGGACAATCAAATCTTCCCGCGCCTGGGTGAGCACCTGAATGGTGACATCATCGGGAATACGATTTTCTTCAATGAGCTGGCGAACAAAATTGAAATCGGTCTGCGAGGCAGACGGGAAGGCGACTTCGATCTCTTTAAAACCGCAGCCGAGGAGTAACTCCCAGAACTGCAGCTTGCGCGCGCTGTCCATCGGCTCGGCCAGCGCCTGATTCCCGTCGCGCAAATCGGTGGAGAGCCAGCGTGGTGCCTGGGTGATACGTTGCTCCGGCCAGCGGCGGTCGGGCAGGGAGATCGGGGGATAAGGCTGATATTTTTGTGCGGGATGTTTCAGCATGATGCGCTCCTGTTGTCTTTTCACTATCGTGAAGCGATTTCAGGAGCGCTGCTTTATCAGAACTGACAGAAGCTGTCGCGAAACGGACAACTTTCCCGGCGAGGCGCCAGGTTAGTGCGCGCCACCGCCACCACCGCCCGCGCCGAACGGCGGTTTGGCAAACCAGATCAGCCCCAGCAGCAGGATAAATATCCCTGCGGAGAACCAGAAAATCTCGTTGGCAGAGATAATCAGCCCCTGGTTGGTGATCTGCTGGGCAATCCAGCCCGACGCCTGTTGCTCCGTCATCCCCATGCCTTCCAGCTGGGAATACATCTGCTGGGCATTCGGGTTGAAGGCGTTCACCGATTCGGTCAACTGCGCATGGTGCAACGACTCGCGGTTAGTCCACAGCGTGGTAGTGATGGACGTCCCGATGGAGCCCGCCAGCGTACGCGTGAAGTTCGACAGACTCGATGCCGCCGCCATTCGCTCTGGCGGAAGTCCCGACAGGGTGATGGTGGTGAGTGGCATAAAGAAGCACGCCACGGCAAAGCCCTGAATAAACTGCGGCCACGCGGACGCGCCAAAGTCCATTCCCGGTTCGAACGTATACGCACGCCAGTAGAAGCACACCGCATACATAATAAAGCTGAATGTCACCAGTCGACGCATGTCGAGCTTATGGGCAAAGCGACCAATAATCGGCGACAGCAGGACCGGAATCAGACCAACTGGCGCAGAGGCCAGACCCGCCCAGGTCGCGGTGTAGCCGTATACCTCCTGCAACAGCTGCGGCAGCAGAACGATCGCGCCGAAGTAGAGCATATAGGCGAGACTGATACACAGGCAGCCGATGGTGAAGTTTCGCGACTTAAAGAGCGAGAGATCGACGATCGGGTTATCGTCCGTCAGCTCCCAGACAATCAGGAAGCTGATCGCCACCACCGCGACGACGGTGAGCACGATGATCTCCTGCGAGGCGAACCAGTCCAGCTCTTTACCCCGGTCGAGCATAATCTGCAGACTGCCAATCCCCAGCACCAGCAGCGCCAGCCCCACGCCGTCGATACGCCGCTGTTCGGTTTTGGTTTCCCGACCGCGCAACGACTGCAGCGTCATCAACACCACCGCCGCACCGATAGGTACGTTGATGAAGAAGATCCAGCCCCAGTGGTAGTTATCGCTGATATACCCGCCGAGAATCGGCCCGCAAATCGGGGCGACAATCACCGTCATCGACCACAGCGCCAGCGCGATAGAGCGCTTGGCGGGCGGGTAGTTATTCAGCAGCAGACTTTGCGACAGCGGGATTAACGGCCCGGCCACAATCCCCTGGATCACGCGGAAGAAGATCAGCATCGTCAGGCTGTTGGACATGCCACACGCCCAGGAGGCGATGACGAACAACACCGTTGACCACAGGAACAGCCGAACTTCCCCGACGCGCTTCGCCAGCCAGCCGGTAATCGGAATGGAGATCGCATTCGCGACCCCAAACGAGGTGATCACCCAGGTCCCCTGGCTCAGGGATGAGCCGAGGTTCCCGGCGATGGTCGGGATCGCCACGTTTGCGATGGTGGAGTCCAGCACCTGCATGAATGTCGCCAGCGACAGCGCAATGGTCATAATGACCAGCTGCGCCCCCTCCAGCGGTTTTTGCTGTTGCATACCGCTCACCTTCGGATTAACCGGCGTTCGCTTTCACGATGTCGTCAATCAGCTTGTTGACCGGATCAAGGCTGATTTCACGGGCGTTGCTTTCATAGGCCGGATGAGTGCGAACCTGGTTCGCCAGCATCTGACCGTCTCGATTAGCGGTATCCACGGTGACGAGGGTCGACAGACCGATGCGCAGCGGGTGATCGGTGAGCTGTTTGCCATCCAGTTCGATACGCACAGGCAGACGCTGAACCACTTTGATCCAGTTCCCGGTGGCGTTCTGCGCAGGCAGCAGGGAGAAGGCACTGCCGGTCCCCATATCCAGACCGACCACTTTACCGGTGTACTTCACGTCGTCGCCGTAGATATCACTGACGATAGTCGCGGTCTGGCCGATACGCATGTGGGCGAGCTGCGTCTCTTTGAAGTTCGCATCCACCCACAGATTGGAGGCCGGAACCACCGCCATCAGCGGCGTTGTTGGGCTTATCTGGGCGCCAGGCTGAACGGAGCGGCGCGAAACATAGCCGGTCATCGGGCTGACAATCTTGGTACGCTGCAGGGCGAGCCATGCGTTACGCACTTCGGTTGCCGACTGTTTCACGGCAGGCTGTTCTTCCAGATTGGTGCCCAGAATCATCGCCTGGTTGGCGTTGTACTGCTGAATCGCCACGTCGAGCTGCGCCTGCGCGCTGGCCACGGCGTCACGGGCGTGTTGCAGCTCTTCACGGCCAATCAGGTTGGCGGTGCCGAGCGGCACGCGACGGTTGAGGTCGCTCTGCGCCTGAGCCAGTGCGGTTTTCTGCACGTCGATGCTCGCCTGCAGCTGTTTGCTGTTGATCATCGACTGGCGGGTTTGACGCACGCTGGCGGCCAGCTGAGTCTGCGCTTTTTCAAACGCCTGCTGGGCATCGGTCGGATCGAGCGTGACCAGCACATCCCCTTTCTGCACAAAGTCGGTATTGTCAGCCCAGACTTTCGTCACGCTGCCCGACACCTGCGCCATAATCTGAACCTGGTTCCCTGCCACGTATGCGTCATCGGTTTCTTCAATATGACGTAGTACTAAAAACCAATAGATCCCATATGCCACGGCAATAATAATAAAGAGCAAAGTCAGCAGCAGAAGGGCGCTCTTGCGTTTGCCTTTCTTAGTGTTGACCGGTTGCTGCGGGGGAGTGTTCTCCGCATTTGCGCTCATTGTAGTTCTCCACGATCTTCTTATTTTCACATCGGCTGAGCCGACCTGTTGTCAGAAAGGCCAGCAGTGTGACGTGCTGGCCTATCAATTTTTTTATTAAATCTGGATGGTTGAGCGTGTCGTCGCGTTAGCTCAGCGCCTCAAGAATGGCGCCTTCTTCATCCATCTGATCCAGACGGGTGAGAAGCTTGCGAGTGATGTGCTCGAGCTGATCGCGTTCGGTGGTGCTCAGGGCAGACCAAAGTTGATGCAGACAGTTGTGCTGAGGTGGAAGCACCCCGCGCAGGAATTCGTGACCTTTGTCGGTCAACTGCAGATGCAGACAACGGCGGTCGTTGTCGCTTTCACGGCGCTCAATCCAGCCGCGTTTTTCCAGCTCATCGGCGATGCGGGTCGCGTTGGTACGGGACGAACCCAGTGCGCAGCTCAGCTCCGAAGGCTGAATGCTGTGATCTTCCTGAGACTCCAGGGTAATCAACGCCATAAACAACGTCTCGTTAATCCCTTGAGCTTTCAGCATCTTATTGCGGTTATCCAGCAGCTTACCCTGCATGTGCATGCACAGGCGGGTTAACAGGATTTCCTGATAAGGGAAGTCCTCATAACGACTGGCGCGAAATTTAAGCATTTGTTCAATGGGCGTAAACGAACTATCCATTTGGGTATGACCTCATTAATTACAGTCGATATAGTAACGACAGTGACAAATAATGTAAATGAATTATTTGTGCGGTTATATCCGCCAAACTGATATCACTGTCAGAAAGTGCCGGGTGAGTCCGTGACCCGGTAAGCACAGAAAAGGAAGGGCAAACGCCCATGAAAGACGGGGTCGGGTGATGCGAAACAGCATGAAGTTTCAAACGGGATGGAGATGTCAGCGATCTGCAGGGGAGTGGTGAAGCCACCAGGTCTAAACTTTTCATGCGGTAATCTAATATGTCACCCACAGTAAAATTTCTGGGATAAATAATTACGCTCACCTTAACAGAGTGTGGGGCTGCTTAACACCCTAAGTCGCCCCAAACCGATGTAAAGCTTAGATAATGGCTTCCTGCTGGTGATATCCGCGCCACCAGATGAGCAGGTTGATGGCGGCGACAACCGTACCCACCACGCAAACCCCCGTCCAGCCCGCGTGCTGCCACGCGGAAGCTGAAATCAGCGAGCCCGCTGCACCGCCAATAAAGTAGCTGGTCATGTAACCGGCGGTCAGGCGGTTACGCGCCTCAGGTTTCACGCGGTAGATCACCGTCTGGTTAGTGATATGCACGCCCTGGACCGTCAGGTCGAGGACCAGTATCCCGACAATCAGCGACAGCACCGAGATATGCCCGTACCAGATTGCCGCCCACGAGAGCAGCAGCAGGACCAGCCCGGTAGACGTCGTCAGATGGGATTTACCTTTATCCGCCAGCCCCCCGGCAGGACGAGCCCCCAGCGCACCGGCCGCACCCGCCAGACCGAACAGGCCAATCACCCCTTCGGAATAGTTGAACGGCGGTGAGGCCAGCAGGAAGGCCATCGAGGTCCACAAAATGCTGAAGTTGGCAAAGGTGAAACAGCCCAGCAGGGCGCGCGTTCTCAGGAGTTTATCCTGGGTGAACAGGCTGAAAACCGAGCCAAGAAGCTGTGGATAGTTGAGATGGTTTTCCTGCTTCACTTTTGGCAGACCGCGCCACAGGGCAAAGGCCATCACCACCATTAACACGCTGGCGACCCAGTAGACCGTCCGCCAGCCGCCGAGACTCGCCAGCAGTCCGGCCACGGTTCGCGCCAGCAAAATCCCCAGCAGCAGGCCGCTCATGATCGTGCCGACGACTTTCCCGCGCTTTTCCGGAGCCGCGAGGGTGGCGGCCAGCGGGACGAGGATTTGCGCCACCACCGAGAACAGCCCGGTCAGCGCCGTACCGAGGATCATCATCCCCAGCGACTGGCTGGAGGCGGTGATCAACATCCCGCCTGCAGCCAGCAGCGTCATCGAGACGATTAATCTGCGGCGTTCAAACATATCGCCCAGCGGCACGAGGAACAGCAGCCCCGCGGCATAGCCAAGCTGGGCGGCGGTGACAATAAATCCGGCTGAACTGGCCGAGAGAGAAAAGGCGCGGGCGATAGTGTCGAGCAGGGGCTGCGCATAGTAGTTACTGGCCACCGCCAGGCCGGTTGCCACGGACATGAGCAGAATAAGTGCCGGGCTAAGCCCTTGAGATGTTTTTGTCATGGGGTTCAACAATCGTAAGTTAAGTGATTATTTTTTCAGAAACCATCATAACGGATGAATGTGAATGTTGGGGATTTGTTGCGTGGTGGTTTGTGCGGTTTAGGGTTGGGAGGGTGAGATTGTGCGGCCTGATGCCCTCACCCTAACCCTCTCCCACGGGGAGAGGGAACCTAATCCCCCTCTCCCTTTGGAAGAGGGGAAAACCTTACTTCTGCGCGCTCAGCGCCTCATTCACCCAGCCGTCGAACTGCTGCTGGTGGGCTTTGATCCAGCCGTCAACGTGACCCTGAACATCCGCCTCAGACGATTTGCCTTCGTGCATCATCGCGTTCTGCGCGTTGATATCCGCCAGGGGCAGTTTCATCACCGAGAACAGCTTCGCCGCCGCCGGGTTTTTCTCAGCCCAGGCTTTGTTCGCGACGATGTGCATGGTGTTCACCGGGAAACCGTAGTTCATGCCGTTCGGCAGTTTGGTGTCGATATCTTTCTGTTCGCCTGGCAGAGACGAGAACGGCACCTGCAGCCACACCACATCTTTACCCGGCTTCAGCACATCGCTCACCCAGTACGGCGTCCAGGTGTAGTAGATCACTGGTTTGCCTTCTTTAAAGCGGGCGATGGTATCGGCCATCATTGCGGAGTAGTTCCCGTGGCTGACGTCGACGGTCTTCTCCAGATCGAAGGCTTTGTTCTGGTGATTAATCACCGCTTCACAGCCCCAGCCCGGCGAACAGCCCATCATGTCGGCTTTGCCGTCACCGTTGGTGTCGAACAGTTTGGCGATCTTCGGATCTTTCAGCTGCTCAACGTTGGTGATGTGATATTTGTCGGCGGTTTTCTTATCGACTAAATAGCCCTGCGCCGCACCGGTCACGAAGGTGCCTTCGCGGTAAAACTTCTTACTCCCGCCCGCTGCGGCATACATATCATCATGCAGCGGCTGCCAGTTGACGGCGGTAAAGGTCGCATCGCCAGAGGCAATCGAGGTGTAACCCACGTTGTAATCCACTTCGCTCGGCTTATTCACCGTGTAGCCCAGCTTCTCCAGCGCGCGGCTGACGAGAAGGGTCTGGAAGGACTCTTCCGAAATGGTGCTCTGAACCGGTTGAACGGTCATGCCTTTGCCCGGCAGATCAGCGGCGAACGCGCTGGTGGAGACAAGGGTGGCAAACGCTGTGGCAAAAAGAATGTTATGTCGCATCGTTGTTCCTTATTTAATGAATGGACGGGTCAACAACCCGACCGGGCCGGTGCTGTACCAGCGGCGGTTGCCGCGACTGCGTGAGTCACGACCGACAGCCTGAGTCAGGCGGTCAAGAATAATGGCGAGGATCACGATCCCGACGCCGCCCACGGTGGCCAGCCCCATATCGAGACGACCGATGCCGCGCAGAACCATCTGGCCGAGTCCGCCCACGGCGATCATCGAGGCGATCACCACCATCGACAGGGCGAGCATCAGCGTCTGGTTCACGCCCGCCATAATGGTCGGCATCGCCAGCGGGAGCTGCACTTTGAACAGCATCTGGCGCGGGCTGGCACCGAACGAGCGCGAGGCTTCGATCAGATCTGCCGGCACCTGGTTAATCCCCAGAATGGTCAGACGGATGATCGGCGGCAGGGCGAAGATAATGGTCACCACCACACCCGGCACGTTCCCGATCCCGAACAGCATGACAATCGGCACCAGATAGACAAACGCCGGTGTGGTCTGCATCGCATCCAGCAACGGCCGAATAATTTTCGCCGCCCTCGGACTGCGCGCCAGCCAGATCCCCATCGGCAGGCCGATCACCACGCAGAACAGCAGGGCGGTGAGGACCAGCGCCAGAGTAATCATGGCCTGGGACCAGGCACCGATCGCACCAATCACAATCAGTGAAATCAGCGTGGCGATCCCCATGCCTGCGCTGCCAAACTGCCACGCAATCAGGGCGAACAGGGCGATGGCGACAGGTGCGGGCATGCCGAGCATCATCTGCTGGAAGCCGTTCAGGATGTAATCCACCGGGACACGAATGCCCTGGAACACCGGACGGAAGTGGGTCACCACCCAGTCGATGCCCTCGGTCACCCAGCTGTCGAGCGGGATCAGGGTTTTATGGAACGGGTCCATAATATTGAAATGTTCCGGTGCCGGAGCTGGCGCGCTGGTGAGCCAGTCTGCCGTGCCGCCGCCGTCAGCGGGCGCAGGCGCGGAAGTGCCCCACGCGTCTGCCGATTGTGCGGCGCTATCCGCCGCTTCTGTGGTTCCCCACGGGTTTGATTGATCAGCCATTGTTTGCCCCCTCGCGATCTAAAGCCTGCAGCAACATGCGTTTTGAAATGATGCCGACGTATTGTTGTTCTTCCCCGACAACCGGAACCGCGCAGGGCGCCTGGCCGACGTGAGAGAGCAACTCGCTGAGCGGCGTTTCGGCGTCCACGGCAAGCGGAGCGTCGAGTAACGCCGCATCGATTCCCTGGTTTTCGCTAAGCGCTTTTTTCAGAGAGTCGATGGAGACAATGCCCACAAATTTATTCCCGCGTTCAATGACATAGCCATATTCGCGGTCTTCATCCTGCAACAGTTTGAGCGCCGAACGCGGGCCAAAACCTGGCGTGCGACGAATAATGCCGTCCAGCGCACGACGGGAAATATCCTTGGCGCTAAACACCTGGCTAATATCCACGCCGCGGAAGAAGGTGCGGACATAATCATTGGCCGGATTATTCAGAATTTCATCCGGTGTACCGACCTGCACCACTTCGCCGTTTTGCATAATGGCAATACGATCGCCAATACGCATTGCTTCATCGAGATCGTGGGAAATAAAGACCACGGTTCGCTGATGTTTTGCCTGCAGTTTTACCAGCTCATCCTGCATCTCGGTACGAATTAATGGATCGAGCGCCGAGAAGGCTTCATCCATTAATAAAATATCGGGATTGATGGCTAATGCGCGGGCTAAACCGACGCGCTGACGCATCCCGCCAGAAAGTTCATCCGGATAGCCGTGGGCATAATTTTCCAGCCCCACCTGACGTAATGCATCCAGCGCTTTTTCCTGACGAATCGCCGCAGGGATTCCCGCTAATTCCATACCGAAAGCGGTATTATCCAGTACCGTCATATGTGGCATTAGCGCGAATGACTGAAAGACCATCGCTATCTTTTTCCTGCGCACCTCACGAAGCTCGGCGTCAGATATTTTGGCGATGTCTTCGCCATCAATCAGCACCTGTCCGCGGGTGGGTTCAATCAGGCGATTGAGAAGGCGAACCATGGTCGATTTACCCGAACCGGATAATCCCATGATGACGAAAATCTCGCCTTCTTCAATTGCCAGACTGGCGTCTTTAACGCCAAGGGATAATCCTGTTTTCTCCAGGATTTGTTCTTTTGAAAGTCCTTTTTCAATATATTTGAACGCGCGCTGCGGATGCTCGCCAAATACTTTATATAGATTTTTAACTTCTAATTTAATTGCCATGCAATAGAAATATTCCCGTTATTTGATTGCGTCGATATGAATACCATTAAAAATAATGAACTGGCCATACCCTAACATACTGAGAATCTGAGACAACCCTTGCGCCGCTTGTGGCACGAATTTTGCCGTTAGCGAAACGGCTGAATTTCCCATGAGGAAAGGGCTGAGCGGGTGTTGAATTTTTCTGAGATTTTTGCCGCGCGGTCGGGGAATTTCTTCTGAATCGGAATAATTCAGGAGAATATGACGCTGGAATTACAGTATAGATGATGGGGGATATTTGTGGGGGAGGAAGTGGAATTTATATTAAATTCAGATTCGTTATTTTCCCCTCACCCCGGCCCTCTCCCCAAAGGGGCGAGGGATAAAAGACCGCACCGAGCGATCCCCTCTCCCCTTTGGGGAGAGGGTTAGGGTGAGGGGACAACGCCGCGCTAAAAATCCCAGTCCTCATCCTCCGTCTCCACCGCCTTACCCATCACGTAAGACGACCCGGAGCCCGAGAAGAAGTCGTGGTTTTCGTCGGCATTCGGCGAGAGCGCCGCCAGAATGGCCGGGTTCACCTCCGCCATTTCCGGCGGGAATAGCGCCTCGTAGCCGAGATTCATCAGCGCTTTGTTGGCGTTGTAGCAGAGGAAGGCTTTCACATCCTCCTCCCAGCCGGTGCCCGCATACAGCTCTTCGGTGTAGCGCAGCTCGTTATCGTAGAGATCCATCAGCAAATCGAGGGCAAAACCTTTCAGCTCTTCGCGCTTCTCTTCGCTAATTTTCTCCAGCCCTTTCTGATACTTATATCCGATGTAATACCCGTGTACCGCTTCATCGCGGATGATCAGGCGAATCAAATCGGCGGTATTGGTGAGTTTGCCGCGGCTCGACCAGTACATCGGCAGCCAGAAGCCAGAATAGAAGAGGAAGGATTCCAGAAACACGCTGGCGATTTTCTTCTTCAGCGGCTCATCGGCCTGATAATACTCCAGCACCAGCTGGGCTTTGCGCTGGAGCGAGGCGCTCTCTTCGCTCCAGGTATAGGCCGCATCGACATCTTTGGTCTGGCACAGCGTCGAGAAAATCGAGCTGTACGAGCGGGCGTGGACCGCCTCCATAAAGCTGATATTCGACATCACCGCCTCTTCGTGCGGGGTCAGCGAATCGGCCATCAGCGCCGGGGCGCCGACGGTATTCTGAATGGTGTCGAGCAGCGTGAGCCCGGTGAACACGCGGATGGTCAGCTGCTGCTCGGCGTGGCTGAGCGTGGCCCACGCCGGAATATCGTTGGAGAGCGGCACCTTTTCCGGCAGCCAGAAGTTGCTGGTCAGGCGGTTCCACACCTCCAGATCTTTATCGTCCTGGATCGTGTTCCAGTTAACGGCACTGACGCGTGACAGTTTCATCCTTTCTCCTTACAGCGCGCAGGACACGCAGCCTTCAATTTCGGTGCCTTCCAGCGCAAGCTGACGCAGGCGAATGTAGTACAGGGTTTTGATCCCTCTCTTCCAGGCGTAGATCTGCGCTCGGTTGATATCCCGCGTGGTGGCGGTATCGGGGAAGAACAGCGTCAGGGACAGCCCCTGATCCACATGGCGCGTGGCCTCGGCGTAGGTATCAATAATCTTCTCCGGGCCGATCTCATAGGCATCCTGATACAGCGCCAGATTCTCGTTGGTCATAAACGGCGCGGGATAGTACACGCGCCCGGTTTTGCCTTCCTTGCGGATCTCAATTTTCGAGACGATCGGGTGAATGCTCGACGTCGCGTGGTTGATATAGGAGATCGATCCGGTCGGCGGCACCGCCTGCAGATTCTGGTTGTAGATGCCGTACTGCATCACGTCGGCGCGCAGTTGCTGCCACATCTCACGCGTCGGGAGATGGACTCCGGCGCGGGCAAACAGCGCGCGCACTTTGTCGGTTTTCGGCTGCCAGTCGCTTTCCAGATACTGATTAAAATACTCCCCGCTGGCGTAGCGCGACTGCTCGAATCCGACGAAACGCTGGTTGCGCTCGCGGGCCAGCATCATCGACGTATGCAGGGCGTGCCAGGTGATGGTGTAGAAATAGAGGTTGGTGAAATCCAGCCCCTCCGGGCTACCGTAGGCGATGCCTTCCCGCGCCAGATAGCCGTGCAGGTTCATCTGCCCGAGCCCGATGGCGTGGGACGCGGCATTCCCGGCTTCAATCGACGGCACGCTGCGGATGTGGCTCATGTCCGAGACCGCCGTCAGGCCGCGAATGGCTGTCTCCACGGTGCGGCCAAAATCCGGCGAATCCATGGTATGGGCAATATTCAGCGAGCCGAGATTGCAGGAGATATCCTTGCCAGTCTCCGCGTAGTCCAGGTTCTCGTCGTAAGTGGACGCGCTGTTAACCTGCAAAATCTCCGAGCACAGGTTGCTCATGTTGATGCGCCCGGCAATCGGGTTGGCGCGGTTCACCGTATCTTCATACATGATGTACGGATAGCCGGACTCAAACTGGATCTCGGCCAGGGTCTGGAAGAAATCGCGGGCGTTGATGTATTTTTTTCGAATGCGGTCGTCGGCGACCAGCTCGTCGTACAGCTCGCTAATTGCCGCGTCACCGAACGGCTTGCCGTAGATGCGCTCGATATCGTACGGCGAGAAGAGGGCCATCCCGGCATTCTCTTTCGCCAGCTGGAAGGTGATATCCGGGATCACCACGCCAAGCGACAGAGTTTTGATACGGATTTTTTCGTCGGCGTTTTCGCGCTTGGTATCCAGAAAACGCAGGATGTCCGGGTGATGGGCGTGGAGATAGACCGCCCCCGCGCCCTGACGCGCCCCCAGCTGGTTGGCGTAGGAAAACGCATCTTCCAGCATCTTCATCACCGGGATCACGCCGGACGACTGGTTCTCGATGCGCTTGATCGGCGCGCCGGATTCCCGCAGGTTCGACAGCAAAAACGCCACGCCGCCGCCGCGCTTGGAGAGCTGCAGCGCCGAATTCACCGCGCGGCCAATCGACTCCATGTTGTCTTCGATGCGCAGCAGGAAGCAGGAGACCAGCTCGCCGCGCTGGGCTTTACCGCAGTTGAGGAACGTTGGCGTCGCAGGCTGGAAACGCCCGGAGAGGATCTCATCCGTCAGCTGCTGTGCCAGCGCCTCGTCGCCCTGGGCGAGGGTTAGGGCGACCATGCAGACGCGGTCTTCAAAACTTTCCAGATAGCGTTTGCCGTCGAAGGTTTTGAGCGTGTAGCTGGTGTAATACTTCCAGGCCCCGAGGAAAGTCTGAAAACGAAAACCGCTGGCGTGGGCGCGTTCAAACAGGCTCACCACGAAAGCGCGGTCGTAGCGCGTCAGCACGCGTTCTTCGTAATAACCCTCGTTGACCAGGTAGTCGAGCCGCGCCTGCTGGCTGGCAAATTGCACTGTGTTTGGCCGAACGTGGGCGGCGAAAAAGGCGTCGACCGCCTCGTGGTCTTTGCCAAACTGAATATGCCCCTCGCGATCGTAGAGGTTCAGCATGGCGTTCAGGGCATGGTAATCCGTCGATCCCTGCATTACGCGTTCTGCGGTTGTCGTTGCCAAAATTCATTCACTCCTTTACGCACGTTCTCTACGTCCTGCTGTGTCCCCATCAGTTCAAAACGATAGAGATACGGCACGCCGCACTTTTGCGAGATAACATCCCCGGCGCGACAGAAAGCATCGCCAAAGTTGCGATTGCCTGCCGCGATCACACCGCGAATCAGCGCCCGGTTATGGGGATCATTCAGAAAGCGGATCGCCTGGCGGGGCACCGCGCCCGCCGTTCCACCGCCGCCGTAGCTGGGGACCACCAGAATGTAAGGTTCGTCTACCTGAATCCGCTCGCGCTCGTTGAGCGGAATACGCACCGCGGGCAGCCCGACGCGCTCAATAAAGCGCAGCGTGTTTTCCGAGCTGCTGGAGAAGTAGACGAGCAGACTCATGCGCTGGCGGCCTGAGTTTGCAGGCGGTTAATCATGTCCGGGCGAAAGCCTGACCAGCTGGTTTCCCCGGCGATCACCACCGGAAGCTGACGAAATCCTTGTGCGCGCAGGGTATCTGCCGCATCGGGCTGTAAGTCCACATTCACCATCTCAAACTCGACGCCGCGGCTTTCCATTGCACGTTTAGTGGCGTGGCACTGAACACAGTCGTTACGAGTGTAAATAGTAATGCTCATGATTCGTATTTCCATTTAAAATGAAGGAGCGGCGCGAATGAACGCGTCAGGTTGTGTGTGTCTTGTCAAAAGGAATACTAGATGTAGTTGATGTAAGTTTCAACCATACAAGATATGGGATTTAACGATTGATTTAGCCTCGATGATGAACGCAGCGAGGAGGGGCAGGCTGTACGCGGTTTGCGGTGTTTTTTTGAGCGAAAAATAAAAACCCCCGAACGCCGGAGCGAACGAGGGTCAACGAATCACGCTTTAAGGACTATTTACGCAGCGTCAGTAACGCACCGATAAAAATCCCCACCGCGGCGACGGTCCCCACGGCATACAGCGGTTTTTCGCGAATGAACGTATTGGCACAGCCAATGGCATCGCAGGCGGCCTGCGTGGTGCGCGAGCGGCCATGCATCCGGGCGCGGGTTTCACGCAGCAGAGACTGAGCCTTACGCCTGGCGACATCCGCCTCGTCCTTCGCATCTGAGCCCCAGGATTTCAAAACATCTTCCAGTGTGTCTGCTAATTGGCTGACATCGTTACGAATATCCTGAGCGTCGTCATTAATATCGTTTCGGTTCGGTCTGTTAAACATACGATCCTCCATAATTTTGCGTTCACACACAGTTTAGTCCAGGTTTTTAATATCTGAAGCGAGTCACGACTTATCGGAGCCTTTATGGATTTATCTGAAAGCGTTGCTAATGCTGAATATTGTAAGGTTGGCCCGCAGGAAAAGATAACGAGGATAAAATATGTATTTACGACCCGATGAGGTGGCGCGCGTTCTTGAAAAAGCGGGTTTCATCATGGATGCAGTGACACAGAAAACATACGGATATCGCCGCGGCGATAATTATGTTTACGTTAACCGTGAAGCCCGAATGGGACGCACTGCGCTGATTATTCACCCCACGCTGAAAGACCGCAGTTTGTCGTTTGCTGAGCCGGCCACAGATATCAAAACCTGCGATCACTATCAGGAATTTCCGCTCTATTTAGCCGGAGAACGTCACCAGCATTACGGCATTCCGCATGGTTTTAGCTCCCGCATGGCGCTGGAAAGATTTCTGACAGGTTTGTTTGGCGAACCGCAGTAAACACGCGACTGGCAGCGGCCAGTCGCAGCACGTTACGCCTGAGACTGATGATACTGGCTGACTTTAAACAGGCGGCGGCAGTAGTCGAGGAAGTATCCGTAGACGGCACCCATCAACATCGACACCACAATATTCGAGCTGACGGCAGCGGCAATCTGATGCCAGTCTGCGCCAACGGTCAGCAAAATCGCCACATACACCGGGGACTGGAAGGTGACATACGCCAGCACGTCCGCCAGGTTTTTCATCCAGCCAGATGGGCTAAAACGGCGCGCCACGCGCATCACCGCATCGCGGTAAAAACCGTACGGCCATGCAATAAGAATGTTAACCGGGATCGCCACCAGTCTGGAAGAAAGGGACTGCTCAAAAGACATTCCGGAGAGGAATATCTCGATCAGCATGTTCACTACGGAACAGTAGACAACCATCGCGAAAGTGTCTGCAACTGCATGGCGCAGGCGAGACTGCGGTGAGAACATGTCCGAACTCCTTGAGATAAACACAAAACAGAGATTTTACCCGCAGCGATTGGTGCTTTAGGTTGCTTTCTTGAGCATGTATAGAGTATCTCTCTGCTTTGAAAGTCACAATGAGTGATTAATTTTTATTTAATGGCGTTTTGTCCACAAAATGCTCTAAACAGAGTTCCTTTCTGCAACCCTCGGCATTTTCTGTTTTACACCTGTAAACAGTTTTTAAAATCAATATGTTAAGTTTGTTTTATCAATGAGGGTTCAAGCGCACGAAACCCACGTTTAGCAGACTCTCCTTCCCGCAGAATGAAAAGTGAGCTTGTGGTGAAGAATCTGCTTCCAAAGCGCATTTTGCGGTGAATTATTCTGACATTGGTTTTTGTGTTGTTATGCCGCCTAGGTGAATGATTATTCAGAAATGTAGAAGTGACGGGCGAAGAATCACACGACGAACGCCGTTTTGAAATAGAAACGGGGCGATAAACTAAATGCAATTTTGCGAGGAGTGCAAATAAAGGTAACGATAATTAAATAAATATTTTTGAATATCCTCAATAAAAGTCAGGGAGGAAATTAATGGATATTCAAAGTAAAGTGGATTACCATATTGAACTATTGCTCATTGAATCAACTCATAAAAGGTCTTCAGTAATATGTCTTCAATGTTACAAAATCTTAATAATATCCGTACCCTTCGCGCAATGGCGCGTGAATTCTCAATTGATGTGCTTGAAGAAATGCTGGAAAAATTCCGCATCGTTACGGAAGAAAAACGTAATGAGCAAGATGAAATGCAGAGCCAGCAGGCAGAACAGCAGCAGAAAATTAATGCGCTGTTAGAGCTGATGAAAGCAGACGGTATTTCTCCGGAAGACTTGCTGGGCAAAGACGTTCTGAAGGGCGCCAGCCAGCCGCAAAAACGTCAGGCGCGTGAAGCGAAATATCGTTTTACTGACGTCAACGGCGAAGAAAAAACCTGGACCGGCCAGGGCCGTACGCCTAAGCCAATCGCGAACGCGCTGGCAAACGGTCAATCACTGGATGATTTCCTGATCTAAGTGGTACATCAGGGCGGTATCTCACCGCCCTGAGCTTTCAGCAGACGCCGAAATCGCCGTCTTCTTTATACAGCGTCACATCTGCTGCCTTCAGCGTAAACTTCTCTCCCTGCTCGTTGCTTGCCTGTACGGCAACAATCTGATCCTCATGGACTTCAACGATTTTCAATTTCGGGCCGCCCATACGTGGCTGCACAACATCTCCAACTGTAAACATAATGATCTCCTCGTTTTGGTATGTCTTACCTTAGCCCACGTCGGAAGCCGGGTACAGTTGTCATGCCCGAATACCCCTTAATCGCCAGCCTAAGTGATTGTAAAGAGGGTAAAGGAGCGTAAAAGCGCGCGGGCAAAATGGCAGGCCAGGCTAAACTCGCTACGCTTAGAGTTAATAACTCTTTTTTAACAATGATCTTTTTTAGCTTGTATGGAGTATGGAGAAAGTATGGGTTTCTGGCGTATCGTTTTTACAATTCTTATCCCACCGCTGGGCGTGCTGCTGGGCAAAGGCTTCGGCTGGGCGTTTATCATTAATATCGTGCTGACGCTTTTGGGTTACATCCCCGGGCTTATTCACGCCTTCTGGGTGCAGTCCCGCGATTAATCCCGCCATAGTAAATCGTTATAAATCCCGGTCAGTACGCCCTGCGGTCCAAACTGCTGTTTGATCCAGCGGGTGACCTGGCCGGTCGCCGCATGTTGCGTCGCCAGCAGCATGCGGGAATCCTGGCGAGGATTATTAATCCGCCGCGTCACCAGCAACCCTTCTTCCACCGCCTCCCGCGCCATATGCTCCGGTAAAAAACCAATCCCTTCCCCGAGGATCTGACACTGACATTTGGTGTTAAAGTCCGGCACCAGAATCGCCTCCTGTCCGTGCAGCAACCAACCCACCTTTTTATTGATCGTATGCGCCGTGTCTTCGACCATGATGTTCGGATAGAGCCGCAGCTGGCTTTCGGCGATCGGCTCAGGGGAAAATGCCAGCGGATGCTGGGGAGAAATGGCGAATACCCAGCGAATCGCGCCGATCTCCGTGTAATCAATCCCGCCGCCGTCGAGCAGGGTATCCGGCGCGCCAATCGCAATATTGGCCTGATTATTAATAATCGAATCCCACACGCCGTTATACACCTCGGTGGTGACGGTGATCTGGCAGGTCGGAAACTGCTTTTTTAAAACCTGTAATAAGCGGGCGGTGTGGCGCGGGGTGTATAACAGCTGATTAATACAAATCCTTACCCGCGCCTCAATGCCCTGCGAAATGGTATCGATCCCGCGCTTGATGGCGTGAAAGTCATTCAGCAGATCGGTGGCTTTACGGTAAAAGTAAAACCCGGACTCCGTCAGCTCGATGCTGCGCGTGTTACGCACAAACAGCACCACGTCCAGCCCGGTCTCCATCCGTTTGATGGTGTAGCTGATGGCCGACGTGGTCACGCCCAGCTCCTCGGCGGCTTTGCTGAAACTGCCGAAGCGCGCCGCAGCGGTAAAGGCCAGCAGGTTCTCTTCGGTAAAAATAGAATTCATGGCTCGCCCTTGTTTATTCGTCCCGGCAGTATTGTTGAATCTATTTGTAATCGCCCGTGACGGCAATCAGTTTTGAACAATATTTAACACTGCGGTTACAACTCATTTGAGCACTATCACACTTCTGTTATTTTGTTTCAGGCCGCGCCAGTCAAGGCGTGTCGAGCCATAAGCAGAAAGCCGTTTAGCGCGTGAAAAGTGCGTCAAAGATAAGAAAAACATTGCACCCACGCACGTTTTGACCCGACTGTTGATTTTGATTCAACAATGTCTCGGCTTACGATGAATGAAATTTAAGCGGATTCTTTTATCGCGGGGCTGTTGCTATTCTCAGGGCATCAGAAATGAAAACATCGGAGTCTGAATATGTCTGCAAATGAACTCGTTACTGAATTTCTGCTGGCGGCAGAGCAGGGCAATCTGGATGCGCTCAAAGCCTGTCTGGAAAAAGGGGTGGATATCAACGCCACCAACCGCCAGAAAAGAACCGCCATTATTACTGCCAGCCTGAAAAAGCATTACTCTTGCGTCGAATTCCTTATTTCCGCCGGGGCGGATATCGACCAGCAGGATCAGACCTGTTTTAACCCGTTCTTAATTAGCTGTCTGACAAACGACTTAACCCTGCTGCGCATTGTTCTGCCCGCGAAACCGGATCTCGACCGTTTGTCGCGTTTCGGCGGCGTCGGCATCACGCCTGCCAGCGAAAAAGGCCACGTGGAGATTGTCCGCGAACTGCTGACCCACACGGATATCAACGTCAACCACACCAACTTTGTCGGCTGGACGCCACTGCTGGAAGCTATCGTCCTCAACGACGGCGGGGCGAAACAGCAGGAGATCGTGAAATTACTCCTCGACCACGGCGCCAATCCGCACATGACCGATAAATACGGTAAAACCCCGCTCGAACTGGCGCGCGAAAAAGGCTATCACGCCATTGCCGAGCTGCTGTTAGCCGCCGGCGCATAATGTATTCGGCAAGCCTTTCCGGGCTTGCCTGACCTGAAAATTTTCACCTTTACCATCATGACTTCATCATGATGACGGCCCCCTTTTGCCCGCATTCGGGAGGAAACATGCCCACCAAAATCGTTATTAAAAAGAACACTTATTTTGATTCGGTCTCGCTGATGTCGGTCTCGACCAAAGCCAATAAATTGCCCGGTGTGGACCAGGCATTCGTGGCGATGGCGACCGAAATGAATAAAGGCGTATTAAAAAATTTAGGCTTATTAACGCCGGAACTGCAGGACGCTAAAAACGGCGACCTGATGATTGTGATTAAAGGCGATGCCGCTGACGACGAAACCCTGGCGGCCATCGAAGCGTTATTTACCCGCAAAGAGAGCGGCGGGGCGCACGAATCCCGTTTCGCCACGCTCGCCAGCGCCAAAACGCATCGTCCCGACAGCAACCTGGCGGTGATCTCCGTCAACGGCCTGTTCGCCGCCCGCGAGGCGCGACAGGCGCTGGAAAACGATCTCAACGTAATGCTCTTCTCCGATAACGTCAGCCTCGACGACGAACTGGCGCTCAAACAGCTGGCCCACGAGAAAGGCCTGCTGATGATGGGCCCGGACTGCGGCACCGCCATTATCAACGGCGCGGCCCTGTGCTTTGGCAACGCGGTCCGTCGCGGGCCGATTGGTATCGTCGGCGCGTCGGGCACCGGCAGCCAGGAGCTGAGCGCGCGCATTCATGAATTCGGCGGCGGGATCTCGCAGCTGATCGGCACCGGCGGGCGCGATTTAAGCGAAAAAATCGGCGGCCTGATGATGCTCGACGCCATTGAAATGCTGGAAGCCGACGAGGCCACCCATGTGATCGCCTTAATCTCGAAACCGCCTGCGCCGAAAGTGGCTGAAAAAGTGCTGGCCCGTGCCCGCGCCTGCCGCAAACCGGTCGTCGTCTGTTTCCTCGGACGCAACGAGCCGCCCGCCGATGAAGACGGCCTGCAGTTCGCGCGCGGCACCAAAGAGGCAGCCCTGAAAGCGGTCCTGCTCACCGGCATCAAAAAAGAGTCGCTGGATCTGCACCCGCTTAACTGGCCGCTCATTGAAGAAGTCCGCACCCGTCTGACCCCGCAGCAAAAGTACATTCGCGGCCTGTTCTGCGGCGGCACTTTGTGCGACGAAGCGATGTTCGCGGCGCTGGAAAAATTCGACGACGTCTACAGCAACATTCAGCCGGACCCGACCAAACGTCTGGCCGATCTCAACGTCAGCCAGGCCCACACCTTCCTCGACTTTGGCGACGACGACTTCACCAACGGCAAACCGCACCCGATGATCGACCCGACCAACCGCATCAGCCGCCTGTTGCAGGAGGCGCGCGACCCGGAAGTGGGCGTGATCGTGATGGATTTCGTGCTCGGTTTCGGCTCTCACGAGGATCCGGTCGGGGTAATGATCGACGCCATCAAAGAGGCGCAGGCTATCGCGAAAGCGGACAACCGCCCGCTGGAGATCCTCGGCTACGTGCTCGGCACCGATCTCGATACCCCGTCCCTGTCGCAGCAGTGCCAGCTGCTGACGGACGCGGGCGTGATCTGGGCCAGCAGCAGCACCAATACCGGATTACTGGCGCGTGAATTTGTCTGCAAAGGAGAGAAAGCCTGATGAAAACCTTATTTAACCAGCCGCTGAACGTCATCAACGTCGGCATCGCCCTGTTTAGCGACGACCTGAAAAAACAGCACGTGCCGGTCACGCAGCTCGACTGGACGCCGCCGGGGCAGGGCAATCTGCAGGTGGTCGACGCGCTGGATCAGCTGGCGCACTCCACGCTCGCCGACAAAATCGCTGCCGCCAACCAACAGGCGCTGGAGCGCATTATCCAGTCCCACCCGGTGCTGGTGGGCTTCGACCAGGCCATTAACGTGGTGCCAGGCATGACCCGCACCACCATCCTGCATGCCGGGCCGCCGGTGGCGTGGGAAAACATGTGCGGCGCGATGCGCGGTGCGGTAACGGGCGCGCTGGTGTTTGAAGGGCTGGCAAGCGATCTGGACGACGCCGGGCGTCTGGCTGCGTCCGGAGAAATCACCTTCTCGCCGTGCCACGAACACGACTGCGTGGGCTCGATGGCGGGTGTCACCTCGGCGTCGATGTTCATGCACATCGTCGAGAACAAAACCTACGGCAACCGGGCGTTCACCAACCTCAGCGAGCAGATGGCGAAGATCCTGCGCATGGGCGCTAACGACCAGAGCGTGATCGATCGTCTGAACTGGATGCGAGACGTGCTCGGCCCGATGCTGCGCGATGCGATGAACATCATCGGCGAAATCGATCTGCGCCTGATGCTGGCCCAGGCCCTGCACATGGGCGACGAGTGCCACAACCGCAACAACGCGGGCACCACGCTGCTGATCCAGGCCCTGACGCCGGGCCTGATTCAGGCCGGTTATCCGGTGGAGCAGCAGCGTCAGGTGTTCGAGTTTGTGGCGAGCAGCGACTACTTCTCCGGCCCGACGTGGATGGCGATGTGCAAAGCCGCGCTCGATGCCGCGCACGGAATCGAGTACAGCACCGTCGTCACCACCATGGCGCGCAACGGTTTTGAGTTCGGCCTGCGCATCTCCGGCCTGCCGGGGCAGTGGTTTACCGGCCCGGCGCAGCAGGTGATTGGCCCGATGTTTGCGGGCTACAAGCCGGAAGACTCCGGTCTGGATATCGGCGACAGCGCCATCACCGAAACCTACGGCATCGGCGGGTTTGCGATGGCGACGGCTCCGGCGATTGTGGCGCTGGTGGGCGGGACGGTGGATGAAGCCATCGACTTCTCGCGCCAGATGCGCGAAATCACCCTCGGCGAAAACCCGAACGTCACCATTCCGCTGCTCTCTTTTATGGGCATCCCGACGGCGATTGATATCACCAGAGTCGCTGCCAGCGGCATTCTGCCGGTGATCAACACCGCCATTGCCCACAAAGACGCCGGGATCGGCATGATTGGGGCGGGCATCGTTCACCCGCCATTTAGCTGTTTTGAAAAGGCGCTGTTGACCTTCCGCGATCGCTACTTTTTATAAGGTAAGCATTCATGAAAAGCATGAAACTGGAGTGGAAAAGAGGTGACTGGGCGGCCTATTTCGGGCTCATGACCAATAACCTGACTAACCTGTTGACCATGATGGGGCTGCTCATTTTTGTCGTCGGCATCCCGAAAGAGATTGTTTATGGACGCATCGCGCCAGCCTTCGGGCTGGCGGTACTGGTCGCCAGCATCTGCTACGCGTGGTTTGGCCTGCAGATGCAGCGCGACACCGGGCGCAGTGATGTGACGGCGCTGCCGTCCGGCCCGAGCGCCCCGTCCATTTTCACGGTGACGTTCCTGGTGCTGATGCCGGTTTACCAGCAGACCGGCGACGCGGATTTCGCCATCCAGATTGGTCTGGTGTGGTGCTTCGTGGAAGCGATGATTCTGGCGGGCGGCTCGTTCCTCGGTGAAACCATCCGCAAGATGATCCCGCGTACCGTGCTGCTGTCGTGCCTGTCCGGTCTGGGCCTGCTGCTACTGGCGATGAACCCGATGCTGCAGGCGTTCGAAGCGCCGACGGTCTCCTTCATCGTCCTGCTGCTGATCTTCATCAACTGGTTCGGTAAAAAGCCGATCTTCGCCCGCATCCCGACCGGTCTGTTGCTGCTGATCGCCGGGACCGCACTGGCGTGGATCTCCGGCCTGCAAAGCCCGGAAGCGATCAAAGCGTCCATGTCCTCGTTCGGCTTTAACCCGCCGTCAGTCCACGTTGACAGTTTCATGCAAGGTTTACCGCACGCCCTGCCGTATCTGGCCTCGGCGGTCCCGCTGGGTCTGGCGAACTACATCTTTGACCTCGAAAACATCGAAAGCGCCCACGCGGCAGGGGACGAATACCCGACCCGCAAAGTGATGCTGGCAAACGGTCTGGCCTCCATGCTCGGCTGCCTGATGGGCAACCCGTTCCCGGTAACGGTCTACGTCGGCCACGCGGGCTGGAAAGCGATGGGCGCCAGCATCGGCTATACCCTGGCGTCGGGCGTCACCATGTTCATCGTGCCGCTGTTCGGGCTGGGGGCGTTTATGCTCGCCATCATTCCGATGACCGCCATCGTGCCGATTCTGGTGTTTATCGGCGTGGTCACCGCCAACCAGGTGGTGAGGGAAACGCCCAAAGTGGAGGTGCCCGTCATCTTTATCTGCCTGTTCCCGTGGATCGCCAATTGGGCGCTGACCATGATGAACAGCGTGATGGCAGCGGCGGGAACGAATGCGGCGAAGATTGGCACCGACGTGCTGCACAGTAAAGGCATCTACTACGAAGGGCTGGTGCATCTGGGCAACGGTGCACCGCTCGCCAGCATGCTCTGGGGTTGTATCGCCATCTTCGCCATCATCAATAAACCGCTGCGCGGAGCGATTGCCGCGGCAGTGGGCGCACTGCTGGCGCTGTTCGGCGTGATCCACGCCCCGGTAGTCGGTTTCGCCGAAGGGAGTTCGCTGATGTTCGTGACGGCGTACCTGATGATGAGCGGGATGTTTGTGGTGAAACACGTGCTGGATAGCCGCGAAGTGGCGCGGGCGGCAGCGCCGGTTTCAGAGTCCTGATAATGCCTGATGCCCTCACCCTAACCCTCTCCCACAGGGAGAGGGGACCGGTTTCTCCCTCTCCCTGTGGGAGAGGGCCGGGGTGAGGGCACCAGACCGCACAACGCTAAGGAAAACACATGAAAGAACTCATGGTCGTCGCCATCGGTGGCAACAGCATTATCAAAGACAACGCCAGCCAGTCGATTGAACACCAGGCGCATGCGGTCAAAGCGGTCGCGGAATCCGTGTTAGAGATGCTCGCCTCCGACTACGACATCGTCCTCACCCACGGCAACGGCCCGCAGGTCGGCCTCGATCTGCGTCGCGCGGAGATCGCCCACGAGCGCGAAGGTCTGCCCCTGACGCCGCTCGCCAACTGCGTCGCCGATACTCAGGGCGGGATCGGCTATCTGATCCAGCAGGCGCTGAACAACCGCCTCGCCGCGCGCGGTGAGCAAAAGGCGGTGACGGTGGTCACCCAGGTGGAAGTCGATCTCAACGATCCCGGTTTTACCCATCCCACCAAACCCATCGGCGCTTTTTTCAGCGAAGCCCAGCGCGACGAGCTGCAGCTCGCTCATCCGGACTGGCATTTCGTTGAGGATTCCGGGCGCGGCTACCGTCGCGTGGTCGCCTCGCCGCAGCCGGTACGCATTGTCGAAGCCGACGCCATCAAGACCCTGACGCAAAAAGGCTTTGTGGTGATCGGTGCCGGCGGCGGCGGGATTCCGGTGATCCGCACGGCAGAAGGGGATTATCAGAGCGTCGACGCGGTGATTGATAAAGATCTCTCCACCGCGCTGCTGGCGCGTGAGATCCGAGCCGACGTGCTGGTGATCACCACCGGCGTGGAGAAAGTGTGCGTTCACTTTGGCAAGCCGAATCAGCAGGCGCTCGACACCGTCAACGTGGCGCAAATGACGCGCTACATGGAAGAGGGCCATTTCCCGGCGGGCAGCATGCTGCCGAAAATTATCGCCAGCCTGGCGTTCCTGCAACAGGGCGGCAAACGGGTCATTATCACCTCGCCAGACTGCCTGCCTGCGGCGCTGCGCGGTGAGACCGGCACCCACATCGTGAATGCGTAAGAAAGAGATAAGGAAGATAAGATGAAAGAGAATAAAAGCCGCCGGGAGTTTATCAGCCAGAGCGGCAAAATGGTCACTGCCTGCGCGCTGTTTGGCGCGACCGGTTCCGTCGCGTATGCTGCTGAGACAGCGAATAAAACCTGCGAGACGGGCAAACCGATGAACATCACCGCGAAACACTATTACCTCGACAACGTGCTGCTGGAGGCCGGGTTTAACTTCGACGGCGATGTCGCGACCAGCACCCGCACCGAGCTGAAAACTCTCGAGATCCAGGACGGCAAAATCGTCGCCCTGCGCGACAACAACAGCCACGCCGACAGCACGCTTCCGCACTACGATGCGGGCGGCAAGCTGATGCTTCCGGCGATGCGCGACATGCACATCCATCTGGATAAAACCTTCTACGGCGGCCCGTGGCGCTCGCTCAATCGCCCGGCGGGAACGACGATTCAGGACATGATCCGCCTCGAGCAAAAGCTGCTGCCGGAGCTGCAGCCCTACACGCAGGAGCGCGCGGAAAAACTGATCGATTTGATCCAGTCCAAAGGCTCGACCATCGCCCGCAGCCACTGCAATATCGAGCCGACCTCTGGCCTGAAAAATCTGGAAAATCTGCAGGCGGTGCTGGCGCGGCGTAAACCCGGTTTTGACTGTGAAATCGTCGCTTTCCCGCAGCACGGTTTGCTGCTGTCGAAATGCGAGCCGCTGATGCGTGAAGCAATGCAGGCCGGCGCGCACTACGTCGGCGGGCTGGACCCGACCAACGTCGACGGCGCGATGGAAAAATCCCTCGACACCATGTTCCAGATTGCGCTGGATTACGATAAAGGCGTGGATATCCACCTGCACGAAACCAGCCCGGCGGGCGTGGCGGCGGTGAAATATATGGTCGAGACGGTCGAGAAAACCCCGGAACTGAAGGGCAAGCTGACCATCAGCCACGGCTTCGCGCTGGCGACGCTCAACGAGCAAGAGGTGGATGCCATCGCCACGCGCATGGCGGCGCAACAGATCACCCTTGCTTCGACGGTGCCGATTGGCACGCTGCATATGCCGCTTAAGCAGCTGCGCGATAAGGGCGTGTTTGTGATGACGGGCACCGACAGCGTGATCGACCACTGGTCGCCGTACGGTCTGGGCGATATGCTGGAAAAAGCCAATCTCTACGCACAGCTCTACATCCGCCCGAACGAGCAGACCCTGTCGCGCGCGCTGGGGATCGCCACCGGCGACGTGCTGCCGCTCAACGACAAAGGCGAACGCGTGTGGCCGAAGGCGCAGGATGCCGCGAGTTTTGTGCTGGTGGACGCCTCCTGTTCCGCCGAAGCCGTGGCGCGCATCTCCCCGCGCACCGCGACATTCCATAACGGGAACCTGGTGTGGGGTAACGTCGGGGCATAAGTTTTTGTAGGCCCGGTAAGCGCAGCGCCACCGGGCGTTTTAGGCCGCACAGCCGCTTGTTGCCGGGTGGCGGCTACGCCTTACCCGGCCTACAAAACCAACAGCAGCACGAATCGTAGGCCCGGTAAGCGTAGCGCCACCGGGCGTTTTAGGCCGCACAGTCGCTTGCTGCCGGGTGGCGGCTACGCCTTACCCGGCCTACAAAACCCATACCATGCGATATACTGCTACGCATATTCACAAAGAGGGATCTGCGATGGCACAAAATATCTACGACAATCCGGCGTTTTTCGAGGGCTACGCCCAGCTTCCGCGCTCGGTTCATGGCCTCGACGGTGCACCGGAATGGCCGGCGCTTAAATCCATGCTCCCCGATCTGACGGGAAAATCGGTCATTGATCTCGGCTGTGGTTACGGCTGGTTCTGCCGCAGCGCCCGCGAAATGGGCGCGGCACAGGTGATGGGCGTCGATATCTCCGAAAAAATGCTCGCCCGCGCGCTTGAACTCACCACCGATGCGGCCATCACCTACCAACGCAGCGATCTGGAATCTTTGCAACTGGAAGAAAACAGCCTCGACCTGGTCTACAGCTCGCTGGCGCTGCACTATCTCCCGGAACTCGACACGCTTTTCAGCCACGTTCAGCGCGCGTTAAAACCCGGCGGCAGCCTGGTCTTTTCGATGGAACATCCGATCTACACCTGCGCCTCGCGCCAGGGCTGGCTGACGGATGACAACGGCGCGCGGTTCTGGGGCGTGAATCAGTACCAGCAGGAGGGGCAGCGCGTCAGCAACTGGCTGGCGGACGGGGTGATCAAATATCACCGCACGCTCGGCACCACGCTGAATGCGCTGATCAAAGCAGGTTTAACGCTTCGTGGAGTCAACGAGTGGGGCCCAACGCAGGCGCAGATTGACGCCTGGCCCGCGCTGGCGGAAGAGGCGGAGCGACCGATGCTGGTGCTGATCGCTGCCGTCAAACCTCAGTAACCGACTTTATAAACCCGACCACTCTGCACGCCTTCCACGCTGCGGCGGTAGGCCAGCGCGACGGTGGCGGCAGGGACGCTTTCAAAGCCGGGGAAGAATCCGTCGTACGCTTCGGCGGATTCCGTCAGTACCGTCGGGCTAATCAGGTTGATACGAATTCCGCGCGGCAGTTCGCAGGCCGCAGCGCGGACAAAGCCTTCCAGCGCGGCGTTCACCGTGGTCGCGTTCACCCCCTGGGCAATCGGCTCGTGAGCGACAATCCCGCTGATCAAGGTTATCGACCCGCCTTCATTGAGGTAATGCTGGCCGGTCAGCGCAAGGCGCACCTGTCCTAACAGTTTGTCCTGCAAGCCCTGGTCGAAATCGCTGTCTTTCATGGTCGCCAGCGGACCAAAATGCAGCCCGCCGCTGGCAGAGACAATCGCGTCCACCGGGCCAATCTTTTCGAACAGCGCCTGCACGCTGGCCTGCGACGTGATATCCACCTGCTCATCACCCTGCGTGCGACCGACGCGGATCACCTCGTGTTTACGGCTCAACTCTTCTGTCACGGCGCGGCCGACCGTGCCGCTGGCACCAATAATGACGATTTTCATAGCAGACTCCTTCAGGTTGTGAGCCTCCATTCTTTAATAAATCAGAACTAAGATAAACTGGGCTAAAGTTAGAAGATTACTAACCAGAGGTTTGCAATATGGATAAGCTTCGCGGCATGGAGACCTTTATCACCGTGGTTGAGAGCGGCAGCTTTACGCAGGCGGCGGTGCGGCTGGAGATGTCGGCGGTGATGGTCGGAAAATACATTGCGCTGCTGGAGGAACAGCTTGGCACGCGCCTGCTGGAGCGCAACACCCGTCGTCAAAGCCTCACCGACGCCGGGCGGGTATTTTACGACGAGGCAAAGCTGGTGCTGGAGCAGGTGTCGATTGCCGAAAGCTCGGTGGAACGCCTGCGCGCGGCCCCGGCCGGGACGCTGCGCATCAGTGCGCCGACCTCCTTTGGCGGCTGCGTGATCGCTCCGCTCACGGCGACCTTTTTACAGACCTGGCCAGAGGTGCGCGTCGAACTGGATCTGACCAACCGGATGGTGGACATGGTCAATGAGGGCTTCGATCTGGCGATCCGCATCGGCGATATTCGTCACGACGATCTGGTGGCGAAATATCTCTGTCCGTATCGGATGGTGATCTGCGCGGCTCCGGCGTATCTGTCGCGCCACGGGACACCGCAAACACCTGCCGATCTGGTCGATCATCTCTGCCTGTCGCACACGGTCTGGACTGCGCGCAACGAGTGGCGGCTGCCGGGCGTGGAAGGGGAGGTGCGCTGGAAACGCGATGCGATTTTGCGCTGTAACGACGGGTACGGATTACGCACCGCGGCGGTGGCCGGGGCGGGTTTGTTGTTGCAGCCGGAGGTGCTGGTGGCCGACGAGCTGGCGAACGGCAGGTTGATTCGGGTGCTGGAGCATTTCACGCCAGAACCGAGGCCGGTGCATCTGTTGTGGCGGCAGGATTTACGCCCGTTGCCGAAATTGACGTATTACATAGATCATCTATTACAAGGCATACGTGCGGTTTAATGCCCGGCCCAAACACCGCACCGACCCGTAGGCCGGGTAAGGCGAAGCCGCCACCCGGCAAAATACCGCACGGACCCCGTAGGCCGGGTAAGGCGAAGCCGCCACCCGGCACCCGGCACAAACGCCGCTTAGAACCGATACCCGACGCCCACATTCCAGCCATTAATCGAATGGTCGCCCTGCAGATCCGCGTTCGTCCCCTCATAACCGACATTAATCGCCAGTTCTGCGGTCGGGTTAAACTGCACGCCCGCACCGTACGCAAACGAGGTCGATTTTTCTGAGATGCTGTCTTTCTGCGTGTACCCGTCACCCGCGTTCACCCAGGTAGAATCCCCGTCGGCTTTAGTATGTGCCACGCCGCCCAGGGCATATAACGACACATAGTCGTTAATGCGGTAAGCCGGACCCGCCATCAATGAATAATATTTCACGTCGATATGATTTTTGACCGAATCAGAAGCGACATAATATCTCTGATCGTCATCGCCGCTCATATAGGTGAAAGAACCCATGACGCTGAGCGGAGAATCCCATTCGTAGCGATATTGCGCGTTAACGCCGCGGATATTTTTAAAGTTCTCAACTTTACTCTGCGCATAGCCAAGAGAAACCGTGTGGTTATCCGCCAGAGCTGCGCCGCTGGCCAGACTTGCCGCCATCAATACCGCCAGAGATATTTTATTCATTTCCCGTAATCCTTTATTTTCATTAAATGGTGATGAGTGCCGGATATGACCGGCAAATGTCATGGATATTCCATAGCAAATAAAACGGATTAAATTGTTGGTTTTTTACCTAGCGGATGAAATGGGGAATTATCCTAAAGGGCAGCTTATTCCTGATATCGTCCTCCCTGATATTGGTAGGGCCGAAACGCACTCTCCCTGATTTTGGTAGCTTTACATTGTTGAAATATTCACAGGGAGCTGGCTTGACTTATCCCCCGCTGTGGCTATTGCTTAATCTAACAAACGGGATAATCCATAAAGCGTTTATCCTTAAAAATCATCTTGCTGAGCAGTGCGCGAGGCAATGAGGTGAGCAATGGCGCGAGAAAAAGAGACATTACCCGGCATCACGGAAAGCAGACGTGGTCTGAACTTTGAGGCTTTATTCCGCCAGGTTGGGCTGGTGGTGTTGCTGGGCGTTATTATTTCTGCCCTGTCAGGGCTGTTTTCTAACGGTTATTTTAGCTCGGCGCAAAAAGAAAATAAGGCACACACGCTGACTATTCACTATGAACGTTTTGGTCGCCTGCAAACAGAATTCGAACTGCGCTTTTCTACGCGATCTTTACCTGCCGAAAGTTATATTTTCAGTATTAATGGTGAATTAAATACGATGTTTGAGCCAGGAGCCATTTCACCGCAGCCCGATAGCATGTTCAGTGAGGGAAAAACGCTGTATTTGATTTATCGCAATGTGAAAAAGCAAGGTGATTTCTCCGTGCGGATGTTCGTTACGCCCACGGGTATGGGCAAATCAGTTAATTCAATCAAGGTTAATAGCGAGCCGGAAATCCGCTTCTGGCAGTTTATATATCCTTAGGAGCGCAATATGGAGATGGTTTTCCGGGCACTGGCAATCTATCTGATCCTGCTGGTGGTATTTAAAGTGGCGGGGCGTCGCGCGTTATTGCAGATGACCAGTTTCGATCTGATTTTACTGCTGATAATCAGTGAAGCGACTCAGCAGGCGCTGCTGGGAAATGATTTTTCGGTTACGGGCGCGATGCTCACTATTGTGACCCTGGTGGTCATTGATATGCTTTTTGGGCTGATGAAAAAGTACATTTCCGGTGCCGAAACGGTCCTCGATGGCTCCCCGGTGATTCTGCTGGAAAACGGTATGCCGTTACCGGACAAACTGAAAAAGGTGGACGTCTCCTGCGACGATATTTTAGTCGCCGCGCGCCAGACGCAGGGCATCGAAGAGTTCAGCAAAATTAAGTACGCCATCCTTGAGCGCAACGGGCATATCTCAATCATTCCAAAAGAAGACTAGTAATGGCGCTAAAAGTGATGATCAAAGCCCCACAGATGTGTTACTAACACTATGAACATCATAAAAATCAGAACTACAGGGCCCCGACAGTATGTCTAAGAACAAACTCGCCAGCAGCGTGCAAAGCCTGCAATCTTCCGCCATCCGTGAATTGTTAAAACACAGCAAAATGCCGGGAGTGATCTCCCTCGGCGGCGGCATTCCGAATCCCGATCTGTTCGATCACGAAGGATTACAGATCGCGGCCGATGCCGTGTTATCCCGCCATTTTGGCGAGGCCTTCCAGTACGGCCTGAGCGAGGGTTATCCGGAACTGCGCAGCGCCATCGGCCAGATCTGCGCTGAGCGCGGGATCGCCTGCCAGGCCGATGACGTGGTCATCACCTCCGGCTCGCAGCAGTCGCTGGATATTCTGGCGCGTGCGCTCATCAACCCTGGCGACACCGTCGTCGTGGAAAGCCCGACCTATCTCGCCGCGCTGCAGGTCTTTAGCCTGGCGCAGGCCAATCTTGAATCCGTCGGCACCGACGGGGAAGGGATGAAGGTCGATGAACTCGAAGCCCTGGTCAGCCGCAAAACCATCAAAGCCGTCTATATCGTGCCGACCTTCGGCAACCCCGGCGGCGTGACGCTCTCTGAAAACCGCCGCAAACAGCTGGTGGAGTTATCAAAACGCTACGATTTCGTGATTATCGAAGACGACCCGTACAGCGAGATCAACTATACCTCTGACGTGTTCCGCCCGCTGATGGCGCACGCCAAAGCGATTGGCAACGAAGAAAACGTCGTCTACACCTCGACCTTCTCCAAAATCCTCGCCCCGGGCACCCGCGTCGGCTGGCTGGTGGTGCCGGAGTGGCTGAAGCGGGCAGTGGTGAATTTGAAGCAAACCACTGATTTACACACCAGCACCCTGTCGCAGCTGATGACTTTTGAGTATCTGCAAACCGGGCGTCTGGCCGGGCAGATTGCGCTGATCCGCGATGCCTATCGCCAGAAATATCAGACCTTTGCTACTGAACTGGAAAACGAGCTGGGCGATGTGCTGACCTTCCACAAGCCGAAGGGCGGGATGTTCCTGTGGGCGAAATTCAACAACGGCCTCAACACCACCGAGTGGCTGGCGAAGACGCTGGCGAACGGCGTGGTGTTCGTGCCGGGCGAGTTCTTCTATTGCAGCAACCCGGACCATTCGACCCTGCGCATGTCCTTCGTGACGGCCACGGATGAACAGCTGAAAGAGGCTGTTCGACGCCTGAAAATTTCGCTCTGAACCCACTTACGCATGATGGCGCCGCCGCCATTGTGCGTAATACTCACCCGGTGCGAAAATCTCACTGACGGTAATTCCCATGACAGAATTCATCACCGGAGTGGTCACTCACACGCCCGTCTGGGTGTGGGTGCTGTTTATCTTCCTGATCTCCCGCGGCATCAAAGCCCGAAAACCGGCCATCGTAACCCTGGAAAAGCTCGCGATTATTCCCGCGATCTTTCTCATTTGGGATATCTACGATCTGGTGGTGTTTCGCAAACTCACCGTCGCGACCTGCACGCTGTGGATCGCTGGTCTGTTGGCGGGCGCGGCGCTGGGCTATCTGTTGGTCAAGCAAGTGAATACCACCCGCGCGGCACAGCCCCGCAGCATTTATCGACAGGCCGACTACTCAGCGCTGCCATTTATGATGCTGGCGTTCGGCGTGAAATACGTATTAGGCGTCATGACCGCCGTCTCGCCCGAGACGCTGCAACAGCCCGGTATGAGCGCCTTCGCGATTATCTCCGGCGGCGTATTCGCGGGGGTGTTTTTGGGTAAGTTTACGCGCTATGTGCGGGTGTATCTCTCGGCTGCACCGCAGGTGAACTGATTACAGAAGCCCTTTTTGCGAGAGGGTGATCCGCGTCGCCTCGTTGAGATCCAGCTCTTTTAAGGATTCCGGCTGCACCCAGGCGATCTCCTGAAACTCTTCGTTAAAGGTCACGTCACGGTTGGCGCTGGTGCAGTCGAAGATCAGGTAGATCATGTAAATCTCTTCGGTGGTGCCGTCAGCGTAGGTTTTGACCCGAATGTCATCGCGAAAGGCGAAGGGTTTGACGTCGGTGATCTCAAGGGCCTCGCCCAGCTCTTCACGGATCTCACGGCGCAGCGACTGCTCCATGGTCTCACCAGGCTCCATGCCCCCACCCGACAGCGCCCACTGGCCGGGAAACACCCCGCGATCCGCCGCCATTATGCACAGTAGATATGCCCCGTCATTTTGGATAATCGGACAAACAATGGTTCTCTGGCGCATGCTCACTCCCTGAATTTTATGTTGGCGGTAATGTAGCAGAGTTCAGGCGATGTCCTGCTGGTCAGACTTTCTTTTTGCGAGAACCTCAGCAATCGTTTTGATACGGCTCATCTCTTCCTGTGTCCGCGCGTTGTTCTGCACTTCCCAGATATCGACGTTCTGCTGCAAATTGAGCCAGAACTCGATGGAGGTATCAAAGACGCGGGAGAGACGAATCGCCATGTCTGCGGTTAATTTGCGGTTATTGTTCACCAGCGCGCTGATGGTGTTGCGGTGCACGTTAAGCATGTCAGCCAAATCGGCAATTTTGAGGTTCAGCGGCTCAAGGTAGTCGTACTGCAACACATCACCTGGCGTAGTGGGCTTGCGGAGGGATTGTTGGGAAGTCATGTGGGGTACCTCACTATTTATAAGGCTTGTATTTATGCGGGGCGAGGTAGAGATCTTCGGCTTTACCGGCCACCCATTTAAATATCAGTCTGTACTGTTTGTTAACTCGTATGGAAGAAAACCCTGACATTGGTGGGTTAAGTTCTTCATACATATTGCCTGGCGGCGAGCGCAAATCCCTGTGGGACGTTGCGGCATTGATGATATCCAGTTTTCTCGCCAGGGCGGCTTCAATGCTTGAGGGGAATATTTTGTGAGATTTTCCATACAGGAAGAAATCCTCAAGCCACTGATCGCGAAAGTTATTAATGTTCTTCAACATGATGCATTTTAGCTCCTGTCCCTTTGAAGCTGCGTTAATGGTATTGCACCGATGCACTGTGCGCAAGTGCATTCCTGCCGATTATTACTTAATCAGAATTTGACCCGACTTTTGGCTCAATGCAGTCAGAAACAGCCTCTGAAGTCACGGCAAAATACGCCTCGTCGAGTGAGGCTGAAAGGGGGAAATGAAGAAGAAATTTCGTCCTGCGAGGTGGCTTCAGGAAAAATGTATGGAGTGGCAGAAAACCCGTCGGGTGGCGCTTTGCTTACCCGACCTACAAAACCCTGTAGGCCCGGTAAGCGCAGCGCCACCGGGCTTTTTTTTTTCAATCTTCACCGCTCCCGCAGCGCCTCTTTCGCCCGGTTGAACGGCTTAATCATGTAATCCATCACCGATTTCTCCCCGGTTTTGATGTCCACCGTCGCAATCATCCCCGGCACGATCGAGAATTTCCGGCCCGCTTTATTGACCAGATAATCCTGGCTGGTGCGGATAAACACCCGGTAGTAGAACACTTCCGGTTTGGCCTCGTCCTGAATGGTGTCCGGCGAAATGGTTTCGACCACGCCGTGCAACCCGCCGTAGATGGCGTAATCGTAGGCGGTGATTTTCACCAGCGCCTTTTGCTCCGGGTGGATGAAGGCGATATCGCGCGGTGACAGACGGGTTTCGATCAGCAGATGATCGTCCACCGGCACAATCTCCATCAACTCGCCGTTAGGTGGGATCACGCCGCCGATGGTGGTCACTTTGATGTTTTTCACGATCCCGCGCACCGGCGATCGCACGGTCAGGCGCGTGACGGAATCTTCGCGACCTTTCAGCACCGCCGAGACCATATCCACCTCGGCGTTGGCTTTCGACAGCGCCTCGCGGGCCTGCACGTAATACTGGGAGCGCACGTCGGTGAGTTTTAGCTCCAGATCGCTTTTTTGCCGCTGCAAACGTAACTCTTCCACCCGACTGGCGGCACCGGTTTTGATCAGTCGCTGGGTGATCGCCAGCTCTTTATTCGCCAGATCCAGCGCCGCTCTCAGTTCGCGCTGGGTGTCATCAAGCTGCGCGCGACGAGAGGTGTAGAGCCGGGTTTCGGCGGCGATCAGTTCCGGCCATTTTTTCAGGGAAGGGGGGAAGACCAGCGGCAGATCGTTCACCTCCGCGGTCAGGCGCACGCTGGAGGCCAGCGACGCGCGATACCGCGCCGCACTTTCGCCGACGTTAGATTCCGACCGCGTAGGGTCGAGCCGCGCCAGCACCTGACCCGCCTGCACCAGATTCCCCTCGCGCACGTTCAGCTCGGTCAAAATCCCGCCGTCGAGAGACTGCAACACCTGCTCGCGCGAGCTGGGGATCACTTTCCCCGTCCCGGTCGAGACCTCGTCAAGAATGCCGAACCACGCCCACACGCCGACGATGATGAACAGGAGCAGGGAGAGGATCACGATCCGCCGTGCGCCCGAGTAGCCGCTTTCGGAGTCGAGAGCGTTATCGAGATCGTCCATCGCCGCCACGTCACGCTGACTGATTTTCATTTTTCCACTCCCGTCCGTTTGCCTGCTGCTGCATGCGGCTGTTGCTCAGGGCCTGCGCTTTCGGCGCGTCCATCACCAGCATGCCCTCTTTCAGGACCACCACGCGCTCCACCAGTTCCAGCACCGGCACGCGATGAGTGGCGACGATCAGCGTCCGGTTGCCGAGCCACTCGCCGAGATGCTGGAGAAACTCGCGCTCTGTGTGCTCGTCCAGCGAGGCGGTCGGTTCATCCAGCAGGACGATATTGGGATCGCGCAGGAACATGCGCGCCAGCAGGATCGACTGACGCTGCCCGCCAGAGAGCCCCACGCCGTTCTCCATGATCGGGTAGTCGAGCCCTTTTGGCAGCTTCTGCACAAAGCTCGCCGCGCCGCACATCTCCAGCACCGCGAAGATCTCTTCATCGGTCGCGCGCGGCATGCCGAGGGTAATGTTTTCCCGCAGGGTGCCGTAGAACAGCCGGGCGTTCTGGGTCATAAAGCCGACGTTGCGCCGCAGATCCGCCACGTCCAGATGCGGCAGGCTGAGGTTGTCGAGACGCAGTTCGCCGCCCGCCAGATCCATTCCGCCCGACATCGCCTGCAGCAGCGTGGATTTCCCCGCGCCGTTGCGCCCGAGGATCGCCACTTTCTCGCCGGGCTGGATCTCCAGCCGGTTAATGCGCAGGGCCATGCGCGGATCTTCCGGGTGATAGCGAAACTGCGCCTGATCGAACAGGTAATGCCCGCGCAGCACGTCCTGGCGGATCGGCGACTCTTCGCGCTGATTCTCCGTCGGCAGCTGCATGATGCTGTCCAGCCCCTCTTTGGCGGCTTTTACCTGTTGCCAGCGGGCCAGCACGCCGCACAGGGTCGCCATCGGGGCGATCATCCGCGAGGCCAGCATCGAGGCGGCGACCACCGAACCGGTGGTGAGCGTGCCGTCGATCACCATCGGCGCGCCGACCACGATCACCCCGGCGTAAACCAGGCTCTGAATGGTCATCCCCCAGCTGATGAGGTTTTGCGTCAGCTCGCGGGTGCGCAGGCCGGACTCGGCGGTGATCTGGATGTAGCTGTTCCACTGCTGCAAAAAGCGGTTCTCGGCCTGCATCAGCTTGATGTCCTCCAGCCCCTGCACGCTCTCCACCAGCACGGCGTTGCGCAGGGTCGATTCATGGGCGGACTGTTTTGCCAGCGCCGCGAGTTTCTTCTGCAGCAGCAGGCCGGGGAGGACCATCAGCACCGCGGCGACGGGGGCGATCCACGCCAGCTGCGGGGCGATGATCGCCAGCACCACCACGAACAGGAAGAAGAACGGCAGATCGACAATCGTTGAAATGGTGGAGGAGGTGACCATCTCGCGGATCTGCTCCAGCTCGCGCAGCTGGGAGATAAAGCTCCCGGTCGAGCGCGGGATCGCGCTGTTGCGCAGGCGCAGGGCGTGACCAAACACCCGATCCGAGACGCGCAGATCGGCGCGTTTACCGAGCAGATCCATAATGTGCCCACGCGCGATGCGCAGCACAAAGCCGAACAAGGTGGCGATCAGCACGCCGATGGTCAGGACGTACAGCGTCGGGTAGGACTGAGCGGGGATCACCCGGTCATACACCTGCATCGAAAAGACGATCCCGGAGAGCGACAGCACGTTGATGAACAGCGCCGCCAGCATTACCCAGGTGTAGGGGCGCATGTCGCGCATCACCAGCCGGTAGAGCCAGTCCGGGCGGTATTTGGAAATATAGGCATCGACGCGGCTGTCTTTCAGCGCCGCCAGCGGACGCAGGGCGACCACGTGGCGAATCGCTGGCAGCAGGGCAGTCATCGACACGCGGTTGTTGTGCGGCGAGGTGTCGATGAAGTTGATATCGAGGGTATCGTCGCCGTCGAAGTGCTCGATGACGCCGATTTTTCCTTCGTTGAGCTCAATCACCACCGGCAGTTTCCAGCTGTTGATGGACTGCTCCGTGGCGGTCAGAAGCTGAAAGGAGAGCCCCGCCTCGCGCGCCAGCTGGGTCAGCGCCGGGACCATCGGTTTGCCCTTCAGCCACGGCGCGCTGGCGACCAGTGCGCCAGGAGAACAGGCCACGCGGTAGCGGGTGGCGACATAGCCAAAGGCCTGCGCCCAGTGCTCCAGCGTCTCTTCAGGAATGCTTTCGCCCAGCGGTTTATCGGATTGCTTCATGGCTGGATCTCCACAGTCTGAATGGTGCGGTTCTCAAGATCGAACGAATGACGCAAAAGGCCGGTGTTATACAGGCAGCTCAGCTGCAGCTGGTGCAGTTGCCCGACGGTTTGCTGCTGGGTGAAACGCGCCTGATAGACCTCCTGCTCGGCGTTCAGCACGTCGAGCAGCGGGCGTGAGCCGAGATCGAGATACTGCTGCTGATAGAGTTCGCGGGTGCGGACGCTGAGGGCTTCCTGGCGGCCCTGGATTTGCAGGGTGCTCAGCAGGCTCATCACTTGGCTGCGCGATTCGAGTAGTTTCTGACGCACATCGAGGCGCGTGCGCTGGATGGTGGATTGCGCGGCTTCGACGGCGTGTCCGGCAGCGTTGCGTCGGGCGGTGAGACCGCCGCCCTGATAGAGCGGCATCTGCACTTTCACCCATGCGGAGTACTGGGTGCGATCCAGCGATTCACTGCCCGCGTAGCGGTCGTTGAGATAGTGACGTACTTCCGGTTCGAGCGAGACGGTCGGCGTCATCTGGGCGTTGGCGTAGTCGAGATTGGCCTGCGCGACGTTGGCCTGCGCCCACGCGGAGAGCACCGCAGGCACCAGCCGATCGTCCGGTTCGGCGACATCGCAGCTGCGTTTCAGGTTATCGGGAAAGTCGTTGCTGATGGTGTTCAGGTTATTCCAGCCGAGAAAGCTCATCAGCGTGGCGCGGGAGCTGTCGAGGCTTGCCTGGTACTGCATGAGCTGAGCGCGAGCGCCTTCGATACGGGCGTCGGTCTGCACCACGTCCGACAGGGAACTCGCCCCTTCGTCGTTACGCTGGCGGGCGAGGTTGCCGATAGACGACAGCGCATCCAGCTGCTCTTTGGCGGTTTCCACCATCTGCTGCCAGGTTTGTACCTGCACCATCGCCAACGCCGTGTCGTGGCCGATGGTATCAATACTCACCAGCACATTGGCCTGCTGCTGGGCCACGCCTGCGTTTTCGGCGCGCACCTGGCTGGCGACTTTGCCAAAGTCGTAGAGCATTTGAGAGAGAGAAAGCACTAATGAAGGGGTAAAGCCGTTGTTGCTGCCGTCGTGGCTATAGCCGCCGTCCATGCCCGCGTTGACCTGCGGGTAGTATTTCGATTTGGCGACGTCGACTTGTTCCGATTGTTCGTAGAGTTTCCCGACCGCTTCGCTGATGGTCGGATGCCAGCTGACGGCGCGGTTCACGGCGTCCCCTAGCTTGAGCGTGCCGGGTGCGGCGTTACCGGCAACCGGCGCGACGCGGCCATTCAGCGACGGCAGCTCCTGTTCTTCACTCAGGAAGCCGGTGTTGATCACCCCCGCAGGATTGGCAGCGAGCGCGGGCACAGATATCAGGCAGCACGAGAGCCACCAGTAAGGCATCTTCATTCCCATGTCATATCCCTAATAAAAGAGTACCGCTTCATGCCCGGGCGCTGAACGCCCGGGTCAGTTGTGTTGTGCTATCAGGTGATGATGTTGTGGTGCTGATTAACCAGTTCGTCGTAGCTACTCTGCACGTTGTCCAAAGTGACCAGCGTGGTATTAGTGTAGGTGGTCCCTGTCCCGTCACGGTCGATGGAGATCACAGTGTTGTTACCGCTGGTGGTGACATGCACGTAGTTCCCGAGCGTCGATGCCTGTCCGTTCCAGCCCACCAGTAGATCGCCGATATCGATTTTGTCCCCCTGGCTGATGGAGAAGTTGGTCCAGTGATCCCCGGTGCTGTTGCCCGCCGTGGCGTTACCCACGGTGTTGTTCAGTACCTGATAAATCAGGGTATCGCCGTAGGCCGTCCCGTTGATCACATCGTTATGCTCCGAGCTGATGAACTGCGGTGCCATGTTGATGGTGAGCGAGGCGCTGTCCGTTTTGCCTGCCGCATCGGTCAGGGTGTAGTTGAAGACCTCCTTCGAGGTGATGCTCGAGAGCGACACCCCGGTGTTCATGGTGTAGGTGTAATGCCCGTCTGCACCGATGGAGAGCGTGCCGTAATGCCCCTGAATGGTGACGTTAGCGGCGCTGGTGGTGTACGGGTCAAGGGTGGTGGTCACGCCGTTGTAGCTGGTGATGCTCAGACGGGTATCGACCGAGTGCAGCTGATCCATCGCCCCCTGCGAATCCGTCCCGTCAAAGATGTTGCCGTTGACGGTGTGGCCGCTGGTGGAATCGAACTGGGTGAGGGAGTAAGTGGTCCCCACCACGTCCGGGGTGATGGTGATTTGCCCCGCCGCCAGCGCGCCCATTTTCCCGGTGTAGGAGAGGGTGTAGGTGCCCGCATCCAGATCCAGCCCGCTGAGGTTCACCGTCGCGGTGCCGCCCAGCAGTAATCCGCCGTTGAACGAACCGCTGCGGATGGTGGTCGAGCCGTTCGACAGCACCCAGTCCACCGTCAGCCCGCCGAGAGAGAGCAATGACGCGACGTTGAAGTGCAGAACCACGTTATGCAGCGCCGTGTTCGGGTCGACCACAAAGGTGCCGCTGCCGCTGCCCTGAGTGGAGGCCAGCAGCGCCGCTTGCCAGCTGGCGCTTCCGACGGTGGTGTCCGAGTAAGCCGAGGTGTGGTGAACCGAGGTCACGTCCATCACCGCACTGACGTCGTTCACCGCATCCATCGCCCGTGCCGTTGGGGTGATGTTCAGCGACGCCGTGTCTTTATCGCCGTTTGGCGCGGTCACGGTGTAGACGAAGGTATCCGGCGTTTTGATGTGATCGGCCCCGACACCGCTGTTCAGGGTGTAGGTGTATTTCCCGTCCGCATTGATGGTCAGGGTGCCATATTCCCCCTGAATGGTCGTGACGCCGGTGCCGTTGACCGTCACCCCGTTCACCGAGGTGACGTGCGTCCCGGCAGGAGCGATATCATCCGCCAGCACATCGCCGGTGGTGCTGCCGCCGACGCTTGAGACGGTGTAGACATGGTCTTCCAGCACGTTGAGGGTGTAGGCCGTCAGGGCCGTGATCCCCGCCGCGGTGTTCAGCAGGAACAGGTATTCACCCGCCGGCAGGTTGAGCGTCAGGGTGGCTGAGGTTCCGCCCAGCAGCGGCGCACGCAGCCAGCCTGGCTGGACGCGCATCTGCTCGAAGGTTTGCGTCGCCTCGTTGAATTTATAGACGTACAGGTCGAACACCGAGGCGAGCGCCACGCCGCCCACGGAGGCCTGGATGGTCATGGTGCGGGTGGTGCCTTCCGCCACGTTATAGATGATCGGATTGCTCAGATCGTCGAGGAGGTTCAGCCCCAGCGTGTTGCCGAGGTTCACGCCGACAACGGTAAAGCCACCCTGGGACGAGGTGCCGTTGTTGATGGCGTGCACGCTGGTGTCGAAGGTGAAGCTCGCCGTATCGTCCACCGCTGTGACGCTGTTGGTGACGGTGTTCGCCCCGAGCGAGATCACCAGCTGCGCCGAGGCGCTGGCCCCGTTATGGCCGATGGTGTAGGTGAAGCTTTCGGTCCGCCCCAGAACGGCGGCGCTGGTGTTGGTCAGGGTGTAGGTGTAGCTCCCGTCGAGGTTGATGGTCAGGGTGCCGTACTGACCCTGGATCACCGTTCCGTCTGCGGTCACGTTTACCGTGTGGCCCTGCGCATCGGTGACTGCCGTGATGCGGGTGCCCGCCGGGGCGTTGTCGCTGCCGGTGGTCGGGTCAACGTCATAAATCACGTTTCCGGATTGGGTGGTGACGCCCGTCACCGTCCCGGCGCTGGTCTGGGTGACATCTACGTCGAGGCTGGTGTAGGACCCGGTTGCCAGCAGGTTGGTGTTGTAGCTGAGCACGCGATATTGCCCGTCCGCCAGCCCTGTCATGTTGAGCGTCACGCCGCTCGCCCCGAGGGTCAGCAGGTTGGCAAACTGCGGCAGACCGGTATCCACCACCGTGGTCCAGGTGCCATTGACCGCATCCCAGCGCTGCACCACCACTTCCAGGGTATTGAGCAGAGAAAGCACCACGCCCGTGGCGTTGGCGTTGATCGAGATATCTGCGCTTCCGCCCGCACTGACCGTAAAGCCGACCTGCGCCGTGTCGTTGCCGAGCAGCGTCAGGACGTTGCCCAGCGCGCCGACCAGCAGAGACCCGTAGTCGCTGTACTGAGCGTTCGTCACCGTCGCCGTGGTGCCAAGTGCCAGCTCCTCCACGTTTGAACTGGCCGACAGCGGCACCACAGGGGCCAGCGCCGAGCCCGGCGTCGAGGTGTTGCCCGCCGCATCGGTGGCGGTGATTTGCAGGGTCTGACCTTCCGTCTGTTTATTGAGGAAGCTGTAGCTGTAGGTGCCTCCGGCGTTAGCCGTCGTGGTGACTATTGAGCCATCCGCCAGACGAATGGTGACGGTGCTGCCCGCTTCGGCGGTGCCCGTCAGCACGCTGCCGTCGGCGTTGAAGGTGCCGTTCGGCGCGTTCGGGGCGATGGTGTCGACGATGACCGTCGTCGGCAGCGAGACCGGCCCGGTGCCGCCGATGACGTTGGTGGCGGTGGCGGTAAAGGCGTGGGAGCCTTCGCCCAGCACCGGCGTGGTAAAGGTCCAGTTACCGTTGACATCCGTGGTCGCCGTGCCCATCGCCACGCCGTTGTTGTACAGCGTAATGGTGGAGTTCGGCTGCGCCGTCCCGCTCAGGGTTGGCGTGGTGTCATCGGTAGATTTGCCGTTGGTCAGATTGCCGGTGATGGTCCCGACGTTGTCGTTGACGGTGGTAATCAGCGGCGCATTCGGCAGGTTAGTGAATGGCGCGATGACGTTGCTGGTGGCGCCTGCGTTACCGGCTTTATCGGTCGCAAAGGCCAGCAGGGTTTCGCCGTTGGTCTGCGCCGGTGAAATGGTGACGTTGAACGCGCCGCTGCCGTCCGCTGTCGCCGTGCCCAGTACGGTCCCGGTGCTGCTGGTGATGGTAACGGTACTGCCCGCCTCCGCCAGACCGGTGACGTGCGTCCCGTTGCTGATGACCGCCAGCGTGCCCGGCACACCCGGCGCGACGGTATCCAGCACAATAGAGGTGATGGACGACGGTGCGCTGGTGTTGCCCGCCGCGTCGGTCGCGGTGGCGGTGAAGTTATGCTGTCCGTTGGTCAACGAGATGGTCGCCTGCGGCAGCGTCCAGACGCCGTTACCGTCGGCGGTGACGGTGCCGATCAGCACGCCGTTGTCGTAAATGCGCACCGTCGTGTTGGCCTCGGCGGTGCCGTTCAGCGTCGGCGTCGTATCGTTAGTCGGATTGCCATTGATCACCGGTCCGGTGATGGTGCCGACATCGTCGACCACCGACGAGATCACCGGGGCAATTGGCGCGGTGGCGTCCACGTTAACCACAAACGCCGTTGTCGGACCGCTGGCGTTCCCGGCGGCGTCGGTGGCGGTGATGGTCAGCGGGTGCAGCCCATCGCTCAGCGCCGGGGTCGGTGTGAAGGACCACGCGCCGCCGGTGGCGGTGACGGAGCCAATCAGCACGCCGTTATCGTAGATTTTCACCGTCGAGCCCGCTTCCGCCGTGCCCGAGAGGGTTGGCTGGGCGTCGTTGGTGAGCTGGCCGCTGGTCAGGTTGGTCACGGTGCCGACGTCATCTACCACCGTCAGCAGCACCGGAATGGTTGGCGGCGTGAGGTCGATAGTCAGGCTAAAGCTCGGGGACGGATCGCTGTTATTCCCCGCCGCATCGGTGGCCTGCGCGACAAGGTTATGCGGTCCTGCCGTCAGCGCGGTGGTGATCGTCACCGCCCAGTTCCCGCTGGCATCCGCCGTGGTGGTGCCGAGCAGCGTGCTGCCCTCATAGATATTGATGGTCGCGTTCGGTTCGCTGGTCCCGATCAGGCGCGGCAGGGTGTCATCTGTGGTCTGGCCGCTGCCGAGCGGGCCGGTGACGGTGCCGACATCGTCAATCGCCTGGGTGATGGCCGGAGCCAGCGGTGCGATGGTATCGACGATCACCGTGAAGCCCGGAGACGCCACGCTGACGTTGCCCGCCGCGTCGGTCGCGGTGGCGGTCCAGGTGTGGCTGCCGTTGCTCAGGGCGCTCGGCGGGGTGAAGTTCCATGCGCCCGAGCCGTTGGCCTGCACTGTGCCGACCTGGACGCCATTTTCATAGATGATGATGGTGGCGTTGGCCTCCGCCGAACCGTTCAGCTGGGGTCGGGTGTCGTCGGTGGTTTTGCCGTTTAACACCGGATCGAGAATAGCGCCGACGTCATCCGTGGCGTTAATAATCAGCGGTGCGGCTGGCGGCTGGGTGTCGACCGTCAGCGTAAAGGTGGTATTGGTGGTGGAGGTGTTGCCCGCCACGTCGGTGGTGCTGATGGTGATGGTGTGCGCCCCGTCGGCCAGCGGTGCCGTTGGGGTGAAGGTCCAGTTCCCCTGGGAGTTGACCACCGCGGTGCCGAAGGGTTGTCCGTCGCTGAGCAGAGTGACCGTCGCCCCGATCTCGCCGGTGCCGTTAAAGGTTGGGCGGCTGTCGTTGGTGCTGCCGCCGTCGGTGATATTCCCGGTGACCGGGCCGACGTCGTCCTGCACCGAGGTGAGAGCCGGTGCCGCAGGCGGCGTGGTATCCACGGTGAAGGAGAAGACCGGGGAGTTCGCCGAGACGTTACCCGCCGGGTCGGTGGCGTTGATCCTGATGTTGTACACGCCGTCGGCCAGTCCGGTCGGCGGCGTAAAGGTCCAGGCACCGCCCACGACCACCGCGGTGCCGATTTCGACACCGTTATTCAGGATGTGAATGGTGCTGCCCGTGACGCCGGTTCCGGTGAGGGTTGGCGTGGAATCGTTGGTGAGCTGCCCCGAGGTCAGATTGCCGACCGCGCCGCCCTGCACATCATCGGCAACGGAGGTGAGCACCGGTACCGCTGGCGGGGTGAGATCGACGATCACGGTGTAGCTGTTCGAGCTGGTGCTGACGTTGCCCTGAGGATCGGTCGCGATCACCGTAAAGGTGTGGCTGCCTTCGCCCAGCGGTGTGGTCGGGGTAAAGCTCCAGCTCCCCGAACCGTTGGCGGTGGCGGTGCCAATCTGGGTGCTGCCTTCGAAAATCGCGATGCTGCTGTTAGCTTCCGCCGTGCCCGAAAGCGTCGGCGTGCTGTCGTTGGTGGTGCCGCCGGACGGGACGTTCCCGGTCACGGTGCCGACGTTATCGTCCGCGCCGACAATCACCGGCGTGGTGGAGACCGTATCGACCACGATATTGAACGGCGGAGATTGCGGGCTTTCATTCCCCGCCGGATCGGTGGCGGAAATGGTCAGGGCGTGGTTGCCTTCCCCCAGCGCGCCCCCTGGAGTGAAGCTCCAGGTGCCGGTGGAACCGACCACCACGGTGCCAATGGCGGTGCCATTGTTGTAGATGGTAATGGTATCGCCCGCCGTCGCGGTGCCGCTCAGGGTTGGGCGGCTGTCGTTGGTAATTTGTCCGTTGGTCAGCGGCCCGGTGCCAGGCCCGACGTCATCGGTGACCGCGCCGAGGATTGGTGCGTTCGGTGCTGTCAGATCGATGGTGACGGTGGCGGCAGGAGAGAGGCCGCTGGTCTCAGCGCCCACGGTGGCGGTGGCGGCAAAGCTGTGCGGGCCTTCGCCGAGCGGGACCAGCGAGCTGGCTGTCCAGGCTCCGGTTGGGCCAGCGGTGACGACCGCCCAGGGCACCAGGCTGCCATCGAGATAGATGGTCACAATACTGTTCGCCACGGCGGTCCCGCTGAGGATCGGCGTGGTGTCGTTGGAGCTTGAGCCTTTCACCTCAACGTCACCGCTGAGACCATTGTCATCAACGATGGAGGTGATGATTGGAACATCTGGCAGATCCGGCGTGTCGGTGACCTGATAGTTCGTCGGGTCACTGGCGTTGCCTGCGGCGTCTGTTGCCGTGACGGTCAGGGTGGTTTCGTTGTTTTGCGCCGGAGACAGGGCAATGGAGTAATTGCCCGAGCCATCGGTGACGCCCCGACCCAGTTCAACGTTATTTGGCCCTTTGACGATCACCGTAGAGCCCGGTTCTGCGGTGCCTGTCAGCGGCGTCCCTTCAACAGCCAGACTGGTGACCACTGGTGCATTTGGGGCATTCGTATCAACCGTCACGGTGACCGGCGCGCTCGGCGTGGCGTTTCCAGCGGCGTCGGTGGCGGTGACGATAATGGTATGAGGGGCATCCGTCAGCGCTGAGCCGTTCGGCAGGGTCAGCGTCCAGTTGCCGTTGGCATCCACGGTGGCCTGCTGCGGTGCGCCGCCGTCGATCCGCACGGTGATGGTGCTGCCAACTTCGGTTTTGCCGCTGATGGTCGGTGTGTTGTCGTTGGTGTAGAGCGTGCCGTTCGCCAGGGTGCTGCTGGAGATGCTATCGATCTGCGGCGTGGTTGGCGCGACCGTATCCACCGTGATGGTGTAAACCGGGCTGGTGCCGCTGACGTTACCCGCTGCATCGACGGAGGAGACGGTCAGTTTCAGCGCGCCGTCTGAGACGGACGGGCTGGTCCAGGTCCAGTTGCCGCCGGTGACAGGCACGCGAGCCACTTCGACCCCGTTGTTATAGATAATCACCGTATCGCCGCTGGTGCCGGTCCCGCTGATGGTCGGGGTGGCGTCTGACGTCGAGCCGCCATTAGCGACGGTCCCTGCGGTGATTTCAGGCGTGACCGGCGGCGTGGTATCCACCGTCACCGTAATCACCGGCGATGTGCCCGACACGTTCCCCGCTTCGTCGGTAGCGGTGGTGGTGAAGGCGTGGGTGGTTTGCGTCAGCGCCGTGTCTGGACGCCAGCTCCAGTTGCCGTCCGCGCCGACGGTGACGCGGCCCACTTCGATTTTCGCCGCGCCGCCCACGCTGTCATAAATAATGATCACGTCGTTGGCGGTACCGGTGCCGCTCAACACCGGACGCGAATCGTTGGTGCTGGTGTTATCCGCAACCGGGCCGGTGATTTGGCTGACGTTATCGGTCACCACCGGTGCGGCTGGGGTCGCTGGCGGATCGGTATCAATGATGATCGTCACCGGCTGGGATGGCGCACTTTCGTTGCCTGCGCCGTCTTTGTTGGTCACGGTCAGGGCGACATCGTAAGAGCCGTTTGGCAGCGCCTGAGTCGGCGTCCAGGTCCATGTGCCGTTCGGCTGAACGGTGATCACATCAGGCTGTTTCACGCCGTCAATGTAGATGGTCACCGTATCGCCCGGCGTGCCGGTGCCGCTTAAGGTCGGCGTGGTGTCGCGCGTCGCTTCGCCAGGATTCAGCGCGGTCGGCTGACCGTCCGGGTTGACGGTCACGTCCGGGGAGTCTGGCGTCGCCGGGGCGATGGTATCCACCACCAGGCTAAATGGCGGTGACGAGGTGGAATTGCCTGCGGAATCGGTCGCGACCACCGTCAGGGAGTGGGTGCCGTTGGTGAGCGGGGTAAGTGGGGTAAAGCTCCAGCCGCCGCTGCCGTTGAGGGTGGCGGTGCCGAGCAGCGTGGTGCCGTCATACACCGTAATAATGGTATTCGGCGGAGCGTTGCCCGTCAGCACCGGACGGGTTTCATCCGTCGGGGTGCCGCTGGTGACCGGGCCGGTGACACTCCCGGTGTTGTCGGTGACCGTCGCGATCGACGGGGCCGGTGGCGGCGTGGTGTCGACGATGATCTCAAATCCATTCGAAGGGGAACCGACGTTCCCGGCCTGATCTATCGCCACGGCGGTGAGCGTATGCGGGCCGCCTTCCGGGAGCGCCTGCGTCGGGGTAAAGGTCCATGAACCGCCATCGCTGACCACGGCGGTACCGATCTGCACGCCGTCCAGACGCACGCTGATGGTCGCCCCGGGTTCGCCCGTGCCGTTGAGGGTTGGACGAGCGTCGTTGGTGATTTCGCCGGTATCGAGCGGGCCGGTTCTGCCTGGGACATCGTCAACCACCGAGGTAATGACCGGTGCCGCAGGGGCCGCGCTGTCGACGGTAATACTCCAGCTGTTCGAGGTGCCGCTGGCGTTCCCGGCGGCGTCAATGGCGGTGGCGGTCAGGACATGCCCGCCCTCGCGCAGGTGCACCGATGGGGTGTACTCCCAGATGCCGCTCGGCGGGATGGTCAGGGTACCGATCTGATTGCTGCCGCTGAAGAGATAGAGCGTGGTGCCCGGCTCCCCGGTGCCGCGAATGGTTGGCGTCGCATCGTTGGTCAGGCCATTGTTCGCGACATCACCGATGCCGTTGGCTACGGCGTCATACACCGACGTGATCACCGGAGTTTGCGCCGGGGTGATATCCGGGGCATCCACCGAGGCGGTTGGCCCGGTGTTGCCTGCATGATCCGTCGCGTCGGCGGTCAGTGTTTCGCCGTTGAGCTGCGGCGGGTTGATAGTGACGGTAAAGTTGCCGTTATCGCCCGCCGCGGCGTGACCCAGCTCGGTGCCATCCGGGCCTTTGATGCTGACGGTACTGCCCGGCTCGGCGGTACCGGTGACGGTGGTGCCATCGTCAGAGACAGCCAGATTATCCGGTGCCAGCGGATCGGTGGTGTCCGGTGCATCGGCATGACCCGGCTGACTCACATTGCCTGCGGGGTCTTTGGCGATCACTTCCAGCACTTCGCCATTGGTTTGCGGCGGAGCGACAGGCACGGTGAAATGGCCGGTCCCGTCGGTGGTGCCGGTGCCAATGACATTGCCGCCCGGATCTTTGACCGTGACGGTGCTGTTGGCTTCGGCGGTGCCGCTGACGCTGGCGCCGTTACCGGCGACGGTCAGATCGGCCGGTGGATTCGGCGCGATGGTGTCGGTGGCGACGACGGTGGCGGGAATGCTGTCGTTCCCGGCGGCGTCAGAGGCGATGACGGAAATGGTCTGGCCGTTGGTCTGCGCAGGGCTGAGCGGAATGGTGAAGTTACCGCTGCCATCTGTCGTGCCCGTCCAGCTCTGACCCGTGCCGTTGGTGATGGTAATGGTGCTGTTCGGTTCGGCGGTGCCGGTCACCTGATTCCCGGCGGGGTTTAAGGCGATCACCGGCTGGGTCGGTGCGACAGTGTCGACGATAAAGTTGATGGCCTGCGACAGGCCGCTCGGGTTTCCGGCGGCGTCAATTTCACGCACCGTGACCGAGTGCGGGCCTTCCGACAGCGGGCCATTCGGCGCTACGGCCCACAGGCCGTTCGGGCCGACGGTCACTCTCCCGACTTCCACGCCGTTATCGTAAATAATAATCGTACTACCCGGATCGCCGCGGCCCGTGAGGCGTGGCTGGCTGGCGTCGGTGGTTTGGCCTGCGGAAACCGCGCCGCGGATCGAGCCGACTTCATCGTTCACCACAAACGCCGACGGCGCGGCGGGGGCGGTGATATCGACGGTAATCGTAAAGCCCGGCGAGGCGGGGCTGGTATTCCCGGCCACGTCGGTGGCGCGAACCGTCAGCACATGGCTGCCTTCGCTCAGATTGACCGACGGGGTAAAGGTCCAACTGCCGTTCGCGGCGGCGGTGACGGTGCCGATTGCGATGCCGTTATCGTAGATCGTCACCGTGGAATTGGCTTCGGCGGTGCCGGTGAGCAGCGGGCGCTGATCGTTGGTGCTGCCGCCGTTGTTGAGCGGCCCGGTGACCGGGTCGACGTCATCGGTGACACTGGAAATCACCGGTGCCGTAGGCGCCACCGTATCGACCACAATGGTGATCCCGGCAGACGGCGCGCTGGTGTGGCCCGCCGCATCGGTGGCGGTAGAGGTCAGGGTATGGCTGCCGTTGGACAGCGCGTTCGGCGGGGTAAAGCTCCAGTTGCCCTTAGCGTCGACGGTTGTGGTGCCGATTTTGGTGCCGTTATCGAAGATGGTGATGGTGGTGCCCGCTTCGCCGATCCCGCTCAGGGTCGGGCGCGCGTCATCCGTGCGCTGGCCGTTGGACAGCGGGCCCGTTTCGCTCCCGACATCGTCGTTAACGATCAAAATGTCCGGTGCATCTGGCGTGACCAGATCCGGCGCGGTGACGTGACCCTCTTTGCTGACGTTGCCGGAGGAGTCGGTGGCGGTGGCAGAAATCTGCTCGCCGTTGGTCAGCGGGGTGCCAAGTTCAATGGTGAATTTCCCGTCGCTGCCGGTTTTCCCGGTGCCGACCAGATTGCCGTTGGCATCTTTCAGGGTGATGGTGCTGCCAGGCTCTGCGGTCCCTGAGACCGAGGTACCATCCCCGGAGAACTGCAGGTTGGTTGGCGCGTTCGGCGGCGTGGTGTCCGGGTCAGTCGGGTTCCCCGGATTGCCAGGGTTGGTCGGGTTGTTGTCATCGTCGCCACCACCGCCTCCGCCGCCACCGCCGCCCGCGGCAAGGGCGATCCCGCCTGCGACGGCAACACCGCCGAGCACCCACGGCCAGATGGCCGCGCCGCCGCCATCGCCGGAGGAGCCCATCAGGACATCCGTTGAGGCAATCGCCTCGTAATGTTCTGCGGCGGTCGGGTCTTCAATCCACCACAGCGCGCCGTTGCCTTCCTGCAGCACCAGCTGGCTCTCGCCCTGCGCGTCGCCGTGGTAAAAGTTTTTCAGGGTAATGACTTCGCCGGAGTGCAGGCTGACGATCAGATCGTTGCCACTGCGCGTGTAGTGGGAAATGTCGGCCCGGCCGACGTGAAGCTTCACAATGGAGGAGTGATCCAGAGTAACCTGAGTGCCTTCTGTGGTGGTTTCCACGCCAGTAAGTTTCGAAATGACAGAGATTTGGCTCATATTGATGACTCCCAACAGATTTTTATTGAAATGGCGTGCAAGACGAAGCCATCACTTTTCTGCGGGTAAAGAGCGCCCCCGGCGAATTCACTATTTTTGACGATAGTGCTTACCGTTGATTTCTTCAGAGCGGCCGATGCCCGCCAGCGAATAGAGTGGCAACATCAGGTGAAGCTATTTATTTACTTTGGCTTGACTTGTATTCGGTGTTTTTTGTGTTATATAAAGCCCTGTGATTTATAAAGATATTATTTAAATGGACTAAAAATGATATAGCTATAAATATCAGATTATGCAAATGAAGCACCGGTAACCTGCAGTTAACCCCTTCTGAATTGAATAGTTTTACCGAGATGGCTATAAGCCAGTTGCCCACCGCATCCCGCGTGGCGTGCGGCTGCGGTGTTTCTTTCTCTTTTCGGCTTTGGATATAATGCGAATTAATTCAGTGAATATATTTGAATTTATTGAATGTAAATATGCGGTCAATTAAGGAGGGCTAAAACGTTATTTTAGATGCGGTGAATGAATCATTTATACGATATATTATGTTTGCGACCGGAATGAAAAATAGGAGTGGCGAAGCGGCAATAATCTGCTAGATACGCTAATAATAAATGCGGGCTTTATTGTTGGCTCAATTTATCCTGTTCCGTTATCAGGTTGCATAGGCCGTTAGTATGATTTTCGGCACCGTTAAATCTTCCCTTTTCGTCGAATAGAAGCGGGCGCTCAGGCGTTTACTCCTCGTTCACCTGACAACCACCGAACCAGGAGTAGAAAATGAACGCTCTGTCATCGCTTCCTCGTACCTTCGCTAAAACCCTCGCCATCCCGGCGCTGTTATTTTTCTTACAGGCCCCGCAGGTCTTTGCGATGGGCAATAATGATACTGAGAGTAAAACGCCGGACTGCCCGTCGGGGCAGGTGTACGACAGCGTGAGTAAGACCTGTGTCCCGGAGAAAACCAGCAGCCTCAGCGATGAGGACAAAACCAATTATGCGTACCACCTCGCGAAAAAAGGAGAGTACCAGGCGGCGCTGAATCTGCTGGACTCCCTGAAAAATGCCAATACGGCAGAGGCGTGGAATTATCGCGGCTATGCGACCCGCAAACTGGGGCGCACGGATGAGGGCATCGGCTATTATCAGCGCTCCCTTGCCCTTCAGCCCAACTACGCCAAAGCGCGTGAGTATCTGGGTGAAGCCTGGATGGTGAAAGGTCGCCCGGATCTGGCGAAAGAGCAGCTGAAAGTCATTGCCGGGATTTGCGGCCAGGATTGCGAGGAGTATCGCGATCTGCAGGCGGCTATCAACGGCCATCCGGAATCCTGATTGCAGCGGGAGGGTATGAAAAATCACCACCAGTGACGTTCGCCAACAGCTGGCAGCACACCTGACGCGCCTCTGGCGCTACGGGCTGGTGCTGTCGCGAAACCGGGATCTGGCTGAGGAGCTGGTCCAGTCGACCTGCGTCCGCGCGCTCGAACGGAGCGCGCAATATACGCCGGGCACCCGCATCGACAGATGGCTGTTCTCGATTCTCCACTCGATCTGGATCTCCGATCTGCGTGCCCGCCACGTCCGTCAGGGGCAGGGATTTGTGCCGAGCGAAGAGCTGATCGCCCCGGATACCCACGGGCAGGATGAGGATCGCATTCACTATCAGAAAATCATGCAGCGGGTGAATGCTCTTCCCGAAGCCCAGCGCAACACGCTGTTTTTAGTCTACGTCGAAGGATTTACCTATCAGGAGGCGGCTGACACGCTGTCGGTCCCCATCGGCACCGTGATGAGCCGCCTGGCCACGGCGCGGGCCCAATTGGCGAAAACCCTGGACGCCCGCCCGGCAGCAAAGGAGAAACGCTCTTGAAATCGTTACGTTTTACGCCTCCTTATCAGGACGATGCGATTGTCGCCTGGCTGGATGGTGAGATGGACCCCAACGACGCCCGCGTCTTTGCAGAGCAGCTTGCCCACGACGAGCGGCTCTCGGCGCGCACGGAGGAGCTGAAAACCAGCCATCAGGATTATCAGCGCGCGTTTGCGCCTTTGCTGGAAGAGGCGCCGTCGGCGCAGATGGAGGAACGGCTGGAGACCTGGCTGGCAAACACCCCGGCGTCCCGGCCCGGTGTCAGCCGCCGGGCGCTTATCGCCGCGTCCGTCAGTTTTCTGCTGATCGGTTCCGGGCTCGGCTATCTGGCGCGTCCGTCGGTGGCGTTGCACACGGAGAACGAACGTATTCGCGATCTTGAGGCGCAGTACATGTCGCTCTACAGCGCCGAAACCCTGCTGGATGTGGACAGCTCACCGCCGCTCATTGCCAGGGGGATCGTGCGCACTGCCGAGGATATTGGCCTGAAAATGAGTGAGCCGCAGCTGGCTCTGGCCGATGCGGAGCTGAAGATGATCCGCATGTTGCGCTACGAGAGCACGGCGATCGCTCAGATCGTCTGGATGCATGCGGATTTCGGGCCGATGGCGCTGTGCATTTCCCCCCTTGAGCAGGGGGATGTGACCGATATCAGCAACGAACAGCGGCACGGGATGAATGTTGCCTGGTGGCGCGACAGGGACTATCAGTTTGTGCTGATTGGTCGCAACCCGGCGACGCAGCTTAAAGCCAGCGCGCGTCAGCTGCAGCTGGCGCTGCTATGAGGCGCTGGCCTGGATCTCAATTTTGATATTGATGCGGTCATCCACCACCATCGCGAATTTATCCATCTGATAGGCGGATCGCGAGATGGCGGTGGTGGCGTGCAGAGAGATGGACTCCTGCGCTTTGTGCTCTTCTAGCGTTGCCTCCAGGATCACCGGGCGGGTAATGTCCCTGACCTTGAGTGAGCCAAACACCCTGAAACGCCCGTCGCCCAGCGTGACGATTCGCGTGCTGTTGAACTGAATCGTGGGGTAGCGCGCGGCATCGAAAAACATATCGCTCTTGAGCTGCCAGGTGAGCAGGCGGTTGGACGCCACCAGCGTCGAGACGGGGATGGTGACCTCGATGCGATCGCTGAACTCATTCTTCGGATCCAGGGTGACGTTCCCGGTCACGCCGTTGAGATTGGCCCAGGAGAGGATTCCGCCGAAGGCGCGCCACGAGAGGGTAATGGGGGTGTTCTCGGTATTGATGACATAGCTGACCGGCTGCGCGTAAAGGGCAGGAGAGAGCAGGGCGAGCACAAATATCAAAGAGCGAATCATCGGGCGGATCTCCAGTATGCGGGCAAGGGGTAAACGCACGGGGAGGGAGATTTATTCGGGGTGAGGGGAAATAAAGTTGAAACTTTCGCTGTTTGCGCCGGGTGGCGGCTACGCCTTACCCGGCCTACGAAACCCTCCGAACTGGTCTTTGTAGGCCCGGTAAGCGCAGCGCCACCGGGCAATTCAGGCCGCAGCGGTGTTTGCGCCGGGTGGCGGCTTCGCCTTACCCGGCCTACGAAAACCATCCGGTCTGGCTTTTGTAGGCCCGGTAAGCGCAGCGCCACCGGGCGAATTGAGGCCGCAGCGGTGTTTGCGCCGGGTGGCGGCTTCGCCTTACCCGGCCTACATAACGCTCCGAACTGGACTTTGTAGGCCCGGTAAGCGCAGCGCCACCGGGCGAATTGGGGCCGCAGCGGTGTTTGCGCCGGGTGGCGGCTACGCCTTACCCGGCCTACGAAACCCTCCGAACTGGCTTTTGTAGGCCCGGTAAGCGCAGCGCCACCGGGCGATTGAGGCCGCAGCGGTGTTTGCGCCGGGTGGCGGCTACGCCTTACCCGGCCGACAAAAACCTCCGAACTGGCTTTTGTAGGCCCGGTAAGCGCAGCGCCACCGGGCAATTCAGGCCGCAGCGGTGTTTGCGCCGGGTGGCGGCTTCGCCTTACCCGGCCTACAAAACTCTCCGGACTGGCTTTTGTAGGCCCGGTAAGCGCAGCGCCACCGGGCGAATTGGGGCCGCAGCGGTGTTTGCGCCGGGTGGCGGCTACGCCTTACCCGGCCTACGAAAACCATCCGGTCTGGCCTTTGTAGGCCCGGTAAGCGCAGCGCCACCGGGCAATTGGGGCCGCAGCGGTGTTTGCGCCGGGTGGCGGCTTCGCCTTACCCGGCCTACAAAACCCTCCGAACTGGCCTTTGTAGGCCCGGTAAGCGCAGCGCCACCGGGCAATTGGGGCCGCAGCGGTGTTTGCGCCGGGTGGCGGCTTCGCCTTACCCGGCCTACAAAACCCTCCGAACTGGCCTTTGTAGGCCCGGTAAGCGCAGCGCCACCGGGCAATTGGGGCCGCAGCGGTGTTTGCGCCGGGTGGCGGCTACGCCTTACCCGGCCTACGAAACCATCCGGTCTGGTCTTTGTAGGCCCGGTAAGCGCAGCGCCACCGGGCAATTCAGACCGCACCGTCCTGCAAATAAAAAAGGCCGCGATGGCGGCCTTTTCGGGGAGAGATAACTTACTCGGTGACTTTCTTTTCCAGAGAAGATGCGCCTTCTTTGGTTTTATTCCAGCCTTTCTCGGTCCCTTCTTTGGTGGCATCCCAACCTTTCTCGGTACCTTCTTTGGTTTTGTGCCATGCCTTCTGGGAATCCTCACTCACCTTGCTGCCAAAGCTCTCGCTTTTGCCTTCAGCGGCGTGCTGGTTTTTGAGCTTCAGCTCTTCACCTTTGTTCTGCTCTTCATGCAGTTTTTGCTTCGCGTCGTTAGCGTTCGCTTTCGCGGCGGCAACGGTGTCGTCGGTTGCGTGTGTGGTTGCGGCAAAAACAGGGGAAGCCAGCAGAAGTGCAGATAATGCGATGATTGTCTTTTTCATAATATCCTCAATTCACGTTATTCATGTTATGAGCGTGATTAAGGATGGCACGAGCGAAGCGGCATGGCTTTAGGATAAAACTGTAAGTGGATCAACGGGGTCTGAGTCTGGCGTCCGCCCACTCTGCGAACGCCAGTCTTCTCTGCTGCTTAGAACGCCAGGCACACCTCGTCCATATTGTCGGATGGGATGTTCTCGTTCACGTAGCCATCACGCCAGTGGACGAAAATGCGGGTTTCGTGAACGCCATCCTCCGCCGCCCACATCGACTGGGCGGTACTGGCCGTCGACCAGTTGCTGTAAGTGCTCAGATCGCCCCATTCTCCCCACAAACTGCCGACCGCGCGCACACCCTGACTGCTGGGGGGCACATCGGACAGTAATTTGTAACCCGGGATGGTCATGCCTTTATTGAGACAGTCCTGATCGGCGACCGTCGGATCTTTCGATGACCGCGCGATGTTAGTAAACCAGTGATCGAGGTGCACGACATAGGTGAGCGGCTGCCCCTGGCCGGATTTTGGCGTGGCCGTCAGGGTCACGGTTTTCATGTCGACGGTCGGTGGCGACACCATAACGTACTTACCGGGCGTGCTGTCCGGGCGTAGCCAGCTGTTATCACTGGTGTAGGTATAGTTGGCGTTGTTCGCCGTTGTACCGCCGATCTCCAGCGTAAAGCTCCCCGAGAGGAAGCCGGTTTTCGGGAACCCGGCGTCAGGGGCAAAACTCTTGCCGTTCGCGGTCAGGGCGGTGATCTGATCCTGGGTAAACTCCCCGGTGGTGCTTTTCCCGGCATCCAGCGTGTAATCGGCGGATTTCGCCGTCACCGTCACCACTTCCGGCGTTACATCCGTTTCTGTGACCTCTGCTTCGCCGTTCCCATCCGTATTCACCGTGGTGGCGCTCAGCACGCCATGACCCGTGGTGCTAAAGGTGACCGGTGAATTCTGTACCGGCGCCCCTTTTTCGTTGGTCACCGTCGCCGTGAAGTAGATCTGCCCGCTGCCGTCCGCCCTCTGCGGGCTGCGGTATTGCTGGATCGCCGTCACGCTGTGCGAGGTGAAGCTCACCGTCTGCGACGCCGTGGCCTGGTTGGCGAGGGTGGCGGTGATGTTCACCGCTTCCCCGACGGTATCAGTGACGGTCACCTGTGACTCACCGGTGATGTTCGTCTGGCTGGTCGGCTCAACGGAAGCCGTGGTGGTACTGGTGCTCCAGGTGAGGGTCTGGTTCGCCAGCGTATGGCCCAGCGCATCCGTGACCACCGCTTTGACCACGTCTGCTTTTTGTCCGTCGGCTAACTGCCCATCTTTAAGCATCGCAAGCGTCACTTTGGCGGAGGCGACATCGGCGACAAACTGACTTGCCACACTTTTATGCTCGCCGTTGGCCAGGGTGGCGGTGAGATTAACCGACTCGGCAATGGCATCCATGTAGTCCACGCTGGCTTCGCCGTCTTTATTGGTCTTGCTGGTGGCGGGGGCGGTGACTGAGGCGCTGTCGAACGTCCAGGTCACCACGGCATCTTTCACCGGGTTATTGTGACTATCCATCACCACGATTTTTGCCGTGTCAGGCGTTTTGTTATCCGCCGGGCTGCCGTCCTTCGTCACCTGCAATGAGGTGATGAGCGCGTGCTCGCTGTCTGCGACAAACACCGAGTCCTGAGTTTCAGTGGCGCCATTTTTCAGGGCCACCTTCACGCCTACGGTCTCGGCTTTGGTGTCGGTGAGGGTGATTGAGGCTTTACCGGCGGCATCGGTGGTGCTTTCCGGCGCTGACCCGACCGCCGTGCCGGAGAGCGTCCAGGTCACTTTCTCACTCGCGACCGGGTTGTTAAAGCTATCGGTCACGATGACCGTGGCGCTGTTGTTGGCGGTACCGTTCGCTACCGCGCCGCCGGTGACGGTGTAAGTTTTAATCTGCTCGCTGTTGGCATCCGGGACGAAGAGCGACGCGGTGCTGGCTTTTTCGCCGTTGGCGAGCGTGGCGGTCAGCTGGATGGTTTGCGCGATCTTGCTGGTGTAGCCGATCTGCGCTTTACCCGCGCTGTCGGTGGTGCTGGTACTGGCGGGCAGGAAGGTGGTGCCCTGCGGGGTCGCGCTCCAGGTGACCAGCTGGTTAGCGAGCGGATTGCCCTGGCCGTCAAGCACCGTCACCTCTGCGTGGTCGGCATCGGTGCCGTTCGCCAGCGCGCCGTCCTTCGTCACCTTGAGGTCGTGTAACGTCGCGCTTTCGCTGTCGGCCACGAAGGTCGCCTGCGTCTGCTTGCTGTCGCCGTTGCTGAGCGTGGCGGTGAGCTGCACGTTTTCTGCTACCGTGTCGCTGAATGAGACGCGCAGCTCTCCTTTGTCATCGGTCTGGCCCGGCGTCGCCGCGCGCGCTTTGGCTGGTGCGCCAAACGCGACCGTCGATTTGTCCGCTTTCACCGTTACCGGCTGGTCTTTGACCGGATTTCCGGAGGGATCTTTTACGGTTATCAGCGCGCTGTTTTGCGTTTTGCCATTGGCGGGGCTGTTATTGACGGTGACGCTAAAGTCGGTGATTTTGGCCTGTTCGGCGTTGACGACAAACAGCAGCGTTTTCTGGTCGGACAGATCGCCCGAACTGACCGACAGAACGGATTCACCCGGCACCAGGGAGGTGGCTTTGACGTGCGCCAGCCCCTCGGCATCCGTGACCGCCTGAGATTCCGCGATCTTCGCCGGGGCCTCAAGCGCCCAGGCGACTTTCGCGTTCGCCACCGGATGATCGTTGATGTCCGATACGCGAACGGTGGCATCGTCCGTCGTCTGGCCGTTGGCGAAGCTGCCGTTTTTATCCACCGTCAGCACCAGTTTCGCCGCTTTGACCTCGTTAAAGTGCGACGGCAGAGTGGTGGAGGCGCTGCCGCTGGTGGCGGTGACGTTAACGATTTCATTCTGAGCATCAGAAATATTAATCGTCATCATCCCCTCGGCATCCGTTGAGCCGGCGGTTCTGTCCAGCTTCGCGTTGCCGGATGTGGACCAGGCCACAGGCGCGCCTTTGACCTTATCCCCTTTGGCATCCAGCGCCTGGACCTGGAGCGTGTTCTGCGCCAGACCATCCGCCGGGCTGTAATCCGTGAGGGCCGTCATCAGCAGGGTGGTCACGCCCTGAGTCTCTTTCTTCTGATATTGCATCACGATCTGGTTGTTACGCTCGACCACATCGTAACGGCTTCCCGCCAGGCTGCGCTGCAGCGCCACGTTGTCCGGGGAGAGCTGATAACGCCAGTCGTGGCCAAAGTCGAATCGCATATCGACCTGAAACTGCATATCGTTCATGTCGTCCTGACCGCGGCGATAGTTGGTGCCCACGGTGATCAACGGAACGGGGGTGTAGTTCACGCCGAGGGTGACGGCAGACGGATTTTTTTGCAGGTCATCTTTATCAAACAGTGCCACTTTATCGCCGTAGTACTTTTCATAAATGACTTTTGCGCCCAGCTGCGGAAGTGCGGGGAGATATGCTTCGGCCCGAATATCAAAGCCATCGGCAGGTTTTTCGTTGTAGTCGTCAAAGTCGCGGGAGCTGTGCCACTGGGTGGTGCCCAGATAGCCGTTGGCCGAGAGTTTCAGGAAGTTGGTCCAGGCTTCTGCCCCGAACCCCACGCGGCGGTTTTTGCCGGTCATGTCATCATCAAAGAAGGCGTTGCCGCCCAGCATCCAGTTGTCGAGATAAAAAGTTCGCACCCCCATCCCGAGGTTGGTCGTCAATCGATCGTCGGGTTTACGCAAACCAAACTGGCTGAACAGCATCGATTTTTTGTCATCGTAAAGCGGAACCAGCAGATCCAGCGAGCTTTGATCCCAGTTGCCGTCCTGGTCGACATTCAGCTGTACTTTCGCTGTGCCAAACTGGCTGAGCCACGCCTGCGCGGAGGACGACGCCGAGGAGGTGACGCCGGAGACCAGGTTGCCTTTAGCCTGAGAGAGGCTTTGCTGGAGATTATTTGCCGCCAGCGTGCTGGCCACCTGATTAATATTGTCGCTCAGGGAGGCGTATTCCTGCCCGTCATCCTTGACTTCCCCGGCGCTGGCAGGAAAGACGGTAAAAAAAGGAAAAATAATCTGTAGCGCAATTTGCGTCCATATCAGCCACTGCCGAATATAGCCCGCCGGAGTCGGCGGGATTCTTTTTTTATACATGCGAATATAACCTATTTACAAGAATCACTGCGGTGAGTTGGATAAAGCTTTTGCCAGAGCGGAGGCTCAGAGAGACATTGTTTAATGCCACGTCGATAAATACAGTTGTCTTTAATAAAATATTAGCCCCGCCATTTTCACCACACTATTTACCACACTGACCTGCAATAAAAAAACGCTACATGACGCACTTCCAGATTTGAACGTGAGATGTTTAAAATTATTTCCGAGAAGCCAGGTTAATCCGCGCGACATTAACGATATCCGAAAATTCTTAGACCGGTCCAATCTTGCACCGGTTTGGGCAGAAGTTGCTCATATAACCTGGACTAACATGATAATTTACATTTATCAAAGGCACAGAGAGAAAATAAACAGCATTTGCTATTCCATCACACATCAATATGATGATGCGGACTGCAATGAATTTTAGGGTAGATAAGGGGAAAGACTGATGCACTTCTTATTAACAAAGAAACTGAAATATTTCATGACGGTAATGGAGAAGCGATGTCTAAACAAAGCTTGTGAAGAACTTTTTATTACACGTTCACCTTTGGGTAAAACGATTAACGAACTCGAAACACTCTTTGGAGAAAAACTATTTATTCGCCAGCATGGGCTGTTTAAGCCAACGGAATATGCGCTCGAGATATACGAGCAAACCGAGCCTTTATATCGAAAGATAATGCATATTGAAGACCGGCTGGGGACCACGCGGAAAAAGAATGTCACACAGATTATCCTTGACAGCTCGTTCCCTGATAACCCCGCAGATATTATTGAGTCCAGCCTGAAAAAGAGCCTGTTACCTTATCAACTGAGCCGCAGGAAAATTACACAAGAGGATTTTGATGCCGGAGAGTTGGGCCACAATACGTTGATCGTCAGTAACCATCATTTTCCCGTTCCGCCAACCGTCGTCGCCCAGAGCCACAGCAGCAGCGCGTTATTATTGATAACCAACAGCGAGCTCAAAAACGACCCGGAAAAACTGGCAGAGATACCGCTGCTGGTCAGGGAAAATATGGTGACCAGCGCGCAGATGCGTCTGTCCGGGGTGCTGGAGAAGGCGGTGCATTTCACCCCGCGGATCCGCGGTGTCAACGGCTCCATCCTTGACTTCCTGCTGATGTCAGCCAACGGCACGGGGTACATGCTGTTGCCGCTCACCACCTGTGAGATGATGAACATCAACCGCAGTCATACCATCTTGCTCGATGACATCAGAATAACCACCTACTTTTATTCGCGCCGGAGCGCTAAGCACAACGAAGAATTAACTAATATCATCAAGCACATTAGCAAATTGTTCTAATAACGATCACGAGCGCTCGTGTTAATTTAGAATTTATTTGGCAATTTAGTGCACCCGGTTAACTTACCGCGCACAATCGTGATATAGCCTCCTTTCCGTAATTCATTCAGAATCGCCATCACTCCGCTTTTTGCATAACCCGTTCTGACCACAATATATTGACAAACATTCTCTTTCTGACATAACGCAGGTTGACTGTTTAGTTTTCCCAAATAGAACTTCACGCTGTCATAGACGCTGCCGTGGGTCATCATCTCTATTTTAGAGTAAAGTTGCCAGGTGCTGTATTCCAGAATCTGGACCAGGCTATACCAAAGGTCTTTCTCGCCGATGTATTGATAAAAATCGCTACGTCTGCAGGTGATATAGGAAAAGTTACTGTCCTGGCTAAGACGCATCTTATTAAATACGCCAGAGGAGCAGATTTTTATGATGTAAGGGCCTTCAAAAGAAGCCATGATAATGCCATCTTTCTCACGAACCAGTGAAATATACCCTTCAATAACCATTAATACGCAGTCGTCATCGAGCAGCGTCCGGTCGTTTTCGCCTGGATTGTAAACGCTAATTTTTGTCGTCAGATGGGTGTTATTAATAAAGTGGTTGATTATATCGTTGACATGCTTTCGGGGAATATTCATCAGGCTTCCGGTCGTTGAGTATCCTTGAAAACATTCTATCGGAGAAAATCCGAAAAGCGACAAAAAGCACGATGTGATAAAACCGCTAAGATGTAAGTCAATATTACAAAGATTGCCAACTCTTACACTCATCGAAACGGTAGCTGTGCAAAAAATGCATTTCTCGCTATTCATTTCTGCCCCATTCGTCCTCTCCTGAATCCTTATAGTGCCTCTGTCACGAACTCATCATTTTCCTAAAAGGGATATTTATGCCTGTAAAAACTTTATATGCGCCATCATTTCCGCAAATGGAAAATGATGGCGTGATCAACCTGGCCGAGCTCGCCACATCGGGTGTGCTTATTAATATTGCCGAGTATGAAAATGCGGCACCGGGTGATTTTCTCGAGCTGTGGTTTGAAAGCGTGGCCATTGATTCCATTGGTCTTGGCGAAGGCCCGATGGGGCAATATTTCCCGTGGCCGTCGGCGATCAACCCGCAGGCCGCGCTGTTGCTCCCCGACGGAGTCTACAAGGTGCAATACAACCTGGTGGACGCGGCGCAAAACAGCTTCTGGTCGAACATCGGCAAAGTGATTATCGACAGAACCTCCACCGGCACGCTGCCTCCGCCACTCTTCCCGGAAGCGGGGGCCGATAACAGCCTCGACTACGACGACGCCATGAGCGGCGGCGGCACCCCGGTCACCATCCCTAACTATCCTGGCATTGCCGTGGACGATAACGTCACCCTGTTCTGGGTCGGGACGCGCGACGGAAAAGTGATTCAGGAGAGCATCACCAGCGTTTCGCATACGGTTCAGGAGAGCGAGCTGGGCGGGTTCAACGTCACCATCAGCACGGCGTTTATCATTCCGGAAAATATGGACAGCGCGCGCGCCTGGTATGTCGTGACCCACACGGACATCCGCAATGAGCGCTCGGAAAACGGCTTCGTCAACATCAATACCTCCAGCGGCAACACTCTGCCGCCGCCGGTCTTCATTGAAGGTGACGATGAGTGGATCGATGCGGACGAAGCGGCCAGCGATAACGGCACGCCGGTGCAGATCCCTTCTTATCCGGCCATCAGCGTGGGCGATACGGTCACTACCCACTGGCAGGGCTACTCGCAAAATGGCGATCCGGTCGCCGGGACGGATTGGCAGTTTATTACTCTGGTGAAAGAGACAGATCTCAGCGGCGGCTTTGTGGTTAACATCCCGACCGCGGAGATCCTGCCGATCGGCATCGGATACGGCATCTGCTACTACAACGTGCTGTTTGCCTCCGGTGAGCAGGGCAGTTCCCTCGCCGCCGAAATTGGCGTCGACGTGACCCATAGCCTCGAACTGCCGGCTCCGACGGTGCCGGAAGCCCTGGATGACGGCGTCATCACGGAGACGGATGCGATGAGCAACGGTGGCACGCCGGTCGATGTCAGCTATCCGTCGATGGCGGAAGGGGACAGCGTCAGCCTGTTCTGGTCTTGCTATACAGGAACGGATATCACGCCGGTGCCGGGCACGGTCTATTCCGCCACCCGCAGCGTCACGGCGGATGAAGCCCGACTGCAGACAATGACCTTCACGGTGCCTTCGAAATACATCACCCCAACGGGCAAAGGTTACGCCGTCGTTAACTACACGGTGAACTTCCACTCCGGCGGGATTGGCTACTCCGACGACAGCGTGGCCAACATTGATACCGAGGGCGATGTCATCACCGGATCAAGCTATCTCGGCGGCTCGACCGGCTACGCGCCGTGGAATAACACCGTGATTCAGGGATGCTTCGTGAAGTATCTGGCGATGGACAACGGCGTGCCGCTGCGCAATGTCGCCGTGGAGTTCAGCCTGTTCGGCAATAACTACTTCACCAACAACAAACTTAAAACCATCACCATCAATACCGACTTCCAGGGGTATGCGCAAACCAATATCTCCGGGAGCGACACGCTGAACAACACCATTACCGCGCAGATTATCGGCAGCTCAATTCCTGCTTCCACGGTGGGCTTTGAAACCGAGCGCACCAACGATATTACCGTCCCACTCCTGACCAGCGAACCTTATATCCCTGGCACCGGCAATCGTGAATTCAAACTGTCCGTCAGTGAAGAGGCGGGCAACTTTACCCTGAGTACCAATAACAACGCCGATATTTATATCGATGGAGTGAATAAAGGAGGTCTCGTTACCGACCTGAACGTCAATGTCAGCAGCCCGGTGATATTCAGTATTACCGCAAATAATCTTAACAACACAGCAATTACCGTCTCTCGGGTGAATCCTTCCGACGGCAGCTATTGCACTTATTATTTCTAATCTCAAGAGAAGATAAAAATGGATGAATTAAAAGCAAGCGCAAAGATCCCTTCTTTACAGGCGCAGATGCAGTGGATGGCGGGTACGCCGCAAACCAGCTCAACCTCCACGTCACGCATGCTGTATAACTTTAACAACGCCAACAATACGCTCAACCGTGAGCCGGGCGCTATGCCGGGCGTCGTTGAAGCCAATACCGCTCAGCAGGAATCCACTATTTGCGACCCGCAAACCGGTAAATGGGTTTTATTCTTCGACGGCAATAATATCTATGATGGCTACCATAATCTGGTTAATCCGGATTATAAGCTCGATACGCTGGATCACACTTACCTGACCAGTATTATTGCGCCGAGCTGCTCGGAATCCATTCCCACCTATTATGTTTTCTATGTGGATCGCTCAACCAAGCATCTCAACTATGCCATTGTGAATTTCCCGTTCGGCCTGGGCGGGAAAGCGAACTGGGTGGGAACCCAGTCGTTGAATAATGACAATGGCGTGGCGACGCCGTTTGGCCTGGCCTGTGTGAACGAGAATGAGTTCTGGGTCTTAACCCTGGCCAATGCGAACACCATGGTGGCTTACAAGTGCGATACCACCGGCGTCAGCACCACCGCGCCGGTGCATATCATGCTCTCGCCGTTCTCCAGCATTACGGCCGCCGTGGACTGCAAAACCAGCTCGATTGTGACCTTCGGCAATAAGATCGCTGTCACCGTCAATAACCAGATCATGGTGGGCGAACTCAAAGTATCGACCGGTTTCTCGGTTATCAATCAGGCGCTGGTCAGCAATTCAACGGCCACCCTGACACCTGATTTCAACGCTTCCGCGACCAAGCTCTATTTCCTGAAAAAGCTGGATAGCGCCAAGAAAAACCAGGTGTGGGTGTATGAGATTGACAGCCAGGCCTCTTACTCTGCTGATTCCAGCTATGTGTACGGCTATCAGTATCTCTCCCTGAAGCTGGCGCCAAACGGCACGGTTTACGGCACGAACCTGTTTACCAGCATCGACCCGGTATTAACCATCACCGAAATCCCGGAAACAGGGGCAATTGAAGTGACGGAAATGCTGAACCAGGACATTAACAGCTCCGCGACCTTCGGCAATATTCAGTATCAGATCAACGCCCTGAAATAAGCGTCCTCACCCTTGCCATTCGGTAAGGGTGATTTTTCATTCCAGTAGAAATGAGAGGATATTATGACTTTTAATTCTGAAACGTATCAGCAATATTGGTTTCCTGGCAGCGCTAATCACCGCAGTATTTTTGACTTCACGAATGATGTGATGCAAATAGAATCTCCGGGGTTCCCGCTGGTTCCGGTGGATTCGGATAACTTCGGTAATGTCATCACGCTGCCGGGCGGCACAGGATATTATATTCTGGGTAAATACCTGATGGATTCGACGTTTAAAACTGTCGCCGATGCCAGCGGGTTATTTGATAGTCTGCCTGCCAATGTGGCTAACTGCGCCTTTGCGCCCGATGCCAGCGCGGCGGATGATGCCCACCTGTATTTCATCGACAGCGTTGGCCTGAACTACGCCCATATCAAGCGCAATCTTATGAATGACTCCTCGGTGGACGCGAAGGCCATTATCGCGCTGCCCGTCGAGGCGATGATCAGTTCGCCGCTGAGTATTGTGGGTGATACCGCCAACGGCGGCTGCTGGCTGTTCTACGTGGCTGAAAAAGAGGGCATGTACAAGCTGGTGAATGTCTATTGCAAAGATAATCAGGTGGTGAGCCACAGCGCGGTCTTCCTGCCGTGCGGCGGCGTCCCAACCTGTATCGATATCAGCAAAAACAACATCGCTATCCAGCGGAATAATGCCAGCCTGGTGTACGGTCAGTTCACCATCGCCGGTAACGTGCTGGATGTTCATTTGACTGAATCGGTGACGGGTTTGAGCACCGTATTTATCCAGAGCGCCTTCTCCGTCGACGGGAACACGCTATTTTACGTCACCGAGGAGGATAAAAAGCACGTGCTGAATGCGCTGAATCTGACTACCGGCGGTGTGACCAAATCCTTCACCACGGGGAAATATATCGCCCTGAAGCGCGGCCTGGATAATATTATCTATGGTCTGTCGGTGAAAACGACCAGCTCTTCCACCGTATTAACCGTCACGCCTAATACGGCGGCGGATGATTTTAGCGTGGCAGAGTTTTTCTCATCGGTAAACGGGGGCTATTTCCCATCGACCGGCTGGAGTAATAATCCGTTCTAAATATGACTGCCTTTCTTTAGCCGCTGTTTTAATCAGCGGCTTTTTATTGCGCGCTATTCAGAAAACTATTTATTGCCCGTTGGGTGACTGTATTAAGCGCAACGCTGTGCGGTGTGGCTGTTTATTATGGACCCCGATACAGATGGTATCGTTTATATTAATAAGGTAAATAGTATGGCTAACACCGTTTCAAAATTAAGCGCCACCCCAAACCCAATTGCTAACGATGGTTCTCAGGTCTCTACCGTTTCTGCAACCATTTTGACCGATGGTAAACCTGCGGTAGCGGATATCGTTGTGAACTGGGCTGCTGTAGGCGGGGCGCTCTCTGACGTGACATCAAAAACTGATACATCAGGTATCGCTAAGATCGACATTACCGCCACCGTTGGTGCGAGTACCGTCAGCGTGACGGCGACCACTGCGGATGATCTCGTGGGCCGCAAATACGTCATCAACACCTATACGCCGCATGTTGCGCCGACAATCACCAATGCTAACGCCGATGATTTATTCACTCTCGATCATTACGATCTGCAATTTGGTGTGCAGGCGGAAATTCCAATTTACGACAATATTGAACTCAACCAGATTGTCACTTTCTACTGGGGCGAGGCTGACAGCCGTGAATTTATTATTACCGACACGGTGCATCCGCCATTCATTATTGATGTGACCAACGAAATGTCGCCAGATTGCCTTAAAAATGGCACTTACAGCGTCTATTACTCTTCCACGACCCAGTCCGGAAATACGGTGAACTCTTCACCGGTGCCGGTTGTGGTTTCCGACGACGGTCAGGTTATGCCAAGTCTGGCTAAACCGGTGGTGGCTGATGCCGATCCGTGGATTAACATCAGCGACGCGGGCGACGGCGTTGACGTTGAAATTCAGTACTCAAGCATCGCGGCGGGTGATTCTGTCACCTACTTCTGGTCAGGCTTTGACGAGCAGGGCCGCCTGATCACCCAGACTGAAGCCACGGGCAACGCCGCGGTTGTCGACGGACAGACCAAAGTGGTCTTCACCGTGGATAATCAGTACTTCTATCCAAATGGCGCCGGCTATAAAGGCTACGCCGAAGTCTATTACACCGTTCAGCCTGCGGCGAGCACCAGCGTTCTGCTTTCTCAGACACTGTCCTGCCTGGTTGACACTCAATAATCACCCTAATCATCGTCCCGGCTTAGGCCGGGACTGACTCATTTAAAGGGGAACTACTATGGATTTGTTGACTTCTCTTTCGTCACTTCCTTTTTGGAATGAGATGCCGATGACATTATTGACTCAATATGAAAGTATTTCGTTACTGGCCGGAGCGGCCTGCGGCGCCATTATTTATACCGTTAATATCAAATATGTGAGCTTTTGGCAGCGCAGCGCTTATTTCGTGGTCTCCTTTATTTTAGGCGTCAGCTGTGCCGAAAGCACAACCAACCTGTTAAACAAAGGCATGGATAAATTTATCAGCCCGGCACCGGAACTGAACAAAACATTTACCGCCGCATTAACCGCAGCCATCGCCGTCAGACTGATTAATACCATCATTGATATTTTACTAAAACGCTTAGCAGACAAAAAATAAAGGTGTCATCATGGATTATCTCGCTCTCTATGAAATAACCGCGCTGCTGATTATTCTTATCCGATTGATTACCCTACGCAGAAATCACCCGGTAAAACTCAGCGTGCTCAGTGTGACCTACTGGCTCGCTATTGTCGTCTGTTGCATGTTAATCGTGAGATTGCTGGACGGGCGAATAGTGGCAAGCCGGGCGCAGCTGGCTTTTATCGTGCTGTTTGGCGTGATTGCCTGGGTTGATAAGATCTTAAAGAACTAACCTCCTTCCCGATAGAGATAGTTTTATCATAGTGATACGCGTTTTCTCCATTTGATAGGGGCGCGTCGTGCCCCTCGATCCCCCGTTACCCCCTCGCACGATTTTTTCTGAATTGACTTCACAGAACACCATTCAAATTCCCTCTGCCACGAGAGATGGCACAGCCATTGCTTCATCACCCTATCTTTTTTCTGTTAGCGGAGAGGAAACAACATGGAAACATTGCTGGTTGGCAATGAGGTGCCGCGGGTAGACGGGCTTGCGAAGGTGAATGGCAAGGCCGTGTACGGCGATGACATCAGAATGAAGAATATGCTGTATGGCGCATGTCGATATGTCGATATTCCCGCCGGGCGAATTGATTCTGTGGATTTGTCGGAGGCGGAAAAGGTCCCTGGGGTGATAAAAATCGCCACCTGGAAAGATATTCCCGGTCAGCGCAGCCTGGGCGTGATTATTCCCGACTATCCCCCGATTATCGATCGTGAAATCGCCTATCGCGGCGATGTGATTGCCGTGGTGGCTGCCGAATCTTATGAAGCCGCCTGTCTTGCGGTCGACAAAATCAAGGTAACTTACACCCCCTGGGAACCGATTACCTCTCCCGAAGAGGCGATGAAACCGGGAGCCCGGCTGATTCACAGCGAGCTGGACAGCAATATCATTAATCACCATCACACGGTGAAAGGCGATATTGACGCCGGGTTTGCCGCTTCCACGCGCATTTTTGAACGTGAATATGAAGTCGGGTTCCAGGAACACGGCTATATCGAACCGGAATCCATCACCGCGTATCTGGATGATAACGAGCAGATCATGACCATTTCCGGCTCGATTCAGAATGCGCACCGTATTCGCGGCATCGTGGCCAAATATCTCGACCTCCCGCAGGCCAAAGTGAACGTGAAACGCTCGGTACTGGGCGGTTCGTTTGGCGGCAAAGATGACATCATTGATAACCTGGCATGCCGCGCGGCGCTGCTGGTTCATCTGACGGGACGTCCGGTGAAGTTTACCTACAACCGTGAACAGTCGATGCGGGAAAGCTATAAACGCCACCCCTACAAAATGAAATACCGCATCGGGCTCGACGACGACGCCCACATTCAGGCGATGAAAATCGAGATTATCGCCGACGGCGGTAGCTACTCCGGACAGACGGTGTTTGTGACCTGGCGCAGCTCGGTCCAGGCGGCAGGCCCGTACAACATTCCTAACGTGCGCGTCGATGTGACGGGCGTCTATACCAACAATAACTACACCTCGGCCTATCGCGGCTACGGCGCACCGCAGGTGATTTTTGCCAACGAATCCCTGATGGATGAAGTGGCGGAGATCATCGGGTTGTCGCCGGTGGAATTCCGTCTGCGCAACGTGTTGCAGCAGGGTGATACCAGCATGGCCGGGCAGGTCTTCGATAAACACAAGGTTTCCGCCGAAGAGGTTCTGCAAAAATCGCTGATTAAGGCCGAGTTTGAAGCGAAGCGGGCGCACTACCGGGAGCTCAATGCGCAGGGCGGCCCAATTCGCTACGGCATCGGGTTTGCCCTAAGCCATCGCGGCTGCTCGCTGGGGGCGGAAGGGCTGGATGCGTCGTCAGCGCTGATGCAGGTGAATGCGGACGGCAGCGTTAACATCTCCACGTCGGTGTCGGAGAACGGGCAGGGGCTGCAAACCACCATGTCGCTGCTGGCGGCGGAAGCCTTTGGTATTGGGCTTGATCGGGTGATGTTCAGCGAACCGGCGACGGCGATGATTGCCGATGGCGGCTCGACTGTTGCCTCGCGCGGCACGCTGATGGGCGGACAGGCGATTCTGAGCGCGGCGAATAAGATCAAAAAACGCATGGCGGCGGCGATCAAAGAGACGCTGAAAGCCGGAAGTGATGAGGATCTGGTCTGGCGGGAAGGGCGCGTGTTCCATCGCCATCATCCTGAGCACAGCCTGAGCTTCCAGCAGGTGGTCGACATGACCAAAGCCACCGGCGCGAATCTGTCATCCTACGGCTGGCACGTGGCTCCGGATATTCACTGGGACGAGGAAAAAGGGAGCGGTAGCCCGTATTTTACCTGGGTTTACGGCTGTCAAATCGCCGACGTGGCGGTGGACACGCGCACCGGCAAGGTGACGGTGAATAACGTCGTGGCGACCCATGACGTCGGCAAAGTCATCAACCCGGTCGGGTTTGTCGGCCAGGTTTATGGCGGCGTCCTGCAGGGGATGATCGGCTACGGCATGCTGGAAGATTTCAACACCGAGCACGGCGTGGTGAAGTCGGAAAACTTTGATACCTACCTGCTGCCGACCATCAAGGATATGCCGCACATCGACGTTATCGCCGTTGAGAACCATGACAACGCTGGGCCGATGGGGGCAAAAGTGATCGGCGAGCCGGTGCTGGAGCTGGGTGCGGCCGCGTTAAACAATGCGGTGAGTTTTGCCATTGAACGCCACAACCGCACTCTGCCGCTGACGCTTGAGCAGGTCAGACTCGGTTACAACCTGAAAAAACCGGAACGTCAGAGCGAGCTGATGCTCGACTCCGAAGAGAAAAAGCAGATCCACCGTCTCAATTCCGTTTCGTTAAAAATCCCTCACACCCTGGAAGAGGCGCTCACTCTGCTGGCTGACACTAAGGCTGTGCCGATTGCGGGTGGTACCGATGTGCTGGTTCAGGCGCGCATGAAATCAGAAGGCGTGCCGCTGGTCAATATCGCGGCATTGCGGGAGCTAAAAGAGATAGCTGATGTGAACGGCGGCGTGTCGGTCGGGGCGGGCGTTTGCTTTAGCGACCTGGTCAAACATCCGCTGATTCAGGCGCGCTATCCGCTGCTGGTCACGGCCTGTCGCACGGTTGGCTCACTGCAGCTGCGCAATCGCGCGACTATTGGCGGCAACATCGTCAACGCCGCGCCGTGCGCCGATTCGCTGCCGCCGCTGATTATCTACGATGCAGAAGTGGAACTGCGCAGCCTGCGGGGCGTGCGCCGCATGCCGGTCAGTCAGTTTGTCACCGGCGGGTATCGCACCTGCCTCGAACCGGACGAACTGGTGACGCATATCCATCTTCCGGCCCCGATGAAACAGCCGCTGACTACGCGGTATCTGCAGCTGGGGCGGCGGAACGCCCTCAACATCACCCGCCAGAGTTTAACCGGCCAGTTCCACGTGGATGCGGCGGGGATCATTCAGGTCTGTCGGCTGGTGGATGGGGCGCTGATGAGCAAGCCGCAGCGTTTGACGGTCGTCGAGCAGGCCCTTGTGGGGCAACGTCTGACGGCTGACACCATTGCGCATGCGGAGCAGGTGCTTCATACCCTGATCGAAGGCGCAATTGGCGGGCGCTGGTCTGCCCCGTACAAGATTCCGGTATTTATCGATATGTTCCGGCAGATGCTGCTGGAAGTGATGACAGAGCAGAGCAAATAAGGAGCCATGACCATGAATCATATTGAGCTTATTGTGAATGGCATTCGCGTTTGTCGTGATGTCGAAGACAACCAGCGCCTGATCGATTTTCTGCGTGACGACCTGCAGCTGACGGGCACCAAAGAAGGGTGCTCCGTCGGGGAGTGCGGCGCCTGTACGATTGTTGTCGATGGCAAATCGGCGTGCTCATGCCTGCTGCTGGCCGCCCAGTGCGACGGGGCAGAGATTGAGACCGTCGAAGGGCTGTATCGCGATCCGGTCGGCAAGCGCCTGCAAAATGCCTTTGTCCGCCACGGCGGCGTGCAGTGCGGCTTTTGCACGCCGGGCGTGCTGATGAGCACCAAAGCGCTGCTGGACGTGAACCCCACTCCTGACGATGACGAGCTGAAAGAGGCGCTGGAGGGCAACCTCTGCCGCTGCACCGGATATCAGCCGATCATCACCTCCATTAAAGCCGTCCTGAAAGGGTAAGTCGAACCGACACCGCCGCGCAGGCGGCGGTGTAAACGGAGGAGAAGAAGGGTGAGTACCAGGCAAACAAAAGAGTGCGTCATGCTGGCGGCGGGTCTCTCCAGCCGGATGGGAAAGTGGAAACTGATGATGCCCTGGGGCGACGGGACAATCCTTGATAGCGCGCTTGCCAGCGCGTTATCGTTTTGCGATCGCGTGATACTGGTGGCCGGACATCGCGGCAATGAGCTGGCGCTGTACTACCAGGATCATCCGCGCATCGACGTTATCCAGAACCCTGACTACGAGGCGGGGATGTTCTCCTCCGTTCAGTGCGGGGTGGCTGCGGTGACCTCTGCACGCTTTTTCCTCGCGCTAGGCGATATGCCGGAAGTCACTCCCGACGTTTATCGCACCCTGTGGTCTGGGGGAGATCGGGACGTCTGTTTGATCCCCGGACACAACCGAGGCAAAGGGCATCCCATTTTGTTGCCCCAGCGAGCCATAGCGCTGATCGCACACGCGCCGGAAGGTACCACGCTAAAAGACGTAATCAATCAGATCGAAACGCACGTGGTGAGTGTGGGAGAGCAGGGCATTCACTGGGATGTCGATACGCCAGCGCAGTATTCGCAGGTCGCGCAATGGAGTGGTCGAGCCTGCACGATGACTTCAAAGTAATCTTTTTCTGCATCGCCCCGGTGGCCTGCCTGCCGGGGCGTTTTTTTTGGCTCGTTAAAAGAGTAACCCGAAGCTGAAGCGGCTGCTCAGCCCCAGGTCGATGGCCTGCTGAACGGCGGGAACCGCCAGCAGCGCCAGAATGATCGCCGCAACAAAAAGTCGCGTTGCCATCACTTCTCTTCCTGCTGCAGGAGCTGCTGCTCTTTTTGCACTTTGCGCAGCAGGAGCCACATCCGCACGGTTCTCACCGCCATATTACGCGCCGCCGAGCTGGGCGGGAGCGGGTCTGGCACCAGTGCGTCGTGGGAGACGCGGAAAGGCACACTCCCGTTTAGCGTCAGGTTGGCGACAATCGCCGTCAGCGTCCCGATGGTGATCCCGCTGTGCAGGAACAGCTGAACCATCGGCGGGAACTGGCTAAACAGATTGGGCACCAGCACCGGCATCATGCCGAGGCCCAGGGTCAACGCCACCACCATCCCGTTGTTGTTATTGCGGTAGTTCACCTGCCCCAGCGTGCGAATGCCGGACACGGCCACCATCCCGAACATCACAATCCCCGCGCCGCCGAGAACTGGTTTCGGGATCAGCACCACCAGCGCCGCCATTTTGGAGAAAATGCCCATCAGCACCAGAATCATTCCCGAGACGGAAACCACATAGCGGCTGCGAACGCCCGTCAGGCCGATCAGCCCGACGTTCTGCGCAAAGGCGGCGTAGGGGAACAGATTGAAGAAGCCGCAGAAGGTGGTCGCCAGCCCGCAGGTGTTAAGGCCATTGCGCAGCATCACCGCATCCACTTTTTTGCCCACGATATCGCCCGTCGCCATCATCGACGACATGGTTTCCACCATCACGACCACCATCACCATCGACAGCAGCGCGACGGGGATAATGTGAAACTCAGGCTTCGCGAAGGGCATCACCGTCGGCAGGTGGATCCACGGGGTGGTATGGACGAGGCTGAAATTGAGCGGCTTGAAGAAACTCCAGAGCACAGTACCGATTACCAGCCCGATCAGCACGGAGGTGTTTTTAATCACCCCTGAGGCGAAGGTGTAAATGTTGAGGATAATCACCAGGGTGATGGCCCCCATCAGCAGGCAGAACAGATTGCCGAATCCGGGCATTTCGCTTGAGCCGCCGCCAATCCAGCCTCCCGCCACGGGCATAATTGACAGGCCGATCAGCGTGACGATCCCGCCCATCACCACTTTCGGGAAGAAGCGGACCAGGCGGCTAATCCAGGGCGCGCAGCAGAGAATGAAAATCCCGGAGACAATCACCGCGCCGGAAATCCCGCCGATGCCGTACTGCTTGCCGATCAGCACCATCGGGATCAGTGCGGCAAACGTACACCCCTGAATCAGCGGCAGTTTACAGCCCAGCCACTGGGTCGCGCCCATGGACTGAATGATGGTGGCGATGCCGCAGACAAACAGATCGGCACTGATCAGTAGAATAATATGTTCGGGGGGAAGCCCCACCGCGCTGCCCACCACGAGCGGCACCGCCACCGCACCGGCGTACATCACCAGCACGTGCTGCAAACCGTAGAGGATCATTTGGGTTATGGGCAGAATTTCGTCAACCGGAGCGGTTGATCCTGTGGCTCGTGGAGCCGGAATGGCCATGTCTTTCATAAAAAGGTTGTCTCCTGTACGACCCCAGCACACCAATTGGGTTGAAAGCTGAAGTTACGATTCGAAGGCCTTAGCCTCCCTGCGCTGATGAGATCACCAGCATGTTGCGCACACGGAGAGTGTTATGCGTAAGCTGTGCCAGAAATGAATGCGCAAACCCGTGATGAATATATTCTGTGAATTAAATCACGCGTCGTTGGAAATAATGAAATGCCCTGAAATAAGTTTGCGAGGCGAATTCCAATACATACTCTCTGGCGATATCACATTGAGAAGAATTATCTCTCATAATGGTATGGTCATCGCAGATAGCGTCCATATTTTCAAAAGGTTAACGTTTTAAATATTCGGGTTGTCGAGCGAGTTTTTGATATGGCTCGCAAAATGGCGTTTCGAAAAATCCCTCAACCAAACATCGCCTGATAATTGCATAGCGTCCCTGAGTCATTTCAGAATAATAAAGGGAAGCAAATGAATAAATTTATTGTCGCGGATGCGGCGAATTGTATTGGCTGCCATGCCTGCGAAGTCGCCTGCGTTCTCTCCCATCACCAGGATAGCTGGCCGCAGCAGCGAAGTGATTTTCTTCCACGCATTCATGTCATTTTTAAGCGCGGTGCCAGCAGCGCCACCACCTGCCATCACTGCAATGACGCGCCCTGCGTCGCCGTTTGCCCTACCCAGGCGCTGTTGTTCGCCAACGACAGCGTGCAGTTCCGCCAGGAGGCGTGCATCGGCTGTAAAAACTGCGTCATCGCCTGTCCGTTTGGGGCCATTGAGATGGTGGCGAACGACGAGTCATCGCCGCTGCTGGCGCAAAAATGCGATCTGTGCAGTGAAAATGCCTCCGGGCAACAGGCCTGCGTGGCGAACTGCCCGACGCAGGCGCTGCGCCTGGTAGACGAAAAGGCGCTTAACCAGCTCAGGCGCGATCGGCAAATCCGCTCGGCGCTGGGGCAACAGCAGGAGCCGCATCACGGCATCCGACGCCAGGAGATGTTGAACAAACCGCCGCGCATCGGGGCGAAAAAGGTCGATGCCGAACAGCGCAAACAGCATTTCGACGAGATTTACCGCCCGCTTGCAGAGTGCGATGCCGGATATGAAAGCGAGCGCTGCCTGAGCTGCGCGCAAAAAGCCTGGTGCAACTGGACCTGTCCGCTGCATAACGCGATTCCGGATTTCATCCGCCTGGTGAATGAGGGCAAAATTATTGAGGCCGCCGAGCTGTGTCATCAGAGCAGCTCGCTGCCGGAAATCTGTGGCCGGGTATGTCCGCAGGATCGGCTCTGCGAAGGGGCCTGCACGCTGAAAAACGAAGGTGGATCGGTGGCGATTGGCAATCTTGAGCGCTATATCACCGACACCGCCCTGGCGATGGGCTGGCGACCACAAATCGGCGAAGTGGTGCCGCGCAAAGAGCGGGTGGCGGTGATCGGGGCCGGGCCTGCGGGGCTGGGCTGTGCCGATATTCTGGCGCGCGCGGGCGTGCAGGTGGATGTGTTTGATCGTCACCCGGAAATTGGCGGGCTGCTGACCTTTGGCATTCCGCCTTTCAAACTCGATAAACATATTCTTGCGGTGCGGCGCGAAATTTTCAGTGAAATGGGGATTCGTTTTCACCTTAATCAGGAGGTGGGCCGCGATATCGCTTTCAATGAGCTGGTGGACAACTATGACGCCGTGTTCCTCGGCGTGGGCACCTACGGCCTGATGGCCGCTGGGCTGGAGGGGGAAACGCTGCCGGGCGTCATTCAGGCGTTGCCTTTCCTGATCGCCAGTACCCGCGAAGTGATGGGCCTCGAAGAGGTGGCGGAATACCCGCTGACCGAAATCAAGGGCAAACGCGTGGTGGTGCTCGGCGGCGGTGATACGGCAATGGACTGCCTGCGTACTGCCATCCGCCGGGGGGCGGCCAGCGTCACCTGCGCCTATCGCCGCGATGAGCAAAGTATGCCCGGCTCGAAGAAAGAGGTCGGTAACGCACGCGAAGAGGGCGTGGAGTTTCAGTTTAACGTGCAGCCGCGCGTTATCCAGTCCAACCGCAAAGGCCAGGTGAGCGCCATTGGGCTGATCCGCACAGAAATGGGCGAGCCCGGCCCGGATGGACGCCGCCGTCCGCAGCCGGTGGCCGGGTCGGAATTTGAACTGTCTGCCGACGTGCTGATCATGGCCTTTGGTTTCCAGGCGCACGATATGCCGTGGCTGCGCGGGAACGGGATCGCGCTCGACCGCTGGGGGCAAATTTGCACCGGCGGGAAAGATCGCGGCACGACGCAAACCAGCAACGACAAGGTTTTTGCGGGCGGAGACGCCGTTCACGGCGCGGATCTGGTGGTCACGGCGATGGTGGCCGGACGTCAGGCGGCGCAGGAGATGCTGACGCTGTTTAAGCGTAAGGAGGAAGCATGACGCGTTTTATTTTTGCCAGCCCGGAAGCCTGCATTGGCTGTCGGACCTGCGAACTGGCCTGCGCGCTGGAGCACGGCGCGCCGGGCGGTAAACTTCAGCCGCGACTTACCGTGCTGCGCCTGGATACCCTGAGCGTTCCGGTGATGTGTCATCAGTGCGAGAACGCACCCTGCGTGGCGGTTTGCCCGAGCGGAGCGTTATCGATGGGGAGAGAGCGGGTTGAAGCCGATGCCGGAAAATGTATCGGCTGTCAGCGCTGTGCGGTGGTTTGTCCGTTTGGCGCGATCACCATTGAGATTAAGGCTGGGGAATTACCGGCGATGGTGAAATGCAGTCTGTGTGCTGGCAGGGAGCGCGGCCCGGCCTGTGTCGAAGCCTGTCCGACGGCGGCGCTGAGTCTCATGACTGAACAGCAGCTGGTGGCGCTGCGACAAAAGCGCCAGGCCGATACCGTCAGTTGGTGAAGGCTGGCGCGAAAAAATCCCCCCGCTGCGTATCGCCGGGGGGATTTTTTTATCAGGACAGGTTATCCATCCGCGCCCAGAGTTTCTTCGCCACCCTTCGTGCTTCGGCGAAGATCGGTTCGCAGTCGAAGGTAAACTGCCGATTTTCATAGATCATCACGCCGTTGACCATCACACCACTCACGCTGGCAGACCCCATGCCGAAGGCGATATGCCCGGCGATGTTTTCGGCAATAAGCGGCGTCGGAGGCTGATAGTCACACACCGTCAGATCCGCTTTGAAGCCCGCTTCAAGGCGGCCAAAGCGAGCGTTGAAGTTGCGGTTCAGCAGCTCGTTGCCGTTGCTCAATGCGCGGGCAAAGCTGTCCGGCCACAGCGGCCCGCCCGCGTCGCGGTGTTTGAAGAAGGCAAACTTCATCTCCTCAAACATATCGGAGCCAATGCCGTCGGTCCCTAACGCCAGATTGCGTATTTCGAGTAAATGTTGGTTATACCCGACGTGGTTGTTCATATTGGAGCGGGCGTTGTGCACCAGAAAACCGTCGCTGGCATTCAGCAGCGCAATATCCGTTTCGGAAAGATAGAGGCCGTGGGCGACCAGCGTTTTGCTGTCGAGCAGGTCGAATTCGGCGAGGCGCACCAGCAGATCTTTCCCGTAGCGGTGATGGCTGTGCGAAACGTCATACCCGTCTTCGGCGGCGTGAATATGCAGGCCGCGCCCGGTGATTTTGAGCGCTTCTTTCAGCATTCCCAGCCCTTCATCGGGGACGGTAAAGGGCGCGTGAGCCCCAATGTGCGCCTCAACCAGATACGGCTGCTCGCCTTTTTTTCGAGCCGCGTCGATCTCCCCGGCGAAGCGAATGTTCTCTTCGACACCGGCTACCAGCTCTTTGGTGCCGCCGTTACGATCGGTAGTTTCGAAACAGGTCATACCGCGCAGGCCGACTTTCAGGAAGGCGTTACGCAACTGGCTGAGTGAACCGCCGATGTAATCAGGCGAGGCGTGGTGATCAATCACCGCGGTACAACCGCTGCGCACCGCCTCCAGCGCGCAAATCAGCCCGCTGTAGTAGAGCGACTCTTCGTCCAGCGCGCGATCGAGACGCCACCACAGGTTTTTCAGCGTTGAGATAAAATCCGGGCAGGGAGGGATCGTCGCCTGAATGCCGCGCGACAGACCCGAGTAGAAGTGATTATGCGCGCAAACCATCCCCGGCATGACGATTCGCCCGTTCATCTCTTTGCTTTTCGCCTGCGGATAGCGCGCGGCGAGCGACGGACCGACCTCCAGAATGACGTCGTTTTCAATGGCGATGTCGACGTTTTCCCACACTTTCGCCGGATGCAGCTGCACGCCCGTCGCATTTTTCAGAATGATAATACTCATACTTCAACGCCTCCCAGCAGATAGCTGTGGTGCTGATGGACATGGCTGATGATGCGACAGAGCGCGCTCAGCTCCGGTGGAACCTCGGTGAACTGGCTGTCCTGGCCGATCGCGAGCTGCCAGGTTTGGTCGTTCTGCCGGACGTGTACGCTGTGGTTGTCGACGAAGAAACCGGGGTTGCTGCTGTGCAGAAAATCCTGCATCAGGCTGAACACCGTAACTTTGTCTTTGTACGGTTTTCCCTGCCACGGACAGAACTGCGCGCAGTTCCCGCATTCGTTGCAGTACGCATCGAGATGCAGCGTCTGATAGCGGTTCTGGAAGCCCGGTACGGCGATGGAGACGTTGGCGCGGTTCGGGCAGACGTCGACGCACTTACTGCAGATATAGTTGCATTCGAGACAACGGCTGGCCTCCTGGGCAACAAACGCATCGCTGTCGTCTTTGCTGATTTCAGCGATGGCAATCGCCCCTTTGCGCTGATAAACCTGCGCCGGATCGACGTTGTTCCAGTGTTTGTTGGCGTGAGAACTGGCGATATTTTCCCGCGCCAGGATCACGTCCGTCGCCCGCCGGGCATTGCCGATGGCGGCGACGATGGAAGACGGACCACGCTGGACATCGCCAATCAGGAACACGCCCGGTTTGCGGGTCTCCCCGTCGGCATTGACCTCTGGCCAACCCTGTGCGTCCAGCGGAATACCCATCGCGGCCAGCGCGTCGGTGTCCTGCTGTTCCCCGATGGCGGTGATCAGCGTATCGACCTGCATGGTGCGGGTTTCAGCGGTGTCGACCGGGCGGCGACGGCCTTTTTCATCGGGTTCGCCGAGCGTCATCACCCGCACGACAAGCGTCCCATCGGCGTTAAATTGCTCCGGATTGCTCAGGAACTGGAAGGCGACGCCATCATGCAGGGCTTCTTCATACTCTTCCCGCCAGGCCGGCATCTCCTGCTGTGAGCGGCGATAGACGATGGTGGCTTTTTCTACCCCCGGTACGCGCAAGGCCGCACGGGCGCAGTCCATCGCCGTATTCCCCGCGCCGACAATGGCCACGTGTTTGCCGAGATGCAGAGTATCGCCGCGGTTAAATTCGCGCAGGAAGTCGAGGGATTTGCGCACGTTCGGGTTATCGCCGCGCAGCTTCACGCCGCTGTTTTTGTTGGTTCCTGTGCCGACCAGCACATAGTGGAAGCCCTGCTGCTGGAGTTTTTCCACGCTCAAATGCGGGTCGCAGCCGTAGACAATTTTCACCCCGTGGTCGACCACAAAATCGATGTCATGCTGGATGAGTTCGCCCGGGATGCGGAACTGAGGAATGATGTTTTTGACCACGCCACCGGCGTTCTCTTCGCGTTCAAACAGTGTCACCGGATGTCCGGCGCGAGCGAGGAAGTAGCCCGCCGCCAGCCCCGCGGGACCCGCGCCGATCACGGCGACCGGATGAAGTGAACCGGAACCCGCGGGTTTGTGCCAGCGACGCTGATACTCCTCCCAGCCTTTTTCGAGGGCGATTTTTTTCAGTTCGCGGATGTTGAGTGCGCTGTCGTAATCGAGGCGCGTACAGTTGTACTGGCACTGGTGATCGCAGATATGACCGGTGATGGCGGGCAGGGCGTTGCGTTGATAGATCAATTCGAGCGCGTCGGCATATCGCTGCTGCCCCAGCAGGCTGATGTATTCCGGAATGTCCTGCTTGATGGCACAGGCGTTGACGCAGGGGGCGACGTAGCAATCGAACATTGGCAGCGGTTCGGCGACTTCAATGCGGTCCTCCGGCTTCCAGCTTTTCTGGGTATAGGCCATGGTCGTCGCTTTTTCGGCCAGCGCGTTCAGGCGCGCGACGTCAATCTGCGGCATCTCCCAGCAGTTGGAGGACTCCAGCTCATGCAGGCAGGCGGTCAGGCGCAGGTAGCCGCCGGGTTTGAGCAGATCCGTCGCCATGGTGATCGGGCGAATCCCGGTTTCGAAGATCTCGCGGATATTAACCTGGCTGGCCCCGCCGGAGTAGGAGATGGGCAGCTTGCCGTCGAACTCGCGCGACAGCAGCGCCGCAACGTTGATCGCCAGCGGGAACAGCGCGCGCCCGGACATGTACATTTCACCGCCCGGCAGCGCGCCTTTGTCGTTGAGGGTGCCGAGGGTGTTGGTGAGTTTCACCCCGAAGCCCAGCGAGCGCGTTTTGGCAAGGGAAACCAGGCGGTTGAGCATCTCCAGCGCCCGGTCAATTTTGAGATCGTGCTCGAAGGATTCTTCGCTAAGTTTGATATACCCGAAGCCGCAGGCGTCGAGAATTTCGCGCACGCGCGGGTAGCCTAATAGCGTCGGATTGAGCTTCACGAAGGTGTTGAGGTTTTTCTCTTCCAGCATGTAGCGGCAGATGGCTTCGATTTCATCCGGCGGGCAGCCATGCATGGTGGACAACGTGATGCTCTGCACTAACTTGCCCGGAATGCGCTGGGCCAGCGTCGCAAGGTGATATCGCTTCGCTGCCGGATTGACGCGATTAATAAAGGACTCATCCTGCAACCAGCGGGTGAGTGTGTTGCGATATTCGGCAAATTTAGGCTGGGCGGAGGCATCGATCATATTATCGATAAACTGCTGCATCGGCGGCTGCTTAATTCCCTCGAGGTTATACCCGACGCTCATATTGAAAATAAAGGATTTGCCATTTTCGACGGGAGTGAGGGGGAACAGTTCTTCCAGCAGATGCAGAATAAACCACGCCTTGAGATATTCATCCCAGGCTTTCAGAAGGGTGAATTCCGTTGACCATTCGGTGTTAAAACATTCGTCTTCCGCATCGATGCAGGGTTTTTCCAGTTCCAGGCGGTCGAGTATTTGCACGGTTTTCAGTTCGATAAACCGCCCGCCGGTCAGCCAGGAGGTAATGATATTCTGCGCCAGCTGGGTGTGCGGCCCGGCGGCGGGGCCGACGGGAGTTGCGCAGTTTTCGCCAAACACGCTCAGGCTGTGCGGTGCTTTCTGCTGATAAAACTGCTGTTCTGGAATACCAAAAATGGAATGCTGGCTCTGGTATTCATCAAAAATGCGCGTCAAGAGTTCCTCAAACGGAACGGGACGCATAATATCCCCCATAACCTTCTCCTTAATTTGTCAGAAAGACATTGCTCGTGTTGTGATAATTCCAGTGAATGAGGAGAAGGAGAGCAATAATCACACCACCTGTTAGCTCACGGCCCGTGATTGAATAAATTTGTGAACCAGATCGAAAGTCGGAGGCAATAGGATAAATAATTCCCCGATGCCTGATGCGAATTAAAATCACTCTTTTTTAAGCCGAGGTTTTATTTCTCAAAAACAGAAGTGAGCTATCAGAATGATAATAGTAAGCACCGAGGGATTATCGCGGCAGGACGAAAAGGGGACTGAAAAGGCAAATAAGCCGACGATGCTCACGCTTTAGCACGTCAGGGATGAAATCAGCACAAACCTTGCATGGCAAAAAGGATTGAGATCAAAGGAATAATCATCGAGGTCGTTATGAATATTTTCGCAGAAGCCGCACGGCTTGAAGATCAAAACCGGGCGTTTGCGCTGGCGCAAATCGTCGACAGCCGCGGCTCTACTCCCAGACATTCCGCCCAGATGCTGGTCCGCGATGATGGCTCTATCCTGGGGACCATTGGCGGGGGAATGGTGGAGCGGAGGGTGATTACCGAAGCGCTGGAGGCGATGCAGGAGAAGGCCTCGAGAATGTTTCACGGGCGCATGGCGCGCAACGGCAGCGACGCAGTGGGGTCTGACTGTGGCGGGGCGATGTCGGTTTACATCAGCGTGCATGGCCTGCGCCCGCGTCTGGTCTTGATCGGTGGCGGTCACGTGAATCGGGCGATTGCGCACGGAGCGGTGCTGCTGGGTTTTGACGTTGTGGTGGCGGATATTCACGAAGAGAGCCTGAACCCGGACTACTTTCCGCCATCGACCACTTTGCTGCATGCCCCCACGTTCGGAACTGCCGTTGAACAACTGGCGATTTGCCCGGAAAACTTTGTGCTGATCGCCACCAATAACCAGGATCGCGAGGCGCTGGATAAGCTGATTGTGTTGCCGGTGGCCTGGCTTGGGCTGCTGGCCAGTCGGCGCAAGGTGCAGGTGTTTGTCCGCCAGATGCGGGAAAACGGCGTGGCGGAAGCGGATATCGCCCGTCTGCGCGCTCCGGTGGGGTATGACATTGGGGCCGAAACGCCGAATGAAATTGCCATCAGCGTGCTGGCGGAACTTTTGCAGGTAAAAAATCAGGCCCCTGGGGGCCTGATGATGGCAGAGGCGGTTGCTGATTAACCTTCGATAATCGTCCCGGTTTTACCTTCAATGCCCTCTTTGGCTTTGCTCAACATAGTAATGAGCGCCTGACGACCGGGACGCGAACGGGCGAAAGAGGCGGCCGCTTCCACTTTGGGCAGCATGGAGCCTTTGGCGAAATGCCCTTCGGCAATGAAGCGCTCGGCATCGCTCAACGAAAGCTTCTCTAACCACTGTTCGTTAGGCTTACCAAAGTTGATGGCAACCTTCTCCACGGCGGTGAGGATAATCAGCATATCGGCGTCGATCATCGCCGCCAGTCGCGCGCTGGCCCAGTCTTTATCGATTACCGCGCTGGCACCGCGCAGATGGTTGCCCTCACGAATCACCGGAATTCCGCCGCCACCGGCGGTGATCACCACCTGACCGGCGTTCATCAGCGCTTTTACCGTCTCTTTTTCGATAATATCCAGTGGCTTCGGCGAGGCGACGACTCGGCGGTAGCCGCGCCCGGCGTCCTCTTTCATGGTATAGCCCTGGCGGGTGAGCGCGTCGGCTTCGTCTTTGCTGAAGAAGGATCCGATGGGTTTTGTCGGGTTGCGGAAAGCCTCGTCGTTGGCATCCACTTCCACCTGAGTAATCAAGGTGGCGACTGGAATGGGCATGTTGCGACCGAGCAGCTCTTCACGCAGGGCGTTTTGCAGATCGTAGCCAATGTAACCCTGACTCAGGGCCACGCAGACGGACATCGGCAGCATCGGGGTGTGGGCTTCGGTTCTGGCGGCAGCTTCGAAGGCGAGATTGATCATCCCTACCTGCGGACCGTTGCCGTGGGTGACCACCACCTGATGACCCTGCGCGATCAGGTCCACAATCGCCTGCGCCGTTTGCTTCACGGCCTGCATTTGCCCGGCAAGATTGTCGCCCAGGGCATTCCCGCCCAGGGCGAGAACAATTTTTTTACTCATTGATTCCTCTCATTGAAATGTGTTCCCGTGGCGGGAGCGTGCTTAGCGGAAAAAGGCTGACGGCGGATAAAGCGGCCCTGTCCGGCACTGCCGGTAAATTTACCGTTGTGATAAATCACCCGGCCTCGGGAGAGGGTCTGGCGAATCGCGCCCTGGCAGATAAAGCCTTCCCACGGTGAATAGTCGGCATTGTCGTGCAGCATCTCGTGGCGGATGGTGGTGGTTCTTTTCGGATCGATGATCACCACGTCGGCATCCGATTCGGGGGCGAGCAGCCCTTTCTGCGGCCACATGCCAAACAGTTTTGCCGGATTGGTGCTGGTCAGGGCGACGAAGCGCTCCGGCGTAATACGCCCGGTCATCACCCCGTTGGAGAACATCAGCAGCAGGCGGTTTTCAACACCCGGCAGGCCGTTCGGGCAGCGGCTGAAATCACCACCGGAGATCTGCTGGCGCTGGGCCATCGAGAAGGTGCAGTGATCGGTCGCCACCACGTCAATTCCACCATCGGCAATGCCGCACCACAGGGCGTCGTTGTTGCTGGCATTACGCAGCGGTGGGCTGAGAATAAACTTCAGCGCGTCGTCGCGTTCATAGCAGCGGTCGTCGAGCAGCAAATATTGCGGGCAGGTTTCGACCCACACCGGCTGATGACGAGCGCGGGCGAGGCGTAAATAGTCCAGCCCCAAACCGTTGGAAAGATGCACGATATACAGCGGCGCGTTACCTGCGAGCTGGGCAAGATTGATCATCCTGGCGATGGCTTCGGCTTCACACTCCACCGGACGGCTCAGGGCGTGATAGCGTGGGGCGGTTTTCCCGGCGGTGATAAACTCGGCGCGTTTTTGCTTGATGGCCGCGTCGTTTTCCGGATGGACGGTGGCGAGCGCGTGGGCGCGGTGCAGATGGTGCAGCGCCTGTAAAACCTCGTCGTCGTTCAGTTTGTACTGATAGGTCAGATAAAGTTTAAAACTGCTGATACCCGCCTCAACCATCATCGGAATTTCATCGAGAATGGCGGCGTTAATGTGCTGGATGACGCCGTGAAAACTGTAGTCGATCACTGCTTTGTAGGCGGCGTAGCCCTGATAGGCCTCAAGCTGATGACGCAGTCGACAGCCCGACGGGCCAAATCCCATATGATCGACAATGGTGGTCGTCCCGCCACAGGCGGCGGCGCGGGTGCCGGTGAAAAAATCATCGCAGCTGCGTGCGAGGCCGGTATCAATATTAAAGTGGGTATGAACATCGACCCCGCCGGGCATGACGTAGCACCCCTCGGCGTCAATAATCTCGCAGGTCGGCTCAACCTCAATACGTGGGGCAAGGCGTTTAACCCGACCCCCTTCGATCAACAGATCCTGCTTTGCCTGTCCGTCGGCGTTGACGACAAGGCCATTTTTAATCAACAGGCGCATAGAAAACCCCAGACTCCCGCCGTGGACGCGGCGGGAGGTGATGCGAAAAGCGATTATTCGGTTGCCAGCCAGCTCAGCGGGATAGCGGCATACATGGCGGCGCAGGTAACCAGGTGTGATTTCCAGGTTTTCTCGTTCGGCGCGTGCGCTTCCGGCTCTTTGCCTGGACCAAAGCCGATCACCGGAATGCCGTGACGGCCCATGATCGAGACGCCATTGGTGGAGAAGGTCCACTTGTCGACGACCGGCGCTTTGCCGAACAGGCCTTCATAGGCGTTGCTCAGGGCGCGGACGGTGAAGTGATTCTCTTCCACTTTCCAGGTCGGGAAATAGCACTCGGTAGGGTAGACCAGACCGGTCCATGAAGGACGGTCGTAGTTGTACATGGAGACGACTGCACCGGCTTTTTTGACCGCTGGCAGGGCGCGGATCTCTTCCAGCGCGCCTTCCCAGGTTTCGCCCCAGGTCAGACGGCGGTCGATGGAGACGGCACAGCTGTCCGCCACCGCGCAGCGGCTTGGCGAGGTGAAGAAGATTTCGGAGACGGTGAGGGTGCCTTTGCCGAGGAATTCATCGTTGCCCAGGTTGTGCGAAAGCCCCTGCAGATCGTTGAGGATTGGGCCCATTTTGAAGATGGCGTTGTCGCCGCGTTCCGGCGCAGAGCCATGACAGCTGACGCCCTGAACGTCGACGCGAATTTCCATGCGTCCGCGCTGGCCGCGATAGATCTGGCAGTCGGTGGGCTCGGTACTGACCACGAACTCCGGGCGGATGCCGGACTGTTCAATGATGTATTGCCAGCACAGGCCGTCGCAGTCCTCTTCCTGCACGGTGCCGGTCACCAGCAGGGTGTACTCATCTTCCAGCCCCAGATCCTTGATGATTTTCCCGGCGTAGACCATGGAGGCCATGCCGCCTTCCTGGTCGGACGCGCCGCGCCCGCCGATCAGTTCATCAGTTTCCATGCCTTTATACGGGTCAAAGTTCCAGTTTTTGATGTTGCCGATGCCGACGGTATCGATGTGAGCATCCATTGCCACCAGACGCGGGCCGTGGCCGATATAGCCGAGCACGTTGCCCATCGGGTCGATTTCCACTTTGTCGAATCCGACTTTTTCCATCTCTTCTTTGATGCGGTGCACGACGCGCTTTTCATCGCAGCTTTCGCTCGGGATGGCGATCATGTCGCGCAGAAAACGTGTCATATCGTCCTGATAATGTTTTGCTTTTTCAGTAATCAGTTTGAAAGGAATTTGCTTAGCCATTGAGTTGTTCTCCAGTCCTTGTTTTCCCGTGTTTCGGGATGAAATGAATATGCGTTACCGCGCTGCCGGATGTTTGCCTTCCCAGACCACTTCCCGGTAGTGCTTCGCGTCTGTGTCGCCTTCGGTACTGATCGCCAGCACCACGGAGTGACTGTCCAGCCCGAGTTTTTGCATTAGCGCATCGCGGTCGGGATGGCAGTGAATGACGGCAAGTAGCCCCACGCCGACGGCCCCGGATTCACCGGAGATAATGGCGGGGTCGTTGCCGAGAGGATTGCCCAGCACCCGCATCCCCAGCGCCGCGACGCTGTCCTGGCAGGAGACGAAATGGCTGGCGCAGTTGCGCAGGATCTCCCAGCCCAGCGGATTGGGTTCACCGCAGGCGAGGCCCGCCATAATGGTGGCCATATCGCCGCCAACATTGACGATGTCGCCTTTCACGCCGGAGCGATAAATGCAGTCGGCCTGGTCCGGCTCAACAATGACTGAGGTCAGCTCATGTGCGCCGTAAACGTTGGTCAGATAACCGAGCACACCGCCGGCCATCGCGCCAACACCGGCCTGTAAGAAGACGTGTGTCGGGCGGGCAATCCCCAGGGAGGACATCTGGTCGGCCGCTTCGTCGGCGAGCGTCGCGTAACCCTGCATAATCCAGGTCGGGATTTTGGTGTAGCCTTCCCACGCGGTGTCCTGCACCACTTCCCAGCCGTTTTTTTGTGCCATCTGTAGTGTGAAGCGGACGGTATCGTCGTAGTTCATGTCGGTGACGATGCACTGCGCGCCGAGGCGAAGAATGGCATCAACGCGCTCCTGCGCGGAGCCTTTCGGCATGTAGATCACCGCATTTTGCCCAAGCTGTTTTGCCGCCCAGGCCACGCCACGTCCGTGGTTGCCATCGGTAGTCGTGGCGAAGGTCATCTTCTCTTTGATACTGTTTTTCAACGTATTGAAGGAGAGGGCGTTGATATCTAGCTGGTATTTTTCACACAGCAGTTGGGCGATGGCGTACGAACCACCTAGCATTTTGAAGGCGTTGAGGCCGAAGCGCTGCGATTCGTCTTTGACCAGAATTTTGTGCACACCGAACAGGGCGGCCAGGTCATTCAGGGCATACAGGGGGGTTGGCCTGTAACCGGCTATTTTTTGATGGAACTGACGGGCCTGCTGCGCCTGCTGGCGAGAGAACAGCGACGAGTGTTCCCCGGTAAAAAAATGGTTGTCGGCAATATCCATCTTCATTGAGAAAGTAGACATAGGCGATCCTTCTCCCTGGTGTAAAAGAGACGGCTGGCGGGTCTGCCAGCCGGGTGAATTATTTGATGCGTTTCTGCCCTTCGCTGAGCAGCTCAGCCAGAAGCTGGCCAGGTTTGGCGTATTTGCGGCACAGGATCATTGAGGCGATGATGTAAGGTTTCCAGCTCGCCTCTTTGTAGGTGGCGATACGGTATTTTTCGAAGACCGCTTCGGCCACTTCACCTTCGGCACATGAAACGCCGGTGATATCCGCAGGCAAACAGTGCATGTACAGGGCATCGCCCTCGTGGGTTTTCGCCATCATCTCTTCGGTGCAGTGCCAGTCTTTGTGTTTAGCATTTTGCGCCAGGCAGGCTTTCTCCAGGGCTTTCAAACCGTCGTGATCGTTGGCACGCAGCAGCTCGGTGCGTTTTTCCATGACCTTGTAAGGGGCCCAGGATTTCGGATAAACAATGTCTGCGTCTTTGAAGGCTTCGGCCATATCCGTCACCTGACGGAAGCTGCCACCCGAGGCTTTGGCGTTGCTTTCGGCCACTTCGAGCACTTCTGGGATCAGGTCGTAACCTTCCGGATGTGCGAGAGTGACGTCCATACCGAAGCGGGTCATCAGACCGATAATCCCCTGCGGCACGGACAGCGGTTTGCCGTAGCTTGGGGAGTAGGCCCAGGTCATGGCGATTTTTTTGCCTTTCAGGTTTTCCAGCGAGCCGAAATGCTCGCGCAGCCAGGCCAGATCGGCCATCGATTGGGTCGGGTGGTCGATATCACACTGCAGGTTGATCAGCGCCGGACGCTGCGGCAGAACGCCCTGCTGGTGGCCGTCATCCAGGGCTTCGCCGACTTCACGCATATAGGCGTTACCCGCCCCGAGATACATGTCATCACGGATCCCGATGGCGTCCGCGCAGAAGGAGATCATGTTGGCCGTTTCGCGAACCGTTTCCCCGTGGGCGATTTGCGATTTCCCTTCGTCGAGATCCTGCTGAGCAAGGCCTAACAGGTTTAACGCCGAGGCGTAGGAGAAGCGGGTGCGCGTTGAGTTATCGCGGAAAACGGAAATCCCCAGTCCGCTGTTGAACACTTTGGTGGCGATGTTTTCGGCGCGCAGCCCTTTGAGCGCCGCGGCGACATCCAGCACCTGTTTCAGCTCATCCGGAGATTGCTCCCACGTCAGCAGGAAATCCTTCTCATGGAGGTGAGAATTAAGCTGATTGATATCCTTAATCAATTCGTTGACAGTTTTCATTTTCAATCCTGATTGTAAGTAACGAGCTTAATGATTGCTGTGCGGTCGGATGTGCGGGGGTACCGAAATAGCGACAGCCAGCGCTAATGCACAACAAGCAATTAGTGCGCCAGATCTAAATTGCAGAACTGTCAGGCGTGAAAGGGTGATGATTTTGCGAAGCTAATCACGAATTTGTTTGAGATGAATGTAATACCAGGCGAGAGAGTCAGGAGAAGGTTTAATGGCATTGCAATGGGGCCGGGTTGATCAAGTGAAATTAGGCTGAGTGTCTTCGCGAAATTGATAAAAGGCCGGTGCTAAATATCATAATGATATGAAAATGTGATAAGGGCTGCATATTTTTGGCTACGAAGCGGGAAACAAAACTCTCTATGTCAATTCCTGCTAAAGAGAGCGTAGTATCATTGTGGAAAAGACGTGGCATGACGCTTTCGGATATGTCGCCCGATGCACAATATGAAAAGGTTGATTATGACTTCCTCTAATGCACCCTCTATTCTTATGCAAATTCAGCCTACGATTCAACAGTTTGCAAGGATGCTCTCAAGCGTGCTGCAGCTTGAGGTGGAGATTGTTGATAATACTTTGTGTCGGGTCGCCGGAACGGGGGCGTATGGTAAATTTCTGGGGAGAAAACTCAGCAAAAACTCCCGGTTATTATGTTACATAATAGAAACAAAAAAAGAGAAGGTGGTGACGCATTCGCGTTTCGATCCCCTGTGTACCGATTGCTCTCATAAAGAGAATTGTAAAGAGAAGGCGTTTTTGGGAACGCCGGTAATATACCAGGATCAATGTGTCGGAGTCATTAGCCTGGTGGCGCTGACCTGCGAGCAGCAGGAGCGAATTAATGACAATATTCAGGCGTTTTCTGATTACGTTCGACATATCTCTTCCATATTTGTCGCACGACTTTTACAAGATCAGGCGGGCAGCGACAATATTCAGAAGCTCTTCACCACTATGATTGAAAATATGGACCAGGGCGTTCTGGTGGTGGGGCGCGATCAGAAAGTCATCTGTGCGAATCAGGTGGCGTTAAAGATCATGGGCGCCACGCACAACAATATTATGGGAAAAAGCATCCATTTCAGCCCTCTGACTTTTGAAGGTAACTTCAGACACGGCCACATGCAGCACGTCATCTCCATTGAGGATAAGAAGGAGCTGATTATCGGCCAGCTGCATGCGGTGCAGGATCAGTGGCTGTTTTTGATGGCGTTTCATCAGTCTCACTCTTCTACTGATTTGAATCATGTTCAGGAGGGGCCGCAGATTGAGGCGATGGTGGGAGAGTGCCCGCCGATGCGGCAGTTAAAAACGCTCATGAGCCGTGTAGCGCCGAGCCCTTCCAGCGTAATGATTGCCGGAGAGAGTGGCACCGGTAAAGAGGTGGTCGCCCGTGCGATTCATAAGCTTAGCGACCGCCGGGACCAGCCGTTTATCGCCATCAACTGCGCCGCTATCCCGGAACAGCTGCTGGAGAGCGAACTGTTTGGCTACGTGAAGGGCGCCTTTACTGGCGCGCTCGCGAACGGTAAAACCGGACTGATTCAGGCGGCAAATCATGGGACGCTGTTCCTCGATGAGATTGGCGATATGCAGCTGTCGCTGCAGGCAAAACTGCTGCGCACCATTGAGTCTCGGGAGATTCAGCCAGTCGGGGCCAGCCATCCGCTGCCGGTGGATATCCGCATTATTTCGGCCACCAATCAGAATCTCGAGCAACTCATTAGCAACGGAAAGTTTCGCGAGGATCTTTACTACCGCCTGAACGTTATTCCGCTTAATCTGCCGCCGCTGCGTGAGCGGCAGGAGGATATCGAGCTGCTGATCCACTATTTCCTGCATCTGCATACCCGTCGCCTGAACCTGGTCTATCCCGGCGTCGCACCCGACGTTATCGCCTTTCTGAAAGAGTACCAGTGGCCCGGCAACATTCGTGAATTGAGCAATTTGATCGAGTACCTGGTGAACGTCGTGCCGTCCGGCAGCGTGATTGATATTTCATTACTGCCGCCAAATCTGGTGAGCAGCAGGAGAGTGGCCGAAGCTCAACTGCCTGGATCGAGTACGACTTCCGAGGATGAGAGCGTGACAGTGTTGGAGGAGATGGAGAGGCAGATGATCCGTGGCGCGCTGAGTCGTAACAGCAATAAAAAGCAGGCTGCAGATGAGCTGGGGATTGGGATTGCGACGCTGTATAGGAAGATTAAGAAGTATGAGATGGCAAATTTGTAAGAGACCGTTCTCGTTCAGAGATCTTTAACGCAAGCGCCCGTTCGGGCGCAATAACTCTTTAGCCAAAAATAACCTCCCCTTTATTTAATCCAGAAATGGATCAAATACCCGCGTCCGTAAGACACACAATCACCGCAATATTATATTCTCGGATTCGGTGTAAACGCCTTTGAATTTAATAGGGAAATACATTGTGTAGCAAGATTTAGTGTATTTCGCCTATTATTAAAAATTAAATATATAAGGACTGTATATGAACAAGCGAATTTTAGGTTTAGCCATTTCAGCACTGTTTTTGATTGCGACGGCACATGCTGAAGATATAGATACATCTGCCACCATCGATATTGCCGGTAATGTCACGGGAACTCCTGACACCAGCGCGTCGTGTACGGTGAATGTCTCCAAGGCACTGGTTAATCTAAGCACTGATGTGACAAACCTGCGCGAGCAGGGCGTAAAAACGACGCCAGATGAAGGGGTTTCACTGTCCGTAACCGGTGATCAGGGGTGCCACAATTTGCTGCTGGATAGCCGCATTGCCTATAAATTTGTCGGGACTGCCGATGAAGCAACCGGGAAAGTTCTGGCAAATACCGACACAACCGAAGGGGCCGCTCAGGGTGTCGGCGTCGGTGTTTACGATCAGGAAGGTAATGTGGTGAATGTGAACACCGATTATTTCCGCGCCAATCTTTATAATACGATTGTTGGGCTGGGCCTGGTGAAATTATCCGGGCAAACGCCAACTCAGGGCACAGTGAAAAGTGCATTAACGATCGAAATATTACGCCTGTAGTGGTGAATTGATTATTGGTGACGGTGTTATTTGACATAACCGTTAATGCTCTATGAAGTGCCAGGCTGAGTTGCGATGAGATTCGGTTTTAAACTCTCGTGACAGATTTTAGCCACAAAAAAGCCCGCAGGCTTTCGCGTGCGGGCTTTCAGGACTTCGTATCAGGCTCTGGTGACCTTCAACCAAGAATTTTGGTGGAGCTGGGGGGATTTGAACCCCCGTCCGAAATTCCTACATCCTCGGTACTACATGCTTAGTCAGTCTTTACATTCGCCTGGCACCTGCGGATTGACACGCCACTACCAGACTAGCCTGATTAGTTTTAACACTTCAGCCCCAGGCAGGACATCCGTGCGATCTCTTTTGGGTTTGACCTCTCTTTGATCCCCGTCTTAAGAGCGGAAGCTAGGGAGAGAGGGCTCTTAGCAGGTTATTAAGCTGCTAAAGCGTAGTTTTCGTCGTTTGCGACTATTTTTTTGCGGCTTTTTACGAGGCAAACCGCCCCTCGGCATGCACCTTGGGTTTCGCAAATCCCGTCGAATCCAGAATCAGCCCCAATGTGTTGAACTCAGTATACCAGAACTGGCATCGGTGATGCCAGCGTGGAACGATAAGTTCTTAAATCACTGCGAAAAGTACAAAATTCAGGCAGAAATTATCGGCCTGCGTGCTTCATGATACGCGCTTTGTCGACCTGCCATTCACGGTCTTTCACATCGTCACGTTTGTCGTGCTGTTTCTTACCTTTTGCTACGCCAATTTTCACTTTGCACCAGGCGTTCTTCCAGTACAGAGACAGGGCGACGACGGTGTAGCCTTCGCGGTTAATACGGCCAAAGAGTGAAGCCAGTTCGCGCTGGTTCAGCAGCAGTTTACGCGTGCGCGTTGGGTCGCAAACATAGTGCGAAGAGGCGACGGCCAGCGGTGTAAAGTTCGCACCAAACAGGAAGGCTTCGCCATCAATCATGATCACATAGCTGTCGCTGATGTTGGCTTTCCCTGCACGCAGGGATTTGACTTCCCAGCCCTGCAACGCAAGGCCAGCTTCGAATTCTTCTTCAATGAAATACTCATGGCGGGCACGCTTGTTCAGCGCAATGGTTGCCGAGCCAGGTTTATGTGCTTTTTTCTTCGTCATAAGTGTCGTGAAGCCATAGGTAATCTGAGTTCAAAAAGTAACCTCATTGCGATTGTGTCCTGTGAGGTCCAACGCGCTATCTTAGCACGAGATAAGCCTTAGCGTTTTTTTAACAGGGGATAAATGTTATTATTTGTCCGTTGTGTGACCATGGAAAATGCTATGCCTCAGATTAGTCGTACTGCGCTTGTCCCCTACAGTGTGGAACAAATGTACCAGTTAGTGAATGACGTTCAGTCCTATCCGCAGTTTATTCCGGGATGTACCGGTAGCCGGGTGCTGGACGCTGGCCCGACGCAGATGACTGCTGCGGTAGATGTGTCTAAAGCAGGGATCAGTAAGACGTTTACCACCCGAAATACGCTGACCGATAATCAAAGCATTTTGATGCATCTGGTGGACGGCCCGTTCAAAAAGCTGATGGGGGGCTGGAAGTTTACGCCACTGAGCGCAGATGCCTGCCGCATCGAGTTCCATCTGGACTTTGAGTTCACTAATAAGCTGATCGAACTGGCGTTTGGCCGCATCTTTAAAGAGCTGGCCTCGAACATGGTCCAGGCGTTCACTGTCCGCGCCAAAGAGGTTTACAGTGTCGCCTAAAATAACGGTGGAAGTGGCGTATGCTCTGCCGGAGAAGCAGTATCTGCAGCGCGTGAAGCTGGAAGAAGGTGCCACCGTTGAAGAAGCGATTCGCGCCTCTGGTTTGCTGGAGCTGCGCAGCGATATCGATCTGAGCAAGAATAAAGTGGGGATCTACAGCCGTCCGGTAAAACTGACGGATGTACTGAACGATGGCGATCGCGTTGAGATTTATCGTCCGCTGATTGCCGATCCTAAAGAACTGCGCCGCCAGCGCGCGGAGAAAGCTGCGAAGTAGTACGAAACAGCGTAAGAAACAAAAAAGGTGCTCAGTGAGCACCTTTTTGCATTTCTGAAACCTTACTCTTTGGTGAGCGCCGGTTTGTTGTCGATGTTGGTCAACACACCGCTGCTGTTGAAGGTCAGGGTCAGCGTCTGCTGAGTCACGCCTTCATGGCCAGGCTGCTGGCGGAAAACATAGAACCAGGTGTTGGTGCCGAATGGATCGGACATCATCGGGGTTCCCAGTGCATAAGCGACCTGCTGTTGTGTCATGCCGACACGAACTTTAGACACATCGTTAGGTGTGAGGTAGTTCCCCTGGTTGATGTCAGGACGGTAAACCACTCGCTCCAGAGTGGAACAACCTGCGGTCAACATCAGAAGAACCGCTGCGACAGCGGTCAGCGTTTTACAGCGCATGTGATTTGATTCCTTTTCGGGCCCGAGCAATACGCGGCTCATATGTTATATGCCGATGATAATAGACCTTGCCCCACTTTGAAACCGGTCTGACGGCGTTTTTGTTGTTCTGTATGACCCTGAGATCCCGAAAAAGTTTATGCGGCCAGCAGTTCTTTCGCATTCGCCAGCGTGTTGCGCGTCACTTCGCTGCCGCCGAGCAGCCGCGCCAGCTCTTGCAGGCGCGCCTTTTTATCCAGCGGGTGCATGTGGGTTTCCGTCATTTCACCATCGGTTTCTTTGCAGACATAGAAATGATGATGCCCACAACCCGCCACCTGCGGCAGGTGGGTCACGCACATGACCTGAGTTGACTCGCCCAACTGACGTAACAGTTTGCCAACGACGGCAGCGGTCGGGCCGCTAATCCCCACGTCCACCTCATCGAAAATCAGCGCCGGAGTTTCCATTTTACGTGCGGTGATCACCTGAATCGCCAGGGCGATACGCGACAGTTCACCACCCGAAGCGACTTTAGAAATTGCCTGTAACGGCTGGCCGGGGTTGGTGGTCACGCGAAACTCAATGCGGTCCGCGCCTTCGGCGGTCAGATGATTGACTTCAAATTTGACGTCAATGGTAAAGACGCCGTGCGGCATCGACAGCGCATGCATACTGTCGGTGATGTGCTGGCCCAGCTCCTGCGCATAGTGCTGACGCACTTCGTGAAGCTGCTTCGCCGTAGCCAGCGCCTGCTGATGGTGAACATTCACCGCCAGAGAGAGCGTTTCCAGCGAGTCGGCCTGATCGTCCAGCTGCTGCTGTTCATCCAGCAGTGACTGGTGATAGTTCGGCAACTCTTCCGGCGTGACGTAGTGCTTACGCGCGAGTGAGATCTGACGGGAGATACGTTGCTCCAGCTCAAACAGACGATTCGGATCGAGGTCCAGGCGTTCGCAATAGTGACGTAATTCCTCTCCCGCTTCGGAAATCTGAATCGCCGCTTCTTCCAGCATATCGAGTACGCTGGACAGTTTGCTGTCGAGACTGACCAGTTCAGTGACCTGCTGGCGCACGATATAGAGCTGGCTTTGCAGGTTGATATCTTCGCCATCAGCCAGCAGATTCAGCGCCTGTTGGCTGGTCGAAATGAGATGACCGCTATTCGCTAGCCGTTTGTACTCTTCGTCAATCTGCTCAAATTCGCCCGGCTGTGGGTTAAATTCATTGAGCTCTTTCAGCTGGTAGTTCAACAGCTCAGCGCGCGCGGCCCGTTCCTGGCTTTGCTGCTGATGCAGTGCCAGTTCGCGGCAGCTCTGGTGCCACTGGCGATAGTGCTCGGCCATCAGCTGAGTGAGCGCGTACTCACCGGCATAGCCATCAAGCAGGGCTTTTTGTTGTTCAGGTTTAATAAGCTGCTGATGCGCGTGCTGGCCATGAATTTGAATCAGAAGCTGACCCAGCTCGCGGAGCTGAGAGAGGGGCACCGCTGTGCCGTTGATAAAACCACGGGAGCGCCCATCGCTGCTGATGACGCGGCGAAGTAAACACTCACGTCCATCCTCGAGTTGATTCACTTCGAGCCAGCGCAGCGCGGCAGGGGTATCTTTTAAGGAAAAGCGCGCGCAGAGATCGGCGCGATTAGCGCCCGTACGCACGATGTCGCCTTCTGCGCGACCGCCGAGACACAACCCGAGCGCATCAATGGCAATAGATTTACCTGCACCGGTTTCACCGGTAATGGCCGTCATTCCACTCTGAAAGTCGATCTCAAGCTCACGAACAATGGCGAAGTTGCTGATGGTCAGTTGTGCCAGCATAATTGTTTTCCTGTATGAAAAACCATAACTGTATTTTCATACAGTATAAACTGGTTTTATATACAGTAAAGTGCTGGATGCGAATTTAGAACAATTTTTTTGACCAGCCAAGCTTCGAGCTTAATGTGTTGAAATAGCTGTAGTCTTTTGGGTGAATCAGATTCAGGTGGTAATCGCAACGCCGGATCAGGACATCTTCTCCCTCCTGAATCGGCAGGGCAATCTGGCTGTCGCAGCTGATTTCAAGGTCGTTTCGGCGGTGCGAGAAACGCAGACGAATGGTGCTGCTGCTGTTAATGACCAGCGGGCGAGCCGAAAGGGTATGCGGGAACATCGGTACCAGGGTGATGGCATCCAGCGAAGGTGTCAGAATCGGTCCACCAGCAGAAAGGGAATAGGCGGTAGAGCCGGTCGGCGTGGAGATAATCAGGCCGTCTGAGCGCTGAGAGAAGGCAAAGACTTCGTCGATATAAACTTCGAACTCAATCATATGCGCGACTTTGCCCGGGTGCAGAACCACTTCATTTATGGCCGTGCTGATCCGTTTTTGGCAGTCCTGCTGGCAAACCTGCGCTTCGAGCAGAAAGCGTTTTTCGCTGATGTAGTGACCATCCAGGACATCGGCCAGCTGTTGGTGAGCGTTGTCGGGGTCGAGGTCGGTCAGGAAGCCCAGGTTGCCACGGTTGATGCCGATGACTTTGATGTCATAGCGCGCCAGCGTGCGGGCGGCTCCGAGCATGTTACCGTCACCGCCGACCACGACGGCGAGATCCGCCTGCTGACCGATCTCCGCCAGCGTACCGGTCTTCACATTTTTAAGCTGCAGTTCCTGCGCAATTTGCTGCTCCACCATCACTTCATAACCTTTCGCGCACAGCCAGCGATACAACATTTCATGTGTCGTCAGCGCGGTAGGGTGACGTGGATGTCCGACAATCCCAATACACTTGAAATGATTATTCATTTTCTGGAGGTCCTTGTGCCGAATGATGGTGACAATATGCTTTGTTCCCTTGAATCCCGGAAACTGATCCCCATAATAAGCGAAGTTAGCGAGATGAATGCAGAAAAACGCGGAGAAATTCATGAGTAGTAAAGAACAGAAAACGCCTGAGGGGCAAGCCCCGGAAGAAATTATCATGGAACAGCACGAAGAAGTTGAGGCTGTAGAGCCGGATGCTTCTGCTGAGCAGGTGGATCCGCGCGATGAAAAAATTGCGAATCTGGAAGCTCAGTTAACTGAAGCCCAGAATCGCGAGCGCGAAAGCGTGCTGCGTATCAAAGCGGAAATGGAAAACCTGCGTCGCCGTACTGAGCTTGACGTGGAGAAGGCGCATAAGTTCGCGCTGGAGAAATTCGTCAACGAGCTGCTGCCGGTGATTGATAGCCTGGATCGTGCGCTGGAAGTGGCTGATAAAGCCAATCCGGACATGGCGGCGATGGTCGAAGGCCTCGAGCTGACGCTGAAATCTATGCTCGACGTGGTGCGTAAGTTCGGTGTGGAAGTGGTTGCCGATACCAACGTGGCGCTGGACCCTAACGTCCACCAGGCGATTGCGATGGTGGAATCTGAAGAGGTGACGGCAGGCAATGTGCTGGCTGTGATGCAGAAAGGTTACACGCTGAACGGTCGTACGATCCGTGCCGCGATGGTGACTGTCGCGAAAGCGAAGGCGTAATTTGCCTCTGTAGTGCCGGGTGGCGCCTGCGCTTACCCGGCCTACAACATTACCGTTCGGCCACGCTATCCCGCAGCGGTTTGACCGGGATAACTTTCACCTGTTTGATCATATTGTCCTGCACGTCCAGGATATCAATATCGTATTGGCTGATGCGCACACGGGTGCCAGACGCCGGGATCTCTTCCAGTGCTTCCAGAATCATACCGTTAATCGTGCGAGCGTCGTCTTCCGGCAGGTGCCAGTTGAAGGCTTTGTTGAGCTCACGCACATTGGCGCTCCCGTCGATCAGCACCGAACCGTCGTTTTGCGGCGTGACCTCTTCGGCAAGCGATGGCGACATTGACGTCGTAAAATCACCGACAATCTCTTCCAGAATATCTTCGACCGTTACCAGCCCCTGAATATCGCCATACTCGTTGACCACCAGGCCGACTTTCTTTTTATTGCGCTGGAATTTTACCAGTTGGGTACTCAGCGGTGTGCCTTCGGGAATGATGTAAAGCTCATCGGCAGCGCGGAGCATCACCTCTTTGGTGAACTCTTTTTTCTCGGTCATCAGGCGATAAGCTTCGCGCACGCGCAGCATGCTGATAGCGTCGTCGAGTGAGTCACGATAAAGCACGATGCGGCCATGCGGGGAGTGGGTCAGCTGGCGGACGATGGCTTTCCAGTCGTCGTTGATATCAATCCCGACGATTTCATTGCGCGGCACCATGATGTCGTCAACGCTCACTTTTTCGAGATCCAGCACCGACAGGAGCATGTCTTGATTGCGGCGAGAAATCTGCGAGCGGGATTCGTGCACGATGGTGCGCAGTTCGTCTTTGCTCAGGGCACTGCTGATCACCACGTCGGCTTTAATGCCGACCATCCGCATCAGCAGGCGCGTGACCATGTTCAGCAGCCACACCAGCGGCATCATCAGGATCAGCAGCGGTCCCAGCAGGAAGCTGCTCGGATAGGCGACTTTCTCGGGATAAAGTGCGGCAATGGTTTTTGGCAGGACTTCGGCAAACACCAGCACGACGAAGGTCAGCACGCCGGTGGCGATGGCGACGCCCGCGTTGCCGTAAAGACGCATCCCGACGATGGTACCCAACGCAGAGGCGAGAATATTGACCAGGTTGTTGCCGATCAGCACCAGGCTAATCAGACGATCGGGTTTACGCAGCAGCTTTTCGACGCGTCGGGCGGCACGGTTGCCCTGTTTAGCGCGATGACGTAACCGGTAGCGGTTGAGGGTCATCATGCCGGTTTCCGAACCTGAGAAATAGGCGGAGATAACCACCATGACGATCAGCGTAACGATCAGCGTGGTGGTGGAGATGTGTTCCAGGGGGAACTCCTTTGTTGCTTAGCCGACGAACTGCTGTATGACGCGACTGCCAAAATAGGCCAGGGTCAGGATGCCAGCGCCCGCTACGTTAAACCAGACGACGCGACGACCGCGCCAGCCCTGATGATAATGGCCCCATAACAGGACAATATAGACAAACCACGCAATGATGGAGAGCACCGCTTTATCGATATTCTCAATGCTGAACAGATTCTGCATATAAAACAGACCCGTACATAGCGTCAGCGTCAGTAGCACCACACCGATCTGCGTGATGTGGAACATCTTACGCTCAATGACCATCAGCGGCGGCATTTCCTGGTTGAAAACCAGTTTTTTGTTTTTCAGCTGGTAGTCGATCCACGCCAGTTGCATTGCGTAGAGCGCCGCAATGATCAGCGTCGCGTAGGAGAAGAGCGACAGACCGATGTGCACCATCATGCCCGGTGTGGTTTCCAGGTGGGTGATGAATTCATTGGGGACGAAAGTGGCGAACGCCAGGTTGATCAGCGCGAAAGCGTAGACAATCGGCAGTAACAGCCAGCCGCGATTCTTGGAGGCGACAATGGTCATCACCGTACAGATCATCAGACTGACCAGCGAGCCAACGTTAAGAACGCTCAGGTTTTGTACGCTGCCATCGCCCGGAATAATGCGCGATTCCAGCGCAAACGCATGGCTGACCAGGGCGATCACTGCCGACAAAATAGCCATGCGCCGCCAGCCGCTGTTTTTTTGCAGCAGGCCAGGAATAATCAGCGCAAGGCTGCAAGAGTAGGCAACAAGGGCGATCAGTGCGAAAACAGGCATATAGGCGTCGACAGTTGTCTTAATAAGAAAGATAAGCAGTATAACGTTACGTGACGCGCGCTCCAACCGTTGCATAACAACAAAGACGCCTTCATGTTATACTCCGGCAAAATTCTATGTACGTGTCGCTGTCGCGACCTAACGTTTCTACCTCAGGCGAGAGACAATGTTTGATAATTTAACCGATCGTTTGTCGCGCTCGCTGCGCAACATCAGCGGCCGTGGGCGCCTTACCGAAGACAATGTGAAAGAAACGCTGCGCGAAGTGCGCATGGCGTTGCTCGAAGCCGACGTGGCGCTGCCCGTTGTGCGCGAGTTCATCAGCCGCGTAAAAGAGAAAGCGGTTGGTCATGAAGTGAACAAGAGCCTGACCCCGGGTCAGGAGTTCGTCAAAATTGTTCGCAACGAACTGGTTGCGGCAATGGGCGAAGAGAACCAGGTCCTGAACCTGGCCGCGCAGCCACCTGCGGTGGTGCTGATGGCCGGTCTGCAGGGTGCGGGTAAAACCACCAGCGTCGGTAAGCTGGGTAAGTTCCTGCGCGAAAAGCACAAGAAAAAAGTGCTGGTGGTCTCTGCCGACGTCTATCGCCCGGCGGCGATCAAACAGCTTGAAACCCTGGCAGAGCAGGTCGGCGTGGACTTCTTCCCATCCGACGTTGCCCAGAAGCCAGTGGATATCGTCAATGCTGCGCTGAAAGAAGCGAAGCTGAAATTCTACGACGTGCTGCTGGTGGATACCGCCGGTCGTCTGCACGTCGACGAAGCGATGATGGACGAGATCAAACAGGTTCACGCCGCGATTAATCCGGTTGAAACCCTGTTTGTTGTCGATGCGATGACCGGCCAGGATGCGGCGAATACCGCGAAAGCGTTTAACGAAGCGCTGCCGTTAACCGGCGTCGTGCTGACTAAAGTGGACGGTGACGCCCGCGGTGGTGCGGCGCTCTCTATTCGTCATATCACCGGTAAGCCGATTAAATTCCTCGGTGTCGGCGAGAAAACCGAAGCGCTGGAGCCGTTCCACCCGGACCGTATCGCCTCCCGTATTCTCGGCATGGGCGACGTGCTGTCGCTGATCGAAGATATCGAAAGCAAGGTTGACCGCGCGCAGGCTGAGAAGCTGGCGAGCAAGCTTAAAAAAGGCGACGGTTTCGATCTGACCGACTTCCTCGAGCAGCTCCGCCAGATGAAAAACATGGGCGGCATGGCAAGCCTGATGGGCAAACTGCCGGGCATGGGCCAGATCCCTGATAACGTGAAAGCGCAGATGGATGACAAAGTGCTGGTGCGTATGGAGGCGATCATCAACTCGATGACGCTGAAAGAGCGTGCGAAGCCTGAAATCATCAAAGGGTCGCGCAAACGCCGCATCGCCGCCGGTTGCGGCATGCAGGTGCAGGATGTTAACCGCCTTCTGAAACAGTTCGACGACATGCAGCGCATGATGAAGAAAATGAAGAAGGGCGGAATGGCGAAAATGATGCGTGGCATGAAGGGCATGATGCCCCCAGGCTTCCCGGGCCGCTGATTGGCCTGGCTTGCCTGCCATTTACAGCTGACTGAGTAACTGTTGATTGCATTTTCCCCAGAAATCAGTAAAATTTTCGGGCTTTTAATATGACACTGGGCTCCGTTCCTCGATGGGGCCCTGTGTTTTATTCACACAAGAGGATGTTATGGTAACTATTCGTTTAGCACGTCACGGCGCAAAAAAGCGTCCGTTCTACCAGGTTGTTGTGACTGACAGCCGTAATGCACGCAACGGTCGCTTCATTGAGCGCGTTGGTTTCTTCAACCCGATCGCTAGCGGTTCTGAAGAAGAAACCCGTCTGGATCTGGATCGTATCGCTCACTGGGTTGGCCAGGGCGCTACTGTTTCCGATCGCGTTGCTACGCTTATCAAAGCAGCAAACAAAGCAGCTTAATCTGTCACGGTGGTCATGATGAGCAATAAAGCACCTGTTGAACCGATCGTATTGGGAAAAATGGGTTCTTGCTACGGTATCCGTGGTTGGCTCAGAGTGTTTTCCTCCACTGAAGACGCTGAAAGCATTTTTAACTACCAGCCCTGGTTTATCCAGAAAGGTGGTAAGTGGGAAGCGGTCGAGCTGGAAAGCTGGCGTCACCACAATCAGGATATCGTGATCAAGCTGAAAGGCGTTGACGATCGCGACGCGGCGAATCTGCTGACCAATTGCGAAATTGTCGTCGATTCATCGCAGCTGCCTTCGCTGGAAGAGGGTGATTACTACTGGAAAGACCTTATGGGTTGCCAGGTGGTCACCACTGAAGGCTATGGCCTGGGCAAAGTCATCGACATGATGGAAACCGGGTCAAATGACGTTCTCGTCATTAAGGCAAACCTGAAAGATGCATTTGGCATCAAGGAGCGGCTGGTTCCGTTCCTCGATGGGCAGGTTATCAAGAAAGTCGATCTCACTACGCGAACTATCGAAGTAGATTGGGATCCTGGTTTTTAAATTCTCCGGATAAACGGTAAAAGACGGCGCTATGTGGATTGGCATAATTAGCCTGTTTCCTGAAATGTTCCGCGCGATTACTGATTACGGGGTAACTGGCCGGGCAGTAAAAAAAGGCCTGCTGAACATCGAAAGCTGGAGTCCTCGTGACTTCACGCATGACCGGCACCGTACCGTGGACGAACGTCCTTACGGCGGCGGACCGGGGATGTTGATGATGGTGCAACCCTTACGGGATGCGATCCATACAGCAAAAGCCGCGGCAGGTGAAGGCGCGAAGGTGATTTATCTGTCACCTCAGGGACGCAAGCTTGATCAAGCGGGCGTAAGCGAACTGGCCACGAATCAGAAACTGATTCTGGTATGTGGTCGCTATGAAGGGATAGATGAGCGCGTAATTCAGACCGAAATTGATGAAGAATGGTCAATCGGCGATTACGTTCTCAGCGGTGGTGAGTTACCGGCAATGACGCTGATTGACTCCGTTGCCCGGTTTATTCCGGGTGTACTGGGCCATGAAGCATCAGCAACAGAAGACTCTTTTGCTGATGGATTGCTGGACTGTCCACACTATACCCGCCCTGAAGTGTTAGAAGGGATGGAAGTACCGGCGGTATTGCTGTCGGGGAACCATGCCGAGATACGTCGCTGGCGTTTGAAGCAGTCGCTGGGCCGAACCTGGCTTAGAAGACCTGAACTTCTGGAAAACCTGGCTCTGACTGAAGAGCAAGTAAGGTTGCTGGCGGAGTTCAAAAAAGAGCACGCACAACAGCAACATAAACATGATGGGCAAGCGTAATACGCTCCCGATATATCAGTTTACCCAGGATAAGAGATTAAATTATGAGCAACATTATTAAGCAAATTGAACAAGAGCAGATGAAGCAGGACGTACCTTCATTCCGTCCGGGTGATTCCGTGGAAGTGAAAGTATGGGTTGTTGAAGGTTCCAAAAAACGTCTGCAGGCATTCGAGGGCGTGGTTATCGCTATTCGTAACCGCGGTCTGCACTCTGCATTCACTGTTCGTAAAATTTCCAACGGCGAAGGTGTTGAGCGTGTCTTCCAGACTCACTCTCCAGTAGTTGACAGCATTACTGTCAAACGTCGTGGTGCTGTACGTAAAGCTAAACTGTACTACCTGCGTGAGCGTACTGGTAAGTCTGCTCGTATTAAAGAGCGTCTGAACTAAGACTCGCTTAAGCAACATCCTGTTAAAAGGGCTGGCCGCAAGGTCGGCCCTTTTTTATCTAAATCCGCTCCGCTTGTTAACCCTCTCGTCATAAATCATTTACAATACCCGCTCTCTAGCGGAGGGTAAGTGAAGAACGCACTGCATCAGTCAGCCTTGAAACGCGCAGCGGCCTGGACCGCGCTGTTTGCGATCCTGCTGATCGTGGTGGCACCTCTCATTTCCATTTCGCTGCAAAAAGATCCCATGAGCGCGATGCCAGGGATGCACCATGATATGAGCCAGGTGTCGATGGCAGAGCATCATGGCGAGACGTCGCACTCAATGCCGCTCGATCACGCCGAAGCCTGTGGCTATTGTGTGCTTCTGGCCCATGTGCCGGGCGTGATGCTGGCGCTGATTGTGCTGCTGTGCGCGGTATTGCTGCGCCAGCGCGTGAAACCACCGCGACAGGCGGTCAGTCACTGGCATTTTTTCCCCTGGTTGTATCCTGATACCCGCGCTCCGCCGCTGCTGTCTGCTTTTTCCCTGTAAACCATAAAGAATGCGCTTTTGCGCATCGATAACGTTTTGCCTGCACAAAGGAAAAGTATGACTGCTATTACGCCACGCGCAGCATGGGGAAACCTGCTGCGACGCCTCCATTTTTATATCGGGTTGTTTGTCGGCCCGTTCATTTTTTTCGCTGCGCTGACGGGGACGCTCTATGTGGCGACGCCGCAGCTCGAAAATCGGCTGTATCAACATGCGCTTCATACCGACACCGTCGGGGAAGCTCAACCGCTGGCTGAACAAATTGCGGCGGCAGAAAAAGCGATTGGGAAAGACCTGCGCCTGCAGGCTGTCCGCCCGGGGATGATAGCCGGGGAGACCACGCGGGTGATGTTTGCCGACCCGATGCTTGGGCCGTCGGAAAACCGGGCGATTTTTATCGATCCCGTGAGTCTGGAAGTCCGCGGTGATATGACAGTCTACGGCACCAGCGGGATTTTGCCGCTGCGCCAGAAGATTGATTATCTACACAGCTCGCTGATGCTGGGCGATGTCGGGCGTTTGTACAGCGAGCTGGCCGCCTCCTGGATGTGGATCGCTGCACTCGGCGGGATAGCGCTGTGGTTTTATACCCGTCCGAAGCGGCGTATTAATAACCGATTCCAGAACCGCCGTCGTGTGCACGTCGCGCTCGGCTGGGGGCTGCTGGGCGGAATGTTACTGTTTTCAGCCACCGGGCTGACCTGGTCGCAGTGGGCGGGTGGAAACGTCGATAAGCTGCGTACGGAGATGAACTGGCTGACGCCGCAGGTCAACACTCAGCTGCGCGGTCCTGCGGCAGAAGCCGATCCTCACGCCGAACATCGCGGGCATCACGACGGGATGATGATGCCTGAAATGGCGATGGATCTGACGCTGTTTGATAACGTCCTGCACGCGGCGAGAAATGCCGGGATTGATGCGAACAAGCTCGAAATCCGCCCCGCGAAAAGTTCAGACAAGGCATGGACCGTCACTGAGATCGACAGGGGCTGGCCAACGCAGGTCGATGCCGTGGCCGTTGATCCGCACTCGATGCAGATCCTCGATCAGACGCGTTTTGCGGACTTCCCGCTGATGGCAAAACTAACGCGTTGGGGCGTGGATTTCCATATGGGGATCCTGTTTGGCCTGGTGAATCAGCTGGTCCTGATCGTCTTCGGCGCAGCGCTTTGCGTGTTGATCGCATGGGGATATCGGATGTGGTGGATGCGTCGTCCGGCGCACGCTGCCGGGAATCCGGTGCTCACGCTGTGCCAATGCTGGCTGGCACTCCCCGCCAGCGGGCGAGGAGTGACACTGTTTATCAGCGTGATGCTGGGAATGATGATGCCGGTGATGGGGTTCAGTCTGGCCTTTTTCGTGCTGATTGACTGGCTGCGCTGGCGCGCGCAGTCGATTCTGTCCCTGTCTGAATCCACCAAATAATGGCCTAAGGCGTGCTGATGACTACCGCAACGCGGCGGTTTTCAGCGCGTCCTTGTGAGGTTGCGTTACTGGCGACCGGGTACTTTTTACCTAATCCCTGCGTGGTGAGGTTGCTGCGCGGGATATTGGCCCCTTTCGCCCAGGCATCTGCCACGACGTTAGCACGTTTCAGCGAGAGAGATTCGTTGTAACTCTCTTCACCGTAGTTGTCCGTATGTCCGTCCATGCGCGCGTGGACCAGGCCCGTTGCGGCCAGTCTGGTCGCCATGGTCTGGATCTGCTGCTCGCTCTCAGGTCGTAGCTGGTATTCGTTTTTACCAAACAGGATTTTGGCCGACAGGCCGAGGGACCAGTCGCCGTTCATTTCGTTAAAACCGTAGGATTTCATCGCCGCGATCTGTTCTGCGTTGAATTTACCCTGAGGCGGGGCCTGGCAGCCTGCCAGAATCGTTGAGGCCAGTAAGACTGGAGCGAGATATCGCCTTAACATAACGTGTTCCTTTTTTTACGAAATTAATGTCGGACGCTGGTGTTTCACCTGATACATATTGCGGTCGGCTTGCTCCAGTAATGCCTCAACGGAGGTATTTTCCCACGCCAGAGCAAAGCCTATGCTGAGTGACATTTTTGCCGTATGCCCGTTGTGCAGGTCGTAGGGCAGAAGGAATTTCTGCGAAAGCGCAGTGCAGATCTGCTTAACGTCTTCCGGGGAGTGAATGCCGTAGAGGATCATGGCAAATTCATCGCCGCCCAGACGGTAAGATTGATAACGTTTCCCGCCAAACTCCACCATACGGCTGGCCACTTCAATCAGCACGCAATCGCCCGCCGCGTGACCCCAGGTATCGTTGATCTGCTTAAAGTTATCGCCATCCAGGAACAGCAGGGCGGAATTCATTTGGGCGGAAGAGTCGTTCATCAGCGCCGCAATGCTGCTGCGAAAAGCGGCGCGGTTCGCCAGCCCGGTCAGCGGATCGTGCATCGCCGTGCGCATCAGCTGTGCGTTTCGCGCCTGTAGTTTGAGCTGCCACTCTTCCATTTCATCGAGCAGGCTGTTGAAGTCCAGACCAAAACGGTGAAACTCTTCGATGCGCTCGTCTTCTACACGACGCGCGAAATTACGGTTCGTTTTGACGTCATGCACCACGTCGGTGATGTTTTGCAGGGCCGTGACGATCCCGTCATGCAAAGAGCGGGTGATGGTCAACGCCACAAAGGCGGCGAAGAGAATACATCCCGTCAGGACGGCAAATGAGGTCAGGATGAAGTGGCTGATCAAGCTGTCGCGCGCGGTAATGCGAACTTCCCCGATAACCTTGCCGTTATGCATGACGGGCTGGGTTGCCGGGACAGGGAACAGCCAGCGGCTGACCAGGGGGCTCAGCGTGTCGGTATTCTCGTCAGGGTTCCACGACCAGTAGGCAAACTGATTACGGCGGGCGTCGAGCACCTCGGCGACGGAAAACTGGCCCTGTTTCCCCAGCGTCGCGAGCGTTTCGCTGGCGGCAGTCGCATCATTAAAGACTAACGACGCTTCCAGGCTGCGGCTCATGGTGGCGCTGGTTAATTCGAGATTTTTTTGCGCATATTGTTTCAGCGTCACAACCGAAGCAATACACAATAATAACCATATTAGCGTCATGGTGATAACCACGCTAATCATGCTAATACGCTGCAGCGTTCTTTTAAACGTTGGGCGTGGCGTTGTAGAAAGTTCCTTATTCATGCTTCTTATTCCGGGCAAGCATTAACACATCCGGATTCACTCTTACGCCACTGCGAGACAGGGCATCCAGATTGACGGAGAATCTCACTGTTTCTTCATTAATTATCAGGCAGAAAGCACTGCCAATAATGCATTTCGGGTTTTGTTCGGCGATTAATAGTAACGCCCGGCCCTGATAATTCCTGAATAATTGAAGTTGATTAGCAGGCGATTCATTTCCAAAATAAACGGCATCGCAGGTGGCATTTAATGCCTCAGTCTCATTGTGAACAATCAGCGGAACGTAGGGTAACGCCGCAGAGTCGCTGTCGCTGAGCGCCTGTGTAAAACGGGACGACGAGAAGATGCAGAGCTTGGGCTGGCCAGAAAGCGACGGCCAACGGGTGTAGCTGACGATGCCAGAAACGATGGAACGCACTGACTTGTCTTTTTCTGTCATGGCTGCCGCGAAAGTCTGTCCGCCGACAAGGCATAACATGAGCGCCAGAATGAGGTGGCACAAAGGGAACGTAAAAAAATGTCTCACCAGAATCCGCCATACCGCTCTGGAAATATATGTCCTTAAATATTGCGGGCAGAATACCATTGTTTACCTGAACAGTCATTATGTGGAATTTTTGGTGACTTAAGTTAAATCTTATTCGCAACTAAATGAAATGGTTATGTTATTAAATTAATTAAGCCGTGAGCCGCGCATCCCTTCATCCATTCCATTTTGCCAGGATTTGCGTAACAGGTCTGCATTTTCTGTCGTATCGCAGCTTGCAGGAAATACTTTCCCGGATACTCCCCAGGCGTAGACAAAATCCTCAGTGCATATTTTTTTCTGCCCGTCGGCATAGCCACGCAGGTATTCGTTACGATCAACGTCAGGATCGTTGAAATTATCGGCGAGGGTTTCGTTACTTTTGATCGACACGCCATTCATGGCATCTTCTTTACCGGCCGTGAACCAGCTGGTGCCCGTCCAGGTGGGCTGGAAGGTGTAGGGGTTAATCTGACAGCCTGTCAAAAATAGTGCCAGCAAGGCGAAAACCGTTGGACGCATAATCATTCTCCTTTTTCTTGAGCATAGCCTGGCAAGAGAGAATCGTTGTGTAATTTTAAGTTTACGGATTAATCGAATGTTTTTTGCCTTAAAGCGCCCATTGTAACGTAATGTTTACGTATTTTGGATTGAAATCTTTACTCGATGTGATATTGTGTGTTCACCTCATCGAGGAAACCACTATCGCAAACGAGCATTACAGGATCGCCATCATGCAAAAAGACGCGCTGAACAACGTACATATTACCGACGAACAGGTTTTGATCACGCCCGATCAGTTGAAGCAGGAATTCCCGCTGAGCTCTGAACAGGAAGCGCAGATCGAGCACTCCCGCCAGACTATCTCCAACATCATTGCCGGTCGCGATCCGCGTCTGCTGGTGGTATGCGGGCCTTGCTCCATACACGATCCTGAAACCGCGATTGAATACGCTCGTCGATTTAAAGCATTAGCAGAGGAGGTCAGCGATAGCCTCTACCTGGTCATGCGCGTCTATTTTGAAAAACCTCGTACCACCGTGGGCTGGAAAGGGTTGATTAACGATCCGCACATGGATGGCTCGTTTGATGTGGAAGCCGGTCTGAAGATTGCGCGTCGTCTGCTGGTGGAGCTGGTGAACATGGGGCTGCCGCTGGCGACTGAAGCACTCGATCCGAACAGCCCGCAATACCTGGGCGATCTGTTTAGCTGGTCCGCGATTGGTGCGCGCACCACAGAATCACAGACTCACCGCGAGATGGCCTCTGGTCTGTCGATGCCGGTTGGGTTTAAAAACGGCACTGACGGAAGTCTGGCAACGGCGATCAACGCCATGCGCGCTGCGGCGATGCCGCACCGTTTTGTCGGGATCAACCAGGCCGGCCAGGTTTGCCTGCTGCAAACTCAGGGCAACCCGGATGGTCACGTGATCCTGCGCGGCGGCAAAGCACCGAACTACAGCCCGGCGGATGTTGCGCAGTGCGAAAAAGAGATGGAACAGGCGGGACTGCGCCCGGCTCTGATGGTAGATTGCAGCCATGGTAACTCCAATAAAGATTACCGTCGCCAGCCTGCGGTAGCGGAATCCGTTGTCGCGCAAATCAAAGATGGCAACCGTTCGATTATCGGTCTGATGATTGAGAGTAATATCCACGAGGGTAATCAGTCATCCGAACAGCCGCGCAGCGCCATGAAACACGGCGTTTCCGTCACGGATGCGTGCATCAGTTGGGAAGCGACTGACGCGCTGCTGCGTGAGATCCACAAAGATTTGAACGGCCAGCTGGCGACGCGTCTGGCTTAAGAGGTTTGTTATGGTTGCAGAATTGACCGCACTACGCGATCAAATTGATGAGGTGGATAAGGCGTTGCTGGATTTGCTGGCGCGCCGGATGTCACTGGTTGCTGAAGTCGGGGAAGTCAAAAGTAAATACGGTTTGCCGATTTACGTGCCAGAGCGCGAAGCGTCGATGCTGGCATCCCGACGTCACGAGGCCCAGTCGATGGGCGTTTCTCCCGATCTGATTGAAGATGTCCTGCGTCGCGTGATGCGTGAATCCTACTCCAGCGAAAACGATAAGGGCTTTAAAACCCTCTGTCCGTCGCTGCGTCCGGTGGTGATCGTCGGCGGCGGCGGTCAGATGGGGCGTCTGTTTGAGAAGATGCTGACGCTTTCTGGCTACCAGGTGCGCATTCTTGAAAAAGAAGACTGGGCGCGTGCGCCAGAGCTGATGGCCGATGCGGGCATGGTGATCGTCAGCGTGCCGATTCATGTGACCGAAGAGATTATCGGCAAGCTGCCGCCTCTGCCGGAAGATTGTATTCTGGTGGATCTGGCCTCCGTGAAGAACGGACCGCTGCAGGCGATGCTGGCAGCCCATAACGGACCGGTGCTGGGCTTGCACCCGATGTTCGGTCCGGACAGCGGCAGCCTGGCGAAACAGGTTGTGGTTTACTGCGACGGTCGTCAGCCGGAAGCATACCAGTGGTTCCTGGAACAGATTCAGGTGTGGGGCGCACGTCTGCACCGCATCAGCGCGGTAGAGCACGATCAGAACATGGCCTTCATTCAGGCGCTGCGCCACTTTGCGACCTTCGCTTACGGCCTGCATCTGGCGGAAGAGAACGTGCAGCTGGAGCAGTTGCTGGCGCTCTCCTCGCCGATTTACCGCCTGGAGCTGGCGATGGTCGGGCGTCTGTTTGCCCAGGATCCGCAGCTGTATGCGGACATTATTATGTCGTCAGAGAATAATCTGGCGCTGATCAAACGCTACTACCAGCGCTTTGGTGAAGCGATAGCGCTGCTGGAGCAGGGCGATAAGCAGGCCTTTATCGACAGTTTCCGCAAGGTTGAGCACTGGTTCGGCGATTACGCGAAGCGCTTCCAGAGCGAGAGCCGAACCCTGTTACGCCAGGCGAACGATAGTCGCCAGTAATCCGATGATGTATATACTAAAAGCCAGCACTGCTGGCTTTTTTCATTTTGGGGATTTGTCATGGCTGAACCGCAGGTTTTATTCGATTACACCGGGCACTTACCGGAATGCCCGACCTGGAGCGAGAGCGAGAATGCGCTCTATTGGGCCGATATTCTGGAAGGCGAAATCCATCGCTATCATCTCTCTTCTGGTCAACACTCTGTTCTCTCCTTCCATGAAGAGGTCGGCTGTTTTGCCTTACGCGAAAAGGGCGGGTTTATCGTCGCGATGCGTAACGCGATCTGGCTGACGGATAAGCATGGCCTGCTCCAGCGTAAAGTCTGCGATAACCCGTCGAATCCTCAGCTGGCTCGTTTTAACGATGGCGGAACCGATCACCTCGGGCGTTTTTATGCCGGCACGTTTTGGGGGCCGGGCGATTACAACGGCGCGATGCTGATGCGCATTGATAACGACCTGACGCCGAAAGTGATCCAGTGTGATATTCACGGGCACAACGGCCTCGCGTTTAGTCCGGACAAACGGTGGATGTTCACCTCCGACACGCCGAATCGCGTGATCTACCGTACTCCCCTGAATGAGCAGGGCGAGCCGGGGACGCGTGACGTTTTTCGCCGGTTCGGGGAGGGCGAAGGAATTCCTGATGGGGCAGCGATGGATGTCGAGGGCTGTTACTGGAGCGCGTTGTTTGATGGCTGGCGTATTGCGCGATTCTCACCGCAGGGCGAACAGCTGGAAGAGTATCGCCTGCCGGTGCGTTGCCCGACGATGGTCTGTTTTGGCGGCAATGAGATGAAAACGCTGTTTATCACCACTACGCGCGAAAATATGGATAGTCAGGAAGTGGCGGACTATCCGCTCTCCGGGGCGATCTTCACCCTGCCCGTCAGCGTGGCAGGGATGAAGAAAAGCCGGTTTGTCGAACGTTAAACCGGATCGACCGGCACCACGTTTTCGCCCGGATAGCAGCCCAGTACTTTCATTGAGCGGGTGATTTCGCCCAGTTCGCGCAGGGCGTTCTGCATGGACGTTGATTTCAGGTTGGCCTGGATATCGAGATAGAACATCTCTTCCCACGGATTTCCGTTAATCGGACGGGATTCCAGCTTGGTCATGATCAGATTGTGATTACGTAACACCAGCAGGGCTTCAACCAGGGCACCTGCCTGCTGGCCGGTTGCCATCAGCAGCGTTGTTTTCGCCGGAACCTGATCGGACACATCAATCGCCTTACGCGCCAGTACCACGAAGCGGGTAATGTTCTGCGTCTGGTTCGCGAGGTTGCGCTCCAGAACCTGCAGGCCATACAACGCACCGCCCGCTTCGTTGCCGAGCGCGGCAACACGTGGAGAGTTCGCCTGCGCCACCTTTTCCATCGCCGCTGAGGTGCTCTCGGTGTACTCAATTTTCCAGTGCGGGTAGCGATTCAGGAACTGGCTACACTGCTGGAACGGCTGCGGATGGCTGTAGACCGTATCAATCTGGCTGAGATCGGTTGAGCCAGAAACCAGTACGCAGTGATCAATCGGAATGTTCAGCTCGCCAACCAGCGACAGGCTGGTGTGCTGGAGCAGGTCATAGACATCGTTAATGGCGCCGGAGCTGGTGTTTTCGATCGGCACGACGGCGTAGTCCGCTTGTCCGGTTTCGACCTGATTAAAGATATCGGCAAATTTCGCGCAGCCGCTTTCAATGAACTCTTCGAAATGGCGGGCGGCATACTGGCGCGCCGCCAGATGCGAGTAAGAGCCTTTTGGTCCGAGGAATGCCACGCGCGCGGAGTGCGGATTGGTTTTATTCAGATGTTGTTGCAGCAGCGCTTGCTGGGTCAGGACGGAATCTTCGATGATCAGCTGGAACAGGCGAGTGATGTAGTGGGCATCAAGATGGTGTGCTTTACCCAGCTCGATCAGGCGCTCCAGCAGATCGCGCTCACGATCGATGTCGCGCACCGGGCGGTGGGAGTCCAGCTTGGCTTTGCCCACTTCGACCGCGAGGGTACGGCGTTCGGCCAGCAGCGCCAGCAGTTTTTCATCCAGTGCGCTGATTTTTACTCGCAGATCCAGTAACGGGTTTTCCGATGTCATAGCGTTGCCTATTTTCGTTTATTGTTATCAATAAAAAAGGCCCCCCGGTGTGGGAGGCCTTGTTGTTCGTCTTCGCATTCTTTATCACACGACGAAACGCCTCCCATTCAGGGGAAGGTAAAAAAGAATGCGAAGAAAAACGGAGTGTGTGTCATGAGTTCATCCTGTGATTGAGACCTTTAAAGTACCCGTACTGTTTTCATCCTGTCAATAAAAAACGCGCCCGGAGGCGCGTTAGCGGGACACTCAATTTAAAGGATTACTCTTCTTCAACTTCTTCGGCATAGCTTGCGTCTTTCACCGAGGTGGTGGCACGACGGGCTTCGCCTTTGTGTTGCACTTTATTGAGCTGCCGTTCCAGCTTGTTGATCAAATCGTTGATAGCGGTGTACATATCTTCGTGTTTCGCGCTGGCGACCAGATGGCCGTTAGGAGTATTGATAGTTGCGTCAGCGGTAAAACCCTGTGGTTCCTTAGACAGAATGATATGCGGGTTAATCAAATGAGTTTGCCATTTATCCAGTTTGGCGAGACGGTCTGCGACGTGCTGGCGGATTGCCGGAGTAATTTCCATTTGTTTACTGGTAATGTTCATTGTCATAAATTTTACCTCTTGTCTTTCCGTCTTGGTGATTCCAGCATACCTGTCCTAATGTCAAAATGTGTGATCTAAATCACGTTATTTTGTCACTTTTTGTCAAGGAAGCTTTTTTGTGAGGAAAGACAGGAACAGGCGAATTTTACCTTGTCGAACTCAGGAATTGCGGCCATAGTTGATAGGATTGGTCGGTACGAAACCGCTTCTGCGAGTGACCATAATGGATAAAAAAACGGCAGCCCTTGGGCTGCCGTTTTGCATTTGGGGAACGATCAGGTATTGCTGCTGTTAGCGGCAATGATCTTCGCGACTTTTTCAGCCTGCGCGTTCATCTGCATCTGACGGTATGCGTTTTCCATCAGCTTCAGGCCATCGCGAGTGGCCTGGGTATCCGGGTAATCACGCAGCATGCCTTCGACGCGGTTAACCACGGCAACCCATGCACCACGACGCGTGTAATACTCCGCGACGGAGTACTCATATTTGGACAGGCGATCTTTCAAGAACACCAGACGCTTGGTGGCATCGGTGATGTACTGACTGTTCGGATAGCCACGCACCAGCTTGGAGAAGTCATTGAAGGCGTCACGCGCGTGCTGCGGGTCACGGTCAGAACGATCAACACCGAAGAAACCCTGCAGGGCACTGTCATCCAGAGCCATGTTGGTTAGGCCGCGCATGTACATGACATAATCGATGTTCGGATGAGTCGGGTTCAGACGGATGAAGCGATCGATGGCAGCCTGAGCCAGCGGCAGATCGGCATTTTTGTAGTAGGCGTAGATGAGATCTAATTGTACCTGTTGGGAATACGGACCAAATGGATAACGATTATCCAGCGCTTCCAGTTGCGTTATCGCCTGTTTCCAGTTACCGTCCTGCAGTTTTTGTTGTGCAGTCGCATAGATTTCATTCGGCGGATTGTCAGGGACCTGTTCATTTGAACCGGAGCAGCCCACCAAAGCCAGGCTCAACGTGGCCGCTGCCACCAGATATTTCATGCGCGTCATGACGTTTTGACTTTCCTCAAATGTTTGTCCGGGAGAATCTCTTTCCTGCTCCCGATTAAGACCAGCTACAATAGCACACTATATTATACGGCAAAGCCGTAAAACCCAACGTTAAACGAAGAAGCAGTCTATGGCACAACGAGTAGAACTCACCGCAACAGTCTCCGAAAATCAGCTCGGTCAACGCTTAGATCAAGCTTTGGCCGAAATGTTCCCTGATTATTCGCGTTCACGCATAAAAGAATGGATTCTTGACCAGCGCGTGCTGGTTAACGGCAAAGTATGGGACAAGCCAAAAGAGAAAGTGTTAGGTGGGGAAGCCGTCGCCATCAATGCTGAAATAGAAGAAGAAGTCCGCTTCGAGGCGCAGGATATCCCGTTAGAAATCGTCTATGAAGATGACGACATTCTGGTGATCAACAAACCGCGCGGCCTGGTCGTGCATCCTGGCGCCGGTAATCCTGATGGCACCGTACTGAATGCGCTGCTTCATTATTATCCGCCGATTGTTGACGTACCGCGTGCGGGCATCGTTCACCGTCTGGATAAAGACACCACCGGTTTGATGGTGGTCGCGAAAACCGTTCCTGCCCAGACCCGTCTGGTGGAGTCGCTGCAGCTGCGTGAAATCACCCGTGAATATGAAGCCGTGGCGATTGGTCACATGACGTCCGGCGGCACGGTAGAAGAGCCGATCAGCCGTCACCCGACCAAGCGTACCCATATGTCGGTGCATCCGATGGGGAAACCTGCGGTAACGCACTACCGCATCATGGAACATTTCCGCATTCATACGCGCCTGCGTCTGCGTCTGGAAACGGGCCGTACTCACCAGATCCGTGTGCATATGTCCCATATCACCCATCCGCTGGTGGGCGATCAGGTTTACGGTGGCCGTCCGCGTCCGCCGAAGGGCGCATCGGAAGAGTTTATCAGCACCCTGCGTAAATTCGACCGCCAGGCGTTGCATGCAACGATGCTGCGTCTCTACCACCCGATCACCGGTATCGAAATGGAATGGCATGCGCCAATCCCACAGGATATGGTCGATCTCATCGCTGCGATGCGCGCAGACTTTGAAGAACATAAGGATAAAGTGGACTGGTTATGACCAAACTGATTGTCCCGGAGTGGCCAATTCCTGCAGGCGTGGCAGCCTGTAGCTCAACCCGTGTGGGTGGCGTGAGCCACGATGCATGGGCGTCATTGAATCTGGGGGCTCACTGCGGTGATAACCCTGAAGACGTTGAAGAGAATCGCAAGCGCATGTTTGCGGCAGGGAATTTGCCGTCAAAACCCGTATGGCTTGAGCAGGTGCACGGCAAAGACGTGTTGAAGCTGACGGGGGAACCCTATGCTTCTAAACGTGCCGATGCGTCCTACAGCAATACGCCCGGGACAGTCTGTGCCGTGATGACCGCCGACTGTTTGCCGGTTCTGTTTTGCAACCGTGCGGGCACCGAAGTGGCCGCAGCCCATGCCGGATGGCGGGGGCTGTGCGCGGGTGTGCTGGAAGAGACGGTCGCCTGCTTTGATGATGCTCCAGGCAATATCATCGCATGGCTCGGTCCGGCCATCGGTCCGATGGCTTTTGAAGTCGGCCCTGAAGTGCGGGAAGCCTTTATCGAACAAGATCCGCAAGCCGTCAGCGCGTTCCAACCGACAGGGGATAAATATCTGGCCGATATCTATCAGCTTGCCCGTCAGCGTCTGGGCAATGTCGGTGTGACGCAGATCTTCGGTGGCGATCGCTGTACCTTCACCGAAAAGGGTGATTTTTTCTCTTATCGTCGCGACAAAACCACAGGTCGTATGGCAAGTTTCATTTGGCTGATATAACCTAACGAATCAAGACGATCCGGCACGCGCCGTTTTCTTTTCGCATAATTCAGGTCATTAACCTTGAATAATTGAGGGATGACCTCATTTAATCTCCAGTAGCAAATTTGACCTGTTATGGGAGGAGTTATGCGTCTGGATCGTCTTACTAATAAATTCCAGCTTGCTCTCGCCGATGCCCAGTCTCTCGCACTGGGGCACGACAACCAATTTATCGAACCTCTTCATTTAATGAGCGCCTTGCTGAATCAGGAAGGGGGATCGGTACGTCCTTTACTTACGTCTGCTGGCATTAATGCTGGCGAGCTGCGCACGGCTATCGATCAGGCACTGAGCCGTCTGCCACAGGTGGAAGGCACCGGTGGGGATGTTCAGCCTTCTCAGGATCTGGTGCGCGTGCTGAATCTTTGCGACAAGCTGGCGCAAAAACGTGGGGACAACTTTATCTCGTCGGAACTCTTTGTTCTGGCGGCGCTTGAATCACGCGGTACGCTGACCGATCTGCTGAAATCATCCGGTGCGACAACCGCCAGTGTGACTCAGGCGATTGAAAAAATGCGTGGAGGTGAAAGCGTGAACGATCAGGGAGCCGAAGACCAACGTCAGGCTTTGAAGAAATATACGGTCGATCTGACTGAGCGTGCGGAACAAGGCAAGCTCGATCCAGTGATCGGTCGTGATGAAGAGATTCGCCGTACCATTCAGGTACTGCAGCGTCGTACCAAAAACAACCCGGTACTGATTGGGGAACCGGGCGTCGGTAAAACCGCCATCGTCGAAGGTCTGGCCCAGCGTATTGTTAACGGCGAAGTGCCGGAAGGGCTGAAAGGCCGCCGTGTGCTGGCGCTGGATATGGGTTCGCTGGTGGCGGGTGCAAAATACCGCGGTGAATTCGAAGAGCGTTTAAAAGGCGTGCTTAACGATCTGTCGAAACAGGAAGGGAATGTCATTCTGTTCATCGACGAATTGCACACTATGGTTGGTGCCGGTAAAGCCGATGGCGCAATGGACGCCGGGAATATGCTGAAACCGGCTCTGGCTCGCGGTGAACTGCACTGCGTCGGCGCAACTACGCTCGATGAGTATCGCCAGTACATTGAAAAAGACGCCGCGCTGGAACGTCGATTCCAGAAAGTGTTCGTGGCTGAACCGACGGTGGAAGACACCATCGCCATCTTGCGTGGTCTGAAAGAGCGCTATGAGTTGCATCACCACGTGCAGATTACGGACCCGGCGATTGTGGCGGCTGCCACATTGTCTCATCGCTATATCGCTGACAGACAACTGCCGGATAAAGCCATTGACCTGATTGATGAAGCGGCATCCAGCATTCGCATGCAGATAGACTCGAAACCGGAAGAGCTCGACAGACTCGACCGCAGGATCATTCAGCTCAAGCTTGAACAGCAGGCGCTGAAGAAAGAGTCTGATGAGGCGAGTAAAAAACGTCTGGATATGCTCAATGAGGAGCTGGACGACAAAGAGCGTCAGTATTCCGAATTAGAAGAAGAGTGGAAAGCTGAGAAAGCGTCGCTTTCGGGCACCCAGACGATCAAGGCTGAGCTTGAGCAGGCGAAAATTGCCATTGAGCAGGCGCGTCGCGTGGGCGACCTGGCGCGTATGTCTGAGCTGCAGTACGGTAAAATTCCGGAACTGGAAAAACAGCTGGAGATGGCGACGCAGTCAGAAGGCAAAACCATGCGTCTGCTGCGTAATAAAGTGACGGATGTGGAAATCGCCGACGTGCTGGCGCGCTGGACGGGGATCCCGGTTGCCCGCATGCTGGAAGGTGAACGCGAAAAACTGCTGCGGATGGAACATGATCTCCATCACCGTGTCATCGGCCAGGATGAAGCCGTCGAAGCGGTATCGAATGCGATTCGTCGTAGCCGCGCGGGTTTGTCCGATCCTAATCGTCCGATTGGTTCGTTCCTGTTCCTGGGGCCGACCGGTGTGGGTAAGACCGAACTGTGTAAAACTCTGGCGAACTTTATGTTCGATAGCGACGACGCGATGGTGCGTATCGATATGTCCGAGTTTATGGAGAAACACTCCGTCTCGCGTCTGGTCGGTGCGCCTCCAGGATATGTCGGATATGAAGAAGGGGGTTACCTGACTGAAGCGGTTCGTCGTCGTCCTTATTCCGTCATCTTGTTAGATGAAGTGGAAAAAGCGCATCCGGATGTTTTCAACATCTTGCTGCAGGTTCTGGACGATGGTCGTCTGACTGACGGGCAGGGGAGAACGGTCGATTTCCGCAACACCGTGGTGATCATGACCTCCAACCTGGGTTCCGATTTGATTCAGGAACGTTTCGGCGAGTTGGATTACGGTCATATGAAAGATCTGGTGCTGGGCGTGGTTAGCCATAGCTTCCGTCCGGAGTTCATTAACCGTATCGATGAAGTTGTTGTGTTCCACCCGCTTGGGGAAAAACACATTGCTTCTATCGCGCAGATTCAGTTGCAGCGTTTGTATAAACGTCTCGAAGAGCGTGGGTACGAGATCCATATCTCCGACGACGCGCTGAAACTGTTGAGTGCGAATGGTTACGATCCGGTTTACGGGGCGCGTCCTCTGAAACGTGCTATCCAGCAGCAGATCGAAAACCCACTGGCACAGCAAATCCTTTCCGGGGAGCTGATTCCAGGGAAAGTCATTCGTCTCGAAGTGAACGAAGACCGAATTGTGGCCGTGCAGTAATTCACAAAACCTGAAAAACGAGCCCTCCGGGGCTCGTTTTTGTTTAAAAACCAGGCGAAACTCAATGTCTGGGATATGATTTGCCTGGAAAGTGAGCAGTCAGTCATTATTTTCTGATTTACACTTGCAGCCTCAGAATAACTCCCTATAATGCGCCTCCACTGACACGGAACAACGGCACGCAAGCCGCCGTAGCAGCAGGGGTTCAGCGATGAACGCCGACAGAGAAAAGCGAAATTAAACGCTTGACTCTGAATGAGGAAAACGTATTATACGGGACCTCGCAACGGTGAGCGAAAGCCGCGTTGCACTGCTCTTTAACAATTTATCAGACAATCTGTGTGGGCACTCAAAGTGACATGGATTCTAAACGTCGAAAGACGCTAAATGAATACCAAAGTCTCTGAGTGAACATACGTAATTCATTACGAAGTTTAATTCACGAGCATCAAACTTAAATTGAAGAGTTTGATCATGGCTCAGATTGAACGCTGGCGGCAGGCCTAACACATGCAAGTCGAGCGGTAGCACAGAGAGCTTGCTCTCCGGGTGACGAGCGGCGGACGGGTGAGTAATGTCTGGGAAACTGCCTGATGGAGGGGGATAACTACTGGAAACGGTAGCTAATACCGCATAACGTCGCAAGACCAAAGAGGGGGACCTTCGGGCCTCTTGCCATCAGATGTGCCCAGATGGGATTAGCTAGTAGGTGGGGTAATGGCTCACCTAGGCGACGATCCCTAGCTGGTCTGAGAGGATGACCAGCCACACTGGAACTGAGACACGGTCCAGACTCCTACGGGAGGCAGCAGTGGGGAATATTGCACAATGGGCGCAAGCCTGATGCAGCCATGCCGCGTGTATGAAGAAGGCCTTCGGGTTGTAAAGTACTTTCAGCGAGGAGGAAGGCATTGTGGTTAATAACCACAGTGATTGACGTTACTCGCAGAAGAAGCACCGGCTAACTCCGTGCCAGCAGCCGCGGTAATACGGAGGGTGCAAGCGTTAATCGGAATTACTGGGCGTAAAGCGCACGCAGGCGGTCTGTCAAGTCGGATGTGAAATCCCCGGGCTCAACCTGGGAACTGCATTCGAAACTGGCAGGCTAGAGTCTTGTAGAGGGGGGTAGAATTCCAGGTGTAGCGGTGAAATGCGTAGAGATCTGGAGGAATACCGGTGGCGAAGGCGGCCCCCTGGACAAAGACTGACGCTCAGGTGCGAAAGCGTGGGGAGCAAACAGGATTAGATACCCTGGTAGTCCACGCCGTAAACGATGTCGACTTGGAGGTTGTTCCCTTGAGGAGTGGCTTCCGGAGCTAACGCGTTAAGTCGACCGCCTGGGGAGTACGGCCGCAAGGTTAAAACTCAAATGAATTGACGGGGGCCCGCACAAGCGGTGGAGCATGTGGTTTAATTCGATGCAACGCGAAGAACCTTACCTACTCTTGACATCCAGAGAACTTAGCAGAGATGCTTTGGTGCCTTCGGGAACTCTGAGACAGGTGCTGCATGGCTGTCGTCAGCTCGTGTTGTGAAATGTTGGGTTAAGTCCCGCAACGAGCGCAACCCTTATCCTTTGTTGCCAGCGGTTCGGCCGGGAACTCAAAGGAGACTGCCAGTGATAAACTGGAGGAAGGTGGGGATGACGTCAAGTCATCATGGCCCTTACGAGTAGGGCTACACACGTGCTACAATGGCGCATACAAAGAGAAGCGACCTCGCGAGAGCAAGCGGACCTCATAAAGTGCGTCGTAGTCCGGATTGGAGTCTGCAACTCGACTCCATGAAGTCGGAATCGCTAGTAATCGTAGATCAGAATGCTACGGTGAATACGTTCCCGGGCCTTGTACACACCGCCCGTCACACCATGGGAGTGGGTTGCAAAAGAAGTAGGTAGCTTAACCTTCGGGAGGGCGCTTACCACTTTGTGATTCATGACTGGGGTGAAGTCGTAACAAGGTAACCGTAGGGGAACCTGCGGTTGGATCACCTCCTTACCTGAAAGAACCTGCCTTTGTAGTGTCCACACAGATTGTCTGATGAAAAGTAAATAGCAAGGCGTCTTGCGATTGAGACTTACACGTCCCCTTCGTCTAGAGGCCCAGGACACCGCCCTTTCACGGCGGTAACAGGGGTTCGAATCCCCTAGGGGACGCCACTTGCTGGTTTGTGAGTGAAAGTCACCTGCCTTAATATCTCAAAACTGACTCTCGAGTCATGTTTGAGATATTTGCTCTTTAAAAATCTGGATCAAGCTGAAAATTGAAACGACACGCTGCGTCTGTTCTCCGTAATAAGAACAGAATGACGGTGTGTTCGAGTCTCTCAAATTTTCGCAACACGAGATGTTTTACGAAACATCTTCGGGTTGTGAGGTTAAGCGACTAAGCGTACACGGTGGATGCCCTGGCAGTCAGAGGCGATGAAGGGCGTGCTAATCTGCGATAAGCGTCGGCGAGGTGATATGAACCTTTGACCCGGCGATACCCGAATGGGGAAACCCAGTGTGTTTCGACACACTATCATGTCATGAATACATAGTGGCATGAGGCGAACCGGGGGAACTGAAACATCTAAGTACCCCGAGGAAAAGAAATCAACCGAGATTCCCCCAGTAGCGGCGAGCGAACGGGGAGGAGCCCAGAGTCTGAATCAGCGCGTGTGTTAGTGGAACGGTCTGGAAAGTCCGACGGTACAGGGTGATAGTCCCGTACACAAAAATGCACACGCTGTGAACTCGAAGAGTAGGGCGGGACACGTGGTATCCTGTCTGAATATGGGGGGACCATCCTCCAAGGCTAAATACTCCTGACTGACCGATAGTGAACCAGTACCGTGAGGGAAAGGCGAAAAGAACCCCGGCGAGGGGAGTGAAAAAGAACCTGAAACCGTGTACGTACAAGCAGTGGGAGCCTCTTTATGGGGTGACTGCGTACCTTTTGTATAATGGGTCAGCGACTTATATTCTGTAGCAAGGTTAACCGTATAGGGGAGCCGAAGGGAAACCGAGTCTTAACTGGGCGTTAAGTTGCAGGGTATAGACCCGAAACCCGGTGATCTAGCCATGGGCAGGTTGAAGGTTGGGTAACACTAACTGGAGGACCGAACCGACTAATGTTGAAAAATTAGCGGATGACTTGTGGCTGGGGGTGAAAGGCCAATCAAACCGGGAGATAGCTGGTTCTCCCCGAAAGCTATTTAGGTAGCGCCTCGTGAACTCATCTTCGGGGGTAGAGCACTGTTTCGGCTAGGGGGCCATCCCGGCTTACCAACCCGATGCAAACTACGAATACCGAAGAATGTTATCACGGGAGACACACGGCGGGTGCTAACGTCCGTCGTGAAGAGGGAAACAACCCAGACCGCCAGCTAAGGTCCCAAAGTCATGGTTAAGTGGGAAACGATGTGGGAAGGCACAGACAGCCAGGATGTTGGCTTAGAAGCAGCCATCATTTAAAGAAAGCGTAATAGCTCACTGGTCGAGTCGGCCTGCGCGGAAGATGTAACGGGGCTAAACCATGCACCGAAGCTGCGGCAGCGACGCTTATGCGTTGTTGGGTAGGGGAGCGTTCTGTAAGCCGTTGAAGGTGTCCTGTGAGGGATGCTGGAGGTATCAGAAGTGCGAATGCTGACATAAGTAACGATAAAGCGGGTGAAAAGCCCGCTCGCCGGAAGACCAAGGGTTCCTGTCCAACGTTAATCGGGGCAGGGTGAGTCGACCCCTAAGGCGAGGCCGAAAGGCGTAGTCGATGGGAAACAGGTTAATATTCCTGTACTCGGTGTTACTGCGAAGGGGGGACGGAGAAGGCTATGTTAGCCGGGCGACGGTTGTCCCGGTTTAAGCATGTAGGCGGAAGGTTTAGGTAAATCCGGACCTTTTTTAACGCTGAGGTGTGATGACGAGGCACTACGGTGCTGAAGTAACAAATGCCCTGCTTCCAGGAAAAGCCTCTAAGCATCAGGTAACATCAAATCGTACCCCAAACCGACACAGGTGGTCAGGTAGAGAATACCAAGGCGCTTGAGAGAACTCGGGTGAAGGAACTAGGCAAAATGGTGCCGTAACTTCGGGAGAAGGCACGCTGGTGTGTAGGTGAAGTCCCTGCGGACGGAGCTGAAACCAGTCGAAGATACCAGCTGGCTGCAACTGTTTATTAAAAACACAGCACTGTGCAAACACGAAAGTGGACGTATACGGTGTGACGCCTGCCCGGTGCCGGAAGGTTAATTGATGGGGTTAGCTGTAAGGCGAAGCTCTTGATCGAAGCCCCGGTAAACGGCGGCCGTAACTATAACGGTCCTAAGGTAGCGAAATTCCTTGTCGGGTAAGTTCCGACCTGCACGAATGGCGTAATGATGGCCAGGCTGTCTCCACCCGAGACTCAGTGAAATTGAACTCGCTGTGAAGATGCAGTGTACCCGCGGCAAGACGGAAAGACCCCGTGAACCTTTACTATAGCTTGACACTGAACACTGGTCCTTGATGTGTAGGATAGGTGGGAGGCTTTGAAGCGTGGACGCCAGTCTGCGTGGAGCCGACCTTGAAATACCACCCTTTAATGGCTGGTGTTCTAACGTAGACCCGTAATCCGGGTTGCGGACAGTGTCTGGTGGGTAGTTTGACTGGGGCGGTCTCCTCCTAAAGAGTAACGGAGGAGCACGAAGGTTAGCTAATCCTGGTCGGACATCAGGAGGTTAGTGCAATGGCATAAGCTAGCTTGACTGCGAGAGTGACGGCTCGAGCAGGTGCGAAAGCAGGTCATAGTGATCCGGTGGTTCTGAATGGAAGGGCCATCGCTCAACGGATAAAAGGTACTCCGGGGATAACAGGCTGATACCGCCCAAGAGTTCATATCGACGGCGGTGTTTGGCACCTCGATGTCGGCTCATCACATCCTGGGGCTGAAGTAGGTCCCAAGGGTACGGCTGTTCGCCGTTTAAAGTGGTACGCGAGCTGGGTTTAGAACGTCGTGAGACAGTTCGGTCCCTATCTGCCGTGGGCGCTGGAGAATTGAGGGGGGCTGCTCCTAGTACGAGAGGACCGGAGTGGACGCATCACTGGTGTTCGGGTTGTCATGCCAATGGCATTGCCCGGTAGCTAAATGCGGAAAAGATAAGTGCTGAAAGCATCTAAGCACGAAACTTGCCCCGAGATGAGTTCTCCCTGACCCTTTAAGGGTCCTGAAGGAACGTTGAAGACTACGACGTTGATAGGCTGGGTGTGTAAGTGCAGCGATGTATTGAGCTAACCAGTACTAATGAACCGTGAGGCTTAACCTTACAACGCCGAAGATGTTTTGGCGAAAGCAGAGACGAGATTTTCAGCCTGATAACAGATTAATCAACCGGCCAAAGCGGGTTGATAAACAGAATTTGCCTGGCGGCTTTAGCGCGGTGGTCCCACCTGACCCCATGCCGAACTCAGAAGTGAAACGCCGTAGCGCCGATGGTAGTGTGGGGTCTCCCCATGTGAGAGTAGGGAACTGCCAGGCATCAAATAAGTGAAGAGGCCATCCGGAAGGATGGCCTTTTTGCGTTTTTGTCGTTAAATACCATTCCTCGAACTCCTCCTAATCGCTTATCCTGCTAAGTAAATGTGTGATGTAAATCACAATGTTAAATATAACAAAAATATAACATTTCATTTACTAAATGATTGGGGCATTCAGCGCCCAACACGCTTAAGTCTTATGGCAGGAGCACAGTAAAATGGCCGAAAGCATCACATCGAACGGGACGCTGGCTGACAGTGATACCCGACGCAGGGTATGGGCGATCGTCAGTGCCTCATCGGGTAATCTGGTCGAATGGTTCGACTTCTACGTTTACTCATTTTGTTCCCTCTATTTTGCCCATATCTTTTTCCCGTCCGGAAACACCACGACTCAATTGCTGCAAACCGCAGGGGTATTTGCTGCCGGATTCCTGATGCGCCCGATTGGCGGCTGGCTGTTTGGCCGTATTGCAGACCGGCAGGGGCGTAAAACCTCCATGCTGATCTCCGTTTGCATGATGTGTCTGGGATCGCTGGTGATCGCCTGTCTGCCAGGGTATGACACTATCGGTACATGGGCACCCGCACTGTTGCTGTTGGCTCGTTTGTTCCAGGGGCTCTCCGTCGGTGGGGAATACGGTACAAGCGCGACGTATATGAGTGAAGTCGCCGTTGAAGGACGTAAAGGTTTTTACGCTTCCTTCCAGTATGTCACTTTGATCGGCGGACAACTGCTGGCCATTCTGGTGGTCGTTGTTCTGCAGCAAATCCTGACCGATGAACAGTTACATGCCTGGGGATGGCGAATTCCGTTCGCGATGGGGGCCGTTCTGGCTGTCGTCGCGTTGTGGCTGCGTCGTCAACTGGATGAAACCTCGCAAAAAGAGGTGAGGGCACTGAAAGAAGCCGGATCGTTGAAAGGATTATGGCGTAACCGGAAAGCCTTTGTGATGGTATTAGGGTTTACCGCTGGCGGTTCCCTGAGTTTCTACACCTTCACGACGTACATGCAGAAGTATCTGGTCAACACCACCGGGATGCACGCGAATGTGGCCAGTGTTGTTATGACTGCCGCACTGTTTGTGTTTATGCTCATTCAGCCATTGATCGGTGCGCTGTCAGACAGAATTGGGCGGCGGACATCAATGCTTATCTTTGGCGGATTATCTGCCCTTTGTACTGTCCCAATCCTGACCGCGCTGCAACACGTTTCCTCTCCCTATGCCGCTTTCGCACTCGTCATGGTGGCGATGGTGATCGTCAGTTTTTACACCTCGATCAGCGGAATATTAAAAGCAGAAATGTTCCCCGCTCAGGTCCGTGCGCTAGGTGTGGGATTGTCTTATGCCGTGGCGAATGCACTCTTTGGCGGCTCGGCGGAATATGTCGCGCTAACACTGAAGTCGGTCGGCAGTGAAAGCACCTTCTTCTGGTACGTCACTGTGATGGGCGTGCTCGCATTTATTGTCTCCCTGATGCTACACCGCAGAGGGAAAGGGATCCGTCTTTAATAGTGAGCCAGTTGCCACACCGCATAGCCGGTTGTGGCACCTGCGACATCCCAGGCAAAATCTTTCCAGCTCCAGCCGCTCCCCGCAGGGCGGCTATCCCATAACTCTTTTGACGCGCCAAGACTGACAGAGAACATGAGCATACAACATATGCAAAACAGGGATTTAAGGGCGTCCGGATTTGTTCGTTAAGTCGTTGATTAAAAAATATATTGTGATAATTAACGTTCGAATATGATCGCTCTTGTTTGCCCTGTTTCGGGTCACTGTGTATTGCAGTGTGTATTGCTTTTGTGTTTGCGAGGAAAGGAAATGGCAGCGGAAAATAAGCTGAGCGAGAAGCGATTAAAAAGCCTGCTGGGTAAGTCACTGGACAAACAGCAGATGATTTCCGACGGTCGCGGAATGTCGGCCAGGGTGAGTAAAAACGGGGCTATCAGCTTTGTGATGTTTTACCGGTTGGGTGGCAGGGATACCGCCCCGGTGTGGTTGACGCTGGGAAAATACCCGGATATGCCGCTGAAAATGGCGCGTGAGAAGCGCGACGAGTGCCGGACGTGGTTAGCGGAGGGGATCGACCCGCGCCACCGTATCGGCCTGATCACCGAGGAATCACAAAGGCCGGTCACCGTAAAAGATGCGCTGGAATACTGGCTGGAGTATTACGCCAAACCGAAGCGGCGCACCTGGGAAATCTGCGAACAGCGATTTGAACGCTACATTTACCGCCGTATTGGTGATGTGCCATTAACGCTGTGCACGGCTGCTATGTGGGTGAAGTGCTTCGATGAAGTGAGAAAAACAGCGCCGGTGGCCGCCGGGCATACTTTCCGCGACGTGAAGCAAGCCCTTAAATTTTGCCGGGTACGCCGTTACGCCATTTCCAATGAGCTGGAGGATTTTACCGTTATGGATATGGGGGAGCGTGCGAAAAAAAGAGATCGCGTGCTCACCGCTGACGAAGTGCGCGATGTTTGGTATTGGGCGAACGTCGAGGAAGGCAACGACAAATTAACCCCCTTAAACCGGGTAACGCTGGTTATTTTGATGGTGTTTGGCTGCCGTGGCCGCGAGTTGCGGGAATCCACCTGGAGCGAGTGGGATTTTGAAAACTGGATCTGGACGGTACCCAAAGAGCACAGCAAAAACGGGCGTGAGATTACTCGACCGGTGCCGCCGCAGATCAGGCAGTGGCTTGTTAACCTTCGGGCCATTGCTGAGGAGGAAGGGACCGAACGATTATTAAACGGCGATTTTGCAAAGCAAACCGTTATGAGCACGGTGGGATGCCGATTTTATCGCAAGTTCAAGCATGAAAAACCGTGGAGTCTGCATGACCTGCGCCGCGTTCTGGCAACCAACTTGAATGATATGGGGGTAGATCCTCATGTTGTCGAGCAACTGCTGGGGCATGCCTTGCCGGGTGTTATGGGTATTTATAACCGCAGCCAGTACATGGTTGCCAAGCTCGACGCGCTAACCCGCTGGGTGGATTACCTGAATGGGCTGATTGAGCCTTTAAAATTGAGGGCGGCATGATGTTTAAATTTATGAGCAAAGAGGAGCTGGAGTTAATGCCGGAGTTAGACCGGGTGATCCGTGAGCCGGAATGTTTCTGGATGACTGGCATTCCTGCATCTACTCGCGCCTTTATGGAGAAGCGGGGGGAGTTTCCTAAACACCTTATTCTCGGGCCTAAAATCTGCGCCTGGCGGCTTTCCGAAGTACAGGAATGGATAAAGACCAGGCCAACCAAATAAATTAAACCAATCAGCAAACAGAACCCACCAGACCGGTGGGTTTTTTTATGGGAAAAAATCAGATGAAAAAATATATCGAACCGACCGACGAACAGCGCCGCAATGTTCTCACCGCTTACGGCGTGCCATTTGATCGCATTATCCGGGAAAAAGAGCGCCGCCAGATTACCGCCGTCAGTCGTACAACAGCATGGGAGCTGGAGCAGGAAAGCGCCTACCCGCAGCGCCGAAAAATCGGCAAGGCTGGCACCGGCTGGCTGTTAAGTGATCTGCTTCACTGGATGCGCACGTTATCAGAATAAATCACCAAAAAATGAGGATTCCCACGACGATCGGATAACACAAAATATCGCCAAACAGCACAGTGACAGGAAAAAAAAGCCCCGTAATGGGGCTTTGCTTGATGGGTGCTTGATTCACTCAGCTAAACTTTTAGCCGAGTGAACTGCGCCGTTGCCGCAGTTAGATGCCGGGGTATACGGCACCGCCGCCGACCCCAGATAATGCTGGTGGTATAGTTAGCACACAAAATATGCAAAACCCTATTTATAAAGGTGGTTAAATATGCTTTTTTAACAGGGGGTTATATGCGCTATAGCTGCGAGATCGCCGGAATACATGCCGAAAATGAAGACGGTACAGAAAGAAAAAAAATTGTCCGTAAGTATCTCGATCCGGAGGGGGATCGATATGCAAAACCCGTATTAGTACGTGAAAAAAATAACCGGCACGATAAAAACGCCATTGCGGTTTACATTGTGGTTAATGGAATTTGGGATGATAAAAATCTGCAAATAGGTTATCTCGACCGCGAGACGGCTAAAGAAGTTGCTTATTTTTTGGATGCTGGTGGAAGGGTGAGTAATGTTGAGATCGGTCGAGTATGGTTGCCTGATAGCCCACATGCCAATCCTTATGTACATATACGATTTGAAACGAGCTGGAGCCAGGAAGATATTAATCATCAGCAGGAAGAAAAGCGCCGTATTGAACGCGAAAGAAGGGAGGCGCGAAGGCTGGCAAAATTGGAGGAAGAAGAACGCGCAGCGCGTGAGGAAGAACGGCGAAGGGCCGAGCCTGTAGGGATGAAAGCCGTTGGTGAGGTTTACGGAATAGGGCCATACATCTGGCTTATCGTGATCATCTTCCTGATAATTTGTTACTCATTATCATAAGACAAGGCCGGGGAATCCCGGCCTTTTTCTTACTCCGCATCCTGCTTTTTACGGCGCTGGCGTCGCTTTATCTCACCCTGCATTGCAGTAACGATAAATTGCCCGGTTGTTTCACCTTCCAGCTTTACATCCTCCATACCTTCTACAACTTCATGAGGTACTCGTGAGGCTAATTGTGTTGATTTGTTATTGCTTCTACCCGTTGCCATGTCTAGCTCCTAATCAATCAGGTGCTAACCACTATAGCAGAAAAAATAATAAAAAAAAGCTTGCAGGTGCTCACCACCTTGGAATATTGTAGGTGCTCACCACCTGTATAGGTGATTGAAAAGACGAAGCCCGGCAGTGCGCTAACACTGGCCGGGCCTCTAACCACAATCCAAACAGAGAGTAAAAATTATGGCTTGTATACAGCATACCGAAACCCGCCCGAAATTTACATGGCTATTCCCGGGTAAGCCAAAAGGTGAAGATTTCACCGGCGCACCTGTAACCCTGCGCACCGAAGCAGACGACGAGCAGACAGCGCGTGACGCGTTTCCCGCTTGGTGCCTGACGTTCGCCGCGAAGATCCGCACCGATTGCCCTGTTACCTGCAGCTGGGTAGCCGGTCATGACAGGTGCTTTTCCTGGATGATTATTGGCAATGAGCACGATCCGGAAGAAATGGTCCGTCATTTTGAAAGCCTCAAAGGTGATCACCATGACTAAATCACTGTTACCGCCTGGCCAGAAAATCCGTGTGCTGACGACCATCGAGAATGGCGTGGCCAGCGAAATGCTGGTGAGGGAATCTGAAATCGTGGCATCCATCCCGGCATTTGTCGAACTGGCCGCAAAAGCTGGGCTGATCGTCACCAAGGCAGAGCAGATAGAATCGACTGCCGCTGCGCTCGAGCGCGCTAACGAAGCGCGAGAAATGCTGTGCAAATGGAGTGAATCCATCACCGATAAGGCGGAAACCATCGTAATTTGGGAAATTATCGAATTGGTGAGCGAGGCTATTTCCAGTCTGAAAAAGATTAATATCGAGGAATAAAAACCATGATTAAAAAATTATTCCGGCGTCTCGCTGGTGGCCGCGCTCACCCAAAAATCGTGTTTACCTGCCGGGGTATTAAATCGGAACTCGTGGCGACGGTGAATATTCACAAAGAAAACCGGTTCAACCTGGTGACGCTGCTCAACCTGCCGGGAGTCCAAATTGATTTCGTGAGCTGGCGCACCTGGCGGATCACCAGCACAGCAAAAACGCAGGAGCTTTCCCGCGTCCATAACAAATTAATCAGCAGGGGAATGCTATGAGCAACGGACCGCAAAAAATCGAAGTTAACAGTCGCTGGGTAGACGGCTGGGGCAAAAAAATCACTGTCATTGAGTCTGACGGGTTCCGCATCCTGTTTTTGCGCGATGGTTATGCGCACCCATGCCGCATGACGGATTACCGCTTCACGCGGGAATTTAAACACCTGCCGAATGAGTCGGCGGAATCGGCAGACGCAGCGAAAGAAAACGTTCTGGAAAAAGTCCAGCAACTGAAAAGCAAATTGCAGGAGGCGAAAAATGCTGGCTAAAAAATTCCCCGATGCTGTTTTCACCTGCCTGTATCGCTGGATGCAGCACGGCGGCGAACTGGACCGCCTCACACTATCGGCAGCCATTAAGCAGACCGAACCGGGGGAACCGGTGGGCGAGCTGGTGCGTCAGCTGGAGACGATCCGCCAGGAGGGTTACAACTACATTCTTGACGAGGGCTATCTTGATGCCATGCGCCCGGAGCGCGCGCAACAAAAGCGCCTCACGCTGGTTTCTGATTTTATCGGCGCTGACGCGGCCGCCGGGCTGCTGACTGACGACCGCATCACGGCGTTATTTCCGCCCGTTCCCGCTGGTGGCAAAAAAACAACGCTGCCGCTGAGCGTGGGATCCAACGGATATGATCGCGAACTGGCTTACACCATGAAGGGCTATTTGCCGGCTAACAGCCTGTGCAGTATTTACGGGCCCAGCGGGAGCTACAAAAGCTTTCTGGCGGTGTCGTGGGCCTGTCATATTGCCGCCGGGCATAAGTGGGCGGGGAGGGCGGTTAACGGCGGTTCTGTGCTGTACGTGGTCGGTGAGGGGGGCATAGGTATCCCGCGCCGTATCCGGGCCTGGGAGAACATCCACAACAATACGAATCGCCTTACCAATCTGTATCTGGTAAACCGTCCTGTGTTCCCGGTAAGCAAAGACGAGGTTAGTGAGGTGATCGCCGCTGCGCGTGATATCAAAGCCGCCACCGGGCAGCCAGTGGGCTTTATCGTTCTGGATACCCTTGCCCGTTGCTTTGGCGGTAATGACGAGAACGACGCTCGAGATATGGGGGCTTTTGTTCAGGGCTGTGACGCAATCAAACAGGCGACGGGCGCTACGGTGCTGGTGGTCCATCACTCTGGTAAGGATGGCAGCAAGGGGGCGCGAGGCTCGAGCGCGTTCCGGGCATCCCTCGATGCGGAGTTCAGTGTAAGGCGTGAGGGTGAGGGCGGGGCTATCATTCTGGCCTGCACCAAAATGAAAGACGCGGAGGAACCACAGGAGGCCGCTTTTGACCTGCGCCCGGTGGAGCTGTTTACCGATTGTGATGGTGAGCTGGTTGTGTCGCTGCTGGTGCATGACGTGCCACGCGAGGCGCGTGATATTGATCCCGCGCTGGTGGAGGTCAACAACCTGACCGGGAACCATGCGGCGCTATGGCAGTGTATCCGCAGCCGTAAGGCCAGAGGTGAACCGTGCAACCGGGAGGTACTACGTGATGACATGATCGCAATGGTTGGAGAGAACGGGCGCAAAGGCTTTAACCGCTGGATTGAGAAACTGGTGCGTGATGAACTGGTGGAGATAACCGCCGGTGGTGAAATTATCATGCTGGGCAGGGAGTAAAAAAGTGCGCGGAAAGTGCGCGAGGTGCGCGGAATTAATCAAAAAGGCCCACTTTGCGCACTTTTTGCGTATATACACAGGAAAAGTGCGCGGAATGATAAAATTACTCCAGCAACCCGCGCCACTGCTGGTTTTTCAAGGTGCGCACTAGGGGGTATTTTGCGCACCTAAGTGCGCGAATTTAAAAGTGCGCGGAAAGTGCGCGAGGTGCGCGGAATGGCCGGGAGAAATCCCGGCTTTTTTACATCCGTGTGATGGTTATCGTTTCTCATGGTTGATAAATGAATGTTTATCGGAAATACTAATTATGTGATTCCATACAGTATCGAGGTCGCTATGAGCGAGAAGAAAAAGAGCCTAACAGTAATGCTTGATCCCGAAATCACAGCACACCTGATGATCGCTCAGGAGCTAACGATTGAAAAAATGAAATCTGGTGGTGTGTTTGGTCGGGCCGCCGTTCCATCGCTGGGCTTTATTGCCCGTCAAGCGCTCCGCACCGCGTTAAAAATCCCGGATAGCAAGAATGACGATCCCTATAAAAATTGAAGGCGTGATGGCTGATGTATCGGAACTGATACGCGGCCGCCAGCCAAATCCGCTTTACCAAAAACCCAATGACATTTTAATAACTGGAGCAAGAAGCAATGAAAACCAAAGAAACCGCAGCGGAAACCATGGACCCAAATACAATCATTCTGAAAAAGCCGGTAATGGCACACGGTGAGGAAATCACAAAGATCACCCTGCGCGAGCCTACCGGGGAAGATATTCAAAAACATGGATTCCCTTTTACTGTAAATAATGAAGGGAATGTAATTTTAATCGGAAGTAAAACAATTGATTATATCAGTACCTTGGGGGCCATTCCTCCTTCGGCGGCAAAAAATATGTCAGCTAGTGATATCAATGATTCAGCATGGGTAATTGCTGGTTTTTTCCTACAGGGCTGATGGCTGACGAATTATTGTTCCGCTGCATGGTATGCGCTAGATTTTGGCGCATATCACCCCTGGACATATTAAAAGAGCCACTGTCAGCTATTTTTTTTCTAGAAGAAAGTGCAAGTAAAATACTTGAATTAGAAAAAGGAAAATAAAAATGTCAGATAGTTTTCAATTAAAAGCGATCATTACTGGCGTTGATAAATTAACTCCTACAATGAGGAGGATGAATAAACAATATCAAGCCGCCTTAAATGAGATGCAGGCAAAAACAAGAGCACAACGATCCAGTGCCGTAAAAATGACAGAAAATATAGCACTAGGAACCGTTGGAGCTATGACCGCTGTTAGTGCTGCATTTGCGAAACAAGAAACGGCAGCAACCGATCTCAAGATTTCCATGATGAACGCCAGTGGTTCGGTTGGCGTTGATTTTGACAAGCTGAATAAAAAGGCTGTCGAGTTTGGTAATAAGCTGCCGGGGTCAACGGCTGATTTTCAGGAGATGATGCAGACGCTTGTAAGCCAGGGCGTGCCAGCGCAAAAAATTCTTGATGGCGTGGGCGAGGCCGCTGCTAATCTGGCGGTGGTTCTGCATGAAGCCCCGAAAGAGGCCGCGCTGCAAATGGCGCAGCTACAGGATGCCACAAAAGCCACCGGGGAGCAGATACTAAACCTTTCCGATATGGGTCAGCGTATGGCATTCCTGGGCGTTTCTATGGACTCCACTGTCTCATATTTCAGTAGTGCATCATCAGCGCTGCAACTCATATCAAAAGACGGCGAAGCCGCTGCGCGTGCGCTAGCCCCCCTTACTGTAGAGCTCAGTAATGCTTCTATTGAAGCTGGGGCGGCTGGTAATGCTACCCGTAAAATGATGAACGCCACTCTTAACACAAAAAAAATAAATCAGGCCAACCATGCGTTAAAAAAACACGGCATTCATCTGAATTTTGTTAGCAAACAGGGTAAATTCCTCGGTATTAAAAACTTCATTGCTCAGGTAGAAAAGTTAAATAAATTAAGCGATACAGCAAGAACCGCAGCACTAGGTAAAATATTTGGCGATGATGCCGAAACCATTAGCGCATTAATGGCAGTAATGAAAAATGGTGTTAAGGGTTATGAAGAAATTCAGAAAAAAATGCAGGATCAGGCAAGTTTAAATCAGCGTGTTGATTCCAGTCTGGACACCTTAACGAACAAATTTGACGCGATGAAAGGATCGGCTGAGAACGCCGCCGCTTCAATCGGTAAGGTTTTCGCCCCTCAAATGAAGGATGCTACTGGATATTTAAACGATTTTTCCGTTGCTCTTGATGATGGTGTAAAGAAATACCCAAAAGCGGCGAGAGAATTTGGTGATGTAGCAGTGTCTATTACCGGCGTTGCTGTTGCCCTGCGAGCTGTTAAGTTTGCTATGGGGCTTTTGGCGCTTAACCCATATACAGCTACAATTCTTGCGCTTGCTGGCGCTGCCGGTTACTTAATAGCGAACAGAGAGGAGTTATCTCAGATTTATGATAAAAATAAAAAAACGTCGAAGACAGCAGCGGCAGCGCAAAAGGTAACTAAAAAATATGCTTTCGGAGAAACAAAAAAAGTAGAGCCACTGGTATACGATCCTTTTGGGTTCAACCGTCCCCGATCGCCTCAGACTAGTGGCATGGGGATAATGCCTACTGGCGAGATAAATAAATTAATACCTTACGGGCTATTCGACAAAGTAAAAGGATTTGCTTCTGATGTGGGAATATCCACCGGCGCGTTTCCTTACGCGCTTACAAACCGTGCAAGCGCTCCAGGCTATAACTATGGTGGGGATGTTAATTTATTAGGTGGAGGGCAAAAATTAATTCAAAGTGAAATGGTTGTTCGCTTCGAGAATGCGCCGCCTGGAATGCGAGTTTCAGAGGTGAAAACCAACGCACAAAACTCAACCGTCAGAACGGATGTTGGCTATAGCCCATACAGTTTAATGCGCGGCAATTATTAGCGAGAATAAAAATGAACCACAAAGAAATTGCAGAATTTAGAAAATTTCACGGTGTAGGTGATTTTGTTCAAAACATGAACACGGAAGAATACAAAGACGCACTGGAAAAAGATGCCGTGGTGCAGGTAGATCCGCATGGCTTTATTGTCGAATCGTTTTCCGGCATGTCTCTTGCTGCTGACGAAGAACAATTAAACTTATTGATTGCTTATCTTGAGGGGATGCGCACTGCCGTAAACGGAAAAAAGCTGTCAGCCTAATGTAAATTAATCGTTCGATATTGTTTGTTATCTATCGGATATAGATTATCTACATTAGTGGTTGTTGTAATATTTATTAACCTGTTTTATTAATTAATGTGGCACTCAGACGTGAGCCGCCACTGATCGCCCGGCTTCCTTTCCCGCTCTCGCGGGTTTCCTTTTCCGGGCGATCATCCCTCCTTTCCGCGCTGGTTTCACGTCTCAATCCCTAATTGTCATGAGAAACCAGAATGCAAAAACTAATTGAATTACGCCGTAAAAAATCAGAGCTAGCGACACAGTTGCGATCCATCCTTGAAAAGGCTGATACCGAAAAACGCAGCCTGACCACCGAAGAACGCACCCAATTTGATGATCTGAAAAAGCAGGCCGAAGAACTTCGATCAGATATCGAGCGTTACGAAGTGCTGGCAGAAGAAGAGCGCGAACAGGCTGCTACCAAAAAGCCAGGGGAAACCCGCAGCGGCGGTCCGACTAATGAAGAACTCCGCTCATACATCATGACGGGTGACACCCGCTCAATGTCCACCACCGTTCCCGCCGATGGTGGTTACACCGTTATTCCTGAGCTCGATACACAGGTAATGCGTATCCTCCAGGATGATAGCGAGATGCGCGCGATCTGCACCGTGAAAAAAATCGGCTCAAACGAGTATAAAAAACTTGTTTCCGCCGGTGGCGCGGTGGTGAATCACGGCGCGGAAGGAACGGCAGTTACCGAAACCAGTACACCGAAACTGGAAGAGGTGAGCATTAAAATTTATCCGATTTACGCCTATCCAAAAACCACACAAGAAATTCTCGATTTCAGTGATATCGATATTCTCGGATGGTTGAGCGAAGAGATCGGGGATAAATTCGTTGAGACCGAAGAAGATGATTTGGTTAATGGTGATGGGGCCGGGGAGTCCAAAGGATTGCTGGTATACACCCGCGACACCAAAGACGATAAAACCCGCGCTTTCGGTACACTTCAAAAAATGGTAGCCGCCAGCGCAACGGCAGTCACCGCCGATGAGCTGATCGACTTCCGCGCCACTCTCCGCAAAAAGTATCGTAAAAACGCCGTGTGGGTAATGAACTCCACCGCCGCCGCGCAGCTGCAAAAACTGAAAAACGATAACGGGGATTATATCTGGCGTGACGGTCTGAAAGCAGGTGATCCGGATACGCTGCTGGGCCGCCCGGTTATCTACGTTGAAACCATGCCAAACATGGCCGCAGGTAAAGCGCCGATTGCATTTGGTGATTTCAAGCGTGGCTATTACATCATTGACCATGAAACAGGTGTACGCACCCGGCCTGACAACATCACCGAGCCCGGATTTTACAAAGTCTACACCGCCAAATACCTGGGCGGCGGTGTAGTGGATTCCAGCGCCATTAAAATTCTTGAAATGGCAGCTGTAGCCGGTGTGCAGGGAACACAGAAATAAATAAAACCATCCGAGGGGCTACGGCCCCTTTCTTGTTTGTGGTCATTGGTGAAAACATGAATAAAGATTTTGAAATCCGATCCGCCGCCGTCAGCGTGGAAGAAAATAAGCTGGTGGGGTATGTGGTGCCGTGGAACAGCCGATCCCAATTAATTTGGGGGGAGTTTTACGAAGTATTCGCCCCATACGCGTTTAAAGAGAGCCTGGCAACCGGTAATGATGTCCGGGCGCTGTATGAGCACGATTACAAAGGGCTGCTGGGTCGCACAAACTCCCGAACGCTAAAACTCAGTGAGGATAACACCGGCTTACGCTTTGAACTGGATCCGCCTGATACGCAAACCGGGCGCGACCTGCTGGCGCTGGTGGGCCGGGGTGATATCTCTGGCATGTCGTTCGGATTCCGGGCGACACAAGAAACATGGGATTTTAAACAGGATCCCTATCTGCGAACCGTCACCGCCGCCGAGCTGCTGGAAATTACCTTCACCGCTACGCCAGCCTATACCGAAAGCGACGTGGAGATCGCCCGGCGTTCTATGCAGCTGGCCCGCCAGCAGAATGAACCAGGCACCGCCCGGCTGTGGGCCGACCTGCTGGAGCTTTGATTATGCGCTTATGGCCTTTCGGAAAGCGGGAAGAACCCCGCAGCATGACCATTGATGACGCGATAGCATTGCTGGGGGGCGGTAACACCAACTCCGGGGAAGTGGTAAACGCCAGCACAGCGGAAAGCCTCCCGGCGGTTATGAACGCCGTAGCCGCTATCAGTGAGGCTGTAGCAACGATGCCGTGTTACCTGTACAGCATGAAGGGGAACACCAAAGAGCGCGTAACAGGTGCGGCTATAAGTCGCCTGGTAGACCAGCACCCGAACGACTGGCAAACGCCATTTCAATTCAAGCGCACCATCATGCGCCATTGCCTCTTAACCGGTAACGCTTACGCCGTTATTGAGTGGGGCCGGGACGGGCAACCGAAATCATTAACCCCGATTCCTTCCCGATCAGTGACGTTGCGCCGCGTTAAGTCCCTGAATTACGTTTATGACGTCGCCTTGCCTGATGGTCGGATAAAAACATATATGCCTGGCGAAATGTTTCATTTGCGCCATATGTCTGACGATGGCTGGCTGGGTAAATCTCCGGTGACGGTCTGCCGCGAGGCGATTGGGTTGGGGCTGGCGCAGCAGCGCCACGGATCCAGCGTGATGAAAAACGGCTTAATGGCGTCCGGCGTCCTCACATCACCTGAATGGATGGACGGCGCAAAAGGAGCGAAGGTCGCAAAAACCATTGAAGGATATCAGGGGGCTAAAAACGCCGGAAAGGTGCCCATCCTCGACGGTGGAATAAAGTTCGAAGATTTGGGGATGAATAACCAGGATGCAGAATGGATCGCCAGCCGCACTTTTACCATCGGTGATATTTCCAGAATTTTTAATATCTCCCCGATATTCCTGCAGGATTATAGCCACAGCAATTACAACAACTTTACCGAAGCTACACGGGCATTTTTAACGCAGACCCTGCGCCCCTGGCTAACCAATCTTGAACAGCAATTAAAAAAATCTCTGTTCCTGCCGGAGTCGGATTTTATCGAGTTCGACACCTACGACCTTTTGCGAGCAAATCCGAAAGAGCGTTTTGACTCATACGCCGTTGCGATTAAATCCGGGTTTATGAATCCGAATGAGGCCCGCGCGCGTGAGGGCATTTCCCCTTATGCCGGTGGTGATGAATTTAGCCAGGCATGGAAACAGGTCAGCACCAAAGACGATCAGGAGAAAAAAGACGATGGCAAAGATAAATAATCCGCTGGGCGGTACTTATGTTCACGTTGATTTTGAGGGAGATGCGCGCATTGACTTTGACCGCCGGAAAGTTCGCAAGGCGTTCCAGGTTATTGGCGAGGTGATCCAGCAATCTGCGAGAGATCGTGTCTCCTCTAAACGGGGTTCCTTGCCTGGAGAAGATCCGGGCTGGGAATCGGGAAAACTTTATAAATCCATCGGCTTTTTTGTTCCGAGTATGACCAAAAATCGCCCCGGTTTTATGGTGAAGATCTCCCCCAATCAGCGCAAGGGTAAGGGCATGACGCCATTTGCCAAAGGCGAGGAATATTACCCGGCGGATCTGTTTTTTGGTGTCAAGCGCGGGGCGCGACGAGTCCACGACGAACACGGCAAGCGCAGCCATAAAAAAGGCGCTGCCGGTGGTTCTGGTTGGCGCATCGCGCCGCGCGGAAACTTCATGGTAGAGACGCTGAACGACAAAAGGGCATGGACAGAAAAAGTTTTATTTAGCGCGCTCAAATCAGCAGTGAAGCCGGGAAGGGGTAAGCCATGAAATACAGCATGATGGATGACAGCACGGTGTATCTGCAAAGAGGGTCAATTCATGGAAATTGAAGAGCTAATTGGCATGGCTGAGGTAAAACTTCATTGCCGTGTTGAACTGGATTTTACTGATGATGATACAGAATTATCGTTATTACGATCAGCGGCGCTGGTCGCCTGCCAGAAACATATCGGTAAAAAAATCGGTACAGATATCGAGTGGGATGACGGGCTAAAGGTGGGATGCCTGATGTATATCAGCCACCTGTATGAGAACCGCGCGACAGTGGTTGATTTTGAACAATCAATAGTTCCTCTCACCGTTGATTCTCTCTGGAGTGTCTACCGTGATCCGGGGGTGCATTAATGCCCTGGCAACCGCTGCGCCGCTGTACCTTTCCCGGCTGCCGAAATCGAGTGGTGTCTGGCCGGTGCGCCGACCACCAGCCAAAGGAAGCACGAGGAACGGCAGCACAACGAGGCTACAACCATCGCTGGCAGGTATATCGCGCCCAATACCTGCGCGCTAACCCACTGTGTGTGATTTGCCAGCGTGAGGGGAGATTCACCCCGGCGACCGTTGTTGACCACATCACACCAATCACCGGCCAATCGGATCCACTGTTCTGGAAGCTATCCAATCACCAGCCACTGTGCCGAGAGTGCCACGACTGGAAAACCAAAGTGATTGATAAGCGAGGCTATGGAGCGAAATCATGAACCAACAAGAAGCCGAGCGACTGACACAGGCACTGACCCGCAGCCGCGATGACCACGCCAGACGACGCCAGCGGCGGCAGGGCGAACGCATGACCGAGCGTGACCGGGACATCAAGGGGGCGATGAAGAACCGCCCCTGACAGCGCCCCGGAGGGGGCGGGGGTAGTTCGAGCAGAAGGCAAGGCCCGCCAGACCGCGCGCCCCTCGAATTTTTACGCACGCCAATTTTTTTAATTTGCAGAAAGTTTTTAAAACGGGGTTTCATATCATGGCAAGACCACCAAAACCGCCCGCGTACTTGGATGAAATTGCGGTGCAGCAGTGGAAACTAAAATCAAAGCAACTTTCCGAACGTGACGATCTGACGGCCGCCGACTGGAGCAACTTAGAACTGTATTGCGTCAACTATTCGCTTTACCGGAAAGCCGTTGAAGATATTGCCCTGCGCGGGTTTTCTGTTGAAGGCTCGCGGGGCGCGACAACGAGCAACCCGGCATTAAAGGCCAAATCAGATGCAGAGCGCATCATCATCAAAATGTCCAGTTTGCTGGGGTTCGACCCGGTATCACGCCGCCGCAATCCGCCAGAAAAAGACGAGAATGACGGCTTCGACGACGTGTAAGGCTGGCTCACATGGAGGTAAAACACGCCTGGCACCAGTACGCCATCGACGTAAAAGAGGGGGAAATACCCGCCTGTGATGCCCTGAAGCAGGCCGTAACGAGGTACTTTTCGGACTTAATCAGCCCGGTTTATGTGTTCGATTACGACGCGGTTGAGCGTTTCGTTAAATTTTCAGGGTACTGCCCGCATGTTAAAGGCCCGCTGCGCGGCAAGCCGATCGAGCTGGAACCGTGGCAACAATTCGCATTTGCCAACATCATGGGGGTAAAAGTCAGGGCGACGGGCCGCCGTAAGTACCGCAGCGCCTTTATCATGATCCCCCGCAAAAATGCGAAGTCCACAAAGGCCGCGATACTGGCTAACTGGTTTTTGCTGAAAGAGGGAGGCCAGCAGGATATTTACACCGCGGCGGTGAGCCGGGATCAAGCCCGTATTGTCTTCGATGATGCCCGGCAGATGTGTTTGCTTTCCGCGCCGTTCAAAAAGCGCCTGGCAATCCAGCAGCACAAAATTGTACATCCGAAAACTAACAGCCTGCTCAAGCCGCTGGCAGCGAAAGCGGCGACGATTGAAGGCACAAACCCCAGCCTTGCCATTATCGACGAATACCACCTTCACCCGGATAACTCGGTTTACTCCGCGCTTGAATTGGGTATGGGCGCCCGGCCCGATGGTTTGCTCTTCGCTATTACGACCGCCGGCACCAGCACCGTTTCAGCCTGCAAACAGCTTTATGATTACTGTAAGCGGATCCTTTCAGGAGAGGAGGAAAACGAGAGTATTTTTGCGCTGATATACGAGCTGCAGGATGAAAAAGAGATAGATGATCCAACGCAGTGGGTAAAGGCTAACCCTAATCTTGGGGTTAGTGTGCTGGTGGATTCTCTGATTTCGACCATTCAGAAAGCGCGGGGGATTCCGTCTGAGTGGAACGAAATGCTAACCAAACGCTTTAATATCTGGTGCAACGGTACTACCGCATGGATGGGGGCTGGTGCGTGGGCGGCCTGCAGGGTGGACTTTTCCGCTGATGATATGATGGGCGCAGAGTGTTATGCCGGGCTGGATTTGTCATCCACCGACGACATTACCAGCGTGTGCTATTCCTTCCCGCATGGCGACAACGTGCGAATAATGGCGCGGCATTACATCCCGGAGAGTGTTCTGGAGGACTCCGGCAACAAAAACCGCAATATCTATCAGGCATGGGTTAGGGATGGATGGCTCATCCCCACGCCGGGAAACTGTATCGACTATGACCGAATCAGGGATGATATTTTTTCCGATACCGATCGCTATGATATTAAGCTGGTGGGTTTTGACGTCTGGAATGCAACACAACTCAGAACGCAACTGCAGGGGTACGGGCTGGATGTAGAGCCGTTCCCGCAGACTTTCGCACGATATAACCCTGTAGGAAAAAGCCTTGAGGTATTCGCCGCCCGCAAGCGTATCGAGCACAACGGGGATCCGGTGCTGGCCTGGGCGATGGGTAACGTAGTGATGATGGTTGACGCTAACCACAATATCAAACCGAACAAACTGAAAGCGCCGAACAAGATAGATCCGGCAGTGGCCTGCATGATGAGTTTTGGCACATACCTACTGGAACACGGTGAAGTTGATGTGCCAATGAGTGAAGAGCAGAAAGCTATGATGGAAAAATTGAGGGGTGGGCTTTAATGCTGTGTATTGCAGTGTGTATTGCTTTATAGAGAGATGGATAACGCATTGCACATAAAAACACTTACATAGCATACAGTTAAAAAAACTTGCAATAGATACCATGAACCCGTAAACGGCGCTACGATCGCGGCTATAGCCCTGATGTTGTGCGACTTCATTCCCGGCGGCAGAGAGCATTGCCGAGGCGATAAAGTGCTGGGCCTTATCCTGACCTTGCCAGCTGTCATTGGCCATATGGCTACAGCCTGAAAGCAAGAGGGGAGAGAGCAGGAGGAAGATTCGCATAACGGACTCCAAAAAAAGCCCCGTCGATGACAGGGCTGGTTCGTTACAGAATACGGCTGATGAGGCGGTCGATACGAATACGACGTAACCGGCGGATAAGCTTACGCACTTTCACCGGATAATCGGCAATGCTCTGCAAATCGCGGTAGTGACGCACGGTCGTCGTATGGGTACGAATCAATTCGAGCTCGCGCTCGCGCTGGGCCGAAAGCTCATGCCGAGGATCGTGGATCAGAATGGCGTTTTCCAGATCCAGACGCCATGCGCGCGGGTTGAGGTTATTCCCGGTCAGCAGCATCCAGTCATCGTCAACCCACATCCCTTTCAGGTGATAGCTGTTGTCCTCATCTTTCCAGAGGCGCACCACCAGCTGGTCGGTATTAACGTAATACTGCAGGCGGCTCAGGAAACGACGGAGGTTGATCTCATACAAGTACGGCAGCGCACCGATGATCTTAAACGGCTGATCTTCAGGGATGAAGAAGTCGTTCGCGGTTTTGTCCCCGACGATGATTTCGACCTTTTTACCATCGCGCAGCAGCTGAATAATATTGCGGACCAGTATCGCCGGTAAGTTGAAGTACGGCGTACAGATCGTCAGCTTCTGCTCTGTGCACGGCATCAGATGGTAGATGGTCTTGTTCAGCAGGCTGGATTTGCCCAGACCGACTAAAGGTGTCACGGAGAGCTGTTCGTTATCCGCATCCCCCTGGAAATGATAGACCGCATCGCGCAGTTCCTGGCGGAACAGACGGATATCGTTTTTGATTTCCGGGCTTTTTGGACGATGAGGATCGTCAAGGCGATTCACGCCACGACCATGCACCAGGTATTGGTCGACCCAGTTGAACATGATGTCCGCCATCTGCGCATTGCGGATCAGATGGTAACGGTCATAGCGATACTTATCGAGCTGATGCAGGTAGACATCATTAAGGCTCGCACCGCTGTAAAGGACGCTGTCATCAATGATGAAACCTTTGAAATGCAGAACGCCAAGGGCTTCACGCGTGTTGACGGGTACACCGTAAACGCGCACGTCGACGCTTGGGTTTTCCTGCGCCATACGGCAGTACCAGTCCGCATTGGTGTTGGACGCCGCCGCACCAATTCGACCGCGTTGCGCACGATGCCAGTCAACCAGGATACGAACGTCCAGTTCCGGGCGCTGGCGTTTAGCTTCATAGACCGCGTTTAAAATCGCGCGTCCACCTTCATCCTGTTCAAGATAAAGCGCCACAATACAAATACGTTGTGTGGCACTCGCAATCTTTTCCAGAAGCGTCTCCCTGAAATGGGCGGGAGCGTAAAAGAACTCGACATCATCAACTGACTGAGAAATCTTCGGTAGTTGAGCAAGGTGTTGTTGATGTTTGTTACGCTTAAATTTTGACAACATCACAGTGCGTATCTTCTCTGTTCATTGAAGGGTTATCTGGCATCTGCAGACAACATAAGCGGACAATGATACCACCAGTACTTGCTAAAGTGGTCAACATTTCCAGTACCTTACTCCTGGGCTGACATCGATGCCAGACGGAGCGAGAGGGCGACAATCCCTTCGTCCAGCTGAATATCCACGTCGAATCCGAGTTTGCGCGCCAGGGTAATCATGCCGCGGTTATGGGGCATAGTAATGCCATTCAGGCAGAGCAAACCGTGATCTCGGGTATAGCCAATCAGTTTTTCCAGCAATCTCCGCCCAAGTCCAAGACCTTTTAGATCGGAGCGAACCAGCACGGCAAATTCCGCATCCACATTGTCAGGATCGGAAATCGCCCGCGTGACCCCGAGGATCTCATCGCCTTCATCCCGATGACGAACGGCTACAAATGCCATTTCCCGATCGTAGTCGATCTGGGTCATATTGGCTAAATCTTCATGGGTAAATTCGCTGATTTCACTGAAGTAGCGATAGTACAAATCTTCTTTGGTGACTTGCGCGATGAAGGCCCGCAGCTGCGGCTCATCTTCGGGCAGGATAGGGCGAAACAGCACCTGCTCGCCATTTTTCATCTCCACCCACTCTTCCAGTTGCAGGGGATACGGGCGGATCGCCAGTCGGCTTTCGCGATCGCCCGTAAACGGCGCGATATCCAGCGTCACGTCCAGGGCGATAAATTCATTGCCCGACGCCAGAAGCGGATGGATATCCAGCCGCTGGATCTCAGCGCAATCGACAATCAGGTTTGAAACCTGAACCAGGAACTGGCTCAGCCCGGCGATATCCAGAGGCTGGAGCGCGCTGCGTCCGCGAATTTTTTTACTCTTAATCGCCTGAATAACCAGGTAACGCGCCAGATTCATGTTCAGCGGCGGGAGCGCGACGACAGCCTGCTCTTCCGGTCGCCACTCCACACCGCCTTCTCCCAGCATAATCAACGGGCCAAAGACCGGGTCGTGCTCCACAACCACTCTGAGTTCCTGCGCCCCGGCGCGGTTCGCCATGCTCTGCACCAGCAGCCCGTGGACTCGCGCCTGCGGCCAGGCCATTTTGACGCGATCGAAAATTGCCTCGGCGGCCTGCTGCACTTCCGCCGCAGTACGCAGATAGAGCATCACCCCCTGCACATCCGACTTATGCGGAATATCAGGTGAGCGGAGCTTCAGCGCCACCGGATAACCAATCTGTTCGGCAATATGCACCGCCTCGGCGCTGTCACTCGCGATCCAGGTCGGCAAGGTTTTCATGCCGTAGGCATCCAGAATCGGTTGTACCTCATGGGTATCCAGCGACGACGCCCCGTCTTCAATGGCCTGGCGCAGCAGATTGTGGGCTTCGGTCGCATTGGCCGCCAGATTATCGGGCAACGCCGGGGTTTCTCTGAGCTGCTTCTGGTTGCGGCGGTATTCCACCATATGCATAAATGCGGTGATAGTGCCTTCCGGCGTGCGGTAGGTCGGCAATCCCGCTTCGCTGAACAGGCGGCGCGCTTCCTGCGAGGAGTATTCCCCACACCAGTTGGTAAGCAGGGTGACATATTTTCCGCGCGGATGGTTTTTAACGGCATCGATCAGCGCGCGTGCGCTCTGGCTGCCGGGCGCCGCGGCGCTGGGGGAATGGATCACCATCAGAGCATCGATGTCCTGACTGTCCAGCAGTATCGAGATAGCCTTGATATACCGCTCGCTGCTGGCGTCATCCCGCAGATCCAGCGGATTGCCCGGCGTCACGCTCACGGGCAGGGCGTCACGCAAATGTTGCAGCGTCTCTTCGCTGAGCGTGGCGAGTTTCCCGTTGCGTAACCACAGTTCATCAAGAGCGAGCGCTGCCGGTGCCGCGCCGTTACTGACAATCATCAGCTTTTCACCGCGCAACGGGCGCATATGGCTCAGCGTTTCGACCGCCGAGAAAAGTTCATGGGTATCCTGAACGCGCAGCAAACCGGCGCGCTGAATGGCGGCGTCCCAGGCAGGGTCCATGCCCGAGTGGGATTGCAGCAAACGCTGCGCCGCAGGGCTACGGCCACTTTTGATGACCAGGATCGGTTTGTTACGCGAGGCGCTGCGCGCGGCGGAGACAAAGCGTCGCGCATCGCTCAGATGTTCGAGATACAAAAGGATCGCGCTGGTTTTACTGTCGCGCGCCAGGAAATCGAGCAGTTCATCGACATCAATATCCAGGCTATCGCCCAGTGCGATGAAATACGAAAAGCCCATTTCGCGCTGCTGCGCCCAGTCGAGAATGGTGTTGGACACGGCGGCAGACTGAGAGATAAACGCCAGTTTGCCTTTGCGAATTGGCACCGGGGAGAAACTGGCGTTCAATCCCTGCCACGGAGCCAAAAGCCCCAGACTGTTAGGCCCGAGCAAGCGCATCTGATATCGGCCCGCGCAGGCCAGTAATTCTGCCTGCTGTTCCGGTGGCGAAGAGAGAATGATGCAGGTTTTACACCCTTTCTCACCCAGTGCTTCCAGCAGGGTGAGATTGCGTTTGGCATGAGTACAGAGGATGGCGAGATCGGGGACGAAGGGCAGGCTTTGTATGTCAGGCCACGCCAGCACGCCCTGAACGGCTTTATACGCTGGGGTGACGGGCATGACCGGGCCATTGAATCCACCGGCCAGCAGGTTGCGCATCATTAAATATCCCGCGCGATCGGGCTTCATGGAGGCACCGATCACGGCGATGGATTTAGGGCGGAGTAGCGCTTCTAGCCCTAGCTGGCTCATACAAGTCTCCTGTAAACGCGAGTGACCTGATGATTTTAAACGCTTTCCGGCTCTTCTGCTGTGATGCTGGCCTGATGTGTGGGTTTTCCTGCCAGATAGCGCTCGCGGAAGCAGGAAAAATGGTTGCCCAGCGCGGTCGCGGCCGACGTATCCTGCGCCAGATCCAGCAGGGCGATCGCCACTTCTGCCGTACAATATTGCCCCTCGGCGTGGGCTTCGCGCAGGCGATAGGCGGAAACGCGTGAAAGATCGACGGAGATCACCGGCAGCGCATCCAGATACGGGCTCTTGCGGAACATTTTCCGCGCTTCGGTCCAGGTGCCATCCAGCATAATGAACAGCGGCGGTTTGCCTGTCGCAGGCGCAGAAATCACCTCGCGGTTTTCACCGGCATAAGATGCAGGGAACACCACCATGGGCTGATAGTCGGGGCTGGCAACCAGATCGAGCAGCGCCTGCGGCGGCTCGGTGCGCGACCACTGAAACGCAGCGGTATTCGGCAGAATGTCGGCGATCAGACGCCCGGTATTGCTGGGCTTCATCGGCTCGGTATCGAACATCACCAGGCAGAAACGGCTTTGCGCGTGGCTGGTAGTCAGGGTGTCGCACAGGCACTGCTTTTGCGGTAAAAGACAGCGCTGACAGCGGCGAACACGGTTGCCACGAGCAAGAAAAGGGCGGGTCGCACGCGCCAGGCGTTCGGCGCGCAATTGAAGTACGGCGTTATCAGTCATGGAAGAGGCGCAGAAAAAACGCCATTCTCGCAGAGGGAGGAACGGGGCACAAGCGGTGCCCCGTGAATGTCAGAGAGTTTCGTTCAGCCAGCTTTCAAAAGGCGCTTTTGGCACGGCACCATTGAGCATATCGACGACTTCACCCTTTTTGAAAATCATGATGGTCGGAATACTGCGGATGCGGAATCGGGCGCTCAGTTCGCGTTCCGCTTCGGTGTTCACTTTCACAAAGCGCATTTTCCCGCTGCGCTCTTCGGCGACGTCTTCAAATATAGGCGCAAAGTTACGGCATGGGCCGCACCAGGGCGCCCAGAAATCCACTACGACCGGCAGATCGTCTTTCAGTAATTTATCGAGAGTTTCGCCGGTTGCGTTAATCACGTCGCCATCGAAAAGCTCATGACCGCAACGCCCGCATTTCGCCCCATCATCAATTCGGTCATCCGGAATGCGATTGAGGGCCTGGCAGTTGGCACATACGGTATTCATAACTAACCTCTGATAGAGCAGTGGGACAAAGCGGCAAAATGCCGATAATGTTTCTGATATGTTACACATTATCATTGAGGTTGTTTGAAACGACAATGCGTTTTATTCAATGGGAACAATAGTCACAGGCTTTTGTATGAAATAATGGCTATGCGCTGACACATCGGGTAATCTGCGCGCTTCGCGCAGCGCTGGTGGAGAAAAGCATGAACGACGAACTGAAGAATAAAAGCGGCAAGGTCAAAGTGATGTATGTCCGCAGTGATGATGATTCTGACAAACGCACCCAAAATCCGCGTACCGGAAAGGGTGGGGGCCGTCCGGGTCCATCTCGTGCAGACGGTGGCCGTCGCCCCGCCCGCGATGACAACAGAAGTAACCGCGGTGATGACCGCAAACGTGATGACCGTAAGCGTGACGATCGCCGTCGCGACGACCGTCCACGCGATGATTTCCCACGTGATGCATCCCCATGGCGCACGGTTTCCCGTGCTCCGGGCGAAGAAGCGCCGGCAAAAGCCGATCACGGTGGAATCAGTGGTAAGAGCTTTATCGATCCGGAAGTTCTGCGTCGTCAACGCGCAGAAGAGACCCGTGTCTACGGCGAGAACGCCTGTCAGGCCCTGTTCCAGAGCCGTCCTGAATGCATCGTTCGCGCCTGGTTTATCCAGAGCGTCACGCCGCGTTTCAAAGAAGCCCTGCGCTGGATGGCGGCGAACCGCAAAGCCTACCATGTGGTAGATGACGCGGAGCTGACCAAAGCTTCCGGTACCGAGCATCACGGTGGCGTCTGCTTCCTGATCAAAAAACGTAACGGCACCACGGTGCAGCAGTGGGTCAGTCAGGCGGATGCCGATGACTGCGTGCTGGCGCTGGAAGATGTGGGTAACCCTCACAATCTGGGTGCGATGATGCGTAGCTGTGCCCATTTCGGCGTGAAAGGCGTGTTGTTGCAGGATGCGGCGATTGTCGAATCCGGTGCGGCGATTCGTACTGCCGAGGGTGGGGCGGAACACGTACAGCCGATTACGGGCGAAAGTGTTCTGGATGCCATCGAAGAGTTCCGCCAGGCGGGTTACTCTATCGTGACCACCTCCAGCCACAAAGGTACGCCGCTGTTTAAAGCGACGCTGCCGCGCAAGATGGTGCTGGTGCTGGGTCAGGAACGTGATGGTCTGTCTGATGCGGCACTCTCTACTGCCGACCTGAGCGTCTCAATCGACGGGACAGGCAAGGTAGAAAGCCTCAACGTTTCCGTTGCAACCGGCGTCCTGCTGGCTGAATGGTGGCGTCAGAACAAAGCCTAGCTTTGATATGCCCGGTTAGCATCTCGCTGCCGGGCATTTTGCCGGATGGCGGCTACGCCTTATCCGGCCTACTCATTGATTAATCGTTATTCGCTTTCTGCGGGTAACACGGGCATCCAGTCAATCGGCGCTTCGTTGCGTTTTTCCAGCCATTCATTCGCCAGCACAAAGTGGTTACAGCCAAAGAATCCGCGATGAGCCGACAGCGGCGAAGGGTGTGGCGCTTTCAGCACGTGATGACGCTGAGTATCAATGATCGCCCCTTTCTTCTGCGCATGTGCGCCCCAGAGTAAAAACACCACCCCTTCACAATGTTCGTTAATCAGGCTGATGACTTTATCCGTAAAAGTTTCCCAGCCCAGGCAGGCATGAGAATGCGCCTGTCCAGCGCGAACCGTTAACACCGTATTGAGCAGCAGCACGCCCTGACGCGCCCAGCTCTCAAGATAGCCATGTGCCGGACGGGTAAACCCAGGCATCGAGCCTTCCAGCTCTTTATACATATTCAGCAGCGACGGCGGGGTGGCAATCCCAGGACGTACCGAGAAAGCCAGACCATGCGCCTGTCCCGGACCGTGGTAAGGGTCCTGGCCGAGGATCACCACTTTCACATCATTCAGTTCGGTATAACGGAAGGCGTTAAACACATCTTTCTGCGGGGGATAGATCGTCTGACCGGATTGCCGCTCTGTGGCCACCGTGCTGAGCGTATTCACAAAATAGGGCTGCTGCTTTTCATCTGCCAGCACGTCATGCCATGTCAAAGGGGTTGTCATCATGCTCTCCTGCATCTCTCAATTGCGCCTAGCTTAACCCTTTAAGAGAGGGGAGCAAAATTCCGCGCGAAATTTGCGTCTAAGTCTTTCAATTTAATTTGAATTACTCAAAAAAGAGCGGTTCTGCGGTGGTCGTAAATTGATATAAAACAATAAAATCAAACCACACACTTTGTGTGGTCGCAGTTTTTGTTGATTTAAATCAAAGAATCATGGGGTGGCGGCTGATATATATACACTCAAGCAACAATGGTTTTACCAATTGGCCGTGAGAGGCCGACATCCATAAATTAATGTAGCCCTGGAGGCATAACATGATTACAGGTATCCAGATTACTAAAGCTGCAAATGACGATCTGCTGAACTCTTTCTGGCTGCTGGACAGCGAAAAAGGCGAAGCGCGTTGTGTGGTCGCGAAAGCCGGTTTTGCTGAAGACGAAATCGTGCCGGTTAACAAACTGGGCGAAATCGAATACCGTGAAATCCCAATGGACATCCAGCCGGAAGTTCGCGTGGAAGGCGGTCAGCACCTGAACGTTAACGTTCTGCGTCGCGAAACCCTGGAAGATGCGGTGAAGAACCCAGAAAAATACCCGCAGCTGACCATTCGTGTTTCTGGCTACGCGGTACGCTTCAACTCTCTGACCCCAGAACAGCAGCGTGACGTTATTGCACGTACCTTTACTGAAAGCCTGTAAGGCTTGAGGTTTTGGGGGAAATAAAAAGCCGGGTGATTAACCCGGCTTTTTTTTACTCTTCGTTTTGTGAAGTCGGCGGCGTACCGCTTGGCTTACGACGCTTACCAATGTTTTTGGCATCGCGATGGCGGTTCTTCACGCGCGGCTTCTCTTTCGCTTCTTCTTTTTTCTTCTCGGCACGTTTCGCGAGCACTTTCTTGGACGGTTTACCCGTCATCTTCTCGCTCGGCGCACGCGTGGTAGGACGCAGTTCATCAATGACGCGGGCTTTCACCGGCTCTTCGATGTAACGACCCACTTTCAGCAGCAGCATGTAATCGTGCGCTTCGACCAGAGAGATCGCGGTGCCTTTACGGCCCGCACGACCGGTACGACCGATACGGTGCAGATAGGTATCGCCCGTACGCGGCATGTCAAAGTTAATAACGTGGCTGACATCTGGGATGTCGATACCGCGTGCCGCCACGTCAGTGGCAACCAGCACGTTGACGCGACCTTCGGTCAGACGTTTAATCCCCTCGGTACGCTTCGCCTGCGGCATATCGCCTTCAAGGTAACAGTTGTCGATACCCGCGGAACGCAGCATATTCGCCAGCTCATGCACACGCTCGCGCTTACGCACAAACACGATGGTACGCGTGGTGTCATCTTGTTTCAGCAGGTGCTTGAGCAGCTCGACTTTGTGCTCAAGGTTATCGGCGCGGTAATACCACTGGTGGATCTTCTTGCGCTCACGCGTGGACGGCGTAGCGGATACTTCAGCCGGCTCATTCAGCAGACGCTCGGCGAAGTCTTTGATCGCGTCACCTTCCAGGGTGGCGGAGAAGAGCATCGTCTGTTTGCGCCAGCGCGTTTCGCCCGCAATGTGCTCGATGTCCTGCGCAAAACCGAGTTCCAGCATACGGTCTGCTTCATCGAGGATCAGCGTTTCCACCGCACGGCAGTCAAAGTTTTCTTCTTTGATGTACTGCATCAGGCGTCCGGTTGTCGCGACCACGATATCCTGGTTCTCACTGAACACTTCGGCGTGGTTCATATAGGCGACACCACCGGTGATGGTGGCGATATCCAGATGCGTATTCGCGGCCAGTTCACGCGCATGCTCTGCCACCTGCACGGCTAATTCACGTGTCGGCGTCAGGATCAGGATGCGCGGTGGGCCAGATTTCTTGCGAGGAAAGTCGATCAGATGCTGCAAGACAGGCAGCAAATATGCCGCCGTTTTACCGGTGCCTGTCGGCGCAGAACCGAGTACATCACGGCCTTCTAACGCAGGCGGAATAGCAGCCGCCTGGATGGCAGTTGGGCGTGTGAAGCCTTTATTCTGGAGAGCTTCCAGCAGGCACTCATCGAGTTCAAGTTCGGAAAAAGTCGTTACAGTCATGTTCTACCTCTGTGTGGGGCGCTGATTATAGACGTTATGGCTGCAATCTTCATCTGTTTGTGGATATCCCTTTTCCGCCACTTCGCTTTCCCCTATGCTAATCCGGTTTTATTTAAGAAGGTTGCTTTGACATGTCTCAACCCAAAGCGCAGCTGCGCCGCGATGGTTTTACGTTTAAACAGTTTTTTGTGGCTCACGATCGCTGTGCGATGAAAGTCGGTACTGACGGTATCTTACTGGGTGCGTGGGCGCCCGTCGCGAAGGTTAAGCGAATTTTGGATATTGGCGCAGGAAGCGGCCTTTTGGCGCTGATGCTGGCGCAGCGCACGGAGCAGCATGTCACTATCGATGCGGTCGAACTCGACGCGCAGGCTGCCAGTCAGGCCAGTGAGAATGCCGCCGAATCCCCGTGGGCGTCTCGCGTCCGGGTGGAGTGCGCCGATATTCTTACCTGGGCGCCCGAGCAAACGGCGCGCTACGATCTGATTGTCAGCAACCCGCCTTATTTTGAACCGGGCGTCGAATGCGCCACGCCGGAACGCAACCAGGCGCGATACACCGGCTCGCTCGATCATCAGGCGCTGCTCATGACCGCGGCGAATTTGATCTCCGAAGAGGGATTTTTCTGCGTCGTGCTGCCCGAAAGCACCGGCAATGCCTTTATCAAAAAGGCGCTGGAGATGGGCTGGTTCCTCCGCCTGCGCACCGACATTGCCGATAACGAAGCCAGGCTTCCGCACCGCGTGTTATTAGCGCTCTCGCCAAAAGAAGGGGAGTGCTTCAGCGACAGGATGGTGATCCGTGGGCCAGATCAGTGTTACTCAGAAGCCTACACTGCGCTGACCCAGGCATTTTATCTGTTTATGTGAGCGAGCGGGGCGAGTACCGATGGACCGGATTCCGCCAGCTGATCGGGGTAGTCCAGCGTGTAATGCAGGCCCCGGCTCTCTTTGCGCATCATCGCGCAGCGGACAATCAGCTCCGCCACCTGCACCAGATTGCGCAGCTCCAGCAGATTGTTGGAGACGCGGAAGTTGGCATAATACTCGTCAATCTCCTGCTGCAGCATCGTAATCCGGCGCAGCGCACGCTCCAGACGTTTCGTGGTGCGCACGATCCCGACGTAATCCCACATGAAGAGTCTCAGCTCATGCCAGTTGTGCTGAATGACGACCAGCTCATCCGGATTATCCACCCGGCTTTCATCCCAGGCAGGGAGTTGATCCACCTGACGGGCGTACGGCATCCGTTTGGTAATATCTTCCGCGGCTGACCAGCCGTAAACCAGACACTCCAGCAGCGAGTTAGACGCCATGCGGTTCGCGCCATGCAGCCCGGTGTAGCTCACCTCGCCGATAGCGTACAAGCCATCCACATCAGTACGGCCATGATCGTCCACCATCACGCCACCGCAGGTATAGTGCGCGGCGGGCACAATCGGCACCGGTTCTTTGGTGAGATCGATCCCGAGGCCCAGCAATTTCTCATAGATCGTCGGGAAGTGCTGGCGCACAAAATCCGCGGGCTTATGGCTGATATCGAGATACATACAGTCGACACCGAGACGTTTCATCTCGTGGTCTATCGCGCGGGCCACGATGTCACGCGGGGCAAGCTCGCCGCGCTCGTCGAAGTCAGGCATAAATCGCGTGCCGTCAGGGCGCTTCAAATGCGCACCTTCACCCCGCAGGGCTTCCGTCAGCAGGAAATTGCGCGCCTGAGGGTGAAAGAGGGCGGTTGGATGGAACTGGTTAAACTCCAGATTGGCGACGCGACAACCTGCGCGCCATGCCATCGCAATTCCGTCCCCAGAGGAGATATCCGGATTGGTCGTGTACTGATAAACCTTGGATGCGCCGCCTGTTGCCAGAACCACAGATTTCGCCCGGCAGGTTTCGACCTTCTCTTTATTGCGGTTCCACACCCAGGCTCCGACGACGCGGCGCGTGCCCGGCAGGCCAATTTTATCCGAGATGATCAGATCCACCGCATTGCTGCGCTCTAGCACCTGAATATTGGGATGATTGCAGGCTTTGCTGACCAGCGTGTTTTCAACTTCTTTGCCGGTGGCATCGGCGGCATGCAGGATGCGCCGGTGGCTATGGCCGCCTTCGCGAGTGAGATGATATCCCTCTTCGCCATTGGGCTGAACGTGGGTATCAAACAGCACGCCCTGGTCGATCAGCCACTGTACGCAATGACGTGCGTTGCTGGCGACAAATTCCGCGGCGTGTTCATCGACAATGCCCGCGCCCGCGATCAGCGTATCTTCCACGTGCGAAGCAATGCTGTCGGTTTCATCAAACACCGCAGCGATGCCGCCTTGCGCGTAGAACGTCGAGCCTTCGCTCATCGGCCCTTTGCTCAGGACGATCACTTTCTGATGCGAGGCCAGTCGCAGCGCCAGAGAGAGGCCGGCCGCGCCGCTGCCGATAATCAGTACATCACAATGCAGTTCAGGAGTTGTGTTCATGATGTTTGTTTAATTTACTAAACAGTGTTTGGCCAGAATAGCACCCGAATGCGATGAATCGCACGTTTTTTTTGAGTGGTGTTGCGCAGCCTAAACATAAACGCAAGCTCAAAAAACACGTAAAAGAACGAAAATATTTTGCGAAGCAGATCGTTAGCTTCAGATTATGTGGTGAAATAAACCCTGTGTTGCGGTACTCTTCTGGCTGCAAAAATGCCATTTCTTATCAGAAACTGGGTACGTATCGTTAACAGACTTATAATGAGAGAAAATGAACAGTCTGCGACACGATGGACAAAAACAAACGCGTAACGGAACTTATTGATGAATAGACCCTCTAACCTCGTGCTTGCTCACATTGCAGTGTTTTTAGAGTGGCGTTTCGATAACGCGTGGAATTTAGGTTTGGGGAGACATTACCTCGGATGAGCGAGCAGTTAACGGACCAGGTCCTGGTTGAACGGGTCCAGAAGGGAGATCAGAAAGCCTTTAACTTACTGGTAGTGCGCTACCAGCATAAAGTGGCGAGTCTGGTGTCCCGCTACGTGCCGTCAGGAGACGTTCCTGATGTGGTACAAGAGTCTTTTATAAAGGCCTATCGTGCGCTGGATTCTTTCCGGGGAGATAGTGCTTTTTACACGTGGCTGTATCGTATTGCAGTCAATACAGCAAAGAATTATCTGGTCGCTCAGGGCCGTCGTCCGCCGTCTAGTGATGTGGATGCCATTGACGCTGAAAACTTCGAAAGCGGCGGCGCGTTGAAAGAAATTTCGAACCCTGAGAACTTAATGTTGTCAGAAGAACTGAGACAAATCGTTTTTCGCACGATCGAGGCACTCCCGGAAGATTTACGCATGGCAATTACCTTGCGGGAGCTTGATGGACTGAGCTATGAAGAGATAGCGGCCATCATGGATTGTCCGGTCGGAACGGTTCGTTCGCGAATCTTCCGTGCGCGAGAAGCTATTGATAATAAAGTTCAACCGCTTATCAGGCGTTGACGATAGCGGGATACTGGAAAAGGTATTAGGCATGCAGAAAGAAAAACTTTCCGCTTTAATGGATGGTGAAACGCTGGACAGTGAGCTGCTCAACGAGCTCTCTCACTCTCCCGAGATGCAAAAGACCTGGGAGAGTTACCATCTCATCCGCGACTCTATGCGCGGTGATACGGGCGATGTTCTCCATTTCGATATCTCTGCCCGCGTAATGGCGGCAATTGAGAACGAGCCTGTACATCAGACCACTCCGCTGATTCCTGAAGCCCAACCTGCGCCGCATCAATGGCAGAAGATGCCATTCTGGAAAAAAGTGCGTCCGTGGGCCAGTCAACTCACCCAAATGGGTGTGGCTGCATGCGTATCGCTTGCAGTTATCGTTGGCGTCCAGCACTATAACGGTCAATCAGAAGCTAACCAGCAGCCTGAAGCGCCAGTGTTCAACACACTGCCGATGATGGGTAAAGCAAGTCCGGTTAGTTTGGGTGTGCCAGCCGCCGATGCATCAGTCAGCCCGGGCCAGCAACAGCAGGTTCAGGAACAGCGTCGTCGCATTAATGCGATGCTGCAGGACTATGAGTTGCAGCGTCGTCTGCACTCTGAGCAGCTCCAGTTTGAGCAGGCACAGACCCAGCAGGCTGGTGTGCAAGTGCCAGGAAACCAAACTTTAGGAACGCAATCGCAGTAATGAAGCAACTTTGGTGCGCCATGTCCTTAGTGGCGGGTAGCCTGTTCTTCTCTGCCAACGCCTCGGCTGATTTATCGTCCGGGGCGTTGTTGCAGCAGATGAATATGGCGAGCCAGTCACTCAACTACGAGTTGGCCTTTATCAGTATCAACAAGCAGGGTGTAGAGTCGTTACGCTACCGCCATGCCCGACTTGATAACCAGCCGCTCGCCCAGCTTTTACAACTCGACGGCCCGCGCCGTGAAGTTGTTCAGCGCGGCAATGAAATCAGCTATTTCGAGCCAGGCCTTGAGCCGTTTACGCTCAATGGCGATTACATTGTCGATTCGCTTCCGGCTCTCATCTATACCGATTTTAAACGTCTGTCCCCTTACTACGATTTCATCTCCGTTGGCCGTACGCGTATCGCGGACCGGCTGTGCGAAGTGATTCGCGTCGTGGCGAGAGATGGCACGCGTTACAGCTACATCGTGTGGATGGATGCGGAAAGCAAGCTCCCTATGCGCGTCGATCTGCTCGATCGTGACGGCGAAACGCTGGAACAGTTCCGCGTCATCTCCTTCACGGTGGATGGTCAGGTGGGCAACAGCATGCAGAATCTGGCGAAAGCGAGCCTTCCGCCGCTGCTGTCAGTGCCCGCGGGCGATACGGTGAATTTCAACTGGGTGCCATCCTGGATCCCGCAAGGGTTCAGCGAAATCTCCAGCAGCCGTCGCCAGCTGCCGACCATTGAAACGCCGGTTGAGTCTCGTCTCTATTCTGATGGCCTGTTCAGCTTCTCGGTGAATATCAACCGTGCGACGGCAAACAGCAGCGATCAAATGCTGCGCACTGGCCGTCGGACCGTGAGCACCACTGTGCGCGACAACGCCGAGATCACCATTGTGGGTGAACTTCCCCCGCAAACGGCGAAGCGCATTGCTGACAGCATTAAATTCAGGACCGCACAATGATTAAAGAATGGGCCACCGTGGTCTCCTGGCAAAATGGCGTCGCGCTGGTGAGCTGTGACGTGAAAGCGTCTTGCAACAGCTGCGCCTCCCGCGCGGGGTGCGGCAGTCGCGTGCTTAATAAGTTAGGGCCGCAGACATCACACACGATCTCTGTGCCGAGCGAACAGCCGTTGACCGTCGGTCAAAAGGTCGAGCTGGGCATTGCCGAAGGCAGTCTGTTGGGTTCCGCGATGCTGGTGTATCTCTCGCCGCTGGTGGGCTTGTTTGTGGTGGCCGGAATTTTCCAGATGCTGTTTGGCACCGATCTCGCGGCGATGAGCGGCGGAGCACTCGGTGGCGTGGGCGGTTTTATGCTGGCGCGCGGGTTTTCTCAGAAGCTCGCACAGAAAGAAGCCTGGCAGCCCATTATCCTCAGCGTGGGGCTCCCGCCGGACATGCTTCGCGTTGAAACGCTTTCTTCAGAAGCCCGGTAATTCATCGGGCTTTATCTTTATTTACATCCCTGAAAAGAAAACGTCCTTCCTTGACGCTATGCTTGGCTTGAAGAGCATTTCCTGGTGACGAAGATGTAGTGTAGAATGCTGCGTTTTCGCACTGAAAAACGTCAGGCTAAGAACAGCGGCCTCCAGGAATTCGTAAGGCATAATTATTTAACTATATGAAGAACATACGTAACTTTTCGATCATTGCTCACATTGACCACGGTAAGTCGACGCTGTCTGACCGTATTATCCAGATTTGCGGTGGCCTGTCTGATCGTGAAATGGAAGCCCAGGTACTGGACTCCATGGACCTGGAACGCGAACGTGGTATTACCATCAAAGCGCAGAGCGTGACGCTCGACTACAAAGCCCTTGATGGTGAAACCTATCAACTGAATTTCATCGACACCCCAGGCCACGTTGACTTCTCCTATGAAGTTTCTCGTTCGCTGGCGGCCTGCGAAGGCGCGCTGCTGGTGGTCGATGCCGGGCAGGGCGTAGAAGCTCAGACCCTGGCGAACTGCTACACCGCGATGGAAATGGATCTCGAAGTGGTGCCGGTTCTGAACAAAATCGACCTGCCCGCCGCCGATCCTGAGCGCGTAGCGGAAGAGATTGAAGACATCGTCGGTATTGATGCCGCTGATGCCGTGCGCTGCTCCGCGAAAACCGGTGTCGGTGTACCTGATGTGCTGGAACGCCTGGTGCGTGATATCCCGGCACCAGAAGGTGACGCAGATGCGCCGCTGCAGGCACTGATCATCGACTCCTGGTTCGATAACTACCTTGGCGTTGTCTCCCTGGTCCGTATTAAAAACGGCACCATGCGTAAAGGCGACAAAATCAAAGTGATGAGCACCGGCCAGGTGTACAACGCTGACCGTCTGGGCATCTTCACGCCGAAACAGGTTGACCGTACCGAACTGAAATGCGGCGAAGTAGGCTGGCTGGTATGTGCGATCAAAGACATTCTGGGCGCGCCTGTGGGCGATACCCTGACTCAGGCACGTAATCCAGCGGACAAAGCGCTCCCGGGCTTCAAAAAAGTGAAGCCACAGGTTTATGCGGGTCTGTTCCCGGTCAGCTCTGACGATTATGAAAACTTCCGTGACGCGCTCGGCAAGCTGAGCCTGAACGATGCTTCCCTGTTCTATGAACCAGAAAGCTCTACCGCGCTGGGCTTCGGCTTCCGCTGTGGCTTCCTGGGTCTGCTGCACATGGAGATCATTCAGGAACGTCTGGAGCGTGAATACGATCTGGATCTGATCACCACGGCACCGACCGTAGTGTATGAAGTTCAGACCACCAGCAAAGAGGTTATCTATGTCGACAGCCCGTCCAAGCTGCCGCCACTGAACAACATTGAAGAGCTGCGTGAGCCAATCGCGGAATGTCACATGCTGCTGCCGCAGGAGTTCCTCGGCAACGTCATTACGCTCTGTATCGAGAAGCGTGGCGTGCAGACCAACATGGTTTACCACGGTAACCAGGTGGCGCTGACCTATGAAATCCCGATGGCGGAAGTGGTGCTCGACTTCTTCGACCGTCTGAAGTCCACCTCTCGTGGCTATGCGTCACTGGACTACAACTTCAAACGTTTCCAGGCGTCCAACATGGTGCGTGTGGATGTGCTGATCAACGGCGATCGCGTGGATGCGCTGGCGCTGATCACCCACAACGATAACGCCCCGTACCGGGGCCGCGAACTGGTCGAGAAAATGAAAGAGCTGATCCCGCGTCAGCAATTTGATATCGCGATCCAGGCTGCCATTGGCAACCACATTATTGCCCGCTCAACGGTGAAACAGCTGCGTAAAAACGTCCTGGCGAAATGCTACGGCGGTGACGTTAGCCGTAAGAAGAAACTGTTGCAGAAACAGAAAGATGGTAAGAAACGTATGAAGCAGGTCGGTAACGTCGAACTGCCGCAGGAAGCGTTCCTGGCCATTCTGCACGTGGGCAAAGACGGAAAATAATCCTTAAGGAGTTGGCATGGCGAACATGTTTGCCCTGATCCTGGTCATTGCGACCCTGGTGACGGGGCTGTTGTGGTGTCTGGATAAGTTTATCTTTGCTCCGAAACGTCGCGAACGTCAGTCTGTGACGGGTGAACAGCTGGATGCGAAAACCCTGAAGAAAGTCGGCCCGAAACCGGGCTGGCTGGAAACCGGTGCTTCCGTCTTCCCGGTGCTGGCGATTGTTCTGGTGGTCCGTTCGTTTATCTATGAACCTTTCCAGATCCCGTCCGGTTCGATGATGCCAACGCTTCTGATTGGCGATTTTATTCTAGTCGAGAAATTTGCCTACGGCATTAAAGATCCGATCTACCAGAAAACGCTCATCGAAACCGGTCATCCTAAACGCGGCGATATCGTGGTCTTCAAATACCCGGAAGATCCGCGTCTGGACTACATCAAACGTGCCGTCGGCTTGCCGGGCGACAAAGTGAGCTACGATCCTGTGGCGAAAGAAGTGACCGTTCAGCCTGGCTGTAGCTCCGGTACGGCGTGTGAAAACGCGCTGCCGATCACCTACTCCAACGTTGAGCCAAGCGACTTCGTGCAGACCTTTGCCCGTCGTAACGGCGGGGAAGCGACCAGCGGTTTCTTCCAGCTGCCGAAAGGCGAAACCAAAGAGAACGGGATCCGTCTGGTTGAGCGTAAAGAGACCTTGGGCGACGTGACGCACCGTATTTTGACCGTGCCGATCGCGCAGGATCAGCTGGGTATGTACTACCAGCAGCCAGGCCAGCAGCTCGCCACCTGGATTGTTCCGCCAGGACATTACTTCATGATGGGTGATAACCGCGATAACTCCGCGGACAGCCGTTACTGGGGCTTTGTTCCGGAAGCCAATCTGGTCGGTAAAGCGACCGCAATCTGGATGAGCTTCGAGAAGCAGGAAGGGGAGTGGCCGACCGGCGTTCGTCTGAATCGCATCGGCGCAATCCATTAATTCCTGATATTTGCACACGTAACCCTCTTAAATGAGGGTTACGTGAATTATTTAAGAGATAATCTCTCCTGGCTAACGACATACCCTGTCGTTGTGTATAGAATATTCCCCCGAAGTTTAAGGTTGGCGCTGACTCAGTGCCACGGCACACGAAACCGCGTTGGTCTTATCAGGTCGGTTTCGTGTGCTGCATTTTTGACGCATTCATTTACTGGTATCGCATGAACCCCATCGTAATTAATCGGCTTCAACGGAAGCTGGGCTACACTTTTCAGCATCAGGAGTTGTTGCAACAGGCATTAACCCACCGCAGTGCCAGCAGCAAACACAATGAGCGCCTCGAGTTTCTGGGTGACTCCATTTTAAGTTACGTGATCGCCAATGCGCTTTATCACCGCTTCCCTCGTGTGGATGAAGGTGATATGAGCCGTATGCGCGCCACGCTGGTGCGCGGCAATACGCTTGCCGAAATTGCACGTGAGTTTGAACTGGGCGAATGCCTGCGACTCGGGCCGGGTGAACTGAAAAGCGGTGGTTTTCGCCGTGAATCTATCCTCGCGGATACTGTCGAAGCATTAATCGGTGGTGTTTTCCTCGACAGCGATATTCAGACGGTTGAGCAACTCATTCTGAACTGGTATCAAACGCGTCTGGACGAAATTAGCCCGGGCGATAAACAAAAAGATCCTAAGACTCGTTTGCAGGAATATCTGCAGGGTCGCCACCTTCCTCTGCCATCCTATCTGGTGGTGCAGGTTCGCGGCGAAGCACACGATCAGGAATTTACCATCCATTGCCAGGTTAGCGGCCTGAGTGAACCGGTGGTTGGCACAGGTTCAAGCCGTCGTAAGGCGGAACAGGCTGCCGCCGAACAGGCGTTAAAAATGCTGGAGCTGGAATGAGCGAAGAAAAGAGTTACTGCGGTTTTGTTGCCATCGTCGGACGTCCGAACGTTGGCAAATCAACGCTGCTGAATAATCTGCTTGGGCAGAAAATTTCTATTACGTCCCGTAAGGCGCAAACCACGCGTCACCGTATCGTCGGTATTCACACCGAAGGCCCGTATCAGGCGATTTACGTCGATACCCCAGGCCTGCATATGGAAGAGAAGCGCGCGATCAACCGCCTGATGAACAAAGCGGCGAGCAGCTCCATCGGTGATGTGGAACTGATCATCTTTGTGGTCGAAGGCACCCGCTGGACGCCGGACGACGAGATGGTGCTGAACAAACTGCGCGACGGCAAATCGCCGGTTATTCTTGCGGTCAACAAAGTTGACAACGTGCAGGAAAAAGCCGATCTGCTGCCGCACCTGCAGTTCCTGGCAAGCCAGATGAACTTCCTCGACATCGTGCCGCTGTCCGCGGAAACGGGCATGAACGTCGACACCATCGCCGGTATCGTGCGTAAACATCTCCCGGAAGCGATTCATCACTTCCCGGAAGATTACATCACCGACCGTTCCCAGCGCTTTATGGCTTCTGAAATCATCCGTGAAAAACTGATGCGTTTCCTCGGAGCCGAACTGCCGTACTCCGTGACCGTGGAAATCGAACGTTTCCAGACGAACGAGCGCGGCGGTTACGACATCAACGGGCTGATCCTCGTTGAGCGTGAAGGTCAGAAGAAGATGGTGATCGGCAACAAAGGCGCCAAAATCAAAACCATCGGCATCGAAGCGCGTAAAGACATGCAGGAGATGTTCGAAGCACCGGTTCACCTGGAGCTGTGGGTGAAGGTGAAATCCGGCTGGGCTGATGACGAGCGCGCATTGCGTAGTCTCGGTTACGGCGACGACGTATAAGACAACGAACATGACTGAAGGCTGGCAGCGCGCATTCGTCTTGCACAGCTGTCCGTGGAGCGAAACCAGCCTGATGCTGGACGTCTTCACGGAAGAATCGGGTCGCGTGCGCCTTGTCGCAAAAGGCGCACGTTCCAAACGCTCTAATCTGAAGGGCGCGTTACAACCCTTCACTCCGCTGCTGGTTCGCTTTGGTGGACGCGGCGAAGTCAAAACCCTGCGCAGTGCCGAAGCCGTCTCCCTGGCGCTTCCTCTGTCGGGCATCACGCTCTATAGCGGTCTGTACGTCAACGAACTCATCTCCCGCGTCCTTGAACACGAAACCCGCTTCTCTGAACTCTTTTTCGATTATCTCCACTGCATCCAGGCGCTGGCTGGCGCAACGGGCACGCCCGAACCCGCATTACGTCGCTTTGAGCTGGCGCTGCTCGGCCATCTTGGCTACGGCGTGGATTTTCTCCATTGCGCGGGGAGCGGCGAATCCGTGGATGACGCCATGACCTACCGCTATCGGGAAGAGAAGGGGTTTATTGCCAGCGTGGTGATTGATAACGCGACGTTCACCGGGCGGCATCTCAGGGCGCTGTATGAACGAGAATTTCCTGACCAGGATACCTTACGCGCGGCAAAACGCTTTACCCGAATTGCCCTCAAGCCGTATCTTGGTGGTAAGCCTTTAAAGAGTCGCGAATTATTCAGGCAGTTTGTGCCAAAGCGTTAACGAACAATGAGAAAACCGAGGATTGTCATGGCTGAATTACTGTTAGGCGTCAACATCGATCACATTGCCACGCTGCGTAACGCGCGAGGCACTGCTTATCCTGATCCGGTTCAGGCGGCATTTATCGCCGAGCAGGCTGGCGCTGACGGCATTACCGTTCATCTGCGTGAAGACCGCCGCCATATCACCGATCGCGACGTTCGTATCCTGCGTCAGACGCTGGATACGCGTATGAATCTGGAGATGGCGGTGACGGAAGAGATGCTGGCGATCGCCTGCGAAACCCAGCCGCATTTCTGCTGCCTGGTGCCAGAGAAACGTCAGGAAGTGACTACCGAAGGCGGGCTGGATGTTGCCGGTCAGCGTGACAAAATGACCGATGCCTGCAAACGCCTCGCCGATGCGGGTATCCTGGTCTCCCTGTTTATTGACGCCGATTTCGAGCAGATCAAAGCCGCAGCCGACGTCGGTGCGCCGTACATCGAAATTCACACCGGCTGTTACGCGGACGCGAAAGATGAAGCCACCCAGGCCAAAGAGCTCGATCGTATTGCCAAAGCGGCCACCTACGCGGCGAGCCTCGGCCTGAAAGTTAACGCCGGTCACGGTCTGACCTATCACAACGTCAAAGCGATCGCTGAAATTCCGGAAATGCACGAGCTGAATATCGGCCATGCGATTATCGGGCGCGCAGTGATGAGCGGTCTGAAAGAGGCCGTTGCCGAAATGAAACGCCTGATGCTGGAAGCGCGTCAGTAATGGCGATTCTTGGCTTAGGTACGGACATCGTTGAAATTTCCCGCATCGAAGCGGTGATCGCCCGTAGCGGCGATCGCCTTGCCAGACGGGTGCTCAGCGACAACGAATGGGCCATCTGGGAAGCGCACCAACAGCCGGTGCGTTTTCTGGCGAAGCGCTTTGCGGTCAAAGAAGCCGCCGCAAAAGCGTTCGGCACCGGGATTCGTAATGGACTGGCGTTTAATCAGTTTGAAGTGTTTAACGATGAGCTGGGAAAACCCCGTCTGCGGTTATGGGGCGAGGCGCAAAAACTGGCTGAAAAACTCGGTGTGAATCACATGCACGTTACGCTGGCAGACGAACGTCACTACGCCTGCGCCACGGTAATCATCGAAAGTTAGACTTTGTCCGCGTGGTGCATCAGCACGAACTTATCCCACAGCTGCTCTTCTGATTCGGCGTGCGCCGGATCTTTCAGAATAGTATTGGGGATCGGGCAGACTTTCTGGCAGGTCGGCGTTTCGTAATGGCCGATGCACTCGGTGCAGCGGTCGCTGTTAATCTCATAGATGCTGTCACCCATCGAAATGGCCTCATTAGGGCATTCGGGTTCGCACATATCGCAATTGATGCATTTTTTGGTGATTAACAGCGCCATCAGGAAAATCTCAGAAACATCACAAACAGGGCGGGCATTATACGCTCATTCCCTGTTCAGACCAGTTTTTTTACCAGCTCTTCACTGTGACGAATGCGCTCTGGCGCATGCTCAAGATCCTGCTGGACCAGCGCTACAAACAGCAAATCCGTCAGCATCATCTGCGCGCTGGTGGAGGAAATGGCCGCGCTGCGGGTGGCCTGCTCCTCGGCGATGGTATACAGGCATCGCGTAGCCCGTTGCTGCAGCGCATTCGGCGTAAAGCCGGTAATGGCGAGGATTTTCCCCCCAACGCGCAGCGCCTCGTCGGACGCCAGATTGATCTCGCGACGCTCCCCGGAGTAGGAGATGGCTAACAGCAGGTCGTCAGGCGTCATCGCCTGCACGGTAGAGAGCAGGGCGTGCATGTCCTGTTCAACCACCGCGTTATAGCCGATTTTGGTCAGCTTCCAGCCAAAGTTACGCGCCACCAGTCCGGATGCGCCAATGCCGGTCAAAATGATGCGCCGCGCGGCGCGCAGCATCCCCACGCTCTCCAGTAATTTCTCTTCACTGTTCACATCCAGCGTAGCGTGCATCGCCGTGACGTTTTCTTTGATCAGTTTTTCGCCGACCAGACGCATCGGATCGTCGCCGCGGATTTGGTTGTGCAGCGGCATAGACTGCGGATTCGGGTTGTTGACCAGCGCTTCGCTGATCGCCAGCTTCAGCGCCGGAAAACCTTTAAAACCAATCTTTTGGGCGAACTTTACCACGCTCGACTGACTCACACCGGCCTCGCTGGCCAGCTGCTGAGAACTCAGATGACGCGCACGATCGGGCTGCGCCAGCAGGAAGTCCGCCAGTTTTTTATCGCTCTGGGCAAAGCCCGCGTAACGCTGGCGAATACGAATTAAACAGTTCATACGCCTCCTGGCGAAATGTGATTGCTGCTGCAAAACAGAGTTTTGCTCGCCTGAATGAATTTTATATTCCATTATAGTACGGTTAATATGAATTAAAAATTCCTGAGGTACAAAAGATGAATCTTGGCTCACTCGTTTCCGAAACCCGTAATCCACAAACCATGGATCTCGACGCGCTCTCCACTCTCGACCTTGTTAACCGTTTTAATCAACAGGATACGCTGGTCGCGCTGGCAGTGAAAGAGACATTGCCCGAGGTGGCGAAAGCGGTCGATGCCGCCGCCGCCGCTCTGAAAGCCGGTGGACGCATTATTTACATGGGCGCGGGGACCAGCGGACGTCTCGGCGTGCTGGACGCCTCTGAATGCCCGCCAACCTTCGGCGTGCCGCATGGGCTGGTGGTCGGGCTGATTGCCGGGGGGCCTGGCGCGCTGCTTAAAGCGGTCGAAGGGGCCGAGGACGACAAACAGCTGGGGGCCGACGATCTTATCGCCATCAACCTGACCGAAAACGATCTGGTGGTTGGCCTGGCGGCCTCCGGGCGCACGCCTTATGTCATTGGTGGCCTGGAGTATGCGAACCAGTTGGGCTGCACGACGGTGGCCATCTCCTGTAATCCTGGTTCACCGATTGCTCAGGTGGCGGCCATAGCTATCTCGCCGGTCGTCGGACCGGAAGCCCTGACCGGCTCCACGCGCCTGAAATCAGGCACCGCGCAAAAACTGGTGCTGAACATGATCTCCACGGGCGCGATGGTCAAATTCGGCAAGGTCTACCAGAACCTGATGGTGGACATGAAAGCCACCAACATCAAGCTGGTGGACCGCGCCTGCCGCATGGTCGTTGAAGCCACCGGAGCCAGCCGTGAAGAGGCGGAAGCCGTTCTCCAGCAAACCGACCACGACGTTAAACCGGCCATTCTGATGATTCTGAGCGGACTGGACGCCACAGCGGCGCGAGCAAAACTGGAAGCCCATCAGGGATTCTTGCGCGCGGCATTACAAAACTAACACTGAGGCGTATATGGAAAAAACAGCAGCGCTCGCCAGCGACATCCTGCAGGGGATTGGCGGAGAGAAAAACATCCGCCGTCTCGAAAACTGCATGACGCGCGTGCGGGTCGAAGTTCAGGACGACGATCAGCTCGATCTGGCGCGTCTGAAAAAGCTCTCCGGCGTCAGCGGCTACGTGAAGCAGGGCGCACAGCACCAGCTGATCGTCGGACCGGGCAAAGCCGCGCAGGTCGTCGATGCGATGCGCGCCTTGATGACCGGGGAAAGCGCTGCAGCTTTAAGCGATGTCGATCGCAACAAAGCGCAGGCCAAAGCCAAATACAAAGCCCCAATGAGCGACGCGCTGCGCCAGCTGGCCAACGTCTTTATCCCCCTGATCCCGGCGTTTATCGCCTCGGGTCTGATTACCGGGATCATCAATATCCTCAAGCGCCCGGATATCGTCGGGGATTTTGCGACCCACTATCCAAATATGCTCGGCATTCTGGGCATATTCGGCAGCGCGGTGTTTGCCATCATGAACATTCTGGTGGGGGTCAACGCGGCGAAAGTCTACGGCGGTTCGATGGCGATGGGAGGCGTGATGGCGGGGATCCTCTCCAGCCCGCAGCTCGCGCAAATCACCCTGTTCGGCGAGGCGCTCCAGCCAGGCCGCGGCGGCGTCATCGCAGTGCTGCTGGTGGTGGCCCTGATGTGCTGGATCGAAAAACGGCTGCGCAACCTGCTGCCGGGCTCGATTGAACTGATCCTCAACCCGCTGCTGACCACGCTTATCACCGGTACGGTCGCCATTGTGGCGCTCCAGCCGCTGGGCGGCCTGATCTCCGAGGCGATTGCCCACGGCGCGACGATGGCTATCGATCGCGGCGGACTGTTGGTCGGCGCGGTACTGTCGGGGACTTTCCTGCCGCTGGTATTAACCGGGCTGCATCAGGGACTGGTGCCGATCCACGTTGAGCTGGTCCAGGCCCACGGGTATAACGCACTGCTGCCAATCCTGTCGATGGCGGGGATGGGGCAGGTCGGTGCTGCGGTCGCCATTCTGATGAAAACCCGTAACGAACGTCTGAAAAAAGTGATCAAAGGCGCGATGCCGGTTGGGTTGCTGGGCATCGGCGAGCCGCTGATTTTCGGCGTCACGCTGCCGCTCGGCAAGCCGTTCCTTGCCGCCTGTATCGGTGGCGCAGTGGGCGGCGCGTTGATCAGCTACTGGAAAGTGGCGACGGTTATCACCTTCGGGATCTCCGGATTACCGCTGGCATTAACCATCGTGACCGGAAAAGTCATGCTCTATCTGTTAGGCTGTTTAGTAGCAGTCATCGCCGGGTTCCTGATGACCTGGCTGTTAGGGTTCAACGATCCAGAGGAGTAAGGTTTGGTTAATCACGAGCGTCGCGTTGTCTTTTTCGATTTGGATGGAACGCTACATCAGCAGGATATGTTTGGCACATTTATGCGCTATCTGTTGCGTCGCCAGCCCCTGAACGCACTGCTCGTGCTGCCACTCCTGCCGGTTATCGGGATTGCGCTGCTGGTAAAAGGGCGCGCGGCGCGCTGGCCCATGAGTCTGCTGTTGTGGGGTTGCACCTTTGGTCACAGCGACGCGCGGCTTAAACAGCTTCAGCAGGATTTCGTCCACTGGTTTCGCGGTCACGTCACCGCGTTTCCGGTGGTTCAGGATCGCCTGACGCAATATCTCAACGCCAACGACGCCGATATCTGGCTGATTACCGGCTCGCCGCAGCCGCTGGTGGAGCAGGTCTATTTCGACACCCCCTGGCTGCCGCGCGTCAATCTGATTGCCACCCAGATGGGCCGCGCTTACGGCGGCTGGGTACTGACGCTGCGCTGTCTGGGCCATGAGAAAGTGGTGCAGCTCGAGAAGAAAATCGGCACGCCGCTGCGTCTTTACAGCGGCTACAGCGACAGCAAGCAGGATAACCCGCTGCTCTATTTCTGCCAGCACCGCTGGCGCGTCACGCCGTCGGGCGAACTTCAGCAACTGGAATAGTGTTAACCATAACGGGTGTGTATAATGCCGCCCGCTTTCCAACTGGAGTACCTTTCGTTGTCTGACCTTGAACTCAACCATGAATACTGGATGCGCCACGCGCTCTCCCTTGCAAAACGCGCCTGGGATGAGGGCGAAGTGCCCGTGGGTGCCGTTCTGGTGCATAACAATCAGGTGATTGGCGAAGGGTGGAACCGTCCGATTGGCCGCCACGATCCGACCGCGCATGCGGAAATCATGGCCCTGCGTCAGGGCGGGCTGGTACTGCAGAATTATCGTTTACTCGACACCACGCTGTACGTCACGCTCGAACCCTGCGTGATGTGCTCCGGCGCGATGGTTCACAGCCGCATCGGCACGCTGGTGTACGGCGCGCGGGATGAAAAAACCGGCGCGGCGGGGTCACTGATGGATGTGCTAGGACACCCTGGTATGAACCACCAGGTGCAGATTATCGGCGGGGTGCTTGCACCAGACTGTTCGGAGCTATTAAGCGATTTCTTTCGAATGCGCCGTCAGCAGAAAAAGCAACAAAAGGCAGAACTGAAGTCGTCGGGTGATTAAGCTCATTCGGTGACACCACCGGATAGCTCTGCGCCAGCTGATTCGCCTCTATCACTTCCTTCTCTTTCTCCAGCAGATACCCTTCCAGGCTTATCTGGTACTTACGGATATTTTCCACATACGCGTAGGCCTCGTGCCCGCGCGCATAGCCGTATGTGAGTTTGTTATACCAGGGCTTTTGGCTGAGCAGCGGCAGACGCTGTTTAACGTCAGACCAGCTGTCAGGATTACCTTTGGTTTTGGCGGTCAACGCCCGCGCGTCGAGCATGTGCGCGTAACCCATGTTGTACGCCGCCAGCGCAAACCAGATCCGCTCCTCTTCCGGCACCGTCTCCGGCACTTTCGCCATCATATCCTGCAGATAGCGCGCGCCGCCGCTGATGCTCTGTTCCGCATCGGTACGGTCCGTCAGACCGAGGCTTTGCGCAGTATTCTTGGTGAGCATCATCAGGCCGCGCACGCCGGTCGGGGAAGTCGCCTGCGCGTCCCAGTGGGATTCCTGATAGGAAATCGCCGCCAGCAGACGCCAGTCGATCTCCTGGGCGTATTTCTCAAACAACGGCTGGAGATCCGGCAGAACGCTATCCACCGCGCGCAGGAAGCTGCGGGTATCGACGTAATCGAAATCTCCGCCGTGGCCGAGATATTTCTCCTCAAGGCGTGCGAGCGTGCCGTCTTCGTTCATTGAATTGAAGAAATCGAGCATCGCGGCGGAGAGGGTTTGATCCTCGTCGAGAGGGCTAAACCAGGTGACGGGCTGTTCGTCGGTCACATCCAGCGCCACCGCAATCTCCGGGTGCACGCGCTGGAACAGACTGATCGCCACCGAATCGGCGATGGTGTACGCCAGCTTTTTATCTTTTACCTGTTCCAGCAGCGCCGTGGTGCCGAGCTTCTCGTCGACCTTCCAGCTGAGATCGGGGAATTTCTTCTCTTTGAGGGAGCGCAGATCCTCAATCACCACATGCCCGGGCGCGATGGTGAGCTGCTGATCGGTCAGAGTGGCAAGAGTGCGGGGGCGCAAACTGCCGACGCGATAGACCAGCTGCTGCGAGACGGAATAGTAGGTTGGTCCTGGCTGATAGCTTTTGCTGCGCTCGCTGTTATAGACCAGCCCGGCGGCCAGCATATCGGCATCGTCGTTATCCAGGTCGTCAAACAGCTGGCTGATATTCTGGCGAACGGTGATTTTGAGCTTCACGCCGAGGTAGTCGGCAAACTGCTGCGCCAGCTCGTAATCGAGACCAGTGATTTTGCCGTTCACATTGTTGTAGGTCAGCGGAGAGCTGATCGTACTGACGCGCAGCTCCCCCCGCGATTGGATCGCGGCGATACGGTTTTCGGCTTTGCCGAACCAGGGGATAGAAGGCCAGAGGGCCGCTGCCAGCAGCAATGTCACAATGCCGATGAGCAGATAATTAATCTTTAATTTTTTCAATTAGTTAATTCTCTGCGCCGTGCGTTGCCTCAGTGTGCTGTAGCCATGTTGATTATAAGGTTTGCCATTGATTGAGCGGCATTTTGCGCAAACTTGCGTCAGTTGGCAACAAATTAGAGAGACAGGTCACACCGATGGATAAAAAGGCGAGATGATTTTATTTCGACGCAAACGGTTTCGTCGGCGCTCAGGATTCTCTATAATGACGCCCGTTTTCCCCTTGCGCACACTGTAAGCGCCTCAGGCGCTTCGAAGACGAGAGACTTATGATGGAAATTCTGCGTGGTTCGCCTGCACTGTCTGCCTTCCGTATCAACAAACTGCTGGCACGTTTTCAGGCAGCCGACCTTCCGGTAAGCAATATTTACGCTGAGTATGTCCATTTTGCTGACCTGAATGCTCCCTTAAATGCGCAGCAGCGCGAGCAGCTTGAACGTCTGCTCAAGTATGGCCCGAGCCTGAGCAGCCATACGCCAACCGGCAAACTGGTCCTTGCGACGCCTCGCCCTGGCACCATCTCCCCCTGGTCTTCTAAAGCCACTGACATTGCTCACAACTGCGGCCTGAGCCAGATCAATCGTCTGGAACGCGGCGTGGCGTATTACGTTGAAGCCTCAACCTTGACCGCGGAACAGTGGCAGACCGTCGCCGACGAGCTGCACGACCGCATGATGGAGAGCGTTTTCGCGACGCTGGATGACGCACAGCAGCTCTTCGCTCACCATCAGCCTGCGCCGGTACAGAGCGTGGATCTGCTGGGCGAAGGCCGTCAGGCGCTGATTGATGCCAACCTGCGTCTCGGCCTGGCACTGGCCGACGACGAGATTGACTACCTGCAGGATGCGTTCGTGAAGCTGAACCGCAATCCGAACGACATCGAACTCTACATGTTCGCGCAGGCCAACTCCGAGCACTGCCGCCATAAGATTTTCAACGCCGCCTGGATTATCGACGGCGAAGAACAGCCGAAGTCGCTGTTCAAAATGATCAAAAACACCATGGAACAAACGCCTGACCACGTGCTGTCTGCCTATAAAGACAACGCGGCGGTGATGGAGGGTTCCGAGGTAGGCCGCTTCTTCGCCGACCGCGAAGCAGGGCGCTATGACTTCCATCAGGAGCCAGCGCATATCCTGATGAAAGTCGAAACACACAACCACCCGACGGCGATTTCCCCGTGGCCGGGTGCGGCGACCGGTTCCGGCGGTGAAATCCGTGACGAAGGCGCAACCGGACGCGGCGCAAAACCGAAAGCGGGCCTGGTCGGTTTCTCCGTCTCCAACCTGCGTATTCCTGGCTTTGAACAGCCTTGGGAAGAGGATTTTGGCAAGCCGGAGCGTATCGTCACCGCGCTCGACATCATGACCGAAGGTCCACTGGGCGGCGCAGCGTTTAACAACGAATTTGGTCGCCCGGCCCTGAACGGCTACTTCCGTACCTATGAAGAGAAAGTCGACAGCCACAACGGTGAAGAGCTGCGCGGCTACCACAAGCCGATCATGCTGGCGGGCGGGATCGGTAATATCCGCGCCGATCACGTGCAGAAAGGTGATATCACCGTCGGCGCGAAGCTGATCGTCCTCGGCGGCCCGGCGATGAACATCGGCCTGGGCGGTGGGGCGGCTTCTTCAATGGCATCCGGTCAGTCTGACGCGGATCTCGATTTCGCCTCCGTGCAGCGCGACAACCCGGAAATGGAACGTCGCTGCCAGGAAGTGATCGACCGCTGCTGGCAGCTTGGTGACGCCAACCCGATTCTGTTTATCCACGACGTCGGCGCGGGCGGTCTGTCTAACGCCATGCCGGAGCTGGTGAGCGACGGCGGACGCGGCGGCAAATTCAACCTGCGCGACATCCTGAGCGATGAGCCAGGCATGAGCCCGCTGGAAATCTGGTGTAACGAATCCCAGGAGCGCTACGTGCTGGCGGTCTCTCCGGATCAGCTGCCGCTGTTTGACGCACTGTGTCGTCGCGAGCGCGCACCTTACGCGGTCATCGGTGAAGCAACGGAAGAGCTGCACCTGAGCATGAAGGATCCGCATTTCGACAATCAGCCGATTGACCTGCCGCTCGACGTGCTGCTGGGCAAAACGCCGAAGATGACCCGCAACGTTGAAACCCGCAAAGCCGCGGGCAAAGCGCTGGATGTGCGCGGTATCTCGATTGCTGACGCGGTGAATCGCGTTCTGCACCTGCCAGCCGTCGCAGAAAAAACCTTCCTCGTGACCATCGGCGACCGCTCGGTGACCGGTATGGTGGCCCGCGATCAGATGGTCGGCCCGTGGCAGATCCCGGTGGCGAACTGCGCGGTGACTACAGCGAGTCTCGACAGCTACTACGGCGAAGCGATGGCGCTGGGCGAACGTACCCCGGTGGCGCTTCTGGACTTTGCCGCCTCTGCCCGTCTGGCGGTCGGTGAAGCGCTGACTAACATCGCAGCGACGCAGATTGGCGACATCAAACGCATCAAACTCTCCGCGAACTGGATGGCCGCAGCCGGTCACCCTGGCGAAGACGCTGGCCTGTACGAAGCGGTAAAAGCGGTGGGTGAAGAGCTCTGCCCGGCGCTGGGTCTGACCATTCCGGTCGGCAAAGACTCCATGTCGATGAAAACCCGCTGGCAGGAAGGCAGCGAGCAGCGCGAGATGACCTCTCCGCTGTCGCTGGTCATCACCGCCTTTGCCCGCGTGGAAGATGTGCGTCACACCATCACCCCGCAGCTGGTCACGGAGGATAACGCCCTGCTGCTGATTGATCTCGGCAAAGGCCACAACGCCCTCGGCGCGACCGCGCTGGCGCAGGTTTATCGTCAGCTGGGCGACAAACCGGCAGACGTGCGCGATGTGGCGCAGCTGAAAGGCTTCTACGACGCCATTCAGGCGCTGGTGGCCGAACGCAAACTGCTGGCCTATCACGACCGCTCAGACGGCGGCCTGCTGGTGACGCTGGCGGAAATGGCCTTTACCGGCCACTGCGGCGTGGAAGCGAACATCGCCACGCTGGGCGAAGATCGTCTGGCCGCGCTGTTCAACGAAGAGCTGGGCGCGGTGATTCAGGTGCGTGCGGCGGATCGCGACGCGGTCGAAGCGCTGCTGGCGAAACATGGCCTGGCGGATTGCGTGCACTATCTTGGCAAAGCCGTCACCGGCGATCGTTTTGTTATTGAAGCCGATGGTCATGCGGTCTTCAGCGAAAGCCGCTCACGTCTTCGTATGTGGTGGGCAGAGACCACCTGGCAGATGCAGCGTCTGCGCGACAACCCGGAATGCGCGGACCAGGAGCATGAAGCGAAAGCGAATGACAGCGATCCGGGCCTGAACGTGAAGCTCTCTTTCGACATCAACGAAGATATTGCGGCACCGTACATCGCGACCGGCGCGCGTCCGAAAGTGGCGGTCCTGCGCGAGCAGGGCGTGAACTCCCACGTCGAAATGGCCGCAGCGTTCCACCGCGCGGGCTTCGACGCCATTGATGTTCACATGAGCGATCTGCTGGCAGGACGCACCGGCCTGGACGACTTCCAGGCGCTGGTGGCCTGCGGTGGTTTCTCTTACGGCGACGTGCTGGGCGCAGGTGAGGGCTGGGCGAAGTCCATCCTGTTCAACAATCGCGTGCGCGATGAGTTCGAAACCTTCTTCCATCGCCCGCAAACGCTGGCGCTGGGCGTGTGCAACGGTTGCCAGATGATGTCGAATCTGCGCGAACTGATCCCAGGCAGCGACGCCTGGCCGCGCTTTGTGCGTAACCAGTCCGACCGCTTCGAAGCGCGTTTCAGCCTGGTGGAAGTGACCCAAAGCCCGTCTCTGCTGCTGCAGGGGATGGTGGGCTCGCAGATGCCAATTGCCGTTTCTCACGGCGAAGGCCAGGTGGAAGTGCGTGATGCGGCACATCTGGCGACGCTCGAAAGTAAAGGGCTGGTAGCACTGCGCTTTGTCGATCACTTCGGCAAAGTGACGCAAACCTACCCGGCAAACCCGAATGGCTCTGCAAACGGCATTACCGCCGTGACCAGCGAAAGCGGCCGCGCCACCATCATGATGCCGCACCCGGAGCGCGTGTTCCGCACCGTGAGCAACTCCTGGCACCCGGAAAACTGGGGCGAGGACAGCCCGTGGATGCGCATCTTCCGTAACGCGCGTAAACAGTTAGGCTAATCAGCCAGTTGTTGCCGGGCGGCACTGCGTTTGCCCGGCCTACGATTAAAGCCCTGTAGGCCCGGTAAGCGTGAGCGCCACCGGGCTTTTTTATGTCTGTCGCAAAATTGCGACAAACCCATAACATGGGTGTCTCCAAAAGGAGACGTATAACGCATTGATTTATAAAGGGCATGAAAAGGCGGTAAGAAGCTGTATCTATTTAGCGACACTTAGCCTGGAAATTGTTCAGCCATCAATTAACGCGTTAATGCCATAAAACTGTTATTTTACAGTAAGATAATAATTTGTTTTGCATTCTGGCACGGCTGTTGCATAATATTAACCAGTGGCTCATTCACCCTCTTATGTCAGCCCCTTCGGGAAGCGCTACATAAACTTCGAATGACGCACAACAAGGTGCCTGCCGTCCAACTACTGATTATAGCGATGCTTTATCAGACCCAGGGCGAAACGTCGAGTAAGGCACCGCCTCATTTCACAACAAAGCCGGGTTTTTACCCGGCTTTGTTGTATCTAAAGGGCTGACTCAGTTAGCATCACTCAACACCCACATTGAGAGAGTCATGCGTTGAAACGCTGGTCAATTTTCCCTCGCTCCCTGCGACAGCTCGTTATGATGGCATTCTTGCTGATCCTGTTACCGCTGCTGGTTCTGGCCTGGCAGGCGTGGCAAAGCCTCAATGCGCTCAGCGCCCAGGCGGCGCAAACCAACCGCACCACGCTGGTTGATGCCCGCCGCAGCGAGGCGATGACCAACGCCGCGCTGGAGATGGAGCGCAGCTATCGTCAGTACTGCGTGCTCGACGACCGCACGCTGGCGAAGGTCTATCAGAACCAGCGCAAACGCTACAGCGAAATGCTGGACGCCCATGCAGGCGTGCTCCCCGATGACAAACTCTATCAGGCGCTGCGCCAGGATCTGAACGACCTGGGGCAGCTGCAGTGCAAAAACAGCGGCCCGGATGAGGTCGCTACCGCTAAGCTCGAAGCCTTTGCCAGCGCCAACACCGAGATGGTGCAATCCACTCGCGCGGTGATTTCATCTCGTGGGCTGCAATTACAGCAGGAGATCGCTGAGCGCGGTCAGTTCTTTGGCTGGCAGGCGCTGGTGCTGTTTCTGGTCAGCCTCGGGCTGGTGCTACTCTTTACCCGAATGATCATCGGCCCGGTGAAAGGCATCGAACGGATGATCAACCGTCTGGGGGAGGGCAAGTCTCTCGGCAACACCGTCGTATTCAAAGGGCCACGCGAGCTGCGCTCCGTTGGGCAGCGCATCATCTGGCTCTCGGAACGTCTTCAGTGGCTGGAATCTCAGCGTCATCAGTTTTTGCGTCACATCTCTCATGAACTGAAAACACCTCTCGCCAGTATGCGCGAAGGTACCGAATTGTTGGCCGACGAAGTGGCCGGGCCGCTGACCACCGAACAAAAAGAGATTGTCGAAATCCTGGATGACAGCAGCCGCAACTTGCAAAAGCTGATTGAACAACTGCTTGATTACAATCGCAAACTGGCCGACGGTGCCGTCGAACTGGAAAAAGTGGAGATAGAACCGCTGGTCGATATGGTGCTCTCCGCCCACAGCCTGCCTGCGCGAGCTAAAATGATGCATACCGAGCTGGATCTCCAGGAGCCAGTCTGTTTTGCCGAACCTATGCTATTAATGAGTGTGCTGGATAATCTTTATTCCAATGCGGTGCACTATGGTACTGAATCCGGTAACATTTATATTCGCAGTTTTACCCACAATTCACGGGTCTGTATTGACGTCGCCAACACCGGTAGTCCTATTCCGGATGACGAACAGAAGATGATTTTTGAGCCCTTTTTCCAGGGAAGTCATCAGCGAAAAGGTGCGGTAAAAGGGAGCGGTTTGGGCTTAAGCATTGCCCGCGATTGCATCAGGCGCATGCACGGGGAGTTGTACATCTCCCACGACGACCGCGCGGATGTCTGTTTTCGCATTGAGCTGCCCCTTGAGCCGGAAAAATCAATGAAATGAATCTAAGTCTGGTGAGTATGTCACACGTCTTTTTCCGCGCGTTTAGCGCGACGTTTTCCAGCAAAATTTTACGAATCGGTCTGCCATGCTTACTGCTGGCGGGCTGTGTGCCGCACACGCCAAAAAGCGCGATCAGCGATAAACAAGACGACAAATACCCTGAGCATCAGCTGGCGGATTTCCTGTCGACCGACTGCGATAACATCTGGCAGCTCAGCGGCCATGATGTCGAATCCAACCCGCTGTTCTGGCTGCGCGGCATGGATTGCGCCGAGCGTTTAGCCCCCGCCGTGGCCCGCGCGCAGGCTCATCAGTGGGCCGACGACACCTGGCAGGACACCTTCAAGCGCGGCATCCTGCTGGCTAATGCCAAAATCAATCCGGTTGAGCGTCGCAACAATACTTCGCGTATGGATGCGCTCAGCCCGCAGATCCCCGCGCAAATTCGCCCGCTGTATCAGCTGTGGCGCGACGGGCAGGTACTGCAGTTACAGCTCGCCGAAGAGCGTTCGCGCTACAGCAAGCTGCAACAGTCTGCGGACGGCGAACTGGATACCCTGCGCCAGCAGCAGCAATATTTACGCTCCCAGCTTGATACCACCACCCGCAAGCTGGAAAACCTGACGGATATTGAACGGCAGCTCTCCACCCGCAAGCCCTCCAGCAACTATTTGCCGGATAATACAAAAGGCACTGCGCAGCCCGCCAAATCGCCGGAGCAGGAGAGCGAGACGCCGAAACAAGAGGACGAGAAGCCATGACAAGCCGCAAACCTGCCCATCTCCTGCTGGTGGATGACGATCCCGGCCTGCTCAAGCTGCTGGGAATGCGTCTGGTCAGCGAAGGTTACAGCGTGGTCACCGCCGAAAGCGGCGCGGAAGGGCTGAAAGCGCTGGGCCGTGAGAAGGTCGATCTGGTGATAAGCGATCTGCGCATGGACGAGATGGACGGGATGCAGCTGTTTGTCGAAATCCAGAAGCTGCAGCCGGGCATGCCGGTGATTATCCTCACCGCTCACGGCTCAATCCCGGATGCGGTCGCCGCCACCCAGCAGGGCGTATTCAGCTTCCTGACCAAACCGGTGGACAAAGACGCGCTTTATAAAGCTATTGACGATGCGCTGGAACACTCCGCCCCGTCGGTGGATGAGAAGTGGCGCGAATCGATTGTCACGCGCAGCCCTATAATGCTGCGCCTGCTGGAGCAGGCGCGGATGGTCGCCCAGTCGGACGTCAGCCTGCTGATCAACGGCCAGAGCGGGACCGGGAAAGAGATTCTGGCCCAGGCGATCCACAACGCCAGCCCGCGCAGTAAAAATGCCTTTATCGCCATCAACTGCGGCGCGCTGCCGGAGCAACTGCTGGAATCGGAACTCTTTGGCCATGCGCGCGGAGCCTTTACCGGCGCGGTCAGCAGCCGGGAAGGGCTGTTCCAGGCGGCAGAAGGCGGCACGCTGTTCCTCGATGAGATTGGTGACATGCCCGCGCCGCTGCAGGTGAAGTTGCTGCGCGTGTTGCAGGAGCGCAAAGTGCGCCCGCTCGGCAGTAACCGGGATATCGACATCAACGTGCGCATCATTTCCGCAACGCACCGCGATCTGCCGAAAGCGATGGAGCGCAAAGAGTTCCGCGAAGATCTCTACTATCGCCTCAACGTCGTGAACCTGAAAATCCCCGCACTCGCCGAGCGTTCAGAAGATATTCCGCTGCTGGCAAACCATCTGCTGCGTCAGTCGGCCGATCGGCATAAACCTTTCGTACGCGCGTTTTCAACCGATGCGATGAAACGTCTGATGACCGCCAGCTGGCCGGGCAACGTGCGTCAGCTGGTGAACGTGATCGAGCAGTGCGTGGCGCTCACCTCTTCGCCGGTGATCAGCGATGCGCTGGTGGACCAGGCGCTGGAGGGCGAAAACACGGCGCTGCCGACCTTCGTCGAAGCGCGTAACCAGTTCGAGCTCAACTATCTGCGCAAGCTGCTGCAGATCACCAAAGGCAACGTCACCCACGCCGCGCGCATGGCCGGACGTAACCGCACCGAGTTCTACAAACTGCTGTCGCGCCACGAGCTGGAAGCGAACGATTTTAAAGAGTAGTACCGCAAAATTTGACTGACTATGATACTGTGAGCAATCGATTACGAGGCTACAGACAGGCGAGCGTTTAAGGACCCACCATGAAAAAGATTGATGCGATTATTAAACCTTTCAAACTGGATGATGTGCGTGAAGCGCTGGCGGAAGTCGGTATCACCGGGATGACAGTCACCGAAGTGAAAGGCTTTGGTCGCCAGAAAGGTCATACCGAGTTGTACCGTGGCGCAGAGTACATGGTGGATTTCCTGCCGAAAGTGAAAATCGAAATTGTGGTGACCGACGATATCGTGGATACCTGCGTGGATACCATTATCCGCACGGCGCAGACCGGTAAAATCGGTGACGGCAAGATCTTCGTCTTTGATGTGGCGCGCGTGATCCGTATTCGTACGGGTGAAGAAGACGACGCGGCGATTTAACCCTTAGCTCCGTTGTGATTGCCGGGTGGCGGCTTCGCCTTACCCGGCCTACAAAATCTCAGCGAGTAGGCCGGGTAAGCGCAGCGCCACCCGGCTTTGTTTGGCTTACAGAACCTTATGCGGACCAAAGCATTCGTAATGAATCTGCTCTGCATTCACACCCAGCTCAACCAACTGACCCGCTGCAAACTGCATAAACCCGACCGGACCGCAAAGATAAAACTGCATCGCCGGATCGCTGAACAACCCTTCCTGAGTCCGTAAATCCATCAGCCCTGCGCTATCAAACCGGTCTCCGCTTTCAGGCTGATTAAACCAGACGTGAGACGCGAAGCGCGGCAGCGTGGCACCCAGCGTTTTCACTTCGTCAGCAAAAGCATGTACCTGGCCGTTTTGTGCCGCGTGGAACCAGTTAACCTGCGCACTGTGGTTTGACGCCGCGAGGGTATCCAGCATCGCCAGCATCGGCGTTTGTCCGACACCCGCTGAGATCAGCGTCACCGGCGTATTCGTTTCCACCGCCATAAAGAAATCACCCGCCGGAGCCGCCAGATGCACCACATCACCAACGCTGGCGTGGTTATGCAACCAGTTAGAGACCTGACCGCCGTCTTCACGTTTCACCGCAATGCGATAGCCTTTGCCGTTCGCTTGACGAGTCAGAGAATATTGACGAATTTCCTGATGCGGGAAGCCTTCAGGCTTCAGCCACACGCCGAGATACTGGCCCGGCTGATAATCCGCGACCGGCTGCCCGTCGACCGGCTCAAATTCAAAGCTGGTGATAAGCGCGCTGCGTGGGGTCTTCTCCACGATACGGAACGCGCGCGTGCCTTCCCAGCCGCCGTTTTTTGTGGCGTGCTCGCTGTAGATCTGCGCTTCACGATTGATAAACACGCCGGCCAGCACGCCGTAGGCTTTACCCCAGGCGTCCAGCACGTCCTGACCCGGGCTGAACATCTCGTCCAGCGTCGCCAGCAGATGGCCGCCGACGATGTCATATTGCTCGGGCTGAATCTGGAAGCTGGTATGCTTCTGGGCGATTTTCTCAACGGCAGGCAGCAGCGCAGCCAGATTTTCAATATTGCTGGCATAGGCGGCGATGGCGTTAAACAGGGCTTCGCGCTGATCGCCGTTGCGCTGGTTGCTCATGTTGAAAATCTCTTTGAGCTCCGGATTATGCGCAAACATACGATCGTAAAAATGGGCGGTGAGTTTAGGGCCGGTTTCGACCAGCAGGGGAATGGTGGCTTTCACTGTAGCGATGGTTTGAGCGTCTAACATAGCAACTTCCTTTGACGGTTATTTTAATGATGTATTTTAAATGCATCTTATAAAAAATAACCCTGTGTTGTAAATGGTTCTTTGCATCATGAAATAGTTGCATCACAAACCTGAAAAGAAATCCATTGAAAAGCACGAGGTCTTTATTCCTCAAACCCTTGCGTGGCGTGGAGGTAAACGTTTGCGTAAAATCCTTTGTCAAGACCTGTTATCGCAACACTATTCGGTTATACTGTTGCCCGTCGTCTATCAGGACAGCCTTTTTTAGGCCAAATTTTATTGTTAGCTGAGTCAGGAGATGCGGATGTTAAAGCGTGAAATGAACATTGCCGATTATGATGCCGAACTGTGGCAGGCTATGGAGCAGGAAAAAGTACGTCAGGAAGAGCACATCGAACTGATCGCCTCCGAGAACTACACCAGCCCGCGCGTGATGCAGGCGCAGGGTTCTCAGCTGACCAACAAATATGCAGAAGGTTACCCGGGCAAGCGCTACTACGGCGGTTGCGAATACGTTGATATCGTTGAACAACTGGCGATTGACCGTGCAAAAGAGCTGTTCGGCGCAGACTACGCTAACGTTCAGCCGCACTCTGGTTCTCAGGCTAACTTCGCGGTCTACACCGCGCTGCTGCAGCCGGGCGATACCGTTCTCGGTATGAACCTGGCGCAGGGTGGCCACCTGACTCACGGTTCCCCGGTTAACTTCTCCGGCAAACTGTACAACATCATCCCTTACGGTATTGATGAGTCCGGCAAAATTGACTACGAAGACATGGCGAAGCAGGCGCAGACCCACAAACCGAAGATGATCATCGGTGGTTTCTCTGCTTACTCCGGCGTGGTTGACTGGGCAAAAATGCGTGAAATCGCAGACAGCATCGGCGCATACCTGTTCGTGGATATGGCACACGTTGCTGGTCTTATCGCGGCAGGCGTTTACCCGAACCCGGTTCCACACGCGCACGTCGTGACCACCACCACCCACAAAACCCTGGCGGGTCCGCGCGGCGGCCTGATCCTGGCGAAAGGCGGTGACGAAGATCTGTATAAGAAACTGAACTCTGCCGTGTTCCCAAGCGCACAGGGCGGCCCGCTGATGCACGTAATCGCGGCCAAAGCAGTGGCGCTGAAAGAAGCGATGGAGCCAGAGTTCAAAGTCTACCAGCAGCAGGTTGCCAAAAACGCCAAAGCAATGGTGGAAGTGTTCCTGAACCGCGGCTACAAAGTGGTTTCTGGCGGCACTGAGAACCACCTGTTCCTGCTGGATCTGGTGGACAAAAACCTGACCGGTAAAGAAGCTGATGCCGCGCTGGGTCGTGCTAACATCACCGTCAACAAAAACAGCGTTCCAAACGATCCGAAGAGCCCGTTTGTGACCTCCGGTATCCGTATTGGTTCTCCGGCTGTGACTCGCCGCGGTTTCAAAGAAGCCGAAGTGAAAGAGCTGGCTGGCTGGATGTGTGATGTTCTCGACAACATCAACGACGAAGCTGTGATCGAACGTATCAAAGGTAAAGTGCTGGATATCTGCGCACGTTTCCCTGTGTACGCGTAAGTTATTGCTTCAATTAAAAAAGGCCGCGTAAGCGGCCTTTTTTATTGTCTGCGAATGTAGGCCCGATAAGCGAAGCGCCATCGGGCAGGGTTTTACCGACGGTCAATCGATATCGCCCCCGGCCCGGTTACCGCCAGTAACAGAAACGCCCCGGCAATACTGACGTTCTTGTAGAAGTTAATCATGTTCGGCATCACCGCATCGCCGCTCATATCCCAGTAATGGTGACCAATCACCGCCGTCCCCAGCGTATAGAAGACGAATAACACCGCCAGCGGTCGGGTAAAGAATCCGAGCACAATCAAAATCGCGGCGGGCACTTCCATGATCACCGCAATAATCGCCGCCAGCATCGGCATCGGTGCGCCGAGGGACGTCATATATTGCACCGTTCCATCAAACCCGGTCATTTTCGGAATACCAAAAATAATAAACAACACAACAACCGCGATACGTGCAATCAGCAGAACCAGCGAGCGGGACTGACCGAAATCGAAATAGCGTAGAGTGTTCATGGCAGGCTCGTTATTGAGGGGGCATATTTTAAAGCTAATACACAACTCGTGAAATCGCCATTCGTGTTTTGATCCCGAATCAGACAAATGAGTGATTTTAATTCCTGAGACTGCGGCATTGCATACGGGAGGTGTGTAAAATCCGCTTTTTTCTTTGGTAAGGGAATACACATGCATTGCATTGAATGTCAGCAGCAGGAAGCCAATAAAGGGTCAGGGCTTTGCGACCCGTGTGAACGTGTTTTTTTGAAGCAAATTAATGGATTTCTGTATCTTCCCGCTGCGGGATTAACGATTAACCTCGGCCTGTTACTCTTAGGCGTGCTAGGGATTATCGCGGCGATGATCGGTGTCTGGCCCTATGCCAACAGGATAAACTGGTTTGATGCTGGCTATATGGCCTTGACGATACTTCACTTCGTGATAACCGTATGTGCAAGCTGGTGCTTTTTTAAAAAGAAAAAACATACTCGCATCTTGATGATTGCTTATTATCTGGCCGGAATGATATCTGTTCTCTATTATTATGGTATTCCAGTCTGTTTTTACGACGCAAAGATGAATAGCAAAGATATCTCTTTTGCAACGACATCTGTAATAGCGGCAGTCATCTGGATACCTTATTTCCTGAAATCAGAACGCATTAACGAGGTATTCTGTCGCTAGTGCGTCCTTTATAAATACCCGATACCGATCATTTTTTCTGTATCGGGTAAATACTTCCGCCATAAGACCAAATAATCAGCCGCTTAACCCTTAGCGCGTATCCTCCATCACCCTCTCACACTTCGCCTCGCTTTCCGCGCCGTTCCCGCTTTTGGCGGCCTGAATACAGGCCTGATAATCCGTCGGCGAAATGGTCTCCGGGGTCCGTTCTGACGGTGGGGTCTGGCAGCCTGCCAGCAGTAAAATGCTCATCACTATGCCACTTATTTTCATCACTTTTCTCCTGTGCAGTGTCGGCGATTAAAAGATCGTGAATGGCGCAATCACGTTAAATTTGATATCGATTTCGTCCTGGAACATGTTGTTGTAACCGCCGCTGTAGTTGGGGTTACTGCCGTGGTTGTCGTAGTTGATGTAGTGCAGATTAAACAGCGTGCCTTTCAGGCGGCCGGTCTGCACCGTGTGGGCGATATTGAATGTCCAGGCGGATTCATCGATGCGCTGGCTCTGATCGGCCAGTTTGCCGTCGACGGTACAGGTAGTGCAGGGTTTACCGTTCCAGCCGTAGGCGTAGCCCGCGCCAATCGCCCAGCCGGGCAGATCGTAATTTTTCAGGTCATAGGTCACTCCGGCGAAGGCCGAGGTTTCCCCGTTGGCATCAAAGTCAGAGGCCGCATCCCACCAGATATCCAGTCGTCCGTTAGAGCTCGCATAGGCTGGGGTGATACGTTGCAGTAAGAAGCCCTGATTGCCGTCTGCTTTTACGGTCTGGGCTTCGAGGCGAAAATCCAGCGTATCCAGGGTGTAACCGAGGGTGATGCCCTGCAGCCAGGCCAGGCCGTCGTACTCATCGTTGACCGAACCGTAGGCGGCGATGGTGTTATCGCCCACTTTGTCTTTAGCGCCGTAGAACTGATAGCTGACGCGAAGGTCATTTCCGGCCACCGGGAAGCTGTACGATACTTTGCCGAAATACTGATCCATAAAATCCGCCGCCTGAGCCATCGAGGCCTCCAGCACCAGCTTGTTTTTAAAGTCGTACCGCAGGCCAAGGGAGTGAACGTAATCGATTTTGGTGGTGTTATCCGCTGCCCGGAACTCGTACATCTCCGTGTACCACGGGGCTTTGTATTTATCCGACCACAGGTAAGAACTCGACAGCGCGCCGTGCTCGCCAAAGTCCCAGTTACCGCCAATCTCTGCGCCCTGATAGGCACCGGGCACAAAGCCCCAGTGCACGGCGAGCAGCGTCTGGCCGGACGGCTGAATGTAGCCCGCGCGCATCCAGTAATCGTCATACTTCATTTTCAGGGCTGCTTTATAGAGGTTGAAACCGCCCTTATCGCCGGACCAGTCCTCGCCCCAGCGCTGATTGGCCGAGCTGAGGCTGATTTCGTTCGGATGCGCCGCACTGCCGGTGGCGAGGTTGGCGGCGGCAAAACCGGCCACGTCGAGCCCAATCAGATCCGCCGCATACCCGGAGACGAAATCGAGATTGGCGTTAAAGGTGGCATGGTGGAGATCTTCCACGTAATGCCCATAATCCTCGCTGCCGACGGTCATATCGCGCTTATCGCGATAGCGCTGGGAATAGTAAATCCCGCCGGTGAGATGGGAATCATCAACAAATCCCTCCGCCTTCGCGGGGGCTGAAAAGGTCAGTGTGGTCAAGCTCACAAACAGGGCGGCAAGCAGCGCAGTAGGGCGCAAAAAGTGCATAGGGTTACTCCTCTTCCATGTGAAGATCGATAATCAGAACAGCACGATGAAGGGGGCGGACGCCCCCGAATGTTAAGGCTGACGCCTTAAGTGCCAGATGCGGCTGACGTAATCCCGGCTAAGCGGCGGGTCGACGAAGATCCCGCGATACATCAGCTCATCTCCGCCCAGAAGCCGATCGTCCAGTTTGTACTGCGCGTCAGGATCCAGCCCGGCGAGGTGAATTTTGCGCAGGGGGGCCGAGGCGCGGCTCACCAGTGAAAAGGCCATCAGCAGGGCTTCGCTGCGATCGGGGGAGACGAACATCCAGGCGGCGAAATCCGGGTTTTCCCAGGGCGAGATTAGCCGCCAGAAGGTGCCGAACTGCAGCAGTTCGCGGTGCTGTTTGTAGAAATCGATTTGCTGGCGCACGGCGTCATCGCGCTCGGCGTTGCTGTGCATCAGGTCGAGCATCAGACCGTAGTTCCCGCTCATGGCGACGGCCCCGCGCATCTCCATGCTGGTGGATCGCCCCATCTGATGATTAGGCACTTCGGAAACATGGGCGCACTGCATAACCGGCGGGTAGAGCATGCTGGTGGCGTACTGGATGTGCACCCGCGAGGCCGCATCCGTATTGTCGCTGACCCAGGCCTGCGGCATATAAAACAGCATCCCCGGATCGAACCGCCCGCCGCCGCCCGCGCAGCACTCAAACAGAATGTGCGGGAAGCGGGTGGTCAGCGCCTCGAGCAGGGCATACAGACCCAGCATGTAACGATGCGCCGTCTCCTGCTGCTGTGCGGCCCGCGCCGTCGACGAGCCGACTTCGGTCATGTTGCGGTTCATATCCCACTTGATGTAATCCACGGGATGGCTGGCGAGAAAAGTGCTCAGCTGTTCAAGAATATTGTCGCGCACCTCCGGGCGGCCCAAATCCAGGATGTACTGGTTCCGCCCTTCGGACAGCGGCTGATCGCCCGCATTCAGGATCCAGTCCGGGTGCTTCGCAAACAGCTCGCTTCGCCCCGACACCATTTCCGGCTCAAACCACAGGCCGAATTTCATCTCAAGGGCATGGACCTGGTCGATCAGCGGGCGCAGGCCGTTGGGGAATTTCTGCCGGTTCACAAACCAGTCGCCGAGCGACGACGTATCTCCATTGCGCTCGCCGAACCAGCCGTCGTCGAGCATCAGCAGCTCCACGCCCAGCGCTTTGGCGTTGTGCGCAAAGCGAAGCAATTTCTCTTCATTGAAATCGAAGTAGGTCGACTCCCAGTTGTTGGCTAGAACCGGGCGGGTCTGATGGCGATAGGGGCCGCGCACCAGATGGTCGCGATAGAGTGTGTGTAGCGCATGGGAAAGCCCGTTCAGCCCCGCGTCCGACCAGGCCAGCACCGCCTCTGGCGTCTGGAAACTGTCGCCGGGCTGCAGCTCCCAGCCAAAACCATGGGGGTTAATCCCGAGCTGAACGCGGGTCTGTTGATACGCATCCACTTCCGTGCGGGCGGTAAAGTTGCCGCTGTAGACCAGATGCAACCCCCACGCTTCGCCCTGCATTTCGCTAGTCTGCGGACGAACCAGGCCAATAAACGGCTGCTGATGAGTACTGCTCGCGCCGCGCTTGCTGTCGAGCACCGTTATGCCGGGGTTCAGCGGCTGACGATGCAGCTGACGCTCTCTCGCCCACGCGCCGGGGAACTGGATCTGCTCAAACTCGCTGTCGGGGAAATCCAGCGAACAGCTCAGGGCGCGCAGCAGGCGCAGCGGTGTGTCGCCAGGGTTTGTGATCCGCGCGTGGCGCGTCACCACCGGCAGATCGCGAAAAATCGTGTAGCTGAGTTCGACCTGCAGGAGCGTGACGGGATCGGCCATGGTGACGATCAGCGTTTGTGCCTCCTCCGGCGAACTGACCCATGTCGCAGGCAGCCCGTCGAGCGCGAGTTTGCCCGGCAGGATCCGATGCGAGACGTAGTGCAGATTCGACACCTGATGCCCGTCGGCATAGCGCACTTCAAAGGCCGGTTCGCGATAGTCGCCCGCGCCGTGACCGGGATACTCCTGCAACACCGTATCCAGCGAAAAGGTTCTGTCCGGCCAGCCCGCCGGCGCGGGGGAGAATGATGACCGGTCGAGCGTCGGGTAATCATGCGGCTGTGAACAGTCGGCAATACGTTTCCCCCAGTAGCAGTGAACCAGGTAACGCTGATGCGCAATCCCGATCACATAGCTTGTCTGGCTGTTCTGCAGGTGGAAAAACTGTTTCTCAGGGTTCCAGATAATCATGCTTTCACCTCGACTGAGGACGCGGCGTTACGCTGATGGATATCGCTCAGAATTTCGTAGAAGCGTTTTTCCGTAATTTCGTAGCGGGCCAGCGGGACCAGACTTAACAGAGTTAGTACGCCCGGAATAAGGGTAAATAACAGGCCAATCCACATGGCGGTTTCGCTCGCCTGAACCTGATGCGGAATATATCCGGCCCATGAAAGCATAAATCCGCCGATTGCGCCGCCAATGGCTCCGGAGAGTTTGGTTTTAAAAATATTGAGGGAAAAGACCATACCTTCCGAGCGGTTACCGCTGCGCCATTCACCGTATTCCACACAGTCTGCGACCATAGAATAGAGGGAGATTTGTCCAATTCCGCCGCAGAAGGGCGCTAAGGCACCGACGATAAAAATCATTATGATATTTGACTGGAAAAAGAATAACAGCATACAGGCCAAAGCCATGACCGCGCTGCTGTAAATAGCCGTATTCTTTTTGCCTATTTTGGCAGAAATAAACGGAGAAACGACGGCGCCTAACACCTGCGCAATCATTGAGACCGTCAGGAAAACCCCTAACATCATTTCGGCATTTAAATTATAGATAAAGAAGTAAAGCTGAAAGGTCCCGCGGATCACGCCAATCATCTCTAATAAGAACATCCCGATGAGTAATAAGCGCAGCGGGCGGTGCTGCTTTAGAAGCGTCCAGAATCCTTTAAAACTCTGACGCTCTTTGCGCGGCACCGTATGCTTTTCTTTGACGCCGAAAAAGGTAATCAGCATGCAAACCAGAAACACCACGCTGTAAATAATGGCGACCGCCCACCAGCTTCCGACATACTTCACCAGCCACAGCGTCGAGGCGCTGACGGAGAGGAAGCCAAAGGTGGCAATGGTTCTGGGGATAGTAATCACTTTGGTGCGCTCGGTGGGGTTCTGCGTGATGGCGGCAGACAGCGACCAGTAAGGAATATCGATAATCGCGAAACAAATACTCCACAAAATATAGGTCGAGTAGGCGTAGACCAGCTTTCCCGCCTCAGAAAGATTCGGACTGAGAAAACAGGCGACGGTGGTCAGGGAAACCAGAATACTGCCGACCAAAATCCACGGGCGGAATTTCCCCATTTTTGTGTGGGTATTATCCACCAGAATACCGAGGGCGATATCCGTCGCGCCATCCACAAGACGAGCGATTAAAAACAATAATCCCACCGCCGCGGCTTTGATGCCAAAACTGTCGGTGTAATACAGCATCAGGTAGATAGCAATGAAGGCATACATCACATTTGCCCCAAAGCTTCCCATTCCGTATGAAATAGCGGTGCTCCAGGAGACTCTGTCGCTCGCGAAATTATCCTTATTCACGCTCTTTTGTTCATTGACTTGTGCTAATTCCATTCTGAAAACTCCTAATTGCCAGGAAGCGTGGATTCATTTTATTGAACCCGGAGAGAATTGAATGCTGGCAATTGTAGGAGGCAAAAATGAAACGGACTTTGCGCGGGAGTTTATATTTCAGTAAACACGGATTACTAATCGAAACGCTAAAACACTATTTGTCGAAATAAAACATTCCTCCGGTAAATATATTAAATGAAAAGCTGAATCGCGTTAGCCTTCATTTTCCAGCGCGGCTTCGGCATATAAATAACCAATGCCCATCACCTGTTGGGCGCGGGTTAAACCGCCGAAGTTAATCTGGGTGGCATTGCGTTTTAAGCCGTCGCTGTGATCGAAAGGATTAAAACCGATGCGCTGTTTAATCGCCTCAAGCCAGCTCTCGCCGAATCCGCAGCTGCGGCCATAAAACCAGATTTGATTAATGTTCAGAATATTGAGGAAGTTATACAGGCTCAGGCCAATCGCATGGGCCGACTCCTCCACCCAGCGCATCACGTGTTCGTCCCCCGCATGCCAGGCTTTGACCAACTGCTGCGAACTCAGGGTTTCAGGATCCTGCTGAGGGGAGGCAGGGTGGTTTTTGAGCCAGATCCGCGCCTGCTTTTTCAGGGCCGAAAGCGAGGCCACCGTCTCAAGGCAACCGTAGCGACCACAGTCGCACATCGCCCCATCCGGGTTAACGATGGTGTGCCCGATCTGCCCGCTGCCGTACAGATTCCCGCGATAGATCTGCCCGTTGATCACAAACGACGAGCCGATGCCGTAATCGACGTTAATCACGCAAAAATCCTCGCGGTTCTGGGCGTTTTGCCACTTCTCCGCCAGGGCCAGCATCACGCAGTCGTTATCCAGTTTCACCGTCACGCGCAGCTTCTCTTCCAGCAGATATTTGATCTCCACGTTCCCGCGCCACGGCGCTTGCGGCATGGTTTGTGACACCCCGGTCACCGGGTCGACCTGGCCGTGAATGCCCAGCGCCAGATTGATGGTTTTTCGCGGCCAGTTTCTGGACTGCTGCTGCCAGATGGCTTCAATCGCCGCCAGCAGGGCCTGCGGCGTGGGGGCGGAGATGGCGCGGCGCTCAAACTCACCCAGCGCCGACAGCTGCGCATCGCAAAGCTGGCTTTCGATGCTGGTGGGGGTCACATTCATGCAAAGAATGTAATCGCCCTCCGGCGGGATTTGATAACTGCCGCCGTTCAAGCCTCTGCTGCTCAAATTTTCGCTGGAGTGGCTCAGTTTCCCGTCCTCCACCAGCTCGTCGAGAATTTTGCTGACCGCAGGAATCGACAGACCGGTAAATTGCGCGAAGCGCGATTTACTCAGCTGCTTGTGTTTCCACACCAGTTTCAGCAGGGTCTGGCGATTGAGCTGTCGCACCCGCTGATTGTTCAGACCTGACTCCTGCATTTCACTAAACCTCGTTAACTGTATTGCGTGAGCTTTGAGCAATTAAAACATATCACTCTCCGCCAGACTGTTGCCATCCCCTCATTCACTAACATTTGTTTACTGGAGAATGGCTATGTACGGAGTTGTTAAAGTCTGGCAAGAAACTCTCTCTCTCCCCACCTGGACCACAGGCAGCGAAGACACCAACCCGATGTTTCTTGAAAAGCGGGTCTATCAGGGTTCGTCCGGCGCGGTCTATCCCTATGGCGTCACCGACACCCTGACGGGCAAACGCGAAATGCGCGAGTACCAGGCGGTGTGGATGGAGAACGACTTTATCCGCATTATGCTGCTGCCGGAGCTGGGCGGACGAATTCACCGTGCTTATGACAAAGTCAAAGCGCGCGATTTTGTTTATTACAACGAAGTGGTTAAACCTGCGCTGGTGGGCTTGCTCGGGCCGTGGATCTCCGGCGGGATCGAATTCAACTGGCCGCAGCACCATCGCCCGACCACCTTTATGCCCGTCGATGTCACCATCCAGCCCGCCGACAACGGTGCGCAAACCGTCTGGATGGGCGAGGCCGAACCGATGCGCGGCCTGCAGGTGATGACCGGTTTTACCCTCTATCCGGATCGCGCCCTGATTGAAATCACCGGCAAAGTGTTCAACCCCAACGCCACGCCGCGCCACTTCCTGTGGTGGGCCAACCCGGCGGTGAAGGGCGGGGATGATCATCAGAGCGTCTTCCCGCCGGACGTAACGGCGGTCTTCGATCACGGTAAACGCGACGTCTCTGCCTTCCCGATTGCTCATGGAACCTACTACAAAGTCGACTACTCGGCGGGCGTGGATATCTCGCGCTACAAAAACGTGCCGGTGCCGACATCCTACATGGCCGAGAAATCTGACTACGATTTTGTCGGGGCGTACCACCACGGCGAGCGCGGCGGCCTGCTGCACGTCGCCGATCACCACGTGTCACCGGGCAAAAAGCAGTGGACCTGGGGCTATGAAGAGTTTGGCCGCGCCTGGGATCGCCATCTGACGGATGAAAACGGCCCGTACATCGAGCTGATGACCGGCGTCTTTACGGATAACCAGCCGGATTTTACCTGGCTCGCGCCGTATGAAGAGAAAGTGTTCGTGCAGAATTTCCTGCCCTACAGCGATCTCGGCATGGTGCAGAACGCCAATACCCAGCTGGCGTTAAAACTGGAGCGCCACGCGCCGCAAATCGAGCTGGGGATTTACGCCATCGCGCCGCTGGAGGACGTCAGTCTCGAACTGAGCGCCGAGGGTCAAACGCTCTGGGAAACGCGCCTCAGCCTGATGCCGGGCGAGAGCCACCAGCAGACGCTGGCAGGCCACGACGCGCGTTTAACCCTGACGGTGAAAGACGCCTCGGGCCGCACGCTGCTGAGCTATCAGGAGCACATTCCCGAAGAGACGCCGCTGCCCGCACCGGCCACCGCACCGGCGCTCCCGGAAAACATCGTCAACGGCGATGAACTCTATTTCATCGGCCAGCATCTGGAGCAGTACAACCACGCCAGCCGTTACGCGGAGGATTACTACCGCCGCGCGCTGGAACTCGATGCGCATGACTATCGCAACAACGTCGCCCTCGGCACGCTGGCGCTCAACCGCGCCGACTGGGCGCTGGCGCAGCAGTGCGCCGAGGCGGCGCTGGTTCGCGCGCATCGTCTGAATAAAAATCCGCGCGATGGCGAGGCCAGCCAGCTTCTGGCAACGGCGCTGGAGCGTCAGGGCGATAACGACAACGCCTGGGATCACTACTACAAAGCCTCGTGGAGCGGCAACTGTCGCGACGCGGCGTTCTGGTCCCTGGCGCGTCTGGCGATGAAACGCGGTGACTACCCCGACGCGCTGGAAAAAGTCGAGGTCAGTCTCGGGATCAATGCCAGCAATAACCTGGCGATGGGGCTCAAGGCGCTGGCGCTGGCAAAACTCGGGCGCGAAGTGGACGCGCTGGCGTTTATCGATGCCGGTCTGCACACCCATCCTCTCAGCTACGCCCTGCACTATGCGCGCTGGGCGATCGGTCAGGATGACGTCGCGCGGGAAAAACTGCGTCAGGTGACAGGCTGTCGCGGGGCCAACGCCTGCGTGCTGGCGGGCTGGTTAACGTCGATGGGGATGAGCGATGCGGCGCGCGAGGTGCTGGATCTGCTCGACAGCCAGGAGACGCTCCCGCTGCTGTGGCGCGCGGCCTTAAGCGAAAACCCGGATGCCCGCGCTCGTTACCTTACTGCCGCGCGGCGCTGCGAATCCAATCGCGTGCGTTTCCCGAACGCCCTCGACGAAGTGCAAATGCTGCAAAGCCTGCAGGACGATCCGTTTGCCCGCTATCAGCTGGGCTGTTTCTGGTACAGCAAACGTCGCTATGACGAGGCGGTGGCCTGCTGGCAATTCACTCTGCAACGGGAGCCGCAGTTCGCGCCTGCCCAGCGTCTGCTTGGCATTTACGCCTGGAACAAACAGCACGATCTGGCGCTGGCGCAGCAATATCTGCAGCGCGCCGTCGAGCTGGAACCGGAAAATCCGCGCTTCCTGTTTGAACTCGACTACCTCAATAAACTCACCGGGCAGCCGGTAGCAAAACGCCTCGCCATGCTGACTGCGCGGCAAAGCGTGGCGCTGAAACGCGACGATCTGACGGCGGAACTGCTGAGTCTGTGGAACGGGACCGGGCGCTATGCCGAGGCGGCAAATGTTCTCAAAACCCGTGAGTTCCACCCGTGGGAGGGCGGGGAGGGCAAAGTCACCGGCCAGTATCTACTCAACCAGCAGCATCGCGCTTTGCAGCACATTGCCAGCGGGGATTTTGCTGAGGCGATAAACCTGCTGCAGGCCGCGCTCCGCTACCCGCATAACCTCGGGGAAGGGCGTCTGCCGGGACAAACGGATAACGATATCGGGTATCTGCTCGGGTACTGCCACGCGCGGCTCGACAGCCAGGCCGAGGCGCAGCGCTGTTTCACCCGCGCGGCGCAGGGCGGATCGTCGCTCGATGCCGGGCGCTACTATAACGACCAGCCTGCGGATTATCTCTTCTGGCAGGGAATGGCAATGCGCGCCCTGGGCGACAGTGCTGCGGCGGAGCGTCACTTCAACGGGTTCCTGGCCTGGGCGAAAGCGCATCACGACGAGGTGCCTGAGGCCGATTTCTTTGCCGTGTCGCTGCCGGATCTGGTGGTGCTCGACGCGCCCTCCGGGCTACAGCATCAGCAGCACTGCCTGTTTATCGAGGCGCTCGGACACGCGGGACTGGGGGATTTCACCGCCAGCCAGCGGTGCCTCGATACCCTGTTAACCCTGAATCCGGCGCACGACAAAGCGCATTTCGTTCAGCACGCGCAGGCGGCTGGCATTTTTCACTAACTGACACGACAGGCGGGGAAACCCGCCTGTTAACCCTCTGTTCCCTGCATTCCCTTAAAGAGGAATCACGATGAATAATGACGCACAGACACAACTGAAAATGGGCTACGTCTGGACCATCTGCCTGGTCGCCGCCTGCGGCGGGCTGCTGTTTGGCTACGACTGGGTGGTGATCGGCGGGGCCAAACCCTTCTATGAAGCCTGGTTCTCGATAACCGATCCGGCCCAGTCCGGCTGGGCGATGAGCTCCGCGCTGGTGGGCTGTATTGTGGGCGCGCTGATCTCCGGCTGGTGCGCTGACAAACTGGGGCGTAAGCGCCCACTCATTCTCTCGGCTTTGCTGTTCAGCATCTCGGCGCTGGGCACGGCGCTGGCGAGCAATTTTGAGATTTTCGTGGTGTTTCGCATTATCGGCGGTATCGGGATTGGGCTTGCCTCGGCGCTCAGCCCGCTCTACATCGCTGAAGTTAGCCCGGCGGAAAAACGCGGTCGCTTTGTGGCGATCAACCAGCTCACCATCGTGGTCGGCGTGCTGGCTGCGCAGCTGGTGAACCTGATGATCGCCGAGCCGGTAGCGGCAGGGGCAACGCAGGAGACCATCCTCCACAGCTGGAACGGGCAAATCGGCTGGCGCTGGATGTTTGGCGCGGGGCTGGTGCCCGCTCTGGCCTTTTTACTGCTGATGTTCTTCGTGCCGGAATCCCCGCGCTGGCTGATGAAAGTCGGCAAACCGGAACGCGCGCGCGCCATGCTGGAACGTATTGGCACCGCGCAATACGCCAGTCAGACGCTGAAAGAGATCGCCCATACGCTGGAAAAAGACACCCAGAAAGTCTCTTACTCGACGCTGCTGCAGCCGCAGATCAAACCGATTGTGATCATCGGAATGGTGCTGGCGATGTTCCAGCAGTGGTGTGGGATCAACGTGATTTTCAACTACGCGCAGGAGATCTTCGCCTCCGCCGGGTTTGATATCAACGACACGCTGAAATCGATTGTGGCGACGGGCATTATCAACCTCGTCTTTACCGTCGCCGCGCTGCCGCTGGTGGACAAAATTGGTCGCCGCAAGCTGATGCTGCTGGGTGCATCGGGCCTGACGATTATCTATGTGCTGATCGCCAGCGCTTATGCGATGAACATCATGGGCTGGCCGGTCCTGCTGCTGGTGCTGGCGGCGATAGCGATCTACGCCCTGACGCTGGCCCCGGTCACCTGGGTGCTGCTCTCGGAAATCTTCCCCAACCGCGTGCGCGGCCTGGCGATGTCCCTTGGTACGCTGGCCCTGTGGGTGGCCTGTTTCCTGCTGACCTACACTTTCCCGCTGCTCAATGCCGGGCTGGGCGCGGCGGGCAGCTTCCTGCTCTACGGCGTGATTTGTGCGGCCGGGTTCCTCTATATTCTGCGTAACGTCCCGGAAACCAAAGGCGTGACCCTCGAAGCGCTGGAAGAACAGCTGGAGAAACAGCACAGCAAAACCGCTCACGCGGCGAATGCCGGGCGGGTGCACTGATGACTGACTCATTACTGCTGCAAAACGCGCATCTGCGCCTTAGCGTCAATCCGCAGGGCGGCGGGCTGCGCGAGCTGTTTTCCCTCACACATCACACGCCCGTTCTGTGGGATCAGGGCGACAGCGCGCTGTTCCCGATGCTGCCGCTGGCCAACCGCGTCGCCGGGAATCGCTTTTCGTTTCGGGGACAAGAGATTGCGCTGCCGCACAGCCCGGTTGATGATGAGTTCTTCCTGCACGGCAACGGCTGGTTCGAGCGCTGGTCCGTCGAATCCGTCTCCGACACGGAGTGCCTGCTTCTGCTTCGCAGCCAGCACTCCTGCGGTTTCGACTATCTGGCCGGGTTGCGTTACGAGTTGCGGGAAAATGTTCTTCGGGCGGAGCTGACGCTCACGCACCTCGGCCAAAACCCGATGCTCTACGGTCTCGGCTTTCATCCGTGGTTTGTGTTTGATGAGGACAGCCGCGTGCAGTTTTCCGCCAGCGGCTACTGGCCGGAAGGGGAGAAACATCTGCCGCTGGCGTGGCAGGGGGAGATTCCACCGGCGATCGACTTCAGCGATGCAAAACACGGCGAGAGCGGCTGGCTGAATGTCGGCTATTCCGGCTGGAACGGCGTGGCGCAGATCCAGCGCGATGTGATGACGGTCACATTATCATCGCAAACTCCGTGGCTAATGCTGTTTCGAATGTCGGGTGAATCATTCTTATGCCTCGAACCCCAGAGCCATCCGGTGAACGCCCATCATCAGGCCGGACAGCCAGGATTAGTGGCGTTAGGCCGGGGGGAAAGCACCCGTCTGGCGATGGAAATTGCCGTCGATACGGCGATAAGTTCCTGTTAATCGGCTGTTAATACACGCTTGCGCCAGCCCCTTTTTAGCGCCAGACTAGCGCCTCCAAAACGGGAGGGATTCATGGGTTTGCATTCCACGCGCTGGCTGGCGCTCAGCTATTTTACCTACTTCTTTAGCTACGGTATTTTTCTGCCTTTCTGGAGCGTGTGGCTCAAAGGTATCGGCCTGACGCCGGAAACCATCGGCGTGCTGCTGGGCGCAGGTCTGGTGGCGCGATTCCTCGGCAGCCTGCTGATTGCGCCGCGCGTCAGCGATCCCTCTCTGCTGATTAAAGCCATGCGCATTCTCGCGCTCCTCACACTGGTCTTCCTCGCGGGCTTCTGGGTCAGCCAGCAGTTTGCCTGGCTGATGGTGGTAATGGTCGGCTTTAACCTCTTCTTCTCGCCGCTGGTTCCGCTGACGGATGCCCTGGCGAACACCTGGCAAAAACAGGTGACGATGGACTACGGGCGCGTGCGCCTGTGGGGATCGGTTGCCTTTGTGATTGGTTCGGCGCTGGTCGGCAAGCTGGTCAGTCTCTATGACTATCGGGCGATTCTGGCGCTGCTCAGCGTGGGTATTGCCTCGATGCTGCTGGGCATGCTGCTGCAACCCTCGGTCAAACCGCAGGGCGAAAGCCGCCATCAGGAGAGCACCGGCTGGGCTGCGTGGAGCACACTGATTAAGCAAAGCTGGCGTTTTCTCGCCTGCGTTTGTCTGTTGCAGGGCGCGCATGCGGCGTACTACGGTTTTAGCGCGATTTACTGGCAGGGCGCGGGGTATTCCGCCTCGGCGGTCGGGTATTTATGGTCGCTCGGCGTGGTGGCGGAAGTCATCATTTTTGCGCTGAGTAAAAAGCTGTTCCGCCGCTTTGGCGCGCGCGATCTGCTCCTGCTCTCCGCCGTGTGCGGCGTGCTGCGCTGGGGGATCATGGGCTGGACCACCGAGTTGCCCTGGCTGATTGTGGCTCAGATCCTGCACTGCGGGACCTTCACCGTCTGCCATCTGGCGGCGATGCGCTACATCGCCGCGCGTCAGGGCAGCGAAGTGATTCGTCTCCAGGCGGTCTATTCGGCGGTGGCGATGGGCGGCAGTATTGCGGTGATGACGGTGTTCGCGGGCTTCTTGTATCAGCATCTCGGCCACGGCGTGTTCTGGGTAATGGCGCTGGTGGCGCTGCCGGCTCTGGTGGTTCGTCCCAAAGTGGCAGCGCAAAACGTGGCGTTATGATTCCAGCATGGCGCGAATATGTTCCTGCTGCTGTGGGTTGAGCGTCTCAACGGCGTGGATCAGCGGCGGCGAGAACAGCGGCAGGGCGGTGGCGTAAGGGGTAATGATCAGCGCCGCCTCGCGCGGTGCGCCCTCTTTCTGGAACGTCTGAAGCGACACATAGCGGATGTTCAGCGGCAGCAGCGTCAGTTCGCGCAGCTGCCCCTCAATCAGCACTTCGCAGGCTTTATCATCCCCCGTCAGTAACACGACCTGCTTCTCATGCAGGTCCGTTTCCTGCATCAGCCAGGCACCAAAAATCACGGCCACCAGGCTCATCTCTTCATCAGAAAAACGCAGCCCGAATTCCGCTTCCACTTCAAACAGCACGTCCCTTGTGGTGCGCATCAGGCGCGGGTACAGGCGACCAATCTCTTCCGGCAGGCTGTTGTCGATCCCGATGCCAAACAGCGAGCGATCCAGCGCCTGGGAAAGGTGGATGTAGAGCTGATCCGTCAGCCCCTGTTCGTCGCTAAAGCGCATTCCCGTCTGGCCGCGAAAACGGCCAATCATCCGTGAGATGGCGTGGCGCAGGCGTTGGTCCAGCTGATGGGCATCGCGCAGCGGATCGGGGGTGCGCAGCATCATAAACAGCAGCGACAGAAACAGCGGCTCATCCGCATGCGGGCTTTGGTGCACGCGGCGCTGCCAGTGGCGGACAATCTCCTGCGCCGCCAGGTATTCACCGCGCGAATGCGCCCAGTGGCGCTGCACGGGGGACAACTGCGGCGTCTGCCCCAGATGATGCTGGATCAGGCAATATTGCAGGTAGAGCTGCAAAAACTGCACGTCGCGGCATTCGAAGTGGCGCTGCAGGCGACGCGAACAGAAGCCGATCAGCGCCCGCAGGTTGGTGTCGTCGTACAGCGTGCGCGCGATGCCGAGCTGTTTAAGCTCCGTTTTAAGCGCCGGGGTAAACTGTTGGCTAATAAAATGCGGGCAAAGCCGCAGTGCCCGGCGCAACCAGTGCAGCAGGCATAAGCGTTGATCGAGCGTCGTACCTTCAATTCGGAAGCTGCCGTCATGATGCGTCACGATGTTCAGCCGGTGATAGCGCTGGATCTCATCGCGCGTCTCGGCTATATCTTGCCGTGCGATGTCGTCGTCGACCCCATTGATATCGATAATGCTTTGCGGGGTGACGGCAAAACCTGGCAGGTAAAGCATCAAAAGCACCTGGCAGCGGCGCTGCGAACTGGAAAGCACAGATGGGTTTTCGAGTGTCGTCATCATCTGTCGGGTATCCAGTAGGGGTATTCGATAAGAATAGCTAAAGGATGTGCGCAGGAAAGCGCACCCGCGGGTCTTTCCGTCAGGAATGCGGGAGAACATCACAGAATTTTTGACGTGAGGAATAGATGCAAATAGTTAAACACAGCGCGACGGCGCTATTTTTGGCGGTTTTATCTTCTGCCGCTGCCGCGCATCCTCACAGTTTTATCAGCCTGCAGACGGAAATTGTCGCGGATGATACGCACCTCAGCGGGCTGAAAATGCGCTGGACGATGGATGAAATTACATCAGCCGATCTGCTTTATGACGCGGGCAATGCGAAACCGGGCGATGAGATCTGGAAAAAGCTGGCGGCGGAGGTGATGGCGAATGTGCTCGGGCAGCACTACTTCACCGAGTTCTGGCACAACGGCCAGAAAGTGAAATTCCTCAATCGGCCCACCACCTACGGGATGGAGCGCGACGGTCATCAGGCGGTGTTAACCTTTATTCTGCCGCTGGCGGAACCGCAGCCGCTCGCCGGGCAGAAATACACGTTTTCGACCTTTGACCCGAGCTACTACGTCGACATGAGCTATGCCGAGGACAAAGACGCGACCCTTCCCGCCGCGCTGCAAAAGCGCTGCAAAATTGCGGTCCATACGCCAACGCCGAGCGAAGAGACGATGAATTTTGCGCTGTCCCTCGATAAAGCCGACGCGCCGCCGGAGGATATGGATTTGGGTAAACAGTTTGCGCAGCAGGTGACCGTCCAATGTCAGTGATTGTCTCCTCACTCAGTAAAAAACGCCGCTGGCTGCATCTCTGGCCGCTATTCCTGTTTCTGATTCTGGCCGCCGTTGGCGCATTGTGGCTCTGGCAGGCGTGGCCGCAGGTGATGATGAAAAGCATCATCTGGCAGCGCGAGGTTAATCAGCAGATGAGCGGGCTGCTCAAGGCGGTGGCGGAGAATCCGACCAAAGCGGGTGGTTCGCTGCTGATCTTCAGTTTTCTGTACGGCGTGCTGCACGCCCTGGGGCCGGGCCACGGAAAAATTGTGATCACCACCTGGCTTGCGACCCATCCTTCAAAGCTCAAATCGAGTATTGGCCTGACGCTCGCCTCTTCTTTATTGCAGGGGCTGGTGGCAATTGCGCTGGTGGTTGTGGTGCTGACGGTGCTGCAACTCCCGGCTCGCCAGCTGCACATGAGCAGCTTCTGGCTGGAGAAGGGCAGTTATGCCCTGGTGGGTGTGCTGGGGCTGTTGCTCTGCTGGCGAGCGGTCAAAAAACTGCGGGCCTTGCTGCAAAAAACCAAATTCAAAGCGTTTACGCCGCATCATGTTCACGATGCACACTGTGGCTGCGGGCATCAGCATTTGCCGACGCAGGAGCAGCTGCAAAGCGGGGACGACTGGCGCGCGCGGCTGGTGATTATCCTGTCGATGGGGATGCGTCCCTGTTCCGGGGCGATCATGGTGCTGCTGTTCAGTAAGGTGATTGGGGTGTTTAGCTGGGGCGTGATCTCCGCGCTGGCGATGGCGGCGGGAACGTCGCTGACGATTACGTCGCTGGCCTTGCTGGTCCACAGTTTTCGCCAGCTGGCGGTGAAACTGAGCGGCAACAAAACGCCGGTACTGTGGCGGCAGGTGGGCTGGACGACGCTGGCGTTGGCGGGAGGCGTGATTTTACTGGTGGCGGCGGTGACGATGTGGGTCAGCGCGGTGCCGGTGGGGCGGGGGTTACGACCGTTTTAAAGGGTGCGGCCTGATGCCCTCACCCTAACCCTCTCCCACAGGGAGAGGGAACCGAAAGGAATTAACGCTTCAGCGCTTCACTCAGTTCGTCACGCATGTTCGCCAGCATCGCTTTCACTACACGCGGGTTACCGGCAACAATGTTACCGCTCATCATGTAGTTATGACCGCCGGTGAAGTCGCACACCAGGGCGCCTGCTTCACGGGCAATCAGTTCGCCTGCTGCAAAATCCCACGGCTTCAGGGCGATTTCGAAATAACCGTCAACGCGGCCCGCGGCAACGTAAGCCAGATCCAGCGCAGCAGAACCGGTGCGACGGAAATCCGCGCATTCGGTGTAGAGCTTGCCGAGGATCTTCATGTAGGTCTGAGCGTGTTGTTTGGCTTTGAACGGGAAACCGGTCGCCAGAATAGTGCCATCCAGATCGCGAGAGTTGCTGCCGCGCAGACGGTAGCCGTTCAGCTGTGCGCCCTGACCACGGGTTGCGGTGAACAGTTCGTTACGCATTGGATCGTAAACAACGGCCACTTCAGTACGGCCTTTGATGCGTACAGCGATAGAAACAGAGAAATGTGGGAGGCGTTTAACGAAGTTGGTGGTGCCATCCAGTGGATCGATTACCCATTGAACATCCTGATCTTCGCCTGTCATTTCACCGCCTTCTTCAGCGATGATGGTGTGCTGCGGGTAAGATTTGCGAATGGTTTCGACAATAATCGCTTCTGCGGCTTTATCGACGTTAGTCACAAAGTCATTGCTGCCTTTCTGGCTGGTTTCTACAGAATCTGGTGTTTCGTAGTGTTTGGCAATTACATTACCCGCCTTGCGCGCTGCGCGCACGGCGATGGTCAACATAGGATGTTGCATCGGTTACTCTCACTGGATGTTAAAGAACAGGGAAACGAAAACGGCCCAGAGTATAGCAGCGAGTTCGGATCATGTCTCTCGTTTATGATAATATGGCCGAATATTCTTCAGACACTGGCTTTCGAAAAACTCATTATGCTGCAAAACATCCGAATCGTACTGGTCGAAACATCGCACACCGGCAATATGGGCTCTGTCGCCCGCGCTATGAAAACCATGGGTTTAACCAATCTGTGGCTGGTCAATCCGCTGGTGAAACCAGATTCTCAGGCCATCGCCCTGGCAGCAGGCGCGAGTGACGTGATCGGCAACGCGCAGATCGTTGATACCCTCGACGAAGCGCTGGCGGGCTGTAGCCTGGTGGTCGGTACCAGCGCGCGTTCACGTACGCTGCCGTGGCCGATGCTCGATCCGCGCGAATGCGGCCTGAAAAGCGTCGCCGAAGCTCAGCAGGCACCGATCGCCCTGGTGTTTGGCCGTGAGCGCGTGGGTCTGACTAACGACGAGCTGCAGAAGTGTCATTATCACGTGGCGATTGCCGCAAACCCGGAATACAGCTCCCTGAACCTGGCGATGGCGGTGCAGGTTATCGCCTACGAAGTACGTATGGCATGGCTGGCAACTCAGGAAAAAGGCGTCAGCGCCGAGCAGGAAGAAGAGGCCGCGTATCCGCTGGTGGACGATCTGGAGCGTTTCTACGGTCATCTGGAACAAACGCTGCTGACCACCGGTTTTATCCGCGCGTCGCACCCAGGCCAGGTGATGAACAAGCTGCGCCGTCTGTTTACCCGCGCTCGCCCGGAAACGCAGGAGCTGAACATTCTGCGCGGGATGCTGGCGTCGATTATTGAGCAGAAGAATAAAGAGTAATGCGCACGATTTTGTAGGCCGGGTAAGCGAAGCGCCACCAGGCAAGGCTTTGAGCGCACATATGGCTAAATACCTGACTAAAACAGTCAAGTAAATAGTTGACCAATTTAGTCGGGAATGTCAGACTTGGCCCTGCTATGCAATACCCCCCATTTTACAATAAAAAACCCCGGGCAGGGGCGAGTTTGAGGTTAAGTAAGACATGAGACTGACATCTAAAGGGCGTTATGCTGTGACCGCGATGCTGGACGTTGCGCTCAACTCTGAATCGGGCCCGGTTCCGTTGGCTGATATTTCTGAACGTCAGGGAATTTCCCTCTCTTATCTGGAACAGCTGTTCTCCAGATTGCGTAAAAACGGATTGGTTTCCAGCGTGCGCGGCCCAGGCGGCGGCTATCTGCTGGGTAAAGACGCGGGCAGTATTGCAGTAGGCGAAGTCATTAGCGCTGTTGATGAGTCGGTAGATGCGACCCGTTGCCAGGGCAAAGGCGGCTGTCAGGGCGGCGATAAATGCCTGACCCATGCGCTGTGGCGCGATCTGAGCGACCGTCTGACCGGCTTCCTGAACAACATCACCCTCGGTGAACTGGTGAATAACCAGGAAGTTCTGGATGTATCTGGCCGCCAGCACAGCCATGAATCACAACGCAGCACCCGCGGACAAGACGCGATCGACGTTAAGTTACGCGCTTAAAAAAACGATAAGATTTTTCGAATCAGGCCGGGGCGTTAGCTCGCCCCGTCTACTCGGTCGTACATCCAGCCGGTTAGCCTGATTCCTTGCATTAGAGCGATGTACGGAGTTTATAGAACAATGAAATTACCGATCTATCTCGATTACTCCGCAACCACGCCGGTGGACCCGCGTGTTGCCGAGAAAATGATGCAGTGTCTGACCCTGGACGGAAACTTTGGTAACCCAGCTTCCCGTTCACACCGTTTTGGCTGGCATGCTGAAGAGGCGGTTGATATCGCCCGTAATCAGATTGCTGAGCTGGTTGGTGCCGACCCGCGTGAAATTGTTTTCACCTCCGGTGCGACCGAATCCGACAACCTGGCGATTAAAGGTGCGGCCAACTTCTATCAGAAAAAAGGCAAGCACATCATCACCAGCAAAACCGAACACAAAGCCGTGCTGGACACCTGTCGCCAGCTCGAACGTGAAGGTTTTGAGGTCACCTATCTCGCCCCACAGAGCAACGGTATTATCGACCTGAAAGAGCTCGAAGCGGCCATGCGCGACGACACCATTCTGGTGTCCATCATGCACGTTAACAACGAAATCGGCGTGGTGCAGGATATCGCGACCATCGGCGAACTCTGCCGTGCGCGCGGCATCATCTATCACGTAGATGCCACCCAGAGCGTGGGCAAACTGCCTATCGACCTGAGCCAGCTGAAAGTGGACCTGATGTCCTTCTCCGGCCACAAAATCTATGGCCCGAAAGGTATCGGCGCGCTGTACGTTCGTCGTAAGCCACGTATCCGCATCGAAGCACAGATGCACGGCGGCGGTCACGAGCGCGGCATGCGTTCCGGTACGCTGCCTGTTCACCAGATCGTCGGCATGGGTGAAGCTTACCGTATTGCAAAAGAAGAGATGGAAAGCGAGATGGCGCGTCTGCGCACGCTTCGTAACCGTCTGTGGGACGGCGTGAAAGATATGGAAGAAGTATATCTTAACGGCTCCCTCGAGCAGGGCGCTCCAAACATCCTCAACGTCAGCTTCAACTATGTTGAAGGCGAATCGCTGATTATGGCTCTGAAAGACCTGGCGGTCTCTTCTGGTTCTGCCTGTACGTCTGCAAGCCTTGAGCCATCCTACGTGCTGCGCGCGCTGGGCATGACCGACGAGCTGGCACACAGTTCTATCCGTTTCTCTTTAGGTCGCTTCACTACCGAAGAAGAGATTGACTACACCATCAAGCTGGTTCGTAACTCCATCGGCCGTCTGCGTGACCTTTCTCCACTGTGGGAAATGTTCAAACAGGGCGTGGATCTGAACAGCATTGAATGGTCACATCACTAATCGGTACGAAGGAGAATTCAACATGGCTTACAGCGAAAAAGTTATTGATCATTACGAGAACCCACGCAACGTTGGCTCTTTCGACAACAGCGACGAAAGCGTTGGTAGCGGCATGGTCGGCGCTCCGGCTTGTGGCGACGTGATGAAGTTGCAGATTAAAGTCAACAATGAAGGTATCATTGAAGACGCACGTTTCAAGACTTACGGCTGCGGTTCTGCGATCGCATCCAGCTCCCTGGTCACCGAGTGGGTGAAGGGCAAGTCTCTGGACGAAGCACAGGCAATTAAAAACACTGATATTGCTGACGAACTCGAACTGCCACCGGTGAAAATTCACTGCTCTATCCTGGCAGAAGACGCGATCAAAGCCGCCATTGCGGACTATAAAAGCAAACGTGAAGCAAAATAATTGAGGTTTGAGTATGTCGATTACCCTTAGCGACAGCGCTGCCGCGCGAGTAAGCGCCTTTCTGGCGAACCGTGGTAAAGGCTTTGGCCTGCGACTGGGCGTACGTACCTCCGGCTGTTCCGGTATGGCTTATGTACTGGAGTTTGTTGACGAACCGGCGACGGATGACACCGTGTTTGAAGACAAAGGCGTGAAGGTAGTAGTCGATGGCAAGAGCCTGCAATTTCTCAACGGCACTCAGCTGGATTTTGTGAAAGAAGGCCTGAACGAAGGCTTTAAATTCACCAATCCGAACGTAAAAGACGAGTGCGGTTGCGGCGAAAGCTTCCACGTTTAACTGCGCGTTAACCGAAACCCCACCGTGGCCTGGCTACGTGTGGGGTTTGTTCTAACTGGCTAACCCTGAGATTGTTATGGATTACTTCACCCTCTTTGGGTTGCCCGCCCAGTACCCGATCGATATCCAGGCCCTGACGGTTCGTTTCCAGGATCTGCAACGTCAATTCCATCCGGATAAATTTGCCAGCGGGTCACCGGCGGAGCAACTGGCTGCGGTTTCGCAGTCGGCCACCATCAACCAGGCGTGGCAAACCCTGCGCAGCCCGCTCTCGCGCGCAGAATATCTGCTTTCACTCCACGGTTTTGATCTGGCGAGTGAGCAACACACCGTCCGCGACACGGCTTTCCTGATGGAACAGTTGGAGCTTCGCGAAGAGCTGGATGAGATCGAACAGGCGAAAGACGAAGTCCGTCTTGAAAGCTTCATCAAACGGGTGAAAGCGATGTTCGATACCCGCCATCAGCAGATGGTTGAACAACTGAATAACGAGACGTGGGACGTGGCGGCGGACACTGTACGCAAGCTGCGTTTTCTCGATAAACTGCGAAGCAGTGCTGAACAACTCGAAGAAAAGCTGCTCGATTTCTGATTTTGGAAGCTTAACATGGCCTTATTACAAATTAGTGAGCCTGGTCTGAGCGCCGCACCGCACCAGCGTCGTCTGGCGGTGGGCATTGATTTAGGTACCACCAATTCTCTCGTCGCGACCGTGCGCAGCGGCCAGGCCGAAACCCTGGCAGACGCCGAAGGGCGTCACCTGCTGCCTTCCGTGGTTTACTACAAGCAGCATGGCCACTCCGTGGGATACGACGCGCGCGCCAATGCCGCGAAAGACCCCGCCAATACCATCAGCTCGGTAAAACGCATGATGGGCCGCTCGCTGGTCGATATCCAGACACGTTACCCGCACCTGCCGTATCAGCTGCAGGCCAGTGAAAATGGCCTGCCGATGATCGCAACCGATGCCGGTTTACTCAACCCGATTCGCGTCTCTGCTGACATTCTGAAAGCGCTGGCCGCCCGTGCGACCGCCACGCTGGAAGGCGAACTCGACGGCGTAGTAATTACCGTTCCGGCCTATTTTGACGACGCTCAGCGTCAGGGCACCAAAGACGCCGCGCGTCTGGCTGGGCTGCATGTGCTGCGCCTGCTCAACGAACCGACCGCTGCGGCGATTGCCTACGGCCTCGACTCCGGTCAGGAAGGGGTGATTGCCGTTTACGATCTCGGTGGCGGCACCTTTGATATCTCCATTCTGCGCCTCAGCCGCGGTGTGTTCGAAGTGCTGGCGACCGGTGGCGATTCTGCCCTCGGCGGCGACGACTTCGACCATCTGCTGGCGGATTACATTCGCGAGCAGGCGGGCATTGCCGATCGCAGCGACGTCCGCGTGCAGCGTGAGCTGCTCGACGCCGCTATCGACGCCAAAATCGCGCTCAGCGACGCGCAGTCTGTCACCGTTAACGTGGCGGGCTGGAGCGGGGAAATCACCCGCGAGCAGTTCAACGAACTGATTGCCGCGCTGGTAAAACGTACCCTGCTGGCCTGCCGTCGCGCGCTGAAAGACGCTAACGTCGAAGCCAGCGAGGTGCTGGAAGTGGTGATGGTGGGCGGTTCAACCCGCGTACCATTGGTGCGTGAACGCGTCGGCGAGTTCTTTGGCCGCACGCCGCTCACCTCCATCGACCCGGATAAAGTGGTGGCGATTGGCGCCGCGATTCAGGCGGACATTCTGGTCGGCAATAAGCCGGACAGCGAAATGCTGCTGCTCGATGTGATTCCGCTCTCTTTAGGGCTGGAAACCATGGGCGGCCTGGTCGAGAAAGTGATCCCGCGTAACACCACCATTCCGGTGGCGCGCGCGCAGGAGTTCACCACTTTCAAAGACGGTCAGACGGCGATGTCCATCCACGTAATGCAGGGTGAGCGCGAGCTGGTTCAGGATTGCCGCTCGCTGGCGCGTTTCGCGCTGCGCGGTATCCCGGCGCTGCCTGCTGGCGGAGCGCATATTCGCGTCACCTTCCAGGTGGATGCAGACGGCCTGCTGAGCGTCACGGCGATGGAAAAATCGACCGGCGTGGAGTCTTCTATCCAGGTGAAACCGTCCTACGGTCTGACCGATGGCGAAATCGCCTCCATGATTCAGGATTCAATGAGCTATGCCGAACAGGATGTGAAGGCACGTATGCTGGCGGAGCAGAAAGTCGAAGCCGCGCGCGTGCTGGAAAGTCTGGAAGGCGCACTCACTGCTGATGCCGCGCTGCTAAGCGCCGCAGAGCGCCAGGTGATTGACGAGGCCGTTGCGCAGTTACGCGCCGTGGCCGAAGGCGATGACGCTGACGCAATAGAACAAGCGATTAAAAACGTTGATAAGCAAACCCAGGATTTCGCCGCACGCCGTATGGACCAGTCTGTCCGTACCGCGCTGAAAGGCCAGTCCGTGGACGAGGTTTAATATGCCAAAGATTGTTTTTCTGCCTCATGCGGACCTCTGTCCGGATGGCGCAGTTCTGGAAGCTGAGACCGGCGAAACTATCCTCGACGTTGCCCTGCGGGGCGGTATCGAAGTGGAACACGCCTGTGAAAAATCCTGTGCCTGCACCACCTGCCACTGCATCGTGCGTGAAGGTTTCGACTCCCTCGCGGAAAGCACCGAAGACGAAGACGACATGCTGGATAAAGCATGGGGTCTGGAGCCAGACAGCCGTTTAAGCTGCCAGGCGCGTGTCACCGATGAAGACCTGGTGGTCGAAATCCCGCGTTACACTATCAACCATGCGCGTGAGCACTAACAGGGGGTAGTATGGGACTGAAGTGGACCGATAGCCGCGAAATCGGCGAGGCGCTATACGACGCCAACCCGGATCTCGATCCGAAGACCGTACGATTCACCGATATGCATCAGTGGATCTGCGACCTGGAAGATTTTGACGACGATCCCAGCGCATCCAATGAAAAAATTCTGGAGGCGATTCTGTTAGTCTGGTTAGATGAAGCAGACGTTTAGTGGAAAGATCATACGGGCTGCCTCTGGCGGCCCGTTTGCTAGTTGCTAATAAGGAAAAATAAAATGACCGAAGCGATGAAAATTACGCTCTCTACACAGCCTGCGGACGCACGCTGGGGCGACAATGCCACCTACAGCATTAATAATGACGGCATTACCCTGCACCTGAACGATTCCGATGACTTGGGCCTGATCCAGCGCGCCGCGCGTAAAATTGACGGTCTGGGCATCAAGCACGTCACGCTGGCTGGAGTTGGCTGGGACACGGATCGCAGCTGGGCATTCTGGGCGGGCTACAAAGGCCCGAAAGGCACCCGTAAAGTCGAGTGGGCAAACCTCGATGAAGCCGCGCAGAAAGAGCTGGAAAACCGTCTGACCATCATCGACTGGGTGCGCGACACCATCAACGCCCCGGCGGAAGAGCTCGGTCCTGAGCAGCTGGCGCAGCGCGCGGTCGATCTGCTGTGCAAAGCGGCGGGCGACAAAATGTCGTATCGCATCACCAAAGGTGAAGATCTGCGTGAGCAGAATTACATGGGCATTCACACCGTGGGTCGCGGCTCCGAGCGTCCACCGGTCCTGCTGGCACTGGATTACAACCCAACCGGCGATAAACAGGCTCCGGTCTTTGCGTGCCTGGTCGGGAAAGGCATTACCTTTGATACCGGCGGCTACAGCCTGAAGCAGAGCGCCTTCATGGACTCCATGAAATCCGACATGGGCGGCGCAGCCACCATCACCGGCGCGCTGGCGTTTGCTATCACTCGCGGTCTGAACAAGCGCGTGAAACTGTATCTGTGCTGCGCCGACAACATGGTGAGCGGCAACGCCTTCAAGCTGGGCGATATCATTCGCTATCGCAACGGTAAAAACGTTGAAGTGATGAACACCGACGCCGAAGGCCGTCTGGTGCTGGCCGATGGCCTGATTGACGCCTCCGCGCAGAAACCAGAGCTGATCATCGACATGGCGACCCTGACGGGTGCGGCGAAAACCGCCCTGGGCAACGATTATCACGCTCTGTTCAGCTTCGACGACAAACTGGCCGCGCGTCTGCTGGCGAGTGCCGCCGCTGAGAACGAACCGTTCTGGCGCCTGCCGCTGGCGGAATTCCACCGCAGCCAGCTGCCGTCCAACTTTGCCGAGCTGAACAACACCGCCAGCGCAGCCTACCCGGCGGGCGCAAGCACTGCGGCAGGTTTCCTGTCCCACTTCGTTGAAAACTATCGTGAAGGCTGGTTGCACATCGACTGTTCCGCGACCTACCGTAAAGCGGGCGTCGAGCAGTGGTCTGCGGGTGCCACCGGTCTGGGTGTGCGTACTATTGCGAATCTGTTGACGGCTGAATAATTGGCTTAATGCCGGGTGGCGCTGCGCTTACCCGGCCTACAAAACCCGTAGGCCCGTGCAAGCGCAGCGCCGTCGGGCGAAAAACGTAACGAAACTATGTCCGAAACCAAAAACGAATTAGAAACTTTGCTGGAGCAGGCGGCGACTGAACCCGCCCACCGTCCGGCATTTTTCCGCACCCTGCTGGAGTCTACCGTCTGGGTGCCGGGAACCGCGGCGGAAGGCGAGCAGGTTGTCGAAGACAGCGCGCTGGATCTGCTGCACTGGGAGAAAGACGACGGCACTTCCGTCATCCCGTTCTTCACCTCGCTGGAAGCCCTGCAGCAGGCGGTCGAAGACGAACAGGCGTTCGTGGTCATGCCCGTGCGCACGCTGTTTGAAATGACGCTTGGCGAAACCCTGTTCCTCAACGCCAAACTCCCGACCGGAAAAGAGTTCACCCCGCGCGAAATCAGCCATCTGATTGGCGAAGAGGGCAACCCGCTGAGCACGCAGGAAGTGCTGGAAGGCGGCGAAACCCTGCTGCTCTCCGAAGTGGCCGAACCCCCGGCGCAGATGATCGACTCCCTGACCACGCTGTTTAAAACCATCAAGCCGGTGAAACGCGCGTTTCTCTGCTCGATCAAAGAGAGTGCCGAAGAACAGCCCGTTCTGCTGATCGGCATTGAAGCGGACGGTGACATCGAGGAGATCATTCAGGCGGCTGGCAGCGTGGCCACCGACACCCTGCCGGGCGACGAGCCGATTGATATCTGTCAGGTCGTGAAAGGTGAGAAGGGCATCAGCCACTTTATTACCGAGCACATCACGCCGTTCTACGAACGTCGCTGGGGCGGCTTCTTGCGCGATCTGAAAACCACCCGCATTATCTGAAGCGGTCGGGGTGAGCACTCACCCCGTCGCTTCCAGCAACAGCAAATCCATCAGCAGCACCAGATTCGATTCAAACGACGTCACCCCTGCGGCCTCGGCGGCGAAATGCACCGCTTCGTCATACAGCGCGAAATGCAAATCCGCCATTCCGGCCAGGGTATTTGCTGACGCGCGGGTAAAGGCGATCACCGTCATGCCGACGTTTTTGGCGATCCGCGCTTTATCCAGCACCTGCTCCGTCTCGCCGCTGCGCGACACCGCGATAAACACCTGATAGCGCGCGGCGTTACTCAGAAAGATATTCCGGCTGTCGCCCGGTCCGGAAATAAACGCCGTTTTGCCCAGCACCTGCAGCTTTTTGGTCAGGTACTCGGCGAACAGATAGGAAAACCCGGCACCGTACAGGAAGAAACTCTCTTTCTCGCGCAGCAGCGTCGCAAACTGACGGCGCTTATCTTCCGTTACCCACTGAAAGGTCTGCTGATAGTTGGCGATAAACTGACTGAACAGGGCGGGCAGCTGCGGTAAATCCTGAGCCTCGCTCGCAATGTGCGGTGTATCGGTGAGTAACTGTTTGCAGTGCCAGATGAACTCGCTAAAGCCGCTAAACCCCAGCTTCTGGCACAGGCGCATGATGGTCGCCGTTGAGACGAAGGTCGCCTGCGCCAGCTCGCGTACCGTGATATTGCCCACCAGCAGCGGATGCTCCGTGAGATGGGCCAGGACGCGATATTCCGCGCGGGTCAGAGACTCCCCGCGCGTCAGTAGCGTTGCCAGTCGGTTATCCATTATTGAGCGGGTTCGATCGGCAGATCGTCCCGTGCGCCCCATTCGCTCCACGCCCCGTCGTACAGCGTCACGTCGGTCACGCCGAGCGTTGCCAGCGCCAGAATCACCACGCAGGCCGTGACGCCGGAGCCGCAGCTCGCAATCACCGGTTTGTGCAAATCCACACCCTGACGCTCAAAAATCTCGCTCAGTTCGTCGGTGGTTTTCAGCTCGCCTTCAAACACCAGATCGCCCCACGGCACATTGAGCGCGCCAGGAATATGGCCGCGTTTCAGGCCGGGACGCGGTTCGTCTGCCTGAGCATTAAAGCGGGGAGCCGGGCGGGCATCGACGATTTGCGCCGTTTTCTCGTGGCTGGCGAGCAGGACGTCGGTCAGCCGTTTCACCACGCTCGCGTCAAGCGTGGCGTCAAAATCACCTTCCGCAAGCGAAACATCACCCTGCTGGAGCGGCAGTTCGTCGCGCTGCCAGCCCGCCAGTCCGCCGGCCAGAATCGACACATTCTCGACGCCGAAGGTTTTCAGCATCCACCACGCGCGCGGGGCGGAGAACAGATTGCCCTCGTCGTACACCACCAGGTGTTTATCGCGGCTGATGCCCAGCTCACGCATTGCCACGGCAAAAGCTTCCGGGCGCGGCAGCATGTGGGGCAGGGGAGAGGTGTGATCGGAGAGGGCTTCGATATCAAAAAAGACCGCGCCCGGAAGATGTCCGGCGCGGTACTCCGCGGGAACGTCGCGATGCTCCTGGCCTGGCGGGGCCATGCGCGCATCGAGGATTTGCACTTCCGGATCGTCGCTGTGTTCGATAAGCCAGTCGGCTGCGACAAAATATGAGGTGGACATGGGTGCCTCCATTTTTTCCTTAAAAAAGGATTGTCGGTGTTTTATCTGACACCGACAAGCACACCACGTTCAACTCGCGAGCAAGCCCTTATTTTTTCACCGCTTCGCCGTCCTGCCACGCTTTTTGCAGCGCAGGCCAGTAGTCGCGGTTGGCCTCGATCATCTCATCGAGAATGGCTTTCGCATGCTCCATCGTCGGCACGGTGCGGTTCAGGGTAAATGCCTGCAACGCTTTTTCGTAGCTGCCTTCGATGGTCGCTTCCACCAGCAGTTGCTCAGAGGCGAGCTGCTGCTGGAGCAGCGTCTGATGGAACAGCGGAACCTGGCCCACGCGAATCGGCTCTGGCCCTTCGGAGGTGATATAGGCCGGGACTTCCACCACCGCGTCGTACGGCAAGTTGGTGATCGCCCCACGGTTTTCGACCATCACCAGATGGCGCTGACGCAGGTTGAACGCCAGCGAACGCGCCACATCGACAATAAACTCGCCGTGCACGCCGACGTGGAAAGCGTCGGAGAGAATACCGGTACGTTTGTACTCTTCCGCCGCCGCGAACAGCTTTTTCTCGCGCCCGTTCATCACTTCGTTGGCGCGGGTGTAGTCCGGGTTCTGATGCTCCACAATCTGGTTTGGCATCAGGTAATACTGCAGATACGGGTTCGGCAGGTATTCCGGGAAGTTATCCATGATCGGCTTAATGTTGCGCCAGGTTTTTACCCACGACGGGTCCGAGTGCTGCGGGTCGGTTCTGGCGGCATCTTCCGTCAGCAGGCCGTATTGCGCGATGTGACGGCGCAGCTCGGGCAGTCTGTCGACGCCGTCCACCAGTACGCGGGTAAACCAGCCGAAGTGGTTGAGGCCAAAATAGTCCACTTCCAGCTTGTGACGATCCACACCCAGAATCGCGCCCATATTACGCATCGCCGCCACCGGCATATCACAGATGTTCAGCACGCGGGCGTTGGGACGCAGGCGGCGTACGCCTTCCGCCACAATCGCCGCCGGGTTAGAGTAGTTCACGATCCAGGCTTTTTCGTGAGCGTAACGCTCGACCAGATCGATCAGCTCCACCATCGGCAAAATCGTGCGCAGACCATAGGCCAGCCCGCCGGGGCCGCAGGTTTCCTGGCCGACCACGCCGTGGCGCAGGGGGATCTTCTCATCCTGCTCGCGCATTTTGTACTGCCCGACGCGCATCTGAGCGAAGACAAAGTGTGCCCCGCTGAAAGCCACTTCCGGGTCGTGGGTAACGGTAAATTTGATGCTCTGACTGTGGTCGCGAATCACTTTTTCGACCACTGGCGCAATGGTGTCCTGGCGCGCGGCGTCGATGTCGTACAGGCGAATTTCCGCCAGCGGGAAATCCTGCAGCTGGACCATCAGGCTTTTCACAATGCCCGGCGTGTAGGTGCTGCCGCCACCGGCAATGGAGAGAATAAAGGGAGGTTTAAACATGTTTGGCTCCTTCAGAGAAACGTCTCAACGGCTTCTCGCATTTTTTTGACGTGCAGCCCGTAGACCACCTGAACGTTGTTACCTTGCTTGATAATGCCTTTCGCGCCCGTCGCCTTGAGGCGTGGCTCGTCGATGATGTCGACATCTTTGACGGTGACGCGCAGTCGGGTGTAGCAGTTATCCACCACTTCAATATTTGCTCGCCCGCCGAGACCGACCACGATGGACTCGCCCAGTCCGTCGTTGCTGCCTTTCGCCTGATACTCTTGCTTGCTGTACAGACGGGTTTCCTGTTCGTCATCCTCACGGCCCGGCGTTTTCATGTTGAAGCGCAGGATCAGGAAGCGGAACACGATGAAGTAGAGGGCGAACATGATCATCCCGACCACGATGTACATCGGCCAGTTCGACTTCTCCGTGCCCAGCGGCAGGTTGTAGAGAATGAAATCGATAATGCCGTTGGCACCGATGGCGTGGACGCCCAACAGGTAGAACAGCATCATGCCGAGACCGGTCAGCACCGCGTGAACCACAAACAGCAGCGGGGCGACGAAGAGGAAGGAGAACTCCAGTGGTTCGGTCACGCCGACCAGCAGCGAGGTCAGCGCCGCCGGGATCAGAATGGCTTTCGCCAGCGCTTTACGCTCCGGTCGGGCAGTGACGTACATCGCCAGCGCCGCGGCGGGGAGACCGAACATCTTGCTGATCCCACGCGCATCCCACACCACCGTGCTGCTGAGCTGTTTCACTTCCGGGCAGGCCATTTCGGCGAAGTAGATATTCCGCGCGCCCTGATAGACGGTGCCGCACACCTCCTGCGTCCCGCCCAGCTCCGTATACAGGAACGGGGTATAAACCAGGTGATGCAGACCCGTTGGCACCAGAATGCGCTCCAGGAAACCGTAAATTGCGACGCCAAACGGACCCGAACCTTTAATGGCAAGCGCCATGGCGCTGATCCCGTGCTGGGCAAAAGGCCACAGCTCGCTCATCACCACGCCGAGGACCATCGACACCGGCAGCATCACAATGGCCACGAAGCAGTGCCCGGAGTAGATCGCCATCGCGCCGTTAAACTGTACGCCGGAGTATTTGTTGTACAGGTATCCCGACAGAGCACCGGTGAGGATCCCGGCGAACACGCCCATCTCCAGCACCTGAACGCCTAATACCATACTCTGCCCGGCGGCTTTCATCTGATCGGCGGGGGCCAGATGCCCTTGCAACTGGAGCGTCACATTCATGGCATTGATAAACACTACAAAGGTCACCAGGCCTATCAGCGCCGCGTAACCTTTGTCACGCGTGGCGAGGCCAATGGGAATGCCGACCGCAAAGACCAGCGCCAGATTCACAAGCACCGAGACCGCCGATTTAGCAATCAGCTGTCCTGTGTGTTGAATCAGAGGATGGCCGAGAAACGGCACATACTCGGCAAGATTACCGTTACCCAATACGTTGCCGAAGGCGATAAACAGCCCGACAATCGGTAAGATAAGTACCGGTCCGTACAATGATTTTCCGAAATTTTGTAGGGCGTTCACGGCTCGTTTCATGGCTATCTCTCTAAGTGAACCGCGCACTCAGGGTGCGTCTGAGTATTAAGCTAGCAGGTGGCGCGTCAACTTATCCAGCTATCTTATTGTTTTAAAAACAAATGACGCGAAAGGTAACATGTAACCTTCGACACTGTGATCCCGGTGGCTGCCGCGCGTTTTCCGCGAGCAATGTGCGAGGCGCTTTCCAGATTCTAAAATTGGACTTTTGTATTAGTGAAACTTGCGGATAATACTTAGTCGGACGACGACTAACAGGCTCCACGGACCAGGGATAAAGGATGACACCGTTTCGCTTAGCTGCGCTCTCTCTCGCGCTACTTACCACGTTTACGCTCGTCGGTTGCGATAACAACGACGATAAACCTCAGGCGGCTGCACCAGCCGCTTCCGCGCCCACACCGAAAACGCCTGAAAAACCGGATGCTGAAAAGCTCGCGAAGCTGGCTTCGCAAAGTGCAGGCAAAGCCCTGACGCTGCTCGATGCTTCCGAAGTGCAGCTCGATGGCGCATCTACCCTGGTTCTGACTTTCTCCGTCCCGCTAAATCCCGAACAGGATTTCGCCCGCACGGTTCACGTCGTCGATAAAAAGAGCGGCAAAGTGGATGGTGCATGGGAACTGGCTCCCAATCTGAAAGAGCTGCGTCTGCGCCATCTGGAGCCGAACCGCAATCTGGTGGTCACCGTTGAGCGTGACTTGCAGGCGCTTAACAAAGCCACCTTCGGCATTGATTACGAAAAAGCGATCACCACGCGGGATATCGAACCGACCGTCGGCTTTGCCAGCCGCGGCTCGCTCCTGCCGGGCAAGGTTGTCGAAGGCCTGCCGGTGATGGCGCTTAACGTCAACAACGTGGATGTGAACTTCTACCGCGTGAAGCCCGAATCGCTGGCCTCATTCGTCAGCCAGTGGGAGTACCGTAACTCCCTGACCAACTGGGAATCTGACAATCTTCTGAAGATGGCTGAGCTGGTTTACACCGGACGATTCGATCTCAATCCGGCGCGTAACACCCGTGAAAAGCTGCTGCTGCCGCTGCGCGATATCAAACCGCTGCAACAGTCCGGCGTTTACATCGCGGTGATGAATCAGGCGGGGCATTACAACTACAGCAACGCCGCCACGCTCTTTACGCTCAGTGACGTCGGTTTATCCGCGCACCGCTATCACAATCGTCTCGATATTTTCACTCAGAGCCTGGAAAACGGCGCGGCGCAGTCCGGCGTTGAAGTCCTGTTGCTCAACGATAAAGGCCAGACGCTGGCGCAGGGCACCAGTGATGCTGACGGCCATGCGAAGCTCGAAACCGACAAAGAGGCAGCGCTGATTCTGGCCCGCAAAGACGGCCAGACGACGCTTCTGGATCTCAAACTCCCGGCGCTCGACCTGGCGGAATTTGATATCGCCGGTGAGCCAGGTTACAGCAAGCAATTCTTCATGTTCGGCCCGCGCGATCTCTATCGTCCGGGTGAGACGGTGATCCTCAACGGTTTGCTGCGCGACAGCGACGGCAAACCGCTCCCGGACCAGCCCGTCAAACTCGAAGTGCTGCGTCCGGATGGACAGGTAGCGCGCACGGTGGTGGCCCAGCCGGAAAACGGTCTCTATCGCTTTAACTATCCGCTGGATAGCGGCGCGCAAACGGGGATGTGGCACGTTCGCGCCAACACCGGCGACAACCAGCAGCGACTGTGGGATTTCCACGTCGAAGATTTCATGCCTGAGCGCATGGCGCTGAATCTGACCGGTCAGAAAACCCCCGTTTCGACCCAGGATGAAGTCAATTTCGATGTTGTCGGCTACTACCTGTACGGCGCACCGGCTAACGGCAACAGCCTGCAGGGGCAACTTTTCCTGCGTCCGCTGCGCGAGGCGGTGAGTGCGTTACCGGGCTTCCAGTTTGGTGATATCGCTGAAGAGAACCTCAGCCGCAGTCTGGATGAAGTCCAGCTCACCCTGAACGATCAGGGGCGCGGCCAGGTCTCGACGGAAAGCCAGTGGAAAGAGACCCACTCGCCGCTGCAGCTGATCCTCCAGGCCAGCCTGCTTGAGTCGGGCGGTCGTCCGATCACCCGCCGCGCGGAGCAAGCTATTTGGCCGGCCGATACGCTGCCAGGCATTCGTCCGCAGTTTGCCAGCAAAGCGGTGTATGACTATCGCACCGACACCACGGTGAACCAGCCGATTGTCGATGAAAACGGCAACGCCAGTTTTGACATTGTCTATGCCGATGCCAGCGGGGCCAAAAAAGCGGTCTCGGATCTTCAGGTTCGCCTGATCCGCGAGCGTCGCGACTACTACTGGAACTGGTCGGAAAGCGACGGCTGGCTGTCTCAGTTCGATCAAAAAGATCTGGTGGAGGGCGAGCAGGAACTGACGCTCAAGGCCGATGAAACCGGCAAAGTCACCTTCCCGGTGGAGTGGGGTTCTTACCGTCTGGAGGTCAAAGCGCCTGACGAGATGGTCAGCAGCGTGCGCTTCTGGGCGGGTTACAGCTGGCAGGATAACAGCGACGGCACCGGCGCGGCGCGCCCGGACCGGGTGATGCTGAAACTGGATAAACCATCCTACCAGCCAGGCGACACCATAAAACTGCACATCGCCGCACCTGCCGCAGGTAAAGGCTACGCGATGATCGAATCCAGCGAAGGCCCACTGTGGTGGAAAGAGATCGACGTTCCGGCCAATGGCCTGGATATGGCTATTCCAGTCGACAAAGCCTGGAAGCGTCACGATCTGTATCTCAGCACGCTGGTGGTACGTCCGGGAGATAAATCTAAATCAGCGACGCCTAAACGCGCCGTCGGTCTGCTGCATCTGCCGATGGGCGACGAAAACCGTCGTCTGAATATTGCCCTCGATACTCCGCAGAAAATGCGCCCTAATCAGACGCTGTCGGTGAAAGTGAAAGCCAGCGTGAAAGAGGGCATTGTGCCGCAGAAAGTGAACGTCCTGGTTTCTGCGGTGGACAGCGGCGTACTGAATATCACCGATTACGACACTCCCGATCCGTGGCAGGCTTTCTTCGGTCAGAAACGCTATGGCGCAGACATCTATGATATCTACGGTCAGGTCATCGAAGGACAGGGTCGTATGGCGGCGCTGCGCTTCGGTGGTGATGGCGATGAGCTGAAACGCGGCGGTAAACCGCCGGTGAATCACGTCACCATTATCGCTCAACAGGCGCAGCCTTTGGCACTGGATGCGAACGGTGAAGGGACGATCAGCTTACCGATTGGCGATTTCAACGGTGAGCTGCGTGTCATGGCCCAGGCCTGGACCGAGGATGATTTTGGCAGTAACGAAGGCAAAGTGATTGTCGCCGCGCCGGTGATTACTGAGCTGAATACGCCGCGCTTCCTGGCAAGCGGTGATGCCACCAGGCTGACGCTGGATCTGACCAACCTGACCGACAAACCGCAGACGCTGAATGTCGCGCTCACCGCGTCGGGCTTAATGTCGCTCGAAGGCGCACAGCCGCAGCCTGTTCAACTGGATCCGGGCGTGCGTACCACACTGTTCATTCCAGTGCGTGCGCTGGAAGGCTACGGCGACGGTGAAATTACGGCTCAGGTGACCGGCCTTCAGCTGCCGGGCGAAACCTTCGCGCCGCAGCAGAAGAGCTGGAAAATCGGCGTGCGTCCGGCATTCCCGGCGCAGACGGTCAATACCGGCGCGATGCTAAACCCTGGCGAAAGCTGGACGGCTCCGGCGCAGCATATCACCGGGTTCTCTCCGGCCACGCTGCAAGGGCAACTGCTGCTCAGCGGTAAACCGCCGCTCAATCTGGCGCGCTATATCCGCGAACTGCAGGCGTATCCGTATGGCTGTCTGGAACAAACCGCCAGCGGCCTGTTCCCGTCGCTCTACACCAACGCCGCACAGCTGACCGCGCTCGGCATCAAAGGTGATACGGATGACAAACGTCGCGCGGCAATTGATATCGGGATCTCCCGCTTGCTGCAGATGCAACGCGATGACGGCGGTTTTGCCCTGTGGGATAAAAATGGTCCGGAAGAGTACTGGCTGACGGCCTACGTTACCGACTTCCTGGTCCGTGCGGGTGAGCAGGGTTACAGCGTGCCAGCCGACGCGGTGAACAATGCAAACAGCCGCCTGCTGCGCTATCTGCAGGATCCAGGCATGATGTCTATTCGCTACAGCGATGACACGCAGGCGAGTAAATTTGCCGTACAGGCGTATGCCGCACTGGTGCTGGCGCGCCAGCAAAAAGCACCGCTCGGCGCACTGCGTGAAATCTGGGAGCGTCGTGCGCAGACCGGTTCGGGCCTGCCTCTGATGCAGCTCGGGATGGCATTGAAACTGATGGGCGATGCGCCACGCAGCCAGCAGGCGCTGGATCTGGCGATGAAAACCCCGCGCAGCGACAGCAAAAACTGGATGGCGGATTACGGCAGCCAGTTGCGCGATAACGCCCTGATGCTCTCCCTGCTGGAAGAGTACAAGCTGCTGCCGGACGCGCAAAACACGCTGCTGAATACGCTCTCTCAGCAGGCGTTCAGCCAGCGCTGGCTCTCGACTCAGGAAAGTAATGCCCTGTTCCTTGCCGGACGTTCGCTCCAGACGATCTCCGGTGCCTGGCAGGCGACCACCAGTCTTTCTGACAAAGCGCTGAGCAGCGACAAGTCTCAGGTGCAAAATGTGACTGGCGATCAGCTGGGCACGCTGCAGGTAACCAACAGCGGTACCACGCCGCTGTGGGTGCGCCTCGATAGCACCGGTTATCCGGAATATGCACCGCAACCCTCGTCCAACGTTCTGCAAATCGAGCGCCATATTCTGGCGACCGACGGCAGCACCAAATCCCTCTCTTCCCTGAAGAGCGGTGAGCTGGTACTGGTCTGGCTGGAAGTGAAGGCCAATCAAAACGTACCGGATGCGCTGGTGGTTGATCTGCTCCCGGCAGGGCTTGAGCTGGAAAACCAGAATCTCGCCAGCAGCAGCGCCAGCCTTCAGGACAGCGGCAGCGAAGTGCAGAACCTGCTCAATCAGATGCAACAGGCCGATATTCAGCACATGGAGTTCCGCGACGATCGCTTTGTCGCGGCGGTTCCGGTGAACGAAGGCCAGCCGGTAACGCTGGTGTACCTGGCGCGTGCTGTGACGCCGGGAACCTACGAGGTGCCGGTGCCGATGGTAGAATCCATGTATGTTCCCCAGTGGCGGGCAACGGGTGCCGCCAGCGGCCCGCTGATTGTCGTTCCGTAAGGTGAGATTATCCCGACTCATTCGCTCCCGTTGGCTGTGGCTGGCGGGAGCGATTCTCGTTTTATGGGGGCTGATTGTCGTCGCCGATCGCCTGTGGCCATTGCCTTTGAAAGAGGTCAATCCGGCGCGCGTGGTGGTCGATGAAAAAGGTACGCCGCTGTGGCGGTTTGCCGACAGCGACGGGATCTGGCGCTATCCGGTTACCATCGAAGAGGTTTCGCCTCGCTATCTCGATGCCCTGATCCAGTATGAAGATCGCTGGTTCTGGGATCATCCGGGCGTCAATCCGTTCTCCGTATTGCGCGCAGCCTGGCAGGATTTAAGCTCCGGCAAAGTGGTCTCGGGCGGCAGTACGCTTACCATGCAGGTGGCGCGACTGCTCGATCCGCATCCGCGTACCTTTGGCGGTAAAGTGCGCCAGCTCTGGCGGGCGATGCAGCTGGAGTGGCATCTTTCCAAACGCGATATTCTCACCCTCTACCTCAACCGCGCCCCCTTTGGCGGAACCTTGCAGGGCGTCGGGGCGGCCAGTTGGGCCTATCTTGGGAAATCACCGGCGCAGTTAAGCTACTCCGAAGCCGCGCTGCTGGCGGTACTCCCGCAGGCGCCGAGCCGTCTGCGGCCGGACCGCTGGCCGGATCGCGCGGAAGCCGCACGCAACAAAGTGCTCGAACGCATGGTGACGCAGGGCGTCTGGAGCGCGCAGCAGGTGAAAGAGTCGCGTCAGGAGCCGGTCTGGCTGGCCCCGCGGCAAATGCCGCAGCTGGCGCCGCTGTTCTCCCGCATGATGCTCGGTAAAAGCCGTGACAACAAAATTGTCACCACGCTGGATGCCTCGTTGCAACGACAGCTCGAAGAGCTGGCGATGAACTGGAAAAGTCGCCTGCCGCCGCGCAGTTCTCTGGCGATGATCGTGGTCGATCATACCACCATGAAAGTGCGCGGCTGGGTGGGATCGGTGGACATCAGTGACGACAGCCGGTTTAGCCACGTCGATATGGTGAGCGCGATCCGATCGCCGGGATCGGTGCTCAAACCTTTTGTCTATGGCATGGCGCTGGACGATGGCCTGATCCATCCCGCCTCGTTATTGCAGGATGTTCCCCGCCGCACGGGTGACTATCGGCCGGGCAACTTCGACAGCGGATTCCACGGCCCTGTGAGTATGAGCGAAGCCCTGGTGCGCTCCCTGAATCTGCCTGCCGTGCAGGTGCTGGAGGCCTACGGTCCTAAACGTTTCACCGGGATGTTAAGCAACGTCGGATTACGTCTGATCCTTCCGGCTGGCGCGCAGCCGAACTTGTCGCTGATCCTCGGCGGGGCGGGGGCGCGGCTGGCCGATATCACCGCAGCCTACAGCGCCTTTGCCCGTCAGGGTAAAGCGGGGCAGCTGCGCGTACAGCCGGGCGATCCGCTCATCGAGCGCCCGCTTCTTTCGCCGGGGTCGGCGTGGATCATTCGCCGAATTTTAGGCAACGAAGCACAGCCGCTGCCGGATGGCGCACTGCCGCAGGTTGCTCCGCTGGCGTGGAAAACCGGGACCAGCTACGGTTATCGCGACGCCTGGGCGATCGGGCTCAATGCGCGCTACATCATTGGCATCTGGACCGGGCGCCCGGACGGAACGCCGGTTGCCGGGCAGTTTGGTTTCGCCAGCGCCGTGCCGCTGCTGAACCAGGTAAACAATATGCTCCAGTCAAATTCGACGGTCGACGAGGGGCGTTTACCGCGCGATCCGCGACCGGCCTCGGTCAGCCGTGGGGTGATCTGCTGGCCGGGTGGGCAATCCCTGCCGGAAGGGAGCGAGAACTGCCGCCGTCGTTTGGCGACCTGGCTGCTCGACGGGAGCCAGCCGCCAACCCTGTTATTGCCGGAGCAAGAGGGGATTCGCGGGATTCGATTCCCGGTCTGGCTGGATAGCGAAGGCAAACGCGTCGAAGCCGATTGCCCTGGTGCGCAGGAGAAAATCCTCGACGTCTGGCCGCTACCGCTTGAACCCTGGCTGCCTGCGTCTGAGCGCAGAGCCGCGCGCATCCCGGCGTCGTCGGCTGTTTGTCCGCCGCTGTCGCAAGATTCCCCCGCGCCGCTGATGCTGTCCGGTGTGCGTGAAGGGGCGTTGATAAAACGCCTGCCCGGTGAGTCACGCGTTTCGCTTCCGTTACAGGCCATCGGCAGCGATAGCCAGCGCTGGTGGTTCCTGAACGGGGAACCTCTCAATGTTAAAGGACGTGCTTACACTTTACAGCTTGATAAAGCAGGGGATTATCAGTTACTGGTATTGGATGAGACGGGGCAAGTCGCCACGGTGAATTTCACCCTCCAGTAGCGAAACGTCCGTCTGAGATGTGACCTGTTGCTAAAACTCGTCTTATTTTAAAAAAATGTTACTTCGAACCATAGGCAATGGCGTTTTTGCTCTCTATAATCCGCGCCATCTATACAGACGTATGCAAAACAACAGAACATAACACAGAGGTTATCATGGCTATTGAACGTACTTTTTCCATCATCAAACCAAACGCGGTGGCAAAAAACGTTATTGGCAGCATCTTTGCTCGCTTTGAATCTGCAGGGTTCAAAATCGTTGGCACCAAAATGCTGCATCTGACCGTTGAACAGGCTCGCGGTTTCTACGCTGAGCACGACGGCAAACCTTTCTTCGACGGCCTGGTTGAGTTCATGACTTCCGGTCCAATCGTGGTTTCCGTGCTGGAAAGCGAAAACGCAGTACAGCGTCACCGCGATCTGATGGGCGCAACTAACCCGGCTAACGCACTGGCTGGCACTCTGCGTGCTGACTACGCGGACAGCTTCACCGAGAACGGCACCCACGGTTCCGACTCTGTTGAATCTGCTGCGCGCGAAATCGCTTACTTCTTCGCAGAAGGCGAAGTGTGCGCACGTACCCGTTAATTCCTCAGGGAAGGGTATAAATTTCGTAAATGCCGCGTGCAAACGTGGCATCCCTGCGCCAGACTTTGTACAATGCAACGCCCCGGAAGAGCAGACAGCCTACCGGGGCGTTTCTTTTCAACCCTCCACGGGCCATAACGTGTAACAACGAGGCCGGAAAATATTATGTCTGAACTAGTTAACACCTCTGAAGTCGCCATTGCCGCGGTTCCTACTAAAAATGGAAAAATTAACCTGCTGGATCTGAACCGTCAGCAGATGCGCGAGTTTTTCAAAGAGATGGGCGAGAAGCCGTTTCGTGCCGACCAGGTGATGAAATGGATGTACCACTATTGCAGCGACAACTTTGATGACATGACGGACATCAACAAAGTGCTGCGTACCAAACTGAAAGAAGTGGCTGAAATCCGCGCACCGGAAGTGGTGGAAGAGCAGCGCTCTTCGGACGGCACGATCAAATGGGCGATTGCGGTAGGCGATCAGCGCGTTGAGACGGTGTACATCCCCGAAGAAGACCGCGCCACGCTGTGCGTCTCTTCTCAGGTTGGCTGTGCGCTGGAGTGCAAATTCTGCTCAACGGCGCAGCAGGGCTTTAACCGTAACCTGCGTGTGTCCGAAATTATCGGCCAGGTCTGGCGCGCGGCGAAAATCGTCGGCGCGGCAAAAGTCACCGGTACGCGTCCAATTACCAACGTGGTGATGATGGGCATGGGCGAGCCGCTGCTGAACCTGACCAACGTCGTTCCGGCGATGGAAATCATGCTCGATGACTTCGGTTTCGGCTTGTCCAAACGTCGCGTGACCCTCTCCACCTCTGGCGTTGTCCCAGCGCTGGATAAACTGGGTGACATGATTGACGTGGCGCTGGCGATCTCCTTGCATGCGCCGAACGACGAAATTCGTGACGAAATTGTACCGATCAACAAAAAGTACAATATCGAAACCTTCCTCGCCGGCGTGCGTCGCTACCTCGAGAAGTCCAACGCCAATCAGGGCCGTGTGACCATCGAGTACGTGATGCTGGATCATGTGAATGACGAAACCGATCATGCGCATCAGCTGGCTGAACTGCTGAAAGACACACCGTGCAAGATTAACCTGATCCCGTGGAACCCGTTCCCGGGTGCGCCTTATGGTCGCAGCTCCAACAGCCGTATCGACCGTTTCTCCAAGGTTCTGATGGAGTACGGTTTCACCACCATCGTGCGTAAAACCCGTGGTGATGATATCGATGCCGCCTGCGGTCAGCTGGCCGGCGATGTGATTGACCGCACCAAGCGTACGCTGCGTAAGCGCATGCAGGGTGAGGCGATTGACGTCAAAGCTGTGTGATTATTATGCGTCACGGTGCAGATTTACGTCGTGACGCATTAGCTTACTGAATATTCAGTCAGCCAGATTGTGATTGCTGAATAATTACGGTGCGTTTCAGACGACTTTAAGGCAGTATGTAACGTCGCAACAACAGTTTAGCCTCATGAGAAGCGCTTCACTGTCAACTAAGGCCGGACCGTCTTATACTAACTGTCTGTCTAAGGTTAAATGACCAGAAGTTTCGCGGTGCGGGTGGCATTGTGACTCACCGGCGCCTGAACCCTAATTTACACGTACCAGTAAGTAGTTGTAGCGAATGAATACTGAAGCCACTCACGACCAAAATGAAGCACTCTCCACCGGCGTTCGTCTTCGCAACGCCCGTGAACAACTCGGACTCAGCCAGCAAGCTGTTGCAGAACGCTTATGCCTGAAGGTTTCCACGGTTCGCGATATTGAAGAAGATAAGGCTCCGGCCGATCTCGCTTCAACGTTTCTGCGTGGTTACATCCGCTCTTATGCAAAACTGGTGCATATCCCTGAAGAAGAACTGTTGCCAATGATGGAAAAACAGGCACCGGTACGTGCGGCGAAAGTCGCGCCGATGCAGACCTTCTCTCTGGGCAAACGTCGTAAAAAACGTGATGGCTGGCTGATGAGTTTTACCTGGCTGGTGCTGTTTGTGGTGATTGGTCTGACGGGCGCATGGTGGTGGCAAAACCACAAAGCGCAGCAGGAAGAGATCACCACCATGGCCGATCAGTCATCTGCAGAGCTTAACAATTCCGGCAACGACGGCGCGCAAAGCGTGCCGTTAAACACCGACAGCAGCACCACCTCTGGCGAGCCGCAAACAGCGGCTACCGATTCTCAGGCTGTTGAACCTACCCAAACGCCAGCGCCGGTGACCACTCCGGATCAAACGACGGCGCAAAACGCCGTTGTTGCGCCTTCTCAGGCGAATGTGGACACCGCTCCGGCGGCAACGACCACACCAGCTGCTACGGCTAACACTGCTCAACCCCTGCCGACTGACCAGGCGGGCGTCGCGGGCACCACTGCAGCCGATCCAAACGCGCTGGTGATGAACTTCTCTGCCGACTGCTGGCTGGAAGTGACTGACGCGACAGGCAAAAAGCTGTTCAGCGGCCTGCAGCGTAAAGATGGCACATTAAATCTAACGGGTCAGGCGCCGTATAAGCTTAAAATCGGTGCTCCGGCAGCGGTACAGATCCAGTATCAAGGAAAACCTGTCGATCTGAGCCGTTTTATCAGAACTAACCAGGTTGCGCGTCTTACCGTTAATGCCGAACAATCTGCAGCACAGTAACAGGCGAGTAACGCGGGAGACAATTCATGCATAACCAGGCTCCGATTCAACGTAGAAAATCTAAACGGATTTACGTTGGGAATGTGCCGATTGGTGATGGTGCACCCATTGCCGTCCAGTCGATGACCAACACCCGTACCACGGATGTTGAGGCGACGGTCAATCAAATCAAAGCATTAGAGCGCGTAGGCGCGGATATCGTCCGCGTCTCTGTGCCCACCATGGATGCCGCTGAGGCGTTCAAACTCATCAAACAGCAGGTCAACGTTCCGCTGGTTGCCGATATTCACTTCGATTACCGAATCGCGCTGAAAGTCGCGGAATATGGTGTGGATTGTCTGCGTATCAACCCAGGTAACATCGGCAGCGAAGAGCGTATCCGATCCGTTGTTGACTGTGCTCGCGACAAAAATATCCCTATCCGCATCGGCGTCAACGCCGGGTCGCTGGAAAAAGATCTGCAGGAAAAATACGGCGAACCGACGCCGCAGGCGCTGCTCGAATCCGCGATGCGTCATGTGGATCACCTCGACCGTCTGAACTTCGATCAGTTCAAAGTCAGCGTAAAAGCCTCTGATGTGTTCCTCGCCGTGGAATCTTATCGTCTGCTGGCGAAGCAGATCGAGCAGCCTCTGCACCTCGGGATCACCGAAGCGGGCGGGTTGCGCAGTGGTTCTGTGAAATCGGCGATCGGCCTTGGTCTGCTGCTTTCCGAAGGGATCGGCGACACCCTGCGTGTTTCCCTGGCGGCGGATCCGGTTGAAGAGATCAAAGTCGGTTTCGACATTCTGAAATCCCTGCGCATTCGCGCGCGCGGGATCAACTTCATTGCCTGTCCAACCTGTTCGCGTCAGGAGTTTGACGTGATTGGTACGGTCAACGCTCTGGAGCAACGTCTGGAAGATCTGATCACGCCGATGGATGTCTCCATTATCGGCTGTGTCGTGAACGGTCCGGGTGAAGCGCTGGTGTCAACGCTCGGTGTGACCGGCGGCAACAAGAAAAGCGGCCTTTATGAAGATGGTGTGCGTAAAGATCGTCTGGATAACAACGACATGATCGATCAGCTGGAAGCCCGTATCCGCGCGAAAGCGACAATGCTGGATGAAGCCCAGCGCATCAGCATTCAGCAAGTTGAAAAATAACGTGATGGGAAGCCAAAGGCTTCCCATGTATGATTGAACCCTGGATTAATGAATCTTCGGGTTCTTTTTTGTATATAGAAAGAGAATAAACGTGGCAAAAAACATTCAAGCCATCCGCGGCATGAACGATTATCTGCCTGGCGAAACCGCCATCTGGCAGCGCATTGAAGGCACACTGAAACAGGTGCTCGGCAGCTACGGTTACAGCGAAATCCGTTTGCCGATTGTAGAGCAGACCCCGTTATTTAAACGTGCGATCGGCGAAGTGACCGACGTCGTTGAAAAAGAGATGTATACCTTTGAGGACCGCAACGGCGATAGCCTGACTCTGCGCCCGGAAGGTACAGCGGGCTGCGTACGCGCCGGCATCGAACATGGTCTCCTGTACAATCAGGAGCAGCGCCTGTGGTATATCGGCCCGATGTTCCGCCACGAACGTCCGCAAAAAGGCCGCTACCGTCAGTTTAATCAGCTGGGTGTTGAAGTTTTTGGTCTGCAAGGGCCAGACATCGACGCCGAGCTCATCATGCTCACCGCGCGCTGGTGGCGTGAGCTGGGGATCTCCCAGCACGTTGCGCTGGAGCTGAACTCTATCGGTTCCCTCGAAGCGCGTGCGAACTACCGTGATGCGCTCGTCGCGTTCCTGGAACAGCACAAAGATAAGCTGGATGAAGACTGTCAGCGCCGCATGTACAGCAACCCGCTGCGCGTTCTGGATTCCAAGAACCCGGAAGTGCAGGCCCTGCTGAACGATGCCCCGGCGCTGGGTGACTATCTGGATGAAGATTCCCGCGAGCATTTCGCTGGCCTGTGCAAACTACTGGAAGATGCAGGTATTGCCTATACCGTGAACCAGCGTCTGGTGCGCGGTCTGGATTACTACAACCGCACGGTGTTTGAGTGGGTCACCACCAGCCTCGGATCGCAGGGTACTGTCTGTGCAGGCGGTCGTTATGACGGTCTGGTTGAACAGCTCGGTGGTCGTGCCGCCCCTGCGGTCGGCTTCGCGATGGGTCTTGAGCGACTTGTTTTGCTGGTTCAGGCAGTTAATCCGGAATTTAAAGCAGAATCTGTTGTCGATATATACCTGGTGGCTTCAGGTGCGGATACGCAGTCTGCAGCAATGCAGTTTGCCGAACGTCTGCGCGATGCGCTGCCGGGCGTTAAGCTGATGACCAACCACGGTGGTGGCAACTTCAAAAAGCAGTTTGCCCGTGCCGACAAGTGGGGCGCAACTATCGCACTGGTGCTGGGCGAGTCCGAAGTGGCTGCTGGCGAAGTGGTGGTGAAAGATCTGCGCTCTGGTGAGCAAACAACCGTAACGCAGGACAGCGTTGCTGCGCACTTGCGCGCTTTGACTTGGTAAGAGGAAGAACAGCGTGGAAATGTACGAGAACGAAAACGACCAGGTTGATGCGATTAAGCGCTTCTTTGCCGAAAATGGTAAAGCTCTGGTGGTTGGGGTGATTTTGGGCGTCGGTGCGCTGATGGGCTGGCGTTACTGGAACAGCCATCAGGCTGATTCCGCGCGCGAATCTTCCCTGTCGTATGAAAATACTGTGAGCGCTATTCGCGCCGATCAGCCACAAACGCTGGCTGCCGCAGAGAAATTTGCAGCTGACAACAAAAACACCTACGGTGCACTGGCTGCGCTGGAAGTGGCTCAGCAGTTTGTGGATAAAAACGAACTGGATAAAGCGGTGGCTCAGCTGAATCAGGGACTGGCTGCGGCCAGCGACGATAATCTGAAAGCGGTCATTAATTTACGCCTCGCCCGTATTCAGGTTCAGCAGAATAAAGCCGACGATGCGCTGAAAACGCTCGACACCGTGAAAGGCGAAGGTTTTGCAGCGATTGTTGCTGACCTGCGCGGTGAAGCTCTGCTGAGCAAAGGCGACAAACAAGGCGCGCGCAGCGCGTGGGAAGCGGGCGTGAAAAGTAACGCCTCTCCTGCACTGAGCGAAATGATGCAGATGAAAATAAATAATTTGTCCGTCTGAGAGGGACCCGATGCAATTGCGTAAATTACTTCTGCCAGGACTGCTTTCCGTTACGTTATTGAGTGGCTGTTCACTGTTCAGTGGCGAAGAAGATGTTGTCAAAATGTCCCCGCTGCCGACGGTTGAAAACCAGTTTACCCCGTCTACCGCGTGGAGTTCTTCCGTAGGTAGCGGTATTGGTGATTTCTATTCCAACCTGCATCCGGCGTTTGCCGATAGCGTGGTCTATGCGGCTGACCGCAAAGGCACCGTGCGCGCGTTTAACGCGGACGACGGCAAAGAAGTCTGGTCTGTGAATCTGGCCGAGAAAGACGGTTGGTTCTCCCGTACTCCGGCGCTGCTCTCGGGTGGCGTGACCGTTTCCGGTGGCCATGTTTATATCGGTAGCGAAAAAGCGCAGGTTTATGCGCTGAACACCAGCGATGGTTCTATCGCATGGCAGACTCGCGTAGCGGGTGAAGCCCTGTCTCGTCCGGTTGTTAGCGACGGCGTGGTGCTGATTCATACCAGCAACGGCCAGCTGCAGGCGCTGAACGAAGCTGACGGTGCGGTGAAATGGACCGTGAACCTGGACATGCCAGCCCTGTCTCTGCGCGGCGAATCGGCACCGGCGACAGCCTTTGGTGCAGCCATCGTCGGTGGTGACAACGGTCGCGTGAGCGCCGTGCTGATGCAGCAGGGTCAGATGATCTGGCAGCAGCGTATCTCTCAGGCAACCGGTCCGACTGAAATCGACCGTCTGAGCGATGTGGATACTACGCCAGTTATCGTCGACAACGTGGTTTATGCCCTGGCTTACAACGGAAACCTGACGGCGCTGGATCTGCGCAGTGGTCAGGTCATGTGGAAACGTGAGCTGGGTTCAGTGAACGATTTCATCGTCGATGGCAACCGTATCTACCTGGTTGACCAAAACGACCGCCTGCTGGCACTGAACACCGATGGCGGTGTGACGTTGTGGACGCAAAGCGATCTGCTGCACCGTCTGCTGACCGCGCCTGCGCTGTACAATGGCAGCCTGGTCGTCGGTGATAGCGAAGGTTATATGCACTGGATCGATCCGGAAACGGGCCGCTTCGTGGCGCAGGAAAAAGTCGACAGCTCCGGTTTCCTGACCGATCCGGTTGTGGCTGACGGCAAACTGCTGATTCAGGCAAAAGACGGTACGCTCTACGCGATCACGCGTTAATCGTCTCGTTTGTAGTATAATAAACGGCTCCTGTTAACTCAGGGGCCGTTTTGACTTTTATAAAAACGCCGCAACTGCGACGTTTATTTGAATTTTATGAGGCTTCAAACATGGTACCTGTGGTCGCGCTTGTCGGGCGCCCGAACGTTGGAAAATCCACTCTTTTTAACCGTTTAACACGCACCCGTGATGCGCTGGTGGCGGATTTCCCGGGGCTGACTCGTGACCGTAAGTACGGTCGTGCTGAAGTGGAAGGTCGCGAGTTTATCTGTATCGATACCGGTGGTATCGACGGTACAGAAGACGGTGTGGAAACGCGCATGGCAGAGCAATCTCTGCTGGCGATTGAAGAGGCGGACATTGTTCTGTTCATGGTAGACGCACGTGCGGGCCTGATGCCTGCCGATACGGCTATCGCCAAACACCTGCGCTCCCGCGAAAAACCTACCTTCCTGGTGGCGAACAAAACTGACGGCATCGATGCCGATCAGGCGGTCGCGGATTTCTGGGCCCTTGGCCTGGGTGAAATCTACCCGATTGCTGCGTCTCATGGCCGCGGCGTCACCAGCCTGCTCGAAACCGTTCTGCTGCCTTGGGTTGACGAAGTGAACCCGCCGGAAGAAGTGGACGAAGATGCCGAATACTGGGCACAGTTCGAAGCCGATCAAGAGGGCGCAGAAGAAGAGCCTGAGGATGATTTCAATCCGCAGGATCTGCCTATCAAACTCGCTATCGTCGGTCGCCCTAACGTCGGTAAGTCCACACTGACTAACCGTATTCTCGGCGAAGACCGCGTTGTGGTTTACGACATGCCGGGCACCACCCGTGACAGCATCTACATCCCGATGGAACGCGATGAGCGCGAATACGTGCTCATCGACACCGCGGGCGTGCGTAAGCGCGGGAAAATCACCGATGTGGTGGAAAAATTCTCCGTTATCAAAACCCTGCAGGCGATTGAAGATGCCAACGTGGTCATGCTTGTCATCGACGCGCGCGAAGGTATCTCCGATCAGGACCTGTCCCTGCTGGGCTTTATCCTCAATAGTGGGCGCTCACTTGTTATCGTCGTCAACAAATGGGACGGCCTGAGCAACGAAGTGCGTGAGCAAGTTAAAGAGATGCTGGACTTCCGTCTGGGCTTCATCGACTTCGCACGCGTGCACTTCATCTCTGCGCTGCACGGCAGCGGCGTGGGCAACCTGTTCGAATCCGTTCGCGAAGCCTACGACAGCTCCACTCGTCGTGTAAGCACCGCGATGCTGACCCGTATTATGACCATGGCCGCAGAAGACCATCAGCCGCCGCTGGTGCGTGGCCGTCGCGTGAAGCTGAAATATGCTCACGCAGGTGGTTACAACCCGCCAATCGTGGTGATTCACGGTAACCAGGTGAAAGACCTGCCGGATTCCTACAAACGCTATCTGATGAACTACTTCCGTAAATCGCTGGACGTGATGGGCACGCCTATCCGCATCCAGTTCAAGGAAGGGGATAACCCGTTTGCCAACAAACGTAACACCCTGACGCCGAACCAGATGCGTAAGCGTAAACGTTTGATCAAGCACATCAAGAAAGGCAAGTAATTGCGAAATCCAAAACCCGACTCCGTCGGGTTTTTTGTCTTTTGTCTCCCGACAGTTATGAGTGGAGTGAAACATGCGGTTAGGTTTTATTGGGCTTGGCGCCGTAGTGGAGACGGCCTATTTACCGGCGTTACGCCAGATTTTTGGTCATACAGTCAGCTGCCTGGGCTATGATCTTCGCCCCGAGCGTGAGCTGGAAGGCGTGACGCGCTGCCAGACTCTGGAACAACTGCTGGCGACTCCGCTGGATACCCTGTTTATCACCACCTCGTCACTGCATCACCTCGACGCGCTGGAGCAAGCCTTAGCCTCGCCAGTTCAACGTATCGTGGTGGAAAAACCGGCGGTGGCTACGCTGGCGCAAATCGAAAGACTTAAAGCGCTGCTCGCCGAACCTGAAGCCGCGTCTCGCGTGCTGGCGCTCGATCACTGGATGGCGCGCACGGGGGCTATACCGGTCGCGCAGGGCCAACTTGATGAGATCGTCAAAATCGAGGGTTTTCTGCAGGAGCCAAGCGGTTTCAACGCGGCGGGCGAGCCAATCGCGCTGAACTTTGCCACGGGCGAGCCGGATACCCGTCAGCTTGAGCATCCTGATGGGGTGATTATTGATATTGGCACTCACGTTCTGGCCATGATGCGCGATACCCTGCGTGGTCTGGGGGGAAGTGGTGAATTGTCGTTGCAGTTAATCTCGGCAAAAGACAGGCTTGGCCGCCCGATAGCCAAAGGCGATCTGCACACCGCGGAAGGCGAAGCGCATCTTCGTGGGACCGTGAGCGGTATTCCGGTCGATATCTGGCTCAATAAATACGCCGGACCCGCTGGCGGACAGAAAGGGATCCGGCTGCATTTGCGCGATGGTCGAATCATTAGCCATGACAGGCGCGGCGCTGAGGATGTGATTGAGTTGATTGAGGATGAAAACGTGCAGCGCTGGACGCGTCCAGGCGCAATCTACGCGCACTGTCTGGTAGAGCATATTCTGGGTGAGAAAAGCCTGTACGAGTGCGCGCCAGAAGAGGTGAGCCTCACCACGCAGCGTCGGCTGGAAGAGGTCGAATTGCTACTGCAATTACAGCAGCAGCTGCGTGGCCCGCACTGAGCGGCGTGGTAAAATAACTCAAAACCTTTTTAAGGAGTCACGATGTCTGTTATCTGTCCGGATTGCCATGCAGAGCTGGAACCCGTCAACGGAATGGCGCACTGCGAAACGTGCGATAAAGATATCGCGCTGCAAGCGCTATGCCCCGATTGCCATCAACCGCTGCAGGTGTTGAAGGCCTGCGGCGCGGTGGATTATTTCTGCCAGAACGGGCACGGGTTGATTTCGAAGAAACGCGTGGAGTTTAAGCCGGTATAAACCTGCAGATTCTGCCGGATGGCGCTGCGCTTATCCGGCCTACGGTTTTGCGGGTTTTATGGGTTTTGTAGGCCGGGTAAGCGAAGCGCCACCCGGCAACATCAGATACGTCAAAGCCGGTTTAAACCGGTTTTTTCTTGCGCGTCTTTTTAGCGGGCGTTATCCCTTTCACTTCGCTTTCTACCCAGCCGTCGGCCAGACGGGTGGTGAGCACATCACCGGCTTTCACCTGTTTGGTCTGCTTCAGTACCGTGCCGTCGGTCGCCGTGGTCACACTGTAGCCGCGCGCCAGCGTCGAGAGCGGGCTAACGGCTTCCAGATGTGTCACCGCGTTGCCAAAACGCTCACGGGTGCTGCTCAGACGGGCACGGATATTCTCACCCAGACGATACTCAAGCTGCTGCATACGGGTTTGCGCGCGGTAGATGCGCGGCTGTGGGTTTTGCTGATTCAGGCGCTGGGTCATGCGCTGCTGACGTGAAACGGCGCGCTTAAGCTGATTATCCAGCGCAAAGTTCATCCGCTGGCGCAGACGTTCAAGCACCGTTTGCTGACGCGCCAGGCGTAGCTGCGGGTGCTGCTGTTGCAGGCGGTGTTGAAGCTTTGTGAAACGACGATTGCGGTTAGCGAGGAAATAGTCCATCGCCATCTCCAGACGCTGCTGTCCGTTCTGCAACTGGCGCAAGAGTTCCAGCTGGTTCCGGCTGACGATTTCAGCGGCAGCCGACGGCGTAGGCGCGCGCATATCCGCGACAAAATCGGCGATGGTAACGTCGGTTTCATGGCCGACGGCGCTGACGATCGGAATCTGGCTTTCAAAAATCGCCCGCGCCACGCGCTCGTCGTTAAAACTCCAGAGATCTTCCAGCGAACCACCGCCACGCCCGACGATTAACACGTCGCACTCCTGACGCGCGTTGGCTAACGCAATGGCGCGCACAATCTGCCCCGGCGCATCATCGCCCTGAACGGCGGTCGGATAAATAACGACAGGCAGCGACGGATCGCGACGTTTGAGCACGTGCAGAATATCGTGCAGCGCCGCACCGGTTTTAGAGGTAATCACCCCCACGCAATGGGCAGGTGAGGGCAGGGATTTTTTGAACTGCTGATCGAACAAGCCTTCTGCCGAAAGCTTTGCTTTTAGCTGCTCGTATTTCTGCTGTAGCAAGCCTTCGCCCGCGGGCTGCATGCTCTCGACGATGATTTGATAATCACCGCGCGGCTCATACAGGGTGATATTGGCGCGAACCAGAACCTGCTGGCCGTGCTGAGGGCGGAACGTGACCCGACGATTGCTGTTGCGGAACATCGCGCAGCGCACCTGAGCGGTGTCGTCTTTCAGGGTAAAGTACCAGTGCCCGGATGAAGGTTGCGTGAAATTAGAAATCTCTCCGCTGATCCAAACCTGTCCCATTTCCTGCTCGAGCAGCAAACGAACCGATTGATTGAGGCGGCTAACGGTATAAATTGAGGGGCTTTGGGAGGATAACATGTGAGCGGGATCAAATTCTAAATCAGCAAGTTATTCAGTCGATAGTAACCCGACCGGAGGTAATCGCAAGCATTTTTTATAAAAAAGTGTAGATGCAATCGGTTACGCTCTGTATAATGCCACGGCAATATTTAACCACCCAGGTCAGAGATATTGCCCATGCTACGTATCGCTAAAGAAGCACTGACGTTTGACGACGTCCTCCTCGTTCCCGCTCATTCCACCGTTCTGCCGAATACTGCCGATCTCAGCACGCAGTTGACGAAAACCATTCGCCTGAACATTCCTATGCTCTCTGCGGCAATGGACACCGTGACTGAAGCGCGCCTGGCTATCGCTCTGGCACAGGAAGGTGGCATCGGCTTTATTCACAAAAACATGTCTATCGAGCGTCAGGCGGAAGAAGTTCGCCGCGTGAAGAAACATGAATCCGGTATCGTTTCCGACCCACAGACCGTTCTGCCAACCACCACCCTGCACGAAGTGAAAGCGCTGACCGAGCGCAATGGCTTTGCGGGCTACCCGGTTGTGACCGAAGACAACGAACTGGTCGGCATCATCACCGGTCGTGACGTGCGCTTCGTGACCGACCTGAACCAGCCTGTCAGCGTGTACATGACGCCGAAAGAGCGTCTGGTCACCGTGCGAGAAGGTGAAACCCGTGAAGTCGTGCTGGCTAAAATGCACGAAAAACGCGTTGAGAAAGCACTGGTTGTCGACAGCAGCTTCCACCTGCGCGGCATGATCACCGTTAAAGATTTCCAGAAAGCAGAACGTAAACCAAACGCCTGTAAAGACGAGCGTGGCCGTCTGCGTGTGGGCGCTGCGGTAGGCGCTGGTGCGGGCAACGAAGAGCGTGTGGATGCGTTGGTTGCAGCAGGCGTTGACGTTCTGCTGATCGACTCCTCACACGGTCACTCCGAAGGCGTTCTGCAACGTATTCGTGATACCCGTGCGAAATACCCTGACCTGCAGATCATCGGCGGTAACGTGGCAACGGGCGCAGGCGCTCGTGCTCTGGCAGAAGCCGGTTGCAGCGCGGTGAAAGTGGGTATCGGCCCTGGCTCTATCTGTACTACCCGTATCGTAACCGGCGTGGGCGTTCCGCAGATCACTGCGGTTTCCGACGCGGTAGAAGCGCTGGAAGGCACCGGTGTTCCTGTTATCGCCGACGGCGGTATCCGCTTCTCCGGCGACATCGCGAAAGCGATCGCGGCAGGTGCTGCGGCGGTGATGGTCGGCTCTATGCTGGCCGGTACCGAAGAATCCCCGGGCGAAATCGAACTCTTCCAGGGGCGTTCTTATAAATCTTACCGCGGTATGGGCTCCCTGGGCGCGATGTCCAAAGGCTCTTCTGACCGTTACTTCCAGACCGACAACGCCGCTGACAAACTGGTACCAGAAGGTATCGAAGGTCGCGTCGCGTACAAAGGGCGTCTGAAAGAGATCATCCACCAGCAGATGGGCGGCCTGCGTTCCTGTATGGGTCTGACCGGCTGTGGTACTATCGATCTGCTGCGTACTAAAGCGGAATTCGTGCGTATCAGCGGTGCAGGTATCCAGGAAAGCCACGTTCACGACGTGACGATCACCAAAGAGTCCCCGAACTACCGTCTGGGCTCCTGATAAGTTTCCGCGCCCGGCTTAATGCCGGGCGCTTTGTTTCACTTGCCTCGGAATTAGCGTCAATAATGGAAAACATTCATAAACATCGCATTCTTATCCTGGATTTCGGCTCTCAGTACACACAGCTGGTGGCACGTCGCGTGCGCGAACTCGGCGTTTACTGTGAGCTGTGGGCGTGGGATGTGACGGAAGCACAAATCCGTGAGTTCAACCCAAGCGGCATCATCCTTTCCGGCGGCCCGGAAAGCACCACCGAACACAACAGCCCGCGCGCACCGCAATACGTGTTTGAAGCTGGCGTTCCGGTCTTCGGCGTGTGCTACGGCATGCAGACCATGGCGATGCAGCTGGGCGGCCATGTAGAGTCCTCTAACGAGCGTGAATTTGGCTACGCGCAGGTCGAAGTGTTGACCGACAGCGCCCTGGTTCGCGGCATCGAAGATTCCCTGACCCCAGAAGGCAAACCGCTGCTGGACGTATGGATGAGCCACGGCGACAAAGTAACCGCGATCCCGTCCGACTTCGTGACCGTTGCAAGCACCGAAAGCTGCCCGTTTGCCATCATGGCGAACGAAGAAAAACGCTTCTACGGCGTGCAGTTCCACCCGGAAGTGACCCACACCCGTCAGGGTATGCGCATGCTGGACCGCTTTGTTCGCGATATTTGCCAGTGTGAAGCCCTGTGGACGCCAGCAAAAATCATCGACGATGCCGTTGAGCGTATCCGCAAACAGGTTGGCGACGATAAAGTGATCCTCGGCTTGTCCGGCGGCGTGGACTCCTCCGTCACCGCGATGCTGCTGCACCGCGCGATCGGCAAAAACCTGACCTGCGTCTTCGTGGATAACGGTCTGCTGCGTCTGAACGAAGCTCAGCAGGTGATGGACATGTTCGGCGACCACTTCGGTCTGAACATCGTTCACGTTGAAGGCGAAGAGCGTTTCCTGTCCGCATTAGCAGGTGAGAACGATCCGGAAGCCAAACGTAAAATCATCGGTCGCGTGTTTGTTGAAGTGTTCGACGAACAGGCGCTGCGTCTGGAAGACGTAAAATGGCTGGCGCAAGGCACCATCTACCCTGACGTGATCGAATCTGCAGCTTCCGCAACCGGTAAAGCGCACGTCATCAAATCTCACCACAACGTGGGCGGCCTGCCGAAAGAGATGAAGATGGGTCTGGTTGAACCACTGCGTGAGCTGTTCAAAGACGAAGTGCGTAAGATCGGTCTGGAACTGGGTCTGCCGTACGACATGCTGTACCGTCACCCGTTCCCGGGTCCAGGTCTGGGTGTGCGCGTGCTGGGCGAAGTGAAGAAAGAGTACTGCGACCTGCTGCGTCGTGCGGATGCTATTTTCATCGAAGAGCTGCACAAAGCCGACCTGTACAACAAAGTGAGCCAGGCGTTCACCGTGTTCCTGCCAGTCCGTTCCGTTGGCGTGATGGGCGATGGCCGTAAGTACGACTGGGTTGTCTCCCTGCGTGCCGTCGAAACCATCGACTTCATGACCGCACACTGGGCGCACCTGCCGTACGACTTCCTGGGCCGCGTATCCAACCGCATCATCAACGAAGTGAACGGGATTTCCCGTGTCGTTTATGACATCAGCGGTAAGCCACCGGCGACGATTGAGTGGGAATAAGTTTCCCTCTGTGATCAAAAAAACCTCTGATTATTCAGAGGTTTTTTTATGCCTAAATTAATTATTCACCCATTTTTGACGGTATGGATGACGGTATAAATTAGGGGGAATACCCGACGTTGCGCGAGTGGGCTATCGGATTGCAGCATCCAGCGGCTGACTCACCTGCTGAGACTGAATTTTGTCCTGATGATGGTACCAGGCACCGATGGAGGAATAGACGAAGCGGCCAAAGAAAAACAGGAAGCTGATAAGCAAGATAATGCGGGTCATTCGAGTGTTAAATCGATGTCGTTTGTGCATACGCGTTGCCTGACTCACTGTATTTTCCTGGGCATACCCTTTTGGGCGATGGGACTATTAAGTCACAGTGGGCGTCAAGGGTCAATTACGAATTGTGTAAAAAATCGTCAATGTAATAATTAGTTGATGTTATCGATAGCGATGCAATTATTTACCGCATTGATAGAAAACGGAAAACCTCAAGGAAAAATTGTAATATTTGATCTTTTAATGCACTGGTATTGATTTGAATCAATTCTTACCCGGCATTGATCACTAAAATCCTCCCTCCACGATGTTCTCTCTATGAAAGCGGTGTGCGTCAGCTCGTCAGGTTAGATGCCTGTCTGCAACTACCCTCAGGATCAAACGGTCTCAACCAGGCGTCTATGAACACTCTATTATTCCTGAAGCAGCACAAAGACCGGTGGTGGGCGCTCCCCCTTATTTTGCCTGTCATTTTTCTGCCCATATTTAGTTTTGCCAGCACCTATACTCATTTAAATGGCGGGATCATTGCCCTCTATTACATGCCGCTGGCATTCCTGCTCACCCTATTACTGTTTTTCGGCCTGTCGGCCCTTCCGGGCATCATCCTGGCGCTATTTCTTCGCTATCACTCCACGAGCGGTATTTTTGAAACGGCGGCGGTTATCTGTCATTTTATCGTTCCCCTGACGCTCAGCTGGGGCGGATATCGCGTGTTTTCTCCTCCGCGAAATATGGTGGCCTACGGCGATGCAAAGCTCATGGCGCTGCGACTTTTCTGGCAGGTATTGTGCCCGTCGGCGCTGTTTTTGGTGCTGTTCCAGTTTGCGGTCTATCTTGGGATCTACGAGACTCGCCAGAGTATGGCGGGGCTGAACCCGCTGACCATACGCACTCTGGTGAATTTTCAGGGGCTGCTGGTGGGTGGGCTGACGGGCGTGCCGCTGAGCTATCTGCTGATCCGGATCATCCGCCATCCGCGCTATTTAAGGGCGCTGATGTCACAGATCCGAACGCAGATCGACAAGAAAGTGACCGTAACGGAATTTATCCTCTGGCTCGCGGCGCTGGGCGGTTTGCTCTCTCTCCTTTTGATCCCCTTGAGCGATACCAGTACCATTTTCAGCACCAACTATACGTTGTCGTTGCTGATGCCGCTGATGCTGTGGGGCGCGATGCGGTTTGGCTATAAGCTGATGTCTCTTATCTGGACGCCAGTGCTGATGGTCGCCATTCACTATTTTTACCGCTATATCCCGTTGGGCCAGGGTTACGACATCCAGCTGGCGATCACCTCGTCCAGCTATCTGGTGTTCTCTTTTGTAGTGATTTACATGTCGATGCTGGCCACGCGTCAGCGTGTGATCACCCTTCACGCAAGACGTCTGGCGTTTCTCGACCCGGTGGTTCATATGCCGAACCTGCGCGCAATGACGCGGGCACTGACGAAATCGCCCTGGTCAGCGCTCTGTATGCTGCGGATTCCGGAGCTCGAAGTGCTGGGCCGTAACTATGGCGTGCTGCTGCGCATCCAGTACAAGCAAAAACTGGCCGAGTGGCTCAAAAGTTCGCTTCAGCCGAACGAGTGTGTCTACCAGCTTTCGGGCTGCGACCTGGCGATTCGGCTGAACACTGAATCTCACGCGCTGCGCATTGAAGAGCTCGACAAGAAGATTAAAGAGTTTCGTTTCATCTGGGACGGAATGCCGCTGCAGCCGCAGGTGGGCATGAGCTATTGCTGCGTGCGCTCCCCGGTGAACCATCTCTATTTGCTGCTGGGTGAGCTGAGCATCATTGCCGATTTATCGCTATCCACTAACCATCCTGAGAATCTTCAGCAGCGCGGCGCCATGCATCTGCAGCGCACGCTGAAAGACAAAGTTGCGATCATGAACCGCCTGCAATGGGCGCTTGAGCAAGATGAATTCAGATTAATGGCGCAACGGGTGCAGGGGACCCGCGGCGATCATTACCACGAAATTTTGATACGCATGCCAGGGGAGAACGGCGCGCTGCTCTCGCCAGATAAATTCCTGCCTGTGGCGCTGGAGTTTGGTTTGTCGTCGCGCGTCGATTTATGGGTGCTGGAACGTACGCTGCAATTTATGGCCGAGCACCGTGACAGATTGCCAGGGCAACGTTTTGCCGTAAATCTGTCGTCCTCAACCATCTGCCGGTCACAGTTCCCGCTCGACGTTCACCGGCTACTGAAAAAGTACGGTATTGAAGCCTGGCAGATGATCTTTGAGATCACCGAAAGCAGCGGGTTTGGTAATGCCGATCTCGCCAGGCAGACCGTTAAACAGCTGCAGAAGATGGGTTGCCGGGTTGCCATTGATGATTTTGGCACCGGATACGCGAGTTATGCGCGCCTGAAAAGCATCGATGCCGATATGCTAAAAATTGATGGCAGCTTTATTCGCAACATCGCTGACAACAGCCTGGATTACCAGATTGTGGCGTCGATGTGCCATCTTGCACGCATGAAGAACATGCTGGTGGTGGCTGAGTATGTGGAAAGCGAAGCGATTCGCAGCGCGGTGAATGCGCTGGGGATCGATTATCTGCAGGGGTATTTGATTGGAAAACCTGAGGCGCTTGAAACACTGATTGATTCTCAGGCGCCATCCGACGCCTGAGAACAGAGCATTACGCCGCGACGTCCGGCGACTGCTCTTCTTCAATTTTCAGCAACCAGCCGGTCACACCTTCCCAGTACTGCTGCTCTTTTTCGAGATCCAGCAGTACCAGCGCATTCTGGCTAAACCAGTCGTGCGGGAAACTGAGCGTCCAGTGATGGTCGTCGGTTTTCAGAATTAGCGTCGGCGGTGTGGTGGTGGCCTGACGCTGGTTATTCAGCAGTACGCCTAAGCGCAGCAGCTGGATCAGCGGCAGGAACTGTTTTTTCTTGAACAGCGTGAAGCGCGGCAAATCGTCCAGTTTAATCGCTTTACGGTGATAACGCACGAGGGTCGCCATCATCGTCTGCTGCTCCTGGTTGAAGCCCGGCAGATCGCTGTTTTGCAGAATATAGGCGGAGTGGCGGTGCATGCCGCTGTGGTTAATATTCAGGCCCACTTCATGCAGCATCGTTGCCCATTTCAGCAGAGCAGCCAGCTGCGGGTGCGCCAGCTTCGGATTCTGTGCTTCCCACTGCTCGTAAATATGCGTGGTGGTTTCCAGAACACGCTTCGCCTGTTCACGGTCGATGTTGTACTGATTCGCCAGGCTTTGCGCGGTACGGCTGCGGATATCCTGATGACGGAAACGGCCTTCCATTTCGTACAGCACGCCTTCGCGCAATGCACCGTCGGACAGGCGCAGCTCGCGGATTGCCAGCGCATCGAAGACGCCGCACAGGATCGCCAGGCCTGGCACAAACACCGCTTTACGCTCGTCGGACAAGCCCGGCAGGCTCAGAGCATCAAAGCTTTTATGTTTCAGCACCTCTTCGCGCAGTAACTCCAGGCGCTCCGGGGTGATAATCCCGTCTTTTTCGCCCATCGCCAGCAGCACTTCATGCGCTGCCTTGATGCTGCCAGACGCTCCGAGGGCAACGTTCCAACCCTGAATGCGATACTGCCAGGCGAGGGATTCCAGCTTTTGTACCGCCGCCATTTTCGCGCGCTGGAAGTTTTCCCGGTTTATGGTGCCGCCAGGGAAATACATCTGCGCAAAGCTGACGCAGCCCATACGGCGGCTCTCGACCAGCTTAGGCTCGAAGTCTTCGCCGATGACCAGCTCAGTGGAACCACCGCCGATGTCGATCACCAGCTTGCGGCCTTTTTCCGGCTGAGTGTGTTCCACACCCATGAAAATTAGACGCGCTTCTTCGTTACCCGAGATGATTTCAATCGGGTAGGGGATCACTTTTTCCGCGCGTTTGAGAAACTCCGGCGCGTTCAGCGCCTGGCGCAGGGTGTGCGTTCCAACGATGCAAACGCTCGACGCTGAAAAACCCTGCAAGCGTTCGGCGAACAGCGACAGGCAGGCTAAGCCGCGCTCCATCGCCTCTTCGCTGAGCATATTTTTGTCGTCAAGACCATCGGCGAGATGAACGCGCTGCTTGAGGCGCCCGATGATCTGCATGGCTCCATCCACCTCGCGGGCGATGACCATATGGAAGCTGTTAGAACCTAAATCGACCGCAGCAAACTCCTGCGGGCGTGGCGTCTTATCATTTATCGGCATAGGTTAATCAGGTTGCTCGAGTGATTTGATATAGTCGTAAATCGCCAGCTGTGAGCGCACTTTACGGCGGTTGCCGCGCTGCACGTAGCGGTTACTCAGTTCTTTGTCGATATAGCGAGCCTTCACTGTGTCGCTGAGTTGCAGCTCAATAATATCGAGGATTTGCTGCTTGAGACGCGGGTCCAGCAGCGGGGTGGCGACTTCAATTCGGTAATCAATATTACGCGTCATCCAGTCCGCGGAAGAGAGATAGACCTGTTTATCGCCACCATTTTCAAAAATATAGATCCTGTCGTGTTCCAGATAACGGTCCACGATGCTGGTCACGCGAATATTGTCGCTGATGCCTTCCAGTTCTGGAATCAACGAGCACATGCCGCGGATCAGTAAATTCACCGGTACACCGGTGCTGGAGGCCGCATACAGGCGATCCACCAGACCTTTGTCGACCAGGTTATTCAGTTTGAGCGTGATACCCGATGGCTCACCTTTTTGCGCAGCGGCGATCTCTTTGTCGATCATCGCGTACAGCAGGCGGCGCGAGTTCTGCGGGGAGACCAGCAGATAGTCGAAGCTCACCGGGCGGTACGGGTTTTCGATGAAGTTAAACACCCGACGCACTTCGTTGGTGATGCGCGCGTCGGCGGTCAGCAGCGAGTAGTCCGTATAGAGTCGCGCGGTTTTCTCGTTAAAGTTACCGGTCCCGATGTGGGCGTAGCGCACCACGTCGTCGCCTTCTTTTCGGGAAATCAGGAACAGCTTGGCGTGAATTTTCAGGCCAGGTGCGGAGAAGATGACGTGTACACCGGCTTCCGTCAGACGACGCGCCCAGTGGATGTTTGCCTCTTCGTCGAAACGCGCCTGCAGCTCAACCACCACCGTCACTTTTTTACCGTTGTGCGCGGCGTGGATCATTGCATCAATAATGCGCGAGTCTTTTGCCACGCGGTAGATGTTGATTTTGATCGCCAGCACGTTCGGGTCGAACGACGCCTGCCGCAGCAGTTCCAGCACGTGCTCAAAAGTGTGGTACGGATAGTAAAGCAGTACGTCGCGCTCGCGGATGGCGTCGAATCCGTTACGGAATTTATCGAACCAGATATGGCGCAGGCGCGGCAGCGGTTTGTTGACCAGATTGGCTTTGCCGACGTTCGGGAAGCCAATAAAGTCTTTAAAGTTGTGGTAACGCCCGCCCGGCACGATGGAGTCGTAGCGGGAGATGGTCAGCTTGTCACGCAGCATTTCGACCATCGCATCCGGCATGTCGCGCTGATACACAAAGCGCACCGGTTCGGCGGTCAGACGCTGTTTCAGGCTGGAGGACATCAGCTCCATCAGGCTGGCTTCCATCTCGTGCACCAGGTCGTACTCGGCGTCACGGGTCATTTTCATGGAATAGGCGTTCAGCGCGTCGTAATCGAAGAAGCCTTTGAAAATGTCGTCGAGGCAGTAGCGCAGGATGTTATCCAGCAGGATCATCGGCTTGCGGCGGCGCGGCGTTTCCGGCGGCAGGTTCACAAAGCGCGGGACTTTGTCTGACGGGATCTCCAGCAGCGCGTAGCGAATGGAGTCGCCGCGAATAATCTCAACCGCCAGATAGGTGTAGTCATCTTTCAGGAACTGCACCAGATCCGTTTCGCGATTGATAAGAATAGGGGTGATGTGCTGGCGCAGATAGTGTTTGAAGTAGTGGCGCAGCCAGGTTTGTTGATTGGCGGAAAGTTGACGTTCATTAATCAGGAAGATTTGGTTGCGTGCCATCTCGAGCAGCAGCTCGTTATACAGACCGTCAAATTCCTGGTCCGCTTTCAGGACGCGCGCCTGGATTTTTCCCAGCAGATGGCGTGAATGGGAGTTCAGACCTTGCTCTTCGCTGATGATGATCCGCCGTTTCAGTTCGGCAAAACGGACCTTGTAGAATTCATCCAGGTTATTGGAATAAATACCCAGAAAACGCATACGCTCAATCAGCGGATTGCTTTTATCAGCCGCTTCCTGAAGCACACGTTCGTTGAACGCCAACCAGCTTAGCTCTTTCTCGATGTATAACTTTTCCTGACCCATTACAACTTACACTCCGTTTCAATCACGGGACGCAGCAAATCCGTCTCGATTCTATTATGGCGAGCTTTGACACGAGATGTCCAACTGTGCCAGAAAAGTATGACAGTTAATTTTTTTTCTGGGGGAATTTAGGGAGTTGGTGGGGGATAAAGGCGCGTCGGGTGGCGCTGCGCTTACCCGACCTACAAAAACCATAGGCCCGTGCAAGCGCAGCGCCGCCGGGCAAAACAGACTACTCGTCCGCCGCATGTCCCTGCGCGGGCAGCTTCACGCCATCCAGCCAGGCGGCGTTATCACGCATCTCAAGACGCCCGTCGACAAACCAGCTCACCACTAACGGATAAATGGCGTGCTCCTGCGTCTGGACGCGCTCGGTGATGTCGTCTTCGTCGTCGCCATCAAACACCGGAATTTTGGCCTGCAAAATCACCGGCCCGCCGTCCAGCTCGTCGGTGACGAAATGCACGGAGGTACCATGCTCCTCATCGCCATTTTCCAGCACCTGACGGTGGGTGTGCAGGCCCGGATATTTCGGCAGAAGAGAAGGGTGGATGTTCAGCAGGCGGCCGGAATAGTGAGAGACAAACACCGGGCTTAAGATGCGCATATACCCGGCCAGCACCACGACATCCGGCGCATAGGCGTCGATCTCATGCACCAGTTCCCGGTCAAAGGCTTCACGACTGGCAAACTGTGAGGCTTCCAGCGCGTGCGCCGGGATATGGGCATCCCGCGCACGCTCAAGGCCGAACGCATCGGCCTTGTTGCTGAATACTGCGCGAATGGTGCCATTGATCTGTTTCTGTTTGCAGGCGTCGATGATTGCCTGCAAATTGCTTCCGTTACCGGAAATGAGCACCACAATATTTTTCATTCAATGACCACGCGCTGTTCGGAATCAGAAGCTTTGATGATACCGATTTTCCACGCGTTTTCACCTTTCGCCTTCATCAGTTCAACGGCTTTATCCGCTTCGCTGGCAGGCAGGGCAATCAGCATGCCGACGCCGCAGTTGAAGGTGCGATACATTTCGTGCTGGCTGACGTTGCCCGCGGTTTGCAGCCAGTTGAACACGGCTGGCCACTGCCAGGAGGACTCGTCGATCACCGCCTGCGTATTGTCAGGCAGCACGCGCGGGATATTTTCCCAGAAGCCGCCGCCGGTCAGGTGCGCAATGGCGTGAACGTCAACGTTCTCGATCAGCTCAAGAATGTTTTTCACGTAGATACGGGTCGGTGCCAGCAGGTGATCGGCCAGCGGTTTGCCTTCGAGCTCGGTGGTTTCCGGGTCGCAGCCGCTCACTTCGAGGATCTTACGCACCAGGGAGTAACCGTTCGAGTGTGGGCCGCTTGAGCCAAGGGCAATCAGGACATCGCCATCGGCCACTTTGCTGCCGTCGATAATTTCTGATTTTTCTACCACGCCGACGCAGAAGCCCGCGACGTCGTAATCTTCACCGTGGTACATGCCCGGCATCTCTGCGGTTTCGCCGCCGACCAGCGCACAGCCAGACTGCAGACAGCCTTCGGCGATACCGGTAATCACGCTGGAGGCCGTATCCACGTCCAGTTTGCCGGTCGCATAGTAGTCGAGGAAGAAGAGGGGTTCAGCACCCTGCACCACGAGGTCGTTCACACACATGGCCACCAGGTCGATCCCGATGGTGTCGTGGCGTTTGAGATCCATCGCCAGACGCAGCTTCGTGCCCACGCCGTCAGTGCCAGAAACCAGAACAGGCTCACGATATTTTTGCGGCAGTGCGCACAGCGCGCCAAATCCACCCAGACCACCCATCACTTCAGGGCGGCGAGTCTTTTTGACCACACCTTTGATTCGGTCAACCAGCGCATTACCTGCGTCAATATCAACACCGGCATCTTTATAGCTGAGAGAAGTTTTGTTGGTCACGGCTTAAGTCCCCACGCATAGCATAGTAAGAAAAATCGGCGCAATTCTAACAGTCCAGGCAAACGTTTGCGAGCCTATTCTGCGGTCAAAAAAAGTCGCTGAAAATTTACACATTTTTGCATTGGGCGAGGACAAACTTGATACCGTTCACGAAAATGAAACCGGTTTCGGCAATCTGCTTGCAACAGGCTAAGCCATTGCACATGATTTGACTGAAACCGGTTTCTGTAATTGTTTTTGCAGAAAATAACGCAGAATGAGGGAAAAGGCATGCCAGGATTTAAAGAAGGTTTTCTGTGGGGCGGCGCGGTGGCGGCGCATCAGCTGGAAGGTGGCTGGAAAGAGGGCGGTAAGGGGATAAGCGTCGCGGACGTGATGACGGTCGGGGCGCACGGCGTACCGCGTGAAATCACCCAGGGCGTCATCCAGGGCAAAAACTACCCGAACCACGAAGCCATCGATTTTTACCATCGCTACAAAGAAGACATCAAACTTTTCGCCGAACTGGGCTTTAAATGTTTCCGCACCTCCATTGCCTGGACGCGCATTTTCCCGAAAGGCGACGAGCTGGAGCCTAACGAAGCCGGTCTGAAATTCTACGACGACCTGTTCGATGAATGCCTGAAACACGGCATCGAGCCGGTGATTACCCTGTCGCACTTTGAGATGCCTTTCCATCTGGTGACCGAATACGGCGGCTGGCGCAACCGTAAGCTGATCGACATGTTCGTGCGTTTCGCCAGCGTCTGCTTTAAGCGTTATCAGCACAAAGTGAAGTACTGGATGACCTTCAACGAGATCAACAACCAGGCCAACTTCCACGAAGATTTCGCACCCTTCACCAACTCCGGCCTGAAATACGAAGAGGGTGAAGATCGCGAGCCGGTGATGTTCCAGGCCGCGCACTATGAGCTGGTGGCCAGCGCCCTGGCGGTGAAAGCCGGACGTGAAATCAATCCGTCCCTGCAAATCGGCTGCATGATTGCCATGTGCCCAATCTATCCGCTGAGCTGCGCGCCAAACGACATCATGATGGCAATGAACGCCATGCACCGTCGCTACTGGTTCACCGACGTGCACGTGCGCGGAAAATATCCGCAGCATCTGCTGAACTACTTTGAGCGCCGCGGTTTCGAGCTGGATATTACCGACGAGGACATTGCAGCTCTGAAGCAGGGCTGTGTCGATTACATCGGCTTCAGCTATTACATGTCCTTCGCCACCAAAGCCACGCCGGATAATCCGCAGCTTGATTATGACGAGAGCAAAAGCCTCGTTTCCAACCCGTACGTGCAGAAATCCGACTGGGGCTGGCAGATTGACCCGGTGGGCCTGCGCTACTCCCTGAACTGGTTCTGGGATCACTACCAGCTGCCGCTGTTTATCGTTGAGAACGGCTTCGGAGCGATCGACGTGCAGGAGAGTGACGGTACGGTCAATGACCAGTACCGCATCGATTATCTCGACGCTCATATCCGCGAAATGAAAAAAGCGGTCGTCGAAGATGGCGTGGATCTGATGGGTTACACCCCGTGGGGTTGTATCGATCTGGTCTCTGCCGGAACCGGCGAAATGAAAAAACGTTACGGCTTTATTTTTGTTGATAAAGACAACGAAGGTAACGGCACCCTGAACCGCAGCAAGAAAAAATCTTTCGACTGGTATCAGAAGGTGATCGCCACTAACGGCGCAGACCTGTAATCGCCCGGCGGCGCTGCGCTCTCCCCCCTGTAAGCCGGGTAAGCGCAGCGCCACCCGGCAAAACTCCCTTCTTTTTTTTCCTGTTTTATACTCACTATCGCTCCCTAATCCACTTTGCTTGATCGGCATCAAGCAAGATGGGTATGGCGAACCCGGAAAAAAGCGGTATAATCCGGCGATTTTTTTTGCGGTAGCCACCTCAGAGGAGAATGAGAATGAAGATTGTGGAAGTGAAACACCCACTCGTTAAACACAAGCTGGGCCTGATGCGTGAGCATGACATCAGCACGAAGCGTTTTCGCGAACTGGCCTCTGAAGTTGGAAGCTTACTGACTTACGAAGCGACGTCTGACCTGGAAACTGAAAAAGTGACCATCGAAGGCTGGAACGGCCCGGTTCAGGTTGAGCAGATCAAAGGTAAGAAAATTACCGTGGTGCCAATCCTGCGCGCAGGTCTGGGCATGATGGAAGGCGTGCTGGAGCACGTACCGAGCGCGCGTATCAGCGTAGTCGGTATCTACCGTAACGAAGAAACTCTCGAACCCGTCCCGTATTTCCAGAAGCTGGTGTCTAACATCGACGAGCGTATGGCGCTGGTCGTTGACCCAATGCTCGCCACCGGCGGCTCCATGATCGCCACCATCGACCTGCTGAAAAATGCCGGCTGTAACAGCATCAAGGTGCTGGTACTGGTTGCGGCACCGGAAGGTATCGCGGCGCTGGAAAAAGCGCACCCGGACGTTGAGCTGTATACCGCCTCTATCGACCAGGGGCTGAACGAGCACGGGTACATCATCCCGGGGCTCGGCGATGCCGGCGACAAGATTTTTGGTACGAAATAATCGAATAACGATAAAGAAGCCGACTTTGATAGTCGGCTTTTTTTTGAATAAAACACAAACAACTCACAATACTTAGAGGAAAACACTATGACGCGCCGTACTATCGGGGTGAGTGAAAGACCGCCGCTTTTGCAGACGATCCCGCTTAGTTTGCAGCACTTGTTTGCCATGTTTGGCGCAACCGTACTGGTGCCCATCCTGTTTCACATCAACCCGGCCACCGTACTGCTGTTCAACGGCGTCGGCACGCTGCTGTATCTTTTCATCTGTAAAGGCAAAATCCCGGCGTATCTGGGCTCCAGCTTTGCGTTTATCTCCCCGGTCCTGCTGCTGCTGCCGCTAGGCTACGAAGTGGCGCTGGGCGGGTTTATCATGTGCGGCGCGCTGTTCTGCCTGGTGGCTTTCATTGTGAAGAAAGCCGGGACCGGCTGGCTGGACGTGATGTTCCCGCCTGCGGCGATGGGCGCAATCGTTGCCGTCATTGGTCTCGAGCTGGCGGGTGTGGCGGCGAACATGGCCGGTCTGCTGCCAGCGGACGGACAATCCCCGGAATCCAAAACCATCATTATTTCGCTGGTGACTCTGGGCGTAACCGTATTCGGTTCGGTGCTGTTCCGCGGTTTCCTGGCGATTATCCCGATTCTGATTGGGGTGCTGGCGGGCTACGCGCTCTCCTTCGCAATGGGCGTGGTGGATACCTCCCCGATTGCCCAGGCGCACTGGTTCGCGCTGCCAACCTTCTACACGCCACGCTTTGAGTGGTTTGCGATCTTCACCATTCTGCCTGCCGCGCTGGTGGTGATTGCCGAGCACGTCGGCCATCTGGTGGTGACGGCGAACATCGTCAAAAAAGATCTGATCCGCGACCCTGGCCTGCACCGTTCGATGTTCGCCAACGGTCTGTCGACCATGATCTCCGGCTTCTTTGGCTCCACGCCAAACACCACCTACGGTGAGAACATCGGCGTGATGGCGATTACCCGCGTCTACAGTACCTGGGTAATCGGCGGAGCGGCGATCTTTGCGATTCTGCTCTCCTGCGTCGGGAAACTGGCGGCGGCGATCCAGATTATCCCGGTTCCGGTGATCGGCGGTGTCTCTCTGCTGCTGTACGGGGTGATTGGTGCGTCCGGTATTCGCGTGCTGATTGAATCCAAAGTGGATTACAACAAAACGCAGAATCTGATCCTGACCTCCGTTATCCTGATCATCGGCGTGAGCGGCGCGAAGGTGCACATCGGTGCGGCAGAGCTGAAAGGGATGGCGCTGGCGACTATCGTTGGCGTGGGCCTGAGCCTGATCTTCAAGCTGATCTCTGTGCTTCGCCCGGAAGAAGAAGTGCTGGACGCTCAGGAGAGCGAAAAAGCATCACATTGATCCTGAATCCGGGCGGACGATCCGCCCGGTTCTCTCATCGCGGGTTCCGTGATAAACTCCCTCCCGATTTTATGTGAGACCTTAATCGAGGTATTTCTGAACGGACCGGCACAGCTCTCTCTGCCACTTTATCTTCCTGACGACGAAACTTTCGCGAGTTTCTGGCCGGGCGATAACCCCTCTTTACTGGCTGCACTGCAAAACGTGTTACGCCAGGAGCACAGCGGATACATTTATATCTGGTCACGCGAAGGCGCGGGACGCAGCCATCTGCTGCACGCCGCCTGCGCGGAGCTTTCCCAGCGCGGCGACGCGGTAGGCTACGTGCCGCTGGATAAGCGCACCTGGTTTGTCCCGGAAGTGCTCGACGGCATGGAACATCTTTCGCTGGTCTGCATCGACAATATCGAATGCATCGCCGGGGATGAGCTGTGGGAAATGGCGATGTTTAACCTCTACAACCGGATTCTGGAGTCGGGGAAAACCCGGTTACTGATCACCGGCGATCGCCCGCCGCGACAGCTGAATCTCGGATTACCGGATCTGGCGTCTCGTCTCGACTGGGGACAAATTTACAAGCTGCAGCCGCTCTCCGATGAAGACAAACTCCAGGCGCTGCAGTTGCGCTCGCGGTTACGCGGGTTTGAGCTGCCGGAAGACGTGGGACGTTTTCTGTTAAAACGGCTGGATCGCGAGATGCGCACGCTGTTTGATACGCTGGATCAGCTCGACCACGCGTCCATCACCGCCCAGCGCAAACTGACCATTCCGTTTGTGAAAGAGACGCTGAAGTTATAGAGCCGTAGGCCGGGTAAGGCGAAGCCGCCACCCGGCTTTGTTGCCCGGCGGCGCTCCGCTTGCACGGGCCTACGATTTGATATCCGCTAACAAATGCTCGACTAATAACGGAATCGGCCGTCCCGACGCCACGCTTCTCCCGCCTTCACGCCACAACGCGGTTCCGCTGATATCCAGGTGCGCCCACGGAATCGTCGGCGGACAAAAATGGTGCAACAGCCACGCCGCTGACGCGCTGATCGCCGCGTTATTGGTCGGGGTATTGCACAGATCGGCAATCGTACTCTCCGTCTGCTTTTTCAGCCGCGCGTCCAGCGGCAAGGACCACACTTCGTCCCCGCTTCTGATCCCTGCCTGGGTCAGATGATCCCGCAACAGACCGTTCTGCGTCATCAATCCGCTCAGCTCATAGCCCAGCGCTTTCACCACCGCACCAGTTAACGTTGCCATATCAATGATGTACTGCGCCTGCGGATGCCGCTGGCTGGCCCAGGCGATGGCATCGGCCAGCACCAGCCGTCCTTCGGCGTCCGTATTGTTGATCTCCACCGTCAGACCGTTACAGGCGCGCGCCACCGTTCCCGGCTGCATGGCGTCCGGGCCGATGGCGTTTTCCGCCAGCGCCAGCACGCCCATAATCCGCACGGGGAGTTTGAGTTCAGCCACCGTGAGCATCAGCCCCAGCACATTCGCCGCGCCGCACATGTCGTACTTCATGGTGTACATGCCCGCGCCTTCTTTCAGCCATAGACCGCCCGTATCAAAAGTGATCCCTTTGCCGACGTAACATCGAACCGGACCGTCATTTGTGCCGTCGTAGTGAATCGCCAGCAGGCGCGGCGGGCAGGTGGCCCCTTTGCCCACGGCATGCAGCAGACCAAGACCTTGTTCCACGATCTGTTTTTCATCGAGCACTTCGCAGCGCAAGGCAGGGAAGGCGGCACAGAGCGTTTGGGCTTCGTCGACCACATATTGCGGCGTGCAGCGATCGGACGGGGTATCCGCCAGACGACGCGCGGCGATCATTCCGTTGGCGATGGCCTGCTGCTGCTGGATGATTTTCGCCAAACGCTCTTGCTGTTCAGGCAGACAAAGCGCGGCGACCTGACGAATCCGAAGTGTAGAGTCGTCTTTTTTCTTCAGCTGCAAATCACTGAGTTTATGCGCCTGGTTGAACAGAAAACGCAGCACCTGAACCAGCACGGTGTCGTGAATGTCGCTGACGTCTATCACCACATTCTCGCTGACGGGGGCGGCAAACAGCGGACGCAGGGCGTTCACTAATCCGTCGGTCTGCGCATCCTGCCACAGGGCGTCCGGCAGCAGGGTGATGCGAGCGAAGGGCGCGCAGCCGAAGCGCGTATCCGCCACGCTTGTGAGTTCACGCATTTCACGAATCAGGGCGGTATCCGGCAGCAGCGCGCAGGACGGGCGCGCCAACAGATGTGTCTCAGGTTTTGCTGCTGCAAGAGTGGTAATCAGCTCACAGGTGATCATGGTTATTCCTCAATCGGGGCGCGGATCCGCGCGGCATAGGCCAGCATCCATTCGTCATCCACGGCCTGATAGTGGGTTTTCTCGCGCAGGCGTTCGGTGCGGAAAACGGTTAACGGCTGAGTGGCGGTAGCGACCACAAACGAGAAGGTTTTGATATTGGTCGCTGCACCAAACTCGCCTTTGTTGTTCATGCACACCACCGAGAGATCGCCCACGCGGCCAAAGCGCGACATCAGCTTATCTTCCAGCTCGAAGACCACGGAATCTGCGGCCTGCTGCGGCGTCATGCCTTGCGCCATGCGGCGGACAATTTCGTAGCTGGTGCAGCCTTTCATCAGGTCTTCACCCACGCCAGTGGCGGTGGCCGCCCCCGTTTCGCTGTCGCAGTAAAAACCTGAACCGATGATCGGTGAATCCCCGATGCGCCCGCGTTTTTTCATAAACAGGCCGCTGGTGGAGGTGGCAACGCTCATCGAACCCTGCTTATCGAGCCCGATAATGCCGACGGTGTCGTGGCCGTCATAGGGGCTTAAGCCCTTATCCAGCGTTTCGCGACAGCGCTTGCGGTAGTGCTGCATCGCCCGGTCGGTGAGCATGTTTTTGTCCGAAAAGCCCTGACTGAGCGCCCACTCGCGCGCGCCCTGGCCGACCAGCAGGCTGTTGTAGCGCTGGCGGCTGAGCGCCTGAGCGACCCGCACCGGGTTGGCGATATCCACCAGGTTGCCCACTGCGCCGAAGGCCAGGGTGTCGCCGTCCATATAGGCGGCGTCGAGTTCCACCTCGCCATTTTCGGTAGGCAGCCCGCCGTAGCCGACGGACTTGTAAAACGGGAAGTCTTCAACGGTGGCAACGGCATCCACCACCGCCGTCGAAACCGGCTTCCCCGCAGCCAGCGCAGACGCAGACTCCGTCACTCCTTCCAGCGCCATTCGCCAGGTTGCGATAATTCCCCACATGCTTTACTCCTGTTTAGCCAGTGTGGCTTCGGGTTGCGTCGCGGTGGCGATTTCCGCCGCGCGGTACTGTTTGTCCAGAATGCGCATAAACGGCAGATAGAGCATCGCGCCGATCAGCAGGTTGAGCAGCTGCATCACGCTGCCGCTGATGTGCCCGGTGACGATAAATCCGCTGATCACCGGCGGCAGCGTCCAGGGAATAAACACCCCGGTCGTCACGGCGACGGCGCCAATTTTCATCGCCGCATACTGCACGGTGACTAACACCAGCGGCACCAGGTTAAACGGAATCAGCATGATCGGGTTCATGATCACCGGCAGGCCGAACAGAATTGGTTCGTTGATGTTAAACACCGACGCGCCCGCACCGAGTCGCGCCACTTCGCGCATGTTTTTACTGCGGGCAAAAATCAGCATCGCAATCACCAGCGACAGCGTGGCACCCGCGCCGCCCATCCAGATCATGTCGAAAAACTGTTCGGTAATAATGTGCGGCGGCGTTACACCCGCCTGAATGGCGGCGATGTTGTCGGTCTGGTTCTCCATCCACAGCGGACGGATGATGCCGTTGATCATCGACCCGGAGTTAATGCCCACGGACCACAAAATGGTGATGCTGAACACCGTCATCAGCGCGCCGAAATAGGAGGTGCCGTAGTGACGCACCGGCGTGGCGACCACTTCATAGATGAACTGATGGATGGTGTGGTAATGGGTGTTTTCAAACAGGATGCGGATCACCAGCACCAGGATCATCACCACCAGGGCGGGGATCAGCGCGGCGAAAGACTCCTGCACCGCGGGCGGTACCCCCTCTGGCATTTTGATCACCAGGTTTTTGCGCTTCAGCCAGCAGAACAGCTCCGTCCACAGCAGCGAGCCAATCATCGCCACGAACAGCCCTTTACTGCCAATCCACTCGACCGGCATCACGGTAATGCCGCCGTTCTCCGCCACTTTGATAAACGGTGTCAGGATCAGGAAGCTGACCAGCGCCAGGATCCCGCACGAGATGCGGTCTTCGCCATAATGCTCCGCCAGACGGAAGGCGACCAGGAAGCTGATAAACAGCGACATGGTGGAGAAGACGGCGTTAAACGGGATCTCGATAATCGAGCTCCAGCTTTCGCCGAAGGCTGACGACATAAATTGCTGATAGGTCTGATTCGGAAACGACGAGATCACCAGCAGGATCGACCCGACGATGATAAATGGCATGAATGAAACGTACGCGCCACGAATGGCCCCCAGATGACGCTGCTGAGCCGTTTTGGCCGCCAGCGGCATCAATTTTGCTTCCATAAATCCCAGAACATTGTTCATTGTGAACTCCGTACAAGATCGAGTGACGTTGTTTGTGTTATGTCTGAGGATTATCAGCGAAGCGTTGCGACCGAAAGGTGAAACAGGTCACAATGTAATCGCGTTGTTAATATAAATCTCACAAGATTGGTTATAAGAAATTCCACTGAGGATTCGGGATGGAAATTAAACTGCACGCCAATGCCACCACCACACCGCGCACCCGTCGCTATCTGCAGGAGTCTGATAAAAGCGACAGAGAGCTGGCCGTGGAGCTGGGTATTTCGGTCACTACCGTCCGGCGCTGGCGCAAGCGCGAGCAGGTTTCAGATAATCATACGACGCCAAAAGTGATATACAAAGCGATGAGACAAGAGCAGGTGTCATTGATTAATGCCCTGCGCGACGCCACCGGTGCGCCGCTGGACGAACTTTTGCTGCTGGTAAATGAAGGACTGGGGATCAGCGTTTCGCGCGCGACGCTCAATCGCTATCTGAAGCCCGCTGCGGCATCACGCCAGGGCGCGCCACTGCAGGGTACAAAGGCGCTAAAAGCGGGTCTTATGCCGCAGCGGCTGGAACTGCATCATCTCCCGCTCTCGCTGCATATGGATGACGGCGGCGAGCAACATCTCCTTTGGGCGCGGGAGCCGATCAGCGGCTGGTGTTTCGCCCGGCTTTACGCGGGAATTTCGCCGCAGCTGGTGGCGAACTGGGCGAAAGAGCTGCTGAAAGCCTGCCCGGCTGATATCCAATCCGTTGAGACTTTCGGTTTAACCACGCGTTTAAACCTGGACGGTGTGGTGATAAAAAACAGCGCGGCGAAGCACAGTGCGGTGCAGGTGACGGTCCCGCTCGGCGAGATTATTCCGCGGGTGAATGTGGAACCTGCAGGGCAACTGCTGATGCGGATCGGGGAGTTTTACAATCAGGGCAAAGCGCAGAAAAAGCTGGGAGACACGACGCCGCAGGCTTTTCTCGAAGCGCTGCGGCGCACTGATTAGTTGAGGATTTCGAGCACATCTTCCGGCGGACGGCCAATGCGCGCTTCACCGTTGGCGACCACAATCGGGCGTTCCATCAGCTTAGGATTTTCGACCATCACCTGAATCAGGTCCTCTTCAGACAGGTGGCTGTCATCAAGGTTTAAGGACTTATACAGATCCTCTTTCTGGCGCATCAGTTCCCGAGCGCTCGCCATACCCAGCATGTGCAGGAGCTCGCGGATGGTGGCGGCGTCCGGTGGGGTGTCCAGATACAACACCACTTCAGGGTCAATGCCGTTAGATTTCAACAGGCTCAGAGTGTCGCGGCTCTTGGAGCAGCGAGGGTTGTGATAAATTTTTACCGCGTCTGACATGACTTCTCCTTATTACATCTTCTCGTACGGCTTGAAGCGTTGCTGCAACCCGCGCAGCTGATCGATTCGGGCGTCGTAACGTGCCTGCTGTAGGCTGCCGAGTTTGACCTGCGAACTGGCACTGCTTAACAGGGAAATCGACTGATCCAGGCGCCCTACCAGGGCAAAACCTTCGGCGCGCGCGGCCAGCTCCTGATCGCGGTTGCCGAGCTGCGCTTCGGTCTGCGCCAGCAGATCCCAGCCGTTTTGATCGTCTTTATGATCAAACGTATAGCGATTCAGAATCGTCGCCGCGTCCTTAGGCTGACCGCCCTGTAAGTAAGCGTTCGCCAGGTTGAGCTGCAACACCGGATTGCTGCGCAGATCTTTGGCGTTTTTCAGGCGGTTAATCGCGTCACTGGTTTTCTTCTGCCCTAAATCGATATCGGTCGAGAGATCCAGATACCAGGCGTTGTTCGGATCGGCGGCCAGCAGCGGCTGGAGTGCTTTGCGCGCTTCATCGTATTTGCTGGCTTCCATCGCCTGCAGCGCACGGCCATACTGCGCCGCGTTCTGCTCGCGGACGTTGCCTTTTGTAAGTGCATCGAGCAGTTCGCCCGTCAGCTGGTTACGCCCGGAGTTGTACATGCCGAGGGTTCTGACCTTCGCCATGTAGAAATCCTGCGACGACTGAACGACGACCGGACGCATCTGATTGGCGCGGTTACGCGCATCGGAGAGACGGCTTTCCGGCAGGGGGTGGGTCAGCAAAATTTCCGGCGGGCGGGTGGAGTACCGCGCCTGGTCGAGCAGTTTTTCGAGGAACGAAGGCATCGCCTGCGGATCAAACCCGGAGCGCTGGAGCACCTGAATGCCAATGCGGTCCGCTTCCTGTTCGTTCTGCTGGGTAAAGCTGATCATCCCCTGGCGCGTTCCGGCGAGCGTGCCGGTCAGCGCCGCCATCCCGGCCTGCGGGCTGGCCATCGCCAGAAGAATCGAGCCTAAGGCACCGACCCAGGTCAGGGGCGCATTCTTTTTCTGATCTTCCATCGCACGCGCCAGATGGCGCTGGGTGACGTGGGAGATTTCGTGCGCCATCACCGACGCGAGCTGGCTTTCGTTATCGGAATAGCGGAATAACGCCGAATGCAGCACCACGTTGCCGCCGAAGAAGGCGAAGGCGTTGATTTCGTCGTTATTGATTAAATAGAAGTGGAAAGGGGTTTTGACCGAATCGGCGTGGGCCACGAGGCGCATGCCGAGCCCGTTGATATATTGCACCAGCAGCGGGTCATTGATCAGCGGCGCGCTGCCGCGGAGCTGACGCACATAGTAATCACCCATCTGCATCTCTTGCCCGATGGAGAGCGTGCTTCCTGCTGAGGTACCCATGTCCGGCAATGTATCGGCGGAGTCAGCGAAAGCTGGCGCCATTTGGCCGACAGTCAGCGCGGCAATCAGCGTTGCAACCAGAGTTTTTTTCAACTGCCTGAACATAACCTCTGCCCTGTATTTTGGATGTAGCCATTTGACCGAAGAACGTGCATATCGTTCACCTTCAACTGCTCTGCGAGTGTAGCCGTGTTAGGGCGTGAAGAAAATCCCCGACGTCGGCCTTTTGCGTTTCGTGACGCCGCGTCAAAAATGGAAAGTCTTTTGTGTGACAGTTAGATACAATTCGCCTCTCGCTCCAGCCATCAGATTCAGGGAAGGGTTGTATGCTCGAAATGTTAATGCAGTGGTATCGGCGTCGTTTCAGCGATCCCGAAGCCATTGCTTTGCTGGTCATTCTGGTCGCCGGGTTCGGTATTTTATTCTTCTTCAGTGGCCTGCTGGCGCCGCTTCTCGTTGCCCTGGTGCTGGCCTATCTCCTCGAATGGCCGACGGTGCGGCTGGAGAAAATCGGCTGCTCTCGCCGCTGGGCGACCAGCATCGTGCTGATCCTGTTCGTCGGGATTTTGCTGTTGATGTCCTTCGTGGTGATGCCCGTGGCCTGGCAGCAGGGGATTTACCTGATCCGCGATATGCCGGGGATGCTGAATAAACTCTCCGATTTTGCCGCCACGCTGCCGCGACGTTATCCGGCGCTGATGGACGCGGGCATTATTGATGCGATGGCGGAAAACATGCGCGCCCGCATCATGACGATGGGCGATTCGGTGGTGAAATACTCCCTCGCTTCGCTGGTGGGGCTGCTGACGCTGGCGGTCTATCTGGTGCTGGTGCCGCTGATGGTCTTCTTCCTCGTGAAGGACAAAGAGCAGATGCTCAACGCCGTGCGCCGCATTCTGCCGCGCAACCGCGGGCTGGCGGGGCAGGTGTGGAAGGAGATGAACCAGCAGATCACCAACTACATTCGCGGCAAAGTGCTGGAGATGATTGTGGTCGGCGTCGCGACCTGGATTGGCTTCATCATCTTCGGCCTGAACTATTCCTTGCTGTTGGCGGTGCTGGTGGGCTTCTCGGTGCTGATCCCCTATATCGGCGCGTTCGTGGTGACGATTCCGGTGGTCGGCGTGGCGCTGTTCCAGTTTGGTCTCGGCACTGAGTTCTGGAGCTGTTTCGCGGTGTACCTGATTATTCAGGGGCTGGATGGCAACCTGCTGGTGCCGGTGTTGTTCTCGGAAGCGGTGAACCTGCACCCGCTGGTGATTATTCTGTCGGTGGTGATTTTCGGCGGTCTGTGGGGTTTCTGGGGCGTGTTCTTTGCGATACCGCTGGCGACGCTCATTAAAGCCGTGGTTCACGCGTGGCCGGATGTGCCTGCCGTGGAAGAGTAAATTTGCCGGGTGGCGCTGCGCTTACCCGGCCTACAATGTTAAAAAAGGCAACCTCTCGGTTGCCTTTTGCATTGTACTTGTGAATCACGCGTTCGCTTTCAGCCAGTCGAGCACCACGTCGTGGTGGTTGCTGGTTTTGAAATCATCAAACACATGTTCAACTTTGCCATCGGCATCGATCAGGAAACTGATGCGATGAATGCCGTCGTAGGTTTTGCCCATAAAGGTCTTCTCGCCCCAGACGCCAAACTGTTCGCAGACCTGATGGTCTTCATCGGAGAGCAGCGTAAAGTTCAGCAGCTCTTTTTCAGCGAAACGTGACAGTTTTTCTGATTTATCGGTGCTGATACCCAGCACGTCGACCCCAGCTTTTTTCAAATCATCCATGTTATCGCGTAAACCGCACGCCTGTACGGTACACCCTGGCGTCATGGCTTTCGGGTAGAAATAGACCAGAACACGCTGTCCCTGGAAGTCGGTCAAATTTACTTGCTCGCCGTCTTGATCGGGCAGGCTAAATTTCGGTGCGATGTCACCGGCTTTCAGTGGATTCATTACTCAACTCCATCCTGTTCGTGCTGCGAATAATTGACGACGTTTATACTGCCTTGTGCATTGAGTTCTGTACAGAGTGCTTTGAACGCTTGCTCAATATTTGATGCGTCGTGTGAGGCAGGGCTGTGTGCGGTGATCTGAATGAACAATTTTGGTACAGGCCCCGGCTGTGTGCGGGAGACCAGTTCGGCGATGTTCATCTGATGGCTGTCAAAGAGAGCCGTGAAACGTTCGATTAAATGCGGGGAGTCGGTGACTTCAACCTGCACCCAGACGGTCGCCGGCATCGCCGGGCGCGGGCGCGCAGTTGTGCGTTTCATCACGATCAGCAAATCCAGCTCCGCGCCTTTAAGCGGTAAAGTGGATTCAATGAGCGTAATCGCGTTCCATGTCCCGGAGAGCAGCATGATAAAGGTGAACTCGTCGCCCAGCATGGCCAGGCGGCTGTCTTCGATATTACAGCCGCAACTGCTGACGTGGCGGGTGATGGTGTTCACAATACCGGCTCTGTCGGCACCCAGCGCAGTGATAACCAGGTAATGTTGTGATGAGGTTGTCAAACCTGTTCTTCCTTTGCGTGGTTAAGTCATCCTAAGGAAAGCATAAAAAAAACGTGCATACAACAGCCTGGACGCCTTACGTCGCTTGCTTTTATTACAGTTCCAAACGTACCATTGAGAATCTTGTTTGCACAGAGGATGGCCCATGTTCACGGGAAGTATTGTTGCGCTTGTTACGCCGATGGATGAGAAAGGTAATGTCTGCCGGTCAAGCCTGAAAAAACTGATTGATTACCATGTCGCCAACGGGACTTCGGCGATCGTTTCCGTAGGGACTACCGGTGAATCCGCCACCCTCAGCCATGACGAACACGGCGATGTGGTGATGATGACCGTCGAACTGGCGGACGGGCGTATCCCTGTGATTGCCGGGACGGGGGCAAATGCCACCGCAGAGGCCATCAGCCTGACCCAGCGTTTCAACAACAGCGGTATCGTCGGCTGCCTGACGGTGACCCCGTACTACAACCGCCCGACCCAGGAAGGTCTGTTCCAGCATTTCAAAGCCATCGCTGAACATACTGACTTGCCACAAATTCTGTATAATGTGCCGTCGCGCACTGGCTGCGATATGCTGCCGGAAACCGTAGGCCGTCTCTCGAAAGTTAAAAATATTATCGCAATTAAAGAGGCGACCGGGAACTTAAGCCGCGTTCACCAGATCAAAGAGCTGGTTTCAGACGACTTTATCCTGCTCAGTGGTGATGATGCGACCGCGCTGGACTTCATGCAGCTCGGTGGTCACGGCGTGATTTCCGTGACCTCTAACATCGCGGCGCGTGATATGGCCGAAATGTGCAAACTGGCTGCGGCGGGTCATTTCGACGAAGCTCGCTTGATTAACCAGCGTCTGATGCCGCTGCACACAAAATTATTTGTCGAACCCAATCCTATCCCAGTGAAATGGGCATGTAAGGAGTTGGGACTTGTAGCGACCGACACGCTGCGTCTGCCGATGACCCCCATTACCGACCACGGTCGCGAAGTGGTCACCGGGGCGCTGAAGCATGCCGGTTTGCTGTAGAGTTTAGGGAGATTTGATGGCTTACTCAGTACAGAAGTCGCGCCTGGCGAAGGTTGCGGGTGTTTCGCTTGTTATGCTCCTCGCCGCCTGTAGTTCAGACTCGCGCTACAAGCGCCAGGTGAGCGGTGATGAATCCTATCTGGATGCAGCGCCGCTTGCTGAACTTCATGCGCCAGCGGGTATGATCCTGCCGATTCAAAACGGCGATTACAATATTCCTGTCACCAACGGCAGTGGTGCAGTGGGCAAAGCGCTGGACATTCGTCCACCGGCGCAGCCTCTGGCGCTGGTGAGCGGTGCGCGTACCCAGTTTACGGGTGACACCGCAACCCTGCTGGTCGAAAACGGTCGCAACAGTACCCTGTGGCCGCAGGTGGTGAGCGTGATTCAGTCGAAAAATTACGCAATTGATAAGCGCGACGACGCGAGTCAGAGCCTGACGACCGACTGGATCGAATGGAACCGTCTGGATGAAGATCAGCAGTACCGTGGTCGTTATCAAGTCTCTGTCAAACCACAGGGTTATCAGCAGGCCGTTACGGTCAAGCTGCTGAACCTGGAGCAGGCTGGTAAGCCAGTGGCGGATGCGGCATCCCTGCAGCGCTACAGCACCGAAATGCTGAACGTGATCGCCTCGGGTCTCGATAAAAACGCGACCGATGCGGCGAACTCCGCGCAGAACCGCAGTGGCGTGACCTTCGACGTGCAGAGCGCCGCCGATGACACCGGTCTGCCAATGCTGGTGGTGCGTGCACCGTTCCAGCAGACCTGGCAGCGTCTGCCAGCCGTGCTGGAAAAAGCCGGTATGAAAGTGACCGACAGCACCCGTTCAACGGGCAGCATGACGGCCACCTACAAACCGCTTTCCGATAGCGCATGGAAAGATCTGGGTGCCAGCGATCCGGGCCTCGCTTCCGGCGATTACAAAATTCAGGTCGGTGACCTCGATAACCGCAGCAGCTTGCAGTTCATCGATCCGAAAGGTCACACGCTGACCCAGTCGCAGAACGATGCGCTGGTAGCGGTCTTCCAGGCTGCATTCAGCAAGTAAAAAAGAGGGCTGGTTAATCCAGCCCTTTTTATTTTCGTGCTACGCAAACGTGTGCGTGGCATAATATCCCGAGATTTTGACCATATCATCACACCAGGAGTAATGAAGATGCAGAAGCAAGCTGAGTTGTATCGTGGCAAAGCGAAGACCGTATACAGCACCGAAAACCCGGATCTGTTGGTGCTCGAGTTCCGCAATGATACGTCAGCAGGGGATGGCGCGCGCATTGAGCAGTTCGACCGTAAAGGCATGGTGAACAACAAGTTCAACCATTTCATTATGAGCAAACTCGCCGAAGCCGGTATCCCGACTCAGATGGAAGCCTTGCTGTCCGATACGGAGTGTCTGGTGAAAAAACTGGATATGGTTCCGGTCGAATGCGTAGTGCGTAACCGCGCCGCGGGCTCCCTGGTGAAGCGTCTGGGCATTGAAGAAGGCATCGAGCTGAATCCGCCGTTGTTCGATCTGTTTCTGAAAAATGACGAAATGCACGATCCGATGGTCAACGAATCCTACTGCGAAACCTTCGGCTGGGTGAGCAAAGAGAACCTGGCACGCATGCAGGAGCTGACCTATAAAGCCAACGACGTGCTGAAAAAGCTGTTTGATGACGCGGGCCTGATCCTGGTCGATTTCAAACTGGAGTTCGGTCTGTACAAAGGCGAAGTGGTGCTGGGCGATGAGTTCTCCCCGGACGGCAGCCGCCTGTGGGACAAAGAAACCCTCGATAAAATGGACAAAGACCGTTTCCGTCAGAGCCTGGGTGGCCTGATTGAAGCGTACGAAGCCGTTGCGCATCGTCTGGGCGTTAAACTCGATTAATTCCCTTGCAGGCCAAAGGATATGCACATCCTTTGGCTTCTTACCCTTGTTTCCTATGGTAATCCGCTCGTTAACCGCCTACGATCACTCTATCAATATGAAGAGAATTTCGAGGTGGTTATGCGCTGGCAAGGGCGTCGTGAAAGTGACAATGTAGAAGACAGGCGCAGCAGTGGCGGCATGGGTCCCTCCATGGGCGGGGGTGGCATGCGGCTTCCCGGCGGTAAAGGTGGCATTGTGCTGCTGCTTATCGTGCTGGTGGCGGGTTACTACGGTGTCGATCTGACCGGTTTAATGACCGGGGAACCGGTGCAACAGCAGCAACAGTCTCAGCGCTCCATCAGCCCGAACGAAGATGAAGCCGCCAAATTTACCTCTGTGATTCTGGCGACCACCGAAGATACGTGGAGTCAGCAGTTCGAAAAAATGGGTCGCACCTACCAGCAGCCAAAACTGGTGATGTACCGTGGCGCAACGCGCACGGGATGCGGTACCGGCCAGTCCGTGATGGGCCCGTTCTACTGCCCGGCGGACAGCACCGTCTATATCGATCTCTCCTTCTATGACGACATGAAACGCAAGCTCGGCGCTGACGGCGATTTCGCTCAGGGCTATGTGATTGCCCATGAAGTCGGCCACCACGTACAAAAACTGCTCGGCATTGAGCCCAAAGTGCGCCAGCTGCAGCAAAACGCCTCCCAGACTGAAATTAACCGCCTGTCCGTTCGCATGGAACTGCAGGCCGACTGCTTCGCGGGCGTCTGGGGCCACAGCATGCAGCAGCAGGGCGTGCTGGAGTCCGGCGATCTGGAGGAGGCGCTGAACGCCGCGCAGGCCATCGGCGACGACCGTCTGCAACAGCAGAGTCAGGGCCGCGTGGTGCCGGACAGCTTCACCCACGGCACATCCGAAGAGCGCTACACCTGGTTTAAACGCGGTTTTGCGAGCGGCGATCCGGCCCAGTGCAACACCTTCGGTAAAGCCATGTGATGTGTTGCGCCAGGGAAGAGGCCGTGATGTTTGACCGTCTGGTTGCAGATCTACAGCGGGAAGGGCATCGTCGACTGCTGGTCATTAGCGGCGACGAAGCGTGGTCCCAGGCGCAGTCTGAGCGGGTTCGTGACGCGCTGGCGGGCGACTGGCTGCGAATGGAGAACGATGCGCCTCAGGCATTAAAGAGTCTGCTCGGGCGTGAATACTGCCACGCGATTTTCGATGCCCGTCGCGGGTTTGACGTCTCAGCCTTTGCGGCGCTCAGCGGAACGCTCCGCGCCGGAAGCCTGCTGGTGTTACTTACTCCGCCTTTCGCGGCCTGGCCTGAACAGCCCGACAGCGATTCCCTGCGCTGGAGCGACAGCGAACACCCCATCGCAACGCCGCATTTTGTCCGCCATTTTTGCCGAACGGTGAGTCAGGATCCCGGCGTGATTCTCTGGCAACAGCACCAGTCTTTCCCGGATATTGCTCTTCCTACTGCACCCGACTGGCAGCCCGCCAGCGGCGAGCCGCAGCGCGAGCAGGCTGAGATTCTGGCGACATTATGTCAGATGCAGTCCGGCGTGGCGGTGGTGACCGCCCCGCGCGGACGCGGGAAATCGGCGCTAGCAGGAATGTTGCTGAGCCGCATTTCGGGCCACGCTATCGTCACCGCTCCGGCGAAAGGGGCGACGGACGTCATTGCTCGCTTCGCGCAGGACAACTATCACTTTATGGCACCCGACGCGCTGCTGGCCTCTGACCAACAGGCAGACTGGCTGATTGTCGATGAAGCCGCCGCGATCCCCGGGCCGCTGCTGGAAAAGCTGGTGTCGCGTTTCCCGCGCGTATTACTCACGACGACCGTGCAGGGCTACGAAGGCACGGGACGCGGATTTTTACTCAAGTTCTGCGCCCGGTTCAGCGGGCTGCAGCATTTCACCCTTTCTGAGCCGATTCGCTGGGCACCAGGCTGCCCCCTTGAACGCGTAGTGGCTGACGCGCTGTTATTTGACGACGTTGTGGATGTGACTCCCAACGGCGCACCCGAGATCCTCGCACTGGAACAAAACGCCTGGGCGTGCCAGCCAAAGCTTGCGGCGGACATCTACAGGCTGTTGTGCTCCGCGCACTACCGCACGTCTCCGCTGGATCTACGCCGGATGATGGACGCGCCGGGCCAGCATTTTGCCGTCGCTCGCGTCGGGGAGAAGCTGGCGGGTGCGCTGTGGCTGGTGGATGAGGGCGGATTAAGCCCTCAGCTGAGTCAGGCGGTGTGGGCGGGCTATCGACGTCCACGCGGCAATCTGGTGGCGCAATCCCTTGCCGCCCACGGCAGTTCACCGCTGGCCGCGACCCTTATCGGGCGACGCGTCACGCGCGTGGCGGTTCATCCTTCGCGTCAGCGCGAGGGCATCGGCCAGGCGCTTATCGCTGATGCAAGCCATCATGCGCAGCAGGATTATGTCTCCGTGAGTTTCGGTTACACCGATGAACTGTGGCGTTTCTGGCAGCGCTGTGGCTTTGTTTTGGTGCGAATGGGAACCCATCGCGAAGCCAGCAGCGGGTGCTACACGGCGATGGCGCTGCGACCTGTCAGCGAGGCAGGGCAGGCGCTATGCGTGCAGGAGCATCACCGGTTGTGCCGCGATGCGCGCATCATTGAGCAGTGGAACGGTGAAAAGATCCCGGTGGACGATCGCTGGGAGACTACCCTTAATGGTGATGACTGGCTGGAGCTGGGCGGTTTTGCCTTTGCCCATCGACCGCTGGCAACCTCTGCGCCGGCCCTGACGCGATTGCTGCTGGCGACCACTCTGCCGCTTCAGGCGCTGCGTGGCAAACTGGAAGAGAACCGAGACGACGCCTTGCTGTGTGCCGATCTCGCGCTTCAGGGTCGCAAACCGCTGCTGGCGCGACAGCGTCAGGAGGCGGCGCAAGCACTTGACTATCTTGATGTCGAACGCGCTCAGCAGCTCAAGACTGACATTTTGCAATGGCAATTTTTTCAATGACTTCTTCAATGAAGTGGCATGGTCATTACCCCACAGAGGCGTAAAATCCTGACTATCAATTAAGGAGACTGCCATGAAACATGACCATTTTGTTGTCCAAAGCCCTTCCAGCCCCGCGCAGCAACTGCTGCTGCTGTTTCATGGCGTCGGTGATAATGCGGTGAATATGGGGCAAATGGGCAGCTGGTTTGCGCCGATTTTCCCGGACGCGCTCATCGTCAGCATCGGCGGCGTAGAGCCTTGCGGCCCTCAGGGGCGTCAGTGGTTTTCCGTGCAGGGCGTGACGGAGGAGAACCGTCAGGCGCGTATCGATGCCATCATGCCGACCTTCATTGAAACCGTGCGCTACTGGCAACAACAGAGCGGCGTCGGGGCCGGGGCGACCGCGCTGATCGGTTTCTCGCAGGGGGCGATTATGTCGCTCGAGAGCGTGAAAGTGCAGCCTGGGCTGGCGTCTCGCGTCGTTGCCTTTAACGGCCGCTTTGCGACCTTACCGCAGAGCGCCACGACGGCAACGACGATCCACCTGATCCACGGCGGAGAAGATCGCGTGATTGAGTTGTCCCATGCGGTCGCCGCGCAGGAAGCGCTGATTCGTGAAGGCGGTGATGTGACGCTGGATATCGTGGATGAACTGGGTCATGCCATTGACGATCGCAGCATGCAGTTCGCGCTGGATCACCTGCGTTTTACCGTGCCGAAGCACTATTTCGACGAAGCGTTAAGCGGTAGTAAGCCGAACGACGACGATATTGTGGAATTTATGTGAGTCATTACCCCTCACCCTGACCCTCTCCCCATAGGGGAGAGGGAACTGTTGGGTGCGGAGTTTGACGATTACTTCTGGTCTTTCTGGTCTTTCTGGTCTTTCTTCGGCCAGTTGTCGTCATCGTCCCACTTATCGTTAAAGTCACGATGCGGGGGAAGCTCAGGTTTGTTGGCGAGGAATTTCTTGTGGTCCACGCGCTTCAGATCTTTGATCACGTTCAGCAGCACGCCTACCAGAAACACCAACACCAGAATCCACCAATATTTAGCCAGCCAGTCCATTCGCTATTCCTTCTCAGAGCAGCCGTCAGGCGACGAGTTGCTCCATGATACGTTGATACATACGAGCCAGTAGCTGCAAATCAGCCGCGTTCACGCATTCATTGATTTTATGAATGGTGGCGTTTACTGGGCCCAGTTCGACAACCTGCGCACCCATCCGGGCAATAAAGCGTCCGTCTGAGGTACCGCCGGTGGTCAGGAGCTGCGGTTTTATTTCATTATAGTGCGCGATAGCGTTAACCACCGCATCAACCAGCTTGCCGCGTTGCGTCAGGAACGGCTGGCCGGAAAGCCACCAGTCCAGGGTGTAGCGCAGTTCGTACTTATCCAGCAGGGCGATGACGCGGGATTTGATCATCTCATCCGTCAGTTCGGTACTAAAGCGGAAGTTGAACTGCACGAAGAGGTCGCCCGGAATGACGTTGTTGCTGCCGGTCCCGGCCTGCACGTTGGCAATCTGCATACTGGTCGGCGGGAAGAATTCGTTGCCTTTATCCCACTCGATGCCCACCAGTTCGTTGAGCATCGGCGCGGCGCGGTGTACCGGGTTATCGGCCAGATGCGGATAGGCGACGTGGCCCTGTACGCCGTGGATCGTCAGGTTGCAGGTCAGCGATCCGCGACGGCCATTTTTCACTACGTCGCCCACCACTTCGGTACTCGACGGCTCACCCACCAGACAATAGTCCAGACGCTCGCGGCGCTCCATCAGGGCTTCTACCACTTTGACGGTGCCATTTTTGGCGCTGGCTTCTTCGTCGGAGGTGATTAAAAACGCGAGGCGATTTTTGTGGTTCGGGTGCTGGGCGACAAAGCGTTCCGCGGCGACGACCATTGCCGCCAGCGAGCCTTTCATGTCCGCCGCGCCGCGGCCAAACAGCATACCGTCGCGGATGGTCGGTTCGAAAGGCGGGTTGATCCAGCGGTCAGCATCGCCCGCAGGGACGATATCGGTGTGTCCGGCAAAGGCCAGCGTTTCGCCCTGGCCGCGCCATGCCCAGAAGTTCTGGGTGTCGCCAAAATCCATACGCTCAACGGTAAAACCAATGGCGCGCAGGCGCTCAATCATTAATGCCTGACAACCTGCGTCGTCCGGGCTAAGGGAGGGACGGCGAATAAGCTGCTGAGTCAGCTCAATGACCGGGCAAGACATAGACTACACCTCAAATGATTTGTGTATAACTGGATTCACTAAAACCCAGCAGCATAGGCTGCCCTGGCGCGCAGAGCAATGGGCGTTTGATGATCGCTGGCATTTCGAGCATTAATTTCGCGGCGCTGTCGGCATCCGTGATGGAATTGCGCACAGATTCATCGAGTTTTCGCCAGGTGGTCCCGCGCGTATTCAGCAGCGCTTCCCAGCCCAGCTCTTTGATCGCAGTATGCAGGAATTCCGCATCCAGGCCGTCGGCGCGATAGTCATGAAAGCGATAATCAACGTTGTTGGCTTCCAGGAAGCGGCGGGCTTTCTTGATGGTGTCGCAATTTTTAATGCCGTACATCACAATCATGGTGAATCCTTTTGTCTTTATTTATAGCGAATGTTCAATTTTTTCGACTTTATATTGTTTAGGGAAATATAACACATTCAGTTTATCGTTAATTCAGCTATGCCGATTAATTCAACTTACAGCTGTTAGCTGAATAGTGTTTCATCTTTTACGCATAAATGTCCAGTCGCGTTAAATTTCCTTTAAAGTCAGTCCAGAATAAGATTATCACCCGCTCGTATGGTTGTTTCTAAATATTGCGATTGGTCACATAAAATTAAAGGAGATAGGGCCATATTTGTCTCAGGGCCAGCACAGCAAGCGGGGGAGCCAATCGTAACCATTGATTAAATTATCTTCACAATGCCGATATATTCTCATAGAATACGCATAATAATAAGAGAGGTTGTTATGATTGAACGTGAACTGGGGAACTGGAAAGATTTTATCGAAGACATGCTTCGTAAATGACATTCAGGAAGAACTGCAAGAGCACTTAATTTAGTTATAAAAATGATGTGATAGTTTTTAAACAAATCACACGTTAAAAAGGCGGCTATCAAAGCCGCCTTTTTTATTGCCTGATTACTCCGGCTTTTCTTTTAGCGGGAAGCGCTGGCGCACCAGCACGAAGAACAGCGGAACGAAGTAAATGGCGAGGATGGTCGCAGAGATCATCCCGCCCATCACCCCGGTCCCGACCGCGTGCTGGCTGCTGGAGCCTGCGCCGGAGCTCGTCGCCATCGGCAGGACGCCAAACACAAACGCCAGCGAGGTCATCAGGATGGGGCGCAGACGCTGACGACAGGCGTGCAGCGTGGACGAGAGCAGATCGTGGCCCTTCGAATTCATCTCATTGGCAAACTCGACGATCAGTATGGCGTTCTTCGCCGATAGCCCGATCACCGTCAACAGCCCCACCTGGAAGTAAACATCGTTCTCAAGACCGCGCATCCAGGTCGCAAGCAGGGCACCAATCACCCCGAGCGGCACCACCAGCATCACCGAGAACGGTACCGACCAGCTTTCATACAGGGCGGCCAGACAGAGGAATACCACCAGCAGGGAGACGGCGTACAGGGCAGGGGCCTGCGCACCGGACAACCGTTCCTGGTAGGACATCGCCGTCCACTCCAGGCCAAACCCGGCAGGAAGCTGATGCACCAGGTTTTCCATGATGTCCATCGCCGTCCCGGTACTCACACCCGGCGCGGCTTCCCCGACGATCTCCAGCGCGGAGTAGCCGTTGTAACGCTCCAGTCGCGGAGAACCGCTCTCCCAGTGGGAGCTGGCGAAGGCGGAGAACGGCACCATGCCGCCGGAGTTATTGCGCACATACCAGAGATTGATATCGTCCGGCAGCATGCGATAAGGCGCGGCGGCCTGAACGTAAACTTTTTTCACGCGCCCGCGATCCATAAAGTCGTTCACATAGCTGGAGCCCCAGGCGGTTTGCAGCGTGTCGTTGATGTCATCGATGGACACGCCCAGCGCCTGCGCTTTACGCTGATCGATATCGACCTGCAGCTGCGGGCTGTCATCCAGACCGTTGTGACGCACGCGCGTCAGCTCCGGATTTTTACCCGCCAGCTCAAGCAGCTGATCGCGTGCGGCCATCAGGGCATCGTGTCCGACACCAGCGTGATCCTGCAGTTCCATATCAAAGCCCGCCGAACTGCCGAGGCCGCTGATCGCCGCCGGGCTGCTGGCAAAGACCCGCGCCTCTTTGATGTGGCTAAAGGCTTTGGTGGCCCGCTCGATAATGGCGAAGGAGGAGCCGGTTTTGCTGTCGCGCTCGTCCCAGTTTTTCAGGCGCACGAACATACGCGCGACGTTCTGCCCGTTCCCTCCCGGGCCGGAGCCGACGGTGGAAAACACCGACACGATATTGTCTTTCTCTTTGGTGAAGAAGTACGACTCGACGTTTTCCACCACTTTCAGCGTCTGCTGCTGAGTCGCGCCGCTCGGGAGCTGCACGGAGGTGATAAACATCCCCCGGTCTTCCAGCGGCAGGAATGAGGTCGGCAGGCGCAGGAACAGGAAGACCATCCCGCCGAGCAGCAGGACGTAAATCAGTATCCAGCGCAGACTGCGGTGGAGGATTTTCCCCACCCCCGCTTCGTAGCGCGCCGCATTGCGGTTAAACATGCGGTTAAACCAGCCGAAGAAGCCTTTCTGCCCGTGCTGTTCGCCCTTGTGTAGTGGCTTGAGGAGCGTCGCGCAGAGCGCGGGCGTCAGGATCATCGCCACCAGCACCGAGAGCACCATAGCCGAGACTATGGTGATCGAGAACTGGCGGTAAATTGCGCCGGTGGTGCCGCCGAAGAAGGCCATCGGCACAAAAACGGCGGAGAGCACCATGGCGATACCGACCAGCGCGCCCTGAATCTGACTCATCGATTTGCGCGTCGCCTCTCGCGGCGACAAACCCTCTTCGGTCATGATGCGCTCGACGTTCTCCACCACCACGATGGCATCATCCACCAGCAGGCCGATCGCCAGCACCATCGCAAACATGGTCAGGGTGTTGATGCTGTAGCCAAAGGCGTACAGCACGGCGAAGGTGCCGAGCAGTACCACCGGAACGGCGATAGTCGGAATCAGCGTGGCGCGGAAGTTTTGCAGGAACAGGTACATCACGAGGAACACCAGCGCGATGGCTTCGAGCAACGTTTTGACCACATCCTCAATCGAGGCTTTCACGAAAGAGGTGGTTTCATAGGCGACTTTGTACTCCAGCCCATGCGGGAAGTACTGAGAGAGTTCATCCAGCCGGTCGATAACCAGCTTCGCGGTCGCCATCTCGTTCGCGCCGGAGGCCAGTTTTACCCCGATACCGGACGCCTGATTGCCGTTGAACCGGCTCAGATAATCGTACTTTTCCGCGCCCATTTCGACGGTGGCGACATCGCCAAGACGCACTTCGGACCCGTCCTGATTCACCCGCAGAGTGATATCGCGGAACTGCTGCGGCGTCTGGAGCAGGGACTGGGAGTTGATGGTGGCGTTCAGCGCCTGTTTATCCACCGACGGCGTACCGCCCAACTGCCCGACAGCAATCTGCGCGTTCTGAGATTTGATGGCGTTGGTCACATCGGTGGCGGTCATCTGGACGCTGTTCAGCTTCGCCGGATCCAGCCAGATACGCATGGAGTACTGCGAGCCATAGGCGTCGATATCGCCGACGCCGTTGATACGGCTCAGCGGGTCCTGAATATTACTCGCGACGTAATCCGAAATATCCTGCTTATCCATCGATCCGTCGGTGGAGACGAAGGCGATGGTCAGAATGTTGGAATCGCCGGTTTTACGCACCGTCACGCCCTGGTTCTGCACCGCCTGCGGCAGCTTACGCATCGCCGATTGCAGCTGGTTTTGCACCTGCTGGACTGCTTCGTCGGGATCGGAGCCGGCGGTAAAGCTCAGGGTCACGGTCGCCTGACCCGTCGCGCTGCTCTGCGACGACATGTACATCAGGTTATCCAGCCCGGTCATGTTCTGTTCAATCACCTGGGTGACGGTGTTTTCCAGGGTTTGCGCCGACGCACCCGGATAGTTCGCGGTGATACGCACGTTCGGCGGGGCCAGATCGGGATATTGCTCAACAGGTAAAGACAAAATGGCGAGAGTGCCGGTCAGACATAAAATAATTGCCAGCACCCAGGCAAAAATGGGGCGATCAATGAAAAAATTCGCCATGAAAATAAGACCTCGTAAGCTTGCATCGTTATTGTTTATTGCCCGCTTAACTCTAGCGGCAAGGCGGATGCCAAACGTGGAGAAAAAAAGGAGTTAGTGTAAATTATCATGCGCATTTACAGCGTATTGTTTACTTTCCGACCTCAGGCTCCGGCGTGCGAAAACGAATACACACCTGGGTTCCGCCGTTCTGCGGCTGCGAGAAACTTAGCGAGCCGCCCAACCGTTCGGCGCGCTCGCGCATGATGTTCAGCCCGTAGTGCCCCGGCGGTTCGCTCGCGTCCCCGATCCCAATTCCGTTATCACGAATATAGACCGTATGCTCGCCGTCTGGTGCGGTGACGCAGCTGACGGTAATCACCGTCGCCTGGGCGTGTTTGATGGCGTTCAGCACCGCCTCACGGACGATTTGCAGCAGATGGACCTGCTTTTGCGCGTCCAGCGCCAGGGACGAGAGACGGCAGTCCAGCTCCAGCTTCGCGCTGGTCTGACTTTGCAGGCCGCCGAGCGCTTCATGCAGGGCCGCCGGAAGATTGGAGTGATTGAGCGTCAGGCGGAAGGTGGTCAGCAGCTCGCGCAGCTGTCGCCAGGCATTGTTCAGCTCGCGTGAGAAATCAGTAATGATGGTCTGCGCCGGGAGGTTATCGTCCGGTACCGCGCGTTTGAGCAGCGTTAGCTGAATGCGCAGGTAGGACAGCACCTGCGCCAGGGAGTCGTGCAGCTCGCGGGCAATGGTGGCGCGCTCCTCCATCAGCAGCAGCTGCTGGAAGTGTTTTTGCGCCTGATTAAAGTAGAGGCCACGCCCGAGCATTGTCGCCACGCTTTTCATCAGCGGCTCTGGCACCACGCTGTCGCTCTGCCAGCGCAGCTCGCCAAAGCGCGTCTCCTGCATCACCACCGGCAGGGTAAAGGTCTCGCGCTCGGCTTTTTTTGTCCCTTCGCACACCTGCCAGTTGTCTCCGGCCTGCAGTTCCAGATAGCTCATGCCGGTATATTCCTGAACGATCTGGATGATGTGGCGGAAACAATGGGTGTCTATCTGGCTGGCATTCAGCGCCTGCGAGCATTTGAACAGCATTTCGAGCTGCTGGTGGGCTTCATTCAGATGGCGGGTTTTTTCTTCAACGGTGCTCTCAAGCGAGCGATAGTGCTTATGCAGCTCGGCGGACATGTGGTTGAAGGTGCGCGAGAGAAGCCCCAGCTCGTTGGGCAGGTGCGTATCCTCGGCCTGAATGTCGAAATTGCCCTGTTCCATTTTCTGGCTGGCGTACACCAGCTGATTGAGTGGAGCGACCACTTCCCGGCGGATCCCGCGCAGCGTCATGATCACCAGCAGTAAAATCCCTAAGCCTCCGGCCAGTGAAATGGCGACCACCAGCTGCATTTTATGTTCCGCGTAGTGCTGAAGGGCGAGCACGAAGGTATCAATACGCTCCACATATTGCTGAATATGGTCCTGATACCAGGTTTTATCCCCCGCTTCGAGATGGCGGTCCATCTCCACCCACGCAATCTGGAGCTGCTGATAGCCGGTTTTCACCGATTCCGGCACGTACCAGCGATCCAGCTCTTTGAGTACCGGGGAGTTGAGGGTGCTTTGCCAGTGAAGGCGATGGTCAGAAAACGCGGTGCTGTTGCGTTCGAGATCGTAGCCCAGCCGGTAGCTCTGCATGCGCAGTGAACCCGCGATATTAATGGCTTCGGCGTCCCGCAGACTGCTGGCGAGCGTCATCAACGCAATGCCGCTGGTCAGCACGGAGAGCAAAATTATCGAGATAAAAGCCTGGGCCAGGCTTCCAGATACAGGACGTTTAACGATCACAACTCGGTTTCCTGAACGTTACTGAAACGCAATTTTACCTGGTATGAAATAAATTGATCTGTCACAGGTAAGTCGTAAATAGTCCCCCGTCCTGGGCAAATGACCATTGCCTGGGACTGACGGGGTGGTCAATATTCATATAAAAAATAGGGTTAATGCTACCAGAACAGGTGCCTTTATGAATCGTTTTATTATGGCCGATAACCTGCAATGTATTGGCTGTCACGCCTGCGAAGTGGCCTGCGTGATGGCGCATAATGATGAGCAACACGTCTTAAGCCAGCGTCAGTTTGTCCCGCGCATTACGGTGCTGAAAGAGGGCAAACGACACAGCGCGGTCACCTGTCACCACTGCGAAAACGCCCCCTGCGCGCAAAGCTGCCCGAACGGAGCGATCGCTAAAAGCCACGACAGCGTACAGGTGAATCAGCAAAAATGCATCGGGTGTAAATCCTGTGCTGTAGCTTGCCCGTTCGGCACGATGGAAATTGTGATCGCCCCCATGGCGGACGGTCAGGTCAAAGCCTCTGCGCACAAATGCGATTTGTGCCACGGCAGGCCGCAAGGCCCCGCGTGCGTGGCGAATTGTCCGGCAGATGCCCTGACGCTGGTTACGCCAGACGTGCTAAATCGGCTGGCAAAAGCGCGCCGTCTGCGTGCGGCCTGTCAGGAGGCGCAGCCGTGGCACAGCGTGGTAACAGAGGCGGCCTCACGGCAAAGCAAAATCCAGCAGATGCAGGCCCTGGACGCGCGCGGGGAACCGGATAAGCTCCGCCCGCAGGAGCGCGCCGACAATTTCGACGAAATCTATTTACCTTTCAGCGCGGACCAGGCGCACCGCGAGGCGGCGCGCTGCCTGAAGTGCGGCGAACACTCCATCTGCGAATGGACCTGTCCGCTGCACAACCACATTCCCCAATGGATTGAACGCGTCAAAGCCGGAGATATCGACGCGGCGGTTGAATTGTCCCATCAGACCAACTGCCTGCCGGAGATCACCGGGCGCGTCTGCCCGCAGGACCGTCTGTGCGAAGGTGCCTGCACCCTGCGCGATGAATCCGGCGCGGTGACCATCGGCAACATCGAGCGCTACATCTCCGACCAGGCGCTGGCCAAAGGCTGGCGGCCCGATATGAGCGGAGTCATGCCTGTCGATAAGCGTATTGCGATTATTGGCGCCGGTCCGGCGGGGCTGGCGTGCGCGGACCGGCTGATTCGGCACGGCGTGAGTGTGACGGTCTACGACCGGCACCCGGAAATTGGCGGGCTCCTCACCTTCGGCATTCCGGCCTTCAAACTGGATAAATCCTTGCTGGCGCGCCGCCGGGAGATATTCACCGCGATGGGGATTCAGTTCGAACTGAACTGCGAAGTGGGTAAAGATCTGCCGATGTCCCAGCTGTTGAACGATTACGACGCGGTGTTTATCGGCGTGGGAACCTACCGCTCGATGAAAGCGGGTATTCCGCACGAAGACTCGCCCGGCGTGTACGACGCTTTGCCGTTCCTGGTCGCCAATACCCGTCATCTGATGGGGCTCCCGTCCCTGGACGCCGAGCCCTTTATCGACGTCGCCGGGTTAAACGTGGTGGTGCTCGGCGGCGGAGATACGGCGATGGACTGCGTGCGCACCGCGCTGCGCCATCAGGCGGCTAACGTCACCTGTGCCTATCGCCGGGACGAGGCCAACATGCCGGGTTCCAAAAAAGAGGTCAAAAACGCCAAAGAGGAGGGGGCGCACTTTGAGTTTAACGTGCAGCCCGTCGAACTGGTGCTGGACGAGGCGGGTCAGGTCAACGGCATTCGCCTGCTGCGCACCGCGCTCGGGGAGCCCGATGCGCAGGGGCGTCGCCGTCCGGTCCCCGTCGAAGGCAGCGAGTTTGTGATGCCCGCCGACGCGGTGATCATGGCGTTTGGTTTTAACCCGCATTCGATGCCGTGGCTACAGGCGCAGGGCGTGAATGTCGATGACTGGGGGCGCATCGTGGCGAGCGTCGAGAGCCGCTATCGTTATCAGACCAGCCATCCGCAAATCTTTGCCGGAGGCGACGCCGTGCGCGGGGCGGATCTGGTGGTCACGGCGATGGCCGAAGGGCGGCACGCCGCGCAGGGGATGATGGACTGGCTGCACATAAAACAGCCCAAAATTCATTAAATCAGCGGGGCGACAAAGCGGATTTCAGGGCGTACTATGAATCACTCATTACGTCCTGGAGCCCGTATGAGCCTGAAAATTGAGATCATCAAAGATAAAATCCTCTCTGAAAATTATTTCGTCCTGCGCAACATTACCTACGATTTAACTCACAAAGGCGAAGTGGTCCGCCACAAGCGCGAGGTCTACGACCGCGGCAATGGCGCCACCATCCTCTTATACAGCCGTGAAAAACAAACCGTCGTACTGATCCGCCAGTTCCGCGTCGCGACCTGGGTGAATGGCAACGCCGACGGGCGCCTGATCGAAACCTGCGCCGGTCTGCTGGATAACGACGAGCCAGAAGTGTGCATCCGCAAAGAGGCCATCGAAGAGACGGGCTTTGAGGTGGGGCAAGTCACTAAACTGTTCGAGCTGTACATGTCCCCTGGCGGCGTGACGGAACTCATTCACTTCTTCATCGCCGAATACACCGACGCACAGCGCAGCCATGCGGGTGGCGGCGTCGAGGACGAAGCCATCGACGTGCTGGAAATTCCTTTCACTCAGGCGCTGGAGATGGTCAAAACCGGCGAAATTCGCGATGGTAAGACGTTGATACTGCTCCAGTATTTACAGCTCTCTGGGCTAATGTCTTGATTAATAAACTATCGGTAAATTGTCTTTCAGATAAATCTATCCGATAAATCCGATTGAGCAATCCCGGCAACGAAACGAACATACCGCCAGTTTTCGAGTTTCTGTTTCCGGGATTGTGCCTTTCATGCGCCACAGCATTCTTCTTATTTTCTTCTTCAGCGTACTGTCTGTGCCTCTGGCCTGGGCGGCACCTGCACAGCAAGCGTTTTCCGACTGGCAGGTGACCTGCAACAACCAGAACTTTTGCGTTGCGCGCAATACCGGTGAGCATCAGGGGCTGGTGATGACCTTAAGCCGCAGCGCGGGGGCTAAAACCGACGCCAATCTGCGCATTGATTTGGGCGGGCTGGAAGCGTCGCCGGTGAAAGAAGCGCCCATCGCGACTCGCCTGCTGCTCGATGGTCAGCCCCTGACGCTGGATGCGCTGCACTGGAAAATTACGCCGTGGCATCTGGTGACTGACGATACCGCGACCATCGCCGCATTCCTGAAAACCATTCAGGAAGGGGAGGCGTTGACGCTGAGAGGCGGCAAACAGATTATCTCGCTGGCGGGGCTCAAGGCGGCGTTGCTGTTCATTGATGCCCAGCAAAAGCGTGTGGGTAGTGAAACCGCGTGGATTAAAAAGGGCGACGAACCGCCGCTCAGCGTGCCGCCGGCCCCGGCGCTGAAAGAGGTGGCGGTGGTCAACCCGACGCCGACGCCCCTGACGCATGAAGAGCTCAACGATCTGCTGGATTACGGCAGCTGGCGGATGAACAACAGCCAGTGCTCGCTGGACCCTAACCGCCGCGAAGTGCGGGTGACGGCCTTAACGGATGACAAAGCGCTGCTGATGATCAGCTGTGAAGCAGGGGCTTACAATACGGTGGATCTGGCGTGGCTGGTGTCGCGTAAAAAACCGTTCGCCGCCCGAACCGTGCGGCTGCGCCTGCCGTTTGTCTCGTCGAGCGAGAGCAGCGAAATGGAGCTGATGAACGCCCGCTTTGACGAGAAAACCCGCGAGCTGACGACCCTGGCATTAGGGCGAGGAATGGGCGACTGCGGGATCCAGACGCGCTGGCGTTTTGACGGCCAGCGTTTCCGTCTGGTGCGGTACGCGGAAGAGCCGAGCTGCGACAACTGGCACGGGCCAGACGCGTGGCCGACGCTGTGGATCACGCGGTAACGTTTTTGCCGCGGTCATGGGGTATGCTCAGCTCGGTTTCATCCATAATTTGCCTGTATGTGTTGTTGGAGTGAACATATCAAAAACAGGCAATTGCACGATTTTAATTATAGTCTCTAACTGCTTTACGATAGACTCAATAAAATTTCGGGAAATTCTTTATAATTCTTATCAGTTTTCCATACTGGATATCCACATACCCTCCATCACGCAAGTCAGCCAGAATTTTCATCATCGTGCTGCGGCTTATATGACTTCTTTCAATGATAAATTTAGCAATACCTGTTTTTAATCGTATTGATTCAGGTAATGCAGCAAGTTCGCAGAGAATCGCACACACAATTCCATAGGGAGTTTGATTGATGAGGCGATTACTGTACCTTACTTCCATATCAGAAATATAAGCATGATAGTTAAGAACATCACGGAGCAGATTGTGAGCGTTAATTATATCAATTGCCATATCCCTGGGCAGGGCATAGATATTACAGTCACCCACGGCGACATATTTGAAAACTTCTTCTTTAAAGCTGGAACCCAACAATCCAAATACAGATGGACCCTCTGCAGTGCCAAAGAGTATTCCTCCTGAGGACTTTCTGATAAAATTCATTTTTCCCTTTAATAACAAAATGACCGAAAGCCCGCCCTTATTTTTATTGAGAAGTTTCAGGTTGATAACACCTCCACCTTCCTGCATGAAGACCGGAGTCGCGGCTGGAAGTAACTTCTCAATGATTCGTTCCACCTCTGCTACAGGTTTTTCCAGGTTAAAGCAGGGATCTTGATAAACGGAAACGCAATTATGTAATGCCGATTTCATTACTCTCTCCAGATAACAGTTTCTAAAATTACAATGTCAGGTAAAACCTCTGCTAAAATAAGCAATATAGAATGATTCAATATTTTGGCTGTCGTATAAATACAGATTATTTTAAACGCTTCATTCACTTATAACAAAGTATCTATAAATGTAGGGTGAAGTGTCTATAATTGGACGGGGTGCTGTACAAAAATGGTTTAAATTTTCTATTTGATAGAAAATAAAAATCTGCATAATTATCGGCGTAACAAATACCTCGTCATGCCAAAATATCATGAATTCCCTGGTGTTCATGTGACGAATTATTTGTGAGCACGAACAATGGTTTAACAATTTTTAGGGCTATTAGTAGATAGCTTATTTAAATAATAAAGGACGATATACATGACTAGTTCACAAAAACTGAACACTTTATTCGCAGCAACCCTTTTGGCTTTATCAGGTTCTGCGCTGGCAGCGGGCACCTCAGTGACCGGTGGTCAGGTGCATTTTAACGGTACCGTTGTCGATGCCGCTTGTTCAGTGGACGAAGACTCCGTCGATTTTAACGTCGATATGGGCCAGGTTCGTACCGCGAAATTTGCAGGTGCAGACGGCAAAGTTGCACCGGGTACCGCGGCGAATCAGAAACGCCCATTCACCATCAAGCTGTCCGACTGTGACACCACTGTCTCCAAAAATGCCGCCATCACCTTCAGCGGTAACGCCCCTGCAGCTATGCCTACCGCTCTCGACAATACCGCCGGTGCGGGTTCAGCCGTGGGTATTGGCATTCAGCTGTATGACAATGTCGGTAAAGCTCTGGCTCTGGGAACGGCGTCTCCAGCCTATGCGCTGATTAATGGTGAAAACTCACTGGTCTTCTCTGCGGATTACATCACCACCGGCACCACGGTGAAACCAGGCGATGTGCAGGCCACCGCGACCTTCAACGTGACCTACTCCTGATCCTGAAAAACTGATTCAAGGATGAAAAAAACGCCAGGGACGGCGTGATGATTCTCTGTTTCAAGGACCTTAAGATGCCGTTTCAGACGCTTACCAGGCAGATGTTTCCTGTTGTCGGCCTGCTTTTGCTCGCCTGTAGCGCCGCCGCGGATGAAACCGGAGGGCAAATCCACTTTAACGGCAACGCCGTAGATGCTGCCTGTGCGGTGAATGCCCAAAGCAGCGACCAGACCGTCGAAATGGGCCAGGTACGTAAAGAGGCCTTCAACGGCGTGGGCAGTTGGGCCGATCCTATTGGTTTCACCCTGACCTTAACTGACTGCAACTCCGCCGTCAGCCAGTCTGCCGGGGTGGCATTTCAGGGCGTTACCGACAGCCACGATCCTCTGGTTCTCGCCATCACTGACGGACCCGGTTCAGCCATCGGCGTCGGTCTCGGGATCTATGACGAACAGGCCAATCTGGTTGTGCCCAACAGTGCTCCACGTTCTTACAAGACCCTGATTGACGGCCAAAACGTCCTGCATTTTATCGCCAAATACCGCGCCACAGCGCGCATCGTCGCCGGTGATGCCAGCGTGGTGGCGAATTTTATCGTTATCTATCCGTAGTTATTGAGGTGAATGTGTTGACTCATCGTTTTATTCAGCCCTTCGCATTAACGGCGATGATGCTCTGTGTCAGCCACACGGCCTGTGCCGGTGGCGTCTCTCTCGGCGGCACCCGGCTTATCTATCCGGCGGGCAGCAGCCAGGTTTCCATGTCGGTCAACAACAGCGATGACAACGCCGTGTTTTTGATCCAGAGCTGGGTGGAAGATGAAAACGGCGCAAGAAGCCCGGATTTCGCAATTACCCCGCCGCTGTTTGTTATTCAGCCGCAAAAAGAAAACACTCTGCGGGTAATGTATATCAGCGCGAAAAACCTGCCTGCCGACCGTGAAACGGTCTACTGGCTGAATATGAAGGCTATCCCTTCAGCTGCCGCGGACACTAAAGGCAAAAACACGCTCCAGCTGGCGGTGCTGAGCCGGATCAAGCTGTTTGTGCGGCCGAAAAATCTGCCGATTAAATCGGTGGATGCACCGGCGCTGCTGCGCTTTCATCGCGTGGGCGCACAATTGTCGATTAAAAACCCGAGCCCTTATTACGTAACGCTGGTGCAGTTTACCGTCGGCGGCGAAAAACTCCCCAACACCATGGTGCCGCCCAAGGAGAGCCTGACGGTTCCGGTTCCGGACAACGCTCAGGGTGAGATAGTCTTTCAGACGGTCAGCGACTTTGGCGCTAACACCGCCGGACAAAAAGGCATAATGGAATAGCATTATGCGAACGAGAATGGACACTCCGTTAACTCCGCCGACGCGTGCCTTCCTCCGTACGCCGGGATGGCGGCAGATAGTGCTGTTGACGTTGGTGTTTTCTCCTGTGACACGGGCGGATAACTATTTCAACCCTGCCTTTTTGTCGGACGATCCGTCGGCGGTCGCCAGCCTTAAACGCTTTGAAAAAGGCAATGGTCACGGGCCGGGGAAATATCGCGTCGATATCTATCTGAACGGGACGTTCGTCTCGACCGAAGACGTCGAGTTCAAAGCGCCTGCCAACAAACAGGGCGATGTCGCGCCCTGCCTGACGCGCGTGCGGCTGGACGCGCTCGGCGTTGAGATGAAAGCGTTTCCGGATATCGCCGCTCTGGCGGAAGATGCCTGTGTGCCGCTGGCGACGATGATCCCCGACGCTCGTACCGATTTTGATTTTGAACAGCAGCACCTGAATATCAGCCTGCCGCAGGCGGCGATGAAGCAGAGTGCGCGCGGCTATATCCCGCCGGAACAGTGGGACGACGGCATCACCGCGCTGCTGCTGAATTATGATTTCACCGGCAGTAACAGCTGGGGCGACAGCGTCAGCAACAGTTATTACCTCAATCTGCAAAGCACGCTGAACATCGGGCCGTGGCGGCTGCACGACTATTCATCCGGCACCTACGACGGGGGGCAGGGCGACGGCAGCGCCAGCCACTGGGAGCACATCAGCACCTACCTGCAGCGCAACATCATCCCGCTGAAGGGAGAGTTGACCGTCGGCGACAGCTATACCCCGTCAGACGTGTTCGACAGCGTCGGTTTTCGCGGTGTGCAGATAGCTTCTGACGACAATATGTTGCCCGACAGCCTGCGCGGTTTCGCGCCAACGGTGCGCGGTATCGCCCGCAGCAACGCCAAAGTGACTGTCAAACAGAACGGCTACGTCATCTACCAAACTTACGTCTCGCCGGGTGCGTTTGAGATCAACGATCTCTACCCGACCTCATCGAGCGGCGATATGGACGTGGAAATTGCCGAAACCGACGGCAGCAAAACCACCTTCTCGGTGCCTTATTCCGCTGTGCCGCTGTTACAGCGCGAAGGGCGAATAAAATATGCCGTGACCGCCGGGCAGTATCACACCAATACCGCCGATCAGGATGACCAGAATTTCGCCCAGGGCACCCTCATTTGGGGGCTGCCGTACGGGATGACGGCCTACGGGGGTATGCAGCACTCGGAAAACTATCAGGCGGAGAGCCTCGGGCTCGGGCTGAACCTCGGCGATATCGGCGCGTTTTCAGCCGACCTGACCCAGGCCAACAGTACGCTTGCCGACGACAGCAAACACAGCGGGCAATCATTGCGCTTTCTGTACGCCAAGTCGCTGAACTCGACGGGCACCAACTTCCAGCTGCTCGGCTATCGCTATTCGACGCAGGGCTTTTATACCCTGGATGACACCACCTACACCCAGATGAGCGGCTATACCATCGACACCCAGGACGGCAAAAAAGACGTCGAGCCGGACTGGACGGACTATTACGACCTCTACTACAGCAAACGCGGCAAAATACAGATCAACATTTCGCAGCAGGTCGGCAGCAACGGGTCGGTGTATGTCACTGGTAGCCAGCAAAGCTACTGGAATACTGACGAAACCGACAATCTGTGGCAGGTGGGCTACAGCGGTAACCTGAATGACGTCAGCTTTAACCTGAGCTACAGCTACAACAAAGCGATGGGCCAGCCGCAGGCCGACCAGCAGTTTGCGTTGGGCATCTCGCTGCCGCTCGGAAAATGGCTTGCCTCTGGCGATAACAGCGACGTGAGCAACCCTCTCAATAACGCTTACGCCACCTACAGCAACAGTACCGATAACCACGGCAAAATGACCCAGTCGGCGGGCGTAAGCGGCACGCTGCTCAGCGACAACAACCTCAGCTACACGGTGCAGCAGGGCTACGCCAATCAGGGCGATGGCACCAGCGGTAACGCGTCGCTGAACTATCAGGGCGGACTCGGCAACGGCAACATCGGCTACAACTACGGCGCAGGCTACCAGCAGGTGAACTACGGCCTGAGTGGGGGGATCGTCGCCCATGCCAACGGCATTACCCTGAGCCAGCCGCTCGGCAGCACCAATGTGCTCATTAAAGCGCCGGGTGCCTCGGGTGTGGATATTGAAAACAGCACCGGGGTCAAAACCGACTGGCGCGGCTATGCCGTCGTGCCGTATGCCACCACCTACCGCCAGAACCGCATCGCGCTCAATACCGATACGCTGGGCGATAAAGTGGATATCGACAATGCCGTCGTTGACGTGGTGCCAAGCGAAGGCGCGCTGGTGGTGGCGAATTTCGCAGCCCACACCGGCCTGCGGGCAATGGTGACGCTAATGCACAACAACAAACCGGTGCCGTTTGGTGCCACCGTCAGCCGCAGTGACGGCGGCAACTCGACCCTCGTCGGCGACGACGGCCAGGCCTATTTGATGGGACTGCCATTGACCGGGGAATTAACCGTCCAGTGGGGGGATGACGTTAAAGAACAGTGCAAAGCGACATACCGGCTTGCCGAGAGTGAAATGAATAAACCGATTAGTCTGTTTACCCTGAGGTGCCAGTAATGAGAGTCTTTTCTGTTATTTTTCTGCGGTTTTTATTTGGCGCTATTTTATTGATCGGTAGCATCGATAATGTCTGGGCAAGCGAAGGTCCCTGTTACCCCTCCCCCTCAACACATCAATTTCATTATAATTTTGGTACCTATGCAATAACGGATATAAATAATAATCACCCCGGTGTATTTATTCAGAACGTTTACCACTGGCACAGTGGCGATAACTATCAAGGTTACTGCGAATGCACCGGGGGTGGTATGACTGATGTAAAATATAAAACGATAACTTCTCTGGCTAATGGGCATGCCTCTGGCTTTTATAAACTCAATGAATACCTTGAATTTTCTATGGATATTCTTTTAGTTAATGGTGATAGCCAGAATTTCGTTCCCATCCCATGGAATAATGTTGCTAACCACTGGACTGAGCCATGCTATGTAGCTCACAGTGTTCATCAGTGGACCACAGGCTCCGAGGGGAAGCTATCGCTCTATATTGCCAAAGCTTTTATTGGTGAAACAGTCATTATCGATGAAAAACTTGTTGATATTTACGCCACCCGTGTGAGCGGCAATTATGGAACTACCCCTATGGCTTCCGTTTATATGGCAGGCATAATAACGGCACCGCAAAAGTGTGTTATTAACGCGGGTCAGATGGTGACGGTTAATTTTGGCAATATCCCCGCAGCGAATTTTACCACCAAAACACAAGCTCCGACTGGCTATTCGCCTAAAACAATCAGCACGGCCATTAAATGCACCAACGTTGATGCCTATGCCAATCTGACAGTGCGCTTTCAGGCGGACGCGTCTCCAGACTACGCCAGTGCAATTAAAACGAATAACTCTGACATCGGGGTCATTATGATGGATACCAATGGCAAACTGACCCTCCCAAATTCAGGTCTAATTCCATTTCATCTGGATGGAAATGCTGAAGCTACGGTGACATTTAAAGCCACGCCCGTCAGCACCACCGGTAAAATTCCAGGCTTAGGAAAATTCACCGCTCAAGCTTATATCCGTGTTGACTATGCCTGATGAAGAGTTAAAGGTTTACTTATGAAAAAAATCATTAGCGTTTTCGCGGGACTATTTTTTATTTCACCGATGCTGGCCTGTCCCGCGTACGCAGATTTAGCACAAATCAACCTGACAATGACGGGTACCATTGTGGACAGCACCTGTGACATCGATACCAACAGTAAAAACCAGACTGTCCATATTGGTTCATTTGCCACCACAGATTTTAAATCAGTGGGCAGCGTCAGCGTTGATGCGCCTTTTACAATCGTATTAAAAAAATGCTCATCAATGATTAAAAATGCCGGCATTTTATTCACGGGCACAACCGGCTCAGACCCGACGCTGCTTTCATTAACGGACACCAGCGGGGGCGGGAATATAGCATCGGGGGTCGCTGTCCAGGTGCTGGATAAAGATAAGAAGCCTGTTGCCATTAACAGTTCATCGCCGCTGAATTACGCTTTAAAAAGCGGCGACAATACACTTAATTTTTCCCTGCGCTACAAGTCCACTCTGGCGACAGTGACACCGGGAAACGCAACTGCTGTACTTTATTTTTCGGTGGAGTATCCATGATGAATCACATCGGGCCGCTCTCTTTTTGTCTGTTGACGATCCTCACCCCCCCTGTAACCGTTGCCTACGACGGCAAGGTGAATATCACGGGTGATATTCATACGGTGACCTGTGCGGTAACCACCAGCGATCTTAAAGTCACTCTGGGCGAAGTCTATTCCACCGCCTTTACAGCGTCCGGCGATAGCAGCGATCTCATTCCGTTCTCCCTTGGGGTTAAGGATTGCTCAGCGGTCAGCAACGTGACCGTCACATTCACCGGCATTGCCGCGGTGAAAGGCAGTCCGCTGGTAGCCCTGGACTCCGCGCCGGGCACGGCCACCGGCCTGGGCGTGAAGATTCTGGACGATACAAAATCCACTATCGCCGTTAACAGCACCAGCCACTCCTACCCTGTTAAGGCCGGAGCCACAACGGCGACGTTAAATTTTTACGCGCAGTTCACTTCCTACAGCACAAAAGTGACCGCTGGCCCCGCCTCTGCCACCGTCACCTTCAACATGACCTATGAATAAAATGAACAAAGGCTTCCCGGTACTGGCTTTATTTTGCAGTTTCACCGTCCACGCGGGAATCGTGATTAACGGCACGCGGTTTATTTTTCCGGAGGCAGCGGAGTCTCTCACTGTTGATATGAACAACACGGCGACAACGGACTTTCTGGTACAGACCAAAATCAGCCCACTTCAGGGGAACACGATTTTTGTCGCCACGCCGCCGCTGATGATGGTCGGCGGCGGACATGCCGGAAAGATCCGTATCATTCGCACTGGTGGCATTTTACCCGCCGATCGTGAAAGCCTGTTTTACCTGACCATTGCGGCAATTCCGGCGGGCAGACCAGAGGCCAACAGTCTGCAAATTGCGGTAAAGTCTCGGATGAAACTCTTTTATCGTCCTGCGGGGTTAAATGAAGGGGCTGATTTGGCCTATCAGAAATTGCAGTGGGAAATGAATGATGGGGCGCTACAGGTCAGTAATCCTACGCCCTATTTTGTTACGCTCAGTCAGCTTAAAATTAATGACCAGCCTGTAGAACAAAGGAATATGGTCGCCCCCTTTAGTTCGCTAAAAGTGCCGGGGTGCCACGAAAGCGCTTCCTGCCAGGTGCAATGGCAAAGTCTGAATGATTACGCCGCTTTAATGCCAGTCCGTAAAACCTCAGTGGCCCGCTCTCATCCCAACCTTCTCCCCCAGCAGATGGAGAAAACCAGGGAAGATGAGCGCTGAACGCTCCCCTCTCCTCTGGAAGAGGGGAGCACAACAAGGCGCACTACATCACGCCTAACGCCTTCTCAACCACGTTCTCAACCGTGAAGCCAAAATACGGGAACAACTTATCGGCAGGGGCCGATTCACCGTATCCCGTCATTCCGACAATCGCCCCTTTCAGACCGACGTATTTGTACCAGTAGTCGGCAATCCCCGCCTCGACGGCCACGCGTGCCGCCACGTTCGACGGCAGCACTGATTCGCGATACGCCTCATCCTGCGCATCAAAAATATCCGTTGAAGGCAGAGACACCACGCGCACGGCGTGCCCTTCGGCGGTCAGTTTCTCCGCCGCTTTTACGGTGATTTCAATCTCGGATCCGGTGGCAATCAAAATCACATCCGGCTTGCCGCCGCTGTCTTTCAGGATATACCCGCCGCGGGCGATATTCTTGACCTGCTCCGGCGAGCGCTCGATCTGCGCCAGGTTCTGCCGCGAGAGGATCAGCGCCGTCGGGCCGGTGTGGCGCTCTACCGCCAGCTTCCAGCCGACCGCCGCCTCGACCTGATCGCACGGCCGCCAGGTGCTGAAGTTTGGCGTCAGGCGCAGGCTCGCGAGCTGTTCCACCGCCTGGTGCGTTGGCCCATCTTCGCCAAGACCGATGGAGTCGTGGGTATAAACCATAATCTGCCGCGCCTTCATCAGCGCCGCCATACGCGCCGCGTTGCGGGCATACTCGACAAACATCAGGAAGGTGGCGGTATAAGGGACAAATCCGCCGTGATGGGCGAGACCGTTAGCAATTGCAGTCATGCCGAACTCACGCACGCCGTAGTGGATGTAGTTCCCGGAGATATCCTCTTTCAGCGATTTCGAGCCGGACCAGATCGTCAGGTTACTCGGGGCCAGATCCGCCGAGCCGCCCAACAGTTCGGGCAGGATGGGGCCGATGACGTTGAGGGTGTTTTGCGAGGCTTTACGGGTGGCGATTTTCGCCGGATTCGCCTGTAAATCTTCGATCAACGCCTGCGTTTTCGCTTCCCACTCTTGCGGTAGTTCTCCGCTCATACGGCGGGAAAACTCTGCTGCCAGATCGGGATGCGCTTTTTTGTAGGCACTGAATTTTTCGTTCCACGCCTGCTGCGCTTTCTCGCCGTCCTCGCGCGCATCCCAGGCTTTGTAGATCTCTTTCGGGATCTCAAAGGCCGGATATTTCCAGCCCAGTTTCTGCCGCGTCAAGGCCACTTCCTCTTCGCCCAGCGCCGCGCCGTGGGCCTCTTCTTTACCCGCTTTGTTTGGCGAGCCGAAGCCGATCACCGTGCGACAGATAATCAGCGACGGTTTGTCCGTCACGCTCTGGGCTTCAAGAATCGCTTTCTTTATCGCTTCCGGGTCGTGGCCGTCGATTTCATGCACCACGTGCCAGTGATAGGCCTCGAAGCGTTTTGCCGTATCGTCGGTAAACCAGCCGTCGGTTTCCCCGTCGATGGAGATGCCGTTGTGATCGTAAAAACCGATCAGTTTGCCGAGTCCCAGCGTCCCCGCCAGCGAGCTGACCTCGTGGGAAATCCCCTCCATCAGACAGCCGTCGCCCATAAACACGTAGGTGAAGTGATCGACAATCTCATGGTCCGGGCGGTTAAACTGCGCGCCCAGCGTGCGTTCGGCAATCGCCAGTCCCACCGCGTTCGCCAGCCCCTGGCCGAGCGGGCCGGTGGTGGTTTCGACGCCCGGCGTATAGCCCAGCTCCGGGTGGCCCGGCGTTTTGGAGTGCAGCTGACGGAAGTTTTTCAGCTCCTCTAACGGCAGGTCGTAGCCGGAGAGATGCAGCAGGCTGTAAAGCAGCATCGAGGCGTGGCCGTTGGAGAGGATAAAGCGGTCACGGTCATACCAGGTCGGGTCGGTCGGGTTGTGCTTCAGAAAGTCATTCCACAGCACTTCGGCGATATCGGCCATGCCCATCGGCGCGCCCGGGTGGCCGGAATTGGCTTTTTGTACCGCATCCATGCTGAGGGCGCGAATGGCATTGGCTAGCTCTTTACGGGACATAATTCACTCCATGGCATGATTAAAGTTTGGCGGCGAGAAGATCTTCCAGTTTGCGCTGGTCAACGGCGAACAGGCGAATGCCTTCGGCCAGTTTATCCACGGCCATCGCGTCCTGATTATGTTCCCAGCGGAACTCGGCTTCGGTCAGCGGCTTTGGTTTTGGCAGGACGGTAGAAGTTGGGATCAGCTTGCGCACCACCGGCTCTTCTTTGTCCTGCAGATCTTTCAGCAGATTGGGCGAGATGGTCAGACGGTCGCAGCCCGCCAGAGCGAGGATCTGCTCGGTGCGGCGGAAGCTGGCACCCATCACGATGGTGTCGTAGCGGTGCTGCTTAAAGTAATCGTAGATATTGCGCACCGATTTCACGCCCGGATCTTCGTCCACCACGTACGGGTCCATCGGCTGTTTTGCCTGATACCAGTCGTAGATACGCCCGACAAACGGCGAGACGAGGAACACGCCGGCTTCGGCGCAGGCGCGCGCCTGGGCAAAGGAGAACAGCAGCGTCAGGTTGCAGTTGATCCCCTCTTTTTCCAGCACTTCGGCGGCGCGGATACCCTCCCAGGTAGAGGCGAGCTTGATCAGAATGCGCGATTTATCGATGTCCTGCTCCTGGTACAGGTCGACCAGGCGGCGCGCTTTGGCGATGCTCTTTTCTTTGTCGAAGGAGAGACGCGCGTCCACCTCCGTCGAAACGCGGCCGGGAATACTTTTCAGAATTTCCGCACCGATATTGACCGCCAGTTTGTCGCTGGCCTCCGCCACCTTCTGCTCCTGCGTTTTACCGCGCTGTTTACCGTAGGCGATGGCGTCGTCGATCAGGTGGCTGAAGTGGTCGAGGCCCGCCGCCTTCAGCAGCAGCGACGGGTTGGTGGTCGCGTCCTCTGGCTGGTAGTGGCGGATGGACTCGATATCGCCGCTGTCGGCGACAACCGTGGTGAATTTTTTGATGCCGTCTAATTGGTTCATGAAAATAACTCCTTAGAAATAAAGGACTCAGGCGAGTGCGTTGGTTCACACTTCTGCGAAATACATGACGTACTTAACAAAAAAGCATAGCAGACGGGGAAGGCATTGCTTTCGGGAGTGGGTAACATGGCTGTTATAAATTGATAACAAATTTTGCTCCGCGATGGTGAGACTTTGGCAGCCTTCAAAGTTTGCGCCGCCCGCAGGGGCGATACTAAGCGCCACTCCAGGGTGAGCATCAGGAACGTGAGTACGCCACCCTTTTTGATCGATACGTGAAAGGAACAATAAGATGGATGATCAGTTAAGACAGAGTGCCCTCGATTTTCATCAATTCCCTGTACCGGGCAAAATCCAGGTTTCCCCCACCAAGCCACTCGCCACCCAGCGCGACCTGGCGCTGGCCTATTCACCGGGCGTCGCCGCGCCGTGCCTTGAGATCGAAAAAGATCCGCTGGCCGCGTACAAATACACTGCGCGCGGCAACCTGGTGGCGGTGATTTCCAACGGCACCGCGGTGCTGGGGCTGGGCAATATCGGCGCACTGGCCGGTAAACCGGTGATGGAAGGGAAGGGCGTACTGTTCAAGAAATTCGCCGGTATCGATGTGTTTGATATTGAAGTGGATGAGCTGGACCCGGACAAATTCATCAACGTCGTGGCCGCACTGGAGCCGACGTTTGGCGGCATTAACCTCGAAGACATCAAAGCGCCGGAATGTTTCTACATTGAGCAGAAACTGCGTGAACGTATGAACATTCCGGTGTTCCACGATGACCAGCACGGGACGGCGATCATCAGTACCGCGGCCATTCTGAACGGCCTGCGCGTGGTCGAAAAAAACCTCTCCGATGTGCGCATGGTGGTCTCCGGTGCGGGTGCGGCGGCGATCGCCTGTATGAACCTGCTGGTGGCGCTCGGCATGCAGAAGCACAACATCGTGGTGTGCGATTCGAAAGGGGTTATCTACAAAGACCGCGAGCCGAACATGGCGGAAACCAAAGCCGCTTACGCGGTAGAGGACGACGGCAAACGCTCGCTAGACGACGTGATCGACGGGGCGGATATCTTCCTCGGCTGCTCCGGCCCGAAAGTGCTGACCCCGGAGATGGTCAAGAAAATGGCGCGCGCGCCAATGATTCTGGCGCTGGCGAACCCGGAGCCGGAAATCCTGCCGCCGTTGGCAAAATCCGTGCGTGAAGATGCGATTATCTGTACCGGACGTTCCGATTACCCAAACCAGGTCAACAACGTCCTGTGCTTCCCGTTCATCTTCCGCGGCGCGCTGGACGTGGGTGCGACGGCGATCAACGAAGAGATGAAACTGGCGGCGGTCCACGCCATTGCCGAGCTGGCCCATGCGGAGCAGAGCGAAGTGGTGGCCTCGGCGTATGGCGATCAGGATCTGAGCTTTGGCCCGGACTACATCATTCCGAAACCGTTCGATCCGCGCCTGATCGTCAAAATCGCGCCAGCCGTGGCGAAAGCGGCGATGGATTCCGGCGTGGCGACGCGTCCGATTGAAGACTTTGACGCCTACATCGATAAGCTGACCGAGTTCGTCTACAAAACCAACCTGTTCATGAAGCCGATCTTCTCCCAGGCGCGTGCCGACGCAAAACGCGTGGTGCTGGCCGAAGGCGAAGAGGCGCGCGTGCTGCATGCGACGCAGGAGCTGATCACCTTAGGTCTGGCGAAACCGATCCTGATTGGTCGTCCGAGCGTGATCGAGATGCGTATCCAGAAACTCGGCCTGCAGATTAAGCCGGGCGTGGATTTTGAGATCGTCAACAACGAATCGGATCCGCGTTTTAAAGAGTACTGGAGCGAGTACTACGCGATCATGAAACGCCGCGGGGTAACCCAGGAGCAGGCGCAGAAAGCGGTCATCAGCAACACCACGGTGATCGGGGCGATCATGGTTCATCGTGGGGAAGCCGACGCGCTGATTTGCGGAACGGTGGGGGATTATCACGAGCACTTTAGCGTGGTGCAGGAGATCTTCGGCTATCGCGACGGCGTGCATACGGCGGGGGCGATGAACGCGCTGCTGCTGCCAAGCGGCAACACCTTTATCGCCGATACTTACGTCAACGACGATCCGACGCCGGAAGAGCTGGCGGAGATCACGGTGATGGCGGCGGAAACGGTTCGTCGTTTCGGTATCGAACCAAAGGTGGCGCTGCTGTCGCACTCTAACTTTGGCTCATCCAAATCAGCCGCGGCCTGCAAAATGCGTCATACCCTGGAGCTGGTACGTGAGCGCGCGCCAGAGCTGATGATTGACGGTGAGATGCACGGCGATGCGGCGCTGGTGGAGAGTATCCGTAACGAGCGGATGCCGGACAGCCCGCTGAAAGGCTCGGCGAACGTGCTGATTATGCCGAACGTGGAAGCGGCGCGTATCAGCTATAACCTGCTGCGTGTGTCGAGTTCGGAAGGGGTGACCGTTGGGCCGGTGCTGATGGGTGTGGCGAAACCGGTGCATGTGTTAACGCCGATTGCGTCCGTGCGTCGTATCGTCAATATGGTCGCATTAGCGGTGGTTGAGGCGCAGACGCAGCCGTTGTAAGAGAGGCGTCGTCTGTGGTGTCGGGTGGCGCTGCGCTTACCCGACCTACAAAACCTGTAGGCCGGTGCAAGCGAAGCGCCGCCCGGCGTTAAACCCAGTCGCGAACTTTCAGAAACTCACTCAAGGCAGCCTCCGGGCTGCCTTCTTTTGGCTCGAAATTGTATTCCCAGCGCACCAGCGGCGGCATCGACATCAGAATCGACTCCGTGCGCCCGCCGGTCTGCAGGCCAAACAACGTCCCGCGATCCCACACCAGGTTGAACTCCACATACCGCCCGCGACGATAAAGCTGGAACTCGCGCTCGCGCACACCGTAATCGGTGTCTTTGCGTCGTTCAACGATCGGCAGATACGCATCCGTATAGCCTTTACCCACCGCCTGCATAAAGGCAAACGCGGTGTCAAAATCCGGCGTATTCAGATCGTCGAAGAACAGCCCGCCAATCCCGCGCTGTTCGTCCCGATGCTTGAGGTAGAAATAGTCGTCGCACCACTTTTTGTACTTCGGATAAACGTCCTCGCCAAACGGCTGACAAATATCGCGCGCGGTGCGATGCCAGTGGACGGCGTCCTCTTCGAATCCGTAATAAGGCGTTAAATCGAAGCCGCCGCCAAACCACCACACCGGATCGGCACCCGGTTTCTCGGCGATGAAAAAGCGCACGTTGGCGTGGCTGGTGGGCACAAACGGGCTGTGCGGATGCACGACCAGCGACACGCCCATCGCTTCGAAGCTGCGTCCGGCGAGCTCCGGGCGATGCGCGGTGGCAGACGCAGGCATCGCGTCACCGTGGACGTGAGAAAAGTTAACGCCTGCCTGCTCAAACACGCCGCCGTTACGCAGCACGCGGCTGCGCCCGCCGCCACCGGCTTCGCGCTGCCAGTTATCTTCCTGAAATTCGCCACCGTCGACGGCAGCCAGCTGCTGGCAAATCTGATCCTGCAGGTGCAGCAGAAACGCTTTGACCTGCTGAGAGTTCGGTTTCATTTACGTCTCGACGAATGCGCTTTTTGATTATCAAACCAGTTGAAATAACTGATCACCCCGGAGGCGATGGCGTTGGCGATTTTCTGACGAAACGCCGTGGTGCCGAGCAGACGCTCTTCGTCCGGGTTAGTAATGAATGAGGTTTCCACCAGCACGGACGGGATCGACGGCGATTTGAGGACCACAAATGCCGCCTGCTCCGTGCCTTTACTGTGCAGGCGATGCACCGGCTTAATCTTCTTTAAGATGTGCGAGCCGAGCGTCAGGCTGTTTTTGATGGTGTCGGTCTGGACCAGATCGAACAGCACCTGCTGTAACAGGTGATCTTTATCGGTGGTTTTTTTGCCCGCCACTTCGTCCGCGCGGTTTTCGCGATCGGACAGGTATTTCGCCATGGCGCTACTCGCTCCGCGGTTGGAGAGGGCAAACACCGATGCACCCGCGGCGCTCGGATTGGTAAAGCCGTCGGCGTGGATCGACATAAACAGATCCGCGCCATGCTGGTGGGCAATTTCCACGCGATCGTACAGCGGGATAAAGGTATCACCGCTGCGCGTCAGGCGCGCGTCGATGCCGTTGGCGCGTAAAATCGACCGCACGTTTTTGGCGATCGCCAGCACCACATGTTTCTCTTTCGAGCCGTTACGGCCAATCGCGCCGGTGTCGATCCCGCCGTGGCCCGGATCGAGCATCACCACGCGTTTGGCGCCCGCTTTCTTCGCCTTAGGCTTACTGTGCCCATTGCTGGTTTTCAGGGTGCTGTCGTCTTTGGCCTGCGCCTGGGCGATGCCGGTTAACGTCAAGGCCGCCAGCCCCGCTTTGAGTACCTGACGACGCGATGTGAGTGTTTTTAAAGGTTTGAATGTGCTCATGCGGCCTGAATTGTAAAAAATGGGGTCCTGGTGTTATATCGTATCGCGTTTTACGTTACGACAGTCCTTGTTGAGAATTGTTTTACTTTTCATTTCAATACGTGACAGAGTGACATTATGCCAAAATTTTGGACATTTTTCGCCGCTTATTGGCTAATGGCGGCGTTCGCGCCATAATCACTGTTTTTAAACCCAAAAAGGCGGTTAATACCATGGAGATACGCGTTTTTCGCCAGGAAGATTTCGAAGAGGTCATTACCCTTTGGGAACGCTGCGATCTGCTGCGTCCGTGGAACGATCCGGAAATGGATATCGAACGTAAGGTCAATCACGACGTCAGCCTGTTCCTCGTCGCGGAAGTGAACGGCGAAGTGGTGGGCACGGTGATGGGCGGCTACGACGGGCATCGCGGCTCGGCCTATTATCTCGGCGTTCACCCGGAATATCGCGGGCGTGGTATCGCCAATGCGCTGCTCAATCGCCTGGAAAAGAAACTGATCGCCCGTGGCTGCCCGAAGATTCAGATTATGGTGCGCGAAGACAACGACGTGGTATTAGGGATGTATGAGCGGCTCGGGTATGAGCATGCTGATGTTCTGAATTTAGGGAAGCGCCTGATCGAAGATGAAGAATACTGAGTTTCACCCGGCGCACTATGACAGCCAGGGCCGCGTCAGATTGCCTTTTCTGTTCTGGTGTGTGCTTCTGCTTCAGGCACGAACCTGGGTGCTGTTTGTGGTGGCGGGGGCGTCGCGCGATCAGGGAAATACGCTGCTGAATCTGTTCTATCCCGACCACGATAACTTCTGGCTCGGGCTGTTGCCCGGCGTGCCCGCGGTGCTGGCGTTTTTGCTCAGCGGCCGGCGGCAACATTTTCCGCGTGTCTGGTACAGCCTTCGTTGGCTGCTGATCCTCGCGCAGGTGGTATTGCTGTGCTGGCAGCCTCTGCTTTGGTACTTCGGTGAGCCGCTGAGTGGGATCGGGATTTCGCTGGTGGTGGCGGATATTGTGGCGCTGCTGTGGCTCCTGACGCATCCTCGTCTGCGCGCCAGTTTCGCCATCGAAAAAGATTAAAGGCACTTTTTATCGATGCTGCACTCCAACAAGCGTTGAATTAACAAGAAAGGACGTTTCAATGAAATCGCTGCGTTTAGTTTTATGCGCTTTGCCGCTGGTGTTAACCGGGTGTTCAACGCTCTCGTCAATCTCCTCCATCAACTGGTCGGCGGCCTATCCGTGGAACTGGTTTGGATCCTCATTCGAAGTGACCGAGAAGGGCGTCGGGAACATTAACGCAACCACCGCGCTGGACCAGGACGCCATCCAGTCAGAACTCAGCAGCGACTACCGCCTGCGCAGCGGCATGAAAACCGAGAATGGCACCATCGTGCACTACTTCGAAGCGCTGAAAGACGACAAGCTGGCGCTGATCATCAACGGCGATAAGGGCACCGTGAACCGCATTGAGGTGCTGGACCGCGATGTGGAAACCGACACTGGCGTCAAAGTGGGAACGCCGTTTAGCGACCTGTATCAGAAAGCGTTCGGCAACTGCGAGAGCGCGGTGGCGGATGAGAAAGTGGCCGTCGAGTGTAAGGCCAAAGACAGCCAGCATATTAGCTATCTCTTCACCGGTGAGTGGAGCGGCCCGGAAGGGCTGATGCCTGCGGATGACACTCTCAAAAACTGGAAAGTAAGCAAGATTATCTGGAAGCAGTAATTTGCGCCTGAACAAACCGCCTCGCTGAAATCCAGGTATAATACCCGCCATCAATGCCACGATATCGTGGCATCTTTTTTTCAGGAGGAGCGATGTCTCAGGTTCAGAGTGGCATTTTGCCAGAACATTGCCGCGCGGCGATTTGGATTGAAGCCAATGTGAAAGGGGATGTGGATGCCCTGCGTGCGGCCAGCAAAGTATTTATCGATAAACTGGCGACCTTCGAGGCCAAATTCCCGGACGCGCATCTCGGCGCGGTGGTGGCGTTTGGCAACAACGTCTGGCGTCAGCTGAGCGGCGGCGAAGGCGCTATTGAGCTGAAAGACTTTACCCCTTACGGTAAAGGCCTGGCGCCTGCGACGCAGTACGACGTGCTGATCCATATCCTTTCCCTGCGTCATGACGTGAACTTCTCCGTCGCCCAGGCGGCGATGGAAGCCTTCGGTGACAGCATCGAGGTCCAGGAAGAGGTGCACGGTTTCCGCTGGGTGGAAGAGCGCGATCTGAGCGGCTTCGTCGATGGCACCGAAAACCCGGCGGGCGAAGAGACACGTCGCGATGTGGCGGTGATCAAAAACGGCGTGGATGCGGGCGGCAGCTACGTGTTCGTTCAGCGCTGGGAGCACAACCTCAAGCAGCTGAACCGCATGAGCGTGCGCGATCAGGAGATGATGATCGGTCGCACCAAAGAAGCCAACGAAGAGATCGACGGTGACGACCGCCCGGTGACCTCTCACCTGACCCGCGTGGATCTGAAAGAAGACGGCAAAGGACTGAAGATTGTCCGCCAGAGCCTGCCGTACGGCACGGCGAGCGGCACCCACGGCCTGTACTTCTGCGCCTACTGCGCGCGTCTGTACAACATCGAACAGCAGCTGCTGAGCATGTTTGGTGACACCGACGGCAAGCGCGACGCCATGCTGCGCTTCACCAAACCGGTGACCGGCGGCTACTACTTCGCGCCGTCCGTTGAGCGTCTAATGGCTCTTTAATTTTGTAGGCCGGGTAATCGTAAGCGCCACCCGGCAATAACGCTCCTCATCCTTATTCCCTTTTCTGCTGCTAAATCACCAAACGGTATATAAAACCGTTACTCCTTTCGTACCCGTTATAAATATTATGGCAATAAGTTAGTCATCACATTTATAAGGGTGCGCAATGGCCGTTACTGTACTGAAAAAAGGATATCTGGCGCTGGCAGCTTCCATGCTGTTGGTCGCGCAGGCGCAGGCGACTGAGCTGCTCAACAGTTCCTATGATGTCTCCCGCGAACTGTTTGCCGCCCTGAATCCACCGTTTGAACAGCAGTGGGCGAAAGAGAACAACGGCGACAAGCTGACCATCAAGCAATCTCACGCGGGCTCCTCAAAGCAGGCGCTGGCGATTTTGCAGGGGCTGAAAGCCGATGTGGTGACCTACAACCAGATTACCGACGTGCAAATTTTGCATGACAAAGGCAACCTGATCCCGGCGGACTGGCAGAGCCGTCTGCCGAACAACAGCTCGCCGTTCTACTCCACCATGGCGTTCCTGGTGCGCAAGGGCAACCCGAAGAATATCCACGACTGGAACGATCTGGTGCGCTCTGACGTGAAGCTGATCTTCCCGAATCCAAAAACCTCCGGTAACGCGCGCTATACCTATCTCGCCGCCTGGGGCGCAGCCGATAAAGCGGACGGCGGCGATAAAGCCAAAACCGAGCAGTTCATGACTCAGTTCCTGAGAAACGTTGAAGTGTTCGATACCGGCGGTCGCGGGGCGACCACCACCTTCGTGGAACGCGGTCTGGGCGACGTGCTGATCAGCTTCGAATCGGAAGTGAACAACATCCGTAAACAGTACGAAGCGCAGGGCTTCGAAGTGGTAGTGCCGAAGGTCAACATCTTTGCCGAGTTCCCGGTGGCGTGGGTCGATAAAAACGTCAAAGCCAACGGCACCGAGAAAGCGGCGAAGGAGTACCTGAACTATCTCTACAGCCCGCAGGCGCAGGCCATTATCACCGACTATTACTATCGCGTGGCGAACCCGGACGTGATGAACAAGCTCAAAGACAAATTCCCGCAGACCGAGCTGTTCCGCGTGGAAGATCAGTTTGGCTCCTGGCCTGAGGTGATGAAAACCCACTTCACCACCGGCGGTGAGCTGGACAAACTGTTGGCGGCGGGGCGTAAGTAATGTTTGCAGTTTCCTCCAGACACGTGCTGCCCGGCTTTACCTTAAGCCTCGGGACCAGCCTGCTGTTCGTCTGTCTGATTTTGCTGTTGCCGTTAAGCGCGCTGGTGATGCAGCTTTCTGAGATGAGCTGGGCGCAGTACTGGGAAGTGATCACCAACCCGCAGGTGGTGGCGGCCTATAAAGTCACGCTGCTGTCGGCGTTTGTGGCGTCGATTTTCAACGGCGTGTTTGGCCTGCTGATGGCGTGGATCTTAACCCGCTATCGTTTTCCGGGCCGTACGCTGCTGGACGCCCTGATGGATCTGCCATTCGCGCTGCCGACGGCGGTTGCCGGTTTGACCCTGGCGTCCCTGTTCTCGGTAAACGGGTTTTACGGTCAGTGGCTGGCGCAGTTTGACATCAAAGTGACATACACCTGGCTTGGGATCGCCGTGGCGATGGCCTTTACCAGCATCCCGTTTGTGGTGCGTACCGTGCAGCCCGTTCTCGAAGAGTTAGGGCCGGAATACGAAGAGGCGGCGGAAACCCTCGGCGCGACGCGCATTCAGAGCTTCTGCAAAGTGGTATTACCGGAACTCTCTCCGGCGCTGCTGGCCGGTGTGGCGCTGTCGTTTACCCGCAGCCTTGGCGAGTTTGGCGCGGTGATTTTTATCGCCGGGAACATCGCGTGGAAAACCGAAGTCACCTCGCTGATGATTTTTGTGCGCTTGCAGGAGTTTGACTATCCGGCGGCGAGTGCGATTGCCTCGGTGATCCTGGCCGCGTCGCTGCTGCTGCTGTTCTCGATTAACACTCTGCAAAGTCGCTTTGGTCGACGTGTGGTAGGTCACTGATGGCGGAAGTTACTCAATTGAAGCGCTACGACGCCCCCCGCATCAACTGGGGAAAATGGTTTCTGATTAGCACCGGCGTGCTGGTGTCAGTCTTTATTCTCGTTGTGCCGATGGTCTACATCTTCGTGCAGGCGTTCAGCAAGGGGATTATGCCCGCGCTGCAAAACCTGGCGGACCCGGACATGCTGCACGCCATCTGGCTTACGGTGATGATCGCCCTGATTTCCGTGCCGGTGAATCTGGTGTTCGGGATTTTGCTGGCGTGGCTGGTGACGCGCTTTGACTTCCCGGGGCGTCAGCTGTTGCTGACCCTGCTGGATATCCCGTTTGCCGTCTCGCCGGTGGTCGCTGGTCTGATTTATCTGCTGTTTTACGGCTCGAATGGCCCGCTCGGCGGCTGGCTGGATGAGCACAACCTGCAAATCATGTTCGCCTGGCCGGGCATGGTGCTGGTGACGATATTCGTGACCTGTCCGTTTGTGGTGCGTGAGCTGGTGCCGGTGATGTTGAGCCAGGGCAGCCATGAAGACGAAGCGGCGATCCTGCTGGGCGCATCCGGCTGGCAGATGTTTAAGCGTGTGACGCTGCCGAACATTCGCTGGGCGCTGCTGTACGGCGTGGTGCTGACCAACGCCCGCGCGATCGGTGAGTTTGGCGCGGTGTCGGTGGTTTCTGGCTCGATTCGCGGTGAAACCCTGTCACTGCCATTACAGATTGAATTGCTGGAGCAGGACTATAACACCGTCGGTTCCTTTACCGCCGCAGCCCTGCTGACGCTGATGGCTATTTTGACCTTGTTTTTAAAGAGTGTGGTGCAGTGGCGTTTAGAGAATCAGGAAAAACGCCTGCAGCAGGAGGGAAATCATGAGCATTGAGATTGCCAATATTAAGAAGTCTTTTGGTCGCACCCAGGTGCTGAACGATATCTCACTGGATATCCCATCCGGCCAGATGGTGGCGCTGCTTGGCCCATCCGGCTCCGGTAAAACCACGCTTCTGCGTATTATTGCCGGGCTTGAGCATCAGACCAGCGGGCACATTCGCTTCCACGGAACCGATGTCAGCCGTCTGCATGCCCGCGATCGTAAAGTCGGTTTTGTGTTCCAGCACTACGCTCTTTTCCGCCACATGACGGTGTTCGACAACATCGCCTTTGGCCTGACCGTGCTGCCGCGTCGCGAGCGCCCGAATGCCGCGACCATCAAAGCGAAAGTGACCAAACTGCTGGAGATGGTGCAGCTGGCCCATCTCGCCGACCGTTACCCGGCGCAGCTTTCCGGTGGACAGAAGCAGCGCGTGGCGCTGGCTCGCGCCCTGGCGGTGGAGCCGCAAATCCTGCTGCTCGATGAACCTTTTGGCGCGCTGGACGCCCAGGTGCGTAAAGAGCTGCGTCGCTGGCTGCGTCAGCTCCATGAGGAGCTGAAATTCACCAGCGTCTTCGTGACTCACGATCAGGAAGAGGCGATGGAAGTGGCCGACCGCGTGGTGGTGATGAGCCAGGGGAATATCGAACAGGTTGATGAGCCGGAACAGCTGTGGCGCGAGCCTGCAACCCGCTTCGTGCTGGAGTTTATGGGCGAAGTGAACCGCATGCAGGGCAATATTCGCGGCGGACAGTTCCACGTCGGTGCGCACCGTTGGCCGCTGGGCTACACGCCTGCCCATCAGGGACCGGTCGATCTTTTCCTGCGTCCGTGGGAAGTGGACGTCAGCCGTCGAACCAGCCTCGATTCTCCGCTGCCGGTCCAGGTGCTGGAGGCGAGTCCTAAAGGTCACTACACCCAACTGGTGGTGCAACCCCTGGGCTGGTACACCGAGCCGCTGACGGTGGTGATGCGCGATGAAGAGGCGCCGTCCCGCGGCGATCGCCTGTTTGTCGGTTTGCAGCATGCCCGTATCTATCACGGCACCGAGCGCATCGAGTCGCGCGAGAGTCTTGCTCTGGCGGAGTCGGCCTGATAGGTTAATTAGACGTGGTATTTGCCGGGTGGCGCTGCGCTTACCCGGCCTACAAAGCGATCCCTGTAGGCCCGGTAAGCGAAGCGCCACCGGGCTTTTTATTGGACAGAATTCGTGAACACATTAGAACACACCATCGGCAACACCCCTCTGGTCAAACTACAGCGCATGCATCCCAACAATGGCAGCGAAATCTGGGTCAAACTGGAAGGCAATAACCCCGCCGGTTCTGTCAAAGACAGGGCGGCATTGTCGATGATAGTTGAGGCGGAAAAGCGCGGGGAGATACAGCCCGGCGACGTGCTGATCGAAGCGACCAGCGGCAACACTGGCATTGCGCTGGCGATGATTGCGGCGTTAAAAGGCTATCGCATGAAATTGCTGATGCCGGACAACATGAGTCAGGAGCGCCGTGCCGCCATGCGTGCCTATGGCGCAGAACTGATCCTCGTCACTAAAGAGCAGGGGATGGAAGGGGCGCGCGATCTGGCCCTCGACATGGCCCAGCGTGGCGAAGGGAAACTGCTGGATCAATTTAACAATCCCGATAACCCCTACGCGCACTACACCACGACGGGCCCGGAAATCTGGCGTCAGACCGACGGGCGCATCAGCCATTTCGTCTCCAGCATGGGGACCACCGGCACCATTACCGGTGTCTCGCGTTTTCTGCGTGAGCAGGACAGTGCAGTGACGATTGTCGGTCTGCAACCGGAAGAGGGGAGCAGCATTCCGGGCATTCGCCGCTGGCCGGCGGAGTACATGCCGGGCATTTTTAATGCCCAGCTTGTGGACCAGGTGCTGGATATTCATCAGCGCGAAGCGGAAAATACCATGCGTGAACTGGCAGTGCGCGAAGGCATCTTCTGCGGCGTCAGTTCGGGTGGCGCGGTAGCCGGGGCATTGCGCGTGGCGCAGGCTAATCCGGGTGCAGTGGTGGTGGCGATTATTTGCGATCGCGGCGACCGTTATCTGTCTACCGGTGTCTTTGGTGAAGAGAGTTATTCGCAGGGGGCGGGGATTTAAGCGTCATGGAGATGATTTTATTTCGGGATAAAACCCGTGCGCAGCAGACGGATATCGTGGCTGTGCAGTCGCAGGTGGTTTACGGCAGCGTGGGCAACAGCATTGCGGTGCCGAACATCAGACAACATCAGTTGACCGTCACGGCGGTCCCGACGGTGCTGTTCAGCAATACCCCGCATTACGACACCTTCTACGGCGGCGTGATCCCCGACGACTGGTTCAGCGGCTACCTGAAAGCCCTCGAAGAGCGCGATGTGTTACGCGAACTGAAAGCGGTGACCACGGGCTATATGGGCAGCGCCAGCCAGATTGCGATCCTCGCCGAGTGGCTTATCGCCATCAAAGCAAAGCACCCTGATTTGCTGGTGCTGGTCGACCCGGTGATCGGGGATATCGACAGCGGGATCTACGTGAAGCCCGAAATTCCGGAAGCCTATCGCACGCATTTGCTGCCGCTGGCGCAGGGGATTACGCCGAACGTCTTCGAGCTGGAAGTGCTGAGCGGCCAGCCTTGTAGCACGCCGGAGAGCGCCATTTCTGCGGCCCAAAGTCTGCTGTCCGACACCCTGAAATGGGTAGCGATCACCAGCGCGCCGGTGGAGTCTGATCCTGAGAACATCCACGTGGTACTGGTGACGAAAGAGGGGGTGACGGTAACGGACCATCCGCGCGTCGCGACTGACCTGAAAGGGACGGGTGACCTCTTCTGTTCAGAGCTAGTAAGCGGCATTGTGCAGGGCAGGGATGTGGCTGACGCGATTCGCCGTGCAGGCGATAGGGTGACAGAGGTGATGAAGTACACCCAGGAAAAAGGCTTTGATGAGCTCATTCTCCCCGCATAAACAAAAATGGCGCCCGAAGGCGCCATTTTTCTGTGCGGCAAGAATTACTTCTTGATGCGGATGACCGGGGTCTCGCCCACGGTAACGCTGCCAGACAGTTTGATCAGTTCTTTGATTTCGTCCATGTTGGAGATAACAACCGGAGTCAGGGTAGACTTGGCTTTCTCTTCCAGCAGCGCCAGATCGAATTCGATCACCGGGTCGCCGACTTTCACACGCTGGCCTTCTTCAGCGATACGCTTGAAGCCTTCGCCTTTCAGCTCAACGGTGTCGATACCGAAGTGTACAAACAGTTCGATACCGCTATCAGATTCGATAGAGAACGCATGGTTGGTTTCAAAAATTTTACCGATGGTGCCGTCAACTGGCGCAACCATTTTGTTACCAGTTGGTTTGATAGCAATACCATCACCAACGATTTTTTCGGCAAAAACTACATCCGGCACGTCTTCGATATTGACGATTTCGCCAGACAACGGAGCAATAATCTCAATAGTTCCGGTGTCTTTCTTATCATCAGAAACCAGAGATTTCAGTTTATCGAACAAACCCATGATCTTCTCCTAAGCAGTAATTTGGGCCGCATCTCGTGGATTAGCAGATTGTTTTTTCTTCAATGAACTTGTTAACCAGCGTCATTAACTCGTCCGTTGTCGGTTGAGCAAGAGCCTGCTCTGCTAACACCTTCGCATCTTCGAAGTTCGTGTTACGGATAATCTTCTTAATGCGCGGGATGGAAATGGCGCTCATAGAGAATTCGTCCAGACCCATACCCAGCAACAGAAGTGTAGCACGTTCGTCGCCTGCAAGCTCACCACACATGCCTGTCCATTTACCTTCAGCATGAGAAGCATCAATAACTTGCTTGATTAGCGTGAGTACGGACGGTGACATTGGCTGGTAGAGATGTGAAATCATATCATTACCACGGTCAACTGCCAGGGTGTACTGCGTTAAATCATTGGTGCCGATACTAAAGAAGTCGACTTCTTTGGCCAAATGACGAGCAATCGTCGCGGCTGCTGGTGTTTCCACCATCACGCCCACTTCGATAGTTTCATCAAAGGCTTTACCTTCTTCACGCAGCTGCGCCTTCATGATTTCGATCTCTGCTTTCAGTGCGCGCACTTCTTCTACAGAGATGATCATTGGGAACATGATGCGTAATTTACCGAATACAGAAGCACGCAGGATGGCACGTACCTGAGCGTACAGGATCTCTTTACGATCCATCGCGATACGCACTGCACGCCAGCCCAGGAACGGGTTCTCTTCTTTCGGGAAGTTCATGTACGGCAGCTCTTTGTCGCCACCGATGTCCATGGTACGTACGATAACCGCTTGTGAGCCACAGGCTTCAGCAACCGCTTTGTACGCCGCGAACTGCTCATCTTCAGTTGGCAGTGAATCACGGTCCATGAACAGGAATTCAGTACGATACAGACCCACGCCTTCCGCGCCGTTGCGCTCAGCGCCGTCAACGTCACGGACGGTACCGATGTTCGCGCAAACTTCCACCTGATGACCGTCCAGCGTAATGGCTGGCAGATCTTTCAGTTTGGCCAGTTCCGCTTTCTCAGAAGCAACCTGCTCCTGAACGGCACGCAGCTGTTCGATCTCTTCGTTAGTTGGGTTGACGTAAACCAGATTGTTTACGGCATCCAGAATCAGATAGTCGTCGTTTTTCACCTGAGCGGTGACGCTACCGGTACCCACGATGGCTGGCAGTTCCAGAGAACGCGCCATGATAGAGGTGTGGGAGGTACGGCCACCGGCGTCGGTGATGAAACCCAGCACCTTGTTCAGGTTCAGCTGTGCGGTTTCAGACGGAGTCAGGTCGGCGGCAACCAGGATTACTTCGTCCTGAATTGCGCTCAGATCGATAATCGCCAGACCCAGGATGTTGCGCAGCAGGCGCTTACCGATGTCACGTACGTCAGCCGCACGCTCTTTCAGGTATTCATCATCCAGCTCTTCAAGGGCAGTTGCCTGACCTTCGATAATCTCATGTGCAGCCGCGTCGGCCGTCATGCCCTTATCTTTAATCAGGGCTATGATTTCCTGCTCCAGCTCCTCATCTTCGAGCAGCATGATGTGCCCTTCGAAGATGGCTTCTTTTTCTTCACCGAAAGTTTCGCCAGCTTTAGTTTTGATGGCTTCCAGTTGCGCTGATGCCTTGGCACGACCGCTCAGAAAACGCTCAACTTCCTGATCAACCTTGTCGGCAGAAATTTTTTTCCGGTCGATGACGATCTCGTCTTCTTTCAGCAGAAGTGCTTTGCCGAAAGCGATACCCGGGGATGCTAAAATGCCTGAAATCATAACCCTACCTTACTTGTGACTGATATTGAAAAGAACCCGTAACTTACTCGAGCTCAGCCATCAGTTTTACCAGATGCTCAACTGCTTTCTGCTCGTCTTCGCCTTCTGCGGAGATGGTGACGACGGTACCCTGAGTCAGGCCCAGAGTCTGCAGCTTGAACAGGCTTTTCGCGCTAGCGCTTTTGCCGTTGGAGGTCACAGTGATCTCAGAAGTGAAGCCTTTAGCTTCTTTAACAAACTGAGCAGCAGGGCGGGTGTGCAGACCGTTCGGAGCGGTAATGGTAACTTCTTGCTGGAACATTGTATTTCCCCAACTTATAGGTTTAGTGTTGTGGAACTAAAGTCTAGCCTGGCGGTTTAACTTTAGCCTGTCTTGTTAGCGCTGACGTTTCGCTCGTCATTAAACATTATGCAGTGAAAGCAAGACTTGAACCAAATCATAAAATCGATTCAGCTTCTGTATTTCCTGTAATGATTAATTTCGCGCTTCAAAATAATTGTCAGGTTAAATACCAGACCCGACGGGGTGAATCAATGCCAGGAGGAGTAAAAGTTTGACGCAGGCCACAAAAAAGCACCCGTTTGGGTGCTTTTTTACGCGTTATTAACATGCTGGCATTACTGTTGCAGTTCTTTTTCTGTGAACAGATCGGCAAACAGTGCAGTGCTTAAATAACGCTCACCCGAGGACGGTAGGATAACCACAATATTCTTATTGGTAAAGGTTTCGTCTTCCTGGAGTTTCAGCGCAGCGGCAACCGCTGCACCAGAAGAGATACCGGCCAGAATACCTTCTTCGTCCATCAGACGACGCGCCGTGGAGATCGCTTCTTCGTTCGTGATAGCGACCACTTTATCAATCAGCTTCAGATCCAGGTTACCCGGGATAAAGCCTGCGCCGATACCCTGAATTTTGTGCGGGCCCGGTTTGATCTCTTCGCCCGCCAGTGCCTGAGCGATGACAGGGGAGTCGGTTGGCTCAACGGCAACGGTGATTAAATCCTTTTTGCCTTTTGTGCCTTTAATATAGCGGCTCACGCCGGTCAGCGTCCCGCCGGTGCCGACGCCGGAGATAAACACGTCAACCTGACCGTCCGTATCTTCCCAGATTTCCGGGCCGGTGGTTTTTTCGTGGATTTCCGGGTTAGCCGGGTTGCTGAACTGCTGCAGCAGCAGATATTTCGCCGGGTCGTTGGCGACAATCTCTTCCGCTTTCTGAATGGCACCTTTCATGCCTTTCGCGCCTTCGGTCAGAACCAGGTTCGCGCCCAGCGCTTTCAGCAGCTTGCGACGCTCAATGCTCATGGTTTCTGGCATCGTCAGCGTTAATTTGTAGCCACGCGCCGCGGCAACATAGGCCAGAGCAATACCGGTGTTGCCGCTGGTCGGTTCTACCAGCTCAACGCCAGGTTTCAGAACGCCACGTTTTTCGGCATCCCAAATCATGTTTGCACCGATACGGCATTTCACGCTGAAGCTCGGGTTACGTGATTCTACCTTCGCCAGAATGCGTCCATTACCGATACGGTTCAGTCGAACCAGTGGCGTATGACCGATAGTCAGCGAGTTGTCTTCGTAAATCTTACTCATGGCCTGTCCTTAACTGTATGAAATTGGGATACCGTCCCAGCATACCCGTTGGATAAGTATGCGGAAGTAAGGAAATCGCATATCTATATGCTGCAAGGAAATAATGGCTATCAGTATGGAATAAGGAGGGCATAAGCCGCCCTCCATTTACACAGTTTTGCATTACTTCCATAACGCGTGCTTAGCACGGTAGCAATCTACCCACATCGCGGTCGCGCCGCAGACGGCAACCGGCATAATGAACAGGTTAAGGACAGGGATCATGGTGAACAGGCTGGTGAGGGCACCAAACTGCATATTGATGACCTTTTGGGAGCGCAGCGCCGTGCGCATCTCTTTGAACGGCACTTTGTGGTTATCAAACGGGTAATCGCAATACTGGATGGCCAGCATCCAGGCGCTAAACAGGAACCACAGCACCGGCGCAACGGTCTGGCCGATGCCGGGGATAAAGTAGAGGATCAGCAGAACAATGGCGCGCGGCAGGTACCAGGCAAACTTCTGCCATTCGCGTTTCATGATGCGCGGCACATCTTTCATGATGCCAAGCACACCCGTATCGGGCGGCGTCGCGCCGGTCAGTCGGGCCTCGAGCTGCTCCGCCAGCAGTCCGTTAAACGGCGCTGCGATCCAGTTGGCGATGGTCGAGAAGAAATAACCGAAGACCAGCAGGACGGATATGACCACTATCGGCCACAGCAAATAGCTCAGCCACTGCAGCCAGTCGGGCACATGGCTCATGATGGCCGGCACCCAGCTTTCCAGCCGGGTAAACAGCCACCAGAACGCGCCGCCCATCAGCAGAATGTTGATCAGAAGAGGTAAGATCACAAAGCGGCGGATCCCATGCAGGGAGACCAGCTTCCATCCCTGAGAAAAATAGCCAATGCCGCTGCGCGGGGTCGGTGTTGATGTCGAAACCATAGCCAGGCTGTACTCCTTTTTTCACAACCAGTGGAATTGCACGCCTATATTATCGGGTTATGGACCAATGACCAGTTCGGAAATGTTCGAAAAAACAGCAAAAAGCACGATTTCGTACATCTTTATGCTTTGAATGCTCTGCACACACTTGCACTTGACGTAATCGGCAAATACTCTTAGTGAGTAAATGTTTGCCGTGGTGGCAAGGTGTTAGAACAACAGAGAATATAATGATGCAGGATTTGCGTCTGATATTAATCATTGTTGGCGCGATCGCCATACTCGCTTTACTGGTACATGGTTTCTGGACCAGCCGTAAAGAACGTTCCTCGATGTTTCGCGATCGCCCACTGAAACGCATGAAGTCCAGTCGTAACGACGATGACGGTGATGACGACATCGACGATAACGACGACGAAGGCGTGGGTGAAGTTCGCGTTCATCGGGTCAATACGACTGCGCCTGCTGCAGGCCATGGGGAGCATGAAGCACCTCGTCAGCCTCCGCAGCACCAGTATCAGCCGCCTTACGCGTCTGCACAGCCGCGCCAGCCCGCGCCACAGCCTGTGGAAGAGCCGGTGCGTCAGCCACAGCAACCGCCGGTACAACAGCCTGTTGTCCAGCAGCCGGTTCAGCCGCAGCACGTTCAACAGCCCGTGCAGCAGCCGCGCCCTGTTCAGCCCTCGCCGCCAGAAATGCCGCCGCAGCCTGTTCATGTGCAACCGGCTCCACAGCCTGAGCCTGTCGTTGAACCGGAACCGATTATCGAAGAAGCGCCGGTAGCTGAAAAGCCGCAGCGTAAAGAGACGGTGATCATCATGAACGTCGCCGCGCATCACGGGACTCAGCTCAATGGTGACGTGCTGCTCAACAGCATTCAGCAGGCGGGCTTCAAGTTTGGCGACATGAATATTTTCCACCGTCACCTGAGTCCGGACGGGAGCGGCCCTGCGCTGTTCAGCCTGGCAAACATGGTGAATCCGGGGACCTTTGATCCGGAAATGACCGGTGATTTCACCACGCCGGGCATCACTATCTTTATGCAGGTGCCGTCCTACGGTGACGAACTGCAAAACTTTAAGCTGATGCTGCAATCCGCCCAGCACATCGCCGATGAAGTCGGTGGTGTGGTACTCGACGATCAGCGTCGTATGATGACGCCGCAGAAACTGCGCGAGTATCAGGATCGCATCCGCGAAGTAAAGGAAGCTAACGCCTAAATTCTGCGTTTTCTTCCACGCCTCCTCAACCCCCGCCTGTCGGGGGTTTTTCTCATTGATGGTGCGCTATGGACTCTATCGAACAACAACTCACACACCTACGAACCACACTTCGCCATCATGAATACCTGTATCACGTGATGGACGCACCGGAGATCCCGGATGCGGAGTACGACCGCCTGATGCGCGAACTGCGCGAGCTGGAAACACAACATCCCGATCTCATAACCCCGGACTCACCGACGCAGCGCGTGGGTGCGGCTCCGCTGGCCTCTTTCAGCCAGGTACGCCATGAAGTGCCGATGCTGTCACTGGACAACGTCTTTGACGAGGAGAGTTTCCTCGCCTTCAACAAGCGCGTGCAGGACCGTCTGAAAAGCGCGGATGTGCTGACCTGGTGCTGTGAGCTGAAGCTCGACGGTCTGGCGGTCAGCATTCTGTACGAAAACGGCGTTCTGGTGCGGGCCGCCACGCGCGGCGATGGCACCACGGGTGAGGACATCACCAGCAACGTGCGGACGATTCGCGCCATCCCATTGAAGCTGCGCGGGGAGAATATTCCTGCGCGCCTCGAAGTGCGCGGAGAAGTGTTTCTCCCGCAGGCGGGCTTTGAGAAGATTAACGATGAAGCGCGCCGTACCGGTGGCAAAGTCTTTGCTAACCCGCGTAATGCCGCCGCGGGCTCTATCCGCCAGCTTGACCCGCGCATCACGGCGAAGCGACCGCTCACTTTCTTCTGCTACGGCGTGGGTATTCTTGAGGGCGGCGAACTGCCTGATACCCATCTGGGCCGTCTGCTGCAGTTCAAAGAGTGGGGCCTGCCGGTCAGTAATCGGGTGAAGCTTTGTGACTCACCGGAAGCGGTACTGGCGTTTTATCGTCAGGTCGAAGAGGACCGTCCGACGCTGGGGTTTGATATCGACGGCGTGGTGATCAAAGTGAACTCGCTGGCGCTTCAGGAGCAGCTAGGTTTTGTGGCGCGAGCACCGCGCTGGGCAGTGGCGTTTAAATTCCCCGCTCAGGAGCAGATGACCTTTGTGCGCGATGTGGAATTCCAGGTCGGACGTACCGGGGCGATTACCCCGGTCGCACGTCTGGAGCCGGTTCAGGTCGCGGGTGTGCTGGTCAGCAATGCCACCTTGCACAACGCCGACGAAATCGCGCGTCTTGGCCTGCGGATTGGCGACAAAGTGGTGATTCGCCGCGCGGGGGATGTGATCCCTCAGGTGGTGAACGTCGTCGAATCTGAACGCCCTGACGATACGCGCGAGATTGAATTCCCGTCCCATTGCCCGGTCTGCGGCTCTGACGTGGAACGCGTGGAAGGTGAGGCGGTAACCCGCTGTACTGGCGGGTTAATCTGCGGGGCGCAGCGCAAAGAAGCGCTGAAACACTTTGTCTCTCGTCGGGCGATGGACGTTGACGGGATGGGTGACAAAATCATCGATCAACTGGTCGAAAAAGAGTATGTCCATACGCCTGCGGATCTGTTCCGTCTGACGGCGGGCAAGCTGACCGGGCTGGATCGTATGGGGCCAAAATCCGCCCAGAACGTCGTCAATGCGCTGGAAAAATCTAAAGAGACCACTTTCGCGCGCTTCCTCTACGCCCTGGGTATTCGTGAAGTCGGCGAAGCAACAGCCGCCGGGCTGGCTGCCCATTTCGGTACGCTTGAGCTGCTCGAAAAGGCCTCGATTGAGGATCTGCAAAAAGTGCCGGACGTCGGCATCGTTGTCGCTACCCACGTCTTCAACTTCTTCGCGGAAGAGAGCAATCGCGAAGTCATCGGTAAGCTGCTGGAAGAGGGCATTCACTGGCCCGCGCCAGTGGTGGTTAACGCCGAAGAGATCGACAGCCCGTTTGCGGGCAAAACTGTGGTACTCACCGGCAGTTTGAGCCAGCTTTCCCGTGACGATGCCAAAGCGCGTCTGGTGGCATTAGGCGCCAAAGTGGCGGGCAGCGTGTCGAAGAAAACCGATCTGGTGATCGCCGGTGAAGCGGCGGGCTCGAAACTGGCGAAAGCGCAGGAGCTGGGCATTGAGGTTATTGACGAAGCCGAAATGATCAGGCTACTGGGAGAGTAACGTGGAGAAAGAGCAGCTCATCGAGATCGCCAACACCGAAATGCCGTTCGGGAAATACAAGGGGCGTCGCTTGATTGACGTGCCGGAAGAGTATTTCCTGTGGTTCGCGCGCAAGGATCAATTTCCTGCCGGGCGACTGGGCGAGCTGATGGCTATCACGTTGCTTATCAAAAGCGAAGGGCTGAGCCATCTGGTTCAGCCCCTCAAACGTCCTTAAGCTTTCGCGGCGCGGGTCTCTTCCTGCGCCAGCTTCTCCGTCTGACGCTTGTAACGACGCGCCATCACCGCACAGACCATCAGCTGGATCTGGTGGAAAATCATCAGCGGTAGCACCATCATCCCAATCACCGACGTCGGGAAGAGAATGTTCGCCATCGGAATGCCGTTGGCGAGACTCTTTTTCGAACCGCAGAACACAATGGTGATTTCATCCGCTTTGTTGAAGCCAAACTTGCGCGCGGCAAAGGTGTTCACCGCAATCACAATCGCCAGCAGGACAATGCTCACCAGCGCGATAAACAGCAGCGAACCAATCCCGACCTTATGCCAGATCCCGTTCACCACGGCTTCGCCAAAGGCGGAGTAGACCACTAACAGAATCGAGGTCTGGTCGGTTTTACCGATCCACTTTTTGTTTCTGGCGACGAAATCCCCGGTCCAGGGACGCGAGAGATGCCCGAGCACGAACGGCAGCAACAGCTGGAGGCAGATTTTCCCGACCTGTTCGAGGTTGCCCTCTGCGCCGTGCATATTCATCAGCAGGCCGACCAGCAGCGGCGAGACAAAAATACCCAGCAGACTAGACGCCGACGCGGAACAGACCGCCGCCGCGACGTTACCGCCTGCGAGCGACGTAAAGGCAATGGCCGACTGCACGGTGGCAGGCAGAATACAGAGATAGAGGAAACCGGTGTACAGCGCCGGATCGACATTCACCGGTGCCCACCAGGCGAATAGCACGCCGAGGATGGGGAACAGAATGAAGGTGCTGCACATCACCCAGAGGTGCAGTCGCCAGTGGCTTCCCCCGGCAATGATCGCTTCACGCGACAGTTTGGCACCGTGCATGAAGAACAGCAGGGCGATGGCGGCCGTCGTCAGGCCCTCAATAAAGGGAACAAAAGCGCCGCGAGCCGGGAAGAAAGAGGCCAGCAGGACAACGGCAATCAGCGTAAGAGTAAAGGGGTCGAGAACACGAAACAGTTTCATAGATGCTCCTGAAATCAGATTTGGCTATTGTGCTTTGTTCCCTTTGAGAAATAAAATCGATTTATTGCATCTATTCATGAATAAAAACGATGAATTATTCCCTACGTCAGCTTCGTGTTTTTGTCACCGTCGCCCAGGCCCGTAGCTTTAGCCGCGCCGGGGAGATAATCGGCCTGAGCCAGTCGGCGGTTAGCCACAGCGTCAAAGAGCTGGAGCTGCAAACCGGCGTTCGCCTGCTCGACCGCACCACGCGGGAAGTGGTGCTGACCGAAGCGGGGCAGCAGCTGGCCGCGCGTCTGGAGCGACTGCTGGATGAACTCAACAGTACGCTGCGCGACGTCGGCAGGGTGGGGCAGCAACTTTCCGGGACCGTGCGCGTGGCCGCCAGCCAGACCATTTCGGCGCATTTGATTCCCCAGTGCATTGCCGAAAGTAACCGGCGTTATCCCGATATCGATTTTGTACTGCACGACAGGCCGCAGCAGTGGGTCCTGGAGAGTATCAGGCAAGGCGAGGTGGATTTCGGGATTGTGATCGATCCGGGGCCGGTGACGGATCTCGAGTGTGAAGTGGTGCTCTCAGAGCCATTTTTACTGCTCTGTCGCGATGACGATCCGCTGGCCCTGGTGCCAGAGGTGACGTGGCAGGCATTGCAGGGCGCAAACCTGGTATTGCAGGATTATGCATCGGGAAGCCGTCCGCTGATTGATGCGGCGCTTGCCCAGCAGAAAGTGAATGCGACGATCGTGCAGGAGATTGGCCATCCCGCGACGCTCTTCCCGATGGTGGAAGCGGGGATTGGGATCAGCGTGTTACCCGCGCTGGCGTTGCCGTTGCCGCAGGGGAGTCGGCTCGTTGTCAGGCGTTTCACGCCCTGTATTGAGCGAAAACTGATGCTGGCGCGACGTAAAAATCGCTCGCTTTCCGGGGCGGCTCACGCGCTTTGGGAGGTGGTACGTATGCAGGCACAGCGATTAATGGAGGCCCGCATACGCGATCCGTTATTTAACGCGCCGGACGATTAGATGTAGATATCGATCTGGTGCTCAGCGGAAGGTGAATTCACGCCTTCAGCTTTGCCCTGTTTTTGTTCTTGTTTCTTCTGCGCTTCTTCAGCCTGCTGGCGCTGCAATTGTGCCAGCTGGGCCTGCAGCATTTTGATCTGCGCCTGAAGCAGGTCCTGCTGCTTTTTCTTATCTTCCGCAGTGCCGCTGCCGTTCGCGACATCTTTGAGCTGCTGGGTGAGCTTGGTGATCTGCGACGTCAGACGGCTGATTTGCGACGCAATGCTGTTGTCGCTGGAGCTGCTACCACTGCTACTGCTGGTCTGCATTGAAGGTGTTGATGTCTGTATGGTTGTCATTGTAAATCCTCTCGCCATAAAACAAGCATATCGGCATAAAAATCCATAGCTTGAGAGGACCTGCCAGATCTGGGGGGCTATTTGTCGGGTGGCGCTGCGCTTACCCGACCTACGGATCACGCAGGCATAACGTAGGCCTGATAAGCGAAGCGCCATCAGGCAATGTCTTTTGAATTCAGGAATCGCAGATAGCAAAAAAGCGCCTTTAGGGCGCTTTTTTACATTGGTGGGTCGTGCAGGATGACTCGCTTCGCTCGCCCTTCGGGCCGTCGCCTTGCGGCTCCGGTGCCTCACTGCGTTCGGCTCGAACCTGCTGCAGGTTCGAATCTTGAATATCGCAGATAGCAAAAAAGCGCCTTTAGGGCGCTTTTTTACATTGGTGGGTCGTGCAGGATTCGAACCTGCGACCAATTGATTAAAAGTCAACTGCTCTACCAACTGAGCTAACGACCCGAATGGTGGGTGATGACGGGCTCGAACCGCCGACCCCCTCCGTGTAAAGGAGGTGCTCTACCAACTGAGCTAATCACCCATTTCGGTGCTACTAAATAAGATTTAAGAATGGTGGGCGATGACGGGCTCGAACCGCCGACCCCCTCCGTGTAAAGGAGATGCTCTACCAACTGAGCTAATCGCCCAATCTTAATTCTTATCTACACTGCGGTATCTACTTAAGTAGATGGTGGGTGATGACGGGCTCGAACCGCCGACCCCCTCCGTGTAAAGGAGGTGCTCTACCAACTGAGCTAATCACCCCCGCTGTGTGGAGTCGCATTATAGGGAGAGTTGAAAATGAGTCAACGCCTTTTCTAAAGATTTTGTTTGTTCGTCGTAAAATTAAACAAATGGATCACAAAATGGTCCGCGCAGCATGATTTCTAAACAAATTTAGCAAACCTGCACGTCATTCAGGCTTCCTCATTGAGGAATCGGCCCACAGTGATAGAATATTGCCCATTGTTTTTATCCCAGCATTTGCCGGTCGTCGGCATCTTTATAACGTAAGGCCATTTCATGAAAATCAAAACTCGCTTCGCGCCCAGCCCGACAGGCTATCTGCACGTCGGTGGTGCCCGTACTGCTCTTTATTCCTGGCTTTTTGCACGTAACCACGGCGGTGAGTTCGTGCTGCGTATTGAAGACACCGATCTTGAGCGTTCAACACCGGAAGCTATCGAAGCCATCATGGATGGCATGAACTGGCTGAATCTGGAGTGGGACGAAGGCCCGTACTTCCAGACCAAACGTTTCGATCGCTACAACGCCGTCATTGATGAAATGCTGGTCGCGGGTACCGCGTATAAATGCTACTGCTCTAAAGAGCGTCTGGAAGCCCTGCGTGAAGAGCAGATGGCGAACGGCGACAAACCTCGCTACGACGGCCGCTGCCGCCATAGCCATGAACATCATGCTGATGATGAACCCTGCGTCGTGCGTTTTGCTAACCCGCAGGACGGTTCTGTGATCTTTGACGATCAGATCCGTGGCCCGATTGAGTTCAGCAACCAGGAGCTGGACGATCTGATCATTCGTCGTACCGACGGTTCCCCAACCTACAACTTCTGCGTGGTGGTTGATGACTGGGATATGGAAATCACCCACGTTATCCGTGGCGAAGACCATATCAACAACACTCCGCGCCAGATCAACATCCTGAAAGCGCTGAATGCGCCAGTGCCGGTCTACGCCCACGTCTCGATGATCAACGGTGATGACGGTAAAAAACTGTCCAAACGCCACGGCGCCGTGAGCGTGATGCAGTACCGCGACGACGGCTACCTGCCGGAAGCGCTGCTGAACTACCTGGTGCGCCTGGGCTGGTCCAGCGGCGATCAGGAGATCTTCAGCCGCGAAGAGATGATCAAACTCTTCTCCCTGAATGCGGTGAGCAAATCCGCCAGTGCGTTTAACACCGATAAACTGCTGTGGCTGAACCATCACTACATCAACACCATGCCGGCTGAATATGTTGCGACCTACCTGCAATGGCACATTGAACAGGCCAACATTGATACCCGCACCGGCCCTGAGCTGGCGGATCTGGTGAGACTGCTCGGCGAACGCTGCAAAACCCTCAAAGAGATTGCGGAAAGCTGCCGCTATTTCTATGAAGAGTTTGACGAGTTTGATGCTGACGCGGCGAAAAAACACCTGCGTCCGGTTGCGCGTCAGCCGCTGGAAGTGGTGCGCGATAAACTGGCAGCCCTGACCGACTGGACCGCAGAGAACGTGCATCATGCGATTCAGGCAACGGCTGATGAGCTGGAAGTGGGCATGGGTAAAGTCGGTATGCCGCTGCGTGTGGCTGTGACCGGCGCAGGCCAGTCTCCAGGCCTGGACGTCACCGTCCATGCGATTGGCAAGACACGCAGCGTCGCGCGTATCAACAAAGCGCTGGGCTTTATTGCTGAGCGCGAAAGCCAGCAGTAATTGCATCAGGCAGACCCATTTGAAAACGGCAGGTTATCCTGCCGTTTTTTTATGTCTGCTCTTCAGCGATCCCGAGGCGGGTGAGAAAACCCTGAACCCCTTCGCGTGCCAGCAGCACGGCGAGCCTCTGTTGCTCGATTTGGGTCAGGTTTTCCAGAGCAGTGGTCACCTGGCGTGGCAGGCTGGTGGTATTCACATCGCCATATTCGGCGGAGGCTTCTGCTAACTGGTAAACCGCCTGGCGGGTACGAATAGCGGGGAGGGTCATAAGGTGCTCGCGCACGCGGGTATCGATGTGGATCAGTCTCGCTCGTCCACCTTTCACGCCGTTTAACCCTTCGGTTTTCCACCCTTGCTTACGTATCCAGCGGTTGACCGTCTGTTTGGCGACCCCCAGGCTCTCGGCCAGCTCTTCCGTGGTCATCTTGCTCCGTAATCTTTTCATATCAGCTCTGGTCGCGTATCCCTAAACGTTGTAGCAATCCGGTGATCCCTTCTCGCAGCAGCAGCGTCGTCAGCTGTTTTTGTTCATCGGGGGTCATTTCATTGGCGAGTGTCAGAAGCAAAGCGTCAAGCGAGCTACTGCTTGCCACGCTTTCAGGATGAAGAGGTGCTTCCGTTACCCGAGAAGCGCTGCGGATGAACTCTCGCACTTTCTCGTTCACGTGGACCAGACGCGCTTTACCGCCCTGAACACCCGGCCTTGGAGATGTTTTCCAACCCTCTTTACGTACCCATTTATTGATGGTCTGTCGGCTATAGCCAGTGAGCCGGGACAGCTCCTCTGGCGTCATTCGTTCCTTGATCATGCAATTACCTGAATATCAGTAGGGTTAATGAAGGCTTCATGTTATAGCACCCTTTTACGCGAAAATGTGACAGGTTTAACTACTGGCTGCGAGCAACCTCGCAATGTGCTTCATTTGCATGATTTTTCGACGATTGAAAGGGCAGGGCTGATTTTGCCGTTGACACTCAGCAATGGAATTCATATTATGCCGCCCGTCAACACGACAGCTTTACGTTGGGGCTATAGCTCAGCTGGGAGAGCGCTTGCATGGCATGCAAGAGGTCAGCGGTTCGATCCCGCTTAGCTCCACCAAATTCTTAATCCAGGGGAATTTGGAACGTAAAGACACTGTGGGGCTATAGCTCAGCTGGGAGAGCGCTTGCATGGCATGCAAGAGGTCAGCGGTTCGATCCCGCTTAGCTCCACCAAAATTTAAACCCTCGCCGAAAGGCGGGGGTTTTTTTTATGCGTTTGTTATCATCTCCTGCCTTTTTTGTTGCCATCCGTGTATGTTTATCAATCTGACCTCAATCGAAATCAATAAAAGAGTTCATTTAAAACCGGGAACTTGATTCGCTCAATTAATAAACTTACCATTTCTTCAACCAATGATTCGACTGGGAAATAGCCCCTTGTTACGAGCAAAAAGTCACCTTACAAATAATTTACGAATATTTATGCTGGCATTCATTTTATGTCTGCTGGCGGTGCCTTTCTCTCGTTTTATTTCCCCTCGTTCCATCCTCGACGGTCATTACGTCTATTTAGCCTGGTTACCCTTAAGCGTGATGCTGGCGATGATGTTATTGTTTGGTCGCCGCGCGGTTCTTCCCATTGTCTTCAGTTTTGCCTTAACTAACCTTTATTACTTCCAGCTCACCCCTCTGCAGCATGCGGTAGTGCTGTTTTGCCAGACGTTTTCGGTCTTCGCAGTCTGCGCAATCCTGCGCTTCACGCTGGGTAAGCGCTGGCGCTATGGGCTGCCTAACCGGCATATTGGGTTACGCATTTTCTGGCTGGGATTTGTCATTCCCCTCGGCATAAAGCTGTCGATGTATCTCGCCGGATATTTCTTTGATTTCCCGCTTTCGATATCAAACTTCTTTGGCGATGGCACCGCAATTTATAACATCGTTGATATTCAGAGCCTGATTTGCGCCAGCCTGATATTTACCATGATGTTCTATTACCCGCTAAGAATGATAATTAATCCGCGCAATGCCAGAACCTTCTGGCTGCGCAGCGTTAAGCCGTATCTTATTCATAAACATTCTGTATTTACATTTGGCTGGCTGATATGTCTGACGCTGGGATTAGTGGTTTTATGCTCCCCAATCGAAGCCAGCTTTATCGCCGGGTATCTGGTTCCGGTGATCTTTATTCTGTTCACGGTGGCGATCAGTCGCCTGAGCTATGCCCTGGTTTCTCTGAGCTGGGCGATCTCCGCCTTCCTGCTCCTGTCCTACAACAAAAACTTCCTTAACGGCGTTCAGACCGGGCATGCCCTGGCGTTCGTCCTGTCGGTGCTGATCTCCTTCGCCATCTGCCTGATGTACATGTCGCGGATTTACCACCGGAGCGAATGGCTAAAGAAGGGCTGGCATGAAAGGGCGTTGACCGATCCGCTCACGGGCCTCGCGAATATGCGCGCCCTGGAAGACTATTTACAGCGACACCCGGATGCCAAAATCTGCTGCCTGCGGATGGGCAACCTGGGGTTTCTCAGCCGGCATTACGGCATGCTGATGCGCATCCACTGTAAGCGAGCCATCACTTCTGCGGTTCAGCCTTTACTTCAGGCGAACGAAAAATTCTTCCAGCTACCGGGCAGCGAGTTGATTCTGGTGCTGCAGGGGCCAGACAGCGGGGAGCGTTTGCAGCACATCGTCGATCGGCTGAACAGCCGTAAAATCTACTGGAACAATACCGGGCTGGACATCGAATTTGGTGCGGCCTGGGGCGAACTGGACGATCAGGATGCAGAAAACCTGCACCATACGCTGGGGCAGTTGAGCTGGCTTTCAGAGCAGTCCTGCGTCACGCACAGAGTGCTGGCGCTCACCAACAGCGTCGAGCGGGTCTCAGGGCAAACCACGGACCGCGTATTGATGCTGAGCCGGGTGAAACGGGCGCTGGAGGAGGGAGGCGTGCGTCTGTATGCCCAGCCCATTCAGAATGCTGCCGGTGAGGGCTACCACGAAATTCTGACCCGTCTGGAGAGCGACGGTGAAATCCTCACCCCCGATCGCTTCATTCCTCTGGTGGCGCAGTTCAACCTCAGCCACCGCTTTGACCTTTGCGTCCTTGACAGCCTGCTGAAATGGCTGCGGCAAAACCCTTCGACGGAGTGCGGAGCGCGCTTCTCCGTCAACCTGATGCCAATGACGCTCAATCAAAAAGAGGTGGCCGCTGAGATTATCGATCGCTTCAGGCACCACGCGATTGCCCCGCAGGCGGTCATTATCGAAGTCACCGAAGAGCAGGCTTTTTCCGATTCCGAATACAGCATTCAGAATATCCAGCAGCTGCGCGAATACGGCTTCAAAATTGCGATCGATGATTTTGGCACGGGGTATGCCAACTATGAGCGCCTCAAACGCCTGCAGGCGGACATCATTAAAATCGACGGTTGCTTTGTGAAAGACATCTGTACGGACAGCATGGATGCGACCATTGTGAAGTCGATTTGTAATCTGGCGAAGACGAAATCCTTGTGCGTGGTGGCGGAGTTTGTCGAAACGCCGGAGCAGCGGCAGATGTTACTCGATATCGGAGTGGACTATTTGCAGGGCTATTTGCTGGGAAAACCCCAGCCGCTTGATGAACTGAAGGCGTAAAAAAACCGGGGGCGCAAACCCCCGGTTTTTTTATCTGGATTACAGTACCAGTGCCGCGATAGACGCAGACAGTACGCTCACCAGCGTCGAGCCGTAAACCAGTTTCAGGCCGAAGCGAGAAACTACGTTACCTTGCTCTTCGTTCAGACCTTTAATCGCACCGGCGATGATACCGATGGAAGAGAAGTTAGCGAAGGAGACCAGGAACACAGACAGGATACCTTCAGCGCGCGGAGAGAGCGTGCTGGCGATTTTCTGCAGATCCATCATCGCAACGAATTCGTTGGAAACCAGTTTGGTCGCCATGATGCTGCCGACCTGCAGTGCTTCGTGAGCCGGAACACCCATCACCCACGCAATCGGGTAGAAGATGTAGCCCAGAATGCCCTGGAAGGAGATACCCAGCACAGCGGCGAACAGGGCGTTCAGCGCAGCGATCAGGGCGATGAAGCCGATCAGCATCGCAGCAACGATAATCGCCACTTTGAAACCTGCCAGAATGTACTCGCCCAGCATTTCGAAGAAGCTCTGGCCTTCGTGCAGGTTAGACATCTGAATATTTTCTTCGCTGGCGTCAACGCGGTACGGGTTGATCAGCGACAGAACGATAAAGGTGCTGAACATGTTCAGAACCAGTGCTGCGACCACGTATTTTGGATCCAGCATTGTCATGTATGCGCCCACGATAGACATGGAAACAGTCGACATTGCGGTAGCCGCCATGGTGTACATGCGGTTGCGGGACATTTTGCCGAGGATGTCTTTATACGCGATAAAGTTCTCGGACTGGCCCAGAATCAGGGAGCTGACTGCGTTGAAAGATTCCAGTTTACCCATGCCGTTGACTTTGGATAACAGGAAACCAATCCCACGGATCACAAACGGCAGAACACGGATGTGCTGCAGAATACCGATCAGCGCAGAGATGAAGACGATTGGGCAAAGCACTTTCAGGAAGAAGAATGCCAGGCCTTGATCGTTCATGCTGCCGAAGACAAAGTTCGTCCCTTCGTTAGCAAATCCGAGCAGTTTTTCGAACATTTCGGAGAAGCCTTTCACGAAGCCCAGGCCTACGTTGGAGTTCAGGAAGAACCACGCAAGTAAAACTTCAATGACGAGCAGCTGTACAACATAACGTATACGAATGTTTTTGCGGTCTGTGCTGACCAGCAATGCAAGTGCAGTAACGACAACAAGTGCCAGGACAAAATGAAGGACGCGGTCCATATTTGCTCCAAATATGAGGCAGGTTTAATTTCCGTGCACATTCTATGTAACAAGCACAAAGAAAACGAGATCAAGACCACAGTATAGTTACAACCTGTGACGAGTCTCAAAAATAGTGATCAACCATACACTTCTGTTATGTTATGTAAATGAGTGAAAAGTTACGTTTGTGTGCTACGCTTCACAAATGACTGTGCGATTTCACTGTCTGTGAGATCGTTTCATTGCACCCGCCCCAGCTATCGTTCTTTGCTATCAGAGAAATCACTATAAACTTTTTAAATGATCTTGATAATCATTCTCATTTTGATAGCATGAAACATAGCAAAGGCTATATTTCCAGAGGCAGAAATGACAAACAGTCGCGTAGAGGGTAGCAGTGCCAGAGCGGCGCGCAAGCTCAGGTTCGCATTAATGGGACCTGCGTTCATCGCTGCTATTGGCTATATCGATCCGGGTAATTTTGCGACCAACATTCAGGCCGGGGCGAGCTTTGGCTACAAATTACTGTGGGTGGTGGTGTGGGCGAACCTGATGGCGATGCTCATTCAGGTGCTCTCCGCAAAACTGGGTATCGCGACGGGGAAAAACCTCGCGGAACAGATTCGCGATCACTATCCGCGTCCGGTGGTCTGGTTCTATTGGGTGCAGGCGGAAATCATCGCCATGGCGACTGACCTCGCCGAATTTATCGGCGCGGCGATAGGCTTTAAGCTGATTCTGGGCGTGTCGCTCCTGCAGGGTGCGGTACTGACCGGGATCGCCACCTTCCTGATTTTGATGCTCCAGCGTCGCGGGCAGAAGCCCCTCGAGCTGGTGATCGGCGGTCTGCTGCTGTTTGTCGCTGCGGCCTATATTGTTGAGCTGATATTTTCCCAGCCGAATCTGGCGCAGCTGAGTAAAGGGATGATTATCCCCAGCCTGCCGACGTCAGAAGCCGTGTTCCTGGCGGCGGGCGTCCTGGGTGCGACCATCATGCCGCACGTGATTTATCTCCACTCCTCCCTGACGCAGCACGCCCACGAAGGCTCGCGTCAGGAGCGCTACTCGGCCACCAAATGGGATGTCGGTATCGCCATGACCATCGCCGGGTTTGTGAATCTGGCGATGATGGCGACGGCCGCAGCGGCGTTCCACTTTAACGGTCACACGGGGATTGCCGATCTCGATCAGGCATACCTGACGCTGGAACCGCTCCTGAGCCACGCGGCGGCGACCATCTTCGGCCTGAGCCTGGTGGCAGCCGGTCTTTCATCGACGGTGGTCGGGACGCTGGCCGGGCAGGTGGTGATGCAGGGGTTCGTGCGCTTCCACATTCCTCTGTGGGTGCGCCGCTCCGTGACGATGCTGCCGTCGTTTATCGTCATTCTGATGGGGCTGGATCCGACGCGCATTCTGGTAATGAGCCAGGTCCTGCTGAGCTTTGGTATCGCGCTGGCGCTGGTTCCGCTGCTGATCTTTACCAGCAATCAGAAGCTGATGGGCGACCTGGTCAATACCACGCTGGTTAAACGTATCGGCTGGATTATTGTGGTGTTGGTGGTGGCCTTGAACCTGTGGCTGCTGATTGGTACGGCGCTGGGCCTGTAAGATCGCAGACATAAAAAAAGGAGCCATTTGGCTCCTTTTTGTCTTTTAGTGGTGATGGCCGCCGTGTCCGTGACCGCGTCCATGACCGTGCGGTCCGCGACGATCGTCCCGGTCGCTCCAGCCTTCACGATAGCCACGCTCGTACGCTTTGCGATTATCCCAGCCACGGTGACGGCCATTATCGTGCCTCCACCAGCGGTCTTTTCGCCATTCATAGTTGCGGTGCCAGTAATCACGGTCGCGCCAGCCACCGCCGTCCCAGTAGTTACCATAATTGTCACGATCGCCAATTTGTAATTTTACTGATGGCAACAGGGTGATTTCGCCAGCATTGGCGACCAGCGGTGCTGAAGCCATTAATACCGCTGCAAGAATCAGTGACCTGAACATGCTTCTTCTCCTTCACGATCGGGGCCGTAAGCGGCCTGTTAACGCAATATTACGGGGCCGTAAAGCCCCGTTTAATCGCCTCAACTCCTAATTCGTCAGGGGGAGCACGTTTTGCTAAAAGTGCGTTTATTTTGTCCGGTTCAGGATCGCGTCAATGGTATTGAGTTCATCGGCGCTGAAGTGCAGGTTATTTAACGTGCCTACCGCGTCCTCGATTTGCGCGGTCTTACTCGCGCCAATCAGCACCGTCGTGACCGCGTCGTGGCGTAACACCCAGGCCAGCGCCATCTGCGACAGTTTTTGACCCCGGCTTTCGGCCAGCGCGTTCAGCTCGCGCACCTGGCTGATTTTCTCTTCCGTAATGTGATCCGGATTGAGGAAGCGACTTCCGCTGGCCGCACGAGAATCCGCCGGAATACCGTTCAGATAACGGTCGGTCAGTTGCCCGCCGGCCAGCGGAGAGAACGGAATACAGCCGACGCCTTTCTCCTGCAGGACGGACAGCAAACCCTGTTCCGGCGCGCGTTCAAACATGGAGTATTTCGGCTGGTGGATAAGACACGGCGTACCGAGGTCGTCGAGGATCTCAATCGCCTGACGCGCCAGTTCCGCCGGGTAATTCGACAGGCCAACGTAGAGCGCTTTCCCCTGACGCACCACGTGATCGAGGGCTTTCATCGTCTCGCGCAGCGGCGTTTCCGGGTCCGGGCGGTGGTGATAGAAAATATCCACGTACTCCAGGCCCATCCGTTTCAGGCTTTGATCGAGGCTGGCGATCAGGTATTTACGTGAACCCCAGTCACCGTAGGGGCCGTCCCACATGGTATAGCCCGCCTTGGTCGAGATAATCAGTTCGTCGCGATAGGGCAGAAAATCTTCCTGCAAAATGCGACCAAAGTTCGATTCTGCCGAGCCGGGAGGTGGCCCGTAGTTATTGGCCAGATCGAAATGGGTAATCCCCAGCTCGAAGGCGCGGTGTAAAAGTTGACGACTAGTGTCAATGAGCGTGGTATCGCCAAAGTTATGCCATAAACCCAGTGAAATCGCCGGCAGCTTTAAACCGCTCTGGCCGCAGCGACGATACTGCATTGACTGATAACGCATTTTATCCGCCTGAAAAACCATTGCTAAACCCCTCTGACCTGAAATATCCCATCAGTGTATACGTTTACACTGTGGCGCAGTAAATCAGATTACACCGCCATTTTTCGTAAAGCATTCTTTCCAGAGCCATCTTGTCGCGGTTTCTGGACAGTCATCACGCTTCTTTAATACTCAAAGTGAGGTCAACGTCAGAAGGACACCTGTTATGCGAACCCCATACTGCGTCGCCGATTATCTGCTTGAACGACTAAAACACTGCGGCGCCGAACACCTGTTTGGCGTCCCTGGCGACTACAACCTACAGTTTCTCGATCATGTCATCGACAGCCCGGACATCCGCTGGGTGGGCTGTGCAAACGAGCTGAACGCCGCCTATGCCGCTGACGGGTATGCCCGCTGCAAGGGCTTTTCCGCGCTGTTGACGACATTTGGCGTCGGGGAGTTAAGTGCCATGAACGGCATCGCGGGCAGTTTCGCGGAGTACGTTCCGGTGCTGCATATCGTGGGCGCACCGGGCAGCGCCGCGCAGCAAAAAGGCGAACTGCTGCACCACACGCTGGGCGACGGCGAGTTCCGTCATTTTTACCGGATGAGTGAGCCGGTGACGGTGGCGCAGGCGATTTTAACGGAGCAAAACGCCTGCTATGAAATCGACCGGGTCTTGTCGATCATGCTGCGCGAGCGGCGTCCGGGGTATCTGATGTTGCCTGCGGACGTGGCAAAAAAACCGGCCACGCCGCCTGTAAACGCTCTCACAGAACGCACCTCTCACGCGGACAGCACCTGCCTGAAAGCCTTCCGCGATGCGGCTGAATCGCGCATGGCCAGCAGCAAACGTACCGCACTGCTGGCTGACTTCCTGGTGCTGCGATATGGGCTCAAAGATCAGCTGCAGAAATGGGTGAAAGAGACACCGATGGCCCACGCGACCATGTTGATGGGCAAAGGGATTTTTGATGAGCGCCAGACCGGTTTTTACGGCACTTACAGCGGCTCGGCGAGCGGGAAAGGGGTGAAAGAAGCCATTGAAGAAGCGGATACCATCATCTGCGTCGGGACACGTTTCACCGATACCCTGACCGCCGGTTTCACACACCATCTTCCGGCGGCCAAAACCATCGAAATCCAGCCGCACGCCGCCCGCGTAGGGGAGCGCTGGTTCACCGGCATTCCGATGGCGAAGGCCGTCGAGATCCTCTCGGCGCTGTGTAAGCAGCACATCACCAGGCAGACGACACCGGCCCGACAGGCGCCGCTCACCCATCGGCATCAGGATGAAACCCTCACCCAGGATAACTTCTGGCACACGCTGCAACCCTTTATTCGCCCCGGCGACGTCATTCTCGCTGACCAGGGCACTTCCGCCTTTGGTGCCGCCGCACTGCGTCTCCCGACCGACGTGAACTTTATCGTGCAGCCCCTGTGGGGATCGATTGGTTATACCCTGGCGGCGGCGTTTGGCGCGCAGACGGCATGCCCGGACAGACGCGTGATTGTGCTGACCGGGGACGGCGCAGCGCAGCTAACGATTCAGGAGATGGGGTCGATGCTGCGGGATAAACAGCACCCGGTGATTCTGGTGCTGAACAACGAAGGCTACACCGTTGAGCGGGCGATCCACGGGCCGAAACAGCGCTATAACGATATCGCCCTGTGGAACTGGACGCAGATCCCGCAGGCACTGAGCCAGAACGGTCAGGCTCAGTGCTGGCGGGTAAGCGAAACAGGGCAACTGGCGGAGATACTGGAGAAGGTTGCCCACAGCGAAAAACTGTCGCTGATCGAGGTGATGTTGCCCAAAGAGGATATTCCTCCGCTGTTGAGCGCCATCACCCAGGCGCTGGAAGCGCGCAATAACGCCTGACTATTTCTTCGGCCGCCAGGCCATCAGCATCGGTTTGCCCGCCAGCAGGAGCCAGGCGGGCAACATCACGATACAGAGCAGCGGCAGCAGGTTGGTATCCGGCACCACCACTACCGCCATGAACAGGCTCAGCCACGCATCGCGCGTCACCACCAGCACAAACCCCAGAATCGAACAGGAGACGGTGATCGCCGCCGGAACCGCATCGACATGCTCATGCAACATCAGACCCAGCGCCACGGCGATAAACACCGCCGGGAAAATCCGCCCGCCGCGAAAACCACACGCGGCGGCCACCACCACTGCGGCCAGTTTCACCACCGCAAACAGGAAATAATCTGACACGCTAAACACCTGGCTGAACGCCATGCGCTGCATCTCATCCAGTCCTTTGAACAGGGTGATGGGGCCGCCAATGGCACCCAGAATACCGAGTAAAAAGCCGCCCGCGCCGAGAATCAGCACCGGGTGTTTCAGCTTGTGCATCAGAAGATGCAGGCGCGGCAGGCACCACACGGCGACCATTCCCACCGCGATGGCGATCGCGGCGACAATCGCCCCGCTAAAGATATCGGCCAGCTGCATGTGCCCGTAGTGAGGGATCGGCAGCGAAAAGTGCGGCTGGAAGAACAGGCTGGTGGTGAGCGCACCGGCCGCCGCCGCCATCAACGGCGCGAACAGGCGATCCCAGAGCGGAACGTCGTTATCGGAGCTCAGGGTTTGCGAGAAAATCAGCGCGGCAGCAACGGGCGTGCCGAACAGCGCGCCGATCGTCCCCGCCGATGCCAGAATGGTCCAGTCGAGAGCACCTACGCGCGGCAAAATCCGTGAGCCAAGATAGACTGCTAGAGCGATATTCACCGCCATAATCGGATGTTCTGGCCCGAGGCTCACGCCGCCCGCAAGACCAATCACCAGAGCAAGAATCAGCCCCGGCAGCGCGCCGGGATTCACGGGCGCACCAATCAGCGGCTCCAGCGCCGGATCCGGGCCTGCATGTCCTGGGCTAAAGCGAACCACCAGCCCCACCGCAATCCCGGTGAGCGTTAACATCAAAATGATCCACGACGGAGACGCCACATCAATACCGAACTGCCCGGGAAGTGAGGACCATAAAAACGTCTGCAGCACCGAGGCGACTTTCATCACGACGATTAACACCAGGCTTGACGCAATACCAATCAGTAGCGCGGGTATTGCCAGCAGCAACATCGTTCTGGCGCGGGGATGAAGCATGATGATTTCCTTGTACAAAAGTATTTAGCGTGACTTTGCACAATCAGTTTGACGGCAATAGTGCAAAAGGTGCTGAAACGGTAAAGTTATTCTGTGACGAAGATCGATAATCCTGGGCCACCCGCCTTCAGGCCGTTGTTGTTATCTCGCCTTGAACTTACAGTGTCCCAAAGATTTATTCTGACTTTAGCGGAGCAGTAGAAGAATGACAAAGTATGCTTTAGTAGGCGATGTGGGCGGTACCAACGCCCGGCTGGCGCTATGCGATATTAATACCGGTGAAATCTCTCAGGCAAAGGCCTACTCAGGGCTGGATTACCCGAGCCTGGAAGCGGTGGTTCGCGTCTATCTGGATGAGCATAAGGTCAGCGTAGAAGATGGCTGTATCGCCATTGCCTGCCCGATTACCGGCGACTGGGTGGCGATGACCAACCACACCTGGGCGTTTTCCATTGCCGAGATGAAAAAGAATCTTGGTTTCGCGCATCTGGAAATTATTAACGACTTTACAGCGGTCTCGATGGCGATCCCGATGCTTAAACCTGAACATCTGATTCAGTTTGGCGGGGATAAACCGGTCGAGGGCAAGCCGATTGCCGTTTACGGCGCGGGCACCGGGCTGGGCGTTTCGCACCTGGTTCACGTCGACAAACGCTGGGTGAGTCTGCCGGGCGAAGGCGGCCACGTTGATTTCGCGCCAAACAGCGAAGAAGAGGGTATTATTCTGCAGGAGCTGCGCGCCGAGCTGGGTCACGTTTCCGCCGAGCGCGTGCTCTCCGGCCCGGGTCTGGTCTATCTTTATCGCGCGATTGTGAAATCTGACGGTCGTCTGCCAGAAAACCTGCAGCCGAAAGACGTCACCGAACGCGCGCTGGCAGACAGCTGCACCGACTGTCGCCGTGCCCTGTCGCTGTTCTGCGTGATCATGGGACGCTTCGGCGGCAACCTGGCGTTGAATCTCGGTACCTTTGGCGGCGTGTACATCGCCGGTGGGATTGTGCCGCGCTTCCTCGAATTCTTTAAAGCGTCCGGTTTCCGCGGCGGTTTCGAAGATAAAGGGCGCTTCAAATCCTACGTCCAGGATATTCCCGTTTATCTGATCGTGCATGATAATCCAGGCCTGCTGGGTTCCGGCGCGCATCTGCGCCAGACGCTGGGTCAGTACCTCTGATTCACTTCGCCCTCTTCGTCACGGAGAGGGCGTCAAAAATGCATCAACTGCCTGAACTCTTTCACCTTGCTGCGACTCACTGGCACCTGAAACTCCAGATCCTTCAGCCGTAAAATATAGGTGTTGTTAAACCAGGGCTCGATTTCGCGGATCTTGTTTAGATTGACGCAAAACGAGCGGTGGCAGCGGAAAAAGTGCGACGTCGGGAGCTTGGCGCAAAACTCGGTGATGTTCATCGGCATCACAAACGAGTCCCGGCGCGTGTAGACGAACGTCATCTTCTCGTGCGCTTCGGCGTAATAAATATCATCCATCGGTGTGACGATAATGCGCTCATCTTTGATCAGATTGAGGGTGTCATTTTCGCGCGTGGCGGCAGGCGCAGGGCTGACTGCCGGGCTGGATTGCTGTCGCCACGCCAGTTCCAGCTTCTGCAGCATGCTGATGATGCGCGACTCCTGATAAGGTTTCAGAATGTAGTCGAAGGCTTCCAGTTCAAAGGCTTCGGCGGCATGCTCTTTCCACGCGGTGACAAACACAATAAACGGCTTATGGGCGAACTGGTTGATGTTTTGCGCCAGCAGCACGCCGTCCAGCGACGGAATATTGATATCCAGAAAAATGGCGTCGACGCGGTTGTGCTGCAAAAATTTCAGCACATCCAGCCCGTCCTCAAAGGTGCCCACGATCTCCATTTTGCTGTGCTCTTTAATCAGCCAGCTTAATTCCTGTTGGGCGAGGATTTCATCTTCCACAATGATGACTTTCATGAGGCACTCCCGTTAAGGCAACAACAGCGTCTGCGTATGAACGGGCAAACGTTCATTCGGGACGTAAAAAGCGATTTCGGTGCCGGGCTCCAGGCGGCGAATATGCAGCCCTTCGCCATACAGCAGTTTCACGCGGTGATGGACGTTCAGCAGGCCAATTTTATTGCCAGGCATCTCGTTTGACTCGACGCGCGCAATCACGTTGGGGTCGATGCCGTGGCCGGTATCGCGCACCGCCACCCGCACCCGATTCCCGCACTCCGCCACGCTGATGGTCACTACGCCTTTGCCTTTGCACGGCTGAATGCCGTGAACGATGGCGTTCTCCACCAGCGGCTGGATCAGAAGGCTCGGGATCACACAGTGAACCTCTTCATCAATATCGTAGATAACCGTCAGCTTATCGCCAAAGCGCGCCTGCTCAATCGCGATGTAATCTTTAATCTGGTACAGCTCTTTTTTGATGTCGATCTGCTCGTCGTCTTTCAGCTCAATGTTGTAGCGCAGGTAGCGCGACAGATTGAAAATCAGCTGGCGGGCGGTGTCCGGATTCATGCGAATCGACGATGAAATGGCGTTCAGGGCGTTAAACAGGAAATGGGGATTGATCTTACTTTGCAGGGCGCGCAGCTCTGCCTTATTTGCCATTTCGCGTAACTGCTCGGCGCGGGAGACTTCCAGCTGCGTCGAGATAATCTGCGACAGGCCAATCGCCATCTCCTGCAGCGTAGAGGTGATCTGATGCGCGTGACAGTAGTAGATTTTCAGCGTGCCGGTCACCACGCCTTTTTCCCACAGGGGAATCACCAGCATCGAATGAATTTCCGGCGTACGGTGTGCTTCATCATTGTTTTTAATGATGATTTTACCGTAGTTAATCGCCTGGCGGGTGGTGGGGCTGACGGTATCGTCGGTGTTGCGATAGTTGTCTTCACCGACGCCGACGTAGGCCAGCACGTGATCAATGTTGGTAATGGCAACCGCGTCGGCATGAATATCGCGGCGAATAATATCGCACACCTGACGCAGAGATTCGGCGTTCACGTGGCGGAACAGCGGCAGCGTTTTGTTGGCAATGTCCAGCGCCAGTTTCGCCTGGCGTGCGGCGCTGGCCTCTTTCTCGCCCTCGACGCTCTGGACCAGCAGCACGATAAAACCGATACAGACGGTGCCGAGGATCATCGGAATACCGATTTTGGAAACGATATCCAGACCCAGTTCGATGCTGGGCGCCCAGACGACCACGAGGATCATGGTCAGGGTTTCGCACATCATCCCGGCGACGATACCTGCCCGCCAGCGCTGTTTTTTCGGGATCTTACGGTTAATCCAGCCGGACATAACGCCCGCGATAATACTGGTGATAAAGCAGGGTATGGCCGTTACGCCGCCGATATCGATTAAGTAGCGGTGCGTCCCGGCAATAATCCCGGTGATAATCCCGACCCACGGGCCGAACAAAATCCCGCCCGACATCACCGCAATGATACGCACGTTCACCAGCGAGCCTTCGACGTGCACGCCGGACCAGGTGCTGAACAGGGCAAACAGGGAAAAAATCGCCGTGACGGCCAGCAGCTCTTTGGGCGAGTGGGCGGATTTGTGCAGAAGCTCGCGAAAGAGCCGGATGCGGATCAGGAAGAAGAGGCAAATCAGCATTAATGCCGCGCGATCGAAGACTGCCAGCAGCATATTGAATGTTTCGTGCACGAGGAAACCTGGGAATTCGGGAAAAAGCTATGATAGAAAACCTGGGGCATAATGACCAGACATCCCTCTGAATAATCAAATGAGGAAAGACCCCTTTCTTCAAAGGGGATTGTTTTTTTCAGACCCTGTAATCGACGCTTTAGCCTTTTCGCGCCCTTGTGTTGTTACTTCATTGATATCGCTGCGTTAAATAAAAGCTGCCATGGGAACATTCTTGCCTCAATGCCTTCCGCTTTTTGCCTCAGCAGTCTTCCGGTTTTAGCGTGATAATTTTTTTTCGTTTTCCTCTCGACAGCAGCTTTTCAATCAGGCTATTTTCTAAACACGCCACAATCGTGGCAGCGTCGCTCGGACGGTCCGGGCGCTCACGTGAATCTGAGGAATCTATGGCTGAATCCAGTCCTGAACGCCGTTTTACGCGTATCGATCGTCTTCCCCCTTATGTTTTTAATATCACTGCTGAACTGAAAATGGCTGCGCGTCGGCGCGGCGAAGACATTATCGATTTCAGCATGGGTAACCCTGATGGCCCCACGCCGCCGCATATCGTTGAAAAGCTCTGCACCGTGGCGCAGCGCCCGGACACGCACGGCTACTCCACCTCGCGCGGTATACCGCGTCTGCGTCGGGCGATCTCCCGCTGGTATCAGGATCGCTACAACGTTGAAATCGATCCCGAAAGCGAAGCCATCGTCACCATCGGTTCGAAAGAGGGGCTGGCGCACCTGATGCTGGCGACGCTCGATCACGGCGATACGGTGCTGGTGCCGAACCCGAGCTACCCGATCCATATTTATGGCGCGGTGATTGCCGGGGCGCAGGTTCGCTCCGTCCCGCTGGTGGAGGGGGTGGACTTCTTCAACGAACTGGAACGCGCCATTCGTGAAAGCTACCCGAAACCGAAAATGATGATCCTCGGATTCCCGTCGAACCCTACGGCGCAGTGCGTCGAGCTGGAGTTCTTCGAGAAGGTGGTCGCGCTGGCGAAGCGCTACGACGTGCTGGTGGTCCACGATCTGGCGTATGCCGATATCGTGTACGACGGCTGGAAAGCGCCGTCGATTATGCAGGTGCCGGGTGCGCGTGACGTGGCCGTTGAATTCTTTACCTTGTCCAAAAGCTACAACATGGCGGGCTGGCGTATCGGCTTTATGGTTGGCAATAAAACGCTGGTCAACGCGCTGGCGCGCATCAAGAGCTATCACGACTACGGCACCTTTACGCCGCTGCAGGTCGCTGCGATTGCCGCGCTGGAAGGCGATCAGCAGTGCGTGCACGACATCGCCGCGCAGTATAAACGCCGCCGTGATGTGCTGGTGAAAGGCCTGCACGAAGCGGGCTGGATGGTGGAAATGCCGAAAGCCTCGATGTACGTCTGGGCCAAAATCCCTGGACACTACGCCGCGATGGGCTCGCTGGAGTTTGCCAAAAAGCTGCTGCAGGATGCGAAGGTTTGTGTCTCACCGGGCATTGGTTTCGGTGATTACGGCGATACCCACGTTCGCTTTGCGCTGATCGAAAACAGCGACCGAATTCGTCAGGCGGTGAGAGGCATCAAAAGTATGTTCCGCGCCGACGGGCTGTTGCCGGTCGAGAGAAAATCGGAATAAGCAGGATATGCATAAAAAAACAGGAGCCGATTGGCTCCTGTTTTTTTAACTGTATTTTCTTCGCTCAGATCATCAGGGCAAAGGTTCCGGCCCAGACTAATACAATCACCGAAATGCCCATAAAGAAATATTTCACGTTCATCGCTCCGCGCATCAAAGATACGCCTTAAAAAACAGAGTCCAACTGAGTATAGAGAGTTGAAATCAGACCCTGGCGGAAATAAGAATTATCCCGCGAGCTCGCTGACTCCAGCTCAGAATTCTGTGCGTTCCCATTGCCAGACGGCGCTAATGTACGCCTAAATTTGGGGGGTGACAAGAGGCATTTTTTTGTATCATTTCCGTAACTTACGAGTGTCGTGGAACGGAGACAGTTTAATTTCGCAGCGGAATAAATTGCGTTGAGCGAAGGGGTAAATGGACAGTAACGGCGGGTGATTACAGGTGATTGAAAAGGTTAGTTTCCTGGAGAAACTAACCTGATAAAAGGACTAAATATAGAGAGACGACTCGCCGACCGGGCGGGTCTTAAAGCGACGATGCACCCACAGATACTGTTCCGGCGCGCGCATGATTTCGCTCTCAATCACTTTGTTGATGTAAGTCGCGGCTTCGCGCTCGTCCTGTGGGTAATTATGCAGTTCTGGCGAGATAAACAGACGATAGCCCGACTTATCGGCTTTTCTGACCATAGTGACGGTCAGCATGGGCGCACCGGACAGGCGGGAAATCACAAAGGTGCCGTTAGTGGTGGCGACGTCCCTGACCGCGAAGAAGGGGGCAAAACTGCTGCCTTTCCGTCCATAATCTTGATCGGGCGCGAACCACACCGCTTCGCCTTTCTTCAGGGCATTGACCAGACCGCGCAGATTGTTACGGCTGATCATCGCTTTGTTCGAGCGCATACGTCCGCGCGTCTGCACCCATTCCATCAGCAAATTATTGTGCGGGCGATACGTTGCCATCATCGGCTGACACAGGCCCATTACGCGCCCGCCCAGCTCCAGCGACATAAAATGCACGCCGATGACCATCACGCCGCGATTCTGCGCTTGTACCTGCTGGAGGTTTTCCAGGCCTTCGACGTCGAACCATTTGCGCACGCGCTCGTCCGGCCAGAACCAGGCCATACCGGTTTCCAGCAGCGCCATGCCAATGGATTTGAAATTCTCGGCGATCAGCTTGTCGCGCTGCTCGTCGCTGTAATGAGGGAAGCACAGTTCCAGATTGCGGCGGGCAATGGATTCACGACGTTTCAGAAAGAGACGGGAAGCGCTGCCTAAACTTGAACCCAGTACTTGTATTGCGGGATAAGGCAATTGAACGAGCAACCAGAGCAGGCCAAGGCCAAACCAGGTGAGCCAGTAACGTGGGTGGAGAAATGCACGTTCGAATTTGCATTGAGACAAAATTGTGGACCTATATAAAGCCAGAGAAGGTAGCGCAAAGGTTGCGATACTACGTGCTGATTTAGACCGTCGTTCAGGGCGATGGTTTCAGGCCTTACCCAACTTTACGGCGCTGCCTGTCCACTGCCGGGACAAGGCGGGCTGCGTAGATTATCACCCTTATACACTCTGTGCTATGACTTGTTTTCTCGGGAAAATTGTCCGCAGCGAAAAGGTCCACTATCCGGGTTTTCTTGGGGATTAAAAAGATGATTGTGGGTGTTTCGATGGGGTTAACAATTCGCTGAAAGTGTCCCCTGCAGGAATCGAACCTGCAACTAGCCCTTAGGAGGGGCTCGTTATATCCATTTAACTAAGGGGACGAAGCGGCACGAGTATAGCCTCATTTACACAGGGCGTTAAGCTCGATGCCGCCTGACTGCTTAAAGAGTCGCCATTTAGTGCGTTTTTTCTGGATCCTCATCCTTGTTTTGTCGGGCTTTTTCCTTTTCCTTCAGCTCGGCCTTGCGCTTGTTCGACATATCGTTGCGGATTTGCGCATGGCTCAGCAGGGCGAAGATAAAGGTCCCGCCGCAGATATTCCCCGCCAGCGTCGGCAGGGCGAACGGCCAGAAGAAATCACTCCAGTGCTGGGTGCCGTTAAACACCAGATAAAGCACTTCCACGGTGCCGACGACGATATGGGTGGTGTCAGCCAGCGCAATCAGCCAGGTCATCAGGATAATCACCACGATTTTGGCCGCGCCAGCAGAGGGGAACATCCACACCATAGTGGCTATGATCCAGCCTGAGATAATGGCGTTAGAGAACATTTCCAGCGGGGTATTCTTCATGATGTCCATCCCGATTTTGACGAACGCATCGCGGGTCGGCTCATCAAAGATCGGCATGTATTCGAACGCCCAGGCGGCGACGCCCGTGCCGATGAGGTTCCCCAGCAGCACCACACTCCACAGGCGCATCAGCAGCCCGAAATTGCCCCAGGTCGGGGTTTGCATGACGGGCAGCACCGCCGTCACGGTGTTTTCCGTGAACAGCTGCTGGCGCGCCATAATGACGATCACGAAGCCAAAGGTGTAGCCCAGGTTCTCAATCAGAAATCCGCCCGGCACGCCTTCCAACTGGACATGAAAAATCCCTTTCGCCAGCAGTGAGGCCCCCATCGACAGCCCGGCGGCAATGGCTGACCAGAGCAGGGCCATCGCATCTCGCTCGAGCTCTTTTTCGCCGTCCTGGCGGATATGTTCGTGGATCGCCATCGCCCGGGAGGGGAGACGGTCTTCGTCGACTTCGATTTTGCCTCCGTGCTGTTTCTCATCGCTTTCCACTTCCAGTTCATCGGTGTGTTTATCAATTTTTTCTGCGTGTAGTTCGTCCATCGGGCACGTCTCGCTGCGTTGTCATAACAGTAATCGTAGCGGTTTTCCGGACATTGCCCGTGGGGATGCTCTTATTTTCCCTGGAATGGCAATAAACGTGATACATCACATTCAGACACAAGATAAAATTACCGACGAAAAGAAAGGTAAAGCCAGGCTATGCTGAGATCAGAGTGATGGCAGATGACTGCCCGTCATTGTGTGCGTGGACATCCAGAAACGTGCTGTTACAATCACTTGCACGATAATCAGCGGAGCGTCAGGCGCTTCGTAACGGATGGCAGTCAACGATAGCCATACTAACAGGGAGAAATATATGAAACTTCGGCTGTCGGCGCTTGCGCTGGGCACCACGCTGCTCGTGGGCTGTGCCAGCTCGGGCGAGCAAACGGGGCGCTCCGATCCTTTAGAAGGATTCAACCGATCCATGTATAGCTTTAACTACAACGTGCTGGACCCGTACGTGGTCCGCCCGGTAGCTGTGGCATGGCGTGATTACGTTCCGCAACCTGCTCGCAATGGTCTGAGCAACTTCACCAGCAACCTGGAAGAGCCTGCCGTCATGGTGAACTTCTTCCTGCAGGGCGACCCGTATCAGGGGATGGTGCATTTCACCCGCTTCTTCCTGAACAGCCTGTTAGGGATGGGTGGCTTTATCGACGTGGCGGGCATGGCGAATCCGAAGTTGCAGCGTGAACAGCCGCACCGCTTCGGTAGTACGCTGGGTAATTATGGCGTGGGTTATGGCCCGTATATGCATCTGCCATTCTACGGAAGCTTTACCGTCCGTGATGACGGGGGTGACATGGTCGATACCCTTTATCCGGTGCTGTCGTGGCTGACCTGGCCGCTGTCGATCGGTAAATGGACCGTCGAAGGGATTGAGACGCGTGCTCAGCTGCTGGATTCAGACGGCCTGCTGCGTCAGTCTTCCGACCCGTACATTATGGTCCGCGAAGCTTACTTCCAGAATCATGACTTCATCGCCAACGGCGGCAAGCTGAAACCGGAAGATAATCCGAACGCCAAAGCCATCGAGAATGAGCTTTCTGAGATAGATAAAGAATAAAAGAAAAAGGTGAGCAAATGCTCACCTTTTTTAATGACGACGCGATTAGAACGCGTAGTTGAAGTTCATGCCATACAGCCAGGCTTTCCCTTCAGAAGTAAACTTATACGGGCCTTCCTGGAAGGTCACTTTCTGCCCGTGCATGTAAGAAATACCTGCATCGACGGAAGCATCTTTATTGAACGCGTAAGTGGCACCTGCGCTCAGCCAGAAGCGGTCCTGATCCGGGATAGAGATAGAACGTTTGTCAGCCGGAACCGGGCTATCATCAAATGCGATACCGGTACGGAACGTCCAGCTGTCATCCATATAGTAGGTCGTACCCAGCGCGATACGGTAGGCATCTTTGAAGCTTTCGTCTTTGTAGAACAGCGTCTGACCATTGCTTCCGGTCGCTTTCAGCTCCTGGAACTGGCTCCAGCTGGTGTAAGCCAGGCTGTAGTGAACCGCCCACTGTGGCGCAACGCGGTTATAACCGGACACTTCCCACATTTCTGGCAGATGCAGCGTGAGTGAGCCAGGGATAGTTTGACCAGAGGTGCCCCACGGAATAGTGGTGCCCGCGCCTGGTACCATGCCATTCACTGGTGACAGGATGCCGCTCTTATAATCGCCGTCGAAGTCAATTTTCACTTCTGAACGGTAGGTGAAGCCCCAACGGTTGTTTTTGTCCAGCTCATACAGGATACCCGCGTTCCAGCCGTAGCCCCACTCATCACCCTTCAGGCTGGCGATTTTGTTGCTGTTTTTCGGCAGTGCGGCAGTTTGTTCACCCGCGTAACGTTCGATCTTCGCATCAGCGTAGACGGCGTCAAAGCCCAGACCGAAGCTCCAGCTGTCGTTCAGACGGTAAGCGCCGCTCAGGTTCAGGTTAACGGTGGTCAGATCGGTTTTACCGGCGTACTCACCTGCTGGATAGTTGGTATTAAATTCAGTGGCCAGCCCGTAGTTAGAGGTCACCGAAGCGCCCCAGCCGAACTGGTCATTAATAGGTGCGACAAAGTGCAGGTTTGGAACCCATGCCGTTGGGGCGATGTTATCTGCTTTCAGGCTGGCTCCAGTGAATGGAGAATTACCGGAGACATTCACGTCTGGATCGATGAAGACCGCACCCGCAGAGAAGGTAGGGCGATCAAACATAGTGATCAGCGCCGGGTTACGGCTCACGTTGCCTGCGTCATCGGCAATAGCGCCTTCCCCGGAATATGCACGGCCAAGGCCAGAGGAAGAAAATTCGTTAAGCTGGAAGCCCGCGGACCAGGCGGACGTTGATACGATTGCCACTGCGACTGCCAGCGCAGTCTTTTTGAACAGGGTTTTCTGGCTCATGACCATAACCTCATTGAGTTATTTTTATGCAATATATGTTACATAGAGTAACAGGAGCGCGAAGTGTAGGGTCTGTGGTAACACTTAGAAATCAGACCAGTGGCGAGAGTATAGGTCGGACCAGATGGGATGTTGCAAGTTTGTTTCTGAAGTTTTTCAAAGATGTTTTTTGAAACGAGATCCAGGTGGCAAAAATGCGACCACCGGCACTCACCATAAAGGGTGATTTTTGCGTTAGATCATTTTTTAGTGTGATAACGGTCACTTATCCCCGTTTGCGCCATTAACGGCTGGAGAGACCTTCAGCCAGGGCGTAAAATATCAGCAACGTATTTATCTCGCGCCGTGCGCGAAAACGCAGAGGAACTTGAGCTATGAGTAAATGCAGTGCTGATGAAACCCCGGTTTGCTGCTGTATGGATGTCGGTACCATCATGGATAACACCGATTGCACCGCGTCTTACAGCCGTGTATTTAGCAAACGTTCGGATGCTGAAGAGACCTTGACCGCGTTGACCAAACGCGCGCGTGACGTGGAATCCGATCCGTGTGAAATCAAATCTTCCCTCACGGAAGTGGACGGTGGCGTGAAGCTCGACATCGATTTCGTTTTTGCGTGTGAAGCTGAAACACTGATCTTCCAGCTCGGGTTGCGTTAATTTTGTGCCCGGCGGCGCTTCGCTTGAACGGGCCTACGGTTTTGTAGGTCGGGTAAGGCGAAGCGCCACCCGACAAAAACCACCTCAAATGCCCCTGCCTGCGCCGGGGCATTTTCTTTTCTTCTCTGTGTCTTACCTCGCAATTTTTCGCTTCCCCGATTGGCTCAATGTAAAAATATGGTTAAAACTGTTATCAGGTCAGACCACTTTGAGCATCAGGTTATTTACAGGGGACTGTTATGAGTCAGGCATTACCGCTCGTCACCCGTCAGGGTGATCGCATTGCCATTGTCAGTGGATTGCGTACTCCGTTTGCACGTCAGGCGACGGCATTTCACGGAATACCGGCTGTCGATCTGGGGAAAATGGTAGTGGGGGAGATGCTGGCACGCAGCGAAATACCCCCTGAGGTCATTGAACAGCTGGTATTTGGGCAGGTGGTTCAAATGCCCGAAGCGCCCAACATCGCCCGCGAAATCGTGCTAGGCACCGGAATGAACGTCCATACGGACGCCTACAGCGTCAGCCGTGCCTGTGCGACCAGCTTCCAGGCCGTCGCTAACGTGGCGGAAAGTCTGATCACCGGGACTATTCGTGCGGGCATTGCGGGCGGGGCCGATTCTTCGTCTGTTCTGCCGATTGGCGTCAGCAAAAAGCTGGCCCGCGTGCTGGTGGACGTCAACAAAGCCCGCACCATGGGGCAGCGCCTCAAACTCTTTTCTCGTCTTCGCCTGCGCGATCTTGCGCCCGTCCCGCCTGCGGTTGCGGAATACTCTACCGGCCTGCGGATGGGCGATACCGCCGAGCAGATGGCGAAAACCTATGGCATTACCCGTGAGCAGCAGGATGCCCTGGCCCATCGTTCCCATCAGCGCGCGGCGCTGGCGTGGTCCGAGGGCAAACTCTCCAACGAAGTCATGACGGCCTACATCCCGCCGTTCCGTGAGCCTCTCGCCGAAGATAACAACATTCGTGGCAATTCGACGCTGGCGGATTATGCAAAATTACGCCCAGCATTCGACCGCAAACACGGAACCGTCACGGCGGCGAACAGCACGCCTCTGACCGACGGCGCGGCGGCGGTGATCCTGATGACCGAGTCCCGCGCCAAAGAGCTGGGGCTGGTCCCGCTGGGCTATCTGCGCAGCTACGCTTTCACCGCCATCGACGTCTGGCAGGACATGCTGCTGGGTCCGGCGTGGTCCACGCCGCTGGCGCTCGAACGCGCCGGATTAACGATGGCCGATTTAACACTGATCGATATGCACGAAGCCTTTGCGGCACAAACGCTGGCTAACCTGCAGCTGTTAGGTAGCGAACGCTTTGCCCGCGATGTACTGGGCCGCACCCATGCCACCGGTGAAGTGGATGAGAGCAAATTTAACGTGCTGGGCGGCTCCATTGCCTACGGCCACCCGTTTGCCGCCACCGGGGCACGCATGATTACGCAAACGCTACATGAACTTCGCCGTCGCGGCGGCGGTTTTGGTCTGGTCACCGCCTGTGCGGCGGGCGGTCTGGGCGCGGCGATGGTTCTGGAGGCTGAATAATGGAAACGACTTCCGCTTTTGACCTGAAGGTCCGTCTGGATAATATCGCCGTCGTCACCATCGACGTGCCGGGCGAGAAGATGAATACCCTGAAAGCCGAGTTCGGCGTTCAGGTGCGCGCGATCCTCAAGCAGATCCGCGAAAACAAAGAGATTCGCGGGCTGATTTTTATCTCCGCCAAGCCCGATAATTTTATCGCCGGTGCCGATATCAACATGATCGCCCGCGCCAGCAGTGCGCAGGAGGCGGAGCAGCTTGCCCGTCAGGGCCAGCAGATCATGGCGGAGATCCACGCCTTGCCGATCCCGGCGATCGCCGCGATCCACGGCGCTTGCCTCGGCGGTGGCCTGGAGCTGGCGCTGGCGTGTCACAGCCGTATCTGTACGGATGATGCGAAAACTGTCCTCGGTCTGCCGGAAGTGCAGCTCGGGCTGTTACCCGGCTCGGGTGGAACTCAGCGATTGCCGCGCCTGATTGGCGTAAGTACCGCGCTGGAGATGATTTTGACCGGGAAACAGCTTCGCCCTCGTCAGGCATTAAAGGCCGGACTGGTGGATGAAGTGGTTCCTCATTCCATTCTGCTGGAAGCGGCCGTTGAGCTGGCGTTAAAAGGGCGTCAGGCCAGTCGGCATCTGCCGGTCCGCGAGCGGGTTCTCGCGGGGCCGCTCGGGCGCGCTTTGCTCTTTAATATGGTCGGCAAAAAAACCGAACAAAAGACCAAAGGCAACTACCCGGCGACCAAACGTATTCTTGAGGTGATTGAAACCGGTCTGTCGCAGGGCAGCAGCAGCGGCTATGCGGCGGAAGCCAAAGCCTTTGGTGAGCTGGCGATGACGCCTCAGTCGAAGGCGCTGCGCAGCATCTTCTTTGCCAGCACCGACGTGAAAAAAGATCCCGGAAGCGAGGCCTCACCGGCACCGCTCAACTCTGTTGGCGTGCTGGGCGGGGGATTGATGGGCGGCGGCATCGCTTTTGTTACAGCCAGCAAAGGCAAATTGCCTGTGCGAATCAAAGATATCAATCTGAAAGGCATTAACCACGCCCTGCAATACAGCTGGCAGCTCCTTGATCAAAAGGTCAAACGCCGCCATATCAAAGCCAGTGAGCGCGACAGAGAGCTGGCGCTGATTTCAGGGACCACCGACTACAGCGGTTTTCAGCATCGCGACGTGGTGATTGAAGCCGTGTTTGAAGATCTGGGCCTTAAACAGCAGATGGTCGCGGAAGTGGAGCAACATTGTGCCCCGCACACCATTTTTGCCTCGAATACCTCGTCGCTGCCGATTGGTGATATTGCGGCCAAAGCCGCGCGGCCTGAGCAGGTGATCGGTCTGCACTTCTTTAGTCCGGTGGAAAAAATGCCGCTGGTGGAGGTCATTCCGCATGCCTCAACCAGCGCACAAACGGTGGCTACGGTAGTCAAGCTGGCTAAACGGCAGGGCAAAACGCCGATTGTGGTGGCGGACAAAGCCGGGTTTTACGTCAACCGGATCCTTGCGCCTTATATCAACGAGGCGATGAGCCTCCTGACCGAAGGCGAGAAGATCGATCATATCGACGAAGCCTTAGTGAAGTTTGGTTTTCCGGTGGGGCCAATCCAACTTTTGGATGAGGTTGGAATAGACACAGGCACTAAAATTATACCTGTGCTGGAAGCTGCTTATGGAGAACGTTTTAGCCCACCTGCAAACATTGTTTCTGTGATCTTGAACGACGATCGCAAAGGCAGAAAAAATGGACGTGGCTTCTATCTTTACGCAGTTAAAGGGCGTAAAAGCAAGAAACAGGTCGACCCCTCGGTTTATGGGCTTATTCACGCTTCCGGCCAGGGGAAACTATCAGCGCAGCAGTGTGCTGAGCGCTGCGTCATGATGATGCTCAACGAAGCGGCTCGCTGTTATGACGAGCAGGTCGTTAAAAGTGCGCGAGACGGCGATATTGGCGCCGTGTTTGGCATCGGTTTTCCACCTTTCCTGGGTGGCCCGTTCCGCTATATGGATAGTCTGGGCGCGGGTGAAGTGGTGGCAATATTGCAGCGTCTGGCATCGCTTTATGGTCCACGGTTTACCCCGTGCGAACCTTTAGTGCGGATGGCAGAAAATAACCTGCACTTTTGGCCGAAAGAGGAAACTGACCTCGTAACTTAAGGTCCAACAAGAGTATATCCAGCGGTGAATGAACCTGTTTTGGCGAATTTGTAAACAGATATTGACTATACTTACGCCATTAAGGTAAAAAACAGCGTTTCATTCATCAGATGGATCAGGCACAATGCCCGGCCATCGGGTTTTCTACCTTTTTGCAGTTTTCGCGGGTAGTCAACGCCGGTGATCCTGGTTAACAAAAGCGGTGCAATATGCAAGTTTTTATCATGCGTCACGGCGACGCGGCACTCGATGCTGCCAGTGACTCTGTTCGTCCTTTGACAACCTGTGGCTGTGACGAATCCCGTCAAATGGCGACCTGGCTCAAAGGCCAAAAAGTGGATATCGATCGTGTGCTGGTGAGTCCGTTCCTGCGGGCCGAACAGACGCTGGATGTGGTGGGGGAGTGTATGAACCTGCCGAAAAGCGTCGATGTTCTTCCCGAGCTCACACCCTGTGGGGATGTGGGTCTTGTCAGCGCGTATCTTCAGGCGCTGAGCAACGAAGGTGTCTCTTCTGCACTGGTGATTTCACATCTGCCGCTGGTCGGCTACCTGGTGTCTGAACTCTGCCCTGGCGAAACGCCTCCGATGTTCACCACCTCCGCGATTGCCAACGTCACCCTCGACGACGCCGGCAAAGGGGTATTCAACTGGCAAATGAGTCCGTGCAATCTGAAGATGGCAAAAGCTATCTGATGTGACGAATGTTCTGGCGGGTAGCCTGTGCCACCCGCCTGCCTGTCAGGGCAGCTCCGGTGGCTGCCACTCTTCCACTTCAATCAACACCAGCAGCGCGGCATCTCCGCCGTACTCTTTTGGCGCCTGATGGAAAGCCATCACATGTGGATGCTGAGCCAGCCACAGCGGCGTTTGTTGTTTGAGAATATGCTTCCCGTGGCCGTGCATCACACAGGTGCAAAACACGTGCTCGCGACGACAGGCCGCAATCAGCGCACCCAGTTCCTGCTTCGCCTGCATCTGCGTCAGACCGTGCAGATCGAGAAACAGCTCCGGCGAATAATCCCCGCGACGTAACTTTTTCAGCTCAAAGTGGCTGACATCTTCCCGCACATATTTCACTGCGCCTTGCGTGTTCAGCAGCGGCTGAAATTCGTCTGAAAAATAGTGGCTGTTATCGGCCTGTTCCTGCAGCAGCCGTTTCACCGGGACTTCGCTGACTTTTTTGCGGATCGGTCGATGGACAATGGTGTCCTGAGTGATTTTGCGCGTCCCGCTCATCAACTGGCGAAAGAGCGTCTGATCCTCCTCGCTAAGCGGCATTTTCTTTTTCATTAGTCCGTCTCATCTCTTATTTCCCTTAGTTTACCTGAGGGAGGCGCAAGCAAAACGCATTTTTTCACCTATCTCACCCCGTCACAATGCTGATTTATCGCCGTCTTCATGGCAAACTAGCCGCCGAAAATTATGCAAGCATGCCCTGGAGAGAATAATGGATAAAATATTTGTCGATGAAGCAGTAAACGAACTGCACACCATTCAGGACATGTTGCGTTGGTCCGTCAGCCGCTTTAGCGCCGCCAATATCTGGTACGGACACGGGACGGACAACCCATGGGATGAGGCGGTTCAACTGGTACTGCCATCCCTGTATCTGCCGCTGGATATTCCTGAAGACATGCGCACCGCGCGTCTGACCTCCAGCGAGAAACACCGCATCGTTGAGCGCGTGATTCGCCGCGTTAACGAGCGCATCCCGGTCGCTTATCTGACCAATAAAGCCTGGTTCTGCGGCCACGAATTCTACGTTGATGAACGCGTGCTGGTGCCGCGCTCTCCAATTGGTGAGCTGATCAATAATCACTTTGCGGGCCTGATCGACCATCAGCCGCAGCACATTCTGGATATGTGTACCGGCAGCGGCTGCATCGCGATTGCCTGCGCGTACGCCTTCCCGGAAGCAGAAGTCGATGCGGTGGATATCTCCACCGATGCGCTGGCCGTCACCGAACACAACATCGAAGAGCACGGCCTGATTCACCACGTGACGCCGATTCGCTCTGACCTGTTCCGCGACCTGCCAAAACTGCAATACGACCTGATCGTCACCAACCCGCCGTACGTTGACGCGGAAGATATGTCCGATCTGCCGAACGAATATCGCCACGAACCGGAACTCGGCCTGGCGTCCGGCTCGGACGGCCTGAAGCTGACGCGCCGCATCCTGGCCTGCGCGCCGGATTATCTGACCGACAACGGCATTCTGATTTGTGAAGTCGGTAACAGCATGGTACATCTGATGGAGCAGTACCCGGACGTGCCGTTCACCTGGCTTGAATTCGACAACGGTGGCGAAGGCGTCTTCATGCTGACCAAAGCGCAGCTCATTGCGGCGCGCGAACACTTCAGCATCTACAAAGATTAATCCAACGGGCTGCGGCCCGTTTCACATCGCTCAAACACAGAACAACGACAACGGAGCCGTGATGGCAGGAAACAGTATTGGACAATTATTCCGTGTAACCACTTTCGGTGAGTCTCACGGCCTGGCGCTGGGTTGCATCGTGGACGGTGTCCCGCCTGGCATCGAACTGACCGAAGCCGATTTACAGCACGATCTCGATCGCCGCCGTCCGGGCACTTCGCGCTACACCACGCAGCGTCGCGAGCCAGATAGCGTCAAGATCCTCTCCGGCGTCTTCGAAGGCCGCACCACCGGCACCAGCATCGGTCTGCTGATTGAAAATACCGATCAGCGCTCGCAAGACTACGGCGCCATCAAAGACGTTTTCCGTCCGGGTCATGCCGATTACACCTACGAACAAAAATACGGTTTCCGCGACTATCGCGGCGGCGGACGCTCTTCGGCGCGTGAAACCGCCATGCGCGTGGCCGCAGGCGCTATCGCCAAAAAATATCTGGCGCAAAAATTCGGCATCGTGATCCGCGGCTGCCTGACCCAGATGGGCGACATTCCGCTGGCGATCAAAGACTGGGATCTGGTCGAGCAGAACCCGTTCTTCTGCGCGGATGCCGACAAAATTGACGCGCTGGACGAACTGATGCGCGGCCTGAAAAAAGAGGGCGACTCCATCGGCGCGAAAGTGACCGTGGTGGCAGACGGCGTTCCTCCGGGCCTCGGCGAGCCGGTCTTCGATCGTCTGGATGCGGACATCGCCCACGCGATGATGAGCATCAATGCGGTGAAGGGCGTTGAAATTGGCGACGGTTTTGACGTCGTCGCCCTGCGCGGCAGCCAGAATCGCGATGAAATCACGAAAGACGGTTTCCAGAGCAACCACGCGGGCGGCATTCTGGGCGGCATCAGCAGCGGTCAGCAAATTGTGACCAACATTGCGCTGAAACCGACTTCCAGCATTACCGTCCCTGGGCGCACCATTAATCGCTCTGGCGAAGAAGTTGAGATGATCACCAAAGGGCGTCACGATCCTTGTGTCGGGATCCGCGCGGTGCCGATCGCAGAAGCGATGCTGGCGATTGTGCTGATGGATCATTTCCTGCGCCAGCGCGCGCAGAATGCGGACGTGACGGCCCCTCTTCCACGCTGGTAAACATGAAAAAAACCGCTATTGCTCTGCTGGCCCTGCTCGCCAGTGGAGCCAGTCTGGCAGCCACCCCGTGGCAAAAAATTACCCATCCGATCGCGGGCAGCGCCCAGTCGATCGGCGCGTTTGCCAACGGCTGTATCGTTGGCGCGCAGGATTTACCGCTGCAGTCTGATACCTATCAGGTGATGCGCACCGACCAGCGTCGTTACTTTGGCCATCCGGATCTGGTGCTGTTTATCCAGCGTCTGGGTAACCAGGTGCACAACCTGGGGCTCGGGACGATGCTGATTGGCGATATGGGGATGCCAGCAGGAGGCCGATTTAATGGCGGTCACGCCAGCCATCAGTCGGGGCTGGATGTTGATATCTTCCTGCAACTGCCGAAAACACGCTGGAGTTCGTCGCAATTGCTGAAACCGCAGGCGCTGGATCTCGTCGCGCGCGATGGCAAAAGTGTGGTGCCATCTCTGTGGTCGCCGGATGTCTCCAGCATGATCAAACTGGCGGCGAAGGATAACGACGTGACGCGCATCTTCGTGAACCCGGCGATAAAACAGCAGCTTTGTCTTGATGCCGGAACGGATCGCGACTGGCTGCGTAAAGTGCGTCCGTGGTTCCAGCATCGCGCGCATATGCACGTGCGTTTGCGCTGCCCGGCAAACAGCCTGGAGTGTGAGGATCAGCCGTTACCGCCGCCGGGAGATGGCTGCGGGGCCGAGCTGCAGAGCTGGTTTGAGCCAGCAAAACCTGGAACCACCAAGCCTGAGAAGAAGACACCGCCTCCGTTGCCGCCTTCCTGCCAGGCGCTACTGGATGAGCATGTACTTTAATGGATAATTTCGTCGATCTGTTTATGGTGTCACCGTGGCTGCTGGCGGTACTGTTCTTTGTTGCGATGCTGGCGGGTTTTATCGATGCGCTGGCGGGTGGGGGCGGTCTGCTGACGGTGCCTGCGCTGCTGGCCGCGGGCATGAGCCCGGCCCAGGCGCTGGCAACCAATAAGCTGCAGGCCTGCGGCGGTTCGCTCTCTGCGTCCATCTACTTTATTCGCCGCAAAGTCGTCAGCCTTGCCGATCAGAAACTCAATATTCTGATGACCTTCATCGGCTCGACCAGCGGCGCGCTGCTGGTCCAGCATGTGCAATCGGACATTTTGCGCCAGATTCTGCCGATCCTCGTCATCTGCATTGGCCTCTATTTTTTACTGATGCCAAAACTGGGGGAAGAGGACAGACAACGTCGTCTGCACGGCCTGCCGTTTGCCCTGATTGCCGGGGGCTGCGTCGGCTTTTACGATGGCTTCTTCGGCCCCGGTGCGGGTTCGTTCTATGCCCTGGCGTTTGTCACGCTGGCCGGTTTTAACCTTGCCAAATCCACTGCCCACGCGAAAGTGCTCAACGCCACCTCTAACCTTGGCGGTCTGCTGCTGTTTATCATTGGCGGGAAAGTGATTTGGGCGACCGGCTTTGTGATGATGGTCGGACAGTTTTTAGGCGCGCGCGTCGGCTCGCGTCTGGTATTGAGCAAAGGGCAGAAACTTATCCGTCCGATGATTGTGATTGTGTCGGCGGTGATGAGTGCCAAACTTCTTTATGACAGCCACGGACAGGAGATCCTCCACTGGTTGGGGATGAACTAATGAACAGTACGCATAAATACGAACAACTGATTGAGATCTTCGACGGCTGTTTTGCGGATGATTTTAATACCCGTCTGATTAAAGGCGACGACGAACCGATCTATCTTCCTGCTGATGCCGACGTGCCGTACAACCGGATCGTCTTTGCGCACGGCTTTTATGCCAGCGGTCTGCACGAGATATCCCACTGGTGTATCGCCGGGAAAGCGCGCCGCGAGCTGGTGGATTTCGGTTACTGGTACTGCCCGGACGGGCGTGATGCCACGACGCAAGGCCAGTTTGAGGACGTGGAAGTTAAACCCCAGGCCTTCGACTGGCTGTTCTGCGTGGCGGCCGGTTTTCCGTTCAACGTCAGCTGCGACAATCTCGAAGGGGATTGCGAGCCGGATCGCATTACCTTCCAGCGCCGCGTTCATGCGCAGGTGATGGAATATCTTGAGAAAGGCATCCCGGAGCGACCGGCGCGTTTCATCAAGGCACTACAGAATTATTACCACACGCCGGAATTCACGGCGGAACACTTCCCGTGGCCGGAAGATCTTAATTGAGGAAAGAAGATGATCGCAGAATTTGAATCACGCATCCTGGCGTTAATTGATGACATGGTGGAGCACGCCAGTGACGATGAACTGTTTGCCAGCGGTTATCTGCGTGGTCACCTGACGCTTGCTGTAGCCGAGCTGGAAGCGGGCGACGATCACTCACCGGAAGCGGTCCACGCTGAAGTGAGCCGTGGTCTGGAAAAAGCGATTCAGGCGGGCGAGCTTTCGCCGCGCGACCAGTCTCTGGTGCTGGGCATGTGGGACAATTTGTTTCAGCAGGCTAATTTGAAGTAGTGGCTTTTTGCCCGGTGGCGCTGCGCTTACCGGGCCTACAAAACCCTCTCCATCCCCATCTCCCTCTCCCGTGGGAGAGGGGCGGGGTGAGGGCATCAGACCGCACCCGGCTTCACCAACTTACCCTTCAATAATTTCCGCACCCACAGTCGATTCGGGTTCAATCCTGCCAGCGTAACGCCGTCCATCGGAATCGGCTCTTCACTCATCTGCGAGGCCAGAATTTCTGCCGCCAGCGGGGCGGTACACAATCCGCGTGACCCGAGCGCACCGAGCATAAACAGGTCTGGATAGACCGGGGCACTCACGGCTGTCTCACGATTTTCTGCAAGATTTTCATAGGCCGTCAGCGTCGCGGCGTAATCCGGTACGTTGCCGAGCATCGGCAGGTGATCGCGGGTGGCGCAGCGGATGCCGCAGCGCGCATCGCCATCGCTTACATCGACCTCTTTTGCCCACTCAGCCTGAGGGAAGCAATCGATCAGGCGCTGCCGGTTTAGCTGCTGATCCTCTTCGCTGTACTCCATTTCCGTCTCACCGCGATGATAGCTGGCCCCGATGCAGTGATGCCCATTCGCCGGGTTTTGCGGCGTCAGATAGCCGTCGTAGCACAGGACCTGACGAAGTTCTTTCAGATTCGGCGTGGTGGGAATATGACTCACCTGGCCGCCGACCGGATAGACCGGCAGGTTTTCTGTTTGCGGGAAATCGCCGATGCGATGACCGTTAGCCAGCACCAGGCTGGCGTGCTGTGCCTTGCTGCCATGAGCAAAACGCAGCTGCCAGCCGCCGTCGATGTTCTCCAGAGATTCCAGCGCATGTTCATAATGCACTGTCAGCCCTTGCGACTGGGCGAGTGCGATGGTCGCCGCGGTCAGCTGTGCCGGGCATAGCCAGCCGCCGAGAGGATAATGAATCCCGCAGCAGTCAATTTGCAGGCCGCTATTTTCCTGCACTTGTTGCGCGTTCACCGCCTCTGCGATTTGCGCGGGCATTCCCAGGCTCAGCATCTGGTCGATCTTGCGCTGGCTTTTTTCATCCCAGCCGAGCTGCGTCACGCCGCACCATTGATGGTCAAACTTCACCGGCAGGCTGTCGTAGAGACGTCTGGCGAAGGTAAAGGCCGCCGGGAAAAACTGGCTGAGGGCCGGATCGTGAGCGGTCAGAAGAGGATAGAGCGCGCCCTGGCGATTGCCGGAAGCACCCGCAGCGGGGGCGGGGTCAGCGCAGTATAACGTCACCTGCCAGCCGCGCTGGAGCAGGGCAAGCGAAAGCAGTGCGCTGGCGATACCGCCGCCAATAATCGCCGTTTCGCGTTTTTCCGCGCCGCTGCGGGCGAACCACGGGGCGCGCGCTGGCAGAGTCTTTTCCTGCTCCATCACGCCTGTCAGCATCTCTCGCTTACGGCCAAAGCCTTTGGTTTTACGCATGGTGAAACCGGCTTCCTGCAACCCACGACGCACAAACCCGGCGCAGGTAAAGGTCGCCAGCGTCGCACCGGGACGGGCCAGGCGCGCCATCGCGGAGAAAAGATTTGGGCTCCACATGTCCGGGTTTTTCGCCGGGGCAAAGCCATCCAAAAACCAGGCGTCGACTTTCTGATTCAGGGAGTCGTCGAGTTGGTCCGTTAGTTCGTTGATGTCCCCAAGCCACAGATCGAGTGTCACCCGTCCGCCGTCCAGCACCAGACGATGGCATCCGCCTGACGGCAGCGGCCACTGGGCCTGCAGCTGCTCGGCCCAGACGCGCAGTTCCGGCCAGTGCTCATGGGCCAGCCTCAGGTCGTGGGCGGTGAGGGGGAATTTCTCGAAACTGATGAAATGTAATCTTTGCAGCGTAGCCTCAGGGTGCGCCGCATGGAACTGGTCAAACGCCTGCCAGAGGGTGAGGAAGTTTAATCCGGTGCCAAAACCGCTCTCCGCCACCACAAACTGGCTGCGCGGATGCTCTGGAAAACGTGCGTTGAGCTGGTTTCCATCAAGGAAAACATAACGGGTTTCTTCCAGTCCGTTATCATTAGAGAAATAGACATCGTCGAAATCTCGGGAAACAGGTGTACCCTCAGCGTTGAACTCAAGGTTGGCGGGTTGTATGGCGTTTTGTTTCACGTAAGTTACTCGTCTGACAGGCAGTGGCACGATCTTAACGATGTGTGTTCGTTGGTGCAAATTTCCACAGAAATTGGCTGATCGGACTTGTTCAGCGTACAAGTGTACGCTATTGTGCGACTCGAAACTTAATATAGTATGACTTACAGAGGTATTGAATGAAACGTGCAGTGATTACTGGCCTGGGCATCGTTTCCAGCATCGGTAACAACCAGCAGGAAGTCCTGGAATCTCTGCGTGAAGGACGCTCGGGGATCACTTTCTCTCAAGAATTCAAAGATTCTGGTATGCGTAGCCACGTGTGGGGTAACGTCAAACTGGACACCACCGGTCTGATCGACCGCAAAGTGGTCCGTTTCATGAACGATGCCTCTATCTACGCTTACCTCTCAATGCAGCAGGCTGTAGAAGATGCTGGTTTGAAAGAAGAGGTTTACCAGAACAACCCGCGCGTGGGCCTGATCGCAGGTTCCGGCGGTTCTTCTAAATCTCAGGTGTTCGGCGCAGACGCTATGCGTAGCCCGCGCGGCCTGAAAGCGGTCGGTCCTTACGTTGTGACCAAAGCGATGGCGTCTGCAGTGTCTGCGTGCCTCGCAACCCCGTTCAAAATCCACGGTGTGAACTACTCCATCAGCTCCGCATGTGCGACTTCCGCACACTGCATCGGCAGCGCGGTTGAGCAGATCCAGCTGGGCAAACAAGATATCGTCTTTGCTGGCGGCGGCGAGGAGCTGTGCTGGGAAATGGCGTGTGAGTTCGACGCGATGGGCGCACTGTCCACCAAGTACAACGAAACGCCAGAAAAAGCCTCCCGTACCTATGACGCAAACCGTGACGGTTTCATCATCGCAGGCGGCGGCGGTATGGTGGTAGTTGAAGAGCTGGAACACGCTCTGGCACGTGGCGCGCACATCTACGCTGAAGTTGTCGGCTACGGCGCGACTTCCGATGGCGCAGACATGGTTGCTCCATCTGGCGAAGGCGCAGTGCGCTGCATGAAGCTGGCAATGGACGGCGTGGATACCCCAATCGATTACCTGAACTCCCACGGTACCTCGACTCCGGTCGGCGACGTGAAAGAGCTGGGTGCTATCCGTGAAGTCTTTGGCGACAACAGCCCGGCGATCTCCGCGACCAAAGCAATGACCGGTCACTCTCTGGGTGCCGCTGGTGTGCAGGAAGCGATCTACTCTCTGCTGATGCTGGAACACGGCTTCATCGCCCCAAGCATCAACGTGGAAGAGCTGGACGAGCAGGCTGCTGGCCTGAACATCGTCACCAAACCGACCGAGCAGGCGCTGACGACCGTTATGTCTAACAGCTTCGGTTTCGGCGGCACCAACGCCACGCTGGTGATGCGTAAACTGAAAGCGTAAGATTGACGCTGATGTGAAAAAAGGGAGCCCAACGGCTCCCTTTTTGTATTCGTTTGGAGTCATGAATGACTGCGCTAGCTCAAAAAGAAAAAACCTCGTCAGCGAATGTCTCGCTGTTTCGCATCGCCTTCGCGGTGTTTCTGACCTATATGACCGTCGGCCTGCCGCTGCCGGTGATCCCTTTGTTTGTTCATCAGGAGCTGGGCTACGGCAATACCCTGGTGGGCGTCGCCGTGGGGATTCAGTTTTTAGCCACCGTTCTGACACGCGGCTACGCCGGGCGACTGGCCGATCAGCATGGCGCAAAACGTTCTGCGCTGCAGGGGATGTTTGCCTGCGGGCTGGCGGGAGGCGCATGGCTGCTGGCGGCGCTGCTGCCGGTGGACGCCATCTATAAATTCGCGCTGCTGGTTGTTGGGCGTTTAATTCTCGGTTTTGGCGAAAGCCAGCTGCTGACCGGGACGCTCACCTGGGGCATGGGCCTGGTTGGGCCGACGCGTTCCGGCAAAGTGATGTCCTGGAACGGGATGGCGATCTACGGCGCGTTGGCCGCAGGTGCACCCCTGGGTCTGCTCATCCACAGCCATTTCGGTTACGCCGCGCTGGCGGGAACCACCATGGCGCTGCCGCTGGTGGCGTGGGCCTTTAACGGCTCGGTGCGTAAAGTGCCTGCCCACAAAGGCGAACGTCCGTCCCTGTGGAGTGTGGTCGGGCAAATCTGGAAGCCGGGTCTCGGGCTGGCGCTGCAGGGCGTCGGTTTTGCGGTGATTGGTACCTTTGTCTCGCTCTACTTTATGAGTCGCGGCTGGGCGATGGCGGGCTTTACTCTGACTGCGTTTGGCGGCGCATTTGTGCTGATGCGCGTCCTGTTCGGCTGGATGCCGGACAGGTTTGGCGGCGTGAAAGTCGCCGTCGTTTCCTTGGTCATCGAAACGCTGGGTCTGCTGCTGCTGTGGCAGGCGCCGGTGGCGTGGATCGCGTTACTGGGTGCGGCGTTAACCGGCTGCGGCTGTTCGCTCATCTTCCCGGCGCTTGGCGTGGAAGTGGTGAAGCGCGTAGCACCGCAGATTCGCGGAACCGCGCTTGGCGGCTATGCGGCTTTTCAGGATATCTCTTACGGGATCACCGGCCCGCTGGCAGGCGTTCTGGCAACGTCGTTCGGCTATTCGTCGGTGTTTCTGGCCGGGGCGGTTTCGGCGGTGGTGGGGATTGCGGTGACGATTATCGCGTTTTGGAAGCGGTGAAGGGGCTTGTCGGGTGGCGGCTGCGCCTTACCCGACCTACAAAACCCGTTAATTCGTAGCCGCCATCCGGCAAAAATTAGATAACCAGCCAGAACAGCGCCAGCGCAACCATCAGCGCAATAATCATCAGCCCAGGACGTGCGGAGATCGATTTTATCGTGTCCACCACCGGGGCAAACAGCGGACTGTAAATCGGCTGAATGTTGCGCGCTTCCGGCACGCCACTTTCAGGTTCGGCGCGGCGGATAAAGATCTGATTGAGCAAATCCTGAACCTGGGCGGTGGTCAGCACCGTTTGTGGCGTCGCCTGCCAGGTCTGCTGGGCGTAATCACGCACGGCTTCAAATTCACGGGGCTCCAGCGGCTGCTTGAGCGCCGCCTGCAGGGTATGCAGCGTGGGCGCGGTTTGTGTGCTCAGCGTCTGGCGAGCCTGCAGCCAGGTTACCAGATGGGTAAACTGTTTCGCCGGGATCAGCTCGCCGGCCTTCACGCCGGACAGCTCCAGCATCGACTGCCAGATAAGCTTGTTCGATTCGCCCGTGGCGGCCGCCAGTCGGGTAACCATCTGCTTGAGCGTATTATGCTCGGCAGGCTGCAGCGGACGCTCGGTGGCGGGGCGCTGCTGCGGCTGCGGAATCGACAGCTGATTACTTTGCAACAGTGTCAGCACGGTTTTCAGCTGGTCCGGCGTGAGCTGGCTCAGCGTCGTCTGGCCAAATTGCTGACGAATGAACTCACTCACCGCCTGGCGGTTATTCCCCTGACCTAACAGCTCGGTCAGCTGCGACACCACCTGGCGGGTGGTGTGATTTTGCTGCGCGGTGGTCAGGCGCAGATTCAGGTTTTGCTCGGCAGCAGGAAAATGGCGCGACAGCAGCGGGGTCTCGTTTTTCAGCCCGAGGTCATGTTTCATTCCCGCCCACACTTCCGCGCTCTGCTGCGAGGTCAACGCAACCAGACGGGTGATCAGACGCTCCAGCACCGTGCGCTGCATCGTCGATAACGGCTGTTCGCCAATGGCGGAAGGTGTTACGGGGCCTTCACCCGGAGGGCGCGGCGGCGTACCTGAAATGGGCTGCATCGTCAAAATCCTTAAAGTCATTACTCACCGTGAACCAGGCAAAGCGATCGGGTATGCCTGGCGGCGAGATTATGGCACACTTGGCAGGTTTTCTTCCTCTCAAACAGGTACTCTGTCGTGAAAATCCTCGTTGATGAAAATATGCCTTACGCCCGTGAGCTGTTTAGCCGCCTGGGTGACGTTAAGGCTGTTCCCGGTCGCCCGATCCCGCTGGCGGAACTGGATGACGCTGACGCGCTGATGGTGCGCTCGGTGACCAAAGTGAATGAGACGCTGCTGTCGGGCAAAAGCGTTAAATTTGTCGGCACGGCGACGGCAGGAACCGATCACGTGGATGATGCCTGGCTGGCGCAGGCGGGTATCGGATTTTCAGCAGCACCGGGCTGCAATGCGATTGCGGTCGTGGAATACGTCTTCTCCTCTTTACTGATGCTGGGCGAGCGCGACGGCTTTGCGCTGAAAGACCGCACGGTCGGCATTGTTGGTGTGGGAAACGTCGGCGGACGTTTACAGAAGCGTCTCGAAGCGCTCGGCATCCGCACGCTGCTGTGCGATCCGCCGCGCGCCGATCGCGGTGATGAAGGTGACTTCCGCACGCTTGATGAACTGGTCGAGCAGGCGGACGTGATCACCTTCCATACCCCGCTGTTCAAAGACGGCCCGTACAAATCCCTGCATCTGGCCGATGAGGCGTTTATTCGCCGCCTGAAGCCTGGCACTATTCTGATAAATGCCTGCCGTGGGCCGGTGGTTGATAACGCCGCGCTGCTGACCTGTCTGGAAGCCGGGCTGGATCTGAGCGTGGTGCTGGACGTCTGGGAGCCAGAGCCGGATCTCAACGTCACGCTGCTGAACCACGTCGATGTCGCCACGGCGCACATCGCGGGCTATACGCTGGAAGGTAAAGCGCGCGGCACGACGCAGGTCTTTGAAGCCTATAGCGCTTTTATCGGCCAGCCCCAGCAGGTTTCGCTGGATTGCCTGCTGCCCGCGCCGGAATTTGGCCGCATTACGCTGCACGGCCCGCTCGATGAGTCTTCGCTAAAAAGGCTGGTGCATTTAGTGTATGATGTGCGCCGCGATGACGCGCTGCTGCGAAAAGTGGCGGGCATTCCGGGTGAATTCGACAAACTGCGCAAGAATTACCTCGAGCGCCGCGAGTGGTCCTCCCTGTATGTCATCTGTGACGATGCCGATGCGGCAGCGTTACTGAATCAACTGGGTTTTAATGCCACGCATAACCCGGCGCGTTAATGTCTTCTTAATGCTCCCTGCCGGATAATCTGGCCGGGAGCTGTTTCATTTCTGGAGTAAACCACCATGTCTGAAGGCTGGAATATTGCCGTACTGGGTGCCACTGGCGCTGTGGGCGAAGCCCTGCTCGAAACACTTGCGGAACGTCAGTTCCCGGTGGGAGAAGTTTATGCCCTGGCGCGCGCGGAAAGCGCCGGGACCTCCCTGCGCTACGAAGGTAAAACCGTTCGCGCGCAGGACGTTGCGGAGTTTGACTGGACGCAGGCCCAGCTGGCGTTCTTTGCAGCGGGCACTGAAGCCTCAGCCGCTTACGCGGAAGAAGCGGCCAACGCCGGTTGTCTGGTGATCGATCTGAGCGGTCTTTTTTCGCTGGAGCCGGACGTGCCGCTGGTGGTGCCGGACGTTAACCCGTTTGTGCTCGCCGACTACCGCAACCGTAATATCATCGCTGTCCCGGACAGCCTGACCAGCCAGCTGCTGACGGCGCTGAAACCGCTGATCGACGACGGCGGCTTGTCACGTATCACCGTCACCAGCCTGCTCTCTGTCTCCGCGCAGGGTAAAAAAGCGGTCGATGCGCTGGCAGGGCAGAGCGCGAAACTGCTGAACGGAATTCCGGTCGACGATGACGATTTCTTTGGTCGCCAGTTAGCCTTCAACCTGATGCCGATGCTGGCCGATCGCGAAGGCAGCGTGCGTGAAGAGCGCCGTATCGTCGATGAAACCCGCAAAATTCTGCAGGATGATGGTCTGATTATCTCCGCCACCAGCGTGCGTGCGCCGGTCTTCTATGGTCACGCGCAGATGGTGAACTTCGAAGCCCTGCGTCCGCTGGCGGCGGAAGAAGCGCGCTATGCGTTCGAGCGCGGCGAAGATATCTCTCTGAGCGAAGAGACCGATTTCCCGACTCAGGTTGGCGATGCGACAGGCAACGCGCGTCTCTCCGTGGGCTGCGTGCGTAACGACTACGGCATGCCTGAGCAGGTGCAGTTCTGGTCTGTGGCGGACAACGTACGTTTCGGCGGCGCGCTGATGGCGGTCAAAATCGCTGAGAAGCTGGTGCAGGAGTATCTGTAAGGATGTCTGAAGTGGAACACAAGCCAGTGCATAGAATTGCCCTCGGGATTGAGTACGACGGCAGCAAATATTATGGCTGGCAGCGTCAGAATGAAGTGCGTAGCGTCCAGGAAAAGCTGGAAAAAGCGCTCTCTCAGGTGGCGAACGAACCGATCGGCGTGCTGTGCGCCGGTCGTACCGATGCAGGCGTACACGGTACGGGCCAGGTGGTGCATTTTGAAACCACCGCGGTGCGTAAAGATGCGGCGTGGACACTGGGCGTAAATGCGAATTTGCCTGGTGACATCGCGGTGCGCTGGGTGAAAGATGTGCCGGATGATTTTCACGCGCGTTTCAGCGCCACGGCCCGTCGCTACCGCTACGTTATCTACAATCAGCGTCTGCGTCCGGCAGTGTTAAGCCAGGGCGTGACTCATTTTTATGAGCCGCTGGATGCCGATCGTATGCATCGTGCCGCGCAGCATCTGCTCGGTGAAAATGACTTTACCTCGTTTCGCGCGGTCCATTGCCAGTCGCGCACGCCGTGGCGAAACGTGATGCACATTACCGTCAGTCGTTATGGCGCGTATGTGGTGGTGGATATCAAAGCCAATGCCTTTGTACATCATATGGTGCGGAATATTGTGGGCAGCCTGATGGAAGTAGGCGCCGGACACCAGCCGGAGAGCTGGATTGCAGAACTGCTGGCAGCGAAGGACAGAACGCTTGCGGCAGCAACGGCGAAGGCGGAAGGGCTGTATCTGGTCTCGGTAGATTATCCGGATCGCTTTGACCTTCCAAAACCGCCAATGGGCCCGCTATTTTTAGCGGACTAACGCAGTTGCAATTCAATTAAGGCTTAGACAATATGGACTTAATACGTTTTCTCATTGATTTCATCCTGCATATCGATGTTCATCTGGCGGAGCTGGTCGCGCAGTACGGCGTATGGGTGTATGCCATTCTGTTCCTGATTTTGTTCTGTGAAACCGGCCTGGTCGTCACGCCGTTTTTGCCGGGCGATTCCCTGCTGTTTGTCGCGGGCGCGCTTTCTGCTTTGCCGACCAACGATCTCAACGTCCACCTGATGGTGGTGCTGATGATCATTGCGGCTATTGTGGGCGATGCGGTGAACTACACTATTGGGCGGGTATTCGGTGAACGGCTGTTCAGTAATCCGAACTCGAAGATTTTCCGTCGCAGCTATTTAGACAAAACGCACGCATTCTATGAACGTCATGGTGGCAAAACCATCATTCTGGCGCGTTTTGTGCCGATCGTCCGCACGTTTGCCCCCTTTGTGGCGGGAATGGGACATATGTCCTATCGTCACTTCGCGGCCTATAACGTGATTGGTGCGCTGCTGTGGGTGCTGCTGTTTACCTACGCGGGCTACCTGTTTGGCGATCTGCCAATCGTGCAGGAAAATCTTAAGTTACTGATTGTTGCCATTATTGTGCTCTCAATCCTGCCGGGCGTTGTCGAAATTATTCGTCATAAACGTGCGGCGGCAAAGCAAGCGAAGTAAGTACGCATTTGCGGTTCGACCACTTTTTTATCCAAAGTTTCGGGCTGTTATGTTTTAATGTGCAACATTCATGGTCTGTTTGTGGCAAAAATGGCATTATGCGCCGCTTACAGCAAAACTGGCATACGACCAGGTTCAGGCAGAAAGGTTATCAATGAGCTGGATTGAACGAATTAAAAGCAACATAGCCCCAACCCGTAAGGCGAGTATTCCTGAAGGGGTGTGGACCAAGTGTGACAGCTGCGGCCAGGTCTTGTACCGCGCTGAGCTGGAACGCAATCTTGAGGTGTGCCCGAAGTGTGACCACCACATGCGTATGTCGGCGCGTAATCGCCTGCATAGCCTGCTGGATGAAGGTTCCATGGTTGAACTGGGTAGCGAACTTGAGCCAAAAGATGTACTGAAGTTCCGTGACTCCAAGAAATACAAAGACAGACTGGCTTCTGCTCAGAAAGAGACCGGCGAGAAAGACGCGCTGATCGTGATGAAAGGCACCCTGCACGAGATGCCGGTTGTCGCTGTGGCCTTTGAGTTCTCCTTTATGGGCGGCTCAATGGGTTCCGTCGTCGGTGCGCGTTTCATCCGTGCCGTTGAGCAGGCTCTGGAAGACAACTGCCCGCTGATCTGCTTCTCCGCCTCCGGTGGTGCACGTATGCAGGAAGCGCTGATGTCACTGATGCAGATGGCGAAAACCTCTGCAGCGCTGGGCAAAATGCAGGAACGCGGTCTGCCGTATATCTCCGTTCTCACCGACCCTACCATGGGCGGCGTATCGGCGAGCTTTGCGATGCTGGGCGATCTGAACATCGCTGAACCGAAAGCGCTGATCGGCTTTGCCGGTCCACGCGTTATCGAACAGACCGTGCGTGAGAAACTGCCGCCGGGCTTCCAGCGCAGTGAATTCCTGATCGAAAAAGGCGCTATCGACATGATCGTTCGCCGCCCGGAAATGCGCCTGAAACTGGCAAGCATCCTGGCGAAGCTGATGAATCTGCCGTCGCCAAGTCCGGACGAACCGCGTGAAGGCGTGGTCGTGCCGCATCAGGAACCCGAAGCCTGATAACTCAAAAAGGGCAGGGCCAGACGGCGCTGCCCTTTTGCTTTCTAACCTAAAATGAAAGTGCGTATCATGGAAAAACAAATGATTCCCCAAGCCACGTCACCCCTGGTCACGTGGCTTTCTTATCTGGAAAATCTCCACAGTAAAACCATCGATATGGGACTGGACCGCGTGAGCCAGGTCGCTGCGCGTTTAGACGTCCTCAAGCCCGCGCCGTTCGTCTTCACCGTGGCGGGAACCAACGGCAAAGGCACAACCTGCCGCACCATCGAATCGATGCTGATGGCCGCCGGTTACAAGGTGGGTGTTTACAGTTCTCCGCATCTGGTGCGCTACACCGAGCGCGTGCGTGTGCAGAATACCGAGCTGCCGGAATCGGCGCACACCGCCTCTTTTGCGGAAATCGAAGCCGCGCGCGGTGAGATTTCGCTCTCCTATTTTGAGTACGGGACGCTCTCCGCCCTGTGGCTGTTCAAACAGGCACAGCTGGACGTGGTGATCCTCGAAGTCGGTTTAGGCGGACGCCTGGACGCCACTAACATGGTCGATGCCGACGTCGCCGTCGTGACCAGCATCGCGCTGGATCACACGGACTGGCTGGGGCCAGACCGCGAAAGCATTGGTCGCGAAAAAGCGGGCGTTTTCCGCGCCAACAAACCTGCCGTGGTGGGTGAGCCGGATATGCCGAACACCATCGCCGATGTGGCGCAGGAGAAGGGGGCGCATCTGATGCGCCGCGGCGTTGACTGGCAGTATGAGGTGTCGGCTGAGGGCTGGCGCTTTAGCGATGCTCAGGGCGTGCTGGATAATCTGCCGTTGCCGCAGGTTCCGCAGCCGAACGCCGCTACCGCGCTGGCGGCCATTCGCGCCAGTGGACTGGCGGTGAGCGAACAGGCGATCCGTGACGGTATTCAGAATGCGCTTCTGCCGGGACGTTTTCAGATTGTCAGCGAGTCTCCGCGTCTGATCCTGGACGTGGCGCACAATCCCCATGCCGCGGCCTACCTCGCAGAACGACTCAAATCCCTGCCAAAAACCGGGCGAGTGCTGGCGGTTATCGGTATGCTTCATGATAAAGATATTGCTGGCACGCTGCCCTGCATGGAGAGTGTCGTCGATTGCTGGTATTGTGCTCCACTGGAAGGCCCACGGGGCGCGTCTGCCGAACAGTTGATGGAACATCTCGCGCAGGGCGAAGCTTATGAAAACGTGGCGCTGGCATGGCACGCCGCGATGGCGGATGCTAAACCTGAAGATACCGTGCTGGTGTGTGGATCGTTCCACACCGTAGCGCATGTCATGGAAGTGATGGAGGCGGGGAGAACCGGTGGCAAGTAAGTTTCAGAACCGTTTAACAGGAACCATTGTGCTGGTTGCGCTGGGAGTGATTATCCTCCCGGGACTGCTCGACGGGCAGAAAAAACATTATCAGGATGAGTTCGCGGCGATCCCGCTGGTGCCGAAACCCGGCGATCGCGACGAGCCCGACATGCTGCCTGCGGCCACGCAGGCGCTGCCTGCTCAGCCTCCGGAAGGGGCGGCAGAAGAGGTGCGTGCCGGAGATGCGGCGGCACCGTCGCTCGATCCCTCTCGTTTGACGGCAAGCAACACCGGCGAACTGGACCCAGTTCCGGAACCGGTCGTGCAGCCTAAGCCTGCCGCGAAACCGGCGGACAAGCCCCAGCCGAAACCACAGCGTGATAAAGCCAGCGAGCAGATTGCCGCTGCGGCAGAAGCGCCGCCGGAAAAACCGGTTCAGGAAGAGAAACCTGCGCCGACCGGGAAAGCGTACGTGGTGCAGCTTGGGGCGTTGAAAAATGCCGATAAAGTCAATGAAGTGGTGGGTAAACTCCGCGGGGCAGGATATCGGGTTTACACTTCACCTTCGACGCCGGTGCAGGGTAAAATCACCCGCATTCTGGTCGGCCCGGATGCCTCGAAAGATAAGCTGAAAGGGTCGCTTGGCGAGCTGAAGCAGATCTCCGGGTTGAGCGGTGTGGTGATGAATTATAGCGCGAACTGATAGGCGCTTACTGCCCTCACCCTAACCCTCTCCCCATAGGGGAGAGGGAACTGATCGGTGCGGTCTTTTCTCCCTCGCCCCTTTGGGGAGAGGGCCGGGGTGAGGGGCAAAAGAACGGACGGCGTTGAGCATTTTTTCAGCGCCTTTTTTATTTACGCGCGGGAAGGAAATCCCTACGCAAACGTTTTCTTTTTCTGTTAGAATTCGCCCCGAACTGGATGACAGGGCGTTTAATCGTGGGACACATATGGTCTGGATTGATTACGCCATCATTGCGGTGATAGGTTTTTCCTGTCTGGTTAGCCTGATCCGTGGCTTTGTTCGTGAAGCGTTATCGCTGGTGACATGGGGTTGTGCTTTCTTTGTTGCCAGTCATTACTACACTTACCTGTCTGTCTGGTTCACGGGCTTTGAAGATGAACTGGTCCGAAATGGAATCGCCATCGCGGTGCTGTTTGTCGCGACGCTTCTCGTCGGCGCTATCGTGAACTACGTGATAGGTCAGCTGGTCGAGAAAACCGGTCTGTCAGGAACGGACAGGGTACTGGGGATCTGTTTTGGTGCGCTGCGAGGCGCGCTGATCGTGGCAGCGATTCTGTTCTTCCTTGATACCTTTACCGGGTTTTCAAAAAGCGAAGACTGGAGCAAGTCCCAGCTGATTCCACAGTTCAGCTTCATCATCAGATGGTTCTTTGACTATCTGCAAAGCTCGTCGAGTTTCTTGCCCAAAGTGTAATCACTTTGAGATGTGGCTTAACGAGGAAAAGACGAATGTGCGGTATTGTCGGTATCGCCGGTTTCATGCCGGTAAACCAGTCTATTTATGACGCGTTATCGGTGCTTCAGCACCGTGGCCAGGATGCAGCAGGCATCATTACCATTGATGCCAACAACTGTTTCCGTTTACGCAAAGCGAATGGCCTGGTCAACGATGTATTTGAAGCCCGCCATATGCAGCGCCTGCAGGGCAATATGGGGATTGGCCACGTTCGTTATCCTACTGCTGGCAGTTCCAGCGCCTCTGAAGCACAACCTTTCTACGTCAACTCTCCGTATGGCATCACGCTTGCCCACAATGGCAACCTGACCAACGCGCACGAGCTGCGTAAAAAGCTGTTTGAAGAGAAGCGTCGCCACATTAACACCACCTCTGATTCTGAAATCCTGCTCAATATCTTTGCCAGCGAGCTGGATAACTTCCGCCATTACCCGCTGGAAGCAGACAACATTTTTGCCGCCATTGCCGCGACCAACCGCCAGATCCGTGGCGCGTATGCCTGCGTGGCGATGATTATCGGCCACGGTATGGTGGCGTTCCGCGACCCTAACGGCATCCGTCCGCTGGTGCTGGGTAAACGCGATCTGGGCGATGGCCGTACCGAGTACATGGTCGCCTCCGAAAGCGTAGCGCTGGATACTCTGGGCTTTGAGTTCCTGCGCGACGTCGCACCGGGCGAAGCTGTCTACATCACCGAAAAAGGCCAGCTGTTTACCCGCCAGTGCGCGGAAAACCCGGTCAGCAATCCGTGCCTGTTCGAATATGTGTACTTCGCCCGTCCGGACTCGTTCATCGACAAGATTTCCGTGTACAGCGCGCGTGTGAACATGGGCACCAAGCTCGGTGAGAAGATTGCCCGTGAGTGGGACGATCTGGATATCGACGTGGTCATCCCGATCCCGGAAACCTCCTGCGATATCGCCCTGGAAATGGCACGAATCCTGGGTAAACCGTACCGTCAGGGCTTCGTGAAGAACCGCTACGTGGGCCGCACTTTTATCATGCCGGGCCAGCAGCTGCGTCGTAAGTCCGTGCGTCGTAAGCTCAACGCCAACCGCGCTGAGTTCCGCGATAAGAACGTGCTGCTGGTGGACGACTCCATTGTGCGCGGCACCACGTCTGAGCAGATCATCGAGATGGCGCGTGAAGCGGGTGCGAAGAAGGTCTATCTGGCCTCTGCTGCGCCGGAAATTCGCTTCCCGAACGTCTACGGAATCGACATGCCGACCGCCAACGAGCTGATTGCTCACGGTCGCGAAGTGGATGAGATTCGCCAGATCATCGGCGCTGACGGCCTGATTTTCCAGGACCTGAGCGATCTGATTGACGCCGTACGCGCCGAGAACCCGGATATTCAGCAGTTTGAGTGTTCGGTCTTCAACGGCATCTACGTGACTAAAGACGTTGATCAGCAGTATCTCGACTATCTCGACTCGCTGCGCAACGACGATGCGAAAGCCGTGCAGATGCAAAACGATCTCGAAAGCTTAGAGATGCACAACGAAGGCTAAGTCTTCGGCTGGTGAGGGCGGGTGCCCTCACTTGCAACTCCCCGCAAAATCCTGCAAAGTCTGCCCGAGATGCAAGTAAGGGCGAAATCATGAAACAACTCATTGTAGGGATCTCCGGTGCCAGCGGTGCCATTTACGGCGTACGACTGCTGGAAGTGCTGCGCGACGTAGCGGATGTCCAGACCCATCTGGTGATGAGCCAGGCGGCGCGTCAGACCCTCTCCCTCGAAACCGATTTTTCCCTGCGCGACGTTCAGGCCCTGGCCGACGTGGTGCACGATGCCCGCGATATCGCCGCCAGCATCTCTTCTGGCTCGTTTAAAACCGCCGGGATGGTTATCCTGCCGTGCTCCATCAAAACGCTCTCCGGCATCGTGAACAGCTATACGGACACGCTGGTGACGCGCGCCGCCGACGTGGTGCTGAAAGAGCGCCGCACCCTGGTGCTCTGCGTGCGTGAAACGCCGCTGCATCTCGGCCATTTGCGCCTGATGACCCAGGCGGCGGAGCTGGGCGCGGTGATTATGCCGCCGGTGCCGGCGTTTTATCATCGCCCGCAAACGCTGGACGACGTGATCAACCAGACGGTCAATCGCGTACTGGATCAGTTTGACATCGACCTGCCGGAAGATCTCTTCGCCCGCTGGCAGGGCGCATAACCCGTTGCCCGTTTTGGGTGCATGATAAGCCTGGTTGCCCCGTTGCGGGGCAATTATGCAACCGCGATCATATCCTCGACATTTAATTCGTTTTTTCCCTTTCTCCCTCTCCGGTTCGTTTGGCAGACCTGCTATCTTTCCTTATTAAGGCAATATCGCAACGTTTTATTAACATATTTAACGTCGAATTTTTGACCCGTCGGCAATATGGCATAAGACCTGCAAGAGAACGCCTGATACACAACACACAACATAAACCATAAGAAAATCACGACACTTGAGGGTAAATGTATGAAGAAGACGGTTCTGGCTCTGTCTCTGCTGGTGGGATTAAGTGCGGCAGCGAGCAGCTATGCGGCACTTCCTCAGACAGTGCGTATCGGTACTGACGCCACTTACGCGCCATTCTCGTCCAAGGATGCGAAAGGCGACTTCGTCGGCTTTGATATCGATCTGGGAAATGAAATGTGCAAGCGCATGCAGGTGAAATGCACATGGGTGGGCAGCGATTTTGATGCGTTAATCCCGTCGCTGAAAGCCAAGAAAATCGATGCCATTATCTCTTCACTCTCCATTACTGAAAAACGTCAGCAGGAGATTGCCTTCTCTGACAAGCTCTACGCGGCGGACTCCCGTCTGATCGCGGCGAAAGGCTCCCCAATCCAGCCAACGATCGAATCGCTGAAAGGCAAACACGTTGGCGTGCTGCAGGGCTCCACGCAGGAAGGTTTTGCTAACGCCGACTGGCGCGAAAAAGGCGTCGATGTGGTCGCGTACCAGAACCAGGATCTGATCTATTCTGACCTGGCTGCAGGGCGTCTGGATGCGGCATTCCAGGACGAAGTGGCGGCGAGTGAAGGCTTCCTGAAACAGCCTGCGGGTAAAGAGTTCGCCTTTGCCGGTCCGTCGGTGAAAGACAAAAAATACTTCGGTGACGGCACCGGAATTGGCCTGCGTAAAGACGACAAAGAGCTGAAAGCGGCCTTCGACAAAGCCTTTGCTGAACTGCGCAAAGATGGTACCTACGACAAACTGGCGAAGAAATATTTCGACTTCAACGTATACGGTGATTAATCGTCACTGACGGGGTGTTCGGATGTGTTGGATCCAAAATGGTGCAAAAAGCGCACCATTTTGGGTCGTCAAGTGCATAGTTAAGCACTTATGATGCAAAAATTTCCATCTGGCGGGCATTATACTTTGCCTTGCTAAGGGGATTAATGGCACATTAACGACACTCCCCCGTCGTAAAATCCCGTAAGAAGACAGTCTGTTGAGGATAAACATGAAAAAACTGGTGTTGTCGCTTTCTCTGGTGCTGGCCTTTTCCAGCGCTACCGCTGCTTTTGCCGCCATTCCGCAAAAAGTGCGTATCGGTACCGATCCGACTTATGCCCCGTTTGAATCGAAGAATTCGAAAGGTGAACTGGTCGGTTTTGACATCGATATCGCCAACGAGCTGTGCAAACGCATCAAAACGCAATGTACCTACGTTGAAAACCCGCTGGATGCGCTGATCCCCTCGCTGAAAGCCAAAAAAATCGACGTGATTATGTCCTCCCTCTCCATCACCGAAAAACGTCAGCAGGAGATTGCCTTCACCGACAAACTCTATGCCGCGGATTCGCGTCTGGTGGTGGCTAAGTCTTCTGACATTCAGCCAACGCTGGAGTCCCTGAAAGGCAAACGCGTCGGCGTGCTGCAGGGCACCACCCAGGAAACCTACGGCAATGAACACTGGGCACCAAAAGGGATTGAAATCGTCTCTTATCAGGGCCAGGAAAACATCTACGCTGACCTGACCGCAGGCCGTATTGACGCTGCGTTCCAGGACGAAGTGGCTGCCAGCGAAGGTTTCCTCAAGCAGCCGGTCGGGAAAGATTATAAGTTCGGCGGTCCGTCCATCAAGGACGAGAAACTCTTTGGCGTCGGCACCGGCATGGGCCTGCGCAAAGAGGACAACGAACTGCGTGAAGCACTGAACAAAGCCTTTGCCGAAATGCGTGCAGATGGCACTTACGAAAAACTGGCGAAGAAATACTTCGACTTTGATGTCTACGGCGGCTAATCGCCCCGTTATATAACGTGCGCCCCCTCCCGCGTTTCGGGAGGGGAAAAGACACGGTGTGACCACTCACGACAGGGCAGGCCTTATGCTGTACGGATTTTCTGGCGTTATTTTACAAGGCGCGCTCGTCACTCTTGAACTGGCCCTCAGTTCAGTGGTGCTGGCGGTGCTGATAGGCCTGGCGGGTGCGGGAGCGAAACTCTCAAGTAATCGGGTACTGGCGCTGATTTTTGAAGGCTACACCACGCTGATTCGCGGTGTACCCGATCTGGTGCTGATGCTGCTCATTTTCTACGGTCTGCAAATCGCGCTCAACAGCGTGACGGATGCCGTTGGGATGTCGCAAATTGATATCGACCCGATGGTGGCCGGTATTATCACCCTCGGCTTTATCTACGGCGCCTATTTCACGGAAACCTTCCGTGGCGCGTACATGGCCGTACCCAAAGGCCACATCGAGGCGGCAACCGCCTTCGGTTTTACCTCCTCACAAATCTTCCGTCGGATCATGTTCCCGGCCATGATGCGCTTTGCCTTACCGGGCATCGGCAACAACTGGCAGGTGATCCTCAAAGCGACGGCGCTGGTTTCCCTCCTCGGGCTGGAAGATGTGGTGAAAGCCACGCAGCTTGCGGGCAAGAGCACCTGGGAACCCTTCTATTTTGCCGTGGTGTGCGGCGTGATTTATCTGGTGTTTACTACCGTCTCCAATGGTGTGCTGCTTCTTCTCGAACGTCGCTACTCCGTGGGTGTGAAGAGGGCTGACCTGTGATTGAGATTATTCAGGAATACTGGAAATCGCTGCTGTGGACCGATGGCTATCGCTTTACCGGCGTGGCGATCACCCTGTGGCTGCTGATTTCGTCTGTGGTGATGGGCGGGATTCTGGCGGTGTTTTTGTCCATTGGCCGCGTGTCGGAAAACAAATACATTCGCTTCCCAATCTGGCTGTTCACCTATGTGTTTCGCGGTACGCCGCTGTACGTTCAGCTGCTGGTCTTTTACTCCGGGATGTATACGCTGGAGATCGTCAAAGGCACCGAAATGCTCAACGCGTTCTTTCGCAGCGGCCTGAACTGTACCGTGCTGGCGCTGACGCTGAACACCTGCGCTTATACCACCGAGATCTTCGCCGGGGCCATCCGCTCTGTGCCGTACGGTGAGATTGAAGCAGCGCGCGCCTACGGCTTCTCGTCCGTGAAACTTTATCGCTGCATTATCATGCCATCGGCGCTGCGTATCGCCCTTCCGGCGTACAGCAACGAAGTGATTCTGATGCTGCACTCTACGGCGCTGGCGTTTACCGCCACCGTGCCGGATCTGCTGAAAATCGCGCGTGATATTAACTCGGCGACTTACCAGCCCTTTACCGCCTTCGGCATCGCCGCGGTGCTGTATTTGATCATTTCGTACGTCCTGATTAGCCTGTTCCGTAAGGCAGAAAAACGCTGGTTGCAGCACATGAAACCCACTTCGACGCACTGAGAAAACGATGTCTGAAAATAAATTAAACGTTATCGATCTGCACAAACGCTACGGCGAACATGAAGTGCTGAAAGGGGTATCGCTCACGGCGAATGCGGGCGATGTGATCAGTATTATCGGCTCATCCGGTTCGGGAAAAAGTACCTTCCTGCGCTGCATTAACTTCCTCGAAAAACCGAGCGAAGGCTCGATTATCGTCAGCGGGCAGAATATCAATCTGGTGCGCGACAAAGACGGGCAGCTGAAAGTGGCGGATAAAAATCAGCTGCGTCTGCTGCGCACGCGCCTGACGATGGTCTTCCAGCACTTTAACCTCTGGAGCCACATGACGGTGCTGGAGAACGTGATGGAAGCGCCGATTCAGGTTCTCGGCTTAAGCAAACAGGAAGCGCGCGAGCGCGCGGTGAAATACCTGGCGAAAGTGGGGATCGACGAGCGCCAGCAGATTAAATACCCTGTGCATCTGTCCGGCGGTCAGCAGCAGCGCGTCTCTATCGCCCGTGCGCTGGCGATGGAGCCGGAAGTACTGCTGTTTGATGAGCCGACTTCTGCGCTCGACCCTGAGCTGGTGGGCGAAGTGCTGCGCATTATGCAGAAGCTCGCCGAAGAGGGGAAAACGATGGTGGTGGTGACGCACGAGATGGGCTTCGCCCGTAACGTCTCTAACCACGTGATCTTCCTGCATCAGGGTGTCATCGAAGAGCAGGGGCATCCGGACGAGGTGCTGGCGAACCCGAAAAGCCCGCGTCTGCAGCAGTTCCTGAAGGGATCGCTCAAGTAGTTTTGTCGCCCGGTGGCGCTGCGCTTACCGGGCCTACGAGTTATGTAGGCCGGGCAAACGCAGTGCCGCCCGCGCCACACTCCAGCCGATAAACCCAGTCGTCATACCGAACGCCATCGATCTCATAGGCCTGTTCCAGCACCTGAGTGCGCACAAAACCCATCTTTTCCAGCACCCGCACGGAACCGGCGTTATCTGCCAGCACGTAGGCATTGATCGCTTTCACGCCCGTCTGAGTGAATGCATAGTCGCACACCGCGCGCAGCGCCTCGCTGGCAATGCCTTTGCCCTGCGCCTGCGGGATCACCGTGTAGCCGATATCCGCCTCTTCCCGATACTTCGCACTGATTTGCAGGCCGATATCGCCGAGCGGCGTGTCATCATGACGGGAGCGGATCACGAAGGTATGCGGTGCCGCGAGGCGGATGGCGAACAACCGTCGCGTCTCTTTTTCAGGGGCGATGGCCGCCATGTAGCGCATGATGGCGCGGTCTTCGCGCAGCGAGCGGAAGAATGCCCAGTCGGAGGGTTTGAAGGGGGAAAGCTGAAGTCGGGGAGTGGTGATTGTCGCCATAGTGTCGCCATTCTGGGGAGTCTGACGTACGACTCTACCATAGGCGACACGGCAGATTTAACCCACCACATCTCCCAGGGCTTCTTCTAAGTCATACCAGCGGAAGGCAAATCCTGACGCTTCCAGCCGTTTTGGCAGGGCGCGCTGCCCGCCCAACACCAGCACTGACGATTCGCCCATCATCAGGCGAATGGCGGTGGCAGGGGCGCGCAGAACCGCCGGGCGTTTCAGGGCGTGGCCCAGCGCATGGGCGAACTGTTCGTTACGCACCGGATAGGGCGAAACCATATTGAACGGGCCGCGCAGATCGTTATCCAGCAGCCACAGAATGCCGTTGACCATATCGTCGATGTGGATCCACGCCAGATACTGACGACCGCTGCCCATCGGGCCGCCGAGACCGAGTTTAAACACCGGCAACATCTTCGCCAGAATCCCGCCTTTAGGCGCCAGCACCACGCCGGTTCGCAGCAGGCAGACGCGGGTCGTGTCGCTTTGTGCGCCGCAGGCGATTTGCTCCCAGCGCGCGCAGAGTTTGTGGGTGAATTCGTTGTGCGGCGGTTCTTCTTCGGTGACGACCACTTCCCCGAGATCGCCGTAATACCCGGCCGCCGAGCCGGAAATCAGTACCGACGGCGGGGTAGTGCTAGCGTGGAACAGATCGACCAGCTTTTGCGTGATGTTCCAGCGGCTCTCGCACAGCCGCTGTTTCTGCTCTTCGGTCCAGCGTTTGTCGGCGATAGGCTCGCCTGCGAGGTTGATGACGGCATCGAAGCCGTCCAGATTCTGATGCTCAGCGAGACCCTTCCAGATGCCAACGTCTTTTCCCAGCACCTGACGGGCTTTCTCTGCATTGCGCGTCACCACGGTAATCTCGTGATGCAGCACCTGCAGACGCGAAATGAGATGACGACCAATCAGGCCTGTACCGCCAGTCACCAGAATCTTCATACTACCTCCAGGATGGCGCTTAGCGTTGCCAGCTCAGGGTCATGGAGACCGAGTCGGCGTAACGCAGCGCGTGAAGTTTATCGATTTCCACTTCAGCATAAGTGACCCAGTGATGTTCGCGTGCGATGTCGAGCACATCCTGAGTTAATTTTTCCAGCAATGAGAAGCGGTTATTCTCCACGTACTTAATGATGCTCTTGGTGATGGTGCGATAGTTCAGGGCATCGTTGATGTCTTCGCTGGCGCGCGCTTTCTCCGCCGGGTAGTGGATCACCACGTTAATCACGATGTCCTGACGATTTTCGATCTCTTCAGGTTTAATGCCGATAAAAGTGCGTAAGCGTAAGTTTTTTATACGAATAATAGCGTCATGCTGTGACATTGCAGGCTTCCTCTGTTTGTTATTCAGATCATAATACATGAGGATTTTCTGCGCGCCCAACGGGGCGGGCGCTTAAATTTGTTGCGCCTTCTGCATCGCGCGTTCTGTCGCCGGGCGATTGCGAATTCGCTCGAACCAGTTGTTCACGGCCGGGTAAGTCGCAAGGTCGATTCGCTGGCGCACGTGGGCGTTGATCCACGGCCAGCAGGCAATATCGGCGATGCTGTAATGGTCCCCGCCCAGCCACGGGGATTTTTCCAGCCGCTTGTTCATCACGCCGTAAAGCCGCTGTGTCTCCACCTGATAGCGTTCGATAGCATAAGGTATTGGCTGCGGGGCGAAGTGGTTGAAGTGGTGGTTCTGCCCGAGGCTCGGGCCGAGCCCGCTCGACTGCCAGAACAGCCACTGTAGCGTGTGGTGGCGCTCACGCAGTTCGCCGCTCAGCAGTTTGCCGGTTTTCTCCGCCAGATAAAGCAGGATCTCGCCGGATTCAAACAGACTCAGCGGTCTGCCGCCGTCCGCCGGAGCGTGATCGACAATAGCGGGAATTTTATTGTTGGGCGAGATGGCGAGAAAATCAGGCCGGAACTGATCGCCCTTGCTGATATCCACTTTGATAATGCGATAATCCAGCTGCGTCTCTTCCAGAAATAACGTGATCTTGTGTCCGTTGGGGGTCGGGGCAAAATAGAGGTCTATCATCTCAACTCCTGTCCTTACATTATTTCATGCCATAAAAACGAGTATAGGCGCTGCGCATAAATCGTGAGTTTTCATCAAGTGACAGGAACGCAAAGAGATTATATGTTGGATGAAAACCGATCAGCCGATGAGGATGTTATGAGCCAACCTGCGATTACCCTGTGGTCCGATGCCAACTTTTTCTCGCCTTATGTGATGAGTGTATATGTCGCGCTGGCGGAGAAGGGGCTGACGTTTAACCTCAAAACCGTTGACCTGGATCGCGGCGATCACCTCAAACCGCAGTGGCAGGGTTATGCGCTGACGCGCCGCGTGCCGGTGCTGGAAATTGACGGGTTTGAGCTCAGCGAATCCTCGGCGATCGATGAATACCTGGAAGATCGCTTTGCGCCGCCGGAATGGGAGCGCATCTATCCTCACGATCTGCAAAAGCGCGCGCGGGCACGGCAGATCCAGGCGTGGCTCAGGAGCGATCTGGGGCCGATTCGCGAACAGCGGTCGACGGATGTGATTTTCGGCGGGGCGAAAAAGCCTGCGCTCAACGACGCGGGCGCGGCGAGCGCCAGCAAACTCTTCGAAACGGCGGCGAAACTGCTGGAACACGGCAACCCGAATCTGTTTGGGGAATGGTGCATCGCCGATGCCGATCTGGCGTTAATGCTCAACCGCCTGGTGCTGAATGGCGACGAGGTGCCGCAGACCCTGGCGGACTATGCCTCCTTCCAGTGGCAGCGGGCCTCCGTGCAGCGTTTTGTGGCGCTCTCCGCAAAGCGTGCAGGCTGATAAACCCCGTGGGTTCAGGTATCATAGGGCAGTGATCATTTGAAAGGAGTCCCTGATGAAACTCATGTTTGCATCGGATATTCACGGGTCGCTGCCCGCGACGGAACGCGTGCTGTCACGCTTTGTGGAAAGCGGTGCGCAGTGGCTGATAATTCTTGGTGATGTGCTCAACCACGGGCCGCGCAATGCGGTCCCGGAAGGCTACGCTCCGGCACAGGTGGCGGAAAAACTGAATCAGTACGCGGATAAAATTATTGCGGTGCGCGGCAACTGCGACAGCGAAGTCGATCAGATGCTGCTTCACTTCCCGATAACGGCCCCCTGGCAGCAGGTGTTGCTGGAAAATACCCGTCTGTTTTTAACCCACGGACATCTTTTTGGACCGGAGAATCTGCCGCCGCTCGCTACTGGCGATGTGCTGGTTTACGGTCATACTCATATTCCGGTGGCGGCATTACACGGGGATATCGTGCATTTCAATCCAGGGTCCGTCAGCATTCCGAAAGGGGGACATGCTCCCAGCTATGGCCTGCTGGATGAGAATCTCTTGAGCGTTATCGCACTTAATGATCAGCAAGTTATTGCGCAGGTCAGCATTAATCCGTAAGTTACACCTCAAAAGTCAAACGCGCCAAAAGAGCGCTTAACGAGAAGGGTTCCCGATGGTGGAGCAGAGTCATTTGGCAAGTACAGAGTGGGTAGACATTGTCAGCGAAGACAATGAAGTGATTGCACAGGCCAGCCGCGAGCAAATGCGGGCTGAACGTCTGCGCCATCGCGCCACCTACATCGTTGTTCACGACGGTATGGGCAAGATCCTGGTACAGCGACGTACTGAAACGAAAGACTTTATGCCAGGCATGCTGGACGCCACGGCGGGCGGCGTCGTTCAGGCCGATGAGATCCTGCTGGATTCCGCGCGTCGTGAAGCCGAAGAAGAGTTAGGCATCGCCGGTGTCCCTTTTGCCGAGCACGGTCTGTTCTACTTTGAGGACAAACATTGTCGCGTCTGGGGCGGGTTATTTAGCTGCGTTTCCCACGGGCCATTCGCGCTTCAGGAAGAAGAGGTGAGCGAAGTGAGCTGGATGACGCCAGAAGAGATCACCGCCCGTTGCGATGAATTCACGCCGGACTCACTGAAAGCCCTGGCGCTGTGGATGAGCCGCAACGCCAAAAATGAATCCGCAAAACCTGAGAAGCAGGAGCAGGCTGAGTAAATCTCAGCAGCTTTCCCGCAAGCACAGACTGGAGGCGATCGGTTTCTGATCGCGCCAGTCGTCGCCATTTAAGCGCTCCAGCAGCGCACGTCCCGCTTCAACACCAATCTTCCGATGTGGCACCGCCATGGTCGTCAGCGGCGGCTGACAGACGCGGCTCACGTCGCTATCGCCAAAACCCACCACTGCCAGATCGTCCGGCACTTTGATGCGTCTGCGCTGACATTCATACAGCACGCCGCACGCCAGTTCGTCAGAGACGCAGACCAGCGCATCCAGCTCAGGCCAGGCGAGTAAAAACTCCGGCAGCTGCGACGCCCCCGTCGAAAAGTTCGGCGGCAGCGCGGCGTTAATCACCCGATTGGGGGACATATGGTGGCGCAACATCGCTTTGTACCAGCCCTGCAGGTGCTGCTGGAAAATCCACTGCTCCTGATTGGCGCACAACAGCCCGATATTCTGGTAGCCGCGCTGAATCACCAGTTCGGTGAGTTCGTACATCGCCGCGACGTTGTCGATTCCGATATTCATATCCAGCGGGTCGGCACGCATCGCGCCCATCTCCATCACTGGGATCGAGGCGTTTTTCAGCCAGTGGCGAACGGTATCCGTGTGTTCCGCGCTGAGTAAAATCGCCGCCGCAATGTTCGAGGCGAGCAGCGTTTCCAGCAATTTCTCTTCCTGCTCAGGCCGGTGCTGCGATTCTGCCAGCATAATCTGGTATCCGGCGGGCTGCAGGACCTGCTGCAATCCGGCAAACATATCGGAACAACCATCCTCTGCCAGATTGGGCACGACCATCGCAATGGTCCTGGACGATGCTGACGCCAGCGCGCTGGCCGCAAGATTGGGCATATAACCCAGCTCCTGCACCGCCGCTTCAATTTTTTCTCGTAGCTTATCGGAAACCTGCTCAGGCGTGCGCAATGCGCGGGACACCGTCATAGTACCCACTCCGGCAAGCTGCGCGACATCCGAGATAGTCACTTTGCCGGTACTACGTCGTTTTCGGGTTAGAGACATACAAATTCCTGGTGACCAGACGCGTTTTTCTTATCATCCTTCGCTTCACATGAATTTGAGTATACGCCTTAAATCCCTTTTTTTACTGTGATTTCCCATGCGGATTCCAATTTGATAGCGCTATCACAATTCTGAATGTTCGAAATTGGTAGCGCTATCTTTGTGATCCGGATCGCAGCTATCCGCAGTGGGCTTGCATAAAGTTTGTTCATCATTGACCTCAGGCGGGAGAAGAAAGTGCTCAAAAGCTGGATACATGATGCAACCATCACGCTGGAAGAGAGCGTTGAGGACTGGCCGCAGGCGCTGGAGCTGTGCGCCAGACCGCTGCTGGAGATGAACGTCATCTCCCCGGAGTATGTGACGGCGATTGTCGAACAGCATCACAAGTTAGGACCCTATTACGTGCTGGCACCAGGGCTGGCAATGCCGCATGCGCGGCCAGAAGAAGGGGCGAAAGGGCTTGGCCTCTCATTATTAAAACTGAAACAGGGAGTCGCATTTGGTGCCGGAGAGTTCGATCCGGTAGATATTATTATTATGCTGGCTGCACCCGATAAACACAGCCATATCGAAATGATCTCCGCGCTGGCCGAGTTATTTTCCAGTGATGAGGATTTGGCCGAGCTGCATGATGTTAATACGCGGGAGGAAATAAAAGCCATTATCGAACGCTTCTGACGTTATTACCCATTCCGATTAATTGACTCATTACGCCGATGCGTGATGCGGACGTACTCTACTCAAAAAAGGCATAACAATGAAAATTATGGCGATTTGCGGCTCCGGCCTGGGCAGCAGTTTTATGGTCGAAATGAATATCAAAAAAGTCCTCAAGAAACTAAATATTGAAGCTGAGGTGGAGCACTCCGATCTCTCCTCGGCCACACCGGGAGCCGCTGACCTGTTCGTGATGGCAAAAGACATCGCCGCCAGCGCAAGCGTGCCGGAAAGCCAGCTGGTGGTGATCACCAACATTATCGATATCAATGAACTCGAAGCGCAGCTCAGCGCCTGGTTCGCGAAACAATAACCCTGTTGAGGCGAGGTGGATATGTTTATCCTTGAAACGCTGAATTTCGTTGTTGATATTTTAAAAGTCCCCTCAGTGCTGGTGGGATTAATTGCTTTAATTGGCCTGGTGGCGCAGAAAAAGCCGTTTTCTGATGTGGTAAAAGGTACCATTAAAACCATTCTCGGTTTTATTGTGCTGGGCGGTGGCGCCACGGTGCTGGTGGGCTCGTTAAATCCATTAGGCGGGATGTTTGAACACGCCTTTAGTATTCAGGGCATTATTCCGAATAACGAAGCGATTGTTTCGATTGCGCTGGAAAAATATGGCGCATCCACGGCGCTGATTATGGCCTTCGGGATGGTGGCGAATATTATTGTCGCCCGCTTTACGCGTCTGAAATACATCTTCCTCACCGGGCATCACACCTTTTATATGGCCTGTATGATCGGCGTGATCCTGACGGTTGCGGGTTTCGAAGGCATTGGCCTGGTCTTTACCGGCTCGCTGATCCTGGGCTTAATCATGGCGTTCTTCCCGGCGCTGGCGCAACGCTATATGAAGCGCATCACCGGCAATGACGATATCGCCTTTGGTCACTTCGGCACCCTGGGCTACGTGCTCTCCGGCTGGATCGGCAGCAAGTGCGGGAAAGGCTCGCGTTCTACCGAAGAGATGAACCTGCCGAAGAACTTAAGCTTCCTGCGCGACAGCTCAATTTCTATCTCCCTGACCATGATGATTATCTACCTGATCATGGCTGTCAGCGCCGGGCGCGAGTACGTAGAAGCCACCTTCAGCGGCGGCCAAAACTATCTGGTTTACGCCATCATCATGGCGATCACCTTCGCGGCAGGTGTGTTCATCATCCTGCAGGGTGTGCGCCTGATTCTGGCGGAGATCGTCCCGGCCTTCACCGGATTCTCCGAAAAACTGGTGCCGAATGCGCGTCCAGCCCTCGACTGCCCGGTGGTCTATCCCTATGCGCCTAACGCCGTGCTGATTGGCTTCCTGTTCAGCTTCCTCGGCGGGATCGTCGGGCTGTTCCTGTGCGGACAGTTTAGCTGGGTGCTAATCCTGCCGGGCGTGGTTCCGCACTTCTTCACCGGGGCAACCGCTGGCGTGTTCGGTAACGCAACGGGTGGGCGTCGCGGGGCGATGATCGGTGCCTTTGCCAACGGCCTGCTGATTACCTTCCTGCCGGTGATGCTGCTGCCGGTGCTGGGGGCGATTGGATTTGCTAACACCACCTTCTCAGACGCCGACTTTGGCGCGGTGGGCATCGTGCTGGGCAACCTGGCGCGCTACCTGTCACCGTTCGCCATCACCGGCCTCGTCGTCGCGTTGTTCGCCGTGCTGGTGGCCTACAACCTGTTCGCTAAAAACAAAACTGCGGGCGGTAACGCGCAGGAAAACACCGGAGCCAAATCATGAATGTGAAAGAAGTGACCCGACTGGCGCGCGAGATCCGCGTGGAAACGCTCAAATCCTTAACGCAGCTGGGGTTCGGACATTACGGCGGCAGTATGTCGGTAGTGGAAACCCTGGCGGTGCTCTACGGTGCGGTGATGAAAATCGACCCGGCCGATCCCGACTGGCTGGAACGCGACTACTTCGTGCTCTCCAAGGGCCATGCGGGCCCGGCACTCTACAGTACGCTGGCGATTAAAGGCTATTTCCCGGTGGAAGAGCTCAGCACCCTGAACCAGAACGGAACGCGTCTCCCAAGCCACCCGGACCGCCTTAAAACGCGCGGCGTGGATGCGACGACCGGCTCGCTCGGGCAGGGGATTTCGATTGCGGGCGGCATGGCGCTGTCACACAAGCTGGCGGGGCGTCCAAACCGGGTATTCTGCATCGTCGGTGACGGCGAGCTGAACGAGGGCCAGTGCTGGGAAGCCTTCCAGTTTATTGCCCATCACCGGCTTAACAATCTGACCATTTTTGTCGACTGGAACAAGCAGCAGCTCGACGGTGAGCTGGACGAGATCATCTGCGCGTTCGACCTCGAAGGGAAATTCCGCGCCTTTGGCTTCGATGTGGTGACGGTCAAAGGGGATGACGTGCCCGGGCTGCTGGAGGCCGTTTCGCAGCCGCCTGCCGCCGAGGCCCGCCCACGGGTGGTGATCCTCGATAGCATCAAAGGGCAGGGCGTGCCGTATCTGGAACAGTTAAGCAACTCCCACCACCTGCGACTGACGGATGACGTCAAAGCCGCGCTGAATGAGACGATTCGCCAACTGGAGGCCGCAAATGATTAAGGTTGCACCCGCAGGACAAAAAGACGCTATCGAGATGCGCAAAGTGTACGCCGGTTTCGTGGCCAGCCAGATTGAAGCCGGAAGCGAGATCATCGCCCTCGAAGCCGATCTGATGAGCTCAATGGCGATGGACGGTGTGGCGCGTGATTACCCGCAGCACGTCATTAACTGCGGCATTATGGAGGCCAACGTTATTGGCACGGCGGCGGGTTTATCGCTGACCGGGCGCAAACCTTTTGTGCATACCTTTACGGCATTCGCCAGCCGTCGCTGTTTTGACCAGCTGTTTATGTCGCTCGATTATCAGCGCAATAACGTCAAAGTGATCGCCTCGGACGCGGGCGTCACTGCCTGTCACAACGGCGGCACCCATATGTCGTTTGAGGATATGGGGATCGTGCGTGGCCTGGCGCATTCGGTGGTGCTGGAAGTGACCGATGCCGTGATGTTCGAGGACGTGCTGCGCCAGCTTATCGATCTCGACGGGTTCTACTGGGTGCGCACCATTCGCAAGCAGGCCCCGAGCGTCTATGCGCCAGGCACCACGTTCACCATTGGCAAAGGCAACGTGCTGCGCGAGGGTAGCGATATTACTCTGATTGCCAACGGCATTATGGTGGCTGAAGCGCTGGAAGCGGCGCGCCAACTCGAGCAGGAGGGAGTCAGCGCGGCGGTGATCGACATGTTTACCCTGAAACCTATCGACCGGATGCTGGTGAAAAACTACGCCGAGAAAACCGGGCGGATTGTCACCTGTGAGAATCACAGCATTCACAACGGATTAGGGTCTGCGGTGGCGGAAGTGCTGGTCGAAACGTGCCCGGTGCCGATGCGTCGCGTGGGGGTGAAGGAGCGCTACGGTCAGGTCGGGACGCAGGATTTCCTGCAAAAAGAGTATGGCCTGACGGCACACGATATTGTCTCGGCGTCGCGAGAGCTGCTGTAAATAAAAAAGGCGACCATTTTATTGGTCGCCTTTTTGTTGCCCGGTGGCGCTAACGCTTACCGGGCCTACGGTTTTGTAGGCCGGATAAGCGAAGCGCCATCCGGCAAAACCTTACTGCTGTTGCTGTGAAGACTGAATCGCGGTCAGAGCGATGGTGTAGACGATATCGTCAACCAGCGCGCCACGGGACAGGTCGTTCACCGGCTTGCGCATACCCTGCAGCATCGGCCCGATGGAGATCAGATCGGCAGAACGCTGTACCGCTTTGTAGGTGGTGTTACCGGTGTTCAGATCCGGGAAGATGAACACGGTAGCGCGACCTGCAACCGGAGAGTTCGGCGCTTTGGATTTCGCAACGTCAGCCATCACTGCGGCGTCGTACTGCAGCGGGCCATCAATCATCAGGTCAGGACGTTTTTCCTGTGCCAGACGGGTCGCTTCACGCACTTTCTCAACGTCGCTACCCTGACCGGAGGTACCGGTAGAGTAAGAGAGCATTGCCACGCGCGGTTCGATACCGAAGGCAATCGCGGAGTCCGCAGACTGAATTGCGATCTCAGCCAGCTGCTCAGCAGTTGGGTCTGGGTTAATCGCACAGTCGCCGTAAACGTAAACCTGTTCAGGCAGCAGCATGAAGAACACAGAAGAGACCAGAGAGCTGCCTGGTGCAGTTTTGATCAGCTGCAGCGGCGGACGGATGGTGTTCGCGGTGGTGTGAACAGCACCAGAAACCAGACCGTCAACTTCGTCCTGCTCCAGCATCAGGGTACCCAGCACCACATTGTCTTCCAGCTGTTCGCGGGCAACGGCTTCGGTCATGCCTTTGCTCTTACGCAGCTCAACCAGACGGGCAACATAGCTCTCGCGGACCACGTCTGGATCGACGATTTCGATACCAGAACCCAGTTCCACGCCCTGAGACGCGGCAACGCGGGTGATTTCATCCGGGTTACCCAGCAGCACGCAGGTCGCGATTCCGCGCTCTGCACAGATAGCGGCCGCTTTCACGGTACGTGGTTCGTCGCCTTCTGGCAGAACAACACGTTTACCGGCTTTACGCGCCAGCTCGGTCAGCTGGTAGCGGAAGGCTGGTGGAGACAGACGACGGCTACGCTCGGAGGTCGCGGTCAGAGACTCAATCCAGTCAGCGTTGATGTAGCTTGCGACGTATTCCTGAACTTTCTCGATACGCTCATGGTCATCAACCGGCACTTCCAGGTTGAAGCTCTGCAGGCTCAGGGAGGTCTGCCAGGTGTTGGTGTTCACCATGAAGACTGGCAGGCCGGTGGCGAACGCACGTTCGCACAGCTTGCCCACGCGTGGGTCCATTTCATAAGCGCCGGTCAGCAGGATTGCACCGATCTCAACGCCGTTCATCGCGGCCAGACAGGCTGCAACCAGCACATCAGGACGGTCAGCGGAAGTTACCAGCAGGGAACCTGCGCGGAAATGTTCCAGCATGTGCGGAATGCTGCGCGCACAGAAGGTTACAGATTTCACGCGACGGGTGTTGATGTCGCCTTCGTTAACCACGGTCGCATTCAGGTGACGCGCCATGTCGATCGCACGGGTGGCGATCAGGTCGAAGCTCCATGGCACCGCGCCCAGAACTGGCAGCGGGCTGCTTGCGCTCAGCTGAGCCGGGTCCACTTTCACGACTTTCGCTTTGGAAGAGTCGTCGAAAATTTCAGACAGGTCAGGGCGGGTACGGCCTTGTTCATCAACCGGTGCGTTCAGTTTGTTAACGATAACGCCGGTGATGTTGGTGTTTTTCGCGCCGCCGAAGCTGCTGCGAGTCAGCTCAATACGCTCGTTCAGCTGTTCCGGGGTATCGGTACCCTGGGACATCACGAACACGATTTCAGCGTTCAGGGTTTTGGCGATTTCAAAGTTCAGAGACTGAGCAAACTGGTGTTTGCGCGTCGGAACCAGGCCTTCAACCAGCACCACTTCTGCGTCTTGCGCATTCGCGTGGAAATTGGCGATGATCTCTTCCATCAGCACATCGGACTGATTGCTGGAGAGCAGAGACTCAACGTGGCTCATTTTCAGCGGTTCAGCCGCTGGCAGACCGGAATTCGCACGCACGATGGCGGTGGTCTGGTCTGGCGCATCGCCACCGGCACGAGGCTGGGCGATAGGCTTAAAGACGCTCAGGCGAACGCCTTTGCGTTCCATAGCACGGATAACGCCAAGGCTGACGCTGGTCAGGCCGACGCTGGTTCCGGTAGGGATCAGCATAATAGTACGGGACACGGTTTATCCTCTTTTGGTTACCGCCGCATCGGGCGGGGTACAAAACAGCACCGCCAGCTAGGCTGGCGGTGTGGAATCAGGCAGTCAGACGGTTCGCGTCTTGCGCGATGACCAGCTCTTCGTTGGTTGGGATAACCAGAGCCGGGCGGGTGCCTTCTTTGTTGATGAAGCCAGACTTGCCGAAACGGGCAGCCAGGTTACGCTCGTGATCAACTTCAAAGCCCAGAACGCCCAGTTTGCCCAGGGACAGTTCACGGACCATTGCCGCGTTCTCACCGATACCGCCGGTGAAGATAACCGCATCCAGACGACCATCCATCAGCGCGGTGTAAGAACCGATGTATTTCGCCAGACGGTGGCAGTAAACGTCCATTGCACGTTTAGCGTCAGCTTTGGTGGTGTAGTTGTCTTCAACGTAACGGCAGTCGCTGGTGACTTCGGTCAGACCCAGCAGGCCAGACTCTTTGGTCAGCATTTTGTTGATCGCATCAACGCTCATGCCCAGGGTGTCGTGCAGGTGGAAGATAATCGCCGGGTCGATGTCACCGGAACGGGTACCCATCACCAGACCTTCCAGCGGGGTCAGACCCATAGAAGTATCAACACACTCGCCGTTGCGGATAGCAGAAACAGAACCACCGTTGCCCAGATGGCAAGTGATGATGTTCAGCTCTTCAACAGGTTTGTTCAGAACCTTGGCCGCTTCCTGAGTGACGTAGAAGTGGCTGGTGCCGTGTGCGCCGTAGCGACGTACGCCGTGCTCTTTGTACAGGCTGTACGGCAGGGCATAGAGGTAAGACTCTTCCGGCATGGTCTGATGGAACGCGGTGTCGAAGACAGCGACGTTTTTGTCTTTCAGATTCGGGAAGGATTTCAGCGCTTCCGCGATGCCGATCAGGTGCGCAGGGTTGTGCAGCGGTGCAAAAGAGGCTGCATCTTTGATACCCTGAATCACGGATTCGTCGATCACTACAGAGCCGGTGTACTTCTCGCCGCCGTGAACAACACGGTGACCGATTGCAGTCAGCTGAGCAGACAGTTCTGGTTTTTGTGCCAGAATAGTGTTAACGATAAAGTTCAGCGCTTCACTGTGAGCGGCGCCTGCACCTAAAGCCGCTTCTTGTTTGCTGCCGTCCATTTTCCACTTAAGACGTGCTTCAGGAAGATGGAAACATTCGGCCAAACCAGAGAGGTACTCTTCACCGTTGAGCGCATCGATGATGGCGAATTTCAGTGAGGAGCTACCGCAGTTCAGAACCAGTACTAACTTACTCGACATGGAAGTACCTATTATTGATACGTGGCTAAAAAAACGTCAGTGAGTCTCGTAGCGTAGCGCAAGATGACCCAGACATTTATGATTAACATCATGCCAAACGAACATTCTGGCAGGATGAAAGAAATCCATATGATTTTATGCCATTTTGAACGATTTTCAGACAATGGCATAATATGCGATAATTTGACGAGTTAACGATTCTCGTCTAAGGCCCAATCAGGCTGGCACAGAATACCCGATACTGGGTAGCGATGACAAAATATTTTGAACGTTGTCATGGCTTGTTGTGGATTTGCACGAAAATTTTAATTTTTATATGTGAAGTTGAGGTACAGCCATGTCGACACCAGAGAACCCCTCCGTGAGCTTCTTTAGCCTGTTTCGTCGGGGCCAGCATTACGCAAAGACGTGGCCCCTGGAAAAGCGCCTTGCCCCGGTGTTTATCGATAACCGCGTCATCCGCATCACCCGCTATGCGATCCGCTTTATGCCGCCTATCGCCGTCTTTACCCTGTGCTGGCAAATTGCGCTGGGTGGCCAACTGGGTCCGGCCGTCGCGACGGCGCTGTTTGCGCTAACACTTCCGATGCAAGGACTGTGGTGGCTGGGCAAACGTTCTGTCACACCGCTGCCACCTACTATTTTACACTGGTTTTATGAAGTGCGCGGGAAACTTCAGGAAGCCGGTCAGGCGCTGGCCCCGGTGGAAGGTAAGCCGGATTACCAGGCGCTGGCCGACACGCTCAAGCGCGCTTTTAAGCAACTTGATAAAACATTCCTTGATGACTTGTGATTGATCATCGAAACGGTCACGAAAAGAAGGCACAGTAACAATCAGTTACCGTGTCTTTTTTTTTTGAGTGCAACGCGCAACAGGAGTCGAAAGATGGAAATGACCAACGCTCAACGTCTGATTTTGTCCAATCAGTACAAGATGATGACTATGCTTGATCCCGACAACGCTGAGCGCTATCGCCGCTTGCAGACTATCGTCGAACGTGGCTTTGGCTTGCAGATGCGCGAGCTGGATCGTGAATTTGGTGAACTGAAAGAAGAGACGTGCCGCACCGTCATCGACATCATGGAGATGTACCATGCGCTGCATGTTTCCTGGACCAATCTGAAAGATGCTCAAACCATCGATGAGCGTCGCGTAACCTTCCTTGGTTTTGACGTGGCGACCGAATCCCGCTACCTGAGCTATGTTCGCTTTATGGTGAACACCGAAGGGCGCTATACCCATTTTGATGCCGGTACTCATGGCTTCAACTCCCAGACGCCGATGTGGGAAAAATATCAGCGTATGTTAAGCGCGTGGCACGCCTGCCCGCGTCAGTACCATTTAAGCAGTAACGAGATTCAGCAAATTATTAACGCCTGAGGGGGTGAGTGTGCAGTGTAAAGGTTTTCTGTTTGATCTGGACGGTACGCTGGTGGATTCGCTGCCGGTTGTCGAGCGCTCGTGGTGCCATTGGGCCGACAGGCATGGCATCGACCATCAGGACGTGTTGAATTTCATCCATGGCAAACAGGCCATTACCTCTTTACGCCACTTCTTATCCGGAAGAACCGAAGAGGAGATTCAGGCGGAGTTTAAATATCTGGAGCAAGTTGAAGCTCAGGATGTCGAGGGTATTGCGGCACTCCCGGGCGCGCTTGAGCTGCTCCAGCATCTGAACGAAGCGCAGATCCCCTGGGCGATTGTGACCTCGGGTTCAATTCCCGTCGCTCATGCCCGCCACAAGGCCGCAGGCCTGCCGACGCCTGAAGTGTTTGTCACCGCTGAACGTGTGAAGCGCGGTAAACCGGAGCCGGATGCGTTTTTATTAGGCGCGGAACTGCTGGGTATTCATCCAGCGGACTGCGTGGTGGTCGAAGACGCTGCCGCCGGTGTGCTGGCGGGGCTCAACGCCGGAAGCCACGTGATTGCCGTGAATGTTCCGGCCGGTTCGCCCCGGCTCGACGAAGTGGATTTCGCGCTCACGTCGCTTGCCGCGCTCTCGGTCCACAAGGGATCGGACGGAAATGTTACCGTCTCCCTGAAAATGTAAACCCATGATTTGGCCCCACATTGTTGGGGCCTTTTTATGGCAAAATTTCCCTCCCTTTCCCTGACAAGGATATGTTGTGAACGGTGAACTGATTTGGGTGCTGAGCCTTCTTGCTATCGCCATCATTCTCTTTGCAACCGGCAAAGTGCGCATGGACGCCGTTGCTCTGCTGGTTATCGTCGCGTTTGTTCTGAGCGGCACCTTAACGCTCTCCGAAGCCTTCTCCGGTTTTAGCGATCCCAACGTCATTTTGATTGCCGCGCTGTTCATCATCGGCGACGGCCTGGTGCGCACCGGCGTCGCCACGGTAATGGGCTCCTGGCTGGTGAAAGTGGCGGGCAGCAGCGAAACCAAAATGCTCATCTACCTGATGCTGACGGTCGCCGGGCTGGGTGCCTTTATGAGCTCCACCGGCGTGGTCGCGATCTTTATTCCGGTGGTGTTAAGCGTCTCGATGCGCATGCAGACCTCACCGTCGCGGTTGATGATGCCGCTGAGTTTCGCCGGGCTGATTAGCGGCATGATGACTCTTGTCGCGACACCACCGAACCTGGTGGTGAACAGTGAACTGCTGCGCGAAGGCTATGCCGGGTTTAGCTTCTTCAGCGTGACGCCGATTGGCCTGGTCGTGCTGGTACTCGGCGTGATTTACATGCTCCTGACCCGCTTTGCGCTGAAGGGCGATACGCAACACAAAAAAGGCGACGGCTGGCGTCGGCGCACTTTCCGCGATCTGATCAAAGAGTATCGCCTCACCGGGCGGGCGCGTCGCCTGGCGATCCGTCCCGGCTCACCGCTGATTGGTCAGCGTCTGGACGATCTCAAACTGCGCGAACGCTACGGCGCGAATATCATTGGCGTCGAGCGCTGGCGGCGGTTCCGTCGCGTGATTGTGAATGTGAACGGGGTGTCAGAGTTCCGCGCCCGCGACGTCCTGCTGATTGATATGTCGACGGCGGACGTGGATCTGCGTGAGTTCTGCACTGAACAACTGCTGGAGCCGATGGTGCTGCGCGGCGAGTATTTCTCCGATCAGGCGCTGGACGTGGGGATGGCGGAAGTCTCGCTGATCCCTGAGTCGGAACTGCTGGGCAAAACCGTGCGCGAAATCGGGTTCCGTACCCGCTACGGACTGAATGTCGTCGGCCTGAAACGCGACGGCGTTGCGATGGAAGGGGCGGTAGTGGATGATCCCCTGCAGCTGGGCGATATCTTCCTGGTGGTCGGCAACTGGAAGCTTATCAGCCAACTCGGGCAAAAAGGGCGCGATTTTGTGGTGCTCAATATGCCTGTCGAAGAGAGCGACGCCTCACCGGCCCACAGTCAGGCTCCGCATGCCATATTCTGTCTGGTGCTGATGGTCGCCCTGATGCTCACCGACGAAATTCCTAACCCCATCGCGGCGATTATTGCCTGCCTGCTGATGGGCAAATTCCGCTGCATCGACGCCGAAAGTGCCTACAAAGCCATTCACTGGCCGAGCATTATTCTGATCGTCGGGATGATGCCGTTCGCGCTGGCGCTGCAAAAGACAGGCGGTGTGGATCTGGTGGTGAAAGGCCTGATGGACGTCGGCGGGGGCTATGGCCCGTACATGATGATGATTTGTCTTTTCGTGATGTGCGCCACCATCGGATTGTTTATCTCCAATACCGCGACGGCGGTGCTGATGGCACCTATTGCGCTGGCGATGGCGAAGTCGATGGGCGTGTCGCCGTATCCGTTTGCGATGATGGTCGCAATGGCGGCGTCAGCGGCGTTTATGACGCCAGTTTCGTCACCGGTGAATACGCTGGTGCTGGGGCCGGGGAACTATCAATTCAGCGATTTCGTGAAGCTCGGGGTGCCGTTCACCATTCTGGTGATGCTGGTTTGCGTGGTGCTGATTCCGGTGCTGTTCCCGTTTTGACATCGTTGTTGGCATCCCGTTAAGGGTTTTGTAGGCCCGGCAAGCGTAGCGCCGCCGGGCACAACGGACGACTAAAGAGGTGAATCCTGGCTAATCTCATCCAGCGACAGATGGAAGCTCGGCACAAACACCTGCATAAAGTAATCCATCTCTTCGCTGCGGCGTGATTCGAGGGTTTTTTCCAGTCGCGTTTTCGCCAGTAAAAACTCGTTGTTTCCGGCGGACAACTCTTCGAGGCACTTGAGATAGGCGCACAGGGCATCGGCCTGTTTCACCAGCAATCTTTCCTCTTCTGTGCACTGATGCTCATCGATCAGCGGCGCAAAAATATCCCGCAGCTCTTCCGGCACCATATCCACCAGTTTCTGCTGGGCGATCTTCTCGATAGCCTTATATTCCTGGGCAATCTGCGAATTGAAATATTTCACCGGTGTCGGCAGGTCGCCGGTTAACACTTCGGAGGCGTCGTGGTACATCGCCAGCAGGGCGATGCGTTCGGCATTGACGTTACCGTTGAATTTGCGGTTTTTAATGGCGGCCAGGGCGTGAGCAACCATCGCCACCTGCAAACTGTGTTCCGACACGTTTTCGGTGCGCACGTTGCGCATCAGCGGCCAGCGGTTAATGAGTTTCAGGCGGGAGAGATGGGCGAAGAAATGACTTTGACTCATAGAATACCTTTTGTCTTGCACTGCGACAGCGTTCATTGTGCGGCGAGGGGAGGCAAGATGCAAATCAGGCTGCCAGTGGCAGCCTGATGGGAGGTTACTGATGATAACCGGAGAGGAAGCGTCCGAACCGGCTAATCGCCATTTCCAGGTCATCCTCACGCGGTAGAGTGACGATACGCACGTGGTCCGGCCATGGCCAGTTAAACGCGGTTCCCTGAACCAGCAGCACTTTTTCCTGCAGCAGGAAGTCGAGCACCATCTTCTGGTCATCGTGAATATTGAAACGTTTAGCGTCAATTTTCGGGAACATGTAGAGCGCGCCGTTAGGCTTCACGCAGGAGACGCCAGGAATATCGTTAATCAGCTCCCACGCGCGGTTACGCTGCTCGTACAGGCGGCCGCCGGGCACGATAAATTCGCTGATGCTCTGATAGCCGCCGAGCGCCGTTTGAATCGCATGCTGCGCCGGAACGTTGGCGCACAGGCGCATCGAGGCCAGCATTTCCAGCCCTTCGATGTAGCCCTTAGCGTGCTTTTTCGGGCCGTTCAGGACCATCCAGCCCTGACGGAAACCGGCCACGCGGTAGGTTTTCGACAGGCCGTTAAAGGTGACGGTCAGCAGATCCGGAGCCAGCGTCGCAATCGAGTGGTGCTGCGCCGCGTCGTAGAGGATCTTGTCGTAAATCTCATCGGCGAAGATGATCAGGTTGTGCTGACGGGCGATCTCCACGATCTCCATCAACAGCTCTTTGGAGTAGACCGCACCCGTCGGGTTGTTCGGGTTGATAATCACGATACCGCGCGTGCGCGGGGTGATTTTGGCGCGGATATCGTCGAGATCCGGGAACCAGTCGGCAGATTCGTCGCACAGATAGTGCACCGCTTTGCCGCTGGAGAGGGAAACGGCCGCTGTCCACAGCGGATAATCCGGCGCAGGCACCAGCATCTCATCGCCGCTGTTCAGCAGGGCTTGCATCGCCTGCACGATCAGTTCGGAAACGCCGTTACCAATATAGATATCTTCAACGGTGACATCGCGCATCCCACGGGCCTGATAGTGCTGCATGATGGCCTTACGGGCGGAGTAGAGTCCTTTTGAATCGCAGTAGCCTTGCGCAGTGGGCAGGTTACGGATCACATCCACCAGAATTTCGTCCGGCGCGTCAAAACCAAAGGGCGCAGGGTTGCCGATGTTGAGTTTCAGGACCTTGTTGCCTTCCTCTTCCAGGCGCTTTGCCTCTTTGAGAACCGGACCGCGGATGTCGTAACAGACGTTATCTAATTTGCTGGATTTTTCGATAGGGGACATGAATCGTTGACCTTTTAGCTGTTGTTGCCACTCCCTGCCGTGGAAGTCAGCACGGAACAATGTACTCCCACCGCGCTGCGTTTTGAAGGGTGTACAGAAGAAGATTTTGCCGGGATGCGAAAATAAGACGTAATCTATTTATCTGCCAGCAGAGTAGTTTGGTCGTTTAAAGCATTGCGTTAGCAGGCAAGTGCAGTTTATTATCGCGTTTGCGGCGGTTTTTAATGTATTTTACCCTGCGAAAAACCGCGCTCTGGTAGGGAAACGATGAGATTGCAATGATTTCCTCGGGTGACCTTTCGTAAAACCGGAATGCTTCTTAATATCTTTGCTCAATGGGGGAATTGGTCAAAGGTTGCGCGTGTAAAAATAATGTTAAGCATTATTAATGGATAAAGCTAATCTAAATTAATGTTTATATATTATTGAGGCCGAAATCTTAACTTTCGTTAATTTTAATAAAATTAGTTTAGCCGTTAATCAACATCGATTAATCATTAATGGTGCAATAATACTTATAAATAAAGTGGATTTGGGTTAAGATGTTGTCTCAGGAAAAGAGAGGAATGTTTACAATAACGTGTATTTCCTCCCGTTTTTCCTGAATTAGTTGATTGTTATTGTTAGAATTATCTCTACTATACTGGATAGGCAACACCTTTACTGCTGTGCCCGTGTTGCGTGAAAAAAGGTGATGATGTGTAGTTTCTTTAATGGAATTTACCTAAATCAGCAAAACCTAAAAATATCCTGAACATTTAAGAGAATAAAAATATCGTCATGGAACGTTGTTTCTGACTTCTGCTATACACCAGCCAATAACTATCTGTCATGTAGTCTGCCGGTCGGGCAGCTCCGCACGAGCAACTTGTAAGTGAATAGATATGATAAATGCAAATCGTCCGATAATGAATCTCGACCTCGATCTGCTGAGAACCTTTGTTGCGGTCGCTGATCTCAATACGTTTGCCGCCGCCGCAGCCGCTGTTTGCCGTACCCAGTCGGCGGTGAGCCAACAAATGCAGCGACTCGAGCAGCTGGTGGGCAAAGAGCTCTTTGCACGCCATGGTCGTAATAAGCTCTTAACCGAGCACGGGATCCAGTTACTGGGTTACGCAAGGAAGATTCTGCGCTTCAATGATGAAGCATGTATGTCATTAATGTTTAGCAATCTTCAGGGCGTTTTAACGTTAGGCGCTTCTGATGAATCCGCTGATACGATATTGCCGTTTTTACTTAATCGCATCAGTTCGGTTTATCCGAAGCTTGCGCTGGATGTCAGCGTCAAACGAAATGCCTTCATGATTGATATGCTGAAAGACCATGAAGTTGATCTGGTTGTGACAACGCACCGTCCTGGGCAATTTGATTGCCTGACGCTGCGCACGTCACCGACGCACTGGTATTGCGCGGCGGAATATGTGCTGCAAAAAGGTGAGCCTATTCCGCTGGTGTTGCTGGACGATCCCAGCCCGTTCCGCGATATGGTGTTGTCCGCGCTGAATGAAGCCAATATTCCGTGGCGCTTAGCCTATGTGGCTTCCACGCTGCCTGCGGTACGCGCCGCGGTGAAAGCGGGACTTGGCGTGACCGCTCGCCCAGTTGAGATGATGAGCCCGGATTTGCGCGTTTTAGGCAAATCTGACGGATTACCGTCATTACCTGACACGGAGTATCTGCTGTGCCATAACCCGGGCAGCAATAACGAGCTGGCAAAAATCGTCTTTGAAGCGATGGTGAGCTACCACAATCCGTGGCAATTCGAGAATGTTACTCCCGAAGGGGGGGGCGATTCCCTGGTGGTTGAAGGGGATTTTGAGTGATCAGGCTCTAATAATCTCGTAACAATTTGTAAGTGTAAAAAAGAACCACTCGTGCGGATTTTTCGCGGAGTGGTTTTTTTTTGACAAAAATATCGTCATTATCTCTAGGGATATTTTAAATAGTGTTTAATTATCAGGGTAATGAGTATATTTGCTCGATTTTTAAACGTTTCGCGTTTTGTTATTCTGTTTGCAGTGCTGATGTTAAAAAACCAGCAAAAATGTTGCCGTTTTTTGGATTGGATTAACAAAAGCGTGTCTCAGATCAAGAAAATACTCCTATTTGGGGGGAGGAATCAGCAGCAAATCCTGTCAAAATAGGGGGGTAATATTTCTTTTACTTCAAAACGGACACGATTCAACACCATGCGGTTGACGTAAAGTCATCGGCCCACCAGGGTTAAAGGGCATGAAATGTTAATGAGAATCGATCTATGTGATTTAATGTGAAGAAACCTTTGTTAAAGTTGACAAAAGGTTATAGAAAGGAGTAAAAAACCACATCATTTTGCTGTCTATGTCTCATTTCTGACAGTCGGTGTAAGGTTATTTGTTCCTCCCCATGAATCGATGTGATGTCCATCTGCCAGCAAGAGCAGAGCTGTAGATATCACTTTTGATGAGTAAGCAATGAGTATGTCAACATCCACAGAAGTCGTCGCTCATCATTGGGCATTCGCAATCTTTCTTATCGTTGCCATAGGCCTGTGCTGCCTGATGTTAGTCGGTGGCTGGTTCCTGGGCGGTCGCGCCCGCGCAAGGCACAAAAACACCCCATTTGAATCGGGTATCGATTCGGTAGGTACCGCTCGCTTACGCCTGTCCGCCAAGTTCTATCTGGTGGCCATGTTCTTCGTTATCTTCGACGTTGAAGCGCTCTACCTGTTCGCATGGTCAACTTCAATCCGCGAAAGTGGATGGATTGGCTTTGTCGAAGCCGCAATTTTCATTTTAGTGCTACTGGCCGGTCTGGTTTACCTGGTGCGCATCGGCGCGCTGGACTGGACACCTGTGCGTTCACGCCGTGAACTGGTTAACCCGGAAAACAGTAACTCTAATCGTCAGCAGTAACAGCGAGGCAATAAGATGGATTATACGCTCACCCGCATAGATCCTAACGGTGAGAATGACCGTTACCCCCTGCAAAAACAGGAGATCGTAACCGACCCCCTGGAGCAAGAAGTCAACAAAAGCGTGTACATGGGCAAGCTCGAACATGCCATGCACGATATGGTCAACTGGGGTCGTAAGAACTCCATCTGGCCATACAACTTTGGTCTTTCTTGCTGCTACGTTGAAATGGTGACGTCATTCACTGCGGTGCATGACGTTGCGCGTTTTGGTGCCGAGGTACTGCGTGCATCACCTCGTCAGGCTGACCTGATGGTGGTAGCGGGAACCTGCTTCACCAAAATGGCGCCCGTCATTCAGCGTCTTTACGACCAGATGCTCGAGCCGAAATGGGTTATTTCCATGGGTGCTTGTGCAAACTCGGGCGGTATGTACGACATTTATTCCGTAGTGCAAGGCGTCGATAAGTTTATCCCGGTGGATGTTTACATCCCTGGCTGCCCGCCGCGTCCGGAAGCTTACATGCAGGCGCTGATGCTGCTGCAGGAGTCGATCGGCAAAGAGCGCCGTCCGCTTTCCTGGGTGGTTGGCGACCAGGGCGTGTACCGCGCCAATATGCAGTCTGAGCGCGAGCGTAAACGCGGAGAACGTATTGCAGTGACCAATCTGCGTACGCCTGACGAAATTTAATTTGCGCCTGTAGGCCTGGAGAAAAACCTTCGCATATCACTATACAAATAGCGCGAAGCCAGGCTTAACAGTCACCACGGACCATTTGCAATGGTGAACAATATGACCGACTTAACCGCGCAAGATGCCGCATGGCAAACCCGGGATCATCTCGATGACCCGGTCATCGGCGAACTGCGCAACCGTTTTGGGCCGGATGCCTTTACTGTTCAGGCCACCCGCACCGGGGTACCCGTTGTTTGGGTCAAGCGTGAACAATTGCTGGAAGCAGTCGATTTCTTAAAGAAATTACCTAAACCTTACGTCATGCTGTTTGACTTACACGGCATGGATGAGCGTCTGCGCACCCACCGTCACGGTTTACCCGCGGCGGATTTTTCCGTTTTCTACCACCTGATCTCAATAGACCGCAATCGGGATATCATGCTCAAGGTGGCATTGTCTGAAAACGACATGCATCTGCCGACGATCACCAAACTTTTCCCGAACGCGAACTGGTACGAGCGTGAAACCTGGGAAATGTTCGGCATGACCTTCGATGGCCACCCGCACCTGACGCGCATCATGATGCCGCAGACCTGGACCGGCCACCCTCTGCGTAAAGACTACCCGGCGCGCGCCACCGAATTCGACCCGTTTGAGCTGACCAAAGCCAAACAGGATCTGGAGATGGAAGCGCTGACCTTCAAGCCGGAAGACTGGGGCATGAAGCGTGGCACCGACAATGAGGACTTCATGTTCCTCAACCTCGGTCCAAACCACCCGTCTGCGCACGGTGCATTCCGTATTATTCTTCAGCTCGACGGCGAAGAGATTGTCGACTGCGTTCCTGACGTCGGTTACCACCACCGTGGTGCTGAGAAGATGGGCGAGCGCCAGTCCTGGCACAGCTACATTCCTTACACCGACCGTATCGAGTACCTCGGCGGCTGCGTGAACGAAATGCCTTACGTGCTGGCCGTAGAGAAACTGGCCGGTATCAAAGTGCCTGAGCGCGTTGATGTTATCCGCGTCATGCTCTCTGAACTGTTCCGTATCAACAGCCACCTGCTCTATATCTCCACGTTCATTCAGGACGTCGGGGCGATGACGCCGGTGTTCTTCGCGTTTACCGACCGTCAGAAAATCTACGATCTGGTTGAAGCCATCACCGGTTTCCGTATGCACCCGGCCTGGTTCCGTATCGGCGGTGTGGCACACGATCTGCCGCGTGGATGGGATCGCCTGCTGCGTGAATTCCTCGACTGGATGCCGAAGCGTCTGGCCTCTTACGAGAAAGCCGCGCTGCGTAACACCATTCTGATTGGCCGTTCCAAAGGCGTGGCCGCTTACGGCGCGAAAGAAGCGCTGGAGTGGGGCACCACCGGTGCTGGCCTGCGTGCAACCGGTATTGATTTCGACGTGCGTAAAGCCCGTCCATACTCTGGCTACGAAAACTTCGACTTCGAAGTCCCGGTTGGCGGCGGTGTATCCGACTGCTACACCCGCGTGATGCTGAAAGTGGAAGAGTTGCGCCAGAGTCTGCGCATCCTTGAGCAGTGCCTCAACAACATGCCGGAAGGCCCGTTCAAAGCAGATCACCCGCTGACGACGCCGCCACCGAAAGAGCGCACGCTGCAACATATCGAAACCCTGATCACCCACTTCCTGCAGGTTTCATGGGGCCCGGTCATGCCAGCCCAGGAATCCTTCCAGATGGTGGAAGCGACCAAGGGTATTAACAGTTACTACCTGACCAGTGACGGCAGCACCATGAGCTACCGTACGCGTATTCGTACGCCGAGCTTTGCGCACCTGCAGCAGATCCCGTCCGCCATTCGCGGCAGTCTGGTCTCCGACCTGATTGTGTATCTGGGTAGTATCGATTTTGTTATGTCAGATGTGGACCGCTAATTATGCACGAGAATCAACAACCACAAACCGAGGCTTTTGAGCTGAGTGCGGCAGAACGTGCGGCAATTAAGCACGAGATGCATCACTACGAAGACCCGCGTGCGGCATCCATTGAAGCGCTGAAAATCGTCCAGAAACAGCGCGGTTGGGTACCCGATGGCGCGATCTATGCGATCGCCGAGGTGCTGGGTATCCCGGCAAGCGACGTGGAAGGGGTGGCAACATTCTACAGCCAGATCTTCCGCCAGCCGGTAGGCCGTCACGTGATCCGCTACTGCGACAGCGTGGTGTGTCATATCACCGGTTATCAGGGCATCCAGGCCGCGCTCGAGAAAAAACTCGACATCAAGCCAGGACAAACGACTTTCGACGGTCGTTTCACGCTGCTGCCAACCTGCTGCCTGGGTAACTGCGACAAGGGGCCGAGCATGATGATTGATGAGGATACTCACAGCCATCTGACGCCGGAAGCGATTCCTGACCTGCTGGAGCGGTACAAATGAAAACAGTCATTCGCACTGCTGAAACTCATCCGCTGACCTGGCGTCTGCGCGATGACAAACAGCCCGTCTGGCTCGAAGAATATCAGAGCAAAAACGGCTACGAAGGCGCACGTAAAGCGCTCTCCGGCATGGCGCCGGATGAAATCGTCAACGCGGTGAAAGACTCCGGCCTGAAAGGGCGCGGCGGCGCGGGCTTCTCCACCGGTTTGAAGTGGAGCCTGATGCCGAAAGACGAATCCATGAATATCCGTTACCTGCTGTGTAACGCCGATGAAATGGAGCCGGGCACCTATAAAGACCGCCTGCTGATGGAACAGCTGCCGCACCTGCTGGTGGAAGGCATGCTGATCTCCGCGTTCGCGCTGAAAGCCTACCGTGGCTACATCTTCCTGCGCGGCGAATACATTGAAGCGGCAGAAAACCTGCGTCGTGCCATCGCGGAAGCGACCGAAGCGGGCTTGCTTGGCAAAAACATTCTCGGCACCGGTTTTGACTTCGAGCTGTTCGTGCACACCGGGGCAGGGCGTTACATCTGTGGTGAAGAGACCGCGCTGATCAACTCCCTCGAAGGCCGCCGCGCGAACCCGCGCTCCAAGCCTCCGTTCCCGGCAAGCTCCGGCGTGTGGGGTAAACCGACCTGTGTCAACAACGTCGAAACCCTGTGTAACGTTCCGGCTATCCTCGCCAACGGCGTGGAGTGGTATCAGAACATCTCGACCAGTAAAGACGCTGGCACCAAGCTGATGGGCTTCTCCGGTCGCGTTAAAAATCCGGGTCTGTGGGAGCTGCCGTTCGGGACCACCGCACGCGAAATCCTCGAAGACTATGCGGGCGGTATGCGCGATGGCCTGAAATTCAAAGCCTGGCAGCCGGGCGGCGCGGGGACAGACTTCCTGACTGAAGCGCACCTCGACCTGCCAATGGAATTCGAAAGCATTGGTAAAGCAGGCAGCCGTCTGGGTACGGCGCTGGCGATGGCCGTTGACCATGAAATTGGCATGGTGTCGCTGGTGCGTAACCTGGAAGAGTTCTTCGCCCGCGAATCCTGCGGCTGGTGTACGCCATGCCGTGACGGTTTACCGTGGAGCGTGAAGATCCTGCGCGCCATCGAGCGCGGCGAAGGCCAGCCTGGCGACATCGAGACACTTGAGCAACTGTGTCGATTCCTCGGTCCGGGCAAAACCTTCTGTGCCCACGCACCAGGTGCCGTTGAGCCATTGCAAAGCGCGATTAAATATTTCCGCGACGAATTCGAAGCGGGCATCAAGCAGCAGTTCAGCAATACCCATTTGATTAACGGTATTCAGCCGAACCTGCTGAAAGCGCGCTGGTAGCGATACTGAATTTTGATTAACGCTCAGTCTCTGACTGAGCCAACTGGAAGCATGCTAATGGCTACGATTCATGTAGACGGCAAAGAATACGAGGTCAACGGGGCCGACAACCTGCTAGAAGCTTGTCTGTCTCTCGGCCTTGATATTCCGTATTTTTGCTGGCATCCGGCGCTGGGCAGCGTCGGTGCTTGCCGCCAGTGTGCGGTGAAGCAATACCAAAACGCGGAAGACACGCGTGGACGCCTGGTCATGTCCTGTATGACACCAGCGACCGAAGGCACCTTTATTTCGATTGAAGACGAAGAAGCGAAACAGTTCCGTGAGAGCGTCGTGGAATGGTTGATGACCAACCACCCGCACGACTGTCCGGTCTGTGAAGAGGGCGGTAACTGCCACCTTCAGGATATGACCGTGATGACAGGTCATAGCTTCCGTCGCTATCGCTTTACCAAACGTACTCACCGCAACCAGGATCTGGGGCCGTTCATCTCTCACGAAATGAACCGCTGCATCGCCTGCTACCGCTGCGTGCGTTACTACAAAGATTACGCAGACGGTCAGGATCTGGGCGTGTATGGCGCACATGACAACGTCTACTTCGGTCGTCCGGAAGACGGAACGCTTGAAAGCGAATTCTCCGGTAACCTGGTAGAAATCTGCCCGACCGGCGTATTCACCGATAAAACGCACTCCGAGCGTTATAACCGTAAGTGGGACATGCAGTTTGCGCCAAGCATCTGCCAGCAGTGTTCCCTCGGCTGTAACACCAGCCCGGGCGAGCGCTACGGTGAACTGCGTCGTATCGAAAACCGTTACAACGGTACCGTTAACCACTACTTCCTCTGCGACCGTGGTCGTTTCGGCTATGGCTATGTGAACCTGAAAGACCGTCCGCGTCAGCCGGTTCAGCGCCGTGGCGACGATCTGATCACCCTCAACGCTGAACAAGCGATGCAGGGCGCGGCAGATATTCTGCGCCAGTCGAAGAAAGTGATCGGTATCGGCTCCCCGCGTGCCAGCGTCGAAAGCAACTTTGCGCTGCGTGAGCTGGTGGGTGCGGATAACTTCTACACCGGTATCGCCCACGGCGAGCAGGAACGTCTGGAGCTGGTGCTGAAAGTGCTGCGCGAAGGCGGTATCCGTACTCCTGCGCTGCGCGAAATCGAATCCTATGACGCGGTGCTGGTGCTGGGCGAAGATCTGACGCAGACCGGTGCACGCGTTGCGCTGGCGGTTCGTCAGGCGGTGAAAGGTAAAGCACGTGAAATGGCAGCGGCCCAGAAAGTGGCTGACTGGCAGATTGCGGCGATCCTCAACATCGGCCAGCGCGCCAAGCATCCGCTGTTTGTCACTAACGTCGACAACACCCGTCTGGACGACATCGCGGCGTGGACCTATCGCGCACCGGTAGAAGACCAGGCGCGTCTCGGTTTTGCCATTGCTCACGCGCTGGATAACAGTGCTCCGGCCGTCGAAGGCCTGGATCGTGACCTGCAGAACAAGATCGACGTGATCGTGCAGGCTCTGGCCGGCGCGAAGAAACCTCTGATTATTTCCGGTACCAACGCCGGTAGCCCGGACGTGATTCAGGCTGCGGCAAACGTCGCGAAAGCGCTGAAAGGGCGCGGGGCGGACGTGGGCGTGACCATGATTGCGCGCGCAGTCAACAGCGTCGGTCTGGGCTTGATTGGCGGCGGTTCTCTGGAAGCGGCGTTGAGCGAACTCGAATCGGGTGCGGCTGACGGTGTGATCGTCCTTGAGAACGACCTGCATCGTCATGCTTCTGCCGCTCGCGTGGATGCAGCTCTGTCAAAAGCGCCGCTGGTGATGGTAATTGACCATCAGCGCACGGCGATTATGGACAAAGCGCACCTGGTGCTGTCGGCAGCAAGCTTCGCCGAAAGCGACGGGACGGTTATCAACAACGAAGGCCGCGCACAGCGTTTCTTCCAGGTTTATGACCCGTCTTACTACGACGCGAACACCCTGATGCTGGAAAGCTGGCGCTGGCTGCACTCTCTGCACAGCACCGTGGAAAACCGTCAGGTGGACTGGACGCAGCTCGATGATGTGATCGACGCCGTTGTGGCAAAACTGCCGCAGCTGGCAGGCATCAAAGATGCCGCGCCGGACGCGAGCTTCCGCATTCGCGGCCAGAAACTGGCGCGTGAACCGCACCGTTACAGTGGCCGTACGGCGATGCGCGCGAATATCAGCGTGCACGAACCGCGTCAGCCGCAGGATAAAGACACCATGTTCGCCTTCTCCATGGAAGGGAACAACCAGCCGTCTGCACCGCGTTCTCAGATTCCGTTCGCATGGGCACCGGGCTGGAACTCCCCGCAGGCATGGAACAAGTTCCAGGCTGAAGTGGGCGGTTCTCTGCGCCACGGCGATCCAGGTGTTCGTTTGATTGAAGCGAGCGAAACGGGTCTGGAGTACTTCACGACCGTTCCGGCTCGTTTCGAAGCGCAGGAAGGCAACTGGCGTATCGCGCCTTACTACCATCTGTTTGGTAGTGACGAGATGTCCCAGCGCTCTCCGGTGTTCCAGACGCGCATGCCGCAGCCTTACATCAAGCTCAATCCGGCGGATGCCGCGAAGCTTGGCGTCAACGCGGGTAGCCAGGTCTCCTTTAGCTATGAAGGCCAGACCATCAGTCTGCCGCTGGTGATCGCCGAAGGTCTGACAGCAGGGCAGGTGGGTCTGCCGATGGGTCTGCCGGGTATCGCTCCGGTGCTGGCGGGCGCGCGTCTTGATAATCTGCAGGAGGCACAAGCATGAGTTGGTTAACGCCGGATCTCATCGAAATTCTGTTAAGCATTCTCAAGGCGGTGGTCATTCTGCTGGTGGTTGTCACCTGCGGCGCGTTCATGAGCTTTGGTGAACGTCGTCTGCTCGGTCTGTTCCAGAACCGTTACGGACCGAACCGCGTGGGCTGGGGTGGTTCACTCCAGCTGGTCGCGGACATGATCAAGATGTTCTTTAAAGAAGACTGGATCCCGAAATTCTCGGACCGCGTCATCTTTACCCTGGCACCGATGATCGCCTTTACCTCGCTGCTGCTGGCCTTTGCTATCGTCCCGGTCAGTCCGACCTGGGTGGTGGCGGACCTGAACATCGGGATCCTGTTCTTCCTGATGATGGCAGGCCTGGCGGTTTACGCGGTCCTGTTCGCGGGCTGGTCGAGTAACAACAAATACTCCCTGCTGGGTGCGATGCGTGCGTCTGCGCAGACCCTGAGCTACGAAGTGTTCCTCGGTCTTTCCCTGATGGGCGTGGTGGCGCAGGCCGGTTCATTTAACATGACCGACATCGTCAACAACCAGGCTGATATCTGGAACGTCATTCCGCAGTTCTTTGGTTTTGTCACCTTTGCTATCGCGGGCGTGGCGGTGTGTCACCGTCACCCGTTTGACCAGCCAGAAGCCGAACAGGAACTGGCCGACGGTTACCACATTGAATATTCCGGCATGAAGTTCGGTCTGTTCTTCGTGGGCGAGTACATCGGTATCGTCACCATTTCCGCGTTGATGGTTACGCTGTTCTTTGGTGGCTGGCATGGCCCGTTCTTACCGCCGTTCATCTGGTTCGCGCTGAAAACCGCGTTCTTCATGATGATGTTCATTTTGATTCGTGCGTCTTTACCGCGTCCGCGTTATGACCAGGTAATGTCCTTCGGCTGGAAAGTGTGCCTGCCGCTGACGCTCGTCAACTTGTTGGTAACGGCGGCTGTCATTCTCTGGCAGCAGCCATAAGGGGCTTTAGAACATGACCTTAAAAGAATTATTGGTAGGCACCGGCACCCAGCTTCGCAGTATCTGGATGATCGGCCTGCACGCGTTTGCAAAACGCGAAACCCAGATGTATCCGGAAGAGCCGGTATATCTGCCGCCGCGCTACCGTGGCCGTATCGTGCTGACCCGCGATCCGGACGGCTCTGAGCGCTGCGTTGCCTGTAACCTGTGTGCGGTAGCCTGTCCGGTCGGCTGTATCTCTTTGCAGAAAGCAGAGACCAAAGACGGCCGCTGGTACCCTGAGTTCTTCCGCATCAACTTCTCACGCTGCATCTTCTGTGGTCTGTGTGAAGAAGCGTGCCCAACCACGGCGATTCAGCTGACTCCAGATTTCGAACTGGGTGAGTACAAGCGTCAGGACCTGGTGTACGAGAAAGAGGATCTGCTGATTTCCGGTCCGGGCAAATACCCGGAATATAACTTCTACCGGATGGCGGGTATGGCAATCGACGGCAAAGATAAGGGCGAAGCAGAGAACGAAGCTAAGCCTATCGACGTCAAGAGCCTGTTACCGTAAGGAGAGGGCAATGGAATTCGCTTTTTATATCTGTGGCCTTATCGCCATCCTGGCCACGCTGCGCGTGATCACGCACACCAATCCGGTGCATGCGTTGCTGTATCTGATCATCTCGCTGCTGGCTATTTCCGGCGTGTTCTTCTCGCTGGGTGCCCACTTTGCGGGCGCACTGGAAATCATCGTCTACGCCGGGGCCATCATGGTTCTGTTCGTCTTCGTGGTGATGATGCTGAACCTGGGCGGCTCTGAAATTGAACAAGAACGTCAGTGGTTAAAACCGCAGGTGTGGATTGGCCCGGCGATTCTGTCGGCCATCATGCTGGCGGTGATCGTTTACGCAATTCTTGGCGTGAACGATCAGGGCATCGACGGTACGCCGATCAGCGCGAAAGCGGTTGGTATCACGCTGTTTGGCCCGTACGTTCTGGCCGTTGAACTGGCGTCGATGCTGCTGCTGGCGGGTCTGGTTGTGGCCTTCCACGTTGGTCGCGAAGAGCGTCCGGGTGAAGTGCTGAGCAACCGTGCGAATGACAGCGCGAAAAGAAAAACGGAGGAGCGCGCATGATCCCCTTAACACATGGACTGATCCTCGCCGCGATTTTGTTCGTTCTGGGCTTAACCGGTCTGGTTATCCGCCGCAATCTGCTGTTTATGCTGATCGGTCTGGAAATCATGATCAACGCTTCCGCGCTGGCCTTTGTGGTCGCCGGTAGCTACTGGGGCCAGACCGATGGTCAGGTAATGTACATTCTCGCCATCAGCCTTGCGGCTGCTGAAGCGAGTATTGGCCTGGCGCTGTTGCTGCAGCTCCATCGTCGCCGCCAGAACCTGAACATCGATTCAGTAAGTGAGTTGCGTGGATGAACATGCTTGCCTTAACCATTATCTTTCCGTTGATCGGCTTTGTGCTGCTGGCATTCTCCCGCGGCCGCTGGTCGGAAAATCTGTCCGCGACCGTGGGCATTGGCTCTATCGGCCTGGCGGCGCTGGTCACCGCCTATGCCGGTATTGACTTCTTTAACAACGGCAAGCAGGCGTTCACCCTGCCGCTGTGGACCTGGATGTCGGTCGGTGATTTCAACATCGGTTTCAGCCTGGTGCTGGATGGTCTCTCTCTGACCATGCTCTCCGTGGTGACCGGTGTGGGCTTCCTGATCCACATGTTCGCCTCCTGGTATATGCGCGGTGAAGAGGGTTACTCCCGCTTCTTCGCCTACACCAACCTGTTTATCGCCAGCATGGTGGTTCTGGTGCTGGGTGATAACCTGCTGCTGATGTATCTCGGCTGGGAAGGCGTGGGTCTCTGCTCTTACCTGCTGATCGGTTTCTACTACACCGATCCGAAGAATGGCGCAGCGGCCATGAAAGCGTTCGTCGTGACCCGTGTGGGTGACGTGTTCCTCGCTTTCGCGCTGTTCATTCTTTACAACGAACTGGGCACGCTGAACTTCCGCGAAATGGTAGAACTGGCGCCGGCTCACTTCGAAGCAGGCAACAACATGCTGACGTGGGCAACGCTGATGCTGCTCGGTGGTGCCGTGGGTAAATCCGCGCAGCTGCCGTTGCAGACCTGGCTTGCGGACGCGATGGCAGGCCCAACGCCTGTCTCCGCGCTGATCCACGCCGCGACCATGGTAACCGCTGGTGTTTACCTGATTGCGCGTACCCATGGTCTGTTCCTGATGACTCCGGAAATCCTGCACCTGGTCGGTATCGTGGGCGCAGTGACGCTGGTTCTGGCGGGCTTTGCCGCGCTGGTTCAGACGGACATCAAACGCGTTCTCGCTTACTCCACCATGAGCCAGATTGGCTACATGTTCCTGGCGCTCGGCGTACAGGCATGGGACGCGGCGATTTTCCATCTGATGACGCACGCGTTCTTTAAAGCGCTGCTGTTCCTCTCGTCCGGCTCCGTCATTCTGGCGTGCCACCACGAGCAGAACATCTTCAAGATGGGCGGTCTGCGCAAATCTATTCCACTGGTTTATATCTGCTTCCTGGTGGGCGGCGCGGCGCTGTCGGCTCTGCCGATTATCACCGCGGGCTTCTTCAGTAAGGACGAAATCCTTGCGGGTGCCATGGCAAATGGTCATATCAATCTGATGGTGGCAGGTCTGGTCGGTGCATTCATGACCTCCCTGTATACCTTCCGAATGATTTTCATCGTGTTCCACGGTAAAGAACAAATTCACGCTCACGCAGGGAAGGGGATTACCCACCACCTGCCGCTGCTGGTTCTGCTGGTCCTGTCTACCTTCGTTGGTGCGATGATTGTGCCACCGCTGCAGGGCGTACTGCCGGATACCACCGAGCTTGAGCACGGTCGCGTTCTGACGCTTGAAATCACCTCGGGTGTGGTCGCTATCGCGGGCATCCTGATCGCTGCATGGCTGTGGCTGGGCAAACGTACGCTGGTGACTGCGGTCGCTAACAGTGCGCCGGGCCGTCTGCTGGGCACCTGGTGGTACAACGCGTGGGGCTTCGACTGGCTGTACGACATGATCTTCGTTAAGCCATTCCTCGGCATTGCGTGGCTGCTGAAACGCGATCCGATGAACTCCATGATGAACATCCCGGCGGTGCTGTCCCGCTTCGCAGGTAAAGGCCTGCTGTTAAGCGAGAACGGTTATTTGCGCTGGTATGTGGCTTCGATGAGCATTGGTGCGGTTGTCGTGCTGGCGCTGCTGATGGTGTTGCGTTGATTTGAGATGGGGTTTGCCCGGTGGCGCTGCGCTTACCGGGCCTACAAAACCGTAGGTCGGGTAAGCGTAAGCCCCACCCGACACAACAAACCCCATCCGAACTGAATTTTCCGTGAGAATTCGTTGAACATCGGCCCCGGCTGGGGCCTTAAAAAGGAATAAAAATCGCCATGTTACTACCCTGGCTAATATTAATTCCCTTCATTGGTGGGTTCCTGTGCTGGCAGACCGAACGCTTTGGCGTGAAGATGCCGCGCTGGATTGCGCTGATCACCATGGGATTGACGCTTGCACTTGGTCTGCAACTCTGGTTGCAGGGCGGCTATTCACTGACCCAGTCTGCGGGCATCCCGCAGTGGCAGTCTGAATTTATCCTGCCGTGGATACCGCGCTTTGGTATCACGATCCACCTCGCGCTCGACGGCCTGTCGCTGCTGATGGTGGTGCTGACCGGCCTGCTCGGCGTTCTGGCGGTACTGTGTTCCTGGAATGAGATTCAAAAATACCAGGGATTCTTCCACCTGAACCTGATGTGGATCCTGGGCGGCGTGATCGGCGTGTTCCTTGCCATCGACATGTTCCTGTTCTTCTTCTTCTGGGAAATGATGCTGGTGCCGATGTACTTCCTGATCGCGCTGTGGGGCCATAAGGCATCCGACGGTAAAACGCGTATCACGGCGGCAACCAAGTTCTTCATCTACACCCAGGCGAGTGGTCTGGTGATGTTGATTGCGATCCTGGGCCTGGTGTTCGTGCACTACAACGCGACCGGCGTCTGGACCTTCAACTACGAAGCGCTGCTGAAAACGCCAATGTCTCACGGCGTGGAATACCTGCTGATGCTGGGCTTCTTCATCGCGTTTGCGGTGAAAATGCCGGTGGTTCCGCTGCACGGCTGGCTGCCAGACGCGCACTCCCAGGCACCAACGGCAGGTTCCGTTGACCTGGCGGGGATCTTGCTGAAAACCGCGGCCTACGGTCTGCTGCGCTTTGCGCTGCCGCTGTTCCCGAACGCCTCCGCTGAGTTCGCGCCTATTGCGATGTGGCTCGGTGTGATCGGTATCTTCTACGGCGCATGGATGGCATTCACGCAGTACGACATCAAACGTCTTATCGCGTACACCTCCGTTTCCCATATGGGCTTCGTGCTGATTGCCATCTACACCGGCAGCCAGCTGGCGTACCAGGGCGCGGTGATTCAGATGATTGCTCACGGTCTTTCTGCGGCGGGTCTCTTCATCCTCTGCGGTCAGTTGTACGAACGTCTGCATACCCGTGACATGCGCATGATGGGCGGTCTGTGGAGCAAAATTAAGTGGCTGCCAGCTCTGTCGATGTTCTTCGCAGTCGCGACGCTGGGGATGCCGGGCACCGGTAACTTTGTCGGCGAATTCATGATTCTGTTCGGCAGCTTCAAAGTGGTTCCGGTGATTACCGTGGTCTCCACGTTTGGCCTGGTCTTCGCGTCCGTTTACTCGCTGGCGATGCTGCATCGCGCTTACTTCGGTAAAGCGAAGAGCCAAATCGCGGAGCAAGAGCTGCCGGGGATGTCGCCGCGCGAACTGTTCCTCGTTCTGTTGCTGGTCGTACTGCTGGTGCTGCTGGGCTTCTATCCGCAGCCGATTCTGGATACTTCGCATTCCGCGATGGGTAACATCCAGCAGTGGTTTGTTAATTCTGCTTCTAATACAAGGCTGTAATTCGCCATGACAATAACTCCACAACAACTGATCGCGCTGCTACCGCTGCTGATCGTCGGATTGACGGTGGTGGTTGTGATGCTCTCCATTGCGTGGCGACGCAATCACTTCCTGAATGCCACGCTGTCGGTTTTGGGTCTGAACGCTGCGTTAGTCTCCCTCTGGTTTGTTGGCCAGGCGGGCGCGATGGATGTCACCCCGCTGATGCGCGTTGACGGTTTTGCGATGCTGTACACCGGGCTGGTCCTGCTGGCGAGCCTCGCGACCTGTACCTTTGCCTACCCGTGGCTTGAAGGCTACAACGACAACAAAGAAGAGTTTTACCTGCTGGTTCTGATTGCCGCTCTCGGCGGGATCCTGCTGGCGAACGCTAACCACCTCGCGGCCCTGTTCCTCGGTATTGAGTTGATCTCTCTCCCGCTGTTCGGCCTGATTGGTTATGCGTTCCGTCAGAAGCGCTCTCTGGAAGCTGCTATCAAGTACATGATCCTGTCTGCTGCGGCCTCGTCATTCCTGCTGTTCGGTATGGCGCTGCTGTATGCGCAGTCCGGTAACCTCTCTTTCCTGGCGCTCGGCAAGAGCCTCGGCGACAACATGCTGCACGAACCGCTGCTGCTGGCGGGTCTGGGCATGATGATTGTTGGCCTCGGCTTTAAACTCTCTCTGGTTCCGTTCCACCTGTGGACGCCAGACGTGTATCAGGGGGCTCCGGCTCCGGTTTCCACCTTCCTGGCGACGGCGAGCAAAATCGCTATCTTCGGCGTGGTGATGCGTCTGTTCCTGTACGCGCCGGTTGGCGACAGCGAAGCGGTGCGCGTGGTGCTGGGCATTATCGCCTTCGCCTCGATCATCTTCGGTAACCTGATGGCGTTGAGCCAGACCAACATCAAGCGTCTGCTGGGTTACTCGTCTATCTCTCACCTGGGCTATCTGCTGGTGGCGCTGATTGCGCTGCAGAGCGGTTCGATGTCGATGGAAACCGTCGGAGTTTACCTGGCCGGTTACCTGTTCAGCAGCCTCGGCGCGTTCGGCGTGGTGAGTCTGATGTCCAGCCCGTACCGTGGCCCGGATGCAGATTCACTGTACTCCTACCGTGGTCTGTTCTGGCACCGTCCGATTCTGTCCGCAGTGATGACCGTGATGATGCTGTCTCTGGCGGGTATCCCGATGACGCTCGGCTTTATCGGTAAGTTCTACGTGCTGGCCGTCGGTGTGCAGGCGGGTCTGTGGTGGCTGACCGCGGCGGTGGTTATCGGTTCCGCCATCGGTCTGTACTACTACCTGCGTGTCGCCGTGAGTCTGTACCTGAACGCGCCGCAGCAGCTGAACCGCGATGCGCCTACCAACTGGCAGTACAGCGCCGGCGGTATTGTGGTGCTGATCTCCGCGCTGCTGGTGCTGATCTTCGGTATCTACCCGCAGCCGCTGATCACCCTGGTGCAGCATGCGATGCCGCTGATGTAACAGGTGGCAGACAAAAAAAAACCCGCTTCGGCGGGTTTTTTTATTGCCGGGTGGCGCTTCGCTTACCCGGCCTACAAAAATGTCATGATCTGTAGGCCGGGTAAGGCGCAGCCGCCACCCGGCACAAGGCTTACGCCAGCTGTTTACGACTGATCAACGGCCCTTCAATCTTCTTCATCGAACGATCCAGCACTTCCTCGATCACCGATGACAGCTCGTTAATCTCAAACTTCGCCACATACCCGTCGGCCTTCACCTTACGAATATGGTCTTCGTTGGCGTTCCCGGACAGGGAAGAGTGGATCACCACCGGAATGTGCTTGAGGAATTCATCGGTCTTGATTTTGCGCGTCAGCGTAAATCCGTCCATCTCTGGCATTTCGAGGTCAGTCAGCACCAGCGCGATCTTATCGGTAATCGGCACGCCTTCGGCCTGAGCCTGCGCCGCCAGTTCACCAATTTTTTCCCAGGCTGTTTTGCCGGTGATAAACAGCTGTGCCGGGATATTCATCGCCTCCAGCCCTTTTTCCAGCATCGAGCGAGCGACTTTAGAGTCTTCCGCCACAATCGCCACCGCACCTGGCTTGATGTTGAACTTGCTGATTTTCAAATCCGTGGCGTGCATTTCGTGGTTCGCTGGCGTGATGTCATATAAGACCTGCTCAACGTCCAGCACCATCGCCAGATTGTTCGAATCGCTGCCCTCATCCAGGCTGGCGATGCTGGTAATGTAGCGCCCGCTGACGGCGGTTTCCGCCGCATGCACCTGCTTCCAGTCCAGACGCATAATATTGTCGACCGACTCCACGGCAAACGCCTGCACGCTGCGGGCGTACTCGGTAATCAGCAGAATATTCAGACCGGTTGTGGGGGTACAGCCTGCGACTGCCGCCAGATCGATCACCGGGATCACCTGATCGCGGATATTCACCATCCCCATTAGCGGGGATTTCATACCCGCAGGTTTAGTGAATTCCGGCATCGGCACAATTTCGCGCAGCTTAAAAACGTTGATGCCAAACAGTTCAGACTTGTTCTCATTCATTGAGGTCCCGAGACGGAACAGTAACAGTTCAAACCGGTTCGACAGGGTGAGATTCGCCCTGTCATCAATATCTTGTTGGTAATTATCCATGGTGCCCTCAAATGAAATGCTTGCCTTTTAATCGTTATCGGCACGCTGAGGGAAAAGTGAAGGGCTAAACGCAAACCTGCCAGAAATCGTGGGCCAGCTCGCACTCTGCGAATACCTCCCGGCACTCCGCGAGCAGCGCCGCGCAGCCCTCGGCGTCGTAGCGGGAGCTGACGTGGGTGACGATCAATTTCTTCACGCCTGCATCCCGCGCCAGGGCCGCCGCCTGACGGGTAGAGCTATGCCCACGGCTGTTGGCTTTCTCTTCCATTGCTGCTTCAAGCGTCGCCTCGTGAATCAGCACATCCACGCCCTGTGCCAGAAGCAGCGCCTGCGGACAGGGTGCCGTATCGCCAAAGATCGCCACTTTTTTGCCGGGAATGGGGGATGCGAGATAATCCTGACCGTTAACCACGCGCCCGTCATCCAGGGTAACGGTTTCGCCGTTTTTCAGCTGCTGGAACAGTGGCCCCGGTTTGATGCCGTCGGCAATCAGCGCTGCAGCGTCCAGTGCACCGGGCTTGTCGTGCTCATCCACGCGATAGCCATAGCACTCCACCGGATGATTCAGCGGCTGCGCCGTCACCCTATAGCGTGGGTCTTCAAAGACCACCCCCTCGGTAATTTCAACCACCTCCAGCGGGTAATCGGTCCACGACCCGCTCAGGCGCAGGGTGGTTTCGACAAATTCCTGAATCCCCGCCGGGCCGTAAATCGTCAGCGGGTTAGCGTTCCCGGCCATTGAGCGGCTGCACAGCAGCCCTGGCAGGCCAAACAGATGATCGCCGTGCAGATGGGTGATAAAAATTTTGTCCAGCTTGCCGGGGTGATACGCGGTGCGTAGCAGCTGATGCTGCGTCCCTTCACCACAGTCGAAAAGCCATAAGCCCGCGTGCGTCGGGTGCTGCAAATCGAGCAATATTGCCGTCACGTTTCGTGATCGGGTTGGCACACCGGCAGACGTACCGAGAAAAATCAGTTCCATAACATCATCAAACTCTATGACTCACGAGAAGTGTTTAGTATAACGGGATGAAATCCAATAAGGAGCCTGACATGATCCAGTGGCAAGATTTACATCATAGTGAACTGACCGTTTCCGCCCTCTACGCGCTGCTTAAACTGCGCTGCGAAGTGTTTGTCGTGGAACAAACCTGCCCGTATCAGGATATCGACGGCGATGACCTGGTGGGCGAGAACCGCCATATCCTCGGCTGGAAAGATGACGAGCTGGTGGCGTATGCGAGGATTCTGAAAAGCGAAGAGGATTATGAACCGGTCGTCATTGGCCGCGTAATTATCAGCAGTAATGCACGCGGGGAAAAACTTGGCTATGCGCTGATGGAGCAAACGCTGAAATCTTGCGAAAAACAGTGGCCAGACAAGGCGTTATACCTCGGCGCTCAGGCGCATCTGCAACCCTTCTACGCCCACTTTGGTTTTGCCCCGGTCACGGACGTGTATGACGAAGACGGCATTCCCCACATCGGCATGGCAAGGGAAGCGAAACAGGCGTAATACGCTGTCGTTGTCTATAGTTAGGGACTGATGCACTCACATGGAGAAAGATATGTCATTTCAATCCTGGGATTCCCGTATCGACGACGACCTGGCGCTGCTAAGCGAAACGCTGGAAGAAGTGCTGCGCTCATCGGGCGATCCGGCTGACCAAAAGTACATTGAGCTGAAAGCGCGCGCTGAACGGGCGCTGGAAGAGGTGAAACACCGCGTCAGCAACGCGTCCGATAATTACTATTATCGCGCCAAAAAAGCGGTTTATCGCGCCGATGATTACGTGCACGAAAAACCGTGGCAGGGCATTGGCGCAGGGGCGGCCGTCGGCCTGGTGCTGGGGCTTCTGCTCTCTCGCCGCTGATTCTGCGCACAAACGGTGACCCCTCCCTAAACGTGGGTACTGCTTTTTCGGCTAAGTACCCCGTATAATGTGAGGTTTTAACAGGGAGAGGTCAGCGTGCATTCGATTTCAGTCGCGATGGAACGTCTTTGCAGCTTTCTGGCGCAAGACTTTCCGGCAACCCCCGGCGTACGCCATATCGACATTGCTTTCCCGTTAAACGATGCCTTCGATCCCCTGGCCTGGCTGGGCGCTCAGGCATCTTATCCCCAGTTTTACTGGCAGCAGCGTAGCGGCGAAGAAGAGCTCGCCGCCCTCGGCGCAGTGCAACACTTCTCCTCACTCGCGCTCGCCCGCCAGTTTCTCAAGACCCATTCGCTTCCTGACGATACCCGTATTTGCGGGCTGAACGCTTTTAGTCCTGAAAAGAGCCATCTGTTCCTGCCGCGTCTGTTATGGCAGCGTTTGGGCGGTGGGGCGACGCTGCGCCTGAACCTGGCGAGCGACCATTCGCTTCAGGACGACGCGCAACAGGCCAGCGCCTTCCTGCAACAGCTCAGTCAGAGCAAACCCATTACTGCCCTCGCGATGCACAAAGTGCGCGAAACGCATCTGCCTGAAAAGCCGGAGTGGCTGCGGCTGGTTTCGCAGGCCACCGACACCATCGAGCGTGGCGCATTCGATAAAGTGGTGCTGGCCCGCGCGACCGATCTGCACTTCGACCGCGGCGTGAACGCCATCGCCCTGATGGCCGCCAGCCGCCGTCTGAATCTCAACTGCTTCCATTTCTGCATGGTGTTCGACGCCCACAGCGCGTTTATGGGCTCCTCGCCGGAGCGCCTGTGGCGTCGGCGCGGCACGCATCTGCGCACCGAAGCGCTGGCCGGTACGGTCGCCAGCCATCCCGACGACGCTCAGGCCCAACGTCTGGGCGAGTGGCTGCTGGCGGACGACAAAAACCAGCGCGAAAACATGCTGGTGGTGGAAGATATCTGCCAGCGGTTGCAACGCCATACTCAGGCGCTGGAGGTGCTCCCGGCGCAAATCGTCCGGCTGCGCAAGGTGCAACACCTGCGCCGCTGTATCTGGACCGAATTACACGACGCGGACGACGAGCAGTGTTTGCTGCTGTTACAGCCGACGGCCGCCGTCGCCGGTTTGCCGCGCCAGTCGGCGCACGACTTTATCCAGACCTTTGAACCCTTCGACCGGGAATGGTATGCCGGTTCGGCGGGCTATTTGTCGCTGGCACAAAGTGAATTTTGCGTGGCGCTTCGCAGCGCGCGCGTCAGTGATTCAGCAGTCAGGCTTTATGCCGGGGCAGGGATTGTCAGTGGGTCCGTTCCCGAGGAGGAGTGGCAGGAGATAGAGAACAAAGCCGCAGGGCTGAGAACACTGCTCCTTATGGATTAATACTGAGTCGCGCAATCCCGATTCATATCAAAATTCAATCACTCTCTATTATTTATACTGTGTCTCAATATTGATACCGGACAATTTCATGTCAGTAAGTTCTTTTAACCGACGCTGGGCGGCGGTGATCCTCGAAGCCCTGACTCGCCATGGCGTCAGGCATGTGTGTATTGCGCCGGGCTCACGTTCTACGCCGCTGACGCTCGCGGCGGCAGAAAACCGGGCGTTTATTCATCACACCCATTTTGATGAGCGCGGTCTTGGCCATCTGGCCCTTGGGCTGGCAAAAGTCAGCCAGGCGCCCGTGGCGGTGATTGTGACGTCCGGTACGGCGGTCGCGAACCTCTATCCGGCCCTGATTGAAGCCGGGCTGACGGGCGAAAAGCTGATTCTGCTCACTGCCGACCGTCCGCCGGAACTGATTGACTGCGGCGCTAATCAGGCGATTCGCCAGCCGGGCATTTTTGCCTCTCATCCGTCCCAGTCCATCGCGCTTCCGCGTCCGACACAAGATATCCCCGCCAGCTGGCTGGTCTCGACGATTGATCATGCGCTGGGATCGCTGCACAGCGGTGCGCTGCACATCAACTGTCCGTTCGCCGAACCGCTGTATGGTGAAATGGACGACACCGGCGTGGAGTGGCAGCAAACCCTCGGTAACTGGTGGCGCAGCGACAAACCCTGGCTGCGCGCTCAGACCCATCTCGACAGCGCAAAACAGCGCGATTGGTTCTTCTGGCGACAAAAGCGCGGCGTGGTCCTTGCCGGCCGCATGACCGCCGCCGAGGGCAAACGGGTGGCGGAGTGGGCGCAAACCCTCGGCTGGCCGCTGATTGGCGACGTGCTTTCGCAAACCGGACAGCCGCTGCCCTGCGCCGACCTCTGGCTGAGTAACGCCAAAGCTGTGACAGAGCTGTCGCAGGCACAAATCGTGGTCCAGCTGGGATCGAGCCTCACGGGTAAGCGCGTACTGCAATGGCAAACCACCTGCGAGCCGGAAGAGTACTGGCTGGTGGACCCGCTGGAAGGACGCCTGGATCCGGCGCACCATCGCGGGCGTCGTCTGGTCAGCAACATCGATGACTGGCTGGACGCCCATCCGGCAGAAAAACGCCAGCCGTGGGCGATGGATATCCCGACGCTGTCGCGCCAGGCCTGGGAGTTAACCTCGCAGCAGTGCGAAGGTTTTGGCGAGGCTGAGCTGGCGCACCGCGTCCGCCAGTATCTCCCGGAGCAGGGCCAGCTGTTTGTCGGCAACAGCCTGGTGGTGCGTCTGATTGATGCCCTGGCAAAACTGCCTGCCGGGTATCCGGTCTACAGCAACCGTGGCGCGAGCGGGATCGACGGTTTGATCTCCACCGCGGCGGGCGTGCAGCGCGCGAGCACCAAATCGACGCTGGCGATTGTCGGGGATTTATCGGCCCTGTATGACCTCAACGCGCTGGCATTGCTGCGCCAGGTCTCCGCACCGTTCGTGCTGATTGTGGTCAACAATAACGGCGGGCAGATTTTCTCCCTGCTGCCGACGCCGCAAAGCGAGCGCGAGCGTTTCTACCTCATGCCGCAAAACGTGCAGTTCGAGCACGCCGCGGCAATGTTTAGCCTCAAATACCGCCGCCCGCAAAGCTGGGCGGAGCTGGATGAGGCCATGAGCCGCGCCTGGAAACAGCCGGGCGCCACGCTGATTGAGCTGGTGGTCAACGATTCCGACGGCGCGCAGAAGCTGCAAAACCTCCTCGCCCAGGTGAGCCATCTATGATCCTCGCCGGGGAAATGCGCGCCGGAAAACCAGGCCTCCCCTGGCTGGTGTTCCTGCACGGTTTTTCCGGCGATCACCGTGAATGGCAGAGGGTAGGGGCGCAGCTGCCCGACTACCCGCAGTTGTATCTCGATCTCCCCGGCCACGGCGGTTCACAGGATATGGCCGTGACGGGTTTCAGCGACGTCAGCCAGCTTCTGAGCAATACGCTCCTTAGTTACAACATACTTAACTACTGGCTGGTGGGGTACTCCCTCGGCGGCCGCGTGGCGATGTTTCATGCCTGCCAGCAGCCGCAAGGGCTGGCGGGGCTGATTGTGGAAGGCGGTCATCCTGGCCTGCGCGACGCCTCAGAGCGAGAGGCGCGATCCCTGTCTGATCAACGCTGGGCGCAACGCTTTCGCGATGAACCCCTGGCGTCAGTCTTCCAGGAGTGGTATCAGCAGCCGGTCTTTGCCTCCCTGACAGTCGCCCAGCGCGACGAACTGGTTGCCCTGCGCAGCCAAAACAACGGCGCGACCCTGGCGGCCATGCTGGAAGCCACCTCTCTGGCGGTACAGCCTGATTTACGTGCGGCGCTCAGCGCCAGCAACATTCCTTTTCACTATGTGTATGGCGAGCGCGACGAGAAGTTTGCAGCCCTCGCGGCTGAACTTCACGCCGAACGCCATGTGATTCCCAATGCCGGACACAACGCCCACCGGGACAATCCCGCTGCGGTTGCCGCGAGTCTGGCGCAGATACTGCGTCTTCGAACAAAGGACATCCTATGATCTACCCTGATGAACAAATGCTCTATGCACCCGTTGAATGGCAAGACTGCTCCGAAGGCTACACGGATATTCGTTACCACAAATCTGCCGACGGCATTGCCAAAATCACCATTAACCGTCCGCAGGTGCGTAACGCGTTTCGTCCTCTGACCGTCAAAGAGATGATGCAGGCCATGGCCGATGCGCGCTACGACGACAACATCGGCGCGATCGTGCTGACCGGGGAGGGCGACAAAGCCTTCTGCGCGGGCGGCGATCAGAAAGTGCGCGGCGACTACGGCGGATACCAGGATGACTCCGGTGTACATCACCTGAACGTGCTCGACTTCCAGCGCCAAATCCGCACCTGTCCAAAACCTGTTGTCGCAATGGTCGCCGGTTACTCCATCGGTGGCGGCCACGTGCTGCACATGATGTGTGACCTGACGATTGCCGCTGAAAACGCCATCTTTGGCCAGACCGGTCCGAAAGTCGGCTCCTTCGACGGCGGCTGGGGTGCCTCCTACATGGCGCGCATCGTGGGTCAGAAAAAAGCGCGTGAAATCTGGTTCCTGTGCCGTCAGTACGACGCCAAAGAGGCGCTGGATATGGGCCTCGTCAACACCGTGGTGCCGATTGCCGATCTGGAAAAAGAGACCGTCCGCTGGTGTCGCGAAATGCTGCAAAACAGCCCGATGGCGCTGCGCTGCCTGAAAGCCGCGCTGAACGCCGACTGCGACGGTCAGGCCGGTCTGCAGGAGCTGGCGGGTAACGCCACCATGCTGTTCTACATGACCGAAGAAGGACAGGAAGGCCGCAACGCGTTTAACGAAAAACGCCAGCCGGACTTCAGCAAATACAAACGGAACCCGTAATGCGTCGCGCGCAGGTTTACCGCTGGCAGATACCGATGGACGCGGGCGTGGTGCTGCGTGAACGGCGGTTAAAAACCCGTGACGGTCTGTTCGTCCATTTGCAGCAGGGCGAAAAGCAGGGCTGGGGCGAAGTCTCGCCGCTGCCAGGCTTTAGCCTCGAATCGCTGGACGACGCCCAGGCGGCGCTGCTGAGCTGGGTTAACGCCTGGCGCGACGGCGCTTCTCCGGTGCTGCCGGATGTGCCTTCTGCTGCCTTCGGGATTAGCTGCGCGCTCGCCGAACTGGACGGCACGCTGCCGGAGGCGGCGGATTATCGCGCCGCGCCGCTCTGTTCCGGCGATCCGGACGAGCTGTTTGTGGCGCTTGCCGCCATGCCGGGCGAGAAAGTCGCTAAGGTCAAAGTGGGCCTGTACGAAGCGGTACGCGACGGTATGGTCGTTAATCTGCTGCTCGAGGCGATCCCGGATTTGCGTCTGCGTCTGGACGCCAACCGCGCCTGGACGCCGCTCAAAGCGCAGCAGTTCGCGAAATATGTCAATCCGGTTTACCGCAACCGCATCGCGTTTATGGAAGAGCCGTGCAAAACCCGCGACGACTCGCGCGCCTTTGCACAGGAGACGGGGATTGCCATTGCCTGGGATGAAAGCCTGCGCGAGGCAGATTTCGAGTTTATCGCCGAGCCGGGTGTCAGCGCGGTGGTGATCAAACCGACGCTCACGGGCAGTCTGGATAAGGTGCGCGAGCAGGTCGCGGCGGCCCACGCGCTGGGGTTAACCGCGGTAATCAGCTCCTCCATCGAGTCGAGCCTCGGCCTGACCCAACTGGCGCGGATTGCCGCGTGGCTGACCCCGAACACCATTCCGGGGCTGGACACGCTCAATTTGATGCAGGCCCAGCTGGTGCGCTGCTGGCCGGACAATGCGCTCCCGCTGGTGGACGTTGAGGCGCTGGAGCCGCTGCTATGAGCTTTACCGACTGGCCGTGGCGACACTGGTGTCAGCAGCAGGCCGATAAACCGGCCCTGCGCCTGAACAGTGAGATTCTGACCTGGCATAAGCTGTGTCAGCGCGTCGATGCGCTGGCCAGCGGCTTCCAACAGCAGGGCGTGCAGGACGGCGACGGCGTGATGCTGATGGCGCAAAACCACCCTGACACGCTGCTCGCCTGGCTGGCGCTGCTGCAATGCGGCGCGCGAATCTTACCCGTTAACCCGCAGCTTCCGCGCCCGCTGCTGGACGTGTTAATTCCGCAGATGACCCTGCGCTTTACCCTGCTGCTGGACGGCGATTTCGACGGATTGCCGCAGCTCGCGATGCGCGAATCCGCAGGCGTCCACGCGGCCCCATGGCAGCCAGAGCGACTGGCGTCGATGACGCTGACCTCCGGCTCCACCGGCCTGCCAAAAGCGGCGGTACACACCTGTGAGGCCCATCTTGCCAGCGCGCAGGGCGTGCTCTCCCTGATGCCCTATGGCGAAGACGATGACTGGCTACTCTCGCTCCCGCTGTTTCACGTCTCCGGGCAGGGGATTCTCTGGCGCTGGCTGTTGGCCGGTGCCCGTTTAACCGTGCGTGAAAAACAGCCGCTGGAGCAGATGCTGCAGGGCTGCACGCATGCGTCGCTGGTCCCGACGCAGCTCTGGCGCCTGCTGAATAACCACGACCCCGTCGCCCTCAAAGCGGTGCTGCTGGGCGGCGCGGCGATCCCCGTTGAGCTAACTCTTAAGGCGCAAGAGCAGGGCATCAGAAGCTGGTGCGGCTATGGCCTGACGGAGTTTGCCTCCACAGTTTGTGCGAAAGAAGCCGATGGCAAACCTGACGTGGGATATGCGCTGCCCGGCCGTGAAGTCCGCATCGTTGACGGTGAGGTCTGGCTGAAAGCGAAATCGATGGCCAGCGGTTACTGGCGCGACGGCGGTTTAGCGCCGCTTGCCAATGCGCAGGGCTGGTTCGCAACTCGCGATCGTGGGGAGCTGCGCGATGGCCGTCTGACGATTGTTGGACGCATGGATAATCTGTTTTTCAGCGGCGGCGAGGGCATTCAGCCGGAAGAGCTGGAGCGCGTAATTAGCGCACATCCGCTGATTCATCAGGTGTTTGTCGTGCCGCTGGATGACGCCGAGTTCGGTCAGCGCCCGGTGGCGGTGGTCGAGTGCGCCGAAAACGCCGATATCGGCGCGTTTCCCGAGTGGGTCAGCGACAAGCTGGCGCGGTTCCAGCAGCCGCGACACTGGCTGGTGTTGCCTGCCGAGCTGAAAAGCGGTGGGATCAAAATCTCCCGTCGGGCGTTACAGCAGTGGGTTAATGCTTTTCTGAAAGGCTAGTCCGTTAATTGACCTTAACACTGCTTGCAAAAAAGCCGGAAAGTTTCAAATCGTTACAAACTAAACGTCATACGCACTGATAGCGCATTGATCCCAGGCCCGCACGGGTTAAAATCGCGCGGTTTTGGGATATCTATTCAATGAGTGCGGGATCACGACAATGAAAAAAGTGGCATTACTGGGCCTGAGCGGCCTGATGTTTGTATCTGCAGCGGCAAACGCAATTTCTTTCAGCGGCCAGGCGGGTAAAGATTACACCCACCTTGGTTTTGGCATGGGCACGGAGACCTCCGGCCTGGCGATGACCGGCGGCTGGACGCATAACGATGACGACGGCGATGCGGCAAGCCTCGGCCTGGGTCTGAACATTCCGCTGGGACCATTCCTGGCGACCGTGGGCGGGAAAGGGATCTACACCAACCCGAACGACGGCAGCGAAGGCTACGCGGCGGCAGTGGGCGGCGGTTTGCAGTGGAAAATCGGCGACAGCTTCGGCCTGTTTGGCGAGTACTACTACTCTCCGGATTCCCTCTCCAGCGGTATCGACAGCTATGAAGAAGCCAACGCCGGTGCGCGCTGGACCATCATGCGTCCAATCACTATCGAAGCGGGCTACCGCTACCTGAACCTCGCCGGTAAAGACGGCAACCGCGACAACGCGCTGGCCGACGGCCCGTACGTTGGTGTGAGCGCAGGTTTCTGATTTTCAGGTGCGGCGTCCTGCCGCACCTGTTTCTTTCTTCCCCCCACATCGGTTTGCGCTATAGTGTTTCCACTCAATACGTGGGAGAACACGATGATAAGCGTGGAAATGTTGTCCACTGGCGATGAAGTGCTGCACGGACAAATTACCGATACCAATGCGGCCTGGCTGGCCAATTTTTTCTTTGAGCAGGGATTACCCTTAACGCGCCGCAATACCGTCGGCGATAGCCTCGAGTCACTCGTCAACGTGCTGCGCGAGCGCAGCGAGCATGCGGATGTGCTGATTGTGAACGGTGGCCTCGGGCCGACCAGCGACGATCTCAGCGCGCTGGCCGCCGCCACGGCAAAAGGCGAAGGGCTGGTGCTGCACGAAGCGTGGCTGACGCAGATGGAGCGCTTCTTTTCCGATCGCGGGCGGGTGATGGCCCCCAGCAACCGCAAGCAGGCGGAAATACCCGCCAGCGCTGAATTTATCAATAACCCGGTCGGCACGGCCTGCGGGTTTGCCGTCAAGCTGAACCGCTGCCTGATGTTCTTCACCCCCGGCGTCCCCTCTGAATTTAAAGTGATGGTCGAGCAGGAGATCATGCCGCGCCTGCGCGAGCGATTCACGCTGCCCGAGCCGCCGATTTGCCTGCGTCTCACCACTTTTGGCCGCTCGGAAAGCGATCTGGCGCAAAGCCTCGATCCCCTCGAATTGCCGGAAGGAGTGTCGATGGGCTATCGCTCCTCGATGCCAATTATCGAACTGAAACTCACCGGCCCGGCGACACAAAAAGCGGCGATGCTGGCGGCATGGCCGGAAGTGCAGCGCGTGGCAGGTGAAAACCTGATCTTCGAAGGCACCGAAGGATTACCGGCGCAAATTGCCCGTCATCTGCAGGAGCGTCAGCTGAGCCTGACCTTAAGCGAGCAGTTCACCGGTGGTTTGCTGGCGCTGCAGCTCTCGCGGGCCAACGCCGCGCTGCTGGCGAGCGAAGTGGTACCGTCTCAGGAAGAGACTCTGGCGCAAACCGCCCACTGGACGGCCGATCGTCGGGTGAATCATTTCGCCGGGCTGGCGCTGGCGGTGACAGGTCTGGAAGACGATCATCTTAACTTTGCCCTCGCCACGCCGCAGGGCACCCATGCGCTGCGAGTGAAAATGAGTGCCACGCGCTACAGCCTGCCGGTGCGTCAGGAAGTGTGCGCGATGATGGCCCTGAACATGCTGCGCCGCTGGCTGAATGGGAAAGATGTTGCGAGCGATCATGGGTGGATTGATGTGGTGGATACGCTGTTTATTGAATAAATGAGTTCGGGAGGCAATGCCTGATGCCCTTTACAGAAGTAGTGGAATCGTTCCGTTCACTTCATTTCCTCTGCTTCCTGTCCGTTCCTCTGCGGTGAACGTGTAAAGGGCGCTCGCCGCCGCGCCCTTTACAATCCCGGCTCCAGGCCAGGAAAATCGCCGCTTCGCGGTGCCCTCAGCTTATTCCTTGCGGCTATCGGGTCGGGCGCGATCCTGCATCCATGCAGGTCGCACCCTCTCGGCGCTTCCCTGCGCCTCGACCCGGCCTCCAGGAAACGCTTCGGCGATTTTCAGCCGGACTCCCGCTCCCTCCAGCTTTACAGCCGTCTGAATGTGGCACCGGTGTGGGCCCCCGCAGAAATCGGCGAACCGGAGGCCGGATGACAAGGGCTGGACGCCAGGGATGGCGGCCAGAGGCGAAACGAGACAGGAAGTCGAGTCGAGCCGACCGCAGGCAGTTGGCCGGGAGGTGAGCGCAGTGCGAAGCACCGATTTCATGGCGGGGCGCGGGGATTGACAAGGGGGCCGCGCAGCCCCCTTGTCACGTTCACAGGTGAAGAAGCCTTTATGTTCTGCCAAACATGAGGTGAACGGAAAAACCTCAGATGCTTAACAATTAGCTACTGCAATGCTTTCGCCAGCAGCGAAATCGGGTGCTCGCAGCGCTTGCTGGTGGACATCTCAATCTGCCATTTACAGGTCTCGCAGTCGGTCACCACCAGATCCGCGCCACTCTCTTCAATCTGCTGGAACAGCGGCGCACCGATGGCCTGTGAGGTCGGGTAGTTTTCGCTCTTAAAGCCGTACGTTCCCGCAATCCCGCAGCAGCGCGAATCCAGCACCGTCAGCTCCAGCCCTGGAATCAGCCGCAGCAGCTCCAGCGTGTAGATCGCCCAGCCCATTTTCTCCATATGACACGGCGTGTGATACACCACTTTTAGCGGCAACGGCTTAAGCGGCAGCGTCTGGCCGCTATCGAGCTTGCGCCAGATAAAGCGCGTCGCCAGTTCGATGTGCTCGCGCAGGCCGCTGTTATCGACGTCCAGCAGATGCGGATATTCATCGCGCAAGGTGAAGGTGCAGGTAGACGAAGTGGCAAGCACCGGAATGCCTTTGTCGACAATTGCTTCGCGCAGGGAAGTCACGTTATGCCGGGCCTGTTTGCGCGCTTTGTCGGTAAAACCGTTGGCAATCAGCGGCACGCCGCAGCACTTCTCTTTATTCAGCAACTGCACGCCGGTGCCCATTGCGTTAAGCACCTTGACCAGATCTTTCCCCAGCTGCGGGTGGTTATAGTTCACGTAACAGCCGTGGAAAAACGCGGCCTGGTCGGCGTATTGCGCCTGTTCAGCGGCGACAGATTGATACCAGCGGCGGAAGGTGCCGTGGGAGTATTTCGGCAGGCTGCGGTGATGATCGATTTTAAGCGCCACGTCGAGCAGTTTGCGCACCGGTTTCAGGGCGGTGGCCGCATTGACCAGCGGGGCGAACGGGGTGGAGAGGCTGCCCATCAGATCCGTGTGGCTCAGAATCGCATCGCGCAGGGTCGGTTTCTGTGTGCTGTACTGCGCCCGCGCGCGCTGGATGATGTCGCCGATTTTGACGTCAGACGGGCAGGCGACCTCGCAGCGCTTACAGTTGATGCAGTATTTGAGCGCCTCATCGTACAGGGCGCCATCTTTCAGGCGCAGACGCTCGCCGTCCGGCCCGGCCTGTTTCGGACCGGGATAGCGAGGGTTCACGCTGCTGACCGGGCAGACGGTGGTGCAGAGGGTGCATTTGATGCAGCTTTCAAAACGGGTATCGTTCATGGGTGTTCTCCCGCACGCTGGCAAATCTGTTCGGCCACCGCCAGCGCGGTAATGGCGCACACGCCGCCTCCGCAGCCCTGGGCTATCGGGTCAAAACCGCCGAGTACCGAACCTATGGCGTAAAGATTGTCGACAGCCACGCCGGAAAGCTGCGGGCGCAGGCGATCGTCGGTAATGACCCCGAACTGCTGCCACGGTTGTGGGGTAAAGAAGTCGCTCTGATACCAGTCGGCGCGAGAGGCGCTCTGGCGTACGTCGAGGCCCATTACCGCCTCGCGAATGCCTTCGCGGGTGCTGAGCAGGCCGTTGCTGAAGAAGCTCCCGCTCGCCAGCACCACGAAACGGGCGCGCAGCGGGATATCCTCGTGGTTGCGCGTCCAGACTGCGGTAGCTTTGCCTTCCTCCAGCGACACTTTTTTGACCTCATCGCCCGCCATCCACACACCGCCCTGGGCGACAAACTGGCGCTGGAGCTGATTGTGCAGACGAATGCCCGGTACGGAAGGGGGAAGCGTAGGCAGGAGATGCAGCGGGCAGGGGAGGCGGTCGGAAAGCCAGCGCCACAGACGGTTATCCGTCAGCCCAAAGCAGGCGGGCATGTACAGTGCGTCGACGCCCTGCGCCAGCGGTTTTAAAGCGTCGTAAAGCGTCGTCCAGTGAACGTCGTTATCCAGCAGACGGGCGATATTCACCGCGCGAAACTCACTGGCGTTGTCGCGCAGGACATCCAGCTCCGGCAGCTCAATTTCGACGGTGTCCGCCTCGATCCCCTGATGACGCAGCGAGGCGGCGGCGAGGTGGGCCTGAAAATCAAGAAAGCCGCTAATGCCGACGACGCGAACGCGCTGGGTTTGCGCGGGGGCGACAGGCACCTCTTCCGGGCTGAGCCACGCGCTGCGCAGGGTGCCCAGCGGCGTGACGCGCTGATGGTTTTGCCCGGCGTTACCCTTTAAGCGCGTGCCGCACGCCGCGAGCAGCGCTTCGGTTTCCAGTGCCAGACGGGAAATATTGTCGACGCCCACCCGACGGTAAGGATGTTCTGGCGGCAGGGCCTGCGGGTTTTCCAGCGCCGTCAGCGGATTCTGCACGGATGACCCGTCGGCCATCGCGCCGAGCAGGTCCAGCGAGCCGGATGAAAAATGCAGCGCACTTTGACCGCGCGTGATGATGGCGCAGCGCTGGCCGCGTTGCGTCAGCTTCAGACCGCACATCAGCCCGGCCAGACCGCCGCCGATAATCACCGTATCAAACTTCATCGTGCTGCTCCTTTTCCAGTCCGCACAGTCCCTGATAGACCCAGCGGGTAAATTCGCTTTCGCGCAGCGCGTCGCCCCAGGCGATAGGCTGCACCCCTTTCCAGCGCTCGTTGAGGAACTCGCTGAGCTGTGTCAGTGATTGCGCTGAGGTGGTCACGTTAAACCGTTGCAGAAGACCGGCCGCGCGGCAGGCGCACAGCTCGCCCTGACAGGTGCCCATCCCAACGCGGGTGCGGCGGCGCAGATCGAGCAGATTATTGACCGTCAGGTTTTCGACCGCGTACTGCACTTCCCCCGCCGTGACGGCTTCGCATTCGCACACCAGGCTGCGGCTGAGACGGCCCTGCCCGAGCCAGACGGGCGTGCGATCCCCGTGACGGTAAATGGCTGAACCGCGCAGCGGCGCGGGCAGGGAGATGATTTTTTGCAGCGTTTTTTCGGTCGGCTCCTGCGAACCCGGCAGCGGACGTTCCGCGGTGGTGCAGGGCTGCGTATTGCCCAGCTTGCGGCACACGGCGTCCGTTGCCCACTGGGCCATCAGCCGGTAGGTCATCAGCTTGCCACCGGTGATGGTGATAAAGCCTTCCAGCCCGTCGCGCGCGGCGTGATCCAGCAACACAATGCCGCGGCTGACGTTGCGTCCGCTCGGGTCGTCATCGCTGGCCACCAGAGGACGCACACCGGCATAGGCGCGCAGAATGCGGGTTTGCGCCATGATCGGGGCCAGTTTTTCCCCCTCGCGCAGCAGGATATCCACCTCTTCGGCGGTGACGCGGTTGCTGTCGATGTCGTTGTAATCAATGTGCGTCGAGGTGGTGCCAATCAGGGAGATGGTATCGCCGGGCACCAGAATGTCGGCGTCAGACGGTTTGCGACAGCGGTTGATGACGTGATTGTTGATGCGATGATCGAGGATCAGCAGCGAGCCTTTGGCCGGGAACATGCGAATGGAGAGATCCGCATATTCGGCAATGCGTTGGCCCCAGATCCCCGCCGCGTTTACCACCACGCTGGCGTACAACGCGCTGTGTTCCCCGTACAGATGGTCGTAGACACGCACGCCCCGCACTCTGTCGCCTTCGCGGATCAGCCCCGTCACTTCGTGGGCGGTCAGAACGGTCGCGCCGTGCTCGCGGGCATCCAGCATGTTGGCCGCCGTCAGACGGAAGGGGTCGACGGTGCCGTCGGGAACTTTCACCGCGCCCAGCAGCGCAGGGTTTACCGCCGGTTCGATGCGTCGGGCAAGCTGAGGATCGATCGCTTCGGCGGAAATCCCGGCCTCCGTGCAGGCGGTAATAAAGGTTTGCTGAAAGGCGAGATCGTCTTCGGGCAGGGTGATAAACAGGCCGCTGGTCGGCTCAATGCAGTGGCGGGCGATGCGTTTGAGGATCTGATTTTCGGCAATGCACTCGCGCGCGGATTCGTTATCGGTGACGGCGTAGCGCGCGCCGCTGTGGAGCAGGCCGTGGTTACGCCCGGTTGCACCGGTGGCAATGTCATGACGCTCGAGGAGCGTCACGCTCAAGCCTCGCAGGGCGCAGTCCCGCGCCATTCCGGCGCCCGTTGCGCCGCCGCCAATGATAATCACATCGCTGTAACGGGGATCGCGGATTGTCATTGTCTTCCCTCATGTTCGTTTTTTACCATTTAGCCACATCAAAAATGGGGTTTGTTTGATTTCGAACATAATCGAGCATAATACGAAAATGAAACGTGATTCCGTGCGCCTTTTTGCGCACTGTGTCATATTTCTGTAACAATTCGTGCGTTGATTCACAGTAACAATCGTTGTGATTATTTAACATCCCCGCCTCTCTGGAGCCGGGGTGAAGTATAACGCCCCGGCAATTCAATACATGGCCACGGAGGCTGTTATGCTCAGTATCTTCAAACCTGCCCCGCATCGGGCGCGTCTGCCAGAAGCAGAAGTCGACCCGCTCTATCGCCGCCTGCGCTGGCAAATCTTCCTCGGGATTTTCTTTGGCTATGCCGCCTACTATCTGGTGCGTAAAAACTTCGCGCTGGCGATGCCGTACCTGGTCGAGCAGGGTTTTTCACGCGGTGACTTAGGTTTTGCCCTGTCCGGCATTTCCATTGCCTATGGTTTTTCTAAATTCATTATGGGATCCGTCTCGGATCGCTCTAACCCGCGCGTCTTCTTACCGGCGGGGCTGATCCTCGCGGCGGCGGTGATGCTGTTTATGGGCTTTGTGCCCTGGGCGACGTCGAGCATCGCGGTGATGTTTGTTCTGCTGTTTGTCTGCGGCTGGTTCCAGGGGATGGGATGGCCGCCGTGCGGACGCACCATGGTTCACTGGTGGTCGCAGAAAGAGCGCGGCGGGATTGTGTCGGTGTGGAACTGCGCCCATAACGTCGGCGGCGGTATTCCACCGCTGCTGTTCCTGCTGGGAATGGCGTGGTTTAACGACTGGAAAGCGGCGCTGTACATGCCGGCGTTCGGCGCGATTCTGGTGGCGATGATTGCCTTTGCCCTGATGCGCGACACGCCGCAGTCCTGCGGTCTGCCGCCGATTGAAGAGTATAAAAACGACTATCCGGATGACTACAGCGAGCAGCATGAAGAGGAGCTGACGGCGAAGCAGATCTTCATGAAATACGTCCTGCCAAACAAACTGCTGTGGTACATCGCGGTGGCGAACGTGTTTGTCTATCTGCTGCGCTACGGCATCCTCGACTGGTCGCCGACCTACCTGAAAGAGGTGAAGCATTTCGCGCTGGATAAGTCCTCGTGGGCCTATTTCCTGTATGAATACGCCGGGATCCCGGGGACGCTGATTTGCGGCTGGATGTCGGACAAAGTGTTCAAAGGCAACCGTGGCGCAACGGGCGTGTTCTTTATGACTCTGGTGACCATCGCGACGGTCGTTTACTGGCTCAACCCTCCGGGTAATCCGGGCGTGGATATGGCCTGTATGATCGTGATCGGCTTCCTGATCTACGGCCCGGTGATGCTGATCGGTCTGCATGCTCTGGAGCTGGCACCGAAGAAAGCCGCAGGGACTGCCGCGGGCTTTACCGGTCTGTTTGGCTATCTCGGCGGGTCGGTCGCGGCCAGCGCCATTGTTGGCTACACGGTCGATTTCTTCGGCTGGGACGGTGGCTTTATGGTGATGATTGGCGGCAGCGTGATGGCGGTGTTGCTGTTGATCGTGGTGATGATTGGCGAGAAGCGTCATCATGCGGAGATGATGCAGAGACGCGGATAATCAGACGCATGTATTGCCGGGTGGCGCTGCGCTTACCCGGCCTACAAAACCCGTAGGCCCGTGCAAGCGTAGCGCCGCCGGGCGTGTCGTTCAGGCATTACATCTCAATTTCAATATCGCCTTTTGCCCGGCAGCAGCAGGGCAAAATTTCCCCTTCGTGGATAAATGCCAGCGGCTCCGTGAGCCAATCAACCTGGCCTGCCACTAAACGACAGCGGCAGGAGCCACAGTAACCGGCGCGGCACTGGTATTCGACCTCAACCTGATGCGACTCGAGCGCCACCAGCAGGGAAGGGTGCTCTTCGCGGCACAGCACTTCTGTGCCGGAAAGGCTTAGCGTGACTCGGCTCATCAGAGCTGGAAATCGCTCAGGTCGTCAGTGTTCACTTCGGAATCAATCTGACCGACCAGGTACGAACTCACTTCCACTTCCTGCGGCGCAACCTGTACGTTATCGGACACCAGCCAGGTGTTGATCCACGGAATCGGGTTAGAACGCGTTTTGAACGGCAGCTCAAGGCCCACCGCCTGCATGCGGATGTTGGTGATGTACTCCACGTACTGGCACAGAATGTCTTTGTTCAGACCGATCATCGAACCGTCGCGGAACAGGTAATCTGCCCACTCTTTCTCCTGCTGCGCGGCCAGCACAAACAGGTCGTAGCACTCTTGTTTACACTCTTCGGCGATTTCAGCCATCTCCGGATCGTCCACGCCGCTGCGCAGCAGGTTCAGCATGTGCTGAGTGCCGGTCAGGTGCAGGGCTTCGTCACGGGCGATCAGGCGGATGATTTTGGCGTTACCTTCCATCAGCTTGCGCTCAGCGAAGGCAAACGAGCAGGCAAAGCTGACGTAGAAGCGGATCGCTTCCAGCGCGTTGACGCTCATCAGGCACAGGTACAGCTGTTTTTTCAGGGCGCGCAGATTCACGGTCACGGTTTTGCCGTTCACGTTGTGCGTGCCTTCACCCAGCAGATGCCAGTAGCTGGTCATTTCGATCAGCTCGTCGTAGTAGTGGGCGATGCCCTCGGCGCGTTTCTGGATCTGCTCGTTGGTGACGATGTCGTCAAACACCACCGCCGGATCGTTGACGATGTTGCGGATGATGTGGGTGTAGGAGCGCGAGTGGATCGTCTCGGAGAACGCCCAGGTTTCGACCCAGGTTTCCAGCTCCGGAATGGAGATCAGCGGCAGCAGCGCCACGTTCGGGCTACGACCCTGTATGGAGTCCAGCAGCGTCTGGTATTTCAGGTTGCTGAGGAAGATGTGCTTTTCATGGTCCGGCAGCGCCTGGAAGTCGATACGGTCGCGGGAAACATCCACTTCTTCCGGACGCCAGAAGAAGGAGAGTTGCTTTTCGATCAGCTTTTCGAAGATGTCATATTTTTGCTGATCGTAGCGTGCCACGTTGACCGGCTGGCCGAAGAACATCGGCTCTTTGAGCTGGTCGTTTTTCGTCTGTGAAAAGGTGGTATATGCCATTAATGTGGGTCCTGTAGGAGTGTAATGCCGGATGGCGCTTCGCTTATCCGGCCTACAACACCTTGTAATTATGTAGGCCGGATAAGGCGTTTACGCCGCCATCCGGCAAAAGACAATACTAGATCTTACACGCGCCGCTTTCGCAGCCATCGTCCTGGATAGAAGGTGCCATGTCATCCTGCGCATCTTCAGCACCGTCACGGGTGTTGTGATAGTACAGGGTTTTCACGCCAAATTTGTAGGCGGTCAGCAGATCTTTGAGCAACTGCTGCATCGGCACTTTACCAGACGGGAAGCGCGTCGGGTCATAGTTGGTGTTAGCAGAGATCGACTGGTCGATAAACTTCTGCATGATGCCCACCAGCTGCAGGTAACCGTCGTTATTCGGCATCTCCCACAGCAGTTCGTAGTTATTGCCAAGCAGTTCGTAATCCGGCACCACCTGACGCAGCACGCCATCTTTCGACGCTTTGATGCTCACGTGGCCGCGCGGCGGCTCAATGCCGTTGGTGGCGTTGGAGATCTGCGAAGAGGTCTCGGACGGCATCAGCGCGGAGAGCGTGGAGTTACGCATACCGTGAGTTTTGATGGACTCACGCAGGCCTTCCCAGTCGAGATGCAGCGGCTCGTTCACGATACCGTCCAGATCTTTCTTGTAGGTATCGATCGGCAGAATGCCTTTCGCGTAGGTAGTTTCGTTGAACCACGGGCACGCGCCTTGCTCTTTCGCCAGCTCGTTCGAGGCTTTCATCAGGTAGTACTGAATAGCTTCGAAGGTTTGGTGGGTCAGGTTGTTGGCGCTGCCGTCGGAGTAACGCTTACCGTTTTTCGCCAGCCAGTAGGCAAAGTTGATCACGCCAATACCCAGGGTACGACGGCCCATTGCGCCACGTTTTGCCGCAGGGATTGGGTAGTCCTGATAATCCAGCAGGGCATCCAGGGCACGAACCGCCAGCACCGCCAGCTCTTCCAGCTCGGACAGGCTCTTGATCGCGCCCAGGTTGAAAGCGGACAGGGTGCAAAGTGCGATTTCACCGTTTTCGTCGTTAACGTCGTACAGCGGTTTGGTCGGCAGGGCGATCTCCAGGCACAGGTTAGACTGGCGCACTGGCGCGATGGCCGGATCAAACGGGCTGTGGGTGTTGCAGTGGTCGACGTTCTGGATGTAGATACGGCCAGTAGAGGCACGTTCCTGCATCATCAGGGAGAACAGATCTACCGCTTTCACGCGCTGCTTACGGATGCTGTCGTCGTTTTCGTATTGGGTGTACAGACGCTCGAACTCGTCCTGATCGGCGAAGAACGCATCGTACAGACCCGGGACGTCAGACGGGCTGAACAGGGTGATGTCCTGGCCTTTCAGCAGGCGGGTGTACATCAGCTTGTTGATCTGTACGCCGTAGTCCATGTGACGAACGCGGTTGCCTTCGACGCCACGGTTGTTTTTCAGGACCAGCAGGCTTTCGACTTCCAGGTGCCACATCGGGTAGAACAGCGTCGCAGCGCCACCGCGAACGCCGCCCTGCGAGCAGGATTTCACGGCGGTCTGGAAGTGTTTGTAGAACGGAATACAGCCGGTGTGGAACGCTTCACCGCCGCGAATCGGGCTGCCCAGCGCACGAATACGACCGGCGTTGATGCCGATACCGGCACGCTGGGAGACGTATTTCACAATCGCGCTGGAGGTGGCGTTGATGGAATCCAGGCTGTCGCCGCACTCGATCAGGACGCAGGAGCTGAACTGACGAGTCGGGGTGCGCACGCCAGACATGATCGGCGTAGGCAGAGAAATTTTAAAGGTAGAAACCGCATCATAGAAACGCTTCACGTAGCTCAGACGCGTTTCACGCGGATAGCCGGAGAACAGGCATGCGGCGACGAGAATATACAGGAACTGCGCGCTCTCGTAGATTTCGCCCGTCACGCGGTTCTGCACCAGGTATTTGCCTTCGAGCTGCTTCACCGCGGCGTAGGAGAAGTTCATGTCGCGCCAGTGATCGATAAACCCGTTCATCTGCTCGAACTCTTCTTCCTTATAGTCTTCCAGCAGATGCGTGTCGTATTTGCCCAGCTCAACCATTTTCACTACGTGATCGTGAAGCTTTGGCGGCTCAAACTGGCCGTAGGCTTTTTTACGCAGGTGGAAAATGGCCAGACGTGCCGCGAGATACTGATAATCTGGCGCTTCGCGGGAGATCAGGTCTGCCGCCGCCTTGATGATGGTCTCGTGGATGTCAGAGGTTTTAATGCCGTCATAGAACTGAATGTGAGAACGCAGCTCAACCTGGGAGATAGATACGTTATTCAGTCCTTCTGCTGCCCAGTCGAGAACTCGATGGATTTTGTCGAGATTGATGCGCTCAGTGGTACCGTCGCGCTTTGTCACCAGCAGACTCTGATTCATGTGGGTTTTTACCTGTCCGTGAATTACCGTGAAATAGAAATATCCCCCGTTTATCCACAGAACTGCCTTGTGACTAAGTCTGTGGATAAATACTACATATAGGGGTTTTGCGATTAAATGAACGCTATATGGTGAGTATTCTAGTATCGAATCATTTCAGTACAAGGGTTGATTTTGAGGTTAAATTGAGGTTGTGAAAGGTTAAAAAAGCCTAAGTCCTCGTACTGTAAGGCCTGGACGACATGTCAATAATTTAGAAAAAAAATTCAAAATTTGATCGAGTGCTGATTTCTTCAACGGGAGGTCAAAATTGCGCAACATGATGCCGCGCAATCTTTATAAGAATAGTTGATGACGTTAGTCGTTTTTGGAGGTTGCGTGCAACATATAGTTAACATCTACGCCCGGCGCGAGCTTGAATTTATCCGTTAACGGATTGTAATGCAGACCGGTGATGTGCTGCTCTTTGAGCCAGGTGCCATCGACCCAGCCTAACAGCTCCGCCGGTTTGATGAATTTCTTCACGTCGTGCGTGCCTTTCGGCACCATCCGCAGCACATATTCCGCACCTACGACCGCCATCAGCCAGGCTTTGCCGTTACGGTTGATGGTCGAGAAGAAGACCTGGCCGCCGGGTTTGACCAGCGCTGCGCAGGCGTTAACCACCGACTGCGGGTCAGGGACGTGCTCTAACATCTCCATGCAGGTGACGACGTCATACTGATGGGCGTGTTTCGCCGCGTGCTCTTCCACCGTCTCCTGAACGTAATCGACCTGAATACCGCTCTCGAGTGCATGCAAACGGGCGACCTGTAGCGGCTCAAAGCCCATATCCAGCCCGGTGACCGTAGCGCCTTCGCGCGCCATGCTTTCAGCCAGAATGCCGCCGCCGCAGCCGACATCGAGCACTTTTTTACCGAACAGACCGCCGGAACGCTCCGCGATATAGCCCAGACGCAGCGGGTTAATGCGGTGCAGAGGTTTGAACTCACCTTCGAGATCCCACCAACGGGATGCCACCGCTTCAAATTTGGCAATCTCGTTGTGGTCAACGTTGTGAGCTACCGGGGATTTTTCGGCATTCATGGGCGCTTTTACTCCTTATTTCGCAAGAGGATCGAGTATATCAGGCTCTCCCCGTGAATAAAGCATACAGGTTTACCTGTCTGAGAGCGGTTGTGTTATAATTTGCGACCTTTGAATCCGGGACACAGTAGAGGGATAGCGGTTAGATGAGCGACCTTGCGAGAGAAATTACACCGGTTAACATTGAGGAAGAGCTGAAGAGCTCCTATCTGGACTATGCGATGTCGGTCATTGTTGGCCGTGCGCTGCCGGATGTCCGAGATGGCCTGAAGCCGGTACACCGTCGCGTACTATACGCCATGAACGTATTGGGCAATGACTGGAATAAAGCCTACAAAAAATCTGCCCGTGTCGTTGGTGACGTAATCGGTAAATACCACCCTCATGGTGATACCGCCGTTTATGACACTATCGTGCGTATGGCACAGCCATTCTCCTTGCGTTACATGCTGGTAGATGGCCAGGGTAACTTTGGTTCTGTCGATGGCGACTCCGCTGCGGCGATGCGTTATACGGAAATCCGTATGTCGAAAATCGCCCATGAGCTGATGGCCGACCTGGAAAAAGAGACGGTGGATTTCGTCGATAACTACGACGGCACCGAGCGCATTCCAGACGTGATGCCAACCAAGATCCCAAACCTGCTGGTGAACGGTTCTTCCGGTATCGCCGTGGGTATGGCCACCAATATTCCACCGCACAACATCACGGAAGTGATCAACGGCTGCCTGGCCTTTATTGAAGATGAAGACATCAGCATTGAAGGGCTGATGGAACACATCCCTGGCCCGGACTTCCCGACTGCCGCCATCATCAATGGCCGTCGCGGTATTGAAGAAGCCTACCGCACCGGTCGTGGCAAAATTTATATTCGTGCCCGCGCCGAAGTAGAAGCGGACGCAAAAACCGGTCGTGAAACCATTATCGTCCACGAAATTCCGTATCAGGTGAACAAAGCGCGCCTGATCGAGAAAATCGCGGAGCTGGTGAAAGACAAACGCGTTGAAGGCATCAGCGCGCTGCGTGACGAGTCTGATAAAGACGGTATGCGCATCGTGATTGAAATCAAACGCGACGCCGTGGGTGAAGTGGTTCTGAACAACCTCTACTCCCAGACTCAGCTGCAGGTTTCCTTCGGTATCAACATGGTGGCATTGCACCATGGTCAGCCGAAGATCATGAACCTGAAAGAGATCCTGAGCGCGTTCGTCCGTCACCGCCGTGAAGTAGTGACTCGCCGTACTATTTTCGAACTGCGTAAAGCACGCGATCGTGCCCATATCCTCGAAGCTCTGGCCGTTGCGCTGGCGAACATCGACCCGATCATCGAACTGATCCGTCGTGCGCCAACCCCTGCCGAAGCGAAAGCGGGCCTGGTTGCCCGTTCGTGGGAGCTGGGTAACGTGGCCGCCATGCTGGAACGTGCGGGCGATGACGCTGCGCGTCCTGAGTGGCTGGAGCCGGAGTTCGGCGTGCGTGACGGTCAATACTATCTGACTGAACAGCAGGCCCAGGCGATTCTGGATCTGCGTCTGCAGAAACTGACCGGCCTTGAGCATGAAAAACTGCTCGACGAATACAAAGAGCTGCTGGAGCAGATCGCTGAGCTGCTGCACATCCTCGGAAGCGCAGATCGTCTGATGGAAGTGATTCGCGAAGAGCTGGAGCTGGTCCGCGACCAGTTTGGCGATGAGCGTCGCACTGAGATCACCGCCAACAGCGCGGATATCAACATCGAAGATCTGATCAACCAGGAAGATGTGGTTGTGACCCTGTCTCACCAGGGCTACGTGAAGTATCAGCCGCTGACCGACTACGAAGCACAACGTCGTGGTGGTAAAGGCAAATCTGCTGCACGTATTAAAGAAGAAGACTTTATCGACCGCCTGCTGGTGGCCAACACCCACGACACGATCCTCTGCTTCTCCAGCCGAGGTCGTCTCTACTGGATGAAGGTCTATCAGCTGCCGGAAGCGAGCCGTGGGGCGCGTGGTCGTCCAATCGTCAACCTGCTGCCGCTGGAGCCGAACGAACGTATCACCGCGATCCTGCCGGTACGCGAGTACGCAGAAGGCGTGAACGTCTTTATGGCGACCGCCAGCGGGACCGTGAAGAAAACCGCACTGAAAGAGTTCAGCCGTCCGCGCTCTGCCGGCATTATTGCCGTCAACCTGAACGAAGGCGACGAACTGATCGGTGTGGATCTGACTTCCGGTTCTGATGACGTGATGCTGTTCTCTGCCGCCGGTAAAGTGGTGCGCTTCAAAGAGAGCGCCGTGCGCGCAATGGGTCGTACGGCGACCGGCGTTCGCGGTATCAAACTGGCTGGCGAAGACAGCGTTGTTTCCCTGATCATTCCACGTGGCGAAGGCGCAATCCTGACCGTGACGCAGAATGGTTACGGTAAACGTACCGCGGAAGGGGAATACCCAACCAAGTCTCGCGGCACGCAGGGCGTTATCTCGATCAAAGTCACCGAGCGTAACGGCTCCGTGGTCGGCGCGGTACAGGTTGATGACTGCGACCAGATCATGATGATCACTGATGCAGGCACCCTGGTGCGTACCCGCGTTTCTGAGATTAGCGTTGTGGGTCGTAACACCCAGGGCGTGATTCTCATCCGTACTGCGGAAGACGAAAACGTGGTTGGCCTGCAGCGTGTGGCAGAGCCGGTGGATGACGAAGAGCTCGATTCCATCGACGGAAGTGTGGCAGAAGGCGATGACGAAATTGCGCCGGAAGCAGACACCGACGACGATGCGGCAGATGATGCCGAAGAGTAATGTCTCCTGACAGAAAAAAGGGCCGGATACCGGCCCTTTCTTTTTTGCAGACAAGCGAACATTGCGGCAAACGGCGTTTACCGCTACCTTAACCACATTCTTTTTGACCCTGATGGCGGAGCTTCGCCCCCTTGAAATACCTCGTCTCCTTTCGTACCACGCTTAAAGTCTCTCGCTATCTTTTCCGGGCGCTGGCGTTATTGCTCTGGTTACTCGTGGCGCTGTTCTCGGTGTTTTACATCGTCAATGCGCTGCATCAGAAGGAGTCCGAGATCCGTCAGGAGTTCAACCTAAGCTCCGATCAGGCCCAGCGCTACATTCAGCGCACGTCTGACGTGATGAAAGAGCTGAAGTACATTGCTGAAAACCGTCTGACGGCGGAGAACGGCATTCTCGCCACCCGCGGGCGAGAGGATAAAACGGAAGTCCCGGACTTCGAGCCGCTCTTCCCCGATTCCGACTGCTCGGCGATGGGCAACACCTGGCGCGGCTCCCTTGAGTCGCTGGCCTGGTTCATGCGCTACTGGCGCGATAACTTCTCGGCAGCTTACGATCTGAACCGCGTGTTCCTCATCGGCAGCGAAAACCTGTGCATGGCTGATTTCGGTCTGCGCGATGTGCCTGTCGAACGCGAAGATGCCCTGAAAAGCCTGCACGAACGCATTATCAAATACCGTAACGCCCCGCAGGAAGAGCGAGGCAACAATATCTTCTGGATCAGCCAGGGGCCGCGTCCGGGCGTGGGCTATTTCTATGCCCTGACGCCGGTCTATCTGGCTAATCGTCTGCAGGCCCTGCTGGGCACCGAGCAGACCATTCGCATGGAGAACTTCTTCACGCCGGGCAGTTTGCCGATGGGCGTGACCATTCTCGATGAGAACGGCCATAAGCTGATTTCACTCACTGGGCCGGAAGATCGGCTGAAAGTCGATCCGCGCTGGATGCAGGAGCGCTCCTGGTTCGGTTATACCTCGGGCTTCCGTGACCTGGTGCTGAAGAAAAGCCTGCCGCCGTCTTCCCTGAGCATTGTCTATTCCGTGCCGGTGGATATGGTGCTGGAGCGCATCCGGATGCTGATCCTCAACGCCATTCTGCTGAATGTGCTGGTCGGGATCGCGCTCTTCACCCTGGCGCGAATGTACGAACGCAAGATTTTCATCCCGGCGGAGAGCGACGCCCAGCGGCTGGAAGAGCACGAGCAGTTCAACCGCAAAATTGTGGCCTCGGCGCCGGTTGGGATCTGTATCCTGCGCACCCAGGACGGGACCAATATCCTCAGTAATGAGCTGGCGCATAACTATCTGAACATGCTGACGCATGAGGACCGACAGCGGCTGACGCAAATCATCTGCGGCCAGCAGGTTAATTTCGTCGACGTGTTAACCAGCAACAACACCAACCTGCAAATCAGCTTTGTGCACTCGCGCTATCGCAACGAAAACGTGGCGATCTGCGTGCTGGTGGATGTCTCCTCGCGCGTGAAGATGGAAGAGTCGCTGCAGGAGATGGCGCAGGCGGCGGAACAGGCCAGCCAGTCGAAATCCATGTTCCTCGCGACCGTCAGCCACGAGCTGCGCACGCCGCTGTACGGGATTATCGGGAACCTCGATCTGCTGCAAACCAAAGAGCTGCCGAAGGGGGTCGACCGTCTGGTGACGGCGATGAACAACTCTTCGAGCCTGCTGCTGAAAATCATCAGCGACATTCTCGACTTCTCCAAAATTGAGTCCGAGCAGCTGAAAATCGAACCGAGCGAGTTTTCCCCGCGCGAGGTCATGAACCACATCAGCGCCAACTATATGCCGCTGGTGGTGCGCAAACAGCTGGGGCTGTACTGCTTTATCGAGCCGGATGTGCCGCTGACGCTGCACGGAGACCCGATGCGCCTGCAGCAGGTGATTTCAAACCTTCTCAGCAACGCCATCAAATTCACCGATGTGGGCTGCATTGTGCTGCACGTCTCCCGCGCCGGGGATTATCTCAGCATTCGTGTGCGTGATACGGGTGTCGGTATTCCGGCCAAAGAGGTGGTCAAACTGTTTGATCCGTTCTTCCAGGTCGGGACCGGCGTGCAGCGTAACTTCCAGGGAACGGGCCTCGGCCTGGCAATCTGCGAGCAGCTGATCAGCATGATGGACGGCGATATTTCGGTCGATACCGAGCCGGGCATGGGCAGTCAGTTCACGATCCGCATCCCGCTTTACTCCGCCAAGTATCCGGTCAAAACCCCTGCGGAAGGGCTGAGTGGGAAAACCTGCTGGCTGGCAGTGCATAATGCCTCGCTGTATGCCTTCCTGGAGTCAATGCTGACGAGCCGGGGTCTGAATGTTGTGCGTTACGAAGGCCAGGCCACGGGCGATGACGATACGCTGATCACGGACGCTGAAGTCGATCCGTCGTGGAAGGGCAGAGCGGCGATTATCTTCTGCCGTCGTCATATCGGTATTCCGCAGGAGCGGGTGCCGGGTGAATGGACGCACAGCGTCGCCACGCCGCATGAACTGATGCATCTCCTGGCGCACATTTATCGTGTGGAAGTGGACGAAAATGACGGCGTGAGAGTATTGCCGTCACCGGACTCAACCGTTGCGATGAACGATGACATGATGATTCTGGTGGTCGACGATCATCCGATCAACCGCCGCTTGCTGGCGGATCAGCTTGGATCGCTGGGCTATCAGTGCCTGACGGCCAATGATGGCGTCGATGCCCTGAACGTGCTCAGCAAAAATCATATTGATATCGTGCTCAGTGACGTCAACATGCCGAATATGGACGGCTATCGTCTGACGCAGCGTATCCGTCAGCTCGGCCTGACGCTGCCGGTTGTTGGCGTGACGGCGAACGCGCTGGCGGAAGAGAAGCAGCGTTGTCTCGAGTCGGGCATGGACAGCTGTCTGTCGAAACCGGTAACGCTGGATGTGATCAAGCAGACGCTGTCGGTCTACGCCGAGCGGGTCCGGAAATCCAGGACGTAAAAAAACCCGGTCAGCGCGAGCGCGACCGGGTTTTTTAATGGCAGAGCGGAATCAGTCTTTATCGACCGCGCTCAGTGTTACCGAAGAGAGATAGTTCAGCAGGGCGATGTCGTTTTCGACACCCAGCTTCATCATCGCGGATTTCTTCTGGCTACTGATGGTTTTGATACTGCGGTTCAGCTTCTTGGCAATCTCCGTGACCAGGAAACCTTCGGCGAACAGGCGCAGCACTTCGCTCTCTTTCGGCGACAGACGTTTGTCACCGTAACCACCGGCGCTGATTTTCTCGAGCAGACGAGAGACGCTTTCCGGGGTAAATTTCTTACCTTTCTGCAGCGCAGCCAGCGCTTTCGGCAGATCGGTTGGCGCGCCTTGCTTGAGCACAATCCCTTCAATATCGAGTTCCAGCACGGCGCTTAAAATCGCCGGGTTGTTGTTCATCGTCAGAACGATGATCGAAATGCTCGGGAAGTGGCGCTTAATGTATTTGATCAGCGTAATCCCATCACCGTATTTGTCTCCAGGCATGGAGAGATCGGTAATGAGGACATGGGCATCAAGTTTCGGGAGGTTATTGATAAGTGCTGTAGAGTCTTCAAATTCACCGACAACATTCACCCACTCGATCTGTTCAAGTGATTTGCGAATACCGAACAGTACAATCGGGTGGTCATCGGCAATAATTACGTTCATATTGTTCATGTATAAGGCTACCTTGCTACAGCAAGCTTTTGACGTAGGCGTCAATGTCGCTGATGTATTTTTCTGTGCCAGAAGCATCTTTCTCGCGAATGAGATGTTCCAGCGTTTCACATAACTGCTTGCCCGGAACCAGATTGAGCATGGCAAACACCCCTTTAAGCCGGTGTGCTGTCTGTGCCAGCGCGGCGAAATCCTTCGCTGCGGACTCAGTATACAACCGCTTAACATCATCTGGTACTGTATCTACGAAGAGCGAATAATATCCACTGGCATGGAGTTCGGCATTTTCATCGCCACCCAACGGGGACTCCAGGATCTCTTCTTGCGCCAGCTGCTCCTCTATTAGTTGTAGTACAGCTTCCTGCATCGCATTGCTCATATTAAAGTTGACGCGCATCTGGCCAGGGCCGATTTTTCGCACGCCTGACTCATCATCGCTTAAAAGCAAGCCCGAGGCAGTAAGATTAGACGGATTATCAGTTAAAAACAGATCATATTCTTGACTCGTAAGCCTTTCGTCCGGAGTGATGCAGGACGCGCCCCAGTTTTCCAGCTGACGAACCACGATGTTGCGGATCTCGCTCGAGGTCACATCCACCATGATCACCACGTCATCCAGCAGACCTTCTTCATCCTCTTCCTGCGGCGTCGCGGCCATTTTCACATGCAGGGAATAGCGGGTGCCGAGCGACTCGCGGGCTTTAATGTTCAGATGACCGCCGAGTTTGCGCGCCAGCTGATCGCACAGCCAGAAGGTGAGGGCGTTGGCTTTGCCGTACCGGTCACTCTGGGTATCGTTGAGGAACGGGAAGTGCAGATTGTCGACTTCGCTAAGCGTCACGCCTTCGCCGGTATCGAGAATGCGGAACGTCAGGCGATCTTCGGCGGATTCGTCGCTGCTCACTTCCAGCGTGATTTTGCCGATTTGCGTCGTCGTGACGGAGTACTGAATCAGCATCAGCACGATGCGGCGCAGGGCGTCGCGGTCGCCGTGGCGTTTATCATTGGCCGGGAGATGGTTGTTAATCAGCAGCTGCAGCCCTTTGCGCTTGATCACCGGCAGAACTTCCGGCACCACTTCGTTAATCAGATCCTGAATAGAGAACAGGGTAGCGTTACCTTTCCAGGTATCGTTCTCCAGCATATTGGCGAGCTGGATCTCATCCACCATGCGTACCAGGTTATCCGCCTGACTGGCGATCTGCTGGCTTTCCGGCGCGCTGATACTCGCCGCCTGGCTGGCCAGCTCTTTCAGCGGTCGTTTAAAGGCATCGCTGATGTTTTGCATAAACACCGCGCGGCCCTGCTGGTTTTTCTCGTACAGCCGCTGGGCCTGTTTCAGCTTCTTGTTCACCAGCACTTCGCGGTCCTGATCGCGGATGATAAAGATCTGGGTGCGGGAGGCGACCTGGCTGCGGAACTGGCGGATCTCGTACAGTTCATTATTAATGGTGGCCTGAATCACCCCCTGATGCTGGTCGGCCATCGCGGTGATGTTCTGCAAATTCAGGTGCGGCAGCAGGTGGTCGGCAATCTTGTTGCTCATGATCGTGCGATTGGCTTCCTGATCATGCACCAGCAGCCCAAGCGGAAGAATAGAGACGATCTCTTCGTTCAGCGCCCGCAGCACGCGCAGTTCGTTGCTGGAGCCCGATGACGACAGGCTCTCGCTCTGACGGCCCGGCTGGAAGCGGAAGGTGCTATAACCAAACAGCGCCAGCGCCAGCAGGCCGATGTTCAGCAGCAGCGGCAGAAGGATATTTTGCAGGGTATCCAGCAGCAAGGTGCCAAAGGGTACCTGCCAGACCAGGCGCATACCGGTTGAGTTCAGCGGCGAGGCAATCTCTATCTTCGAACCGTTAAAAGTGATGGACGCGCTCTCGGGGCTCTCTTTTTTATCCGCCGGCGCGCGCATGTTCTGCGCTGAGTTGTCGGGCTCCAGGCGGAAGCTGTCCAGCGGCATATCCGGCGGGATCAGATCGTTAATCGGTAAATCGAAGGCGACAACGGTGGCCAGATGCCCCGGCTGGTTAAAGGTGGTGCGCAGGGTAAAGTAGTGACCGTTTTGCCACGCCAGGCGGCGCAGAGAAGAGAAACTTTCGCGCTCATCGAGGGCGTTCGCCTGCTGGAGCATCTCTGCCCGGCGGGAATCGACGATCGACCCGATGGTGGACTCTTTAAATCCGGAAGAGAGATCTTTCAGCGGTAGAGTCGAGATCAGGATCATGCTGTTGTCCTGACCGTTCAGATAGTACATCGACCACGGCACGGTTTCCGCGCCCCACAGGGTGTCGAGATAAGCGGACATCCGCTGCGTCATCTCAAGAGTTGCGCTGTCGTGCGAGCCAAAAATCAGCGCCTCGGTTTTACGGCGCGTTTTCTCAAGGTAATAGACATCCTGCTTAAGCCGCGTCTCCTGCAAATTTTCGCCAGATGTGCTTCCCGGTGCGGCGGCAATGTTGTCGTAGATCTGCCAGGTCGCGTAACGCCAGGTGTCAATGCGCTTATGCACCGCGTGGGTGATATCGACAATCTGGTAGCTTCTGTCCTTCAGCCAGGTGTTAACCGCGCTCTGTACCATCACCCCCATCGTCACCAGCAGCACGATGATCAATAGAAGGAAGAAGCGGGTGATGCTCCCGGGAAGAAGGGAGAACTTACCTGTTGCTGTGGTTTCAGACTGACTCATTGCTATGTTTAACCCGATATGGCCGCACGTAAGGGGGAGAGGGCAGTATAAAGGGTAATACCTGAATTTCCAGCATCCTGGCCTGACCAGCGGGACTTTTTCTGCGTTAAATATCAGTCAGTAAAACGGCTCTGAAAGTGTACAAACGGAACCTGGCTGTACAAATAGCGGGCAAGATAAACGAAAAATAGCACTAATTAACAAGAAATTAAAATTTGTTAAAATGCGGAGAGGGGAGTTTTAGGGCGCAATCGAATTAATTAATAGTTGTTATGATTTCAGTGCGGTAGCACATAATAATTCAGGTTACGTAAAGAAGAGTAAAAAAAAACCGAATGCATGTGCACTCGGCTCAATTAGGGATAAACAGACATTCAAAACTGAATGACGGTAATAAATAAAGTTAATGATGATAGCGAGAGTTATTTTAGTGATGTAGACAGGTTTTGTTTTGACAATCAGTGCGGTAAAGATATATTGATCTAAGTGGCTGATATTTATGCGTTGTATTCCTTCTTTGATTATTAGTGCTTTATTTTTTAGCTCTTCGTGCTATTGAAAAGTTCCCTCTTATTTACAAAATGAAACATGTTTATAGACATATGAAACATCTTCAAAGTTTTCGTATCATATTCTTATTGGATTATTCTGTAATTTTGCGGAGAATGAAGTTGCCGATCGGTTAAGAGGGTTAACCGGTAAGCAGTGGCATAATAAGGCATATAACAGAGGGTTAATAAAATGAAAGTTAAAGTACTGTCCCTCCTGGTACCAGCTCTGCTGGTAGCAGGCGCAGCAAATGCGGCTGAAATTTATAACAAAGACGGCAACAAATTAGATCTGTTCGGTAAAGTCGACGGTCTGCACTATTTCTCCGACGACAAAGGTGCTGATGGCGATCAGACCTACATGCGTATCGGCTTCAAAGGCGAAACTCAGGTCAACGATCAGCTGACCGGTTACGGCCAGTGGGAATACCAGGTTCAGGGCAACACCACTGAAAGCGACAACCAGTCCTGGACGCGTGTGGCGTTCGCGGGTCTGAAATTTGCTGACGCGGGTTCTTTCGATTACGGTCGTAACTACGGCGTTATCTATGACGTGACTTCCTGGACTGACGTACTGCCAGAATTCGGCGGCGACACCTACGGTGCGGACAACTTCCTGCAGTCTCGTGCTAACGGCGTAGCAACTTACCGTAACCAGGACTTCTTCGGTCTGGTTGATGGCCTGAACTTTGCTCTGCAGTATCAGGGTAAAAACGGCAGCGTCAGCGGTGAAAACACCACCGGTCGCAGCACGCTGAAACAGAACGGCGACGGCTACGGCGCGTCCCTGACCTACAACCTGGGCGAAGGCTTCAGCGTAGGTGGTGCGATGTCCTCCTCTAAACGTACTGCTGACCAGAATGCTGCAGGCGTGTACGGCGAAGGCGATCACGCAGAAGTGTACAGCGGCGGCCTGAAATATGATGCTAACAACATCTACCTGGCAGCGCAGTACTCTCAGACCTACAACGCAACCCGTTTCGGTGACTCTCAGAGCAGCAGCGACATCTACGGTTTCGCCAACAAAGCGCAGAACTTCGAAGTGGTTGCACAGTACCAGTTCGACTTCGGTCTGCGTCCATCCGTGGCTTACCTGCAGTCTAAAGGTAAGGACGTGAGCAACAACACCACCAACTTCGGCGATCAGGATCTGCTGAAATATGTTGATGTTGGCGCGACTTACTACTTCAACAAAAACATGTCCACCTACGTGGATTACAAAATCAACCTGCTGGATGAAAACAACTTCACCCGTCAGGCTGGTATCGGTACTGATGACATCGTCGCTCTGGGTCTGGTTTACCAGTTCTAAGACACGCTCAGTAACACAAAAGGGGCCAACAGGCCCCTTTTTCTGTTCTATTAATAACGTCTTACCAGTGACCTGTTTTGGTATACTCTTGCCGCCCAGGCATGAGGATAATAACGAATGGACATGACTTTTTGGCGCGCCGGCCTTCTGGCGAGCTTTTTCTTACTGGCGGCATGCGACCCCTCCACCTCTGCGGTAAAACCTGCGGCCCCCGCCGCGACGGTGCTGGAAGGGAAGACCATGGGGACCTTCTGGCGCGTCAGCATGATGAATGTGGACGCCAGACGTGCGGACGAACTGCGCGATAAAATTCAGTCTCAGCTCGACGCTGACGATCAGCTGCTCTCCACCTATAAAAATGACTCCGCGCTGATGCGTTTCAATTTGTCGAACAGCACCTCCCTGTGGCCGGTCAGCGAAGCGATGGCCGATATCGTCACCGAGGCGCTGCATATTGGCTACAAAACGAACGGCGCGATGGATATCACCGTCGGGCCGCTGGTGAATCTGTGGGGTTTTGGCCCGACGAAACAGCCAGAGCATATTCCCGATCAGGCGCAAATTGACGATGCCCGTGCGCGTACCGGTTTGCAGCACCTGACGGTGATCAATCAGTACGGACAGCAGTATCTGCAAAAAGACATTCCCGATCTGTTTGTTGACCTGTCGACGGTCGGCGAGGGCTATGCCGCGGATCATCTCGCCGCGCTGATGACCCAGGAGGGGATCCCGCGATACCTCGTTTCCGTGGGCGGCGCACTGGTGAGCCGGGGTCTAAATGCCAGCGACAAGCCCTGGCGCGTGGCGATCCAAAAACCGACCGACACCCAGAATGCGGTGCAGGCGGTGGTGGATATCAACGGCCACGGCATCAGCACCTCTGGCAGTTACAGGAACTATTACGAACTGGACGGGAAGCGTCTTTCGCACGTCATCGATCCGCAAACTGGCCGCCCGATCGAACATAACCTGGTTTCTGTCACTGTGATTGCGCCGACTGCGCTGGAAGCCGATACCTGGGATACCGGGCTGATGGTTCTCGGGCCGGAAAAAGCCAAAGAGGTGGTGCGTCAGGAAGGGCTGGCGGTGTACATGATCACCAAAGAGGGTGACACGTTTAAGACCTGGATGTCACCGCAGTTCCAGAGCTTCCTCGTCAGCGAACAAAATTAAAAAGCAAGGTTGCGGGTTTTTGTTCAGTGGCACTCGGGCATTGTATGAGTATGCTTGTAAGAGGAGCCGATGATGAAAAACCTGACCCTGAATACCGATGAGCAACGCTGGCTGGCCGTGCTGGCCCGCGATGCTCACGCCGATAACCAGTTTGTTTTTGCCGTCCAGACGACCGGCATCTATTGCCGTCCCTCCTGCCGGGCGCGTCACGCCCTGCGCAAAAATGTGAGTTTCTATCCCGATTCCGCCCATGCTGAGCAGGCAGGATTTCGCCCCTGCAAACGCTGCGCGCCGGACAAAGCCTTCCCGCAGGCGCAGAAGATGGCCCAAATCGAAAAAGCCTGCCGCCTGCTGGAAAAGGATTCGACCCTGACGCTTAACGCGCTCGCGGAGCAGGTCGCCATGAGCCCGTTCCATTTTCATCGCCTGTTCAAATCCGTCACCGGCTTGACGCCCAAAGCCTGGCAGCAGGCGGCGCGCGCGCGGCGTTTACGCAGTGCGCTGCAGCAGGGCGACAACATTACTGATACCGTCCTTGCCGCCGGATTCCCCGACAGCAGCAGCTACTATCGCAAAGCCGATGACGCGCTGGGGATGACAGCGAAACAGTATCGCCGCGGCGGAAGTGACGTGGCTGTGCGCTACGCCATCAGCGACTGCAAACTGGGCCGTTGTCTGGTGGCGGAAAGCGAGCGCGGGATCTGCGCGATCCTGCTGGGAGATAACGACGGTGAGCTGATGGAAGAGATCCAAACACTCTTTCCCCATGCGCAGGCGGAATCTCCTGAGGGGGATTTTGCGGTCAGACTGCTGCAGGTGATCCACAGCCTGGACCACAGCGGCACCGCGCTGGCCCTGCCGCTGGATATTCGCGGGACCGCGTTCCAGCAGCAGGTCTGGCAGGCGCTGCGCGCGATCCCTTGCGGCGAAACCGCCAGCTACCAGCAGGTCGCCAGCGCCATCGGCAAACCTAAAGCGGTTCGGGCGGTGGCGAGCGCCTGCGCGGCCAACAAACTGGCGATTATCATCCCTTGTCACCGCGTGGTGCGAAACGACGGGGCTTTATCAGGCTATCGCTGGGGAACGGCGCGCAAAGCGCAGCTGTTGCAGCGTGAAGCGAATCATCAGGAGGAGTGATGCTGGATCTCTTTGCAGATAGCGATCCCTGGGAAGAGCCGTTAGCGCCCGGCGCGGTCATTCTGCGCCGCTTCGCGCTGGCCCGTGCAGAGGCGATGTTTCAGGCCATCGACGCGGTCGCGGAGATCTCGCCGTTTCGCCACATGGTCACGCCGGGCGGCTACACCATGTCGGTAGCGATGACCAACTGCGGCGCGCTCGGCTGGACGACGAACGAGCGGGGGTATCTCTATTCTCCCGTCGATCCCCTGACGCAACACCCCTGGCCTGCGATGCCCGCCGCGTTCAGCGCGCTCTCCCATGATGCCGCCGTCGCCGCGGGATATCCGCATTTTCAGCCCGACGCCTGCCTGGTCAATCGCTACGCGCCGGGGGCGAAACTGTCGCTGCATCAGGATAAAGACGAGCCTGACTTAGGCGCGCCGATTGTTTCTGTGTCGCTGGGCCTGCCAGCCGTTTTCCAGTTTGGCGGTTTGCGTCGCAACGATCCGCTCAAACGCCTGATGCTTGAGCACGGCGATGTGGTGGTGTGGGGCGGGGAATCGCGGCTCTTTTATCACGGGATTCAACCCCTTAAACCCGGCGTGCATCCGCTGGCGGGGGAGTATCGCTATAATCTGACCTTCCGACAAGCCTCTGATAGCGAATAAAAATAAGAATTATTCTTGATGTAACCGTCGGGCAGTTTACACTGCTGGCTGTTTTTTCTTGTCCGGATTGCTTTGCATGCAACTACTTCTCCTTGTCTGGCGTCAGTACCGCTGGCCGTTTGTCGCGGTCATGGCGCTCAGCCTTGCCAGCGCCGCGCTGGGCATTGGGCTTATCGCCTTTATTAACGTGCGTCTGATTGAAATGGTCGATACGCAACTGTCGGTCTTGCCCGAATTTCTCGGCCTGCTGCTGCTGTTGATGGCCGTGACGCTGGCCTCGCAGCTGGCGCTGACGGCGCTGGGGCACCATTTCGTCTATCGCCTGCGCGGCGAATTTATCAAACGTATTCTCGACACTCAGGTTGAGCGCATCGAGCAGCTGGGCAGCGCGTCTCTGCTGGCGGGGCTGACCAGCGATGTGCGGGCGATTACCATTGCCTTTGTCCGTCTGCCGGAGCTGGTGCAGGGGATTATCCTGACCTTCGGCTCTGCCGCCTATCTCGCCTGGCTGTCGACCAAAATGCTGGCCGTGACCGCAATCTGGATTGTCGTCACCATCTGGGGCGGCTATCTTCTGGTGTCGCGCGTGTACAAGCACATGGCGGTGCTGCGTGAAACGGAAGATAAGCTCTATAACGACTACCAGACGGTGCTGGAAGGGCGCAAAGAGTTGACCCTGAACCGCGAGCGCGCCGAGCACATCTTCAATAATCTCTATATCCCGGATGCGCGCGAGTATCGCCATCACATTATTCGCGCCGATACCTTCCACCTGAGCGCGGTGAACTGGTCGAACATTATGATGCTCGGCGCGATTGGCCTGGTGTTCTGGATGGCGAACAGCCTCGGCTGGGCGGATACCAACGTAGCGGCGACTTACTCCTTGACGCTGCTGTTCCTGCGCACGCCGCTGCTCTCCGCCGTGGGCGCGCTGCCGACGCTGCTCAGCGCGCAGGTGGCGTTCAGAAAGCTGAACCAGTTTGCTCTGGCACCGTTCCGCGCGGAATTCCCGCGACCTAAAGCCTTCCCGGACTGGAAAACGCTGGAGCTGCGTAACGTCACTTTCCACTATCAGGACAATAACTTTGCCGTCGGTCCGGTCAACCTGACCATCCACCGTGGCGAACTGCTGTTCCTGATTGGTGGCAACGGCAGCGGGAAATCGACCCTGGCGATGCTCCTGACCGGGCTGTATCAGCCGCAGTCGGGTGAGATTTTGCTGGATGGTCAGGCGGTGTCCGTCGAGAAACCGGAAGATTACCGCAAGCTCTTCTCCGCGGTCTTTACCGACGTCTGGCTGTTTGATCAGCTGTTAGGGCCGGAAGGCAAACCGGCCAATCCTGCGCTGGTGGCGAAGTGGCTGGAGCAGCTGAAAATGTCCCACAAGCTGGAGCTTCAGGACGGCAAAATCCTCAATCTCAAGCTGTCAAAAGGGCAGAAAAAGCGTGTGGCGCTGCTGCTGGCGCTGGCGGAAGAGCGCGATATTATCCTGCTGGACGAATGGGCGGCCGATCAGGACCCGCACTTCCGCCGCGAGTTTTATCAGGTGCTGCTGCCGCTGATGCAGGATATGGGCAAAACCATTTTTGCCATCAGCCACGACGACCACTACTTCATTCATGCTGACCGGTTACTCGAGATGCGTGACGGCAAGCTCAGCGAGCTGACCGGCGACGAGCGCGATGCCGCGTCGCGGGATGCAGTGGCGCGTACGGCGTAATCCCCAAAAAATGCCGGGTGGCGGCTTCGCCTTACCCGGCCTACTCAACGTCAAAACATGTAACACCCGCCGCTTTTTTCGTCATTCCGGCCATTTGTTTATTATCATTTACATTCCCTCAGGCTATGCTTGATATCACCTTATTTCATGGATTTATGATTGATGTCTTTGATAACCAAAAACAGCGCAAGGCTGCGCGATCAGGAGCGCGCCCGACTCATCTGGCTCCTCACCACAGATAAAGCAGTCACGTCGGCGTTATTAGGCAAATTAACCCTGGCTGAGCAATATGACGTCGGTACTCTGACCGACGATATTGCTGAGGTAGGGGCGCTGGTTGCACATCTGCCGCCGCCGGATCTGGCGGATACCCTCGAATCTCTCCCTTCGGAAGAGCGTCACGCCTTATGGCGACTGGTGCAGGATCACGAACGCGGCCAGGTCCTGCTGGAGGCGTCCGAAAACGTCTGGGACGATCTCATCGATGAGATGAGCGACCGCGAGCTTCTCGATGCCGTGCAGACGCTGGATATCGACGAGCAGATCTACCTGGTTCAGCACCTGCCGCGTAACCTGACGGGCCGCCTGCTGGCGTCGCTCCCGGCGGCAGAGCGCGCTCGCGTGCGCCAGGTGATGGATTTCGACAAGGACAGCGTCGGCGCGATCATGGAGTTCGAGGTGATCATGGTGCGCCCGGACGTCACGCTGGCGACCGTGCAGCGCTATCTGCGCCGCAAGGGCAAAATGCCGGAGAACACCGACAAACTGTTCGTCACGGCGCGCGACAAAACTTTGCTCGGTGAACTCACGCTGCAATCCATCCTGCTGAACGGCGCGCAGCGCCGGGTGAGTGAGGTGATGAACACCGAGCCGATGGTCTTCTCCCCGGAAGATGACGCCGAAAAAGCGGCGCGTACCTTCGAACGTGACAACCTGATCAGCGCCGCGGTAGTCGATTCCGTCGGTAAACTGATGGGCCGCGTGACGATCGATGAGATCGTTGACGTGGTGTATGAAGAGACCGACAACGATCTGCGCGCATTAGGCGGTTTGAGTGCCGAAGATGACGTGCATGCCTCCGTCGGCAAAGCGGTCAAAACGCGCTGGGCGTGGCTGGCGATAAACTTATGTACGGCGTTCATTGCCTCCCGCGTAATTGATGGTTTCGAACACACCATCTCACAGCTGGTCGCCCTGGCTTCCCTGATGCCTATCGTGGCGGGGATTGGCGGGAACACCGGCAATCAGACTATCACCATGATTGTGCGCGCCCTGGCGCTGGAGAAAATTCAGCCCGGCAACTTTACGTTTCTGATCTTCAGAGAGATGGGTGTGGCGCTGATCAACGGCCTGGTCTGGGGCGGGATCATGGGCGGCATCACCTGGTGGCTGTACGACGATATGGCGCTGGGTGGCGTGATGATGCTGGCGATGGTGCTAAACCTGCTGGTGGCCTCGATGATGGGGGTGATTATCCCCCTGACCATGACCCGATTTGGGCGCGACCCCGCGGTGGGGTCGAGCGTCATGATCACCGCCATTACCGATACCGGCGGCTTCTTTATTTTCCTTGGTCTGGCGACGATTTTCCTGCTTTAAGAGCCTGCTTGCGCTTCAGACGGGCGGGGATTATCGCCATCACGATAATGCCGCCCAGCACGCCAATCGCCAGATTGCCGGTGGAAACGGTGGCCGCCACGGTCACCAGCATTACCAGCGTTTCGGCGATTGGGGCGTTTTTCACAGTGCCCGGCTGGATGCTGTGCCAGTTAAAGGTTTTGAAGGCGACAATCGCCATAATCCCCGCCAGCACCGCCATTGGGATGTGCGCCATCACTTCACTGAGCGCAGTCACCAGAATCAGCAGGACCACGCCTGCGGAGAGCGTAGAAAGTCGGCTGCGTCCTTTCCCCATCTCCACGTTGACGATGGTTTGCCCGATCATCGCACATCCGGCGATGCCGCCGTAAAAGCTGGACAGGATATTCGCCACGCCCAATCCGATGCTCTCCCGGCGCTTGCTGGACGGCGTCAGAGTCAGCTCATCTACCAGTTTTGCCGTCAGCAACGACTCCATCAGCCCGACAAAGGCGATGCTCAGGGCGCAGGGCCAGATGATGCTGAGCGTCTGCAGATTCAGCGGCACCAGCAGCTGCGTCAGCCCCGGCAGGCCACCGCTCATGGAGCCTTCATCCCCGACGGTGGGCAGAAGTTGCCCGCTGGTGACGGTAAAGACGGTCAACACGACAATCGCGATCAGCGGTGAGGGAACGCTCTTAATAAAGCGCGGCGCCCAGAGCACGATCAGCAAGGTGAGGACAAACAGGCCGACGATCAGCGGGCTTTTGGTCCAGAAATGCGGAACCTGAGCAAAGAAAATCAAAATACCGAGGGCGTTCACAAACCCGGTCATCACCGACTGGGGGATAAAGCGCATCAGTCGCGCCATGCCCAGCGCGCCGAACAGGATTTGAATCAGCCCGGCGAGGATCACCGCAGGCAGGATGTACTGAACCCCGTGCAGATGCACCATAGGGCCAATCACCAGCGCGACAGAACCCGCAGCGGCGGTGACCATCGCCGGGCGACCACCGAGAACGGACATCGCCAGACACAGCACCACCGAGGCGATCAGACTCACCTTCGGGTCAACGCCCGCGACCACGGAAAACGAAATGACTTCGGGGATCAGCGCCAGGGCGGTAATCACACCGGCTAAGGTTTCGCGCATCAACAGTTTGGGGGAGCGGAGTACGCTCGCCACGCGGCCATCGTCAGGCGTCAGGGCAGAAGAGTGGGGTAATGACATAGATATTCGCTGGTTAGGGCAGGCTTCCGTGCGCGCGATCACAAAGTGCAGCATAGTAGCCACAAATACCCCGCTGTGCCAGCCAGCAGTTCGCTTATCCCTACAAAAAATCCAACATTTAATTTCACAATTACAATAATTTCTTAACCTTTAAACAATGTTTAAAAATTGTTAACGTTGCCCCGCAGCTTATTTCACCTGCAATTTCCACGTAAAAAGCACGACTACAAGTAAGGCATAAATGATGAAAAAAATGACTGCCATGCTCTTTTCTATGGCCGTAGGGCTGAGCGCCATCTCGATGGCGGCGAAGGCTGACACCCCGAAAGAGCAGGAAACGGACGTCCTTTTAATTGGCGGCGGCATTATGAGCGCCACTCTGGGCACCTACTTACAGGAATTACAGCCAGACTGGTCGATGACCATGGTTGAGCGCCTGGATGGCGTAGCGCAGGAGAGTTCGAACGGCTGGAACAACGCCGGTACGGGCCACTCGGCACTTATGGAACTGAACTACACTCCGCAGAAAAAGGACGGTTCCATTAGTATCGAGAAGGCGGTAGAGATCAACGAAGCATTCCAGATCTCCCGTCAGTTCTGGTCACATCAGGTCAACAGCGGCGTGATGCACGATCCGCACTCCTTCATTAACACCGTTCCGCACATGAGCTTCGTGTGGGGCGACGACAACGTCAATTTCCTGCGTGCGCGCTATGCGGCGCTCCAGCAGAGCAGCCTGTTCCGCGGCATGAAATATTCTGAAGATCATGCCCAGATCAAAGAGTGGGCACCGTTGGTGATGGAAGGGCGCGACCCGAATCAGAAAGTGGCCGCCACGCGCACTGAGATCGGCACCGACGTCAACTACGGCGAAATCACCCGTCAGCTGGTGGGCGCATTGCAGAAGAAGGATAACTTCAAACTGCAGGTCAGCACCGAAGTGCGCGGCTTTAAGCGCAACGCGGATAACAGCTGGAGCGTGACCGTTGCCGATCTGAAAAACAACGAAGCCGAGCATGTGATCAAGGCGAAATTCGTCTTTATCGGTGCCGGTGGCGCTGCGCTGAAGCTGCTGCAGGAGTCCGGTATTCCTGAAGCGGACGACTATGCGGGCTTCCCGGTCGGCGGTCAGTTCCTGGTATCCGATAACCCGGAAGTGGTGAATCGCCATCTGGCGAAAGTGTATGGTCAGGCTTCTGTCGGCGCACCGCCGATGTCGGTTCCGCACATCGATACCCGTATTCTGGACGGTAAACGTGTGGTGCTGTTTGGGCCGTTCGCGACCTTCTCCACTAAATTCCTCAAAAACGGCTCTCTGTGGGATCTGCTGAGTTCCACCACCACCTCGAACTTTATGCCGATGGTGGACGTGGGCCTGGATAACTTCGATCTGGTGAAATACCTGATTAGCCAGGTGATGCTCTCCGATGACGATCGCTTTGCTGCCCTGCAGGAATATTACCCGCAGGCGAAGAAAGCCGACTGGCGTCTGTGGCAGGCGGGTCAGCGCGTGCAGATCATCAAACGCGATCCGAAAGAGGGCGGTGTGCTGCGTCTGGGTACGGAAGTGGTGAGCGACAAAGATGGCACCATTGCGGCGCTGCTGGGCGCGTCTCCTGGCGCATCCACCGCGGCACCGATCATGCTGCATCTGATGGAAAAAGTGTTTAAAGATAAAGTCGCCAGCCCGGAATGGCAGGCGAAGCTGAAAACCATTATTCCTTCCTACGGCACTAAGCTGAACGGTAACGTGGCGGCGACGGAACAAGAGCTGGAATACACCAGCGGCGTTCTGCAGCTCAAATACGAGAAACCGCAGGCGGCGGACGCGGCACCACAAGCGCAACCGCAGGCAAAACCTCAGCCGGAATCTAAACCGGTCGCGGATATCGCGCTCTGAGTGAGCTGAATACAAAAAGGCCGGGTATCGCTACCCGGCCTTTTTTTTAACGCACGACGGCGTTTTCGACTTTTTCGTCCGCTTTCCAGATGCGGAATTTCACGTCGACATTATCCGGTGTGTACACCACGATCGGTAATTTGCTGTTATAGCGCAGAAGGCTGTTTTCGCCCAGATAGGCGGTCACGAACTGCTGGGTTTTCTTGCCATCCGGGCAGGCCATCATGGTCGAAACCGGAGACGTCACTTTATCAAAGACGTAGTAGTCATAGCCCCAGCCTTCGAGGGTTTTGCTCTCCAGTTTGCCGCCCAGGCGATGACGGTTACAGTCCACTTCCAGGTTCTGACCAATCAGCAGCTCCACTTTAAACGCCGATTCATCTTCCTGAGCCGGGAGCTGAATGACCTGACGCTTCATGCCTTTTTCCGCCTGCGGGTAGGGCGCGATTTTTTCCAGAGGCTGCGGCTTCTGTGTGTCGCTGGCGAAAGCGCTGGTGCTCATGCAGGCTGCGGCCAGCAGGGCAATGGCAAATTTAGGGGTGTTTTTCACAGTCATTCCTTTTATGTCAAACAATCGATGCAAGATTAGCACAGCGCAGAGAACTGTTTGGTTTGATTTACCTATATTTTGATTTCATACGGTTGATTGCACTACTTTGGAGGCGTCAGGGTAGTTGTTAATGCTGAGATGGAATGAAAGGGAAGATCGTGTTAGGGTTAGCGGAATATATTGTTATTCATCTGTAAAGGAAAGAGAGACATGGTCCGCGCAAAGCTTAACACTCCCGAAGGCAGGAAGTTTTTACTGGCGCTGTTTGTGGTGTTTCTGATTGCCGCAGCAGGCGTCGGACGAGCGACAATCGTCGGTGTGATTGAGCAGTACAATATTCCGCTGTCCGAGTGGACGACCAGTATGTACGTGCTGCAATCGGCGATGATTTTTGTTTACAGCATGGTCTTCACGATCCTTCTGGCGATTCCGCTGGGGATCTTTTTCCTGGGCGGCCCGGATAAGCGCTAATTGGTTATGTGCATCAATGAGGTTATCAGCTGATGACCTCATTAAACGTCTCAGTCAGATGACGCCACCGCATCATTAATAAAAATAAGCACACCGCGTTCAATGCCGATGGATTTTTCTTTTTTCATTTTGGCCAGAATACCCATCACCCCGCTACGCGATAACGCCGTCTTTTCCATAATGTATTTACAGGCATTCGTTTTTAGACGGTACTGTTCACTCTCGTTCATTAAATCAATCAAACAGTCGCGAATAATATCCTGCGCGCGCAATCCGATACTGTGATTGCTCAGTGTGGCCTGTAACCCCATGATATACAGAAGATAGTTACTGTAGTCTTCCCACAATGATTTTCCTCTGATAATTGCCATCGCCTCTTTGTAAGGCAGAATGGCGACTTTCACCTTCGTCGCGGTCATTAAGCGGAACGTATTCGCCATGTAATCCGGGTGTGAGATACCCGCGACAAAAGGGGCTTTGATCGTCCCTTTCAGTATTCCATCATCAATGCGAGAAATATCGATCAACCCTTCAAGCAGAATGAGGCAGAGTCGCCCGCTCGTATTTTCGAGATGAAGGATACGGTGAGCAGAAAAATGTTTAATGTCGGCCAGCGGAAGAAAGTGGCGAGTAAGGCGCTCTATCTGCGTAAAAGGCTTAAAACGAGTCAGAGTATGAATCGGCATAACAGCTTTGGGGTTCATGATGTTGCCCATCGTTTTTTAATAATTATCGCAGAAGTCATGAAACGCGCAATCACCTGCTGACTCAATAGCTTAAATCATCGCGCGCAGACTGAACCTTGCTAAAAAAATCCCCGGTGCATTGACCAGGGATTGGGGCATTTATGTTGAGAGCGTCGTATGTGGAATGGTTACTCTGAAACCATCCACATATCCGCTTCTTCGAACATCTCTTCCAGCATGCGGTTAAGTTTCTCACGATCGCTTTTACTGGCGTCGCTGTTTAAGCCGTTAGCCTGCATCGGTTTAACTTTCACCACGGCATCCGGGAAAATCCGGTGCACGCGTTTGGTTAACTCAGTGAGAATAATGTCGCTGGCGCCTGGCAACCCTGCAACGTTGCGCTTGTCATAAACGAGTTCAACAAACATAACTGCCTCATGATAACTGTTTTTATGTACAGTATTTTCGCGACGAAGCGGGGGAAAGTCAAGCCGTCCGGGCGTTCAGGCATAAAAAAACCAACCCTAAAAGGTTGGTTTTTTTTAAATGTTTTGGTCGGCACGGAGAGATTTGAACTCTCGACCCTCGCCACCCCATGACGATGCGCTACCAGGCTGCGCTACGTGCCGATGCTGTAAAAAGATACTACCTGTTTGCTTTCCGATTGCAAGATCAGGCGACGCTAACTGATTTAAAATTAATCAGTTAGCGATGAACCGTTTCTCGTCGGTCAGCACCTGCAACAGCAGACTGAGCTGAGGTTTCTGGTCGTGGATCTTCTCGCCCTGCAGGTCGTAAGTCTGGTAATTGCCGTTGCTGTTCAGCACCAGCGTCTGCTCCGGCGTGGTGACGGCCAGGGTGTTTCCACTTGCCGCGGTCACCCAGTTGTGGCGACGCGTTGCGCTAAACAGATCCTGTCCCTGCGAGTACTCATTCGCCGGTGTGCTGACATGAAGCAGGCGCTGCATCAGCGTGGTCATCACGTCTTTATGGTCGGTCAGCATATTGATGCGCTGCGCAGGCGTACCCGGCCAGTGAACCACCAGCGGAACGTGCAGATTAGGGCGCGTCCAGCTCATCTCTTTCGCTTCATCACCGAGCGGAATACCGTGGCCGGCGGTAATAATCACCACCGTGTTATCCAGCTTGCCGGATTCGCGCAGGGCGTTCAGCACGCGCGCAATCTGGTCGTCGACGTTACCCACCGCACGGCTGTAGCGACGCATAAAGCCTTTCTGGTTGCTGTCATCCATGGTCGTACCGTTGAACGCGACCCATGAGAACCAGCGGTTATCTTCCTGCGCGTAGCGGTTAAGCCAGTTCACCCACTGACCGGCGGTCTGTTCGTCGGACTGGTTTTGCGCGGCAGGCAGAGAGAAATCAGAGAGCAGCGCCTGGCGATACAGCGGGCTGCTGAAACCGTCCGAGGAGAACAGCCCCAGCTGATAGCCCTGTTGATTCAGAGAGGTAATCAGCGCCGCCGGTGTACGGGAAGAGAGCACGCCGTCCATGTAGCCCGCGGAAATACCGTAGAACAGGCCAAAGATACCGGCGTCGGTGTTATTCCCCGAACTCATATGTTGGGTGAAATTGATGTTCTGCTCGGCGAACTGCGCCAGCGCAGGCATCTGCTTCTCGTAGCGGGAATAGTTCAGGCCGTCGACGGTAATGAGCAGAACGTTCTGGCCCTGGCCCATATCGCGATAGCGCAATTCACTCAGCGGATACTGAACCGACACCGCTTCCGGATTGCCTTGCTCCACCAGACGACGCTGGTACTCCTGCGCATCCAGCAGACCGTGTTTCTCAAGAAAGCGACGGGCCGTCATCGGGTAGGAGAGCGGCAGGTTGGCGCGCTGCATGGTAATCGGGCGATAGAAGTTCGCATCCGCCCAGATGTACATAATGTGTGAGCTGATAAACGCCACGAAAAACAGGGCGGCAATCGGCTGGGCGTAGTGACGGCGTCGGGTCAGGCTACGCAGTTTTTGCCAGCTCCAGGTGGCAAACAGCATCTCAATCAGCAGGATAATCGGCACGCTGATAAACATCAGCTGCCAGTCACGCGCGGTTTCGTTCTGGTCGGGATTGATCACCAGTTCCCAGACGATGGGATTGAGATGGAGGTGAAAACGGGTGAAAACTTCGCTGTCGATCAGCAGCAGGGTCATACCGACAGTGGCGAGGATAGCGGATAAAAACCGCATCAGCCGCTGCGACATCACGATAAACGTCAGGGGGAACAGAATCAGCAGATAGGTGGCGAAAACCAGAAAACTAAAGTGCCCGACAACGCTTATCCAGGAGTAAACACGCCCGGTCAACGTCGTCGGCCAGTCGGCCACTAAAAGATAACGGCTGCCGAGGACTATGGCCAACAGAATGTTGAACAAGGCAAACCAGTGCCCCCAGCTTACCATCTGGGACACTTTTTCGCGGTAGCGCTGACGATTCGTCACCATAGACTGTCGTTCGTTTCCCTTAATGCGCCTGGTCGTTGCTGACTGAAGACTGCAAGGCCTGGGCGAATGATTTTGCGATCGCCTGACGTTGAGCCGGAGCAACGCTGGTATTGATAAGGTTGGTGACCATATTTCCCAAAACCATCAGGGAGAGATCGGTCGGCGTTTTGTGTTTCTCAAGTACGTTGACCAGCTCACTGAGCAGTTGTTCAACGTGTTCATCACTATAGCGGGAATGTTGTGGCATAAATCGAAATCAGTTTGTTGATGAAAGGGCAACATATTACCGTAGCAACAGCTTTTTTTCCCCTTTTTTATCTTCTGTTGCACACATGCGTGGGTGATGGTTGAATACCGCCCGGTCTTTAAGGAGAGTTTATCATGAGTCTGGATATCAACCAGATTGCCTTGCACCAGCTTATCAAGCGTGATGAGCAAACCCTGGAGCTGGTGCTTCGCGATTCGTTACTGGAATCAACGCCTACCGTTACGGAAATGATGGCGGAGCTGCACCGCGTCTACAGCGCGAAGAATAAAGCCTATGGCATGTTCACCGAAGAGAGTGAGCTGGCGGAAAGCCTGCGCCTGCAACGCCAGGGTGAAGAAGATTTTCTGGCCTTTAGCCGCGCGGCCACCGGCCGTCTGCGCGACGAGCTGGCGAAATATCCGTTCGCTGATGGCGGTATCGTGCTGTTTTGCCAGTATCGCTATCTCGCCGTGGAGTATCTGCTGGTCACGGTGCTGAGTAATCTGAGTAGCATGCGCGTCAACGAGCAGATGGATATCAGCTCTACGCACTATCTGGATATCAACCACGCCGATATTGTGGCGCGTATCGATCTGACCGAATGGGAAACCAATCCGGAATCAACGCGCTACCTGACGTTCCTGAAAGGGCGGGTGGGCCGCAAAGTGGCCGATTTCTTCATGGATTTCCTCGGTGCCAGCGAAGGTCTGAACGCCAAAGCGCAGAACAAAGGGCTGCTGCAGGCGGTCGACGATTTCACGGCAGAGGCGCAGCTCGATAAATCCGAGCGTCAGAACGTGCGTCAGCAGGTGTACAGCTACTGCAACGAACAGCTGCAGGCGGGCGAAGAGATCGAACTGGAATCCCTCTCGAAAGAGCTGTCAGGCGTTAGCGAGGTCAGCTTCCACGAGTTTACGGCGGACAAAGGCTACGAGCTGGAAGAGAGCTTCCCGGCGGATCGCAGCACCCTGCGTCAGCTGACTAAATTTGCCGGTAGCGGTGGCGGATTGACGGTGAACTTCGATGCTATGCTTCTGGGCGAGCGCATTTTCTGGGACCCGGCGACGGACACCCTGACCATCAAAGGCACCCCACCGAACCTGCGAGATCAGCTGCAGCGTCGCACTTCTGGCGGTAAATAACAGCCATAAAAAAACCCCGCATTGCGGGGTTTTTCTCAACTTGTTGGCGATTAAGCGCGAACGAAGTCGACGTGAGACAGTTTTGGCTTGAACGGGTGACGCTGAACAGCCTGAACTTTCACTTTTTCTTCTTTACCATCGAAAACGATAGTCAGAACTTCAGTGTAGAACCCTTCTTTAGTCTGCTGGTTCCAGACTTTGTCCTGGTCCAGTTCGATTGCGACTGGAGCAGCATCGCCACCATAGATGATAGCCGGGAACTTGTTAGCTGCGCGCAGGCGGCGGCTCGCACCCTTACCCTGCACAGAACGTACTTCTGCATTGATAGTGAACATTGATTTCTCTCTGTAAATAAGTCCTGCTACAGGCGACCCAGCAGCAGGTGAGTGTTCTGCCTCACGGATGTGAAGCGGGCGGCATTTTATACTCAAACGCCATTCACATCAATCAAAAGTCCCGTTAACCGCGCAATTCATTAGCCCGACGGAAGCGTCCTTCATAGTCGAAGAGCTTCTCGCGCACCTGCCAGAACTGGCCTTTTTTACGCGCGACGACAAAATCCGGGTGGCGCAACAACGCTTCCTGATGGACGATATCGGCGACGGTGATCCAGCGTAAAGGCACGCCCGGCGTGCGGGTGTGCGGGCGGATAAACAGCTGTTCGAAGGCCGTGCGCTGGGCGGGGGTATGCAGACGGAAGCGCTCGCTAACGTCCGCGCCGTCTTCATCGTAATAGGTAATTTTCAGCCATTCGCCTTTCTCGTCGGCTCCGGGTTGCAGCGCCATGCCGGAGCAGCGCAGCACCAGCGCGTCTTTCAGTTTCAGCGCGGCTTTCAGCATGTCATCGGGGTCGACCAGTACCGTGTCGCACTGGCGACAGCGCCGGGCGGCGATGTCATTTTCAGCGTTACACTGCGGACAGTTTTTAAAGCGGAAGCGATAATCGCACTGCTCGCGATGACCGTCATCGTCCTCAAACCAGCCCTGGCAGCGGCGGCCAAAATGTTCAATCAGCGTGCCGTCGGCAGTGGTTTTCCCCCAGAAAGTATTGGCGAACCCGCAGCCGGGGCAGAATACCTGCACCGGGACGTTGCCGCTTTTACCTTTCGGTGTCCCCACTTCGGGCGAGTAGAGATCGTGCGGGTTTCCGGCGTAGTCCAGAATCAGGCAGTCGGTCTTGCCGGGCGCCAGGCGCAGTCCACGTCCGACAATCTGCTGATACAGGCTGACGGACTCGGTGGGGCGCAGGATCGCAATCAAATCGACATGCGGTGCGTCAAAGCCGGTGGTCAACACCGAGACGTTCACCAGATAGCGGAACTGCTGCGCCTTGAAGGCGTCGATCAGCTTGTCGCGCTCAGGGCCTGGCGTTTCGCCGGTGATCAGCGCTGCGTCGTCAGGCGGGAGCAGGCCGGTTATCTCTCTGGCATGCTCGACGGTGGCCGCGAAAATCATCACCCCTTTGCGCGTCTGGGCGAACTCTTCGATCTGGCTGATGATGTGCGGCGTAATACGCTGCTGTTTTTTCAGCTCCTGGTTCATATCCGCTTCGCTGAACAGGCCGTTGCTCTGGGCCTGCAGGCGGCTGAAATCATATTGCACCACCGGCATATCCAGCCGCTCGGGCGGCGTCAGGTAGCCGTGCTTGATCATGTAGCGCAGAGGGAGCTCATAGATGCAGTCGCGGAACAGGGCCTTTTCGTCGCCGCGCACCATACCGTGATAGTGAAACTGGTAGATCCAGCCTTTGCCGAGGCGGAACGGCGTCGCGGTCAGGCCCAGCAGGCGAACCTGCGGGTTCACCTCTTTCAGATGATTGAGGATTTGCTGATACTGGCTTTCGTCGTCATCGCTGATCCGATGGCACTCATCGACAATCAGCAGCGAGAATTCACTGCGAAAATGCGCCAGGTTTCGCGCCACCGACTGCACGCTACCAAATACCACTTTGCCGTGGCTCTCTTTGCGTTTTAGTCCCGCAGCGAAAATATCCGCCTCCAGGCCCAGGGCGCAGTATTTGGCGTGGTTCTGCGCCACCAGCTCTTTGACGTGCGCCAGCACCAGCACGCGGCCACGCGCGAGGCGCGCCAGTTCGGCAATCACCAGGCTTTTGCCTGCGCCGGTGGGCAGGACGATGGCGGCAGGTTCTTTATGTTTGCGAAACCAGGCGAGGGTGGCGTCGACGGCCTCCTGCTGATAGGGGCGAAGTGTAAAAGTCATGGGCTCTCTATTTGGTTATCTCGCACATAGTATGCCACGAAACTTTTTCCCTTGAGTGGCGCGAACAGACCGCTATACTGGACCGTTCTTGACTGCTTCTTTTTCGGACATGTTGTCCGACTTCCAGCACCATAAAGGCTATAAGATTTCATGCGACTTGATAAGTTTATCGCTCAGCAACTCGGCGTAAGCCGCGCTATTGCCGGGCGCGAAATTCGCGCCAGCCGCGTTACCGTGGATGGCGAAATTGTGAAAGACAGTTCTTTCAAACTCCTGCCAGAACATGACGTTGAGTTCGACGGCAACACGTTGGCCCAGCAGAACGGCCCGCGCTACTTCATGCTCAACAAGCCGATAGGGTACGTCTGCTCGACGGACGACCCGGATCACCCGACGGTGCTCTACTTCCTCGACGAACCGGTCGCGCACAAGCTGCATGCGGCAGGGCGTCTGGATATCGACACCACCGGGCTGGTGTTGATGACCGATGACGGCCAATGGTCGCACCGTATTACGTCTCCGCGCCATCACTGCGAAAAAACCTATCTGGTCACGCTCGAATCGCCGGTGTCTGACGATACCGCCGGGCAGTTTACCAAAGGTGTGCAGCTGCATAACGAGAAAGATCTGACCAAACCGGCGGTGCTGGAAGTGATCACCCCGACTGAAGTGCGTCTGACCATCAGTGAAGGGCGCTACCATCAGGTGAAACGTATGTTTGCCGCGGTCGGCAACCGCGTTGTCGGGCTGCACCGCGAGCGCATCGGTGAGATCGCTCTCGATCCGGAGCTTGAACCCGGTGAATACCGCCCGTTGACGGAAGAAGAGATTGCCAGCGTTGGCATGCCTTCACGCTAATTTCAGGAGCACACTGTGACCACCAGGCCACACTCATCAATCAGCATCGTGTTTATCCTTGGCCTGCTGGCCATGTTGATGCCGCTGTCTATCGACATGTACCTGCCTGCACTGCCGGTGATTTCCGCGCAGTTTGGCGTACCGGCCGGCAGCGCGCAAATGACGCTCAGCACCTATATCCTCGGTTTTGCCGTCGGGCAATTGCTGTACGGCCCAATGGCGGACAGCATTGGCCGCAAGCCGGTGATCCTCGGGGGAACGCTGGTGTTTGCGGGTGCGGCGGTGGCCTGTGCGCTGGCGCAGACGATCGATCATCTGATCATCATGCGTTTCTTCCACGGCCTGGCGGCTGCGGCGGCGAGCGTGGTGATTAACGCCCTGATGCGCGATATCTATCCGAAGGAAGAGTTCTCGCGCATGATGTCCTTCGTCATGCTGGTCACCACCATCGCGCCGCTGCTGGCGCCGATGATTGGCGGCGCGGTGCTGGTGTGGTTTAGCTGGCACGCCATCTTCTGGATCCTGGCGATTGCGGCGCTGTTGGCGTCGGCGATGATCTTCTTCTTTATCGATGAAACCTTGCCGGTGGAACGTCGGCAGAAGTTTCATATTCGTACCACCATCGGTAACTTCGCCTCGCTGTTCCGTCATAAGCGTGTACTGAGCTACATGTTGGCGAGCGGTTTTAGCTTTGCGGGGATGTTCTCCTTCCTCAGCGCCGGACCGTTCGTGTACATCGAAATTAACCACGTCTCGCCGCAGCACTTTGGCTATTACTTCGCGCTCAACATCGTGTTCCTGTTTGTGATGACCATCATTAACAGCCGCTTTGTCCGCAGGGCAGGGGCGCTGAACATGTTCCGCGCCGGGCTGTGGATCCAGTTTGTGATGGCAATCTGGATGATGCTGACTGCCTTCTTCGGCGTCGGTTTCTGGGCGCTGGTGGTGGGTGTGGCGGCGTTTGTCGGCTGCGTGTCGATGGTCTCTTCCAACGCGATGGCGGTTATCCTCGATGAATTCCCGCATATGGCGGGCACCGCGTCGTCGCTGGCCGGAACCTTCCGCTTCGGAATTGGCGCGATTGTCGGGGCGCTGCTCTCGATGGCGACGTTTAATACCGCCTGGCCGATGATTTGGTCGATTGCGTTCTGCGCCACCTGTTCGATTCTCTTCTATCTCTACGCCAGTCGGCCGAGAAAATCGGCAAGCTGAAGAAGAAAAGGGGCCAATGCGGCTAATGCTGGCCCCAAGACCTTTATGGCATCAGTGGAATTGTTCCGTTCACTTTCCTTCCTCTGCTTCCGGTCCATCTCTCTGCGGTGAACGTGCCTGGGTGGCTCAATCGCCACCACCCTGGCAACCCCGGCTCCCGGCAAAGAAAATCGCCGCTTCGCGGTGCCTTCGTCTTATTCCTTCCAGCTGACGGGGACGGGCGCAGGTAACATCCCTGTAAGTCGCGCCCTCGACGCACATCCCTGTGCGTCGCCCCTACCTCCAGTCAACGCCTCAGCGATTTTCAGCCGGACTCCCGCTCCCTCCGGCTTCACAGCTGTCTGTATGTGGCACCGATGTGGGTCCCCGCAGAAATCGGCGAACCGGAGGCCAGAGGCGAAACGAGACAGGAAGTCGAGTCGAGCCGACCGCGGGCAGCAGGCCGGGAGGTGAGCGCAGTGCGAAGCACCGATTTCATGGCGGGGCGCGGGGATTGCAAAGGGGGCCGCGTGGCCCCCTTTGCACGTTCACAGGTTGTGACGCGATTATATTCTGCTGAACATGAGGTGAACGGAACAACCTCAGCTGCTTAACTGACCAGCATTAGCCAATGCAGCCTCTTTTTTTGATACTCGTCAACCAAACTCGCGTTTGTTTACCCCATGTTTGTTTCTTTTATGTAAAATCTATTTATGTAAAAAGTCACATCGTTGTAGTTAAAAAGGTTGAGTTAGATCGCAGAAACGGGTACATATAGCGCCAAAGCGAGCCTGTAACTCACAAAATAATGCCAGCAAACCAGAGACGCCAAAGCCCGTAACATCAGGCGGCAAGCGGTTTCTGAGGAAAATAACGGCAGGTTAGCAACGATGTGTTACTATAAATGTAAATAAATTGTGAAGTCTTTTTGGGCTTCCGGGGAAAGAACGTGAATACATTACAACTCTCCATTGTCCATCGCTTGCCCCAGAGCTATCGCTGGTCGGCGGGTTTTGCAGGTTCGAAAGTTGAACCGATTCCGCAAAGTGGAAAAGAGGGCGAAAACAGTCTGGTGGCGCTGAAATTGCTCAGCCCGGACGATGAAAACGCATGGCCAGTGATGGAGCGTCTGAGCCAGGCACTGACAGATATCGAAGTCGTCAGCTCCGTACTGGAGTGCGAAGGCGAGCCCTGCCTGTTTGTCAACAGCCAGGACGAATTTGCGGCGACCTGCCGTTTGAAAAACTTTGGCGTGGCGATCGCCGAGCCGTTTTCCGGCCAGCATCCTTTCTGAGCGTCAGCGCAGCGCTAACAGCTGACGCGTATACTCATGCGTCGGCGCGGCAAACACGCGCTGGCAATCCCCTTGCTCGACCACCTCTCCCTGTCGCAGCACAATCACCTGATGACACAACGCGCGCACTACCTGCAGGTCGTGGCTGATAAAGATATAGGCCAGTCGGTGCTTTTCCTGTAAGTCCTTCAACAACGCCAGAATCTGCGCCTGCACGGTGCGGTCGAGAGACGACGTCGGCTCATCCAGAATAATCAGCTCCGGTTTCAGGATCAGCGCCCGTGAAATGGCGATACGCTGGCGCTGGCCGCCAGAAAATGCCGCCGGATAGCGATGGCGCGTGGCCGGATCCAGCCCCACCTCCTGCATCACCCGAATCACTTCATCTTCACGCTGACGAGCGCTCAGCGCTGGCTGATGCACGCGCAGACCTTCTTCAATGATTTGCAGCACGTTCAGCCGCGGATTCAGCGACGAGTTTGGGTCCTGAAACACCACCTGCATCCGCGGGCGGACGGGCAACATCTGCCGACGGTTCCAGCTGTGCAGCGGTTTGCCATCAAACAGAATCGTCCCCTGAGAGTTGATCAGGCGCAGCAACGCCAGACCGGTAGTGCTTTTGCCAGAGCCTGATTCCCCGACCAGCCCCAGGGTTTCACCCGGGCGCAGGGAAAAGCTGACGTCTTTCAGCACTGCGTTTTCTGCCACCACGCGACGGAGAATTCCCTTGCGCACCGGGAAGGAGACGCCGAGATTTTCGACGTTCAGCAGCGGTTGACTGCCCTCGGTCAGCGGGACGGGATCGCCCGACGGTTCGCTGTCGAGCAGACGCTGGGTGTAAGGGTGTTGCGGGGCATGGAACAGGGCCGTCGCCGTGTTCTGTTCGACGCAGCGGCCGTTTTGCATCACCGCCACCTTGTCGGCGAGTTTCCTCACAATGCTGAGATTGTGGGTGATAAACAGCAGGCTCATGTTGAGCTCGTCGCGTAACTCGCGCAGCAGCTGCAGGATTTGCGCCTGCACCGTGACATCCAGCGCGGTGGTTGGCTCGTCGGCAATCAGCAGCTCCGGGCGCGTCAGCAGCGCCATGGCGATCATCACGCGCTGGCGCTCGCCGCCCGACAGCTGATGCGGAAAGTCCGTCAGACGTTTAGCGGCATGACGAATGCCGGTGCGCTCAAGGCAATCCAGAATCTCGCCCCGGGCGGCCTCTTTGCGCATTCCCCGGTGCAGGGACAACACTTCGTACAGCTGTTTTTCCAGGGTGTGCAGCGGATTGAGGGAGACCATCGGCTCCTGGAAAATCATCGCGATTTTGTTCCCGCGCATGCCGCGCAGGGTGTGTTCATCCGCGTGCAGTAACGACTGCCCGTGGAACAGGATATCGCCCTGCGGATAGACCACCGGCGGGGAGGGGAGCAGACGCAACACCGACAGCGCCGAGACGCTTTTGCCAGAGCCGGATTCCCCCACCAGCGCCAGGGTTTCACCGGCCTGGATCTGCAGGGAGAGATCGCTCACCACTTCACGCGTTTCACCCTGCTGAGTAAAGGCGATGGAGAGATGTTCGATGCTGAGGAGAGGCTGCGTCATCTTATACCGCCTTGTTGGGATCGAAGGCATCGCGGACCGCTTCGCCAATAAAAATCAGTAACGACAGCAGCACGGCCACCGACAGAAACGCCGTTATTCCCAGCCACGGAGCCTGCAGATTGTTTTTTCCCTGCAGCAGCAGTTCACCCAGCGACGGCGAGCCGAGAGGCAAACCGAAGCCGAGAAAATCGAGCGAGGTGAGGGTGGTGATGGAACTGCATAGGATAAACGGCAGGAAGGTCAGGGTCGCCACCACCGCGTTAGGCAGCATATGGCGGAAGATAATGCTGCGATCGCTGACGCCAAGCGCCTGCGCCGCGCGGATGTAATCGAAGTTACGGGTACGCAAGAATTCCGCGCGCACCACGCCCACCAGCGCCATCCAGCCGAACAACACCGTAATGCCGAGCAGCCACCAGAAGTTGGGCTGCAACACGCTGGAGAGCAGAATAATCAAAAACAGCGTCGGCATGCCGGACCAGACCTCAATAAATCGCTGGCCCCAGAGATCAATTTTCCCACCGTAATAGCCCTGCACCGCGCCCGCCACCACGCCCATTACGCTAGAAAATAGCGTCAGCATCAGGCCGAACAGGATCGATATCCGCGTGCCGTAGAGAATGCGAGCCAGCACGTCGCCGCCGTTGGCGTCGGTGCCCAGCCAGTTTTGTGCAGAAGGCGCAGAAGGGAAGGGCGTCGAGGTGGAGAAGTTAATGCTGTTCGCGCCAAAGCGAATCGGGGCCCACAGCACCCAGCCGTCGCTGTCGAGACGATCGCGCAGCCACGGGTCCTGATAATCTGCCGGTGTGGCAAAGGGCCCACCAAAATCGCTCTCACTGTAGTTGGTGAGTACCGGCGTGTACCAGCGATCGTTGAAATGCACCAGCAGCGGTTTGTCGTTGGCAATCAGCTCAGAGCACAGACTCAGGATAAACAGAACGGCAAAAATCCACAGGGACCAGTAGCCGCGACGGTTGTGGCGCAAACGCGCCCAGCGGGCCTGGTTGACGGGGCTTAAGTGCGGCATCAGCGGCCCTCAAAATCAATGCGGGGATCGACCAGCGTGTAGCTGATGTCGCTGACAATGTTCAGCAGCAGGCCAATCAGGGTGAAAATATAGAGTGTACCGAACATCACGGGATAATCGCGCGAGACGGTGGCTTCGTAACCGAGCAGGCCAAGACCGTTAAGGGAGAACATCACCTCGATCAGCAGCGAGCCGGTGAAAAACATGCTGATAAAGGTGGCCGGGAAACCGGCGATCACCAGCAGCATGGCGTTGCGGAACACGTGCTTCCACATGATCTGTTTCTCGCTCACCCCTTTGGCCCGCGCGGTCACCACGTACTGTTTGCGGATCTCATCGAGAAACGCGTTTTTGGTCAGCATCGTCAGGGCCGCGAACCCACCTATCACCGTCGCCAGCACCGGCAGGGTGATATGCCACAGATAATCGGTGATCTTCTGATACCACGGCAGGGAGCTGAAATCGGCTGACACCAGTCCGCGCAGCGGGAAGAGGTCGAAATAGCTGCCACCGGCGAAAAAGACAATCAGCAGAACCGCGAACAGAAATGCGGGGATCGCGTAACCAATGATGATGAAAGTGCTGCTCCAGATGTCGAAGCGGCTGCCGTTGTGCACCGCTTTGCGGATCCCGAGCGGAATCGACACCAGATAGATAATCAGCGTGCCCCACAATCCGAGGGTGATTGACACCGGAAGACTGTCTTTGATGAGCTGGATCACCGATGCGCTACGGAACAGGCTGTCGCCAAAGTCAAAGCGGATGTAATCCCAGAGCATCTTGAAATAGCGCTCATGAATAGGTTTGTCGAAGCCGTAGCGATGGGTGATCTCGGCGATCACCTCAGGATCTAACCCGCGCCCGCCGCGATAGTGGCTCTCGCTGATATTCCCGGTGCCGGTTTGCGCGTGGCTGGCGCGCAGGCCTTCGCCACCGCCGCCCGGTAATCCGCCGCTGTGACCAAACTCAACGGCAGCGATGGCCTGGTCGACCGGGCCGCCGGGGGCAATCTGCACAATGAAAAAGTTAATGGTGATAATCGCCCACAGCGTTGGGATTATCAGCAATAAACGGCGAATCAGGTACGCACCCATTTTTATTCCTTAACGCCGTTCAGCGGGCAGTTTGGCGGCTTTATTGACGTCATACCACCAGTTATCCAGCCCCAGAGAGTAGATTGGGCGAATGGATGGCTGAGAGAATTTATCCCACCAGGCAATGCGATCCTCACCCATAAACCACATCGGCAGCATGTAGTAGTTCCAGGTTAAAACCCGATCGAGGGCGCGGCCCAGCGGCAGGAGCTTCTCTTTGTCGCCCTGTGCGGCAGTTATTTGCGCAATGAGATTATCGATGACCGGGCTCGTGACGCCGGGAGCATTGTAGGACGAGTTGATGTATTCCGAGGCCCAGGAGATGCGCAAATTGCTGTTTGGCCACGGCTGGGCCTGCCACAGGCGCGGCATCATGTCATAATCGCGGTTACGCATGCGGTTGGTGATCTGTGCGTTATCGACCTGGCGGATCTCCACGGTGACGCCTAAACGTTCCAGATTGTGCTGGAACGGGAGCACCCACTGATTGTTGCCCGCCGAAGAGAGCAGCAGTTCGAAGCTGAGGGGTTTTCCGGTTTGCGCATTCACCCGTTTCTGGTTTTTCAGCACCCAGCCCGCGTCGTCGAGCAGCTTACTGGCTTTGAGTAAGTTTTCACGGTCGTAGCCATCGCCTTTCGACGTTGGGGGCTCAAAGATGCTGGTAAAGACTTCCGGCGGAACCTCGGCTTTGAGGGGCGCCAGCAGGGTCAGCTCGGCGGCGTCAGGATAACCCCGCGCTGCGTACTCCGTATTCTGGAAATAGCTGTTGGTGCGGCTGTAGGCCCCGTAAAACAGGGCTTTGTTCATCCACTCAAAGTCAAAGGCGAGGGTAATAGCCTGGCGGACGCGTCGGTCGGCAAACACCGGACGCTGAATATTAAACGCCAGCCAGCGCGTGTCCTGGGCGGATTCGTTCTTTTGCTCATCTTTCACAATGAAGTGGTTGGCAAAGTTTTTGCCCACGTAGCGAGTCGCCCAGTTTTTGGCGCTGACTTCCTGGCGCATATCGAACGCCCCGGCTTTGAAGGCTTCGAAGGCGACGTTATCGTCCAGATAGTAGTCGTATCGGATGGTATCGAAATTCCAGCGACCCCGGTTGACCGGTAAATTCGCCGCCCAGTAATCTTTGACCCGTGAATAGACCACGTATTGCCCCATCTTCCAGCTGGTGATGCGGTATGGCCCGCCCGCCAGCGGAGGTTTAGAGATAGGCTCGCTGAGCTTATGGTCTTTCCAGAACGACTCGGGCATCACCGGGAGCGAGAAAAGACTCAGCATGTTCTCTTTGCCCGGCTCGGCGAGCTCAATGCGCACGGTCAGCGGGGCGATGGCTTTCACGGTCGCACCTTTGAACACCAGCCGGAACTGCGGCACCCCTTCGGTCATAAACTTATGGAAGGTAAAGGCCACATCGCTGGCTTTCACCGGGGAGCCGTCATGAAAACGGGCGCGCGGGTTGATCGTCACTTCTGCCCAGGAGAAGTCATCCGCATAGCGCGCGGAGTCGGCGACCAGCGGGTAGTAACTGCCCGGTTCATCATCGGAAGTGACAAACAGCGTGTCGTACAGGGCGTCAGTTCTTTCGGCGGGGACACCGCGCAGGGCAAAGCGGTTGAAGTTATCAAAGGTGCCGAGGGCGGAGAGGGTGATGTTTCCGCCTTTAGGGGCCGCGGGATTAACGTAATCGAAGTGGGTAAAGTTCGCTTCATACTTCGGCTCGCCAAGCACCGCGAATGCGTAGCTCTCTTTAATACTCTGCGCCTGGCAGGTCACGCTGAATAACGCCATTAACAGCAAAACAAAGCGCATAGTCATTCGCAGCGTATCCCTCATCTGTTCTGGCTCACCCGCGGTGAGACTCATGGTTTAGCTGATAATAAGTGACGAAACCGTCATTGGGAAATCATTCGCTCTCTATAGCGACGTCAGATTTCCATTTCAGGAACTGTGCCAGCGGCATCGGGCGGCTGATCCAGTAGCCCTGCAAATAATTCACTCCATGCTGACGCAGCCACGCCGCCTGCTCGGGCGTTTCCACACCTTCCGCCACAGTCACCATGTTCAGACGTCGCGCCAGCGTGAGAACGGCATCCAGCACCGGCGAAGTGACCGTTTCCGTACCTATGGCGTTCACGAATCCGCGATCGATTTTCAGGTAATCCATGGTGAAACGCTCCAGATAGATCAGCGCGCTATGACCGGTGCCGAAATCATCAATCGCAATTTCAAAGCCTTCGTGATGCAACCATTCGAACAGAGGCGCCGCTTCGAGCTGATTAATCATGTCGCGTTCGGTAATTTCCAGCACCACCTGGAAGTGATCGGGTGGCAGCGACGCGGCGAATTCGCGCATGTCATCTTTAAAGTTTTCCGAATGGAGATGGCCTGGCGCAATGTTAATGCCCAGCTTCGCTCCCGGCGGCAGCACGGTTTGTAGCAGCGGCGCATCGCGGATGATCAGCTCAAACAGATGCAGCGTCAGCGGGACAATCAGTTTTTGCGCTTCGGCAAAATTGATAAAGGCATCCGGTGGGATTTCGCCCATCGTCGGGTGTTTCCAGCGCATCAGCACTTCGCAGCCCTGCATCTTCAGCTCTTTTGCATCGACCACCGGCTGATACACCACGTAGAACTGACCGCGTTTAATGGCAGTCAGGATCTCTTTACCCGGGTTCAGACGGATGTTGAGGATATAAAAAGAGAGGGTGCCCGCCGCAATACCGCATATCAGGCCAAAGAGCAGCGCGAAGAGGATTTCGTAGATCGTCCACTCCTGGGCATACAGGTTGATGGTGAGCGGTACGTCTTTCAGGGTCGCGCTGCGGATAGGGGTGCCATGCAAGTCGCTGACGTTGATCAGATGGCCTGACGCGGTGGATAAGGCCATATTGCCAATAATCACCGCGATACCGGCAAACTCGTCCTGGCGCGAGGTATAGAGCAGATAAGGCGTCAAATTAATATTGATGGAGGTAAATACGCCACCGCCTTTGACCAGCGGATTCTGATACCAGACGACGATCGCGGGTTTGTCCGGCAGCATGGGGGTGCCGGGCAGCAGCGCCATATCGACGGATTTGGTGGTATCCAGATCCGGTATCAGCTCCTTCATCGGAACACTCATCGGCCCGGTGGCCGACGAGCAAAACGCGGCGTTATCCCGGACCAGTAAAAAGGCGCGAACGTTGACGCTAAAGGCGGCGCGTGAGGTTAGCTCTGCGCTCACGTCCTGGCAGGTGCTCAGGGTAAAGGGCTGCAGGGTATCAATCGAGGTTTTGAGATCGGAGAAATAACTCTCCATATAGACCCGAAGATCAACGATCAGGGTATCGAACTTCGCTTCCCGCTTATGGTAGCTCAGAAAAAACTGCAGCATTCCGCAGAGCAGGGCAACAATAATGCCCGCGAGGATGCTGCCTGTCAGAACTTTGCGGCTGGTGGAAAAGAAACGAGTGAGCATAAACGTCATTGTTCCTGGATCGTCGTGGTTCCGGCAGGACGACTAATCTTACGTATTTACAAGACTATAGCCTGGTTTTATGCAACCAGTCATATATGAAGGCAGAGCGCGCGGGGTTAAACGGGCAAAAAAAAACACTGCCGAAGCAGTGCTTATTTTTTATCGTGTTGCCAGCCAAGGGATAACCAACAACACGACAGATTAACTGCGACTCAGTACACGGCGCGCTTCGTTATAGCGCTTCTTCCAGTAGGGTTCATTCATGCTGGAAATCGTCACACCGCTGCTGGTGGAAGCATGAACAAACTGGTCGTTGCCGATGTAGATACCGACGTGGCGACCCGTTGAACCGGCACGGAACAGAACCAAATCACCGGTACGCAGTTTGGTACGCGAAATGGACTTACCCATTTCCTGCTGTTCGTAAGTCGAACGCGGCAGATCCATGCCAAATTGCTCGCGGAATGTACGCTGTACAAAACCGGAACAATCGATACCTTTTTTGGTGCTGCCGCCAAGACGATAGCGCACGCCTTTCCAGTCAGCATACTGGTCCATAATGCGGGACTTCACGTCCAGATTACGTACCATATTCTCAAATTCATCCTGAGAGGCTTGCAGTGACGAGGCATCTTCAGTGCCCACAACACGCGTCTCAGGATGCATATTCTTCGCGGTGTTAGACGTACTACATGCAGACAGCAGTACCGCAACTGCTATTGCCGGGATTCCCCGCAAGATATATCTCAAAATCGGTTGAGATTTGACCATGTTGATTATTTTCCCTTGAAGTCCTTAACGATAAATATCGTTATAAAAATGCCAAACGTGACGAGACTAAATACCTGCGCACAATGAGACAATTCTTTATGGTCAAATCTGTGCTCTAACGCACAAACTTATTCACCCTGAGAATAATTATCTCTGTGAGGCAAAACGAGTTCGAGATTAACCGATCCCCTTAGGCATTGAAAGCAAAAATAGGGTCTTTTTTATAAGAAAATGTGATAGAGAAAGTGATTTACCGGGATTGCCTAAAATAGCGGCAATTTAGGTTAAATCTTACGCAACGCATTCATTTGTTTGGTGAATGATATTACGAGAAGATGACAAAATAGCGGATGAATGGCGGGAAAAGCATCAGGGATCGAAAATGATCCCTGATGGATGATGTTAATTTAGGTTGGTTATTTGTTTTCGACTTGTTGCATTTTACCCGGAAGATAGCGATCAAATACCCTAATCAGACGATCGCTTAACGGGGTCATTAAGCACCACGGCACACCAATCAGCACCGCAGAAAGTGAACCGACGGCAATATCGGTCAGCCAGTGTGCGCCGATCATTACGCGCGGGAAGGCGAAAACCACAACAATAATCAGGGCAACCGCGAAGGCTTTTTTGCCGAAATAGCGCAGCATGAATGAAGCGAAAATAAGCAGCATCATTCCGTGATCGCCAGGGAAACTGTCTTTCGACGCATCCTTGGTGGAGATATGCAGTAATTCACTCACCCGATGAATATCCGGGAAGAACAGCGTCGGGCTTGAGCGCTTAACCGGCATCAGCCCTTGCGCCAGCTGGTTAATCACCACGGCGGTCAGCAGCATCACCAGGCCAATCATAATGATGCGGCGGCGTCCGGCGGCATCTTCTTTCCGCCAGAACGAGAGCATTAAGCAGCCCATCGCCAGCAGGGAACAGCCATCGAAGGCGCGATTGTTGGTGATGGCGACAAGCCACAGAATCGCCTGGCTCTTGACCAGCTGTTCATTGAAGAAATGGAAAATACCGGAATCAATCGGGAACCAGAAACCGTGATTCACCGGCAGATACCAGGATAAAAAGAGCGCCACACCGGCGGCGTTGAGCAGTAATATCAGGGGAATTTTTTTAATCATCGTCATATGCATAGCAGTTTAGTCGGGGGCAACGTTAGTGGCTTCAACTTAAACGAAGCTTCAACAAGCTCGCCTGAAGTGCGTTCCAGTCGGTGTTAACCGCACTAATTAACTCTATTCGGCTGTCAGGTGGCGCCACGTTTTGCGTTTCAATGAAGAAGTCAGCGCCCTGACGATTAATGCGGACCAGACCGTCCTGAGTGCGCATGACGCCCTTCACGCGATCCACCGGCGCGAGCCTGGCCCACTCCAGAATGCCAATGGTATCAAAGCAGGTATCGGCGTCAAAAATCCATCCGCAGGCCTGATGACCCTGCCCGCTGTTCAGGCTGCGACGCCAGCGCTGATGTTCTGGCAGACTCAACGCCGCCAGCCCTTTTTGCGGGGCGTGACGGTGGGAGTGAGCGGCGCTGGCTGGCAGTTCAGCTACATTCCTGCGCGGCTGGTCGAGCAGCGCATTATCTATCTTTCCCTGCGTCGCCATGACGAACTGGCGATCGCCGCCAAAATTCTGCCACCAGAAATCAAAGGCATTGCGGCTTTCCTGCGATGCACGGTCCTCTTTATTCGCCACAATGATATCGGCGGAGGCCAGCTGGTCGCGGAAGTTCTCATTTTTCACGGCTTTCTCATCCAGCAGCTGGCGCGGATCGAGAATACATAGCGTCGCGCGGAGATCGATCCACGGCTCATACACCGGGGCGGTGAGGAGATCGAGAATTTGCTTAGGATGGCCTAAACCGGTCGGCTCAATGATTAAACGGTCCGGTTTACCCTGGCGTAGCAGGGTGTTCAGGCCCACCTGCATCGGCAGACCGTTAACGCAGCACATGCAGCCGCCGGGGATCTCTTTGACCATCGCACCACTGTCCGCCAGCAGCGCGCCGTCAATGCCAATCTCACCGAATTCGTTTACCAGGATGGCCCACTTCTCCGCCGGATCTTTGTTGGCCAGCAGATGAAGGATAGAGGTGGTTTTACCGCTACCGAGAAAACCGGTTACGAGGTTAGTTTTGGTCACATGCGCTCCAGGAATAATTGTAATGCTGTAACAATTATCAGTAATCCTGGCGAAAAATAACAGCGCTGGGAAGAGGGGAGGCGAACAGAGGGGCTTCTGTTCGCCTTAAACGCACGATGGGTTAAATGGCGAGGGTCTTAACCACCGCCTGACGCGCGCCGTGTTGGGCAATGCGTTGATACGCCTGATGAATAGCTTCGACAAATTGCGGATGCTGCGGCAAATCCGTACCAAACACTTCGCTCAGCGCCAGCAGGGCGCTGACGCGCTCCTCTTCGCTACTGGTGTCCACCATCGCCCGAATTTTATCGCTGAGAGGATCACGAATATCAATCCTGTTGCCGTTGTCATCGACGCCGCTGACGTAACGCATCCAGCCCGCAACACCCAGTGCCAGCAGCGGCCAGGCGCTTTCGCGTGCTAAATGGACCCGCACGCCCTCCAGCATCCGCTGAGGCAACTTCTGGCTGCCGTCCATTGCGATTTGCCAGGTCCGGTGTTGCAGTGCCGGGTTAGCAAAGCGGGCAATCAGGCTGTCGGCATAACCCGTCAGGTCGACGCCGGTAATACGCAGCGTCGGGGCCTGTTCGTCGAGCATCAGGCGACGCGCGGCTTCGCGGAACGCGTCGTCCTCCATACACTCATTGATATGCGCATATCCGGCGAGATAGCCGAGGTAGGCGAGAAACGAGTGGCTGCCGTTCAGCATGCGCAGCTTCATCTGTTCCCAGGGCAACACGTCCTGCACCATCTGTACGCCAGCCAGTTCCCATTCCGGACGCCCGGCGACGAAGTTATCTTCCACCACCCACTGGATAAACGGCTCGCAGCTGATGGCGCAGGGATCTTCCACGCCCAGTTCACGGGTGATTTCCGCCAGCGATTCTTCGGTGGCGGCAGGGACAATTCGGTCGACCATGGTGCCAGGGAAACTCACGTTTGCCGCAATCCACGCGGCCAGCTCAGGTGAGCGTTTTTCTGCCATCCCCAGCACCGCGTTTTTCACGACGTGGCCGTTGTCAGGGATGTTATCGCAGGAGAGCACGCTAAACGGTGCCAGTCCGCGCTCGTGGCGACGATGCAGCGCCTCCACCAGAATGCCCGGTGCCGAGTGCGGTTCGGACGGATTTTCCAGATCGTGGACGATCCGCGCATTTTGCGTATCGAGTTTCCCTGTCGCCGGATCGATGCAATAGCCTTTTTCAGTGATGGTCAGGGAGACAATCGCCACCTGCGGCTCGCAAAACTTCTCAATAATGGCCGCCAGCGAATCGAGTTTGGCATTCAGACACTCATGCACGGCCCCGACGATAATCGGCTGATTGCCCCCGGCACCTTTTTCCAGCACGGTGAAAAGATGGTCCTGGGCACGCAGCTGACTCATCAGCACATCGCCGCTGAACAGGCTAATCTCACAGATGCCCCAGTCGCCGCCTTTGACGTTGAGCACGCGATTTGTTAACAACGCCTGATGCGCGCGATGAAAGGCACCAAAACCAAAATGGACGATGCGGGAGCGCAACTGCTGGCGATCGAACTGCGGCAGCTGGACGTGAGAAGGGAGCGCGGTGGAGGCAATTGTCTTCATGAAATACACACCTGATTAACCATTAATTAACAATGCCAGTGTAAAGTTATATGACAACAAATTGAATTGGTAAGCCGTAAATATCCAGATTCTGTGAGATCGATCAATCAATCCTGCGGCCTGTATTGACCGTCAGAAACAAGCATGTATGGTAGTCGTCATTGTAACAATCGTATTGGTATAACAACTTAAGAGGGTGAGGCAATGGAACAAACCTGGCGTTGGTATGGGCCGAATGATCCGGTTTCTCTTGATGATGTGCGTCAGGCTGGCGCAACGGGTGTTGTCACCGCACTGCACCACATTCCCAACGGCCAGGTCTGGCCGGTGGATGAGATCAAAAAGCGTCAGGCGGTGCTGGCGGAAAAAGGGCTGACCTGGTCAGTCGTTGAAAGTATCCCGGTGCACGAAGATATCAAAACCCACTCCGGTGAGTTCGACACCTGGATTGCCAACTATCAGCAGAGCATCCGCAATCTTGCGGCCTGCGGCATTGACACCGTGTGCTACAACTTCATGCCGATTCTGGACTGGACGCGTACGGACCTGGAATACCAGCTGCCGGACGGCTCTAAAGCGCTGCGTTTTGACCAGATCGCTTTTGCTGCCTTTGAGCTGCATATCCTCAAGCGTCCAGGCGCTGAAGCAGATTATTCCGCTGAAGAGAAACAGCAGGCGCAGCAATGGTTTAACGATGCGACCGACGCGGACATCGAGAAGCTGACCCGTAATATCATCGCCGGCCTGCCGGGGGCGGAAGAGGGATATACCCTGGATCAGTTCCGCGCGCGTCTGGCGGAATACGGTGATATCGACAAAAATCAGCTGCGTGAAAACATGGCGTACTTCCTGCGCGCGATTGTGCCGGTGGCAGAGGCGTGCGGTTTACGTCTGGCGGTTCACCCGGACGATCCACCACGTCCAATCCTCGGCCTGCCGCGCATCGTTTCCACCATTGAAGATATGCAGTGGCTGAAAGAGACCGTCGACAGTATCAATAACGGTTTCACTATGTGCACCGGTTCATACGGCGTGCGTGCGGATAACGATCTGGTGCGGATGATTGAAACCTTCGGCGATCGCATTCACTTCACCCACTTACGTGCGACCTGTCGCGAAGGCAATCCGAAAACCTTCCACGAAGCGGCGCATCTCAATGGTGATGTGAATATGGTGGCAGTGGTGGATGCGATTCTGAGCGAAGAGCAGCGCCGCAAGAAAGCGGGGGATTTGCGTCCGATTCCGTTCCGTCCGGACCACGGGCATCAGATGCTCGACGATCTGCGCAAGAAAACCAACCCAGGCTACTCGGCGATTGGCCGTCTGAAAGGGATGGCGGAAGTGCGCGGGGTTGAACTGGCGCTGAAAATGACCAAGTATCCAGAGTTGCTTTAACAGGTATCGTCGGGTGGCGGCGTAGCCTTACCCGACCTACAAACCCATAAAAAAAACCGGCCTCGAAGCCGGTTTTTTTTATGGCCGGATAAGGCGCAGCCGCCATCCGGCAAAAAACGCAATCAGTCCGCGCGACCCATATAACGTTTTTCTTCGATATGGATGCGGATCTTCTCGCCAGCAGACAGATATTCAGGAACCTGCACCACCAGACCGGTGGTCAGCGTCGCAGGTTTGTTGCGCGCACTGGCAGAAGCGCCTTTGATGCCAGGAGAGGTTTCGACGATTTCCAGATCGACCGTCTGTGGCAGTTCCAGCGCCAGCAGCTGGCCGTCCCAGGTCAGAACCTGCATATCCGGCATACCGCCTTCAGGAATGAACTGCAGCTCGTCTTCAATCTGATCTTTGGTGAAGATGTACGGCGTGTAGTCTTCTTTATCCATGAACACGTATTCGTTGCCGTCGATGTAGGAGAAGTCAACGAAACGGCGGGTCAGGGTCACGGTATCCACGATATCGTCGCCTTTGAAGCGCTCTTCCACTTTCAGGCCGGTACGCACATCAGCAAAACGCATTTTGTACAGCGTTGCTGCGCCACGGGCGCTGGGGGACTGAACATCGATATCTTTCACAATCAGCAGCTTGCTGTTGTAGTTCAGTACCATACCTTTCTTAATTTCGTTCGCTCTTGGCATTGCAGTAATCCTGTTTACTGGGAGGTAAAAAATATCGCGCCAAATTACTCGCGCGAAGCCTTTCAGGCAAGCGGAATTAGTGGGTTTTGCTATCAATACACAAAAGGTGTTACTGTGCGCGCCACGCCCGACCCTACGGGCATCTGTCACTCATTGAGAGGGTTTATGGATTGTCGTCCAGACTGTGGCGCGTGCTGCACCGCACCGTCCATATCAAGCCCGATCCCAGGCATGCCAAAAGGCAAACCGGCCAACACCCGCTGCGTTCAGCTTTCTGATACCAATCTGTGCAAAATCTTCGGCTCGCCGCTGCGCCCGAAAGTTTGTGGGGCACTTCAGCCGTTAAAAGAGATGTGCGGCAGCACGCGCGAGCAGGCGATGGTCTATTTGATTGAGCTGGAAGCGCTCACCGCGCCCTAAACGTCTTTAATCCGCGTCAGACAGCCGGTGGTAATAATGCACATCACCAGCGCAATCCAGAACACCGTGTGATAGCTCCAGATCTCCGCCACAACGCCCGCCAGCGATCCGGCGATAATCCAGCCGACACGCGTCGTATTAGTATAAAGGGTGGTCGCTGCCCCTGCCTGGCCGGGCATTAAATCCTGGAAGTAGAGCATGCCGATGCCCGCCAGAATGCCAATGTAGATGGCGTTCAGCAGCTGTAGCGCCAGCAGCAGTGCCGGGGTGTGAACCGTCAGCATGCCGATGTAAAACAGCAGACCCGCTACCACCGCAATCCGCATCAAAAAACGCTTTCCGAAGCGCTTCGCGTAATAACCGGCGATCAGCATGGTCGGGATTTCCAGCCCCGCCGCCGTACCCATCATGATACCCGCCAGTTTTTCCGGCAGGTGCAGTTCATCAATTATAAACAGCGGCATATTAATGATGTAGAGGCTGTTGGTGCCCCACATCAGCGTGCAGACGACAAACAGCAGCAGGGCATCGCGGCGGTTGCGGCGTGGGGCTTCCAGCGTCCCAGTCGAGAGTTTGGGCTCTTTGCGCATCGACGGCAGGAAAAACCACACCATTGCTCCGCACACCACAAAGGCCACGGCCGCGCTCAGATACATCACCGTAAAACCAAAGCCCATCGCCAGCGCATAGGCCAGCGGCGGGCCGATCACCCACGCCAGCGAGACCTGGGCGCGCAGAATCGAGCTGAACATCACCGCTTCGCGGCCCGTGTGATCCGCATGTTCTCGCGCAAGGGCGAACATTTGTGGGTTGGCGGTCGAGCCAAAGCTGCTCAGAAACACGCCGACAAACAGCAGCACGAAATAGTTGCGGTTCCAGGCAAACAGCACGCAGGCAAACACGCCGAGCAGGCAGCAGAAGACAATCAGGCTTTTGCGATCGCCTTTGCGATCCGATCGGCCGGCGAGAAACTGGCTGACGAGAATGCCGATGATGGCACTGCCGGTAAAGAAGAAGCCGACCATCGCCGGACGGGCGTGGACTTCGTTGGTCAGGAACAGGCTCAGCGTTGGTGTCTGTAACGCACCGGCGATCCCGGTGAGAAAGGCAACAATCAGAAACGCCGATGACGTCAAATCAAATGGCTTTGGTGAGGCGGCAGCGGGGGAGTTGTGCATGGTTCGATATCGGTGATGTGAAGAGTCGCGGAGTTTACGCCGCTTGTCAGAAAATAAACAGGTGGTGCGGTCAAATTACCCACGAAAAATCAAAATAGCATTTCAAAAACGTTTCAGGCTGAAGTGTGCTGAAGCGAACCGGTAAACGTCCTTGTCATTTCAGCAAATGTGGGAGAAATGTGCGGCACTTCTAAATTCTGAAACGTGAAATGTAACTTTCCTTGCAAGCCATTACATTACGCGCAAGACTTCTTGAAACGTTTCAGCGCTATCTTGTTTTAACTGACGGAGCAGGTTAGCGCATTTTTTCTCATTAAGGCTGAAACGATTCAATTCAGCGAGAGAGGAGAACCATGTTCCAGTTATCAGTGCAAGACATCCATCCGGGCGAACAGGCCGGTAACAAAGAAGAGGCCATTCGCAAGATTGCCGCTGCCCTGGTGCAGGCGGGTAACGTCGCGGACGGCTACGTAGACGGCATGCTGGCCCGCGAGCAGCAGACCTCCACTTTCCTCGGCAACGGTATCGCCATTCCGCATGGCACGACCGAAACCCGCGACCAGGTGCTGAAAACCGGTGTGCAGGTTTATCAGTTCCCGCAGGGGATTTTGTGGGGCGAAGGGCAGGTGGCTTACGTGGCAATCGGTATTGCCGCCAGCAGCGACGAACACCTCGGCCTGCTGCGTCAGCTGACGCACGTCCTGAGCGATGACTCCGTGGCTGAACAGCTGCAATCTGCGACCACGGCTGAAGAGCTGCGTGCCCTGCTGATGGGTGAAAAACAGAGCGAAGCGCTGAAGCTGGATAACGAGACGCTGACGCTCGACGTGGCGGCCTCCGATCTGGTGACCTTGCAGGCGCTGAACGCCGGTCGTCTGAAAGAGGCCGGGGCGGTTGATACCGCTTTCGTCGCCCGCGTGATTAATGACAAGCCGCTGAATCTGGGTCAGGGCGTCTGGCTGAACGACAGCGCAGAAGGCAACGTGCGCAGCGCCATCGCCGTGAGCCGTGCCGCCACCGCGTTTGAAGCCGATGGCGAACACGCCGCTCTGCTGGTGACTGTCGCCATGGCCGATGAACAGCCGGTTTCCGTGCTGAAGCGCCTGAGCGATCTGCTGCTGAACAACAAAGCTGAACATCTGCTGAAAGCGGATGCCGCTACTCTGCTGGCACTGCTGACCAGTGACGATGCTCCGACCGATGACCTGCTGACCGCTGAGTTTGTGGTGCGTAACGAGCACGGTTTGCACGCGCGTCCTGGCACCATGCTGGTCAACACCATTAAACAGTTCGAAAGTGAGATTACCGTGACCAACCTGGATGGTTCGGGCAAACCGGCTAATGGCCGCAGCCTGATGAAAGTCGTCGCTCTGGGTGTGAAAAAAGGCCATCGCCTGCGCTTCACCGCTCAGGGTGCGGATGCTGAACTGGCGCTGAAAGCGATTGGCGAAGCCATCGCGGCTGGTCTGGGGGAGGGCGCATAATGAGCAGACGTGTTGCCACTATTACGCTGAACCCGGCTTACGATCTCGTCGGCTTTTGCCCTGAAATTGAACGCGGCGAAGTGAACCTTGTTCGCACCACCGGCCTGCACGCTGCCGGTAAAGGCATCAACGTTGCTAAAGTTTTAAAAGACTTAGGTATCGATGTCACCGTCGGCGGTTTCCTCGGGAAAGACAACCAGGATGGTTTCCAGCAGCTGTTCAGCGAGCTGGGCATTGCCAACCGTTTCCAGGTGGTTCAGGGCCGTACGCGAATTAACGTCAAGCTGACGGAAAAAGACGGCGAAGTGACCGACCTGAACTTCTCCGGCTTCGAAGTAACCGGCGCAGACTGGGAGCGTTTCGTGAATGACTCCCTGAGCTGGCTGGGTCAGTTCGACATGGTCTGCGTCAGCGGCAGTCTGCCGTCAGGCGTCAGCCCGGAAGCCTTTACCGACTGGATGCTGCGCCTGCGTAGCCAGTGCCCGTGCATTATTTTCGACAGCAGCCGCGAAGCCCTGGTGGCGGGTCTGAAAGCCTCTCCGTGGCTGGTCAAACCAAATCGCCGTGAACTGGAGATCTGGGCCGGCCGTAAGCTGCCAGAATTAAAAGATGTGATTGAAGCCGCCCATGCGCTGCGTGAACAGGGTATTGCTCACGTGGTGATTTCACTGGGAGCAGAAGGCGCGCTGTGGGTTAACGCGTCTGGCGAATGGATCGCCAAGCCACCGTCGGTGGAAGTGGTCAGCACCGTAGGTGCCGGGGATTCAATGGTTGGCGGCCTGATTTACGGTCTGCTGATGCGTGAATCCAGCGAGCATACCTTACGTCTTGCGACCGCTGTTGCCGCCCTGGCCGTGAGTCAGAGCAATGTTGGAATTACCGAACGTACCCAGTTGGCCGCGATGATGGCGCGCGTTGACTTACAACCTTTTAACTAACAGCAGGAGAGGCATAATGAAAACGCTGCTGATCATTGATTCCGGTCTCGGACAAGCTCGCGCCTATATGGCGAAGACCTTGCTGGGCGCGGCGGCACACAAAGCGCATGTTGAAATGGTCGATAACCCAAATGACGCCGAACTGGCGATTGTTCTGGGCGATAAAGTTCCTGCTGACAGCGCGCTGAACGGCAAAAAAGTGTGGCTGGGCGATATCAATCGCGCGGTGGCACATCCTGAATTGTTCCTGAGCGAAGCCAAAGGCCACGCGGCAGTCTACAGCGCACCGGTTGCGACCGCTGCGGTTGCGACTGCAAGCGGCCCGAAACGCGTCGTGGCGATTACCGCCTGCCCAACGGGCGTGGCGCACACATTTATGGCGGCGGAAGCCATCGAAACCGAAGCGAAAAAACGCGGCTGGTGGGTGAAGGTTGAAACCCGCGGTTCCGTGGGCGCTGGCAATGCCATCACCCCGGAAGAAGTGGCGGAAGCGGATCTGGTGATCGTGGCGGCGGACATCGAAGTGGACCTGGCGAAATTCGCCGGTAAGCCGATGTATCGCACCTCCACCGGTCTGGCGCTGAAGAAAACTGCGCAGGAATTTGATAAAGCCCTCGCGGAAGCGAAGCCTTATCAGGCGACGGGCAAATCTGAGTCCTCTGCAACCGAAGGCAAAAAAGAGTCTGCGGGCGCCTATCGTCACCTGCTGACCGGCGTGTCTTACATGCTGCCGATGGTGGTGGCGGGCGGTCTGTGTATCGCGCTCTCTTTCGCCTTTGGTATCGAAGCCTTTAAAGAGCCGGGCACGCTGGCGGCGGCATTGATGCAGATCGGTGGCGGTTCAGCGTTTGCGCTGATGGTGCCGGTTCTGGCCGGTTACATTGCCTTCTCCATCGCTGACCGTCCGGGTCTGACGCCGGGTCTTATCGGCGGTATGCTGGCCGTGAGCACCGGCTCTGGCTTTATCGGCGGTATCATCGCCGGTTTCCTGGCGGGTTACGTGGCGAAAGCCATCAGCTCTAAGCTGAAATTACCGCAGAGTATGGAAGCGCTGAAACCGATCCTGATCATCCCGCTGATTTCCAGCCTGGTGGTTGGCCTGGGTATGATCTACCTGATTGGTAAACCGGTTGCGGGCATCCTCGAAGGTCTGACTCACTGGCTGCAAACCATGGGTACAGCGAACGCGGTACTGCTGGGTGCGATCCTGGGTGGCATGATGTGTACCGACATGGGTGGCCCGGTCAACAAAGCGGCGTACGCGTTTGGCGTCGGCCTGCTGAGTACCCAGACTTATGCCCCGATGGCGGCAATCATGGCGGCCGGTATGGTGCCACCGCTGGCGCTGGGTCTGGCGACTATCATTGCACGTCGTAAATTTGATAAGGCGCAGCAAGAGGGTGGTAAAGCGGCTCTGGTACTGGGTCTGTGCTTCATCACCGAAGGTGCGATTCCGTTCGCAGCCCGTGACCCGATGCGCGTTCTGCCTTGCTGTATCGTTGGCGGCGCGGTGACTGGTGCCATCTCCATGGCGATTGGTGCGAAACTGATGGCGCCGCACGGCGGTCTGTTTGTTCTTCTGATCCCTGGTGCGATTACCCCGGTTCTGGGTTATCTGTTCGCGATTATCGCGGGTACGCTGGTGGCGGGTCTGTCTTACGCGGTGCTGAAGCGCCCGGAAGTGGAAGCGGTGGCTAAAGTCGCCTAAACCTATTGTCGGGTGGCGCTTCGCTTACCCGACCGACAAAAAAGCCGGGTGCTTACGCGACCCGGCTTTTTTTATGCGGCTTGTTCAGCCGTTTGCTGTGCTTTCAGCCAGGCGATCTCGTCCGCCCAGATATCCGGATTCACCGTTTCGAGTACCATCGGGATGCCGTCAAAGCGGTCGTCCTGCATGATAAAGCGGAATGCGTCGTGACCGATGTTCCCTTCGCCGAGGCTGTGATGGCGGTCAACGCGGCTGCCGAACGCGCTTTTGGCGTCGTTCAGGTGCATCCCGCGCAGATACTTAAAGCCCACGATACGTTCGAACTCTGCGAAGGTTTTTTCACACTCTTCGCGGGAGCGCAGGTCATAGCCTGCGGCAAACGCGTGGCAGGTATCGATACACACGCCGACGCGGGATTTATCCTCCACGCCGTCGATAATCGCCGCCAGATGTTCAAACTTAAAGCCCAGATTGCTGCCCTGACCGGCAGTGTTTTCAATGACTGCCGTTACGCCTTGAGTCTGCGCCAGCGCGATGTTAATGGATTCGGCAATACGCGCCAGACAGGCATCTTCATCGATTTGCATCAGATGGCTGCCCGGATGGAAGTTCAGCAGCGTCAGGCCAAGCTGCTCGCAGCGCTGCAACTCATCCAGAAACGCATCGCGCGACTTCTCCAGCGCTTCCTCGACCGGATGGCCGAGGTTGATGAGGTAGCTGTCGTGGGGAAGGATCTGACCCGGCCCGAAACCATACTTTTCGCAGGCGGCTTTGAAATCATCAATCACTTCAGTGGTGAGCGGTGCCGCGCGCCACTGGCGCTGATTTTTGGTGAACAGGGCGAACGCAGTCGCCTCGATTTCGGCGGCGCGAATGGCGGCATTCGCAAGACCACCTGCTGCGCTCACGTGCGCTCCAACGTATTTCATAGGGGACTCCTGTTAACCCGAAACGCTTATGATAGCGGGTTAACAGGAGAAGGATGTAGTGGTTTATGCCATCAGGCTATGAACCGCCAGGTTAATCGCGCCGCCGCCCACAATCAGCCAGACAAACAACATCAGTGCCATCAGCAGCGGTTTGGCACCGGCTTTTTTCAGGGCGCTGACGTGAGTGGTCACACCCAGCGCGGCCATTGCCATTGCCAGCAGAACGGTGTCCAGCGTGACCAGCATATCCACGACCGCTTTAGGCAGCAGGTGGAAGGAGTTAAACACCGCGACCACGATAAACAGAATCGCGAACCACGGAATGGTGATTTTGCTTTTCTCGCCTTTGCCTGCCGGGGTCAGCTGTTTCACGCGCGCGGCCAGAATAATAAGGAACGGAGCCAGCATCATCACGCGTAACATTTTGGCGATCACCGCCGCATTTTCGGCGTCCGGGCTGATGGCATGGCCTGCCGCAACCACCTGCGCCACTTCATGCATGGTCGAACCAATATAGATGCCGTAAGTTTCCGGTGTGAACCAGTGGGCGACCAGCGGGTACATGGCCGGATAAAGGAAAATCGCCAGGGTACCGAAGATCACCACCGTCGCCACCGCAACGGTCACTTTGCTGGATTCCGCTTTCACCACCGGCTCTGTCGCCAGAACCGCCGCGGCCCCGCAGATGCTGCTCCCCGCACCAATCAGCCAGCTGGTTTGCTTGTCGAGGCCAAACACTTTTTGCCCGATAAAGCAGGCCAGCAAAAAGGTGCTGGTGAGCGTCAGCACGTCGATGGCGATGCCGCTCACGCCCACATCGGCAATCTGCGCGAAGGTGAGGCGAAAACCATAAAGAATAATCCCGAGGCGCAGCAGGTGCTGTTTGGCAAACAGCACGCCGCCGTCGCAGGTGCTCCAGATTTTGGGGTAAACCGTATTCCCGACGACCATGCCGATCAGAATGGCCAGCGTTAATGCGCTGAATCCAGCCCCGGCAACGGCGGGAATACTGCCGCCCCATAATGCTGCGCCGGTGATGAGTGCGCTCAGCGCAAGTCCTGGAACGTAGTGCCACACTGTACGATGAGGGTGCAGAGTGATTTCAGTCATAACCTTCTCCTTTGTCTGGCTAAAAGGTTACGGCGCTCTGGCTTAAAAATAAAATTGATTATATATTTATAATTAATCTTTATAAGTGGTAAGCAAGGCGCTTACCCGCGCGGAAGGCCACTATGCACATTACATTGCGTCAACTGGAAGTTTTTGCCGAAGTGCTGAAGAGCGGGTCGACCACCCAGGCTTCGCAGCGTCTGGCCCTGTCTCAGTCGGCGGTCAGCGCGGCGCTGACGGATCTGGAAGGGCAGCTCGGCGTTCAGCTTTTCGACAGGGTAGGGAAGCGGCTGGTGGTGAACGAGCACGGGCGTCTGCTTTACCCACGCGCGCTGGCCCTGCTGGAGCAGGCCGTCGAAATTGAGCAGTTGTTCCGGGAAGACAACGGTGCTATCCGCGTGTATGCCAGCAGCACCATCGGGAACTACATTCTCCCGGAAGTGATTGCCCGCTATCGCCGCGATTTCCCGTCACTGCCGCTGGAGATGAGCGTGGGTAACAGTCAGGATGTGATCAACGCGATTATCGATTTCCGCGTCGACATCGGGCTGATCGAAGGCCCGTGCCATAACGTGGATATCATTGCGGAACCCTGGCTGGAAGATGAGCTGGTGGTGTTTGCCTCTCCCGCATCGTCTCTGCTGCAGGGCGAAGTGACGCTGGAGCGCCTGGCGCAGGCCCCGTGGATTTTGCGCGAGCACGGTTCCGGCACGCGTGAAATCGTCGATTACCTGCTGCTGTCGCATCTGCCGCAGTTTCAGCTCGGTATGGAGCTTGGGAATTCCGAGGCCATCAAGCACGCCGTGCGACACGGTCTGGGGATCAGCTGCTTATCCCGACGGGTCATCGCCGAGCAGCTTGAAAGCGGGTCGCTGATTGAAATTCCGGTTCCGCTGCCGAAGCTGGTGCGTACCCTGTGGTGCATCCATCATCGCCAGAAACACCTGTCGAATTCCCTGCAGCGCTTTTTGCGCTATTGCGAAATGTAGCTGAGGCTCTGCTTTACTTATAATTTCGGGGCAGTCATGAAGCTCTCTTATAACAGAGTATTTCTGCCAGAAGGTTCGCGGATCGTCTGCTACAATCTCGCCTCATTTTTTGAATGGACAGCATTTTCATATGGTTTCCGAAACTAAAACCACAGAAGCGCCCGCGCTACGTCGCGAACTCAAGGCGCGTCACCTGACGATGATCGCTATTGGCGGATCCATCGGTACAGGTCTTTTTGTTGCCTCTGGTGCAACTATTTCAGCGGCAGGCCCGGGTGGCGCGCTGTTTTCTTATATGCTGATTGGCCTGATGGTGTACTTCCTGATGACCAGTCTGGGCGAACTGGCCGCTTACATGCCGGTCTCTGGCTCTTTCTCTACCTACGGCCAAAAATACGTTGAAGAAGGCTTCGGCTTCGCGCTGGGCTGGAACTACTGGTACAACTGGGCGGTGACCATCGCCGTTGACCTCGTGGCCGCGCAGCTGGTGATGAACTGGTGGTTCCCGGACACGCCAGGCTGGATCTGGAGCGCCGTCTTCCTCGCCGTGATCTTCCTGCTGAACTACATCTCTGTACGCGGTTTCGGTGAAGCGGAGTACTGGTTCTCGCTGATTAAAGTCGCGACCGTCATCATCTTTATCGTCGTCGGTGTGGCGATGATCGTCGGCATCTTCAAAGGTGCGCAGCCTGCGGGCTGGAGCAACTGGCAGATAGGCGAAGCGCCGTTCGCCGGTGGTTTTGCGGCGATGATTGGCGTGGCGATGATTGTCGGCTTCTCCTTCCAGGGCACCGAGCTGATTGGTATCGCGGCCGGTGAATCTGAAGACCCGGAGAAGAACATCCCGCGCGCGGTGCGTCAGGTGTTCTGGCGTATTCTGCTGTTCTATGTGTTCGCGATCCTGATTATCAGCCTGATTATTCCTTACACCGACCCAAGCCTGCTGCGTAACGATGTGAAAGACATCAGCGTCAGCCCGTTCACGCTGGTCTTCCAGCATGCGGGTCTGCTGTCTGCGGCGGCGGTGATGAACGCGGTGATCCTGACGGCGGTGCTGTCGGCGGGTAACTCCGGGATGTACGCCTCAACGCGTATGCTCTATACCCTGGCGTGCGACGGTAAAGCGCCGCGCATCTTCTCTAAACTGTCTCGTGGCGGTGTACCGCGTAACGCGCTGTATGCGACCACCGTGGTGGCGGGCCTGTGCTTCCTGACGTCGATGTTTGGTAACCAGACGGTTTACCTGTGGCTGCTGAACACCTCCGGGATGACCGGCTTTATCGCCTGGCTCGGGATTGCCATCAGCCACTATCGTTTCCGTCGCGGCTACGTCATGCAGGGGCACGACATTAACGATCTGCCGTACCGCTCTGGTTTCTTCCCGCTGGGGCCGATCTTCGCTTTTGTTCTGTGCCTGATCATCACCCTCGGCCAGAACTACGAAGCCTTCCTGTCTGACACCATCGACTGGGGCGGCGTCATGGCGACCTATATTGGTATTCCTCTGTTCCTGATCATCTGGTTTGGTTACAAACTGACGAAAGGAACCCGCTTCGTCCGCTACAGCGAAATGGATTTCCCGGGACGCTTTAAGCAGTAAGTTTCTTGAAAGATACAAAAAAGCCCCCGGCATCGCTGCCGGGGGCTTTTTATTGGGCGCTTAGAAACTGTAAGTCATGCCCACAGTGTAGCGACGTCCATCGAGTACCGTGTCGTAGGTATCGTAATCGATCTGCTTATCGAGAACGTTATACACCCCGGCGGAGACCAGCAGGTTTTTGTTCGCGTTATAGCGCAGACCGACATCGACCTGAGTATAGGATGGCGTACCCTGAGACATGGAGGTACGGCTCAGATACTCAGAGGTTTTGCCGCGCAGATTCAGACGGCTCCAGAAGCCAACATCTTGAGTGGCCTGCCAGTCCAGCGTAGTGTTGAACATATGCTTAGGCATTTTGTTCAGTGGCTTACCGGAGAACTGACCGCTCTTCTGCTCGGATTCGGTATAGGTGTAGTTGGCGGTCCAGTTCACGTCTTTGGTGATTTCCCAGCCGAAGGTCGATTCCACGCCGCGCATGTTTGCTTTATCGACGTTGACGCGATCGCTGACGAAATCGTAGCTATGGTCGCCAATGGTGCAGGCGGGATCTGAGCTGCTGTTACAGCGACGAACTTCGGTGATTTTGTCTTTAAAATCGGTATTGAAGAGGGTCACACCGGCGTTGAGATTGTCGTTGTTGTCCCACAGCAGGCCGATCTCTTCGCTCAGGCTCTTCTCAGGTTTCAGATCCGGGTTGCCGACGATGATGCCATCGAGGCGTCCGCCCCCGGTGACCTGGCCCCAGTTGGCGGATGACTGACGCAGATCCGGCGCACGATAACCGGCAGATACGCCTCCTTTCAGCGTCCACTGCTCGGCAAGGTGCCACACACCATAGCCGCGCGGTGTCCAGTTAGTGCCGTAGTTCTGGTCTTTATCCATACGCAGGCCGCCGGTGAGCGTAAAGCTCTCGGTCATGGACCACTCGTCTTCCGCAAACAGCGCCCAGTTCCAACGTGTCAGTTTACTCAGGCCATCTGCCGCTTCCAGCTGGTTACCGTTGTCGCGCAATTTTTCATAGTGATACTGGCCGCCCAGCGTCAGGGTATGGTCGCCCAGGAAGACCTGATTCTGGTTGTTAAAGGTCGTGTTGTAAGAGCGCATTTCACGATCGGGGTTATTGGTCTCTTCCTGCTGGATGTAGCTGGTGGAGTTGAAATTGTCGTAATAACCACTGTGCGTTAACGAGTAGGTGGTGTGCTCGTAGCGCGTTTCGCTTTTGGTATTCGGCGTACAGGTATTTCCGCGGCAGTTTTCTTCTGCTTTAGACATCCCCGGCGTACTGTTTCGGTCCTGAAGTTCACGCGCATAGTCGAGATCGAAATCGTTTTTCTCGTCTGGCGTGAAGTTCAGCGTCACGCCGCCGTTGCGCATTTTCTGCTCATTGAAACCGTTCTCGATTTTATCTTCGGCGCGGCGGGAGAGAAGCCCCGTGACTTTTGCACCGAGTAATCCGTCGATCAGCGGGCCAGACGCGTAGGCGTTAGTCTGGAACAGATCGCCGGAGTCATTGTTTTCCTGGAAAGTGGCATCACCGTGCAGGGAGCCCGTCCAGCCTTTGGTGTTCGAGACTTTCTTGGTGATGACGTTGATAACACCGCCCATAGCGTCAGAGCCATATAGCGAGGACATCGGCCCACGAATGACTTCGATTCGCTCAATGGATTCGAGCGGCGGCAACCAGCCCTGTTCGATCCCTGCGTTATCGCTGTTTGGACGGGTGCTGCGGGTGCTGATGCGCTTGCCGTTGACCAGGAAAAGCGTGTACTGAGAGGACATTCCGCGAATACTGATATCGCTGCTGCTGCCACCGCCGGTCACGACAACGCCCGGGACATCTTTCAGTGCATCGGTAACATCGCGATAGGCCTTATCTTCGATCTGCTGTTTAGAAATGACAGAGATCGAGGCCGGTGCGTTCTGAATTTTCTGCTCAAAACCCGTGGCGGTGACGACAACGGTATCTTGATCGGCGGCGTGAACGAGCTGTGGTAAGGTCGCTGCGCAAACTGCGACAGCAAGTACCTTAAGGCGGGGTATTGTCATTTGTACATTCCGTTTAAAATGAATAAAACTCCATCGGGATAACCCTGAGAACTGTATGTATTTGTCTTTTAAGAACTCTTTGTGATGGAGAAGAGTGAGGAATTGTACAAAAGAATGTTTATTTGTAAACACAAATGATAATTGAACTCATTTGTGTTTATTGTCTTGAAGGGTAAAGTGCAGAAATTTCAGTGGGATAAAGAGATGTAAAGATGGAGGGCTTTCGCCCTCCTGTTTCATTTTGCGAACAAATGCTCCGCGTGGAAGCGGAGGTGGTCCTCTATCCAGGACGCAATGAAATAGTAACTGTGGTCATGACCTTCCTGAATGCGCAGGGTCAGCGGCCAGCTTTTCTGCCGCGCTACTTCCGCCAGTACGGCGGGCTGCAGCTGATTTGCCAGGAACTGATCCGCATCACCCTGGTCGATTAGGGTCGGGATGGCGTCTTGCGACTGGCTGGCCTGCATCAGCGCACAGCTGTCCCACTCCTGCCAGGTGGATTCATCGTTGCCCAGATAGTTCGAAAACGCTTTCTGCCCCCACGGCACCTGCGTCGGGTTTACGATAGGCGCAAACGCGGAGACGCTGGTGAACGTCCCAGGATTTTTCAGCGCCAGAATCAACGCTCCGTGGCCGCCCATGGAGTGTCCGCTGATCGCCGCGCGATCGCTCACGGCAAACTGCGCTTTAATAAGAGTGGGCAGTTCTTCGCGGATATAATCGTACATCCGGTAGTGGCTGGCCCACGGCTCCTGAGTGGCATTCAGATAGAAACCCGCACCTTTACCGAGATCGTATCCGGCGTCGTCCGCGACATCGTCGCCGCGCGGGCTGGTGTCGGGCATCACCAGCGCAATGCCTAACTCGGCAGCAACGCGCTGTGCGCCTGCTTTGGTGGTGAAGTTTTCGTCGTTGCAGGTCAGGCCGGAAAGCCAGTACAGCACCGGCGGTTTAACGTTATCTGCCGTCGGCGGCAGGAAAATGCTGAAGATCATAGTGCAGTTCAGCGTGGTGGAGTCGTGGCGCCAGCGCTGCTGCCGACCTTCAAAACAACGGTGCTCTTCGAGCAGTTCCATGCAAGGCTCCTGATAAGTATTGATATTCACTCAATCCATAATACAGATTATTCATTCACCTGTGAGCAACTTTCACTTCCGCATTAAGTCGAGATGTTGCATCATGAATTAACTAAATTTTAACAATCGGGGCGATCATGGCGCTGCGTATCGCGCTCAGCGGATTTGTGGTTTTAGTGGTGGCGATGGGGATAGGGCGCTTTGCTTTTACCCCTCAGGTTCCGCTGATGATTGCGGCCGGGCAACTGACGCTGACCAGCGCCGGGCTGGTGGCCGCCATGAACTATCTGGGCTATTTAGTCGGCGCGTGGGATGCCATGCGCGCGCACCGGTTTGTCGAAGGGCGTTTGTACCTTGGGATTTTCGGCGCGGTGGCGCTGACATTGCTGTCAGCCATTGCGGATAACGCTATTGTTCACGGCCTGATCCGCTTCGTCATTGGCTGCATGAGCGGCTGGTCGATGGTGCTGATTGCCGCGTGGACTAACGAGCGTCTGGCTCATTTCGGCAAGCCAGGGCTGAGCGCCGCGGTGTTTGCCGGGCCGGGGGCGGGGATTGCCTTAAGCGGCCTGCTGGCGGTCTATATTCAGGCGCGCTCGCTCTCCGCCGGTGCGGCGTGGCAGATTTACGGCGTGCTGGCGTTAATTTTGATTGTACTGGTGGCGCGTTATCTCCCGCGCGGTGGGCAGTTGCATCGCCCCGGGACCGCGCCGGAGCCGTTGGTGCTGACCACCGATCTACGCCGTCTGGTCTGGAGCTACAGCCTCGCCGGTTTTGGCTACATTTTGCCGGCGACCTTTTTATCGCAAATGGCCGCGGTGCGCTTCCCCGGCAGCCTATTTGCGCAGTTTGTCTGGCCGGTGTTTGGTGCCGCATCCGTCGCCGGGATCGCGCTGAGTATCGCATTGCGCCGCGTCTCGACCTCGAACCGTCGCCTGTCGATTGTCCTGTGGTTGCAGGGGCTGGGTGTGTTTGCCGCCTGGCTGATGCCGGGAATCGGTGGCCTGGTGACCGGCGCGCTGCTGGTCGGTGGCGGGTTCCTGTGCGCCGTTCAGCTGTCGCTGCTGTGCGGGCGTGAACTGGCGCCGAATCACACGCTCTACATGGCCGGATTACTGACCACCGGGTATGCGCTGGGCCAATTAGTGGGCCCGGTGACGTCGGCGTTATCGACGTGGCTGACCCATCAGCTTGAACCGGCGCTGGGCCTCGCGGGCGTGGCTCTGTTTGTCGGCGGGTGGCTGGTCTGGGATCGTCAGGCCGAAAGGCTGCAACAATTGCAATAATTATCGCCGTGAATACTGGATTATGTGCGTCACCTCACGCACAATGAGCGCACACTTTTGCTTCAAAGAGGGCAAAAGGCAGCCACACCTGCAGGAGAAAAATAATGCCATCACTCAGTAAAGAAGCCGCTCTCGTTCACGAAGCGCTGGTTGCGCGTGGTCTTGAAACCCCGCTGCGCCCGCCCGTTAATGAACTGGACAAAGAAACACGCAAACGTCTTATTTCCGGGCACATGACCGAGATCATGCAGTTGCTGAATCTCGATCTGAGCGATGACAGCCTGATGGAAACGCCGAATCGCATTGCAAAAATGTATGTCGATGAGATTTTCTCCGGTCTGGATTACGCCAACTTCCCAAAAATCACCGTCATCGAAAACAAGATGAAGGTGGATGAAATGGTGACCGTGCGCGATATCACCCTGACCAGCACCTGTGAACACCATTTCGTGACCATCGACGGGAAAGCCACCGTGGCCTATATCCCGAAAGATACGGTGATTGGCCTGTCGAAGATCAACCGCATTGTGCAGTTCTTCGCCCAGCGTCCGCAGGTGCAGGAGCGTCTGACGCAGCAGATCCTGACGGCGCTGCAAACGCTGTTGGGCACCAACAATGTGGCTGTATCTATTGATGCCGTCCATTATTGCGTGAAAGCGCGTGGCGTTCGCGATGCGACCAGCGCGACCACTACCACCTCGCTGGGTGGCCTGTTCAAGTCCAGCCAGAACACTCGCCAGGAGTTTCTGCGCGCCGTGCGTCACCACAACTAATCACAGGGCAGGATAAATGGAGCGTAATGTCACGCTGGATTTTGTACGTGGCGTGGCCATTCTCGGTATCCTGCTGCTGAATATCGCCGCCTTTGGTCTGCCCAAGGCGGCGTATCTCAATCCTGCCTGGTATGGCGAGATCACCCGCAGCGACGCCTGGACCTGGGCGATCCTCGACCTTTTCGCACAGGTTAAATTCCTCACTCTCTTTGCGCTCCTCTTCGGCGCAGGGCTACAGCTGCTGCTCAAGCGCGGCAAGCGCTGGATCCAGTCGCGCCTGACGCTACTGGTGCTGCTCGGTTTTATCCACGGTCTGTTCTTCTGGGATGGCGATATTCTGCTGGCTTATGGATTAGTTGGCCTGATTTGCTGGCGCATGATCCGCGACGCGCACGACGTGAAAAACCTGTTTAACACCGGCGTCATTCTGTATCTCATCGGGATCGGCGTGCTGGTGCTGCTGGGGTTGATCTCCGGCGGGGCAACCAATCGTTCCTGGATACCGGATGCGGCGAATCTGCAGTATGAGCAGTTCTGGAAGCTCAAAGGCGGCGTTGAAGCCATCAGCAATCGCACCGATATGCTTGGCGATAACCTGATTGCGCTCGGCGCGCAGTACGGCTGGCAGCTGGCAGGAATGATGCTGATGGGCGCGGCCCTGATGCGCACCGGCTGGCTGAAAGGGGAGTTTAGTCTCGCCCACTACCGCCGCACGGGCGTGATTCTGGTGCTGGTGGGGGTGATCATTAATCTTCCCGCCGTCGTCGCGCAGTGGATACTGGACTGGGACTACCGCTGGTGCGCGTTCCTGTTACAGGCCCCGCGTGAGCTGGGCGCGCCGTTCCAGACCATCGGCTATGCGGCGCTGATTTACGGCTTCTGGCCGCAGATCGCGCGCTTCAGGCTGGTGGCTGCCGTGGCCTGCGTTGGCCGCATGGCGCTGAGCAATTACCTGCTGCAAACCCTGATCTGCACCACGCTTTTCTATCGCTTTGGCCTGTTTATGAAATTCGACCGACTCCAGCTGCTGGCGTTTGTTATTCCGGTCTGGGCAGTGAACATGGTGTTTTCCGTCATCTGGCTGCGCTTTTTCCGCCAGGGACCGCTGGAATGGCTGTGGCGTCAATTAACCGCACGTGCTGCAGGTGTATCATTGAGTAATACATCCAGATAACGATCTGGATCACAATCATTAACAAAACGGATGTAAGCGTTTTCATCTGTGTGACCTTCTTCACGTAGTCCCCTCTTCGTCACTGCCAGAATAGCCTCCTTGCTAAACACAGGGGGTGTCTGTGAGTTGCTGCAATCCATTTAAGGATGGTGAATATGATCACCATTCGTGACGTAGCCCGCATCGCGGGTGTTTCTGTTGCTACCGTCTCCCGCGTGCTGAACAACAGCGCGCTGGTCAGCCCTGAAACGCGTGAAACCGTAATGAAAGCGGTGACGCAGCTTGGCTATCGGCCCAACGCCAATGCGCAGGCGCTCGCCACTCAGGTGAGCGACACCATCGGCGTGGTGGTGATGGATGTGTCGGATGCCTTCTTTGGCGCGCTGGTGAAAGCCGTGGATGTTGTCGCCCAGCAGCACCACAAATATGTGCTGATCGGTAACAGCTATCACGAAGCTGAAAAAGAGCGTCATGCCATTGAGGTGCTGATTCGCCAGCGATGTAACGCCCTGATTGTTCACTCAAAAGCTCTCAGCGATGAAGAGCTGGCCGGGTTTATGGATCAGATCCCCGGTATGGTTCTGATTAATCGCGTGGTGCCGGGCTACGCCCATCGCTGCGTGACGCTGGATAACGTCAGCGGGGCGATGATGGCGACGCGCATGCTGCTCAATAACGGCCATCAGCGCATCGGCTATCTCGCCTCCAGTCACCATATTGAAGATGACGATATGCGTCGGGAAGGGTGGCAAAACGCCCTGAAAGAGGCCGGGATTGTGCCGTCCGACAGCTGGATTGGCACCGGATCGCCGGACATGCCGGGAGGGGAGGCCGCAATGGTCGAACTGCTCGGGCGTAACCTGCAGCTGACCGCCGTCTTTGCCTACAACGACAGCATGGCCGCCGGGGCGCTGACCGCGCTGAAAGACAACGGCATTGCGGTGCCGCAGCATTTGTCATTGATTGGTTTTGATGATATTCCGATAGCCCGTTACACGGATCCGCAGCTTACCACCGTGCGTTACCCGATTGCGTCAATGGCCCGACTGGCGACGGAGCTGGCGTTACAGGGGGCCGCAGGGCAGCAGGATGTGAGCGCAACACACTGTTTCATGCCGACTTTAGTGCGTCGTCATTCAGTGGCTGTTAAGCAAATTGTGGCTCCGATCACTAACTGATTACATCGGGTGATGTAACCGTTTTCAATCTGTGAGTAAATTCACAGTATCTTAACAAGCCGCTGACTATGATGTCAGCGTTTTAGGAGCTGAAACGCTATGTAACGGTGATTAATCACTTTCACTATAGCTAAAGTGCCCCAAACGACAAATAAAACGCATTACTGGAGCGTTACCGAACACGGAAGATAGAAATTTTATAAGTGAACTTCGGCTGTCAGTAACGTTTTGTTAACACCTGCCCGCCGACCGTTATTCACAAGAACTACCCTGCATAAAAAAAACCGGAGATACCATGAATAAGAAGGTGTTGACTCTGTCTGCTGTTATGGCAAGCATGCTTTTTGGTGCGGCTGCGCACGCTGCGGATACCCGTATTGGTGTGACAATCTATAAATACGACGACAACTTTATGTCTGTTGTGCGTAAAGCGATCGAGAAAGATGCTAAAGCAGCGCCAGACGTTCAGCTGCTGATGAATGACTCCCAGAACGACCAGTCCAAACAGAACGACCAGATCGACGTTCTGCTGGCGAAAGGCGTGAAAGCCCTGGCTATCAACCTGGTTGACCCAGCGGCAGCAGGTACCGTGATTGAGAAAGCGCGCGGCCAGAATGTGCCAATCGTCTTCTTCAACAAAGAGCCTTCCCGCAAAGCGCTGGACAGCTATGACAAAGCCTTCTACGTCGGTACTGACTCTAAAGAGTCCGGTATTATTCAGGGCGATCTGATCGCGAAACACTGGGCAGCGAACCCGAACTGGGACCTGAACAAAGACGGTCAGATTCAGTTCGTACTGCTGAAAGGCGAGCCGGGCCACCCGGATGCTGAAGCACGTACTACCTACGTTATCAAAGAGCTGAACGACAAAGGTCTGAAAACTCAGCAGCTGGCATTAGACACTGCAATGTGGGATACCGCTCAGGCGAAAGATAAGATGGACGCGTGGCTGTCTGGCCCGAACGCTAACAAAATCGAAGTGGTTATCGCCAACAACGATGCGATGGCAATGGGTGCGGTTGAAGCGCTGAAAGCACACAACAAATCTTCTATTCCGGTCTTCGGCGTGGATGCTCTGCCAGAAGCGCTGGCCCTGGTGAAATCTGGCGCAATGGCCGGTACCGTGCTGAACGATGCCAACAACCAGGCGAAAGCCACCTTCGATCTGGCGAAAAACCTGGCCGACGGCAAAGGCGCGGCTGATGGCACCACCTGGAAAATCGAGAACAAAATTGTTCGCGTACCTTACGTGGGCGTAGACCAGTCAAACCTGGCTGAGTTTATCGGTAAATAAGTTTATTGCCTGTTCTCACAGGGCGCAATTCGTTGCGCCCTTTTATAACGCGATATGCGAGGCCGTCAAGGTATAATTATGGTCAGCACAAATACTCAGTCGTCAGGCGAATTCTTGTTAGAAATGAGCAGTATTAACAAGTCCTTCCCCGGCGTTAAGGCTCTCGATAATGTTAATTTAAAAGTGCGTCCTCACTCTATTCACGCGTTGATGGGGGAGAACGGTGCGGGTAAATCGACATTATTAAAATGCCTTTTTGGGATCTACCAAAAAGATTCTGGTAGCATTCTTTTTCAGGGGAAAGAGATCGACTTCCATTCCGCCAAAGAAGCACTGGAGAATGGGATTTCGATGGTACACCAGGAATTAAACCTGGTGCTTCAGCGTTCTGTTATGGACAATATGTGGCTGGGTCGTTATCCGACTAAAGGCGTATTTGTCGATCAGGACAAAATGTATCGTGACACCAAAGCGATTTTTGATGAACTGGATATTGATATTGACCCGCGCGCCCGCGTAGGCACTTTATCCGTTTCACAAATGCAGATGATTGAAATTGCCAAGGCCTTCTCCTATAACGCGAAAATCGTGATTATGGATGAGCCGACGTCATCACTGACGGAAAAAGAGGTGAATCACCTTTTCACTATTATCCGTAAGCTGAAAGAGCGTGGCTGTGGCATCGTCTATATCTCGCATAAAATGGAAGAGATCTTCCAGCTGTGCGACGAAATCACCATCCTGCGTGACGGTCAGTGGATCACCACTCAGCCGCTCGAAGGGCTGGATATGGACAAGATCATCGCCATGATGGTCGGCCGCTCCCTGAACCAGCGCTTCCCGGACAAAGAGAACAAGCCGGGCGAGGTGATCCTCGAAGTGCGTAATCTGACGTCTCTGCGCCAGCCTTCCATTCGTGATGTCTCCTTCGACCTGCACAAGGGCGAAATTCTCGGCATCGCCGGTCTGGTCGGGGCGAAACGTACCGATATCGTGGAAACCTTATTTGGCATCCGCGAAAAATCGGACGGCACTATTACGCTGCACGGTAAGCGCATTAATAACCATAACGCCAACGAAGCGATTAACCACGGTTTTGCCCTGGTGACAGAAGAGCGTCGCTCAACGGGGATTTATGCTTATCTGGATATTAACTTTAACTCGTTAATCTCCAATATTCGTAATTACAAAAATAAGATGGGTCTGCTGGATACCTCCCGCATGAAAAGCGATACCCAGTGGGTTATCGACTCCATGCGTGTAAAAACACCAGGGCATCAGACACAAATCGGTTCACTTTCCGGCGGTAACCAGCAGAAGGTTATTATTGGTCGCTGGTTATTAACCCAACCAGAAATTTTAATGCTTGATGAACCGACGCGCGGTATCGACGTAGGTGCAAAATTTGAAATCTATCAGCTGATTGCTGAACTGGCTAAAAAGAATAAAGGGATCATTATTATTTCTTCCGAAATGCCGGAATTGTTAGGGATCACAGATCGTATTCTGGTCATGAGCAATGGTCTCGTTGCCGGAATTGTTGACACCAAAACGACAACGCAAAACGAAATTCTCCGTCTTGCGTCTTTGCACCTTTAAGATCAGGGGCTCCTCATGAGTGCGTTAAATAAAAAAAGTTTTCTCACTTATCTGAAAGAGGGCGGTATTTACGTCGTTCTTTTAGTATTGCTGGCCATTATTATTTTCCAGGACCCTACGTTCTTAAGTTTGCTTAACTTGAGTAACATTCTGACTCAGTCCTCGGTGCGTATCATCATCGCACTCGGCGTGGCAGGGCTGATTGTGACTCAGGGTACGGACCTGTCAGCCGGGCGTCAGGTTGGCCTGGCGGCGGTTGTCGCGGCAACGCTTTTGCAGTCGATGGAAAACGCCAACAAGGTGTTCCCGGAAATGGCGACCATGCCGATTATCGTGGTCGTGCTGATCGTCTGCGTGGTCGGTGCCATTATTGGTCTGATCAACGGGATTATCATCGCCTACCTGAACGTGACGCCGTTTATCACCACCCTGGGCACGATGATCATCGTTTACGGTATCAACTCCCTGTACTACGACTTCGTGGGTGCATCCCCGATTTCAGGCTTCGACAGCGGCTTCTCGACCTTTGCGCAAGGCTTTGTGGCGCTGGGCAGTTTCCGACTTTCCTACATCACCTTCTACGCGCTGATCGCCGTGGCGTTCGTATGGGTGCTGTGGAACAAAACGCGCTTCGGTAAAAATATCTTCGCTATCGGCGGTAACCCGGAAGCAGCGAAAGTGTCCGGCGTAAACGTTGCCCTGAACCTGCTGATGATTTATGCCCTGTCCGGCGTGTTCTATGCCTTCGGCGGCTTGCTGGAAGCGGGGCGTATCGGCTCCGCCACCAACAACCTCGGCTTTATGTACGAGCTGGATGCGATCGCAGCCTGCGTGGTGGGCGGTGTGTCCTTCAGCGGTGGTGTGGGTACGGTAGTGGGCGTGGTGACGGGTGTGATTATCTTCACCGTTATCAACTACGGTTTGACCTATATTGGCGTGAACCCGTACTGGCAGTACATCATTAAGGGCGCGATTATTATCTTCGCGGTAGCGCTGGATTCATTGAAGTACGCGCGTAAGAAGTAATTTTTTAGCAATGTAAGTTATGAAGCATCTGAGGTTTTTCCGTTCACCTTATGTTCTACAGAATATAATGGCTTCATAACCTGTGAACGTGAAAAGGGGGCTGCGCGGCCCCCTTTTCAATCCCCGCGCCCCGCCATGAAATCGGTGCTTCGCACTGCGCTCACCTCCCGGCCAGCTGCCCTCGGTCGGCTCGACTCGTGATTACTCGTCCCATCCATGGGACTCGCCCCTACGGGGCCAGCGCAAGCGCTGTTCAAAATTGCTCCCGGCAATTTTGTCCTGTCTCGTTTCGCCTCTGGCCGCCATCCCTGGCGTCCAGCCCTTGTCATCTGGCCTCCGGTTCGCCGATTTCTGCGGGGACCAAAATCGGTGCCACATTCAGACGGCTAAGAAGGTTGAGGGATCGGGAGTCCGGCTGAAAATCGCCGAAGCGTTTCCTGGAGGCCGGGTCGAGGCGCAGGGAAGCGCCGAGAGGGTGCGACCTGCATGGATGCAGGAACGCGCCCGACCCGATAGCCGCAAGGAATAAGCTGAGGGCACCGCGAAGCGGCGATTTTCTTTGCCGGGAGCCGGGATTGTTAAGGGGGCGGCGGTAGCCCCCTTAACACGTTCACCGCAGAAAGGCGGACAGGAAGCAGCGAACTAATAGTGAACGGAACAATTCCACTTTTTCCACAAAGGAGTAAAGCCAAAGAAAATGACTTATTTCTTCTCTTTCTTCTGCAATTCCAGCAACTGCTCCGGCGTCACCGCCGGATAATCCTGCGCATCCTCTGGCACCTGATGCATTGCCGGGATCGGTACCAGCGGCCCTAAAAAGCGCGGTTCACGCTTGAAGAGATACAGATCCGCCAGCGCCCCGAAGCGCGCACCAAACTCACGCACGCGAACGCTCCACATGTCTTTCGGAGAAGGCACCGCATAGCACTGGGCCTGAATGCCCATATGCAGCGCGATAAACAGCGCTCGCTCGCAGTGGAAGCGCTGAGTGATGATGATAAAATCGTTAGTATCGAAGACCTTACGTGTGCGGACGATGGAATCCAGGGTGCGGAACCCGGCGTAGTCGAGCACGATATCTGCCGGATCGACGCCTGCGGCAATCAAATCTTTGCGCATGGTCATCGGCTCGTTATAGCTCTGCAGGGCGTTATCCCCGCTCAGCAGCAGGTAATTAACCTTGCCGCTATTGTAGGCGTTCAGCGCGCCCTGAATGCGGTAGCGGTAATACTGGTTAATCACGCCGGTGCGATAATATTTGGCGGTGCCCAGCACCACGCCGACCTGCCGATAAGGCAAATCCTGCAGATCGTCAAAGATATAGGGGGCGGTTTTCCAGCTCATCCAGCGGTCGAGGCCGAGCACCGTCAACAGCAGAATGCCGACCAGGACAAACAGGCTGTAAAACACGCGCTTTAACATGAAGATGGCTCGTTCCGTGGAGGGAAATTTTACTCAGGCTACTTTACCCGCCTGGTAAGCGCAAGAAACAGCGGTTTGATTGGGGGGATTTTCATCAGCAGGGCGGGCATTTCTGCCCGCACAGGAGAATCAGGACAGAAGCTGACGGTCGATACTGGTGCAGCCGAGCGCTTTCAGCGTCGCGGCGGTGGCGTCCCACTGGATCAGCGGCGCATCGGCAATTTCAGCCAGAATCGCGCGCTGGATATCCGGATAGTCGTAGCCGTTCAGGCTCAGCAGGTTCAGTGCGCCTTGCAGCGGAGGCAGCGTCGGGTTGAAGGCAGCGTTTTCCGCATAGCTCCCGGAGAAAATTTTGCCATCACGCAGTTCCAGCGCCACGCCGCTCGGCGATTTGCTGTACGGGGTGTGGCTTTTGTTCGCCGCCTTGATGGCCGCTTGCGCCAGCTCATCGCCGGTCAGGGCGTAGCCGTGATCCTGGTCGTCCATCAGCAGGGTTTTGATATCCAGATCTTTCGGACCAAAGGCGTCCGGCAGGTAGTCACCCAGCGTATGCGGCTCGCGACCCGGCAGGTTGATGCGCAGCTCCAGCCCGCTATTCAGCTCATTCATGAACTGGCGGCAGTGACCGCAAGGGGTGTAGTTCACGGTGATGGCCTGCAGCGCTTTTTCACCGCGCAGCCAGGCATGGCTGATGGCGCTTTGCTCCGCGTGGACGGTCTGTTGCATGGTCGCACCCAGGAACTCCATGTTCCCGCCGAAATACCAGGTCCCGCTCACGCCGCGCGCAATAGCGCCAACGTTGAAATGGGAGAGATCGGCTCTGGCGCAGGCGGCAGCCAGCGGCAGCAGTGCGAAAGCCAGCGCGTCTTCGTCCAGTCCCGTTGCCTGTTTAAGCGTCGTGACCTGCTCCGCAGTCAGCAGGGCGGGGAAGTGCGTATCCGCCAGAACCGGAGCCAGGGCTGATTGCAAATTCTCTGCGAGCTGGGCAAAAGCAGTTTGAAAACGTGGGTGCATGGCAATGCCTCATAAAGGTTAATGGATCGGTAGTGTACGGAGCCGATAGCGCTTTATATGTGATCCACTTCTCATTATGTATGCAACTTATGAAAACAAAATGAAATTTGCGCGACGCATCGCAAATTTTAGCCCACCACCGCCAGAATTATCGGGAACAGGAACGGGGCAATCAGCGAGGTCATGATCCCGCAAATCACCAGCGCCAGCGAGCTGAACGCGCCTTCCTGATAGTCCAGCTCGGCGCAGCGTGCCGTGCCCAGGGCGTGCGAGGCCGTCCCCATCGCCAGTCCGCGGGCGGCTTTGGTGCGGATACGCATTAAATTTAGCAGGGTATGACCGAATACCGCGCCCAAAATACCGACAAAAATAACGCACATCGCGCTGATCGCCGGGATCCCGCCGATACTGCCGCCCACGGCCATCGCAATCGGTGTGGTCACGGATTTCGGCAGAATAGAGGCGGCGATTTGCGGCGATGCGCCCATCAGCAGGGCAACCGACGTGCCCGTCACCATGGCGACGACGCTGCCGATCAGGCAAATGGTGATGATCGACTTCCAGCGCGCGCGGATCTGGTGCAGCTGTTCATACAGCGGGAAGGCCAGCGCCACCACGGCGGGCTGCAGCAAATCGTTGAGAATTTTGCTGCCCGCGAAATAGCGCTCGTACGGAATCCCCGTCAGCAGCAGGAAGGGAATAATCACTACCATCGCCACCAGCAGCGGGTTGAGCAGCGGCATCTTGAAACGCGCGGCAAGTTTTCGTGCGGCGAAAAATACCACTAAGGTCAGCGGCAGCGACCACCAGATATTGGCCATCATTTTTGACTTCCTTTCTGCCCAACCACTTTGCGTTCGCCATGCACCAGATGCGAACTCCAGCTCACTACCAGGAACACCACCAGCGTACTCACGGCACAGGAAACCAGGATCGGACCGTACTGGGCTTTAAGCAGATCGTAATATTGCATCACCCCGACGCCGATCGGCACAAACAGCAGCGCCATATAGCGGATTAGCACGAAGCAGCCAGGATTGACCCATTTGGCGGGCAGAATTTGCAGCGCCAGCAGTAAAAACAGAATCAGCATGCCGATAATGCTGCCGGGAATAGTGATAGGCAGCAGAGATGAAATAAAAATCCCTGCGTACAGGCAGGCATAAATCAGCACGAACGCGCGCAGGTACTGCCAGATGATATTGAGAGTTTTGCTCATGGTGATAGTCCTTGGGGGAACGCATTCATCATACAATTAAACATAGAAACGTGCTACGGATCACAACATGAATTTTGAGCATACCAGACATTCCCTTTTGGAACGTCGGGCGTTTCCATAGGATTCATTGTAAAAGCCTGTCAAAACAGTGTAGTTGCGGTGACTATTTTTGAAGCAGTGATATGATAAATCCACTCTTATGGACAGGGGCTTTGTATGTCAAATTTCATCTTTTTCAGGAAAGGTACACAGATTTCGACAGTCAGGAAAGGCGATACGGATGCCGCATCGCACCTGAAACAGCAGGGCTATGAGCAGGAGTTTGAAGAGATCGAAGCGGCGGATGCCTCAAGCGCGCTGGCGCGTTACCACGATATTAAAAAAGAAGAAGAGCTGAATTTATACGCTTTCGCGACGGGCCCGATTTTTACGGTACTGATTGTGGTCGTTGCCGCAGCGGTGGGCTACCTGGTGATGAGATAGACCTGCGTTAAGATCTTTGCAGGCCACCAGAGAGCGGCTACTATAGCGCCTCTTTTTTCACAGGGTCTACGAATGCGTGTTTTACTGGCACCGATGGAAGGTGTGCTCGACTCCTTAGTGCGCGAGTTGCTGACGGAAGTGAACGATTACGATCTCTGCGTCACCGAGTTTTTGCGGGTGGTCGATATGCTGTTGCCAGTAAAGTCGTTCTATCGACTCTGCCCGGAGCTGCATCGCCAGAGCCGGACCACCTCCGGCACCCTGGTGCGTCTGCAACTGCTGGGGCAATACCCGGAATGGCTGGCGGAGAACGCGGCCCGCGCCGTGGAGCTCGGCTCTTACGGCGTCGATCTTAACTGCGGCTGCCCGTCGAAAATGGTCAACGGCAGCGGCGGTGGTGCGACCTTACTAAAAGATCCTGAGCTGATTTATCGCGGTGCCAAAGCGATGCGCGAAGCGGTGCCCGCGCATCTGCCGGTGACGGTGAAAGTTCGTCTGGGCTGGGACAACGGCGACAGACAGTTTGAAATTGCCGATGCGGTGCAGCAGGCCGGGGCGACGGAGCTTGTCGTTCATGGTCGTACCAAAGATGACGGCTACAAAGCAGACCGAATTAACTGGCAGGCGATCGGGGAAATCCGCAAGCGTCTGTCGATACCGGTGATCGCCAACGGTGAAATCTGGGACTATGAAAGCGCGCAGGCCTGTCTGAAAGAGACGGGCTGTGATTCGGTGATGATCGGTCGCGGCGCGCTGAATATCCCCAACCTCAGTCGGGTGGTGAAGTACAACGAACCGCGCATGCCGTGGCCGGATGTGGTCACATTGCTGCAAAAATATTCGCGTCTGGAAAAGCAGGGCGACACCGGGTTGTATCACGTGGCGCGCATTAAGCAGTGGCTGAGTTACTTACGCAAAGAATATTCTGAGGCGCTGGGATTGTTTCAGGAGATTCGTACACTACAAACCTCGGCAGAGATTGCCCGGGTGATCCAGTCCAAATAGGTGTGGCCCGACAGGCGCGCGCCGGTCGGGCAAACCATCAGAAAATCATTTTAAACACGCCGGTTACCACCAGTAAGCCAATCAAGAAAATAATCAGGATAATCCACAGTAGTATCTTCATTCCCTTCTCCCTCGCCATTGAGCTTCAATCACGTAAAGTGTAGCAGCCAGACGGCAGCGGCAAATGATAAGCCATAAGAATGAATATAATTGACTGATTCATATGGTGAATAAATTTCCATCTGTGTGAGTGTGTTTCTAAATACTGGTTGCCACGGGTTACTAAAAAAAAGAAAAGCAGCAGGCGTAATTTGCGTCTTTCTTTTTTAAGTGAATGCGTGATGAAACGTTCAACTCTTGTATTTTTTAGCTTACCTCTTTCTTTTTTACTGGTGTCATGCGCGCCAGGCCACGACACCGCGGCCTCGCTGAAACAGCAGGCGCCCGCAACCCAAATCAACACTCAGCTCGCCCATACCCAGTGGCCCAAAAATGAGTGGTGGAAAGATTTCAATGATCCGGAGCTTAATGCCCTGATTGCGAAGGCGCAGGCGGATGCCCCGGATATGCAGATTGCCCATCAGCGCATCGCCCTGGCAGAAGCCCAGGCCAAAATGGCGATGGCCGCCGACGGGCCGCAGATTGATTTCTCCGCCGATGCCGAGCGGCAAAAAATGTCGGCAGAAGGGCTGATGGGCCCGTTTGCCTTCACCGACCCGGCGGCGGGCACCACCGGGCCGTGGTACACCAACGGCACCTTTGGCCTGACCGCAGGCTGGGATCTGGATCTGTGGGGTAAAAACCGCTCAATGGTCGAGGCCAGGATCGGCAAGGTCAACGCGCAGAAAGCTGAGATGGAACAGACCCGCCAGCTGCTCGCCAGCAGCGTCGCGCGCCTGTACTGGGAGTGGCAAACCCAGGCCGCGATTGGCAACGTGCTCACTAACATTAAGCAGGAGCAACAGTCGATCATCGCCGTCGATCGCGAGCTCTACCAGCAGGGCATTAATTCATCCATCCAGGGTGTCGCGACCGACATCAACGCCAGTAAAACCGAAGAGCAGATGGCTGAAGTTCACGGGAAAATGAAAGCCATCGAGGCGCGTCTGCAGGCGCTGACCAATACCTCAACGATGAAACTGACCCCGCACGCACTGCCGAAAACCGAGGCTTCGCTGCCGCCAACGCTTGGCTACGAACTCCTGGCGCGCCGCCCGGATCTGCAGGAAGCGCACTGGTATATCGAAGCGTCCATGAACGACGTGGATGCGGCGAAAGCGGCCTTTTATCCTGATGTGAATCTGATGGCGTTCCTGCAACAGGACGCGCTGCACTTAAGCGATCTCTTCCGCTCGTCGGCGCAGCAGATGGGCGTTACCGCAGGGCTGACGTTGCCGATCTTCGACAGCGGACGACTGAACGCGAATCTGGATATCGCCCAGGCGCAGAGCAATTTATCCGTCGCGAATTACAACAAAGCGGTGGTGGATGCGGTGAATCAGGTGGCGCGCACTGCCAGTGAAGTGGACACCCTCATCAATAAAACCCAGCAACAGCAGAAGATCGAAGCCGACACCGCCCGCGTGGTGGCCCAGGCGCAGGCGCGTTTCAACGCCGGGATCATTGCCGGTTCGCGCGTCAGCGAAGTGAAAATTCCAGCCCTGCAGGAGCAAATCGCCGGTCTGACGCTGCAGGGGCAGTATGTTGACGCCACGCTGCAGCTCACCTCCGCGCTCGGCGGCGGGTATCACCACAGCTAAACCTCAGGTTATCTATACTTACCTCTTTGCGATTGTGCGGAGGTAGGTATGGCAGCGACTCAACGCGTGGCAATTGTCACCGCATCGGATTCAGGAATTGGCAAAACCACCGCTCTGCTGCTGGCTGAGCGGGGCTTTGATATCGGCGTGACCTGGCACTCCGATGAAGAGGGGGCGCAGAAAACCTGTCGGGAAATTGAAGCGCTGGGGCGCCGCGCCGAGGCCATTCAGCTGGATTTAAGCCAGTTGCCGCAAGGGGCGAAAGCGATTGAGACGCTGATTGCCCGCTTCGGTCGTCTGGATGCGCTGGTCAACAACGCCGGGGCGATGGCCAAAGCACCGTTTCTTGATATGTCGTTTGATGACTGGCGCGCGATTTTTACCGTGGATGTGGATGGGGCCTTTCTCTGCTCGCAAATCGCCGCCCGGCAGATGGTGAAGCAGGGGCAGGGTGGACGAATCATCAATGTCACTTCGGTGCATGAACATACGCCGCTTCCGGATGCCAGCGCCTACACGGCGGCAAAACACGCCCTGGGCGGTCTGACCAAATCGATGGCGCTCGAACTGGTGCAACATAAAATCTTGGTCAACGCTGTCGCACCCGGAGCCATCGCCACGCCGATGAACGGCATGGACGACAGCGAAGTTGAAGAGGGATCGATGCCAGAGATCCCCCTCGGACGACCGGGGAAAACGCACGAGATCGCAAGCCTGGTCGCGTGGCTCTGCGACACGGATGCCAGCTACACTACCGGGCAATCACTGATTGTCGATGGCGGGTTTATGCTGGCGAATCCGCAGTTTAAACCGGCGGGATGAGGCGTTAATCCCGCGCGTTTTCTCGATGTTTCAGCCACAGCCGCCAGGCAACCACTACCACGACCACCAGAATCAGCCAGATCCAGTGCTTCAGATGCTTATCGAAATTATGCAGCCACGGGCCAATTACTTCCCCGCCGACGTATCCGAGGGTGGTAAAAATCAGCGCCCAGGCGATGGCCCCAATAATATTCAGCGGCAGGAAGATTTTCGGTGGCAGGCGGCTGGCACCAATCAGCAGCGGACCGATAATGCGAAAGCCGTACATAAACCGGGTGCCGATAACAAACAGATAGGGATGCCGCTGGATCAGCCGCTGGGCGCGGTTGATTTTTTTCTGATGCTTTGAGAAACGTTTGAGCAGGGTCGGACCGAAGCGCAATCCCAGCAAGTAGAGCAGCTGATCGCCAATCATCCCGCCGAGCGCCACGGAGGCCACCACCAGTGGGAAGCGGAGCAGCCCCTGATGCGCAACCACTCCCCCGAGAAGCGTAATGGTTTCACCTTCCGCCACGCTGCCAATCACCAGCGCCGCATATCCATACTGTTCAATCAGACTATTGATATCCATAAGGTCAGCGTTGTCTCCCTCTGTGAACCTCCTTTAAGCATACACCCTGTGAATCAATGGCGCGGCAACCACGACATTTTCCCGTCGCGGCATTTTCGCGGCTGGTCATAAAATAATCTAAAGCTGCATTATACTGAGAGTATCGCCTTGCGGGCCGACAATGAGGGGGCTGTATGAACCATGTCTGGGGGCTTTTTTCCCATCCCGATCGTGAGATGCATGTCATCAGAAGCGAGAACGAAACGGTCGCGCATCACTACACGCACCATGTCCTGCTCATGGCGGCGGTACCGGTGATCTGCGCGTTTATAGGCACAACACAAATCGGCTGGAACTTTGGCGATGGCAACGTCGTGAAGCTCTCCTGGATGACCGGGCTGGCGCTGGCGGTGGTCTTTTACGGTCTGATGCTGGCAGGCGTCGCGATAATGGGGCGGGTGATCTACTGGATGGCGCGAAACTATCCGCAGCGTCCGTCGCTTACCCTGTGCATGGTCTTCGCCGGATACGTGGCGACGCCGCTGTTTATGAGCGGCATTGTGGCGCTCTATCCGCTGGTCTGGCTGTGTGCGCTGATAGGGACCATCGCGCTGTTTTACACCGGCTATCTGCTGTACGTGGGGATTCCGACCTTCCTCAATATCAACAAAGAAGAGGGCTTAAGTTTTTCCAGTTCTACCCTCGCCATCGGCGTGCTGGTGCTGGAGGCGCTGCTGGCGCTCACGGTGATCCTCTGGGGTTACGGGTACCGTCTCTTCTGACCAAAATGCATTGCTGGTGTAAATGCCAGCAATGCAGCATCTGTTCATGATTCTCTAGTGGCGACAACTCACCAGGGCAGCTATGATGCCTTTGCCAGCCTGTTTCGCCCGATGTAACAGGAGGCGTACGTCATCACGTGCATGAATAATTATCAGAAGTCTCACCATGCTGAAATTCCGAGTTTCTTTGCTTAGCCTTGCGCTGATTCTGGCTGTGCCCGTTGCTGCGCCAGCTATCGCCAAAACAACCGCAGTGACCACTGCCGCCCAGCCGGAAATTGCCTCCGGTAGCGCTATGATTGTCGATCTGAATACCAACAAGGTGATCTACTCCAGTCACCCGGATCTGGTACGTCCGATCGCCTCAATCACCAAATTAATGACCGCGATGGTGGTGCTTGATGCACGACTGCCGCTGGATGAGAAACTGAAAGTCGATATCAGCCAGACGCCAGAGATGAAGGGGATTTACTCCCGCGTGCGTCTGAACAGCGAAATCAGCCGTAAAAACATGCTGCTGCTGGCGCTGATGTCCTCGGAAAACCGTGCGGCCGCGAGCCTCGCGCACCATTATCCGGGCGGGTATAACGCGTTTATCCGCGCGATGAATGCCAAAGCCAAATCCTTAGGCATGACGAACACCCGTTTTGTCGAGCCGACCGGACTGTCGATTCATAACGTCTCGACCGCGCGCGACCTGACCCACCTGCTGATTGCCAGCAAACAGTATCCGCTGATCGGTCAGCTCAGCACCACGCGTGAAGAGATGGCGACCTTCGCGAATCCGGCGTACACCCTGCCGTTCCGCAATACTAACCATCTGGTCTATCGCGATAACTGGAATATTCAGTTAACCAAAACCGGCTTTACCAATGCGGCGGGTCACTGTCTGGTGATGCGTACCGTGTTTAACGGTAAACCGGTTGGGCTGGTGGTGATGGATGCGTTCGGGAAATACACCCACTTCGCCGATGCGAGTCGTTTACGCACCTGGATTGAAACCGGGAAAGTGACACCCGTTCCGGCAGCCGCGATGAGCTACAAAAAGCAAAAAGCGGCGCAGATGGAAACGGCGCAAAACGATTAATGATAGTGTTTTGTTGACGGTGGTTTTTGTAGGCCGGGCAAACGCAGTGCCGCCCGGCAAAAGCGCCCGGTGGCGCTTCGCTTACCGGGCCTACAAGGTAAAAGCAAAACGGCAACCTCGTTGCCGTTTTTAGTGTTTTCTCCCTCTCCCCGTGGGAGAGGGCCGGGGTGAGGGCATCAGAGCGCAGAGGAAACCGCACAAAAGCTATTCCGGCAGCGTCCAGTCCCCGTCGTTCAGCGGACGCTGCATAATCAGCGTATCCCGCCAGTTCCCCTTCTTGTAGCCCACGCTTCTCAGCTGTCCGGCCACTTCGAATCCATGCTTTTTATGTAACCGCAGCGATCCGGCATTGTTATGCCCGTCGCCGACCACGGCGATCATCTGCCGCCACGGACCCTGCTCGCAGCGTGCGATCAGCGCATCCATCAGCGCACTGCCAAAACCGCGGCCCGTCGCACTGGCATCGACGTAAATCGACTCTTCAAGGGTATAGCGATAAGCCGGGCGCGCGCGATACAGCCCCGCATAGCAATACCCGACCACCACGCCACGATAGAGCGCCACCAGCCACGGCAAACCGTCGGCGGCGATCTTGCTCATGCGCTGGCGCATCTCTTCAATGGTGGGAGGGACTTCTTCAAACGATGCGCGCCCGTTAAGCACATGCCAGGCGTAGATCGCGGCGATGGCATGAACGTCGTCAGGTTGGGCGTCGCGCACCTCAACTTCGGATGCGGGTAAGATATCAACGGCCGACATGGTGGGCAGGCTCCTCAGAGAAAAAAGCCGGAGAAACGTTTCTCCGGCGGCGTGAAACTACTCTAGTACGAGAATCACGTGCTTAACAATAATTTCAGTGTGGCTTTACTGTTTGATCAGCGGCTTGCGTCGCGTCGCGCTCTGCGTCAGCCGCTTCTTTCCAGTATTTATGCTTCGTCGTCTTACCAATGCCCGGATTCATGCTGTTTGTCGGGTCATTCTCACGATAAAAACGTTTAAGCGTCTCAGGCGCTTCATACAGATGGCCGACGTTGTGTTCCGCCGGGTATTGCGCCCCGCGCGCACGCAGCAGCTCCAGCATCTGCTCTTTCAGTTCATGTGCGTCGACGCCTTTTTTGACGATGTAATCCTGGTGGAAAACGTGACACATAAAGTGACCGTAATAGAGTTTATGCACCAGCTTGCTGTCGATTTCCGGCGGCAGATGTTCAAACCACTCCGTATCGTTGCGGCGCAGGGCGATATCCAGCGCCAGAATATCTTCAACTTCGTCCGCGTGAACTGCCTGATAGCGAATCGCCGCACCTGCCGCAGCAAAGCGGTGTAAGAATGCCTTGCTGCCTTCTTCCGGCGTACAGGCAAAGAAATCGCCTTCTGCGGTTTTAAAGAACTCCGCCAGCCAGGTTTGCGCTTCGGCAATCCCGTCGCCCGACATCTTCAGCAGCAGGTGATGTTCGTACTTATCGCGCCAGCTTTTCATGCGCGGCGGCAGATGCGCCGGGAAGGCGGTGCCGAGCTTCTGCATAAAGCGGTCGGTGAAGTGCGGTTTAAACAAGGACACTTTGCCGAGCATCGCGTCGGCGCGGCCCTTCATCGTAAAGAAGAACGGCATTTTGTCGGTGCCGAGCTTGTCGATCATCAGGAAGGTGTCTTTCCCGTAGCGCTCGGCGATATCGTAAATATCGCGATGCATATACTCGCCCGCGACCGGCAGATTCTGGAATTCACCCAGAATATGGCGACGGATCTCGGTCAGCACGTCCGGCTGGTTGGTGCCGATATAAAAGACCTGCTGATTTTTCTCCGCCGGGAAGGTGTCGAGGCGCACGGCGAACACCGCCAGCTTGCCCGCGCAGCCGGAGGATTCAAACAGACGATCGGGGTCAGCGTTATAGCGCGCCGGGGTATCGGCCTCGATATCACGTACGCGTTCAACGTAATCGTGATCGTGGGCGTGACGGCCATCGTGCTGCACGTCGGCGTCGCTCACGCGTTCGTCGTCGAGCTTGCTGAGGATCTGCTCCGGCGTCACGCCCAGGTTGATCCCCAGATGGTTCACCAGCTGCAATTTGCCGTTTTCATCAATACGCGCAAACAGAGACATCTCCGTGTACGCCGGACCGCGCTGCACCAGCGAACCGCCGGAGTTATTGCAGATCCCGCCGACCACGGACGCGCCAATGCACGAGGAGCCAATCACCGAGTGCGGCTCGCGGCCCAGCGGCTTGAGCGCTTTTTCCAGGGAATAGAGCGTGGTGCCAGGATAGGCCAGCACCTGTTCGCCTTTATCCAGCAGATGCAACTTATCGAGGCGCAGGGTGCTGATAATGATGATGTCGCGGTCGTAATCATTGCCGTTCGGCGTGGAGCCTTCCGTCAGGCCGGTATTCGCCGCCTGCATCAGAATAATTTTGTCGGCGGCGACGCAGGCGCTCAGGACGCGCCAGAGTTCCAGCAGCGTGCCGGGGAAGACCACGGCCAGCGCTTCACCCTGACCAGAACGGAAGCCCTTGCGATAGCGGGCGGTTTTTTCCGGGTCCGTCAGCAGGTGTGAATGACCGACCAGGCGAGACAGTTCGTTAATCAATGTGTTGTTATTTTGTGTGCGAACAGAAGTCATCTTCCACTCCTTGTGGTGGGGCAAATTTCTCGCTGTAAAGCATAGCGCGATTAACTGTTAAGCGAACAAGTATTCATGAGAAAAATCAGAGAATAACCCTGCAACGTTCTGAGGGTTTGTGGCACACTGCGCTTTTCGCACGGTCTGGCCGAGTTTCCCGGCGGTTGATGATGAGAGAGTACAACAACATGAAATGGCTTTGTTCTGTAGCTGTCGCAGTAAGCCTGGCGCTGCAACCCGCGCTGGCTGACGATCTGTTTGGCAACCACCCATTAACCCCGGAAGCCCGCGACGCCTTCGTCACGGACTTGCTCACCAAAATGACGGTCGATGAAAAAATCGGCCAGCTGCGTCTGATAAGCGTCGGGCCGGATAACCCGAAAGAGGCGATCCGCGAGATGATCAAGGAGAGCCAGGTCGGGGCGATTTTTAACACCGTGACCCGGGAAGATATCCGCAAAATGCAGGACCAGGTGATGCAGCTCAGCCGCCTGAAAATTCCTCTCTTCTTCGCCTACGACGTGGTCCACGGTCAGCGTACCGTCTTCCCGATCAGCCTCGGTTTAGCCTCGTCCTTTAACCTCGATGCGGTGAGAACCGTGGGGCGCATTTCCGCCTATGAAGCCGCCGACGACGGCCTGAACATGACCTGGGCGCCGATGGTCGACGTCTCGCGCGATCCGCGCTGGGGCCGCGCTTCGGAAGGCTTCGGGGAAGACACCTATTTAACCGCCACTCTCGGCAAAACCATGGTCGAAGCGATGCAGGGCAAAAGCCCGGCGGATCGCTATTCGGTGATGACCAGCGTCAAACACTTCGCCGCCTATGGCGCAGTGGAGGGCGGGAAGGAGTACAACACCGTCGACATGAGCCCGCAGCGCCTGTTCAACGACTACATGCCGCCGTACAAAGCCGGACTTGACGCGGGCAGCGGCGCGGTGATGGTGGCCCTGAACTCCCTCAACGGCACGCCGGCGACCTCCGATTCCTGGCTGCTGAAAGACGTCCTGCGCGACCAGTGGGGCTTTAAAGGCATTACCGTTTCCGATCACGGCGCGATCAAAGAGCTGATTAAACACGGTACCGCTTCCGATCCGGAAGACGCGGTCCGCGTGGCGCTCAAAGCCGGGATCAACATGAGCATGAGCGACGAGTACTACAGCAAATACCTGCCTGACCTGGTGAAAACCGGCAAAGTCACCATGGCCGAGCTGGACGACGCCACCCGTCACGTGCTGAACGTGAAATATGACATGGGGCTGTTTAACGATCCGTACAGCCACTTAGGGCCGAAAGATTCTGACCCGGTCGACACCAACGCCGAAAGCCGCCTGCATCGCAAAGAAGCCCGTGAAGTGGCACGCGAAAGCCTGGTGCTGCTGAAAAACCGTCTTGAGACGCTGCCGCTGAAAAAATCTGGCACCATTGCGGTGGTCGGCCCACTGGCTGACAGCAAACGCGACGTGATGGGCAGTTGGTCCGCCGCGGGCGTAGCCGATCAGTCCGTTACCGTACTCACCGGCATCAAGAACGCGCTGGGTGAAAACGGCAAAGTCGTTTACGCCAAAGGGGCGAACGTCACTGACGACAAAGACATCGTCACCTTCCTGAATCAGTACGAAGAGGCGGTGAAAGTCGATCCACGCTCGGCGAAAGAGATGATCGACGAAGCGGTCAACGCGGCGAAGCAGTCTGACGTGGTGGTTGCCGTCGTCGGTGAAGCGCAGGGCATGGCCCACGAAGCATCCAGCCGTACCGATATCAACATTCCGCAGAGCCAGCGCGACCTGATTAGCGCCCTGAAAGCGACCGGCAAACCGCTGGTGCTGGTGCTGATGAATGGCCGTCCGCTGACGCTGGTGAAAGAGGATCAGCAGGCCGATGCGCTGCTGGAAACCTGGTTCGCCGGGACCGAAGGCGGGAACGCCATCGCCGACGTGCTGTTTGGCGATTACAACCCGTCGGGCAAACTGCCGATGTCCTTCCCGCGCTCCGTCGGCCAGATCCCGGTTTACTACAGCCGCCTGAACACCGGTCGCCCGTATAACGCCGATAAGCCGAACAAATACACCTCGCGCTACTTCGACGAAGCTAACGGCCCGCTGTATCCGTTCGGTTATGGTCTGAGCTACACCACCTTCAAGGTGTCGGATGTGAAAATGTCTGCCCCAACGATGAAACGTGACGGAAAAGTGACGGCCAGCGTCGATGTGACCAACACCGGTAAACGCGAAGGCGCAGCGGTGATTCAGATGTACGTCCAGGATGTGACGGCGTCCATGAGCCGTCCGGTGAAACAGCTGCGCGGCTTCGAGAAGGTTGATCTGAAGCCGGGTGAAACCAAAACCGTCAGCTTCCCGATTGATGTGGATGCGCTGAAGTTCTGGAATCAGCAGATGAAATACGACGCGGAAGCGGGCAAGTTCAACGTGTTTATCGGCGTGGATTCGGCGCGGGTGAATAAAGGGGAGTTTGAGCTGCTGTAGTGGCGGTTTCCCCTCACCCTAACCCTCTCCCCATAGGGGAGAGGGGACTGTTCTGAGCAGGTTGGTGAGTGGGGGGCGGTTTTCCCCCTCTCCCTTTTAGGGAGAGGGACGGGGTGAGGGTTCCAGGCCGCACAACCCCCAACCCCTCACCACCCACCCAATCTGTGACCCATCCCTCAACATTACGTCCCTTCGCCCCGAAATCCCTGCGAAACGCACTTTTCACCCGCTCAACCACCCGCCAAACGTGACCCTATTCACACTTCATTTTTCCCTCACCGGCGAAAACGTGAACAGGATCAAAAGCGCTACCCCCCGCATCCAACAGGCGTGACTCTCTTCACTCTTCCCACAAAACCCCGCTAAACACGCCGCTCATCCTGCACAGAAAACCCGTTTAATCCCTGTCACATCACAGCAGACAGGTATTCACATGAAACTCTCATTAGAAAATGTCTCCCTCGATCGCAGCGGCCAGACGCCGGTGACGTCCACCCTCCAAAGCCTAATCGATCAACTTGCCGCAGCCGGAGGCGGCACGCTGGTGGTCACGCCGGGAATTTACCTCACCGGCACGCTGGTGCTGCCGTCGAATTTCACCCTGCATCTGGACGCGGGCGCGCGGCTGCTCGCCAGCCAGAACGTCGTTGATTACCACGCGGCAGAAACCCAAAGCATGGCCGAGCTGTCGCGCATGGCGCTGATCTACGCTCGCGACGCGCGCAATGTGACGCTGAGCGGAGCGGGCTGTATCGACGGCAACGCCACGGCCTGGTTTGCCTCACAGGCGGATGACCAGGGCTATCGTCAGCCCAAACCCCAGCGGCCGCGTCTGCTGGTGCTGGAAGGATGCGAGCAGGTGCGCATCACCGACATCACCCTGTACGACTCGCCGATGTGGACCGCCCATCTGGTGAGCTGCAATCACGTGTTTATCCGCAACATCACCATCGATAACGGTCTGACGCTGGCGAATACCGACGCGCTGGATATCGACAGCTGCCAGCACGTGCATATCAGCGACAGCTATTTCAGCGCCGCCGACGACGGCATCTGCCTGAAAACCACCGCCAAAGCGCCCGAACTGCAGCAGCCGATCTACAACGTTACGATCAACAACTGCATCATCCGCTCCAAAAGCTGCGCGATCAAAGTCGGAACCGAAACCTTCGCCGACATCACCCATCTGGCCGTCAGCAACTGCGTGATCTTTGAATCCAATCGCGGGATTGGCCTGGTCTCCCGCGACGGCGGCCATTTCAGCATGATGAGTTTCAGCAACATTCTCTTCGACTGTCGCCACGGCCATCCGTGCCACTGGGGGAAAGCGGATCCGGTGTTTATCTCGGTTCGCCATCGCGCGCCGGACGTGACGCCAGGCGATATCCGCCAGGTCACCTTCTCGGGCCTGAACGGGACGGGGGAGGGGGCAATCAATCTGCACAGCGAAACGCCGGGGGCTATTCGCGACATCACCTTCAACGGGCTGACCTTCAATCAGCAACTCGCCGAGTCCGATGAACAGGGCTGCTACGACGTGCGTCCGCCGTGCAACCCGGAGCGGCCGACCGGAATGGGGCTGGACAACGCCTATAAGGTGAATGTCGAAACCGGGCGCGCCCACGGCGTGGAACCTTATCCGCACGGCCTGCCCGCCATTTATGCCCATGGCGTCGACGGGTTGCACCTGCACGCCGTCACTCTGACGCGCCCATCGCCGCTGCCTGCGGGCTGGGATCCTGAGAATATCCGGAGTTCAAAATGATCAAAAAAGTGCGAGAAATCAAACTGCGGAACTACGTCTGCTACGGCCTGGCGGATGTGATCGGCTCGGGGGCCTTTACCCTGGTCAGCGCCTGGCTGCTGTTCTTCTTAACCACCTTTTGCGGCCTGACGCCAATCCAGGCGGGGTCGCTGTTCGCGGTGGCGAGAATTGTCGATGTGATTATGTGTCCGGTGATCGGCTACGTTTCCGATAACTTCCACAAAACGCGTCTCGGCCGCCGGTTTGGCCGCCGCCGTTTCTTCCTGTTAGCCAGTATTCCGCTGGTGTCGGTCTACAGCCTGCTGTGGGTGGAGAGCTTCAACTACTGGATGTATCTGCTGTTCTACATCCTGTTTGAGATCGTCTACACCATGATCATCATCCCGTACGACACCCTGTCGGCGGAGATGACCTCGGATTTCAAAAAGCGCTCAAAACTGACCAGCGCGCGCATGTACATCGCTCAGCTCGCGGGCTTTGCGGCGGCGTTCCTGCCGGGGCGTCTGGTGGCGTACTTTGGGCCTGACTCTTCCGATTCGTTCTTCTACACCGGGGCGATTTTCACCGTCTCCTTTATGATTGTGCTGTTCTTTGTCTACTTCGGCACCTGGGAGCGCTCGCTGGAGGAGATCCAGCAAAACGAGCATCAGGACGAGGACGAAGAGAAAGAGCCGTTCACCACCCGGGCGTACCATATCTATTACGATTTCGTTTCGACGTTAAAAATCAAAACCTTCCGCTCACACCTGGGGATGTATCTCGGCGGCTCGGTGGCGCAGGACATTTTCAACTCGGTCTTTACCTACTTTGTGGTCTTTGCCCTGATGACCTCGTCGGTGATGGCCTCCAACCTGCTGGGCGTGGTGAACGGCCTGCAGTTCTTCGGCGTCGGCATCGCGACCTGGCTGACCCTGCGCTTCTCCCCGTCGCGCGCCTTTGCGACACAGGCGACGATGGCGCTGGTGGCCTTTGCCCTGTTTGTCTCGGCGTATTTCAGCGGCACCAGCGGGATGACGCTGCTGTACATCGGTGCGGCGGTAGCCGGGCTGGCACGGGGCGGGATCTACGCCATTCCGTGGAACAACTACACCTTCGTCGCGGACGTGGATGAAATTCTCACCTGCCGTCGCCGGGAAGGGATCTTCGCGGGCTTTATGAGCCTGCTGCGTAAGGCCTCGCAGGCACTGTCGATTTTCCTCGTCGGCGTGGCGCTGCAGATGTCCGGATTTGTCTCCGGGCAAAGCGCCCAGCCGCAGTCGGCCATCAACATGATTCTGGTGATCATGATTGTGCTCCCGGTCATTTTGACGCTATGGGGCATCTGGTCCGCCTTCCAGTTTAAGGTCAACAGCCGCACCCACGCGATCCTGAACGAAGAGGTGGCTCGCCTGAAACAGGGCGGCAGCAAGGCGACGGTCAGCGCGGAGAACAAAGCGGTGATCGAGAGCCTGACCGGAATGCGGTACGACCACTGCTGGGGGGAAAACAGCGTCGGCTATCAGAACCGTAAACGCCTGAATGCGCGCGCACTGCGGGACAAAATGGCATGACGGATCAGAGCGTATTTATCCAGCAGGGCCTGTGGGCCCGGCTGGGATTACCGAAGGAGCTGTGCTGGGGCTTTGTCGGGATTTTCCTGTTTATCACCGGGGCCACTATCGAGCAGAGCTGGCTGGCGTCGATGCTCCAGCACCGGGGTTTTGACGCGGTCCATATCAGCCTGCTGTCGTCGGTGTTTGGCCTGTGCGTCGCGGCGGTGTCGTGGTTCTCCGGGATTGGCGCGGGCGTGCTCGGCCTGCGCCGCCTGATGTGGGCCGCGACGCTTCTCTACTTCATCGGTTCGATTCCGTTTATCGGCTACGCGCTGCCGCAGGGAAATTATCCCCTGATGGTGGCGAGCTACGCCCTGCGCGGCGTGGCCTATCCACTGTTTGCCTATTCGTTTTTGGTGTGGATTAACCAACGCTGCGAGCCGGGGATCCTCGGGCGCGCGGTATCGTGGTTCTGGATTGCGTTCGGCGTGGGGATGACCATCGTCGGGCCGTGGTACTCCAGCCTGATGCTGTCGCGCATCGGCGAAACGTCCACGCTGCTGAGCGGGTTTGCGTTTGTGGGGCTCGGAGCCTTCTGCGCCCTGGTACTCAATCGCGACCGTCCCCAGTGGCAGCGCGGCGGCCATCTCGGCGCGGCCTTTGCCGAGGGCATTCTGGTGCTGGTGCGCGAGCCGAAAATGCGTCTGGCGGTGATCGTCAAAACCATCAACGATATCGGCAAGTTTTCGCTGGTGATCCTGATGCCAGTCTATCTCCCGCGCTTCGGGTTTAGCATTGCCGAATGGCTCACCATCTGGGGGCTGGTAAACGTGGTTAACATCTTTGCCAACTACTTTTTCGGCTGGCTGGGCGACACCATCGGCTGGCGCAACACGGTGGTCTGTTTCTCCGGCACCCTATGCGGCCTGGCGATGCTGGCGGTGTGTTACGCCCCGGTCCTGTTCGGCGACAGCGAAACGGCGCTGTTTCTGGCCCTGGCTCTCTACGCCATCGGGCTGGGGGCCTTTGGCCCGTTGAGCGCGCTGATCCCGTCGCTGCTGCCGGAGAACAAAGGCGCGGCCATCTCCTGCCTGAATCTCGGGTCGGGGCTGAGTAATTTCGTTGGCCCGCTGATTGTGACGCTATGCGTGTCACCTTTCGGCGTGGAAGGGACGCTGTGGGTGATGGCGGGGCTCTATTTTGCCGCCAGTTTGCTGACGATTCCGCTCAGGTTGCCGGAAGCTACTGGTCATTAAGGCTAAGCTCTTTGAGGGAGCAGTGGAATCGTTCCGTTCACTTTCATTCTTCTGCTTCTTGCTAATTTCTCTGCGGTGAACGTGTTAAGGGGGCCGCCGCCCCCTTAACAATCCCGGCTCCCGGCCAGGAAAATCGCCGCTTCGCGGTGCCCTCAGCTTATTCCTTGCGGCTTTCGGGTCGGGCGCGATCCTGCATCCATGCAGGTCGCACCCTCTCGGCGCTTCCCTGCGCCTCGACCCGGCCTCCAGGAAACGCTTCGGCGATTTTCAGCCGGACTCCCGATCCCTCCAGCTTTACAGCCGCTTGAATGTGGCACCGGTGTTGGCTCCCTTGTCACGTTCACAAGATATGAAGCAATTATATTCTGCCGAACATAAGGTGAACGGAACTACCTCCAGTGTTTAACTGATCAACATGGGGATAATACCCAATTTTTAGTCTACGCTTTTCTCTCAAGCCCCTGATAAAGGCGGCAAATTAATGAGGAAAGTGGAATGACAATCGCAAAGGGGATATGGGGTTCAGCGGCGTTACTGGCGGCGCTGAGCCTGCCTTTACAGGCAGCAGAGCCGGTGAAGGTTGGGTCGAAGATTGATACGGAAGGGGCGCTGCTGGGCAATATCATCCTGCAGGTGCTGGAGAGCCACGGCGTGAAAACCGTGAATAAAGTGCAGCTCGGCACCACGCCGGTGGTGCGCGGGGCGATCACCTCCGGCGAGCTGGATATCTATCCGGAATACACCGGTAACGGGGCCTTCTTCTTCAAAGATGAAAACGACGCGGCATGGAAAAATGCCAGCGCGGGCTACGAGAAAGTGAAAAAACTCGACGCCGAACAGAACAAGCTGATCTGGCTGACGCCTGCGCCCGCCAATAACACCTGGACCATCGCGGTGCGCAAGGATATCGCTGAGAAAGGCAAACTCACCTCCCTCGACGATCTGAGCCGCTATCTGAAAGATAAAGGCGACTTCAAACTGGCGGCCTCGGCGGAATTTATCGAGCGCCCGGATGCGCTCCCGGCCTTCGAAAAAGCTTACGATTTCAAACTCGACCAGAGCCAGCTGCTGTCGCTCGCGGGCGGTGATACGGCGGTGACCATCAAAGCTGCCGCCCAGCAAACGTCTGGCGTAAACGCGGCGATGGCCTATGGCACCGACGGTCCGGTGGCGGCGCTGGGTCTGCAAACCCTGAGCGATCCGAAAGGCGTTCAGCCGATCTATGCCCCAACGCCGGTGGTGCGCGAGGCGGTGCTGAAAGCCTATCCGCAGATCGGCGACTGGCTGAAACCGGTGTTTGAAAAACTCGATGAGAAAACCCTGCAACAGCTCAACGCGAGCATTGCGGTGGAAGGGCTGGATGCCAAAAAAGTGGCGGCAGATTTCCTGAAGCAAAAAGGACTCGTGAAGTAACAGGACAACGCTTTGCCAAAGACATGTCATAACCGCGTACTGCTTCTGCTCGCGTTTGTCGGGCTGGCGGCGTGCGCGCTTCCGTTCGTCAATTTCGCCCCGAACCGGCTGATGTCCGGCGAGGGGCTGTCGGTCTGGCAGGTGTGGGCGATCTCGCCCCTCCCGCTGGCGCTCTCTCTGGTAGGCGTCACCGTGCTGTCGTTTTGCGCGGGGCGTGTGCCGCTCATTCTCACGCTGATGGTTTGTGAACTGCTTTTTGTGCTGCTGGCCTGGAGTGCGGGGCTTGCGGCAACGCATCTTGCCACCGCGGAAACCCCGCTTGCGCGTACCTCGACAGGCAGCGGTCTGTGGCTGTGGATGGCCCTGTGCCTGCTCGCCTGTAGCGATGCGATCCGCCGCCTGACCACCCGCCCGGTGTGGCGCTGGCTGCTCAATGCGCAGATCTGGATTTTGCCCCTGGCGCTGCTGTTCAGCGGCGAGCTGAACACGCTTTCGCTGCTGAAAGAGTACGCCAATCGTCAGGAGGTGTTTAACGATGCGCTGGCTCAGCACTTGACGATCCTGTTTGGCACCCTGGTTCCGGCGCTGCTCATCGGCGTGCCGATCGGCCTGTGGTGCTACCGCCATCCCACGCGTCAGGGACCGGTATTTACCGTGCTGAACGTGATTCAGACCATCCCTTCCGTGGCGCTGTTTGGCTTGCTGATTGCGCCGCTCGCCGGGCTGGTGAAATCCTTTCCGGCGCTGGCCGCCATCGGCATCGCCGGAACCGGGCTGACGCCTGCGCTCATTGCTCTGGTGCTGTACGCGCTGCTGCCATTAGCGCGCGGCGTGCTGGCGGGACTCAGCCAGGTTTCCCCGGAGGTGCTGGAGAGCGCCAGCGCGATGGGGATGAGCGCCAGTCAGCGGTTCTGGAAGATCCAACTGCCGCTCGCGCTGCCGCTTCTGCTGCGCAGCCTGCGGGTGGTCGCGGTGCAAACCGTCGGCATGGCGGTGATTGCCGCGCTGATTGGCGCCGGTGGTTTCGGGGCGCTGGTGTTCCAGGGGCTGCTCAGCAGCGCGCTGGATCTGGTGTTACTCGGTGTGATTCCGACCATCGCCCTGGCGGTGGTGGTGGACGCGCTCTTTGCCCTGTGGCTGGCCCTGCTGAAGGGGAAAAATAATGATTGAATTTCACGATGTGAGCAAAGAATTTGCCGGGCAGACGGCGGTAAAAAACCTCAATCTGCGCTTTGAGGAAGGGGCATTTTCGGTGCTGATAGGCACCTCCGGGTCGGGGAAATCGACCACGCTTAAAATGATCAACCGGCTGGTGGAACACGACAGCGGGCTGATTCGTTTTGCCGGGGAGGAGATCCGCAGCCTGCCGGTGCTGGAGCTGCGCCGCCGGATGGGCTACGCCATTCAGTCGATTGGCCTGTTCCCGCACTGGACGGTGGCGCAGAACATCGCCACCGTGCCGCAATTGCAAAAATGGTCGCGGCAGAAAGTGGCGGATCGCGTCGATGAGCTGATGGCGCTCCTGGGGCTGGAGCCTGCGCTTCGCGAGCGCTATCCGCATCAGCTGTCCGGCGGGCAGCAGCAGCGCGTCGGGGTGGCGCGTGCGCTGGCGGCGAATCCTGAGGTGCTGCTGATGGATGAACCCTTCGGTGCGCTGGACCCGGTGACCCGCAGCGCGCTGCAAACGGAGATGACCCGTATCCACCGCATTCTTGGGCGCACGATTATTCTGGTGACGCACGATATCGACGAAGCCCTGCGCCTCGCCGATCGTCTGGTCTTGATGGACAACGGGGAAGTGGTGCAGCAGGGCACGCCGCTGGAGCTGTTAACCCGCCCGGCGACGGATTTCGTGCGCGAATTCTTTGGCCGCAGCGAACTGGGCGTGCGACTGCTCTCCCTGCGCACTGTCGCAGAGTATTTACGCCCGCAGGATCGGGCGGTGACCGGCGAACCCCTTCAGGCGCAGATGAGCCTGCGCGATGCGCTCTCGGCCTTTGTCGCCCGTCAGTGCGAAGTGCTGCCGGTGGTGGATGAGCAGGGCGCGCCGTGCGGGACCCTGCATTTTCGCGATCTGCTGGCAGGGGAGGTGGAACGTGAAATGGCTACGTGATCCGCTCCTGTGGCTGGTGCTGCTGTTCGTCGCGCTGCTGTGGCTGATGCCCTACAGCGGCGGGCTGTTTGGCGCGCTGTTCCCCGGTCTGCCGCGCCCGGTCTATCTGCAGGAGAGTTTTATCAGCCTGACGCTGGCCCATTTCTGGCTGGTGGGCGTGTCGAGCGCCATCGCGATTGTGATCGGCGTCGGGGCCGGGATTGCGGTGACGCGCCCTTTGGGTAAAGAGTTTCGCCCGCTGGTCGAGACCATCGCCGCGATCGGGCAGACCTTCCCGCCGGTGGCGGTGCTGGCGATTGCGGTGCCGGTGATCGGCTTTGGTCAGCAACCGGCGATCATTGCCCTGATTTTATACGGCGTGCTGCCGATCTTGCAGGCGACGCTGGCCGGACTGACAGCCGTGCCTGCGGCGGTGACCAGCGTAGCGGAAGGGATGGGGATGAGCGCGGGGCAGCGACTGCGTAAAGTCGAGCTGCCGCTGGCAGCGCCGGTGATTCTGGCGGGGGTACGGACGTCGGTGATCATCAATATCGGGACCGCGACCATTGCGTCAACGGTCGGGGCCAACACCCTGGGCACGCCGATTATCATCGGACTGAGCGGATTTAACTCAGCCTATATTGTGCAGGGTGCGGTGCTGGTGGCGCTGGCAGCGATTGTGGTCGATCGCGGGTTTGAACGGCTGGCGCAGTATCTCAGCCGACACCGCCACGCACGATAAATGAGTAGCCGGCCAGCATCACGCCGCCGATGCCGCTGATGGCCATTAAGGCGAAGAGGGTAATTACGGCCACTTTGGTTGCCTTCATAATGTGCTCCTTTTGTTAACCGCCCAATTATACGGTGAAGCACACCTGTTAATGAACCATTAAATGCCGGGAAGACATTTACGGGCCGAGGGTAATGACCGGGTAGCCGTGTTCGCGCCATTCATTCAGCGACTGCTGTTGGGCGGCAGTGGGGATATCTCCGCACCAGACCAGCAGGGTTTGCCCTTCGAAAAGCTCGGGGCGAAGCTGAGCTAATGAATGCGCCAACACGTCTACACGCCAGCCTTGCTGCGTAGCTATCCAGGCTTCGAGCCATAAGCGGGTGGTGTCGTGAACATTCCAGCCGACCACCAGGGCGTCCTTTCCGCTCTTCTTGCGTGCCGTCGACAGGCACACGGAAATGTAATTGATCAGCATGCCATCGAGCATACTCAGCAGCGCCTGAAGCGCCGGTTGCTGAGAGAGACGGCGACGAAGCGGGATAAACAGATGTGTGATGAGCGTCTGGGCGGGATAATCCCGGCCCTGCTCCTTGATCCAGGTTCGCAGACGCTGAAAGTTACCGGCCTGCAGCAGCCGGAGCAGTGTTTCCTGATGTTCACGCCATTCGGCCAGACTATCGGCATCGTGTTCACATAACAGCGATTTGACCTTGCTGACCTGGACACCGTTATCGATCCAGCTTTTGATCTCGCGGATCCGGTCGATATCCGCCTCGTTAAACAGACGATGTCCTCCGTCCGTTCGCTGCGGTTTTAGCAGCTCATACCGCCGCTGCCATGCTCGCAGCGTCACAGGATTGATATCACAAAGCAGTGCCACTTCACCTATCGTGTAAAGCGCCATGTTCGCCCCCTGGCTTGCGCATCCCCAGAATAACTGTAGACGCTGATTCGCGAACCAGGAAGAATCGACCGTTTTTTGAACAAATAATGCGAAGGGTGGAAGTTGTTCCGCTAAAGGATGTGATGACGGGCACGAATTGCAGCTTTTTTGGAATGCTTCAAAGAAAGTTAATGTGTATCAGTGTATGTTACGCGTTTTTAGACAGTGCGGTTTGCAGTCATGTACGAATTTAATCTGGTGTTGCTGCTGCTTCAGCAGATGTGCGTTTTCCTGGTCATCGCCTGGCTGATGAGCAAAACGCGGCTGTTTATTCCGCTGATGCAGGTGACCGTTCGCCTGCCGCACAAGCTTCTCTGCTATGTCACCTTCTCGATTTTCTGCATTCTCGGCACCTATTTTGGTCTGCACATTGAAGATTCGATCGCCAATACGCGCGCCATCGGGGCGGTTATGGGCGGGCTGCTCGGCGGCCCGGTGGTGGGTGGCTTAGTCGGGCTGACGGGCGGGCTACATCGCTACTCGATGGGCGGCATGACTGCGCTCAGCTGCATGATCTCGACGATTGTCGAAGGGCTGCTCGGCGGCCTGGTTCACAGCTATATGATCAAGCGTGGCCGTCCGGATAAAGTCTTTAGCCCGCTGACCGCCGGGGCGATTACGCTGGTGGCGGAGCTGGCGCAGATGCTGATTATCCTGCTGATCGCCCGTCCGTTCGAAGATGCCCTGCATCTGGTGAGCAGCATCGCAGCCCCGATGATGGTGACCAACACGGTTGGCGCGGCGCTGTTTATGCGCATCCTTTTGGATAAACGCGCGATGTTTGAGAAATACACTTCGGCGTTCTCGGCCACGGCGCTGAAAGTGGCAGCCTCGACGGAAGGGATTTTGCGCCAGGGCTTTAACGAAGAGAACAGCATGAAGGTGGCTCAGGTGCTGTATCAGGAGCTGGACATCGGCGCGGTGGCGATCACCGACCGCGAACGGCTGCTGGCCTTTACCGGCACCGGGGACGATCACCATCTGCCTGGCAAACCGATCTCCTCGGCCTATACCTTGCGCGCCATCGAAACGGGCGAAGTGGTGTACGCCGACGGGAATGAAGTGCCGTACCGCTGCTCATTGCATCCACAGTGCAAGCTCGGCTCGACGCTGGTGATCCCCCTGCGCGGTGAGAATCAGCGGGTGATGGGCACCATTAAATTGTACGAGGCGAAGAACCGGCTGTTCAGCTCCATCAACCGTACGCTGGGGGAGGGGATCGCCCAGCTGCTGTCGGCGCAGATCCTGGCGGGGCAGTACGAGCGGCAAAAGGCGCTCCTGACCCAGTCGGAAATCAAGCTCCTGCACGCCCAGGTCAATCCGCATTTCCTGTTTAACGCCCTGAATACGCTCAAGGCGGTGATCCGCCACGACAGCGACCAGGCGACGCAGCTGGTGCAGTTTCTGTCGACCTTTTTCCGCAAGAACCTGAAGCGGCCTTCAGAGATTGTGACCCTGGCCGATGAGATTGAACACGTGAACGCCTATCTGCAAATCGAGAAGGCGCGCTTCCAGTCGCGGTTGCAGGTCTCGCTGTTTGTGCCAATTGAGCTGGCCCATCAGCATCTTCCGGCGTTTACCCTGCAGCCGATTGTGGAAAACGCCATTAAGCACGGCACCTCACAGCTGCTGGGCACCGGCGAAATCCGTATCTCTGCCAGCCGGTTTAATCACCACCTGGTGCTGGATATTGAAGATAACGCCGGGCTGTACCTGCCCGGCGCCGAGTCGGGCGGGCTGGGAATGAGCCTGGTCGACAAACGTCTGCGCGCGCATTTTGGCGATGACTGCGGCATTACCGTCGACTGCGAGCCGGACAGTTTTACCCGTATTACCCTACGATTGCCCCTGGAGGAAAACGCATGCTAAGAGTGCTGATTGTCGATGATGAGCCGTTAGCGCGGGAAAACCTGCGGGTTCTGTTACAGGAACAGAGCGACATTGAAATCGCGGGTGAGTGTGCCAACGCCATCGAAGCCATTGGCGCGGTGCATAAATTGCGCCCGGATGTGCTGTTTCTCGATATCCAGATGCCGCGCATCAGCGGTCTGGAGATGGTCGGGATGCTCGACCCGGAACATCGTCCGTACATCGTGTTTCTCACCGCCTTTGATGAATATGCGGTCAAAGCCTTTGAAGAGCACGCGTTCGATTATCTGCTCAAACCGATCGAAGAGAAGCGGCTGGAGAAAACCCTTAACCGTTTGCGCCAGGAGCGCAGCGTGCAGGACGTGTCGCTGCTGCCGGAAAACCAGCAGGCGCTGAAATTTATCCCCTGCACCGGCCACAGCCGAATTTATCTCCTGCAGATGGACGACGTGGCCTTTGTCAGCAGCCGCATGAGCGGGGTGTTTGTCACCAGTGGCGAAGGCAAAGAGGGCTTTACCGAGCTGACCCTGCGCACGCTGGAGAGCCGGACGCCGCTAATCCGCTGTCATCGACAGTATCTGGTGAACATGGCGCATCTGAAAGAGATTCGTCTGGAGGAGAACGGTCAGGCGGAGCTGGTGCTGCGAGCGGGGCAAACAGTGCCGGTGAGTCGACGCTATCTGAAAAGCCTGAAAGAGGCGATTGGGTTGTAAAACTGGTACACTGCGCCCCATCGCATCACCGACAGCTGAAGGCTCTATGTTAAGTAACGATATTCTGCGCAGCGTGCGCTACATCCTGAAATCCAACAACAACGATTTGGTTCGTATTCTGGCGCTGGCCGAGGTTGAGACCACTCCGGCGAATATTGCCAGCTGGATCACCAAAGAGGACGAAGAGGGCTTCGTTCGCTGCCCGGACATCATCCTCTCTTCGTTTCTGAACGGGCTGATCTACGATAAGCGCGGCAAAGACGAGTCTGCCCCGGTGCTGTCACCAGAGCGTCGCGTGAATAACAACATCGTGCTGAAGAAGCTGCGTATCGCGTTTTCCCTGAAATCCGACGACGTATTAGCCATCATGAGCGAGCAGAAATTCCGCGTGTCGATGCCGGAGATCACCGCCATGATGCGCGCGCCGGATCATAAGAATTACCGCGAGTGCGGCGACCAGTTTATGCGTTATTTCCTGCGCGGGTTGACTCATCGAGTGCATAGCGCGAAGCCGTCTGCCTGAGCACGGGCCTACGGGTTTTGTAGGTCGGGTAAGGCGAAGCCGCCACCCGACACCGTAACCCGGCAAAAAGGCATAAAAAAAGCCGCTCATCTGAGCGGCTTTTTCGTTTATTTCACCTGCTGACCCGGCTTCGCGCCTTCGTCAGGGCTTAACAGGAAGATATCCTTCCCGCCAGGTCCGGCGGCCATCACCATCCCTTCCGAAATGCCGAAGCGCATTTTGCGCGGCGCAAGGTTGGCGACCATCACCGTCTGGCGACCGATCAGCACCTGCGGATCAGGATACGCCGAGCGAATGCCGGAGAAGACGTTGCGCTTCTCACCGCCCAGATCCAGCGTCAGACGCAGCAGTTTGTCGGAGCCTTCCACGAATTCCGCGTTTTCAATCAGCGCGACGCGCAGATCGACTTTGGCGAAATCATCAAAGGTGATGGTTTCCTGAATCGGATCGTCTGCCAGCGGGCCAGTAACAGGCGCAGCGGCGGCTTTCACCTCTTCTTTGGACGCCTCAACCAGGGCTTCAACCTGTTTCATCTCAATGCGGTTATACAGCGCTTTGAAGGTATTCACTTTGTGGCCGAGCAGCGGCTGCTGGATAGCATCCCAGGTCAGCTCCGTGTTCAGGAACGCTTCAGCACGTTCTGTCAGCTGTGGCAGAACCGGCTTCAGGTAGGTCATCAGCACGCGGAACAGGTTGATGCCCATGGAGCAGATCGCCTGCAGATCCGCATCGCGGCCTTCCTGCTTCGCAACTACCCACGGTGCCTGCTCGTCCACATAGCGGTTCGCCAGGTCGGCCAGGGCCATGATTTCGCGTACCGCTTTACCGAACTCACGCGCTTCCCAGGCTTCGCCGATGGTCGCGGCCGCGTCGGTGAAGGTTTTGTACAACGCCGGGTCAGCCAGTTCAGCCGCCATCACGCCGTCGAAACGCTTGGCGATAAAGCCTGCGTTACGGGACGCCAGGTTCACCACTTTGTTTACGATGTCCGCGTTCACGCGCTGCACGAAATCTTCCAGATTCAGGTCGATATCATCGATGCGCGAAGAGAGCTTAGCGGTGTAGTAGTAGCGCAGACTGTCGGCGTCGAAATGGTTCAGCCAGGTGCTGGCCTTGATGAAGGTCCCACGAGATTTGGACATCTTCGCGCCGTTCACCGTCACGTAGCCGTGCACGAACAGGTTGGTTGGCTTGCGGAAACCGCTGCCTTCCAGCATCGCTGGCCAGAACAGGCTGTGGAAATAGACGATGTCTTTGCCGATGAAGTGGTACAGCTCGGCGTCGGAATCTTTCTTCCAGTACTCTTCGAAGCTCGTGGTGTCGCCGCGCTTGTCGCACAGGTTCTTGAAGGAGCCCATGTAGCCGATTGGCGCATCCAGCCAGACGTAGAAATATTTGCCCGGTGCGTTCGGGATTTCAAAGCCGAAGTATGGCGCATCGCGGGAGATATCCCACTGCTGCAGGCCGGATTCGAACCACTCCTGCATTTTGTTCGCCACCTGCTCCTGCAGCGCGCCGCTGCGGGTCCACGCCTGCAGCATTTCGCTAAACGACGGCAGGTCGAAGAAGAAGTGCTCAGAGTCACGCATCACCGGTGTCGCGCCGGAAACCACGGATTTCGGCTCGATAAGCTCGGTCGGGCTATAGGTCGCGCCGCACACTTCGCAGTTATCGCCATACTGATCCGGGGATTTACACTTCGGACAGGTGCCTTTCACAAAACGGTCCGGCAGGAACATGCCTTTTTCCGGATCGTAGAGCTGAGAGATGGTGCGGTTTTTAATAAAACCGTTCTCTTTCAGACGGGTGTAGATAAGCTCGGACAGCTCGCGGTTCTCGTCGCTGTGCGTCGAGTGGTAGTTGTCGTAGCTGATGTCAAAGCCAGCAAAATCGGTCTGATGCTCCTGACTCATTTCGGTAATCATCTGCTCCGGGGAGATCCCCAACTGCTGTGCTTTCAGCATGATTGGCGTGCCGTGAGCATCGTCCGCGCAGATGAAGTTTACCTGGTGGCCGCGCATTCGCTGGTAACGGACCCAGACATCAGCCTGGATATGCTCCAGCATGTGGCCGAGGTGGATTGAGCCGTTTGCGTACGGCAGGGCGCACGTTACCAGAATTTTTTTCGCGACTTGAGTCATAGTGGGCATTACTTCTTTAACAGTAAAAAGGGTTTTTGATAGTAACAAAAGGGCCATTATTAAGTAAGCACAAACCACGGCCTTTCAGGTAAACTTGTTCAACTAAGGTCTTATTCACAAGAACAAAGGAGTCGGGATGAGTTCTCAATCCCAGGCCAAATCACCGGAAGCCTTACGAGCAATGGTTGCCGGGACGCTGGCCAATTTTCAGCATCCAACCCTGAAGCACAATCTCACCACGCTGAAAGCGCTGCATCATGTCGCCTGGCTGGATGACACGCTGCACGTCGAATTGCAGATGCCGTTCGTCTGGGCCAGCGCCTTCGAAACCCTGAAAGAGCAGTGCAGCTCTGACCTGCTGCGCATCACCGGGGCGAAGGCGATTGACTGGAAGCTGACGCACACCATCGCCACGCTCAAGCGCGTGAAGAATCAGCCGGGCGTGAACGGCGTGAAGAACATTATCGCCATCAGCTCCGGCAAGGGCGGGGTGGGGAAATCCTCCACCGCCGTGAACCTGGCGCTGGCGCTGGCCGCCGAAGGGGCCAAAGTGGGTATTCTCGATGCGGATATTTACGGCCCGTCGATCCCGAACATGCTGGGTGCAGAAAATCAGCGTCCAACTTCGCCGGACGGTACCCACATGGCGCCGATCATGGCTTACGGCCTGGCGACCAACTCGATTGGTTATCTGGTGACAGACGATAACGCCATGGTCTGGCGCGGCCCGATGGCCAGCAAGGCGCTGCTGCAGATGCTGCAGGAGACCATGTGGCCGGATCTCGATTATCTGGTTCTGGATATGCCGCCGGGCACCGGTGATATTCAGCTGACGCTGGCGCAAAACATTCCGGTGACGGGCGCGGTTGTGGTCACGACGCCGCAGGATATCGCGCTGATCGACGCCAAAAAAGGCATCGTGATGTTCGAGAAGGTGGAAGTGCCGGTACTCGGCGTGGTCGAGAACATGAGCGTGCATATTTGCAGCAACTGCGGGCACCACGAGCCGATCTTTGGCACCGGTGGCGCAGAGAGGCTGGCGGCGCAGTATCACACCCAGCTGCTGGGGCAGATGCCGCTGCACATTACGCTGCGTGAAGATCTCGACAGCGGTAAGCCGACCGTGGTGCGCAGTCCGGAGAGTGAGTTTGCCGGGATGTACCGTCAGCTCGCCGGACGCGTGGCCGCGCAGCTGTACTGGCAGGGTGAAGTGATCCCGAGCGAGATCGCGTTTCGAGCGGTGTGATTTGTAGCCTTGTTGTGCCGGGTGGCGGCTTCGCCTTACCCGGCCTACAAAACCCGTAGCCTCGCAACCCAGTAGGCCCGTGCAAGCGAAGCGCCGCCGGGCACCAGACCGCACAACCCCCGCAATTACCGTAACCGGTAATGCATCAGGTAATACTCTCCCTCCGGAGAATCCCCCGTCGCCTCGATATGCCAGCCGTGCTGCTGATAAAACCCTACCGCACGCTCATTTCTCACCAGACACTTAAGCGAACCTGTACTGCTGAACTGCTGTTGTACATGTTCCAGCAGCAGGCTGCCTGCGCCCACGCCCTGATACTGCGGATCTACAAACAGGTTGTGCAGAAAATTATCGTTGCTCCAGACCGACGCAAACCCGACGCGATGGCCGTTTTGCACCGCTACCCAGATCTGCTCGTCAAGGGTGGCCGCGTCGAAATCCTCAAGCTGCCAGTCGGTGTCATCCAGCCACGGCCACGCCTCGCGACGGGCCTGTAAAAAGAGGGTGCGCAGGAAAGGGCGATCGCTTTCCTGCCAGGGTCTGACGATGAGGGGATCAGCGGTGATAGAAGATATCCCCGTTGTAGGCTTTAAGGATTTTACCGTCGGCGTCATTAATCAGAACGTAGTTCTCACCCATGTAAGTCCAGTGCGTACCCGCATCTGGTGCCGGGAGGTTACGCAGCTGAAACTGCTTAATGGTGTACTCAGGCGTTTGATAGAGCGCCGGGGCGGTGTCGCCAATTTTGAATTTTGTGAAATCGGCGATGAACTCTTGTTCTTCATAAGCCTGGATCCCGGAAGGTGCAGTCACGGCTTGCGGAGCGGCATAAACAGCACCCGCCAGTGACATCAACACACCCAGAAGCAGCAATTTACTCTTAGCCATTTTATCTCCAGTTAAACCTTTTGCTGAACCTTCAGCCCGCTGTGACGGCACAGCGCGGCAAGCAGCCCATTTTAAGTATCACGGTCGCGCTTGTTGGAAAAAAAATGTAACAAATCTGAACAGCTTTGCCCATGACTTAATCATTCATCTCGCAAATGGATAATCGAGAAACACGCTGCCAGTTTTATTATTCAGCCTCAGGGTGAGTGAAAATAGAAGGTGCAAAATTGGACTGAACGGTGAATGCAATTTAAACACATACCTTTTACTATTAAATTCGATATGAATAGCTTTGGTGGTATTTCCCGCGATGAATATTTGCCACCGCCGGGAAACAAATGAAGAGTATTTATTCGAAATGATTAAATTGACGGCTCATGGATGGAGTGCTAATTCAAACTGTTGATTTTGCTATTTTTTAACTCGGCTGGTCATGGGTGTCAACGTACTCGCCAATTATTCCTGATAAAACAAAGATTTTATCCATTCCAATGAAAAATAAAATATCTCTTTCGGTGTTAGCATTAATAATAAGTCAATTGACAGGCTGTGCGTTTGTACCTGGCCAGCAGCTGAGTGTTTCGGATAAAAATGTCATTGCTGCATCAGATGCTAATTATCAGCTTGATAAACGCGTCGATGTTTACCCGATCACGCCGTCGTTGATTGAGACGCTTCGCCCAACGACACTCAAATCTCAGGCGAATCCTAATCTCGATGCGCAGCTCAAAAGCTGGGAATACCACATCGACGTAGGCGATATTCTGACCATCACCGTCTGGGATCACCCGGAGCTCACTACCCCTGCCGGGCAGTACCGCAGCGCGAGCGACACGGGCAACTGGGTGGCCGCCGACGGGACGATTTTTTATCCCTACATCGGCAAGCTCAACGTCGCCGGGAAAACCGTCTCCGAGGTTCGCGAGGAGATCGCCTCCCGGCTCGACAAAGTGATCGAAAGCCCGCAGGTGGACGTGAGCGTGGCGGCCTTCCGCTCGCAAAAAGCCTACATCACCGGCGAGGTGGTCAAATCCGGGCAGCAGGCGATCACTAACATTCCTCTCACGGTTATGGATGCGGTGAATGCGGCGGGCGGTCTCTCCGCCGAGGCCGACTGGCGCGACGTGGTGCTGTCCCATAATGGCAAAGACACCCATCTCTCTCTGTATGCCCTGATGCAGCACGGCGATCTGACGCAGAACAAACTGCTGTGGCCAGGGGATATTCTCTTCGTGCCGCGCAACGACGGGCTGAAAGTCTTCGTGATGGGCGAAGTCGCTAAACAAAGCACCCTCAAAATGGATCGCAGCGGGATGACCCTGGCGGAAGCGCTCGGCAATGCCGGGGGAATCAACCAGGACCTGGCGGACGCGACGGGGATCTTCGTCATTCGTTCGGCGCCGAAAACCGACAAACAGGGCAAAATCGCCAGCGTCTACCAGCTCGACGCCAAAGATGCCTCGGCGATGGTGCTCGGCACCGAATTTCAGCTCCAGCCCTACGACATTGTCTATGTGACAACCGCGCCGATTTCGCGCTGGAATCGCGTGATCTCTCAGCTCGTGCCAACCATCAGCGGCGTTCATGACCTGACGGAAACGGCGCGCTATATCCGCACGTGGCCGCAGTAATGGTGAATTCAATCCTCGTGGTCTGCACCGGAAATATCTGCCGCTCGCCCATCGGTGAACGCCTGTTGCGCCAGCAGATGCCCGGTTTCACCGTGGCCTCCGCCGGAGTCAGCGGCCTGGTCGGGCACGCGGCCGATGCGCGGGCGCAGGAAGTGGCGGCGTTGCACGGCGTCTCCCTCGAAGGGCATGTGGCGCAGAAACTGACCCCGCAGCTGATGCGCGAATACGATTTGATTCTGGCGATGGAGCCGGAACACCTGAACCATATTTCGGCGATGGCCCCTGAAATCCGGGGCCGGTCGCTGCTGTTTGGGCAGTGGTTGCAAACGCGCGCAATCCCCGACCCGTATCGTAAGAGTCACGAAGCGTATGAATACGTGTTCGATCTGCTGGGCAGGGCGAGTCAGGAATGGGCTCAACGACTGAGTCATTAAAGGAATAAAGTTTCAATGTCTTCATATACTTCAGACATCTACGCGGCTGCGAATGAAAATCACGAGCTGGATCTGGCGCGCCTGCTGGGCGAGATGATCGACCATCGCCTGCTTATTTTATGCATCACTTTTCTGTTTACCGCCTGCGCGGCCCTCTACGCCTTCACGGCGACGCCGGTTTTCCGGGCCGATGCGATGGTGCAGATCGAAAGTAAACAGGACAACAGCCTGCTTAAAAATCTGAGCCAGCTCAGCCCGGAGCTCTCCCCGGATACCATGCCGGAAATTCAGCTGTTGAAATCGCGGATGATCCTCGGCCAGACGGTGGATGGCCTGCGTCTTAACGAAGAGGTTAAACAGCGCTACTTCCCGCTGGTAGGGCGCGCGCTTGCCAGGCTGTTCGGCCAAAAACCGGCGACGCTGGACCTGCTCATGATGCATATTCCCTCAACAGACGGCACGCCGCGCACGCTGACCCTGACGGTGCTGGACCCAACGCATTTTCGCGTGACGGGGGATGATTTCGAGGGCGAAGGCGTCGCGGGAATGCCGTTTGAAAAAGAGGGCGTCTCCCTGTGGGTGAAAACGATGACGGCGCAGCCGGGCGCGCGGTTCGCCCTGACGGAGCGGACAAAACTCGATACCATCAACGCGCTGAATCAGCAGTTCGCCGTGGCCGAAGCGGGTAAACAGAGCGGCGTGCTGAACCTCTCCCTGACCGGTACGGACCCGGACCTGATTGCGAAAGTGCTCAACAGCATTGCCGAAAACTATTTGCGTCAGAACATCGACAGACAGGCCGCGCAGGATGCCAAAAGCCTGGCCTTTTTGCAGCGCCAGCTGCCGCAGATCCGAGGCGATCTGGATGTCGCCGAAGAGCGGCTCAACGTCTATCGTAAGCAGCGCGATTCGGTGGATCTGACGTTAGAGGCCAAATCGGTGCTGGAGCAGATCGTCAACGCCGATAACCAGCTCAACGAACTGACCTTCCGCGAGGCGGAGATCTCGCAGCTGTTCAAAAAAGATCACCCGACATATCGCGCGCTGATGGAAAAACGTCAGACGCTGGAGAGCGAAAAAGCGCGCCTGAATCAGCGCGTCTCCGCCATGCCTTCCACGCAGCAGGAAATTCTTCGTTTGAGCCGGGATGTGGATTCCGGGCGCGAGATCTACCAGCAGTTGCTGACCCGCCAGCAGGAGCTGAGTATCTCCCGCTCGAGCGCTATCGGTAACGTGCGCATTATTGATCCTGCCGTAACGCAACCTGAGTCGATCAAACCCACGAAACCGCTGGTTATCGTGATGGGCTTTATGCTGGGGTTGATCATTTCAGCGGCTCTGGTCCTGGGGCGCGCGGCGCTTAAACGCGGTATCGAAAGCCCGGATCAGCTCGAAAACCAGGGGATTACGGTGCTCGCCACGCTGCCGCGCTCTGTCTGGCTGTGGAAAAAGACCCGCCTGCGCGGCAAGTATTTCTTCGGCGATCGCTGGACCCACAGGACCCGAAATATCCCGTTCTTGCCCGTCGACAGGCCGGTGGATCTTTTTGTGGAAGCCATTCGTGGCCTGCGCACCAGCCTTCATTTCACCATGCTGGAGACGACCAACCGCGTGGTGATGTTTACCGGCCCGACGCAGAATTGCGGCAAGACCCTCGTCAGCACCTCGCTGGCCGCTATCGTCGCGCAGACCGGGCAGAAGGTGTTGTTTATCGATGCCGATATGCGCAAAGGGTACGTCCATCAGATCTTTGGCCTGACAAACCGCACCGGTCTTTCTGACGTGCTTTCCGGCAAAATCGATTATCAGTCTGCCATTCAGCGCTATCTGCCCGGAGAGGTGGACGTGATGACCTGCGGCCAGACGCCGGGTAACCCTTCGGAACTGCTGATCGGCGAACCATTCCAGCAGCTGCTGAAATGGGCGAACGAGCACTACACGATGGTGATCGTTGATACACCGCCGATTCTGGCGGTGACGGATGCATCACTGGTAGGAAGAAAAGCGGGAACCACGCTGCTGGTGGCCCGATTTGGCATGACCAGCGTGAAAGAGGTTCAGGCCTGTTCGAAACGGCTGCAGCTGGCCGGTGTCGCCGTTGACGGCGCGATTCTTAATGACGTTATTAAATCCGCAGCGCTGTATTACGCCGAGGGGTATGCCCCTTTCGAGTACAGTTATAGCGCTGAGAAAGAGAAAAACGTGGGATAAAAAGAGGCCCCGCACCAGGCGGTGCGGGTCTTTATAAGCCCAGATTATTACCTCATCGTCTTATTTCCCTCCATGAATCTGAGAAAACAATATTCTCCGCCAGCGAATGCTAGCTGGTTATTTAATGCACTCTCTCTCTCGTGATTTATTTGTTGTTGACTTTGTATTTGTTGGTTAATGACTGATGAATACAGACTTATTTTTGAAGTTATTGCATTTATTTCAGTTGGTTATGCATTAATTGTATTTTTTAATATAATTATTTAACTGAAATTTTTTTTTAGTCGTGGTGTTGGTTTATTTTAAAGTGTAACCTCCTGGCTTTGAAAGAAAACAACCATTCAATCATTCAAGTGAAAAATAAAATATACCTTTCTGCATTGATATTAATAATATATCAATTAACGGGCTGTACCTTCATTCCTGGCCAGACGCTCAACGTATCAAATAAAAATAAGATAGCTGCGACAAATGAACATGATGATCTGGATAACAAAGTGGACGTCTATCGGATCACCTCTTCTTTGATTGAGACGCTGCGCCCAACGACGCTTAAATCTCAGGCGAATCCTGCTCTCGACGTGCAGCTCAAAAGCTGGGAATACCACATCGACGTGGGCGACATCCTGACCATCACCGTCTGGGATCACCCGGAGCTCACCACGCCTGCCGGCCAGTATCGCAGCGCGAGCGACACGGGCAACTGGGTGGCCGCAGACGGGACGATTTTTTATCCCTACATCGGCAAGCTTAAGGTGGCCGGCAAAACCGTCTCCGAAGTCCGCGAAGAGATAACCTCCCGGCTGGATAAAGTGATCGAAAGCCCGCAGGTAGACGTCAGCGTCGCCGCTTTCCGTTCGCAAAAAGCCTACATCACGGGAGAAGTCGTCAAATCCGGGCAGCAGGCGATCACCAATATCCCGCTGACCGTCATGGATGCGGTAAATGCCGCGGGGGGATTATCTGCCGATGCCGACTGGCGCGACGTGGTGCTGACTCACAACGGAAAAGACACGCATCTCTCCCTGTATGCCCTGATGCAGCACGGCGATTTGACGCAGAACAAGCTGCTGTGGCCGGGCGATATTCTCTTCGTGCCGCGCAACGACGGCCTGAAAGTCTTCGTGATGGGCGAAGTCGCTAAACAAAGCACTCTCAAAATGGACCGCAGCGGGATGACCCTGGCGGAAGCCCTCGGCAATGCCGGGGGACTGAATCAGGACCTGGCGGACGCGACGGGGATCTTCGTGATTCGTTCGGCACCGAAAGCTGATAAACAGAGCAAAATCGCCAGCGTCTACCAGCTCGATGCCAAAGATGCGTCGTCGATGGTCCTCGGCACCGAATTTCAACTTCAGCCCTACGACATTGTCTATGTCACAACCGCGCCGGTTTCGCGCTGGAATCGCGTCATCTCTCAGCTGGTGCCCACCATCACCGGCGTTCATGACCTGACCGAAGCGGTACGCTACATCCGAACGTGGCCGCAATAATGGTGAAATCCATCCTTGTCGTCTGTACCGGAAATATCTGTCGCTCTCCCATCGGTGAACGCCTGCTGCGCCAGCACTTGCCCGCCTTTATGGTGGCGTCAGCAGGGGTCTGCGGACTGATGGGGTACGCGGCAGATACGCGCGCTCAGGAAGTGGCGGCGCTGCACGGTGTATCGCTGGAAGGGCACGTCGCGCAGAAACTGACCCCGCAGCTGATGCGCGAATACGATCTGATCCTGGCGATGGAGCCGCAACACCTGAACCATATTTCAGCGATCGCCCCTGAAATCCGCGGGCGTTCGCTGCTGTTTGGCCAGTGGCTGCACACGCGGGTCATCCCCGATCCCTACCGTAAAAGCCACGAAGCGTATGAATACGTTTTTGACCTGCTCGGCAGAGCAAGCCGGGAATGGGCTCAACGATTGAGTCACTAAAGGAATAGAGTTGTATGTCTTCACACATTTCAGAACACAATGCCGCAGCGATTGGGCATCAGGAACTGGATCTGGCGCGCCTGCTGGGCGAGTTGATCGACCATCGCGTACTTATTGTTTGCATGACCCTCCTGTTTACCCTCTGCGCTGGCCTGTACGCGTTCACCGCGACCCCGGTGTACAGAGCCGATGCGATGGTGCAGATCGAGAGTAAACAGGACAACAGCCTGCTCAAAAATCTGAGCCAGCTCGGTCCGGAGCTCTCCCCGGACACACTCCCGGAAATCCAGCTGCTTAAATCGCGGATGATCCTCGGCCAGACGGTGGAGGCGCTGCACCTGAATGAAGAGGTGAAGCAGCGCTATTTTCCCCTTATCGGGCGCGCAATAGTGCGTCTTTTGGGTCAGCGACCGGCGACCCTGGAGCTGGCCAGACTGCACATTCCCGCCACGGTGAACGCGACTCATACCCTGACGCTCAGAGCGCAGGAGCAGGGGCGTTACCAGCTTGAGGGGGAGGATTTCCAGGGGGAAGGCGTGGTGGGAAAGCGGTTCGAAAAGGACGGCGTAGTCCTTCTGGTCAAATCCATGGAAGCTCAACCCGGCACGCGTTTCACCCTCTGTGAGCGGACAACCCTGGAGGCGATTAACGCCCTGAATCAGCAGTTCACCGTTGCCGAAGCGGGAAAACAGAGCGGTATTCTGAATCTGTCCCTGACCGGCACCGACCCGGATCGGATTGCCGAGGAGCTCAATAGCATTACTGAAAACTATTTGCGTCAGAACATCGACCGGCAGGCCGAGCAGGATGCTAAAAGTCTCGCCTTTTTGCAGCGCCAGCTGCCGCAGATCCGAGGCGATCTGGATATCGCCGAAGAGCGGCTCAACCTCTATCGCAAACAGCGCGATTCGGTGGATCTGACGCTGGAGGCCAAATCGGTGCTGGAGCAGATCGTCAACGCCGATAACCAGCTTAACGAACTGACCTTCCGCGAAGCGGAGATCTCCCAGCTGTTCAAAAAGGATCACCCGACTTACCGCGCCCTGATGGAAAAACGCCAGACCCTGGAGAGCGAAAAAGCGCACCTGAATCAGCGCGTCTCCGCCATGCCTTCCACTCAGCAGGAAATCTTGCGACTCAGCCGGGATGTGGATTCCGGGCGTGAGATCTACCAGCAGCTGCTGACCCGCCAGCAGGAGCTGAGTATCTCTCGCTCCAGCGCTATCGGAAACGTGCGCATTATTGATCCTGCCGTGACGCAACCTGAACCGATAAAACCTACCCGACCGCTGGTGATCGTCATGGGCTTTCTGATCGGGCTCATCCTTTCCACGGGAATCATTCTGGGGCGAGCCGCGCTCAGACGAGGCCTTGAAAGCCCTGAACAGCTTGAGGCGCTGGGGATGACCGTACTGGCGACGCTGCCGCGTTCTGTCTGGCTGTGGAAGAAGACCCGTTTGCGCAGAACGCTCAGCTTTGGCGAGAGCTGGAACCACAGGACCCATAATATTCCGTTTCTGCCTGTCGACAGGCCGCTCGACCTGCTAGTGGAGGCGATACGCGGTCTGCGGACCAGTCTTCATTTCACCATGATGGAGGCCAGCAATCGCGTGGTGATGTTTGTCGGGCCGACACAAAACTGCGGTAAGACGCTGATCAGCACGTCGCTGGCGACTATCCTGGTGCAGGCCGGGCAGAAGGTGCTGCTGATCGATGCCGATATGCGTAAAGGTTATGTGCACCAAATCTTCGGTCTTACCAATAATCGTGGCCTCGCGGAGGTGCTGACGGGAGACGCCGCCCATGAAGAGGTCATTCAGCACTATGAGCCGGGAGGGGTAGACGTGCTGACCTGCGGCCAGACGCCGGATAATCCTTCGGAGCTGCTCATCGGGGAGCGCTTCCAGCAATTGCTGACGTGGGCTGACGCTCATTTCGACATGATTATTGTCGATACGCCGCCGATACTGGCGGTGACGGATGCCTTGCTGGTAGGAAGATACGCGGGAATTACGCTGCTGATTGCACGGTATGGCATGACCAGCGTCAGAGAAGTGCAGTCCTGTGTAAAACGTCTGCATCTGGGCGGAGTGATGATGACGGGGGCCATCTTGAATGACGTGGTGAGAACCGCCGCCCTGTACTACGGTACGGGGTATACCCCTTACGACTACAGCTACACCTCAGAGAAACACGAGCAATAATACAAAAATCCCCGCACCGGGCGGTGCGGGGAACAGGAACTTACTTCGCCAGAATCTCGTGCGCCGTACGTTCAACCAGCGACAGCAGGACTTTCACATCGCCCAGCGTCACCGTTGGGTTCAGCAGCGTCAGCTTCAGGCAGGTCACGCCGTTGTGCTCGGTGACACCGACGTTGGCGCGACCGGAGTCGAGCAGGGCATCACCGATCTTCTGGTTCAGCAGCGCGATGGCCGCGTCGTTCAGCGCAGAGTCTGGACGGAAGCGGAACAGCACGCTTGCCAGCTGAGGCTTCATCACCAGCTCAAGGCTATCCTGAGTTTGCACGTATGCCGCCACGTCCTGTGCCAGGGTGACGCCGTGATCGATGATCGCCGCGTATTGCTCCTGACCCAGCGCTTCCAGGCTCATCCACAGCTTCAGCGCGTCGAAACGGCGCGTGGTCTGCAGTGATTTGGAGACCAGATTCGGCACACCCGCCTCTTCGTCAAACTCGGAGTTCAGGTAGGCCGCCTGGTAACGCATCAGCTCGTAGTGGCGCTCTTCTTTCAGCAGGAACGCGCCGCAGCTGATGGTCTGGAAGAACTGCTTGTGGAAGTCCAGAGTGATGGAATCCACCAGCTCAATGCCGTCCAGGTAGTCGCGATACTTATCGGACATCAGCAGCGCGCCGCCCCAGGCCGCATCTACGTGTACCCAAATCTGCTGCTCAGCCGCCATCTCAGCGATAGCGCGCAGTGGATCGATAGCACCCGCGTCGGTGGTTCCGGCGGTGGCCACGATCGCCAGAATCTGTTCGCCACTGGCATTGCACTGAGCAATTTTTGCCGCCAGATCGTTCAGATCCATGCGCGAGCACTCATCGGTTTTCACCTGAATGACCGACTGGTAGCCCAGACCGAGCAGCGCCATGTTCTTCTGCACCGAGAAGTGCGCATTTTCAGAACAGAGCACGCGAATCTTGCGCAGATCGCCGACCAGACCATCCTGCTGGATAGAGTGGCCCTGACGCGCGAAGAAGGCGTCACGCGCCAGCATCAGCCCCATCAGGTTGCTCTGGGTGCCGCCGCTGGTGAACACGCCCGCATCACCGGCCTGATAACCCACGCGGGTACGCAGCCAGTCGATCAGCTTCATCTCAATGATGGTCGCTGACGGGCTCTGATCCCAGGAGTCCATGCTCTGGTTGGTGGCGTTGATCAGCACTTCCGCGGCCTGGCTGACGACCAGGCTCGGGCAGTGCAGGTGCGCCACGCACTGCGGGTGGTGAACCGACAGGCTGTCTTTCAGGAAGTACTCGACCGCGCGGGCAATCGCCGCTTCGTTGCCGAGGCCTTTCTGACCGAAGTTCAGGGAGATGTTGTCGCGCAGTTCGGCGACGGTTTTCCCCTGATACATCTCAGACTGCTGCAGCCACTGCATCACCGCCTGGGAGCTCTGCTCGATGGCCTGCTGATAGGCCTCGATGCTTTGCGCCGACGACGACAGAATTGGGTTTGACTCAGACATCTTTCTAACTCCGTTAGACCGGGCGAATGCCCGCAGCAAGCAGCGCCTGCTCGAATTTATCCAGGAAGACTTTCAGCTCCTGATCGCTAATCAGCAGGGATGGCAGCAGACGCAGAACGACGCCGTTACGACCACCGCGCTCCAGAATCAGGCCCGCTTCGAAGCATTTCTTCTGGATCAGGGCGGAGAGATCGCCATCGCCCGGGAAGCAGCCCATGTGATCTGGCGCTTCGTTCGGTTTCACGATTTCGATGCCGATCATCAGGCCCAGACCACGCACGTGGCCGATCACCGGATAACGCTGCTGCAACTCAGCCAACTGGCCTTTCAGCCATTCGCCCTGAGCGGCAACTTTGTCGGCGATGTTCTGATCTTTCAGAATTTTCAGCGTGGTCAGGCCGGTCGCCATCGCGAGCTGGTTGCCACGGAAGGTGCCGGTGTGATGACCCGGTGCCCAGGCATCGAACTGCTTTTTGATACCGAGCACGGCCAGCGGCAGACCGCCACCGACAGCTTTGGACATCACGATGATGTCTGGCTCAATACCCGCGTGTTCGAAAGCGAACGTCTTGCCGGTACGGCAGAAGCCCGCCTGAACTTCGTCGAGGATCAGCAGAATGCCGTGTTCCTGAGTCACTTTACGGATGCGCTGCAGCCACTCAGCCGGAGCCGGGTTCACGCCGCCTTCGCCCTGAACCGCTTCCAGAATCACGGCCGCAGGTTTACGCACGCCGCTTTCGACGTCGTTGATCAGGTTGTCGAAGTAGTAGGTCAGCGCTTTCACGCCCGCGTCACCGCCGATACCCAGCGGGCAGCGGTACTGATGCGGGTAAGGCATGAACTGCACTTCTGGCATCATGTTATCGACCGCTTCTTTCGGTGACAGGTTACCTGTCACGGACAGCGCGCCGTGGGTCATCCCGTGATAACCGCCAGAGAAGCTGATGATGCTGCTGCGACCGGTGACCTTTTTCGCCAGCTTCAGCGCGGCTTCCACCGCATCTGCGCCGGACGGGCCGGTGAACTGCAGGCAATATTCTTTGCCCTGGCCTGGCAGCAGGGAGAGCAGGTATTCCGAGAACTCGTCTTTCAACGGAGTCGTCAGATCGAGCGTATGTAACGGCAAGCCGCTGGTAATGACATTTTGGATGCTTTTCAGCACATCAGGATGGTTGTGGCCAAGCGCGAGGGTGCCCGCGCCTGCAAGACAGTCAAGGTATTCTTTATTATCTGCATCGGTAATCCACACGCCGTCTGCTTTAGTGATCGCTAAAGGCAGTTTGCGAGGATAACTCCTGACGTTTGATTCAAACTCGGCCTGACGGGCCAGATAGGTTTCGTTGCTTTTGTGGGCATCTGCGGTGTCAATACGGACTTTATCCGTCATCATATCACTCCTACAACCGGGGCAGTCTTATGCGCCTCGATTGAATAAATAGTTAGTTAAGGATGTAGCGAGTAAAAAACGCGGCCAATATAGAGCCTTTTGGCGCGTGGCTCAATGGTTAATTTGTTTACTGTTTTGTTACAAAAGAGGGGGGGTAAAAAGTGGTCAATAACCCGATGTTTTCGATAGCAAAAATCTGCCGCTTCGCCGTACAAATCCCTCGCCGCGCAGGAGACAAAAAAGGCGGCACGTTAGCCGCCTTAACATTACTTCTGCGTAAACTGCAGTAAACCGTTATCGCGACCGTGGGTTTTATTCCATGACGCGTCGGTGATGCCGTTGTCATCAAGGGTGATGGAGAGAACGTATCCCGCCCCTTTGATTTCATAACTATTCGCATTAAAACGCTTCACCACGGCTTTCTTACCGTTGATTTTCGCGGTGAAAAAGCCGTTGCTGACCGTGGCGTTAATGCCGTTGGCGGTAAATGACGCCTCGCGCAGCGGGTCCTGCACTTTGGCGCTTTGCGCGTGCTGCACGGCGTTAGCGGCATTCTCCAGCGCCTGTTTTTCAGCCACGGCGTTCATCGCCGTGGTGCGATTTTGTTCCGCCAGATAACAGGTATCCCGGCTCACGCCCTGCGCTTCACACTTCGCCATGCGTTCAGCAGGGGAGGAGCAGGCAGAAAGCGCGGAAACCGCCAGGGCAATCATCAGTAACTTCTTCATTTATTAACCTCAATCACAATGGACATAATTTAAAGCCAGGGACAGCTGACGACAGGAGAAATAATCGCTATACAGGGTGCCGAGCCAAAAACCGGTCAGCATCAGTAAAATATAAAGAACAGCTGAGCAAACTATTATTTTTATCATGATGGCTATCATCAAAGGGTACAGGTGAATTATTCAATTACGATGAGCCGGTTTATCAGAAACCAATGCCGATTCCCGCGCCCATTGCAAAATCATTATTTGTGGAGTCACTGACGCCCGCTTTAATAACCGTCGATGCACCTGCATGGAAGGAGGCGCCCACGCTCAGCGCTTGTTCATCTTTAAAGGTTCCCGCGCCTGCGGAGAACATCACCGACTGGCCAGCTTCCACCTGTGGCATCGACGCAATCGCAATGGCAGACGCCGCGCCGCTGCGGGACTCTTTTTTATTATCATCCATTTCGTCTTTCAGACTTTTAAATTGCGCATTGCTGCTGCTCTGCTGCTGGGTTAAGAACTGTTTTGCGTCCTGCAGATCTTTAGCAACGTTCGCAGACTGTTTCGCCGTCTCGGCTATCGCTTCGCTATTGCTTGCGACTTTCGCCTGAGTCGCCGTATCGACTTTAGTGATGGTGGTAGTTGCACCCGCTAAACCGCGATCACCTTTATCCCCTTTATCACCTTTAGCTCCATCTTTAGGTTTAGGCGCATTTTCTAACGCATTAATGCGCGTGGTGTTTCCACTAATCAACGTATCTTGATGAATGTTAACGTCAGTAAGACTGTGGTTTACCGTGTCTTGAGCGGTTTTGTTAGCAGCAATAGAATCTTTGTTAGTCTGGATATCTGAAGCGTTTTGAACAACTTCACTTTGTACAACTACTACGCCGTTCTTAGTGCTGTTAAGATCTTGCTCAACAGCAACAATATGATTCTTGTTAGTTTTGATATCATCAGCGTTAGTTTTTACAGCTTGCTCAGTGTCCCACATGTCACTAGACAAACCATCTACTCGCCCTGATTCGTTATTAAGGTGAGTTTCCAGATCCATACCTGTAGAAAGTTGCACATCAGAAGCAGGAGTCACGGCGTTTGCACAAGTAGAAGCAACCAAAGCACCAAATACAACTACCGCAATTGTAGAATTTCTAAAATTAACTAATTTCATTTTGCTATCACCAAAGATAAAGAAGGGAAAATGTATCAATGCGTAATTTTATACATTGATAATAGCTGTGAAATATCCCGGAATGTGATGGTGAAATTATTGATCTACATCATGCGAATGTTCTTATATGAACCTGTTTAAGGTGATAAAACAGGCGATTCACAGCCGTGTTGTATAATGTTTATCTGGCGACTACATTATAGATACAAATTAATTCCGTTATATCAATGTATACTTACAGATGAAAGTGAGGTGGCGCTTTTTATAATGTTTAATAAGTTTGAGGGGCGGGCGGTAAAGCTCCTTGAATCGTTGCCTATAAGATTAATTATCTCACTTGCCTTTTATAGTCCGTATCCTGGCTTACCAGGTGGCTACTTTTTCGTGTCAAGGTACAGCGTGAAGAAGCGATAAACGGTAGGTGGGCTTACGCCAACAAGCAGCTTCCCCTAAGCTGGAAAAAGTAAGCTGTTTTGTACCAAATGACTCGGGGTGCCCTTCCACGTTAAGGCTGTGAAATACCCGTACCACCTTCTAAGGACGATCCTCTAGCCAGCAATACTGCCACTCGACGCCGTTACGTATCCAAACAAGCAAACAATCTAAGCGATAACAGCTGCAACACACATTTTTTACACCTCCTCATTGAAAAAGAGATTGAAATTGTTAGCCTGTCTAGTAGATGCAGTGACGAAAAGTGTCATGTTGGTCAGAAAGCTATGAGCGGGATGGTTATGGATAACAAACTAAAAGTAATTGAATTAAACAGTCTTGATCTGTTTCGTAATGAATTATTAGCGACTAAAGAACCAGAAAAAGTGGAAGGGCTACTCAGATGGTATCTTCAATCATATGGCGGGATTAATTTTCAGTTTGGTTATGATAGACCAATTTTTAGAGCAAGAAAGTGCTTAAGCGAATATGGATATGATAATGTAAGAGAAATATATCCTCCTCCTCTAGAGAAATGTAAAATAGGTCGGATGAATGAGGATAAGCAAGCTATCTTCTATGGTGCCTATAGCATAGGAACTGCGTTGGCTGAAATTAATGCAAAGGAAGGCGATTATGTACATATAGCTCATTTTAAATTGCCTGAAAACTCGGAACATGGAGTGCGATGTTTTGCCATTGGTGAAGTGTATAATGCCTATCACGGAACTAATACCATTTCAATGGTAGCATTTAATGAGATACGTGATTTTATCCAGCGAATTGGGAAGGATGATATTCGCGCTTTATTATCATATTTGTACATGGATGCTCTTTCTGCTGAATTACTTAATAGCGTCAATGCTCATGAAATAAATTATATTTACTCAAGGGTTTTTTGCCGTCTTCTTCTTGAAAAACATCCGGATGTGGACGGTCTTATTTATCCTAGCGCTAAAATAAAAGGGACGTCAAACATCGTTTTGCGCCCTGAAGTTGTTAAATCAAAAATGCAATTGGTTTCCAATCTTGTGTTTAAAGTAAATAAAATATACCCCTATGGAATAGTTGATTTCAGTATAGTAAAAAATGCTAAAGGTCATACATCAGACGGGCGCATCGTCTGGTAAGTCGTACTGCCTTTAACTAGTTGGGCAACCGATGTATCAGGTAATGAGTGTGCCGCTCCGGGTCATTGCAAAGTATTGATGCTTGCTACCGCCGTATAGATAATTTAGCGTCGATTTTATTGAGCGCGAAAAAATGCAGTTGCTCTAGTTCATATTTCGGCATTAATAAAATAACACCCTAGACACCTATTCATGTACCGGAGCGGCATTTAAACCCCTGCACAGGTTACGCTACTGTATCAAGTATCTCTGATAAGAAATCGGTGAAGTTAGAACAGGAATCAAAGACATTTTCTGTACCTATATTATCTGTAATTTCAAATGGATTTGTTATTGAAGCCCCATGATTTCTTATTTAGCATTCTGACTTTCTGGTGCTGGTTTCATCCATGCGTCATCATATTTGATATTCCCTCTAACATAATTCCATTCAATCCCACGGAATTTAAGCCCTACAACCTCGTGCATGTTAGGGTTAGAGCTACCCGGATAGTACACATGGGTAAAATCTACCGATGAGATAACGACACTTTCAAGCGTGATATTATAGATTTCTACCTCTATCCCTGCTTCTACAATTTCATAATACTTTATCACTGCTTTCTGCAATCGTTTTGATTCACAAACGGCAACAGCAAGGTAAGGACTTACTTTATCAAGTTGCTTATGTAATGTGATAGGGTCATGTATTCTACAGCCTGTCATGCTTCCTGTAACTCTATCTACAGGTTGGCGTACACCATAGCTACTATTCATTATCTCAATAGCACCTTCACGACCTAACGCCATACAATCCCCTGGAATTTGCATCCCATTTTCATCATATAAAAACAAATAAGCTGGTAATGACATATTTTAATTCCCGTCTTTATCAATAAAAAATGAATCTGAATAACTTTTACCATTAAGGCTATATGCAATATTGTACTGATAGCCATTATGTAACTTAACTTTAAAACAGGTGTCAGGGTATGATAAAGAAACTCTATCATCAGCTTTGATAACTGTATATTTCCTGTCAGGCCAATAGTAAACGCTATAACGGTCAAGCACGTCTGTTTTATTTACAGTGAAACAAATCGTATCACCTTCTATAAAAACGCTACGATGTTCAGCAATTGGAACACCTCCACCAGGGCAGCCTGAAAGAAGAAATATCACAGGTAGTATTAGTAATTCTTTCATCCGGGGAAACCCTTTAACACGGCTTTGTATCTTCTTATTAATTCATGAGTAGATAAGCTAGGATTGTAATCTTTGTATTCTGCTAAATAAGATGTATCCCTATTAAAGCCATATGTGACAAGTAGCCAATAATCACTAGCTATTGATGCTTGTTGTTCTAATCCATAATGGAGGAAATCAGCTTTATCTAAGGTATAACTGTAATCAGCGAAGCGAGAAAATAAGCCTCTTGTTCTAACAAACATACCTTTTTGTGCTTGCCATGCGTGAACCATTTCGTGCATGAATCTATGTTTCTTTTGTAGATCTTGCTCTAATGAAAAATCAGGTGAATAGGTTCCTTCTCTAAACCATAGTTCGCCGTTAGGAGTCATAGCAACATCTACAGGTTGCATGTTGAAGGGGAGGTAGCTTTCACGATGTACCCAAATGCGGCTATAAATGAGGCTTCCACCGAAAAGCGTTTTAGCGAGAGCTATCTCACCTAACGTAAGTTGCCTGATTCCTCCAGCTACAATGGGGGTTCCTGATGTGGGTTTTATACTTTCATCAACTGGCATTCAATATCCCTCTGATCCTTGTAGGTATTGATCGTTAATCGTACTACCAAAAGGATCAAGTAAGGAAAAGGTTTTTCCGAGAAGGCTCCTAAAATTAAATGGATTTAAGTGAAATTACATCAAGATTTAGTGTTGCTAAATATCGCCAGCTAAGAAACGGATTCGTCGAAAGCTAGAGGCCACAATAGAGAGAAAAGCATAAGGGAACGATAAAGGAAGAGCATAATAGTTTACTTTTATTATTCCTCTAATGTTGATTTTAGGTGTTTGGTTTTCTTTTATTGGTGTTGTTAGTCTTTTGGTTACCTCCTGCCTGGTGGTGAAGAAGCGATACCGGGCGTAGGATTTGCTTGTCAAATCCGTACTTTCCTATGCTCCTGATTCATTCATCGACTATTCGAGCGGGTGAACACATTGAGGTGATTGATTACGTGATTTGTCTATTTCCGGTGTGATAACAACTGTGATAAATCGAAAATTCTTGCTCCTGTGACTATGCCCCGGTTACACTAAATACCTACACATTTTCAATGTGTAAATGTTTGTTTTATAAATGATTTGACTCGGGGTGCCCTTCCACGTGAAGGCTGAGAAATACCCGTACCACCTGATCTGGATAATGCCAGCGTAGGGAAGTCAGATGCCTTTCACGGCTATCGCTTCTTGACGCAAGGCAGGAGCGATACCATGCAGCCTGACCTGCTCGATTTACACGTTTTACATCTCTTCCGAACCCGTTCGCCACTCACTCACTGCATGACCAACGATGTCGTGCAAACCTTTACTGCTAACGTTTTGCTCACCCTCGGTGCCTCTCCGGCGATGGTCATTGAAGCCGAAGAGGCGGAGCAGTTTGCGGCCATGGCGGATGCGCTGCTGATCAATGTCGGCACGCTCACCTCGCCACGCGCGCAGTCGATGCGCCGGGCGATTGAAAGTGCGGTCGCCGCGGGAAAACCCTGGACGCTCGATCCTGTTGCCGTTGGGGCGCTCGCGTTTCGCACCCGTTTTTGCCAGCAAGTACTGACGCTCAAACCCGCCGCCATCCGCGGAAATGCTTCGGAAATTCTCGCTCTTGCCGGGATGAGCGCGGGCGGTCGCGGAGTAGACACCACCGATACCGCTGCCAGCGCGCTACCCGCCGCACAGGCGCTGGCGCGCCAGACCAACGCCATTGTCGCCGTCACGGGCGAAGTGGATTACGTCACTGACGGTCAGCGAACGAAAAGCATTGCTGGCGGCGACCCGATGATGACCCGCGTAGTCGGCACCGGCTGTGCGCTGTCGGCGGTGGTCGCGGCAAGCTGTTCGCTGCCAGGCGACAGGCTGGATAATGTTGCCGCCGCCTGCGGATGGATGAAGCGCGCGGGGAGCGTCGCGGCGTCGCAAAGCGCCGGGCCGGGCAGTTTTGCCAGCGCCTTTATTGACGCCCTCTGGAACCTGGAGGCGCAGGCATGAAACGTATTAACGCACTCACCATTGCAGGCACCGACCCAAGCGGCGGGGCGGGCATTCAGGCCGATCTCAAAACCTTCTCCGCGCTCGGGGCGTACGGCTGCTCGGTCATTACCGCGCTGGTGGCGCAAAACACCCGCGGCGTGCAGTCGGTCTATCGCATTGAGCCAGATTTTGTCGCCGCCCAGCTGGATTCCGTGTTCAGCGACGTGCGCATTGATACCACCAAAATCGGTATGCTGGCCGAGACGGATATCGTCGAAGCCGTCGCCGAACGTCTGGCACGTTACCGGGTGAAAAACGTGGTGCTCGACACAGTGATGCTGGCGAAAAGCGGCGATCCGCTGCTTTCTGCGTCTGCCGTTGACACCCTGCGAAAAAAACTGCTGCCGCAAGTCTCGCTTATCACGCCGAATTTACCCGAAGCCGCCGCGCTGCTCGATACGCCGCACGCCCGCACGGAGCAGGAGATGAAAGAGCAGGGCCGCGCATTGCTGGCGCTCGGCTGCGAAGCGGTGCTGATGAAGGGCGGTCATCTGGATGACGCCGAAAGCCCGGACTGGCTCTTTACCCGCGACGGCGCGCAGCGATTTACCGCCCCGCGCGTCATCACCAAAAACACCCACGGCACCGGCTGTACGCTCTCGGCGGCGCTGGCCGCGCTGCGCCCGCGTCACGAAAACTGGGCCGATACGGTGCAGGAGGCGAAAGCCTGGCTCTCACTGGCACTCGCCAAAGCCGATACTCTGGAGGTCGGTCACGGTATTGGCCCGGTTCACCATTTTCATGCGTGGTGGTAACGGGCTGAGCGAGTATACTGGCTAGAGATTTTCGGCCAGGAAAACAGAGATGGAACAAGCGCATACCCGGTTAATTGCTCAACTGAATGAACGGATCGCGGCGGGGGATAACACCCCGCTGTACCTCAGGTTTGCTGAGACGGTCAAAAACGCCGTGCGCAGCGGAATACTGGAGCATGGCAATATTTTGCCGGGCGAGCGCGATCTGAGCCAGTTGACCGGGGTGTCACGCATCACCGTGCGTAAGGCGATGCAGGCGCTGGAGGAAGAGGGCGTGGTGACGCGCGCGCGCGGTTACGGCACGCAAATCAACAACATCTTTGAATATTCGCTCAAGGAAGCGCGAGGATTTTCCCAGCAGGTAGTTTTGCGCGGCAAAAAGCCCAATACCCTGTGGGTGAATAAGCGGATTGTTCCGTGTCCGGACGAGGTGGCGGCGGAGCTTGCCATCGCGCCGCAAAGCGATGTGTTTATGCTCAAGCGCATTCGCTACGTGGATGACGACGCCGTGTCGATTGAAGAGTCCTGGGTGCCGGTCGGACTGATTCAGGATCCCGACGCCATCGGCATCTCCCTGTATGACTATTTCCGCAGTCAGAATATCTTCCCGCAGCGCACCCGCTCGCGCGTCAGCGCCCGGATGCCGGACAGCGAATTCCAGTTACACATCAAAATGGACGAAAAAATACCGGTGCTGGTGATCAAGCAAGTTGCGCTTGACCAGCAACACCGGCCGATTGAGTACAGCATTAGCTACTGTCGCAGCGATTTATACGTCTTTGTGTGCGAGGAGTAATTCCTCGCGCGTCGGCGCACAGTCGCCGCCGCGATGGCTGACCACCCACGCCGCCACCGCATTGCCCAGCAATACCGCATCCGGCAGCGCCCATCCCGCCGCCAGCCCGGCCAGCGAGCCACCGGCGTGGCTGTCGCCCGCGCCAATGGTATCCACCACCGTGGCGGCAAACGCCGGAACATGCCCGGCGTTATCGCCGTCGTAATACCAGGCTCCGTCTTTGTCGTGCCGCACAATCAGCGGGCTGGCGTAATGCGCTTGCCACGCCTTGCCGAGTGCTTCGACGTTAACGCCCAGACGCTCCGCCGCAATCACCGCTTCCTGACGATTGAGCGACACAATAGGTTTGCAGGCCATGATCCGCGCCATCAGCGCATCAGGGATATCCGCGATGCGCGGCCCGAAATCGATAAACGCCGTCACGTCCGTTAGCCCTTCCAGCCAGCGTGTAAGCAGTTCACCGCAGGGTGAGGTCAACTGGTAGCCTGAGAGCGAGACCAGGCTGCGCGCCGGAACCTCCAGCCCGTCCAGCCAGCTCTGCTGCCACTGATTCTCCACGCCGCTGAACGACATGAAGGTGCGCTCACCGTCCGGCTCGACCAGCGCCAGGCACCAGCCGTTATCGCCGCTTTCGGCTTCAACCGCGCTGTGCAGATCCTGTTTCGCCATCGCGTTGCGAATAATATCCGCCCACACGCCGTGGCCGACCGGCAGCGCGTTTTGCGCCGCGATGCCGAGGCGTTTCAGGGCGATGGCGATATTCAGCGCGCAGCCGCCGATGTTCACCCCCTGCTGTTTTAATTCGATATCGCACCCGCGCCACGGCAGGGCGTAGGCATCGGCGATCACGTCGATCACCGCCGCGCCCAGCACCGTCACCGGACGCCGGGCGGTCAGCGTCTCAAGTTTGCGAGAAAGGTCTGTACTCATGCGCCCTCTCTTTGTTCCCGATAGTTCAGCAGGTGATCGCAGTAGTAGTTGAAATCGAGCTGATTCACTGCGTCCAGTTCCGCTTTCAGGGCCGGATCGATCGCCTGTACGCCGTGCAGCGCGCCGCAAATGGCGGTCGCCATCGCGCCGATGGTGTCCGTGTCCCCACCGAGGTTGGCGCATAAAATTGCGCAGCGGTTCGGGTCGGTCCCGGCCAGTTCGACCATCGCAATCGCCGCCGGAACGGATTCAATGGTGCTGGTCCCCGCGCCGACGAGCTGGTAAATCTGCTCGCTGGCGGAATCAATGCCGTTGGCCTCGCGCACGGTTTTGAGGGCCAGCTCCAGACGCGCGGCGAGCGAGGCGCTGAAGGTGGTGGTTTTAGACTCCTGAGCATAACGCGCGATGCCGGGCAGGGCGTCGACGATGTTCTGCCAGCTTTCACCGTCGATGGCGCGAGAGATGGCCCAGGCGATCACCACCGCCCCGGCAATCGCCAGATCCGATTTATGCGTCGGACTGGAGGCGAGCGCCACCTGCTCGACAAAATGCTCAAGGCGGGTGGCCGGGAGCAGGCAGCCCAGCGGCGAGGCGCGCATCGCTGCTCCATTGGTGACGCCGTTGTTTTCCAGCTCGCTCACCGGTTTCCCCGCACGAATCGCGTTCAGGGCAATCTTCGACGTCGGGCCGAGCACGTTCTTGTTAAAGGCATCAAACTCTTCGGCCCACAGCAGGATATGCCTGCCGATGGCGTCGGGATCAATCTGCCCGTCGCATTCGATAATCGCATCCGCCAGGCTCAGGGCCATGGAGGTATCATCCGTAAACTCCGCGCGGCCAAAATAGCAGGCGGCGTTATTCTCTGCCGGACCCGGCAAAAAGCGGTCGATCCAGCCAAAGTGGGCTTTCACGCGGCTTCTTGGCCACAGCTCAGACGGCATGCCCATCGCATCCCCCAACGTCTGCCCGTACAGGGCTCCGAGAATACGTTCTGCTTTCATTTCACTTCCCCTCGTGTCAGCGCGGTATCGGCATCATCCACCTCAATGGCGGTGATCTCTTTATCCGATTCGCGGAAAAACAGCATAAACAGCACGGCGATGACGGCGATCATGATGCCGCCGAACGCCCACATTCCGGCCCAGTTGAAGGTCAACCCGTTCACAGGCTCTTTATAGGCAAACATTTTTTCCATCATCACGCCGCCCAGGCGGTAGCCCAGCAGACTGCCGAAGCCCTGGCAGCACAGCGTAATCAGCCCCTGCGCCGCGGTACGCATGTGCGCGGGCGCTTTTTTGTCCACGTAGATATAGGCAGTGACGTAGTAGAAGTCGTAGCTCACGCCGTGGAGCAAAATGCCGAGGAACAGCAGGGCGTAAGTGAAGTACTGGTCCGCGCCGCCGAAGACGAAGAAGCCGTAGCGGATGGCGGCGGTGATCAGGCCCAGCAGCAGGACCTTTTTAATACCAAAGCGCTTAGTGAAGAACGGTAGCGCCAGCATAAAGAAGATTTCAGAGAACTGGCCGAGGGTCATCCAGCCGGTGGCGTTTTTCATCCCGACTTCCGTCAGATAACCGTTGGCAAAGATGTAGTAGAACGCCAGCGGCATCGCGAACAGGAACGAGCAGAAGAAGAACACGAGGAAGTTTTTATCGCGCAGCAAAATCAGCGCATCCAGCCCCAGCATCACTTTGATATCCAGCTTGCCGGTACTCTTCGGCGGGGTGTTCGGCAGGAACAGAGCGAAGACGCCCAGCAGCAGGGAGCTGCCCGCTGTCATCAGCAGAGGAATATTGGTGTCAGAAATATCGCTGTAGCCGAGCATTTGCGGCAGGAATCCGCAGGCCAGGCCGGAGGCAATCCAGCCGATGGTGCCCATCACGCGGATGCGCGGGAAATCGGCCTCGACGTCGTCAACGTTAGCAAAAGCAATGCTGTTGGTCAGGGCAATCGTCGGCATATAGGTCAGGGAATAGAGGAGCAGCAGCGGGAAGAAGGCGCTGAACTCGGTCTGCTGGGCGGCGAAGTACATCAGAATCGCTCCGGCAAACATCAGCACCGCCAGCACTTTTTGCGCGGCAAAGAAACGGTCTGTCAGGGAGCCGACGAGGATCGGCGAGAGGATCGCAGCGATAGCCGTACAGGCGTAAGACCAGCCAATTTCCCCGGCGGTAAAGCCGCTTTTACTCAGCCACAGCCACAGCGGCACGAACCACGCGCCCCAGATAAACCATTCAACAAACATCATGAATGACAGTTGGACTTTCGTTTTCATTGTTTAATCCTGCATGTCAGAGAGGGTACGCCTTTAACATACCACTCAATAATACCTTTCAAGTACCTTTGTCGCGATTGTTTGATCGATGTAACAGTTTTGTTGTACACGAAACGAGCCAGCAGATTGTGCTGAAAAACCTTGCGCCGGCTGGAAATTAAGCTAAGTCGGGTCCAGGCTTAGTCTGCTCACAAATTTGTGGGTATGGATATCACGCTCCGACATGATGTCGGAACTTACGGGAGCATCGCTATGACTGATATTGCGCAGCTGCTTGGCAAAGACGCCGACAGCCTTTTACAGCATCGTTGTATGACTATTCCAGCCGATCAGCTCTACCTGCCGGGCCACGACTATGTTGATCGGGTGATGATGGATAACAATCGCCCGCCTGCGGTGCTGCGAAATATGCAGACGCTGTACAACACCGGACGCCTCGCCGGAACGGGCTATCTGTCCATTCTGCCCGTTGACCAGGGCGTCGAGCACTCCGCGGGGGCGTCATTTGCCGCCAATCCGCTCTATTTTGATCCGAAGAATATCGTGGAGCTGGCGATCGAAGCCGGCTGTAACTGCGTGGCGTCCACTTACGGCGTGCTGGCCTCGGTGTCTCGCCGCTACGCGCACCGCATTCCGTTCCTCGTCAAACTGAACCACAACGAAACCCTGAGCTACCCGACCGAATACGATCAGACGCTGTACGCCAGCGTTGAGCAGGCGTTCAACATGGGCGCGGTGGCGGTCGGGGCGACGATTTACTTCGGCTCCGAGCAGTCCCGTCGTCAGATTGAAGAGATTTCAGCGGCGTTCGAACGTGCGCACGAGCTGGGCATGGTTACCGTACTGTGGGCGTATCTTCGCAACAACGCGTTCAAGAAAGATGGCGTGGATTACCACGTTTCGGCGGATCTCACCGGCCAGGCGAACCATCTGGCGGCGACCATCGGCGCGGATATCGTGAAGCAGAAAATGGCTGAGAATAACGGCGGCTACAAGGCGGTGAACTTCGGGTACACCGACGACCGCGTCTATAGCAAGCTGACCAGCGATAACCCTATCGATCTGGTGCGCTACCAGCTTGCCAACTGCTACATGGGCCGTGCGGGGCTGATTAACTCCGGCGGCGCGGCTGGCGGCGAAACGGATCTGACCGACGCGGTGCGTACGGCGGTGATCAATAAACGCGCGGGCGGCATGGGGCTGATCCTCGGTCGTAAGGCGTTTAAAAAATCGATGTCCGAGGGGGTTAAGCTGATTAACGCGGTGCAGGATGTGTATTTGGATACGAAGGTGAGTATCGCGTAGTTTGTTGCCCTCACCCTAACCCTCTCCCACAGGGAGAGGGGACTATCCGGTTTTCTCCCTCTCCCCGTGGGAGAGGGCCGGGGTGAGGGGCCCAGACCGCACTCCCACTTAAACCCGAAACCCTTTTTCATTTCATTCAAACACCCATCCCGATCGACTTCACACTTCCCCTCTCTTTTGTGAAAAGTGTCACTCCTCGCCGTGCATATGCCCAATAAATGACCGATGCTTAGCGGAATTTGTCTAAGGCAGCGGACGAATTTTGCGCTTAAAGTTACTTTCGAAACAGCTTTTCAAATTACGAAGTCGCTCTGAACCTCTGTTGTGTTAAGGACTGATAATGAAAATTGAATCTGTAAACGTCACCGTCTTCCAGTATCCGACGCGACGGGTCTCCGACAGCGCCGGGCATTCGCATCCTGGCCCCGAAAGCCTGGCCAAAATGGCGATGCTCTCGATCACGGCAGACGATGGCACCAAAGGGTATGCCTTTGCGCCGCCGGAAGTGGTGCGTCCCTTTGTGGTCAATACCTTCTTTCGCAAAGTGCTGGTCGGCCAGGATGCGTTCAACCGCGAAAAAATCTGGCAGGAGCTGGCACACTGGCAGCGCGGCAGCGCGCACCAGCTGACGGAGCGCGCCCTCGGGTTCATCGAGCAGGCGCTATGGGATCTCATTGGCCGCAAACTGAATATGCCGGTGTGGAAACTGCTCGGCGGTTATCGCGATAAAGTCCCGGCCTACGGCAGCACCATGTGCGGGGACGATCTGCCGGGCGGCCTGTCGACGCCGGACGAGTACGCGAGCTTTGCCGAAACCCTGGTGGCGCGCGGATACAAAGCGATAAAACTGCACACCTGGATGCCGCCTGTCTCGTTTGCGCCAAACCCGAATATGGACGTCAAAGCCTGCGCCGCCGTGCGCGAAGCGGTCGGGCCGAATATCGATCTGATGATCGACGGTTATCACTGGTACAGCCGTACCGAAGCGCTGTACATCGGCAAAGAGCTGGAAAAACTCAACTTCGCCTGGTTCGAAGAGCCGATGGAAGAGGAGAGTATGGCCTCCTACGCCTGGCTTGCGGAAAACCTGTCGATCCCGATTATCGGCCCGGAAAGCCTGGGCGGAAAACATCACAGCCGCGCCGACTGGGTAAAAGCCGGGGCGTGCGACATTCTGCGTGCGGGGGCTAATGGCGTAGGCGGGATTTCACCAACGCTGAAAGTGGCGAACCTCGCGGAATCCTTCGGTATGGATTGCGAAGTGCACGGTAACGGCGCGGCGAGCCTGGCGGTGATTGGCGCGATCAAAAACTGCCGCTGGTATGAGCGCGGCCTGCTGCACCCGTTCCTCGATTACGACCAACCGGCGGCGTATCTCCACAGCCTGGTCGACCCGATGGATGAGCACGGCATGGTCAGCCTGCCGGACCGACCGGGTCTCGGCGAAGACATCAATTTTGCGTATATCGAAGCCAATACAGTCAGCCACGACTGACACATAAAAACGTACCCTACAGGCGATATATACATGAAACAAACTCCTCTGTGCAGGGCGTGTTTACTCGCGCTCTCGCTGATGATGGGGAGCGGCGCGGCGTACGCCAAAACACCGCCCGACCAGCTCATCATCGGTATGAACATGAACAACCTGCTGACCCTCGACCCGGCGGCGATGACCGGCAACGAAGTGGTCGGCATCGTGGTGAATCTCTACGATTCGCTGGTGGAACTCGACCCGAACGAACTGACCAACGTCCGGCCCGCGCTGGCGAAATCCTGGGAGATCGCGCCGGACGGCAAAACCCTGACCTTCCATCTGCGCGATAACGTCAAATTCCACTCCGGTAATCCGCTCACCGCGCAGGATGTGGTCTGGTCGATGCGCCGCCTGCTGCACCTCAATCTGGCGCAGGCGTCGGTGTGGAAGTCCTACGGCTTTTCGAAGAAAAACATCGACCAGCAAATCAGCGCGCCCGACGACTACACCGTGCAGATCGTGCTGCCCAAACCGAACGATCCGCAGCTGGTGATCTACTCCCTCGGGGCGCTCGGCAATCTGGGCGTGCTCGACAGCAAAACGGTGCAATCTCATGAAGTGAACAACGACTGGGGCAACCGCTGGCTGACCACCAACGAAGCCGGTTCTGGCCCCTTTATGCTCGACACCTGGCAGGCAAAAGATGTGCTGCGTATGCAGCGCAATCCGCACTACTGGCGGGAAGAGCCAAAAATGAACCGCGTCGTGCTCCGCCACTTCCAGGAGTCGCAGACCCTGCGTCTGATGATTGAGAAAGGCGATCTGGATATTGCCAGTAACATGGCGGTGTCCGACATCAATGCCCTGCGCAAAGACCCTCAGCTCACGGTCGAAGCCGTGCAGAAGGGGACCGTTTATTACGTGGCGATGAGCATGAAAGAGGCGCACTTCGCTAACCCTAAGGTGCGCGAAGCGGTGCGCTATCTGATTGATTATCAGGGCATCAACAAAGCGCTGATGCCGGGCTACGGTGTACTGCATCAGCGGCCGATCAAAGCCGGGATGCCGTCGACGCTGCCGGACCCTGGCTATCGCCTGGATATTCCGCGCGCCAAAAAGCTGCTGAAAGAGGCCGGTTATCCGGAAGGTTTCGACACCACCCTGCGCGTGCTGGCGGATCAGCCGTTCCTTAATATTGCCATCGCCGTGCAGTCCACGCTGATGCAGGCGGGGATCAACGCCAAAATCATCACTGGCACCGGGAACCAGATTTACGGCGCGATGCGCGAGCGTAAGTTCGACATGCTGGTCGGCCGCGGCGGAAGTGGCGTCGAGCCGCATCCGCACTCCAGCCTGCGCGCACTGGTCTATAACCCGGACAACAGCGACGAGGCGCGGCTCACCAACTTCCAGGGCTGGCGCACCAGTTTCTACGATAAACCCCTCAACGAGATGATCGACAAAGCGCTGCTGGAACGCGATCCGCAAAAGCAGGTGGCAGATTATCAGCAGATCCAGGTGCGCTACGACGAACTGATCCCGGCGATGATTCCCCTGTCGCAAATGGTCGATTCCGTCGTGGTGCGCAATGAAGTCAAAAACTTCCAGTCGCACCCGTCGGCCACCACGTTCCTGCGCGAAGTCTACAAAACCGGAGGTGAACAATGAGCGTGGCGATCCTCTCTCCCGGCTCCCGCACCCGACGTTTCTCGAAGCGGCTGACGCAGGTGCTGGTGACGCTGTTTGGCCTGCTGCTGCTGACCTTTTTCATCGGGCGCGTGATGCCGGTCGACCCGGTGCTGGCGATTGTCGGCCCGGACGCCGACCACAGCACCTATCAGCAGGTCTATCACCAGCTGGGTTTCGATCAATCCTTGCTGACGCAATTCGGCATTTACCTGAACAACCTCCTGCACGGCGATCTTGGTAACGCGCTGCTGACGGGCAAACCGGTCATGGACGACATTCTGCGCGTCTTCCCGGCGACGCTGGAGCTGGCGACGATGGCGATTATCGTCGGCGCAGGCCTGGGCATTCCGCTGGGCGTGCTGGCGGCGGCGCGTCGCAACAGCCTGTCGGATTACGTGGTGCGCATTATCAGTCTGGCGGGATATTCCACGCCGATCTTCTGGGTCGGGATGATGGGGCTGCTGCTGTTCTACGCCTGGCTCGGTTGGGTGGGCGGGGCGGGAAGGCTCGATTTAGGGCTGGACGGGATCGTACCGCGCCGGACCGGGCTGATGACCGTCGATGCCCTGCTGGCGGGAAACAGCGCCGTGTTCTGGAATGCCATTAACCATCTGGTGTTGCCTGCATCATTGCTCGGCTTCCACTCGCTGGCCTACATCAGCCGTATGACGCGCAGCTTCATGCTGGCGCAACTCTCGCAGGAGTTCATCATCACCGCGCGGGTGAAGGGCTTAACCGAGCGGCAGGTTGTCTGGAATCACGCGTTTCGCAACATTCTGGTGCAACTCCTGACGGTAGTGGCGCTGGCCTACGGCTCGCTGCTGGAAGGGGCGGTGCTGATTGAAACCGTCTTCTCCTGGCCGGGCTTTGGATCGTATCTCACGGGCAGCCTGCTGCTCGGCGACATGAATGCGGTAATGGGTTGCGTGCTGCTGGTGGGGATTATCTTTGTGATGCTCAACCTGCTCTCCGACATGTTGTATCAACTCTTTGACCCGAGGACGAAATCATGACCGTTTCTCTGGATACACCGCTGGGGGCGCGCAGCAGCGAAGGCCGCCAGCGAATCAAACGTACCCTGAATCGTGGGGCGGGTTTTGTCGGCAAAATGGCGCGCAACCCGCTGACGGCGATTGGCGGTGGGATTGTTGTGCTGCTGCTGATCGTCGCCGCCTTTGCTCCGCTGATTGCGCCGTACAACCCGCTGGTGCAGGACCTGAACAACGCGCTGGTCGCGCCGAACGAGCAGCACTGGTTTGGCACCGATGAGTTTGGCCGCGATATCTTCAGCCGCCTGGTGTATGGCTCGCGCATCACGCTCTATATCGTGCTGCTGGTGTCGGTCACCGTCGGGCCGCTCGGCCTGCTGTTGGGCGTTACCGCCGGGTATTTCGGCGGCAAAGTCGATGCGGTGCTGATGCGGGTGACGGATATCTTTATCTCGTTCCCGAGCCTGGTGCTGGCGCTGGCGTTTGTCGCCGCCCTCGGTCCGGGGCTGGAGCACGTGGTGATTGCCATTACGATCACCGCCTGGCCGCCGATTGCCCGTCTGGCGCGGGCGGAAACGCTCTCGCTGCGCCAGGCCGATTTTATCTCGGCGGTGCGTTTGCAGGGGGCGTCCCCGGTGCGCGTGCTGTGGCGACATATCGTGCCCCTGTGCCTGCCGTCGGTGATTATCCGCATCACCATGAACATGGCGGGGATCATCCTGACCGCCGCCGGTCTGGGCTTTCTCGGCCTCGGCGCACAGCCGCCGGAGCCGGAGTGGGGCGCGATGATCTCAAGCGGCCGCACCTACATGATGGAGTGCTGGTGGGTCGTGACTATTCCGGGGCTGGCGATCCTGATCAACAGCCTGGCGTTCAACTTCTTAGGAGATGGCCTACGTGACATCCTCGATCCTCGCAGCGAATAACGCTCCACTGCTCGACGTGCGTGACCTGCACGTCGATTTTATCAACGGCGGCGCGGTGACCAACGCCGTGCGCGGCGTCTCCTTCCAGCTCGGGCGCGAAAAACTGGCGATTGTCGGCGAGTCCGGCTCCGGGAAATCCACCGTCGGGCGGGCATTGCTGCGCCTGCATCCGGCGAAAGCGCGGATCAGCGCCACACAGATGCAGTTTGGCGACGTCGATCTGCGCTCGGTGAGCGAGGCGCAAATGCGTGGCATTCGCGGGAAGCGCATCTCGATGATCATGCAGGACCCGAAATACTCGCTGAACCCGGTGGTCTGCGTCGGGGCGCAGATCGCTGAAGCCTGGCTGACGCACCATCCGGGGCGCAAAGCGGAGGCGAAAGCCAAAGTGCTGGAGATGCTCGACGTGGTGCGCATCCGCCAGCCGGAGCGGGTCTATCACCTCTATCCGCACGAGATTTCCGGCGGGCAGGGGCAGCGCATCATGATCGCTATGATGCTGATCACCGATCCCGAACTGGTGATCGCCGATGAACCGACCTCAGCGCTGGACGTTTCCGTGCGTTTGCAGGTGCTGGGGTTGCTGGACGATCTGGTGAAATCCCGCGGGCTGGGACTCATTTTTATCAGCCACGATATCAACCTGGTACGCAGCTTCTGCGACCGGGTGCTGGTGATGTACGCCGGGCGGGTGGTGGAGTCCATCGCCGCCTGCGATCTGCATAACGCCCGGCATCCCTATACCCAGGGCTTAATCAGTGCCCTGCCGGAACTTCACCATCGCCGTCCGGTGCTGCCAGTGTTGCAGCGTCAGGCCAGCTGGCTCAATGAATAAGGAGCAGAGATGATCGAGATTAAAAACCTCAACCTGGCCTTTGGCGAGGGTGAAAAGCGCAATCAGGTGCTGAGTGATGTGAACATCAGGGTTGAAGCCGGCGAGATTTACGGCCTGGTGGGGGAGTCGGGGTCCGGCAAAACCACGGTCCTGAAATGTCTGGCCGGGCTGTTTACCCACTGGGACGGTGAGCTGGCGATCGACGGCACCCGGCTTGGACGAAAGATCAACGCCGAACGCTGTCGGCGGGTGCAGATGGTGTTTCAGGACCCGTACGGCTCGCTGCATCCGCGCCACACCATCGGCGATATTCTGGAAGAGCCGCTGCAAATCCACGGCATTTCCGACCGCGATCGAAGAATCCACGGTTTGCTGGATAAAGTAGGGTTGAACCGGGCGTTTCGCGATCGCTATCCGCACCAGCTCTCCGGCGGTCAGCGCCAGCGCGTGGCGATTGCGAGAGCGCTGATTCTGGAGCCGCAGGTGCTGCTGCTGGATGAACCGACGTCGGCGCTGGACGTGTCGGTGCAGGCGGAGATTTTAAATCTGCTGGCGGAACTGCAGCGCGAGTCGAATCTCACCTATCTGATGGTGACGCACGATCTGGGCGTGATTGCCCATCTGTGCCAGAAAGTGGCGGTGATGCAGTACGGCAAGATTCTGGAGACCCTGACCGTGGATGAACTGGTCGCCGGAAACGCCCGCACCGACTACACGCGTATGCTGGTGAACGCCAGCCAGCAGTACACCCGCGAGATGGCGCGGGAGGTGGCGGCGTATTGAGTGGTGGGTTTTGCCCGGCGGCGCTTCGCTTGCACGGGCCTACGGGTTTTGTAGGCCGGGTAAGGCGAAGCCGCCACCCGGCAACAATGTCAGCGCAACAGCACACAATCCGGCGGCAACCGGCACTCCAGCGCGCCGGGCAGCAGAGAAATGCGGAAATGCTCCCCGCTGAGCGGCTCACCGTCGAGGTTAAAAGTCATGCCGTGTGGGGCGATAATTTCAAACCACGCGGACTGTCCGTCGAGCACGTTCGGGCTCTCTTCCGGGCGGGTCAGGGTGGTGAACAGGGCGGGTAACATCCCGTCGCTGGTGAAAATACGCAGCTGCAACAGACCATCATTAATCAGCGCATCGGGGCACAGCTGCTGCCCGCCGCCCGCCTGACGTCCGTTACCAATCCCAATCACCAGAGCGTCACCCTGCCAGTGGAAGTTCTCGCCGTTAATTTCGCAGCGGTCGGGCTTGAGCATATCCATGCGCATCAGACCGTGAATCAGATACGACACCCCGCCGAGCGCGGCTTTCAGTTTCTCCGGTGTTTCGCTGGTAATACGGGTGCCAAAACCGCCCGTCGCCATATTGATAAAACAGGTTTTCTCATTGACCTGGGCTATATCCACCGCCGTCGGTTTCCCGACGATGGCCAGCTGCAACGCTTTATCCAGACTTTCAGGAATGCCCGCGCTGGTGGCGAAATCATTGGCGGTGCCGAGGGGTAAAATGCCCATCACCGGGCGATGTGCGGCGTCACGCTCAACCAGCGCGCTCGCCACTTCATTGATGGTCCCGTCACCGCCACCGGCAATGACGGTGGCGACGCCCAGCCGACAGGCTTCGTCGATATACCGTGCGGCATCCCCTTTTTCCCAGGTCACACGGACGTGAATTTGTGCGCCATTTTCGCGCAAATCGGCAATCGCCTGGCGCAGAAAGTCATCGCCTGCACTTTTGCCGTTGAGGATCAGTAAACTATCCGGATAGGTCGACATCCAAGGTTGCTCCCTTTTAAGCTCTATCAAGAGTGTATCTCAGGGAAGGAAAAAGCGCGTAAGAACAGGATGAAAGGCAAAAAATAAGCCTGCGTAAGGGAGATTACGCAGGCTAAGGAGGTGGTTCCTGGTACAGCTAGCATTTATGGGTTATGTTTTTCAGCGCTGGGGATAATACCCTTATTGAACGAAGCGGTATGTGATCCGTTTCTAAGAATTATCCCATGCCGAAAAAATACCCCTGCTCAACTACTTGTTGTGCGGGTTACGGGTGCTTTCACCGGCAAAATTGCGCATCAACAGTGCGTATTCCAGCTCCACTTCTTCCGGCACCGGCAGCCACACGGTGTGACCGTCGCCAGGGGCAACGGTGATGGCTTCACCTTTGCCATTTTCCAGATGCTCCAGCGTAAAGTTGATATTGCCCTGCGGGGTCATCAGCTCCAGGCTATCGCCTTTGGTGAATTTGTTTTTCACGGCCACGGCGGCCAGAGGCCCTTTGCGCGCGCCGGTGAAATCACCGACAAACTGCTGGCGCTCGGAGATGGAGTAGCCGTGCTCGTAGTTCTGGTAATCGTCATGAGTATGACGGCGCAGGAAGCCTTCGGTGTAACCGCGATGCGCCAGACCTTCGAGGGTCTCCAGCAGGGTGGTGTCGAACGGTTTACCCGCCGCGGCGTCATCAATCGCTTTGCGATACACCTGCGCGGTGCGGGCGCAGTAGTAGTAAGACTTGGTACGACCTTCGATCTTCAGGGAGTGGACGCCCATTTGCGTCAGACGCTCGACGTGTGCGATCGCACGCAGGTCTTTGGAGTTCATGATGTAAGTGCCGTGTTCGTCTTCGAAGGCGGTCATGTATTCGCCCGGACGTTTCGCTTCTTCAATCATAAACACGCTGTCGGTCGGGGCGCCCACGCCCAGCGTCGGCTCAACGGTTTTCACCGGGATTGGCTCGTGCTTGTGCACGATGTTGCCGACATCATCTTCTTTGCCTTCCTGGACGTTATATTCCCAGCGGCAGGCGTTGGTGCAGGTGCCCTGGTTCGGGTCGCGTTTGTTGATATAGCCAGAGAGCAGGCAGCGGCCAGAGTAGGCCATGCACAGAGCGCCGTGAACGAAGATTTCGAGTTCCATTTCCGGCACCTGAGTGCGGATCTCTTCGATTTCTTCCAGCGACAGTTCGCGCGACAGGATCACGCGGGTCAGCCCCATCTGTTTCCAGAATTTGACCGTCGCCCAGTTAACGGCGTTCGCCTGCACGGAGAGGTGAATATCCATCTCCGGGAAGTTCTCGCGCACCAGCATGATCAAACCCGGGTCAGACATGATCAGCGCATCAGGACCCATTTCCACCACTGGCTTGAGATCGCGAATAAACGTTTTCAGCTTGGCATTGTGCGGCGCGATGTTCACGACCACGTAGAATTTTTTGCCCAGGGCATGCGCTTCGTTGATGCCGAGCTGCAAATTCTCGTGGTTGAATTCATTATTACGCACGCGCAGCGAGTAACGCGGCTGGCCCGCATACACTGCATCGGCACCATAAGCGAAAGCGTAACGCATATTCTGCAGCGTTCCCGCCGGGGAAAGGAGTTCTGGTTTAAACATGTTTGTTCTCGTTCTGATGACAGGTCAGATCCGCGTACACCAGGTGCAGCGGTAAGGGGAGATCCCGTACTTTAAGGGCGGGCATTGTAGCGCTGCGGGGGAGGGAGGTAAAGCGCCGGGTGGCCGCGGGGCCAGCCCGGCGGAGGTAATCGGATTAGGTGAGGTCTTTCAGCGTCTGGCTTGACCCGTTATTTTTCACCGAGGCGATGCCGGTTTCCCGCGTTTGCTCGGACGCATACAGCTGGCTTGAGCCAATCACCTGGTGGTTTGCCGCTTTCAGGTTGAAGTGATATTTGCCGTTAGCCGAGGTTTTTTTCTCATAGCGCTCGTCGTGCGGGCTGTTGGTACGCACAGAGGCAATACCGTTTTCTGCTGAAGCCCTGGTGGTGTACAGCTCACTGGTGAGGATAATTTCACCGTTCCCCGCTTTCAGAACAAACCTGAACTGCCCGTCACTGCTTTTGCTTAGTTCGAACCAACCAGCCATAAGAACTCCTTGATCAAAAGTGTTTATCAAACAGGAAGTCACATCGGAGGATGCCGTTGAAAGTATGGGTGATTCTCAGGGAGTTGCCAGTGGCTGAAAACATGTCGTTTACATATTAACCGGCGCGTATTTAGATATATTAAAACAACTTAATTATTAAATAATAACTCTCGGCTTTGTTTAATATTGATAATTAATGATTGGAATTGCATAATAAATGTACGCTTTATGAACGTGTTTGAGTTTTTACTTATATAATATTATGAAACATTAATTTATGCTTCCTGTATATATCCTTCTGGCTTTATTTTGCTTTATGCTGTCATTTGGCATTTCTTCTGCGGCAGAGAATATAAATCTCCCTGATCTTGGGAGTGATTCCGCTATGCAAAAAAATAGTACTGATAAATCAGATGGAGATACCGGGGACAATGAAAAAAACATTGAAAAAAAAGTATCCGATATTGCTGTAAGTGAGGCGCAGCAGAGGTTTCAAAATCTGACGCCTGAAGGGATGAAATCAGAGTTTTATCAATACGGTAAAGGTGTCGTTACCGGCGCAGCTCAATCGCAAATAGACAATTTGTTATCACCTTATGGCCATGTTGCTACAAATATAGCCATAGATGATAAAGGAAATCTCGATGGTTCTTCACTGGATTATTTAGTTCCCTGGTATAACGGGGAAAGTGATTTACTATTCAGTCAATTCTCAGTTCATAATAAAGATGGGCGTACCATTGCTAATATAGGCACGGGCGTTCGCCATAATGTCAGTAAAGACTGGATGCTGGGCACCAATGCTTTTTACGATCACGATATTACCCGCGGGCATAAACGTCTGGGTATTGGCACCGAGGCGTGGACCAATTATCTCAAATTAAGCGGCAACTACTATTTACCGCTCTCTTCCTGGAAAGACTCTCCGGACCTCGATGATTACCAGGAGCGCCCGGCGCGCGGGTGGGATGCGCGCGTTCAAACTTATCTTCCTGCTTATCCGCAGCTCGGCGGCTCGATAGTGTACGAGAAGTACTATGGGGACCAGGTAGCCTTGTTCGGTACTGACGATCTGCAGGAAGACCCCTCAGCCGTCACGCTGGGCGTCGACTACACTCCCGTGCCTTTGATTACGCTCAAGGCTGGCTACAAAACCGATCAGTCAGAAAAAAGCGAAGTGACGGTCAATCTGGATATCGATTACCGCATCAACGTTTCGCTCTCAAAGCAACTTGATGGCGCCGAAGTGGCGCAGATGCGGACACTCGCCGGTAGCCGGATGGATTTTGTCGATCGTAATAACGACATTGTCCTTGAATATAGGGAGAAGAACGATCTGGATGTCGGCATTTTCCTGGCTCCGACCAACACCGCAGCCCCCTGCATTCTTACCGACGCGCCGGATACCGCTCAGGCCTACGAGGGTTGCCACTGGACGGTGAATGCGGACATTACTTCGCATCTTAAAATACAAAGTGCGCACTGGGTGCCGATGGGCAACTTCAGCCCTGAAAAGGCGCTGGCTCTGCCAGCCTTATCGCCATCAACTAATATCGCGACCGGCAAGGATAACCACTGGACCTTAACCTTCCCGGCGTGGGTGGATTCCCCGGACAGCAACGCGAATAAGTATCGTCTGGCGGTGACGCTGGTGGATGAAAAGGGGCACACCCGCCAGTCAAACGCGGTGAATATCCTGGTGGCAGAGGCGCCGACAAATTATCAACTGGTCATTGATGATGAAGACGGGGAGAAAAAAGCGGTCAAGGCTCCTGCAAACGGAATTACGCCGGTCAACCTGAAAAGCTACGGCGCGAAAGCGGCGGGCGTGCACGGTGAAACAACGCCGGTTGCCCCGGAAAACCTGGACATGACATTTCACGCCTATGAAGTGAAGGACAGGGATCACGCCCATGAAGTGCCTATCCACAAATCGAAAAAAGAGTGTGATAACGAGCAAAAATGCCTGTTCTTTGTTTCAGGATCCAGTAACGGGAAAGCCGTTGTTTCGAGCACCCGGAGCGGGATCTATGCCTTCGTTGCCACGCAGCAAGACGAAGATGGCCAGAAAACCAACCCCGTGCTCGTGGATTTTAGCGACAGCTCGCAGTATATCGTTGCCGCGATTGTCGATACCCAGAATCCGACAATCAATTTAATTGGGATTAAATCGAACAAATTAGCCCTGGGTCATCAGTACCGTTTTATTCTGGCCTGGGACAGCAATAAAAACGGCCAATGGGATGCCTCTGATCTACAAACGGTGTCGAGCACCGATCTTCGACCGCTGACGGAGGTGACTCACTATCGATGGTTATTTGATGGCAAAAGCACCAACGGAATGCCGGGTGGATATGCTGCCAGTAATACCGATAACCAGGATATTTCCATTCCGGTCACCAACGCAGAAGCAAAAGCTATTTTCCCTGCCGCCGGTGTTAATGGCGTCCAGGGATATCAATTAAGAGTGGATTACAAGCTGACAACGGAAGGAATGCAGTTTGTCCAGGCTAACTTTAAGTAAATAATCTTGTTATATCAGTGTGAATTAAATATATCTTAATTATGTGAGTTTTAATGAAAATGAAAACCTTTAACAAAACACTTATTGCCAGCGTGCTGTTTGCGGGCTGCGCACATATGGCCTTAGCGGAAGTTACAGACTCGGCGGGGCAATTAATAGGTACCTTGCCCGTTTTAAAAGGCTCGGGTACCGGAGCTGTCGATCACAGCGTCACTTTTAATAACGGACACGAAAGTGGCTCCACTGCCGCGATGTCGCCGGGTGATAAAATTACGCTGAGCTATCTCTTTACGGATAAAGAGGGCGATACCGACAGCAGTAAAACCTCTATTAAATGGTTTACGTCAACGGACGGACATGGTGCTAATAAGATTGCATTAACTAACGATGGTAAGGAGAGCTATACCATTGCGGCGACAGATGCCGGGCGTTATCTGGGTGCAGAAATCACCGAGCAAACCTCTACCGGTACGCCAAACAAAGGTCAGACGATCACCATCAATGATATTAGTGTGAATGATTCAACCGATAATATTCCAGACGGCCCAATTGTCGGCGGTAATATCGGCGTCATGATTGTCGATTCCGCAGCGCCAACGGTTAACCTGATTGGTAAAGCGAACAGCCAGCTGCTCGTCGGCCATACCTACCAGTTCAAAATCTGGTATGACGCGAACAATAACAACGTCATGGATGCGGATGAGCTTGATGCATCCAGCAACTACAACTACAAGTGGGTCTTCGACGGCACCAGTGCGACGACAGGCACCGCGGGCGGTTATGCTGTCAGCAGCACGGACAACAAAGATCTGTCGATCCCGGAAACCAACGCCAGCGCGAAATCTATCTTCGCATCTGCCGGAGCGGACGGTGTCCAGGGCTATGGCCTGAAAGTGGATTATACGGCGAAAGTCAAAGCGGTTCTGAAATCGACCAAACGCAAATAATCGGCAACCGTCATGTCCTGAGCGCTTCGGCGCTCAGGACATAATAAAATCATGACAGACTCATTGCGTGGTAAAATGATGAAAATAAAATTTATTCACAGCCAGGTGGTGATGCTCATTGTATTACTCAATTTGGGTCGGGCAAGTGCCACGGATCTGACGGCGAGCGCCGGAATTATTAATGGAACACCCCCTGTTATTTACAATGACAAAAATGAACCGGGGAAAGTGAGTTTTCATCGAAAAAACGTTGTTGTGGATGATGATGACGAACTGGATATTAGTGATTCCATAGAATTATTATGGAAAGTGATGGATGCAGAGGGAGACCAGGAGGCGACGCTGCCCACGGTGGAATGGGTTTGCACTGATATAAATAACAAACAACATGTGTTGGCCAGCGGAGTCGATCATTACGATATTCTTCCTGACGATAAAGGTTGCACCATTGGTGTCAATATTACCCCCACAACTACCACGGGTATTCCTCGCGCCAATAATACCCTTTCGATAAAAGATATTAGCAACTACGACGTTGAAGATAATATTCCTTCCGGCCCCGTTAACCCGCATGCCATGAATATTATCAGCTATATTGTTGCGCCATTAAATCATGAAGCCGCGTACTATGTGACGGCAGATAAAAAACTGCAGACCGCCTTTGCGGGTGCGCAGATACAGCTCGAAACCGATAACGAGGCGGACCAGCTGGAATGGACAACCAGTAATTCCGCGATTGCCGAGGTGAGTGATTCGGGACTTGTCACTATCCATGCGAAAGGGCCGTTCAAAATCACGGCTCGCCATAATGAGATCAAGACCTCCATTATTTTTAATCCGCAGAAATTCTTCGTCTTTAGCGAAAAGACCAAAATGAACTGGTCTGACGCTAAAGCCTGGTGTGAGAATCAAGGTTATCGCCTGCCCGTCAATGACGATTTGTCTTCAGCGCAGGGCAAACGCGAAGTACCGAGCGGGGCGCTGTGGCAGGAGTGGGGCAGCAGCCTGGATGATGTCACCCACGCGGGTACGGTGTACTGGTCATCTGAAGAGGCGATTGCCGATGAGGATGCCTATTACTACATGTACACCGCAACGGGGCGTATCACGTCGAATACGTCTGATAAGACGGAAGGCGTGGCCTGTATCATGCCGTAAAGGAAGGTCAGCCGGGTGGCGCTGCGGTATGAACCGGAAACATGGGTAACACTTTAGACCGGATACATGGGTAACAGTTATAACTGGCATAGAAGAGGAGACTCACTATGCCCTGGACTGAGACCCGACCTATGCAACGCCTTGAATTTATCCGTGCCTGCCATGCAGGCGCGGACTCCTTTTCTGCCCTTTGCCGTCTCTTCGGCATCAGCCGCAAAACCGGCTACAAGTGGCTTCAGCGCTTTGAACCTTCTGACCCTTCCTCGCTCTTTGACCGCTCGCGGGCACCCCACTCCTCGTCCCGCTCTGTCCCGGATGACATCGCCGGTTATCTGACGGCATTACGGCAAAAACATCCGGACTGGGGGCCTAAAAAACTGCGGATGTGGTGTCTCAATCACGCTGTCGATTTTACCGTGCCCGCGGCCAGCACCATCGGCGATATCCTCAAACGCGAGGGCCTCGTACCGGATAAAAAACGTAAGCGCAGGACACCGGGAAATCGTCAGCCGCTGACCAGGGTCAGTGAAAACAATCAGGTCTGGAGCGCTGATTTTAAAGGCAAGTTCAGACTGCTGAGCAGGGAGTATTGCCATCCCTTCACCCTGACCGATAACCACAGCCGGTACCTCCTGAGCTGTCGCGGAACAGACCGGGAGAGCGAGCCGTTCGTTCGACAGTGCCTGACGGAGGCGTTCCTGGAATACGGGCTCCCGGATGTGCTCAGAACCGACAACGGCCAGCCGTTCGCCGGGACGGGTATCGCCGGATTAAGCCGTCTTGCGGTCTGGCTGATAAAGCTGGGTGTCAGGCCGGAGCGTATCCGGCTGGGCCATCCGGAGGAGAACGGACGTCATGAACGTATGCACCGTTCGCTGAAGAGCGCCCTGCGGCATGGCAATACCTTCATGACGATGGAAGAGCAGCAGCGCTGGTTCAGCCATTACCGGGAGGAGTTTAACCACGAAAGGCCGCATGAAGCCCTGGCGGGCGCAACGCCCGGAACGGTGTGGCAACCCTCAGGCCGGCAGTGGGATGGCAGGGTTCCTGAATACGCTTATCCGACAGGGGGTATGGTCTACAGAGTAAAATCGAGGGGCACACTGTATATGGGTAAAAAGGGGACGGTGTTCCTGAGTGAAGCCCTGACAGGCGAATGCATTATGCTGCAGGAACAGGATGATGGCCTGGAGGCCATCATCTTTAATGGAATAACGCTTGCGTACTACGACCGAAAAACCGAGAGTGTGGTCCGGATAGACTAGAAAGTGTTACCTATGTTCCCGGTCTGATCTGTCACCTATGTATCCGGTCATACACTGCGCTTACCCGGCCTACAAAACAATAGTTATGCAATCCGACAGGCGTCCGCTTCCCAGCGATATCCCACGCCATACACCGCGCGGATAAACGACTGATCGGCATCCAGCGCTTCCAGCTTACGGCGCAGGTTCTTGATATGGCTGTCGATGGTGCGGTCCGTCACCACGCGGTAATCGTCGTAAAGATGATTCAGCAGCTGTTCGCGGGAGAACACTTTCCCCGGCTCGTGAGACAGGGTTTTCAGCAGACGGAATTCCGCTGGCGTCAGGTCCAGCAGTTTGCTGCGCCAGCTCGCCTGGAAACGGCTTTCATCGACAATCAGCGGGCTTTCGGCGTCCAGCACCTGGAGTTCTCGCTGCGGACGGCAGCGGCGCAGAATGGTTTTCACACGGGCGACCACTTCACGCGGGCTGTAAGGTTTGCAGATGTAATCATCGGCACCGATCTCCAGCCCCAGCAGGCGGTCGATCTCCTCGATTTTGGCCGTTACCATCACGATCGGTACGTCGGAAAAACGGCGGATTTCGCGGCACAGGGTTAAACCGTCGGTGCCGGGCAGCATCAGATCCAGGAGGATCAGATGCGGCGGCGTCTGGCGCACGTACGGCAGCACCTGATCGCCGTGGTTAATCAGCGTAGGGGCATAGCTTGCCGCGCGTAAATAGTCGATCAATAACTGCCCAAGCTTAGGCTCGTCCTCCACGATCAGAATACGTGGCGTGTTTTCGTCAATGGGTAACTCAGTCATACTTCTCTCGATAAGTCGCGTTCCAGCGGTAGCTCTACTGTAATGCTAACCCCGCCAAAAGGCGAATGGGCGGCGCGGATGGTGCCGCCGTGCGCCTCGACGATGTTAACGCAAATCGCCAGCCCTAAGCCCGAGCCGCCGCTGGCGCGGTTGCGCGAGCCTTCGGTGCGGTAAAAGCGCTCGAACAGTTTTTCCAGCTGACCGTCCTGCACGCCCGGTGCGGAATCGGCAAAGGTCAGGGCGAAACGCCCGTCTTCCGCCCGGCCCGAAATGCGTAGCGCGCCGCCGCCGTCCGTATAACGCAGGCTGTTTTCCAGCAGATTGTTGAAGAGCTGCATCAGGCGATCCGGGTCGCCGAAGACCACGGCGCTGTCCGGCAGGGACAGTTCAATTTTCAGATTTCGACTGGCGAAGCGTTCGCGGAATGCGCCGCTGACCACCTCAAGAATATTGATCACATCGACCGGGGCTTTTTGATATGCCAGCGCTCCTTCGTCGGACATCGACAGCTGATGCAGATCGTCCACCAGCTTGGTGAGCGTACCCACTTCCGCTTGCAGCGAAGTGACGGACTCCGGCGTAAACTGGCGCACGCCATCCTGAATCGCCTCCAGCTCACCGCGCAATACCGCCAGCGGCGTGCGCAGCTCGTGGGAAATATCGGCCATGAAGTCCCGGCGCATCTGCTGGTTTTTCTCAAGGGTGCTGGCGAGCTGGTTAAAGTCCTGCGCCAGTTTGCCCAGCTCGTCCTGGCTGCGGGTATCCACGCGGGTGGAAAAGTCGCCTGCTGCCAGCTTATGCGTCCCTTCGACCAGCCGTTTGACGGGAGCCAGCAGGCCGCGCGCCAGCGGGAAGGTCGCCAGCGCGGCAAGCAGAGTCGACAGGGCGACAATCATCCAGCTGGTCTGTCGCTGCTGGCGATCGAAGTTAATATCCGTGTTGCGCGTCAGGCGCTCGACGGGCGAGGCGATGACCCACCCGACAGTGGCGCCGTTAAACGTGATGGCCCGCCTGGTCCCGTCCGGAGGTACCGGCGCGCGCGGGCCGACCAGCACGTATTTATCCTGATCGACCACCCAGAACTGAGTGCGCCAGCCGTGCGGCGGCATGCCCGGCCCCGGACGATCGTCGTCGTTATCGTGCTCAAGGGACTTGAGGATCTGGAATACAAAGCGGTCGTTGTTGCGCAGGAAACGCCAGTTGCCGTGCAGAGCATACTGATCGGCCAGCGCGTCGCTCAGGCCCTGCAATCGCTGTTCGTTCCCGCGCTTAATGTAGTCGATAAACCCGCGTTCGAAGCTGACCCGCACCGCCCAGTGCATGGTAATAAGCAGCACGATGCAGGTGGCAAAAATCGCCAGAAACAGCTTTCCTGTGATGCCGGGACGCCAGAATTTCATGACTCACTCCTTTTGCGTCGGCTGATGACGACGTTCTTGCTGGTATCATCCGGGACCCGGGCGAAGATAATGGCGGGCAGGGCGATAATCACCGCCATGCTGAGATAGGTGTAGAGGAATACCTGATGCGCGCCGCTGGTATCGACGCTCAAATGATGCTGGCCGTACATCCCGAGCAGCAGGCCCGCGACGGTAACGCCGACGCTCATGGAGAGCTGCATGATCATCGACAGCAGACTGTTGCCGCTGCTCGCCAGTTCATCCGGCAGATCTTTCAGCGTCAGGGTGTTCATCGACGAGAAGCGCGTCGAGTTAATCACCCCCTGGAAGAACAGCACCAGCGGCAGGGCGTAGTACCAGCCCATCAGCGCGACGGCCATAAACAGCAGGCTGACCAGCGCCAGCCCGAGCGTAGCGGCCACCAGCACGCGGCGATAGCCGAAGCGGTTGACCACCTGCACCACAATGCGTTTCATGCCCATGCTGCCGAGCACCATCGGAATCATCATCAACCCGGCGTGGAACGGCGAAAAGCCCAGCCCGATCTGCAGAAACACCGGCGTCATAAACGGCAGCATGCCGCTCCCGAGACGCCCGGCGAAGCTGCCGAACAGCCCGAGGCGGAAGGTGTGATTGCGAAACAGGGACAAGCTGAACAGCGCCTGGTCGTTATCCCTGGCGTGCCACAGATACCAGAGAATAGACAGCACGCCGATGGCAATGAGCAAGCCCAGCGTCAGGGGCGAAATCCCCAGCCCTTTTTGCCCGTCGAGGGCCAGCGTCAGCGTCGCCATCCCCGCCGCCAGCAGCACAAAGCCGAAGATGTCAAAGCGCCGGGTCTGCATTTTGTAGTTTGGCATCAGGGAGAGCGTGGCGATGGCACCGATAATCCCGACCGGGAGATTGATCAGGAAAATCCAGTGCCAGGAGGCGTACTCCACCAGAATCCCGCCCAGCGCAGGCCCGAGCAACGGCCCGACCTGGCCGGGCAAGGTGACGAAGGTCATCGCCGCCATATACTGCTCGCGCGGCACAATTTTCATTACCGTCAGCCTGCCGACGGGCACCATCATCGCGCCGCCGACGCCCTGCAGCACCCGCGCCATCACCAGCTCGTTCAGCGTGTCGGCCTTCGCGCAAAACAGCGACCCGAGCGTGAACAGCACGATGGCGGTGAAGAAGATATTGCGCACCCCAATCTTATCCGCCATCCAGCCGCTGGCGGGCAGCATCACCGCCACCGTCAGCACATAGGAGACAATCACCATGTGCATATGCAGCGGACTCTCACCCAGACTTTTCGCCATCGAGGGGAGGGCGGTGTTGACGATGGTCGTATCCAGCGACTGCATAAAGAAGCCGAAGGCGACAATCCATAACTGCCAGCGGACGTTACTTGGGAGATCAGTCATGTGTTTCGCTTACTGTCGTTCTGTTTTGACGTGAAAAACGCACCCTCAGACGGTCGAAGAACAGATACACCACCGGCGTCGTATAGAGCGTCAACAGCTGGCTCATCACCAGCCCACCGACGATGGTGATCCCCAGCGGCTGGCGCAGTTCAGAGCCGTCGCCGCCGGAAATCACCAGCGGCAGCGCGCCAAACAGCGACGCCAGGGTGGTCATCATAATCGGGCGGAAGCGCAGCAGGCAGGCCTGGAAAATGGCGTCCTGCGGCGACATATTGCCGTTACGCTGCGCGTCGAGCGCAAAGTCGACCATCATGATCGCGTTTTTCTTCACTATCCCTATTAATAGCATGATCCCAATGAGCGCAATTAGGCTAAAGGGCGCTCCAAACAACTCCAGCGCCAGCAGCGCGCCAACGCCCGCTGACGGCAGGGTGGAGAGGATCGTCAGCGGATGGACGTAGCTCTCGTACAAAATACCCAGCACGATATAGACCGTCGCAATCGCCGCCAGAATCAAAATCACCTGCGAGTTCATCGTCTGCTGGAACACCTGCGCGGTCCCGGCAAAGCTGCCGCGCACGGTGGACGGCACGCCGAGCTGAGTCATGGCGCGGTTGATGGCGTCGCTGGCCTCGGAGAGTGACGACCCGGTCGGCAGGTTAAACGACACCGTCGACGCCGCCGACAGCCCCTGATGGTTCACCGACAGCGGCGCATTGGCGGGCTGCCAGCTGGCGAAGTAGGAGAGGGGGATCGATTTGCCGTCGTTGTTGATGACGTACATCTTATCCAGCGCGCTGATGTCCTGGGTGTAGCGCGGATCGACTTCCATCACCACTTTGTACTGGTTCATCGGCTGATAAATGGTGGAGATCTGCCGCTGACCAAAGGCGTTATTCAGCAGGCTGTTGGCCGCTTCGACGTTAATCCCCAGCCGCGCCATGGTTTCGCGATCGTAGGTCAGGTTCATCTCCGCGCCGTTGTCCTGCTGGTCCGAGTTCACGTCGGCCAGTTCCGGCAGTGCCGCCAGCGCTTTACGGATTTTCGGCTCCCACTCGCGAAGCGCCGCCAGATCGTCCGACAGCAGCGTGTACTGATAGCTGGCGTTAGCCTGACGTCCGCCGACGCGGATATCCTGAACGGCCATCAAAAACAGATTCGCCCCCGGCTCTTTGGCGAGCTTCACGCGCAGGCGGTCAATCACCTGCTGCGCCGTCTCGTTGCGCTCGCCGCGTGCTTTCAGGGTGATAAACATCATCCCGCTGTTGACGCGCGACCCGCCGGTAAAGCCGGTGACGTTATCCACCGCCGGATCTTCACGAATGATCTTCATGAAATCCTGCAGCTTCACGCGCATCGCCTGGAACGAAATGCTCTGGTCCGCCTGAATCCCGCCCATCAGCACGCCCGTATCCTGCTCCGGGAAAAAGGTTTTCGGAATGCTGATATACATCCAGACGTTCAGCGCAATGGTGCCGACCAGCACCAGACCAACGATGCGCGTGTGGTTCAGCACCCATTTCAGTGACCGGCCATAGCCCTCCTGCATGGCTATCAGCAGACGGCCAAAGCCTTTTTTGCGCGGCTGCGAGTGGGGCTTGCTGCGCTTAAGCATCCAGCCGCACATCATCGGCGTTAGCGTCAGGGAGATCACCAGCGATATGCCGATGGCGACAGAGAGCGTGACGGCGAATTCGCGCAATAGCCGCCCCGGCAATCCGCCCATCAGCAGCAGCGGCAGGAACACCGCCACCAGCGACAGGCTCATGGAAAGCACCGTAAAACCGACTTCGCGCGTCCCCTGAAGCGCCGCCTGGAGCGGCTTCATTCCCGCTTCCAGATGGCGCGAGATATTTTCCAGCACCACGATGGCGTCATCGACCACAAAGCCGGTGGCGATGGTCAGGGCCATCAGCGACAGGTTGTTAAGGCTAAACCCGCACAGGTACATGGCGGCAAAGGTGCCGATCAGCGACACGGGCACCGCCACGGCGGGGATCAGCGTCGCACGGCCGGAGCGCAGGAACAGGAACACCACGAGGATCACCAGCCCGACGGAGATAATCAGCGTCTGCTCGACCTCCTCCAGCGATGCGCGAATGGTCGGGGAGCGATCCTGGGCGATTTGCAGATCAATCGCCGCCGGGATCGTCTCCTGCAGTTCCGGCAGACGCTCGCGGATGCTGTTCACCGTCTGAATGATATTGGCTTCCGGCAGCTTGCGGATCATCAGCAAAATGGCCGGTTTGGCGTTGGTCATCCCGGCGTTACGCACGTCCTGCACCGAGTCGGTGACGCTGGCGACATCGCTTAAACGCACCGCCGCGCCGTTGTTGTAGTGGATGATCAGCGGCTGATATTCGGCTGCGGTTTTGAGCTCGTCGTTAGTCTGGATCTGCCAGCGACGGCTGATGTCTTCGATGGCCCCCTGCGGCCTGCGCACGTTGGCATTGCTGATGGCCGTCCGCACGTCGTCGAGCGATACGCCCTGATTAAACAGCGCTTCGGGGTTCAGCCCCACGCGCACGGCGGGCAGGGAGCTGCCGCCGACGTCCACGTCACCGACGCCGTCGATCTGGGCGATAGTCTGCGCCAGCTGCGTCGAGGCAAAGTCGTACAGCTCGCCCTGGGAATAGGTGTCCGAGGTGAGCGTCAAAATCATGATTGGCGCGTCGGACGGGTTGGCTTTGCGATAGGTCGGACGGCTCGGCATTCCGCTTGGCAGAAGGCTTTGCGCGGCGTTGATCGCCGCCTGCACGTCGCGGGCCGCACCGTTGATATCGCGGTCAAAGTTGAATTCAAGAATGATGCGCGTGCTGCCGAGCGAACTGCTGGAGGTCATTTCGCTGACGCCTGCAATGCGCCCCAGGGAGCGCTCCAGCGGTGTCGCCACCGACGACGCCATGGTCTCTGGCGACGCGCCGGGCAGCGAGGCGCTGACCATGATCACCGGGAAATCCACCTGCGGCAGCGGGGCCACCGGCAGCAGCCGGAAGCCGAGCACGCCGCACAGGGTGATGGCGAGCGAAATCAGAATCGTCGCCACCGGGCGGTAAATGAAGAGGGCGAAAAACTTCACTTACGCCTCCTCTTCACGTTTCGGGAAGCGCGCCTTGAGTTTCAGCGCCAGATTATCAAACAGCAGATAAATCACCGGCGTGGTAAACAGGGTTAACACCTGGCTCACCAGCAGGCCGCCAACCATGCCGATCCCCAGCGGACGGCGCAGCTCCGCGCCGACGCCGGTACTGAGCATTAGCGGCAGCGCGCCGAGCAGGGCGGCCATGGTGGTCATCAGGATCGGGCGAAAACGCAGCAGACAGGCCTGGAATATGGCGTCGCGCGGAGCCATGCCCTGTTCGCGCTCGGCGGCGAGGGCAAAGTCGATCATCATGATGGCGTTTTTCTTGACGATCCCGATCAGCAAAATGATGCCGATAATCGCAATCACATCCAGCTCGCTGCCCGAGAGCATCAGCGCCAGCAGCGCCCCCACGCCCGCCGTCGGCAGGGTAGAGAGGATGGTGACCGGGTGGATAAAACTTTCGTACAGCACGCCGAGCACGATATACATCGCCACCACGGCGGCGACGATAAGCCAGATGGTATTCCCGAGCGCGGCCTGGAACGCCAAAGTGCTGCCCTGGAACTGGGTCTGGATATCGGTCGGGAAGTTGAGGGTTTTCTCAGCGTTCAGAATCGATTCCACCGCCTCGCCGAGGGAATAATCGTCCGGCACGTTAAACGAAATCGTCGTCGACGGGAACTGATCGAGGTGGTTGATGGAGAGCGGCGTGAAGCGCTGTTCGACGCTCGCAATGGCGCTGAGCGGCACAATCCCGCCGTCTTTGCTGGTCAGGCGAATCGAATCCAGCGCCGCCAGGCCCGGCGTCTGCTCGGTGTTGTGCTCCAGCACCACGCGATACTGGTTGGCCTGGGTGTAAATGGTGGAGATCAGGCGCTGGCCGAAGGCGTTATACAGGGCGTTATCGACATCGGCCATGGTAATGCCGAGACGGCTGGCGGTGTCGCGGTTGACGTTCACGTACGCTGCCAGCCCCTGATCCTGCCAGTCGCTGCTCACGTCCGACAGCTGCGGCAGTTCCTGGAGTTTACTCACCAGCTGTGGAACCCAGGTGCTGAGCGCCTCGAGGCTGTTGGCCTGCAGGGTGAACTGGTACTGAGTGCGGCTCACGGTGGTGTCGATGGTCAAATCCTGCGTCGGCTGGAGGTACAGCTCGACGCCAGGCACTTTCGCCACCGCGTTTTGCAGGCGCTCGATCACTGCGTTCACGCGATCGTCGCGCTCATCCAGCGGTTTGAGGTTGATCTGCAGGCGGGCGCTGTTGAGCGATGGATTGGTGCCGTCCACGCCAACAAACGAGGTCAGGCTCTCCACCGCCGGGTCTTTCATGATCACATCCGACACCTGCTGCTGGCGCTGGGCCATGCTGGCAAAGGACACGGACTGCGGGGACTGCAGCGTCCCCTGGATAATGCCGTTATCCTGAATCGGGAAGAAGCCTTTCGGGATCATCACCCACAGCAGCACGCTCAACGCCAGGGTACCCAGCGCCACGCTCAGCGTCGCCCACGGGTGATTCAGCACTTTCGCCAGCAGACGACCATAGGCGGCAATCACGCGTTCAAACAGGCGCTCAGAGGCGCGAGAAAAACGGTTTTGCTTGCGCAAAGATTCCGCGCTCAGCATGCGGGCGCACATCATCGGCGTCAGCGTTAGCGACACCACGGCGGAGATCAGGATCGCCACCGCCAGGGTGACGGCAAATTCGCGGAACAACCGGCCCACGATATCGCCCATAAACAGCAGCGGGATCAGCACCGCAATCAGCGAGAAGGTGAGGGAGATAATGGTAAAGCCGATCTCGCCTGCGCCTTTCAGCGCGGCGGCCAGCGGCTTCTCGCCTTTTTCGATATAGCGCGAGATGTTCTCGATCACCACGATGGCGTCATCGACCACAAACCCGGTGGCGATGGTGAGAGCCATCAGCGTCAGGTTATTGATCGAGAAATCGAGGAACACCATCACCGCGAAGGTGCCGACCAGCGAGAGCGGAACGGCGACGGCAGGGATAATGGTCGCCGGGACGTTGCGCAGGAAGACGTAAATAATCATCACCACCAGCGCAATCGCCAGCATCAGCTCGAACTGAGTATCGCTGACGGAGGCGCGAATATTGGTGGTGCGATCGGACAGCACTTTCACGCTAACCGACTTCGGCAGGGTCTCGATGAGCTGCGGGAGCATGGTGCGGATGCTGTCGGCGGTGTCGATAATGTTCGCGCCCGGCTGGCGCTGGACGTTCATCACGATCGCCTGCTGCTTGTTAGCCCACGCGCCAAGCCAGCTGTTTTCTGCGCCTTGTTCGACCGTGGCGACATCGCCGAGGCGAATCGGCGCACCGTTCTGATACGCCACAATCAGCTGGCGATATTCGTCGGCGGACTGCATCTGATCGTTTGCCGAGAGCGTGACCGCCCGCGCCGGACCGTCCAGCGAACCCTTCGCCGAGTTGACGTTGGCGTTGCTGATGGCGGTGCGAATGTTTTCGCTGGTTAAGCCGAGGGCGGCAATCGCCTGGGCGTTGAGCTTCACCCGCACGGCAGGACGCTGGCCGCCGGAGAGCGTCACCAGCCCGACGCCGGAGACCTGCGAAATCTTCTGCGCCACGCGCGTTTCCACCATATCTTCGACCTGGGTCATCGGCATGGCGGAGGAGGTGACGGCGAGGGTCATGATCGGCGGATCCGCCGGGTTTACTTTGCTGTAAACCGGCGGGTTAGGCAGATCCGAGGGCAGCAGGTTAGTGGCGGCGTTAATCGCGGCCTGCACTTCCTGCTCGGCCACGTCGAGGGGCAGCGTGAGCTGGAACTGTAGCGTCACCACCGATGCGCCGCCGGAGCTTTGGGACGACATCTGCTTCAGGCCCGACATCTGGCCAAACTGACGCTCCAGCGGGGCGGTGATCGCCGACGTCACCACATCCGGACTGGCACCGGGGTACAGAGTGACAACCTGAATGGTCGGATAATCCACTTCCGGCAGCGCCGACACGGGCAGAAAACGATAGCCGATAATCCCTGCCAGCAGGATCGCCACCATCAACAGGGTGGTGGCGACGGGGCGCATGATGAACAGGCGTGATGGCCCACCTGTGGAGCTTGGGGGCAACACCTGCATCAGGAAGCCGCTCCCTGTTTCGGGTGTTCACGTTTCGCCGGTTTAGCGCTGGTGGCGGTGTCGCTGTGGGCTTCGACCACTTCGACTTTGGCCCCTTCGGTCAGACGGTCAATCCCGTCCGTGACCACGCGATCGCCTGCGGAGAGACCGGCGGTGATGACCACCGTCTGGCTGTCCTGAATACCCGGTTTCACCAGATGTTTGCTGACTTTGTTGTCGCTGTTCAGCACCCAAACGAAGTTGCCTTCGTTACCCATCTGCAGCGCGGCGGTCGGGATCACCACCGCGTTCTCTTCGGTGGCGACCAGCATGCGTGCGTTGACAAACTGGTTGGGGAACAGAGCGTCGTCCTGATTGTTAAAGCGTGCTTTCAGCTTGATGGTGCCGGTGGTGGCGTCAATCTGGTTATCGAGGCTCAGAAGCTGGCCGTCGCTCAGTTTGGATTTGTTGGCGCGATCCCAGGCTTCGACCGCCAGTTTCTGGCCGTTCTTTTGCGCCTGAACCACGGTGGCAATTTCGCTTTCTGGCAGAGTGAAAACCAGATCAATCGGGTGCGTCTGGGTGAGGACCACAATGCCGGTGGTGTCGCCGCTGGAGATCTGGTTGCCGATATCGACCTGTTTCAGGCCGACGCGCCCGTCAATCGGCGCGGTGATGCGGCTCCAGTCGAGCTGCAGCTGCGCGCTGGCAACGGCGGCTTCATCGGCCTTGATGGTGCCCTGAGCTTCACTCACCAGCGACTGCTGGGTGTCCAGCTCCTGGCGGGAGACGAGATTGGTTTTCACCAGCTGCTGATAACGCGCCAGATCGCGCTGGGCGTTGGCAAGCGTCGCTTTGTCTTTGGCGAGCTGGCCCTGGGCCTGTGCGAGCGCTACTTTGAACTGGCTCGGATCGATTTCTGCCAGCAGATCGCCGGCTTTGACCTGCTGGCCTTCCTGGAAGTGGATCGCCATTAGCTGTCCGTCGACGCGGCTGCGCACGGTGACAGTATTCGCGGCGGTGACGGTGCCGAGCCCGGTGAGATAACGAGGAACTGATTTGCTGACCGCAGTTGCGGCCTGAACAGGCGCCAGCGCGCCGCCGCGCATACCGTGGCGTCCCCCGCCCGCAGGGCGCTGTGCCTGGCTGTTAGCACCTGCCGGAGCGGCGGTCTGCGCCGATTGATTATGCCAGTACCACGCGGCGGCAAGCGCCACCACAATGATACCGACGGCGATTGCCCAGCGGGATTTGTTGCTGCCTTTCATCGTTATACGTTCTCTTCCTGAAACACTTCGGGGAATGATACTAGTTTAGTCAGGCAACACCGTGGAATAATGGAGGAAATATGAAAGACTGTCTGGATTTGTCCGAGATAAAAGCAAACAGCAACCTATGGTTGCTGTTTTAGTGTTTTCTCCCTCTCCCACGGGGAGAGGGCTGGGGTGAGGGCATCAGGCCGCTCGGAGCGTTTGCCCGCCGGGTGGCGGCTTCGCCTTACCCGGCCTACAACGGCAAGAAAACCCCGTTCAACTGAACATCACCTTCGCCCAACGGGCCAAACCTGCGGTAACGGAACCAAAATCATCGCCACCGGCAATCGGAATGCCCGGCAACTGCTCCGCCAGCGCTTTTTTGATCAGCGGTGAACGGGCGCTACCGCCGGTCAGGTAGATTACGTCCGGCTTCTCGTTGCCGTTCTCCAGCGCCAGCTGGACCTGCTCCAGAATGCGCTGCAGCGGCTGCGTCAGCGCCGTTTCCAGCCCTTGCTGAGAAATCGCCGTCGCCAGCTCATCGCTGATAAAGGGTAACGTCACGGCGTGCTCGACTGCGTTCGAGAGGGCGATCTTGCTCTCTTCGGCGCTGCGTACCACGCGATAGCTCAGGCGCTGACGCCAGACTTTATGCAGCAGGGCCACTTTGTCGCCGTCCTGGGCGTCGCGCAACAGGTCATTAAGGAAGCGTCCGTTGGCGGTGCTGTAGAAATCGCTCTGCGCCGGAACATCGTTAATCGCCACGGCGTTCCACCACGGTAGAATCGGCAGCGCGGTGCCTTTTTCGGTCTGGCCGCCCATGCCGAGCAGCGGCATCAGGCTCTTAAACGCCAGGGCGATATCCAGGTCGTTACCGCCGACGCGGCAACCGCTGTGCCCTAACAGGCTGTTTTCGCGGTCACGGCGCTGGTGCCACTGCGGTCCCATCAGCAGCAGGGAGCAGTCCGTCGTACCGCCGCCGATATCCACCACCAGCACGCGTTTTTCTTCGCGCAGCGTGGCTTCAAAATCCAGCCCGGCGGCAACCGGCTCATACTGGAACACCACGTCGCGAAAACCAGCGCGATGGGCCGCGCGCTCAAGAATACCCTGTGCCTGCTGGTTGGCTTCATCGCCGCCCAGACCCTGGAAGTTGATCGGGCGTCCGATCACCGCCTGGGTAATGGTTTCAGTCACCTGAGTCTGCGCCTGGTTGCGAATGTGCAGCATCATCGCGCAGACAAGATCCTCAAACAGGGCTACCTGCTGTGGCTTCAGCCCGCTGGCACCGAGGAAAGATTTGGGGGATTTAACGAAGTAAACTTCTTCGGGATCTTCAATGTACTGCGCCAGCGAAGAGAGACCGAACTGCACGCTGGATGGCGTCACGTCGATATCTTCGTCGCGGTTGAAATTCACGGCACGACGCAGCAGCGCCTGCGTTTCCCCGGCAGTGGCCGGAACCTGATGATGGCGATACAGCCACTCGCTCACGGCTTCGCGCGTCGGGGCGCACAGCATCGACGGCAGCAGTGAACTCTCTTTTTCCATTTTCAGCAGACGGGGCTGATTGTCATCCATCACTGCCACTGAGCAGTTTGCGGTACCGTAGTCAAAACCAATAAACACTGACGTAATCCCCATGCCGTTGAGAAGGGGCGAGACTTTAGCGAAATGTCTCGCTCTCGACAACTGGAATATGAAAGCAAGGCACGCGGGGCCTGGTCGGGTTATGCTGTGAGGACAACAAAAGGAGCGACGATGTACACCCTGAACTGGCAACCCCCCTACGACTGGCAATGGATGTTTGGCTTTCTCGGCGCGCGTGCGGTCACGGGCGTGGAAACCGTCACTGACGAGTATTACGAGCGCAGTTTCACCTGCGAGGGTCATCAGGGGCTGTTTCGCGTCACGCCGGTCGAGGCACTTTGTACCCTGCAGGTGACGCTCAGCGACGGGCTGATTCCAGTGGCCGATATCTGTCTGGCGCGTATCGAACGCCTGTTCGATCTGACCTGCGATCCGCAGCAGATTGCCACGACGCTCGGTGAGCTGGGTGCGGCGCGTCCGGGCTTGCGATTGCCGGGGGCGATGGATGCTTACGAGCAGGGCGTGCGGGCGATCCTCGGGCAGCTGGTGAGCGTGGCGATGGCCGCAAAACTGGCGGCACGCGTGGTGGCCCTGTGCGGTGAACCGCTGAAAGATTTCCCGGAGTACACCTGTTTCCCGACGCCTGCCGCGCTGGCAGCCGCCGATCCGCTGGCGCTCAAGGCGCTGGGGATGCCGGTCAAGCGCGCGGAGTCGCTGATTCATCTTGCGCAGTCGGTGGTCGACGGCACTTTTCCGCTCCAGCCGCCGGAAGATATTGAAGGGGGAATGAAGGCGCTACAGGCGCGACCGGGGATCGGGCGCTGGACGGCGAACTACTTAGCCCTGCGCGGCTGGCAGGCGAAGGATGTGTTTCTGCCGGACGATTATCTGATTAAACAGCGCTTCGCCGGCATGACACCGGCGCAGATCCGCAACTATGCTCAGCGCTGGCAGCCGTGGCGTTCCTACGCGCTTCTTCACATCTGGTACACCGATGGCTGGACACCGTCAGTTGATAGCGAAGTAGCTGGTATTCAGCAGTAGCTCCAGCGGCTGCGGCTCGGCGATGGAATCCCCGTAGATAAAGTCGATACCAATCCCTGAGAGGGTGTCCATCATCAGCGGCTGATTGCTCGGCCCGGCAATGGTTTTCATCCCCAGCCGCTGGGCGTGGCCCTGGATAATGGTCACCATCATTTCGTCCATCAGATTGCCGTGAACGTTGGTCACCAGCTCTGGGTCAAGCAGCAGATAATCCGCCATGTGCGCGCTGAGATGGTTGAAGATATCCATATCACGCCCGACGTGGCTCAGCACAATCCGACATCCCGCCTGGCGCAGTTTCTGCAGCCCGTCCTGAATGTTAGCCTCCTGGTTTTGCAGGGTTTCGACCGGGATCACCAGATGCAGCAGACGCCCCGGCAGCGGGCTTTTCTCCAGCAAATCGAGCAGTTCATTCACCAGCGTCGCGCTGGAGAGCCCTTCCGGTGAGAGCGGCAGCGCCACGCCCATCCCTTTACTGGCAACCTGACCCGCAAAGGCGCGGAAAAATTCCTGGAAAATACGACGGTCGAGGGCATGGAGCAGATCCGGCTCAGCCAGACCTGAACGGAACGCGTGTTCCTCCAGCACTTCGCCCTGACTGGTCCACAGACGCAGGGAGACCAGCCAGAAGTTGCTGGCTTCCGGAATGCGCGGTGAGGCGACGCTGCGGCCAATCATCAGCAGGTGATTGTCTTTGATCATGTGCCACTGTTCATCGAGGGACATCATGCTGCGCGCGCTGTGAATTCTCTCCTGCTGCGGCTCGTACACCGTCACCACGCCGCGGCCATTATTCTTCGAGGCGTAGCAGGCGATATCCGCCTGAGACATCACATCGGCGGCCTGGCTGTTGCTGTCATCAATCAGCGTAATCCCGGCGCTGGCCCCAATGCGGTGCAGACGACCTTCCCACATAAAGTGGTAATCGTTGATGGCGTGAATAATTCGGCCCGCGATATAGCGCGCGCTCTCGACGTTACAGTCCGGCAGCAGCAGGCCAAACTCGTCGCCGCCCAGACGGGCCAGCACGTCGCTGGAGCGCAACATGCTCAGCATCAGGGACGACAGCTCACGCAGCAGGGCGTCGCCCGCCGCGTGGCCTGCGGTGTCATTCACCGCCTTGAAGCGGTCGAGATCGATAAACACCAGCGCGTGGCGTTGATGGGTGTCATGCACGGTTTGCAGCAGGCGCTTGAGGTGGCTCTCGAAACTGACGCGGTTCGCCAGATGGGTGAGGGCGTCGTGAGAGGCACTGTAGCTCAGCTGGCGCAGCATTTTACGCGATTCGGTGACGTCCTGAATGACCAGCACCGAGCCGATATTCTGCCCGTCGAGGGTGCTGAGCGGCGTGATGCTGTAGTGAATATCAAAGGTGCCGCTGTTACGGCTGTGCAGGACCACGTCCTGATTGATGTCGGAGCGTGACATATCGCCGCTGTGAATATTTTCCATCGGCGGGCCGTTCTCACCGAAGGTAATGTGCAGCACGTTGAGGATCGGCTGGCCCATTGCCTCCTGCTGTGTCCAGCCGCTCATCTTCTCGGCGACCGGGTTCATAAAGGTGACGTGCATGTCGACATCGGTGCAGAGCACCGCTTCCCCGATGGAGTCGAGGGTGATATGCAGACGCTCTTTTTCCTGGAACAGGGCTTCGTTAAGTTCCTTAACTTCGGTCATGTCCATATTAATGCCGAGCAGGCGCTCGACTTCGCCCTGCTTGTTGAGCACCCGGTTCGCCAGAGAGCGAATATGGCGCACGCCCTCTTTGACGCGAATGCGGAACTCCAGCTTAAAGGGCACGCGCGCCATCAGGGAGTCGCGGATAACCTGTTCGGCCTGCTCGCGATCTTCCGGAATAATGCTCTCATGCCAGAGCTGCCAGGTCGGTTTGATGTGCGCCGGGATCTCGTACATCTCGAACATCCGTTTATCCCAGCTGATCACATCTGGCTGCAAATCCCACTCCCAGATGCCAATCCCGCCCGCTTCGTTTGCCAGCGTAATGCGCTCCATCAGACGCTTATTCACCCATTCGGTGTGCTTGAGGTCGTTGATGTCTTCAATCTGGGCGATGAAATAGAGCGGGGAACCGTCCGTATGGCGCACCACGGAAACCGTCAGCAGCGCCCAGACCACCTCGCCGCTGCGGGTGTAGTAGCGCTTCTCCATCGAGTAGCTGTTGATATCGCCGCGAACCAGCTCTTCCAGGCTCTCAAGATCGTTGTTTAAATCTTCCGGCCAGGTCAGCTGCTGGAAGGTGAGGGCCTGCAGCTCGGGCTGCGAATAGCCGAGGAACTGACAGAGTGCTTTGTTGGCCTGTAGCCACTGGCCTTCAATGCCCACCAGCGCCATGCCGATGGCGGAATATTCCATCGCATTACGAAAACGTTCTTCGCTCTCGGTAATGTGTTTGCGCTCGGCGCGAAACGCGTACATCACCATGGTCATTACGTTCGCGGGCAGGAGCATCATCAGGAACGGCAACCACGGCGCGTTGAGCATCACGCCGGTATTCTGAGCGGTCATCAGCGTCGGTTGGGTCGCAATCATCAGCGACACCATCATCACCGTCACCAGGAAGACGAGGAAGGCTTCCATCCGCGGCAGGCGCACGGCGCTCCACATCAGCAGCACAATCACGCAGGTAAACGGCCAGGGCAGGAAGGTGATCGCCACCCAGCACAGCACCAGCGTCACGGCCATGGTGAGCAGCGTTTCGAGTAACAGTTTGGGATTGCGGTGACGAAGTAAGTAGTGCGGTTTAAACAGCAGACCAAGCGGGACCAGCGCCAGCGCGCCGATGGATTCGGATAACACCCAGACCAGGAAGTTACGCACCGGCTCGGCGCTCGGGACCAGCAGCCAGGCCAGAATACCGCCCAGAATCGGCGGGATCACCGCGCTGCCAATCGCCAGCCGTATCCAGTCGCCAAGATTTTTTAAGGGGTTGTACCAGGGCAGGAGTTTACGCAGCAGCAGCGCGCCGACGCACGCTTCAATCACGTTGATTGCTGTATACCAGAAGCTCAGCGTCTCCCAGGAGAACAGCATCCACGAGGCAAAAACATTGCCGAACGAGCAGGCGAGGGCGATGCCTGGCCACATCTTCCCGGCGTGGCGATAAAACGCGACCATCATGATGGAGGTCGGGAACCACAGCGGTGCCAGTAACGTTCCGAAACGCGTCAGTTCGAGCGAGAAAAGGGTAAAGATAAAGGTAACCAGACCAAGACTGACAAGCCGTAGTAAAGGATGTGGGGTAGTCACCAAAACACGTTGGTATTGTTTATTCATTACCGCTTTATCCAGAGACGCCATGCTGCCAGGAACCAGGTCCGCACGAGTGAGAATTTTAATTTGGATTATGCTAGTACAAACAATTTACAATTCATATGCTGACTGCTCATAATTTGTCATCATAGAGTTATTAAATACTTAGTCTGCAGAAATTTCATGTTTAACGCTGTAAAAGTGACCGTTTAAATTTGGGTCAGGGCCAAAAGATGTATTTGGAATGACTCTCGCATTACCTGCGCTTTCGACTAGTATCAGACACACGAAATCCCTATAATTGCCGCGTTTGACGCTCCGGCGTCGTCCTTCCTTTACATCCAGGTTAATCAGGTCGCTAAATTTATGACTGATAAGTCTCATCAGTGCGTCATCATAGGCATCGCCGGCGCATCAGCTTCAGGTAAAAGTCTTATTGCCAGTACGCTTTATCGCGAACTGCGTGAACAAGTTGGTGATGAGCACATCGGCGTCATTCCCGAAGACAGCTACTATAAAGATCAATCCCATCTGTCGATGGAAGAACGCGTAAAAACGAATTACGACCATCCTAATGCCATGGATCACAGCCTGCTGTTCCAGCATTTGCAAATGATCAAAAGCGGCACCCCTATTGACCTGCCGGTCTATAGCTATGTCGACCACACCCGTACGGCAGAGACGATTCACATTGAACCGAAAAAGGTCATCATTCTGGAAGGCATTCTGCTGCTGACCGACGCGCGTTTGCGCGAAGCGATGAACTTCTCGATTTTCGTCGACACGCCGCTGGATATCTGCCTGATGCGCCGTATTAAGCGCGACGTCAACGAGCGCGGGCGTTCGATGGATTCGGTGATGGCACAATATCAGAAGACGGTGCGTCCGATGTTCCTGCAGTTTATCGAGCCGTCTAAACAGTACGCCGATATCATCGTGCCGCGCGGGGGTAAAAACCGCATTGCTATCGATATCCTGAAAGCGAAAATCAGCCAGTTTTTTGAATAATTCGCGCGAATTGTGTACCGTTCAGAGATAACCGGGTTTGCCCCGAAGCCGCTGCGGCCTTGGGGTTTGATGCACGAAAGGAGAAAGTGTCATGCGTCTTTGTGACCGAGATATAGAAGCCTGGCTGGATGAAGGGCGTCTGTCTATCACCCCGCGTCCGCCAGTGGAACGCATTAACGGCGTCACCGTCGATGTGCGTCTGGGCAATAAATTCCGTACTTTTAGCGGCCACACCGCCCCCTTTATTGATTTGAGCGGGCCGAAAGACGAAGTCAGCGCGGCGCTCGATCGCGTGATGAGCGATGAAATCGTGCTGGCCGAAGGCGATGCGTTCTACCTGCATCCGGGCGAGCTGGCGCTGGCGGTGACCTATGAGTCCGTTACGCTGCCTGCCGATCTGGTCGGCTGGCTCGATGGCCGCTCTTCTCTGGCGCGTCTGGGCCTGATGGTGCACGTCACCGCGCACCGTATCGATCCCGGCTGGTCCGGCCGTATCGTGCTCGAGTTCTTCAATGCCGGAAAACTGCCGCTGGCCCTGCGCCCTGGTATGATGATCGGTGCGCTGAGCTTCGAGCCGCTTACCGGCCCGGCGGATCGCCCTTACAACCGCCGTCAGGACGCGAAATATCGCGACCAGCAGGGCGCGGTTGCCAGTCGTATCGATAAAGACTGATTTTAGGCTTCACTGAGGATGCCATGAGAAGAGTTCTGACAACGCTGATGATTTTGCTGGTGGTGCTGGTTGCTGGCCTTTCAGCGTTGGTTCTGCTGGTTAACCCTAATGATTTCCGCGCCTACATGGTGCGGCAGGTCGAAGTGCGAAGCGGGTATGAACTGAAGCTGGATGGACCCCTGCGCTGGCACGTCTGGCCGCAGCTCAGCATTCTTTCCGGTCGGATGTCGCTGACCGCGCCGAGCGCGACGGCTCCGGTGGTCGCCGCCGACAACATGCGCCTCGACGTGGCCTTGATGCCGCTGCTGTCGCATCAGCTCCAGGTGCGACAGGTGATGCTCAAAGGCGCGGTGATTCAGCTGACGCCGCAAACCGAAGCCGTCCGCAAGCCGGATGCGCCCGTGGCGCCGCGCGCCAACTCCCTTCCTGATGTGCCGGAAGACGCTGGCTGGTCGTTTGATATCGCCAGTCTGAAAGTCGCGGACAGCGTGCTGGTGTTCCAGCATGAGGACGACGATCAGGTCACCGTGCGCAACATCAATCTGAAGATGGAGCAGGACGAAAACCATCTGGCGACGGTCGATTTCTCAGGCCGCATTAATCGCAATCAGCGCGATTTGATCTTGTCGCTGAATGGCAATGTCAATGCGTCTGACTACCCGCATCAGCTCACCGCCGATATTCAACAGCTCAACTGGCAGTTCTCCGGCGCCGATCTCCCGACTCAGGGGATCACTGGGCAGGGCACGCTTCAGGCCCTGTGGCATGAAGAGCAAAAGCAGCTAGAGCTGAACAATCTCAACCTGCAGGCCAATGACAGTACCCTGAAAGGGCGCGCCAGCGTCATTTTGAGCGAACAGCCGAAGTGGGTGTTTGATCTGCAGTTCGACAAACTCAATCTGGAAAATCTGCTGCCACAGCCGGTCACCGCGAAAGAGGGCGATGCGTCCCAGCCGTCCTCGCCGCCGAAGCAGACGCGACCGGTTATCGCGACCAGCGCCGATGCACCAGACTACAACGGCCTGCGCAGCTTTACCGCCGATGTTCTGCTGAAAGCCAATACGGTGCGCTGGCGGGGAATCGATTTCACTAACGTCAGCAGCCAAATGCTCAACCACAACGGCCTGCTGGTCATTTCCGACCTGAGCGGCCAGATGGGCGCGGGGCATATTTCTCTGCCGGGCATGCTGGATGTGCGCAAGGATATGGCGAAAGCCGAATTCCAGCCGCGTCTTGAGAACATCGAGATCGGCACCATCCTGAAAGCCTTCAATTACCCGATTGCCCTGACCGGCAATCTGACCATGGCGGGAGATTTCTCCGGCGATAAGATTGATGCCGACGCGTTCCGTCGCAGCTGGCAGGGGCAGGCGCACGTCGATCTGGCCAATAGCCGCATGGAAGGCCTCAACTTCCAGCAGCTGGTGCAGCAGGCCGTGGAGCGAAGCAGCAACATCAAAGCGAAAGAGAGCTACGACAGCGCGACGCGCCTCGACAGCTTCACGACCGATATGACGCTGGATAACGGTCAGCTCACGCTGGACGATATGCAGGGGCAATCCTCGATGCTTGCCATCTCAGGCAAAGGGACGATGGATCTGGTCCAGGAGACGACCGATACGCGCTTCAACGTCCGCGTCGTGTCGGGCTGGGAAGGGGAAGGTCCGCTGGTTGATCTCCTGAAAGAGACCGCGATTCCGCTGAACGTGTATGGTAAATGGCAGGAGCTGAACTATAGCCTGCAGGTTGACCAGATTCTGCGTAAGCATCTGCAGGATGAGGCGAAACGCCGGTTGAATGAGTGGGCGGATAAGAATAAGGATTCGCAGAACAGTAAGGATGTGAAGAAGCTTTTAGATAAGCTTTAAGGTTTAGCGTTGCTCTTTCTCTGAACTCCTTTTGAGAAGCAGTGGAATCGTTCCGTTCACTTCCGGTTCTCTGCTTCCTGCTAATTTCTCTGCGGTGAACGTGTTAAGGGGGCTACCGCCGCCCCCTTAACAATCCCGGCTCCCGGCCAGGAAAATCGCCGCTTCGCGGTGCCCTCAGCTTATTCCTTGCGGCTTTCGGGTCGGGCGCGATCCTGCATCCATGCAGGTCGCACCCTCTCGGCGCTTCCCTGCGCCTCGACCCGGCCTCCAGGAAACGCTTCGGCGATTTTCAGCCGGACTCACGATCCCTCAACCTTCTCAGCCGTCTGAATGTGGCACCGATGTGGGTCCCCGCAGAAATCGGCGAACCGGAGGCCGGATGACAAGGGCTGGACGCCAGGGATGGCGGCCAGAGGCGAAACGAGACAGGACAAAATTGCCGGGAGCAATTTTGAACAGCGCTTGCGCTGGCCCCGTAGGGGCGAGTCCCATGGATGGGACGAGTAATCACGAGTCGAGCCGACCGCGGGCAGCAGGCCGGGAGGTGAGCGCAGTGCGAAGCACCGATTTCATGGCGGGGCGCGGGGATTGACAAGGGGCCCGCGCAGGCCCCTTGTCACGTTCACAGGTGATAAAGCGATTATATTCTGCTGAACATAAGGTGAACGGAATAACCTCTAATGTTTAAAAAGCCTGTACTACTTCCGCGCGAATCAAACCTCAAAATCCAAATCATCCTCCCCGCGCAGCGGAATCAACTGCACCTTCTGCACCCGATGACTCTCCACCTGCAGCGTCTTCAGCACATAATCCCCCACCTGAACCTCTTCGCCCGGCTGTGGAATGCGCTGTAAATATTCCATCAGCAAACCGGCAATGGTGTGGTATTCCCGCTTCTCATCCAGCGGCAGCGGAACGTACTGCACCAGGTCTTCCAGCGGCATATGGCCATTGGCGGTCCAGGAACCATCGGCATTTTTCTGGATGTCGTGGCGGGCGTCGATCTCGTCTACTTCGTTCGGCAGGTTACCGGCGATGGTCTCCATCACATCACTCAGTGTTACCAGCCCTTCCACGGAACCAAACTCATCTACCACAAATGCAAAGTGGGTGCGCGCATTGCGGAACTGTTCGAGCGCCGAGAGCAGCGGCAGAGTTTCCGGGAACACCAGCGGCTGGCGGATCAGCGCGCGTAAATCCAGCGGCTCACCGCGCAGGGATTGCTGCAGCAGGTCGATGACGTGCACCACGCCGAGCAAATCTTCCTCTTCTTCGCCGCCGGTCACCACCACGCGGGTGTGCTGGTTTTTATCCAGCAGGGCGCGGATCTGCGCTTCTGGCGAGTTCAGGTCGATATGTTCAATATCGTGGCGTGAGGTCATGATGCTGCTCACCGAGCGCTGGTTAAGATTCAGCACCCGCTCAATCATCCGCCGCTCCTGCGGGTTAAAGATCTGACTGTCGTCGTGGTCGGCCAGCAGTGATGCCGATTCCGCATCGAGCTCGGCGTCCTCTTTTTTCCCGCTGAGCAGGCGCAGAACGGTTTCCGCTGTGCGCTGGCGCAAAGTCTGATTGGCAGACAGGAACCGGCGACGGTTGAAAATCGCCAGCTGGTTCAGGGATTCAATAATCACCGAGAAACCAATCGCTGCGTACAGATAGCCTTTCGGAATATGGAAGCCAAAGCCGTCCGCGACCAGGCTAAAGCCGATCATCAGCAGGAAGCTCAGACACAAAATCACAATCGTCGGGTGGCTGTTCACAAAGCGCGTCAGGGCTTTGCTCGCCATCACCATTAGCGTGATCGCAATGATCACCGCCGCCATCATCACCGGCAGGTGGTCGACCATCCCGACGGCGGTAATCACCGAGTCCAGCGAGAAGACCGCGTCCAGCACCACGATCTGCGCGACGACGGGCCAGAACTTCGCGCCGCGCCGCTGGGTGGGGTTCTCGCTGTCTTTCCCCTCCAGCCGCTCGTTCAGCTCCACCGTGGCTTTGAACAGCAGGAACAGCCCGCCGAACAGCATGATCACATCCCGCGCGCTAAAGCTCAGATCGTGGAAAGAGAAGAGGGGAGCGGTCAGCGTCACCAGCCAGGAGATCGAGGCCAGCAGTAAAAGACGCATCACCATCGCCAGCAGCAAACCGGTTACGCGTGCGCGGTCGCGCTGCGCCGGGGGCAGTTTTTCGGCGAGGATGGCAATAAAGACCAGGTTATCAATGCCGAGGACTAATTCGATGACGACCAGCGTCACCAGCCCGGCCCAGATTGATGGATCGGCAATCCATTCCATAGTAATAGCAGTACCTCTGAAGATATGACATTTGTCACACTTCGATCATGGATAAAGCGGACGAAAATTGCAATGGCCGCTTGAGATTTCTCTTAATGAGCGACAGGGAAATATCGCTGGCGAATAACCTTATTATTTCTATATGAAAGTTAAATTATCTGTTTACTGGTATATTTAGGAAATATCGCATGCGGTGTTTTGACTCCCTAATTTGTCAATATAAAGAAATTCCTAAAACCATAAAACTTTGCGCTTAATATTATTCTTAAAAACCAATATTAGGACGGTTGTCTCCTTGCCTGCTATTAGGTTAGCTGCAACAATTCTCCAGGCATCAAATGTTAAATCTTCTTGCTGCTATTTATGTGACGGTCTTAAGAGCGGTCATTCATTACCGCTCAGGCATTGAAAATGCCGGATATATTTATCCCATAAGACTTATCTAAGAGGGTGTCTATCCATAACACATTGTTTCGTCAGTGGATTGGTAACTGAAAGCCAAGGGCGGTAGCGTGCCTGAAAGCGTGTGAATCAGCCTCGATTATTCTGTCAATAGCCAATGGATGAATAAGCGTTTTTTAGGACTGATGCCAGTTATATTTCTTTTTTATTAACTGCATTCTGATTGTCCAAACAATCCGCGTTTATTTAAATTGCACAGGATAATTACTCTGCCAAAGTGATAAATAATCAATGATGAAATCCAAAATGAAATTGATGCCATTATTGGTGTCTGTGACCTTGATGAGTGGTTGTACGGTCTTTCCCGGCAGCAATATGTCGACAATGGGCAAGGATGTGATCAAGCAACAGGATGCTGATTTTGATCTCGACAAAATGGTGAATGTTTACCCATTAACGCCGCGCATCGTCGAGCAATTACGTCCGCGCCCGAATGTGGCGCAGCCGAATATGTCTCTGGACCAGGAGATTGCCTCCTATGAATACCGCGTGGGGCCGGGCGACGTCGTCAGCGTCACCGTCTGGGATCACCCGGAACTCACCACGCCTGCCGGGCAATATCGTAGCTCCAGCGACACCGGTAACTGGGTGCAGCCCGATGGCACCATGTTCTATCCCTACATCGGCAAAGTCCACGTGGTGGGCAAAACCCTCGCAGAAATTCGTAGTGATATTACCGGCCGCTTAGCGCAGTACATCGCTGATCCGCAGGTGGACGTTAATATCGCCGCATTCCGCTCGCAGAAAGCCTACGTCTCCGGCCAGGTGAATAAGTCGGGCCAGCAGGCGATCACCAACGTGCCGCTGACCATTCTCGACGCCATCAACACCGCGGGCGGCTTAACGGATGCGGCCGACTGGCGCAACGTGGTGCTGACGCACAACGGTAAAGAGGAGCGCATCTCGCTCCAGGCGCTGATGCAGAACGGCGATTTGAGCCAGAACCGTCTGCTCTATCCGGGCGACATTCTGTTTGTCCCACGCAATGACGATCTGAAAGTGTTCGTGATGGGCGAAGTGAAAAAACAGAGCACGCTCAAGATGGACTTCAGCGGCATGACCCTGACCGAAGCGCTGGGCAATGCGGAAGGTCTGGACCTGACGGCGTCGAACGCCAGCGGCATCTTCGTGATCCGTCCGCTGAAAGGCGAGGGCAGCGCGAAAGGCAAGATCGCCAACATCTACCAGCTGGATATGTCCGATGCGACCTCTCTGGTCATGGCGACCGAGTTCCGTCTCCAGCCATACGATGTGGTCTACGTCACTACCGCCCCAGTCACACGCTGGAACCGTCTGATCAACCAGTTGCTGCCAACCATCAGTGGCGTTCGCTACATGACGGACACGGCGCGCGACATTCATACCTGGTAACCCGCGATGTTTAACAAAATTCTGGTGGTGTGCGTGGGGAACATTTGCCGTTCCCCCACGGCTGAACGGTTGCTGAGAGCGTATCAGCCCGACCTTATCGTTGACTCCGCAGGGCTGGGAGCGCTGGTGGGTAAAGGGGCGGATGAGCGCGCAACGAGCGTGGCAAAGGAGCACAACCTCTCTCTGGCCGGGCATTTTGCCCGCCAGGTCTCTGGCCGGATGTGCCGGGAATACGACCTGATCCTGGCGATGGAAAAACGTCACATCAACGCGCTGTGCGAAATCGCACCAGAGATGCGCGGGAAAGTGATGCTGTTTGGTCACTGGGACAGCGAACGTGAAATTCCCGATCCGTATCGCAAGAGCCGTGAGGCATTTGAGGCGGTTTATACCTTACTAGACCAGTCTGCCCAACAGTGGGCGCAGGCACTGAAAGTTCAGCAGGGATAACAATGACAGAAAAAACAAAACCTTCTGCCGCCCCGATCTCGGGCAGTGATGAAATTGATATTGGTCGTCTGGTCGGGACGATTGTCGAGGCGCGCTGGTGGGTGCTGGGCATTACGGCGGTTTTTGCTCTCGCCGCGGTGATCTACACCCTGTTCGCCACGCCTATCTATAGCGCCGATGCGCTGGTGCAAATCGAGCAGAACTCCGGCAATTCACTGGTGCAGGACATCGGCTCGGCGCTGGCGAATAAGCCCCCGGCGTCGGATGCGGAAATCCAGCTGATCCAGTCTCGCATGGTGCTCGGTAAAACCGTGGACGATCTCGATCTCGACATCGCCGTCACCAAAAATACCTTCCCGGTGTTTGGCGCGGGCTGGGACCGTCTGATGGGCCGTCAAAACGACACCGTCAAAGTCACCAGCTTTACCCTGCCAAAAGGCACGGCAGATCAGGTTTTCACTCTGACCGTGCTTAACCCTAAGCAGTACGAACTGAAAAGCGATGCCGGTTTTAGCGCCCGCGGCGAAGTGGGGCAGATGCTTTCCAAAAACGGCGTCAGCATGATGGTCAGCGCCATTCAGGCGGCGGACGGCGGGGAGTTTACCGTCAGCAAATTCTCGACGCTCGGGATGATCAACAACCTGCAAAACAATCTGACCGTCACCGAGAACGGCAAAGACACGGGCGTGCTGAGCCTGAGCTTTACCGGTGAAGATAAGGAGATGATCCGCAACGTTCTGAACAGCATCACCCGCAACTACCTTGAGCAGAACGTGGAGCGTAAATCGGAAGAGGCGGCGAAAAGCCTTGCGTTCCTCGCCAGACAGCTGCCGGAAGTGCGCACCCGACTGGACGATGCGGAAAACAAGCTTAACGCCTATCGCCAGCAGAAAGACTCCGTCGATCTGCCGCTGGAGGCCAAATCGGTGCTCGACTCGATGGTCAACATCGACGCGCAGCTGAACGAACTGACCTTTAAAGAAGCGGAAATTTCCAAGCTCTACACCAAACGCCACCCGGCGTACCGCACGCTGCTGGAGAAACGCCAGGCGCTGGAAGATGAGAAATCCAAACTCAACAACCGCGTGACGGCGATGCCGAAAACTCAGCAGGAAATTGTGCGTCTGACGCGCGATGTGGAGTCCGGCCAGCAGGTGTATATGCAGCTGCTGAACAAGCAGCAGGAGCTGAAAATCACCGAAGCCAGTACCGTCGGCGACGTGCGTATCGTTGACCCGGCCATCACTCAGCCCGGCGTGCTGAAGCCGAAGAAAGCGCTGATTATTCTCGGCAGCATTATTCTCGGCCTGATGCTCTCTATCGTTGGCGTGCTGCTGCGCTCCCTGTTCAACCGCGGTATCGAAAGCCCGCAGGTGCTGGAAGAGAACGGCATCAGCGTGTACGCCAGTATTCCGCTGTCGGAATGGCAGAAATCGCGCGATAGCGTCAAAACGGTCAAAGGGATCAAACGTTACAAACAGAGCCAACTGCTGGCGGTGGGTAACCCGACGGATCTGGCGATTGAAGCGGTGCGTAGCCTGCGTACCAGCCTGCACTTCGCCATGATGCAGGCGAAAAACAACGTCCTGATGCTCACCGGGGTCAGCCCGTCGATCGGGAAAACCTTCGTCTGTGCCAACCTCGCGGCGGTGATCAGCCAGACCAACAAGCGCGTGCTGCTGATCGACTGCGATATGCGTAAGGGCTACACCCACGAGCTGCTTGGCACCAACAACGTCAACGGCCTGTCGGAAATCCTGCTCGGGAAAGGGGAGATCAGCCAGAGCGCCAAGCCGACATCGATCACCAACTTCGACCTCGTCCCGCGCGGTCAGGTGCCGCCGAACCCGTCTGAACTGCTGATGAGCGAGCGCTTCACTCAGCTGGTGAAATGGGCGAGCGAACACTATGACCTGGTGCTGATCGATACCCCGCCAATTCTGGCCGTCACCGACGCCGCGATTGTCGGTCGCCACGCCGGGACCACGCTGATGGTGGCGCGCTACGCGGTGAACACCCTGAAAGAGGTGGAAACCAGCCTGAGCCGCTTCGAGCAGAACGGCATCGAGGTGAAAGGGGTTATTCTGAACTCCATCTTCCGCCGCGCGACCGGATACCAGGATTACGGGTATTACGAGTACGAATATAAGTCTGACAGTAAATAATCGTTTTCCCTCACCCTAACCCTCTCCCAGAGGGAGAGGGAACTCAATCCCCCTCTCCCGTGGGAGAGGGCAGGGGTGAGGGCAACAAGCCATCCGGGGAATAAAATGACAACACCACGCCCTTTGATCTCCATCTATATGCCGACCTGGAATCGCCAGCAGCTGGCGATCCGCGCGATTAAATCGGTTTTACGTCAGGACTACGACCACTGGGAATTGATCATCGTCGACGACTGCTCCTCCTCTTACGAGCAGCTGCAAAAATTCGTTACCGAGCTGAACGACCCGCGCGTGATGTACACCCATAACGCCATGAATTCCGGGGCCTGCGCGGTGCGCAATCAGGCGATTTTGCAGGCCAAAGGGGAGTTTCTCACCGGCATCGATGACGATGATGAATGGACGCCCAACCGTCTGTCGATCTTCCTGTCGCACAAACAGCAGCTGGTGACCCACGCGTTTCTGTACGCCAACGACTATGTCTGCCAGGGCGAAGTCTATTCGCAACCGGCCAGCCTGCCGCTGTACCCGAAATCGCCGTACTCGCGCCGTCTGTTTTTCAAGCGCAATATCATCGGCAACCAGGTCTTTACCTGGGCGTGGCGCTTCAAAGAGTGCCTGTTCGATACAGAACTGAAAGCGGCGCAGGACTACGACATCTTCCTGCGCATGGTGATGGAGTACGGTGAGCCGTGGAAAGTGGATGACGCCACGCAGATCCTGCACATCAATCACGGCGAAATGCAGATCACCTCGTCGCCGAAAAAATTCTCCGGCTACTTCCACTTTTACCGCAAACACAAAGACAAATTCGACCGTGCCAGCCGGAAGTATCAGCTGTTTACCCTGTATCAGATCCGCAATAAACGCATGAACTGGCGCACGCTGCTGACGCTCTTTTCCGTGCGCAACACCAAGCGTCTGGCCGACGGGCTTCGGGGGAAATAATGATTCTGGAAGATTGTCGCGCGAACAGCTGGAGCCTGCGCCCGTGCTGTATGGTTCTGGCCTACCGGGTCGCGCATTTCTGCTCCGTCTGGCGCAAAAAAAATGTGCTTAATAATCTCTGGGCGGCACCGGTTCTGGTGCTGTACCGCATCATCACCGAGTGTCTGTTTGGCTACGAAATCCAGGCGGCGGCGACCATCGGACGCCGTTTCACCATTCACCACGGCTACGCCATCGTTATCAATAAATTCGTGGTCGTGGGTGACGATTTCACTGTTCGCCACGGCGTCACCATCGGCAACCGTGGCCCGGAAAGTCTGGCCTGCCCGGTGATTGGCAACAACGTCGAGCTGGGCGCGAACGTGGTGATGATTGGCGATATTACCGTCGGCAATAACGTCACTATCGGCGCGGGCAGCGTGGTGCTGGACAGCATCCCGGATAACGCCCTGGTCGTCGGTGAAAAAGCCCGTGTGAAGGTCATCAAATGAATATTCTGCAATTTAACGTCCGTCTCGCAGAGGGCGGGGCGGCCGGTGTGGCGCTGGATCTGCATCAGCGCGCGCTGCAAAAAGGGTTACAGTCCCGCTTTGTCTACGGTTACGGCAAGGGCGGCAAGAAAAGTGTCAGCCACGATAATTACCCGCACGTTCTCAAGCAGACCCCGCGTCTGACCTCGATTGCCAACATCGCGCTGTTCCGTCTGTTCAACCGCGATCTGTTTGGCAATCTCAATAACTTGTACCGCACCGTGACGCGGAGCGAAGGGCCGGTGGTTCTCCATTTCCATGTTCTGCACAGCTACTGGCTGAAACTGGAAGAGGTGGTCGCCTTCTGTGAAAACGTGCTGGCGCATAAGCCGGACACCACGTTTGTCTGGACGCTGCACGATCACTGGAGCGTCACCGGACGCTGCGCTTTCACCGACGGCTGTGAAGGCTGGAAAACGAACTGTCAGAAATGCCCGACCCTCGCCAACTATCCGCCGGTGAAAGTGGATCGCGCCCATCAGCTGGTGGCGGGGAAGCGTCAGCTGTTCCGCGACATGCTGGCGCTGGGCTGCCACTTTATCTCCCCGAGCCAGCACGTGGCGGACGCGTTTAACAGTCTGTACGGGGCGGGCCGCTGCAAAATCATCAATAACGGTATCGATGTGGCGACGGAAGAGATTCTGGCGGAACTGACGCCGGTGGCTGTCACGCCGGGCAAACCGAAAATCGCGGTGGTCGCCCACGACCTGCGCTACGACGGCAAAACCAACCAGCAGCTGGTGCGCGACATAATGGCGCTGGGCGACAAAATCGAGCTGCACACCTTCGGTAAGTTCTCGCCGTTTGAAGGGCCGAACGTGATTAACCACGGTTTCGAAACCGATAAACGCAAGCTGATGAGCGCCCTGAACGGCATGGACGGACTGGTGTTCAGCTCGCGGGTGGATAACTATCCGCTGATTTTGTGCGAAGCGCTCTCCATTGGCGTGCCGGTGATTGCCACCCACAGCGACGCCGCGCGCGAAGTGCTGGAAAAATCCGGCGGGAAAACCTTCAGCGAGCACGAGGTGCTGCCGCTGGTGCAACGGCCAAAAGCCGAGATCGCGCAGGCTGTTTTTAACACCAGCCTGGAATCGTTCCGCAACCGCAGCCGCAAGGCCTACAGCGGTGAACAGATGCTGGAGGAGTATGTCTCGTTCTATCAGAATCTGTAGTTACCTGCTGCTGCCGCTGATCTATCTGCTGGTTAACGTCAAAATTGCCCAACTGGGCGAAAGCTTCCCGATTACCATCGTCACCTTCTTACCGCTGTTGCTGCTGTTGTATGTCGAGAAGATCAGCGTTAAGAAGCTGATGATTGCCTTAGGGCTGGGTTTTGGCTTAACGGCATTTAACTACATTTTTGGTCAGTCGCTGGATGCCAGCAAGTACGTCACCTCCACCATGTTATTTGTCTATATCGTGATTATTATTGGCATGGTCTGGAGTATTCGCTTTAAAACAATTTCTCCGCACAATTATCGGAAAATCCTTAGGTTCTTTTATATTGCCGTTGCGTTCATTGTCTTGCTGGCTGCGATGGAAATGGCGCAAATTATTTTGACCGGCGGCAGTAGCCTGATGGAGATGATTTCGAAATATCTGATTTACAGTAATAGCTATGTTCTGAACTTCATTAAGTTCGGCGGCAAACGAACCACGGCGCTCTATTTTGAACCGGCGTTTTTTGCTCTGGCACTAATCTCAATTTGGCTCAGCATCAAACAGTTTGGTATCAAAACGCCTAAGACCGATGCTATGATTCTTGCAGGGATTGTGCTGTCAGGTTCTTTCTCTGGGGTAATGACATTTATCTTGTTTTACCTGCTGGAATGGGCCTTTCAGTACCTGAATAAAGATGCGATTAAGAAAAAACTACCCTTAGCCATTATTTCGCTAACCGTATTTTTAGTGGGTATTGTTTTTGCCTTCCCCTACATCGCCACCCGTCTCGGTGATTTAGGAACGGAAGGGTCGTCATCTTATTATCGCATTATTGGTCCGCTGGTGATGGTTGGGTATTCTTTAACCCATATTGATGGCGTCGTCAGATTTGGCTCACTTTACGAATATGTTGCATCATTCGGAATCTTTAACGGTGCGGATGTCGGTAAAACCATAGACAATGGTCTGTATCTGTTAATTATTTACTTTTCCTGGTTCGCGGTGCTGTTAACAGCCTGGTACCTGTTTAAAGTGTTCAAAATGATGATTAACGCATTTGGTGATAATCAGAATTATCGTGTTCAGCTTTATCTTTTTACGCCGGTGTCGCTGTTTTTTACCGGGTCAATATTTAGCCCGGAATATGCATTCTTAATTGTCTGCCCGTTTATTTTGCGCAAAGCGCTGAATATTACGCGCGTATGACGAAATGAGGTGATTTATGTTTCTTAGCGTTATTACTGTCGCCTTTCGCAATCACGACGGGGTGGTAAAAACCTGGCGCTCGCTGCGCAATCTGGCACGCGATCCGAGCCTCACTTTTGAATGGATTGTGGTGGACGGCGGTTCCAACGACGGCACGGCAGAGTTTCTGGAAAAACTCAACGGTGAGTTCAACTTACGTTACATCAGCGAGAAAGATAAAGGCATTTACGATGCGATGAACAAAGGCATCGAGATGGCGCAAGGACGCTATGCAATCTTCCTGAATTCCGGCGATGTGTTTCATGAGGACGTGGCGCTGTTTGCCCGTCAGCTGTCTCGTCAGAAAGACGACGCGATGTTTATCGGCGATGCGCTGCTGGATTTCGGCGATGGTAATAAAATTCGTCGAAGCGCCAAAAGCGGCTGGTATATCTACCACAGTTTACCCGCCAGCCATCAGGCGATTTTCTTCCCGACGACAGGGCTGAAAAAACATCCCTACGATTTGCAATATAAAGTGTCATCCGATTATGCCCTGGCCGCCAGTCTGTATAAATCAGGTTATCCGTTCCGCCGGATTAAAGGGCTGGTGTCGGAATTCTCGATGGGCGGTGTGTCAACCTCGAATAATCTGGAATTATGCCAGGATGCAAAAAAAGTGCAGCGCAATATATTACGCGTGCCGGGCTTCTGGGCGGAATTGTCCTATTTATTACGCCTGAGAACGACGGGCAAAACGAAAGCCTTATATAACAAAGCCTGAATATAAGGACATGTGATGCAGGATCTCAGTGGTTTTACCGTCCCGAAAGGTTTTCGCGGTGGAAATGGAATTAAGGTGCAGCTGTGGTGGGCCGTGCAGGCAACATTATTTGCCTGGTCTCCGCAGGTGCTGTATCGCTGGCGCGCCTTTTTACTGCGTTTATTTGGCGCAAAAATTGGCAAAAATGTGGTGATTCGTCCGTCAGTCAAAATTACCTATCCCTGGAAATTAACCCTCGGGGATTATGCCTGGGTGGGCGATGACGCGGTGTTATATACCCTGGGCGAGATTACCATCGGTGCAAATTCTGTGGTGTCGCAGAAGTGTTATTTGTGTACCGGCAGTCACGATTTTATGAGTCAGCATTTTGATATTAACGCCACGCCAATTGTGATTGGTGAAAAATGCTGGCTGGCAACAGATGTCTTTGTTGCGCCTGGCGTTTCTGTTGGTGATGGCACGGTTATTGGTGCCCGCAGCAGCGTTTTTAAATCGCTACCGGCAAATAAGATTTGCCGTGGCAACCCCGCAGTGGTGATACGCGAACGCGTTGAAACTGAATAATTTCTGAGATAAGTACAGAGGAAAATAAACATGTCAAAAGTCGCTCTCATCACCGGCGTTACCGGGCAGGATGGTTCTTATCTGGCGGAGTTTCTGCTGGAAAAAGGTTACGAAGTTCACGGCATCAAACGTCGTGCCTCTTCGTTCAACACCGAGCGTGTGGACCACATCTATCAGGATCCGCATGCTGCAAACCCGAAATTCCACCTGCACTACGGCGACCTGACCGACAGCTCCAACCTGACCCGTATCCTGCAGGAAGTGCAGCCGGATGAAGTGTACAACCTGGGCGCCATGAGCCACGTGGCAGTCTCCTTCGAATCCCCGGAATACACCGCAGACGTCGATGGCATGGGCACCCTGCGCCTGCTGGAAGCCATTCGCTTCCTCGGTCTGGAAAAGAAAACCCGTTTCTACCAGGCATCCACCTCTGAGCTGTACGGCCTGGTGCAGGAAATCCCACAGAAAGAGACCACGCCGTTCTACCCGCGCTCTCCGTATGCAGTCGCCAAACTGTACGCCTACTGGATCACCGTGAACTACCGCGAATCCTACGGCATGTACGCCTGTAACGGCATTCTGTTCAACCACGAGTCCCCACGTCGTGGCGAAACCTTCGTGACACGTAAAATCACCCGCGCGATCGCCAACATCGCTCAGGGCCTGGAATCCTGCCTGCACCTCGGCAATATGGACTCCCTGCGTGACTGGGGCCATGCGAAAGACTACGTGAAAATGCAGTGGATGATGCTGCAGCAGGACAACCCGGAAGACTTCGTGATCGCCACCGGCGTGCAGTACTCCGTGCGTCAGTTCGTTGAGATGGCGGCGGCACAGCTGGGTATCAAACTGCGCTTCGAAGGCACCGGCGTTGAAGAGCGCGGCGTGGTGGTGTCTGTCACCGGTCATGATGCCCCAGGCGTGAAACCAGGCGATGTGATTGTCCAGGTTGACCCGCGCTACTTCCGTCCTGCGGAAGTGGAAACCCTGCTCGGCGACCCGACCAAAGCGCACGAAAAACTGGGCTGGAAACCGGAAATCACTCTCCAGGAGATGGTCTCTGAAATGGTTGCCCACGATCTCGAAGCAGCGAAAAAACACTCCCTGCTGAAGTCCCATGGCTACGAGGTTGCCATCGCGCTGGAGTCCTGAGTCATGACCAAACAACGTATTTTTGTCGCCGGTCATCGGGGGATGGTGGGTTCCGCCATCGTCCGTCAGCTTGAACAGCGCGGCGACGCGGAGCTGATTGTCCGCACCCGCGACGAGCTGAATCTGCTCGACGGCCAGGCGGTGCAGCAGTTCTTTGCCAACGAACGCATTGATCAGGTGTATCTGGCGGCGGCGAAAGTGGGCGGCATTGTCGCCAACAACAGCTACCCGGCGGATTTCATCTACGAGAACATGATGATCGAGAGCAACATCATTCACGCCGCGCATCTGCACAACGTGAATAAGCTGCTGTTCCTCGGCTCATCCTGTATTTACCCGAAGATGGCTAAGCAACCGATCGCCGAGAGCGAACTGCTGCAGGGGACGCTGGAAGCGACCAACGAACCCTACGCCATCGCCAAGATTGCCGGGATCAAACTGTGCGAGTCCTATAACCGCCAGTATGGCCGCGACTATCGCTCGGTGATGCCGACCAATCTGTACGGTCCGCACGATAACTTCCACCCGAGCAATTCGCACGTGATCCCGGCGCTGTTGCGCCGCTTCCACGAAGCGACCGCCGCCAACACCCCGGATGTGGTGGTGTGGGGCAGCGGGACGCCGATGCGCGAGTTCCTGCACGTGGATGATATGGCCGCCGCCAGCATTCACGTCATGGAGCTGGACCGCGAGGTCTGGGCCGAGAACACCGAGCCGATGCTGTCGCATATCAACGTCGGTACCGGCGTGGACTGCACCATTCGCGAACTGGCGCAGACCATCGCTCAGGTGGTCGGCTACAAAGGCCGCGTGGTGTTTGACGCCACGAAGCCCGACGGCACACCGCGTAAATTGCTGGACGTGACACGTCTGCACCAGCTCGGCTGGTATCACGAAGTGTCGCTCGAACAGGGACTGGCGAGTACGTACCAGTGGTTCCTGGAAAACCAGCACCGCTTCCGGGGGTAATCATGTTTTTAAGTCAGGAAGATTTTGCCACGGTAGTACGTTCCACTCCGCTGATTTCCATTGATTTCATCGTGGAAAACGAGCGCGGCGAGTTCCTGCTCGGCAAACGCACCAATCGCCCGGCGCAAGGGTTGTGGTTCGTGCCGGGAGGGCGCGTGCAGAAAGATGAGACCTTAGAAAATGCTTTCGAGCGTCTCACTCTCGCGGAGCTGGGGCTGCGTCTGCCGATGGCGGCAGGCCAGTTTTACGGAGTATGGCAGCACTTCTATGACGATAACTTTTCCGGCACCGGTTTCAGCACCCACTACGTGGTGCTGGGTTTTCGCCTGAAAGTGAGTGAGGCAGACCTGCGTCTGCCTGATTCTCAGCACGACGATTACCGCTGGCTGGAGAAGGCTGCGCTGCTGGCGAGTGACCAGGTTCACGACAACAGCCGCGCCTATTTCCTGGCGGAACGTCAGGCTGAGGTGCCGGGCCTATGAAAATCCTCGTTTACGGGATCAACTATTCGCCGGAACTGACCGGTATCGGCAAGTACACCGGTGAGATGGTGGAGTGGATGACCCGTCAGGGCCATGAGGTGCGGGTCATTACGGCCCCGCCTTACTACCCGGAATGGAAGGTCGGCGAACGTTACTCCAGCTGGCGCTATCGCCGCGAGCAGGGAGACGCGACCGTCTGGCGCTGCCCGCTGTATGTGCCAAAACAACCTTCGACCCTGAAACGCCTGCTGCATTTGGGAAGCTTTGCTCTGAGCAGTTTCTTCCCGCTGATGGCCCAGCGTCGCTGGAAGCCGGATCGCATTATCGGCGTGGTGCCAACCCTGTTTTGCACGCCAGGCATGCGTCTGCTGGGCAAACTTTCCGGCGCCCGCACCTTGCTGCACATTCAGGATTACGAAGTCGACGCCATGCTCGGCCTCGGGATGGCCGGGAAAGGGAAGGGCGGAAAAGTCGCGAAACTGGCGAGCGCCTTTGAGCGCAGCGGCCTGCACAACGTCGATTACGTCTCGACGATTTCGCGCTCAATGATGAACAAAGCGCAGGAGAAGGGCGTTCCGGCGCAGAAAGTGATCTTCTTCCCGAACTGGTCCGAAGTGGCGCGTTTTCGCGACGTCGCGGACAGCGATGCGCTGGCGTTACGTGCGCAGCTCGGTCTGCCTGACAGCCAAAAAATCATTCTTTACTCAGGCAACATCGGGGAAAAACAGGGGCTGGAGAGCGTTATCGACGCCGCGCAGCAGCTGGATAAACATCCGTGGATGTTTGTGATTGTCGGGCAGGGCGGCGGTAAAGCCCGGCTGGAGAAAATGGTCAGCGAACGCGGCCTGAACAACGTTAAATTTTTCCCGCTTCAGTCTTACGAGGCGCTGCCAGCCTTGCTGAAGATGGGCGATTGCCACCTGGTCGTGCAAAAGCGCGGTGCGGCGGATGCGGTGCTGCCGTCCAAACTGACCAACATTTTGGCCGTCGGCGGCAACGCGGTGATCACCGCCGAGCCGGAAACCGAATTAGGCCAGCTGTGCGACAGCTTCCCGGGGATCGCCGTTTGCGTGGAGCCGGAGTCGGTGACCGCGCTGGTGGCCGGGATCGAACAGGCGATCGCCATGCCGAAAGAGAATACGGTGGCACGTGAATATGCCGAACGCACGCTCGAAAAAGAGAACGTGCTTAGCCAATTTATTGCAGATATACGGGGATGAATCATGAGTCAGAATAAATTGTACCCGGTGGTGATGGCGGGTGGCTCTGGTAGTCGGTTGTGGCCGCTGTCCCGCGTGCTCTATCCCAAGCAGTTCCTCTGCCTGAAAGGGGAGCTCACCATGCTGCAAACCACGGTTTCCCGTCTCAACGGCGTGGAGTGCGAAAGCCCGGTGGTGATTTGCAACGAGCAGCACCGTTTTATCGTTGCCGAACAGCTGCGTCAGCTCAACAAGCTGACCGAGAATATCATTCTGGAACCGGCGGGGCGGAATACCGCGCCGGCGATTGCCCTCGCGGCACTGGCCGCTCAGCGCAGCAGCCCGGATTGCGATCCGCTGATGCTGGTGCTGGCGGCGGATCACGTCATCCAGCAGGAAGATGCCTTCCGCGACGCGGTGCGCGCCGCCATTCCTTATGCTGAAAGCGGCAAACTGGTGACCTTCGGCATCGTGCCGGATCTCCCGGAAACCGGCTACGGCTATATTCGTCGCGGCGACGTGACCACCGGCGAGGGTGACAGCGTGGCCTTTAACGTGGCGCAGTTTGTCGAGAAACCGAATCTGGAAACCGCGCAGGCCTATGTCGCCAGCGGTGAATATTACTGGAACAGCGGCATGTTCCTGTTCCGCGCCGGGCGTTATCTGGAAGAGCTGGAAAAATATCGCCCGGATATTCTCCGCGCCTGCGAAAAAGCGATGGCGGTGGTCGACCCGGATCTCGACTTTATCCGCGTGGATGAAGCGGCGTTCCTCGCCTGCCCGGAAGAGTCCGTGGACTATGCGGTGATGGAGCGCACGGCGGATGCGGTGGTGGTGCCGATGGATGCGGGCTGGAGCGATGTCGGCTCCTGGTCTTCTCTGTGGGAAATCAGCGCTCATACGGCGGAAGGCAACGTCCACCATGGGGACGTCATCAGCCACAAAACCGAAAACAGCTATGTCTATGCGGAATCCGGCCTGGTGACCACCGTGGGTGTCAAAGACCTGGTGGTGGTGCAGACCAAAGATGCGGTGCTGATTGCCGATCGCAATTCCGTACAGGACGTCAAAAAAGTCGTCGAGCAGATCAAAGCCGATGGCCGTCATGAGCATCACATTCACCGCGAAGTCTACCGTCCGTGGGGCAAATATGACTCCATCGACGCGGGTGAACGCTATCAGGTGAAGCGCATCACCGTAAAACCGGGCGAGGGGCTGTCGGTGCAGATGCACCACCACCGCGCCGAACACTGGGTGGTGGTGGCAGGCACGGCGAAAGTCACCATTGATGACGAGGTCAAACTGCTCGGTGAAAACGAATCTATCTACATCCCGCTGGGCGCGACCCATTGCCTGGAAAACCCGGGGAAAATTCCTCTCGATCTGATCGAAGTGCGCTCCGGCTCCTATCTGGAAGAGGATGACATCGTCCGCTTCCAGGACCGGTACGGGCGGGTTTAGCCCGAGCGCGTTGTTCGCCGGATGCGCGTTGCTTATCCGGCCTACAAAAGACCACGGACCAACGACAAAGACAATTTTGACCATTTTGGGTCAGGGCCGACTGTTGCCTGAAAAAGGGTAAAACCATGAATAAATTAACCTGTTTCAAAGCCTACGATATTCGCGGCAAATTAGGCGAAGAGCTCAACGAAGACATTGCGTGGCGCATTGGCCGCGCGTACGGCGAATACCTGAAACCGAAAACCATTGTGCTGGGCGGCGATGTGCGCCTCACAAGCGAAGCGCTTAAACTGGCGCTGGCGAAAGGGCTGCAGGACGCGGGCGTCGATGTGCTGGATATCGGCCTGTCCGGTACCGAAGAGATCTACTTTGCCACCTTCCACCTGGGCGTGGACGGCGGCATCGAAGTGACTGCCAGCCACAACCCGATGGATTACAACGGCATGAAGCTGGTGCGCGAAGGGGCGCGTCCGATCAGCGGTGACACCGGCCTGCGCGACGTGCAGCGTCTGGCGGAAGCCAACGATTTCCCGCCGGTGAACGAATCCGCGCGCGGCAGCTACCAGCAGATCGACCTGCGCAAAGCGTACATCGACCATCTCCTCGGCTACATCAACGTCAAAAATATCACCCCGCTCAAACTGGTGATCAACTCCGGTAACGGCGCGGCCGGTCCGGTGGTGGATGCCCTCGAAGCGCGCTTTAAAGCGCTGAACGTGCCGGTCACCTTCATCAAAGTTCACAACACCCCGGACGGCAACTTCCCGAACGGCATTCCTAACCCGCTGCTGCCCGAGTGCCGGGACGACACCCGCAACGCGGTCATCGAACACGGCGCGGACATGGGGATCGCCTTCGACGGCGACTTTGACCGCTGCTTCCTGTTCGATGAGAACGGCCAGTTTATCGAAGGGTATTACATCGTCGGCCTGCTGGCGGAAGCCTTCCTCGAGAAAAATCCGGGGGCCAAGATCATCCACGACCCGCGCCTTTCCTGGAACACCGTCGATGTGGTCAGCGCCGCGGGCGGCACGCCGGTGATGTCAAAAACCGGTCACGCGTTCATCAAAGAGCGCATGCGCGAAGAAGACGCCATCTACGGCGGCGAAATGAGCGCCCACCACTATTTCCGCGATTTTGCCTACTGCGACAGCGGGATGATCCCGTGGCTGCTGGTGACGGAACTGCTGTGCCTGAAAGGGCAGACCCTGGGCGAACTGGTCCGCGATCGCATGGCGGCGTTCCCGGCGAGCGGTGAGATCAACAGTAAGCTGGAACTGCCCGCCGAGTCCATCGCCCGCGTGGAGCAACACTTTGCCCTGCACGCGCTGGAGATCGACCGCACGGATGGGATCAGCATGTCGTTCCCGCAGTGGCGCTTCAACCTGCGCTCGTCGAACACGGAGCCGGTGGTGCGCCTGAACGTGGAATCACGCGCCGACGTCCCGCTGATGGAGGCACGAACGCAGGACATTCTGGCGCTGTTGAAGGCGTAATGATATTTCGTCGCCCCTCACCCTAACCCTCTCCCCATAGGGGAGAGGGGATCGCTCGGAGCGGTCTTTTCACCCTCGCCCTATGGGGAGAGGGCCGGGACGAGGGGAAACTCAAACAGGAACAACGATGACAAATCTAAAAAAGCGCGAGCGAGCCAAAACGAATGCATCGTTAATCTCTATGGTGCAGCGTTTTTCTGACATCACCATCATGTTCGGTGGGCTGTGGGTCGTGTGTCAGCTAAGCAACCTGTCGTTTTTATACATGCACCTGTTGATGGCGCTGCTGGCGCTGGTGGTCTTTCAGATGATCGGCGGGATGACAGATTTTTACCGTTCTTACCGCGGCGTCAAAATGACCACCGAGCTGATGCTCCTCCTGCAAAACTGGACCTTGAGCCTGATCTTCAGCGCCGGGCTGGTGGCATTTAGCAGTGACTTCGATAACAGCCTCAAAACCTATCTGTGCTGGTATGCGTTAACCAGCGTCGGGATGGTGGTTTGCCGCTCCCTGATCCGCTTCTTCGCCGGCTGGCTGCGCAATCGTGGCTATAACAAGCGTTATGTGGCGGTGGCCGGGGATTTACCCGTGGGTCAGGCGCTGCTGAACAGTTTTCGCAAAGAGCCGTGGCTGGGCTTTGACGTGGTGGGGGTGTATCACGACGCCAAACCGGGCGGTGTGACCTCGGACTGGGCGGGCAACTACGAGCAGCTGATCGAAGACGCGCGCGCGGGCAAAATTCATAACGTCTATCTCGCCCTCAAGATGAGCGAAGAATCCTGCATCAAATACCTGATGCGCGAACTGGCCGACACCACCTGCTCGGTGATCCTGATCCCTGACGTCTTTACCTTCAACATTCTGCACTCGCGGATTGAAGAGGTGAACGGCGTGCCGGTGGTGCCGCTGTACGACACGCCCCTCTCCGGGATTAACCGTCTGCTGAAACGCGCGGAAGATATCGTGCTTTCCTCTCTGATTCTGCTGCTGATCTCCCCGGTGCTTTGCGGGATTGCGCTGGCGGTCAAAATGACCTCGCCCGGCCCGATTATCTTCCGCCAGACCCGCTACGGGATGGACGGCAAGCCGATCATGGTGTGGAAATTCCGCTCCATGAAGGTGATGGAAAACGACAGCGTTGTGACCCAGGCCACGCAGAACGATCCGCGCGTGACCCGCGTGGGGAACTTCCTGCGCCGCACCTCGCTGGACGAACTGCCGCAGTTTATCAACGTGCTGACCGGCGGGATGTCGATTGTCGGGCCGCGCCCCCATGCGGTGGCGCATAACGAGCAGTACCGCGCGCTGATTGAAGGCTACATGCTGCGTCACAAAGTGAAGCCGGGCATCACCGGCTGGGCGCAGATCAACGGCTGGCGTGGGGAAACCGATACTTTGGAAAAAATGGAAAAACGCGTTGAGTTCGACCTGGAGTACATCCGCGAGTGGAGCGTCTGGTTCGATATCAAGATCGTGTTTCTGACGGTGTTCAAAGGTTTTGTCAACAAAGCGGCCTACTAACATGAGCTTACGTGAAAAAACCATCAGCGGGGCCAAGTGGTCGGCGATGGCAACCATCATCATCATCGGCCTCGGGCTGGTGCAGATGACGGTGCTGGCGCGCATTATTGATAACCATCAGTTTGGTTTGCTGACGGTGTCATTAGTGATTATCGCTCTGGCCGATACCCTGTCGGACTTCGGGATTGCCAACTCGATCATTCAGCGCAAAGAGATTAGCCATCTTGAACTCACCACTCTCTACTGGCTCAACGTCGGGCTGGGGATGGTGGTGTGCGTGGGGGTGTTTTTGCTGAGCGATGTTATCGGCGATGTGTTGAATAACCCGGACCTCGCGCCGCTGATCCGCACGCTGTCGTTTGCCTTTGTGCTGATCCCCCACGGCCAGCAGTTCCGCGCCCTGATGCAAAAGGAGCTGGAGTTCAACAAAATCGGCATGATCGAGACCACTTCGGTGCTGGCCGGTTTTACCTTCACTGTCGTCAGCGCTCATTTCTGGCCGCTTGCGATGACGGCGATCCTCGGGTATCTGGTCAACACCGCCGTGCGCACGCTGCTGTTCGGGTTCTTTGGCCGCAAGATTTACCGTCCGGGCCTGCATTTCTCGCTGGCGTCGGTCTCATCCAATCTGCGTTTTGGTGCCTGGCTGACCGCCGACAGCATCATTAACTACGTGAATACTAACCTCTCCACCCTGGTGCTGGCGCGTATTCTCGGGGCGAGCGTCGCGGGGGGCTATAACCTGGCGTACAACGTGGCGGTTGTCCCGCCGATGAAGCTCAACCCGATTATCACCCGCGTGCTGTTCCCGGCGTTCGCCAAGATTCAGGACGACACCGAAAAGCTGCGTGTGAACTTCTACAAGTTGCTGTCGGTGGTGGGGATTATCAACTTCCCGGCGCTGCTCGGGCTGATGGTGGTCTCCAACAACTTTGTTCCGCTGGTGTTTGGCGAGAAGTGGAGCGGGATCATCCCGATCCTGCAGCTGCTGTGCGTGGTGGGCCTGCTGCGCTCCGTCGGCAATCCGATCGGGTCGCTGCTGATGGCGAAAGCGCGCGTCGATATTAGCTTCAAATTCAACGTGTTTAAAACCTTCCTGTTTATTCCGGCGATTATCGTCGGCGGCCAGATGGCGGGCGCGATTGGCGTCACGCTGGGCTTCCTGCTGGTGCAGATCGTCAACACGGTGCTGAGCTACTTCGTGATGATTAAGCCGGTGCTCGGCTCCAGCTATCGTCAGTACATCCTGAGCCTGTGGCTGCCGTTCTACCTGTCGCTGCCGACGCTCGCGGTGAGTTACGGATTAGGGATTGTGCTCAACGGCCATCTGCCGCTGGGCGTACTGCTGGCGGTACAGATCGCCGCCGGTGCGCTGGCGTTTGGGGGGATGATTGTGCTGTCCCGCAATGCGCTGGTGGTGGAGATGAAACGCCAGTTTTGTCGCAGCGAGAAGATGAAAACGTTGCTGAGGGCGGGGTGATTTCCCCCTCACCCTAACCCTCTCCCAAAGGGAGAGGGAACTTTTCACCCTCTCCTTGTGGGAGAGGGCCGGGGTGAGGGCATCAGGCCGCACCTGTTATGTGAAGAACCCCTTTTAGAGGTCATTATGAAATTACTGATTCTGGGCAACCATACCTGCGGCAACCGTGGCGACAGCGCCATTCTGCGCGGTCTGCTGGATGCCATTAACACCCTTGAGCCTGAGACAGAAGTGGATGTGATGAGCCGCTATCCGGTGAGCTCGTCGTGGTTACTCAATCGCCCGGTGATGGGCGATCCGCTCTACAGCCAGATGAAACAGCACAACACCGCGGCGGGCGTGGTGGGGCGCGTGAAGAAAGTGCTGCGCCGCCGCTATCAGCATCAGGTGCTGCTGTCGCGTGTGACCGACACCGGCAAGCTGCGCAATATCGCCATCGCGCAGGGCTTTACCGATTTTGTGCGCCTGCTGTCGGGCTACGACGCCATTATCCAGGTCGGCGGATCCTTCTTTGTCGATCTGTACGGCGTGCCGCAGTTTGAGCATGCGCTCTGTACGTTCATGGCGAAAAAACCGCTATTTATGATTGGTCACAGCGTCGGGCCATTCCAGGATCCGCAGTTCAACCAGCTGGCAAACTATGTCTTTGGTCACTGCGACGCGCTGATCCTGCGCGAATCCGTGAGCCTCGATCTGATGAAACGCAGCGAAATTGATACGTCGAAAGTGGAACACGGCGTGGATACGGCCTGGCTGGTGGACCATCAGAACGACAACTTCGAGGCCAGCTATGCGGTTCAGCACTGGCTGAACGTGGCGGCAAAGCAGAAAACCGTCGCCATCACCCTGCGCGAACTGGCGCCATTTGATAAGCGTCTGGGAACTACCCAGGCCGCCTACGAACAGGCGTTTGCCGAAGTGGTGAATCGCGTGCTCGACAGCGGGTATCAGGTGCTGGCGCTCTCGACCTGTACCGGGATCGACAGCTACAACAAAGATGACCGCATGGTGGCGCTGAACCTGCGCAATCTGGTAAACGATCCGTCGCGGTACCACGTGGTGATGGACGAACTCAACGACCTGGAGATGGGCAAGCTGCTTTCCGCCTGCGACCTGACGGTGGGCACGCGTCTGCACTCGGCGATTATCTCCATGAACTTTGGTACGCCGGCGATTGCCATCAACTACGAACACAAATCGGCGGGCATCATGCAGCAGCTCGGGATGCCGGAGATGGCCGTAGATATTCGCCATCTGCTCGACGGTTCTTTGGGCGCGATGGTTGGCGACACGCTGGGCCAGCTTCCGGCTGTTAACGAACGCCTGGCGCGCGCGGTGAAAGCGGAACGCGAAAACGGCATCAGCATGGTCAAATCCGTCCTCGACCGCATCGGGGAGGGCAAATGAAGGTTGGATTCTTCTTACTGAAATTCCCGCTCTCGTCTGAAACTTTTGTACTCAACCAAATCACCGCGTTTATCGATATGGGATACGACGTGGAGATTGTCGCCCTGCAAAAGGGCGATACGCAGAATACCCATGCGGCCTGGACGCAGTACGATCTTGCAGCGAAAACCCGCTGGCTGCAGGATGAGCCGCAGGGCCGTCTGGCGAAACTGCGCTACCGTGCAACCCGGACGCTGTGCGGGTTGCATCGCCCCTCGACGTGGCGGGCGCTGAATGTGTCGCGCTACGGCGCGGAGTCGCGCAACCTGATCCTCTCCTCGATTCGCGGGCAAACCGCACGGCCATTTCGTGCCGATGTGTTTATCGCCCACTTTGGCCCGGCAGGCGTGACGGCGGCAAAGCTGCGCGAGCTGGGCGTCATTGACGGCAAAATCGCGACCATTTTCCACGGGATCGACATCTCCAGCCATGAGGTGTTGAACCATTACACCGGTGAATATCAGCAGCTGTTTCGTCGCGGCGACATGATGCTGCCGATCAGCGACCTGTGGGCCGGACGGCTGAAAACCATGGGCTGTCCGTCTGACAAAATCACCGTGTCGCGGATGGGGGTGAACATGGAGCGCTTCACCCAGCGGCCGGTGAAAGTGCCGGGTAAACCCCTGCAAATTATCTCCGTGGCGCGTCTTACCGAGAAAAAAGGGCTGCACGTGGCGATCGAAGCCTGCCGTCAGCTCAAGTCGCGCGGGGTGGATTTCCACTATCGCATCCTCGGGATTGGCCCTTGGGAGCGCCGCTTACGTACGCTTATTGAACAATATCAGCTCGAAGGCGTGGTGGAGATGCCGGGCTTTAAACCGAGCCACGAAGTTAAAGCCATGCTCGATGAGGCTGACGTGTTCCTGCTGCCGTCCGTCACCGGCGCAGATGGCGATATGGAAGGGATCCCCGTCGCGCTGATGGAGGCGATGGCGGTCGGTATTCCGGTGGTGTCTACCGTGCATAGCGGTATCCCGGAGCTGATCGAGCCCGGCCATTCCGGCTGGCTGGTGCCAGAAAACAATGCCTCGGCGCTGGCGGACCAACTGGCGGCGTTTAGCGATATCGATCAGCAGGCGCTGGCCCCTGTGCTGCACAACGCGCGGCAAAAAGTCGAAACCGAATTTAATCAGCAGGTGATAAATCGTCAGTTAGCGAGCCTGTTACAAACGCTATAAGCCGAGGTGGTATGCTGAAAAAAATAACCCGACGCTCTTTCGTGACCTCCTGCTCTTTGCTGGCCGCGACGCCGCTGCTCACCACCCGCCTTGCGCGGGCGGCGGGGGGCGGGACGGTCGACATCAGCCAGTACAATCGTAAGGACTGGATCGCGGCCTTTAAGCAGGCCTTCGTCGATGGCGACACGGTGGTGGTCCCGGCGGGACTCACCTGCGAGAACATCAACACCGGGATTTTTATTCCCGACGGCAAAACCTTGCTGATCCGCGGAGCGCTGACCGGGAACGGTCGCGGGCGTTTCGTGCTGCAGGAAGGCAGCAAAGTGATTGGCGAAGGGAAGGGCCGCACGGAAAATATCACCCTGGATGTGCGCGGTTCTGACTGTGTGATCCAGGGGCTGGCGATGAGCGGCTTTGGCCCGGTGACGCAGATTTACATCGGCGGTAAAAAACCGCGCGTCATGCGTAATTTGCTGATCGACAATATCAGCGTGTTGCAGGCCAACTACGCCATTCTGCGGCAGGGATTCCATAATCAGGTCGACGGGGCGCGGATCACTAACAGCCGTTTCAGCCATCTGCAGGGCGATGCGATCGAGTGGAACGTTGCTATCAACGATCGCAATATCCTGATTTCCAACCACGTCATCGACAACATCAACTGCACCAACGGCAAGATTAACTGGGGTATCGGCATCGGCCTGGCCGGGAGTACATACGATAACGACTACCCGGAAAAGCAGACCGTGAAGAACTTTGTGGTGGCGAACATCACCGGGAGTAACTGCCGCCAGCTGATTCACGTCGAGAACGGTAAACACTTCATTATTCGTAACGTCAAAGCGAAAAACATCACCCCGGATTTCAGTAAGAAAGCGGGGATTGATAACGCGACGGTGGCGATTTACGGCTGCGATAATTTTGTCATCGACAACGTCGAGATGGTCAACAGCGCCGGGATGCTGATCGGTTACGGGGTGATTAAGGGCGACTATCTGTCGATTCCGCAGAACTTCAGGCTCAACAACATCCACCTGGATAATCGTGAGCTGGCGTATAAACTGCGCGGTATCCAGATTTCGTCCGGCAATGCGACTTCATTTGTCGCCATCACCAACGTCGAGATGCAGCGTGCTACGCTTGAACTGCATAACAAACCGCAGCATCTGTTTTTGCGTAACATTAAGGTGATGCAGGAAGCGACCGTTGGGCCCGCGCTGAAGATGAATTTTGACCTGCGCAAAGACGTGCGCGGCAAGTTTATGGCGAAAGACGAGACGTTGCTGTCGCTGGCAAACATCCACGCTGTGAATGAGAAAGGCCAGAGTTCGGTGGATATCGACCGGGTGGATCAGCAGGTGGTGAATGTGGAGAGGTTGAACTTCAAATTGCCCCACAGATAGGTTTTGCGCCAGCCATTTTGCGATTATTCTGGGGCAAAACTGTGACGTATTCGGACAACAACTACTGTATTTTGTGGGTCGAAAGCGTACCATCAGGTCCAGAATTACCGCAAAACATGCTGGCGAAAACAGGTTTAACAGCTATAATTCGGCAACCATTTTAAGGTGGAAGAAATAATGATTAATTTGAAAGCAGTCATTCCGGTAGCGGGTCTGGGCATGCATATGCTGCCAGCCACGAAGGCGATTCCAAAAGAAATGCTACCGATCGTCGACAAGCCGATGATTCAGTACATCGTTGACGAGATTGTTGCTGCAGGGATCAAAGAAATCGTTCTGGTGACCCATTCATCCAAGAATGCGGTAGAGAACCACTTCGACACCTCTTACGAACTCGAAGCGCTGCTTGAGCAGCGTGTTAAGCGTCAGCTTCTGGCCGAAGTGCAGTCTATCTGCCCGCCAGGGGTGACCATCATGAACGTTCGCCAGGCGCAGCCGCTGGGCCTGGGACACTCCATTCTTTGTGCTCGCCCTATCGTGGGTGACAACCCGTTTATCGTCGTGCTGCCAGATATCATTCTGGACAATGCGTCTGCCGATCCGCTGCGTTACAACCTGGCCGCTATGGTCGCGCGTTTCAATGAAACGGGCCGCAGCCAGGTGCTGGCAAAACGCATGAAAGGCGATCTGTCCGAGTACTCTGTGATTAAAACCAAAGAGCCGCTGGATTCAGAAGGGCAGGTGAGCCGTATCGTCGAGTTCATCGAAAAACCCGATCAGCCGCAGACCCTGGCTTCCGATCTGATGGCGGTGGGCCGCTACGTACTGAACGCTGATATCTGGGCCGAACTGGAAAAAACAGAGCCTGGCGCATGGGAACGTATTCAGCTGACTGATGCAATCGCCGAACTGGCGAAGAAACAGTCCGTTGATGCGATGCTGATGACTGGCGACAGCTACGACTGCGGTAAGAAAATGGGGTACATGCAGGCGTTCGTGAACTACGGGCTGCGTAACTTGAAGGAAGGGGCGAAGTTCCGTAAGAGCATTGAGAAGATGCTGACGAGCGAGTGATTCTTCAGTCCTGTTAAGCGCCACGAGCAAAGTAGCGGCAACCGTCATCCTGAGCGAAGGTAAATACTCAAGATTGATAGTTGCCGTTTTTTGTTTTTAAAGTCCCAGAATTACAATGAGTTACCTGTTGTTTTTTTGGACTACTTGATAAGGATTTCTACTTGTTTCTGGGGGCGATAAGGACGACAATTAACGTTCTTCTGTGGTTATCCACTGGTTTTTTTACGTCCGGAAACTGACCGCAGAACACTCATTTTAAGCAATCGCTCAGTGCACTGGTAGCTGTTAAGCCAGGGGCGGTAGCGTGTCAATTTTCTGTTTTCGTCCCTATTATCCTGAATTCAGAACATCAATATCTCGATATATTCAATCTACGGAATAGCTAACGTGAAAATTCTTGTTACTGGCGGTGCCGGTTTTATCGGTTCAGCTGTAGTACGGCATATTATTAAAAATACCCAGGATGAAGTGGTCAATGTCGACAAATTGACCTATGCCGGTAACCTGGAATCGCTTGCTGAAGTGAGTAATAGCGAGCGTTATGCGTTTGAGCAGGCAGACATCTGCGACAAAGCGGCGATGGAGCGCATTTTTGCGGCTCATAAGCCTGATGCGGTGATGCATCTTGCGGCGGAAAGCCATGTGGATCGTTCTATCACTGGCCCGGCGGCGTTTATCGAAACGAATATCGTTGGCACTTATGTCCTTCTGGAGGCGGCTCGCGCCTACTGGTCAACACTGAGTGATGAAGCCAAAGCCGCATTCCGCTTCCACCACATTTCGACTGATGAAGTGTATGGCGATCTTTCACACCCGGACGAGCAACCGGTGTCAACTGAGCTGCCACTGTTTACTGAAACAACCGCTTATGCGCCGAGCAGCCCGTATTCTGCTTCTAAGGCTTCGAGCGATCATCTGGTCCGCGCCTGGCTTCGCACCTATGGTTTCCCCACCATGGTGACCAACTGCTCTAACAACTACGGTCCATACCATTTCCCGGAAAAACTGATCCCGCTGGTTATCCTGAATGCCCTGGACGGTAAAGCCCTGCCGATTTATGGCAAAGGCGACCAGATTCGCGACTGGCTGTATGTGGAAGATCATGCTCGGGCGCTCTATACCGTAGTCACTCAGGGTAAGCCTGGCGAAACATACAACATCGGTGGTCATAACGAGAAGCAAAACCTAGATGTTGTTCACACCATCTGCGACCTGTTGGATGAGATCGTGCCGAAAAAAGGGTCATATCGCGATCAGATTACTTACGTCACAGACCGTCCGGGACATGACCGTCGTTATGCGATCGATGCCCATAAAATTGGTGAAGAGCTGGGTTGGGAACCGCAAGAGACGTTTGAGAGCGGGATCCGCAAAACCGTTGAGTGGTATCTGGCTAATTTTAGATGGTGTGAGCGAGTACAGGATGGGAGTTATCAACGTGAGCGTCTGGGGTTAACAAAATGAAAGGTATAATTTTAGCTGGTGGTTCAGGAACACGGTTGTATCCCATTACAATGGGGATTTCTAAACAATTACTTCCTGTTTATGACAAGCCAATGATTTACTACCCGCTGTCAGTCCTGATGTTAGCTGGAATTAGAGATATTTTAATTATTACTACACCTGAAGATCAGGCTGGTTTTATCCGCCTATTGGGAGATGGCAGCCATTTAGGGATTAATATTTCATATGAAATCCAACCAAGCCCAGATGGTTTAGCTCAGGCATTTATTATTGGTGAAGAATTTATTGGAAACGATTCCGTTTGTCTTGTTCTTGGTGACAATATTTTCTTTGGACAAGGCTTCACGCCTAAGCTGAAAGCGGCAGCGGAGAGAAAAACAGGAGCAACTGTATTCGGATATCAGGTGATGGATCCTGAGCGTTTCGGGGTCGTTGAATTTGATAATGACTACCGAGCATTGAGTATTGAAGAGAAACCATCTAAGCCTAAATCAAATTGGGCGGTTACAGGTTTATATTTTTATGACAATGATGTTATTGAAATAGCTAAGAGTGTTGCGCCATCTTCACGTGGTGAACTCGAAATAACGACAGTGAATGAAATTTATTTAAAGAATAATGCGTTAAATGTTGAATTATTAGGTCGAGGTTTTGCCTGGTTAGATACAGGTACGCATGATAGCTTAATAGAGGCAGGTAGCTTTGTCGAAACTGTTCAGAAGCGACAGGGAATGATGGTTGCTTGTCCAGAAGAGATATCATGGAGAAATGGTTGGTTAAGTGACCAAAAGCTGCTTGCCCTTGGTCAGGTTGTAGAAAAAAACCATTATGGAAAATATTTAATAGATTTAGTGAAACGTAATGAACATTGAATTAATACCGCTACAAAAGCATGGTGATGAACGTGGAATGCTCATCGCTTTAGAGAATGCAAAGAATATTCCATTTGATATCAAGCGTGTTTACTATATGTTTGATACGCAATCTGATGTACGAAGAGGATATCATGCCCATAAAAACCTACGGCAATTAGCGATTCCTATCAGTGGCTCTTGTCGTTTTCATCTTGATAATGGAACTGAAAAAGTCGACGTTCTTTTAGATAATCCGGCATTGGGACTGCTTATCGAACCAACAATGTGGCATGAGATGTACGATTATTCCTCGGATTGCATATTATTAGTTTTGGCAAGTGATGTTTATGATGAAAGCGATTATATTCGGAATTATGATGAATTCATTGCGTCGGTGAAATTATGATTCATAAATTAAGTGATGTACAGACCACTAAAATTGGTAAAAATACGAGAGTGTGGCAATTCAGCGTTATTTTGTCAGGAGCAAGTTTAGGGGATGACTGTAATATATGCGCGCACACTTTAATCGAGAATGACGTTGTTGTAGGGAACAGAGTAACAATAAAATCTGGTGTGTATCTGTGGGATGGAATCACTCTGGAGGATGATGTATTTGTTGGACCTTGCGTGGCGTTTACAAATGATAAGCATCCACGTTCAAAACACTATCCTGATGAATTCCTCAGAACAGTAATTAAAAAGGGAGCATCGATTGGAGCGAATGCGACAATACTCCCCGGAATAACTGTTGGTGAGGGCGCAATGATTGGCGCTGGCTCAGTCGTACTCTCAGATGTAGCGCCATATTCTGTTGTCGTTGGCAATCCAGCTAGAATCATTAAAAAAATTAAGGAATGAATATGGTTGACTTTTTGAATTTGAAAAAAATTAATGAGCAATATAAAGAAGAATTAATTCAAGCTTGCTCTCGGGTAATAAGTTCTGGTTGGTATATCATGGGGGAGGAGTTAAAAGCGTTTGAAAGCGAATTTTCTCAATTTTGTAATACTAAATATGCTGTTGGTGTGGCAAATGGACTTGATGCATTATATCTCGTTTTACGAGCCTGGAAAGAAATGGGTAAGCTGAAAGATGGAGATGAGGTTTTAGTTCAGGCAAATACTTATATCGCATCAATTCTGGCTATTACAAATAATAATCTGATTCCTATTCTGGTCGAACCTGACGAAGGCACGTTTAACTTAACCGTTGAAGGGTTGAGTAAAAATATTACTTCAAACACTAAAGCTATCTTGCCAGTGCATCTTTATGGGCAAATTTCACCAATGAATGAGATTATGTCATTCGCAAAAGAACATGAATTACTTGTTTTGGAGGATTGCGCTCAATCACATGGTGCAAGCTTAGGGGGGATCAAAGCTGGTAATTGGGGCCATGCTGCAGCATTCAGCTTTTATCCAGGAAAAAATCTTGGAGCACTGGGTGATGCAGGTGCAATTACCACCAGTGATGAAGAACTGGCAAATACAATCTTTGCACTGCGTAACTACGGCTCTCATAAAAAATATGAAAATATCTATCAGGGAGTGAATAGTCGTTTGGATGAAATTCAGGCCGCAGTTTTGCGCGTGAAATTACCATATTTAAATGAAGAAAACACGTCTCGAAAACGTATAGCAGAAAAGTATCTTGCTGAAATAAAAAATGATCTTGTTGAATTACCTAAAGCTTGTAATTCAGAAAGTCATGTGTGGCATTTATTCGTTATAAAAACAACTCATCGAGAAGCTCTTCAAAAACATCTTTTTGCTCATGATGTCCACAATTTGATTCATTATCCTATACCTCCACACAAACAAAAAGCATATGCAGAAATGAATGATTTGAAATTGCCCTTGACCGAGAAAATACATGAAATGGTTCTTTCGCTACCAATCGATCCTACTATGGATGATTTTGCAGTGAATAAAGTGATTCATGTAGTCAACGCTTTTAGATCATGAAACGATTGCTGGCTGTAACTTCCTTAACAGGGCTACTTACCTTATTAAAAATGGGCGCGGGTTTTTTAGTGGGTAAAGTCGTTGCAATATACGTCGGTCCAAGTGGTTTGGCTATGCTTGGGCAAATTCAAAACGTCGTTGCATTGTTCAATGGCCTTGTTAATTCACCCGCTGGAGCAGGAGTCATAAGATATACTGCTCAAAATCATCAGAATGATAATTACCTTACTTGCTCTTTATGGTGGAGGGCAAGTATGTTATGGGTGATTGCTATAGCATTAATCATTATTAGCATATCCTTCTGTTTTTCAAATGAAATATCCTTATTGCTATTCAATAATAGTCAATATAATTCAATAATCATTATCACTGCATTTGTCCTCCCGTTGACAGCAATAGGAACTTTAATAAACTCGGTTACAAATGGGCAACAAAACTACAAGCGTTTTATTTCGATAGGGATGGTATCTGTAGTAATATCTACTACTGTAATGACATTTTTGATAATTAAATATAATATCTATGGTGGTTTATTGGCAGTAGCCTTACAAAGTGGTCTTATTGGTTTGGTTTCATTAATTATTTGTATTCGTTTACCATGGGTTAAATTGCAATTTTGGTTTGGTAAAACATCATTACAACACGTTAAGGACATATCTCATTATATGCTGATGGCACTAACAAGCGCTATTTGTTTGCCATTAAGCTTACTTATTATTAGGAAAATATTAGTTCATGATGTTGGTTGGAATTCAACAGGTCAATGGCAGGCAGTGTGGAAAATTTCTGAAGCATATTTAGGTGTCGTCACATTAGCTTTGGGTACGTATTTTTTGCCAAAATTGTCTACTCTGACTACCTATTCACAAATTCGAACAGAAATTTTCTCAACAGCCAAAGTAATACTTCCCTTAGTGGCGTTAATGGGAGTGACAATTTATCTTCTCCGCGAATATATAGTACGTATATTATTTACCAGTGATTTTACTCAGTCTTTAAATTTATTCCATCTTCAATTAATCGGCGATTTCATAAAGATTTTTGCGTGGTTATTTGCTTATCCTCTTCTCTCTAAAGGAAAAGTCAAATGGTATATAACCACTGAAGTTCTATCTTCGTTGTTGTTTATATCATTAAGCTATTTTTTCATAAACACTTATGGCCTTAAAGGTGTTTTTTACGCTTATATATTGAATTATACCTTTTATGTAACATTTATTATTCTTAATTTGAAAAGAATTTTAAAGGACTAAGGATTTAATAGATTGAATACTACAAATTCTGCTTCAGTTTCAGTTATAGTTCTTACATATAATTCAAGCTCGACAGTGATATCTACATTAGAAAGTATTCTCAAGCAAACCTATGATACTCATCTTATTGAGTTGGTCATCAGTGATGATGCATCGTCTGACAACACAGTTGAAATAGTTTCTTCATGGGTTATAAAAAATAAGCGTAATTTTTTCTCGGTCAAAGAAATCACCCATTCCCAAAATCTAGGCATAGTTTCTAATTTAGACAATGCTTATAGGCAAGCTGATGGCGAATGGATTAAAATTATTGCAGGTGATGATATATTGCTTCCGGAATGCATAGATACATTTTATTCTACTGCTTTTGGAAAAGTTGGGCGTGTATATTTATCATATATTCAAACTTTTCATGAAAGAAATGGAGCGTTGACAAAAGGTGATCTTCTGCCACCTGAATTTCAAGTTAAGATACTAAAAGGAGATCTTGAGAAACAAAAACAACATTTAATAAATTCGAGCTTCTCTGCCACTCCATCTTTATTTATTCAAAAAAGTCTTTTAGAGGAAATTGCTTTTTTAGATCGGGATTTCTTCTTAATGGAGGATTATCCATTATGGTTCAAAATCACAGAATATGGTGTAAAAATAGATTTCGTAGATAAAGTCACAGTTTTATACCGCGTTGAAGAATCTGTTAGTCGCTCAAGAAAAAACATAATCAATTTAAATTTTCTGAGTGATATACTCAAACTGGAAGATAAGATAGTTTCAAATATTCCGCCCTATACTTTAGCTTATTACCGACGTAAAATTTGGCGAATTGTCTATCCCCGTATTGTTGATCTTTTTAAGAATAATAGAACATTTCTTTCAAGATCTGTTCTCCTGATTATCAATGTAATGTTTAAGCCCGGTTACCTTAATGCATTGAATGCCAAGGTTAAATCTAAATATATAAAAAATAAACTCGATGTTTCAAAGGTTTGAAAATGTCAGATAAGATTAAAACAATAGCGGTAATTGCAGCAGTATATGACGGTGACGAAGCAAGTATTTTCAAACAAGCAATGGATAGTTTATTCTTACAAACGTATAAACTTTTTGATATATATTTATATGTTGATGCTGTCAAAAATGAGAGCTTAATAAAGGCGATCGAACAATACCAGAGTAAAGATAACTTTTTTACTTTCTATGGAAATGAAAGAAAAGGATTAGCATTCGGTTTGAATTTTTTATTAAGTAAAATACAAAGTTATAACTATGGTTACATTGCTAGAATGGACTCTGATGACCTCTCTAGAGAAGAACGATTTCAATCTCAAGTTGAATTTCTGGACCATAACTCTGAAATATCTGTTGTGGGCACTAATTGCATTGAAATAGATAGTAACGGTAATGAATTGTTCCATAAGGTTATGCCTGAAACACATAATGACATAATCGATGTTGTAATAAAGCGCTCGCCATTTATACATCCTACAGTAATGTTTCGTGGTGATTTAATTTCTGCGCTAGAATATGATAAAAAATTAATGAATACTCAAGATTACTATCTCTGGGTTAATTTATTAAGTCAAGGCTATAAGTTTCACAATATACAATACCCGCATCTATATTTTAGAGTTAATGATGAATTTTATAATCGGCGCGGGTTGTCTAAGGTATTCAACGAAATCAAAAGCAGATTTTATGCGATTAATAAGTTGAAGAAAAGAAGTTTCAAGAGTTACGCTTATGTATTGGGGCTGATTATGCTACGACTGGCGCCTGTTAGCATTAAAAAATACTGCTACAAGAGGTTTCGCTAATGAATTTCTTAATGTACTTCTATGGTTTTTTTTTTGCATTACCCTTAACATTTTTAAATGTTCTCCCGGGCGGTTTAAAAATTGATGATGTACTTCTATTTATAATAATTACATTGCTACCTATTTTAATTTTAAAAAATAATGAGAAGATCAGGATTTCATGGACTTATATTATTTTTGTAGGAGTGACTCTATTCTTTTCACTTTTGTCTTTTTACAAAGGAATATCTGCAACAGATGAATTCTTGGGAGATTCAGCTTATACTGTAATTTCTCGTATAATTCAATCGCTCTTGATTGCGACTTTCCTCGTAATTATTAAAAACTCCCCATTTAAATTAATCTATTTTTTTAAAGGCTATGTACTAGCGGCAAGTATTTCAATTTTTATTTTCTTCCTTTATTATTTCTCAAAAATAAATCTCGCATCATTTGTGTCGCGTGGCGTTTACTTTGCAAAGGATATATTTCAATATAATGATGATATCCCATTTACAGTCCATGTAAATACATTGGGTTCGTTCTTCCTAATTGCATTTTTTATAATAAGATGTAACTTTAAGAGATATTCAAAACTATCATACATCTTTCTCGCTCCTTCGTTTCTATTGATTTCAAAGGGCGATATACTTGCTGTTTTGATTTTTTTTGGAATTGAGTTTTATAGAAAAAATAAGTTCAACGCATTGATTGTAATTTCATTTTTTTGTGTTTCACTAGTTTTGTCGCCAATTCTAATGCAAATTTATTCCAATCTTGCTGAATATAGAGTTTATACATCCGGAAGAGATGAGTTGTATGGTGCCGCAATTGAAAGCATTCAAATCAATCCTTTAGGATATGGTTTGGGGATGCAAAACAATATCCTTAACTCTTTGACAGGTATTGATTTCCCTGCTCACAATATTTTCCTCAGCATTGGTATTGAACTCGGTATACCTTATCTTTTTTTTGGAGCATTATTCTTTTTTACATGGTGGATTACTAGTAAAGGAAAACAAGAGAAATTTATATTCCTATCGTTCTTAATTATAGGTTTTTTTGGTAATGCAATGTATTTTTATAAATTCCATTCATTAGCAATAGGTCTATCACTCTTTGGTTTATGGTCTATTACTTCAGAATTTAAAAAAAGAAAATAACAATGAAAATAGTATACATTCTAAATAAATCTGTCTTATCAGGCCCAAACATTGTTGCGTTAACAAATGCTGAACAGTTATACCTTTTGGGTCATGACGTTTCAGTTTTTTTTATCAAGGGCGGAATACCTCTTCAAGAACACTTCCCTTTCCTTCGGAAGGTTCAGGTCGTAAGCATTGAAAAGTCATCATTGCTAACTAAACTAAAAAGATTACGCAATGAAATTTTGAATTTGAATCCTGATATTATACACAGTCATTGTTTTATTCCTGACTTACTCAATGCAGGATTGAAAATATTATCACTCTCGAAGAAGACAAAATATATTACAACGGTGCATAACATTCCAGAAGAGGATTATTGTATTCGTTACGGCGCTTTGAAGGGAAGGCTTTTACTTTCTGTGCATAAATTCCTGATGTTTTTCTTTGATAAAATAATCTGTATCTCAGAGACAGTACAGAAAAGCGTAGGCAGAAGTAATACTCATGTGATTTATAATCCAGTAAGAAATGTTTTTTTCGACAGCAAGAAAGAGAAATGTTCAAATTTAGTGATTGCTTACTGCGGCCATTTTTCTAAGTTAAAAAATCCCATGAAAATAATTGTTCATCTGATGAATAGTCGGTTCGATTTCCAATTTATAGGTATTGGTGATGGTCCTTTGCTATCAGATTGTAAAGAATTAGTTGTAGGTGATAAAAGATTCAACTTCACGGGTAGAGTTGAGGATGTGCATAATTATTATAAGAAAGCCAACTGTCTAATACATTTTTCTCAAACTGAAGGCTTTTGCCTCTCAGTTGCTGAAGCGCTCGCATCTGAAATGTATGTTATCACAAATGATGTACCTGTTTTTTTGGAGTTAAAAAATAAGCTGCATGCTGAAAGTATACATATATTGCGTGATATTGATCAGGTGTCTATAGATAGTGCTCTTGCAAATATAAGTGTTAAGATCGTGGGCGATGATACGATATTAAAAATTATTGCGAAATCGACTTATGACTTGCTATCTCCAAATCAAGTAGCAATTTCTCACGAAAGACTTTATCAGCAGTTAAAAGACCATTGATACCATATTTTTAATATGGCTCATTCCTCATTTTTGTAATAAATAATAAGCATGACTTATTTATAAGCATTTACTCGTACGAAAGATCTGATAATATAATATGTATTAATGTCACTGTGAATGTACGCGGTGACCACACCTGACAGGAGTATGTAATGTCCAAACAACAGATCGGCGTTGTCGGTATGGCAGTGATGGGGCGCAACCTGGCGCTCAACATCGAAAGCCGTGGTTATACCGTCTCCGTTTTCAACCGTTCCCGTGAAAAAACCGAAGAAGTAATTGCCGAGAACCCTGGCAAGAAGCTGGTTCCCTTCTATACGGTGCAGGAGTTTGTTGAATCCCTGGAAACGCCGCGTCGTATCCTGTTAATGGTGAAAGCAGGCGCTGGCACTGATGCTGCCATCGATTCCCTGAAGCCGTATCTGGATAAAGGCGACATCATCATTGATGGCGGCAATACCTTCTTCCACGACACCATTCGTCGTAACCGTGAACTCTCCGCTGAAGGTTTCAACTTCATCGGTACCGGTGTGTCTGGCGGTGAAGAGGGCGCCCTGAAAGGCCCATCTATCATGCCTGGCGGTCAGAAAGAAGCGTACGAGCTGGTTGCTCCGATCCTGACTAAAATCGCCGCTGTTGCTGAAGATGGCGAGCCGTGCGTGACCTATATCGGTCCGGATGGTGCGGGTCATTACGTGAAAATGGTTCACAACGGTATCGAATACGGCGACATGCAGCTGATTGCTGAAGCCTATTCTCTGCTGAAAGGCGGCCTGAATCTGTCCAACGAAGAGCTGGCGCAGACCTTCACCGAGTGGAACACCGGCGAGCTGAACAGCTACCTGATCGACATCACCAAAGACATCTTCACCAAGAAAGACGAAGAGGGTAAATACCTGGTTGATGTGATTCTGGATGAAGCGGCCAACAAAGGTACCGGGAAATGGACCAGCCAGAGCTCCCTGGATCTTGGTGAGCCGCTGTCTCTGATCACGGAATCCGTGTTCGCGCGCTACATCTCTTCTCTGAAAGAGCAGCGCGTTGCCGCATCGAAAGTGCTGTCAGGCCCGCAGGCTAAACCTGCCGGTGACAAAGCGGAGTTCATCGAGAAAGTCCGTCGCGCACTGTACCTCGGTAAAATCGTCTCCTACGCACAGGGCTTCTCTCAGCTGCGTGCCGCGTCTGACGAAAACAACTGGGATCTGAACTACGGTGAGATCGCCAAGATCTTCCGCGCAGGCTGCATCATCCGTGCTCAGTTCCTGCAGAAAATCACTGACGCTTATGCGCAGAATGCGGATATCGCGAACCTGCTGCTGGCACCGTACTTCAAGCAAATCGCTGACGATTACCAGCAGGCGCTGCGTGATGTTGTGGCTTACGCGGTTCAGAATGGTATTCCGGTTCCAACCTTCTCTGCCGCTGTGGCTTACTACGATAGCTACCGTGCAGCGGTGCTGCCTGCTAACCTGATTCAGGCACAGCGTGACTACTTCGGCGCGCACACTTATAAGCGTACCGATAAAGAAGGTGTGTTCCACACCGAATGGCTGGATTAATCTGATTTAACTCAGTCTGATAGCAAGGCCCGGCTATTGTTACCGGGCTTTTTTATTGCTCCTTTCCCCATGTCTTCTCGCTTTGTACAGCCTCCTGCGGAAATGGCAGAATAATTCACGCTTTTATCCCGCTCCGCTAGCAAGGGCTTTGCCTTGACAGTGCATAAACATAAGAGGTAAAAACCTCAACAGTTGTTTACTGCGGTGGCGCTGTACCGCCTCCTGACACTCATACTTGAAGAAGTTGAACGAATGAAAATTACAATCTCCGGAACAGGCTATGTCGGTCTCTCAAACGGTATTCTGATTGCGCAAAACCATGAAGTGGTCGCGCTGGATATCGTGCAGGCCAAAGTGGATATGCTTAATCAGAAGATCTCTCCGATTGCCGATAAAGAGATCGAGGAATACCTGGCCCATAAGCCGCTCAACTTCCGCGCAACAACCGATAAAGAAGATGCTTATCGCGGTGCAGATTATGTGATTATCGCCACCCCAACGGATTACGATCCTAAAACGAACTACTTCAATACCTCCAGCGTCGAGGCCGTCATCAGAGATGTTGTCGCTCTCAACCCAAGCGCAGTGATGATCATCAAATCAACTATCCCGGTCGGCTTCACCCAGTCGATTAAAGAAAAACTGGGCATTGATAACGTGATCTTCTCTCCAGAATTCCTGCGTGAGGGCAAGGCGCTTTACGACAACCTGTATCCATCGCGTATTGTTATTGGTGAGCGTTCCGAACGTGCGGAGCGCTTTGCGGCGCTGTTGCAGGAGGGAGCGATTAAGAAAGATATTGATGTGCTGTTCACCGATACCACTGAAGCTGAGGCCATCAAGCTTTTCGCCAATACCTATCTGGCGATGCGTGTCGCCTTCTTCAACGAACTGGACAGCTACGCAGAAAGTCTGGGACTCAACACCAAACAGATTATCGAAGGTGTTTGCCTGGATCCGCGTATCGGGAATCACTACAACAACCCGTCCTTCGGCTACGGCGGTTACTGCCTGCCAAAAGACACCAAACAGCTGCTGGCAAACTACCAGGCGGTGCCGAACAACCTGATTTCCGCGATTGTTGAAGCCAACCGCACGCGCAAAGACTTTATCTCTGACTCCATTCTGGCGCGGCAGCCAAAAGTCGTGGGCGTGTATCGTCTCATCATGAAGAGCGGTTCAGATAACTTCCGCGCGTCCTCTATCCAGGGGATTATGAAGCGTATCAAGGCGAAGGGTGTTCAGGTCATCATCTTTGAACCGGCGATGAAAGAAGATGAGTTCTTCCACTCGCGCGTGATTCGCGATCTTGATGCCTTTAAGCAAGAAGCCGACGTGATTATTTCAAACCGTATGGCGGAAGAGCTGGCGGATGTGGCGGATAAAGTCTATACCCGCGATCTGTTCGGAAGTGATTAAGCTTTCTTGTTAAGCTCATTAAGAAAATGCCCGGCATCGCCGGGCATTGTCGTTTTTAGGCCTTGTAGAAATCGCGATACCAGTCGACGAAGTTCTTCACGCCTTCTTTAACGGAAGTCTGAGGTTTAAAACCAATCACCTCATACAGCGCTTTGGTATCTGCGCTGGTTTCCAGTACATCACCCGGCTGAATCGGCATCATATTTTTGTCCGCTTCGATGCCTAACGCTTCTTCCAGCGCCGTGATGTAATCCATCAGTTCAACAGGCGAGCTGTTGCCGATGTTGTAGACGCGATACGGAGCGGAGCTGGTTGCTGGTGAGCCTGTTTCCACGGTCCAGTTGGTGTCGGCCTGCGGGATAACATCCTGCAGACGGATAATGGCTTCGGCGATGTCATCGATGTAGGTGAAATCGCGCTTCATCTTGCCGTAGTTATACACGTCAATGCTTTTGCCTTCGAGCATCGCTTTGGTGAACTTGAACAGCGCCATATCCGGACGGCCCCACGGGCCATAAACCGTAAAGAAACGCAGGCCAGTCGTTGGCAGATTATAGAGATGCGAGTAGGTGTGCGACATCAGCTCGTTGGCTTTCTTGGTCGCCGCATACAGGGACACCGGGTGGTCTACGGAATCGTCGGTGGAGAAGGGCATTTTGCGATTCAGGCCATAAACGGAGCTGGAAGAGGCATACAGCAGGTGCTGAACCTTATTGTGGCGGCAGCCTTCGAGCACGTTCAGATGACCGATAAGGTTCGCGTCCGCGTAAGCATGTGGGTTTTCCAGCGAGTAGCGTACGCCAGCCTGGGCGGCCAGGTGGATCACGCGGTCAAACTTCTCGTCGGCAAACAGCGCGGCCATCCCTTCGCGATCGGCGAGATCGAGTTTATGGAAAGTGAAATTCCCGGATGTCAGCAGATCCAGACGCGCCTGCTTCAGGTTCACATCGTAATAGTCATTGAGATTGTCAATCCCGACAACCACGTGCCCGGCGTCCAGAAGTCGCTTGCTGACGTTCGAGCCGATAAAACCTGCTGCACCGGTGACCAGAAATTTCATATTCATCCTCTGTATAATCAAAAAATCGCTTTCTGTTTAGCCTAAAACCTATGACGCACATCATACCCCTAAGCGCTAAGTAAGCAAAACTTCGCCAGTCAGCAGATAACTCACAGGATTCTTATAGAAAAATTGCCAACAAGCGATACACTAGCTAAATAATATTTTTGTCTATTCTTTCGTTAAGGATTGTATGTCCCAGTACAGCAATAATGAGGTCAGCAGTCGAAATGACCCGGAGCAGATTGATTTAATTGATTTAGTAATGCAATTGTGGCGTGGGAAGTGGACGATTGCTGCATTTGTTGCCATCGCGATTGTGCTTGCTGGTGTTTATGTTGCTACTGCGAAAGAGAAATGGACCTCTACCGCGATCATCACTCAGCCTGATGCCGCGCAAATTGCCACCTATACTAACGCCCTGAATATTCTTTATGGTTCCGCCGCACCGTCGATGAACGATACTCAGCTGCGCGTCATCGGGCGCTTTAACTCCGCATTCTCAGCGTTGGCTCAGTCCCTGGATAATCAGGAGGCACCTGAAAAGCTGACCATTGATGCCGCGGTAAAAGGGCAACCTTTACCTTTAAATGTCACCTATGTGGGCGATTCGGCAGAAGCCGCACAAAAACAGCTGGCGCAGTACATTCAACAGATTGATGAACAGACGGCCAAAGAACTGGATGTTGACCTTAAAGACAATATCAAACAGCAGATCACCACGCTGAATGACTCCCTGGAAAACCAGGAGAAAGTCTCCCAGGAGCAAAAAGATCTGCGTATCAAGCAAATCACCGAAGCGCTGAAATTTGCCCAGGCGGCAAAAATTACCGCTCCACAGATTCAGCAAACACAGGACGTCACCCAGGACACCATGTTCCTGTTGGGCAGCGAAGCGCTGAGCTCAATGATTGAACACGAGTCGACGCGTCCGCTGGTCTTCTCCCAGGCCTATTATCAGACCAAACAGAACTTGCTGGATATTCAGAATCTGAATGTTGACCCGGCCACCATCCATGCCTATCGCTATGTGATGAAGCCCAATCTCCCTATCCGTCGCGACAGCCCGAAGAAAGCGATTACGCTGATTCTGGCCGTGCTGCTGGGCGGGATTATCGGTTCCGGTGTGGTGCTGGGGCGTAACGCGCTGCGTAACTACAAGCCAAGAGCCTGATCGTCAGACTAAAAAAAGACCGGGTCTCCCCGGTCTTTTTTTATTTGTGCCGCTTACGCAAATTCTCAATCACCGCCGTTAAATCCAGCTCCTGATCCTGGAGCAACACCAGCAGGTGATACATCAAATCCGACGCCTCATTGGTCAGCTCATCGCGATCGTGCACCGTCGCGGCCAGCGCAGTTTCAACGCCTTCTTCACCGACTTTCTGCGCGATACGTTTGGTCCCACTCGCGTAGAGTTTCGCGGTGTATGAACTCTCCGGGTCAGCGGTTTTGCGCTCTGCCAGCAGTTGCTCGAGCTGATACAGGAACAGCCACTGGTGGCTCGCGTCGCCGAAACAGCTGCTGGTGCCCAGGTGGCAGGTTGGCCCGATCGGGTTTGCCAGCACCAGCAGGGTGTCGTTATCACAGTCAGGGGTAATGCTCACCACATTGAGGAAATGGCCGGACGATTCGCCCTTAGTCCACAGGCGCTGTTTAGTGCGCGAGAAAAAGGTCACTTTCCCGCTTTCAAGCGTGGTGTTCAGCGCATCCTGGTTCATATACCCCAGCATCAGCACTTCGCCGGAAACCGCATGTTGCACAACCACCGGCAATAATCCGTCCGTTTTTTCCCAGTCCAGCTGCGCCCGTTGTTGTTCAGTTAACATACCCTAATCTCCACGCCCTGATTGACCAGGAACGTTTTTAACTCGCCAATATTAATAATCTGCTTGTGGAACACGGAGGCGGCCAGCGCCCCGTCGACATCCGCGTCGCGGAAGGCCTCCAGAAAGTGTTCCATGGTTCCCGCGCCGCCGGAGGCAATCATCGGTACGCGGCATACGGCGCGCACTTTTTTCAGCTGCTCCAGGTCATAGCCGTTACGCACGCCGTCCTGGTTCATCATGTTCAGTACGATTTCACCCGCGCCGCGTTTTTGCACTTCCTGCACCCAGTCCAGGGTCTCCCATTGGGTCACGCGGGTGCGGTTTTCGTCGCCGGTATATTGATTGACGTGATACTTGCCGGTGGCGGCGTCATACCAGGTATCAATCCCGACCACAATGCACTGCACGCCAAAGCGATCCGCCAGACGGGTGATCAGCTCCGGGTCCGCCAGGGCAGGGGAGTTGATGGAGATCTTGTCCGCGCCGAAGGAGAGGATCTGCGCAGCGTCTTCCGCCGATTTAATCCCCCCCGCCACGCAAAACGGAATATCGATCACTTCCGCCACGCGCTCGACCCAGCTCTTATCCACCACGCGACCATCGCTGGAGGCGGTGATATCGTAAAACACCAGTTCGTCGGCGCCTTCGTCAGCGTAGCGTTTAGCCAGCGGCACGATATCGCCGATGATTTCGTGATTGCGGAACTGCACGCCTTTCACCACCTGGCCGTCGCGCACGTCCAGACACGGGATTATCCGTTTTGCCAGCATTGAATCGCCTCCGTCACAGTAAACTTCTCTTCCAGTAAAGCACGTCCCACGATCACGCCGCGCACGCCAGTCCCGCGCAGGGCGGCGATATCCGCCAAATCACCAATGCCGCCCGAGGACTGGAACGCCACCTGCGGATAACGGGCGCACACCTCCTGATACAGCGAGACGTTAGAGCCCGCCAGCGTGCCATCGCGGGAGATATCCGTACACAGCACATGTTTCAGCCCGACGGGGAGGTAGATCTCGACCAGCTCTTCCAGCGTCACGCCGGAGTTTTCCTGCCAGCCGCTGACCGCCACCTGCTTATTGCCTTGCTCGTCAATGCGCACGTCGAGTGCCAGCACCAGCGCGTCGGCACCAAAGCGGCGGAACCAGCCTTTGACCTGTTCCGGGTCTTTCACCGCCGTCGAGCCGACCACCACGCGCGCCACGCCCGCTTCCAGCAGGGCGGCAACATCCTCTTCCGTGCGCACTCCGCCGCCCACCTGTACCGGGACGTTCACGCCCGCGACCAGAGTTTTTAGCAGGGATATTTGACGTTTCACCGGGTCTTTCGCGCCCGTGAGATCGACCAGATGCAGCACTTCTGCGCCCTGGGCCGCATAATCCTGCAAACGCGGGAGAGGATCGCTACCGTAATCGCGCTGCTGGCCGTAATCGCCCTGATGGAGACGGACAACGGTGCCGTCAATTAAATCTAATGCGGGAATGATCATCACATCTCCAGGAAGTTTTTCAGCAGCTGTGCGCCCGCCGCACCCGAGCGCTCCGGGTGGAACTGCACGCCAAAGAAGTTATCTTTATTGACCGCAGCCGTGAACGGCTCGCCGTAATTGCATTGGGCGATGGTGTACGGGTTCAGCGGCATGGCGTAGCTGTGTACGAAGTAGAAGTAAGACCCGTCTTCGATGCCGCGGAACAGGCGGTCACCCGCTTTCGGATACACGCGGTTCCAGCCCATGTGCGGCAGCGGCAGACCAAAATCGGTCATCTTCGGCACGTCTTCTTCGATGATGCCCAACAGGTCCACGCCGTTGCTCTCTTCGCTGCGACGCCCGAGGATCTGCATCCCCAGGCAAATGCCCAGCACCGGCTGGGTGCAGGCCTTAATAAGCTCGACCAGCTCACGTTCGTGGATCTGATCCATCGCCGCCTGTGCGGTGCCGACGCCCGGTAAAAAGAGTTTGTCGGCTCGCAGCACCACGTCAGGGTCACGGCTGACGATAGGATCGTAGCCGTGCCGGGCGATGGCCGATTTCACCGAGTTGAGGTTGGCGCATCCGGTATCCAGAATCACCACGTTCATCACAACACTCCTTTTGACGAAGGCAGGGTATCGCCCTCCACGCGGATCGCCTGGCGAAGCGTGCGGCCAAAGACTTTGAACAGGCTTTCAACGCGGTGGTGATCGTTTTTGCCCTTGGTTTTCAGGTGCAGCGTCACGCCCATGGTGTAAGAGAGCGAGCGGAAGAAGTGCTCGACCATCTCGGTGCTCAGGTCGCCAACGCGCTGATAGGTAAAATCAGCTTTGTATTCCAGGTGCGGGCGACCGGAAATATCCAGTGCGCAGCGGGCCAGACATTCGTCCATCGGCAGCACAAAGCCAAAACGGTTGATGCCGCGCTTATCGCCGAGAGCCAGTTTCAGGGCTTCGCCCAGCGCCAGGCCGGTATCTTCCACGGTGTGGTGATCGTCGATGTAAAGATCGCCTTTCACGTTGATCTCCATACGGAATCCGCCGTGGGTCGAGATCTGCTCCAGCATGTGATCGAAGAAGCCGACGCCGGTGTGGATTTTGCTGCCGCCTTCGCGGTCCAGCCACACTTTGACATCAATCTGCGTCTCTTTGGTGTTGCGCTCGACGTGGGAGTAACGGTCGCGCTTCGTCAGTTGCTCGCCAATCATCGCCCAGTTCAGTTCGTTGCGGTTAAAACGCAGACCCTGAATGCCCATGTTTTCAGCGAGCTGAATATCGGTGGCGCGATCGCCAATCACGTAGCTGTTGGATTTATCCAGCACGCCTTCGGCAAGATACGGCTCGACCAGCTTCACTTTCGGTTTGCGGCAGTCGCAGTTGTCCGCCGGCAGGTGCGGGCAGATCAGCACCTCGTCAAAGGTGATGCCCTGTGATGTGAGGATCTGCATCATCAGGTTGTGCGGGCCGTCAAAATCGGCCTGCGGGAAGCTGTCGGTGCCCAGTCCGTCCTGATTGGTGATCATCACCAGTTTGTAGCCCGCTTTTTGCAGCTTGAGCAGAACCGGGATCACGTCAGCTTCAAAAGCCAGTTTGTCGAATCGATCGACCTGATAATCACTCGGGGGCTCAGCAATAATGGTGCCGTCGCGATCGATAAAAAGGGTCTTCTGGCTCATACTTTCTCCGCTTTCAGGGCGTCAATCACGCGCTGACTCTCTTCCCGGGTGCCCACGGTAATGCGTAAACAGCCGCTCAGGGAAGGTTGTTTGTTTTGGTCTCGTAAGATAATGCCCTGATCCCACAAAGATTTAAATACGGCGCTGGAGGCGGTGAAGCGCACCAGGATGTAATTGGTTTCCGAGTCAAAGACCTGCTCTACGCACGGCAGCGTTTTCAGGGCCGTGACCAGATACTGACGTTCCACCAGAATCTGCGCCACACGCTCGCGCATCGCATTGATACCCTGCGGAGCCAGCGCCTGGGCGGCGATGTCGGCGACCGGCGTCGAGAGCGGATACGGGGCGATAACTTTCATCAGCAGATCGATGACTTCTTTATTGGCCAGCGTGAATCCGCAGCGCAGACCGGCCAGCGCAAAGGCTTTCGACAGCGTGCGCAGCACCACCAGGTTCGGATACTCTTCCAGCCAGCCCGCGAGCGTCGCCTGCGGACAAAACTCAATATAGGCCTCATCGGCGACAACCAGCGCTTTGCCGCGCGTCATCTCCAGCAGGGTGCGGATATCCTGCGGATTGATGATTTGTCCGGTCGGGTTGTTCGGGCTGCAGACGAAAATCACTTTTACGCCGTCAAGATTCTCGGCAATGGTCGGGAGGTCGAGCTGCCAGTCATCCAGAGACAAAATGTTGCGACACTCCACGCCAAAGGTTTCGGCGCTGACGCTGTACATGCCATAGGTCGGCTGACAGTAAAGCACGGCGTCTTTGCCCGGCTCGCAGAAGGCGCGGATCAGCAGCTCAATGCCTTCGTCTGCCCCACGGCTGACCAGAACCTGCTCAGGTTTCACCCCGGCATACTGGGCATAATTTTCAATCACTGCGACTGGCTGGCACTCCGGGTAACGGTTCAGGGTCTGCTGCGACAGCTCGAAGGCGACCGCCGTCGGGAATTCGTTGGCATTCAGCCACACATCACCGTTACCGCCCAGGCGGCGAGCAGATTGATAGGGCGTCAGTCGACGAACGTTTTCGCGGGCTAATTCTTCAATGCTCATGCTTGCTCCTTCAGGGCGGCAACGCGCAGCGTTACGGCGTTTTTGTGGGCGGTCAGGCGTTCGGCGGCGGCCAGCGTTTCGATGGTGGAGGCGAGGGCGGCAAAACCTTCGCGGGACAGCTCCTGCACGGTCATGCGCTTCTGAAAATCCGCGAGCCCGAGGCTGGAACAGGTCGCGGTGTAGCCGTAGGTCGGCAGCACGTGGTTAGTGCCGGAGGCGTAATCGCCCGCGGATTCCGGCGACCAATCACCGAGGAACACCGAACCGGCACTGGTAATGCTGTCGACCAGAGAACGCGCGTCGCGGGTCTGGATGATCAGGTGCTCGGGGCCGTACTGGTTGGAAATCGCGATGCATTGCTCAAGCGTTTCCGCCACAATCAGACGGCTGGCAGACAAGGCCTGGCGCGCCGTCTCGGCACGCGGGAGTTCTGCCAGCTGGCGCTCGACGGCTTCACCCACGCGTTTTGCCATGTCGGCGTCTGGCGTCAGGAGAATCACCTGGGAATCAGGGCCGTGCTCGGCCTGCGAGAGCAAGTCGGAGGCCACAAAGTCCGGCGTCGCGCCGCTGTCGGCAATCACCAGCACTTCCGATGGACCGGCTGGCATATCAATCGCCGCACCGTCCAGACGCTGGCTGACCTGGCGCTTGGCTTCGGTAACATACGCGTTGCCCGGCCCAAAAATTTTATCGACTTTTGGCACGGATTCGGTGCCAAAGGCGAGGGCGGAAATGGCCTGCGCGCCGCCGACTTTAAAGACCTCCTGTACGCCACACAGTTTTGCGGCATAGAGGATTTCATCGGCAATCGGCGGTGGGGAGCAGAGCACCACTTTCTGACAACCGGCGATACGCGCCGGGGTTGCCAGCATCAGAACCGTTGAGAACAGCGGAGCAGAACCGCCGGGAATATAGAGACCGACGGAGGCCACCGGGCGCGTCACCTGCTGGCAGCGCACGCCGGGCAGGGTTTCGACATCCACCACCTGCAGTTGCTGCGCAGTGTGGAAGGTGTCGATGTTTTTCACCGCCACGGCCATCGCCTGTTTGATGTCGTCACCAAGACGTTCGCAGGCGTCATCAATTTCTTGCGCCGTCACTTTCAGTGCGCCGACGTCGGTCTTATCAAACTTTGCGCTGTACTCGCGCAGGGCGTCGTCACCCCGGGCTTTCACGGTGTCCAGGATCTCCGCCACGGTGCGGGTGATGCTCTCTGAGGCGGAAATAGCCGGGCGCATCAGTAGTGCACGTTGTTGTTCAGTGCTGCAGGTGTTCCAGTCGATGATGGTGTTAAAGCTCATGATCGTCTTCCTTTCTTGCCGGATGCGCTTCGCTTATCCGGCCTACGGGTCTTGTAGGCCCGGTCAGCGTGGGCGCCACCGGGCAACGTTGCACAGAATTATTCCATCATCTTCTCAATCGGCAGCACCAGAATGGAGCTGGCGCCCAGCGCTTTCAGTTTTTCCATCGTTTCCCAGAACAGGGTTTCGCTGCTGACCATGTGCATCGCCACGCGCTGCTGGTCGCCCGCTAGCGGCAGAATGGTTGGACGTTCCGCGCCTGGCAGCAGGGCAATGACTTCATCGAGACGTTCGGTCGGAGCGTGCATCATGATGTATTTCGATTCGCGCGCCTGAATCACCCCCTGAATACGGGTCAGCAGGCGATCGATCAGCTGCTGTTTGGCCTCCGGCATGTCGCCGTCGCGCTGGATCAGGCAGGCTTTGGAGCGATAAATCACTTCCACTTCACGCAGACCGTTGGCTTCGAGCGTTGCGCCGGTCGAGACCAGATCGCAGATGGCGTCGGCCAGACCCGCACGCGGGGCCACTTCTACAGAGCCGTTCAGCAGACAGGATTTAAACTGCACGCCTTTCTGATCGAGGTAACGCTTGAGCAGGTGAGGGTAAGAGGTGGCAATGCGCTTGCCGTTCAGACCGGCCGGGCCGTCCCAGGCTTCATCCACGGCGGTGGCGAGCGACAGGCGGCAGCCGCCGAAATCGAGACGACGCAGGGTGAAATAGCGCGGGTCTTCGCCCTGCGCACGGCGGGTCAGCAGCTCTTCTTCCAGCACGTTTTCGCCGATGATGCCGAGGTCAACCACGCCATCCATCACCAGGCCCGGGATATCGTCATCGCGAACGCGCAGGATATCGATCGGCATATTTTCAGCGAGGGCAATCAGGCGCTGGGTGTGCAGGTTAATTTTAATCCCGCAGCGGGAGAGTAATTCGCGTGAATCGTCGCTCAGGCGGCCTGATTTTTGAATAGCTATGCGTAAACGTGAGTTATCTAACATTCTGTTGTCCTTATTACCCTGTCTGGATACGGTCCAAAAAAAAGCCCCCGGAAGATGATCTTCCGGGGGCTCTCTCTTGCGTTCTCGCACCACTGGAAGATCTGAATGTCTTCCAGCACACATCGCCTGAAAGACTAGTCAGGATGATGGTGATGATGGTGGTTTTTAAAAGGAACGCGTGTCATATAAATTCTCTGTGAATGCTTATGCATCTGATGTCTTTTAACCTAAACCACATTCACGGTGTAAAGCAAGGGCTTTTTTTAATCATTAATTCATTTCATATTGATGCTATGAATTGTCAGTTCCGCACTGCTGGCGTAGCCTTAAGTCAGACGCGTGAAAGCCAGGAGAAAACGCATGAAGAAGGTCGCAATTGTCGGTTTAGGATGGTTAGGCATGCCGCTGGCGATGTCGTTAACGGCGCGAGGCTGGCAGGTGACCGGCAGCAAAACCACGGTGGACGGCGTCGAGGCCGCACGGATGTGCGGCATTGAGGGCGTCGAGTTACGCCTGGAGCCGGAGCTGGTTTGCGATACGGACGATCTCGACAGCCTGATGAACGTCGACGCGCTGGTGATTACGCTCCCCGCGAGGCGCAGCGGGCCGGGCGAGGAGTTTTACCGCCAGGCGGTGCAGGAGATTGTCGACAGCGCGCTGGCCCATCATATCCCCCGCATTATCTTTACCAGTTCGACGTCGGTGTATGGCGACGTCGAAGGAACGGTGAAAGAGAGTACCGAGCGCACGCCCGTTACCGCCAGCGGTCGGGTGCTGAAAGAGCTGGAAGACTGGCTGCATAATTTGCCGGGCACCCAGGTCGACATTTTGCGCCTGGCCGGTTTAGTCGGGCCGGAGCGTCATCCCGGTCGCTTCTTTGCCGGAAAAACGGCACCGAACGGGCAACATGGCGTCAATCTTGTCCATCTTGAAGACGTTATCGGCGCGATTACGCTCCTGTTGCAGGCTCCGAAGGGCGGGCACATCTATAATATATGTGCGCCCTCTCATCCGGCGCGAAGCACGTTTTACCCTGTGATGGCCCGACAGCTTGGGCTTGAGCCGCCGCAGTTTCGCGACGCATCCGGGGAAGGGCAAGGCAAAGTGATTGATGGCAATCGTATTTGTCGTGAACTGGGATTTGAGTATCAATATCCCGATCCGCTGGTAATGCCAATGGAATAACCCCGCCAGCGGGTTCTATCGCACACCTTTTGGGGGCGAACATGAAACCGCTGCTGGATGTTCTCATTATCCTCGATGCACTCGAAAAAGAGGGGAGCTTTGCCGCCGCGTCGGCGAAGCTCTACAAAACCCCCTCGGCCCTAAGCTACACCGTTCATAAACTCGAAAGTGACCTCAATATTCAACTGCTCGATCGCAGCGGACACCGCGCGCGTTTCACGCGAACGGGCCAGATGCTGCTCGAAAAGGGGCGCGAAGTGCTGCACACGGTGCGCGAGCTGGAAAAGCAGGCGGTGAAGCTCCATCAGGGCTGGGAAAACGAGCTGGTCATTGGCGTGGATGATACCTTTCCTTTCTCGTTACTCTCCCCGCTGATCGAAGCCTTTTACCAGCGCCACAGCGTGACCCGGCTCAAATTTATCAACGGCGTGCTTGGCGGCTCCTGGGAGGCATTAACGCAGGGCAGGGCGGATATTATCGTCGGCGCATTACGCGACCCGCCCCAGTCGAGCGATTTTGGCTTTTCGCGTATCGGCACCCTCGAGCAGGTGTTTGTGGTGGCCCCGCATCATCCCCTGGCTCAGGAGCCCGAACCCATTCCGCGTCGCGTGATAAAAGGCTGTCGGGCGATTGTGGTGGGCGACAGCTCTCTGCCGGAGTGTGCCGTCTCTTCCCAGCTGCTCGACGATCAGGAAGCCATCACGGTGTTTGACTTCAAAACCAAGCTGGAGCTGCAAATCAGCGGGCTCGGCTGCGGTTATCTCCCGCGTTATCTGGCCCAGCGATTCATCGAAAGTGGTGCGCTGGTGGAGAAACAAGTGCTGGCGCAAACCAACAGCGAATCGGTGTGGGTAGGGTGGAATGAACAGACCGCCGGGCTAGCCAGCGCGTGGTGGCGGGATGAGATTTTAGCAAATAGTGCTATCGCTGCCGTTTACACTTTGCCCGAGGGCGGAATATCAACCGCTTAGTAAAAAGAAAAGCGCGATCGGCTTCTGAATCTATTGCCTTTTATGCCAAAGATGGGGCAAAATGCGCCGCTGCAAAAAAATGAGATTAACCGACGATATAAAAGGCGTCGGTTATTTTTTTTGCATGTAACAAACGCCATTTAAAAACAAAGAGGCCGGGCTTCGTACCGGATAGATACTTACTAAAATCCGACAGTTGTTGTCGCTGAGGAATCCAGAAAATGGGGCAATCTTTTGCTTACGCGGCGGTTTTCACCGTTAAGGAGAAATCCTGTGTCGCATAACGCTACTCCAAAAACCTCTCGCGTGGAATTACGTAAAACACTTACGTTGATTCCGGTTGTCATGATGGGCCTCGCCTATATGCAGCCGATGACGCTGTTCGATACGTTTGGTATCGTTTCAGGCCTCACTGACGGTCACGTTGCAACGGCGTATGCCTTTGCGCTGGTCGCTATTCTCTTTACGGCGTTGAGCTACGGTAAACTGGTTCGCCGTTTCCCGTCCGCTGGCTCAGCGTACACCTATGCTCAGAAATCCATTAGCCCGGCTGTTGGCTTTATGGTGGGCTGGTCATCTCTGCTGGACTACCTGTTCATGCCGATGATCAACATTCTGCTGGCAAAAATTTACTTTGAAGCGCTGGTGCCTTCCGTACCGTCGTGGATCTTCGTTGTCGCGCTGGTGGCCTTTATGACCATCTCTAACCTGCGCAGCATAAAGACCGTGGCCAACTTCAACACCCTGATCGTGATTCTGCAGATGGGCATCGTGGCGGTTATCGTCGGGATGATCATCTATGGCGTGGCGCACGGTGAAGGCGCAGGTACGTTGACCAGCACCCGTCCGTTCTGGTCTGAAGGCGCGCACGTGGTGCCGATGATTACCGGCGCGACCATCCTGTGCTTCTCGTTCCTCGGCTTCGACGGTATTTCTTCTCTGTCCGAAGAGACCAAAGACGCAGAGCGCGTGATTCCGCGTGCGATTCTGCTGACTGCGCTGCTGGGCGGCCTGGTGTTCATTGGTGCCTCTTACTTCCTGCAGCTGTACTTCCCGGACATCTCTCGCTTTAAAGATCCGGACGCGTCTCAGCCAGAAATCATGCTGTACGTGGCAGGCAAAACCTTCCAGTGGGGCGTGCTGATTTTCTCCAGCGTCACCGTACTGGCATCCGGAATGGCCGCTCACGCAGGCGTTTCTCGTCTGATGTACGTGATGGGTCGCGACGGCGTGTTCCCGACTCGCTTCTTCGGCTACATTCATCCGAAATGGCGTACTCCGGCATGGAACGTGCTGCTGGTTGGCGCGATTGCTCTGCTGGCGATCAAATTTGACCTGGTAACAGCGACGGCGCTGATTAACTTCGGTGCGCTGGTGGCCTTTACCTTTGTTAACCTCTCCGTGATCTCTCAGTTCTGGATCCGCGAGAAGCGCAACAAAACGCTGAAAGACCACTTCAACTACCTATTCCTGCCACTGTGTGGCGCGATGACGGTGGGTGCGCTGTGGATTAACCTGGAAGAGAGCTCAATGATTCTGGGCCTGATCTGGGGTGCTATCGGTCTGGTATACCTGGCTTGCGTGACCAAAAGCTTCCGCAACCCGGTGCCACAGTACGAAGATATCGCGTAATCACTGAGCAGTGACGTAAAAAAAACCGGAGCACATGCTCCGGTTTTTTTATGCCTGCAATCCTCAGACAATCTCTTGCGCGTACTGATACAGCGCTTTCAGCAGCGCCTGTTTCTCCGCATTGCCTTCATACTGCGTGTACAACATCTCCAGCTCCTGGGCGTACTGCTGCAAAAACTCTGGCGTAAAGACGTTACGGCGGTGCTGCAGCCAGCGCTCCTGCTCGGCTTCATCGAGAGTGCCAGGGAAGTTACGCGCCCGATAGTTAAACATCAGCTTTTCGATACGCTTATCGGCGAAGGTGATGTCCAGCGCCGGTAAATTTTGCGGATCGGTCTGCAACACGATGTTCATGGCGGCGCGATCGGCGTCGCTGAAAAAGCCGTTATAGAGCTGCGCGTCGACGTTATCAGAGGGCACAAACGGCTCGGCTTCGGCGAAAATCGCCACCACTTTGTCGCGCACCTGCGGATTCTCGCGCAGCACTTTCAGGTTATCGAGGCAAAGCTGACGATTCACACCCAGCCGGTCGGCATCTTCCGGACGCAGCGTATTCGCCTGCGCCAGCACCGGGCATTTGTTGATATGCACCAGCTTGACAGGCACGGCGGCGGTATCGCCCAGCTCATTTTTCGGTGTGTACAAACGCTCGCGCAGGGTGTCGCTGTCCAGTTCCAGTAGCGGCGAAATATCACCGGCCAGATCGACCATGATCACCGCGTTGCGATTGTCAGGATGCCACGCCAGCGGGGCGACCCAGCTGGTATTCCCGCGCCAGGCACCAAACATCCCGGAGATATGCACCAGCGGTTTCATCTGCGGGACGTCAATCAGGGTCATCAGTTTCTGCTTGCTGCGATGGCTGAGGAGATAATCAAAGAGTTTGGGCTGGGCGGTCTTCACCAGCTTCGCCATGGCGATAGTGGCATACACGTCCGCCATCGCATCGTGGGCGTTGCTGTGCTCAATGCCGTTGGCGCGCGTCAGATGCTCAAGGCGGAAGCTCGGCAAACCGTCGTCATTCTCAGGCCAGTTTATCCCTTCAGGGCGCAGGGCGTAGCAGGCGCGCATGACGTCCAGCAGATCCCAGCGCGAGTTGCGGTTCTGCCAGCTCCAGGCGTAGGGATCGTAGAAATTGCGGTACAGGATATTGCGCGTGACTTCATCATCGAAGCGGATGTTGTTATAGCCCACCACGCAGGTATTGGGCACGGTAAACAGGTCGTGAATGCGACGGGCAAACTCGGCTTCGTTCACGCCTTTTTCGCGCGCTTCCTGCGGCGTAATGCCGGTAACCATCACTGCGCCGGGCTGGGGCAGATAGTCGTCGGCAGGCTTACAGTAAAAAACCTCCGGCTCGCCGATGATATTGAAATCCGTATCGGTGCGGATCGCCGCAAACTGCGAAGGCCGGTCCAGCGACGGGCTGGTGCCAAAGGTTTCGTAATCGTGGAAGAGAAATGTGGGGCGCGCGGCGGAATCAGACACCAGTAATACCATCCTGTTGAAAAGTGACCTGGCTATGGTAAACGATCGGCGGCGACACGCCGAACAAAAAGCGTTTTTCAGCGCCAGTTTTGCGCGCTGCCTTCTGCTAAATCACTGCGCGCCGTCACATTTTTTTGCAATTTAAACAGGTAACGAACTGAGATTTTCCGTAAAAAGGGCAACGATTTTAAATGACCTGAGGACATATCGTTGAAACGCCGTCTGTTTATTGCTGTTTCTTTACTCGCTTCGAGTATCACCTCCGCACTGGCTGCCGATCCCCTGGACTTCTCGCCGCAGCCGCCGGCCATTCAGGCCGGGTCCTGGGTGCTGATGGATTACACCACGGGTCAAATTTTAACGGCAGGCAACGAGCATCAACAGCGCAATCCGGCCAGTCTCACCAAGCTGATGACGGGCTATGTGGTCGATCGCGCGATCGACAGCCATCGTATTACGCCGGATGACGTCGTTACCGTCGGGCGCGATGCGTGGGCGAAGGGCAATCCGGTGTTCGACGGTTCATCGCTGATGTTCCTGAAAGCGGGCGATCGCGTGACCGTTCGCGATCTCAGCCGCGGCCTGATTGTGGACTCCGGGAACGACGCCTGTGTGGCCCTGGCGGACCATGTGGCGGGCGGTCAGCCGCAGTTCGTCAGCATGATGAACGACTATGTGGAAAAGCTAAACCTGCGCGATACGCACTTTGAAACCGTACATGGGCTGGATGCGCCGGGCCAGCATAGTTCGGCTTACGATCTGGCCGTTCTGTCGCGAGCCATCATTCACGGTGAGCCCGATTTCTATCACATGTACAGCGAAAAGAGCCTGACGTGGAACGGCATCACCCAGCAAAACCGCAACGGTCTGCTGTGGGATAAAACCATGAACGTTGACGGGCTCAAGACCGGGCACACCTCCGGCGCGGGCTTTAACCTGATTGCCTCGGCGGTGGATGGTCAACGTCGCCTGATCGCGGTAGTGATGGGGGCAGACAGCCCGAAGGGTCGCGAAGAGCAGGCCCGCAAGCTGCTGCACTGGGGTCAGCAAAACTTCGATACCGTGCAGATCCTGCGCAGCGGCAAACAGGTCGGGACGGAGCGCATCTGGTACGGCGACAAAGAGCAGATCTCTCTCGGAACGGATCAGGATTTCTGGCTGGCACTGCCGAAAGCGGAAGTCGCCAATATCAAAGCTAAATACGTGCTCGATAAAAAAGAGCTGGAAGCGCCGATTGCCGCCCATCAGCGCGTCGGGGAAATTGAGCTGTATGACCGCGATAAAGTCGTTGCCCACTGGCCGTTAGTGACCCTGGAGCCGATTGGCAAGGGCGGTCTGTTCTCCCGTCTGAGCGACTATCTGCATCACAAAGCCTGACGCCTAAAAGAGCAGACTGGCACTCCTGCGAGTCTGCTCACATAATAAACATCTCGTGTTTGCCGGACATAACGAATCTGCTTTATAGTGTATAAATATACAGTAATAAACGGAGGCAGTATGGACTACAGCATCAAGCAGCAACCTAAGCGTAAAATTGCCGGTTTTCATCTGGTTGGCCCGTGGGAGCAAACCGTTAAACAAGGCTTTGAGCAACTGGCGATGTGGGTCGATGGCAACAAAATCGAGCCCCTCGAATGGGTGGCGGTTTATTATGACAATCCCGATGAAGTGCCCGCCGAAAAACTGCGCTGCGACACAGCCGTGACCGTGCCAGAAGATTTTCAAATCCCGGCGAACAGCGAAGGGGTGATCCTCACCGAAATCGCGGCAGGGGACTACGCCGTCGCCGTAGCGCGTGTCGAAAACCATGATTTTGGCACGCCCTGGTACAGCTTCTTCAACAGTCTCCTTGAGGACAACCGCTACGGGATCGCGCCGAAGCCTTGCTTCGAGCGCTATCTGAATGATGGCAATGTAGATGGTTATTGGGATATCGAAATGTACGTTGCAGTGCAAAATAAGGTCGTTTGAGTCCGGGCCTGTTATTTGTAGGGTTTTTCTGTCGGACGTGATGCGTCCGGCAGAAAACACAGTACAATTGTGGTTTGCCGTGTAGCTGGAGAGCGGGTGTGCGTCCCGACAAATCATTAACTCCCTTTGAAATCCGTTTGTACCGGAATTACCGCGTCGTGCATGGTTGCCGCATCGCGCTGGCGTTTATTCTCACTTTCCTGCTGGTGAGGCTGTTCCACATCCCTGAGGGGACCTGGCCGCTCATCACACTGGTGGTGATCATGGGGCCGATCTCTTTCTGGGGAAACGTGGTCCCGCGCGCTTTTGAGCGCATAGGCGGCACTATTTTTGGCTCGGCGCTGGGGCTGATTGCGCTCAAGCTGGAGCTGATTTCTCTTCCTGTGATGTTGCTGTGGTGCGCCGGGGCGATGTTCCTGTGCGGCTGGCTGGCACTCGGCAAAAAACCGTATCAGGCGCTGCTGATCGGGATCACGCTCTCGGTGGTCGTCGGTGCCCCGGCAGGGGACATGGCGACAGCCCTTTGGCGAAGCGGCGATGTGATTCTGGGTTCGCTGCTGGCGATGCTATTTACCGGCATCTGGCCGCAGCGGGCGTTCCTGCACTGGCGCATCCAGATGGCGAACTACGTCACCGCGGTGAATCGCGTCTATCAGGCAGGTTTTTCGCCCAATCTGGTTGAACGTCCGCGGCTTGAAAAGCATATGCAAAAAATTCTCAACGATGTCGTCAAGATGCGCGGCATTATCGCGCCCGCCAGTAAAGAGACGCACATTCAAAAATCCATCTTCGAGGCGATCCAGACCGTCAGCCGTAATCTGGTGTGTATGCTCGAACTGCAAATCAACGCCCACTGGGCATCCCGCGCCAGCCACTTCGTGCTGCTGAATGCGCACACCCTCAAGGAAACCCAGCAGATGACGCAGCAAACGCTGCTGACCATCGCTCACGCGCTGTATGAGGGGAACCCGCAGCCGATCCTGGCGAACAGCGAACGTCTGAACGAAATCACGGCAGAACTGCGGCAGCTGATCAACGACCATCAGGGCGACAATGTGGCGGAAACGCCCATCCACGGCTATGTATGGTTGAGCATGGAAATGGCGAGGCAACTGGAGCTGTTGTCGCATCTTATCTGCCGGGCGCTGCGCAAATAAAAAGCAGCCATCGCCTGTTGTGACGGCTGCTGCTTCGATTCAGCAGCGATTGGGGTTATGATAGGATCAAACGATATAGTCATTGTCATTCGCAGCGGCTGTCAGTAAGGTTATCTGCACAGCGGTTGCTTAACGAATCCGAATCTTACATTAGCAGGGGTATCAAAATGGAAACTACCAAGCCTTCGTTCCAGGATGTTCTGGAATTCGTCCGCCTGTTCCGCCGCAAAAACAAACTGCAGCGTGAAATCCAGGACGTTGAGAAGAAGATCCGTGACAACCAGAAACGTGTTCTGCTGCTTGATAACCTGAGCGACTACATCAAGCCAGGCATGAGCGTTGAAGCTATCCAGGGCATCATCGCCAGCATGAAAACCGACTACGAAGATCGCGTAGACGACTACATCATCAAAAATGCTGAGCTGTCCAAAGAGCGTCGCGACATCTCCAAAAAACTGAAAGTGATTGGCGAAATCAAGAACGGTGAAGCCAAAAGCGAGTAACTGTCGCGAAAATTGATAAGGCCTCTCTGCGAAAGCAGAGGGGCTTTTTTTTGGGCGTTTTACAGACTCAGAAAAGCAAAAAGCCTGCTTTAAAAGCAGGCTTTTCAAATTTGGCTCCTCTGACTGGACTCGAACCAGTGACATACGGATTAACAGTCCGCCGTTCTACCGACTGAACTACAGAGGAATCGGTTAGGAGGCTTATCTTAGCGGCGAAAAAACTTTTGTCAAACCTGATCTTACACTCGGTGGTTCAACTGCTGATTCTGTCGTCAGTTTGTCGTCATTCTCTACAATTTTTTGTGGAAAATACTTTGCAGGATTAGCGTTTCTCCCTCATCATTTGAAATGGAGTTTCAACTTTCTCTCGTTAAGGTCCATTTTGAACGTCACTTCCGCTCTGCGCCAGGCCGTTAAGCGTACGCCCTGGTATGCCAAACGTAAAAGCTATCGTGTTCTGTTCTGGCGTGAAATCACCCCCCTTGCTGTGCCTATCTTTCTGGAAAACACCTGCGTCCTGCTGATGGGCGTGCTCAGCACATTTCTGGTGAGCTGGCTGGGCAAAGAGGCGATGGCGGGCGTGGGGCTGGCGGACAGCTTTAATATGGTGGTGATGTCGTTCTTTGCCGCTATCGACCTCGGGACAACGGTGGTGGTGGCCTTTAGTCTGGGCAAACTGGACCCGAAGCGCGCGCGTGAAGCGGCGCGGCAATCCTTGATGATCATGACCGTCTTCTCAATCATTCTGGCGGCGGTGATCCACTATTTCGGTCAAGAGATTATCGATATCGTGGCGGGGGAGGCAACCAATGAGGTGAAAGACCTGGCGCTGACCTACCTCGAAATGACGGTGCTGAGCTATCCGGCGGCGGCCATCGCCCTTATTGGCAGCGGCGCGTTGCGCGGTGCGGGCAACACTAAAATCCCTCTGCTGATCAACGGCGGGATGAACATCCTCAACATCATCATCAGCAGCATTCTGATTTACGGTCTTTTCTCCTGGGACGGACTAGGCTTTGTCGGTGCAGGGCTTGGGCTGACTATCTCCCGCTACATCGGCGCGATCGCCATTGTCGTGGTGCTGATGATGGGCGTAAACCCTGCGCTCAAGCTCTCGTTAAAGAGCTACTTCCGCCCGTTCAATTTCGCCATTATCTGGGAAGTGATGGGGATTGGGATCCCTGCCAGCATTGAGTCGGTGCTGTTCAACGGCGGGAAACTGCTCACGCAGATGTTTGTCGCCGGAATGGGCACCGACGTCATTGCCGGTAACTTTATAGCGTTCTCTATTGCCTCGCTGATTAACCTCCCGGGGAACGCCCTTGGGTCGGCGTCGACCATCATCACCGGTAAACGGCTCGGCAAAGGGCAAATTGCCCAAGCGGAACGGCAGCTGCGCCACGTTTTCTGGCTGTCGACGATTGGCCTGACGATTATCGCGTGGGGAACCGCGCCGTTCGCGGGGCTGATGGCCTCGTTCTACACCCATGAGGACGACGTCAAAGAGGTAGTCAAAATCCTCATCTGGATGAACGCCGCGTTTATGCCTATCTGGGCGGCGTCGTGGGTGCTTCCAGCGGGGCTCAAAGGGGCGCGTGACGCGCGCTTTGCGATGTGGGTCTCGATGCTCGGCATGTGGGGCTGTCGCGTGGTGGCGGGGTATGGGCTCGGGATTATGCTCGGAATGGGCGTGGTGGGCGTCTGGCTGGGGATGTTCCTCGACTGGGCGGTGCGCGGCGCGCTGTTCTACTGGCGTATGGTTAGCGGTCGCTGGCTGTGGAAATACCCGCGGATCAAAGCCCAAAATGAGGCTCCTGACGCGCCTGAACGGTTGACAAGTGTGCGAACTGAGGAATAAAGCAGCAAACGAACATTTTTGTGCATTCTGTCTTTGACAATGCCGGGTGGCGTCGATAATATGCGCCCCGTTCACACGATTCCTCTGTAGTTCAGTCGGTAGAACGGCGGACTGTTAATCCGTATGTCACTGGTTCGAGTCCAGTCAGAGGAGCCAAATTTGAAAAGCCTGCTTTTGAAGCAGGCTTTTTGCTTTTCTGCCTTTGGTAAATTGCCGGGTGGCGGCTTCGCCTTACCCGGCCTACAGGATCGTACGGATTACCCCGCCTGCACGCGAATCGGCGCGGTGGCTGCAAACAGCCACGGACGCGCATCGCTCTCGACCAGCGGCGACAACACGTCCCGCACCTGCTGATGATACTCATCCAGCCACTGCTTCTCCTGCTCGCTGAGCAGATGCAGCTCCACCTGACTTAAATCAATCGGGATTAGCGTCAGGGAGGCAAACTTGCAGAAGCCCGGCATGCTCTCCACGATCTCCACCTGATTCTCAATGCGAATACCGTGACTGTCGGCCTGATAGTAGCCCGGCTCGATAGTGATGATATTCCCCGCCGTCAGCGGCCACGGGTTTACCTTCTTCGCAATGCGCTGCGGATTCTCGTGGATCAACAGCTGATTCCCCACGCCATGCCCGGTGCCGTGATCGTAATCCAGCCCCAGCTCCCACAGCGGACGGCGGGCAAAGGCATCCAACTGATGCCCCTGCGTACCCGACGGGAATTGCAGCGAGATCAGGGACAAGAAGCCTTTCAGCACCGCGGTGTAGTGCAGGCGCTGCTGCGCATCCAGCTTGCTGTAGGCGAGGGTACGGGTCGCATCGGTGGTGCCATTGTGATACTGACCGCCGGAATCGTTCAGATAAAAATGCCCGCTGGTGATCGCCTTATTCGATGCTTCACTCGAATGGTAATGGCACATCGCGGCGTTACTGGCGGAGGCGGAGATGGTCTCGAAGCTCTGCTCGATGAATCCGCTTTGCTGCTCGCGGAACTTAAGCTGCTGCGCCTGGGCTTCCAGCTCGGTCAGCGGCTTGCCCGCAGCCTCGCGCTGCGGCACTTCACGGGACAGCCACGCGAGGAAGTTCACCCATGCGGCGCCGTCCTGCTGGTGGCATTCGCGATAGCCTTCCAGCTCAATCGGGTTTTTATGCGCTTTCAGGAGCGTCACCGGATCGGCCTGCCAGATGATCTCTCCCTGCGGCTCAATGGCAAAACGCAGCGCGACCGGCGCGGAATCCGCATCCAGCCACACGCGATTGCCTTCGCCGAGCTGTTTGCAGCGCGGCACAAAATCATCCTGCGGCGAAATCACGATCCCTTCCACGGCAGAGGCCGGCAGTTCGCGAAGTTTGTCGCCGTCGACAAACCACTCGATGTCCCCCTCGCGGCTCAGCAGCGCGAAGGAGAGCGGCACCGGGCTGGTCGGAATGTCGGAGCCGCGCACGTTCATCAGCCAGGCGATGTTATCCGGCATGGTCAGCGCCAGATAATCCGCGCCGTTACTTTGCAACAGTTGCGCCACACGACGGCGTTTATCGGCGCTGCTTTCACCGCTCACGTCTACCGGCATCTCGCGGATCATCCCCGCCGGGGCGGCAGGTCGGTCGGTCCAGAGGGTATCGAATGGCGACGCCTCGAGGGCCACGAATTCACAGGCAGTAGCGGCCAACTGCTGATACTCGTTATGGGTCATCAGCAGCGGGTCAAAGGCGATACGCGTTCCCGCGCTGGCATTGGCGTCAAGCCACTGGCCCAGCGGTTCGTTGTGCAGATGATGGATGGCAAAATCGTCCATGTTGACCTGCACGCGTGCCTGCACCTGATAGCGGCCGTCGACGAACAGCAGGGCGCGATCTTTCAGAACCAGCGCCAGCCCCGCCGAGCCGTCAAAGCCGGTCAGCCACGCCAGTTTTTCGAAATGGGGCGCGCAGTATTCGCTTTGCCACGCATCGGTGCGCGGGACGATCATCCCGTCTAGATGATTTTCCTGTAGCCACTGGCGAAGCGCCGTAAGCGGTGTGGTGGTGTGCATGATTTTTCCTTGTTGTTTTTAGCGGAACGGCGGCTCGTTAAAGGTGCGCAGCTTACGCGAATGCAGCTTGTCGCCTTCCGCACGCAGTAAGTCGATCGCCCGAATGCCAATCTGCAGATGCTCGGAAATCGCTCCCTCGTAGAAGCGGTTAGCCTGGCCCGGGAGTTTAATCTCGCCGTGCAGCGGTTTGTCCGAAACGCACAGCAGCGTGCCGTACGGAACGCGGAAACGGTAGCCCTGGGCGGCAATGGTGGCGCTTTCCATATCGATGGCCACCGCGCGGCTTAGGTTAAAGCGCAGGGCGGACGCCGAGTAGCGCAGCTCCCAGTTGCGGTCGTCGGTGGTGACCACCGTGCCGGTGCGCAGGCGCTGTTTAACCTCTTCGCCCGGCATGCCGCTCACCTGCTTGGTGGCGTCGTACAGCGCGCGCTGGACTTCGGCGATGCTCGGGATCGGGATGTCCGGCGGCAGCACCGCGTCGAGCACGTGGTCGTCGCGCAGATAGGCGTGGGCGAGGACGTAATCACCGATCAGCTGGCTTTCGCGCAGGCCGCCGCAGTGGCCGATCATCAGCCACACGTCCGGGCGCAATACCGCCAGATGGTCGCAGATAGTTTTGGCATTCGACGGGCCGACGCCGATGTTAATCAGCGTAATGCCCTGACCGTCGGCGGTGATCAGGTGCCAGGCTGGCATCTGATGTTTTTTCCACGCCAGATCGGAAATCGCCATCTCAGGCGCTTCGGTCTCGGCGGTGATCCAGATCCCGCCCGCGCAGGAGAGCGCCACGTACGGGCTGTCCGGATCGAGGATCTGGCTGCAGCCCCAGCGCACAAACTCATCCACGTAGCGGGTGTAGTTGGTGAAAAGCACAAAGGGCTGGAAATGTTCGACCGGCGTGCCGGTGTAGTGGCGCAGTCGTGCCAGCGAGAAATCAACGCGGCGCGCATCGAAGTGCGACAGCGGGGAAAACTCCGCCGGATGGTAAATCCCGTCGGCGGTCTCATCGCCAATCTGCGACAGCTCGGTGGTTGGGAAGTGGCGCGTCAGCCCGGCGCTCATCGAACGGTCCAGCGTCAGCGCCGAACCGTCAATCACGTACGGGTACGGGATTTCGTGCATCGAGGGTTCAACGGCGATATGCGCGTCGTAATCCTGATACAGCAGCGTCAGCTGCTCTTCAAGATAAGGGCGGAACAGGGAAGGGCGGGTAACGGTGGTGGAGTAGCATCCTGAATGGGTAAAGCGGGCGTAGGCACGGGTTTTTGGTGTGTTGGTGGTGCCGCCGTCCCAGGTTACCGAGAGCGAGGGATAAACAAAAAGGCCGTCGAGTCGGGCCTTTTCATCAGGAAGCGTTCCGTTTTCAATGTACTCGCTAATGGCGGTGCGCAGGGCGTTGACAGATTGCTCGTACAACGCCTCCAGCTTTTCCAGCGCCTGAGCAGGTGTCAGGCTTAAGCCCTTATTATTCATGTCTGTCTCCTTGATCCACAGATGTGCGACGTCACTCGATAGTATGTCACTCACATGTGAAAAAAAAGTCAGGACATCATCAGTGGGACTCTTTCATCAGCAGCGCCGTGGCGGCGGAGATCAGGCAGCCCGCCAGCAGGTAAATCGCCACGCTCTGCCAGTTGCCGCCGGAGAAGGTGACTAAGGCCGCGGCGATAAACGGCGTAAACCCGCCGCCGACCACGCTCGCCACCTGATAGCCCACGCCCGCGCCGCTGTAGCGATAGCTCGCGCCAAACATCTCCGTGAACATCGGCTGCTGCACGCACACCACCATGTCATGGGCGATGTTGGCGAGCATAATGGCGAAGAACACAATCCAGAACATCGACTGGGCTTCCAGCGCCATAAAGAACGGCCAGGCGCTGAGGCTGCCGATCAGCGCCCCGGTGATGTAGACGCGTCGACGGCCAAACCGGTCCGCCAGCCACGCAAAGCAGGGAATACTGAAACAGCTAATGCCACCCACCAGCAGGCCAATATTCAGAAAAAGCTCACGCGGCAGGCCGAGGTTTTGCGTCGAATAATTCAGGGCGAAGGCGGTGACGATATACATCGTCAGCAGCTCGCACAGGCGCAGAGCGATGATCTTCAGGAACGCGCCGGGGTGCTGGAGCAAAGCTTCCATCACCGGCAGGCGTTTCTTCGCCACCGGCGCTTCGTTCTGCTGCTTTTCAAACTCGGCGGACTCTTCCATGCCGTTGCGGATCCACAGAGCGGCCAGCACCAGCACGATGCTGAACAGGAACGGAATGCGCCAGCCCCAGCTCAGGAACTGCTCGTCGGTGGTCATTTGGCTTATCAGAGAAACCAGCCCGGTGGAGAGCAACAGGCCGACGCCGTAACCGACCTGCACGCCGCTGCTGTAGAAGGCTTTCTTGTGTTTCGGCGCGCTTTCGACGGAGAGCAGCGCCGCGCCGCCCCATTCACCGCCCACGGCAAAGCCCTGAATGGCGCGCAGGGTCACCAGCAGGACCGGTGCCCACCAGCCGATGGTGTCGAACGACGGCAAAATACCGATCAGCGCAGTGGCGATGCCCATCATCCAGACCGTGAGCATCAGCATCCGCTTGCGGCCCAGTTTGTCGCCGAAATGACCGAAGATCACGCCGCCCAGCGGGCGAAACAGGAACCCGACGCCAAAGGTGGCAAACGCGGCGAGGGTGCCCATTGCCGGGCTGACCTGAGGGAAGAATTCGCGGTTAAATACCAGAGCGGCGGTGATGCCGTAGAGCAGAAAGTCATACCAGTCGACGACGGCTCCGGCGAAACTGCCGAGGGCGGCGCGTCGGGCGCGATTAAGCGATGGTGTCTCCTCGTTGGGGCGTTCGGAGATGAGGGTGGAGTCCATTTTTAGTCCTGTCTGTACCGTATTTTTCATTATTAGTATGGGAAAAGGTTACTCACATCGTGCCCGCCGTGGAGACGGGAACCATGAGACTACCCCGACAGGCGGCAGGTGAAAATGATTTTATCCGCCCGGTACGGTAAAATTTCCGAAACGCGACGACGGGGTTTCCAGAAAAGGGATTACAGTATTAGTTATCGCATAACGATTTGCAGAGGGATTAACTATGCACGCGCTTCGGATTGCCTTACTCATTATGTTGATGTGGTTTGTGGCCCCTTTATATGCTGAGCCGGGTGTTTACGGGGAACAGCGCATCACCGGCTGGTGGAACAACTTCACCAACGATGTCTCCCAGACGTGGAATGAGCCGCAAAACTACGATCTCTATCTGCCCTTCCTGAGCTGGCATGCGCGCTTTATGTATGACAAAGAGAAAACCGATAACTACAACGAAATGCCGTGGGGCGGCGGGTTTGGGGTTTCTCGTTATAACGAAGAGGGAAACTGGAGTTCTCTCTACGCGATGATGTTTAAAGACTCCCACAACGAATGGCAGCCGATTGTCGGCTACGGCTGGGAGAAGGGCTGGTATCTGGATAATGCGCAGGATTTCCGCCTCGGGCTTGGCGTCACGGCGGGGATCACAGCGCGGCAGGATTTTGCGAACTATGTGCCGCTGCCGATCATTTTGCCGCTGTTCTCCGCCGGGTATAAACGGCTGAACGTACAGTTCACCTATATTCCGGGGACCTATAACAACGGCAACGTGCTGTTTGCGTGGCTGCGGTATGGGTTTTAAAGTCGGAGTCTGAAGCCGGGTGGCGGCTGCGCCTTACCCGGCCTACAAGGTAAATGCAAAACGGCAACATCGTTGCCGTTTTTAATGTTTTCTCCCTCTCCCTGTGGGAGAGGGTTGGGGTGAGGGCATCAGACAGCACAAGCCCGAAGCGCGCACGGTCTCAAAGCGTGATGATCTTCTTAACCGTCGAATGCGACAGCGCCAGCATCGAAATCAGCACCGACGCCACAAACGTCAGCCCAATCAGCAGCAGTTTGGTGGTGAGCGAGGTCACGGGGATCAGCGACGTAAGCAGGTGAAACACCGAATAGTGAAGAATATACACCCCGGTCATCGTTTTACTGACCGCGGCTAAAATCGCCTCTTTGAATTCGATATTCCTGCGAAACCGCACGCCGTTGGCGGCAATCACCAGCGCCACGATCAGGATGTAAATCTGCGAGCCGGTCAGAATAAATGCGTTGCGATCCGCCTTGAACAGGGCGAAAAAGAAGTGCCGCTCATAAAACCAGGTGAACAGATAAATCACCGGAATGGCCGCGATGGCCGCTTTCACCACTTTGTCTTTGCTTATCCAGGCGGAAACAAGCGGGTCGAAAAAAATCTGACCGGTGAGATAAAACAGCAGCCAGGTCCAGAGCCGATACTGCGGCGCCAGCGACAGCAGATGCTTTTCGGGATAGAGCGCCGACAGCAAATCGTAGCCATAGGCAAACACCAGCAGGGTGAAAATCACGCCAAAAAACAGGCGTCGCCGCTGGCTTAGCCACTCAATCAGCGGGTGGAAGGTGTAAATCACGATAAAGGTGAAGACAAACCACGGCTGGATTAAATACCCGCGCTGATACGGCTCCCACAGGTAATAGACCGTCATCCAGAACAGAAACACCACCACCACCGCTTTGATCTTTCCGAGCTGCCAGCGCGAGCCGTGCCGCGACTGAGCGTCCAGATAGCCCGCCACCACAAAAAACAGCGGCGTGGCGATAGTGGAGATAAAGGTCAGGAAACCGAGGATCCAGTGATAATCGTAATCGTAGCGATCCCAGGTGTGGTACAGAGTGAAAAAGGTCACCGCCGTCATGCATCCCAGCGTTTTAATAATGTTCAGCCCGGTTGGGTTCATTGGGGTTCTGCCCTCTCCGTGGGGTGGAAACAGGCATAAATAACCGGAAGTACCAGCAGCGTCAAGATAGTGGCAAAGCCCAGGCCGAACATAATCACCACCGCCATACTCTGGAAGAAGACATCGCGCAGCAGCGGGGCCAGCCCGAGCACTGTGGTAAAGGCCGTCAGCAGAATAGGGCGCAAGCGCGAGGTGGCAGCATCGACTATCGCCTGGTGCTGGGCTTTGTGCTCTTTCTGCTGCTCAATCTCTTCCACCAGCACGATGCCGTTACGGATGAGCATCCCGCTCAGACTCAGCAGCCCAATCAGCGCCATAAAACCAAACGGAATGCCGGTGAGTAAAAAGCCCGGCGTCACGCCGATCAGCGCCAGCGGCACCGTCAGCCAGATCGCCACCGCGTTTTTCACCGAGCTGAACATCAGGATGGTGATGATGAACATCACCAGGAAACCGATCGGCAGGGTGGTGAAAATGCCCTGCTGCGCCTCGCTGGAGTTTTCCGCGTCGCCGCCCCACTCAATGCTGTAGCCGTGCGGCAGCGGCAGGGCATCAATTTCCGGTTTCACGCGGGCCAGAATATCGCCGGACGTTTCGTTGCTGAGCGGGTCGGGGTCGGTCTGCACCGTCAGCACCCGGCTGCGGTCCCGGCGCAGGATCAGCGGATCTTCCCACTCCAGCGCAAAGCCGCTTACTACGTTGCTCAGGGGAATGTACTGCTGGCGGTTTTGGCTCCACACCAGCACGTTGTTGAGATGATTGGCATCCTGGCGCTCGCTCTCCGGCGGGCGCACCACCACGGGCAGCAGGTCCGATCCTTCCCGGTACAACCCGACGCGGCTGCCGGAGAAATTCATCTCCAGTGCGCTGTCGATATCCTGTTTATCCACCCCCAGCTCGCGCCCGGAGGCGGCGACGTACTGCGGGCGGATCACTTTGCTGCGGTTTTGCCAGTCGTTACGGACGCTGTCTGTCGCTGGATCGCGGGCCAGAATGTCATCCACCTGGCTGGCAATCAGCCGCAGCCGATCCGGGTCCGGCCCTTTGATGCGCACTTCAATGGCGCTGTCGCCGGACGGGCCGAACATCACCCGTTTGGTGCTGGCGTTAATCTCCGGATAGTGGCGGGCAATATCCTCGTCGACGTGGCGGGTCAGGGCGGCGATGTTACGCTGATCGTCCATGCGCACCATGATTTGCGCGTAGTTGCTGTACTGCCGCTGGCCGCTGTAGGTCAGGATAAAACGCATGCTCCCCTGGCCAATGGTCGAGACGGTGGTGACTACGCCCGGCTGGCCGTTGATCGATTTTTCAATCTCGCTGGTGATCCTTTCGGTCTGGGTGATATCCGTCCCGTAGGGCAGCCACAGGTCGACAAAGAAAATCGGCGTATTCGACGACGGGAAGAAGTTTTGCCGGACGGCGCCGAAGCCCCAGATAGCGCCAGCCAGCAGAACCGCCATCAGCGTCAGGGTGATCGTTTTGCGCACCAGCAGCGCGTTGAGCATGTTCTGGTACAGACGGTAAAAGCGCCGGTTATAGGGATCGACATCCGCCGGTGCGTCGGCGGTTTGCTGGCCCTTAAACAGCCACCATTTGATCATCACCGGGGTGAGGGTCAGCGCCGAGAACCAGCTCAGCAGCAGGGAGATCAGCAGCACCTGGAACAGGGATTTACAGTATTCGCCCGTCGAATCCTGCGACAGCCCAATCGGCGCAAAGGCGAGGATCGCGATGACCGTCGCGCCCAGCAGGGGCAGGGCAGAGCGGCGAATGACGTAGTTAATCGCCGTCATCAGCGTGGAGCCGCGCTGCCGGGCGATCAGGACGCCTTCCACGATCACAATCGCATTATCCACCAGCATACTCAGGGCGATAATCAACGCCCCGAGCGAGATGCGCTGTAGCTCAATGCCCCACAGGTACATGATCAGCAACGTGCCCAGCACGTTCAGGGCCAGCGACAGGGCGATGATGATCCCGCTGCGCAAGCCCATAAAAATCAGCAGCACGCCGATGACGATCGCCAGCGCCATCAGGAAGTTAATGATAAATCCGTTCACCGAGTGGCCCACTTCGGCGGCCTGGTCGTAGAACAGATCGATGTTAATGCCCGCCGGTTTTTCCGCCGACATCTGCTGCAGTTTGGCCTCCAGCGCGCGACCCACATCGATAACGTTCACGCCCGGAATAAACGAAACGCCCATGGTCACGGCCTGACGCCCGTTGGCATGGTAAATACTCGACGGGGAAACCGTCAGCCCGCGCGAAATGGTGGCGATATCCCGCAAACGCGTCGCCGCACCCACGCCGGGCGGGGTGATAATCAAGTCTCCGAGTTCATCAAGATTTTCAAACTCGCCCGTCGGGTGCAGACGAATGGATTCGCTCCCGGAGGCAATCTCCCCGGCGTTGGCCACGCTGTTCACCCGCCCCAGCAGCGTCGAAATCTGCCCGAGGGTGACCCCGCGCGCCGCCATTTTCGCGAGGTTGATATCCACATTAATCTGTTGCGGCACCGCGCCGCCAATCGCCACTTTCCCGACGCCGGGGATCAGCACCAGCTCGCGGCGCAGCTGGTCGGCATATTGAGACAGCTCCGGATTGGTAAAATTATCGCCCGAGATGGCAAAGAAAAAACCAAACACATCGCCGAAGTCGTCATTGACGAACGGCGTCACCACCCCCGGCGGAAACTGGCGCGACGCATCGCCCACGCGCCGGCGCAGCTCGTCCCAGATTTGCGGCAGCTCATTGGAGTGGTAGCGCGAGGCGATATTCACGGTGATCTGCGACAGCCCGTTCGAGGAGATCGAGCTGACGTTATCGAGATAGGGCAACTGCTGCAGGGCATTTTCCAGCGACAGCGTGACCTCCTCTTCCACCTGCTGGGCCGACGCGCCGGGGTAGTGGGTGACCACCACCGCCGTTTTAATGGTAAACGCCGGATCTTCCAGCCGACCAATATTGAGCAGGGCAAAAATCCCACCGACGCCGAGGAGCAGCACCGTCAGCCAGACGCGAATCGGGTTGTCGATAAACTGGCGAGAGATATCCATTACAGACCTCGCTCGCGCGTCCAGACTCGCACCGGCTGCTGGGCGTGTAATTCGCCAACGCCCGCCGCGACGACGCGCTCTCCGGCTTTCAGACCTTCCGTGATGATCACCCCCTGAGCGGTGACCTGCCCGACCGTCACCTGGCGATCTTCCAACTGCAGATTATCCCCTTCGCCTTTTACCACCCATACGTGCGGCTTATTGCGCGGGCTGTTATCCGGATTGAATACCGCTTCCACCGGCACCACCAGCGCATTGCGTCCCGCGCCCGCCGGGAGATTCGCCAGATTGACCGTTACCGTGCCGCTTACGCCGCCCACCGCCGGAAAATCATCCGGACGCGGCATGGTTAAAATCACCTGCCAGGTGAGGGTATTGCTGTCGCTGCTGCCGGTGTGTTCTTTGTATACCGCGCTAAATTCGCGGTCCGGAATCGAATTGATCTTCACCACCGGGCGATAGTCGGCGTTACGGATATCCAGAGTTTTGAACAGGTTTTCCGGAATGCTGAACACCACGTCGAGCAGATCGGTGCGGGTCAGGGTCACAATCGGCTGCCCGGCAGAAACGACCTGATGATTGCGCACCTGCACGCTGGCCGCCGTGCCCGCGAAAGGGGCGGTGAGCGTCATCTGGCTCAACTCCTCCTGGGCGATTTTCAGCGCCGCATTGGCGGAATCGCGGGTGGCGCGCTGCACGTCCATCTCGGCTTTGGAGATGGCCTGGCGTCCGGCCAGCGTCTGGAAGCGATCGAACTGACGCTGGGCGAGAGTGGCGGAGGTTTGTCTGTCTCTCAGGCGCTGCTGAGCTTCCCGCGCGTTGAGGCTCGCCAGCTGTTGGCCTTGTTTTACGGGGGTGCCCTGGCGAATATCGAGCGTTTCAATCTGGCCGCCGCGTTTAAAGGAGAGGTCGGTGGCGTCGCCGGACTCTATTCTGGCGGGAAAGACGCGCTGCTGCGCCTGGCCTGCATCCGTCACCGTGGCGACTTTCACCATTCTCGGCTGGGGTGTGGCCTCTGGCGCTTTTTGATCGCAGGCAGCAATGAAAAGAATAAGAACTGGTATCAGCGCAACGTAACGATTCACACTATTCCCCTAATAAATAAAAACGCTATTTATTACGAACACTTACCTTGCACGGTTTTATTCCGCGAGAGCCGAAACCACCAGATAAGTCAATAATCCCACGGCGGCGCTGGACACTATGGCCAGGGCAATAAACAACGCGAGGCGAATCAGGCTATATCCAAACATCTTTCCTCCCTTTCCAATACCTGCAAGCGAGTCAGGCATGCTCATCCAGCGTGGGTAGTGGATTGTTAAGCAAGCCAGAATGTCTTTTTATGAGCATAGCCTGTGAAGCGGGAAAAGGTTAAGCCGCGCCTAAAATTGGCAGGCACGCGGAATTCATGCCTTTGAATGAGAGATGAGAAAGTACTTAGGTGTTAATCCATGATTATTCAGATAATGAGTGCGCGGCAGTAAAATAACGAGAGTCCTGTGCTACGTTTAATAACATCCCTTTCATTTCTTCGTACCCGGTGGTGGTGCTTATTCCTCTGTGTTCCACGACCTGTAGTGTTATTCATTACTTTTCTTATTGGTAATAAAAGGATGCTCACTATGTACAGAAATATTCTGGTTCCGGTCGATGTCTATGAAATCGGCCTGGCCGATAAGGCGCTGGCCCATGCCCAGTTCCTCGCGCAATCCTCCTCGGCGGATATCCATTTACTGCACGTCATCCCCAAATTCTCGCCGGAACTGACCCGCGGGTTTATCTCCGACGCGCGGAAAATGGATGACTATATGGTTAATAACGCAAAAGAAAAACTCACCGCCCTGGCGCAAAAAACCGCTTTTCCGCAGGATCGCATTCATTTTCACGTTCGCAGCGGCAACGTCCGCGATGAAGTGACAAAACTCGGCGACGAGCTGACGGCGGACGTGATCATTATCGGCTCGCGCAACCCCAATATTCAGACCCATTTACTCGGCTCGGATGCGGCCAATATTGTTCGCTATGCGCACGTGCCGGTATTTGTTGTGCGTTAAGGGCAAAGGGCGATTTTCGTTGCAGGACGTGAGGACGAAATAATGAATACAGAAAAACCGGGCCAGCCGTTTTACCGGCTCTCCGTAGAAGAAACCCTGGCACAAACCAACAGCTCCGCCGACGGCATTTCCGGCGCGGACGCCACGGCGCGTCTCGCGCAGTACGGGGAGAATGCCCTGCCGCAAAAACCGGGCAAGCCCGCGTGGCTGCGGTTTTTAGCGCACTTCAATGATGTGCTGATCTATGTCCTGTTGGCCGCGGCGCTGCTCACGGCGGTGATGGGTCATTGGGTCGATACCCTGGTGATCCTCGGCGTGGCGGTAATCAATGCCCTGATCGGTCACATCCAGGAAAGCAACGCTGAGAAATCCCTGCAGAGTATCCGCAATATGCTCTCAAGCGAGGCTGTCGTGGTGCGTCAGGGGAATCACGAAACCATCCCGACCACCGCGCTGGTGCCGGGCGATATCGTGGTGATCCGCGCGGGTGACCGTATTCCCGCCGACCTGCGACTGCTCGAAGCCCATAACCTGCGGGTGGAAGAGGCGATCCTGACGGGGGAATCGACCGTCGTGGAAAAAGGCACCGAGCGGCTGGAAGGGGAGTTACCGCTGGGGGACCGCACCAACCTGCTGTTCTCCGGCACCACGGTCAGCTCGGGCGGCGGGAAAGGGATCGTCGTGGCGACGGGGGGCGATACGGAGCTCGGCCATATCAACCAGATGATGGCCGATATCGAAAAACACCGCACCCCGCTGCTGGTGCAGATGGATAAGCTCGGCAAAGCCATCTTCATTATTATCCTGGTGATGATGGCGGCGCTGTTTGTCTTCAGCCTGCTGTTCCGCGATATGCCGGTGTCGGAACTGATGCTGTCGCTCATTAGCCTGGCGGTGGCCTCGGTCCCGGAAGGTCTGCCGGCGATTATCTCGATTATCCTTTCCCTCGGCGTGCAGACGATGGCGCGGCAGAAGGCGATTATCCGCAAACTGCCGACGGTCGAAACTCTGGGTGCGATGACGGTGATCTGCTCGGATAAAACCGGCACCCTGACCATGAACGAGATGACCGTCAAAGCGGTGATCACGGCGGATAAAATCTACCGCGTCGAGGGCGACAGCTACGAGCCGGTCGGGAATATTCATCCCATCGATGACCCTACGCCGGTGACGGTGGCCCACGGCTCGCTGCTGGAGCGCTACCTGCGCACCATCGATCTCTGTAACGACAGTCAGCTGATGAAAGACGATCAGGGGCTGTGGAAAATCACCGGCGGGCCGACGGAAGGGGCGCTGAAAGTCTTAGCCGCCAAAGTGCCACTCCCGCCTGTGCAGACGGAGCTGCGCAGCAAGATCCCGTTTGATTCCCTCTACAAATACATGTCGACCCTGCATCGCATCGGCGATGAGGAGATGATTTTGATTACCGGCGCGCCGGACGTGCTGTTCCGGCTCTGCCAGCACCAGCAGACGGAAAACGGCCTCGAGCCGCTCAACCAGCCCTACTGGGAAGCGCAGATTGAAGAGTATGCGCGCGAAGGGTTGCGCATGGTAGCGGCGGCCTGGAAACCGGCCGGTGTGGATCAAACCACGCTCGATCACCCGGATCTGCAGCAGGGCGTGATCCTGCTCGGGATTGCCGGGATGATGGACCCGCCGCGACCGGAAGCCATTACCGCCATCGGCGACTGCCTGCAGGCGGGCATCCGCGTGAAAATGATCACCGGCGACCACCCGCAAACGGCGATGAGTATCGGCAAAATGCTGGGCATCGGTAACGCCGGGAACGCGATCACCGGGCGCGAGCTGGAGGTGATGGATGACCAGCAGCTGAGCGACGCGGCACAGAAATTTGATATCTTTGCCCGCACCAGCCCGGAGGATAAATTCCGCCTGGTGCAGGCCCTGCAAGCGAAGAAGGAGGTGGTCGGGATGACCGGGGATGGCGTCAACGATGCGCCTGCCCTGAAACAGGCCGACGTCGGTATCGCCATGGGCATCAAGGGCACGGAGGTGACGAAAGAGGCGGCGGATATGGTGCTCACGGATGACAATTTCGCCACTATCGCCAGCGCGGTTCGCGAGGGCCGTCGGGTCTACGACAACCTGAAAAAAACCATTCTGTTCATCATGCCAACCAACCTGGCGCAGGGTTTGTTAATCATCATCGCCCTTCTGGCGGGGAACTTAATCCCGCTGACGCCGGTGCTGATCCTGTGGATGAACATGGCGACATCCGCCACCCTGTCGTTCGGCCTGGCGTTTGAGGCGGGCGAGAAGAACATCATGAAACGCCCGCCGCGCAACCCGAATCTGCACGTCATGGACGGGTTTGCCATCTGGCGTGTGATTTTTGTGGGGTCGATGATCGCCGTTAGCGCCTTTGTGCTGGAAGCCTGGCTGCAGCCGCGCGGCTATTCGCCGGAGTTCATCCGCACCGTGCTGCTGCAGACGCTGGTGACGGCCCAGTGGTTCTACATGCTGAACTGCCGCGTCTCGGACGGGTTCTCATTAAGTAAAGGCCTGCTGGCGAACCGGGGTATCTGGATCGTGACCGGCGTTCTGCTGGTGCTGCAGCTGTTAATCATCTACGCGCCGTTTATGCAGATGCTGTTCGGCACAGAATCGCTGCCGTTCCGCTACTGGGTGATCACCTTTATTATCGGTTTTGTGATGTTCTTAATTGTCGAAATCGAAAAACCGCTGACGCGCAGGTGGCGGGTGGAAGCGAAGGGTTAGAACGGTAGGCCGGGTAAGGCAAAGCCGCCACCCGGCAATTTACCCGGCGCAGAAAAGCAAAAAGCCTGCTTTAAAAGCAGGCTTTTCAAATTTGGCTCCTCTGACTGGACTCGAACCAGTGACATACGGATTAACAGTCCGCCGTTCTACCGACTGAACTACAGAGGAATCGTGTGAACGGGGCGCATATTATCGACCCCGATAACGCTTGTCAAAGGGGAGATCGACCTCCTGTGATCGTTTGCTGACAATTTCAGCAAAGTGCTCTCTTTCCCGACAAAATGCACACTTCTGGTGCAGCCATACCCCTAATGGGGCAGATCGCAAACCACTGTTTCAGTCATCAAACCGCCTCCAGTGATTAGATTTCCTTATTTTCAGCCGCTTAGCGCACTCATCGGTCCTCCTGCAAAAACTGGCACCCATATTGCAAAAACCTTCTCAACAATGAGCGCCAGTACCGGCACTGTATTTTAACAGGGGGCAAAATGAACTTAAGACGACTGAAATACTTCGTAAAAATCGTCGATATCGGTAGCCTGACCCAGGCCGCGGAAGTGTTGCATATCGCGCAGCCTGCGCTGAGCCAGCAGGTGGCCACTCTGGAAGGTGAACTGGACCAGCAGCTGTTGATCCGCACCAAGCGCGGCGTCACGCCAACCGAAGCCGGTAAGATCCTCTATACCCATGCGCGCACGATTCTGCGCCAGTGTGAACAAGCGCAGCTGGCCGTGTGCAACGTCGGCCACACCCTGAGCGGGCAGGTATCGATTGGCCTGGCGCCGGGTACTGCCGCCTCGTCCATTACCATGCCGCTGCTGCAGGCCGTCCGCGCTGAGCTGCCGGAAGTGCTGGTCTATCTGCATGAAAACAGTGGGTCGGTGCTGAACGATAAACTGCTTAACGGCCAGCTGGATATGGCCGTGCTCTACGATCGCTCGCCGATTGCAGGGATCACCAGCCAGCCGCTGCTGAAAGAAGATCTCTATCTGGTAGGGACGCGCGACTGTCCGGGTCAGAGCATCGATTTAACGGCGGTTGCCGAGATGAATCTGTTCCTGCCGCGCGACTACAGCGCCGTGCGTCTGCGCGTCGACGAAGCTTTCTCTCTGCGCCGTCTGACGGCCAAAATCATCGGCGAGATCGACTCTATCTCCACCCTGACCGCCGCGATTGCCAGCGGAATGGGCGTCACGGTGCTGCCGGAATCTGCCGCACGCTCCCTGTGCAGCGCCGCAAACGGGTGGATGGCGCGGATCACCACGCCGTCCATGAGCCTGCCGCTGTCTCTGAATATGTCCGCGCGTGGCTCCCTTTCACCGCAGGCTCAGGCGGTGAAAGAGATCCTGATGTCGCTGGTCAGCCGTCCATCGCTTGAGAATCGTGAACTGCAGCTCGTGAGCTGATATTCCATAAAGGAATAAGATGCTGGTTTTTATTATTTGTTCTGCAGGTCTGCTGACTCTAACAATAGGGCTATGTCAGATGCGCCGGAGTGAATCGTGAATTTCCAGCAACTTAAAATTATCCGTGAGGCGGCCAGGCGGGACTACAACCTGACCGAAGTCGCCAACATGCTTTACACCTCTCAGTCAGGCGTCAGCCGCCATATCCGCGAGCTGGAAGAAGAGCTGGGCATCGAGATTTTCATCCGTCGCGGGAAACGTCTGCTGGGGATGACCGAGCCCGGCAAGGCGCTGCTGACCATCGCGGAGCGGATCCTCAACGAAGCCAGCAACGTCCGTCGTCTGGCGGATCTTTTCACCAACGACGCGTCCGGGGTGCTGACCATCGCCACCACCCACACCCAGGCGCGCTACAGTTTACCGCCGGTGATCAAGGCGTTTCGCGAGCTGTTCCCGGACGTTCGCCTGGAGCTGATTCAGGGCACCCCGCAGGAGATCGAAGTCCTGCTGCAAAACGGCGGGGCGGATATCGGTATCGCCAGCGAACGTCTGAGCAACGACCCGCTGCTGGTGGCGTTCCCCTGGTTCCGCTGGCACCACAGCCTGCTGTTGCCCGTTGACCATCCTCTCCATCAAGTTTCGCCTCTCACCCTCGAAGATATCGCCAGATGGCCGCTGATCACCTATCGGCAGGGCATCACCGGGCGTTCACGCATCGACGAAGCCTTTAACCGCAAAGGGTTAACGCCGGATATCGTGCTCAGCGCGCAGGATTCGGATGTGATCAAAACTTACGTTGAGCTGGGGCTGGGCATCGGGCTGGTGGCCGAACAGTCGGGCGGCGAACGTGAGCTGGGCGATTTGGTGCGGCTGGACACGCGTCATCTGTTTGATGCCAACACCGTCTGGCTGGGGCTCAAGCGCGGTCAGCTGCAGCGCAACTACGTCTGGCGCTTTATCGAACTCTGTAACGCAGGGCTGTCGGTGGATGAAATCAAGCGTCAGGTCATGGAGACGGAAGAGGTGGCGATCGATTATCAGATTTGATCGCTAAACGGATGAAAGCCAGAAGCCTGCCCGCGTGCAGGCTTTTTTGTTTTGGGGCGCGCTTAGCCAGCATGAGCAATTGCAGGTATAATCCCTGCAAATATTGATCAGGTTCAGATACGAAGATGACAAAACTTACCTTACAAGAGCAGATGCTCAAAGCCGGACTCGTCTCCAGCAAAAAAGTGGCCAAGGTTCAGAGAACCGCCAAAAAATCCCGCGTTCAGGCCCGTGAGGCCAGAGAAGCCGTGGAAGAAAATAAAAAAGCGCAGATTGAGCGTGACAAACAGCTGAGCGAGCAGCAGAAAAAGGCGACGCTGGCGAAAGAGTTTAAAGCGCAGGTGAAGCAGCTGATTGAGATGAACCGCATCGATGTTTCCAGAGGCAACATCGACTTCAACTTCACCGACAATAATCTGATCAAAAAAATCGCCGTCGATAAGCAGACGCAGGCGCAGCTGATCAACGGTCGTCTGGCAATTGCCCGCCTGCTGGTGGACAGCAGCGGCAAGAGCGAATATGCGATTATCCCTGCCAGCGTGGCCGATAAAATCGCCCAGCGCGATGCGGACAGCATCGTCCTGAACAGTGCGTTGAGTCAGGAAGAGCAGGACGAAGACGATCCGTATGCAGATTTCAAAATCCCTGACGATCTGATGTGGTAAGGATTTTTGCCGTCAGAACGGTGGGGTATGGCGGGCGCAGACCCGCTCTCCGCTGACGGGATGCACGAAATCCAGCTCGCTGGCGTGCAGCATCAGCCGCGGCGTCTGTTCTGTACCCGGGAGCAGAAGGCCGCCATACAGATCGCAGCCCAGAATAGGGTGGCCCAACTGCTGGCAGTGAATGCGCAGCTGGTGGGTCCGCCCGGTCTCCGGGGTTAACTCTACCCGCGTCAACGGCAGTAACTCACGGTAAAAACGCTCCACCACCCGGTAGCGAGAGCGGGCGGGTTTGCCGTTAACAGAACATATCGACATTAGCGGGAACAAGGCCGGATCTTTGGCAATCGCCGCGTCTATCACCCCCTCATCATTTTCCAGATGCCCGCAGAGCAGGGCGCTGTACACCTTCGTCACCGTGCGCTCGCTGAACTGCTGGCAGAGTGCGGCGTTGATCGCTTTGTTGCGGGCAACCACCATCAGCCCAGACGTGCCGAAATCCAGGCGGTGAACCAGCGTGCAGCCGGGGAAGATCTTTACCAGCCGGTGGTGCACCGAATCAAGATTCTGCGGGTTTTTCCCTGAGAGGCTCAGCAGCCCGGCGGGCTTGTTGATCAGCACCAGATGTTCGTCCTGAGAGACAATTTCAATCTGGTCATGGCACGGCGGGGCAACAAAGGTATCGATAATGGGTGACATCAGGCTGACCGGGCAGAGAAGGGGAACGGATGATAACGAATTTTCATTACACTGGCGAACATAACAAAAAGCCCGCTCAGGTTTCCCTGAGCGGGCTTCTCTAAATATGGCTCCTCTGACTGGACTCGAACCAGTGACATACGGATTAACAGTCCGCCGTTCTACCGACTGAACTACAGAGGAATCGTGTGAACGAGGCGCATGTTAATGGCCTCGCTATTTTGTGTCAACACTAAATTCAACACGCTGATTCAAATGATTAATTAAGACTCAACCTGCTGTTTTAGTGTACTTGAGTGGGGGATTGTCCGTCAGGCCCTGCATTTTCACGCAGGCGTTGCAGCGGGTCCTGCTGGTAAAAATGGCAAAAACGCTGCCACAGCGCCGGGAAACGTGGGGCGAACAGTTCGGGCGCGCTGAAGAAATATTCCGACAACACGGCAAAGCACTCCGCCGGATCGGTCGCGGCGTAAGCATCAATGCTGGCCGCACTTTCGCCGACCAGATCGATCTCATCCTGAATGTTATTCATCGCTGCGTGCAGATCATGCTCCCAGCCCGCCACTTCCCGCAGAGGAATAAAGGGCACGCCGCTGGCGCGATCGCCGTTGCGGGTATCGAGCTTATGGGCCACTTCATGAATAATCAGGTTAAAACCGGAGGCGTCGAACGAGTCCTGGATGTCCAGCCAGTTGAGGATAATCGGGCCCTGCTGCCAGCTCTGCCCGGACTGTACGACGCGCTGATTGTGCACCAGCCCAATATCATCTTCCCACTCGTCATCGACCACGAAAGGCGCGGGATAGATCAGCACTTCATGGAAGCCGTCGAGCCACTCAAAGCCCAGCTCAAGCACAGGCAGGCAGAAGAGGAGGGCGATACGCGCGCTTTTTAGCGCATCCAGCTCAAAACCCTGAAGCGGGACGAGGCGTTTTTGCTGTAAAAAACGATCGGCTAACTGAACCAGTCGGGTTTGCTCATCGGGGTCAAGACTGGCGAGTACCGGAATAGCCAGCGCCTCTTCCCAGGGAAAAGTCGTGTTCGGTGCGGTTTCGTTCGATTTCCAGGGCCACTTAATCATCGCTTCGCTCGCAAACTCATCACTTGAACATAAATGCAGGATAAGGAACTTTTAAAATGCCAAATTACCTGGCATCATGGCAACCACTAAAACGGAGAGATGCCAGAGCGGCTGAATGGACCGGTCTCGAAAACCGGAGTAGGGGCAACTCTACCGGGGGTTCAAATCCCCCTCTCTCCGCCATTTCCTTGCTTTATCGTCATACCCATCATCAGACATCCCGCACCGCCCTCATTCTGACTGAGATCGGAACCAGGATGCGCCGGAAGTTCGCAGGAGTCTAGCCTTACTACTTTTTCAAGTCATTGATGTTTTATGTAACTTGAGAGAGATATCTAGCTTTTAACGCTTTTATCACCTTTTCAGACCGCCCCTTTGCCATACTGGTGCCGACACAGCGTCCCGACATTGCGCTTGTGACTTTTGGTGCCCGTGTGCAGGTAGAGCGGTTTGGCCTCATGCACCCAAAAGCTGTCACCTGCCTGCATCTGCTCATTAAATATCGTCGCCTCAGGATACAGCGCGCGCAACCGACCGCTGCTCAGGCCAAACCACTGGCGTGAAACCGCGCGTAATTCCTGCGTGGTCAGAAGCTTGCCGCCGAGACGGGCGCAGTGCTCACGTGCGCTGGCGAAATTTTTATCCAGAACGCCATCCCCCGTCAGCCAGGTGTCGACGAAAAAGTCGTGGCTCTGGGTATTGCCGGTCTTGAGATTTTTCAGCGTTAGCGTCATGGCTCTTTCATCGGCGCGCGGCTGGCGGACCATCTGCAGCTTTACGCGTCCCTCCGCTGGCTGCGGTTTAATCACCATCCAGTCGTGATTCACGCTAAATTTGACGTCGTTGAGATTGAGCGATTCACGGGTGCTGCTCATCGTGACATAAGCCCCGGTAAACCCCGCGCTCAGCATATCCACCGTTCGAAATCCTGGCATGCTGGGTGAGTGAAAACTGATATGACGGAGGTAGTCAGGGGCCACAGGCTCCGCCAATACGCTCAGCGGGAGCAGCAGGGGGAGCGTCGCGGCGGCGCGGCGGAGAATATTCATGACAACGATCCCTCCAGTCGGCCAGCGGAGACTTCCCGGTCAAGCACGCGGGCCTCTTTATTCTGAATCGTGCCTGCGGATTTCAGCACAATAAAGATCAGCAGCGTACAGGCGAGAAAGGCGGCTAAATAATATCCGCTCATCAGCAGATACCCCGCCAGCGAGATATAGATCAGTCCGCTCACGGCGCTGGTCAGGGCCACATTGACGGCCACTTTTTCGCTTCGCCTGAAGGAGACGCCAATCAGCGCGGCGATAAAGATCAAACTGAGGACAACGCCCACGGCGGGAATGCTGCAGATTGCTGCCGCGATGATAAACAGCAGCGTCTGATATTTGCGCAGCAGGGGTTTGTTGGCAAAGAAGTCGGTTTCATAGAGGGTTTGCGTGGAAATGTTAAACAGTCGTACCAGACGCTGTTTTCGCAGTAACAGACGCACGCGTTGACCGGTTTTGAGTTGCTTCAATACGTTCGCCGGGATCTCAAAGACTTCCCTTTGCTCGCCGCATCTGAGGACAACAGAATTCCACTGGATGTGTTCAATCTCGCCGATCAGGAGTTTTTTTTCCATTTACCATTATCATCGTTAACAGAGTAACTGCTTGAATTTCCTGCGCCCGATTGTAGGGAATCGAGCCTGTAGAAATGTAAATAACTCTGCGGGATTCATAAGGTATTGTGGAGATTGTTCAGGGCGGGAGACCCGGCCTGAAAAAACTTGAAGGCCCGGCAAACGAGGTGCCGCCGGGCGAGGGTTTCAATCAGCGCTGCGCACAACCCGCGCACTGCTTGTTCTGGATTTGCTGGAAGAAGTCGTTGCCTTTGTCATCCACCAGGATAAACGCCGGGAAGTTCTCGACTTCGATTTTCCAGATCGCTTCCATACCCAGTTCAGGATAAGCCACGCACTCCAGACTCTTGATGCTGTTCTGCGCCAGCACCGCTGCCGGGCCGCCGATGCTGCCGAGGTAGAAACCGCCGTGCTTATGGCAGGCGTCCGTCACCTGCTGGCTGCGGTTGCCTTTCGCCAGCATCACCATGCTTGCGCCGTTTGCTTGCAGTAAATCCACATACGAGTCCATACGACCCGCGGTGGTTGGGCCTAAGGAGCCAGAGGCGTAACCTTCTGGGGTCTTCGCAGGGCCAGCGTAGTAGATCGGGTGATCTTTCACGTACTGCGGCAGTTCTTCGCCGTTATCCAGCAGCTCTTTCAGTTTCGCATGAGCGATATCACGCGCCACGATAATGGTGCCGTTCAGGGACAGACGAGTCGAAACCGGATGGGCAGAGAGCTGCGCCAGGATCTCACTCATCGGCTGGTTCAGGTTAATGCTGACCACTTCGCCTTCACCCTGCTGACGCAGTGATTCAGGAATGTACTGGCCCGGATTGTGTTCTAGTTTTTCAATCCAGATCCCGTCGCGGTTGATTTTCGCTTTGATGTTACGGTCAGCCGAGCAGGAGACGCCCATGCCGACAGGGCAGGAAGCGCCGTGGCGCGGGAGGCGGATCACGCGGATATCGTGGGCGAAGTATTTCCCGCCGAACTGCGCGCCTAAGCCTAAGTTCTGCGCTTCCAGCAGCAATTCCTGTTCCAGCTGAACATCGCGGAACGCCTGACCGTGCTCGTTACCTTCCGTCGGCAGGCCGTCGTAGTAGCGAGTCGAAGCCAGTTTTACGGTTTTCAGGGTGCTTTCCGCGGAAGTCCCGCCAATCACAAAGGCGATATGGTAAGGAGGGCAGGCCGCTGTCCCCAGGGAACGCATCTTCTCGACCAGGTAATTTTTCAGTTTGGCCGGGGTGATCAGCGCTTTGGTTTCCTGATAGAGATAGGTTTTGTTCGCGGAGCCGCCGCCTTTCGCCATGCACAGGAACTTGTACTCATCCCCGTCCACGCTGTAGAGATCGATCTGCGCCGGCAGGTTGGTGCCGGTGTTCACCTCTTTATACATATCCAGCGCGGCGTTCTGAGAGTAGCGCAGGTTATCTTCGATGTAGGTGTTGTATACGCCCTGGCTCAGGGCTGCTTCGTCACCGCCGCCGGTCCAGACGCGCTGGCCTTTTTTACCCATGATGATCGCCGTACCAGTGTCCTGACAGGTCGGCAGCACGCCTTTGGCCGAGATTTCAGAGTTGCGCAGGAACTGCAGGGCGACGTATTTATCGTTCTCGCTGGCTTCCGGGTCATTCAGGATCGCCGCAACCTGTTTCTGGTGCGAAGGGCGCAGCATAAAGGCCGCGTCGTGGAACGCCTGCTGAGCGAGTAACGTCAGGGCTTCGGGCGCAACCTGGAGAATTTCCTGGCCGTTGAATTCCGCCACAGAGACGTGCTCTTTGGTCAGCAGGTAGTATTCGGTGTCGTCATGGGCGAGAGGGAACGGATTCTGATAGTAAAAGGCTTTGTTCGACATTGCGTATCACTCCATAAAATTAAACCGCCGGAGAGTGTGCCCCGGCGGTTATGAATCAGAACATCATGGACATCCACGGATAACCAATCAGCAGCAGGGCCGCCAGGAAGATGGCGCCAAAGATAGTCCCGAGACGCCAGTAATCTTTGGTCGGCAGGTAGCCGCTGCCGTAGTAAATCGGGCTTGGGCCGGTGCCGTACGGGGTGATGATCCCCATGATACCCAGAGAGGTCACCATCAGCAGGACGAACACTTCCATGTTGATGCCTGGGATGGTGGCGGCGATGGTCAGCATCGCTGGCAGCAGCGCGGTGGTGTGCGCGGTAGTACTGGCAAACAGGTAGTGCAGCAGATAGAACGCCAGCAGCAGGACGATAGTCGCCACACCCGGCGAAATACCGCTCATCAGCAGGCCGCCTTCTTTACCCAGCCAGGCGATGAAGCCGGTGGAGGAGAGGCCGTCCGCAAGGGCGACTAAGGTAGCGAACCAGACAAAGGTGTTCCACGCGGCTTTGTTGCCGGTGATGTCGTTCCACTCCAGCACGCCGGTCCACAGCATCAGGCCCACAATCAGCAGGGCAGCCAGGGCCGGTTCAATCCACGCGGCGGCGAAAATCCACATCATCAGCGCACAGCAGACGAAGACCAGCAGCAGGATTTCGTTACGCGACAGTTTGCCCAGTTTCTCAAGCTCACGACAGGCCCACAGCGGCACTTCGTCGTTGACTTTGACTTCTGGCGGGTAGAACCAGTAGGCCAGCAGCGGCATCACCAGAATCAGCAGCACACCCACCGGCAGGAAGGCGATGAACCAGGTGCCCCATGAGATGTTGATGCCCACAATGCTTTTCACCAGCGCCAGGGCCAGCAGGTTAGGGGCCAGCGCAGAGAGGAACATAGAGCTGGTGATACAGGCCGCGGTGATCGCCACCCACATCAGGTAAGAGCCAATTTTGCGCGAGCTCGGGTCGTTTGGTTTTGAACCGTACAGCGGCGGCAGGTTAGCGATAATCGGGTAGATTGTCCCGCCGCTGCGCGCCGTGTTGGATGGGGTGAACGGCGCCAGCAGCAGATCCGCGAAGGTGATGGCGTAACCGAGCGTCAGGCTGCGACGGCCAAGATATTTCACCAGAATCAGCGCCAGACGGCGGCCGAAGCGGGTTTTATCGTAGCCCGCGGCGAACATGAATGCGCCGAAAATCAGCCATACGGTGGAGTTACCGAAGCCGCTCACCGCCCATTTAAAGGAGGCACCGGCCAGCTTGAATTTCGGGTCAGCCAGCTGTTCCGGGCTGAACAGCACCCACTGGCTGCACAGGGCGATGGCGACGACGCCGGTCAGGCCAATGACGGCACCCGGCAGCGGTTCGAAGATCAAACCGACGATCACGCCGACAAAGATCGCGAAATAGTGCCATGCATACGGCGGTAATCCTTCAGGCACCGGCACAAACAGGAGCAGGACGGCAACGATAATGGGCAGCGCCATCATCAGCAGACGTTTGTTGTTTCCGTCTTTTGGCTTGCTCGCCACTGGGGGCGTTACAGCAGTTTTATCATTCATAGGATTGCTTCTTAAGTTGTCAAAAATTCGGGTGATAAAAAGCACAGCGCGACTTTTTTAATTTATTTACTTTCTTTAGTTTTAAAAGGTGCGTTGTGGTTATTTCGTAAAAGGCTATTTAACGCATTTTGCGAAGCGCTAAATTAAAAATTAATGATGTTTATATACTGCGCCTTTCGATGCCAGTGGAATTGATCGCGATCAATAAAATAGAAATGCAGAGGAGTTTTTAAGCTATTTATAATAACCCTATTGAGTTATGTGGATATTATCCGTTTTGTTTGGTTGGCTGCACTTAACAGATATTATGCGCAAACGGTTATTAATTTAATTATTCACTAAAAACAGCGCCTTAACTCTGGTATAGGTTGTCCGGAGAAGTAATCAAAAAGTTAACGTTGTTTATATTATTGTGAACACGACACCCTAATATCAATAACACCAATGTAGTAATAATGTTATTGAAGGGATTAAATAGTTTTTTAACTAACGTAATAACTTTCGTAACTAAAAATATCGTTATATTAATACCATGACATCGGCAAAAAAATTAACCAGAAACATAATCCGATAAAGAATTCTCAGATTTCAATTTTAAAGTTTGGAGTTTCTATTATGAGCACTAACGAACGAATTCTTAGTCCTTTCACATTACCGAATGGTACCGAACTCAAAAACCGTCTGTTAATGGCACCGATGACCACCTGTACCGGGTATTACGATGGTACGGTGACCAGCGAGCTGGTGGAATACTACCGCGCCCGCTCCGGCAGCATCGGCACCATCATCGTTGAATGCTGCTTTGTCGACGATCTGGGCCTGGCATTCCCTGGTGCCATCGGCATCGACAACGACGAGAAAATTGCCGGGCTGGCAAAAATTGCCGACGCCATCAAATCCAAAGGCTCAAAAGCGCTGCTGCAGATCTACCACGGTGGCCGCATGGTCGACCCGAAACTGATCGGCGGTCGTACTCCGGTCGGCCCAAGCGCCGTGGCTGCACCGCGCGACGGCGCCGCCACGCCGGTGGCGTTAACCACTGAAGAAGTCGAAGGCATGATCGGCAAGTTCGGCGAAGCGGTTCGCCGTGCGATTCAGGCCGGCTTCGACGGCGTCGAAATTCACGGCGCAAATACCTATCTGATTCAGCAGTTCTACTCCCCGAACTCCAACCAGCGCGACGACGAGTGGGGCGGCAGCCGCGACAACCGCGCTAAATTCCCGCTGGCAGTGCTGGAAATCACCCACAAAATGGTTCGCCAGTACGCGGATGACGCTTTCATTATCGGCTATCGCTTCTCGCCGGAAGAGATGGAAGTCCCGGGCATCCGTTTCGACGACACCATGTACCTGCTGGAAAAACTGGCCGCCCGCGGTCTGGACTACCTGCACTTCTCCGTTGGCGCAACGCTGCGCCCGTCCATCGTCGATACGCAAGATCCAACCCCACTGATTGAAAAATATTGCGCCATGCGTTCTGAAACGCTCGCGCAAATTCCGGTGATGGGCGTGGGTGGCGTGGTGAATGCTTCTGACGTCAACGAAGCCCTGGACCACGGTTACGATCTGATTGCCGTGGGCCGCGCGACTATCGCTTATCCGGACTGGACCGACCGCATCGGCTCCGGCGAAACCCTCGAGCTGTTCATGGACAGCACCCAGCGCGAAGCGCTGAACATCCCGGAACCGCTGTGGCGTTTCTCGCTGGTGGAAGCGATGATCCGCGACATGAGCATGGGCGAATCAAAATTCAAAGCGGGTGTGTTTGCTGAAACCGTCCAGGACGACAGCAACGAGCTGGTGATCAACGTCAGCCTTGAAACCGACCGTATCGCCGATATCGAACTGGCGTCCGGCCCGACGCAGGACGTGGAGTTTGTCGCAAGCTTCGAAGAGATCCGCAGCCGCATTCTCGACGCCAACACCCCGCACGTGGACGCCATCACCGGCGCGACCAGCCAGAGCGAAGCGGTGAAAAAAGCCGTATCCAAAGCGATGGTCAAATCCAGCAAAGTGCTGGCGGCGGAAGAGGGCGTGGACCCGAACGCAGCGAAACAATTTGACGTGGTGGTTGTCGGTTCCGGCGGCGCAGGTCTGGCGGCGGCGATTCAGGCGCACGACGAAGGGGCCAGCGTCCTGATCGTGGAGAAAATGCCAACCATCGGCGGGAACACTATTAAAGCTTCTGCCGGGATGAACGCCGCAGAAACCCGCTTCCAGCGCGTACAAGGCATCCAGGACAGCAAAGAGCTGTTCTACCAGGAATCCCTGAAAGGCGGCCACAACAAGAACAACCCGGAGCTGCTGCGTCGCTTTGTCGAAAACGCGCCAGAAGCGATTGAATGGCTGGCGACCCGCGGGATCATGCTCAACGGCATCACCACCACCGGTGGGATGAGCATCGAACGTACGCACCGTCCAAAAGATGGTTCTGCGGTGGGCGGATATCTCATCAGCGGCCTGGTGCGTAACGTCACCAAACGCAACATCGACGTGATGCTCGATACTTCCGTCAGCGACATTATTTTTGAAAACGGCGAAGTGACCGGGGTGCGTCTGACCACCGAAGAGAACGAAACTGTGACCGTTTCAACTCGCAGCGTGATCATGGCGACCGGCGGTTTCAGCGCCAACAGCAGCATGGTCGTCAAATATCGCCCGGATCTGGACGGTTTTGTCACCACTAACCACAAAGGTGCCACCGGCGGCGGTATCGCGCTGCTGGAACGTCTCGGCGCGGCGACCGTGGATATGGGCGAAATTCAGATCCACCCGACCGTGGAGCAGAACACCTCGTACCTGATTTCCGAGTCCATCCGCGGCGGCGGCGCAATCCTGGTGAGCCAGAAAGGGAGCCGTTTCTTCAACGAAATGGAGACCCGCGACAAAGTCTCAGCGCAGATTATTGCCCTGCCAGAGAAATACGCCTACATCGTGTTTGATGAGCACGTTCGCGCGAAAAATAAAGCCGCGGATGAGTACATCGCCAAAGGTCTGGTGACCAGCGCCAGCTCGCCAGAAGCGCTGGCCGAAACTTTAGGAATGGATAAACAGACCTTCCTCGACACCCTGGAGCGCTACAACGGGTTTGTGGCAAAACAGCACGACGATGATTTTGGCCGCACCACCGCGCTGCGTGCGCCGATCAACGAAGGCCCGTTCCACGCGATTCGTATCGCCCCGGGGGTACACCACACCATGGGCGGCGTGACCATCAACACCGAAACCTGCGTGCTGAACAGCAACAAACAGATCATTCCAGGCGCCTTCGCGGCGGGTGAAGTGGTCGGCGGCATCCACGGTGGGAACCGCATCGGCGGTAACGCCGTGGCAGATATCATTATTTTTGGTACCCTTGCCGGACACCAGGCGGCGATGCGCGCGAAACAGTAGTATCAATGCCCGGCGCTTGCCGGGCACGGTTTTGTAGGCCGGATAAGCGCAGCGCCATCCGGCAATTTAACCGAGGAGCATTGCCATGTCTGACGACCATCGCGTCTACAGCTACACCGCCACCCTGATGGGCTCCCCCATTCTTCTGAAGCTCTTCTCGAACAACGAATCGCTCGCCTCGCGGGTGTTTCGCCTCATCAAACAGTACGAAGATCTGCTCACCGTCAACCGCGCGCCGTCGCAGGTGATGGGCATCAACCACGCCGCCGGAAAACACCCGGTCAGCGTCAGCCGTCCGGTGTATGAACTGATCCGCGTCGCCAAAGCTGCAAGCCTGATTGAGAACAGCGCCTTCAACCTGACGATTGGCCCGCTGGTGAAGCTGTGGAAGATTGGTTTCCAGGGCGACAGCGTCCCGCCCGCCGATGAGATCGCGGCGCTACTGACAATCACCGATCCAGCGGAAGTTGTGCTCGACGACGCGGCCAGCAGCGTGTTCCTGACTAAATCAGGCATGGAGATCGATCTCGGGGCCATCGCCAAAGGCTATATCGCCGATCGGGTGCGGGATTACCTGCGTAAAGAGGGCGAAACCCTCGGGCTGATTAACCTCGGGGGCAATATTCAGACGCTGGGCGCGCCGGAAGGGGGCTGGGCTTTGGGGATCAAAACGCCGTTCGGCGGGGCTGACGAACTGATCGGCACGCTGAATGTGGAGAATAAATCGGTCGTCACATCGGGCACTTACGAACGCTTTTTTGAACGGGACGGAAAGCGCTATCACCACATTCTGAACCCGCGCACGGGCTATCCGCTGGATAACGAACTCGACAGTGTGACCATTATCTCGACGAACTCCATCGACGGGGATATCTGGACCACGCTGATCTACGGGATGGGCGTGGAGAAGGGCTGTGCCGCGCTGCGCGCGCGGCCTGATATCGAAGCGGTCTTCGTCACAAAAAGCAAAGAGGTGGTGGTCTCCTCAATGCAGCATTTCCGCTTTACGCTTCTGGATAACCGCTATCGCCTTACTGGCAATACTGTCTGAGCAGCCCGACCTGTTCCGGCTGCAAACGGTAGCGATACACCGGGCGTCCGGTAGCACCGTAATGAATGCTGGTGAACAGGATAGTAATCTGCGCCAGCCAAATCAGATATTTACGACAGGATACGCGGGAAATACTGACCGCGTTCGCCAGGTCATCGGTCGAAAACTCCGCGTCAGGATGGGCATCAATCCACTGACAAATGGTGCGCAGGGTCTGCGGCGTTAAGCCTTTCGGCAGACGCTTGCTGTCCGCCAGCTCCGGCGCGCCGCCGTGGAGCAGACGATCCACATCCGCCTGCTCATAATATTGATGCGCGCCCATCAGCTGCTTCTTCTCCTTCCAGCCGTTCAGCGCTTCTTCAAAGCGCGGGAACTGGAACGGCTTGATCAAATAATCCACCACGCCGTAGTGCATCGAGGTCTGAATGGTGGTCGCGTCCGACGCTGATGAAATCATGATCACATCAATCGGGCGGCCCGAGGCGCGGATAATCGGCAGCAGATCCAGCCCGTTATCCTGCTGCATATAGACATCGAGCAGCACCAGGTCGACAGGCTGGGCGGGATTATTAATCACCGCTTCGGCCTGATTCAGCGTAGAGGCCACGCCGCAGCAGCTAAATCCCTCAACCCGGTTCACGTACAGACGGTTAAGGTCGGCCACCATGGCATCATCATCGACAATTAAGACATTTATCACGCGATTTTCCTCTCGCTATCCCAGGGGATCTGTACAAAAAATTGAGTAAATACGCCAGGCTCGGATTCGACGGCAATCTCACCGCCCAGTTTTTCGAGCTGCTGGCGAGCAAGGAAAAGCCCCACGCCGCGGTTTTCACCTTTGGTGGAAAAGCCCTTCGTAAAAATATGTTCCAGTCGTTCATGCGCAATGCCAGGACCGTCGTCGCTGATTTCACAGCTTAGCCAGCCGTTTTGATAATGCATCAGCAGGCCGACTTCGCCCTCGGGCTGGCCGGTCATGGCGTCCAGCGCGTTTTCGATCAGATTGCCGAGCACGGTAATCAGCACCGTCACTTGCTCGGTGTTCGGCGTGTCCGGCACCAGACACTCTTCCGCCAGCGTCAGGGTAAAGCCCGCCTCCTTGGCGCGGTTGATTTTGCCGAGCAGGAACCCGGCAATCACCGGTGATTTAATTTTATGCTGAATCGCGCCGATATCGGTCTGATAATTCTGCGCGGTCTGAATGACATACTCCTCGAGCTTGTCATAGCGCTTCATGTGCAGCAGACCGAGGATCACATGCAGCTTATTCATAAATTCATGGGAGTGAGTGCGCAGGGCGTCGACATAGCTCACCATGCCATCCATTCGCTGCATCAATTCCCGCACTTCGGTTTTGTCACGGAAGGTGCTGATCGCACCAATGACCGCGCTCTGGCTTCTGACCGGGAAGGTGTTGCACAGCAGCAGACGCCCGTTGCAGTCGATCTCCTGATCCTGCAAGGCTTTGCCGGTTTGCGAGACGCGCCGCAGAGAGGCGAGCATCGGCATGTGGCGCGGCTCGTCCGTATTGCCCGCAGGCAGGAGGAGGATCTGGCGGGCGGCGTGGTTAATCATCGTGACGCGCCCCTCGCTGTCGACGGCAATGACGCCTTCTTTCAGGGATTGCAGCATCGCCTGACGCTGTTCAAAGAGGGTGGAGATTTCATAGGGCTCCAGCCCGAACAAAATCCGCTTCAGAAGATGCACCAGCCCCCAGGTCCCCAGCGTGCCCATCAGCGCGCTGAAGAGTATCGCCCAGATGGCACCCCAGCGGCTGCGGCTGATCTGTTCATCCACTTTGTTGAGCGAAATCCCAATTGCGACCACACCAATCTGCTGGTGCTGATCGTTATAAACCGGAGTGAAGACGCGTAAGGCTTCGGCCAGTACGCCGTGGTTGACCGCCACATTTTCCTTCCCTTCCAGCGCCGGTCTGATGTCTTCGCCGATGAAGCGTTTGCCGAGCAGGGTGTTATTCGGGTGAGAGTAGCGCACGCCCTGCATATTGGTGACGACGGCGAAGAGCAGATCGTTGCGGCGGGTGACGGCATCGGCGACGGACTGAATGGGGCTATTTTCAGGAGAGTGCTGTAAGCCGCGTTTGACATCGGGGCTGTCGGCAAGCGTACGGGCAATCGCCAGAGCGGTATCTTTCACGCCGTCGCGCGTGGCGCGGGTGACTTGCACAAAATAGAGCGCAAAAATCACCAGTAACACCGACCCCATCACGCCGCACACCATCAGGGTGACCAGAGTGTTGAGTTTCATCGGGCGCTTGCGCGTCGTGGTTAAAGGCTGCAAATCGCTCATCGAAACCCCGTGGATAATTAGAAAGGGGTAATTATCGCTGATGACGGCGCTTTCTTAAAGCGATGTAAAAGCTGACGAATGCTGCTCTTTTCGTGACCCCCCTCGCAGGTCATCCATATAAAACACTTTATAGTGTGGGGGAATTCATAACAAGGAGGCAGTTTATGAGCGTTAAGCTGAACGGTTTGGTCACGGAGAGACGCCACGCGGATACGGCGGATATCGACAGGTTGTCGACCCTGGACATGCTGAATGTGATTCATCAGGATGATAAATGCATTACCGACTCCATTACTCCTTTTGTTCCCGTCATCGCCCGCGTGGTGGATAACGCGGCGGCCACTCTGAGCCATGGCGGACGGCTGTTCATTGTCGGCGCCGGGGCATCGGGTCGCGCAGCACTGCACGCGGCGCTGGAGTACGCCCCGGGCAAACATCCGGTCATTGGTCTTGATGCCGGAGACGGCGCGGGAAATTACGATCGTGGGGTGGCCGATCTGCAGGCCATGAATTTTGGCGAGCACGACATGATGCTCGCGCTTTCCGTCAGCGGCAAAACGCCATGGGTCTGGGGGGCGATGCGCCACGCCTGGTCCCTGAGTTCTCCGGTTGCCATCATCACCAGCGATGAACAGAGCGAAGCTGCGCAGCTGGCGAGCATGATTATCGCGCCACAAACCGGACCAGATGTGGTGGCGGGCTTTAACAACGCCAAAGCGGGCATGGCGCAAAAACTGATCCTCAATATGATTGCGACGGGACTCGCCGTTCGCACCGGTCGGGTTTACAGCAATATGCGCGTGGACCTGGAAGCGAAAAGCATCAAGTGGGCCGAACGGCAGATCGCGATTGTGATGGAGGCGGGCGGCTGCACGCGCACGGTTGCCAAAGCGGCGCTGGAAAGCTGCAACCACCACTGCAAAACCGCCGTGCTGATGGTGATGACTGGTCTGGACGCCTGGCAGGCGCGTGAATTGCTGGAGCAGAATAACGGGTTTATTCGCGTGGCGTTGCAGGAAGCGCCGTAACCGCTTGAGCTTGTGAACAAAAAGGCCGCAGATGCGGCCTTTGGTGTTTTTAAGATTCTGATTTTTACTTGCGTCCGATCAACTTAAGATAAATCCCTCGACCTTTACCATCGCATGACGACGCAAAGAGTGCCAAAATGTGACTTTATTCACACTTTTGTGCTCGCAATGTGAGAGCGGTAACGCCATTACCGCGGCAGTAAAGGTTAAACATGGAACAGAACAACTCGCGTGGCCTGGGAGGCAAACTCGCCCTGTGGGCGTTTTACACATTTTGCGGATACTTTGTCTGGGCGATGCTCCGCTATCTGTGGGTGGTCAGCAAAATTCCCTCCGCGCCGAATATGGTCGTCGAGGGCGATTTAGGATCGACCAGCGGGAAGTGGCTCGGGGCGTTTCTCGGTTTCCTGGTGCTGGGCTCGGTGGGCGGCATTCTGGGCGCTATCGCCTGGTACACGCGCCCGCGCGACGACAACGAGTGATTGGCCTGCGGAAAGTTGTTAAGGTGAGCGTTTCGTAAAGGAGAGATCATGGAACTTGCTCACTGGCCGCAACGCTTCGAAGCCTGGTTAACGGAACATCACGAAACCGATGACGCGGCGCATGACATTTCACATTTCCGCCGCGTGTGGATGACTGCGCAGCGGATGATGGACGGGCAAGCCGTCGACGCGCTGGTGGTCCTCACGGCCTGTTATTTCCATGACATCGTGAGCCTGGCGAAAAATCATCCCCAACGCAGCCACTCTTCAAAGCTTGCGGCGCGCAAAACCCGGCAGATCCTCACGGACGATTTCCCGGATTTCCCCGACGCAAGCATTCCTGCGGTTGAACACGCCATCGAAGCGCACAGCTTCAGCGCGGGAATCGCGCCGCAGACTCTTGAGGCCAAAATTGTTCAGGACGCGGACCGGCTGGAGGCCCTCGGCGCGATCGGTCTGGCGCGCGTCTTCGCCGTATCGGGTTCACTGGGTGTGGCGCTGTTCGATGCCAACGATCCCTTTGCCGATGCGCGCGACTTAAACGACAAACAGTTTGCCCTCGACCATTTTCAGACCAAGCTGCTGCGCCTGCCGGAGACCATGCAGACCGAGATGGGCCGCGAGCTGGCCCGTCACAACGCCAACTTTTTAGTGCAGTTTATGGCGAAACTGAGCGCCGAGCTGCGGGGCGATTGTCTCGGGATGGATACGCAGGCGCTGAGCCGATTCCAGCGCGATGTGTAAAGCGGAACTATGGTAATCTGTCCCCAGTCTCTTTTGCCCGGTTAAAGGTATGCAGGAAAAACGATCAGTGATAGCGCCCGCACTTCTGCTGGCAGAGAAATCCACGGCCACGGTGCAGGCGTTATTGAGCAAACTGCTGACCATCTATGATGCGAAAACCCTGGTCAATGAGCTGAATGCGCAGGGTGAAAGCCACTGGAGCCCGGCAATCCTCAAACGTCTGGTCACCAGCGACAGGGCAGGGCACCGCCTGAGCGAGCGGGAATTTACCTACCTGCAAAACCTGCTCCCGCGCCCACCGGCTATTCATCCTAATTATGCTTTCCGCTTTGTCGATCTGTTCGCCGGTATCGGCGGGATCCGCAACGGTTTTGAGGCCATCGGCGGCCAGTGCGTGTTTACCAGCGAATGGAACAAACACGCGGTGCGCACCTACAAAGCTAACTGGTATTGCGACCCGCACACGCACCATTTCAACGAAGATATCCGCGACGTGACCCTGAGCCACAAACCTGGCGTCAGCGACGACGAGGCGGCGGAGCACATTCGACAAAATATTCCTCAGCATGATGTGTTGCTCGCGGGCTTCCCGTGCCAGCCGTTCTCGCTGGCGGGTGTATCGAAAAAGAACGCCCTGGGCCGCGCTCACGGTTTCGCCTGCGATACGCAGGGCACGCTGTTTTTTGACGTGGTGCGGATCATCGACGCCCGTCGACCGCCGATTTTTGTGCTGGAAAACGTCAAAAACCTCAAAAGCCACGACGGCGGGAAAACCTTCCGCATCATCATGCAAACGCTGGATGAACTGGGCTATGACGTGTCCGATTCGCAGGACATGGGCGCGGACGATCCCAAGATTATCGACGGCAAACACTTCCTGCCGCAGCACCGGGAACGCATTGTGCTGGTGGGCTTCCGCCGCGATCTGAACCTGAAGGGCAACTTCACGCTGCGCGATATTCCGTCGCTCTATCCCGCGCATCGACCTTCCATTGCCGAGCTGCTCGAACCGGTGGTGGACGCCAAATTTATCCTCACGCCGGTGCTGTGGAAATACCTTTACCGCTATGCCAAAAAACATCAGGCGAAGGGCAACGGCTTCGGGTTTGGCATGGTCGACCCGACTAATCCGCACAGCGTCACTCGCACGCTGTCAGCCCGCTATTACAAAGACGGTGCCGAAATCCTGATCGACAGAGGCTGGGATAAAGCGCTGGGCGAAGTGAATTTCGACGACCCGAACAATCAGCAACATCGCCCGCGCCGCTTAACGCCGCGCGAGTGCGCGCGTCTGATGGGCTTCGAATCGCCGCAGGGCTATCGCTTTCGCATTCCGGTGTCGGATACCCAGGCCTATCGCCAGTTTGGCAACTCCGTGGTGGTGCCGGCCTTTGCGGCGGTGGCAAAACTGCTCGAGTCGCGGATCAAACAGGCCGTCAAACTGCGTCTGGGCGAGGCCGTCAATGACGGATGTGCACAGTAAGGCGACGCGCAGTAAAAACATGCGTGCCATCGGCACGCGTGACACCGCGATTGAAAAACGGCTGGCGGGGCTGCTAACCCAGAGCGGTTTTGCGTTTCGCGTGCAGGATGCGGCGCTGGCCGGCCGCCCCGATTTTATCCTCGACAATTATCGTTGCATCATCTTCACCCACGGCTGTTTCTGGCACCATCACGACTGTTATCTGTTTAAAGTCCCGGCGACGCGCACCGAGTTCTGGCTGGAAAAAATCGGTAAGAATGTGACGCGCGACCAGCGGGATATCACCACGCTGATGACGCAGGGTTGGCGGGTGTTGATTGTCTGGGAGTGTGCGCTGCGGGGCAGGTTAAAGCTTGATGACGCTGCGCTGATTGAGCGGCTGGAAGAGTGGATCTGCGGCGGTGGTCAAACCGCGCAGATCGATACGATGGGGATTCACACCCTTACGGTTTCTCCACCTCACACGCCGTAACCACCGCTTTCGCCGGGAACAGATACTTCCCAAGCGTCACCAGCACCACCGCCATAATAATCACGCCCAGCGCCAACCATTCCACAGACGATAAAACCTCGCCTGCAAAGGTGGTGCCCAGCAACACGGCCACTACCGGGTTGACGTAGGCGTAGCTGGTGGCAACGGCGGGGCTGACATTGCGGATCAGGAACATGTACGAGTTGATAGCGATAATCGAGCCAAAAATGGCCAGATAACCGACAGCCAGGAAACCGGAAAGCGTCGGCATCGTGGTGAGTTTTTCACCGGTGAGGGTCGAGACGATAAGCAATACAATGCCCGCCGCCAGCATCTCTATGGCACCGGCCATCATCCCGGAGGGCAACTCCACTCTTGAACCCAACACCGAGCCAAAGGCCCAGCTCATGGAGCCAATCAGGATCAGCACCGCGCCCCACGGATTACCGCTCAGGTTGCCGCCGCTGTTAAGCAGAATAATCCCCGCCAGACCAATACCGATCCCCATCCACTCCAGCTTGCGGGTGCGGATGCCGAACAGTCGGCTAAAGCAGAGGGTAAACAGCGGCACCGTGGCGACCACGACCGCCGCAATACCGGACGGCACGTTCTGATGCTCCGCCACCGTCACACCGCCGTTACCGACAGCTAACAGCAGCAGGCCGATCAGCGCCGCGTTCATCATCGGGCGCAGCGGCGGGAGTTTATGCCCGCGCATCAGCAGAAATGCCAAAAGCAGCACACCGGCAGAGAAGAAACGCACGCCCGCCATCATCAGCGGTGGCCAACTTTCCACGCCGATACGAATCACAAAGTAGGTCGAACCCCAGATGATGTAGAGCGAAAACAGCGCTCCAATAAGGGGTAATAATTGCCGGAAACGCATAATCCCTCACAGCGATTTAAAAAGGTCGCTCATAGTAAACGTGAAAACTATCGGGCTGGCGAGTCCTTTAATTGTGCCAATGGTGTGAATTATTTGTTGACTTGCGGTGCCTGTTTCAGGGTTTCGCTTTTTGCTCCATACTATTCACTTAATTATCAAAATAAGAAGGATCAGATTTTGGCAGGAAGTAGCTTATTAACATTACTCGACGATATTGCCACCTTGCTGGATGACATTTCGGTGATGGGAAAACTGGCCGCCAAGAAGACGGCCGGTGTGCTGGGAGATGACTTGTCGCTCAACGCGCAGCAGGTGACGGGCGTTCGCGCCAACCGCGAGCTGCCGGTGGTGTGGAGCGTGGCGAAAGGGTCCTTTATCAACAAAGTGATCCTGGTGCCGCTGGCGCTGCTGATCAGCGCCTTTATCCCGTGGGCGATCACCCCGCTGCTGATGATTGGCGGCGCGTTCCTCTGCTACGAAGGCGTTGAGAAGGTGCTGCACTCCTTCGGCTCGCACAAGGACGAAGAGACCCCGCAGGCCCGGCAGCAACGCTTGGAAGCGCTGGCCGCCAAAGATCCGATGGCCTTCGAGCGCGATAAGGTGAAAGGGGCGATCCGCACGGACTTTATCCTCTCGGCGGAAATCGTGGCGATCACACTTGGGATTGTGTCGGAATCACCGCTGCTCAACCAGGTGCTGGTGCTCTCCGGTATCGCGATTCTGGTCACCGTCGGCGTGTATGGCCTGGTGGGCGTGATCGTGAAGCTTGACGACATGGGCTACTGGCTGGAGAAAAAATCCAACGCCCTGGCGCAGGCGGTCGGCAAAGGTCTGCTGGTCCTGGCCCCGTGGCTGATGAAATCCCTCTCGATTATCGGCACCCTGGCGATGTTCCTGGTCGGCGGTGGGATCGTGGTACACGGCATCCCGGTTCTGCATCACGCCATTGAACATTTCAGCGCGGAATTCGGCGCCATTGTCGCGGCGGTACTGCCGATGGTCGCTAACCTGGTGATTGGCTTTATCATCGGGGCCATCGTCATTGCGGCGGTAAAGGGCATCGAAAAAGTGCGTGGAGTTTCGCACTAATTGCCCCATCGGCGACTACGCAAAAACGCCATTCCTCGTCTAGATTGAAACAGTTTCACCCTGATACTGGAGGCGGATATGGTCTTTGTGGTCAGTGATGAAGTTAAGCCGAAAAACGGTGGTCCATCGATGATTGTCACCGGCTATTCCAGCGGTATGGTGGAGTGCCGGTGGTACGACGGGTACGGCATCAAGCGGGAAGCGTTTCGTGAAGACGAGCTTCTGCCCGGTGACGGACGACAACGGCGAGAAACGGCTTAATCACGCAACGCCCGGCATGTCCGGGCGTTTTTGTTGACTATCCTCAAGCGCGGTGCTTGTCTTAAGATATCGGAACCGCCGGGCGTGGCTTTTGTGCGGGTGATGCAAGTTTTCAGCAGGGAGTGTCTGTGCAGCGCGATGTCTATAAAGCCAAAACGCATTTTCTTGAACGGTTACGTCACCAGCCCGGGAAAATCGTTAATCTCTGTTTTGTGGTTGTCCTTATCTTTTCAACGATCCTCACCTGGCGCGAAGTGGTGGTGCTGGAAGATGCTTACATCTCCAGCCAGCAAAATCACCTGAAAAATGTGGCCAGCTCCCTCGACCGGCAGCTCCAGTTCAGCATCGATAAACTGCTCTTTTTTCGCCACAGCATGGGCGATGCGCTGCAAACGCCGCTCGGCTTTCGCGTGCTGCAGGATGCCGTCACCAAATTTAACCGTCTGCGCAATCAGCCGTTCTGGCAGCTGGATGTCGATCAGCAGCGCACGCTGCCGATAAGCGGCGTCTCAGACGCGACGGTGGAGCGCACCACGCTACTGGCGCGCGACGGTCAGCGCATCGGCAACGAGCTCTCTGCCGCGCTGGAGGTGGGTTATCTGCTGCGTCTCGCCACCTCGACCACCGGCAAGGAGAGGCGCGTCTCTTATGTCTCGCGCGCCGGTTTTTTTCTCTCCACCGATCCTTCGCCTCTTGATTACACGATTGTCTCCCGTTATTACGACCTGGTGACGCGCCCGTGGTTTACCCAGCAGAACGAGCGGCAAAACCGCTCGCGCGGCGTGCGCTGGTTTATGGCGCCCCTGTCCGACGACCGCGAGGAGAGGGTAATCACCGCCAGCCTGCCGGTCTATCAGGATCACTACTGGTACGGCGTGCTGGCGATGGATTTCACCCTCCCGACCATGAAGCAGCTGCTGACGGAAGCCGTCGATCGCCGCACGGACGGAGAGTATCAGCTGTATGACAGCCGCCTGAATCTGATCACCACCTCCGAGCCGCCGGACGGGCTGGTCAATCAGTTTGACGAACTCGAGCGGGCGCAGATTGCCCATGCCATCGAAAGCGATACCCAGGGCGGCATTCGCCTGAACTCGCGCTATATCAGCTGGGAGCGACTCGACCATTTTGACGGCGTGGTGCTGCGCGTGCATACCTTGCAGGAAGGGGTAAACGGGGATTTCGGCAGTATCAGCATCGCGCTGGCGCTGCTGTGGGCGCTCTTTACGGCGATGCTGCTGATCTCCTGGCTGGTGATTCGCCGGATGGTCAGCAACATGTCCAGCATGCAAAACTCTCTCCAGTGGCAGGCGTGGCACGACCCGCTGACGCGGCTGAACAACCGTGGCGCCCTGTTTGATCGGGCCAAAACCCTGGCGCAAGAGTGCCGTGAGCAGAACATTCCTTTCTCGGTCATTCAGCTCGATCTGGACCATTTCAAAAGCATTAACGACCGCTTCGGCCACCAGGCCGGGGACAAAGTGCTGTGTCACACCGCCGGACTGATCGCCAGCGCCCTGCGCAGCAGCGACGTCGCCGGGCGCGTCGGCGGCGAAGAGTTCTGCGTGGTGCTGCCGGGAGCGACCACCCGGCAGGCCGCCGAAGTGGCGGAGCGCATTCGCGCCTGTATCAACCGCAAAGAGATTCTGGTGAGGAAAAGCACCACCACGCGGATCAGCGCCTCGCTGGGCGTGAGCAGCACGGAGGAGAACGAGAATTCCGACTTCGAGCAACTGCAGTCCATTGCCGATGCGCGCCTGTACCTGGCGAAACAGCAGGGGAGAAATCAGGTGGTGTGGCGCGACGCCGATAAGAAATGATCGAGTCCTTCACGCCAGCCTTCCGGTCCCGGTTGGGTGGTGTGGTAGACCCGCTCAGGAATATCTTCCTGGAGCTGAATACCGTGGCGGTTAATGCCTTTCACCACCACGGCGTAATCGACGTTATCGAGCAGGGGGGCGTCGTTGGGTCCGTCGCCCAGCCCGATCGTCGTCGGCACAAAACCCTCGCGTTTGCGGTACTCATCAATCAGCCAGTTGACCGCCTGATCTTTCCCGCCGCGCGCATCCAGAATGTGCCAGAAGCGTGCGCCCTGCACGAACTTCAACCCGAGCTGCACCAGCTCAGATTCAAACTGCGTCATCCGCTCGTCGCTGTCGCGCCAGATGAGGGTAATTGAGGCTTCGTGCAGACGGGCCAGCGCCGAACGCTCGCGGTTCAGCCCGGTCCACTCGCCGATCACCCGTTCGTCGACGTCATCGAAAGTGGTGAATTTATACCCGCTACGTTCACGAATGGGATCGATGAGGCTGCGGATTTCACTGTGCGGCGTGCCGTTGATCAGGCGCGGGGCATTGGGGTGATCGTCCCAGCGCACATCCAGCTGGATCACCGCCCCGTTTTCGGCAATAAAGGGCAACCCTTCCAGCCCCAAATCCTGCTGGATTTCGAGGGTCTCCGCCGCCGTTTTACTGCTGCATAAAATGACCGGGATCTGATGGTCCTGTAGTTTATCCAGCCAGGGCGCGGCAGGTCGCCAGTCGTAGGTGTGGATATCCAGCAGCGTACCGTCCAGATCGGTAAATATCAGCAGTGTCTCCTTAAGTAAGGACATAGCGTCTCCTGAAGCCTGTGTGCCTGAGATTAATCCTAAAACCGGGGAGGCATAAGCTCTCCCGTTTTCGGAACCGATCCCGCTGACCCGCATGCGGCAAGGGCCGCGATTCATAACTAAAACTGAAGGTTGTGACGGAAATCATTTTCGACAGGAATATATCCTTGTCATGCAATTTTATTGGGGATAAGGTAAATCCCACATCAGATTTCCTGGTGTAACGAATTTACAAGTGCTTCTTGCATAAGCAAGTTTCATCCCGGTCATCCCCATGACCGGGATTTTTTTCGCCTCAACGGTTCACTTCGCTGATGCTGAAATCATGAATATCCAGCTCAAACGCCTCGGCCAGCTCGCGGTAAGTGTGATAGTCACGCCCGTCGATGCTCACGCGCGTAGGGTCTTCCTCCGAGCGGCGCACTTCGCCTTCGCTGATTTCATTAATCGCGGCCAGCAGGGCATCGACATCGACGCTAACTTCGCGTTTCGCGGTGTCGCTGTACTCTTTCGCGGTCTTCATTCCTCGTACCTCATTTCGCCGTCTTCAGGGTTAAGTATAGACTGCCCACAAAAGCGTCACTCACGCGTGCACCCGCTGCCAGTTGCTGCGTTTTGTTCTACACTGGCTCAAAACCACAGGAGGATTTTATGAAGGTCAACGATCGGGTCACCGTCAAGACGGACGGCGGACCGCGCCGCCCAGGCGTAGTACTGGCAGTGGAACAGTTTAACGAAGGCATCATGTATCTGGTGTCGCTGGAAGATTACCCGCTCGGCATCTGGTTCTTTAACGAGATTGGCCATTCTGACGGGATCTTTGTGGAAAAAGCGGAATCTGAATAATGGCGCGTCGGGTGAGGGCGAACTTACCCGGCCGTTAAACGAAAAATCTCTGGCCAGGCCAGAGATTGATATTGTGTGAAGAGTTTAAGAATTAGCGCATATTGACAAAAATACCGTTGGTCACATTATCCGTCAGACGAACAACATGATAGATGACCTGTTTATTATGCGTTTTTATTTTCCTTTTAATATTACCCTTATGTGACGAAACCGTTTTTGCTTTGATGTTCATCTGGTCGGAAATTTGAATTGTGCCCTGTCCGGCCATCCACATTCGCAGCATACTTGATTCAGTGCGGCTTAATGATAGCGTGGGTATGTTAAACTCCGCTACACTCTTTGTCTCTTTATTCAAATAATCACCCAAAATGTCATCCAGCGACTCGGGCTTAATTGATTTAGAACTGATTAATAGGTTTTTACGGACTAACAGATATTCATCGAAATGGATATTTGCGATCGCCATAAAAACAATAAACAGGGTTTTAGGATGTTGATTAATGATCTGCTTGATGTGCTGACTGTTGGCTGGATCGTGAATGAAACAGTCCTCATTAATAAACACCACGCCGGGCTTGTAAGTATCACAAGCGGCTTCAAGTTCACCAACATCATGCACATCGTTGATGTCTCGCTTTTTAACCCCTCTGCTTGCCAGGTACCCGGTTAGCCCTAGCCGGGTGTAACTGCATAAATCCATAATGATCGTTGACATGGCATACCCTCACTCAATGCGTAACGATAATTCACCATCTGCCTGAGAGCTCATAAACAGCCATACGGGATGGAAACGGTTATTAACCTGTGAGCAAAACAAAGACTTTCAGGCGGACTCACTATCCCGTAAAGTTACGTATAATTTGCCAGGAATCATCTTAAAGTAAAGTAAATGTTGAGTATTGTGAGGGGCATAAAAACAAATAAACCGCACCAGATATATCCTGGTAGATGTTTTTCATGTTTTATTTTAGGAATATCCTCACAGAGACAATATAAACATCAGGGATTAATATTTCTGGGTAGCTCGTGAACAATATCCGTCAATAAAGTAAACAATTCGCCAAATAAATGTTCGCAGAAGGGGGCGATCAGGGGCATTAACAGGGCCATCAATATCAGGCCGACGGTCAGGGTGACCGGGAAGCCAATGACAAATACCGACAGCTGCGGCGCCATACGGTTCAGGAGTCCCAGCGCCAGGTTCACCGTGAGGAGCAGGGTGATGACCGGCAGGGCCAGCATCAGACCGTTGAGGAAAATCAGCCCGGCGGCGCGCACCAGCGCGAGGAAGGCGTTGCTGTTGACCGGGTTACCGCCAATCGGCAGCGTGTGGAAAGTATCCACCAGCATTGAGATCAGCCACAGGTGACCGTTGAAGCTCAGGAACAGCAGCATCGCCAGCATATCGATGATACGCGCCAGCACCGGCATGTTGAGGTGGCTCGCCGGATCGATGAAGGTGGCGAAAGAGAGCCCCATCTGCAGGCCGATAAGTTCACCGGCGGTTCGTACCGCCGCAAACGCCAGCTGCATGGTAAAGCCAATCGCCACGCCGATCAGGATCTGCTGCAGCGCCATCCAGACCGCCTGAGGAGAGAAAATCGGCACGTCAACGGGCGGCAGCGTCGGGGCAACCACAAAAGTAATCGCCATCCCCAGACCGATTTTCACGCGTTTGGGGATCGATTTTTCACTGAAGATGGGCGCACTCATGATCAGCGCCATGATGCGCAGCAGCGGCCAGAAGTAGAGGCCGAGCCAGCCCATGAACTGATCGCTGGTGAAATGTAGCATTCAGCCCGTCAGCCGATGATGTAGGGCAGGTTGGTAAACAGGTTGCGCATGTAGTCCAGCAACAGGTTCAGCATCCACGGCCCGGCAACGATAATGGTGACAAACACAGCGATGATTTTCGGAATGAACGACAGGGTCATTTCGTTAATCTGCGTCGCCGCCTGCAAAATACTGATAACAAGACCGGTGATCAGAGCCACCAGCAGAAGAGGAGAGGCGACGGAGATGGCGATTTTCATCGCCTCCGTGCCCATCATCATGACCGATTCAGGAGTCATTGGGCGCGCCTCAACTGTAGAAACTCTGCGCCAGCGACCCGACCAGCAGTTGCCAGCCGTCGACCAGCACAAAGAGCATGATCTTAAAGGGCAGGGCAATGGAGGCGGGGGGCACCATCATCATCCCGAGCGCCATCAGGACGCTGGCGATCACCAGGTCGATAATCAGGAACGGAATAAAAATGGTGAAACCAATCTGGAACGCGGTTTTCAGCTCGCTGGTCACGTACGCAGGCAGCAGAATGCGCATCGGCACCGCTTCCGGGCCTTGCATCGGGCCGGCATTCGCCAGACGGGCAAACAGGGCGAGGTCCGCTTCACGGGTCTGGCGCAGCATAAATTCACGCAGCGGCTGAGCGCCTTTTTCGAGCGCCACTTGCATCGAGATTTTGTCTTCACTGAACGGCTGATAGGCGTCGGCGTAAATCTTGTCGATCACCGGCGACATAATAAAGAAGGTCAGAAACAGGGCTAAGCCAAGCATCACCTGGTTCGGCGGCGCAGACGGCGTGCCGAGCGCATTTCGCAGCAAACCAAAGACGATGATGATGCGGGTGAAGCTGGTCATCATCAGCAACACCGCCGGAATAAAGGTCAGGGCGGTGATAAACACCAGCGTCTGAACAGGCAGAGACCAGCTCTGGCCGCCGCCCGCCATCGGGGTTGAAATCAGACCGGGTAACTGGGCATGCACGGCAGGAGCAAACAGGCAGAGGCCTGCCAGCGTAAGGGATAACACACGGCGCATCAGGATCTCCCGGAACGCTTAAGCAAACTCTTCATAACGGACTGAAAATCCGCTGAACTCTCTGCACTCTCTGGCGCGGTTTCCGGCGCAGGAGGCAGTTTATGCAGCACATTAATTTGCGTTGCAGTCACGCCCAACACCAGGCGCGCATCTTCTACTTCAACGATCACCACGCGTTCCCGCGGGCCGAGCGACGTACTGGCGCTCACTTTCAGACCGCGCGTGTGGGCGGTTTTACCCGCCAGGCCAAAACATTTGACCAGCCACGCGGCAATCAGAATAAAGGCAATAATACCGAACAGCGCACCGCTCACCTGGAGCAGCGGCGAGCCGGGCACCGCAGAGGGTTGAGATACTGTTGCCTGGGTTTTCATACTTAGCGGCTCAGACGACGCATACGTTCGGACGGGGTAATGATGTCGGTAATACGCACGCCGTATTTATCGGCCACGACGACTACTTCACCCTGGGCAATCAGATAGCCGTTGATCAGGATATCCAGCGGCTCACCGGCCAGACCTTCCAGCGCCACCACGGAACCCTGCGTCAGGCGCAGCAGCTCTTTGATGGTCATCCGGGTACGACCCAGCTCAACGGTCAGTTTTACCGGGATATCCATAATCAGGTCGATATCCTGCAGCGTACCGCTGACGTCACCGCCGCCTAACTGCTGAAACACCGCTTCCGCCGCGCTTTTGCTCGGGGTTGCCTGTTGCTCGTTTAACGCATCAGCCCACAGATCGTCCAGTGCTCCGCTGTTTTCATCGGACGGATTGTTCATGTCACTCATTTGGGCTGTTCCTCATTCAGCGAATTCAATATCGGATTGATCAAGTGCTCAACGCGTAGCGCGTATTGACCGTTAACGGTGCCGTACTGGCTGGTCAATACCGGGACGCCATCCACATGGGCAATAATGCGGTCCGGTTTTTCTATCGGCAGCACATCGCCGGGTTGTAATTTCAGGATCTGGGACAAACGCAGCGGAATATCCGCAAAGCTCGCCACCAGTTCAAGCTGTGAATGCTGCACCTGACGCACCAGATTCTCGCGCCAGTTCTGATCCTCATGGCGTGAGTTTTCCAGCGGTGGGTTCACCAGCACTTCGCGCAGCGGCTCAATCATGCTGAACGGCAGGCAGATATTAAACTCACCGGTCAGGTTGCCGATTTCCACGTGGAACGGGGTATTGACGACGATGTCGTTTGGCGAGGTGGTGATGTTGGTGAATTTCACCTGCATCTCCGAACGCACGTACTCCACTTCCAGCGGGTTAATCGCTTTCCACGCGTCGCTGTAAGATTCCAGCGCCAGCTTCAGCATGCGGTTGATCACACGCTGTTCAGTATGGGTAAATTCGCGTCCTTCGACTTTCGTCGGGAAGCGACCGTCACCGCCAAACAGGTTATCCACGGCGATAAAGACCAGGCTCGGAGAAAACACGAACAGCCCGGTGCCACGCAGTGGTTTCAGGTGGATCAGGTTAAGGTTAGTCGGCACCGGCAGGTTGCGGGCAAACTCATGATAAGGCTGAATGCGGATTGCCCCGACGGTGATGTCCGGGCTACGACGCAGCAGGTTAAACAGCCCCATACGGAACTGACGTGCAAAACGTTCGTTGATGATCTCCAGCGCCTGCAGGCGCTCGCGCACCACGCGACGCTGGGTATTCGGGTCATAGGGGCGAATATCTGATTCGCCACCCTGTCCCGGTACGGGATCATCGCTCTTCTCGCTGTCGCCGTTGAGCAGCGCATCGATTTCCGCTTGAGAAAGAATACTATCGCCCATGTCTCTACCGCAGGATGAAAGCTGTGTACAGAACGTCAGTGACTTCCTGCTTAGGTTGACCTGCTACCAGTGGCGCTGCCAGCGTTTGTTTGATGGCCTCGACCAGCTTTTGCTTCCCGTCATCGGTGGCAAGCCCGGAGGCGTCCTGACGAGAGAAAAGCAGTAACAGGCGGCTGCGCACTTCTGGCAGGTATTCGCTCAGACGGGTGCGAGTTGCGTCATCTTTCAGGCGCAGGGTAATGCCGACATACAGCACACGATCCGCATCACCGAGGTTAACGGTGAAGGTATCCAGTGCGAAAAAGACCGGTGCCGGAGGCGGCGGGGGTTCTGCATGGGCAGCGGCTGACGGCGCTTGTTGTGAACGCCAGTAACTATAGCCAGCGGTCGCACATGCGGCGAGTGTAATTAACACCAGCAGCGGCACCCAAATGGAGCGCTTGCTTTTTTTGGTGATAGCGGAGTCAGTCATCTGATACGAGCTTCCTGTTTCGGTACAGCTAATACAGTGATTATCCCGCGTCCTGCTTTGGTCAAAGCGTGGAAAAGACGGAGATAATCACGCTACCTCTGGCGTTTAGGCAAAGATGTCTACGGCGCTGTTGCCACGCGCGGCGGACTGCAGTGCCGCAGGCGTTGCCAGCAGTTCTTCACTTTCGTCGTTAAATCCACCCTGCTGGCCGGAGCGCGAGGCCTGCTGTTGCTGCTGAGAGGACTGCTGCTGTTGGCCTGCGAAGCTTTCACTGCTGATGGTGCTTTGCGCCAGCTGAATGCCGTTCTCGGCAAGCGAGGTGCGCAGCATCGGCAGCGCCGCTTCCAGCGCAGCACGTACGCTGCCGTGGGCGGAAACCATCTGCAGCTGTGCCTGGTTATCATCAAGTTTAAGCGAAATTTGCACTTGTCCCAGTTCTTCGGGGTGTAAATGCAGTTCCGCGCTCTGCTGGCCCTGTTTGGTATACAAAGTGACGTGCTGGCTGATCGCCTGCTGCCACTCGTGCGTCCCCAGCGGCTGGCTGATCACCGCCGCAGGTGCCGCAACGGCAGGGGGCGGTGCGCTGATACTGTTCGCCAGAATCGGGGGCAAGGTTGCGCTCGATGTCGTCGAAGAGGCGGCGCTGATCGCTTCATGCTTCGCGGCGACCGCTTCCGCCACCGGCGTTAACGGCTGGACGCTGGCCGACAGGGTAGTGCGCTCGGCATCCCCGGTATTGGCCTGCACTTTGCTGTTGATGGCAACATCGGCATTCAACATCGCATTGCGTGATGAAGAGGAGGCGACGCCCGCAGGCTGTGTCGCGATCTCACCGGCCGTGTTCGATGGCGCGATGGCCGCCGTCGCCGTCTGCTGGTGCGGCAGCATCGCCATCAGGGCGCTCAGCCCGGCAAGCTCTTCATCGTTCAGGTCAGTTTTAGTCTCTTCTTTTTGCGCCTGGCCGGTCAGGGCTTTCAGCGCATCGCCGTGGGTGGCAGGCAGCAGGCCCGTCACCAGACCTTCCAGCGGTGCGGTTTTCGCGGCACCGTCGGCGGCGATCTGATCCTGACGCGCCAGCAGAGAGGCGAGTTTGGTCTGAAGGGTGCTATCGCCGTCCTTCAGGATCGCCTCTTTCGACAGCTTGCTGGTGGCGGCTTTCAGGGACGCCAGCGTCAGCGGGGCGTCTTTGCCCTGGCCCTGACCGGCGGTGTCCGTTAAGGCACCCGCCAGCAGGGAGAGAAAATCTTGTGCGCCCTCGGCGCCTTTACCCGTCTGCGTGCCGCCGGACAGGTCAGGGTCGGTCATCAGCAGTTGTTGCAGTGTGATCATTCCGTTTTCCTCATTGATGCGCGCTGGGCAAACTCATCCATTTTCTTCTGATCGAGGCGGTTTTCGGCAAGCAGGGTCGCGGCGGTCTGTCGATCCTGAAGCGTAGTCCAGGCCTGAAGTCGCTGCTTCTTTTCTCGCCAGAAATTGAGTGCCTTATCGACTTTCTGGTCCCACTGGGTCAGCTGCTGGCGATGCTGTTCGATCGCCTTTTCCAGCGTCTGAATAAACTGCTGATAGTTAATCCAGCGCTGGCTGCCAATGCCCTGTGACATATCGGTATTGAGGTTGGTGCGATATTCGTGCTGATAGTCGATTAACATCGTCAACTGTTCTTCAGCCTGCTGATATCCGCGTCGCATTGCGCCAAGCTGCAGTGCGGCATCATCAACTTCTTTTTCAGCCAGATCTTTTAGCGTCGCTAATGCGCCATGTTGCGCCATGATCTTCGCCCTCCACCTGTGTTACACCTGCGGGAATATCAGATCCAAAGCCTGGAGAGAATCTTCCCAGTCGGCACGTTCAAAAATACCTTGTTGCAAGAACGCCTCCAGCTGTGGCCAAAGCGCAATCGCCTTGTCGAGCATCGGGTCGCTGCCTTTGGCATAGGCCCCGACGCTCACCAGATCGCGGTTACGCTGGAAGCTGGAAAGCAGTTGTTTAAAGTTACGCACGCGGGCGTAATGTTTTTCGCTAATCAGCGCGGTCATCGCACGGCTGATTGAGGCTTCAATGTCGATCGCCGGATAGTGGCCCGCTTCCGCCAGATGACGGGAAAGCACGATGTGACCATCGAGGATCGCACGCGCCGAGTCGGCAATCGGGTCCTGCTGGTCATCGCCTTCGGTCAGGACCGTGTAAAACGCGGTGACCGAACCGCCGCCGCTCACCCCGTTCCCTGCGCGTTCAACCAGCGCAGGCAGTTTGGCAAACACCGACGGCGGATAGCCTTTGGTCGCCGGGGGTTCGCCGATCGCCAGCGCGATTTCACGCTGGGCCATCGCATAGCGGGTCAGGGAGTCCATAATCAGCAGCACGTGCTGGCCGCGATCGCGAAAATCTTCAGCAATACGGGTGGCGTAGGCGGCACCCTGCATACGCAGCAGCGGGGAGACATCCGCCGGAGCGGCGATCACCACCGAACGCGCGCGGCCATCGGCCCCGAGAATGTTCTCGATAAAATCTTTAACTTCGCGGCCACGTTCCCCGATCAGCCCCACGACAATCACGTCGGCTTCGGTGTAACGCGCCATCATCCCGAGCAGTACCGATTTACCGACACCGGAACCGGCGAACAGGCCCATACGCTGCCCGCGACCGACGGTCAGCAGGGCGTTAATTGGGCGCACGCCCGTATCCAGAACATGTTCGATGGCGGTACGTTGCAGCGGGTTAAACGGCTGAGTGATCAGCGCCCCGGTTTCGGTGGTGTCCGGTGCGGGCAGTCCGTCGAGCGGTTTCCCTGCGCCGTCGAGAACTCGGCCTAACAGCGCCGGACCGAGGGGTAATTGCTTACCGCTGTGCAGCCCGTCGCCGGAGTTGTTTTTCGCGTACACGCGCGCGCCGGGCAGAATGCCTTCCACCTCTTCGAGGGGCATCAAAAACAGGCGCTGGCCGTTGAAGCCGACGACTTCGCTTTCGACTTCGCGCGTTTCGTTCTGGTCCTGGCGTTCAATCACGCAGGTTGCGCCGAGCGGCAGCTGTAAGCCGGTGGCTTCCAGCACCAGCCCGGTGGCACGGGTCAGACGGCCATAACGACGAACAGATGGCAGTTGCGCCATCTTCGTTTCAAAGTTGTCGAGCGTGTTCAGCCAGCGCGTCAGACGGGCGGTCATCAGACAACTCCCGGTGCGGCCAGGCGGCACAGTTCCTGCCAGCGCGTGGCGACGCTGGCGTCCAGATCGCCTTCATCGGCGGAGACTTTACACCCGCCGTGATGCAGCGACGGATCGCCGCGCAGACGCCAGCCGTGCAGGCTCAGCGTGGCGCCCAGCATCTCTTCGACGCGCTGCAGATCGTCCGGATGGACGCGCAGCTGCGGTTTGCCGCTGAACAAAGGTTCTTGCTGCAGCAAGCCCTGAATCTGTTTAATCAGCGCCGAGTTGTCCACCACCGGCGTATGACCAATCACCTGGCGGGCCGCTTCGAGCGCCATCTGCATCAGGCGCGAGGCGATCACGCTGTCGAGCGCATCGAGCGTGTTCTGGAACTCGCTCACCAGCTGCTGCATCCGCGCATGGACCGGGGCCTGCTGCTGGCGTGACTCCTCCAGACCTTTCTCAAGGCCCTGGGCTTTGCCTTCTTCGTAACCCTGCTGGTGGCCAAGCTGGCGACCTTCATTCATGCCCGCGTTATAGCCTTGCTCATGCGCCTGCATTTGCAGATGCGCCAGCATCTGCGCACGCTGCTCTTCTTCGCTCAGCTCCGGGACATCTTCGTCTGCGCTCTCTTCGCTGGAAGAGGAGGGCAGCAGGGCAGGCATAAACTCCGCCATCGGCGGGGCCAGATCGTCAGGAGTCCAGCGCTTCCACGGCAACTCCTTAGACATACGCATCGTCTCCGCCGCCAATCACCATCTCGCCGGTTTCGGCCAGACGACGTACGATAAGCAGGATCGCTTTCTGTTCGTTTTCCACCTGAGACAGACGAACCGGGCCACGGTTGGCAAGGTCGTCGCGCAGGATATCCGCCGCACGCTGAGACATGTTGCGCAGGAATTTCTCGCGCAGCGGCTGCTCGGCCCCTTTGAGGGCGATAAGCAGGGATTCGGAATCCACTTCCTGGAGCAGGCGCTGGACGCTGCGATCGTCGACTTCGACCAGGTTTTCGAACAGGAACATCTCGTCGATAATTTTCTGTGCCAGCTCGCCGTCGAACTCGCGCACCGCCGACATAACGGCCTCTTCCTGCTGCGATTTCATCAGGTTGATAATTTCGGCTGCGGTTCTCACGCCGCCCATTTTGCTGCGCTTGAGGTTCTGGCCGTCGAGCAGGCCGTTCAGCACTTCGGTCAGCTCCGCCAGCGCCGCCGGCTGGACGCCGCCGAAGGTGGCGATACGCAGCATCACGTCGTGACGCAGACGTTCGTCGAACAGCGCCAGAATATCTGCCGCCTGGCTGCGTTTGAGGTGCACCAGGATGGTGGCGATGATCTGTGGGTGCTCGTCGCGAATAAGGTCGGCGGCACTCTGCGGCTCCATAAAGTTGAGCGTTTCGATGCCGCTGGCGGTATCGCGTGTTTCCAGAATATCTTCCAGCAGGCTGGCAGCACGCTCTTCGCCCAGGGCTTTGACCAGGACCGAACGCAGGTAGTCGTTGGCGTTGACGTTCAGCGCCGCGAACTGTTCCGCTTCCTGCTCAAACTCGGCCAGCACTTCCGTCAACTGCTGGTTGGAGATCTGACGCACGTTCGCCATCGCCGCACTGAGGATCTGAACTTCGCGCTGGGAGAGGTGTTTGAACACCTCCGCCGCACGATCTTCACCGATGGTCATCAGCAGGATGACGCTTTTATCTTTACCGCTAAGGTTACTCATCTTCGTTACCCATCCACTGGCGGATCACCAGCGCGACGACGCGTGGATCGTTATCAGACATTTCGCGAATACGCTGGCTCATGACCTCAGCGCCCATGCGCTGGTTGGCGCGGCGTTGCTGCAGCTGTTCGTCACGGCTCAGGCGAACTTCAACGGCTTCCTGAGTTTCCTGACGAACGCTCATGTTCTCTTGTTCAGCTTTCAGCACTTCCGCACGGCGGTTAAGCTGTGGACGGATGGCTTTACGCCAGATAATCCAGGCAACAATCAGGACCAGTAACCAGCGGCCTGCGGACATCAGCTGGTCGATGAACGACTGCTGTTGCCAGAATGGCAGCTCACCACCGGATTCGTCAGTGACGGTGAACGGAGAGTTGACCACGTTCAGGGTGTCACCGCGTTTTTCGGAGTAGCCCATCGCTTCACGGGTCAGGTCTTCGATCTGCTTCATCTGATCGGTGGTCAGCGGCAGCGGTTTTCCGTCCGGCAGCGTTTTGTAGTTCACCACCACGGCAACGGAGAGACGCTGCACGTCGCCCACGTTCATCTTGGTGTGACGGATGGTGCGATCCACTTCGTAGTTCGTGGTCTCGTTACGGCTCGAGTTACGTGGACCGGTGTTTGCCGCTGCCGTCGAGGTGGTCTGCGCCGCATTCTGCTGGCCGTTCTGCTGATTCGCCGGAGGCGTGGAAATCGGCGCAGTGTTAGCCGGGGCAGGGGTGTTCGACAGCGCACCCGGAACGCCGCCCGGATTCTGGCCGCCGATCTGATCGGTGGTGTTCAGCTGACGCGAACGCATAACTGCCTGAGACGCATCGCCGTTCGGGCTGTACTGCTCTTCGGTTTGTTCTTTATTCGCGAAGTCGATCTGCGCGGTGACCTGAGCGTGGACGTTGCCGTTACCCACGATAGGACCGAGGATCGCTTCGATGCGACGCTGGACGCGGCTTTCCACGTCGGTGGCATATTTCAGCTGCGCGTCATTCAGGTCGCGGCTGCTGGTGTTGGACTGGGTCAGCAGGTGACCGCTCTGATCCACCACGGTGACGTTACCCGGCGGCAGGCCAGCAACGGCGCTGGAGACCAGGTGGGTGATCGCGCTGATCTGGCCTTCGTCCAGCGCACGGCCAGGTTCCAGATTCACGGTCACCGACGCCGTCGGCGATTTTTGTTCGCGCACGAACAGGGACGGTTTTGGCATCGCCAGATGCACGCGGGCGGTTTTCACCGGGCCAAGCGTTTCGATAGTGCGGGCCAGTTCGCCTTCCAGCGCGCGCTGGTAGTTGATCTGCTCGCTAAACTGGCTGATACCGAACTTTTCCTGATCCAGCAGCTCAAACCCAACCGCGCCGCCTTTCGGCAGACCTTGTTGGGCGAGGCGCAGGCGCAGTTCGTGGACTTTATCCGCAGGTACTTCCAGCACACCGTTATCCGCAAAGCGGTAAGGGATGTTCATCTGGGTCAGCTGGGTGACGATAGCCCCGCCGTCCTGATCGGACAGGTTGCTATAAAGGGTGCGATAGTCCGGGCTTTTCGCCCACAGGACCATCGCCACGAGAATCGCAATAGCGGCAGCGCCGGCTACGATCAACGGAATTTTAGGGTTCGCACGCAGGCGGTTCATCCACTCAAGCGATTTGTTTTGCGGTGCTGCAGATGCTGTCGCAGTCATAGCGCACCTCGTGGCTCGTGGTGGATGATGTTATTCGTGTAGTGAAACAAAACTAACTCCCGGGTCGGCAAACACGACAAAAGTTCCATATATATGGCCGAGCTATTATTTGATGAATCCGGATTTTCGATTCGTCAAATAACCTGGTTTTTTGTCGCTATTTACCGCAATTATCCCATTGACAAGGTGCTAGTCTTGTCCTCGTAAAAAACCATCCAGGGGAGAGTCATGGCAATACAAGGCATTGAAGGGGTGATCAGCCAGCTGCAGGCAACGGCGATGACGGCCCGTAATCAGGACGTTTCTGCGGACACGCAATCGACGGTTAGCTTTGCAGGACAACTGCACGCCGCACTCGATCGCATCAGCGACACGCAAAACGCTGCGCGCGCAGAGGCAGAGAAGTTCACCCTCGGCGAACCCGGTGTGGCGCTGAACGATGTGATGACCGATTTGCAAAAATCATCGGTTTCTCTGCAGATGGGGATTCAGGTGCGTAATAAGCTGGTGACGGCTTATCAGGAAGTGATGAACATGCAGGTGTAGTCCCTGCAACGATTGTTATCTTACGCTGGAAGCTTTAACGCTTTAATGCCACAATATTTTTTTCTTCGCAGGCGAGAAAGATGATGAAAAAAAGTATCGTGGTTGGCGCGCTGCTGGCGTTAACCGGTTGTGTGCAGGTCGATAATTATCAGGATGTCATCAAGCATCCAGTCCCTGCTCATCTGGCGGGTTACTGGCAGTCTCACGGACCGCAAAGCAAAATGGTCAGCCCGGAAGCGATTGCGACGCTGGTGGTGACAGAGCAGGGGGATACCCTGGATTGTCGTCAGTGGCAGCGCGTGGTGGCGGTGCCGGGTAAAATCATGCTGCGGTCTGACAGTTATTACAACGTGACCCGCAAGCTGGATATCTATCCGCTCGAACTTGATGGCAACACGCTGGAGTATGACGGCATGGAGCTGCAGCGCGTCGACCGTCCGACGGTGGAGTGCGCGGATTACCTGAGCAAGAACCCGCTTGAGAGTTCGATGAAGTAAGGTTTTTTTGCCGGGTGGCGGCTACGCCTTACCCGGCCTACGGTCCGATTTTGTAGGCCGGGTAAGCGCCAGCGCCACCCGGCACAACCCCCCAACTACAACACTTCCTCCATCACCCAGATACTCACGCTCCCGCCTTTGCAGGTGAACGTCCCTTCGCCGTCGGCGGCGGTGGTGACACTCTCTTCCCGGTTGCCGAGAAAATCACGCCAGCTCTTGTTGCCGTAATTCTCCCCGAGACACAGCACTTTTTCGCCGTCGTCCCCGTTGGACATCACCACTACGCAGCCCGGATCTTCATCGGTGCCGCTGCGGCTGAAGGCAATACAGTTGGGATGATCGAACCACAGCGTCTGCACGCCGTGGGCGAAACGCTGGCGGGCGAGGATCAGCTCGTGGAGCTGCTCAATAACCGGCATCACGATAGGATAAGTTTCCCCGTCGCCGCCGGTATCTTCATAGCTCGCGCCAAACAGATCCGGATAGAACACGCTCGGCACGCCGTTTTCGCGCAGCAAAATCAGGGCATAGGCCAGCGGTTTAAACCAGGCTTCCACCGGTGCCTCCAGCGCCTGTAAGGGCTGGGTGTCGTGGTTGGCGACCAGCGTCACGGCATGGAACGGATCCACCTCCACTAAAGTCCCGGTGAAGATCTGACTCATGTCGTAGTCGCGGCCCTGGCGGGAGGCTTCGTGGAATTTCATCTGCAGCGGGGCGTCGAAGAGCATGGTTTTGCCCTCGACCTGCTCGATGTATTGCTGGAGTTTATCAACTTCGTGGGACCAGTATTCCGCCACAATAAACAGCGGTTTGGGTGCCACTTCCTGCACGTGTTCAATCCACTCTTTATAGAACCAGGCCGGAATATGCTTCACCGCATCGAGACGAAAACCGTCGCAATGGGTTTGCTCCATCACCCAGCGCGCCCAGTATTTCAGCTCCTCCGTCACCGCGTGATTGCGAAAATCGATGTTCTCGCCCATCAGGTAATCGAAATTGCCCATTTCGTCGTCGACCTGATCGTTCCAGCCGTCGCCGGTGTAATCATTGACGATTTTGAAAATGCTGTCTTCGTTGGGGTTTTCAATATGGTCGATGCCGCTAAAGCATTTGAAATCCCAGATAAACTCGGAGTATTTCCCGCCCCGGACGGGGAAGGTGTAGCGGGTCCAGGCTTCGCATTCGATGATCTCATCATCAATCTGCGTCCGGTCCTGCTCATTCACTCGCTGCACGCGGATCGACTCTTTCTCATCCGCGCCCATTTTGTGGTTCACTACCACGTCCAGCAGTACGGCGATCTCATTGCTTTTTAAGGCGTCGATGGCCTCCAGCAACTGCGCTTTATCGCCGTATTTGGTGGCGACAGACCCTTTTTGATCAAACTCACCGAGATCGAACAGATCGTAAGAGTCATATCCGACGGAATACCCGCCCGATGCCCCTTTGTAAGCCGGGGGCAGCCAGATCATGTTGATGCCGATTTCGTTGAGATTGGGGGCCAGCGCCGTCACTTCCCGCCACAGCTCGCCGCCAGTGGGGTAATACCAGTGAAAACATTGTAACAGAGTGGGGTTTTTCATCTTCCGTGCTCCAGAAGCCGTTAGGCTGACTTCTGGAGTATGGATGATGAAATCATAGTTGGTTATCGCGAGTCAGACTTTCTGGATAAAGAATATTTCCGGAAAGCTTGCCATAGGCCGAAGTTATGGACTGTTGTTTCGTCGTTTGGTCGATGAGATTACGCAGCTCATCCATGCGGATAGCCAGCAGCTCTTTTAGCTCTTTCTCATTTTTCAGCACCATCTCTAACAGGTATCGCGCCTGTTCAATCTGGGCCGCATGAGCAGATGGTATAGAATTCTGCGAGATGCGTTCAACCAACTGCACATAGGAGATTTCGTGGGCGATGAGCTCATCCCACTGGCCGGAATGAGCAAGTTTTAACATCGCCAGGCTAAGGCTGTGCAGGGCCTGCCAGTCGTTAAGAGCGGTGCTGGGATTCGTCATCAAAATTTATCCTGGAGAGAGGAAACGGTCGGGCCTATCTGTTTCCACGCATCCGCAATGTTATTTAATATACCCTCGATCTCGACAATGGCCTCGACGTCATTACGCAGGTTAGCGTGTAACAGACGTCGAACCATGTAGTCGTACAGTGCAGCGAGGTTGCCAGGCAACTCGCTATCAACCTCCATGTTCAGTCCCGCTTTTAAGCCATTATCGATAATGTTGATCGCTTTCGATAAGGCTTCACCTTTCTCGGCAATTTTCCCCTCTTCGAGGAAAAGCCGGGCGCGAACCAGGGCACTAAGTGCCCCGTCGAAAAGCATGACCACAAGCTGATGCGGAGTTGCGCTCAGAACCGCGCTCTCCAGCCCGACCTGCTGATAGGCTCGGGCGCCGTTTTGTGCATACATATACGTTCCTTAACCGCTAAGAACTAAATTGCTTGGTGAGGTAAGCGGCGGTGTTATTCAGCTTGCTCATCATGGTGTCCAGGTTAGTGAACTGACTTTTATAACGCGCCATGGTGGCATCAATACTGGCTTCCATCGCGGTGTAGCGCTGATCCAGAGACTTCAGCGTACTGTTGATCCCGTCGGTGGCGTTCTTGATGATCCCTTCTTTACCGGTTGTGGTGCTGAGCATCCCGGTAAGTACCGTGGACATCTGCGTCGCCAGACCGGTCTTTTTACCGTCGCCCACGAAGTAGGCCTGTACGGCATCCGGGCTTTCACTCAGCACTTTGGTCAGTTTGGCGTCGTCGACTTTCAGGTTGCCCATGGAGCCATCGGCACCCACGGTTGGATCCTGGGTCACGCCCAGCTGAGCCATAATCGAGAACGCCCCGTCCTGTACGTTGGTCAGCAGGCTGCGCAGCTGAGACTGTACGGAACGCACGGTGTTATCACCCAGCAGCGCACCATTGCTGGTGGACTGATCGGCACCGGCATCCACTTTCACGTACTTGGTGACCGTGGCGATGGTGGATTGCAGGGCGTTATAGGAGGTGACCCAGTCGTTTACCGCTTTTTTGGTGGCATCGGTAGAGCGGGTGACATCCAGATTTTCACTCTTGGTGCTTTCTGCCTTCAGGCTTAAAGTCACGCCCGGCAGCGCATCGCTGATGGTGTTGGTTGAACGCTCGATTTCGATGTCGTTCACCACCACTTTGGCGTTTTGCGAAGCCGTTTGCTGATTCATGGCACCGGTGTGGGTGGATGAATCAAAACCAATGATGTTCTGAAGCGCATCATCGCCGGTCACGGAGACCGTCATGTCGTTCGCGGTGCCGGTGGTTTTTGATGCCAGCATCAGCGTAAACGCACCGTCTTTGGCTTTAACGACCGTTGCGTTGACGCCGCCATTCGCTTTGTTGATCGCGTTAGCGATACCGCTCAGGCTGGTGTCACCGTCTTCCAGCGTTACGCTGATCGGCTTATCAATGCCTGGCTGAGAAATTGTCAGAGTACGCGTGGTACCTGTGGTGCTGCCCAGCTGTGCGGTGGAGCTGGTCTGGCTGTCAGTGGTCAATACCTGTGCTTTAGCCAGCGCTTTCACCTGTACCGAATACGAACCTACTGCCGCACCTGCCGTGGTGGTGGCGCTGAACGCGGTATTGGTCGAACCAATGGTGGCGGCGTTCCAGGTATCGTTCTTGGCCAGAGCCGCAGTCGCGGTGTTCAGGTTCTGCATCGCGCTTTGCAGTTTACTAAAGGCACTCAGCTGCGCATTAAAGGAAGACTGCTGCGTGGTAATGGTATTGAGCTTCGTTTTTTCCGCTGTCTCAAGGTTCGTGTACAGCGAACTCAGGTCCAGTCCAGAGCCGACCCCCATGCTGGTTATCGTCGCCCCTGAGGTAGTGATTGTACTTGCCATTAATTCATTTCCTTTAGCCAATGGTAGTTTCAGATACTTATCGGCGACTTCTGGAGATAGTTTACGTTTTAGTTAAAAAAATTATCGACGGAATAACGCGCAACGATGCGGTCATATGCCTCTATTGCGGTCTGGAGGTATAAAGAAGGGAAGGGTAAGAGAGTTAAGCGTGGATTAATAATTTAGCTTAGTGCACCAGTTAAATTAACATCTGAAGAGAATGATGAGGCATTTACAGGATTTAAAACACATTAAATACAAAGGGTTAAATTTTTTCTGACTTAAGTTCTAAAGTCTTATTCAGACCCGTCGATAACCTTCATAACGCTGAGAGACGCCGTGAGTCACCGGCACTTACTCATAACACTATATTGAAGGAATCGAACCATGGCTGTTATTAATACCAACCTGCTGTCCCTGACCACTCAGAACAACCTGAACAAATCACAGTCTTCTCTGGGCACCGCCATCGAGCGTCTCTCTTCTGGTCTGCGTATCAACAGCTCTAAAGATGATGCGGCTGGTCAGGCGATTGCAAACCGTATGACCTCTCAGGTTAAAGGCATGACTCAGGCGGCGCGTAACGCCAACGACGGTATCTCCCTGGTGCAGACCGCGGAAGGTAACCTGAACGAGATCAACACCAACTTACAGCGTATCCGTGAACTGGCCGTACAGGCAGCGAACGACACTAACGGCACGACTGACCTGGACTCCATCAACACGGAAATCACCCAGCGTCTGTCTGAAATCGACCGTATCGCCGGTGGCGCGAACTTCAACGGCAAAAACCTGCTGAACGGTTCTGTATCTACCGCTCTGAAAATCCAGGTTGGCGCAGGTGTTTCTTCTAACGACACCATCGCGATTGACAGCTCTGCGCTGATCAACGCCACTTCCGGTTCTCTGAGCACCACCCTGAGCACCACCATCGCGGGCAACTCCTCTGCGCAGACCGTGATCTCTGCTGCTGACGCCGCTATCGCGAAAATCGATACCGCACGTTCTAACATGGGTGCGATTCAGAACCGTTTCGAATCCACCATCAACAACCTGAACAACTCCATCAACAACCTGTCTGCGGCCCAGTCCCGTATCCAGGATGCTGACTACGCGACCGAAGTGTCTAACATGTCCCGCTCGCAGATCCTGCAGCAGGCTGGTACTTCAGTGCTGTCTCAGGCGAACCAGGTTCCTCAGGCGATGCTCTCCCTGCTGCGTTAATTTCGCAGAATTCTTAAGAAAGGGTTGCTGGAAACGGCGGCCCTTTTTTTATCGTTTTTCACCAGCCTCAGTGCCGCTCATTTTTGTCAGAGAAGTCCGCCCCTGATAGCGATCTATTTTTAGCGAAAGGTCTAAAGTCTTTCCCCAGCTCGTCGATAACCTTAATAACGCTGAGAGCTGCCGTGAGTGACCGGTACCGACTCATAACACTATATTAAAGGAATCGAACCATGGCCGTTATTAATACCAACCTGTTGTCCCTGACCACTCAGAACAACCTGAACAAATCTCAGTCTTCTCTGGGCACCGCCATCGAGCGTCTGTCCTCTGGTCTGCGTATCAACAGCTCTAAAGACGATGCAGCGGGTCAGGCGATTGCAAACCGTATGACCTCTCAGGTTAAAGGTATGACTCAGGCGGCACGTAACGCCAACGACGGTATCTCCCTGGTGCAGACCGCGGAAGGTAACCTGAACGAGATCAACACCAACTTACAGCGTATCCGTGAGCTGGCCGTACAGGCCGCGAACGACACCAACGGCACGACTGACCTGGATTCCATCAACACGGAAATCACCCAGCGTCTGTCTGAAATCGACCGTATCGCTGGCGGCGCAAACTTCAACGGCAAAAACCTGCTGAACGGTTCTGTATCCACCGCGCTGAAAATCCAGGTTGGCGCAGGTGTTTCTTCTAACGACACCATCGCGATTGACAGCACTGCGCTGATCAACGCCACTTCCGGTACCCTGAGCAGCACCCTGAGCACCTCTATCGCAGGCAACTCCACGGCTCAGACCGTGATCTCTGCGGCTGACGCCGCGATTGCGAAAATCGATACCGCACGTTCTAACATGGGTGCGATTCAGAACCGTTTCGAATCAACCATCAACAACCTGAACAACTCCATCAACAACCTGTCTGCGGCACAGTCCCGTATTCAGGATGCTGACTACGCGACTGAAGTATCCAACATGTCCCGCTCGCAGATCCTGCAGCAGGCGGGTACTTCAGTGCTGTCTCAGGCGAACCAGGTTCCTCAGGCGATGCTGTCCCTGCTGCGTTAATTTCGCAAAAATATCGAAAAGGGTTGCTGGAAACAGCAGCCCTTTTTTTTTGCCTGCGGTTTTTTATTAATTTAGGTGAAATTAATTTTTATTAGGGAAATAAAAAGACGGGGCGGATCTATTTTTAGTGAAATAGCTAAAGTCTTTCCCTTATTCGTCGATAACCTTAATAACGGTGAGAGATACCGCAGGTGCCTGGCACTGACTTTTAAAACTTATTTGAAGGAATTCAATTATGGCAGTTATTAATACCAACCTGTTGTCCCTGACCACTCAGAACAACCTGAACAAATCACAGTCTTCTCTGGGCACTGCTATTGAGCGTCTGTCTTCTGGTCTGCGTATCAACAGCTCTAAAGACGATGCAGCGGGTCAGGCGATTGCTAACCGTATGACCTCCCAGGTTAAAGGTATGACTCAGGCGGCACGTAACGCCAACGACGGTATCTCCCTGGTGCAGACCGCGGAAGGTAACCTGAACGAGATCAACACCAACTTACAGCGTATCCGTGAGCTGGCCGTGCAGGCCGCGAACGACACCAACGGCACAACTGACCTGGACTCCATCAACACGGAAATCACCCAGCGTCTGTCTGAAATCGACCGTATCGCTGGCGGCGCAAACTTCAACGGCAAAAACCTGCTGAACGGCTCTGTGTCTACCTCCCTGAAAATTCAGGTTGGTGCGGGTGTTTCTTCTAACGACACCATCGCAATTGACAGCACGGCGCTGATCAACGCCACTTCCGGTTCTCTGAGCACCACACTCAGCACCACTATCGCGGGTAACTCCACGGCTCAGACCGTTATTTCCGCAGCTGACGCCGCTATCGCGAAAATCGATACCGCACGTTCTAACATGGGTGCGATTCAGAACCGTTTCGAATCAACCATCAACAACCTGAATAACTCCATCAACAACCTGTCTGCGGCACAGTCCCGCGTACAGGACGCTGACTACGCGACCGAAGTCTCTAACATGTCCCGCTCGCAGATCCTGCAGCAGGCCGGTACGTCTGTGCTGTCTCAGGCGAACCAGGTTCCTCAGGCGATGCTCTCTCTGCTGCGTTAATTTCGCAGAAATATCCAAAAGGGTTGCTGGAAACAGCAACCCTTTTTTTTGCATATTATTTATTAATAAGTTCGGTGAATCTAATTTTTATTAAGTAAATAAATCAAAGAGGGCAAATTATTTTTAGCGAAATATCTAAAGTCTTCCCTTAATACGTCGATAATCTTAATAACGGTGAGAGACGCCGCGAGTGCCTGGCACTGACTTATAAAACTAAATTGAAGGAATTTAATCATGGCAGTTATTAATACAAACCTGTTGTCCCTGACCACTCAGAACAACCTGAACAAATCTCAGTCTTCTCTGGGTACCGCTATCGAGCGTCTGTCTTCTGGTCTGCGCATCAACAGCTCTAAAGACGATGCAGCGGGTCAGGCGATTGCTAACCGTATGACCTCCCAGGTTAAAGGTATGACTCAGGCGGCGCGTAACGCCAACGACGGTATCTCCCTGGTGCAGACCGCGGAAGGTAACCTGAACGAGATCAACACCAACTTACAGCGTATTCGTGAGCTGGCCGTACAGGCCGCGAACGACACCAACGGCTCGACCGACCTGGACTCCATCAACACGGAAATCACCCAGCGTCTGTCTGAAATTGACCGTATCGCTGGCGGCGCGAACTTCAACGGCAAAAACCTGCTGAACGGCTCTGTGTCTACTTCCCTGAAAATTCAGGTTGGCGCGGGTGTTTCTTCTAACGACACCATCGCGATCGACAGCACTGCGCTGATCAACGCCACTTCCGGTACCCTGAGCTCCACCCTGAGCACGGCGATCAGCAACAACGCCTCAGCACAGACCGTGATCTCTGCTGCTGACGCCGCTATCGCGAAAATCGATACCGCACGTTCTAACATGGGTGCGATTCAGAACCGTTTCGAATCAACCATCAATAACCTGAATAACTCCATCAACAACCTGTCTGCAGCACAGTCCCGCGTACAGGATGCTGACTACGCGACCGAAGTGTCTAACATGTCCCGCTCGCAGATCCTGCAGCAGGCCGGTACGTCTGTCCTGTCCCAGGCGAACCAGGTTCCTCAGGCGATGCTGTCCCTGCTGCGTTAATTTCGCAGAAAGAACAAAGGGGTTGCTGGAAACAGCAGCCCTTTTTTAGGTCTGCGGGACTTCGATCTTTTTTTTACAAAATATCTAAAGTCTTAGTTCATGCCGTCGATAACTGTAATAACGGTGTGAGACGCCGTAAGTGACAGGCACCGACCCTGCAAACCTAACTAAGGAATTTAATCATGGCAGTTATCAATACCAACCTGTTGTCCCTGACGACTCAGAACAACCTGAACAAATCTCAGTCTTCTCTGGGCACCGCCATCGAGCGTCTTTCTTCTGGTCTGCGTATCAACAGCTCTAAAGACGATGCTGCTGGTCAGGCGATTGCTAACCGTATGACCTCTCAGGTTAAAGGCATGACTCAGGCGGCGCGTAACGCCAACGACGGTATCTCCCTGGTGCAGACCGCGGAAGGTAACCTGAACGAGATCAACACCAACTTACAGCGTATCCGTGAACTGGCCGTACAGGCAGCGAACGACACCAACGGCACGACTGACCTGGACTCCATCAACACGGAAATCACCCAGCGTCTGTCTGAAATTGACCGTATCGCTGGCGGCGCGAACTTCAACGGCAAAAACCTGCTGAACGGTTCTGTATCTACCGCTCTGAAAATCCAGGTTGGCGCAGGTGTTTCTTCTAACGACACCATCGCAATCGACAGCTCTGCGCTGATCAACGCCACTTCCGGTACCCTGAGCAGCACCCTGAGCACCTCTATCGCAGGCAACTCCTCTGCACAGACCGTGATCTCTGCTGCTGACGCCGCTATCGCGAAAATCGATACCGCACGTTCTAACATGGGTGCGATTCAGAACCGTTTCGAATCAACCATCAACAACCTGAACAACTCCATCAACAACCTGTCTGCGGCACAGTCCCGTATCCAGGATGCTGACTACGCGACCGAAGTATCTAACATGTCCCGCTCGCAGATCCTGCAGCAGGCTGGTACTTCAGTGCTGTCTCAGGCGAACCAGGTTCCTCAGGCGATGCTGTCCCTGCTGCGTTAATTTCGCAAAATTCTTAAGAAAGGGTTGCTGGAAACAGCAGCCTTTTTTTTTGCCTCTGAAAGATGAATAACGTCAGCGACGCGCATTTCTAAACTCGAAAATAAGGCGCTGATTTAGGTTTTGTTCCCGCCATTATGGTTGCCCCCGCAGTGATAACCTTTCAACCTCTGCAGAATCGGTTAAAAAACGCATTATCACAGGTTAATACATCACTATGACAACTTACGCTCGCACCAGAGCCATGCACCAATATTATCGGGATGTATTCACCCGTGAAATCTATCTGCCTGAAGCCGATGCCCTGCCAGCCCATATCGTGGTGGAGATCCTCAACTACGCCAACGCCGATCTTCGTTCGCTGGAAGGCATGCTGAACGCGGCGGAAACCGAGTTAGATCCCGATCAGGATCGTGCCATCAAGCTGATGATGAGCGCGGTCGCGCTGGCGAACGGCGCCTTTGATAGCCGCTCGGACGGGCAGCAAGTGCCACTGTCAGCCGAAACCATTGCGCTGATCACAAGCCAGGTCGTTGAGGCGATGCAGCTTTCAAACAGTGTCCATTTCCTGGTCGCCTCCATTCAGATCCTGTTCCGCGTCAACGAAATTGACTCGGTGCTGTTCCTGATCACCAACAATCTCTCAACGCTCAGTGAAATCCCGAGCGTGCTGAAAATCCTGCTGCTCATCTGTCTGATGGAAGAGGATTACAACCAGGCGCTGGTGATTGTTCAGCAGCTCACGGCGAATGCCGACCTGATTGGCGAAGATCGCATGACGCTGATTATGGTGGTGTGCAGCATCTATAAGCTCGGCGGTTTCCCGGATTCATTTATCGACTTCCGCCCGCTGAGTTTACCCGCGCCGAAGCTTGATGCGTCGCGCTACGAATGGCTGATCGCCCCAGAAGATAACGGCAAAACCACGGTGATGGTGGCCTGTGACAAGGGTTACTACTATCAGCACGCCGTCGCGCTGCTGCTCTCAATTTATGAGACTAACGGCTGCGATCTGAACGTCCATTTCCATATCTATAACTGCGATGCGGAGATGATTTCGCATCTGCAGGGGCTGGGTAAGACGCTGCCGGGGCTGAATCTGTCGCTCAGCAGCGAATACTTTGCCGCGGTCCAGGCCGTGAATGTGCACTACGCCTGCCGCCGCTTTATCTTCCTGAGCCACGCGCTTGAGAAAATCAACGGGCCGATCATGGTCCTGGATGCCGACTGCCTGGTGAGAAAATCCTGGGCTGAGGTGAAAGCGCGCTACCAGGATAACGAACTGATCGTCTCGCACCACGACGGTCTGCCCCTGTGGGAGCAGATCCCGGCCGGATTCGTCTATACCCGCGGCGGCGCGATCTCGAAAAAATACTTCGCCGCTGTCGGCCACTTTATCGACGTCAACCTGGCAAGCGAGAAGGCCGAGTGGTTCCTCGATCAAATTGCGCTCTCTTTCTCCGTCGATGCCTTAACGCCCGTTGAGCAGATGAGCATTGGTCGCGAGCCGACGGCGGAACTGATCGACATTAAGCACTCCGATAACGCTTTTAGCTGGGTGGTGACCACCAGTAAAAATGCGGCGGGGCGCTATCAGGATTACAAAAAGCAGCTGTGCAGCAAATATCTGCCTGACGCGTGATGCTCCGGCAAGGAACGTTTTAATTTTCTCATTTGGATAAGCTTATCGTGACACGCGTTTACTCTGCTACTGGCCAGACTCCCGTCGCTCTTCATGCAGCGGCCTCGCTCTATCATGCTTCGAGCGTCACGCCCGACCAGGCGCGAATTCTGGAGCTGGGCTGTGGTGATGGGGAAGGGCTGGTGGCGAACGCGCTGGCCTGGCCAGAGAGTGTGGCGATCGGTGTTGATGTCCATGAAGAAGAGATCGCCCTCGGCCAGGCAAAGATTGCGCAATTTTCGCTGACCAACCTTGAGCTCCACCATGCCGGGCTGGCGGATCTGCTCGCTTCCGATTTAGGGGAGTTCGACTACATCGTGCTGCGAGGACTCTTCTCGCTGATGGGCGGCGACGAGCGAATCGCGCTGCTCTCCTGGTGCCAGTCACACCTTTCATCCCAGGGGGTGATTGCCCTTCACTGGCCGGTGTTACCTGGCGCGCAGGAGAGCAAAACCTTACAGGATGCGCTCTGTTTTCACGCCGGGAGCGCAGCGGATATCGACGCGCAAATTGATTCCGCGCGCGGGATGCTCAGCTATCTGGCGATGACTCTCCCGGAAGGCAGCTTAAAAGATCAGGTCACCCGCGCAGAAAAAAGCAACGATCTGACGCTGGCGTTGCGCTATCTCAGTCACAGCCATCAGGGCGACTACTTTGTCGATTTTCAGCAGGTTATCGCTGATGCCGGATTGAGCTATCTTGGCGACGCCGTTCCGCAGAGCGAGACGGCGAGCTTCTACGGCAGCAAAGTGGCGCAGATGCATGGCCTGATCAGCCGCGGCAGCACGCGCGCCATCAGCCAGCAGTATCTCGATTTTGCCACCGGCCGGAGCGAGCGTTTCAGCCTGCTGATCCACCCAACGACGGTCTCTTTTGCCGAAGAGCCAGACCTCGAATCCATCGAGCATCTGCACTGGGCGGGCTGCTTCAAGCGCCAGACCAACGCCAGCGGGGTGATGGCCAACGGGCATATCGGTCAGGACGGCACGCCGCTCAGAACAGACAATAAAACCACGCTGCAGATCCTCGATGTGCTGTCCGAAGTCTGGCCGTTAAGCCTGAGCTTTGAGCAACTGCTTTTCCACTGCCGTTTCCCGGAAGAGACCACCCGGGATCATCGCGCTGAGCTGGTTTCATCCCTGCAGGATCTACTGTCAAATGCCATCAGCGGGCTGATGATCTCCGCCGTGCCTTGCGCGTATAACCTGGCGACCGACGACGTTTTGCGTCCCATCGTCCCTGTCACCGAGGCCGCTTTTGCCGATAAGGGCGACATCACGCTGCAAAACTACTGGGGCCAGCCCGTCACGCTCAGCCTTGATGAGTGGCGTTTTGCGACGGATGCGCAACAGTGGCAGGGCGCAGCCAACTGGCCGCGCTTTTGCGCGCTGCGGGATAAAGGGCTGTTAACCGGCTCCATCGCCGCCTGGCGCAACGCCCTGCAAGAATTCATGAAATCTGACGATCTGGCGGTGATCAAACAGGTCTATATCGGCCTGCTGATGTTCAGCTGCGAGCGTAAATACGGCGGATTTTCCCTCACGCCGGATCTGAAACAGACCCCCGTCGGCAGCGATGAGCAGTACGACAGCCTGTACGATGAGGTCAACGCCCTGATCCAGCAGGGGCGGCATAAACAAGCCCGCGACCGGGTGGCGGATTTACTCAAAGACGATCCGGACAACGTGCATTTGCTGCGCTGTCAGGCCCGCTCCAGCCTGCTGATGGAGCAGTGGCAACCGTCGCTGCTCATCAGTAGCCGCCTGCTGGGACACTATTCCATGCACTGGGATAGCTATTACGATCTGGCGACTGCGCTGTTTAAAATTGACGAGCTGCTCGAAGCGCGCAAGCTGCTGCGGGCCTTGTTGCGTATTGACGATCAAAACGCGAACTGCTGGAACCTGCTGGCGTGCCTGTTCCATTCCCGACGCGAGATGGCGGTTGCCGAGAAATGCGCGCGGCAGGCGATCCGTCTGGCGGCGGACGTGCCGTATTTCCTGAGCATCATGGGGATTATCCTCAGCGATAACCAAAAAATACCCGATGCGCGCTATTTCCTTGAGAAATCCCTGTCGCTGAAAGGCGATGATTTAAACACCTTCACCAGCCTGCTGTTTGTCCTGAGCCATGATGTCAGTTTGTCGCCCGCCGACCTGTTTTCTGTCCATCAGAAATATGGCCGCCAGGTGAACGAGATGTGCCAGTCCCAGCAGGTGGCGATTCACCATGCGGGCAGCAAAGATCCCCAGCGCAAGCTGCGCGTTGGCTTTGTCTCGGGCGATCTCCGTAACCATCCGGTCAGCAATTTCTTCCTGCCGTTCTGGGATAACCTGAACCGCGAGCACTTCGATCTTATCGGCTACAGCACCATCGATAAAACCGATGAGGTGAGCGAGCACTATGCCCGCACGTCAGCTATCTGGCGCATGGCGACGGAGTACAGCGACGCGGAGCTGGCGAAGCAGATCGCCGAAGATCAGATTGATATTCTGGTCGACCTGTCGGGCCACACCACGGGAACCCGTCTGCCGGTCTTTGGTTTTAAACCTGCGCCGGTGCAGATGACCTGGATTGGCTATCCGGGAACGTCAGGCCTGGATCAGATGGACTATCGCATCACCACGCCGGGGCTGGGTAAGCCTGGCGAAATGGACGATCAGTACACTGAAAAACTGCTCTATATGCCGCTGCGCAGCTTCTTTGCCCCGAGCGAACTCAGCCCGGAGGTTAACCCGCTGCCGGCGCTCAGCAATGGCTACTTCACCTACGGCAGCTTCAACCGTCCGAAGAAACTGAACAATGAGGTCTTCGCCCTGTGGGCGCAGATCATGTCGCGTAATCCGACCGCGAAGCTGCTGATTGGTTTTATGGACGATGACGAGATGATTGCCCGTTATCGCAAAAAACTCTGCGCGCTGGGCGTGCTGGAGTCGCAGCTGATTTTCCGCAAAACAACCGATCTCGAAACCTACCTGCGCATGCATCACGAAGTGGATCTGATGCTGGACTCCTTCCCGTATACCGGTGGCACGACAACCAGCCACGGCGTCTGGATGGGCGTTCCGACGCTGAGTATTGCCGGGGCGACCACCGCGTCGCGCCAGGGGGTGGAGATCATGCACATCTATGGCCTGCAGCCGTTCGTCGCCACCAGCCAGCAAGATTACGTCGAGCGCGCCGTTGGCTGGCAAAACCGTCTTCAGGAGCTGAACGACTGGCGCCAGAGCATGCGTAACAACATGCCGCTGAAGCAGGATGGCTTTGACGTGGCCGCACCGCTGGAAAAAGCGCTGCGCAAGGCGTGGGAGATTTACTGCTCCGGGCAACCGGCACAGAGTTTTACGGTAGAAGAGTAGGGCGGTTCGTGGCGGCGTAAGCCGTCCGCGAGGGCAAACACAGATTTCTTTTGAAGGTGCGTTATGAAAAACAATGTCTACGTCACGAGCCCGCTGCTTCCGCCGCTCGAGGAGTTTATTCCTTACCTGGAGCAAATCTGGGAAAACAAGTTTTTAACCAACGGCGGTCAGTTTCACCAGCAGCTGGAAAAAGCGCTGGCGGAATACCTCGGCGTGGAGCACCTGTGTCTGTTCTCTAACGGCACGCTCGCGCTGCTGACGGCGCTGCAGGCGCTACGCATCACCGGGGAAGTGATCACCACCCCGTACTCGTTTGTCGCGACCTCGCATTCGCTACTGTGGAACGGCCTGACGCCGGTGTTTGCGGATATCGATCCGGTGACCTGCAATATCGATCCGGCGAAAATCGAACAGCTGATTACCCCGGCTACGTCCGCCATCCTGCCGGTCCACTGCTACGGCATTCCGTGCGACGTGGACGGCATCCAGAAGATCGCCGATGCCTGGGGCTTAAAGGTGATTTACGATGCGGCGCACGCGTTTGGTGTCAAAAAAGACGGACAAAGCGTGCTGAACTGCGGCGATCTGTCGATTCTGAGCTTCCACGCCACCAAGGTGTTTAACACCTTTGAAGGCGGGGCGATTATCTGCCCGGATGCGCGCATGAAGCAGCGCATCGACTACCTGAAAAACTTCGGTTTCGCCGGGGAGACCACCGTGGTGGCACCGGGGATCAACGCCAAAATGAACGAAGTGCAGGCCGCGTTTGGCCTGGTGCAGCTCCAGCATATTGACGGCGCCCTGGCGGCCCGTCGCGCCATCTATGAGCGCTACTGTGAACTGCTGAGCGATATCGACGGGATTGAGTCCTTCAGCGCGCCGGACAATGTGGAGTGGAATCACGCCTACTACCCGGTGCTGGTGAACGAGAGCTATCCCCTCAGCCGCGACCAGCTCTATGACGTGCTGAAAGAAGAGAATATCTACTCGCGTCGCTACTTCTACCCGCTGATCAGCTCGTTTTCCATGTACCGGCATCTGCCTTCCGCCAGCCCGCAAAACCTGCCTGTCGCGGAAGGTATCTCGCAGAAAATTCTCTGCCTGCCGATTTTCCCGGATCTGAGCGAAAGCGATCAGGATCGCGTGGTGGCGATGATTCGCCAGTACAGCGCCGCGTCGGCGAATCAGCCGCTGGTGGCGCAGGTTGACGGAGAAGTGGCATGAAACTGGGTATTTACGGCGCAGGCGGCCTGGGGCGCGAAGTGTTAGTCCTGGCGCAGCAGCTCAACCAATCTTCCCGCTGGGAAGAGATCTTTTTTATCGATGACGTTACTGACGAAAACGTGGTCTCAGGCATCCCGGTCCATCGTTTTGCCCTGCTGGATCATCAGTGCACCGAAGTAGTGATTGCGATTGGTGAACCGGCCGCGCGGCAGAAACTGGCCGAGAAAGTGCTCGCCAGAACCAGCCTGACGACGCTGATCCATCCTTCGGTCTTTATTCCGCCGGGGACGCACATTGGCGCCGGGGCGATTATCTGCGACCACGCCTTTATCTCCTGCGATGTCGACATTGGGGAAAACACCCTGATTCAGCCGCACGCCAGCGTCGGCCACGATACCCGCGTGGGGCCGCACTCGGTGGTCTCCAGCAACGTTACTCTGGCCGGACACTGTCTGGTGGGCAAGCGCGTGTTTATCGGCATGAATGTGGCGGTGAAAGAAAAAACCACCCTCGGCGCTGACGTTATCGTCGGGATGGGCAGTGCGGTGTTCAGCGATATTGCTGAAGAGTCCGTGGCCCTCGGGAATCCTGCTCGCGTGATGCGCAAAAATGAGCAAAAGAAAGTTTTTAAGTAATTGTTTTGTCTGGAGCTATTCGAAATGACTAATTTAATAAAGTACAACACGATTTTTGTCGAAACCTTTGAGATCACTGAAGACATCCTGCCTGGCTACAAATATCAGGACACCCCTTCCTGGGACTCCGTCGGTCATATGAGCATGATTGCGGCGCTGGAAGAGACCTTCGACATCATGCTGGACACCGAAGACATTATTGATTTCTCCTCCTGGGAAAAAGGGAAAGAGATCCTCAAAAAATATGATGTTGAAGTCGCCTGAATAAAGGAGGGGTGAGCATGTTACTGGCCGGGAAAACTGCCGTTGTGACTGGATGCCTGCAGGGAATAGGGAAGGCGACGCTGGTCGCCTTTGCCCGCCAGGGTGCGAACCTGTTTGCCTGCGTTCAGCAGGAGGATGAGGATTTTTTAACCTTTATTCGTGACCTGAGCGCAGAGCACGGCGTATCCATTACGCCGGTAAGCTTTGATTTGCTGGACGACGCGTCGATCAAACAAGCCGCGATGACCATTCAAAAAGCGAAACAGCCGATTGATATCCTGGTGAACGTAGCGGGCGTGACGCTCGATGCGCTGTTCCCGATGGTCACGCTCGATCAGCTGCAAAAAACCTTCACCATTAATTTCTTCTCGCAGATGGTGTTTACCCAGTACATGACCCGTCTGATGCTGCGCAATAAGCGCGGCAGCGTGATTAACATCGCCAGTATTTCCGGACTCGACGGCAATGTGGGGCAGCTCTCTTATTCCGCCTCCAAGGCGGCGATGATCGCGGCCACCAAAACATTGTCTGCCGAGCTGGGTCCGCAGGGCATCCGCGTAAACGCGGTGGCGCCCGGCGTGATCCAGACCGCGATGACGGAAAACCTGCCGCAGGCGGTGGTGGATGAAAAAATGGCGGCGGCCGCTATTCCGCGCCTGGGTCTGGCAGAAGAGGTGGCAAATACCCTCTGCTGGTTAGCGTCTGATGCGGCGGCTTACGTCACCGGTCAGGTTATCCGCGTCGACGGCGGGATTGGGCACTAAGGGGCTGACTATGCTGTTAAAAGATAAAAATGTCATTATTACCGGCTGCAAGCGCGGGATTGGTCGGGCGATGGTCGAGGCGTTTGCGTCTAATGGCGCCAGTATTTACGCCCATGCCCGCAGCGCTGACGACGATTTTTTGACGGATATGGCCCAGACTGCCGCCCGTCACGGGGTGCAAATCTGGCCGCTCTGTTTTGATCTCACCGATTCGGCGGCAATGAAGCTGGCGGTCAAACAGCTGATGAGCGACAAACGCCCGCTGCACGGCCTGGTGAACAACGCCGGGATTACCCTCAACGCCCTGTTCCAGATGACCACCGAGCAGGCGTTGCGTCAGCAGTTTGAAGTCAATTTCTTCTCGCTGTTCAACTTCACGCAATCCGTCTCCAAGCTGATGGCGCGCCAGAAGCAGGGCAGTATCGTCAATATCGCCTCGACGGCCGCGCAGGATGGCAACGCCGGGAAATCGGCGTATGGCGCATCCAAGGCGGCGGTGATCGCCCTGACGGAATCCATTGCCACCGAGCTGGGTGAAACCGGGATCCGTGCGAACTGCATCGCACCGGGGATCACCGATACGGATATGCTGGAAACCCTTCCGGCTGCCATTATCGAAGCGACGCGCAATCAGACCGATCTGCGCCGTCTGGGCAACCCGTCCAACATCGCCGATGCGGCGGTGTTTTTAGTCTCCGATCTGGCGAGCTACATTACCGGCCAGACGCTGCGCGTGGACGGCGGTTTACGATGAGTCGCGTCGCTGAACTGCAGGCAGCCGCCCGTCAGATCCGCCGCTCGATGATCGACGTGGCGTTCAATGCGCCCGTTGACGGCGTGCATCTTGGCTCGGCGCTGTCGATGGTAGAGATCGCCACCGTCCTGTATGGATCAGTGATGCGTTATTCGGCGCACAATATGGCGAGCCAGGATCGCGACCGCTTTTTACTGAGCAAGGGTCATGCCGCCCTCGCGCTCTATACCACGCTGCACCACTACGGCGTGTTGAGTGCGGAACAGCTGGCGACCTTCGATCACAGCGGCTCGCTTTTCCCGGCGCTGACGCCGATGAATTCGGCCCTCGGCATTGATTTCGCCGGTGGCTCTCTGGGGCTTGGCGTGGGCTTTGCCAGCGGGATCGCCTGGCATCAGCGCCTGAAACAGCAGCCGTGGCACAACTACGTCGTGCTGGGTGACGGGGAATGCAATGAAGGCTCCATCTGGGAGAGCGCCATGTTTGCCGCGCACCACGGGTTAGATAACCTGACGGCGATTGTCGACGTGAACGGCTTCCAGTCGGATATCGCCTGCGAACAAACTCTTAAAATGAATTTCCCGGCCCTGTGGCAGGCCTGCGGCTGGCATGTTGAAACCTGCGACGGCCATGATATCGCAGCGCTCCAGCAGGCTTTCGCTGCACCTTCCCACGGCAAACCGAAAGCGGTGATCGCCGCTACCGTGAAAGGGAAAGGGATCTCCTTTATGGAACATAACAACGCGTTTCACCGCGCGAAACTCTCTGCGGCGCAGCGCCTTGCCGCCCTGGAGGAGCTGGTATGAATATCTCCGTCTCTCCGGCAGAGGTCCGGGCCTGGTCGATGATGGGCACGCGCGGCACCTTTGGCGTGACGCTCCTGAATCTTGCCCAGCAGAACCCCGATATCGTGGGGCTGACCGCGGATCTGGGGATTACCTCGGGCATGGAGCGTTTCAGCCATACCTTCCCCGAGCGCTATATTAACGTCGGTATTGCCGAGCAAAATCTGATCGGCGTGGCGGCAGGTATTGCCTCCCAGGGCAGTATTCCGTTTGCCACCACTTTTGCGAACTTCGCAGCACTTCGCTCCTGCGAGCAGATGCGCCATTACATGGGCTATCTGCAGGGCAATATTAAAGTGGTCGGGCTGGCGTCCGGGTTTGCGATGGGGATGTTTGGCACCACCCATTACGGGATTGAAGATATCGCCACGCTGCGCTCGATAGCCAATCTCACCATCCTGTCGCCTGCGGATGCGACGGCGACGGCACTGCTGACGCTCGCGGCGGCAGAACATACCGGGCCGGTCTATCTGCGCCTGACGGGCGGAATGCGCACGCCGATCGTCTATCGCGACGCGCAGACATTCACCCCAGGCAAAGCCAACCTGCTCCGCGAAGGCTCTGACGTGGCGCTGGTGGCGACGGGGAGCATGGTTTCAGCCTCGCTGAAAGCGGCGGAGATCCTCGCCGAGCGCGGGATCAGCTGCAGCGTTACCGATATGTTCACCCTCAAGCCGCTGGATACGGAAGCGTTAAAAAATCAGTTTGGCTGCAAAATGATGGTGAGCCTTGAAGAGCATAGCGTCATTGGCGGACTGGGCAGCGCCGTTGCCGAGTTTCTGGTGACCCAGCCACAGGCGCCGCGTCTGCTAACCATTGGCATACCGCAGGGCTACGGCCCGGCGGGGGAGTATCAGTGGATGCTCGAGCAAAACGGCCTGACCGGGGCGCAGATTGCGGGCACGATCCTGGAGAGTTTGTCATGACGCCCTTCTGGCAGCTTGCGGCCGACAGCGATGCGGTGGCCGTGATCGACGACCAGGATACCGCGCTCACGTATCGCGAGCTGGCGCATTCCGTTGCCGCCCTTGCCGAAACATTGCCAGCCCGCGCGCTGGTTTTTTGCTTATGCGATAACAGCCCCGGCGCGCTGGTGGGCTATCTGGCCTGCCTGAACGCCCGCGCGGTTCCGCTGATGCTGGATAAAACGATCGCCCCGGAACTCCTGCAACAGCTGCTCGATATCTATCGCCCTGGCTTTATCTGGCAGCAGGGCGCGGACGGTTATGCGCTTGAGGATTTACAGCAGCCAGCGCCGGAGATGGATGACTCCCTGGCCTTGCTGATTGCCACCTCCGGCTCGACCGGCAGCCCAAAACTGGTGCGTCAGAGCTATCAAAACCTGCTCTCGAACACCCGCAGCATCATTGATTATCTTGGCATCGACCGTCACGAGCGGGCGCTCGCCTGGCTGCCGATGAACTACGTCTACGGACTGTCGATTATCAACACCCATCTGGCGCAAGGGGCCACGCTGCTGCTGACCAACAGTGGCCCGGTGCAGCCGGGGTTCTGGCGTTTTGTGAAACAGCATTCAGCCACCTCGCTCTCCGGCGTGCCATACAGCTGGGAAATACTGAAAAAACTGCGCTTTACCCGCATGGATCTCCCGTCGCTGAAAACCCTGACCCAGGCCGGAGGCAAACTGCGCCCGGAGCTGCACAGCGAGCTGGCGGCGTGGGCGGCTGAGAAAGGGTTACGCTTTTTCGTCATGTACGGTGCATCAGAAGCCACCTCGCGGATGGGCTATTTGCCTCCCGAGCTGGCGGCAGATCATCCGGGCGTGATGGGAAGGGCGATCCCGGGCGGCCGGTTTGCCCTTGAGGACGAAACCGGTGCGGAAATCACCGCCGCCGGTGAGCGCGGTGAGCTGATTTACTACGGTGAGAACGTCACGCTCGGGTATGCCACCTGTCGTGCGGATTTGGCCAAAGGTGACGAGCGCCGCGGGCGTCTGGCGACCGGAGATATGGCCAGCCGTAATGAGGCCGGGCTTTACACCATCGTCGGGCGTAAAACGCGCTTTCTGAAAGTCTTCGGCAACCGCATCGGGCTGGATGAACTTGAGCATCTGGTGGTGAATGCATTCCCGTCCACCGAGTGTGTGGCGGTCGGGCGCGACGACAACGTGCAGGTGTTTATTACCGATGCGCATCAGGCAGAAGCGGTCAAAAGCTATCTGGCGAAAACCTGCCAGCTGCACCACTCCGCATTCAGGGTGACCGGGATCGAGGCGATCCCGAAAAACCCGGCGGGGAAAACCTTATACCGTCAGCTGGAGGCATTGTGTGACTGAATTTGATGCCTGGCTCGAACATGGGCCTTACGCCTTAAAGCGCGACGAAAAACGCCAGCATCTGCTGGCGCGCATGCGCAGGCTGACGGAACACCATCAGCAGAATTGCGAGCCTTACCGCAATATGTTGCAGGGGCTGGGCTGCGACGTGACCCGGCTGAATCAGCTTGAAGACGTGCCGTTTCTGCCCGTTTCGCTGTTCAAAACTCTGTCCCTGCAAAGCGTGCCGGAAGAAGAGGTGGTCAAAACCATGACCTCTTCAGGCACCTCGGGGCAGCAGGTTTCGCGTATTTTCCTCGATAAAATGACCGCCGCGCGCCAGCAGAAAACGCTGGTGCGCATTGTGAGCCATTTTACCGGTGCAGGGCGATTGCCGATGCTGATCCTCGACACCCCGGCAGTGATGAAAGATCGCAACATGTTTTCCGCGCGTGGGGCGGGCATTCTCGGATTTTCGATGTTCGGATCTGAGCGCTGCTGGGCGTTAACGGAATCCATCGATCTGGATGTGGAAGGCATCAGTGCGTTCCTGGAGCGTCATCAGGGGAAACCCATTCTGCTGTTTGGTTTTACCTTTATGGTCTGGCAGCATTTTTACCAGGCGTTAAAGACCAGCGGCAAGTCTCTCAACTTAGAGAACGGGATCCTGATCCACGGCGGCGGCTGGAAAAAACTCCAGTCGCAGGCGGTTTCCGCCGTAGAGTTTGCCGATGCGTTGTACAGCGTGTGTGGTATTAAAAACATTTCTGACTATTACGGCATGGTGGAACAGACCGGCTGCATTTATATGCAGTGCGAGCAGGGCCATCTCCATGCCAGTATTTTCTCCGATGTGATCGTCCGCGATCCGCGCACGCTTTCTCCGTGCCCACCGGGTCAACCCGGTATTATTCAGGTCCTGTCGACGATCCCGGAATCCTATCCGGGCCATTCGCTGTTAACTGAAGACGAAGGGATGATCCTCGGGGAAGATGATTGTCCGTGCGGCAGGGCAGGAAAGTATTTCCGTATTCTTGGCCGACTGAAAAATGCAGAAATAAGAGGATGCAGTGACACCTATGCCGCAGAGTTTTGAATCATTACGCTTCCGGGTGGGTGACGGGCTGGTCCTGGCGCAGATGCCCGAGGCAAAGCCGCGTATGCCCTTTGCTCCTGAAGTCATGGCATTCCTGCACACTTTCTCGAAAATAGTACTGGCAATGCCGCAGGCGCGTCCGCACAGCGATGTGATCTCACTCGCATTCTGGTGTCGAAAAGCGGCGCTGGAGAAAATGAAACAGACACTCCAGTATAAAGAGCGACTGTTGGGTCGGGGCGTGGCGTTTCATATTGCGCCGTCGAATGTGGCGGTCAATTTTGCTTACTCGCTGTTTGCCGGATTACTCACCGGAAATGCCAATGTTGTGCGCCTGCCGTCAAAAATGTTCGTGCAGGTCGATATTATTTGCGAGGCCCTTAACCAGGCGCTGCAACAACATGTTCCGATACGTGAATTGATCTGTCTGGTGCAATATGGGTATGAGAGCGAAATTAATAACGCGCTGTCAGCACTGTCTCAGTCACGTTTAATTTGGGGCGGGGATAAAACCATTGCCTTAATTCGCCAGTCGCCGCTTTCCCCTCGCGCTGTCGATGTGGCCTTTGCCGATCGCTATTCCATTGCCATTATTCACGCCGATGAATATCTCGCCGCTGACAATAAACAACGCATCGCCCAAAACTTTTTTAACGATACCCTGTTAACCGATCAGCTGGCGTGTACCTCGCCAAAAGTGGTGGTGTGGCTGGGAGAACGAAAAGCCGAGGCGCGCGCGCAGTTTTGGGCGCATTTTGAATCTTACCTGCAAGACAGGCCTGATCCCGAAGCCGTTTCGGTGGTGAAAACTCTCGCCGATTATTGCCAGCGGGCGGCACAAAACCCGGCGTTAAAATATATTCCGTCAGAGACGCGATATATTTTCCGGGTAGAGGCAGAGGCGGTAAGTCAGGAGATGCTGGACACTCATCACGGGAATGGACTTTTTTATGAGTGGCTGGTGAATGACATCAGTGAAATTATGTCTATCTGCGGGGAAAAATGTCAGACTGTTGCGACATTTGGCGTATCCAGAAATAATATTGAGACGTTTATTGTTAACCATGCCCCTAAAGGCGTTGACCGAATAGTTTCTTTCGGTGAAACCATGGAGTTTTCACTGCACTGGGACGGCTATGATCTGCTAAAAACATTAACGCGGACAATCACTTTGTCGCCTGACTATTAGTCGGGCGGCCCCCGTTTTCGCATTACCCCCCAAATAACCCCCGATTTCACCCACTATTCATCCGATTAAAACCCCTCCAGAATTGGATAATCATGCCGATAACTCAATTAACGCAGGGCTGTTTATCGTGAATTCACTCTATACCGCTGATGGTGTAATGGATAAACACTCGCTGTGGCAGCGTTATGTCCCGCTGGTGCGTCATGAAGCGTTGCGCCTCCAGGTGCGATTGCCGGCGAGTGTGGAACTGGACGACCTGCTACAGGCGGGCGGTATCGGGTTACTGAATGCAGTGGACCGGTACGACGCTCTGCAAGGAACGGCATTTACGACTTACGCAGTACAGCGTATTCGGGGTGCGATGCTGGACGAACTGCGCAGCCGTGACTGGGTGCCACGTAGTGTTCGCCGCAATGCCCGCGAAGTGGCACATGCAATAGGACAGCTGGAACAGGAACTGGGACGTAACGCGACGGAAACTGAAGTGGCGGAACGTCTTGGCATTGCTGTGGCAGATTATCGCCAGATGTTGCTCGATACCAATAACAGCCAGCTCTTCTCTTATGACGAGTGGCGTGAAGAGCATGGCGATAGCATCGAGCTGGTGACTGATGAAAATCAGCAACAAAACCCGTTACACCATTTACTGGAAGGTAATTTGCGCTCGCGCGTGATGGAAGCGATTGAAGCGTTACCGGAACGTGAGCAGCTGGTGTTAACCCTCTACTACCAGGAAGAGCTGAATCTGAAGGAGATCGGCGCGGTACTGGAAGTCGGGGAGTCGCGGGTGAGCCAATTGCATAGTCAGGCCATCAAACGCTTACGGACCAAACTGGGTAAGTTATAGGCGATGAACGCCCGAAAAGTGCCGCACAACGTATTGACAACCAGGAGTTATCATGACGGTGCAGCAATCTAAAAGACGGCCTTTAAGCCGCTACCTAAAAGACTTTAAACACAGCCAGACGCATTGCGCCCACTGCAATAAGTTGCTCGACCGTATCACGCTGGTTCGTCGCGGCGAAATCGTGAATAAGATCGCGATCTCTCGTCTCGACACCCTGATGGATGAATCCGCGTGGCAGGCAGAGCAGCAGGAGTGGGTGGCACTCTGTCGATTCTGTGGCGATCTGCATTGCAAAGAGCAAAGCGATTTCTTCGACATCATCGGCTTTAAACAATTCCTGTTTGAGCAAACTGAGATGAGCCACGGCACCGTGCGCGAATATGTGGTTCGCCTGCGTCGCCTGGGTCAGCATCTGACACAGCAAAACATCTCCCGCGATCTGCTGGACACCGGTTATCTGGATGAGAATCTGGAGCCGTGGTTGCCTGCAACCAGCACCAACAACTATCGCATCGCCCTGCGTAAGTACGCGCAATATAAAGCGCAAATGCCGGGCGTGATGAAGCAGAAAGTCTACGCCGGAACAACTTCTGATATATATTAAAATTGAATAAGATGTAGCGGACTCGTGTTTGACGTTATAAACGAAAGCCCTACACTACTCAAAAACCACTATATCGGGGTCACTATGAAATTAGCACTTCTGGGTCGTCAGGCGCTGATGGGCGTCATGGCTGTTGCGCTGGTCGCAGGGATGAGCGCGAAAACCTTCGCCGCTGAAAATCTGCTGAATAAAGTGAAAGAACGCGGCACGCTGCTGGTGGGACTGGAAGGCACTTATCCGCCATTCAGTTTCCAGGGCGATGACGGCAAGCTGACCGGTTTCGAGGTCGAGTTTGCTGAAGAGCTGGCAAAACATCTGGGCGTGAAAGCCTCGCTGAAACCGACCAAATGGGACGGAATGCTGGCCTCGCTGGATTCCAAACGTATCGACGTGGTCATCAATCAGGTGACCATCTCTGACGAGCGTAAGAAGAAATATGATTTCTCGACGCCGTACACCGTCTCCGGTATTCAGGCGCTGGTGAAAAAGGGCAACGAAGGCACGATTAAATCTGCCGCCGATCTGAAAGGCAAAAAAGTGGGTGTGGGTCTTGGCACCAACTATGAAGAGTGGCTGCGCCAGAACGTACAGGGCGTGGATATTCGTACCTATGATGATGACCCGACCAAATATCAGGATCTGCGCGTAGGCCGTATCGACGCCATTCTGGTTGACCGTCTGGCCGCGCTGGATCTGGTGAAGAAAACCAAAGACACCCTGGCCGTGGCCGGTGATGCCTTCTCCCGTCAGGAAGCCGGTGTGGCTATCCGCAAGGATAACCAGGACCTGGTCAAAGCGATCGACGATGCGATTGCTGAGATGCAAAAAGACGGCAGCCTCAAGGCGCTCTCCGAGAAGTGGTTCGGGGCAGACGTCACCAAGTAAGTCTATCCCTGAAAAAAAGGCGCTTTTAAAAGCGCCTTTTTCATTTCTGTCGCGACTGCGTGCATAATAAAAATAATAAACAAAAACAGCGTTACCGGAGGATCCATGTCACTGCAAAATTTAACCCGCTTTCCGCGCCTCGAGTTTATCGGCGCGCCCACGCCCCTGGAGTATTTACCGCGTTTTTCTGACTATTTAGGGCGCGATATTTTTATCAAGCGTGACGACGTGACCCCAATGGCGATGGGCGGGAACAAGCTGCGCAAGCTGGAGTTCCTCGCCGCTGACGCGCTGCGTGAAGGCGCTGACACGCTGATCACCGCCGGTGCGATCCAGTCCAACCACGTGCGCCAGACGGCGGCGGTGGCGGCGAAGCTCGGCCTGAACTGCGTGGCGCTGCTGGAGAACCCGATTGGTACGCGTGCGGAAAACTATCTCAGCAACGGCAACCGCCTGCTGCTGGATCTCTTTAACGTGCAGATTGAGATGTGCGACGCCTTAACCAATCCGGCGGCGCAGCTGGAAGAGCTGGCGACGCGCGTCGAAGCTCAGGGTTTTCGTCCATATGTCATTCCGGTCGGCGGCTCGAACGCGCTGGGTGCGCTGGGCTACGTCGAAAGCGCGCTGGAGATCGCTCAGCAGTGCGAAGGGGCGGTGAGTCTCTCGTCTGTGGTGGTAGCCTCCGGCAGCGCCGGAACGCACGCCGGGCTGGCGGTTGGGCTTGAGCAGCTGATGCCGGAGGTGGAGCTGATTGGCGTCACTGTGTCCCGCAGCGTCGCGGATCAGAAGCCGAAAGTGGTGACTTTGCAGCAGGCGGTTGCGCAGCAGCTGGAAGTGCAGGCGAAGTCGGACATTTTGCTGTGGGATGACTATTTCGCGCCGGGCTACGGCACACCGAACGAAGAAGGGCAGGAGGCGATCAAACTGCTGGCGCGTCTGGAAGGCATTCTGCTCGATCCGGTTTACACCGGGAAAGCGATGGCGGGGCTGATCGACGGTATTACCCAGAAACGCTTTAAGGATGAAGGGCCGATTCTGTTCGTTCACACCGGCGGAGCGCCTGCGTTGTTTGCCTATCATCCTCACGTCTGAATCACGGGTCGAAAATAATAATGCAAGAAAGTATTCAACTGGTTATTGATTCCCTGCCGTACCTGCTGAAAGGGGCGGTGTTTACGCTGCAGCTCAGCCTGGGCGGGATGTTCTTTGGGCTGGTGCTGGGCTTTATCCTCGCATTGATGCGCATGTCGCCGATCCTGCCGGTACGCTGGCTGGCGCGGTTTTACATCTCGATATTTCGCGGTACGCCGCTGATCGCTCAGCTGTTTATGATCTACTACGGTTTGCCGCAGTTTGGCATTGAGCTTGATCCGATCCCGGCGGCGATGATTGGCCTGTCGCTCAACACCGCGGCGTATACCTCTGAGACCCTGCGGGCGGCGATCTCCTCGATTGATAAGGGCCAGTGGGAAGCGGCGGCCAGCATCGGCATGACGCCGTGGCAAACCCTGCGCCGCGCCATTCTGCCGCAGGCGGCACGGGTGGCGCTCCCGCCGCTCAGCAACAGCTTTATCAGTCTGGTAAAAGACACGTCGCTCGCGGCAACCATCCAGGTGCCGGAACTGTTCCGTCAGGCGCAGCTTATCACCTCGCGCACGCTGGAAGTATTCACCATGTATCTGGCGGCGTCGCTGATTTACTGGGTGATGGCGACGGTGCTTTCCGCCCTGCAAAACTATTTTGAAAACCAGCTTAACCGCCAGGAGCGAGATCCGAAATGAGTGCTATCGACGTCAAAAACCTGGTCAAAAAATTCCACGGGCAGACGGTGCTGCACGGCATCGATCTCGAAGTGCAAGAGGGCGAAGTGGTGGCGATTATCGGGCCGAGCGGCTCGGGGAAAACCACGCTGCTGCGCAGCATTAATTTGCTGGAACAACCTGAGGGCGGAACCATTCGCGTCGGGGATATCACCATTGATACCGGGAAGTCCATCGGGCAGCAGAAGGGGCTGATCCGTCGTCTGCGCCAGCACGTGGGCTTTGTCTTCCAGAGCTTTAATCTCTTCCCGCACCGCACGGTGCTGGAGAACATTATTGAAGGGCCGGTCATCGTAAAAGGTGAGCCAAAAGAGGAAGCGACCGCCCGCGCGCGGGAGCTGCTGGCGAAGGTGGGCCTGTCGGGAAAAGAGACCAGTTATCCGCGCCGCCTGTCGGGCGGACAACAGCAGCGTGTGGCGATCGCCCGCGCGCTGGCGATGCGCCCGGACGTGATCCTCTTCGATGAGCCGACCTCGGCGCTGGACCCGGAGCTGGTGGGCGAAGTGCTGAACACTATCCGCCAGCTGGCGCAGGAGAAACGCACGCTGGTGATCGTCACCCACGAGATGAGCTTTGCCCGTGACGTCGCCGACAGGGCGATTTTCATGGACCAGGGGCGCATCGTGGAGCAGGGCCCGGCAAAAGAATTGTTTACCCATCCGCAACACCCGCGCACCCGTCAGTTCCTCGACAAATTCCTGACGCAGTAATCTTATCTGCGCTGATTTGCTCCAGATAGACGATCTGGAGCAAATCATTCTCCAGTTCTGCGGTTTTTTAGATGGTTATATTCTAAATATCAACACTTAAAGGGCGGGAAATGAAAGCCATTCTCACCTGGGGCGATATTTTATACATATAAATAAGATTTATGTGTTAGGTTATATTCACCATAATAATGATTATCTTTTTCAGGGGCTTCATTCAGTAAGTATGAGGGATACAGACTTTTTTACATGGCGGCGGAATTGCTTCCTCCGTTTCCAGGAGATGGGAACGGCCGACGAGGTTTATCACGAACTTCAGCAGCAAACACAGGCTCTCGAATTCGATTATTACTCACTCTGTGTGCGTCACCCGGTGCCGTTTACCCGTCCAAAAATTACGGTTCATTCCAGCTATCCGGCTGAATGGATGTCGCAATATCAGGCAGAGAATTATTTCGCGATTGATCCGGTATTAAAGCGGGAGAATTTCATTCAGGGGCATCTGCCCTGGACGGATGCATTATTCGCTGAGGCGCAACCTTTGTGGGATGGCGCGCGCGACCACGGCATTCGTAAAGGGATCTCGCAATGTTTAATGTTGCCGAATCACGCGCTCGGATTTCTCTCCGTTTCCCGCACCAGCCAGTTTGGCAAAATGATGGACAGCGATGAAATAGAGCTGCGTCTGCAGATGTTAGTGCAAATGGCGCTGACCACGTTGCTGCGATTTGAACATGAAATGGTGATGCCGCCGGAGATGAAATTCTCCAAACGCGAGAAGGAAATTCTGAAGTGGACGGCAGAGGGGAAAACGTCGGCTGAAATCGCGATTATATTGTCGATCTCAGAGAATACGGTGAACTTCCATCAGAAGAATATGCAGAAGAAATTTAATGCGCCGAATAAGACGCAGATTGCCTGCTATGCGGCGGCAACCGGATTCATCTGACAACACTCTTACTGTTCTGCGTGCCAGACACGAAAACGGCTGAATGCAATCGCATCCAGCCGTTTCTTTTTTTACTGGCGGTAAGCTTGTTTAATTTGCTTAACCGTACCGGCAAATACATCTGCCTGGCTCTGATCTTCCATTTGGGCGATCTGTTTTTCCATCTTAATGATCACACGACCCGCGTCGGCCTGGCCCATCGCCTGCAGCATCAGAGTCAGTAGCGCTTTCAGACAGGATACTTCCTGCGCCAGTTCTTGGTTATTTTCGGCGGTGGCGAATTCAGGTGTGCTCATTGTTATTCCTCAGGACAAAACGGCGCTTGAGCGCGACGATGAAAGTTATGGCGGCGGAGTATACCACAAGCCGGAGGAAAAAAAGCAGTGGTTATTTTTTGTACATTTTTAGACTTTGTTTATTTGGGTAAACTATCATTAAGTGTAATCGCAATAATGTTTTAACATTCCTTAATTGTTTATGGCTGGTGTGCACCTTGTTAATTATTGTTACAAAAATATAAGTGCGACGCTCTGCCAGGACGTGGGCAGTCTTTCGTAACTTTTTGAATACAGAAGCTTAAAAATAACGACGATCCGACTTTTTAAATGGGATTACCTTTCCACTTGCTGTACAGGCTAATTTCCAAAAACGAGAAGGAAATCGAATGGCGCACTTTTTAGCGTTTTAAAGTTGGGATGAAAACCGTTAATATAAGCCAAATTAGTAGTCAGTAGCGTTATCCCTATTTCTGGAGACATTTCCTTTGATCAACGTTCTTCTTGTTGATGACCACGAACTCGTGCGCGCAGGGATACGACGCATACTTGAAGATATAAAGGGTATTAAAGTCGCTGGTGAAGTTTGCTGCGGCGAAGACGCCGTGAAGTGGTGTCGTACTCACACAGCCGACGTAGTACTGATGGACATGAACATGCCCGGCATTGGTGGGCTCGAAGCCACGCGTAAAATTGCGCGCGCCTACGTTGATACCAAAGTCATCATGCTGACCGTCCACACGGAAAACCCGCTGCCCGCAAAAGTCATGCAGGCCGGAGCCGCCGGTTATCTCACCAAAGGCGCAGCGCCACAGGAAGTGGTCAATGCGATTCGCTCCGTTTTCGCCGGTCAGCGCTATATCGCCTCGGATATTGCTCAACAGATGGCGTTAAGCCAGATTGAACCGGAAAAAACCGGATCGCCATTTGCCAGTTTGTCTGAGCGTGAATTGCAGATTATGCTGATGATCACCAAAGGCCAAAAGGTGAATGAGATTTCTGAGCAGCTGAATCTCAGCCCGAAAACGGTGAACAGCTACCGCTACCGTATGTTCAGTAAACTGAACATTCATGGCGATGTCGAACTCACTCACCTGGCCATTCGACATGGTCTGTGCAATGCAGAGACCCTAACCAGTCAGTGAGTGCTGTGTTCGATTCAAAATCTTTCCTGAAAACCGTCACCAGCCAGCCAGGCGTCTACCGGATGTACGACGCTGGCGGTACGGTTATCTATGTTGGCAAAGCCAAAGACCTGAAAAAGCGTCTTTCCAGTTACTTCCGCGCCAATCTGGCCTCCCGTAAGACGGAAGCGCTGGTGGCACTGATCCAGCAAATCGACGTCACCGTGACCCACACGGAAACGGAAGCGCTGCTGCTGGAACACAACTACATCAAGCTCTATCAGCCGCGCTATAACGTGCTGCTGCGCGACGATAAATCGTATCCGTTTATTTTCCTCAGCAGCGACACTCACCCGCGCCTCGCTACCCATCGCGGGGCGAAACACGCGAAAGGGGAGTACTTCGGCCCGTTCCCGAACGGTTATGCCGTGCGTGAAACCCTCGCGCTGCTGCAAAAAATCTTCCCGGTGCGCCAGTGCGAGAACAGCGTTTATCGCAACCGCTCACGCCCGTGTCTGCAATATCAGATTGGCCGCTGCCTCGGCCCGTGTGTCGCAGGGCTGGTAAGTGAAGAAGAGTACGCCCAGCAGGTCGACTACGTGCGCCTGTTCCTCGCTGGAAAAGACGATCAGGTGTTAACCCAGCTGATTGCGCGTATGGAAAAAGCCAGCCAGGCGCTGGCGTTCGAAGAGGCCGCGCGTATTCGCGACCAAATCCAGGCGGTACGACGCGTCACGGAAAAACAGTTTGTCTCGAATACCGGCGACGATCTGGACGTGATTGGCGTCTCCTTTGATTCCGGCATGGCCTGCGTCCACGTCCTGTTTATTCGCCAGGGCAAAGTGCTGGGCAGCCGGAGCTACTTCCCGAAAGTGCCGGGCGGTACAGAGCTTGGCGAAGTGGTGGAAACTTTCGTTGGCCAGTTCTATCTGCAGGGCAGCCAGATGCGCACCTTGCCGTCGGAGATCCTGCTCGACTTTAATCTGCATGACAAAACCCTGCTGGCGGACTCGCTGTCCGAGCTGGCGGGGCGGCGCGTCAACGTTCAGACCAAACCACGCGGCGATCGCGCACGTTATCTGAAACTGGCGCGCACCAACGCGGCGACGGCGTTGACGACCAAACTCTCTCAGCAATCGACGGTAAATCAGCGTCTGGTGGCGCTGGCGGCGGTGCTGAAACTGCCGGAAGTGAAGCGGATGGAGTGTTTCGACATCAGCCACACCATGGGCGAGCAAACCGTTGCCTCCTGCGTGGTGTTCGACGCCAACGGCCCCGTGCGTGCGGAGTATCGCCGCTACAATATCACCGGCATTACGCCGGGCGATGACTACGCGGCGATGAACCAGGTCTTGCGTCGTCGCTACGGCAAAGCCATCGAAGAGAGCAAAATCCCGGACGTGATCCTCATCGACGGCGGGAAAGGGCAGCTCGGTCAGGCGAAAACGGTTTTCGCTGAACTTGATGTGCCGTGGGACAAGCATCATCCGATCCTGCTCGGCGTGGCGAAAGGGACCGATCGTAAAGCCGGTCTGGAGACGCTGTTTTTTGAGCCGGAAGGGGAAGGGTTCAACTTGCCGCCGGATTCTCCCGCGCTGCACGTGATCCAGCATATTCGCGATGAGTCGCACGACCACGCAATTGGCGGACACCGTAAAAAACGGGCGAAGGTCAAAAACACCAGTACCCTTGAGACCATCGAGGGCGTTGGGCCAAAACGTCGGCAAATGTTGTTGAAATACATGGGCGGATTGCAAGGATTACTCAACGCCAGCGTGGAGGAAATTGCAAAAGTGCCGGGTATTTCGCAAGGGCTGGCAGAAAAGATCTACTACTCGTTGAAACATTGAGGGCTCTGTAGCAACATAGAGCTAAATTTTACTGACAACAGACAGTTACCGTCACTATGCGATTTAACATCCCTACGTTGCTCACGCTTTTTCGCGTCGTACTTATCCCGTTCTTTGTGCTGGCTTTTTACATGCCATTCACCTGGGCTCCTTTTGTATGTGCGCTGATCTTCCTTGTGGCCGCGGTGACCGACTGGTTTGATGGCTATCTGGCGCGTCGCTGGAACCAGAGCACGCGTTTCGGTGCTTTCCTCGATCCTGTTGCCGATAAAGTGATGGTCGCCATTGCGATGGTGCTGGTGGCAGAGCATTACCACACCTGGTGGGTGACGCTGCCGGCGGCGACGATGATTGGCCGAGAAATTATTATCTCCGCCCTGCGCGAGTGGATGGCGGAGTTAGGTAAACGCAGCAGCGTGGCGGTCTCCTGGATTGGTAAAGTCAAAACCACGGCGCAGATGGCGTCTCTGGTGTGGATGCTGTGGCGTCCGAACGCCTGGGTCGAGTGGGCGGGAATCGGCTTGCTGTGGGTCGCTGCGGTGCTGACGCTGTGGTCCATGCTGCAATACCTGAACGCCTCACGCGGCGATCTGCTTGATCAGTGATCGTTTCGGCGTAATTTTCAGCAAACGATCCAGGGAAGCAAAATTAACGTTGACTCAAATCGTCATATAAGTAGAATGCAACGCATCGAACGGCGGCACAGTCAGCCGGACGATAATGAAATCAAGTGATTACAAATAACTTGGTGACATGCGGGAATAGCTCAGTTGGTAGAGCACGACCTTGCCAAGGTCGGGGTCGCGAGTTCGAGTCTCGTTTCCCGCTCCAAATTTAAGCATCGGCAGTTTGCGGGTGCAGGTCGGAAGACCACAAAGATTTAAGGCGCGTTAGCAAAGCGGTTATGTAGCGGATTGCAAATCCGTCTAGTCCGGTTCGACTCCGGAACGCGCCTCCAATTTCTTCCCGAGCCCGGATGGTGGAATCGGTAGACACAAGGGATTTAAAATCCCTCGGCCATAGGCTGTACGAGTTCAAGTCTCGTTCCGGGTACCATGGGAAAACAAGAATAATCAAAGCAATAAGCAGTGTCGTGAAACCACCCTCGGGTGGTTTTTTTGTTTTTATCTCTCCCCCGTTTCCACTCTTCTCATCCTCACTTATTCATTTCAACGCTTATTAATCTCACGCTATTTTAATACTGAGTAACTGGCGAAAATATGAGCTGAAATGCCCGGCATAAGAAAGAATAAATAAAACGATGGCACGCGTCAGTGTTCAGAAAAAAGCTTAGAGAGGGGGGTAATGGTTTCAGCAGAAAGTATGAGGTGAGGAAACAAAGCACCCTCCATAGTTATGACCATAACAAAACTGTCATCTTAAATTAAAGCTGAAATGACAGTTAAGCCTCACTAATATATTACCTTTGTGAAAATACAATCTGACTGAGTTATTAATCATTCATTAGCCGAATATAAAAGCACGGTATTTATTCCCGGTTTTCCATTGGGAAAATAAATCTGACAGGATAATTCCTCCCCGCATTACGGATTCAGGGTCTGGCTTGTTGTGCTTAAAACGTAAACGGACTTCAGCGATCGACGACCTTAAGGTGATTAATTCTATCTGATGAGGATCATTCTTTATCTGTTGCGGCAGCGCCGTGGCGGAAACGGATGATGATAGCTTAATAAACAGAGGTAATGATTATGGCTACGCAATATGATTTTACCGTCACGCTGCACGATCTGGCGTTTATTCTGCAGCAGATCAAAATATCGGAAGCGGCAACCAATCCTGACGGGTCGGTTAATGGCGAGCTGCTGCGCGAACTGGTCTCCAGCCCGCTGTTGCCCTATGGGCTTCGTACCGTGGACGGCTCCTGGAACAACCTGCTGCCGGGACAGGAGCTCAACGGGGCTGCCGATCAAACGATGCCCAGGCTGGTGACGCTGGATTTAAACGATCTGCAAGCGCTGCAAAAGTATCTGATTCTCAACCCGAATCAGATGGTGGTGGACGCCGACCCGCGCATCATCAGTAACCTGATCTCGGACCAGACCGCCTCCAACCCCGCCGCGCAGGAGGCCCATGACGGACTCGCGGACGCCCCCGGCGGCGGCACGGTGTCGGACAATGGCAGTTTATCTATCCCCAATTTATCGCCGGATATCGGCCTGTCACCGGCGTTCAACGGCTGGATGACCTTCTTCGGCCAGTTCTTTGACCACGGTCTGGATTTGATCCCCAAAGCCGGGAACGGGATTGTCTTTATCCCGCTCATGCCGGACGACCCGTTATTCGTCGAGGGCTCGCCGACCAACTTCATGCTGCTCACCCGCGCTCAGGTCGACGCCAACCACAACACCACCAACATCACCACGCCGTTTATCGATCAGAACCAGACCTATACCTCCCATCCTTCCCATCAAATTTTTATCCGCGAATATGCGATGGTTGACGGTAAACCGGAGCCAACCGGAAATCTGCTGGAAGGCGCGGGCGGCGGGCTGGCCACCTGGGCAGACGTGAAACATCAGGCTGAAACCCTGCTGGGGATTAAGCTGACGGATCAGGATGTGTTCAACGTTCCGCTGCTGGCAACGGACCGCTATGGCAACCTGATCTTGAGCGACAACGGTAAAGTGCAGATCGTCACCGCGCACGGCCTGGTGGAGGCCAACGGGGATGTTCTGCCAGCAGACACTATCCGCACCGGCCACGCCTTCCTCGACGATATCGCCCACACCGCAGTGCCAAAAGCGGGCCTGGTGGCGGATGACGATACGGAAACCGGCAACGCGCAGACCGCCGGAACCTATGATGACGAACTCCTCGACCGCCACTTTATTACCGGGGACGGACGCGGGAACGAGAATATCGGCCTGACCGCCGTGCATTCCGTGTTCCACAGCGAACACAACCGCCTGGTCGAGCAGTACAAAACCACCATTCTCGAAAGCAATGACATTACGCTTATCAACCAGTGGCTGCTGCCGAATCACCAGATCACCGAAATCCCGGCTGATACCAGCACGCTGCAATGGAACGGGGAGTATCTCTTCCAGGCGGGGCGTTTTGCGACGGAGATGGAGTACCAGCATCTGGTGTTTGAAGAGTTCGCCCGCGCCGTGCAACCGGCGGTCGATCCGTTCGTCTTCTCCAACAGCGCGGACATCAACCCGGCGATTTTCGCCGAGTTCGCCCACGTGGTGTACCGCTTTGGCCACTCGATGCTCACCGAGACCGTCGCGCGTACCGATGAGGAGATGCAAAGCGACGATATCGGGCTTATCGAAGCCTTCCTGAACCCGGTCGCATTCCACGAGCTCAACGGCCAGACTATCTCCACCGAGCAGGCGGTAGGGGCGATTGTGCGCGGGATGACCCGTCAGGTCGGCAACGAAATTGATGAATTTATCACCGATGCGCTGCGCAATAATCTGGTCGGGCTGCCGCTGGATCTCGGCGCGCTCAACCTGGCGCGTGGGCGCGATACGCTCATGCCGACCCTGAATCAGGCCCGAGAGCAGTTCTTTGAATTAACCGGCAACAGCGAACTCAGGCCATACACCAGCTGGGGCGACTTCGCCTCGTTCCTGAAAAACCCGGCGTCGATCATCAACTTTATGGCCGCCTACGGCCAGCACGATCTGATTCGCAACGCCACCACCATCGAAGGCAAGCGCGATGCGGTGAACTTCCTGCTGTTTGGCGATGCTGACGATCCCGCCCGCGCCGATGCGCTGGATTTCTTCATGGGAACCGGGGCGTGGGCTACCAAAGAGACCGGGCTGAACCTGGTCGACTTCTGGATTGGCGGGCTGGCAGAGCGCAAAAATGAGTTTGGCGGCATGCTCGGCTCCACCTTCAACTTCGTGTTTGAAACCCAGATGGAGATGTTGCAGGACGGCGACCGTTTCTACTACCTGAGCCGCGTGCAGGGGCTGAACCTGCTCAACGAGCTGGAGGGCAACTCCTTCTCGGCGCTGGTGATGCGTAACAGCGATCTGGGCGATGCGGGATCTTCTCATCTGCCCGCCCACCTGTTCCAGACCCCGGATTACACCTTTGAGGTCGATAAAGCCCTGCAAACCCATGCCGATCCGAAGTGGGGGAATGCGCTGAAAGATCTGCTCTTCCCGCTAGTGGTGCGGCGCGCGGCCGGGCCGGATGTGGACGGGGATGGCGCAGCCGACGGGGCGTATCTGAAATACACCGGTGACGGGCACGTGGTGCTCGGCGGCTCGGCGGGGAATGACACGCTCATCGGCGGGAAAGGGATCGACAGCCTGTGGGGCGATGCCGGCGATGACCGTCTGGACGGCGGCGACGAGGCGGACGTGGTTCACGGCGGTGACGGGAACGACATTATCACCGATACCGGTACGCCAATCGGTGGGGCCGATTTCCTCCACGGCGATGCAGGCCACGACGTTATCTTCTCGGGCAACGGCAACGATCTGATCTTCGGCGGCAGCGGAAGTGATTTCATCGTTGTCGGCGAAGATGCGCAGGAGGTCTTCGCCGGACGCGACAACGACTTCGTCCTCGGCGGCTCCGGCGGTGACGCACTGCTGGGTAACGAAGGCGACGACTGGCTGGAGGGCGGCGACGGGTTTGACTCCCTGACCGGTGAAAACTCCGAGCTGTTCTTCAACAGCACCATAGTCGGGCACGACGTCCTCAACGGTCAGGGTAACGACACGGACTACGACGGCGAAGCGGGCGACGACATCATGGTGCAGGGCGCTGGCATCCAGCGTAACAACGGCATGGCCGGTTTCGACTGGGCGATCCACAAAGGCGACCCCAACGCGGCCAACTCGGATCTGGGCATTCCGATCTTCGTCAACCAACAGGAGTTCATCCTGCGCGATCGCTTTGACCTGGTGGAAGGGCTGTCAGGCTGGAAGTTTGACGATGTCTTAACCGGCACGGAGCAGCCGGTCGGGACCGCGCCGGTTCAGGGCGTACCGCTGTCCAATAACCTCACGCAGGAAGGCGTCGACAGGATCGCCGGTTTGCAGAGCATTGTCGGCGGACAGCGCCTCGCGGATCCGAATGCGGTGGTCTTTAACCCCGATACCGGCGGCGACATTCTCCTTGGCGGGGGCGGCAGCGACCGCATCACGGGCAAATCCGGGAATGACATTATCGACGGCGACGCCTGGCTGAACGTGCGTATCGCGGTCTCCGGCATGCCAGGGCTGACCAGCGCCGACAGCATGAACGAGCTGAAATCCCTGATGCTGGCCGGAACTCTGAAACCGAATCAGCTCTCCATCGTGCGTGAAATTTTGCAGGAGGGGGCAGGCACCGCGACGGACGTGGCGGTCTATCGCGATCTCAGCAGTAACTACCTCTTCAACCGCAACGCTGACGGCAGCCTGACGGTGAACCACGCCACGCCTGCGGCCGGGCTGGCGTTTAACGACGGCGTCGATCGCCTGCTGCATATCGAAAAAGTGGAGTTCGGCAACGGCGAGCAGCTGTGGGTGACGGCCCAGGCCGCTACCGGCAACCTCGCAATCACCGATTCCACGCCGGAAGTAGGCGATCTGCTGCGCGTCAGTCTGACGGACCTGCAGGACGGGAATGGCATCGCGGCGAATGCCCCGATTGTGCTGACCTGGCAGGCGCTGGTGGGCGGGCAATGGCGCGATCAGGCCAATGGCGAAACCTTCCGCGTGCCGGGCGGCATTCTGGGTGCGCCGCTGCGGGTGATTGCCAGCTTCACCGACCGTATGGGCGATGCCGAACGGCTGGTCTCCGCGCAAACCGGCGCCGTTCAGGTGCGCGATCAGCCCACCACCGGCGCACCGGTGATTAGCGATTCAACGCCAACGGAAAGCGTCACGCTGACGGCGATTGTCTCGGGGATTGCCGACAGCGACGGACTGACGGGCGGGAATTTCAGCTACCAGTGGAGAATGAGCCAGGGCAACGGGTTCGTGAATATCGCCGGGGCTACCGCCGCGACGTACACCCCCGGTCAGGCGATGATTGGCCGCGCACTGCAGGTGGTGGTCACCGTCGTCGATGACGAGGGCAACCCGCCGGTGGTGCTGACGTCCGCCGCGACTCAGCCTATCGGCGATATGGTGACGGGGAATAACGCGGCGAACACGCTGGTGGGTACGGCGTGGAGCGACATCATCAACGGCGAAGGGGGGAATGACACCTTACTCGGTCAGGCAGGGGACGATCTGCTGAACGGCGGGGCGGGCAACGACGACCTGGATGGTGGTGCCGGTCAGGATACCCTCAACGGTGATGCCGGCAACGACGAGCTCGATGGCGGGACGGGCGCGGACATCATGGCCGGTGGCGCTGGCGACGATCTCTATATCGTCGATAACGCCGCAGACGTGGTGACGGAGGGGCTTAACGCCGGAACGGACACCGTCCGCACCGCGCTGGCCAGCTACGTGATGGCCGAAAACGTGGAAGTGCTGGTCTTCACCGGGCAGGGCAATTTCACCGGCACGGGGAATGCGCTGGCTAACACCATCACCGGCGGTTCGGGGAACGACAGGCTCTCGGGCCTGGGCGGGAATGACCTGTTGCAGGGCGGGATCGGCAACGACATTCTCGACGGCGGCGACGGGAACGATAACCTCGTGGGCGCTAACGGGAATGACAACCTGAGCGGGGGTGCGAATGACGACGTGCTCTCCGGCGGGATTGGCGACGATATCCTCTCCGGCGGCGCGGGGAACGATGCCCTCGACGGCGGGACAGGCGACGACCGGTTCGCGTTTGCGGCCGGTTTCGGTCGGGACCGCGTGACCGGCTTCGACAGCGACTTGCGCGGCGGTCAGGATCTTATTGATATCAGTCTGCTGGGTATCACCGCAGGGAACTTCGGCAGTCGCGTGGCGATTGCGGCCAGCGGCGGCGATGCGGTCATCACCATTGATAATAACGTCATTACGTTAGCAGGCGTCACCGCCAGCACCGTCAATGTGACCGACTTCATTTTATAACCTCCTGCTGCGACGGCCATGAGAATGGCCGTCGCTCATCGCACAAATAAGGAGAGGCTTATGCCGCGCCCGCATCCGTCTACGGAAATGAATACGGCTTTAAAAGGCACGCGTCCGGTATTTCTCATGCTGCTGTTTTTTAGCAGCACGATCAATATTCTGATGCTGGCTCCGGCCATCTATATGTTGCAGGTTTACGACAGGGTGCTGGTCAGCAAAAATACCACCACTTTGCTCATGCTCACCTTATTAATCGTCGGCCTGTACACGGTTATTTCGATGATTGAATTTGCCCGCTCCAGCGTCATGACGCGCCTCGGCAACCGACTGGATGTGAAACTCAATCAGCTTATTTTTAATGCCACCTTTAAACGGCGAATTGCCACCGGAGATAATAATCCCGCGCAGGCCATTGCGGATTTAGCCCAGGTACGCCAGTTTCTTTCCGGGAACAGTATCTTTGCGCTGCTGGATATTCCCTGGACCCCTTTTTATTTATTCATCGCCTTTCTGGTGCATCCACTGCTGGGATATTTGTCCGTCGGCGGGATTGTGATTTTATTTGCCCTGACGCTGATGACCGAATTAACCACCAAAAAGCCGATTCAGCAGGCGCACGCCTTAACCATCAATAACACCAGCAAGCTGAATAAACAGCTGCAAAACTGCGACACCATTGAAGCGATGGGGATGCTCTCGACTCTGAAAAATCACTGGCTGGAACAGCACAGCAAATCCCTGGTGATCCAGACCCAGATTGCCGACAAAACGGCGGGGCTGAGCAGCCTGAGCCGCTTCGTGCGCATCCTGCTGCAATCCGTAGCGCTGGGCGCGGGGGCGCTGCTGGTGATCGCCGGGGAAATTACCCCAGGGCTGATGATCGCCGCCTCGATTATTCTTGGCCGCGTGCTCAATCCGGTCGAACAGGTGATCGGCAACTGGAAGCAGTTTGTGCAGTTCCGCCACGCCTGGCGTCAGCTGTCCCACCTTCTGAGCGACTACCCGACGCCGAAAGATATTTTGACGCTGCCCCGTCCGAAAGGAAATATCAGCGTCGAAGCGGTATTTGCCGCGCCTCCGGGCCAAAAGACGCCGGTTCTGCGCAATATCTCCTTCCAGCTGGAGCAGGGGGAAGTGCTGGGGATTATCGGCCCGTCGGCGTCGGGGAAAACCTCGCTGGCAAAACTGCTGGTTGGCGTCTGGGCGCCCCTGTCGGGGAAAGTGCGCATTGACGGGGCAGATATTTGCCAGTGGGACAAAGCCCTGCTCGGCCCGGCCATCGGCTATCTGCCGCAGGATGTCGAGCTGTTCGACGGGACTATCGCGCAAAATATCGCCCGTTTCACGCAAAGTGACAGTCAGCCGATCGTCGCTGCGGCCATGCTGGCCGGGGTACACGAGATGATTTTGCGCCTGCCGGAAGGGTACGACACGCCGCTGGGGGCGCACGGATATCAGCTCTCCGGCGGGCAGCGCCAGCGCATCGGCCTGGCGCGCGCGGTCTATAACAATCCGGCTTTTCTGGTGCTGGATGAGCCCAACGCCAGCCTCGACGATGCCGGGGAATATGCCCTTATCCAGGCGATCAACACCCTCAGAACCCAGGGCCAGACGGTGGTGATCATCTCCCATCGCCCGACGCTGCTGGGCGTGGTGAACAAAATCCTGCTGCTCAACGAAGGGACCATTCAGGAGTTCGGCACCCGCGAACAGGTGATCGCCAATCTGCGCCAGGCCAACATTCTCAAACCGGTGGCCACCGCTTCTGCACCGCAAAGTGAACCGCAACGCGAGGCATTGTGATGAAAAAGAATCAGGATAATACCGTTGATACCAATATCTGGCCGCCGCTGCTGCGGGGCATTCTGGTCATTGTGCTCGGCGTAGGCGGCTTTTTGCTCTGGGCGGTTCAGGCTCCGCTGGATGCCGGTGTGGTGGCTGACGGGACGGTGACGGTGTCGAGCAACCGCAAAACCATCCAGCATTTAAGCGGCGGGCGGGTAACGGATATTTTTATCAAAGAGGGCGAGACGGTTAAAAAGGATCAGGTTCTGGTGCGGCTGGATAAAATCCAGCTCGATATGCGCTACAGCGCGCTCAGTGCGCAGTATATTGCGGCGAAAACCGTCGAAGATCGGCTGCTGGCCGAGCGCGACGGGCTGGAATCGATCGCCTTTAGCGACGCGCTGACGCAGCATTTTGCGGGCAATAAACGTCTGACGGAAGTCCGTCGCCTGCAGGAAAAGCTCTTCGAGACGCGCAAAAAAACCATTCAGGATGAGCTGTCGATGATCCAGGAGACGCTCGACGGTCTGGCCGGGCAGACGGAAAATCTCAACAAAATTAAAGGCTATCGTGAGCATCAGTTCACCCTGATCAACCGCGAGTTAGGCACACTCAGATCGCTGAGCGCAAAAAATTACTACCCGAAAGCGCAGCTGCTGGTGCTGGAGCGCGAGGCGGCGGAGATTTCCAGCAGCGTGTCGGAAGATATTCTCAATATCGCCAAACTGAAATCCCAGCAGAATGAGTTAAAAATTAAAGCGTATCAGGTGCAGCATCAGTTTATCCGCGAGGTGGAATCTGAGCTGACCGTGAATCAGAAAGATGTCGCGACGCTGGAGGATGAGCTAGCCTCTACCCGCCATGAGCTGGAAAACACTGAGATTCGCTCGCCGATTGACGGGATTGTGCTGGACGTGAAAGTCAGCACCGTTGGGGGCGTAATCCAGCCCGGCGAACATCTGATGGATATTGTCTCGGCCAATCAGCCGCTGCAGATCGACGCTAAAATCCCGGTGCATGCCATCGATAAAATGGTGCCGGGGCTGACGGTGGATGTGCTGTTCCCGGCGCTGAACCATGCGCTGCTGCCTTCGGTTCCCGCGCGTGTTTTAACGGTTTCGGCGGACAGGCTGATCGATAAAGTGACCCAGCAGCCCTATTATCTGGCAGAAGTGCAGGTCAGCCCGCAGGGCGTGCATTTGCTCGGCGACTACAAAATCAAAGCCGGGATGCCCGCCAGCGTGACCATCAAAACCGGTGAGCGCACCCTGATGAGCTATCTGTTTAAACCGCTCATTGCCCGCCTGGAACTGGCATTTAAAGAGTACTAGCCTGAAGTGTGGTAAGCTCCTTTTCTTTTTTTCAGGAGTATCAGCAATGACTGAAGGCCCATTATCTGAAAACGAACTGGAGTGGCTGGAAGAGACGTTGATGTCCTACGGTCACGAAGAAGCGTCGGTGATTGACGTTTCCGAACTCGACGGCATGTTGACCGCGGTGTTGTCCGGTCCGATCGTCGTCGAACCCGACACCTGGCTGGTGGCCGCGTGGGGCGGGCAAAAGTACATTCCACGCTGGAAAAACGACCGCGAAATGCACCGCTTTATCGATCTCTGCTTTAAGCACATGAACGATATCGCCGAGCGCCTGAGCGATTACCCTGACCAGTTTGAGCCGGTGTTTGGCGAGAACGAAGTCGAGGGTAAAACTTACACCGTTGTAGAAGAGTGGTGCTACGGCTACATGCGCGGCATGGCGCTGACCGACTGGTCCACGCTGCCGGAAGAGCTGAAGCCGGATCTGGCGGTGATTGCCCTGCACGGTACGGAAGAGAACGTCGACCTCGTCGAAGAGATGACAGAAGACGAGTACCAAGCGAGCGTGGACAGCATCCGTCCGGCGGCGATTCGTTTGTACAACTACTGGCTGGCGAATCCGCAGCAGCCGTTGTCACAAAAACCGATCGTCAACGGGACCAAAGTGGGACGTAACGATCCGTGCCCATGCGGGAGCGGGAAGAAGTTTAAGAGCTGCTGCCTGCATTAAAATCCTGCCGGGTGGCGCTGCGCTTACCCGGCCTACAAAACTATGGTTCAAAAGCTCCTTTGAGAAATGGGTGGAATTGTTCCGTTCACCTTATGTTCAGCGGAATATAATCACTCGATAACCTGTGAACGTGAAAAGGGGGCTGCGCGGCCCCCTTTTCAATCCCCGCGCCCCGCCATGAAATCGGTGCTTCGCACTGCGCTCACCTCCCGGCCTGCTGCCTGCGGTCGGCTCGACTCGTGATTACTCGTCCCATCCATGGGACTCGCCCCTCCGGGGCCAGCGCAAGCGCTGTTCAAAATTGCTCCCGGCAATTTTGTCCTGTCTCGTTTCGCCTCTGGCCGCCATCCCTGGCGTCCAGCCCTTGTCATCCGGCCTCCGGTTCGCCGATTTCAGCGGGGACCCACACCGGTGCCCAATGCAACATTTCATTTCGTCTTTATGGGAGAGTGTAGTGATTATGAATAAACAAAACCCTGTAGGCCCGTGCAAGCGAAGCGCCGCCGGGCGGTTTTAGCCCACTTCGGGCAGTAATCCCGCCACAATCAAAAACTGCACCAAAATCACCCCAATCCCACACACAAACACCAGAGCTAACAACGGCTTCCCGCCCCACACCCGATAACCCGAATCCGGATGCTGCTGGCGGCTTTTCCATGCCAGCAGGGAAGGGAGCAGCAGCGCCAGCACCGCCAGCGCCACGCCCGCGTAACCCAGCGCCATCACAAATCCGCGCGGATAGAACAGTGCGAAGGCCAGCGGTGGCAGGAAGGTGATCAGTCCCGTCTGAATGCGTCCGCCGACGGAGCGATTACGCTGGAACAGATCCGCCAGATAATCGAACAACCCCAGCGCCACGCCGAGGAAGGAGGTGGCCAGCGCCAGATCGGCAAACAGATGCACCGCCAGCTCAACGTGCGGCGAGGCCACCACTTCACGTAACGCCTGCAGGAATCCGTTCAGACCCGAGCGATCGGCCATTAAGCCCATAAAGGTCGATGAGCCAATGCTGCCGAGCGTCACCAGCTGCCAGAAAATATAGGCAATCAGCGGGATCGCACTGCCGATAATAAACACGCGACGCAGCTTACGGATATCGCCATTCATATAGCTGACGATGCTCGGCACGCTGCCGTGGAAGCCGAAGGAGGTGAAAATCACGGGGATCGCGGAAAGCGCCAGACCCTGTTGCAAAGGCAGCGTCAGCAGATTCACTTTGTGAACGTGCGGAGCCAGCAGGGCCAGCATCACCACCAGGAAAATAATCTTGGCGGTGAACAGAAAACGGTTAAACAGATCGACCAGCGATGTGCCGACGCACACTACGCCGCCGCCAATCAGGGTAAAGAAGACAACGCCGGTGGCCGGAGAGATATCCGTGCCAAACCAGTCGTTGACGCTCGATGCAATCAGCTCGCCTGCGCCGCTCATGTACGCCGCTGTCAGGGCATACATCAGGAACATCATGCTAAAACCGGTGATCCACTGACCGTAGCGGCCGAGATAGCGCGCGGCCAGCGAGCCGAGGCCCGTATCCGCCGGAACGTGCTGATACACTTCCAGCAACAGCAGGGCGGTGTAACACATCAACGCCCACAGGCAACCCAACAGCACCAGCGTCACGCTAAATCCGACGCCCGCGGCGGCCAGTGGCATCGCCAGCATTCCTGCGCCAATCGTCGTACCTGCGACGATAAAAATACTTCCCAGTGTTCTGTTCTTCACGCTTTCCTCTACCACAACCGCTAATCGCAACCTAATCTGCGGCGCAGAGTAAGACAAAAGCGCAACCTCGTCAAATCCCCGTTACAAGGGGTGTAATGGAATTTTTACAGGGTTGAAGCAGGCGGCGAGAGGGAATTTTATCAAGGGGGGGAAGCGGGGGTTTTCAACGCACGAAAGTAAAATCTATCGCCAATAAAAAAAGGGAGCCAGAAGGCTCCCCGAAACTTTATTTCTGTGTGTCGAGAGTCGACAACTCTTTATCAATAAAGTACAGACCTTCGCCTGATTTACCCGCCAGCGATAATTTATCGAGTACGGATTTAAACAGTTTCTCTTCTTCGTGCTGCTCTGCAACATACCATTGCAGGAAATTAAAGGTCGGATAATCCTGAGCCACCATCGCCGCGTGAGTCAGTTCGTTAATTTTCTGGGTGATCAGCTGTTCGTGTTCGTAAGTGGCGCGGAACAGTTCGTCCAGAGAGGCGTACTCGGCAAACGGAGACGCAACCGGGTTGATGCGAGGCAGGCTGCCGGTGTCAGAGAGATAATCGAACAGACGCTGCATGTGCGTCATCTCTTCCTGAGCGTGGCGACGCAGAAACGCAGCCGCGCCTTCAAAGCTGTGGTAGCTGCACCAGGCACTCATCTGTTGATAAAGCAGGGATGAAAAAAGCTCAAGGTTCATTTGTTCGTTGAGCTTATCGATCATTTCAGTTTTCAGCATAGCGCAGCTCCGGGAAATTATTATTAGTCAGTCAGGGCGTCACTATAATTTGTTATTTAATTATTTGCAAAAGGTAAAATAAGTATATTATTTATTAAAAATACGAATGGGAATAAAACGCATTGGCGCTTATTTATATTTTAATGAGAATGGTTTCGCTTCGTATTAAATAAGCTGCCAGAATAATACTGGCAGCACTATTATTAATAGTAGGTTTGCGTCGCCGCAGGATTCACCGCATAGCCCATGCATTTGTACTGAATGGTGACGGTCTGGTTAAGGCAAACCGACCCGCTGAACAGGCTACAGGTTTTAATCGGCTGGCCGTAGAAAGAGGCGGTCGCGAAGCCCATGCTCTGACACTCGCGCGTGGCGGTCCCGTTGGTGACGTAGTCATCGTAACGGGCATTCTGGAAAATTGGCTGACCGTAATCCAGCCGGACCACGCCGCCAGTCGCATCGGCATTGCTCACCTGCGCCTGGCGGGTGACCGTGCAGCCCGTGAGGAGCAGCACTAATCCTGCAACGAATACTCTCTTCATATCTCGCCCTGATCTGATGTAAACAGGTTATCTTACTGTCTGATAAGCCAGACAATGCCTGGAATAGCCGGACGAATTTCCCTTTCTCTTCACAACGGCATGATTTAGTCGGCGAGACTGTCGAAGATCATGCGGAATTTCAGATGGTGCTGGCGGAACAGGGCGATCAGCTGCGGATCAAAGTGTTTTCCGGCACCCTCAAAAATCACTTCGCAAGCCTGCTCATGGCTGAATCCGGGTTTATAGACGCGCTTTTGCCGCAGGGCGTCGTACACATCTGCCAGCGCCAGAATGCGCGCTTCGAGCGGAATATTTTCTCCGCGCAGCCCTTCAGGATAGCCGCTCCCGTCCCATTTCTCATGATGGAAGTGAATGATGTTTTCCGCCACCGGGCCGAGCCCCAGGCCCTGAATAATCATATAGCCCTTGGTGGTGTGCAGTTTCATCTCGCTGAACTCTTGTTCCGTCAGCGGGCCTTGCTTGCGCAGGATCCTGTCCGGCACCGCAATTTTCCCGACGTCGTGCAGCGACGCAAAATGTTCGATCTCTGTCATCATTTTGCGCGACAGATTCAGTTCCCGCGCCATCATTCCGCAATATTTCGCCACGCGCTGAATATGACTTCCGGTTTCATCGTCGTGGGCGCGATTCACCTTCTCCAGGGCCTGCACAATATTGCGGTTCACCAGGCGGCTCTCTTTTATATGCCGACGCATCATGAACAGCATCCCAATACTAAAAAGTACGGTGACGAAGAGAATCACGCTGATAATTTTTAAGGTGTTTTTGGTGAGCGCCGGGAAGAATTCGTGCACCTCATGACGTTCCAGCTGAGTGCGGAAGCTCGACAGGCGGTTAACCTGAGTCAGCAAGTGGTACAGCGGATGATCGGGCTGAACCCAGGGGCCGACGATGAATTCGCTGCGGGTGACGCCCGCGACTTTCAGCACACCGCGAAACAGTTCATTGCCTCGCAGGGTCGATTCCAGCGAACTCAGATCCCCCAGAATGAAGTCGACTTTATTGTTCTCCATCGCGTCGATAAGCCCGTTTACGCTGTGTCGGGTGACGATCACCACGTCGCTGCCAAAGCGATTTTGCAGATAGCGGGCCGCGAAGGATCCCTCCAGCACGCCCACGCGCTGGCTGCGGATACTCTCTTCATCCCACAGGAAAGGCTGCTTGATACGGTTGTAGTAAACGTTATGCCACGCCACATCCGGCCCGATGCGGCCAGCGGCATGCTCGGGATCGGTGGTTTCCGCGACATTAACCAGGCGGACCGGCCAGCGCTGCTGCCTCAGCGCGTCGGCATAGTGATCGATAAAATGGACATCCACTTCCATGCCCAGCAGGTCGCGCATGTCCTTGATCATATTGATGGCAGTTCCCTGATAGCCGCGATCGTCCTTCCAGACCACCGGCGCAAAGTTCTCATTTTTCGGCAGCCAGATTTGCAGGCGGTTGTTCGTAAGCCACGCGCGCTCCTCTTTTGAGATGGAAATCCGACTGAGGAGGTAGTGGCGCTTGCTCTCTTCCAGCGCCTTGTACATCTCCCCACTGCGATACCACTCGCCGAGAAACGCATTCACCTTTTCACGCAGATCTTTCAGCTCCGGGCTGAAGGCCAGCACCACCGGAATACGCAGTTCGGGAAAGGGGCGGGAGATCAGATAATAGCGCTGGGTGTTTTCCATCTCGCTGGCGTCATTAATGTAGAAATCCGCCTTGTGCTCGCTCAGCAAACGGAACGCCTCTTCGCTGCTGGCGACCAGATACAGCGAGCGGAATTTCAGCTCCGGATAACGCTTCTGCACGCTTTCCAGAGTGGCGTCGTTCTGGCGAAACAGCACGCGGGCATTCGCCAGCTCTTCAACCGTATTCACGGACATGCTCGGGCTGGCGGCCACCACTTCATTATTGAACAGCTGCGAGGAGAGAATTTTGGTCCGGGCGCGGGCTTCGGTTCTGAGCACGCCCGCATACACGCCGTAGATATCGCGGTTAAAACGCTGGCCGATCTCGGGGCCGCTGACCGGCGTGAGTTCCAGACGGGTGCCATATTTTTCATTAATGGCGCGCACCAGTTCCGGATAAAAACCCTGTAACTCGCCCTGCGGCGAGCGCCAGAATTCAAAGCTGTCGGCGTCATAAATCCAGACGGGAATGGCGTGGGTTTCGGCAGCGGGCTGGGCAAAAGCGGCTCGGGCCCAGACCAGGGCCGCGAGGATAAGTATCCAGAAAAGCGATGTGATGCGAAGCGTCCGGCGGCGCATATTCACCATTGTTCCCCAAAGGATTTTTATAGTCTTTTAAAAAGCAGTCTAGCTAACAGCCAGATTCGTGAGTAGAGATTTCTTAAGTTTGTGCATAAGCACGCTATTTCCGCGTGAAGAGTCGAAATTGTGAAGCGCCTTTCGTTTTTTAAAACATTTTTTCAGTTAATTTGAAAGTGCGTTTGTTAGATAGTAAGGTTGGGTGGATTCGCTATCTTTGGCGGCAAAACCCGCAACGCATTCAGGAGATGAAGAATGAAAATTGCACTGATGATGGAAAACAGCCAGGCCGGTAAAAACGCCACTATCCTCAACGAACTTAAATCCGTTGTCGATGAGAAGGGCTTCCCGGTCTATAACGTCGGGATGAGTGATGAGAACGATCACCACCTGACCTATATCCATCTGGGTATTATGGCCAGCATCCTGCTGAATGCGAAGGCCGTTGACTTCGTGGTGACCGGCTGCGGTACCGGGCAGGGCGCGCTGATGTCTCTGAACATCCATCCGGGCGTGATTTGCGGCTACTGTATCGACCCGGCAGATGCCTTCCTGTTTGCGCAGATCAACAACGGTAACGCGCTCTCCCTGCCATTCGCCAAAGGCTTCGGCTGGGGCGCAGAGCTGAACGTGCGCTTCATCTTCGAAAAAGCCTTTACGGGCCGCAAAGGCGAAGGTTATCCGCCAGAGCGTAAAGAGCCGCAGGTGCGTAACGCCGGTATTCTGAACCAGGTGAAAGCCGCCGTGGTGAAAGAGAACTATCTGGATACTCTGCGCGCCATCGATCCTGAACTGGTGAAAACCGCGGTTTCCGGCCAGCGCTTCCAGCAGTGTTTCTTCGAAAACTGTCAGGACAAAGAGATCGAAGCCTTTGTTCGCGGTATCGTTGGGTAATCTGTGGTCTGATTTTTGCCGGGTGGCGCTGCGCTTACCCGGCCTACAACACCCCGTAGGCCCGTGCAAACGAAGTGCCGCCGGGCGATTTTAATGGCCGCATTTAGCGCTTATTCGACACCGCGCTTCCTGCATCCTTCGTCAGCCGCAACGTATCCACCATCCCCACCAGACAAATCAGCGCGATGGCGACAAAGGCCAGGCGGAAGCTGATCCCCGGCACATCGGTGATACCCAGAACACTCCCGAGCTTTTCCCCGATACGAATCCCTATCGCCCCCAGCGTGATCCCAAGCCCCACCGCCAGCTGTGTGGCCGTGGAAAACAGCGTGTTGGCGTAGCTCATCTGTGCCGACGGCACGTCCGCAAAAGCCAGGGTACTCACCGCCGTAAACTGAATCGAGCGGAACACGCCGCCCAGATAGAGAATCAGCATGATCAGCCAGACCGGCGTTTGCGGCGAGATAATCGCGCAGGCCAGCAGCGACAGAACGTTTAACGCCCCGTTGATCAGCAGCAGCTTTCGAAAACCAAGGCGGCGAATCAGCGGCGTGGTCGCGGGTTTGATCGTCAGGTTGCCGACAAACACCGCCAACACCAGCAGACCGGAGTGGAACGCGTCCATGCCAAACCCGACCTGAAACATCAGCGGCAGCAGGAAAGGCACGGCGCTGATAGAGGCGCGGAACAGCGACCCGCCGTACATCGTCACGCGAAACGTCGTAACCTGCAGAGCGTCGAGGCGAATCATCGGCCACTCGGCGCGCTGAAAATGGCGCAGGGCGTAGATGAGCGTCACCACGCCGACCGCCAGCAGCCCCACGGTGAAAAGCCCTTCCGGATGCTGCGCTCCCATCGACTCCATGGCGTACACCAGGCTCACCATCGCAATGGTGGTGGCGATAAAACCGGGTGTATCAAAGGGACGGCGCGCGTCGTCGTGCAGGTCGGGAATGATGCGCAGCGCCAGAATAATCGCCAGCATCCCGAGCGGCACATTACTAAAGAAGATCCAGCGCCAGTCGGCGTAGCTGGTGATAAACCCGCCGAGTGGTGGACCGATGATCGGAGCCACCAGCGCGGGCCAGGTGAGGGTGGCGATGGCGGTGATGAGCTGATGTTTGGGCGTCGTGCGCAGCACGGCAAGACGCCCGACCGGAACCATCAGCGCGCCGCCCATCCCCTGCAGCACGCGCATGGCGACAAACTGATCGACCGTGGTAGACAGCCCGCACAGCACGGAGGCGAGAGTGAAGATTGCCAGCGCCACGGCGAAGACTTTGCGCGCGCCAAAGCGGTCGGCAATCCAGCCGCTGGCGGGGATCAGCACCGCCAGGGTAATCAGATACGCGCTGATACCGATGTTCAGATCCACGGCCTGCACGCCAAAGCTTTTCGCCATATCGGGCAGCGCGGTGGCAATCACCGTACCGTCGAGAAACTCCATAAAGAACGCCCCGGCAACCAGCAGCGCCGCAGGAGACAAACCGCGGCTCTCTTTTCCGGTGATGTTTTCACTCATTTTTACCCTGCCATATCAAAAAATTTTATAAAAATTTACTGGAACTTATAAGTTCCTAACCCGCGGATTTGTCTTGTGTTTTTATAACAATCTCGCAGCATTGCTGATTTTGTAACCGTGATGTGCGTCACATAACCGTTGATTTTTGTGATGCTGGTCATATTATATGCGGATAGACAATAACACCTGCATAACACATTACCGGAGCATCAAATGAAACTGCGCAAAATCCTGAAAAGCATGTGGGCTAACTACTGCAATACGTTCAAAGACGTACCGCCAGGCGCAATGTTCTGATGAAAAAAACCTGCTTCGGCAGGTTTTTTTATGCCTGCGTTCGACGAGAGGGAAGATGAAAGGGCCGTGGTTTTGCTACTATAGCGCTCTTTATTGAAGGAGCTTCCTATGTCTCAAAATCTGAGCGCCGATCAGGAACTGGTGTCTGACGTCGTCGCGTGCCAGTTGGTCATCAAACAAATCCTGGATGTGTTAGACGTTATCACCCCGACCGAAGTGCGGGAAAAAATGTCCACCCAACTGAAAAACATCGATTTCACCAGCCATCCTGCTGCAGCGGATCCCGTTACGCTTCGCGCCATTCAAAAAGCCATTGCGCTTATCGAACTCAAGTTCACACCGCAGGGTGAGTCACACTAAAATAAACCGATGTTTTGAATTTTGGAACAGGTTTTTGCCGGGTGGCGCTTCGCTTACCCGGCCTACAAAACCCCGTAGGCCCGGCAGCGCATGACGCTTAGAAGAAGGTCTGCACCAGCAGATAGCTGGCGGCACAGGCGCAGCTCACGCCGATAAGGCCTGGCAGAATGAAGCTGTGGTTGATAATGAACTTGCCGATTTTGGTGGTACCGGAGCGGTCAAAGCCGATACAGGCCAGATCGCTGGGATACGTCGGCAGCACGAAGTAACCGTAAGAGGCCGGGAAAAACGCAATCAGCATTTTCGGTTCGATGCCCAGCATCAATCCCATCGGCGCGACGGCGGTGAGAGCCGCGGCCTGGCTGTTCACCAGTTTGGAGACCAGGAACAGCACGATAGCGTAGGTCCACGGATGACTCTTCACCACGCCTTCCAGCGCCATTTTCAACTCATCGAGGTGCGCCTGGAAAAAGGTATCGCTCATCCACGCGACGCCGAACACCGAGAAAATCGCCACCATTCCCGCTTTAAACACCGCGCCGTTCGAAATGGCGGAGGCGTTAACCTTACAGGCAATCAGCATCACCGCACCGGCGATCAGCATCATCATCTGGATCACGAGGTTCATCGACAGCGCCGTCATTTTGCCTTTGATTTCAAACGCAGGGCGCAAATCGGGCAGGGCACCCAGCAGAACCACCACGGCGATCCCGGCGAAGAAAATCCACGTCGACCAGTAGGCCTGTTTCGGGAAGCGCTGGTTCATCAGGGTTTCGGTGCTGCCATAGATAAATTCACGCTGTTTCGGGTCGGTGAGTTTTTCCTGAAATTCGGCGTCATCCGCCAGATCTTTCCCACGGCGCAGGCTCCAGAGGGCGGCGATCATCACGCCAAACAGCGAGGCGGGAACCGAGACGGCTAAAATCTCCAGAATCCCCCACGCCTGACCCACCCCGTGCTGAGCGCCAATGATCGACACCAGCGACACCACGGCAACGGAGACGGGCGAGGCGGTAATCGCCATCTGCGAAGCGATGGAGGCCACCGCCATCGGGCGTTCCGGGCGAATCCCTTTTTTCAGCGCGATATCCGCGATGATTGGAAACATGGTGTAAACCACGTGGCCGGTGCCGCACAGAAAGGTCAGCATCCAGGTGGTGAACGGCGCGAGGAGGGTGATGTGCTGGGGGTGTTTCCTGAGCAAGCGCTCCGCAAACTGCATCATCACATTCAGACCACCGGCGGTTTGCAGCGTCGCGGCGCAGCCGATGACCGCGAGGATCGTCAGCATCACGTCCACCGGCGGTTTGCCGGGCTGTAGTCCAAACACAAAGCTTAAAATGAAAAGGCCGATACCGCTTATCAGCCCAAGGCCCATCCCGCCAAACCGCGTTCCCACCAGCAGGCAGAGAATAATGACAATAAACTCGATGGTGATCATGAAGCTCCCTCGTCAGTCAAAGTGAAATGAATTAAATCATTTCACTTTGTAAGGTTATGGGTTGGGAGCCAGATCTGATTTGTTAAAATTCAATTAAAGCAATGACTTGATAACTATTAATTAACAATTCCCGTAATACGAAACGGTTTCAGTGCTGCTGAAAGTTCACCAGATTCAGCAGATGTTGGTCCGTCTGGGTCATGCACAGACCGGCGCGTCTGGCACTGCGTACCTCGTCGAGAATGGTTTTCAGCAGCAGGCCATCCTGCTGCTGCTCTTTCCCCATATCGCGCAGGAAGTCGAGGGTGTCGTCGTCGTGCAGCGCTTTGGCTTCTCCGGCGAGGGTTTTCAGCATGGTACAGCGCTGCTCATACTCTTCGAGGGTTTTCTGGAACAGCTCTTCCAGCGATGAGCAGGACTCTTCGGAAACCACACGGGCTTTAACAATCGGGTTGGCCCCGGCCTGTTTCATATATTCGAAGACCCGCATCATCTGGGTGATATTGCTTTGCGCCTGGGTGCGCAGGAAGGTGGCGGTACCGTTGAGGCTGTGCTCGGAACACCAGTCGCTCAGCTGCAAATAGAGGTTGGAGGCGTTGAACTCGAGGTTCATCTGGGTGTTGAGTTTCTGAATCATTCCTGAAGTCGTCATTATAATGTCCTTATTTCGGGGAGGGATGATTAACACCAGAATAAAGCCGTTCAGTATCGTCTTAATGTGACCAGCTTTTCATTTCCTTTGATTTCAATGCTATTTCTCAAAAATACCGAACTGTGATCCACCCGCGAGTTTGCCCAATGACTTTCTATAAAATGAAACGATGTTTTATCTATTTTATTTGTGAGGATCAAAATGGCAAAAGTGGCGGTGTTACTGGCACCAGGATTTGAAGAAGCAGAAGCAATTATCACCATTGATATCCTGCGCCGCATGCAGATTGAAGTGGAAACCCTGGCCTGTGCGGAGTCGCGCGCGGTAGTGAGCTATCACAATATTCCGATGGTGGCCGACAGCACCCTGACCGAGCGCGCCGCCACCCTGTACGATGCCATCGTGCTGCCGGGCGGGCCGCAGGGGAGCGTGAATCTGGCTGCCAGTCAGGACGTTATCGCTTTTGTGAAAGCCCACGACGAGGCCGGAAAACGGATCTGCCCGATCTGCTCCGCCGCCGCGCGGGTACTGGGCGGAAACGGTCTGCTGAAGGGGCGTCGCTATGTCTGCTCCGGCGATCTGTGGGAGACGGTGAAAGATGGCGTGTATGTCGATGCCCCGGTGGTAGAGGACCAGAATCTGCTCAGCGGAAAAGGTCTCGGCCATGCCTTTGATTTTGCCCTGACCCTGGCAGCGCGTTTGTTGAATGATGAAACGGCGGTTCGCGATCACGCGGATCATATTTACTACGCCTGGTAAATTCTTAACCGGGCGCTACGGCGCCTGGGTTACAGGGACGCGTTAGCTGACTCTATGGATAATTCTGCTTAATCCCCTTCTATTTGTCCGACAATAGCCGCCTTTTTTATGTCATTTATCGCTGAATCTATGTACGCAATTACTGTAATTCTGCGGTGTGATGGGGCTCTCTTATGGATGATTAATTTCCCGCTAAAACTATCTCCAGCACTATCACTTATTCATGGGTGAGCGCTAATACCTTGTTTTATGTCCGATTAAATAAAAAGCACGACAATATACCCTACATAAAAGAATGCTCATGCTGGAGTTAACCATGCACAAATTTACTAAAACGCTGGCGGCCATCGGCCTGGCTGCCGTTATGTCACAATCCGCTATGGCGGAGAATTTAAAGCTCGGTTTCCTGGTCAAACAGCCGGAAGAACCCTGGTTCCAGACCGAATGGAAATTTGCGGATAAAGCCGGGAAAGATCTCGGGTTTGATGTCATCAAAATTGCCGTGCCCGACGGCGAGAAAACCTTAAACGCCATCGACAGCCTGGCGGCGAGCGGGGCGAAAGGCTTTGTGATTTGTACACCGGATCCGAAACTCGGCTCGGCCATCGTGGCGAAAGCGCGCGGCTACGGCATGAAGGTGATTGCGGTGGACGATCAGTTCGTCAACGCCAAAGGCAAACCGATGGACACCGTGCCGCTGGTGATGATGGCGGCGACTAAAATCGGCGAGCGTCAGGGCCAGGAACTCTATAAAGAGATGCAAAAACGCGGCTGGGACGTGAAAGAGAGCGCCGTGATGGCGATCACCGCGGACGAACTCGATACCGCGCGTCGTCGCACCTCCGGTTCGATGGAAGCCCTGAAAGCGGCCGGATTCCCGGAAAAACAGATCTATAAAGTCCCCACCAAATCCAACGATATCCCAGGTGCGTTTGACGCCGCGAACTCGATGCTGGTTCAGCATCCGGAAGTGAAACACTGGCTGGTGGTCGGCATGAACGACAATACCGTGCTGGGCGGCGTGCGCGCGACGGAAGGTCAGGGCTTTAAAGCCCCGGATGTCATCGGGATCGGCATTAACGGCGTGGACGCGGTGAGCGAACTCTCCAAAGCGCAGGCCACCGGTTTCTACGGTTCGCTCCTGCCAAGCCCGGACGTACACGGCTATAAATCCAGCGAAATGCTCTACAACTGGGTCACCAAAGACGCCGAGCCGCCGAAATTTACCGAAGTCACCGACGTGGTGCTGATCACCCGCGACAACTTTAAAGAGGAACTGGCGAAAAAAGGGCTGGGCGGTAAGTAATTTGTTGTGATTGCGCCCCTCGATGCTGAGGGGCCAGACGTACACTACTGGAATCACGGAGACGTTATGCAACAGTCTGACCTGACTCTCTCTTTTCGCGGCATCGGGAAAACCTTTCCCGGTGTGAACGCGCTGACCGATATCAGTTTTGACTGCTATCCCGGTCAGGTCCACGCCCTGATGGGGGAGAACGGCGCGGGGAAATCCACGCTGTTAAAAATCCTCAGCGGAAACTACGCCCCGACGACCGGCACGCTGGCCATTCGCGGGGAAGAGATGGCGTTTGCCGATACGACGGCGGCGCTGAATGCCGGGGTCGCGATCATTTATCAGGAGCTGCACCTGGTCCCTGAAATGACGGTGGCGGAAAACATCTATCTGGGGCAACTGCCTCACAAAAGCGGGATCGTTAACCGTTCGCTGCTCAACTACGAAGCCGGCCTGCAGCTCAAGCATCTCGGGCTGGATATCGATCCGCAAACCCCGCTGAAATACCTCTCCATCGGCCAGTGGCAGATGGTGGAAATCGCTAAGGCGCTGGCGCGTAACGCCAAAATTATCGCTTTTGATGAACCGACGAGTTCCCTCTCGGCGCGCGAGATAGACAACCTGTTTCGCGTGATCCGCGAGCTGCGCAAAGAGGGGCGCATCATTCTGTATGTCTCTCACCGCATGGAAGAGATTTTCGCCCTGAGCGATGCGATCACCGTCTTCAAAGACGGGCGCTACGTGCGCACCTTCACCGACATGCAGCAGGTGAATCACGACCAGCTGGTGCAGGCGATGGTCGGCCGCGAGCTGGGGGATATTTACCACTGGCAACAGCGCGAGTACGGCACCGAGCGTCTGCGTCTGGAGAGTGTGAAAGCGCCAGGCGTGCGCACACCGATTTCGCTCTCGGTGCGCAGCGGTGAAATCGTCGGCCTGTTCGGGCTGGTAGGCGCCGGGCGCAGCGAGCTGATGAAAGGGCTGTTTGGCGGCACGCGGATCACCGCAGGCCAGGTGTATATCGACGGCGAGCCGGTGGATATCCAGAAACCGGCCCACGCCATTCGCGCCGGAATGATGCTCTGTCCGGAAGATCGTAAAGCCGACGGAATTATTCCTGTCCATTCCGTTCGCGACAATATCAACATCTCAGCCCGGCGAAAATTCCTTCGCGCCGGGTGTTTAATTAACGATCGCTGGGAAAACATTAACGCCGATAACCATATTCGCTCCCTGAATATTAAAACTCCCGGCCCTGAGCAGTTGATTATGAATCTCTCCGGCGGCAACCAGCAAAAAGCGATTCTTGGCCGCTGGCTGTCGGAAGAGATGAAAGTCATTTTGCTGGACGAGCCGACACGCGGCATCGACGTCGGGGCGAAGCACGAAATCTATAACGTCATCTATGAGCTGGCAAAACGCGGCGTGGCGGTACTTTTCGCCTCAAGCGATCTGCCCGAAGTGCTGGGCGTCGCCGACCGCATCATCGTGATGCGCGAAGGGGATATCGCCGGTGAGCTGTTACATGAACAGGCGAATGAACAACAGGCGTTGAGCCTCGCCATGCCTAAAGTCAGCCAGGCTGTCGCCTGAGCAAGGAGTGAATGATGTCTTCTGTTACTACCTCCCGCGCGCCGAAGTCGGCTTTTAACCTGGGGCGCATCTGGGATCAATACGGGATGCTGGTGGTCTTCGCGGTCCTGTTTATCGGCTGCGCGATTTTCGTGCCGAATTTCGCCAGTTTCATCAATATGAAAGGGCTGGGGCTGGCGATTTCCATGTCGGGCATGGTCGCCTGCGGAATGCTGTTCTGTCTGGCGTCCGGGGATTTCGACCTCTCCGTCGCGTCGGTTATCGCCTGTGCCGGGGTGACGACGGCGGTGGTCATCAACATGACCGAAAGCCTGTGGATTGGCGTGTTCGCCGGTCTGATGCTCGGCGTGCTCAGCGGCCTGGTGAACGGCTTTGTTATCGCGCGTCTGAAAATTAACGCCCTGATCACCACGCTTGCCACTATGCAGATTGTGCGCGGTCTGGCCTATATTATCTCTGACGGTAAAGCGGTGGGTATCGAAGACGAGCGCTTCTTTACTCTCGGCTATGCGAACTGGCTGGGTTTGCCGGCGCCAATCTGGCTGACGGTGGGCTGCCTGATCATTTTCGGCTTCCTGCTCAACAGAACCACCTTTGGCCGCAACACGCTGGCGATAGGCGGGAATGAAGAGGCGGCGCGTCTGGCCGGTGTCCCGGTGGTGCGCACCAAGATTATTATCTTCGTGCTCTCCGGGCTGGTGTCGGCGGCGGCGGGGATTATTCTGGCTTCGCGTATGACCAGCGGCCAGCCGATGACGTCCATTGGCTATGAGCTGATTGTGATTTCTGCCTGCGTTTTAGGTGGGGTTTCACTGAAAGGCGGCATCGGAAAAATCTCATATGTGGTGGCCGGTATCCTGATCCTCGGCACCGTGGAGAACGCCATGAACCTGCTGAATATCTCCCCGTTCTCGCAGTACGTGGTACGTGGCCTGATCCTGCTGGCAGCGGTGATCTTCGACCGTTACAAGCAAAAAGCGAAACGTACCCTTTAGGTAAAATCAGGCTCAACTTTTAAGTCTAGTCCCACCTTCCCACCGCCAGCCAGCTTCGCTTGCAGGCGGTGTTCTAAATGGCGAGCAGCGTCACACTGTCTATACTTACATGGCTACTGAGATGTTAAATGTCTGACATCTCGAAAACCGTAAGGAGGACAAGGGTGGCAGACTCGTTAACCGTACCGCCTGCACTGACCGGAGAATTTGCACTCTTTTTCGATCTCGACGGGACCCTCGCCGAGATCAAACCACACCCTGATCAGGTGGTGTTACCCGCCGACATTCTCCGGGCGCTGGACCAGCTCTCGCAAGACAATCAGGGAGCACTGGCATTGATATCAGGGCGCTCAATGGCCGAGCTTGATGAGCTCGCCAGGCCTTACCGCTTTCCGCTTGCCGGTGTGCACGGAGCGGAGCGCCGCGACATCCATGGCAACGCGCATATCGTCTCACTCCCCGACTCGCTGATTCAGACGCTCACGGCGCAGCTGACGGCTGCGCTTACGCATCTGCCGGGTACGGAGCTGGAAGCCAAGGGGATGGCCTTTGCGCTGCACTATCGACAGGCGCCAGAGCACGAGGCGGCGATAACCGCGCTGGCAACCGCGGTCGTGGCCGCGCATCCGCAGCTCGCGCTGCAGCCGGGGAAATGTGTGGTCGAAATCAAGCCCAAGGGCATTAACAAAGGCGAGGCGATTAGCGCCTTTATGGCCGAAGCGCCGTTCGCGGGCAGGACGCCGGTGTTTATCGGCGATGACCTGACGGACGAGAGCGGCTTTCGCGTCGTGAACCAGGCTGGAGGGATTTCTATTAAAGTCGGACAGGGGGAAACCTGTGCCGGATGGCGACTGCCTAATGTCGCCAGCGTCTGGCAGTGGGTCACTGAAGTCGCTAACCAGCAACAAGAAGAAAAAATAGCGCATAACAACAGGAGAAAACATGATGGGTCGCTTAGTCGTAGTCTCTAACCGAATTGCGCCACCGGACGATAAAAAATCCAGCGCGGGTGGTCTGGCGGTGGGGATTTTGGGTGCCTTAAAAGCAGCCGGCGGGCTCTGGTTTGGCTGGAGCGGGGATGTCGGTAATGAGGATCAGCCGCTAAAAAAGGTGACACGGGGCAACATCACGTGGGCATCCTTTAATCTTGGCGAGAAGGATTACGAAGAGTACTACTCGCAGTTTTCCAACGCGGTGCTGTGGCCTGCGTTTCACTATCGCCTGGACCTGGTAAAATTCCAGCGCGAATCCTTCGAAGGGTACATGCGTGTCAACGCGCTGCTGGCGGATAAACTGCTGCCCTTAATCGAGGAAGACGATATTTTATGGATCCACGATTATCACCTGCTGCCGTTTGCCAGCGAGCTGAGAAGACGTGGCGTGAACAACCGGATCGGCTTCTTCCTGCATATCCCGTTCCCGACGCCGGAAATTTTCAACGCCTTGCCGCCGCACGAAGAGCTGCTGGAAGGGCTGTGCGATTACGATCTGCTGGGCTTCCAGACCGAGAACGACCGTCTGGCGTTCCTCGATAGCGTCTCCGGCAAAACGCGCCTGACGACGCGCAGCAAGTCTCACACCGCGTGGGGGAAAACCTTCGAAACCGAGGTCTATCCTATCGGCATCGAACCGGATGAGATCGCCGCCGATGCCTCTGGCCCGCTGCCGCCGAAACTGGCGCAGCTCAAAAGCGAGCTGAAAAACGTCAAAAACATCTTCTCCGTCGAGCGTCTGGATTACTCCAAAGGCTTGCCGGAGCGCTTCCAGGCCTATGAGCGACTGCTGGATAAGTTCCCGCAGCACCACGGGAAAATCCGCTATACGCAGATTGCACCGACCTCCCGTGGGGAAGTGCAGGCCTATCAGGATATTCGCCATCAGCTGGAAACCGAAGCGGGGCGCATTAATGGCCGCTACGGCCAGCTGGGCTGGACGCCGCTCTATTATCTGAATCAACATTTTGAGCGCAAAATTCTGATGAAGGTTTTCCGCTATGCGGAAGTGGGGCTGGTGACGCCGCTACGCGACGGGATGAATCTGGTGGCAAAAGAGTATGTTGCCGCGCAGGACCCGAAAGATCCCGGTGTGCTGGTGTTGTCGCAGTTCGCGGGCGCGGCCAACGAACTGACGTCGGCGCTCATCGTTAATCCTTATGACAGCGATGATGTAGCGAATGCGCTGGACAGGGCGCTCACCATGCCGCTGACGGAACGCATTTCACGTCACGCGGAGATGATGAAGGTCATCCGGGAAAACGATATTAACCACTGGCAGGAGCATTTTATCCGCGATCTTGAGCGGCTCACGCCGCGCAGTAAGGAGAGCAACCTGCAAAAAAAGGTCGCCACCTTCCCTAAGCTCGCCTGAGTAGCGCCCCTCGGTGGCATTAGCTGCCGAGGGGAACCAGCAGCACGTCCACCTGACTTGAGCTGACAATCGCCTTGGCGGAGCACGCCGCGCGCGAGAAGAAGCTTTGGTTATGGTTCCCGCAAATCACCAGATCGACCTGCTCCTTGCGACAGATATCGAGAATGTGCTCGCTCAGTTCACCCGTTGCGATAAAGGTTCGCGCGATAGGGTACTGAGCTTTGTCTTCCAGCTCCTGCAAAAACTGCTGGGTCTCTTCCTGCAGCAGACCCCGAATATCTTCCAGCATTGGCGCAGCCAGCTGGTTGTACATTTCGGGTTCGGCAGCAAGGGTAACAAGACTGACCCGCGCGTTAAGCGGGCGGGCGATAGAGACGGCACGCGCCAGTAGCTGATGGCTTTCTGGTGTCACCGCAACACACACAAGAATATGCGAGTAACTCATAGCTCACTCCTTTGATGTCCTGAGACAGAGGATTCTTCACCATTAGCGCGATTCGCAACGCTTCGCAAGAGGGCAATACGACAATGGTGTGACGCTTATCATAATTATTCATTAATTATTCTTATAAAACGAATAGTGGCATAACGCAGCTTAACCACCGAAAAGAACGCCTTAAGTTAAATGTCTACATTTTAATAATGAGTGGATGAATCATTTTAACGCCCCGTCAATAAGTCAGTTACCATCACCAGACGAAACTATTTTATTTGATTAAAGCTGTAATCCATTGTTTTTATAAGTAAATAAATCAATGTATACAATATTGAGATGAAATGTTAATGCCTTGATCGCATCTGGTGTAACAACAGTTGAGGGTCCTCTCGCAACGATGGTCACTGTGCATGAGTATTCGCATGGTAAGAATATAAAAGGCGTTCAAGTGGTCAATATTTGTTCAAATTACAAATCAAACTGATGGTTCATTCCGTTTTTATACCGTGGTTTTTGTGATCTGGATCACATTTTTTTTAAATTTCGGGAGGGGCTGCATTGTATGTCGGAAAACGGACGAGTAGAGTTGCCTCGAATTAGGAAAAATCTTAGTTATTTGTAAGTAATGATAAGACGCAATGGTCAAGGATCACCATTTTAAACACCGCGCGTTTTATCCAGTTTAACCTTAATTCGACTATGCATTTTCGCCTTTTCTTTTTTTTACCGGGGTTTTCCCGGCGACATCACGGGGTGCGGTCTTACCGCATAAAAAATTATAGTTGGTTATTCTGGATGGGAAAAATGCATACATCCGAGATGCTTAAACATGTCTATGACATAAATTTGTCATACTTATTACTTGCGCAGCGTTTGATTAGTCAGGACAAACCGTCCGCCATGTTCCGTCTGGGTATCAGCGAAGAGATGGCAACAACGCTTGGCGGATTAACCCTCCCTCAGATGGTCAAACTGGCGGAAACCAATCAGCTGGTGTGTCAGTTCCGCTTCGACAGTCATCAGACGATTACCCGTCTGACTCAGGATTCACGCGTAGACGATCTGCAACAGATCCATACCGGAATTTTGCTTTCAACCCGCCTTCTCACCGAAATCAGCCAGCCTGACGACGTGGCCCGTAAGAAAAGGGCTTGAAGATGAGCGAAAAAAGCATTGTTCAGGAAGCTCGCGACATTCAGTTAGCCATGGAACTGATCACGTTGGGTGCTCGCTTACAAATGCTGGAAAGCGAGACTCAGCTGAGCCGCGGTCGTCTTATCAAATTGTACAAAGAATTACGCGGTAGCCCGCCGCCGAAAGGCATGCTGCCGTTCTCTACGGATTGGTTTATGACCTGGGAGCAAAACATCCACGCATCGATGTTTTGTAACGCCTGGCAATTTCTTTTGAAAACGGGTTTGTGCACCGGCGTGGACGCCGTTATTAAAGCGTACAAACTCTACCTTGAACAATGTCCTCAGCCGGAAGAGGGGCCACTTCTGGCGCTAACCCGTGCATGGACTCTGGTGCGCTTTGTCGAGAGTGGATTGCTGCAATTGTCGCGCTGTAATTGCTGCGACGGCAACTTTATCACCCACGCTCACCAGCCCGTAGGTAGCTTCGCCTGCAGTTTGTGTCAGCCGCCTTCCCGTGCGGTAAAAAGACGTAAACTTTCCCCGGAAGCTGCCGATATTAATCCACAACTGCTGGATGAACAGATCGAACAAGCTGTTTAACCCGAACGTGTGGGAAAGATTCCAGCAGCGGTAAGCAATTACCGCTGCTTTTTTTTACCCTGCGATCCGGTTAAGTCTTCAACCTGAACATCCTGCCATAGTCACTAGCAGAAGGATGATGTCGTGCTTATCTTATTAGGTTACCTGGTCGTACTCGGTACCGTTTTCGGTGGATATATGATTACCGGTGGGGAACTGGGAGCACTCTATCAACCGGCTGAATTTATTATCATCGGCGGCGCCGGGATAGGTGCGTTTATCGTTGGTAACAACGGTAAATCGATTAAAGGGACGCTGAAAGCGCTCCCGTTACTGTTTCGTCGTTCGAAATACACCAAAAGCATGTATATGGATTTGCTGGCGTTGCTCTATCGTCTGATGGCGAAGTCGCGTCAACAAGGCATGTTCTCGCTGGAGCGTGATATTGAGAACCCGAAAGAAAGTGAAATTTTTGCGAGTTATCCGCGCATTCTCGCCGACGCGACCATGCTGGATTTCATCGTCGATTATCTGCGACTGATCATCAGCGGCAACATGAACACCTTCGAAATCGAAGCGCTGATGGACGAAGAGATCGAAACGCATGAAAGCGAGTCCGAAGTCCCGGCGAGCGCGCTGGCGACCATGGGTGATTCACTGCCCGCCTTCGGTATCGTGGCGGCGGTGATGGGGGTGGTTCATGCGCTGGCGTCAGCGGATCGTCCGGCTGCAGAGCTCGGTGCGCTGATTGCTCACGCCATGGTGGGAACCTTCCTCGGGATCCTGCTTGCCTACGGTTTTATCTCGCCGCTGGGAACGGTATTGCGTCAGAAGAGCGCGGAAACCACCAAGATGATGCAGTGCGTGAAGATCACGCTGCTGTCAAACCTGAACGGCTACGCACCGCCAATCGCGGTAGAGTTCGGGCGTAAAACCCTGTACTCCAGCGAGCGTCCATCGTTTGTCGAGCTTGATGAACACGTTCGTGCCGTGAAGAACCCGAACCAACAGACGACGACTGAGGACGCATGAAAAACCAGTCCCATCCCATCGTCATAGTCAAAAAGCGCAAGCACAAAGGTCATGGGCACGGCTCCCATGGCTCGTGGAAAATCGCTTACGCCGACTTCATGACCGCGATGATGGCCTTTTTCCTGGTGATGTGGCTGATTTCCATCTCCAGTCCGAAAGAGCTGATTCAGATTGCGGAGTATTTCAGAACCCCGCTGGCGACGGCGGTCACGGGCGGACACCGTATTGCTAACAGCGACAGCCCAATCCCTGGCGGCGGTGACGATGTCACCCAGCAAAAGGGTGAAGTGAAGAAAGAACCGAATATCGACGAGTTGAAAAAGCGTATGGAGCAGGCGCGGTTGAAAAAACTGCGTGGCGACCTGGATCAGCTCATCGAGGCAGACCCGAAACTGCGCGCCCTGCGCCCGCATTTGAAGATCGATCTGGTGCAGGAAGGATTACGTATCCAGATTATTGATAGCCAGAACCGCCCGATGTTTAAAACCGGCAGCGCAGAAGTAGAGCCTTACATGCGCGATATTTTGCGCGGTATTGCCCCGGTGCTGAACGGGATCCCAAACCGTATCAGCCTCTCGGGTCACACGGATGATTTCCCGTATGCCAGCGGGGAGAAGGGATACAGCAACTGGGAGCTATCTGCCGATCGTGCCAACGCCTCGCGTCGCGAGCTGGTGGCCGGTGGGCTGGATGAGGGCAAAGTCCTTCGCGTCGTCGGTATGGCCGCCACCATGCGCGTCACCGACCGCGGCCCGGACGATGCCATCAACCGTCGTATCAGTCTTTTAGTGCTCAATCAGCAGGCGGAGCAGACCATTCTGCACGAAAACGCCGAAAGCCAGAATGAGTCACTGGATGATTTAAAACAGCCAGGGGCAGAGCCTTCGGCTGCCGTTCCAACATCGCCACCAGCCAATCCGAGGTGATAGCGTGAGCATGGATATTAGCGATTTTTACCAGACGTTTTTTGACGAAGCCGACGAGTTGTTGGCGGACATGGAGCAGCATCTGCTGGATTTAGTGCCTGAGGCACCGGATTCAGAGCAGCTCAATGCCATTTTCCGTGCCGCACATTCCATTAAAGGTGGCGCCGGAACATTTGGATTTACCATCCTGCAGGAAACGACCCATTTAATGGAGAACCTGCTGGATGAAGCCCGTCGCGGTGAGATGCAGCTCAACACCGACATTATTAACCTGTTTTTGGAAACCAAAGATATTATGCAGGAACAGCTCGACGCCTATAAAAGCTCGCAAGAGCCAGATGCTGCAAGCTTTGAATACATCTGCAACGCTCTGCGCCAGTTAGCTCTGGAAGCGAAGGGCGAAGTCGCGGCACCTGCGGTCAGCGCGGCAAAACTGAGCGTGGTTGATGCCCTGGCCTCCGACGAGGTGACTCCGCCTGCGGCCGAAGCGAAGCTGCGCGTGGTGCTCTCTCGTCTGAAAGAGAGCGAAGTGAATCTGCTGGAAGACGAGCTGGGTAACCTGGCGACGCTGAGCAATGTCGTGAAAGGCCCGGACAGCCTGGCCGCCACCATCGACGGTGGTATCAGCCAGGATGATATCGTCGCGGTGCTGTGTTTCGTGATTGAAGCCGACCAGATTAGCTTTGAAACCGAAGCCGCTGCGGTTGAAGCGCCTGCCGAAGTGGCTGAAGTGATGGCCGCGCCAGAAGTGGCGATGCCTGCGGTGGTGGCTCCGACGCCTGCGCTGAAAGCGGTACCGAATGACGCAGCCGCGCCAAATCGCGCGGAACGTGAAAAACCGGCGGCCCGCAGCAGCGAATCGACCAGCATCCGCGTGGCGGTTGAGAAGGTCGATCAGCTGATTAACCTCGTCGGTGAACTGGTGATCACCCAGTCGATGCTGGCCCAGCGTTCAAACGAACTCGACCCGGTCACCCACGGCGATCTGATTACCAGCATGGGTCAGTTACAACGTAACGCCCGCGATCTGCAGGAATCAGTAATGTCCATCCGTATGATGCCGATGGAATACGTCTTCAGCCGCTTCCCGCGTCTGGTGCGCGATCTGGCGAGCAAGCTGAACAAACAGATTGAACTGACTCAGGTGGGGAGCTCCACCGAGCTGGATAAGAGCCTGATCGAACGCATTATCGACCCGTTAACGCACCTGGTGCGTAACAGCCTCGACCACGGTATCGAATCTCCGGAAAACCGCATCGCGGCCGGGAAATCCCCGGTCGGCAACCTGACGCTCTCTGCAGAACATCAGGGCGGCAACATCTGCATCGAAGTGACCGATGACGGCGCCGGTCTGAACCGCGAGCGTATTCTGGCGAAAGCGATGTCTCAGGGCATGTCCGTCAGCGAAAACATGACCGATGAAGAAGTGGGGATGCTGATCTTCGCGCCTGGCTTCTCGACGGCAGAGCAGGTGACTGACGTCTCCGGGCGTGGCGTGGGCATGGACGTGGTGAAACGTAACATCCAGGAGATGGGCGGTCACGTTGAGATCAAGTCCAAGCAAGGTTCCGGCACCACTATTCGTATCCTGCTCCCGCTGACCCTGGCGATCCTTGACGGGATGTCGGTGAAGGTCGCAGGCGAAGTCTTCATCCTGCCACTGGGTGCGGTGATGGAATCCCTGCAGCCGCGTGATGAAGATCTGCATCCGCTGGCGGGCGGTGAGCGCGTGCTGGAAGTGCGTGGCGAGTATCTGCCGCTGGTGGAACTGTGGAAAGTCTTTGAAGTCGACGGAGCCAAAACCGAAGCGACTCAGGGCATCGTGGTTATTCTGCAAAGCGCGGGCCGCCGCTATGCGCTGCTGGTCGATCAGCTGATTGGTCAGCACCAGGTGGTGGTGAAAAACCTCGAAAGCAACTACCGCAAAGTGCCGGGAATTTCAGCTGCCACCATCCTTGGCGATGGCAGCGTCGCACTGATCGTCGATGTGTCGGCGCTTCAGGGTTTAAATCGTGAACAACGTGTGGCGTACACAGCCGCCTGATTAGTTAAGAAGGTAAAAACATGACCGGTATGAGTAATGTAACGAAACTGGCCGGCGAGCCATCAGGGCAGGAATTCCTGGTTTTCACTTTAGGCGATGAAGAGTACGGCATCGATATTCTTAAAGTGCAGGAGATTCGCGGCTACGATCAGGTGACTCGCATTGCCAACACACCTTCCTTTATCAAAGGTGTGACCAACCTGCGTGGGGTAATCGTCCCTATCGTCGATCTGCGCGTGAAGTTCAGCCAGGGTGACGTGGAGTATAACGACAACACCGTGGTGATTGTCCTGAACCTCGGCCAGCGCGTCGTCGGTATCGTGGTGGATGGCGTGTCTGACGTGCTGTCCCTGGCTTCCGACCAGATCCGTCCGGCTCCGGAATTCGCTGTGACTCTGTCAACCGAATACCTGACCGGCCTCGGCGCACTGGGTGACCGTATGCTGATTCTGGTGAATATCGAAAAACTGCTGAACAGCGACGAAATGGCCCTGCTGGATATCGCGGCAAGCCACGTGGCGTGATGTGCCTCATCATTCTTTTTATGAATGATAAGTTAGAGTGTGTTAACCAGGAATGAACGTCACAAGAGGACCGCGAGGTCCTCTTGTTGATTTTTTTGACCGGACGTTACCTATCATCATCCATTGGCATTCGCATTGAGTGTGAGAATTTATGCGTGGCGATATGGTATGCATACTTAAGAATCACCAGACACCATCACTCATAGTAGTGAGACCGATGCCTGAATATCATACCCGACATGTTGCTTGATGAGTTGTAGAAAATAATGACATACCGGTTTGTGATAATAACTATATTATTAATATAGCTTAACTTTTAATGGCTACATTTATCATCCGTTTAGGATAGTGGGTGTGGGAAAAACTCCCTTTCACTGTTTAGTAAATGCTGTCTCTCGACCTTGTGGGTGTTGCCTAATAATTTCAATGATAAAGATGATGCTCCAAAAGAGAAAGTATGGCTGTCACTATTGGTAATGATATTCCATTTAAAATATTGCGGGAGACGAAGTGTTGTTTCAATTGCCTCCCTTTGTATATCAATGATATACACTCCGCTTTCCGAAGAAGTGTAGTTACTGTTTGACCAGGATATTCTTGCATTTAAATCTGTAACATGGTGGAAAGAAAGTAAGGCTTGCGATACGGAGAATGTCTTAATTGTATTTTCAGAACATCCCCCCCATTGCAAAATATGGTCTATATCAAAAATAAGTGTAGATTCCTCGTTTTTTTCATAGCCAGGTAGTAATATTCCATGGATTGCATTGTCATGGAAAGAATAGTTTTCGAAATCATACTTCATAGAATTGACTCCATTTTATCAAGGTGCAACACCACATCCTCCAAATACATGCTTTGCATGTTTGCACTCACACGTTTTTGGTATCTGCCTGTTCACATCATAATGCCAATGAACAGGACTTCCTGTTTTTGCCATACATCCATGGCTTCCCTCGAGTGGATCCGGGTCCCTGCCGTGTTTTTCATAATGAGTTACTTTGTTAAACATTTCACCTGCTGGTGGACTGCATGGCGGGCACTCTTCTTCCTCTGTATCACTAAATGTCTTATTAAACCACTTTGTGAGAGCTTTCGCTGCGCTGTCATTTAGTTCGCTTGAAGGGTTCGATACCCCGGGGACAGGTATTGGTGGGAGTGGAATAGCAAACAATCCTAATGGATCTTGCCTGTTTACTGGATCTAATGGATAAATGTAGTGGCATAGTTAATTTGGCCACCTGAACAGAGGTGATACTCTTGCCTCAACACAAACAGGTGACACCATGCACAAGAAAACAAAACGGACATTCTCTCCCGAGTTCAAACTGGAATGCGCTCTGCTCGTTGTCGATAAAGGGTACTCCTACCGTCAGGCCTGCGAAGCGATGAACATCGGCTCCTCAACTCTTGAATCCTGGGTTCGTCAGCTCAGAAATGAGCGTCAGGGCGCTACGTCTTCCGCCGCACCAATCACCCCGGAGCAGCAGCGTATTCGTGAGCTGGAAAAGCAGGTTCGCCGCCTGGAGGAACAGAATACGATATTAAAAAAGGCTACAGCACTCTTAATGTCCGACTCGCTGAACAGTTCACGATAGTTGCCAGACTTAGTGACAGCCATACTGTTGTCAGCCTTTGCAGGGCTTTTGGCCTGCATCGCAGCAGTTACCGGTACTGGTGTCAACGACGCGATACAATTAGCCCGCAGCAGATAACATTGCACAGTGTAATACGCCGACTCTGGAAACTGAGCCGGGGCTCCGCGGGTGCGCGCACTCTGGCTGAGATGCTGACCCACAACGGTATCCCGATAAGCCGCTATCGTGCCGGACGTCTGATGAAACACCTGAATCTGAGCAGTTGCCAGCCCGGAAAACATCAATACAAGAATGCCCGCCAGCCGCATACGTTTTTACCGAATCTGCTGGAGCGTCAGTTCGCGGTACCAGAGCCAGATCGGGTATGGTGCGGAGATATTACGTATATCTGGGCTGGAAATCGCTGGTGCTACCTGGCGATCGTCATGGATCTTTTTGCCCGCAGAGTTATTGGCTGGAGTCTGTCAGCAAATGCCGATACGGCACTGATAAGCGGTGCGCTGCGAATGGCATATGAGACGCGAGGCCAGCCGCAGAATGTGATGTTCCATAGCGATCAGGGAAGCCAGTACACGGGTCTGAAATATCAACAGCTTATCTGGCGATACAGGATAAAACAAAGCGTCAGTCGGCGGGGGAACTGTTGGGATAATAGCCCAATGGAACGCTTCTTCCGCAGCCTGAAAACGGAGTGGGTACCGGCAAATGGATACGGGGATCAGGGCGAGGCCGCAGAGAAAATCAGGTGTTATATCCAGCGCTATTACAACAGCGTCAGACCACATCATTACAATGGCGGTCTGACGCCTGAAGAATCAGAGAACAGATACCGCTCTTACCATAAAACCGTGGCCAGAATTACTTGACCACTACAAAACATATCCATTAGCTCCACCCGACAACCCAATTGGATCCTGCGTAATATACCGTCCCTGCCTCGGGTCATAATACCGGTGCCGGTTATAATACAGCCCCGTCTCAACATCGTACTGCTGCCCCGGTAGGCGAATAAGCTGTTGCAGACTTTCCGGGTTCTCTTCGTGCAGCAGGTTTCCCCATTCATCAAACTCGGCCTGCCACGCAATGTGGTCGTGAGTGTCAATCAGCGCCAGCCCCGGTGATCGCTGTGGTACAGGTGAAACTTCCGCTCTTAGGTATATGGCTGCACTGTTAGCTGTGCCCGCTGAACTGGTCACTCCATTTTATTTGGCGGGGGGTAGCTAACTGTAGAATATACGCTATTTCCAGAACTCACCCTTATGAATTATCACGCATTGAAGCAATTGAATAAAGCCGGGAAATATATGATTCCTTCATTAATTCCTTCAAGTCATTATCAAATGCCTCACACTTTATTATATAAGAGCGAACATCATCAGCCATCAGTTGCTCTAAATCAAGAAATGTCAAATTAATCAATTTAATCAAGGTGTCTTTATCCGGATTTCGTCTTATCCACCAATGAAATGCTCCGTTCCTATAATGTTCAGAAGATTCCTCATCATTATCTTCACGATACAGATTAATCTGGTTTTTAAATAACACGTCAGGATATAGATTGAACGTTATCCATTCAATAGGGAAATGCATTTTCATTAAAAAATGCTCTTTTTTCATTTTATATGTTCTCCTTATACTTCATCGGGGTTAGTTATTTCCCCACCTAGATACTCAAACACTGAACACATATTAGAGTCACCTTGTAAACACAGCTCACGAGCCCCACCATCTGATAATTGTTTTACAATACCGGGCAGACTGAAAAACCTGCCTGTTTTAAACACCTGTTTCACCCGGTCAGAAAGAGTTTTTTTAGTATCATCTGAAAGCTTTTTGCAAAAACCTTTTTGCTCTTTTGTCATTTGAGCTGCATCTTTTTTGGAATATGGCTCCCAAGTATCAGTTCTTATCCGTGGCCCATCATTTTTACCCAAATGCATATGTTCAGGCATATGATCAGGTTTGTACGCTGTTGCTTCTGGACCAGGGTTCGCATGTACAGATGTTTGCCCTTGAGCGCCAGGAATATTATTACCGATATTAACTAACCCCAACGGATCATGCCAGTTCACAGGATCGAGTGGATAACAATACGGATCCCATCCCCCTCCTAACCCAATCGGATCCTGTGTAATATACCGTCCCAGTTGCGGGTCATAATAGCGATGCCGGTTATAATACAGCCCCGTCTCAGCATCGTACTGCTGCCCCGGCAGGCGAATAAGCTGTTGAACATTGTCCGGGTTCTCTTCCTGCAGCAGGTTTCCCCATTCATCAAACTCGGCCTGCCACGCGAGACTCCCGTCTTCGCTCACTAAGGCCAGCGGCAGCCCCCGGTGGTCGCAGTGGTACAGATGGGTTTTCCGGGCCGGGGTGTACTCCGGCTCCATCTGGTTTTTCATCTGCTCCGGCGTCAGGCCGCACCGGGTCAGCCACTGCTGACTGTGTTCGCTGAGCTGATTCGCTCTCAGCTCCTGCTCAAGGCTGTCCAGCATCGTGACCAGTTCCGGCACAAACATCATTCCCGCGTCCTGCTGCAGTTTTTCTGCCAGAGTGCGGCGAATGGCTTTTGTCAGCTCACTCGTGGCGGTTTCGATGCGAATTAACGGCGCGAAGGTGCCCGGCTGGTAAATCGTCTGGATGCGGGTGGTGTCGGTCTGGGTGGTGGTCAGCCGGTCGCCGTCCCAGCCGTACCACACGGATTCAGCGGGGGCGGTCGGGAGATACCAGATACCGTCGTGTGTCTGGCCGTGCCAGACCTGTTTGCAGATACGGCGCCCGAGCGGGTCATACGCGTAGCGGCTCTCGGTCAGCAGGTGACCGCTCTGCCTCTTTTGGTAGTGTGTCAGCCGGTGCTGGTTATCGTACCCGTAGTGATGGGTAATGCTCCCGTCCCGATGGATGCGGCGCTCGTCTTTCTCCGTGAGGCTGCCGTGGACGTCGTAATGATAAAAATGCTCTGCATCCTGAGTGATGCGGTTATCCCGCCACACGTCCGGCAGGGTTTCCTGTGCCGCAATCCGGTTCCCCGCCGGGTCGGTCGGGGTCCGTTGCGACAGGTCGTGGTGCGCGGACTGTATGTGTGTGCTGAGCAGGCGTCCGTTCTCATACCCGTAGTCGCGCTGGTCATGCGGGCCGCGGATGTGAGTGAGCTGTCCGTCCGCATTCCAGGTGTAGTCCCGGCTGAGCTGCGGGATGTTGAGGTGGTGGCTCTGGAGCTTTCCGCCGGGCGTGTACATCGTCGCCAGCTCATAGCCACCGAACCGGCGCTGCGTTTCCCGGTGCAGGCGGTCGCGGGTGTACTCGATGAGCGGTGTGGCGCCGAGTTTCATGCCCGCCAGATAACCGGAGCCATACGTCAGCCACTCCACCGGCGGCAACTGGTCCGGGGTCATCCGGTTCACCAGTCCGGTGCGGTAGTCGTGTTTTGTTTCATGCTGCCACAGCAGGGCGTTCGTTTCCGCGCTGTGCACCGTCTGGCGCTCACCGGTGACGCGCCCCGTGTTGTCGTGGGTGTAATGCACCGCGACCCGGTGGCCGCCGCTGAGATGGCTGATGTCCGTCAGCCAGCCGCGCGCGTCATACTGCCACTGCTCAGCGGGTTCACCGTCTACCGCACGGCTGAGCAGACGGTCAGCGTCGTCGTACTGCCAGTGTGTGACCAGGGGGTCGTCTTCACTGCGAATAAGCCTGCCGCTCAGGTCGTAGTGATAACGCTTTACCCGCCCGTCAAAACCGGTCTCCTGCGTCAGACGGTCCAGCGCATCGTAAGCGAATTCAGTGTGGCTGCCGTTCTCATTGGTCAGGGTGGTCACGCGACCGGCGGCGTCGTACGCCATCCGCCGGGTCAGGGCGCCCTGCGCTGCGAGGACGATATTTCCCCGGTTGTCGAAGCCGGTTTCGCTGCGCTGACCGTCAGGGGATATCACCGCCGTCAGGTCGCCTGCGACGTTGTATTCATAGCGGGTCTGCTGTCCGGCAGCATCGGTTATCACCGCCAGCCTGCCGCGCGCATCGTATGCCCGGTACTGGCTTAAGCCTCCCTCACGATGAACGACGGTCAACTGGCCGAAGCGGTCATATTCATAGCGGGTTTCATATCCCGAACAGTCAGTATAAGAAAGCAACTGGCCGTAGCGGCTCCAGATCATCTGCTTCTTGCTGCCGGTGGGGTCTTCGGACGCAGTCGGGTACTCGCTGTGCGGGTCATCATACGCATAATGCGTCACGTCGCCCTGGCGTGAGGTGTCGGCGGTCAGCCGTCCAGCGTCGTCGTACTCCTGCCGGCTTTTCAGGCCGTCCGGATACACCGTGGCGGTCAGCTGACGCTGGCTGTTATAGTAAAACTCCGTCAGCCTGCCGTCCGGCGTGACCGTCGCTGCCAGCAGGCCCGAGCCGGGACTGAGCCGGTATTCTGTCCTGCGGCCTGCCGCGTCGGTCTGTGCCACCAGGCGGCCCGCATTGTCGAATTCACTCTGTGTGATGCTTGCGTCGGCGAATTCCTTTTTCACCACCCGCTTCAGGCCGCCTTCGCCTTCCGTGTGCAGCACCTCGCGACGGTTCAGGCTGTCGGTAATCACCGTGTGGTGTTTTTCATACTGGTAGCGGTAGCTCAGACCATCGGGATTGTGCTGCTCCGTGACGCGCCCGGTGGCGTCGTAGCGATAGGTCGTCTGCGGCCTGCCCGCATACTGATGGGCCACCATCCGGCCCGGATGCCTGTCGTCATACGTAAACTGACGAACCTGCGTGCCGCTGCGGTCATACACCGCGGAAAGCTCGCCGCGGGGCGAATAGTCGTAACGCGCCAGAGGTGCAGCGGGCAGGTTGCCCGGGTACTCCGGGTCGTGTGCCAGCCAGACTTCAGAAAGACGGACACCACTGGCTGTGGTGGTCAGCACCAGCCGGAAGCGGCGGCCTGCGCCGTCGGTGACCCCGGTCACGGCGCCGGCAAACTCACCTGAAGGGGCGCGGTGAAACGTCAGCGTGCGACCAAAATTATCCACCAGCCCGGTCAGCACCCGGTACGGCGGCAGCGGCGCGGGAAGGAGTTCATCCACGGACGGCACGCGCTCCGCCCACCCGAGCAGCCACCACGGACCCTGCAGGCTGTTGGTGGCCAGGTAAATGTTGGGGCTGAGGCGGACATCCTCCGGCAGGGCCTGCCAGAGACGATGCAGGGGATGGACGGCATTCAGGTTCAGCACGCCGCCGCGTGCCAGCCAGAAGGACTCGGTGCGGCTGAACGCCACCTCGCCCGGCAGAAGCAGGTCAAAGTGAATGCTGCGCCCGCCGTTGTCGTTGAGGATGAGTTCCTTGCCGCGAAGTTGCAGGTGGATATCAGAGGGCGCTTTCCAGCCGGGACCAAAAATACCCTCTGGCGCCGGGGTTCTGGTGCGGTAGCTGCTGTAGGTGCGCGACAGAACAAAGGACAGCGGGCCGGGGAGTGCGAGGTCCGTTTCACCGGGCAGGACTTTGGCCCCGAGCAGCGGGTTCACCGGACTGCCGGACACCACGCCGCCCGGACACACCGAACAGGCGACGCCGGTCGGTGCGCCAATCATCACCCCAAGGCTGCCCTGCACAATCGGGCCGCCGATGGCGGTCATATCGCCCTGACGGGCGGCGGGTTTTCCGGTCATGGTCAATTCCTTTTGTGAATGTTCAGATAATCCATGCTATCGACTAGGCCTGAGGCGGGGTTTCTGCCACACCGCAGTTCCAGTTAATCAACAATCCGTCACCGCTGATTGCCGCTGCACCCTGCAGGTTGATGGTGGTACCGTTAAGAAATATTTTTCCATCCTTGGTCAATACCAGACGGGCCATTCCGCAACACAGCTCAAGATGATCGCCAGCTGAGTAAACCGCTACTTTTCCGGTACTTTCACTCTTATTTTTCCCAACAGTAAAGGTGACGTTTTCCCCCACGCTAACGTCATAACCTTTACCAACCAGAAGAGATTTCTGTATTCCAATCTGTGAGGATTGCGTCAATGCCACTGAGGTGTTCATCACTCCGCCCACCGTGGTCTGGTAGGCAACACCGACCGTCAGTGCCCGGGCCACGCCGACCGTCTCCGCCTGATTCAGGCCAACGGTGATTATTTGGTTTTGCCCCACGGTCTCTTTCTGGTTTTGCACCACCGTCTGGATCTGGTTTTGCTTCACGGTAATCATCTGGTTTGCGCCGATGGTTTCCATGTGATTCACTTTCACGTCGGTTGTGCGGTTGTTAAGGACCTCGGTGTCCATGTTTTTCTGAGCATGGATATAGACCTGCTCATTACCGGTCGCATCATCGAATTTCAGTTCGTTGAACCCGCCGCCCTTGTAGGTTTTTGAACGAAGCGTCATTTGGGTTTTGGTCCCAGGCAGGCTGCCCGGAGAGCGGTTATCTTCGTGGTAGGTGCGGCCCATCACAATGGGCTGGTCCGGGTCGCCATTGAGGAAATCGACAATGACTTCCTGACCTACACGTGGAATGGCGAGATGACCGAACCCAGCTCCGGCCCAGGACTGAGATACACGCACCCAGCAGGAGCTGTCCTCGGTTGCGCCGTGATATCGATCCCAGCGGAATTTCACGCGGATGCGCCCATGCTCATCGCAGAAGATCTCTTCCCCCGCTGGGCCTGTGACCACTGCGCTCTGCGGTCCGTCCACTTTCGGCTTTGGTAACGGGTTCGCACGCCAGGTTTTATCTGCCGGAACGACCGCAAACAGGTTGTTCAGCGTGGTGCCATTGCCCTGACTTCCATGCAGGGCCTGCGGTTGTTCGCCGTTCAACATGCTGCTTACCACCTGCCAGTCGCGGTTGAGCGTTTGTACAGGATGCCCAGTGAGGGTGAAGATGACGCCAGGCGACAAGGTGGGTGAGTTGCTGGCACAGGTGGCCGTTTCTGCATTGTTACGCAAGCCTTCAATCTGATAGCGGGCAAAATCCTGCCCATGTTGTTCATCTTTGAAGCGACCCGGATAATCGAAAATTTCATACTGTGTGTATTGCACGTTCAGATTTTCCCCGGGTTGCCCGTAATATCCCGGCCACTGAGGGACTTTGAAGGTATAGTCCTGCGTTTCGACGGAAGAAGGGCGAATCTGAGCCTGATAGCTAAAGGCGCTGATACATTCAGTGGAAACTTCTGTGGTGGTATTTGGATTAAAAGGGAAACTACCTGCAGTGGATAATCCGGCCACGCCATCACAGAGAGTCAGTGTTTGGGCCGGACCGTCTTTTGCCATTTTGTCGTAAAAGAAAATACCTTCTTCTGACCACAAGCGAGCGAGAAAGGCGAAGTCGCTCTCCCCGTACTGAACGCAAAACTCTCTCGTCGGATGATCTTCGTAAAATACGGGCTTCCAGTCGGTGATGCCGTTTTCATTAAGGAGAAGGGCAGAAATAGTCTGAATGTCCTGCTGCTGAAAACTGCGGAAATTTTGCCGCAGAGCGCTGCGCCAAAGAGGAGGATGGATACGCAAATGGTATTGCATCTGCCAGCCGTTGTTTTCTTTCATTCCGAAGGCTGCAACAGTACCGCTGACATAACGTAGCGCCTGCGACCCTTGCCAGATGGTCAAAGTGGCATTTTTCTCCAGCAGTTGTTCGGCCGTTTGATTAAATGAATCGCTTGCAACATCCACTTCCAGAACAAAGGGTGAGGAGTAGTTCTGAGTTAATCCGAACCTGACCACGGCAAAAGTATTTGTCGCCAGACCCTCGACTTCCAGTGTAAAACGCAGTCCATGTAATGACATATCTCTTCCCTGTTGTTAATGAAAACCGGATGGAAATAAACGGCAGTGTGGCAGAGCGAAAATGTTTCAGGTAGTACAGCATCGGACAATATAAGAAAGAGTAGGGGATACACTGTCGTGGTTTTTTCTTTTTTGACTGGGGTCAATAAGTTAGAGTTATTGTCCGTTAATGATTAAATAATTAATCATGTGCGCTTTAAATTATTATTGTTGTATATGAATAATTTTTTTAAATTTGTTGGATGAATAAATAAAATGATGAGATGGGTATCAGGAAAATGTGGGAAGTAAATTCAGATTAAAAAAACAGGCCGGGTAAGCGTCAGCGCCACCCGGCTTTTTTTATGCCTTACGCTTCCTGCTCCACCAGCTCTGGCTCTTCTTCCAGCAAGCCCTCATTCTGCGCCAGCATCGCGGTGGCGATCCCGTTGCCCAGTACGTTAATCGCCGAGCGGCCCATATCGAGGAAGTGATCGATCCCCATCAGCAGCAAAATCCCCGCAACCGGAATGTTGAAACTCGGGATAGTCGCGGCGAGCACCACCAGCGCGGAACGCGGGACACCGGCGATCCCTTTTGAGGCCAGCATGAGCGTGAGCATCAGGACGGTCACTTCGGCAAAGCTCAGATGAATATTGTAAGCCTGGGCGATAAACATCGACGCAAAGGAGCAATAGACCATTGAGCCGACCAGGTTGAAGGAGTAACCAATCGGCAGGACGAAGGAGACGATATTGCGCGAGCAGCCAAAGCGGGTGAGCTGCTCCAGCGTTTTCGGGTAAGCGGCCTCTGAGCTACTGGTGGTAAAGGCCACCAGCACCGGATCTTTCAGCATGCTGACCAGACGGAAAACCTCTTTTTTCAGCACCATATAGCCCACCGCCAGCAGCACCAGACAGGTCAGCAGAATAGCGACGTAATATCCGCCGATAAACGAGGCGTAGTTGAGCAAAATGCCCAGCCCCTGGGTGGCGATGACCGAAGAGATGGCGGCGAAAATCGCCAGCGGCGCAACGTACATCACGTAGCCGGTCACCTTCAGCATGATATGCGAGACCACGTCCAGCGCGGCGACCAGCGGGGCGTTGAACTTCTCGCCCAGGGACGCACCGCCGATGCCGAAGAACATTGAGAAGACCACGATCTGCAGAATTTCATTATTCGCCATCGCGCCGACAATACTGGTCGGAAGTGTGTGCGACAGGAACCCCTTCAGCGACATCCCGCTGACCGCCAGCCCGGTGTCGACAGAGCCCGCAGGGATCGTCAGGTTCAGGCCCGTGCCGGGCTGTTCCAGGGTGACAATAAACAGACCGACCAATATGGATAGCACCGAGGAGCTGATAAACCAAACCATCGCTTTCCCGCCGACGCGGCCAATGGTGGAGGTTTCACCGAGCTTCATAATGCCCACCGTCAGTGTGCTGAACACCAGCGGAGCGATCACCATTTTGATCAGTCGGAGGAAAATATCGGTGAGGAGTGTGATGTTGTCTGCCCAGGTCGCGATAGCGTCGGCAGACGCGTACTCGTGAATGACTGCCCCTGAAAGAATACCCGCCAGCATGAAAATCACGATGAAGAGCGTGAGTTTGTTTGCACTTGCCACGAAAAAAGACCCTCTGTTTATGCGCCTAAGTTGTCATCAGTGCGCTGAGTCATATGTTTTTTTTATTTCAGCGCACAAATACATTCATCGCATAAATTGAAGTAAAGCGAATGCAGATACAACAAATTTTTAAGTTTTATTAATTTTGTTGCTAACGGGCGAGCGATATATTGTGACGCTAATCACATTATTGTGAATATATCCTCAACAAAGCGGTGTTCAAACCTATCACCCAACATGTAACTTATTGTTTTAAATTGGAATAAAACATCAATAGGGCAAAGGTATGAGGTCCATTTGCCCTGGTGGTTGAACCGCGATCCATAAACTAAATTCTCAATAAGCGCTGATTGGGAATGTTAAGTGGTGCTAACAGATTGAGTGGTATAAATAAAATACGAAGGGCAACACTTTCTGGAGGGCTGTAAATGAAAAGTAAACTCCTTCTGATCTGTACGGGCGGCATGCTGATTTTCGCGGCGCAGCAGGCGATGGCGGTGACCAGCAGCGGAACCATCGGTGCCACGTTGACATTAACCAACGGCTGTCTGATCAACGGCTCTCCGACTCAAAACGGCATCAATTTCGGTAGCCTCGATTTCGGGACCCATCCCGCCACTTTCTCCACCCTCACCACCCAGTTAGCGGGTGCCAGCGGAGGGAACACCTTCACCATCCAGTGTACGACCGCCAGCTATACGGTGGCGATCACCGGAAACACCAACTCCACCGCACCGGGCACCGTTGTTGGCACGCCGGGCACGCCTGCGCGCTACCTGGTGAATACCGCCAACACCGCGCAGGGTGTGGCCTACAGCCTGTTTAGCGACAGCGGATTTAACAACGTGATCGCCAACAACGCACCGCTCCCGGTGGCCTCCACCGCAGGCGGCGTCGACAGCTACACCCTGTATGGCCGAATTACCGGGGGCGGAAACAGCGTCACCGTGGTACCGGGAACCTATACGGACACCATTAACGTCAGCGTGACCTACTAGTTCCAGCGCCGGAAATGACCGATGTCATCTCACGTCTGCGAAAAATCGCAGAGGGAAAACTGCGCCTTTTATTTGTGCTCATCGCCGGGGTAGCGGCAGTGGGAACGGCGCACGCGGTCACCTCGCAGTCGTTTCAGGTGTCGGCGACGATCGTGCCGGGCTGTTCGGTGACAACAGGCACCGGCGGCGTGCTCGGGACGCTTAACTTCGGTACGCGATCCGGCGTTGCGACCGGGCAGGTCAGCACCAGCTTTGTGCCGAACGGCTCCTTGTCGATCGCCTGCACGCCCAACGTCGCCCTGAGCATGAGCATCGACGGCGGGCAGCACTACTCTTCGGTGCGCAGGATGCAGCGGGCCAGCGGTACGGAAATGGTGGCCTACCGCCTGTACAGCAGCAGTTCGCTGGCGGCTAACAGTGAGATCGGGGTCAATCAGGCGGTGCCGGTGACCTATACCAATAGCAACAATATTGCGCTGCCGCTGTTTGGTGTGGCGCTGCTGACGGGGTTTAGCCCGGCTGGCACCTATTCAGATCAACTCACTGTGACCTTGTCATGGTGATCTAAGGGAGAAGGTCAATGAAGGCATCATCTATTCGCTATGGCGTACTGGGGATGTGGGCCGTCCTGGCCGTGATGACGGGGAGGGCCAATGCGGCGGCGACCATTCTGCTGTGGCCGATCGACCCCTGGCTTTCGGCGGATACTAAAGCCACTGAGCTGTGGATCCAGAATCAGGGTAACAGCGCCACCATCATGCAGGTGCGCATTATGCGCTGGAAGCAGGAGAACGGTTTCGAGCGCTACACCGCTCAGCAGGATGTGGTCGCCAGCCCACCGATTGTCACCATTGGCAAAGACGGCAAGCAGCTGATTCGTCTGATCAAACAGAACGACGTTCCGATGGGCGTCGAGCAAGCCTACCGCATTATCGTCGACGAAATCCCCCAGCCCGGCGACAAATCCCGTCCCGAAATCGGCCTCAAAATCCAGATGCGCTACTCCATTCCGCTGTTCGTCTACGGCCAGGGCATCCCGACAATCAAAGAGGGGGCGCATCACGCCCTGGCGGAGCCACAAAACCTGAGCTGGAAAATTGTGCAGGAGGACGGTAAACCCGCGCTGCAGGTACGCAATCGGGGCGATGTCCACGTCCGTCTGAGCCAGGTGGTGCTCGACAAGCGGACCATCGCCGACGGCCTGCTGGGCTACGTCCTCCCGGACAGCACCCGCAGCTGGCCGCTGCCGGCAGGCGTGCATCAGGCCAGCCAGATGAGTGCGCAAATTAACGCCGGGAACGCGCAATGGCAGTCGGCGCCCGCCCACTGAAACCGGCGATGATCATCCTGCTTTGCGTGACGACCAGCGCCTGGGCCGAAAACGGTGATGACAGTTTACCGCCCCCGCCGGATGCGCAGGCGCTCAACAGCGAGGCCGTGTTTCAGCTTTCGGTGGTGATCAACCACTACGACACCGGCCTGGTGGTCCCCGTCACGCAGCGCAACGGGACTTTTTTTATCTCCAGCGCCGATCTGCTGCGCGCCGGTCTGCCGCCGGAACAGGTGCCGAACGGCGAAGTCGATCTCTCCCGGCTGGCGCATGTGCGCGTGGAGTATGACAGTGCCGCCCAGCGCCTGCTGTTGAGCGTCCCGCGCGACTGGGTATCGACTCGGGTCACGCCCTTCGGCGGACAGACCGCCCAGAGCAAGCCCCAGTATGGCAGGGGCGCGCTGCTCAATTACGATCTCTACACCAATCACACGGAACACATCGGCGGCCAGGCCTCGCTCTGGCACGAGTTCCGCTATTTCAATGAAAACGGGTCGCTCTCTTCAACCGGGTACACGCGCAAAAGTTTTGCCGGCGACTCGGGCCAGCAGGAAGGGTACGTCCGTTACGACACCACGGTGATGATCACCAATGAAGACGACGCGACCACCTGGACCGCCGGGGATGTGATCAGCGATGCGTTAAGCTGGAGCAGCAGCGTACGCATGGGCGGGATCAGCTACGGGCGCGACTTCTCCTTGCGCCCGGACCTGGTCACCTGGCCGCTGCCGGAGTTTTCCGGCGAAGCGGCGGTGCCGACATCGGTGGATCTGTTCATCAACGGCTACCGTTCCGGCTCGACGCAGCTCCAGCCCGGCCCGTTCACCCTGACTAATCTGCCCTACATCAACGGTGCAGGGGACGCGGTGCTGATCACCACCGATGCGCTCGGGCGCCAGGTCAGCACCACCATGCCGTTCTATGTCACCAGCGATCTCCTCAAGCAGGGGCTGAGCGACGGGGCGGTGACGCTGGGGAGTCTGCGTCGCAGCTACGGCATCAAGAATTTTGACTACGGCCCGGCGGCGGGCAGTGGCTCGTACCGCTACGGCTTAACCGACTGGCTGACGCTGGAAGGGCACGGCGAAGCGGCAGAAGAGCTGGCCCTCGGCGGGGCGGGAACGGTGGTCAAACTGGGGCAGCTCGGCGTGGTCAACGGCTCATACACCCACAGCCGAATGCGAGGCGACGACGGCGGGCAGATCAACTGGGGCTATCAGTACAGCACCAGCGCCTTTAGCCTCGCGACGCAGCACTCCCGGCGCGATCGCGGATACGGCAACCTGGCGCTCTACGACCAGCCGACTATCTATGATGAGCACGATCAGCCCATCGCCAGCCTGAGCCGCAATACCGACCAGTATTCGCTCACCTTTAATCTCGGTAACTACGGCAATATCGGCGCGGCGTGGATTGGCGTGGAGAGTTTTGACAGCCAGAAAACCGAGCTGCTGAACCTCTCCTGGAGCCGCAATCTGTGGGGAAGCAGCAGTATTTATCTCGCCGCCAGCCGCGATCAGCAGCGCGGCGACTGGACGGTGGCGATGTCCCTGCAAATTCCGATAGGCGAGCGGGACAGCGCTGCCGTCACTTTCGAAAACACGCCGGATTCCGGCAGCACTCAGCGCATCAACTACAACCACTCGATGCCGTCCGACGGCGGACTGAGCTGGAATATGGCGTGGGCGAATCAGTCGAGATCGCAAAACTATCAGCAGGCGACGTTGGGCTGGCGCAACAACAATATTGAAGTGCAGGGCGGGGGATACGGCGAGCAGGACATGATGACCTGGTGGGGCGAGGCGATGGGCTCGATCGTCCTGATGGACAACGAGCTGTTTGCTGCCAATAAAATCAACGACGCCTTCGTGGTGATCAGCACCGACGGCCACCCGGACGTGCCGGTCAACTACGAAAACCAGCCGGTCGGCAAAACCAATCACAACGGCTATCTGCTGGTCAGCGGCGTATCGGCCTACTACCCGGCGAGCTACAGCATCAACACGCTCAATCTACCCGCCGATACGCGGCTTAAAGAGACGGAGCGCCGCGTCGCCATTCGCCGTCACAGCGGTTATCTGGTGGATTTCCCGATGGAGCAGGAGCGGGTGGCGAGCGTGATTTTGCACGATCCGCAAGGGGAGGCGATCCCCGTCGGGAGCCAGGTGAAACGCGCGGCGCGCAGCACGGCGGTGGTCGGGTATGACGGCATCGCCTGGCTGGAGAATCTCAACACCGTGAACCCGCTGGAAGTGATTCTGCCGGAGGGGAAACGCTGTTACGCCACCCTGACCATCGGCGCGAATCCGGATCACAAGCTGCAAACCTTCGGGCCGCTGACCTGCCGGGAGGCCCCGTGAAACGCCTGCTGATCGCCCTGATGCTGCTGATGTTCTCGGGCGGCAGTTGGGCGGTGTGTAACATCAGCACCGTCAATGCGAATTTCGGCAGCGTGACGTCGTTTGCCTTGAGCGGCACGGGCGAAGTCGAAACCACCGGCACGCTGGTGGTGAGCTGCGATGCGATCCTGAACCTCATCACCAATGACTCCGTGACCCTGAACTACACCGCCGCGACCGTCTCAGCCAACAGCCGCGCGACCATGAAACGCACGGACAATGCGACCATCACCGATGTCATTCCCACCCGGCTGTGCGGACTGTCGGGCTGTTCCGGCAGCAGCGAAGTGCAAATCGCCAAAGCCTATACCTGGAGCGGCGCCACGCTGCTCAACCTGCTGGGGGCCAAGCAGTACAACATCCCTCTTTATTTCCGCACGGTTGCGGGGCAAAACGTGACGGCGGGGCCGTATCAGGTGGTGCTGACCTTTAGCATTAACTACAACGTCTGTTCCGTCGGGGCCGTCGGACTTTGCCTCACGCCGCAAACCGGCACCGCCACCACCAGCATTACGCTCAACATGAACGTCACCAACGATTGCAGCGCGATGACCACGCCAAACGTCAACTTTAACAGCGCGCCGCTGGTGCAAAATTTTCCCACCGTCTCGCAGGCCATTTCCGTCACCTGCACCAAGGGCAGCACCTACACCATCGGCATCAACAATGGTGCCAATGCCTCGAATGGCGTGCGCCGAATGGTAAGCAACGGTAATTATATTAATTACGACATTTATAAAGAGGCGACCAGCAACCGCTGGGGCGGCAGCGGAACCGAGCGCTGGACGAGCGCCACCTCATCACAGGTCAGTACTGACGGGCTTCTGCGCACCTATAACTACACCGCCAAAGTGCTCACCAGCCAGACCACACCTCCCGCCGGAACCTACTCCGACACCCTGATTGTCGACGTCGCATTCTGAGCCGACGTTTTTCCCTTTCGCAAATGTAAAGTTCCCGCAGCCTGTGCCGATAACACCACTAATAATTCTTAGAGAAGGTGTTGTATGTTGAACCGTATCCGCGTTGTCACAATGCTGATGATGGTGCTGGTCATTTTCGCACTTCTTCAGCTTATTTCCGGTGGGCTGTTTTTCTCATCCTTAAAAAATAACCAGCAGAGTTTTGCTGTTTCCAATGATTTACGTCTCCAGCAGAGTGAGCTGACGTCGACCTGGGATCTGATGCTGCAAACGCGTATCAACCTGAGCCGCTCTTCCGCCCGCATGATGATGGACCCGAACAATCAGCAGAGCAGCGCTAAAACCGATCTGCTGAAAAATGCGCGCGCGACCCTGGCCGATGCCGCGAAACACTACGACGCCTTCAAAAAGATTACGCCGCTGCCTTCCATGGTGCAGGCGAGCGAAAACATTGACGAAAAATACACGGCCTATGCTGCCGGACTGGCTGAACTGACCCAGTTCCTCGAAAACGGCAATATGGACGCCTATTTCGCCCAGCCGACGCAGGGGATGCAAAACGCCCTCGGCAAAGCGCTGAGCGAATACGCTACCGCCAGCAGCGAGCAGTACCTCGCGGCCTTCAACGAAAGCAAAAGCGACTACCACTTTGCCAAATGGCAGATGGCGATCCTGGCCCTCGCGCTGGTGATCGTGCTGGTCGGCGTGTGGTACGGCATCCGCGCCATTCTGCTCAACCCGCTGGCGCGGGTGATTGGTCACATTCGTGAAATCGCCAGTGGCGACCTGACCAAAACGCTGGTGATTTCCGGTCGTAACGAAATCACCGAGCTGGCGGGCAGCGTCGATCACATGCAGCGCTCTCTGACCGACACCGTCACCAACGTGCGTCAGGGATCGGATGCGATCTACACCGGCACCAGCGAAATCGCCATGGGCAATAACGATCTCTCCTCGCGTACCGAAGAGCAGGCCTCTGCCCTGGAAGAGACCGCCGCCAGCATGGAAGAACTCACCGCGACCGTTAAGCAAAACGCCGATAACGCCCGTCAGGCGGCGCATCTGGCTGAAAGCGCTTCCGAAACCGCGCAGCGCGGCGGCAAGGTGGTGGATGGCGTGGTGAAAACCATGCACGAGATCGCCGGCAGCTCGAAAAAAATCGCCGATATCATCAGCGTGATCGACGGGATTGCCTTCCAGACCAACATCCTCGCCCTGAACGCCGCCGTTGAAGCGGCGCGTGCGGGCGAGCAGGGGCGTGGCTTTGCCGTCGTCGCCGGGGAAGTGCGCAACCTGGCGAGCCGCAGCGCCAACGCGGCAAAAGAGATCAAATCCCTGATTGAAGATTCTGTCGCGCGCGTCGATACCGGCTCCGTGCTGGTTGAAAGCGCGGGTGAAACCATGAACGACATCGTCAACGCGGTGACGCGCGTGACCGACATTATGGGCGAAATCGCCTCTGCATCCGATGAGCAGAGTCGCGGGATCGACCAGGTGGCGCTGGCGGTGTCCGAAATGGATCGCGTCACACAACAAAACGCCGCGCTGGTGCAGGAGTCCGCGGCCGCGGCCGCTGCGCTGGAAGACCAGGCGAGCCGTCTGAAGATGGCCGTCTCGGCGTTTCGCCTTACCTCTGGACCACAAAATACGGTGGCGTCCCGGGCAGTCTCTGCCGGGGCCGCGCCTGCCGCAAGGATGAACAACACCCGCGCGCAGGCCGCCGGACAAGAAGAAAACTGGGAAACATTTTGACTGACATTTAACCGCGGCTAATGACCGCTTGATGGGAGCGTGGATGTTAAATCGTATTCGTATCTCGACCACACTGTTTTTGATTCTGATCCTTTGCGGTGTGTTGCAAGTTGGCAGTAATGGATTGTCTTTCTGGGCTTTTCGCGATGGCTATCAGAACTTACAGGAAGTTGAGACGAGTAATCAGCAGCGCTCCTCGCTCGCGCAAACCCGCGCGGTGCTTTTGCAGGCCAGCACCGCGCTGAATAAAGCGGGCACATTAACGGCATTAAGTTATCCGCCTGATGACATCAAGGCGCTGATGACCACCGCGCGTAACAGCCTGAAACAGGCCGAAGCGCAGTTTAACGCCTTCGGCGCGCAGGAGGCGCTCAGCGACAAAGCCAAAGCGCTGAAAGCCGAGATGCAAAAGGGCTATAGCCAGTGGCATAGCGATCTGGAGCATCAGGCCACCTGGCTTGAGAACAACCAGCTGTCAGATTTTCTGACGGCACCGGTGCAGGACTCCCAGGCCGCGTTTGATAAAAGCTTTAACGCCTGGCAGCAGGATATGAACCAGTTCGTTGAAGAGGCGAGCAGCGACAGCCGCACCAGCTATCACATGTCGGGGGTGATTTTCGCCACCGTGGTGATTCTGGCGCTGCTCCTCACCGGCGGGGCGCTGCTCTGGTCGCGCAAGATGATCGTCCTGCCGCTGGCGATTATCAGCAGCCATTTTGACAGCATCGCCAAAGGCAACCTGGCGCGTCCGGTGGCGGTGTTTGGTAAGAACGAAATTTCGGCCATTTTTGCCAGCCTGAAAGCGATGCAAGGATCGCTTCGCGAAACGGTGACCGATGTGCGACAGGGTAGCTATGCGATGCACACCGGTATTTCCGAAATCGCGGCGGGGAACAACGATTTGTCGTCCCGTACTGAGCAGCAGGCTGCGTCTCTGGCGCAAACGGCGGCCAGTATGGAAGAGCTGACGGCCACCGTCAGTCAGAACGCCGACAACGCCCGGCAGGCATCGGACCTGGCGAAACAGGCGGCTTTAACGGCGAAGAAGGGCGGGGATCAGGCGTCGCATGTGGCCAGCACCATGCAGCAGATCGCCACCAGCTCGCAGAAAATTGGCGACATTATTAGCGTGATCGACGGTATCGCGTTTCAGACGAACATTCTGGCATTGAACGCCGCCGTTGAAGCGGCGCGTGCCGGTGAACAGGGCCGTGGTTTTGCGGTAGTGGCAGGCGAAGTGCGCAATCTCGCCAGCCGCAGCGCGAACGCGGCGAAAGAGATCAAGGTATTGATTGAAGAGTCCGTCTCTCGGGTGCAACAGGGTTCTCAGCTGGTGGATACCGCTGCCCACACGATGACGGAAATTGTCACCTCGGTGACGCGTGTAAACGACATTATGGGCGAAATTGCTTCCGCCTCAGACGAACAGCGTCGCGGCATCGAACAGGTCGCACTGGCCGTGACGCAGATGGATCAGGTAACGCAACAGAACGCTTCTCTTGTTGAAGAAGCGGCTGCCGCTACCGACCAGCTCGCCAACCAGGCCGATCATCTGACGGGTCTGGTCGCCGTTTTTAACGTAAAAGAGCAAGTCGAAAAAGTAGCAGAAGTCGGGCGGTCACAGGCCGTGCCAGTTGTAACCTGAAAGTGATAAAGAAGGCGCTATGACCTCACCAAACCCCTCGGGGCAATCGTCATTATTGCAGCAAATGACCCAGCGCCTCGCGCTGTCCGACGCGCATTTTCGTCGGATATGTCAGTTGATTTACCAGCGTGCAGGGATTGTGCTTGCCGACCATAAGCGAGACATGGTCTACAACCGACTGGTCCGGCGCTTACGCACCCTGGAGCTTGATGATTTTGGTCGTTATCTGGGCATGCTGGAGGCAAACCCTAACAGCGCCGAGTGGCAGGCCTTTATCAACTCGCTGACCACGAACCTGACGGCATTTTTCCGCGAAGGTCACCACTTCCCGGTACTGGCGGAACATGCCCGCCGTCGTAGCGGAGAATATCGTGTCTGGAGCGCGGCGGCGTCGACGGGCGAAGAGCCTTACTCGCTGGCGATTACCCTTGCCGATACGCTGGGCATGGCGCCCGGCCGTTGGAAGGTGTATGCCAGCGATATCGACACCGAAGTGCTGGAGAAAGCGCGCAACGGCGTCTATCGCCAGGACGAGCTGAAAACCCTGTCGCCGCAGCAGCTGCAGCGTTACTTCATGCGCGGCACAGGCCCGCATGAAGGGCTGGTTCGCGTGCGTCAGGAGCTGGCGAATTGCGTGGAGTTCGCTCCGGTCAATTTGCTCGATAAACAGTACAACGTACCGGGTCCTTTCGACGCGATATTTTGCCGTAACGTAATGATTTATTTTGATAAAACGACGCAGCAGGAGATCCTGCGCCGTTTTGCTCCGCTGCTCAAGCCCGATGGCTTGCTGTTTGCCGGGCATTCGGAGAACTTCAGCAACCTCGCCCGCGAATTTGTTCTGCGCGGCCAGACGGTATATGCGCTGAGTAAGGAAAAAGCATGAGTAAGATCAGGGTGTTGTCTGTCGATGATTCCGCGTTGATGCGCCAGATCATGACTGAAATTATCAATAGCCATAGCGACATGGAGATGGTGGCGACTGCGCCCGATCCGCTCGTCGCGCGGGATTTAATTAAGAAATTTAACCCCGATGTGCTGACGCTGGACGTCGAAATGCCGCGCATGGACGGGATTGATTTCCTTGAGAAATTGATGCGTCTGCGTCCCATGCCGGTGGTGATGGTCTCCTCGCTGACCGGGAAAGGTTCAGAAATTACCCTGCGCGCGCTGGAGCTGGGAGCGGTGGATTTTGTCACCAAACCGCAGCTGGGCATTCGCGAAGGGATGCTTGCCTACAGCGAGATGATCGCCGAGAAGATCCGCACCGCGTCGCGCGCCAAACTGACGGCGCACACCCCTGCGGCCGTCCCTGCGACGTTGAAGGCCGGTCCGCTGCTGAGTTCGGAAAAACTGCTGGTGATCGGCGCGTCAACCGGAGGAACAGAGGCAATTCGCCATGTACTCCAGCCATTGCCGCTCTCAAGCCCGGGTATTCTTATTACCCAGCATATGCCGCCAGGCTTTACCCGTTCGTTCGCTGAGCGCCTGAATAAGCTATGCCAGATTAGCGTGAAAGAGGCGGAAGACGGTGAACGTGTTCTGCCGGGTCACGCCTATATCGCACCGGGCGACAAGCATATGGAGCTGGCGCGCAGTGGCGCTAACTATCAAATCAAAATTCATGACGGTCCGCCGGTTAACCGGCACCGTCCGTCTGTGGATGTGCTGTTTCATTCGGTGGCGAAACATGCGGGGCGCAACGCCGTTGGGGTGATCCTGACGGGGATGGGCAACGATGGCGCCGCCGGAATGCTCGCGATGCACCAGGCTGGCGCCTGGACGATTGCGCAGAATGAAGCAAGTTGTGTGGTGTTCGGCATGCCGCGCGAGGCCATCAATATGGGTGGCGTGAGCGAAGTGGTCGATCTTAGCCAGGTAAGCCAGCAGATGCTGGCGAAAATCAGTGCCGGACAGGCAATACGTATTTAACGAGGAGAAGGTTTTTATGGCGGACAAAGAGCTCAGATTTTTGGTTGTGGATGACTTTTCCACCATGCGTCGTATCGTGCGCAACCTGCTGAAAGAGCTAGGTTTTAATAACGTTGAAGAAGCAGAAGATGGCGTTGACGCCCTCAACAAATTACAGGCCGGTGGCTTTGATTTTGTGATCTCTGACTGGAACATGCCAAATATGGACGGTCTGGATCTGCTCAAAACGATTCGCGCTGACGGCAAAATGTCCGCTCTTCCGGTTCTGATGGTGACAGCAGAAGCGAAGAAAGAGAACATTATTGCGGCAGCACAGGCGGGCGCAAGCGGGTATGTGGTGAAACCATTTACGGCGGCGATTCTGGAAGAGAAACTCGGCAAAATCTTCGAGAAACTCGGCATGTGAGGTGCTGGTGATGATAAAACCTGCTATGAAACCGGTCGAGGAACATTCGGCCAATGAGATTATTGTCCGTATCGGCAGCCTGACGCGTATGTTACGCGACAGCCTGCGCGAGCTGGGCTTAGATCAGGCGATTGCCGAAGCGGCAGAAGCCATCCCCGATGCGCGCGACCGTCTCGACTATGTTGTGCAGATGACCGCTCAGGCGGCAGAACGCGCGCTGAACAGCGTTGAAGCCTCTCAACCGCACCAGGACGAGATGGAAAAGGGGGCGAAAGCCCTGAGCAAACGCTGGGACGAGTGGTTCGAAAACCCAATCGAACTCGCGGATGCCCGTGAGCTGGTGACGGATACCCGTCAGTATCTGGGCGATGTCCCGGGACACACCAGCTTCACCAACGCGCAGCTGCTGGACATCATGATGGCGCAGGATTTCCAGGACCTGACGGGTCAGGTGATCAAGCGCATGATGGATGTGATTCAGGAGATCGAACGTCAGCTGCTGATGGTGCTGCTGGAGAATATGCCAGAGCCTGCGGCGCGTCCGAAACGCGAGAACGAAAGCCTGCTCAATGGCCCGCAGCTCGACACCACCAAGGCGGGCGTGGTAGCCAGCCAGGATCAGGTGGACGATCTGCTGGACAGTCTCGGCTTCTAATCCCGGCGAGGTTTTCTCAGGCTGCGTGCGCAGCCTGAGGAGCCTTTATCGCAAATCCATTTTTACCGTCACGTTCCCTTCAAATTTACCCGGTTCCGGCGTGGCACGGGTTGTGCTCACGGGCGCCGCTTTGATCTTCACTGAACCATTTCCCTGCTCGTCCATGGTGACCGGAAACTCGTAGCTGCCGTCGAGTGCGACATCCTTATCGCTTTCAGTAAATACTCTGACCCCGACGTCATCCCGGCCCAGCATTTTGGCTATTAGCGGATCGCTGCTGTCAACGACACCTTGATCGGCGCTGAGCGTCAGTTTAATGCGGTTATCATTCCCCACGGCGTTATCGTCACAGTGATAGGAGATGTCCACGTTTTTCAGCGTATAGCCCTGCGGCATAACACCTTTGACTTTGAACTGCTTGCTGACGATGTTGCCAAAATCGACCTCGATGGTGCTGCCTTCGTTGATTGTGCAACTGAGGGGAGCGGAAAGGGATCCGCTGAGCCAGATGTTGGATACCAGTTGTGCGCTTGCAGCATCACAGCTCCCAGTATCGTAATAGAGGCAGGCATAGTTCTGAACCACCAGGGTAGGGGGAATAATCTCTTTGCCGAGAATCGGTTTTTTAATGTGAAACGTGGCATTCATGACGTTCCAGCGGAACTGGCGTTTTGCAGGGGGAGACTTCTCCGGACGAGTGCTTTCGCTGCATACGCTGTTTGTGTTTTCTGGGACAATTCTATTGTCCGCAAATTTTGACATCGAAGCGATGGGGGTTGGATATTGATTTATGCTTAACGGGTGTAACCCCGATCCGTCAGGAGAATTGATCGCATCGTCATACCCCCCAACGTCAATATCAAACTTATCGGTGAGATAACCATAGTCGTCGCTTCCCGGCGGAAGCGGGCTTCCTGCCAATGTTAATTCCTTGACCGCAATTGTCTCATCCATTGAAGAAGGGCAAGTACAATTAGCCTCCATGACCGTACTCTCTGCAACCAGATGTCCCGGAACATCAACGTCGTGACCAGCCAGATTTTCATTCGTCGTGAGATCACGGTCGTATGCGATGTGGTAATCCACAGGGACAAAACAGTTGTGCAAAATCGTCACGGCTTGCGCCGAAACAGGAATGCAGAGGCACAGGAACAACACTCCTGAAAAAAAACGTGAAATTGAATTAATTAACATGTTGTGGTTCCTGCTGACAAAGGGCATTGACGGAGCGAATTCCCGCCGGATTTGAAGCCTGTACTGCCGCACCGAGAGAGACATGGGCGGTGCATTGCTGATCCGCTGCACTTCCCCATTTCACGCTTAACTGAACGGTGTCAGAGACCCCTGCCAGGTAAACAGTGCCCTTATCATCAACGATACCGCTGATAACTGGCGAGAGGGCGGTAACGATGGCGCCGAAAGGTACCGTTTTGCCATCCGGGCGCATGAGCGTGATCAGGACGCGATAGCCTACATGGGCATCGAAATTCGCCACGACCGCGGCATTACGGGAAGGGATAACCGTGACCTCCGTTTCGGTCGTATCGACATCTTCCGGCAGACTGGTGGTATCAACACGGATGCTGTTTTCCTGATACGGACTCAGGGACGGAATCACCGCATTGCCCTGCCAGTCGGTCTGAATGCCGCGCTGGTTCTGGAAACGCACGCCTGACGCGTGGTTCGCGTTGACGATAGCGAACTGGCTGCCCAGCGGCTGGGCGAGGGTGACCCCATGCGGGTGCGCAACCACGGCACCGCTCACACCGTAGCTTAGCTGTCGGGAATTATCGGAGGAGTAGTAATACCCGGCATTCATATTGGCGTACTGCGAGCGATAGCTGCCGTACAGGCTGCTGGTGTCATCGCCATCGTGATTCGAATGGCTTTGCTGCAGCGAGTAGCTCAGGCGCTCGTCATCCAGCAGTGTTCCGTTGAGCCCCAGGCTTTGGCGGGTATAGCCGTGTTTGCTGTTGCTCAGGTTATAGCTGCTCCAGGCGCGCGGCAGGAAGCGGCTTAGCGGCATGCTAAAGCCGAAAGAGACCATCTGATCGCTCCGATCATCGTCTGTTTTGCTGTAGGTGTACGCCACATGAAGGCTTATGCCTTCAACGACAGTGTTCAGGCCCGCTGAGACACTTCGTTCTTTTTGTGAGGTATGCCAGTAATCCTGCTGATAGCCATTAAGATAAAAACTGACGCCGGAGATGTTCTGGCTGACGCTGGCCTGAATGCGGTTACGCTTGTTGTAATGGAACAGCAGATCCTCTTCGTGCTCATCGTATTTCTGATTGGCATCGGCAAAGCTGTAGTAGCCGCTGGTGGAGTAGCGATAGCTGGCAAGGGTAAAGTTAGTGTCAGTGGTATCAATTTTACCGGAGTAGAGCAGGCGATAAGACTGCCCGGTGCTCTGGGTGCCATTGTCGAGCTGCGTTTTCGCGGCGGTCACATCCGCTGACAGGGTACCGAGCAATCCCAGGGCGATACCCGCGCCGCTGTTCACCGCCTGATAATCATCCGACGCGGTTAGTCCGCCAAACAGCGTCATGCTGTTGTTCAGACCATAGATTAGACTTCCCTGAGCAAAGAGCGGTTCGTTTTGATCGCTGCCGCTGTCCGCGCGATAGCGGGCCGCCGTGATCTCATATTTCATGTGTCCAGGCCGCTGCATCACCGCGATGCTGGAGTAAGGCTGGGTGAAGTGGTGCTCGGTCCCGTCGGCCTCTTTGACGGTCACTTCCAGGTCGCCGCTGTTGGTGGTGGAGTAGAGATCGTTAATCTCGAACGCGCCCGGCGCGACGTTCTGCTGATAGATCAGATACCCATTCTGGCGCACCGACACTTCGGCATTCGAGCTGGCGATACCACGAATCACCGGCGCGAAACCGCGCTGGCTGTAAGGTAGCATCTCTTCATCGGAGGCCACGTTGATGCCGCGATACTGCAGGCTGTCGAACACTTCACCCTGAGTGCTGCTCTCGCCGCCCGTGAACTGCGCTTTTATCGCATCGATATCATGTTGTACGTAGGTATTGACCGTGTCCCAGCTGTTGGCGTCATCCGTTTTACTCCACGTGGAGTAGTTGCGCACGCGCCAGCCGCCGAGATTGGCGCCGCTTCGCATATTAAGATACTGATTCGTTGTTGTATTTTGGCCACTGTCCTGGTTCTGTGAGCCGGAAAACGAATAATCAGTGAACGCGACAGGGACACCGTCATCCCAGCGTGAAGGGGCGATATAGTCTCTGCCACTCCCGGCTATGGCGGCCTGCGGGATGCTCAGATGCAGCGTCATGGTGGCGAAATCGAGCGTGGCCGAAGCCTGCGGGATGTAATTACCCAGCGGTTGAGGCAGAGGAACCGTGGCATCCAGCGCGGCAAGCTTTGGATACTTATCGATATCCACACCCCAGTTGCGCAGCATATCCGGCGTCAGCTGTGGTGCCAGTTCGCCGTTTTTAGTACCGAGATAGGTGATACTGGCATCGCCTGCCCGCCGATCGTTGAACACGATTCGGGAGGAATAGACCCCCGGCAGTTGGGTATTGGCACGCGAAAACAGCGACAGGTCGATGTTCTGCTGCGAGAGCATGTCGCCTTCCAGTGAAGAGGGCGCGAAGTGGTACTCCCGGGCCTCAGCGCCGACTGACGTCACGAGTAAAACACCACTCAAACAACGTACCAGCGGGTTAAGACGCCAGAAACGCTGGCGGGACACATCATGCAGTCCTTTTGCCATTTTGTTCTATTCCTGAACCAGCTTGGAAACGTATTTGTAGGAGGCATTGCCGTAATCCGTGATGCAGCGCCAGCTCACCTGCGAACCGGAAGCCGTGTCCGGTAACGGGATCTGAACGCTGGACTGAGGATTGACCATGTCAGCTTTAACGATTTTTGTGCTGCCCAGCAGCAGACTGTCGAAGGTGCTGTGGAAGGCACCGTCATTGGTGATCGTCAATTGCTTGCCGCTGCGGGAAAAACGCAGATTTTGGCACGTCTCCTCCGGCGAGCCTTTCAGTCCCTTAGGGCGCCAGAAGAGCTTGATTCGGGTTTTGTAGATCAGTCGTAAAACGTTCTTATCGTCGTCTTCCGCCGCGGTGGCGGGAATGGTACGAACGTTCATGTAAAACAACGATTCTTTGTTTTCGGGCAATGCCGTGCCATTCCACGCTATTCTCAGGCTTTGTTCTTTCTGTGGCTCAAGGCGAAATAGTGGAGGGGTGACAATAAAGGGACCACGGGTTTTTCCATCGCCCGTATCGGTCCAGGATTGTATCAACCAGGGTAGGGCATTTTCTTTATTGATAAGCGGTAGTGAGATCTCTTTCTTGCCGGCATCATAGATGATTCGCGTGCGCCCAACCTGAATGCCTGCTGCATGGCTTAGGGAGATGAAAATAACGGGGGTTAACAATACAGCTAGCGGGAAAATACGCATGGCAATACCTGTTCCGGTTTTTAAAATAAAGGAAATCCCAAGCTCACCATAAGGTTGGGACTTCCTTACATAGACCCATTCACATCAATATTTTCTGGGAAATAATTGATATCAAGAATGGATAAAGTATAAATATTAACGGTAAATAATATTTACGGTCATATCAGCATCTGCAGGGCCTGCTTCGACTGTTTTAGTGAATGACCTATATCGAGCGTTGAAATTGGTGGTAAGAATGTCATCTACCTTATTTGTGAGTGGCACTTTAACCTGACCTTCAGCACCGTCCATAGTGATAAGATTCGTATCTTTTCCATCAAGGCTGACCGCAACACCCACGCCTAAAGCCGCCGTCGTTCCTGCGGTGGTTTTTTTGCTTACATCAAGCAGATTATTTACCCCCGTCAATGTAGTGGTGCCAGTGAACGTTAATTGAACTGAGGGCAGACCGTCGCTTTTTAATGGGCAATCTTTCAGTGAAATGGAGAAAGGCACCAGTGTAGATTCCACGCCAACGTCAGTAAATAACGACGTCGGATAGGTTCCCAAAGGAACGGTACTGTCTGTACCATCATCGCCTTCGATAACACAGCTCGGTTCGATTATCTCACCTGTAAAGTGAATCGTACCTGCATTCATTTCAGCGGCGAATCCACTCATTGAGGCTAATGCCAGCAAGGATCCCGAAATGATATTGTTCCTGATGTTCATGGTATGACGTTCCTTAGCAATATAATCCATATAGACACTGTTTTAGAGAATAATCCCAATAAATAAAATTATTCCACGGACAGTATACAAAGATATTTACCTCAGGCGGAAGTGTGGCTTAATTGATATTGTTTGCATGATAATGGGTTTCTCGAAAATAGTAAAATCAACAATTATGAGTTAATTCTATAATCATTATCTTAGTGATGTTAAATGTGCTGATAAATATTATTGTTAAGATGTAAATTGTATTTTTTATGTTGCATTTGATTTGTTTAGATTGGCGGGAAATGGTGTTTGTAGTGTTTTAAAATAAAAAATCAGGATGCTTTTTCCTGTTTCGGCAAATTCAAATTTTACCCTCTGGGGTCTAAAATTAGATCGAAAAGTTTATCTGAATCGAGTTATTTCACTTTAAAGAGGATAAAAACGACCAGTTTTACAGGCTTTTCCATCCATTGAATCCACCCGGCTCTGACATGATACGCGTGACGAAATGGGCAAAGAGTACGAACTGTGTCAGAAGACAGCGACGACAAAACAGAAGCCCCCTCACCCCACCGACTAGAAAAGGCGCGTGAGGACGGGCAAGTCCCCCGATCCCGAGAACTGACATCCCTGCTGATTTTAATCGTTGGGGTTTGCATTATCTGGATGGGAGGGGAGTCGTTTGCCCGCAGGCTGGCGGGCATGCTCTCGGCTGGCCTGCGTTTCGATCACAGTATGGTCAACGACCAGAATCTGATCCTCAGCCAAATCATTCTGCTGCTCAAAGACGCCATGATCGCGCTATTGCCGCTGATCTCCGGCGTGGTGATTGTCGCGCTGGTCTCGCCCGTGATGCTGGGCGGATTGATATTCAGCGGCAAATCGCTGCAGCCCAAATTCTCTAAACTCAATCCGCTCCCGGGCATTAAGAAGATGTTCTCGGCGCAAACGGGCGCGGAACTGCTGAAAGCGATCCTCAAATCGACGCTGATGGGCAGCACCGCCGGATTTTATCTCTGGTTCCACTGGCCAGACATGATGCGGTTGATCAGTGAATCGCCGCTGACGGCGATGATCAACGCCATGGACCTGGTGGGAATGTGTGCGGTGCTGGTGGTGCTCAGCATTATCCCGATGGTGGGATTCGACGTGTTCTTCCAGATCTATAGCCACATCAAAAAGCTGCGTATGTCCCGCCAGGACCTGCGCGATGAATACAAACAGAACGAAGGCGACCCGCACGTCAAAGGGCGTATTCGCCAGATGCAGCGCCAGGCGGCGCGTCGTCGCATGATGGAAGATGTGCCGAAAGCGGACGTGATCGTGACCAACCCGACGCACTACTCCGTAGCGCTGAAATACGACGAAAACAAAATGTCTGCGCCAAAAGTGGTGGCGAAAGGCGCGGGCCTTATCGCGCTGCGCATCCGTGAAATTGGCGCGGAACACCGCGTGCCGGTACTCGAGGCGCCACCGCTGGCGCGTGCCCTGTATCGTCATGCAGAAATTGGACAGCAAATTCCAGGTCAGCTTTACGCCGCCGTGGCGGAAGTGCTGGCATGGGTATGGCAGCTGAAACGCTGGCGTTTGGCAGGCGGTCAACGACCTGGTAAACCTAAAAATCTTCCGGTGCCTGAAGCACTGGATTTTATGAACAAGAAGGACACTGATGGCTAATCTGGTGGCAATGTTGCGCCTGCCGAGCAACATTAAATCGACGCAATGGCAGATCCTTGCCGGGCCGATTCTCATCCTGCTAATTTTGTCGATGATGGTGCTGCCGTTGCCAGCATTTATCCTCGATCTGCTTTTCACCTTCAACATTGCGCTCTCGATTATGGTGCTGCTGGTGGCGATGTTCACCCAGCGCACGCTGGAGTTTGCGGCGTTCCCGACCATCCTGCTGTTCACTACCTTGCTGCGCCTGGCGCTGAACGTGGCCTCGACGCGTATCATCCTGATGGACGGACATACGGGTGGGGCAGCGGCGGGTAAAGTGGTTGAGGCCTTCGGTCACTTCCTCGTCGGCGGCAACTTTGCCATCGGTATCGTGGTGTTCGTCATCCTCGTGATCATCAACTTTATGGTTATCACCAAAGGTGCGGGCCGTATCGCCGAAGTGGGCGCGCGTTTCGTGCTCGACGGGATGCCGGGCAAACAGATGGCGATTGACGCCGATCTGAACGCCGGTCTGATCGGCGAAGACGAAGCGAAAAAACGCCGCTCTGACGTGACCCAGGAAGCGGATTTCTACGGTTCGATGGACGGTGCGAGTAAGTTCGTTCGCGGGGATGCCATCGCCGGGATCCTGATCATGGTGATCAACATCGTCGGCGGCCTGCTGGTGGGTGTTCTCCAGCACGGGATGGACATGGGCCACGCGGCGGAAAGCTATACGCTGCTGACCATCGGTGACGGCCTGGTCGCCCAGATCCCGGCGCTGGTTATCTCGACCGCGGCGGGTGTTATCGTCACCCGCGTCAGCACGGATGAAGACGTCGGTCAGCAGATGGTTAGCCAGCTGTTCACCAACCCGAACGTGCTGATGCTCTCCGCGGCAGTGCTTGGCCTGCTGGGGATGGTGCCGGGCATGCCTAACTTCGTCTTCCTGCTGTTTACCGCGGCCCTGCTGGGCCTGGCCTGGTGGCTGCGCGGGCGCGACATCAAACCGGCGGCAGAACCGATGCCGGTCAAAATGCCGGAAAACAATCAGGCGGTGGAAGCGACCTGGAATGACGTTCAGCTGGAAGATTCTCTCGGGATGGAAGTGGGTTACCGCCTGATCCCGATGGTCGATTTCCAGCAGGACGGCGAGCTGCTGGGTCGTATCCGCAGTATCCGTAAAAAATTCGCTCAGGACATGGGCTTCCTGCCGCCGGTGGTGCACATCCGCGACAACATGGATCTGCCGCCTGCGCGCTATCGCATATTAATGAAAGGCGTGGAGATCGGCAGCGGGGATGCCTATCCTGGCCGCTGGCTGGCGATCAACCCTGGCACCGCGGCGGGCACGCTGCCGGGCGAACAGACCATTGACCCGGCCTTTGGCCTGGCGGCGATCTGGATTGAAAGCGCCCTGAAAGAGCAGGCGCAGATCCAGGGCTATACGGTGGTGGAAGCCAGTACCGTGGTCGCGACGCACCTCAATCACCTGATCGGCCAGTTCTCGGCGGAGCTGTTTGGCCGCCAGGAAGCCCAGCAGCTTCTCGACCGCGTCACTCAGGAGATGCCGAAGCTGACGGAAGATCTGGTGCCAGGCGTGGTGACGCTGACCACGCTGCACAAAGTCCTGCAAAATCTGCTCGACGAAAAAGTGCCGATCCGCGATATGCGCACCATTCTGGAAACCCTGGCGGAACATGCGCCGCTGCAAAGCGATCCGCATGAGCTGACCGCCGTGGTGCGCGTGGCGTTAGGCCGGGCGATCACCCAGCAGTGGTTCCCGGGTACCGGCGAAGTGCAGGTGATTGGTCTCGATACGCCGCTTGAGCGTCTGCTGCTGCAGGCGTTGCAGGGCGGCGGCGGGCTGGAACCGGGTCTGGCAGATCGTCTGCTGGCCCAGACGCAAGAGGCGCTGGCCCGTCAGGAGATGCTTGGCGCACCGCCGGTGCTGCTGGTGAACCATGCGTTGCGTCCGCTGCTGTCGCGCTTCCTGCGCCGCAGCCTGACGCAGCTGGTGGTGCTGTCGAATCTGGAACTGTCGGATAACCGCCATATTCGTATGACGGCGACCATCGGAGGCAAATGATGCGCCACTGGTTATGGATCTTACTCTTCCCGCTGATGGCCCAGGCCGCAGGGGAGGGGACGTGGCAGGCGAGCAGCATCGGCATCACGCTGAGTAATCGCGGCGTATCGGCCTCGTCGCGACCGCTGTCCGCCTCAGAGCCGGTCTCCGGTCTGATGACGCTGGTGGTCTGGCGCTATCAGCTGATCGGCCCGACGCCTGCCGGGCTGCTTGTGCGACTTTGTTCGCAGACGCGCTGCACCGAGCTGGATGGCGAAAACGGCACCACGCATGCCTTCAACGGCGTGCCTGCCATAGAGCCGCTGCGCTTTGTCTGGGAAGTGCCGGGGGGAGGACGTCTGATCCCGGCCCTGAAAGTTCAAAGTAACGAAGTGATCGTCAACTACCGCTAATTGCCTGCCTTTTCACCAGCCGTCAGACGAAACTGACGGCTGGCTCGCAAAAAATGACCCCGCCTTTTGATGCAAAAGAAACGCTGTTTTATAAATCAGTGACACGCGTATGGAATCTCTTTGCATTATTGCCATTTGCCCTTGCGCGATGGCAGAAACAGAAAGGTATCAATATGACGATGCTTTTACTGTAGCCGTGTAAAAACTCCCGGATGAGGGGGAGTCTCCCAACACTGAAAGGGTTGACGGCAATGAAAACACGTAAAATTGGACTCGCAAATTACCTGGCCTACGGGTCGGGCGATTTCCTTGGGGCAGGGACCACCGCGCTGACGGCGGCCTGGCTGTTATATTTTTATACCACCTTCTGTGGACTCTCGCCGATTGAGGCGACCTTTATCTTCGCCGCCGCCAGGGTGCTTGACGCGGTCGTCAGCCCGCTGATGGGCTTCCTGACCGATAACTTCGGCACCACCTGGCTCGGCAAACGCTTTGGCCGCCGTAAGTTCTTTATCCTGCTCGGTATTCCCTGCGTCTTCAGCTACTCGATGATGTGGGTCGGAGACATGGGCTTCTGGTATTACCTGGTCACCTATCTGATCTTCGACATCGTCTACACCATGATTCTGGTGCCGTACGAAACCTTAGTCCCGGAAATGACCGACGATTTCAAACAGAAAACCAAATTCTCCGGGGCGCGTATCTCTATGGCGCAGATGTCAGCGATTCTGGCCTCCTTCCTGCCAGGCATTCTGCTGACCCACTTCGGGAAAGACAACGCCATCTCCTTCTTCTACGCGAGCCTGGTCTTCTCGGTGCTGTGCGCGATGATGCTGACGTTTGTGTGGATCTTCACCTGGGAACGTCCGCGGGAAGAGTGGTCTGAGGCGGCGCTGCGTGCCGAAGAGGAGAAGAAAAAACTCAACCTCAGCCAGAGCCTGAACCGTCTGTTCGTCGAGCTAAGCTCCACCCTGCGGGTGAAGATTTTCCGCCAGCATCTGGGGATGTACCTCGGGGGCTATATCGCGCAGGACGTGTTCAACGCCGTGTTTACCTACTACGTGGTGTTCGTCCTGATGCAGGAAGCGTCGATGGCCTCGAATCTGCTGGGCACCATGGCTATCTTCCAGTTCATTGCCGTTATCGCCATGATCCCGCTCTGCATCCGCTTCGGACCGGCTCCGTCTTATCGCATGGTCGTCGTGCTGTTTGGTCTGGCCTCTCTCTCCTACGCGATGCTCTACTACGCCGGGCTGAGCGACGTTTACTCCCTGTTGCTGCTGATCTCTGCGGTTGCCGGCCTGGGGCGCGGCGGTATCAACTATGTGCCGTGGAACATCTACACCTACATTGCCGACGTGGATGAAGTCATCACCGGTCAACGTCGCGAAGGGATTTTCGCCGGGATCATGACCCTGACGCGTAAAGCCTCGCAGGCGGGTGCCATCATGCTGGTCGGGATTGTGATGCAGATGTCCGGCTTTGTCAGCGGGCAGAAAGTCCAGCCTGCGGAAGTGAGCCACACCATTCTGATGATCCTGAGCGTGGGCACCATTCTGGTGCTGATCTGCGGCTTCCTGGTCTCCCTGCGCTTCAAACTGAACTTGCACACCCACAGCACCCTGCGGGAAGAGACCGCCAAAATGCGCGAGTCTGGCCGCGCGATGCCGGAAACCGCGACGCCGCAGGCCCGCGCCACCGTCGAACTGCTGGCCGGGATGCCGTACGAATCCCTGTGGGGCAACAACAACATTGGTTACCTGAATCGCAACAAACCGGCGGCACCTTCCCTGAAGGATCGCGCGGTACTGAATTCGACATATCACAGAGGTTAAGATTATGAAGGTTTGGCCTGTCAAACATAGCCCGCTACTGCGTCAGCCTGAGCACTTTATTGCCAGGGATGAACTGAAATCACTGATTGAAAAGGTGACGCACAATCTGGTGAACATTCACGATAAAACCGGCGAATTTTTGCTGCGACTGGACGACGGGCGGGTGATCGACACCAAAGGCTGGGCGGGATGGGAGTGGACGCACGGCGTCGGCTTGTACGGTATCTGGCAGTATTACTGCCAGACCGGCGCGAGCGAGATGCGTGACATCATCGACGGCTGGTTTGCCGACCGCTTTGCCGAAGGCGCGACCACCAAAAACGTCAATACCATGGCACCGTTCCTGACGCTGGCCTGTCGCTATGAAGAGACGAAAAACGCCACCTGGCTGCCGTGGCTGGAGAGCTGGGCGGAGTGGGCGATGAACGACATGCCGCGCACGACGCACGGTGGGATGCAGCACATTACGCTGGCCGAAGAGAATCATCAGCAGATGTGGGATGACACGCTGATGATGACGGTTCTGCCGCTGGCAAAAATCGGCAAGCTGCTCAACCGCCCGGAGTATGTGGAAGAGGCTGTCTATCAGTTCCTGCTGCACGTGCAGAATCTGATGGATCGGGAAACCGGCCTGTGGTTCCACGGCTGGAACTACGACGGGCAGCATAACTTTGCGAAAGCCCGCTGGGCGCGCGGCAACAGCTGGCTGACGATCGTTATCCCGGACTTCCTCGAGCTGGTGGATCTGCCGGAAAACAACGCCGTGCGCCGCTATCTGGTGCAGGTGCTGAACGCGCAGATTGCCGCGCTGGCAACCCGTCAGGACGAAAGCGGCCTGTGGCATACGCTGCTCGACGATCCAGATTCGTATCTGGAAGCGTCGGCGACGGCCGGTTTTGCCTACGGGATATTGAAAGCGGTGCGTAAGCGTTACGTCAGCGCGGAGTATGCGCAAGTGGCAGAGAAGGCGATTCGCGGCATCGTGAAAAACATCTCACCGGAAGGGGAGTTACTGCAAACCTCGTTCGGCACCGGGATGGGCAGCGATCTGGAGTTCTATCGCCAGATCCCGCTGACCTCCATGCCGTACGGCCAGGCGATGGCGATTTTGTGCCTGACGGAGTATCTGCGAAAGTATTTCTAATTTTTTTTGTGGTTTTGTAGGCCTGATAAGCGAAGCGCCATCAGGCATTTTCCCCGGTGGCGCTGCGCTTACCGGGGCTACAAAACCTGGCCCCCACATCATTTTGTGATGCTCTTCTCCCTTTCCATCTTCCGCATTTGCCATTTATGTTCATTTTAATGAAGATATAACCATTCAATAAAATGAAGATAAATAATGAGCCGTAACTTTATCAAGAAAGAGGGCGTCGCGCAGAACAGCCTGGCGCGATACTTACTCGGCGAAAAAACCGGGAACCGTCTTAAGACCATTGACGAACTGGCCGGTGAGTGCGGGTTTTCCGTCGGCCTGATCCAGGCGGCGTTAAAAACCCTTGAAAGCGCCGGAGCAGTTGCGGTGGAACGCCGTGGGCGCAACGGCAGCTTTCTGGTCAACATGGACCACAAACTGTTACTGGATTTCGCCGATATCGGCAACGTCGTCTGTGCGATGCCGCTGCCCTATACCCGGCTGTATGAAGGGCTGGCCAGCGGGCTGAAAGCGCAGTTCGACGGCATCCCGTTTTACTACGCCCACATGCGGGGTTCGGATGTCCGCGTGGAGTGCCTGCTCAACGGCGTTTACGATCTGGCGGTGGTTTCTCGCCTGGCGGCGCAAAGCTATGTCGACAGAGGGGATGTGTACATGGCCCTGGAACTCGGCCCCCATACCTATGTGGGCGAGCACAAGCTGATTTGCCGGGCGGGTGCGCAACAGATCAAACGGGTGGGTCTCGACCCGCGCTCTGCCGACCAGCGCATCATGACGGATGTGTATTTCGCCGGGCAATCCGTCGAGCTGCTCGATGTGCCGTATCACGAGTGTCTCGCCCGGATCGTCAAAGGGGATATCGACGCGGTGATCTGGAACGTCGCGAACGAGATCGAACTCGATACCCACGGGCTGGTGGCGCAGCCTCTGAAAGGCGACCCGCGTTTTGAAGATGCCTCGGAAGCGGTGGTGTTGACCCGCGTGGACGACATCCCTATCCAGCAGCTACTGCGCACGGTGGTGAACAAATCTGCATTACTGGCTCATCAGCAGCGCGTTCTGGTGGGCGAACAAGAACCCAGTTATTGAGTGTTGATTAAATGAGGTAAGGCGATGGAAGAGAGGCTCAACCTGCTGTGTCAGGCGGGGATCATTGATAAGGATATCTGTGACGGCATGTCAGGTGTCGTCACACAGCTCGAAACCGTATGGGCCATTTCCGTGCACAACGAGCAGGGCGAGATGGCGATCACCCATATGGCGAATGCGCTGATGCGCAGCCGCCGTGGCGAGGAGATTGGTCCGCTGGACGCGGGTATTCTGGACGAGATGCAAAGCTGTGACATCTGGCCGCAGGTCGAGTCTGTACACCAGGCGGTGCTCGCGCCGTTCGATGTCCGGCTCCATCCCAACGAGGAAGGCTACCTGCTGGCGAATCTCTTTAGTTTGTGGATGGCCAGCAAAGGCTAAACGGTGCGTCAGGAACCAGCGTCTACGCATTAAATATTCAAAAAAATGATGATTTAAGTTGTTATCGTCTGCATGGAGTCGAGAGGCAAGGGCATGTTTACTGGAGCACTCAAGGCACAGAACCCGGCGCTGATAGAGGCCGCGTGTGAATTATGGCGGCAGGGAGCCATCCTGCCGGATACCTGGGTTATCGACGTCGATCGGGTGATGGAGAATGGCCGTCTCCTGCTTGAGACCGCAGCCCGGCACGGCATCACGCTCTATCTGATGACCAAGCAGCTCGGGCGTAACCCGTGGCTGGCACAAAAGCTGATAGAACTCGGTTTCCACGGCACCGTGGCGGTGGATTTTAAAGAGGCTCGCACCCTGCGTAAGGCCGACGTGCCGGTCTCGCACGTGGGCCATCTGGTGCAGATCCCGAAAAGCCAGATAACGGAAAACGTCCTCGCGCCGGTCGAGATGATCACCGTCTTCTCACTGGAAAAGGCGCGGGAGATTTCGGCTGCGGCGCTGGAGAACGGACGCGTTCAGCCCATCATGCTAAAAGTGTTCGACCCACAGGACAGGCTTTATCCTGGTCAGGAAGCCGGTTTTTCGCTCGCGGTGCTGGATGAAGTGGTATCGCTCATCCGCTCGCTTGCCGGTGTGAAACTGGCGGGGCTGACGCATTTTCCCTGCTTGCTGTGGGATGACGAGCAGCAGCAAACCCTGCCTACGCCCAACTTACACACTCTGCTGAAGGCCCGCGATCGTCTGCTCGCCCAGGGCGTTGAGCTTGAGCAACTGAATGCGCCATCGGCCTCGAGCTGCAGCACTCTTGCGCTGCTGGCCAGTTTTGGCGTGACGCATGCGGAGCCAGGTCACGCCCTGACGGGTACCATTCCGGCGAACCAGCACGGCGATCAGCCCGAGCGCATCGCCATGCTCTATCTCACGGAAGTTTCTCACCATTTTCAGGGCAACAGCTACTGCTTCGGCGGCGGGTACTATCGGCGCGGGCATGCGCAGAACGCGCTGGTTTATCCGCTTCAGGGCCACACCGGTATTCCCGCCAGCCTGCTGCCCATGGATGAGAGCAGCATTGATTATCACATTCCGCTGGCCGGTGAGTTTCCGGTCGGCAGTCCGGTGGTGATGTGTTTTCGCACGCAAATTTTCGTCACACGCAGCGATGTGGCGCTGGTGTCCGGGATCTCCCGCGGCGCGCCGGTGCTCGAAGCTGTGTATGACAGTCTCGGCAACCCGGTGTCAGGAGGTGGCAATGAGTAAGTTTGTGGTGGTGGTGATTGACAGTTTTGGCGTTGGGGCAATGGACGATGTGCCGCAGGTCAGGCCGCAGGATATCGGGGCCAACACCTGCGGGCACATTTTGCAGCATTTCCCCCGGCTTCGTTTACCCGTGCTGGAGAAGCTTGGCCTGATAAACGCGCTTGGGCAGGACGTGGGCGTGATGAAGCCATCAGCGAGTGCGGTTTATGGCACCGCGGCGTTGCAGCACGAAGGGGGCGACACTTTCATGGGTCATCAGGAGATCCTCGGTACGCTTCCCAAATCGCCGCTGCGAATGCCTTTTTCCACGGTGATTGATGAGGTTGAACAGGCACTGCTCGCCGATGGCTGGCAGATCGAACGTCGGGGCGAAGGGCTGCAATATCTGTGGGTGAATCAGGCGGTGGCGATCGGTGACAACCTCGAGGCGGATCTGGGGCAGGTGTTTAACATCAGCGCCAATCTCACGGATATCTCCTTTGAGGAAGTCCGCACCATCGGCGAGATCGTTCGCCGTCAGGTGCAAGTGGGGCGCGTGATCGCCTTTGGCGGCCTGCTGGAAAGCAGCCAGCAGATCCTGGACGCCTTGGAAGAAAAACAGGGCGTTTATATCGGGATTAACGCCCCGCGTTCGGGTGTATATAACAACGGTTTTCAGGTCGTGCACATGGGCTACGGCGTGGATGCCAGCGTTCAGGTTCCGCAAAAGCTGCACGAGGCAGGCATCAAAACCGTGCTGGTCGGCAAAGTGGCGGATATCGCCATTAATCCGCACGGCGTGAGTTACCAGAATCTGGTCGACAGCCAGCGCATTCTGGACATCACGCTCGATGAAGTGTGCCAGCCGGGTGATGCCTTTATCTGCACCAATATTCAGGAAACCGATCTCGCCGGGCACGCCCAGGACGTGGCGCGCTACGCCGACCGCTTGCAGCTGGTGGACAGCAATCTTGAGCGCCTGATGGAGGCCATGCAACTCGGGGACTGTCTGGTGGTGATGGCCGATCACGGCAATGACCCGACGATCGGCCACAGCAAACACACGCGTGAAAAAGTCCCTCTGCTGGTCTGGCAGCCGGGCATAGCGCCTGCGCAACTGGGGGCGAGGAAAACCCTGTCTGACGTAGGGGCTACGGTCTGTGACTTTTTCCACGCCGCCGCGCCGCAAAACGGCACGTCATTCCTCGCTTCGCTACATATGACTGACAACGGAGGCCATCATGGCTGAACAGATTCGTTTTGATGCGTCGGGGTATACCTATGCCCACGAACATCTGCATATCGATTTGTCCTCGTTCAAAAACAACATCGACTGCCGCCTGGATCAGTATGCGTTGATTTGTGCGGAGATGAAGACGCTCTACGCTCAGGGCGTGCGCAATATCATTGAGATGACCAACCGCTACATGGGGCGTAACCCGCAGTTTATGCTGGATATTATGGGCGATACGGGGATGAACGTGGTCGCCTGCACCGGTTATTACCAGCATGATTTTTTCCCGGCCCACGTCGCGACCACGCCGGTAGAGGCCCTGGCACAAGAGATGATCGACGAGATCACCCTCGGTATTGACGGCACCGAACTGAAAGCCGGGATCATTGCGGAAATTGGCTCGAGCGTGGATGTCATCACCCCGATTGAGGCCAAAGTGTTTGCCGCCGCGGCAATCGCGCACCGGGAAACGGGCCGCCCCATCTCCACACACACCTCATTCAGCACCATGGGCCTTGAGCAACTGGCGCTGCTGAAAAGCCACGGCGTGGATCTCTCCCGCGTGGTCATTGGGCACTGCGACCTGAAAGACAACCTCGACAACATCCTGCGGATGATCGATCAGGGGGCTTTTGTTCAGTTCGATACCATCGGCAAAAACAACTACTACCCGGACGAAAAGCGCGTGGCGATGCTGGTCGAGATTGCCCGCCGCGGCCTGCTCGGCCACGTGATGCTCTCCATGGATATCACCCGACGCTCGCATCTGAAAGCGAACGGCGGCCCCGGCTTTGACTATCTGCTGACCACCTTTGTGCCTCTGTTGCGCGAGGCTGGCTTCACCCAGGCCGACATTGATTTGATGTTACGTGATAACCCCTCTGTCTTCTTTAAATAAGGATCTCCCATGAAAAAGATCGGTGTTGCTGGCTTACAGCGCGAACTGATGAAAAAGACCATCGAATCCGCCGCGCCTGGCTGCTTTGAGGTGTTTATTTATAACGATATGGAAGCCGCGATGAAGGTGAAATCCGGCCAGCTCGACTACTACATCGGTGCCTGTAATACCGGTGCTGGCGCGGCGTTATCCATTGCGATTGCGGTGATCGGCTACAACAAAAGCGGCACTATCGCCAAACCCGGCATTAAGGCGAAGGAAGATCAGGTCGCCAAAATGGTGGCGGACGGCAAAGTCGCCTTTGGCCTGTCGGTAGAGCATATCGAACACGCCATCCCGATGCTGATTGCGCATTTAAAATAGAGGCCGCGCTATGGATTTCTATATTCAAATTTTAGTCGTGGCCTGCCTCACCGGGATGACGGCGCTGCTGGCGCACAAATCTGCGGCGGTCTTCCACGACGGCATCCGCCCGATCCTGCCGCAGCTTATCGAAGGCAATATGAACCGCCGCGAAGCGGGGAGTATCGCATTCGGTTTGAGCATCGGTTTTGTGGCGTCAGTGGGCATCTCATTCACCCTGAAAACCGGGCTGCTGAACAGCTGGTTGCTTTTCTTGCCGACGGATATTATTGGCGTGCTGGCCTTTAACAGCGCGCTGGCTTTTGGGCTCGGCGCAGTCTGGGGCGTGCTGATCCTCACCTGTCTGCTGCCGGTGAACCATCTGCTGACGGCGCTTCCGGTTGACGTGCTGGGCTCGCTGGGTGAACTGAGCTCGCCGGTGGTGTCGGCCTTTGCGCTGTTCCCGCTGGTGGCGATTTTCTATCAGTTCGGCTGGAAAAACAGCCTCTTCGCCGCGTTTGTCGTGCTGATGACACGCGTGATTATCGTGCGCTACTTCCTGCACCTGAACCCGGAATCCATTGAGATTTTCGTGGGGATGGTGATGCTGTTAGGCATCGCAATTACTCAGGATCACCGTACCCGCGGCGAGCGCGAACATGACGACGCCGGGCTGTCAGTGTTTGAAGAGCGAACCTCGCGGATCATTAAAAACCTGCCGTATATTGCCATCGTCGGCGGGCTGATTGCTGCCGTGGCCAGCATGAAGATCTTCGCCGGTTCCGAGGTCTCCATTTTCACCCTTGAAAAAGCCTACCATGCAGGACTCGATCCGGCGCAATCTCAGACCCTGATCAATCAGGCGGCGCTGGCAGAATTCATGCGCGGTCTGGGCTTCGTCCCGATGATTGCCACCACGGCGCTGGCGACCGGCGTCTACGCGGTGGCAGGCTTTACCTTCGTGTTTGCGGCAGGTTATCTGATCGCCAATCCGCTGATTGCCTTTGTGGTGGGGGCGCTGATCATCTCTGCCGAAGTGCTGCTCCTGCGCTCGATTGGCAAATGGCTGGGCCGCTACCCGTCGGTGCGTAACGCGTCGGACAATATCCGCAATGCGATGAACATGCTGATGGAGATGGCGCTGCTGGTGGGCTCGATCTTCGCAGCCATCAAAATGGCCGGTTACACCGGCTTTACCATCGCGGCGGCGCTTTACTTCCTGAACGGATCTCTGGGCCGTCCGGTTCAGAAGATGGCGTCTCCGGTGGTGGCGGTATTAATCACCGGGATTGTGCTCAACATGCTCTTCTGGTGCGGGCTGTTCGTTCCGGCCTGATCCCTTGCGAAACCTGCTGCTTCGGCGGCAGGTCTTCATGGAGTGAACCTATGAATACCTGGCCTTTGCAGAGCCTGACCATGGAACAGGCGCAGCAAAAACAGTTTCAGCTGGTGGATATTATCTGCCGTCATTTTCCGGGAAGCGATTTCCTCAGCGGCGGAGATTTGGGTCTGGTTCCGGGACTTAATCAGCCGCAGATGACTCAGCGGGTCGAAGCCGTCATCGCTGATTTTTTTAATGCGCCTAAAGCGGCGCTGGTGCAGGGGGCGGGGACGGGCGCGATTCGAAGCGGCCTCGCGGCTTTGTTGAAAGCGGGGGAGACGCTGCTGATCCACGATGCGCCGGTTTACCCGACCACGGCAGTGATTGTCGAACAGATGGGCCTTCGCCTGATTCGTGCCGATTTCAATCAGCTTGATGAGGTGGCGAAAGCGATTGAGGCACACCGCCCGCAGGCGGCGCTGATCCAGCATACGCGCCAGAAAATGGACGATGCCTATTCCCTGGAGGACGTCATCGCCTGCCTGAATCATTACGGCATTCCCTCGCTGACGGACGATAATTACGCGGTGATGAAGGTTGAGAAGATCGGCTGCGAGTGCGGCTCTGGCCTGTCCACCTTCTCGAGCTTCAAACTCTTTGGCCCGGCGGGAGTGGGGGTGGTTGTGGGTGACGAAAATGCCGTGAGCCGCGTGCGCCAAAGCATGTACTCCGGTGGCAGCCAGGTTCAGGGCGTTCAGGCGATGGAGGTCCTGCGCGGGTTAGTTTTCGCGCCCGTGATGCACGCGGTGCAAGCGCTGGTAAATGATCGTGTGGTGGCGGCACTGCAAAGCGGGGCGATCCCGCAGGTGAAGCAGGCGTTGATAGCGAACGCGCAGTCCAAAGTGCTGCTGGTGGAGTTTCATCAGCCGATTGCGGAGAAAGTGCTGGCCCGTGCCCATCAGCTGGGGGCGCTGCCTTACCCGGTTGGGGCTGAATCGAAATATGAAATTCCGCCGTTGTTTTACCGGCTTTCCGGGACGTTTCGCCAGTCCGACCCCACGCTTTCCCAGCGCATGATCCGCATCAACCCGAATCGCAGTGGGGCTGAGACGGTACTGCGCATTTTGCGGGAAAGTTGCAGAGACCTGTAGGTCTGATAAGCGAAGCGCCATCAGGCAATTTCCCCGGTGGCGCTGCGCTTATAAAAAAAACCGGCCATCGCCGGGTTTGTTTTTACATACGTTCTACGGTTTCGATCCCGAGGGTATCCAGCCCCAGCTTCAGCGTCTTCGCGGTCAGCTGTGCAAGTTTCAGGCGGCTGTTGCGAATTTCTTCGCTTTCGGCGGAGAGAATCGGGCAATGCTCGTAGAAGCCAGAGAACAGACCGGCCAGATCGTACAGGTACGCACACATCACGTGCGGCGTGCCTTCGCGCGCGACCACCGCCAGCGTCTCTTCGAACTGCAGCAGACGAGCAGCCAGCTGCGCTTCGCGATCTTCGTTGATCACCACGGTCGCATTCGCCAGCGCGCTTTCGTCGATGTCGGCTTTACGGAACACGGACAGCACGCGGGTGTAGGCATACTGCATGTATGGCGCGGTATTGCCTTCGAAGGCCAGCATGTTGTCCCAGTCGAAGATGTAGTCGGTGGTACGGTTCTTGGAGAGATCCGCGTATTTCACCGCACCGATACCCACGGCTGTCGCCAGTTTTTCCAGCTCGTCGGCTGGCATATCCGGGTTCTTCTCAGCGACCAGACGACGCGCACGTTCCAGCGCTTCATCCAGCAGGTCGGAAAGTTTCACGGTGCCACCGGCGCGGGTTTTGAACGGCTTGCCGTCTTTACCCAGCATCATGCCGAACATGTGGTGTTCCAGTGGCACAGAATCAGGCACGTAACCGGCTTTACGCACGATGGTCCACGCCTGCATCAGGTGCTGGTGCTGACGGGAGTCGATGTAGTACAGCACGCGGTCCGCATGCAGGGTTTCGTAGCGATATTTCGCGCAGGCGATATCGGTGGTGGTGTAGAGATAGCCGCCATCCTTTTTCTGGATGATCACGCCCATCGGTTCGCCTTCCTTGTTTTTGTACTCATCAAGGAACACCACCGTTGCGCCTTCGCTCTCCACCGCCAGTTTTTTGGCTTTCAGATCGGCCACGATGCCCGGCAGCATTGGGTTGTAGAGACTCTCGCCCATCACGTCGTCGCGGGTCAGGGTAACGTTCAAACGGTCATAGGTTAACTGGTTCTGAGACATGGTGATGTCGACCAGCTTGCGCCACATTTCGCGGAAGTAGGCGTCGCCGCCCTGCAGTTTCACCACATAGCTGCGCGCACGCTCGGCGAAGACTTCATCTTCGTCGTAATGTTTTTTGGCTTCACGGTAGAAACCTTCGAGGTCGGCCAGCGCCATTTCGCCCGCGTTTTCCTGCTGCTGTTTTTCAAGATAAGCAATCAGCATCCCGAACTGTGTGCCCCAGTCGCCGACGTGGTTGGCGCGAATCACTTTATGGCCGAGGAATTCCAGGGTGCGCACCGCGGCATCACCGATGATGGTGGAGCGCAGGTGACCGACGTGCATCTCTTTCGCCACGTTTGGCGCAGAGTAATCGATAACGACGGTTTGCGCTTGCGGCTGGGACACGCCCAGACGGTCAGATTTCAGCGCCGCGTCGATGTGACCGGCGAGGAAGGCCGGATCGAGGAAAATGTTGATAAAGCCTGGGCCTGCAATCTCAACTTTACTGGCAATGCCGTTGAGATCCAGATGAGTCAGCACCAGCTCAGCGAGTTGTCGCGGCGGCATGCCCAGTTTTTTAGCCACTGCCATCACGCCATTAGCCTGATAGTCGCCAAACTGTACTTTTGCTGACTGACGAACCTGCGGTTCGCAATCCGCAGGAGCCCCTGCGGCAATCAGTGCCTGACTGACTTTTTCGGAGAGAAGAGCCTGAATATTCACCTGGATACCTTACTTTTTTGCTGCGGGCGAGTTGAACCCACACCAGTTTGAGAATTTAGTGCCGGAGTATACTGCAAATGCCCTCTGGCGTCAGCATTGCACAGGCTCAAGAGCGCTCAGAAAACAGGCGAAGAAATAGTGCATAAGCATGCAGTCGGGAATTCGTGAAATCTGCGGTTGGTTGCAGCCATGCAACAGAGTAAATTAGCGGCTTTGCGACAGGATAAGAGAACCGCTGATGACGAACTGGCAATCCATTGACGAACTGCATGATATTTCCGCAGATTTACCGCGTTTCACCCAGGCGTTCACAGAACTTGCCACCCGGCTGGGGCTGGATATCGCTCCGCTCGACGCCGATCACATTTCCCTGCGCTGCCATCAGGACGCAACGGCGGAGCGCTGGCGTCGCGGGTTTGAACAGTGCGGCGAACTGCTGTCGGAAAATGTCATCAACGGTCGCCCGATTTGCCTGTTCAAACTCCATGAGCCTGTCTGCGTGGCGCACTGGACATTTCACGTGGTTGAATTGCCGTGGCCGGGCGAAAAGCGCTATCCGATCGAGGGCTGGGAGCATATCGAAATCGTACTGCCGGGCGACCCGGAAACCCTGAATGCCCGCGCGCTGGCGCTGCTGTCGGACGACGGCCTGAGTAAGCCCGGTATCTTTGTGAAAACCAGCTCGCCAAAAGGGGAGCGCGAGCGCCTGCCGAACCCGACGCTGGCGGTGACCGATGGAAAAGTGACGGTGAAATTTCACCCCTGGACCATCGAGCAAATCGTCGCCAGTGAAGCATAACCCGCAAAAGAGTGTGAACTCACGCTGAGTCCGCCGTTTTACGGCGTGGCATGATGGTTTATTACCGTGAATGAAAGGAGGAAGTGTGGCGCTACTGGAGATCTGTTGTTACAGCATGGAATGTGCTGTCACGGCGCAACAAAACGGGGCCGATCGCGTTGAACTGTGCGCCGCGCCGAAAGAGGGGGGTCTGACGCCGTCATACGGCGTGCTGAAATCTGTCCGCGAGGCGGTGACCATTCCCGTCCACCCGATTATTCGCCCGCGCGGTGGAGACTTTTGTTACTCGGCGGGTGAATTTGACGCCATGCTGGAAGATGTGACTCGTGTTCGCGAACTGGGCTTTCCGGGTCTGGTGATCGGCCTGCTTGATGAAGAGGGTAACGTCGATATGCCGCGTATGCGCCAGATTATGGCGGCAGCAAAAGGGATGGCGGTGACTTTTCATCGCGCGTTTGATATGTGTAAAGATCCGATTCAAGCCTTTGAAAATCTGGCCGAATTGGGCGTGGCGCGCATCCTGACATCCGGCCAAAAGTCGAGTGCTGAAAAAGGACTGCAATTAATTATGGAACTAAAAGCGCATTCCGGTGTTCCAATAATAATGGCAGGTGCGGGAGTCCGCGCCAGCAATCTGGAAACGTTTTTAAACGCAGGGGTGGAAGAGCTTCACAGCTCGGCAGGCAAGTGGACGCCTTCGCCTATGCGCTATCGCAATACAGGATTGTCAATGTCGACAGATGCCGAAGCGGATGAGTACTCCCGCTACGGGGTAGATGGAGAGTCGGTTGCGGTAATGAAATCAATGATTGAGCAGTTTCACGTGTAGCAGCGATTTTTACCGCGCATCATGTCGCCCAATATGATGCTTGCTTGTACCAGGCCCCTGCAATTTCAACAGGGGCCTTTTTTTCTCCTTCATATTTCAAGCCGCAGCTGCGTTGGCTGCCTCGCTCACACCGGTCACTGACTCATGTCAGCTCCCGGCGATTCGCTGCGTTGCCGCCTTGCTGCAACTTGAACTATTTTGGAGAAACCGTGCTAACTGCCGGGTGGCGGCTTCGCCTTACCCGGCCTACAAAATCGTAGGCCCGTGCAAGCGAAGCGCCGCCGGGCAAATCACGGCTTCGTCGCAATCAACACCGCACGCATCGGCGCGGGATAGCCTTCGATGGTTTTGCTGCTGTCGTTCGGGTCGAGGAATTCGGCCAGCGACTCGGTGGTCAGCCACTCGGTGCGACGCTGCTCTTCCGTCGAGGTCACGCACACATCCACAATGCGGATATCGACAAAACCACACTTCGCCAGCCAGTTTTTCAGCGCCAGCGCGGACGGGATGAAATAGACGTTACGCATCTGCGCGTAGCGATCGCCCGGCACCAGCACCGCGTTTTCGTCGCCTTCGATCACCAGCGTTTCCAGCACCAGTTCGCCGCCGCTGACCAGCTGATCTTTCAGCTGCCACAGATGCTCCAGCGGGGAGCGGCGATGGTACAGCACGCCCATCGAGAAGACCGTATCAAACGCATTCAACGCGGGGAGTTGTTCGATGCCCAGCGGCAGCACGTGGGCGCGCTGATCGTTACCCAGCAGTTTACGCACCGCTTCGAACTGGCACAGGAACAGCTGCATCGGGTCGATCCCGACCGCCAGATGCGCGCCCGCGCCAATCATGCGCCACAGGTGATACCCGCTCCCGCAGCCGACGTCCAGAATCGTGCGACCGGTTAAATCCGACAGATGCGGCAGAACGCGATCCCACTTCCAGTCGGAACGCCATTCGGTGTTGATGTTCAGACCGTACAGGGAGAACGGCCCTTTGCGCCACGGCATCAGGTTGCGCATCAGCTTTTCAAGACGCAGCAGCTGGCCTTCGCTCAGTGGCTCGGCACTTTCCGCCGTCACGCTGTGCAGCAGGTCCAGTTTGTACGGCGTCATTTCCGGCAAAAACTCGACCGCATTGCTCCACTGCTTAAACTGGCCGTGCAGGGAGTCGCGCTGCCAGGCAGCGACCTGAGCAGGCAGGGTTTCCAGCCAGTGGGAGAGGTGGTTTTTGGCGATAAGTTGATAGAAATTGCTGAAGTCGATCATGCGTTGTCCCCTTTCAGAGCCACCAGGGAACCAAAGTTAAAGCACTGGAACCAGAGTTCGCTGTGCTCAAAACCGGCTTTATGCAGGCGCGCTTTATGCGCTTCGACGGAGTCGGTGAGCATCACGTTTTCCAGCATGCTGCGCTTTTGGCTGATCTCAAGCTCGCTGTAACCGTTGGCACGTTTGAAATCGTGATGCATGTTGAACAGCAGTTCGCCGACTTTCGCGTCTTCAAAGCTGAATTTCTCTGACAGCACCAGCGCGCCGCCGGGGTTCAGCCCCTTGTAAATTTTGTCCAGCAACAACTGGCGATCTTCGGGCACCAGGAACTGCAGGGTAAAATTCAGTACCACCATCGAGGTGTTCTCGATGTGGATATCGCGAATATCGCCTTCAATGACCTCAACGGGCGTCGGCGCTTTATAGGCATCCAGATGACGGCGGCAGCGCTCGACCATCGCCGGAGAGTTATCGACGGCAATGATCTTGCAGCCTTCGTGATGCACGTTACGGCGAATCGACAGCGTCGCGGCGCCCAGTGAACAACCCAGGTCATAAACCTGCGTACCGGGTTGAACAAAGCGTTCAGCCAGCATGCCGATCATTGAGATAATATTGGAATAACCTGGAACAGAGCGCTGGATCATATCCGGGAAGACTTCGGCTACCCGTTCATCAAAGGTCCAGTCGCCCAGACTGGCGATAGGCGCGGAAAAAAGCGTGTCGCGATCAGACATAACGTAAAAATCCGGGAAAAATAAAGTGGCGTATTGTGCGCTAATGGAAGGAGAAAACCAACTCCCACGGCATATACCACAGGTTAGCCAGCACCATCAGCAAAAGCGAACACCAGGTCGCGCTCATGCCAGAACGACGCCAGCGGAATAAGCGGTGGTGAAAGCCGTAATAGTGCATCAGTCGTCCGGCGATCAACAGCAGACCGCAGACGTGAACCATCCAGGTTTCCGCGCCGTCCATCTCCATGAGCAGCAGCAAAATCAGCGCAACGGGAATGTATTCCACCGCATTGCCATGAATACGGATGGCGCTTTGTAACTCCGAAAACCCACCGTCACCGTATGAGACGCGGTATTGCATTCTCAGGCGCACAACATCAAACGAAAACTTAATCAGTAGTAATGCACCTAACACCGCGTACAGTGCGCTGACCATACAAACTCCCTGTTTTTGGCAGATGGCACTTCTATGATAGGGGCTGACGTCAGAAAAGAGAAGATTGTTGTGGGATGGAGGGGGCAGGGCCAAGGGACGGAACCGCAGCCTGCAAGGCTTGCCACAGAGCATCGACCAGTTCAGGTGCCTGGGCGATATCCGGCGTGTGCAGGAAAAGGTAAGGGGTGGTGGTTTGCTCCCACTTCGGCAGCGTTTGCAGCCAGACGGCGAACATCTCGCGATTTTGCTGCATATTGTCGCTGCCGATGAACCGTACCATCGGATTATTGGCCGTCACCACGGCGTGAACCGGCACTTTCGGTTTTTTGCGCTGGGCGTCGATAATGGCTTCGTTATGCGCCACGGCGCTGTGGACCGGGCGGCTGTCCAGAATGACCCGATTCACACCGCGCTCATGCAGCCCACGGTTAAGCGCTTGTTCCGCTTCGCCTTTGGCGAAAAATTCCTGATGACGCACTTCCACGCCGTAGGTGAATTCGCGGGGAAGGGCGTCGAGAAAAGCCCAAAGCGCAGGCAGATCGCGCGGGCCAAAGGTGGCAGGGAGTTGCAGCCAGTACTGGCCGATGCGGTTCGCCAGGGGCGACATCCTTTCGAAAAACTCCTCGGTTAAATCTCCGCACTGGCGCAGCGCGGCCTGGTGGGAAATGGTCGCCGGGAATTTAAAGCAGAAGCGGAAGTCATCGGTGGTCTGCTCGCGCCAGCGCGCGACGATCTCCGCGCGCGGCAGGGCGTACAGCGTGGTATTGCCCTCCACACAGTTAAAATGGCGGGCATACTCTTCAAGGCTGGTAATGCCAAGGCGCACCCATTTCGGGTGCGACCATTGGGGCAGGCCCAGGTAAATCATAACGCGCTGAGGATCTCGTCGGTGCTGCGCACGCGACCGATACGCGGGAAGATATGGGTCATGCTGCCCTGATGCTGATCCGCCGAGGCGGCGCTGCACGCGTCTTCGGCAATCACCAGGTTAAAGCCCAGCTCCCAGGCGTTACGCGCGGTGGATTCCACGCCGATGTTGGTGGAAATCCCGCACAGGATGATGGTGTCGATCCCACGACGGCGCAGCTGGAGTTCCAGATCGGTGCCGTAGAACGCGCCCCACTGGCGTTTGGTGACTTCGATATCGCTATCCTGTTTGCCGAGCGTTTCAGGATAGGTCCACCAGTTTGCCGGCAGCGCGGCAGCAGGGGCTTGCGCATCCACCGGCTGTTTCAGCGCTTCGGCGAAATCCGCTGACCAGCCCACGCGCACCATGACCACCGGCGATCCGCTGGCGCGGCATTTATCCGCAAGACGTGCGCTGCGGCTGACCACATCCGAAGCCGTATGCGGGCCTCCGGCGAACGGCAGAATGCCTTCCTGCAAATCGATCACGACAAGTGCGGTTTTGGTGGCATCAAGTGTTAACATCATTACTCCAGTCAAAAGATTAGCGTCCGTCACACCTTACGATGATACAGGGTAAGTAAGATCGGATAATTTTGTTAATTTTTGTGAGAATGCGCAATAAGAGCGCAGCAATCGCGCGTCTGGCAAGCTTCTCTCTTATCGTACGGCGGAATTTCCAGTATAATAGCCGCCTTTTTTCATCCAGTTGTGACATACAGAAAGCTGCGACATAGTAGCCTGTAACTCAGGCGACATTTAGCCTGCGGCTAAATTAAGGGATATCTCATGCGTACAGAATATTGCGGGCAGTTGCGTCAGTCCCACGTTGGACAGCAGGTGACCCTGTGTGGTTGGGTCAACCGTCGTCGTGATCTCGGTAGCCTTATCTTCATCGATTTGCGTGACCGTGAAGGCATCGTGCAGGTGTTCTTCGATCCGGATCGTGCGGACGCGTTAAAACTGGCCTCCGAACTGCGTAATGAGTTCTGCATCCAGGTCACTGGCACCGTGCGTGCGCGTGACGAAAAAAATATCAACGCCGACATGGCGACGGGTGCCATCGAAGTGCTGGCGTCCGACCTGACTATCATCAACCGTTCAGAATCGCTGCCGCTTGACTCCAACCACGTCAACACCGAAGAAGCGCGTCTGAAATATCGCTATCTGGATCTGCGTCGCCCGGAAATGGCTCAGCGCCTGAAAACCCGCGCGAAGATCACAAGCCTGGTGCGTCGTTTCATGGACGACCACGGTTTCCTCGATATCGAAACCCCGATGCTGACCAAAGCCACGCCGGAAGGCGCGCGCGATTACCTGGTTCCGTCTCGTGTGCATAAAGGCAAGTTCTACGCGCTGCCGCAGTCTCCACAGCTGTTCAAGCAGCTGCTGATGATGTCTGGTTTTGACCGCTACTATCAGATTGTGAAATGCTTCCGTGACGAAGACCTGCGCGCTGACCGTCAGCCTGAATTCACCCAGATCGACGTCGAGACCTCCTTCATGACTGCACCTCAGGTGCGCGAAATCATGGAAGCGCTGGTGCGCGGCCTGTGGCAGGACGTGAAGGGTGTGGATCTGGGCGATTTCCCGATCATGACCTTCGCCGAAGCGGAACGTCGTTACGGCTCTGACAAACCAGACCTGCGTAACCCGATGGAACTGGTGGACGTTGCTGACCTGCTGAAAGCGGTTGAGTTTGCGGTCTTCTCCGGCCCGGCTAACGATGCGAAAGGTCGTGTGGCTGCTCTGCGTGTACCTGGCGGTGCTCAGTTGAGCCGTAAACAAATTGATGACTACGGCAATTTCGTCAAAATCTACGGCGCGAAAGGCCTGGCTTATATTAAAGTCACCGAACGTGCGAAAGGCATCGAAGGCATCACCAGCCCGGTGGCGAAATTCCTGAACGCAGACATCGTGGAAGCGATCCTTGAGCGCACCGGCGCACAGGACGGCGACATGATCTTCTTCGGCGCAGACAACAAGAAAGTGGTTGCCGACGCGCTGGGCGCACTGCGCCTCAAACTGGGTAAAGACCTGAACCTGACTGACGAAGCCAAATGGGCTCCGCTGTGGGTGATCGACTTCCCAATGTTTGAAGATGACGGTGAAGGCGGCCTGACGGCGATGCACCACCCGTTCACCGCACCGAAAGACATGACCGCGAGCGAACTGAAAGCCGCTCCGGAAGAGGCGGTTGCGAACGCCTACGATATGGTGATTAACGGTTATGAAGTGGGCGGCGGTTCCGTACGTATCCACAGCGGCGAAATGCAGCAGACCGTGTTCGGCATTCTGGGCATTAACGAGCAAGAGCAGCGCGAGAAGTTCGGCTTCCTGCTGGATGCCCTGAAATACGGCACCCCTCCGCACGCGGGTCTGGCGTTTGGTCTGGATCGTCTGACCATGCTGCTGACCGGCACGGATAACATCCGTGATGTGATTGCCTTCCCGAAAACCACCGCTGCTGCGTGTCTGATGACCGAAGCGCCAAGCTTTGCTAACCCGGCCTCTCTGGCTGAGTTGGGCATTCAGGTTAAGCCGAAAGATAAAGGTGAGTTAGAGGCGAACGACTAGCATGTCATATAAGCTTCCCGTTTCTGTTCTGGTGGTCATCTATGCAGAAGACACGAAGCGGGTGCTGATGTTGCAGCGGCGCGACGATCCTGAGTTCTGGCAGTCGGTTACCGGCAGCCTGGAAGAGGGAGAAACCGCGTCGCAGGCCGCCGCGCGTGAAGTAAATGAAGAGGTCACCATTAATGTTGCTCAGGAGCAACTGACCCTGAAGGACTGTCAGCGCACGGTGGAGTTTGAAATTTTTAGCCATTTACGTCATCGCTATGCTCCGGGAATCGAGCGCAATACGGAATCGTGGTTCTGTCTTGCACTTCCCCATGAACGGCAGATCGTGTTCACCGAACATCTGACCTACCGCTGGGTTGAGGCGGCCGAAGCGGCCACCTTAACCAAGTCGTGGAGCAACCGGCAGGCGATTGAAGAATTTGTAATTAACGTTAATTAATTTCCAAGCATTTCAGTTTCCAGGAAGGCGGCAAGGTCGCGAATCGCCAGGAGCTTACGTTGGTAAGTAACTGGTGTGAGCGGACGCGGCCAACGCATCCGGAAGCTGAAAGGCGAAGGATAATTTTGGAGAACTTTTTATGGCAGGTCATAGCAAGTGGGCCAACACCAAACACCGTAAAGCGGCACAGGATGCCAAGCGCGGTAAGATCTTTACTAAAATCATTCGCGAGCTGGTGACGGCAGCCCGTCTGGGCGGCGGCGATGCGGGTTCTAACCCACGTCTGCGCGCGGCGATTGATAAAGCACTGTCTAACAACATGACGCGTGACACCCTGAACCGTGCCATCGCACGTGGCGTGGGCGGCGATGACGACGCGAACATGGAAACCATCATCTATGAAGGTTACGGCCCTGGCGGTACAGCGGTGATGGTTGAGTGTCTGTCCGACAACCGTAACCGTACCGTTGCCGAAGTGCGCCATGCGTTCACCAAAACCGGTGGCAACCTGGGCACCGACGGTTCCGTGGCTTACCTGTTCAGCAAAAAAGGCGTGATTTCCTTCGAGAAAGGCGACGAAGACGCGATCATGGAAGCGGCGCTGGAAGCGGGTGCTGAAGACGTGGTGACCTTCGACGACGGCGCAATTGACGTTTACACCGCCTGGGAAGAGATGGGCGCGGTGCGTGATGCGCTGGAAGCGGCGGGTCTCAAAGCAGACAACGCTGAAGTGTCGATGATCCCATCGACCAAAGCCGATATGGATGCGGAAACCGCGCCAAAACTGCTGCGTCTGATCGACATGCTTGAAGACTGCGACGACGTGCAGGAAGTTTATCATAACGGTGAGATCTCTGATGAGGTCGCCGCGACTCTCTAATGAGAGTCATTGAACCTCTAACCGGAGACGCGTGATGTCGATTATTCTCGGGATTGACCCCGGCTCGCGCATTACCGGTTACGGCGTTATCCGCCAGGTGGGTCGCCAACTGACCTACCTCGGCAGCGGCTGTATTCGCACCAAAGTCGATGATTTACCGTCGCGTCTGAAGCTCATTTACGCGGGCGTGTCGGAAATTATCACCCAGTTCCAGCCCGACTTTTTTGCCATTGAGCAGGTCTTTATGGCGAAAAATGCTGACTCGGCGTTAAAGCTGGGCCAGGCGCGCGGCGTGGCGATTGTCGCGGCGGTCAACCAGGATTTGCCGGTGTTCGAATACGCGGCGCGTCAGGTCAAACAGACGGTGGTGGGCAATGGCGGGGCAGATAAAGTGCAGGTCCAGCACATGGTGCGGACCTTGCTTAAACTTCCGGCCAACCCGCAGGCGGATGCCGCCGATGCGCTGGCGATTGCGATAACCCACTGCCATGTGAGCCAAAACGCCATGCAAATGAGCGAGTCGAGGCTCAATCTGGCGCGAGGCCGGTTACGATAATCACAAATCAGGCTGGATAAACATCCAGCCTTTTTTTATGATGACGGAAGTTAATTTCGCATCTCACGCAGGAGCATCATGTGATTGGCAGACTCAGAGGCATCATCATTGAAAAACAACCCCCGTTAGTTCTGCTGGAAGCGGGAGGCGTGGGGTATGAAGTCCATATGCCAATGACCTGTTTCTATGAACTTCCGGAGTCGGGTAAAGAGGCGATTGTTTTCACCCAGTTCGTGGTGCGTGAAGATGCCCAGCTTCTGTATGGCTTTAATAACAAGCAGGAACGCATGCTGTTCCGCGAGCTGATTAAAACCAACGGCGTCGGGCCTAAGCTGGCGCTGGCAATTTTGTCCGGCATGTCGGCGCAGCAGTTTGTGAATGCCGTTGAGCGTGAAGATCCCGCTGCGCTTATCAAACTCCCGGGCATCGGCAAAAAAACCGCTGAACGCCTGATCGTCGAAATGAAAGACCGCTTTAAAGGTCTGCATGGCGACCTGTTCACACCGGCGTCCGATCTGGTGCTGACCTCGCCGAACGGTCCGACGGATGACGACGCAGAGCAAGAAGCGGTGGCTGCGCTGGTGGCGCTGGGCTATAAACCACAGGAAGCCAGCCGGATGGTGAGCAAAATCGCCAAACCGGATGCCAGCAGTGAAACCCTGATTCGTGAAGCGCTCCGCGCGGCATTGTGAGGTAGTAGAGGATGATTGAAGCAGACCGCCTGATTTCGGCAGCCAGCAATGTTCCAGAAGATGTGGTGGATCGCGCGATCCGCCCGAAGCTGCTGGAAGAGTACATCGGCCAGCCGCAGGTTCGCTCACAGATGGAAATCTTTATCCAGGCGGCGAAACTTCGCGGGGATGCCCTCGATCATCTGCTGATTTTTGGTCCTCCCGGCCTCGGTAAAACCACGCTGGCGAACATCGTTGCCAATGAGATGGGCGTGAACCTGCGCACCACCTCGGGCCCGGTGCTGGAGAAGGCCGGGGATCTGGCGGCGATGCTGACTAACCTCGAACCGCACGACGTGCTGTTTATCGATGAGATCCACCGTCTTTCGCCGGTGGTGGAAGAGGTGCTCTATCCGGCGATGGAAGATTATCAGCTGGATATCATGATTGGTGAAGGCCCGGCGGCGCGCTCAATCAAAATCGATCTGCCGCCGTTTACCCTGATTGGCGCCACCACCCGTGCGGGTTCACTGACCTCGCCACTGCGCGACCGCTTCGGCATCGTGCAGCGCCTCGAGTTTTATCAGGTGGCGGATCTGCAGTACATCGTTGGTCGTAGCGCCCGCTTCATGGGGCTTGAGCTGAGCGACGAGGGCGCGTTTGAAGTGGCTAAGCGCTCGCGGGGTACACCGCGTATCGCCAACCGTCTGCTGCGGCGTGTGCGCGACTTCGCGGAAGTGAAGCATGATGGCACCATCTCGCTGGATATCGCCTCCCAGGCGCTGGATATGCTGAACGTTGATGCCGAAGGGTTTGACTATATGGACCGCAAGCTGCTGCTGGCGATTCTGGATAAATTCTTTGGCGGGCCGGTCGGGCTGGACAACCTGGCGGCGGCGATTGGCGAAGAGCGTGAAACCATTGAGGATGTGCTGGAGCCATATTTGATCCAGCAGGGCTTTTTGCAACGCACACCGCGTGGGCGTATGGCAACGGTTCGCGCGTGGAATCACTTCGGGATTACGCCACCGGAAATGCCGTAGTTCGCAGCGGAAAAAAAAGCCGGATGGTGGCTGACGCCTTATCCGGCCTACAACGAAACATGTCGCCCGGTACGCGCAGCGCGACCGGGGAAAAGAGTTAGCTCGCGGGTTTCTTCATCATACTGAAGATAAACATCAGCGCGGCACACAGCACCACTGACGGGCCGGCTGGCGTGTCGTAAAACGCCGAGAAGGTTAATCCACCGGTCACGGCAATGATGCCGACAATTACCGCCACACCCGCCATCTGCTCCGGTGTACGAGCGAAACGACGCGCGGTTGCGGCCGGGATAATCAGCAGCGACGTAATAATCAGCGCACCGACAAACTTCATCGCCACCCCAATCGTCAATGCGGTCACCAGCATCAGCAGCAGCTTCACGCGCTGCAGTTTAACGCCATCCACAAAGGCTAAATCAGCACTGACGGTCATCGCCAGCAGGTTGCGCCATTGCCACAGCAAAATCCCGAGCACGATCGCCACGCCAATGGCGATAGAGATCAGATCTTCCGGCGTCACTGCCAGAAGGTCGCCAAACAGATACGCCATTAAATCGACGCGAATGTTCGACATCAGGCTCACCACCACCAGACCGAGCGACAGCGCACTGTGGGCCATAATGCCCAGCAATGTATCCACCGCGAGGTGAGGGCGCTTCTCCAGCCACACCAGACCGGCGGCGAGCAGCAGCGTCACGGCAATGACGGCGTAGAACGGGTTCACATCCAGCAACAGGCCAAAGGCCACGCCCAGCAATGAAGCATGGGCCAGAGTATCGCCAAAATAGGACATCCGGCGCCAGACGACAAAAGAGCCCAGCGGGCCCGCGGCACAGGCGAGCATCACCCCGGCTAACCAGCCGGGTAATAACAATTCAATCATGAGTGTCCATTTCCCCGACGCAGGACAATCCGTCCCTGTAAATCATGGCGATGATTATGGTTGTGGCGATAAATCCCCAGCTGTTCGGCCCCGCGAGAGCCAAACATGGAGATAAATTCAGGATGCATCGACACCACTTCCGGCGTGCCGGAGCAGCAGATGTGGTGATTCAGACACAGCACTTCGTCGGTCTTCGCCATCACCAGGTGGAGGTCGTGCGACACCATCAGGACGGCGCAGTCCAGCTCGCGGCGCAGCTGATCGATAAGGTCGTACAGGGCGACCTGGCCGTTGACGTCGACGCCCTGGGTTGGCTCGTCGAGTACCAGCAGCTGCGGCTTGCTCAGCAATGCACGCGCCAGCAGAACGCGCTGGGTTTCACCGCCGGAGAGTTTCTGCATCGGCGCTTCGACCAGATGCCCGGCCTGAACGCGCTTCAGCGCGGGAAGGATATCGTCTTTACGGGTGCCCGGACGCAGTCGCAGAAAACGGCCGACCGTTAAGGGCAGGGTGGCGTCGAGATGAATTTTTTGCGGGACGTAGCCGATTCGCAGCTTGTCGTCACGCTTGATGACGCCTGAATCAGGTGCTACCAGCCCAAGAACCACGCGCACCAGCGTCGATTTGCCCGCGCCGTTTGGGCCGAGCAAAGTTAAAATTTTGCCGGGTTTGAGGTCCAGCGATACGTCAGAGAGGACGCGGCGCTGACCAAAAGAAACCGAGATATTTTCGAGAGAAACTAAATTCGTCATGTCAATTTAAGCTTGCAGAAGTCAACGAATGTTATAATATCACATTCCACGCATTCATTACGATCATAAGTTGCATTATGTTACATAAAAATACGCTTCTTTTCGCAGCATTATCCGCTGGCCTTTGGGCTTCAGCAGCACAAGATGTTAACGCCGCCGTTGTCGCTTCGCTTAAACCACTGGGATTCATCGCTTCGGCCATCGCCGATGGCGTGACAGAAACCCAGGTTTTACTGCCTGACGGGGCCTCCGAGCATGATTATTCTCTGCGCCCATCTGATGTAAAACGCTTACAGAACGCGGACTTAGTGGTCTGGATTGGTCCAGAGATGGAAGCCTTCATGCAAAAGTCCGCAAGCAAAGTTCCGCCGCAAAAACAGGTGACCATCGCCGAGCTTTCCGGCGTGAAACCGCTGCTCATGAAAGGGGCTGACGACGACGATGGCGATCACGACCATGATCACGCCGATGGCGAAAAAGGTGACGACCATCACCATCACGGCGAGTACAACATGCATCTTTGGCTCTCCCCAGAGATAGCGCGGCTCTCAGCGGTTGCAATCCATGACAAATTAGTGGAACTTATGCCGCAAAGTCGAGCCAAACTAGACGCCAACCTGAAGGATTTTGAGGCACAATTAGCCGCAACCGATAAGCAGGTGGGTAACGAGCTCGCACCGTTGAAAGGAAAAGGGTATTTCGTTTTTCATGATGCCTATGGCTACTACGAAAAACACTACGGCCTGACCCCGCTGGGTCACTTTACCGTCAACCCGGAAATTCAGCCTGGTGCGCAGCGTTTACATGAAATCAGAACACAGTTGGTTGAGCAAAAAGCGACATGCGTTTTTGCTGAGCCACAGTTCAGGCCAGCGGTCGTTGAAGCCGTGGCCAGGGGAACGTCCGTGCGCATGGGGACCCTGGACCCGCTTGGAACCAATATTCAGCTGAGCAAGGCGAGTTATTCGCAGTTCCTCAGCCAATTGGCGAACCAGTATTCGAGCTGCCTGAAAGGAGATTAACGAGGAAGTGAACACGTGCAACAGATAGCCCGCTCTGTCGCCCTGGCATTTAATAATCTGCCTCGACCCCACCGCGTTATGCTGGGGTCCCTTACAGTTCTTACATTAGCGGTCGCCGTCTGGCGGCCCTATGTGTACCACCCACATTCAGCCCCCATCATTAAAACCATCGAACTGGAAAAGAGCGAAATCCGCTCATTGCTGCCCGATGCCAGTGAGCCTATCGATCAGGCCGCTCAGGAAGACGAAGCTATTCCTCAGGATGAACTGGATGACAAAACCGCGAACGAAGCGGGCATCCACGAGTATGTTGTCTCTACGGGCGATACGCTGAGCAGCGTTTTGAACCAGTACGGTATCGAGATGGGTGATATCAGCCAGCTCGCCGCATCCGATAAAGATCTGCGTAATCTGAAAATTGGTCAGCAACTCTCCTGGACACTTACCAGCGGTGGCGATTTACAGCGTCTGACCTGGGAAGTCTCACGTCGTGAAACCCGTACCTACGATCGGTCTGGAAACGGTTTCAAAATGACCAGCGAAATGCAGCAGGGCGACTGGGTCAACAATGTGCTTAAAGGCACCGTGGGTGGCAGTTTTGTTGCCAGCGCACGCGAAGCTGGGTTAACGAGCGGTGAAATCAGCTCGGTCATCAAGGCCATGCAGTGGCAGATGGACTTCCGCAAACTGAAAAAAGGCGATGAATTCTCAATCCTGATGTCCCGCGAAATGCTGGACGGCAAGCGTGAGCAGAGCCAGCTGATGGGCGTGCGTCTGCGCTCAGAAGGCAAAGATTATTACGCCATCCGCGCTGAAGACGGTAAGTTCTATGACCGCAACGGTACGGGCCTGGCGAAAGGTTTCCTGCGCTTCCCGACGGCGAAACAGTTCCGCGTTTCATCCAACTTTAATCCGCGTCGTCTTAACCCGGTAACGGGCCGCGTGGCGCCGCACCGTGGCGTTGACTTCGCCATGCCGCAGGGCACGCCAGTGCTCTCTGTCGGTGACGGTGAAGTGGTTATCGCCAAACGCAGCGGCGCGGCAGGGTATTATGTCGCCGTTCGTCACGGTCGCACCTACACCACCCGCTATATGCACCTGCGTAAACTGCTGGTTCAGCCGGGTCAGAAAGTGAAACGCGGTGACCGTATCGCGCTGTCGGGCAACACCGGGCGCTCAACGGGCCCACACCTGCACTATGAAGTGTGGATCAACCAACAGGCCGTGAACCCGCTGACGGCGAAACTGCCGCGTACCGAAGGGCTGACCGGCAAAGATCGCACCGATTATCTGGCTCAGGTCAAAGAGGTTATGCCGCAACTGCGCTTCGACTAACCTGTCGTAATGTTAAAGCCGGTGCAGAGATGCGCCGGCTTTTTCTTTTGTGCGATGCAGCCTGCCTCGCTACACTAACTGATGATTATTTTTAGCTTCACCAGACCCTGGAACCCGCATGGAAACCCAAAAAAACAACAGTGAATTCATTCCCGAGTTTGAGAAATCTTTTCGCCACCCGCGCAACTGGGGCGCCTGGCTGGGCGTTTATGCGTTTGCGGGCATCGCGCTGCTTCCTGCATCTGTGCGCGATCCGGTTCTGGGCAAAATTGGCCTGATCGCCGGACGAATGGGCAAAAGCGCTCGCCGCCGCGCCCAAATTAATCTCTTCTACTGTTTCCCGGAAAAAAGCGACGCCGAGCGGGAAGCCATTATCGACGCTATGTTTACCACCGCGCCGCAGGCGATGGCGATGATGGGCGAGCTGGCGCTGCGCGGGCCGGAAAAGATTAAGGACCGCGTTGACTGGAAAGGGCTGGAGATTATCGAGGAGATGCGTCGCAACGACGAGAAGGTGATTTTCCTCGTGCCGCACGGCTGGGGCGTAGATATTCCGGCCATGCTGATGGCCTCTCAGGGCCAAAAGATGGCGGCCATGTTCCACAATCAGGGCAATAAAATCTTTGACTACGTCTGGAACACCGTCCGTCGCCGTTTCGGTGGCCGACTGCATGCGCGTAACGACGGTATCAAACCATTTATAAAATCGGTGCGCGAGGGTTACTGGGGCTATTATCTGCCCGACCAGGATCACGGCGCCGAGCACAGCGAATTCGTGGATTTCTTTGCCACCTACAAAGCGACGCTGCCCGCGATTGGTCGTCTGATGAAAGTCTGCCGTGCCCGCGTGATCCCACTGTTCCCGATTTACGATGGCAAAACCCATCGCCTGACCATCGAAGTGCGTCCACCGATGGACGACCTGCTGGAAGCAGACGACAACACCATCGCGCGCCGGATGAACGAAGAGGTCGAAATTTTCGTGGGGCCAAATCTTGAGCAGTACACCTGGATCCTGAAGCTGCTCAAAACGCGCAAGCCCGGTGAGACAGAGCCGTATAAGCGCAATGAGTTGTACCCGAAGAAATAAAAAATCCCCCGGCGACGGGGGATTTTTTTAGCAATAACACACTGGCGAAATTACTCGACAGTCATCACGCGAGTGGTGTTGGTCGAGCCAATGGTGCTCATCACATCGCCCTGGGTGACGATCACGATATCGCCGGAGACCAGATAGCCTTTATCGCGCAGCAGATTGACCGCGTCGTTCGCTGCGGCAACACCGTCGTTAGTGCTGTCGAAGAAGACCGGAGTCACGCCACGATACAGGGCCGTCAGGTTCAGGGTGCGTTCATGACGGGACATGGCAAAAATCGGCAGGCCGGAGCTGATACGGGAAGTCATCAGCGCGGTGCGGCCGGATTCGGTCATGGTGATGATCGCGGTCACGCCTTTCAGGTGGTTCGCCGCGTACATGGCGGACATGGAAATCGCTTCTTCCACGTTATCAAACTGAATGTCCAGACGGTGTTTGGAGACGTTGATGCTTGGGATCTTCTCAGCGCCCAGGCACACGCGCGCCATCGCGGCCACGGTTTCAGCCGGATACTGACCCGCTGCCGTTTCCGCAGAGAGCATCACCGCATCGGTACCATCCAGCACGGCGTTGGCAACGTCCATCACTTCCGCACGGGTTGGCATTGGGTTGGTGATCATCGACTCCATCATCTGGGTCGCGGTGATCACGGAACGGTTCAACTGACGCGCACGACGGATCAGCGCTTTCTGGATGCCGACCAGCTCAGGGTCGCCGATTTCAACGCCCAGGTCGCCACGGGCAACCATCACCACGTCAGACGCCAGAATCACATCATCCATGGCTTCCTGGCTGCAGACGGCCTCCGCACGTTCCACTTTAGCCACGATGCTGGCGTCGCAGCCTGCATCACGCGCCAGACGGCGAGCGTAGTTCAGGTCTTCGCCGCAGCGCGGGAAGGAGACGGCCAGATAGTCGACGCCAATCTGCGCGGCCGTGATGATGTCGGCTTTGTCTTTTTCGGTCAGGGCTTCAGCGGAGAGACCGCCGCCGAGTTTGTTGATGCCTTTGTTGTTGGAAAGCGGGCCGCCCACGGTCACTTCGGTGAACACTTTCATGCCCTGGACTTCGATCACTTTCAGCTGCACGCGACCATCGTCGAGCAGCAGGATATCGCCCGGCACCACGTCGGCAGGCAGACCTTTATAGTCGATGCCCACTCGCTCTTTGTCGCCTTCGCCTTTACCCAGGTTGGCGTCGAGGAGGAATTTATCGCCGATGTTAAGGAAAACTTTGCCTTCTTTAAACGTCGAGACGCGGATCTTCGGACCCTGCAGGTCGCCGAGGATAGCCACGTGACGTCCCAGTTTTGCCGCGATCTCACGGACCTTGTCTGCACGTAATTTGTGGTCTTCTGGCGTACCGTGAGAGAAGTTCATGCGTACCACGTTGGCGCCCGCGGCGATAATTTTCTCGAGGTTATTATCGCGGTCAGTTGCCGGACCTAAGGTGGTAACGATCTTGGTTCTGCGAAGCCTTCTGGACATGTAATACTCCGTTGACTGAAACAACTTTGGTGTTGCGTGAACATAGATTCGGCGCTGTGTAGAAACTACCGAATACCGAAAAAAGTAACAACCTTATAAAAACATTCAGGGTACATCGCCCTTAATGAGCAATTCTTTATCAAAACGCGATTCCTTGAGCGCTTCTTTGACCCGCTTCAAGTTATCTCTGAATTTCGCGCCGCGACGCAGGGTAAATCCCGTTGCCAGCACGTCGATGACCGTTAACTGCGCCAGCCGGGAGACCATCGGCATATACATGTCCGTATCTTCCGGCACATCCAGCGTAATGGCCAGCGTCGCTTCACGCGCCAGCGGCGTTCCCGCGGTGGTGAGGGCAATCACCATGGCATCGTTTTCACGCGCCAGCTGTGCCAGCTCCACCAGACTTTTGGTCCGCCCGGTGTGGGAGATCAGCACCACCACGTCATCTTCGTTACAGTTCATACAGCTCATGCGTTGCAGCACAATGTCATCGGAGTAAATCACCGGGACATTAAAGCGAAAAAATTTGTTCATCGCGTCGTGGGCCACGGCGGCGGAAGAGCCCAGCCCGAAGAAGGCGATTTTTTTCGCCTGGGTGAGCAGATCCACGGCGCGGTTGAGCGACTCTTTATCCAGCGACTGGCGCACATGGTCGAGCGTCGCCATCGCCGATTCAAAAATTTTGCCCGTATAAGCCTCTACGCTGTCGTCTTCATCGACATTGCGATTTACATAGGGCGTGCCGTTTGCCAGACTTTGGGCCAGATGCAGTTTAAAATCAGGAAAACCGCGCGTCTCAAGACTGCGACAAAAGCGGTTGACGGTAGGCTCGCTGACCCCCGACTCCTGCGCCAGAGCGGCGATGCTGGAATGAATGGCCTGAGTCGGTGAGGCGAGAATAACTTCCGCCACTTTACGCTCGGATTTGCTAAGGTGTTCCAGTTGAAACTGGATTTTTTCCAGCATGTTCATGATGACAAGACGCTCATGGGTGGAAACGATTTCATTAATTGATGAAATCGTGATTCGAATTAGGAAGAATATACCCCTCTGACCTGGTCGAAGGGTAATGAACAACACGAAAAGTTGTTGTTTTTTTTCATTACTTGATCGCGGTCGGGTTTTCGCAACGGCCCGGCCGCGCAAAGATCCAACGGATTCGTCGTGATTCCCGTAACTGAAGCGTGTAAACAATCAAAAATCGCGTTATCGCACGCGAGGTTAAGCGCTAATGGTTTCGGGAATGACGTAAAAGCAGTACAGTGCATTGTAATAAAATTACAACGATATTCTGGCAAAAGCACCAGGATATCCAACTGAGGAGAATGACATGGCGGTAACGCAAACAGCCCAGGCATGTGACCTGGTCATTTTCGGCGCGAAAGGCGATCTTGCACGCCGTAAATTGCTGCCTTCCCTGTATCAACTGGAAAAAGCAGGCCAGATCCACCCGGACACTCGCATCCTGGGCGTGGGCCGCGCTGACTGGGATAAAGACGCCTACACCAAAGTGGTGCGTGAAGCGCTCGAAACTTTCATGAAAGAGAAGATTGATGAAAGTTTGTGGGATGCGCTGAGCGGTCGTCTTGATTTCTGCAACCTGGATGTCAACGATACCAAGTCGTTTGGCCGTCTGGGCAAGATGCTGGACCAGCAAAACCGTGTGACCATCAACTACTTCGCGATGCCGCCAAGCACCTTCGGCGCCATCTGCAAAGGTCTGGGCGAAGCGAAACTCAACGCTAAACCGGCGCGTGTAGTCATGGAAAAACCGCTGGGAACTTCTCTTGCGACTTCGCGTGAAATCAACGACCAGGTCGGGGAATACTTCGAAGAGTGCCAGGTTTACCGTATCGACCACTATCTGGGTAAAGAGACGGTGCTGAACCTGCTGGCCCTGCGTTTTGCGAACTCCCTGTTTGCGAACAACTGGGACAACCGCACTATCGATCACGTGGAAATTACCGTGGCCGAGGAAGTGGGCATCGAAGGGCGCTGGGGTTACTTTGACCAGGCCGGTCAGATGCGCGACATGATCCAGAACCACCTGCTGCAAATCCTCTGCATGATCGCCATGTCTCCTCCGTCAGACCTCTCTGCGGATAACATTCGCGACGAGAAAGTGAAGGTGCTGAAGTCTCTGCGCCGCATCGATCGCTCGAACGTGCGTGAGAAAACCGTCCGCGGTCAGTACACCTCCGGCTTCGCGCAGGGTAAAAAAGTCCCTGGCTATCTGGAAGAAGAGGGCGCGAACAAGTCCAGCAACACCGAGACTTTCGTGGCGATCCGCGTCGATATCGACAACTGGCGCTGGGCGGGTGTTCCGTTCTATCTGCGCACCGGTAAACGTCTGCCGACCAAATGTTCTGAAGTCGTGGTCTATTTCAAGAACCCGGAACTGAACCTGTTCAAAGAGTCCTGGCAGGAGCTGCCGCAGAACAAACTGACTATCCGTCTGCAGCCTGATGAGGGCGTGGATATTCAGGTGCTGAACAAAGTGCCGGGCCTGGATCACAAACACAACCTGCAAACCACCAAGCTGGATCTGAGCTACTCCGAAACCTTCAACGAAACGCACCTGGCCGATGCTTACGAGCGTCTGCTGCTGGAAACCATGCGTGGGATTCAGGCGCTGTTCGTGCGTCGCGATGAAGTGGAAGAGGCGTGGAAGTGGGTCGACTCCATTACCGAAGCCTGGGCCGCCGATCAGGATGCGCCAAAACCGTATCAGGCAGGCACCTGGGGACCGGTCGCGTCAGTGGCGATGATCACCCGCGATGGCCGTTCCTGGAACGAGTTCGAGTAAGACGGAAGCTAATCCAAACGGGTTATTTTACCGGTAACATGATCTAACACAGATTGTGGCACAATTTTTAATCATTTAAGCTCCGCGTGGATTCACCCGTGGAGCTTTTTTTATTACACTGGCTGAAGCGATTTTGCCCCCGAGCTACGGACTGCAAGCGTTTCAGCCTTGTTAAGACAAGCGATTCATCTTGTTAACTCCCGCGCCTGGACAGATAAATTAGAGGAGCTTCTATGAATCCTGTATTGTTACGCGTAACACAGCGCATTGTTGAGCGCTCGAAAGAGACACGTTCTGCCTACCTCGCCCGCATCCAGCAGGCAAAAACCGACACGGTCCATCGTTCACAACTCGCCTGCGGGAATCTGGCCCACGGTTTCGCCGCCTGCCAGCCGGACGATAAAGCCTCGCTGAAAAGCATGCTGCGTAACAATATTGCGATCATCACCTCCTACAACGACATGCTCTCCGCGCACCAGCCGTACGAACACTACCCGGAAATTATTCGCAAAGCGCTGCACAGCGCCAACGCGGTCGGGCAGGTGGCGGGTGGCGTGCCAGCCATGTGCGACGGCGTGACCCAGGGTCAGGACGGGATGGAGCTCTCCCTGCTGAGCCGCGAAATCATCGCCATGTCTGCGGCGGTGGGCCTGTCCCACAATATGTTCGACGGCGCGCTGTACCTCGGCGTGTGCGACAAAATTGTCCCGGGGCTGGCAATGGCGGCCCTGTCGTTCGGTCATCTGCCCGCGATTTTTGTTCCGTCTGGCCCGATGGCGAGCGGTCTGCCGAATAAAGAAAAAGTGCGTATCCGCCAGCTGTATGCGGAAGGCAAAGTGGATCGCAGCGCGCTGCTGGAAGCTGAAGCCGCCTCATATCACGCTCCCGGCACCTGTACGTTCTATGGGACTGCCAACACCAATCAGATGGTGGTGGAGTTCATGGGTATGCAGCTCCCTGGCTCGTCGTTCGTTCAGCCAGATGCACCGCTGCGTCAGGCCCTGACCGAAGCGGCCGCGCGTCAGGTGACGCGTCTGACCGGCAACGGCAACGAGTGGATGCCGCTCGGTAAAATGGTTGACGAAAAAGTGATCGTCAACGGGATTGTCGCCCTGCTGGCGACCGGCGGTTCCACTAACCACACCATGCACCTGGTGGCGATGGCGCGTGCGGCGGGGATCCAGATTAACTGGGATGATTTCTCTGACCTGTCTGAAATCGTGCCGCTGATGGCGCGTCTCTACCCGAACGGTCCGGCAGATATCAACCACTTCCAGGCGGCGGGCGGCGTACCTGTGCTGATCCGCGAGCTGCTGAAGGGCGGCCTGCTGCATGAAGACGTCAACACGGTGGCCGGTTTCGGTCTGCAACGTTACACCATGGAGCCGTGGCTGAACGACGGCGAGCTCGACTGGCGCGAAGGCGCGCAGGATTCCCTCGACGAGCAGGTGATCGCCACCTTCGCGAAGCCATTCTCCCATCACGGCGGCACCAAAGTGCTGAGCGGCAACCTCGGTCGCGCGGTGATGAAAACCTCCGCCGTGCCGGTTGAAAACCAGATCGTGGAAGCGCCTGCGGTGATTTTCGAAAGCCAGCACGACGTGCTGCCTGCCTTCGAAGCTGGCCTGCTGAACAAAGACTGCGTGGTGGTGGTTCGTCACCAGGGACCGAAAGCGAACGGCATGCCAGAATTACATAAACTTATGCCGCCACTTGGTGTATTATTGGACCGCTGTTTCAAAATTGCGTTGGTCACCGATGGACGACTCTCCGGCGCATCAGGTAAAGTGCCATCAGCAATCCACGTCACTCCCGAAGCTTACGACGGTGGGTTACTGGCGAAAGTCCGCGATGGCGATATGATCCGCGTGAATGGCCAGACAGGCGAACTGACCCTGCTGGTGGATGAAGCCGAACTGGCCGCCCGTAAGCCGCATATTCCTGACCTGAGCGCGTCGCGTGTGGGAACAGGGCGCGAAATGTTCAGTGCACTGCGCGAGAAACTCTCCGGTGCTGAACAGGGCGCAACCTGTATTACGTTTTAAGACGACAAGAATTAACGATCTGGCGAGAGAAAAACACTGATGAAAAACTGGAAAACAAGTGCAGAAGCAATCCTGACAACTGGCCCGGTAGTGCCGGTTATCGTGGTGAACAAACTGGAGCACGCCGTCCCGATGGCGAAAGCGCTGGTTGCAGGTGGTGTTCGTGTTCTGGAAGTGACGCTGCGTACCGCATGCGCGATGGACGCGATCCGCGCTATCGCCAAAGAAGTGCCGGACGCGATTATCGGTGCCGGTACCGTGCTCAACCCTCAGCAACTGGCAGAAGTGACCGAAGCGGGCGCACAGTTCGCCATCAGCCCGGGCCTGACCGAGCCGCTGCTAAAAGCCGCAACCGAAGGCACGATTCCGTTAATCCCGGGTATCAGCACCGTGTCTGAACTGATGCTGGGTATGGATTACGGCCTGAAAGAGTTCAAATTCTTCCCGGCTGAAGCCAACGGCGGCACCAAAGCGCTGCAGGCGATTGCGGGCCCGTTCTCTCAGGTGCGTTTCTGCCCGACGGGCGGTATCTCTCCGGCGAACTACCGCGACTACCTGGCGCTGAAAAGCGTCCTGTGTATCGGTGGTTCCTGGCTGGTTCCGGCGGATGCGCTGGAAGCGGGCGACTGGGATCGCATCACTAAGCTGGCGCGCGAAGCAGTGGAAGGCGCGAAGTAATTTTTTGCTGTGGCGGGTGGCGGCTTCGCCTTACCCGCCCTACAAAATCTAACCGGGCAAACATCTGTTGCCCGGTTTTTATTATCCCTTCACACTGACGGCCTGCGCTGCACTTTTCGCGCGCTCAACTGCACTTTCCACGCTATCCCCGGTGGCTAACGCCACGCCGAGACGACGGATGCCGTCAATTTCCGGTTTACCAAACAGACGCAGTTGCAGACCCGCACCGACGGCGGCCTCAACATTATCAAAGGTGACGTTCTGGCTGGTCAGCTGCGGCAGGATCACCGCCGACGCGGCCGGGCCGTACTGGCGGATGCCGCCAACCGGCAGACTGAGGAACGCGCGCACGTGCAGAGCGAACTCCGAGAGATCCTGGGAAATCAGCGTCACCATCCCGGTGTCGTGCGGACGCGGGGAGACTTCGCTGAAAATCACCTCATCGCCGCAGACGAACAGCTCAACGCCAAACAGGCCGTAACCGCCCAGCGCCAGCACCACTTTGCGGGCCATCTCCTGCGCGCGCTCCAGCGCCAGGGCGCTCATCTGCTGCGGCTGCCAGGATTCACGATAATCGCCATCCTCCTGACGATGACCAATTGGGTCGCAGAAATGCACGCCATCCACGGCGCTGACTGTCAGCAGGGTGATTTCAAAATCAAACTTCACCACACCTTCGACTATGACGCGACCGGCACCTGCGCGGCCACCCTGCTGGGCGTAATCCCATGCCTTATCGAGCGCGGAGGCGTCACGGATAAAACTCTGACCTTTCCCGGAGGAGCTCATTACCGGCTTAATGATGCACGGGTAGCCAATCTGTTCGACAGCCTGCAGAAACTCATCTTTCCCGTCGGCAAAGCGGTAGCTCGACGTCGGAATCGCTAACTCCTCGGCGGCCAGACGACGAATGCCTTCCCGGTTCATGGTCAGTTTAGCGGCGCGGGCGCAGGGCACCACGCGCTGGCCTTCCTGCTCGAGGGCAATCAGCGTATCGGTGGCGATGGCTTCAATTTCCGGCACCACAAAGTCCGGTTTTTCCTCGGCAATCAGGGCGCGAAGGGCGTTCCCGTCCAGCATATTGATCACATGCGAGCGGTGGGCGACGTGCATCGCCGGGGCGTCGGCATAGCGATCGACGGCGATCACCTCAATCCCCAGGCGCTGGCACTCGATAGCCACCTCTTTTCCCAGTTCGCCAGAACCTAACAGCATGACGCGCGTCGCGGCCGGACGCAGAGCAGTTCCTAAAAGAGTCATAAAATCCCCCTGAAAAAGTTGCGCGCAGTATAAACGAAAACGTTTGCGTCTGTCTTCCCTCAACGGGCAGCGTGATGATGAGCGGGGGAAATTTGCGCTTCTTTAGCGCGGACAGACATTTCCTGACATCACCTCGCATAGGCTGTACCCATTGCGAACCGTTAAGTGGGGAAAATCATGTCAGGCTGGTTGAATCAATTGCAATCCATGTTAGGACAGAAGGCGTCGTCATCGGGCGGTGAGGGGCTGAGTAAGCTGCTGGTGCCCGGTGCGCTCGGTGGACTGGCGGGCCTGCTGGTCGCCAATAAATCCTCGCGCAAACTGCTGACCAAATACGGCACCGGCGCGCTGCTGGCCGGTGGTGGGGCCATTGCCGGAACGGTGCTCTGGAACAAATACAAAGAGAAAGTGCGGACAGCTCATCAGGATGAACCGCACTTTGGTGAGCAAATTTCACCGATGGATCTGCGTACCGAACGCCTGATCCTGGCCCTGGTGTTTGCCGCGAAAAGTGACGGCCACATTGATGACAAAGAGCGATCCGCCATCGAGCAGCAGATGCGGGAAGCGGGCGTGGAAGAGCAGGGCCGAGCGCTGGTGGCGCAGGCGATTGAACAGCCGCTCGATCCACTCCGTCTGGCGCAGAGTGTGAAAAACGAGGAGGAGGCGCTGGAACTCTACTTCCTGAGTGCCGCGGCCATCGATATCGATCACTTTATGGAGCGAAGCTATCTGAATGCCCTCGGCGACGCGCTGAAAATTCCGCAGGATGTTCGGGAAGGGATCGAACAGGATATTAAGCAGCAAAAACAGGCATTACAGGGGTAATTTTATCTGACGGCTGTCACGTTTCGCTTGCATCGTGCGCGCGTTTTGCCACCCTTATAGGGTGTAAAACCAAAAAGAAAAACTGACATGCTGCCAAAAGCCCGACGTATTCCCAAAGCGCTCACCACTCACGGTGACACGCGCATCGATAATTACTACTGGCTGCGGGACGACGAACGCTCGCAGCCGGAAGTGCTTGATTACCTTCATCAGGAAAATGATTACGGCCGCAAGGTGATGTCCTCGCAGCAGGCGCTTCAGGATCGTCTGCTGGAAGAGATGGTCGCGCGGGTTCCGCAGCGCGACATCTCGGCGCCCTGGACCAAAAACGGCTACCGCTATCGTCATCTCTACGAGCCGGGCAGCGAATACGCCATCTATCAGCGCCAGTCTGTGCTTTGTGCTGAATGGGACGACTGGGAAACCCTGCTCGATGCCAACCAGCGCGCGGCGCACAGCGAGTTCTATACTCTCGGCGGGATGGGTATTTCGCCGGATAACACCATCATGGCGCTGGCGGAAGACTATCTGTCACGCCGCCAGTACGGCCTGCGCTTTCGCAACCTGGACACCGGGAACTGGTATCCGGAAATGCTCGATAACGTTTCGTCGGACTTTGTCTGGGCGAACGACTCTGAAACCGTCTATTACGTCAAAAAGCACGCCTCAACGCTGCTGCCTTATCAGGTCTGGCGACATACGGTCGGCACCTCTTCGGGTACCGATGAGCTGGTGTACGAAGAACAGGACGACACCTTTTACGTCAGCCTGCACAAAACCACCTCGCGCCACTATGTGATTATTTCGCTTGCCAGCGCCACGACCACCGAAGTGCTGCTGCTTGATGCGGAGCTGCCCGACGCCCAGCCGCTCTGTTTTCTCCCGCGTCGCAAAGACCACGAGTACAGCCTCGACCATTTTCAGCATACCTTCTATCTGCGCTCCAACCGCGAAGGCAAAAACTTTGGCCTGTATAAAACCAAAGTGCGCGACGAGCGTAAATGGGAAGTGCTGATCCCGGCACGCGAACAGGTGATGCTCGAAGGCTTCACCCTGTTTACCGACTGGCTGGTGGTGGAAGAGCGTCAGCGAGGGCTGACCAGCATCCGGCAAATCAACCGTAAAACGCGCGAAGTGGTGGGGATTGCCTTTGACGATCCGGCGTACGTGACCTGGATTGGCTACAATCCTGAGCCTGAATCCTCGCGGTTGCGCTACGGCTATTCGTCGATGACCACTCCCGACACGCTGTTTGAACTCGATATGAATACCGGTCAGCGGAAAGTGCTTAAGCAGGCCGAAGTGGCCGGGTTCGACGCCAGCCACTACCGGAGCGAGCATCTTTGGATCACCGCGCGCGATGGCGTGGAGGTCCCGGTGTCGCTGGTGTACCACAAAGACCATTTCCACAAGCGTAAAAACCCGCTGCTGGTGTACGGCTACGGCTCTTACGGGGCCAGCATGGACGCCGATTTCAGCAGCAGCAGGCTGAGCCTGCTCGACCGGGGATTTGTCTTCGCCATTGCCCACGTGCGCGGTGGCGGAGAGCTCGGCCAGCACTGGTACGAAGAAGGGAAATTCCTGAAAAAGAAAAATACCTTTAACGACTATCTGGACGTGTGCGACGAATTGATTGCTCAGGGCTACGGCGATCCGAAACTGTGCTTCGGCATGGGCGGCAGCGCGGGCGGTATGCTGATGGGGACGGTGATCAACCTGCGTCCTGAGCTGTTTAAAGGTATCGTCGCCCAGGTGCCGTTCGTTGATGTGGTCACGACTATGCTCGACGAGTCGATCCCGTTAACCACCGGTGAATTCGAAGAGTGGGGCAATCCGCAGGACGAGACCTACTATCGCTACATGAAAGAATACAGCCCGTACGATAACGTCGAAGCGAAGGCTTATCCACACATGCTGGTGACCACCGGTCTGCACGATTCGCAGGTGCAGTACTGGGAACCGGCAAAATGGGTGGCGAAACTGCGGGAGCTGAAAACCGACGACAACCTGCTGCTGCTGTGCACGGATATGGACTCCGGTCACGGCGGGAAATCGGGACGTTTTAAATCCTACGAAGGGGTGGCGCTGGAGTATGCCTTCCTGATTGGCCTGGCGCAGGGGACGCTGCCAGGCCATGTTGCCGCGGATTAGGCGTCGTCGAGGTAATGGCGGAGCGTGAGACGCAGCTCCGGGCTCATGCGGTCGAGGTTGTTGTACAGCCAGCGCAGATAGCCCGGATCGCGCTCGGCCACTTCGGAGACCGGTTTGCCGCGATATTTACCAAAGGTAAAGGTGGTTAACAGCGCGGGGCGTCCGGTGATGGTCGCCATCTCATCCGGCGTCCAGCCGGTGTTATTCATGATATCAATGAGTAACGCCGCCGTGATGTAGCAGTCGTACAACGCGCGGTGATGATGTAACCCTTCCGGCGTTTTCACGCTGAGCTTGCGGGATTTATACAACGCCATATTGCTGTATTTAATCCCCGGCCAGGCGCGGCGCGCCAGCTTCATGGTGCAGATCCACTCGCCAGGCATCTCCGGCAATACGCGGCGGTCAAAGCTGGCGTTATGCGCCACGTACCACGGGCTACCGAAATAGTTCGGGATCACTTCCTCGATCCAGGGTTTATCCGCCACCATCGATTCCGTGATGCGGTGAATGGCCATCGCCTGCGCGCTGATAGGACGGTCGGGGCGAACCAGATGGCTCATAGGGTTGACGATCTGTCCGTCAATCACGTCAACGGACGCGACCTCTACAATCCCGCCCTGAAGATCACAGGTTTCGGTATCGATTACACGCAGCATGGCTCACTCCTGGCCTTAAAAACGTTAGCGTAATGGAATGATATCACCTTGCCAACCCTGCTTACCCCATGTTCCGGTTAATAACAGCTCGCCGCTGTCGGCGCGAACGATCAATTGCCCGCTGTCATCCCACAGGGCGCTGTGGCCGAGCGAGTTCGCCATCAGCACTGCAATAGCGTATTTATGGGAAAAACGCTGCAGACGACTGATGGCGTCGCGCCAGCTGCTCTCACCGACGGCCTGGCTGCAGGTGAATAACGCGGCGAGAGGATCGAGACTCGGCAGTTCCGTTTGCCCCTCCACGATGGTGAGCTGGGGTTTGCCGGGTATCAGACATGCGCCGCTGCCCTGCGGGTAGCGCATGGCCTGAGTGTGATTTGGGGAAAAGAGGGCCAGCCCTTTCTGCCGCACGCCGTGCGTCTCCAGGGTCATTCCGGCGATGACCGTGATGGAAAGGGTGTGTGCGGCGTCAACAATCGGAGCCAGTGTCTGTTCGTCAGGCGGCTCAGGCAACGTCACGCCATCGACGGCAGGGCCGGTTAGCGAAAGTTCAGGGAAAACGAGCAGATTACACTGCTGGCGGGCAGCAGCGTCGATAAAACGAAGGTGATGCTGAACGTGAGCATCAATGCAGTTATGCCGGGGAGCATACTGCGCGGCGGCAATATTCCATTGGGACATCGTGACTTCCTTATACACTCGTCTCAGGGATTCGATAATTCCCCTGAATACTTCAGGGTTTTCTTATCCTGCCACAAACCCTGTAAGGAAGTGTAACGAAAAGCCGCGTTTACTTAACTTTAGGTTCGTACGGGAGGCGCGACAGCGTGACGGACTTGAGGCGATGCGCAATTAAACGCTCGCGGAACCAGTCGCGCAGGTGAGGGGGCTGTTCGCGCTCAACGACTTCGGCGATCACCGGCATGTTATAGCGCTCTTTGAACGCCACGCCTGCGGCCGCGAGATCGACATTCACTTTGTCCATTTCATCCTGAGGGATGGTCGCCAGATTAATCTTCATTGCCTTCTCCTGATTATGCGGCGCTGACCTTACCGCGGTTGCCCTGCGTTGACAAGCCTGCGCAGGATCATCCTCGACTCAGATATTATACAGAGTTATCCTCTGTCATATAGACATAACAAAAAGGAATGATTGATATGGTATTCACCCCATCCCGCGCGGCCTGCGCACTGACATTTCTGCTTTCTATGGCGACGGCTCCGGCTGCGCTGGCTCATGCCCATCTTAAACATCAGTACCCGGCTGCCGACGCCGCCGTTACTGCTGCGCCGCAGGCGCTGACGCTCAATTTCTCGGAAGGTATCGAACCGAAATTCAGCGGCGTATTCGTCACCGGTGATAAGCAGCAGATCGTTAAAATCGGTGCGGTGAAACGCGCGGAGAATGACAACACCCAGCTAATCGTTACTCTCGAACAACCCCTGACGCCGGGGACCTATGCCGTTGACTGGCATGTGGTCTCCGTCGACGGTCACAAAACTAAAGGCAGCTATCACTTTAGCGTGAAATAAGATGCTGGCGTTCAGTTATGTCGCCCTGCGCTTCGTCCATTTTGCGGCGCTGATGCTGATTTTTGGCAATGCGTTTTACAGCGCGTGGCTGGCACCGTTCTCCCTGCAACGGCTGATGACCCGCCGTTTTCAGCGGCAGCAAAAAATCGCGGCGCTGGTCAGTCTGCTGACGGCGCTGCTGATGCTGGCGGTGCAGGGCGGGCAGATGGGTGACGGCTGGCGTGACGTGGTTCAGCCGGAGATTTGGCAGGCGGTCGCCAGCACGCGGTTTGGCGGCGTGTGGCTGTGGCAAATCGTCCTGGCACTCTTCACCGCCTGTGCGGCCTGGATCGCACCTGCGAAAAGCGCGCGCCTGTTGCTGTTGCTCGCCATCGGCCAGTTTATTTTACTCGCGGGTGTTGGTCATGCGGCGATGCGCGACGGCGTTCCGGGCGTTCTGCAGCGGGTTAATCACGCGATTCATTTGCTCAGCGCAGCGACCTGGGTCGGCGCGTTGCTCCCGCTGGTGTTTTGCATGCGGCTGGCAAAAGGGCGCTGGCGCGTGCCGGCTATCTATACCATGATGCGTTTTTCGCGTATCGGGCACTATGCGGTGGCGGGCGTGATCCTGACCGGTGTGGTCAATATGCTGCTGATCCTCGGCCTGAACTGGCCGTGGCGCACGGAATATGGGCAGTTGCTGTTGTTGAAATGTGCGCTGGTGGCGATGATGGTGGTCATTGCGCTGCTGAATCGGTATCTTCTGGTTCCACGATTTCGTCCTGAATCGGGGCGCGAACAACAATTCTTTATCTGGATGACACAGGCTGAGGTGGTTCTGGGGGCGCTGGTGCTGGCAATCGTCAGTCTGTTCGCGACCTGGGAGCCTTTCTGACAAGGTTTAAAACGTATGAAAAAAACAGTTCTTTCTCTCGTCTTGCTGGCGTGCGCCGGTTCCGCGTTTGCGGCACCACAGGTGATCACCGTGAGTCGTTTCGAAGTGGGTAAAGACAAATGGGCCTTTAACCGCGAAGAGGTGATGCTGACGTGCCGTCCGGGCCATGCGCTGTATGCCATCAACCCAAGCACGCTGGTGCAATATCCGCTCAACGATGTTGCCGAACAGCAGGTTGCCAGCGGCAAAAGCAACGGCCAGCCGATCGGCATTATCCAGATTGACGACCCGGCAAACCCGAGCCAGAAGATGAGTCTCGCTCCGTTTATCGAGCGCGCCGACAAGCTCTGCTAATTTCAGGTTTCCAATAAAAAAACCGCAGGCTTCTGACAGGAAGCAGTGCGGTTTTTTTGTTTTGGGATGCTCAATCGCGAAATTTTCTGACCACTTTTGCTGCGGACTGGAAAACCTGGCGTCGTCATCTATTCTTAAAGTGTCAGGCGACTTGAGCCTGCATTAATGCCAACTTTTAGCGCACGGCTCTCTCCCAAGAGCCATTTCCCTGGACCGAATACAGGAATCGTATTCGGTCTCTTTTTATCTGCATGAAAGTAAAAGTCTTTTCCTGTCTTCACTCATTGCAGATGAGGAACGTCCTGCGCCTCGGATTTAACCATACCACAATCTGGCAGGCCAAAGTCCAGCGCTTTTTGGCGGTTTTGTTAAATTTTTGTGTGGTGGCGGATGCCACCACCTCGGTTAAAAGCGGGCGTTAATCCCTTCGGCGATTTCATCCAGCAGGCCAAAACGGCGGCGGTATTCGGCGCGTTTTTTACTGGCGATTTCCTCAAGCGATTTACGTTCCATCTGTAACGGCAGCTGCCAGCGGAAGCGGGAGATTTTCTGGCCTTCGATGGAGGCCCAGAATTCGTCATAGCTGGCGTGGAAATGGCGGCCTTTGCTCAGGCGATAGCGCAGGGCGCGGAAGACGTGGCCTTCATCGCTGACGGCGTAAATGGCTTTGATATCGCTGTGGGCGGCAAGGTTAAAAATCACCTCCATTAGCACGCGTTTTGGGAACAGGCCATGGCAGGCGCGGGTCGCTTTCTTGATCGTTTCGCGCGTCACACCGCGACGGGGACCCTGCAGCCCGCCGATGACTAACGCCGAATGATCGCCTTCCGGCACGACGCTGAAGGTCACACTCGCCAGCAGCGTCTCTTCTTCATCGCGCAGCCACAGAGTGCTTTCACCTTCGCGCTCTGCTTTGCTGGCGGACGAGGCATAGACGGCGTAACGCGCGTCATCCTTCGCCTGGAAATGGACGATCGGCTGTGCGACGGGATGGGTAAGGGCATTGGCCAGGCTGGTATCCGGCAGGGCATCGAGCCACTCATAGTGGCGAACAACTGCCTCCGCGCGCTGGTTGGAATTGATACCGCGCGTCAGATACTGACGATGGGTTTTGCTCGGCAGCGTGACCTGAGCGGCCAGCAGGCGGTCGAAATCAGCGCGATGGGCCAGAGCGCTCAGCATGCGATTTGTCGAAGACCAGAACAGCAAAGAGCGCAGAAAGAACTTAATTCGATAGTCGCGCTTTCTCCAGATCGGCCCAGGGATAAGCTGACCGTTTGTCAGAGCGGAGATAATATTGGCAGGCTGTGCTTCTGGCACATCAATTTGCAGGCTGGTATTCGACACGATGGTGACCTCATTAGAATTCTGAATCTATTCTAAGGGGCGAGATGCGTCGATTTAAGAGCGGCTAAACCTTTATTCCTGCTTCGTTTAATGATGATTGAAGTTAGCAACATCATCGAGCCAGATCCTGATAAATGTGTATTAGCTATACTTCTTCATGGAGGGGCTATGTACCAGATTCTTGAAGGTCATCAATGGCGTCACGTCTGGGTTGTGAGCGACATTCACGGTTGCTGGCAACGGCTGATGGATGAATTAAAACGCCTTCATTTTAATCCCTATCAGGATTTGCTTATTTCCGTTGGGGACCTGATCGATCGCGGCCCGGACAGCGTGAAATGTTTAGCGTTGATGCAGGAAAATTGGTTTCGCGCCGTGCGCGGGAATCATGAACAAATGGCTCTGGATGCGCTCAGTAATAATGATTTTGCACTCTGGACGATGAACGGCGGAATTTGGTTTTCTCGCCTGACGAACCCGCAGAAATTAGATGCGATGGCGCTGCTCGAAGCCTGTCGGCAATTACCCTATATTATTGAAATCACCTGTGCCAATGGGCTCAACGTGATTGCTCACGCCGATTACCCCTCTGAAAGCTACGAACGGGATAAGCCCGTCAGCCGCAGCCGCGTGCTATGGGAGCGGGGGAGACTCAGCCATCTGATGAGCGGTCGCGGAGAGGGGATTTCCGGGGCGGATCACTTCTGGTTCGGGCATACGCCGCTGAATACACGTTTTGATTTCGGGAATTTACATTACATCGACACCGGCGCCGTGTTTGGCGGCACCTTCACCCTCGCGCAGCTCCAGTAGCTAAAAGTCACTGTATTCCTGAGCCGGGGTCCAGAAGCTGTCGATAAACTCCTCGACCGGGTAGCAGCCGCCGTGGCGAATGCGCTGCTCTTTTTTGGAAGCAACACACTGCATTTCGCTGTTATAGACATCAATCACGATGTCATCGCAGCCGCCGTCCAGATAACAAACAAAGAGTACCAGTGCGAACATCTCATCCTCTGATCTGGCGATCCGAATGATTAGTGTAGGGGAGGTTTTATCGCAGGGGAAATTGAGGGCATAAATAACCCGCCTTCGGGCGGGTTCTTTTTGGAATCAGGCAAGGCGCATGACCCAGGCATCGGACTTCTGATCGTAATGTTCACGGTATAGCACGGAATGTTCGCCATCCAGGATCGCCGGAATGCTGGTGTCAGCGTCCCAGGCATCGAGCTGCATACATAAATCCGGATCGGATTTACAGGGGATGGTTAACGTTCGATCGCCCTGATTATCGCCGCGCAACTCCGCATCGTCGATCTCAAAAGCGCCAATACGCACGCTGGTTTTCGTCATAATGCTCTCCGCAGTTTTGCTTAAAATCTGGTACGACCAGTGTGATCGCCCATTTTTCAGCGTAGTGCAGGAGAGCAAAAGCGCCAGTGAAAATGTGCTGTTTTTTATTCGCTGAGATCGTTACCGGTAAACAGGCGACCATCGCGAACCAGTTCGCGCGGATAGCTGTTCTTCAGACGTGAGCCGACTTTCTTCGCCAGGCCCAGCGGGAAGCCCTGATAGGTGACGATCATTTCGTCTGCCGGTGGCGTGGCTTCCGGGTACACATCGCGGCCGCGATACCACTCTTCCGCCTCTTTGTGCGTCAGGGCAAAGGTGTTTTCATCCCCCGCCAGGGCAATGACCGCTTCATGCTGCCAGCGATAGCCTTTGTTGTGCACTTCCGCCAGCCGCATACCGATGCGGGAGAAACGGACTTTGCCGATGAGAGGCTCGATCTCGACCGGGAAGAGCCAGATCTCTTTGTCGCGCTGCCACAGGCGCAGATTGTCGTCCCAGTGAAGGCCGATTTTATTCGCGGCTTCGGTGATCTGCGCGGTTTCGCGTCCTTTCAGTGGCGCGAACGGGAAGTTGCCGACTTTAAATTTCGGGGCCGGTAAAGCGTCAATGGCGGCCGTTTTACGCAGGCGCGCGACAAAGAAGCCTTCGCAGTCAAAAATCTGCGGGAAAACGTGGAGGAACCCCTCCGGCGTCAGGGCCTCTTTTGCGCCGTCGAACAGCCTGTCCAGCGCCACGAACTCGACGGCCTGCGGGTATTGCTCTTTCAGCCACAGACAGACGGATTCGTTCTCATCGCGGTTCAAGGTGCAGGTGGAGTAAATCAGCGTTCCGCCCGGACGCAGGGCGTGAAACGCGCTGTCGATGAGCTCACGCTGGGTGGCGGCAATCTCAAGGTTGCTGGCTACGGACCAGTTTTTAAGGGCATCGGGATCTTTACGCACCACGCCTTCGCCCGAGCACGGGGCATCCAGCAGGATCGCATCGAAGGATTCCGGTACCGCAGCGCCAAAAACGCGGCCATCGAAGTGAGTCAGGGCAACGTTGCTGATCCCGCAGCGGCTGATATTGGCATGCAGGACCTTCACCCGGCTCGCGGAAAATTCATTGGCCAGAATGACACCCTGATTGCCCATCCGCGCGGCGATCTGCGTGGTTTTCGAGCCGGGCGCGGCGGCGACGTCCATCACCCGCGCTGGCTGATTGTTATCGGCGAACAGCGCGGCAACGGGCAGCATCGAGCTCGCTTCCTGAATGTAAAATAGCCCGCTCAGGTGCTCGGCGGTGCTTCCCAGCGGCAGGGCATCTTCGTCATCGCGCTCAATCCAGAAACCTTCCGCACACCATGGGACGGGCGTCAGCTGCCAGCGGTAGGGCGACACCAGCGTCAGGAAATCGGCCACGCTGATTTTGAGCGTATTCACGCGAATGCTACGGCGTAAAGGGCGCTGGCAGGCGGCGATAAAATCATCCATCGAGAGATGAGCGGGAAGTGCCTCGCGCATCTGCGCCAGGAATTCGTCAGGAAGAAACACGGAGTTTTGAGCCACGGGCGTACCACAGGGAGTAGATAAGGCGCGCAGTGTACCATAAAGGCTCCGGTGCGTTGACACCGGAGCGTTCGATTAACGTGGCAGGGCGGTGCCCCATTCACGCCACTCTTTCGGTTCGCTTTCGAGCAACAGGAAGTGTTTGCCCGGCTGCGCTTTCGGGGCGAGCGGCGTGCCTGGAGGCGTCGCAAAGGCGATGCCGCCGCGGATGAACTGGTTGAAGGTCCCGGTTTTCACCACGCCGCCTGTCAGGCCGAAATCAAGGGAATACCCCGAGGCCAGCCAGAAGACGGAGTTGTTACGCACCAGATGCTGATAGCGCTCGCTGATCCGCAGCCCCACCATTACGCGATCCGACAGCGTACCCAGCGTCAGCCCGGTCACGGTACCGACCTCAATGCCGCGGAACAGCACCGGCGTGCCGATACTCATGGAACCCGCTTCCGGCACTTCCACCACAATGCTCAGACCATCGAGATAGCGGGAGTCCGTGATGGTCGCTTCCTGCAGCTCAAAGTCGCGGCGCGCGTTGCCATTGCCCGGTTCGACGTTGATGTACGGCTGCAGGATGGTGTCGAGATGCTCAACGCCGGCGGCAGAAATCTGCGGCGTCACCACCGAGAAGCGCGTACCGGTGCGGGCAAAGTTCTGCATGTATTCCGGATAAAGCACCGCCGTGGCCTGGACTTCATTGCGGGCAGTAATCAGCGTCAGCTTCTGGATCTGCCCGATATCAATGCCCAGGTAGCGAATCGGCATCCCTTCTGCGAGTTTGCCCGCGTCGAAGGCGTGGAGCGTAATCTGGCCGCCGACCGCGCGTGCGGCGGTTTCCGACGGATAGAGCACGCGTTTATCGCCTTTGCGCTGGTTCGCGCCTGCGCCGCTTAGGTTATCAAAGCTGATCGCCCCACGCAGCGCGCGGGAGAGGGGAGAGGCCTGCACGGTCAGTCCGCTGCCGTTAAGCTGCACTTTCGCGCCGCCTTCGGCCCAGAAGACGCTGTTGGCGGTGAGTAAATTGCGATACTCCGGTTTGATATGCAGTTCGATATCAAAGGCGTCGGCGCGCGGGCGTACGGTGATCACTTCGCCCACTTCGAATTTGCGGTACAGCACCACCGAACCGGCCTGCACGTCTGGCAGAGTGTCAGCGCGCAGCGTCAGGGTGGTGGTCGGCATATCGCTCAGGCTGTTTTCAATCGCTTTTTCCAGGTTGGCGTAGAGCGGATAGCTGTCGCGCATCTCGCCTTTCTGGCCCGGCAGAATACGAATGCCGCCGTTGATCCATTCGCTGGCGCTGGCTCCGAGGAACTCCACGCCGTCGAGACCGACTTTGACGTCGACCCGGCTGTTGACCACAAACTTGCTGTCGCCATGCACCAGGTCACGGTATTGCGGATCGACCGCGACGGAGAAGGTGACGCCTTTTTCGGTCAGTTTGCGCTCCAGCACCTGGCCGACCTGTACGCCGTGCAGAATCAGCGGCTGTCCGGCTTCAATGCCGTAACTCTCTGGCGCGGTCAGGGTCAGGGTCATCACGCCGGGTTTTTGCAGTAAGGCTTTATCTGCGGGCGCGATAACAAAATTGCTGTTGGGCTGGCCTTCGCCGGGGATCAGCTCAAAGGTGCTGCCCGTCAGCAGGCTGCTGATGCTGGCATCACTCAGAGAAATTTTCGGGTTGCGCAGTTCGATACGCGTTTTTTCACGCAGAAGATCGACGACGCTCGGATCGACGGTCATTTCGCCGGTCACCGAGCCGCCCGGGTTCAGCGTCAGTTTGGTGAGCTGCCCGACCTGCAAACCCTGGTACATTAATGGCGTCGAACCGGCGTTCAGCCCTTTGGCATCCGCCAGGGCCAGCTTCACGATCACACCGCGCTGGCTGTGGGCCAGGTCGGCATACAGGCCGAAGTTATCATCGGCGGCGGCGGTGTCCGAATTTTCCGGGGAGTCGAAGGCGATCGCGCCATTGACCAGCGCCGCGAGGCTTTCGAGCTTCACTTTCGCACCGCTGAAACTGACGTCGGCATCCACGCCCGAGACATTCCAGAAGCGACTGCCTTTTTTCACCAGACCGGTGAAGCGGCGTTCGATCAGCACGTCAATGGTGACGCCCTGTTTGTTGGGGTTAATGGCGTAGTCATAGACGCGACCGACCGGGATTTTGCGGAAATAGACCACCGAGCCGCTGCTCAGGGAACCTAAGTCCGGCGAATGCAGATGAATCATCAGATCGCCATTGTTCAGCCGGTATTTTGGCTGGGTGTCCAGGGCGGTGAAATGGTCCTGCGGTTCGCCTTTCCCGGGCATCATGCCGATATAGTTCCCGCCGACCAGCGCGTCCAGCCCGGAAACGCCCGCCAGAGAGGCTTTCGGCGTCACCAGCCAGAACTGGGTTTCGCTGCGCAGGGCATCCTGCATATCGGCTTTAATACTGGCGCGAACCTGAATTTTGTTCAGATCCTTGCCGAGCCGAATATCCTCGACCGTTCCCACTTCGACGCCCTGGAAGCGCACGGGGGTTCGCCCCGCGACGATGCCGTCCGCCGTCTGGAAGTCAATGGTGATGGTATTGCCGCGATCCTGATAGCTCGTCCAGATAAGCCAGCCCGCAATCATCAAAGCGATGACGGGCAGCAACCAGAATGGCGAAATGCGGCGTTTTGTTTTAATTCTCGCTTCAGTCGTCGAAGCGGGCGTTTCCTGACTCATGTGCATCCCAAAGTAAGCGGCTATCCAGCCATTCCACTGCAAGAATAGTCAATATCACCGCAGAGCCGAAATAAAAAGCCGCGGGTCCCATAGTAAAAGCGAGCAACTGATCGCGATTGATCAGCGACATCATTAACGAAATAACGAACAGATCCAGCATCGACCAGCGGCCAATCCACGTGACAAACCGCAGGAGCAGGATGCGGGTGCGTAACCCTTGCTCACATTTAAACTGAATGCTGATGAGCAGGGTGAACATGACGATGACTTTGGTGAAGGGCACCAGAATACTGGCTATAAACACCACCCCCGCCACGGCGAAGTTACTGCTCGCCAGCGACACAATACCTGACATGATAGTGTCTTCCTGTCGCGCACCGTTAACGTAAATGATCGAAATCGGTAACAGGTTGGCGGGCAAAAGGAAAACGATCGAGGCAATCAGCGCGGCCCAGCACTTTTGCAGGCTCTGTTTACGCCGCAAACGTAACGGAATGTGGCAGCGCGGACAGCGACCACGCGCGTCCGGCAGGCCGGTAAAATGGCAGCCGAGGCAGGCGCGCAGATTCGGGTCGGGCCGCGTCGCCGGGCGTTGCGGGTAAAAGCGCTCCCAGAGCTGTTCCACGTTCAGATGGATCAGCGTCATGATGCTGAGTAACACCAACGCGACAAAGGCAAACAGGCCGATGCCGGGCTGTAAGAACGCGTAATCCTGCACCTTAATCGACGCCACGCCGATGCCAACCAGATAGATATCCAGCATCACCCACTCTTTGAGCTTCTCCAGCATCAGCAGAACCGGGCGCAAGTTCATGCCCAGAATATTGCCGAACCAGAGATAGGCGATAGCGGCGACGAGTACCATTGGCGCGCCGACGGTGCAAAACAGCACCATCGCACCGGTCAACGGATCGCCCTGTCGGGTCATCTGCCAAATCCCCATCAGCAGGTTGGCGTCAATGCGCACCCCCAGCAGATATAACTTGAGCAGCGGTTCGCCCCAGGCAAAGGGCATGAGCAGGAGCATGGTGACGGCCATCGCCGCCAGACGGGTCAATGACCAGTCGCGTCCATCGCGAATTTTGGCGTCACAGCGCGGGCAATACGCGCTCTGATGCGATTTCATCTTCGGCAACATAAAAAGCGTATCGCACTGCGGACAACGCTGATAATGTGCACGAGGTAGCGCATCGCTGACCGAGTGGACAGTGATCTTTTTTGCCGGCGTAATTCTTGGAGTATTGAGTGCCATCAGTCGCGCATTAAAGGATTAATTAACGTTATATTAACTCATCTTGGGATTCATCTTGAGAATGAGCGCATTTAATGTTTATTTTAATAGGCTATGCTCTATTTTTTGTACGACAACCAAGTGATTGATTAATGAACAAAACAGAATTCTACGCGGATTTGAACCGCGATTTCCAGGCATTGATGACAGGTGAGACCAGTTTTTTAGCTACGCTGGCAAATACCAGCGCGCTGCTGTTTGAGCGTCTGTCGGATGTGAACTGGGCTGGTTTCTACCTGCTGGAAGGGGATACGCTGGTTCTCGGGCCATTCCAGGGCAAGCTTGCCTGCGTGCGGATCCCGGTGGGACGCGGCGTGTGCGGGACTGCGGTGGCGCAAAATCAGGTTCAGCGCGTTGAAGATGTGCATGCCTTTGACGGACATATTGCGTGCGATTCGGCGAGTAACTCCGAAATCGTCCTGCCGCTGACCGTAAAAAATCAGATTATTGGCGTACTGGATATCGACAGCACGGTCTTCGGACGCTTTAGCGCCGAGGACGAACAAGGGCTGCGCGAACTGGTCGCTAATCTGGAAAACGTATTAAACGCGACCGATTATCAAAAATTCTTTGCGAGCGTCGCAGGATAATCAACGGATAACGTAGCATTTACGGATGACGTCATTATAATGTCGCCTGTTCATGCCTGCGGCTAGTTGGCAACGTCCGTTGTAATCAGGAAATTTCATGGAAAATCAACCTAAGTTGAACAGTAGTAAAGAAGTCATTGCCTTTCTGGCTGAGCGTTTCCCACAGTGTTTCACTGCTGAAGGCGAAGCTCGTCCCCTGAAAATTGGTATTTTTCAGGATCTGGTAGCGCGCGTTGAGGGTGAGATGAGTCTCAGCAAAACCCAACTGCGTTCTGCCTTACGTCTTTATACTTCAAGCTGGCGTTACCTTTACGGTATCAAGCTGGGCGCGACCCGTGTCGATCTCGACGGCAACCCTTGCGGTGAGCTGGACGAGCAGCACGTTGAGCACGCACGCAAGCAGCTTGAAGAAGCCAAAGCGCGTGTTCAGGCACAGCGTGCTGAGCAGCAGGCGAAAAAACGCGAAGCTGCCGCAGCAAATGGTCAAGAAGAAGCGCCGCGCCGTGAGCGTAAACCGCGTCCTGCTCCACGTCGTAGTGAGAACAGCGATCGCAAACCGCGTGCTGATAAACCAGCCGCTAAAGCACAGCGTGCGCCTCGCGAAGAACAACGCCACACTCCGGTTTCTGACATCAACGCGCTGAGCGTCGGTCAGGCTCTGAAGGTGAAAGCGGGTAACAATGCGATGGATGCCACCGTACTCGAAATCACCAAAGATGGCGTTCGTGTACAGCTGACGTCTGGCATGTCAATGATTGTACGCGCAGAACACCTGGTGTTCTGAAACGGAGGCCAAGCCTGGCATGAACACTCTTTTTAGGATCACCGCGCTGGCTGGCCTGTTTGCAATAACAGGCCACGCTTTCGCAGTGGACGATATTACGCGTGCCGATCAAATTCCGCTGTTAAAGGAAGAGACTCAGCACGCGACGGTCAGTGAGCGCGTCACCTCGCGCTTCACCCGTTCACATTATCGTCAGTTCGATCTCGATCAGGCCTTTTCGGCCAAAATTTTCGATCGCTATCTGAACCTGCTGGACTACAGCCACAACGTGCTGTTGGCCAGCGATATCGAACAGTTCGCGAAGCGTAAAACCGAAGTCGGCGATGAGCTGCGCAGCGGTAAACTCGATCTGTTCTACGATCTCTACAACCTTTCCCAGAAGCGCCGTTTTGAACGCTATCAATACGCGCTGAAAGTGCTGGAACGTCCGATGGACTTTACCGGCAACGACAACTTTAATCTCGACCGCAGCAAAGCCCCCTGGCCGAAAGATGAAGCCGAGCTGAATGCGCTGTGGGACGGCAAAGTGAAGTTCGATGAGCTGAGCCTCAAACTCACCGGTAAAGATGAGAAAGAGATTCGCGAAACGCTGACCCGTCGTTATAAATCAGCGATTCGCCGTCTGGCACAGACTAACAGTGAAGACGTGTTTTCTCTGGCGATGACCGCCTTTGCTCACGAAATCGACCCGCATACCAACTACCTCTCCCCACGTAACACCGAACAGTTCAATACCGAGATGAGCTTGTCTCTGGAAGGAATTGGCGCGGTGCTGCAAATGGATGAAGACTACACGGTCATCAACTCCATGGTGGCAGGCGGCCCTGCGTCGAAAAGCAAAGCGATTAGCGTCGGCGATCGTATCGTCGGTGTCGGTCAGACAGGTCAGGGCATGGTCGACGTGATCGGCTGGCGTCTTGACGATGTCGTCGCACAGATCAAAGGCCCGAAAGGCAGCAAGGTTCGCCTTGAGATTTTGCCTGCGGGTAAAGGGACGAAAACCCGTATCGTGACCCTGACGCGTGAGCGCATTCGTCTGGAAGATCGCGCGGTGAAAATGTCCGTGAAAACCGTCGGCAAAGAAAAAGTCGGCGTGCTCGATATTCCTGGCTTCTATGTCGGCCTGACAGACGATGTGAAAGTGCAGCTGCAGAAGCTTGAAAAGCAGAATGTCAGCAGCGTGATCATCGATCTGCGTACCAACGGCGGTGGGGCACTGACCGAAGCGGTTTCGCTTTCGGGTCTGTTTATCCCGTCTGGACCGGTGGTTCAGGTACGTGATAACAACGGCAAAGTGCGTGAAGATGCCGATACGGACGGTGTGGTTTACTACAAAGGTCCGCTGGTGGTGCTGGTGGATCGCTTTAGCGCCTCCGCATCAGAAATCTTCGCGGCTGCGATGCAGGACTATGGTCGTGCGCTGATCGTCGGTGAACCGACCTTCGGTAAAGGCACGGTGCAACAGTACCGCTCCCTGAACCGTATTTACGATCAGATGCTGCGCCCTGAGTGGCCTGCGCTGGGCTCTGTCCAGTACACCATTCAGAAGTTCTATCGCGTGAACGGCGGCAGTACGCAGCGTAAAGGCGTGACGCCGGACATCATGATGCCGACCGGCACCGAAGAGACGGAAACGGGCGAGAAGTTCGAGGATAACGCGTTGCCGTGGGACAGCATTAATGCTGCCACCTTCGTGAAATCCGGCGACATGACCCAGTTCGGTCCGGAATTGCTGAAAGCCCATAACGACCGTATCGCTAAAGATCCGGAATTCCAGTACATCATGAAGGACATTGCGCGTTTCAATGCCCTGAAAGATAAGCGGAATATTGTTTCTCTCAATTTTGCTCAACGTGAGAAAGAGAACGAAGAAGACGATGCAACCCGCCTGGCGCGCATCAACGATCGTTTCAAACGTGAAGGCAAACCGCTGCTGAAGAAACTGGAAGATCTGCCGAAGGATTATCAGGAGCCAGATCCGTATCTGGACGAGACGGTACATATCGCTCTCGACCTGGCAAACCAGGAAAAGAGTAAACCGGCTGCACAACCCGCTCCGGTGAAATAACACCCCCGACAGGCACAAGAAATTGTGCCTGTTTTTTTTAGTTCTGCATCCTCCCGTCAGCAAGCTCATAAACAATGTAAAGTTGTGTCTTTCTGGTGACTTACGCCCCTCGAATCCTTGAAAATAGCCACAATACCCATACGATGTGGGTAATCGCATAGTGCGTTTTGTTAAACAGAGGTTAAAAGAAAATTATGATGCGAATCGCGCTTTTCCTGGTCACCAACCTTGCGGTCATGGTGGTATTCGGGCTTGTGCTAAGCCTGACAGGGATCCAATCAAGCAGCGTTCAAGGCCTGCTGATTATGGCGCTGCTGTTCGGTTTTGGTGGATCGTTTATCTCGCTGCTGATGTCGAAGTGGATGGCGTTGAAATCAGTCGGTGGCGAAGTCATTGAGCAGCCACGTAATGATATGGAACAGTGGCTGATGAACACCGTGGCTCAACAGTCGCGCCAGGCGGGTATCGCTATGCCGCAGGTGGCGATTTACCACGCGCCGGACATTAACGCCTTTGCCACCGGTGCGCGTCGTGATGCCTCGCTGGTCGCGGTCAGTACCGGTCTGTTGCAGAACATGAGCCGTGATGAAGCAGAAGCCGTCATCGCGCATGAAATCAGCCACATTGCCAACGGCGACATGGTGACCATGACCCTGATTCAGGGTGTGGTAAACACCTTCGTTATCTTTATCTCGCGTATTCTGGCGCAGATTGCCGCAGGCTTTATGGGCGGTAACCGTGATGACGGGGAAGAGAGCAACGGCAACCCGCTGATCTATTTCGCGGTCGCCACGGTGCTGGAACTGGTGTTTGGTATTCTGGCAAGCATCATTACCATGTGGTTCTCCCGTCACCGTGAGTTCCATGCGGATGCGGGTTCAGCAAAACTGGTCGGTCGCGAGAAGATGATTGCTGCCCTGCAGCGTCTGAAAACCAGCTACGAGCCGCAGGAAGCAACCAGCATGATGGCATTTTGCATCAACGGTAAATCAAAATCCCTGAGTGAACTGTTTATGACTCACCCGCCGCTTGATAAACGTATCGAAGCGCTGCGCAGTGGGGAATACATCAAGTAATCATGCAGTAAGAAAAAGAAGCCGGGTTGAGCAGAAATGCCGCCCGGCTTTTTTTATGCCTCGACGCGAGGCTGCGTGACGCGCAGGCCGCTGATGACGGCGGCGAGGGTGGCAAGCGTCCCGGCGGTGAACAGCGCGACATGCGTGCCGTTTTGCCCGGCGACGTTAAACATCAGCGCCACCAGTGCGGCCCCTGAACTTTGCCCTAACAGACGCGCGGTGCCCAGCATTCCGCTGGCACCACCGCTGCGATGACGCGGAGCGGCGGTGATGATGGTGTGATTATTCGGCGACTGGAACAGGCCAAAACCAGCCCCACACAGGATCATGCGCCAGATAATATCCAGGTCCGTCGGGGCTGTCGGCAGCATGGCCAGCGCGAACAGCCCGGTTGCCATCACCACCAGACCCAACGCCCCCAATAATCCCGCGTGAACCCGCTCGATGAGATACCCGGCAAGCGGCGCCATCACCATGGTAGCCAGCGGCCACGGGGTGAGCAGTAAACCGGTTTCGACTTCAGTGCGTCCAATCACGCCCTGCAAGAAGAAGGGCAGGGAGACCAGGGCCAGCATCTGGGCGCAGAAAGAACAGATGGATGTACCAATCGACAGGGAAAAGAGCGGAATACGCAGCAGATCGACGGGCAGCAGCGGGGTGGGGAGTGCCAGCTGACGGCGAACGAAAAAGAAGCCGATGATCAGCATGGCGACAATCTCCGCGCCAATCAGCGTCAGCGATTGCCCCTGAGCAAACCCGCTCAGCGCCGTGATTAGCAAACCAAAGGTCAGGGCGTTCATCACCGCGCTCGGTAAATCGAAGCGCGGCATCGAACTTTTCGCACTGTTCTCAGGCAGATAGCGCAGGGCAAACAGCAGGGCGATGATCCCCAGCGGAACGTTAATCAGGAACAGCCACTGCCAGGAGGCAACGGAAAGTATGGCCGCCGCGATGGTCGGCCCTGCGGCAGACGACACCGCGACAATAAATGAGTTAATCCCCATCCCGCGCCCAAGTTGACGCTGCGGGTAGATCAGACGTATCAGCGCCGTATTCACGCTCATCAGAGCCGCGCCCCCAAAACCCTGAGCGATACGCGCGAACGTCAGGGTGTGCAGCGAATCAGACAGCGCACAGAACAGGGACGTAACCGTAAAGACAACCAGCCCGCACTGATAGACGCGGCGGTAGCCAAACATATCGCCGAGAAAAGAGAAAGAAAGCAAAGAGACGACGATAGCAATCTGGTAGGCATTGACCACCCAAATGGAGCTGGCCGGAGAGGCGTGCAGGTCGCTGGCGATGGTTGGCAGCGCAACGTTGGCGATGGCGCCGTCGAGTACCGCCATTGAAATACCGATGATTATGGTGGCGATTGCGCCGTATCGCTGCGGCAATGGCAAGCCATCAGAGGATTGTTTTTCCATGGGAAATGAAACGCTCGGGGAGATATTATTATCAGACTGACTAGTTTAGCATCGTTATTTCGGTTTTATGTCGCAGATTTGTAACGAAGTAAACGCAGATCGATTGCAGCATGACGGTCACGAATTTATAATAAAAACCGGTTCTGATTTTTATAAAACACTCGCAATGAGGTGATAAATGGCAATCGCAGATTTGGATAAGCAGCCAGATTCTGTTTCTTCCGTGCTGAAGGTGTTTGGCATCTTACAGGCGCTGGGTGAAGAGCGCGAAATTGGTATTACAGAGTTGTCGCAGCGTGTGATGATGTCAAAAAGCACCGTTTATCGCTTTCTGCAAACCATGAAATCCCTGGGCTATGTCGCACAGGAAGGTGAATCTGAGAAATATTCTCTGACCCTGAAGCTGTTCGAACTTGGGGCTCGTGCGCTGCAAAACGTTGATCTCATTCGTAGCGCCGATATTCAGATGCGCGAGCTGTCGCGTTTGACGAAAGAGACCGTGCACCTGGGCGCGCTGGATGAAGACAGCATCGTCTACATCCACAAAATCGACTCTATGTACAACCTGCGCATGTACTCCCGCATTGGTCGTCGTAACCCGCTGTATAGCACCGCTATCGGTAAAGTGCTGCTGGCGTGGCGCGATCGCGAGGAAGTGAAAGAGATCCTCGAAGGCGTGGAGTATAAACGCAGCACCGAGCGCACCATAACCAGCACTGATGAGTTGCTGACCGTTCTCGATCAGGTGCGTGAGCAGGGCTACGGGGAAGATAACCAGGAGCAGGAAGAAGGGTTACGCTGCATCGGCGTACCGGTGTTTGACCGTTTTGGCGTTGTCATCGCCGGTCTGAGCATCTCCTTCCCGACGCTGCGCTTCTCGGAAGAGCGTCTGCACGAGTATGTCGCTATGCTGCATACCGCAGCGCGCAAGATTTCTGAACAGATGGGCTACAACGACTATCCATTCTGAAATCAACAATAAAAAACGCCGCTGAGAAGCGGCGTTTTTGTCTTTCTGTTCTGTCGGTTATCCGTTGTCGACGACCTGCTGGCTTTTACGCAGAATCGGGCAGTTAGACATTCCGATGATCCCGCTGTCGCTGTGCAGATATTGCGCGGTGCTGATACCGCGGGCGGTGAGATATTTACACTGGATACCCAGTCCCGCAGCGTTCTCTGTGCTTCCCATCAGCACGCCGTATCCCGTCAGTAAAATACCAATCCACAAAATGGCGAGGACAATAATTGTCCGAATAATGATGCGCATGAAAGCCTCATTTTTTTGCTAATAATGCTGTTAAGACTAATAGTTTTACTCTATGAAACAAGTGCATGATTCCGAAAATTTTCTGATGAAGGTACAGTTAGTCCTTGTTTAAGATAACCGTGATAACCTGGTTCAATCAGGTCATAAGACGGAGTGTGGAGTGAAAAAATTTCGCTGGGTAATTCTGATTGTAGTACTGATTGCCTGTGTCATTTTATGGACGCAGACAATTAATGTCATGTGCGATCAGGATGTACAGTTCTTTAGTGGCATTTGTGCAATCAATCAATTCATCCCCTGGTAGTATTCATTTTGATAACAGATGGTACGCTTCCTCAGCGTCAGTGCTAAAATGGCGTTTTTATTGAGGTGGTAAAATGGGTGAGTTACTGAATTCGGGGCTGCTGAACGTAGCCTCACTGGCGATCTCTCTGATCGTGATGATTATCGGCCTGGCGCTGTGGTTCTTTGTCAATCGCGCCAGCTCTCGCACCGATGAGCAGATTGAGCTGCTGGAAGCGCTGCTTGACCAGCAGAAACGCCAGAACGCGTTGCTTCGCCGTCTGTGTGAAGCCAACGAGCCGGAAGAGAAAGAAGCGCCAAAAGCTGCAGCAGAAGTGGTCAACGAAGACGAAGATGATTTCATTCGTCTGGTCGCTGAACGCTAACGGCTGAAAGGGGGAGGTGGCAGTGGTCTGGAAAAATCCCTGGTATAACCCCTCCCTCAAACATCATACCCCCGACGGATTTCGCAATATCGACTTCACCGGTCATCAACCGGGTGACGTCGAGCGCTGGCGAAAGGAGCGTAAAGCGGCCGGATTACCGAAGCCGCCTTCAGTTGGGTATCACGATTTTGTCCGCCAGTGGTGGCAGCCTGCCGAGCTGAACGACCTCTCAGAAGATGGCGTCTGGTGGCTGGGGCATGCCAGCGTGCTGCTGCGGTTAGATGGGCAATATCTGCTGACCGATCCGGTTTTCTCCCGACGCGCCTCTCCGTTACCCTTTGTAGGGCCGGAACGCAAAACCCCACCGGTTATCTCCGTTGAGACGCTCCCGCGGCTCGATGCGTTAGTCATCTCTCACAATCATTACGATCATCTCGATTCCGCCACTGTCCGCCGCCTGCTGCGCCGTTTTCCCGATCTCACGGTGTTTGTACCGCTGGGCCTCGGCGACTGGTTCCGCCGTCGCGGGGCGAAAAGCATTATTGAACTCGACTGGTGGCAGAGCGCTATCTTTCAGGGGCTCGCGATTACCGCAGTGCCCGCTCAACACTGGAGTATGCGCACGTTCTGGAACCGAAATCGTTCGCTGTGGTGCGGGTGGGTGTTCGAAGGGACAACGCAACGTTTCTGGTTCAGCGGCGATACGGGGTATTCTCCACAGCTGCTCGCCATCCCCGAAAGGCTGGGGGAGATCACCGCCGCGGCGCTACCTGCCGGTGCGTATGCACCACGCTGGTTCATGTCGGCCCATCATATGGATCCGCAATCCGCCATCGCACTCTGGCAGCAGATGGGAATGCCGCGCGCCTTTCCGATCCACTGGGGCGTGTTTGAGCTGGCCGATGAGTCCCTCGACGAGCCGGTGCTGGAGCTGACTCAGGAGCTGAGTAATGTAGCCGCGATTAATGACAACTTTAGAATATTGAAAATTGGTCAATATTTATCCCTGTGATCTCTCGCCGCTGCGATGAATATATTCTTTATTACAATTCTGGCCCTTACCGTGTATTTCCATCGAAACGTTTTTCTTGCTTTCTTTTGAAGCAAGGTCATAAAAGTTTCATTATTTTGGTGCAAAACTGAAAACTGACGTCTCAGACTTATATGATGAAGGCGAACAATAAATAACCGGAAAATTTCATTGTGAAACTCAAACCCTTACGTTGATTTCAGCATAACTTTTCGCAAATTGTTCTAACTCAATCATTGCATCTAATAAAGATTCCGCGCTGGCTGGATCTATATCAAAGATTGAGCTAAGGTAAAATTGCTTTAGATTACAGGGCCTCTGGGGGCTCCTGTCTGACGGTAGGCGCTGGTTGACGTGCGGTCATGCGTGCATGCAGTTGTGCATAATGTCGCAAGGTCACATCAGAGTTTGTGCGGCGGATCTAGACACGTTTAAAAATGGCTTGCCATAATTTTCGTTGTATGTAATAACACGTTTTGGGTCAAACGAGGTACAGTTCTGTTTATGTGTGGCATTTTCAGTAAAGAAGTCCTGAGTAAACACGTTGTCGTTGAATACCGCTTCTCTGCCGAACCTTATATTAGTGCCTCATGCAGTAATGTCTCAGTTTTATCTATGTCAATGCCTGCGGGCTAAGAAAACAATCTAAGGAATTTTGCAAATGGCAAAGATTAAAGGTCAAGTTAAGTGGTTCAACGAGTCTAAAGGTTTTGGCTTCATTACTCCTGCTGACGGCAGCAAAGATGTGTTCGTACACTTCTCTGCAATCCAGGGTAACGGCTTCAAAACTCTGGCTGAAGGCCAGAACGTTGAGTTCGAAATTCAGGACGGCCAGAAAGGTCCGGCTGCTGTTAACGTAACCGCTATCTGATCGAATCCCTGCTGATTCAGAAACGCTTAAGCGTTTCGCTCTCAGACATCAAGCCTCGCCTGTGCGGGGCTTTTTTAATCTTTTTCTTTCAAAATGTTACCTCTTTCGCTTCTGTTAGTAGTTTGTTGCAAAGCTACGAGGTTAGAAGCATTGTTTTCGCACCAAAAGTCACGTTTTTCCCGTTAAATCAGGGCGTTGTTTATCAGACCTGGAGCTCGGGTGAAAAAGAAAACTACTCCACCTGCCGGAAATTTCACCCCGGCGCGTTTTGTCCTGCTTTGCATCGCCATTTTAGGCAGCCTGACCTTCCTTCTGGGCCGCGTCGCCTGGTTACAAATCATCAAGCCTGACAACCTGGTTAAACAGGAAGATATGCGCTCCCTGCGCGAAGTGGCGATTAACGCGCCGCGCGGGATGATCACCGATCGTGAGGGCCGTCCGCTGGCGGTGAGTGTCCCGGTTCAGGCCGTATGGGCCGATCCGAAAACGGTTCTCGCCAAAGGGGGCGTCGGCTTTGACGACCGCTGGCAGGCGCTGGCGAATGCCCTGCATATCTCCCTCAGCAGCCTGGCCGCGCGAATCAATGCCAGTCCCCAGGGGCGTTTTATCTATCTGGCCCGTCAGGTGGACCCCTCCCAAGCTCAATGGATCGACAAACTCAATTTGCCAGGGATTAACCTGCGCGACGAATCACGTCGCTTTTATCCTGCGGGACACGTGGCCGCCAATCTGCTCGGCTTTACCAACATCGACGGGCAGGGGATTGAGGGCGTTGAAAAGAGCTTTAACGCCCAGCTAACCGGCAAACCGGGCGTTCGACGGGTAAGGGAAGACCGCTACGGGCACGTTATTGAGAACCTGACGGAAGTCTCCCCGGTTCCGGCGCATAACATTCAGCTCAGCATCGACGAGCGGCTACAGACCATCACCGAAGATGCGCTGGATAACGCCGTGGCCTGGAACAAAGCCGAGTCCGGGGCAGCGGTGCTGATTAACGTCCAGACCGGGGAGATTCTCTCGATGGCGAGTTTCCCGGACTTCAACCCGAACAACCGCGAAGGGGCGACGCTGAACGATTTCCGCAATCGGGCGATCAGCGACACCTTCGAGCCCGGTTCCACGGTCAAACCGCTGGTACTGATGACGGCGCTCCAGCAGGGCCTGGTGAAGCCGGACAGCGTCATTGATACGCATCCGTACACGCTGGATGGTCACCGGATCCGCGACGTTGGCTATTATCCTGAACTCTCCCTGACCGGCATTTTGCAAAAATCGAGCGATACGGGCGTGTCGCGCCTGTCGCTGGCGATGCCCATTCAGCACCTGCTGGATACCTATCAGGGCTTCGGTTTTGGCTCAAGCACCGGACTTGGGCTGACGGGGGAGAGCAGCGGCCTGCTGCCACAGCGTAAATTCTGGAGTCAGCTCGACCGCGCGACCTTTGCCTTTGGCTACGGTTTGATGGTCACACCGCTGCAGCTGGCGCACGTCTACGCCACCATCGGCAGCTACGGCCTGGAACGCCCGCTGTCGATTACTCGCATCGATCCGCCGGTGATGGGCCACCAGGTGATGCCGGAGGAGATTGTCCATCAGGTCGAACATATGATGGAGAGCGTCGCGCTGCCGGGCGGCGGAGGCATCAAAGCGGCGGTGCGTGATTATCGTGTGGCGATCAAAACCGGCACCGCGAAAAAGATTGGCGACGATGGCAAGTATGTCGATAAATACGTGGCCTACACGGCAGGCGTGGCGCCGGCCAGCCATCCGATGTTTGCCCTCGCCGTAGTCATTAACGATCCGCAAAACGGCAGCTACTACGGCGGGGCGGTGTCGGCACCCGTATTTAGCCAAATCATGGGCGATGTTTTGCGCATTGAAAACGTCGAACCCGACGGCCTGCCGCCTGATTCTAACCATCTTATCGTGATGCGCTAAGCCAGGCGTTTTATACCAGGGCGAATAGCGGTACACTTTCGCCCTTTGATATTGCCTGGAGTTACCATGTCATTCAGTTGTCCCTTATGCCACGCGCTGCTGACGCACGAACACAATAGCTATACCTGTCCGCAGGGGCACCGGTTTGACAAGGCGAAAGAAGGCTATGTAAATTTGCTGCCCGTTCAGCACAAACGCTCCCGTGATCCGGGAGATTCCGCTGAGATGATGCAGGCGCGTCGTGCCTTTCTCGACGCCGGTCATTATCAGCCGCTGCGTGATGCCGTGGCTGAACGGCTCGCCACGGTGATGGAAGAGAACGCCACCTCGATTCTGGATATCGGCTGTGGAGAAGGCTACTACACGGCAGCGTTTGCAGAGGTTGCAAAAAGCAAAGGCGCGGAAACGGTCGGGCTGGATGTGTCTAAATCTGCCATTCGCGCCGCGGCAAAGCGCTATCCGCAGGTGACATTTTGTGTTGCCTCGAGCCATCGTCTGCCGTTTGAAGAGGCCAGCCAGGATGCGATTATCCGAATCTACGCCCCGTGCAAAGCTGAAGAGCTGGCGCGAGTGGTCAAACCGGGCGGATGGGTGATCACCGTGACGCCAGGGCCGAAACACCTGATGGAAATGAAAGGGCTGATTTACGACGAAGTGCGTCTGCATGCCCCGCATTCCGAACAGCTGGCCGGTTTTACGCACAAGCATGAGCAGTCATTGGGCTACGAAATGACACTGACAGGCGAGGAGGCGGTGGCGCTGCTCCAGATGACGCCGTTCGCGTGGCGGGCAAAACCGGAAGTGTGGGAAACTTTAGGGAAACAAGAGGTGTTTCGCTGCCAGACAGATTTCAGTCTTCACTGCTGGCAGCGCGAGGGTTAACCGTAGAAGTGCGACCAGAGGATCTGTCCGCCAATCCCGATTAACACGATACCGCCCAGGATTTCGGCTCGCTTACCTAACAGTGGGCCGATAAAGCGACCGACCATTATTCCCAGCGTCGACATGATCAGCGTGGCACAGCCGATCGCCAGCGCGGTGGCGATGATATTCACCTGCAGGAACGCCAGACCAACGCCGACGGCCATCGCATCCAGGCTGGTGGCAATCGCGGTGGTCACCAGCAGCCAGAAACCGTGGCGGTGAATCGGCGCTTCGTCTTCGGCTGTACTTCCACGACACCCTTCAATCACCATTCGCCCGCCGAGGAACGCCAGCAGGATAAAGGCAATCCAGTGGTTCCACTCCAGCACAAACTGGCTGGCGAGCATGCCAAGTCCCCAGCCGATAAGCGGGGTGAGGGTTTCGATAGCGCCGAAAATAAGACCCGTGCGCAAGGCTTCAGAGAATTTTGGTTTGTGGAGCGTGGCACCTTTACCCATTGAGGCCGCGAAAGCGTCCATGGACATGCCGAAAGCGAGAAGGATCGTAGCGGAGATATTCATTTAAAGCGTCCAGACCGGGGATATCCATATGACACATCACTGCCCCCAGTAAACAGCAGTTGATGTATCTATGGTCTCGCCTGACCTCAATGCACAGAATCTGTGCAGAAAGCGATCCGTACGCACCACGTTTTTCAACGAGTATGTTGACACGTACATTTCCCTGGGACGGGAAATCGGCTACTCCCCAACGACGGGCGCAACCTTAACATATTTTGAGAATATAAAACAACAACAGGAAGGTATTATTCTATTAACTTGTTGATAACGATTTTCATTTAGATTTATTGGTGAGAATAACGTTAATAAATATAAGTTAATTCAGGCGGGAATATAGCTGTGGCTATATATTGCTCGCCGCGAAAAGAGACAATATATAGCCATTGCTATAAATTTAACTCATTGAGTTTTAACCATTAATTTGTATATTTTCTCAAGGTCATCAATATTCTTCACCCGGATGAGCAGGCGGCGCTGCTCTAATTGCATGACCAACACGCCGTCCTCGGATAAATTCATCTCTTTAATACGGTTATATTCTATCCACGCATTGGCGAAGAAAAAGCCATGACGTTTGAAGAGGATCTTCGGCGCTCTGATCCAGAAGAGATAAATCGCCATTAATGCCAGCGCACATAATAACCATGTGGTTAATAATGCACCGTGGCTCATGGCATTGTTGTAAATCAGAATGGCGAGCAGACCCGCGAAGATAAAAGCATCAACCCGACCGCGACGCAGGAGGGGGATGGAGAGCAGTGTCTCGCCGTGGCGGCGGGGCATCAGGAATTCGTCGTAAATGGCGTACGCCAGAAGGGCAACAATAAACAGAACCAGTACGATATCCGTAACCGTCATTCGTCCTCCAGAATAAAAAAACCGGGGGCAAGCCCCCGGTGGATAAAGCGAAAACTTACAGACCCAGCAGGCCGATAGCGTAACCCACGATACCGATGACGAAGAAGCCAACGATGATCCACAGGGCGTTCACTTTCTTACGCAGCAGCCACATACAGGCGAAGGTCAGCAGCAGCGGCACCAGGCCCGGCATCAGCTGGTCAAGGATGGTCTGGACGGTGGTCACACGCGTTTGTCCATCCTGACCGGTGATGGTCGACACCACCAGCGGGATGTTCACGTGCGTCCACTTGTTCACCAGGGCCCCCATGACAAAGAGGCCGAGAATGGACGCCCCCTCAGTCAGTTTCTGCAGGAAGCCGCCGCCCATATCAGAAACGATATCGACACCTTTACGGTAGCCGTAAGCCACGCCGTAGTAACGGGTCGCCAGACGGACTGCGTTGAACAGAATGAAGAACAGCAGTGGACCGAGCAGGCTGCCGCTCATCGCGATACCCGCGCCGAGTGCCGCGAAGACCGGACGTACGGTACCCCAGAAGATTGGGTCGCCCACGCCTGCCAGCGGACCCATCAGACCGACTTTGATACCGTTGATGGCACCATCGTCAATCTCTGCGCCGTTAGCACGCTGCTCTTCCATCGCCAGCGTTACGCCCAGAACCGGAGCCGCAACATAAGGGTGGGTGTTAAAGAATTCCAGGTGACGTTTAATCGCCTGGCGACGTGCTTCGTTGTTTTCCGGATACAAGCGTCGAATCGCCGGTACCATGGAGAAGCAGAAGCCCAGCGCCTGCATACGTTCGAAGTTCCATGAACCCTGGAACAGGTTCGAACGCAGGAATACGCCACGAATATCACCCGGAGTGAGTTTTTTCTCGGTGGTAGTTTTTGTCATATCAACCATTTCGCTCACCTGCTAGTCCAGTTCGTTATCGAGATCGTTGTTACCAGCAGCCTGCACTGGTGCACCCGCGACGCGGTTATATTTCGGGCTCAGCTGGATGTACAGAATCGCCATCACCGCACCAATCACACCCAGAGCAACCAGGTTGAAGTTAGTGAACGCCGCAGTAACAAAGCCGAGGTAGAAGAACGGCATCAGGTAGCCTGCGCGCATCATGTTGATGACCATCGCATAACCGACGACCACGATCATGCCACCTGCGATGTTCAGACCGCCGGTCACGACTTCTGGAATCGCGTTCAGCATGCTCTGCACTTCGCTGGTACCGACAGAGATGGCAACGATAACCGCAGGGATAGCGATACGCATGGCCTGCAGGAACAGGGACGAGACATGGATCCACGAGAGCGCCGTCAGGTTGCCATTATCTGCCGCCTTATCCGCCGCGTGCTGGAAGGCCACGGTGATAGTACGAACGATGATGGTCAGAACCTGGCCTGCTGCTGCCAGTGGGATAGCCAGTGCGATACCGGCACCGATGCTTTGATGTCCGGCAATAACCAGAACCGTAGAAATGATGGACGCCAGCGCCGCATCAGGCGCAACGGCCGCACCGATGTTCATCCAGCCCAGGGCGATCATTTCCAGCGTACCACCGATGATAATACCGGTTTTCATATCGCCGAGAACGGCGCCAATCAACGTACAGGCCACCAGTGGGCGGTGGAACTGAAATTCATCAAGTACGGATTCCATACCCGCAATACACGCGACGATGAACACCAGCACAATCTGAAGAGTGGTAATCTCCATTGTACTTCTCCTATAACATAAGCTTTATGTGAAAAATCAGCGCCTGGGTTATTTCCCAACCTTGCCGATCAAATCCATCATTTTCAGTCTCTGATCCGTGGAAACCTTACGGGCTTCCAGTTCAATACCGCGTGCATTCAGCTTATTGAAGGCTTCGATATCTTTTTCATCGACGGAAATCGCGTTGTTTACCTGCGTTTTGCCCTGACGGAAAGCCATACCACCGATGTTAACGGAGGTGATTTTCACGCCGCCTTCCACCACGCGTTCAACGTCTGTCGGGTTGGTGAACAGGAGCATGACGCGTTCACCGGCATATTTCGGGTTGTTATACACGCGGATCATCTTGGCGACGTCCACGACGTGTGCGGTAACGCCCGGAGGAGCAACCTGGGTGAGAAGGGTTTTACGAACGTGATCGGCGGCCACTTCGTCGCTGACGACGATAATGCGTTTCACGTTGGTCTCTTTGGTCCAGCGCGTTGCCACCTGGCCGTGGATTAAACGGTCATCAATACGCGCCAGCCCGATCACCATGTAATCGTTCGCGCCCATCGGTTTAGTGGGAACCGCGGCTTTCACCGCTGCGGCGACCGGGGCAGGTTTCTCTGCCGGTTTCGCTTTCAGCGCTTTCACGCCTTCGCGACCGGTTTCGACAGCCAGAGCGACCAGTTCGTCAAAGCTCGGGTTGTCGTCACGCGCCATCAGCGTTTCGACCAGCATAGGAATGTTGACGCCCGCGACAACTTCATAATGCTCTTTATCGACGACAATGCGGCTGGCGGCGTTAAACGGACTGCCACCCCATGTATCAACGAGAAACAGCACCCCGCTACGGGTATCCAGTTTCTCCAGCTGAGCCGTGTATTTTTCGATCAGCGTTTCAGCGTTTTCGCCAGGGACGAAATCGATCCAGCCAACGTTTTCCTGCTCACCCAACAGCATCTCTGCGGTTTTGAGTAACTGCTCTGCAGCCCAACCATGTGTGCCTATTACAATAGCAATGGTCACTTGCTACCTCCTTTTATTATCATGAATACAACTGCCAGGCAGTTGTACTGAGAATCTTCCCCGGCGCACCGAATCGATTCAGATAAAGGGTTAGAGTTAAATTAACGAAGACTTCCGGGAATTATTTTAGATAGTGAAAAAATAATTTATGTGATGAAGATCCGTAATTTAGCTACGCAGACGAGATTTATCTCAAATGAAAATCGACTCTGTAACAGATCTTTGCAAAGGAAAGTAAATCTTTGCTAAAAAGCCATTGTCTCTGATATGTTTAGCCTCCGTTTAATAACCAGGAGTATAGGGCTACAGCCCACTGTATGGATCGTCACCGACGTCAGTCATCTTCCAGGCCATTTTGCGCCTCGCACGCCGGCGAACCTCGCCACTCATTACACACGTCTACCGTCATTTCGCCCACGCTTTTCGGGGCGCCGTTTAGTCATTCCTTTAGCAGGAGCTTGTCATGGAATTCTTAATGGACCCGTCAATCTGGGTGGGATTACTCACGCTGGTTGTTCTTGAGATTGTTCTCGGTATCGACAACCTGGTGTTTATCGCCATCCTTGCGGATAAGCTGCCGCCAAAACAGCGCGACAAAGCGCGTCTAATCGGCCTTTCGCTGGCGCTGATCATGCGTCTTGCGCTGCTGTCCGTTATTTCGTGGATGGTCACCCTGACCAAACCGCTGTTCACCGTGATGGATTTCACCTTCTCCGGCCGTGATTTGATCATGCTGGTGGGGGGACTCTTCCTGCTGTTCAAAGCGACAACCGAGTTGCATGAACGGCTGGAAAACCGACAACACGACGATGGACACGGTAAAGGCTATGCGAGTTTCTGGGTGGTGGTTGCGCAGATCGTGGTGCTCGACGCCGTCTTCTCCCTGGATGCGGTGATTACCGCCGTCGGCATGGTGAACCACCTGCCGGTGATGATGGCCGCTGTCGTGATTGCGATGGCCGTGATGCTGCTGGCGTCTAAACCGCTGACCCGTTTTGTGAACGAACATCCAACGGTCGTGGTGCTGTGTCTGAGCTTCCTGCTGATGATTGGTCTGAGCCTCGTTGCAGAAGGTTTCGGCTTCCATATTCCAAAAGGCTACCTGTACGCCGCGATTGGCTTCTCGATCATTATCGAGCTGTTTAACCAGATTGCGCGCCGCAACTTCATCAAACAGCAGTCCAATCAGCCGCTGCGCGCCCGTACCGCTGACGCCATCCTGCGTCTGATGGGCGGTCGTCGTCAGACCAACGTCCAGCCGGAAACCGCGAACCGTAACCCGGTCCCGGTGCCTGAAGGTGCGTTTGTGGAAGAAGAGCGTTACATGATTAACGGCGTCCTCTCCCTGGCTTCCCGCTCGTTGCGCGGCATCATGACGCCACGCGGTGAAATCAGCTGGGTCGATGCCAACCTGACGGTGGATGAAATTCGCCAGCAGTTGCTCTCTTCGCCGCACAGCCTGTTCCCGGTGTGTCGCGGTGAGCTGGATGAGATCATCGGTGTGGTGCGCGCTAAAGAGATGCTGGTGGCGCTGGAAGAGGGCGTGAATGTCGAAGCGATTGCCGCGGCCTCCCCGGCGATTGTGGTGCCGGAAACCCTGGACCCGATCAACCTGCTTGGCGTCCTGCGCCGTGCCCGCGGTAGCTTCGTTATCGTTACCAACGAATTTGGCGTGGTGCAGGGTCTGGTGACCCCGCTGGATGTGCTGGAAGCGATTGCCGGTGAATTCCCGGATGCGGATGAAACGCCAGAGATCGTGGCCGATGGCGACGGCTGGCTGGTCAAAGGCACCACCGACCTGCACGCCCTGCAGCATACGCTGGGTCTCGATAACGTCATCAACGACGAAGAAGATATCGCGACCGTGGCCGGTTTAGTGATTGCCGTGAACGGTCAAATCCCGCGCGTCGGCGATATCATTGAACTCCCGCCGCTGCAGATCACTATCATGCAGGCGAATGATTACCGGGTAGACATGGTGCGTATTGTTAAAGAGCAGTCCGCCCACGACGAAGAAGAGTAATCAGGCTTAATGTAACGGCATAGCGGGCATCACGTGCCCGTTACGCGGGGCTGGCGGAGGCGAACTCTCCGCCAGCCACTGTGGAAAATCTTTCAGCGGCATCGGCCGCGCATACAAAAAACCCTGCAAAATATTGACCCCATGATGGCGTAAATAACGCGCCTGCTCCTGTGTCTCCACGCCTTCCGCCACCAGTTCAATATTCAGCCGCTGCCCCAGGGCAATAATGATATCCGTCACCGTCGAGTTCACCGCATCGGTGCCCAGCGCGGTGGTGAAAGACTTATCAATTTTCAGCACATCCGGACGCAGTTTTTCCAGCCACGACAGGGAACTATTGCCGGTGCCGAAATCGTCAATCGCCAGTTTGACCTCTTTGCGATGCAGCTCGCGCACAATGCGATAATCCACATCCAGCAGGGCGTCCCGCTCGGTGAGTTCAATGATTAGCTGCTGTTTCGGGCGGGCGTTGAACCAGTAGCGGTTCAGATCCTGGAGCAACACGCCGTTGCGGAAGTGGCTGGCCGCGACGTTAATCCCGATATGAAACCCCTTGTTCGCCGGGAAATAGCCAATCTGGCGGACGGTTTCCATAATCACGTAGCGCGTCAGAGGCACGATCAGATTGTGTTCCTCCGCCAGGGGGATAAATACGTCCGGCGAAATCCAGCCCTGGCGAGGGTTATTCCAGCGCAGCAGGATCTCCACCCCGACGCATTTCTGCGTCCGGGCGTTGAGCAACGGCTGGCAGAACAGCTCGAACTCACGCGCGGCTAACCCGAGGTTAATTTCCCAGGTAAAACTCATGCGGCTGGCGGTAGCAAGCCAGGCGATATAGCCCAGCAGCAGGCTCAGCAAGACGGCAAGCGGAAGCTGAGAGGGGAGATTCATCAGCGCCAGTTCGCTGGCACCCGGCCCGCTGACGGTGATGGTGAAGGGGAAATGGCCTGAGGTCTGGCTCAGGATCATGGTGTCCTGAGTGAACGCCAGCGAGTCGGTGACATTCTGCCCGTAGCGCAGGAATTTGTTCCCGACGTTCAGGCTGACGTCGGTGATCAGCGGGCGCTGCGGCTCGAGCATCATTTTGGTGATCAGATCGATATTCACAATCTGCATCACGCCATCTTCCCCGCTGTCGGAAACCGGATACCACTGGATCAAAATCGGGCTGCCTTTGAGCAGCGATTTGTCCGTCGACAGAACCAGCTGCGGCTGGCTGGAGGGCAGATCGGGCTGCACCTGACGAATGGGAACATCGCGATCGCCAAATATGCTGGAGCAGTAAAGAATACCGTCTTTGATCAGGGCGATAGAACGCACGGTTTGCAGGGTTGCGGCCCGTTTACGCAGCGTCAGATGGGCGTCAGGGCAGGGCGCGCCGACCAGGGCTTGTAAGGTTTCCCGGCCCGCCTGCAGCGGTAGCAGGATCTTATCCAGCGCAGTCACCGAGTGGCTGACAAAGGTGTGAATGCGTTCCTGATTTAAATTGCGCTGTGAAATAAACCGAATGCCGAGAGTCAGAAAGAGCGTAATAAAAGCCACCAGCACACAGACCATAATGCGGTTTCGGCGATAGCTTTTAATGATCCTTTGCGCATTCTGCATGAAAGGGGGCTCGATAAGCCGCCAGCACAGGAGCCAGGGCAACACAGAAAGTGTAGTGGGGAAATGTTACGGTGACGAGAAAGCGAATAAATATCGCCCATCCGTTGCAGATGGGCGAGAGAGAATAATCAATGGGGTGCTTAGTCGCACTGCACCTTAATGGCCAGACCGCCGCGTGAGGTTTCACGGTATTTGGCGTTCATGTCTTTACCGGTTTCGTACATGGTTTCGATGACCTTATCCAGCGACACGCGCGGTTCGCTGGTGCGGCGCATTGCCATGCGCGAGGCGTTGATCGCTTTCACCGAGGCGATCGCGTTACGCTCGATGCACGGCACCTGCACCTGGCCCGCAACCGGGTCACAGGTCAGACCGAGGTTATGCTCCATGCCGATTTCCGCGGCCACGCATACCTGCTCAGGGCTCGCGCCCAACAGTTCTGACAGACCCGCGGCCGCCATGGAGCAGGCCACGCCCACTTCACCCTGACAGCCCACTTCTGCACCGGAAATAGAGGCATTCATTTTATACAATGCGCCCACCGCACCGGATGCGAGGAAATAGCGGATGTAGATATCCGGTGTCACCGGCTCGATAAAGTGATCGTAATAGGCCAGCACCGCAGGAACGATACCGCATGCGCCGTTGGTCGGAGCGGTGACCACGCGGCCACCGGCGGCGTTCTCTTCGTTCACGGCCAGCGCAAACATATTTACCCAGTCAACCACGTTCATCGGGTCGTTGGAGAACTTATCGGTGGTGACCAGCATACGGCGCAGGGCAGAGGCACGACGCGGTACACGCAGTGGCCCAGGCAGTACGCCTTCGGTGTTGATCCCGCGATCGATACAGGCCTGCATGGTCTGCCACACGTTGCCAAAATAGTCTTCGATCTCTTTTTTGCTGTGCAGCGCCAGTTCGTTCTGCATCACCATGCCGGAGAGCGACAGGCCGGTCTGTTTGCAGTAATCCAGCATCTCTTGCGCGGATTTAAACGGGTAAGGGACGTTCACGTCACCCGCCGTATCTTTGCCAAAATGCTCTTCGTCGACGATAAAACCACCGCCGATGGAGTAGTAGGTTTTGCTGTAGATGACTTTGTCGCCGTTAAAGGCGTGGATCTGCATGCCGTTTTCATGCAGCGACAGATTGTCGCTACGGAAACGCATGCCGTCGTCGTGGGGGAAATCCACTTCGTGCTTGCCGTTAGCCAGTAGCAGACGACCGCGTGTTTCAGTGTCGCGAATAAACGCCGGAATGGCGTCAATATCCACTGTGTCCGGCATGTTACCTGCCAGACCCATAATAATGGCGATATCGGTGTGGTGGCCCTTACCCGTTAAAGAGAGCGAACCGTAAACATCAACGGCCACGCGGGTAGTGCTTTCCAGTAATCCTTTTTCGACCAGATCATCGACGAACTGTTTACCGGCCTTCATTGGGCCTACAGTGTGGGAAGAAGACGGGCCAATCCCCACTTTGAACATGTCGAATATACTAATCACTTTCTCACTCCTGACAGGGTTACCGGGGTTCCAGTAACGATGTTATAACTGCGCATAGTGTAAGAGGGAACCTCCAGGTCGGCTGAACTATTCACATGAATTAAACTAATGAATAACCCCTGATTTACTAATGATGCGACGCCACTCGCAAACGCGCAGAAAAAATCGGAATGTAAAGTATAGTCAAGGTTTCAGGCCGATTTGCAGCGCCAGCTCACGGATAATGCCCGCCGTCATGCCCCAGACAAAATAATGCTGATACCACGACAACCACACCCGGTGATCGTGTCCACGACGTTGAATATCCAGCGGATGATAACGGCTGAGACGCAGGGCTTCCGCCAGCGGCATTTCGAACACCGCCGCCACTTCATCTTCGCTGGCGTGATAATGCAGATTGGGCGGGATAATCCCCACCACCGGCGTCACCTGAAAACCGGTCACGCTGTCCACCGGCGGCAGCACGCCAATCACTTCAACGGCTTCTGGCGGGATCGCCACCTCTTCCTGAGCTTCGCGCAGCGCGGCGGCAATCAATGAGGCGTCAGACGCATCCACCGCCCCGCCGGGAAACGCCACCTGACCGGCGTGTTTACGCAGATGCGACGAGCGCTTGGTGAGTAACAATCCTGGCTGTTCGCGGCGCACCACCGGGATCAGCACCGCCGCCTGGCGGCTGTTCAGCGCGTCGCGGTTTACCTGCGGGCGCAACAGCTGAAAGCGCGACAGAAAATCATCCAGGGTCAGATCGTGGGTATCCAAACGTTAATTCTCCAGTTGGTGCAGGATGCGGTTCACTTTATCAAAGGTTTCCTGATATTCCGCGGCGCACTGGCTGTCGGCCACAATCCCGCCGCCCGCCGAGCAGTATAGCTGCCCGTCGCAGGCCGTCAGGGTGCGGATGGTAATGCTGGTATCCATTGTGCCGCACAGGCTCAGATAACCGATGCTGCCGCACCAGGCGTTACGGCGATGCGGCTCAAGCTCATCGATAATCTGCATGGCGCGCACTTTCGGTGCGCCGGTGATCGACCCCCCTGGAAATGCGGCGCGCAGCAGATCGCAGGCCGAACGGTTGGGAGGTAGTTGTGCCGTAATGGTGCTGACCAGATGATGCACCGCCGGGAACGGCTCCACGACGAAAAGCTCAGGCACGCGCACGCTGCCAGGCTCTGCCACGCGGCCAATATCATTACGCATCAGATCGACAATCATCAGATTCTCGGCGCGATCTTTCGGTGACGTGGCGAGTTTCTCCGCCTGTTGCTTATCCGCTTCAGGATCCGCCAGGCGCGGCAGGGTGCCTTTGATGGGCCGGGTCTGAATGGTGCCGCCTGCAAGATGGATAAAGCGCTCCGGCGACAAACTCAGCACTGCGCCCTGTTCCAGACGCAAAAAGGCGCTGAACGGCGCACGGTTGCTGGCGTTAAGACGCGTAAACGCCTGCCACTCGTCACCCGTGTAACCCGCCTGAAAACGCTGGGCGAGGTTCACCTGATAACAATCCCCGCTGTGCAGATACTCTTGCACCTGCCGGAATTTATCGGCGTAGGCGTCGGCGCTCATGTTGGATCGCCAGGCGGAAGTTAAGGTAAAATTAGAGAGTGAAACGGGCTGCTGCGCCTCTAACCACGCCAGCCGCGCGTGGGCGTCGGTGTGGCTCAGCAGGGAAACGGTTTTCTTGTGGTGATCGACAATCACCGCCCAGTCGTACAGCCCCACGGCCATATCCGGCAGGGAAATATCCTCTTCTGCAAGGTCGGGCAAAGCTTCAAATCGACGGCCTAAATCGTAACCAAACAGCCCCAGCGCGCCGCCCTGGAAGGGCAGATCCGCACTCGCTGTGGCGGTGAAAGGCAGGGCGCTCAGTTCGTGCTCCAGCAGTGACAGCGGATCATCGCCGCAGACTCGCTCGGCGTCTGACGAAATACGCGTGGTGTCGCCGTGCGTCAGAAGCGTGGTGAGCGGGTCGGCGACCAGAATATCAAAGCGGCTATAGGGATGATCCGCGTGCCCCGAGTGCAACAGCATCGCCCACGGGAGATGGCTTAAGCGCGAAAACCAGAATTCGGCGGCGTCTTGACGCCAGGGTAATGAAATGACAGTAGGGGGTAACGGGTTCATGTGTGGCATACTACCGGGCTGCGTGAATGTATTAGCGCAGATAATTTAGCAGGAGTTGATCATGTTTGCAGGTTTACCTTCCCTCAGTCACGAACAGCAGCAAAAAGCGGTCGAGCGAATTCAGGAGCTGATGTCCAATGGGATGAGCAGCGGCGAAGCGATTACCACCGTCGCCCAGGAAATTCGCGCCACCCATACCGGCGATCGGATCGTGGCGCGTTTCGAGGATGACGAAGAAGACGAGTAATCGTCTTACACCGCCGCGATTATCTTGATTTCAACTTTATACTGCGGCTTCATCAGCGTGGCCTGTACCGTACAGCGTACAGGCGCGTGACCCGCGACGACCCAGGCATCCCAGGCTTTATTCATCGCCGCGAAATCGTCTTTGTTCGCCAGGAAAATGGTCGCATCCAGAATGCGGGATTTATCGCTGCCCTGTTTTTCCAGAATCGCGTCAATTTGCGCCAGCGTGTTGGCCGTTTGCTCGAACGCATCGGCGTCCAGGTTTTCCGGTACACCGGTGTAATAGAGCGTCTGGTTGTGAATCACCACGTCAGACCAGCGGGCTTCGGCATCAATGCGCACAATTGTCATAAACCTTTCCTCATAAATGGCTTCAGGCCGCAAGACTGCCATAATGTTCCGTCAACGTCTATTTCGACTGGCACAGGAGAGGGCGGGCTGACATAATCCCTGTGCAAAAATACAGTGAGAGAGCAACGTGGCAGACGATTTTTCAGCAGACGGTCAGTTAGCGCAGGCGATTCCCGGTTTTAAACCGCGCGAGCCGCAACGACACATGGCAGAAGCGGTCACCCGCGCCATCAAAAATACCCAGTCGCTGGTGGTCGAGGCGGGAACCGGGACGGGTAAAACTTACGCCTATCTCGCCCCTGCGCTGCGCGCGAAGAAGAAAGTGATCATCTCGACCGGCTCTAAAGCCTTGCAGGACCAGCTCTACAGCCGAGATCTGCCGACCGTCGCGAAAGCTCTGAAATACAAAGGCCGACTGGCGCTCCTGAAAGGGCGCTCGAACTATCTCTGCCTGGAGCGCCTCGAACAGCAGGCGCTGGCCGGGGGCGATTTGCCGGTCAACACCCTGAGCGATGTGATTATCCTTCGCGCCTGGGCTAACCAGACCACCGACGGGGATATCAGCACCTGCGCCAGCGTCGCCGAAGATTCCCCGGCGTGGCCTCTGGTGACCAGCACCAACGACAACTGCCTCGGCAGCGACTGCCCGCTGTATAAAGATTGTTTCGTCGTCAAAGCGCGTAAAACGGCGATGGACGCCGACGTGGTGGTGGTGAACCACCATCTGTTCCTGGCCGATATGGTGGTCAAAGACGGCGGCTTCGGCGAATTGATCCCGGAGGCCGAAGTGATGATCTTCGATGAAGCCCATCAGCTACCGGACATCGCCAGCCAGTATTTTGGTCAGTCGCTCTCCAGCCGCCAGCTTCAGGATCTCGCCAAAGATTTCACCATCGCCTACCGCACCGAACTGCGCGACACCCAGCAGCTGCAAAAATGCGCCGATCGCCTGGCGCAAAGCGCGCAGGATTTCCGTATGCAGCTGGGCGAGCCCGGCTATCGCGGCAACCTGCGCGAGCTGTTAGCCGACAGCAACATCCAGCGCGCGCTGCTCTTGCTCGATGATGCGCTGGAGCTGTGCTACGACGTCGCCAAACTGTCGCTCGGACGCAGCGCACTGCTCGACGCCGCCTTTGAGCGCGCCACGCTCTACCGCTCACGCCTGAAACGCCTGAAAGAGATCAACCAGCCCGGCTTTAGCTACTGGTATGAATGCACCGCGCGCCAGTTCACCCTTGCACTCACGCCGCTGACCGTCGCCGATAAGTTCAAAGAGGTGATGGCGCAGAAACCGGGGAGCTGGATCTTTACCTCCGCGACGCTCTCCGTGAATGACGAGCTGCACCACTTCACCGAGCGCCTCGGGATTGAGGAATCGGATTCACTCCTGCTCCCAAGCCCGTTCGATTACGAGACCCAGGCGCTGCTCTGCGTGCCGCGCAATTTACCCCTGCCGAACCAGCCGGGCGCGGCGAAACAGCTGGCGGCGATGCTCAAACCGATGATCGAGGCCAACAATGGCCGCTGCTTTATGCTCTGCACCTCCCACGCCATGATGCGCGATCTCGCCGAGCAGTTCCGCGCCACCATGACCTTACCCGTGCTGTTGCAGGGCGAAACCAGCAAAGGCCAGCTGCTTCAGCAGTTTGTCACCGCCGGAAACGCGCTGCTGGTGGCGACCAGCAGCTTCTGGGAAGGGGTGGACGTGCGAGGGGATGCGCTGTCATTAGTCATCATCGACAAGCTGCCGTTTACCTCGCCTGACGATCCGCTCCTGAAAGCGCGGATGGAAGACTGTCGTCTGCGCGGGGGCGATCCCTTTGATGACGTCCAGTTGCCGGATGCGGTTATTACCCTGAAACAGGGCGTCGGGCGTCTCATCCGTGATACGGACGACCGCGGCGTACTGGTTATCTGCGATAACCGCCTGGTGATGCGCCCGTACGGCGCGACATTCCTCGCCAGCCTGCCGCCCGCACCGCGTACGCGGGACATTAATCGCGCGGTGCGTTTCCTGGCGAACCCAACGGCGGAGTAATTTCCGCCGGGGTGTGCTAAGATGCGCGCCATTTTGTGACTGACTATTGCGAGAGCGCGAGACCCATGCGAATTCTGGCTATTGATACCGCTACAGAGGCCTGCTCGGCAGCCCTGTGGGATAACGGTTCTCTCTTTGCCCATTTTGAAGAGTGCCCCCGGGAACATACCCAACGTATTCTGCCGCTGGTGAAAGAGATCCTTCACCAGGGCAACTCCACCTTAACTGAACTCGACGCGCTGGCGTTTGGCCGTGGGCCAGGCAGCTTCACCGGCGTGCGAATCGGGATTGGTATCGCGCAGGGCCTGGCGCTGGGAGCCGATCTGCCGATGATCGGCGTCTCGACGCTGGCGACCATGGCGCAGGGCGCATGGCGCATGACCGGCGCCACGCGCGTCCTCGCCGCGATCGACGCCCGGATGGGCGAAGTCTACTGGGCGGAATATACCCGCGATGAGCATGGCGTCTGGCACGGAGAAGAGACCGAATCGGTGCTCAAACCCGAGGCTGTTGCTGAACGGTTGAAACACCTTACGGGCGAGTGGGCTACAGTCGGTACAGGCTGGCCAGCGTGGCCGGACCTGGCAAAAGACAGCGGTCTCACGCTAGTCGATGGTCAGGTGTTACTTCCGCACGCCGAAGACATGCTGCCGATCGCCTGTCAGCTGCTGGCGGCGGGAAAAACCGTGGCCGTTGAACACGCTGAGCCAGTTTATTTACGAAATGAAGTGGCCTGGAAGAAACTTCCGGGCAGGGCGTGAATCTCAGTAATAAGCACTGAGAAAAGGGAGTCGCATCATGGCGGTTCAAACTAAGGCTGTACGCCTCTTCATAGCGGGCGCTATCGCTGTGGCATTAAGCGGATGTGTCACCGTTCCTGACGCGATCAAAGGGAGCAGTCCAACGCCGCAGCAGGATCTGGTGCGAGTGATGAATGCCCCTGAACTGTATGTCGGCCAGGAAGCGCGCTTCGGCGGTAAAGTGGTCGATATCCAGAACCAGCAGGGTAAAACTCGCCTCGAAATCGCGACGGTACCGCTGGACAGCGGCGCACGACCGACTCTTGGCGAACCGTCCCGTGGGCGCATTTACGCTGACGTGAACGGTTTCCTCGACCCGGTCGATTTCCGCGGTCAGTTAGTGACGGTCGTTGGGCCGATTACCGGTGCGGTGCAGGGCAAAATCGGCAACACGCCGTATAAATTCATGACCATGCAGGCGAACGGCTATAAACGCTGGCACCTCACTCAGCAGGTCATGCTGCCACCGCAGCCGATGGACCCGTGGATGTGGGGACCACACCCATACCGCTATGGCGGCTACGGTGGATGGGGCTGGTACAACCCGGGCCCGGCGCAGGTGCAGACCATCGTTACCGAGTAAGTTACTGTTATATTTAGATAAGAGACAGCGGCTCAGCCGCTGTCTCTGTTTTTTACGGACGAAACACAAAAAAAAGAGTGACGCGCTTCGCAACCTTAAATCCGAACAATTAATAAACTGGTACGCTGAGTTAATATAATGTTAACGAACTGTTTATTATCGGGGTTGTGATGACGACGAACACTCATTTCAGAGGTGATGCATTGAAAAAGGTTTGGCTTAACCGTTATCCCGCAGATGTGCCTGCGGAGATCAATCCTGACCGTTATCAATCCCTGGTTGAATTATTTGAGCACTCGGTTTCGCGCTATGCGGATCAGCCTGCGTTTGTGAACATGGGCGAAGTGATGACCTTCCGCAAACTGGAAGAGCGCAGCCGGGCGTTTGCGGCCTATTTGCAGGAAGGCTTGGGGCTGAAGAAGGGCGACCGCGTCGCGCTGATGATGCCTAACCTGCTTCAGTATCCGGTGGCACTGTTCGGTATTCTGCGGGCGGGGATGATTGTGGTGAACGTCAACCCGCTTTATACCCCGCGCGAGCTGGAACACCAGCTTAACGACAGCGGTGCGGCGGCGATTGTGATCGTCTCCAACTTTGCTCATACCCTCGAAAAAGTGGTCGATAAGACTCAGGTCCGCCACGTGATCCTGACCCGTATGGGCGATCAGCTTTCGACGGCCAAAGGCACGCTGGTTAACTTTGTCGTCAAATACGTCAAACGTCTGGTACCGAAATACCATCTGCCGGATGCCATCTCCTTCCGTCGGGCGCTGCACAGCGGGTATCGCATGCAGTACGTGAAACCGGAAGTGGTGTCAGAGGATCTGGCCTTCCTGCAGTACACCGGCGGCACCACCGGCGTCGCCAAAGGGGCAATGCTGACCCACCGCAACATGCTGGCGAACCTCGAACAGGTCAACGCCACCTACGGCCCGCTGCTGCATCGCGGCAAAGAGCTGGTGGTGACGGCGCTGCCGCTGTATCACATCTTTGCCCTGACCATGAACTGCCTGCTGTTTATCGAGCTGGGCGGACAGAATTTACTCATCACCAACCCGCGCGATATTCCGGGGCTGGTGAAAGAGCTGGCGAAATACCCGTTCACTGCGATGACCGGCGTCAACACGCTGTTCAACGCGCTGTTGAATAACAAAGAGTTCCAGCAGCTCGATTTCTCCACGCTGCACCTCTCTGCGGGCGGCGGGATGCCGGTTCAGCAGGCGGTGGCCGACCGCTGGGTGAAGCTTACCGGGCAGTATCTGCTGGAAGGCTACGGCCTGACGGAGTGCGCGCCGCTGGTCAGCGTTAACCCGCACGATATCGATTATCACAGCGGCAGCATCGGTCTGCCGGTGCCGTCGACGGAAGCCAAACTGGTCGACGACGAAGGCAACGAAGTGCCGCACGGCGAGCCGGGTGAATTATGCGTGAAAGGGCCGCAGGTGATGCTCGGCTACTGGCAGCGCCCGGACGCGACGGATGAAATCATCAAAGATGGCTGGCTCTATACGGGCGACATCGCGGTGATGGACGATGAGGGCTTCCTGCGCATTGTCGATCGCAAGAAAGACATGATTCTGGTCTCCGGCTTTAACGTCTATCCGAACGAAATCGAAGACGTGGTGATGCAGCATGAAGGCGTGCAGGAAGTGGCCGCCGTCGGCGTGCCATCTGGTAGCAGCGGCGAAGCGGTGAAGATCTTTGTGGTAAAAAAAGACGCCTCGCTGAGCGAAGACGAACTGATCGCCTTCTGCCGCCGTCAGCTCACCGGCTACAAAGTGCCGAAGCTGGTGGAGTTCCGCACCGAGCTGCCGAAATCGAACGTCGGGAAGATATTACGACGAGAATTACGTGACGAAGCCCGCGCCAAAGTGGACAATAAAGCCTAAGCTTCGAGTGAGTCGCCATCACACGCCGGTTAGCCGGCGTTTTTTATGGGCGCAAACCAGAGAGAAACCGTTTTGAATTACCAGATGATCACCACCAACGACGAGCTGGCAACGCTGTGCGACGTCACCCGCGACTTTCCCGCCATTGCTCTGGATACCGAGTTTGTTCGCACGCGAACCTACTATCCTCAGTTGGGTTTGATCCAGATGTACGACGGAAAAAAGGTCTCGCTGATTGACCCTCTGGGCATCACGGACTGGACGCCGATGCGCGATCTGCTGCTCGACACGGCGGTCACCAAATATCTGCACGCGGGCAGTGAAGATCTGGAAGTGTTCATGAACACCTTTGGCGTGATGCCAGAGCCGCTGATTGATACGCAAATCCTGGCTGCTTTCTCCGGTCGTCCGCTTTCCTGGGGCTTTGCCGCGATGGTGGAAGAGTACACCGGGATTGCACTCGACAAGAGCGAATCACGCACCGACTGGCTGGCCCGTCCGTTGACCGAACGCCAGCTCGACTACGCCGCCGCCGACGTGTTTTATCTCCTGCCGATCTGCGGCCAGCTGATGAAAGCGTGCGAAGAGGCCGGCTGGCTGGACGCGGCGCTGAATGAGTGTCGCATGACTCAGCAGCGTCGTCAGGAAGTGCTCGACCCGAAAGACGCCTGGCGCGATATCACCAACGCCTGGCAGCTGCGCACCCGTCAACTTGCCTGCCTGCAACTGCTGGCCGACTGGCGTCTGCGCAAAGCGCGCGAGCGCGATCTGGCGGTGAATTTTGTAGTACGTGAAGAGCACCTGTGGGCCGTGGCGCGCTACATGCCGGGCAGCATGGGCGAGCTGGACAGCATCGGATTGTCCGGGAGCGAGATCCGCTTCCACGGCAAAACCCTGCTGGCGCTGGTCGCCAAAGCGCAAGAGCTGCCGGAAGACCAACTGCCTGAGCCGCTCCTGAACCTGATGGATATGCCGGGGTATCGCAAAGCGTTTAAAGATATCAAAGCGCTGGTGCTGGAAGTGGGCACAGAAAACAAGGTGAGTCCGGAACTGCTGGCGTCACGCCGTCAGATCAATCAGCTGCTGAACTGGCACTGGAAGTTAAAACCGAACAATGGCCTGCCGGAACTGGTCGCGGGCTGGCGCGGGGAGCTGATGGGCGAACGTCTGAAAACCCTGCTGGAAAGCTATCCGCAGTAAAAATAGCGTGAGTATGTCGGTTTTGTAGCCCCGGTAAGCGAAGCGCCACCGGGGGATTTGCCGGGTGGCGCTGCGCTTACCCGGCCTACAACCGACATGTTTTAATGCTATGGACGCGACTCTTCCGCTTCCGGCAGCGTCACGTTCAGCTCCAGAATCGAAATATCTCCGTCCTTCTGCTCAAGCTGCACGGTGACCATTTCCGGATCGATCTGCACGTACTTACAAATCACTTCCAGGATGTCTTTGCGCAGCTGCGGCAAATAGTGAGGTTCAGCATCGCTGCGGCGACGCTCGGCAACGATAATTTGCAGTCGCTCTTTCGCGATGTTGGCGGTGCTTTTTTTCCGCGAGAGAAAAAAGTCCAGTAATGCCATAACTTATCCTCCGAACAGGCGTTTGAGGAAACCTTTCTTCTCTTCTTCAATGAAGCGGAAAGGACGATCTTCTCCCAGCAGACGGTCAACGGTATCAGCGTAGGCTTTACCCGCGTCTGCCATCGTATCAAGGATCACCGGCTCACCCTGGTTAGAGGCGCGCAGCACGGACTGATCTTCCGGAATCACGCCGACCAGTTTGATGCGCAGGATCTCCAGCACATCTTCCATGCTCAGCATGTCACCTTTGTTGACGCGGCCCGGATTGTAGCGGGTCAGCAGCAGGTGCTCTTTAATCGGGTCCTGACCATTTTCTGCACGACGAGATTTCGACGCCAGAATGCCCAGAATACGGTCGGAGTCACGGACAGACGACACTTCCGGGTTGGTGGTGATGATGGCTTCGTCAGCGAAGTACAGCGCCATCAGCGCGCCCGTTTCGATACCGGCAGGGGAGTCGCAGACCACAAAGTCGAACTCCATCTTCTTCAGCTCGTCGAGCACTTTCTCCACGCCTTCACGGGTCAGCGCATCTTTGTCGCGCGTCTGAGAGGCCGGGAGAATAAAGAGGTTTTCCGTGCGCTTATCTTTGATCAGCGCCTGGTTTAAAGTCGCATCGCCCTGGATGACGTTAACGAAGTCATACACCACGCGACGCTCGCAGCCCATGATCAGGTCGAGGTTACGCAGGCCGATATCGAAATCGATAACAACTGTCTTCTTTCCCTTCTGGGCCAAACCAGTAGCGATGGCCGCGCTGGAGGTGGTCTTGCCAACGCCTCCTTTACCCGAAGTCACAACAATAATGCGTGCCATAGAAATTCCTTGTTAAAAAGGGATCAATTCAACGGTTGAACAGTCAAAGCGTTCTCTGCCAGACGCAGTCGTGCCGCTTTGCCATAAAATTCGGCTGGGATCTTGTCACTCAGCCAATATTCTCCTGCGATGGAAACCAGTTCCGCCGTCAGGTTAGTACAGAAAATTTGCGCATCCCGATCGCCACTGGCACCTGCCAGCGCGCGTCCCCGCATCATACCGTAGACGTGAATGTTGCCATCGGCAATCAGCTCAGCGCCAGCGCTGACGTGGCTTGTCACAATCAGATCACAGTTTGGTGCATAAATGCGCTGACCGGAACGAACCGGCACATCAATCATTCGCGTTTTTGTGATAGCGGTAACATTTTGCGCGGGCGGTGGGGAAGTCGGAGCGGCTTTTGGCACAGAACGCACAGGTTTCTCTTTGCCTTCAGTGAGAAGGGGCAGACCGGCGCGCTCGATTTCATCTTTCAGTCGGGCATCTTTACAGCCGCTGATACCGACAATTCGCAGCCCGGTCGAGGCGACCGCCTGCTGCAGATGCTGCCAGTTCACAGGCGCGTCCAGACCGCTGACGTTCACCACCACGGGGGCGTGTTTCAGAAAAGCGGGTGCCTGCGCGATTTTGTCTTCTAACGCCTGACGAATAACCTCGGGTTTTGCATCATGCAAATGAACCACTGATAAGGTGAAGCTACTGCCTTTAAGCTCGATGGGCGTGTTTGACATCCTGGCCTTACTCAATTTGCTGTTAATCGCAGCACATTCGTTGCGATATTCCGAAGAGTATCAGGCATGTTATAGTCACTGTTATATTGAGGCAAGCAACCACCGATAATTCAGAGTAAAAACATGTTTTGTGTGATCTACAGAAGTACTAAACGCGACCAGACTTATCTTTATGTCGAGAAAAAAGACGATTTTTCCCGCGTGCCGGAAGAATTAATGAAAGGCTTCGGTGCCCCGCAGCTGGCGATGCTGCTGCCGCTGGATGGTCGTAAAAAACTGGTGAATGCCGATCTGGAAAAAGTGAAAACCGCGCTGAAAGAACAGGGCTATTATTTACAGCTTCCGCCACCTCCTGAGAATTTATTAAAACAGCATCTCGCGGGTGACGGAAAAAAATAACCCCGGCCAACTCCGTGGGTGACATATCAACCGTTTAGGGGACGAGCATGTATCAACATCACAACTGGCAAGGCGCATTACTGGATTATCCCGTGAGCAAAGTGGTCTGCGTCGGCAGCAACTATGCGAAGCACATTCAGGAAATGGGCAGTGCCGTGCCAGAAGAACCTGTGTTGTTTATCAAGCCGGAAACGGCACTCTGCGATATCCGCCAGCCGCTGGCGCTACCGCAAGGGCTGGGGTCGGTTCACCACGAAGTCGAACTGGCGGTACTGATTGGCGGCACGCTGCGTCAGGCCTCCGAAGAGCACGTGCAGAAAGCGATTGCGGGCTATGGCGTTGCATTGGATCTGACCTTACGCGATGTGCAGGGCAAAATGAAGAAGGCGGGGCAACCGTGGGAAAAAGCCAAAGGTTTTGATAATTCCTGCCCGATCTCCGGTTTTATCCCGGCCGCCGAATTCCATGCCGACCCGCAAAACATTCCCCTGAGCCTGAAAATTAACGGCGACGTGCGCCAGCAGGGCAACACCTCAGACATGATCCACAAGATCCTGCCGCTGATTGCTTACATGAGCCGCTACTTCACCCTCAAACCGGGCGATGTGATCCTCACCGGCACGCCGGAAGGCGTCGGCCCGCTGACCAGCGGCGACGAACTGGAGATTGGGTTTAACGGGCAATCCGTTAAGACCCGCGTGCTGTAAAACCCCCTTGCCGCCGTTATTCGGCGGCAAAACTTGCATCCACGTGCCAGACTGGTTATAAGGTGCGCTTTCTTTTGACGTGTGGACATCCCTATGAGCGAAACCCCTTTCTGGCAAAGCAAGACTCTCGACGAAATGACCGACGTGGAGTGGGAATCGCTGTGTGACGGCTGCGGGCAGTGCTGCCTGCACAAGCTGATGGACGAAGACACGGACGAAATCTACTTCACCAACGTCGCCTGCAAGCAGCTGAACATCAAAACCTGTCAGTGCCGTAACTATGAGCGCCGTTTCGAGTATGAGCCGGACTGCATCAAGCTGACCCGCGACAATCTCCCGACCTTTGAATGGCTGCCGCACACCTGCGCGTATCGTCTGCTGGCGGAAGGGAAAGGGCTGCCGGACTGGCACCCGCTGCTGACGGGCTCAAAAGCGGCGATGCACGGTGAGCGCATTTCAGTGCGTCACATCGCGGTGAAAGAATCCGAAGTGCAGGACTGGGAAGACCATATTCTCAACCATCCTAAACGTGCATAAATAAAAAACCCGCCGAGGCGGGTTTTTTGTTGGGGGTTGGGCGGTGTGTACGGTGCGGCCTGTTGCCCTCACCCCGGCCCTCTCCCACGGGGAGAGGGAGAAAACCTTAAAAACGGCAACTTGCGTTGCCGTTTTGCTTTTATCTTCCAAACAAATCGCGTTTTTTCGGTTTGAACGGCTGGGCAATCAGCACCAGCAGCGCTATCACGAAGTAGGCGACGAAAATACCGACCAGCCACTGCGGCATCTCCAGCGTCAGAAATTCCCACTGACGAACAGAGCAGTCACCGGAGGCAACAAACACCTGCGGCAGCCATTTGTCCAGCGGCAGCCAGCTCGGGAAGCGGGCGGCAAAATCGCAGGTCATAAATGGCGACGGATGCAGCTGCATCATGGTGTGCTGCCAGGCCAGCTCAATGCCTTTCCAGGCACTGTACAACCAAATGGCGATCCCGGCATAACGCAGTGGGGATTTCGGCGCAATTGCCCCGACCAGACCCGCACCCATAATGCCGAACAGCGCACAACGTTCGTAAATACACAACACACAAGGTTTCAGCAACATCACATGCTGGAACCACAGCGCTACCATTTCCAGCGCAAAGGCGGTCAGGGCCATCAACAACCACGCTCCGCGACCGCGAGAGCACTGGTTCAAAAATCGCAACATAATCATTTCCCTGGAACAGGCTTAGAAAGCGCAGTGTAAACCAAAACGCTTTAAGCGCCAGATCCACCTGGCAAAATAAAACGTAATTGGATGTTTATAATGCAGAAAGTCAAACCGGGCAGCGAACTGCCCGAATTCAGGGACTTAATGCGCGGCCAGTATACCTATATGCAACAACCATTGCGTATAAGGAATGAGGGTAAATTTGACGCACAGCAAACCGACCAGCGTTAATACCAGCGTATACGGCAGCGCCATCCACACCATCCGCCCGTAAGAGAGACGAATCAGCGGGGCCAGCGCCGAGGTCAGCAGGAACAGGAACGCCGCCTGGCCGTTCGGTGTCGCCACCGACGGCAGATTGGTGCCGGTATTGATCGCCACCGCCAGCAGCTCAAACTGATTAATACTGATAACGCCATGCTCCAGCGCGGATTTGGCTTCGTTGATATACACCGACCCGACAAACACGTTATCAGAAATGGACGAGAGCAGGCCATTAAACAGATAAAACAGCGACAGCTGCGAGTCCGGCGATGCTCGCAGAACAAAGTCGATAATCGGCGAAAACAGCTGCTGATCGACAATCACCGCCACAATGGCAAAAAACACCGCCAGCAGGGCGGTAAAGGGCAGTGCCTCGGTAAAGGCTTTGCCGATGGCATGTTCATCGGTCACGCCGGTGAACGAGGTGGCGAGAATAATCACCGACAGGCCAATCAGCCCGACCTCCGCCAGGTGAAACGCCAGGGCGATGATCAGCCACACGCCGATGACACCCTGCGCTATCAGGGCCAGCTTCTCCTGACGCGTGCGCTGGCGACGGCTTTTCAGATCAAACTCGTGCAGCACGTCGCGCACCGGCCCCGGCAGCTGTGCGCCGTACCCGAAGCTTTTAGTTTTTTCAAGCAGCACGCAGGTGATTAAACCGCAGAAAAAGACCGGAACACTCACCGGCGCGATGCGCAGGAAGAACTCCGTAAAATTCCAGCCCGCCGCTTTGGCGATAATCAGGTTTTGCGGCTCGCCGACCATCGTCATCACGCCCCCGAGCGCCGTACCAACGCCCGCGTGCATCATCAGGCTGCGCAAGAAGGCGCGGAATTGTTCCAGCACCTCGCGCTTCGGCGTTTCAATCTGGCTGTCATCCTGCAGATCGCTCTCGGGTTTAGACGACACCACGCGATGATAAATGGCGTAAAAACCGACCGCGACGCTGATCACGACCGCCACCACCGTCAGCGCATCGAGGAATGCGGAGAGAAATGCGGCGGCGAGACAGAAGGAGAGGGAGAGCACGGTTTTGGAACGAATGCTCAGCAACAACCGCGTGAAGATGAACAGCAGCAGCTGTTTCATAAAGTAGATCCCGGCGACCATAAAGATCAGCAGCAGGAGCACTTCAAGGTTGGTGGCCAGCTCGTGTTTGACGCGCTCGGCGCTGGTCATCCCGATGAACACCGCTTCAATCGCCAGCAGTCCGCCGGGGAGCAGCGGATAGCATTTCAGCGCCATCGCCAGAGCGAAGATAAACTCCGCCACCAGCAGCCATCCGGCGGTAAATGGCGAAAAGATAAACACCAGCGGGTTGAGGATCAGAAAAGTGAGTAACGTGAGCTTGTACCAGTCGGGAGACTGGCCTAAAAAATTGCGCCACAGGGCGCGTCCATAAGACATTTCCACCAGAGAGTTCCTTCCTCGCCAAAGTTAAGCAAAACATTATTATACGCACAATTTGCATGAATAACGGTCACGTAGCGGGGACGGGTATTTAACAGAAATGAAACGGCGATCCCTTTTTTCCCGCGTCGCTGCGCTACCTGCGCCTGTCAGCCTCTGGTATGATGAGTGAATTAGCTAAAGCTGTGTAATGGAAATCTCACTATGGTCATAAAGGCGCAAAGCCCGGCGGGTTTCGCTGAAGAGTACATCATTGAAAGCATCTGGAATAACCGTTTCGCCCCTGGAACGATCCTTCCCGCTGAACGTGAACTTTCTGAACTGATTGGCGTAACACGTACCACTTTACGCGAAGTTCTTCAGCGTCTGGCACGTGATGGCTGGTTGACGATTCAACACGGCAAACCGACCAAAGTGAATAACTTCTGGGAAACGTCGGGTCTGAATATTCTTGAAACGCTCGCCCGTCTCGATCATGAGAGCGTTCCGCAGCTGATCGATAATCTGCTGTCGGTGCGCACCAACATTTCCACCATCTTTATCCGCACCGCATTCCGTCAGCACCCTGATAAGGCGCTGGAAGTGCTGGCAACCGCCTCTGCGGTTGACGATCACGCAGATGCGTTCGCGACGCTGGATTACAACATCTTCCGCGGTCTGGCGTTTGCCTCGGGCAACCCGATTTACGGGCTGATCCTCAACGGCATGAAAGGGCTTTATACCCGCATTGGTCGCCACTACTTCGCCAATCCGGAAGCGCGCAGCCTGGCGCTCGGCTTCTACCACAAGCTGAGCGAGCTCTGCACCGAAGGTCTGCACGATCAGGTTTACGAAACGGTGCGCCGTTACGGCCACGACAGTGGCGAGATCTGGCACCGGATGCAGAAGAATCTCCCGGGCGATTTGGCGATTCACGGTCATTGAAAATAAAAAAACCTCTCTTTCGAGAGGTTTTTTTTGCCCGACGGCGCTGCGCTTGCACGGGCCTACAAGGACGTCATTCGTAGGCCGGGTAAGGCGTAGCCGCCACCCGGCAAGCAGGCCGCAGAGCGTTAAAATTACAACGTATTCCCCCGCGCCGGACACCGCTCCAGCAACTCCACGCTACCGTCCTCGTTCTGCTGCTCCATCAGCACGTCAAAGCCCCACAGGCGATGAACATGCTTGAGCACCTCTTTACGCCCTTTATCCAGCGGCGCGCGGTTGTGCGGAATATAGCGCAGCGTCAGCGAGCGATCGCCGCGCAAATCCACGTTCCACACCTGAATATTCGGCTCCAGATTGCTCAGATTGTACTGAGAAGAGAGACGCGAGCGGATCTCACGATACCCCTCTTCGTTATGAATCGCCGAAATCTCCAGGTAGTTATTCCGGTCGTCGTCCAGCACCGTGAAGAAGCGGAAATCACGCATGATTTTCGGCGACATAAACTGGCTGATAAAGCTCTCGTCCTTAAAGTCGCGCATCGCGAAATGCAGCGTTTCCAGCCAGTCGGACCCGGCAATGTCCGGGAACCAGTATTTATCCTCTTCCGTCGGCGACTGACAGATGCGTTTGATATCCTGGAACATCGCAAAGCCGAGGGCATACGGGTTAATCCCGCTGTACCACGGGCTGTTGTACGGCGGCTGGAACACCACGTTAGTGTGGCTGTGCAAAAACTCGAGCATAAACCGCTCGGTCACTTTGCCTTCGTCATACAGGTGATTGAGAATGGTGTAGTGCCAGAACGTCGCCCAGCCTTCGTTCATCACCTGCGTCTGTTTTTGCGGATAAAAATACTGACTCACCTTACGTACAATACGTAAGATTTCCCGCTGCCACGGCTCCAGCAGCGGCGCATTTTTTTCCATAAAGTAGAGTAAGTTCTCCTGCGGCTCAGACGGATAACGCCGCGCTTCGGCGATCGTCTTCTCCTCTTCGCGTTTCGGCAGGGTACGCCACAGCATATTCACCTGGCTTTGCAGATACTCTTCGCGACTTTTCTGCCGCGCTTTCTCCTCCTGCAGGGAGATTTTTTGCGGACGTTTGTAGCGGTCGACGCCGTAATTCATCAGTGCGTGACAGGAGTCGAGCAGTTTCTCCACCTCGTCCACGCCGTAGCGCTCTTCGCATTCGGTAATGTATTTCCGCGCGAAGATCAGGTAATCGACAATCGAGCTGGCATCGGTCCAGCTGCGGAACAGATAGTTATTTTTGAAGAACGAGTTGTGCCCGTAACAGGCGTGGGCCATCACCAGAGCCTGCATGGTAATGGTGTTCTCTTCCATCAGATAAGCGATACACGGGTTGGAGTTAATGACGATCTCATACGCCAGGCCCTGCTGGCCGTGCTTGTAGAGTCGCTCTGTCTCAATGAATTTCTTACCGAACGACCAGTGCGGATAGTTGATCGGCATCCCGACGCTGGAGTAGGCGTCCATCATTTGTTCGGAGGTAATGACTTCGATCTGGTGCGGATAAGTGTCCAGTCGATACAGCTTCGCTACCCGGTCGATCTCGGCCAGATAGACATCCAGCAGCTCGAAGGTCCAGTCGGGTCCATCGCTGAGACGAGTGCTGTCCTTGGATATGGAGTCAAGTGTAGCCATTAGCGCGCCCTCGTTATTGATAGCTCTCTCTGATCTGGAGAACCTCTTTTCAAGCATAGATCAACGCATTGAAAAGCGTGCTGACACAGAAATTTTTTCTTTGCGATTTCCCGTTTTCGATCCCGCAGAAAACAGGTGTCTCGCAGAATATTCTGCTGGCTAAAAAGAGCGCGCAGGAAAAGATCCTAAATAACCGCTATCCCCGCTGGCTGGGGAAGATGTGAGATAAGTCACCATAAAAAAGTCGTATGTTGAATAATATTTTCAACTAGGTTATCAATCTGTAATTAGAAGATTGTTCTTTTGCTCATAACGGAGTGGCTATGCGAGTTGTCATACTGGGAAGTGGGGTTGTCGGCGTCACCAGCGCCTGGTATTTAAGTCAGGCAGGGCATGAGGTGACGGTCATCGATCGCGAACCGGGACCGGCACTGGAGACCAGCGCGGCCAACGCCGGGCAGATCTCCCCTGGCTATGCGGCTCCGTGGGCGGCTCCGGGCGTACCGCTGAAAGCCATTAAATGGATGTTCCAGCGCCACGCGCCGCTGGCAATCAGCCTCGACGGCACCCAGTTTCAGCTCAAATGGATGTGGCAGATGCTGCGCAACTGCGACACGCGCCATTACATGGAAAACAAAGGCCGCATGGTGCGTCTGGCGGAGTACAGCCGCGACTGCCTGAAAGAGCTACGCCACTCCACCGGAATTGAATACGAAGGGCGGCAGGGCGGCACGCTCCAGCTCTTCCGCACCGCGCAGCAGTATGAAAACGCCACCCGCGATATCGCTGTCCTGCAGGATGCGGGCGTGCCGTATCTGCTGCTCGAAGCCAGTCAGCTGGCGCAGGTGGAACCGGCGCTGGCAGAAGTGGCACACAAACTGACGGGCGGGTTGCGTCTGCCGAACGACGAAACCGGCGACTGCCAGCTCTTTACCCAGCGTCTGGCGAAGATGTGCGAACAGGCGGGCGTGACGTTCCGCTACAACACCTCTGTCGATAAGCTCCTGTACGAAAGCGAAAAAATCTACGGCGTGAAGTGCGGAGAGGAAGTGATCAAAGCCGATGCCTACGTCATGGCGTTCGGTTCCTACTCCACGGCGATGCTGAAAGGCATTCTCGATATTCCGGTCTATCCGCTGAAGGGCTACTCGCTGACCATTCCGGTGAAAGAGGACAACGGTGCGCCGGTTTCAACTATCCTTGATGAAACCTACAAAATCGCCATTACCCGTTTCGATGACCGAATTCGCGTCGGCGGCATGGCGGAAATTGTCGGCTTTAACACGGAATTGCTGCAACCGCGCCGCGAAACCCTGGAGATGGTGGTGCGCGATCTGTTCCCGCGCGGGGGCTTTGTCGAGCAGGCCACGTTCTGGACCGGTTTACGTCCTATGACACCGGACGGCACGCCGATTGTCGGCCGCACGCCGTTTAAGAACTTATGGACCAACACCGGCCACGGAACCCTCGGCTGGACCATGGCCTGCGGTTCGGGTCAGCTGCTGAGTGATTTGATCTCGGGCCGCACCCCGGCGATTCCGTTTGATGACTTAAGCGCCGTGCGCTATCAGTCCGGATTCACGCCATCTCGCCCGCAGCATCTGCATGGCGCGCATAATTAACAAGGAGCTGTCATGTCCCGTCCTATTCTGGCTCAGCTGGATCTGCAGGCGCTGAAAAACAACCTGCAGATTGTCCGCCGTGCTGCGCCGGGCTCTCGCGTCTGGTCGGTGGTGAAAGCCAACGGCTACGGCCACGGAATTGAGTCCATCTGGAGTGCGCTCAGTGCGACGGATGGTTTTGCCCTGCTGAACCTGGAAGAGGCGATCCTGCTGCGCGAGCGCGGCTGGAAAGGGCCCATCCTGCTGCTCGAAGGCTTCTTCCACGCCGATGAGCTGCCGCTGCTGGATAAGTACCGTCTGACCACCAGCGTGCACAGCAACTGGCAAATCAAAACCCTGCAGAACGCCAAACTCCACGCGCCGCTGGACATCTACCTGAAAGTGAACAGCGGCATGAACCGTCTCGGCTTCCAGCCGGATCGTGTCCATACGGTATGGCAACAGCTGCGCGCCCTGAAAAACGTCGGCGAGATGACGCTGATGGCGCATTTCGCCGACGCCGAAAAGCCGGACGGCATTAACGATGCGATGGTGCGCATCAATCAGGCAGCGGAAGGGCTGGAGTGCGCCCGTTCCCTGTCGAACTCCGCCGCCACGCTCTGGCACCCGGAAGCCCATTACGACTGGGTGCGGCCGGGGATTATCCTCTACGGCGCGTCGCCGTCGGGCCAGTGGCAGGACATCGCCAACAGCGGCCTGAAACCAGTGATGACCCTGCGCAGTGAAATTATCGGTATTCAGACGTTAAAAGCGGGCGACACCGTCGGGTATGGCAGCCGCTATCGCTCGACGGGAGAGCAGCGCATCGGCATCGTGGCGGGCGGCTATGCGGACGGCTATCCGCGCATCGCCCCAACGGGCACGCCGGTGTGGATCGACGGAGTACGTACCGGCACCGTCGGTACGGTTTCGATGGATATGATGGCGGTGGATCTCACCCCGTGTCCGCAGGCAGGTATCGGTTCGCCGGTGGAGCTTTGGGGGAACGAGGTGAAAGTCGATGACGTGGCCGCAGCGGCGGGGACGGTGGGGTATGAGTTGTTAACCGCTTTGGCTCCGCGCGTGCCAGTTGTGACGGTGTAACATCTTGCCGGATGGCGGCTACGCCTTATCCGGCCTACGGTTCTGGTTTCCCCCTCTCCCTGTGGGAGAGGGCCGGGGTGAGGGCACCAGACCGCACTTCACCCGGCACAAAACTACTCCGGCTCATCCTCCATCGGACGCACACCCACCTTGCGCACCGCGTTATCTTCTTTCTCGGCGACGGTCCAGATCATCCCGGCAAACTCCACCTGGTCACCCACGACCGGCGCAGCGCCCAGTAACTGCTGCACAATCTCGCCCAGCGTCTGCTGCTTGTCGCGATACTCCAGCCCTTCGTCGAGGCCGTAAATCAACGCCACGTCGGCAAACTTCGCATTCGCTTCCAGAATAAAATCGCCGAAGAAACGCTGGTCCAGCGCCACCGGCGGCGACTGGCTGAACAGTTTCCCGAGCGCGGGCAGATCCGTTTCACGCCCAATCACGCAGAGAATATCCCCCTCGCGCAGACGGGTGCTGCCCGTCGGGTGCAGCAGGGCGTTATCGCGAAACAGCGCCGCAATCCGCGTTTCCGTCGGCATATGCAGGTCGCGAAGCGACGCGCCCACGCACCATTTATCGGCGCTCAGCTGGTAAACAAACTGCTCCCACGGGTTTTCCGGATGAATATCCAGCCCGACGCGTGAAACCGGCAGCCCAACCGGCGGTACCACCACTTTGGCTTTTTTCGCCGCCCATCCGAGAGACGTCCCCTGGAACAGGAGCGACACCAGCACCACGAAGAAGGCGACGTTGAAGAACAGGCGGGAGTTATCCAGACCGGCCATCATCGGGAAGACCGCCAGAATGATCGGCACCGCCCCGCGCAGGCCCACCCAGCTGATAAATATCCGCTCACGCAGGTTAAACCCGCGGAACGGCAGCAGCCCGGCGAACACCGACAGCGGACGGGCGAAGAAGATCATCCATGCCGAGAGGATCAGCGCCGGAATGGCAATCGGCAGCAGATCCGACGGCGTCACCAGCAGGCCGAGCACCAGGAACATGCCGATTTGCGCCAGCCACGCCAGGCCGTCGAAGTTCTGCAAAATGGCGTGGCGGTTGCGGATCGGACGATTGCCCAGCAGGAAGCCGCACAGATAAACGGCGAGAATACCGCTGCCGTCCATCGCCGTGGTGAGGGCGAAAATCAGGATCCCGCCGCTCAGGGCCAGCAGCGGATACAGCCCGGCAGGCAGGGAGATACGGTTAATCATCTGCTGCAGCAGATACCCGCCGGAAAGGCCAATCACAATCCCGAGGCCAAACTGCTGGAGAATATGCCAGGCAAACATCCAGCTCAGGCCGGTTTCGTGCGCCTGAATCATCTCGATCAGCGTGATAGTGAGAAACACCGCCATCGGATCGTTGCTGCCGGATTCAATCTCCAGCGTCGAGCCAACGCGTTCGTTCAGCCCTTTACCGCCGAGCAGAGAAAAGACCGCCGCCGCATCGGTCGAGCCGACAATGGCGCCGATCAGCAAGCCTTCCATGATATTCAGATGAAACAGCCAGGCGGCCATCATCCCGGTCAGGCCGGAAGTAATCAGTACACCAACGGTCGCCAGCGACAGCGCCGGGCCGAGTGCCACGCGAAAGGAGCTGGCCTGGGTGCGCATCCCGCCGTCCAGCAAAATGACCGCCAGCGCGAGGTTACTCACCATGTAGGCGAAGGGATAATTATCGAATGGAATACCGCCGATGCCGTCGATACCCGCGAGCATGCCGATGGCCAGGAAGATAACAAGGATAGGTATGCCGAGACGCGAAGAAAATGAACTTAATAAAATACTGCAGGTTACTAATACTGAACCCAGAATGAAAAGACTGATTATCGCTGCGGCATCCAATGTTGTCTTACTCCCACCTCAATGTTGTGACTGTTACTAAAACCCTATCATATTAACGACAGAAACAGCGTTTTATTGAGGTGGAAATACGGCTTTTTTATGCCTTTAAGACAGGATGACCGCTCAGAGTTAACCGGCTTCCCGCCTGCGAGTGCGAAAGCGTCGCCTGAGCGCCGAGCGGCAGCGTCACCGTCTGCTGTTCGTGACCAAACGCCAGCCCGCTGATGACCGGAATATCCACGCGCGTACGCAGATAATCGATCATCGTTTCAAGCGTATAACCCGCATCGTAATCGTTCGGCGTCGCGCCGCTAAAACTGCCCAACACCACGGCGCGCTGACGGTCGAGAATCCCCGCGTGCTTCAGCTGCAACAGCATGCGTTCGACGCGGAACGGATGTTCATTGATGTCTTCCAGCACCAGAATGCCGTTGTCGACTTTAGGCAGCCACGGCGTGCCGATAAGCGACACCAGCATCGCCAGATTGCCGCCCCACAGCTGTCCCTGGGTTTCACACGCCGGGCCATCGCCTTGCCACTCCACGCTAAACGTTGGGTTTTGCAGCGCGCGCCAGAAGTGCTCCTCGGTAAAGGCATTCAGCTCCGGCGCGCCGAAATTCCCCGCCAGCATCGGGCCGCTAAAGGTGATGACGTTATGCAGGGCCAGCAGCCCGAGCTGAATCACCGTGAAATCGCTGTGACCGCAAATCAGCAGCGGGTCCTGCTGCTGACGTCGGGCCAGCCCGTCCCAGTCGATCGCGTCCAGTAAGCGGCTCGCGCCGTACCCGCCGCGCACCGCCAGAATAATCTGGTTTTTCCCCTCGAGGGTGGCCAGGTCGTTGATATCAGCCACTCTTTGCTGTTCAGTTCCGGCGAAACGCTGCAGACGGCGGGGGATAATCGTCTGATGAGCGACCCTGTGGCCGGACGCTTCCAGGCGCTGCACGCCAAGCCGGGCGGCGTCCTGGTTAATGCAGTACCCGGACGGGGCAACAAGATGAAACTGAGACATGGCAAATCCTTGCTGAATGAGAAACTAAATGCCTATATCATGCCGCCTGTATGCGGTCTGCTTCAAGGGGCGGATGCTTAACCGCGATGATCGGCTATAAGGATAGATGACGTGAAATTGAGATGGTTTGCTTTTTTGATTGTATTGCTGGCGGGCTGTAGTTCAAAACAGGATTATCAAAATCCGCCGTGGAACCCGGAAGTGCCGGTTAAACGCGCGATGCAGTGGATGCCGATCAGCGAACAGGCCGGTAAGGCGTGGGGCGTCAGTCCGCGTCTGGTGACGGCGATCATTGCGGTCGAATCCGGCGGCAACCCAACGCTGGTGAGCAAATCCAATGCGGTGGGCCTGATGCAGCTGAAAGCCTCCACCGCCGGGCGCGAAGTTTACCGCTACATGGGCTGGAGCGGGCAGCCGTCCACCAGTGAGCTGAAAAACCCGGAGCGCAATATCTCCATGGGGACCGCCTATCTGAGCATTCTGGAACACGGGGTGCTGAAAGGCATCGAAGATCCGGAAGTAATGCAGTATGCGCTGGTGGTGTCGTACGTGAACGGGGCGGGGGCGTTACTGCGCACCTTCTCGTCGGATCGCAAAAAGGCCATCAGTGAGATTAACGGCATGGATAAAGACGAGTTCTTTGATCATGTGGTGAACAATCACCCGGCACCACAGGCACCACGCTATATCTGGAAAGTGCAGAAAGCGATGGACGCCATGTAATGCCGTAGCCGGGCAGCGAGCCGCTGTCCGGCGCGTTTCAGAGCACCTTATTCGCGCGCTCCCGTGCTTCTCGCTCCAGCGAGAAAATAATTCTCTGCAGTTCCCTTTCAGCCCCAGGCCCGACATTCAAAAAGCGAAAGCTCAGCCGCGGTGTGGTGATGGTCTCATTTTTGCTGTCGACCACCTTGCGTTCGCTGATCGCAATCAGCTGCGCGTCAAAGTAAAAACGTCCCCAGCCAGCCATATCCAGTTCAATCTGTGAAAAACGCATCCCTTCCACCAGTCCGTCCGGTCGTGGTGTGTCCATCAGTGCGCCCATCCCGCCGAGTGACAGGTCGAAGAGGCGAAAGCGGATCTCTTTTTTGTCCGGCATTTTGGCCTTACAAAAATAGGAGGGGTGCAGCGGGGCGTTAATACGAAAATACTCCCGGCGCTGGACAAACCACAGGCTGTCCGGCAGCGGAGTAATAAACGCCGGCAGATTGAGATATTCGCCTTGTTCCACATGCGGCAGGACAAACTCAACCTTCGCCCCTTTGGTTTCTGCCAGCACGGAGATGTTTTTCGCACGCAGTACCGCCCGGTTCTCATACTCCTGGCTGCCGAGGTCAATCACCAGACGCTCCGGTGTCGCTTCCAGGATCCTGCTTATGAACTGATTTGTAGCCCAACTGATGCGCACAGGCACTTCGCCCTTGTGCAGGTCGCGTAATACACCTAATACAGCCAGCGGATTTTGCTTCAGGAACTGCTCACTGTAATTACTCACGCCGAATGGCTCCTCGATTGTCTGACGGACTGTCCCAGAAGTATCGGCAATGGTGAGCGGAACTTAATACAAACCGGTGATTTTTTTTCAAAATTGAGAGGTAATTAAGTCGGTGAGAAGAAAACGGTTTTAGCGCGGTGACCTATACTTAAGTCACTTGCGCGAAACATTTTCAGCGCATGCATTTCATCTGCAAGAGGGCATCGCAATGGGTATCATCGCCTGGATTGTCTTTGGTCTTATCGCCGGCGTTATCGCAAAATTCATTATGCCGGGACGTGATGGTGGCGGTTTCATTCTGACCTGCGTGCTGGGGGTCATCGGTGCGGTAGTCGGTGGCTGGCTGGCGACCATGTTTGGCGTCGGTGGCAGCGTCAGCGGCTTTAATCTGCACAGTTTCCTGGTGGCTGTCGTGGGCGCAATCGTCGTCCTGGCGGTTTTCCGCCTGCTCAGACGGGCATAAACAGCGAAACGGCTCTCACTGAGGGCCGTTTTTTTTGCCCCCATATTGCTTTGTTAATCGAAATGAGAATAATTGTCGTTCTTTGTATCATCTAATAATAAGACGACAATATGAACACCTCGCGTTTTGCAGTATGTGCGTTGGCAGGAGCCGTTTCACTGGCGTTGCAAACCTGTGCGTTTGCGGAAGAATCCACGATAGTCGTGACCGGATCAGAGCAGGGCAGCGCGCTTCCGGAGTGGACCAACAGCGCCACCAAATCAGCGGTGGCCGAAAGTAAAACCCCACAGGTCATCAATACCATTTCCGCCACCGAGATCGAACAGCGCCACGCGAATTCGGTCAACGAAATCCTGCGCTATGCCCCGGGCGTGTCGACGGAAGTGCGCGGCAACACCTCCTACATGAGCGAATATAAAATTCGCGGATTCACCGTCGAGCAGGAGTATTACAACGGCCTGCAGCTGCCGTACAACGTCACCGGGAACACCAAAGCGCGCATCGATCCGCTGCTGATCGAGAGCGTCGATATCCTCAAAGGCCCGGCTTCCGTGCTCTACGGCGGCGGCTCACCGGGCGGGCTGGTCAATATTCAGGGCAAAAAACCGCAAAAAGCGGCGCAGACGGAAGTGGGCTTTACTACCGGCACGCGTAACCTGAAAGAGGGGTATCTCGACTCCACCGGGCAGATCGCCAGCAGCGACTGGAACTACCGTCTGCTGGGTAAAGCGACGGAGGGCGACGATCAGCCGCACACCACCCGCACGGAAAACTACCTGGTGGCCCCGTCCGTCACCTGGCAGCCGGACAGCAAAACGCGCCTGACCCTTGACGCGCTGGCGCAAAACTCCCCGAGCCTGACGCCATCTAACCCGCTGCCGCTCTCTTACCTGCGCTCGAAATATGCCGATCGCCGCGATTATGCTGGCGACGAGTGGAGCGGTTTCAAACAGCGCCAGTGGATGCTGGGCTACAGCTTTGAACACGAGTTCGACAGCGGCTGGGGCTTCAACCAGAAAGCGCGCTATTTCGATGTGGACACGCACCAGCGCAGCATCTACTCCACCGGACCGGGCGCACAAGTCTATGAGCTGAACCGCTTTGCCTATACCACCGATGAAGATCTGCAGAGCTTTAATATCGATAACCAGGTCACCAAAACGCTTGAGCTGGGCGACTGGAAACATCATCTGCTGGCGGGGTTTGACTACCAGAAGCTGAACTCGCACTTCCACTATCGCTACGCGTCCAACACACCGGGCATCGACATGCGCGACCCGGACTACTCGCAGGTTAACGACGGGGCGCTCGGTCTTTACACCGCGCAGAAAAACCGCCTGAGCTATCAGCAGAACGGCTACTACCTGCAGGACCAGATTGAATTCGGCGGCCTGAACCTGCTCGGCAGTCTGCGCTACGACGACTACCGTTCAGTCACTACCGATTATCTGCAAAACGGTGATAAAGCCTGGGTGTCGCAGGATCGCGTCACCAAACGTCTGGGGGCGCTGTACGCCTTCGAAAACGGCATTTCACCGTTTATCAGCTACTCCGAAGGCTTTGCGCCGGTCTCGCCGCAGGGCACGCTGACGGCGAAAGATGTCAAACCGACCACCAGCAAACAGGTGGAAGGCGGGGTGAAATACCTGCTGGAGGAGTACGCCACCACCTTTACCGCCTCGGTGTTCAACATCCGCCAGAAAAACGTGGTCACCAGCGATCCGGGCTTCCTCAATTATCGCCAGACTGGCGAGGTGGAGTCGAAAGGGGCAGAGCTGTCGGCCATCAGCCGTCCAACGGATAACCTGACGCTGATTGCCAACTACGCCTACACCCACGCGATTAACACCGAGGATGAGAAGTACAAAGGCAAACGCCCGACGCAGGTGCCGGAAAACGCCTTTAATCTTTGGGGGGATTACACCTTCGACAGCGCGCCGCTGAAAGGGCTGAACCTCGGCGCAGGGGCGCGCTACACCGGGCCGATGGAGATCGCGCCGACCAACGATCGGGGCAAACTGGGTGGCACGACGCAGTACGACCTGGCCGCCTCGTATCAGATGGGTGAAATCATGCCGTCGCTGGCCGGGCTGACCCTGAAAGCCAGCGCGCAGAACATCACCAACAAAGAGACCTTCACCTGCTACGACACGACCAACTGCTGGATTGGGCGGGATCGCACGGTGCAGGTGGGGGCGAGTTATAGTTTCTGAGTTTTCCCCTCACCCTAACCCTCTCCCAAAGGGAGAGGGAACTCGCTTGCTTTTCTCCCTCTCCCCGTGGGAGAGGGCCGGGGTGAGGGCATCAGACCGCACAACTCCTACTGCGCTGCACTCTTCTCCACCGGCGCCACATCATCATTCGCCGCCGGCTGCGTCGCCGGCAAGCTGTCGCACGGTTTCTCTTTCGGGCACACCAGGTCCAGCATCTTCAGCGTCACGCCGTTGGTCCAGCCGAAGCCGTCCTGCAGCGGATACTCACCGCCGCCTCCGCCGGTCCCGGTGGTTGACACATCATATTTCTCGACCAGTTTCTGCTCGCGATCGTAGGTGTGCTGCACGTTAGTCAGGAAGCGCCAGGTGACATCCATCGCCACTTTCTTGTGACCATAGTTCTGCAACCCTTCGGCGGCCACCCACTGCAACGGTGCCCAACCGTTCGGCGCATCCCACTGCTGCCCGCTGTTAATCGTGGTGGTGGTGACACCACCCGGTTTCAACAGGCGCGAGGCGGTAGCGCTGGCGACTTTATCCGCCCGCTCTTTGGACGCCGCGTTGACATACAGCGGGAACAGGGCGGCGGCGGTTAGCTGATTGCGCACCTTTTTGCTCTTCAGATCGTAATCCGCATACCAGCCCTCTTTGTCATTCCACAGATGGCTCTCAATCGCTTTTTGCCGCGCACTGGCCAGCGCTTCATAGCGATTGGCACGCTCGGTATCCCCGGATTCCTGAGAAGCTTTCGCGAGCAGTTTTTCCATCTTGAACAGCAGGGCGTTCAGATCCACCGGCACAATGCTGGTGGTGCGAATAGTGCCGAGTTTTTGCGGATCGTCCATCCAGCGCGAGCTAAAGTCCCAGCCGGACGCCGCGGCGGAGCGCAGGTCGCGGTAGATCTCAGTCGCCGGGCGGTTCGGATTATTTTTGGCGGTGTTGACATCATCCAGCCAGGATTCCGGGCGCGGCGTGTCGCGATCGTCCCAGTAGCGATTCAGAATCGATCCGTCATCCAGTTTCACCACTCGCTTGTTGGCCTGACCGGGCTGCAGCGTCTCCACGCCTTGCATCCAGTAGCTGTACTCTTTTTCCATCTGCGGCAGGTAAGTTTTCAGCGCGTCCTTGTCGTGCGTCGCCAGCAGTTCGACCATCAGGGCGAAGAACGGCGGCTGGGAGCGGCTCAGATAATAGCTGCGGTTGCCGTTGGGGATATGACCGAAGTTGTCCAGCTCATAGCCGAAGTTCGCCACCATATCGCTGATTTTGTCCCAGTGGTCGCTCTCCGCCAGCCCCAGCATGGTGAAATAACTGTCCCAGTAATAGACCTCGCGGAAACGCCCGCCCGGCACCACGTAAGGCTTCGGCAGCGGCAGCAGAGAATCCCATTTGTCTGCCTTATCGGTGGTGCGCGTCAGCACCGGCCAAAGGCCGTCGATATGCTCGCGCAGGCTCTGTCCGGCAGGGGGAACGTACTTCTCGCCTTCGCCCGGCAGGGTGAAATTCACCTCCACGAAGTGGCGCAGGTCAAAACCGCGCTGCTGATGCTGCATACGATAATCCGCCAGAATCATCAGCGGATCGCTTTTCGGTACCGCATCAGCGAAGGTTTTTTGATCGGGGAACAGTTTGGCGCTTTGCACGTCGCTAAACAGGGGGCCGAGCAGAATATCTGGCGACTGTTTTTGCCCGGAAGGTAACTCATCAGCAACGCTCATTGCAGCGACGCTCAGCAGCGCGCACCCTAATGCCACGCGCAGCGCAAGCGGTGCGGGACGGCGCATCTCGGTTCTCGTCATCGGTCTTCTCCTTTTTATTCGCGAGCAGCGTCGCCGCTGCCGTCAATCACCTGAAAACCTTAGACGAATCTGACGGGTTTCGCGTGTCGAACCTCCCATTTTTCACAGTTCCAGACTCTTTACCCGTATCAGGATAAGCGGATATTTAACGTTAATAGATTTACTTGGTTTATTAATTTTAAATATTTATAGGCGCCGTAATTATATTTTTTATTTTTCTTTATGGGTTGCTGTAATTATAAGTGTGATCTCGCGCGTGCTCCGTTATTGAATTTCTCACTAAAGGCTTCTTCACGATCACATAAATAAAAAATCATAATCAACAGGTGAAAAAACGTAATGGAACCCGCCGCCCTGATTAGGCGAAATACCGAAGCTGTTCAGGAATGTCATAATAATTTATCAGGAAGGGATCCATGAGAATAAAACTTATTGTTTTGGCCGTCAGCGCACTCTGTTCCGCTGGGATCAATGCCGCACAGAATTCCCCCGATCTGGAAGAAAAACTCGCGCAGCTGGAAGCGCGTCTGGAAAAAGCCGAAAGCCGGGCAGAAAAGGCCGAGGCGCAAATTGAGCAATTAGAGAAAAACCAAACCGTGGCGGCAAAAAATCAGCCGACCGTGGCGGTGCAGTCCGCCGAGCCGGTGAGCGCCGCCGCATTACCCAAACTCACGCTCTCGGGCTATGGGGATATTAAATTTTATGGCGACGTCGAATTTAATATGGATGCCGCCAGCCGAAGTGGCGCATTAACCTCGATTAAAACCAGTGCTAACAAGGACTGGGCATCGGGAAATAATGAACGCTGGGATATTAACGGCCGTCTGCTGTTAGGGTTTGATGGATATCGCCGAATGGAGGACGGTAATTTCGCCGGATTCTCCGTCCAGCCGCTGGCGGATCTGACGGGTAAAATGAATCTCGATGATGCGGTGTTCTTCTTCGGCAACGAAAATAACTGGAAGATTAAAGTCGGCCGCTTCGAAGCCTACGATATGTTCCCGCTGAACCAGGATACCTTTATTGAGTACTCCGGGAATACCGCCAACGATCTCTACAGCGACGGCTACGGTTATATCTACATGATGAAAGAGGGTCGAGGCCGTAGCGACAGCGGCGGCAATTTCCTGATGAGTAAAACCCTCGATAACTGGTATTTCGAGGTCAACACTCTGCTGGAAAACGGCAGCACGCTGTTTGTCGATAAGCAGTATCACGGCATCGATCTCGATAACGACAAAAACGTCGCCTACGTCCGGCCGGTGATTTCATGGCAGAGCGGGCGCTTCTCCACGGCGGTGGCGATGGAGAGCAACCTTGTCAACAACGCCTACGGCTATCGCGACGCGTCCGGGCAGTGGGTCGATCAGTCCGATCGTACCGGGTATGGCCTGACGATGACCTGGAACGGGCAAAAAACCGATCCGGAAGAGGGCGTGGTGGTAAATCTCAACACCGCCTACATGGACGCCACGGATGAAACCGACTTTACCGCCGGGACTAATGCCCTGTGGCATAACTTCGAGCTGGGCTACATCTATGCCCACAACCAGGTGGATAAATTCAACTCTGCGAATGTATTCGACAACTGCGACAACGACTGCTGGATAACCGATCCGGGCGACTACGACATCCACACCATTCACGCCTCGTATCTCATCCCGAACGTGATGAAAATGAAGAACTTTAATATCTATCTCGGGGCCTACGCCTCATGGGTGCAAGCGCATCCGAACGACGGCGACGGAAATAACGACGACCGCTACGGTGGCCGCGTGCGCTTTAAATATTACTTCTGACGCCTCGCCGGTCAGACCTCTTCCGGGGTCTGGCTGGCCTCCCGCAGCGTGCCCGGCGCATGGCCGACAATACGCTTAAACGCCCGGCTAAAGGCCGCCAGCGATCCATATCCCAGCCGCAGCGCCACCGTCTCAATCGCCTGATGCTCATGTCGAATATACTGAATCGCCAGGCGCATTCTTAATTCACTCAGATACTTAGCGGGCGTGGTACCGGTCGCGGACAAAAAGCGCTCGGCGAACACGTAACGCGAAGTTCCGGCCTCTTTCGCCAGCTCCGCCACGCTCCAGTTGACGCCCGGCTGCTGATGCATGGCGTAAATTGCGCGGCTCAGACGCGGGTCGCGCAGCACCTGTACCCAGCCCGTGGCTTTCACGCAGCCCGCTTCCACCCAACCACGGACGATCAGCGCCGCTACCACGTCGGCGAGGCGCGCCAGGATCCCGGCGAAACCCACCTGGCGGGTCATGGATTCCCGCTCCATCGCCGCCAACAGCGGGTGGATCTCCGGCCAGGTCGACATCAGACGGCTGACCATCATCACTTCCGGCATCGCTTTGATCAGCGGCTGCATCCCGCCGAGTTCAAAATCCATGCATCCGCTGAATATCACCGTGTGTGCGCTTTCCGGGCACGGCTCGCAGGTGATGGCGCACACGGAGTTGCAAATCGGCTCGCTGGGAAAGGCCGACACCGGCGTGACGCAGGCATTTTCGTTCGACAGCAGGGCGTGGGCATTGCCGTTGGGGATAAACAGCGCATCGCCGCTGCTCAGGTTAAACACCGCGCCGCTCTCCATGCGCAGCACCGCCGAACCGTGGCTGACGAAGTGAAACTGCGCCTTGCCGGGCGCCTGACTAAACGCCACGCCAAAAGGGGCGCTGGCCTCAATCCGGCGATATTTCACTCCGGAGAGGCGCATTCCACGTAAAAGCTCACTGATTAAATCGGGCGACTGAACGGTCATCGGCACAACTCCGGACGAATTATCAATAAGTGGAGATTATATGTCATAGATCGTCCACGGGGAACACTCTATGCTTTTGCGATGTTTGTCACATTTTTCTAACTGGAGAGCAACAGATGAATTCAAGTATCGCGGCAAGCGAGGCCATAGCGCCCGCCAGACCCGCCTGGCGCGCGGTCTATTCACTGGGACTGGGGGTTTTTGGCCTGATCACGGCGGAGTTTTTACCCGCCAGTTTGTTAACGCCGATGGCCGCAAGCCTCGGCGTCAGCGAAGGGATGGCCGGGCAGGCGGTGACCGCGACGGCGCTGGTGGCGCTGGTGACCGGGCTGCTCATCACCCCGGCCACCAAAAGCATCGACCGCCGCTGGGTGCTGATGTTTTTCTCGGTGCTGCAGATCATCTCCAGTCTGCTGGTGGCCTTCGCGCCGAATTTGCAGGTGCTGCTGATGGGCCGCCTGCTGCTGGGCGTCGCCATCGGCGGGTTCTGGGCGATGTCGACGGCCACGGCAATGCGTCTGGTGCCTGCGCAGCACGTGCCGAAAGCGCTGGCGATCATCTTCTCCAGCGTGTCGATTGCGACCGTGGTGGCCGCACCGCTCGGCAGCTATCTCGGCAGCCTGATCGGCTGGCGCAACGTCTTTATCCTCTGCATTCTGCCGAGCATGCTGGCGCTGCTCTGGCAGCTGTGGGTGCTCCCGTCGATGAAACCGGAAAGCAGCGGCAGTCTCGGGACTTTGCTGCGCGTGCTGCGCCGTCCGGGGATGATCGGCGGCCTGCTGGCGACGGTGCTGATTTTTAGCGGTCACTTTGCCTTCTTCACCTATCTGCGTCCGTTCCTCGAAACCGTCGGGCAGGCGAGCGTCGAGAGCATTTCGCTGATCCTGCTCGGCTTTGGTCTCGCTAACTTTGTCGGTACCTCGATTGCCGGGCACCTGCTGGCACGACACTTACGCCTGACCCTGGCGCTGGTACCTTTCGTGATGGGCGTGCTGGCGCTGACCATGGTGGCGTTCGGTCATCTGGCGATGCTCGATGGATTGCTGGTCGCGATGTGGGGCTTCGCCTTCGGCCTGGTGCCGGTGGGCTGGTCAACCTGGCTTGCGACCACCGTGCCGGACGAAGCCGAAAGCGCGGGTGGCCTGCTGGTGGCATCGATTCAATTTGCGATTGGCGCGGGTGCCGCAGGCGGCGGGGCAGTGTTTGACCTCAACGGCGCCAGCGGCGTCTTCGCCGGAAGCGGGCTGTTGCTTGTCTCCGCGATGGTGATTGTGCTGATGGGTGTACGCGTCAAAGCGGCGTAAAAACTGCCCGGTGGCGCTGCGCTTACCGGGCCTACAAAATCAAAACGTAGGCCGGGTAAGGCGTAGCCGCCACCCGGCTTTTCTGTTACACCCCTTTCTCATCCATCAGCACCGCCAAATCCACCAGGCGGTTGGAGAAGCCCCACTCGTTGTCATACCACGCGAGGATCTTCACCATATTCCCGCCAATCACCAACGTAGAAAGCCCGTCGATAATTGATGAACGCGGGTCACCCTGATAATCACTCGACACCAGCGGTTCATCGCTGTACCCCAGAATGCCTTTCAGAGGTCCCGCAGAGGCCGCTTCACGAAAGGCGTTATTCACCTCTTCAACCGTCACTTCCCGGCTCAGGGTCACCGTCAGATCGACAATCGATACCACCGGCACCGGGACGCGCAATGAATACCCGGTCAGACGCCCGTCGAGCTCTGGAATCACCTTCCCGAGCGCTTTCGCCGCGCCGCTGGAGTAGGGCACAATCGACAGGGCCGCCGCGCGCGCACCGCGCAGATCTTTCTCCGGCTGGTCGTGCAGCGCCTGGCTGTTGGTGTAGGCGTGAGTGGTGTTCATCAGGCCATGCTCGATGCCGAAGTGCTGATGCAGCACCTGCGCCGCCGGGGCCAGACCGTTGGTCGTGCAACTCCCGTTACTCACCACAAAATGCTGAGCCGGATCGTACAGCTGATGGTTCACGCCCATCACTACCGTCAAATCATCGTTCTTACCCGGCGCGGAGATGATGACCCGTTTCGCGCCGCCTTTATCGATATGCACTGCCGCTTTCTCGCGGTCGGTGAAGAAACCGGTGGCCTCAATCACCACATCCACGTCGACGCTGCGCCACGCAATATTCGCCGGGTCGCGCTCGCTGAAGACCGTAATCCGTTTGCCATCCACCTGCAGATGGTTATCGGCAGCCTCTACGGGCACCGGCAGCGTCCCGAGCAGGGAGTCGTATTTCAGCAGATGAGCGAGGGTTTTACTGTCCGTCAGATCGTTAATCGCCACGATCTCAATGTCCGGATTGCCGAGGGCAGCGCGCAGGAAGTTGCGTCCAATTCTGCCGAAACCATTAATACCGACCTTAACCATGATGCACTCCTTAACTGTGGTGTCTGGAGTCACTGTAGGCGTCAGGCCGGTTGGCGTAAATGACAAAAAAGGATCACATTACGCCATTTTGCGGCAGTGGAAGCGCTGGCGATACTCGCCGGGAGTGAGGTGGAGCTGTTTCTCAAACACGCGCCTGAGGTTGATGCTGCTGCCAAACCCGCTCTGCTCCGCGATGCGCTCCAGCGGTTCGCTGGTCTGCTCCAGCAGCTGACGGGCGGCGGCGAGGCGGGCTTCCATCACGTAACGCGCCGGGGAGGCCCCGGTTTCGCGGGTAAAGACGCGGGTGAAATTGCGTGGGCTCATCGCCGCCTGTTCCGCCAGCTTTTCGACGCACAGATCGTCCGTGAGATGGTTCAAAATCCAGGTCTGGAGTTCACCGATCGGCCCGGAACTGCTGTACTGGTGCAGGTTGTAGCGGCTGAACTGCAGCTGCCCGCCGGGGCGGCGCAGGTACATCACCAGATCCTGCGCCACGTCGCGCGCCAGGGTAAAACCGTAATCCTCTTCGACCAGCGCCAGCGTCAGATCAAACCCCGAGCTCACGCCGCCAGAGGTCCAGATCGGACCGTCCTGAATATAGAGCGGGCCGCCTTCGACTTTGATGGTAGGCCAGGTTTTTTGCATCGTCTCCAGCAGCCGCCAGTGGGTGGTGGCGCGGCGACCGTCGAGCAAACCGCTCTGCGCCAGCAGCATCGCGCCGCCGCAAATCGAGGCGATGCGCCGGGCGTGCGGGGCGGCCAGATGCAGCCAGTCCACCACCGCGGTGCTCTCCAGCTCGTTCATCCCGCGACCGGTAATGATGATGGTGTCGAGCGGTTCGCGCGGATCCAGCTCCGGCAGGCGATAGTCCGCCAGCAGGTTTAATCCGGACTGACCGTGGATCACCTGATGCGGCTGGGTGGTGGCGATAATAATGCGATAGCGAGGCTGGGCGAGGCCTTCCGGATGGAGCTGGTTGGCCTGCATCAGAATGTCTGCGATACCGGCGGCTTCGAACAACATGCCGCCGTCAGGGACGATAATCAGGATTTTCTTCATGTCCTGAAAAGTATCTTTTTTACATAATAAGTCAAGTCGAGAGTGGGGCGGCGGCTTTTTGCACAGCGGTTTTGCTCATCGGGATCAGGGCGATAATCAGCGCGCCCAGCACCAGGAATCCGGCCACCATAAAGATCCCGGCGTTGAAGTTCCCGGTGACGTCTTTCATCCAGCCCATCAGCAGCGGCCCGAGCGCCGCGCCGGTCATCCCGGTGGCGTTGATCACCGCGATCCCCACCGCACGAGCGCGCAGAGAGATAAAGCGGTCCGGCGTGGTCCAGAAGATCACCATCGCCGCAAACGCGCCTGCCGACGCCATCACAATGCCGGTAAACTGCAGCATCGCATGGGTACTCGAGGCGGTTAACATCCAGCCTGCGGCGGCAAAGAGATACGGCAGCAGGGTGTGGATTTTGCGCTCGTTCAGGCGGTCGGAGCGCTTACTCCACCAGACCATCGCCACAATCGTACACACCTGCGGAATGGCGCTCAGCAAACCGATGGTGACGTTGCTGCTGGTTTCGTTGAAGCTGCGCAGGATCAGCGGCGTCCAGACGCTCAGGGCGCTCAACGTGTTGGTGAGACAGAAATAGGCCACCGTGTAGAGAATAATAATCGGTGTGAACAGTTCGCGCGCCACGCTGCGCTGGGGCAGGGTATTCGCTTCCAGCTGGGTTTTGCTGGCGGCGATTTTATCCGCTTCGAGCATCTCTGCCAGACAGGCTTTGTCATCCTCGGTCAGCCATTTGGCCTTCGACGGGCTGTCATCCAGCCAGAACCAGACCACCAGACCGAGCAGCACGGACGGGAAGCCCTCCAGCAGGAACAGCCACTGCCAGCCCTTCAGATTCAGCAGGCCGTCCATGTTCAGAATGTAGCCGGAGGCCAGCGACCCGAGCGCCATCGTCACCGGCATCGCAATCATAAACAGCGCGTTAGCACGCGCACGATAATGGGCCGGGAACCAGTAGGTTAAATAGAGCAACAGGCCCGGTAAAAAGCCCGCTTCGGCGATCCCGACCAGCATGCGCAGGACGTACAAACTGTTCGGCCCGGTGGCGAACATGGTGGCGGTGGAGGCGATACCCCACACCACCATCAGCACCGCAATCCAGCGCCGCGCGCCGACGATACTCAGCATGATGTTGCTCGGAATGCCGCAAATCACGTACATCACGTAGAACAGGGTAGTGGCGAGGCCAAACATGGTGCTGGTCAGGCCCAGATCTTTGCCCATCGTCAGACCGGCAAAGCCAATGTTGATGCGATCGAGGTAGGAAAATACGAACAGAATAAATAAAAACACAATCAGCCGACGGAACAGCTTTTTGATCACGGCCTGCTGGCGAGGGTCCAGAGCGTCGGGCGCAGACGACGGCGGGCGCGTCTGCTCCACAGAAGAACGTTCGTTCATAAAATGCTCCACATTGCGATTATTAGAATTTTCAACGACAGCTAACGTATAGAAAATAGCCACCGCAAACGTCAATGCAATGTGTAAAAAATGATACGTAATTGTTAATCAGTCAGCAATTTTGAATCATAATGCGATCGGGATCTCTTATACGTTTCAGCACGCTCTCAGATAGGCTTAGTCGCCGCCGGATCGCGGGGTATAATCGTTCACTCTGACGCTTTTTTTGGTAAGGAAACGCATGACAACTCTAAAAAATACCCCGGACGGCGCACCTGACGATCCCGCCTTTCATCGCGAAGCGTTTCCGTTCTACTGGATCGTGAATGTTTATGCGCGTTACACGCAAATCATCGAAATCACACTGAAAAAAGCCCAGCTGGACGTGTCTCGCTTTCGGGTGCTGATGGTCACGCACCAGTACGGCAAAGCCAGCATTTCGCAGATTTCTGAATACGCGATGGCGAAAATGCCGACCATCACCAAAATCGTCGGGCGGCTGCGCGATGACGGTCTGGTGACCACCGCCAGCAGCGAACAGGACGCGCGCGTCACCGAAGTGATGCTCACGGCGGCCGGTCTGAAAAAAGTGGAAGAAGCCTACGCCCTGACCGAAAAAGTGTTCGAAAAAGGCTTCAAAGGGATGAGTGTGTCGCAGGTCGATAAGATGAATCTGTCACTCGCCAAAGTACTGGATAACCTCAACGAACTGTGAGGTCAAATTATCCGATGACAAATTTGTGAACTCCGTAGTATTTCTCTCTAACCTTCTGTAATTACAACCATAAATTGCTTATGTCGCTCTGAATCTCCGGAGCGACACGGCTTTCTGTTTCCCGCCATTTTGTCTTATTTTTCATCATCCTGAATCAGTAACCTTGCAGAATTAAAGGTTAATAAAATGTTGCGTCAGCGTAAAATTAACGTGAAAGATTACTTGAATTTTCATCTAATTCTTCCATGATTGACCTAACGTTAGTCAGGACAAAAAGGCAGCAGTGACTGCCAGCCTGAATATGATTCACTTTTTCTGGTTAAGGTATCAATCATGAAGCCAGTTTATGAGAGCAATGGTTACGTTGAGCAATTCGTCCTCGGCGAAGGCGACCTGCGATTCGCGGTGAAAGACACCCTGGACGTCGCCGGGCATCAGACCCGCGCAGGCTGCCCGGCGCTGGCAAACGTCCCGGTCGCCGGGCAGCACGCCAGCGTGGTCGCTGCGCTGCTGGCAAAGCACTGCCAGCTGACGGGCAAAACCACCCTGCATGAGCTGGCGTTTGGCGTCACCGGAATCAACCCCTGGGGCGGCACGCCGGTCAATCCGCGCTATCCGGCGCTGATTCCGGGCGGCTCGTCCAGCGGCTCTGCCGCCGTGGTCGCCTCCGGTGAGGTCGATTTTTCGCTGGGCACCGACACCGGCGGCTCCGTGAGAATGCCCGCCGCCTGCTGCGGAATTCTCGGATTCAAACCCGGCTTCGGCGTGCTCAGCCGTGACGGCGTGATGCCTGCCCAAAGCTCTCTCGACTGTGTCGGCGTTTTTGCGAGCGACGCCGCGGTGTTGCGCCAGGCGATGACCCGTCTCTCGATTCCCGTCGGCGACCCGCTGGACGCGCTGCCGGCGATGGCGTTTATCTCCGCCGCGTCAGAAGACATCGACGCAACGCTTCTGAATTTCCTTGAACAGCAGGGCGTGACGCCGCAACAGGCGCCACTCCCGGATCTCCATGATGCCCACCGGGCAGGCTTAACCCTCATCAGCCACGAAAACTGGCAGGCGTTCAGCCCGCTGCTGGCTGGCAATCAGGTTTCGCCGGACGTCGCCTCGCGTATCCGCGCCGGGGCGGACGTCAGCGCCGAAGCGCTCGATGCCGCCGAACAGATACGCGCAACCTTCACCGCGCAGGTCGATGCACTGCTTGCGAAAACCTCGCTGCTGGCGCTGGCGACGCTGCCTGAACTCCCGCTGACGCTTGAGGAAGCCGCCGATCCGCTCGGCGTGGTGAACCTCACGCGGCTGGTCCGCCCGTTCAACCTCAGCGGCCATCCGGCCATCACGCTTGCGGTGGCTGAACGGCGTGGGCGTCCGGTTTCGCTCCAGCTGATTGCCGCCAAAGGTCACGACGGGCTGCTGGTGCAGGCCGTCGAGTGGCTCACGGGCCGACGACAAGCGTAATTCCCGTTTTTCTTACCCGATGACTCAGTGAGTACGACTCATTGCGGCCGCGCTCGCCTTGCGCACACCGCACAACCCTTTTCGGAGGACGCCATGTCTGCCATTCCTGTTCGTGAAGAACTTGTTCCGCTTCTGAGTGATGTCGCGGCTCGCAGCCGGGAGTTTGAGCATCAACGTCATATCTCTGACGACATCATCGCCCGTTTCAGACAGGTGGGCGTCTACCGCGCGCTGGTGCCGAAAATCTACGGCGGCGACGAATGCTCCCCGGCGCAGTTTTGCGAGCTGGTGGAGCAAATCTCCACCGCCGACGGCTCCGCAGGCTGGGTGGCGAGTTTCGGCATGAGCCCGTTTTACCTCGGCGCGCTGCCGCCAGACACCCTGCAAGAGCTCTACCGCGACGGGCCGGACGTGGTCTTTGCGGGGGGGATCTTCCCGACGCAAAAAGCCACTCAGGCCGACGGCGGGTATCGCGTCAGCGGACGCTGGAGCTTTGCCAGCGGCAGCATGGGCGCCTCGGTGCTGGGCGTCGGGATTTTGCCGGACGCCGATCAGGCCCTGCCGCGCATGGCGGTCCTACCGCGGGCCAGCGTGCAGATCGATCCCGTCTGGGACACGGTCGGCCTCGCCGGAACCGGCAGCCACGATCTGGTGGTCAACGATGTTTTCGTCCCGCAGGAGTGGACCTTTATTCGCGGCGGGGCGCTGAATGTCGAGGGGCCGTTGTATCGCTATCCGGTGCTGTCGCTCGCGACCCAGGTGCTCTCCGTGGTGGCGCTCGGGGTGGCTCGCGCGGCGCTCAACGAAATCTACGCCATCGCCCATCGTCAGCAGTCGGTGACCGGCGCGCCGCGTCTGGCCGACCGCCAGCAGGCGCAGATGCAAATTGCCCGCTGCGAAGCCGAACTGCGCTCCGCCCGCGCCTGGTTCTACGAAGCCATCGACGACGTCTGGCAGAGCCTGCTGGCCGGGGACGACGCGAGCTGCGAGCAGATTAATGCGCTCAGACTTTCATCGACCCACGTCACCCGCGTCGCCGCCGACGTAGCGCGTCAGGCGCTGGCGCTGAACGGCATGGGCGGCGTCACGCTGACCAGCCCGCTGCAGCGTTTTGTCCGCGACACCATGGTGATCACCCAGCACGCCTTTATGGGCGATCTCTCGTACCTCAACGCCGGTACGGTCTTTTTCGGCGGCAAACCGCTGCCCGGTTACTTGTGATTTTTTAACGTAAGGAGCAACAGATGAGCCAGTCAACAACGTTACGTGTGCTGTTTTGCATCGGGGTGAATCAGAACTTTTTCGACGCCAGCCCGGCGGAAGCCAAACAAGTATGGGGCGCCTTCGGCGTGATGATGAAAGGGATCGAAGAGACCCCAGGTATTCGCGTCATCGGCAACATGGATGACGACCAGCTGATGGTCGGCCCGTCCACCACCGCGCCCTGGACCACCTACGTGCTGGCGGATGCCGAGAAACTGGAGAACGTCGCCGCCGTCTGCAACCTGTTCCGCACCACGCCGGTGGGCGAGGGCGGCAGCAAACTGTGGAAGTACTGCAAAATCGAAGCCCGCGTGGGCCGCGAACTGATTATCCAGGGCTAAGACCATGAACGCACAGGATGCGCTGCGCTTACAGCAGCTCGAAGACAGCCAGGCGGCGCGGGTGTGCATCAGCGATTACATGCGCCTGTGCGACCAGCTCGACAGCCCTGACACCGTGCAGGCGATTGGCGCGCTATTTACCGCCGACGCCTGCTGGGAGGGGCTCGGCGAACCCTACGCCACGCGTCTCGGTAAACACCTGGGGCGCGAGGCAATTGTCACCATGATGGCGAGCTACGTGCGCCTTCCCGCGCATTTTGCCCTCAACGCGCATTTCCTGTGCTCGGAAGCGCTGGGCCATACGCCGGACGGCGAGCTGCGCGGGCGCTGGCTGATGCTGCAAACCTCGGAATTTACCGCCGGAGGTGCGCACCTCAACGCGGCGGAAATCTGCGTCACCTTTGTGCGCAACGCGAACGGTATGGCGATGCGCCACTTTACCACCCGCAACCTGTTCAGCCGACCGGTGGACCGCTGGCATGCGGCGGATGAATTACCTGTCCCTGATAAAAAAGAAAACGTGCAGGAGAACCAGACATGAATTGCGATCACCTGATCACCATTAAAAATATCGACACTACGCCGCAATCTCTGCCGACATCGGCAGAGATTGCCGGACTGGTGCAAAGCGACCGCGTCCACACCTCGCTTTATACCTCCGACAGCCTGTTCCAGCTCGAGCTGGATCGCATCTTCAGCAAGACCTGGGTGTGGGTGGCGCACGCCAGTGAAATCCCGGAGACCGGCAGCTTCAAAACCACCGAGCTGGGTACTCAGCCGGTGATTGTGGTGCGCGATCGCAAAGGCACCGTCCACACGCTGCTCAACCGCTGCCGCCACCGCGCGGCGACCGTGTGCGAACACCGCAGCGGCAAAACTAACAGCTTCGTCTGCCCGTACCACGGCTGGGGCTATGCTCTGGACGGCAGCCTGCGCGGCGTGCCGCACCCGGAAAGCTACGCCGATCAGCTGGAAAAAGGCGAGCTGGGGCTGGTTTCCCTGCGTACGGAACAGTACGCGGGGATGATTTTCGCCACCTTTAACGAGCAGATTGAGCCCCTGGAAGATTTCCTCGGCGCGGCGAAAAAGTGGATGGATCTGTTTATGAAGCAGGGCGCGGGCTATCCGATCAAAACCGGCCCGGCGCACCGCTTCCGCTTCCCCGGCAACTGGAAAATCCAGCTCGAAAACACCACCGACGGCTACCACTTCCCGGTGGTTCACCGCTCGTTCTTAAGCTCCGTCGATAAGCAGACCGAAGAGATGCTCAACTTCGTCGACGGCAGCGGCTACGTCGAAGATCTGGGCAACGGCCACAGCGTGATGGTGATGATCCCGGAATTAGTGGATCTCGAGGCCAATCTCGACGCACCGATCCCCGAGCGCTTTGAACAGCTGGCCGAGGCCCTGCGCGCCGACCACGACGAACAGCAGGTGCGTCGCATCGTGCGCGCCGTCGGCGGCTCCGGTTTCAACCTCAATATCTTCCCGAACATCGCCTGTTCGATGGCCTTCTTCCGCGTGCTCCAGCCGGTGTCCGTCAACGAAACCGAAATCCACCACGCGGTGATCACCATGGACGGCGGCCCTGAAATCGCCAACCAGGCGCGCCTGCGTCTGCACGAACACTTCCAGGGGCCGATGGGCTTCGGCACGCCGGACGACTCGGAGGCCTGGGAGCGCGTACAGCGCGGCGCCACGGCGGGCGACGACCTGTGGATCATGCTCAACCGCGGGCTGGCGGGCGAGTACCGCACCGACGACGGCCTGCGCAGCGACGTCAGCGCCGAAACCGGGATGCGCGCCGCCTACCAGCAGTGGAAAAAACTGATGACGGAGAGCGAACAATGATGACGCCAGAATCTCAACTCTTTGCCGCCGTGACCCTGATTAACCTCGAGGGCGACCTGCTCGATCAAGGCGAATTCACCGCCTGGCTGGATCTGTGGCAGCACGACGGTCTGTACGTGGTGCCGATCGACCCGAACGAAACCGACTTTAAAAACACGCTCAACTACGCCTGCGACGATCACCACATGCGTGAAAAACGCGTCCACCGCCTCTACAGCGGGGAGTCGATCTCCACCACGCCGCGCGCCAGAACCCTGCGCACGCTGTCGCGTTTTCGTCTGCTGGAAGCGAACGACGATTTACTGGTGGTGCGCGGGGCGCAGTCCCTGTGGGAACACCGCAAGGGCCACAGCCGCCATTACGCGGCGGATATCACCTGGCAGCTGCAGCGCGAGACCGACCGCCTGCGCATCCAGCAGAAGGTGATCCGCCTGGTCAACAGCGACGATGTGCTGCACAGCATCGGCTACATCCTGTGAGGAATCGCTCATGACGCAAACCGCATTAGTGACCGGCGCGGCCGCCGGTCTGGGCAATGTCATCGCCGCGCATCTGCTGGAGCAGGGGTTCCAGGTGGTGCTGACGGACGTCGACGCCGCGCGCGCCCGACAGGCGGCGGACGCGCTCGACCACGACAACGTGCTGGCGCTTGGGCTGGATATCCGCCAGCCGGAGGATTTTACCCGCGCGCTGGACGCCACCGTCGCCCGTTTCGGCAGCTTACAGGTGCTGGTGAACAACGCCGCCCTGACCCTCGCCACGCCGGTGATGGAGATTGGCGTCGATGAGTTCGACCGGGTGATCTCCACCAATCTGCGCGGCACCTTTGTCGGCTGCCAGACGCTGGGGCGCTATTTCGCCGCCCAACACTACGGCCGCATTATCAATCTGGCGTCGCTGGCCGGGCAGAACGGCGGCACGGCATCCGGCGCGCACTACGCGGCCTCGAAGGGCGGCATTTTGACGCTGACCAAAATCTTCGCCCGCGAGCTGAGCAAATCCGGCGTGACGGTCAATGCCATCGCGCCGGGCCCGATGGATTCGCCGATGGTTCACGCCCTGGTGCCAGAAGAGAAAATGGCCGGGCTGCTTGCGATGATCCCGGTCGGGAAACTCGGTGAGCCGGAGTTTATCGCCCAGGCCGTGGCATTGCTGGCTTCCCCGCAGGCGTCGTTTGTCACCGGGGCGACCTGGGACATCAACGGCGGCCTGTTCATGCGCTAAGGAGTTCTCATGCTGACTTTACAGGTGATCCGCCGCGAGCTGCAGGGCGAGGTGGTCCTGCTGACCCTGGCGCATGTGGATGGCATTCCGCTCCCGACGTTTCGCGCCGGGGCGCATATCGACCTGCATCTGAGCGCCGATCTGATTCGTCCGTACTCGCTGTGCAGCGACCCTAAGGACGCGCAGCACTACCAGCTCGGCGTGCTGAAAGACTCACGCTCAACGGGCGGGTCGCTGGCTGCCCACGCCCTGCGCGAAGGGGATGAGATTCAGGTCAGCGAGCCGCGCAACCTGTTTGCGCTGGACGACGCCGCGGCCCACAGCCTGCTGATTGGCGGCGGGATTGGCATCACGCCGATGCTGGCGATGGCTGCGGAACTCCACGCCGCCGGACGCAGTTTTTCGCTGCACTACTGCGCCCGATCGCGCTCGCAGGCGGCGTTCATTCCGCAGCTGGAAAACGCCCCCTTCGCGGAACGGGTACACCTGCACTTTAGCGACCAACATCGTCTGAATCTGGACGCGGTGCTGTGCGACGTGCCCGACAACACCCACGTCTACACCTGCGGTCCGACGCGGCTGATGGATGCGGTGACCGATCGGGCGAAAGCTCAGGGATACCGCCTGGAGCAAATCCATCAGGAGTGTTTCAGCGCGGAAGTGCAGACCGGCGGTACGGCTTTTGAAGTGGTGGCCGCGGCCAGCGGCATCAGCGTGAAAGTGCTGGAAAACCAGACCATCGTCGAGGCGCTGGCTCAGGCCGGGCTGAAGGTGAATGTGTCGTGCAAGCAGGGGATCTGCGGCAGCTGCCTGACGGACGTGCTGGAAGGCGAGCCGGATCACCGCGACCACTATCTGACCGACGAAGAGAAAGCCGACGGCGATCAGATCCTGCTCTGCTGTTCGCGGGCGAAGTGCGCCCGTCTCGTTATCGATTTGTAAGGAATCACTTATGACACTGCAAACAGAATTTCGTAATGCGATGGCGCAGCTCGGCAGCGCGGTTTCGGTGATCACCACCGACGGTCCGGCGGGGAAATTTGGCTTTACCGCCTCGGCGGTCTGTAGCGTGACCGACCAGCCGCCAACGCTGCTGGTGTGCATGAACCGCAACTCCTACGCCCATCAGCACTTCAAACAGAACGGCACCCTGTGCGTCAACGTGCTCTCCGGGGAGCATCAGGATCTCTCCGGTGTTTTTGCCAACGCCAGCCTGCGTTCCGAAGAGCGATTTCTGCACGACCGCTGGCAGGTGATGAGCAGCGGCGCGCCGGTGCTCAGTTCAAGCGTCGCCAGCTTCGACTGCACCATCGACACCTGTCACGAAGTGGGCAGCCACAGCGTTTTCTACTGCCAGGTGCAGGCGATCCGCATCAGCGAGCAGCCGCGCGGGCTGGTCTACTTCAACCGCCGCTATCACACCGTCGGTGACGATGTGCAGGCGTAAGCCCACGACAACAAGAGGGGACGCGCGTTATGAGTAATGTCGTCACTGAAAACCGCGTGACCACCGCCGCGGGCAGCCAGGACGCGCAGCAGATGCGCAAGCTGGTGATCGCCTCGGTGCTGGGCAATGCGCTGGAGTGGTATGACTTTTTCCTGTACGGCACCGCGGCGGCGCTGGTGTTCGGCCCGCTGTTCTTCCCGGTGGGCGGCGATCCGCTCCAGGGCACGCTGCTGGCGTTTTCCGGTTTCGCGGTGGGTTTCCTGGCCCGTCCGCTGGGCGGGATTGTCTTCGGACATATCGGCGATCGCTACAGCCGCAAAATGACGCTGATCATGACCCTGACGCTGATGGGCGCCACCACTTTCGTGATCGGCCTCCTGCCGGTCTACGCGCAGATCGGCATCTGGGCACCGCTGTCGCTGATCATTCTGCGCTTCTTACAGGGCGTGGCGTCCGGCGGGGAGTGGGGCGGCGGGGTGCTGATGCTGAGTGAGAACGCGCCCGCGTCACGTCGCGGGTATTACACCGCCTGGAGCCAGATGGGGGTGTCCGGCGGGTTTGTTCTCTCGGCCTTTGCCTTTTATCTGGTGCAAAAACTGCCGGAAGAAGACTTTATGAGCTGGGGCTGGCGCGTCCCGTTCCTGCTGAGCATCGTCATCTTTTTGGTCGGCGTCTACATCCGCAAAAACATCCGCGAGAGCAAGGCGTTTACTCAGGCCAAACCGGAAGACACGCACGAGAAAATCCCGCTGCTGGTGATTATCCGCGAACACCCGAAAGCGCTGCTGCAGGCGATTGCCCTGCGTCTGCCGGAGAACGGCGCGTCCTACATCTTCTTTACCTTCTCGGTGGTCTACGCCAAACACATCGGCATCAGCACCGGGGAGATCATCAGCGCCGTAACCCTGGCGATGCTGGTGGAGTTCTTCTCGATTCTGTTCTGGGGGGCGCTGTCGGATCGCATCGGCCTCAAGCCGGTCTACTACATCGGCGTGATCGGCCTGCTGGTGATGGCGTTCCCGTTCTTCTGGCTGCTCGCAACCGGGACGTACGGCTGGATCATGCTGGCGATGCTGCTCGGGCTACCGTTCTGCCACGGGGCGATGATCGGCACCCAGCCCTGCATCATGAGCGATCTCTTCCCGGTGCGGGTGCGCTACTCCGGCCTGGCGCTGGGGCACGAGGTGGGATCGATCTTCTCCGGCGGTCTGGGACCAATGCTGGCGGTGGCGTTGCTGATGGAGTTCAACGCCTCGTGGCCGGTCTCCCTTCTGCTGATGGTTTACGCCCTGCTGGCGTGGATTGCCCTGCGCAGCCTGCCCAATCACAACAAAGAGGCTCAGGAATGATTGATAAACGGATTGCCACGCTGGATGGCGCGGTGAAAGACATTTTTGACGGTGCGACGGTGATGGTCGGCGGTTTTGGCCCGGCGGGGCAGCCGTCGGATCTACTGGACGCCCTGATCCGCCGCCGTCCGCGCGAACTCACCCTCATCAGCAATAACGCGGGCAACGGCGACTACGGTCTGGCGGCGCTGCTGAAAGCCGGATGCGTGAAGAAGGTGATCTGCTCCTTCCCGCGTCAGGTGGATTCCTGGGTGTTTGACGATCTCTATCGTCGCGGCGAGGTCGAACTGGAGCTGGTGCCGCAGGGCAATCTCGCGGCGCGCATTCAGGCGGGCGGGTCGGGGTTAGGCGGAATTTTTACGCCAACCGGCTACGGCACAGAGCTTGCCGGGGGCAAAGAGACGCGCCATATCGACGGCAAAGATTATGTCTTTGAACTGCCGCTGAAAGCCGATTTCGCGCTGATCAAAGCGCTGAAAGCCGACCGCTGGGGCAACCTGGTATACGACAAAACCGGACGCAACTTTGGCCCGATCATGGCCGCTGCGGCGAGCTGCACCATTGCGCAGGTGAGCGAGTGTGTGGCCCTCGGCGAACTGGACCCGGAAGCGGTGGTCACGCCGGGGATTTTCGTCCAGCGCGTCATTCAGGTTACTCCCACGTCACTCAAGGAGATCGCGTGAACACATTGACGCATCAACAGCTTGCCGAACGCATTGCGCGCGACATCCCCGAGGGGGCCTACGTTAATCTCGGCATCGGCATGCCGACCCAGATTGCCAACTATCTCCCGGCGGACCGCGAGATATTCCTGCACAGCGAAAACGGCATTCTCGGCATGGGGCCAGCGCCTGCGCCGGGGGAGGAAGACGCTGAGCTGATTAACGCCGGAAAGCAGCCGGTGACGCTGCTGGCGGGTGGCTGCTATTTCCACCACGGCGACTCCTTCACCATGATGCGCGGCGGGCACCTGGATATCTGCGTGCTCGGGGCCTATCAGGTCTCGGCGCGGGGCGATCTCGCCAACTGGAGCACCGGCGCGCCGTCCGCGATTCCTGCCGTTGGCGGGGCGATGGACCTGGCGATCGGGGCCAAAAAAGTGTTCGTGATGACCGAACACCTGACCAAAAAGGGCGAGTGCAAAATCGTCGAGCACTGCACCTATCCCCTGACCGGGATGGCCTGCATCGACCGCATCTACAGCGATATGGCGGTGATGGATATCACCCCGCAGGGCGTGGTGGTGCGCGAGCTGTTTGGCGACATCACGGCGGAGTATTTGCAGTCCGTCACGCCGGTGGCGCTGACGTTCGCGCTGCTGACCGAAGACGCGACGGCGTAAGGAGAACCCATGGATATTGAGTATCGCCTTGATGGCCCGGAGGATGCGCCGCTGCTGGTGCTGTCGAATTCGTTAGGCACCACCTGGGAGATGTGGCAGGCGCAAATCTCTGCCCTGACGCAACATTTTCGCGTGCTGCGCTACAACACCCGCGGGCACGGACGCTCGGCCGTCGGGCAACAGCCCGTCACCCTCGAGCGACTCGGGCAGGACGTGATTGCCCTGCTGGATCATCTCGACGTGGAGCGGGCCTGTTTTTGCGGGATCTCGCTTGGCGGCATGACCGGGATGTGGCTCAACCGCCACGCGCCGGAGCGTTTTCAGCGAATTGTGGTGGCCAACACCGCCGCGCGAATTGGGCAGGAAGCGGGCTGGCGTGAGCGTGCCGCGACGGTGCGCGCGCAGGGCATGATCCCGGTTGCCGAGAGCGCCGCCGACCGCTGGTTTACGCCTGCGTTTCGCCACAGCAATCCGGAGGTGGTTTACCCGCTGATTGAGCAGCTCGCCGCGACGCCCGCCGAGGGCTACGCCGCCTGCTGCGACGCGCTGGCGATGGCCGATCTGCGTGATGAACTGACGCAGATGCCGCGCCCGATGCTGGTGATTGCCGGGGAAAGTGACCCTGTCACCACCTCGCGAGACGCCGAAGCTATCGTGGTCGATGCCCCCCATGCGCACTTTCTTATTTTACCCGCGTCACACCTGTCGAACGTCGCCTGCGCGGCGGCGTTTAACCAGCATGTGATCACCTTTTTAACCGCAGGAGCCGAGCATGAGCCTCACCATTGAATCCATCACCTGTTGGCTGGTGGATATCCCGACCATCCGCCCGCACAAACTGTCAATGGCGACCATGGGCTGCCAGACCCTGACCATTGTGCGCATGGAATGCGCGCAGGGCGTGGTTGGCTGGGGCGAAGCCACCACCATCGGCGGGCTAAGCTACGGGGTGGAAAGCCCGGAAAGTATTCGCTCGGCGATTGAAACCTATCTCGCGCCGCTGCTGTGCGGCCAGACGTTTAGCGGCGTCGCATCGCTCGCCGGGAAGATGAACGCCAGCGTTAAAGGCAACACCTTTGCCAAATCTGCACTCGAAACCGCGTTTCTCGATGCGCTCGGCAAACAGCTCAATGTGCCCGTCAGCACCCTGCTCGGTGGGGCACTCACGCCACGTCTGCCGGTGCTCTGGACCCTGGCGAGCGGCGACACTCACAAAGACATCGACGAGGGTAAACGCCTGCTGGCGGAAGGGCGGCATAACACCTTCAAGCTGAAAATCGGCGCGGGCGAACTGCACAGCGATATTCGCCACGCCCTGGCGATCAAGTCGGCGCTGGGCGATGAGGTCAGCATTCGCGTGGATGTGAATCAGGCGTGGGATCTGACCAGCGCGATCCAGGGCATGACGCGGTTACAGGCGGGCGGAATCGACCTGGTCGAACAGCCGATCCCACTCTGGGACACGCGCGGTCTCATTACGCTGAGTCAGCGCTTTACCCTGCCGATCCTGGCGGACGAGGCGGTGGCAACCCTTCACGACGGCTATGCCCTGGCGAGCGGCGGCTTTACCGGGGCCTATGCCCTGAAAATCGCCAAAGCGGGCGGTCCGGCGCAGGCGCTGAAGCTGGCGCATACGGCGCAGGCCGCAGGCGTGGCGCTGTACGGCGGGACGATGCTGGAGGGGACGCTCGGCACGGTGGCCTCTCTTCACGCCTGGTCGACGGTCAACATGCAGTGGGGCACCGAGATGTTCGGCCCGTTGCTGCTGAAAGACGACATTGTGGCAAACCCTCTCGATTTCCGCGACGGCCAGGTGACCCTACCGCAGGGGCCGGGCCTGGGCGTCGAAATCGACGAAGACAAACTGCGTTATTACGCCAGAAAAGAGAGGAACTGAGCATGCTATTTAAAGTCGAGATGACGGTGAATATTCCCGCCACGCTGTCCGCAGCCCAGGCAGAAGAGATAAAAGCCAGAGAAAAAGCCTATTCGCAGCAATTACAGCGCGAAGGGAAATGGCTGCATATCTGGCGGGTGGTCGGGCAATACGCCAACGTCAGCCTGTTTGAGGTGAAAGATAATCAGGAGCTGCACGAGATATTAACCGGCCTGCCGCTTTTCCCTTATATGGAAATTAGCGTGCAGCCGCTGTGCCAGCATCCATCGTCTATTTATGTTGAAAAGCCGTAACACCTAATAATAAACCTTACCCTACAAGAGGAATACGCAATGTCAGTCAATCCAACCAAACAAACCGAACTGGAAACCTTACTCGCCATCAGCAGCGGATTAAATTCTGCCCAGGGTAACGAGCGTTTTAAAACGATTATGCATCAGCTCCTCGGCGACCTGTGCGCGACCATTAAGAAGTTTGATATCACCGACGAAGAGTTCTGGCTGGCGGTGAATTATCTCAACGAACTGGGCGAGCGCAAAGAGGCGGCGCTGCTGGCCGCAGGACTCGGGCTGGAGCACTACCTCGATATGCGCGCCGATGAAAAAGAGGCGGCGACGGGCAACGATGTCGGCACCCCGCGCACCATCGAAGGGCCGCTGTACGTGGCGAACGCCCCGCTGAGTGAGGGTTATGCCCGCATGGACGACGGCAGCGAGAAGGCCGAAACCATGTGGCTGCACGGGACCATTACCGATCTGCACGGCAAACCGGTGGCCGGGGCCATCGTTGATATCTGGCACGCCAACACCCTCGGCGGCTACTCGTTCTTTGACGCGTCGCAGAGCGAATACAACCTCCGCCGCCGCGTAAAAACCGGCGCGGATGGTCGCTACGCGGTGCGCAGCATCGTGCCGTGCGGCTACGGCTGCCCGCCGGATGGGCCAACGCAAAAGCTGCTCAACGGGCTGGGGCGTCACGGTAATCGTCCGGCGCATGTGCATTTCTTTGTCTCCGCGCCGGGCTTTAAACATCTCACCACTCAGATTAACCTCAACGGCGATGAATATCTGTGGGACGATTTTGCCTTTGCCACCCGTGAAGAGCTGATCGCCGATCCAATTAAAATCACCGACAGCAAGGTATCGCAGGAGCGTGATATTAATGGCCCGCATACGGAGGTCAGTTTTAATTTCGCCTTAGTGACCAGTGCCGACAGTCAGGAAGAAGCGCGCGGCAAACGTGCGCGGGTGAAGGAATAACGCGCGAGGACATTGTCGGGTGGCGGCTTCGCCTTACCCGACCTACAAAACCACGAATGTTGACGTATTTGTAGGCCGGGTAAGCGCAGCGCCACCCGGCAATAAACCGCACCGTTCTTTCTATTTCCGGCAAAGCATTACCATTTAAATTCTTTGTGATTTCCGACGTTATCTCACATCTTCGTGGGATAACGTCATATTACGGAAATGGCATTGAAACACATGGGTCAACGGTCGCCTCTCTATTTACACCCCCAGCAACGCGATACACTTCGCCAGCTCTCCCAAAGCTGGCTCTGGCGCAGCGAATTCCCCACCTGGGGGTTAATCGTCGTCATTTACGGCGGCTGGTTTGCCACGCTGTTTTACTGGCAAACCCTCGGACGACTGCCCGCCACGTTGCTGCTGATCGGGTTTACCGCCTGGTATATGTCGCTCCAGCACGAGCTGATCCACGGGCATCCGACGCGTCGCGCCTGGTTTAACCAACTGCTCGGGACGCTGCCGCTGGCGGTGTGGTACCCGTACGGGCTGTATCGCGATTCGCATCTGGCGCATCACAATCATGACCACCTGACGGTTCCGGTGGACGACCCTGAATCCTACTATTTCACCGATGAAACCTGGGCAACATTCTCCCCCTGGCAGCGCAAGCTGATTCACGCGCGCAATACCTTTCCCGGTCGGCTGCTGCTGGCACCGCTGCTGGATATTGCCCAGACGCTTGCGGGCGCATACCGGGCGTTTCGCCATCTGGAGCGCAAGAGTATGGCGATGTGGTTGATTCACGTCGCGCTGCTGGTGCCGCTGTTTGTCTGGATGGAGATGATCGGCTTTTCTGCCCTGTATTTTGTCGTCGCGGTGAGTTATCCCGCGCTGGCGCTCACGAAAGTGCGCTCGTTCCTCGAACATCAGGCGGCGGACGATCCGCACGCACGCTCGGTGATCAACGAAGCTTCCCTGGTGTGGCGGGTGCTGTTTCTCAATCTCAACTATCATGTTGTGCATCACGATCTGCCCGGCGTGCCCTGGTACGGCCTGCGGGCGATCTATCTGCGCGATAAAGCGCAGTATCAGCAGCGCAATCAGCACTTTGTGGTGCGCGGCTACGGGGAATGGCTGCGTCGCTTCTGGGCGAAAGCCGTTGATGTCACCGTCCATCCGGGTGTCAAACAACATGACTAATACCCTCGCGTTTCCGATGTATGGCCTGAACCAGGCTGATAATGAACGGCTGTGGCAGGCGGTGCAAAGGCTGCTGCTCGAACGCGGTCTGGCGGTCAGCGGCTGGAGTGGAGAAGATTTGCTGGCGCACTGGCAAAGCGGCGACCTGCTCCTCAGCCAGACCTGCGGTTTCCCGCTGGTGACACAGCTGCCGGAGGTGCAGACGGTAGGGTGTTTTCACTACACCGCGCCCGGCTGCGAAGGGATTCACTACCGCAGTTTTCTCGTGGCGCGTGAAGCGGATGCGGGCAAAACGCTTGCGGATTTTCGCGGTCAGCGGGCGGTGTGTAATTCTATTGATTCGCAGTCGGGGTATAACGCCCTGCGCAAAATGGTTGCCCCGCTCGCAGAGCAGGGACGGTTTTTTGCGCAAACGAGTTTCAGCGGAAGTCACCGGCAGTCGCTTATCGCGCTGACAGAAGGGGGCGCGGATATCGCTGCTATCGACTGTGTGACCTGGGCCTTGTTGCAGCGCCATGAGCCTGAGTTAGTGGAGGGTTTGAGCGTGGTGGGGGAAACGCCGCTCGCGCCGGGGCTGCCGCTGATTACGGCGGGGGAGGCTTCGACGGTTGAGCTTTTGCGGGATGCGCTGAGCAGTCTGGTGAGTGACCCGCAGTACCGGAGTGTGTGCGAGGCGATGTTGATCGGCGGGTTTAGCGCGGTGTCGCGCGAGCCGTATTCTCTGTTGCTCGCGTGGCGCGATGAGGCGGCGGAGTTGGGGGTGACGCGGATTTGACGTTGTGCCCAGAGTGTCGGGTGGCGGCTGCGCCTTACCCGACCTACAAAATCCGCGACTGCCACCCGGCAACATACCGCATCACCCCAACCAATAACTCAACCCCGAAAACGCCACCATTCCGGCGATCACCGTGGCAAACAAGCTGCGGGTGATAATCCCGGCGACCGCCGCCACGCCGGCTGCCAGCAGCGAAACGCTGATCCCCGACGGGGTCAGCGCCGGTTTGTCGACCAGCTCCGCCGTGATAATCGCCGCCATGATCGCCGAGGGGATAAAGCTCAGCCACTGCTGCAGCACGGGCGCCAGCCGAAAGCGCGAGAGCAGCAGAATCGGCACCGTACGCATCAGCGCCGTCACCACCGCGCAGGCGATAATCGCCAGTAAAATGTTTCGCTCCATCATTTCCCGCCTCTATAAAACAGGCGCAGCCCGAGGGTCGCCAGGGTTGCGGAGACCGATGCTGCGACAATCACCACCACGCTCATGTCCGTATGGCTGGCGGTCAGCAGGGTAATGACCACCGCCGCGGCGATGCTGAAGGACTCCAGCGCCTTGCGGCGGCTGGCGAACCAGATCATCAGCACCAGGCCGATAAACATCGACACCAGGCTAAAGCTCAGCCCCTCCATCAACGACGGCGGAAGGGCGGAGGCCAGCCACGCGCCGACGATGCAGGCGAGGATCCAGTTGAGCCACGCGGCCATGTTCAGCCCCAGCATCCATGCAAAGGGGACTTTGCTCTGCTGGCTACCTTGCTGAACCGCTACGCCAAAGGTTTCGTCCGTCAGCAGCAGCCCGCTGACCACTTTTTGCAGGGTGGTATAATCGCGGAAAAATACGCTCATCGCCGAGCTCATCAGCAGATAGCGCAGATTGACGAGGAAGACGCTCAGCACCACCGAGGCGATCTCCGCGCCGGTGGCCCACAGGGAATAGAACAGAAACTGGGCCGAGCCTGCGTACAGCGCGCTCGCCAGCAGGGCCGTTTGTAAAATGGTAAACCCGGCGAGGGTACCGATGGCCCCGGCGGCAAAGCCGATGCTCCAGTAGCCGGGGATGGTCGGCAGACAGGCGGTGATCCCGGCGCGAAATTCCATGCTGGCCTCGTTCCGTGGCAGCGCTTTTGTTTTCATCAACATCACATTGTCTCTTTTATATCGCACGGATCTCTTTTGATCGCAGCGTCACCCGGACGGGCACCGATTTATAGGACGGTGTCCCGCTGTCTTTGTCAAGATAATCGAGGGGAACCAGCACGTTAGCCTCGGGATAATAGGCCCCGACGGTCCCCGCTGCGATGCTATAGGCCACGACGGTGATGTCTTCCAGATGCTGCACGCTATCAGGCAATGCGGTGGAAATATCCACCCGGTCGCCATGCTCCAGGCCGAGCTGCGCCATGTCACCTTCGTTCATAAACAGAATATCGCGGCGGCCAAATACGCCGCGGTAGCGATCGTCCAGGGCATAAATAGTGGTGTTGTACTGGTCGTGACTGCGAAGCGTCACCAGGCGCAGAACGTTGTCGCCGACGCCAGCCCGGTTTTCATCCACGCCCTCAAATACTGAGAACATCGCTTTGCCGGTTGGTGTCGGCCAGACGCGCTCGGTCGGCGGAAGCGGCATGCGAAAACCGCCGGGGACGCGGATGCGCTGGTTGTACTGCTCAAAGCCGGGGATGGTTTTTTCGATCAAATCGCGGATCAGATCGTAATCCGTCACCAGGTTTTCCCAGTCGACTTTGGTGTGAGTCAGCGTGGCTTTCGCCAGCCCGGCGACAATCGCCGGTTCGGAGCGCAGCGCGGGCGAAGCGGGTTTGAGCTTGCCGGAAGAGGCATGCACCATCGACATGGAATCTTCCACGGTGATGGACTGACGGCCGGTCTGCTGCATATCCAGCTCCGTGCGGCCCAGGCAGGGGAACAGATACGTCTCTTTCGCCGTGAGCAGGTGGGTGCGGTTGAGCTTGGTCCCGACGTGGACGCTGAGATCCAGGCTGCGCATCGCCGGAAACGCACGCGCATGATCGGGCATCGCCACCGCGAAATTGCCGCCCAGACAGAGCATCGCCTTCGCGGAGCCATTGATCATCGCCTCGGTGGCCTGTACCGCGTCGTGGCCGTGCGCCGCAGGCGGCGTAAAGCCAAACACCTCTTCGATTTTGCCAAGAAATGCCGCGGTCGGTTTTTCGGAGATCCCGACGGTGCGGTTGCCTTGTACGTTCGAGTGGCCACGCAGGGGGCAAATCCCCGCGCCCGGCTTGCCGATATTGCCGCGCATCAGCAACAGGTCGGCAATCAGGCGCACGTTGGAGGTGCCTTTGTTGTGCTGGGTAATGCCCATGCCGTAGGTGATGATGGTGGCGTTCGATTTGGCGTAGGCCGCGGCGACCTGATGCAAATCCTGACGCGTCAGGCCTGACTCGCGCTCAATCGATTCCCAGCGGGTCGCCTGAATATCCGCCGCAAACTCTTCGAATCCCTGGGTGTGGGTGGCGATAAACGCCTGATCCAGGGCGTTTTCAAATTCCAGCAGATGTTTCGCGATGCCTTTCAGCGCGGCGGCGTCACCGCCCGCTTTGACCTGGAAATAGGTCGAGGCGATATCGGTCGAGCTGTAGGTTGCCATCTCCACCACGCTTTGCGGATCGGCAAAGCGCTCCAGGGCGCGCTCGCGCATCGGATTGAGCACGATAATCGGCACATTACGGCGGGCCAGCTCGTGCAGCGTACCCATCATCCGCGGGTGGTTGGTGCCGGGGTTATGCCCAATCGAAATCACCAGTTCGGTGTTATCAAAATCGTCCAGCGATACGGTGCCTTTCCCGATGCCAATCGAGCGCGGCAGACCGACGCTGGTGGCTTCGTGGCACATATTGGAACAATCAGGAAAATTATTGGTGCCGAGCTCGCGGGCGAACAGCTGGAACAAATACGCCGCTTCGTTCGACGCCCGCCCCGAGGTGTAAAACTCAACCGCATCCGGCGGGAGTTCGCGCAGGATCTCGCCGATGCGCGCGAAGGCCTGTTCCCACTCGACCGGGCGGAAGGTGTCGCTCTCCGGGTGATACACCAGCGGATGGGTCAGACGCCCGTAGCCTTCGAGTTCGAAGTCGCTTTTTGCCAGCAGGGAAGACACGGTGTTTTCAGCGAAAAAGGCTGGCGTGACGCGTTTGCTGGTCGCTTCCCAGGTGACGGCTTTGGCGCCGTTTTCGCAGAACTGGAAGGTGGATTTGTGCTCTTTGTCGGGCCAGGCGCAGCCGGGGCAGTCAAATCCGTCAGGCTGGTTGGTGCGAAGCAGAGTGGCAGGGGCGTCGAGGGTGTCCATCTGCGTGCGAACGGCGATGGCGGTCGCTTTCAGCGCACCCCATCCACCGGCAGGACCATCATAGTGCCTGATTCCTGGAACCGAGCGGCGTTTGTTATTCATGTAAGCTCCGGCAATGTCGATCAATAGATCAATTCTACACCGTTGGAGTTAACGAAATAACAACAAATAATCATCATTTTTGTGATAACTGTCGGCATCGCCGGGCGGCGATACCGACAGTTCAGTTAGCTGCGAATAAACGCCAGCAGATCCTGGTTAATCACATCGGCGTGCGTCGCGTGCATCCCGTGCGGGAAGCCCGGATAGATCTTGAGCGTGCTATTGCTGAGGAGCTCATCCTGAAGCAGGGCCGCATTTTTGTACGGCACCACCTGATCGTCATCGCCATGCAAAATCAACGTCGGTACGCTGATGGCTTTCAGATCCTCGGTCTGGTCGGTTTCTGAGAAGGCTTTGATACCCTCGTAGTGCGCCTTTGCGCTGCCGATCATCCCCTGACGCCACCAGTTCTGGATGATGCCCTGAGAGATCTCCGCGCCTTCCCGGTTAAAACCGTAGAACGGCCCCGTCGCGACATCGAGAAAGAACTGCGCGCGGTTGGCGGCCAGCGCCTGGCGGAAGCCGTCGAAAACTTCCAGCGGCGTGCCGCCCGGGTTGTCCGGCGTTTTGACCATCAGCGGAGGGACGGCGCTGATTAGCACCGCTTTCGCCACGCGCCCCTGCGGCTGACCGTATTTTGCGACGTAGCGCGCAACCTGCCCGCCACCCGTCGAGTGCCCGATATGCACCACGTTTTTCAGATCCAGATGCTCAACGACGGCGGAGACGTCGGCGGCGTAGTGATCCATATCGTGCCCGTCGCTGACCTGGCTGGAACGCCCGTGCCCGCGTCGGTCCGAGGCGAGCACGCGATAACCTTGCGCTAAAAAGAACAGCAGCTGGTTATCCCAGTCATCCGCGCTCAGCGGCCAGCCGTGGTGGAAAAATATCGGCTGTGCATCTTTGGGGCCCCAGTCTTTATAGAAGATCTCAACGTTATCTTTCGTGGTGACAAATGACATGATTGAACCTCTCGGGTGGAGTGAAAGGAGAAGGGGTAGGTTGGTTATCAGGTGGAAAAGTACAGCATCCAAGTCTAGTTGAGAATGGTGCCGTTTGCCTGAATTCTCGGGTCAGGAAGTTCCCGAAGGGGTTCGTGAATATCCTTGTAAACCAGAGCGTTAAAAAGGCTTAGCTAAAATCCGGCAAGCCTAACCTGATGAAATCATAACGGTATTCCTGGCGGCATGGTAAAGGTGGTGAAATCTAACGAAGCGGAGTGGAAAAATGAAAGCCTCTATTGCGGGCGTCGTCGCGAGTCTGCCGGAGATCTGGCGTTCACGCGTGCTTGGAACCGTCGGGAACGCCAGTATTAAAGTGATCAAAATGGGCGGGGAGGGTATTCCGTCAGAGGTTCACGACGATTTCGACGAGCTGCTGCTGGTGCTCGACGGCGAACTGCCGCTGGTGGTGGCGGGCGAGCAGTTTACGCTGCAAACCGGGGAGTACTGTTTCGTGCCGAGAGGGGTGAGCCATTCGGTGCCGGAGGGGAGTTTTGGCGTCTTATTGCTGGTGGACGTGGGGCAGGGGAGCCCCGCCGCCCCCTGAATCCTTCACTTTAACCCGGCCCCTCGCTGCCCGCCGCCAGCAGCGGAACGATGACGTTGCTGATGGGCACGGGAAGGCCATGTTTTTGCCCGTAGCGCTGGATCACGCCGTTGCGGATGTCCCACTCCAGCGGGCGATTAGCCTGGCGGTCGGCCAGAATGGAGGTGCCCAGATCTGCCGGGGCACGATGAAACCCGTCGACGATCTCCTGTGGCACGCTGTCGCTCAGGCTTGCGCCCTCTGTCCGCGCGACGCTCAGACATTCGAGCAGATAGGCCAGCGCCAGCTCGGTAATATCATCCCGCGAGAACATGCCCGCGCGACGATTCGCCAGCACCATCAGCCCGGCCGCCGCATTTTGCAACAGCTTGCGCCAGGCAATGGAGGTAAAATCGGCTGACAGCTCGACCGCACAGCGCGTACCGCTGAGGGCATCGGTGATGCGTGTGGCCTGCGGGATATCCGGGAGGGTCAGACGCGGTTTGGCGCGCAGCCAGACGGAGGCATCCGCCTCGCGCTGCGCCGGAAACCAGACCACCGACGGGATCACCGTGGCGCCGTTGACGTAAGGTTCGAGCTGGGTTTTCTGCTCGACGCCATTTTGCAGCGCACAGACGACGGTGTTTTCATCGCACAGGGCGGCAAGCCATTCGGCGCAGTCTGCTACCTGGGTCGTTTTCACCGCGACAAACACCAAATCGCACGGATGACGCACGGTCGTCGGATCGTTTAATACCGGGCCGGGCACCGTCACTTCACCTTCATCGTGACGCAAAATTAACTGCGGATGGGCCGTGCGCCCGCAGAGCAGGGGCGTTCGGCCAACTTCATGAAGTGCGGCGGCAATCGTGGTGCCGATAGCGCCGGGACCAATAAGGGCGACTGAGGGATGGTCGGACATCTTATTACCTCCTTCTTTGAGTAACGAGACTGACTTTTTAGCATACTCCTCTCGCATTATGCGGCTCTTTGGGCTGTGGCTGGCAAGGAGAAGATTGATCAATTTGCGCGTAAACAGTCCGCTTATCCCCCTTTTTACCGTTGCCATATCAAGGGTTAATCTCGTCTGCCAGCGTCTGGAGTTTTGCCTTGAGCCATTTGGTTGCCCCTCGCTGACCACTGCGTTTGTGCGAATAAATTTTGACTTCAAACGGGCTTATCGCGAACGGCAATGGAAAAATCTTGATACTGGCGGCAGGAATGAGTTTCTCAGCCGCATAACGGGGAATGGCCATCAGCAGATCGCTTTGCGCAACAATAAAGGGTGCACTCAGCATCGACGGCGTCTTGAGCGCAATCTGCCGCGTATATCCCATCTGCTCAAGCTGAATATCCAGTACTCCCCGCTTCTCATTCCAGGGGGTGATAACGAGATGGCGCGCGGTGAGATAATCCTCCAGTGTCAGCTGGGTTCGGCGAGGGTTGCTGATGACAACATACTCATCTTCAAACCAGTTGATCTCTTCCAGTTCCTGATGCTGATGATCTTCCGGTGTACTGAACCCAAGCGCCAAATCCACTTCGCCCGCCAGCAGTTCAGTCAGCGCCGGGCTGTGCGGCAAATACCGTAACTCAAAGCGTAAACCGGGAGCGTCATGCTGCAACTGATGCATCAGCGCAGGAAAAATGCATAACGCGGTGAAGTCCGTAATGGCGACCTGAATACAGTCCGAGCTTTCGGCAGCGATGAATTCTGGTTGGGGAGTCAATTCCTGATTGAGAAGTTTCAGGGCTGAAGCGATGGAAGGCGCGAGCTGGGTGGCATATACGCTTGGACACATCCGATAGCCTTCCCGGTAAAACAACGGGTCATTGAGAGCCGCGCGTAGCCGTGACAGGGCGTGACTCAGCGCCGATGTGCTCATCGCCAGTTCATCTGCGGCGTGTCGAACGGAAGAGTGGCGATAGATTGCGTCAAAAATGAGTAGCAGATTCAAATCAAGGCGCCTTAGCGCTGGATGCATAATATTCATCATTGGGTGATTTCATTGCACTTAATTCTTCCGACAATACCTCCTATGCTTACCGCCTTCAATATCGATATCTTGTAAAATGACAGGAAAACAAATGAGTATCACTCTTCGCCAGGCCCGTCCGGAAGATGCGTCTGCAATCTACGCGATGATTTATGAACTGGCAGTCTATGAAAAAGCCCCGGAAGAGGTGGTGACGACGCCAGATGAAATTCAGGAAACCCTTTTTGGCGACGGCAGTCATACAGAAGCGTTGATCTGCGAGATTGATGGCAAAGCAGCAGGGTATGCGGTCTTCTTCACCAGCTATTCCACCTGGCTTGGCCGTAATGGCATTTATATGGAAGATCTGTATGTTTCCCCCGAATATCGCGGTAAAGGTGCGGGGAGAGCATTGCTGAAACAAATTGCGCAATATGCCGTTGAACGGCGGTGTGGACGCCTGGAATGGAGTGTTCTGGACTGGAACCAACCAGCAATTGATTTTTACCTCAGTATTGGTGCATTACCGCAAAACGAATGGGTGCGCTATCGCCTGGACGGTGAAGCGCTTTTGAAGTTCGCTGAATAAAGCAAGGGTAGGGGGGAAGATGCCCGTGGCGGGCATTTTCTGTTGATTGGGTTGTGCGAAATGGGCTTTGTTGAAGGGCTTGCTGAGTGCGCCGGTAGGCGGCGGATATGTTTGCTTTGAGAGAGGAGCGGACGCTTCACTTCTTACGACTCAGTCATAAATTGAGTTAAAAATACAATTGCCCCAGGCATTTACCGTTGCAGCAATTGCTGAGGACGCTTCTGCTGCTAACGTCTGAGCAGCCCGCGAAACACATTTTTAAGCGAAACGTCATTGTCCCTGTCTTTTAAAAAGGAGTCAGTCATGACAACTAAAATGAACGAGGAATCTGCCATAGGGTGACTCAATGACGAATTCATCGTGTAGAGAGCCATACCACACTGGTGGGCTGGTAGTGAGGATGAAGAACTGTGCATTACCGGTCATTTCAATGAGGTTATCTTTAAAATTAGCGAGCAGATTTTGCTTGAGTGATGAAGGGAGTCGCTGAGTGTCCTGATGCTCAAAAAACCATGACGCTACCGTTTCCATAAACATTTTTTCAGCGCATGCTTTAAGCTTTGGATGCCAGTATGCAGCCGGAAACTTGTCAGTGATGCTCGAGTGATACAACGACAAAGAAGACAACGTACTATCGCTTTCTTCGAGTTTCACCACAAAATAATCTGATACGCGGTTTGCTGCATCATTCATACAGCCCACGGCTCGCATAAATCCTGTAAGTCTTTCTACATACTTATCCATTTTTCATCTCAATGCGTGGTGTTATCTGAATTCATGGACATGATTTCAGATGACGAGTGAAGTTTCAGGACATTACAGCATGTCTATAGATAATCGTGTTAATCAGCATGATGAGGACAGGCTGCTTTAATGACTTCCGCTTCTCACACGCAGCGGACATTGCTGCCTGAGCTGAAGGTCCGGCGGAAGTTGGCACTGGACGGTCCCACGCCCCTGAGGTGGTAAATATGGACATCAGTGCTATTCCCAGAAGCGGCGTGATTGCCTTTAAAAGGTCATGCCGCATTGATATTAAGGCTAATTCTCCCCAGACCAGAGACGAAAAGCCTTGCGATGCTGACCAGAAAATTGAACATTGTCGGAGTAATCTTTTAACCAACTAAAGAAATGGAATCAATGATGAGTTTGCCTGTTCCGAAAAGAAACTTACGGATTTACGACCTGCTGAAAATGGCCGGTATGTCATTAGATGATTGGCCACATGCTAACTCACCCAACCACAACCAACGCTGGGCCTGGCTTGAAGGTGACATCGCAGTGGTTAATGTTTGGACCGATAACATACGGATATCGACCGGCCCGGAAGATACATACACGACCAGCTACCAGGCTCGGGGCCAAGTCAAGAAGGGGAAGGATACCGATGACACTTATAAGGAGATTATTCGCCGGAGATTGCCGGTCCACGTGCTGTTGAAGGTGCGCAATACGAACAAGCGAATTCTGGATACCGAACAGTGGTCTGCGGCTTACGACGATCTGACCGGCGTATTATTCCTTACCCGGGGTGAAGTCACTCACTACGAAGACCAGCATGGTGATTTTCGTGATGACAGCAGTGTAGAAAAATCAGAAGCAGCCCGCCGGAGTAGTGGGTTGCGACTGAAGGCGTTAAAAAGAAGTCGTGGAAATTGTGAGTATTGCGGCGAACCGGGATTTCTGACGTTCAAAGGGACACTCTTTGCTGAAGTGCATCATATTCAGCCCTTGAGCGAGGATGGTCCTGATACACTGGCTAATCTTGTAGTACTTTGTCCCAATGATCACAGGCGAGCGCACCATTCCACGGAGAGCGCCAAAATGAGGCTGTTTTTCACCAAGCTCCGTAATGCCTAGCCAAAAGTGTAATCAACCAGCAATGATGCCGCTCATCAGGAATTATCTGCTTAATTGCATATTACTTGACTACCCAATTGCATTTTACTTGGCGACCGTTTGCGAATCACTTGATCATCGCAAACAAATTTTCGCTTAGCTCACTACGTAAGACCAGGCTCGGACAGAACGGCTGCTGTGTGCCATTTACAGCGGGGTACAAAGCAGTTTTCAACCTTATTGGGGATTAGTAGCGTCCGCTCCTGGCACGAAGCGGACCGCCTGAAGTGCCGCGGGGTGTGTTCTGAGCAAGGTGCGGACAGTGGTAGCGTTAAGCACTTTCAACGTCATTACGATTGTCAATCCAATATTGCCGATGATTTATCAGATGAGTTGTTAACGGCCAGTTTTGCTTATCTTTAGGTAACCTGAGATATCGGCCATCTAACTCTGCATATTCTGTCCCGGCCAACTGTTCGGATATCCTTATTTTCAACTCGGTATCAATCCAGAGCAAACCACGGTCAAATAGAGTATGGATATCTGTTTTCAGTAACAGCCCATGCTGAGCACGAGTATGCCAAGCACCTGCGTAGGGGGTGATATGTGCAGCTTCAAGCAACACTTGGATTGAACAGCCCGTTACTGCGCATTTACCCTCATAAGCTTCAATGAGCTTTCGTCTAAATACTGGTTGCCCTTCTCGAATAATGACCTCACGTAGTGCTTTGAGGCGAAAATCACCTTCATCGTCAGGCAATTCATTGAATAATTCATCTCTCGCTTCAACTACCATCCGATCGCCTGGCTTTGGGGCGGCAATCTGAATTGGCGTCCTACCATCATCGCCAATGTCCCATATGCCGTGCAGCTCCTGCACATACTGTTCATACCGTGTATTTCGTAGGTTTCCGCTACGAAATAACAAGTCGTATGGGCTACCCAGGTCAGTCCGGGCGCTTTTTCGGCTACCAAGATATCGATATCGGGAGTTGCTATTAACGGTTAATGCATCCAGTTGAATACGAATCTCGCTCTCTTTCAGGGGGGCGTTGCTGTTACGGATCCACTGAACAATATTTTTAGCAGAAGCGGAATTTAGTTGTGTCACGGCATACCATACGCGGAGATATTGCGGATAATGCATTTCTTCAGGAATTATACCTGGCACATCAACAACATACGTTGAGAAATTATGATGACGCATCCATTCTCCCCACTGGCGGGAATGGGTGCTAATACCTATGCGATGAGGTTCGCGTTTGCCAATTTCATCATTGAATTCCTGTCGCGAGGGTGCTCGACCTAGTTTCTGATAAAGCTCATCACAGCAGTCCCACACAGCTCGTACTAACGGGCCCTGTGGGTATCCATCTTTGCTCTGGTTCAAAGTGTTCTCCGTCAACGAACATATCATGAGAATAGCAATATCCAATTCTGACACTAAATCCCCCGCATAGCATCAGGCGGCTATGAGTGAGAAGCGGACACCGCGGAGACAATGTGCTTCTTTGTTCGGATGTCCCACGGCGTGTCATATTGCTCGCCGTATCACTTGTTATTTGTATTTGAAACGAGAAGTTGATGCAATTCCTTCAGGGATAAGTCCAATAACTCATTTTCCCTGATGAGATTGTTATCAGCATCGGTACCCTCTGCGCAGGATTCATTTAAATAGTTCAGAGTTTCCTGATCATCATCCAAGCATACATCGCTGCCTGAATAAAATTCATCGCAATTTGCTTTGTGGTTTTTGTTAATGTAACCAATGCATTGAATCATGCCTTTAACAACTTCAGTAGCAGAATAAACAAAGTAACCACAGTCATTTATATAGCGTTCAACATCAGAAATCATATAAAAATAGTGCATCGAAGTTTTTTCAACTTCAAATTCACTTTCAATTATAGCAACTTCACATTCAAGGCCTTTCAGGTCGTCTAACATTATGGAAAGTTTACGTTGTTTTTCTAGCGCAGTTTCATTCTTAAATGACTCTCTACCCTTTGCCCTAATACTTACTCTTTCCTCAACTGCATAAATATAAGCAGGATATGTCCGCGACCACACTTGGTTTACTTTCAGGATTAACCGATCTCTTTTCAGTTTTTCTTTTTTAGCTATAAATTCTGCATATAGCGCGGCATCCTCTTCGCACCATACATCAACTTTTCGTTTATAGCCCAACTTTAATTCTTTTCCTGCGCATACAGGAAACAAAGGATCAAAGGCCTTTAAGTATTCAAACTCACTTAGATAGAACCCTATATTATAACGATTAAATAATTGTCTAAATTCTTTCCCACTTAAGGTTTTCATTATCTCGCCAACTCCATTTTATTAAGCCAAAGCCAACAAGATAAAACCATAAACACTCTTACACAACAGGTTGATGTTGTTCAAATGGAAGATATTATAAATCACCTTCACTGCTAAACTGTCCTAACGTTGTTTTGTGTCACAGAATATCTGCCGGACGGCTGCATCACAGACCAGACGGAACTGCTGCCGTCGATTAATAAGATGGCAGCGCATAACCACGATCAACAACCTGTTTGACAGTTTCAATCTTAACTCTTCAGGATAACCCTCACCGTGTAAGTATCCCTGCAAAACGAACCATCAACTTTTAGGGAGTCTCTGGCACTCCAATTTCCTCCTCTGGCACGGAGCGGACCGCCTGAAGTGCCGCGGGGTCTGTTCTGAGCGAGAAGCGCCCCCAAAGATATCAGCTGGAAGGCACGCTTGTGCCTGATGGATATCCGTAAGCCTGGCAATCCGCGAATCCCGATCAATAACGAGAGGTTAACCCCTGACCTGGCACTGCGAGATTTTGATGGCTGAGTCCTCAACGCCATGAAGCGAACATTGACACTACAACTGCCAGCGACGAAATTGAGTTCGAGGATTTTCCAGCACGGGTTGAATTTCAGCATTAATTGATTGGCGCGCACACCACGGCTGGGCACGCCTGTGAAAGATCCTGTGGCCGTAAAGATGGGCGTTAGTCTCAGCGGAAAATCAGTGCTCTGTGACAGTAAAGTAGCTTCAAATGGGCTGTTGCAAACATATAGAAAACATCGGGTTGTTCGGGTCTAATTACCCGCTTCTGTCACCCTGATAACTCATCGAAGCAGGCTATCGAGCCTTTAAAAAGGACCAATATCATGACCATAAAAATTCGGCCTGGAGTAGCAGTAGTACTGCTTGCTGTGGCATTGCCAGTATTAGCTAAAACGCCGGAGAACTTTATCTACACCAGCTCTGGTGAGCTCGAAGCAGCGTCTGCCATTATGGCTCGTAGCGACATTGGCGGTGCGCAGATCGTTTACAACTGGCGTTCACTCGAACCTGAGAAAAACAAATACGACTTCTCGCAGATTGAAAAGGATCTGGCTCGTCTTAAGGGGGCCAATAAAAAACTGTTCATCCAAATCCAGGACCGATTTTTCGAACAAGATGCCCGGTATGTCCCTGATTATCTCATGAGTGAAGCGCGATATGGCGGTGGGATTTCGCCACAATTTGATAACCCTGGCGAAGGGAAGCCCATTGGAGCAGGCTGGGTGGCACAGCAATGGGATCCTGATGTTCGTCAACGTTATCAGTCGTTGCTGGCGGCGATTGCAGAGCGTTTCGATGGTCAAGTCTATGGGGTGAATCTACCTGAAACCGCCATTGATCTTGACAAGAACAAACTACCCAAAGGATTTTCCTGCGATAACTATTTTTCAGCAGAAATGGAAAACCTGGCCTTTGCACGAAAGGTGTTCACCAAATCCCACGTGGTTCAATATGTCAATTTCTGGCCGTGCGAATGGAACAACGACCATAATTACATGGGGCGTCTGTTTGAGTTTGCCAGTGCTAATCATATTGGTGTTGGAGGTCCGGATATCGTCCCCAACCGCAAGGCGCAAATGAAGAACTCATATCCCTTCTTCAATCAATATAAAGGCAAACTGGCGCTCGTCGCCATGGCAGTACAGGAACCGACCTTAACCTATAAAAATCCTAAAACGGGTAAGCCATTTAGCAAGGATGAGTTTGTCCTGTTCGCAGAAGATTATCTCGGTGCTGATATCATTTTCTGGAGTACGACATCTCCCTGGTTGACTAAGAAATAGGTAACAATCGCGAGATCAGACATAGGATCGTTCCCGTACAAAACATCTGTTTTTCCCGAACGCGCAAGCACGCAAGATCCCGCTGGAGAAACTGGGTGCATTTGAAGACGGGAACAAACCCCTGGCGGGGCTCACAAGCCGATGTAGTCAAAACTCAATCAAAGAGAAAATCATGAGAAAAATCGTTTCGTTTGTTCATGTGTCGCTGGATGGTTTTGTCTCTTCTACCGCTGAGGGCCCAGCGGGTCTGGAGTGGATAAGCATAAGCCCCGACTTGTTTGAGTACGTGGAGCAGCGAATTCAGCAGACCGACACCGCCTTATACGGGCGCAACACCTACCAGATGATGGAGTCGTACTGGCCAACGGCTGCCGATAAGCCTGACGCCAGCCCGCATGATCATGCACATTCGCGGTGGTATAAATCTGCCCGTAAAGTGGTGCTGTCGAAAACGCTGGTGCCAAAAAATCACCCTGATACGCAAATTATCAGTAGCAATTTAAGCGACGAAATCAGCAAGCTCAAGCACAGTGCGGGCAGCGAAATCTTACTGTTTGGCAGTCCCTCAGCGACTCACGCGCTAATGGCGGAAAACCTTATCGATGAGTATTGGCTATTCGTCAATCCGATTCTGCTGGGGCAAGGCATTCCCTTGTTCAAAAACATAAAAGACAGAACCTCACTCAGGCTGGTGAAGAGTCAAGTTTTCCCGTCGGGCGTCGTGTGCCTGCAATACGAGGTGAAACGAAATCAATGATGCAAGGTTCTGCCAGTGGTGCGAGGAGCTGATGTCTAAAACTGCCATCGTGGAGCGTTGCGGCTCCCTTCAGACAACAAAAAAGCCGTAAGCAGTTATCTGCTTACGGCGACAGGCTCGGTGATGATGTGTTCTGACAATCAGGCCGCTTTCACTGCTCTGATTTTTTTAGCATCAGCTGCATCGGATTCTGTTTTATCTGCAACAACGGCGGGATCGGGAAGCTTGCTGGTACGCAGAATATGCTGCACGGTCTCTTTCTGCTCGGCGAGATAAAGACCCAGATTTTCAGCCTGCGTCTCATCCATACCCATTTCGCTTTGCAACAGCCAGTCGGTAAACGCGTCTGCCATATCAAGCAGCTTGTCGTGAGCGTCAGCTTCTTTCTTACTGGCAAAAGTCATTTTCTCTACACCTTTTCTTACGACAACAAATTTTGTTTCAACAGCCATTATGCGCACCTCATACTGTAATTATATACAGCATATCAGTTCCGGTTTTATGTTGCAGCTAAAAAGTGCTGACATTCTAGCGAGAAGGAGGCTCATTTGAAAATCGTGCACTGATCGCATCACGCTCATAGCCCTGCGGCTGTGTCAGTATCTGGTATAACTCAGGACGGCGACCATGGATCCAGCGGCGTCCGGTGCTCATTGCAAGCAGGCTTAAATCCAGTTCAGCGCTCACCATCACATTTTCAGCCGCCCAGGTCTCATTCACAATCCTGCCATAAGGATCGAGGATCATAGCATTACCTGTTCGCACTTCGTCATCATCGGCACCGACACCGTTGCTGAAGAGAAGAAAGACGCCGTTGTCATGTGCACGGGCAGGTAGCCAGCGCATGAGCCATTCCCGTCCGCTTGGCCCTTTGAAGGCGGCCGTAATTTCCTCCTTGCGGGTTTCCCGCTCCTCCCAGAGCGACAGCGGAACAGGCTTCATCGCGTGAGGACTGCGGGAATCGGTCCCCCCTGTTTGATGCGGTGCGAGAAGAATATCGGCACCCAGCAACGCCGTCGCACGCACATTTTCGACAAGATTATTGTCCCAGCAAATCAGGATGCCGACTTTCACGCCCCAGGGCGTATCAAAAACGGTAAAGCTGTCCCCGCTGCTGATGGCCGGATGTTCAAAAGCATGGAGCTTACGATGCGTATGCATGGAGCCGTCCGGCATACAGGCCACGTACGCGTTGTAAAGGCGTCCATCGTCGGCTCTTTCAATCAGACCGGCGCCAATAAGCATGTGATGTTTCATCGCCAGAGTGCGAATTAACGACAGGGAAGGGCTCTTAGCAATCGGCTCTGCCAGAGCAGACACCTCCGTTGCGGTGAGTTTGGGGACATGCCAGTAGCCGGTGATACACATTTCAGGGAAGGTGAGAATTTTCACCTGCTCAAGCGCCGCCTGTTCAATAAATTTCTCCATGATCAGCAGATTGTATTTTTTGTTATTCGCCTGATGCTGAAACTGTACGGTTGCCGCCTTGAGGGATGGATGTTCGTTCATGATGCGTCTCCAGTTGTCATCGAAACTGAATTACATAACGCTTTCCGATAACTGTATAATCAAATCATTTCTGATTTTAATAACTATCTGGAATGCAAAATTGAACATCCGGTTGCTTAAGGCCTTTGTGATACTGGCAGAAAAAGGAAATTATGCTGATGCGGCGCGGGCGCTGTTTATCTCGCAACCGGCCTTGACCAAACAGATTAATCTCCTCGAATCCCAGGTGAATATCGCGCTATTTTCACGAGGACGTCACGGCGCAGCCCTGACGGCTGGCGGTAGACGTTTGCTGCCAGAGGCTGAGAAAGTGGTCAGGCAAACCCAGTTATTTATGCAACATGCTGAGCGGGTATCAAAAGGGGTCGAGGGGCATATAAGCGTAGGCTTCGGTCTCTCTAGCTTTTATCTGGCACCCCGGTGTATCGCTGATTTTCGTCGAGACTATCCGGGAGTCGAGATGTCATTGACGGATCTTCCCTCCTTCCAGCAGTACGAGCTTTTACAAAATGATGAGCTTCAGGTCGGTTTTGTCAGGGTTCCGCCCCCCGTGGCGCTTGAATACCTGCCGTTAGTTACCGATCGGCTGGTTCTGGTTGCGCCCGCGACATCGCCGACAATGCCTGCGGCTGAGTGGCTAACGAAACGTCCCCTGTTGCGCCTGCATGATGAGCGGGGGCAGGGTTTAAATAGGCAGATCGACCGTTTCCTGCACGATAACAGTCTTTTCATCTCATCGACTCAGCTGACGGATGATATCCAGACTATCGTTGCGATGGTGATTGCGGGGATCGGTGTTGCCATTCTGCCCACCAGCGTTACGCATATCGCGCCGCCGGAACTGGTGATCATTCCGTTGACGGGGGAGTCAATCAGCTGGAAGGTCGGCATCGCCTGGGACGCAAGCAAAGAGGATGTCATTCGCGACAACTTTATTGCCAGTATACGAGCAGGCATTTCCGTCGATGGCGGGGAATGATCCCACGCGTGATGCACGACCGGGATTACTGGCGTAGCGGCTGCGTTTCCGGGCCGCCTAAACTCCGCCGCCATGCGCCGGGCGCCTGACCATACTGACGCTTAAAGCTGCGGTTGAAGGACTGCTGAGAGTCAAAGCCCAGGGCGATCGCCACGTTTAAAATCGGTTCATCGCTGCGGGTTAAGCGCTCAACCGATTTTTGCAGCTTTTGCGCGCGAATATACCCGGCGAGGGGATAGCCCGTATGTTCTTTGAACAGGCGCTGGAGGTGCCATTTTGAGTAGCCGGATCGCCTCGCGACGGACTCAATGTCCAGACGGCTATCCAGGTTGTTGTCGATCCAGTCGAGTAAATCATGCATAAATGCGCCAGTGTTCATCTGGTTACCCCCACACAGCTTGTCTAAAAGTATCTTTATCTGTTGCATTTAAAGGTGGCCCGTTTTGATATGAATTGCAAGTTTTATTGTTGCATTTAAATCCTTGCGCGAAACGGGTCTTTTCTCTCTGAATCAAATAGCACATAAAGTGCAACAATTATTCTTGCACTTAGTTAAGCGCCTTCCTACAATCGCCGCAAATAATGTATTCATTATTGTTACAGTTTTGTGGCGATGAACGGCACAAATGGCCTTAAGCCAACCCGGACAAAGGAAGTGGCGCGGCGTCTCCCGCAGCGTCTTGTCTGGCGGCTAAAATTACCGGAATAAAAATAATGAGCCTGCAAAAAACCTGGGGTAACTTTCATCTGAGCGCGCTGGGGGTCATGTTGCTCGCCGTGCTGCTCGTCGGATGCGATAACAGTGTCGCGCAAAATGCTGCGCCACCTGCGCCTGCCGTCAGCGCGGCTGACGTGGTTGTGAAATCCATTAGCCAGTGGGATAGCTTTAATGGTCGGATTGAAGCGGTGGAAAGTGTTCAGTTACGTCCGCGCGTCTCCGGCTACATTGTTAAAGTGAATTACACCGACGGCCAGGAGGTGAAGAAGGGCGAGGTGCTGTTCACCATTGATGACAGAACCTATCGTGCCGCACTGGAACAGGCGCAGGCGGCGCTGGCGAGAGCCAAAACGCAGGCCAGCCTGGCGCAAAGCGAGGCTAACCGTACCAATAAACTGGTCAATACCAACGTGGTCTCCCGTGAAGAATGGGAGCAGCGTCGTTCGGCTGCCACTCAGGCACAGGCCGACATTCGCGCTGCCCAGGCGACGGTGGATGCCGCACAACTCAACCTGGATTTCACCAAAGTCACCGCGCCTATTGAGGGTCGCGCCAGCCGGGCGTTGATCACCAGCGGTAATCTGGTCACTGCGGGTGACAGCGCCAGTGTGCTCACCACGCTGGTCTCGCAGAAAACGGTTTACGTCTACTTTGACGTGGATGAGTCGACCTACCTTCACTATCAAAACCTCGCCCGCAGCGGGCAGGGCGCGTCCAGTCATCACACGGCGCTTCCGGTGGAAATTGGCCTGACGGGCGAGGAAGGCTACCCCCATCAGGGCAAAGTGGATTTTCTGGATAATCAGTTAACGCCGAGTACGGGCACCATCCGTATGCGTGCGCTGCTGGATAACGCGCAGCGTCAGTTCACGCCTGGGCTCTTTGCCCGTGCGCGCCTGCCGGGCAGTGCTGAATTTAAAGCCACACTGATTGACGATAAAGCGGTGCTGACCGATCAGGATCGCAAATACGTGTATATCGTGGATAAAGAGGGAAAAGCACAGCGTCGCGACATTACGCAGGGGCGTCTGGCAGACGGTTTACGCATCGTGCAGCAGGGGCTGAACCCTGGCGATAAAGTCATCGTCGAGGGTTTACAAAAAGTGTTCATGCCGGGGATGCCGGTTAACGCGAAAACCGTTGCCATGACCGCCAGCACCGCTCTTAACTGATCCCTTACCTGAGAATCCGACCCATGGACTTTTCCCGTTTTTTCATCGACAGGCCAATTTTTGCTGCCGTACTGTCGATTCTGATTTTTGTCACAGGTCTGATCGCCATCCCGCTGTTGCCGGTGAGCGAATATCCTGACGTTGTGCCGCCAAGCGTTCAGGTCCGCGCGGAGTACCCGGGCGCCAACCCGAAAGTGATTGCCGAGACCGTGGCGACGCCGCTGGAAGAAGCGATCAACGGCGTTGAAAACATGATGTACATGAAATCCGTCGCGGGCTCGGACGGCGTACTGGTGACCACCGTCACTTTCCGTCCGGGGACTGACCCCGATCAGGCGCAGGTTCAGGTGCAAAACCGGGTCGCACAGGCCGAGGCGCGTCTCCCGGAAGACGTGCGACGTTTAGGCATCACGACCCAGAAACAGTCGCCAACGCTCACGCTGGTGGTGCATCTGTTTTCGCCCAACGGTAAATACGACTCCCTGTATATGCGTAACTACGCCACGCTGAAAGTGAAGGACGAGCTGGCGCGTCTGCCCGGCGTCGGCCAGATTCAGATATTCGGCTCGGGCGAATACGCCATGCGCATCTGGCTGGACCCCAACAAAGTGGCGGCACGAGGGTTGACCGCTTCGGATGTGGTCACGGCGATGCAGGAGCAGAACGTACAGGTTTCCGCCGGCCAGTTGGGCGCCGAACCGCTGCCGAAAGAGAGCGATTTCCTGATCTCCATTAACGCTCAGGGGCGTCTGCATACTGAAGAAGAGTTTGGCAACATTGTCCTGAAAACGACGCAGGACGGTACGGTTGTCCGCCTGCGCGACGTGGCGCGTATCGAAATGGGCTCCGGCAGCTACGCCCTGCGTTCTCAGCTGAACAACAAAGACGCGGTCGGGATTGGTATCTTCCAGTCTCCGGGGGCAAACGCCATTGATTTGTCTAACGCGGTGCGCGCAAAAATGGACGAACTGTCCACGCGTTTCCCGGCTGATATGAAGTGGGCGGCACCTTACGATCCGACCGTTTTTGTACGCGATTCCATTCGTGCAGTGGTACAAACGCTGCTGGAAGCGGTGGTGCTGGTGGTTCTGGTCGTGATTCTGTTCCTGCAAACCTGGCGCGCGTCGATCATTCCGTTGATCGCGGTGCCGGTCTCTGTCGTGGGGACGTTCAGCATTCTCTACCTGCTGGGTTTTTCACTTAACACCCTGAGTCTGTTCGGGCTGGTACTGGCTATCGGTATCGTGGTGGACGACGCCATCGTGGTGGTGGAAAACGTCGAGCGAAATATCGAAGAGGGCCTGACTCCCCTTGCGGCGGCGCATCAGGCGATGCGTGAGGTTTCGGGGCCGATTATTGCGATTGCGCTGGTGCTGTGCGCGGTGTTTGTGCCGATGGCATTTCTTTCGGGCGTCACCGGGCAGTTCTACAAACAGTTTGCGGTGACGATCGCGATTTCGACGGTGATTTCCGCCATCAACTCGCTGACGCTTTCTCCGGCGCTGGCGGCCCTGCTGTTAAAGCCACACGGCGCAGCGAAAGATTTTCCGACCCGGATTATCGACCGTCTGTTCGGCTGGATTTTCCGTCCGTTTAACCGCTTTTTCCAGCGCAGCTCGCACGGCTATCAGGGGCTGGTGGGCAAAACGCTCGGACGACGCGGCGCGGTGTTTGCGGTTTATCTGCTGCTGCTCTGTGCGGCGGGAGTGATATTTAAAGCGGTACCCGGCGGCTTTATTCCGACGCAGGACAAGCTGTACCTGATTGGCGGCGTCAAAATGCCGGAAGGTTCGTCACTGGCGCGCACCGATGCGGTGATCCGCAAAATGAGCGAAATCGGGATGAATACCGAAGGCGTGGACTATGCGGTGGCGTTTCCAGGGCTGAATGCGCTGCAGTTCACCAATACGCCGAATACCGGAACGGTCTTCTTTGGCCTGAAACCCTTCGATCAGCGTAAACACTCTGCGGCGGAAATTAACGCTGAGATCAACGCAAAAATCGCGCAAATTCAGGAGGGCTTCGGTTTCTCCATCCTGCCGCCACCGATTTTAGGGCTGGGTCAGGGGTCGGGCTATTCGCTGTACATTCAGGATCGTGCGGGTCTTGGGTATGGCGCGCTGCAAAACGCGGTGAACTCGATGTCGGGTGCGATTATGCAAACGCCGGGGATGCATTTCCCGATCTCGACCTACCAGGCTAACGTGCCGCAGCTGGATGTGCAGGTCGATCGTGATAAGGCGAAAGCGCAGGGCGTGTTGCTGACCGATCTTTTTGGGACGCTGCAAACCTATCTGGGCTCGTCGTACGTGAATGACTTCAACCAGTTTGGGCGAACCTGGCGCGTGATGGCGCAGGCCGATGGCCAGTTCCGCGACAGCGTGGAAGATATTGCTAATTTACGCACCCGGAATAACCAGGGCGAAATGGTGCCGATCGGCAGTATGGTGAACATCACGACCACCTACGGGCCGGATCCGGTGATTCGCTACAATGGTTATCCTGCGGCGGATCTCATTGGCGATGCCGACCCTCGCGTGCTTTCGTCCACACAGGCTATGACGCAGCTCGAAGGCATGTCGAACCAGATCCTGCCAAACGGGATGAACATTGAATGGACAGACCTGAGCTTCCAGCAGGCTACGCAAGGTAACACGGCGCTGATCGTCTTCCCGGTCGCTGTGCTGCTGGCGTTCCTGGTGCTGGCGGCGCTGTATGAAAGCTGGACGCTGCCGTTGGCGGTGATCCTTATCGTTCCGATGACGATGCTGTCCGCGCTGTTTGGCGTCTGGCTGACCGGGGGCGATAACAACGTGTTCGTGCAGGTGGGGCTGGTGGTACTGATGGGGCTTGCCTGTAAAAACGCGATTCTTATCGTGGAGTTTGCCCGCGAGCTGGAAATGCAGGGCAAGGGTATTATGGAAGCCGCGCTGGAGGCCTGCCGCCTGCGTTTACGCCCGATCGTGATGACCTCCATCGCCTTTATTGCCGGGACGATACCGCTGATCCTGGGTCACGGTGCAGGTGCGGAAGTGCGCGGCGTGACCGGGATCACCGTCTTCTCCGGGATGCTGGGCGTGACGCTGTTTGGTCTGTTCCTGACACCGGTGTTCTACGTGACGCTGCGTAAATTCGTGACGCGCGGTAAAGTGGAAAGGGAAGAGTTGCTGGTCCATTAAGCATCTGAGGTTGTTCCGTTCACCTTATGTTCAGCAGAATATAATGGCGTCTTAACCTGTGAACGTGACAAGGGGGCTGCGCGGCCCCCTTGTCAATCCCCGCGCCCCGCCATGAAATCGGTGCTTCGCACTGCGCTCACCTCCCGGCCATCTGCCTGCGGTCGGCTCGACTCGACTTCCTGTCTCGTTTCGCCTCTGGCCGCCATCCCTGGCGTCCAGCCCTTGTCATCCGGCCTCCGGTTCGCCGATTTCTGCGGGGGCCCACACCGGTGCCACATTCAGACGGCTGTAAAGGTTGAGGGAGCCGGGGTTGCCAGGGGGGGATCGAGCCACCCTGGCACGTTCACCGCAGAGAGATGGACCGGAAGCAGAGGAACGAAAGTGAACGGAACAATTCCACTGATGCTATAAAGGTCTTGGGGCAAGCATTACTTCGGTTTTTTTTCGCAACAGGGAAAGCGTTAAGACGTTTTTTGATACTGGGCTATAAGCTCTGGGAGCGGATCACATCCGCTAGTATCGGCGTTTTTCACCGCATCCAGGGCGCTTGCCACGGTATGACGGGCTAATACCGCTAACGAGGCCTGCTCAGCTTCTTCAGAGATCGACTTAAAGTACCAGCAGGCGTTCGCGCTGACCACGCAGCGGGCCGGAACATCAGGGCGCGACGCCCACAGCTTTTTATCTTCGATAACCGACAGGTAGATGTCACGCAGGGTGATCTCTTCCGGCGGGCGACCAAGATGAATTGAGCCGTTACGGCCAAGCGTTGAGACGATAATGCCGTCACGCGTGAGGGGAACCATCAATTTGCGGATGAAGCTCGGATTTGCTTCCAGCCCGTAGGCCAGAATAGCACTCGTCGAACGTTCACCCAATTGCTCCGCCATCGCTACGCTGAGAACCATCTGCAAAGCTGTCGGGAAGCGGTAATCTAGCATTTTTCTGTCCTGGGTTGCGGTGAATCTTGTTCTTTTTGGCACCGCAGAGGTGAATAAGCAATAAACAACAATATAACAAATACGGTAATTATTTTGAAGCAATCTGCGGCATTCGTGATCGAACATCAAATTGAGACCCCGGTCCCCTTGCTGCCTGTACCCGATTGCAGTGACGACAGATTCGTTTCACAGGACACTCGAGTTTTATGCTTGCGCGAAAATGACTGCTTCTGGCACAGTGCGGACAGAAAGCAAGGTCATAGGGTCCGCTATGAGCGATAAGCTGACAATGCTATCTTTAACATTCTCTGAGCGATGATAGGGTATCAGCTGATATGGATATGAAATTGTCAGGTGGATGTTTATGTGGGTTTATCCGATTCACAGCGATTAACCCGGCTTCCTCTCATTCCTGCTCCTGCGATATGTGCCAGAAGCATTCTGGCTGTCAGACCGCAGTATGGCTTGAATTCCACTCGTCAGATGTTGAATGGACGGGGGAAGGGGGCGCGCCTTCTCTCTACCGCTCATCTGCGGCTTCATCCAGAGCATTTTGCGCCAGATGTGGCAGCTCCATCGGCGCTATCGATGACAATCCGGTGATTGCTTTGCTCAGCGGCATTTTTGACCACAATGAATGCGCTCTGTTTTCGCCAGACTCTCACTCATTTCAGGATATGAAACCTGAATGGTGGAGAAAAATCATGCCTGATTCTGCTGTATAATTATGGAAGCCAATGCGTTCACTTTAAAAGTAATTTGGACCACTGACCATTTTCTTGATTCATAAAACACTAACATCTGATATATCATCAAAGGTTAAAAAATGAAAAAAACAACCCCAGAATATACCCCTGTTGACTTATCGCGTTGGGCAAGGAAAGAGCATTTTGAGGTGTTTCAGTCGTTTGCGCAAAGTACCATTAACCAGACCGTGATGATCGATATTACCACGCTGCTAAAATATTCTAAGGAAAAAGGCTGGAAGTTTTATCCTACTATTATTTTTCTTATCTCTAAGGTCGTCAATAATCACACGGAATTCCGAATGACCATGAAGAACAATGAGCTTGTCATATGGAATGAAGTCCATCCCAGCTATACCATTTTCCATCATGAAACGGAGACCTTTTCGTCATTATGGAGTCACTACGATGGAAATATTCATCACTTCCAGAACGTTTATGCAGAAGACACTGCGCGCTACGGTAATAACCTGGCTTATTGGCCTAAAGAAGAGTCACGGGAAAATATGTTTTTCGTATCGGGTATTCCCTGGGTCAGTTTTACCAGCTTTAATATCAACGTGGCTAATATGCAGAACTTTTTTGCTCCCATGTTCACGCTTGGAAAATACTACACGCAGGATGGCAAAGTATTATTGCCTCTTGCCGTTCAGGTTCATCATTCCGTGTGCGATGGTTTCCATCTGGCGAGACTGTTCAATGAGCTACAGGCGATGAGTGATGACATACAGCATCTTTCTGAGCCTGATTCGCCACAAATCTAAACCTATACAGAGCGGGCACGAGGAATATTTTCCGTTGAGCCGTTTCTGATTTTCTCATCTACATAAGGCTGAGGTTTACCGAACAGATAGCCTTGCACGAAATCGCAGCCCAGCGCTTTAAGGCTTTCCAGCTGTTCCTGCGTTTCAACACCTTCCGCAACGGCTTTCATGTTGAGGGATTTCGCCATACCGGTAATGAGCCTGATGATATTCAGGGCGTCTTGCTGTGTCGATAATGAATACACAAAGGACTTGTCTATTTTGATTTTATCGAAGGCAAGCCTGCTGAGGCGCGACAGAGAAGAATAACCGGTCCCAAAATCATCGATAGAAATTTTCACCCCCAGCGCCCGGAGTCTGTTAAGCGTATTCATCGGCGTATTGCTCTCAGTAAAGAGAGAAGATTCAGTCACTTCCAGTTCAAGACGCTCAGCCGCAAGTCCCGTTTCGTTCAGAATAGAGAGCACGACTCCGGCAAAGGCTTTGCTGCCCAGCTGGACAGGAGAAACATTGACTGAAATTTTAGCCGGAATCGCCCAGGAAGCGGCTTCGCGGCAGGCCATTTCAAGCACCGATTTCCCGATCTCGTTAATCATTCCTGTTTTTTCCGCCACAGGGATAAAGCTGTCCGGCGAAAGGAGGCCCTTCAGAGGATGTTTCCAGCGAATAAGGGCTTCATAGCTGTAAATTTCCTGGCTGAAAGAATCAACAATAGGCTGATAATAAACCACGAATTCTTTATTCACTATCGCCAGGGCCATATCATGCTCAAGGGTTCGGCTTTCTTGTAGTTTATCTAACATCCATTGGCGGAAGACTTTTATTTTGCCAGCGCCTTCTTTTTTGGCTTCATAAAGGGCCAGATCGGCAAATTTATAGAGATAGTCGGAGCGGCGTTCAGTGTCTGAAATAACAATGCCGACACAGGTGGTAATATTGATAATCGTATTATAAATCGTGTAGGGCTGGTTGATCGCATCGCATATTTTTTGGGCTCGTGAGACGGCGCTGCTCTCCGTCAGGCCACTCGATAGAAACGCAAACTCATCCCCGCCTAACCGATAAAGCGTATCGGAAGTCAGGCCCATTGAAGTCAGACGCTGTGATATCTGGCGTAATAACATATCACCGACATCATGACCGTAGGTATCATTAACCTCTTTGAACCGATCCAAATCAAACAACATCACGCTGACAGAATTATTGTTTTTAACTGCGCGCTCGATGGTTTCATTTAAATTCTCCCAGAAATAATGGCGGTTATTCATCTCCGTCAGAGAGTCATGGTAAACGTCATACTCCAGTTTTGCATTCTGGACCTGTAGTTTTTCTTTCGATTCCTGTAAGGCATCAGCAAGGCTTTTCACCTGAAGATGCGCCTTCAGAATATTTCTGTTCTGGAAGTAAATCAGCACACCCAGTATCGCACTCATTATTATCAGCAATACCGAGGTCGCTGAGTAAATATAGTACAGGGTTTTAATCTTGAGGTTGGCGTCATTAATGGTGTTGATATCTTTGTCTAAAGCGCCGGAAGAGAGACGAGCCAGCTGTGGATCCAGGGTGTGCATGGTTAGCAGGTAGGCCTGCAGCTCGGAACGATTCATTTTCTCAAGATGAACATCCAGATAATCCAGCGTCTTTTCAAGCTGGACCGCCAGTTCATGATGGGCTTTACTGCTTTCAATGTAATTGCTCAGATCGCCTTGTTTCATTAAATCACTCTGGCTGAGCATAATATCGAGACGCATGCGCACATCATCGAGCGTCATCGTTTCATCGATAGCGTAAAGACCCAGCAGGGATTCGAACCGGTAATATTGTGAAACCAGCTGTGCAGCAGACCACGACGCGGCGTAGTGCGTCAGTTTCTGTAACTCCTGTTGCCTCTCATGCACAAGGAAAGAGATATACCCTGTAGATATAAAAAGGAAACAGATGATGCCAGCCAGAATTCTGTTCATGTTGGTCTTCTGACCCCTTACTCAATATTCATTCTGCTGACCTGCCACGCTGACCTGGAATAATAAATCTGATTATTCAGCTCAGGAATGCTGTCATAGGGGTAAACCACAAACAGCGGGCCTTTATCACGGATGCGCATATATTCTCCGTTGACTTTTAACGCCAGGATAACGTTGTATTTTTTAAAATCACTGAGCGGGATTTCCGTGGTGTAGTCATTGAGCGCAGTGACCTTAACAACAGATCCTTTCGCCCCGACATAATCCATGAGTTTTTGCAGTGGAATACCCGTGAAGGTCGTGCGGCCATCATACCAGGGGGAAGTGGTCTGGAAGCTGACCATACCCAGTTTCTCAAGGCTTGCGAGATCAAAAACGGCTTTGCCATCTTCATTGGTATTTTCGATGTGACCAGACAGCGTTAAAAGGATTTTACCGGCAGGTCTGGAAAGTTCACCCGCCCAGGCCTGTGTTGAGAGCGCAAAGCTTAACAGCATGACAATTAACCGCATTTTTGACCTCGAATATCAACCGGATGTTAAAGAATTATAATTTAGTTACTGTGCTATTTACATATCCGCCAGGGCTATTGTTAACGTAATCACTTTGCCAATATTTTAACTCATTAAAATCAACAGGTTAAAGGTTTTCTTTTTTTTAAAATTGATCGGGCAAGAGCGATGCCGTTATTTGATCGCCACCCAACGTGAGTACATCTGTTCAAAAAACAAGCCACCTGTTAACTCAGCGCAAATAAACACGCAGTAATACTAAGGTTTATGGGGCAGTGAACCGGAAGGGATTTCACGCCGTCTGGTCATTTTTAGACCCACTATAAAATCCGCCATCTCAAATGGTAACGGATGTTTAAAGTTTAAAATCCATTTGGCGCGAAATTATCTACTATCCTTAGTGCGTGGAATAAATTTCCACTGTGATTTTTTCGATTTCGTTTGTTTATGTTTTCAGCCTTTCTGTTTATCAATTGCATCACTTGGCTCATGAAGAGCCTCAATGTTGAAGGTGGTAATGTTTCCTGTTTCATCAATCAGTTCCTGGTTCCGAACGCAAAGATTAATTCAAGGACAACAGCTATGACTCACATTCACGAACAGTCCACAGTTAACACGTCGTATCCCGATACGCGTCTGCCTCTGCCTGCCGCGAGCAGCAGCGCCGTATCCTGGGGTGCCATCTTTGCCGGTGCGGCAGCAGCGGCATCCCTCTCTTTGATTTTGCTGATGTTGGGCGCCGGTTTAGGGCTCACGTCCGTTTCGCCATGGGAAAGTCGCGGGCTTGACGCCGGTACGGTGGGTATCGCGGCTATCGCCTGGCTGACCTTCACGCAAATTGTGGCGTCGGGTATGGGTGGCTATTTGGCCGGACGACTACGCACGAAATGGGTCGATACCCACACCGACGAAGTGTACTTCCGCGATACGGCACATGGTTTTTTGGCCTGGGCGGTGGCGGCGCTGGTCTCTGCTGCGCTGTTAACGAGCACGGTGGGGGCTATTGTGGGAGGGGGCGCTAAAATCGTAGGTACCGTTGCCGGAGGGGCCGCGGCGACCACGGCGGCTGGCGCAGCGAGTATGGCGAACGGGCCGTCCGCAGGGCCCGGTTCGTCAATGAACTATTTCGTTAACTCGCTGTTCAGGGCGAGCAATCCTGCCACACCGGCAAACGGCGCAGCCGATCCCGCTTCGCCAACTGCGGCTCCTGTCGCGCCATCACATCAACCCGTTTCGCCTGCACAGTTAGGTGAGGTGACCGGTATCTTTGCCAACAGCATTACCACCGGCGCCTTACCCCAGGACGATCGTCAGTATGTCGCCCGACTGATTGCTCAAAATACGGGTATCAGCCAGCAAGAGGCTGAACAGCGGGTACAGAGCACCTATGACAAAGCTCAGGCTAAGTTAAAAGAAGCGAAGGAAAAAGCGCAGCAGGCTGCTGATGCCGCACGTAAAACCACGAGCTATCTCATGCTCTGGACATTCATTTCTCTGCTGGCGGGTGCCTTCGTAGCCAGCTTGTGTGCGACCTTCGGTGGCCGTCAACGTGATTTATAATTTCTAATTATGCGAGAGGTTTAAAATGCGCTCATTATTACTGTTTTTTTTAGGCGTCCCCATTCCCATCATTATTCTGATTGCGCTGTTTGCCCATTAATATGTGTGTTTAACGCGGCATGTTAACCCGCTATATCAGAATCGTCGTAAGTAAAACATAAATGCCCGATAGGGCATTTATGTTTTTCCGAGCTCCTTACTTTCAAGGGCCGCCAGGATTGTGGCTTCCATTTTCTCCGGAGTGGTGAACGGTGCGAACCGCTTGAGCGGTTTGCCGTCGCGTCCGATCAGAAATTTCGTGAAGTTCCACTTGATCCGCCCGCCCAATACGCCAGGCAAGGCTTCTTTGAGATAACGAAATACCGGGTGCGCGGCGGCGCCGTTGACGTCTACTTTCTCGAACATCGGGAAAGTCACTCCGTAGTTGATGTGGCAGGTCTGAGCGATGTCGTCGGCGCTACCGGGCTCCTGCTTACCGAACTGGTTGCAGGGGAAACCAAGAATCACCAGCCCCTGGGCGGCGTACTTCTTGTAGAGCATTTCCAGGCCTGCATATTGCGGTGTGAAGCCACACTGGCTGGCCGTATTGACCACCAGAACCAGCTTACCCGCATAGTCGGCCATAGGGATGGGCTGGCCTTGCAGGCTGGTGGCAGTGAGTTGATGAAAAGCAGTCATGACGAAAACCTCATAGTGGAATCTTTATAAGAAGTTCCTGAGTATAGAGTTGGGGCTTTGAGATTGCAGCTTTTGGGATGGAAGGGATGGGGTAATCGGGGTGAAAGTCCGCTGAGAGCGAGAAGCGGACGCTCAGGCTTCGGGAATACCGCCTGCTTTTTGTGTGATACAATGTCGTATCTGCTTCCATGAAAGTAAATTATCCAATGTAAAGATTCTGTCTTTTAACAGTTTTTGCTTTCCGCATTGCCTGTGGGCTGTGTGGGCTTCTGTTATTTAAGGTGAGAATCTTTCCGCATGAATACTTTGCTGCTTGCGCTTTTTCGCGCACTGCGTAGTCATGACTGGCTGCGCTTCCTTGGTTTTGCCTATATCCTGTCATCCCTTGGTAATGGACTTACTCAGGTAATTGTTTTTGGACAACTTTTACACTGGCAGGCTTCTCCTGCGACTCTGACGATGGTTTATATGCTGTCAATGCTGCCCAGTTTTATAGGGAGCATCCTGGGCGAAGCCCTGTGTAAGAAGGTTTCACCACTCCGTATCCTGATTTTTACAGAGCTGCTCGGCCTGCTTGCACTTATTTTTCCGCTATATGGTTTGCTACATCATAACGTTCCGGCTCTGCTTGCGGTGCAGTGTTCGGAAGCGCTATTCAGCGGCATGAGTTACCCAGCTCTAACGCTGCTGTTTAAACGCGGATTACCGCATGACGAACTACCTGCAGCAACCGCCATGGAAACGATAATTTTTGCCTCACAGGTTTTGCTGGGTACCGGGTTGGGCGTTTTACTGTTCGACCAGATTTCTCCTTTGAATCTCCTTGCCATTGATGCCGTGAGTTTTGTCGCTTCTGCTGCTTTGCTTCTGATGTCAGCCTCTGTTTTTCAGGCGATGGAGCTGCAACCTGAAAAAGCGGTGCCTGACACGCATAAGTTATTCTGGCGATGTTTATCTCCCCTGCAAAAACGAAGCGTTATGCTTTTACCTGCCCTAGCAGCTGTGGGTTCTCCCGCAATGGCGCTTTTACCTGCTCTTGCACAGGAAATAAGGCCAGAAGAGTCAGCCGAGCTGGCACTGCCGCTGCTTTTTGCGCGCAGCCTCGGACAACTCTGCGGCCCGCTAATACTTAATGCTGGTAAATTGCAGCGCTATTCCGCTAATAACAGGCTGTTGTTGCTATGCCTGGGCGGATACATCTGTAGTTATTTTTTATTACCTTTGTCCGCCGGCTTTCCGTACGCCGGGCTTATTATGATTTTCAGTGCACACATGGGTTCGAATATTGTTTTTGCTTTAGGTACGTTCGGCGTACTTAAGAACTTCGCAGAAACTCAGGTCGCCAAAGCCAGTGCACTTGCATGGCGCGGACAGGTTCTGACCGCGGCTATTTCTACCGGTATAACCAGTGTGATAGCGCAGAATTTTGGTGCTTTTACTGCTCTGTACAGCATTTCTCTGTTCAGTCTGGGAGGCGTCGGAGTTTTGCTCTGGTTAAACAGGACACCCAGAACAAATTAACACGGGGTTGTGCGTAGCATCATCAACAAAAGTGGGGAGCAGGTTTCTCCCCACTAATATAATGTCCGCCCCTAGCACAAAGCGGACCGCCTGGAGTGCCACGATGTCTGCTGCGAGCGAAAAGCGGAAGCTTAGATGATATAATCCTTGTGACTCAATCGTTCTTTTAGTGAATAAAATCAAGACTTTCTTATACGTACATTATCTTGCTAAAAGATTTTGAGACTACTTCCATTGACGTTCCCTGTACGGAAAATCAGTAAGTTAAGTGCTGTTGGCATTCTTTTAGTTATTTTTCAAAAAATGTAAGAAACATCTCAAAACTTGCAATTTTTAAAGGATTATCTAGTCTTTGTATAAAGTAAAATCTTAGTGTTTTAAATCAGAAAGAGGTTTTTAACATGGTCAAAAAACATAACATTCAGAAAGAGTTGAAAACTGCACTCGACTCTATTAAAGAAGCACAAGCAGCCATTGAATCTTTAATGGATGTGCTCCCTGAATATACTAATGCTCCTGAATGTAATGTGGCAACCCCTCTAGATAAATCGGCAAAAGAAAACACCCCCAAGAAAAAACCTTAAGTTTATTTCAGTTCTATATTCCATTCCCATTGACGTTAAATTATAAGGATGTTAAGTATGGATATGTTGAAAACATCAACACTGACATTTCCAAATGCTTTGTCGACAACTATTTTTGACTTTCTTGTGAAAAATAAAAAACTTAGCGGCTCTTTTTCTGATCTTGGCAACAAAGAAGAATTATTCTCAAATTCAGCAGATTGGGATGAACTCATAACAACTGTTAAAAATAAAATTAACGATAGAGATTTGGGGATCGCCGTGATCGACATCCCAGAACCAAAAATCAACATTAATATAAAGGAAAGAATATGGTTTGGTGCATTTTTGGCTTTATTTTTAATTAGAAATATATTCACACCGAAAGTTGATAAAAACACAAAGTTAGATTTCAGCATTTACAATGCATCCTCACGTGGAGCGAAATTATTAGAAGAAAAAGGCATTAAATATTTCTCACCAGAAAAACATCTTGGGTTTCATACTGATGGTACAATTCTTGATGATTGCATTTTCTCACCTAGAACAGTAGGCATTTACAATATGTTTTTAGGCTATAAGAACCCTGGTGATTTTTACTGGATTCCATTTTCAAAATGGGAAAGATTTCACGATTTCATAGAATTAGCATCAGGTAAATCATTCCAATTAGAAATCACACCAATCACTTACAAAGATCGTAACGGGAATTTAATAATAGATCAGCAAGGCATCTATGACATTCCTCTTGTAGCTAAATGCAGCAACATGAACATTCCTTATTTCAACGGTGAAATCATTGGGTGCAAGAATAACCCCTTAGAGAAAGAAAGGGTAATTGAAATTATTAAAACACTTGGGGGTGAAGGTGAGGCATTCAAAATACAACAAAAAGAAAGACGCTTGATTATACTAAATAATTGGTTTGGGGCGCATGCGAGAGATGTTTTTCAAGAGCCCTGGATCCAAACTGGATACACTCGTTCTTTCTTTCGTGCAATGGATGAAGTAACACTCCGTTTTCAATGAAAATTTTATCAACTTACAAATACCTCACCCTATAAATCACATATAAAAATATATTATTTTACAGACCTGCATCTGTTCGTATGTATTTTAGGTCACTGTTTATGTGAATAACTACGTCCGCTTCTGGCACGAAGCAGACGTAGCGCTGAAGGACTGCATTAAGCGAGGAGGGGAAGTTTGCAAACGCTCTCATTGCTGAGGAAGGCCGCATCCTTGGCAGGATAGGATATGTTGCCACTCAATCTATCCAGGGCACAGGTTCACCTATATAAGTGTGTGTGCAGCAACGGCAAGTCACCTTAACGTCATTTTTCGTAATTGAAGGGTTTACCTGTTGCAGAATTCCATTCTCATCAACAAACAGACCCGGGAAAAAACTGCTTTCGCCAATGCAGACCAAATCCCTTCTCTGATATTCATGTAGCGCGACCAGCCAGAATACAGGCTCGGTGGTATCAAGACGTCCACATACTTCGCTGAATATTTCATCCCACGATTTGCCAATCGCTTTGATCAGAAAATAAAACAATGGTGTGTAGTCTCGGCCACGCTTCTGTCTGCCATGCATTGTCTCGCGCTTTGCCAGGAGCTCATCTCCGACTTTTTTACGATTGCGTTCCCAACGATACTCAGCACCTGGATTATTAGAATGGTGCCGCGTAGTCGTGTTGACGCTGCGATAAAGTTTACGGGACTTATTCAGCTGATGTGTACGCATAGCTCGATCTCGTGCATTCTTTTATTCCGTGAGTCAGTAACCCGGGTGGAGCGAGATTCAATGGTTTGTGACTGCATTAAAAATGCTCATGCTTAAAGGCAGTCATCATTCTGATGAAATACCTTCCCACTGACAATACCAACAAGTCCATATCTGAAACAAAGCAGACATGCGCCTGGAGTGATGACGCTAAACAAATAGCAAACACCCCATCTGCATACACATTATGCACCGTCGCCTTTAAAACAACGCCAACATTAACCCTTAACCTCAACGCACCAGCAAAGCAATTAACGCAACCAGCGCCGGAAGCGCCTGAACATAGAGGATCTTCCGGCTGGCCGTTATCGCGCCAAAAACACCCGCAATCAGTACGCAGGTCAGGAAGAACAAGGTGACCGGAACGCCGCTTTCGCCGAGCCATAATCCCCACAGCAAACCTGCCGCCAGAAAGCCGTTGTACAGGCCCTGATTGGCGGCCAGAACGCGGGTTTCACGGGCAAAATCTTCGCTCAGGTTAAACGCCTTGCGACCGGTTGGGGTATTCCATAAAAACATTTCCAGAACCAGAACATAGAGATGGATGGCGGCAACAACCGCGACGAGAATAGTGGCGAGCACAGAGGGCCTCAGGCATTGAGAAAAGGTGAGGTGGAGTATAGATAAGTTAATAAAACACCGCGAGTACTCAGTCAGAGTCCATTAATCTTCCAGCAAATACTTCCGGTATGCGCGCAGGATGTTGATTCCTTTTCTCACCAGCGAAAAGTGCGCGCTGCGAGTGCGGCGGTCGAGCAGTTTCACCCTCGAAGAAACCCCAATCCTTAGCGGATACTGGCTCATCTGCATCGGATTGATGGAGATCCGCACGGGAATTTTTTGCACCTCACTGATCCATTTTTCTGCGCTGCTGAGGGCGGACAGCGCGGCGTCGGCATCCTGATCCCACCCCTCCACCTGACCGTCGAACACCACCTTGTTGCCATACATCTCCGTCAGAATCACCGCTTTCTGGCCGACGCGGACGTCAGCGATCTCTGCGGCAGTAAAGTTGGCATTAATCCACATCTGGTCGGCGGGGACGATGGTCATCAGCGTTTGCCCGGGGCTGACGTGTAAACCCGTGTGCACATTCCGGTGCGCGACATACCCGCTCACGGGGCTTCGCACCCGCGTGCGATCCAGCGCCTCAGCGGCTTTTTGCAGGGCCTCTCTGGCCTGCACTATCAGCTTTTGCTGCGAGATATCCGCCTCGCGAAGCCAGAGCAAATTCCGGCGGTACTGTTGAATGGCGATATCCAGCGCCGCTTTGCTGCTGTTGACGTTTTTAAGCGCCTGTCGGAGATCGTCCTGCGAAATGGCCGCCGGGCCTATCGACTGTAACCGGCGGTTATACTCAATCAGCGCCTGCTGGTAGGTCATCTGGGCATGGAGAATCTGGGCATTATTCTGGCTGTCGGCGATGTAGCGCTCCTGGGTCTCTTTTTCCGTCTCCAGCAGGCTTTGTTCGGCTTTTTTAAACTGACGCTCTTCGCGGGCATTTTCCAGCTGCAGCAGAATATCGCCTTTACGAACTCTGTCACTGTTGACTGGTGCGATGGCCGCCACGCGACCCCCAGTTTCTGAGAAAATAAAGACAGGATTACCGGTAATATAGGCATCGCTGGTGTCTGGCATCGTGCGAAAACTAATATCTGGCCCGAAGCTGCAAATAAAATAAAAAATGATAATGAGCAGGGCGCATATCATTCTTTTTTTACTTTTTCGCTGCGGGTGTTTTTTGCCAAAACTAACGCTGGCTCCGTGTAATTTGTCCATGCGAGAGTGTATCCAGTCCTGCTGAACAGAATGTGATAATAATATTCAGTCAGGTTAATCATCCATGCGGATGAAATACAGGAGACACATCGGAAACTTTTGCAGGGGATATCCTACACGTGAAATCCCTGATGAATTAATTCTTTGTAAAACAATGGGTAAAAAATTGACATAAGTTTATTTTAAACCCTTCCTTAACGACTTTTCGCAAGCGCGATGTTTTCCTGCATGCCGTGATACACTTTATTTTAATGCTAATAGAAATCGTCTTCCCGAAACGGTAGACTTCTTCGACTCGACGTCCATTCGAATCACTAAATAATAAAGGTTTGTGAAAAACATTCATCCTCCTGCGGCACGTTATAATTACGCCATCAGGGGCGGTGATGTGCGTTGTCTTGTGGGCGAAAACCGGTGAGTCAGGAACCAGAAAAATGAAGCTAATAAGGAGCTAAGATGGCTAAAACCAATAAGTTACATGCTATCGTCGTTGATGACCATCCGCTGGCTCGTATGGCGATTAAAAATCTGCTCGAAAATGAGGGCATCACCGTCGTGGCGGAAGCCGGAGACGGCGCGCAGGCGTTACAGCTTGTCGGTGAGCACAGTCCGGATCTGGTGATTGTCGACGTCGATATTCCGGTGATGAGCGGTATTGAAGTGGTGGAGAAACTGCGCAAGCAGGCGTTCAGCCGGATTATTATTGTGGTCTCTGCCAAGAACGATCTTTTTTATGGCAAACGCAGCGCCGACGCGGGAGCGAATGCCTTTATCAGTAAGAAAGAGGGCATGACCAATATTATTGCGGCGGTCCACGCGGCGCAAAATGGTTACAGTTATTTCCCGTTATCACTGCAGTCGTTCATGGGCAGCCTTTCCTCGGAACAGGAAATGTTACAGTCTCTGTCGAGCCAGGAAATTAAAGTGATGCGCTATATTCTCAATGGCGATGACAATATGAAAATCGCGGCGGAAATGTGTATCAGCAATAAAACCGTGAGCACCTATAAAAGCCGTTTAATGGAGAAGCTGAACTGCAAATCCTTGATGGAACTATTCTCCTTTGCGCAGCGTAACGCGATTGGCTAACACCATGATCATGCGCGCTATCGCGGGGCTGTTTTTGCTGTTTATCCTGAGTGTTCCGGCGCGTTCAGCCAGCCCTGAACCGGCGACGCTCCAGCTTGCCAGCGATAATCAGGTGTTTACCCCCGCGCTGCCCTTGGGCCATTACGATCTGCTGTGGCTGGCGGCAAAACGCTCCCTGACCATAGCAGTGTACGGGCAGGAAACGCCGCCGCTGAGTATGAATTCGACGACCGGACGTTACCGGGGAATGAACGCGGACTACCTGCTGCTGATGGAAAACTCCCTGCAAATCCAGGTGGTGATTAAGCATTACGCCGATCTGGATCAGGCTTTAAGGGCGCTCAAGGCCGGGGAGGCGGATATTATTCTGACGTCGCCCGCCGGAGAGAGCGACCTGGATGCGGGTTTCTCCGCTTCACTGCCGCTGATCCGGGCTTACCCTACGCTTGTCACGCGTCAGGCAGATGTGATGAAGCCGCTTTCAAACGATAAGGACGAAGTGTCGGTGGCCATTAAGCAGGGCTACCCGTCCGAGCAGTTTATTAAAATGGTTTTTCCGAAGGCGCACATTACTTCCTATGCGGATAATTATCTGGCGCTGGCCTCGGTGGCAAATCACGAAAACGACTATTTCTTTGGGAATAACCTGACCTCCAGTTTTATTCTGGTACGCGATTTTTATCAGTCCCTGGAAATGGTGAAGTTCTGGCGTGAACCCCAGACGGGAAATCATTTCATCGTCCCGGCCGATCAGAAACAGCTGCTCGGCATTCTTGATACCTTTATCAGCTCCCTCACAGAACAGACCCATAAACAGATCGCCCAGTCGTGGGTCGATACCGGCAATATCTCGTTTCTCAATAAGGCGATGAAACTCACGCCACGGGAAGAGCGCTGGATTGCCAAACACCCGGTGCTGCGCGTACTGATTAACCCTTACTACGCCCCGATGAGCATGGTCGACGATCATCAGGAGATACGCGGTCTGCTGGGCGACATCCTGAATCTGATCCAGCTGCAAACGGGGCTGGTGTTCCAGCCGGTGATCGCCAACTCGAATACGGATATGGTCAACATCATGCGCAAAGGCGGCTGGGACGTGCTGCCGACGGCGACGTTCAGCGCCGAACGCGAAGAGGAGATGTTGTTCACCCATCCGTTTATCGCCACGCCTTTTGTGCTGGTGACCCGGGCGTCCTCGGGGCCAAACGAACTGCTCGCGCCGGGCTCCAAAGTGGCGATACCGGCCTACCATCCGCTGACGGACAAACTGAAACACAAATATCCGGGCGTGGAGTGGGTGATTGCCGAGAATACCAGTACCGCGCTCAGCAAGCTGATGCTCGGTGACGTGGATGCCGTGGTGTCTACCCAGCTCGCGTCGCGTTTTATCATCGATCACTACTACCCCGGCACCATGAAATACACCCGTATTCCGGACGAACCGTCCGCGCAGATTGCGTTTGCGATCCCGCGCGACGCCTCTGAACTGCAGAGTATTTTGAACAAGGCGCTGGACGACATTCCGCCTAAAGAGATCCTCAATCTGGCCGGGAAATGGATCAAAGCGCCAGAGGTGAAAATCGGCACCTGGAATCTGTATAACCGGCCTTTTTACCTGGTGATCGGTCTGGCGATTTTGCTGGTGATCACCAGCCTGCTGTGGGGCGTGTATCTCCTGCGGGCGATTGGGCGGGGCAAGGCCGCGCAGGCCGCGCTGAATTATCAGCTGACGTTCAGCCAGACCTTATCGAACTCCATTCCCGTGCCGGTCTACGTGATTACCCTCGAAGGAGAGCTCGAAAGTTACAACAGCGCGTTCAGCGAATTCTTCATTGCTGAGCGGCGCGAGGCGATGAGTTATTCTCTGTTTGACCGACGCAGCCCGCTGGCGGATGTTTTCTACACCGTACAGCCGGAGATTCAGCAGGGCCTGACACCCGGCCATGTGATCACCCATTCTCTGACCCTCAATAATGGCGGCGAAAATCGCCAGATCCTTCACTGGCTGACGCTCTGCCTGATGCCGGAAAACCGGCCTGCGATCCTGATTTGCGGCTGGCAGGACATCACCGAATCCCGACAGCTGATGAAAGCGCTGCAGGTGGAGAAAGACAAAGCCATCGATGCGAATCAGGCCAAAAGCCAGTTCCTGGCGAGCATGAGCCATGAGATCCGCACCCCGGTCAGCGCGATCATGGGCTTCCTTGAGCTGTTGACCACCCGCAAACAGAGCGCGGAAGAGACCAAAGAGGCGATTCAACTGGCCTACAGCACGGCGCAAACCCTGATCGCGCTGATTGGCGATGTGCTGGATATGGAGAAAATTGAGTCCGGCAATTTTACCCTGACGCCGGAATGGGTCGATCTGGAGTCGGTGATTAACGCCACGGTCGCCAATTTTGAAGGGCTGGCGCGGCAGAAAAATCTGCGCCTCACGGTCGATTGCCGTCTTGAAGACGGGAAAACGCTGTGGCTTGACCCGCAGGCGATCAAACAGGTGCTGTCGAATCTCCTGAGCAACGCCATCAAATTTACCGCCGAGGGCGGTGTGGACGTGATGGCCCACACCCAGGCGATGGGCGAGGAGCGGGTGTATCTCACGCTGAGCGTGCGGGATACGGGGGCGGGCATTAGCCATGTCGAACAACAGCAGCTGTTTAAGCCCTTCAGCCAGACGGAGTCGGGAAAACGGCAGATTGGCTCGGGCCTGGGTCTGGTGATTTGCCGGGAAATGGTGGAGCGTATGGCGGGGCAGATCAGCATCACCAGCCAGCCGGGCATGGGCACCACCATGATGGTGACGCTGGTGACGCAAACCTCTGATCATGCGCCCGATGTGCCGCTGATCGCCGAACAGGAAGCGACGCTCCCCGCCTCGCTTCGAATTGTGATTGCTGAAGATAACCCGACCAACCGCCTGCTGCTGCGCCGTCAGCTGGATATTCTCGGCTATCACGTCGACGAGGCGGAAGATGGCCTTCAGGCGCTGAACCTGATCAGAAATCAGGAGTATGACCTGCTGATTACCGATCTGAACATGCCCAATATGGACGGCATCACCCTGACCCAACGGGTGCGCGAGCTGAATCAGAATATGGTGATCTGGGGGCTGACCGCCAATGCGCAGACGGAAGAAAAAGAGCGCTGCCTGGCGGTGGGTATGAATTTGTGTCTGTTCAAACCCATCGAGCTGCAGCAGCTCAAGGCAGCGCTGAGCGGGGTGAATATGGCTGAGGACGGGCCGCCGCTTGAGGCGTTCATCGACATGCCAGGGCTGGAAGCGCACAGCCTTGGCGATAAGAAACTGATGTGCCAGATGCTTGAACAGGCGCGGATTGAAAACGACAAAGACGTCGCGGCGGCCGTTCAGGCGCTGGCGCAGGAAGAGTGGGATGTGCTGCAACACCACTTGCACCGCATCAACGGCACGATGCAGCTCCTGGGCGCGACGCCGTTATATGAGCTGGCCGAAACGCTGGAGAATCAGCTGGCGGCCGGGCTTCATCCGCCCGCGCTTGAGAAGGGGGTTATGCAGCTGGAGCAACAGATTAGCGCTCTCAATGCGGCGATTGACGGTTATTCACGTTCTGTTCGCCATTAAATAAAGCATCGGATGTGATTAATGGTTGTCCCAGGACCTTTATGGCATGAGTGGAATTGTTCCGTTCACTTTCGTTCCTCTGCTTCCGGTCCATCTCTCTGCGGTGAACGTGCCAGGGTGGCTCAATCGCCACCACCCTGGCAACCCCGGCTCCCGGCAAAGAAAATCGCCGCTTCGCGGTGCCCTCAGCTTATTCCTTGCGGCTATCGGGTCGGGCGCGATCCTGCATCCATGCAGGTCGCACCCTCTCGGCGCTTCCCTGCGCCTCGACCCGGCCTCCAGGAAACGCTTCGGCGATTTTCAGCCGGACTCACGATCCCTCAACCTTCACAGCAGCCTGAAAGTGGCACCGGTGTGGGTCCCCGCAGAAATCGGCGAACCGGAGGCCGGATGACAAGGGCTGGACGCCAGGGATGGCGGCCAGAGGCGAAACGAGACAGGAAGTCGAGTCGAGCCGACCGCAGGCAGATGGCCGGGAGGTGAGCGCAGTGCGAAGCACCGATTTCATGGCGGGGCGCGGGGATTGACAAGGGGGCCGCGCAGCCCCCTTGTCACGTTCACAGGTGATTAAGCGATTATATTCTGCTGAACATAAGGTGAACGGAAAAACCTCAGGTGTTTAACTGGCCAGCACTATCCAATATGATGGCTTTATTTTTAAATCACGTCGTGTTAGTTTTTGAATTAGCTAATCTATTATTCAGAAAATAAATAGCGTCCTACACCTGTAGTCGACGACCTTCATTAAAATCATCCCCCTCCCATAGTTAACCATTCTGTCACGCTATATTATCTTTCCATCAGCCACGGCAGGCTGAGATAACTCTTTTTAACCGTAACAAACGCTATTTTAATGAAGGATTGAGTAATGAATAAAATGATCGCCCTTGCGCCCGTCGCTCTGGTTTTGGGTTTTGTGGGTCACGTTCAGGCGGCCACTCAGGCTGATGTGACTCTGCAGGGGAATATTGTTTCCACCACGTGTGAAGTCACGGCAAATAACGGTGCGGCAACGCTGAACGTGGGTTCTTTCGCCAAGACTGAATTCACCGCAGCGAAACAACAAGTGGGCGAAGAACCACTGGTTGTGACCCTGAAAAACTGTAATGCCGACGAAGAAGGGGCACTGCAGGTCAGCGGCGTGGTGGGTTCTGACAACAACCTGTTCCTGAGCGACGTTGCCCAGACTGCGGGCTTTATGCTGAAGCAGTCCGACAACACCACTCAGGTCACCAACGACACCAGCATCCCGGTTGTGGCTGATGAAGACGGCGCGCTGAGCTACACCTTCACCGCCGGAATGGCAGTGATGGATACCGCAAACGTACTGCCAGGCGCATACAACGCACCGGTTAAAATTTCCTACGTTAGCAACTAATTGCAGCAAATCCGTCGCCCGCATTCACCCTGAGGGCGACGCGGAGAATAAAAAAGAGAGGCACTTGCGGTCTCTCTTTTCATTGAACGGGCAGAATTTATGATGAAGCGTTATCACCAGGCCGGCGTTATTTTAAGCCTGAGCCTTTTATTCCTTCAACCGGCATTCGCCAGTATCAGTATTGGTACTTCGCGCGTGATATTTTCCGGTAGCGAAAGCAGTCAAAGTGTTGACATTAATAACCGGTCGCATACTCAACCTTACCTTATTAATGTCGGTATTTCAGAAAGCCTTTCAGCGAAATCTTCGGACAACGTATTTATGCCTGTCCCGGCATTGTTTCGTATTGAATCCGATGCCAGTAATAAGATTCGTATAGTTAAAAAATCCAATTCACTGCCGCGCGATCGGGAGTCTGTTTTTTATCTGAATATTATGTCTATTCCGACCGGGAAAGCCGGACAGGGGAATAATGAGAATACCGTCGGCGGAACCCTGCAGGTGGCGACCGGCAATACGGTGAAACTCTTCTATCGCCCGGATAATTTGCCGCTGACGCAGAAAGAGGCGATGGGGAAACTACAGTTCTCTCGTACAGGCCAGGGCGTGAAGGTGACGAACCCGACGCCTTACTACATCTCCCTGAACAAGCTGATGATTGACGGCAAAAAAATCAAACTCGACGTCATCAAAGGCACCAGCATGGTGGCCCCGTTTGCGGCAAATACCTATCCGGTCAGCGTCGGGCAGGGGAAGGCAGAGTGGGCGGCGATTAACGATTTTGGTGGCGTGGAGGCGTTCCGTGGCGCCGTTCATTAAACCGCTTTTTGCCGGAATGACGCTGATGTTATCAGGCGCGGCGGCCAGTGCCGCCACCACAGAGATTAAGGCCAATATCGTCGACGGCAGCTGTCAGGTCTCCCTCGATAACGCCAGCATCACCTTTGATCAGAAAGATGTGACCCAGTTTGCCACTGGCACGGCGCAAATTCTGCCCCTGGGCGTGAACCTGAACTGCGTGGAAATGCAGGGTAAATCGCCGTCCCTGAGCGTGACCGGGGAATCGAGCGGGCTGACGGACACGCGCCTGTTCCGCGCCGCCAGCTCAACGGCGAAATACGCCGGTTTTATGCTGAAAAAAGGGACGCTCACCAGCCTGAATGATTTCTATCACGCGGCGGATACCGTCGCGCCCGGCGACATCGTGGCGATTGCTCAGGATCAGGGCAGCTCCGTGCAGCCGTTTTCCGTCGGCCTGGTGCGCAGTGCAGGCGATCCGATGCTGACGCAGGGTAACGTCAACGCCCGCATTACCTTTGCCTTTATTTTTCCTTAACGCTTTCAACCGACAAACCCGATGAAAAATTTGAACATTTTATCAGGGCATTTCATTGCCCTGAGGAGATCCCTTTGCCTGTGGCTGATGGGGATGGCGGCCAGCGCGACGGCGGCGGATGTGCAGTTCAGCGCCACCTTTCAGGCCCCGACCTGCCAGGTTTCCGCCCCGGCGACGCTTGATTTCGGCGCCGTGCTCTCCTCTGACATTCGCCAGGGCCTCAGTCTGGCCGATCCGCTTGCGCTTGAGATCACCCTGACGCAATGCGCCGGTTTTATCGGTGCGGTCCAGCGCCCCGGCATCACCGTGACCGGCGCGGGCAATTCCGCCTCCGGTGATTTCCTGTTCCGCCAGGCTACCTCTCAGGCGGTGAATTACGGCGTGCGTCTGGTGACGGCGGCGGGCGTGGTGGTGGCGAACAATACGTTCATTCCTGCCCCCGCAGACGCCGCGAGCTTTAACGGCGGCACCAGCACCATTCCGCTCAAAGTGGCGCTCTCCTGCGGGAATCAGTGTACCGATGCCGCCACAAAATCCGGGCTGCTGAACGCCAGCATTACCTTTGATTTCGCGTATCAGTAAGGAGCTCTCCATGAATCTTGTTTCTTTGATTGTGCGCCGGATGCTGCTGGTGTCCGCACTGCTGGTGGCCCTGGTTCAGGGCGCGACCGCAGAAAACGGCGGGATCAGCATCAGCCGGACGCGCGTCATTTTTCAGTCCACGGATAACGCCCAGACGGTGAGCCTGCAAAACCACGGAACCCTGCCGTATCTGGTGCAATCGGCGGTCGTCGCCAGCCCGAACGGACGTGAGCCCGCGCCATTTCTCACCACGCCGCCGCTGTTCCGCCTGGAAGGGCACAGCAAAAACGCGGTGCGAATTTTGCGCAAAGGCGATGCCGCGCTGCCGGACGATCGTGAGTCGGTCTTTTATTTCACCGCGATTGCCGTGCCGTCGATGAGCCAGCCCAAAGCGAGCGACGACGCTGCGCTGGCGGCGCGGGTTTCCGTGGGCATTCAGAACACCATCAAGCTGTTTTACCGCCCGGTGGGGCTGGCGATAGCGCAGGAAGAGGCGGCGGGACGGGTAGGTTTTCAGCATAGGGGGGCAACCGTGCAGGTGAGCAACCCGACGCCCTATTACCTGACGTTCTCGCGCCTGGCCTTTGATGAGGCAGAAGTGGACACCAGCCGCGGGATCATGATCGCGCCATTTTCACATATCAGCCTGCCTGCGGCGGGCAACGTCCGCCGGGCGCAATGGACGCTGATTAATGACTATGGCGGCAACAGCCCGCTCTTCAACGCCGCTGTGAAAAGTGGAGGGGCAACATGAAACGCATTTTGCTGCTGGCCGCGCTGACAGGCGCGCAGCCCTGTTTTGCCTCCCCGGAGACCGCGTCCGGGTTTTCCCTAAACCAGTTTCGGATTGTCTATCCCGCGGCGGAAAAGAAGGGCATCACCTGGTCGATGACCAACAACACCGGACGCGCATATCTGATGCAGTCGTGGATCCGCCCGATGGATTTCACCACCGGATTACCGGCCGCTGAAAGTGACAGCAAAGGGCCTGGCGACGCCATTCCGCTGATGGTCACGCCGCCGCTCAAGCGCCTTGACCCCGGCGAGCAGCTCACGCTGCGTATTCGACTGACGGGCATGACGCTGCCGCAGGACAGGGAATCGGTCTTTTATCTTTCGGTGAAAGGCATCCCCGCGATGCCGGACAAAGCCAGCCAGACCGGCGGTCAGCTGGTGCTCGCGGTGGTTAACAACATGAAGATGTTTTACCGGCCTGCGGGATTGCCCGACGAGGGGGTGAAAGGTGCCGCGAAACAGCTGCGCTTCAGCCTGCAAAACGATGCGCTGGTGGTCGATAACCCGACGCCGTTTTACATCAACTTCAGCCAGGTGACGGTGGGTGGGAAACCGCTGGAGGCCGAAGCGTTACGCAGGCTGGTGCCGCCGAAAGGGCAGCAGCGTTACCCCGTATCAGCGGGCATGCGCGGAGAAGTGACGTGGCAGGTGGTGGACGAAGACAGCCAGCAAACCGCAGTGCAGCGCCAGACAGAGAATAATTCATAACACAGCAGGGAACGATTTTGAGTAAGACATTAACCTCCTGTTTCAGGATAAACGGCACGCACACTATTCCGCGCCATTCGCTGGCCCTTTTCGTGCTGATGAGCTGCCAGAGCGCGTGGGCAGAAGATTACTTTGACCCCGAGCTGCTCTCGCTGGGAACCGGCACCTCCGACGTCGATCTCTCTGCGTTTTCGCACGTGGGCGGCGTGGCGGAAGGTGATTATCTGGTCACGATTTTCGTCAACCAGCGTGAAGCCGAGTCTCGTGAGCTGAGTTTTAAAAAAAATACGCAGGGCAATGTCGTGCCGCAGCTGACGCCGGCGTTGCTGAAAACTCTGGGCGTCAACGTCGACCAGCTGCCGGCCCTGAAAGATCTCCCCAAAGACCAGCCGGTGGCCGACCTGAGCGCGCTGATCCCGCAATCTACGGTGAAATTTGATCTCTCGCGCCTGCGTCTGGATGTCAGCATCCCGCAGGTGGCGATGCAGCCGGGCAAGGACAGCCAGAGCGACCCGGCCCTGTGGGACGACGGGATCCCGGCGATGCTGTTTAACTACAACCTCAGCGCCGGGCGCAACGAGCAGACGGCGAACGGCGATTCGCGCGCGACCAACAACGTCTTTGCCAACGTACAGACCGGCGCGAACGTCGGCGCATGGCGTCTGCGCAGCACGCTCACGCACAGCCAAACGAACGCTGACGACGGCAACAGCAGCCACAGCACCCGTTTTTCCAGTACTTATCTGGCGCGGGATGTGCGCGACTGGCGCTCGCGCTTGCTGATGGGCGAAGCCAGCACCGGCGGCGACGTGCTGGATGGCGTGCCGTTTCGCGGGGTGCAGTTGCGTTCCGCCGAGCAGATGATGCCCGCGCGTCTGCGGGGCTTTGCGCCGCAGATTAACGGCGTGGCGAACAGCAACGCGCGTGTGACCGTGCGCCAGAACGGGTACGTGGTGTACGAGACGTACGTCGCGCCCGGTCCGTTTGAAATCAAAGATCTGTACCAGGCGGGGATGTCCGGCGACCTGGATGTGGCGATCACCGAATCGGACGGCAGCGTCCATACCTTCGTGGTGCCCTATTCATCGCTGCCGGTGATGTTGCGCCCGGGGGCGGTGAAATATGAACTCACCGCCGGACGGTATGACGGCGGCACGACGCAGGGATCGCGCGAGTCCGACTTTGTGCTCGCCACGCTGATCTACGGTTTGCCGAAAAATCTCACCCTCTACGGCGGCCTGCTGACGTCGCAGAAGTACAGTGCGCTGAGCATGGGGAGCGGGGTGTCGCTCGGTGACTGGGGGGCGATGTCGGCTGACGGTACCTTTTCGAGCACTCAGTTTGAGGATAAAGATCGTCAGGGCGGGGCCTCGTGGCGCGTGCGCTATTCAAAAAGCATGCTCTCTACCGGCACCTCCGTGGACCTGACGGCGCTGCGTTATTCCACCCGCAACTACTACAGCTTCGCGGAGTACAACAGCGTCGGGTATGCGCAGCGGGAGGACGTATCGCCGTGGCTGTTGAGTCGCCGTCGCAGCAGCTTCCAGACCCAGGTGACGCAGCAACTCGGCGACTGGGGCTCGGTCAGCCTGCGGGCGAACCGCGACGATTATTACGGCTCGACGAAAACCCTTACCAGCCTGGCGGCAGGGTATAACGGCAGCTATCGCGGCGTCAGCTACGGGCTGTATTACACCGTCGACCGCATGAAAGGCAACGGCGACTGGCCGGAAAACCGTCAGCTGTCGTTCAACATGACGGTTCCGTTCAGCCTGTTTACCTACTCGCCTGCGCTGCAAAACACCTGGGCCAGCAGCCAGTTCACGCACGATAACCAGGGCCGGACGCAGAATCAGGCCGGGATCGCCGGAAGCAACGCCGACGGCGCGTTCTCCTACAGCGTGATGCAGGGCTGGGGTAACCAGGATCAGGTCAGCAACAGCAACCTCAATCTGGGCTATCAGGGCAGCAAGGGCAACATTTCCGCCGGGTACGGCTATTCGTCTGACATGCGCTCGATGAACGTCAATATGAGCGGCGGCGCGGTCGTCCACTCGCAGGGTGTGACGTTGTCACGGCCTCTGGGCAGCTCGGTCGCGCTGATCAGCGCCCCAGGCGCGGAAGGTGTCAGCCTGTCGAACAATGGCGGGAAAACGGACTCGCGCGGCTACGCCGTGGTGCCTTATCTCTCGGACTACAGCCGCAACAGCATCGGCCTCGACCCGAGCACGCTGCCGGATAACGTCGATTTGCCGCAGAACCAGCAGACGGTTTATCCGACCAACGGGGCGGTGGTGAAAGCCGAATTCGCCACCCGCATTGGCTATCAGGTGCTGATGACGTTGATGCGAGACGGCGGGGCGGGCGTGGTGCCGTTTGGCGCCACCGCTGTGCTGGCGCAAAGCGCCGCCGGGGAGGAGAACACCGGGATTGTGGGCGATAACGGACAGATCTACCTGACCGGTTTACCGCAAAAAGGTGAGCTGGCGGTGACGTGGGGCAAAGGCCGCGATAAGCAGTGCCGCGTGAGCTACAACCTGCAAGGCCTTGCGCCGACCGCGCAGATGCCGGTGATTCAGATGAACGGCGACTGCCGCTAACTAACATGACATGCGCCACCGTGCAGTCGTGGCGCACAAGGAGTAAAAAATGACCCATCTCCGTTCGAACGGCCCGTGGAAACGCCGGGCAAAAACACTTTTGGGTGCAGCAGTGCTGCTCAGTGCGGCGAACTGTTCCGCGCTGGAGCTTCGCTCCGGTTATCAGGTGATCAGTGACGTGATGAATACCACCCTGCAATGGACCACCGGGGGCATCGTGCCCGGCAACAAGCCCGGCTGGTATTATTCGACCAACCTGGTGCCGTTCCTGGGCTACGGGCAGGTCGGCACGATTCTGGTTTCTGCGGCACCGCTCTCCACCGGCGAGTGCATCAACATGTATCCGATGGCGACGTACGACGGCTACCGGGGATATGAAATTGCTGCCGGGATCCTGGTGATCCCGTTCGGCACGATGTCAGGCCCGATGGTGGTCACGCCGGGGTCGATGAATCCGAGCACCAACGGCGGGACCTTTACACCGAACAGTAACCCTGGCCTGAACACTACCTCCTCGGCGTCATGGGATAAATTTGGCACCGGGAGCGGAAACTTGAGCACCCGCACCGACTGTCTGGGCGTGGGCACCACCTATACGGTCTCAACCGGCGTCGTGGAAATGAACACCGGCGGCGGCACCCAGGCGGCGATTGGGTATGGGGTGTACGTAAAACCGGGCGCGGCGAAAATGTCGACCAAAACCGTCTACGCCCAGGCATCGCGCGGATACCGCTGGAACGCCACGACCTCAACCTTTGAGCAGCGCACCTTTTCACTGACCTGGACTGGCGTCAGCTGCAACGTGAGCACACCTTCTTCTATCTCCTTCGGGGACGTTACCCCGTCGGATGTCGGAAAACCAGGCGGCATTCCCGTGAGCTCGCAGTTAGATGTTTCCTGCGTCAACCCGACGGGAACCTCACTCCCGGTCTCGTGGTCTGTGACGCCAAAATCTCAGGCGGGAGACAAAACCAGCGTGCCTCTGATGTCGGCCAACGGCGCAATTAATGGCGATGTGCGCGGCTTCCGCGGCACCACGGCGACGGCGGATGCCGGTTGCACGGACAAGAGTTCATCGGTGGCGATGGACGGTTCGAAAACCCCTTTACGCACCATTACCACGGAGACGTCCTGGTCGGATCCGCTGGTGTGGGTGCTGTGCCCGCGAGCCAGCGCAGATCCAGGGCTGGCAACAGCGGCAGTGGTGATTGATTTGAACTGGTGACCGATCGCTCTAAATTCAGGAACAGAGGCGTTTCCCGTGAGGGGACGCCTTTTTCATTGTGGGGACTGGGCAGCGAGGGTGAAAAAGGTCGCCATCGCAACCGGCTTCGAGAAGTAATATCCCTGGAGATGGGTGACACCCATTGCGATCAGTTTTTCCTTCTGTGCCGCCGTTTCGACACCTTCCGCAATGGTCATGCAGTGCATATCGTGCGCGAGGGCGATAATATTGCGCACGATAATTTCTTTTGTCACGTCGGAATCTATATCAGCGGTAAAGAGTTTATCGATCTTGATATAGCGTGGACGAAACTGCATCAGATAATGATAATTTGAATGCCCGGTGCCAAAATCATCTATCGAAATCATCACGCCGAGGGCTTCAAGTTGTTCACAGATACCCTGAGCCATAGAGGTATTATGGACAGGTTCCCGTTCTGTAATTTCCAGCCCTATATGTAAATCAGTATGTTGAGTTTTCTGTATAAAGGCGCGGCACTCTCTCAGGATCTCATTATTCTTAAAGTCCGCGGCGGAGACGTTAAAAAACAGCGTCATGTCGTGGAGGTGAATACTTTTACTCGCAATAATTTCTTCTGCCACGCGCTGAAAAGCGTACTGGGTAATACGCGTAATCAGACCATGTCGCTCAGCTAAAGGAATAAAACGCTCAGGTGAGATATTCCCCAGGTGGGGATGATGCCATCGCATCAGCACTTCGCCGCCGACTAGCTTGCCACTCTGCGCGTTGTAGATCGGCTGGACATAAGGAGTGAGCTCGTTTCTGGCTAACGCCTTGCGCAGCATCACCGGTAAAACGTCGCCGGAAGACGTCATGCTGGCAAAGGCCATAAACATCAGGGATAGTCGATTGCGAAGAAGCATGGGTAACTCAATTTATATTTGGATTAGCGTTATAAGGGATTTCTCCTTAATATTAAATAAACACTATGCGTATTGATGTGAATTTCAGATGCGGGCTACGCGTGTAAGAAAGCACCGACATAATAATCCTCTTTTGCTGATATTAGCGTAATTATATTTATGCAAAAATAGCATCCTACTGTGGGTGAGGGCGCTATGATGAGTTTGTCGCAGGTTATCATTTCAAATGATTGTTTTTTCACTCTCGCATTAAAAACCTTAATGCCGTCGAAATTGCTAAACGGTGCTTGTCTTATTGTTGATGTTAAATCAACGGGGCGCATGCAGGTGGAGCAATATGCCGCGCATAATAAAAAGATTTTTGCTTTTATCTGCAGCGATTTTGATTATTACGCGTTGTGTCATCTGGATAATGTGGTGTTTATCGACCGTAAAAGCGATATCAACGAAGTGCTGTTATGTCTTTCGACGAACCATTCGCACTTAAACTATCGCCTGAAAGTGAAACTGTCCAAAAATGAGGGCTATGTGCTTTCGTGTCTTCAGGAAGGTCTGGATACCCGCGAAATCGGCGAGCGTCTGGGCGTGGATATCAAGTCAGTCTATGCAAGCCGTTTGCGTCTGATGAACAAAATGCAGGTCGGAAACCGCATTGATTTGTACCAGAATATCGTGCGCCAGTGAGTCACGAAGCGATAAAAAAATCCACGCCGGGGCTTGGATTTTTAGTTTTCAGGGGGCATTAACCCCCTGTAGCAAGAAGCTATTTAGACGTTGAACAGGAAGTTCATCACGTCGCCATCTTTGACGATGTAGTCTTTGCCTTCCGCACGCATCTTACCGGCTTCTTTCGCGCCTTGTTCACCCTTGTAGGTGATGAAGTCTTCGAACGCGATAGTCTGCGCACGGATGAAGCCTTTTTCGAAATCGGTGTGGATTTTACCGGCGGCCTGCGGAGCGGTTGCGCCAACAGGGATGGTCCATGCGCGTACTTCTTTCACGCCAGCGGTGAAGTAAGTTTGCAGGTTCAGCAGCTCGTAGCCTGCGCGGATCACGCGGTTCAGACCCGGCTCTTCCAGGCCCAGCTCAGCCATGAACTCTTCGCGGTCGGCATCGTCGAGTTCGGCGATGTCAGACTCAACGGCAGCACAGACAGCAACAACCACAGAACCTTCGCCAGCAGCGATTTCGCGCACTTTGTCGAGGTACGGGTTGTTCTCAAAACCGTCTTCGTTGACGTTCGCGATGTACATGGTTGGCTTCAGGGTCAGGAAGCTCAGGTATTTGATCGCCGCTTTATCTTCTTCGGTCAGATCCAGCGCGCGCAGCATACCGGCGTTTTCCAGCTGTGGCAGACATTTTTCCAGGGCCGCGAGTTCCGCTTTCGCGTCTTTGTCGCCGCCTTTGGCGCGTTTCTGCACGCGGTGGATGGCGCGTTCGCAGGTGTCGAGGTCAGACAGAGCCAGCTCGGTGTTGATAACATCGATATCGTCAGCCGGATCGACTTTGTTATTCACGTGAATGATGTTGTCGTTTTCAAAACAACGCACCACGTGGCCGATAGCTTCGGTTTCACGGATGTTGGTCAGGAACTGGTTGCCCAGGCCTTCACCTTTAGATGCACCTTTCACCAGGCCCGCGATGTCCACGAATTCCATGGTCGTTGGCAGAATGCGCTGAGGTTTAACGATTTCGGCGAGCTGGTCCAGACGCGGATCTGGCATCGGCACGACGCCGGTGTTCGGCTCAATCGTACAGAACGGGAAGTTTGCTGCTTCGATACCCGCTTTGGTGAGCGCGTTAAACAGGGTGGATTTGCCCACGTTTGGCAGGCCCACGATACCGCATTTAAATCCCATCTTTAAATCACCTTAATATCTTGATATTCAACCCGTTAGCATTAACCGATTGAAGAAAAGTAAATAACTTTGCCTATTATACACGTAACCGCCGTCACGCGCGGTAAAAATGGCGTATCGCGCAGACTACTGCGCTTTAAAGGCGTGTAAACGGTTCGTCGCTTTGGTCAAACCCTCTTTCAGCCAGACCTCGGTACAGCGCGCCGCTTCGTCTACGGCGTCGTCGATGAGCTTCTGCTCGGAAGCGGGTGGTTTGCCCAGCACAAAGCCGACAACTTTGTTTTTATCGCCCGGATGGCCGATTCCCACGCGTAAACGGTGAAAGTTCGGGTTATTGCCGAGCTTGCTGATAATGTCTTTCAGACCATTATGGCCGCCGTGACCGCCGCCGAGTTTGAATTTGGCAACGCCCGGGGGCAGATCCAGCTCGTCGTGCGCGACCAGAATTTCGTCCGGATTGATGCGATAAAACGTCGCCATCGCCGCCACGGCTTTGCCGCTCAGGTTCATGAAAGTTGTTGGAACAAGCAGACGCACATCCGCTCCCGCCAGGTTGATACGCGAGGTATAGCCATAGAACTTGGGTTCTTCACGCAGGGGAGCACGTAACCGCTCGGCCAGCAGATCAACATACCAGGCTCCGGCGTTATGGCGGGTGGCCGCATATTCAGCGCCTGGGTTGGCAAGGCCGACAATCAGTTTAATCGTCACGTTTCAATTCCTAAAGGTTCCAGATTTGCCGCGTAGTTTACTGTTTGCCGCGCCGCTTGACAAAATTCTGCGTCAGGAAACGGGGGATTTGAATAATGACGCAGTTGAACCATTAGAATTTCAAGCGGTTCAGTCGCTTATTTGTAAACTTTTGTGGCAATCGTGCTCATTATTGTGATCATTCACGCAACTCATAAAAGACCCGTTGTCTATACTTTAAACACAAGGATTAGGGACATTTTCCCTGCAACCCAGGTTCCGGAGGTGGCATATGAAACGCAGAAACGCTTCACGACTCGGTAACGTGCTAATGGGATTGGGCCTGTTCGTGATGGTAGCAGGTGTGGGTTACTCTATTTTAAACCAGTTGCCGCAGCTTGACCTCCCACAATACTTCGCGCATGGCGCGGTTCTGAGCATCTTTTTAGGTGCGGTACTGTGGCTGGCGGGGGCTCGCGTGAGTGGTCATGAGCAGGTCAGCGACCGATACTGGTGGGTGCGTCATTACGATAAGCGCTGCCGTCGCGATCAGCATAAACATAGCTAACTCAGTGTTTATTGCCGGGTGGCGGCTTCGCCTTACCCGGCCTACAAAATTTACATAACGAATGTGACAACGGCTCCCTAGGGAGCCGTTGTTGTATCAGAGATCTGCTAACGCCGCTTCGCGATTCGGGTAGAACGCCAGGCGGCCTGGAATCGGCTGTACACCTGCGCGGGCCATGGTGCGCAAAGGCTGGAACTCCAGATTACTTACCCGCAGCTCGCAGCCTTCCGGCAGACGATTCACAAAGCGCTGGAAGGCATCCAGACCGCCCGCGTCCAGCACCGGCACCGCATCCCATTTCAGCACCACAATTCGTTTTCCGGCGATTCGCGATTCCAGATCGCTGAACAAACCTTCTGCCGCCGCGAAGAACAGCGGGCCGATGACGCGTAAAACCAGCACGTCGTCCGGGACCTCAACATTTACCGGCGCGAGGCGCGTCATCTGCGCGATGCGGCGCATAAACAGCAGCGATGCCAGCACAATCCCGACGCTGATAGCGATCACCATGTCAAACAGCACCGTCAGCGACATACAGATCAGCATCACGATGATGTCGTCTTTTGGCGCGCGGCGCAGCAGGTGCACCACTTTGTGCGCCTCGCTCATGTTCCACGCCACCATCAGCAGCAGGGCGGCCATCGCCGAGAGCGGCAGCCATGAGAGCAACGGAGCGAGGGCCAGCAGGGCGAGGATCACCAGCAGGGAGTGGATCACCGCAGACACCGGCGATGTCGCCCCGGCGCGGACGTTGGCTGCGGAACGCGCAATGGCCGCCGTGGCGGTAATGCCGCCAAAGAATGGCGCGATGATATTCCCCAGCCCCTGACCGACCAGCTCGCTGTTGGCTTTGTGCTTGGTGCCGGTCATGCCGTCGAGCACCACCGCGCAGAGCAGCGATTCAATCGCGCCGAGCATCGCCATGGAAAACGCGGCAGGAAGCAGGGCGCGCAGGGAGTCCCAGCTCAGGGTGAAGTCTGAGCCGGGCAGGTTCCACGGCAGTACCAGCTGCGGCAGAAGCTGCGGAATACCGTTGCCCTGCGAACCGTCCGCCAGAATATAGTGGAACTGGGAGCCGATGGTGGCGACGTGACCGCCAAGCAGATTCACCACCCCCATCACCGCGCAGCCCAGCAGCAGCGCAGGAAGATGCCCCGGCAGGCGGATGCCCAGCCGTGGCCAGAGAATTAAGGTTCCGAGCGTCACGACACCGATCGCCGCATCGCCCAGATTGGCCGTCGGCAGGGCCATAAACAGCGCGCCGACCTTTTGCAGATAGTGTTCAGGAACGTGCGCGAGCTGCAAACCAAGAAAATCCTTGATCTGCATGGTCCCGATGGTAATGCCGATCCCGGAAGTGAAGCCGAGCGTCACGGAAAGCGGAATGTACTCGATCAATCGGCCAAAGCGCGCCAGACCGAACAGGATCAGAAATACCCCGGACATGAGCGTCGCGACCAGCAAACCCGCCAGGCCAAACTGCTGGGAAACCGGGTAGAGGATCACCACAAAGGCTGCGGTCGGGCCGGAGACGCTAAAGCGCGACCCGCCGGTCAGGGCGATGACAATCCCGGCGACTGCCGAGGTATAAAGTCCGTACTGTGGTGCCACACCGCTGCCAATCGCCAGCGCCATCGCCAGCGGAATGGCAATAATCCCGACGGTGATCCCGGCGATAACATCACGCAGAAAACGTGACGAGGTGTATTTTTCTTTCCAGCAGGCGTCGATGAGGGCGCGAAAGGGCAGAACATGTGAGGAGGTTAAATTTTTCACAATTCTCGTTATCCGTGAGCACATCATCTGTCATGTGAATGGCAGGTGAAGGAGGTATTAATCATACAAATAAAGAATAAAGACAAAAAAACCCGCCGCAGCGGGTTTTTGGGCCGTGTTCGATTAGTGTTCGAACATCGCAGAGATGGATTCTTCGTTGCTGATACGACGAATCGCTTCGGCCAGCATGCCTGACAGAGTCAGCGTACGGACGTTTGGCAGCGCTTTGATCTCATCGCTCAATGGAATGGTATCGCACACCACGACTTCGTCGATGACGGAGTTACGCAGGTTGTTGACAGCATTGCCAGAGAAAATCGGGTGAGTTGCGTAAGCAAACACACGCTTAGCACCACGTTCTTTCAGCGCTTCAGCGGCTTTGCACAGCGTGCCGCCGGTGTCGATCATGTCATCAACCAGCACGCAGTCACGGCCAGCGACGTCACCGATGATGTGCATCACCTGAGAAACGTTAGCGCGCGGACGGCGTTTGTCGATGATAGCCATGTCGGTATCGTTCAGCAGTTTGGCAATCGCACGAGCACGAACCACGCCGCCGATGTCCGGAGAAACCACGATTGGGTTGTCCAGGTTCAGCTGCAGCATGTCTTCGAGCAGGATTGGGCTGCCGAATACGTTATCAACCGGGACGTCGAAGAAGCCCTGGATCTGCTCTGCGTGCAGGTCAACGGTCAGAACGCGGTCTACGCCTACGCTTGACAGGAAGTCAGCAACAACTTTAGCGGTAATCGGTACACGCGCTGAACGGACGCGACGGTCCTGGCGAGCATAGCCGAAGTAAGGAATAACAGCCGTGATACGGCCTGCGGAAGCACGGCGCAGGGCATCGACCATAACAACCAGTTCCATCAGGTTGTCGTTAGTTGGAGCACAGGTGGACTGGATGATGAAAATATCACCACCGCGTACATTTTCGTTAATTTGTACGCTGACTTCGCCGTCGCTAAAGCGACCTACAGCGGCGTCGCCGAGGGAAGTGTACAGGCGGTTGGCAATACGTTGTGCTAGTTCCGGGGTGGCGTTACCAGCAAAAAGCTTCATATCAGGCACGAGAAGAACCTCAGGCATGCGTCCAATGGTGGATAACATTCGCCACAAACTGTGCGGGCCAGGCGAACGCTATCCAGGCGGTGTATTAAAGAGCGCGATGCAACGTCTGGAACAGGGTGACGTTGTCACCGAAACTCAGTCTGCGCCAGAATGGCCTGCTGTAGCGGGGAAGTGTTCATCCCTCGCGCCACAAAACCATGCAGCCATTCCGGGGCTTGCTCTAGCACCTGACGAGCGGCGGATTCGGTGTCAAATTCAGCAAAAACACAGGATCCTGTGCCAGTCAGGCGCGACGGGGCGTATTCTAACAGCCAGGAAAGCACCGCATCAACCTCGCGAAAACGTTTTCTTGCGATAACCTCGCAATCGTTGCTGAATTCACATTTTAATAACGTTTCTATTGACCGCACGGGAGTGTCCCGTGGCAGCAATGGATCTTTGAAAATCACCGGGGTCGGAATGCTCACACCGGGATGGGCAACCAGGTACCATTTCTCCGGCGGATCGACCGGGGTAAGGACTTCGCCAACGCCCTCGGCAAACGCCGCGTGACCGCGCACAAACACCGGCACATCCGCCCCGAGCGTCAATCCTAAAGTGGCCAGTTCATCCGGAGTTAACCCGCAGCCCCAGAGATGGTTCAGTGCCACCAGTATAGTCGCTGCATTGGAAGACCCCCCACCCAGACCGCCGCCCATCGGCAGGCGTTTCTCGATGCTGATATCAGCCCCGCTTCCCGCAGGCAAACGATCGGAGGCCGCCGCCGCGTTCATCAGCAGCCGCGCGGCGCGCACGATCAGGTTATCTTCATGGGCAACGCCGTCGACGGGCGTCAGCAGGCGAATCTGCCCGTCGCGGCGCGGCTCAATCGAGATCGTGTCGCCATAATCGACAAACTGAAACAGCGTCTGCAGCAGATGATAGCCGTCAGCGCGTTGCCCGGTGATGTACAAAAACAGGTTCAGCTTCGCCGGAGAGGGCCATTGGCTCATCATTTAACGATCCAGTTATCCATTTTGAGCTTAATACGCTGGCTGCCTTCCGTCAGTTCCATGTTGGCTGGCAATGAGGGTTTAGTCGCGCTGTCGTAGCCGCCGTACACCACTTTCCAGGTTTTGCCGTTCTGGGTGTAGTTTAGTTCGCTCAGGCGGTACTGGTCGTCAAGTGTGTAATCCGTGGCGTCGCCCGGCAGGCCGAGGATCCACTGACGCAAACTGTTGAGCGGAATAGGCATGCCGGTCAGTTTGCCGATCATCTCTTCGGCGTCCGTTGCGGTGTAGTGCTGGCCTTTGTTATCGGTGATCTGCGCGGTGCCCGGCTGAGCGTTCAGCTCAAGTTCGGTGCTGCCGAGTGGGTTCAGGAGCAGCAGGCGATAGCGATCCTGGCCGGTCTGCTGCCAGAAGAAGCGGGCGTAGACTTTTTGCTGATCGGACAGATAAGCGAACGCGCCGCGCGTCTGATACTGACTTAAATTTCGCACTTCTTGCTGGTGCTGACGCCACTGCGGGGAGTCAGGACTTTTGCCGGGGCCCTTGGGCGGGGTAATCGAGCAGGCGGTAAGTACCAGTGCCGCCAGCGGTAACAAGCGAATCAATCGGGCCATAGTCGTGACAAATCCTTGAGATGCGTTGCAGTTATAACCCTTAATGCTAGCGCCGGGCGGTGGCAGCGTCTACGTTCATATTGTCTTAAATCATGAAATTAGCCTGGACGGCCTATTACTCCGAAAGGGGGCGCTCTCTTTTATTGATCTCGCGCATCCTGTATGATGCGACCTGCTAACCTTATTAACGCTGGTACTACTCCCGCTCACATGACCCTTTTAGCACTCGGTATCAACCACAAAACAGCCCCGGTTTCGCTGCGAGAACGCGTGACGTTTTCGCCGGATACGCTCGACCAGGCGCTGGATAGCCTGCTTGCCCAGCCGATGGTGCAGGGTGGGGTGGTGCTTTCTACCTGTAACCGTACCGAACTCTATTTGAGCGTTGAAGAGCAAGACAACCTGCATGAAGCCCTCATTCGCTGGTTGTGCGACTACCATAATCTGAACGAAGAAGAGCTGCGCAATAGCCTGTATTGGCATCATGATAATGATGCGGTCAGCCATCTGATGCGCGTCGCCAGCGGCCTTGATTCGCTGGTGCTTGGCGAGCCGCAGATCCTCGGGCAGGTCAAAAAGGCCTTCGCCGATTCCCAGAAAGGTCATCTGAAAGCCAGCGAGCTGGAACGCATGTTCCAGAAATCCTTCTCCGTCGCAAAGCGTGTGCGAACCGAAACCGACATTGGTGCCAGTGCGGTTTCTGTTGCCTTCGCCGCCTGTACGCTGGCGCGTCAAATCTTTGAGTCGCTCTCAACGGTCACCGTGCTGCTCGTCGGCGCGGGAGAAACCATTGAGCTGGTGGCGCGTCATCTGCGCGAACACAAGGTCAAGCAGATGATCATCGCCAACCGGACCCGCGAACGCGCGCAGGTGCTGGCTGATGAAGTGGGCGCAGAAGTCATCGCCCTCAGCGACATCGATGAACGCCTGAAAGACGCGGACATCATTATCAGTTCTACCGCCAGCCCGCTGCCGATTATTGGCAAAGGGATGGTGGAGCGTGCGCTGAAATCGCGCCGCAATCAGCCAATGCTGCTGGTGGATATCGCCGTCCCGCGTGACGTCGAACCGGAAGTGGGCAAGCTGGCGAACGCCTATTTGTACAGCGTGGACGATCTGCAAAGCATCATTTCCCATAACCTCGCCCAGCGTAAAGCGGCGGCGGTGCAGGCCGAAACGATTGTCGAGCAGGAATCCAGCGAATTTATGGCCTGGCTGCGCGCGCAAAGCGCCAGCGAGACGATTCGCGAATACCGCGGTCAGGCGGAACAGGTACGTGACGATCTGACAGCCAAAGCGATGGCTGCCCTCGAGCAGGGCGGCGATCCGCAGGTTATTATGCAGGACCTGGCGTGGAAACTGACCAACCGGTTAATCCATGCTCCAACCAAATCACTTCAACAGGCAGCCCGTGACGGGGATGATGAACGCCTGACCATTCTGCGCAACAGCCTCGGGCTGGAATAGCGCCACACACCCATTTTCTATTACAAGGTGCATTTACGCCTATGAAGCCCTCTATCGTCGCCAAACTGGAAGCGTTGCACGAGCGCCATGAAGAAGTTCAGGCCTTGCTCGGTGATGCTGCCACTATTGCTGACCAGGATCGTTTTCGCGCCCTGTCGCGCGAGTATGCGCAGTTAAGTGATGTTGCGCGCTGCTTTACGCAATGGCAGCAGGTTCAGGAAGATATTGAAACCGCGCAGATGATGCTCGACGACCCGGAAATGCGCGAAATGGCGCAGGAAGAGTTGCAGGACGCCAAAGCGCGTGCGGAAGAGATGGAGCAGGAGCTCCAGGTGCTTCTGCTGCCAAAAGATCCGGACGACGAGCGTAACGCGTTTGTCGAAGTCCGCGCGGGCACCGGCGGTGACGAAGCCGCGCTGTTTGCGGGCGATCTGTTCCGCATGTACAGCCGTTATGCGGAATCCCGCCGCTGGCGCGTCGAAATCATGAGCGCCAACGAAGGCGAGCACGGTGGTTATAAAGAAGTGATCGCCAAAATCAGCGGCGATGGCGTCTACGGTCGTCTGAAATTTGAGTCTGGCGGTCACCGCGTACAGCGCGTTCCGGCGACGGAATCTCAGGGGCGTATTCATACCTCAGCCTGTACTGTAGCGGTGATGCCTGAGCTGCCGGAAGCCGAACTGCCGGATATTAACCCGAGCGATCTGCGCATCGATACCTTCCGCTCTTCGGGCGCGGGCGGTCAGCATGTTAACACCACCGACTCCGCGATCCGTATTACCCACTTGCCGACCGGCATTGTGGTGGAGTGTCAGGACGAACGTTCTCAGCACAAAAACAAAGCCAAAGCGCTGTCGGTGCTGGGCTCGCGTATTCGCGCCGCCGAAGTGGCGAAACGTCAGCAGGCCGAAGCGTCAACGCGTCGTAACCTGCTTGGCAGCGGCGATCGCAGCGATCGTAACCGCACCTACAACTTCCCGCAGGGGCGCGTGACCGACCACCGTATCAACCTGACGATTTACCGTCTGGATGAAACGATGGAAGGCAAACTCGACTCCCTGATCGAGCCGATCGTGCAGGAATACCAGGCCGATCAGCTGGCAGCCCTGGCTGAGCAGGACTAATGGATTTTCAGGCCTGGTTACGTGCCGCCGTGAGCGAGCTTTCCGAAAGCGAAAGCCCGCGTCGCGACGCCGAAATCTTGCTGGAGCATGTCACCGGCAAAGCGCGGACCTATATTCTGGCGTTTGGCGAAACGTTGCTGACCGCCGAACAGGAATCGCAGCTTGCCGAACTGCTGGCCCGCCGTAAAAACGGTGAACCGGTGGCGCACCTGACCGGCGAACGGGAGTTCTGGTCGCTACCGCTGTATGTCTCCGCGGCCACGCTGATCCCGCGCCCGGACACAGAGTGTCTGGTCGAGCAGGCGCTGGCGCGTCTGCCTGAAAGTGCCTGTCGCATTCTGGATTTAGGCACCGGCACCGGCGCGATTGCGCTGGCCCTGGCGAGCGAACGTCCGGATTGTCAGGTGACGGCGGTTGACGTGATGCCGGACGCGGTCGCGCTGGCACAGCGTAACCTTGCGCGCCTGGGGTTCAGCAACGTTCAGATCCTGCAGAGCAGCTGGTTTAGCGCAATCGCCAGCCAGCAGTTTGATATGATCGTCACCAATCCGCCGTACATTGACGAGCAAGATCCGCATCTGTCGCAGGGCGATGTGCGCTTCGAGCCGCTCACCGCCCTGGTCGCCGCTAACGAAGGGCTGGCTGACATCGAACACATTATTACCACCGCGCGTGACCATCTGGTTTCCGGCGGCTGGCTGCTGCTGGAGCACGGCTGGACGCAGGGAGAGGCCGTGCGAGCGCTGTTCAGCGCGGCGGGCTACGACGCGGTCGAAACCTGTCGTGACTACGGCGGTAACGATCGCCTGACGCTCGGGAAAATGCCATGAGCGCGTTCAGCGTGTTGATTACGCTGCATATCGCCGCGGTGGTGCTGACCATCAGCTTTTTCGTGGTGCGCTACTGGTGGCGTTACAGCAATAACCCGCTGATTGACGCCCGCTGGGTGCGCATTGCGCCGCACGGCATCGACACGGTGTTGTTCCTTTCTGGCCTGGGTCTGATGTGGCTTACCGGCTATCTGCCATTTACTGATAAAGGCACATGGCTGACTGAAAAGCTGTTTGGCGTTATCATCTACATCGTTTTGGGTTTTATCGCGCTTGGACGTCGTCGTCCGCGCAGCCAGCAGGTTGGGTTTATCGCCTTCCTGCTGGGGCTGGTGGTGCTGTACATCATCATTAAACTCGCCACCACAAGAATACCGTTACTGGGGTAAGTATGAGGTCCTTAGCCGATTTCGAATTTAATAAAGTACCGCTTTGCGATGGAATGGTCCTGATCTCTGAGATGATCCGCGACGATTTCACCTCACAGTGGGTCTACGATGAGCTGGAAAATCTGGCAAGCCTGGCGCGTGAAGAGATCAGCGAAGCGCGTCCGCAGGACTGGCAGCTGGAGAAGCTTATCGAGCTGTTCTACGGCGAATGGGGCTTTTGCGACACGCGCGGCGTGTATCGTCTTTCCGACGCCCTGTGGCTGGATCAGGTTCTGAAAAACCGTCAGGGCAGCGCTGTTGCTCTGGGGGCTGTTTTGCTGTGGGTCGCTAACCGGCTGGATATTCCGCTGGTGCCGGTCATCTTCCCGACGCAGATGATTCTGCGCGCGGAGTGGCTGGACGGCGAAATGTGGCTGATCAATCCGTTTAACGGCGACACGCTGGACGAGCATACGCTGGACGTCTGGCTGAAGGGCAATATCAGCCCGGTGGCAGAGCTGTTTAACGAAGATCTCGACGAAGCGGACAACGCCGAAGTGGTGCGTAAGCTGCTGGATACGCTGAAATCCGCGCTGATGGAAGAGCGGCAGATGGAGCTGGCCCTGCGTGCGAGCGAAGTGCTGCTGCAGTTCAATCCGGAAGATCCGTATGAAATCCGCGACCGTGGCCTTATCTACGCGCAGCTGGAGTGTGAGCACGTTGCGCTGAATGATCTGAACTACTTCGTTGAGCAGTGCCCGGAAGATCCGATAAGCGAAATGATTCGCGCGCAGATCAACTCGATCGCGCACAAACAAATTACACTGCATTAATCATAATTCCGATTCACACCTGAATAAGGCGATCCTATGAAACAAAAAGTGGTTAGCATTGGTGATATCAACGTGGCAAACGACCTGCCGTTCGTGCTGTTTGGTGGCATGAACGTTCTGGAATCCCGCGACCTTGCCATGCGTATCTGCGAGCACTACGTGACCGTGACCCAGAAGCTGGGCATCCCGTACGTGTTTAAAGCCTCTTTTGACAAAGCCAACCGCTCCTCCATCAACTCTTACCGCGGCCCGGGCCTGGAAGAGGGGATGAAGATTTTCCAGGAGCTGAAACAGACGTTTGGCGTGAAAGTGATCACCGACGTGCATGAAGCCTCTCAGGCGCAGCCTGTCGCTGACGTGGTGGATGTGATTCAGCTTCCGGCTTTCCTCGCGCGTCAGACCGACCTGGTTGAAGCGATGGCGAAAACCGGCGCAGTGATCAACGTGAAGAAACCTCAGTTCGTGAGCCCTAGCCAGATGGGTAACATCGTCGATAAATTTATCGAAGGCGGCAACGACCAGATCATCCTGTGTGACCGTGGTGCGAACTTCGGTTACGACAACCTGGTGGTCGACATGCTGGGCTTCAGCGTGATGAAGAAAGTGTCTAACAACTCGCCGGTGATCTTCGACGTGACGCACGCCCTGCAGTGCCGCGACCCGTTTGGCGCCGCTTCCAGCGGTCGTCGTGGTCAGGTAACTGAGCTGGCGCGTGCCGGTATGGCGACTGGCCTGGCCGGTCTGTTCATCGAAGCGCACCCGGATCCAGCCAACGCCAAATGCGACGGCCCATCCGCCCTGCCGCTGGATAAGCTCGAGCCGTTCCTGAAACAGATCAAAGCGATTGACGATCTGGTGAAGAGCTTCGACGAGCTGGATACCAGCAACTAATAAAAAAACCCGCTTCGGCGGGTTTTTTTATGCCCGACGGCGCGGGCCTACGGGCATGATTGATTTTGTAGGCCGGGTAAGGCGAAGCCGCCACCCGGCAATCAACATCAGGCGAAAATCGTCATCAGATACGCGATAAACAGCGCCAGATGCGCAGAACCATTCAGCACGTTGGTGCGTCCGGTCGAGAACGAAATCTGACACAGCAGCAGCGACGCGACCATCACAATCATCTCTGGCGCACCCAGCGCAAAGTGCAGGTCATTCCCGGTCATAAAGGCAATCAGCGTCACGACCGGAACGGTCAATGAAATCGTCGCCAGAACCGAACCGAAGAACAGGTTCATCGCGCGCTGCACCTGGTTATTCAGCACCGCTTTCAGCGCCCCTAAGCCTTCCGGAGAGAGGATCAGCAACGCCACCAGGAAGCCGGTGAAGGCCACAGGTGCGTTCAGCTCTGTCAGCAAGGTCTCCAGCGGATTGGCGTTCATCTTGGTGACGGCGATAACCGCAATCAGATGCACGATCAGCCAAACCGTGTGCCACATGCTGCTGTGCGCCGACGGCTTACCGTGGTGCGGGTCATCGTCATCGCCGTCGTCTTCATGCTCGTACACGAACAAGCTCTGGTGCGTTTTGGTCTGAATCAGCAGGAACACGCCATACATCGCGGCGGAAATCAGGGCAACCAGCAGCGCCTGACCGGTAGTGAAGTTAGCACCCGGCAGTGCCATCGGGAAGACGAGAACAATAATTGCCAGCGGGAAGAGGGCAATCAGATACTGTTTAATACCAAACAGGTTCATATATTGGGTGGCGAATTTGCCCCCGCCCAATAACAGCGAGAAGCCCACCAGACCGCCGGTGACAATCATGATGATCGAGTACAGCGTATCGCGCATTAGCGTCGGTGCCGCGTCGCCGGTCGCCATCAGTGCGGAAATCAGGCTGACTTCGAGAATAACAACGGAAAGACTTAAAATCAGAGAGCCATAGGGTTCACCCAGGCGGTGAGCCAGAACATCGGCGTGGCGTACGACGCTAAATGCGCTGGATAAAATACCAATAAGAGCAAGAATGTTAATTCCAACGACCACTGGCAGTGACTGACTACTTCCCCAGAAGAGCAGCACAGCCAGTGCCACAAGCGGGAAAATAAGCGACGTCTCCTTGTGGCGGGTCTTAACCGCCTCATGCGTTGTTGTCATGTGATACTCCGTCAATGCAGGTGTTTGTAATTATAGAATGAAAATGCAGGCCATTAAACTAACAGAAAACAGATAATTTCCAGTGATGTTTTACTTAATTTTACGTCACGGCGGCGATTTTTCTCAAAGTGCCTGTAAAAGCGTTTTTAATCTAAATACATACTAAATAACAGTAGATTAAGTTAATTCAATTCACACAATTGTCATTTTGACTGGCGGTGATAACTCTCGTCGGCCACACTTACCTTTTTGACTCAAAAGAGGTGAGTGATGCCCTACAAATCAAAAAGCGACCTGCCTGAAAGCGTCCAGCACGTGCTGCCATCACATGCGCAGGAGATCTACAAAGAGGCGTTTAACAGCGCCTGGGAACAATATAAGGATAAAGAGGATCGTCGCGATGACGCCAGCCGCGAAGAGACGGCCCATCGCGTCGCCTGGGCGGCGGTAAAACATGATTATGAAAAAGGAGAGGACGATAAATGGCATAAAAAGAAATAGTCGCCTTATGATTAGCCACCTCTGTTTTGACTTTTCCGGCTGTTGAACTTTCGTTGTATTGCAACTGGCCTGTGAATTGCTTATCGTTTGTTGACTGCTGTCAAAATGAGCAGAAAACGAAAATGCCGGGAAGGCGAACAAGATGTCGCAAGGAAGCATGCAGTGGCGGAGGTGGAAAGTGTTAACGCGTGATTTCTTAATGAAGGCAGATTGTAAGACGGCATTTGGTGCTATTGAGGAATCGCTTCTCTGGTCGGCTGAACAACGTGCAGCGTCGCTCGCCGCGACAATTGCCTGTCGTCCGGATGAAGGCCCGGTATGGATATTTGGTTATGGTTCGCTGATGTGGAATCCCGCGCTGGAATATGTGGAATCCGCAACGGGTACGCTCCCTGGCTGGCATCGCGCATTCTGTCTGCGCCTGACCGCCGGACGCGGCAGTGCCTGTCAGCCGGGCCGAATGCTTGCACTGAAAGAGGGCGGGCGCACCACCGGTGTTGCATATCGTCTGCCGGACGAGACCCTCGAAGAAGAGCTCTCGCTGCTGTGGAAGCGCGAGATGATTACCGGCTGCTATATGCCGAGCTGGTGCAAGCTGGAGCTCGACGACGGTCGCACCGTCAATGCGCTGGTGTTTATCATGGACCCGCGCCATCCCCTGTATGAATCCGATACCCGAACGCAGGTCATCGCTCCGCTGATTGCTTCGGCCAGCGGGCCGCTGGGGACTAACGCTCAGTATCTGTTCTCACTCGATCAGGAGCTGTCGCGTTTAGGAATGCAGGATGATTGCCTGAACGAGCTGGTGGCCCGAGTGAAAGCATTAATTGAAGGGGATTCCCGCGAAGCGTCATTGCGTCCGGGTTTTGCCTGATAAAAAATGCCGGGTGGCGGCTGCGCCTTACCCGGCCTACAAAAGCGGATTTCAGGCAGCGACGTAGCTGACCGAATGCTCCAGCGACTGGCTGTGGCTGTCGATCAACACATCCCAGGTGCCGGTGTAAGGCACGGTTAACCACGCATTGTCTTTGTTCTGCACGCTGAGAATATCCGCCTGCGACGACTTCTGCGCTTTCGCGCTCATCAGATGAATATGGCAGCGCTCAGAGCAGCGCACGACGACCGTATCTCCGCCAAACAGTTTCAAACTTGTTTTTACCAGTGCCATTTTTTACCCCGTTGTCCCGAAAACGCGCTCCCTGCGGTTAATCCTGAGCGTGATGTTGTTCACAATTCACTCATGGCATAACACCAAAGGGGAAGGGTGGAGATGCTGATTTTGATCAAAAAATGGCATAACGTTTAAACAAAAATGACAAAATGCCTGAAAGGGTTCAGCTGGCGCGTATTTGACCAGGCCAATACGCGCCACACTAAAATTATATGCGGAAATGTCCCGCCGTTTCAGCAAGGTCGCCCGCCTGGCTCTGCAGGGCGCTCGCCGCGGCGGCGGATTCCACCACCAGTTCGGCGTTCTGCTGCACCATCCGGTCGAGATGGGTCACGGCGTGGTTGATCTCGTGGATGCCTTTCATCTGCTCGCTGGTGGCGATGGTGATTTCACGCATAATTCCCGACACGCTGCCGATGGTCGAGCGGATCTCGTCCATGCTTTCCCCGGCCAGATGCACGTAGCGCGAACCGGTCGCCACGCTGTGGGCGGTCGAGTCGATCAGCGTTTTGATCTCTTTCGCCGCCTGCGCGCTGCGACTCGCCAGACTACGCACTTCCCCGGCCACCACCGCAAATCCGCGACCCTGCTCGCCCGCACGTGCGGCTTCCACCGCCGCGTTCAGCGCCAGGATGTTGGTCTGGAAGGCAATCCCGTCGATCACGCTGGTGATATCACCGATTTTGGCCGACGCCACTTCGATAGACTGCATGGTGGTGATGGCCTGAGAGACCACTTCGCCGCCGCGCGAGGCCGCCGCTGAAGCTTTGCTCGCCTGGTCGTTGGCTTCCGCCGCTGATTCGGTGGACTGGGTGACGGAGGCGGTGATCTGCTCCACCGCGCTGGCAGTTTCGCGCAGGCTGGAGGACGCCTGCTCGGTACGGCCCGACAGATCCTGGTTGCCTGCGGCTATTTCGCGCGCCGCGTTTTTCACCGAAGAGCTCGCGTCGCGCAGCTGCACCATTACCGTGGAGAGTTTGTCGCTGAAGGCGTTAAAGGCCTGAGCGATTTCCGCTACTTCGTCCTGGCCGTTGTCCGGCAGACGCTGGGAAAGGTCGTTCGTGCCGTTGGCAATCGAGTGCATTGCGTCGCGAATATTGGACAGGCGTTTCAGCAGACGGGCGATCACGAAGTGGACAATCGCGCCGCTGAGCAGAACCAGGATCACCAGCGACAGGGCAGAGGCTTTCAGCAGGGCGCGCATCCCGGAGGTGGCATCGTTACTGTCGAGGGCCACGACCAACAGCCAGTGCGTTCCCGCCACCGGTGTGGCGATGAAGGTTTTCTCCAGACCGCCCAGCGTGCCGTCGATTTCCTGGCCCTGTTTCAGAGCATTGATATCGACACCGCCGATCGCCTCATTGAAGGGTTTCAGGGTCAGGGCCGGATCGTTGGCGGCGATTACCGTCCCGTCGCTGTCGATCAGCAAACCGCTGCTGGCAGGCGTCGGATGAATGCCGCGTACGTTTGCCACCACGCTGTCCATCGCCACATCCCCGGCCACGACTGCTTTCAGCGTGCCGTTCTCTTTTACCGGCACGGCGAAGGTCACCACCAGTTTACCGGTGCCTGCATCGACATACGGCGCGGTAACGACCGGCGCATCGGCGCTGACCACCTGCTGATACCACGGGCGCACGGTCGGGTCGTAATCCGCCGGAACGCCGGCCGGATCGGAGAATTTCGCCGTTTTGCTGGCATACCCGACGTAGACGTTAGTAAAACCACCGGCCTGCGCCAGCTGTTTAAACACCGGAACCGGGTCATCATTCAGCGCCACGGACTGCGCGGAGCTGATCACGGTCAGCTTGCTGTTCACCCAGTCGGCGATGGCGAGGTTATGGCTGGCGCTGGTGCTGGCCAGAATATCGCGCTGCGACTGCTGGTTATCCTTGCGTGTGACCTGGAAATTAATGACGGTATTAAGAAGAAGAGCGACGACCAGACAGCCTGTCGTCGCGGCGATGATACGGGCACGAATTGACTTTAACATTCACTGTGTACCTGCTGAGTTGACTTAAGTAGCCTATCGGCAACCCGGCGAGGAACTTGATGGTGCAACCGCGTCCATAAGTAAAAAATATGTAAGCGAGTTTATTATTAAAAAGTTAATACTTTATCGGCGGACAGGGTCCACTGGGCCAGTTCCACCAGAGTGCCGATCTCCACGCCCTCAATCAGCGGCAGGGCGGTGATACCGCGCCCGTCGGTGCAGGTTTTACATAGTTTCACCGGGACATTCTGGGCGGTGAGGATCTCCAGCATCTGCTGAATGTTATAGCCCTCGGCGGGTTTTTGCCCTTTCAGCCCGGCGGTGACGGCATCCGACATCAAGAAGAGACGCAGATCCAGCTCGCCCTCCTGATCGCGCAGGGCAATGGCCAGGCGCAGGCTGTTAAACAGGGATTCACTTCCGTAGGCCGCACCGTTTGCGACAATCACAATTTTTTGCATGTTCACTCCTGTAGATAGCAAGGCACGGATAATGCCGGTGGCCTATGCTACCGCGCTCCCGGGGGAAAAGACAAAGTGGCTTCGGGTTATTCCTGAAATTGCCCTTAAGGCTGCAAAAACTTCCAGAACGCGTTAAGGTTAGCACTGTAATTACCTGCGATCTGGATCACAGTTACGACATTCATGATGGCTTCACCACACATTCGCTCGCTGCTTTTCCTCCTCCTTATCCCGGCCGGAGCCGTTTTGGCTGCCTCGGGTTCTTTTGAACAGCAGGCTAAAAACCCTTTTGATAACAATGGCGATGGTCTGCCGGATCTCGGCTTAGCCAAACCGACAGGCGAAAGCGAAAAACATCTGGCGGAGATGGCGAAAGCCTTCGGTGAAGCGAGCATGACCGATAACGGCCTGACGACCGGGGAGCAGGCGCGTCAGTTTGCCTTTGGCAAGGTGCGCGATGCCGTCAGCGGAGAGGTGAACCAGCAGATCGAGTCCTGGCTGTCGCCCTGGGGTAACGCTAGCGTCGATCTGCTGGTGGACGACAACGGAAAATTTAACGGCAGCAGCGGGCGGTGGTTTATTCCCTGGCAGGACAACAACCGCTATCTGAGCTGGAGTCAGGTGGGTCTGACGCAGCAAACCGACGGACTGGTGAGTAACGCCGGCGTTGGTCAGCGCTGGGTGGCCGGGAAATGGCTGCTGGGCTACAACACCTTCTACGACAATCTGCTGGATGAGAATTTACAGCGAGCCGGGCTGGGCGCCGAAGCCTGGGGTGAGAACCTGCGCCTGTCGGCCAACTACTATCAGCCGTTCGCCAGCTGGCGCGAGAGCTCCGACGTGCAGGAGCAGCGCATGGCGCGCGGGTACGACGTCACCGCCAAAGCCTGGCTGCCGTACTTTCATCATCTGAATACCAGCGTCAGCTTTGAGCAATATTTCGGTGAAAATGTCGATCTGTTCCACAGCGGCACGGGGTATCGCAACCCGATGGCGGTCAATCTTGGGCTGGACTATACGCCGGTGCCGCTCCTGACCTTCTCGGCGGCGCACAAGCAGGGTGAGAGCGGCGTCAGCCAGAATAACCTCGGCATGAAACTCAACTATCGCTTTGGCGTGCCGCTGAAAAAACAGCTCTCGGCGGATGAGGTCGCGGCCACGCGTTCCCTGCGCGGGAGTCGCTATGACTCGCCGGACCGCACCAGTCTGCCGGTGATGGAGTTCCGCCAGCGTAAGACGCTGTCAGTTTATCTCGCCACGCCGCCGTGGGATTTGCATCCGGGTGACACGGTCAATCTGAAACTGCAGATCCGCAGTACTCACGGAATACGCGCGCTGCACTGGCAGGGCGATACGCAGGCGTTAAGTCTGACGTCGCCACCGCGGGCGAACAGCAGTGATGGCTGGAGCGTGATCCTCCCGGCATGGGATGCAAACGAAGGGGCGACGAACCGCTGGCGGCTGTCGGTGGTGGTCGAAGATGAAGACGGGCAGCGTGTCTCTTCCAATGAGATCACGCTCTCTCTGTCGCCACCGCTGATGGCAGTGCCGGATGACGATCCAAGATGGAAACTGCTGCCGGACGAGTGAAACTAGAAAATGCGCTCCTGATGGACCCACACTGCCGCTTCGACGCGGGATTTGAGCTTCATTTTCTTGAGCATATGTTTGACGTGAACTTTCACCGTGCTTTCGGTGATATCCAGACGGCGGGCGATCATTTTGTTCGGTAGCCCCTGGGCAATCAGCTTCAGGATGTCACGCTCGCGCGGAGTCAGCTGAGTTACATCGCGATCTGACGTGGCGCGGTTGGCGCGCAGACTGGCGGCGAGTACCGGCGTTAAGGCTTCGCTCAGGACCATTTCACCTGCGGCGGCCTGTTGCAGGGCTTTCAGCAGATCTTCCGGTTCCATATCTTTGAGCAGATACCCGTCTGCGCCGCGTTTCAGCGCGGTCACCACGTCTTCTTCATGGTTGGACACGCTAAACACCACGATGCGCCCGGAGAGGGATTTTTCGCGCAGCTTATCCAGAGTTTCCAGGCCGTTCATGCCCGGCATATTGAGATCGAGCAGGATCAAATCAGGATCGAGTGACTCGGCAAGTTCAATACCCTGTTCGCCGTTGCTGGCCTCGCCGACAACGGTAATGTCTGCCGCCATGCTGACAAGTTGTCTTACGCCGGTGCGCAGCATCGGATGATCGTCGATTAACAGGATGGTTGCCGGTTCCTGATTAGTCATGGTTTTCTCCTTGAGAAGTGATGAGAGGCTTTTCGGGGATAAAGGTCACTACGACTTCAGTGCCGCCAGACTCTCCCCGGCGAACCTGGCAATCCCCACGCAGACTTTGCGCGCGGTCTCGCATAATAATTAAACCATAGTGGTTGGTACGTTCAGCGTTTTCCGGCACGCCGCAGCCGTTATCCTGGACCGTGAGACGCACCTGATTATCGTGATGCGTCACGGCCACCGTGACTGCCGTTGCGTCGGCGTGCTTGAGCGCATTGCTCAGGGCTTCGCGGGCAATTTGCAGCAGGTGAATCGCCTGATGGGAGGGGACAAAACGCGGCGGGAGCTGGTAATCCAGCTTCACCGGGAACCCCAGTCGGGCGCTAAATTCGTGGCAGCTTGATTCTAATGCCGGGCGTAAACCCGGCTCGGTGAGCTGCAGACGGAAGGTGGTCAGCAGTTCGCGCAGCTGCACCCAGGAGGTGTTGAGCTCGTTGCGGATCTGGCTCAACAGCTGTTTGCTGGTGGCGGGCAGGGCGTCGTCCTGCATCTGCAGACAGCTGACCTGCATTTTGATACAGGAGAGCGACTGGGCGATCGAGTCATGCAGTTCGCGGGCGATGGTCGCGCGCTCTTCCATGACGATCAACTGCTGCTGTTTTTCCTGATGGCGGTCCAGCGCCAGGGTCGCGGTGAGCTGCTCCACCAGAGTATCGACCAGCTGCTGCTGATCGTGGCTCAGGTGGCGACCGGTCGGCAGGGTTGCCAGCAAAATCCCGTACTGGGTGTGGCTGTCCGTGAGACGCCATTTCAGGGTCGTACCGCTGCTGGCGAGTGTGGGCAGCCCGCGCGGACACAGGTGACAGCCTTTATCGTCGCAGGTCATGTCGGACTGGCAGGTGAACTCCTGATGGTTCTCTTCGTCTTCGACGTCGTAGACGCGCAGTTCAATATCGTGCAGCAGGGTCAGATTTTGCAGGCCGTTCAGCACCGGCGACAGGCGCTCGCAGAGCGGAACCTGAGAGTGCAGACGGCGGTTGGCCTGCCATAAGAAGGAGAGAATTTCGTTCTTTTGCTCAAGACCGGCGGTTTTTTCCTGTACCCGTTTTTCCAGTACCGCGTAGCTCTCGGCCAGCTCGCCGGACATATCATTCAGGGCCTGGCCGAGCATTGCCATTTCGTTGCGCCCGCTGATGTGCGCCCGCTGGGTAAAATCACGCTGAGTGACGGCGCGGGCCACGGCCAGCAGCTGCTTCCAGGGATGCAGCAGGCGCGCGCGCAGCCAGACGATAGTGAACACCAGCAGCAGGGCCATAAACACCGCCATTGCACCGTGGACCATCACCACGCGCTCAATGCGCATTTCGGTGGAGGAGTCGAAAGAGGAGACGAGGGTATCAATGCGGGCGACGAAACTGGCGACATCACCGGCAACGGTGTCGGGGCTGTGCGCCTGCTGCAGGCCCGGTTTCAGCTGGCTGTGCCAGTAGCCTTGCAGGGCGTTAAGCTGTTGGGTTTGTCCATCGCGCTGGGCGGCAATTTCCAGTTCGGGGCTGAATGCGGTACGCTCCATCTCATCCAGCAAGGCCTGGTCTTTCGACGTCAACGGAACGGCAGCCAGCAGGCGATAACTCTGCATACGCAGGGAACCTGCCTCGTTAATGGCATGAGCGCTACCCTGTACGCCCTGCACCAGCCAGCCAGAGATCGCCATACCAGTCACACCAATGGCGGTGGACAGCAACACGATGAGGGCCAACTGATTAACCAGCGTCAGTGGAGAGAAGAGTCGTTTTAACATGGGCTTGCCGGGCTCCTGATTTTGCCTGCCTCCAGGAATGGCGCTATTTTCCTGCATACCCTGGAGTATACCCATACCAACAAAGGATTACTCCTAAATTGCCACGGGAGTAATGGGCAGGGGGAGGCGAGAAGTGCAAAACGTCAGCCCCGTTAAAAAACCACACCTTTTTTGCCGAATTTTACCTAAAGCATCTACTCACTTAGGGTCATGGCGTTTTTTTGAGCGTCAAACCGTCAACTTTTCCTTTGATTTATATCAACTTACCGCTCGCTTAAAACCCTAATGTTTGCAGCATCAATATTGATAATCAGAGGTGTCTATGAGTCACTCATCCGCCCCGGAAAGGGCAACCGGTGCTGTTATAACAGAATGGCATCCGGAAGATCCTGAGTTCTGGAAACAGCGTGGCCAGCGTGTTGCAAGTCGTAATCTGTGGATTTCTGTTCCGTGTTTGTTGTTAGCATTCTGCGTGTGGATGCTGTTTAGTGCTGTGGCGGTAAACCTGCCGAAAGTCGGCTTTACCTTTACTACCGATCAGCTGTTTATGCTGACTGCGCTTCCGGCACTTTCCGGCGCGCTGCTCCGTGTTCCTTACGCCTTCATGGTTCCGCTGTTTGGCGGTCGTCGCTGGACGGCATTCAGCACCGGCATCATGATCATCCCTTGCGTCTGGCTGGGCTTTGCGGTGCAGGACACCTCAACGCCGTTCAGCGTGTTCGTGATTATCGCGCTGCTGTGCGGCTTTGCCGGGGCTAACTTTGCTTCCAGCATGGCGAACATCAGCTTCTTCTTCCCGAAAGCCAAACAGGGCGGCGCGCTGGGTATCAACGGCGGTCTGGGCAATATGGGCGTGAGCGTGATGCAGTTGATCGCGCCGCTGGCGATCTCCATGTCTATCTTCGCCGTCTTCGGCGGAACGGGCGTGGAACAGGCCGACGGCTCTAAACTGTTCCTCGAAAACGCCTCCTGGATCTGGGTACCGTTCCTGGTGGTATTCACCCTGGCAGCCTGGTTCTTCATGAACGATCTGTCAGCGTCTAAAGCCTCCCTGAGCGAGCAGCTGCCGGTTCTGAAACGCGCGCACCTGTGGATCATGGCCCTGCTGTATCTGGCAACCTTCGGCTCGTTTATCGGCTTCTCCGCCGGTTTCGCGATGCTGTCGAAAACCCAGTTCCCGGACGTGCAGATCCTGCATTTTGCCTTCTTCGGTCCGTTTATCGGCGCCCTGGCACGCTCTACCGGCGGGATGATTTCCGACCGTCTGGGCGGAACCCGCGTGACGCTGGTGAACTTTGTGCTGATGGCGTTCTTCTGCGCACTGCTGTTCCTGACCCTGCCGACCAACGGTGTGGGCGGTAACTTCACCGCGTTCTTCGCCGTGTTCATGGGCCTGTTCCTGACGGCCGGTCTGGGTAGTGCTTCTACCTTCCAGATGATCTCGGTGATCTTCCGTAAGCTGACCACCGACCGTGTGAAAGCGCAGGGCGGCAGCGAAGAGCAGGCGATGCGTGAAGCGGCGACAGACACTGCGGCAGCGCTGGGCTTCATCTCTGCCATCGGTGCTATCGGCGGCTTCTTTATTCCGAAATCATTTGGTATCTCCCTCGAGCTGACCGGCTCCCCGGCGGGTGCCATGAAAGTATTCCTCGTCTTCTATATCGCCTGCGTGTTTATCACCTGGCTGGTATACGGCCGTAATACTAAGAAAAACAAGTAAGTTTGATTATCCGTTCGCGCGGCCACTGTGCCGCGCATTTTTTTATCTCGCACTTAGTTACAACATACTTATTACTGGCTCAGGATGAGCCCGCGGGAAACGCTGTGATCGCCATCGCTTTGCAGCGGCGTCTACCCCTTAATACCTAAGATGTTAAAAACAGCCGTACCCTATCTGGGATAACAATAAAATATATATAAAAAACAAATAGTTAAAAAATAACTTTTTCTACCGCTTTGGTGGTATTTGCTCTAATACCCCGCGCAACAGAGCCCGCCCGCCTTGATCGTTATCAATTCCGACCATCTTTCATAGCGTTACCTTCGCTGCAAATCAGCAATGTCGATTTAGAGAGCCACAGGCTCCACACAGGAGATACCCGATGAGCAAATTTTTGGACCGGTTTCGCTACTTCAAGCAGAAGGGCGAAACCTTTGCCGATGGGCACGGTCAGGTTCTGGAAACCAACCGGGACTGGGAAGATGGATACCGTCAGCGTTGGCAGCACGATAAAGTCGTTCGTTCTACACACGGTGTAAACTGCACCGGTTCTTGCAGCTGGAAGATCTTCGTCAAGAATGGTCTGGTCACCTGGGAAATGCAGCAGACCGACTATCCGCGTACCCGCCCGGATATGCCGAACCACGAACCGCGCGGCTGTCCGCGTGGCGCGAGCTACTCCTGGTATCTGTACAGCGCCAACCGCCTGAAATACCCGCTGATGCGCAAACGCCTGATGAAAATGTGGCGCGAAGCGAAAGTGCAGCATAGCGATCCGGTTGATGCCTGGGCCTCCATTATTGAAGACGCAGACAAAGCGAAAAGCTTCAAGCAGGCGCGCGGGCGCGGCGGTTTTGTCCGTTCATCCTGGCAGGAAGTGAATGAGCTGATTGCGGCGTCTAACGTCTACACCGTCAAAACCTACGGCCCGGACCGCGTGGCAGGCTTCTCGCCGATCCCGGCGATGTCGATGGTCTCCTACGCGTCCGGCGCGCGCTACCTGTCCCTCATCGGCGGCACCTGTCTGAGCTTCTACGACTGGTACTGTGACTTACCGCCAGCGTCTCCGCAGACCTGGGGCGAGCAGACCGACGTTCCTGAATCCGCTGACTGGTACAACTCCAGCTATATCATCGCCTGGGGCTCTAACGTACCGCAGACCCGTACCCCGGACGCCCACTTCTTCACCGAAGTGCGTTACAAAGGCACCAAAACCGTTGCCGTGACCCCGGACTACGCCGAAATCGCCAAGCTGTGCGATCTGTGGCTGGCACCGAAGCAGGGTACCGATGCCGCGATGGCGCTGGCGATGGGCCACGTCATGCTGCGCGAATTCCACCTGGATAAACCAAGCCAGTACTTCACCGACTACGTGCGTCGCTACACCGATATGCCAATGCTGGTGATGCTCGAAGAGCGCGACGGCTACTACGCTGCCGGTCGTATGCTGCGTGCGGCGGATCTGGTGGATGCGCTGGGCCAGGAAAACAACCCGGAATGGAAAACCGTCGCCTGCACTAAAGACGGCGATATGGTGGCGCCGAACGGCTCTATCGGTTTCCGCTGGGGTGAAAAAGGCAAGTGGAACCTCGAGCAACGCGACGGCACCACCGGCGAAGAGGCCGAGCTGCGTCTCAGTATGCTGGGCAGCCAGGATGAGATCGCGGAAGTCGGTTTCCCGTACTTCGGCGGCGAAGGTTCTGAACACTTCAAGAAAGTGGAGCTGGAAAATATCCTGCTGCACAAACTGCCGGTCAAACGTCTGCAACTGGCCGACGGCTCTACCGCACTGGTGACCACCGTTTACGATCTGACGATGGCCAACTACGGTCTGGAGCGCGGTCTGAACGACGAAAACTGCGCCACCAGCTACGACGATATCAAAGCTTACACCCCGGCGTGGGCAGAGCAGGTGACCGGTGTGCCACGCGCGCAAATCACCCGTATCGCTCGTGAATTTGCCGAGAACGCCGATAAAACCCACGGTCGTTCGATGATCATCGTCGGCGCGGGTCTGAACCACTGGTATCACCTCGATATGAACTATCGTGGTCTTATCAACATGCTGGTGTTCTGCGGTTGTATCGGCCAGAGCGGCGGCGGTTGGGCGCACTATGTGGGCCAGGAAAAACTGCGTCCGCAGACCGGCTGGCAGCCGCTGGCGTTTGGCCTTGACTGGCAGCGTCCGGCGCGTCACATGAACAGCACCTCCTATTTCTACAATCACTCCAGCCAGTGGCGCTATGAAACCGTCACCGCGCAGGAACTGCTCTCGCCGATGGCGGATAAATCCCGCTACAGCGGACATCTGATCGACTTCAACGTCCGTGCAGAGCGCATGGGCTGGCTGCCATCTGCGCCACAGCTGGGGACCAACCCGCTGCGCATCGCGGAAGCGGCGAAACAAGCGGGTATGTCACCGGTCGATTACACCGTGAAATCCCTGAAGGATGGCTCGATTCGCTTTGCGGCGGAAAACCCTGAAAACGGCAAAAACCACCCGCGTAACCTGTTCATCTGGCGTTCGAACCTGCTCGGCTCGTCCGGTAAAGGCCACGAATACATGCTCAAGTACCTGCTGGGTACTGACCACGGTATTCAGGGCAAAGACCTGGGTAAACAGGGCGGCGTGAAGCCAGAAGAAGTTGAGTGGAAAGATAACGGTCTCGACGGGAAACTGGATCTGGTCGTCACCCTGGACTTCCGTCTCTCCAGCACCTGTCTGTACTCCGACATCGTGCTGCCGACGGCGACCTGGTACGAAAAGGACGACATGAATACTTCGGATATGCATCCGTTTATTCACCCGCTGTCTGCCGCCGTTGACCCGGCGTGGGATTCCAAAAGCGACTGGGAAATCTACAAAGGCATCGCCAAGAAATTCTCCGAAGTGTGCGTGGGCCATCTCGGCGTAGAAACCGACGTGGTGACCCTGCCAATCCAGCACGACTCCGCTGCCGAACTGGCGCAGCCGCTCGACGTGAAGGACTGGAAAAAAGGCGAGTGTGACCTGATTCCTGGCGTCACTGCGCCACACATCATTCCGGTGGAACGCGATTACCCGGCGACTTACGAGCGCTTTACCTCTATCGGCCCATTGATGGAGAAAATCGGTAACGGCGGGAAAGGTATCGCCTGGAACACCCAGAGCGAAATGGATCTTCTGCGTAAGCTCAATTACACCAAAGCAGACGGCCCGGCCAAAGGCCAGCCGATGCTGAACACGGCGATTGATGCGGCAGAGATGATCCTCACCCTGGCACCGGAAACCAACGGTCAGGTGGCCGTCAAAGCCTGGGCGGCGCTCAGCGAATTCACCGGTCGCGACCACACGCATCTGGCGCTGAACAAAGAAGACGAGAAAATTCGCTTCCGCGATATTCAGGCTCAGCCGCGCAAAATTATCTCCAGCCCGACCTGGTCTGGTCTGGAAGATGAACATGTGTCTTACAACGCGGGTTATACCAACGTTCACGAGCTGATCCCATGGCGCACCCTGACCGGTCGTCAGTCCCTGTATCAGGATCACCAGTGGATGCGTGATTTCGGGGAAAGCCTGCTGGTCTACCGTCCGCCAATCGACACCCGCTCGGTGAAAGAGGTGATGGGCGAGAAGTCTAACGGTAACCCGGAAAAAGCACTGAACTTCCTGACGCCGCACCAGAAGTGGGGGATTCACTCCACCTACAGCGACAACCTGCTGATGCTGACCTTAGGTCGCGGTGGGCCAATCGTCTGGATGAGCGAAGTGGATGCCAAAGATCTGGGGATCGTGGATAACGACTGGATCGAAGTGTTCAACAGCAATGGTGCCCTGACGGCGCGTGCGGTTGTCAGCCAGCGTGTGCCAGCCGGGATGACCATGATGTACCACGCCCAGGAGCGTATCGTGAACCTGCCGGGTTCCGAAGTCACCCAGCAGCGCGGCGGTATCCATAACTCGGTCACGCGTATCACGCCGAAACCGACTCATATGATCGGCGGCTATGCGCAACTGGCATACAGCTTTAACTACTACGGTACGGTCGGCTCTAACCGCGATGAGTTCGTGGTGGTGCGTAAGATGAAGAATATTGACTGGTTAGATGGCGAAGGTAATGACCAGGTACAGGAGAGCGTAAAATGAAAATTCGTTCACAAGTCGGCATGGTGCTGAATCTGGATAAGTGCATCGGCTGTCATACCTGCTCAGTCACCTGTAAAAATGTCTGGACCAGCCGCGAAGGTACGGAATACGCGTGGTTCAACAACGTCGAAACCAAACCGGGCACCGGCTTCCCTACCGACTGGGAAAACCAGGAAAAATGGAAGGGTGGTTGGATCCGTAAGATCAACGGCAAACTGGTTCCGCGCATGGGTAACAAAGCGCTGCTGCTGGGGAAAATCTTCGCTAACCCGCATCTGCCGGGCATCGATGATTACTACGAACCGTTTGATTTTGACTACCAGAACCTGCACAACGCGCCGGAAGGGAAACATCAGCCGATTGCACGTCCGCGCTCGCTGATCACCGGCCAGCGTATGGACAAAATCAGCAAAGGCCCGAACTGGGAAGACGATCTCGGCGGTGAGTTCGATAAACTGTCGAAAGATCAGAACTTCGAAAACATGCAGAAGGCGATGTACGGCCAGTTCGAAAACACCTTCATGATGTACCTGCCGCGTCTGTGCGAACACTGCCTGAACCCGGCGTGTGTCGCGACCTGTCCGAGCGGAGCCATCTACAAGCGTGAAGAAGATGGCATCGTGCTGATCGATCAGGACAAGTGCCGCGGCTGGCGTATGTGCATCACCGGCTGCCCGTACAAAAAGATCTACTTCAACTGGAAGAGCGGCAAGTCCGAGAAGTGCATCTTCTGTTATCCGCGTATTGAAGCGGGGATGCCGACCGTCTGTTCCGAGAGCTGCGTAGGCCGTATTCGTTACCTCGGCGTGCTGCTGTATGACGCAGATGCGATTGAGACCGCAGCGAGCACCGAGAACGAGAAAGATCTCTATCAGCGTCAGCTGGACGTGTTCCTCGATCCGAACGATCCGAAAGTGATTGAGCAGGCGCTGAAAGACGGTATTCCGCAGAGCGTAATCGACTCCGCGCAGCAGTCGCCGGTCTACAAAATGGCGATGGACTGGAAGCTGGCTCTGCCACTGCATCCGGAATATCGCACGCTGCCGATGGTCTGGTACGTGCCGCCGCTGTCTCCAATTCAGTCCGCCGCCGATGCGGGTGAGCTGGGCAGCAACGGGATCCTGCCGGACGTGGAAAGCCTGCGTATCCCGGTTCAGTACCTGGCAAACCTGCTGACCGCAGGGGATACCCAGCCGGTGCTGCTGGCCCTGAAACGTATGCTGGCGATGCGTCACTTCAAACGTGCAGAAACCGTTGATGGCGTGATCGACACCAGCGCGCTGGAAGAGGTCGGCCTGAGCGAAGCGCAGGCCCAGGAGATGTACCGTTACCTGGCGATTGCGAACTACGAAGATCGTTTCGTGGTGCCAAGCAGCCACCGCGAACAGGCGCGCGACGCCTTCCCGGAGAAAAGCGGTTGTGGCTTTACCTTCGGCGACGGTTGCCACGGTTCAGACAGCAAATTCAACCTGTTCAACAGCCGTCGCATTGATGCGATGGATGTGACCAGCAAAACGGAGCCGCACCAATGATTGAACTCGTCATTGTTTCGCGTCTGCTCGAGTACCCTGATGCTGCCCTGTGGCAGCATCAGCAGGAACTCTTTGATGCACTCGCGTCATCGGAAAATCTGGATAAAGAAGACGCGCAGGCGTTAGGCGTTTTCCTGCGTGATTTACTCACTCAGGATCAGCTGGATGCGCAGTCTGACTACAGCCAGCTGTTTGACCGCGGCCGTGCCACCTCGCTGCTGCTGTTCGAACACGTTCACGGTGAATCCCGCGATCGTGGTCAGGCGATGGTTGACCTGATGGCGCAGTACGAAGCGCATGGCTTGCAATTAGACAGCCGCGAGCTGCCGGATCATCTGCCGCTGTATCTGGAATATCTGGCGCAGCTGCCGCGCGAAGAGGCGCTGGGCGGTCTGCAGGATATCGCCCCGATTCTGGCGTTGCTGAGCGCGCGTCTGAAACAGCGTGAAAGCCGCTATGCGGTGCTGTTCGAACTGCTGGTGAAACTGGCGAACGCGGCGGTAGATAGCGACAAAGTGGCGGAAAAAATCGCCGACGAAGCGCGCGATGATACCCCGCAGGCGCTGGATGCGGTCTGGGAAGAAGAGCAGGTGAAGTTCTTTGCTAACCAGAATTGCGGCGAGTCGGAAATCTCTGCTCACCAGCGTCGTTTTGCCGGAGCTGTCGCCCCGCAATATTTGAATATCTCTAACGGAGGACAGCAATAATGCACTTCCTGAATATGTTCTTCTTTGATATCTATCCGTACATTGCGGGTACCGTGTTCCTGGTAGGCAGCTGGCTGCGTTACGACTACGGCCAGTACACCTGGCGTGCGGGCTCCAGCCAGATGCTGGACCGCAAAGGGATGAACCTGGCGTCGAACCTGTTCCACATCGGGATTCTGGGTGTGATCGCCGGTCATGCCTTCGGGATGCTGACGCCACACTGGATGTATGAAGCCTGGCTGCCGCTGGAAGTGAAACAGAAGATGGCGATGTTTGGCGGCGGTGCCGCGGGCGTGATGTGCCTGGTGGGTGGTTTGCTGCTGCTGAAACGCCGTCTGTTCAGCCCGCGTATTCGTGCGACGACAACGGCGGCGGATATTCTGGTGATGGCGGTGCTGGTTATCCAGTGCGCGCTGGGTCTGGCGACGATTCCTTTCTCTGCCCAACATATGGACGGCAGCGAGATGATGAAACTGGTCGGCTGGGCGCAGTCCGTGGTGACGTTCCACGGTGGGGCGTCTGAGCATCTGGACGGCGTAGCCTTTATCTTCCGCATGCATCTGGTGCTGGGTATGACGCTGTTCGTCCTGTTCCCGTTTTCGCGCCTGGTGCATATCTGGAGCGTACCGGTTGAGTACCTGACACGTAAGTACCAGATTGTGCGCGCACGTCGCTGATCGATGGATGTGAATAAACAAGACCCTGCTTCGGCAGGGTTTTTTTTCGCCTTTTTGCCGGGTGGCGGCTTCGCCTTACCCGGCCTACGGGTTCGCGGATCGGTATTACAACCCCGGGGGACGGTGCGCCGAAACGAGATGTAAACCTGGAACGAGCGGGCTTTTGCCGGGTTCGTGGTACGCTTTTGTAGCCCCGGTAAGCGCAGCGCCACCGGGGAAAAACAGGTGTGCGAAAGCCGATAAAAAAAGGTTTTTTGGGATTTAATTCAAGAAATGGTGGCGGGGGAAGGATTACTCAGCGCGTTGCGCTTCGCCCTTCGGGTCGTTGCCTGCGGCAACGCTTTCTCGCTTCGCTCGAATCGAACCTTGGTCGAAGCTTCTCATCCTTCCCCATAGGGAATATGAAATATCGTGCGAACAGGAATGTTGGATTTAATCTGAGAAATGGTGGCGGGGGAAGGATTCGAACCTTCGAAGTCGATGACGGCAGATTTACAGTCTGCTCCCTTTGGCCGCTCGGGAACCCCGCCAGGGGTATGATGCTTTGAGCGTTGAGATGGTGGTGGGGGAAGGATTCGAACCTTCGAAGTCGATGACGGCAGATTTACAGTCTGCTCCCTTTGGCCGCTCGGGAACCCCACCACGGGGTAATGCGTTTACTGGCCTGCTTCCTGCTGGAAGCGGGGCGCATCATATCAAATGACGCGCCCCTGTAAAGCATTCCTTAGAGGAAAACGAATCGTTTGTCTGCTTTTTGCCCGTAAAGGCGCAAAGCTAATCAATTCATTTCACAAAGGATTAAAGAATAATCGTTCTGTTGCCGTAGACAAACACGCGCTGGGCCAGCACCTGATACAGCGCGCGGCTCAGTACGTTCTTCTCCACGTCACGACCGGCACGCATCATATCTTCTGCGGTATAGGTGTGATCGACATGAATCACGTCCTGCATGATGATTGGACCTTCGTCCAGGTTATCGTTCACGTAGTGGGCGGTCGCACCGACAATCTTCACGCCGCGCTCGTACGCCTGATGGTACGGACGCGCGCCAATGAAGGCGGGCAGGAACGAGTGGTGAATGTTGATGATCTTATTCGGGAAGCGGGAGACAAACGACGGCGTCAGCACGCGCATGTATTTCGCCAGCACCACGTAGTCAGGATTGTGCGCTTCAATAGCCTGCGCCATCAGATCGTCGTGCTCTTCGCGGGTATGTCCCTCGTGGCTCACCAGTTCGAACGGAATATCAAAACGCTCGACCAGCGTGCGCAGGGTATCGTGGTTGCCGATGACCGCAGCAATTTCAACGTCCAGGCCGCCGTAATTGGCTTTCATCAACAGATCGCCCAGACAGTGCGCTTCTTTAGTCACCAGAATCACCACGCGGCGGCGACCGGCAGGAGTCAGCTCGCGAATGGAGTTTTCAGGCAATGCGCCGTCGAGGTCAGCCAGCAGGGTATTGTCGTTGAAAATGCCTTCCAGCTCGGTACGCATAAAGAAGCGGCCCGTGCGATGATCCACGAACTCGTTGTTCTGCACGATGTTCAGTTCATGCTTGTAGCAAATGTTGGTGATACGGGCGATCAAACCCTTCTGGTCAGGACAAATGGTACGCAGTATTTTGCGTTGGAGTGATTGCATCGCGAGGAAATCCTGTTGAGTGTTTGCTTGTTATTTGTGGTCAGGCGTTATTGCCCGCAACACTTTTTAAATTTTTTACCTGAACCGCAGGGGCAGGGGTCATTACGACCAAACTGCGGACGAGTACCATCAATATAGTACCACTGTCCGCCCTCCAGTAAGAACCGGGAGCGTTCGATGATGGCACCCGGTTTGTTCTGCTCGGTAAAACGGGCGACAAAACTGACAAAACCTTCATTGGGGGTACTGCCGGGCGCAACCTCGAACTGCGTCAGGCCGAGCCACTGCGTATTGGCAAATCCGGCCTCAATCTCCTGACGAAAGTCAGCGGCATGGCAGGACGGATGCCAGGTTTTAATCAGGTAGTCTGCGTCTTTGATCACAAAAGCAGAATACCGGGATCGCATAAGGTGTGACGGATCTGGTGCAACCTGGTTGCCGGAAAGATATCGCTGGCAACATAGGCTATACTCCAGAGCGCTACCACAGGGACAGAGTTGAGACACCATTCTCTTCCTGAAATAAAAAAGTCATGGCGTATAAACGCCGGGTAGCACTATGTTAACTGAGCGGTAGCGATGACGCTACGTTGGTAATCCAGGGGAAGTTAAACAGGACTAATGAGAAAGGTAAAAATTGGTCTGGCGCTGGGATCAGGTGCAGCCCGGGGCTGGTCGCACATTGGCGTGATTAACGCGTTAAAACGACTGGGTGTCGAAGTTGATCTTGTTGCAGGATGTTCTATTGGTTCGCTGGTAGGGGCCGCCTACGCGTGCGGTAAAATGCCGGAGCTCGAAACCTGGGTACGATCCTTTAGCTACTGGGACGTCCTGCGCCTGATGGATCTCTCCTGGCAACGCGGTGGACTGCTGCGCGGTGAACGCGTGTTTAATCAGTTCCGCCAAATCATGCCCTCCGATGATTTCAATCTTTGCCAGATGCCGTTCGGCGCCGTGGCAACCAATCTCAGTACCGGCAGGGAAATCTGGTTCACCGAAGGTGATATCCACCTTGCCGTGCGCGCGTCCTGTAGTATGCCGGGTCTGATGGCGCCGGTTCCCCACAATGGCTACTGGCTGGTGGATGGCGGCGTGGTCAATCCTGTGCCGATTTCGCTGACTCGCGCGATGGGGGCTGATATCGTGATTGCGGTGGATTTGCAGCACGACGCCCATCTGATGCAGCAAGATTTAATGCCGGTGAATCTCCATAACGATGAGCCAGAAAGCGAAAAACTCGCCTGGCATGAACGCCTGCGCGAACGGTTAGGGCGTGCGGCGACGCGACGTTCGGTCACCGCGCCGACGGCGATGGAGATCATGACCACCTCTATTCAGGTGCTGGAGAATCGCCTGAAGCGAAATCGAATGGCGGGCGATCCTCCGGATATTCTTATACAGCCATTCTGTCCGCAAATATCAACGCTCGACTTCCATCGCGCTGAAGCGGCCATTGCCGCCGGCGCACTGGCGGTTGAGAAAAAAATGGACGAACTGTTACCTTTGGTGCGCGCGTCAGCGTGAGCACCCTTTTTGACGACTTCAGCAAAATCTGACAGGCGGTAGGTCCAATAGCATGCCACTATTGATTTATCGTCTGCCAGAGGAGAGACCATGACACAGCCATTGGCCGGAAAACAGATTCTGATAGTTGAAGACGAGCCCGTTTTCCGTTCGCTACTGGATTCGTGGTTAAGTTCGCTGGGAGCAACGACCTTGCTCGCCGTTGACGGTGTGGATGCCCTGGAACAGATGACGGCCATCACACCCGATCTGATGATCTGTGATATCGCGATGCCACGCATGAACGGCCTAAAACTCATCGAGCATTTGCGGAACGAGGGTGACCAGACGCCGATTCTGGTGATCTCCGCGACGGAGAACATGGCCGATATCGCCAAAGCGCTGCGTCTTGGCGTTCAGGACGTTCTGTTAAAGCCGGTAAAAGATCTTAATCGCCTGCGTGAAACGGTGTTCGCCTGCCTTTACCCGAATATGTTTAATTCCCGCGTCGAGGAAGAGGAGCGCCTTTTCCAGGACTGGGATGCGCTGGTCAGTAATCCACACGCCGCCGCCAAGCTTTTACAGGAGCTTCAGCCGCCGGTTCAGCAAAATATATCCCATTGCAGAATTAACTACCGACAACTGGTTGCCGCAGACCAGCCCGGCCTGGTGCTCGATATTGCGCCATTATCAGATGTTGATTTAGCGTTTTATTGTCTGGATGTGACGCGAGCAGGTGATAACGGCGTATTAGCAGCATTATTATTGCGGGCATTATTTAACGGTTTGTTACAGGAACAGCTTTCTCATCAGGGTCAGCGGCTTCCTGAATTGGGGGCACTGCTTAAACAAGTTAACCAGCTTTTCCGCCAGGCCAATTTACCGGGACAGTTTCCGCTGTTAGTGGGTTATTACCATAGTGAATTAAAAAACCTCATCCTGGTCTCTGCGGGTCTAAACGCCACGCTGAATACCGGAGAGCATCATATTCAGGTCAGTAACGGCGTTCCACTGGGGACGTTAGGTACGACTTATCTTAACCAAATAAGCCACCGCTGCACGTCATGGCAGTGTCAAATTTGGGGAGCCGGTGGGCGTTTGCGCTTAATGTTGTCCACGGAATAGGCAATTGAGTTTTATTCGTCAGATAGCTTTACCTTCGTTTTACCGGCAGTGCTACTATCACTGCCAGTTTGATACGTATTTATCCTAATTGATCGGTAACGCGCCCTTTTCAGACCCGGTTTGCAGAGTGAGGCTGATATACTCGACGCGTTATTCATTGCAAAAAAGTTCAAAACTTGAACAGTTCAGGAGATTTCAATGGCTGCCCTAAATTCGAAAGTCACAAAGGCCGTTATCCCGGTAGCGGGATTAGGAACCAGGATGCTACCGGCTACAAAGGCAATTCCGAAAGAAATGCTGCCTTTGGTTGATAAGCCATTAATCCAGTATGTCGTCAATGAATGTATTGCCGCGGGCATTACTGAAATTGTGCTGGTGACTCATTCGTCCAAAAACTCGATCGAAAACCATTTCGATACCAGTTTTGAACTTGAAGCCATGCTGGAAAAACGCGTAAAACGCCAGCTGCTGGAAGAGGTTCAGTCTATCTGCCCACCGCATGTCACCATCATGCAGGTGCGTCAGGGGCTGGCTAAGGGCCTCGGACACGCAGTGCTGTGCGCACATCCGGTCGTGGGCGACGAGCCTGTGGCGGTTATCCTGCCGGACGTGATTCTGGATGAGTTCGAATCAGACCTCTCTCAGGACAACCTCGCTGACATGATTCGTCGCTTCGACGAAACCGGCAGCAGCCAGATCATGGTTGAGCCTGTTGAAGACGTTACCGCGTACGGCGTGGTGGACTGCAAAGGCGTGGAGCTGAAACCAGGCGAAAGCGTGCCGATGGTTGGCGTGGTTGAGAAGCCGAAAGCCGACGTCGCCCCGTCTAACCTCGCGGTAGTGGGTCGTTATGTGCTGAGCGCAGAGATTTGGCCGCTGCTGGCGAAAACCCCTCCAGGCGCGGGTGACGAAATCCAGCTGACCGATGGCATTGATATGCTGATCGAGAAAGAGACCGTTGAAGCCTACCACATGAAAGGCAAGAGCCATGACTGCGGTAATAAGCTCGGTTATATGCAGGCTTTCGTTGAATATGGTATTCGCCATAACTCACTGGGCGAAGAATTTAAAGCCTGGCTGAAAGAGACCATGGGTATTAAAAACTAATCTACCCATTCTGTGCGATGAACCGGTGTGAGTTATGCTCCACCGGTTTTTTTATGCCTGATGAACGGCAAAGTAAGGGATGTAAAGAAGTATACATTCGTGCATGTGGCTATATGACGGGGTGTAAGAAGATGTCTCGGGGCAAATTACAGGCATAAAAAATCCCGTATAAACGGGATTTTTCTGAAGGCGAGGGGATTAATCCTTGATCAGGAAATCATCCAGCTGTTTGCCTTGCTCGTCCATGGCTTTCTTGATTACCGCTGGGGTGCGGCCCTGGCCAGTCCAGGTTTTAGTTTCGCCGTTCTCGTCTACGTAGCTATATTTAGCCGGGCGAGCAGCGCGTTTTGCTTTAGTACCGGTTTTAGCGGCAGCCATGCTGTTCAGTAATTCGTTTGGATCGATACCATCAGCAATCAGCATTTCACGATATTGCTGCAGTTTACGCGTACGTTCTTCGATTTCAGCAGCAGCGGCGCTTTCTTCTTCACGACGTTCGTTTACAACAACTTCTAATTTTTCCAGCATTTCTTCCAGAGTTTCGAGGGTGCATTCTCTTGCTTGCGCACGAAGAGTACGGATGTTGTTCAGAATTTTAAGTGCTTCGCTCATTGTAGTAATCTCAAACTTATATTGGGGGTGGTTTGTTGTCCTAATAATAGAGTGATAATTTGAGATGTGCAATAGGTGAGAATGTAAGGAATTCAAAAAATACTTAATATCCAGCGCTATTATTAATGACGCTAACTTAAATTTGATTACCTGTCAGGCCGATTTGATATCCTCGCTAATCACATAAATTGAGTGCCCGCGTGTTTACTTTTGTGACAAATCTCTAACCGCTTATAGTTACCTCGGATAAATATCAACCTTTTGTATTACTCGTCGCCAGAGACCAGGGCGCACGGATAGTTAATAAATACTGAATTTTAACGGTATTGATTCCACTATAAAAAATCAGGATTTGCTTAAGCTAAAGTCACCAGGATTTATAGCAGGGTGGTGCGTTTACTCTCTGTTTTAGCGCGTTATTTTAGCTTCATGTCTGAAATCTGACTTTACCTCTTGCACCGACTCTGTGCGTGGTGTCGCTGAGTCCGGAGCAAAATATGGTACAATCAATCATCGGGAATATTACACATTGATTAGGGTTTAACGACCAATGGCACAACTTTATTTCTACTATTCCGCAATGAATGCAGGGAAGTCCACCGCGCTACTGCAGTCTGCTTATAATTACCAGGAAAGGGGCATGCGCTCCATGGTCTACACCGCCGAGATCGACGATCGCTTTGGTGCCGGGAAGGTCAGCTCACGTATCGGCCTGTCGTCGCCTGCGACGCTGTTTAATACCCAGACAGACCTGTACGAAGAGATCCGCGCTGAACACGCTCAAAAGCCGGTACACTGCGTTCTGGTGGACGAAAGCCAGTTCCTCACGCGTGAGCAGGTGCATGCGCTGTCAGAAGTGGTCGATCAGCTGGATATTCCCGTGCTGTGCTATGGCCTGCGTACTGATTTCCGCGGCGAGCTGTTTATTGGCAGTCAGTATTTACTGGCATGGTCAGATAAGCTGGTGGAGCTGAAAACCATCTGTTTCTGCGGACGTAAAGCGAGCATGGTGCTGCGTCTTGATCAGGAGGGGAAACCCTACGCTGAGGGCGAGCAGGTGGTGATTGGCGGCAACGAGCGTTATATCTCCGTGTGCCGTAAACATTATAAAGAGGCGCTGGTGGTCGGGTCGTTGACGGCGTTACAGGAACAGTCCCGGCGCTAATTATCCTCAGATCATCAGACATAAAAAAACCCGCTACAAGAGCGGGTTTTTTATTTGGCTAGCAATTAAGCGTTTTTCTTCACTTTCTTGTCAGCTTTAACAACCGGTGCTTCAGCTTTCACTGCAACAGAGTTGTCTTCGTGGAACTCACGGCCGTAGTAAGTATCCAGCAGAATCTGTTTCAGTTCGGAGATCAGTGGGTAGCGCGGGTTCGCACCAGTACACTGGTCATCGAAGGCATCTTCAGACAGCTTGTCAACGTGTGCCAGGAAGTCAGCTTCCTGAACGCCCGCTTCACGGATTGACTTAGGAATGCCCAGTTCAGCTTTGATGCTGTCCAGCCATGCCAGCAGTTTCTCGATCTTCGCAGCGGTACGGTCACCGGCAGCGCTCAGACCCAGGTGGTCTGCGATTTCAGCGTAGCGACGACGAGCCATTGGGCGGTCGTACTGGCTGAATGCAGTCTGCTTGGTTGGGTTGTCATTCGCGTTGTAGCGGATAACGTTGGAGATCAGCAGGGCGTTCGCCAGACCGTGAGGAATGTGGAACTGAGAGCCCAGCTTGTGCGCCATGGAGTGACACACACCGAGGAAGGCGTTAGCAAACGCGATACCTGCGATGGTGGCAGCATTGTGCACACGCTCACGAGCAACCGGGTTTTTAGAGCCTTCGTTGTAAGACGCTGGCAGGTTTTCTTTCAGCAGTTTCAGAGCCTGCAGAGCCTGACCGTCAGAGAACTCAGAAGCCAGTACGGAAACGTAAGCTTCCAGGGCGTGAGTCACTGCATCCAGACCACCGAACGCACAGAGTGATTTCGGCATATCCATCACCAGGTTGGCATCAACGATAGCCATATCTGGAGTCAGCGCGTAGTCAGCCAGTGGGTATTTCTGGCCAGTCGCGTCGTCGGTCACAACCGCAAACGGAGTCACTTCAGAACCGGTACCGGAAGTGGTGGTGACGGCGATCATTTTCGCTTTCACGCCCATTTTCGGGAACTTGTAGATACGTTTACGGATGTCCATAAAGCGCAGCGCCAGTTCTTCGAAGTGAGTTTCTGGATGTTCGTACATGACCCACATGATTTTTGCGGCATCCATTGGGGAACCGCCGCCCAGCGCGATGATCACGTCTGGTTTGAAGGAGTTCGCCAGCTCAGCACCTTTACGTACAACGCTCAGGGTTGGGTCAGCTTCAACTTCGAAGAACACTTCAGTTTCAACGCCAGCTGCTTTCAGAACAGAGGTGATCTGGTCTGCATAGCCGTTGTTGAACAGGAAACGGTCGGTCACGATGAGCGCACGTTTGTGGCCATCAGTAATCACTTCATCCAGCGCGATTGGCAGAGAGCCACGGCGGAAGTAGATAGATTTCGGAAGTTTATGCCACAACATGTTTTCAGCTCGCTTAGCAACGGTTTTCTTGTTGATCAGGTGCTTAGGACCAACGTTTTCAGAGATGGAGTTACCACCCCATGAACCACAACCCAGAGTCAGGGAAGGCGCGAGTTTGAAGTTGTACAGGTCACCGATACCACCCTGAGAAGCCGGGGTGTTAATCAGAATACGTGCGGTCTTCATTTTGTCGCCGAAGAATTTCACGCGTTCTGGCTGGTTGTCCTGGTCGGTGTACAGGCAAGAGGTATGACCGATACCGCCCATTTCCACCAGTTTTTCTGCTTTGCTGACGGCGTCATCAAAGTCTTTCGCACGGTACATCGCCAGAGTAGGGGACAGTTTTTCGTGTGCGAATGGCTCGCTTTCGTCAACGACTTTCACTTCACCAATCAGGATCTTAGTGGTAGCCGGAACAGTGAAGCCTGCCAGTTCAGCAATTTTGTATGCTGGCTGACCAACGATGGCTGCGTTCAGTGCGCCATTTTTCAGGATGATGTCCTGAACGGCTTTCAGCTCTTTACCCTGCAGCATGTAGCCGCCGTGGCTGGCGAAACGTTCGCGAACCGCGTCATACGCTGAGTCAACCACAACAACAGACTGCTCAGAAGCACAGATTACGCCGTTATCGAAGGTTTTAGACATCAGAACAGAAGCAACAGCACGCTTGATATCCGCGGTTTCGTCGATAACAACAGGGGTGTTACCTGCGCCAACGCCGATTGCTGGTTTACCAGAGCTGTATGCAGCTTTAACCATGCCTGGGCCACCGGTTGCCAGAATCATGTTGATATCCGGGTGGTGCATCAGTGCGTTAGACAGTTCAACAGACGGTTGGTCAATCCAGCCGATCAGATCTTTAGGCGCACCCGCGGCGATGGCTGCCTGCAGTACGATATCAGCGGCTTTGTTCGTCGCATCTTTAGCACGTGGGTGTGGGGAGAAGATGATTGCGTTACGGGTCTTCAGGCTAATCAGAGATTTGAAGATCGCGGTTGAAGTTGGGTTCGTGGTTGGAACGATACCGCAAATGATGCCGATAGGTTCTGCGATGGTGATGGTACCGAAGGTGTGGTCTTCGTCCAGCACGCCACAGGTTTTCTCATCTTTATAGGCGTTGTAGATATACTCAGAAGCAAAGTGGTTTTTGATCACTTTATCTTCAACGATACCCATACCGGATTCGGCAACGGCCATTTTAGCGAGAGGGATTCGAGCATCTGCAGCAGCCAGAGCGGCGGCGCGGAAGATTTTATCAACCTGTTCTTGGGTGAAATTGGCATATTCACGCTGGGCTTTTTTCACGCGCTCGACGAGTGCGTTCAGTTCAGCGATATTAGTAACAGCCATAATGCTCTCCTGATAATGTTTAAACTCTTTTAGTAAACCAGCGCTCGATACGACAACATTATAGACGAGGTGCCAGTACTTGCTTAACACACAGTAAAACAAAGGTTTAGTGTTGTTTACTGTTAACGCTTTGCACTAACTTACTAAAAGAGCCTGACTTTAGCATCATCCCTTTTTGATTCTTTCACTCCCTCTTGGTGTCACCCAGATTACTCACTTCTGAGTACGAAAAACATGATCTACATCAATTTACACCGAAGCTGATACCTTTCAGCACGGGTATTTCGCACGTTTATGGCAAGTGTTAAATAATTACAAAAGTAATGGAACCGAAAGTCGCATTGATTATACATATACTTAACACATGAAAATCATAGCGTTTTGGCGCAGATTTCTGGTGAACTATGCTGATAAAAGGCGTATCTTCAGCGCGGTTTTTATCCATTTATTCTGTCGTCTGGGCCATGCTGATTTGCGGAGCTAACTGTGACCCCATTGCTCTTTGATTTTTCTACTTATTTTAAGTTTTTTATCGGTTTGTTCGCGCTGGTTAACCCGATCGGGATCATTCCGGTCTTCATTAGTATGACCAGTTATCAGACGGCGGTTGCCAGAAACAAGACCAACCTGACGGCAAATATGTCAGTGGCCATCATTCTGCTGACCTCTCTTTTCCTCGGTGATTCGATTCTGCAGATCTTTGGCATCTCAATCGATTCCTTCCGTATAGCGGGCGGTATCCTGGTGGTGACCATTGCGATGTCGATGATCAGCGGAAAGCTCGGCGAGGATAAACAGAACAAGCAGGAGAAATCGGAAACCGCGGTGCGTGAGAGCATCGGTGTGGTTCCGCTGGCGTTGCCGTTGATGGCAGGGCCGGGGGCCATCAGTTCGACCATCGTGTGGGGCACGCGCTACCACAACTGGGTCCATCTGGTCGGTTTCTCGGTGGCGATCGCGCTGTTTGCCCTCTGCTGTTGGGGCGTGTTCCGCATTGCGCCGTGGCTGGTACGTTTGCTGGGGCAGACCGGGATTAACGTCATCACCCGTATTATGGGCCTGCTGCTTATGGCGCTCGGTATCGAATTTATTGTGACCGGGCTGAAAAGTATTTTCCCTGGGTTACTAAATTAATCATTTCATTTGAAAGAGCGGAGCCAGTGGCTCCGTTTTTTTTGCGTGAATATCAGCAAATCATATAAATAAAGTTGAAAACTTCACAAGACATAATAAATTCTGCTAATAAAACAGTTTTCTTACATTTCAGTAACTTAGTTTTTCAGTGTCTGTTGACCTGCACATAAACCGCGCAAACACTCTGTTATTTTACTCACACGATACTCTGGGGCTTGCTGTGGGATAACTGAAATGATATTAGTAATTTCAACATTCCCTTAGACGAATGTGCTAAATAATAATCAATTGTTAAATTTTTGTGTAAAACTCAGTTGATGCAGGCATAGCCCATCAACTGACGAGAGGAAACTCTCTATCACATTGAATACCAGGTAGTTTCTCTACCTTTGATGTGTGGCAGGACGCCCTTCAGAAAAACGGGACTCCCCGTAAAAGAGAATTGCTTAACAAATTTGCAAAATGTATTGGCGCGAAATTAAGCCATTTGGTACTTTCCGGCCTTATATTTTGCCAACGAACTCTTCCAGATGAGAATGATTTTCAAAAAATAACGCTCATCTTAAAAAAACACCACACGTCTCAGAACAGGGGAGGCGTGTTAAGAATCGACGCAAGGTGGCCAGACGAGCCACCAGTAATAAGTACAGTCGGTGATAGCAAGAAGTAAACGACCTGACAGCAGCTCAACTCCTGCGTTGTTCAGGACCCCTTAGGGGAAATAAACAGGCTGGCATTAAAACCAGTAATTATAATGAGTGGAGTATCAACACAATGTCCATCATCACAAAAAAAAGTCTGATCGCCGCAGGAATTTTCACTGCGCTGATCGCAGGTAATATGGCAATGGCTGCTGATGTACCTGCAGGTGTCACACTGTCAGAAAAGCAAACCATGATCCGCAACAACGGCGCTGAGCCGCAGTCTCTGGATCCGAACAAAATCGAAGGCGTTCCGGAAGCCAACATCAGCCGCGACCTGTTCGAAGGCCTGCTGATTACCTCCACAAAAGACGGTCACCCAATTCCTGGCGTGGCTGAATCCTGGGATAACAAAGACTTTAAAGTCTGGACATTCCACCTGCGTAAAGACGCAAAATGGTCCAACGGTGAACCTGTCACCGCACAAGATTTCGTATATAGCTGGCAGCGTCTGGTCGATCCAAACACCGCATCCCCGTACGCCAGCTATCCGCAGTACGGTCACATCCTGAACGTTGATGAAATCATCGACGGCAAAAAGAAACCTTCTGAGCTGGGCGTGAAAGCCGTTGACGACCACACCCTGGAAGTGACCCTGAGCGAACCTGTTCCGTATTTCTACAAACTGCTGGTTAACCCGGCCATGTCCCCGGTAAACAAAGCCGCCATCGAAAAATTCGGTGAGAAGTGGACTCAGCCCGCGAACATCGTGACTAACGGTGCCTACAAGCTGAAAGACTGGGTGGTTAACGAACGTATCGTGATGGAGCGTAATACCAATTACTGGGATAACGCCAAAACCGTCGTAGATCAGATTACCTACTTGCCGATCTCGTCTGAAGTCACCGACGTCAACCGCTACCGCAGCGGTGAGATCGACATGACCTATAACAACCTGCCGATCGAACTGTTCCAGAAACTGAAAAAAGAGATCCCGACCGAAGTTCACGTCGACCCGTATCTGTGTACTTACTACTACGAAATCAACAACCAGAAAGCGCCATTCAATGACGCTCGCGTCCGTACCGCGCTGAAACTGGGTCTGGATCGCGACATCATCGTCAACAAAGTGAAAGCGCAGGGCGATCTGCCGGCGTTTGGCTACACCCCGCCATACACTGACGGTGCAAAACTGACCAAACCAGAGTGGTTCTCCTGGACTCAGGAAAAACGTAACGAAGAAGCGAAAAAACTGCTGGCTGAAGCAGGCTACACTGCGGATAAACCACTGACGTTTAACCTGCTGTACAACACCTCCGATCTGCACAAAAAACTGGCTATCGCCGCCTCCTCCATCTGGAAGAAAAACCTGGGTGTGGACGTGAAGCTGGTGAACCAGGAGTGGAAAACCTTCCTGGATACCCGTCATCAGGGCAACTATGACGTGGCGCGTGCGGGCTGGTGTGCGGACTACAACGAACCGACTTCCTTCCTGAACACCATGCTGTCTGACAGCTCCATGAACACCGCGCACTACAAGAGCCCGGCCTTTGACGCGATCATGAAAGATACGCTGAAAGTGACCGACGAAGCGCAGCGCACCGCCCTGTACGACAAAGCGGAACAGCAGCTCGGTCAGGACTCTGCGATTGTACCGGTTTACTACTACGTGAACGCGCGTCTGGTGAAACCATGGGTTGGCGGTTATACCGGCAAAGACCCGATGGATAACATCTACACCAAAGATCTGTACATCATTAAGCATTAATGGCAAACCGTGGGGCAAAGCAATTTGCCCCACCGTGTCTTAATTCATCGCACAATATACACGGCATCGTTTGGGATTGACTGAACGAGCAAGTGTAAAAAGGCACACGCCAGAAGGTACGGGCAATGTTGAAATTTATCCTACGTCGCTGTCTTGAAGCGATACCGACGCTCTTTATTCTTATTACCATTTCATTCTTCATGATGCGACTCGCGCCGGGTAGTCCGTTTACCAGCGAGCGCGCACTGCCGCCAGAAGTCATGGCGAACATCGAAGCCAAATACCATTTAAACGATCCTATCTCCACGCAGTACTTCAATTATCTGAAGCAGCTGGCGCAGGGGGATTTCGGTCCGTCGTTTAAATATAAAGACTATTCCGTCAACGACCTGGTGGCCTCAAGCTTCCCTGTTTCGGCGAAATTGGGCGCGGCGGCATTTATTCTTGCCGTTGTCCTCGGAGTCACCGCAGGCGTCATCGCCGCGCTGAAACAAAATACCCGATGGGACTACACGGTGATGGGGATCGCCATGACGGGGGTGGTTATCCCGAGCTTCGTCGTGGCGCCATTGCTGGTGATGATATTTGCCATCACGCTGAAGTGGCTGCCCGGAGGCGGCTGGAACGGCGGGGCGCTGAAATTCATGATTTTGCCGATGGTGGCGCTTTCTCTGGCTTATATCGCCAGCATCGCGCGTATCACCCGAGGCTCGATGATTGAAGTGCTCCACTCCAACTTCATCCGCACCGCGCGGGCGAAAGGCCTGCCGATGCATCGCATCGTGCTCCGTCATGCGTTAAAACCTGCGCTGCTGCCAGTGCTCTCCTATATGGGCCCGGCGTTCGTTGGGATCATCACGGGTTCCATGGTCATCGAGACCATTTACGGCCTGCCGGGTATCGGCCAGCTGTTCGTGAATGGCGCGCTGAACCGTGACTACTCGCTGGTGCTCAGTCTGACGATCCTGGTCGGTGCACTGACAATCCTGTTTAACGCCGTTGTCGATGTGCTGTATGCCGTTATCGACCCGAAAATTCGCTACTAGCGCCGGAGCACGCCATGATGTTGAGTAAGAAAAACAGCGAGGCGCTGGAAAACTTCAGTGAGAAACTCGAAGTCGAAGGGCGCAGCCTGTGGCAAGACGCCCGCCGTCGCTTTATGCATAACCGCGCGGCGGTCGCCAGCCTGGTGGTGTTGATCTTCATCGCCTTGTTCGTAACCCTGGCACCGATGCTGTCTCAGTTTACCTATTTCGATACGGACTGGGGCATGATGTCCAGTGCGCCTGATATGGTGTCCGGCCACTACTTCGGCACCGACTCCTCAGGCCGCGACCTGCTGGTGCGAGTGGCTATCGGTGGTCGTATCTCCCTGATGGTCGGTATCGCTGCCGCGCTGGTGGCGGTGATCGTCGGCACGCTTTATGGCTCCCTTTCCGGCTATCTCGGCGGCAAAGTGGATTCCGTGATGATGCGTCTGCTGGAAATCCTGAACTCCTTCCCGTTCATGTTCTTCGTGATCCTGCTGGTGACCTTCTTTGGGCAAAACATCCTGCTGATCTTCGTAGCTATCGGGATGGTCTCCTGGCTGGATATGGCGCGTATCGTGCGCGGCCAGACCCTGAGCCTGAAGCGCAAAGAATTCATTGAAGCGGCACAGGTGGGTGGCGTTTCCGTCAGTGGGATTGTGGTGCGCCACATTGTCCCGAACGTGCTGGGTGTGGTGGTGGTGTATGCCTCACTGCTGGTGCCAAGCATGATCCTGTTTGAATCCTTCCTGAGCTTCCTCGGTCTGGGTACCCAGGAGCCGCTGAGTAGCTGGGGCGCATTGTTAAGCGACGGCGCAAACTCCATGGAAGTCTCTCCGTGGCTGCTGCTGTTCCCGGCTGGTTTCCTGGTGGTAACCCTGTTCTGTTTCAACTTTATCGGCGATGGCCTGCGTGATGCCCTCGACCCGAAAGACCGCTAAGGAGTGCCGCGATGACTATTATTGAAACGGCAACTGCGCCACAGGCGCAACAGCAGCAAAACGTGCTGCTGGATGTCAAAGACTTGCGCGTCACCTTCAAAACGCCTGACGGTGACGTCACGGCGGTGAACGACCTGAACTTCGATCTGCGCGCGGGCGAAACCCTCGGTATCGTGGGCGAATCCGGTTCCGGTAAATCGCAAACCGCGTTTGCGCTGATGGGCCTGCTGGCGCCAAACGGGCGCATCGGCGGAACCGCAGCCTTCAACGGTAAAAACATCCTTAACCTGCCTGAGCACGAGCTGAACAAGCTGCGCGCCGAGCAGATCTCGATGATTTTCCAGGACCCGATGACCTCGCTGAACCCGTACATGCGTGTCGGCGAACAGCTGATGGAAGTCCTGATGCTGCACAAGGGCATGAACAAAGCCGAAGCCTTTGAAGAGTCAGTCAGAATGCTGGACGCGGTGAAAATGCCCGAAGCGCGTAAGCGCATGCGCATGTTCCCGCACGAGTTCTCCGGTGGGATGCGTCAGCGCGTGATGATCGCCATGGCGCTGCTGTGCCGGCCAAAACTGCTGATCGCCGATGAGCCAACCACCGCGCTGGACGTAACCGTCCAGGCACAGATCATGACCCTGCTGAACGAGCTGAAGCGTGAGTTCAACACCGCCATCATCATGATTACCCACGACCTCGGCGTCGTCGCCGGGATCTGCGATAAAGTGCTGGTGATGTATGCCGGGCGTACCATGGAGTACGGCAGGGCGCGCGATGTGTTCTACCATCCGGCGCACCCGTACTCTATCGGCCTGCTGAATGCAGTTCCGCGTCTGGATGCCGAAGGCGAATCGCTGCTGACCATTCCGGGTAACCCGCCGAACCTGCTGCGTCTGCCGAAAGGCTGCCCGTTCCAGCCTCGCTGCCAGTACGCCATGGAGATCTGTAACAGCGCTCCGCCGCTGGAAGAGTTTGCACCAGGCCGCCTGCGCGCCTGCTTTAAGCCGCATGAGGAGCTGGTATGAACGCCATCGACGAAAAAAGAAATGTCCTGCTCGAGATCGCTGACTTAAAAGTGCATTTCGACATTAAAGACGGCAAACAGTGGTTCTGGCAGCCGTCGAAGACCCTGAAAGCGGTTGATGGCGTCACGCTGCGTCTGTACGAAGGGGAAACCCTTGGCGTGGTGGGTGAGTCTGGCTGCGGTAAGTCGACCTTCGCGCGCGCCATTATCGGCCTCGTCAAAGCGACGGACGGGAAGGTGGCCTGGCTGGGCAAAGATCTGCTGGGGATGAAACAGGACGAGTGGCGCGCCGTGCGCAGCGACATCCAGATGATTTTCCAGGATCCGCTGGCGTCCCTAAACCCGCGTATGAACATCGGGGATATCATTGCCGAGCCGCTGCGCACCTATCACCCGAAGATGCCGCGTCAGGAAGTGCGTGACCGCGTCAAAGCGATGATGATGAAAGTGGGCCTGCTGCCGAACCTCATCAACCGTTATCCGCATGAGTTCTCCGGCGGTCAGTGTCAGCGTATCGGGATTGCCCGCGCGCTGATTCTGGAACCGAAGCTGATTATTTGTGACGAACCGGTCTCTGCGCTCGACGTGTCGATCCAGGCGCAGGTGGTGAACCTGCTGCAAAAACTGCAGCGTGAGATGGGGCTGTCGCTGATCTTCATCGCCCACGACCTGGCGGTGGTGAAGCACATCTCCGACCGCGTGCTGGTGATGTATCTCGGCCATGCCGTGGAGCTGGGCACCTACGATGAGGTGTACCACAACCCGCTGCACCCGTACACGAAAGCACTGATGTCCGCGGTGCCGGTCCCTGACCCGGATCTGGAAAAAAATAAAGTTATCCAGCTTCTGGAAGGGGAACTGCCGTCGCCGATCAATCCGCCGTCAGGCTGCGTGTTCCGCACGCGTTGCCCAATGGCGGGGCCGGAATGTGCGCAAACCCGGCCCGTTCTGGAAGGAAGTTTCCGCCATGCGGTTTCCTGCCTGAAAGTAGACCCGTTATAATCGCAAGGGCTGACATGATGTCAGCCCTTCTTCTTTTTGCGAGGTCAACGTGTCGATTTCTGTTTCTTCCGTACGCCGTAAGACTTATCGCCTGCTATTCGATCCCAACACCCGCTCCGGGCGTCGCTTCGAAGGATTGTGCGGCCTGTTTGCGCTTCTCAGCGTACTTATCATCTTTGTGGAATCCGGTCTGGGGACGCAGTATCACCTGACGTTCGACGAATGGCACCTGTTCGTCTGGCTGGAACTCTTTGTCACCGTCGTCTTTACCCTGGAATATTTCCTGCGCCTGTTCAGCTGGGCGAATCCGGCGAAATATGTTTTTAGCTTCTGGGGGCTGATTGATTTAGCGACCATTCTGCCGCTGTACGTGATGTGGCTGTGGCCGGAGATCAGTATCAATTACGTGTTTGCGTGGCGAGCGATGCGTGCCATCCGTGTGCTTCGCGTCCTGAAACTCCTGCGTTTTATGCCGTCGTTGCGCGTCTTCTGGAAAGCCATTTACAGCGCCCGCCATCAGCTGATTTTGTTTTATTCGTTTATCGCAATTGTGATGGTGGTCTTTGGTTCGCTGATGTACTTAATCGAAGGGCCGACATACGGTTTTACCACGCTGAATGCGTCGGTCTACTGGGCGATTGTGACGGTGACCACCGTGGGATATGGGGATATTACGCCTCACACGCCGCTCGGTAGAATTGTGGCATCGGTGCTGATCTTGATTGGCTACTCGGTGATTGCGATCCCGACCGGGTTAATCACCACCCATATGAGCGCGGCGTTTCAGAATCGTCAGCAGCAGCGGAAATGCCCGAGATGCCAGCAGGCGAGCCATGAGCACAGCGCGCGGTTTTGTAATCGCTGCGGGAGTGAACTTCCGGACTAAATAAAAAAGGCTGCGATTGCAGCCTTTTTGTCATTCGCGCCAGAGAATGTGGCACAGCTTGTGATCTTTTTCCCGGCACAGCAGCACGCGGGCGAAAATATCGTTAATCTCGCCGCCGTCGGTATCGGCCAGACCAATCACCACTTCAGCGAAGAAGTCCGGGTTGAGGTCGAAATCGACATGCTCGGCCCAGTCTTCGGACGGGTCAAACAGCTCGGCGCCGCCGCGCTCTTCAAACTGCAGATTGAAGAGGATCACGTCTGCGGGATCGAGATTGTCCATCGCCAGTTCGAGAAAAATATCGTAGGCCTGCTCAAGGGTTTCGTCTTCAGTCAGGCGATTGTTCAGATCCATTTCCATGATGATTACCTGTTAAAACATCGTTGGGCACGTTTTACAGCAACGGACTAAAGAAGTAAAACAGTCGTTCGGTGATCCTTTGCCACAGCGGACGTTTCATCCACAAGTGCGCATCCAGCAGGCGCGAGCGGGAGATATAATCGTCCTGCACCGCCGCCAGATCGCCACCAAAACCGGCGTCATCAATCACCAGCGTAATTTCAAAGTTCAGCCACAGGCTGCGCATATCCAGATTCACGGTGCCGACCAGGCTTAGTTCGCCGTCGACCAGCACGCTCTTGGTATGCAGCAGACCGCCTTCAAACTGATAAATTTTGACGCCAGCCGCCAGCAGTTCACTGAAGAAGGCGCGACTCGCCCAGCCCACCAGCACCGAATCGTTTTTACGCGGCATGATAATACTGACGTCCACACCGCGCTGGGCGGCGGTGCAGATCGCGTGCAGCAGATCGTCGCTCGGGACGAAGTAGGGCGTGGTCATGATCAAATATTCACGCGCGGAATAGGCCGCCGTCAGCAGCGCCTGGTGAATCAGATCCTCCGGGAAGCCGGGACCGGAGGCGATGGTGTGAATGGTATGGCCGCTCTCCTGTTCAAACGGCATGATATTGGCGTCCGGCGGTGGCGGCAGAATGCGTTTTCCGGTTTCGATTTCCCAGTCGCAGGAGTAGACAATGCCCATCGCCGTGGCGACCGGGCCTTCCATACGGGCCATTAAATCGACCCACTGGCCAACGCCGGAATCCTGTTTGAAGAAGCGCGGATCGACCATGTTCATGCTGCCGGTATAGGCGATGTAGTTGTCGATCATGATCATCTTGCGGTGCTGGCGTAAATCCATACGGCGCAGGAACACACGCAGCAGATTGACCTTCAGGGCTTCGACGACTTCAATGCCCGCATTGCGCATCATGGTCGCCCAGGGGCTGCGGAAGAAGGCCACGCTCCCGGCGGAGTCGAGCATCAGTCGGCAGTGAATGCCCCGGCGCGACGCCGCCATCAGGGATTCAGCCACCTGATCGGCCATGCCGCCGGGTTGCCAGATATAGAAAACCATCTCGATATTATGACGGGCGAGCTGGATGTCGCGGATCAGCGCCTGCATGACGTCATCGGAGGTGGTCAGGAGCTGCAACTGATTGCCTTTGACGCCGCCAATCCCCTGACGGCGCTCGCAAAGCTTGAACAGCGATGTCGCGACGCTGCTGTTCTCCTGGGCAAAAATATGTTTGCAGGATTTCAGATCGTTCAGCCATTTCGCCGTCGACGGCCACATGGCGCGCGCGCGTTCGGCGCGGCGTTTCCCCAGATGCAATTCGCCAAACGAGAGATAGGCGATAATCCCCACCAGCGGCAGGATGTAGATGATCAAAAGCCAGGCCATGGCAGAGGGGACGGCCCGGCGCTTCATCAGGATGCGAAGCGTCACACCTGCGATCAGCAGCCAGTATCCCAGAATGACCAGCCAACTCACCACGGTGTAGAAGGTTGTCATAGTATAAAAATCCTTTTGAAAGCGTATTGTTATGAGTGTACGCATCAGAATTGATCTGGCAAATAAAAAGGACCGCTAAAAGCGCTGGTTTACCGCAGTCAGGGGTTTATAATGGCGCCTCTGTTAAGGAAAGAGTTGTAGACATGAAGCGCAGCAGAACAGAAGTAGGGCGCTGGCGTATGTTGCGACAGATGAGTCGTCGTAAAGCCCGCTGGCTTGAGGCTCAATCCCGCCGCAATATGCGTATCCACGCCATCAGAAAATGTGGACTCAGTCACCACCGTAACGCGCTGGTTTTTGCCGTTCGCGATCTCTGAGCCTCCTGCAGGCACCGATACCGGTGCCTGATGTTTTCCTCATAACTATCAGATTTTGCAGTATCCTTCGCCCCCGGTTCTTCAGATATAATCCGCACAAACAATATGTTGAATAAATACTATGAATCCGTTCCTGTGGGTATTGGTTGTGCTTTTTGCGCTGGATGCGCTCAGGGAAAGTTTAGGGCTGTCATCATTTGCGGCGCTGGTGGAATATGCCTCTGCGTGGATGATGCAGTGAAAACGGCAAAAGGAAATAAAAGGGATGAACGGAAAAGTTATTGCGGCCCTAATTGGCATCGCGGTACTCAGCGGATGTGCCAGTAGCAAAACAGCCCCTGAAAGGCATGCTTATTACTTTGTGTCGCACAGTTCTAATTTTGTCGGCGGCAATTTTACCAGCAACACGCAGCAAAACTATCGCCTGAATGTGCCGCAGTTCCGCGAACTCTACGAGCAGGGCAAAACCGATCGTAAAGCGGGACGCACCGCCGGTGAGGCCAGTCAGTATGCGCAGAGTATCCGCGACCAGCTGAAAAAAAGCGTCAAAACCGATCACAGCTTTAACGGTAACGCGAACGATAAATGGTCATCCGATATGGAGATGAAGGACGCGATATTGTTCGGTAATGAACTCGCCGCGTCTTATCTTGACGGATATAACGGCGTACAATAGCCAACATGTAAACCCTGAGAATGCCGCTTTACTGCGGCATTCTTATTTTTTAAAAAGGAGCGGGTGGTGTTTGCGGAGTTTGGTGTACTTAATTTCTGGACCTATGTTGTGGGCGCTTTCTTTATTGTGCTGGTCCCCGGTCCTAATACGTTATTCGTCTTAAAAACCGGCATCGGCCACGGGGTGAAAAAGGGCTATCTCGCCGCCTCGGGCGTGTTTATCGGTGATGCGGTATTGATGTTCCTCGCGTGGGCCGGTGTCGCTGCGCTGATCCAGACTACGCCGGTGCTGTTCAACATCGTGCGTTACCTCGGCGCGTTGTACCTGCTGTGGCTGGGCGGAAAAATGCTCTGGTCAGTGATGACGCATAAAGCAGGTGCGCAAGCGGGGGGTACTGAACCTGCCAGCATGATCATGAAGCGCTCGCTTGTGCTGAGCCTGACCAATCCCAAAGCGATTCTGTTCTACGTCTCTTTCTTCGTGCAGTTCATCGATGTCAGCGCCAAAAATACCGGCACCTCCTTCCTGATCCTCGCGACCACCCTTGAGTTGATTAGCTTCATGTACATGAGCTTCCTGATCTTCTCCGGCGCGTTTGTCACCCGCTACCTGAAAACCAAAAAGAAACTGGCGAAGCTGGGGAATGGTTTGATTGGGCTGTTGTTTGTGGGGTTTGCGGCAAGACTGGCTTCTTTGCATTGAAAACAATTCGCCCACCAAACGCGAGAGCATTCGCTTTTGGTGGGCGATAGAGGGAGTGAAAAATGAAAAGGATTTTAACGCTGGCCGTTCTTGTAGGCCTGATCAGCGGCTGTGCACCCCTACATCCGTCCGGATGCCATAAAACCACGGCAACGGGGAATTGCAGTTCTGGCCGCTGGGATGACAAGGATGAATGGGGCGCCCAGGCGCGTGCGATCAGAGATGCCATCAATGCCGAGCTTGCCGATCCGCAAAGCTGGAAAGGAAAGACATGCAGATTGCACATCCAGTTTGCGCAGGACGGCACGGCATCAAATATCACGACAAGCGAGGGTAATAAAGCCTATTGCGAAGCGTTAAAAGCCGCAGCCCAGAAAGCCAAATTCCCGGCCTTTACCAATCCCGAGGTGTATCGGGATTTTCAAAGGGCTGGGTTTGGGATGAGGGGGTAATCGAACGTGTTCAAGCATTTAAAAAGGCTCCTGTGGGAGCCTTTCCCATCAAATCAAAAAACCTTCTTAAACGGCCTCACCGTCACCTTCTCATAAACCCCCGCCGCCACATACGGGTCAGCTTCGGCCCAGGACTGCGCGGTTTCCAGTGATTCAAACTCTGCAATCACCGTGGAACCGCTAAAACCTGCGGCACCCGGATCGTTGCTGTCGACGGCGGGCATTGGGCCTGCGGTCAGTAATTTTCCTTCGTCATGTAAGAGTTGTAGACGCGCGAGATGGGCAGGGCGCACGGAAAGTCGTTTTTCCAGAGAATCGGCAACATCTTCAGCGTAGATCACGTAAAGCACGGCGGAGCTCCTTAGCCATAAAAAGTGTCAATAACGTTATGTGAAAGCATCGATGACTGCAATGTAAAGATAACGACCTTGTTAAAACCTTATCAAAGATGCGCCTTTTTTGGCCTCGCGAGCAGTTAAATCGCGAGAAGATGGAGTGTCTTATTGAATATGATTGCTATTTGCATTTAAAATCAGGGCCTGGTTTTTTAACTGAAACGATTATGACTTCGATGACCCTGGATTTACCTCGCCGCTTTCCCTGGCCAACGCTGCTGTCCGTTGTGATTCACGGTGCTGTCGTGGCGGGGCTGCTCTACACTTCGGTACATCAGGTTATCCAAATGCCAGCGCCTGCGCAGCCGATTTCCGTAACCATGGTCTCACCAGCAGACCTGGAGCCGCAGGTGGTTCCGCCTCCGCCAGAGCCGGTTGTTGAGCCGGAGCCAGAACCCGAACCTGAGGTTGTACCGGAGCCGCCGAAAGAAGCGCCCGTGGTGATCCACAAGCCAGAGCCAAAACCTAAGCCGAAGCCAAAACCGAAGCCGGTGAAAAAAGTCGAAGAGCGTCCGAAGCGTGAAGAGCGTCCGGTCGAACCGCGCGCGGTGCAGTCGACGCAAAACACCGCCCCGGCAAAACCGGTGATGAACAATTCGCCGACCACGATGAAGCCGGTGGTGACTGCCCCGTCAGGCCCGCGCGCCGTGAGCCGCAATCAGCCGCAATATCCTCCGCGTGCGCAGGCGCTGCGTATAGAAGGTCGTGTGCGTGTGAAATTTGACGTGACGGCGGATGGGCGCGTGGATAATGTCGAGGTGCTTTCGGCGCAACCGGCAAACATGTTCGAACGCGATGTGAAAGCCGCGATGCGCAAATGGCGCTACGAGCCGGGCAAACCGGGCAATGGGCTCATCGTGAACATTGTTTTCCGCCTGAACGGCGGGACGCAGATAGAATAAATAACGAAGCCTCCGAATGGAGGCTTTTTTTTATACCTGCGGCAACGGGCGAGGTTTGCCCTGATTGTCCACCGCGACGTAGATAAACAGCGCCTCGGTTGCCTTGTAGCGCTGTCCAATCGGCTCGGAAGAGACCTTCTTCACCCAGACTTCAATATTGATCGAAATCGACGTGTTGCCGCGCTTCACGCAGCGCGCGTAGCAGCAAACCACATCACCCACCGCGACCGGACGTAAAAACGTCATCCCGTCGACTCTGACCGTCACCACGCGGCCATGGGCAATCTCTTTGGCGAGGATCGCGCCGCCCATATCCATCTGTGCCATTAACCAGCCGCCAAAAATATCACCGTTCGCATTGGTGTCGGCGGGCATTGCAAGTGTGCGTAAAACCAGTTCGCCCTGAGGGGCATCAATCTTTGTTGTCATTGTTTCTTAAGCTCGTTACGGAAGACGACAGGCGGGATGCTACTATGATTTCTTTACGGTGGGAATCTGCGGTGGGAAAAGAAGGGAAAGGCCAGACAGGAACTGCCTGGCCTGAAATCTTAGTGCTTGTCGTCCTGCGGCATATGGCGATAGATATACACACCACTCAGCAGCGTGAAAATCAGGGTTAACGCCGTCAGGCCGAAGACCTTAAAGTTGACCCAGATGTTCTGCGGCAGCCAGAACGCGATATAGATATTCGCCAGCCCACACAGAATAAAGAACAGCGCCCAGGCGATGTTGAGGCGCGACCACACCTGCTGCGGAAGGGTAATCTCTTTCCCGAGCATGCGCTGGATCAGCGGCTTATTCATCACCCACTGGCTGACCAGCAGCGCACCGGCGAACAGGGCGTAGATCACCGTCACTTTCCATTTGATAAACTCGTCGTTATGGAAGAACAGGGTTAATCCGCCAAACACCGCCACCAGGACAAAGGTGATCAGCGCCATTTTTTCGACTTTACGGTAGCGGAACCAGCTGTAAATCAGCACGACGGCCGTCGCGACGATCAGCGCCGCGGTCCCGGCATAAATGTCGTAGAGCTTATAAAACGCGAAAAACACGACCAACGGTAAAAAATCAAGAAACTGCTTCATTCTTCGATTCCATCATCTGCTTTCAGGGAAACTACTGGCGAATCAACATATACAGGCGGAACAAATAGACCAGCAATACGGCTGAAATCAGGTTGCTCAGCGTATTCGCGACCACCGCGCCGACGTTCGGCGTCAGTACCGCAAAGTTCGGTGCAAACAGCAGCAGCAGCGTTTTGGCCAGCAGCCAGCTGATCACCGCCGGTGCGACCAGACGCATATTCGCCCAGGCCAGTTTTGCACTGCTGCGCATCGCTGTAAATATCCCCATTTTGTCCTGCACCAGCATCACCGGGGCGAACGAAAGGATAATCGCCAGCAGCACGCCCGGCACAACGACCAGCATCACGCCGATCTGCACCAGCATGGTGGTCAAAAAGATCAGGATAAACAGCTTCGGCAATACCGGCGCGCTGGCACCGATAGCGCGCAGGGCGCTGACGCGATGACCCGCAGACACCAGCTGGACCATCAGCAATACACCACCTGCCAGAATCGCATTGCCGATCAACCCGGAGAAGGTCGATGCCGCAGAGGCGCGCAGCAAGATCTGCTGCTGTTCTGGCGTCATGTTCTGAACCAGATCAAACAACCCACCGCTGCCGGCGAGATGATCGCCCTGGCTAAGGGTCGCAATTTGATCATCACTCGGCGAAAACGCATGGCCAAGCACCACCGTGATAAACGCGCATAGCAAGGCGATCAGTAAAAAGGTAATGAACTGATTGCGGAAAAAATTCCCCGTGTCACGGTAGACGGACTTCGCCGTGATAGACATGCACTCTCCTTGAGTATTGCAGGTATTAATAAGCGGGCAATTGTACCCTGGATAACTCTGCCGTGGCAGCACCATGACTTGTATGGAAAAGCATATCTTTGTAAAGCAATGGTCATTTCGCAAAATTGACCTGCACAGGGGATATGCGTTCGTCTCTGCACGGCAAAAATTAATCTGGATCAATGAATGTTAAATTACCAGCCCAAGTGTGATCTGAGTTAGATCACTTGTTACTCATTTATGAGTATATTCACCGCGCCAATAAAACCACAACGATGGAGCGGATATGAAAAAGTTAGCAGTGGCAGCCCTGATCTTAAGCAGTATCTCTGGCGGCGCGTATGCGCATGAAGCGGGTGAGTTCTTTATGCGTGCCGGTTCGGCAACGGTGCGTCCGACGGAAGGGTCTGACAATGTGCTGGGGAGCCTGGGCGGCTTTAACGTCAGCAACAATACCCAACTGGGCCTGACGTTTACTTATATGGCAACGGACAATATCGGGGTTGAACTCCTGGCGGCAACGCCGTTCCGTCACAAGGTCGGCACCGGGCCGACGGGGAATATCGCCACCGTTCACCAGCTCCCGCCAACCCTGATGGCACAGTGGTATTTTGGTGATGCCACCAGCAAAGTGCGTCCATATATTGGCGCGGGCGTGAACTACACCACTTTCTTCGATGAGAAGTTTAACGATACAGGCAAAGAGGCGGGTCTTACAGATCTCAGTCTGAAAGATTCCTGGGGCGCTGCAGGGCAGGTCGGGCTGGATTATCTGATCAACCGCGACTGGCTGCTGAACATGTCCGTCTGGTATATGGATATCGACACCGACGTGCGCTTCAAGGCGGGTGGAGAGCAGCAGAGCGTTCATACACGCCTGGACCCGTGGGTGTTTATGTTCTCGGCGGGCTATCGCTTCTAATTGCCGGCAGAAAACTGGCCGCCGCTTGTGGCCAGTTTTCTGATAACGATGCTAATCCACCAGCTCCGGTATATTCTCCAGCACAAATTCCAGCACTTTCTCACCGTCCAGTGATGCAAACGGATAGCTTTCGATAACCGTTATCGGCTTGCCTTCGCCAATCTCAGCCCTTAACTCTTCAAGCTTGTATTGAATATGCGGCGCGACTAAAAAGGCGTCAAATGCCGGCGCGACGCTGGCGAAATTATCCAGCCCAACGGCGCTAATCAGCAGCCTCATTCCGCGCGCATCGGCAGCATGCTGCATTTTTTTGGCAAGCGACTGGGCGGTATTGCCGAACAGACAACAGATCAGTAACTTTTTCATCAGATTATCCTCATGGAAACTGGGGATACAGTATTCTCAGGCGGGAAAATAAAATGAGAGCTAACGCACCGTGTTGGCTGTTTTTTCGTCAGAAAAGAGAGGGAGACAACGCTCCCGCCAGGGAACGTTGTCAGAGGGACGTTACTTCTGAATCAGATAGCGAATGGTCGGGCCATCCTGCTGAATTTCCAGCACGGTGTAACCGTGGTTTTTGGCATCCAGCGGAATATTGTTAATTGACTGCGGACAATCGCTGACCACTTCGAGAATTTCCCCTTTTTTCAGCAGCGGCAAGGCTTCGAGCGTCGCAACAGCCGGGTAAGGGCAAGGTTCGCCCACCATATCGAGGCGGTAATTCGGGACGATTTGCGTCATGCCACATTCTCCTGTGTTTCAGTTTTGCGCGCGGTGCGGCGGAAGAAGCGCTTTTCATGGGCGATAACCAGTAAAAAGGCGATCAGCAGCAGGGCGTAGGTGACTAACAGCCCGCCCAGCGGACCGAAGGTGTTTAGCAGATTGACCTTATCCCAGCTGGTGGCGAGCGCCGGGGAGAGATCGTCCCAGTAGTAGGCCAGAATGGTGGAACCAATCACGTTGCCAAGCCCCACCCACCAGTAATGCACCTGACCTTCCACCGCGCGATACATCCAGCCGGTTTCACACCCGCCCGCCAGCACGATACCAAAGCCAAAGAGCAAACCGCCGATCACGGCGTTCGGGCCAGCCCACATGATCTTCGGCTCCACGCCCAGCTGCACATAGCTGAAAATACCGATGGCGCTCACCGCCATCCCGGCAATAATCGCTTTTGCCATCATGGTGCGACCGGTGATCCACATATCGCGGAACGCCGAGGTGAAGCAGATTTGCGCGCGTTCAATCAACAGCCCAAAACCGACGCCAAACAGCATCGCCAGCCCCAGCTTCGGCTGATTCATGGCGGTACAGAGTGCCCAGGCGATCATCGCGAAAAAGACCAGCATGCCAAGGCGGAAGCGGCGCTTCGCCTGATCCGGCTTTTGCGTCAGCGGCGAGGCGGCGCTGACTTTGGTCATTTTGACCGGAATACGGAAGACAGGCAGCAGCGTGAAACGTGCGCCAAAGTACGAGCCGATCGCCGTCGCCACGGCGAAAAACCACGCGTGCAGGGAGAACTGAGGGATCCCCGTGAAGAAAGCCGCCAGATTGCACCCCATCGCCAGACGTGCGCCAAACCCGGCGATGATCCCGCCGACAACCGCCTGTGCAATACGGATGCGGCTGCGCGGCATACGCAGTTTGACGTTATTGGCCCACAGCGCGGCGGCAAAACAGCCCCCGAACATGCCAATGATCATCATCCCGTCGATACGGGTGAGCGGGGTGCCGTCAAGATGAATCAGTTTGAAATAGCCCCATTCCTCGGCATGCACGCCCGCCAGCTGTAAAAGCTGACCGCCCCAGCGGGTAAATTCACCCGTGACCGCCCAGAAGGTGCCGGTAATGCCAAAGTAATAGGTAGAGAGGATGCCGGCTGCGATGACGGCCGGAACAGGGGACCAGAACTTAATCAGATAAGCCTGTTTGAAGTGTTGCCATGACATGTGTAAGCCTCTGAACTCAGAAGGATTTGAAGCGGCAGAGAAGCCGAAAAAGAGTGAGGATCATACACTCAGGGTCGCATTTGAAAAGCGCTGCACACCCAAAAGCTCGACCCGATCAATTTTGTCCTCACCCTAAAGACGTAGGCGCCCTGCCGCACATCCCTCAGTCCATCACAAACAGGGTTCTTTTTTTGCTGTCGTCCTGCGACCACGCCTCGGCGACATCGTCCAGTCGCGCCGGGGTGGTGGCGATGGTGAACCCGCCCGGAACGGCGGCGTGTAGCATTTCGCCCGTCGCCTGGATCAGCTGCGTCAGCGACAGGCTGCCGATCCCGCTGCCCATTAAGACAATCGGGGATGAGCGCAGCACGGCGCTGGGTAAGGCGATGTCCGCACCGGAAAGCGATCCCACCTGGACATATCGAACGGGCGTCTGCCCCGGCGTGTGTTTGGCAAGCGCCGTCAGAATGGCCAGCGCGCTCTGGCCCCAAAGATAGTCGACCACCACATCAATCTGTTGTGCGGCCAGGTCGGCCAGCTGTTGAGCGATAAGAGTGGCGTCGTCGCTGAGCAGGACGCGCACGTCAGCATCCAGCTGAGCCAGCACCTGCGGGTTACGGCCGGTCACGATAATCTTTCCTGCGCCGCGATAGCGGGCAATTTGCACGGCCAGTTGCCCGGCGCTGCCAGTGGCCCCGTTGATCAGTACCGTCTCGCCCGGCTGAAACTGTGCGCGGGTGACAAGCGAAGCCCATGCTGACATCCCAGGGTTTGCCATTGCGGCGGCCGTCGCGTCATCGAGTCCGTCGGGGAGGGGAAGACAAAGATTCGCGTCGACAGGAACGAATTCCGCCATGCTGCCCCACGGCGCTGGCGGAAACGCAAAGTAAACGCGCTGACCCTCTTCGGTCACGCCCGTCCCGTCGATTCCGGCGATAAACGGCAAGGTGCCGTCAAAACTGTAATGTTTACCGGAAGCCCGGCTTTTCACCACGTGGCTGATCGCCGAGGCGGTGACGCGAACGAGGTGCTGACCTGGCCCGGCGTGAGGCGTGGCAAAATCGGCGTAAACCGGCCCGGTTGCCGGATCAAAAACCACTGCTGCTTTCATAACCTTTCTCCTGTGCGGTAATATGTGTAAAATGCACATATCTGATAAGGGCACTATACTCGCCAGGAAAATATATGCAAGATGCACATAAATACGACGTCACGGATTTTCACGGCGCGCTGCTGGATATCATCGGCGTCATGAATCAGCCGCAGCGCGACGACACTTTGCTCACAGAGGCGGGCGTTACGCTGGATCAAATATTGTTTCCGCTGCTGGTGACCATTGACCGCTATGGGCCGCTGGGTGTCGTCGAGCTTGCCGACAGGCTGGGGCGCGATTACACCACCGTCAGTCGCCAGGTCAAACGGCTGGAAGCGCAGGGGTTAGTGCAGAAGAAGCCTGGGGCGAAGGATAAGCGCGTGTCAGAGGTCACCCCATCCGAACAGGGAAAAGCGTTAACGATGAAAATCGCTCAGGCGCGTATGACGCTGATGAATCAGATTTTCAAAGACTGGCAGGAGGAAGAAGTGAGGGCGCTGTTCCGCCTGGTACGAAAATATGCGGATAGCATTAAAGGGGAATAACCGTCTGGCGGGCCGCCAGACGGTCAGGAACATCAGGCGTTGCGCGTTGCCGCTTTCATCGCTGTCACGAATTCGTACAGCTCCGTCAGCATCTGCTCTGGCTTATCGACGTTGCGCTCGATGATTTTGACAATCGCCGAGCCGGAGATCGCGCCCGCAGCTTTAGCATCAATCGCGGCGGTCACCTGTTCAGGAGAGGAGATCCCAAAGCCCTGTAGCGGAGGAGCGGCGTGGTACTCGGCCAGTTTTTCCACCAGATGATGCAGGGGAAGCGCCGCTTTGTTTTCCGCACCGGTCACGCCTGCCCGCGACAGCAGGTAGGTATATCCGCGACCGTGAGAGGCTATCTGGCGCAGCAGTTCGTCATCGGCGTTTGGCGGGCAGATGAAGATCGGCGCGACGTTATGGCGCATCGCTGCCTGGCGGAACGGAGCAGATTCTTCCACCGGCACATCGGCAACCAGCACGGAATCCACGCCCACGCGGGCGCACTCGGCGTAAAAGTTATCGATGCCTTTGCTGAATACCAGGTTGGCATACATCAGCAGGCCAATTGGAATGGTCGGGTGCTTCTGGCGGATCGCCGCCAGCATTTCAAAGCACTGGGTCGGCGTCACGCCTGCGGCAAAGGCGCGCAGGGTGGCATTCTGAATGGTCGGGCCATCCGCCAGCGGATCGGAGAACGGAATCCCCAGCTCCAGCGCATCAGCGCCTGCGGCAATTAAAGTGTCGATGATTTTCAGCGACTGCTCAGGGCCCGGATCGCCCAGGGTGACGAAGGGAACAAACGCGCCTTCCTTGCGGGCTTTCAGTTCTGCAAATGCGTTATCGTAGCGTTCCATCAGATTTCCCCTCGTGCTTTCAGAATGTCGTGAACGGTGAAGATATCTTTATCACCGCGACCGGAAAGGTTCACCACCAGCAGTTGCTCTTTTTCCGGGTTTTCTTTAATCATTTTCAGGGCGTGAGCCAGCGCGTGAGAAGACTCCAGCGCCGGGATGATCCCCTCGTTGCGGCACAGGGTCTTGAACGCTTCCAGCGCTTCGTCATCGGTGATCGAGACATAGTCGGCGCGGCCAATGCTGTTCAGGTGTGCGTGCTGTGGCCCGACGGACGGGAAGTCCAGCCCGGCAGAGATGGAGTAAGACTCCTCAATCTGTCCTTCGTCGGTCTGCATCATTGGCGATTTCATGCCGAAGTAAATCCCGACGCGGCCGTGTTTCAGCGGCGCGCCATGCTCGCCGGTTTCAATGCCGTGACCCGCAGGTTCAACGCCGATCAGGCCGACGCTTTCGTCGTCGATGAAATCAGCAAACATGCCGATAGCGTTTGAGCCGCCGCCGACGCAGGCGATCACCGCATCCGGCAGTCGCCCCTCTTTTTCGAGGATCTGTGCTTTGGTCTCTTCCCCGATCATGCGCTGGAATTCACGCACAATGGTCGGGAACGGATGAGGACCGGCAGCGGTGCCGAGCATGTAGTGCGCGGTGTCGTAGCTGCCAGACCAGTCGCGCAGCGCTTCGTTACAGGCATCTTTCAGCGTGGCGGACCCGCTGTGTACCGGGATCACTTCCGCGCCCATCAGACGCATACGGAACACGTTCGGCGACTGGCGCTCGACGTCTTTCGCACCCATGTAGATACGGCACTTCAGGCCGAGCAGGGCGCTCGCAAGCGCTGAGGCCACGCCGTGTTGTCCGGCACCGGTCTCGGCGATGATTTCAGTTTTGCCCATGCGCTTGGCAAGCAGCGCCTGGCCAAGCACCTGGTTAGTTTTGTGCGCGCCGCCGTGGAGCAGATCTTCACGCTTGAGGTACAAAGTGGTGTTCGTGCCTTCGGTCAGGTTGCGGCATTTGGTCAGCGCCGTCGGGCGGCCTGCGTAGTTTTTCAGCAGGTCGGTAAATTCAGCCTGGAACGCCGGATCTTTCTGCGCGCTGACAAAGGCTTCTTCGAGCTGGCGCAGGGCCGGCATCAGGATTTGTGGCACATACATGCCGCCGAACTCACCAAAATAGGGATTTAATAAAGTTGTCATTTTCTCTTCCTTAATAGGCACGCAGCGTCTTAAATACCGAGGCCAGCTTACTGGCATCTTTGATGCCCGGCTGAGACTCCACGCCTGAATTGAAATCGAGGCCCGCGCAGCCCGCTTTCGCGGCTTCTACGCAGTTGTCAGGGCTTAATCCGCCCGCCAGCAGGACGTTGTCCAGCTTCTCACCGTTGAGCAGGGACCAGTCGAAGCGTTCACCGGTTCCGCCCTGGCCGTTATCCAGCACATATTTATCGACGTGCTGCAGATCGCGGGCGGGCAGTGAGTCGCTCACGCTCTGCGCTTTCCAGATTTGTACCTGCGGAGCCAGCGCCTGGCGGAGTTCGTTAATGTAAGTTTGATCTTCCTGCCCGTGCAGTTGCACCGCAGTCAGGGATAAGCTTTCAGCAAGGGCTGTCACATCAGTCACTGGCGCGTCGCGGAACACGCCGACGTAGCTCAGTGGTGCGCCAGCAATGACTTCGCGCGCCTGATCTTCGGTCACAAAGCGCGGCGAGGCGTCAACGAAAATCAGCCCACCGTAAACGGCACCCGCTTCGAGGGCGGCGGCGGCATCCTCAGGACGCGTCAGCCCGCACACCTTGTTCTCGCCCAGCAGCACGCGGCGAACGGCGGCGTTCAGATCGTCGTGAGACATCAGGGCCGAGCCAATCAAAAAGCCGTTGGCGAAATGACTCAGCTCACGAACCTGAGCGTAGGTATTAATGCCGGACTCGCTGATGACCGTGACACCCGCACCCAGACGCGGCGCCAACTGGCGCGTGCGGTTCAGGTCGATGGAGAGATCGCGCAGGTCGCGGTTGTTGATGCCAACGACTTTGGCTTTCAGCGCGATGGCGCGTTCCAGCTCCTCTTCGTTGCTCACTTCCGTCAGCACGCCCATGTTCAGGCTGTGGGCGACGGCGGAGAGCTGGCGATACTGCTCGTCATCCAGCACGGAGAGCATCAGCAGGCAGGCATCGGCCTGATAAAAACGCGCCAGCCAGATTTGGTACGCGTCAATTATGAAGTCTTTGCACAGAATCGGCTGCGGCGCAATCTGGCTGACAATCGGCAGAAAATCAAAACTGCCCTGGAAATATTTCTCATCCGTCAGCACCGAAATGGCCGACGCATGGTGTTTGTAAACCCCGGCAATGCGCGCGGGATCGAAATCGTCGCGGATCACGCCTTTCGACGGCGAGGCCTTTTTGCACTCCAGGATAAACGCGGTGCGCGCACCCTGCAGGGCATCATAAAAACGGCGCTGACTTGGAACCACTTCATTCTGGAAGCTGGCCAGCGGCTGCTGCTCTTTGCGCGCCTCTACCCAGATGGCCTTATCGGCGACGATTTTCGCTAAAACGGTCTGCATCTTTTATCCTCTTGCCGCAAGTGCGGTAACGCGGTCGTAAGCTGCGCCGGAGCGCAATACGTCCAGAACTTTTTGTGCGTTCGCCTGTAAGTCTTCTTCGCCGTGCAAACGCATCAACATCGCAACGTTGGCGGCAACGGCGGCCTCGTGGGCGGCTTCACCTTTACCTTGTAGCAAGCGTGTCAGAATGTCACGGTTTTCTTCCGGCGTGCCGCCTGCCAGCTGCTCCTGGCGATACGGCGTCAGGCCAAAGTCGGAAGCTTCAAGCTGATAGCTCTGGATTTCGCCGTCGCGCAGCTCGGCCACCAGGGTTGGGGCATGAAGCGACACTTCATCCATCCCGCCGCTGTGGACCACCGCCGCACGCTGATAGCCGAGCACGCGCAGGGTCTCTGCAATCGGCAGCACCAGTTCCGGGCTGTAAACACCGATCAGGGCCAGGGGCGGATGCGCCGGGTTGATGAGTGGGCCCAGCACGTTAAACAGGGTGCGGGTTTTCAGCTGCTGGCGGACCGGCATCGCATGGCGGAAACCGGTATGGTATTTCGGTGCGAACAGGAAACAGACGCCCAGATCGTCCAGCGCTTCACGGGAACGTTCGGCGTTCATTTCGAGGTTAATCCCGAACGCGGCCAGCAGGTCTGAAGAGCCGGAACGGCTGGAGACGCTGCGGTTACCGTGCTTCGCCACTTTCATCCCACAGGCCGCAGCCACAAAGGCGCTGGCGGTGGAGATGTTAATGCTGTTGCTGCCGTCGCCGCCGGTGCCGACGATATCGGCAAACTGATAGTCAGGGCGCGGGAACGGGGCGGCATTTTCCAGCAGAGCGGTGGCGGCACCGGCAATTTCCTGCGGCTGCTCGCCGCGCACTTTCATGCTCACCAGCGCGGCGGCCAGCTGTTCGGGTTTCAGTTCACCGCGCACCACCGCAGAGAAGAGCTGGTGGCTCTCCTGCTGGGTCATGGTCTGGGCCTGATACAGTTTTTCCAGAATCGGCTGCAGGGTGTTGGTCTGCTCCAGCTTCTGCAGCGCCCAGTTGAGGGTCTGCTCCAGCAGGCGCGCGCCGTTAGAGGTCAGAATCGATTCCGGGTGGAACTGCAGGCCGCAGACGCGATCCGCGTCGTGGCGCACGGCCATCACCATCCCTTCAAAAGAGGCGTTGATGGTCAGCCCCGCCGGAATGTTGCTTCCGACCAGAGAGTGATAGCGCGCCACCGGCAGCGGGTTTGGCAGCCCGGCGAACATCGCCTGGCCGTCGTGTTCAATGCTGGATGCTTTGCCGTGCAGGATCTCGCCCGCCTGACCCACGTATCCGCCGTAGGCTTCAACGATCGCCTGATGCCCCAGGCAGATGCCGATGATCGGCAGTTTGCCGCGCATGCGGGTCAGCAGCTCAGGCATACAGCCCGCTTCGCTCGGCGCGCCAGGGCCTGGAGAGAGCATCAGCACCGGGTTTTGCATGGTTTCCAGACGCTCGATCAGGGTCTGGGCCGGAACATGATTGCGGTAAATCACCACGTTGTGCCCGTTCGCACGCAGCTGGTCTGCCAGGTTGTAGGTAAAGGAGTCGATATTATCGAGCAGCAGAATGTCAGCCATCAGAAAATCTCCTGTGCGTGGTGTGCGGTGGCAATGGCGCGCAAGACCGCGCGAGCTTTACTGCGAGTTTCGTCAGCTTCGGACTGCGGAACAGAATCCAGAACAATACCTGCGCCGGCCTGGACGGTGGCGATGCCATCTTCCACGTAGGCGGAGCGGATGACGATGCAGGTGTCCAGGTCACCGTGCGCGGTGAAGTACCCGACCGCGCCGCCGTAGCTGCCGCGACGACGGCCTTCGGCTCCGGCAATCAGCTGCATGGCACGCACTTTCGGTGCGCCGCTCAGGGTGCCCATGTTCATGCAGGCGCGATAGGCGTGCAGGGCGTCGAGATCGTGACGCAGCTCACCGACCACGCGGGAGACGAGGTGCATCACGAAGGAGTAACGGTCGACTTTGGTCAGGTCCGCCACGTAGCGCGTGCCTGGGGTGCAGATGCGCGCCAGATCGTTACGCGCCAGGTCGACAAGCATCAGGTGCTCGGAGAGCTCTTTGTGGTCGGTGCGCATCTCCAGCTCAATGCGGCTGTCGAGATCGCGATCTAACGACCCGTCGGGGCGACGACCGCGCGGACGCGTTCCGGCAATCGGGTAAATTTCAATCTGGCGGCTCGGCGCGTCATATTTCAGCGAGCTTTCCGGCGAGGCACCAAACAGGGTGAAATCGTTGTCCTGCATAAAGAACATGTACGGGCTTGGATTGCTCTTCTTCAGCACGTCATACGCGGCCAGCGGAGACGGGCACGGGAGCGAGAAGCGGCGGGATGGCACCACCTGGAAAATTTCGCCGGCGCGAATCGCTTTCTGCATTTGACGCACCACCGCGCCGTACTGGTCGTCGGTCTGGTTCGTTTCGCACTGCATATGCTCGATGTGCTGGACCGGCAGGGCGGTTGGCTCTTCGGTCATCTGCAGCTGGAGCTGCTCGATACGCTGCGCCAGACGCTTTTTTTCAGACGCTGACGGGGTAAACAGGCTGGCCTGAATGCGGGTGTATTTTTTCTGATGGTCAATCACCATCAGCGTTTCTGCCAGATAGAAGCAGTAGTCCGGGCAGCGGTTGCCCTGTTCGGTTTCAGGCAGATCTTCAAATCCGGCGACCAGGTCATAGGCAAACAGCCCGCCGAAGAACATCGCTTCGCGCTCGTCTTCAGGCACGTCCACCAGGTTTTGCAGCAGGCGGAAGGCGTCAAAGACGGACAGAGAGCACAGGCGCGCGTCTTCGTCCAGCAGCTGGCTCACCGGCGGGAAGTGCAGAATACGGGTTTCCGGATGACGTTCATTTTCAATACCTGCAGGCAGCGCGGCATCCAGCAGCGGCAGCAGGGCGGCGCCGTTTTCTGAAAGCGCTTTAATGGTGACAGTGTCACCTAGCGCGGTAATGCGCAGCGCGCTGTCGACCAGCAGCAGGCTTTTGAGATCGTCTTTGCTGTCGATGTCAGCAGATTCCAGCAGCAGGGTGGCCGGACGTGCGCCGCAAACCTGATGGAACAGCGCGGTAGGGTTATGGCGATACACCGCTTCGCAGGTCAGCAACTCAAGGTGTGTTTTGGCTGTTTGCATAGTGTTGTTCTCATATTCTGTTCATAAAAAAGCCCGCATCGTCGCGGGCCTGGTATCTGTTTGCGTTTCGCACACGAGTGACACTGCCCGATAATCAGGAAGTGCGCCACCAGCCGTGCAAAGAGAAATGTGCTTTCATTTTCAGATACCTTCTTGAGTGAACTTGCGTACTAGTTAACTAGTTCGATGGCGTAATGTCAACCCCTGATTTCAGAATTTGCTCGCAAGCCGTTATCATAGTCTTCCTGAATACGACAAACCTGTGATGGAAACCGCTTTGAGCGAAACAAAATACGCCGTGATTTATGATTTACACAGCCACACTCAGGCCTCCGATGGCCTGCTGACGCCCGAAGCGCTGGTTCACCGCGCGGTAGAGATGCGCGTGGGCACGCTGGCAATAACCGATCACGACACCACGGATGCCATTCCGGCGGCTCGGGCCGAAATTGCCCGCAGCGAACTGCCATTAAACCTGGTCTCCGGCGTAGAGATTTCCACCGTCTGGGAAAATCACGAAATTCACATTGTCGGCCTTAATATTGATATTGAACATCCGGCCCTGTGCGCGTTTCTCGAAGAGCAGAAAGAGCGCCGCAATCAGCGCGCGGAGCTGATTGGCGAGCGGCTGGAGAAATCGCAGATCCCCGGTGCGCTGGAAGGGGCGCGACGCCTCGCCAACGGCGGGGCCGTGACGCGCGGGCACTTCGCCCGTTTTCTGGTCGAGGCTGGTAAAGCGAATAACTTTGCCGATGTATTCAAAAAATACCTCGCGCGCGGTAAAACCGGTTACGTTCCGCCACAGTGGTGTACAATAAAACAAGCTATTGATGTCATTCATCATTCTGGCGGCAAGGCGGTGCTGGCCCATCCAGGGCGGTATAACCTTTCAGCTAAGTGGCTGAAAAGACTGCTGGCGCACTTCGCCGAAAATGGCGGAGAAGCGATGGAAGTCTCCCAGTGCCAGCAGGCACCCAATGAGCGCAGTCAACTGGCGACCTATGCGCGTCAGTACGGTCTGCTTGCGTCGCAAGGCTCTGATTTTCATCAGCCTTGCGCATGGATTGAGCTGGGGCGCAAGCTCTGGTTACCCGCAGGCGTGGAACCGGTCTGGGCACTTTGGGAGCAGCCGCAGCAACATATTGAAGAGAGGGAAGCATGAGTCAATTTTTCTATATTCACCCGGATAACCCGCAGGCGCGGTTGATTAATCAGGCGGTGGAGATTGTTCGCAAAGGCGGCGTGATCGTCTATCCAACGGATTCCGGCTACGCGCTGGGCTGTAAAATCGAAGACAAAGGAGCGATGGAGCGCATCTGCCGCATCCGTCATCTGCCGGACGGGCATAACTTCACCCTGATGTGCCGCGATCTCTCGGAAATCTCGACCTACGCCTACGTGGATAACGTCGCCTTCCGCTTAATCAAAAACAACACGCCGGGCAACTATACTTTCATTCTGAAAGGGACCAAGGAAGTGCCGCGCCGTCTGTTGCAGGAAAAGCGTAAAACCATCGGGATGCGCGTGCCGTCAAACCCAATTGCGCAGATGCTGCTGGAGACCCTCGGCGAGCCGATGCTCTCGACCTCCCTGATGCTGCCGGGCAGCGATTTCACCGAGTCCGACCCGGAAGAGATCAAAGACCGTCTGGAGAAACAGGTGGACCTGATTATTCACGGCGGCTACCTCGGTCAGCAGCCGACCACGGTTGTCGATCTGACGGAAGATGCACCAGAAGTGATTCGTGAAGGCGTGGGTGACGTAAAGCCTTTCTTGTAAAGGTATAAGCGGCTATACTACGCGGCCATCAAAACAGCGGTAGACCGCTTTTTTGACCCTAATTCGACGCCTGTGAAGGCGACACCTGAAGGATGCTCAATGAGCGAAAAATTACAGAAAGTGCTGGCCCGTGCTGGCCACGGTTCACGCCGTGAAATCGAAACGATTATCGAAGCGGGTCGCGTCAGCGTTGACGGCAAAATTGCCAAGCTGGGTGATCGCGTTGAAGTCATTCCGGGGATGAAGATCCGTCTCGACGGTCACGTGATCTCCGTGAAAGAGTCTGCCGAACAGATTTGTCGCGTGCTGGCTTACTACAAGCCGGAAGGCGAACTGTGTACGCGTAACGATCCAGAAGGCCGCCCGACGGTGTTCGACCGTCTGCCAAAACTGCGCGGCGCGCGCTGGATTGCGGTGGGTCGTCTGGACGTAAACACCTGCGGTCTACTGCTGTTCACCACCGACGGTGAACTGGCGAACCGCCTGATGCACCCAAGCCGTGAAGTAGAGCGTGAATACGCGGTGCGCGTGTTCGGTCAGGTTGATGAAAACAAACTGCGTGACCTGTCGCGCGGCGTTCAGCTTGAAGACGGTCCTGCGGCGTTCAAAACCATTAAATTCACCGGCGGTGAAGGGATCAACCAGTGGTACAACGTCACGCTGACAGAAGGGCGTAACCGTGAGGTTCGTCGTCTGTGGGAAGCGGTTGGCGTGCAGGTAAGTCGTCTGATTCGCGTGCGCTACGGTGACATTCTGCTGCCGAAAGGGATCCCGCGCGGGGGCTACACCGAGCTGGATTTAACCCAGACCAACTACCTGCGTGAACTGGTGGAACTGCAGCCAGAAACCACGACCAAAGTGGCGGTTGAAAAAGACCGTCGCCGCGTGAAGGCGAACCAGATTCGCCGCGCGGTGAAACGCCACAGCCAGGTGAGCACCACTCGCCGCTCTGGCAGCCGAAACAACAACGGCTAAAAAAACAAACCCGGCTGCTGCCGGGTTTTTCATTTCTAGTAGTCGATACCGATTTGCGCTTTTATTCCGGCATCAAACGCATGTTTGACCGGGCGCAGTTCGCTGACCGTATCGGCCAGCTCCAGAATATCCCGGTGGCAGCCGCGGCCGGTCACGATCACTGTCTGATGCGCAGGACGATTTTTCAGCGCCTCAAGCACATCTTCCAGCGGCAGATAGTCGTACGCCACCATGTAAGTTATCTCATCCAGCAGGACCATATTCAGCTCCGGGTCGGCCAGCATGCGTTTGGCGTGTTCCCATACGGCAAGACAGGCGGCGGTGTCGCTCTCGCGGTTTTGTGTGTCCCAGGTAAAACCGGTCGCCATCACCTGAAACTCCACGCCGTGCGGCTCGAGCAGGTTACGCTCGCCGTTCGGCCATTCGCCTTTGATAAACTGAATCACGCCCACTTTTTGCCCGTGACCGACGGCGCGCGTCGCGGTGCCAAAGGCGGCGGTGGTTTTACCTTTTCCGTTGCCGGTAAAGACGATAACGATGCCTCGCTCTTCCTGCGCGGCGGCAACTCTTGCATCCACCTGTTCTTTCAGGCGCTGCTGACGCTGCTGATGACGTTCTTCACTCATTGCGAAATCCCTGGCTTACGGCCCGGCTGGGCGTCAAAGGTCATACCGGTTTTACGGCGGCTGTCATCGCCCATCAGCCACAGGTAGAGCGGCATAATTTCGGCGGGCGTTTTCAGCTTTTGCGGATCTTCCGTCGGGAAGGCGCTGGCGCGCATGCCGGTGCGCGTCCCGCCCGGATTGATGCAGTTTACGCGCAGATGGCGGGTCTGATACTCCTCGGCCAGCACCTGCATCATCCCTTCGGTGGCAAACTTCGACGCGGCATAAGCGCCCCAGTTGGCGCGACCCTGGCGGCCGACGCTCGATGAGGTAAAGACCAGCGAGCCAGATTCTGACTTGAGTAATAAAGGAAGCAGCGCCTGAGTGAGGAAAAAGGTGCCGTTGACGTTAACCTGCATCACCTGCTGCCAGATCTCAGGATCCTGTTCATCCATCGGGCGAACTTCGCCCAGCAGACCGGCATTGTGCAACACGCCGTCGAGGCGCGGGTAGTGCGCTGCGATTCGCTCTGCCAGTTCCGCGCAGGACTCCGGCGTACAGGTCAGCAAATCGAGGGTATACCAGCGCGGCGTTTCCCCGCTGGCGTCGGCAATCTCTTGCGCCACGCGGCGCAGCTTCTCTTCGTTACGACCAAGCAGCACGACCTGCGCGCCGTAGCGGGAATAGGTGAGCGCGGCTTCGCGACCAATGCCGTCGCTGGCGCCGGTGACCAGGATAATACGGTCCTGTAGTAAATCTTTTTGCGGTTGATAATGCACGAATACTCCTGTGGCGCATGACGGGCCTGCGGCGCCTGCTGTTCTTTCACTTTTTGGCTTTATGCCCGAAACGGCGAGTGATTTCAATCAGTCTACAGGAGAGAAGGCTTCGAAATTAACAATTTGCAACTATTTCAGTAACAAGACCAAATTCCTGAAAGCGCCTCGCAACGGTATTGTAGGACGCGAGACGCCTGGCACAGGCTGTTGTACACTGGTCGTGAAAGATTCGTGGTTAAATCAAGGTGGAACACGTGGAATTACTTTCTGAGTACGGTCTGTTTTTGGCCAAAATTGCGACGGTGGTGATCGCTATTGCGGTGATTGCGGTGCTGATCGTGAACCTGACGCAGCGTAAGCGTCAGCGTGGTGAACTGCGCATTACCCGCTTAAGCGAGCAGTATAAGGAGATGCAGGAAGATATGTCCGTGGCGCTGCTGGATGGGCATCAGCAGAAGCTGTGGCATAAGGCGCAAAAGAAAAAGCTCAAGCTGGAAGCCAAAGCGGCAAAAGCGAAGGCGAAACAGGATCATCAGGAAACAACCAAACCACGGGTCTATGTGCTGGATTTTAAAGGCAGTATGGATGCCCATGAAGTCACGTCACTGCGTGAAGAGGTGACGGCGGTGCTGGCGGTGGCAAAACCTCAGGACCAGGTCGTGCTGCGACTGGAAAGCCCTGGCGGCGTGGTGCACGGTTACGGTCTCGCGTCCTCACAGCTGCAACGTCTGCGTGAGAAACAGATCCCACTGACGGTGGCGGTCGATAAAGTGGCAGCGAGCGGTGGCTATATGATGGCCTGCGTGGCCGACAAAATTGTTGCGGCGCCCTTTGCGATTCTCGGCTCGATTGGCGTTGTCGCGCAGATCCCTAACTTCAATCGTTTTCTGAAAAACAAAGAGATCGATATCGAGCTGCATACCGCCGGGCAATATAAGCGTACGCTGACGCTGCTGGGTGAGAATACAGAAGAAGGGCGACAGAAATTCCGCGAAGACCTCAACGAAACGCATCATCTGTTTAAGGATTTTGTGAAGCGGATGCGTCCGTCGCTGGACATTGAGCAGGTGGCAACCGGTGAGCACTGGTACGGCATACAGGCGCAGGAAAAAGGGCTGGTGGACGAAGTTGGCACCAGTGACGATCTGCTCCTGAGCCTGATGGAGGGCCGTGAGCTGGTGGGTGTGCGCTATACTCAGCGTAAGAGACTGCTCGACCGCTTTACCAATAGCGCGGCGGAGAGCGCCGACCGCTTGCTGTTGCGATGGCTACAACGCGGACAAAAACCGCTGCTGTAAACAAAAACGCGAGGCATTTGCCTCGCGTTTCGCTTTAATCGACCAGGTGATATTTCTCTGAGAGCGCATGGGCCAGGTATTTAAACATGTTAAATACGGCCGTGCTCTTCGGGGTGGGTAACCCTTGCTCGTCGAGATAGTATTCGCCGCTGAACACCAGCACACCGTTGCGCTGCTCCACACCCGTGGCTTCGATACCGGCCAGGGTATCTTCGTGTTCACGAATCAGTTTATTGGCTTCGACAAGCAAAGTCTCACGATCGATAGGTTGGGTAGTTTGCTGCATATTCCACTCCTTAAACAGTGGCAATAGTCTACGCCGGACGCGCAGCCTGGGCAAATTTTCCCTGTTTTTCGCGGGGCTACGCGAAAGGGGCAAAGCTGGCGCGATTTGCTTTTGCATGCTAATAAAGTTGCGTAACAGATTTTATCAGGTAGAGTGTGCGCTTTCGTCATTCTGGCAACAGAATTGCTTGACATTCAACCGAAAGCTCGTCGCATCGTTATTTTGATGTGAGTGAAATGCCCGATAACTCAATCACCTGGACCGGTTTTGTTATTGTCCGGTCAGAACAAAGGGGTTGATATCCCCTGGCGGAGTCGCAATATCAACATCGCGTCGCCAGCGGAAGGGAAATCAACATGCGGCGTATTCCTGGAAGAATTAAATTAGGTAAAGGTGAATATGGGTAAAGCTCTCGTCATCGTTGAGTCCCCGGCAAAAGCCAAAACGATCAATAAGTATCTGGGTAATGACTATGTGGTTAAATCCAGCGTTGGTCACATCCGCGATTTGCCGACCAGTGGCTCAGCCAGTAAAAAGAGCGCAGACTCTACCTCCACCAAAGGGGCTAAGAAGCCTAAAAAGGATGAACGTAGCGCGCTCGTCAACCGTATGGGTGTCGATCCCTGGCACGAATGGGAAGCACAGTACGAAGTGCTGCCCGGCAAAGAGAAAGTCGTCAATGAGCTGAAACAGCTCGCCGAAAAAGCTGACCACATCTATCTCGCAACCGACCTTGACCGCGAAGGGGAAGCCATTGCATGGCACCTGCGGGAAATCATTGGTGGTGATGAATCACGATACAGCCGTGTCGTGTTCAACGAGATTACAAAGAATGCGATTCGTCAGGCGTTTGAAAAGCCGGGCGAACTGAATATCGATCGTGTTAACGCTCAGCAGGCGCGTCGCTTTATGGACCGCGTGGTGGGTTACATGGTTTCGCCACTGCTGTGGAAGAAAATCGCGCGTGGCCTTTCCGCCGGACGTGTTCAGTCCGTAGCGGTGCGTCTGGTCGTCGAGCGTGAGCGCGAAATCAAAGCGTTTGTGCCAGAAGAGTTCTGGGAAATCGACGCGAACGTCGCAACGCCTGGTGGTGATGCACTGCCGCTGCAGGTGACGCACGAAAAAGACAAGCCGTTCCGTCCGGTGAACCGCGATCAAACCATGGCGGCGGTTGCGCTGCTGGAAAAAGCACGCTATCAGGTGCTGGATCGTGAAGACAAACCGACGAGCAGCAAACCCGGTGCTCCATTCATCACCTCCACACTCCAGCAGGCGGCCAGTACGCGACTGGGCTTTGGCGTGAAGAAAACCATGATGATGGCGCAGCGTCTGTATGAAGCGGGCTACATCACCTACATGCGTACCGACTCAACCAACCTGAGCCAGGACGCAGTGAGCATGGTGCGTGACTATATCGGCGATAACTTCGGTAAGAAATATTTACCGGAAAGCCCGATTCAGTACGCAAGCAAAGAGAATTCTCAGGAAGCGCACGAAGCGATCCGTCCGTCGGATGTTTCCGTTGAGTCTGAAGCGCTGAAAGACATGGAAACGGATGCCCAGAAGCTGTATCAGCTGATCTGGCGTCAGTTCGTGGCCTGTCAGATGAATCCGGCAAAATACGATTCCACGACCCTGACCGTTGGCGCGGGCGATTTCCGCCTGAAAGCGCGCGGTCGTATCCTGCGCTTCGACGGCTGGACGAAAGTCATGCCGGCTCTGCGTAAGGGCGACGAAGATCGTACCCTGCCTGCCGTGAACAAGGGCGATGAGCTCTCGTTAACGGAACTGACTCCGGCACAACACTTCACCAAGCCGCCTGCGCGTTTCAGCGAAGCGTCGCTGGTGAAAGAGCTGGAAAAACGCGGTATCGGCCGCCCGTCCACCTATGCGTCGATCATTTCGACCATTCAGGATCGCGGCTACGTTCGTGCTGAAAACCGTCGTTTCTATGCGGAAAAAATGGGTGAAATCGTCACGGATCGTCTGGAAGACAACTTCCGCGAGCTGATGAACTACGATTTCACCGCGCAGATGGAAGACCGTCTGGACCAGGTGGCTAACCATCAGGCGGAATGGAAGAAGGTGCTCGACAGCTTCTTCGGCGATTTCACCCAACAACTGGAGAAAGCTGAAAAGGCGCCAGAAGAGGGCGGAATGCAGCCGAACCAGATGGTGCTCACCAGCATTGAATGTCCGACCTGTAGCCGTCAGATGGGTATCCGTACCGCAACCACCGGCGTGTTCCTCGGCTGTTCCGGCTATGCTTTAACGCCGAAAGAGCGCTGCAAAACCACCATCAACCTGGTGCCTGAGAACGAAGTTCTCAACGTGCTGGAAGGTGACGATGCAGAGACCAACGCTCTGCGCGCTAAGCGTCGCTGCCAGAAATGCGGCACGGCGATGGACAGCTACCTGATCGATCCGAAGCGTAAATTGCATGTCTGCGGTAACAACCCGACCTGCGACGGCTATGAGATCGAAGAGGGCGAGTTCCGCATCAAAGGCTATGACGGCCCGATTGTGGAATGTGAGAAATGCGGTTCTGAAATGCACCTGAAAATGGGACGTTTCGGTAAGTACATGGCCTGCACCAACGACGAATGTAAAAACACGCGTAAGATCCTGCGTAACGGCGAAGTGGCTCCTCCGAAGGAAGATCCGGTTCCGTTGCCAGAACTGCCGTGTGAGAAGTCAGACGCGTACTTTGTGCTGCGTGACGGCGCTGCGGGTGTGTTCCTCGCCGCCAACACCTTCCCGAAATCGCGCGAGACCCGTGCCCCGCTGGTGGAAGAGCTGTACCGCTTCCGCGACCGTCTGCCAGAGAAACTGCGTTATCTGGCCGATGCGCCACAGCAGGATCCGGAAGGGAATAAGACCGTTGTCCGCTTTAGCCGTAAAACGAAGCAGCAGTATGTCGCTGCCGAGAAAGAGGGTAAAGCGACCGGCTGGTCTGCATTCTTCGTGGATGGTAAATGGGTTGAAGGCAAGAAATAATCTTTTCTTACCATGACTTACCTGAAAGGGCCGGGCTTCCGGCCCTTTTTTATTGGCCGTTATTATTTTTTGTTCCGTACTATACACTCGGGATATAAATGATATAGTGGTTATAGTTAACCCCTTTCTTATTATTAAATCGTCTTAAGCGATTGTCCCTGTGCGCTAAATCGGATGGTCAGGCATGAAACTACAACAGCTTCGTTATATCGTTGAGGTGGTCAACCACAACCTTAACGTCTCTTCGACCGCAGAAGGTCTTTATACGTCTCAGCCCGGCATCAGCAAGCAGGTGCGGATGCTGGAAGATGAACTGGGTATTCAGATATTTGCCCGTAGCGGCAAGCATCTGACTCAGGTCACTCCCGCCGGACAGGAGATCATCCGTATCGCCCGGGAAGTGCTTTCCAAAGTCGATGCGATCAAATCGGTGGCAGGGGAACACACCTGGCCGGATAAAGGCTCGCTTTATATTGCGACTACCCACACCCAGGCTCGATACGCGCTCCCAGGGGTGATCAAAGGTTTTATCGAGCGCTACCCGCGTGTGTCACTGCATATGCATCAGGGATCGCCGACGCAAATCGCGGAAGCGGTCTCAAAAGGCAATGCGGATTTCGCCATTGCAACCGAAGCGCTGCACCTGTATGACGACCTGGTGATGTTGCCTTGCTACCACTGGAACCGTTCGATTGTGGTGACGCCGGAGCATCCGCTGGCAGGGAAGGGATCGGTCACCATTGAAGAGTTGGCCCAATACCCGCTGGTGACCTACACCTTTGGCTTTACTGGCCGTTCTGAGCTCGACACCGCCTTTAACCGTGCTGGCCTGACGCCGCGTATCGTCTTCACAGCCACCGATGCCGACGTCATCAAAACTTACGTGCGTCTGGGATTGGGCGTAGGCGTTATCGCCAGCATGGCCGTTGACCCGGTTTCTGACCCGGATCTGGTGCGTCTGGATGCGCACGATGTCTTTAGCCACAGCACCACCAAAATCGGTTTCCGCCGCAGCACCTTCCTGCGCAGCTATATGTATGATTTCATTCAACGCTTCGCGCCGCATTTAACCCGCGACGTGGTGGATACTGCGGTCGCCTTGCGCTCCAATGAAGATATTGAAGCGATGTTCCAGGACATTAAACTTCCGGAAAAATAATCACACCCGGTATCTTTCCGCCCGGAAAGATACCGAAATTAAGTCTTAAAGCTAAATTAGAATTATCATCATCCCCATTCTCTGCTGCATATAACCCGATAAACAGAATGAGTTTACGGCCAAACTGTCGCAAATTTGCGACAAAAGTAGAAACGAAATTCCCGCTACGCAAATTCCTCGTCTCAATTATTTATTTCTGGTCAAAAGATTAATTATTTCCCTGGAAACGTTCGTAAATTCACTAGCTTTTCAGCTAAAGTTTCTTTAGGATTTATCTCAACTCATGATTACTTGTACCGATTGTTTGGTATCAAAATGATAAGCGAAGTCGATTGTATGAGGTTAGCAATGCCGTCAGGAAGTGAAGATCCGCAAAGGGACCCGGCGCTTAAGCGTAAAGCCTGGCTGGCGGTATTTCTTGGCTCCGCCCTGTTCTGGGTGGTGGTGGCGTTACTGGTCTGGAAATATTGGGGATAGATATGGCAGTTCACATGCGTATTGAACCGGTTAAAAAAAGGTGTCAGCCAGGTGACAATGGCCATAAAGCACGTAAAGAACCTGTAACAAGCGTGCCTGCATCCTGGAAGCTCTCCGCGCAACAACAAGCCTTTATTGATACGTTCGCAGAAGACGAACCCAAAAAACAATAATTGATAATAAGGTGAGCCTGCGAATATCCAGGTGATACCTGTGTACTCTTTTATAAATACACATCAGCAATAAAGAACGGGGGAATACCCCAGCTAATCATATAAATATAAGTCTGGTGTCAGATGATGAATACTCTACAAAACATGAAGTACTGGTCCTGGATGGGGGCTTTTAGCATATCCGTCCTGTTCTGGGCGCAGCTAATCTGGCTGGCCTTAAACTAAATACAAAACCTCGCTCCGGCGGGGTTTTTTGTTTATATCCCACCGTTCATCGTTTATCCCGATTTATCAATTCGGGTTGTTATCAAAACGTTACGACATCTTTGTGTTATCTTTAATTACAGCCCCGATGATTGTCGGGGTATCCCTATCATTAAGGAGGAGCTTATGTCGTTAACCCTACGCGAAGCCAGTAAGGACACGTTGCAAGCCGAGAATAAGACCTATCACTACTACAGCTTGCCGCTGGCCGCCAGGACACTTGGGGACATCGCGCGCTTACCCAAGTCACTGAAAGTTTTACTGGAAAATCTCTTACGCTGGCAGGATGACGAGTCTGTCACTGCCGATGATATCCATGCCCTGGCGGGGTGGCTGAAAAATGCCCACGCCGATCGTGAGATCGCCTATCGCCCGGCGAGGGTATTGATGCAGGACTTCACCGGCGTGCCTGCGGTGGTGGATCTGGCGGCGATGCGCGAAGCCGTCAAACGCCTCGGCGGCGATACCGCCAAAGTGAACCCGCTTTCTCCTGTCGATCTGGTCATTGACCACTCCGTGACCGTTGACCATTTCGGCGATGACGACGCGTTCGAAGAGAACGTGCGTCTGGAGATGGAGCGAAACCACGAACGCTACGTGTTTTTGAAATGGGGCCAGCAGGCCTTTAGCCGTTTCAGCGTGGTACCGCCGGGCACCGGAATTTGCCACCAGGTCAACCTGGAGTATCTGGGTAAAGCAGTGTGGAGCGAACTGCAGGGCCAGGAGTGGATTGCCTATCCCGATACCCTGGTGGGGACCGACTCCCACACCACGATGATCAACGGACTCGGCGTGCTGGGATGGGGCGTGGGCGGCATCGAAGCCGAAGCCGCGATGCTCGGTCAGCCCGTCTCAATGCTGATCCCGGATGTGGTGGGCTTTAAGCTGCTGGGCAAACTCCGCGAAGGCATCACCGCCACCGACCTCGTACTGACCGTGACCCAGATGCTGCGTAAACACGGGGTGGTCGGTAAATTTGTGGAATTCTACGGCGACGGTCTGGATTCCCTCCCGTTAGCCGACCGCGCGACCATTGCCAACATGGCACCGGAATACGGCGCGACGTGCGGCTTCTTCCCGATCGACGGCGTGACCCTGGAGTACATGCGCCTGAGCGGGCGCAGCGATGAGCAGGTCGCGCTGGTGGAGGCCTATGCCAAAGCGCAGGGGATGTGGCGAAATACGGGCGATGAGCCGGTCTTCACCAGCACCCTGGAACTGGATATGGATGAAGTCGAAGCCAGCCTTGCCGGGCCGAAACGTCCGCAGGATCGCGTTGCGCTGCAGAATGTGCCGAAAGCCTTCGCCGCCAGCAACGAGCTGGAGCTCAACTCTGCGCAAAAAGACCGCCGTCCGGTTGATTATGTTATGAACGGGCATCAGTACCAGCTTCCCGACGGCGCCGTGGTGATTGCGGCGATCACCTCCTGTACCAACACCTCCAACCCGAGCGTGCTGATGGCTGCCGGGCTGCTGGCGAAAAAAGCAGTCACCCTGGGCCTCAAGCGCCAGCCGTGGGTCAAGGCCTCGTTAGCGCCGGGATCGAAAGTGGTGTCGGACTATCTGGCGAAAGCCAAACTGACGCCATACCTCGACGAGCTGGGCTTTAACCTGGTCGGCTACGGGTGTACCACCTGTATCGGTAACTCCGGTCCGCTGCCGGACCCTATCGAGCAGGCGATCAAGCAGGGTGATCTGACCGTGGGCGCGGTGCTTTCAGGCAACCGTAACTTCGAAGGCCGAATTCATCCGCTGGTCAAAACCAACTGGCTGGCCTCGCCGCCGCTGGTGGTCGCCTATGCTCTGGCAGGCAACATGAACATTAACCTGGCAAGCGACCCGATCGGCCACGACCGCAAGGGCGACCCGGTGTATCTGAAAGATATCTGGCCGTCGGCGCGCGAAATTGCTCGCGCCGTTGAGCAGGTCTCGACCGAGATGTTCCGCAAAGAGTATGCCGAAGTGTTTGAAGGCACGCCGGAGTGGAAAACGATCAAAGTGGAACGCTCTGACACCTACGGCTGGCAGAGTGACTCGACCTATATCCGCCTGTCGCCGTTCTTTGATGACATGGAAGCTCAGCCGAAACCGCTGGTCGATATCCAGGGAGCGCGCATTCTGGCGATGCTGGGAGATTCCGTCACCACCGACCACATCTCTCCGGCGGGGAGTATCAAACCCGATAGCCCGGCGGGGCGTTATCTGCAGGGGCGTGGCGTGGAGCGTCGCGACTTCAACTCCTACGGCTCTCGTCGCGGGAATCACGAAGTGATGATGCGCGGGACCTTCGCCAATATTCGTATTCGCAACGAAATGGTGCCGGGTGTGGAAGGCGGGATGACGCGCCATCTTCCGGGAACGGAAGTGATTTCGATCTACGATGCGGCGATGAAATATCAGCAGGAAGGCACGCCGCTGGCGGTGATCGCCGGGAAAGAGTATGGCTCCGGTTCAAGCCGCGACTGGGCGGCGAAGGGACCGCGTCTGCTTGGCGTCCGGGTGGTCATCTCCGAGTCGTTTGAACGTATTCACCGCTCGAATCTGATCGGCATGGGGATTTTACCGCTGGAGTTCCCGCAGGGCGTGACGCGTAAAACGCTGGGCTTAACCGGGGAGGAGCGGATTGATGTTCGCGATCTGCAAAACCTGAAACCGGGGGCGACCGTTCCGGTCCAGCTCACGCGCGCGGATGGCAAAACGGAAGTGCTGGATTGCCGCTGCCGCATCGATACGGCGACCGAACTGACGTACTACCAGAACGACGGCATTTTGCACTATGTGATTCGTAATATGCTGAACTAGCGGTACCGGCCCGGCGAAAGCCGGGCCATTTGACTTACTCGCTCAGAAGGTGGCCCATCTTCGCGGCTTTGGTATCAAGGTAATGGGCGTTCTTCGGGTTACGGCCCACAATCAGCGACACGCGTTCCACGATATTGATCCCGGCTTCGGTCAGGATTTCCACTTTGCGCGGGTTGTTCGTCAGCAGACGCACTTCGTCCACGCCCAGCAGTTTGAACATATCCGCACACAGGGTGAAGTCACGTTCGTCAGCGGCGAAACCGAGCTGATGGTTGGCTTCGACTGTATCGTAGCCCTGATCCTGCAGCGCATAGGCGCGGATTTTATTCAGCAGACCGATATTACGACCTTCCTGGCGGTGATAGAGCAGCACGCCACGACCCTCTTCGGCGATATGCGACAGCGCCGCTTCGAGCTGGAAACCGCAATCACAGCGCAGGCTGAATAAGGCGTCGCCCGTCAGACACTCTGAATGGACGCGAGCCAGTACCGGCGTCTTGCCGGAAATGTCGCCAAACACCAGTGCGACGTGGTCCTGCCCGGTTGCCAGTTCTTCAAAACCCACCATCAGGAAATCGCCCCATGGGGTTGGCAGATTGGCTTCTGCCACACGTTTAAGCTGCATGTGATTCTCCAGAGTATGCTGACACGTTTCGTGCCAGTCGCCCTTCGGCTTTAGTATCCCGCTATTTTGCCACAAGCCGACAGCGTTCACCTAGCTGAGGGCATGCTATACGGATGTTAAACGCACAATCCGACATTTTCACCCATTGCGTTAAATTCGGTTATGATTGTTGAGCTTAGCGAAAAAGGAGACAACATGCTTTCGATTGCCCGCCGCACGGCTGCCGGTGCCGCTATTTTACTCATTATGCCCTTAGCGGTATGGATTTCAGGCTGGGCCTGGCAACCGGGACAAAACAGCGCGTGGCTGAAGACGCTGTACTGGGTGACGGAAACGGTCACTCAGCCCTGGGGCATTATTACTCACGGGCTCCTTTGCGCATGGTTTTTGTGGTGCCTGCGTTTTCGCCTGCGTCCGGCGATCATGCTGTTTATCATTCTCGGCGGGGCGATTGTTGTTGGGCAGGGGATTAAGTCCTGGGTCAAAGATCGCGTCCAGGAACCGCGTCCTTTCGTGGTGTGGCTTGAAAAAACGCATCATATTCCGGTAGATACCTTCTACAATTTAAAGCGTAATGAGCGCGGACATCTGGTGAAAGATCAGCTGGCCGAAGCGCAGGAAATTCCGAATTTTTTACGCCAACACTGGCAAAAAGAGACCGGATTTGCCTTCCCGTCCGGCCACACGATGTTTGCGGCCAGTTGGGCGCTGTTGGCCGTCGGTTTACTCTGGCCGCGCCGCCGTACCCTGACCATCGCCGTTTTACTGGTCTGGGCGACAGGGGTGATGGGCAGTCGTCTGCTGTTGGGGATGCACTGGCCGCGCGATCTGGTGGTGGCAACCTTGATCTCCTGGCTGTTGGTGACCTTCGCGACCTGGCTTGCGCAACGTCTCTGCGGGCCGTTGACGCCGCCGCCGGAAGAGAACAAAGAGATTGCCGAACGAGAGCAAGAAGCGCCCTGATGGTTGAATTTCGCCGTTTCGCCCTCAAATCATGTTGGACCCTATCACTTTTTCCGTTTCACGCTCGCGGCTAAAATGGTAGTTTATAAGGCTGATTGCGGCGAGTTGAACATACTTTATTCGCTTGAACCACATAACGGGAAGTCATGTGAAATATCTACTCATATTCTTACTGGTGTTGGCGATTTTTGTTATTTCGGTCACGCTGGGTGCGCAAAACGATCAACTGGTGACCTTTAATTACCTGCTGGCGCAGGGCGAGTATCGCGTATCGAGCTTGCTTGCTGTGTTATTCGCCGCCGGTTTTATCATCGGCTGGCTCGTTTGTGGCCTGTTCTGGCTGAAAGTTCGTGTTTCTCTTGCGCGTGCGGAACGTAAAATCAAACGTCTTGAAAATCAAATTGCGCCTGTGGCTGACGTACCGGTTAATTCTGGTGTGCCGGTCGTGAAGGAATAAACGAATATGCTGGAGTTGTTGTTTCTGCTTTTGCCTGTAGCCGCAGCCTATGGCTGGTATATGGGCCGCAGAAGTGCGCAACAAAATAAGCAGGACGAGGCAAACCGGCTTTCCCGTGACTACGTCGCGGGGGTGAACTTCCTTCTGAGCAACCAACAGGATAAAGCGGTAGACCTGTTCCTCGACATGTTAAAAGAGGACACCGGCACCGTTGAGGCCCATCTCACCCTCGGAAACCTGTTCCGCTCGCGTGGCGAGGTCGACCGCGCCATTCGCATCCACCAGACGCTGATGGAAAGCGCTTCACTGACTTACGATCAGCGTCTGCTGGCGGTGCAACAGCTGGGCCGTGACTACATGGCTGCGGGTCTTTACGACCGCGCGGAAGACATGTTCAGTCAGCTGGTGGATGAAACGGATTTCCGCGTCAGCGCCCTGCAACAACTCCTGCAAATTTATCAGGCGACCAGCGACTGGCAGAAAGCCATCGACACCGCGGAACGCCTGGTGAAGCTCGGTAAAGACAAACAGCGCGTCGAAATCGCCCATTTCTACTGTGAGCTGGCTCTGCAGCAGATGGGCAGCGATGACATGGAAAAAGCCATGTCGCTGCTGAAAAAGGGCGCTTCTGCCGATCGCAACAGCGCACGTATCTCCATCATGATGGGGCGCGTGTTTATGGCGAAAGGCGAGTTTGGCAAAGCGGTGGAGTGCCTGCTGCGCGTGATTGACCAGGACAAAGAGCTGGTCAGCGAAACCCTGGAGATGCTGCAAACCTGCTATCAACAGCTTGGTCGTCCGGACGAGTGGGTGGCCTTCCTGCGTCGCTGCGTGGAAGAGAACACCGGCGCGACGGCGGAACTGATGCTGGCCGACGTTGTCGAGCAGCACGAAGGCAACGATACCGCTCAGGTGTACATTACCCGTCAGCTGCAGCGTCATCCGACGATGCGCGTCTTCCACAAACTGATGGACTACCATCTGAACGACGCAGAAGAAGGGCGCGCCAAAGAGAGCCTGATGGTGCTGCGTGATATGGTGGGCGAGCAGGTACGGAGCAAGCCGCGCTATCGCTGCTCGAAATGCGGATTTACCGCTTACACGCTCTACTGGCACTGTCCTTCCTGCCGCGCCTGGTCAACCATCAAGCCGATCCGTGGTCTGGACGGTCAGTAGTTTTTTAAAACCTCGTATTTTAGTTACAACATACTCATGTCGTTTTGAGAATGGTTCGGCACCGTGCGGTCTTTCGCCGGGCAGGAGGGTAAATCGATTCTGTCAATTTCTGCCGCTGGCAGGTAGAATGCTCGCCGTTTATCTATCCCGCGCCACTGCGGCGCCCATAGACGAAAAGGGCTGGTCATGACGTCTGTTGCATCCTCTTCTTCCCGCGTAGTTACTGAATCTCCCGTTGTTGTTGCACTCGACTATAACAATCGCGACAGCGCACTCGCTTTTGTCGATCGCATTGACCCACGCGACTGCCGTCTGAAAGTCGGCAAAGAGATGTTCACCCTGTTTGGACCGCAAATCGTGCGTGACCTGCAGCAGCGTGGCTTTGATGTCTTTCTCGATCTCAAATTCCATGATATTCCCAACACCACGGCACACGCGGTGGCCGCAGCGGCCGATCTCGGCGTGTGGATGGTGAACGTGCATGCCTCCGGCGGGGCGCGAATGATGACCGCCGCGCGCGAAGCGCTGGTGCCATTTGGCAAAGACGCGCCGCTGCTGATCGCTGTTACGGTTTTAACTAGCATGGAAGCGAGCGATTTGCTCGATCTGGGCGTGACGTTGTCACCAGCCGAACATGCCGAGCGTCTGGCGCGTCTGACGCAAAACTGCGGCCTCGATGGGGTGGTGTGTTCCGCACAGGAAGCGGTGCGTTTTAAAGCCGAGCTTGGTCAGGCATTCAAACTGGTCACCCCAGGCATCCGTCCTCACGGCAGCGATGCGGGCGATCAGCGCCGTATCATGACGCCAGAGCAGGCGCTGGCGGCAGGAGTCGACTATATGGTTATTGGTCGCCCGGTCACACAATCTGCTGATCCAGCGCAGACCTTAAAAGCGATCAACGCATCATTGAGCAAGGGGGCGTAATGAGCGATTCCAATAGCCGTCTGGTCTATTCAACGGATAGCGGACGTATCGACGAGCCTAAAGGGGTCGTACAACGTCCGAAAGGGGATGGCATTGTGCGCATCCAGCGTCAGACCAGTGGCCGCAAGGGCAAAGGCGTGTGCCTGATCACCGGCATTGATGAAGACGACGCGACCCTCGCCAAACTGGCGGCAGAGCTGAAAAAGAAATGCGGCTGTGGCGGCGCAGTCAAAGAGGGCGTTATTGAGATCCAGGGCGACAATCGCGATTTAATAAAGACGCTGCTGGAAGCCAAAGGAATGAAAGTCAAACTGGCGGGCGGTTGAAAATAATAAGCCACGGTATATACCGTGGCTTTTTTCTTTGTGCGTCAGTCAGAAAATAGCGTTCTGAAATAATGCAAACATACGGTGGTTATTCTATATATCTTATTTACCCACCTGGTGGCCGATGATACCACCCACCGCTGCACCACCCAGGGTACCCAGGGCACTACCATCGGTTAACACTGCCCCACCAACAGCACCCGCACCCGCACCAATCGCGGTGTTACGGTCACGTTTGGACCAGTTAGAACATGCGCTCAGAGACATGGCGAGAGTGACGGCCAAAACGGCTGCTGCTAATTTTTTGCTGGTTAAATTCATCATACTTTCTCCTGAATTATCGATTCACGGAAATAAGCTATCAGTAAGTATAGACAATGAAATACGTCAGCGTCATTTCCGTGAAACCTGGTCGCGCAGGTGTTACAAAATCACGCAGGTGATAGTCACTTCCTGTTATATCGCTAATACTAATTTTAAATTTTTGCTGGCGAAACGACAGGTAAATAGTCTTAAAGGGATGTTCAGAATTGTCTCAGATAGAATTCATGCGCTCTGCGCCCGTTGAAGCGGGCGCAGGAGAGGGTCAGGCGGAGTGTTTGACGATATCGACGGTCAGGCCGTCGCGCTGCAACTGCTGGCGATGCTCATCGCTCAGACGCTCATCGGTAATCACGCGGCTAAAGCGCGATACCGGCCCCATCATATAGGGATGCACGGCACCAAATTTAGAGCTGTCGGTCAGGACAATGGCTTCGCAGCCTTTTTCCAGCACCGCGTTGACCACATCGGAACGCATCATATCCCGGCCCGTAAAGCCCGTTTCCGGCTGCCAGCCGTCAATGCCGATAAAAGCTTTGCTGAAGTGAACCTGCTGAACATACTGACGCGTCAGCGGCCCCACCATGCTTTCGCTTTTCTTCTGATAAATACCGCCCAGCAGAATCACTTCGCAGCGCGTCTCTTTGAGCAGGTGCGCGATATAGCTGCTCACCGTAATGATGGTGATGTCTTTCTGCTCCGCCAGGGTGCGCGCCAGCAGGGCGTTGCTGCTGCCGTTCTCGATAAACACGGTTTCGCCGTTATTGACCAGTGAGGCGGCAAATTCCGCCAGCTCGCGCTTCAGCGCAAAGTTGGTCATCATGCGCGTTTCAACGTCTTCACTGTCCAGCGGTACCGCGTAGCCGTGAGCCCGGCGCAGGTAACTCTGTTTTTCCAGAAGGTTCAGGTCCTGACGGATGGTCACCTCTGACACGCCGGTTGTTTTCGCCAGCTCGACGACACTCACGCGTCCTTTGTCGATCACCATCTGCAGAATGATTTGTTGTCGGGAATTCATAGCATCCAAATAAAGAAAACGAAGACGAAAAAGGGGTGAAGATTACACTTCCCACGGGGCTTTCGGCTGGGTGGGATCCTGCGCCTGGCTTGCGCCATGCTGTGCCAGTAATTCAGATTTCAGGATCTCAAGATTACGAATAGCGGAGTGGTAATCGCCAGCGACCAGAATATCCAGCACTGTATCAATACGTTGTGCCACTTTCTGCGCGTCAACTTCAGACATCATCTCACCCTCAGAACGAAAAGTTAATAATTTCAATGATGCAGAAATTGCCGACAAAAGAGAAGGGAAAAAATGCACTAAGCAAATTACATAAATGAAAGTGATAAATTTATCCCTTCGCATACAGACGAGTTGGGGAGTGGATTAGTCTAAAACTGCGCGCAAGGCGCTTTTTTATATGAGGAATTAGACTATGACAGTCATCAACCAAGCAACCTGCAAACTGTTCACCGATCCTGAACGTTTCACCCAGCTCGCAGGCTATTACGAGGAAGAACGGCGTACGGTATGGATGATGCTGCGGGCTCAGCCGCGCCCCTGTTTCAACCATGCGTTAATCGAGGAAATCATGAACATGTCGTGGCTGGTCCGGCAATCGGGCTTTGCCGTGGACTTCTGGGTGACCGGCTCACTGGTCCCCGACATGTACAACACGGGAGGGGACTTGCGCTTCTTCGTCGAATGCATCCAGAACGGACGGCGCGAAGCCTTACGCGCTTACGCCCGGGCGTGCGTCGATTGCGTCCACGCGGCGTCACGCGGCTTTGATACCGGCGCCATTACGCTGGCGATGGTGGAGGGCAGCGCGCTCGGGGGCGGCTTTGAGGCGGCGCTGGCGCACCATTTTGTGCTGGCGCAGCGCGACGCGCGGCTCGGGTTTCCGGAGATTGCCTTTAATCTCTTTCCCGGCATGGGCGGATATTCGCTGGTCGCCCGTCGTGCAGGCATGAAGCTGGCTGAGGAGCTTATCTATCGCGGGGAATCCCACACGGCGGAGTGGCACGAGCAGTACGGACTGGTGGATGTACTGTTTGAGCCAGGCCTGGGATATGTCGCCACACGCACCTTCATCGACACCTTACAGCCGAAGCTGAACGGCGTACGGGCGATGCTCCGCGCTCGTCAGCGGGTGTTGCAACTCCCGCGCAGCGAGCTGATGGATATCACCGAGGACTGGGTCGATGCGGCATTCTGCCTGGAGCCAAAGGACATTGCCTATATGGAACGTCTGGTGATGCTGCAAAATCGTCACAACGCCGTCGGAATGCGTAAAGCCAGTTAACGCATTTTCTTTGCCTGGTAACGCTTGAGCCAGCGCTCGAATGCGGCAGCGGGCATTGGCTTCGCGAATAAAAAACCTTGCCGTTCGTTGACGCCATTCTTGGTGAGAAAGGCGTCTTCTTTCGCACTCTCCACCCCTTCGGCGATCACCTGTAAATTCAGCGCCTGGGCCACGGCCACGATGGCGCGCACCAGCGACTGGGAAATCGACTGCTTATGAATGTCGCGCACGAACACCTGATCGAGTTTGATGGCGTCAATCGGGAAACGCGCCAGCTGCGAGAGGGACGAATACCCGGTACCGAAGTCATCGAGATGGATCTGCGCCCCTAGCTGGCTGAACTGCTGGATCACCGACAAGGCCAGCTCCTCGTTCTCAATCAGGCAGCTTTCGGTCAGCTCCACATCAATCGGGCAGTATTCAAAATTGAGATCCTTCAGCGCCTGTTTGAGATCGCTGAAAATAGTCTGGTCGGCGAGCTGACGGGCAGAGACGTTCACCGCCACCCGAAGATTGATGCCTTTATCACGCCACTTCGCCACCTGACGCACCACGTCGAGCATGACCCAGCGCCCGAGCGGAACAATCAGGCCCGACTCTTCGGCGTAGGAGATAAACTCCAGCGGCGGGATCAGACCGCGCTCCGGCGACTGCCAGCGCACCAGCGCCTCGAGGCTACGCACTTCGCCGCGCCAGGTCATTTTCGGCTGATAGTGGATCAACAGCTGGTCGTTATCCAGAGCCTTGCGCAGGTTGGTGTCCAGCCACAGATATTCGAACACGCGCTGGTTCATTTCCGGCGAGAAGACGCAGAACTTGCCGCGTCCGCTCTCTTTGGCCGTGTACATCGCCGTATCAGCGTTGCGAATAATACTTTCCCGATCGGTGCCGTGCTGCGGCGCGAGGGAAATCCCCAGCGAACAGCCGGTATAGATTTCGATGAGACCGATGCGGAAGGGCTGGCGCAGACGCGTCAGGATGCGCGAGGCCATCGCCTCAAGGGTGCTTTGCGAGGTGTTGGTCGCCAGCACGATAAATTCATCGCCGCCGAGACGCGCCAGCACCTGGCCCTCTTCAAGGCAGCTTAAAATCGCCAGCGCCACCGCCTGCAACAGCTGATCGCCAAACATATGCCCGTAGGCATCGTTCACTTTTTTAAAGTTATCGAGATCGAGATACACCACGCCGACCTGAGCGTCGTCTCGCGTGTCTATTGCGTCGCTGATCAGCTCATGGATGGCGTTACGGTTGGGAAGGCCGGTGATGGTGTCCGTGTTGGCCAGCACGCGCAGGCGCTCCTGGGCACGGCGCTCTTCGGTGATATCGGTGCCAGAACAGATAAGAAAAATTTCATTTTTCCCGCTGCCGCTGTGGACGAATTTGTTTCTGAACAGAAACAATCGTTGTCCTTTCCGCGTCTTGATCCAGCGTTCCACTTCGTAAGAACTGCCGTTACGGAAGAAGCCGGAAATATTACGCTTCGACGCAGCGGCTTCGCTGCGGCTCATAAAGAGTTTAAAGACGTTTTGCCCGATGACTTCCTGCTCTTTCATGCCGGTATACTCTTCGCTCAGGCGGTTAAAGCGCTGAATATTGCCCTGCTGATCGAGGATCACAATCACCGAGTTGGCTTCAGAAACGACCTGTTCGGCGAAGGATAAACCTTGCACCAGATCACGCGCCACGGAAGGGGTGTCATTCCAGGCAGAGGCCGTACCGGCCCACTCCTTTTTATTGATTTTGCGCCCCACCAGATGCACGGGAACGTCGGAGCCATACAGGGAAAGCGTCATGGTAATGCTGGAAGTGATGACGGTGAGCTGGCGAATCTGTTCGGCCTGATCGTCGCTCAACGCAACGACCTGAGTCGTATCGGCGTTTTCGCTGGCGGCCAGATGCAGAGCATTGCTGTCCGCTGTCAGTCGCCACCAGGGACTGTGTGTGCCCATGTAACGAAACAGCAAATTATGCTCCAGTTCGTCAATCATGCTTTCTCCCGGACCCGCTCAATGGCGCAAATTATGCATTTTCATTCGATTTTACCGAGGCATTGCAGCGGCATTATCGAAGTGAACTTATTGTTTTTCCCTGAATTCTTATATTAAAACGAGAAGAGCCAAAAAGGATACATGTGGATAAAAATTCCCGTAACCAAAGATGACGGCCTTCTTTTACTGTAGATAATGGTGGTGGTTTTTGTGGGGAGTAAGCGGAAAATATTAAGAAAAAGTGATGAATATGCGGTTTATCAGCGGAGGAAAATGTCGGCGTTCCTCAAAAAGAAATCGCCGACATGTTTAAAGCTTATCAGGCGACAGGGCGCGCGATAATACTGCGGGTTTCCATGCGAACTTCGGCGATGTTTACATCAATCACATCCGTGACTTTATAAACCGTTTCACCTTTGATCTGCACGGCACCATTTTCCTGGCTGCAGGTCAGCTCATCGCGAACCGCATGCAGGAACGGCGCAGGAATAAAGGCAACCGCGCCATTGTCCACCAGACGCACGCGCATCCCGCCGCGGCTCACGTCAATGATTTCGGCAGCGAAACGGGTCTCCGTTCCGGCTTTGTCATTCAGGAAACGGGCATACAGCCAGTCGCCAACATCGCGTTCCGCCATACGGTTCAGGCGACGACGCTCCGCCATCTGCACGGTGGTCTCTTCCTGCGGACGAGCGATGGTTTCACCTTTGATGATCGCTTTCAGCAGACGATGGTTCACCATGTCGCCGTACTTACGAATCGGTGAGGTCCAGGTCGCGTAGGCCTCAAGACCCAGACCAAAGTGCGGGCCCGGTTCGGTGCTGATTTCAGCGAAGGACTGGAAGCGACGAATACGGCTGTCGAGGAAACCAGACGGCTGTGCATCCAGCTCACGGCGCAGTTTGCAGAAGCCGTTCAGCGTCAGCACTTCCTGCGGATCCACGTGGACGTCATGCGTTTTCAGCAGGGCGGCCAGCGCTTCGGTGTTCGCCGGATCAAAACCAGTGTGGACGTTGTAAATGCCGAAGCCGAGCTTGTCGCGCAGTACGCGGGCGGCGCAAATGTTAGCGGCAATCATCGACTCTTCAACGATGCGGTTGGCGATGCGGCGCGGTTCGGCAACGATATCCAGCACTTCGCCTTTTTCACCGAGCACAAAGCGGTAGTCCGGACGGTCTTTGAATACCAGCGCGTGGGTTTTACGCCATTCGCCGCGGCTCAGACACAGGCGCTGCAGCAGAGTAATCTGCTGGGCAATCGCCTCGTTTTCCGGTTTCCAGCTGCCGGTATTTTCCAGCCAGTCAGAAACATCGTCGTACGCCAGCTTCGCTTTCGACTCGATGGTGGCGGCGAAGAATTCGATATCGTCTTCGATGGTGCCATCAGCCGCAACGGTCATGCGGCACGCCAGCACCGGGCGCACTTCGTTAGGGCGCAGGGAGCAGAGGTCGTCGGAGAGTTCACGCGGCAGCATCGGGATGTTAAAGCCCGGCAGATAGTTGGTGAACGAGCGAATTTTGGCGGAATCGTCGAGCTTGCTGCCTTCGGCAATCCAGGCTGTCGGATCGGCAATCGCAACGGTCAGATGGAGTTTGTTGTCGCTGCCTTCTTCAACGTACAGCGCATCATCCATATCCTGGGTGCTGGCGCTGTCGATGGTCACGAAGTGCAGGGCGGTCAGATCGCGACGCGCCAGACCTTCATCCATCATCTCTGTCGCGACACCGTTTGGTGCCTCTTTTTCCAGATTATGACGGGCGAGGGTGACCCACCACGGCACGAAGTGGTCGTCGCCGTAGGTGATGAAATGAGTGAGTTCGGCGTAGAAGCCGCGATCGCCTTTCAGCGGATGGCGACGCATTTGAGCAACCGCCCAGTCGCCTTCTTTGAAATCGTGTTCAACGCCGCGTTCTGCGCGGCAAGGGATGGCCTCTTTCAGCAGAGGATGGTCCGGCACAATGGAAAGACGGTCGTCTTTACGATGCACTTTGCCCACAAAACGGGTCAGGAAAGGTTCGATCAATTCTTCTGGCTCGGCGGATTCACGATCTTTCTCGGTGTGAATCACTGCCGTAACACGATCGCCGTGCATCACTTTCTTCATCTGCGGAGGCGGAATGAAGTAGCTTTTCTGCGCATCGACTTCCAGGAAGCCAAAGCCCTTTTCCGTGGCTTTTACCACCCCTTCCGCACGTGGCGTCTGGGAATGCAATTGCTGTTTAAGCTGCGCTAGCAGCGGGTTGTCCTGAAGCATAGTGTTCTATTTTCGTGGCCATTGAGCGGCTGACAGTTTTACGCGAATCTCACTGTGACAGCAAGCCAATTTAGGGGTTGCGTCAGGTTATTCGCCCTTATTTAAGGCAATTTTAAGGCGACTGAGCCAGCCATAAAAAGCCTCCCAGGACAACAGGTTAATCGCTTCAACACCAGGAATACCTTCATCGATAAGCGGGGTAAACTGCGCCGCGCTGAACCGGTCGGGAGAGCGGGCCAGCAGCTCGGTCGCCCCAGAGACAGACGTATATGTCGCATAGCGAAGATTCGCCTGCTGAATATCACTTGTCAGGATCTCGCCGGTCAGGTCGAGGAGCGCAGATTCATGACACAGCACCGGCGTCAGGTCGCGCAGCAGAGGCTCGGTTTGCCAGCGCGAGAGCGACTCCAGCTGCGCAGCTGTGGCATAGCGCAGTTCAACGCCCGGGAAGATCGGCTCCCACTCGCTCATGTTGATCTCATTGAGGGCCGCATGCGGCGGAATGTGGTGCCCCGGCAGCCAGCGAACGGGATGGCCGAGCAGCGCCTGGAAGGCGGCCACCACGCGCGCCTGAAAGCCGACAAAACCAATAATCTGATTCATCACAATCATGTCGAACGTCGTCAGACCGACTTCATCCAGCTGCAGCTGCGCTTTGCCGTCGATAATATCCGGCGAACTGGCCAACTGGCGGGCGTACTGGGTGATTTGGGCGAGGCGCTGATTACTTTCACGTGAGGAGTCGGGGCCGGGAAGCGGGGCGAGCAGGGCGGCGTAATGGTTACAGAGGCGCTGAACGCCGCACGCCTGCGCCACGGTGAGCGCGGTGCTTAGCCGGTCGTAAGCGCTAAGGGTATGCAGACGATTCACCGGGACTTGCAGCGGAAACAGCAGGTGACACAACGCCCGGGCCGGATTTAGCCAGCTTTCACACGGGGTAACAATGTCTAAAGGCAGGGCTAAATCGAGCAAAAAACGATCCTCGACATGCGCGGCCTCGGGAACCAGCGGCAGAACATCATCCGGACAGTGATTTGTCTGGGTTTCGTGATACCAGTGGCCTTTGCCGGAAAAACGGCGTTGTTCCATGTGCGTTCCTTGATCTCAAATGGCGATCAATATCCTGGCGCATGGCTATCAGTGCGAAAAATATTGTTAGGTGATAACAAATAGCGGAACGGAATAACGGAAGGATTTGGCGGGGGGGAAACTCTCTTCCCGTGAGGGAAGAGAGTCAAACAGCTTATTTAATTTCCAGCTCGTTCATTGCCGCGATGTTGAAACCGCCGTCAACGTGAACCACTTCGCCGGAGATGCCAGCAGAGAGGTCAGAGCACAGGAATGCTGCTGAGTTACCCACGTCTTCGATGGTCACGGTGCGACGAATCGGGGTAACAGCTTCGCAATGCGCCAGCATTTTACGGAAGTCTTTGATACCGGAAGCGGCCAGCGTACGGATTGGGCCAGCAGAGATACCGTTAACACGCACGCCTTCAGGACCCATCGCGTTCGCCATGTAGCGCACGTTAGCTTCCAGAGAAGCTTTCGCCAGACCCATCACGTTGTAGTTAGGGATCGCACGCTCAGCGCCCAGGTAAGACAGGGTCAGCAGCGCAGAGCCCGGATTCAGCATGGTGCGGCAGGATTTAGCCATCGCCACGAAGCTGTAAGAGCTGATGTCGTGAGCGATTTTGAAGCCTTCACGGGTTACCGCGTTCACGTAGTCGCCGTCCAGCTGATCGCCCGGTGCGAAACCGATGGAGTGCACGAAGCCGTCGAATTTCGGCCAAACTTTTGCCAGTTCAGCGAACATGCCGTCAATGCTTTCGTCCTGAGCAACGTCACATTCCAGAATGATGCTGGAACCCAGCTGCGCGGCGAACTCTTCAACACGGCCTTTCAGCTTGTCGTTCTGGTAGGTGAACGCCAGCTCAGCGCCTTCGCGGTGCATAGCCTGTGCGATGCCGTAGGCGATGGACAGTTTGCTGGCGACGCCAGTCACCAGAATGCGCTTACCGGAAAGAAAACCCATAGCTTAGATCCTTATATTCATTGTTATGGCGAACGCCCTCTCATTGTGGCGATCGTCGTTAAAACGCGGCGATAATATCACGTGTCGCGTTCAGAGTTAATCCGACCACTTTATAGTAAAGCTGTCATTTATCCTTTCGCCACGCATCCGCCGTCAGCGCCTCACCAAAATGCCCGGCAATTAACCGTTTGGTCAGGTCGTGCAGCGGGGAGGCCAGCACGTCGGCGGTGCTTCCACGCTCGACCACTTCACCCTGATGCATCACCAGCACCTGGTCGCTGATGTGCTTCATCATCCCGAGATGCTGGGTCACGTAGATATACGAAATGCCCTGTTTCTCCTGCAGCTCCAGCATCAGGTTAATCAGCTGGGAGCGCATCGACATATCCAGCGACGCCAGCGCTTCATCGGCGATAATCACCTTCGGGCGCAGGATCAGCGCGCGCGCCAGCCCCAGACGCTGCTTCTGGCCGGGGGCGAGCATGTGCGGATAATAGCTGACGTGATCGGGCAGCAGGCCGACCAGGCGCAGCGTCTCGATCACGCGTTTACGCCGCTCTTCCGGCTCCAGATCTGTATTCAGACGCAGCGGGAAATCCAGAATCTGCGAGATGCGCTGACGCGGATTCAGCGACGTCGACGGGTCCTGGAAAATCATACGAATGCGCTGGCTGCGGAACGAATAATCCCCGAAAGACAGAAAATGGTCGTCAATCAGCACATCGCCCGCCGTCGGCTCGACCATCCCGGCCAGCATCTTCGCCAGGGTAGATTTCCCCGAACCGTTCTCGCCGATAATCGCCAGCGTCTGTTTCTCGCGCAGGGTAAAGCTGAGAGGCTTCACCGCTTCGACGGTCTGGCGATGAAACAGCCCCGTGCGATAGCGGAAGGTCTTACTCAGGTTGCGAACTTCCAGCAACGTTTCGACCATTTACTCTCTCTCCATGTTCAGCGGGAAATGACAGGCGTACAGATGATTTTTCGCGCCGGTCAGACGTGGCGTTTCAATGCATTCGCGCTGGGCGTAAGGGCAGCGTGGCCCCAGTCGACAGCCAATCGGCAGCGACTCCAGCAGGGGAATCGCTCCCGGCAGGGTGTTCAGGCGGCTTTTATGCGGCATCGCGCTGCCAAAATCGGGGATCGCGCGGATCAGCGCCTGGGTATAGGGATGATGCGGCGTGTTCACCAGCTCTTCGCTGATGGCCGTCTCGACCGTCTGGCCGCAGTACATCACGTCGATTTTATCCGCCCATTTGCTCAGCATCTGCAGGTCATGGCTGATCAGCAAAATGGTGGTGTTGTTGTTCTGATTGAGGCGCGACAGCAGGCGGAAAATCTGCGCCTGAGTGGTCGGCTCCATGGCGTTAGTCGGCTCATCGGCGATCAGCAGGCGCGGCTGATTAGCCAGCGCGATGGCGATCATCACCTTCTGGCACTCGCCATCCGTCAGCTCGTACGGGAAGCTGCGCATCGCATCTTTGTGATCTTTAATGCCGACGCGGTGCAGCAGTTCGATTGCGCGGCGTTTACGCCAGCCGACGCGCTGCCACCAGCGGCCTTTGTAGGTCCAGCCGGGAATGTTCTGCATCAGCTGTTTCCCGACGCGTTCCGACGGGTCGAGACACGACTGCGGCTCCTGGAAGATCATCGACACGTTGTGACCCACCAGCTTGCGGCGCTCGCGCGGCGACAGGCGCAGCAGGTCGATATCATCAAACCGCATACGGTCCGCGGTGACGCGCCAGTTATCTTTGGCGACGCCGCAGATCGCCTTGGCGATCAGACTTTTACCGGAGCCGGATTCACCCACCAGCCCGCGGATTTCGCCTTCGGCCAGGGTAATACTGATGCGATCGACCGCTTTCACCCAGCCTTCGCCGGTCTTAAATTCGATGGTCAGATTGCGGATATCAAGTAACGGCATTATTGCACCCCCGCGTTGATGGCGCGGCGAATCCCGTCGCCCAGCAGGTTGATCAGCAGCACGCTCACCATAATGGCGGCACCGGGCAGCATCACCGTCCACGGCGCAACGTAGATAAGCTCCAGCGCATCGCCGAGCATCGCGCCCCATTCAGGCGACGGCAACTGCGCGCCGAGATCGAGGAAACCGAGCGCGGCAATATCAAGTATCGCCATCGACAGGGCGCGGGTGATTTCCGTCACCAGCCCCGAGGCGATGTTTGGCATCACCGCGAACCACAAAATATTCAGCGTGGTCGCGCCGTCGAGACGGGCCGCCACCACGTACTCTTTTTCCAGTTCGTCATGCACCATGCTGTAGACCGAACGCACCATGCGCGGGAGCAGCGCCAGCCAGACGGCAAACATCGCATGGGACAGATGCGGCCCGGCGAACGCGACGACGATAATCGCCAGCAGCAGGGACGGAATCGACAGCAATGTATCGAGAATATGGTTCAGCACCGCCGAGCGCAGGCCGTGGGTGGCACCCGCGAACACGCCCAGCAGCAGGCCAAAGAAGGTCGCGGCAAAAGTCACCACGAACGCGCCGCCGACGGTCGGTGCCGCGCCGCTCAACAGACGGCTCAGAACATCGCGGCCTAAATCATCGGTACCGAGGAAGAACGAAACCTCTCCATAACGCGACCACGACGGAGGCAGCAGCTGATAGCCGAGGAACTGCTGGTCAAGCCCGTAAGGAGCAAACCAGCCGCCAAAAATACACAGCAGCGCCAGGCCAGCGCAGCCGTACAAACCGATCATCGCCGCGGTGTCGCCGTAGAATTTGCGCCACACGGTACGAACTACGCCGGGCGTGCGCTTTTCCCTGTATACGCTATCGTAAGGCATACGATTCCTTATGTTTCAGCGGGTTGGCCATCGCACCCAAAATGTCAGAAATCACGTTCACGATAATCACCAGCGAGCCGATCACCATCACCCCGGCGGAGATCGCCGCGTAGTCCTGCTGACGAATGGCGTTGATCATCCAGCGTCCAAGACCCGGCCAGCTGAACACCATCTCGGTGATCATCGCCAGGGTCAGCATGGTGGAGAATTGCAGCCCGAGGCGCGGGATCACCGGCGGAAGGGCGTTGTGCAGCACGTGCCGACGTAAAATCGTCAGGCGCGACAGGCCGCGCGTGGCGGCGGCTTTCACGTAGTTTTGGTCAAACACATCGATGGTGCTGGTGCGCATCAGGCGAATCACTTCCGTGGTCGGCGCGACGGCCAGCGTCAGAACCGGGAGCACCATGTGGCGCAGGGTGCTGATGATCATCTCGTGACGCCAGACGGAATCCGAAAGCCAGGCGTCGATAATCGCGAAACCGGTGACGGTTTTGACGGCGTACAGCAGGTCAAAACGCCCGGAGACCGGCAGCCAGCCCAGCGTCAGGGAGAAGAACAGCGTCAGGAGCAGCGCCAGCCAGAACACCGGGATCGAGAAGCCGAGCAGGGCGAGAGCGCTGATCAGCTTATCCTGCCATTTGTTACGCGTGATCCCCGCCAGCATCCCCACCGGAATACCGACCATAAGGGCAAAACCAAAGGCCAGAATGCACAGCTCCATGGTTGCCGGGAAGACCTCTTTCAGCTGTTGGGAAATCAACTGACCGTTAATGCTGGAGACACCAAAATCCCAGTGCAGCACGCCGTTGAACCAGAACAGCCACGCGTCCCAGAAGGACGAACCCTGCAGCGGGGCGTGGGGCGTGAAATAGCTCAGGCTAAAGCCGATAAAGGTCAGGAAAAACAGCGTGACGGCCAGCAGGAGCAGGCGTCGCAAGGTAAAAATAATCATGGTTTTTTCACCTCATCCTGTTTCTCACGTGACACGCCCGCGAACGAGGCGTTGCCGAATGGGCTCAGCACCAGGCCTTTAATATCATAGCGATAGGCCTGCAATCGCAGGGAAGAAGCCAGCGGCAGCACCGGCAGTTCACGGGCCAAAATGTTCTGCGCTTCATCGTACGCTTCAATGCGCGAGGCCAGTTGCTGTGACGACAGCGCCTTTTGCAGCACCGTGTCAAATTCACGGTTACACCAGTGAGCGTAGTTGGTCTGGGAACGAATGGCGGCGCAGCTCAGCAGCGGGCGGAAGAAACTGTCGGGATCGTTACTGTCCGTCGACCAGCCCGAAAGCGTCAGGTCATGATTCATGTCCATCAGACGCGCCTCCTGGAAGCGGCCTTCGACGGGGACGATCACCACTTTCACGCCGACCTGGGCCATATCGGCCTGGATCAGCTCCGCTGTTTTCAACGGACTCGGGTTCCACGCCTGGGAACTGGTCGGGACCCACAGCTGCAGGGTGAGGTTGGTCGCGCCCAGCGCTTTGAGCTGTTCGCGCGCTTTCGCCGGATCGTATTCGGTGATTTTCGCTTCGCTGTCGTACGCCCACGACGCACGCGGCAGAATCGACGCCGCCGTTTCCGCCGTGCCGTAATAGATCGACTGCATCAGGCGCTGGTTATTGATCGCCAGCGCCAGGGCATGACGCACGGCAGGATTGTTGAGCGGCGGTTTGTCGGTATTAAATGCCAGATAGGCGATATTCATGCCGGGGCGCAGGGTCAGACGCAAGCGCGGATCGTCGCGCAGAATGGTCAGCTGGCTGGCGGCTGGCCACGCGAGCACGTCGCATTCCCCGGTCAGCAATTTAGATAATCTGCCGGTCCCGCCGGAGCCCAAATCGACCACCACCTGTGGCATCAGCGGGGTGCCGCGCCAGAAATGTTCGTGACGTTGTAACCGAATGTACTGCCCGGCGCGGTACTCCGCCATCTGGAACGGGCCGGTGCCCACCGGCTGGCGGTCGAGCAGCTCCTGATGATCGGCTTTCGTCAGCTTATCGGCGTACTCCGCCGACATGACCGACGCATAGTGGGTCGCAAGATGCCACAGGAACGAGGCATCTGGGCGCGTCAGGCGAAACTCCACCGTCCGGCTGTCGAGCTTGCGCACGTCTTTCACCGTGTCGGCAAACTGCAGGCTGTCGAAATAGGGGAAGTTGCCGCCGTTGACGTTATGCCACGGGTGATTGCGGTTAAAAATGCGCTGGAAGGTAAACACCACGTCGTCGGCGTTCAGCTTGCGGGTCGGTTTGAACCACGGCGTAGACTGAAACGCCACGTCGTCGCGCAGGTGGAAGCGGTAAGTCGCGCCATTGTCCAGCACTTCCCAGCTCTCGGCGAGTTCCGGCACCAGGCGATAGGTATAAGGGTCAACATCGAGCAGGCGATCGTAAAGCTGTGCGGCGAGGGTGTCGACGATCAGGCCGCTGCCTGCTTTCTGTGGGTTCAGGGTGTCGACTTGCCCGTTCACGCAATAGACAAAACCACTGTCGCGAATATCAGGAAGCGCAGTCTGTTCGGGCGCAGCAAAGACCAGGCGGCTAAACAGACCGAGTGCAATCAGGGACGATAAAACCAGACGCATAATTTTCAGGGTTTTTAGATTCGATCTGCAAAGTGTATCGCACTTACCCCCGATTCGGAAAATGTCTGCGGGTAAGTGCCGATAATGTCAGCGCATTTGATGCTTTTTGAGCAATGCCCTTAATTGATGGTAGGTCAGACCCAGCAGTTCGGCAGCCTGCTTCTGGTTATATTTTGCCTCTTTCAGACTCAGTTCCAGCAGTTGCTGTTCCTGTTTGTGCTGGAACTGTCGCAAATCGAGCGGCAGAGAAGGGGTATCGGCGTGCGACGTCGCTTCCCGTTTTGTCGGTGCGGCGCGATGGAAGGGATCGATAATGATGTTATCCAGCTCGGTTTCGCTGCTGGCGTGGCGGTACACGGATCGCTCGACCACGTTTTTCAGCTCGCGAATATTGCCCGGCCAGCGGTAGTCCAGCAGGGTTTCCCGGGCGTAGTCGCTAAAACCGGGAAACAGCGGCATGCCCAGCTCGCGGCACATCTGAATGGCGAACTGTTCGGCCAGCAGCATGATATCGCTGCGGCGTTCGCGCAGGGGCGGGAGTTGCACCACGTCAAAGGCCAGACGGTCGAGCAGATCCGCACGGAATTTCTCCTCCGCCACCATCTCCGGCAGATTGGCATTGGTGGCGCACACCAGACGCACGTTGACCTGTAACGGTTGACTGCCGCCGACGCGCTCCAGCTCGCCGTACTCGATCACCCGCAGCAGCTTTTCTTGCACCAGCATTGGCGCGGTGGCGAGTTCGTCGAGGAACAGCGTCCCGCCGTCGGCACGCTCGAAACGCCCCGGATGACGTTTTTGCGCGCCGGTAAAGGCGCCCGCCTCATGGCCGAACAGCTCCGTATCAAGCAAGTTTTCGTTCAGCGCCGCGCAGTTTAGCGAGATAAACGGCCCGTCCCAGCGTCCGGAAAGATAGTGCAGGCGGTTGGCGATCAGCTCCTTGCCGGTCCCGCGCTCACCAATAATCAGCACCGGCTTGTTGAGCGGGGCGAGGCGGGAAACCTGCTCCAGCACTTCAAGAAAACTGTTCGCTTCGCCCAGTAAATTGTCTTTGTAATCAGCCATGATGAAATTAACCACTCGTTAGCGATATTCACCAGGTGAGAGTAGATTCTCTGTGGCGCAAAATCAACCACAATCATATAAATCAATAAGATAAAAAACTGGCACGGGATTTGTATTAGCTCATCAGCAGGGCATCGCCCGATAACAGAAATGTGAGGATTGAATTATGGGTATTTTTTCTCGTTTTGCCGACATCGTGAACGCCAACATCAACTCGCTGCTGGAGAAAGCGGAAGACCCGCAGAAGCTGGTGCGTCTGATGATTCAGGAAATGGAAGACACGCTAGTTGAAGTCCGTTCCACCTCTGCCCGTGCGCTGGCTGAAAAGAAACAGCTGTCACGTCGTATCGAGCAGGCCACTGCGCAACAGACAGAGTGGCAGGAAAAAGCCGAACTGGCGCTGCGTAAAGAGAAAGACGATCTGGCCCGTTCGGCGCTGATCGAAAAACAGAAGCTGACCGATATCGTCGCGACGCTGGAGCATGAAATCACGCTGGTGGATGAAACCCTGACCCGCATGAAAAAAGAGATTGCGGAGCTGGAAAACAAACTCAGCGAAACCCGTGCTCGCCAGCAGGCGCTGACCCTGCGCCACCAGGCCGCCAGCTCATCCCGCGACGTTCGCCGTCAGCTGGATAGCGGTAAACTGGATGAAGCGATGGCACGTTTTGAATCCTTCGAACGCCGCATCGATCACATGGAAGCCGAGGCCGAGAGCCACAGCTTTGGCAAACAGAAAACGCTGGATCAGCAGTTTGCCGATTTGAAAGCGGATGACGAAATCAGCGAGCAGCTTGCGGTGCTGAAAGCCAAAATGAAGCAAGACAATCAATAATAATGAATGCGGCACCGCGGCGTGCCGCAACGCATCGTAAGACAAGGAGACCCTATGAGTGCGCTGTTTCTGGCTATTCCCCTGACCATTTTCGTGCTGTTTGTTCTGCCGATCTGGTTATGGCTGCACTACAGCAACCGTTCTTCCCGCGGTGAACTCTCGCAAAGCGAGCAGCAACGCCTGTTGCAGCTCACCGATGACGCGAAAAAAATGCGCGAACGCATCCAGTCGCTGGAAGCGATTCTGGACGCGGAACATCCGAACTGGAGGGACAATTAATGGGCGGACTGAATCTGAATAAAAAGCTGTGGCGCATTCCCCAGCAGGGGATGGTGCGCGGTGTCTGTGCCGGTCTGGCGCACTATCTCGACGTGCCCGTCAAGCTGGTGCGGGTTGTGACCGTATTGTCCATTTTCTTCGGACTGGCGTTCATTACTCTTGTCGCCTACATCGTCTTATCCTTTGTACTCGACCCGATGCCGGACAGCGCCTGGTCATCGGAAGATGCACCGACCAGCAGCGACTTGCTCGACGCGGTCGATGCCGAACTGGCTTCCGGCGAGAAGCGGTTGCGCGAAATGGAACGTTACGTCACCTCCGACACGTTCACGCTGCGCAGCCGTTTTCGTCAGCTTTAACTGAGAGAATAAAATATGAATCGTAACTGGCAGCAGGCCGGTCAGAAAATGAAACCGGGCCTCAAAATCGCAGGCAAATTCGTTTTACTGACCGCGCTACGTTATGGCCCGGCAGGCGTCGCGGGTTGGGCGGTGAAATCTGTTGCCCGTAAACCGATTAGAATGTTGCTGGCCGTGGCACTGGAGCCACTGCTGAAGAAAGTCGCAGGCCGCTTTTCCCGCCGTTATTTTTCCTGATCGCCCTCATTCGTTGCCTTCTCTTGAGACGAGAGAGGGCAACAGCCCCTCTCTGAATATCCTTCTCACCGTTTCATCCTTTCTTTGCGGCAGCTCACATTAATGAGCAGAGTCGCTTTTTATTTGCGCTTTTCTCCCCTGAGGTTCGTTGACAGAAATTTTTAGGGGGAGTAGATTGCCTTTCGTGGGACCGCTACCATGGAAATCAATGTGAACGATAAAATAACGAATTTAATTAATCTTGTTTATGGGGAATCTTTTTCTGATAAGGATTTAAAGGTTCTTTTAGAAAAGATTGAACACGCGAAAGGGGTAATTAGTCACCAGCGTAAAAAGAACTGGGATGAAAAGGATGTGGTATTAATTACCTACGCCGATCAGTTTCAGAAAAGTCACCAGAAAGCGTTGCCGGTTTTTACGCGCTTTTATAATCGCTGGCTGGCGAACTCATTTTCCCATGTTCATCTGTTACCTTTTTACCCCTGGTCTTCCGACGACGGTTTTTCTGTGATTGATTATCATCGCGTCGCGCCTGAAACAGGCGAGTGGGGCGATGTTGCAGAATTAAAACAGTCCACAAACCTGATGTTTGATTTTGTCTGCAACCATATGTCGGCAAAAAGTGAATGGTTCCAGCGCTATTTGAATCAAAAACCTGGCTTTGAAGATTTCTTTATTGCGATCGACCCTGAAACAGATCTATCTGCCGTTACCCGTCCGCGGGCGCTGCCGCTATTAACGCCGTTCACCCTGGCAGAAGGCACCGTGCGCCACCTGTGGACCACCTTCAGCGATGACCAGATCGATCTGAACTTCGCCAGCCCGCAGGTCTTGATCGCCATGGTCGATGTGCTGCTGCACTATCTGGCGGAAGGGGCCGATTATATCCGCCTCGATGCGGTCGGGTTTATGTGGAAAGTTCCAGGAACCACCTGTATCCATCTGGAACAAACTCACCGTCTGATCCAGCTGTTCCGCGCGATCACCGAGGCGGTGGCACCCGGCACGGTCATCATTACCGAAACCAACGTCCCGCACAAAGACAACATCTCTTACTTCGGCGATGGCACCAATGAAGCGCAGATGGTGTATCAGTTCTCGCTCCCGCCGCTGGTGCTGCACAGCGTGCACAGCCAAAACGTTGAAGCCCTGTGCCAGTGGGCGCAACAGCTGGCGCTGCCTTCCGAGAAAACCACCTGGTTTAACTTCCTGGCGTCCCACGACGGCATTGGTCTCAATCCGGTGCGCGGCATTATTCCTGAGAGCGATATTCTGGCGCTGGTTGAAAAGCTGCAGCACGAAGGCGCGCTGGTGAACTGGAAAAATAACCCGGACGGGACGCGCAGCCCTTATGAAATCAATGTCACGTATCTTGATGCATTAAGCAGCCAAAGCAGTACCGATAGCGAACGCCTCGCGAGATTCTTGTTGGCCCACGCGGTGTTATTAAGTTTTCCGGGCGTGCCCGCAATTTATATTCAAAGCATTATTGGCTCGCGTAATGATTATGATAACGTCGAACGCCTGGGATATAACCGTGCGATTAACCGGCGAAAATATCAGGAAGGGGAAATGGATGCCCAGCTTGAAGATAATAAAACCCTGAGACATAACAGTTATCAGGCGCTGACAAAAATGATTGCTATTCGTCGTCAGCAAAAAGCGTTTCACCCTGACAGTCAGGCATTTTATGACGCAGTGAATCAGCATGTTCTTAGAATCATTCGCGTCGCCGGGAACGGTGAGCGAATAACGGCGCTATTTAATTTCCAGGAACATGCTCAAACTATTTTCCTGGAAATTCAGTCTGGGACGGAATTGCTCACGGGAACCCCTATTAGCGGAAATTCTGTGACGCTCAATCCGTGGCAGGTGATGTGGATTAAAGAAATCTAAAAGGACGATAAAAATGAAGATACCCAAAATTGTGCTGATATCAGCACTGGTTTCGTGCGCCCTGTTGTCAGGCTGTCGGGATGACAATAATCAGGTCGTGACCATTGAGTTCATGCACTCGTCGGTGGAGCAGGAGCGCCAGGCGGTGATCACGCAGCTCATTGAACGCTTCGAGAAAGACAACCCGTCCATCAAGGTGAAACAGGTGCCGGTGGAAGAGGATGCCTACAACACCAAAGTGATTACCCTTGCCCGTACCGGTGCGCTGCCAGAGGTCATCGAAGTCAGCCACGATTACGCCAAAGTGATGGACAAAGAGCAGCTTCTCGATCGCGATGCCATCAGTGCCGCGATTGGCGCGGTCGGCGAAAACACCTTCTACGACGGCATTCTGCGCGTAGTGCGCACGGAAGATGGCAAGGCGTGGACGGGCGTTCCGGTCAGCGCGTGGCTCTCCGGCGTCTGGTATCACAAATCGGCGCTGGCGGCGGCAGGTATCCAGGAGCCGACGACCTGGGAACAGCTGCTGAAAGCCAGCAAGGGCCTGAACCATCCGGAGAAAAAACAGTACGGCATCGCCTTGCCTACGGCAGAAAGCGTGATGACCGAACAGGCGTTTTCGCAGTTTGCCCTGTCAGGCGGCGCTAACGTCTTTAACGCGAAAGGGGAAGTCGACATCAACACCCCTGAGATGGCGAAGGCGCTGGCGTTCTATCGCGATCTGGCAGCGACGACGATGCCTGGCTCAAACGACGTGATGGAAATCAAAGACGCCTTTATGAACGGCTCCGCGCCGATGGCGATCTACTCCACCTACATTCTTCCTGCGGTATTTAAAGACGGTCATCCTGCCGATCTCGGCTTTGTCGTGCCGACGGAAAAAACCGCGGCGGTTTACGGGATGATCACCTCGCTGACCATCACCAACGGGCAAACCGAACAGGAGACCAAAGCGGCAGAGACCTTTGTCACCTGGATGGAGAAGGCACAAAACGCGGCCGATTGGGTAATGATGTCGCCGGGGGCGGCGCTGCCGGTGAACAAACTGGTGGTGGGCACGGACTCCTGGAAAAACAACAACGTTATTCAGGCCTTTGGTCAGCTGCCTTATGAGCTGATCGCCCAGTTCCCGAACGTGCAGGTCTTTGGTGCCGTGGGGGATAAAAACTTCACTCGCATGGGCGACGTGACGGGTTCGGGGGTGATCAGTTCGATGGTGCATAACGTGACGGTCGGCAAAAAAGATCTCAACACCACCTTAAGTGACAGCCAGAAACGTCTGGCCGATCTAATCTCGCAACGATAGGGGCGCTCTGCGAAAGGAATTATGAAGAGGTTGTTTTCTGGTCGTTCCGATCTGCCTTTCGCCATGCTGCTGTTGGCCCCCAGCCTGATATTGCTGGGGGGCCTGGTGGCCTGGCCGATGATTTCGAATATCGAGATCAGCTTTTTACGCTTGCCGCTGAATCCGCGCATCAGCGCCACTTTTGTCGGTCTGGATAATTACATCCGCATTCTGGGCGATACGGCGTTCTGGCACTCCCTGTGGATGACCTTCTGGTACACGGCGCTGGTGGTGATCGGCAGCACGGGCCTTGGGCTGGCGGTGGCAGTCTTCTTTAACCGCGAGTTTCGCCTGCGCAAGACGGCACGATCGCTGGTGATCCTCTCGTACGTCACGCCGTCGATCTCGCTGGTCTTCGCCTGGAAGTACATGTTCAACAACGGCTACGGCATCGTGAACTATCTGGGCGTGGATTTGCTGCACCTCTACGATCAGGCTCCGCTGTGGTTTGACAACCCCGGCAGCAGCTTTGTGCTGGTGGTGCTGTTCGCCATCTGGCGCTACTTCCCGTATGCGTTTATCTCGTTCCTGGCGATTTTGCAGACCATCGATAAATCCCTGTACGAGGCGGCAGAGATGGACGGCGCGAACGGCTGGCAGCGTTTTCGCATCGTCACGCTTCCCGCGATCATGCCGGTGCTGGCGACGGTAATCACCCTGCGCACCATCTGGATGTTCTACATGTTCGCGGACGTTTATCTCCTCACCACCAAGGTCGATATTCTCGGCGTCTACCTCTACAAAACGGCGTTTGCCTTTAACGACCTGGGGAAAGCGGCGGCCATTTCGGTGGTGCTGTTCGTGATTATTTTCGCCGTCATTCTGCTGACCAGAAAAAGGGTAAACCTCAATGGCAACAAATAAACGCACCCTCAGCCGTGTCGGTTTTTATGTCGGACTGGCGCTGTTTCTGATCGTCACGCTGTTTCCGTTTTTCGTGATGCTGATGACCTCGTTCAAAAGTGCGAAAGAGGCGATCTCGCTGCACCCGACAATCCTGCCGCAGGCGTGGACGTTGCAGCACTACGTCGACATCTTTAACCCGCTGATCTTCCCGTTTGTGAACTACTTCAGGAACAGCCTGGTGGTGTCGTTAAGTTCCTCGGTGATCGCCGTGTTCCTGGGCACGCTCGGCGCCTACGCGCTCTCAAAGCTGCGCTTTAAAGGGCGCGCCACCATCAATGCCAGCTTTTACAGCGTCTATATGTTCTCGGGCATTTTGCTGGTGGTACCGCTGTTCAAAATCATCACCGCGCTTGGCATCTACGACACCGAACTGGCGCTGATTATCACCATGGTGACCCAGACGCTGCCGACCGCGGTGTTCATGCTCCGCAGCTATTTCGACACCATCCCGGACGAAATCGAAGAAGCGGCGATGATGGACGGGCTCAACCGTCTGCAGATCATCTTCCGCATCACCGTGCCGCTGGCAATTTCCGGCCTGGTTTCGGTGTTCGTCTACTCCTTCATGGTGGCCTGGAACGACTATCTGTTTGCGTCGATTTTCCTCTCCAGCGCCAGCAACTTCACCTTACCTGTCGGGCTGAACACGCTGTTCAGTACGCCGGACTATATCTGGGGTCGCATGATGGCGGCATCGCTGGTGACGGCACTGCCGGTGGTGGTCATGTATGCGCTTTCTGAACGTTTCATTAAAAGTGGTTTGACCGCCGGTGGCGTAAAAGGCTAAGGCGGCCAGTTTTTAACAAGGAGTCAGGCATGAAAAAGTTAGTTGCGACAGCGCCGCGTGTGGCCGCGCTGGTCCAGTATGAAGACCGCCCGGTGGCGGCCAACGAAGTCAAAATTCGCGCGCGTTTCGGCGCGCCAAAACACGGAACCGAAGTGGTGGATTTCCGTGCGGCAAGCCCGTTTATCGACGAAGAGTTCAATAGCGAGTGGCAGATGTTCACCCCGCGCGAAGAGGGTACGGCTCGCGGGATTGAGTTCGGTAAATTCCAGCTCGGCAACATGATCGTCGGCGACATCGTGGAGTGCGGCGCGGACGTCAGCGGGTATCAGATCGGAGATTCCGTCTGCTGCTACGGCCCGCTGCAGGAGACGGTGATCGTCAACGCCGTTAATAACTACAAGTTGCGCAAAATGCCGCAGGGCGCGTCATGGAAAAACGCCGTCTGCTATGACCCGGCGCAGTTCGCCATGAGCGGCGTGCGTGATGCCAACGTGCGCGTCGGTGATTTCGTCGTGGTCGTCGGGTTAGGCGCGATTGGCCAGATCGCGATTCAACTGGCGAAAAAGGCGGGGGCATCCATTGTGATTGGCGTCGATCCTATCGAACACCGCTGCGACATTGCCCGCCGCCACGGCGCAGATTTCTGCCTCAACCCGATCGGGAGTGATGTGGGGCTGGAGATTAAACAGCTCACCGGCAAGCAGGGCGCGGACATCATTATCGAAACCAGCGGTTTTGCCGACGCGCTGCAATCCGCCCTGCGCGGGCTGGCGTACGGCGGCACCATCTCCTACGTCGCATTCGCCAAACCTTTCGCCGAAGGGTTCAATCTGGGCCGCGAAGCGCATTTCAATAACGCGAAGATCGTCTTCTCGCGCGCCTGCAGCGAGCCGAACCCGGACTACCCGCGCTGGAGCCGCAAACGCATCGAAGAGACCTGCTGGGAACTGCTGATGAATGGCTATCTCAACTGCGAGGATCTGATCGATCCGGTGGTGAGTTTCGAAACCAGTGCCGAAAGCTATATGACCTACGTCGATAAGCATCCGGAACTGAGCATCAAAATGGGCGTCACTTTTTAAGCTAAGGAGAGCAAACGATGAAAATTGCAACGCAGAACCAGGCCTTTTTTCCGGCCAATATTCTTGAAAAATTCCAGTACATCAAAACGATGGGTTTTGACGGCTATGAAATCGACGGCAAGCTGCTGGTAGACAATCTGGCGGAAGTCAAAGCCGCCATCAAAGCCACCGGTCTGCCGGTGACCACCGCCTGCGGCGGCTACGACGGCTGGATCGGCGATTTTATCGAAGAGCGTCGTCTCAACGGACTACAGCAGATCGAACGCATTCTTGAAGCCTTAAGTGAAGTGGGCGGGAAGGGCATTATCGTCCCCGCGGCCTGGGGTATGTTCACTTTCCGTCTGCCGCCGATGACCTCTCCGCGCAGCCTGGCGGGCGATCGCAAGGCGGTGAGCGCATCCCTGCGCTGGCTCGACGAGGTGGCGGCGCGCACCGGAACCATCGTCTACCTTGAACCGCTGAATCGCTATCAGGATCACATGATCAACACTCTGGCTGACGCGCGTCGCTACATCGAAGAGAACGATCTTAAGCACGTGCAGATCATCGGCGATTTCTACCATATGAATATCGAAGAAGACTCACTGACTGAAGCGCTGCACGCCAACCGCGACAGACTGGGCCACGTCCATATCGCCGACAACCATCGCTATCAGCCGGGCAGCGGGTCGCTGGATTTCGCCGCGCTCTTTGATCAGCTCCGCGCCGATGATTATCAGGGCTACGTGGTGTATGAGTGCCGCGTACGCGCCGAGGATCCGGCCAAAGCCTATCAGGTTTCACTCAACTATTTACGCGATTGCTAAGGATGACGAGCGTGATGAGTGCTTCAACACCTTTGCCTCTGCGCGTCGCCATTATTGGCGCCGGGCAGGTAGCAGACAAAGTGCATGCCTCGTACTACGCCACGCGAACCGATCTGCAGATGGTGGCTGTCATGGACAGCCGCCTGGATCAGGCGCAGGCGTTCGCTGAACGCCACGCCATCGCCGGGGCGTATCAGGACTTAAGGCTGATGTTGCAGGAGGCTAAACCCGACATCGTGAGCGTCTGCTCGCCAAACCGTTTTCACTTTGAACATGTGATGGCGGCGCTGGCGGCGGGCTGTCACGTAATGTGCGAAAAGCCGCCCGCGATGACGCCAGAACAGGCAGACCAGATGCGTCTGGCGGCACGAAAAGCCGGGAAAGTGCTGGCCTACGATTTTCACCATCGTTTTGCCCTGGACGCCCAACTGCTGCGCGAAGCGGTGCTGGACGGCACCTTTGGCGAGATCTATGTCACCCGTGCGCAGGCCTTGCGCCGCTGCGGCGTGCCGGGCTGGGGCGCCTTCACCAACAAGTCGCTGCAGGGCGGTGGACCGCTGATCGATATCGGTATTCACATGCTGGACGTGGCGATGTACGTGCTGGGCTTTCCGGCGGTCAAACGCGTCACGGCACACAGTTTTCAGAAGCTCGGCACCACAAAGCACTGCGGCCAGTTTGGCGAGTGGGACCCGAAAAGCTACACCGTCGAAGATGCGCTTTTCGGTACTATCGAGTTTTGCAACGGCGGGATTTTGCGCCTTGATACCTCGTTTGCGCTCAACATTCGCGAACAGTCGATCATGAACGTCTCATTTTGCGGTGAAAAAGCCGGTGCGACGCTGTTCCCGGCGCATATCTATGACGACGTGGGCGGCGAACTGCAGACGATTTTAAGCCGGGACGAAGCCGACGATCAGCGCCATCTGCGCAGCATGGATGCCTTTGTGCGCCACGTAATGGGAGAGCCGGTGATGATTGCCGACGCCGAACAGGGGCTGGTGATCCAGCAGCTGGTGGCCGCGCTGTATCAATCGGCGCAAACACGGGAGAGCGTGGAATTATGCTGACCCTTTCTCGTCTTTCCGACCCGGCGTTCAGCCCGCACAGTCTGAACAAATTTGCCTCCACTATGGCGTGTGGCAACGGCTATATGGGGATCCGCGCCTGCCACGAGGAAGACTACACGCAGCAAACGCGCGGGATGTATCTGGCTGGCGTTTATCATCGCGCCGGGCGCGATGAAACCAACGAACTCGTCAATCTTCCTGACGTGATCGGCATTGCGCTCCAGCTCGACGGCGAGCCTTTTACCCTGCTGGCGGGGGAGATCCTCTCCTGGCAGCGTGAGTTAGATTTTGCCTGCGGTGAGCTGGAGCGCCGTCTGGTCTGGCGTTCAACCACCGGAAAACGCTTCCAGATCGACAGCCGCCGCTTTGTCTCGCTGGATCAACTACCGTTAGCCGCGCTGCAATTCTCCGTCACGCCGCTGGATGACGCAGCACACATCAGCCTCTCAACGGGGATTGACGCGACGCAAACCAACAGCGGGCGACAGCATCTGGACGAAACCTCAGTTCAGGTGTTCGATCAGCATTATCTGCAAGGGGTGTACGACACCCAGGATCGCGCGACGGAGGTAGTGATTTCGGCGAGCTGTCGGCTGAATGTGGCGAGTGAAAACTGCTTCACCGCCAAAAACCGGCGTCTGAATTGCCACCACGCCCTTGTGGCGCAAAAGGGCGAGACGGTGATGCTGGAGAAAATCGTCTGGGTCACGCATCGCAGCGATAAAACCCTCGCGTCTTCTGACTTTGCGCAGAATGCGATGTGCGAGCTAAAACGTTGCGCCACCCAGGGCTACGATGCGCTGCGGGCGCAGACGGCGCTGGCCTGGCAAAATATCTGGCAAACCTGCCGCGTGGAGGTCTGCTCTGACGATCCTCAGGATCAGCGCGCGCTGGATTACGCCGTCTGGCAGCTGACGGCCATGACGCCCGCGCACGACGAACGCTGCAGCATCGCCGCGAAAGGGCTGACCGGCGAAGGTTATAAAGGTCATGTGTTCTGGGACACGGAAATCTTCCTCCTGCCGTTCCACCTGTTTACTCATCCACAAACGGCCCGCAGTTTACTGCGCTACCGCTGGCTGAACCTGGCCGGGGCGCGTGAGAAAGCCCGGCGTAACGGCTGGTCCGGCGCACTATTCCCCTGGGAGAGCGCCGCGACAGGGCAGGAGGAAACCCCTGAGTTTGCGGCTATTAATATCCGCACCGGCGTGCGGCAGAAAGTGGCCTCGGCGCTGGCTGAGCATCATATCGTGGCCGATATCGCCTGGGCCGTGGTGGCCTACTGGCATGCGACACACGACCGCGAATTCATGCGCCATGAAGGGTTGACGCTGCTGATGGAAACCGCATCGTTCTGGATTTCGCGGGCAACTGAGGTTCATGGCCGACTGGAAATCCATGACGTTATCGGCCCGGATGAATACACCGAGCACGTGAATAACAACGCCTTCACCAATTTTATGGCCTGGCAAAACGTGCATGATGCACTGGAATTTATGCAGCAGTTTGAGCGCAGCGATAACGCCTTTGTGCAGGCGGCTCAGGACTTCCTGACGCGGCTGTGGCTACCATCCCCAGACGAACGGGGCGTGATCCCGCAGGATGACACCTTTATGGCGAAGCCGGCCATCGATCTCAGTGGCTACAAAGCGAAAGCCGGTAAGCAAACCATTCTGCTCGACTACTCGCGCGCAGAGGTGAATGAGATGCAGATCCTCAAGCAGGCGGACGTGGTGATGCTCAACTATCTGCTGCCGGAGAAGTTTGACCGCGAGCAGTGTGCGGCGAACCTGGCGTTTTATGAACCCCGCACCATCCATGACTCCTCTCTGAGCCAGGCGATCCACGGCATCGTCGCTGCCCGTTGCGGTGACACTGCGCAAGCGTATCAGTTCTGGCACGCAGGCGCGGCTATCGATCTGGGTGAGGATCCGCACAGCTGTGACGACGGGATCCACGCCGCCGCGACAGGGGCAATCTGGTCGGGCGTGGTTCAGGGTTTTGCCGGGATGCAGGTTATCGACGGCGAGCTGCATCTGGCACCGAATCTGCCTGAGCACTGGCAGCACCTGAAGTTCTCCCTCAAATGGCGTGAGGCACGGCTTAATATTTTCGTGGAAGGCGCGACTGTGACGATCGATTCCACCGCGCCAGTGACGCTGACCCTGTGGGGCGAAAACCTTCATCTTGCCGGTTCAGATTTATCTTTTGTTGGGACCGCTACCACGGAGGGCCGCCGTGATGCTTAAAGCCATCATTTTCGATCTGGATGGGGTGATCACCGATACCGCGCATCTGCATTTTCTGGCGTGGCAGCACGTTGCCGCGCAGATCGATATTCACATCGATGAGGAATTCAACGCCGGGCTGAAGGGGATTAGCCGGATGGACTCTCTGGCGCGCATCTTGCGCCACGGCGGTAAGGAAAACGCCTACAGCCAGGCGGAATGCGTACAACTGGCGCAGGCCAAAAATACGCTCTACGTCGAGTCGCTTAAGGGACTTACCCGCGATTCACTCCTGCCGGGGATTGCTCAGGTCCTGGCAGACATTCGTGAAGCGAACGTGCGCATCGGGCTGGCGTCGGTCTCCCTCAACGCGCCTGCAATCCTTAAAGCGCTGGAGATTGACCGTGCCTTTGATTTCTGCGCCGACGCCTCGCGCATTCAGCACTCAAAACCGCATCCGGAAATCTTTCTCGCGGCCTGCGCAGGCTTAGACGTCAGCCCAGAGCAGGCGATAGGCATTGAAGATGCGCAGGCAGGGGTTGCGGCGATCAACGCGGCGGGGATGTTATCGGTCGGAATTGGTGACGATTTATTCGACGCCGGTTTACGGCTTTCGTCCACGGATGAACTGACCTGGCACTGTTTAACCGACTTCTGGCACGCCGCGCGCGGCCCGAACCGGCATCAATAAGGGGGCAAAATGGCTCAACTATCTCTGACACATATTCAAAAAATCTACGACAACCAGGTCCACGTGGTGAAGGATTTTAGCCTCGAAATTGAGGATAAAGAGTTTATCGTTTTTGTGGGCCCGTCGGGCTGCGGTAAATCCACGACCCTGCGCATGATTGCCGGGCTGGAGGAGATCAGCGCCGGGGATCTGGTGATCGACGGCGTGCGGATGAACGATGTTCCGGCCAAATCGCGCGATATCGCGATGGTGTTCCAGAACTACGCGCTCTATCCGCACATGACCGTTTACGACAACATGGCCTTTGGCCTCAAAATGCAAAAGATTGCCCCGGCGGTGATTGAGGAGAGGGTCAGCTGGGCGGCGCAAATCCTGGGACTGCGAGATTACTTAAAGCGTAAACCGGGCGCGCTGTCGGGCGGGCAGCGTCAGCGCGTGGCGCTTGGGCGAGCGATCGTGCGCGAGGCGGGTGTGTTCCTGATGGATGAGCCGCTCTCTAACCTTGATGCCAAACTGCGTGTGCAGATGCGCGCCGAGATCAGCAAGCTGCATCAGAAGCTGAACACCACCATGATCTACGTGACGCACGATCAAACGGAAGCCATGACCATGGCGACGCGGATTGTGATCCTCAAAGACGGGTTTATTCAGCAGGTGGGGGCACCTAAGCAGGTCTATAACGAACCGGCCAATATGTTTGTCGCCGGGTTTATTGGCTCTCCGGCCATGAACTTTATTCGCGGTGCCATTGATGGCCGTTATTTCGTCACCGAAACCCTGCGCCTGGAAATCCCGGAAGAGAAACTCGCGGCCCTGAATGCGAAGGGCTATCAGCGTAAGGCAGTGGTCTTTGGCATCAGGCCGGAAAATATCCTGACCTCTCCTGGAATACCGTCTGAAATCAACGCCAAAGTCAGTGTCGCAGAGCTTACCGGGGCGGAATTTATGCTGTACGCCGCCGTCGGTGGGCATGAATTAGTGCTTCGCGCAGGGGCAGTGAATGACTACCGCGCCGGGGATAATCTGGCGATTCAGTTTGAAATGGATAAATCTCACTTCTTCGACGCTGATAGCGAAATAGCGATTAGATAAAAAGTTCGTTGCCGGGAATTTATCTTCCCGGCTTTTTAGCTGTTATTTTATAAAGGAATATAGAAATGAGTACTCTACAAAGATGTGCTGCGCTTTTATTATGCGCAGGGGCAACATGCGTCCATGCAGCAGAAAATACTGATAAGTGGACCTTTAATATCGGTGCCATGTATGAAATTGAAAACGTCGAGGGGCAGGGCGAAGATAAAGACGGATTATATGAACCCTCTGTCTGGTTCAATGCCACTTACGACGCCTGGACAATTTCTATGGCGATGTATCAGGAAGGTCCGGTGGATTACAGCAGCATGACCCGTGGCACCTATTTCGACCGCCCGGAGCTTGAACTGCGCTATCGTTTTATCGGCACCGATGATTTTACTTTCGGCCTCACCGGCGGTTTTCGTAATTACAGTTATCATTTTAAAGATGAGCACGGTGCGAAAGACGGAACCGCAAATATGCAGCGCTATAAAATTCAGCCCGACTGGGATCTGAAACTGAGCGATGACTGGCGCTTTAGCGGCTGGTTTGCGATGTATCAGTTTGCCAACGATCTGGAAAAAACCGGTTATTCCGACAGCCGCGTGGAAACCGAAACCGGATTTACCTGGACCATTAGCGAAACCTTTTCGGCGAAAGCCAATTACTATTTAGAGCGCGGCTTTAATATGGACGGCAGCCGAAATAACGGTGAGTTCTCCACGCAGGAAATTCGCGCCTATTTACCGATCTCTCTGGGTAATACCACCTTAACGCCGTATACCCGCATTGGTCTGGATCGGTGGTCGAACTGGGACTGGCAGGACGATCCTGAGCGCGAAGGGCACGATTTCAACCGACTGGGCATGCTCTACGCCTATGATTTTACCAACGGGCTGTCCATGACCCTGGAATATGCCTACGAGTGGCAAAATCATGATGAAGGTAAAAACGACCGCTTCCACTATGCGGGCGTGGGCGTGAACTACGCGTTTTAATGGCTGGATGCCAGGGGCTGAAACGCCCCTGGTTTTAGCGCAGGGAGCGTGTTTTGGTCAGATGAGTATCGACAATCACCTGACGCGGCGCCGCTTTCCCGGCGATGCGGTTAAACAGCACCTCGCAGCTCTGCTCGCCGAGCTGTCGGGTCGGGATCTCAAAACCACCCGGCTCCGGCGTTAAAATCAGCGACAGCAAAGGGTCGGTGTATCCGGCGACCGCCAGCTGCTCCGGGATCATCAGGTTGAGCTCGTCCGCGGCGCGATACAGGGCGAGCAACTTCATGCTGTCGGTCGCAAACACGGCGCGCGGCGGCTGCCCGGAAGAGAGCAATTGGCAGGCGGCCTCAAGGGCGCTCTCGTGGGTATAACCGCCGTCGACCACCCAGTCTTCGTTGAATGCAATCTGGTGTTTTTCGAGGCTCGATTTATAGCCCGCCAGGCGATCGATGGAAACGTGATAATCGAGTGGGGCGTGCAGGCAGGCAATTTTACGATGACCATTTTGAATAAAGGTCTCGGTTAATATCTGGCTGCCGTGAAAATTATCCGTATCGACAGAGTAGATATTCTGGAAATCCCCTTCGACTTTACCAATCACCACCACCGGAATACCGTAGCTGTCGAGACGGGGGAAAAAGGATTCATCAGCCGGTGAACTGAGCATGATAATTCCCTTGACCATTTTTTGCTTAATTTTACTTTCGCATTTCTGCAAATCATCTTCGCTGCTTTTCGAGGTCTGCAAAATAACGTCAAAACCTTCCTCTTCGGCTTTTTCGGTAATGGTATGCAGAACGTCGGAGAAGAAAGGATTACCGGCTGTGGTTTTTGCTGAACGCGTGGAAATAACCATGATCGCGTCAAAGCCCGAAGAGGTCAGGGCTCGGGCAAGTTTGTTGGGTTGATAATTTAATTCATCAATCGCTTTTTGCACTTTCTCAAGCGCTTCCGGGGAGATATTTGTTTGCTTGTTAAGAACCCTGGACACGGTTGATTTTGATACGCCTGCAACGCGTGCAATATCATAAATGGTGGGTGACATACACCTTACAACTCCATGATAGCGGTAGTGGGTTTATATTACGGGAGAAAAAACGGGAATGACAGTGACAATGAATTGAAAATCAACGATCTGCCCCAATTTATTGTATTCTGAAGCTGATATCAGCGGTCTTCGGGGCAAAACAGGATGGCGATGAAGCGACTCAAAAACGAATTCAACTCACTGGTTAACCGTGGCGTAGACCGCCATTTACGGCTGGCGGTCACGGGATTAAGCCGCAGCGGCAAAACTGCGTTTATCACCGCGATGGTTAACCAACTGCTCAATTTACACGCCGGGGCGCGCCTGCCGCTGCTGAGCGCCGCGCGCGAAGAGCGCCTGCTCGGCGTCAAACGCGTACCCCAGCGCGACTTTGGTATCCCGCGTTTTACCTATGACGAAGGGCTGGCGCAGCTGTACGGCACGCCGCCCGCCTGGCCGACGCCGACGCGCGGCGTGAGCGAGATCCGCCTCGCCCTGCGTTTTCGCTCGAACGAATCTGTGCTGCGCCACTTCAAAGAGACCTCCACGCTGTATCTGGAAATCGTCGATTATCCCGGCGAATGGCTGCTCGATTTACCGATGCTGGCCCAGGATTATCTGAGCTGGTCGCGGCAAATGACCGGTCTGTTGCAGGGCCAGCGCGCGGAGTGGTCGGCAAAATGGCGTGCACTCTGCGCCGGGCTGGACCCGCTGGCACCGGCGGACGAAAACCGTCTGGCAGCGATTGCCCAGGCCTGGACTGATTATCTTCATCAATGCAAACAGCAGGGGCTGCACTTTATCCAGCCTGGCCGGTTTGTCCTGCCGGGCGAAATGGCAGGTGCGCCCGCGCTGCAATTCTTCCCGTGGCCGGATGTCGATGGCTGGGGCGAATCCAAACTGGCGATGGCGGACAAACACAGTAACGTCGGGATGCTCCGCGATCGCTTCAACTATTACTGCGAGAAAGTGGTGAAGGGGTTCTACAAAAATCACTTCCTGCGCTTCGACCGTCAGATCGTGCTGGTGGACTGCCTGCAGCCGCTCAACAGCGGGCCGCAGGCCTTCAACGATATGCGCCTGGCGCTCACGCAGCTCATGCAGAGTTTCCACTACGGGCAGCGAACCCTGTTCCGCCGCCTGTTTTCGCCGGTGATCGACAAGCTGCTGTTTGCGGCGACCAAAGCGGATCATGTGACGGTCGATCAGCACGCAAACATGGTCTCGCTGCTGCAACAGCTGGTGCAGGATGCCTGGCAAAATGCGGCGTTCGAAGGGATCAGCATGGATTGCCTGGGGCTGGCGGCGGTTCAGGCCACGCAAAGCGGGCTTATCGACGTCAATGGCGAGAAAATCCCGGCTCTGCGCGGCAACCGTCTTAGCGACGGCGAACCGCTGACCGTCTATCCCGGCGAAGTGCCCGCCCGTCTGCCGGGGCAGGCGTTCTGGCAAAATCAGGGTTTTCAGTTTGAGGCGTTTCGCCCTCAGGCAATGAATGTCGACCAGCCGTTGCCGCACATTCGCCTGGACGCGGCGCTGGAGTTTTTAATAGGAGATAAGCTGCGATGACCGAACCTTTAAAGCCACGCATCGATTTTACCGGCACGCTTGAGCAGGAGCGGGCCGAAGCTTTCAAAGCGGCTCAGGCCTTCAGCGGTCCGGAGGCCGAGAAATTTGCGCCTGTCGTCGCCGATGAACTGCTTGCGGACGAGGGGCAGGCAGAAGCGGTGGTCGAGGCGGCGCTGCGGCCCAAACGCAGCCTGTGGCGCAAAATGGTGATGGCCGGGCTGACGCTGTTTGGCGTGAGCGTGGTCGGACAGGGCGTCCAGTGGACGATGAATGCCTGGCAAACTCAGGACTGGGTCGCCCTCGGTGGTTGCGCGGCAGGGGCGCTGATCGTCGGGGCGGGCGTGGGCTCCATTGCCACCGAGTGGCGTCGCCTGTGGCGACTGCGTCAGCGCGCCCACGAGCGCGACGAAGCCCGCGATCTGTTGCACAGCCATGCCACCGGAAAAGGGCGCGCCTTCTGTGAAAAACTGGCCAGCCAGGCCGGGATCGATCAGTCGCATCCGGCGCTACAGCGCTGGTATGCGGCGATCCACGAGACGCAAAACGACCGCGAGATCGTCACGCTGTACGCCAATATCGTGCAGCCGGTGCTCGATTCCCAGGCGCGGCGGGAGATTAGCCGCTCGGCGGCGGAATCAACGCTGATGATCGCCGTCAGCCCGCTGGCGCTGGTGGATATGGCCTTTATCGCATGGCGCAACCTGCGACTCATCAACCGAATCGCCACACTGTACGGCATCGAGCTGGGCTATTACAGCCGTCTTCGCCTGTTCCGCCTGGTGCTGCTGAACATGGCGTTCGCCGGAGCCAGCGAACTGGTGCGTGAAGTGGGGATGGACTGGATGTCTCAGGATCTTGCCGCGCGATTGTCTACCCGCGCGGCGCAGGGGATCGGGGCCGGGCTGTTGACCGCACGTCTGGGGATCAAAGCCATGGAGTTGTGCCGCCCGCTGCCCTGGATTAACGACGACAAACCGCGCCTCGGGGACTTCCGTCGTGAGCTTATCGGGCAACTGAAAGAGACATTGAGCAAAAAACCGCAGTAAACGCTGAAGAAATCACCTCGCTGTCAATATTTCTTGACAGCGAGCTTCCAGCCAGACGATATCTGACATATCATTTTAAGGTTACTGGCTTAAAGAGTGAATTATCCATGCGTCTGGAAGTGTTCTGTCAGGACCGTATCGGCCTGACCCGCGAATTACTCGATCTCCTTGTTTTGCGTGACATTGATTTACGCGGCATCGACATCGACCCTATCGGGCGAATCTACCTCAATTTTGCCGAAATCGAATTCAATACATTCAGCAGCCTGATGGCTGAAATTCGCCGTATCGCTGGCGTTACGGATGTGCGCACCGTGCCGTGGATGCCGTCCGAGCGTGAGCATCTGGCGCTGAGCGCGCTGCTTGAAGCCATGCCTGAACCCTTCTTATCTCTTGATCTGAAAGGCAAAGTCGAGCGCACCAACCAGGCGAGCTGCCAGCTCTTTGGCCAGAGCCAGGAAAAACTGAGCAGCCATCATGCGGCGCAGCTGATAGCCGGTTTCAATTTCCAGCGCTGGCTCGACAGTAATCCGCAGGGGACCCAGAGCGAACATGTGGTGATCGGCGGCCAGAACTTCCTGATGGAGATCACCCCGGTGCATCTGCGCGGCGAGAACGATGTCAGCGTGCTGACCGGCGCGGTGATCATGCTGCGCTCCACCATTCGCATGGGTCGTCAGCTGCAGAATCTGTCTAACCAGGATGTCGGCGCGTTCAGCCAGATTATCGCCGTCAGCCCGAAAATGAAGCACGTGGTGGATCAGGCGCGTAAGCTCGCCAACCTCACCGCACCGCTGCTGATCACCGGCGAAACGGGAACCGGCAAGGATTTACTGGCCCATGCGGTTCACACCGCCAGCCCGCGCGCGGCGAAACCTTATCTGGCTCTGAACTGTGCGTCGATTCCGGAAGATGCGGTGGAGAGCGAGCTGTTCGGCCACGCGCCGGAGGGCAAAAAAGGCTTCTTCGAGCAGGCCAACGGCGGCTCGGTATTGCTGGATGAGATCGGCGAGATGTCGCCGCGCATGCAGGCCAAACTGTTGCGTTTCCTCAATGACGGTACTTTCCGCCGCGTCGGGGAGGATCATGAAGTGCACGTGGATGTGCGCGTTATATGCGCGACGCAGAAAAACCTCGTTGAACTGGTGCAGAAAGGCGTGTTCCGCGAGGATCTCTACTACCGACTGAACGTACTCACCCTCAACATTCCGCCGCTGCGCGACTGTCCGCAAGACATTATGCCGCTGACCGAACTTTTCGTGGCGCGCTTCGCCGACGAGCAGGGCGTTCCGCGTCCGAAATTGTCTGCAGATTTAGGCTCAATGCTGACCCGCTACGGCTGGCCGGGCAATATCCGCCAGTTGAAGAACGCTGTCTACCGCGCGCTCACCCAGCTGGAAGGTTACGAGCTACGCTCGCAGGACATTCTGCTGCCGGATTACGATGCGGGAACCGTGTCTGTGGGCGAAGAGGCGATGGAAGGATCGCTGGACGATATCACCAGCCGTTTCGAGCGTTCAGTCCTGACCCAGCTTTATCGTAACTACCCGAGCACCCGAAAACTGGCGAAACGCCTCGGCGTGTCGCACACGGCCATCGCCAATAAATTGCGCGAGTACGGTCTGAACCAGAAAAAAACTGACGAATAAAAGAGAAACGTATGAGCAACGAAATCCCTTTAAAGTTTTATGACATCGCCGATGAATATTCGAAAGAATCCACCAAGCCGTTGAGCGAAGCAGAGCGCGACGCGGTGGCCTGGTATTTCCAGTCTCTGATCACCCGTTTGATGAATAACGAAGAGATCAGCGAAGAAGCGCAGAGTGAGATGGCGAAAGAAGCCGGTATCGATGAAACGCGAATTGATGAGATCGCGGAGTTTTTGAATACGTGGTGATGGGGTGATTCTGATCCAACCCTATTGAGTGCGATGTCCGCTGACTGTTTATACGCGACCCGAAATGCATTGGGTCCGCGCTATATCAGCAGCGGGCATTTTATTTACGCCTCGCAAAACCGAATCCTGTTCCCAAACGGATCACACACTTCCAGTATTTTCCCCCAGTCCTGCTGAACGATCTCAGGCCGCCCGTAGCCGTAATGCTTCTGCTTCAGTTCATCCCTTAATAATTCAATATTGCTCATTGGAACGAAGAGGGTCGCGCCTGGACAAGCGTCGCCATGGTGTTCAGAAAGATGTAGTTGCAGGCCGTTGCGGCTGATGCCCATATACAGGGGCAGGTCAGCTTCGAAGCGGTGTTCAAATTCGACGTTGAACCCGAGAAAATCCAGATAAAATTCTCGCGCTTTTTGTTCGTCAAACATGCGAAAAATGGGAATGCTTTTTTCAAAAGAGATCATTTTTGTTCCTGTTTGTTCTGAGACGGGTAAAAAGAAAGCTCCGCATTGCGGAGCTTTCATCGCCGGGTGGCGCTGCGCTTACCCGGCCTACAAAATCAATGCAATTACGCTTTCAGCACGTCCAGCGCGGCGGTGTAATCTGGCTCGTTGGTGATTTCATTCACCAGCTCGCTGAAGATCACAGCGTCGTTTTCATCGATCACCAGTACCGCACGCGCGGCCAGGCCTTTCAGTGGGCCTTCGGCGATACCGACACCGTAGTTTTCCAGGAAATCTGGGCTACGCAGGGTAGAAAGCGTGATAACGTTGCTCAGGCCTTCTGCACCGCAGAAGCGGGACTGGGCGAATGGCAGGTCAGCGGAAATGCACAGCACCACGGTGTTGTCCACTTCGGTCGCCAGCTGGTTGAATTTACGCACGGACGCGGCGCAAACGCCGGTGTCGATGCTCGGGAAAATGTTCAGGACTTTGCGTTTACCGGCGAACTGAGCCAGCGTTACGTCAGACAGATCTTTTGCCACGAGGGTAAAAGCCTGCGCCTTGCTGCCTGCCTGCGGAATGGAACCTGCAACAGAAACCGGGTTGCCCTGGAAATGAACGAGTTGTGACATAGATATCTTCCTGTTTACATATAGTTAACGTCGTGGTTAGTGTATGACAACAGCGGATAACACGGCAAACCTATTTTGCCCTACAGGAGCGAGTGATGAGAACCGTCAAGGTCTATGAAGAAGCATGGCCGTTGCATACGCCGTTTGTGATCTCTCGCGGCAGCCGCAGCGAAGCCTGCGTGGTGGTGGTAGAAATTGAAGAGGACGGGATAAAAGGCGCGGGCGAATGCACGCCGTATCCACGCTACGGCGAAAGCCTGGCCTCGGTGATGGCGCAAATCATGACCATCGTTCCTGAGCTGGAAAAGGGCATGACCCGCGAGGCGCTGCAGCAGGCGTTACCGGCGGGTGCGGCGCGCAATGCCGTCGACTGTGCGTTATGGTCGCTGGAGGCGCATCGCCTGAATCACACCATCTCTGAGTCCCTCGGCGTGGCGCTGCCGGAGACTATCGTCACGGCGCAAACCGTGGTCATCGGCGAGCCGTCGCAAATGGCCGCCAGCGCCAGAGCGCTGTATGAGTCCGGTGCGCGGCTGTTGAAAGTCAAACTCGACGATCATCTGATTAGCGAGCGGATGGTGGCGATCCGCGGCGCGGTGCCTGACGCGACGCTGATTGTCGACGCCAACGAATCCTGGAGGAGTGAAGGTCTGGCCGCGCGCTGTCAGCTGCTGGCGGATTTGGGCGTGGCGATGCTCGAACAGCCGCTGCCGTCGGCGGAAGATGCCGCGCTGGAAAACTTCATCCACCCGCTGCCCATCTGCGCCGACGAAAGCTGCCATACGCGCGCGAGTCTCGCGGGCCTGAAAGGGCGCTATGAGATGGTGAACATTAAGCTCGATAAGACCGGCGGACTGACGGAAGCGCTGGCGCTGGCGAAGCAGGCGCGTGCAGAAGGTTTTGCCCTGATGCTCGGGTGCATGCTCTGCACCTCCCGAGCCATCAGCGCCGCATTACCGCTGACAGAGCAGGTGAGTTTCGCCGATCTCGACGGACCAACCTGGCTCGCCGTTGACGTCTCACCCGCGCTGAATTTTACCACCGGTACGCTTCACCTCTGAGAGTGCCAGCGCAGGAGCCCGGTCATCGCTTTCAGGTATTTCTCGCTCGCTTCATCCGATGAAACGGGCGGGAACTCGGCGGTGATGCAGTGCAGGCCGAGGTCCGCACACCAACTGCCAAAAGAGCCCGGTGTTTCATAGCCCACGCTGGTGACCAGCGGCAGGGCGAAAGCGTCCGCCAGCCACTCGCCTAATTCCGTGTGGCGCGGATCTTCGATGCAGGCCAGCGGATCGTGGAATGACACTACCCACGCCGGTTGCAGATGATGGATCAGCTGGCACAACCCCTGCGTTTCAGGCTCTGAGCCCGGTTTTTCGCCGGTGAGCAGCACCACGTCACGCTCGTCCGCCGCGCTGTTCCAGCGATAGACGGTTTCTCCCGCGCGCCAGTTGGCCGCCGGGAAGTTACGATTGAGATCGACACCGCGCGCGTTGGCGCGCAGCCCAAGCTGACAGCCGTCCGGGTTGACGGTTAACACCACATGATGACGGCGCAGGTCAGGGGCGAGGGTGCGCAGGGCGCAGGAGAGGGTGACGATAGAGGAGTTCTCATCCCCGTGCGTACCGGCGATGATCAGCCCGCTGTGACGGTCGGCCTGCGGGGCAGGAAACCAGATCAGCGGAGCGCCTAAAAATGAGCGACCGTAGTGTTCCGTTCCGGGCGGGAAAGCGCCACGTTCCGTTCTTGGGCGGTTAAGTGACATACGAAATCCTGATAGCGAGTTCTTTACAGCAGTGTTGTGTAAAACACGCGGTTAATCAAATAGTTTCAACGTCGCGAGAAACTGGCCCGATTTCAACTTTCCGCGCGAAGGTATTTGCATTTCTCTGTTTCGAAACAAATAATTACGCATCTGCTTGTTACCCACCATTTTAAAGGGGATCTCATGAAGCATCCTGTTTCGCTGCTCTGTACTGCGCTGTGGCTGTGCGGACTCTCATCGGTTTCCTACGCGGCCGACATTCCTCAGGGAACTCAACTTGCGCCAAAACAGGAGCTGGTCCGCCATATTAAAGACGAACCCGCCTCGCTCGACCCGGCGAAAGCCGTGGGATTACCGGAAATTCAGGTGATCCGCGATCTGTTTGAAGGCCTGGTGAATCAGAACGAAAAGGGTGAGCTGATCCCCGGTGTCGCCACCAAATGGCAGAGCAATGACAACCGCACCTGGACGTTTACTCTGCGTGATAACGCGAAGTGGTCCGACGGAACGCCGGTAACGGCGCAAGATTTTGTCTACAGCTGGCAGCGTCTGGTGGACCCAAAAACTACCTCGCCATTTGCGTGGTTTGCGGCGCTGGCGGGGATCACCAACGCCCAGAGCATTATCGAAGGCAAGGCGCAGCCCAACCAGCTTGGCATTACTGCGGTGGATGCTAAAACCCTGCGCGTACAGCTCGATAAGCCCCTGCCGTGGTTCGCCAATCTGACGGCCAGTTTTGCCTTCTATCCGGTGCAAAAGGCCAACGTGGAGAGCGGTAAAGAGTGGACCCGTCCCGGCGCGCTGGTCGGCAACGGCGCTTACGTGCTGACCGATCGCGTGGTGAATGAAAAGCTGGTCGTTGAGCCGAATACGTCGTACTGGGATAACGCCAAAACCGTGCTGAAAAAAGTGACCTTTATTCCGATTAACCAGGAGTCATCGGCCACCAAGCGCTATCTGGCGGGGGATATTGATATCACCGAATCTTTCCCAAAAAATCTCTATCAGAAGCTGCTCAAGGATATTCCGGGCCAGGTGTACACGCCGCCGCAGCTGGGCACTTATTACTACGCGTTTAACACCCAGAAAGGGCCAACGGCTGACCAGCGCGTGCGTCTGGCGCTGAGCATGACCATCGACCGCCGGATTATGGCCGAGAAAGTGCTGGGTACCGGTGAAAAACCGGCGTGGCATTTTACCCCGGATGTGACGGCCGGCTTTACCCCTGAAACCTCGCCGTTCGAGCAGATGCCGCAGGCGGAGCTGAATGCGCAGGCCAAGATGCTGTTGCAGGCCGCGGGCTACGGGCCGCAGCGTCCGCTGAAACTGACTCTGCTGTACAACACCTCTGAAAACCACCAGAAAATCGCCATTGCGGTGGCGTCGATGTGGAAGAAAAATCTCGGCGTGGACGTGAAGCTGCAGAACCAGGAGTGGAAAACCTACATCGACAGCCGTAACACCGGCAATTTCGATGTGATCCGTGCCTCGTGGGTGGGGGATTACAACGAGCCGTCAACCTTCCTGTCCCTGCTGACCTCGACGCACAGCGGTAATATTTCGCGCTTCAACGATCCGGCATACGACAAGATTATTAATCAGGCGTCGCTGGAAACCACGGCAAAAGCGCGTAATGCCGATTACAACGCCGCGGAGAAGATCCTAGCGGAAAAAGCGCCTATCGCGCCAATTTATCAATATACCAACGGTCGCCTGATTAAGCCGTGGGTAAAAGGGTATCCGATAAATAACGCAGAAGATGTGGCTTACAGTCGGACGATGTATATCGAGAAACATTAATCCGTAAAAAAGGCCCGTCGCAGTACGGGCCTGATTTTATCAGTCAGGGCGCATCTATCGTCGGATAGAGACTGCTTTCAATGAACCCCACCAGATGCCACATCTCACCGCTAAAAATAAACCAAAAACCAAATATAATTACGCTGAGAATAATTAGGATGAGTATGACTTCTGTTTTCCCCATAGCAAAAGTTACCCACCTGACGTCTGTTTATTCGAGGGGGCATTGTAACGAGGCTTTTATCAATACTCCAGTTTTCAGGCCGCGAGGACTTTATTTCGGCCATTGTTTTTGGCGCGATATAAAGCGTCGTCAACACGCTTAAACAGGTCGTCGATACTCTCGTCCGGGTTATGACGCGCCACGCCAATACTCACCGTAAAGCGGGGCAGGCCGGGGATGGCAATGCGTGCCACTTCCGCGCGAATGGTCTCGGCCACCTGCATCGCCACGTCCAGCGTGGTGCGCGGCAGCAGGAGCACGAACTCCTCGCCACCCCAGCGGAAGACAAAATCGTCTTTGCGGCTGCAGGCTTCAAGCATACGCGACAGGGAAATCAGCACCTCATCGCCTTTCGAATGACCAAACACGTCATTGATATTTTTGAAATGATCCGTATCGACCAGCAGCAAGCTGAACTGGTGCTGGGCAGGCAGATGAGAAGGATTAGTCTGTTCGGTGATGAGATAAAACTGCCGACGGTTGAGCAGGCCGGTCATGGAGTCGCGTAGCGCCGCGTGCTCCAGCTCTTGCTCCAGCCTTTTCTGCTCGGTGATGTCGTGAATGATGCACAGCATGAGCTTGTCGCCATAGATCTCAATCGGACCGGCGTAAGTTTGCACGTGGCGGGTCGAGCCGTCGGCTAAACGGTGAACGAAATTGAGCGGTTTATGTCCACCGGGCAGACGCGCAATCTCAGTCATGATCGGCAAAATATCGCGGCCTAAGGTATTAATTTCCCACGTATGTTTGCTGCACATCGTATCGTGGTGATAGCCGTAAAAATTCAGGGCGGCCAGGTTGGCATCGACGATCAGCCCGTCCCGGGCCGGGTCAATCAACAGCATGGGGGCGCTGTTGGTCTGAAAGAAGCGGGCATAGAAACCCTGTTTTTTGCGTTGATAGTTCGCCGAGCGGCTGGCTTTTAGCCCGGAAGGGGCCTGGGATACGATACCCTCGAAGACGATAACGTCGCCCACGACCTCGTGCCCGGCGAGAGACAGGCGACAGCTGAGCGTGGTTTCATGACCATCGCGCCAGACCGTCCAGATCTCGACGATATCGAGTTCGGATTTGAGATCCGGAACATACATCGCCAGTTGCTGCTGCGCGCTGGCGGAATAGATCCCCTGACGCATCTCGGTGAGCGTTTTATTACGCATCATATCGGTCGCCGCAATATTGGCGAAAATAAGATGTTCAGAAACGGGTGAAACTAACCATACCGGTGTTTTGATGAAATTCAGCGCATCAAAGCTGTGTGGCAACATAGATTCTTCCCATTCATCGGCAGACCTGCCTGATGTTCACGACGCAATATAGACTCGTGGGCTTACCAAAAACATACTCTACTTCAGCACATCAGGCATGATTTTTTTGTGAATTCAGTGGGGGTTCTATTTGATTTTTACCGATTGGTATAATTTGTTTGTCAGATTTATTTTGTAATACCAGCCACGGCACTTGTTCCGCCGGGAGAGGGCGGGAGAAATAATAGCCCTGTAAATAATCACACCCCAGGCTTGCGAGCGTCAGCTGTTGCTCTTCCGTTTCAATCCCTTCGGCGACAACGACCATATCCATAGTGCGCGCCACGTGAATAATCGTTTCGACAATCTTTTTGCTTTTCTCGTTTTCCAGCATGCTGTCGATAAAGCTTTTATCTATTTTGAGCTCTTTCGCAGGAAGCACATTGAGCATCAACAGGTTTGAGTATCCGGTACCAAAGTCGTCGATAGAGACCGTAAAACCCGCATGGTTAAATGCGTCTAATAATTCAATGCTGCGTTCAAGGTTTTTTAACGCGGTGCTTTCGGTCACTTCCAGAATCAATCGCGACGGTTCAAGGTTGTATTTCTGCATGGTGCTGGAAATGACCTCGAATATATCCTGTTGCTCAAACTGAACGGGGGACAAATTAAAGGAGAGCGTCCACTGGCTAAACCCTTGCTCCGTCCAGAACCGTAATTGCCGACACGCCTGCTCAATGGCCCACACGCCGACGGGAATGATTAAACCGGTCTTCTCCAGTGACGACAGGAATACACTCGGTAGCAGAACCCCCTGTTCTGGGTGGTGCCAGCGCAGCAGCGCTTCAAAACCGTGGATCTCTTTCAGTTCAGCGAGATAGGTGGGCTGATACCAGAGCTCAAACTGCTCGCGCTCCAGCGCCTGGGTCAAATCCTGCAGGAAAGACGGCTCGGCCGAAATGCTTTTGGACATCTCCGGGCGGTAAATCGCCCAGCCGTTTCGTCCCTCCTGTTTGATATGGTACATCGCCGCATCGGCTTTGAATTTCAGCTCGTGGAGCGTTTCACCGTGCTGCGGGTAGAGGCTCACGCCAAGGCTCAGGGTGATATTGAGCGTATGGCCGCAAATGAAGAAAGGGCGGCGGATCTCGTCGAGCAGGGTCATGGCCAGGGAGGATATTTTGTCGTCATCGCTGTCGGGCAGCAGCAGGATAAACTCATCCCCGCCGAGTCTCGCGAGGGTCACCCCTTGCGTCAGTCTGGCGGTGATCCGCTGCGCAACGCTGATTAATAGCTCATCGCCCACCTGGTGACCCCAGGCGTCATTCACCAGCTTGAAGTGATCGATATCGAGAAACATCACCGCAAACTGTTTTTTATTCAGCAGCGAAGTGTGCAGGCAATCCTGCAGGCTGAGATCCATCTGATGACGGTTGGCGAGGCCGGTGAGGGCGTCAAACCGTGCCTTGAGCTCCAGCTGTTTATTCAGCTGGCGCAGATTCTCCGTCAGGCGGTGGGTACGGAAATGAGAGTCCACGAGGGAGATAATGAGCATGATCCCCAGCAGCACCAGAGTGGTGGATGAGACCCAAATAGAGAGGCCCAGCTCGCTTACGCCGCCGGGCATGTTATCCATCTCATGGTGAAAATTCGCGGCGCTCATGCCCGTGTAGTGCATGGCGCAAATCGCCAGCCCCATCACGAAGGCGGCGGCAACGCGGTTAATAAAGACACCTTTATGGCGATGGCGCAGATGGAAAGCGAGCCAAAGGGCGGCACCCGACGCGACGATAGCAATGGCGACGGACAGCGCGACGATATTCATATTCCAGCTGATATCGTCGTGCAGCATCAGGGCTGCCATCCCGGTGTAGTGCATGGCGACGACGCCTGCGCTGAGGATCAGTGTGGATAAAAACCAGCGTGTCAACGACAGAGAGTTGCCCGGTACGGCGATATTAATTGCGCTGGTGGCCGCGATAATCGCGATAGCCAGTGAGGCCACGGTGAGCCAGAAGTGGTAGCTCATCGCCATCGGCATTTTCATGGAGAGCATACCGATAAAATGCATCGACCAGACGCCAATTCCGAGAGTGGCGCCTCCGGCAATGCGCCACCAGAGGGCGGCTTTGCGGCTGGCTCCCGATATTTTGCCCGCACTGTCGAGTGCGACAAATGAAGCGATAAAGGCCACCAGGAATGAGATGGCGATGAGTACGGGGTCCCAGGACACATCGAGCATTGTGTAATCCCACGCTAAAAGTCGTTATTGAGTTCATCCGGTGCGCGACTCATCACCGCCGTGGCTTACTCTAACTAATTCCAAGATTAGTTGCTTATCAAAAATCAACAACAAACGCGTTATTTTTTGCGAGTTAAAACGCATTGAGGATATATTCTCTCATTAATGACTTAAGTAACGCTACATGATTTTAATCACTAACAGCATTAACTCTTAATAAACTGAACGGTCATATTTAATTATCTGTTTGCTAATGATTGTTGTCACAGGAAAAGTAAGGGTTAAAAAGAGATTATGCCTGCCGTCTGGAATATTCTGATTCTCTGTGCTGACTTAAGGTAAATTCCCGGCATCCGAAGGTGAATAATAAATGCCACTTAAAATGTGGTGGAAAAAGAAAATGCGAATGCTATAACCAATATACCTCCTCCGACTTGTGGTATGGGATCAATTATGCTTAGAAATATTAGCGTAAGAACATTTATTATTTACTTTCTGCTGGTCGTGCTTTTAGTGATTGATGGTTTGGTTTGGGCTTTATCGAAAAGTACATCGCTTTTTATCGCAGTAAATATTATTAATGTGCTTGCGGTCTTGTTGCTCTGGTCCTACATGACAAAATATCTTGTGACGCCGATCAATACCGTGAAAAAAAGTATCGAAGAAGTGACCTCGGGCAATCTTGCCGTCTCCATTCCTGAGTTCGGCAATAACTGTGCAGGCCGCCTGATTCCAGGGATCAACAGTTTATCCAGCAACATCGCCACCCTGGTGCGTGAAATCCGCGCCTCGTCGCAAACCGCGATGACCCTCTCAGAACAACTCTCCTCCCGTAGCGCACAGCTGGCGGTGAAAACGGAACAACAGTCCGCTTCGCTGATCCAGACTGCCGCGAGCATGGAGCAAATGGCCGCCAGCACCCGCAACAATGCCGACAACACCCGTCTGGCGAGCGAAAGGGCGAACCTCGCCACGGTGCAGGCGCGTAAAGGGGGCGAGCTGATGGGGCAAGTCGCCAATAACATGCAGTCGATTACGGAATGCGCGCAGCAAATGACGGAGATCATCTCTCTGATCGACGGAATTGCCTTCCAGACCAACATTCTGGCGCTCAACGCGGCGGTTGAAGCGGCGAGGGCGGGCGACCATGGTAAAGGTTTCTCTGTGGTCGCTGGTGAAGTGCGCAATCTGGCCCACCGCAGTGCGGAAGCGGCCAAGAGCATCAAGTCGCTGATCGACGTGACCAGCAGCAACGTCACGCAGGGGGTGACGGTGGTCTCTGAAGCAGAAAAGAACATGCACGAGATCGTCAACGGTTCCGGGCATGTCAGTAAACTGATGGATGAAATTTCTGCGAGCACCGCCGAACAGGAAAAAGGGATTTCGCAAATCACCCAGGCGCTGTCCGAGCTGGAGCGAGTCACGCAGAGCAACGTGGCGATGGTGGATGAGCTATCGGGTTCCTCCGACGTGCTGAAAAACCAGGTGATTGAGCTTCAGACCCGCACCCGGAATTTCAGACTGGAAGGGGGCTCGCAACCTGACTGGCAGGAGTCGCCACAGCACGAACACCGGGTTTATCCGCGTCATGCCGAGCACTCGTTTTGACAAGTTCCTGATGTAGCGCAAAAGCCTGGTTCGCCAGGCTTTCTTATTTATAGCGGTTTCGTCCTTCCTGCTTCGCCTGATACAGCGCTTTGTCGGCTCCGGCAATCAGGTCTCGTGCCGTCACGCCGGGCTGCCAGAGCGCCAGCCCCTGACTCACCGTCACCCGGTCGCTCACCAGCGAGGCGGCGTGAGGAATATTCTGCGCCTGAAGTATGGCAGCGATGTTCTGCGCGGCGGTTTCCAGGGCCTTCGCATCTGCGTCGGGCAACAGCAGTACAAACTCCTCCCCACCAAAACGACCGACAATTCCGCTGGACGTCAGCGCAGCCGATTCCAGCGCCCTGGCAATCGCCGTCAGACACAGATCGCCTTTCTGATGGCCGTAATAGTCGTTATAAAGCTTAAAGTGATCGACATCGAGCATGACTAGCCCAAAGCTGTTTCCATCCTGCTGATGGCGAAGAATGGCCTGATCCATCTGCGCTTCAAAGGCGCGGCGATTCGCAATCCCGGTGAGCGGATCGTGGTTCGCCAGCAGGCCCAGCTGCTGTATCAGGTCGGCGTTTTCCTGCTCGCGGCGCAGGGCCAGCATGAACCAGCGGTTGAGAATGCGCCTGCCAGATTCAATCAATCCCGCCAGAAATATCCACTGCAAACCGTTCATCACCGTCAGGCCATCGCGGTAAAAAAGTGAGGTGATGAGGATGGTTAGCCAGATGGGCAGGATAAAACTCAGCAACACTTTCGGGTCAAAGTAGAGCGAAATCAGAGCGGTAAAAAGCAGTAAAGCGGCGGAGGGGAAGATAATCCGCACATCGTTGCTGACAATCAGCACAAAGAAACAGCCCGCCCAGCACAGGCTGAGGCCTATCACCGTCCACTTGGCTAAACCGCCCAGCCACTGCGCATTTTGCAGCGGGGCCATGCGCATGATGAATAACACGGCGGCGGAGAGCGTCAGGTCGATAACCATCATGGTTTCGAGCAGCGCCGCGGGGTGATGGAACAGCACTTCCGAGTGGGACGTAGAGAAATAGTTACGTCCGAGGATGAAGGAGGAGAACATCATGTTCACCCAAAGGAACCAGGTCACGCTGGTTTTAATGGCGATGGTCCGCATTTCTGCGAGACGAACATCGAAGGCCGCACAGGGCTTTTTCATCGTCACACTCATCAAAGATACATTTGAAAACAAATTGGCAGCATTTGCGTAACTCTACTGTTTTGCATCTTGCTGTCCAGTGATTAGAGTAGGAAAAGGGCTAATTCATGAACGAATTCAGCGCTATGCTGGCGTTAGATGTTGAATAACCTTGCGGGAAGGCTAGACTGACGATGATCATGACGAAAAGGTGGAGGCGCTGTGGAAGGCATTAAGGGATCGGACGTGAACGTTCCGGATGCAGTATTTGCGTGGCTGCTGGACGGCAAAGGTGGGGCGCGACCACTGGAAGATAGCGATGTCATCGACAGCGAGCACCCCTGCTGGCTGCATCTGAACTATACCCATCCGGACAGCGCGCAGTGGCTGGCGACAACGCCCTTGCTGCCAAACAGCGTGCGGGATGCGCTGGCGGGAGAAAGCCTGCGTCCGCGCGTCAGCCGTCTCGGGGAAGGGACATTAATCACACTGCGCTGCATCAACGGCAGCACCGACGAGCGGCCGGATCAGCTGGTCGCCATGCGTCTGTATATGGATGAGCGTCTGATTGTCTCCACCCGGCAGCGCAAAGTGCTGGCGCTGGACGATGTGGTCAACGATCTGAAAGAGGGGACCGGGCCGGAGGGTTGCGGCGCCTGGCTGGTAGATACCTGCGATGCGCTGACCGATCATGCAAGTGAATTCATCGAAGAGCTGCACGATAAAATTATCGACCTCGAAGATAACCTGCTCGATCAGCAAATTCCGCCGCGCGGTTTTCTCGCGCTGCTGCGCAAACAGTTAATCGTGATGCGCCGCTATATGACCCCGCAGCGCGATGTTTATGCCCGCCTCGCCAGCGAGCGTCTGCCGTGGATGAACGATGACCATCGACGTCGCATGCAGGATATCGCCGACCGTCTCGGACGCGGGCTGGATGAGATCGACTCCTGTATTGCCCGCACGGCGGTGATGACCGATGAAATTGCGACGGTGATGCAGGAGTCGCTGTCGCGCAGAACTTACACCATGTCGTTAATGGCGATGGTCTTTTTGCCCAGCACCTTTCTGACGGGCCTTTTCGGGGTGAATCTCGGCGGGATACCCGGCGGGGGTTATCGGTTCGGCTTTTCCGCTTTTTGCATCATGTTAGTTGTTTTGATTGGCGGTGTTGCGTGGTGGTTGCATCGTAGTAAATGGCTGTAAATTTACACTTTTTCCGCGGCGTTCCGGCTTCAAAAGGCAATTTTGTTTGAGCGAAGTCAATAAACGGCTACCCCGTTCGGTGCAGTATTACTCCCGCAGGTGAATGCAACGTCAAGCGATGGGCGTTGCGCTCCATATTGTCTTACTTCCTTTTTTGAATTACTGCATAGCACAATTGATTCGTACGACGCCGACTAAATTAGTCGGCTTTTTTTTGCCTCCAGAACCTCAGCGTCTACCCTAAAAGGGTCACCCCGATAAACTGGAGGGAAACATGAGCTTCCTGCTTTCAATGCTTCACATGCATATGACGCTGCCTGACTCGATACCCATCGATCCGGTGCCAGTCCCCGATCCCATCCCGCGCCCGCAGCCCATGCCGGACCCGCCGCCGGATGAAGAACCGATTAAATTGTCGCATCGGTAGCGCAGATCTGCGAGGATACGCGCCAACTGACTGTGATTTTTTACCTTGAGAATACATTGTGACCGCTTTTTCTACGCTGAACGTTCTGCCTGCCGCCCAACTCGATAACCTTAACGAGTTGGGATACCTCGCGATGACCCCTGTACAAGCTGCCGCGCTTCCGGCGATCCTGGAAGGAAAAGACGTTCGCGTGCAGGCCAAAACCGGCAGTGGAAAAACGGCCGCATTCGGCCTCGGTCTGCTTCAGCAGATCGACGCGGGCCTGTTCCAGACCCAGTCGCTGGTGCTCTGCCCGACGCGCGAGCTGGCGGACCAGGTGGCAGGAGAGCTGCGTCGTCTGGCCCGTTTCCTGCCGAACACCAAAATTCTGACCCTCTGCGGCGGCCAGCCGTTTGGCGCGCAGCGCGACTCGCTGCAGCATCCGCCGCACATCATTGTTGCTACCCCTGGCCGTCTGCTCGATCACCTGCAAAAAGGCACCGTTTCGCTGGATGCCCTGCAAACGCTGGTGATGGATGAAGCGGACCGCATGCTGGATATGGGATTCACCGACGCCATTAATGAAGTGATCCGCTTTGCGCCTCCGTCCCGCCAGACGCTGCTGTTCTCCGCCACCTGGCCGGAAGCCATTGCCGCGATCAGCGGTCGGGTGCAGAACAATCCGGTCACCATTGAAATTGATACCGTGGACGCGCTGCCGTCCATCGAACAGCAGTTCTACGAAACCTCGCGCAACGGCAAAATCCCGCTGTTGCAAAAACTGTTGAGCAAACATCAGCCAGCGTCCTGCGTCGTCTTCTGTAATACCAAGGTAGATTGTCAGGCGGTGTGTGACGCGCTGGAAGAGGCGGGGCAGAGCGCCCTGGCGCTGCATGGCGATCTGGAGCAGCGCGACCGCGATCAGACGCTGGTCCGTTTCGCTAACGGCAGCGCACGTGTGCTGGTGGCAACGGACGTGGCAGCCCGCGGGCTAGATATTAAATCTCTGGAGCTGGTCGTGAACTACGAGCTGGCGTGGGATCCGGAAGTGCACGTTCACCGCATCGGCCGTACGGCGCGTGCGGGTAACAGCGGGCTGGCGATCAGCCTGTGTGCTCCGGAAGAGGCGCAGCGCGCGAATATTCTCTCTGAAATGCTGCAACTGAAACTGAACTGGATGCCTGCTCTGGGCAGCATCGCGATTGCCCCTCTGGCCGCTGAAATGGCGACCCTGTGCATCGACGGCGGCAAGAAAGCCAAAATGCGTCCGGGCGATGTGTTAGGCGCGCTGACCGGTGATATCGGTCTGGATGGGGCGGATATCGGTAAAATCGCGGTGCATCCGGCGCATGTCTACGTGGCGGTACGTCAGAAAGTGGCGAACAAAGCGTGGAAACAGCTGCAGGGCGGGAAGATTAAAGGCAAAACCTGTAAGGTTCGTTTGCTGAAATAAGCCATTAAAAAAGCGTCTCAGATGCAATATCTGAGACGCCAGATTTTTACTTCACTTCTAAGACGTTCAGTCGCATTTCAGCCAGCTGAGAATCATCTTCTTCCGGCTGCCAGCCCGCTGGCTGCATCGGGATCTCTTCGCGATCGAACGCCAGATCGCCGCCATCAATCACTTCTGAACCGTGCTTAATGCCTTTGAAATCGAACAGTTCGGTGTCGCACAGGTGTGAAGGCACCACGTTTTGCATGGCGCTGAACATAGTTTCAATGCGGCCAGGGTAGCGTTTATCCCAGTCGCGCAGCATATCGCCAATCACCTGACGCTGCAGGTTCGGCTGGGAGCCGCACAGGTTGCAAGGGATAATCGGGTATTCGCGCGCCTCGGCAAAGCGTTCAATGTCTTTCTCACGGCAGTAGGCCAGCGGACGAATAACGATGTGTTTCCCGTCGTCGCTCATCAGCTTCGGTGGCATGCCTTTCATTTTGCCGCCGTAGAACATATTCAGGAACAGGGTCTGCAGAATGTCGTCGCGGTGATGGCCGAGGGCAATTTTGGTCGCACCCAGTTCGGTCGCTGTGCGATACAGAATACCGCGACGCAGGCGTGAGCAGAGAGAGCAGGTGGTTTTGCCTTCAGGGATTTTGTCTTTCACGATGCCGTAGGTGTTTTCTTCGACAATCTTATATTCGACGCCCTGTTGCTCCAGGTATTCCGGCAGAATGTGCTCCGGGAAGCCCGGCTGTTTCTGGTCAAGGTTGACCGCCACCAGCGAAAAGTTTACCGGTGCGCTTTGCTGCAGATTGCGCAGGATCTCCAGCATCGTGTAACTGTCTTTACCACCTGACAGGCAAACCATGATGCGGTCGCCTTCTTCAATCATGTTGAAGTTTGCAATGGCTTCACCCACGTTGCGGCGCAGACGCTTTTGCAGTTTGTTCAGGTTGTATTGTTCTTTCTTGTTAATTTCTTGATTTTGTTGCATTTATTCGTTACTCAACTATCAAATGGGGCACCAGTGGGACAAAACCATTTCAAAGCGCAAGCTTCGTATTCAGCATCGCCACCTGTTCGCTATTCATTTCTTCTATCCATGTAGCATAGATTTCATACACCATCTGCGCATTTTCGTGCCCCATCTGATTGGCAATAAAAGACGGGTTAGCGCCTGCAGATAACAACCAGCATGCGAAAGTGTGCCGTGTATGGTACGGATTGCGGCGACGAATGCCAGCACGTTTTACAGCAGAGTCCCAACGAGCTCCAATACTGCCCAGCGAGTAGTGCGGTTTCTGGGCTCCATTCCTGACTCGGGGCATAACAACGAAATGCAAGTTCTGTTGCTCAGGCCTCATGGATTACTGAATCCTGAAAATGACATCAAGGCTTACTCGAACAGTATAATAAAACTAAAACATGATACCTGGAACCATACGTAAGGACTCACTGCCCTGAGAAAATAACTGAATGAATTAAAAATCTTTTATCAATTGCGACGCTGCATGCAAGTTTTTTTCTAAGACAGCGACGATTGCTGATGAGATCTTTCCCTGCTTAGCAATAGTTTTAAGTTCTCCTATAGCCTCTAAAGGTTTCTTCGACTTTTTGTAAGGTCTCGGCTCAATCATTGCTGTGAAGATATCCGCGACCATGATTATTTTAGATTCGAACTCGAGTTCGTCCTGTGTTAGTCCGTATGGATAGCCACTGCCATCTAAACGTTCATGATGCTGTGAAGCCCATATGCCAATTTTTTTTAGAGAGGGTGAGTTTTCAAACATCTCCATGGTGCTAAAACTATGTTGCTTAACAAGCATATACTCTGAGTTCGATAATGGGCCTTTCTTTTCAAGCAAATTCGAAGGGACACATAGTTTCCCGACATCATGGAGAAACCCAGCAGAGTGTACCAATGTAGCCTCATTAGATGAGAATCCTAGATTGACAGCAATCAGGTTAGATATATCTCCTACGCTATGGCTATGCATATGTGTAAACCCAGAAAATGTATCGATCACATAACCTATTAGGGAGGTCGCTTCCAAAAAATCTGAAGGAGGGATCAGTGTATTTTTTGCCGGTGAATTTTTTGATACAGTGATTAAATGATTTCTTGAATCTAACGTGTACCAGAAGTAATCACAATTTCTCAACTGGTCAATGGCATGTTCAATTTTTGGACCGATATAGCTATGCTCTGCCAGAAGAAGATCGCAAATGGTATCGGCATGCACGGAAATGCGCCCTGAAAATCTCCGAAGTATTAACTCCATTCTGTCGGCAACGTGAACGATCTGGTTTTTTATACCATAGTGGTTATATTCTTGATCACTTAGATGGTGATTTTCAACGATAGGGGCTATTGATTTAAATATTTCAATATTCTTAAGTAATAAGGCTCCTTTTTTTTCATGATCTTTATTTTCGTTAACGGGGGTCGGGAAAATAATATTTCTATCCTTCGACACAGCCACGCCGACATCATGCAGCCAGGCTGCAGTATAAATTGCTGCACATTCCTTTTTACTCAATCCCGTTTTTTCCGCGAGTTGGAGAGCTATGTAAGCCACCCTAACATGGTGCATTGCAAGGTCAGGGTTTATCTGGTTAATGACCCGTTCTGTTAGATTTAAAAAGTCTTGTAAATAAAGATTCATAACTGATCCCTATGTTCATAGATAAATAAAGGTGTTTTTCCCGTTTTTTTTACCGAAGTACATGGCATTGTCCGCTCTTGTAATTGACTCATAAATACTTTCTTTATTTGATTTAGAAGAAATACCAATTGTTGCCGTGATTTTTCTATCCTCGATGGCCACGTTTTCTTCTATATTTTTTAATATTCTCTGAGCAATGTCTTTTGCTTCAGCTACATTGTGCGCTTCTAGAATGGCTAAGAATTCTTCTCCCCCATATCTTAACAATCTGTCCGTATCTCTTAATGTATCGTTAAGAATTCTGGCCACATCCTTGAGTACTTTGTCTCCGGCATCATGTCCATAGGTATCATTAATCGATTTAAAATCATCCAAATCGATAAATAAAACATAGAAGTTTGATGGTTTTGATTGTGGTTGCAGTTTTGTTTCAATATCAAGATAGTTAAGGCTATCTCTCAAATTGAGTTTAGTCAGAGGATCTATTTGCGCTCTGTTCTCATAAAAAAGATTTTTAAGATCGTTTAACTTTCCTCTAAATTTCAGAAATTCGAGCTTAAAAACTAAAAAAGTCTTTTTGCTGTTAATTTCTTCGCTAAGTTCAGATAACCGGTCGTTAATGGCAATCAAATCTTTTATGATTTCCAGCCCTTCAGTCGGGCACCTTTTTGTTGCGTATAAGAGTGTTTGAAAATGTTCATTTTTTTTACTGACATAATGTTGATCACTTTCGTCATTAAATGGTTTTGCAAAAATTGAGAATAACCAGTCATAGTAAGCAATTGTTACGCAATCAATATCATGCGAAATCTTTGGCGCAATTATCATTTAGTTTTCCGTGCAAGCGGGCTAAGGTTTCAGAGTAAATAGAATTATATTTCAAAGTAAATTGGCGGGGTATATATTAAAAAATGATTGATAGTAATTCAATTGACAATTCTAATTGTTTCGGTCGTTAATTATGATGAGGGTTATGATTATTGATTAATTAACGCCAAAAATACCCCTTTATTAGTATGTGGAGCATAAAAATAGTGTCGATATAAACCGATTTAAGAAAAGGTAAATGACAATCGGAAATGAAATTAAACATTCACACTTCCAGGTTTCAGTTTCGAATTAAACCATGATGTGTACGATTTTAAGTGGATGTTAATATAAATCGTATGAAGTGGGTATTTCGCAAAAACCGTTTTAACGTCGCACTCTCTGGGCAAAAAGGCAGCGGGTTATAGAGCACCCGTGAGAGTTTGAGAGTCGTTCAGAAATACGATGCCTGTTAATCCGCTTCCAGTGCCAGCAGAAATTCACTGAGATGATGCATGACATTGCCAAAATCAAAAATTAACGCCATCCACAAGCAGGTTAAAAAAGCGAGTGCAGCCATCGACAAACGGGTAAACACGGCGACTATCCTTGAATGCGGGTTGGGCGATAGATTTCAGTATATCGGGATTTCCTTAAACTTCCCCTTTACGACCCCATCATAAAAGCGACCTTTTGACACCACCTGCAAAAAATCATTATAGATGCGCACCGGCACCTGCTGATACTGCAGCGTCCGGCGGTCGAGAAAGCGGATTTCCAGCGTTGCGCTGCGCTCATCATAGCCAATGGAGGCGATGCGTGACGATCTGACGGGATGATGGACCATGATAATTTGTCCCTTACAGCTTGAAACAGGAGATTTATCATCTATCACGCGTCGCAGGGGCGCAACTCGTTCGTTTTTTAAAATAATCGTGATGAATGCAATTCATTGAATCATATGAAATAAAAATTATTCAACGGCAGCGGGGAAGGGTAGAATTAGCGCTGTTATATGCCTTTAAGATTCTTAATCCGTTAATGAATTGATTTAGCTATCATCCAAAATTGACAGGATATGCCCGGAGCTGATGCCCCGGGCTTTTTTTTATCACTCGCTGGTCGATTTCTCGCCTTTCCCAGCCATCTGCGCCAGGAAGTCATAGCGTTTTTGCAGATCCGCCGCCGCGTCTTTCCACAGCTGCTCGGCCACTTCTGGCTGCTGAGCATTGAGGCGACGGAAACGTTGTTCCTGCATCAGGGTTTCTGCCAGCGCATCCGACGGCGGACGGGAGTCCAGCGCCAGCGGCAGTTTCCCTTCATCGGCACGACGCGGGTCGAAGCGATACAGCGGCCAGAAGCCGGTTGCGGTGAGCTGGCGCATCTGATCGTGGCTCAACGCCAGATCGTAGCCGTGCTCTTCGCAAGGGCTGTAGGCGATGATCAGCGACGGACCCGGATAAGCTTCCGCCTCCTGAATCGCTTTCACGGTCTGGTTCAGCTGTGCGCCAAGCGAAATCTGTGCGACATACACATGACCGTACATCATCATGCTCACGCCCAGGTCTTTACGCGCTTTGCGTTTGCCGTGTTCGCCAAACTTGGTCACAGCCCCCAGCGGAGTCGCTTTCGAGGCCTGGCCGCCGGTGTTGGAATAACACTGCGTATCGAGCACCAGAATGTTGACGTTCTCCGTCAGGCTCAGGACGTGGTCCAGACCGCCGAAACCAATGTCGTACGCCCAGCCGTCGCCGCCAATCAGCCAGATCGACTTCTCGACCAGCGCGTCGGCGTCCGTTAACAGCTGCTGTGTGCCTTCCACACCCTGAAGGTGCTGGCGCAGCTCGGCCACCTGCTCACGGCGTACTTCTGGCGTCGCGTCGCTGTGCAGGGCTTCATTCAATTCAGCCGGGAGCTTATCGGCGAACTGTTCCAGCAGACGCATCACGCGGGCGCGATGCTGGTCGACGGTCAGACGGAACCCCAGCCCAAACTCGGCGTTATCTTCAAACAGCGAGTTCGCCCACGCCGGGCCGCGACCGTTCGCATCCGTGGTGTATGGCGTCGAAGGCAGGTTACCACCGTAAATAGAGGAACAGCCGGTTGCATTGGCGATCAGCATACGGTCGCCGTACAACTGGGTGAGCAGCTTGATGTATGGCGTTTCGCCGCAGCCGGAGCAGGCGCCGGAGTATTCGAACAGCGGCGTGATCAGCTGGGAAGTGCGGATATCAATGCGCTCGAGCTTGCTGCGGTCGATTTCCGGCAGGTCGAGGAAGAAGTCGTAATTCACTTTCTCCTCTTCGACATGCTCCAGACGTGACATCATATTGATGGCTTTGATTTCCGGGTTCTGACGATCTTTCGCCGGGCACACTTCGACGCATAGATTGCAGCCGGTGCAATCTTCCGGGGCGACTTGCAGGACGTATTTTTGGCCACGCATATCGCGGGATTTCACATCCAGCGAGTGCAGGCTGGCCGGGGCGTTTTCCATATCCTCAGGAGAAACCACTTTGGCACGAATGGCCGAGTGCGGACAGGCCGCGACGCAATGGTTGCACTGCGTACACAGCTCTTCCTTCCAGATCGGGATCTCTTCGGCGATGTTACGTTTTTCCCAGCGGGTGGTGCCCACCGGCCAGGTGCCGTCTGGCGGCAGAGCGGAGACAGGCAGTGCATCGCCAAGACCGGCCAGCATCGCGGCGGTAACGGTTTTAACAAAATCAGGCGCAGCGTCAGAGACCACAGGCGGACGGTTAGCGCTGCTGGCATTGACCGGCTGAAGCGGGATTTCGGAAATCGATTCGCGCGCCAGGGCCAGTGCCTGCCAGTTCCGCTCGACCAGATCCTGGCCTTTGCTGCTGTAGCTTTTGGCAATCGCGCCCTGCAGTTCCGCCAGCGCGCTGTCGCCCGGCAGAATGTTAGTCAGGTGGAAGAAGGCCATCTGCATGACGGTGTTGATACGCGCCGCCAGTCCGCATTCGCGGGCGATTTTTGCCGCGTTGACGGTAAACAGACGGGCCTGTTTCTGGTTCAGCACCGCCTGCACTTCCTGCGGCAGGCGGGACCAGACTTCGTCGGCGTGGTACGGCGTGTTAATCAGGAAAATTCCGCCCGGTTTCAGGCGTTCGGCCATCTGATATTTATCGATAAATTGCAGCTGGTGGCAGCCGACAAAATCTGCCTGCGACACCAGATAGGCCGAGCGAATCGGTTTTTCGCTGACGCGCAGATGCGAAACGGTCAGGCCGCCCGCTTTTTTGGAGTCATAGACGAAATAACCCTGGGCATACCACGGCGTGGAGTTCCCGATAATTTTGATGTTGTTCTTGGTGGCCGAGACGCTGCCGTCGCTGCCCAGACCGTAGAACAGCGCTTCGAGTTTAGAGGTCGAAGGCAGCGTGTTTTCCGGCAGCAGCAGGGAGAGATTGGTCACATCGTCGTAGATACCGACCGTAAAGCGGGGTTTCGGTTTGGCTTCGCTCAGCTCGTTGAACACCGCCATCACGCAGTCCGGCCCGAACTCTTTCGACGACAGGCCGTAGCGGCCGCCAATCACACGCGGCAGCGTTTCACGTTCGCCGCAGTTAAAGGCTTCGGCAAGCGCCGTCATCACATCCAGATACAGCGGTTCGGCGTGCGCGCCCGGCTCTTTGGTGCGGTCGAGCACGGCAACGGAACGAACGCTTTCCGGCAGAACGGAAAGCAGATGTTTTGCCGAGAACGGACGATACAGACGCACTTTCAACACGCCGACCTTTTCGCCGTGGGATAGCAGCTCGTCAACGACCTCTTCACAGGTACCAATCGCAGAGCCCATCAGCACAATCACGCGCTCGGCCTGCGGGTGGCCGTAGTATTCAAACGGCTTATAGTCGCGTCCGGTAGCGGCGGAGAAATCGCTCATCGCCTGCTCGACGTGATCGTAAACCGCGTTGTACCAGGGGTTGGTGGCCTCACGGGACTGGAAATAGGTGTCCGGGTTCGCGGAGGTACCGCGAATGACCGGATGCTCCGGGTTCAGCGCGCGGGCGCGGTGAGCATCGATCTCCGCCTGCGGCATCAGGTCCAGAATCGTATTGTCCGACAGCGGAACAATTTTATTGATTTCGTGCGACGTGCGGAAACCGTCGAAGAAATGGATAAACGGCACGCGGCTTTTGAGGGTCGCGATGTGGGAGATCAGCGCGAAGTCCTGGGCTTCCTGCACGTTGCTGGCGCAGAGCATGGCGCAACCGGTCTGTCGGACCGCCATCACATCGGAGTGATCGCCGAAAATAGACAGCGCGTGCGTGGCGACGGTACGCGCCGCGACGTGCAGCACGAATGGCGTTAATTGTCCCGCCAGCTTGTAGAGCGTCGGGATCATCAGCAGTAAACCCTGCGACGAGGTAAACGACGTCGAGAGGGCACCGGTTTGCAGCGCGCCGTGTACCGCGCCGATGGCTCCGGCTTCCGACTGCATCTCGACAACCCGTGGGACATCGCCCCAGACGTTTTTTAGCCCGTTGCCCGCCCAGGCATCAGCCTGCTCCGCCATGGTCGAACTTGGTGTAATGGGGTAGATGGCGATAACTTCGCTGGTGCGAAACGCGACGGACGCGGCCGCGCCATTACCGTCAATAGTGATCATGTGACACCCTTACATTGCGCAAAAAAGAGGGACCCGTGAAACGTCGACGAGTCCTGTAGTTATATATCCTTATTTTAGCAAAGGTCGGGCTTTCCGATTTTCGCTTTTGTGTCCTCGGTATTCCTGGCATCAATGTGTAGATCAACTTTCTGGCAAAAAAATCGCAAGATTTTGTTTCGGCGGTGCATAAATACGCAGTTCCGCTCTCGACGGGGCGGCGTGTGATGCCTATTATGCTTAGGTTTCGCAAAATGTATGGGGAAGAGAGAATGCGTTCAGCGTTTTGGGTAGGGTGTGCGGCGTTACTGTTGTCTGCATGCAGCAATGAGCCGGTTCAGCAGGCGACCGCGGCACATGTTCCGCCGGGAATGAAAGCCACGATGTCCAGTTCGGGTGAGGCCAGCTGTGCGATGGTGGGCGGTTCGTTGTCCGTTGCCCGTCAGCTTGATGGGTCTGCTGTCGGGATGTGCGCATTACCCAATGGCAAACGCTGCAGTGAACAGTCGCTTGCCGTGGGCTCTTGCGGCGCTTACTGATTAGTCTGCGCGTTTAAACATCAGCGTTTTTTCGGCTGTGGCCAGCGTGAGCTGATCCTCAGTCAGGTCTACCTGCGCGCCTTTGCTCAGCATATCGCCGATCGTCGCATCCAGCTCATTGAGCTGCGGCCCGGTGCAGAGTTTGCGCGTCATCGCCATGCCTTTGACCTTGAGTTCGCCCTCAGACAATTTCCCCTGGCCGCTGAAGCGGTTACACATCACGCCGGAGACGGCCATTTTCTCGCCAAAGCTCATTTCTGGCGGTACGGCGCTGGGTTTGATCGCCACACCGTTCACGCTTTCCAGCACAAAACGATGCCCTTCAAGTTGTCCTGCCTGCACAGAAGCCTTACCGGGATTCACACACCCGGCCAGCGCCAGGGAAAACAGGCTTAACGCCACGAGCTTTTTCATATTGCTTCTCAAACTATAAACACAATGAATATATCTGGATATTTTAACGATACCCTGAGGATTGTCATGGGTGTTTATCTGAAAGTGCGAGAAGGCCGGGCAGGGCGCGCCGCCCGGCTGTGGGAATAATTAATGCGATTTAAATCCTGCGGCGGTCATCAGAATGCGGAAGAACATCCCGACAGCAGCCAGCGCCAGCACGCTGCCACCCCAAATAATACTCAGCCACATCAGGCGTTTCCAGATCGGTTGTTGCATCAGTGATACCCCTCCCCATGTTGAACTTTTCCGCGAAACACGTAGTAACTCCAGAACGTGTAGACTAGGATAATCGGGATGATCAGCAGGGCGCCGACCAGCATAAAGCCCTGGCTTTGCGGCGGTGCCGCGGCCTGCCACAGCGTGATCGACGGCGGAATAATGTACGGCCAGATACTGATCCCAAGCCCGCTGAATCCAAGAAAAATCAGCCCCAGCGTCAGGACGAACGGCGCGTTGTGGCTCTCGGTATCGTTGAGCTTTTTCCACGCCCAGCCGCTCAACACCACCACCAGCACCGGGACAGGCAGCAGGAAAAAGAGGTTCGGCAGGCTAAACCAGCGTTCGGCGATAGCCGGGTGCGCCAGCGGCGTCCAGAGGCTGATGGCCGCGATTACCAGCAGCAACACCACCAGGAGCTGTTTTGATACCTGACGCATTCTCGCCTGCAGCGGGTTCTCGCTCTTCATCACCAGCCAGGTTGCGCCGAGCAGGGCATACGCCACCGTCAGGCCGACGCCGCAGAACAGGTTAAAGAGCGTGAACCAGTCAAACGGCCCGCCGCTGTAGGCCCGGTTTGTCACCTCAAATCCGTTAATCACCGCGCCAACGACCACGCCCTGACTGAACGTCGCCAGAATCGAGCCGCCGATAAAGGCTTTGTCCCAGAAGGGCCGATGCGCTGGTGTGGCTTTAAAGCGGAATTCAAAGGCCACGCCGCGGAAAATCAGGCCGATCAGCATCAACGTCAGTGGGATGGTTAACGCGTCGATGATCACCGCGTAGGCCAGCGGAAATGCGCCAAACAGCGCTGCGCCGCCGAGCACCAGCCAGGTTTCGTTTCCGTCCCAGACCGGAGCGACGCTGTTGACCATCACGTCACGATCGTCCGCGTCGCGGGTGGTCGGGAACAGGATGCCGATGCCTAAATCGAAGCCGTCCATCACGATATACATCAGCGTGGCGAATACGATGATCACAAACCAGATAATGGAAAGATCGATACCCATTATGGTTTCTCCTTAGTTACAAACTCAGGGCTGGCGGCAGAAAGCGGGCGAGCAGGGCGGCCATCGTTTTCCGTCGGGAAGGATTCGTGTTCCTGCGGGCCTTTTTTGATGAGCCGCACCATGTAGCTGTAGCCGACGCCAAACACCGAGGTGTACACCACAATAAAGGCCAGCAGACTCACGCTCATGTGCAGATCGCCATGAGCGGACACCGCGTCAGCCGTGCGTTGCAGGCCGTACACCACCCACGGCTGACGTCCGACCTCAGTCGTCACCCAACCGGCCAGAATGGCGATCAACCCGGACGGCCCCATCAGCAGGGCGAACCACAGGAACGGGCGCGAGGTATACATGCGCTGTTTATAGCGCAGCCACAGCGCCGCCACGCCTAACAGCAGCATCAACATTCCCAGGCCCGCCATGATGCGGAAGGACCAGAACACAATCGTCGAGTTCGGACGATCTTCTTTCGGGAAATCCTTCAGGGCCGGAACTTGTTTATCCAGGCTGTGCGTCAGGATCAGGCTGCCGAGCGCCGGGATCTCCAGCCCGTAGCGGGTACGCTCTTGCTCCATATCCGGCCAGCCAAACAGCAGCAATGGCGTCGGTTCACCCGGCGGGTTCTCCCAGTGGCCTTCGATGGCGGCAATTTTGGCGGGCTGATGTTTTAAGGTATTCAGGCCGTGCATATCGCCGACCATCGCCTGGATTGGCGCCACGATCAGCGTCATCCACAGCGCCATGGAAAACATATGGCGGATGGCGGGGGTGTTATTCCCGCGCAGCAGATGCCAGGCCGCGGAGGCGCCGACGAACAGGGCGCTGCTCAGGAAGGCGGCAATGGACATGTGGAACAGGCGATAGGGGAAGGAGGGGTTAAACACCACGGCGAACCAGTCGACGGGCACCACTACACCGTTGACGATTTCATAGCCCTGCGGAGTTTGCATCCAGCTGTTCGACGCCAGGATCCAGAAGGTCGAAATAATGGTGCCCAGCGCCACCATACAGGTGGAAAAGAAGTGCAGGCCCGGCCCGACTTTATTCCAGCCAAACAGCATTACGCCGAGGAAACCGGCCTCCAGGAAGAAGGCGGTCAGCACTTCGTAGGTCAGCAGCGGGCCGGTAATACTCCCGGCGAACTGCGAAAAGCCGCTCCAGTTGGTGCCGAACTGATAGGCCATCACCAGCCCGGAGACCACGCCCATACCAAAGTTTACGGCGAAGATTTTCGACCAGAAATGGTACAGAGAGCGCCAGACCGGGTTTTTGGTCTTCAGCCAAAGCCCTTCGAGCACGGCCAGATAGCTGGCGAGACCGATGGTGATCGCCGGAAAAATAATGTGGAAGGATACGGTAAATGCGAACTGTATCCTCGCCAGATGAAAAGCATCTAAACCAAACATGCACAGCCTCAATGTCAATCGGTGTGGTGTTATGGTATAGGGCGCGAATTCGAACGAGCAGACGCAGAAACGGGATATTTATGTATAACAGTTTGCGAAAGTGGTGAGGTTTACTCATCTGATATAGTGAGTTAACCAGTACAAATGACTGATGATTTTGTTAAAAGTTCTGATTATAAAAGTTTTCTTTTTTATCACTTTTCTTCATTTAAGGGCTTGCGTTGTTCTCTCCGCCGTGCGTTAATGCTTGCTCGGTTTGAAAGCCAAATAATATCTGACGTCGTCTCAAAGCATTTCTCATCACGTTGTGCCTCTCCGCAGCCTCTTGGGTCTTCTCTTTACACTCTGATTAGTTTTGTCTCAGACCACTATCGCCTTGAATGGCCCCAATTAGCTTATTTACGTTTTTACGTTGACTGGAGAATCCTATGATTTCTTACATCCATTTTCGTTGCCCATGCTGTCATGGCTCACAGTACCGCACATCCATTTTTGATGTGTCCGAAAAAAATCCACACGGTGCGAAGTGCATTTTCTGCAAATCGTCCATGATGACCCTTGACCACCTGGCTGCCTCTTCTTTCCCGGAGCAAGCTCAGTACAGTCACCGTCCGTCATAACACCGCGCATACCATAACAGTTCATTAAAACTGCCAATTTTCTCCTGCTGATATACTATGTTGTGAAGCAAGGAGAGAAGAATGAAAAAATACCAGCGCCTGGCGCAGCAAATCATTTCGCAAATCGAACTTGGCGTGTGGTTGCCGGGAGATAAGCTACCGTCGTTGCGTGAGCAGGTTGCCAGCAGCGGCATGAGTTTCATGACCGTCGGTCATGCATATCAAACGCTGGAAAGTCAGGGGCGAATCGTTGCTCGCCCACAATCGGGTTACTACGTTGCTCCGCGCCCGGTTAAGCAGCAGCCTGCGCCACCCGCGCAGGTGATGCGCGACGAAATGGTCGACATCAACACCTATATTTTTGATGTCCTGCAGGCCAGCCGCGATCCCTCTGTTTTACCCTTTGCTTCCGCTTTTCCCGACCCCAGACTGTTTCCGCTCCAGCAGCTCAACCGATCTCTTGCCAACGTCAGCAAAACGGCAACCGCCATGAGCGTCATTGAAAATCTGCCGCCCGGCAACGTCGATCTCCGTCACGCCATCGCCCGCCGCTACGCGCAGCAGGGGATGAATATCTCCCCAGAAGAGATTGTGATCACCGCCGGGGCGCTCGAAGCGCTCAACCTGAGCCTTCAGGCCGTGACCGAGCCGGGCGACTGGGTGATCGTCGAAAACCCCTGTTTCTACGGTGCGCTGCAGGCGCTCGAAAGGCTGAAACTCAAAGCGCTGTCTATCGCCACCGACGTGCGCGAAGGGATCGATCTGAATGCCCTGGAACAGGCGCTGAACGACTACCCGGTGAAAGCCTGCTGGCTGATGACCAACAGTCAAAATCCGCTCGGGTTTACCCTCAGCGCCGAGAAAAAAGCGCATCTGGTGGCGCTGCTGACGAAGCATAACGTCACCCTGATCGAAGATGACGTGTACAGCGAGCTCTATTTTGGCCGCGAAAAACCGCTGCCCGCCAAAGCCTGGGACAGCCAGGACATGACGCTTCACTGCTCGTCTTTCTCGAAATGTCTGGTCGCCGGGTTCCGCATCGGCTGGGTGGCGGCAGGCAAACATGCGCGTCGTATTCAACAGCTACAGCTGATGAGCACGCTCTCGACCAGCTCCCCGATGCAGCTCGCGCTGGTGGATTATCTCGCCACCAAACGTTACGACGCCCATCTTCGCCGCCTGCGCCGCACGCTGGCCGAGCGTAAACAGCAGGCGTGGCAATCCCTGATGCGCCATCTCCCCGCGGAAGTCAAAATTCACCACAACGACAGCGGCTACTTTTTGTGGCTGGAGCTGCCTGCGCCGTTAGACGCCGGAAAGCTCTCCGAACAGGCGCTGGCGCACCATATCAGCATTGCGCCGGGCAAGATGTTCTCTACCTCCGATGCCTGGACGCCATTCTTCCGCTTTAATACGTCGTGGGCGTGGGGCGAGCGGGAAGAACAGGCCGTCGTTCAGTTAGCAAAATTAATTAGCGCGATGCTGAAATAAGCCGAAAGGCTTATTTTTCACAGGCGTCATATTCCCGCATAAATAAACAATCCTTATCCTGCGACAGGCATTGGGTTTATTCCCGGATGCCTGTCATAGGAAATCTGCATACCGCCGCTCGCCGCTAACTCCTTGTCTATAATCCAGTTAACAGGGAATGCGCCCTCTGTCACAACCTGATGAAATTTCCAAAGCCCGCAGGGTGCGGCGCATTTGCGCAGTCTACGTTTATTAAGGGAGATATTTTTACGGCATGGCTGCCGCCAAATTTCATTGCGACAGGAGTAAATCAAATGAGCAAAAAATTTGCCCGCAGCAGCCTGTGCGCGCTCGGCATGACGATCATGACCGTGCAAGCCGCAGAGCCGCCGAAAGAGATCGGCAAAGGCGAGGGAAGACTGGATATCATCGCCTGGCCGGGATACATCGAGCGCGGCCAGACGGATAAAAATTATGACTGGGTCACCCAGTTCGAAAAAGAGACCGGCTGTGCGGTGAACGTCAAAACGGCGGCGACCTCCGACGAGATGGTCAGCCTGATGGCGAAGGGCGGCTATGACCTGGTCACCGCATCCGGCGACGCCTCTTTGCGCTTGATCATGGGCAAACGCGTGCAGGCCATTAACCCGGATCTGATCCCCAACTGGAAAACCATTGATTCGCGCATCGTCAAAGGCGAATGGTTTAACGTCGGGGGCAAAGTCTACGGCACGCCGTATCAGTGGGGGCCGAACCTGCTGATGTACAACACCAAAACCTTCCCGACGCCGCCGGACAGCTGGGCCGTGGTCTTTAAAGAGCAAAATCTCCCGGACGGCAAAACCAACAAAGGCCGCGTGCAGGCCTATGATGGCCCGATCTATATCGCTGATGCGGCGCTGTTCGTCAAAGCCACCCAGCCGCAACTGGGCATTACTGACCCATATCAGCTCACCGAAGCGCAATACTCAGCCGTACTGAAAGTGCTGCGCGATCAACACGCGCTTATTCACCGCTACTGGCACGATACCACCGTTCAGATGAGCGACTTCAAAAACGAAGGGGTGGTGGCTTCAAGCGCCTGGCCGTATCAGGCTAACGCCCTGAAAGGGGAAAACCAGCCGATTGCCACCGTCTTCCCGAAAGAGGGCGTGACCGGCTGGGCGGACACCACCATGCTGCACGCCGAGGCCAAACATCCGATGTGTGCTTACAAGTGGATGAACTGGTCGCTGACGCCAAAACTGCAGGGCGATCTGGCGGCGTGGTTTGGCTCTTTGCCGGTGGTGGCCGAAGGCTGTAAAGCCAGTACGCTGCTCGGCGAAAAAGGCTGCGAAACCAACGGCTACAACGAGTTCGACAAAATCATGTTCTGGAAAACCCCGATTGCAGAAGGCGGCAAATATGTTCCGTACAGCCGCTGGACGCAGGATTACATCGCCATCATGGGTGGCCGTTAATCGCCCGGGAGCAGATCATGACGTACGCAGTAGAATTTAACGACGTCTCCCGTCTGTACGGCGACGTGCGGGCGGTGGATGGCGTCACCATTGGCATTCGTGACGGGGAATTTTTCTCCATGCTGGGGCCTTCGGGCTCCGGCAAAACCACCTGCCTGCGCCTGATTGCCGGGTTTGAACAATTGAGCGGCGGGGCGATCACAATCTTCGGCAAAGAGGCGAGCGAGCTTCCGCCGTGGGAGCGCGATGTGAACACCGTGTTCCAGGATTACGCCCTGTTCCCGCATATGTCGATTATCGACAACGTCGCCTACGGGCTAATGGTCAAAGGGGTCGACAAAAAGAAACGCCAGTCGATGGCGCGCGATGCGCTGGAAAAGGTGGGATTAGGTTTCGCGGAAAAGCGTAAACCGTCGCAGCTTTCCGGCGGCCAGCGTCAGCGGGTTGCTATTGCCCGCGCGCTGGTCAATGAGCCGCGCGTTTTGCTGCTTGATGAACCCCTCGGGGCGCTGGATCTGAAACTGCGTGAGCAGATGCAGTTCGAGCTGAAAAAACTTCAGCAGGAGCTGGGGATCACCTTCATTTTCGTCACCCACGATCAGGGCGAAGCGCTGTCGATGTCCGACCGCGTGGCCGTGTTTAACAACGGACGCATTGAGCAGGTCGACACCCCGCGCGAACTCTACATGCGCCCGCGCACGCCCTTTGTTGCCAGCTTTGTCGGCACCTCGAACGTCTTTGATGCCGCCGTTGCCCGGCAGGTGTGCGGCATGGAGGGGATCTATTCGCTCCGCCCGGAACATATTCGCCTTAATGAGAGCGGAGATGTTCAGGTACAGGGCGTGGTGCAGGCGGTGCAATATCAGGGGGCGGCGACGCGGTTTGAGCTGCGTCTCGCCGATGGCGCCAAGCTGCTGGTCAGTCAGGCCAATCTGAGCGGAGCGAATATTCCGCTGGACGTGGCTCCGGGGCAGCAGGTGCTGGCCTCCTGGTCGCGCGAGGCGATGGTGCCCTTGCATGAGGAAAGGTGAGATGGATATGAGCGTTTCTCCTGCACCCTCATCCCGAGGCCCGGTCAGCCGGGTCACCACGCTGCTCTGGCGTAAACCCTCGCTCGGGCTGTTCCTGCTCCTGCTTGGCCCGCTGATGTGGTTCGGGATTGTCTATCTCGGTTCGCTGTTGACCCTGCTGTGGCAAGGTTTCTACACTTTCGACGACTTCACCATGTCGGTGACGCCGGACCTGACTTTCGCGAACATTCTGGCACTTTTTAACCCTGCCAATTACGACATCATCCTGCGCACGTTACTCATGGCGATCGCGGTCTCCCTTGCCAGCGCCATTCTCGCCTTTCCAATGGCGTGGTATATGGCGCGATATACCCGCGGCAAATGGAAAGCCTTTTTCTATATCGCGGTGATGCTCCCGATGTGGGCGAGCTACATTGTCAAGGCCTACGCCTGGACGCTGCTGCTGGCAAAAGATGGCGTCGCACAATGGTTTCTCGGCTATATGGGGCTGGAGCCGGTGCTGATGTCGGTCCTGACGCTGCCTGCGATTGGCGGTAATACGCTCTCGACCTCCGGGCTGGGGCGCTTCCTGGTCTTCGTCTACATCTGGCTGCCGTTTATGATCCTGCCGGTACAGGCCGCGCTTGAGCGTCTGCCGCCATCGCTGTTACAGGCCTCGGCGGATCTCGGCGCGCGCCCGCGCCAGACCTTCCGCTATGTGGTGCTTCCGCTGGCAATTCCCGGTATTGCCGCCGGGTCGATATTTACCTTCTCGCTGACGCTGGGTGATTTCATCGTGCCACAGCTGGTCGGCCCGCCGGGGTACTTCATCGGCAACATGGTCTACGCCCAGCAGGGGGCGATCGGCAACATGCCGATGGCGGCGGCGTTCACATTAGTGCCCATTGTTCTGATATCCCTCTATCTGGCGTTCGTGAAACGTCTGGGAGCCTTCGATGCACTCTGAACGCGCGCATTGGTTCCTGAAAGTGGCGGCCTGGGGTGGGGTGATCTTCCTGCACTTCCCGCTCCTGATTATCGCCATCTATGCTTTTAATACGGAGGACGCGGCGTTCAGTTTCCCGCCGAAGGGGCTAACGCTGAAGTGGTTTAGCGTGGCGGCGTCGCGCAGCGATATTATCGATTCAGTGACGTTGTCACTTCAAATCGCCTCGCTCTCGACTGCTATCGCGCTGGTACTGGGCACGCTAGCGGCTGCGGCGCTGTGGCGCAGCGAGTTTTTTGGCAAAAACGCCATCTCGCTGCTGCTTCTGCTGCCGATTGCGCTGCCGGGGATCATTACCGGCCTGGCGCTGCTGACGGCGTTTAAAACCATCAATCTGGAGCCGGGTTTTTTCACTATCGTCACCGGTCACGCGACCTTCTGTGTGGTGGTGGTGTTTAACAACGTCATCGCGCGTTTCCGCCGTACCTCGTGGAGCCTGGTGGAAGCGTCGATGGATCTGGGCGCTGACGGCTGGCAAACCTTCCGCTACGTGGTGTTGCCGAATCTAAGCTCCGCCTTACTGGCGGGGGGCATGCTGGCGTTTGCGCTGTCGTTCGATGAAATCATCGTCACGACATTTACGGCGGGGCATGAACGTACGCTCCCGCTGTGGTTGCTCAACCAGCTCGGTCGTCCGCGCGATGTTCCCGTCACCAACGTGGTCGCGCTGCTGGTGATGCTGGTGACAACCATTCCGATTCTGGGAGCCTGGTGGCTAACCCGCGACAACGAAAACGTGGTCGAAAGCGGGAAATAACTTTGATTTCAACAGGACAATGCTATGCAAAATCAACTGCTGATTAATGGTGAACTGGTCACCGGCGAAGGGGAAAAACAGCCGGTTTACAACCCTGCCACGGGCGAAGTGCTGCTGGAGATCGCCGAAGCCTCTGCCGCGCAGGTCGATGCGGCGGTGCGATCCGCCGATCGTGCTTTTTCCGGGTGGGGTCGCACCACGCCGAAAGCGCGTTCCGAGTGCTTACTGAAACTCGCAGATGTCATCGAAGAACATGCGGAAATTTTTGCGCGCCTCGAATCGCAAAACTGCGGTAAGCCGCTGCACTGCGTTATCAACGATGAGATCCCGGCGGTGGTGGACGTGTTCCGCTTCTTTGCCGGTGCGGCTCGCACACTGAATGGTCTGGCGGCGGGCGAGTACCTCGACGGTCACACCTCGATGATTCGCCGCGATCCGGTTGGCGTAGTAGCCTCTATCGCGCCGTGGAACTATCCGCTGATGATGGCGGCCTGGAAGCTGGCCCCGGCACTGGCCGCCGGGAACTGCGTGGTGATCAAACCCTCGGAAATCACGCCGCTGACGGCGCTGAAGCTGGGTGAACTGGCAAAAGAGATCTTCCCGGCAGGCGTGCTAAACGTGTTATTCGGACGCGGCAAAACCGTCGGCGACCCGCTGACCGGACACGAAAAAGTGCGCATGGTCTCTCTGACCGGCTCGATTGCCACCGGGGAACACATCATCGGCCATACGGCATCGTCGATTAAACGCACCCATATGGAGCTGGGCGGTAAAGCGCCTGTTATCGTTTTTGACGACGCGGATCTCGACGCGGTGGTGGAAGGCGTGCGCACCTTTGGTTTCTACAATGCGGGACAGGACTGTACCGCGGCCTGCCGGATTTATGCCCAGAAAGGCATTTACAATGCGCTGGTCGAAAAACTCGGTGCAGCGGTGGCGACGCTGAAAACCGGCGCACCGGACGACGAGTCCACCGAGCTGGGGCCGTTGAGCTCTGCGGCGCATCTGGCGCGCGTCTCTCAGGCCGTGGATGCCGCCAAAGCGCTCGGTCATGTGAAAGTGGTGACCGGGGGCAGCAAAGTGGACGGGGCAGGCTATTACTTCCAGCCTACGCTGTTGGCAGGTGCGAAGCAGGAGGACGCTATCGTTCAGCGCGAAGTCTTTGGCCCAGTGGTGAGCATGACGGAATTTGACGACGAAGAGCAGGTGCTGGCCTGGGCCAACGACTCGCAGTACGGACTGGCGTCATCGGTCTGGACCAAAGACGTGGGTCGCGCGCATCGCATGAGCGCGCAGTTGCAATACGGTTGTACCTGGGTGAATACCCATTTCATGCTGGTGAGCGAAATGCCGCACGGTGGGATGAAATTATCCGGTTACGGGAAGGATATGTCGGTGTACGGGTTGGAGGATTACACCGTGGTTCGGCATGTCATGATTAAACATTAGTGCCGCCCGGCAAAAAACGCATCAATTCCGTAGGCCGGGTAAGGCGAAGCCGCCACCCGGCAAAATCCCGTACCAAACTCTATGCCGGGCAACGCAAAGCCGCCGCCCGGCAATCATCTACCACCCGCACACATCATGCTCATTTTCTGTGTCATACGCGCGCACGGTATTCACCAAATCCTTCACGACATCCGCCGCGACATCGGGAATTAACAGCTCCATCGGGGCCTGTGTCTCGTAATCCACCGACACGCCGTTGCTGTTGTTGGTGACGGTGACGGTATACGTTGCCTTGCCCATCTTCTTACTCCTTATGTGTATTAACGACTTTACCCAGGCCCGCGCCTTCAAGTTTTGACTGCGGATCGGCGAAGAAATCAATACTGAACCAGGTATCGTCGGTCAGAAGCTCAATGCGGTGCCATTTTTGCGGCGGCGAAATGCCAAAGGATCCGGCTTCAATCACCACTTCCATATCGGGTTCGCTGGCGTCAGCGTCCGGGAAACCAAAATATTTCACCGCACCCTGCATCACCGACAGGCGACCGTATACGCCCGCTTTGGTGTTGTGATGGGTGAACAGGGCCTTCGGCGCGGAATCTTTGTTCCAGAAAGGGGTCGCACGAGTGTGAACAAAGTTTTCAGGAATACGTAGCATAGTGAGTTCCTTATAAGCGTTTATTTGCTCAAAGAGATTTCAGAACCTCGGGTTCAACAAAGAAGTCGACATTAAAAATCGTATCGTCGGTCATCGCTTCGATGTGGTGCCATTTTTCAGGTGGGAAAACGCCGAAATGACCGGCCTCGATAATGAGTTCGCTGTCAGGCTCAGGCGTGAATTCGTCGGCATAACCTAAGTAACGAATCGCCCCCTGGCTTACGGATAAACGGGGATAAACGCCCGGTCGGGTGCCACGATCAAGATGGCGCTGGAAAATGCCAGCAGGGGCGGTGTCCTTGTTCCAGAACGGGGTGGAACGGGTATGAATACAACTCGGCGGTATGCGTAACATAGTAACTCCCTCTAAAGCCTGCTGTTATTACACCACTTTCCGGACAGGACAATTGTGCAAAATGTGCATTTAAAATGCAACTTTAAAGGGGTAGGAAAAGAGGTAGAAAAGGCAGGGGGTTAGCGTGAGATAAATACTCAATTGTTATTAACCACATGATTTTGGTGGTTAATGTGTAACATTAAAACTTGATCTGTATCAACATATGACGCATATTGCGCGCGGTTATTTTATCGATCGGGTGCACAGAATGACGCTGTATCAAAAAATGTTGGTGTTTTACGCAGTCATGGCGACGATTTGCGCCCTGATCACCTGGTTTCTGTCGAAAGACCGCAAGCGCATTCGTTTTCTGAGCGCATTTCTGGTGGGCTCAACCTGGCCGATGAGCTTCCCTGTGGCGCTGTTGATCTCGCTTTTCTGAAGCACGCTTCCAGATTTTAAAGACAAAATAGCATTCTGCTGCGCGTGACTGTATAAATACACAGTGCATCGTCAAAGGAGTGCTTATGAACAGTTTTTACTCACAGCAGGCTGGCTGCACCGTCCGCTGGCAGGACCTCCCCGGTTCCGGCGACCCCGTGGTATTTATTCACGGCCTCGGCTGCGCCTCTTCTTATGAATATCCCCGCGTAGTCTGCGATCCGCAGTTTGGTGCGCGTCGGGCCATTCTTATCGATCTCCCTGGCAGTGGCTACAGCGACAAACCTGAACACTTTAGCTATCGAACATGCGATCAGGCTCAGGTCGTTGTTGAACTCCTCACTCATCTCAATCTCGACGCTTTCTGGCTCTACGGCCACAGTATGGGCGGCAGCATTGCCATTGAAACCGCCGCGCTGATTCAGGACCGTCTTCGCGGGCTGATTGTCTCCGAACCCAATTTTCACGCCGGAGGCGGAATGTTCAGCCGCGGGATTGCCGCGCAGGAGGAAACCACCTTTATCGAGAGCGGATATGCCGCGATGCTGGCCGCTGAAACCTCACCCTGGGCGGGGTGCCTGGGCAGTAATGCGCCATACGCCGTCTGGCGCGGGGCGGCGTCGTTGGTCGCAGGCGTTCAGCCCGACTGGGCCGCACAATTTTTGGCGCTGCAATGTCCGGTGACACTGCTGTTCGGCGAGCTGTCGCTCCCGGACGCGGAGGCGGCAGAGATGCAGCGAAATGGCGTGAAGACGATCGTTATCCCCAGGGCCGGGCATTCGATGTCATGGGAAAACCCTTCGGCGCTGGCAAGCGCGATCTCGGGCTGTCTTACTGATGGGTAACAGCCCGCAGCATCGCGGGCTGTTTGAGAGGCTATCGCAGAATCGCTTCTAAGGCCTGGCGCGCAGCGGGCTGAACATCATGTGGATGTTGATACCCAATGTTCTCAATCGCGCGCGTATAGAGCGCGACCAGCCAGTCGTAAACGTAAACGGTAGCGGCGTGAACCGGCTGCTCGCCGAGCTGCGTCAGCCTTGGCGTGGCGCTGCTGACTACCGGCGTCACGAAGATGGCCTGGCCCTTGCGCACACGGCTCGCCGGACGGGAAGCATGCGTGGTTTCGGCGTAACCCAGCCAGCCGATGAAGTTTCCGATGGTGGCTTGGAGCTGTGCCGCACTGCTTTTATCGGCTTCCACTATGCGCTGTAGCTGCTGCGGGAGGTTAAGTCGGTAGCTGCTGAGCACCAGCGTATCGGCAATGAGCGGCAGAACGGTAGCATCCAGCCCCAGACGACTGGCGGCGGCCTCGTTGCGGCTCCACTGACGCAGATGATTGATCCACACGCGATGGGCCAGACGCGCTTTATCTTTGGTCTGGAACATTTCCTGACCTTCGCTGGCGTTGTCGGCAAAGAGATCGATAACGTCAGTGAACAGGCCGTTGACCTGCTCTTCGCGCGGCTGCTGGACGGCGAGCAACGTTTCGAAGGCTTTCAGCGGAGGCAGCAGTCCTTCCAGCAGTTCGCCGTGGCGGGCGGCGCTGGATTGCAGGTTGCGCACCATCCCTTCGGCCTGGGTGCGCTGCGCAACAGGCTCTGCGGCGATGGGGGCCAGATAGCTTTGCATCAGCGCGCGAAGCTCACGCTGTTGCGCGGTTTTCAGAGCCAGCAGTCGAGACTGGCGCTGTGTGGAAAGGGTTGCCTGAGACAGCCACTCCATCACGCGCTGCATGCTGTGCGTGTCCAGCGCCTGCAAGGTTCCCCAGCGCTGGCCGGGCTTGCCGAGCAGATGCTGTACGGCCTCGTCGAGGTTTTGTTTGGTGAGGAAGCGCGCGTCGTGCGGGGTAATGGCCCATACCAGGCCTGGCAACGCCGACTCTTCTGCGGTCTGGGTCTCTTTCACCCAGTTCAACAGGGTCTTGGCCGTTTTAGCCGTTTGCTCATGGCGGGCGGTAGCATTGCAAATCACCAGCACATCGGGCTGCATCTGCTGGCGATAATGTTCCAGCAGCCAGGTGCATTTTGCCTCTGCCAGCGGGGACAAATCCGCCTCCGATGGCGCGGGGATATCGATGATATCGACGTTATCGAGCACGCTGTTTTCCGCCGGCAGAACCAGTTCGCGGGTCAGGAAAGCCAGCACGTCGACGGGAATACTGATGGCGTTCAGCATCTCGCCGTCATTCAGCGGATGCAGTACCGCTTCCTGCGCATCTGGTGCCGTAAATTCTGCGCGGGTGAGGAAGCCCTCGCTCGGCAGGCCGAAGTTATCGACCAGCAAACTTAGCGGAGCCGCCAGCTCGCGGGCGTGGCTGGTCTGATGCAGCACGTGAGCGAATTTCAGCCACTGTTGCGTGATTTCCTGCTGCTCGCCCCACAGCAGGGACCAGACGCTGGCGCGGGTGCTCAGATCCAGCGAGGGGATCAGCTGGGCGAACTGGTGCCACAGGGCGTCGTCCATCTGCTGTTCAGATCCGGGAACCGTCGTGCGCCAGTAGCGGGCAATGGTCGCCACTTCCTGGGCAGTGATCCCCGGTACACCCTGCGGCTGACGTAGCGCACGCCATTTATCAACGCGCGCTTCGATGACCGATTTTTCCACCGGGCGAATCAGGGTGTGCATCGTCGTGCGGGCGATAAACAGCTGGACCAGCTCGGCTTCGGTGACCAGGCTCAGGCGCAGCGGGAAGGCATCGTCGCTGACATCACTGGCGCGCGGCGTGAAACGCACGGCCATGTTGGTCAGGGCGTGGCCGGGGTTGATATGGGAAAAATAGTCGAAGGTGCGCTGGCCGGGAGAAACATCCAGTCGACCGTTTCCGCTCCCACAAAGCGACGTCAGCAGATGGGCTTTTGCCGCCTGGGAGTGGCCGTTCAGGCCAATGCTGCTGTGGCCGGTTAGAGCACGGTCGAGCGCCTGTCCGCGCGCCTGCGCACAGGTCAGGCGGGCCAGCAGGGCGTCGGCGTCGTTATCCAGCATCGGGGCGTGCAGGCGCGTTTCATTGATCCACTCGATTAAGGCCTGAGTGGTGGCAGTCATCGCTGTCATTTGAGATATACGCTCCCGCTGTCGATCCAGTAATGGCTTCCGCTGTGGCGGCGGTCGGCCAGGGTATTCAGTTTAAACGTTAAGGCGTCCGGCGGAACCGGCGTTCCGTCCTGCAGCCAGGCGTCGCTCAGCTCAAACGACTCCGGGCCTTCGTGTTTCGTGCCGCCGCGCAGCTGTAGACGCACGTTCAGCACCCCGTCACCGGCGATGGCTTTTGCCAGCTCGGCGGAGTTGATGCTCAGGGTATATAGCGGCGTGGCAGGCCAGCGGGCGTTCGCCAACTGACGGAAACCGAGCGTGACGTTGCCGCGCAGAGGGAAGTGCAGTTTTGCATCCAGCTTCGCGCCCGGTTTATCGAGATCGATGTCCTGATACCAGACGTTCTCTTCGCGAAGGGTGTTGACCGTGTTATCCAGCACGCCCAGATAACGCACGGTCGAATAGGCGCCAATATCCGCCGCCTTGAAGTTAAAGCGCGGCAAACGCAGGTCGAGGGCGAGGCTGCAGAGCATTGCGCCCACGGCTGCCGTGGATTTTGGATTGCCAATACGTCCCTGCTGACTGAACGGGTACCACTCGTGGACGCGATATTTATCCAGCCAGACGATGCGGTTGACCGGCACCGGCTGCAGGTGGCGAATCAGCGCCTGCACGCCAGGCAGACAGCCCGGACGCCCGGTGATCAGCAAAATGTCGCAGGCATAGTGGGAAATGGCTTCGCACACGGCATGCAGCGGCGCGGCAAGGGTAAACTGGCCCGCCAGCATCGCATCCTGCATCTCGTGGAAGTTCACGTGCAGCGGAACGGCAAACAGATCGAACGGCGCAGAACCGGCCGGAAGCGCATGATCGATCGCCTGCTGCAGATAGTTCATCACGTTGCGGGTTGGCTGCTGTTTGAGCAGATCGCCGAAGGTGGCGTGTAAACCCGCCAGCGGATCGTCGATGTCGCTGCTCTCCCAGGCCGCCAGAATGCCATGACCAATCGGCATAAACAGCTGAAGCGCCGTTTGCTGCCGCAGGACTGCCTGAGTATCAATGCGCCCGGAATCGCCAAACAGGGACGCCATCAGCAGGGAGGCGTCGGCGATACCCGATTTTTGCAGCTGCGTTTGCAGGGCGGGCAGGACGTAGCGCTGGATAACGTCCAGCAGCGTATCGTCGCCCGCGACTTTGAAGCCTTCGCGGAACAGCAGCTGTGGCGTGATTTTGACGTTATTCCCTGAACCATCATCCAGTTGATAGTGGGTGATCGCCATATCGGTCGTGCCGCCGCCGATATCAATAGAGGCGACGCGCAGGGAGCGCCCTGGCTGCGCGCCCGGTTCGACTTCGCGGTCCGGGCGGGCGAGGGAGGCGAAGAAGGCTTCCGTCTGGCCGCCAAAGTGGGAAATAGCCTCGTTATACAGCCACACCAGCTGACCGCAGCTCGCTTCGTCCCACTCCATCTGAATGGCCGGGACGGGAACCACGCTTTTATCCTGCTGTTTGCGGCTGGCAAAATCATCATCCTGCGGGTGCCAGCCCATCGCTTTCCAGACGATAGCGATGGCTTCAAACATGCGGCGGCGGAAAATCTCGCGCTCCTGTTTTGGCATCGCAGAAGGCAGCGTCAGGATCAGGGTGCGCAGCTGGCGCGGTGACGCCGGGAAGCCAAGGCGCAGACGCGTGGCGACGCTGTTGATCTGCCCGAGTGCCTGAGCGAGGAGCTCGCACAGCATATGGGTCATCAGGGTGCTACGGCTGTACTGCGGCGAAAAGACCGGCAGACGCTCATCCTGTGGCAGGGTGAACAGCGGCTGTCCGTCATCGTTCATCAGGTTCATCAGCGGGAACGCGGTCGCCAGCGGTTCGCGCTGGGTCTTGGCGTTCATCTGGCTAAAGCGCCAGTCCTGGACCGTTGGGGTTTCATCCCACAGATAGCGGCGCGGGCTGGAGATCCCGCTGTTGCCTTCGGTGCCCAGACGCTGCATCGCCAGTTTGCGCGCTTCGTCGCCGACGCGCACGATAGACGGCCAGACAAAGGCGTCTTCACGGCCACTTTCGACGGAGAAATGCTGTTTGCCAAAGCGGGCTTCAGAGAACTCAAGGCGGCTGGTAAACAGCGGCTCGTTCAGGAACTGCGGTTCGCTCAAAGAACGCACCTGTAATTCGGCGGTCTGGCGCAGGCCGTCGTTGGCATCGCCGTGATCTTCAATGATTACGCCGCAGGTGTGGGTGTTGCCAACATCCAGAATCAGATCCACCGGAATCGCCGGGGTGCTCAGGGTGTGAGTTACGAATTTGACTTCCGGAACGGTGATCTGCTCGCCGAGCATGGTCATCAGGTTCAGCCAGTGGGCCTGATATTCAAAGCCGCGCATCGCCTGATGCAGGTCGCGCTCGGAGCGGTTTTCCACGCCCGTCGCGTAGCCGCTGAACGCTTCGCGCAGCCAGCCGTCAATCCATGTCTGATCGAGGAAACTCAGCACCTCGTCGTCACGCCAGGCCAGCGCAAAACGGGTACCGTTCAGAATATCGTTTTCGACCGGCGACAGGCCCGGCGTGGCGTGATCGGCAATCTGGCTGTCGAGGGCGAAGGTCACGCGGTGGGTATTACCCGCACTGTCCGGCGTCTCAAGCTTACGAACCTGCGCGCGCGCCCAGTTATCCGGGCCGTCGACAAAGGTACGCGGTGGGTTAAAGCGTAAAAACGGCACCGGAATCCAGACGCCATCCAGCACCGTCAGGGACTGATGCAGGGTGAAGGTGCTCTCGGGTTTCACCACTTCCGGCTGACCGCCACGCGCCGCGGGCAGGGTGTAGCGACCATTCACCAGATCGTAGTTCAGGCGCAGCAGAGGGCCATTGGCGGTTTTACGCACGAACCGGCCCAGGCTTGCCGAGTCCTGCGGGGTCAGACCGAAATCGAGAAACTGTACGCCGCTGTTCGCAATCAGCGTGACGCTTTGTTTGTAGTCGCAAAGATTTACCAGCATAGGATCAGGCACCTGCTTTCTTGAACGTCAGCGGAACGACGGTTTTGGCATCATAACGGGCAGTACATTCCGCCACGTCGTTAGTCCCGGCTTTACAGGCGATCTCCGGCATCGGGTAGCGCGAACCGTCCGAGCAGCGAGCGTTGCCGCGGCTCTTAATCATCAGTTCGCCGTTGCTGTGCAGCCCGGAGAAAATGTCGCTGCGACACACCACGTTGTCGCCCTGGACCACACGGGCGATGCCCTTGTTGTTCTGAATCTGATAGCGCAGGGACGGCGCTTTGCCGGTCACGGGATCTTTAATGTCCAGCATGGCGCGCCAGGTGCCGTTGAGGAATTTGGTGGAGCCGGTTTTCACCTGAACCGCGTCCATCACCATCGCATCTTTAGGAATGGCGGTGATGACGACCGCTTGTGCCGCTGGTGCTGGAGCTGGTTCTGCGGCTTTCACCGGCAGGACCTCGGCCTGATGCAGCGGCAGGTTCATCGCCATCTCCACCACCGGTTTCACCGGTTTAGGAGCGATAGCGACCGGGGCTGGCGCTGGCGTGGCGACAGGTTCTGCCGTCGGCGCCTGTTTTGGCCACAGCAGCGGCGCGGCCACGGCGGCGACAATCACAGCGGCCACAGGCAGGGACCAGAGCGGAACGCGGCGCTTCTTGCGGATAACCGCAGGTGCAGGCTCTGCAGGAGCGGCCACTTCTGGAACCACCTGCGGCGCAGGTTCGGCGGAATAGAGATCGTCTTCGGTGACACGAACCACAGGCGGCGGGGCGATAAGCGGCGCGTCGGCCTGTTCAAACACAATGGTCGGCGCGGGCTCTTCGGGCTCCGGCTCTTCGACTGGCGCGGGCATCGGTTCCGGCTTGAGGGATTCGCGCAGGCAGTCGAGCACATCGTCGCGCGCGTTTTCATTGAGGTTCACGAACCCCCAAAAGGTGATAACCGGCTTGCCGTCGACGAGGAACAGGAAGTTTTCACTCGGGAACTGGAACGCTTTTGAGAGCAGGGAACCAAACAGCTGCTGAGCGGTTTTTGGCGACTGGAGGCTCTTTTTACTCAGCGACTCGACGCTGGAGAGGGTGTTCTCCAGATAGCGCAGGGCGCGAAAACGTTCGTCTTCATCGGCGGCATTCCAGCTCGCAATATCGCCATCCAGCGGCGCATACCAGTCCACCCGGTCGCCGCCGTCGTTGACCTGCGGGATTGCCAGACAATCGACTATCGCCTGCTGCTTGCGCAGACGAAGCGCTTCACGGATTTGTAGTGCTGATTCAAATACGGCCTGTCCGCCGCCGCCAACGGCCTGAAAATCATCGAGATTACCGCTGCGTAAAAGTGTTTTTGCCACGATTTGGTCCTGTAGACTTCTTCACCCCATTACTTTAACCAAACCGGAATGCAAGCAAACGGACGAGAAGACGCTAAAAGCGGCGATTTCTTACAGGATAGAAAGCGGCATTAGTGCTTGACGAAGCAGCACACTTAAGACAAATCACTGCGCGCGGGCTGTCTGTTAAACCAGCAAAAATGACGCCTTTAGAATAACCTGAGCGTGTTTCGTTATTTGCCACTCACTCGGGCCTGTGCTGTTATTGTGGTTCTATATATAAAAATCATAAGGCTTATAACCATGACCACAGGGAAAACGCTGCTCGCGCTGGCGCTGAGCACTCTCTTACCGGCAAGCGCCGCATGGGCGGCAAACACAGATACGATTATTTACTGCTCCGAGGCATCACCGGAGTCGTTTAACCCACAAATCGCCAGCTCCGGCCCGTCGTTCGTGGCCAGCTCCCAGGTGCTTTACAACCGTCTGATCAATTTTGATCCGGTGAAAAACACCGCGGTTCCTTCGCTAGCGGAGTCCTGGACTATCTCTCCGGACGGCAAAACCTATACCTTTACGCTACGTAAAGGCGTGAAATTTAACAGCAATAAATTCTTCAAACCGACCCGCGATTTTAACGCCGATGACGTTATTTTCTCGGTGCTGCGTCAGAAAGACCCTAAGCATCCGTATCACAACGTTTCGCAGGGGAATTACGAATATTTCAATGACGTCGGCCTGGACAAACTGATCCAGGAGGTCAAAAAAGTCGATGATTATCATGTCCAGTTTGTGCTGAACGAGCCGAACGCGGCGTTCCTCGCCGACTGGGGAATGGATTTCGCCTCCATTTTGTCTGCGGAATACGCGGACGTGATGCTTAAAAAAGGGACGCCGGAAAACGTCGATACCTGGCCAATCGGCACCGGCCCGTACGTGCTGCAGCAGTATAAAGTCGATTCCCTGATCCGCTACGTCGCTAACCCGAACTACTGGGACGGCGAAGTGCCGACCAAACACCTGATTTTCTCCATCACGCCTAACGTCGAAACGCGTCTGGCGAAGCTGCAAACCAACGAATGCCAGATCATTCCTGCGCCTTCGCCGGTGCAGTTTGACGTGATTAAGAAAAACAAAGACCTGACGCTGCACTCCGTGGATGCACTGAACGTCGGCTATCTGGCGTTCAACACCGAGAAAAAGCCGTTTGATAACGTGCTGGTGCGCCAGGCGCTGAACTATGCAACGGATAAAACCGCCATTGTGAACGCAGTGTTTATGGGCTCCGGTACGGTGGCGAAATCGCCGATCCCGCCAAATATGCTCGGGTATAAAAAGGACCTGAAGGATTACAGCTATGATCCCGAGAAAGCGAAAGCGCTGCTGAAGCAGGCGGGGCTGGAGAAGGGCGCGGAAGTGACGCTGTGGTCGATGCCGGTTCAGCGTCCGTATAACCCGAACTCGAAGCGCATCGCGGAGATGATTCAGAGCGACTGGGCGAAGGTCGGCGTGAAGGCGAAAATTGTCTCTTACGAGTGGGGCGAGTATCTCTCCGGAATGCGCAAAGGCGAGCACGATACGGCGCTGTTCGGCTGGATGTCGGATAATGGTGACCCGGATAACTTTGCCGATGTGCTGCTGGGCTGCAACAGCATCAAGACCGGCTCCAATGCCGCGCGCTGGTGCGACAAGGGGTATAATGACCTGGTCGAGAAAGCGAAGCTGACCAGCGATCCGGCGCAGCGCGCGGCGCTGTACGGCCAGGCGCAGGAGATGTTCTATCAGCAGGCTCCGTGGATTGCGCTGGCAAACGGCAAAACGTTCTACGCCACGCGCAGCAATGTGACGGGTTATAGCGTGAGCCTGATGGGCAGCGATTTCTCGAAAGCGAAGTTGAATTAACATTTCAGTATTTGTAGGGGCGGTGCGGCCTAAAATGCCCGGTGGCGCTGCGCTTACCGGGCCTACAAGACCGCGCAGAACCCGTAGGTCGGGTAAGGCGAAGCCGCCACCCGACAAAAAGACCGCACAGAACCCGTAGGTCGGGTAAGGCGCAGCCGCCACCCGAGAAAAAGATCGCACAGAGCCCGTAGGTCGGGTAAGGCGAAGCCGCCACCCGACAAAAAAGAACGCACAGAACCCGTAGGTCGGGTAAGGCGCAGCCGCCACCCGGCAAACTCAGTTAACAAGGAGTGACAATGTCACATTTAGATGAAGTGATTGCCCGCGTGGATGCGGCGGTGGAAGAGAGTGTTATCACCCACATGAACGAACTGCTGGTCGAGCTCAGCGAAGACACCGAACTCACCCGCGAAGATCGTTACGCCCAGCAGCAGCGTCTGCGCAACACCATCGCCCACCACGGCAAACAGCACAAAGAAGAAGCAGAAGCCCGCCATGAGCACCTGACCCAGGGCGGCTCGATTCTGTAAGGTTCAGAACTGGCGTCTCGCCACCAGCCAGGCGCCTATCACCAGCAGGACAGCCCCGCAGACCGGGCCAATCAGCGCCCGCAGCGGGATCCCCTGGCTTTTTAGCACGTCCATCACCAGCCCGCCAATCAGCTGACTGGCGACCAGCACCGCAATCGTGGTCGCCGCGCCGACGTACTGATAGCCGCTGATGCTGGCAAAGACAAAAAACGACCCTAACAGTCCCGGAATCAACGTCCACCAGCGGATCGTCGACGCCAGTTCGCTAAAGCCTGCCACGCCGTTTTTAATCAGCAAAATGCTGACAAACAGCACAATACCGACCAGAGAGTTCAGCAGCATGGCGATCAAAATCGTCGATGACGACTGGGTGATGCGCACCATCAACGTGTTCTGCACCACCAGGCCGATTCCGGCCGCCACCAGAAAAACCAGCGTCAGGGACTGATTCATCAGATGGCGTCCGGATCGTTGCGCTCGTCGAGCTGGAGCTGCATAAACGTCAGATCCAGCCAGCGGCCAAATTTAGTGCCGACCTGCGGCATCTGCCCGGTAGTGACAAACCCGAGCGTTTCATGCAGATGAATCGAGGCCTGATTTTGCGCCTCAATACCCGCCACCATCACGTGTTTGCCGATAGTGCGCGCTTCAACGATCAGCTGTTTCATCAGCTCGCGGCCAATGCCTTTTCCCTGATGATCCCGGTGAACGTAGACCGAATGCTCGACCGTGTGGCGGAACCCGTCGAAGGCGCGCCAGTCGCCGAACGAGGCATACCCCGTCACCACGCCATTTTCTTCGCTCACCAGCACCGGGTAGCCCATCAGCGTGCGCGCTTCGAACCAGGCAATACGGTTATCCGTGTCAACGGTGGTATCGTTCCAGATCGCCGCGGTATGCAGCACCGCGTGGTTGTATATCTCGCCGATAGCGGCGCAATCTTCTTTGCTGGCGTGACGAATAATCATCGGAACCTCGGAATGTGTTGTTCACTATAGTGGTACGAATAGTTTACTATGTTATCGGATTTAATAGAATCATGTTTATAAATAGTATTCGCCCACCATCACTCAGATACTAAAATGCTCGTTGATAGAATGACTTCTTGACATTCTTAGCCTGTGATTTAGAGTTGAAATTGGTTTTTTTGCATCAAAATCACAAAAAAAGGAGTTTCACTTTGCTCATTAACTTTTCATTACGCAATTTTAAGAGCTTCCGAGATGAACAAAGTTTAAGCTTTGTTTCCTCCATGGGTGATGAATTTCCTAAACATACCATTGAATTAGAAAATGGTCTTCGCGTGAACAAAATTTGTTCAGTGATTGGTGGGAACGGAGTTGGTAAGACACAACTTTTCGATGCGGTAGAGAAGTTTTCTTCAGGAATAACTTACAACACACTACATGAATTACATCTGCCATATATCTTTTCAAAAGAAAACATAGCAAAACCTACTAGTTATGAAATAATTATTACTGATTCAGAAAATAAAAACTTCCTCCGCTATGGCGTTTCTGTACTTAATAAAATGATAGTAAGTGAATATTTATTTAGTCGGCCAATAAAGAAAGGTGCGAAAGAGTCATGTATTTTTGAAAGGTTAGAAGGACAACTATCATTCAAGAAAGCCGAATATAAAAAACATGAGACTTTAATAAAGCCGGTCCTTAAGGATAGTGGTGCTGTCGTCACGTTCGCTAATTCCCTTGAAATTCCCGAATTGAATTCAATTGTTGAGTGGGGATACTCACATATTGCATATGAATCTGAGGACCCTGAACGTGAAATAAATTTCATAGAGGAACAACTTCATAACAAACTAATTTCTAATGAGAATGACAATGCAGAGTATGTTAATAGTTTTCTTTTAATGTACAATCATTATATAAAATCTTTCCCGCTGCACATTAATCGTGTTGAGTTTACTCCTTCCAGTAGCGATGGACATCATAGATTTATTTATGTGATAGATAATCTTGATGAAGGTGTTACTACAATTCCTCCTGGTGCCAGAGAATTCTTTTTTTCAAATGGCACACTAAATATCCTTGCATTTTTAAGTGTTTTTTTATGGGCGAAGGATGTTGGATTTAGCATATTTGTAGATGAAATTGATTCTTCAATACATCATTCCTTAGCCAATGCACTTGTAAAAATGGTAATTGATTATACTTGTGCTGAAAATGGTGATGGAAGTCAGTTTGTGTTTTCAACACATAATATAGCTTTATTGGATGATTGCATTAGACGTGATGAGTTAAATATAATATACAAAGATTCAGATATGTCTTCACACATAGTAAACGCTTCATCATTCTCGGTAAGAAAAGACTCGAAAATTTCAGCTAAATACTTCCGTGGCGAATTTGGAATGTTACCGGCATTTTTAGACAAGGAATAGTTCGTATGACTAGCAGAACATTTGATTATGACACACCTCGTTCTGGTGTGGTTAGTTGCGAATTAACAAGTGTTGAGTCAATTTTAACAAAGGCAAAAGGGAAAAATGTTTCCATATTCCTTGGTGCCGGTTTTTCAAAGGCTTGGAGTAACGACTATCCTTTAAGTAATGAGATATTTTCTATTTCAGAGAAAGATGCTGCAAAAGAAAGAGCGGAGTATAAATTTTTCGATTTATTTGATTCGTTGTCATTAAAGTGGGCAGATGATAATGCTTCCGACACAGATAAATCAAATGTTTTTAAAATGTTTAAGTATACAATGGATATTTACAGGAGATATCCGAGTTTATTGCCATCTCATCTTGATAAACATACCATTGATTTTTTTGAATCTGAAATCAAAGCCTACATTAAGAAAAGATTTTTTGACAAAGTTGGAATTAAGGAGGCTGAATTAAAATTACCTTCAAGGATTAGAACATCTCAAAAAGACATTTTATCTTTTTTTGACAAGTTAAGCCTAAGCTGCAATATTAATGTTATAACAACTAATTATGACATAGTAATTGATAGAATACTTCATTCCTTAAAATGTAAAAAATCAATTTTACGTGGGCATCCAGTACATATAGATGGGAAAGTACAATGCCCTTCCTCAAAAGGAATTAGTTTATTTAAGCTTAACGGAGGGTTTGAAGTTGTAAGTCAAGGTGATATATTCAAAGTTGATTATAATTCAATTGAACAAGCTTCGCTTAGTCCTAACATTATACTTCCGTCAAATGAGCAAATATATGATGACAAATACTTCAAAAATGTTTTTATAAAGTCATCTAATAAATTAAGGGCGTCAGATCTTCTTATTTTCATCGGGTATTCTTTTCCATCGGAAGACCATATTATACGTTTTTTATTGAAATCCTTTTTAGATGCCGATAGCGTCGACAAAGAAACCATTATAATTAGTCGTAGTAAAGATAGTGCAATACGTAATCATGAAGCTTCTTGCGATTTATTTAAGGAGCTGGATGACAATTCTGGGGTTTATTACTATGGAGGGGCATTTGCACAACTCTGTAATGAAATGGCAAAACTTCCCTAATTAGAGGGAACTATGCTTGTATTTTTAGATTTTGGTAGTGTGTCATACTGTTAAATTTATTGCCTTTATTTTCTGTACTCTTGATCCTTAATGTTATAAGACATATTTTTTTGTTATGACAATGCCATTGAAATCGGGTCCATACACTATAGTATGACGATATGAACACTATGCCAGACGATATGAATCAACGGATTAGCGCGCGCATTCGGGTCGAACGCGAGTCGCGCGGCTGGTCTCTTCGCGAGCTTGCTGAACGGGCAGGCGTCTCACGCGCGATGATCCACAAAATTGAACGCAGCGAAAGCAGCCCAACCGCGACGCTTCTGGCGCGGCTTTCTGGTGCGTTCGGCATCAGCATGTCGACCCTGATTGCCCGCGCCGAGATGCAGGAGGGCAAACTGCTGCGCTTCGCCAACCAGCCCGTGTGGCGCGACCCGCAAACGCATTATCTGCGACGCCACGTGTCACCACGCACGGATTTACCGATCGATTTGGTGCAGGTCGAGCTTCCCGGCGGGAGCGACGTGCCTATGCCTGCGTCGTCGTATGCGCTGGCGCGGCAGCTGATCTGGCTTCAGTCCGGCGAGCTGGTGTTTCAGGAAGGCGATACACGCCATGAGATGCAGGCCGGAGATTGTCTGGAACTGGGGCCGCCGAACGACTGTCGCTTCATCAATGAGACGCAGGAATCCTGTGTTTATCTGGTGGTGCGCCTGAATCAGTCTGGCTCGTAATGGTAAGGCAGTTGTCGAAAACAGGCGCTAGTCTCTAAGGACATTTGCGCAACTGAGGAGCAATCCATGAGTCAATCTGCAAACACAAACCGCCGTCTGGTGCTGGCCTCTCGTCCGCACGGTGCGCCGGTGGCGGATAATTTTCGCTTAGAAGAGCAGCCGATCCCGACGCCAGCGGAAGGGCAACTGTTGCTGCGTACCGTCTGGCTGTCGCTTGATCCTTACATGCGGGGCCGCATGAGCGATGCGCCGTCCTATTCACCGCCGGTCGAGATTGGTGCGGTGATGGTCGGCGGCACGGTCAGTCGCGTCGAGCAGTCGAACCATCCGAAATTTAAAGCGGGCGAGTGGGTGTTGGGTTACAGCGGCTGGCAGGAGTTCGAGCTCTCTGACGGCACGGGCCTCGTCAAGCTGGGCGAAGAAGTCGAACATCCTTCCTGGGCGCTGGGTGTGCTGGGGATGCCAGGCTTTACCGCCTACATGGGGCTGCTGGATATCGGCCAGCCGAAAGCGGGCGAGACGCTGGTCGTTGCGGCGGCCACCGGGCCGGTCGGGGCGACCGTCGGGCAGATCGGTAAGATCAAAGGCTGCTATGTGGTTGGCGTCGCAGGCGGTGCAGAGAAATGCCGTCATGCAGTCGAGGTGCTCGGGTTTGACCAGTGTCTGGACCATCATGCGGATGATTTTGCCGAACAGCTGGCGAAAGCCTGCCCGAAAGGCATCGACGTCTATTATGAAAACGTCGGCGGCAAGGTCTTTGATGCGGTACTCCCGCTGCTGAATACCTCGGCGCGCGTGCCGGTGTGCGGCCTGGTAAGCGGCTATAACGCCACCTCACTGCCGGACGGGCCGGACCGCTTGCCGCTCCTGATGGGGACGCTGCTCAAAAAACGTATCCGCATGCAGGGCTTTATCATCGGTCAGGACTACGGGCATCGCATTCAGGAGTTCCAGGAAGAGATGGGGCGCTGGATCAAAGAGGGCAAAATTCAGTATCGCGAACAGGTGACTGACGGGCTGGAAAATGCGCCGGAAACCTTCATCGGCATGCTCGAAGGCAAAAACTTCGGCAAAGTCGTGATTCGCGTCGCGAAGGATAACTAATTGTACATATTATGGCGGGAATCCCCGCCATAATATATTCTTAAAGTTTGACTATAATGTCTTTAATAATACCAGCATAGCGATCGGCCATACCGGATTCGGTGAGCCGAGGGCAAAAAAATTGCATAATTTTTGGTTTTGAAACTTTTTGCGTCATTCCAATACCAGCGTGAAGATACAGGATATATCTGACAAGTCCCGTTTAGGTCAAAACGGGGCGGTGAATAGCGCTTATTTTTAAGCTGAAGGAAATGAACATGCTTGAATTGGAACATTTAGAAAAAGCACAACGCTTGAGCCTCACGATGCAAGTTGAGGTGAGCCTGAAAGGGGCGTTGATTGCCGGAGCGCTCAAGCCAGGCGCGAGGCTAATTACCAAAGAGATTGCGGATAAATTAGGCACCAGCATCACTCCCGTTCGCGAAGCGCTGTTACGACTGGTCTCCGCCGGAGCCCTGCACGCCACCCCGGCGCAGGCCTTTCTGGTGCCGGAGATTACGCTCGATCGTTATAACGAAATTAACGCTATTCGAAAGCAACTGGAAACTATGGCCGTCGCTGCCGCCTGCGAAAATATGACCGACAGCAAGATGCTGGAATTACGGGATCTGGCTGAAAAATTCCATTCGGCGATGCGTAATGGCGAGGCGCAGCGCGCCTTACATGCCAATCGTGCGTTTCGCTTCCGACTGTATGAATACGCCCAGATGCCAACCTTAACGGCGATGATTGAGCAACTTTGGGTGCGTATTGGCCCTTGCTTTAATTATCTCTATGAAGACGTTCACGACATCACAAAATATTCCTACCGCTATGACGATCTGCTGAATGCCCTTGAGCGTCGCGACGCGGTGGCCTGTGATAAAGCGATAGATAAACTGATTGACGGGTCGACGGCGCTTTTATTGCAGCAATATTTTAATTAAGGAACGATTAAATACGGTTTTAATTTATTGTTATCACTATCCCAGTGGTGAACTATTTCCCGGAAGAATTGATCTTCCGGGAAGGTATTATATTTAACCACTCAACGTGCGTTACTCAAAACGATAGGAAACCGACATCCCCACGCCGTAATTGCGTCCCGGAGCCGGTTCGTAGTAGCGGCCATTGGATTCGTTTACGATGACCGATCCGACATACTCTTTGTCGAACAGATTATCGACGCGACCAAAGAGGTCCATTCCCCAGTTGCCGTAGTTGAATTTGTAGCCCGTATTCAGGCCGACCACGGTGTAGGAAGGGGCTTTGGCGGTGTTTTCATCGTCCGCCATGATGTCGCTCATGTAGCGTACATCGGAGCCAGCGTACCAGCCTTCTTCCGGCTGCCAGCCGAATGACGCGTAACCCATATTGCGGGCGATGCCCGGCATACGGTTGCCGTTACAGTCGGCGTCGGAGCAGACGTTGGTGCGGTAGGTTGCATCCAGATACGTCCACGCCATTTTCAGCTTCCAGTTCTCGGCAAACTGCTGATCGAGAGAAAGCTCGACGCCCTGACGACGGGTTTTCCCGGCGTTTTTATAGCTGGTGCGACCGCCGGAGCTGGCGTCTACCACGATCTCATCATCCGTATCGGTGCGGAACAGCGCCGCCGTCAACAGACCATTGCCGACGCGGGTTTTGCTGCCCACTTCGTAGGTATTGTTGGTGGACGGTTTCAGGCCGAAGTTCAGCCCGCTCTGGTTGCCGGAACGGTAGGAGAGTTCATTGATGGTCGGCGTTTCGAACCCGCGACCGGCGGCAGCGTAGACATTCCACGCATCGGTGATGGCGTATTTTAACGAGCTGGCAGGCAGCCATTTGTGATAGCTCGCGTCGCCGCTGTCATCCCCGTTGGCGCCCTGCACGTAATGATCGTTGGAATCAAACCACACGGAGCTGTAGCGCACGCCCGCATCCAGGGAGAGTTTTTGCGTCAGCTGCCAGCTGGTTTGCAGATAGGGATCGACGTTCCACATCAGGTTACGTTCATCGCGACGTTTATCGCCTTTGACGCCGTATTCTGGCACGCCGTTGTTCATGACGAAGTTTTCGTACCCGCGACGATCTTCGCTCATGTTTTCGTAGTTCAGACCGGTGGTGAAAGTGACCGGGACCAGCAGTTCACCGCGATGGGTCCAGCGGGTATCCACGCCCTGATAGTGGCGCTGCATGTCGATCACCCCGCCGGAGTGGGTCTCTTTCAACTGCGGCTGGTACGGAATCGACTGGTACTGCGTCATTTCGCGCTCACCGGCGTACATCATCACGCTGAGATCGTCCTGCTCTGTCAGCTGACGCTCATAGCGCAGGCCCGCCTGGGTCTGCTTGATGGTTTTGCGGGTGTTGTACTGGTCGGCGCGCGGCGACTGACGCGGGTTGTCGCGCCACTCCTGATAATCGAGTCCGCCCGGATCGTTGGCTTTCATATCGACGCTGTTAAAAATTAGCGTCAGTTTGCTGGCGTCATCAATGCGCACGCCCAGTTTGGCGTTTGCCAGATTTTTGCGCGCGCCGCTGTGATCGCGATAGCCCTGGGTGGTGAAACGGGTGGTCGACACGGTGTAATCCACGTCGCCCGCGTGCGTGCCGTCGCCCATCGCGCCGGTGGCTTTCAGGCCGTAGCGCCAGGTGCCGTAGCTGCCGTAATAGCTGCTCGCCTCAATGGTCGGCGGCTGTTGCCCGGTCTGGCTGGCGATATTGATCACGCCGCCCGAGGCGTTGCCGTACAGGGCAGAGAACGGGCCGCGCAGCACTTCGACGCTGTCGATGCTGGAGAGATCGATGTTTGAGGTTTGCCCCTGACCGTCCGGCATCGTCGCCGGAATGCCGTCGACATACATACGAATGCCGCGCACGCCGAAGGTTGAGCGCGCGCCGAAGCCGCGCATCGAGAGCTGCAGGTCCTGAGCGTAGTTCTGTCGGTTCTGGATCTGTAAACCCGGCACGCTGCCGAGGGATTCTGAAAGGTTGATGCGCGGCGCGGCCTGACGCATATCGTCCCCGTTGACCACGCTGACGGCGGCGGGGGTATCAAGCTCGGAAACGGTCTGCGGCGTGGCGCTGACGATCATCGTTTGCTCTTGTGCAGCCAGCGCGGCGGCAGGGGTTAAGACGATCGGTATCCACAGCAGGGAGAGCGAAGCCTGACGGGCAGAGATGATTTTCATGAATAAAAGCCGGTTATGGGAAAAAACGAACCAAATGGAACACGTGCGCGTATGGTAAATCTTTTGTAAAAGTTTTGAAAACTTTAACAGCACATTGCGTTAACAGAAGTGTAGATAAAAACGAAACGAAGCGCGAAAGAGGAAACAAAGGCTCCACATTCCGGTGAATAATGATTACTATTCTCAACAATAAAACAGGGCGGAGCGATGACTTCGTCTCAGGGAAGCAATGTCGGCATTACACATTTTTTATCAAAGGGAGTCGTCATGTCATTACGTCATCTGTGCTCGCCGCGTCTGCGTGGTTCTTTACTGCTGGGTTCACTGCTGGTAGCGGGTTCGTTTAATGTTCATGCTGCAGAAGAGATGCTGCGAAAAGCGGTCGGTAAAGGCGCTTACGAAATGGCTGTCAGCCAGCAGGAAAATGCCCTGTGGGTGGCCACCACGCAAAGCCGTAAAACGGATAAAGGTGGCGTGGTTTACCGTCTTGATCCCGTCACGCTGGAAGTGACGCAGGCCATTCATAACGATTTAAAACCGTTCGGCGCGACTATCAACAGCGCCACTCAGACCCTGTGGTTTGGTAACACCACCAACAGCGCCGTGACCGCCATCGACGCCAAAACCGGCGACGTGAAAGGGCGTCTGGTGCTGGACGATCGCAAACGCAGCGACACCGTGAAGCCGCTGCAGCCGCGCGAACTGGTGGCCGATGACACTACCAACACGGTGTATATCACCGGGATCGGCAAAGAGAGCGTGATCTGGGTGGTCGACGGCGAAACGCTGAAACTGAAAGAGACTATCGCTAACACCGGCGCGTTCAGCACCGGTCTGGCGCTGGATGCCGCGGCAAAACGTCTGTACAGCACTAACGCCGACGGCGAGCTGATCACCATCGATACGGCCACGAACAAAGTGCTGAGCCGCAAAAAAGTGCAGGACGACGGGAAAGAGCATTTCTACCTGAACCTGAGCCTGGACACCAAAGGGCAGCGCGCGTTCCTGACCGATTCCAAACAGCCGGAAGTGCTGGTGGTGAATCTGAAAGACGGGAGCGTGATCGAGAAAATCGCGGCACCTGAGTCCCTGGCGGTGCTGTTTAACCCGGCGCGCAACGAAGCGTATGTGACGCATCGCGAAGCGGGTAAAGTCAGCGTGATCGACGCGAAAACCTACCAAGTCACCAAAACCATTGATACGCCAACCTTCCCGAACAGCCTGACGCTGTCCGCCGACGGTAAAACCCTGTACGTGACGGTGAAGCAGAAATCCACCCGCCAGCAGGAAGCAACCCAGCCCGACGACGTGATTCGCATCGTGTTGTAACAGGGTGTTGTCGTTGTAGGCCCGTGCAAGCGTAGCGCCGCCGGGCAAAAAAAAGGAAGGCATATGCCTTCCTTTTTTATTGTTGTCGGGTGGCGGCTTCGCCTTACCCGACCTACAAGACCTGCGCGGGCTTGTGAGTTTCTTGCGGTTGTTCTTCCGCCAGCACCGGCGCGGTGCTGTGGATCTCGTTCACGCGTTTACGCACACCAAACCAGCCAATAATGAGCAGGATAGCCAGCAGCGGGATCGTGGCGATGGTGTAGGTGCCGTTCGGATAGTCAAACGCCATCAGCACCAGCACGCTGAACAGGAACAGCAGAGTCAGCCACGAGGTCACCGGAGCGCCCGGCATTTTGAAGCTCACGTCCGCCGCTTTGCCTTCTTTGATTGCTTTACGCAGGCGCATCTGGCACACCACGATAAACGCCCAGGAGGCGATAATGCCGATGGCCGCTACGTTCAGGACGATCTCAAACACCTGAGACGGCACCAGATAGTTCAGGAACACGCCAAAGACGTACACCACCAGCGTGGCGAGAATGCCCGCGTACGGCACCTGCTGTTTGCTCATTTTTGACATGAACTTCGGCGCGGAACCGCCCATCGACATGGAGCGCAGGATACGGCCCGTCGAGTACAGACCCGAGTTCAGGCTGGAGAGCGCTGCGGTCAGTACCACGATGTTCATGATGCTGCCCACGTAAGGCACGCCCAGCTTCGAGAAGAAGGTGACGAACGGGCTCTGACCCGCCTGATAGGCGTTCCACGGCAGGAGCAGAACCAGCAGCACCACGGAGCCGACGTAGAACAGACCGATACGCCAGATCACGCTGTTGATCGCTTTTGGCACCATGGTCTGCGGATCTTTACATTCGCCCGCCGCCGTTCCGACCAGCTCGATCGAGGCGAAGGCAAACACGACGCCCTGAACCAGCACCAGGGCAGGCAACAGGCCGTGCGGGAAGAAACCGCCGTTATCGGTAATCAAATGGAAGCCGGTCGCGCCGCCGTCGAGCGGTTTACCGCTGCCGAGGAACACGGTACCCACCACCAGGAAGATCACAATCGCCAGCACTTTGACCAGCGCAAACCAGAACTCCATCTCGGCGAACCACTTCACGCCAATCATGTTCATGGTGCCGACAATCGCCAGCGCGCCAAGGGCAAACATCCACTGCGGGACATCGCCGAACGCGCCCCAGTAGTGCATATACAGCGCAACGGCGGTGATATCGACAATCCCGGTCATCGCCCAGTTAACGAAGTACATCCAGCCCGCCACGTAGGCGGCTTTTTCGCCGAGAAACTCACGGGCATATGAGACAAAGCTGCCGCTGGAAGGGCGGTGCAAGACCAGCTCGCCGAGGGCACGCAAAATAAAGAAGGAGAAAATCCCGCACACCAGATAGACCAGTGCCAGAGCCGGGCCAGCCATTTGCAGACGTGCGCCTGCACCTAAAAACAGCCCCGTACCGATGGCGCCACCGATGGCGATCATCTGTACCTGACGGTTACCCATCGCCTTGTGATAGCCCTCTTCGTGAGAGTTCAACCAGCGACGTTTCGCAGCGTGATGATCGGCTGCGTTTTTATTGCTTGTTTTCATTGAGATACCTGTTTACCTGTCTGAATCATCTTAGGGATGCCCGTACATGGCCGTCAGCAGACCAATCGATTGCTTCTGCGCAGCCAGATGCCGCCTTTCCAGTCATTCTGCGTATGGATAAGGCAAAACATGGCGAAGCATCCTACCCGCAATCCATAAGCGACGCAAAATATAACCGGCCTGAAAGTGATACGGATCGAATGAATGCGTGTGGTCAGAGCAGACGGGGGTGACAACGTGCTGAATGGTGAACAGTTTCCAGGCAAAACATCCGATTCACTGCTGCTTTAATCATCAGTTGTGCTTAATAGTTGCTCAATGGTATTGATGAGCTGAATTCATAAGCACAAGCTTTTCTGCGCTGTAGTCCTCATGAGCTGTTCCCTCTACAGTAACAGCGTTCATTACGAAAACGCATGAGGTCAACAGATGCAACAGCGACAACTCGGACAAAATGGTTTAACAGTTTCGGCCCTGGGGCTGGGATGTATGGGCTTAAGTTTCGGCTACGGTCCGGCGACGGACAAGACGCAGGCGATTAACCTTATCCGCGCGGCGGTGGATCGCGGCGTGACCTTTTTCGATACCGCCGAAATCTACGGCCCGTACACCAACGAAGAGGTGGTGGGCGAAGCGCTGGCCCCGCTGCGCGACAAAGTGGTGATTGCGACCAAATTCGGTTTTGACTGCGATCAGCCGGGCCAGGTACTCAACAGCCGCCCTGAACATATTCGTGCGGCGATTGAAGGCTCGCTGAAACGCCTGAAAACGGATGTCATTGACCTCTATTATCAGCACCGCGTCGATCCGGATGTTCCGGTGGAAGACGTCGCCGGGACCATTGCCGATCTGATTGCCGAGGGTAAAGTGAAGCACTTTGGTCTGTCGGAAGCGGGCGTCGAGACCATCCGTCGTGCCCATGCGGTGTGCCCGGTGACAGCGCTGCAAAGCGAATATTCCCTGTGGTGGCGCGAGCCGGAGCAGGCGATCTTACCTCTGCTTGAGGAGCTGAACATCGGTTTTGTGCCCTTCAGCCCGCTGGGGAAAGGCTTCCTGACCGGGGCGATCAACGCCCAGACCACCTTTGACAGCAGCGATTTCCGCAACGTCGTACCGCGCTTTAGCGAAGCCTCGCGGCAGGCCAATCAACAGCTGGTCGACGTGGTGCAACGGCTGGCCGCCGAGCAGGGCGTGACGGCGGCGCAAATCGCGCTGGGGTGGCTGCTCGCGAAAGCGCCGTGGATTGTGCCAATCCCGGGCACCACCAAACTGCATCGTCTGGAGGAGAATCTGGGCAGCGTCAACGTGACATTGTCACCGGAAGCGCTGGCGCGCATTAATCAGGCGCTGGCCAGCATTGACGTAGTGGGAGAGCGTTACCCGCAGCATCTGCAGGCGCGCGTCGGGAAGTAATTTATCTCTGGCGCAGGGCGTCAACAAGCAGGGAAAACGCGGTGGTGTGCTGACGACGGCTCGGATAATAAAGGTGGTAGCCGTCGAAATAAGGGCTCCAGTCCTGCAATACCGGAATTAACCGTCCGTCAGCGATCGCGTCCTGCACCGTATCTTCCGGGACATACGCCAGCCCCAGACCTGCCACGGCGGCATCGATGCGCTGCGGCAGGTTGTTTAACGTCAGCTGACCGTCCACCCGGACCCGCAGTTCCCGCCCGTCCTTTTCAAACTCCCAGGCATACAGCCCGCCGAGCGTCGGCAGGCGCATATTGATGCAGCGGTGATTCGCCAGCTGTTCGGGCGAGTCCGGCACGCCGAAATGTGAGAAATAGTCCGCCGATCCCACTACCACCATGCGCATATCCGGCGCGATACGCACCGCAATCATATCTTTGGCGATCTGCTCGCCCAGCCGCACGCCCGCATCGAAACGCCCATCGACGATATCCGTCAGGCCGTTGTCCACGGTGACTTCAATGTGAATGTCGGGGTATTGCGCCATAAAGGGTTTCAGCACCGGCCACAGCACCGCCGCCATGGCGTGCTCCCCGGCGGTGATACGAATATTCCCTGCGGGTTTGTCGCGCATATCGCGCAGGGCGGTCAGCTCCTGTTCGATCTCCAGCAGATGAGGGCTTAAGCGCATAAATAGCTGCTCGCCCGCCTCGGTCGGAGCCACGCTGCGGGTAGTTCGGGTGAGCAACCGCATATCCAGACGCGCTTCGAGATTGCGCATCGCGTGGCTTAACGCCGACTGCGACACCCCCAGCTGCGCGGCGGCACGGGTAAAGCTGCGCTCGCGGGCCACCACCATAAACGACAGCAGATCGTTAAAATTGTCTTTCAGCACGGAATAACCCCAGATATATGAATTACATTCATGGTTCCTTTCTGATTATGCAGTCTAATGCTGCCTCCGGGATTGCGCTACTGTTAACGCATCAGCAAAACAGGAGGCAGCATGAAAATTATCCGAAGTGGTTCGTTACCTTCAGTGCGTGGCCCGGAGGCGTGGTTTAGCGGAACGGTGCGTATTGACGCGCCGTTTCAGGCAACAGAACCGGCGTCCGTGGGCGGTGCTACGGTGACCTTTGAACCCGGCGCGCGCACCGCATGGCACACCCATCCGCTGGGGCAGACTCTGATTGTGACGCAGGGACGCGGCTGGCTGCAGGAGTGGGGCCAGGAGGCGCAAGCGCTGAATCAGGGCGATATCGCGTGGATACCGCCCGGCGTGAAACACTGGCACGGAGCCAGTTCACAGACCGCGATGACGCACATTGCTATCGCCGAATCCGTGAACGGTAGCCCGGTGGAGTGGCTGGAAAAGGTGAGTGACGAGGAGTATCAGGGGCGTTAACCGCCAAACACAGCAATCGCCTGCTGTAGCCGCGTGGTGCGCTCCGTCAGGTGATTCGCGGCCCCGGTGACGTTATCGACCATCCCCGTATTGTTGTGGGTCATCACGCCGATGCGGGAGATGGACTCGTTGATCAGCGTCAGGGCCAGGGTCTGTTCCTGAGTCGCATGGCCGATCTCTTTGATCAGCGACGTCACCTGTAGCACGTTGCCAATCATCGCCGTGAGATGGGTTTCGGTCTGCTCGACCATCGCCACACCGGCGTTGACGCTGGCGACGTTCTTCTCGATCAAGGTTTTGATCTCTTTCGCCGCCGACGCCGAATGCTGGGCCAGATTGCGCACTTCTGCGGCCACGACCGCAAACCCGCGGCCCGCTTCGCCCGCACGCGCCGCTTCCACGGCGGCGTTGAGCGCCAGAATATTGGTCTGGAAGGCGATGCGGTCGATCACGCCGATGATATCCACGATCTGGCTGTTATCTTTCGACACCGACTGCATCATGCCGATGGTCTGCTTCATCGCCGTTTCACCGCTGTGGGCGCTACTGCTGGTACGATCCGCCATGTGGATCGCTTCTCCGGCGGTTTGCGCCGTTTGCTGTACGGCGCTGGCGATCTCCTCCACGGCGGCAGCGGTTTGCTGCAGATCGTCGGCGGTCTCTTCGGAGCGCGCCTGTAACGCCGCACCCTCTTTCGCCACCTGCTGGCTGATGGTGCTGATCCCGGCAATTTGTGTTCCGACATCATCCACCAGAGAATTTAAATTCAGCCCCGACTGATTCACCAGGCGCATCATCATGCCCACTTCATCGACGCGATCGAAATGGAAATAAGCGGGTTTCCTTCCGGAAACGACGTGCTGCATCTGATGGACAATCTTTTTCAGTGGGCGACAAATCTGGGCATTAAGATAAAACCCAAGCCCAATAAAGAGGGCAAGCAGCGCGCTGATTTGCAGAGCGCCTTGCGGTAATAAAAATGTAATAACAAAGACCAGCAGGGCGGTGGTCACTATTCCGTAATTGACTCTTTTTGCGGTGCTGATTTTTTTAAACAGCGAAAGAAAAGAAAATAAACCCCGACGGACCAGTAATCCTTTATAAAAACGATGACGGGTGACCTGGTTATTTCTGACCCGCTGATAGAGATTTTCACTGGCTTCTATCTCGTCGCGCGGCGGAATATTCCGCACGGAAATATAGCCGGTCAGGGTGTCGTTTTGATACACCGGGGTGACGTTAGCGCGAACCCAGTAGTGATCGCCGTTACCCCGACGGTTCTTGACAAGCCCAGTCCAGCTCTGGCCCTGCTGTAAAGTGAACCACATATCGGCAAAAGCTTCGGGTGGCATATCCGGGTGACGAATGACGTTGTGCGGCTCGCCAATAAGATGTTCTTCTTTATAGCCACTGGCTTCAATAAACGCCGAGTTGGCATAGGTAATATGGCTTTGCGTGTTGGTGGTCGACATCAGCGTCGACCCTTCGTTAAGTAAAAACTCGCTTTGTGTAACAGGAGTGTTATTTCTCATGAAAAACTCCATGGTGATGTCAAAAAAAACAGAGAAGCCGCCCGAAAAATATTCAGGCAAGACAAAAGTTATTGTTGTGTTTATTACGGCCTGCGCATTCTTCCACAAAACAGGGTGAACAAGAAAGCACCTGAATTAAATATTTTTTATCTATTAAACTTTGCTTATGTAATGAAATTGAAAACAATTAGAGTCTTTATTTTTAATGGCGAATTTAATTTTTCCCTTAAGTTAAATATTAAGTGAAATAGGAATGCGAAAACTGAAACTCATGCCGTTATTGCCGGGTGGCGCTTCGCTTACCCGGCCTACGAAACCTGTAGGCCAGCGCAAACGAAGTGCCGCCGGGCGACGTTCCATTTCTGATTTCCGGCAAACCAAATGTAAATTAATTGTTTCTCAGAGGTGAAATCCCCCTTTAATAATGACGACATGTTAAGTCAAACGAGAACACAACATGTCCTGGCGAATCAGCATTCTGGATAAAAGCCCCGTCGCGGTGAACGAAACGGCAGCCGATGCGCTGGCGCGCACCTTAAGTCTGGCAAAACAGGCCGAAGCGCTGGGTTTTCATCGCTTCTGGATTGCCGAGCACCACAATACCGCTCAGCTGGCCAGCCCGTCTCCTGAGCTGCTTATTGCCTGGATTCTGGGACAGACAAAGCACATCCGCGTCGGCTCCGGCGGCGTGATGCTCCAGCATTACAGCCCCTATAAAGTGGCGGAAAACTTCAACGTGCTGGCCTCGATTGCCCCAGGCCGCGTCGATCTCGGCGTCGGTAAAGCGCCCGGCGGTTTGCCGCTCTCCACCCGCGCCCTGCAGGTGGGTTTGCATCAGGATGAGAAGGGCGATTTTGCCGATCAGCTGACGCAGCTGAATCACTGGCTCATCCCGTCGGCGGATGAGCAGGACGACAGCGTCAAAGCGACACCGCTCCCGTCTGCGCCAGCGGAGAAATTCCTGCTCGGTGCCAGCGTGGAAAGCGCGCTGCTCGCCGCGAAACTCGGCTGGAACTTTGTCTTTGCCGCGCACCTCAACGGGGATGTGAATCTTCTGCGCGAGGTGCTGGAAACCTGGCGCGCCCACAGTGCGCTGAGTGTGACCGTGGCGGTGCAGGCGATCGTCGCACCGACCCAGGCGCAAGCCGATGCGCTGGCGGAAAAAGTGGAAGTGTGGGGCGTGGAGCTGGCGAACGGCCAGCGGGTGACCGTCGCCAGTGAAGAGCAGGCCTACGCCTTTGCGCGTCAGGCGGGAAGCGAACCGCTGCGTATCGCCCGTCGCGCCCAGTCGCTGATCAAAGGCACGGCGGAATCGGTACTCGACGAGCTGGAAACCCTGCATCAGACCTGGGGCATCGACGAATTTATTATCGATACGCCCGTGGCGGACGGCCTCGCCCGCACGCAATCCCTGCGCCTGCTGGCGCAAGCGAAATTCGCCGGGGAGGTGCTGGCATGAGCCTCGGACAACAGCTGATTGACTGGCGACGTGAACTGCATCGCCATCCTGAACTGTCAGGACAGGAAGTCGAAACCACGGCCCGTCTGCGCCAGTGGCTGTCGGACGCCGGGATCACCGTTTTGCCATACGATCTTCACACCGGCATTGTGGCTGAGATCGGCAAAGGGCAGAAACAAATTGCCCTGCGCGCGGACATTGATGCGCTGCCAATCGAAGAGCGCAGCGGCGTGGAATTCAGCTCGCAAAACCCGGGGGTGATGCACGCCTGCGGCCACGATATTCATACCAGCGTCATTCTCGGTGCAGCGTTGCAGCTCAAGGCTCGCGAAGCTTCGCTGCCCGGTCGCGTGCGTATTCTGTTCCAGCCCGCTGAAGAGAATTTCGGCGGTGCGAAAAGCCTGGTCCGCGCCGGTGCGTTGCAGGATGTGAGCGCTATTTTTGGGATGCACAACGAGCCGGGCCTTCCCGTCGGCGCGTTTGCCACCCGCGGCGGGCCGTTTTATGCCAACGTCGACAGGTTTGTGATCCGCGTGACGGGCAAGGGTGCCCACGCCGCCCGTCCGCATGAAGGGTCAGACGCGATCCTCCTCGCCAGCCAGCTGGTTACCGCACTGCAAAGCGTCGCCAGCCGCAACGTCAACACGCTGGATTCCGTGGTGCTGAGCGTAACGCGCATCGAGGGCGGCAATACCTGGAATGTCCTGCCGGAAAGCGTCGAGCTGGAAGGGACGCTGCGCACCCATCGCATCGAAGTGCAGCAGAATGTCAAAGCCCGCGTCGGCGAGATCGCCGCCGGGTTTGCCAGCGCCTTCAACGCTCAGATTGATATTACCTGGTACGCCGGACCGACGGCGCTGGTGAATGACGAGCGCTGGGCCGATTTTGCCACTTCGGTCGCGCGTGAAACCGGCTATGAAACCCAGCACGCGGAGCTGCATATGGGCGGCGAAGATTTTGCCGTCTATCTCCAGCATATTCCTGGCGCGTTCGTCAGTATCGGGAGTAACAGTCCTTTTGGTCTGCATCATCCGGGCTTTAATCCGGACGAGGCATTGATCGAGCCCGCCGCGCACTATTTCTCGCAGCTTGCAGAAAAAGCACTCCATCAAATTTAACCACTAAGAGGTGAATATGTCTGCAACACGACAATTGCGTCTGGGGACGATATTGCATGGCGCATCCGGAAATATGTCCGCCTGGCGTCATCCGGCGGCTATCGCTGATGCGAGTATTAATTTTGATTTCGTCAAAGAGACGGCGTTAAAAGCAGAAGAGGGCAAGCTCGACTTTTTATTCGTCGCTGACGGCCTTTATATTAACGAGAAATCGATCCCGCATTTTCTTAATCGCTTTGAGCCGGTGACCGTCTTATCGGCGCTGGCGAGTCTGACCTCCCGACTTGGCCTGGTCGGCACGCTGTCGACCTCTTACAGCGAACCCTTCACCGTTGCGCGCCAGTTTGCCAGTCTCGATCATCTGAGCAACGGCCGTGCCGGCTGGAACGTGGTGACCTCGCCGCTGGAAGGTTCGGCGAAGAACTTCTCTCGCGAGAAACACCCGGAACACGCCCTGCGCTATCGCATCGCCGACGAATATCTCGACGTAGTGAAAGGGCTGTGGGATTCCTGGGAAGAGGACGCTTTTGTGCGTAACAAACAGAGCGGACAATTCTTTAATCCAGAGAAATTACACACGCTGGATCATCACGGTGATTTCTTCCAGGTCGCCGGGCCGCTGAATATTGGCCGTACCCCGCAGGGGCGTCCTATTGTATTTCAGGCGGGCGCATCGGATGACGGTAAAAAACTGGCGGCGAAACATGCCGATGCCATTTTTACCCATCACGACACATTAGAAGAAGCTCAAGCCTTTTATCGTGACGTGAAATCACAGCTGGAATTACATGGTCGCCGTGCCGATGAACTGCATATTTTCCAGGGCGTCAGCGTAATTGTCGGAAAAGATGCGGCGGACGTGGAAGAGCAGTATCAAACCACCGCTGCGCTGGTGTCGATTAACGATGCGCTGAACTATCTCGGGCGCTATTTCGAGCATCATGATTTTAGCCAGTATCCGCTCGATGAACCCTTCCCGGATATCGGCGATCTCGGGCAGAACAGTTTCCGCAGCACCACCGATGAGATCAAACGCAACGCCCGCGAACGGAACCTGACTCTGCGCCAGGTGGCGCTGGAAGCGGCTTCTCCGCGCCCGCGCTTTTCCGGTACGCCGGAAGAGGTGGCCGATGGCCTGCAACAGTGGTTTGACGCCCATGCCGCCGACGGTTTCATCATTCAGGGCGGCACGCCGGATACCTTCCCGCGCTTTGTCGACAGCGTCGTTCCGGTATTACAGGCGCGCGGCCTGTTCCGCACGGAATACCCCGGCACCACGCTTCGCGAAAGTCTGGGCTTAGACCTGCCAAAAAACCAGTTCACACAACAATAAGAGAAAATACGCTATGCAGAAATCATCGCTCGTTCTGGCGCTCGCGCTGGCCTTTACCCCTGCCGTCTGGGCAGAGAATGTGAACATTAACGGTACCGGTGTGAGCATCGAGGCCAATAAAACCCCGGTGAATACCACTAAAAACGGCGATGCCGTGGCGCAGTTGCCGAAGGATTATCGCTTTGCGGTGCCGGGGAAATTCACCGTCGCCGTGGCAGGGCTGAACCAGCCGCCGCTGACCGTATTTTCAGATGACAACAAAACCCTGCTCGGCAGCGAAGTGGACGTCGCGCGTCTGGTGGCGGATAGCCTCGGGCTGGAGCTGAACGTGGTTCCGACCTCCTGGGAAGACTGGCCGCTCGGCGTGGCTTCCGGAAAATATGACGCGGCGATCAGCAACATTACCGTGACCAAAGAGCGCAAAGAGAAGTTTGATTTTGCCACCTACCGCAAGGATTCCCTCGGCTTCTACGTCAAATCGACCAGCCCGATCACGTCCCTTGAGAAGGCGGAAGACATCGCCGGGCTGAAGATTATCGTCGGGTCGGGCACCAATCAGGAGGCGATCCTGCTGGCGTGGAACGCCGAAAACCTCAAGAAAGGCCTCAAGCCGTTCACGCCTGTTTATACCAAAGATGACGCGGCTCAGACCCTGGCGCTCCAGTCCGGGCGCGCCGATGCCTACTTTGGGCCAAACGTGATTGGCGCGTGGAAAGCGGCGCTGACGGGCAAAACCAAATTGGTGGGCAGCGTGGACGGCGGCTGGCCGAAAGCGGCGCACATCGCCGTAACGCTGAAAAAGGGCTCCGGGCTGGTTGAACCGGTACAGACCGCGCTTAATGGGGTTATCAAAAACGGGGATTACGACAAAGTGCTGAACCGCTGGGGCGAAGGCGTCGAGCGTATCCCAAGTTCAGAAGTGAACCCGGCCGGACTCGGCGACTAAGGAGGCCACATGAGCGATCTTTTTCGCGACGTATCGCCGGAAGACGCCGATCTTCAGCCCATCATTGATGGGCTGTTCGGAGAGTACGCGGCGCGTTATGGCGATTACTTTTCCAAAGACGCCGAAATCGAACTGACCGAGTGGTATCTCGCACCGCAGGGGCTGTTTATCGTCCTGGAGCGCGACGGCAAGATCATCGCCACCGGCGCCTACAAACCCTTTGACGAGCAAACGGCGGAAATCAAACGCATCTGGACCAATAAAACCCTGCGCCAGCAGGGGCTGGCCGCGCGCGTGGTGCAGGAGCTGGAGCGCCGGGCGGTGCTGGCGGGGTACAGCGGCATTTACCTCACCACCGGTTTTCGTCAGCCGGAGGCGGTGAAGCTCTATCTGAGCCAGGGCTATGCGCCGCAGTTCGATCTCGACCGCGACCCGGAAGAGTACAGCCAGCCGCCGTTTGACGGGCGTCTGCGCTTCACCAAAACGCTGGTACGCGAAGCGTTCAGTAAATCCGCATGAGGAACGACGATGAACAACAACGTTGAAACCATCAAAGTGGTCCCGGCGCGCTACCCGTGGCGCACCGTCGGGGCGATTGCCGCGCTGTTTGTGCTGGCCGTCGTCGTTCAGTCGGTGGCCTTTAATCCGCGCTGGGAGTGGGGCGTGTTCGCGCGCTGGTTCTTTGATCCGGTGATTCTGGAAGGGGTCGGGCAGACTCTGCTCCTGACCCTGATCGGCACGGCCCTGAGCGTGGTTTTGGGCGGGATGTTAGCCCTGGCGCGGCTGTCCTCGTCGTGGCTGTTGAGCAGCCTGGCGTTTGGCTACATCTGGCTGTTCCGCTCGCTGCCGCTGATCGTGGTGTTGATCATCCTCTATAACTTTTCATATCTGTACGACACGCTCTCACTCGGCGTGCCGTTCACCAGCATCACCTGGGGCAAATTTGAGACCATCAACGTGCTGGGGCAATTTTCCACCGCGGTGGTCGGCCTGACCCTGGTCCAGAGCGCTTACACCGCCGAGATCATCCGCGGCGGCTTTTTGGGCGTCGATCACGGGCAGTACGAAGCGGCCGCTGCGCTGGGTTTACCGGCCTGGCGTCGCACGCTGCGCATTATCCTGCCCCAGGCGCTGCGCACCATTTTACCGTCCGGGTTTAATGAGATTATCAGCCTCGCGAAAGGCACTGCGATGGTGTACGTCCTCGCGATGCCGGAGCTGTTCTACACCATTCAGATGATCTACAACCGCACCCAGGAAGTGATCCCGTTATTAATGGTCGGTGCAGCCTGGTATCTGGTCATTACCACCGTCTTATCCGCGATTCAGCATGTAGTGGAACGCGGCCTGGCTCGCAGCGAACGCCGCTCGGCGGTGAATCAGTCTCGCGCCAGCGCACGCACCCGTTCCGTTACCCCTGTACAGGAGCCAATCCATGCCAGCCTCTCCTGAAGGACATATTTCGATCACCGGTGTCAGTAAGTTCTTTGGCCGCCACAAGGCGCTGGATAACGTGTCGCTGGAAATCCCGCCCGGTTCGGTGACGGTGATCCTTGGGCCCTCCGGTTCCGGTAAATCGACACTGCTGCGAACCATTAACCATCTGGAGCGCGTCGACGAAGGATTTATTCAGATCGACGGGGATTACATCGGCTATCGCCGCCAGGGCGACAAGCTGTATGAGCTGAAAGAGAAAGAGATTCTCAAACAGCGCGTTAACGTCGGGTACGTGTTCCAGAATTTCAACCTGTTCCCGCATCTCACGGTGCTGGAGAACCTGATCGAGGCGCCGATTGCGCATAAACAATTAAGCCGCAAAGAGGCGGTCGAGCGGGCTTACGGCCTACTGGATGTGGTGGGTCTGCGCGAAAAAGCCGACGCCTGGTCGCGCCATTTGTCCGGCGGGCAGCAGCAGCGCATCGCCATCGCCCGCGCGCTGGCCCTGCGACCGCGCGTCATGCTGTTTGATGAACCGACGTCGGCGCTCGACCCGGAGCTGGTGGGCGAGGTGCTGGACGTGATCAAAAAGCTCGCCCGGTCCGGCACTACGCTGGTGGTGGTGACGCACGAGATCGGCTTTGCCCGTGAAGTGGCGGATCAGGTGGTGTTTATGGTCGACGGCAAAATCGTCGAGCAGGGTAGTAGCGACGAGGTGTTAAACCGTCCATCCCATGCGCGAACGCGCCAGTTTCTGTCGAAAGTGCTGTAAGGAGAGGGTATGAAATACGGATTTCTGGCGCTGCTGGGCGTCGTATCAGTAAGCCAGGCGAGCATCGATTTAAAAGCGAACGAGCAGCCGCTGCCTGTTGCAGTCGATCAGGCGGCGATCGCCAGGATCCCTCAGGGGTATAAGTTTGTCGAGCCGGGCACATTGACGGTGGCGATTTCTGCCCTGAACTCTCCGCCGCTGGCACTGCTCGCCAGCGATAACCGCACCCGCATCGGCAGTGACCCGGATATCGCCCGTCTGCTGGCGGGGAGTCTCGGGTTAAAACTCAAACTGGTGCCGACGGCGTGGGAGGACTGGCCTCTCGGGATCAGCTCCGGGCGCTACGACGTGGCGCTGGTGAATATCGCCGTGACCGAGCAGCGCAAAGAGAAGTTTGATTTCGCCACCTATCGGGTCGATTCCCTGGCCTTTTCGGTGAAATCCACCAGCGACGTGCAGTCGATCAAAAACGCCGAAGATCTGGCGGGCAAAAAAGTGATCGTCGGCTCCGGGACCAATCAGGAACGTATCCTGCTTGGCTGGAACGAGGAGAACAAGCAGGCCGGGCGCGAGCCTGCGCTGCCGGTTTATCTGACGGATGACGCCTCAGGGAATTTGTATATCCAGTCCGGTCGCGCGGATGTGTTCTTCGGCCCGCAGTCGGTTTCGGCTTATAAAGCGGCGCTGACGGGGAAAACCCGCGTGGTGGGCCTGGGGCCGAAAAAGGCTTACGTCGCCACGACGACGAAAAAGGGCAACGAACTGGTGTATGCCCTTCAGGCGGCGCTCGACGGGGCGATTCAGCGCGGGGAGTATCAGCAGGTGCTGGCGCGCTGGGGCGAGCAGGGCGAGGGGGTGGCGCAGTCCGAGGTCAATCCGCCGGGCATCACCTACTGATGTTCTACACTTAGAATTTGTTCTGAGTGGGGGCAGTATGATTAACCTGTACGGCGTACCCGGCTGGGGATCGGCCATCAGCGAACTGATGCTCACCCTGGCCGATATTCCCTATCGGTACATCAATGTTGAGGGGTTTGACTCGCCCGGCCCGCAGCGTGTGCTGCTGGAGAAGCTTAATCCTCTGTGTCAGGTTCCGACGCTGGAGCTGGAAAACGGCGCGGTGATGAGCGAAACGGCGGCCATCGGGCTGATGATTCTCGATCGTTGCCCGGATCTCGCGCCACCGGTGGGCCATCCGGACCGGGCGCAGTTCCAGCGCCTGCTGATCTGGCTGGTCGCCAATGTCTATCCTACCTTCACTTACGCCGACTACCCGGAACGCTGGACGCCCGACGCACCGGAACAGCTGCGGGAAAACTGCATGGCGTATCGCAAATCACTCTATCTGTGGCTGGATAACCACCTCAAAGCCGCGCCCTGGGCGTTCGGCGAGCAGCTTACGCTGATTGACGTCTATATCGCGGTGATGCGCACCTGGGGCCCGCGTCATGAATGGTTTGCCGCCAACACGCCGCATATTACCGCCATCGCCGATTCCGTCTGTCAGCTGCCAGAACTGCACAAGGTGTTAAAGGCCAACGACATTATCTGATATGTTGAAAAGCTCACAACAACAGGAGCCTGCAGATGCCACACGTCGATATCAAATGTTTTCCCCGCGATCTGAACGAAGAACAAAAAACCGCCCTGGCGGCGGACATCGCCGAAGTGATTATTCGTCATTTCAACAGCAAAGACGCTTCCGTTTCCGTTGCCCTGAACCAGGTGCAACAGGAAGACTGGAAAGCGCAGGTCTGGGATACGGAGATCGGCCCGAAACTGGATGAGCTGATTAAGAAGCCTGGGTATTCGATGTAAGATTTTTGCCGGGTGGCGCTGACGCTTACCCGGCCTACAAAATCATCGGACCCGTAGGCCGGATAAGGCGCAGCCGCCATCCGGCAAGGTTTTCAGATCTACGCGGCTCGATAATAGCCTGAAACACATTTGTCACTTTTTATTGCCTCGTCAGAGGGTTATGCTGATCTGATTCACATTTTCGAGGTCACAACATGACGTTACTGCAGACATTTCAGGCACCCATGGTTAACCGTATAAAAATTGGCAATATGCTGGTGACTATGCTCAGCGATGGGTATCTGGATGCTTCATTTGAACTTCTGTCGGGAATCGATGGTTCCAGAGCCGAAGCACTCCTTCAACAGCGTGGGGTCTCTAAATTGCCGCGCATGAATATCAACGTGTACGTTATTCAGACCGGTAGTCAAACGATCCTCGTGGACAGCGGCGCAGGGAATTTTAAAGGCTGGGGCGGACGTTTGCCGGTCGCGCTGGCGGCGGCAGGGATTGACCCTCTGCAAATAGACACCATCCTGCTCACCCACGCGCACCCCGACCATATTGGTGGGATAGCCGGCCCGTTAAATACGCCACTCTTTCGCCATGTTGAAAGAGTGTATATCCACGAGAAAGAGCTGGCCTTCTGGCGTAATCAAACGGTCCAGGCGAGTGCCCCTGGCGCGTTTAATCCTTCCTTCGCGCTTGCCCAGAATGCGCTTGCTGCTTACGAGCAGAAACTGGTGCCGTTCTCTCAGGAGGATATTGTGACGGGGATTCAGGCAGTTCCGTTACCCGGACACACCCCAGGCCATACCGGGTATCTGGTCGGTAGCGGTCAGGAGTCATTATTAATCTGGGGCGATATTGTACATTTCCCCCATATCCAGGTTGAGCATCCAGAAGTGACCATTGCGTTTGATACCGATCCCGTCACCGCCGCAGCCACCCGTAAACGCCTGCTGGAAAGGATTGTCTCCGATAATATAAGCGTAACGGGCATGCATTTTAATTCACCGGTTACAGGTAGCGTGAAAAGAGATGATGCACATTTCACGCTGCACTATGACGGGTGGTCTCCAGAAGTTTAAAGTGGCAATTAAGCCGGGTGGCGCTGACGCTTACCCGGCCTACAAATTCATCAGACCCGTAGGCCGGGTAAGGCGCAGCCGCCACCCGGCATAAAAACGGCTACATCACCCGCAACAACGTATCTAACAGCCCCGGAAAACGGGCGTCCAGGTCTTCTCTTCGCAACGAAATCATATTCTCGCGTCCCTGCGGGCGCTGCCAGATCACGCCGCTGTCACGCAGGACGCGCCAGTGGTGGGTCATCGTCGATTTGGCAATGTCTTCCGGGCGCAGGGCGTTGCAGCTCAGTTCGCTGCCGTCGGCGAGCAGGCGGAGGATTTCCAGTCGCAGCGGGTTGCCGAGGGCTAACAGCACATTTTCCAGCGTGATTTGTTCAGGTTCGGGGTGGTTGGCGATCATAGACTTCCTGGGTTAGCGGGAAGGTGAGCTATCTTAATGATAGGCCCATCCTTAAAAAAATAGTTCGTATATACTCGTACAATAGGACTATTATAGCAGACGAACACACAGACGACCATTCCGGTCGTTCTACTCAAGTCAAACTGACTAAGGATTTATCATGCCCCGACCCGTCCCCCTCGAACGTTATCGCAACATCGGTATCTCCGCGCATATCGATGCCGGTAAAACGACCACCACCGAGCGCATTCTGTTTTACACCGGAATGAGCCACAAACTGGGTGAAGTCCACGATGGCGCGGCAACAACTGACTGGATGGCGCAGGAGCAAGAGCGCGGAATCACCATTACGTCCGCCGCCGTGAGCGCTTTCTGGCCTGGCATGGATCGTAATTTTGAACCGCACCGGATCAACATTATCGACACCCCAGGGCACGTGGATTTCACCATTGAAGTGGAACGATCCATGCGCGTTCTCGACGGCGCGGTGATGGTTTATGACTCCGTCGGCGGCGTGCAGCCGCAGTCGGAAACCGTCTGGCGGCAGGCGAATAAATATCACGTCCCACGCCTGGCGTTCGTCAACAAAATGGACCGCCCGGGAGCCGATTTCTTCCGCGTGGTACAGATGATGATTGACCGCCTGAAGGCCAATCCGGTGCCGATTGTCATTCCTGTCGGCGCAGAAGAGCACTTCACCGGCGTGGTCGATCTCATTAAAATGCGCGCCATTTTGTGGGACGATGCGACGCAGGGCATGACCTTTAGCTACGGTCCTGTGCCGGACGATCTGCTGAGCACCGCGAAGATCTGGCGGGAAAAAATGGTCTCCGCCGCGGCGGAAGCCACTGACGCGCTGATGGATAAATACCTGGAAACGGGCGATCTGGACGAAGCCGAAATCATCGACGGGCTGCGCCAGCGCACCATCAAAGGCGAGATCCAGCCGATGCTGTGCGGCAGTGCCTTTAAAAACAAAGGCGTGCAGCGCATGCTCGACGCGGTTGTCGAACTGATGCCGTCGCCCCTCGACGTTCCGGCCATTGATGGCGTGGATGAAAAAGGGCAACACGCCGAGCGCCATCCGAGCGATGACGAACCCTTCTCGGCGCTGGCGTTCAAGCTGATGACCGACCCGTACGTTGGCCAGCTGACCTTTATCCGCGTCTATTCCGGCGTGCTGAGAAAAGGCGATGCGGTCTACAACCCGGTGAAAGACAAGAAAGAGCGTATCGGGCGTATCGTGCAGATGCATGCCAACGACCGTCATGAAGTCGATGAACTGCGCGCGGGGGATATCGCCGCCTGCGTCGGGCTGAAAGATGTCACGACGGGCGACACTCTGAGCGATCCGGATCACCTGATCACGCTTGAGCGTATGGAGTTCCCGGACCCTGTCATTTCCCTGGCAATCGAGCCGAAAACCAAGGCCGATCAGGAGAAAATGGGGATCGCGCTGCAGCGTCTGGCGGCAGAAGATCCGTCGTTCCGCCTGCACACGGACGAAGAGTCAGGCCAGACGATCATCTCCGGGATGGGGGAGTTGCATCTGGAAATCATCGTCGACCGCATGAAACGCGAGTTTGGCGTCGAAGCGAACATTGGCCGCCCGCAGGTGACCTATCGCGAGACGCTACGCAAAGCGGTGAAAGAGATCGAAGGCAAATTTGTGCGCCAGTCCGGCGGGAAAGGGCAGTACGGGCATGTGGTTCTGAGCCTCGAACCCCTCGAGCCGGGCAGCGGCTTTAAATTTGAAGATGCCACCAAAGGCGGCGTGGTGCCGCGCGAGTACATTCCATCGGTGGAAAAAGGCCTGCGCGAAGCCATGAACAGCGGCGTGCTGGCGGGTTATCCGGTGGTGGACGTGAAAGCGACCCTGACGTTTGGTTCGTATCACGACGTTGACTCCTCGGAAATGGCCTTCCGCATGGCGGCGATCTTCGGCTTTAAAGACGGCGCGCGCAAAGCGGATCCGGCGATTCTGGAACCGGTGATGCACGTCGAGGTGGAAACGCCGGAAGAGTACGCCGGGAACATTATGGGCGATCTCTCTTCTCGCCGCGGAATGGTGCAGGGCATGGAAGAGCGGTTCGGCAGCCAGATTATTCGCGCTGACGTCCCGCTGGCTGAGATGTTTGGTTATGCGACCACATTGCGATCCATGTCGCAGGGCCGTGCAACCTACAGCATGGAGTTCCACCATTACGCCGAAGCGCCGCGCAACGTGGCGGACGACATTATTGCCAGCCGCGCGAAAGGGTAGTTGTTATCTCAGCGCCGGAGTTTACTCCGGCGCTTTCACCATCTTCCCGCTGGTGACAAAAGTTCCCGCCCCCAGGTGGTGCAAGGTATTCCGGCTGTCACTGTTGAACTGCCAGCGTCCGGCGACGAACGCCAGTTCATCCGCGGCCGCGGCCACCACTTCGCCGAACAGCGTATCGTATTTCTCGGCGGCAGAGGTCGCAGGCAACAGGCGGCACTCCATCCACGCCAGACACTTCTCTTCAATCACCGGCAGGCCCAGCACCGGGCCATTAATCGCCGGGATCCCATAGGCGTTGAACTTGTCTTCGTCGCGACCGCTAATGCTGCCGACGGCGTAGGTCCAGTTCGCCGCAGCGACACCCGGGATCACAATCCCGAACATCCCGCTGCGTTCAATCAGCTCGCGGGACCACGCGCTTTTGTCGACCACGATCGCAATCCGCGGTGGTTCAAATTCGACGGGCATTGACCAGGCGGCAGCCATCACGTTGCGTCGGTTTATGGTCTGGTCGCGGCTGGTGATCAACACCGTAGGACCGTGATTCAGAAGGCGGCTCGCATGTTTTAATTCGACGGGGCGGAAGTGGCTCACAGGAACTCCTCAGACAGGGGCGATAGGGCATTAAACGACTGAACCGAGGGTGAAAGCAAGCGGCATCCGGCGTGCGCGGCTGAGAACAGAATTATCGCGGATCTACGACTAGCATATTTCCGGGTTATGCCATACTGATCAATGAGAAACACAGTTTCAGGACGCCCGGATATGCTGCCAGATACACTGTCCCGCCTGAAGTATCGCCATCCTTTGCATCTCCAGATTGCGACGCTTTTTACCCTGCTGATTGTCATTATTGGCTCGGTCATCGTTATGTTTAGCTACAGCCAGCTGACTCGCCTGACGGAAAACAGCACCAACCAGCAATATCAGAAAACCGGTGAGGCCGTTGCGACCGAACTGGATGCCGTGACGCGCGGGATGATGATGTCCGTCAATCTGCTTGCCGGTACGACGATCGCCGACGCCACCTCGCCCGAACAGCGCATGCTGTCCGTCGGGAAGTTGATCGAAATATTGCGCCAAAACGACTACGCCAGCTCGGTTTACGTGGCCTGGCCTGACGGGGATTTTTTTATGCTGCGGCGCATAACAGAAGCCAATCGCCGCTTTTTCCAGGTGCCCGATAATGTGCAGTGGCTGGTGCAGAGCAACAGGCTGGTCGCCGGGAAATCTGAAAAGCGCTTGATGTCCCTCAACGAGCAGCTGCAGGTCATCGGCACGACAACGGCCGCTAACGATCCGTTCGATCCTCGCACACGTCCGTGGTTTATTCAGGCGTCTAAAACCTCAGATCTTATCACCTCTCCTAACTACCGATTCCATAGCACCGGCGAGACCGGGTTTACCTACAGCAGGCGGGTGGATAACCAGCAGGCGGTGCTCGGCCTGGATGTCTCCCTGGCTTCTCTGTCTCAGTTTCTGAAACAGCAGGGATTACCCGCAGGCAGTCAGGCCGCCATTGTTAACGCGTCCAATGAAATGATCGCCAGCCAGCCGCCGCTTAACGGCGGTGAAAAGGGGTTCAACCAACTGGAACGCTCGCCGGTGTTAAATACGCTGTCCGGCTTGCCCGCTGAAAACGCCGGTAAAAGTCGGCAGTTTAACGTCGACGGCCAGGACTGGTACGGTTCAGTGGTGAATATTGATAACAGCGGAAATCACTATCGGCTGATTATCGCCACGCCGTCGGCGCTTCTGACGGCAGACGCGAACGCGATCCGCAACAACGCCACCCTGATCGCCTTTGTTCTGCTGCTGCTCAGCCTGCCGGTGGTCTGGTACTTCTCCCGGCGAATCTCCAGGCCGCTTATCCGGCTGTGCAAAGATGCCGAAGCCATCAGTACGCTGACCTTCAATGAAGGTGACGCTGAGCATTCAATCATTGAAGAAGTGGATGATTTGCACCGGGCGATGGCAAAAATGAAGCGCACCCTGAATCAATTTATCTCGATGGGCAGCATCCTGTCGGCCAGAGACAATTTCCCGCAGCAGATGCAGGGGCTGCTGAATGAAACCACGGAAATCGCCGCCATGAACGGCGGGATTATTTATCTGGCGGATAAAACGCAGCATATCTTCACGCCAGTCGCCGTTAATCGCGAAAGCCAGACGTTGACCCAGCCAGAGATGGAGGCGATGCAGTTCGATGAGCGGGATACGCCTGCGTTTGCGCAAATCCGTGAAGGCCAGTCTGTCTGCGGCGTTTTTGATCTGCAATCGAATCCCACTGCCGTGCCCGCACCGTTGCGCGCCTTTTTGCAGTCTTATCATCGGGTCTCGTACATTGCCGTCCCCATGCAGACCCACGACGGCCACCTGCTGGGATTCCTGCTGCTGCTCAACTTCCACGAGATGAACGCAGAACGTCAGGCGAAAAAAATGCAGCTGGTCAACGCCCTGATCGGCAGTATGTCTGTGGCTATTGAAACCCAGTACCTGCTGCAGGAGCAAAAGCATCTCCTGAATGCCTTTATCGAGCTGATCGCCGGTGCCATCGACGCCAAAAGCGCCTATACGGGGGGACATTGTCAGCGCGTGCCTGAAATTACCAAAATGCTCGCCCGCGCTGCCGTGGAGGCGAAAGAGGGACCGTTCGCCAGTTTCACGCTCTCTGAAAATGAGTGGGAGGAGTTACACACCGCCTGCTGGCTGCATGACTGCGGGAAAATCACCACCCCGGAATTTGTGGTGGATAAAGCCACCAAACTGGAGCTGATTTACGATCGCATTCATGAAATTCGCATGCGCTTTGAGGTGCTAAAACGCGAAAAAGAGATCGCCTCGCTGCGAAGCCGCATTCCGGGCGCCTTGCTGGCAGAGCCGGATCGACAGCTGGAAGAGGCGCTTAGGAAACTGGATGAGGATTTTTACTTTATTGCACAGTGCAATATTGGCGGCGAGTTCCTGCCTGACAGCGCTCTGGCGCGCATTCAGGAGATTGCCGATTATCGGTGGACGCGAACCCTCGACGACACCGCGGGCGTTTCCAGCGCCGAGCTGGCGCGCAAAACCCGCCAGCCCGTGCAACCGCTGCCCGTGCAAGAGCCCATCCTTGCCGATAAAGAAGAGCACGTTGTTTACCGTGATACCAAAAGTCATCTGCCAGAAAGCTACCATTTCCGGCTGCGGGAGCCCGAGTATCTCTACAACTACGGTGAGATTTACAACCTGTCGATCCGCAGAGGCACGCTCACGGACGAGGAGCGTTACAAAATCAACGAGCACATCATGCAGACCATCATCATGCTCAAAAAACTGCCTTTCCCAAGGACGATGGCCAATGTGCCGGTGATCGCGGGCGGTCATCACGAGCGCATGGATGGGAAAGGGTACCCCTACCAGCTGCGCGAAGAGCAGATGAGTATTCCGGTCAGGATGATGGCGATTGCCGATGTGTTCGAAGCGCTGACCGCGGCCGACCGCCCATATAAACCGGGGAAACGACTTTCCGAGGCGCTGAATATTATGGTGATGATGGTCAACGAGAATCATCTCAACCGGGATCTGTTTATTCTCTTCCTGCAATCCGGAGTCTGGAAAACCTACTCGACGGCCTTTTTGCAGGGGGCGAATGTGGATGAAGTCGATGTCGGGAAATTGCTGGATAAGGTGGAGCTCAGGCTGGCAGTGTGACGGGGATAAAGGTGAAAAGCACTTTTGCGCCAGTGGATGCGCAAAAATAGTTTATAAACAGGGAATATCTCTATAAGGAACCCCACTATGTCCCCATTTCTGAGCGCTTATTTTGCCCGTATCGGCTGGCAGCAGCCGGTCTCCGTGGATATCGAGACCCTGCGGGCGCTGCATTTGAGCCACAACTGCGCTATTCCGTTTGAGAATATTGACGTGGTGATGACCCGCGAGATCCAGCTCGACGATCAGTCCGTAATGGACAAGCTGGTTTCCGCGCGTCGCGGCGGCTACTGCTTTGAGCAGAATGGATTGTTTGAGCGCGTGCTGCGCGAAGTGGGCTTTGAGGTGCGTAGCGTACTTGGGCGCGTGATTCTGGCGAATCCGCCGCAGATGCCGCCGCGTACGCATCGGCTGCTGCTGGTGGAACTCAACGGCGAGCGCTGGATTGCGGATGTCGGATTCGGTGGCCAGACGCTGACCGCGCCGATTCGTCTCATCACCGGGGAAGAGCAGGCGACGCCGCACGGCGTTTATCGTCTGATGAACGAGAATAACGACTGGGTGTTGCAGTTCCGTCATCACGAGCACTGGCAGTCGATGTACCATTTCGACCTGGCGACCCAGTATTTCACCGATTACGTGATGGGCAACTTCTGGTCCGCCCACTGGCCGCAGTCCCATTTCCGTCACCACCTGCTGATGTGCCGCCATCTGCCGGACGGCGGCAAGCTGACGCTGACCAACTACCACTTTACCCACTGGCAGGGCGCTCGCGCTGTGGAAACGGTCAATTTGCCGGATGCCAGTGCGTTGTATGTCGTGATGCAGGAGCGTTTTGGCTTGGGCGTGGACGATCCGAAACACGGATTTTCACTGACGGAATTAACAGCGGTGATGGCGGGGTTTGATACCCATCCGGAAGCGGGGAAATAGCGGTAAATGTCGGGTGGCGGCTTCGCCTTACCCGACCTACAAAACAAAGCGAACAAACCTAACCGTAGGCCGGATAAGCGCAGCGCCATCCGGCGCAATCAGCGCCGCGATCTCACCACCTGATACCGGCGCGTCAGATACTCCACCGGCGCGCTCCAGACGTGCACCAGTCTCGTGAATGGGAACAGCAGGAAGATGGTCATTCCGAGCACCAGATGCACGCGGAAAATATAGGCCACGCCGTCGAGATGCGCCGATGCGCCGCCGTGGAAAGTTACCACCGCCTGCGCCCAGTCGACCAGTTTCAGCATTTCACTCCCATCCGGATGCTGCGCGGAGAACGGAATCGTCGCCAGGCCGAGAATGCACTGCACCAGCAGAACGCAAAGGATCAGAATATCCGCCGTCGAAGAGGTCGCGCGGATACGCGGATTGGTTAAACGCCTCACCAGCAGCCCCGCACCGCCGACCAGCGTCAGCACGCCGCAAACCCCGCCGAGGATCATCGCCATCAGCTGTTTCTGCGACATCGGCAGGAACCACGAATAGACCCAGTGCGGCGTCAGCATCCCGAAGGCATGGCCGAAAAAGATCCCCAGAATGCCGATGTGGAACAAGTTCGACCACAGCACCATCCCGCGTTTATCCAGCATCTGGCTGGACGACGCACGCCAGGTGTACTGCCCGTAGTCGTAGCGCAGCCAGCTCCCCAGCAGGAACACCGTCCCGCACAGATACGGGTAGATATCGTAAAAGAAGACGTTCAGATAGTGCATCATTTCGGGCCTCCGGCGCTGACGTCCACGTACTGAGGCGCGACGTCCTGGCTAAAGCGTCGTTGATATTGCTGCATCGGCGAGCTGTCGCACGCCGTGGCGTTGTCCTCGATAAACTTGACCTGTTCCTCTTCCCACACGGCGTCCAGCGCCTGACGGGTGTCATCCCGCTGTTCTGTCGCCACCTGTTTCGTGACACTGTCACTTGTCAACTTGCTGGCCGCAAGCGCCAGCAGGGCGTCAAACAGCTGATACTGCGGCACATCGCGCTGTTTTAGCCGCCCGCCGATCAGCGCCAGAATCGGCGCGACGTTCTGCAATCCCTCGCGCGCCTCGTCGTCAGAAATGATGCTCAGATACTCCAGATAGAGCGGCAGATAGTCCGGCAGCTCGCGGCAGTCGAGGGCTAAACCGGCTTTCTCGTACTGGCCCATCAGATCGACCATCGCCTGGCCGCGATCGCGGGACTCGGCGTGAACATGCTCGAACAGCAGGAGCGACGTCGCGCGCCCGCGCTCGAACACCTCACACCACTGCGCCTGTTTATCGAGCAGCGCCGCGCCGAGATGCTGCTGCGCAAACGGCAGCAGCTGCGGCGCGTCCTGGGCGATCAGGGAGAGGGCTTCGTCGCGACTCTCCCAGAGCGCCTCGTCCGGGTATTCAATGAGCAGGGCGATAATTTTCAGAATGCGCATTACTCTCCCTCCCCGTGTTCACGCACCTCGGAAATATTGATGGCGTCAATGCGCTGGCTGTTGAACAGATTGAATTTGGTGTCGGAGCCGTGGCAGCCGTCGCCGAAGGTAAAGCCACAGCCGTTTTTCTCCGGGAAGGCATCGGCGGCCATTTCACGATGGTTGGTTGGGATCACGAAACGGTCTTCGTAGTTGGCAATCGCCAGGTAGCGGTACATCTCTTCCACCTGTTCCACGCTCAGGCCCACTTCGTCGATGGCGCGGGTATCGGTCACGCCTTCCACGGTTTGCGAGCGTTTGTAGTGGCGCATCGCCATCATGCGTTTCAGGGCGCGCAGCACCGGGCCGGTATCGCCCGCACTCAGCATATTCGCCAGATACTGCACCGGAATGCGCAGGCTTTCGACGGCAGGCAAAATACTGTCGGTCTGCGGCAGACCGCCGGCGTCGGCGTAGGACTGGATCGGTGACAGCGGCGGCACATACCAGACCATCGGCAGGGTGCGGTACTCCGGGTGCAGCGGCAGAGCCAGCTTCCAGTCCATCGCCATTTTGTAGACCGGCGAGCGCTGGGCCGCTTCGATCACGTTCTGCGGGATACCCTGTTTCAGCGCTTCCTCAATCACCGCCGGATCGTTCGGGTTCAGGAACACGTCGCACTGACGCTCGTACAGATCCGTTTCATGCTCGGTGCTGGCCGCTTCTTCAATGCGATCCGCGTCATACAGCAGCACGCCGAGATAGCGAATGCGCCCGACGCAGGTTTCCGAGCAGACCGTTGGCTGACCGGACTCAATGCGCGGATAGCAGAAGATGCATTTTTCCGACTTTCCGCTCTTCCAGTTGAAATAGATTTTTTTGTACGGACAGCCGCTGATGCACATGCGCCAGCCGCGGCATTTGTCCTGGTCGATCAGCACGATGCCGTCCTCTTCGCGCTTATAAATCGCGCCGCTCGGGCAGGTGGCGACGCAGCTCGGGTTCAGGCAGTGCTCGCACAGGCGCGGGAGATACATCATGAAGGTGTTTTCGAACTGGCCGTACATCTCCTTTTGCATCTTGTCGAAGTTACGGTCGCGGGCGCGTTTCTCGAATTCGCCGCCGAGCAGCTCCTCCCAGTTTGGGCCGCCGACGATTTTGTCCATTCGTTTGCCGCTGATCAGCGATCTTGGACGGGCAGTCGGGAGATGATCGCCCTCCGGCGCGCGGTGCAAGTCCTGATAGTCAAAGGTGAAAGGCTCGTAGTAGTCGTCGATGCCTGGCAGCGACGGGTTAGCGAAGATTTTCGACAGCACGCCCACGCGTCCGCCGAGGCGGGGCGTCAGTTTCCCGGTGATCCCGCGCACCCAGCCGCCTTGCCACTCCTCCTGGTCTTCCCAGTTTTTCGGATAGCCGATGCCCGGTTTGGTTTCGACGTTGTTAAACCACGCGTATTCCATCCCTTCGCGCCCGGTCCAGACGCTTTTGCACGTCACCGAGCAGGTGTGACACCCAATGCATTTGTCGAGATTCAGTACCATGCCGACCTGTGAGCGTATTTTCATTTTTTCGCCTCCTGTACCTGATCCCGACCTTCGCCATCCAGCCAGTTAATGTTTTTCATCTTGCGGATCATGATGAATTCGTCGCGATTCGAGCCGACGGTGCCGTAGTAGTTAAAGCCGTAGGCCAGCTGCGCGTAGCCGCCAATCATGTGCGTCGGTTTCGGGCAGACGCGGGTGACGGAGTTGTGGATCCCGCCGCGTCGTCCGGTCACTTCCGAACCCGGTATGTTCAGAATGCGCTCCTGAGCGTGATACATCATGGTCATGCCCGGCGGCACGCGCTGGCTGACGACCGCGCGAGCGGTGAGGGCGCCGTTGGCGTTGAAGGCTTCGATCCAGTCGTTATCTTCAATGCCTAACTCGCGGGCGTCGGTTTCGCTGATCCAGACGATCGGCCCGCCGCGCGACAGGGTCTGCATCAGCAGGTTTTCGCTGTAGGTGGAGTGAATGCCCCATTTCTGGTGCGGCGTGAGGAAGTTCAGCGCTTTTTCCGGGAAACCGTTCGGCGGGATTTCGCGCATATGGGTCACGCTGCGGGTGTCGATCGGCGGACGATAGGCCACCAGGCTTTCGCCAAAGGCGAGCATCCACTGGTGATCCTGATACAGCTGCTGACGGCCCGACAGGGTGCGCCACGGGATCAGCTCGTGCACGTTGGTGTATCCGGCGTTATAGGAAACATGCTCGCTCTCGATGCCGGACCAGGTCGGGCTGGAGATGATTTTGCGCGGCTGGGCCTGGATATCGCGAAAACGAATCTTCTCGTCTTCTTTGTTGATTGCCAGATGGGTATGGTCGCGCCCGGTAAACTCGGCGAGGGCCTTCCAGGCTTTGACCGCCACGTGGCCGTTGGTTTCCGGGGCAAGCGACAGGATCACCTCCGAAGCGTCAATGGCCGTATCGATCAGCGGACGCCCTTTGCACGGGCCATCGAGCTTGACGTAATTCAGCTTGCCGAGGAAATCGACTTCGTCCTGGGTATTCCAGGAAATACCTTTCCCGCCGTTGCCGAGCTTGTCCATCAGCGGCCCGAGCGAAGTAAAGCGCTCGTACGTTTCCGGATAATTACGCTCGATAACAGCGATGTTCGGCGCGGTTTTACCGGGAATCAGATCGCATTCGCCTTTGCGCCAGTCCTGAATATCAAAGGGCTGCGATAGCTCCGCCGGGGAGTCGTGCTGCAACGGCTGCAATACCACGTCCGTTTCAGTACCCAGATGGCCGACGCACACTTCGGAAAACACTTTGGCGATGCCCTTGTAGATATCCCAGTCGCTGCGGGATTCCCACGCCGGATCCACGGCGGCAGAAAGCGGGTGAATAAACGGATGCATATCCGAGGTATTCATGTCGTCTTTCTCGTACCAGGTGGCGGTCGGCAGGACGATATCCGAGAACAGACAGGTGCTGGACATGCGGAAATCGAGGGTCACCAGCAGGTCGAGCTTGCCCTCGATGGCGGCGGTTTGCCACTCCACCTCTTCCGGTTTGACGTCGTCGGTCGAGCCGAGATCGTCCCCCTGAATGCCGCTCTCGGTGCCGAGCAGGTATTTAAGCATGTACTCGTGACCTTTCCCGGAGGAGCCGAGCAGGTTCGAGCGCCAGACGAACAGATTGCGCGGGTGGTTTTTGCCGTTGTCGGGCTGTTCGCAGGCGAAGCGCAGATCGCCCGATTTCAGCGCCTGAACTGTGTACTCCTGCGGCGTCATACCGGCGGCATCAGCGCGGGCTTTGATGTGCAGCGGGTTGAGCGACAGCTGCGGGGCGGACGGCAGCCAGCCCATCCGCTCGGCGCGCACGTTAAAGTCGATCAGGTGCCCGGTGAATTTCGACGGATCCGCCAGCGGGGAGAGCAGCTCCTGTGCGGTGAGTTTTTCGTACCGCCACTGGCTGGCGTGGTTGTAGAAGAACGAGGTGCTGTTCATCTGGCGCGGCGGGCGGTTCCAGTCAAGGGCAAACGCCAGCGGCAGCCAGCCGGTTTGCGGGCGCAGCTTTTCCTGGCCAACGTAGTGCGACCAGCCGCCGCCGCTCTTGCCGACACAGCCGCAGAAGACCAGCATATTGATCATCCCGCGGTAGTTCATGTCCATGTGATACCAGTGGTTCACCCCCGCGCCGAGGATGATCATCGAGCGACCGTGGGTTTTGTGAGCGGTATCGGCGAATTCACGGGCGATCTGTTCGATGTGACGACGCGGCACGCCGGTGATTTGCTCGCCCCAGGCCGGGGAGTAGGCTTTAATTTCGCTGTAATCTTTAACGGCGTTGTCATCCTCCAGCCCGCGATCCAGGCCGTAGTTCGCCAGAATCAGATCGTAGACGCTGGCGACCTGCTGCTGACGGCCATCGGCCAGCGTCAGGGTTTTCGACGGCACTTTGCGGATCAGCACCGGGTCCTGTTTCACGCTGCGAAAATGCGGGTTTTCGTTGCCGCCAAAGTAGGGGAAGGCCACGTTCGCAATATTGTCGTGAGTAATCAGCAGCGAGAGCGTCAGCTCAGTTTCCTGGCCTGCTGCCAGCGCTTCGAGGTTCCATTTACCTTTTTCGCCCCAGCGGAAACCAATTGAGCCGTTCGGCGCGACCAGCCCTCCGGCGATATCAAAGGCCACGGTTTTCCATTCAGGATTGTTCTCCTCGCCCAGACCCTCGGCCAGATCCGAGGCGCGCAGCATCCGTCCCGGCACCAGACTCCCGTCGTCACGCGCATCGAGCATCACCAGCATCGGCATGTCGGTATAGCGGCGGCAGTAGTTGAGGAAGTAGTCGCTGGGGTTATCGAGATGGAATTCCCGGAGGATCACGTGGCCCATCGCCATGGCCAGGGCGCTATCGGTGCCTTGTTTCGGGGCCAGCCACTGATCGCTCAGCTTGGCAACTTCTGAGAAGTCCGGGGTGATAGCGATGGTTTTGGTGCCTTTGTAGCGCACTTCGGTGAAGAAATGGGCGTCCGGGGTGCGCGTCTGCGGCACGTTCGAGCCCCAGGCGATGATGTAGCTGGAGTTGTACCAGTCGGCGGATTCCGGCACGTCGGTCTGCTCGCCCCAGGTCATCGGCGAGGCGGGCGGCAGGTCGCAGTACCAGTCGTAGAAACTCAGACAGGTCCCGCCGAGCAGCGAGAGATAGCGCGTCCCGGCGGCGTAAGAGACCATCGACATCGCAGGGATCGGCGAGAATCCGGCGACGCGATCCGGGCCATAATGTTTAATCGTCCAGACGTTAGCGGCGGCGATCAGCTGGTTAAGCTCTTTCCAGTTCGAGCGAATAAATCCGCCGTGGCCGCGCGCTTTTTTGTAGCTGCTGGCCTTCTGCGGATCGCTCATGATGGCGTTCCACGCCAGCACCGGGTCGCTGTGCTGGCCCAGCGCTTCGCGCCACAGCTCGATCAGTTTCCGGCGCACCAGCGGGTATTTCAGGCGGTTGGCGCTGTAGAGATACCAGGAGTAACTCGCCCCGCGCGGGCAGCCGCGCGGTTCATGGTTGGGTAAGTCGGGGCGGGTGCGGGGGTAGTCGGTTTGCTGCGTTTCCCAGGTCACCAGGCCGTTTTTGACGTAAATCTTCCAGCTGCAGGAGCCGGTACAGTTCACCCCGTGGGTGGATCGCACTATTTTGTCGAACTGCCAGCGCTGGCGATAGCTGTCTTCCCAGTCGCGGTTGGTGTGCATCACCTGACCGTGGCCGTCGGCGAAGGTCTCGCCTTTTTGTTTGAAATACCGAAAGCGATCCAACAATTTACTCATGACGTTTCTCCTGACGGGGCGACGCCCACCCCGTGGTTACACTGCTCACAAATGTGTCGATCTGAGTTGTTATGATTTGACGTGTTTCTGTCGGCGGCCATAGACCAGCCAGGTGACAAACACGCAGACGATATAAAACACGAGGAAGACTTTCATCGCGCCGACAGGCGAACCGGTCATTGCCAGCGAGGTACCGAATGCTTTAGGAATGAAGAAGCCGCCGACCGCGCCGATGGCGGAGATAAACCCGAGCGCCGCCGCGGTGTCCGACACCGCTTCCTGCTGGGCTTGCTCTTCGCTGCCGCCGCGCAGTTTGACGTTGTAGATGGTGATCTGGCGGAAGATCACGGCAATCATCTGGAAGGTGGAGCCGCTGCCTAAACCTGCGGTGAGGAACAGGCCCATAAACACCAGATAGAAGGCGGTGAAGTTGCCAGAGCCGGAGCCGGGGAGCGTCAGGAACAGCAGGGCGCTGAAGACGGCCATCAGGATAAAGTTCACCAGTGTGACGCGCACGCCGCCGAGTTTGTCCGACACCACGCCGCCCGCTGAACGCGCCAGCGCGCCGATGAGCGGGCCGAAGAAGGCGAGATGGAGAATGTTCACATCCGGGAACTGGGTTTTCGCCAGCATCGCAAAACCCGCGGAAAAGCCGATAAAGGAGCCGAAGGTCGCCAGATAGAGCAGGCTCAGCAGCCACAGATGCGGCTGTTTCAGCACCGGCAGCTGGCTGGCAATCGAGGCTTTCGAGCTGGCGATATCATTCATGCCGAAAAAGGCGGCGAGGGTGGCAATCAGCAGCAGCGGCGCCCAGATCCAGGCGGCGTTGGCCAGCGACAGCACAGAGCCGTCCTCCTGCGGCACGCCGTGGACGCCGAGAAAGGCGAACATCGGCAGGAAAATCACCGCCGGGGCCACCATCTGCATCACGCTGACGCCCAGATTGCCCAGCCCGCCGTTAATCCCCAGCGCGCTGCCCTGTTTGGCTTTCGGGAAGAAGAAGCTGATATTACCCATGCTGGAGGCGAAGTTCGCCCCGGCAAATCCGCACAGCAGGGCGATGGTGATAAAGACCCAGTACGGCGTAGCGCTATTCTGTACGGCGATCCCGAGCCACACGCAGGGAACAATCAAAATCACGGTGCTTAATATTGTCCAGTAACGACCGCCAAATATTGGCACCATAAAGGAATAGGGGACGCGCAATATTGCGCCGGAGAGGGAAGGTAATGCGGTTAACATGAAAAGCTGATCGGTGGTGAAATTAAAGCCGACTTTATTAAGATTGACCGCAACAGCACTAAATAACATCCAGACGCAGAAGGCGAGGAGCAGACAAGCGACCGAGATACACAGATTTCGTCGCGCGATGTGTTTGCCTTTATTTTCCCAAAATGCCGCGTTTTCAGGTTTCCAGTTATTTAAAAGATAATGATTATTTTTCTCACTTTGTTGTGACATATCGCCCTCGTACTTACCCGTAAAAAACAGAAAAGAGAAGTGAAAACAGTCAGATGGCTGACGTTATACGATTAAGATTTTTGGAATTTTTCAGATGCTTCTGAAAGGATAGATAAGAAAGCGAATCCCTGAGTTTGTCAGGGGAAAGATGATTCGCTTTATGTGTTACCAATTGTAAAATATTGCGGTTTTTAATACTCAGAAAGGAGTATTAAAACAATTCGAGGGTAATTAATTTATCCAGATGGCTATTAAAGGCGGCGTCATCCATTTCTGGCATATTTAACACATAGATACCGTCAAGCCCGCAGACTAAACCAATCAATCGCCAGGCGATATTCTCTGCGCGATCGGAGAGGGTAAAGGCGTTTGCCTCTGCGCCCGCGCAGATAATGGCGACGGTTTCCTGATGCCACATTTCCATCGTCACCACATAGGCGCTTTTAATTTCCGGATCGCGGCTCGCGAGGATTTGCGCTTCCCTCCAAAGGCGGATGTAGGGCTCGAATGCGCCGTCATCACTGCCGAGCATGGCGTGCAGGCGCTGTCGCCAGTCGGCGTTTTCGCCGACGATTTCGGCATCAAGCAGATCGCGGATCAGACGCACAAAGGCCAGGGATTTGAGCTCACCGGCGCTGGCAAAGTGGTGATGTACCTGCCCGGAAGCAATACCGGCCTCGCTGGCTATGCGCCGCACGGTCATGGCGCTAAACCCTTCGCTCAACGCGACGCGCATCGCGGCCTGCAGGATATCTTCCCGCCGTTCGTCCTTGCTCAAATAGCTCATTTCAACTCACTCTCAATGGCGACCAAACGAGTGTAACAAAAAGCTGGACACGCGTTCAACTTTCCGTAGGATCGCATCCTGGACACGTGTCCAGATTCAGTTGAAAGGGAAATTTATGTTTCAAAGGTGGTTAGCGTTAGTGATTATCGTGCTGGTCTATATTCCGGTCGCGATTGACGCAACGGTACTGCATGTCGCCGCGCCGACGCTGAGTATGACGCTCGGGGCCAGCGGTAACGAATTGCTGTGGATTATTGATATTTACTCGCTGGTGATGGCGGGCATGGTGCTGCCGATGGGCGCGCTTGGGGATCGCATTGGCTTTAAAAAGCTGCTGATGCTCGGCAGCGTGCTGTTCGGCCTGTCGTCCCTGGCCGCGGCGTTTGCTCCGTCTGCCGCCTGGCTGATTGCTGCCCGCGCGACGCTGGCGATTGGCGCGGCGATGATTATCCCGGCGACCCTGGCGGGTATTCGCACCCTGTTTGTCGAGGCGCGTCACCGCAATATCGCGTTAGGCGTCTGGGCCGCGGTCGGTTCCGGCGGGGCGGCATTTGGTCCGCTGGTCGGTGGTCTGCTGCTGGAGCATTTCTACTGGGGATCGGTATTTTTGATCAACGTTCCGATCGTGGTGGTAGTGGTCGCCCTGGCCGCGCACTTCGTACCGAAACAGCAGGGACGCCCGGAGCAGACGCTCAATATCTCTCATGCCCTGATGCTGATCGTGGCGATTTTGCTGCTGGTCTACAGCGCTAAAACGGCGCTGAAAGGCACGCTTTCTCCGGCGATCGTGACGGGAACATTGCTGACCGGCGCGGTGATGCTGTTTATCTTCGTGCGCATCCAGCTGCGGGCCAGCAAGCCGATGATCGACATGCGCCTGTTTTGCCATCGCATTATTTTGAGCGGTGTGGTGATGGCGATGACCGCGATGATCGCCCTGGTGGGCTTCGAACTGCTGATGGCCCAGGAGCTGCAGTTTGTCCACGGCTTTACGCCGTTTGAGGCGGGCATGTTTATGCTGCCGCTGATGGTTGCCAGCGGATTTAGCGGGCCGATTGCGGGCGTGCTGGTGGGTAAACTCGGGCTGCGGCTGGTCGCGGCGGGCGGTATGGGGCTGAGTGCGGTGAGCTTTATTGGGCTTTCGATGCTCGATTTCAGCACCCAGCAGTGGCAGGCCTGGAGCCTGATGGTGCTGCTCGGTTTCAGCGCCGCAAGCGCCTTGCTGGCCTCAACCGCTGCGATCATGGCCGCAGCGCCAAAAGAAAAAGCGGCCGCGGCGGGTGCGATCGAAACCATGTCCTACGAGTTAGGCGCGGGTCTCGGGATCGCGATATTTGGCCTGCTGCTCACCCGCAGCTTCTCGGCGTCCATCGAGTTGCCACAGGAGTTGAGCGGTTCCCTAGCTGAAAAAGCCGCGTCGTCCATCGGTGAAGCGGTAAAAGTCGCGCAGGATCTCTCGCCGACGCTGGCCGAAGCCACTATCGAGGCCGCCAAAGCTGCGTTTATCACCTCGCACAGCGTAGCGCTCGGCAGCGCGGGTGCCATGCTGCTGATACTGGCGACCGGGATTTGGTTTAGCCTGGCGAAGGTGGAGCAGAAGTAAAAATAACCCCGACAGCATAACTTTGGCTGTCGGGGTTATCATTTAGGTTAACCTAAATCATGATTAACGATGGTTTTGCAAATGGCTGGGTCAGTGGCGAAATAATGAGACAGCATTGGGATGGGCTTGCATGAACTAAAGGAACTCATAAAGATAATATAAAAATAAACAAAGAGGGAAACTATATTAAATAGAACTAAGAATAATATTGATAGCATTGCTAGGAGATTTCCAGAAAAAGCAAAAACCTTTGGCACTTGATTGTCTTTAGTAAAAGGAACACATGCGATCATTATAATTCCGTATACTAGCATAGGTGCAAATGATAACATTGCCAAATGTCGACCATCAAACCAAAAGAAATTACTATCGCTAAAAAACAGCATAAAATCATGGTATGGTATATTGATAGAGAAATAGAGAAGCATACTTAGTATTGCTATGAGGACGAATGAAATCGTGGTGTATGCTGTTTTAGTTATTGTTTTAATAAGCATGATTATCTCCATTTAATAACTTATAAAGAAGGAAGAGGGTAAGCCAGTATTCATGTATTGATTGTTCCATTCTAATATTTTTTGTTCTTTTACTAATAACTCATTTATTTTTTCTTTTAATGTCGTGGACCATCCATTCTTTTCGTCCAGTCTGTTTAATGTCTTGTTTAAGTACACACCGGTAATGATGAGAAACCCGGCAGTGAGAATAACAGGGGCGCTAATTAGCGTAAACAAAAAACCAACAGCACCAACAATTACGCAGGAAATAATTGTTTTTGCCGCATCTGCAATAACATCACCAAAAAAATCAATGAGCGTGTAATCATTTTTGAAAATCAACTCCATGGCCCTAAATGCGAGAGAGAAATAAACACAAAACTTTGCACCCTGGTAAATGCTGTAAGTCATCCCGCGCCAGCCTATGCCCAATTCCAGTAACTGCATATTACCAGCGCGATAGCGGGTACCTTTTAAAATCCGTCTCAAGCTGGGGTATCCGTTAATTTTGATATAAGCAACTCCACCATAGCGGCAGGCCTTAGCCGTTATCCCCAGACCTTTTAAATTAAACTGAAGCTGGTTCGCCTCATCAAGGTACGTTGAAAATCCCGCGAAATTATGCGCTCCATCCCAGATGTCTTTAATGTTCCCTCCACCCAGCGTGTAGGAAAAGAAATCGTCCGTCTGCCCAATCAGATCGCTTAATACTCCCCGCGCTTCCGCCAGGGTTAGCAACATGAAATATTGAGTGTTTTTCTCCAGCAGTTGTTCGATTTGTGGGAGAGCATCAATATAGGGATGGTTAGGGATTAGCTGATTAATGGGCTGTTGCCCGCGCAACATATCGCCCATGTAGCCTGCCCAGGTATTGTCTCTTAAAGGATCAAAGTTATTCATATTTTCTTTCCCTAGAAAATGTTTTCTTCCCACAGACTATAGGTGCTGGTGCCTGCATTAACATGTTCCCAGCTAATGGATTTATAGCTGAATGAAACTCTGTCCTGTGCTTCCTTTCCATTTTGAGACACTGAGTGGGGAATATGTAAATCCAGTTCAGCAATCCGCGCATCCGTGAGTTTTAAACGGTAATAACACTCCATGCATCCGGCTTTGTCAGTGCGATAAAAATCGGACACGCAGCTGAGAGATTCGTTATCCGTAATGGCTTTTGCTAATAATGGAGAGGATTTATCAAGAGGTTTAACAATAGAGACATTGTGGTGATTCACGTTCCGTTCTCTTGAAAGGGTGTGGGAGAGAGAATAAACGAGTATTTGATCGCCATGCGCAACTTGCGCTTTATTACCAACAGATGCCTGAGTCAGACATCCGGAAGAGATTAACCCTTGAATTTCACCTACCAGCGTAAGATAAACTAACCCTGCCATATGATTCTTCCTTTTTCATTCATTCCATTTATAAGTGCATCACTTATCATATTGAAGTGAAACGCTGCACGATTATTCAGCGTTCATTTTTAGCAGGCAATGTGAAATAAGGAAAAATGAGGAGGTTGTTAAATATACAGCATGAATAGTCAAAAAAGCCCGGATGCGCGAAGCTTACCAGGCCTACAAATCACACCCAACCCGTAGGCCGGATAAGCGCAGCGCATCCGGCTTATTTTTCGAGTGCAGCGCTCAACACACTGTGCAGCAACACGTTCGCCCCTTTTTCTGACCACTCAGGCAGGATATTTTCCGCTTCGTTGTGGCTGATGCCTTTTTCGCAGGGAATAAAGATCATGCTCGCCGGGGCGATTTTGCTGATATAGCAGGTGTCGTGCCCGGCACCGGAAACCATCGATTTTGCCGAATAGCCGAGGGCTTCGATCGCTTTTTCACTGCGCGCCAGACAGGCTTCATCGAAGGCGATGGGCGCGTAGTCGAAGATCCGCTCAACGTTTGCGGTTACGCCCCGCGTCGCCAGTCCTTCAGCGGCCTCACGCAGCGCCACTTCCATCGCTTCCAGCACCTCGCTTTGGGGATGACGAAACTCCACGCTGCACACCACGCGTGAGGGCACGACGTTGCGGGAGTTTGGCGTGACCTGCGCCATGCCGATGGTCGCGCGACCGTCGGGTTTGTGCTGATAGCCGATCTCTTCCACCATCAGGGCCAGCTCGGCAAACGCAGTTAACGCGTCGCGGCGGCTGTGCATCGGCGTGGTGCCTGCGTGCGCGGCAAAGCCGTCCAGCGTCAGGGTAAACCAGCGCTGGCCCATCGCGGCGCGCACCAGACCGATATCAATCGCTTCGTCTTCCAGAATCGGGCCTTGCTCAATGTGCAGTTCGTAGCAAGCGTGGATCGGAAACGCGCGGGCAGGCTGGGTACCGCGATAACCGATCGCATCCAGCGCTTCGCCTACCGTAACACCCGCATTATCCGCGCGGGCGAGGGCGTACTCTTCGCTAAACTGCCCGGACCAGACGCCGGAGGCCAGCATCGCCGGGGCGAAGCGGGCGCCTTCTTCGTTGGTCCAGTTCACCAGCACGATGTCGCGCTCGGTTTCCACCTGATGGTCATTCAGGGTGCGCAGCACTTCCAGCCCGGCCAGCACGCCGTAGATCCCGTCGTAATTGCCGCCGAGCGGCTGGGAATCCACATGCGAGCCGGTCATCACCGGCGGCAGGGCGCGGTTTTTCCCGGCGCGGCGAATAAACATATTGCCCATGCTGTCGACGTCACAGGCAAATCCCGCCTCCTGCGCCCAGTCGCGCAGCAGATTGCGCGCGATGCGGTCTTCTTCACTCAGGGCCAGACGCGTCACGCCGCCCGCGGGCGTGCCGCCGATTTGTGCCATCATCGTAAGCGTGGACCACAGACGCGGCGCATCAATGCGGATCATGCTTTGTCCTTTTTGGTCTGATAGCGGAAATCGCAGCATTTTCCGCCCTGCATAATGGTGGTGGTGCGCGTCAGTTCCACGTCCGGCGCGTAGCCGACGATGAATTTCTCATCGCGGGCGCAGGAGAGCAGGTGGCCGATCTCGCCGAGCCCCATCTCGTGATACATCTCGGCGTAGCGGCAGCGCGTCACGTTGTAGTTGTACTGCTGGTCGTCGGCGTCGATCACTTTCACGTCCAGCGCGTTGTCTTTTTCCCAGAGATATTGCAGGGCGATAAAGCTTTTCACGTCCGCGCCGTTCGGCTCCTGGCGGGCAAAATGCGCCCCGGCGTCAATTGCCGCCTGTTCTATCGCTTCGCCAATCACCGCCTGGGCGCGGGTTTTCCCTATCTCGCGCACCAGGATCTCGTAAATGGGTTTAATAATTTCTGCTTCTATTTTGCGGCGGGCGAGAATGCCCAGCTCATTGTTATCGCTCATCACATTGCCTCACTGCGTTACTTCGTTTTTGCGCCGCCCAGAACGGTTTGCGGCTGCCATTTCCCGTCGACCACTTTGTAAACGGTAAAGGACGGGGATTTCAGGTTGCCCTGATCGTCAAAGGCGATCTGGCCGGTGACGCCGGAATAGCTGATGGCGCGCAGGGCGGGCAGGTACTCAGACGGATCGACGGAGTCGGCTTTTTCCATTGCCGCCACCAGCACGCGGGTGGCGTCATAGGCGAACGGGGCGTGCAGTTCGATATGGGTATGGTAGCGGGACTGGTACGCCTGCTCGAAAGCTTTGCCGCCCGGCATCTGGTCGACCGGCAGGCCTGGCTCCAGCGCCACTACGCCTTCGCCTTCTTTCTGTGCCAGCTGCAGGAAGGTCTGGCTGACGAAGCCGCCTGCGCCCATCAGGGTGGCGTTCATATTCAGCTGCTTGATGCGACGCGCCAGCGGAGCGGCCTGGCTGTCCACACCACCGAAGAACACCAGATCGGCGTTTTTACTGCGAATGGCGGTTAACACGGCGCTAAAGTCGACGGTTTTGTCGTCAACGTACTGACGGTCAACAATCTTCACGCCCTGTGCTTCCAGCGATTTGATGAATTCATCTGCCAGACCCTGGCCGAAGGCGGTGCGGTCGTCGATCACCGCGATGCGTTTGGCTTTCAGGGTTTTCACCGCATATTCGCCCGCGAACTGCCCACCGTCATCGTCGTGCCCCATCACGCGGAAACTGGTGTCAAAGCCTTGTTTGGTGTACGCGTGACCGGTGGCGACAGGCGCGACCTGGGCGATCCCGGCGTCATGATAGACACGCGCCGCCGGAATGCTGGTCCCGGTGTTCCAGTGGCCGACCACACCGGCCACGCCGCTGTCGACCAGACGCTGCGCGACGGCCACGGCGGTGCGCGGGTCGGACTGGTCATCTTCGGACTGCAGTTTGAAGGTCACCGCTTTGCCGCCGATGGTCGGGTGCTGTTTGTTGATGTCATCGATCGCCAGCTGTGCGCCGTTCTCCAGATCTTTCCCGATACGCGCGGAAGGGCCGGTGAGCGGGCCTGCCAGGCCGATGATGACGGTTTCGCTCTGGGCCGCCCATGAGGCGGAGGAGGCAAAACCACTGAGCAAAAGCGCGGCGCTGAGCGCACTGATTTTTAAGGTTTTCATTATAATTTCCCTGGTGTTGGTTGGTGTGTTAAACGGGCATTTCGCCCAAATAAATCTGTGCAATCTGGTCGTCATCGAGCAGCGCTTTTGATTTGCCGTGATGCACGATGCTGCCGCTGTCCATCACCCAGGCCTGGTCCGTCACTTCCAGCGCCAGCCGGGCGTTTTGTTCAATCAGCAGCAGGGCCACGCCGCGTTCGCGCAGCCCTTTGATAACCTGAAAAATGTTCTCGACCATTTTCGGTGCCAGACCCATCGACGGCTCATCGAGGATCAACAGGCGCGGGCGGCTGAGCAGGGCGCGGTTCAGCGCCAGCAGCTGCTGTTCACCGCCGGAAAGCAGCCCGGCGAGCTGATGCTGACGTTCGCCGAGGCGAGGGAAACGGTCGAAAATCTCGTCCATTTCTCTTTTTACTGTGACAGTGTCACGGCGCAGCCAGGCACCCATTTGTAAATTCTCCAGCACCGTCATGCGGGCGAAGATGCCGCGACCTTCCGGGACCATCACCAGCCCGTCGCGCAGCAGGGATTCGGCCTTGCGTTTGCGCACCGGCTGGCCGTTAAACAGAATGTTGCCCCCGAAGTTTTCCAGCCCGGTGATGGCGCGCACGGTCGAGCTTTTGCCCGCGCCGTTAGCACCGATCAGCGTCGCCTGTTCGCCTTCCTGCAGGGTGAACGACACGCCGCGCACCGCCTGAATCCCGCCGTAATGCACGTCCAGGCGTTCGACTTTGAGTAATTCAGACATGAGCGTTGCCTCCCAGCCAGGCGGCGATCACCGCCGGGTCACGTCGTACCGTGTCGGGCGTGCCGACGGCCAGCGTTTTGCCGTAATCCAGCACCGTGAGGCGATCGCAGATCCCCATCACCAGCTTGACGTCGTGCTCTATCATCAACAGGGTTTTGCCGTCGTCACGAATACGGGTGAGCAGTTCGCCGAGAGCGTTTTTCTCAGCGGCGTTCATGCCCGCAGCCGGTTCGTCGAGCGCCAGCAGCAGCGGGTCGGTCGCCAGCGCGCGGGCGATCTCCAGCCGACGCTGATGGCCGTATGCCAGGTCGCAGGCGCGGTAGTGGGCGAATCGGGCGATCCCGGTGTACTCCAGCCAGTGCCAGGCCAGCTCGCGGGTTTGTGCCTCTTCCGCGCGGGCGCGTTGATGGCGCGTTAGTGCCGCCCAGAGTCCGTTGCGGGTGCGCACGTGGCGACCGACCATCACGTTTTCCAGCACCGACATTTCGTTAAACAGGCGCACGTTCTGGAAGGTGCGGGCGATACCGGCGGCAGTGACTTTGTCGATCTGCTTCGGGAAATAGGGTTTATCGGCAATCGAAAACTCGCCGCTGTCCGCCGGATAGAGGCCGGTGATCAGGTTAAAACAGGTGGTTTTTCCTGCGCCGTTGGGGCCGATCAGACCGTAGATTTCGCCTTTATTAATGGAGAGCGAAACGTCGTCCACGGCGGTCAGACCGCCAAAGCGTTTAGACATATTACGCACGGTTAACAGGCTCATGCCTTGACCTCCTTGTGACGGACCGGCCAGATCCCGGACGGGCGCAGGAGCATCACCAGCACCAGCGCCAGGCCGTAGAACAATTGACGCAGGATTTCCGGGTCGATCAGCACGGTGCCAAACAGCGCCTGCTGAACGGGGGCCGCCTGGCTGCGCAGGATTTCCGGCAGGGCGGTCAGGAGCACCGCGCCGAGGATCACGCCAGGGATGTGGCCCATCCCGCCGAGTACCACCATCGCCAGCACGGCAATGGACTCCTGCAGGGTGAAGGATTCTGGCGACACGAAGCCCTGGAAAGCACCGAACAACGCACCTGCGACACCGCCAAAGGAGGCGCCCATCGCAAAGGCCAGCAGCTTGAAGTTGCGCACGTTGATGCCCATCGCGCGGGCCACGTCCTCATCTTCACGAATGGCATGCCACGCCCGGCCAATGCGCGAGTGTTGCAGGCGCAGGCAGACAAAAATAATCAGCACAATCACCAGCATCAGCAGGTAGTACCACAGCCACAGAGCCGGGACTTTCATGCCAAACCAGTGATAGACGCCGCTAAATTTCAGGCCAAACAGATTAAGGGTATCGACGCCGGTAATGCCTTTCGCACCATTGGTGATGTTCACCGGGCGGTCGAGATTGCGCATCAGAATGCGGATGATCTCCCCGAAGCCGAGGGTGACAATCGCCAGATAGTCGCCGCGCAGTTTTAGCGTCGGCGCGCCGAGGATAATGCCGCACACCGCCGCGACCAGCGCCGCCAGCGGAATAATCAGCAGGTACGAAGTGTGCAGCCCGTCCGGGAACCAGACGCTGAGGATCGGGAAGACCTCCAGCAGATGCGGGGAGGCCAGCAGCGCCGCCAGATACGCCCCGACGGCGTAAAAGGCGATAAAGCCCATATCCAGCAGGCCGGTGTAGCCGACGACGATGTTCAGCCCGAGCGCCAGCATGATGTACAGCAGCGCAAAGTCGATCACGCGCACCCAGTAGTTGCCGCCGATCTGGCTGGCGACGATCGGCGCAACCAGCAGGGCGATGACGAACAGCGTCATGCCGGACCAGAAGCGGCGCGAAGAGGCAGGAGCCTGGAGTGATGTGGTTGTCATAATTTTCCCTACGCCCTGTGCGCCACACGTTCGCCCAGCAGACCTGCCGGACGGAATACCAGTACCAGAATCAGCACGATGAAGGCGAAGACGTCCTGATAGTTACTCCCGAATACGCCATTTGTCAGTTCACCCAGATAGCCTGCGCCCAGCGCTTCGATGATCCCGAGTAAAATCCCGCCGATCATCGCGCCGCGAATATTGCCGATCCCGCCCAGCACGGCGGCAGTGAAGGCTTTAATGCCGGGCAAAAAGCCCATCGAGAAACTGGCGTTGCCGTAGTTGCTGGCCATCATTACGCCTGCGAGGGCGGCGAAGATGCCGCCGATGGCGAAGGTGAGGGTGATAATGGCGTTAGGGTTGACGCCCATCAGCGTGGCGACGCGCGGGTTTTCCGCCACCGCGCGCATCCCGCGCCCAAGACGGGTGTATTCCACGAGCAGCCACAGGCCGATCATCACGATCAGCGCCAGCGACACGGTGACGATGCCCGTGACCGTCACAATGGCCGGAGGATGGTCAACGCTGCCCGAGGTGACGGCAATGGCGTCCATCGGCAGGATTTGTGGGAACATCAGCGGGTTGCGCGTCCAGATAATCATCGCCACGGTTTGCAGCAAGACGGAGACGCCAATCCCGGAGATCAGCGGCGCCAGACGCGGGGCGTTGCGCAGGCGGCGGTAGGCGAAGCGCTCCACCGCCATCGCCAGCAGGGCGCAGACGGCCATGGCAATGACCAGCGCAAAGCCGAGCAGCAACAGCTGCGGCATATGTGGGAACGTGCTGTTCAGCGCGTTCAGGGCCGACAGCGTGGTGAGCGCGCCGACCATCAAAATGTCGCCATGGGCGAAGTTAATAATGCGCAAAATGCCATACACCATCGTATAGCCCAGCGCGATCAGCGCGTAGATGCTGCCCAGCATCACGCCATTGATCAGTTGTTGTATCAGTGTATCCAATGTGTTTACCCGACAGATTGCTCTTTCAGCGGGTAACATCCGACAATTGAATTAAATTGTAAAATACGCATATATTATTTCTTATGATATTTCGAGATTGATTTATCACAATGATTTTAAAGAGAATAGTTAATCGTCATCTTGACGAGAAGAGACCAATAAAATCAACATATGAATAAAACAGAACAATCACTCCAGCTGCCTGCGTATGCGGAAAGCCGTCTGGCGAACGATCCACCCCTGCGGGCCGTGCGCGCTTTCGAGGCGATCGCCAGGCTGGGGAGCGTCACCCTGGCGGCGCAGGAGCTGGCGATATCGCCCTCTGCCGTGAGCCATCAGCTCAAGGTGCTGGAAGGGTATCTGCAAATGCCGCTCACGGAGCGTCAGGGGCGCAGGCTGATCCTGAGCCAGCAGGGGCGCGACTATTACCGCTCGATCCGCGCGGCGTTTAACGTCCTGCGCCAGGCGACGGAGCACCTGGTGGAGCAGGCCCAGACTCGCCAGGTGACCATCAGCCTGATCCCGCTGTTTGGCATGGGCTGGTTTATTCCGCGTCTGCCCGCGTTTATGCGCGCCAACCCGCAGACGGAAATTAACGTCGTGTATGCCAACCATCGTAACTATCTCAGCGACGCGTCGGATATGTCGATTCGCTTTGGAAACGGCCAGTGGGCGGGGTATCAGAGCGAAAAACTGATTTCCGGGCAGATGGTGCCGGTGTGCAGCCGGGCGTTTTTGCGCATTCACGGGCATATCGATACCCCGGAACAGCTGCTGCAAATGCCGCTTCTGCACGACGAAGAGCGCAGTACCTGGCAACAGTGGTTTATCCAGCAGGGCGTGAAACGGACAGCGCGCAAGAGTGGTCCGCTGTTTGAGGATGGATTACTGACTCTGGCGGGCGTTCAGGCGGGGCTCGGCTGTGCGCTTATGCGCGAGCCGCTGATCGCGCCCTATCTGGAGAGCGGCGAGCTGGTGAAAATCTTCGATGCTCCCATCGATGACGGGCGCGATTATTATCTGTGCGTCCGTCAGGATTCGGACATGACCGAGGATGGCAAACTGCTGCAAGCCTGGCTCCGGCGCGCGGCGGGCAGCGTTACGGTGTAAACGAGCAGTGCTTATCCAGGGCTTCGATTTCGGTGCCGCTGAATCGGGCGTACTGGCCGGTGAGGCGCCAGAAGGCCGGTTGCGTTTCCGTATAGATTTCGGCGGCCAGCACCAGGCGACGACGATCGTCTTCGTTGAGCTCGAGCAGCGTCCAGGGGACAAAATAGCGCCCGGTGGGGGTGAGTTCAAACCACAACGGACAGCCGCAGCCGGGGCAGAACCAGCGTTCACCGCGCGCGGAAGATGAGAAGTGCGAAGGGGCAATCGAACCGCTTTCGACAATGGGTTCGCCCTGAGTTTCCAGATACATGGCAATACCGCCCGACCACTTCTGACAGTTGGTGCAGTGGCAGGCATAGACATCGAGCGCTTCGATGTTGACGCTAAAATGGCTCATCCCGCACAAGCAGCGTCCCGTATAGAGATGCATGGCGTACTCCTTTATCACGCCTGATGACTGCGATAAAAAAAGCCAGCCGCAAGGGCTGGCTTTTTTAACAGACAAATTCTTAGAACTGGTAGGTCAGACCCAGTGCAACGATGTTGTCGGTGCTTACACCAGCAGCTTTGGTGAAGGCATTGTCATCAACCAGGTTGATTTTGTAGTCAACGTAGGTGGACATGTTTTTGTTGAAGTAGTAAACGGTACCCACTTCAATGTATTTCACCAGATCCTGGTCACCGTAAGAACCGATGTCCTTACCTTTGGACTGCAGGTACGCCAGGGATGGACGCAGACCGAAGTCGAACTGGTACTGGGCAACCGCTTCGAAGTTCTGAGTTTTATTCGCAATGTAACCGTCACCGAAGTTGGTCATGTTGCGGGTTTCAGAGTAGGTGGTTGCCAGGTAGATGTTGTTCGCATCGTATTTCAGGCCAGCAGCCCAAACTTCTGCGTTTTCGCCGCCTGCGTTCAGGTTGCTTGCAGCGCGAACCTGGTTGTCAGTACGGTCAGATTTCGCATAGGTAGCACCCACGCCGAAACCGTCCATTTCATAGGTAGAAGACAGACCCCAGCCATCGCCGTTCGCGGTGGTGATGTCACGGTCGTCGTTTTTACCCTGGTACTGTGCAGCGAAGTTCAGGCCGTCAACCAGACCGAAGAAATCGCTGTTACGGTAGGTTGCAACACCGGTAGTACGGCCAGTCATGAAGCCGTCAGTCTGAGTCCAGGTGTCTCCGCCGTATTCTGGCAGAACGTCGGTCCATGCGCCGATGTCGTAAGCCACACCGTAGTTACGACCGTAGTCGAAAGAACCAAATTCGTTGAATTTCAGGCCAGCAAACGCCAGACGGGTTTTGTTGCCTTTATCGCCGTTGGATTCGTCGTTGTTGCCTTTGAACTCATATTCCCACTGGCCGTAACCGGACAGCTGGTCGTTGATCTGAGTTTCACCTTTGAAGCCCAGACGCACGTAAGTTTTGTCGCCGTCGTTGCTGGTGTCGTCAGAGAAATAGTGCAGACCTGTTACTTTACCGTACAGATCCAGCTTGTTACCGTCTTTGTTAAAGACTTCAGCCGCGTTTACCGCGCCTGCAGCCAACATTGTAGTCACTGCCACTGCAACTAATTTAAGTTTCATTTTAATAATCCTTATAATTTTCTTTGGCTATCTGCCTTTGCCATTAATAAACGATTTCTAAACGAGGTCGTTCGTCAATGGCATGCTATTTTTAAGAATGTTGTAGCCTCTTTTCAATAATAAGTTTCAAAACATTGCTGATAATTTCAATTAGTGTGACGTGGGTCCGATAAAACGGCCAATATTACGCGGAATTGATTAATTATTATTCTGATATTGAGTATTTTCTTAGAAAAATAATATGGCATCGCATAGTTTTAGTGGGTTTTTATTTATCATGGGGATTATCAATCATTGCGGATGTATGGCGGTTTAAAAATAAGCTTCGCAACCGGTAAATCAGTGGGTTACGGAGTTAGCGTTGATATAACAGACAGCTAATGGTGAAATATTCAGTCATAAACTATTGCAGCGTAGGTTATATCTAAGGGGATTATTAGAGGGTAACTAATCCCGCTGCGTTGTCAATTTGCGTCAATATAAATGTAAAAGGAAGTTTCAAGGCAGGGAGATATAAACAGAATTTAAATGTAAACACTATGTTAATTATAAATAACCGGAGGCGGGATCACATTATATTTGGGTGAGGAATACAGCAGGGGGAAAATCCCCCTGAAAACGGTTATTTTCGCGTCGCATACCAGCACAGCAACGAGCCCGCACACACCATCAGCGCCCCTTGCCAGAAGGTGAAGGACAGCGGGGCGTTGAGCAGCACGGCGGCCAGCGCAGCGGAGAGGACCGGTGTGAAATAAGAGACGGTGGCGAGCACAGAGACATTCCCGTGCAGAATACCGATATTCCACGAAGCGTAACCGAATCCGAGCGCAATCCCGCACATCAGCAGTTTAATCACCACCGGTACGCTAAATACCATTTCCGGCTGATCGCTAAACAGATATTTCATCCACAGCGCCAGCGCGGTGAGTAAAACGAACAGCGTGATACCGTTCTGACCTTTGGCATATTTACTGGTCACCGTGCAGTACGCCGCCCAGATAAATGCCCCGGCAAATGCCAGTCCGTAGCTCAGCGGATTGGAGATCACATTGGCGGTAATTTCATCGATATGCAGACCATTCTCACCGCCTAATACCCAGCAAACGCCCAGCAGCGCGAGCAATAATCCAGGGATAATCCACAGGTTCGATTTTTGACCGTTAAACAAAATAGCGAACACAATCGTCAGGCTCGGCCAGAGATAATTCACCATTCCGACTTCAATCGCCTGATGGCGGGTATTGGCGTAACCGAGTGAGAGGGCGAGACATATTTCGTAGCTGACGAATAAGACGCTGCCCGCAATAAGATAGCGGGTTGAGAAGCGTCTGATATCCGGAAAACCCACGGTGACTAAACAGAGTAACCCGCTGAGGGTGTAGATCATTGCCGCACCACCGACGGGCCCCAGTCCTTCGCTCACGCCGCGAATGAGCCCGACCATCGTGCTCCACAGCACAATGGCGGCGAGTCCCGTCAGTGTTGCTCTTTTCCTGTCCATTATTCCCCCAAAGACCTGTTCATCCAGGGGCAATTTTATAGCACTGTTTCAGGCGCTTGCGCGAATGAATCTAGCGGATCCTTTTGCCAGACGCATCAACGACTTTCTCACCATCCTCTTTGGTGAACGCCCCTTGCTGGGTTTGCGGCAGAATATCCAGCACCACTTCCGAAGGGCGGCACAGACGAGTGCCAAGCGGCGTCACCACAATCGGACGGTTGATCAGAATAGGGTGCTGGAGCATAAACCCGATCAGCTGTTCATCCGTAAAACGCGCATCGGCAAGATTCAGCTGTTCATAAGGCTCAACGTTTTTGCGCAGCAGAGCGCGCACAGGAATACCCATGTCGGCGATCAGTTTCACCAGCTCATCGTGCGACGGCGGGGTGTCGAGATAGTAAATAATATCTGGTTCAGTTCCGCTGTTGCGGATCATCTCCAGGGTGTTGCGCGACGTGCCGCAGGCCGGGTTGTGATAGATAGTAATGTTGCTCATAAGATATCTCATTACGCAGTGACAGAGAGCCGCAACGCCAGCGCGGCCAGAGTGACGAACAGGACCGGCAGAGTCATGACAATGCCGGTACGGAAATAATAGCCCCAGGTGATGTTCATATTTTTCTGGGAAAGCACGTGCAGCCACAGGAGTGTCGCCAGACTACCAATCGGGGTGATTTTCGGACCTAAATCGCAGCCGATGACGTTGGCATAGATCATCGCCTCTTTAATGACGCCCGAGGCGCTGCTGGCGTCTATCGACAAGGCGCCAATCAGGACGGTCGGCATATTGTTCATGATGGACGACAGGAATGCCGTCAGGAAACCGGTGCCGAACGTCGCTGCCCATAAACCTTTATCGGCGAGGAGATTCAGCATTCCGGAGAGGTATTCCGTCAGGCCGGCATTGCGCAGGCCATAGACCACAAGATACATCCCCAGCGAGAAAATGACGATTTGCCACGGTGCGCCGCGCAGGACCTTTCCGGTGTTAATCCTGTGACCTTTTTTGGCGACAGCAAACAGCACCGCCGCGCCGGTGGCGGCAATCGCACTGACGGGGATCCCCAGCGGCTCCAGCACGAAGAAGCCAACCAGCAGAACCACCAGCACAATCCAGCCCGTTTTGAAGGTGGCCGGGTCTTTAATCGCGCTGGCGGGAGTTTTCAGCAGCGCCACGTCATAGGTCGCCGGAATGTCCTTGCGGAAAAAGAGATGCAGCATTCCGAGCGTGGCGGCAATCGCGGCGAGATCGACGGCGATCATGATGGACGCATAGTCGGTAAACCCAAGCTGGAAGAAATCCGCCGAAACGATATTCACCAGGTTAGAGACGATAAGCGGCAGGCTGGCGGTGTCAGCGATAAACCCGGCGGCCATCACGAATGCCAGCGTCGTGCCTCGGCTGAAGCCCAGGGCATGCAGCATGGCAATCACGATCGGGGTCAGGATCAGGGCGGCACCGTCGTTAGCAAACAGTGCCGCGACCGCCGCGCCAAGCAGCACAATCCAGGTGAAGAGCAGGCGTCCGCGTCCGTTTCCCCAGCGGGATACATGCAGCGCCGCCCATTCGAAAAAGCCGGACTCATCGAGCAGCAAACTGATAATAATCACCGCAATAAAGGTTGCCGTCGCATTCCAGACGATATTCCAGACCACCGGAATATCAGCGACGTGAATGACGCCGAACATCAGCGCCAGCGCCGCGCCAATACTCGCGCTCCAGCCAATACTCAGTCCTCTGGGCTGCCAGATGACCAGGATCAGCGTCAGGACAAAAATAGTCCCTGCCAGTAACATGTATGACTCCAACAGATATGTTTTAAAGAATATGTTTATTTCAATCAGCAAGACGATGACGAAGATTTTGCCAGCCACGCGCGGACATCATCCCGCAGACATAGCCAGCTCGACGTAATGATTTCCGCCGCCCAGGCAGGCATGTGCGGGGATAAGCGGTAATGGATCCATTTCCCTGCGCGGCGGTCAATCACCAGCCCTGACTCGCGTAAAATCGCCATGTGGCGCGATATTTTCGGCTGCGACTGCCCGGTGGCCCCGCAGAGATCGCAGACGCACAGCTCTGCGGATTCCCGCAGAAGCATGACGATCGCCAGACGGGTTTCATCCGACAGAATTTTGAACAGCTGAACGGGATGTTGCATGTGTTTGCCCAGGTGAGTTTGATGTATACATATGGTAAAGCATATGTGTAATGTTGGAAACCCACTTTCATCAAAGAACATATAAGAAGCTAACCCTAAAGGATTACGCGAAGCCGCCAGGGCGGACTATTAAGGGGGCGAAGATCGAGGAGATTGATTTGACGCAAAAAAATCAGGGGCTTTGCTGATAGTTTGCGGCGCGAAGTCTCCTGAAAATAACGAGGACAACGATGGACGTCAGCCGCAGAAAGTTTTTTAAAATCTGCGCGGGCGGTATGGCCGGAACCACAGCTGCGGCGTTGGGCTTTATGCCTAAAATCGCGCTGGCTCAGTCGCGCAACTACAAATTACTGCGCGCGAAAGAGATCCGTAACACCTGCACATACTGCTCCGTGGGATGTGGGCTATTGATGTATAGCCTGGGCGATGGCGCGAAAAACGCCAAAGAAGCGATTTACCATATTGAAGGGGACCCGGATCATCCGGTGAGCCGCGGGGCACTTTGCCCGAAAGGCGCAGGCCTGCTGGATTATGTCCACAGCGACAACCGCCTGCGTTACCCGGAATATCGCGCGCCTGGCTCTGACAAATGGCAGCGTATCTCCTGGGATGATGCCTTCACCCGCATCGCCAAATTAATGAAAGCCGACCGCGACGCCAACTTCGTCGAGAAGAACGCGCAGGGCGTGACCGTGAACCGCTGGCTTTCCACCGGGATGCTCTGCGCATCTGCGGCAAGTAATGAAACCGGCATGCTGACGCAAAAATTTGTGCGCTCACTCGGCATGCTGGCGGTAGACAACCAGGCGCGCGTCTGACACGGACCAACGGTAGCAAGTCTTGCTCCAACATTTGGTCGCGGTGCGATGACCAACCACTGGGTTGATATCAAAAACGCTAACGTCGTGGTGGTGATGGGCGGTAACGCCGCTGAAGCCCATCCGGTGGGATTCCGCTGGGCGATGGAAGCGAAAAACAACAATGATGCGACGCTGATCGTCGTCGATCCGCGCTTTACGCGTACGGCATCGGTGGCGGATATCTATGCGCCGATTCGTTCCGGTACGGACATTACGTTCCTGTCTGGCGTGCTGCTGTATCTGATCGAAAACAACAAAATCAACGCCGAATACGTTAAACACTACACCAACGCGAATTTATTGGTGCGGGAAGACTTTGCCTTTGATGACGGGCTGTTCAGCGGCTATGACGCGGAAAAACGTCAGTACGACAAATCTTCCTGGAACTATCAGTTCGACGAAAACGGCTTTGCGAAACGCGATGAAACCCTGACCGATCCGCGCTGCGTGTGGAACTTGCTGAAACAGCACGTTTCCCGCTATACGCCGGAGGTGGTGGAAAACATCTGCGGCACGCCAAAAGCCGACTTCCTGAAAGTGTGTGAAGTGCTGGCCTCCACCAGCGCGGCGGATCGTACCACCACCTTCCTGTACGCCCTGGGCTGGACGCAGCACACCGTCGGTGCGCAGAACATCCGTACCATGGCGATGATTCAGCTGTTGCTCGGGAATATGGGTATGGCAGGCGGCGGCGTGAACGCCCTGCGCGGACACTCCAATATTCAGGGCTTAACGGATCTGGGGCTGCTCTCCACCAGCCTGACTGGCTATCTGACGCTGCCATCGGAAAAACAGACGGATCTCCAGACCTATCTGACCGCCAGTACGCCAAAAGCGACGCTGCCGGACCAGGTGAACTACTGGAGCAACTATCCGAAGTTCTTCGTCAGCCTGATGAAATCTTTCTACGGCGATGCGGCGCAGAAAGAGAACGACTGGGGCTTTGAGTGGTTGCCGAAATGGGACCAGGCCTACGACGTCATCAAGTATTTCAACATGATGGATAAGGGTAACGTCACGGGCTACATCTGCCAGGGCTTTAACCCGGTGGCGTCTTTCCCGGACAAAAACAAAGTCGTGCGCAGTTTGAGCAAGCTGAAGTACATGGTGGTGATCGATCCGCTGGTAACCGAAACCTCCAACTTCTGGCAGAACCACGGCGAGATGAACGATGTCGATCCGGCGTCGATTCAGACCGAAGTGTTCCGCCTGCCGTCGACCTGTTTCGCGGAAGAAGATGGTTCGATTGCCAACTCGGGCCGCTGGCTGCAGTGGCACTGGAAAGGCCAGGACGCACCGGGCGAAGCGCGTAACGACGGCGAAATTCTGGCCGGGATTTACCACCGTCTGCGCGATATGTATCGCACCCTGGGCGGTAAAGGCGTAGAGCCGCTGCTGAAAATGAGCTGGAACTACAAACAGCCAGATCATCCGGAATCGGAAGAGATTGCCAAAGAGAACAACGGCGTTGCGCTGGCGGATCTCTATGATCCGAACGGCAATCTGCTGGCGAAAAAAGGTCAGCTGCTCAACAGCTTTGCGCTGCTGCGCGATGACGGTACCACCGCGTCCTCCTGCTGGATTTACGCCGGGAGCTGGACCGAGCAGGGCAACCAGATGGCCAACCGCGATAACGCCGATCCGTCAGGATTAGGCAATACGCTCGGCTGGGCATGGGCGTGGCCGCTCAACCGCCGCGTGTTGTACAACCGTGCCTCTGCGGACATCAACGGCAAGCCGTGGGATCCGAAACGCAGCCTGATCGAATGGAACGGCACGAAGTGGGCGGGGAACGATATCCCGGACTTCAATACCGCGCCGCCGGGCAGCAAAACCGGGCCGTTTATCATGCAGCCGGAAGGTCTGGGGCGTCTGTTTGCCCTCGACAAACTGGCGGAAGGGCCGTTCCCGGAACACTACGAGCCGATGGAAACGCCGCTCGGCACCAACCCGCTGCACCCGAACGTGGTGTCGAGTCCGGTGGTTCGCCTGTACGAAGACGACGCGCTGCGCTTAGGTAAGAAAGATAAGTTCCCGTACGTCGGGACCACCTATCGTCTGACCGAGCATTTCCACACCTGGACCAAGCACGCGCGGCTCAACGCCATCGCTCAGCCGGAACAGTTTGTCGAAATTAGCGAAACCCTCGCGAAGTCGAAAGGCATTACCAACGGCGATCGCGTGAAGGTGAGCAGCAAACGCGGTTTTATTCGCGCGGTGGCAGTAGTGACGCGTCGTTTGCAGACGCTCAACGTCAACGGCCAGCAGGTGGAGACCGTTGGGATCCCGCTGCACTGGGGCTTTGAAGGGGTGGCGCAAAAAGGCTATCTCGTCAACACTCTGACGCCAAACGTCGGCGATTCCAACTCGCAAACGCCGGAATATAAAGCGTTTCTGGTCAACATCGAGAAAGCGTAAGGAGCGATCGAATGGCAATGGAAACACAAGACATTATCAAACGCTCCGCCACCAACGCCATGACACCCGCGCCTCGTGCGCGGGATTACAAAGCGGAAGTGGCCAAGCTGATTGATGTCTCCTCCTGCGTGGGCTGCAAAGCCTGCCAGGTGGCCTGTTCGGAGTGGAACGATATCCGCGACGAGGTGGGGCACTGCGTGGGGGTTTACGACAACCCGGCCGATCTGAGCGCCAAATCCTGGACGGTGATGCGCTTTAGCGAAACCGAGCAGAACGGCAAGCTGGAGTGGCTGATCCGCAAAGACGGCTGCATGCACTGCGAAGATCCGGGCTGTCTGAAGGCGTGCCCGTCGGCGGGTGCGATTATTCAGTACGCCAACGGTATCGTCGATTTTCAGCAGGATAATTGTATCGGCTGCGGGTACTGCATCGCCGGGTGTCCGTTCAACGTGCCGCGTCTGAACAAAGATGATAACCGGGTATACAAATGCACCCTGTGCGTGGACCGCGTCAGCATCGGGCAGGAGCCTGCGTGCGTGAAGACCTGTCCGACCGGCGCGATTCATTTCGGTACCAAGAAAGAGATGCTCGACGTGGCGCAAGAGCGCGTCGATAAGCTCAAAGCGCGCGGGTACGACAACGCGGGGATTTACAACCCGCAGGGCGTCGGCGGTACGCACGTGATGTACGTTCTGCATCACAACGACCAGCCAGAGCTGTATCACAATCTGCCGAAAGAGCCGGCGATCGATACCTCGATCAACCTGTGGAAAGGGGCGCTGAAACCGCTCGCGGCAGCCGGTTTTATCGCCACCTTCGCCGGGCTGATTTATCACTACATCGGTATCGGGCCGAACAAAGAGGTGGATGACGACGAGGAGGAGCATCATGAGTAAGTCGAAGATGATTGTGCGCACGAAGTTTGTCGACCGCGCCTGTCACTGGACGGTGGTCATCTGCTTCTTCCTGGTGGCAGTGTCCGGGATTTCGTTCTTCTTCCCGACGTTACAATGGCTGACCGAAACCTTCGGCACACCGCAGATGGGGCGCATTCTGCATCCGTTCTTCGGCGTGCTGATCTTCGTGGTGCTGATGTTCATGTTCGTGCGCTTCGTGCATCACAACATCCCGGACAAGCAGGATATTCCGTGGCTGAAAGGGATTGTCGAAGTGCTGAAAGGCAACGAGCACAAAGTCGCGAAAGTCGGCAAGTACAATGCCGGACAGAAGATGATGTTCTGGACCATCATGAGCATGATTTTTGTGCTGCTGGTGACCGGGGTGATTATCTGGCGTCCGTACTTTGCGCATTACTTCCCGATTCAGGTGATTCGCTACAGTCTGCTGATCCATGCGACCGTCGCCATCATTCTGATCCACGCCATCCTGATCCATATGTATATGGCGTTCTGGGTGAAAGGGTCGATTAAAGGAATGATCGAAGGGAAGGTGAGCCGCCGCTGGGCGCAAAAACACCACCCGCGCTGGTATCGTGAGGTCGAAAGACTGGAAGCGAAAAAAGAGAGTTCGGAAGGGATGAAGTAAATCGCTTTCTGCGACGCGTTAAACCTCTCCCCCTCGCCGGAGCACTGGCCGGTGCGGGGGATTAAGAAAAGATGGCCCATCAGCATGCGCATTCAGGCAATGATAAATAGCCATTTATTAACAAAAAGAATGACGCAAAAACTTAAAACGATTGATATAAAAACGAAGTCACGCCCATTACATCACTCAGGACGCTTAGTATTTAGCGGGCAGATTGATGATTTCTTTTAAAACACCATTGTTCAAAACAATGTATCCACCGGCTTTTAACTGGGCCAGAATGCGCATAATGCCACTTCGCGAAAGCTGCGTTTTACTGCGAATGTATTTCTCCGCGCTAATGTTGTCGCGAATGGCGGGCGACAGGCTCATTAACTCCATCAGCTGAAAACGTATCGCTTCATATGCACTGGGTGAAGTGATATGTGCCATATGAACGAAAAGCGAACTGGCAAGCACCTGCATATGCCTCGCGAAAATTTCCCATAAGTTATTTTTTTCAATGATGTCCATCAGGTCCGGATAGCTAATACACGCAATCTCGGAGACAGCAGCAACCCTAAAGGAAAGCTCCTGACTGCCCGTTTCCGGGACCAAACCTCTTATGCTCGGGGCTTCAAATACGCCTATAAGCACATCTTCCGGCTGTCGATAAAGGTGGATAACGCCTGTGCGAACGAGGTAACAATGGCGGATTTCAGAAGACTGCATACGCAACCAGGTTCCAACCGGATACGTTTTATATTTCGCATAAGGATCAAGTTTCTCAAAGAATATATCTGTGTAAGGAGACCTTAACATGTTTAAAGGTTTCGAAGGGTTCATTTTTTTAGTCATGATTGAGAAGGAGATTAACCTGTTTTTTAGTATTGTAGCATAGTATACAGGTTGCACCAATTTCTGCCGATTTTGCAGATGCCAAAAAAACCCTTTAGTATCATACAAATATTGAAAATGGCTGAAACAGGATGGCATGTCTACTTTTAGACAGGCTGTTACTGGAATCATTAAGAAGTTTAACTCAAAATACCTTCCATCGAAATGATATGGCCTGAAAAATTAATTCCTCAGGTTGTTTTCGATTAAACAGGCATTGCCTGTTTGATGAGCTTGTTATTTCAAATAAGCAATCATATATGTCAGGCACAACCCACCCCGCAAATAAACGTTAAGTTGCGCCAAGGAAAATATTTATCATGGAAAATTTTAAAATGAAAAAATCTTTATTAGCAATGCTGGTTATGACTTCTGCACTGGTTGGCGTAAATGCGGCGAATGCTGCTGAACCCGCTAGCGTAACGGTAAACGGCGGTACTGTGAAATTTGAAGGGACTGTTGTTGATGCAGCTTGTGCAGTTTCAAATGAATCTATCAACCAGACTGTAATCCTGGATCAGGTTCGTACCGTGCGTCTGGCAACAGCAGGTTCTGCGGCAGGTCAGCAAAAAGATTTTAATATTAAACTCCTGGATTGCGACACCACTGTAAGCCAGAACGCCAGCGTAACCTTTAATGGCCAGGCTGACGGCACAACCGCTACCGCACTGGCAAACACCGCAGGCGCTGGCGCAGCTAAAAACGTTGCTCTGCAGCTGTACGGCCCGGATGGCAAAGTACTGGCAGTAGGTGATGAGTCTTCTACCATCACTCTGGTTGACGGTACAAACGTCATTCCATTAAGCGTCGACTATGTTGCTACTGCAGCAGCTGCAACAGCGGGTAGTGTTGCTGCAACGGCAACGTTCAACGTTACTTATTCCTAATAATTCATTTTTTTCAACACCCCATGCACCCATTAAAAAATGCATGGGGTGTTTTTTTCAACGATAAAGAAGTGAGCTATGTTTCAGGGAAAGATCAGTTCCGCATTAATATCGCGAAAAATAGCTTGTTTGCTGGCAGTTTTATTACCAGCAACCGGTCTGTGCTCCAGCTATGTTACCGTTCATGGTGGGGATGTCAGTTTCAAAGGGGGGGTTGTCAGCGCCGCTTGTTCAGTCCGCTCAGACAGCCAGAATCAGGTTGTACAGATGGGGCAGGTGCGTAGTAATCAATTTTCAGAACTGGGTTCATGGGCAGATCCTACGCCGTTCAGAATTTATCTTGAAGATTGTGATACCAGTATAAGTGAAACCGCAGGCGTGCTATTTACCGGAATTAGCGATGGTAAAGATCCCACCGTGTTTAAAACCGGTTTTGGTGCCAATGCCTCCCATGGTATTGGGTTAGGTATTTTTGATGCAAAGGGTATTTTGGTGGTTCCAAACAGTAAACCATTGTGGAGCGTACCGCTCAACGATGGGGAAACAATAATAAATTACACCGCAAAATATCGCGCAACAGATCGTAAAGTGACATCGGGTGACGCCAGTACTCAGGTGTGGTTTTCAATATTATATCAGTAGTTTTAATTAAGCTGTTTCTTCTATTCAGAGCCTGTGTCTGAAACGCAGAGAGGCATCTGCATCGATCATCCGCAACAAATAGAGCAAAGAAAGGAAAAGTCATGAAAGAGTCCATCGTATGTACATTAGCAAAACCAGGTAGCAGGATAGGGCATGCCCTTGTGATGCTGGCGGGTTCTATGATTCTGCTGCTTTCCCAGAACGCTCAAGCGGGTGGTATTGCATTAGGTGCGACACGTGTCATTTACCCTCAAGGGCAAAAACAAGTTTCATTACCTATAACAAACTCTGATGATAAGGGTGTATTTCTTATTCAGACGTGGGTGGCCAATGCTGATGGAAGTAAATCAAATGACTTTGTCGTGACGCCACCATTATTTGTCAGTCAGCCTAAGAAAGAAAATATCCTTCGAATTATGTATGTTGGCGGACAGTTACCTACCGATAGAGAAGCTGTTTATTATCTTAATAGCAAAGCTATTCCTTCCGTGGATAAGTCTGGTCTTGATGGGAATACATTACAGATAGCAACCCAGAGCGTGATTAAGCTTTTTATGCGGCCAAAAACATTGCCTACAAAATCAGATGAAGCCCCTGGAACATTGCGCTGCCAGGCTGATGCTGGCGGAATTAAAATCACGAACCCATCACCTTATTATGTCTCACTGGTGCAATTGTACGTGAATGGCAACAAATTACCGAACAATATGGTTCCACCAAAAGGTTATCAGGTTATTGATGCTGCAGTTCAAAAAGGTACTGTCACATTCCAGACCGTGAATGATTTTGGTGCCAATACTGCTAAGCAAACCTGTATTTGGCAATAGAATAAAATATCTTAAGAATGGTAAAAGAGTGTGAGGGAAAGGGAATTGGGCTCATTAACACAACATACTAATAAGAAATTTAAATACTCACCTCTGGCCTTGGCGCTGCTGATTGCAGTGACACCAATGTCATCATATGCTGATAACTACTTTAACCCTCAGTTTTTATCCAGCGATCCTGAGGCTGTGGCTGATTTATCGCATTTTGAAAATGGTAATAGCCAGGCACCGGGAACTTATCGTGTCGATGTTTATCTGAATGAAAAATTCATCGCCAGTAAAGATGTAAAGTTCGTTAATAAAAAAGGGCTGACTGCACCTGCGTCAAAGAGTAATGATACTTCGCTACCGGCGAACACAGCAAGGAATATCAGTGCGCCAGCGGCCGTGGTGAAAAATGATGACACCGGTTTGCAGCCCTGCCTGACGATTAAAAGTCTGGATCTCCTTGGAGTAAAGCTGAGTTCTTTTCCTGAGCTGGCCAAACTTCCTGCTGATGCCTGCGTAGATATTAATGCAGCTATTCCTTCCGCTGGCTCAAGGTTTGATTTTGAGCAACAACGGCTGGATATTAGCATTCCGCAGGCCGCGATGAACAATAATGCCCGTGGTTATATTCCACCAGAACAATGGGATAACGGTATTCCGGCGATATTGTTGAACTACAATTTCACCGGTTCAAACAGCAAGGACATTAGTAACAATACCCATAATAGTAACAACAGCTACTTTCTTTCGCTTAATAGCGGCATAAACATAGGCCCCTGGCGTTTACGTGATTTCTCAACCGGCAGCTATACAAGTGGTGGTGATAGCGACCAATCTACGCATGACTTGCAGCATGTTAGCACCTATTTACAGCGCGCGATTATTCCTATTAAAGGGCAGTTGACCGTAGGTGATAGCTATACGCCTGGTGATGTGTTCGACAGCCTAAGCTTCCGTGGGGTGCAACTGGCCTCTGATGACAATATGCTGCCTGACAGCCTGCGAGGTTTCGCGCCTACCGTGCGCGGGATCGCGAAGAGTAATGCCCAGGTGACGGTTAAACAGAATGGGTATGTCATATATCAGACCTATGTTTCGCCGGGCGAATTTGCCATTGATGATCTTTATCCGACCTCTTCCAGCGGCGACTTACAAGTCACTGTTAAAGAAGCTGATGGGTCATCTTCCAGCTTTACCGTTCCGTATTCTGCCGTGCCGATCTTGCAACGTGAAGGCCTCATGAAATACGCATTAACGGCCGCGAAATACCGGAGCAGTAATGGCGAGCAGGACGATATGAACTTTGCGCAGGGCACATTGATATATGGCCTGCCACGCGGCTTTACGGTGTATGGCGGTTCACAGTTCGCCACAAATTATCGCTCGCTGGCCCTTGGTGCAGGGGTCAACATGGGCGACTTTGGTGCACTCTCAGCGGATGTGACTGGCGCCAAAAGTACACTTGCAGATGACAGCGAGCATACCGGGGCGTCGTATCGCCTGTTGTACGCAAAATCGCTTAACAGTATCGGCACAAACTTCCAGTTGATGGGTTATCGCTACTCAACATCGGGCTTCTATACCCTGGATGAAACTGCCTTTACTCGCATGCAGGGTTATACCGTTAAAACGCAGGATGGGGATGAAGAATACACCCCTGATTTGAGTAGCTATTACAACCTGTATTACAGCAAGCGTGGGAAATTACAGTTAAATATTTCGCAGCAGTTGGGTGATTATGGTTCCCTGTTTGCAACCGGCAGTCAGCAAAGTTACTGGCATACCGACAAGACAGATAGCTTGCTGCAGTTGGGCTTTAACAGCGTCTGGAACGATATTAACTACAGCCTGAGCTACAACTATAACAAGTCTGCGGGCCAGCCGAATTCAGATCAGATGTTTGCCTTGACGTTCTCAGTACCGTTAAGCAAATGGCTGTCGCCGAACAGGAACATGACTGACGCGGGGAATAACGCGTATGCCACTTATAGTGCGAACACTGATACTCATGGCAACACCACGCAGAACGCGGGGATTAACGGTACCTTACTTGAAGACCACAACCTGAACTATAGCGTGCAGCAGGGGTACGGTAATCATGGCGTCGGCGCCAGCGGTAGTGCGAACCTGAATTACCAGGGTGGTTACGGTAATGCCAATGCGGGCTACAACTACAGCAGCAACGGTGATTACCAGCAGGTGAACTATGGCGTTTCTGGCGGGGTAGTAGGCCATGCGGAGGGTATCACGTTCAGCCAGCCGCTGGGTGATACCAACGTACTGATTGCTTCACCGGGTGCAGACAATGTTTCAGTCGAAAACAGCACCGGTATTAAAACTGACTGGCGCGGCTATGCGGTTGTGCCTTATGCCACGACGTACCGTCAAAACCGTGTGGCGCTGGACACTAACTCTCTGGATAACAATATCGAAGTCGAAGATGGCGTGGCCACCGTCGTACCCACACAAGGAGCGATGGTGAAGGCAACATTTAAAGCGCAGGTCGGCGTACGTGTGTTATTGACGCTTATGCGCAATCAGAAACCTGTCCCGTTTGGTGCCGTTGTGTCTCTGATTGAAGGAAGCAGTACGGGAATGGTTGGCGATGATGGTCAGGTATATCTGGCCGGGATGCCACTGCAAGGCAAACTGAAAGTGCAGTGGGGCGAAGGGACAGGTGACCAGTGTATGGTTAATTATATTCTACCTGATAATTCAGTGAATCAGGCTATTACCAGAATCAAGCAGGTGTGTCAGTAATGAAATATATCCAGCAAAACAGAATGATCTCCTTTGTTTTTTTCTGTTCTCTATTATTCATGGTCTTTTCAGGGAAAGCGTTTGCGTATAATGGATGGTGCGAGATAAATTCCGGGACATTACAGTTTTCTTATGATTTTGGGAATAAGAGTATAACTAACATTGATGATAATGTGGCAGGTAAAACATTTCCTGATGCTTATACCTGGGACCTGGGGAGGTCAGCGGAAGGCTCTTGTGACTGCCCTTCGAATTACAAAGGTTCAGAAGTATTTTATCAAACTGCAACCTCATTGGTTCCCGGACATACAGATGGTACTCGTCAATATTATAAAGTTAACGACTATATAGAACTGGCTACAGAGGTTTGGGTGGCTGGTCATGTGAATCAATACATCGAAACACCATGGTATAACCAAGGAAATGATTACTTCAACCCAGATTCTTGCAAAAGTCACGCTCCGTTTGGAACAGGAAGTAAAGGGCGACTTTCAATCTATATCGCAAGACCATTTATCGGTACAACATTAATTAACAACATCAAAGTCGTTGATATTTTCGGCTCTGTGTACAGTAATAATTTTGGTGGCAGCCCGATTTCAAGTGTCTATATAAGCGGAACAGTGACGGTGCCGCAATCGTGCACTCTCAATTCGGGTTCAATTGTTACAGTAGATTTTGGAAATATTGTTGCCGGAAAATTCAACAAGCAGGGAGAGAAGCCTGATGGCGTTACCGCTAAAACAATTAATGTTCCGGTGAAGTGTAACGGTGGTGTAGAAAGCATGGCTAATTTAACCATGCGTTTTCAGGCAACACCTGATAGCGACTATAGTAGTGCAATAGTGTCAGATAAAACCGGTGTGGGTGTTGTTGTCACCGATATGAGTGGCAATATTCTGAAGCCTGATACGGGTTTAATACCATTTAAGTTAAATGATAGCCAGGCGACAGTCTCTTTCCAGACCTATCCTGTCAGTACAACGGGTATTCCTCCATCTATTGGTAAGTTTACCGCGCTGGCCTATATTCGTGTGGATTTTGCATAAATCAATCGCTGTTTTATAAGGACCAAAAATGCGAGTTATTCATTTTATTACCAGAACAACAGCGTTGTTATTTATCAGTAGTGCTGTCGTTTATGCCACACCGGTTCCGCTGGGCTACGCAAACTTTCAGGCATCCGGGACAATTACGCCACAAACTTGTGATGTCACAGTAGCAAGCAAAAATAAAACGATCACTATCGGTGATTTTGCTGCTAACAGTTTTACGACTGTTGGTAGTGTCACCCCAGCAAAAGACTTAGTCATTGACCTGGAAAACTGTGCGCAGACCAGTACGGGAAGTACCATTACTTTCAGTGGTACTCAGGATGAGACCGATCCTGCGCTCCTGAAATTGAGTGATACAAAGGGGCAGGGCAATATGGCGACAGGCATCGCGGTTGAAATTCTTGATGCCGTATCAGGGACACCCATTAAATTGAACCAGCCTTCAGCGGGGATATCCCTGGTAACGGGTGCTAATACCCTTAAATACCAACTGCGCTATAAATCTACGGCATCAACCGTCACTGCCGGTAATGCCACTGCGATTATGTATTTTGATATGAATTATCAGTAAGGACCAGGCATGAACAGCAAATTAACAGCAAGGCTATTAGCCATTCGCCCGCGCCGGTTTTTGTCTGGGACCCTGTTATTGTGGGCGGCAACAGCCTGTGCTCATGACGGTACCGTCAATATTGATGGCACAATTTTGAACAATACCTGTACGATCTCCTCTGAGTCGAAAAATATCACCGTCCCAATGGGCATGGTCGCCAGTAAGCAGTTTTACAAAGCAGGTGATACGACTAACCCCATTCAATTCTCCATTAATCTGGAAAACTGCGGTTCAGCTGTCAGTGGCGTTGATGTCACTTTTACCGGTGCAACTGATACTGCAAACAAGGATTTACTGGCAATTGATACAGGGACGGGCAATGCTACGGGTCTTGGTATTGCCTTATTAGATCAAAATAAAACATTGATTCCTATTTCCGAACCCAGCAAACAATATGCATTAACACCTGATGCAAAATCCGTGTCATTAGTGTTTTTTGCTCAATACACCGCGACTGGGGCAAAAGTTTCCGCTGGGGTCGCTAACGCAACGGCAACCTTTACATTAAATTATGCGTAATAAATTTTTGATGACCCGAATTATTGCCCCTTCGTTATTGATGGTAATGTTCTGTTCTGCCGCTCACGCTGGCGTTATTGTGGCAGGAACGCGTTTCATTTATGACGAAAAAACAAAGTCGCTAAATATTACTGTCGAAAATACAGATGAAGCCGACTATTTGGTGAAAGCACAAATCCTTCCATTTAGTCCCGATCAGGAGAGTGGGGCTCAACCTGCAAAGGGAAACATGCCATTTGTTGCCACACCGCCACTTTTTGTTTTACACGGGAAGCGGGAAAACAAAATTCGCGTATCACAAACAGACGGTAATTTACCGAACGACCGCGAAAGTGTGTATGCATTTAGCGTAACGGCCATTCCTTCAGGAGAACCGGCGCCAAATTCTGTACAAATGGCAGTGCGCTCGAGGTTTAAATTCTTCTACCGCCCATTAGGGCTGAAGGGCGATCCCCTTAAGGCCTATGAACAGCTTCGCTGGCAACGCTCGGCAGGCCAGGTCATGGTAGAAAACCCGACCCCCTATTACGTCACGTTAGTGAATTTGAAAGCCAATGGGCAGGCGGTAGAAGACGCGGCGATGTTAGCGCCATTCGAAAAACGTTCTACTGACTGGTGCGCGAAGAAGGAGAGCTGCCAAATACAGTGGCAATCAATCAACGATTACGGAAGCGTATTACCCCCAGTAACAATTCCTGTCACACCGGCAGTCAGTACTGTTGAGCCCTCAACCACTAAATAAATAGTCAGGCCAGATCAACGCTGGTATTCATCCTTAATATTGAGTTACAGACAATGAAAAATCTAAATCTCCGCGCGAATCCGCGTCATTTACTCGCCACGTTGATACTGACCTGTTTCGGCCTGAATGCCAGCCAGACACCCGTTGTATCGGCGCCATATACCCAGGAACAGAAAGCCCAGATCGGTAAAATTGCAGAGGACTACCTGACGGAACACCCTGAAAAAATGGGAGAGGTTATTGCTACTTACCTGGCGGAGAACCCTGCGTTTTTGGTGGCTGCGCAGGAAAGTCTGCATCAGCAACAAGTCATCTCGCAAAAACAAATGAAGCAGCATTTGGCTTTACAAAATAAGGCAGCACTGCTGGATCCTGAGTCTCCGTCTGTCGGCCCTGTGGATGCCAAAACTGCCGTTGTGGTCTTCTTTGATTACCAATGCATCTATTGCAGTAAAATGACGCCTGAATTTGAGCAACTCATGAAGGACAATCCCCAGGTGCGTTTTGTGTTCAAAGAATTGCCGATATTCGCCTCACGCTGGCCAGCTTCCGGTTATGCCGCTCGCGTAGGTCAAGCCGTTTGGCAGGCAAAAGGAGGGGCTGCATACGTGGAGTTTCATAACGGTATCTTTGCGACAGGGAAAACAGAAGGGGCGCTCACTACCAAAGACATCAACAGTGTGGCAAAAACCTGGCTGAGCGCTAAAGAACTGCAGGAAATTGAGAAGAATGGTAGCCCGCAAGATGCCCAGAATCTGGCTATATCGAAGAATTTACAACTTGCCCAGCAACTGCAGCTCACCGGAACCCCTGCCTTTGTTGTCCTGTCACAAGCAGAAACCGAAGCAAACAAAGTTAATGTCTTTCCTGGCAGCGTAGGCAAGGATACGTTGCAGCTCGCCATTTCCGGATCGTCTCAACCCTAAAACGGGAAAGGAAACAAACCTGCAGTAAGCGCGTGACGCCATGTGCGGATTGCAGGGATGTTTACCTTCCAGCAGGCGGAACCATTCAGCGCTTTCAGAACCGTTCCGTAATATACCTGAACGGATAATCCGTTGGTTTCACCTTACCCACCTTCCGCTTCGGCAGTTTCACCGGTTCAACGGGCAGCGTCTTGTAAGGGATCTGCGTTAGCAGATGAGAGATGACATTCAGCCGCACCCGTTTTTTATCCTCAGATCGCGCAACAAACCACGGCGCCCAGGCGGTGTCGGTGGCGGCAAACATCGCGTCGCGCGCTTCAGTGTATTTATCCCACAGCTTGAAGGATTTGATGTCCATCGGCGACAGCTTCCAGGTTTTGCGCCCGTCATCAATGCGATCGCGCAGGCGGCGTTCCTGCTCTTTGGGCGTCACCTCCAGCCAGTATTTGATCAGGATAATGCCCGCATCCACCATCGCATGCTCCATGGTCGGCGTACCATCGAGAAACTTTTGCACCTGTTCCGGCGTGCAGAATCCCATCACGCGCTCCACGCCCGCGCGGTTATACCAGCTGCGGTCGAAAATCACGATTTCACCCGCCGAGGGCAGATGCGACACGTAGCGCTGGAAATAGAGCTGGCTTTTCTCTTTCTCGGTAGGTGCGGGCAGGGCAACGACGCGGAACACGCGCGGGCTGACGCGCTCGGTGATGGCCTTAATGGTGCCGCCTTTGCCTGCGCCGTCGCGGCCTTCAAACACCACGCAGACTTTCAGACCTTTGCTGACCACCCACTGCTGGAGCTTGACCAGCTCTACGTGAAGACGCCGCAGCTCCTTTTCATACGCCTTGTCCTTCAGCGGCTGGGGCGTGCTTTTTTCTGCCGGGCTTTTCGCTTTCTTGATATTTGCCATAACGATCCTCTGCAGCTGGAGGGAGGGGTAACTCTTTGAAGTGTAATCGTGCCAGCCGACTCTCGCGGGAAATATTAGTGATACTGTGTATTTATACAGTCACCGGTAAAATCCTCATTTTTCCCGCAGTGGGATATTCACAACCCTACCCGAATTGATGGATTAACGTGCCAGAGCGCCAATTCGAACTGGCTCACCATACCCGTTTGTTCAATAATGGCTGTTGCAAATTTTTAACAAATGGCTGTGGTATGAAAAAAACCGTTTTTTCACTGGCGCTGGGCACCTTTGGTTTAGGGATGGCGGAGTTTGGCATCATGGGCGTGCTGACCGAGCTGGCGCAGGATACCGGCATTTCGATCCCCTCCGCCGGGAGCATGATTTCGTATTACGCCTTTGGCGTGGTGATTGGCGCACCGATCATCGCGTTGTTTTCAAATAAGTTCTCGCTCAAGACGGTTCTGCTGTTCCTGGTTGCCCTGTGCGTGGCCGGGAACGCCATTTTCACCTTCTCCACCTCCTATTTCTGGCTGGCCGTCGGGCGGCTGGTGTCCGGTTTTCCGCACGGGGCATTTTTCGGCGTCGGTGCGATCATCCTGTCGAAAATCGCGCCGCCGGGAAAAGTCACCCTCGCCGTGTCCGGGATGATTGCCGGAATGACGGTCGCCAATCTGGTCGGCGTGCCGCTCGGCACCTGGCTCGGGCATGAATATAACTGGCGCTACACCTTCTTCCTGATTGCGGCGTTTGACGCTCTGGTGATCCTCTCGGTGATCTTCTGGGTGCCGACACTGTACGACAAGGCGGAAACCCGGCTCACGGAGCAGTTTCACTTTCTGAAAAAACCGGAACCCTGGCTGATTTTTGCCGCGACGATGTTCGGCAATGCCGGGGTGTTTGCGTGGTTCAGCTTTGTGAAGCCGTTTATGGTCAACGTCTCCGGATTTTCGCCGGGCTTTATGACCGTCATCATGATGCTGATGGGGCTCGGGATGGTGCTGGGGAATCTGCTCAGCGGCAAACTGTCCGGGCGTTACAGCCCGCTGCGCATTGCGGCGACGACCGATCTGGTGATTGTCCTGTCGCTGCTGATGCTGTTCGCCTTCGGTGAAAATCAGTCGGCGTCGCTGGTGATGGGCTTTATCTGCTGCGCGGGTCTGTTCGCGCTGTCGGCACCGCTGCAAATTATGCTCCTGCAAAACGCGCAGGGCGGCGAACTGCTGGGCGCGGCGGGCGGGCAGGTGGCCTTTAACCTCGGCAGCGCGATTGGGGCTTATTTTGGCGGGATGATGATTATCCTCGGCTACAGCTGGAGCTACGTGACGTTACCGGCGGCGCTCCTCTCGTTCGCCGCCATGTCGTCTCTGCTGCTGTATGGCCGTCAGAAAGCCAAACGGGCTCAGGCTAACGCCCGCGCGTTAGCCTGATTGCCGTTACGGAAGGTAAGGTTCGCCGAGGGTCAGCATTAACCGGTTGGCCCAGGCGAAAAACGCCGCAGACTGAATCAAATCGAGCTGTTCAATCGTGTCCAGCTCCTGCTTCTCCAGTGCCGCCAGATGCGCGGGCGTGACCGCCGGTGGCGTCACGGACAGCGCCGCCGCAAAATCAATTTCCGCCTGCCAGCGTGCAGACTGACCCTCGCTTAACGACTGCCCCGGACGCACCGCCAGCAGCGCTTGTACGGCGTTGTCATCCTTCGACAGCTGGCTGGCTTTTCGCGCATGGACAGATGCGCAGTAGATGCAGCCGTTGATCTTGCTGGCCACCGTCGCCGCCAGTTCACGCTCCGCGCGCGGCAGGCCGCCCGGCGTGTAAAAAATCCCTTTATCGGTCAGCGTGCGCTGTTCCAGCACCGGCAGATTGCGCGCCAGCAGGCGGAAATAGTCAGAGTCCGTGTGGCCAAATTTTGCCAGAATTGCCTGTTCGTCAGCGTTAAATTCCGCCAGCGGTTTTGACGCCAGCCACGGCTCCCAGCCCAGCTCCTGCTGGGTAAACTGCACCGGTGCAGCTTTGCCGCTTTTGGTGGCTGGCGTGGCGTGCCAGATCCCCGCCACGACCGGCGTGTCGCTGGTAGCGATGCTTTTATCATTCAGCAAGCGCAGCCCGGCGACGAGACGGCTCTGGAAACTGACGAACGCGATCAGCTGCGCCAGCGTCACGATCGCCTCTTTACTCCATCCCGCCTGGGTCAGCGCCGTTAATGCGCCGGGCGTGGCCTCGACGGGAGAAAACGTCAGCAGGCGCGCGAAGGTTATTGCAGGCGTCAGTCGTAAAGAGGTGGGGTCGGCCAGACCAAACCCGGCGTAGTGCGCGGCCAGCGCATCGGCGCGGTGCCACTTCGCGACTTTCGCGGCCACCGCCACGCGCTCATCCAGCGGGAACGCCGCGTCCTGCTGGCTAAAGAGCGTTTCATAGCTGCCCTGCGCATGACGGGTGGCGGCTTCGCGGGTCGCACGCGCCGTCGCCAGCGGCGAACCGGGTGCGATCTCCGCTAATTCAGCAACAATATCCTGACTTAAAGACATAGAAACTCCTTAAAGAAGTTGAGGGGCGATATGTTCAGCGATCAGCTCAATGGAACGCAGAGTGTCCCGGTGAGACGGCTCTACGGAGTGGACCTGGAATGAAATATCCGTCGCCCGTTTAAGGACCGAATCCTCAGCCAGCGACGCCAGCACGGTGTTCGGCGCGCCGATATGGGCGTCGAACTGACGGATATAATCCGTGACACTGTCACCTATGGCGGGGTGGCCCGCCGCGCTGTGTGCCTGAGCCTGGCGGGTTAAACCGGGCGTCGCGACTTTCAGGGCATACTCATCGCTGTCGGCGACAAACGCCGTGCGCGAGGCCAGAATTCTCGGGGCAATGCCCGAGGGCAGCGCGGCGAGATAGGCGTCGACAATCGGGTTCTGGATCTGGTCGAGGGTAAGAGCGAGCTGGTCCGCCGGGCGCGGCTGAGTGCGGGACAACATCAGCCCGTGTCCGGCCTGCGCTGCCCGTACCGCGCCGTCGACGGAAAAGGTCGCGATCCACACGCGCTCCGCCAGCTGTGGCGCAGGCGGGTAAAGATGGTTATCCGGATGGGTCAGCGAATCCCCGCGCCAGGCGCTCTGGATCAGGTGCAAATGGTCGGCAAAGGTCGCGCCGCGCTGTTCAAAGGTCAGGCAAAACGGCAGAAATGAGGTCGGGGTGCCGCCGGAGCCAAAACCGACTTCGAGACGACCGTCCGCCAGCAGATCCAGCACCGCCGCGTCTTCCGCCACGCGCAGCGGGTTTTCCATCGGCAGGGTGATAATCGCTGTGCCCAGACGAATGGTTTCCGTTTGCGCCGCAACGTGGGCGAGGAACACCAGCGGAGACGGCAGGCCGCCTTCGCGCTCGTGGAAATGGTGCTGCGCAATCCAGGCCGTATCAAAACCGTGGCGCTCCGCATGGCGGATCTGTTCGGTCGCCAGGCGATAACGCTCTTTAGCTGGGGCGTCGTCCAGCAGGCGGGTAAAGAATCCCAGGCGTTTACGCGTCATGCGTACTCCTTAGTCGCAGGTGAAAAATGGGGGATAGCGTCGATCAGCTCGCGGGTGTAGCTGTTCTGCGGTGAGGAGAAGAGCGCCTCCACCGAGCCATGTTCAACCACCTGGCCGTTTTTGAGCACCGTCACGCTGTGGGCGATGCGGCGAACGGTCGCCAGGTCGTGGGTGATAAACAGGTAGGTCAGCCCCAGCTGCTGCTGGAGCTGTTGCAGCAGGGCGAGGATCTGCGCCTGCACCGTGACGTCCAGCGCCGAGGTGGCTTCGTCCAGCACCAGAATTGTCGGTTCCAGAATCAGGGCGCGGGCGATGGCGACCCGCTGGCGTTGCCCACCGGAAAGCTCGCGCGCCGTGCGATTTAATAGCTCAAGCGGCAGGGCGACGCGCGTGGTCACGGCCTCAACGCGGGTTTTGCGTTCCACTCTGGTGATTTTGCCGAAGTTTTTCAGCGGCTCTTCGATGATCTCAAACAGCGTTTGCCGCGGGTCGAGGGAGGCAAACGGGTTCTGATAGACGAACTGAATTTTCTGGCGCAGCTGGCGGCGCGCCTCCACGCTGAGCTGCGTCGCATCGATATCATCAAGGATGACGCGCCCGCTGTCCGCCTGCTCAAACCCGAGCAAAATGCGGGCAAGGGTGGTTTTCCCCGAACCGGATTCCCCGACCAGCGCATGGGTGCTCCCGCGCGGCACCTCGAAACTGACGTTATCCAGCGCCTGCAGGAAGTGGTTTTTGCTGAGGGAAAATTGTTTGCTGATCCCCTGCGCGCGAATGGCGGCAGAGGCCAGCCGGTGGCCGGATACCGGGGCGATAGTTAAGCGAGAGCCCTGCAAATCGCTCAGGAGCTGACGGGTATAGGCATGCTGCGGGGCGCGCACCACATCGGCGGTCGCGCCGTGCTCCTGCACTTCACCGTGGCGAAACACCAGCAGGCGATCGGCGCGCTGGGCGGCGAGAGCCAGATCGTGCGTCACGAACAGCACCGCCGTCCCGGATTCGCGGCGCAGAATATCCAGCAGATCGAGAATGCGTTTTTGCACCGTCACGTCCAGCGCGCTGGTCGGTTCGTCGGCGATGATCAGGTCCGGGCGCAGGGCGATGGCGATCGCGATCAGCACCCGCTGTTTCATCCCGCCGGAAAGCTGGTGCGGATACTGTTTCATCCGCTGCTCCGGGTGGCTCAGACCGACTTTGGTCAGCAGAGCCAGCACCTGATTTTCTTGCTCATCCTTCGTGATTTTCTGATGAATATGCAGGACTTCACCTACCTGCGCGCCGATGGTTTTGACCGGGTTAAGGGAGTTGCCGGGGTCCTGCGGCACCAGGCTGATGCGTGCTCCGCGCAGGGCGTTGAGCCGCTTCGCCGACCACTGGCTAATCTCTTCGCCGTTGAGCACAATTTTGCCGCTGTCGCGACGGGCGTTGTCCGCCAGCAGGCCGATGATCGCCTGCGCGGTGGTGGTTTTGCCGGAGCCGGATTCACCAACAAAGGCCAGCATTTCCCCGCGTTTCAGGGTGAAACTGACGTTATGCACCACCTCACGCCACTGGCGGCCGATGCGATAGCTTAAGGTCAGATTTTCCACGGACAGAACGGTCATGAGCGGCCTCCGCTTAACTGCTGGCTGATACGGTTGGTGGCAAGCACCACGGCGATCACCACGATGCCGGGGAAGGTGGTCAGCCACCAGGCGGTTGAAAGATAGTTGCGCCCTTCGGCAATCAACAGACCCCATTCCGGGACCGGCGGCGGAGTGCCGTAGCCGAGGAAGCTCAGGGTCGAGAGGGCAAGAATGGCCTGACCAAACTGGAGCGTTGCGAAGGCCAAAACAGCAGTCAGCGAGTTCGGCAAAATATGTCGCCACAGCACCGCCCAGAAGGTGCCGCCGCTGCCATAGGCCGCTTCGACAAAATCCGCGTGACGAATGCGCACCACCTCCCCGCGCGCCAGGCGGGCGAAGCTGGCAATCGACGCCACACCGACGGCGATGGCGGCGTTAACGGTGCCGAAACCGAGCAAAATAATCACCGTCAGGGAGAGCAGCAGCGAGGGAATCGACAGCAGCACGTCGACAAAGCGCATCAGCACCGACTCCACGCGTCCGGCAAAAGCCCCGGCAATCACGCCGATTCCCGTGCCGACCAGTAAGCCCATCGCCACGGCGGCCAGCGCGGCGCTCAGAGAATGAGACGCGCCATACACAATGCGTGCGTAAACATCCCGGCCCAGCTGATCGGTTCCCAGCCAGTGTCCGGCCTGGGGGGCTAAGCGCTGTGCGCCCGCGATCCCTTCAATCGGGCTGTACTGGGTGAGCAAACCCGGCGCGAGCGCGGCCAGGGCTGCCAGAATAATCACACCCCACGCCAGCCATAAACCGGGCTGAACGTCGAGCGAGCCAAGGGCCGGAACGCGTTTTCGCGCCGCGGCGGCGTAGTCCACCAGACTCATGATGCACCTCCGGTCACGGGTTGCAGGCGAGGGTCAAAGAGCGGCATCAGCAGATCCACCAGCAAATTAATCAGCACAAAACCGAGCGCCGAGATCATCACCACCGCCTGTAGCACGGCGATGTCCTGATTATTCACCGCCTGCTGCGTCAGCTGGCCCAGGCCGCTGCGGCCAAACACGGTTTCGGTAATCAGCGCCCCGGCGATCAGCTCGCCGAGCAAAATTCCGGCGATATTCAGCACCGGCAGCAGGGCGTTGCCGGTCACGTGACGCCACAGGACGCCCGTTTCACTCAGCCCTTTGGCGCGCGCCACGGCGACAAACGGCTGGGCCGCGACCTGATCGAGGCTGCGCATCAGGATTTGCGCCAGCGGAGCGGAGATCGGAATGGCGACGGTGACGATCGGCAGGATCAGCCCCTGCAGAGGCGACGGGTTAATCACCGGGATCAGCCGCAGCTGGAAGGAAAACAGCTGGATAAGCGCGATGCCGAGCCAGAAAGTCGGCAGGGAGATAAACAGCACCGGCACCGACTGAATGGCATTGCTTACCCAGCGCAGCCCCGGAAGACGCGCGGCAAACGCCAGCGCGAAGGCCAGCACCACCGCCAGCGCGAACGCAGGTAGGGCGAGGCTCAGGGTGTCGGGCAGATTAGTGGCGATCAGCTCGCTCACCGGCACCCCCGCCTGGAGTGAAAAACCAAAATCGCCGCGCAGCATGGCAAACAGAGTGTGGAAATACTGCTGCCATAGCGGACTGTCCGCGCCATAGGCGACGCGCATCTCCTCGATTTGCGCCGGGCTTAAGCCCAGATCCGGGTTCTGGAATTTAATCAGCACCGCGTCGCCCGGCAGCACCTGAAGCAGCACGAAGGAGAGGGTAAACGCGGCCCACAGGACCAGCAGCCCCATCCCGGCCCGTCGCAGCAGATAATGGCTCATCATCTTAATGTTTCTCGATCCACGCGCCGTAGAACGACGGACGTCCTACCGCTTCGAAATTCACCCCTTTCAGCCACGGCGCACCGGCGAAGACCTGCGGCTCCTCGAAGATCGGGATCACGTAGGCGTTATCCAGCAGATAGCGCTGGGCATCGCCCGTTAATTGCAGACGTTTTTGCGGGTCAACTTCGGCGGAGATATTTACCAGCAGTTCGTTAAGTTTGTCGTCGCGGAAGCTTTTCACCTTGTCGCTCGAGCCGCCTTTTTGCAGCAGCGCGTCGCGGTTGGCCGGGTAGAACATGCTTTTCACCACGTCCGGATCGGCGCGGCCCACTTCGGAAACGGTCAGTGGCGTTTTCAGCGGATCGAGGTTATCCAGCGTGCGGCTGCCCGCATCGCCCGCTTTGACGTTCAGCGCCACGCCGACCTGTCGCCACTGCTGGGCGACCAGCTGCAACACCTCTTTGTTTTGCGGCTGCGGCAGGGATTCGTACACCGTCAGCGCCAGGCGCTGGCCGTCTTTGGCGCGGATGCCGTCGCTGCCGGTTTTCCAGCCTGCGTCGTCGAGCAGAGCGTTGGCTTTCGCTGCGTCGAAGGTGAGCTTGTCGCTGAGATCGACAAAGCCAGCGGCAGAATCGGCAATCACCGATTTGGCCTGAGGATAGTTAGGCGAGAAGAGGGTCTCTACGACCTGTTTCGCATTGGTGGCGTGGAGCAGCGCCTGACGGACGCGCAAATCCGACACCAGCGGGTTGTCCGGGCGGAAGCTGATACTGTCATTCACGCCGCGCGTCGGGGCAGCGTAGATTTTATACCCCTGTTCGGTGGTCTGTTTCTCATCGTAGGCCTGAACCTGGCGGATAAAATCAGCCTGGCCCGCCAGCAGCGCGCCGACGCGCACGCTGTCTTCCGGCGTGACGATAAACTTAATGCCATCGAGATTCGCCGGGCCTTGCTGGGCGAGGTTTTTCGGCCCCCACTGGTACTCTTTGCGCGCCTCGAGCGTCACTTCCCGACCCAGTTTTTCCTCTTTCACCACGAACGGGCCAGAGCCGATGATGTGGCGCGCGTCGCCCAACTCCTCAAAGTTGCGCTTCAGGGTGCTCAACGAGACCAGCCCGGAGCCGATAGTCGCGGTGCCTTGCAGGAAACCCGGCGACGGTTTTTTGAAGTAGAACTTCACGGTCTGCGGATCGACCACTTCGCTGCGGTCGTAGTTGTTGATCACCTCCGAAACCGGCAGGCGCTGGGCTTTGTTGCCCAGCCCGTAGGTGTCGAAGTTTTTGGCGACGGCGTTGGCGTCCAGCGGCGTGCCGTCAGAGAAGGTCACGCCGGGACGGATTTTAAAGGTGTATTCGGTTTTGTCGGCGTTGGTGGACCAGCTTTCGGCGATCCACGGCTCCACTTCCAGCGTTTTCGGGTTCTGCCAGGTGAGCTTGTCGGTGATCTGATTCAGGATACCGCCGTTCGGATAGAAACCGCCCGCCGGGGGATAGAGATTGGTGTGCGCCTGTTGCTCCAGATAGACGAGCGTCCCGCCTTTAACCGGCGTGTCGGCGGCGTGTGCAGCAGTCGCTGCGAGGATTAACGCCGTCAGCAGCGGCAGGCGAAAAGGGGTTTGCATGGTGAATTCCTTTGTTATCTTTGTTTTAGCGTCGGATTCATCATCGGGCGCGGGTGAAAACAAGGGAACAAAGGAATTGAGATAAGGATTGCCGGAAATCGGGAATATCGAAAAACCGCTCCCGGTCAGGAGCGGTGGATTTCACTACACAAATTTCGCCAGCGGATCGGCAGCGGCAAAGGCGACCGCGCGGTCTGCGGCGGGTGGGTAGATCAGTTCATTGGTAATCGCGATTTTGAGCTTCTTCGCCTCTTCGCGCACCAGTTTCACCTCTTGTTCCCAGCCCTCGGTGTACACCGCGCCCCAGGCACCGAGATCCAGGCAGGTGACATAGTTCACCTGACGGTACGGATACGGCTCGACGTTCAGCAGGCTGGCGGCGGCGTTGTGTCCGGCAAATTTTCCGAGCTGGATCGCATGCTGACAGGTCATCAGCGCCGTATTACCCACATCGTCCGTTTTCGCATGGGCGGTGTCGCCGGTGGCGAACACATCAGGATGGGCCGGGATCTGCAGCAGTTCGTTCACGCGCAGACGCGCCTGAGCGTCGCGCTCGCCGTCAATCTGCGTCGTCAGCGGATGAGCTTCGACGCCAGCCGTCCAGACCACGGTAGAGGATTCGATGCGCTCGCCGTTTTTCAGGATGACGCCCTGGGCATCGACGGCTTCGATTTCGCTGTTCAGACGCCATTCCACGCCCAGCTCTTCGCTGGCATTCGCAATCACATCGCGCAGGGCTTCGCTGTAACGACCGCCAATCACCGGACCGCGTTCAACTACGATAACTTTAGTCTGCGTATCTTCACCGAAACGGGCACGCAGACGCGCCGGTAATTCGGTCGCCAGTTCGATACCGGTAAAGCCGCCGCCGCAAACCACCACCGTATTACGGGCCGGAGTAGAGGGCTGATGAACCAGCGCATCGAGGTGTTTTTCGAACACCTGCGCGGATTCGAGCTGGTCGATGTCAAACGCAAATTCAGACAGACCGGCGACCGCTGGGCGCTTAGTCTGACTGCCCGTGGCGAGAACCAGACGATCGTAAGTGGCGAGGGTGGTGTTGCCGTGGCTGTCGCGATACCAGACCGCTTTCTCTTTGGTATCAATACGTTCTGCGCTGCCCTGAATATACTCAATATCCAGTTCGGCGAAGAGATCCGTCAGGGGAGCCACCAGGCCTGCCACTTTTTCTTCATAGAAACGCGGGCGAACGCGCAGCTCGGGTTGCGGAGCCAGCACGCTAATACGCAGATCGCTGCTCTCGTTCAGTTCCGCCAGACGCGCCGCGCTCACCGCTGCCCACATACCGGAAAAACCACTGCCCACAATTAAAATATGCTTCTTCATCTTCGATCCTTTTGCTCATCAGGCTTTGTGTCTGACCTGACTGCAACTATACTTGTCGGAGTTAACTCCGACAACTTTTTTCTGAGTTAGCGATGATAAAAATGGAAAGTGAAGTAAAAATAACAGGTTAGATAACAAATGGTTTACAGGCTGTTTTTTCGCTCGCGAACACGGCTATAATAACCACGAATAATGAGAGCGGAGTTAAACATGGCCTTTTACAGTTCCGGTGTGGAATACGCCATTCATAGCCTGATGTGTATGGTGGATGCCAAAGGCAACGAGCGGGAGTTGAGCGTCAGGGAGATGGCGGACTTACAGGGTGTGCCTTACGACTACCTGGGTAAAATCTTCACCCGTCTGTCGCGCGCCGGTCTGGTGAACAGCACGGAAGGCAAGGGCGGTGGGTTTAAACTCGCGCGTCCGGCGGAACTCATTTCGGTGCTGGATGTGGCGCATGCCATTGATGGTGAAAAGAATATGTTTGAGTGCCGGGAAGTGCGCCAGCGGTTGGCAGTCTTTGATGAAGCGCCGCCTGCGTGGGTCTGCGACGGGCCGTGCGGCGTGCGCTCGGTGATGGACAGCGCCCAGCAGCGGATGGAAGAAGAACTGGCGCGCCACACCATTCTCGATCTGGCGCGCAAAATGTATCGAAAAGCGCCCGATACATTCCTGATTGAAGTGCAGGACTGGATTACGGATCGCCGCAGCCCGTCCTGAACCCCTTAAGAACGGAAATCAATCACCATACGGCCACGGATCTGGCCCTGTTCCATCTCTTTGAAAATCGCGTTGATGTCGCCCAGCGGACGCATCGTCACTTTCGGCACCACTTTGCCTTCGGCGGCAAACTGGAAGGCCTCGATCAGATCCTGACGGGTCCCGACCAGCGAACCGACCACCTGAATCCCATCCAGCACCAGACGCGGAATATCCAGGCTCATGGCTTCTGGCGGCAGACCGACAGCCACCACGCGGCCACCGGCGCGCACTGCGTCGACCGCAGAGTTAAACGCCGCTTTCGCGACAGCCGTGACCACGGCGGAGTGTGCGCCGCCGGTTTTTTCCTGAATCACTTTCGCCGCATCTTCGTTGCGGGAGTTGATGGTCAGATCGGCACCCATCTCTGCGGCCAGTTTCAGCTGTGCATCGTTGACGTCGATGGCGATCACTTTGGCATTGAAGACGTTTTTCGCGTACTGCAGCGCCAGGTTGCCCAGTCCGCCCAGACCGTAGATCGCAATCCACTGTCCCGGTTTGATATGAGAAATTTTCACCGCTTTATAGGTTGTCACACCCGCGCAGGTGATGCTGCTTGCGGCGGCAGATTCCAGACCGTCCGGCACTTTCACCGCGTAATCGGCGGTGACGATGCACTCTTCGGCCATCCCGCCGTCGACGGAATATCCGGCATTTTTCACGTCACGACAGAGCGTTTCGTTGCCGGAGTTACAGTATTCGCAGTGCCCGCAGCCCTGGAAGAACCATGCCACGCTGGCACGATCGCCCACTTTCAGCGAGGTCACGCCAGGTCCGATCTGTTTGACGACGCCAATCCCTTCATGGCCGAGGATCACCCCGGTTTTATCGCCAAAATCACCGTTCTTCACGTGAAGATCCGTGTGGCATACGCCGCAGCACTCCATCTTCAGCAGCGCTTCACCGTGTTGCAGGGCGCGCAGGGTTTTATCGGTGACGTCTACGTGGTGATCTTTTGTTACGACAGCAGCCTTCATATGTTTCTCCATGTTCATTTAAGTGTCTGCATAGCGTGCAAGAAAGATGAGAATCGTTCTTACTCCTTAAGGATTAATGCTTTGGTCGTTTTATACAAGGGCGGGGCAACATAATGTAATAATTTCGTTGGGATTCAGGCGATTAAAGCATCAATAAACCATTCAAGCCCTGAATAATTGGGGGGAGGGAAACTGACAACAAAACGTCATGGTTCTGTCATCTGGAAAACGTAATGTGTTGTCTTTCCAATAACCGAAGAGTTACAAGACCATGAAGCTGTTCAAAACATTGCTTGCCGTCAGTGTTCTCCTTTCTGCCTCTGCGCAGGCGCAAAATATCCTGGAATTCCCACAGCCGGAAAACAACCCGGAAGAGTTTTATGCCGTCACCGAAATTCCAGCGGGCGGGATTATCAAATACGAAACCGATGCCAAAACCGGCTTTATCGTTGCCGACCGTTTCCAGTCGATGCCGGTAGCTTACCCGGCCAACTACGGCTCTCTGACGCAGTCCCTGGCCGGAGATGGCGATCCGCTGGACGTGATTTTCTATACCCGCGCGCCGATGGCACCGGGGACGCTGATCAAGCTGCGCGCGATTGGCGTGCTGAAGATGGTCGATGGCGGGGAGAAGGACGACAAAATTGTGGCCGTCCCTGCGAGCAAAATCGACCCGACCTACGACAATATTAAAGAGCTGAGCGATCTGCCAAAAATTGAGGTGCAGCGCCTGGAGTCGTTCTTCCGCGTCTACAAAGAGCTGCCGGAAGGGCGCAAAAAGGTGGAGCTGAGCGGCTTCAACGATGCCGCCACCGCGAAGCAGGAAATCAAACAGGCGTGGGACGCCTGGAAAGAGAAAAAACCGCAGTAAAGAACTGGCCCGGCAGGAAGTCCCGCCGGGCGCAGGGTTACAGCGGGGCTTCTATCTGGTTAATCTCCTCACGCCATTGCTCCTGCAGCTGAGGCTTTTGATGCTTCGGCTTACGCGCCAAATCCTCTGCCAGCAGGGTCTCCAGCGTCACCAGTCTTTCGAGAAGATCATCACACTCATTCGGCGATGATTCTGCCGGTTTTGCTGACTCGGCAGGTAGTGTTAATCCGCCGCTTTCTCGCAGGCGTTCAAACACCGCTTCGGCGTCGTGCCATTCGCTGAGTTTTCCGTCCTCAATCAGCCAGAAGCGGTTGCAGCTTTGGCTGATCAACTGCCTGTCATGACTCACCAGCAGAACGCCACCTTCGAACTGTTGCAGGGTGTCGGCCAGCGCCTCTTTGCCTTCCATGTCCAGATGGTTGGTCGGCTCATCGAGCATCAGCAGGCTATAGCGGGCGAGCGTCAGGCCGATAAACAGCAGGCGCGAACGCTCGCCGCCGCTGAGGGTGCTAACTTTCTGCCCGTGACGCACCCAAGGAAAACCGGCGCTGATGAGCGACATTTTGCGCACCTGCGGGTCCGGGGCGAACGGCTCGAGCGCATCCAGCAGCGAGGCGTCATCCGGCAGCTGGTGTAGCGTCTGGTCGTAATAACCCAGCGTCAGGCGAGGATGGATTTTCAGCTCATCCGTCGACTGCTGTGCAACAAACTGCCGCCAGATCAGCTTCATCAGTGAGGATTTCCCGCAGCCGTTGCGGCCCACAATGGCGACGCGATCGCCGCTTTTGAGTCTGGCGATCTCCACCTCAAACAGCGCAGGCAGACCAGGAGCCGGAGGGACGTCGAGATTTGCCATCTCCAGCAGCCGGTCGGCCCGCAGGGCATCGCCGCGCAGGGTGAGCGTCCACGGGCTGCCCGTGGTGAGATCGGTCTGGCTCTCCTTCAGGCGCTCGACCTGTTTTTCCATCTGTTTGGCTTTGCGGGCCAGATCTTCGTTGTCATAGACCTTGCCCCAGGTCGCCAGCCGTTTGGCGCTGGCCGCCACACGGTCGATCTCCTTTTGCTCGGCTTTGTGCCGCAGGGCATCGCTCTCATCTTTTGCCGCCAGCGCCTGACGCGCAGCGGAGCAAGGCAGGGCGAAGCTGTGCAGGGTTTTGTCGCGCAAAATCCAGCTGCCGTTAGTGACGGCATCAAGCAGCTGTCGGTCGTGCGAAACCAGCACAAAACTCCCGGACCAGTTCTGTAAAAACTGCTCCAGCCAGAGCATGGTCGGGAGATCGAGGTGGTTGCTGGGTTCGTCCAGTAACAGCAGATCGGGATCGCTGATTAAGGCGCGCGCCAGCAGCAGCCGCGTGTGTAGCCCGCCGCTCAGTGTCGCAGATTGCAGAGTCATATCCTGCGGGGTGAAGCCCATGCCGCCGAGCAGCGTTTCAGCCCGCCAGCGCAGGCTGTCGCGTTCCGCGGCGGGCAGTTGCGCCAGCACGGCGTCGAGCATCGACAGGGGATAAATTGATTCCGGCAGATGCTGTTCCACGCGCGCCATCAGGCAGTATCCGGCGAGCGCCACGGTGCCAACAGACGGGGATTCCGTCCCGTCGAGGATCTTCAGCAGGGTACTTTTACCGCAGCCGTTATCGCCCAGCAGACCAATGCGGTCGCCTTTTTTCAGGGTAAAGGAGAGCGAGTCGAAGAGGGTGTTAAACGCCGTTTCAACGCGGAGAGATTGTGCAGTTAGTAATGTGCTCATTGTTGCTTACTCAAGTGTTACAGGCATGGAAATGCCTCGTCAAACATCGCTGACGATAACTTAGTAAGCCCGAGAGAAGGGATTAAGGTGGATGGTGTCTTCGCTCAAGCAGAAGTTATCGCAGCACGATACCGATAACGCTTGAGCTGGTGCGATCACCAAATGTATGTGAAACATTGAAAATTTCACTATACAGCATAATTAGCCTCCTTATTTATTCAGTGGGTTGATGGATGAAGGGAGTGTAGCGGGGTTTTACATGCCCGGCAAGCAGAGCGCCGTCAGGCATGGGAGCCGATAGTTGCCGGGTGGCGGCTTCGCCTTACCCGGCCTACAAAAACCTGGAACGTAGGCCCGGTAAGCGCAGCGCCACCGGGCGTTTAGGCCGCACCGTCGTTTGCTGCCGGGTGGCGGCTTCGCCTTACCCGGCCTACAAAACCCTGGAATGTAGGCCCGGTAAGCGCAGCGCCACCGGGCGTTTAGGCCGCACCGCCGTTTGCTGCCGGGTGTCGGCTTCGCCTTACCCGGCCTACAAAATCCTGGAACGTAGGCCCGGTAAGCGCAGCGCCACCGGGCGTTTAGGCCGCACCGTCGATCAGATAGACGTCCGGCGGTAGTTCCGGTACTCCGGCATCCAGAAGTTATCGTCGATGGCCTGCTGCAACGCATCGGCGGAGGTTTTGACCGCCACGCCCTGTTGCTGGGCCATTTTACCGACCGCAAAGGCTATCGCTCGCGACACCGTATGGATGTCTTTCAGCTCTGGCAGCACCAGCCCTTCGCCGTTATTCACCAGCGGAGAGTGCTTCGCCAGGGTTTCGCTGGCAGACATCAGCATTTCATCGGTAATGCGTGACGCACCGGCGGCGATCACCCCTAGACCAATTCCCGGGAAGATATAGGAGTTGTTGCACTGGGCAATCGGGTAGGTTTTGTCTTTCCACACCACCGGATCGAACGGGCTGCCGGTCGCGACCAGCGCGGCACCTTCAGTCCAGGCGATGATGTCCTGCGGCGTCGCTTCCACGCGCGAGGTCGGGTTGGAGAGCGGCATCACGATCGGACGCGGGCAGTGCTTGTGCATTTCGCGGATGATCTCTTCGGTGAACAGTCCGGTCTGGCCGGACACCCCGATCAGAATATCCGGCTTCACGTTGCGCACCACGTCCAGCAGGGAGAGCACTTCGTTGTCCGTATCCCAGTTTTTCAGGTTCTCGCGCTTTTGCACCAGCTTGGTCTGGAACGGCAGCAGGTTTGGCATGCCGTCCGTCAGCAGGCCGAAACGGTCGACCATAAACACACGCGAGCGGGCCAGCTCTTCACTTAAGCCTTCGCGCTGGGTCTGGGCGATGATCTGTTCTGCGATCCCACACCCGGCAGAGCCCGCGCCGAGGAAGACAATTTTCTGGTAGCTCAGCTGGCTGCCCGCCGCGCGGCTGGCGGCGATCAGCGTCCCGACGGTCACTGCCGCGGTGCCCTGAATATCGTCGTTAAACGAGCAGATCTCATCGCGATAGCGGTTCAGCAGCGGCATGGCGTTTTTCTGCGCGAAGTCTTCAAACTGCAGCAGCACGTCCGGCCAGCGGTGTTTGACGGCCTGAATGAAATCGTCGACGAACTGGTAATACTCGTCGTCCGTCACGCGCGGGTGACGCCAGCCCATATACAGCGGATCGTTCAGCAACTGCTGGTTATTGGTCCCGACATCCAGCACCACCGGCAACGTGTACGCCGGGCTGATCCCGCCGCAGGCGGTGTAGAGCGACAGCTTACCGATTGGAATCCCCATCCCGCCGATACCCTGGTCGCCAAGGCCCAGAATACGCTCGCCGTCCGTCACCACGATCACTTTGATATTGTGGTTTGGCACGTTTTGCAGGATGTCATCCATATTGTGGCGGTTCTGATAGGAGATAAACACGCCGCGCGAACGACGGTAGATCTCGGAGAAACGCTCGCAGGCCGCGCCGACGGTCGGGGTGTAGATCACCGGCATCATCTCTTCGAGGTGATTTTGCACCAGGCGGTAGAAGAGGGTTTCGTTGGTGTCCTGGATGTTGCGCAGGTAGATGTGTTTGTCGATTTCGGTTTTAAAGCCCTGGTACTGGATCCAGGCGCGTTCAGCTTGCTCTTCGATGGTTTCAACCACTTCCGGCAGCAGGCCGAGCAGGTTAAAGCTGCTGCGCTCTTCCGCACTGAAGGCGCTGCCTTTATTCAGCAGGGGGAATTCCAGCAGGACCGGGCCTGCGTAGGGGATGTAAAGAGAACGATGCTGTTTTACTTTGTTGTCCATGTCACTCACTCGATTTTTTGAATATCCGTCCCTGGCACTGCGTATTGTCATCTTTCTGGCTTGCTGGCAGGGCGACCTCGGGCGGCATTATAAAGGAGCTGAATGTTAATTACCGCAACACACATACAAAAACACCATCGGTTTTGCCGATGGTGTTGTGATTCAGATGCGGGATTTACTTGTCTGCGTGGCGTTTTCTGCCATGCGTGTGGGTGACTACGGTTTCGTTGCTGCCCTCGATCACCACTTTACGTTGATTCGACAGCTTGTAGTTCAGTCCCAGAATGTGACGTGCCTGACGGTTCGATTTCATGTTAACTCCTCAATCCTGTTGATAGTTTTAAGGACCAGTTTGCTTGCGCAAACGAAATGTAACCCCTTAGGTTGCAGATCCAGCATAGCAGGGTTTTTACAGGGGGCGATGTTGACCACTCACTACGTAGTTAATGGTCTGCTGGTAGATATCACTGAGGATGTCATTATCCGAGGCTTCTACCCAGCGGGTGAGTTCCATCAAAATGTCATCTTCAGTGACCGCGCCATGTTCAGCGCGCAGGCCTTGCTCAATGGCATTGACCAGCGCCGGTTGAGCGGAATGAGTATTTGCTGAGTAATGAGTAAACATGCTGCCTCCGTGTCGTTATCTGTTTAATATTCCGGTTCGCAATTCATAATTCACATTCAGAATGGCAAATATTCTTCCCGCTGTGGTTCAGATTCATCCTGGAAATAAAAATATCATATTACCCCTTTTTTTTCGATAAATCAGGGTTTCCAGCGGCGCAGTTCAGTATATTTTTCGTAGGGCATCGGGGACGGCCAGGAGATTAATTCCACCACACTTCCCCAGGGGGTTTTGCCGTAGCAAAACGCATTGCCTTCGCCGCGTTCAGCGGGAAAAGAGAGGGGTTTCGGCTCGGTAAACATCTCCCCGCCCGCGGCGGTGAAAGCAGATATTGCGGTTTTAAAATCATCGACATAGACGGCGAAGTGCTGTAGGCCGAAATCACTGGGGCGGGAGGGGGATTGCTGTTCCGGGCCGTGCATTTCAAACAGCTCGATGCCGGGGCCGTTGGGCAGGGCCAGCATCCTGATGGCGCGGATTTTTGTTCCGGGAAATAACTTTAAGGTATTTTCCTGCGCCTGATGGTCAATATTTTCACTGCCGGGTTCGACGGAGTGATATATCACGGTTGCCGCGAAGGCTTTTTCAAAAAATAACGTTGCTGCTTCGATGTCCGGAACCGTAATACCAATGTGGTCAATTCCTCTGACTGAGGTTTGCATAAGCATCTCCTGCTATAAAAAGAATAAATATAGCAGGAGACAGTTAGCCTGTTACCACTTCATTTCGCCGGTATTGACCTTCGCGCTCAGGTCCAGGGAGCTGACTTCGGCCAGGTTCGGCTGCTGTTTTTTCATCGCCTCTATCACACCCGCCGAGTCTTTATGAGCGGCCAGCGCCTGCTCAAATTGCTGCAGGTAAGTGCGGGTAAAGTTGATGGCTTCGATACCCGCTGGCGGTGTACCGAGGTAATGACCCGGGATCACGCGTTCCGGTTTGTGAGCAGCCATTTCATCGAGCGTGGCGATCCACTGCGCGCGGCTGGCTTTGGTTTGCGTATCCGCGGTCCAGACGTGAATGCCAGACGAAACGCCGGTGCCGCCGAGAATGGCTTTCGCGGAGGGGATCCAGACGTACGCGGCGTAGCTGTCAGCCTGCTCGATATCGATTTTTTCCCCGTCGACTATAAAGGTGGTTGAGGCAATCACCTGCGGCACAATCAGTTCAGACGGCGCGCCGTCTTTCATCTGCGGGCCCCAGAAGGCCAGTTTGGCATCTTTGGTGGCCTTGATATGGTCCACGACCGCCTGAGTGGCGACCACTTTGGCATTCGGGAAGGCTTTCACCAGCGGCTGCAGGCCGAAGTAAAAATCGGGGTCGCCGGAGGTGATCACAATTTTGCTAAGCGTTTTACCGCTGTCGCGCACTTTTTTAACCAGGGCTTCGCCATCTTTCACGCTGAACTGCGCGTCGAACAGCACAGCCTCTTTCGGGCCGGAGACCAGCGTCGAGGAGACGGCGAAAATCCCTTTCTCCTGCGGGTTGTAGGTATCCAGGGTTAACGGCGCGGCAAAAACCGCAGGAGTGAACAGGGCGCACAGCAGGGCAAGGCGATTGAGCTTCATCATTTTGTCTCGGTATTGTCGGAAAGTCTCTATTGTACGGATCTCTCGATTTGCCAGAATTCCTGAAACAAGACATGCTTAGTTTCATAAATCGAGCAGATGGAGTCATACCAATGGATCGCGTGATCGCCGCCCAGGTCTATAACCGTATTTGTGAGCTGGGGAGTCTGAGCGCTGCCGCCCGCGCGCTGGGTATTTCGCGCCCGATGGTCAGCCGGTATCTGGAGCAGATGGAAAAATGGGCCGGAACCAGGCTGGTGCACCGTTCCACGCGCAAACTGACGCTAACGCCCGCCGGGGAAAAGGTGCTGCAGAAGACCCGTAACCTGACGCGGCTGTCGCAGGAGATCGAGGATCACTCCTCGAAAGAGACCCCCTCCGGCACGCTGCGCGTGGCCTGCGCGCACTTTACCGCGATGCAGCTTGTCGCCCCAATGCTGCCGGATTTTCTGGCCCGTTTTCCGCAGGTGCGCGTCGAAATGGACGTTAACAACCATCCCGTAAGCCTGGTGGGCGAGCGCATCGACGTGGCGATCCGCATTACCGACAACCCCGAGCCGGGGATGATTGCCCGCCGTCTCGGCGAGTGCCGCTCTGTGCTGTGTGCGTCGCCAGACTACCTGGCCTCCCACGGAACGCCTGACGCACTGGAGGATCTGGCGCAGCACAACTGCCTGCACTACAGCTTCTTTGCCGGGCAGTCGTGGAATTTTGTTAATGAGGCGGGGGAAGTGGTTTCTATGGCGGTGAGTGGCAACCTGAGCGCCAGCATTTCGTCCCTGCTGATGGAGGCCGCCATCCATCACTGCGGCATTGCGATGCTGCCGGAATGGGAAGCGCAGACAGCGCTGGCGAGCGGAAAGCTGGTTCCCGTTCTCGGTAATTTCATGCCGAAACCGATCGGCATTTTTGGGATCTATCAGTCGCGGGATTACCAGCCTGCGGCGCAGCGTCTGTTCCTGGATGCGCTGGGCGAGTCGTTGATGGCTTTGTGAACAATTGCCTAAGACTGTTCTGCCTTCCTCTCAGATCGGAATCAACGTTCTATACTTAACCCTTTGCAAGCCAAAAGGAGAGCAATAATGACGATTCATAAGCACGGTTCGGCACACTGGTCTGGCGACATTAAGCGCGGGAAAGGGACGGTTTCGACGGAAAGCGGCGTCCTGAATCAGCAACCCTACGGCTTTAATACTCGTTTTGAAGGCGAAAAAGGGACCAACCCGGAAGAGCTGATTGGCGCGGCGCATGCGGCCTGCTTCTCAATGGCCCTGTCGCTGATGCTGGGGGAGTCCGGGTATACCGCGGATTCCATCGATACCACGGCGGATGTGTCGCTGGATAAAACCGACGGCGGATTTGCTATCACGAAAATTGCCCTGCAAAGCAAGGTGACCGTGCCAGGCATCGACCCGCAGCAGTTCGACGGTATTATCCAGAAAGCGAAAGCCGGATGCCCGGTTTCGCAGCTCCTGAAAGCGGAAATTACCCTCGATTACACCCTCAACTAAGTCTCTTGCCAGCGGCGGCTCCGCCGCTGGTTCTCGTGACGTTGTCACTGATTTCTGCACAATCGACTTATGCTTAATGCAATCGCACACCCTGATGCAGCGACCGCCAGCCATAAACTGACTCTCACCGCCTGATCCTGCTGCGCAATGGTGTTCGCCGAGACCATTACGGCCAGCAACACGCTGACCAGCGCCGCTCCGAGGCACTGACCGAAGGTGCGCACAACCGCCAGCACGCCTGACGCGTTTCCGCTCCACTCCCGCACCACGCTCGACAACATTTCACGATTATTCGGGCTCTGGAAACAGCCGAAGCCAATCCCACAGATCAGGCTGCGCAGGCCAATATCCCACTGCGCCGCTGAGTCGGGCAAGGTCGCCAGCAGCGCCAACCCGATAGCAAAGATCAGCAGGCCCGCCGTGGAGATGATCGACGGGGCGTATCTGTCCGCCAGTTTTCCGGCCCAGGGCGCAACCAGCGCAATGCCCACCGGCCACGGGGTGAACAGTAGCGCGGAGGTAAAGGCGCTGTAGCCATAGACACTCTGAAACAAGAACGGCAGGGCGACGAAGGTCACGCCCTGGCTGATAAAACTGGCCAGAGAAGTCAGCGCCGCAAGGGAAAACCGGCCTGAATGAAAAATCGCGGGCGGCAGCAGGGGTTTATCCGCCCGCCGGATGTGGCGGATAAACGCGATACCGCTGAGAAGCGCCAGCCCAAACCAGTTGATAACCGACGCGCTGATGCCGTGGTCGGCGGCGTGCGGACTGGCAAAACTGTTGGTCGCCATAATCGCCGCGCCGAGCAGGGTGGAGGAAAGTAGCGCTCCCTTGAGATCAAACGGTTGTCCGCTCAACGCCGGTTTATGCGGTATGGCTTTGTAAGCCAGCATCAGGGCGAGCAGACCGGGTACAACGTTAATCGCGAACAGCCACTGCCAGCTCAGGGCACTAAGAAGGAATCCTCCCAGCACGGGTGCGACGGCGGTGCTGGAGGCGATAAGCAATGCATTCAGGCCGAGGATGCGGCCTAACAATCGCCCCGGAAACACTGAACGCAATATCGCCGGAGCGATGCTTAAGGTGGCGGCCCCGCCCACCCCCTGCAAAATTCGCATGACGATCAGGGTTTCGGCGTTTGGCGCGAGCGCGCAGCCGAGTGAGGTCAGTGTGAAGAGGCTCAGGCCGAAGATAAACACCGGCCTGAAGCCAATGCGCGTGGCAAGTGCGGCGAAAATCAGCAGCGTCATGGCCGCCGAAAGCAGATACCCGTTGGCGAACCAGACGGCCACCGGGGCGGCAACGTTCAGCGCATGCGTCATCTGCGGCAGGGCGATGTTCACCATTGAGCCGTCAAAAACCGCCATCAGGGTAGAGGTCATGACGGCGGCCATCACCCATCCACGTTCGCGGCCCGGCAAACCTTCGTCTCCGGCTTTATCAGAAAAAAGTTCCATCATCTGTGTCTCATCAGCAAGTATGTGTATGGGAGAAACTCTATTCCCTGACCACGAGAGGCGGAAGACACAGCATTGATACTGTATAGTTGCATCAGACGCCTTATCTCTTGTTCACAGGAGTTCTCTGATGACCGATCCCGATTTTAATCTGTTGATTGCGCTGGACGCGCTGCTGACAGAGGCCAGCGTGGCGGGTGCCGCGCGAAGGATGAATGTGAGTACCTCTGCGATGAGCCGCACGCTGGGCCGGCTGCGGGAGGTGACGGGCGATCCGCTCCTGGTCCGGGCTGGCCGACATATGGTGTTGACGCCCTTTGCCGTGGCCAGTCGGGAGAGGGCGCGTAATACGGTGCTGGAGGCGAGGGCGGTATTGCAGCCGTCCGCGGCGTCACTCGATCTGGCGGAGCTGGAAAGAGTGTTTGTCGTGCGCGCCAATGACGGATTTATCGAGGCGTTCGGCCCGGCGTTGATTACACAGGTTGCCGATGCGGCCCCTCAGGTGTGCCTGCGCTTTGCGGCCAAACCGGAGAAAAGCTCGCGCTCCCTGCGTGAAGGCCTGGTGGATCTGGAAATTGGCGTGCTCAGCCAAATGGGACCGGAAATTCGTGTTCAGGCGCTGTTTCGCGATCGCTTTGTTGGCGTTGTCCGCCACGATCATCCTCTGGCGGCATTCGCCACCGTCGGCGTCAGCGATTACATTGCGTGGGGGCATGTGGTGGCTTCCCGCCGGGGCCAGATGCAGGGACCGGTGGACGAGGCATTAGCCGAACGGGGTCTGACGCGTAAAATCGCCAGCGTGGTGCCGGGGTTCCCTGCGGCGCTGGCGGTCGCCGAAGCGTCCTCCCTGATTGCGCTGGTTCCCGCGTCATTTTTGCATCGCCCGCAAACCTCCGCCCGGCTGCATGCGTTTGAGTTGCCGTTTAAAACCCGGACCATCACCGTCTCGCAAATGTGGCATCCACGGCTGGAAATGGATCCGGCTCACCGCTGGCTGAGAAAAACGGTGTTGGCCGTTTGCCGGGAGATTAAGGGTGAAGCCATGTAGTCGCGAATCATTTTTATTACGTTATGGCTTAACGATATTATTTCCATAAGTCTTTAACGTCTGCGTTAAATTATTCTAAAAGACGAACACGTCATTCATTAAAATGCCTTAAAGAATAATTAAATTATGATAATCAATTAGAAAACACTTTCTGAACATACACATAGGTGTTGCCAGTCTCAAATTCCAGATGCTTCATCCTTTTTAAGGGTGAAGTTTTACAGGTAATTAATTAACATGCTTTGCTCTTGCCCATATTCATTTCTTGTTAAGAGAATGGCTGAAAAATCAATCGGTATCCGCACAATTTTACCACCAAAGAGTCACTTGACTCTTCAGAGATTAAAAAATGTCTAATACCATGCTGTTATATAAAAATGTTACTGCATTGTCTCGTGATACACATAAATCACTAAAACTGGATCCGGTAACCGGTTTCGAAGTCGCGGCGAAGACGCATTGGGTACCGACTGCTGGCGTTGAGCTGTATCAGGCGGCGCATCATTATCCTGTTGTTTTCGTCAATGAAAACCATAATGGCGACGTCACCACTACCCCTCTTTTACTTCTGGGTCTTGAGGCTGGTCGTAATGATTTTGTCGCGAGTGATTATTCCTGGAAAAAGGGGTGTTATATTCCGGCATTTATTCGCCGCTATCCCTTTGTGATTGCCGCTGCGAATAAAGACGCCAGTGAATTCACCCTGTGCTTTGATTCTTCTTTCCCGGGTTTTAATAAGAAAAAAGGAAAAGCGCTGTTTACTAAAGAGGGTAAAAACAGCGAGTTTCTTGAAGAGACGCTTCAGTTTATGAATGGGTTTAATATTGAAATGAAACGTACACGTGAATTTGTTGACCTGCTGAATAAACATCTGCTTCTTGAAAAATGCGCCGCCCAGATAGTCAGCAGTAGCAACGTTGCATTTAACGTTCAGGATTTTCTGGTGGTGAGTGAAAAAAAACTGGCGAATCTGGACGGAGAAGCCTTGGTTGAACTCAACCAAAAAGGGTATTTGGGCTGGATAACGGCTCATTTAATGTCCCTGTCAAACTTACCCAAACTCCTCGATATGCATCTGGAGAATAAATCCTCCGCTGACGTTAAACATTAATCCTGACAACCATCTTGCGGTAAAAATTGAGAAAGGCGGCCTGATTTTGAGGCTGCCTTTTTGCTGTCTGCTTTACACTTTTGGTATCCAGCGTTATCTCTTTTACTATAGACCTCAATTTTTTCAGAAAGAGAGATCGAAATGACGACTCTGCCGTGGCGGATACGCAGGCGTTTGTGGGCGGTGACAAAACACGCCCTGGTGGTGCTGGGCATTGTGGCGGTCGTGCTGCTGGCCGTGAGAATTTATAAGTCGCAAACCGGCCCGGCGCTGCACCCCTGGCATACCTGGACGGCGGATGAGTTTTCCGTACAGGAGACCGACCGCGCCAGCTTTGGTGATTATCTGACGCGCGAAACGGCAATTTTTCACGATCTACAAACCCAGGTGACGGACAAGCTGGACGAGGCTGACCGGACGCCGCTCAACCGGTTTTATCGTCACAGCCCAATATGGCCGGGGCAGTTTCCCGACGACGCTAACCACTCCTTTGTGCTGATGCCGCAGGGCAAACCGAAAGGGGCCGTCGTTCTCCTGCACGGTCTGACGGATTCTCCCTACAGCGTGCGCAGTATCGCCGTTGATTATCAGCAGCGCGGGTTTGTAGCCGTCGCGCCGCGTCTGCCCGGACACGGTACCGCACCGGGTGCACTGACCAACGTCGACTGGGAAGAGTGGCTGGCCGTGGCGCGTCTTTCAGTGCGCGAGGCCACCCGTCTGGCGGGCAACGACGTGCCGTTGCATCTGGTGGGCTATTCCAACGGCGGGGCGCTGGCGATGAAATACGCCCTCGACGCCATTGACGATCCTCATCTTCGCAAACCGCAGCAGCTGATCCTGCTGTCACCGATGATCCGCGTCCACGCCTTCGCCCGTTTTGCCGGTCTCGCCGGACTGCCTGCGCTGCTGCCTCCCTTTGCTAAAGCGGCCTGGCTCAGCGTGCTGCCGGAATATAATCCGTTCAAATACAATTCGTTTCCGGTGAATGCCGCCCGCCAGTCCTGGCAGTTAACTCAGGCGCTGCAAAAACAGATCAACATTCTGGCACGCCAGAACAAACTGACGGCACTCCCGCCGGTGCTGGCGTTTCAGTCGGTGATGGATTCAACCGTCAGCACGCGCGGGGTGGTCGATTCACTGTTTAATCTGCTGCCGGAGAACGGCAGCGAACTGGTGCTGTTTGATATCAACCAGGCGAGTACGCTGCGCCCGCTATTCAGACCGGGCTCTTATGTGGCTGTGAATGCGCTGCTGCCGCCCACGCCGCGCCGTTTCGCGATCACGGTAGTTACCAATGCGTCTGCGCAGACCTTAGATACCGTCGCCCGAACCACGGCGGCGGGGGCAAAGGATGAAACCGTCCAGCCGTTGACGACGCCGTATCCGCGCGATCTCTACTCCTTATCCCACGTGGCGATCCCGTTCCCGCCGACGGACGATCTCTACGGCATTGTACCGGTGGATCCACGGCGTTATGGCATCAATCTGGGCAACATCGCCCTGCGCGGTGAGACCTCCACGCTGGTGGTGGGAATGGATTCCCTGATGCGCGTGACCTCGAATCCGTTTTACGGCTATATGCTGGAGCGGATTAATCAGCGGGTTGAGTGTGCAGACGCCTGTCAACCAGCAGCCAGTAAAGCATTGCCAGGCCGCTGATTGACATACCGAGCGCACACACGCCCGGCCAGGCGTAGTGGCTCCAGATCCAGGTAGCGAGTAACGCGCCGCTGGCGCTGCCGATGGAGTAGAAAAACATATACGCAGCCACCAGTCTGCTGGTGGCCTGCGGTCGTTCGGCAAAAATCAAACTTTGACTGGTGACATGAATGGCCTGGACGGCGAAATCCAGCAAGATGATCCCCGTCGTCAAGGCGATCAAGGAGGTTCCGCCCATGGCAATCGCCAGCCACGAGAGCATTAACAGCAGTAATGCGATACCGGTGACGCGCTGCCCCAGTCCGCTGTCAGCCAATACGCCCGCTCTTCTGGCAGCCAGTGCACCGGCAATGCCCGCGAGGCCGAACAAGCCGATTTGCGCCGTCGTCAGGTTAAACGGTGGGTGACTCAGCGGAAACACGACCGATGTCCACAGCACACTAAAATTCATGAATATCAGTAGCGCGAGGACTCCACGGGAACGCAGCGCGGGGATCTCCCGCCAGAGTGTCCAGACAGAGCTCATCAGCCGTAGGTAGGAATGGGGCTTTTCCGTTTTACGATCGTCTGGCGCGATACGGATAAAGAGCAGGCTTAGCAGCAGCATCGCCCCAGCGGACACCTGGATTGCCACTCGCCAGTTTGCCCATTCCGCCAGAGCTCCCGAGATCAGTCGCGCCAGTAAAATCCCGAGGACCACACCGCTGGTCACGACGCCGGTGACGTGCCCGCGACGGGCTGGTAAAGCCAGGCTTGCGGCAAATGCGACGATGATTTGCACCACCACAGCCATCAATCCTGTCAGGCCCAGCGCCGCGCTCAGCCAGTAGAGAGAAGGCGCGATGGAGGCGAGCATCAATAGCACACTGCTGGCGAGTAACATCCCTGCGACCAGATGTTTGCGGTTCACGAGATCGCCCAGCGGAACCAGCATCAGCAAACCGAGCGCATAGCCGATTTGCGTGGCCGTAATGATCATCCCCATTTTGGCCGTCTCTTCATGAAGTGAGATCGCAATTTGGTCCAGTAACGGCTGTGTCATGTAGACATTCGCCACGGCAAAAGCGCAGAGCACTGCAAAGAGCAACATCATCTTTGAAGAGAGCGGTGTGACGTTCTCTGTGCATGGGGTACAGGTCATTTGCTTTATCCTTTAATTTGGTTTTAAATAAAAACCAGTTGATCATTATGCTTTCTGGTTTTTATTTGCAACTAGTTTTGAGTGTTGATCCTATGACCTATGAAGAAACCTTTGTGACGACGACGTGCCCGGTGGCCCGCACGGTAGATTTGCTGGGCGATCGCTGGATGCTCATGATTATCCGCGATGCCTTTGATGGCATAAGTCGTTTTAGTGATTTCCAGAAGAGTTTGGGAGTCGCGAAGAATGTGCTCGCCTCGCGGCTAAAGATTCTGGTGGATGCGGGGGTTTTCTCGCTAATTCCGGCAAAAGAAGGCGGGGCGTATAAAGCCTACCAGTTGACGGATAAAGGTAAATCGCTGCTTCCGCTCATTGTGAGCCTTCGTCAGTGGGGAGAAGAGAATCTGTTTGATGAGGGCGAGGCGATTTCACACCTGGTGGATGAAAAGGGTCTGCCTGTGGCGAAACTGGTAGTCACTTCTCAGAACGGCGCCGTCCTCAAATCCGAACAGCTCCAGCGTATCGGCGGCATATCCCCGACAAGGGATAAATCGTAAATATCCCTTTGCGAGGATAATTTGCTTTTATCCGCGATCGGGGATATTTTAAATTTATCCGCGATCGGGGATAAAAGAGGACACCATGAAAATTACCACATCCGCTACGCTCGCTAACGCGATACGCGATCAGCGTAAATCGCTGCAGCTGACACAGGCAGAGACCGCCGAACGTGTGGGCATGAAGCAGACCACCGTGTCAGGCTTTGAGCAAAACCCGGATACCAGCAAGCTGGAAACGCTGTTCCGTCTGCTTTCCGCGCTGGAGCTGGAGCTGCACGTCGTCCCGCGCGGCGCGGCTGCTGACAAGGACAGCGGCTGGACTCAGGAGTGGTAAATGAAAAATAGTCAGCTCACCGTGGCGATGAATGGCACGGTAGTCGGCACGCTTTATCGCAACGGTAAAGGCGCGATGTCCTGGCAATATGCGCAGACGTGGCTGCAAACGTCCGGTGCGCGTGTGATCTCCCAGTCGCTGCCGCTCACGCCGCGTCGTCAGGAAGGCGAGGCGGTCTATAACTTCTTCAGCAATTTGCTGCCCGATTCGCAGGCGATTATTGCCCGCATGCAAACCCGTTTTAAAGTGCCGACCGATCATCCCTTTGATCTGCTGGCAAGCGTCGGACGCGACTGCGTCGGGGCGATTCAGCTCTATCCCGATGATATCGCCATGCCTGCGGTGACGCAGATACATTCCACGCCGCTGACGGATGCGGACATTGCGACGCTGCTCGACGGATACCGTAACGCGCCGCTGGGCATGAGCGACGACCAGGATTTTCGAATTTCCCTTGCCGGGGCTCAGGAGAAAACCGCGCTGCTCTGGCATCAGGGGCAGTGGCAGCGACCGCACGGCAGCACGCCGACCAGCCATATCTTTAAACTCCCGATCGGGAAAATCGAACAGAACAATATCGATCTGACGGAAAGCTGTGAGAACGAGTGGCTTTGCCTGCAGATTGCTCGGGAGTTTGGTTTCGCCGTCGCGAAGGCGTCCTTAGCGACCTGGGCGGATAAAACGGTGCTGGTCGTTGAGCGTTTTGACCGCAGATGGTCGCGGGACGGAAGCTGGCTGATGCGACTCCCGCAGGAAGATATGTGTCAGGCGCTGGGGTATTCCCCGGCGCTGAAATATGAGTCTCACGGCGGCCCCGGTATTGCGGAAATCATGACCCTGTTACTGGGTTCGCGTCGCGCTTTGCAGGATCGCGATACCTTTTTCCGCACGCAGATCTTCTACTGGTTGATTGGCGCCATTGATGGCCACGCGAAAAATTTCAGCGTGTTTATCGAGCCGGAGTCTTCGTACGTTATGACACCGCTTTATGACATCCTGTCGGCTTATCCCATTCTGGGCGCAAAGGGCATCTCTGCACAGAAAGCGAAAATGGCGATGGCGTTACAGGGTAAAAACCGTCAGTACCACTGGGCGCAAATTCAGCCGCGTCATTTCCCGGCCACGGCTGAACGTGTCGGTTTCTCGGCCACGCGGGCGAGGGCCATGATGGCGGAGATAGGATCCATGACACCTGATGTCATTGATAAAGTGAGTGCGCTGTTACCCGCTGATTTTCCTTCGCATATTAGCGAGGCGATTTTCCGCGGGATGGAAAAGCAGGCGGAAAGGCTGCTCAGGGCGGAATAAACCCGCGCTTACATTTACATTGTTTATGTATATACCAGGCAATCTGAAAACGATTTTTTGAGGATATATTATTAGTCGACAGCGATAAATTATGATAAACAATCGCTTAAAGACCAAATTATCATGACGGGATACACGCGCTGTGCTGACTACACTCATTTATCGAAGCCAGTTAAATTCATCCTGTGAACCTTTCAAACTCATTTCACTGGTCGAAAAAGCGAAGCAGCGGAATGCAGGGCTGAACATTACCGGCATTCTGCTGTTTAACGGCGCTGAGTTCCTGCAAATCCTCGAGGGGAAGGAAGAGAGCGTCGTTAAGCTGTTCCATAAAATCCGCGCGGACAAGCGTCATCACGGCGTGGTGGAGCTGATGCGCGATTATGGGCCAAGACGACGTTTCGAAAACGTCGGCATGCTGCTTTTCGATCTGCAGGTCGATACGCCTAAATCCGTACTGGAATCGGTGCTGCGCTACAGCAAACTCGAAAGCTATCTCACCTCGGAAGATCGGGTCTTTAAATTTATTCAGTCCTTTATCACCCGGCAAAAGAAGCCAGGGGATGACGGCCTGTTTCGCCCGGATTACTGGAAGCTGGAGTCCGAAGTCGCGCCTTTTGGTCGCGGCGTCGAAGGTTTGATGACCAATCAGATTTGCCAGTTTGCCTTCCAGCCAATTGTTGAACCCTCGGAGGGGAAAATTACCTCTCTGGAAGCCCTGATTCGCGGCAATGACGGCGGTAGCCCGGAGCGATTCTTTAACGAGATCCCTGCCGACAAACTCTACGAAATTGATCTCCAGACCAAAGCCTATGCCTTCGCGCTGGCGGAGAAGATTGGCATTGGCGATCACAAAATCGCGATTAACCTGCTGCCGGGTTCGCTGATTAATGTTCCTGACGCGGTGGAGTTTCTGGTCGATAACATCGCCAGACACCATCTGTTGCCTGAGCAGGTGGTGGTAGAAGTGACGGAAAACGAGATGATTTCCGGCTTCAATCAGTTTATCAGCGCCATTAAACAGCTGCGGGTAGCGGGAATAGGGCTGGCGATCGATGATTTCGGTTCGGGCTATGCCGGGCTGTCGCTGCTCACTAAATTCCAGCCGGACAAAATCAAAATCGATCGGGAAATTGTCAGCGATATTCACCTTAGCGGACCGAAGCAGGCGATTGTGAAATCCATTGTCAGCTGCTGTACCGATATGGAAATTACGCTGGTGGCAGAAGGGATCGAAAAAATGGAGGAGTGGTGCTGGCTGGAGTCTGCCGGTATCAAGCGCTTCCAGGGGTTTCTGTTTGCCCGTCCGCAGCTGAACGGCGTCGGAGATATTCACTGGCCGCAGATTAATCCTTCCCATCACATCAGAAACTAAAAGACGACGAGCCCAGACGATATTTCCCATTGTGCCATGATGTGCTTAAATAGCTAAACCGGTTTAATTAATGTTTAGCTTGAGGTGAGCATGAAAAAAATATGGGTGCTGGGCGACGCCGTGGTCGATCTTCTTCCGGATGGAGAGGGCCGACTATTACAGTGTCCGGGCGGAGCGCCAGCCAATGTGGCGGTCGGTATTGCGCGGCTTGGCGGGCATAGCGCGTTTATTGGCAGAGTGGGCGATGATCCTTTTGGTCGTTTTCTGCGTCAGACATTAATCAGAGAAAAGGTGGATGTAGAATGGATGCATCTCGACCCTCTGCATCGCACCTCGACAGTGGTGGTGGACCTGGACGAAAGCGGAGAGCGCTCGTTTACCTTCATGGTACGGCCGAGCGCTGATCTGTTTCTGACGCGAGAGGATCTGCCAGGCTTTCACGAGGGCGACTGGCTGCACGTCTGCTCGATTGCACTGAGCGCACAGCCCAGTCGTACCACGACGTTTCAGGCGATGGATGCCATCAAAGCGGCGGGGGGTTATGTCAGCTTTGACCCCAACATTCGTCCCGATCTCTGGCAGGATGATAACGAATTACGCGAGTGTCTGATGCAGGCGATGCGTAAAGCCGATGTCGTAAAACTATCCGTTGAAGAGCTAACCTTTTTGAGCGGACTTGATGAGCTGGAGCCCGCGCTGGCGCTGGTGGTTAGCCAGTCTCAGTCACCATTAGTGCTGGTGACAAAAGGCAAAGAGGGCGTTGTCGCCTGGCACAATGGGACGTTGACCGCGTATTCCGCAGCGTCGGTGGTGAGTGTGGATACCACCGGGGCCGGTGATGCATTTGTCGCCGGACTGCTGTATGGGCTGGTCAATCATACGGGCGATCTCCCTGCGATCCTGACGCTGGCGCAGCGCTGCGGGGCGCTGGCGACAACTTCGAAAGGTGCGATGACCGCGCTGCCTTACCAGCACGAACTGTAATTGCTTTCCCTCTCCAGACCGCTCGTCTGCGGTCTGAATTGTCGCCCTGGTCACATTTACTAAATCGGTTTAGCAAAAAACATTGCCGATCCAAAATTCAGCAGTTTAGTATCACTCACCTAAACCGGTTTAGCAGATTAGCAACTTTCAATAACCTCTTTTAGGGATGCGACAAAATGTATAAAAAACGCAGACTTGCCGTGATGATTGGCATGCTGGCCGGGAGTGCCTCCGTCTACGCTCAGACGGATATGAACAGTATTGAAGCGCGTCTTGCGATGCTCGAACAACGTTTGCAGGAGGCAGAGAACCGCGCGCAGGCCGCTGAAAAGCGCGCCAGTGCCGCAGAGCAGAAAACGCAGCAGCTGGTGGCCGTGCAACAGCAAACCCAGACCACCACTCAGGAAGTCGCGCAGCGTACCGCGGCGCTGGAGAAAAAAGCCGACCAAACCAGCGGGTTTGAGTTCCATGGGTATGCTCGCTCGGGTTTACTGATGAACGATGCGGCATCCAGCAGCAAAAGCGGTCCTTATCTGACGCCTGCCGGGGAAACGGGCGGTGCAGTGGGGCGTCTTGGCAACGAAGCCGATACCTACGTCGAACTGAACGTGGAGCATAAACAGACGCTGGATAACGGCGCGACCACGCGTTTTAAAGCGATGCTGGCCGACGGCCAAAAAACCTATAACGACTGGTCGGCCGATTCGAGCGATCTCAATATTCGCCAGGCCTTTGCCGAGCTGGGGCAATTACCTGATTTCAGCGGACCATTGAAAGGCAGCACCTTCTGGGCCGGGAAGCGTTTCGACCGCGATAATTTCGACATTCACTGGCTCGATTCTGATGTGGTGTTCCTCGCAGGGACCGGCGGCGGGGTGTATGACGTGAAGTGGAGCGATGATTTCCGCAGTAACTTCTCCCTGTATGGGCGCAACTTCGGCAGCCAGGAAGAGATCGACAACAACGTCCAGAACTACATCCTGAGTATGAATCACTTTGCCGGTCCGCTGCAGGTGATGGTGAGCGGGATGCGCGCCAAAGATAACGATGACCGCAAAGACGCCAACGGCGACGCCATCAAAACCGACGCAGCCAATCAGGGTGTTCACGCCCTGGTCGGTCTGCATAATGAGAGTTTCTACGGCCTGCGAGAAGGTTCTGCGAAAACCGCGCTGCTGTATGGCCACGGCCTGGGCGCCGAAGTGAAAAGTCTCGGCTCTGATGGCGCGCTACTGTCGGAGGCGGACACCTGGCGATTCGCGACCTATGGCACGACGCCAGTCGGCGGCGGGTGGCATATTGCCCCGGCGGTGCTGGCCCAGAGCAGCAAAGATCGCTATGTCAAAGGCGACAGCTACGAGTGGGTCACCCTGAATACACGTTTAATCAAAGAGGTTACGCAAAACTTTGCGCTGGCCTTTGAGGGCAGCTATCAGTACATGGATTTAGACCCGAAAGGCTACAAAGATCGCAACGCCGTCAACGGCAGTTTCTACAAACTGACCGTCGCGCCAACCTTAAAAGCCGGCAAGATCGGCGATTTCTTCAGTCGCCCGGAACTGCGTTTGTACGCCACCTGGATGGACTGGAGCAGCAAACTGGATCACTACGCCAGCGATGATGCCTTTGGCAGCAGCGGTTTCAACGCGGGCGGGGAATGGAACTTTGGGGTACAGATGGAAACCTGGTTTTAACCCTCTACGCTCCCGCACTGCGGGGGCGTCACTTACATCATAAAAATGCGTTCAGACAGAGGTGTCTATGGATTTTGATAATATCGCCCGCGCGCTTATTCCGCTGCTCGGTGGCAAAGAGAACATCGCCAGCGCGGCACATTGCGCAACGCGGTTGCGTCTGGTGCTGGTTGACGACGCGCTCGCCGATCAGCAGGCGATTGGGCAGGTCGAAGGGGTGAAAGGGTGTTTTCGTAACGCAGGCCAGATGCAGGTCATTTTTGGTACCGGCGTGGTCAACAAAGTCTATGCGGCGTTTATCCAGGCCACCGGCATTGGCGAGTCGAGCAAGTCGGAAGCGGCCGACATCGCCGCGCGTAAACTGAACCCATTCCAGCGCATTGCCCGACTGCTGTCGAATATCTTTGTGCCGATTATTCCTGCCATTGTGGCATCCGGCCTGCTGATGGGTCTGCTCGGCATGGTCAAAACCTACGGATGGGTGAATGCGGATAACGCCATCTACATCATGCTCGATATGTGTAGTTCGGCGGCGTTTATTATTCTGCCGATCCTGATTGGTTTTACCGCCGCCCGAGAATTTGGCGGCAACCCCTATCTTGGGGCCACGCTCGGTGGGATCCTGACTCACCCGGCGCTAACCAACGCCTGGGGTGTGGCCTCCGGTTTCCATACCATGGACTTTTTCGGCTTTGAAATTGCCATGATCGGCTACCAGGGAACGGTGTTCCCGGTGCTGCTGGCGGTGTGGTTTATGAGCCTCGTCGAGAAGCAGCTTCGCCGTGTGATCCCGGATGCGCTGGATCTGATCCTGACCCCATTCCTGACCGTGATTATCTCCGGCTTTATCGCATTACTGATTATTGGCCCGGCAGGCCGCGCGCTGGGCGATGGTATTTCGTTTATTTTAAGCACCCTGATTGCCCACGCCGGATGGCTGGCAGGACTGCTGTTTGGCGGGTTGTATTCGGTTATCGTCATTACCGGGATTCACCATAGTTTTCATGCGATTGAAGCGGGGCTGTTGGGCAATCCGTCGATTGGCGTGAATTTCCTGCTGCCGATTTGGGCGATGGCGAACGTCGCGCAGGGCGGAGCCTGTCTGGCCGTATGGTTCAAAACGAAAGATGCCAAAATTAAAGCGATCACGCTGCCGTCGGCGTTTTCGGCGATGCTGGGGATCACCGAAGCGGCTATTTTTGGTATCAACCTGCGCTTTGTGAAGCCGTTTATTGCCGCGCTGATCGGCGGTGCCGCGGGCGGTGCCTGGGTCGTATCGGTACATGTTTACATGACGGCGGTCGGGCTGACGGCGATCCCGGGCATGGCGATCGTGCAGGCGAACTCGCTGCTTAACTATATTATTGGAATGGTGATCGCATTCGGCGTCGCCTTTGCGGTCTCATTACTGCTGAAATACAAAACGGACTCTGAATAATGACGCTTCCTTCCCGCTGGCCTGCCGTGTTGCAGGCCGTCATGAAAGGGCAACCGCGTGCGTTAGAGGATAGCCACTATCCGCAGTGGCATCCCGCGCCCGTGACTGGTCTGATGAACGATCCCAACGGTTTTATCTGGCATGCCGGACGTTACCATCTGTTTTATCAGTGGAATCCGCTGGGTTGCGATCATCGCTATAAATGCTGGGGCCACTGGAGCTCAGAGGATTTAGTGCAGTGGCAGCATGAGCCCATGGCGCTGATGCCCGACGAAGAGTATGACCGCAGCGGCTGCTATTCCGGCAGCGCGGTCGATAACAATGGCGTGCTGACGCTCTGTTATACCGGCAATGTGAAGTTCGATGACGGTAGCCGCACGGCGTGGCAGTGTCTCGCCGTACAAAATGCCGACGGAGGATTCGATAAACTCGGCCCGGTACTGCCGCTACCGGAGGGTTATACCGGCCACGTTCGCGACCCGAAAGTGTGGCAGCACAACGGAAACTGGTACATGGTGCTGGGCGCGCAGGATCAGCAAAAACGCGGCAAGGTGCTGCTATATAAATCGGCTGATTTGCACACCTGGGACGCCTGCGGAGAAATTGCCGGGCACGGCGTGAACGGGTTGCAGGACGCGGGATACATGTGGGAGTGCCCGGATCTGTTCGAGCTGGAGGGTACGCAGGTGTTGATCTGCTGTCCGCAAGGGCTGGCACGCGAGCCGCATCGGTATCTCAAGACCTATCCCGCCACCTGGATGAGCGGTGATTTTGCCTGGGACAGCGCCACGTTCAGCCACGGACCGTTACACGAACTGGACGCCGGGTTTGAGTTCTACGCCCCGCAAACCACGCTTTCAGCCGACGGTCGCCGCATTCTGATCGGCTGGATGGGCGTACCGGACGGGGAAGAGATGCTGCAGCCCACGCGGGAACACGGCTGGATCCACCAGATGACCTGCCCGCGGGAGCTCAATTTCCGCGAGGGTAAACTCTATCAACTGCCAATCCGCGAGCTGACGTGTCTGCGAGAGCAGGAGCATCAATGGCAGGGGCGCGCCGACGATGCGCCGAGGCTTGATGCCGGTCGGCTGGAATTCACGCTGATCCCCGATGGGCCTGTGAACGTGAATTTTGCCGATACGCTCTGGCTGAGCGTGGATGAGCAGGGAATTCAGCTGCAGCGTCGAAGTCTGGAAAATGGCGACATGCTGACGCGCTACTGGTGCGGAAAGGCGGTATCGCTGCGAGTCCTGTGCGATCTCTCGAGCGTTGAGATTTTCATCAACGACGGCGAAGGGGTGATGAGCAGCCGCTATTTTCCTGAACATCCGGCGCAAATTCGCTTCGAAGGTGCGTCCGTCATCACATTACGCTACTGGTCGCTTCGCGCCTGCATGATAGAATGAGGGTTTTGGCAGCCGGGTCTAAGTCGTTGTGAGAAAAACAAAACGCGTCACCATCAAAGACATTGCTGAGCTGGCGGGGGTGTCCAAAGCGACCGCCAGCCTGGTGTTGAATGGTCGTAGTAAAGAGTTACGCGTGGCAGAGGAAACCCGCGACCGGGTTCTGGCTATTGCGAAACAGCATCATTACCAGCCGAGCATTCATGCGCGTTCACTGCGAGATAACCGCAGTCACACCATCGGACTGGTGGTGCCGGAAATCACTAACTATGGTTTTGCCGTGTTTTCTCATGAGCTGGAAACCTTATGCCGCGAGGCCGGAGTCCAGCTGCTAATCTCCTGTACGGATGAAAATCCAGGGCAGGAGACGGTGGTGGTCAACAATATGGTCTCGCGTCAGGTCGACGGGCTGATTGTGGCTTCCAGTCTGCTCAACGATGCGGATTATCAAAAACTGAGCGAACAGCTTCCGGTGGTGCTCTTCGATCGCCATATGAACGACAGCTCTTTGCCGCTGGTGATCACCGATTCCATTACCCCGACGGCCGAACTGGTGGCGGATATTGCCCGCCAGCATCCGGACGAAATCTATTTTCTCGGCGGGCAGCTGAGACTCTCCCCGACCCGCGATCGTCTTGAAGGTTTTAAGCAGGGGCTGGCGAATGCTGGCGTTGAACTGCGCCCGGAGTGGATCATTCACGGAAACTATCACCCCAGCTCTGGCTACGAAATGTTTGCTGAGCTGTGTGCCCGATTAGGCCGCCCGCCTAAAGCCCTTTTCACCGCCGCCTGTGGTTTGCTGGAAGGGGTATTGCGCTATATGGGGCAGCATCACCTCTTGCAAAGCGAAATGCGGCTGGCCAGCTTTGACGATCACTATCTCTATGATTCATTGACTATTCCGATAGATACGGTGCGCCAGGACAATCGTCAGCTGGCATGGCACTGTTTCGATTTAATTGGCAAGCTGATCGAAGGGGAAACCCCGGAACCGCTGCAACGCAAGCTGGCAGCGACACTGCAGAAACGCTATCAGGCCGGTCAATGATCCTTCACACATTCAGGAGCGATATGCGCCGTTCACTTCTTATCATGACGTCATGGTTTCTTCCCGCGCTGGCGATGGCGGCCAGCGATCTTCCGCCGATCGTGAAGCAGTTTGGCGAGCAGCAGGGCATTCAAAATATCAAAGAAATTGACGCCCCCGGCGGCATGAAAAGCTGGATTGGTCAGTATCAGGATATGGGCGTGACGTTGTTTATGACGCCTGACGGGAAGCATGTCATCTCTGGTTATCTTTATGATGAAAAAGGGAAAAACATCAGCGAAGACTATTTCCAGAAAGAGATTTACATCCCGCTGGGCCGCCAGATGTGGGAAACCCTCAACAAAACGCAGCCATTGAAAGAGGGCGCGGAAACGGCTCCGCGGAAGGTGTTTGTCTTTGCCGATCCGTTCTGCCCGTACTGCAAAAAATTCTGGGCACAAGCGCAGCCGTGGGTAAAAGCCGGGAAAGTACAGCTGAATACGCTGCTGGTTGCGTTCCTGAATCCGAAAAGCGGCCCGAATGCGACCGCCATTCTGAATGCGGCCGATCCTGTTGAAGCCTGGAAAGCGTACGAGCTGTCCGGGGGCAAAACGTTGCCGACGCTGAGGGGGGATTCATCACGTGAAACCTTCAACCTGCTCCAGCAACACCAGAAACTGATGGATGAGCTGGGCGCAAACGCAACGCCCGCCATTTATTACATGAATGCGAAGAACGAACTGCAGCAGGTGGTTGGGATGCCCGATCAGCAGCAGCTGCTGGAGATGTTCGGGCCCAAACCGGAATAGCCGCCGGGGTTATGAACCCCAGCGCGTTTTGATATAGCTGACCGCTTCCTGCGCCTGCGGCTGGTTGAGATAGTCCTCTCTGAACAGAATCGTACCGTCGATGTGCGGTACCGATTCATTCAAATCGATCTGTTTTTTCAGCTCCGGCACGCCGCCGTTCACCGTCCAGTCAGGCTCATTCTTTGACGATTCCCCCACTTTATACAGCGCCACGCCGATATAGAGACGTGTGTTGGTCGGCTTGACGACGTCCGCCCACCATTTCGCCAGTACGTCGTAGCGGGCCGCTTTGCGGGAGAAGGGCCAGTAAACCTGCGGGGCAATGTAATCCAGTAAGCCTTCTTTCACCCACAGACGGGTATCGGCGAAGGCTTCGTCATACGCGGCGGCGCCCGAGGTTTCTGAGCCTAAAGGATCGTGCGAGCGATTGCGCCAGACGCCTGCCGGGCTCACGCCAAACTCTACGCCAGGATTGAGCTGTTTGATGGTGCGCGAGACTTGCTCGATCAACTGGTGCGTGTTATGCCGACGCCAGTCCGCTTTGGACGCAAACCCTGCGCCGTATTGCTGGAAGGTCTGGTTATCGTTAAGCGTGGAGCCGGGCGTTTCGGTGTAGAAATAGTCATCGAACTGCACGCCATCGACCGGGTAGCGCGAGACGACTTCAGCCACGATGCTGGTGATCCAGTCCCGGGCTTCCGGAATGCCGGGGTCGAGCACGTAGCGGTCGCTGGCGGTGCGGATCCAGTCGCGATGGAGAACAAAAACGCTCGCCGGATTAAGGGAAATCGTGCGATTCAGCTCCGCCACGGTCCCCGGTTTGGTGTTGGTCGTCACCCGGTACGGGTTAAACCAGGCATGAACTTTCATGCCGCGTTTGTGCGCTTCATCCAGCATAAACATCAGCGGGTCGTAGCCGGGGTCCTGGCCGACATGGCCGGTGAGGGTGTCAGACCATGGCAAAATCTTTGATGGCCACAGCGCGGTTCCGTCCGGTTTGATCTGGAAAAACACCGTGTTAATCCCGAGGCTTTTCAGTTTATCCAGCTTATCAGTCAGCGCTTTTTGTTGAACGCTGTTGCGGGTGGCCGGATTGCTGATATTCACCGAAGAAACCGGCGGCCAGTCGAGACGAGACACGGTCGCGAGCCAGATACCGCGCATCGGGCCCTGATCTTTTTGCGGTTTTGCCGTCAGGGGGTGCTTTGCCACCGGCGGAAGCGGGGTGACTAAGGATTTCGGCGGTTTGGACGAGCAGCTGGCGAGCAGCAGCGCGATAAGAATGAGTGCGCCAGAACGTTTAACCTGTAAGGGCATCGTGTGTTAACTCTTTTTAAGGCGGCTATTGGCCCAGGGATCATTATCAAGATCTTCAGGGGCGGCATCTTCCAGCGAGTCGAGATACAGCGCTTCGACCTCAGCGCGAGCCCAGGGAGTGCGACGCAAAAACTTGAGACTTGATTTGACGCTCGGGTCGCTTTTAAAACAGTTAATGTTGATCAGTTTGCCGAGTTGAACCCAACCGTAGCGGGCAACCAGAGCGTTGACCTGCATTTCAAGCGTTACGCCGTGCAAAGGATCTTTGGAATTGTGTGCTGCCATAGTGAAATCCGGTTTCTGCTGTGAGTCGTCAGGGAGTGCAGGGGAAGGTTACAAGAAAGTCGGGATATCGGCAAATAAACCAGGGTTTTAAACCCTACCCGGCGGGCAGGGTTTGACGGGGTTTCAGGTCAACAAACGGCGTTATCGAAGAAATCAATATTAAACACCGTCTCCTCTTCATACATCTCAACAACATACCACCCATCGGCGGTCACTACGTAGAATTCACCCGGACGAATAATCCTGATTTTTTGTGCCTCTTTTGCCTGTTGCTGTTGGTAGCAGAGAAGCTTCACTGCGCCCTCCATGACCGAAATTCTGGCATAGGCGCCAGCCAGGATTCGGTGTCGGAGTCTGAGCGCGTCGGGGACGTTGGTATTATTAAAGAAAGGGGTGCTTTTGATTATCTGATAATCTTGTGGGATCTGTTGCATGCTATTTTCCTGGAATTTTGAGACCTCTCAGATTGCTGTTTAATCTGACGAGGACAGTCTCAAAGAGCTGGATTTCCTGGGCAGAGACATTGCCCAGAATATCGTTCCAAATATCATTGATTTTCTCATTTACCCGCCGGTTCATGGCGGAACCTTCCCGGGTAATTTCAAGAAAAATCTGTCGCTTATCGGCAGGGTTATTTTTACTGCTGCGAAGGAGACCCTGCTGTTCCAGGCGAGCAATCGACCGGGTTAAATTCTGATGAACGGTCCCGAGTTGATTCGCCAGTTCATTTTTAGTCTGACCGCTTTGGCTATCGAGTTTATCGAGGATGACGCGATCAACAAAGGTTACCCCAATCTCGTTAAGAACCGGCTCCAGGATTTGCTGCCAGGCGCTGTGATTCTCACGCAATAAATCGGTTAACTGAGTGTAATCGCGGGTCATAAGGCCTCTTAAACTTTGATATAAAACGTGAATCCGGCCATCAGCAGTTGGGTACCAATACACGCCAGTGCCAGCCAGGAGATGCGCTTGATTATATTCATAACCGTTTCACCTAACCACCGGCAAACCGGCTGGCTAAAGTAAAAAAGCACACCCAGGATCAGCGCCACCGTGACAATGGCCAGACTCACCGCCAGCGGATTATGCGTCTGTTGCGTCAGGCTAATCGCAATAGACATCACCGCCGGGCCCGCGATAACCGGAATACACAGGGGAACAATCGCGATATTCCCCGACACAGGCAGCGGATTATCGGCCTGCTCGCCGAGCCCTTTCAGACTCGACATCAGCAGAGACAACCCCCCAGCAAACTGTAACGCCGCGATGTTGATGCCAAACAGCTGAAAAATATGCGTGCCGCCTAAAACACACAGGATCAGCGTTATGGCGACAGCAATCGTCGTTTTGCTCCCAATCGTCTTCACCTCTTTTACGGGCATTCCTGAGGTGTAGGAACAAAAGAGGGCAAACATGGTTAACGGGTTAATGATAATAACGAGCCGCGACAGGCTATGGAGATAATTTGCCAACATGTGTTTGTGTATTCCGGTCAAATTCAGGCAAGCAGATTTTTCACGATTTCGCCGTTTTTAATCACCATCAGGACGTTATCTTCCTGTTCGTTAAACAGGTGAATATCGTCGAGTGGATTTTTTGGCAGCACCAGCAGATCGGCAAAGGCATCTTCGGCCACCACACCCAGCTTATCCTTCATGTCGAGAATTTCGGCATTGATGTAGGTTGCGGAATGGAGGGTATCAAACGCGCTCTCCACCTGGCTGCGCAGGGTGAGTTCGTCGTACTCAAAGCTGTGGAAATCACCAAGTAAATCGGTGCCTAAGCCAATTTTGACGTTATGCAAGCGTGCCAGCCGGATAGATTCCAGCGCCTTCAGACGAACCTCATCCAGCTTATTCACGACGGAGTCAGGAACCTCTGAACTCATATTGTTTTTAAAGGCGTTATAGATAGCGAGCGTAGGCACCAGATAAGCCTGATGGTCGTGCATATCTTTCGCGGACTGCTCATCCAGCAAATTACCGTGCTCGATGGTTTTGACGCCATATTTGACGCAGCGCGAAATCGCGGCCGGGGTATAGGCATGGGCCATCACGTAGCTGTTAAAACGGCGGGCCTCGTCAACAATCGCAATGATTTCTTCATCCGAATACTGCAGATTATCAATTTTATCCGTTGGCGAGGCGATGCCACCTCCGGCCATGATTTTGATCTGGCTGGCGCCCACGCGAAATTGCTCACGCACCGCGTGACGTACCGCTGTGACACCGTCACAGATGATCGCAATGGACGAGGCGGAGCAGAGGCTGCACGCACAAGTCACCATCTCAGACGCCTGATGACGATAATCACCGTGGCCGCCCGTCTGGCTTAACGCCCGGCAGCTCATAAACAGTCGCGGAGCAGGAAGCAGACCGTCATCAATGGATTTTTTAATGCCCATATCGGCGCCACCGGCATCACGGACGGAGGTAAACCCGCGGCGGATCATGTCGCGCAGGAAGTTAAAGGTCCGGGCATACATGTAGCCCTTATGGACATTAGCTTCGTTAAAATCTAGCTGACTGGCGGTGATGTGAACATGCGCATCGATCAGCCCCGGCATGACATATTTCCCCTTCAGGTCCAGCACCTGCACATTGCTTCCGACGGGGATCTCCTGCGAAGAGATAGCGACGATCTTGTCTCCCGCCAGTAAAATATTGCCGGCCGTAATGACGTTATCCTTACCATTGAAAATATTTGCATTTTTTAACAAAAGACTCATACAACCTCCGATTAGTGATATTCAAACGCGTCAATCTGAGGGCGATTGTGCTCCCAATAAAACTAGAAAGCAATGCTTTCTAGTTTGTTTTTTTGTGGTCAAAAAACGCACTCCAGAAGGCTGGGTTGGCGACATGGGTTGGCCGAATGGCATGCGAAAATCGCATTAATATTAATGACACTCTTCATGGGAGGGATTTTTCAAAGGGATCGGGCAACTAAGAAAAAATTAATTTAACATGTCTCGATGTTTTTCAACACACTACAAAACAACAGGTTAGAGTGCATTTAAGGTGATTTAATCTTATTTAAGATCGCATTTTTGTTATTTGAGAAAACAAAGGTTTTAATTATTGGGAATTTTCTTAAACTAGCAATCATCGTAGGGTTAATCCTATGGTGTACATAAGCTCACTGGTCTCTTACTCCACGCAAATAAATATTCCGCGCCCTGCGGAGGAGTGCTATTGCGTTGCCAGTCAGGCTGCCAGGGTATTTCTTTATTAAGGACAGACAATATGAAAATCAAACCTTCACACGCCAGCCGTTTATTTGTTGCAGGAAGCCTCGCGCTCGTCATCGCGCAAACGGCTCACGCTGACTCGGCCAATACCATCACCTTTAAAGGCGAGGTCACCGAGCAGACCTGCGAAGTCACCATCAACGGTGTGAATGCGCGCCCGGTGGTGTTACTGCCGACCGTCGCCAAAAGCGAACTGGCGACGGCGGCCTCTTCAGCGGGTCTGACGGCATTTACCCTTGGGGTGACAGGTTGCACCGTCGATGCGGATGCACTGGACATCAAAACCGTATTCGTCGCCAACAACATGACCGAGCGCGGTAACCTGGCGAATACCGGTACGGCACAAAACGTTGAACTGCAGCTGATGACCGACAGCGCGGGGACCACGGCCATCGATCTGCGTGATGCGACGCCGGTTGCCGGGATCACCGTCGCGGCAGGCAGCACTGCCGGTGAGCACGACTTTGCCGTGCAGTATTTCAGCCCGAACGGCGGGGCGACCGCCGGCACGGTGGTGGGTTCCGTGCAGTACGCCATCTCCTACCTGTAAGGGAGCACCGGTGATGAAAGGAATGGCGAGTGTTTTAGCCGGAATGCTGATCTGCGCCAGCGCGCAGGCCAGTATTGTGATGACCGGAAGCCGGATTATCTATCCGGCAGACAGCCGCGAAGTCAGCGTGCAATTGACCAACCGCGATGATTTCCCCGGTGTGGTTCAGGTCTGGCTGGATGAGGGCAACGCACAATCGGCCCCGCAAACGGCGACCGCGCCTTTTATCACCACGCCGCCAGTCTTCCGGCTGGCGGCCCATTCGGGGCAGACGGTTCGTCTGCGCTACGTCGGTAAACCGGTCGCTCAGGACAGGGAGTCCCTGTGGTGGTTCAATTTTGTGCAGATCCCACCGACGGAAAAAGGCGCGCAGCCAGATAACCAGCTCATGGTCCTGGTGCGCAGTCGGGTAAAAGTGCTGATGCGTCCGAAGGATCTTGCGGGCTCACCGCTGGAAATGGCGCGCACCAGTCGCGTCTGGCTTCAGGACGGCAAACTGTTTTTGCGTAACCACAGCGGGTATTACCTTGCGCTCTCCTCCCTGGATGTCAGCGGTGCAGGGAAAAAACAGCGCATTTTAAGTCAAACTGTCGCGCCCTGGACGACGGTTTCATGGCCCGCGACAGTTAAGCAGGTGGGTGAAGCTCAGATGCGCTGGATTAACGATCAGGGCGCAACCTTAGCCGGGCGCGTGACGCCAGGGAACCCTGGCGATGTCAGCCATTAATCCTCACTGGTGGTGGCTGATTCTGCCCGGCGTGACACCCGCTCTGGCTGGCGAATATATCTTTGATGAGGCTTTGTTGCTGGGCAGCGGCTACGAAAAAGGGCTGACGCAGTTCAACGATCAGGATGCGGTGGCCGCCGGACATTACAGCGTCGATATCTGGCTGAACGGGCAGTATGTTGCGCGCGATGACGTGCTGTTTCAGCCGGATGCCGACGGGCGTATAACGCCTTGCCTCCCGGTCAAATTCTGGGATGAGCAGGGGGTAGTCGAGGCGGAAAATGCACCGTCTGATGGCTGTCTTGCGCCTGAAGTTCGCGTTAGCGGCGGAAAGTGGACGTTCGATCAGGGTTTGCTGCGCCTCAATCTGAGCGTGCCCCAGGCCGCGCTTAAGCGCACCCCGCAGGATTATGTTCCGCCCTCGCAATGGCAGAGCGGTGAGAGCGTGCTGTTCAGCAACTATAACCTGCACGTCTATCACAATAAGAACGGCGGCCAGCAGAGCGATTACGGCTGGCTCGGCCTCAGCAGCGGATTTAACCTCGGCAGCTGGCAGTTCCGCCAGCAGTCCTCTGCGAACTGGCGGCGCGATGACTACCGCGAAACGCAGCGCTGGGATGCGCTGCAAACCTGGCTCCAGCATCCGATCGCCAGACTGGAAAGCGTGCTGACCGTCGGGGAAAGCTACACGCCGGGTAATCTGCTCGGCAGTATGGCTTTTACCGGCGTCAAGCTGGAAACCGATCAGCGGATGTGGCCCCAGTCGCGGCGCGGCTACGCCCCTGAAGTGCGCGGTACGGCGTCAACGCCATCGCGGGTGGTGGTCAAGCAAAATGGCCGTACGCTGTATGAAACCAGCGTGCCTCAAGGGCCGTTTGTGCTCGACGATTTGCCGAATACCGCCTGGGATGGCGATCTACAGGTTGAAATTACCGGGGCAGACGGCAAAAAGAGCGGCTACACGGTGCCCTACGCCAGCGTGCCGTTATCGCTGCGCCCCGGCGTCTGGCGCTATGGTCTGGTCGCGGGCAAAACCCGCGACTACAGCGCCGCCGACGGTCTGTTCGCCGACTTCACGCTGGAGCGTGGAATGAGCAATCTGCTGACCGCGAACAGCGCGGTGCGGATCGGCGAAGATTACCAGGCGCTGCTGATCGGTGGCGTGCTGGCGACCACACTCGGCGCTTTTGGCGTTGATCTCACCGGATCACGGGCGCGGATTGCGTCTCAGTCCCTGAGCGGCTGGCGTCTGCAAACCAACTGGAGCAAGACCTTCAGTCCGACCGGCACCCACGTGGCGCTGGCGGGATATCGCTATTCTACCGAGGGCTACCGTGATTACGGCGATGTGCTGGGCGAGCGAAGCGTCATTGGGGGGGATAAGGAGTGGCGCTCGGACACCCTGCGCCAGCGCAACCAGTTTACCGCTACCCTGAACCAGACGCTGGGCGGCTACGGTAATCTGTGGATCTCTGGCTCGATGATGGATTATTACGGTGGCCGTGGAAACAGTAACCAGCTGCAGGCCGGATACAACACCACCATTGGCCGCGTGACGCTTGGCGTCTCCTTCAGTCGGCAGGACACCTGGTGGCGCAGCGGGGAGAGTACCCAGGCGCAAAAAGAGAATGTGGCGACGCTGACGCTCTCGGTACCGCTCAGCTTTGGCGAACGCGAGCACACGCTGGCACTGTCTGCGAGTCAGGCCCGGCAGGCCGGGCGCAATGCGCAGGTGGCGATCTCCGGCGCACTCGACCGCGATGAAACCCTCAACTATGCGCTCTCCACGGGCTGGCAGCAGGGGCAGGGTGAGGCCAGCGATGTGACCGACTGGAGCGGATCGCTACAGAAAAACACCGCCTTCGGCACGCTGAACGGCAGCGTGTCGCAGGCGCAAAACTATCAGCAGTGGACCGCAGGCGTGCGCGGTGCGGTCGTCGTGCATCGTCACGGCGTTGTCGCGGGTCCGTGGGTGGGCGACACCTTCGCCCTGGTGGAAGCACCCGGCGCGCAAGGGGCCAGAGTCGGCGGCGGGCAGGGCGCGACGGTCAACAGCGGGGGTTACGCACTGGTCCCGTCTTTAACGCCTTATCGCTATAACAACGTCACCCTCGATGGCAGCGCAATGAACACCAGCGCGGAACTCCAGGAGAGCCAGCGCCGTATCGCACCGATGGCCGGAGCCGCCGTCAAACTGCGCTTTGCGACTCTCTCGGGGTATCCGTTACTCATTACGGTAAGTGACGATGTCACGTTTCCGGTAGGGGCATCGGTGATCGATGAACGTGGTCGCATCGTGGGGATGGTTGCGCAGGGAAATCAGGTCTATGCCCGCGTAGAAGACGAGCAGGGGCGACTGACGATCGACGGGAGCGACTGCTCGCTGCCGTGGAAACTTAACGAACAACAACGCGCAGAGCCTCTGATTGCATTAACGCTGGCCTGCGAAGTGAAAGGACGATCATGAGACGATTTCTCCTGCTGTTGGCCCTGCTGTCCCCGGGCGTGCAGGCCGCCTGCGAATACATTATCTATCCCTATAAAGCGGGGAGCAGCGGCGCGCAGGGAACGCACCGGCTGAGCGATGCATCGGACGGCATCGCCAATGACTGGCGATCCGGCGGCGGAAATGATGCCTGGAACGGGCTGCTGCCGGGGCTGAGTAAGTCTGTCGACGTGACCAGCAATAACAGTTTCCAGCCCGCGGGGACGATCCTCACTTCCGGCGGCGGAATTCCGTTCACCACCTACGCCCATAAAGGCGGCGGGTATGATCCGGAACAGGTCTTTTTCCGCTGTACGCCAGATACCGCAGGGCAGCTGTATGAAGCCTGGTCCACCAACGGCGATGATGCCTATGCGGGCTGGTATGAAGCCACGGATGTGCCGGGCGCCCGGCTGACGGTCATGAAAAATGTGGCGCTGCGTCTGACCCACGACGCAACGGGAAGCGTGTTCACCGACAGCTGGCAGCAGCGTCCGATGGAAAATCTGGATCGCGACACCAATGGCAATTTCCTGATTAAGGCCAAGAATTTCTCAACGATCAGCGCGGAGCTGATCAAAACCCTGGATACGCGCTATTACGCCAACCAGGCACAGTCCGCCAGCTACAACAGCTATGTGAACCCCAATGCTTACGTGGTATTTCGCGGGCCGGGGACGTTATCCTGGGATATTAAGGTCGGGCAGCCGCATCGCGGCGGTAACTGGGCGGGGTGGGCCAACGACTGGCCGTCGGTGATCAGCCTTTACGGGAACGGGATCACCGTTAAACGAGCGGCGATGTGCCAGGTAACAGACTTCACCCCGGTGGTGCATCTGCCAGTTATCTCGGTGGCGCAGCTGAAACGCGGAGAGTACTCCTCCGCGCCGTTCCAGATTGGCTTCGCCTGCGAATCGACGGTGGTGTCGGGCGTGGCAACAGGAAAAAGCAACGTGGCGATGGGGTTACTCGCCCCGGAAAGCAGCGTCAACAGCGCCTGGGGTTTTAACCTGATCACCGGTAAAACCGTGACCTGGCTACTCGATGCGCAATACGGCGCGCCCGGACATGCCCGCGGCGTGGGCGTGCAGGTGTATCGGGCCAGAAATTCGGTGAATTTTATGGCGGTGACCACACCCGGCAGCGGCTCGGAAGGCGGCTGGATGCCGGTTATTGGCAGCAATACGCAGCAGAACGGTAGCCAGGACGGCGTGAACTATTACAGCGAAACCTTCGAGGCGCGTCTGGCGAGCTTTGGAGCGGATACCTTAACGGCGGGGAGTTATCAGTCACATGTCCAGGTTTTACTGCGTATTCAGTAGCGTCTTGCTGCTGGCGTTCAGCGTACAGGCCGCTGTCAATATCAGCACCACCCGCGTCGTCTTCAACCACGGCGAGACGCAGCGCAGGGTGATGCTGGTGAATGACGGTGATTATCCGGTAGTGGTCCAGAGTTGGGTGGATGACGGAGCGCCAGAGAAGGGGCCATCCCAGGCCAGTGCGCCTTTTGTGGTGCTGCCCCCGGTCCTGAAAATTCAGCCGGGCGAGCAGCGTGAACTGCGGATCATGACCACGGGTAAGGGCCTGGATCAGGATCGTGAGTCCCTGTTTTGGCTCAACGTTTATCAAATTCCACCGGAGATGAAGAACGCGCCGACTGGTGAAAAAGTGCGCCTTACGCTAAGAAATCAGCTTAAAGTCCTATGGCGACCGAAAAACACAGGCGTGTTGACTGAAAAATCCATCAATCTTCTGAGTTTTCGCTATGAAGGCGGCATGATTCATGCTGTAAATGATAGTTCCTGGAACATAACTCTGGCTGAGGTTTCATTCGGAGACTATTCCACAGGTGGAATAGTGGTTTTACCGCATTCACGGAGCATGATTTTTAATTCTGTACCTCCTGAAAGACGGAATAATACGATAAACTTTGTGGTGATTAACGATGAAGGAAATCGTTGGGGATTTTCAGCTGTCGTGAATTAACCAGGAATGAACTTACTACAGCTAAATTGACAAAAATCCACATTCAGGGATCAAGATGGCAAAAGTTTTTTTGCTCAACGGCACTGTCATATTCAGTCCGGAGCGAAACGTCTTACACGCAAAATCCGATGAAACGAAACGCATTGCGTTAAGTAATCCGGCAACGCGTTGTTTATACCTGTTAATTCAGCAACAGGGCCAGGTCATTGAGCGCGATTATTTTTTTGAACACGTCTGGTTTATTAATGGGGCGCAGGTCACAAATAATACCTTCTATCAAAACATCTCCTTGCTGCGGCGCGCGTTTAAAGAGCTTGGCCTGAATGAAGAGCTGATCGTCACCGTGCCGAAAGTTGGCATCCGCCTGGAACGGCAGCTGAACGTGGTTGAGCAGGAGGCCGAAGAGCCTCGCAGCGAAAAGCCGTTGCCTGAGCCTGTTTCAGCGATAGAAACCGCGCCGATAGCGCCGCGCAGGCGTTTGCTCTGGTGGGTAGTGGCCGCAGCGGTGAGCTGCATTGTGGCCGGGATCGTCACCTGGCAGGCACAGTTCGATTCGAGGCTGAGCCGCTATGAGCCCCTGAGCCTGGTGAAAGGGTGTCACTGGAATGGGAATCAGGACGTGCTGAATTTTGATAAGCATCAGCAATTTATAAAGGCAAGCCAGCTCGACTGTCACAGTTACCCCTGGATTTATCTCACGATGTATCCCAATTTTCCGCGCATCTCGGCATTAACCTGTCGCCAGCAATATAGTCGCTGGCGTGATAATGACTGCGTAACACATTATTATTTCACGGAGTCCAGAAATGTGGGTGCGTAATATTAAATGGGTGATTTTCATCATTGTCGCCGTAATCTTGACAATTGTTGGGATGTTAATGTTCGAGAACTGGCAGCGATCGCATTTCAATTGTTCCGGGGAAATGGTCATGGAGTATCCGGATATTCGCGGCGATATTTCCGTCAGATACGTTTTCAACGGTAGCCGCGGAGTCGCTATTTTGCGCGGACAAATTACCGATAGTCATGCCGAGACGATGCCAATTAATCAGAACGTCTGGTTTACCTTCACCCGCAAAGATGACGATTACTTCCTCGAATCAGAAAATGTCGCATCCAGTGAGGGTGGGGCGACGATAAACCCGCTACTCCTCAGGACGCTGCCCGATTTTTACCTGAAGGCAAAAGAACCGTTCTATTTCAGCATACTGCGGCTCAACAGCAGCACATGGCAGTTCTATACCAGCCGATCGCCGTCGGTGTTTTGTCGGCAGTAGGTCAACTACTGCCGTCTGGCCTGCATGCTCGTTTACCGCCAGTGCAGAACGATGGCTATTTTATTGATGATAATAAAGCCATCAGGCAGCCTGCAAAGAGGAAAGCGCAGATGCGGAATGTTAAAATTTCTAATCTTTTCATTGGGGATCATCCAGGGTTTCGCCCTGGCCGCTGGATGAAATTAAGAATTTGGGGTTAGCGTATATGAAGTTACTGACTGATTTTTAATGCATTTTACCATCAGGCGTAATGGTGACCTTTTATCGCCTATTGTGTCTATTCTTTATGTTTCTGTCTCTTTGACATTTATTAATTAAAGTTATAACTATGAAGTGTTACTAATGCCTTGAGCTCATTCCTTATGGCGTGGAGAATTTTGCCTTGAATACGCATTACAGTGCGTTTAATATGCCGAACTTTCATATGAAACTACACTGTAAATTATAATGTTGCTTTATAAAAAAAACGCTTTAGGCAAATTACTCAACCTTGTTTTATTCATCATGTTCATACCGTTTTTGATGCTCTGCGGGTGGTTTTACTATGAGAGTAAAATAAAAATGACCTCGGTGGTTCATGAGTCACTCAGGTACACCGCTCATAATACAACACAACAATCAATAAAGACCTATCTGCGCAGCATTGATGAGTCATTTCAACGAATACAATCACTTGCGTTAAGAAAAGACAGCCAGTTTAATATTAACGATCGCGGTGGTCCTATCGTCAATGTGGTCCATGAGTTTTTGAATGCCCACGATCTTTTCCTGAATGCCATGCTTTACAATTCCGACGGAGAATTTCGGGTTATTCCTGAACATTTGTCAAAGATAAAAACACCGACAGATCGTCCATGGTTTCCGCATAATACCCGGGAGGGTGAAATATTCCACACTCTTGCCTATAACGTGCTGGATGCAGAAGGAAATGAATCCGGAGAGAAGCGAGTCGCGGCGGCAATGAATTTGTTTGATATTAACAGGAATAAAATCGGTAGCGTCGCCTTTGATTTAGATATGGCCAGTATCTCCCTGGGGCTGAAGAATATCCAATCCCCCTATAATAGTTCTCCCTTTGTCGTGGACAGGAATGGTACTTATATACTTCATGAAAACCCACGCAAGCTATTGAGAGAAAGTGTGCCAACACACTGGATGCCGAAGTTTCATGATGTGAGCGGTTTTTTCTATGACGACGTGACAGAAATGCATGTCCACTACAGTATTAATCCCAATCCTGAATGGATAACTATCATTACACTTCATAATGACGAATTTAAAAAAATAGTTAATTCATCATTAAATGCACTCATCTTTATCGCTATTTCCTGTCTCATTTACTACGTCGGGCTGGCTTTGATTTGTAAGCTTTATGTCGCCAACGTGATGATGCGAATCAGTTACGGTCTTGATGGGGCAGATGTGAATACGCAGGCACATGATATTAGCTCTATCTTTACTAAGATCCAAAACAAGACTGCCGAGTTCAATGATATAGAAACCCAGAGCAGAACAGATCCCTTAACGGGTCTCTATAACCGAAGAAAGCTGGAAGAAGACTTCACGCATTACATTAAAAAGAATCAGCGGATACATCTGGCCATTATCGATATTGATAATTTTAAATCCGTTAACGACACCTACGGTCATCCCGTTGGGGATAAAATCCTTACTTATATTGGAAGCTCTGCGACAGAATGGATTCGTGAGGGAATCAGCGCCTATCGCTACGGCGGTGAAGAGTTCGTCATACTTTTTCTGGATATGGATGAGACCCAGGCTCTGGAATATCTAAACCAATGGCGACAAAAGGTCTCTGAGCGTGAGTGGAGAGAGGCGGATCTGGTACTGACGTTCAGCTGCGGCCTGGCCTGTCGCATTGACGAGGATCTGCACGCTCTGGTAGAGAAAGCTGATTTAGCGTTGTATGAAGCCAAACAGGCCGGGAAGAATAGGGTGATTGTTCATCGTGAATCCCCCCGCTGAATATTGAGTTAGGATACTGAAAGCAAGGGGCAGAGGGGAGGCATAGCGTTTCTCTCTGCCTGTTTATGAAAGTCGGCAGAAAATAGTTTACTGTGGTGTTTATATTATTAAACAGAACGTTAACACTCAAATATAAAGCATGCAAAGCAAATGAAAACAATACAACATTACCTATAACAACTTGCTATAAACAGCCTTATGTTTATTTAAGTAAAAAAAGCGCAGGATTTACAATGCCTTTTTTATTTACAGTCAATATCATTAACGCTGTTTAACTCCTGTTTAAAAAACGATGCTATATTGCCTGCGCTTTAAATCATATTTTGATTTTCACCTTTCAATAGCTCAGCGTTCAATATGCGTAGTCTTAAAAAGCAGATTTTACTGATTATATTATTTTTGGCTTCTTTGTTTATCATTGAGTGTTTATTGTCTGAATGTATTGATATGGATTATTTCCGAACACTTCATCGCCGACAACAACATGTTTTTGTCCTTTAACCCATATTCCATGCATTCCTTACTGAAACATCGACAGGCTGATGAAATATAATATTGTTAATGGCTGGTTGATCAACCTCGACACTGAAACTCTTTATCATCTTGCGACAGGCAAGGAAGTGAAGGTGGGCGAGTTCCAGTTTAAGTTACTCTGTGTGCTCATTCAAAACGCGGGCACCTTATGCCAAAAAGATTATCTGCTCGAGACCGTCTGGGATGACAGGATTGTAGGGCTAAACAGCCTGACCAACGCGATACATGCTTTACGCACATTTGTTGGGGATGATGGCAAAAACCAGTCAGTTATCAAAACAGTGCCAGGGAAAGGATATGTGCTAAATCTCCAATGCTGCGAGGTTAAACCATCAGACGACGTGAGCCATGAGTCGGAAGTTCTGGCGCCGCCCAGTAGTGCATTGGGGAATCCTGGTGCAACCGGAGGAGAAGATGGCAAGCGTTCGCCCGATGTCAGAAGAACCGGAAAAGTGCATTACGCCATTGTTAAAAATCTCATCGTGCACTCGCTGTTGGTCACGACGGGTTTTCAACTGCTGAATGCGATTGGGTTCATGGTGTGGTTTATGTTTAACATCAGTCTTGATTGCTAAAGCCTGGGTGACTTAACAGGTGCAGGGAAGGTGAGACTGTTGGCGCTCAGGGCTCAGAGGGTCCGGGGAGCAACGGTGGGATATGACGTTGTTTATCTTACATATTGCATTTAACATAATAAGCCTGAAACGTAACAACTCTACAACATGTTTACATACATGTTATCAACATGTTAGATGCGGTATCCGCCACGGGCCGAGCGGCGAGGGCGGTTGCGTTTGTGGGTTCCAGAATGACGACGGAAACTCTTACGAGAACCACGTTTAGACATACGATGACGACGCATATTACCTCCATGAATTTATTGGGTAGATAACCTCAGGTTCATCATTTTTCATACCAAATGAAGAGCGTATGCGCTGACGGACTTGAGGAGGTACAACATGATTACCAGTACTACGATCCTTAACGCTTTTCGCGGAATGGGCTCCTTCGTGAAGACGACGCCAAATAGTGTCAAAAGTACCGAGAGTACTATTACCAGAATAATTAGTTCGAGCACGTTCAGCGCCTTCAGGTGTATTCAAGAAATCCGCAGTAGTTTTTGACTGTACAGCATCATAATTAGTCTTGACTGCCTGCGCCGATGATAAGCCGGTCTGCGCGGCCATAAGCCCACGTTTTGCAGATTCGGTAGTGGCCTGCTGATTGATTAAGTTCGCCTGAGCGTTCTGAACCTTAAGCTGACCAGCGGCAACCGCTGTATCGGCGACATTTTTAGCACTCTGTGCTTTTTGAAGATTGACCGTAGATGCGGTCTGAGCCGTGTTGTTAAGCGAATTTTGCTTAGCAGCGTCGGCAACTTTGGACTGCTGATAGGCTGAGTATAGCTTAGTCATAGCGCCCCCTTGATAGGGATTCTGCATCTGGGGCGTGCTGGCACCCTGTATGGCTCCATTTGTGGCAGCAAGCACAGGGTTTAACCCAGCGGCCTTTAAATCAGCGACACGACGGGATACAGCCGTATTAGACATTTGCGCGTTAGCACTGTTAGTCATACCCGTAGAAATAAGAGAACCGGCAGCATCAATAGCACCGGATATAGCAGCATCTGCCCAACCCATTTTTTGTTACTCCTGCAGGAAGTAAAAAGCGCCCCATAGGGCGCTTGGATATTAGAAGTGGTCGATATAACCAGGTACCGAGTAAGTCGGCATCGGCCGCGCGCACTTCAGGTCAAAAAACACATCCATAAGAAACTCAGGTTCATTTTGCACCGCAATAACACGATCAATGGGCGGATGCTCCTCAATAAAATCCTTGTTTAAGGTTGGAAGGCTGTCAAACTTCTGGGCCAGATGCCAGATATCTAACGATTCAGGAGACGTAGAACGCATCTTGCCAGTCACCTGCGACATACCATAGCGATACTCCGCATAACGCTCCTGATAACCGAACACACCATCATCAACCGGATTACCGTCAGCATCCTTAACAGCAGATCCTTGCGCGTAAATCTCTTTATTGAGCACAGCCTGTTCACCCAGATGAGCAAGCGTAGGCCAGAAGAAATCATAGCGAGTCTGGCGAGACCACATACGCGGAATACCCTGCTGATATGTCAAATCAGCACGAACGCAACAAATACCGATAATCGTACAGTGTTCAACGAATGAATGACTAAAGCCATGACGGAAGTCACCCGCAAAGCCGAACGCAGCGAGGTTACCCTGTGGAGACGTAGAGTCTGAAGCAGAGTTTTGAAGCACGGGATTCACATTAATATCAATCGTACCGCCGCCAAGATATTCGGGGCGTTGTACGCGGGAATCCGGCGAAATAACGCCGAAGTGAGAACGGATAATCTCTGTATAACGAGTACCACCGCGCGCATCACGTTCAAGCATACGTTGTAGCTGGAAGGCCTCACGCAATGAGTTAATTGTGAGGGCGTCAGTATTTGTAATAGAAAGACCAGGATTATCACCAAAGCCAGTCATGCGTAAATATTGAGAGCTCATATCAGTATTAGTAGGAATAATATGAGGACCAGTACCGGCTACATATTCAGACGCAAGAGGAGAAATCCACGATTGAGCACCATCAGATGTAGTGAACTGAAAATTTAATCCATCCTGAGTTGTGAGCGTAGGTGTACCGAGAGCAAGCTCAACACCGTCACCTTTTTGAGGCCATGGAAGACACGAGGTGAAATAGTCATGACGTTTTCCACGACGCTTTAAGCGGAAGTCAGTCGGGTCACCATCGGCATCACCTTTATCCACTGGAACAGAATCACATAAGTTCTCATCTCTGAACCACTCGTTATATATCAAATTATAAGCGCGCAATGGCAATGCGCTATGAGACAGATTAGGAACGCCAATCGGCAATCCCATATAATCACCCAAATCACCAGCACGATAACCAGCGCCAGTATTAATCTGAGGTATTAAATAATCAACTGAATCACCAGGGTTAGTTTGCTCACCGTTAAACTTTTGCCAATTATCCCAGACAAGACGATTAGGAACGCTGAAAAAAAAGTAATCTAATTTCAGGTTATCCATAAATGGTGTAATAGGCGTAGTAAGACGAGCAAGAATAGATGTTTTGAGATGGAAAGTATCACCGGGCAAAGTTTCATCCACAAAAAAGGGAATAAGCCAGCCAGAATTAAACGTTGTTTTATAGTTCGAGCTCCTGTTAAAGACAGACCGAGGGATGTTAGTAGACGGTATTGTACCGAAATCATGGGACATGTGAGACCGGTTAGCACGGCCAAGATAGCTACCACGACGTTTCATAAGCAACTCCAAAAGATTCCAAAAGGGTTAAGAAAGGCAACACCAAAAGCTCATCGCTGAAAGATTGGTGTCACCTGGCACAGTTACATCAAGTAGAACTGTGCCCGGCAGACGTCGGAGCCGCTGCCGGAGGTTCCGAAACCGGGGGTTTCGGGTCTCCCGACGGGTTGGACGGACCCGAAGGCGGCGGCATAGCCACCGACTTCTCTCCGCCCTCCAGTAAGCCTAATTCCACGGCTTTCCCAATGTTGTCCGGATTGGTCATAAACTCCACGTACTTATCAACGTCGTTACCGAACTCCTTACGGATGGAGGAGGGCAGGGACATGAAATCGTCCTCTACGTCAGCAATACGATCCAAAGCCTGCTGATAATCTGCATATACGGTGCAGTCATAATAACTAGCACGTTGTGTAGGCGTGAAAATCGCCATATTTTTTGTAGCAATAGCACGCGAAACAATCTGATTAATATCAGTTTCATTTTTAAAGTGTTGCTGAGTACGTGTAGGCTCAGTAAACACAATACCCGCTACAGGAGGCGGGTTATAACGTGAATAAATCTTCGGTTTAAGCATTTTCAACCTCCAGAGGCATACTAACTATATATTTACGGTCAATATCTACGACCATATTTTGGTCCTCAATGAATCCAACCTCAGCAATAACATATAGTGAGAAATTACGGTGTTGTTGCATCAGACACCAGTTATAAAAATAAGAGCCTGCGGCACCTTCATTAGTTTGAAGAAAAGTAAAGGTATCTACATTCATTGCATCGTCACGGATTACAAATAATTTAGCCATTAGTTAGTTCCTTCTTCGTATTTACGCATCATTTTATGAAATTTAAGAAAATTGAATTTTTCTAGCTGTTTAAGACGGGTTTCGTCGACCTCCACAAGGTCGTCCTTACGTCGTTGTTTATTTCGTTCCAGAAGTTCTGGGTCCATTCTTCCCAAGAGCTTGTCATAGTAACGGGGCGGCTTAGAAGCTTTGCCGCCGCGGGATATAACCTTGTCTTCAAATATAATATCTTTGCTAAAACGTTCAAAGAAAGTGGCACCAATACCGGGGCGGTTAGATGACATGGAGTATTCCGGGACTCTATCATGATAATGTTCTGAAGCGTCTGGTCCATTAATCTTCTTAACACAATATCGCGCTGTATACGCAGCCGATTCGAATGAAAAGCCAGCGACCACGGAATGCCCAAATGGCCAGCATTTTTGTAGAAGCTCCGAGATAAATAAGTCGAACTTACCGCTTCTGAATAAAGACTTATCAGGGAAGTCATAGCCGAATATCACCAAATGATAATGAGGACGGTTGAACTTAGTACCGTATTCACCACAGCCAAAGTAGCGAATTTTACGAGGGGAAATCTCCTTACGCAGCCGCTTAAGGAAAAGAGTTACATCACGAGGATCCAGAGTTGGGTAACCATACTCGGACCAAGGTAAGTCCTCGTCACGATACGTGAGAGTGATAAATGAGTTTGCTTCGTGCATCTGCGCTTCGTGAGTACAGCGAACGGCCCATTCACGAGAACGGGCCAGACGACAAGCAATGCACTGACCACAAGGGAGAGATAGCTTCTCAAAAGTCTTCTCCTCACGGAGAGAACAGTGAAAAACAATGTTACCTGAATGTGAACGCCAAGCCTTAAGAGGGCTGGTACAAGGCATCGCAAATTCTCCCAGGAAATGAGAGAGTTACGTAACAAACCTATTTAACATAATATACATTATGCGCACTGACGTTCTGGTGCGCTTTTTGTGGCATTTACTGGCTCACCAAGGTTCCAACTTATGGCCTGTACACGTCCACTTAATGCATATCGAGTCAACGGCAAAATCTTCTTCACGCCGTCTCGCGGCGCTGAGTTTCTTCAGCTTCCGTGTGGTCAGTGTGTCAACTGCCGCCTAACCCATTCCCGCGAATGGGCTATACGCTGTACGCATGAAGCGCAGATGTGGGACCACAACTGCTTTATCACGCTTACGTATGATGACGCCCACTTACCCGAAGGCGGTACACTCGTTCGTAAACATCTCACCGATTTCTTTAAGCGGCTGCGTAAGCATTTCTCCGGACGAACGATCCGTTACTTCGCCTGTGGCGAATACGGTTCTAAGCTCCAGCGTCCTCACTATCACGTCATTCTGTTTAACCTGGATTTTGATGATAAGAGGCTTTACAAACATGGTGATTTCCCGCTGTTTAATTCAGCTACCCTTTCTCAGCTTTGGCCCATGGGTTTCTCTGTTCTCGCCGGATTTTCGTTTGAGAGCGCTGCGTATACTGCAAGATATTGCGTTAAAAAAATTACCGGGCAAAAAGCCGAGAGTCATTATAACGGGCGCAAGCCGGAGTTCTCGGCTATGTCGTTACGCCCAGGCATTGGATATACATATTTTCTCAAATACTATGAGGACATTGTCAATTATGACAAAGTTATCTCTCGCGGCGGAAGGATGTCACGTCCTCCGCGTTATTACGACAAACTCTTATCCGGATGTGACCTCGAATTACTCGAAAAAAATAAACTTTCTCGCGTAGAAAATGCTGTGGTCGTCGACCCATGGCGCTTACAGCATTTGGATAAACACTCAATTCTTAAATTTCAGCAAATGATAAGGAAATATGAAAATGGCTAAACTCTTTGCAATCCGTGATGATGTAATGAATGTTGATACCTTTACTTTTCTGCAAACTAATGAAGGTGCCGCAGGCTCTTATTTTTATAACTGGTGTCTGATGCAACAACACCGTAATTTCTCACTATATGTTATTGCTGAGGTTGGATTCATTGAGGACCAAAATATGGTCGTAGATATTGACCGTAAATATATAGTTAGTATGCCTCTGGAGGTTGAAAATGCTTAAACCGAAGATTTATTCACGTTATAACCCGCCTCCTGTAGCGGGTATTGTGTTTACTGAGCCTACACGTACTCAGCAACACTTTAAAAATGAAACTGATATTAATCAGATTGTTTCGCGTGCTATTGCTACAAAAAATATGGCGATTTTCACGCCTACACAACGTGCTAGTTATTATGACTGCACCGTATATGCAGATTATCAGCAGGCTTTGGATCGTATTGCTGACGTAGAGGACGATTTCATGTCCCTGCCCTCCTCCATCCGTAAGGAGTTCGGTAACGACGTTGATAAGTACGTGGAGTTTATGACCAATCCGGACAACATTGGGAAAGCCGTGGAATTAGGCTTACTGGAGGGCGGAGAGAAGTCGGTGGCTATGCCGCCGCCTTCGGGTCCGTCCAACCCGTCGGGAGACCCGAAACCCCCGGTTTCGGAACCTCCGGCAGCGGCTCCGACGCCTGCCGGGCACAGTTCCTCTTGATGTAACTGTGCCAGGTGACACCAATCTTTCAGCGATGAGCTTTTGGTGTTGCCTTTCTTAACCCTTTTGGAATCTTCTGGAGTTGCTTATGAAACGTCGTGGTAGCTATCTTGGCCGTGCTAACCGGTCTCACATGTCCCATGATTTCGGTACAATACCGTCTACTAACATCCCTCGGTCTGTCTTTAACAGGAGCTCGAACTATAAAACAACGTTTAATTCTGGCTGGCTTATTCCCTTTTTTGTGGATGAAACTTTGCCCGGTGATACTTTCCATCTCAAAACATCTATTCTTGCTCGTCTTACTACGCCTATTACACCATTTATGGATAACCTGAAATTAGATTACTTTTTTTTCAGCGTTCCTAATCGTCTTGTCTGGGATAATTGGCAAAAGTTTAACGGTGAGCAAACTAACCCTGGTGATTCAGTTGATTATTTAATACCTCAGATTAATACTGGCGCTGGTTATCGTGCTGGTGATTTGGGTGATTATATGGGATTGCCGATTGGCGTTCCTAATCTGTCTCATAGCGCATTGCCATTGCGCGCTTATAATTTGATATATAACGAGTGGTTCAGAGATGAGAACTTATGTGATTCTGTTCCAGTGGATAAAGGTGATGCCGATGGTAACCCGACTGACTTCCGCTTAAAACGTCGTGGAAAACGTCATGACTATTTCACCTCGTGTCTTCCATGGCCTCAAAAAGGTGACGGTGTTGAGCTTGCTCTCGGTACACCTACGCTCACAACTCAGGATGGATTAAATTTTCAGTTCACTACATCTGATGGTGCTCAATCGTGGATTTCTCCTCTTGCGTCTGAATATGTATCCGGTACGGGCCCCGGTACTGGTCCTCATATTATTCCTACTAATACTGATATGAGCTCTCAATATTTACGCATGACTGGCTTTGGTGATAATCCTGGTCTTTCTATTACAAATACTGACGCCCTCACAATTAACTCATTGCGTGAGGCCTTCCAGCTACAACGTATGCTTGAACGTGATGCGCGCGGTGGTACTCGTTATACAGAGATTATCCGTTCTCACTTCGGCGTTATTTCGCCGGATTCCCGCGTACAACGCCCCGAATATCTTGGCGGCGGTACGATTGATATTAATGTGAATCCCGTGCTTCAAAACTCTGCTTCAGACTCTACGTCTCCACAGGGTAACCTCGCTGCGTTCGGCTTTGCGGGTGACTTCCGTCATGGCTTTAGTCATTCATTCGTTGAACACTGTACGATTATCGGTATTTGTTGCGTTCGTGCTGATTTGACATATCAGCAGGGTATTCCGCGTATGTGGTCTCGCCAGACTCGCTATGATTTCTTCTGGCCTACGCTTGCTCATCTGGGTGAACAGGCTGTGCTCAATAAAGAGATTTACGCGCAAGGATCTGCTGTTAAGGATGCTGACGGTAATCCGGTTGATGATGGTGTGTTCGGTTATCAGGAGCGTTATGCGGAGTATCGCTATGGTATGTCGCAGGTGACTGGCAAGATGCGTTCTACGTCTCCTGAATCGTTAGATATCTGGCATCTGGCCCAGAAGTTTGACAGCCTTCCAACCTTAAACAAGGATTTTATTGAGGAGCATCCGCCCATTGATCGTGTTATTGCGGTGCAAAATGAACCTGAGTTTCTTATGGATGTGTTTTTTGACCTGAAGTGCGCGCGGCCGATGCCGACTTACTCGGTACCTGGTTATATCGACCACTTCTAATATCCAAGCGCCCTATGGGGCGCTTTTTACTTCCTGCAGGAGTAACAAAAAATGGGTTGGGCAGATGCTGCTATATCCGGTGCTATTGATGCTGCCGGTTCTCTTATTTCTACGGGTATGACTAACAGTGCTAACGCGCAAATGTCTAATACGGCTGTATCCCGTCGTGTCGCTGATTTAAAGGCCGCTGGGTTAAACCCTGTGCTTGCTGCCACAAATGGAGCCATACAGGGTGCCAGCACGCCCCAGATGCAGAATCCCTATCAAGGGGGCGCTATGACTAAGCTATACTCAGCCTATCAGCAGTCCAAAGTTGCCGACGCTGCTAAGCAAAATTCGCTTAACAACACGGCTCAGACCGCATCTACGGTCAATCTTCAAGAAGCACAGAGTGCTAAAAATGTCGCCGATACAGCGGTTTCCGCTGGTCAGCTTAAGGTTCAGAACGCTCAGGCGAACTTAATTAATCAGCAGGCCACTACCGAAGCTGCAAAACGTGGGCTTATGGCCGCGCAAACCGGCTTATCATCGGCGCAGGCAGTCAAGACTAATTATGATGCCGTTCAGTCAAAAACTACTGCGGATTTCTTAAAAACTGATACAGGTGAGCAAGTTTTCAGGACAAATATGATGACTCGTGGTGGTGCCGGTAATCCAGGTACTTATATAAACTTGGGTAATGGTACATATCATTCTGCTAAATCATATATGAAGAATTATAAGTCTCCCCCTTCTGGTCCTGGTACGAATGCTTATGGTGCCTATGGCAAATGGAAATGAATGGGATTGGCGAGTTGAGTTTGCCAAATTACTTTGTTTGATTCGTTGGATGATTGTTGTTGTTTCTGTACTTGGGTTGGCTGCTGCTGCTTTTGTTGCAGATCACTATTAATTCAGGGGCTTCGGCCCCTTCACTAAGGAGAATAAATATGCGTCGTCATCGCATGTCTAAGCGAGGTTCTCGTCGGAGCTTTCGCAAACATTCTGGAACACACAAGCGCAATCGCCCGCGCCGCAGTGCTCGCGGAGGCTATCGTATATAGTACGGAAGTACTAACGATATAACATAACGCTACATTATGCGCACCACCCATAACCCAGACAGAATCCACCGGTTTGTGGTCATCCTTGGTCCTGATTGCTAACAGCCTCAGATCGTCACCGACACCGCTCAAGTTCCACAGTCTCTTATGTAAAGCCCCGCATTCCAGCAATTCAGAAAAGTATCTGCTCCAGGTCTACACTTTTGCCATCAAAGACGCGTCCTGGCTCGCCAGTAACAGAAACGCCTTTACCGCACCCTTCGTTTCACCATCACGGCTGATCATCAGCAGATTAGCCGTCATCTCCGAATCATTCAGACTGCGGTAAACCAGCCCAGGAATATTGACCTGCTGCAACGGCTCGGGAACCAGCGCCAGGCCGAGTCCGGCGGCGGCATGCGCCAGAACGCTGAGCGAACTGTCAGAGCGATGCGCAACTCGAAGGTCATGTTTCAGTTTCTGGCTTAACATCAGGTACAGTTTTTCGTGAGTATCATGCGCATCGTAGAGGATCAACGGCTCCCCGGAGAGCATTTCTACCGTGAGCTGCGGGTGCTCAGCCAGCGGATGCTCGTCCGACAGCGCCACCAGAATTTTCCAGTCCCCTATTCTTTGCACCTGAATTCCGCCGGTCAGCGTTTTACTGTGATCCGGCGTGTAGCCGATATCCAGCTGTCCGGCGAGGATCGCCTCAACCTGCTGCTGGGCTGGCACCTCCTGCAGAATCATCTCGACGTCTGGATAATGTCGGCGAAAAAGCCGTAAGTCATGCATCAGTTTGCCGCTAAAAATGGCGTTGCCGGCGAAGCCAATCCGCACCGTGCCGGTTTCGCCGCGCAGAGATCTTTCGACGGAACGACGAGCAAACTCAGCCTGTTCCAGCGTGCGCCGCGCCTCAGTCTCGAGCAGTTTTCCTGCTTCGGTCAGCTCGACGCTGCGGCTGGTTCGCAGAAATAATGCGCCCCCGAGCTCTTCCTCGAGCGCACGAATTTGCATACTAAGCGCAGGCTGCACGATATTTAAGGTCTGCGCTGCGCGGCCAAAGTGTTTCTCTTCCGCCACGGCCAGAAAATAGCGTAACTGGCGTAAATCCATCACTCTTCTCCAGTCATCATAAAAAATGATTAATCAGTCAATTTAATCTATTGGATGTTATCGAAGGCAGAGTGAATACTCCATACATCTTTCACGTACCGGAGCACGAAAATGGACAACAGAGTTGAAGACCGTCTGCAGATTACCGACCTGATTAACGGCTGGATCCACCGGGATTTAAACGAATGGGATCAGCTGCGTTCACTGTTTCACCCTGACGGCACCATCGAAGTCACCTGGTTCGAAGGGCTTTTTAGCGATTTTGTCAGCGGCTCGGAGCGTATGGGCGCGTCCGATATCCGCACTAAGCATCTGATGGGCAATCCGATTATCACCTTCAACGGCGACAAAGCGATTGTCGAAACCAACGCCATCATTATCGGTGAAAACGTCAAACTGAACGTGGGCTGTAACGGCCATAACCGTTTCTACGATCTGGTCGAGAAGCGTAATGGCGTCTGGAAGCTTTTCCATCGTCAGAGCATTTACGACATGGGCACTTTCACATTCCCGCTGGGACTGGTGGAAATCGACACGGCGACGGCCGAGAAATACCCGCGCGAATATGCCGCTCTGGCTTACGTGCTGGAAAAAAGCGGCTTCCCTGTGAAGCGTGTTTTTGCCACGCGCGGCAGTGAATTAGAGCGAAAAATGAAAGCCGATGGTCAGGCCTGGCTAAACGCCTGAACATAAATCATCTACACTTGCTGAAACCCGCAAACTGGAGATGCGCTGATGGCCGACTGGAACCCTTCTTTATATCTGCAATATGGCGCGGAACGCACCCGTCCCGCCGCCGAGTTGCTGGCAAGAGTAGCGCTGAACGAGGTGACGGATGTTCTGGATCTGGGCTGCGGCCCGGCGAACAGCACCGCGCTTTTGCATCAGCGCTGGCCGTCGGCACGCATTGTTGGCGTGGATAATTCTCCCGCGATGCTGGAACAGGCGCGGGTCGCCTTGCCTGAGTGCCAGTTTATCGAAGCCAATATCCAAACTTATCGCCCGCCACATTCGGTCGACCTGGTCTACGCCAATGCGTCGCTCCAGTGGATCCCCGATCACTATGAGCTGCTGCCGCACCTGGTTTCCCTGCTCAAAATGAACGGCGTTTTAGCGATTCAAATGCCTGACAATCGCGACGAACCCTCGCACGTATTGATGCGGGAAGTGGCCTACGAACAAGGTTTTCCGGACCGCAGCCGCGATCCGCTGCCCGGTGTTCACGCCTATTTTGATATTTTGACCGATGCGGGCTGTGACGTGGATATCTGGCGCACCACCTACTATCACAAAATGAGTTCTCATCAGGCGATCGTTGACTGGGTGAGCGCGACAGGATTGCGCCCGTGGTTGCAGGATCTGAGCGAACACGAGCAGCGGAACTATCTGGAACGCTATCATGAACTTCTGGAACAGCAGTATCCGTTACAGGAAAACGGACAGATACTGCTGGCCTTCCCGCGGCTGTTTATCGTTGCACGCCGCGAGCCGTAAGCGTCACTTAAAGCGAAACGCGGTAGCGGACGAAATCGTCCGCTGTAACAAACTTGTCGTAGAGTTTTCGCGCAGGGTTGTTTTGCCGCGTCACCCAGTAGAGCATTGACCACCCTTCGCGTTTACCCTCCGCCTGCAGCGCCTCAATCAGCGCATTTCCGGCACCGCTCCCACGAACGGTTTCATCGACAAACAGATCTTCCAGGTAGCAGACCGGCGCGCTCGAAAATGTCCCTTCGTGAAGCACGCACATGGCAAACCCCACCACTTTCCCGTCGATTTCCGCCACCCGGCAAAGCAGCGCCGAATCTGGATTCAGCGCCCTTTCCCACGTCGAGGCCGTCACGGACTCATCGAGTTCGCACTCATAAAACGCCGTGTAGCCATCCCACAGCGGTCGCCAGTCGGCATAATCTTCTTTATTTAACGCCCTGACCGAAACTGTCATTTTGTCTCCTCGCCGGTTAAATCCATGACCATGTTAAAACAGCGTAACTCCGCGTCGGCCATTCTGGAATAATGAATGCTCTCGCCGAGCGTCATAAAGCCTTGTTTCTCATAAAACGTCTGCGCATTGGGCGTCGAAGAGAGCGTTAATCGCGAAATGCCACGCTCGCGGGCATCGACTTTAATCGCCGCGATGATCCGCCCCGCCAGCCCTTTTCCGGCCGCTTCGGGGACGGTGAAAATGGCCTCCACGCTGTTGGCTTCAAGATCGAGATAGCCGCTTGCCACGATCGCGCCCTTCTCATCTTCGATAACATAAAAAGGATTGTCGACGATCACCTGACGATAGCTTTCAGGCATCGCGTCCGGCGTCCAGCGGGCAATCACGTCAGGAGCGTAGCTGCTCTGACAGCCTGCGCGGATCGCCAGGTTACGAACATGCCAGAGCCTTTCGGCCTCTTCCGGTGCGGCCAGTCTTAAGGTCATATTTTCCTCGGCTATTCAGACACGACAGAATGTGATAATCATGAAAATAGCAGAAGGCAAACAAAAACATAACGACAAATAATGGAGATGCGAACCGTGAAGACGCCAACGTTAACCACCGAACGCCTGATACTGAAACCGCTGGAAGCGGAGGATGCGTCGCAAATTCAGCTGCTATATCCGCGCTGGGAGATTGTTCGCTACCTGGTGGCGAGCGTGCCCTGGCCCTATCCGCCCGATGGCGCGGCGAATTACGTCAATAACGTCGCTCTGCCGGATGTCGAAAACGGCGTGGCCTGGTTCTGGACGATTCGTCGCAAAGACGACCCCGACCGTCTGATGGGCCTGATCTGCTTGTACGATGTGGAAGATAACAATCGGGGATTCTGGCTGGCGCCCGAATGGCAGGGTCAGGGATATATGCGTGAAGCCAGCATTGCCGCGACGGACTTCTGGTTTAATACCCTGAACAAACCGCTGCTGCGCGCGCCAAAAGCGGCGGTCAACGAACGTTCGCAGCGGATTTCAGCAAGCAGCGGGATGCGACTGGTCAGAACCGAAAAGAAAGCTTACGTCTGCGGCGAGCTGGATTCGGAGCTGTGGGAAATCACTCGTGAGGAGTGGAACGCCCTGCAGCGTTCCTGAATGTTCGTTACGTGAGCTGGTAATGTCTGTCCGGTAATACGCGGGCCGGGATTTCCGGCTCGTCGTTCATCTGCAGCAGATCGATCTCCATTGCATTACAGATGGCGTCCAGCGGCAAGTCGTTATTTTCTGTACCGAAAGGTTCTTCCAGCTCTTCTGCCAGCGCATCGAGAGAGATAAAGGTGTAGGAGATCAGCACCGAGACAAACGGCGTCATGTAGTGCAGATCGACCACCAGGGCAAATGGCAGCATGATGCAGAAAAGATAAACGGTACGGTGCAAAATCAGGGTGTAAGCAAACGGCACTGGCGTATTCGCGATGCGCTCGCAACCGGCCAGCACCACCGACATATCGTTAAGACGGTTATTGAGGCTGTGGAACAGAATATCGGACAAATGCCCTTCCCGGCGGCGAACTGCCAGCCACTCACCCATGATCAGTAAAATGCGATTCGACGGCGAGTTTGAACTCATCACCGCTTTCAGATGCACCGGGGAGAGATAGCGTGCAAGTTGGTCCGCCTGCGGCTGTTTTCTGAGGGTCATTCGCAGGCAATGAGCGAACGCAATTTGCAGGCGCACAAACTCATTCAGGTGCGGATCGTCCGGAAGCGTGTTTTTCACCTCGCGAAATAGCGAGCGTGACGCTATCATCAGTTGCCCCCAAAGCTGGCGAGCCTCGACGTAGCGCGAATAACAGGCGTTATTGCGAAAGCCGAGGAAGATCGCGATGGCCACACCGAGAATGCTGAACGGCGCAACGGTCAGTTTGATGCCGAGCGATGAGTACCACGGCAACATCACGATAACAGCGATGGATAACAGGAAGTTAAGGAACAACCGGGTAAAGATTTTAGACAGAACGGAACCGTGCCAGACGAAAATCAGGCGCAGCCAGTGCTGTTGAGGACGAACAATCATAGTCAGCTTCAGGTCAATAAAGAGCGCGACTATTAAACGTGATCGCCGTCACGGTTGCAAGCTTGTTACGGAATTGCTGCCCCTTTTCTCACTGTCAGACAAAAAGCGCACGATGCTGAAGTGTACTTTAAAGAAACGGGGCACATAGTATGTTGTAACTATTGTGTGTTTAAACAAAACCCGGCCGGAGCCGGGAGTCGTTATTAGCACAGCGGTTTAACGGCCGCGCGCATCCCCTGCAGCAGAATCGCATCCAGATCCAGGGTAACTTGTTCTACCAATCCGCTCACTTTCGTCAGATCCTGCTCCCAGTGTTCAGTGACGCTGAGAACCGCTTTGACCAGCTCGCTGGTGCTGATTTGTTTATCGTGGTGTTGAGTCCACAGCTGCTGGAAGCGCTCCAGCCAGTGAGCGTCGTCCTGCACCGGATAGCTTTCACCGTTACGCTCCCCGCGATAAAACGCCATCAGCGCCGCCAGTGCAAAAGTCAGTCGCACAGGCAGTTTACCGGTGGCCTTCTGCCCTGCCAGCAGCTGCGGCAGGATACGGGTGCGGTACTTCGTCATGCCGTTCAGCGCGATCGACAGCAGCTGATGTTTGATGTACGGATTACGGAAGCGCCCCGTCACCGCACTGGCGAAGGATTCCAGCTCGTCTTTCGGCAGATCCAGTACCGGGATGATCTCCTGGTAGATGGCCTTCTCGACGAATGCGCAGACTTCCGCATCGTTCATCGCTTCACCCACCGTGTCCAGCCCCGCCTGGAAAGCAACTGGCACCAGCGCCGTGTGCGCGCCGTTGAGGATCGCCACTTTGCGCTCTTTGTACGGCTTGATGTCGTCAACAATCAGCACGTTAAGCGGGAATTTATCGAGGCGCAGCTCGGCTGCCAGAGATTTTGGCCCCTGAATCACAAACAGATAGAAGTGTTCGGCGGTATCGAGGAAGCCATCGTAATAGCCCAGTTCGGTTTCGAGGGCTGCCACTTCATCACGCGGATAGCCAGTCACAATGCGGTCGACGAGAGTGGAACAGAAGCTGTTGGCATCGTTCAGCCATTGGGTAAAGGCCGCCGGGAGCGCCCACTCCTGCGCATAGCGCAGCACCAGTTCACGCAGGGCATCGCCATTATAATCAATCAGTTCGCACGGAATAATCACCCAGCCTTTATCGGCTGCGCCGTTGAAATGGCTGAAACGCTCGAACAGCAGACGAGTCAGTTTTGCCGGATAACTCACCGCTGGCGCGTCGTCGAATTTGTCGTCGGCGTGATAGCTGATACCCGCTTCGGTGGTGTTGGAGAAGACAAAGCGCATCTCCGGATTGTGTGCGAGCTTGAGGAATTCGTCGTACTGGGTGTAGACGCTGATCTCGCGGTTCACGGAGCGGATAAGACGCGCGTCGCTGACCGCTTCGCCTTTCTCATTCAGGCCACGAATAATTGTGGTGTACAGACCGTCCTGCGTGCTAAGCGATGGCGGGAAATCGCTCTGGATGGGACGGACGATCACCACCCCGGAATTCAGGTCGGTGTGCTCATTCAACAGGTCAATTTGCCAGTCGATGAACGCACGTAAAAAGTTACCTTCACCGAACTGGATGATACGTTCAGGATAGAGAGCACCGGGAAAATCACGACGATTGAGTGTGTTCACAAGGGGTTCCTTTTTTAATTAGTCATACAGCCCGATAAGATTGGTCCAATAACTTATCAAACTTTCCGACCATGAAACCCTGTTTTGATCAACTCATGACGAAATGGTGAAAAATATTATAAAAACTTATAGAACACCGAGGTGGCGGTCATTTCGCCGTCCGGCATCAGGGCATAGCGCGGGATCTCACCCACTTTTTGCCAGCCCGCACGCTGATAAAAGGTCTCTGCCCCGCTGCCCGTTGTGGTGTCAAGGACCAGCACCTTTTTCCCGTCCTCCACAGCGACCGCTTCCAGGGCTTCCATCAGCGCCATCGCTACCCCGCGACGACGGGCTTTTTCATGCACCAACAGTTTGGCGACATCAGCCCGGTGCGACTGGTTTTCCGGCTGATCGGTAATGAGTTGCACGGTTCCAAAAAACGCCCCGCTCTCGTCGCGACAGGCCAGCACGGTGCGTTCTTCTCGACCCACGCTTTCCGCGACACCTTGCCAGAACTGGCGGGATTTCTCGCGCGTAAAAGGCAGCATAAAACTCACCGACGCCCCGCCGTTAACGCAGTTTTCGAGGATCTCAGCCAGCGAATCGAGATGAAGAAGAATGTCGTCCCGTGAAAGGGAGTGAATGCGCAGGGAGGCGGTCATGGGATTTCCTAATAAAGTGACCGCCTCAGATTGCCCTTAACAATTATTTAACGCAAGAGCGGCTCTCATAGGCTTTTATGATGTTAGCCCCCGACGCCGTACTGCTGTTTCATGGCGAGGATTTTGTCGTGGGCGATCTGCAGCCAGCGCTTCAAATCATTTTGCTGATGATCGAATTCGCAAACGCCCCAGGAAAACGTCAGGCTCCAGGGATGCAGCCCGCGCTGATTGTACTCCGCCACCTGCTCGTTGAGGTATTGCATCGCAATCCACGCGCCCTGCTCGTCCGTATCCGCAAACAGGACCGCGAATTCATCGCCGCCGTAGCGCACCAGCAGATCCGCTTCGCGAAATGAGGCGCGCATCAGTTCGGTCATCGCTTTGAGCGCCACGTCGCCCTCCGCGTGGCCATAGCGGTCGTTGATTTGTCTGAACCGGTCGAGATCCATCCACGCCAGCGTCAACGGCTCTGCCCGTCGGCGGGCACCGGCTAACGCAAAGGCCGCAAACTGATTGAACCCGCGCCGGTTAAATAGCCCGGTCAACTCGTCGGTAGTGGCCGCACAGGCAGCGGCGAACTCGTCTTCCGCCAGCGCGGCCAGATCGCTCAAGGCGGTCATATCCCCCGGGCTGAACTCTCGCGGAGATTCATCGAGCAGGCACAGGGTTCCGGCAATGGAGCCGTCGGGTAAACGCAGAGGATATCCGGCGTAGAAGCGCACTTTTGACTGGCCCGCGACCAGCGGGTTATCGGCAAAACGGGTGTCATTGCGGGTATCAGGCACCACCAGCGGCGCGTTATTGAGCAGCGTGTGTCCGCATAACGAGTGGCTACGCGGCACGACGGACGCGGCGGAACCCTCTACCGAAAGCGCCACCAGCGAGCGTTCGTCGATGAGGTTAATCCTCGCCAGCGAAACGTTAAATATGCGCTTCGCCAGGCGGGTGATGCGGTCATAAGGCTGATGGTTGTTCGACTCCAGAAGCCCGGAATCATGCAGAGACAGCAGACGGTCTGATTCATTAGCCGGGATCGCGGGCGCTTTCATAATGTCTCCTGACACTGAGCTTTTTTAATAGCTTAGCCTAAACAGGAAACTTTTCAGTGGCCGAAAATTCGATTTTTACCGCCGCGCTTGGCCTGATATAACGCGTTGTCCGCCGCCTGCAGCCAGTCGGTCACGTTTAACATCTCGCGGGTGGCCCCGGCGATGCCGATACTCAGCGTACAATTGACGGTTTCTTGCGCCACATCTTCCATCACCGCGGCGGCTTCCATAATGCGCGACGCGACCACGTGGGCCTCTTCGATGGTGGTATCCGGAAGCAGGATCACAAACTCATCGCCCCCGAGGCGCGCCGGGGTATCCGTCTGACGCGTGGCGATATGAAGAATCTCGGAGACGGAGGCGAGCATCGCGTCCCCGACTTTATGCCCGAAACGATCGTTCACTTCTTTAAAATTATCGATATCAATAAACATCAGCGCCGATTCGCGACAGGCCTGCTGAAGTTTATGTAATTCGTGCTCGATGCGTTTTTCCAGCAGACGGCGGTTAGCGATATCCAGCAGCGGATCCATCATCGCGATCCGCTCCAGCTCGCGGGTTTTGATCCGAAGGCGGATGGCAATACTGTCGGTCAGGACGCTCAGGGCAATAATGTAGACAGCAATCAGCGGCAACGTTGCCAGCATGGTCTGCTGAGAAACGGTAGTTACAATCGCCATGCCCTGCAGCAGCCAGGCGGCGAGAAACACCGCCAGCATCGCGATCGCCGCGCGCTTCATCAGCGCAAAACCGCCCGCAGATAGCCGGTCGGCCAGCAGAATGGTGGCAATGACCACTGAGGGCAGCGGATTCACGGCCATCATGGCGATCCAGAAACCGCCCGCGCCCGCATCGATAATCAGATTTTGATGTTCTGCCGCCAGCGGCGTAGAGGAACGACGGGCGCGATGAAAAGCGAGCGTTGGCCAGACAAAGGCATTCACGGCCAGCAAAAGCATTAGCCATACTGAACGTTGATGCTCAATCAGGACGGAAAGAATGGGAATAAAACAGAGAAATGTGCCAAGGATACGCATCAGATACATACGTTTGACAAAACGACTCCCTGGTAAGCGATGGTTTTTACTCAGTTTATCAATTCCGTTCATCACGCGATTTTTCCGATGTGTTATCCCCGGTATCTTATTGAGCTTAAAAATACGTAGCAAGCAATTTATCAGCAATTTGATAACATCCAGACCGCATTGCGCCTGGGGTGGATGCGTTTACACCTGCTCCGGACTTTTTTGCACTTCTGCGACCAGCGGATCGTCGGGTTGACGCGCACTGGTACGATTTCGCCCCGCTTTTTTCGAACGATAGAGATACTCATCGGCTTCGGCCATCAGCTTATTAAAGACCTCCGTCAGCTGCCAGGATTCCGCTTTCGCGCTGCCAAGACCAATACTCACGGTCAGAAACAGGGTTTGCTGACGCCAGCTGAACGGATGCGAAGCAACAGCTTCTCTGATGCGTTCCGCCAGCTCAAACCCCTGACGGGCATCGACAGAATTCACCACGACCGCAAACTCTTCCCCACCCATGCGCGCCACCAGCCCATCTTCGCCGACCTCCTGCTGCACTTTACCGGCGAATTCGGCCAGCACCCGGTCGCCACACTCGTGACCGTAGTTATCGTTAATGCTTTTGAAATAATCGATATCGAGCAGCATCACCGTCAGAAAACGCGGATGACGATGGGACTCTTCATTTTTCAGAGCTTCATAAAGACCGGAACGGGAGTAGACGCGGGTCAGAAAATCGTAATCCGCGCGCAGGGAGACCTGATGAATGAGCGAGTTGATCGCCGCCACGCTCACGGAAACCATCACCGGGCAAATCGCCATGGTGGCAATCCCCAGGCGCGCAGAGAACATCATCGGCGTCGAGAGCGGCGCGGCGACGGCGATATTAATAATCGAATTCGCCACCAGGATGATCTCCACCCCGCCCGTCACAAACGTCAGCAGACAGGTCGCGGGCAGTGAATAGCGCACCGCACACCAGATTAGCGCCGGCAGCGGAAACGCCAGGCTGCCCGCCCCGCCGATCACCACCGAGGCCGCCACCGACACGATCAGCGCCAGCACCGGCATAAAATGATCTACCCGAACAGGATGTTTAATCTCCGGGATTTTGACCGTTAACAGACACGGCAGAATCAGCACGCCCGTCGAAAACTGCTCGCTGAACCAGTCGGCAAACAGCGGCCAGAAGGTTTGACTGTCAATGCCGACCGAGCCCATCGCCCCCACCAGCGCACACAGCAATGCGGCGATCAGGCAGAAGTTAAACAGGCGTAAGGCATTGATTGGGTCTGGCGTCGCGCGTCCACGCCGTCGGTCCCGCGTAACCAGCAGGGCCACGGTGACAATAAACATCATATTGGAGAGATTAATCACCACCGAGGCGATACCCCAGTTGGTCGTCACCGCGTCGTACAACAGCATCGCGACATACGACACCGCGTAATAATGGAGGCGATTCAGATAGGCATAGCGGGCAAAAACGCCAGCCATCACCCCATTCAGTGGCCAGAACAGTGAGAGCGCTTCCACCAGACGCAATTCCGCGCCGATAAAATAGAACAGCGTGGTAAGAACGAAAATCCCGACCGCGTTACGCAGTGGATTGTCGGGAAGAAAAGGCTTAAAGGAGGTCAGGGAAGATCGCATCAAATATCAATCCATATAATCGCTTAGCGCAATTATTTCGCGGTCATCAGCAGGAATAGTAAAAGATTAGCACGTATCTATAACATACATGCCCGGCATGCATAACCCATCAACCTTTGGAGTTCATCTGCAGGACCAGCCAGTGGTGGATCACCCTCACAATGTAGTGCTGCTGCTCTGGACTGAGCGCCTGCCCCTGGGGGATCTGATGCCACTTCGCGAGACAGCCGCGACAGCAGGTTGCCGTCGCATGCTGGGCGATAAAGACCGGATGTCCGCGCATCGGCGTCTGTTTGCCGTCGTTCACCGGCGAGGCCACCGCGAGACGACGGGCCACAAAATCGGCGGCATGCTGATCAATCGTCTCCGCCCCTTTGTCCCAACAATACTGCCGCTCTTTCGGACCGAGTTTAAAGCGCGAACGAAACGTGGAACGCGCTAGGCGGGCAAAGAGATCATCGAGCGTGTTCATCAGTAAACCGAGCGCCCCAGTCGCTGGGTCAGTTGTTCCAGCACCGCCACGCCTGCCAGCGAATTACCGGCGTCGTCCAGCTCCGGACTCCAGACAGCAATCGCCATCTCATGCGGCACAATCGCCACCACGCCGCCGCCCACGCCTGATTTCGCAGGCAGACCGACGCGCCAGGCAAACTCCCCGGCGTTCTGATACATCCCGCTGGTCGCCATCAGGGCATTCACCTGCCGCGCCTGCATCGGCGTCACAACCGCCTGATTATGCAGGGAGGAAAAGCCCTGATCGGCCAGAAACATAAAGGTACGCGCCAGCTCCACGCAGCTCATTTTCAGCGCGCAGTAGTGGAAATAGTTTTGCAGGACCGTCGCGACATCATTGTGGAAATTACCGAAGGATTTCATCAGCCAGGCGATGGCGGCGTTTCGCGCCGAGTGTTCAAACTCCGAACGCGCGACCGTCGCGTCGTAGCTCAGATCCGACACCCCGCTCAGCTCGCGCACAATCTCCAGCATCCGCTGGCGCGGGGCGCTAAGGCGGCTCTGCAGCATGTCGCACACCACCAGCGCACCGGCGTTGATAAACGGGTTTCGCGGTTTGCCCTGCTCGATTTCCAGCTGTAGCAGCGAGTTAAACGGCTGACCAGAGGGATCTTTTCCCACCCGCTGCCAGATCTCGTCTTCGTCGTACTGACGCATCGCCGCCACCAGGCTCAGCACTTTGGAGATCGACTGAATCGAAAAGCGCTCGGCGGCATCACCGGCCTGATACAGCTCGCCCTTCACGGTGCAGATCGCGATGCCCAGCTTATTGCCGCTGACGCACGCCAGCGCCGGAATATAATCGGCAACTTTTCCCTGCCCGATTAACGGGCGAACCTGGGCCAGAATCTCTTCCAGCATCTGATTATCAATGACCGCAGCCACATGTTGCTCCTTGCCTGGAGGCCAAAAACGGGCTGCGAGTATAACAGAGGCGAATGTGTCGCGTCAGGCGGGAAGACGAAAACGCGAAACCGCCTGCATCAGCAGATAGGACTCATCATGCAGCCGACGCGAGGCTTGCGACGCGGTCGAGACCAGCACGTCGGTCTGCTGCGACACCTGATTCAGCGCCTGCAATTGCCGCGTCATCTGATGAATGCTGTCCCCCTGGCTCAGGGTCGCCGCGGAGATGTCATCCAGCAGACTGCTCAAATTCGCCACCAGCCCGGTCACCTGCTGGAGATTGTTCTCCAGCTTCACCACCGCTTTTGAACCGTCCTCAATGCCCTGCAACGAGTGATTGATCAGCTCCTGAATGGTTTGCGTCGAGTGGCTGCTCTTTCTCGCCAGCAGCCCGACTTCACGCGCCACCACAGCAAACCCGCGCCCCTGATTGCCCGCGTGAGCGGCTTCAATGGCAGCATTCAGCGCCAGAATGTTGGTCTGGAACGCCACGCTGTCAATCATCGACACGATCCCGCGCATCTCCGAGGATCGCTCCACGATCGCCTGCATCGACGCATTCACCGTGGACATCATAATGTCGCCCCCCGCAGCCGTCTGACGCGCCTCGTCCGCACGGGTACTGGCGAGCTTCGCGTAGCCGGTATTGCCCTCTACGTGGGTTTCCAGGGTGGCGATATGCGCCGTCACGTCGCTTAGCTCCTGAGCCTGACGCGCGGACTGCTGATACAGTTTCTGATTCCCTTCCGCCAGCTCGCCAATGTTCTCTACCATCGAAGTGGTGGCGTCGCTCACCTGGGTCACCAGCTGCTGCAGGCCGCGTTGCATGGTGGTGATACTGGTGCTCAGCTGGCCGATCTCACGGTTAAAGCCATTCACCTGCGGCGCGGTACCGGAGAGGTCGCCCGCCGCGAGCTGATTGATATGGGCGATCAATTTGCGCAGCGGGGTGATCACCCAGCGTGACATGCCAAACCAGACGGCCACCGCAATCAGGAGCAACACCACCGGCGCCAGCAGGAACAGCGACTGCAGATCCGACAGGCGGTTCATCAGGGACTGACGTCCGTCGCCCGCCCGCTGTTCACTTGCAAGCTGATAGCGCGTGTAGTTGTCGTTGAAATCGGTCTGAAACGCCTGAGCGGGCACCGCAAAAAAGGCGTCGATGGAATTCGTCTTTACCAGCCCTTCCGCCTGCTCGTTGATCGCCCCGTAGAACAGCTGGTAGCTGTTGATCAGCGCCTCGTCTTTCGGCGGATTGAGCGCCAGCCACGCATTCCACGCCTGCTGCGAGGCACTCAGCGCCTTCTGCGCTTCGTCCATCAGGCTGTTCCAGCTCCCCTCCGAGCCGGTCTCTTTATCCTGCATAAAATAGACGCCCGAACGGTTGAGCAGATCGCTCGCCGCCAGCAGCGAAACGCGCGCCAGATCCAGTTTGCTCTGCTGCTGTTGCGCCAGCTGATTTTGTTGTTCGTTGCGTTGCGCGTCGCGAAGCGAGGCGGTCAGGAGAATCGACGAGGAGAGTTGTAATGCGGAAAAGAGCCCGATAATACAAAAGATGCCAGCCAGGAGACCAAACTGGCGCTTCGCAATACGGCTAAAAATTTGCGTTAGGTTCATAATATTCTTCTGTAACAGTACGTTAGACGCGTGCGAGTCTACGAAACCTAAATGACAGAACCATGACACAAAAATGACAAAGGCCTTCACAGAGAAGGCCTTCAATTGACTACACGCGGTCTTTCCAGACGGTCTGGATATTGCAGAATTCATGCAGACCGAAGTGGGATAGCTCGCGACCAAAGCCGCTTTTCTTCACCCCGCCAAAGGCCACGCGCGCATCGCTGGCGCTGAAGCCATTGATGAACACCCCGCCGCACTCCAGCTGGCGAGCAAAGGCATCGGCACGCTGCTGATCCGCCGTGAAGATCGTCGCCGAGAGGCCAAAGTCACTGTCATTCGCAAGTGTGAGGGCATGGTCTGCGTCTTTCGCGATAGTGATAGCCGCCACCGGGCCAAACAGCTCCTGACGGAACGCGGTCATCTCTGGCGTAACATTCCCGAGCACGGTTGCCGGATAGTAATTCCCCGCGCCCGCGACTTTTTCACCACCGAGCAACAGCGTAGCACCTTCAGCAAGCGTCGCCTGCACCTGCTGATGCAGCTCATCGCGCAGGTCGAAACGTGCCATCGGCCCGAGATAGTGTTCTTCGTTATCCGGCGCACCCATTTTTAGCGCTGCCGCTGCGGCGACGAAGCGTTCGGTAAACTGCTCCGCAATGCCCTCTTCGACGATAAAGCGTTTGGCCGCGGCGCAAACCTGTCCGGTATTCTGATAGCGTCCGGTCACCGCCGCTTTCACTGCCAGATCCAGATCTGCATCGTTGAGCACGATAAAGGGATCGGACCCGCCGAGCTCCAGCACGCATTTTTTCAGCGCCGCAGCCGCCTGCGCACCAATAGCCGCCCCGGCGCGCACGCTCCCGGTCACGGTAATGGCAGCGATGCGACAATCGTTAATCGCCTGACTCACGCCGTCGTTGGTGGCGTTCACCCAGCCAAACACCCCTTGCGGGAAACCAGCGTCATCGACGATCTCACCGATAAGCGTCGCGGAGCCGAGGACGTTGGGCGCATGTTTGAGCAGATAGCTGTTTCCGGCGAGCAGGATCGGCACCGCGCCGCGCAGCACCTGCCACAGAGGGAAGTTCCACGGCATCACCGCCAGAATCGGCCCCAGCGGGCGATACTCAATCACGGCTTTCTGGTTTTCAACCAGCGTCGGTTCAGTCGCCAGCATCGCCGGGCCGTGTTCGGCATACCAGTCGCACAGACCAGCGGATTTAGTGACTTCGGCGCGCGCCTGCAAAATGGGTTTGCCCATCTCGCGGGACATCATCTGCGCCATCTCTTCTGCCCGCGCTCGCAGGGCTGCACCGAGGTCACGAAGTTTCTGCGCACGATGAGCCACCGTTTCATTTCGCCACTCACGGAAACCGCGATCCGCCTGCGCTATCGCCCGATCGACCTCCGCCGTCGTGGCCCACGGATAAGCGGCAAGCGTTTCGCCAGTCGCCGGATTGATCGACAGCGCATGGGTCTCTGATGAATAAGTCATAATCTTCTCCACGTCATAGGGGTTGATTGATTGTGGCTTACTCTGCTATTTCTTAAAAATGAATAATACTGACTCACTTATTCACGAAAAGAGAATGCTATGGATTTAACTCAGCTTGAAATGTTTAACGCCGTGGCGCAGACCGGGAGCATCACTCAGGCGGCGCAGAAGGTGCATCGCGTGCCGTCGAACCTCACGACGCGTATTCGTCAGCTGGAGGCGGATCTGGGCGTCGAGCTGTTTATCCGTGAAAACCAGCGTTTGCGCCTCTCTCCCGCCGGGCATAACTTCCTGCGCTACAGCAAGCAGATCCTCGCCCTGGTCGATGAAGCGCGGATGGTGGTTGCCGGGGACGAACCGCAGGGACTGTTTGCGCTTGGCGCGCTGGAGAGTACCGCGGCGGTGCGGATCCCTGAATCCCTGGCGCAGTTTAACCAGCGTTATCCGCGCATTCAGTTTGCGCTTTCCACTGGCCCGTCCGGGACGATGATCGACGGCGTGCTCGAGGGGACGCTCAGCGCGGCCTTTGTCGACGGACCGCTGTCGCACCCGGAGCTGGACGGGATGCCGGTGTATCAGGAAGAGATGATGCTGGTGGCCGCCGCCGGACATGAGAAAGTGACCCGCGCCACCCAGGTGAGCGGTCGCGACGTCTACGCGTTTCGCGCCAACTGTTCCTATCGTCGACATCTGGAGAGCTGGTTTCATGCGGACCGGGCGATGCCGGGGCGAATTCATGAGATGGAGTCGTACCACGGCATGCTCGCCTGCGTGATTGCGGGTGCCGGAATTGCCCTGATGCCCCGCTCGATGCTGGAGAGCATGCCGGGGCATCTGCAGGTCGAGGCCTGGCCGCTGGCGGAAAACTGGCGCTGGCTCACGACCTGGCTGGTGTGGCGACGCGGCGCGATGACGCGTCAGCTTGAGGCGTTTATAGCACTGCTAAACGAACGTCAGCCACCAACGCCTTCTCCATAAACAGGCTAAGCGGATCTTCGGCGTAAGGTGGGAAAGCCGTGCGAACGTGATACCCGCAGCGTTCATACAGCTGAATCGCCGCATGCTGCTTAATGCCCGTTTCGAGGCGCAGGGTGTGGCAGTGGCGGCTAAGGGCTTCGTCCTCCAGCGCCGCCAGCAGTTTCTCCCCCAGCTTTTGCCCGCGATGAGTGGGATCGATATACACCCGCTTCATCTCCCCGCTGCCGTCCCCGTTGAGCACAATCGCCCCGCAGCCCACCGCGTTAAGCTGGTTATCACGGATCACCATCATCAGCAGCGACCCCGTCGCCAGTTGGGTGAGATCGATCAGATGATTACTTTCCGCCGGGTAAAGTTCGGTTTGATAACGGTCCAGAGCGGCGATCAGCGCCAGAATATCCGGATGAGAGGCAGATTCAGAGGTAATGGAATACATGGCAGGCTCCTTTTGTTGTTTGTTATCAACATAGCCGCCTCGCGATGCCATTGGTCATACTGTTAACTTATCTTTCTTGAGGATAATCCAACAAAGAGTGCCAAAAATGCGGGTCACTGTAATTATATACAGTATTTGTTTTTAACCCGCGTTATTATGCCCTTCGTTCGCCAACAACGGCCCTCAGAAGGAGACTGAAATGAAAAAACTGGACTGGTTTAACAACGTTGAAAATCGCACTCACCCGTGGGAAGGCATGGGGCTCACCTGGCTGACGACCGCCCTTAACGTACCGGATGTCCGCGCCGCCGTGGATTTCTACACGGGCGCGATGAGTATGGTGGCCATCGCCGAACTGGAAGGTGAAAACGGCGAACTGCTCTTTGCCCGTATTCGCTATCGCGGCACCAACTTCACGCTTAACCAGGAGGGCTGGGATTCGGAGTTGAGTAGCCCTCAAACCTCCGGCACTCCGACGCCGTTTATCTTCTACCTCTATGTGGATGATGCCGTCGCGCTGGTCGGTGAGATGGTACAGGCCGGTGCGACGGTACTAAAAGAACCGGCGGAGATGTTCTGGGGTGATTTGAAAGCCCGCGTCCAGGACCCCTTCGGCTTTATCTGGGATGTGGCGCAGAAGATCTAAAAAAATGCCCGCCTCGCGGGCACCTTAAGCGGATTTACCCCCTACTGGCGCAGGAAGATTTTGCCTTTCAGGTACAACGTGGCTTGCCCACCAATCAGCACGCGGTCGCCCTGTAATTCACAGCGCAAATCGCCGCCGCGGGCCGACACCTGGCGAGCCTGCAGCTGGGTTTTACCGAGTTTTTCGCTCCAGTAAGGGATCAGCATACTGTGGGTGGAGCCGGTCACCGGATCTTCCGGGACGCCCTCGCCCGGGCAGAAGAAGCGGCTGACAAAATCCACTTCGTCGCCAGGTGCGGTAATACACACCATCTTATCCAGCGGGATCATCGCCGAGATATCCGGGTCAATCGCTTCGACCTGCTGCTGGTTCTCCAGCACCACCATATAGTCGCGCGCCACGCGGACTTCTTTTGCAGCGGGGATGCCCAGCGAATAAAACAGCAAGGCTGGCGCGTTATCAACGGCTTCACTTGCCCAGGCCGGGAAGTTGAGGGTCAGCCAGTCGCCGTTGCGCTTGACGGTCAGTTTGCCGACAAAGCGCGTCGAGAATTCAATTTCCGTGTGCGGGTAATCGAGGTATTCAAAAATCACATGCGACGCCGCGAGCGTAGCGTGGCCGCACAGATCGATCTCATACTGCGTGGTGAACCAGCGCAGTTCAAAACCGTCGTCGGTGCGCACGAAAAACGCTGTCTCCGACTGGTTGTGTTGTTTCGCCATGCTGAGCAGCGTCTCGTCCGGAAGCCACTCTTCCAGCGGGCAAACCGCGGCCGCATTCCCACCAAAGGCTTTGTCGGTGAAGGCATCCACCAGATAAAAATCAATTTCGTGCATTGTCGTACCGCCTGTTTTTATTGTGCTGTTCCTTATCTTCAAGGAAAACAACGCCCTTCGCTACGGGCTGGATAAGGTAAATTATGAGATCTGCATCACATAATGGTTGTCTTTTCGCCAGCGAAGGCTTTAAGATCGCCTTCTCATCTTTTCAGCAACGAATCCCTCTATATCTATGACAATGAACACGGTTTCCCGCAAGGTCGCGTGGCTACGTGTGGTCACGCTTGCCATCGCTGCATTTATCTTTAATACCACGGAGTTCGTCCCCGTCGGTTTGCTTTCCGATATTGCTAAAAGTTTCCAGATGGAAACGGCGCAGGTCGGGATCATGCTGACCATCTACGCCTGGGTAGTGGCGTTGATGTCCCTGCCCTTTATGCTGCTCACCAGCCAGATGGAGCGGCGCAAACTGCTGATCGGTCTCTTCGTGCTGTTCATCGCCAGCCACGTACTGTCGTTCCTCGCCTGGAACTTTACGGTGCTGGTGATCAGCCGCATCGGTATCGCCTTTGCCCACGCTCTTTTCTGGTCGATAACCGCGTCGCTGGCCATTCGTCTTGCCCCGGCAGGAAAACGCGCTCAGGCCCTGAGCCTGCTGGCGACCGGCACCGCGCTGGCGATGGTGCTCGGTCTGCCGATCGGGCGTATCGTCGGGCAGTATTTCGGCTGGCGTACCACCTTCTTTGCCATCGGCATGGGCGCGCTGATCACCCTGCTGTGCCTGATCAAGCTTCTGCCGAAATTACCGAGCGAACACTCTGGCTCACTAAAAAGCCTGCCGCTGCTGTTCCGCCGCCCGGCGCTGATGAGCATTTATTTGCTGACGGTGGTGGTAGTCACCGCCCACTACACGGCCTACAGCTATATTGAACCTTTTGTGCAGGTTGTCGCGGGCTTTAGCGCCAGTTTCGCCACGGTTCTGCTGTTACTCCTCGGCGGGGCTGGCATCATCGGCAGCCTCCTGTTTGGCAAACTGGGCAATAAACACGCTTCGCTGCTGGTGAGCGGCGCAATCGGGGTGTTGATGCTGTGCCTGGTGTTGCTGATGCCTGCCGCAGGCAGCGAAACCCATCTGGCGATACTGAGTATTTGTTGGGGCGTGGCGATGATGATTATCGGGCTTGGCATGCAGGTGAAAGTCCTGGCCCTGGCACCGGATGCCACGGATGTGGCGATGTCGCTCTTCTCGGGGATTTTCAATCTAGGGATTGGCGCGGGCGCACTGGTGGGAAATCAAATCAGCCTGCATTTTTCGATGTCGGCGATTGGCTATCTCGGGGCAATTCCGGCGCTGGCGGCGTTGATCTGGTCGATTCTGATCTTCCGAAAATGGCCGGTGGCGCTGGAAGAGCAGACGGATCGAGGGTAGTTTTTTTGCCGGGTGGCGCTGCGCTTACCCGGCCTACAAAACACGTAGGCCCGTGCAAGCGTAGCGCCGCCGGGCAATCAAGGGTAAGTTTTAATAATTTCCAGCACGCCGTTAATAATAAACTGCACGCCCATACAGACCAGCAGGAAGCCCATCAAACGGGAAATCGCCTCGATTCCGCCCTTGCCGACCCAGCGCATGATCGCGCCGGAACTGCGCAAACATCCCCACAAAATCACGCCGATAATCGCGAAGATCAGCGGCGGCGCCACCATCACCACCCACGCTGAGAATGTCGTGCCGTCACGCACCGTTGACGCGGAGCTGATGATCATCGCAATTGTCCCTGGCCCGGCCGTGCTTGGCATGGCGAGCGGAACAAAGGCGATATTGGCGGAAGGTTCAGACTCCATCTCTTCCGATTTGCTTTTCGCTTCCGGCGATTCATGCGCTTTATGCGCCGGGAACAGCATGCGGAAACCGATAAAGGCGACGATCAAGCCCCCCGCAATACGTAACCCGGGAATCGAAATCCCGAAGGTGTTCATCACCACCTGCCCGGCGTAATAGGCCACCATCATGATGATGAAAACGTACACCGAGGCCATTAACGACTGGTGGTTACGTTCGGCGCTGTTCATGTTCCCTGCCAGCCCCAGGAACAACGCCACGGTTGTTAACGGGTTCGCCAGCGGCAGCAGCACCACCAGCCCAAGTCCTATTGCCTGAAATAATTCCACCATAGTGCGTTGTCGTCCTTATCCATAATCAACCCTCACAGTATACGGTGAAATGGCCGGACACAGCCATGATGAGAACGTAAGCAGTATTTTCCGCTGCATACCGATAACCAGACGTTATGTTTATGATTTTAAAAGGCTCAAAAAAAGTTCATGAAACGTTTTAGCAAATCGTGGCATCGGACATTACATTCGGTTGACTTATACTTGCCTGAGCAATAATATCTGGCGTGACTAAACTACTTGCCAGGGCAACCATTGTGAAAAGCACCAGTGATCTCTTCAATGAAATTATTCCACTGGGCCGTCTTATTCATATGGTGAACCAGAAAAAAGATCGCCTGCTCAACGACTATCTGTCCCCGATGGACATCACCGCGACCCAGTTCAAAGTGCTGTGCTCCATTCGCTGCGAAGTGTGCATCACCCCGGTTGAGCTGAAAAAGGTGCTCTCTGTCGACCTTGGCGCGCTCACGCGCATGCTCGATCGTCTTGTCTGCAAAGGATGGATTGAAAGGCGACCTAACCCCAATGACAAACGCGGCGTACTGGTTCAGCTCACCAGCGATGGTGCGGCCATGTGCGAACGTTGTCATGAGTTAGTAGGACAAACCCTGCACCAGGAACTAACAAAAAACTTAACGGCGGATGAAGTGGTCACGCTTGAGCATTTGCTGAAGAAAATCCTGCCGTAAACAGAAAGAGGTATGACGATGTCCAGACGCAATAATGACGCGATCACTATTCATAGCATTTTGGACTGGATCGAAGAGAACCTGGAATCGCCGCTCTCACTTGAGAAAGTGTCCGAGCGTTCAGGTTACTCAAAATGGCACCTGCAACGGATGTTCAAAAAAGAGACCGGTCATTCTTTAGGGCAATATATTCGCAGCCGCAAGCTGACGGAAATTGCGCAGAAGCTGAAAGAGAGCAACGAGCCGATTCTGTATCTGGCCGAGCGTTACGGGTTTGAATCGCAACAGACCCTGACCCGCACGTTCAAGAACTATTTCGACGTGCCGCCGCACAAATACCGAATCACCAGTATGCCCGGTGAATCCCGTTATCTGCATCCGCTAACACACTGTAACTGCTAATCGCCTGTTTTAAGACGTAACCGAGGAAATCATGAAATTTATCGCCTCCGCCGCCCTCACCTTACTGGTGCTGGTCTCCGGCCAGACTTTTGCGGAGCAAACCACTCACGCTAACCAGCAGAATACGCGTACCACAATGGTTCTGCCTGGCACGCACGTTCAATCACCGTTTGATTTCAATCATATGGATGCGGGCAGCGACAAATCCGACGAATTAGGCGTGCCGTATTACAATCAGCACGACCTCTGATTCGTTTTTGCCCCGCGTATTGCGGGGCTTTTTTCATCCCCTGACTCGCGTCGTCCGACGCAAACGCAATCCAAACACGTTGATGTACAGCCCGGCCATGATTAACACTGCGCCAATCAGCTGTAGCGTCGTCAGTTTTTCGCCCAGCAAAATCGCTGCACTCGCCAGCCCCACCACCGGCACCAGGAGCGACAGCGGCGCCACGCGCCAGGTTTCGTAGCGCCCGAGCAGCGTTCCCCAGATACCGTACCCGACAATGGTCGCGACAAACGCCAGATAGACCAGCGATAAAATGGTGGTCAGGTCGATCTCAATCAGGCTTTTCACCATCAGCGCCGGGCCGTCAAACATCAGGGACGCAAGCATAAAAGGCACCACGGGGATCAGCGCACTCCAGACCACCAGCGACATCACCGCCGGACGCGCCTCGTGCTGCATGATCAGCTTGTTGAAAATATTCCCGCACGCCCAGCTTAAACCTGCCGCCAGGGTCAGCATAAAGCCCAGCATCGCCACGTGCTGGCCGTTCAGACTGGCTTCGGCCAGAACCAGCACGCCAAACACCGCCAGCGTAATCCCCGCCAGCTGCTTGCCCTGCAGGCGCTCACCAAAGACAAACGCGCCCAGAATGATGGTAAAGAACGCCTGCGCCTGCAGCACCAGCGAGGCCAGCCCCGCAGGCATGCCGAATTTGATCGCGCAAAACAGGAAGGCGAACTGCCCGAAGCTGATGGTCAGGCCGTAGCCGAGCAGCAGACGAAACGGGATCTTTGGGCGGGCGACGAAAAACAGCGCCGGGAAGGCCACCAGTAGAAAGCGCAAACCGGCCAGCATCAGCGGCGGCATGTTGTGCAGCCCCACTTTGATGACCACAAAATTCAGTCCCCATACCACGACGACCAGCAACGCCAGCAGTCCGTCTTTGCGCGTCATACCTTGCCCCTGATTATTAAATTTTTGTAAACAGATTCAAGGTAACGAAAAAAACGAGGGAGGAAAAGATCATTCATTCTGGCAATCAGACAAAGCACTGATGGAAAAATTGGGTGGTATACAACCCCCCTGATGGCGTGATAATCATTGAGACATAAAAAAAGCATAAGCATATGTCGGACAGGAAAATGAAATCATCACTCAGGCGCTCAACCGCAGCGTTGCTGGCTTCGTCGTTGTTATTAACCATCGGCCGTGGCGCGACGCTGCCCTTTATGACTATCTACCTCACGCGCGTTTATCAGATGAGCGTCGCGAACATCGGCTATGCCCTGACCATCGCCCTGACGATTGGCGTGGTGTTCAGCATGGGCTTTGGCATCCTGGCGGATAAGTTCGACAAAAAGCGCTACATGATGTTGTCGATTCTGGCGTTTATCGCCGGTTTCGTGGCGATCCCGCTGGTGAATAATGTCACGCTGGTGGTGCTGTTCTTCGCCCTGATTAACTGCGCGTATTCCGTGTTCTCGACGGTGCTCAAAGCCTGGTTCGCGGACGTGCTGACGCCGGGCGAGAAAGCGCGCGTATTTTCTCTTAACTACAGTTTCCTGAACATCGGCTGGACGATCGGCCCGCCGATTGGCACGCTGCTGGTGATGTACAGCCTGCAACTGCCGTTCTGGCTGGCGGCCTTCTGCGCCGCGCTGCCGCTGGTGTTTATTCAGATGTATGTGCAGAAAAGCATTGGGGCGGATAGTGACAACTTAACCGTTCCGTGGCAACCGTCGGTTTTGCTGCGGGATAAAGCGCTGTTCTGGTATACGCTCTCCGGCCTGCTGGCTTCCTACGTGGGCGGCTCGTTTGCGAGCTGTATTTCCCAGTATGTGCTGGCGGCGGATTACACCAGTGAGTTTGCGGAAAAAGTGGTCGCCGTGGTGCTGCCCGCTAACGCCGCGATGGTGGTGTCGCTGCAGTATTTCATTGGCCGTAAAATTAAGGCCAGCAATATTCGCCCGCTCATGGCTATCGGCACGCTCTTTTTCCTGCTCGGGCTGGGCGGGTTTATGCTCTCCGGCACCAATTTGATCTACTGGGGCATTGCTTCGGCGGTGTTTACCATCGGGGAGATTATTTATGCGCCGGGTGAATATCTGCTCATCGATAACATCGCCCCGCCGGGGATGAAAGCGAGCTACTTCTCCGCACAGGCGCTCGGCTGGCTGGGGGCGGCGGCGAACCCGATGATTACCGGACTGATCCTGACCCACCTGCCGCACTGGTCGCTGTTTGTGATTATGATGGTCGCGATTGTGGTCGCGTGGCTAATGATTTTGCGCGGGATGAGCGTGGAACCCTATGCCGAACGGGTGGAAACGGCGTGATGGCTGGTGCGGTCTGAATTGCCCGGTGGCGCTGCGCTTACCGGGCCTACAAAAGACGTCGGAATCGTAGGCCGGGTAAGGCGAAGCCGCCACCCGGCAACAAGCGGCGGTGCGGCCTAAACGCCCGGTGGCGCTGCGCTTACCGGGCCTACAACGGCTTGCCTCAATGTTTAATGGTGCAACATCTCCTCCACCACCTGCTTCTTAAACATCTCGTTCGGGTAATAGGTCGGCCAGTTGTCCATCTCTTTCAGGAGTGCCTCGTGCGAGGTGTTGCCCATGAAGATATGGAAATGCGCCGAGGCGCGCGGGCCGATGGTGTGGTCGCTGAACTGCACAAATTTCGGCGCTTTCGAACTGGCGTCTTTACATTCAAACAGGTAACGCACGCCTTTCTTGCCTGATGCGTAGGTCAGGATCTTATAGCCGCTGTAGTCGTAGTGACAGCTCGCCACCGCTTTGCCGGTGTGGAACTCCATCACGTTATTTTCAATACCGATAGTCTCCACGTCCGTGGCGTAGCCTTTGCGGTAATAGGCTTTCACCTCGTCGAAGGATTTGCTCGGGTCTTTTTCAGCTTTCTTTTTAAAAACCGGGTCCAGTGAACCGTCCAGCAGGAAAGGATAAACCGACTGCCAGGTGCCGTCCCAGTCGGAAAGCTTACGGTCCTTAACGTCTTTATCTTCAAATACCCCGTTCGCCGCTTTTTGTTCCGCTTCGGTCATCTGATGGCCGTGCGAGTGGGCAAACAGTTGGCCGCTGACCAGCAGCGCCCCCAGAGTCATTGCAAATTTTCCAATGTGTAAAGCCAATGTGCGATCCTCACTCCATGTTATGAGAATGGAAATGTTATAATATAACATTTCAAAACACAATAACCCTAGATCGCCACCAGGCCGCGAACGCCCTCCTGCTCCATGTTCTCCCCGCGACCGCGCTGGATGATGCTCCCGCGCGACATCAGCAGGTAGTTATCCGCCAGCTCCGCCGCGAAATCATAGAACTGCTCCACCAGCAAAATCGCCATATCGCCCCGGCTGGCGAGCTGGCGGATCACCACGCCAATCTCTTTAATCACCGAAGGCTGAATCCCCTCCGTCGGCTCATCGAGAATCAACAGCTGCGGACGGCTCGCCAGCGCGCGACCAATCGCCAGCTGCTGCTGTTGTCCACCGGAGAGATCGCCCCCACGACGATGCTTCATCTCTTTCAGCACCGGAAAAAGCTGCCAGATATCCTCCGGAACGCTTTTCGCCTCTCGCGCCGCAAAGCGCGACAACCCCAGCAGCAGATTTTCTTCTACCGTCAGACGCGGAAAAATCTCGCGCCCCTGCGGAACATAGGCCACGCCGGACTGTACCCGGTGGTGCGGTTTCGCGTGGGTGATGGTTTTGCCCTGCCAGATGATCTCCCCGCTGCGCGCCGGGATCAGCCCCATCAGACATTTCAGCAGCGTGGTTTTCCCCACGCCGTTTCGCCCGAGCAGACAGGTCACTTCTCCGCCCGGCGCATCGAAGCTCACGCCGCGCAAAATGTGGCTGCCGCCGTAATATTGATTCAGTTCGTTCACCTGTAGCATGACGGCTCCTTAGCGTCCCAGATAGACTTCGATCACCTGCTCGTTGGCCTGCACTTCCCTCAGCGAGCCCTCCGCCAGCACCCGGCCCTGATGCAAAACGGTGACGTGATCGGCGATGGTTTCGACAAAGCCCATATCGTGCTCGACCACCATCAGCGAGTGTTTCCCGGCAAGCTGGCGAAACAGCTCCGCCGAATATTCGGTTTCGGCGTCGGTCATCCCGGCGGCGGGCTCATCGAGCAGCAGCAAATGCGGCTCCTGCACCAGCAGCATGCCGATTTCCAGAAACTGTTTTTGCCCGTGAGAGAGCATTCCGGCGCAACGGTCGCGCTCGGCGCTCAGGCGCAGGAGGGTTAACATCTCGCTGATACGATCGCTCTGCTCCGACGTTAATCGCGCGCGCAGACTGGCCCACACGGACTTATCGCCTTTCATTGCCAGCTCGAGGTTTTCCCACACCGTCAGCGCTTCAAACACCGTGGGTTTCTGGAACTTACGCCCGATACCCTGACGCGCAATTGCCGCGGGATCCAGCTCCATCAGATCGATGGACTGGTCGTAAATCGCCCGCCCACTTTGGGGGCGCGTTTTGCCGGTGATCACGTCCATCAGCGTGGTCTTTCCGGCCCCATTGGGGCCGATCACACAGCGTAACTCCCCGACACCGATGTTCAGCGACAGATCCGTCAGCGCCTGAAAACCATCAAAATTGACGTTAATCGACTCCAGCTGGAGCACCGGGTCGGTCTGATCGCGATAGCGATCGCCGGGTAACTGGCGGGTAAAAAGTCCTTCGGCTGGCTGCATTATTTCTCTCCCTTACGAAACAGTCCGTAGACGCCGCGCGGTAAAAAGAGCGTGACGGCGATGAAAATCAGCCCAAGAAACAGCTGCCAGTACTCCGGCATCGCCACGGTAAAATAGCTTTTCGCGCCGTTCACCAGCGCCGCGCCAATCACCGGCCCGACCAGGGTGCCGCGCCCACCGAGCGCGACCCAGATTGCGGCCTCAATAGAGTTGGTCGGCGACATTTCACCGGGGTTGATTATCCCCACCTGCGGGACGTACAACGCACCGGCCAGCCCGCACAGCACGGCGGAAAGCGTCCACACCAGCAGTTTGAAACCACGCGGATCGTAGCCGCAAAACGTCAGGCGGTTTTCCGCATCGCGCACTGCCGTCAGGATGCGGCCAAATTTGCTTTTTGCCAGCGCAACGCCGATCGCCAGCGTGGCCACCAGCAGCGCGACGGTCGCCAGAAACAGCGCAATACGCGTCGTCGTCGCCGTCACCGAAAAGCCCAGCAGCGTGGTAAAACCGGTAAACCCGTTGTTGCCGCCAAAGCCGGTTTCGTTGCGAAAGAACAGCAGCATCCCCGCGTAGGTCAGCGCCTGGGTCATGATCGAAAAGTAGACCCCTTTGATTTTCGAGCGAAAAGCAAACCAGCCGAACACCAGCGCCAGCAGGCCGGGGATCATCACCACCAGCAGCATCGCCCAGGCGAAATGCTGGGTGCCCCACCAGAACCACGGCAGTTCACTCCAGGAGAGAAACGACATAAACGCCGGGAGACTGTCGCCCGACGCCTGACGCATCAGGTACATCCCCATCGCATAGCCACCAAGGGCGAAGAAAATCCCGTGTCCGAGCGACAGCATCCCGGCGTAGCCCCACACCAGATCGAGGGCCACGGCGACGATGGCATAGCAGAGGATTTTACCGACCAGCGTCAGCATCCAGGTGGAAACCGCCAGCGGATGGCTGGCCGGAAGCAGCGCCAGAAACGGCAGGACCAGCAGAATGGCAAGGATCAGGCTGCCAAACAGTTGGGTCACGCGCGGCGCTTTACGCGCCAGAGTTAACGTCAGCGGCTGGCTCATCAGTCTGTCACCCTCCCTTTAAGCGCAAACAGTCCCTGCGGGCGTTTCTGAATGAACAGAATTATCGCCACCAGAATCAAAATTTTGCCGAGCACGGCACCCATCTGCGGTTCGAGAATTTTGTTGAAGATCCCGAGGCCAAACGCTGCCGCCACGCTGCCGGCCAGCTGTCCTACGCCGCCCAGCACCACCACCAGGAACGAATCAATGATGTAGCCCTGACCGAGCTCCGGCCCGACGTTGCCAAGCTGCGACAGCGCCACGCCGCCTAATCCTGCAATCCCTGAGCCCAGACCGAACGCCAGCATATCGACGCGCCCGGTCGGCACGCCGCAGCAGGCGGCCATGCTGCGGTTTTGCGTCACCGCCCGCACGTTCAGCCCCAGCCGGGTTTTGTTGAGAATCAGCCAGGTGAAGAACAGCACCAGCAGCACAAACCCCAGCACCACAATGCGGTTCCACGGCAGGATCAGATTGGCAAAGACCTGCACGCCGCCCGAGAGCCACGCCGGGTTAGCCACCTCCAGGTTTTGTGCGCCAAAGGTCATGCGCACGATCTGGATAATCATCAGGCTGATGCCCCAGGTGGCGAGCAGCGTCTCCAGCGGACGACCGTAAAGATGGCGAATAATGGTGCGCTCCAGCGCCATCCCAATTCCGGCGGTGACGAGAAACGCCACCGGCAGCGCCACCACCGGATAGAACGCCAGCCACTGAGGCATAAACTGCGCCATCGCCTGCTGGACCATCCAGGTGCTGTACGCCCCGAGCATCAGCATTTCGCCGTGGGCCATATTGATCACCCCGAGCAGGCCGTAGGTGATCGCAAGCCCCAGCGCCGCCAGCAGCAGGACAGACCCCAGCGACAGCCCCATAAACGCCTGTCCCAGCAGATCGCTTACCAGCAGTCGATGCTGGATTTTGCTGAGGCTGTTTTCCGCCGCCTCGCGCACGCGGGCGTCGGGTTCGGTTTGCGCCTGGGTGAAGGGCAACAGCCGGGTCTGCGTTTCGGGATCGGATGAGTGCGCTAACAGCTCAATGGCCTGCAAACGCACCTCCGCATTTGGGCTGACGAGCTGTAAATTGGCCAGCGCCACTTCCAGCGCCTGACGTACGCCCTCGTCCTTCTCCGCCTGCAGACGCTGCTGCAACATATTCAGCATTTCAGGTGTGGCCTCGCGCTGAAGCTGGAGCGCTGCGCCCTTGCGCTGCGTGACGTTGTCACTTGCAAGCTGATGCGTCGCCAGCGCCGCGGAGGCCAGCACCCGCAGGCGGTTGGTCAGGCGCACCGCTTTCGGGTCGCCCTCCGCCGCCGGTGAATCCCCCAGCGCCACCATCTCACCCTTCACGCGGGCAAAAGCGTGCTTCTGTCCGTCGGCAAACAGGTTCTCTTTTTGCAGCGCCTGCAACAGCGGCAGACGCTTCTCATCCGGGGCAACAGCCCACTTTTCCAGCAGTGCGGTTTGCTGGCTGCGGCTTGCGGCGACAAAGGTGTCCGCATCCGACGCCTGCGCCATCCCTGGCAGCAGACCGGCAAGCCAGACTATTGCGACAAACATTCGCATTACGCTCATGGCTTTTCTCCGTGCGATTAAGGCTTAGTTACTGGCGGTTTTCATCGGCTGGTCAGGTTTTTTGTCGTTACCCTGAATGAACGGGCTCCACGGCTGGGCGCGGACGGTCTCTTCGGTCTGCCAGACGACGTTGAACTGACCGTTACCTTCGATTTCACCAATCATCACCGGCTTATGCAGATGGTGGTTGGTGGCATCCATGGTCAGCGTGAAGCCAGACGGGGCTTTGAAGGATTGACCGGCCATCGCGGCGCGCACTTTGTCCACGTCGGTGGTCCCGGCTTTCTCCACGGCCTGCGCCCACATGTGGATACCTACGTAGGTCGCTTCCATCGGATCGTTAGTTACGACGGTGTCGGCGTTCGGCAGTTTGTGCGCTTTGGCGTAGGCTTTGTAGGCCGCCACGAAGGTCTGGTTGGTTGGGTTGTCGACGGACTCGAAGTAGTTCCACGCGGCGAGGTTGCCGACCAGCGGTTTGGCGTCGATCCCGCGCAGCTCTTCTTCGCCGACGGAGAAGGCGACCACCGGCACATCCGTGGCTTTTACGCCCTGGTTGGCCAGCTCTTTATAGAAAGGCACGTTGGAGTCGCCGTTGATGGTGGAGACCACCGCCGTTTTGCCGCCCGCGGAGAATTTCTTGATATTGGCGACAATGGTCTGGTAATCGCTGTGACCAAACGGGGTGTAGACCTCTTCGATATCTTTGTCCTGCACGCCTTTGGAGTGGAGGAACGCACGCAGAATTTTGTTGGTGGTGCGCGGATAAACGTAGTCCGTCCCGAGCAGGAAGAAGCGTTTCGCGCTCCCGCCGTCTTCGCCCATCAAATATTCCACCGCCGGGATCGCCTGCTGATTCGGCGCCGCGCCGGTGTAGAACACGTTCGGCGACATCTCTTCGCCCTCATACTGCACCGGATAGAACAGCAGGCCGTTCAGCTCCTCGAAGACCGGCAGCACCGATTTGCGCGAGACGGAAGTCCAGCAGCCAAACACCGCCGCGACCTTATCCTGGCTCAACAGCTGGCGGGCTTTTTCGGCGAACAGCGGCCAGTTCGAGGCGGGGTCCACCACTACCGGTTCGAGCTGTTTACCCAGTACGCCACCTTTGGCGTTGATTTCGTCGATGGTCATCAGCGCCACGTCTTTCAGCGGCGTTTCAGAGATCGCCATCGTCCCGGAGAGCGAGTGCATGATGCCGATTTTGATCGTGTCGGCGGCCTGGACGCCAAAACTCATCCCCATTGCCACAACGGAGGCCGACAGCGCGAAAGCTTTGATTAAGGTACGACGATGCATATTTTCACTCCTGAAAAGAAAGCTGTGCGAAAACGTCCGTAACCATGTGGACGCAGAATCAAACGTGTCAGCTTCAGGACAGCAAAAAGGATGCCAGAATGGAAAATAGTGCAATATCAGGGGTGTAAAAGCGGTTTAAGGCGGGAAACGTCTCAACATGGCACAGCGCTGCATTAATAAAGTGCAACGCTGTGCCCGAAAAATTACCAGACTTCGTCAGCGATCTGCGTGACCAGACGGACTTTGTCCCACTGCTGGGTTTCGCTCAGGCTGTTGCCCTCTTCCGTTGAGGCAAAACCGCACTGCGGGCTGAGGCAAATCTGCTCCTTCGCCACGTATTGCGCCGCCTCTTCCAGACGTGCTTTCACCCCTTCCGGGTTCTCCAGCTCGCCGTTTTTGGTGGTGATCAGGCCCAGCACCACCTGCTGTTTGCCCGGACGAACGAAGCGTAGCGGCGCGAAATCCCCGCTGCGGTCGTTGTCGTACTCGAGGAAGAAAGCATCCACGTTCACGGAACCGAAAAGCACTTCGGCCACCGGCTCGTAACCGCCTTCTGAAATCCAGGTGGATCGGAAGTTGCCGCGACAGACGTGCAGGCCGATGGTCAGATCCTCCGGTTTGCCTTCCAGCGCTTTGTTCAGCACGCGGGCATAGGTGCGTGCCAGCTGGTCCGCGTCGTCACCGCGCTCGGCGATCTGGCGGCGCTGATCGTCTGAGCAGAGATAGGCCCAAACCGTGTCGTCCAGCTGCAGATAGCGGCAACCTGCTTCATAGAATGCATGGATCGCATCGCGCCAGGTGGTCGCCAGATCGTCGAAATAGGCGTCCAGCTCCGGGTAAACCGTCGCGTCGATGTCTTTACGCCCGCCGCGGAAATGCAGCACGCTCGGGCTGGGAATGGTCATTTTCGGCTGGGCGTTGCCGCTGATGCTTTTCAGATAGCGGAAATCTTCCAGCATCGGGTGGTCGCCAAAGCCCAGTTTGCCGGTAACGCGCACGCCGTGGGCTTTGGTCTGTACACCGTTGAACTGGATGCCCTGATTTGAGTCGTAACGCTCCACGCCCTGTAAACCGTCGAAGAAGTCGAAGTGCCACCAGGCACGGCGGAACTCCCCGTCCGTCACCACGTGCAGGCCGCAGGCGCACTGCTGCTCAACCACCTGGCGGATCGCGTCGTTTTCAACGGCGCGCAGCTGACCGGCGTCAATCTCCCCGCTGGCAAACTGCAGTCGCGCCTGTTTAATCGCATCAGGGCGTAAAAAGCTGCCTACCACATCGGCACGGTACGGGGCGTGTTGTCGCTGCATGATTCTCTCCTTTGCTGCCGGCAATTGATTGCCCACAGTGATAATTCATAAATTGAACATTTAGACTTCTGGATGGCTATATGTCCAAAAAGATGTCATAACCCCTGCGTTGCAGCAAACGAGAAAATTTCATGCATGATGAATTTAATTCATCTTTGACTTAATCCTCACTGGCAAAAGCGAAGTTTTCATCTTCCCAGCCGGTGATGCCGCCGATCATGATTTTGACCGGCAGACCCAGGCGAGAGAGCTTTAATGCCGCTCGATCCGCGCCGTTGCAGTGTGGCCCGGCACAATAGACCACGAACAACGTGTCCTGCGGCCATTGCGCCATGGTTTCGGCGGTCATTGCTGACCAGGGTAAATGGACAGCCCCCGGCAGATGACGGCGGGCAAATTGCTCCGGGCGGCCCACCACGTGCAGCAAAACGAAATCCTGCTGATGATTTGCCAGCGCGTGGTGCACGTCGGCACAGTCGGTTTCGACGCTCAGGCGGCGCAGAAAATGGGCAACAGATTCCTGCGGGTCGGCGGCGGGAAATTCAGTGACGTAACTCATGGTGCTTTCTCCAGTTTGGCGTTTGTGTTAACAGTACGTTATCCAAAAATTCAGTCAGTGAATGCCTGCGGTTATGCCAGAAAACAGCAAAATGATGACAAACTTACGACAAACATCGCGCCCGCTGGTGGTGGTCCTGGCGTATGACGGCCTGTGCACCTTCGAGTTTGGCGTGGCGGTGGAAGTTTTTGGCCTGCCGCGCCCGGAGATGGGCGATGAGTGGTATCGCTTTGGCATCGCTGCCGTCGATGAGGGTGAATTGCGGGCCACCGGCGGGATTAGGATGGTGGCCGACGGCGATCTGACGCTCCTTGACCAGGCCAGCCTGATTGTGGTTCCCGGCTGGCGCGGCGTGGAAGAAGCGGTTCCGCCCGCATTATGCGAGGCGCTACGCAGCGCTCATCGGCGCGGCTGTCATCTGCTCTCGATCTGCTCCGGCGTGTTCGTCCTCGCTGCCGCAGGGGTGCTCGACGGGCGCAAAGCCACGACGCACTGGCGCTACACGCAGACGCTGAAGACGCGTTTCCCGGCCATTAAGGTGATCGAGGATGTGCTGTACCAGGATGAAGGAACGATTTTGACTTCAGCGGGTAGTGCCGCGGGGATCGACCTCTGTCTGCACGTGGTACGCCGTGACTATGGAACCGAGGCCGCAAACTGCGTTGCGCGTCGTCTGGTCATCCCGCCCCACCGCGATGGGACGCAGACCCAGCAGATCAGCCGCCCGGTGGCGGTGCTGCGCGAAAGCCAGCGCTTTGGACAGCTGTTTGATTTTCTGCACCAGCAGCTGACGGTCAATCACACGGTCAGTTCTCTGGCCCGGCGCGTGGGAATGAGTGAGCGCACCTTCCTGCGCCGCTTTGCCAGCGCCACCGGAACCACGCCCGCGCGCTGGTTACTGACGGAACGTCTGCTGCGGGCAAAAGAGTTTCTGGAAACCAGCCGCTTAAGTATCGACAGCATCGCTGAGCAGACTGGATTGGGTCATTCGGCGACCTTACGTCACCATTTCCGCCAACAGTACAATATGTCTCCCGCGCAGTACCGAAAACAATTTATATCCGGCCATCGCCTGGCAGAAATACCCTGAATCTAAAGCAAAAAAAACCGCCATAAACTGGCGGTAAATGCTTGCATGGATAGATTTGTATTTTGGTATCTACGTTCCGTCATTCCCTGACGGATGCGGATCGACATTAAACCTAACATTCGTAAGGTAAACGAATATTAAACCAATGGCGCAGTTTTCCGTCAGGACTGAATATTTGTCGTTTCAGTATTAATTTGCAGATACTGCATCAATCCCTGTCTGGCGCTCTGAATGGCGTTATCGTTAACGGCCTCCAGATAGAATGGCCGTGAGACGGCGTAAGGCGCTTGCTCTGCGGGATAGACTGAGTATTCAAAGCTTTTCCCTTTCATTTTGTTGTGGCAATCGAGTCGCCACTGCTGGTCGGTCATTTTGGTGCTGTTGCAGGAGACGTGGCCGTAATCGCTGGTGAGATAGGAGCCAACGCGGGTCTCTGCCGCCTGCAGATATTCTGGTTTATCGAGGAAGGAAGCGTAACTGATATAAGCTGTCGCAACCGCGGCAATACACAGTGTGGAAAGAGTGATGACTTTATTCATTTACTACTCGACTTAGTCCATAGTCAAAAGAATATTATATCGGATTCATCTTAAATGCCCAGCCGTATTATCCCCTCAAAATGACAACCACCAGAATTTAGAGGCTAAATCAGGGGTCTATATTTGGACCTGACGCCAACACGCCGCAAAAACTGACAATTTATTTGCGATAGTTTTAATTTGCGAATAATAACCCGACGTAACTATTGGCATTATGGCCGCAACTTGTGAACGGGCGGTAACGAAATGGTTAAATCATCTTTAGTATTCATACTGTTAACCTGTGCTTTATTTTCTGGTCAATTAATGGCCGGTCATAAGGGGCATGAATATCTGTGGGTGCAGAACGCCGACCACCAGCTGCGCCATAGCGCGGACAGCGACGAACTGAGAAGTGTTGCGGAGGAGTCAGCGGAGGGTTTGCGCGAGCACCATTCCTGGCAGAAATCGCGCAAACCGGATACCCATTTTCGGTGATTAAGCGCCTTTGCGCTTCGGCAGGGTTTTCATCAGCTCGTCAGGGCTGACAGAGGCCACCACGCTTCCCGGCTGTGGCATCTTGAAGATATGATTTTTCATCTTGCCGATAACGTGCATTTCGCACGGACGGCAGTCAAATTTCAGGGTCAGCACCTCGTCGCCATTCACCAGCTGCATCGGGGTCGCTTTCCAGCTTTTGATGCTGCCTTTCGCCTGCTTTGGACAGAGGTTAAAGGCAAAGCGCAGACAGTGTTTGGTGATCATCACCGGCACATCGCCCTTCTCTTCGTGCGCTTCATACGCGGCATCAATCAGTTGCACACCGTAACGATGGTAAAACGCTCGCGCTTTGTGGTTATAGACGTTCGCCAGGAACGACAAGTGCGTATCAGGATACACCGGCGCAGGCACGGATACCGCTTTGCGGCTGCCGCGAGGATAGTTTGCCAGGCGCGCTTCATCGAGCATCTCTGCCGTTTCGCGGCGGAACTGGTTCAGCAGGCTGTTCGGCACAAACAGCGCCGCAGGTAGATTCACCTGAATATCGCGCGCGTAATAAATGGTCTGTCCGAGCTTCGCCACACTGTCTTTCAGGCTGTTCAGCGCTTTCTCGGCGTTGTTGGCCTCTTCAAACTGTCCGTCCAGGGTATGAGTCACGCTCACGCCGTCTTCGCTGGTCATGGTCAGGATCAGCTGCTCTTCCCAGCCGCCCAGTTCGATATCCACGGCGATGCGACGTTCGCTGGAGGTTTTCAGCAGCGCCTGCTGCCAGTTGTGGTCCAGGTTCCGATTGAGCGCCGCGTTCGGACGCGCCTTATAGAGATCGGCAGGCATTTCGTTCGGCCAGACGCGATACTGGTTTTCGCCGGTTTTCTCCACCGTATTGGCGCGGAAGCCGACAATTTCACGCTTGATCATCACGTTCAGACCGTCGCCGTTCGCCAGCGGCTCCGTCACTTTCACATCAAGATGCTCTCTGGAGACTTTCAGCACTTCACCTACCGGCAGACCGATAAACTTCGGTGAGTCGAACGCGCCAATATCACCTTTGCGCGCATTGACGAAGTAATCCGTGCTGCCGCGGTGGAAGGTTTTATCGGTAGACGGAATGAAGAAGTGCTCGGTACGCCCGGCTGAGGCGCGCGCCAGATCGCCGCGATCTTCGATGATCGCATCCAGCATCTGACGATAGTGCGCCGTGATGTTCTTCACGTAGCTCATGTCTTTGTAGCGTCCTTCAATTTTGAAGGAGCGCACGCCCGCGTCGATCAGCTGAGCCAGGTTGGCGGTCTGGTCGTTGTCTTTCATCGACAGGAGGTGTTTATCGAAGGCCACGACGCGGCCCTGATCGTCTTTCAGGGTGTACGGCAGACGGCACGCCTGAGAGCAGTCGCCACGGTTGGCGCTGCGCCCGGTCTGAGCGTGGGAAATGTTGCACTGCCCGGAGTACGCCACACAGAGCGCGCCGTGGATGAAGAATTCGATGGTGGCGTCGGTCGCCTGGTGAATATCGCGGATCTGGTTCAGATTCAGCTCACGCGCCAGTACGATCTGGGTAAAGCCAACGTCTGAGAGGAATTTCGCTTTTTCGACGGTACGGATATCGCATTGGGTGCTGGCGTGCAGTTCAATCGGCGGAATATCCAGCTCCAGCACGCCCATGTCCTGAACGATCAGGGCATCGACGCCGGTCTGGTAGAGGTCGGTGATCAGACGCTGGGCAGGCTCAAGTTCATCATCATGAAGAATGGTGTTCAGAGTCACGAACACCTTCGCACCATAGCGGTGGGCAAATGGCACCAGCCCGGCGATATCGCTCAGGCTGTTGCTGGCGTTATGGCGAGCTCCAAAGCCAGGACCGCCGATATAGACCGCGTCCGCACCGTGCAGAATTGCCTCGCGGGCAATAGAGGCGTCACGGGCCGGGCTTAAGAGTTCAAGATGATGGGATTGCAGGCGCATACTTCGTCGTTATCCGTTATGGTCAAAATGGCGGCTATTGTAGTCAGAAGTCTACGACAGCGAAACCGTTTTGCGTACCTTTAACGGGGATAATGGATCAGCGAATGAAAGTGCACCGTCTGGCCGCTGCTGTTGCGATAGGCGTGGGGTTTGTCGCCCGCGAAACGCACGCCGGAATCCGCCGAGAGGGTGCGCCAGACGCCGTCGAGACACATCTCCAGCTCGCCGCTCACCACCACCACGTGTTCAATGACTCCCGCTTCGTGCGGCGTCGATTCGCTGAGCGCGCCGGGGGCCAGCGTAATCGAAAAATGATCAAACTTAAGCTGCTCATCCCACGGGAAAAGTGGCTTGACCACCATCGCCTGCTGCTGGGGGTCAAACACTGGCTGAGGATCGGCTTGCGGCGTGATAAAGGCGGAAAAAGGGACGTTCAGACCAGTGGCGATTTTCCACAGGGTCGAAACCGTCGGGCTGGACTCGTTGCGCTCGATCTGCCCGAGCATCGCTTTCGAGACGCCCGTCTCGTCGGCGAGCTTCGATAAGCTCCAGCCGCGCGCCTGACGCTCGTTTTTCAGCGTTGACGCAAGATGTTGAGTGATATTCATAGATCCTCCCGTTGCGGCGAAGTGTACCACTTGTACGCTATAGCGCACAGTGCTACATTCCTCCGGACGCTATAACGCACAACGGAGTTTTCATGCGCCCTTCCTCCTCACTCTTCCCGGCGGTGCTGGCCGGTTTCGTCGCCGTGCTGGTGGGTTACGCCAGCTCTGCCGCCATTATCTGGCAGGCTGCCGCCGCCGCAGGGGCCACGCCGCACCAGATAGCCGGCTGGATGACCGCGCTCGGACTGGGCATGGGGGTGAGCACGCTCGCCCTTTCCCTGTGGTACAAATCCCCGGTGCTCACCGCCTGGTCTACGCCCGGCGCAGCGCTGCTCGCCACCAGTTTGCAGGGGGTGACGCTCGCCGAAACCATCGGCATTTTCATCTTCGCCAATGCGCTAATTTTGCTTTGCGGCGTGACGGGACTTTTTGCCCAGCTGATGAAAATCATCCCCCACACCCTGGCGGCGGCGATGCTCGCGGGTGTGCTGCTGCGCTTTGGCCTGCAGGCGTTCATTAATCTTGAGGGGCATTTCCTGCTGTGCGGCAGCATGCTGGTGGCGTGGCTGATTGCGAAAGCCTTTGCGCCGCGCTATGCCATTGTCGCCACCCTGCTGGTCGGGAGCGTCACGGCCTGGGCGGGAGGTGACGTTGTCACGGACAATCTGGCATTTAGCCTGGTGATGCCCGAATTTATCGCGCCAAAATTTACCTTTACCACGCTCGTCAGTATTGGTCTGCCCTTCTTCCTGGTGACGATGGCCTCCCAAAACGCCCCCGGCTTCGCCACCATGAAAGCCTCCGGTTATCCGGTAGTCGTTTCACCGCTGATCATCTTTACCGGCGCGCTGGCCCTGCTGTTCTCACCGTTTGGCGTCTACTCCATCTGCATCGCCGCGATCACCGCCGCGATCTGCCAAAGCCCGGATGCCCATCCGGACGCAGATAAACGCTGGATGGCGGCCGCTGCGGCGGGCGTGTTTTATCTGCTGGCGGGGATTTTTGGCGGTTCGATTACTGCCCTGATGGCGGCGCTGCCGCTCAGCTGGATCCAGACGCTGGCCGGGCTGGCGCTGCTTGGGACCATTAGCGGCAGTCTGTTTCAGGCGCTGCAGCATGAGACGGAGCGCGACGCGGCGATCGTCACCTTTCTGGTGACCGCCAGCGGCGTAACGTTGCTGGGGATTGGGTCGGCGTTCTGGGGGCTTATCGCGGGCGGGATCTGTTTCGCCGTATTGTCACGCTTTCGCCGCGCGTAGCTGCGAAGGCGTCAATCCGATAGTGGCTTTAAAGCGATTGCTGAAATGGCTGGCCGAGCTAAACCCGCAGGCCAGCGCGATATCCGTCAACGGCTGCTGAGTGAACTGCACCAGCTGTTTTGCCTTGTCCATGCGCTGTTGCATCACGTACTGATGCGGCGCCATGTTCATCGACTGGCGGAACATCCGCGCGAAATGGTATTCGCTCAGTGCCGCCACCGCCGCCAGTTCCGCGAGGGTTAAGGGATCTGAGAGATGGTTGTCGACGTACTCCAGCACATTGCGCAGCACAAACGGCGAGAGACCGCCCGTCACCACCGGCAGTTTCCACTGCACGCTGGAGTAGTTCTGGATCAGATGGGTCAGCAGCAAGGTGCTGGCGGTGCTGAGGGTCAGCTGATTGGCCTGCTGCTGCCAGTCACAGCCGAGCAAAAACTGGCGATAGAGCATGGCGATTTTGGGATCGCTGGCGAAGGTTTTTTCGTCCAGTGAAATCCCGGCCGGGCTTTTGTCCCAGATTTTCTCGCCCAGTTCACGCAGATGCTCGTCGGTGCAATACAGATGCACAAAGGACAAATCGTCGCGGATATCCCAGCTCGACTCGCTCTCTTTTGGCATCAGGCAGAAACGATCCGGTCCACCGCCGTTTTTCCAGCCGCTGGCCGTTTTGTGGTAGCTCTCATAGCCGTCCGCCACGTACAGGCTCAGGGTGTGATGATTGCTTTTAACCGTCACCGTATCGTGCTTGTTGTACCACGCCGCCAGCTGGATGCCCGAATTGAGGGCGACCGTCTCCCGCAGTACGGCATTCTGTTGGCGAAGGGTTTCAAAGGTGTCGTAAGCGCGAGACATAACCGGTAGCTGGCAAGTAAACAGAGAGACAGTCTAAGAAGAGTTGTCGCCTGATACCAGAGATGAGGTAAGAAAAAAGCGCAAGAATTTGCAAGTCTGCCGCAAGCTGCTGAAAGCAGGCGCGCGTATGCCAGGTCACACTGCTCTTTTGCGCTTTGATAAGAGAGAAAAATGAACGCATTTTTGTATGGGCTGGTGGTGGTGATCTGGGGAACTACCTGGATTGCGATTTTCCTGCAACAAGGACCGGTTGCCGCGCCGGTGTCCATCTTCTGGCGCTTTGCCGTGGCGAGCGCCACCATGATGCTGGTTCTGTTGGCGCTCAGACGCCTGCGTAAAATGGTCCTGCGCGATCATCTGTTCTGCATGATTCAGGGCTGCTGCGTGTTCTGCTTTAACTTCTGGTGTTTTTACACGGCAGCGAAGTTTATCAATACCGGTCTTGAGTCGGTCATTTTCTCGATGGCGGTGCTGTATAACGCCATCAACAGTTTTATCTTCTTCGGCCAGCGTCCACCGGCGCGTTTCTGGACCGCAGCGGCGCTGGGCCTGCTGGGGATCATCACCCTCTTCTGGGACGATCTGTTGGCGAGTGGCTGGAGCCATGAACTGCTCCTCGGCATCGGCCTGTCATCGCTCGGAACCTACGGTTTCTCGCTGGGGAATATGATCAGCCTGCGCCATCAGCGTAACGGCCTGGAAACCATGACCACCAACGCCTGGGCGATGATGTACGGCACGCTGGTGATGGGCGCGATTGCGCTGATCCGCGGCGACAACTTTATGCCGCAGTGGACGGTGAGCTACATCGGTGCCCTGCTGTATCTGGCGATTTTCGGCTCGGTCATTGCCTTTGGCGTGTATTTCACGCTGGTCGGGCGCATCGGGGCTGGCAAAGCGGCTTATAGCACGCTGCTGTTCCCGCTGGTCGCGCTGTCGATTTCGACGGTGTACGAAGGCTACGTCTGGCACATGAATGCCGTGGCAGGATTGCTGCTGATTCTGACGGGGAATATGGTGATGTTCACAAAACCGGAAACCTGGTTTAAGCGACTGCGGACGGCGTAAAAAAACCGGCGGTGTGATACCGCCGGTATGGACATTATTTTTTCTTCACGTCAAACATGGTGGCATCTGTCGCCATGTCATCGATAACGTGTGTCAGGTTCGACATCGCCATCGGCGTGCTTTCGTTATTGAGCTCTTTCCCTTCGCCTTTACGGACGACTTTAACCACAGGTTTGCCCGTTGCCGCGTCAATCAACTCACCTTCAAAGAAGAGATGAGTATCCATGGTGCGGTGTCCGGTCGCCATTTGCGTACCTGCCACCACCAGCGCTACTGGCACCACTTCATAGAACTGCAACCCTTCTTCTTTCGAACTCACACCGGTAATCGCGCCGCGGAAAATCAGGCTACGTGGTCCTGGCGTCGCCACCAGCGGTTTACGCGAACCGATGGCAGGTTTCATTTTATTGTTAGCATAAGTCAGCAGCCCATCGAGGGTTTTTTGCCCTATCTGGGTTGAAGGTTTAGGCGTTGGATAATAGGTAATTGGATTCCAGACAATACTGTCGTAATTAGACGGGTTGTAGGATGGATCAACCCAGCGCAGCGTCGGTTTACCGGTCGCTGACGTTGTTTGCTGCAAGCCTGAATAATCTTTCAAAAAGCCCGAGAACTGATCGGGTTGCGCCACTTTGGACGCACAGCCGGCTAATGCCAGCAGGCCGGTAAGCGCTGCAACTTTAAAAAAAGTCTGAGTACGCATGGTTGTGGATCCCTGTTATGTGCAGATATGCATATGAAGTTATAGCAAAAGTATCAGGGGTCTGTTGTGACAAAAAAGGTGCTCGACGCACAATTCAGAAAACAGACTGCCCGTAATAGTTACGGGCAGTGATTTTATGGTTATCTAATATCCACCTGCCAGAACAGATGTTTGCCGAACGGATCGATTTCGTAGCCCGTCACCTCTTTTCTCACCGGCTCAAAAATCGTGGAGTGGGCAATCATCACCGCAGGCATTTGATCGTGCATCATCTGCTGCGCCTCTTTGTACAGCGCCACGCGTTTATCGTGATCGGTTATCGATTTTGCCTCGCTGATGATTTTATCAAACGGCTGATAGCACCATTTCGCCGAGTTCGAGCCGCCGTTGGCTGAAGTACAGGTAAACAGCGGACCGAAGAAGTTATCCGGATCGCCCGTCGCCGTGGTCCAGCCCATCAGCGCCGCCTGGTGTTCACCGCCCTTCACGCGCTTGAGATATTCGCCCCACTCATAGGTGACGATTTTTGCCTGCACGCCGATTTTCGCCCAGTCGGCCTGAATCATTTCGGCCATCCGTTTGGCGTTCGGGTTATAAGGACGCTGCACCGGCATCGCCCACAGCTCGATGCTCACGCCGTCGGCGAACCCGGCTTCTTTCAGCAGTGCTTTGGCTTTTTCCGGATCATAGTCGTAATCCTTCAGCTCGCTGTCCGCGCTCCAGACGCCCGGCGGCAGCAGGTTTTTCGCCGCGGTGCCGGTGCCGTGGAATACGGCATCGATGATCGCCGGTTTGTTGATCGCCATCGCCAGGGCCTGACGCACTTTCACGTTATCCAGCGGCGGTTTCTGGGTGTTAAACGCCAGGAAACCGGTGTTCAGTCCCGCTTTGCTCATCAGGTTGATATCTTTGTTGGCCTTCATGCGCGGCAGATCCGCCGGATTCGGGAACGGCATCACCTGACACTCGTTTTTCTCGATTTTGGCAAAGCGCACGCTGGCGTCCGGGGTAATGCTGAACACCAGCCGGTCGAGCTTCGATTTGCCCTGCCAGTATTCCGGGAACGCGGTGAAGAGGATGCGTGAATCTTTCTGGTACTGCGTCAGCTTAAACGGCCCGGTGCCGATTGGGTCCATATCCACCTTTTCCGGCGTGCCCGCTTTAAGCATCGCGTCGGCGTATTCTGCTGAGAGGATCGAGGCAAAATACCAGGCCAGATCCGCCACAAACGGCGCTTCCGGGTGTGCGAGCGTAAAGCGCACGGTGTGGTCGTCCACCTTGTCGATGGCGGTGATCAGGCTGCCAAACTCCAGGCTTTCAAAGTTGGAATAGCTGCCGTTCGAGACGTTGTGGTACGGGTGATTGACGTCTTTCTGCCGCATGAAGGAGAAGATCACGTCATCCGCGTTGAAGTCGCGCGTCGGCTTGTAGAATTTGTTGCTCTGGAATTTCACCCCTTTGCGCAGATGGAAGGTGTAAACCTTGCCGTCTTCGCTCACGTCCCAGCTTTCGGCCAGGCTTGGCACCAGTTCCGTGGTACCGGGTTTGAAATCCACCAGTCGGTTATAGACCGGGACCGCGCTGGCATCCACGCTGGTGCCAGAGGTATAAAGCTGAGGGTTAAAGTTTTCCGGCGATCCTTCCGAGCAATACACCAGTGTTTTTGCCGCCACGGTGGAACTTACCGTTAATGCGGCAATGGCCAGGGTTAATTTTGTCAGTTTGCTGTTCATCGCATTTTCCTGTCTTTTTATTCGACGGCTAATTAATTCTTTTGCCGATACACAAATACCATTAAAGTGATTATGCAAACACCTGATAATACAAATAAAGAAGGAATCACTATGGCGAAATCACTCTCCAGTCAATTAACCCAACGCTTTTATCGCTACCTGGCCATCACCAGCCAGAGCGATCCGAAAAGCAAAACGCTCCCTTCCACACCGGGCCAGCACGAGATGGCCCGCGAACTGGCTAAGGAGCTGGAATCACTGGGGTTGAGCGACATCGTGATCGACGAATTCGCCACCGTTACCGCCGTCAAAAAAGGCACGGTCAGCGGCGCGCCGCGCATCGGATTTATTACCCATATCGATACGGTAGACGTCGGATTATCACCGGATATTCATCCACAAATATTAAGATTTGCAGGAGAAGACCTCTGTCTGAATAAAGAGAAACAGATCTGGTTACGCGTAAAAGAGCATCCGGAAATACTGGCTTACCCGAATGAAGAGATTATTTTCAGCGACGGGACCAGCGTATTAGGCGCAGATAATAAAGCCGCCGTGACGGTGGTGATGACGGTGCTGGAAAACCTGACGGCGGAGCATCAGCACGGGGATATCGTGGTCGCCTTTGTGCCGGATGAAGAGATTGGTCTATGCGGCGCGAAAGCGCTGGACCTGAAACGCTTCGACGTCGATTTCGCCTGGACCATCGACTGCTGCGAAATTGGCGAGATCGTGTACGAGAACTTTAACGCCGCGGCAGCGGAAATCCGCTTCACCGGCGTGACCGCCCACCCGATGTCGGCGAAAGGCGTGCTGGTCAATCCGCTGCTGATGGCGATGGATTTCATCAGCCATTTCGACCGTCAGGAGACCCCGGAATGCACCGAGGGGCGCGAGGGATATGTCTGGTTCAACGGTATTCAGGCCGGACAAAACGAAGCTGTGCTCAAAGCCAATATCCGTGATTTCGACACCGCCAGTTTCGCCGCGCGCAAACAGCAGATCGCCGACGTCGCGCGCAAAATTGCGGAGCAGCACCCCACCGCCCGCGTCGAACATCACATCGAAGACACCTACAGCAATATCAGCAATGCGATTGGCGAAGATCGCCGCGCCATCGACCTGATGTTTGAGGCGATGGAATCCCTCGGCATCACGCCAAAACCGACGCCAATGCGTGGTGGTACCGACGGCGCAGCTCTGTCGGCGAAAGGCCTGTTGACCCCGAACTTCTTCACCGGCGCGCATAACTTCCACTCAAAATTTGAGTTCCTGCCGCTGTCATCGTTCGAGGCGTCCTACAAAACGGCCCTGCAACTCTGCCTGCTGGCCGCCCGTTAGGCCGGTTTGCGCGCCATTATAGTGGCGAAACGCAGTTTGATGCGGTTCCCGTTGGCGTCGGTGCGGTGTAACTCGCCGACGTCTTCGTTATATTTCAGCAGCTCCCAGCCTTGGTAATAGCGGCACAGTTCGCCGCTTTTGAACGCGAACGGGAACCCGACGGTGCACGGGTAATCTTCCGTATCCATCGCCGCCACAATCAGGTTGTAACCGCCAGGGACGGTGCAGCGCTGCATGTTGGCAATCAGTCCCGGAATGGTTTTGGCTTCCAGGAACATCATCACCACGGTCGAGAGAATAAAGTCATATTCACCGTCGAAGCTCAGGCTGTTCAGATCCTGAACCGACGCCTGCAGATTGTGAATCCCTTCTTCCGCCTTGATGCGCTCGATGTTATCGATGCCCATCGGGTTTTTATCCCAGGCGGTGACGTCGTAGCCATTAGCCGCCAGATACAGGCTGTTGCGGCCATTGCCGCAGCCCAGATCCAGGGTTTTACCCGGTTTGACGATCCCGGCGCTGTAGAGCACCTCCGAGTGGGTGCGGGTCAGACCATATTTTTCGGTGAAGTAGTTTTCATCAAAGTGAGTCATTTCTTTTCCTCAGCGTGCATAAGCGTGGCTTTATCTGAACGAACTAAAAGCTTTCCCTGCACCAGTAAAATGAAGGTGCGCACCAGCAGGAGCGCAATGATGGCGTTAGTAAAAATAAACAGCGGCACCGCGATCGCGTGAAAAAAGCCCGACGGACTGCTCTGCCCAAGATGCAGCCCGGTGGTCGCGAGCGCGGAGACGCCGAACGAGAAGCTCCAGAAAGAGGCGTTAAACGGCTGGGAGAGATACCAGGGCATCAGGCGCAGCATAAACAGCAGCTGCAACAGGCCGTAGCCAAACAGCATTTTGGCGAAGGTATCCGCCTCGCCGCCGTTGACGCTAAACCAGGCGCTGCAGGCCACCAGCGCGGGCGCCAGCTGAATGCCGAGCGACGTTCTGAGTGCCGTCGGCAGTTCACCAGCGCTGCGCAAGCGTTGCAAAATCACCGGTTCGAGGCTCAGCCACGAGAAAACCCCAGCGCCTAAAAACACCAGCCCCGCATCGTGGAACCCGAGCGCGCCGCAGGCCATCGCGCTGATAAAGTTATTGGCGACCGTCGGGAGATACAGACCCGGCGTGGTGGCCTCTTCAGGGTGTTTTCCCCGCCACAATCCGGCGCTTTGCCAGGCGGCATAACTCAGCTGCAATACTACGCCAATGCCAAACAGCACCAGCGAAACGGGACGAAACCAGGGGACAAAACCAATCGCCACCAGCATCGTGGTGGCCGGAAACAGGCTGACAAAACTGCTCATCACCGGGTGGCGCATCTCCGCCAGTACGCTCTGCGGGAAACGCACGGCGCGGGTGATGAAAGCCAGGGTCAGCAAAAACCAAATCAGAGTGGCTAGCGACACCAGAATCTCACCCGGCCAGCGGGAAACCGGCCAGAGGGTGCTGGCGTAACGCCAGGCGAAACCCATGCCAATAGTCCCTAATACCATGCCGAAATAGCCGAAGGGTAAGTTAAGAACTTGTTCGGATTTGTGTCTTTTATGCATTAATTTTAAAGTATAAATTATATTTGAAATGCTAGTTTAAGGGGTTTCAGACTCGGTTGCCAGTACTTCAGAAGGCGTAAAGTTTGCTACGTTTAATGAAAACGATGAGCAGAGAGACCCTCATGAAAAAATACCGACTCAGCGACGAGACCCGCCTTTATCACTTTCAGAACACAGAGGGAAAAGCCAGCGTCACCCTGCGCCAGATCATCGCCGAACGTGATTTCAGCGATGTCACCGCCGGGACCAAAGGCGGCTGGCTGGAGGATGAAAGCGCCCTGTCGCATGACGGAAATTGCTGGGTATACGATGAGAACAGCGTCGTCTTCGGCCAGGCACAAATTTGCGATAACGCGCGCATTACCCAGCCCTGCGTGATCAGCCATGCGGCAAACATCCGCGATAACAGCTGGGTGGACGGTTCTCAGGTGAGCCACGGCGCACAGATAAGTGACAACGTCACCGTTCAGTCATCCGTGGTGCGCGGCATCTGCCACCTTTACGGCAACGCGCGTATTCTGCATGAGAGCACGGTGATAGCAGCGACTGGCATGACGCCCGACCGCGAACAGGTGCTCAAAATCTACGATAACGCCACCGTCAGCCAGTCCCGCATTGTCCATCAGGTGCAAATTTACGGCGATGCGAAGGTCAATTTCGCCTTCATCGAGCACCGCGCTGAGGTGTTTGAGAACGCTCTTATCGAAGGCAATGAGGTGAACAACGTCTGGATCTGCGACTGCGCCAAAGTCTACGGTAACGCCCGACTGGTCGCAGGCCTTGAGGATGATGCCATTCCCACCCTGCGCTACAGTTCGCAGGTGGCCGAAAACGCCGTCGTTGAGGGGAATGTGATTATCAAGCATCACGTGCTGATTGGCGGCCAGGCGTGGCTGCGCGGCGGGCCGATCATGATTGACGACAAAGTGGTGATTCAGGGGCGCGCCAGAATTAGCGGCGATGTGCTGATCGAGCATCGAATTGAAATCACCGACGATGCGGTGATTGAAGCCTTCGGCGGGGACAATATTCATCTTCGCGGGGAGAAAGTGATAAACGGACAGCAGCGCATCACCCGCACGCCGCTGCTCGGGGCGCTATAGGCGGATGATTTTCGCGTAGGTGTTCACATCCTGAAATTCACCGTTCAAAAACTCGGCCTCTTTCAGGCACCCTTCCAGCGTAAAACCGTTCCGCACGGCCACGCGGTTACTCTGCGTGTTCGCCACGCGGCACTTAATGACGAAGCGACGAATTTCCCCGCGCTCTGCGTAGTAGCCCATAAACGCCTGTAACGAAAGCGACAGAATACCCTGCCGCTGACTGCCTTTATCCAGCCAGTAGCCGATATAGCCGGTTTTGTTTGTCGGCTCGATGGAATTAAATGACAGCACGCCTTTCAGCGTCTCATCCTGAAATATCAGGAACATTTTCGCGTATCCGCGCTGGTGCAGCATCTGATTGCTGAGCACGTTTTTACGCGTATCGTCCTGCGTACCGACGTACTGCGCCCAGTCAAAGGCGGTCTGCAGCCAGGTTTTATTTTTTATCACCAGGGCGTGAAGTTCGCTGGTGTAGTGCTCGTCGACGGACCGGAGTTCGATGCGGTCGGTAACGGGAATGATTTCAACGGAGGTCGCGGTCATGAGTCCTCATATTTTCCCCCTCCCACGAAGGGAGAGGGATTTGAGCGTTAGCGCATCACGCGGTCGTCAACGTAGTTGCGTTTATCCGGTGCAGGCGGGAAATACTGATACAGCCAGGTTTCACTGATCGCATCCCCCTGGCAGCGCAGGAACATGCGCATTTCAACCGGATCGGTGGAGTCGTCCGTTGGATACCAGTCAAACAGAATGCGGTAGCCGTCGAAGGGTTCGACGTAGAGGATCTCAACCTGTTTCGCTTCGCCGTTCGAGAGCGTTATGACCGGCTCGATGCCCTTCGGCGCAGCGGCTTTCAGATCGCCCCCCACGAAGTCGATGGCAAAACGACGCGCCCACACTTTCGGGTAGTTTTCGCCCGGTGCCCAGCCTTCCGGGAAACCGCCCATGCCGGTGCGAGTCGCAAAGACGTTCGCCAGCGGCGAGCGAACCGGCGGCTGCGCGCTCCAGTAAAGACGATATTTGAAGTCCAGCTCGTCGCCCGCTTTGACCGGTTTTTCCGGTTGCCAGAAGCAGACCACGTTATCCAGGGTTTCGCCGGTGGTTGGGATCTCCATCAGGCCGACGCTACCCTTGCCCCACTGATTGCGCGGCTCGACCCACAGGCTTGGACGTTTGTTGTACCAGCCCATGATGTCCTGATAGTGGGAGAAATCGCGGTCCAGCTGCAGCAGGCCAAAGCCTTTCGGGTTTTTATCCTGGAAAGCGTTGAACTGCAGTTTCTGCGGGTTATTAAGCGGACGGCAGATCCACTCCCCGTTACCGCGCCACATCGCCAGGCGATCGGAGTCGTGGATTTGCGGGTGAATGGTGTCGCACATGCGGCGTTCGTTATTGCCGCAGCTGAACATGCTGGTCATCGGCGAAATGCCGAGCTGCTTGATGTCTTTGCGCGCATACAGGTGGTTATCCACCTCCATGATCACCTGGCTCTTCTCGCAGTGAATCACGAACTTATAGGCACCGGTGATGCTTGGGCTATCGAGCAGCGCATAGACGGTAAAGGTGGTGTCGTTGGGTTTGACCGTTTCAAACCAGAACGAGGTGAAATCCGGGAACTCTTCCGGCGTATCGGTAAAGGTATCCACCGCCAGACCGCGCGCAGACAGGCCGTACTGATAAGTATCATCCACGGCGCGGAAATAGCTCGCGCCCAGGAAAGAGACGATGTCGCGACGCGCCAGTTCCGGCGCTTTGAAGGCGCGGAAACCGGCAAAGCCTAAGTCGCTCTGCCCCTGGAGCTGTTTGGTGTCGACATCCGTATCGTTGTAGCTGAACAACTCAGGGCGGAAGTGGATCTCACGCGCCTGGGACGTCGCAGAATCGAGGGAGAACATGCGCACGCGGCGGCGGAAACCCATCCCCATATGGAAGAACTGGACGTCTAACTGACGGTCTTCGATATTGTTCCACAGGGACTGTTTTTCGTCGTATTTGATGGCGTTGTAGGCCTGCGGCGTCATGGTCGCCAGCGTATTGGGCAGCGGACGCGGCGCGCCGCCCCACGAAGTTTGCGCCAGATCGTGCGCCATGGATTGCAGGACAGAGAAGTCAAAACGACGGCTCTGACCGTCGGCAATGTCCGACTCGGCAGCAAAGGCTGCACGGGAAAAGAGCGATGAGAGTCCAGCGGTACCGCTCAGGGCAGCCATGGCCAGCGAGCCTTTTAAAAAACGTCTGCGATTCATGCCTGAGAAAACGTCCTTATGGTCGTGTGAATGAGTTTCGCACGCAGCGAAACGACGGCAAGAAAGAACGCACAGCCTAAACAAAAACGGTTAAGAATCCAATTGTTGAGCGGCGATAATCTGAGCAAAGCGAGAAATATTTTCTGTCGAGGGGAATGGGCTGAATTGACGGTAAAGTTATGTATGCATCAAAAATAAAAAGCCCCTGAAGGACATCTGCATCAGGGGCAAATCAGGCGCGATATTATTATTTTACGCTGACATCGATACCCGGGAAGTATTTCTTCGCAAGCTGGTCGATCGTTCCGTCAGCGCGGACTTTCTCAATGGCCGCATCGAGCTGTTTTTTGGTGGCCTCATCACCTTTACGCAGCCCGAAACCGATCCCGCTGCCGAGGATAGTGTCGTCCGACACCGGTTTGCCAATAAAACCAAACCCTTTCCCCTGCGGCTTACTGAGGAAACCTGCTTGCCCGGCCGCTGACATCACCAGCGAGGCGTCGATACGACCATTCAGCAAGTCACCCCAGGCCATATTCTGATCTTTATAAGACACCACGGTGACACCGTGCTTCTCCCAGTGCTCTTTGGCATAGGTTTCCTGAATCGAACCCTGCAGCACGCCAATCGTTTTGCCTTTTAACCCTTCCGGCGTCGCTTCAACGCCGCTTCCTTCTTTGCCCACCAGTTGGGAAGGAATACGGTAGATCGGCTGGGTGAAGTCAATGCTCTGACGGCGCTGATCGGTGATGTTCATCGCCGAGTTAATGGCGTCAAATTTCTTCGCCATTAAGCCCGGGATCAACGCGTCAAAGGAGGTCTCAACCCAGCTGCATTTTAGCTCGGCAGCTTTACAGATCGCCTTACCCAGATCGATATCAAAACCTTCCAGTTCGCCCGACGCATTGCGGCTTTCAAACGGCGGATACTCCGCTTCCAGGCCATAGCGCAGCTCGGTCGCAGCAAAGGAAGAAAATGAACACAGCAATCCCATGCCGACAACTAATGCGTTAAATTTCATCTCAACACTCCTTAGCGTGGTTTAACCCGACACAGGGCCTGCGCACCTGCCCGTAATGTTGCCTCGTCTTTGGCAAAAGAGAGGCGGATCAATTTGTTATCTGTTCCGTCCGTATAAAACGCCGACAGCGGAATGGTTGCCACACCGGATTCGACGATCAGCCGTTTGACCATCTCGCTGTCGCTCTCATCGCTGAAGTGGCTGTAATCAGCCAGCAGGAAGAACGACCCGGCGCTCGGCAGCAGACGGAACGGCGATTCCGCCAGTAAATTTTGCAGCAGATCGCGCTTGCGCTGGTAAAACGCCGACAGCGACAGCCAGGTTTGCGGATCGGCCATGTGCTCCGCAAAGGCGTACTGCATTGGAGTATCGGCAGAAAACATCAGAAATTGATGCACTTTGCAGATTTCGTCCATCAGCTCAGCGGGAGCCACACAATACCCTACGCGCCAGCCGGTGACATGATAGGTTTTTCCAAATGATGAGATGATCACGCTACGCTCCGCCAGCTGCGGATGCGTGGCCATGCCGTGATGCGGCTGTCCGTCAAACACCACGTGTTCGTACACTTCATCAGACAAAATAATGATGTCAGTCTGGCGGGTGATCGCCGCCAGCTGTTCCAGGTCTTGTGCAGAAAAGACCTGTCCGCTCGGGTTGTGCGGCGTGTTAATGATGATCATGCGGGTGCGGGGAGTGACCGCAGCGCGAACTTCGTCCCAGTCGACGGCAAAATCTGGCACTGTGAGTTTAATCGCCACAGGCTTTGCGCCCTGCAAGCGGACAATCGGCGCGTAGCTGTCGAAAGAGGGTTCAAAATAGATAACTTCATCACCGGGATGCACCAGCCCGCTGATGGCTGAATAGAGCCCTTCGCTGGCGCTGGCGGTGATCAGCACTTCGCTGCTTGCGTCATAGCGGGTGCCATACAGCGTGGCAATTTTATCGACGATGCGCTCTTTTAGCGGCTGTAGACCTGTCATCGCGGCATACTGGTTATGCCCCGCTTCCATCGCCCGCGTGACGCCCGCGATAAGTTTAGGATCGCAGGAAAAGTTGGGCGCACCCTGAGAAAGATTGATGGCGTTATGTTGAGCGGAGAGTTGGCCAATCACGGTAAAAATCGTTGTGCCAACGTCAGGCAGTTTTGAACGGGTTTGCACGGGCGTATGCAGAGTCATCATCAATCCTTTTGCGTGGATAGTGCATAACTATTCAACAAGAACGACACCGCGGGGACAACCGAATTGTTGTCATAGTAGCCATGACGAAAATGCATAACTTGAACGTTTTTGAGGGCAAAAGAGACACTTTGACTTTTTGCTTAAAAACTCAATCAGCGATCACAAATATCAAATGACGTCCTCTGGAAATATAAAAACAAGAACAAATATTCACCATTGTTAATTAAAAACAAATAAACACCATGAATAAATAAACGAAATATATCACTCAATATAATCAAGGTTTCAATGCGTTACTTTTGACGCAAATATTAACATTTTACCGATTCATATTAATTGCCGCCGCATTCGAAACAATATTACGATTCCTCCGATTCTTGTTATGGGCAAAAGTTCATCTCAAATCATAATAAAAACCTTTCTAAGGAATGAAAAAATGAATAGAAAAGTATTGGCACTGGTCATTCCTGCGCTTCTGGCAGCAGGTGCAGCTCACTCAGCTGAGATTTATAACAAAGACGGCAACAAACTGGATCTGTACGGTAAAGTCGATGGTCTGCACTATTTCTCTGACAACACTTCTGCAGATGGCGATCAGAGCTATGTTCGTCTTGGCTTCAAAGGCGAAACTCAGATTAACGACCAACTGACCGGTTTCGGCCAGTGGGAATACAACGTTCAGGCTAACAACACTGAAGGTTCGTCAAACCAGTCCTGGACCCGTCTGGGCTTCGCGGGTCTGAAATTCGGCGACTACGGCTCATTCGACTACGGTCGTAACTACGGCGTCCTGTACGACGTAGAAGGTTGGACCGATATGCTGCCAGAATTCGGTGGCGATACCTGGGCACAGTCTGACGTTTACATGACTAGCCGTGCAAACGGTGTGGCAACCTACCGTAACACTAACTTCTTTGGTGCGGTTGATGGCCTGAACTTCGCCCTGCAGTATCAGGGTAACAACGAAGGCGACGGTAACGGTAACGAAGGCACCAACAACGGTCGCGATATTCGTCATGAAAATGGTGACGGTTTCGGTATCTCCTCTACCTATGATTTCGGTATGGGCTTCAGCGCAGGTGCAGCGTATGCCTCTTCCGACCGTACCAACGACCAGGTTAACTCTGGCGGCGGTCGTTATGCTGGCGGCGATAAAGCTGACGCATGGACCGCAGGTCTGAAATACGACGCGAATAATATCTATCTGGCAACCATGTATTCTGAAACCCGTAATATGACCATTTACGGCGACAATGATATGCAGGGCGGCATTGCTAACAAAACTCAGAACTTCGAAGTGACTGCACAATATCAGTTCGACTTCGGTCTGCGTCCAGCGATTTCTTACCTGCAATCTAAAGGTAAGGATTTAACCTACACTACCAACACAAGCACCATTAACGCAGATAAAGATCTGGTTAAATATGTTGACCTTGGCGCAACCTATTACTTCAACAAAAACATGTCCACCTATGTTGATTATAAAATCAACCTGCTGGATGAAGATGATGACTTCTATAACAAAGCTGGCATCTCTACTGACGATATCGTAGCCTTGGGTCTGGTTTACCAGTTCTAATTCTATGCATCATGTAAAACCCGCCGCGGGGCGGGTTTTTTTTCGCCGATTGACAGATTCCGCCAGCTCATGTGTGATGGACGACATGATAAAAACGCATGCCTGGAGAGTTTATGTCGCGCCGTACCTTCCCACACAATGCTGTAGACGCCTTTCTGGTCACCGCCCGTCATCTGAATCTCACCCATGCGGCAAAAGAGCTGTGCCTGACTCAGGGGGCCGTGAGCCGGAAAATTGCCAGTCTGGAAAGCTGGTTTGGCTTTCCGCTTTTTGAACGGCACGCACGAGGATTGAGACTTTCCTCACAGGGAAGCGCCCTGCTGCCTGACCTGCAGGCCGCATTCGAACATCTGTTAACGGTGGCCGAACAGGCGCGCGCGCAGCAAACGGTCGTGCGCCTGAAAGTCCCGACCTGTGCCATGCGCTGGCTGGTTCCGCGGCTGCTACAGGTCGAGAACGAACAGCCCGAGCTGCAAATTGCACTCACCACCTCTACCGATCACACGGTGAACTTCAAAACCGAATCCTACGACGCGGCGATCGTGTTCGGCACCCATCTAAACGCGGGCGATCTGCTGTTTGAGGAGGCGCTAACGCCGGTGATGAGCCCACTACGATTGAATGCCCCGCTGGAAACCCTGACCTTTCTTCACCCTACGCGGGACAAAACGGACTGGTCGCTATGGCTCTCCAGACAGGCTGAACTCGCCCTGACGATGCAGAGAAATCAGCATTTCGACACTATGGATTTGGCGATCACCGCCGCGATGCAGGGGCTGGGCGTGGCGATTGCAGATGAAACGCTGGTCGAAGAGGACATTCGCGCCGGACGACTCGCGCGCCCTTTTGACACCAGCGTCAAAACCGGCGCCAGCTATCGGCTGGTGTTACGGGAATCACGCGCGAAAGCCGCCGGACTGGCCGCGTTTCGCGCATGTTTACTCAATCAAGACTCACATGGTGCTTCATCACCCGTTTAAACAGGCTCATTCGGGCGCGCATAAAGCGGTTTTCTAGCCGAAAACCTGCATGTTTATTCAAGCCGATACGCAGCAACACGTCCCGCCCTTTACGACAGGCAGGCCAGCGCGTCGGGCCCTGTAGCGCATCGCAGGTTCGGCTCGCATGACGGGCAAAGTTGACCCAGTAATCCGCCACCTGCGCGGCAAACGCCAGATCGCGCTCGTTCACATACTGGCGTGAAGGCTCAATGTTCCCGAGCGTATCAAAAACATACGGCACTTCATTCCCGTGCCACGCGCCGTTCTGATAGGTATCGTGTTCCGCTTCCGCGACATAATCAAACCAGTAGCGCCAGCAAGGCTCGCCGACGCGCTGCTGGGCCTGCATCACCACAAATCCCATGGTGGTGAACGCCATATCGCGGCACACCTGCCGCCCCAGCTCTTCATCGCCCTTCACGCCGGGATAAAGCAGCTTGATCAGCCCCAGACCCAATCGTCGTTCGCGGCGCAGCTTCTGAATTTGCCCGGCGAGATCGATGCCAAACACCGCCATCACGCTGGCTTCGTCGCTGTTTGAGCCAATCATCAGCGGCACAGGGTGCTGGCGGGCGGCAAAGAACACATCCAGCATCGGCTCCGGCAACACGCTGTCGCCAACAATCGGCGTCGGCGCGATATTCAGAGGCGCCGCCAGGGACCAGAGGGCATCGGCCGGGATCGCCCGCAGCTGTTCTGCCGTGGCATTCTGAATACCAAAATGCGCCGCCAGCGCCTCACCTTTTTGCAACGCCTGCTCGCGCGGAGTATCGGGCAGCGTGTAGCCGCTCTGGACAATCGCCTTATGAAACAGCCCTTTTGCCAGCGGAGAGGCAAGCAATGACAGCACGCTGCGCGCCCCGGCAGACTCACCGAACAGGGTCACGTTATCCGGATCGCCGCCAAACGCGGCAATGTTGTCGCGCACCCAGTTGAGAGCTGCAATTTGATCGTACAGCGCAAAATTATGCACAACCGACGCTTCTTCACCGGCGAGCGCCGGATGGGCAAAGAAACCGAGATGGCCGAGCCGATAGTTGATCGTCACGACGACTACGTCCCGTTGCGCCAGCGCCTTGCCGTTGTATGGTGGCAATCCGCCCGCCCCGATTGTAAATCCGCCGCCGTGTAGCCAGACCATCACCGGCAGCGGCGCATTGCGTTTTGCGGGAGACCAGACGTTGAGATAGAGACAATCCTCCGAGAACCGCCCAGGGTCGCCCCCGCCCAGTTCCCGGCAGTAGTCGCTGTTTTGCCAGCTGGATGCCGATATCGTATCGGCCAGACGAATACCGTCCCAGGATTCAGGAGGTTGTGGCGATCGCCAGCGCAGTGCGCCGACGGGCGGTGCGGCATAGGGAATACCGCACCAGACATGAATATCTTCATCCGTAAAACCGCAGAGCGCACCCTGACGCGTCGTCACCACCGGGGGAGTGGAATGTTCCATAATCACCTTCTTTTTCCATCACACCCCAGCAGAGTAGCGATTTCAGAGCAAACCGCAACGCCGTTTACTGCGGTCTTCCGCCTGCTGATAGAGCTCAAACTCGTCGTACACCGGGCAACCGAGCGCGGTTTCAAATGCTTCCCGGCTGGAATTCCCGTGGCTCCGCGCCTGGGTTTCATTCCCCAGATTCGACTGGAAAATCCCCGCCGCGCTCACCGGCAGAAAATCTTCATAGGTAATGGGCTGCGCCACGACCCAGCCGCGCTCAATCAGCGGCTGCGGATCGTCGCCCGGACGAAATGCCTGCCGATGCGCCTCGCCCGCAGGCGTCAGACGGTAGCGGAAATAGGCCAGCTCCTGACGGCGGAGGAACATTTCGCTGTCCGGGAAGGTCTGGAACACTTCGCGCAGATGCAGCTGATGGGTCAGATTGTCCCTGCCGGTGCCCGCTTCGGTAAGCAGCCGATCATAAAGTTCTCGGCCCTTCGGCGTTAAGGCCACCCCGCGCTGCTCGATCTCGCCAAAGCGCGCCGTGTGCGTGCCTTTATGTTCTCCGGCAAACAGCACCGGCTCTTCCAGCGCTTTAAAACTGGTCTGACGCAGTAAAATCGGCACCTCACGACGCGGCGGGCCTTCGATCAAAATCTTCGGTTCAATGCCGTACTTCGGCATCAGCTCCTGCACCCGGTCGATATCTAAGGTGCGCGGCGTAAGATGGTTGATATGGCAGCCGCGGAAGCAGACCACGTCGGCGATCAGACGATGTTCATTGTGCAGCGCCAGATAGGTTTCCTGATCGACAGTGGCGTGGCGATGCCAGCGGAAGGTTTCCAGCGCTTCACGAACAAACTCGCGCGCCTGGGTTTCAGTAAAGTGCCCTTCCGACTCATGCAGCGCGATCAGCTCCAGGCAGCGCGGCGTGAAGATATTGCGCTGGGCGAGGATTTCCGCCGCGCGTTTGCGCATCTCCACGTTTTCGATAAGCTCCATGCGCAGCAGCGAGGTGAAAACGCGGAACGGATTGCGGGACAGCGCGGCGTCATCGATAGGGCGAAACGCCGTGGAATGGACCGGGACGCCTGCCTGGGAGAGATCGTAATAGCTGACGGGATACATGCCCATAATGGCAAACATCCGCCGCAGCGTAGAGAGTTCCTGCGCACTGCCCACGCGGATCGCCCCGTGGCGCTCGACATTCAAACGCGCCAGCTCGTCGGCGTTGGCGAGTTGTTCATGTAAGTGCGGATTATTTTCCAGTACCGCCAGATTCACATCCGCAACCAGCTCCAGCAATGTGCCGTACTGCGGAACTTCCTGCTGGTACATCCCTGACATAGCCTGCGAAAAGTGTTCCCGAATGTCATCAGCCGTGATGGTGTTCGCCATGATGTCATGCCTCCAGTGAATATTACCTGGAGTGTAGAGAAGGCCGTCCTCGTTGGGGGGAAGAATTTGCGATTTGTGATCCTGACAGGCAAGTGGTTATTCCCTGCGCTTTTTGTCACTGATTATCACGAAACGTCATAAGCGGAATGCATCGTCCGCCTGTGAAAATTTTCTTGTAACTCAAATAGATCAAATGTTAATAATATTTTGCTATCAGGTTATCAAAATTAAACATCTGTCCTTGTCACTCCCATGGCTATCTTCATAACATCGCATCATGGAAAAAAATGGTTTGTTTAGTCAGCGCATACGCTTGCGCCATCTGCACACTTTTGTGGCCGTCGCTCAACAGGGAACGCTGGGGCGTGCGGCTGAAACTCTTAATCTTAGCCAGCCGGCCCTTTCAAAAACGCTGAACGAACTGGAACAACTGACCGGAACTCGTCTTTTCGATCGCGGGCGTCTTGGCGCGCAGCTGACCTTAGTCGGCGAGCAGTTTCTGACTCATGCCGTCAAAGTTCTGGATGCCCTGAATACCGCCGGTCAGGCGCTGAATCGTAAAGACGATCATCCCGGCGACGTGGTGCGCGTGGGCGCGCTACCCACGGCAGCGCTCGGCATTTTGCCTGCGGCTATTGGGCAGTTTCATAAGCAGCAAAAAAACACCACCCTGCAGGTGGCGACCATGAGCAACACCATGCTGCTGGCGGGATTAAAGTCGGGCGAGCTGGATCTGGGGATCGGGCGCATGTCCGATCCTGAGCTGATGGGTGGCCTGAATTATGAACTCTTGTTCCTGGAATCACTGAAACTGGTGGTTCGCCCGAATCATCCGCTGCTTCACGATACGGTGACCCTGAGCCGGGTGATGGAGTGGCCAGTGGTGGTATCGCCGAAAGGCACCGCCCCGCGCCATAACGCCGAAGTGATGCTGCAAATGCAGGGCTGCAAGCTGCCGTCCGGGTGCATCGAAACCCTTTCGGCGTCGCTGTCGCGTCAGCTGACGGTGGATTATGACTACGTCTGGTTTGTGCCGTCCGGCGCGGTAAAAGAAGATCTGCGCCAGGGTTCGCTCACCTCTCTGCCGATTGCCTCTCCTGGGGCCGGTGAGCCTATCGGCATTTTGACTCGCGTCGATACGCCGCTCTCTTCCGGCGCGCAGTCGCTCCTGAGCGCGATCCGCAAGTCGATGCCAGGCTAAGATCTTTTCTGCGTCTTCCCTCAAACCCGTCGCCCTGACGGGTTTTTCGTCTGTTTAATCAAATAATGCGAAATTATTTATTAACAATTGCGCTAAACAATTTAACAGATTTATCATAGCCGCGAATTCACCAAATGGTTCACACCCTCTTTCACTCAGTGGGTTTAAAAGCCGTATAAACGGTATTCATCGTATAAATCATCATTAAATCCGTATTCAATTACCCATTTGGTACAGGCAAAACATCCTTGCTGTGGAGTGAATACGAGGTCTTTAAGGAGATAGACATGGCATTTGGCAGCGCGCCACGCGGGGTCCCAAGACTTCTGCAGTGGCTCCTGGTCGTCCTGATGGCACTCATCGGACTGGCGATCGGCGGACTGGGCCTGAAGCTCGCCACCCTAGGCGGCACCTGGTACTTCCTGATCATGGGCGTGGTGATGTTGGTCTCCGCCTTTTTAATCCTGACGAATCGCACCAGCGGTATCGTCCTTTATGCTATCGCGTTTGTCGCCTCCCTGTTCTGGGCGGTTAGCGATGCCGGCTGGGATTTCTGGCCGCTCTTCTCGCGCCTGTTTACTCTCGCCGTGCTGGCCTTCCTGTGTGCCATCGTCTGGCCGTTCCTGCGCGCGGTAAACAGCCGTCAACCGGCTAACACCAAACCGGCGTTTGCCCTGGCCGCGCTGCTGGCCGTCGCCATGCTGGTGAGTTTCGGCTGGATGTTTAAGCCGCAAACCCTGGTGGCCGCTAACGAAGCGGTGCCGGTGAAACCCGTCGCGCCAGGCGAAGAGCAGAAAAACTGGGAGCACTGGGGCAACACGACCCACGGCGACCGTTTTGCTGCGCTTGACCAAATCAACAAGCAGAATATCGGCGAGTTGAAAGTGGCCTGGACCGCGCACACGGGAGATATCCCGGTGAGCAACGGTTCCGGTGCCGAGGACCAGAACACCCCGCTGCAGATCGGCGACACCCTGTTTGTCTGCACGCCGTACAGCAAAGTGCTAGCCCTGGACGTCGATTCCGGCAAAGAGAAATGGCGCTACGATTCCAAAGCCACCGCACCCAACTGGCAGCGCTGCCGTGGGCTCGGTTTCTTTGAAGATCACAGTGTGGTGACAACGTCACAAACCGAGTCTCAACCTGCCGCCTGTTCCCGTCGTCTGTTCCTGCCGACCACCGATGCGCGTCTGATCGCCATCAACGCCGATACCGGTAAAGTCTGCGAAGACTTTGGCGATCGCGGTATTGTCGATCTCAGCGTTGGTATGGGTGAAATCAAGCCAGGCTACTACCAGCAAACCTCGACGCCGCTGGTGGCCGGGAATGTCGTCGTTGTTGGTGGCCGCGTGGCGGATAACTTCTCCACCGGTGAACCGCCGGGCGTGGTGCGTGCCTATGACGTGCATACCGGTAAACTGGCGTGGGCCTGGGATCCAGGCAACCCTGAACTGACCGGCCTGCCGCCGGAAGGTCAGACCTATACGCGCGGTACGCCGAACGTCTGGTCTGCGATGTCTTACGACGCCAAATTGAACCTGATCTATCTCCCGACCGGCAACGCGACGCCAGATTTCTACGCAGGCGAACGTACCGCGCTGGACGATAAATACAGTTCCTCGATTGTGGCCGTCGATGCCACCACCGGTCAGGTGCGCTGGCATTTCCAGACCACCCACCACGATCTGTGGGACTTTGACCTGCCTTCCCAGCCGCTGCTGTACGATCTGCCAGACGGCAAAGGCGGCACCACGCCGGTGCTGGTGCAAACCAGCAAACAGGGCATGATCTTTATGCTCAACCGCGAAACCGGTAAACCGGTGGCGAAAGTGGAAGAGCGCCCTGTCCCGGCGGGCAACATTGAAGGTGAACGTTACTCCCCGACGCAGCCGTATTCCGTTGGCATGCCGATGATTGGCAACCAGACGCTGACCGAATCCGATATGTGGGGCGCGACGCCGGTCGATCTGCTGCTGTGCCGTATCCAGTTTAAAGAGATGCGTCATCAGGGCGTCTTCACCCCACCGGGTCTCGACCGTTCTCTGCAGTTCCCTGGCTCTCTCGGCGGGATGAACTGGGGCAGCGTGTCGGTTGATCCGAACAACGGTCTGATGTTCGTCAACGATATGCGTCTGGGCCTGGCGAACTACATGGTGCCGCGCGCTAACGTGGCTAAAAACGCGAGCGGGATCGAGATGGGTATCGTGCCGATGGACGGAACACCGTTCGGCGCCATGCGCGAGCGCTTCCTCTCTCCGCTGGGCATTCCATGCCAGAAACCACCGTTCGGCACCATGTCCGCCGTGGATCTGAAAAGTGGCAAACTGGTGTGGCAGGTTCCGGTCGGTACCGTTGAAGACACGGGTCCGCTGGGCATTCGCATGCACATGCCAATCCCCATCGGCATGCCAACCCTGGGTGCGTCGCTTTCAACTCAGTCTGGTCTGCTGTTCTTCGCCGGCACTCAGGATTTCTACCTGCGCGCGTTTGATACTGCGACCGGGAAAGAGATCTGGAAAGACCGTCTGCCAGTGGGCAGCCAGTCCGGTCCGATGACTTACGTCTCCCCGAAAACCGGGAAACAGTACATCATTATCAACGCGGGTGGCGCACGCCAGTCGCCGGATCGCGGCGATTACATTATTGCCTACGCCCTGCCAGATAAGGCGTAACGATCTAATGCAAAAGGGGCCGATTGGCCCCTTTTTTGCCCGGCGGCGCTACGCTTGCACGGGCCTACGGGTTTTGGTTTTGTAGGTCGGGTAAGGCGCAGCCGCCACCCGACTTTCACCCACTCAGAACGTTTCCCAGTTATCCCCACCCGTCACTACCGCCTGACGCAATGGTGTAGACTGCGCAACTGGCGTACTCTTACTCCCGCGCCCTGCCGCTACCCCATTCAGACGAAACGCACCCACAGCTTCTGTCAGACGCGCGCCCTGTTCTTCCAGAGATGCCGCTGCCGCAGAGGCTTCCTCCACCAGCGAGGCGTTCTGCTGCGTCACTTTATCCATCTCAGAAATCGCCTGGCTCACCTGGACGATACCCCGGCTCTGCTCGTCGGACGCCGCCGCGATCTCCAGCATGATGTCCGTCACGCGCTTAACCGCTTCGACGATTTCATTCATGGTGTTACCGGCGGCAACCACTTCGCCTGAACCCTGGTCGATAAGACTGACGGATTCATGAATCAGCCCTTCGATCTCTTTCGCCGCGTTGGCACTGCGGCTTGCCAGGGTGCGCACTTCGCTGGCGACCACCGCAAATCCGCGCCCCTGTTCGCCCGCGCGCGCCGCTTCCACGGCGGCGTTCAGCGCCAGGATGTTGGTCTGGAAAGCAATGCTGTTAATCACCGCGGTGATTTCAGAGATTTTCTTCGAGCTGGTCGAGATATTGCTCATGGTTTTCACCACGCCGGAGACCATCTGGCCGCCGCGGCTGGCTTTGCCGGAGGCGTCTTCCGCCAGTTTGCTCGCGTGATGGGCGTTATCGGCGTTTTGCTTCACGGTGGCGGTCAGCTCTTCCATGCTGGCGGCGGTCTGCTCAATGGCGGCCGCCTGCTGCTCGGTGCGCGATGAGAGATCGGTGTTACCCGCGGAAATCTCGCTGGTACCACGATAAATCTGTTCCGCGCCCTCACGAACGGTGCCGACGGTGTTCACCAGCGAGTGCTGCATGGTTTGCAGATCGCGGGTCAAACGCCCGATTTCGCTGCGCCCGGTCAGGTCGTCAGCCATGGTCAAATCCCCCTTCGCAATCTGCTCGATGCGACGGGCAGCGCGTTGCAGCGGATGAATCACCGTGCGGCGCAGCACCACGAAGGTCATGGCGGTCAGCAGCAGTGCCAGCGCAAAAGCCCCGACCATAAACATCAGGCCGAGCTGGGTACGCTTGTGCGCCTGAGTGGTCAGGGCATTGGCGCGATCGGTACGGATCTTAATCGCCTTCAGCAGCACTTCATTGTACGCATCATCCAGCGGACGCGCGGACTCATTCTCATGGTTGATGATGGCTTCGAACATGCCGTTTTTGGCATATTTCAGCATCGGTTGCAGGCCGGTGATATAGGCGTCAAAGCGGGTTTTCAGTTCACCGTCCAGCGCTTCGTCAGCAGGGGTACGCACAGGACGTTTCATATAGGCGGCAAAACCCTCCTGCGACTGCTTAATGCGGGTTTCGGCTTCGGCGATGTTTTGCTTCATCGCGTCCATCTCGGCGATACGGCTGGCCGCACCGGCATGGATCATATTAATTCGGGCGGTACGCAAATGGTTCGAGCTATTCGATAACCCCGTGCGCACCTGAATTTCTGACGTGACATCCTGCAGGTCCGTATCGGCCTGCAGCAGGAAATACCCCGCCAGACCCGAACTCAGCGCGAATAACAAAATGATGCCACCGAGAATTGAGGAAAACAGCGGAACCAGCCGGATATGATGCAGGAAGCTCAGCGTTTGCGGGCTGCGCATCGTTTTGTTGTTGTCCATGACCGTCGACTCTCTTTATAGGTAAATGCGTGAAACACACGCCTGTAAAAGAGTCATCGGCACGCGACGAAATTTGATTACGGCTAAAATCGCCAGACAGGTCACACTTTAGAGAAGAATATGCAGGAAGTGCCAGCGGCAAAAAACGCTGGCAGAATAATTAGTTGCTGCCGAAATGTATGACGGTGCGGATCGACTTCCCTTCGTGCATCAGATCGAAGGCTTCGTTGATCTGCTCCAGCGGCAGACGGTGGGTGATGAACGGGTCGAGATTGATTTTCCCGACCATCGCATCTTCTACCATACCCGGCAGCTGAGTGCGCCCTTTTACGCCGCCAAATGCAGACCCGCGCCAGACGCGTCCGGTCACCAGCTGGAACGGACGGGTTTTGATCTCCTGGCCCGCACCGGCCACGCCGATGATGATGCTCTCACCCCAGCCTTTATGGCAGCATTCCAGCGCGGAACGCATAACATTCACGTTGCCGATACATTCAAAGCTGAAGTCCACGCCGCCGTCGGTCAGTTCAACAATCACGTCCTGCACCGGTTTGTCGTAGTCTTTCGGGTTGATGAAATCGGTCGCGCCCATTTCACCGGCCAGTTTGAATTTCTCCGGGTTAGTGTCGACAGCCAGAATACGCCCTGCTTTAGCCTGCACCGCGCCCTGGATCACCGCCAGACCGATCCCGCCCAGACCAAACACCGCCACGGTGTCGCCCTCTTTCACTTTCGCCGTGTTGTGCACCGCACCGATACCGGTGGTCACGCCGCAGCCCAGCAGACAGACTTTATCCAGCGGTGCCTGTGGGTTCACTTTCGCCAGCGAGATTTCCGCACAGACGGTGTATTCGCTGAAGGTGCTGGTGCCCATGTAGTGGTAAATCGGCTCACCGTTGTAAGAGAAACGGGTAGTGCCGTCCGGCATCAGGCCTTTACCCTGCGTGGCGCGAACCGCCTGGCAGAGGTTAGTTTTGCCGGATTTACAGAACTTACACTCGCCACATTCTGCGGTATACAGCGGGATAACATGGTCGCCCGGCTTGAGGCTGGTGACGCCCTCGCCCACTTCCACCACGACGCCACCGCCTTCATGGCCAAGTACCGCCGGGAATACGCCCTCAGGATCGTCACCGGAGAGGGTAAATGCATCGGTGTGGCACACGCCGGTATGGGTAATTTTGATCAGCACTTCGCCTTTCTTCGGCGGCGCGACGTCGATTTCGACGATTTTCAACGGCTGGCCGGGGCCAAATGCGACAGCTGCACGTGATTTCATATTGCTTTCCTTTATGTGATGCCAGTGTTTTATTTTAGATAAGAGCGTAGCAAATGACCGACTTCCGCCATGCGAACCGCACGCTGGTCGGCGGTGGTTTCGCCCCTCACCAGCTCATCTTTGAGGTGAATTTCAACCATCTCGCCCATCAAACCGTTCGCCGCACCGCGAACCGCCGCGATTTGCTGCAGGATGGCAAGACAGGGTTCGCCGGACTCCAGCGCCCGTTCCAGGGCATCGACCTGCCCCCGGATGCGGCGCACGCGAGTCAAAACACGTTTTTTGTCTTCGGGTGAATGTGGCATGCGCCCTCCTTAAATATACTGTAGGGGGGTATTGTATCTTCTAAAGCAACTTTATGTAAACATTAAGTTTTATATTGTTATCAGGCATTTACGCGGTATACACAAAAGACACTATCGGACATAAAAGGCCTTTTTACTGCCCCCAAATTGCCCCCCAAGCGTATTTTGCCCCCTAATTTGCCCCCAAAATTCACTCTTTTGCGTAGCTCCTTCCAGTTTCGAAACGCCTCGCTTTACCGCCTCGCTGACTTCCATCATCATTCCCCTGCTTTAAAATCATAACGTTTCGGTGCGCACCTGTTTTTTCTCCCTGCCCTATACTTTCAGTCTGACATCTGGCTGGAGGTTTCTATGTGTGGACGTTTTGCACAAGCACAAACCCGTGAAGAATATCTTGCTTACCTGGCCGATGAAGCCGATCGTAATATCGCCTATGACCCGGAACCAATTGGCCGATACAACGTAGCGCCCGGAACAAAAGTCTTGCTGTTGAGCGAACGTGATGAGTAGCTGCACCTCGATCCTGTTTTCTGGGGCTACGCGCCCGGATGGTGGGATAAACCCCCACTTATTAACGCGCGTGTCGAGACGGCAGCCACCAGCCGAATGTTCAAGTCTCTGTGGCAACATGGCCGGGCAATCTGCTTTGCGGATGGATGGTTTGAGTGGAAAAAGGAAGGCGACAAGAAACAGCCCTACTTCATTCATCGGGCCGATGGGCAGCCAATTTTCATGGCGGCGATCGGCAGCACGCCATTTGAGCGTGGAGACGAAGCAGAAGGTTTTCTCATAGTGACGTCAGCAGCTGACAAAGGCCTAGTTGATATTCACGATCGCCGGCCACTGGTACTGTCACCGGAAGCAGCACGCGAATGGATGAGACAAGATATTGGCGGTAAGGAAGTTGAAGATATAGCTACCTTCGGAGCTATTCCCGCTGCCAAGTTTATCTGGCATGCGGTGTCACGCGAAGTTGGGAATCCAAAAAATCAAAGTGCTGAACTGCTTAGCCCCATACGATGAAAAAATAATCATTCATACTTCCTAAAGTTAAACCATTGTGTGAATGTTTAATTCTAAGCCTTATTGTTATAAATAATCATTTTATGGCTTTTGCTAACGTGATATGTTTCAATGAAAGAAATAACATTAATAAAAAGGCTGACTATGTCTGATTATCTTGAATACCTCCCAACTTTAAAACGATTATCCAAATTAGATAAACTTACGGAACGTGACATCTCACAGCAATTCACAAAACATCATAATAAAGATGTTGCGATCTCTAAGATTAAACTTTGCCATGGTTCTTTTTCTGTTAAAATCAATGATTTAAACTTTTTACTTACTGAAAGACCTATATCGTACCTTAATAAGAAATGGGGGCGTTGTACAAACATTCAGACGCATGCAAACTCTCTAGGCATAGCCTTACCGTTATATATTGGAGAAGGTACGCTTTCTTCTGCAATATATAAAATAAAAGACTCAACAACACCTCTCGATAACGCTAATAAATGGCTATTTGAAAACTTCTCCCTAGAAGTGGCTATTGCTTATTTCAATAAGTACTTTACCAAAAGTGAATCATTCAAAAAATATCAAACAATTATTTTTGAAGCTATAGAAGCCTTTTACTTAGGTTACGATCACATATCTATCATGTCTCTTTTCCCTGTATTTGAGGGAGGGATGCGGAGTTTTTTCGTTAGATACGCTGATGGTGACGATACTAATACTAGCGCTGACAAATTCGAGAAAGAAATAAGAAGGCTAATCATCACATGGGGATTACGTGAGATAGATGGTTTCGACTGGCATCCTGGGAAAGGGTATGACATTGAAACTGAAATCGATTTTTTCACTCACATTAATCCTCAGTGCGATGTAATAAACTCTACCAGATCGTTTTTTAAAAATGTAATATACAAACCTACTGGAGGGATTAATGAAGGCAGCTTCAATAGACATTTAACGTTACATTTGCTTAATAGTGATTTCAATGAGCCTTCTAATTTTGTTAGGATTTTCTTAGCTTTAACTCACATAACTTTTGCCGAAAGCCTTATGAATAATAATGTACCTTTCTTGTGGCAGGGTATTGATGACAATGATCGACGCATCGCTTCTTTCATATCTAAAAGTAGCGATGTCTTTTTTACATTTCGCAGAAATGAAATTAGAAGGCTAGGATTGAATTTATATTAATTAAATCAATGTGTCTTGCATGAAGCATAAGTGATTGTTTTTAGGTTAATTTTTTTGCGCTTTAAATTTTGCTATAGACACATTGCGGATAACCACGCACCAAAGCTTCATCGAACCCTGAGAAGATCTGAATATCTTGTTGTGTAACGTGGCGAAAGCATTTCACGCTTCATCTGCCATTGCTGCTGAACGCCCTGCCCTGCAAAGTAGAGCGTTCCTTTTCCGTCTTTTGCGTTCAGGTGATCGAGCACTTCCATCAACCTTTCGCTACCGACCCGTGGCGCGTTCTCGTCGAATAGGTTGAGCTGGGCCACACCCTGGCTGAAAAAATCCCCGAGCATGATTCCTGCCTTCTGGTACCGGTGACCATCATTCCAGATTTTGTCCAAGCACTTTACCGCGGCGTAGATGATGTCGCGGGAATCCTGAGTGGGGGTGAGAAGCTTCATGGACGCGTTGTTACCGTAATATGGCTCATTAAGCGCGAATGGAGAAGTTTTCACGAAGGCAGAAATAAAGCGGCAGTACTGATGCTCACCCCGTAGTTTTTCAGCACCACGGGCCGCATAGCTGCAGATGGCCTGACGCATCTGCTCATAGTCCGTGACGCGTTCTCCGAATGACCGGCTGCAGACGATTTCCTGCTTTGCTGGTGCAAACTCCTCTAGCTCTAAACATGGTTCGCCTCGCAACTCCCGAACGGTTCGCTCCAGCACGACATTGAAGTGTTTGCGAATAATCCAAGTGCTTTGCTCTGAGAGGTCTAGGGCCGTTTTGATGCCCAAAACGTTGAGTTTCTTACTGATGCGCCTGCCGACTCCCCATACATCTTCTACAGGCACGATAGCCAACAACCGACGCTGGCGATCGATATTGGACAAATCAACAACTCCGCCCGTCTGCCTCTGCCATTTCTTGGCTGCGTGATTTGCCAGCTTAGCAAGTGTTTTTGTCTGAGCAATTCCAACCCCGACTGTAAGGTGTGTGCGCTTCAGAACCGTCGCTCGGATCTCTTTGCCAAACTCTGTCAGGTCCCGGCAGTTGCGTACTCCTGAAAGATCGCAAAAGGCTTCATCAATACTATAAATTTCCACGCGAGGACTCATCTCCTCTAGCGTGGTCATGACCCGGTTCGACATGTCAGCATAAAGCTCGTAGTTGCTACTGAAGCAAACAACGCCTGCGCGCCAGAAAAGATCCTTTTGCTTGAAGAATGGTTCCCCCATAGTGATTCCGACCGCTTTTGCTTCTGCGCTGCGTGCGATTACACAGCCATCATTATTTGAGAGAACGACAACTGGCCGCCATCTCAGGTCCGGCCTGAAAACAGTCTCGCATGATGCGTAGAACGAATTCACATCACAGAGTGCAAACATACTCAGCTCGCAGATTTAACTATGAAAGTCACGACACCGAACACATCGAGTGTGTCCTCGCTGCCGACAATAATCGGCGAGTAAGCGATATTCATCGGTATAAGTTGGACTGTCGGGCGGAGTTGCAGTCGCTTAACTGTGAACTCTCCTTCCACCGCGGCGATGACAATGTCACCATGCTCAGCGATACGCGAACTATCCACCACCAGCAGATCGCCGTCGCTGATCCCGGCCTCAATCATCGATTCGCCTGCAGCCTTGACGAAATACGTCGAGCTTGGGTGGGACACAAGTAACTCATTGAGATCGATACGCTGTTCAACGTAGTCGGCAGCGGGGCTCGGGAAACCACACTGTACGAAGTCGCTGAAAAGTGGAAGTGCGATAATTTCTCGCAGTTCTGCTGGCCTGATGAATTCCATTGCATGCACCTCAAATACTGTTTTTATATACAGTAGTTTTTGCGAGAGAACAGATCAAGTCGATACATTTTTATTTGATTGTTATTTCGCCGCTTCGTTTATAACGTCGCGCCGCTGTAGGAAATTTTGATTTGTAAATTTTTGCAGTTGCAAAGCAAAAATCCGGGTGCCTGCCGACATCAGCCAGGCCCGTAAGAAATGAGGAAAAACCTTGAAAATACGCACCATTTCCGTGGTAGGTATTTTTTTATAGGTAAGGAGCAGGAGATTGTCACGGATAGATTTGTGATTGATTTCACAAGGTTCTAAACAAAATCACCACTTGAACGGTTAGTTTTCCGTGTTCTCGTGTTTCACCGTCAAGAATCAGGTGTATCGGGCCACACAGGGTTATCGACATCAACACGACTCAACAGCACGGTGTAACGCTCCCAGGCCTCTAGAGCGGCCTTCTCCGCGTCTGTGGCTATGTCGTACTTCACCGCCCTTGAAAGTGGCGCAATCACCGCTTCGGCATTCGTCATGAGCTCTGCTTTCGTTGCCATGGCACTGGATGGCTCACTAAAGGTTTTCTCGGTCGGTTCGTAGAGTCGTACCTCACCCCATTTCCCATCTATCGCTTCCTGGTAAAGTGTTGCCCCATACGCCATGCTGTCATCTTCTGACGCGCAGAACGGCAACCATTGCTCACCGACCAAAACCTCACAGTCAATCGCTCCTGTTTCGGTATAAACCATATTACGTACATCTAAAATTTCCATGGGGTTTCCTTACAAGATTCGAATGAACAATGACACCGGATAGGAACTACCACCCACCGGACTATCATCAGCGCCACTAGTGTTAGCATGACCTAGATGCCGCCATGTTCCTGATAACGTTGCCCCTGAATAAATAACTCCGTTACCTCCGCTCCAGAAAGGCAAGCTTACGCTTGATGCCCGTAATCCTGCCCCGCTAATTGTTTGTCCATATTGTAACGACGCGCCGCCATTGTTGACGATTGCAGCCATAATTACTGAACCAACTCTATACCCCTGGTTTACATCGACAGACGGGAATTGCCCATCAGTCCATTTACTAAATGAGTATGTTTTTCCATCGTCATTTGTTTTTCCGGATCGCGTATAAACTACGCCGTCACTGTTCTCAATGATCTGAATCATGGTGTTATATCCGGCATCGGCTACACGGACGGAGGAATACATATAATCCTCTGGATATCCGCTGTTAATCGTACCCCAAAGGGTAGCGCAATGAGTCCCTGGCGTGAAAAGAGTATCGAGATCTACCAGTCCTTTTTTCGGTGCCGGGGCCGCATTAAAATCAGCTGCTTTCAGCGGATTCTTTGTAAGTGCTTTACGGGCATTACCTGATACACCAAGACGATCCCAAATGACATCTGCAACCGGCAAGCCAGATTCCGCCCTGTTCGCTGCTTCTTCTGCCCTGTTAGCCTCTCTCTCTGAGCGATCAGCCTGGTATTTAACCGAGTACGCCATTGACCTTTCAACCGATGGAGGGAGCTGGCAGGAAGTGGTCAGGGGCAAATTTGACGGAAAGACCACGTCAGAGTATCAGCGGGATCACCGGATAAATTTTCCTAAGTCCTCTACCGGCTGGTCTGTTCGGGTTCGTCGCCTTACTCCTGATTCGACGGATTCAAAACTGGTTAACGCCTTTAGCGTCTTTTCTTTCGCTGAGGTAATCGACAGTAAGCTTCGATATCCCAATACCGCGCTGCTGTACATTGAGGTTAATGCCAGCCAGTTTAATGGACCTGCGCCGAAGATAACCTGTAAGCCGAAGGGCAAAATCATTCGCGTACCTGATAACTATGATCCCGTTTATCGCAGGTACTCCGGTAGCTGGTCGGGCGGGTTTAAATGGGCGTACAGCAATAATCCCGCCTGGATTTTTTACGATCTCCTGCTGGATGAGATTTACGGTATGGGTTCGCGCATTGATGCCAGCATGGTTGATAAGTGGGAGCTGTATGAAATAGCTCGTTATTGCGATGAATCGGTTTCTGACGGAGCTGACGGCACTGAACCCAGATTCACCTGCAATGTGTTTATTCAGAGCCAGCAGGACGCCTACACGGTACTTAACGACCTGGCAGCGGTATTTCGCGGGATCACATTCTGGGGCAACGAGCAGCTTTTTGTTAAAGCTGACGTGCCGCAGGACGACGTTGACTGGGTTTATACCGTGTCAAACGTTATCAACGGCGAATTCTCTTACGCTGGCGGCAGCTACAAAAAACGTTATTCTTCATGCCTGGTGTCATGGTCTGACCCTGTCAACCATTACAGCGACACGGTGGAAGGGGTCTATGACTCAGCCCTGGTTGAGCGCTACCAGGTTAACCAGCTCACGCTTACGGCCATAGGCTGCACAAAACAGAGTGAGGCGCACCGACGCGGCCGCTGGGCGCTGCTGTCGAGCGTTAAACACGGCTCTGTAACATTTGGTGTGGGGCTTGATGGCTACATACCGTTGCCGTCGCAGGTGATTGGGGTTGCCGATCCATTCCGTGCCGGTATTCAGAACGGCGGGCGCATGAAGGCGATTAAGGGGCGCGTCGTGACTCTCGATCGCTCCATTGACTATGAGGCCGGTGCTCGTCTGGTTATGAACATGCCTGATGGTACCACCCAGTCGCGCACCATTGAGGCCGTAGACAACGAAGAGCATTCGGTAATCCTGCATACGGCCGCCGCACACATCCAGAGCAGGGTTATCCGTTGGCGTACCGTCTTTCTGAAAATACTTCGTGCCGTTGTAGTCGCAGCCATTACCAGTGCGGTACCAGCCACGCAGACACCAGGTACACACGGGGAGAATTTGCCTTGCCGGCAGCTGGAGATTCTGAATATCGAAGGGTGAACACAGTTCAAAATCGACCTGTACGCGCGATTCTGCGGTTCTGGCATTGATATAGAAAAGCTGCGCACGTTCTTCGTTCGGGTTGGCATTCAGGTTGCCATGCACCCAGTTAGCTGCATCAAGATATTTAGCGAACGTGGTATGAATGCGAACCTTAGCCTTCACCATGTCGTCATACTGCAGACAGAGCGCCGTGACGTAGTTAGAGATATTCCCCACTGAAAGAGTCGGCGTCGGCTGTGGGCCCGAACCAGATAATTCCAGACCCGTCACTTCGTAGGGATGTGGATCGTATTCGTTACCCTGCCAGATGATTGAAGGGAGATTGTCAGCAGCAAACGATGCCCAGCCTTCAGAGTGGATGTTGTAAGCGTGGAATCGAAGAACCTTATCCATCCCGAAGGATGTTCCATCAACCTCGATTAGCTGGATTTTTTCGCCAGGCTCCAGCGCCTGGAAATCAGCATTTAGACCCATAAAATTTTTCCATAAAAAAAGCCGCATACGCGGCTGGTGGAGAGATTTGACGATTAAGGCGCGAAGGCCTGTTTGAAGGAAAAGGCCAGGGTGATGACTTTCCCTGATATAAAGGTCGGTTTTATTGAGTCTGGTTTTACCCGGTAGAGTTTTTTCTCACCCCACGGATTCGACCACCAGAATGATTGATGGGCGTGCGAATGAAGAAACGCACGAATCGCAGCTACGTCATTCTTCTGACCTGTCCAGGTTAGATCCCACTGTTCAGATACATTGTTAATACCGTTAACAGCCACTTGCTCGTATCCGTCTCCGAATTGTACTGTGTATAAATTGATTGTTTCAGTTGCAGTTGGTGAGACCTGCGTGGGCCAAATGAATGTATCTGTCATTTATCACCTATAATCCTTAAACTGTGATGTTCAATTGAAAAAAACATATTTCACAGGAACAACCTCACTATAACCCCTTGAATTAAAAGCATGAGGAAGGTAACCTTGTTCCATCAGGAGTTATTCAACCCTATAAAGCATGAAGTATCGACCAAAGTTTAACTTAAGGAGAGTCAATGGAGTCTTTTGAAGCAATAAGCACTTTTATGGAAGAGCATGAGTTAGAGAAAGATCAATTTGGAAACTTGCATTTCGATGCTCTCATTCATTATAGAAGCAAAAGTAAAAATGCTACTGAACAAACAAGGGTTACAATTACCCGAAACGGATTTGACGAAGGAAAAATAAGCATTACAGAAGAAGGTGATTTAATTGCGGAAGACTATCACATGGATTTCACCATACGTTTCCAGTCTTACGATTACTCAGAGGAAAGTAAGGCACTAATAGTCTCCGGCGATTCTCAAAAGATGAATGGTAAATATTCCGTCACCATAACCCCTATTTGAGACAAAAAATAATCGCTATTTATTGACCATTAACAATAGCGATTATCAATTTTATTGCGGGCATAGTTAAACATTTTTCAACTTACCCACAAATCATACACCCAAATAAATCTATAACTCTCTACTCATCAAGTGGATTTTTAACCACCAAGCCTTTTATTATATCCATATAAGTCCTCATCTTTTAAAAACTCGTTGAAGCGGGTTAGTGTTCTTGAAATGGTGGCATTTCATACCACTCCCGTAATGTGGGAACCACTAAAATACATGTTTTAATGATTATAAGAGAGTGGCGTATAAGATCTTCATCACGTTCTTTATCGATTGCGAAAAACTTGCCTCCATGGAAAAGATTATTACGAACATTTTTGGCCGCCCACAAAGCCTTAGAGGCCATATTAGTAAGTTGACTTGGGAAATGGCTAACCTCCCATTCATAACTTGACTTTTGTTTTTTTGGTGGCGTATTCGCTAGAAAATTAATACTCTCTTGTAAAATGGGGACATTAATAGAGTTTAATCTCAACCCGATTGAAGAACATAACGATATCCAATCGGGCTCGATCCAATCACCTTTCGGAGACTTTTTGGAAAAATCGCCACATTTCATTGCATGCTCAAATCGCGAGAACACTGAGAAAAACTCTATCACTAACTCTTTTGATACATCACCTAAAATTTGTGGTGAGAGAGGATCTGCAAGTTGAGTCAAGTCATCTAAAAATAGTTGATTTGTATCTTCTGGTTCTTCCATATCGTCCTCATCATAATTGCAAAATACAACACCATTAACATAGCGAAATTGTAATGATAACAATCACATTTGCAACGTAATTTCGCCATTAATTCAAACAATAATCAACAAGGGGTCGAAACCCCTTTTACTTTTAAATCCTAGAACTCAGCTTTCATTTCACCAGGGAATTTTTTAGCTGACGCATAATAGCTACCCAAAATATATGCCTTCAATTCCTGCTCATTATCAATCTTGCATGTTGAATCATAGCAGGCGCCACCAATAATACCATACGTCGTAGCTTTTTTGTTAAGGTCCGCTTTGATTTCTTCAATACTGTTCTTGTCCATTGCGACTACACAACCACTGACTATTGCCTGAGCCTTTCTGTCATTCATACCTAAAATGACAGTATTTGCCAACTTGCTATACCCATTATTTTTATATACTTCAGCTGCATTTTCGCGACATTCGGCATAGTGTGGATTAGTTTTAATTTGATTGTAATCAGGTACGCGCATCCCTGCACAACCTGAAACACCAAGAGCAATCAACAATACTGCAATTTTTTTTGTCATATCCATTAACACTCCATTTCCAAATTTAAAGATGCTTACATTGTTCTAAGAAAGGCAAAAATAAGTAGATGAAACTCTTACCGACAAATAAAGCAGGAATAATACTATCAAAAATCTCATTGTTAACAAACATCTATACCTTTGTCTGTAAGTTAGCCATGACGAACAGCATTGACGATGCGGGTCATCCTGTCGGTTTCCAGACCCTCGGCCCACTCCCCCTGAAAAGGCTGTGACATGGTGGCGGCGTAAACCATATCCGTCGTGATGCCCTGCAACGGGTAACGCTTCAGAACGATATCGCCCCCTGGCGGATCGATGACCACCAGCAGATCGTCAATCTCCTGTTGAGTGAAGCCCGTCAGGGAAAGATTAAAATCCGCATCCAGCAAATCAGTTACTTCAAGCTTCAGCAGATCACTATCCCAGCCAGCGTTTAGCGGCAGTCTGTTATCTGCCAGCCGGTAGGCGCATTTCTGCTCCTCAGTCAGGCCCGTCAGCTTTATTGTCGGCACAGAGACAATGCCTATGGCCTCAGCAGCCAGAACGCGACCATGACCAGCGATGATCTCGCCGTTCTAGTCAATCAATACGGGATTCGTCCAGCCAAATTCCTCGATGCTGGCAACCAGTTGCGCTACCTGCTCACCGCTATGGGTTCGGGCATTTCGCGCATATGGCGTTAGTTCCTTTAACGGGCGATATACGATTTTCAGTTTATCGTTCATACAGCTCCGTTCTCACAAGATGAAAGCCGCTGGCGGTCGTGTGCAGGGTGCGCGGTAGGGAACCACTAGCCCCTTTATATCCTCAGCAAAGGATATCGCCGCGTTTATCCGTTCTGTGGGATAAACATTATCGAAGCCCCTCACGAGGAGCTTCTGTAATGCCTAATAAGATTGCTAGGTGATTTAGGAAAGTGCTGGGGAATTGATGATGTAGATCCGCCAAGCAACACCTATGTTAGAGATGTTATAAAGCAGAGCCGATAAAACTCGACTTTTATTTGAAAACAAATTGTTGAGACAGCAGAAGGTGACAATAATATTTCGCCTGAATATTGTTATCCAACCCTCTCACGTATTGTTTGTGTGTCTCAGGCAAAGAACGGCAGCAACTGATAACACGAGGGTAGCTTTCTAACATATGCTCGCACACCAAAAATGCATTATTGATAGCATTTAATTTATGGCGCAAATCCCGCAAATCTGATCTCTTTTCTATACGAATTTGTGGTGTCGCAAGATTTACAGGCAACTGAGAAAGAGCATTCGCATAATCAGCAACAGCCATTTTTAAAGCCATTTTTGCCTTTAATGCTTCTTGTTGCCTCCAAACACGTAATGCAAAACCAGCCACTAACACCGCCGCGGCTGTAAATATTGCAGACACTGCCGACCAGATCGTTGGCCAAGGCCAGTTAGAAACCGTTTGCCACATAGAAACCTCCTTGATTTAGGAGATAATTGTAACTTGGCATAGGTACAATTTTCAGCAGTTGTTGCGCTTATTTATCACATCACAACCCTCTGAAGCTGTTTTTATCCAGCCACAGGTTCTTTCCACCGTCGCACACCCCACCAATAAAAAAGGCACCAGTAAGGTAACAAGTGCCATCTTTGCGCCGCGCCGCAGCTGTCTGTGCGTCCATTGAGGGCGCTTATTTACAGGGGATTTCAACACGGTTTAGCATCCAGCCAAAAATAAAGTCCTCGTTGGCTTCCCTGGATTCAGCCAGATCCAGATAACGGGCGCCCTGACTTGAATTAAGACCGCGAAGAACGACAGTCTCACCATCCCTTCCACGATGCCGCAGAAGAGCTTTTAACGCGGTGATAGTTCGCGGACCAATTCGCCCATCGGGATCAAGGTCAGGATAGAGTTTGCCGCGCAGGTTCAGAGCCGATAACCAGCGCTGGAAAAACTTACTTGCGACAGACGGGCCCATATTCGCACCGGTATCGCAAAGCTCGTCTGCGATTTTCGGTGATAGTTCCGCAACCTGATCGAATCGCGGCCCATACCAGTAATCAGCCTCGTAAATAGCGCGAGCCTGTTCTTTAGTCAGGGAGCGGACGTCACTGTAGCCATGAGCCAGGGCAGTCTTTGCAGTGATCCCCCAATTAGTGGGGCCGCCTTTATCAGAGGGATGGTTTACGTAACCCGCTTCACGCTCCAGCAGACCATTAATAATTTCATCTTTGGTCATCGTTGATACCTTTCTTACTTGCAAATAACGTCACTGCCGCATTAATCAGAGAACGGCACCTATCGGCTCCCGCACCACCAACAGCGACCCCCACAACAAAAGACCAGTCGATGTCTGAAACCCCTAACTGCTCCAAAAAAGCTGAAACGGCCAGAGCTACAAAGAAACAGATAAAGCCAGCATTTATTGCGCGTCGCCACGCCAGCCCATCCCATAGGGAAAAAGCTATAGCTATACAGAAAGCCGTAAGAGCTGCCTGAATTGACAGGCGGTGCTTATGTAAAAAATGAAGTACCGGACCCCAGCCGCCTGGCGGGGTGTAGTTCTGCATGATTCCTCCCGAATTGCAGGCATAAAAAAACCACGCAATTGCGTGGTTAATTTATAAAATCTTTATTTAGAGGGAAGCTTTAATGGTTTCCCACTCTCTTTTTAAATATTTCTGAGATGCAGCAATGAATGCATCCAGTTCAACCCATAGTCGTGCACTGACAACTTTAAATTTATCGAAATCATCAGCCTTAAGTTCTCCTGGTTTTGCTTCAATAGATTTCATCATTGTTATTAAAGCAACACATTCTGGTTCATCATGGTTGAGCATCAGCAAAATTCGATTCTTCACATAATGTATTCTGCTTAATATTTCCTCCCTGGCTTGGTAAGCATCGTCTAGTTTACTGATAGCATTGCGGCGCTCTTCGAGAAAAACCTCATTACGTATATTTTCGTCAGTCATTTGATACTGACGAAAAAGTGTATCAGTAAGGTAATAATCCCAGTGACGCTTTAGGCATACACGGTTATCTGCCGCATACTGAGAGAGTAGATCCCTTAGCTCATTAATCCAGGTCTGCCTACTAGCTGCAACAACTTGCGCTTTAATGGTTTTATCAGCGATTTCACCCTGTTGAATTTGTTGTTGAGTAACCAACTGCGTATTAGATTTCATTGCCCTATATGCGACATAAGCAGGTATTACACCAGCTACTAAGGCAGTAAGAAACGCCTCAAGACCACCGCCTTTTTCAGGGATTTCTAAAACAATCTTAGGTAATTTATTTAATATAATCTCAGCGTGATAGAAAACCTCATCGCCTTTCATCAGAAAAGGTATGCCTTGCCAACCCATAGTTCCTCCTGTGTGATGGAGGAATTTTAACAGATCCACAGGGGAGCACACTACCCAACAAACCACCCCAGGTTAGTTGGACGGCGCAATGTGCTCTCCTGAAAAATGTGTTCTTTACCGCTTCAAGCTTGTAAGTAAAAATGTGAAGTATAGTATTGTGATCATCCTACGTGAAGCCTTGATGCCCCATCATTTACGAAACAAATAAAATCAAGGTGTTAACTTAAAAATAGAGGAATGCAACATGCTTGTTGACGTTTTTTCTGAACGATATCGCGAACAGATAATCTGGGCTTCTTATGGCACAAATGAGCAAAAATTGCTCACCCAGCTTTTTGGCTTAGCTAAAGAAGCTCTACCATATTATGCTTCTTCTGGATCTGTTAATAAAAAGAATGAAGAAAGCTGGAAAGCAATACACGACCAAGTGGCAAGGGAGATTGGTCTGAAGGAGTTAGCTCCGAGGTATTACTCCTACAAAAATCAGTCAGGCTTTCCAGTCAGCGGATTTTGGGGCTGGGACTATGTGTGTGAACAATTTGTTCTACAGCAATGCGATGCAAGAAACAACTCAGACTCATTTATCAAAGAAAGATTGAATGTAGTCGAATTAGTTTTTCGCAAAAGGTTTGATGAGATACAAAATATAAATAACAACCTTCCGCACACACTTAACTCTCTTCTAAACCAACCAATACTACCAAGAACTTCAAATACAATTAATTTACCTGGAAGTAGAAAAGAAGGTCTGGTAAGTATCAATAATGAGATCAATGAGCGCTTCAATCAGATAATAGAAGAAGTCAATGAACGCTTTAGAAGATCTTTGTGCCCTTTGAGTGTGCATAACGGGTATTTTCAGCTTGCAATAGATCAGACTATTGAACAGAGTATTTCTAAACCTTTTTGGAAGCTTTTAGAGCATCCTCAGTGGAGGAATGTTGACACGGACATAAAAGAAGCCATCGATCGTCGAGATTCAAATCAAAAAGATCCGGCACTGTACGCTGGTAGGGCCTTAGAAAGCACTATTAAAATTATTTCCGACGCTAAAAAATGGACTAGTGGCACCGAAAGAGGGGCGGCAAATTACATAGACAACCTCAGCAATGCCAAGAACGGTGCATTTATTTCTCAGTGGGAAGCTAACTTGCTAAAAGGCTTCTTTAGAGAAGTGAGAAATCCTCTGTCTCATGGCGCCGGAAATGGTGAAATGCGAGAATTAAATTTATATCAAACTGATTGGGCAATAGAAACCGTGATGTCTTGGGTTAGAACCCTTGTAAGACGAATGTAGGTAAAAGTAAGAAGGCATAAGTTCAAGGTTATGTACAACTAAGGCATCATATCAGAATTGCCTATTAAGATGACATAAAATGTAGGGTTTTGCAATCTATAGCTTGTGTTCGTATCCTGTAGATGAACTCTCAAGTTCCTCAAGATAGGCTTTGGATTGTCAAGTGGAGGTTGCATTGTTAATAATTTGCAACTTTTCAAAACATTTTATAACATAAACACATGGAGGTTGTTATGATTCTAACTATCAGCTCTAGCTTCGACAAAACGATTGACTATCTGAGAGAGCGGCATGCTACTGATAAGTTTTTCAGATTAAACGTTGATCAATTCTCTAATTATAAAATCTTCTTTAATAGAAAAGGTTTTCATATCACTAATATGGAAGGATTAACTCTTTCCGAAGAAAATTGTTCAGCAATATACTACAGAAAGCCTACCCCAGAATCGTTACCGGAGTGTATAAGTAACATTTATCACTCTCATATTTACAGAGAGGTTTTTGCTTTTGCAGATGGAATAACTGAAGCATTTAGTGGAACGTGCTTAACAAAGCCCTCTATCCTCAGAAAAGCAGACAATAAGATTTTTCAATTAAGAACTGCATTTAACTTAGGATTCCAAATACCTACCCCGTTGATTACAAATAACATAGACTACGTGCAAAATGAATTGAAAAAACCTATAGTCAAGCCATTATCATCAGGTTTAATCGAACATGGGAGTACGAAAGAATATGTCCAGACTAATTTTGTTGATTACAGTAAAAGTACTGATGCGTTAAAATATTCCCCATGCTACTTCCAGAACTATCAATCAAAAGATTATGAGGTCCGCGTTACTGTTATAGACGAGTATTTTTACCCTGTAAAGATAGTCTCTCGAAATACGATTGACTGGAGGAAAGATAATAATCATATCGAATATGAAATTATTGACATCCCTTCTAATATAAAAGAAAAATCTTTACTCCTTATGAAAAATTTATGCCTTAAGTTTGGATGCTTCGATTTTATTGTTAAAGATAGAGAGTGGTATTTCTTAGAAGTAAATGCAAATGGCCAATGGGTTTGGCTAGAAATGGAGTTAGGCCTAGATATTAGCAAAAAAATAATGGAACACTTGCAATGATTAAAAATATAATGTTTATCATATTGAAGATGTTCAATGTTAATCCTATTGTTCACATATCAATTGATGAGAATTTCGATACCATTATACCTAATTTAGTTACAAGAAAAAACACATTCAGACTTTCTCTCGTCGCTTTAAATGTAGGGACTATCAAGATTTACATAATCACCTTTTTATTTAGCCCGCAAACATTTAAGTTTAGTGAGTTGAACTTCATAAAAGCTCTTCATTTTGACAAGGTTCAGCATCGAAAAACTGATATTGAACTTCAAGCAATGACTGACACATATGAAGTTCAAACGCTGCAAAAAATAAATAATGATGATAAAGCCATGCAAGAGGAATTTTTAAAGATTAGAATCTCTGAAAATAATGATTCCTTGAGTAACATTTTTGACAAATTAAACTATTACACAACAATAACTCTTGCATTCTCAGCAGCATTGATTTACGCATACTCCAAACTTATTGAATTCCAGTTAAACATAACCACTTATTTGATCTATTATATTGCATTTATTAACCTACTAGATTTGTTAGATTTAATATTATTACTGCGGCGCTCTGTTTCCATTTCCGGATTCATACGTTCTTCTTTTAAAGATTTGCGTAAAAGTAAAACAACATATGCACTGACCAAAGCCCTTTATTTTGACTGGGCAGCTAGCACTGATGATGTAAAATACTATGCTGGATTGACAAAAAATACAGAAATGCGTTCCTTCAGAGTTATACTCTTGGGCTTTTTCTTGTTGATTAGCACAACAATTTTTTACAACAATGCTGAAAATGACAATAGTGGCACACTGTTTTACTTACAAAGTTACACATCCTTAACTAAACAATAGGTTGATAAAATGAAGCCATACATTATGTTATATAGTGAAACAACCGAGATTATACCTTTCGGTGGCTCAATCTGTGATACAACGAGAAAAACGTTTACGATTGAGTCCAATGACGATGATTGCCTTAATTTTAGTGACTTTACTACAATAACCAAAACTAGTGAAGCGAAAGATGATGATTATATTCACCTCGCTTCACATCATAGTAGCGATGACTTGGACAGATTAACCAGTACATTAGTTACTCGTTCATTAGAAAATGATGATAGTGATTATTTTCAGGCGTCGACAATTAAGACTAATACTGTTGAGTCAAGTGATGAAGACTTTATCACATTTCTTTGATTAAACCTTCTTGATTTCGCCCCAATTGTAGGGGCGAAACTTGTTATCCTATGGTTGTTACTTATCAATATTCGAGTTGTTCACTTAAGATCTTTTGCAAGATTTTTTAATGAAATAGTGTCCAGCAAGTTACAAAGGTGTTTAAATTCTTTCCAAGGTGTACTATACGTTTGATACCAAGAATCACGATGGATCGATAAAAAACTAGCCAAATGGCTTGAAGCATAATTTTTATAAGTATCATTAATATTATTTGCAGCGACCTCTTGAACAGCTAACCACACAAGTTGTATCAATCTTTTCTCGACTCGTTTCTGAATTTTTTGTTTACCATTATGTTTAGTGTATAGCTCCCAAATATGCCGACATATTTGCACTTGAAGCTCGAAGTGAAGGTCGAAACCGTAACAATATCTAAGCCATGCTTGCTGGATGGGTTCCAACTTTAATAATGCTCTACGCCAAGTACAAGTAGTAAAGGCAATATCCCCCATAGGAGTCATAGGACGACGACGGCTACGGGTTTCGAGGACGTAGATAGCACTATTTTCTGCTTTAACACGATGAACTCCACCGAGACCGTTATCAAGTTCAACAACGTGAATATGTTTGCGTGGGTTCACGCTCTTATCAGCAGGTGGATGCTCTGCGAACGCCTCCAGTTGCCCTTTAGTGCCGCCTGAGCCATCAGCCAGCGCAGCGCGTAGCTGAATGCGTACATATTCCAGTTGCTGCGCGTTCATCGTAACCCCTCATCTCGCCAGATTTTTTGTGTGCGAAGAATGCCTTCAGCGTGCATAAGCCGAAGTTCCTCGTAGGTGTATTCTTTTGTTTTAACGCGACCGTCGATCACGTCATGACAGGCGTTACAGGAAATAGCGCCTTGTTCATCATCAGGTTTGCATCCGGTACCACACGTACCCGACAGCCGGTAATGTGCGAGGCATGAGGTTTCGGGATTGTGGTTGCAGATGCCTGGGATGCGAATTGTGCACTCCCTTCCTTCCGCCGCCTTTCGCAAGTTCGGTTTTCTCTTCATGCAGCGAACTCCAGCAGCTGCATAGCTACGTTGTCGGCTTCCTGATAGTTGCGGAATTTTTTAAAGAGAATGGTGTTCCACAGGACGTTAAAAACTGCTTTGTAGACCTGGAAAAATTCGGCCTCCGTCATGTTTGAAAACGAGATCGATTTTGCCTCTCGGCGAATAGTGTTATCAGGGAGGATGAACGTATCGAAGAAACCAGCCTCAACAACGGCCCACTTTCTGAAGGCTTCGAACGATTTGGTGATTGCCGCTTCTTTTGTTCGCCACTGCCCGTGGGTTTCGTTGTAAACCTTCTCAGTTTCTAAAAGGAGATCGTCATTGCCGGCCATCGAGATCAGGTAACGAACGTACCCATGCAGATACTCTTTTTCTGCGGGGGTAATCGCCCCTCCGGTGGGTGTCCAGTACTCGAACCCAAGATTGAGCAGAGCGAAGAAGCGCTTATGGAAGAGGTAGTTTCTGGCTTGCTTAACGTCGCAGTTAAGCCACACGCCGATTTTGATACGTTGCAAAAAATCGCTGGCCTCGGGCGTAGCCGTGGTCAGAGTGGTGGGTGAAGATTTAAAGAGTTGTATTACCTGTGCCATCGTTTTCTCCGGTGGCACAGTGTTTCAGCAGGGTTGTTCAGACCCGATTGCTATTATAAATCAAAAGACTATTAGTCGTCATCCCCTTGACGCTCTTCAGGTGCAACAAGCTTGCGCGCCTCATCCACCAGCGCCAAGCTAGCTACAAACTCGTCAGGACGCATCACAAACCCATCTTTGAAGGAACCATCTCGATTTCTGCGAATAACCAGTGACCTAGTGCTGTCGTGTATACCCAATATTAGATGATCTGGAATGTACACCCGCTTATCTCCTGTTCTCTCAGAGGTTGTCCCTTTGTCTTCCTCGCGCGTCCTGACTTTGAATTTCTATAAGTACTGACTGATCAGTCAATTCTCTTTACGTCTCTTAACTCACGAGATGAAAACACTGTATACATATACAGTTATAATTTCCAGTCATAAAAGCTAATTTTTGACCAAGATTAAGCTATTAATTTAGTTGTCTATTTTATAATCAAGCCTAACAACTTATTGATACACAGGTATAAAAAGCTTTATCTTTTTAAAGCTAAGAAGCACTTAAGGTACCCTACTCTTTTTGGTAGGTATTACATGTTAAGAGAAGTATCAGCTGCGCGATTCAAGCGCAAACCACGTCGAACAGGGTATCGAACCATCAATCTTTTGTTGGATTGAAATGCTTAGCGTAATATCATGTTAGATAACGTTTTTCTGTTTGTAGTGCGATTTTATTTTTCCTCTTTGATATAGCCAATAAGTAGGCAATGTTGAGTTGGAAAGATTTTATAATTTTTAATGAACTGGAGTTGTTGGTGAATAAAATCATTATTAGCGAGTATAATCCAGACTGGAAAAATCTGTTTTTAGAAGAGGCTGAAAAAATAAAAAACGCCCTCAAACCTTCAACAGTATACATCGATCATGTCGGTTCAACTTCCGTAAATGGGCTTTGCGGAAAGCCAATTATTGATATACTAATATCACTTTGTGAATGGGCTGAAATTGAAAGAATTGTTAACGAACTAAAAAATTTAGGATACGAAGTAAATGAAAAAAGTGATGATACACCTAGATATTTTTTAACAAAATACATTGATGATTCACATAAATATCATATACATATCTGTGAACCTCAACGACATTGGGGTAGAGATATGCTTATTTTTAAAAATGAATTAAATATCGACAGTGAATTTTCAAACAAATATGCTAACCTAAAAAAAACGTTAGCTGCAACTCATGGAAATGATATTAAAAGTTATATGTTAGGAAAGAAAGAATTCATAGAAAATAGATTACAGGAAGTTGAAAGTGAATTTGGGGTAAATAGACTTCTAAGCTATCAAAGAGCTGAATCAGACGAAGCCGAGCGTTTACAAACAAGAATGATGGCATGCCAGTTTATCATATCTATCCTCGCGGCTGCTTCGGTATATTGCAATAAAAATTATACATTATTTTGGTTCGCCATGGCTGGTTTGATATGTATGCTGTGTTGGTTTTTCCTAAGCCAGAACCAGCAAAAACATCGTGCTGCAGGGGACCAAGCCAGACGTGCGGTACTATTGATTAGTGGCTTAAACGCCATGCCTTCAGCTGGTCAAAACCTTCGTATTAGAGACAAATTTAACGTCGACATAAAAAAAGGATTCCTGCGTCGAGAAGAAGACCATTTCTCGACCCGCGAAAAACCTAGTTATAAACGCTTAGCTGAAATGATCGAAGAATCAGCCTATTGGACATGTTACCTACAGAAAGCTAGCGCAAAAATGATGGGGGTACTGCTATTTACTCTTGTGATTTTAATGTTTCTAGTTACTGGTGCTGCAATTACGTTATTTGACTCCGAAAGTTTAATATCCATATCTCGCGCCATGATTGCCTTGATGGTTTTTATTATTTCAACGGACGCATTTGGGTTATTCCTTTCTTATAAAAACGCAGCAACCACTATTGAAGAAATATTCACCCGAGTGGAGTCAATTTCAGCTAAGGAGTATCCTGAATCTGATGTTCTACTTTTGATGCTTGATTATAACTCAGCTATCGAAAAAGCCCCGGCAACATTTCCAAAGATTTACAATCTTGTCCAAAAGAGGCTTAATAAAAAATGGGGGGTTTATTCAGAAGCAAAATTAAATAGTAAACAAACAGATTGATGTGTTTATTAATCTTTGTCATGCATAACTTATTCATGACGTTGCTTTTTTAAGTCAACGTCATTTTTTTCTAAGAATCAATTCTTCTTCGATAGCTTCTCCAGTCAAAATTAACCCATAACCCACTTCCCATTCGAAGGCGATCCAGTGCCCTCTCACCTGTGGCCTGAGTCAACTCTACCTCCTTCAGATTGGTCAGAATCCCAACCGGTTTTAGCATTGCCGTACGTCGATCAATCACCTGATGCAATATGACCTTTTCGTATTGTGAGTACATCTGAACGCCAACTTCATCGAGAACAAGCAAATCGACGCGCGACATCTGCTCCATTAGGTGAGCCTCTGTTTTACCACCACTAAACCCTGCTTTGAACTCGGTCATGAGGTCAGCAACGGTAATAATCAGAACGCTTTTGTGCTGAGCCAGGAGAGCATTTCCTATCGCTGCAGCAAGATGGTTTTTACCCGTCCCAGGGCTGCCACTGAAAACGAAACATGCGCAACCGGATCCGAAATTGTTCAGCCATGACTTTGCATACGACAACGCTTTGCGCTGGCCATCATTCTCTACCGAATAATTTTTGAACGAGCAGTTTTGATAACGTTCACGAATGCCCGAGCGCCCGAATGTCTTTTCTAACCTGGTACGGCTGTTCTCCAGGTTCAGCTTTTCTGAGTGCTTGCGCGCCTCCTCCTGTTGCCATGCCATAAGCTCCTCAGCACTGGAGAACTTGGGCTGTACTCCGGCAGGAACAATTTTCTGAAGCCGTATTAACACGTCAGCCATATCGCGCATGTTCACCCCGTGAAGCCGTCAGGAATTGAGCTATCTGGTTTTGAAACGCTGATAATGTCAGGTCGGCTCGTCTGAGCCATGTTGAAATTGCTTGGCGGGTATAACCCCTGATACTCCCGGGCGATGCTGTGACGAATGACCACTTCAGGAGGAATGCCCTGGCTTCGATATCTCTCCAGTTCCATAATCGAGCCTTTAGCACCCTGAGGTGTTTTTATCGGCTTACGTAATGCCTTGCGATACTCCACCCACTCAACCCATAACGCGCAGGAGAGCCAATCAGGAAGTTCAACCGCGAGAGGATCGAATTTAGTTTTCGCCAAATTCCCCTTGGGGGGATTAAGGGGGGTTTTAGGTTCTTTGACTGGATCTAATAACTGACTGATTCTGGGTGAATCTCCTGCACCCTCCCCCCCTGCACCATTTGCACCATAGGATGCAGCTACTGCACCCTGCTTTTGAGCCTGTTTTTGATAGGGTGCAGGATTTTCACCCTCATTGTTAAAGGTCAGATGATAGATATTGGATCGGTTAACGCCGCTTGAATCTCTTCGCTCTTCAACACGAACAAATCCATCTTTCACGAGCTGCCGGATATGTGTCTGAACTGAGCGAGAAGATATCTCGCATTCATACGCTATCGTTGCCACTGCCGGCCAACATTCCCCCGTATCACTGGCGTTATCTGCCAGCTTTATCAGCACCAGCTTACGGAGGGGATTTCCCACCCTCGCTTTCATGGCCTGAACCATCAAGGACATACTCATACTGCTACTCCTGCGAAATCATTACGGGTGATCCCGCCACTCAAACTGACATCAGTAATTCTGCTATTGGAATCAACGCCTGAAGCTCGTCGATAAGCCTGTTCAGCTTCACTGTTGCTGTGGGGCATCTGACCGCAACAGCCGACATAGCCGCACCGAACGACTCCATGACTTTCGCTTTAGCCAGTTCAGGCGAATGAGGTTCTTCCAGCTCTATGCGCTTGCGTGTTGGCATGGCTCGCAAAGCGACGTCTGATAGCTCTGCTGCCATCTTGACGTAACGAGGCCCACCCAAGCTGAAGATGCGCTTTACGCGTTGTTTAGCGTTACGTATGCCCTGCTCGTCAGTCGCTGGTGGTATTAGTTTGCCGCCCCCCCTGCGTTGATACCCTCGCATAAATCAGTTAGTGCAGGAGCTGTAATGACCTTCCCAACAGGTGTTGAAATTCACAATGGAAAGATCCGGTTAACTTTCACCTTTCGCGGCAAACGCTGCCGTGAAGTGCTGAAGGGCTGGATGGTCACTCCTGCAAATATCAAAAAAGCGGGAAACCTGCGCGCGCTCATCGTAAGTGAAATACAGCTGGGTGAATTCGATTACGCTCGTCGCTTCCCTGAGTCGAAAAGCGTCAAAAAATTTACATCTACGCGTGTTGCTTATACCTGGGACGAACTTACCGAACTCTGGCTGGATGCCAAAGAAGAGGATATTTCAAGAAACACCATGTCGAGAATTAAGGCGCAGCTTAGGACGATGAATAAGATCATCGGTGGTAACACGCTAATTGCCGACATCACACACAGCGACATGATGCAGTACAGAAAGGAGCTGTTGCGTGGAGAAAGCTTTTACTCTGAGGGTAACAAGAGAAAAAAGACTGGCCGCAGTGTTAACACGGTTAACGACTATATTTCACTGACCTGTCAGATCCTGCGCTTTGCTCACCGTAGCCGATTCATCACCGATAAACCGTTTGAGCACATCACAAAGCTGCACAAGGACCGTAAGAAACCCGATCCGCTGCAGCGCGACGAATACGCCACGATGATGCTGGCACTGACGGGGCAGGACAAAAACATGTGGCAGTTTGCCATAGGTGCTGGCCCCCGCCACGGTGAGATTGCCGCACTGTCCTGGGATGATGTTGATTTGGTAACCGGAAAGGTCCACATCCAGCGCAATCTGACGGGCCAGGGCGATTTTGTACCGCCCAAGACAAAGGCCGGGGATCGGATAATCACCCTGCTCGCTCCTGCGCTTGATGCGCTGCGTGCTCAGTATGCCCTGACTGGCCATCTGCCTGAAACGGAGATCGTCCAGCATTTCAGGGAGTATGGTAAAACTGAAGTACAGAAGAAGCGTTTTGTGTTTTTGCCGCGCCTGGGGACAAAAAATCCTGGTAAGTATTTTTCGACGCAGTCCATTACCGACCGCTGGGATGCTTCGGTGAAAAAAGCCGGTATTCGCCGACGCACGCCGTATCAGTCACGCCACACTTACGCTTGCTGGTCACTGGCGGCAGGAGCAAACCCTTCGTTTATTGCCAGCCAACTCGGGCACGAAGACGCTGAAATGGTGTATCGGGTATATTCGGCATGGATCAAGGAGTTTGACGGTGAGCAGGTGGAGCTGTTGAACGAGCGATTAGGGTTTGCCCCCAATATGCCCCTAAAAACAAAAATATCTAAAATAAATCAATTATATCAATAAGTTATATATAAACCCCACTACTGTAGGGGGGTATAGTAACTTTATTAATGCAAACCTGCAAACCTCATATTTTTCGTGGTTTTTAGCACATCCCAGAAAAGATATAATTGAACTCACCGGTGCGCAGATGGCAGAACCCGCAGACGTAGTCAGTGCAGAACTTATCCCCGCGCGGGATGTCCGAACCTATACTTTTTATGGCCGCCCAGTGAGCGTTAAGCTTAGAAAATCTTGCCCGCGGGTTGGGTAAAATGAATGAAACTGGCGCAAAACAAACTGACGCCAAAGATTTTTTTGAGGGAGTCATTCATGATTCGATGGATTAAGAAAGCAAACCGTTCTAAAAACTATTATTTAAAACGAACAAAACTGAAGTTAAAACTGAGACTGTTGAGCTCGATAGCCGCACAGGGTCGTACTTCCCAAACCGGACGTGAGTCAGAGACAAAGAACTTAGTCATCCCTTTTATCGGTAAAGGGATCGGTGACGCTATCGTCATTGGTGGAGTGATTGAGACGCTGGTGAGAAACAATTTCAAAGTCTCTGTTATTGCAGATAAAAGAACTCATTTCCTGTTCAAGGAGTGGGATAATTTAGAAGCTCTATACTTCTATGATAATAAAAACAAAAAAGCGTTGCTGAGGACGCTAAAAGACCTTCCCTCTTTTGTCTTTGTTGACTCACATGAAGTGACGCACTCAAATGTGGATACTTTTAATTTAATCCGCCAGGTCAAACCGCATAAAACCATCGGTTTCACCAGCAAGTATCGTATTTATGATGAGGTTGTGAACATCAGTCGTCCGCTGGAGCATATCAGCACGCGATATCTCGATCTGTTCGAACATTTAGGGGTTGCTGCGACAGACTACGATTACACCGTCATCATTCCTGATGAGGATGCCAGGGTCGCGCAGGAGTTCATTGAAAAGACCACCCATAAAAAAATTATTTCATTTATTCCTTATGGTAGCGTCAGTGAGCGTTTTTTCTCTGATGAACAAATCGCAGCCATTACCCGGCACATGGCGAAATATGACGATTTATTCCACATGGTCATTCTCGGAGAACAGCATAGAATAAAATCCATCTCCGATTCAAAAAATGTCACGAAAAATACGCTGCCATCATTCTTCTCAGCGGCGCAAATCATAAAGGAAAGTGCGCTGGTTATTTCACCAGACACCTCTTTTGTGCACGTATGCAGAGCATTCGAGAAAAAACTAATTTGCCTCTATCCGTATAAAATACTCGTCGCGCCAGCAGATAACGCCGATATTTGGGGTCCCAACTATCCCTCTGCGGTACAAATAAGACTGAAAGAACGACGCGTGATGGACGCTGAGGTCCAGCCTATTCTCCAGGTGATTGACGAGCAGATAAAAAGTATCGCGAAGTCAGTTTTGCAAGATAAATACTGACTCTCAATAGAAAAAATCCAGGACCTGCCGACATCGGTCAGGTCCCGTAAACACACAGCACTGCAGATTTGAATACACCCTGTCCGTTGGATAATGCATTTATAATCTGTCACCCTTTGTTTGTCATGGATATATTCATCATTGAAATTAAACAGACTTAAAGCAAATCATCAGGTTAAAGCCCACCTTAAGAGCGAATGTTTATTCACTTAATCAGTTTCTGGATGTTTGACGGCAACGCAGACAAAAAACCCGCTCTCGGGAGCGGGTTCGGCAGACTATCAGGAACGCTTTTTCGGCATCATGCGCAGCAGCGTATTGTCCTTCCAGTAATAATGGTGCAGCAGCGCCGCAAAGGCGTGGATCCCAATAACGAAATAGCCGATGTTTGCCAGCGTCACGTGCCAGGATTTCAGGGTGTCAACTAAGTCGAAATTCGCTTCAGCCGCATGCGGCATCACCAGACCGAAGGCCAGCCACGGGTTACCGCGGTTATACATCATCACCAGGCCAATCAGCGGCAGCGCAATAAACAGCAGATAAACCACCAGGTGCCCGAGGTGCGACATCCCGGTGATCATTGGTTTTGGCTTAGGCTGAATCGGCGGTGCCGGAAATTTGAGGCGCACCAGCAGACGCGCGACCATCAGCACCAGGATCGAAATCCCGCAGGAAACATGAATCATATTGATCACCGGACGCGCGGTGCGCGGGAAAAATCCGCGTAACTCCATCGCCGCGTAGGCCACGATGACCAGAAGAAACACCAGCCAGTGAATGCCAATTTGCAGGCCAGTATATTTATTACGCATATGATTTCCTGGATAAAGTCGAACAAAGCGTCAACATAACGGGCTTTACTTAAAAATTCATTAACTTTTCTTTATGGGTTTTCAAAAACTTCGCCCGCGCATGAATCATCTTCAATTGCCTCACCCGCCGTCATGGTCTAAGCCTGGAGGAGTTTTCAAACTGTCGCATCGTTCAGTTCATACAGGAGTCAACCATGAGTAAAATTGGCATTAATGGTTTTGGCCGCATCGGGCGTCTCGTCCTGCGCCGTCTGCTTGAAACTCAGGACAGCAACACCGTCGTGGCGATTAACGATCTCACCTCCCCCAAAGTGCTGGCCTATCTGCTGAAACACGACTCGAACTACGGTCCTTTCCCGTGGAGCGTCGATTTCACCGAAGACTCGCTGATTGTCGATGGCAAATCGATCTCCGTGTACGCCGAAAAAGAGGCCAAACACATTCCATGGACCTCAGCGGGCGTGGATCTGGTGGTGGAATGCACCGGTTTCTATACCTCGGAGGAGAAATCGAAAGCCCACCTTGACGCCGGGGCGAAAAAAGTGCTGATCTCCGCGCCCGCTGGCGATATGAAAACCATCGTCTTTAACGTCAACGACGACACCATTGACGCCAGCGACACCATTATTTCGGTGGCGTCCTGCACCACCAACTGCCTGGCCCCACTGGCGAAAGTGCTGCATGACGCCTTCGGCATTAAGGTCGGCACCATGACCACCATCCATGCCTACACCGGCACCCAGGCGCTGGTCGATGGCCCGCGCGGGAAAGATCTGCGCGCTTCGCGTGCGGCGGCGGAGAATATCATTCCGCATACCACCGGGGCGGCGAAAGCGATTGGGCTGGTCATTCCGGCGCTGAGTGGCAAGCTGAAAGGTCACGCCCAGCGCGTGCCGGTGAAAACCGGATCGGTGACGGAGCTGGTGTCGATTCTGGAGAAAAAGGTGACCGTCGATGAGATCCACGCCGCGCTGAAAAAAGCGACCGAGGGCAATGAATCCTTTGGCTATACGGACGAGGAGATCGTCTCCTCAGATGTGATCGGCTCGCACTTTGGCTCAATCTTTGACGCCACGCAGACGGAAGTGTCCGAGGCGGGAGACGTACAGCTGGTGAAAACCGTAGCCTGGTATGACAACGAGTACGGTTTTGTCACCCAACTGGTGCGCACGCTCGATAAATTCGCCGCACTTTAATTGATTGCGGGCAGCCTCGCTGCCCGCTAATCACAATATTACGACTGGAGATAAACCACCTGAGTTTGCAGATATTCATGCAGACCGTGTTTCCCGTCCGCCCCGCCGATACCCGACTTGCGCCAGCCCGCGTGGAAGCCCTGCATCGCCTCGAAGTTTTCGCGGTTGATGTAGGTCTCGCCGAATTTCAGCCCTTTGATGGCTTTCATCGCTACGTTCAGATCCTGGGTATACACCGAAGAGGTCAGGCCGTACTCGCTGTCGTTGGCCATCGCCAGCGCGTCTTCGAGAGAATCAAACGCCACCACCGGCAGCACCGGGCCGAAGGTCTCTTCGTGCATGATGCTCATCTCCTGGCGCACATCCAGCAGCAGGGTCGGCGGATAGTAGTAGCCTTTGCCTTCCACCGCCTTGCCGCCGAGCGCCACTCGCGCCCCCTCCTGCACCGCGCGCGCCACTTTCTGCTCGACGCGCTCCAGCGCCGCGGCGTTAATCAGCGGGCCCATCGCGATATCCGTGCGCTCCGCCGGATTGCCAAACTGCACCGCTTTCATCGCCTCACCCAGACGGTTCACAAAGCGGTCATAAATGCCTTTCTGGACATACACGCGCTCGGCGCAGTTACACACCTGACCGGTGTTAATAACGCGCGAGTCGACAATCGCTTTCACCGCCAGCTCCAGATCCGCATCGTCCATCACGATCGCAGGCGCTTTGCCGCCCAGTTCCAGGCACACTTTGGTGATGTTTTTCGCCGCGGCGGTCATGATCTTCTCACCGGCGGTGACGCTGCCGGTCATGCTGACCATCGCTACTTTCGGGTTGCCCGCCAGCTCCTGGCCGACGGTTTCGCCGCGGCCCAGCACCAGGTTAAAGACCCCTTTCGGCAGACCGATCTCGTCGACGATTTTGGCAAACGCGATGGCATTGTTCGGCGTGAATTCGCTTGGTTTGATAACGATGGTGTTGCCCGTCAGCAGCGCAGGCGCCAGCTTGCGGGCAATCAGGAAGAACGGGAAGTTCCACGGCAGAATGCCGGTCGTCACGCCGAGGGCGCGTTTAAAGACCAGAATGTTTTCGCCCGGACGATCGCTCTGGATAATCTCGCCTTCGTAACGACGCGCCCACTCGGCCATGTAGTCGATGTAATCGGCGGTGAAATTGACTTCCACTTCAGCCAGCTGTTGAATTTTGCCGCCCTCGGCGACAATCAGGGCGCTGATTTCACTCACGCGCTCACGAATCCCGGCGGAGATTTTGCGCAGCCAGTTCGCACGCTCAATCGCCGGAAGCGCTTCCCAGCCCGGCTGCGCGCGGTCGGCGGCCTCTATCGCTTTGCGGGCGTCTTCGGCACGCCCATCGGGAATACGGGAAATGACCTCTTCGGTGGCCGGATTGGTGACATCAATCCAGGCGTCACCTTGCCAGGCAACAAACTGTCCATCGATATACATAGGATGTTGTACGGGTACTGTCATGACCTGCTCCTGTGATTGCACTGTTTTTAACACGTGAAATTATTGTTAAAAATTACAGTGAGGATTCAGGAGACCCAGGGTATCGCGCTGTTTTTGTGAGACATCTCAAAAAAGAATCGCGTCAGCAAAACATTTCGATTACAGGTGAGCAACATAAAATGCCCGTTTGCGACGCAGGCTGCGCAAACGGGCAAGGGTTACAGAAGGGAGCGGCTGACCAGCGCCTCGGTGAGCGTGGTGTCATGGCGTAAAATCTGCCAGGCGGCTTCGACGTGAGGCGGAATATCCACGTGAGCGATAAAGTCGCGCCCCGCCGGGCCGTAACCGTTGGCATCATCCCGCAGGCGCGGGAGTTCGCCGAGCACCAGCGACAGATAACGCTCCACCGGCCACAGCCCCTCGCCGCCACCGCTGAACACCAGACCGTCGTCGCTGTTTTGCAGACGCGGAATAATGCCCGGATGGCTGGTCAAGTGTGGCGGCACGCACTCATCACGACACACCCGCGCAAAGGTCGCCATCGTACGCCGCTGCATCGTCGGGTCTTGTACCACCAGAATGCGTTCCGGGACTGGCGCATGATGTTTGAGCATGTTCCAGCTAAAGCGCGCGTTTTCTCCGCAGTTGGTGGACTGGTCTTCAATCAAAATGCGTTCATCGGGAATGTGCCAGAACTGGCGCGCGATATCGGCCAGAATCGCCGCCTCTGCGCGTCCGGTGGTCGGAACGGTGTTATAGCGCGGGTGACGGGCCGTCGCCGCATACAGAAAAGTCGTTGAGTGGCCGATACCCCCGCTAATGATCAGCGGAATCGCCTGCTCAGACGCGACCCGGCAGGCGGCGTCGATGGCCGGGATGACCGCGTTCCCGGCAAGTATCACAGCATCAAACGGCTGGCCGTGACGATAATCGTCCTGCGCCAGCCACTCACCGGTCGTATTGACCGCCGCGAGGGTTGCCTCGGGCAGGCAGGGAAAAAGGTTAAGCGTCATCGTGACCTCCTTACATCAGGTTATGTTCAGAGTAACGCGTATGTCGTGACGAAACAGAGGATCTCTCCGAAAGCCGCCCGCCCGTTACTGCAGATGGCGGCAATCATATTTGATTTAATGCACTATTTCATATTCACTTGAATTATGATTTCTGCCACAGGTAGAATCGTTAGCCCACTAACTATTCAATTTTTCCAAAGGTAACTGACGTTATGCGCCTGCCTCAACGCGATCCTTATGCTCCTCGCGAGTGGCAGCCACATGAGAAACCCGCCCTGCTCGGTTCGCCTTCGACGCCCCTTCACAGCACGCCAAAACGCGTGGCCTATGGCGTGGTGGGTTTGCTGGTCTGCCTGACGGGGGCGCTCGGCAACGCGATGGTTGCCGCCAACCTGCAAAATCTGCAGGGCACCTTTGCCGTCTGGTCGACGGAGATCGCCTGGCTTCCCGCCGTCTACGTGATGACCAACGTCTCGATCAACCTGCTGCTGGTAAAATTTCGCCAGCAGTTCGGGCTGCGCGCCTTTACGGAAGGCTTTCTGGTGCTCTATGTGCTGGTGACCTTTTTCCACCTGTTCGTCAATGATTTGAGTTCCGCGCTGATGGTCCGCGCCGCCCACGGGATGGTCGCCGCCGCCCTGAGCTCGCTGGGCATTTACTATCAGATTCAGGCCTGGCCGGCGAAACACCGTCTTAAAGCGCTGACCATCGGGATCACCGGCTCCTCGCTCGCGATCCCCATCGCCCGCCTGTTCTCCACCGAACTGTTGCAGCTCGACGAATGGCGCGGGCTCTATTTCTTCGAGCTCGGTCTGGCGCTGATTTCGCTCGGGTGCGTGATCGCCCTGAAACTCCCGCCCGGCGATCGGAAAAAAGTCTTTGAGAAGAAAGATTTCATCACCTTCTTCCTGCTGGCACCGGGCATGGCGCTGCTCTGCGCGGTGCTGTCCCTCGGGCGTCTCGACTGGTGGTTTGAAGCGCCGTGGATCGGCTGGGCGCTGGCGGCCTCGCTGGTGCTGATCCTCTCCGCCATCGTCTTTGAACATAACCGCAGCAACCCGCTGCTCAATACCCGCTGGCTCTCCAGCGGCAGCATTCTGCGCCTGGGGCTGATTATGCTGCTGATCCGCATCGTGCTGGCGGAGCAAAACACCGGGGTGATCGGCTGGCTGCAGTATGTCGGGTTGCAGAACGAACAAATGACCCACCTGGCCTGGTCGATCTTCGCCGGGATCGCCTGCGGGATTGTCGCCAGCTGCCTGACCATTAAGCCGACCAAACTGGCCTGGCCGATCGTCACCTCCCTGCTGCTGATGATTGTCGCCTCCCTGCTCGACAGCCAGTCCACCAGCTTAACCCGCCCGGATCAGCTGATGCTCAGCCAGTTCTTACTCGGCTTTGGCAGCGCGTTTTTCCTCGCCCCGGCGATGCTGGCGGGGATTGGCGGCGTGATTGCCGATCCCCGCAACCTGGTCAGCTTCTCGGTGCTGTTTGGCATGAGCCAGAACGTTGGCGGCCTGCTCGGTTCCGCGATCCTCGGCACCTTTCAGACCTGGCGCGAGAAATATCACTCCAGTTTATTAGCCGATCAGCTCACCACGCTGAACCCGCTGGTCAACGAGCGGCTACAAATGTACAGCCAGATGTACCAGAATTTGATTGGCGACAGCGCCCTGCTTGGCACCCAGGCCGTGCTGCAGCTGCAAACCGTCACCACGCTGGAGGCCAATATTCTGGCCTATAACGATACCTATATGCTGACGGCGGGGATTGCCACCGCCACGCTGGTCTGGATTTTGTGGCGCTTGCTGCGTCTGAGAATCACCGCCCGGATGGCGCTAAAACGCGCCACGGGCACCAAATAACAGAAGAAAATCAATAATGAACATAGCTTTACCCCGGGAGACGTTATGAGTCAGCAGGATGCCGCCAAAGAGCAGGCCAACACCCGCAATAACTTGCGCATTGTTTCTATTTTTACCGCGGCGGCCATCGGCATCGTCGGGGTACTGGTGATCCTGTACGCCTGGCAGTTGCCGCCGTTCACGCGTCACACCCAGTTTACCGATAACGCCTACGTGCGCGGGCAGACCACCTTTATCAGTCCGCAGGTCAACGGCTACATCACCGAAGTGAAAGTGCAGGATTTCGAGCAGGTCAAAAAAGGCGACCTGCTGCTGCAAATTGACGACCGCATCTACCGCCAGCGCGTGCATCAGGCCGAGGCCCAGTTGGCAATGAAACAGGCGGCGCTGGAAAATAATCTCCAGCAGCGGAAAAGCGCTGAAGCAGTGATTGCCCGCAACGACGCGGCGCTGAAAAACGCCCGCGCCCAGAGCCTGAAAACGCAGGCAGATTTAAAGCGCGTGAAAGATCTCACCGCCGACGGCTCGCTGTCTATTCGCGAGCGCGACGCGGCTCTCGCCAGCGCCGCTCAGGGCAGCGCCGATATCGACCAGGCTAAAGCCACGCTGGAAATGTCGCGTCAGGATTTGCAAACCGTGATCGTCAATCGCGGCTCGCTGGAAGCGGACGTCGAGAATGCGAAAGCCGCGCTGGAGCTGGCGCAGATCGATCTGCAGAACACGCGGATTATCGCCCCGCGCGACGGTCAGCTCGGGCAGATTGCCGTGCGTCTCGGCGCGTACGTCACCGCTGGAACGCATCTCACGACGCTGGTTCCGCCGCAGCACTGGGTCATCGCCAACATCAAAGAAACGCAGCTGGCGGATCTGCGCGTCGGGCAACCCGTCACCTTTACCGTCGATGCATTAAACAACAAAAAGTATCAGGGGCGCGTGCAGAGTATCTCTCCGGCGACCGGCGTGGAGTTCAGCGCCATCACGCCGGATAACGCCACCGGCAACTTTGTCAAAATCGCCCAGCGAATTCCGGTGCGTATTGAGGTACTCGGCAAACCGGAAGAGACCGCCCTGCTGCGCCCTGGGATGTCCGTGCAGGTGAATATTGACACGCGGGAGGCGAAAGAATGACCCTTCGTCCCGTGGCCTGCGCCCTCGTCGCCCTGTGGCTGGCCGGGTGTCAGTCGGCAGATGTCGCCCCGGCGAAAAACTCGCTGCAAATCCCGGCCCAGTGGCGCGCGGCGACCGGCCCCGCCAGTCCGGCAGAACAGCTGTGGTGGCGAAATTTTCACGATAACCACCTCAACCGCTACGTCGATCGGGCGCTGAAAAATAACAGTGACGTGCTGATCGCCCGCGAGCGGATCAACGAATATCAGGCGCGCGTTTACGCCGCCGACAGCAGCCTGTTTCCGTCGCTCGATGCAGGTGTGAGCGGCACCCGGGCGCGCGCACAGTCCGCCGCCACCGGGCTGCCGATTTACAGCACCTTGTACAAAGGCAGTCTCACCGCCAGCTACGACGTGGATATCTGGGGCGTTAACCGCAGTACCGCGAATGCCGCCGAAGCCACGCTGGAAGCACAAAAAGCAGCAGCAGCCGCCGCGGATCTCACGGTCGCGTCGTCGGTGGCGTCGGGCTATGTCACCCTGCTTTCACTCGATGAACAGCTGCGCGTGACGCAGTCGACGGTCAAATCGCGGGAAGATGCGCTGGCTCTGGCTAAACGCCAGTTTGAAACGGGCTATAGCTCACGGCTGGAGCTGATGCAGTCCGACTCCGAACTGCGATCCACGCGCGCGCAGATCCCACTGCTTCAGCACCAGATCGCCGTGCAGGAAAATGCCCTCAGTCAGCTGCTGGGAGACAATCCCGGCGAGGTGGCGCGTAGCGACAGTTTCAGTTCGCTGACGCCGCTGAAACTCCCGTCCCAACTGCCCTCGTCGCTGCTCAATCGCCGCCCGGATATCGTGCAGGCGGAACGCCAGCTGATTGCAGCCGACGCCACGCTCGCCGCCTCTCGCGCCAGCCTGTTGCCGTCGATCAACCTCACCGCCACGGGATCGATACAGGATCGCACTTTGCCGGGCTTGCTGGATAATCCGCTGCAGCTCTGGAGTCTCGGCGGGAGCATCCTGGCACCGCTGCTGAACCGCAAGGCGCTCAACGCGCAGGTGGATATTTCCCAGTCCCAGCGCAATCAGGCGCTGTACGCCTACGAAAAAACCGTGCGCAACGCTTTCCGGGAAGTGAACGACAGCCTGGATGCCATCACACGCTATCAGGAACAGCTGACCGAGTTGCTGGCGCAGCAGGACGTGGCGCAGGAGACCCTGCGCATCGCGCAAAACCGCTATCGCAACGGGTACTCGTCCTATCTGGACGTCCTCGACGCACAGCGCACGCTGTTCTCAGTGCAAACCAGCGTGGTGCAGGTGAAAAATAATCTGCTGCTGGCGCAGATTGATCTGTATAAGGCGCTGGGCGGGGGATGGTCACATTAAAGGCAAAAGGCGCAGTCTTTAGTGGCTGCGCCTGAGGTTTATTCGTCCAAAACCTTAATGATGTTTGATAGTCTGATCGCTCTCATTATAAATGAACTGAACATCTTCACTCTGCGAGGCCGGCATTTTCATTTCAATTACCGGGATAAGAATATGCCCCGTCGTATTATTATAAAAATCCTGCTGGTTACTTTGCGCGCTGCTTAATCCGCTGGTGCCGCTAATGTAGAAAAAGGCCTCCATTGGTAGCGTATTCTGCATTCCCTGCGCCCAGGTTGCTAGACGGAGCTCATTCTGCTCATTAAATGACGGCGCTCCAATTAACGCCATACTTAAAAGAGTCTGATAAAAACCATCCGCAGTGTTATAAACGCTGTTATCACTCGTTTCAAAGCTGCATTGATATTGATGGTCATTATTTCCCTGTTGATAATGCTGATACCATTGTGCAGCCGTATATATTCCTTGCGCCTGACAATTGACGCTAGCTTGAGGGTAAGCCGCAGAACTGCCGCACCCTTTGTCACCGCGATTCTCTGATGCTGCATCGATGGGGAAGGAGCACATAATATCGATATTGGTATCTTTACCCTCTGGAGCATTAAAATAGGGATAAAAAATAAACCCGTTGTTATACCCGTAGGCCAGTTTATTGAATTTAGAATCCTTTCTCAGATACGAGAAAGATACACCACCGCTGGTTTGTGAAGAAGGGCTTGGGTCCCAGGAATGGAAACTGGAAGAATACGCATTAGTACCACGAATGAGCACACCAGAGCACAGAAACGCCGGTCGTGACGATGCTCCACAGTCCGTGCTGATATTTGCATAACTTTGATTTAAAGCATCCTGAGCCTCGTTACCAACATTTTGTTGTTGACCATAAGCACCGAAGCATAATAGATAAACCAAAGGGACGAGTCTTAATATTTCTCTTAACATGAATAACTCCTTATAAGCTGGAGTTTTTAATCTATGTTTTAACAACAAAGTGCACTGCGCTATTTACAGCTTAGACTGGCGTTATTTTTGCGCACTCCTTTTGCTGCCTTCAAGAACCATTCGTCAGGATCGTGTAATCTTGATGTGATATTAAGAAATACGATAGATTTGTAGGCCCGGTAAGCGCTGCGTCACCGGGCATTTGTCAGGAAATCAACTATGAGGTCAATCTATGCAACAAAAATGGTCTGCGGTAGACAATTACATGATTTCTTCACTTATCCCTCAGGACGCGGTGCTGCAAAAAGTTCTGGAAAATAACAAACGAGCCGGATTGCCCGAGCATGACGTCGCGGCAAATCAGGGACAGTTACTGGCATTATTCGTACAGATGACGCAGGCAAAGCGCGTGCTGGAAATCGGCACGCTGGGGGCTTACAGCACTCTCTGGATGGCGCGAGCTTTACCGCCTGGCGGCAAAATCATCACCCTCGAATCCGATCCCGTTCACGGTGACATCGCCCGACACAATATTCACCTCGCCGGGTTACAGGATCGGATCGAGCTGATTGAAGGCCCAGGATTACAGTCACTTGAGGCTTTTGGTGACATACCTCCCTTTGATCTGATCTTTATCGATGCCGATAAGCCCAACAATCCGGGCTATCTGGAGTGGGCGCTGCGCTACTCCCGTTCGGGGACCGTGATTATTGGCGACAACGTGGTGCGTGATGGTGAAGTTATCAATGGACAAAGTGATGATGACCGCGTCCAGGGCGTGCGACGTTTTATCGAAATGATCGGGGATAATCCCCGTCTCACGGCCACGGCGCTGCAAACCGTAGGTATCAAGGGTTGGGATGGGTTTACGTTAGCTATCGTCAATCGTTGAAGAAACGCCGGGCTCATCATTTAATGCTCTCCCGCGCCTGCCTATTGCCCCCTTCTGCACCCTTTCACCGCGTACTCTGTCCGAAATTGAGGTCGCAGACGGGGAACACAGATGGGAAATCTTTCTGAACATTTCAGCAGCAGTGAATTTGCGTGCCGGTGTGGGTGCGGTTTTATGAGTATTTCGCAGGAGCTTATCGCGGTGCTGGAAAGCGCACGCTGTGCGTTCGATGCGCCTGTCACCATTAACTGCGGCTGCCGCTGTCCCGCGCATAATGTAGCTGTCGGCGGAGTGCCAGACAGCCAGCATTTGCTGGGAACCGCGGCGGATATCGTGATTGCGGGAAGTACGCCGTCAGCGGTACATCGCTGGTTTGATGAGCATTATCCGGAGACGCTGGGGCTGGGAAGTTATAAGACGTTTACCCACGTCGACGTGCGCGGTCAGCGGGCTCGCTGGAAAGGATAAGCAACAATTCTGCCCGAAAAAAAAACCGGGTGGCGGCTACGCCTTACCCGGCCTACGTTTTGGTGCTGTAGGCCCGGTAAGCGCAGCGCCACCGGGCAGGGTTTAAGCCGTAATTTGCTCCATCGCCTGCAAAATACGCTTATCGGAGATCGGATACGGCGTTCCCAGCTGCTGCGCGAAGAAGCTGACGCGCAGCTCTTCGATCATCCAGCGGATCTCCTGTACATCCTCGTCGTCGCGGCGCGCGGGGGGCAGTTTGTTTAACCACTGCTGCCACGCCTGCTGGACGCTCTCCACTTTCAGCATTTGCGCGCGATCGCGGTGCGGATCGACGGCCAGTTTCTCAAGGCGTTTTTCAATCGCATTCAAATAGCGCAAGGTATCGCCCAGACGTTTGAAGCCGTTGCCGGTGACAAACCCGCGATACACCAGCCCGCCCATCTGCGCTTTCACGTCCGACAGGGCCAGCGCCATGGTCATATCCACGCGCCCTTTCAGGCGTTTGTTGATATTGAACACCGCCGTCAGGATCTGTTCGACCTGCTTCGCGATGGTCACCACCGTCTCGTTCAGCCCGGCGCGCACTTTGTCGTGCAGAGCCGCAAAGCCCTCTTCCGTCCACACCGGTCCACCGGCTTCGTCAATCAGCTTGTCGACCCCGCACGAAATGCAGTCGTCGATAAGATCCAGCACCTTGCCGTACGGGTTAAAGTACAGCCCGAGCTTGGCTTTGTTCGGCAGCTTTTCATGCAGATATTTGATCGGCGACGGGATGTTCAGCAGCAGCAAGCGACGCAGACCGCGCCACATTGCCTGCTGTTGTTCCTGCGGATTATCAAACAATTTGATCGCCACGCTGTCGCGCTCATCCACCAGCGCAGGCCAGGCTTTGACGCGATAGTTGCCGCGCTTTTGCTCGTAGTGATCCGGCAGATTACCGAAGCTCCAGATATGCAATCCGCTCTGCTCGATACCGTCGTCCGCTACCGCCGAGAGCGTCTCCTGCACTTTGCCTTTCAGCGCATCCTTAAGTTCGCTCAGCGAGCGGCCTTCGTTGAGCTTTTTGTTTTTATCATCCACCACCCGGAAGGTGATTTTCAGGTGATCGGGCACCTGATCCCAGTGCCAGGACTCGCGGTCAATGGTCACGCCAGACATGCGCCGCAACTCTTTTTCCAGCGCATCGAGTAGCGGCAGCTCCAGCGGCGTGACGCGGCCTAAGAAAGCTTCAGCGTAGTTCGGGGCCGGAACAAAGTTACGCCGCACCGGTTTCGGCAGGGATTTGATCAGCGCAATGATCAGTTCGCGGCGCAGGCCAGGAATTTGCCACTCAAAACCACTCTCATCCACCTGATTGAGCAGCGGCAGCGGAATGTGAACCGTCACGCCGTCGGCGTCCGCGCCCGGCTCAAACTGATAGGTCAGACGCAGCTTGAGGTTGCCCTGATGCCAGAAGTTCGGGTAGTCCAGCTTGCTGACCTGCTCCGCGCCCTCTTTGATCAACATGCTCTTTTCAAAGTTGAGCAGGTCCGGCGACGCTTTACTGGCCTTTTTCCACCAGCTGTCGAAGTGGCGCGCAGAAACCACGTAGTGGCTGATGCGCTGGTCGTAAAACTCAAACAGCGCTTCGTCGTCCACGAGGATGTCGCGACGACGGGATTTGTGCTCCAGCTCTTCGACTTCGGCGCGCAGCTTCAGGTTTTCGCGGAAGAAGGCGTGACGCGTCTGCCAGTCGCCCTCCACCAGCGCGTGGCGGATAAACAGCTCGCGGGAGAGCGTCGGATCGATCGGGCTGTAATTCACCTTACGCGCCGCCACGACCGGCAGGCCGTAGACGGTCACTTTTTCTGTCGCCATCACCGCGCCCTGCGCGCGCTCCCAGTGCGGTTCACTGTACGAGCGTTTCAGCAGGTGTTGCGCCACCGGTTCGACCCACTCGGGATCGATACGCGCCGCGATGCGGCCCCACAGACGGCTGGTTTCCACCAGCTCCGCCACGATGGTCCATTTCGGCGGTTTCTTGAATAAGCCAGAACCCGGGAAGATGGAGAAACGAGCGTTACGTGCGCCGGTATATTCCTGCTTATCGGCGTCTTTCATGCCGATATGGGAAAGCAGCCCGGTCAGGAGCGCCATGTGAATTTCGCGGTACTCTGCCGGTTCGCTGTTGACCGGAATGCCCAACTCTTTCACCACCTGGCGCAGCTGGGTGTAGATATCCTGCCACTCTCGCACGCGCAGATAGTTGAGATATTCGACCTTACACTGGCGGCGAAACTGATTCGACGACAGCGCTTTTTGCTGCTCGCCGAGGTAGTTCCACAGATTCACAAAGGCGAGGAAATCGGACTCTTTATCGTGAAAACGCTGATGTTTCTCGTCGGACGCCTGCTTTTTGTCCATCGGCCGCTCGCGCGGGTCCTGAATGGAAAGCGCCGAGGTGATGATCATCGCCTCACGCACGCAGCCGTGTTTTTGCGCCTCAATCACCATGCGCGCCAGACGCGGGTCCACCGGCAGCTGGCTTAGCTGACGCCCCATCGGCGTCAGTTTGTAGGCTGTAGCCTGTTCATCGGTGGTGATCGCGCCCAATTCTTCCAGCAGACGCACGCCGTCCTGAATATTGCGTTTATCCGGCGCTTCGACAAACGGGAACGCGGCGATATCGCCCAGACCGAGCGCGGTCATCTGCAGAATGACGGACGCGAGGTTGGTACGCAGAATTTCCGGGTCGGTAAATTCCGGGCGCGACAGGAAATCGTCTTCGGAATAGAGACGAATACAAATACCTTCCGAGACACGACCGCAGCGGCCTTTACGCTGATTCGCCGAGGCCTGTGAAACCGGCTCGATCGGCAGACGCTGGACTTTGGTGCGGTAGCTGTAACGGCTGATACGCGCCGTGCCGGGGTCGATCACATACTTGATGCCCGGCACCGTCAGCGAGGTTTCAGCGACGTTGGTCGCCAGCACGATGCGGCGGCCGCTGTGGGCCTGGAACACGCGGTTCTGCTCGCTGTTGGATAAGCGCGCGTAGAGCGGCAGGATCTCCGTGTGGCGCAGGTCGCGCTTGCTCAGGGCATCGGCGGTGTCACGGATTTCGCGCTCACCGCTCATAAAAATGAGGATGTCGCCGGGGCTTTCACGGCCCAGCTCATCCACGGCGTCAAAAATCGCCTGCAGCTGGTCGCGATCGACATCGTCTGCCTCTTCTACAATCGGGCGATAGCGCACTTCCACCGGGTAAGTGCGGCCAGAGACTTCAATGATCGGCGCGTTGTTAAAGTGGCGCGAGAAGCGCTCCGGATCGATAGTCGCGGAGGTAATGATGATTTTCAGATCCGGACGACGCGGCAGCAGTTCGCGCAGATACCCGAGCAGGAAATCGATATTCAGACTGCGCTCGTGGGCTTCATCGATGATGATGGTGTCGTACTGCATCAGCAGGCGGTCCTGCTGGATTTCAGCCAGCAGAATACCGTCGGTCATCAGTTTGACCATGGTGTTGTCGCTGACGTGATCGCTGAAGCGTACCTTATAGCCGATGCAACCGCCCGGCTCCGTTTGCAGCTCTTCAGCAATACGGTTCGCCACGGTACGCGCCGCCAGACGACGGGGCTGGGTGTGACCGATCAGGCCCTTGATTCCGCGCCCCAGCTCCATACAGATTTTTGGCAGCTGCGTGGTTTTACCGGAACCCGTTTCCCCGGCGACAATCACCACCTGGTGATCGCGCACGGCTTCGAGGATTTCCTGTTTCTTCTGGCTGACGGGCAGGTTTTGCGGGTATTCAATCTTAGGGCGTGCCGCTTCGCGCAGCACGACTTTCCCGGCTGACTGTTCAATCTCTTTCGCCATCTCCTGGTAGATGGCCTGTTGTGCATCAGGATTTTTAACCTTTTTAATCCCGTGCAGGCGACGTGCGAAGCGCTGCTTGTCGCGCAGCATCAGCGTATCGAGCTGTTGCATCAGCATCGGGAAGGTTAATTTTTGTTGTTCTGTCATAGTGTTAGGGGGCAGTGCTCTGCCAGGCTAAATCTCACTTGAATGATGGGTATAGAGTACCACACCACCGCTTTGACTGCCTTATTCAAAAAAATCGAACATAGGCTTCGATATATTGCGCTATCTCTGCGACAGGATTGTGAATAAAGTGTCAGCAAGCAACGGGGAACACCCCTATCCAAACCAATTAAAGGAATCACCCATGAGCAAAGTATTAGTTCTCAAATCCAGTATTCTGGCAGGGTACTCTCAGTCCGGTCAGCTGTCTGATTACTTCGTTGAACAGTGGCGTGAACAGCACAGCGCTGACGAAATCACCGTTCGCGATCTGGCTGCAAACCCGATTCCGGTACTGGACGGTGAGCTGGTTGGCGCGCTGCGTCCAAGTGATGCCCCACTGACTCCACGTCAGCAGGAAGCGCTGGCGCTGTCTGATGAGCTGATTGCTGAGCTGCAGGCGCACGACGTGATCGTGATCAACGCCCCGATGTACAACTTCAACATCCCAACGCAGCTGAAAAACTACTTTGACCTGGTGGCTCGCGCTGGCGTCACTTTCCGTTACACCGAAAACGGTCCGGAAGGTCTGGTGAAAGGCAAACGCGCTATCGTGCTGTCCAGCCGTGGCGGTATTCACAAAGATACCCCAACTGACCTGGTAGCACCGTACCTGACCCTGTTCCTGGGCTTCATCGGTATTACCGACGTGAACTTTGTCTTCGCTGAAGGCATCGCTTACGGTCCGGAAGTGGCAACCAAAGCACAGACCGATGCGAAATCCGCTATCGACAGTCTGGTCGCTGCATAAGAATTTCCCCCTCTCACCGCCCGGTGGGAGGGACTTTCCTTCTCAATATCCGCACGCTATTTTCCTCGTCGTTATCCTTTTCGCGCAAATAATAATACGGAATCATTCTGAAATATTTTCGACAGGATTTTAGGGCGAAGAGGCGATAATTTTTTAAAGCAGAAATGAATACGAGCTATTTGAGGGTGATACGTGTATGGTAGCAGGCCAATTACACAGGAAATGCCTATGTCCGATCGCAAAGATGGAAAAGCCCGCCGTAACTTTCTGATTAAATGCCCTTGCCCAAACTGCTCTAAAGACTCTGAACACAGCTATACGCGCGTTCAAAAAGGGTCACTGCTGGTTTGCCCTTACTGCAGCACGATGTTCAAATCCAACCAAAAAGTCTGATTTGTTGATCCTCTGCGATTCTGACTACTCAGGCTTACGCCCTCATCGTGGTTGCAGACTCGCAGAGATCAAAGCAGGTTAGTCGCGCAGAATCACGTTGGCAGCAGCCGGGCCTTTTGCGCCCGCTTCAATCACGAATTCCACTTTCTGGCCTTCAAACAAGGTTTTGAAATTATCGCCCTGCAATGCAGAGAAATGCACAAAAACATCTTTGCTGCCATCTACCGGAGAAATAAAGCCAAAGCCTTTATCTTCGTTAAACCACTTCACTAAACCAATAATTTTTGCAGACATATAAGGCTCCTTTTTTCTGGCCTTTCGGCTGGCAAAATTTTTTACATTGTAAACGCTGGGCATTAATGCACGGCCCCCCATATTTAGCAATGTTTATTTTTACCGCACATGTCAACAGTGGCTGAATTAATTGACGAAATAATTCTGCACTGACGCAAATATACAAATTTATTTGGTCTGCGACGATTTGGGCCGCAAATTCTCGTCAAACACCAGACGCGTTCTGCCCGGCTCCACTTCCCGCAGCGGCTCGACCTGATGCAGGGTCATTTTGCACCGCTCGACGAGCACCTGGTATTCACGCGTCCCCTGCTTTTTCCACTCGAGCTCCTGATCGCTCAACTGACGAATGGCTTTTGCCGGACTGCCGATAATCAGATAATTCGCTGGCATTTCTGCTTTGGCTTTCACAAACGCCGCCGCGCCGACGATGCTGTTCTCGCCGATCACCGCCCCGTCCATCACCACCGCATTCATCCCGACCAGCGCGTTTTTACGGATCACGCAGCCGTGCAAAATGGCGCTGTGCCCGATATGGCCGTGCTCTTCCACCACCGTATCCTGCTCAGGAAAGCCGTGCATCACGCAGTTATCCTGAATGTTCGCCCCGTCTTTCACCACGATTCGGCCAAAGTCGCCGCGCAGGCTGGCGTTCGGCCCGACGTACACGCCTTTTCCTAAAATGACATCGCCAATCAGCACAGCCGTAGGATGAACATAGCTCTCATCGGGCACGACTGGGGTCAGTCCATCTATTTGATATACAGGCATACTTCCTCCGTTATGCGATATTCAGGCCGCCGAAGCGCTGGAAATAGAGCGTGCCCGGCACCGGCAGTTCGCCGACCGAGGTTTCGCCTTTTTCGCTGACAAACGCCAGGGCGCCCGGTGCCACGCGCTGATAGATATTGATGCACAGCTGGCGAGCGGTTTGTCCGGCCCAGTGCGCGGGGAGGAGCTCCTCGGGCAACAGCGGATCTTTCAGCACCACGCGGCGATAAAAATGGATCAGCAACAGCTGGATCTGGAAACAGCGCTCTGGCGTGAGTTCATCCGCGCCCGCCTCTTTCAGCAGCGGCAGCAAGGGCCGGAACGAGTCGATAAAGGTTTCATACATCACGTTCTGCTCGGTCAGCTGCCAGCACTCCTCCACGCGGGAGCGTAGCGCCGCGCGCGACAGCGCCAGCGGGGAGTGGGCTTCGAAGCAGATCACGTTCTCCGCCACGCCTGCCTCATGCAGCAGGGACTGCACATCGGCCATTTTCTGCGACGGCGAGGCCATCAGGCTGGAAGCAAGCGTCCCGAACCCCTGCCAGATCAGCTGCTTTTTCACATCAGCGAGCGTGGTTTTATCCAGCCCTTCCGAGAGCAATAACAGCCATTTTCCGTCCCACGCCGGTAACTCTGCGCGGTAAATTTTGTTCTCTGCGCGACGGGTCAGACGCAAACCTTTGTCGCTCAGGCGGTAGAAGCTGCGCCTGCCGATGCGGGAGACATCCAGCCAGCCCTCTTTGTTGAGGCGAAACAGCGCGGTACGCACAAAACGCTCGCCAAATCCCATCCCTTCGAGCAGTGCCGCCAGGCTCCCGAGCCAGATTTCACCGCCGCGATGGGAGAGCGAGTCGCCATACAGGGATGAAATCAGCGAGGTTCCGCTGATCGGCACAGAGCTAACGGCGTGCTGAATAAAAGTATCGAGTTTACTCATCTGATTCATTCTGTTGTGGTTTTTGTCCTGGATGAATCATAGCATAGAATTTTTGCGCGCCCATTACCCCTCACCCCGGCCCTCTCCCCAGGGGAGAGGGAGAAAACCGGACAATCCCCTCTCCCTGTGGGAGAGGGTTAGGGTGAGGGGAGCAAATCGCACCCCACCTACCCGTTCGCCGCCACCTTCCTCAAATCAAACACCCGGCACGCCTTGCCTTCGGAGCGCGGAATGCTGCCGCAGTTGACGATCGTCACGTCGGTCGAGATCCCGACCATCGACTTAATCCGATGGCGCAGCTGATGACACACCTGGCAGCGCTGCTCGTGGCTGAGCACCAGGCTGCTCTCTTTCAGCTCCACTTTCACCGAAAGTGAATCAAGATGTCCGCGACGGTTCACCTCCAGCTGGTAGTGCGGCGACAGATGCTCAAATTTGACGATTTCCTCTTCCAGCTGTGACGGGAAGACGTTCACGCCGCGAATGATCAGCATGTCATCGCTGCGCCCGCTTATCCTGTCCATACGGCGCATGGTGCGCGCCGTACCCGGCAGGAGACGCGTCAGGTCGCGGGTGCGATAGCGGATCACCGGCAGCGCCTCTTTGGTGAGTGTGGTGAAAAGCAGTTCGCCCTGCTGGCCGTCGGCCAGCGGTGTGCCGTCGTTCGGGTTGACGATCTCCGGGTAGAAATGGTCTTCCCAGATGGTCGGGCCGTCGGCGGTTTCGATGCACTCCATCGCCACGCCCGGTCCCATCACCTCTGACAGACCGTAAATATCCAGGGCGGTGATCCCGAGGCGACGCTCGATTTCGTGGCGCATCGCCAGAGTCCAGGGTTCCGCGCCAAACACGCCGACGCGCAGGGAGCACTGGCTGGCGTCGCCGCCCATCTGGCGCTCCAGCTCTTCAATCAGGTTCAGGCAGTAGGACGGCGTCACCATAATCATATCGGGCTGGAAATCGCGGATCAGCTGCGCCTGTTTCTCGGTCTGTCCGCCGGACATCGGGATCACCGTCGCCCCCAAACGCTCGGCACCGTAGTGCGCGCCCAGCCCGCCGGTAAAGAGTCCGTAGCCATAAGCGACGTGAATTTTATCCTTGCGCGTACCACCGGCTGCGCGCAGGGAACGGGCCACGATGTTGGCCCAGTTGTCGATATCGTTTTGCGTGTAGCCGACTACCGTCGGTTTACCGGTGGTTCCGGAGGACGCATGAATGCGCACCACCTGCTCCATCGGCACCGCGAAGGTGTCAAATGGGTAGTTATCCCGCAGATCTTGCTTGGTCGTGCAGGGGAATTTGTTGAGATCGGACAGCTCTTTAAAATCGTCAGGATGTACGCCCGCCGCGTCGAACTTACGCTTATACATCGGCACATTGTTGTAAGCATGCTTCAGTGTCCACTTCAGGCGTTCGGTTTGCAGCGCCTGTAATTCGTCCACGGAGGCAGTTTCAATCGCATCAAGTTGTGTTGTTGTTGTCGTTGTCATTTTGTAGGGTACTCGCAGGTAGTTTTGCTCAAACACGCTCCAGGATCAGGGCAATGCCCTGGCCCACACCGATGCACATCGTACAAAGCGCGTAGCGCCCGTTGCGTCGATGCAATTCATTGCTGGCCGCCAGCACCAGTCGTGCCCCGCTCATCCCCAGCGGATGGCCCAGGGCGATCGCGCCGCCGTTCGGGTTCACATGCGCGGCGTCATCCGCTAACCCGAGCTGGCGCAGCACGCCCAGTGCCTGTGACGCGAAAGCTTCATTCAGCTCAATCACGTCCATATCGTTGATGCTCAGACCCGCGCGCTCCAGCACTTTGCGTGTTGCCGGAACCGGGCCCAAACCCATCAGTCGTGGCTCGACGCCCGCGCTTGCCATCGCCACGATGCGCGCCCGCGGGGTTAATCCCTGCTGTTCGGCCATCTCACGGCTGGCGATAATCAGCGCCGCCGCGCCGTCGTTGACGCCAGAGGCGTTGCCCGCCGTCACCACGCCGTTTTTACGGAACGGCGTTTTCAGGGCGGAGAGCTGTTCAAGGGTGGTGTCGGCGCGCGGATGTTCGTCAATCAGCACTTCCGTGATGGCGCCCTTCTTGCCCACCACGCTCACCGGCACGATCTCCTGCGCCAGGACCCCGTTCTGCTGGGCTATCGCCGTCCGCTGCTGGCTGCGCAGCGCGAAGGCATCCTGATCGGCACGGCTGATATTTAACAATTCAGCTACATTCTCTGCCGTTTCGGGCATGCTGTCAGTTCCGTATTGCTGATGCATGAGCGGATTCACAAAACGCCAGCCGATGGTGGTATCAAACATCTCCGCCTGACGCTGGAACGGCGTGGTCGCTTTGCCCATCACGAACGGCGCGCGGGACATGGACTCCACGCCACCGGCGATCAGCAGATCCGCATCGCCCGCTTTAATCGCCCGAGCGGCAAAACCGACGGCATCAAGTCCAGATCCGCACAAACGGTTGATCGTCGTGCCGGACACCGTCTGCGGGAACCCGGCCAGTAGCGCCGCCATGCGCGCCACGTTGCGGTTATCTTCCCCGGCCTGGTTGGCACAGCCGAAGATCACATCGTCAATACGCTCTGCATCCAGTTGCGGATAGCGCGCCAGCAGCGCGCGCAGCGGGACGGCTGCCAGATCGTCGGCGCGCACGCCCGACAATGCGCCGCCATAACGTCCCACCGGGGTACGAACACCATCACAGATAAATGCATCACGCATCAGGCTTCTCCTGTCACACTGCCGCCAATGCGGTGCGATTTACCGCGGAACAAGGCGACTGTTTTTTGTTGTTGGTTAGTAATTTCGATGTCGTACACGCCGGTCAGTTTGCCCTGGTGTTTCACCCGGGCGCTGGCCGTTAGCTTGTCTCCGGCAAAGCCAGGACGCAGAAAATCAATGGTGCAGGCCGAGGCCACCGCCGCCAGCCCCTGGCTGTTGCAGGCGTAGGCGAACGCCGTATCGGCCAGGGAAAACAGCTGTCCGCCGTGGCAGGTTTTATGGCCGTTGAGCATCTGCGGGGTGATGGTCATCGTCACCACCGCGTAGCCTTCGTCCATCTCGACGATGTCGATGCCCAGCGCCTGAGCGCAGGCGTCGTTTTCATACATGGTGCGGGCGTTGTGCCAGGCGTTATGACTCATAGCTACTCTCCAGAAGCGCACGCTGGCGCAGCAGGGAACAGGGGCGATAACGTTCTTCGCCGTAATGGCGTTGCAGGTTTTCCAGCAGGATCAGCAGGCGCTGCCAGCCGAGGCGTTCACCCCAGGCGATCGGCCCAACCGGGTAGTTCACACCGAGGCGCATGGCGGTGTCGATATCCTGTTCGCTGGCGACCCCTTTTTGCAGGGCATCCAGCGCTTCGTTGATGATCATCGCCACGGTCCGCCAGAGAAGCAGGCCGGGATAATCGCTGATCTGCAGGACGCGTTTTCCCTGCTGCTGCAGGTGATAAATCGCTTTTTGGGTGGCGGAGTGCGGATTACCGGCCGCGGCGGCGATCACCACCGCCTCGCCGTCCATGCGGTCGACCACCACCACCGGGCGGTTATGGCGCAGAGCGAGGCTTTGCGCCGTTTCACCGGTGGTTTCTACCAGCAGCACATCATCTAATTCAGTGACACCGTCACTTCTCTTATTCGCGATAACCGGACTAAAGGTCGCGCCAACGGCTGCAAGCCACTGGGCGGCAGGACGTTCCCCGTGCCAGTCGTACACCCCCTGCCCGGTTTTTTTGCCGAAACGGCCGCCGAGCACCAACTCCTGCTGGACCAGCGACGGCAGAAAACGGCGCTCCTGCCAGAAGGCGTTGAAGACGGAACAGGTCACAGCGAAATTGACGTCCTGACCGATCAGATCCGTCAGTTCCAGCGGCCCCATAGGGAAACCGCCCCCTTCGCGCAGGGCGGCGTCGATGTCCTGCGCCGGGGCTACGTTCTCTTCCAGCGCGCGCCACGCTTCGGAGTAGAACGGACGCGCCACGCGGTTGACGATAAATCCCGGCGTGGACTGGCAGCGCACGGGCTGTTTGCCCCAGTTCACCGCCAGCTCGCACAGCAGATCCGCCACTTCCGTGGAGGTCGCCAGCCCGCTCACCACTTCAACCAGTTTCATCACCGGCGCCGGATTGAAGAAATGCAGCCCCGCGACGCGCTCCGGATGGCGCACGTCGGCCGCCACCGCGGTGATCGAAATCGACGAGGTGTTGCTGGTAAGTAAAGTTTGCGGCGGGCAGATCTCGCCCAGCTGTTTGAACAGCGCTTTTTTGACTTCAAGGCGCTCGGAGGCCGCTTCAATCACCAGATCGGCGGCAGCGAGGGCATGAATATCGTTGACCGGGAGCAGACGCGCGACGATTTTCTCGCAGGCCTCGGCGGTCAGTTTTCCGCGCGCCACGCGGGAGTCCAGCCGCGAACGTATCCCGTCGATGGCGCGGGCCACCACGTCAGCGGCGATGTCGTACACCAGCACCTGATGTCCGCTGCTGGCGGCCACTTCGGCGATCCCGGCCCCCATGGTGCCGCTGCCGATCACGGCGACGGTGTGAATTCTCATCGTCATCTTATTTCCCCGTGAAATTCGGCGTGCGTTTGGCGAGGAACGCGCTCACGCCCTCACGGTAGTCGTCGCTGCGCCCGGCCATGCGCTGGTAATCGCGCTCGAGATCGAGCTGCTCGTCCAGCGTATTGGTTTCAGCGGCGTTCATCGCCTGCTTAATCAGACCCAGACCAAAGGTCGGCTGAGAGGCAAAATGGATCGCCAGTTTCTGCGCCGTGGAAGAGAGCTCTTCGTCGTCGACCACCTGCCAGATCATCCCCCAGGCGTGGGCCTGTTCGGCGCTGAGTTTGTCGCCGAGCAGCGCCAGCCCCATCGCCCGCGCCCGTCCGGCGACGCGCGGCAGCAGCCAGGTGCCGCCGCAGTCAGGCACCAGGCCCAGCTTGCTAAAGGCCATCATAAAGTTCACCGAACGGGCGGCGATCACCATATCGCAGCCCAGCGCCAGCGTTGCGCCGGCTCCGGCGGCCACGCCGTTGACGGCGGCAATCACCGGTTTCGGCAGTTTCGCCAGACGGCGCACCAGCGGGTTGTAGAAGGTTTCCACGGAGTAACCCAGATCCGGCGCAGGGCCGTTCGGGTCAACGTTTCGGTCGTTCAGATCCTGCCCGGCGCAGAACCCGCGTCCGGCCCCGGTGATCAGCAGACAGCGGATGGTGTCGTCCCGCTCGGCCTGTTTCAGGCATTCGGCAAGCTGCTGGTGCATCACATCATTAAAGCTGTTCAGACGCTCCGGGCGGTTCAGGGTAATGGTCATCACGCCCTGCTCAACATGACTCAGAATAAATTCCACAATTAGCGTCCTTTAAAGTCGGGGGTGCGTTTTTGTAAGAAAGCGGCGATGCCTTCCCGGCGATCTTCCGTGGCAGAGAGCAGCGTAAACAGCTGGCGCTCCTGCGCCAGGCCGGCCTGCAGCGGCACTTCCTGCGACTGGCGCAGCGCCTGTTTCGCGGCCTGCAGTGCCAGCGGCGAGTGACGCGCCATCAGCGCGGCCTGCTTCAGGGCATATTCCAGCACCAGCGCCGAGGGGAATACGTCGCTCACCAGCCCTGCCGCCTGCGCCTGCTGCGCGGTAATGCTTTCCCCCGTCAGCACCATTTTGCTGGCGAGAGATTTCCCGACACAGCGGATCAGACGCTGAGTGCCGCCCGCGCCCGGCATGATGCCCAGCGTAATTTCCGGCAGACCGAAACGGGCGTTATCGCCTGCGATCACCACGTCACACAGCAGCGCCAGCTCGCAGCCAGCGCCCAGCGCATAGCCGTTCACGGCGGCGATCAGCGGCTTGTTGAAGTTGTTGATGCGCGCCCAAATCTGCGGGCGAACGACGTTCAGGGTGGCGGGCAGATCTTTCTCCGCCATCTCGTTGAGATCGGCTCCGGCAGCAAAGCAGCGCTCATTGCCGTAAATCACGCAGGCGGAAATTTCGCCGTCCTGCGCCGCGCTTTCCAGTTCATCGGCGATGCCTGAGAGCAGCGCATTGTTGAGGGCATTGCGCGCCGCCGGACGATTGAGCGTCAGGAGCAGCACGCGGCCATGACGGGTGACAATCAGCTCGCTCATACCATCCCCTTCGCATCAAAATCGACCACTACGTCGGCGGTCAATGGCAGCGCCTGACAGCTCAACACGTATCCCGCGGCCAGCTCGTCCGGCTCGAGGCTGTAGTTGGTCGCCATATCCACTTTCCCGCGCAGCACTTTGCATTTGCAGGTGGCGCACACGCCGCCCTTACAGGCGTACGGCAGGTCCGCGCCCTGACGCAGAGCCGCGTCGAGAATGCTTTCGTCGTCGGCGGTGAGCGTGATTTCGCGGTCGCGCCCGTCCTGACGCACGGTAACTTTTTGCCCCTGCGCCTGCACCGTTGAGGCACGTTTCACGGCGCTGCCCGGCGTGTTGAAGCGCTCCAGGTGAATAGTTTTCTCCGGCATTCCCAGCGCTTTTAGCGCCAGTTCGGCGTCGTCCATCATCGCCGACGGGCCGCAGATAAAGGCTTCGTCGAACAGGCTGAAATCAATCAGGGTTTTCCCCAGCTGATGCAGTTTTTCGCCGTCGATACGCCCGTGCAGCAGCTCGCTGTCAAGCGTCTCCTGGCTGAAGATATTCACCAGCTGCAGGCGCTGCGGGTATTTATCTTTCAGATCCGCCAGCGCCTGGCGGAACATCATGCTCTGGCTGCTGCGATTGCCGTAGATCAGGGTGAAGTGGCTCTGTGGCTCGACCAACAGCGTACTGGAGACAATCGCCAGCATCGGCGTAATCCCGGACCCGGCGGCGATCGCCAGATAGCGCCCGGCGCGTTCCGCCTGTGGCTGATAGCCGAAGTGGCCCTGCGGGACCATCACTTCCAGCGCCATGCCCTGTTTGATCTCATCCCGGGCATAGCGAGAAAAACGCCCGCCGTCGATGGCTTTTACCGCCACGCTAATTTCGCCCGGCGTCCGGCTTTGGCAAATGGAATAACAGCGGCGTAACTCTTCCCCCGCCAGACGCGCTTTGAGCGTCAGATGCTGGCCAGGGCGGAAACGGTAAGCGTCCTGCAAAGTCTGTGGGATCGCGAAAGTGATGGTCACCGCATCGCGGGTTTCGGGTTCCACTTTTGCCACCGTTAAGGAATGAAACGTTGTCATGGCAACCTCAGATACATTTGAAATAGTCGAAAGGTTCACGGCAGGCGTTGCAGCGATAGAGCGCTTTGCAGGCCGTCGAACCAAATTCACTGATAACCGACGTGTTGGTGCTGTCGCAGCGCGGACAGGCCACTTCGGCAGGCGCGTGGGCGTGGCAGCTGTGGCCGACCGGCGGGCTGATGCCGTACTCACGCAGCCGCGCGCGGGCGTCGTCGGTCATCCAGTCGGTGGTCCAGGCCGGGTCGAGCTGGAGGACGATATGCACCGGCGTGAATCCGTGGGCGGTCATCGTCTCGCGAATGGCACCCAGCAGATGCTCCGTCGCCGGACAGCCGGAGTACGTCGGCGTAAAGCCAATCACCCAGCCGCCCGCCTGGGCAGACACGCTGCGTACCATGCCTAAGTCGGTGATGGTGAGCACCGGCACTTCCGGGTCCGGGATCTGGCTTAACAGGGACCAGATCTGCGGGATTTCCGCCGGGGCGATGTCAGCGAGACGTTGCATAGGGACCTCCTGTTACCACTGCTGGCCGGGATACATGCGCTGGAGATACTGCATCTCCGCCAGCATCGGTCCCAGATGTTCGGTGTGCAGCCCTTTTTTGCCGCCGGTGCGGTACGCCGCTTCTTGCGGAACGCTCAGGCAGGCCTGCTCGAAACCGGCAAACACTTCCGCTTCCCACTCGGCGCGCAGTTCGCGCGGGTCAACGGCGATACCTTCGGCGATCAGCTGTTGCTCCAGCGCATCGGCCTCGAACAGTTCGGCGGTGAAGCGCCACAGAGAATCAATCGCCTGCTGCATTTTCTGCGCGGAAACCTCGGTGCCGTTGCCCAGACGCTCTAACCAGCCGCGGCTAAAGCGCAGGTGGTAGCGCGCCTCTTTGATCGCTTTCGCGGCAATCGCCGCAATTTGCCCGTCGCGGCTTTGGGTCAGACGGGTAAAGAGCGCCACGTGCCAGGCGTCGATGAAATACTGACGCACCAGGGTGTCAGCGAAATTGCCATTCGGCTGTTCCACCAGCAGCAGGTTGCTGAACTGGCGCTCATCGCGGCCAAAGGCCAGCGTGTCTTCGTCGCCCTGACCTTCCAGCTCGGCGGCGTAGGTTAAGAAATTGCGCGCCTGGCCGAGCAGATCGAGGCCGATATTGGCCAGCGCCAGGTCGATCTCCAGCTCCGGCGCATGGCCGCACCACGCGCCGAGGCGCTGGGACAGGACCAGACAGTTATCGCCCAGACGCAGGGCATATTGGGTAGTCGGTTTCATCGCCATCCTCACATGTGCTCGATGCCATCAGGGATGGTGTAGAACGTCGGGTGGCGGTAGACCTTGCTCTCCGCCGGGTCGAAAAACTCGCCGCGATCTTCCGGCTGCGAGGCGACGATTTCGCTCGCTTTCACCACCCAAATCGAGCAGCCTTCGCTGCGGCGGGTGTAGGCATCGCGCGCGTTTTCCAGCGCCATGCGGTCATCGGCGGCGTGCAGGCTGCCGACGTGACGGTGGGATAACCCCTGTTTGCTGCGGACAAACACTTCATATAACGGCCAGTAGACATTGCTCATCTTGACTTCCTCTTACGCGGCGGTGCGGGCGTGTTGTTTTTCTGCGTGCGCCAGTGCGGCTTCGCGCACCCACGCCCCTTCTTCCCAGGCTTTGTTTTTCGCGGCGAGGCGTTCGTGGTTGCACACCCCGCGTCCGTTAATCACTTCTTCAAATTCCTGCCAGTCGATTTCGCCGAAACGGTAGTGACCGCTCTCCTCGTCGAAGTGCAGATCCGCATCCGGGACGGTCATGCCGAGCATTTCGACCTGCGAAACCGTGTTGTCGACGAAGCGCTGGCGCAGTTCGTCGTTGCCAAAGCGTTTGATTTTCCACGCCAGGCTGCGGGCGCTGTTCGGGGAGTTGTCGTCGTTCGGGCCGAACATCATCAGCGCCGGCCACCAGAAACGGTTGATGGCGTCCTGCAGCATCTGACGCTGAGATTCGCTCCCCTGCGCCAGCGCCATGCAGGCTTCAAAACCCTGACGCTGATGGAAGCTCTCTTCTTTACAGATTTTCACCATCGCGCGGGCATACGGCCCGTAAGAGGTGCGGCACAGGGCCACCTGGTTAACGATGGCCGCGCCGTCCACCAGCCAGCCAATCACGCCGATGTCGGCCCAGCTCAGGGTCGGGTAGTTGAAGATTGAGGAGTATTTCATCTTGCCGTCGAGCATCTTCTGGTAGATGTCTTCCCGCGCGCAGCCCAGGGTTTCCGCCGCGCTGTAGAGATAGAGTCCGTGCCCCGCCTCGTCCTGCACCTTCGCCAGCAGAATCGCTTTGCGGCGCAGGGTGGGTGCGCGGGTGATCCAGTTGCCTTCCGGGAGCATGCCGACAATTTCGGAGTGCGCATGCTGACCAATCTGGCGGATCAGAGTTTTGCGGTAGGCGTCCGGCATCCAGTCTTGCGGCTCGATGGCTGTCTCCTGTGCGATGCGCTGCTCAAAGCGTTGTTCTTCCGTCACGTCGCCACCTTTATGATTCGTTAAATCGTTAATCATCGTTTAATGATGAATCACTTCGTTTCTTAAAAGTTACACAAAGGTTAAATATAACCCCAAGGAGTGTTTGTCTATTTTGTGATGTCGCTCGCAAGGCTTTTGCATCAGGCCGCTGATGGCGGGCGCTATTCGCCTGAGGATTCATCCGGCAAGATCACATTGTTAACAAATCATTAAAACATCGCTTGCTTTTTATGATTCATAATCAAACTATCTATAGTGAAATTACGTAACATTTGGAGAAGAGAGATGCAGCAGTTAGCCAGCTTCTTGTCCGGCACCTGGCAGTCTGGCCGGGGCCGTGAGCGCCACATTCATCACGCCATCAGCGGCGAAGCCCTGTGGGAAGTCACAAGCGAAGGTCTGGATATGGCGGCGGCGCGTCGCTTCGCCATCGAGCGCGGGGGTGAATCACTTCACGCCATGACCTTTATCGAACGCGCGGCGATGCTGAAAGCGGTCGCGAAACATCTGTTGAGTCAGAAAGAGCAGTTTTACGCCCTGTCGGCAGAAACCGGCGCGACTCGCGCGGACAGCTGGGTGGATATCGAAGGCGGGATCGGCACCCTGTTTACCTACGCCAGCCTCGGCAGCCGCGAGCTGCCGGACGACACCCTGTGGCCGGAAGACGAGCTGATCCCCCTGTCGAAGGAAGGCGGTTTTGCCGCGCGCCACGTGCTGACCTCGAAATCCGGCGTGGCGGTGCATATCAACGCTTTCAACTTCCCGTGCTGGGGGATGCTGGAGAAACTGGCCCCGACCTGGCTTGCCGGGATGCCTGCCATTATCAAACCGGCGACCGCCACCGCACAGGTGACGCAGGCGATGGTGAAATCCATTGTCGACAGCGGCCTGGTGCCGGAGGGTGCGATCAGCCTGATCTGCGGCGGCGCGGGCGATCTGCTCAATCATCTGGACAGTCAGGACGTGGTGACCTTTACCGGCTCCGCCTCCACCGGCCAGATGCTGCGCGTTCACCCCAACATCGTTGGCAAATCCATTCCCTTCACCATGGAAGCGGACTCCCTGAACTGCTGCGTGCTGGGCGAAGACGTCACGCCGGAGCAGCCGGAGTTTGCGCTGTTTATCCGCGAAGTGGTGCGTGAGATGACCGCCAAAGCCGGGCAAAAATGTACCGCCATCCGCCGCATCATCGTCCCACAGGGGCAGATTGAGGCCGTCAGCCAGGCGCTGATCGCTCGTCTCGAGAAAGTGGTGGTCGGCGATCCGGTGCAGGAAGGCGTCAAAATGGGCGCGCTGGTGAACGCTGAACAGCGTGCCGATGTGCAGGAAAAAGTGGATCTGCTGGTCGCGGCTGGCTGTCAGATTCGCCTCGGCGGCAAAGCCAGTCTTCAGGCCGCAGGCGCGTTCTTCCCGCCGACGCTGCTGTTCTGCCCGCAGCCGGACGAGTCCCCTGCCGTTCACGCCACCGAAGCTTTTGGCCCGGTTGCGACGCTAATGCCCTATCGCGACGCGGAACACGCCATGACTCTGGCGCGCGCCGGTGAAGGGAGCCTGGCGGGAACGCTGGTCACGGCGGATTCACGCATCGCCCGGCAGTTTATTTCCGGTGCGGCGCGGGCGCACGGGCGTATTCAGATCCTCAACGAAGAGTCGGCGAAAGAGTCCACTGGCCACGGCTCCCCGCTGCCGCAGCTGGTTCACGGCGGTCCGGGACGTGCGGGCGGTGGCGAAGAGCTGGGCGGTCTGCGCGCGGTGAAACACTATCTGCAACGCACGGCGATTCAGGGCAGCCCGTCGATGCTGGCCGCCATCAGCCAGCAGTGGGTGCGCGGTGCGCAGGTGCAGGAAGACCGCGTGCATCCGTTCCGCAAATACTTCGAAGAGCTGCAGCCTGGCGACAGCCTGCTCACCCCGCGCCGCACCCTGACCGAAACGGATATCGTCAATTTTGCCTGCCTGAGCGGGGATCATTTCTATGCCCACATGGACAAAATTGGTGCGGCGGAGTCGATCTTCGGCGAGCGCGTGGTTCACGGTTACTTTGTGATTTCGGCGGCGGCGGGTCTGTTCGTTGACGCGGGCGTCGGGCCGGTGATTGCCAACTACGGCATGGAAAACCTGCGCTTTATCGAGCCGGTGAAACCGGGCGATACCATCCAGGTGCGTCTGACCTGCAAGCGCAAAACCCTCAAGAAACAGCGCACGGCAGAAGAGAAACCGACCGGTGTGGTGGAATGGGCCGTGGAGGTCTTTAACCAGCACCAGCAGCCTGTCGCGCTGTACTCCATTCTGACGCTCGTCGCTCGCCAGCAGGGCGATTTCACCGACTGATCCGTTCTTTTTACCGGGAAGGTCCCTTCCCGGTTTTTAATTTGGCAAGAGTGACAAATAACCTGGCAGGTGCAGGCAAACAGTTTGCGCCCGCTCCTGCCAGGATAAAGCTGCACAACACTAATAACACAATAATGATGAGGTCAACGATGGGAAGCCCTTCTTCTTCTTTTTCTGCCCGTAAAACGGCATTGGCCATGGCAGTCGCGTTGTTATGCTCCTGGCAGTCACCGGTTTTCGCCCACGGCGGCGAAGCGCATATGGTCCCAATGGACAAAACCCTGGCCGAGTTTGGCGCCGATGTGCAGTGGGATGATTACGCCCAGATGTTCACCCTCAGCAAAGACGGCGCTTTTGTGAAGGTTAAACCGGGCGCGAAAACCGCCATCGTCAACGGCAAGCCGCTCACACTGCAGGTGCCGGTGGTGATGAAAGGTAAAAAAGCCTTTATCTCCGAGACCTTCATCAACGATGTCTTCCAGTCGGGGCTTGATCAGACCTTCCAGGTGGAAAAACGCCCGCACCCGCTGAACGCGTTGACCGCAGACGAAATTAAACAGGCCGTCGAGATCGTCAAAACCTCGGCGGATTTCAAACCCAATACCCGTTTCACCCAGATCGCGCTGGCCGAGCCGGACAAAGCCAAAGTGTGGGATTTCGTGCTGAACGGCACGGCGGTTGACGCTCCCCGCCAGGCGAATGTCACCATGCTGGATGGCAAACATGTCATTGAAAGCGTGGTCGACCTGAAAGACAAAAAAGTCGTGAGCTGGACGCCGGTCAACGATGCCCACGGCATGGTGCTGCTGGATGATTTCACCTCCGTGCAGCAGATTATTATGGCCAGCCCGGAATACGCCGAAGCGCTGAAAAAACACGGCGTGACCGATCCGAAGAAAGTGATCGGCACCCCGCTGACCGTCGGCTATTTTGACGGCAAAGACGGCCTGAAACAGGAAGATCGCCTGCTGAAAGTGGTCAGCTATCTCGACACCGGCGACGGCAACTACTGGGCGCACCCGATTGAAAACCTGGTGGCGGTCGTCGATCTTGAGCAGAAAAAAATCCTCAAAATTGAAGAAGGTCCGGTGGTGCCGGTGCCGATGCTCGCCCGTCCGTATGATGGCCGCGACCGCATCGCGCCGGTGAAAAAACCGCTGGAGATCGTCGAGCCGGAAGGCAAGAGCTACACCATCACCGGGGACATGATCCACTGGCAGAACTGGGACTTCCACCTGAGCCTCGACTCCCGCGTCGGGCCGATCATCTCCACCGTGACCTACAACGACAACGGCAAAAAGCGCCAGGTGATGTATCAGGGATCGCTCGGCGGGATGATAGTGCCGTACGGCGACCCGGACGTCGGCTGGTACTTTAAAGCCTATCTCGATTCCGGTGACTATGGCATGGGTACCCTGACCTCTCCGCTGGTGCGCGGCAAAGATGCGCCGTCGAACGCGGTGATGCTCAACGAAACCATCCCGGATTACACCGGTGCGCCGATGGAGATCCCGCGCGCGATTGCCGTCTTTGAACGCTACGCCGGGCCGGAATATAAACATCAGGAGATGGGCCAGCCGAACGTCAGCGCCGAGCGCCGCGAACTGGTGGTGCGCTGGATCAGCACAGTCGGCAACTACGACTACATCTTTGACTGGATTTTCCACGAAAATGGCACTATCGGCATCGATGCGGGGGCAACCGGCATCGAAGCGGTGAAAGGCGTGCAGGCCAAAACCATGCATGACCCGAGCGCCAAGGACGATACTAAATATGGCACCCTGATCGACCACAACATCGTCGGGACCACCCATCAGCACATCTACAACTTCCGTCTGGATATGGACGTGGATGGCACCAACAACCGTCTGGTGGCGATGGACCCGGAAGTGAAACCCAACACCGCCGGTGGCCCGCGCACCAGCACCATGCAGATCAATCAGTACAATATTGATACGGAACAGCAGGCCGCGCAGAAGTTTGACCCAGGCACCATTCGTCTGCTGAGCAACACCAGCAAAGAGAACCGCATGGGCAACCCGGTGTCGTACCAGATTATCCCTTACGCGGGCGGCACTCATCCGGTCGCCACCGGCGCGAAATTCGCCCCGGACGAGTGGATTTACCACCGTCTGAGCTTTATGGATAAACAGCTGTGGGTGACGCGCTACCATCCGAATGAGCTCTACCCGGAAGGGAAATTCCCGAACCGGTCGATTCACGACAGCGGTCTGGGCAAGTACAGCAAGGATAACGAATCGATTGATAATCAGGATGATGTGGTGTGGATGACCACCGGCACCACTCACGTGGCGCGCGCCGAGGAGTGGCCGATCATGCCGACCGAGTGGGTGCATACCCTGCTCAAACCGTGGAACTTCTTCGACGAGACGCCAACGCTTGGCAAGAAGAAGGACGAGAAGTAATGACAAAGGTCGGGCAGATGCCCGGCCGCTAATGGGATGAATATTGAGGTGGTTTCTTCCACCTCATGTTCATCTGCATATCATCGCCGCGCGTAATATCCACTTCCAACGTCAGCGGTAGCAAACAGCCCTTTTATTGCAATGAGGACGCATTAATCAGGAATAACGAATACGCTACCCTTATCGTCCCGCTCCAGCAGCGACCAGCAGGCACGGTATTTCTTACCGTGTCTGTCTTCAAACTCTGGTAGCACCTGCCCTTCACGGGTCTGAAGATATTGCGTCGTCCCGTTAACGATGGTCGCCCAACGTCCAGCGTACGGGGCTAAATCGCCATCCCAGCGGGTGATGCGCACTGGCTCAAATGATTTTCCTTCATCCTCTTTTTCCAGCTCTGCGCTGGCGTGATCAAAGCGCCTGTACCACTTCATCGTAGATACTTTATCGAACTGGAAGTTCTCATGTTCTGAGTAGAAATGTAGCGAACGTGAGCCATTGAAGCGTACGGGCTTAATTAACTGATTTACTTTTACCAGTAATGGCGGCAACTCTTCGGTTTTCGTCTCGCCCAGTGCTGGCGGTAGGGCTCCAGCCTTGAGAATAATACCGCTGTTATAGGGCAACAGCTCAATCTCTGGCGTTTTCTTCAGCCGGTGAGCCAGTTTCTCAATACCGCCTAGTTTTTCCAGCCACGGATTGCCCAGTATGGTATACCAGCAGGCTCCTTTCAGACTTATCGCGGCTCCAGATCCTTCGAGAGTACCAATCGAGTCCACCATCACACCAGGAAAGCGTTGGGCCAGTGCATATTCATAGGGGAACATTCGATGGAATTCTTGCGGAAGAATAAAAGATAATCCCGCATAACCACTTTCGACTGCAAAAGTATCACATAGCCACATCAGCCAGGTTTGATAGCGTTCTTTGTCATCCGAGTCTTTCAATAGCGATATCGGGAATGTCAGCTTAATAACAGAGCGATCATTATCATTATGAAAAACACGCGTATTCATCACCAGGATACTGTAATCCGGCGACTCATAATCCTTCTCAGCGCTTCCCAGATACCAGGAAGCTGTTTCCTCCTCGGTCAGTTCTAAAAGCTGCTGCCGCTTTTTCTGGTAATTATTCTCTGTGATCCCAACCCATTTTTTCCCGTATACCGTTTTCTTCAGATATGGCTTAAATTCGCAATAGAAGCGATCAACACACTCCACCATCTTACGGAGAACTTCCGGAGTATGACCGTCCTTAAAAAACACAGTAATAATCAGCCCAAGATTTACCGCCTGACTGCCATCCTTGTACTTTACCGACGCTTCCGGCAGCCACTTCTCGATATAATTCAGTTCAAAATCCTTCAGTTCCATCATCATTCCTTATTGGGTTGCCAGCGTGGTTCCCCCCAGCAGGCAAGATTTCGAAGAAATGCTCAATTCCCACCATTGAGCAAATCCCGAAACTGAATCTTCACCGAATTAATCAGGAATATAGAAAACACTGCCCTTGTCGTCGCGCTCCAGCAGCGACCAGCAGGCACGGAATTTTTTGCCGTACTTATCCTCAAACTCCGGTAGCACCTGCCCTTCACGGGTCTGAAGATATTGCGTCGTCCCGTTAACGATGGTCGCCCAACGTCCAGCGTACGGGGCTAAATCGCCATCCCAGCGGGTGATGCGCACTGGCTCAAATGATTTTCCTTCATCTTCTTTATCCAGTTCGGCACTGGCTTCATCGAAGCGAGCAAACCATGCCATCGAGGACTTTTCTTCAAACTGAAAGTTTTCGTTCTCGGAATAGAAATGTAGGCCGTTGTGCCCGTCCTGACGGATGGGTTTAATCATCTGGTTTACTTTCACCAGTAGTGGCGGAAGCTCTTCGGTTTTCGTCTCGCCCAGCGCTGGCGGCAGTGCTCCTGCTTTCAAAATAATGCCGCTGTTATAAGGAAGTAGCTCGATTTCTGGTGTCTTCTTCAAACGATGCGCCAATTTCTCAGCACCGCCCAGTTTTTTCAGCCATGGATTGCCCAGGATGGTGTACCAGCAGGCTCCTTTTACTCCCTCTACAGCCTCGCCACCCTCCAGTGTCCCCAAAGAATCAACCATCACGCCCGGGAATCGTTGTGCCAAGGCATATTCATACGGAAACATTCGCTCGAAAGCGTAGGGCAAAACAAACGACAGCCCCGCATAGCCACTTTCAACATTGAAAGCGTTACACAACCACATCATCCAGTCCTGATATCTCTGCTTACCATCAGGCTCTTTTAGCAGTGATAACGGGAATACCAGTTTGATGACAGAACGATCATTATCATTATGAAAAATTCGCTTACCCATGATGAGTATTTCATAATCGGGTGCGTGATAATCCGTATCAACACTCCCTAAGTACCAAGAGAAAATTTCTTCTGGTGATGAGTCCAAGATTGTTTGTCGTTTTTTCTGATAGTTCTTTTCGGTGATCCCAACCCATTTTTGCGTGAGGGTCTTCTTTAAGTACGATTTAAACTCACCGTAGTAACGATCCACGCACTCCACCATCTTATGGCGGACTTCGGGGCTATGACCGTCCTTAAAAAATACGGTGATAATCAGGCCAAGGTTAACCGCCTGACTGCCATCCTTGTATTTCACCGACGCCTCAGGCAACCACTTTTCAAGATAATCCAGCTCAAAATCCTTCAGTTCCATCATCATTCCTTATTGGGTTGCCAGCGTGCCGACTGCACCGGCACCGAGGACCGCAGCCAGTGTTTCCCACGCAGAGATTGCCAGACGCACAATCAGTAAAAATGCTGCCAGAAGGGCTTCCGGGATGCCGAGAGTAACGACCAGGACTCCCACCCCAACGGCAACAAGCACCACACCAACAGTAATCGCCACGTCCGTCAGCACCTGTACCCAGTCCACCTGTTTCAGCATCGCCAGCGTCATATCCGTCGCTTTCTGTATCGCTGACCATGCGGCCCGGAGCTGTTCATCCGTCCACATTGCCGCAGCACGCCCGGTTCGGCTTACCCAGCGCCATGCCTGGCTGCCCTGATAATACACCCACTCGCCGCCGTCATTCAGCCAGCCTGCAGTCTGGCTCAGTTCCTGCTGCATCTCCTTTGACAGAGCATTCCAGCCTGCTGCCACGTTGTTGACGACCCCTTCGCTAAGGTCGGCAACCGCCTTTCCGGCATAGGCCCATGGCTCGACTCTTGCTGGTGTTGGTGATGCTGGTGGCCGGGGAGTAAAGATCGGTGGATACAGGAACAGCGGCCAGTATTTCGCCCCGCTGGTCTTCCAGGCTTTCATCGTCACATTAACCACTTGATCGCTCCACTGCTGCTCTTCTGGACGGCAATCGTGGATCTCCAGAATGGTCATACGATTACGATCTCTCCCAACGATTTTCATGTATTCATCATATTGCTCGCGAGCGAGCACATCCCCCGGAAACTTAACCTCAACCAGCCTCTCCAGATTATCCACATGCATCTGGCCTTCCGTATCCGGCCCCGCCAGCCCCGGCCAGCGGTCATATTTGTTCTTCACAATAATGACATCCGGGCGACGGTAGATATTCTTTCCTGGCACAGGGAAAGGATTAGTGGTGTGTCGCCTTCCGGGTCCCTCACTCAGGAGCGTACTGCTGAGAAACGGCCGCGGCGGCGTGGTTCGCATATCGAACGGCACTTCGGCCTTATACCACCATTGATAATTGCGGGCGATTTCATCCCCCCTGATGAGCCCACTCATCATCAGTTGCTTGAGGCTCATCTGGTAGCTTTTGCCGTCACGACGAATTTCTGCCGACAGCCGGGGAAAGCGCATTGCGTATTCCACTTTGATGTGCAGATATTGACGGTTCTCTGGTGTCAGCAGTCGTGACGGTTTCTCCACCATTTCAACACCGGATGTCGTGCAGTCCCACGCTTTATTGTTGGTCCCGGTAGGGGCGTCTGCTGTCGGAGTATCGGGTAAATCTGGCATCGTCATGATTTCTTCTCCCTGAGTTCAGTAGCCAGTTGCTGATTGTCCTCATCACCGATAAACCACATGGTTTCTTTCGGCTCTGGCTTGCTTTGCACGATGTGCAGTTCCACATCTTCCTGCTCAGGGGTATAAACCGGAACAGTCCAGCCTTCATCATTGCTGTAGCCTGTTGCAGTCTGTCCGGACGGAGTTTTAAGACTGTAAGGCGCTCCTGCCAGAATATTGCCCTGTTCATCCTGAAGCTGGTATACGGCGGAATAAATATGCGATGTCCCCATCAGCGGAAACGTTACCGGCATCGTTGCCGAGCCAGTCGTCACCGAGCGTTTGATCTTGCGGGTGTAGGTCGTGTCCGTGCCGTACTCGATTTTCCCTTCCTGAAGAATGAGGTAACTCCCGCCACCAATCAGCGTCACCTTCTTCTTACCCGCGAACAGCATGTCCCCCATCGAGATGAGGCTCAGTTTCTGCTCAGCGGAGAGGTGCATTTCGCCATTCTGGGCCTGAATCTGGACCGGGCCTTCACTGGCATTGAGGCTGAGCTTACCGGTGCGGGCGAACAGGCCGATTTTATCTCCGGCAAGGATACTGGTGTTGCCCATCGAGCCGATGCTGACATCGCCCCCGGCATTCATCGCCACGTTATCGGCAGCGGCAAGCTGCATATGCTCCCCGCTGGTAAACGCCACTCCCTCCGGGCCGTGGAAATGAATCATTTCGTTCAGCGGTTGCAGCCGTTTATCAAACATCGCTATCTGGCTGGCAATATCCGCTTCCAGCGCCTGCGCCTGTTCGGCGGCTGCAGCTAATTGCTGAAGCTGATTACGGCAGACTTCGATTTCCTTAAGCGCCGTCGCCATATCCAGCACTTCACCGGCGGCTTTTGTCTGTCCGTCGGCGGTGATAAACAGCCCCTTTGCCACCCGAATCACACCGTACTCATCGGTTCGCAGCTCAAAGCCGGAGCCTCGCGGCTTGTCCTGCTCATCGGTGATATGGCCCTGATTCAGCTGCGTGGCCCCGAACGGCGTGGTCAGGGCGATATGTTCTTCGCCCCGCTGGTCCTCCATCCGCAGCTCATTCCCGGCAGCGGTTCGCAGGATATTCTGGCTGCGGTTGTCCCGGGTCACGATGTCAGCATGTTCAGAGTCATGGAAGGCATGGGCGATGTACGGCCGGTCAATATCGCCATCGTCATAGGCAATGCCCACCTCCGTGCCATCCGTCAGCGGCATATGCCAGCCGTGCACGTCCCCGGCATACGGCTTCGCCTGACGCACCCACAGGTAGTTAAACCCCGGTTCGGCATCCTCACGGCTGAAATCCAGCTTCACCCGGTAGCGGCCTGCGCTGTCGAGATGGGCGTAAATGTCATGCTTCTCCCGGCTCTCAATACGGGCAGGAAGCGTGCCGTGAATCTGCGGACGGGGGATTTCTGGCGGACGAAAGCAGAACTGCTCGCTGTAGGGCATGCCCCACACTGAAACATGCAGACGAGAATCCCGGGCAGCCTGGAAGGAGGTGAAGGTAATCAGTACCCCTTCACTCAGGGCGCTGAGCGTGCTGCCGGATGTTTCCAGCACCTGACCGGGAGTCAGACCTGAGGCGTTACTGAACAGGTGTAATCTTGCGGATTTATTGAGTTCACGCTCGTGGTGGATACGGGCCAGGAATGCGCCGCTTTCCGTTTCTGGCTCAGAGGTGGTGTCATCGCCAGCCTCCAGAAAGGGGCCGCCGTAGCGGTAATGCTCCCCGGTGGTGGTGGCATCGTTACGGACAACGACCGTTGAGTTCATCGGCTCTGCGGCCCGGCAGTAGTTGTAATCGCGGGTCTGCACCTGACCAGTCACGGTGTTGTGCCAGCTTCGCAGACCCCAGACGGACTCCTGCGCCCCGTCGTACAGTCCGGCGGGCTCCTGATAAGGCTGCGTGACGCCAAACTGATAGCCGGTCTGGCTGTCGGCAAAGGTCACGGTGTCCATTCCGGTGGCGTTGTTCACACCGCAGCGATACCAGATGCCCGTTTCGGCCAGCAGCCGATGAATAAACTCAAGGTCACTCTCCCGCCACTGGGTTATCAGGTCGCGTGTCGGGTAGCGCCGTTCAAGCCGGAATTCAAAATCACTGCCTTCCAGACCGTGCGCCCGCAAAATCCTCTCCACCAGTTCCGGCACGGACAGGCTCTGCCAGACAGCGCAGCGACGGGTCAGGTTCATCAGAGAAAGGCGGGAGGTGAGCGTGACCGCGTAGTGAGACTGGTCGCGGCTTCTGCCCAGCCACTCAAAACCCGTGATAACGCCGTGAAGGGTTTTACCACTGCGCATAAACAGGCTGGCGTATTTCAGCAGAACGTCACTGCTCGCCACGTCATGCAAAGTGGTGAACTCGATACGCCAGGAGAAGGGTTTGCTCAGTGCTTCAGTGCCACGAAAACGCAACACATCGGGTAAAACAGGGCTGTCATTGATCGTCAGAGTATAGGGGGTGGCTGGTTCCATCAGCTTAATCCTGAATATAATCAGAGTCCTGAGATTCTCCGCTCAGAAACCATACGCATCAAGTGGATTAAAGACATTTCAGACAAAAACGCCCTGTCGGATAAGTATTTTTACAGCACGGAGGTTAAGTGCACGGAAGGATTCCATTTCTGGCATTAAGCGTTTGAGAAAATTCATTGGTCATTGAAACTTTGCCATTTTGCTTAACTGACAGCATTAGCCCTATGACCGATCTTTTATTTCATTCACTTGCCGAATGAGTTAGCCCGATTATAGTTACTCATGCCTCCCCGCTTTATTTTCATCTCTTGAACCATTTTTCAGCCAGGACACGAAGTTTCACACGCAACGTCGTACTTACTTCTGAGAGGTTTTAGAATGAGATTGAACGCCATAGCCACAAGCCTCGCGCTGGCGGGACTGTTTATTTCCTTCAGCCCGAACGCCCTGGCGGCAGAAGCGCCTAAGGACGCCACTGCCTCCACCCAACAGGCCAATAACGCCCTCTACAGCCAGCTCCCGTTTAACGACAACACCGACTTTACCGATGCGCACAAAGGCTTTATCGCCCCCATTCCTCAGGACGTGATTAAAGGGGAACAAGGGAACGTGGTCTGGAATCCGCAGCAGTACGCCTTTATCAAAGAGGGTGACAAAGCCCCAGATACCGTCAACCCGAGCTTATGGCGTCAGGCGCAGCTTATTAATATCAGCGGTCTGTTCGAAGTCACCGACGGGGTGTATCAGATCCGCAACCTCGATCTGTCGAACATGACCATTATCGAGGGTAAAGAAGGCGTCACCGTTGTCGATCCGCTGGTCTCTGCTGAAACAGCGAAAGTCGGGATGGATCTCTATTTTAAAAATCGCGGCCAAAAACCGGTGGTGGCGGTGATTTATACCCACAGTCACGTCGACCACTACGGCGGCGTGCGCGGCGTCGTTGATGAAGCCGACGTCAAAGCCGGGAAAGTGAAAATTTATGCCCCGTCCGGGTTTATGGAAGCCGCCGTGGCGGAAAATATCATGGCCGGGAACGTGATGAGCCGCCGCGCCAGCTACATGTACGGCAACCTGCTGAAACCGGATCCGAAAGGCCAGGTCGGCGCGGGACTGGGAACCACCACCTCTGCCGGGAACGTCACGCTGATCGCGCCGACCAATATCATCGAGAAAGACGGCCAGAAAGAGGTGATCGACGGCCTGACCTATGACTTCATGCTGGCGCCGGGGTCGGAAGCGCCGTCGGAAATGCTGTGGTATATCGAAGAGAAAAAACTGATCGAATCCGCTGAGGATGTGACCCACACCCTGCACAACACCTACTCCCTGCGCGGGGCCAAAATCCGCGAGCCGCTGCCGTGGTCGAAATACATCAACGAGGCGATTGTGCGCTGGGGTGACAAAGCCGAGATCATCATGGCCCAGCACCACTGGCCGACCTGGGGGAATGACAACGTGGTCAAGCTGCTGAAAAGCCAGCGTGACCTCTATCGTTACATCAACGACCAGACCCTGCGCATGGCCAACGAGGGGCTGACGCGCGACGAAATTGCCGCTAACTTCAAGCTCCCGGATTCCCTGGCCCACACCTGGGCAAACCGCGGCTATTACGGCTCGGTGAGCCACGACGTGAAAGCCACCTACGTGCTCTATCTCGGCTGGTTTGACGGCAACCCGGCGACGCTCGACGAACTGCCGCCGGAAGAAGGCGCGAAGAAATTTGTTGAGTACATGGGCGGTGCCGATGCGATTTTGCAGAAGGCCAAAACCGATTTTGACCAGGGGAACTATCGCTGGGTGGCGCAGGTGGTGAGCAAAGTGGTGTTTGCCGATCCGAATAACCAGGCGGCGCGCAATCTGGAAGCTGACGCGCTGGAACAGCTCGGCTATCAGGCCGAATCTGGCCCGTGGCGTAACTTCTATCTGACCGGCGCGCAGGAGCTGCGTAACGGCGTGCAGAAACTGCCAACCCCGAACACCGCCAGCCCGGATACTGTGCGCGCCATGACGCCAGAGATGTTCTTCGACTATCTGGCGGTGCATATCAACGGGGAAAAAGCCGGGGATGCGAAGTCGGTGTTTAACATCGATCTCGGCAGCGACGGCGGAAAATATAAGCTCGAGCTGGAAAACGGCGTGCTCAATCACACGGCCAATGCCGAAGCCAAAGACGCGGACACCACGATTTCCCTCAACCGCGACACGCTGAATAAAATCATCCTCAAAGAAGTGACGCTGAAACAGGCGCAGGACAGCGGCGACGTGAAAGTGACCGGCGACGGCGCTAAACTCGATCAGATGCTGGGCTATATGGATAAGTTTGAATTCTGGTTCAATATTGTGACACCGTAACTTTACGGCGGGCGAGCCGCTCGCCTGCCGCTTTTCTTCATCTGACACAGTGAATGTATGGAAAAACGTCACCCTCTCTCTTCTGAACTGACCTCATGGCCGACCCGCCAGGCGATGGTCTCTCGCGGATTGACCATCAACATGCCGTGGCTGGCGTTCGTGCACGTCAGCTTTGCGCTGATGATTTTGCTGCGTAACACGCTGGTGCACAATTTCGACCCCGCCCACGTCACCGGGCAGCCGATTTCATCCCTGGTCGATGCGGCGATGCTCGGGGTGATCGCCCTGTCGGCGGCGCTGATTATCATGAGCTGGCGGCATATCACCGGGATTAGCCTGGTGCTGTTCACCTCGGGGCTGCTGTGGGCCCTGTGCTGCTACTGGTTTATCGTGGACTGGCAGCTTCCCCACGCCTGGCCTCTGTGCACCATTCTGCTGCTGACCGCCGTCACCGCGCTCTATTTCTATCCCGTGGGGTTGCTGTCCTGCGTGCTGCCCCTGTGGTTTACCCTGCCGGTCGCCAGCGTGGTGCTCAATCACGGGTTGAATATGCGCTTCGCGGCGGTGTGGATTGTCTTTACGCTGATCCTGATTTGCGGGCGTTTTATTCTCCTGCGCTGGTTCGATGAAGCCTGGCAGCGTAACCAGCAAAACCAACTGCTGATCGCCCGTCTCGACGCCCTGGCACATCAGGATCCGCTGACCGAAACGGCCAACCGACGGGAGATGGAAAACGTGCTGGAGCGCGCGGTGAATCAGGGGAAATCCTTCACGCTTCTGATGCTGGATGTGGATTATTTCAAGCTTTACAACGACGCCTACGGGCATCAGGCGGGCGATGAGTGTCTGGTGCGGGTCGCGCAGGCGCTGAAAGCTTCTGTTCGCACGCCGGAGGATGTGGTGTCGCGCTACGGCGGCGAGGAGTTTTTATTGATCCTCTTCGATTGCCCGCCCGATGCGGCAGAACAGGTGGCGAAACGCATTCAGGAGAATTTGCGTCAGGCGGCGATTGCGCATAAAGCCTCGAAGGTGAGCGAGTATGTGACCGCCAGTATGGGGATTGCCGGAATGACGGCGGGGTTGACCGCCGACGAGACGGTGGCGCAGGCGGATGCGGCGTTGTATCGGGCGAAGGAAGCGGGACGAAACAAATGGTCCCGGTGAACGGTCTTGTCGGGTGGCGGCTTCGCCTTACCCGACCTACAAAACCTGAACGTAGGCCGGATAAGGCGAAGCCGCCATCCGGCAAAAAAACTAGTACCGCACGCACACCGACTTGGTCTCACACCAGCCATCCAGCCAGTCCGGGCCGAAATCACGCCCGGTGCCGGACTGTTTCATGCCGCCGAACGGCAGGTTGGCGTCGATCAGCGTATGGCTGTTCACCCACACCGTTCCAGCCTGCAGTCGGTCCGTATACTCCAGCGCTTTGCTGATGTTCTGCGTCCAGACGCTGGCCGTTAGGCCGTACTCCGTATCGTTCGCCAGTTGCAACGCCTCTTCCCCGTCCGCCACGCGCACCAGATTGACCACCGGGCCAAACACCTCTTCGCGGGTCAGGCGCAGGCTGGCGTCCGGGTTCACCACAAGCGTTGGCGCAACGTAATAGCCCTGTTTATCCGGTCCGCTGTTGCCGGTAATCAGCTCAGCGTGGCTGGACTGGGCTTCGTTGAGGAAAGTCTGCACTTTATCGCAGTGGGCGCGGGAGACCAGCGGGTTGATATGCGCCGTCGGCGACATACCCGGCCCGACGCTCAGGGATTTCACCGCCTGCTCGAAGTGGCTCACCAGGGTGTCGAACAGCGGTGCTTCGATGTAAATGCGCGAGCTGGCGGCGCACACCTGCCCCTGATTGAGGAAACTGCCGGTCATCAGCCCTTCCACCACCCACGCCGGGTCGGCATCTTTCAGCACGATGGCCGGGTTTTTACCGCCCAGCTCCAGCGTCACGCCCGTCAGGGTATCGGCGGCGACGCGCGCAATCTGCTTACCCGTCGCCGTCGAGCCGGTAAAGCTCACTTTCGCGATATGGGGATGCGAGGTTAACGCCGCGCCACACACCGCGCCGCTCCCGGTAACGACGTTAAAGACGCCATCGGGCACGCCCGCCTCGCAGGCCAGCTCCGCCACGCGCAGCAGCGTCAGCGGCGTGGTTTCCGACGGTTTGATCACGATGGAACACCCGGCGGCCAGCGCCGGCATCACTTTCCACATGCCGATCATCAGCGGGAAGTTCCACGGCACAATTCCGGCGACCACGCCGACCGGCTCTTTACGGGTCCACGCCTGATAGCGCGCGCCCTGCGGCAGCGGAATGGACAGATCCAGAGTTTTACCGGCGATTTTGGTGGTTAAACCGGCGGTGTAACGCATCCAGTTCAGAGTGCAGCCCACTTCAAAGGCACGGGAGATGTTGATCGATTTGCCCTGCTCCAGGGTTTCGAGCTGGGCGAGTTCTTCCGTATGCTGCTCCACCAGATCGGCAAAGCGCAGCAAAATGCGTTCACGTTCGGCGGGCAGCTTCCCGGCCCAGCTGCGGGAGACAAAGGCGCGCCAGCCGGACATCACCGCGCGATCCACATCATTCACGCTGGCATCAGCCGTGGAGGCAATCACTTCCCCCGTCGCCGGATTGAACACGTTCAGACGTTTTTCGCTGTCAGACGCAGACGGGCGGCCCTCAATCCACAGGCCATGTTGGCGGTCTAAAAACTGCTGCACGCTCGGTAGAATAGCGGTCTGTGACTCAGACATGGGGTGCTCCTTCATTATTATTCGCAGGGTGTCAACGCAGTCTAAGATGGGTTTGCTTAACGCGCTTTTATCTGTGTGACATTCGTTTTGCCACCTGTGACAGCCCCCGCAAATCACGATAATTCCGGCTTATAACACTATTCTCAGCGAGTGTTCTTTCCTATAGTCAGCCCAGACCTCTGACAAAATGCAACACAAATGCAACAATGCAAAAACATTAAGTGCAGCGAGATGAAAGATGGCGTGTGCAAGCGAGCAGGAAAAATATCAGCAGTGGCTGGCGCAAATTAATCAGGTGTGTGGCAGCTTTGCCGCGCGTCCGCTGGCCGGTCCGTTCCTCGGCGAACTGGAAACCAGCTACGCCAGAAGTCTGAAACTCAGCACCGTCACCGCGGCGGGCGTTAACCTGTTCCGCACCCGTCAGGAGATCAAAACCAGCAACGACGCGTGGTTCTACACCGTGTTTCAGCTGGAAGGCAACGCCACCCTGGAGCAGGACGATAAGCAGATAGTGATCGAAGCGGGCGACATTACCCTGATCGACGCCTCGCGCCCCTGCTCGATCTACTGGCACGACAAGTCGCGCCAGATTTCCCTGTTACTTCCGCGTCAAATTCTGGAGCAGCAGTGCCGTTTTCAGGAGGTGAGCTGCGCGCACAAACTGTCGCGCACCCTGCCGACCGTACAGCTGAGCTATCGTCTTTTGCAGGAGAGCATGGATAACGCGCAGCTGAGCGATATGGAGAGCGAAGCGGCGCTGGAGGCGATGGTGTGTCTGCTGCGCCCGGCGTTTCAGCAGCGTGAAACCGCGCCGCCGCGCAAAGAGCGTCAGTTCCAGAATGTGCTGTCGCTGATTGACTCCCACATTCAGTCGGAAGCCCTGCGCCCGGAGTGGATCGCCACCGAGAGCGGAATGTCCGTGCGCAGTCTGTATCGCATGTTTGCCGATAAAGGGCTGGTGGTGGCGCAGTACATCAAAAACCGGCGGCTGGACCTGTGCGCGCAGGTGTTACGCGCGACAGGCGATGATGAAAAACTGGCGGGGATTGGCTACAGCTGGGGCTTTGCCGACCATAGCCACTTCTCGACGGCGTTTAAACAGCGCTTCGGCGTGTCGCCAGGCGAGTACCGCAAGCGCTACCGCTGATCACTTCTTCAGCCACTTCCCGTTAATGCCCTTCACGTATTCGCCCGGCTGCGCGCGGGCCACCAGTTTTTGTCCGGCCATTTTCGCCACCTCATCCACCGGCAGGTTATTGCTGTCCGCCAGTTTCTGATAGCTTTCCGTGCGCGCGGCGTTGATTTCGTTCACCAGCGCCAGCGTCTGTTTGTCCTGGCGTAGCGGTGCGATGTAGCCGCTCAGGGTTTCGCCGACCAGGCCCTGCGCGCGGGCTTCATTCAAGGTGATTGCCTGCGCCTGAACGCTTACGCCTAACACCAGCAGACCGATTGCAAGAAGTCGTTTCATGGCATCCTCAGAACAGATCGCTGCGCGATTTCAGCAGGGTTTCGACGTCTTTATCCACTTTGATGTGGATCTCGTGCTCGATTTTGACGTTCATATTGATGGTGATCGGCTCTTTCGGGGCCGCGACTTCAATACGCGGCGTACAGCCCGAGAGCATCGCGACCATGATCACGCCGGCCAAGCCTGCCAGATTTTTCATTGTTGTTCCTCACATTCCTTGCCTGCCTGACAGCGGGCATCCGGTAACGCCGCGTGTTGCTCAAGCCATGCCTGTAAATTATCCCCATAGCGCAGGCTGCGCCACAGGGTAAAAAGATTCTCTTCGTGAGTGTAATTGAGGTGCACGGTGTTGCTTTTTCCGTCGACGCGGCTGGTGCCGCTGATGGCCGATTGCATGGTCAACACACCCAAATTATCTACATTGATTTTCGTCCACGAGCGAGAAATTTCCATATAACGGAGCCAGTTAATCGCCACGCCTGCCGCCATGTTGTCCTTGACGATCGCATCCGCCGTGTCTTTGTCGATACGCAGAGTCATCGGACCGGGGTTGGTCAGCCAGCCGTCTTTGATGATCCATTTTTCATTCTCCAGCCAGAACGGCAGCGCCCCGCTCACCGGGCCGGACATGGCAAACTGTTTAGGATTCACGGCGCTGATCAGCTCGCTGGCGGAGATATTCTGCACCCGCAGCAGGGCCGGATCGTGCTGCGGCATCCGCAGCTGCTGCATGGTGATTTTCCCGCCCAGCACGTCGGTGCTGACGTTGGTCAGCAGCAGCGGATTCTGTTCGCTCCACGGGTAATCGCCCTGCAGATCCGCGGTGATATTGCGTGCGGTGACCTGGTTCACCACCTCGGCGATACGCAGCGTGACCGGGCCGCGCGTGCCCAGCGACCAGGTGCCTTCGCTAAAACGGAACGGCAGGACAAAATCGACGCCGTTGATTTGGTTATCCGGCATCCAGACACTGCCGCTTTTCAGCACGCCGTGACCGCCCGCTTCAAAACCCTGCCCGGCGGCGGCAGAAAACGCCACCTGGGCGTACAACTCGCCGTCGCGCAAATTCATTTTCCAGTCAGGCGGCACCAGCGGCTGGAACACCGTCAGGGACTGTTTCGGCCACCAGGCCTGACCGCGCAGACGCTCCCCGTCCCAGCGACCGTTCACCTGAACCGGGCCGATGTCTGCCGCGTGCAGATCGCCTTTGAACTGGAAGAAGGTCGGGTCCGTGCCGTCGACGCTGAATTTCAGGGTCGACGGCGGGAGCACGCTGCCGCCGGAGAACGAGGTCTGCTCCGCATCCAGCGAAAGCGCCCCGCTAAAGTGCGGATTATTTTCCCCGCGCAGCCAGCGCACCGGCTGATCCAGCACCAGGCGCGGCTTGTTCACCAGCATGGTCCCGTACTGCAGTTTGTCGAAACCGGTCGACAGCTGCGTCAGTTCGATGGTGCTGTCGCGCCATTCGCCTTTGCCAGCCACGTCCCAGCGGGCGTTCATCGGCGTGAAATGACCGTCGCCCCAGTAACGCCACTGCCACAGGCCGCTGTCCGGCAGGAAGTCGTTCGCCTGGCCGTCGAGATGCAGGACAAAATCGCCCATTTCGTTTTCATGGGCTTTGAGAATGGCTTGTAATCGCCCATCTACGCCCTTCTGCGAGAGTTTGACGCCTGCCAGCGGCCAGCGGATTTCGTCGATATTCAGAGAATCAATCACCCGACCGCGCGAGCGCAGCAGCGCGCCGGGTTCAAAAGAGAGGAGCGGATCGACGAGGCTGCCCGTCAGCTGCGCAGGAAGAATGGCGTAGAGGATCAGATCGCCCTGCTTGGCTTCGCCCGTCACCTGCAGCGGCATGGCGCTGTTGTCCATGCTCAGCTTGCCCGGCCCGAGGGTCAGCACGGCGTTGCCTTTCCCCCCATCGCCCTGGGTCAGCACGTTCAGACGACCGGTAAAGGTGGCGTTTTCCAGCCCCTGCTGCCAGTTATCCACTTTCAGCCCCACGCGCCCGCTTAACGGCAGACCGGTAAGATCCCAGTGCCAGCGCCCGTCGCTGATCGTCAGCTGTTCGGCGGTGAGTCGCCACGGCAAATCCAGCAGCGGATCGGGGTTATCGCGGGCGGTCAGGACCAGCTGGCCGCGGTTCTCTTCCCAGTCGAGATCGGCATCCACCGGAGACGGGATTTGCGGTACGGTCAGGGTCGCTTCCGCGTGGCCTTTCACCGGCACGCCGTCTGGTATCAGCGGCAGCGTGAATTCCCCTGCCAGGCGGATCGGCTGCGGGTAATCCGGGAGATGAACTTCGAACTCGCTGACCGTCAGGTCTTGTCCGCGAAGTTTCCCGCGCACTTTCACCTGTTCGCCCTGATAGGTGACTTCCTGGACGGAGGGCGTTAATGAGACCTTGAGTTGGCCCTGCCACTGCTGCCACGGGGAGAGCGTTAAGCGATCGATTGTCAGCCAGGTATTGGGCAGCATCGACTGCCACTCGGCGAGGGTTTTGGGTGCGGTGTTGGCCTGCTCCGCCTGCGGAAGTTTGCTCAGGCAGGCGGTATTGAGATCGAGCGCGCCAACGTCCAGCTTCCAGCGGCTGGGGTGCGACAGGGTGGCGTTTTCCACGCGGGCGATTTCGCAGTCCTCCACGAGGTAGCGAAGATCGGGGATCACAATCTGGTTGCGCGTCAGGCGCGGGCTTTTCTCGAAGGCAATGCGCGTCCCCACGGGGAGCCAGATCCCGGCAAGGGTCGGTACCCACTGGGCGAGCGTCATCAGCAGCGTCAGCGGCAACAAAATGATCAACAGCAATAGCGCAATTGCGGCTTTGTATTTACCCCTCATGGGCAGTTAATATCCTGATTTAGCGAAAAAATAAGCCGACAGTGCCCGTCATTGTGGCATGTTTAGCCAGTCAGTTGAAGTCAACGCCAGTTTTAAGGATAGTTGCTCTAGAATTATTGATAGAACTTATTGAATTCAATAAATTTTTATAAATTGTAAGATTATTTTAATCATGCTAACGTGATGGTAAAATCACTGGAGAAAGTCTTATGAAACTCGCGGTATATAGCACAAAACAGTACGATAAAAAGTATCTGCAACATGTTAACGAGGCTTACGGATTCGAGCTCGAATTTTTTGACTTTCTGTTGACCGAAAAAACCGCCAAAACGGCGAACGGATGCGAAGCGGTGTGTATTTTCGTCAACGACGACGGCAGCCGTCCGGTGCTGGAAGAGCTGAAAAAGCACGGCGTGAAGTACATCGCGCTGCGCTGCGCGGGCTTTAACAACGTCGATCTGGACGCGGCGAAAGAGCTGGGTCTGAAAGTGGTGCGCGTCCCGGCCTACTCCCCGGAAGCGGTGGCGGAACATGCCATCGGCATGATGATGTCCCTCAACCGACGTATTCACCGCGCTTATCAGCGCACCCGTGATGCCAACTTCTCTCTCGAAGGCCTTACCGGCTTTACCATGTACGGTAAAACGGCGGGCGTGATCGGCACCGGTAAAATCGGCGTCGCGGCGCTGCGGATCCTGAAAGGTTTCGGAATGCGTCTGCTGGCGTTTGATCCGTACCCAAGCGCGGCGGCCCTGGAGCTGGGCGTGGAGTATGTCGATCTGCCGACCCTGCTTTCCGAGTCGGATGTGATCTCCCTGCACTGCCCGCTGACGGCGGAGAACTATCACCTGCTGAATCAAAGCGCATTTGAGCAGATGAAAGACGGGGTGATGATCATCAACACCAGCCGTGGCGGTCTGATCGATTCTCAGGCAGCGATTGAAGCCCTGAAAACGCAGAAAATCGGCGCACTGGGGATGGACGTGTACGAGAACGAACGCGATCTGTTCTTTGAAGATAAGTCTAACGACGTGATTCAGGACGACGTGTTCCGCCGTCTGTCCGCCTGCCACAACGTGCTGTTCACAGGGCACCAGGCGTTTTTGACCGCTGAGGCGCTGATCAGTATTTCGGAAACGACGCTCGGGAATCTGAAGCAGCTCGAGAATGGCGAAGATTGTCCGAACGAAGTCGCGTGATGGATAGCCGGGTGGCGCTGGCGCTTACCCGGCCTACGGTTTTGTAGACCCATGCAAGCGCCACCCGGCCTACGATTTTGTAGGCCCGTGCAAGCGCAGCGCCGCCGGGCGTTAGTTGCTCAACCCACGATTCTTCAACATCGGCTCGATCAACGGATCGTGCCCTCGCCAGTCACGATATAAGGCTTCCAGATCGCTGCTGTTCCCACGCGACAAAATCGCCTCACGGAATCTCTGCCCGTTTTCACGCGTTAACCCGCCCTGCTCGACAAACCACTGATAGCCGTCGTCGGCCAGCATCTGCGTCCACAGATAGGCGTAGTACCCCGCCGCATAGCCGCCGCCGAAAATGTGCGCGAAATAGCTGCTGCGATAGCGCGGTGGTACGGCGGGCAGATCCAGCCCCTCTTTTTTCAGCGCCGCGGATTCAAACGTATCAACATCGCGGATGGTCTCCTGCGCCCCGATGCCGTGCCAGTTCATGTCCAGCAGCGCGGCGCTCAGCAGCTCCGTCATGTCGTAGCCTTTGTTGAACTGCGTCGCGCTGAGCATTTTCTCACGCAGGGCATCCGGCATCGGCTCGCCGGTCTGATAGTGACGGGCATAGTGGGCGAACACCTGCGGATGGCTGGCCCAGTGCTCGTTAATTTGCGACGGGAATTCCACAAAATCGCGCGGCGTGTTAGTCCCGGAAAGCGTGGCGAAGCGCTGATCGGCAAACAGGCCGTGCAGCGTATGGCCGAACTCATGGAACAGGGTGATCACATCGTCCCAGGAGAGCAGCGCCGCCTGGCCCGCGGCGGGTTTCTGGTAGTTGCAGACGTTGTAGATCACCGGACGCGCGGCGAATTCGTGAGATTGCTCGACGAAATTCCCCATCCACGCCCCGCCGCCTTTGGAATCCCGCGCGAAAAAATCACCGTAGAACAGCGCCATGCCTTCCCCGGTATGATCGAAGATCTCCCAGACGCGCACGTCCGGATGGTAAACCGGAATATCGAAACGCTCGACAAAGCGAATGCCAAACAGCTGGCTGGCTGCCCAGAACACACCGTCGCGCAGAGTGGTGTCCAGCGCAAAATAGGGTTTGATCTGCGACTCATCGAGAGCGTATTTCTCCAGACGCACGCGCTCGGCGTAGTACGCCCAGTCCCAGGCCTGAACGCTGAAGTCTCCCTCAATGACCTTCTGGATATCCGCCTGTTCGCGCTCGGCACGCGCCTTTGCGGCAGGGACGATCCCGCGCATAAATTTCAGCGCCGCATCAGGCGTTTTCGCCATCTGATCGGCGGTGCTCCAGCTGGCGTAGCTGTCGAACCCAAGCAGCTGTGCGCGGCGGGCGCGCAGTTGTGCCAGTCGAATCACGATTTCGCGAGTGTCGTTTTCGTCGCCCTTTTGGGTGCGAATCCAGCCTGCTTTGAACAGATTTTCCCGCGTCTGACGATCGTTAAGCGCCGCCAGCGCCGGTTGTTGCGTGGTATTGAGCAACGGAATCAGCCAGCGATCGGCCAGCCCTTTTTCAGCGGCAGCACGCGCGGCAGTCGCAATTTCATCCTCGCTTAAGCCGTCGAGCTGATGAACATCATCCACCACCAGACCGCCCGCTTTGTCGGCGGCCAGCAGCCGCTGGTTGAACTGGCTGGTGAGCGACGCCGCTTCGGTGTTTAGCGCTTTGAGCTCCGCTTTTTGTTCATCGGTGAGCTGTGCGCCCGCCAGAATAAAGCGCTGGTGGAGCTCTTCCACCAGCCTGCGCGACTCCGCATCCAGCGAATCGCGCCCTTCCCATACCGACTCCACGCGGGCAAACAGCGTGTTATTGAGCCAGATATCGTTGGACAGCCCCGCCAGCTCGGTGGAGAACGCTTCGTCGAGCTCCTGCAAATAGTCGTTGGTATGCGCTGAGGTCATGGCGAAAAACACGCTGCTGACGCGGGACAACATCGCGCCGCTTTTTTCCAGCGCCAGAATAGTATTGGCAAAATCGGGTGCGGCGGCGTTAGCAATAATGGCATCAATATCTGCGCGCTTCTGGCGCATCGCTTCGTCAAATGCCGGGCGGTAGTGGCTCTCTTCGATGAGATCGAATCGAGGCGCCTGATAAGGCAATACGCTGACTTCAAAAAACGGATTGGAAACCGACATCGTTGACTCCTGGGCACACAATAATCCACCCAGAGTAGGACAGGCCGCGGCGGGCTGCAATGCTTCGCATACGTCAGGTAACAAAAGTCGTCTTAACGCACTCCCCACCAGCATGCTATGGTTACACAACACAAAAAGCGTTGAGGAACAGTGAGATGATCGTATTAGTTACCGGGGCAACAGCGGGTTTTGGTGAAAGCATCACGCGTCGCTTCGTCGCCAACGGACACAAAGTGATTGCAACGGGCCGTCGTCAGGAGCGTTTGCAGGAGCTGAAAGATGAGCTCGGCGACAGCATTTTGACCGCGCAGCTCGACGTGCGTAATCGCGCGGCCATTGAAGAGATGCTCGCTAACCTGCCCGCAGAGTGGCGCGCCATTGATATTCTGGTGAACAACGCCGGGCTGGCGCTGGGTCTGGAGCCTGCGCACAAAGCCAGCGTGGAAGACTGGGAAAACATGATCGACACCAACAACAAAGGTCTGGTGTACATGACCCGCGCGGTGCTGCCGGGCATGGTTGAACGTAATCGTGGCCATGTGATCAACATCGGTTCGACCGCAGGAAGCTGGCCTTATGCGGGCGGGAACGTGTACGGGGCGACCAAAGCCTTTGTACGTCAGTTCAGCCTGAACCTGCGCACCGACCTGCACGGCACGGCGATCCGCGTGACGGATATCGAGCCGGGTCTGGTGGGCGGGACCGAGTTCTCCAACGTGCGTTTCAAAGGTGACGACGCGAAAGCGGGTAAAACCTATGAAAACACCGAGGCCCTGACCCCGGAAGATGTGACTGAAACCGTCTGGTGGGTCGCGACGCTGCCAAAACACGTCAACATCAATACCGTGGAAATGATGCCTGTCAGCCAGAGCTTTGCCGGTTTAAGCGTGCATCGCGGCTGATCCTTCCCTGCCCGGCCTGCGGGTCGGGTATGGGATGCCCTGCAAAAGAATGGTAGTATTAGAGCGTTAACTCTTTGAGAAACCACATCCCATGGCCGCCGAATCGCAACTGAACCCTACCCAGCCTGTTAATCAGCAAATTTATCGCATTTTACGGCGTGATATCGTTCATTGCCTGATCCCGCCAGGCACCCCGCTCTCTGAAAAAGAGGTTTCGGTTCGCTTCGACGTGTCGCGTCAGCCGGTTCGTGAAGCCTTTATTAAACTGGCCGAAAACGGTCTGATTCAGATCCGCCCCCAGCGCGGCAGCTACGTAAATAAAATTTCCCTCTCGCAGGTGCGCAACGGCTGTTTCGTCCGTCAGGCGATCGAGTGCGCGGTGGTGCGCCGGGCGGCATCTCTGGTTGACGATCATCAGTGCTACCTGCTGGAACAGAATCTCCACCAGCAGCGGATTGCGATTGAGCGTAAGCAGCTGAATGACTTTTTCCAGCTCGACGACGAATTCCATCAGAAGCTGGCGCAAATTGCCGACTGTCAGCTGGCGTGGGACACCATTGAGAATATTAAAGCGACGATGGACCGCGTGCGCTATATGAGCCTCGATCACGTCTCACCGCCGGAAATGCTGCTGCGTCAGCACCACGATATATTCGCCGCGCTGGAAAAGCGCGACGGTGAGGCAGTCGTTAAAGCGATGACCGTGCATTTGCAGGAAATTGGCGAGTCGGTGCAGCTTATTCGCCAGGAAAATAGCGACTGGTTTTCGGAAGATTAATCATGACCGCATCCCGACGATATTCCGGGATGCGGCGTACGAATTAACGTACGACTAAGACCGGTATTTTGGCATAACGGATAACGGATTCCGCATTGGAGCCGAGTAAGTGGCTGGATATTCCCGGCGTCTTTGAGCCGATCACAATCACCTCATAATCCTCTTTATTACTGATACTGATAATCTCATCGCGAACATTACCGAAGCGCACTTCGGTGCGAATATTCTCTGGCGCGATATCAAATAACCGTTTTAATTCATTCATCTTTTTCTCTGACTCAGCGACCATATAGGCCTCAAACTTTTTGATGTCAGAGTTGAACCCGCGCAGCAACGAACGGCTGCTGAGCGGCAGGATGTTCAGCAAGGTGATGGTGGCGTTGTCCGCCTTCGCGAGGAACTCGGCGTGGCGCACCGCTTTATCGCTGAGGTTCATTTCAAATACGTCCACAGGCATTAATATTTTCTTGTACATAAGCCCTTCCTTATCCAAATAAAATAATTACTTATCTGACTTAAGAGTGACATGGCTATTTGAAACAAAGGCTAAACCGTTCACTGGCGGAACTATCAATAAACGAAAACAATTGTCCGTTTTGTCAATTTGCGTCGGCCCGGGTCAGCGCGGATAAAATGCAGACAAAAAAGTGTGAGCTTGATCAAAAACAAAAAAATGTTGTCGCAAGAGGCGTATTTATATTCTCCCGTCAGCGGCTGTAAAAAAGAGAGCCGTGATGTGTAGAGAAGAGGAGAAATAACCATGATGACTTACGATCGCAACCGCAACGCTATTACCACCGGCAGCCGAGTGATGATTAACGGCACCGGACACACCGGGATTATCCGCGCTATCCATGCCGAAGGTCTGGATGCCGCGCAGGTTCGCCGCAGCAAAACGGTTGAAGTGGAAGGTTGTGAAGGCAAGTTCGAACCGATTGAACTGATTCGTCTTGGCATGCACTGAGTGTGCAATGACATGCCGCCGCACGCGGCGGCATGATAAGAGATTACTTCTGAGAAAGTACCTGCGCCACGGTCGCCTTCGCGCCCTGCTCCAGCAACATCTTGTACGCGCTCATGACCGCATCCACAAAGCGGGCTTCCAGCGGCAGTTCATTGCCGAAAATCGCCTCGATACCTAACAGCGCTTTCACGCGGCTTTCACCCTCTGCGCTGCCGTTAACCGCCGCCTGAATAGTGCTCAGCAGCGGATCGCAGACTTCGATCGCGTTTCCGCTTTCATCCACGCCGCCGACATAACGCATCCAGCCAGCTACGCCCAGCGCCAGCAGCGGGAAACTGCGCTGATGCGCCAGATGCCAGCGCACAGAATCGAGCATACGCTGCGGTAACTTCTGGCTGCCATCCATCGCGATTTGCCAGGTGCGATGACGCAGCGCCGGGTTGCTGTAGCGCTCGATGAGCAAATCAGCGTAACGGGCCAGATCAACACCCTTCACTTTCAGGGTTGGCGCTTGTTCGTTCAGCATTAACGCATGCGCGGCATGACGATAGTTCTCGTCTTCCATACAGTCGTTGATGTGCTGATAGCCCGCCAGGTAGCCGAGATAGGCGAGGAAAGAGTGGCTGCCGTTGAGCATGCGCAGTTTCATCTCTTCGAACGGGATCACGTCTGCCACCAGTTCGGCACCCGCTTTTTCCCACTCAGGACGCCCGGCGACAAAGTTGTCTTCCACCACCCACTGGCGGAAGGGTTCGCAGGCCACACCAGCCGGGTCGCGCACGCCGGTAATGTGTTCGATTTTATCCAGCGTTTCGGCGGTAACGGCCGGAACAATACGATCCACCATCGTCGACGGGAACGTCACGTTCGCTTCGATCCAGTCTGCCAGTTCAGCGTTGACGGCGCGGGCATAGGCGCAGGTGACGTTACACATCACATGGCCGTTCTCCGGCATGTTGTCGCAGGACATCACGCTGAACGCCGGTAAACCTGCCGCTTTGCGGCGTGCCAGGGCTTCAACCACTACGCCGGGCGCAGATTTTGGCTGATGCGGGTTTTGCAGATCGGCGGCGATCAGCGGGTGATCGAGCATCAGCTGGCCGGTCGCCGGGGCGTGGCAGTAGCCTTTTTCAGTGATGGTGAGCGAGACAATCGCCACCTGCGGCTCGCACATAGCGGCCAGCACGGTTTCCAGACCATCTACCTGCGCGTGAAGCGCTTTTTTCACGACGCCGACCACGCGTGCGGTCCAGGCGTCGGCAGACATTTCTGCCACGGTATAGAGATTATCCTGGGCCTTAAGATCGGCAATCTGCTGTTCGCCGCCAATCAGGTTCACTTCGGTGTAGCCCCAGTCGCTGCCGTGTTCAGCCGCGAGGATATCGGTATAAACCGCCTGATGGGCACGGTGGAATGCGCCGAAACCGAGGTGCACGATGCGTGGCACCAGGTTGTTACGGTCGTAGGCAGGAAGTGACGCTTTGGCATTCAACAATTTATTATTCATGAGGAGGCTCATTTTAGTGAGGAGTCGTCGAATCTGAGGAGGTAGACCATCTCACGCAATTGGTATGACATCTTTGATTTCCATCAACTACCATACAAGAAGAGAAGAAAAGGCGGGAATGACCTTCCCGCCCTCTTTCACTTACAGATTCACCCTGTGACCCAGGGGCACCGCGGAAACGGCTTTTTCGGCGGCGTCTTCCGCGAGGCTCAGATCGCGGTCGCGCACTTCCGGCATCAGCACGGCTGACACCAGGCCAATGACGGAATAGACCACCATCATCGCCACAATCGGCCACCAGGATCCGGTCATGTTACAGAAAATCCCCGCCAGTACCGGGCCGAAACCGACCGCCACCAGACCACCGGCCTCTTTCGAAATCGCCATACGGGTAAAGCGATTGCGCGAGCCAAACATCTCCGCCATGGTGATGTTTTCCAGCGCGAACAGCCCCAGCACCGCAAAGTTGTGAATGACGATGATCGACAACATGATCACGCCCGGGCTGTAGCTTTTATCGACAATAATCGACAGCATCGGGTACGCCAGGATAATGGCGGAGATGTTGAGCAAAATGTACGGCAGACGGCGCCCGACTTTATCCGAGAGCCAGCCCAGCAGCGGGATGGAGATGAACCCGAGAATGGAGCTGATCATCAGCGCGTCGGTCGGGATGCTTTTATTAAACAGCAGCGTCTGCACCAGATAGCCCGCCAGGAAAGTCTGGATCAGGCCCGAGTTCCCCGCCTGACCAAAACGCAGCCCCGTCGCCAGCCAGAAGGATTTGCTTTTGAACATCGCGCCGAGCGAGGTTTCTTCCGCCGTCACCACCGGGCTGCTTTCGTCGTTCACCTTCTCAAACACCGGACTCTCTTTGAGGTTCATTCGCAGCCAGATGGCAAAGATCATCACCACCACGCTTGCGAGGAACGGCACGCGCCAGCCCCAGGCCACCAGCTCTTCGCGGTCGAGAGCAAAGAACATCACCGCCCAGATCGCCGTGGCGCTCAGGGTGCCGCAGTTGGTGCCCATCGCCACCAGGGACGAAATAATGCCGCGTTTCCCCTTCGGCGCGTACTCCGCCAGCATGGTTCCCGCGCCGGAAATCTCGGCTCCCGCGCCCAGCCCCTGGATAATACGCAGCGTCACCAGCAGCACCGGGGCAAAAATCCCGATCTGTGCATAGGTCGGCAGGACGCCAATCAGCGTGGTGCAGATCCCCATCATGGTGATGGTGATAAACAGCACCTTTTTACGCCCAATGCGGTCGCCCATTTTGCCGAAGATAAAGGCCCCGACGATGCGCGCAATATAGCCTGCGCCGTAAGTCCCCATCGCCAGAATCAACGCCATCGCGGCGGACTGCTCCGGGAAGAAGATCTCGTGAAAGACCAGCGCCGCACCCAGCGAATAGAGCTGGAAATCCATGAATTCCAGCGCGGTGCCAAGCCAGCCGGACACCGCTGCTTTCACCAGATCCGACGTCGTTCTTTGAGGTTGTGTCTGAGTCATAATGGCTATCTCTGTGTAGGTAAGATGCGTACCACGTAACCGCGTTTGTTGTTATTGGCCGAACGTGAGCAAGACCTTGCAGCACTGCCGCTGGTCTTTCTCAAACAGTTCGATGGCGTCGGTGACGTGGTGATAGTCAAAAGAGTGAGTGATCAGTTTATCTGGGTCGATCAGCCCCTTTTCCAGCCAGTCGATGACCACCGGGAATTTGTTGGCGTTGAGGCGCGAGGAGAAGATCGACAGCTCTTTGCCGGTGATCCCCTGCTGCGCGACCTGACTCGGTTCGCTGGAGAAGCCCATCAGCACGATGCGCCCGCCCGGCGACGCGAGGGTAATCGCCTCCTGGAGGATCGTCGGATGACAGGCGGCATCAACGATTAACGTCGGTTTAATCCCTTTCTCTTCCAGCGCCGCCTGCAGCGACTGTTCTGCGTTGTTGAACGTCCAGTCCGCGCCGCTGCGTTTCGCCATCTCCAGCCGCTCGTCAATCCGGTCGACCACGATCACCTGCTTCACCTTGTAGACGCCTTTCAGCGCCTGAACGGTGACGAGGCCCATCGGACCGGCACCGTAGATCAGCGCGATATCCTGGTCCGTCGGCTGCGCGTGTCCGGTGACGTTAGCCGCAATGGTGAAGGGCTCCACCATCACCGCGTGACGGTCGGGAATCGCATCCGGGATCGTCCACGCATTTTTTGCCGGGACGACGGCGTATTCGCTGAACCCGCCGTCACGATGCACGCCCAGCACCACCAGCGAGGTGCAGACGTTGGGTTTGCCGACCGAGCACGGCCAGCAGTGTCCGCAACTGATAACCGGATCGACGGAGACGCGCTGCCCCAGACGCCCGGCCTCCACGCCTTCACCGAGCGCGTCAATCACGCCGAAGAACTCATGCCCGATGACGCGCGGATATTTGGCGAACGGGTTATGGCCGCGATAGATATGGCTGTCGGAACCGCAGATCCCGGCGAGGCTAATTTTGACCCGCACTTCCCCTGCGGCGGGCGCAGGCAGCGGACGTTCTTCAATCAGCAGCGCGTTCGGTTTTTGAATCACAATACTTTTCATGGTTGCTCCTGGCGGATCTCACTCATTGTTATAGAGAACTTAATCAATCCGGTGTTTCACAATAAACAGGTAACACATCGCCCCGACAAAGGTGACGCAGGCCGCGACCACCAGGGCGAGATTAAAGGAGTGCGTTTTGTCGACGATCCAGCCGGTGACGATGGGCGCGAAGGAGGCGAAGACAAAGCTGCCGAAGTTCTGAATGGCGGCCACGGAGGCGACTTTGCTTTCCGAGACCATCACCTGCACCAGCCCCCACGCCGAGGTACCGGCAAAATGGACGCAGAACAGGGCTAAAGAGATAAAGGTGACGGCTTCCGCCGGAGACGAGGATTGCACCACCAGCAGCGTGCCTAACGCCGACAGGATCAAGCCCACCACAATCGCCGTTTTGCGCGTTCTGGCGAGGTCATAGCCTTTTTTGGCGAGGGCATCGACCACCAGCCCGTTGACCCACATCCCGACGGCGGCCGCGAGGAACGGGATCGCCGAGACCCAGCCGGTTTTCGCCAGGCTAAAGCCCTGCTGTGCCTGCAGATAGCCGGGCAGCCAGGCGATATACAGCCAGCCGGTGTAGTTCACGCCGGAGAAACCTAAGATCATCCCCCAGGTGGTGCGGCGTTTGAACAGCGCAATCCACTCGCTGAACTGTAACGTCGGGCGCGGTTTGACCGGCGCGGAAAGGTATTCGCGCTCGTCGGGCTGGAACGCGAACTGCGCGCGGTTGCGATACCAGGCGTACCAGCAAACCCCGACCGCCACACCCAGTAGACCGATGATTACGAACATCGCCCGCCAGCCCCAGAGGATTTGCATCGTCACCAGGATTGGCGGCGCAATCGCCTGGCCTAACACGGTGGAAGAGTTAAAAATCCCCAGCGCCGTCCCCCGCTCTTTCTGCACATACCAGTCGGTAATCGACTTCACCCCGGCGGGCATAAAGGGCGCTTCACCGATGCCTAAGCCGATGCGCAGCAGGATGAAATGGCTAAAGGAGTTCACCATGCCCGTCAGGGCCTGCATCAGTGACCAGAAGATCACCCCAGCGCCCAGCACCAGCCGCGGGCCGTAGCGGTCGAGCAAGATCCCTGACGGCAGCTGCGCCAGTCCGTACGAGAGTGAAAATGCGGAAAGCAAAAAGCCAAATTCCGTGGCGGATAGCCCCATCTCGCCGCGAATCGCTTCCCCGGCCACGCTCAAGGACGAACGGTCGAGAAAATTGACAATTCCGGCCAGAAATAGCAGCACCAGGGTGATTGTCTGTATTTTTTTGATTCGGGCAGGCTTGGTTAAGCTTTCAGTATTGATGGTTTCAGTTGTCATACGGACTCCCGATCTCAATTTACCAGTTCCACAAGGTGCCATCTTCCAGGCGCGCGACCGGGAGATACGCCGGGTCATACGGGTATTTCGCAGCCAGTTTTTCGTCGAATTCGATGCCGATACCCGGTTTGTCGCCCGGATGCATATAGCCGTTATCGAAAGTCCAGCTGTGCGGGAACACTTCCAGCATTTGCTCGGAGTAGCCCATGAACTCCTGAACGCCGAAGTTCGGCACCCACAGGTCGAAATGCAGCGCGGCGGCGTGGCAAATCGGTGACAGATCCGACGGGCCGTGCGAGCCGGTGCGTACCTGATACAGGGAGGCGAAATCGGCGATCCGGCGCATCCCGGTGATCCCGCCCGCGTGGGTGATGGTGGTGCGGATGTAATCGATCAGCTGCTCTTCAATCAGCTGTTTGCAGTCCCAGATGCTGTTGAACACCTCCCCGACGGCAATCGGCGTGACCGTGTGCTGGCGGATCAGGCGGAAGCATTCCTGGTTTTCGGCAGGCGTCGGATCTTCCATCCAGAACATGCGGAATTCTTCGATGCTCTTGCCAAAGCGCGCGGCTTCGATCGGGGTCAGGCGGTGGTGCATGTCGTGGAGAAGATGTTCGTTGAAGCCAAACTGGTTGCGCACGGCGTCGAACAGTTTGGGGGTGAAATCGAGGTATTTTTCCGTGGACCAGAGTTGCTCTTCCGGCCAGTGGCCTTTGGTCGCCGGTTCGTAGGCCAGCCCTTTTCCTTTCGCCATTCCGTAGGTGGTTTTCATCCCCGGCACGCCGCACTGCACGCGGATCGCTTTGAACCCCAGCTCTTTGTGACGGGCATAATCTTCCAGCACATCGTCAATGGTATGCCCGGTGGTGTGGCAATAAACCATGACACCTTCGCGCGATGCGCCGCCCAATAACTGATAAAGCGGCATACCGGCGGCTTTGGCTTTGATATCCCACAGGGCCACATCGACGGCAGAAATCGCCGACATGGTGACCGGCCCGCGCCGCCAGTAGGCGCCTTTATAGAAGAACTGCCAGATATCTTCGATGCGGTGCGCATCGCGGCCAATCAGCTGCGGACAAACGTGATCTTTAAGGTAGGAGGCAACGGAGAGCTCGCGTCCGTTAAGAGTGGCATCACCCAGGCCGACGATGCCGTCGTCGGTGGTGATTTTCAGAGTGACAAAATTACGCCCCGGGCAGGTGACAAAGACTTCGGCCCCGACAATTTTCATGATCCAGTTCCTTACATCGCTCGTTGTGATGCAAGAAACTTACGCAATTACACGACTACCATACAAGTATAGCGATCAAAAAATCATCCATGGATCACAAATAAAGACGCTTATGCGCGTCCCCAGCCCGCTACGATGATCAACATCCCGCACAACGCAATCAGCGCCCCCGCCCAGTCATAGGCGCTAAGCTTCACGCCATCAACGACCCGCAGCCAGATAAGCGCCGTGCAGACATACACCCCGCCGTAAGCCGCATAGACCCGCCCGCTGGCCGCCGGATGTAAGGTCAGAAGCCAGACAAACAGCGCCAGCGCGATCCCCGCAGGGAGCAGCAACAGCACGGACGCCCCGCGTTTCAACCACAGCCATGGCAGGAAGCAGCCGATGATTTCGCACAGAGCAGTCGCAAAGAAAAGTAAGGTTGTTTTAATCATTTTGCCGAGTGAGTGAGAATAGGTTTAACCATGATACGCGATAATGGCGCGACCTTTTCCATCCCAGCCGCGTGGGTATGCCACCTTTTCGGATTGGTGTAGAATTGGCAACGGGTACACCCACTACAAGGAACATGCAATGAGTACATTAAGCCAACGCCTCAGCCTGGCGGCGATGCTCACCCTGACGGCGTTTGCCTTCAGCGCGCCAGCGTCTGCCGATACCAGCAAACTGATCATTGAATCCGGTGACAGCGCGCAAAGTCGTCAGAATGCTGCCATGGACAAAGAACAATGGAATGACACCCGCAGCCTGCGTCAGAAAGTGAATAAACGCGCCGAAAAAGAGTGGGACAAAGATGACGTCGCCTTTGATGCGCGTGATAACTGTCAGCAAAGCGCGAACGTCAACGCCTACTGGGAGCCAAACACCCTGCGCTGCCTGGATCGTCGCACCGGCCGCACGGTAGCACCTTAATTTCCACAGCCAGAAAGGATGATTATGGCCAGCCCGTTAACGGTAAAACTCAGACCGCTGGAGCGCGAGGATTTGCGCTTTGTTCACCAGCTCGACAACAACGCCAGCGTGATGCGCTACTGGTTTGAAGAGCCTTACGAGGCGTTTGTCGAGCTGTCAGATCTGTACGATAAACATATTCACGACCAGAGCGAGCGCCGTTTCGTTGTCGAGTGTGACGGGGAAAAAGCCGGTCTGGTCGAACTGGTTGAGATCAACCACGTCCACCGCCGGGCGGAGTTTCAGATTATTATTTCGCCGGAATACCAGGGCAAGGGCCTTGCGACGCGTGCAGCGAAACTGGCGATGGACTACGGATTTACGGTCCTCAACCTGTATAAGCTGTATCTGATCGTGGATAAAGAGAATGAAAAAGCCATCCATATTTACCGTAAGCTTGGATTTATGGTGGAAGGCGAACTGATTCATGAGTTCTTTATTAACGGCGAGTACCGCAACACCATTCGTATGTGTATTTTCCAGGATAAATATCTGGCAGAACACAAAGCGGCAGGTTCTCACCTCCTGAAGCCTACGGCCCAGTGATGCGTTTGTTGCCGGGTGGCGGCTTCGCCTTACCCGGCCTACAAAATCCACACAATATGCCGTTGTAGGCCCGCGCAAACGAAGTGCCGCCGGGCGGTTTTACAAACCGCGCATTTGCCGACAATCAATAATATTCAATACTGTTTTTAATCGTGTACTTGTGCTCGACCGCCGGTTTGACGCTGTCGTCCGTCATCTGCAACTCACAGCTCACCGGGTTGTCGTGACGATCGTAATCACAGCTCTGCTTCACCGTACCCAGCGGTTTGTCGTTGAGCAGGCTGATGGCGGAATAATCGAGCTTCTTACGCTTGTCTTTCGACGGCGTGGCCGACACCGACAGATGCTGATCGCCTGACACCGTGGTTTTCCCCAGCGGATAACCGTCCGCGTCGTAGCGATACTTCACTTCCATCGCCTTGCCGTGGGCGGTCACGATAAAACCATTATCGTCCGTATCCCAGGTCACGCCTGCGGCCGGGAGTTCAGCCAGCTGGCATTTCCCCTGCAGCTTAATTTTCTGCTGCTGGGTTTCGGCATCAAGATAAAAATTGGCGTCCAGCACCAGCGCCACGCCGGTGTTGGCGTCAAGATCGTGCAGTTCGAGGGTATCGAAACACCCTTCCTGCGAGAGCGATCCCGTGACGCGTTTGCTCACTTCCCCTTTCTCATTGAACAGCGTCTGGGTGAAGTCTTTTACCGGCCCGCGCAGGGGATCAAAATCAAATTCGTTCGAAAAGCTCGCCATTTCCGGCGTAAACGACAGCGGCGCGGAGCTGTTATCGCATCCTGCCAGCATACTTGTCAGCCCAATCATTACTGCTAGTTTCTTCACATTCTCACCGATGCGTGGAAGTTAATCCCAATCATTTTAGCCAATTTAGATGTCAACATTATAGCGAAACCGCACCGGCAATTTATGACTTTACGTGTGACCCACCTCAGGCCAGAACCGCCTCCACAATCGACAGATAGGACGGTGTATGAATGACCCGATTAATTTTCAGCCCCACTTCCCCTAACATGTGTGCATACTCTTTCTCGGTGCGGGCGCGTCCGCCGTCGAAACCCGACAGCAGGATAAGATCCATCTCATACCTCCCCTGTTCGTTATCCTGATCTTTAATCATCGGCTCGAGAATTAATAAACGGGAGCTGGGTTTCATTGCTTTGCGGCAGGTTTTTAATATCTGGCTGGCTTTGTCGTCCGGCCAGTCCATCAAAATATATTTCAGCATATAAATATCTGCGACCGGACAAGCTTCAAAAAAACTCCCGGCCACGGTTTCCCAGCGCGAATCATCCCCCAATAAATGCAGGCTATTTTCAGTGAGAACGTTTGGACGATCGAATAAAATACCGTGCAGCGTTGGATTGCGGCGTAAAACTGTTAACAGAAGATTCCCCAGCCCACCGGCAATATCCACGACCGTGGCATGTTCCGGGAAGGGATAATTATCCACCAGAATATCGTTTTCTACGCTCGACATGGATGCCATCCCGGCGTGAAAACCGTCGTCGCCTGACGGCGTTTTTTTCGTCCCCCAGTATTCGTAAAAAGGCATGCCAAATAATTCGTTAAAGACCGGTTTGCCTTTGACGATATCCGTCATTTCGCCTGCGGGCTGCCACATGGTTTTATCCGTTAGCATCAGCACCCCTTCAAGCAGGGAGTACGGGGTGTCCGAGCGCAGAAACTCGGCGGCAGGCGTGAGGCTGAACAGACCGTCGTCAGTCATTTTAAATACGTCGCGCGAAGCCAGGGTTCGCAACACACGGTATAAAAACCCGGCATCCACGTGCAGCTCCTGCGCGAGCTGTTCAGCGGTTTTCGCTTCCTCTTTAAGATGATCCGCAACCCGTAATAACGCCGCGGTGCGCAGTGCAGCCTGCCAGACAAACCCCATGCTTTGCTCTAAAACATACATACCATCCCGACGTTCTTTATCCGATAAACTTTTTTGGTTTAACATTTTGTTTCTCCTGTGACGATAATTTAAAAGTACAGAATGAAAATGAAACGTCCGCCATCAAGCCTAATGGGATTAAATAAATTAGCCATCAAATAACTTTTATTCTTTTTTATCATCATGGCAATTTAAATCCACGACCTGATGAACCCTGTACAGGAATATGGCCAACAATTGGCTTTATTAGAAGGCTACTCATCGCCGAAATAAATAATCACAGCACGCACATAATAATGATAAATTGACCTCTCAGATTTTTCAGAAAATTTCTCTGCAATACAGCTATTTACATTATCCCTGCTAAAATAAAGTCCACACACAGAGATAAGGAGCAAGATATGAAACGGTTACCCTGGATTACCGCGCTGCTGTTAACCAGTATTTCTCCTGCGGTGCTGGCCGCCCCCGACTCCTGCGAGCGCGTGAAAAGCGATATTCAACAGCGCATTATTAACAACGGTGTCCCTGAGTCGGGTTTTACCCTGAACATCGTCCCTAACGACCAGGCCGATCAGGCTGATGCCCAGGTGGTAGGCCATTGCGCCAACGATACCTTTAAAATTCTCTATACCCGCACCGGCAGCAGCAGCGCGCCAGCGGGTGGCGCCGGCACGCAGGATAATGCTCCGGCCGAACCGCAGTAATTTCTCTGCGGGATTTCCCTTAGCTTGATAAGGATTAAAGTTTATTACCCCTGAATGAGTAACACTCACTCCATCTGTCGCCCGGTTGTATTCGTGGGTCAATCTCATACGTAATGACAAAGATGGAGTGAGTCATGTCCGATGTCGAACATCACGGCGGGATCAGCCGTCGAGCTTTGGTGAAATCCACTGCAATTGGCTCTCTGGCACTCGCTGCCGGAGGGCTCTCTCTCCCCTTCGGCCTGAAAAGCGCCGCCGCTGCCGTGCAACAGGCGGTTCAGCCTGCCGCCGATAAAGTGGTCTGGGGTGCCTGTTCGGTCAACTGCGGCAGCCGCTGCGCCCTGCGACTGCACGTCAAAGACGACGAAGTTTACTGGGTCGAAACCGACAACACCGGCGAAGATATCTACGGCAACCATCAGGTTCGCGCCTGTCTTCGTGGCCGCTCCATCCGCCGCCGTATCAACCACCCCGATCGCCTGAACTATCCGATGAGACGCGTGGGCAAACGCGGCGAAGGCAAGTTCGAGCGCATCTCCTGGGATGAAGCGCTGGATACCATCACCAAAAGCCTGAAAGGCGTGGTCGAGAAATACGGCAACGAAGCCGTGTACATCAACTACTCCTCCGGGATTGTCGGCGGCAACATTACGCGCTCTTCGCCTTACGCCTCGCTGGTGGCGCGCCTGATGAACTGTTACGGCGGCTTCCTCAGCCATTACGGTACCTACAGCACCGCGCAAATCGCCTGCGCCATGCCTTATACCTACGGCACCAACGACGGCAACAGCACCTCGGATATCGAAAACACCAAACTGGTGGTGATGTTCGGCAACAACCCGGCGGAAACGCGCATGAGCGGCGGCGGGATCACTTACTTCCTCGAGCAGGCGCGTGAACGCTCCAATGCACGGATGATCGTCATCGATCCGCGCTACACCGACACCGCCGCCGGGCGTGAAGATGAGTGGATCCCTATCCGCCCAGGCACCGATGCCGCGCTGGTCGCCGGTATCGCATGGGTGTTAATAGACGAAAACCTCGTCGATCAGCCGTTCCTCGACAAATACTGCGTCGGCTACGACGAAAAAACGCTGCCTGCCGATGCGCCCGCCAACGGCCACTACAAAGCCTACATTCTCGGTCAGGGCGAAGACGGCACGGCGAAAACGCCTGAGTGGGCGTCGCGCATCACCGGCATTCCCGCCGACAGAATCATCAAACTGGCGCGCGAAATCGGCAGCGCCAAACCGGCGTATATTTGCCAGGGCTGGGGACCGCAGCGCCAGGCCAACGGCGAACTGACCTCCCGCGCCATCGCCATGCTGCCAATTCTGACCGGCAACGTGGGGATCAACGGCGGTAACAGCGGCGCGCGTGAATCCACCTATACCATCACCATCGAGCGGATGCCGCTCCCGGATAACCCGGTTAAAACCCAGATCTCCTGCTTTAGCTGGACCGATGCCATTGTCCGTGGTCCGGAGATGACCGCCACTCGCGACGGCGTGCGCGGGAAAGATAAGCTGGATGTGCCGATCAAATTCATCTGGAACTACGCCGGAAACACCATCACCAACCAGCACTCCGATATCAACAAAACCCACGACATTTTGCAGGACGAAACCCTGTGCGAAACCATCGTGGTGATCGACAACTTCATGACCTCGTCGGCGAAATACGCCGATATTCTGCTGCCGGACCTGATGACCGTCGAACAGGAAGACATTATTCCGAACGACTACGCGGGCAACATGGGCTATCTGATTTTCCTCCAGCCCGTCACCGCGCCGAAGTTCGAGCGCAAACCAATCTACTGGATTATGAGCGAAGTGGCGAAACGCCTGGGTCCGGATGTGTATCAGCAGTTCACCGAAGGCCGCACCCAGGAAGAGTGGCTGAAACTTCTGTACGCCAAAATGCTGGAGAAAGACCCAAAACTGCCGTCCTACGAGGCGCTAAAAGAGATGGGGATTTACAAGCGCAAAGATCCGAACGGTCATTTCGTGGCGTACAAAAAATTCCGCGATGACCCGGATGCCAACCCGCTGAAAACCCCGTCGGGCAAAATTGAAATCTACTCCAGCCAGCTGGCAAAAATCGCTAACAGCTGGGAGCTGGAAAAAGACGAGACCATCAGCCCGCTGCCGGTATACGCCTCAACCTTTGACGGCTGGGACGCGCCGGAGCGCAGCCAGTTCCCGCTGCAGATGTTTGGCTTCCACTTTAAGGCCCGGACTCACTCCAGCTATGGCAATATTGATATCTTACAGGCGGCCTGCCGTCAGGAAGTGTGGCTGAACCCGGTCGATGCCGGTCAGCGCGGCATTAAAAATGGCGATTTGGTGCGCGTGTTTAACGCCCGCGGCGAGCTGCGCATCCCGGCGAAGGTGACGCCGCGCATCATGCCTGGCGTGAGCGCGATGGGCCAGGGCGCGTGGCACGAGGCCAACATGACCGGCGACCGCGTCGATCACGGCTCCTGTATCAATACCCTGACCACACATCGCCCTTCGCCGCTGGCGAAAGGCAACCCGCAGCACACCAACCTGGTGCAGATCGAGAAGGTTTAAAGGAACGTTGTTATGAATGAAGTTTTACCGCGTGAGTCGTTTGCATTGTCTGCCCGGGTGCTGGGAGCCTTGTTTTACTTTTCTCCAGACAGCGAGCAGGCCGCGCCGCTGGTTTCGGCTCTGACCACCAGCGACTGGCATCAGGACTGGCCGCTGGATCAAGCCAGCTTACTGCCGATTGCAGAGACCCTGCGCACTCCGTCCGACGAGCCGCTGCCCGACGCCTGGCAGCGTCTGTTTATCGGCCCGTGGGCGCTGCCCGCGCCGCCGTGGGGCTCGGTGTGGCTGGATCGTGAATCGGTGCTGTTTGGCGATTCAACCCTCGCCCTGCGCCAGTGGATGCGGGAAAACAACATTGCGTTCGAAATGCAGCAGAACGAACCGGAAGACCATTTCGGTACGCTGCTGATGCTGGCCGCCTGGCTGGCTGAAAACGGACGTGACGCCGAGCGCGATCAACTGCTGGCATGGCATTTGCTGCCGTGGAGCCAACGCTTCCTGACGGTGTTTATTGAGCAGGCCGGGCATCCGTTTTACACCGGTCTGGCCCAGCTTGCCCGCCTGACGCTGGCTGACTGGCAGTCGTCACTGTTAATCCCCATTTCCGACAAACCGCTTTATCGCTAATCTTCTTTTCGCACGGCGCATCTGCCGCCGTGCGAAACACTGACTTGTTACAGTGTCACTTCCCCCGTTATACCTTTAGGACTATTCTGCCCATACCCCGTTCAGGCCTTATCCCATAAGGCGTAACCCCCTGTTTACATTGTTAACTTCTGTGAACTGATTTAGCGCTTCGCTGGAACCCTTCCCAATCGCTTGCTATAGCTCATGTACCCCTGCCGAAACATGGCATAACAACAGGCAATCAATGGGTTGCTATACCCTAAATAATTCAAGTTACTTGAAGTATGACGGGTAATAACGCATGCGCACAGGGAGACACACCGCAATGCACTCATCATTAGTCAAACGCACGCTGCTTTTCATCGCCGCGATTGTTGCCGTTCTTGCGCTCCTCGCGTGGGGCATTGGGCTGGATACAATTAAAGCGCGCCAGGTTGACCTGCTGTATCTCGGTCAACAGCACCTGATTTTGGTTTTCTCTTCGATGTTCTTTGCCCTGCTGGTCGGTATTCCGAGCGGGATTTTGCTGAGCCGCCCGGCGGCACGCGGCACCGCCGAATACGTGATGCAAATCTTTAACGTCGGCAACACGCTGCCACCGCTCGCCGTTCTGGCGCTGGCGATGGTGGTGCTCGGTATCGGCGACAAACCAGCGATCATCGCCCTGTTCCTCGCCTCGCTGCTGCCGATTGTGCGTAACACCTACGCGGGATTGTGCTCAGTGCCTGCTTCGCTGCTGGAAGCGGCGAACGGGATCGGGATGACCAAATGGCAACGCCTGCGTCAGGTGGAGATCCCTAACGCCTGGCCGGTGATGCTCTCAGGCATCCGCATCGCCACGGCGATTAACGTCGGTACCGCGCCGCTGGCGTTCCTGATTGGCGCCAGCAGCTACGGCGAGCTGATTTTCCCCGGCATCTACCTGAACGATTTCCCGACGCTGATTCTGGGTGCGGCGGCCACAGCGCTCTTTGCGCTGATTCTGGACACGCTTCTGGCCGCACTGGGCCGTCTGATGAGCCCACATCTCGCACGATAACAATAACAAGGAGCTTTTATGAGACTGTTTTCACGCCTGGCGGCGCTGGTGGCCGCCGCGTTTCTGGTGAGCCAGGCCCAGGCCGCCCCGCTGATTCTGGCGACCAAGAGCTTTACCGAGCAGCATATCTTGTCCGCCATGACCGTTCAGTATCTGCAAAAGAAAGGGTTTCAGGTTCAGCCCCAGACCAATATTGCGACGGTGATTTCCCGTAACGCGATGATCAACAAACAGATTGATATGACGTGGGAATACACCGGGACGTCGCTGATTATCTTCAACCACATCAACAAACGCATGTCGCCGCAGGAGTCGTACGACACGGTGAAACGCCTGGACGCGAAACACGGTCTGGTGTGGCTCAAACCGGCGGACATGAACAACACCTACGCCTTCGCCATGCAGCGCAAACGCGCCGACGCGGAACACATCAATACCATGTCCGAGCTGGTCGCCAAAATTGAGCAGGTCCGTAAAACCGATCCGGACAACAACTGGCTGCTGGGCTTAGACCTTGAATTTTCCGGGCGTAGCGACGGCATGAAGCCGCTGCAGGAGGCTTACCAGATGGATCTGGATCGCCCGCAAATCCGTCAGATGGACCCCGGTCTGGTTTATAACGCCGTGCGCGATGGCTTTGTCGATGCCGGTCTTATCTACACCACCGACGGGCGCGTGAAAGGTTTCGACCTGAAAGTGCTGGAAGATGATAAAGGCTTCTTCCCGAGCTACGCGGTGACGCCGGTGGTGCGCAAAGACACGCTGGAAGCCAATCCGGGCCTGGAAGAGGCGCTCAATACCCTCTCCGGCCAGCTCAACAACGACGTTATCACCGAGCTCAACAAAAAGGTTGATATCGACCATCAGTCACCGCAGCAGGTCGCCCGTGATTTCCTGCGTAGCAAGCAGCTGCTGTAAGGAGGCGCTATGGAGACCATTCACTACATCCTTGATAACTGGGATTATTTGTTGACGCTGACCTTCCAACATCTGTGGCTGGTGGCGTTAGCGGTCGGGCTGGCGATTATCATCGGCGTACCGCTGGGGATTTTAATCGTGCGTCACAAATGGCTGGCGACGCCGGTGCTGGGTATCGCCACCATCGTCCTGACGATCCCGTCGATTGCCCTGTTCGGCCTGATGATTCCGCTCTTTTCGCTGATCGGTCAGGGTATTGGCGCCCTGCCCGCCGTCACCGCCGTGTTCCTCTACTCGCTGCTGCCGATTGTGCGTAACACCCACACCGCGCTGGACAGCCTGCCGCCCGGTCTGCGTGAAGCCGGACGCGGGATCGGCATGACCTTCTGGCAACGTCTGCGCTGGGTGGAAATTCCGATGGCCCTGCCGGTGATTTTCGGCGGCATTCGTACTGCCGTGGTGATGAACATTGGCGTCATGGCGATTGCCGCGGTGATCGGCGCAGGTGGCCTGGGCCTGCTGTTACTCAACGGTATTGGCGGGAGCGACATTCGCATGCTGATCGCCGGTGCCTTAATGATTTGTCTTTTAGCTATTGTGCTCGACTGGTTGCTGCATCGTCTGCAGGTCGTGCTGACTCCGAAGGGGATTCGATAATGATAAAACTGGAAAACCTCACCAAACAATTTTCACAGAAAAATGGTCAGACTTTTAAGGCCGTCGATAACGTCAATCTGAACGTGCCCGAAGGGGAAATGTGCGTTCTACTGGGGCCGTCCGGGTGCGGGAAAACCACCACCCTGAAGATGATCAACCGGCTGATCGCCCCGAGCAGCGGCAATATTTTGATTAACGGCGAAAACACTAACGAGATGGACACCGTCACCCTGCGCCGCAATATCGGCTACGTGATCCAGCAGATTGGTCTGTTTCCGAACATGACCATCGAAGAGAACATCACCGTGGTGCCGCGTATGCTCGGCTGGGACAAGGCGCGCAGCAAAGCGCGGGCCGAAGAGCTGATGGATATGGTGGCGATGGACCCGCATAAGTTCCTCAACCGCTATCCGCGCGAAATGTCCGGCGGTCAGCAGCAGCGTATCGGCGTGATCCGCGCCCTGGCCGCAGATCCTCCGGTCCTGCTGATGGATGAACCCTTCGGCGCGGTGGACCCGATCAACCGTGAAGTGATTCAGAACCAGTTCCTTGAGATGCAACGCAAGCTGAAAAAGACGGTGATGCTGGTCAGCCACGACATCGACGAAGCGCTCAAACTCGGGGATCGTATCGCCGTGTTCCGTCAGGGCCGTATCGTGCAGTGCGCGAGCCCCGACGAACTGCTGGCGAAACCGGCAAATGAATTTGTTGGCTCCTTTGTCGGGCAGGACCGCACGCTGAAACGCCTGCTGCTGGTCTCGGCGGGAGACGTTACCGATCAGCAGCCGACCCTCACCGTGCGTGAATCGACTTCCCTGCCGGAGGCGTTTGCCACCATGGATGATAACGATATTCGCGCCATCACCGTGGTCGATGACAACGGGAAACCGCTGGGCTTTGTGAAGCGTCGTGAAGCGCGCCACGCCACGGGCGCCTGCGCCGATATGCTGCATCCGTTCCGGATGACCGGCAAAGCGGAAGACAACCTGCGCGTGGTGCTGTCGCGTCTGTATGAGAGCAATACCAGCTGGATGCCGATCGTCGATGAAGAGGGTCGCTACAACGGTGAAATTTCGCAGGATTATATTGCGGAGTATCTGAGTTCAGGCCGCACGCGTCGTGCGCTGAATATTCACGAGAGCTAATGTCAGATGCGGGCAGTCAGGATGGCTGCCCGCTTTTGGCGTTACGCGACGACCTTCTCAACGGAAAAGGAGCTGTCTAACATCGTCAGATCGATGTAACGCGCCAGATCGCGCTGCTCAGCGCGCGGCAGATACGGCAGTTCACCCACCAGCGGGCCCTGCAGCTTTTTGCTTAACACCTCGATGATTTCGGCGTAGTGCGCAAGACCTGGGTTAATACGGTTCGCCACCCAGCCAATCAGCGGTAAACCATCGTTAGCGATGGCCTGCGCGGTCAACAGCGCATGGTTGATGCACCCTTCCTGAATACCCACCACCATCAGCACGGGCAGCTGTTCCTGCACCACCCACTCGGACAATGGACGCAGATCGTTCATCAGGCTGCGCCAGCCGCCGGTACCTTCAATCACCACGTGATCGACCTGGTTACCAAGATTTGCCAGCCCGTTGGACAGCAAGGAATAGTTGATCAGACCGCTGTGCGCGACGCTGCTTTCGTCTTCACTCAGCGCAATCGGGTTGATGGCCTGATAAGGCAGCTCAAGGCTAGAAACGCTTTGCAGCACCAGCGCATCTTTATTGCGTAGTCCTTCTGGCGTCTCTTTACTTCCTTTCGCGACCGGTTTATACCCTGCCACACTCTTACCGCCTGCCGCCAGGGCCTGCAGCAAAGCGCGGGACACCACCGTCTTGCCGACAGAAGTATCAGTACCCGTTACAAAGAAACGCTTAAGCATCACTTACTCCACCTTTTGGGCATATGCTTTGAAAATATAAACCAAGTAAATAATTCAGTGGAGTGAGTCTAAGGTATGCGCCATCCCTTCAGTTTGAGATAGCGCAATTTTTATGAGATCAGCGAAAAATAGCCTTAACCCTGCAGGAGACGGATCAATAGTGAGCCGTTATACATCGCGTCTTTGACCAGCGCGGCACCGGCCATCGTGCCCTGATTGGAAAACTGCGTGCTCTCGACCACCATGTTCTTGCTGTAGGCCGGAAGGGATTGCTGGCGAATACAGTCGGAAATCGCCGGGAAGAGGATGTCAGCGGCCTGATTCAGCGGCGAACCAATCAAGATTTTTTGCGGGTTAAACAGGTTCACCATAATCGCGAGGATCCGCCCGACGTTGTTGCCCACGCCGGTAATAATATCCTTCGCCAGCAGATCGCCCTGCCGAGCCGCGCCGCATAAGGACTCGACGGTCAGCGGCTGGCCGTGCAGCGAGGAGCTCATCGACTGACTCAGACGCAGCTGCGCCAGCTCCATCACGCTCTCGACGCTGGCGATGGTCTCCAGGCAGCCGTGGTTGCCGCAATAGCAGCGCTTGCCGTAAGGGTCGACCTGAGTATGGCCAATCTCCACCAGGCTGCTGCTGCCCGCGTGTAACAGGCGGCCGTCGGTGATGACGCCAGCCCCGACGTTGTGGTCGATCACCACCTGGATCACGTCGCGCGCGCCGCGAGAGGCACCAAACAGCGCCTCGGCCATCGTCCAGGCGCTGATATCATGCTGAATATAGACCGGCACGCCGGTGTGATTCTCCAGCACTTCGCCAAGCGGCATGTCTTTCACATCGTCGTAAAACGGCATGCGATGCACAATACCATTCTCCGTATCAATGATTCCCGGCATGGTGATGGCAATAGAGGTCAGACGCTCCAGCTTCTGCTGGTGGCGAATAAAGAACTGATCGATATGGGCAATTATGCGTTCAAGCAGGGTTTGCTCTGACTGGAGCGGCAGTTCGAGGCGGTCTTCCACCACCAGTTTGCTGCTTAAATCGCGCAGGGCGAGGATCACTTCCGCGCGGCTGATGCGGATCGACAGATAGTGCCAGGCTTCCGTTTCCACCACCAGCCCGACGGCAGGACGGCCACGGCTGCCCGGCTCCTGGATCTCCGTCTCTTGCACCAGGTGAGCTTCCAGCATTTCACGCACAATTTTGGTAATACTGGCTGGCGCAAGTTGAGCCAGTCGAGAGAGATCGATACGCGAGACCGGGCCAAGCTGATCAATCAGGCGATAAACGGCGCCCGCATTGGTCTGCTTAATTTGATCAATATGTCCTGGCTGACTATCAGCAACCACCGCTTACATCCTTATTTTTCGCGCTTCGAAATAAACTTTGGGCTATGGTGAAGCACTTCGCAGGCAGTCGTCAAATTTAAACTTAGCCATGTGATTTACCGCACATTTTTTGCCCTTTTTCAGGCCGTTACTGGACGCTTTGAGGCGGCAATCAGCTGGTTTTTGAAACGCTGTGCCGCGTTGCTCTGCTCATGGTGTTTCGGCCACACCAGCCACATCTCAGAGACCGCATCCTCTTCTGCTATCGGTACCCAGCGCATTTCGCTCAGCTGAACGCGTTTAAATGACGCCGGAAGAATCGACACCCCCAGGCCCGCCGCGACCAGACCAATAATCGTCATCGCCTCGCCGACCTCCTGGGTGATGACCGGCGCCAGCCCGTAGCGGCGCATCAGACCAAGGATATCATCATACAAACCGGTTCCCACATGCGGATCGAAAAAGACAAACGGCTCCTGCGCCAGTTCCGCCAGAGTGACCGCATCCAGCGATGCCAGCGGGTGATCGCGCGGGATCATCGCCAGCAGCGGTTCGCGGAGGATCACCTCCCAGGCCAGGGTATCGGGCAAATGCGTGTTGCGCATCAGCCCCAGATCCAGCGAGCCCTCGTTGAGCGGAACGATCTGCTCCCGGGTGTTGATCTCGCGGGTCTGGATATGTACGTCAGGGTAATGACGGCGAAACGATGACAGGGTGTCCGACACCGCGCTGATAAACGGGGCCGACGAGGTAAACCCGATGCGAAGCTCGCCCGTCTCCCCCAAATGCAGCCGCTCGGCGCGGGCCGCGGCGTCATCAACCAGGCTCAGAATCTGGCGGCTGTCGGCCAGAAACTGCCTTCCGGCTTCCGTCAGGCTGACGCTGCGGTTGGTGCGGGCCAGCAGGCGCGCCCCGACCTGCTGTTCAAGGATCTGGATCTGCTGGCTCAGGGGCGGCTGGGAGATGTTCAGCCGGGCCGCCGCGCGCCCAAAATGCAGCTCTTCGGCGACGGCGATAAAGTAGCGTAAATGGCGCAGCTCGATATTCATATGTTTAACGTATCATTTGAGATTATTAATATATTAGACAGAATATTTACAATTTCCTACCCTGATTTTGTGGTCATACCCGTCACCAGAAATCACGGGGATGTTTAAGCAAGGAACTTTTGTGAGTCGTACATCTACCCTTGATATCGCCCCGGCAAGCGACATTGATGATTTACCTGCAGCACCCGCCACCACTCAGTTTATCAAACGGGGCACCTCCCAGTTTATGCGCGTCACGCTGGCGCTGTTTTCCGCAGGCCTCGCGACCTTCGCCCTGCTGTACTGCGTCCAGCCGATCCTCCCGGTTCTGTCTCATGAGTTTGGCGTGTCGCCCGCCAGCAGCAGTATTTCCCTGTCGATCTCAACCGGGATGCTGGCGATCGGTTTGCTGTTTACCGGTCCGCTCTCTGACGCCATCGGCCGCAAGCCGGTGATGGTGACCGCCCTGCTGCTCGCCTCAGTGTGCACCTTGCTCTCGACGATGATGACCAGCTGGCACGGGATTCTGGTGATGCGCGCCCTGACTGGTCTGTCCCTGAGCGGCGTGGCGGCGGTCGGGATGACTTATCTCAGCGAAGAGATCCACCCAAGTTTTGTCGCGTTTTCGATGGGGTTGTATATCAGCGGGAACTCGATTGGCGGCATGAGCGGACGTCTGCTGAGCGGGGTGTTCACGGATCTGTTTAGCTGGCGCATCGCCCTGGCGGTGATCGGCTGTTTTGCCCTGGCGTCGGCGCTGATGTTCTGGCGCATCCTGCCCGAGTCCCGCCATTTCCGCCCTACTTCCCTGCGGCCCAAAACGCTGTTTATCAACTTCCGCCTGCACTGGCGCGATAAAGGGTTGCCGCGTCTGTTCCTGATGGGCTTCCTGCTGATGGGATCGTTCGTCACCCTGTTTAACTATATTGGCTACCGGCTGATGCTCTCGCCCTGGCACCTGAGCCAGGCCTTTGTCGGCCTGCTCTCCGTGGCCTATCTCACCGGGACCTGGAGCTCGCCGAAAGCGGGCGCGATGACCGCGCGCTTCGGTCGCGGCCCGGTGATGCTGGTCTCGACCGGCGTGATGCTGGCAGGTCTGCTGCTGACGCTGCTTTCATCCCTGTGGGTGATTTTCGCCGGGATGCTGCTCTTCTCCGCAGGCTTCTTCGCCGCGCACTCGGTCGCCAGCAGCTGGATCGGTCCGCGCGCCCGTCGCGCCAAAGGCCAGGCCTCTTCGCTGTATCTGTTCAGCTACTACCTGGGCTCCAGCATCGCCGGAACGCTCGGCGGCGTGTTCTGGCACAACTACGGCTGGAATGGCGTCGGCGGGTTTATTGCGCTGATGCTGTGTACCGCGCTGCTGGTGGGGATGAGCCTCCATAAGCGTCTGCACTAAGGGCACTGTAGGCCGGATAAGCGTCAGCGCCATCCGGCTTTGTTTTTTTCAGGAAGGCAAAAAAGGATAAAACCGATACACCGCCACCATCGCCGAGATACTCACAATCACGCTGACGATAAACCAGGTTTTGAACGGCTGTTTTTGCGTTTTATGGCGGAAGAGTTGTTGACCCAAAACCGCACCCGGCCACCCTCCTACCACTCCAAACACCAGCAACGTAGATTCCGGCACTCTGCGCCAGGCCTTTCGCGCCGCCATTTTGTCTGCGCCGTAAATCAGCAGCGTCAGTAGATTGGCGAGTAAGAGCCAGGTGGCAACGGGGTGCGGGGTAAAAAAGCTGCCGATGGCGGAGAGGATCAGGAGTAAGTAGCAAAAGCGGTTGAGGTTCATAGGGTTGGTTCGAATAGTTTTTTAGGGGGTGTTTGGGGGGATTATACGTGGTGGAGATCGGGGACGAAATAGATACCTAGAGTTTGAAACGAGGGTCTTTCGTTGGTTCGGCTTTGGCTACTGTGAGCGAGGAGCAGACATTCTTGTACAAAGCATAGCGTCGGAATACAGTGAGATCATTGATTGATAAGTGAGTCGAATCAGAACAGTAGCCAATGAAACAAAAACTTCGCAAACGTAACCAAGACTGGATATCAAGGCAATTGCAACGTGCGCAAAAAGAGGAAATGCCGTTAAGTTTCTTTATTAACTTTCCCTCAATACGAGCAACTGCTTGTAATGGTGGGCGCCTTAAACGGCGGGTCGTCTCAAGCCGGACTGGGGTCGCGCATCGTTTCATCAGGGTTGGGGAGAAGTGCCGATTGTTGGACCAAAAGGTACAGTTTACTGGTTTGAGGGATTTGATAAGGAACAGTTGCCTGTTGAATGGGTGCCGCTGTGGGAAGATGCCTGAATGTATTCGTTTTGATTTGATCTCACAGTGCAACACACAATCAACTCATATTGTCTGCCGTGAGCGAGGAACGGAAGTTCTCAACTGTCTTCGCCATTGATGATGCTCTACTCACCTTCCCGTGTGTTAATCGACAGGGAGCATGTCAATGAACCTGACTACAGTCGACCTGCAATATGATTCGTATACATGGGTGGTCGGTCGCTGCATTTGCATGTTTAAGTTATCAAACACCTATTTAACTGGCTATAAAAACTCTCATTCATCTACCTCCTCGGATGTATAATATTACAAAAGGATTACAGAATTCTTTGTTTTACCCTACTCTCAATAAAAAATGTTATCTCAGCGTCTTTTACTAGATGATTAAAACATTTTTATGTCAATGAGCTTAATCATCATTGATGTCAATTGAATAAAATAAAATTGCCGTTATATTTACACAATCTAATCTCACTTTAATTTATTGACTACGGTTCTTGGCGGGGATGGTCATCAATCATTATATTTAAACAAGAGTTCTGACACCCACTTTAATAAGCCTACTCGTTAGTTTATGACTAATTTATAACACAGCCATACTTAATTGAATTGTGAGAATTTTATGAAAAAAAACCAACTGATTACTATATTTAGTCTACCTCTTATTCTTACAGCCTGCAGTTCAGGAAAACTGGCCATGAACCATGCCGAAGATGTTGCTAAATCAGGCCGTGACATCATAAAAGTCACTAAAGAATATAATGGAAATTTAATAACTCTGCATAATGACTGGGTAGCTACACTCCTTGGCTCCGATCCCAATTGCAGACTTAAATCTGATATGACAATCCCCGTCAGAGAGAAACAAAGTTCTAATCCTAGGATTGGTATGTGCGTGACACCACGTGAAGAAAAGAGAATTAAGACTATCTATCTAAATGCAAAACCTATTGACAGAAAAATATTTGAAGAAAATGAACAAATCCTGTCTGCATTCTCAGATTATTTGATAGCATTGACAGCTTATACGTCGGATGAACCTTCATATTCTGTTAGCAAACTCGTTGATAAAGCGCTTGAAAATGCTGAAAACATCAATAAAAATAAAACCGTTAGCCTTAGTGATAAACAGAAGAAATCCATTAGTGGACTTGTCTCGTTTTTACAACGGCTAGCGGCAGAGGAAAAAAACAAGGGAGATATTTCTTCCGTATTAAAAGAAATGGGCCCAAAGCAATCTGAAAACCTAGATTTACTAAAAAAAGATATAAAGGAGAAAAAAGAGATATATTTCAACTCAATGAATAGAGACATATTAAACATAGCTTTATTAAATTTCAACAACCGAGCTAAACTTCCACCACAGCAGTCTGTTTCTTCTAAAGAAATAGTACAACTTAATTATACAACACAAAATTATATCAAAAACATAACCGCTGCTGAAGTAGCCATTGAAAAATACAAAGTATATAATAATGGACTTGTTTCAATAATTGATGAAAATATTACCGATAAAAAAACAAAAGAGGAGAAACTGGCCATTCAAAAAGAAAACATGAAAGAAGCGTTCGGATATATTAAAGATTTCATTCAAGAACTTGGCCCAGTCATTATGGCTGCAATGTGATAGGGGGTAGTTTATGGCTACACAACAGCAGAAGGATGATCTTATTAATATAATTCTAAAATTAAAAGAATTATGCAATTCAAAAATTAATGGTGAAAATGGTGGTGTATACGTATATATCAGCATCAAACTAACATCCTTTTTAATAACTATAGATAGTTATGATCATTCTATATTCAGCAATCAAGTCATCATTGACTTAATGTTCTGGGCAAACCAGGCTATTAATGCATTGCAAACACCTACCGAAGAAGATGATTTAGCTGCATTAAATATTATTGTTGGAAAGCTCGCATACCAATTCCCTGTAATTAAATAGCATCCCTGAATAAAAATGTGCATCTACACAATAAATGATAGCCAGAATTATTCTGGCTGTCTTTATATCATCTATCAAAATAACACATAATAACTATGTCACTCAGCTGCAGTATCCTCATCATTTAACAGGCTCAACGAGCTCCGCCCACTGATTCTTCACATTCCCGACTGCGCGCATTACTGGATGCCAGTTGAAACCGCTCTGTCAGTGGCTATCTTTTCCGCCTCTTTACCAGAAACATCCTGCCTCATCCATTCCCGGACAGCTTCGGCCACCTTAATGCTGAGTAGACGACGTTCGTGTATATCGATCAGATCTTCATCAGCAGCAGTGATAATCAGAAATCCTTCCGCCTCAACGCCACGCTCAAACGGTGTGCTTTCGATCGAAGCCAGGAATATCAGCTAGCCATCTTTGCGGTGAATGAAGTAGGGTTGCTTTATATCGCCTTCCTTCTTCCACACGATTTAATTATTGATATACTTGCTGACCAGTTAGTCGACACCACAACAATATCCCTCCCTAACGTAACGAACGTCCGTTCTTAGCACAAAGCTGGCCAACTGAAGCGTCGCGTGGTCTGCTATGAGCGAAAAGCGGGCCTTAAAATATGATCTATGCTATGTAGATTTTTATTATTCTTGCTTCACTGATGGGAGAGATATCGTCGCCTCCAAAATCATTTTTCCATTGCATAAGCCTCGATTAGTCTCCAAAGCAATCGTCCCATAGGTAATCGATAAATGTCGCTGTGCGCATCTCCCCCCGTACCCAGTGAGTTGTATTCCGTTATTCCGTTTGAGGTGTCAATGTAATCAATCATTCTCGGTCCAATATTGGGTTTTAGCGGGTCTGCACATTCATCAGAATTTTCACCGCGGTTGCATAATAAAAATTGCCCGTATTCAGCTTTAGAAGAAGTATCTGAGCCTGTCATACAGTGAAAGACTCCAGAGTAAACAGATTGTGTACAAGCTTTTTCATAGCTTTTATATCCTCCGGTTGGGGTAGTCCATTTCGCATTCTTAACTGCTGAATCGAATCGCGAAGCTGTAAGTACTATTTTTGTATTAGTCAATCTGGCATAATCTCTATATGGACCCCCTTCATCGCCTAATTTTCGAAAGAATCTGTTTATGCTCATAGCCCCCTGCAATGAAACAGCTAAATTGACAGGGCTCGTGACCATTTTTTCATTTTTTATAAATGGACTGCTAAATAGTGCTCGAGTCATTGCCCGTGCACCAAAACTATGACCGATGGCGATAACAGGTAGTTTGACCCCTGATTCGCTCATGCTTTCTGGTATAGTTTCATTGATAAATTTATTAAGCCAAACTATCCCCAATTCGTCTGCATCGTTTGCCTTATTTGGATAGCTGCTTACATTCACAATTCCATTTGACCAGTATGAAGGCCACGTTATACCAATTATGAGAGGTCTAAATATACGTTTATATTCACTTTCCTTAGGTCCTATAACCCGTGATCTTGTAACTATCATTTTGTTTAGCTTTGCTGATGGGTTATCATCAACCTCTTTTCTTTGCTCAAGAGAGGCAGTAATAATATTTCCTGCAATGTCATTGAAATTACGAACTGCTTCGCTTTGAGATGTGTTCCAACCCATGACGATGATTAGTATATGGCTATAAGCTCCAGTTTTAAGGTCGTGCTTGAGATTGTCTTTAAGAGACTTTAACCCTATATCGCTATTTTTATAAAAGGATAGCAATTGAGCATCCGCAGCATCATTACTAGAGTTGGGTATTTCGCATGCATTCCATCCATTTATTTTTGCTAGATCTACACCAGATTTCCCCACCAATTCATGGGAAATATATGAGTTGTAAACAAAACAGTAATTATTAGTAATATAAGGGGTATTAAAACTTCCTTTTATAACATTAAAATCATTTTTAATGATATGAGAAATAAACATGGACTTTCTATCGAGTTCTGTAAATCTATTTATTTGTTTTCTAGTGTCATTGATGCCACGTATCTCACCATCAAGATAAATGTCGTTTTTTAATAAATCATCATCCGACTGTTGCTTTGGTCCTCCAATGGTTTTTTTAGGTGACTTTTCAACTCCAATAATATATCCTGGATTGTGAAGTGCCTCGCCTGATGGATAATATAACATTGAATGAAAACTCCGGGTGGTTGAACCATCTAGTTCAAGTTTTTTTTCATATGGAGCCATTACCGTATCAGTAGCACTACAGTTGAGGGCCGCACAACTACAAAGCATTAAAGTAAATATCTTAGATAAGTTCATATGCTTTCACTCTGCCATTTGCTGTGTATCTAATATGTATTACATAGTGATAATACACCATGACTAATTGATTTTATTTAAATCCTCTAAGCTAATAAATGAGACTCTCCTTTGGGTTGTATGTGATTTAAATGATTAGGCTGAGAATTATACTTAACTTGTATTATGGATTTATTGAAGCATATATAACCCTATCTCGCACATCAAATTTACGTTAATTATTAACCTCGCGAATATTGAGTTTATTTGAATAACTATAAATTCAAGGTGAAGCTATTACTTTATTCTATATTATAGTTAGCAGATAGTTTTAACCTCTAAAACTTAAGCATTGGGAATTATTTTTCATCTTTTTAATAGTTTAGTTTTTCCTGGAGGATGTTGCGTTTTGTATAAAAATCGAATAGTTATGCTTTGCAATGCATGTTCTCAGACATAACTATCGGTAAAGAAATGTTTCGCAGATTTTAATTACCCTTATTTGAGGTGACAACGTCCGCTCCTGGCACAAAGCAGACCACCAATCTCAACCCTCCAACAAAAAGCCGGATGGCGCTAACGCTTATCCGGCCTACCGATTCTGTTTAGTGCGCTGTCTGCTGGCGAGCCCAGCGCGGTGCATTTAGCTCCCCTGCGAACATCCACATCAGTTCACACAGCAACCCGCGCAGGGATTTTTCCATCGCCGGTAACAGCGACTGCTGGCAGAGCAGCTGAGTCAGCGTCTGGCAGTATTCGCACAGCGCTTCGGCGTCAGGCTCAAAATACGATGGCGTTTCTGGCAGCGTGTCGACGGTAAAGCGCTCGATCAGGTGCGCCGGGATGGGTTCGCAAAGCGTCGGGCGCAGCAACGCAAGGCACGCACTGATTCGGCCCAGCAGCGCCAGTTTGTACGCGGGTTCGTGGCATTCCATCAGGGTTTCGGCAAAACGGTCGCAGCAGTCGGCGAGATCGGTGAAGTCTGTCGCAGCGCTGAACGGCACGCTCAGTAAATCGTGAGCGGGGGTGAAAATGGTGGTCATGGGGAAACTCCAACAAGATGTTTGTGATAACCGCCAGCGGAGAGGTCAATCTCACGGGTGGCAGATCCGGGCGGGGTTGACCTTACCGATCTTGTTGGCAACCGGCGCGTCTTGCGACGCCCCCACCCGGCCCGCCATTGTAGCGTAGCCGTGTGCACGACACAAAACAGGCGCGGACGCGCCGGAGTGTCGCCAACAAGAGTGTTTCAGGAGGTCAATCCCGGTACCTGATTTTGCAGGTGCGGATGAAGAATACGGCGATAACCGGATATCGACAACGGGTATTACCGGAAGGAGGATCTCGTTGTTGAATGTAATTTTTTCAACGAGTTACATCATTCAAATCTATTTGTTAAGCATGTTATCCAGTTATAGTTAACTCTCGCTAAAACCTATTACCAGGAGGCCGTGACTAACGTATCAATGCTTTATGCTGACGCTGATTGATGAACATGATGACTGATTTGCGTATTCCCACTTGTTTTAATCCCTGTAGGCCGGATAAGCGTTAGCGCCATCCGGCTTCACATTCAAAGCATTAAAGCGAAACAGGAAAAACCTGATACACCGCCACCTTCGCCGGGATACTGACAATAAACCAGGTTTCGAACGGCTGCTTTTGCATTTTATGACGAAAGAGTTGTTGACCCACAATCGCGCCCGGCCCCCTTCGACAACCCCAAACTTTTGACAAAATACATTTGATTCAACTTATCACCAGGCGTGTTAGTTGTTAAGGAACATCAGAGCAGGAAGAGATAATGTGTTATTATAATAAAAATGGGTTCTTGAGGGTTTAAGGATTATAAATATATGAGATTTTATAGTATCGATTATCTACAAATGCAGTCTAACATCAATGATTATTTAAAATACATCATTATATTTAGCACTTTATTTATCTTAATTGTTGTTTTTAGCCTGTATATGCGTCATCGTCTGCAAACGAAATATCGTGATTTAACCATCATCGCCTTCTTATTTTTACTCTTCCTTTCTGGTGTTCAGTATGCAGATTATACTGACAGCCAAAATATACACTCCCAATCATCACAGATGGTGAACTTTGTCAGGCTATTATCACAAGAAAAAGAAGTAAATGTGAACTCTATATTTTCCAGCTCCGTACAACTCTCGGATGGCATTATCATTAAAATCAATAATTTTTATTATCGGGTTAACTTAAGCCCGGATCAAAAAACATACAGCCTGGTTGAAGTTTCGTTAGTAAACCCAAAAATAGAAATCATAAAAAATTGAGGATGAGAAATGATTATTTATACACCTATTATTATAAAACTGGGTCTGGGGATACTGTGTTTAATTGTACAAATAAACCTCATGGGGAAAGGGAATCTGGCCCCTTCATCCGCAATGGATCAGGTTCAGAACTATGTTCTCGGGGGGATTATCGGCGGCGTAATTTACAATGAATCGATAACAGTACTACAGTTTGTCCTGGTGCTAATTATATGGACTTTTCTCGTCTTTGTTCTTAAATTTTTAAAAGAGAATAATCGGTTAGTTAAACGTATTATTGATGGCAAACCTATCACTTTGGTACATAATGGCAGTGTTAATGTCAAGGAGTGTTTACGCAATGGTGTTTCTGCAAATGATTTAATGTTCAAATTGAGAGCAAATGGTATTTATGAAATAGAACAACTCAAACGCGTGGTTCTGGAACAGAATGGGCAGTTAACCATTATACAAAGTGGTGATGAGAATATACGTTATCCTATTATAGTGGATGGCCTGGCCAACCATGACCTGCTCGAAATCCTTAATAAAGACAATGACTGGTTAGAAAATGAAGTGATAAAGCAAGGCTTCAGTAAAATCAGTGAAGTATATTTAGGTGAGTATTTATCGGGTAGAATTAATTTGTACGGATATGAAAAATAATTTCCAAAATTAATACCCATATTATCAGGAGGCAGCCATTTCAGGTGTGCCTCTGCCTGAGAACACTGACATCAACGTCCGCTCCTGGCACAACCCAGACCATCATCCTCCCCCCTCCAGATAAATCTGCAAAAAAGCCGGATGGCGCTAACGTTTATCCGGCCTACAGGTTCTGCTGATAAGCCCGTTACATCATTCAAATCTATTGATTAGGCACGTTGTCCAGTTGTAGTTAACTCTCGCTAAAACCAGCTCCCCCGAAACCTCTCCGAAATCGACCGCCTGATGCCGGGCAAAAAACTCGCGCAGTGCTTCAGGTAAAAATTGCGCGCTGTATCGCAATAGCGTGCTGTGCCAGAACGGCGCGGGTAATGGGCTACCGGTGTGACGCTGCAGCAGCTCCTCTTTCCATTGAGATTTTAAAACGCTTTCGCAAAATGACTGACGCATCGCAATGGCAGGATCATCAGGAATACCGGCCAACAACAGCTGACCAGGGAGCGCAACCAGCCTCAGGTGCTTGATCACAATGTGCTTGCCCTGGTATTCACGCCAGATATCTTCCAGTTGCCCTGCTTTCGCCGGGAGCGGTTCGTTTTCCTCATACAGCGGCAGCGTCAGGGGCAGAAAGGTAAAATGCACGCTGCTGAGAGGGAGCATATCGGCCAGTCGATCCCTTTGCACCCGCGCTGCCAGCTCACGAATAAGCCCTGCGACTGGCGCAGCCACTTGCGGTCGAATGCCCGTTGCCAGCGCCAGTTTGTCAGGATCGTAGTAGCGCTCTGTTCTGATTTCACCGATACCGGGGTTTTCCCGCCAGAGATTGAGTGTCTTTTGGTTAGTCGCGCTGTAAACGTTTTGCAGTTGACTGGTTCTCATGACAGAGCCGCCCTCCTCTCATCAGGCAGTCTCAGCGTCCAACAGAGACGTGCCATACGAATTATCAATGGTACACAGCCAGCGACCGCCCTTTTCCTGCCGGAAAACATAGGTTGCACGCCGCGTGGTTTCGACCGTTCCGCCCTGACCATCAGGGAAACGAAGTTTAGTTTCCATGATCACCAGCGCATCGCCGCCGCCTTCGATAACCTGCATCTCTCCCTGCTCAACAATAAGTTGATCCTGAAAGTAATCTGAAATGGCGATGAAGGCTTTACGGATATTCTCTTTTCCGGTCACGATCAAACCGGGCTTCACCACCAGAGCAGCCTCTTCGGCGTAATTCTCCATCAGAGCATCAAAATCTTTCGCGGAAATTGCTCTGTCACAGGATTCAATAATCTGGCGTAGCGGATGTGAGTGCATGGATATTATCCTGTTAAGTGTTTCGTTGGATCCTCAGTGTATATGAGTCCTTGAGGTTAACACGTTATTTAACGAGGCTTTGTGCGCACACGTCCAGGTGGCGTACGGACATTTTTAGGACTTCAGTCACGGTAAAAATAATTCTGGTCATTACCAAAACTGGCAGTTGATTGTTATTTGTATGACTTTTAGAATAAACCCGCAACTTATTGATTGAATTTACTTTAGGGAAATAATAATGAAAAAAAGTAGCGTTGCGATAATGATGATGGCCACGTTTTCAGGTGCAGTTTATGCGGAATCCTCGCCATGGACACCGGATTTTTCCCCGGAGAGTCTCAGTGTTTCAGCCTCCGCTGGCATGCTGAGCGGGAAATCCCAGGAGAGGGTTTATGACGAGGTAACCGGTCGAAAGGTCAGCCAGCTGGACTGGAAAATTAAAAATGTCGCCATTCTGAAGGGCGATATTTCCTGGGATGCGTACTCGTTCCTGACCCTGAACGCCCGCGGCTGGACGTCTCTGGCATCAGGATCCGGTCATATGGATGACTACGACTGGATGAACGAAAGTCAATCCTCATGGACAGACCACTCATCCCATCCGGCGACGAATGTCAATTATGCCAATGAATACGATCTTAATGTCAAAGGCTGGGTCTTCCAGGCCGAAAACTATAAAGCAGGCGTCGTCGCGGGTTATCAGGAAACCCGTTTCAGCTGGACGGCGACCGGTGGGTCTTATAATTACGATAACGGCACAAATACGGGGAATTTCCCGGCAGGCGAACGCGGGATTGGTTATAGCCAGCGATTCTCAATGCCCTACATTGGCCTCGCGGGGCAATATCGCTTTAATGACATTGAATTGAACGCGCTGTTTAAATTCAGTGACTGGGTCAGGGCGCATGATAATGACGAGCACTATATGCGCGATCTGACTTTCCGTGAGAAAACGTCCAACTCACGTTATTACGGTGCGTCTGTTGATGCCGGATATTACGTCACACCGCACGCCAAAGTCTTTGCTGAATTTGCCTATAGCAATTACCAGGAAGGCAAAGGCGGTACTCAGATCATTGATAACAACAGCGGTGAATCAGGATCGATTGGCGGAGATGCGGCTGGCATCTCTAACAAAAACTATACCATTACCGCCGGTCTCCAGTATCGCTTCTGATTAAGCGCACCGCATCACAAATTGATAAAAAATACGAAGCCCCTGACGGGGCTTTTTTGTTGATTTAATTTCCAAAAAAGAACCAGATATAGGTTTCGTAAAGGTGGCCTGCCCCTGGTGAGGATGAGAAAATTCACTTCAGCCAGTGACAAATCAAAAATACGATCTAAGATTTTGAAGGAAGAAAACGGATTACAAGGAGTTTCTGATGATTATTGTTGTGGCAGCAGTCTTAGTATCCCTGCTCGTTGTGTTGGGACTTAACTACATCTTGCAACAGCTGATGAGTGCATGGTGCGATCCGGATGGTCATTAAGTCTCGCTGAACTGTTAAACGCCCCGCTCCCGGCCCCTCGTGTTTTGCCGTTGCAACCTCCCGTCTCGTGGGCAGCTCAATGCTGCCCTCAGGCTTGACCTGAAGTTAACTTGAGCTTTTAAGATACCCATCAGGTACTCAAAAAAAGGACTCAGGTTATGAAAGAGGTGGATGTTGGTTTTACCCACGTGGCGTTCGTCGTGAGGGATCTGGATAAGAGTATTGATTTCTATCACCGCTATGCGGGCATGGACGTTGTTCACAAACGAGAGCCCGACGTCCCGGAGGCGCGCAAAGTTGCATGGCTAAGCGATCGCACCCGTCCGTTTGCCCTCGTCCTTGTCCAGGCCGATGTGGTGACCGACACCCCGCTGGGCAATTTTGGTCATCTTGGCGTCGCATGCGCCAGCATCGAGGAGATCGACCAAAAAGTGGAGATGGCACGTTCAGAGGGCGTGTTGCGCAAAGAGCCGGTGCAGGCCGGCGATCCCGTTGGCTACTTTGTCTTCTTCGCTGATCCTGACGGGAATACTTTAGAGCTATCCTACGGTCAAAGGGTTGGACTGGAAGCTTCTGGTTCCGGCACTGAACCCAACGCTTAACTGAGCTTACGAGTGATTTCGGTGACAGATATCCGTTACATCACTCCGTGCAAAAATAAAGCCGGATGGCGCTGGCGCTTATCCGGACTATGGGCTGGTGCGAGGTTAACATAAAAGCCGGGTGGCGGCTGCGCCTTACCCGGCCTACAACTGCAGGCTCCCGTAGGCCCGGTAAGCGCAGCGCCACCGGGCGAAGTCTGGTACGAGGTCAACAAAAAGGCCCTGAATAATCAGGGCCTTCAGATCTGGAGGGGGATATTTTTTAATGTTCAGTGTGCTGCCGAGCCCAACGCGGCGCGTTTAGCTCCCCCGCAAACATCCACATCAGTTCGCACAGCAACCCGCGCAGGGACTTTTCCATTTCCGGTAACAGCGACTGCTGGCAAAGCACCTGAGTCAGGGTCTGGCAGTAATCACACAGCGCCTCGGCGTCAGGTTCAAAATACGACGGCGTTTCTGGCAGCGTGTCGACGGTAAAGCGCTCGATAAGATGGGCCGGAATGGGCTCGCAAAGCGTCGGGCGCAGCAGCGCGAGGCATGCACTGATTCGTCCCAGCAGCGCCAGTTTGTACGCAGGTTCATTGCATTCCATCAGGGTTTCGGCAAAACGGTCGCAGCAGTCGGCGAGATCGGTAAAGTCTGTCGCGGCGGTGAACGGGACGCTGAGTAAATCGCGGGCTGGGGTGAACATGGTGGTCATAAGGTTTGTTTCCGCTAAGTGATACTTAATACCGCCAACGGAGAGGTCAATCTCACGGGTGGCGGTTCCGGGCGGGGTTGACCTTACCGGCCTTAGTGGACACCGGCGCGTCTTGCGACGCCCCCGCCCGGCCCGCCATTGTAGCGTAGCCGTGCGTACGACACAAAATGGCGCTGACGCGTCGGTGTGCCGTCACTAAGGTTTTTCAGGAGGTCAATCCCGGCGCCTGTTTTTGCAGGTGCGAAGGAAGAATACGGCGATAACCTGACATCGACAACGGGTATTACTGGAAGGAGGATCTCGTTGTGGAATGTAATTATTTTTGGGCAGTTACATCATTTAAATCAATGGATTGGGTGGATTTATTTGCCATGCTGAGCGAGTAAATGTTGCAACCCTGTTGCGGTTCAATCACTCCCCTCTGTATAAACAAATATCGAAAATGCCAAAACGGGAGAATGACCATGATTTCAAAGGACAATGCCGAGCATTACGTCTGGGGTGATAATTGTGACGGTTGGTATCTCGTGAACCGCAAAGATATGCTGGTTATACACGAAAAAATGCCCCCAGGAACCAGCGAGAAACGTCACTATCATTCCGTTTCTCGGCAGTTTTTCCTTGTTCTTCAGGGCGTTCTGACCATGGAGCTTGAAGGTGAACGACATGAAATCATCGCCCAGCAGGGAATAGAAATCCCGCCTGGATCCGCGCATCAGGCCAGTAACACCACTCAATCTCCGGTAGAGTTTATTGTTATCTCTCAGCCTAGTACGCGGGGTGATCGTAATGACGTTCCTGCTTCTTGATTAAATGTGGCTGATACAGAAAGAGCTTCGATTATCTCTGTACCATCAACCCAAACGCCCTGAGGTATTCGACAAACCAGGATCAATTCCAGTATTCGTATTTCGTCGTCATCACGGCTTTGTGCTTGTGCACATATTGTTTACCCGTCTGATCGGCTGGGGCGATTGTGATATCCATATTGGCGCGTACGCATTCTCCATGTGAGTTCCACTTCTCGCAGGTGGTAAGGGTCTTTTCGATGGTGAAATACTTCTGGGTCTTGCTGAGGGACAGCTCACGGCCCTCATTATCATAGGAATACTCTTCGATGGTTGAAGGGGATTGAGTTTTGATCAGGCGATGATTGCCGTCATAGTTGTATACGAGAGTATAATTGTCTATCGCCAAACTTCCTTTGTTTACCGTGCGTGCCAGCAACCCTGATGAATTGAAAACGTACTCTATTGTCCCTACAGTGGTTTTGTCTTTATCTTCTGGCTTATGGGCCGCGATAATTGAACGGTTAACCGCGTGGCTGATAATTCCTTTATCGTTAAGTTGGTACATTCCCTCCAGCGTTTGCCGATAGAGTTGCATGGTCTTTTGACTGTTGTTATCGGCTATGACTCCGTTTGTCTCCATCTGGATGCGCCAGCCAAATTCAGTCTTATTCAACTGAACTTCACTGTTTGCCGTGAAAACTGTTTTCGGGCCTGTTGAAGTTTTAACTTCTTTTAGACTGCCACTAATTAGCTCACCGCATTGGCTAAAGTTGCTTCGGGCCGATACGCGAACATATCCATCAGGACTATCAATAGTGGCTTCAATAGATTTTGGGACTTCTGTTTTTATCTGCTGGTTGAGCAGGATAAAAGTGTTCAGTTTGTTTTTAGCGAAGCTTTCCGCTATGCATTGTGCTGCATGAGTCTGGAATGCGCAGAAGGATAAAAAAGTAATGAACAGCGTTTTATAATTAAATGACATTATTGGTTGTCCTTATGAACGGAGTTTGAAGCCCAACCGTACGGAAATTTACGCTAACTACGTTTTTTGAATGATGGTGACGGGTGCTTTTTAGACGTGCTACTGAATATGTCCTGAACATGCTAACGGTTATAATCTTCCTGGCAGATGATAGCGCACTCCCCATCATTGGGTATGAGGTATTTCCATTCAACCAATTCATTACGATATAGTTTACGGGGTTTATTCAGTTGATAAGTACTCATAGAACTACCAAAAAATCCGCTTCTGGCACAAACCTGACCACCAGCTCATTCCTCACAAACCCACAAAAAGCCGGATGGCGCTGGCGCTTATCCGGCCTACGAGTTCTGCCCCCTACTTCTTCAACAATCTCGGCAACTGGTTATCCAGCTCCAGCAGGCACGCATCCATCATTTTCTGCGTTTCCTGGGTGACTTTCGCGTAGTTGTTGGCTTTCCAGTCACTCAGCGGTGCGGCTACGCGTGTAGGGGCGCATTCTGCCACCACAAAGGCGCTCAGCAGATTTCCGCCTTCCGGACGCTTATAGAATTGCACGCGGTAGGTTAAATCGTAATTGCTGTTGGTCGCCGACATATCGGTATAGACCAGTGACCATTGGGCAGCAGCGATTTTCAGCGGCTGCGTGTAGGCATATCCGCCACCATTTTTACCCAGCCAGTCCTGGATTTTATGCTCTGCTTTGGGACCGAAATAGAGGGCCGTGGGCTCCGGCATCGCATCAATGGATGAACCTTTGTAATTCTCCTTGTCGAAGTCTCCAGTTCTTATTCCTCCACCGAGGACTGCGGACACGATAGCCAACCCCATGCCGGTTCCAGAATGCACCGGTTCAACCACACGTAACTTCGTATCCGCATAGCGGTTGTTGTTCATATCGTTTGTTGCAAAGACAGTCGCGACCTCCAGCGAGCTGCCGTCAGTAGCCTGAATTTTGTGCGGCTTGACCTGGCCTGCACAGCCCGTCAGGAAGGTTAAGGACAGTGCACTGGTGATAAGTACTTTTTTCATGATGTGTTCGAACCCTTTTTAGAATGTCATTTTCCGTAGGGTTTATTTCGGACAAATCAGAAAAACCTTTAGTTTCGTACTGTCTTTATTCCTCCCCACTCCCCTCGTCTTTCCCCCCACCAAATGCTACTTTTGACCTCAGCCGTTCCAGACAAGAGGACCTCATGAAAAATAACAACTATCAACAACTCACCCGCACGTTCCTGCGCTTATCCCGTTTCTCCCATCTCTCATCTATCGCCAGCTGGGACATGTTCGCCATGATGCCGCCGGGCGGTAGCCAGGCGCGCGGTGAAGCGCTGGCGGAAATGAGCGTGTTGCAGCATCAAATCCTGACGGATAAAAAAGTCGGCGACTGGCTGGCCGCTGCTGAAAGCGAAGATCTGAACGACGTTGAACGCGCCAACCTGCGCGAGATGACGCGCCACTTCCAGCAGGCGTCGCTCCTGCCGGAATCGCTGGTCGAAGCGAAATCCCTTGTGGGCAGTAAATGTGAACACGCCTGGCGCACCCAGCGTCCGGCGAATGACTGGCAGGGTTTTTCCGCCAATCTGAAAGAGGTGGTGAAGTTTAGCCGTGAAGAGGCGCGTCTGCGCGCTGAAGCCAAAGGCTGTACGCCTTACGACGCCCTGCTCGATATCTTTGAACCGGACATGACCAGCGCTCGCCTCGACGTGCTGTTTGGCGATCTGAAATCCTGGCTGCCGGATCTGCTGGCGCAGGTTGTCGAAAAACAGTCGCAGAAATCCTTCGTTCCGCCGCAGGGTCCCTTCCCGACCGCCGTTCAGCGCGAGCTGGGGCTGGAAGCGATGAAAATGCTGGGCTTCGATTTTAACGCCGGTCGTCTCGACGTCAGCGCCCATCCATTCTGCGGCGGCGTGCCGGAAGATGTGCGCATTACCACCCGTTACGATGAAGATGAACTGCTGAGCGCGCTGTTTGGCGTGGTGCATGAAACCGGTCATGCGCGGTATGAGCAAAACCTGCCGCACAACTGGCTCGGACAGCCCGTCGCGCTGGCGCGTTCTACCGCCATCCACGAATCGCAAAGCCTGTTCTTTGAGATGCAGCTGGGCCGCAGCAATGCGTTCCTGAAACATCTGCTCCCGGCGGTACATGCTCGCTTTGGCAGCCAGGCGGCGTTTAGTGAAGAGAACTTTATTGCCTGGAACCAGCGCGTGAAACCGGGCTATATCCGCGTCGATGCAGATGAAGTGAGCTATCCGGCGCACGTGGTGCTGCGGTATGAAATCGAACGTGCGCTGTTCAACGGTGAAATCGAAGTGGATGACATCCCGGCGCTGTGGGATGAGAAAATGCAGGCGTGGCTGGGGTTGTCGACCAAAGATAACTTCCGCAACGGCTGTATGCAGGATATCCACTGGACCGACGGCGGTTTTGGTTACTTCCCGTCTTATACCCTGGGCGCGATGTATGCCGCACAGCTGTTCAGCGCGGCGAAAACGGCGCTACCGGGGCTGGAGTCATCTATTGCTGAAGGTGACTTCTCGGCGCTGTTTGACTGGCTGAACCAGAACATCTGGCAGCACGGCAGCCGCTTCACCACTTCGCAGCTGATTACTCAGGCGACAGGCGAAGACCTGAATAGCCGCTACTTCCGCGAACACCTGACCTCCCGCTACCTGTAAACCTTTCCGCGATCTGCCCCTGAGTGCTCAGGGGCAAACTCATCTTATTGCTTAATGATGGTCATCGTACTGATGCTCGATCACCATCCCTTCCGCCACGCTGGCCACATGGCGTGCGCGAGGATGATAGACCGGTGCAGGAGCCGGTGCGGCGTACACCGTCTGAGGCGCTGGTGCGGTAACAACGACAGCCTGAGGAACAGTCACGGATGAAGGCACAATCACCACTTTATAGCCACTCGGTACATCCACGGTAACACTCTGTGCCAGGGCCGAACCGGCCATCCCTAACCCTGCAAGCGCAATAAGAAGAATCTTTCTCATATAACAATAACCCGCTAAATAATGTGAGAATCTACTATCTGAGAAAAAGATTAAGTGAAAATTAGGACGGCGCGGTTCGATGGTGCAAGAAATGCCTTTCCTCCGCCAGCCGTGTACATGCGCTTTGTACATTAGGTTACACGCCGATACCAATGACTCACGGAAGCCTCGAATCCATAAGGATATAGTTATTTCAACGGCCCCGCAGTGGGGTTAAATGAGAAACCAAATTCGAGGGTATGAGAATGAAAAAAGTATTAGCTCTGGTTGTTGCCGCTGCTATGGGTCTGTCTTCTGCTGCGTTTGCTGCTGATGCTGCAACGTCTGCTACCCCAGCTCCGGCTGCTGCTGCGACCACTAAAGCGGCGCCAGCAAAAACTGTGCACCACAAAAAACACAAGAAAGCCGCTGTAGAGCAGAAAGCTCAGGCCGCTAAAAAGCACCACAAAAAAGCAGCAACCAAACCAGCAGCAACCACCACCACTGCTGCACCAACTGAGCAGAAAGCCCAGGCTGCGAAAAAACACCACAAGAAAGCGGCTGCTAAACCTGCTGTAGAGCAGAAAGCTCAGGCTGCTAAAAAGCACCACAAAAAAGCAACCAAACACGAAGCCGCTAAACCAGCTGCACAGCCAGCTGCATAAGCCAACTCGTTAAACCGTGCCCCTCGCGGGCACGTTGCTAAACCGGCGCTGAGTGGTTTTCCCCGGCGCCGTTTTTTTATCCGGAGGGCGTATGCTGCGGCGCTATCGGTTTGAGTTCATTCTTATCACGCTTATTTTATGCGCGATTATCGCCAGCATGTTTTACCTTTCCTGAATGTAGCACGCTGATTTTACTCCCACTTTAACGCCGTCCCGTCTATAGTATTTTCACAGGGTTCAACTTTTTATAATCATAATTACCCCACCAGAGTGTGATATGCGGAAAACTGTTGTGTTGTTACTGGGAACGTTCTGTCTCTTTTCTGGCCTGACACATGCGGACGATGGCGACGATAGCGCCATTGATGCGAAAGAGATCAAAACGCTGTTTTTTGGTCATGATGACCGCTCGCGTGTCGCCGATCCGACCCAGGCTCCCTGGGATGCTATCGGGCAGCTGGAAACCGCCAGCGGCAACTTGTGCACTGCGACCCTGATTTCTCCTCACCTGGCGCTGACTGCCGGGCACTGTTTACTGATCCCACCGAAAGGCAAGCCTGACAAGGCCGTTGCCTTGCGCTTTATCTCCAAAAAAGGCATCTGGCGCTATGAGATCCACGGCGTCGAAGGCCGTGTCGATCCGTCACTGGGCAAACGCTTAAAGCCGGACGGCGATGGCTGGATTGTGCCGCCTGCGGCAGCGGAGTGGGATTTTGGTCTGATTGTTCTGCGCTATCCGCCATCGGGGATCACCCCGCTGCCGCTGTTTGACGGCGACAAAGCGGCGCTGACGGCAGCCTTAAAAACAGCCGACCGTAAAGTGACGCAATCGGGTTATCCGGTCGATCACCTGGATTCGCTTTACACGCACACGGACTGCATCGTCACCGGTTGGGCACAAAACAGCGTCTTGTCCCACCAGTGCGATACGTTGCCGGGCGATAGCGGCTCGCCATTGATGCTCAAAACCGACAACGGCTGGCAGCTGATTGGCGTACAAAGTTCGGCACCTGCGGCCAAAGACCGCTGGCGCGCCGATAACCGGGCGTTATCTGTGACTGGTTTTCGGGAAAAACTGGAAGCGCTGGCGCAGGAATAGCCTACACATACCTGACTTTGCGTAATTCAATAATCGCCTCGATGGGCATCGGCTGACTGAACCAGAATCCCTGTAACTGGTCGCAGCCCGCGAGGCGCAGCAGTTTCATCTGCTTTTCGTTTTCCACCCCTTCCGCCACCACCGCCATCCCCAGCGCACTGGCAATCCGCACGGTGCCGCTCACCAGCGCCGCGGCCTGTTCGTCGTTATCCACCAGCCCGGCGAGAGATTTGTCGATTTTGATGGTGTCGAAATTAAAGCGGCGCAAATAGCCAATGCTGGAGTAGCCAGTGCCGAAATCATCCAGCGCCACGGCGGTGCCCAGCGCTTTGAGATTGGAGATAGCCGCCCTGGCGCGCTCCGGATTTTCCAGCACGTAGGTTTCCGTCACCTCCAGCTGGAGGCGATTGGCCGGGAAACGGGTCATCTCAATGACGCGCGCGACTTTATCTTCAAATTCAGGATCGCGAAACTGCGCCGGAGAAATGTTCACCGACAGCTTCAGGTCGCCAAAAGGTTCCAGATCCTGACAGGCGCGGCGCAGAACAAACTGCCCCAGACCGTAAATCAGGCCGCTGGTTTCGGCGATGCTGATAAAGGCATCCGGCCCCAGCTCGCCCGCCGGGCGGCGCGGCCAGCGCAAGAGCGCCTCGACGCTGGTCATTTTCTGGCTGCGTGCGTCGATAATCGGCTGATACCAGACCTCAAACTCGTCCCGCTCCATCCCGCTGCGGATCTCATTTTCAATCGCCAGCTGCTGCTCGCGTACGCTGTTCAGCTCCGCATCGTACTGGGTGACGCGACCTTTGCCGGTAATTTTCGAGTGATACATGGCAATATCCGCCCGGCGGAACAGCTCCGAGCTGGTGCATTCGATCAGCGTCCCGCTGGCGATCCCGATACTGGCGCTAATGTGGATCGTACGCTCGCCGAGGCGTAGCGGTGCGCCGAGGAAATCGAGTACCTTGCCCGCAAAGGTCGACGCCCGCGCCTGGGAGTGGTCGCCACCAATCATCATCGCAAACTCATCCCCGCCCATGCGGGCCAGCATGCCCCCTTCCGGCACCCGATCGCGCAGGGCGCGGGCCATCATGATGATCAGGTCGTCGCCCACGTCGTGGCCGTAAATATCATTCACATCCTTAAAGCCGTCGAGATCGATAAAGACCACGCTTTTGACATCGATATCCCCGCGCAAACTGACCCGCTCCAGCTCCTCGATCAGCGCCCGTCGGTTGGGCAGATGGCTGAGCCAGTCCGTGCGCGCCACCCGTCGGGCCTGGTTTTCGCCGCGCGCCAGTTTGTACAGTCCGACGCTGCTCAGCAGAATAAACAGCAGGATCAGCCCCGCCGCCAGGAGCACGATTTGCGTGATGTCGTTCGACGCCGCGCTGGCCGCCTGCGCACCGGGCAAACGCGGCTGCCAGTTAAGATAGCCCAGCAATTCCCCAGCCGAACTTTTCAGCGGAACGCTGGCCTCGCTGGTGTGCTGTTCGGTGAAATTAAGGTCTTCAATCTGAAAGGTATTCCCGAGATCGCTCAGGATTTGCGGGTTGAGATGGCGGGTAATCACCAGATAGCGGCGCACGTCGTTGTGCACCTGCAGGCGGCCAATCATCGGGCGAATCAGGCCAATGCCGACAAACGCCACCCCCTGGCGCGTGCGGGTGATCCCGGCGTAGATATTTTTCTCTGATTTCAGCGCATCGGCGTTATCACGGATCAGCGCTTTCAGGCCATTGCCAAAAAAATCGAGATTTTGCTCGTGAAAGGCTTTGCTCTTAAACGATCCCCACAGGACGTTGAAATGTTCGTCCAGCACGAAGGTGCCGTCATACAGGTTGTTGATTTTAAAGCCCGCGCCCCAGGTGTTGTACAGCCATTCGGTGTTCAGAACCGGAGGATAAACTTCGCGGACGGCGTCATCCCAGACGGCGTTATCAATCACCAGCGACCAGACGCGGTTGGCCGAGGTCTGGATCGCCCCCTGCACGGAGAGCGCCGAGCGGTGTTCATCTATTTCATTGGTTTTACTGCTGATCAGGTGCAGGGAGAGATAAAGCAGCGCCACGACGGAGACGATCAGGCCAATCCCGGCCATAAAGATCATGACGAAAAGGGTTTTCGCGGTGGGAATATTGCGCCAGCTTAATGGGTTATACATTCGCCGCCCTCTCAAAAGCACTTCTTTCTAAGAGTAATACAGGTAGCGAATTTCGCTGCCCGTAATAACAGGCAGCGATCACATCAGGCCAGTTTTATCATGATCATGCCGGCGAGCAGCAGAACCAGGCCAATCCAGCCTTTACGGTTCAGACGTTGACCGAACAAAATCCAGCCCGCCGCCAGCGTCGCGGCGATACCGAAGCCGCCCCACAGGGCGTAGGCCACGGAGAGATCGATCCCTTTCACCGCCTGCGAAAGGGCGCTGAACGCGCCCAGCACGGCGGCGATGGACAGCAGGCCGTAGGCCTTGCGTCGGAAGCCGTCAGAAAATTTCAGGAACACGTTGGCAACGATTTCCAGCACGATCGCCAGACCCAGCCAGGCCGCATGAATCCACTCAAACTGCTGCATGAGCTGGCTCCTGCGGCTGTTTCTTCGCTTTGCGGGTGCCCGATTTAATCAGCACAATACCCGCAACCAGCGTTGCCAGACCGGCAATTTTCATTGTTGACAGGGTTTCATCAAATAACATCACACTGAACAGCGTGATTAACAGAATACCGATCCCCTCCCATAGCGCATACGCCACGCCGAGCGCGATTTTTTTTACCGCGAACGACAGGAAAATATACGAAAGGGAAATCATCACCAGCATTAAAATAAATCCGGTGTTGCCGTCGCTGACACTTGCCCATTTCATCGACAAGGTTCCGGTAATTTCCGCGACAATGGCCAGGGCTAACAATATCCAGTAAAACATGGTGCATCTCCTGCAAGAGAATATAAATCACTGCAGCTTGTCGAAAACGACAAACCCAGAAAAAATGATATTAATCAGATAGCTGAACGCGTGGCGTTAGCTTAAGCAGAAGACGGGACTATAGCGCGTTGCGCCAGTGTTGCTCACCGGACAGCAGGCAGAGGGAGGTTGAAAAAACAGCGGTGTTATTTGAAAAGTACGTCCTGAACAGATTGTCCATAATATTACAATTATCCGCGGTATTGCTTCTCGTCATTGCGGATGAAAATTGTCCTCGGTAGTTAAACACGCCTGATTTGTACCATAAGCCAGGAATTAACTCAAAACCTTTTCACTTCTTTACCCTGCCCGTTTGACCTGTGTTAGTAGAGTAAATGAATATTCCCGTTATGATATAGATATAAGAATTAACTCAGGAACACACATGGCAAAGCCCATCATTACCCTGAACGGATTAAAAATTGTCATCATGCTCGGAATGCTGGTGATCATTCTTGCGGGGATCCGTTTTGCTGCCGACATCATCGTGCCTTTTATCCTGGCGCTGTTTATCGCGGTGATCCTTAATCCGCTGGTGCAGCGAATGGTGCGTCTGCGCGTTCCGCGCGTGCTGGCGATTTCCTTGCTTATCACGGTGATCATTCTGGCGATGGTGCTGCTGGTGGCGTATCTGGGAACCTCCCTGAACGAGCTGGCGCGCACCCTTCCGCAATACCGCTCCTCGCTGGTCGTGCCGCTCCAGCACCTCGAACCCTGGCTGCAGCGCGCCGGGATTGAAGTCTCCGTGGAGGAGTTGCTGAAGTATATCGACCCGAACGCCGCCATGACTCTGGTGACGGCCCTGCTGTCGCAGCTTTCGAGCGCTATGACCTCGATATTCCTGCTGCTGCTGACGGTGGTGTTTATGCTGATCGAAGTCCCGCAACTGCCGATGAAACTGCAGCAGATCATGTCCCGCCCGGTGGAAGGGATGGAGGCGATTCAGCGGGCGCTGGACAGCGTGTCGCGCTATCTGGTGCTGAAAACGGCCATAAGTATTGTGACGGGTCTGGTCGCCTGGGCCATGCTCGCCGCGCTGGACGTGCGCTTTGCCTTTGTCTGGGGGCTGCTGGCCTTTGCGCTCAACTATATTCCCAACATCGGCTCGGTGCTGGCCGCCATTCCCCCTATCGCCCAGGTGCTGGTGTTTAGTGGATTGTACGACGCGCTGATTGTGCTGACAGGTTATCTGATCATTAACCTGGTGTTCGGGAACATTCTTGAACCGCGCATGATGGGCCGCGGGCTGGGGCTGTCGACGCTGGTGGTCTTTTTATCGTTAATCTTCTGGGGCTGGCTGCTCGGCCCGGTCGGGATGCTGCTCTCCGTGCCGCTGACCATTATTGTGAAGATTGCGCTGGAGCAGACGGCGGGCGGCCAGAGCATCGCCGTGCTGCTGAGCGACGTCAGCCATCGCTGAATCTAAACATCGGCTTTGCGATCCTGCCCGCCTCGCGGTAACAGGCCAGCGCCGAACGCCACGCGGTGAGGGAAAACAGCGTGGCATCCCCAATGGAACTGGCCTGTAGTTTCGGCCAGATTTCACGAAACTGCCCCTGCCACGCGTCTGCGCTCATTGCATCCAGATAATTGCGGATATGGAACCAGCGCACCTGCTTTTGCTGCCTGAACATCTGCCCGGACAACAGGCCGTAGCAGACAAAAACCCCCGCCTCGGGCAGCCTTTCCAGAATCTGTTCTGCTACCTCGCCTCCCGTGGCGTCGTAGACTATCTCCGCATCGCTGGCGATGGCGCGAATCGCTGCCGTGTCGTGCTGTGAAATCGGCGTGATCCCCAGCGCCTTGAGCCGCCCGGCGTGGACGGCGGAACGGTGAATGCCATACACGGCTTCAGCCCCTGCGCTGAGCGCCCACTGTCCCAGCAGCACCGCGCAGTCTGACCCGGCCGCCGTCAGCAGCACGCGTTTTCCCTGCGGGGGATAGAGTTTGAGCATCAGCTGCGCGGCGAGCGGATTAATGTACGCGCGGGCAGCCAGCATGGAGTCGATATAATCGGGCACCACAATCGCCAAATCCGCCGGGCAATCCACCACCTGCTGCCAGGTTCCCTGCCCGCGCAGCGGCAGTACGCGTTTTCCCATCAGTTCGGTTGACCCGTCAATCACCACGCCGACCCCCTCATAGCCCGCCACCGCAGGCAGCGGCGTGCGATGGCGATAAGCGCCGGTGATGGGGATCAGATCTGAGGCGTTGATCGGGGAGTAAAGCATCTTCACCCGTAACTGACCGGGGTTCAGCCGATCGAAGCGGAAAGCTTCCGCTTGCAGCACCGACTCAGGCTCACCAAAACGGCGATAGATTAACGCGAGATTGTTCATAAACGGCCCAGAAAAAGTCACGGCAAGAGCTTACTGGCTCAGACGTTCAGGGAAAACGTTTATTTCGCCACAGGTAGATCCGCGTAGCGCGTCGTATATCCAGGCGAGAGCATTTCGCGCTTCATGGCCCAGTTTTTCTGACTTCCCTGACCGGCAAACCATACCGTGCCGCGCCCGGAGAGATTTAACCTGTCGATAGTCTGCATCAGCGCCTGACTGTTGTGTCGGGGCTGATAGTCATCAAACAGGTTCAACTGCGCGACGCCCTGGCTGAAAAAATCACTCAGCATCACGCCCGCTTTCATGTAGCGAAAACCATCCTGCCAGATCCGCTCCAGCGCCTGGCCGGCGACGCGGATAATGTCGCGCGTATCGTTCGACGGGATTGCCAGCCGACCGCTGGCCTGCGGGCCATAGAACACTTCGTTTTCGGCGTGTGGGCTGGTGCGCATAAAGACGCTGATCACGCAGCAATACTGCCTTTCCGCCCGCAGTTTCTCCGCCGCCCGCTCCGCGTAGGCGCACACCGCCTGCTGCATATCGCGGTACTCGGTGATGCGTTGCCCAAAGGAGCGGCTACAGATTATCTGCTGTTTGGCGGGTGCAAACTCATCCATCTCCAGGCAGGGTTCGCCGCGCAGCTCGCGCACCGTGCGCTCCAGCACCACGTTAAAGTGTTTGCGGATCACCCAGGTTGAGCACTCCGCCAGCTGCAGCGCGTTTTCAATCCCCATCAGATTGAGTTTCTTGCCGATTCGCCGCCCCACGCCCCACACTTCGCCCACCGGCACCAGCGCAAGCAATTTTCGCTGGCGCTCAGGATCCGACAGATCCACCACGCCTTTGGTTTTACTCCATGTTTTCGCCGCAAAATTGGCCAGCTTGGCGAGGGTTTTGGTCGGCGCGATGCCGACGCCGACGGTCAGCCCGGTATTTTTCAGGATCTGCTCGCGGATCTGGCGGCCAAACGTCTCCAGCGCAATGCAGTTCGCCACGCCGGAGACATTAATAAACGCCTCATCGATGGAATAGACTTCCACCGCGGGTGCCATCTCCGTGAGAATCGACATCACGCGATGGCTCAGATCCGCGTACAGCGCATAGTTCGAGCTAAACACCGCCACGTTCTGCCGCCGCAGCTCGTCTTTGATCTTAAAATAGGGCGCGCCCATTTTGATGCCCAGCTTTTTGGCTTCTGCCGAGCGGGAGATAATGCATCCGTCATTATTCGACACCACCACCACCGGTTTACCCAGCAGATCGGGACGAAACACGGTTTCGCAGGAGGTGTAGAAACTGTTGACATCAACGAGCGCGAACATGTCGGTGCGATTTCACGGTGTGCGTCACCACGCCAAAGAGTTGCAGTTCGTCCTCTGACTGGAAAACGATGGGAGAAAAGTTTTTGTTGTGCGGCAGCAGATGGAGATACGGACGGGTTCGCAGCTCTTTCACCGTGAACTCCCCCGCAATCGCCGCCACCACAATATCTCCATGCTCAGCCGTTAACGAGCGGTCGATCACCAGCAGATCCCCGTCGCCAATCCCTGCGCCGATCATCGAATCGCCGCTCACCTTCACGAAATAGGTGGCGCTGGGATGCTGGATGAGAAGCTTGTTGAGATCGAGACGATCCTCGACATAATCCTGCGCCGGGCTGGGAAAGCCGCACGGGACACGCTCCAGAAAAAGGGGTAATTCGATGATTTCTTTCAATTCACATGAAAAAACGGGATTCATGATGGTCAACCTGATAATAACTGTATATAAATACAGTATTATGCATTAACCGGTCAGATCAAGTCGATTCTGGCTCGCGAAAATGAAGCCGTTGACACCACAGGGAATTTAAAAGGAGAGATCATGCTGAAAGTTATCGCCGAAGATTTTATTAAACCGGAAGCCATAGAGACCGTCCTCCCGCTCTACCGCGCGCTGGTGGAAGCCACAAAGCGGGAGCCGCTGTGCATGGCTTACGATTTATACGTGGATGAGAAAGATGCAGGGCATTTTGTCTTTATCGAAGAGTGGCCGGATCGCGCGGCGCTGGATGTGCACTGTGCGAGCGAACACTTCCGGCGTCTGGTGCCGCTGATCAATCAGCACCAGCGAAAAGAGCCGACGTTTATCCTGATGAACAGTTTCAGCCCTACAGTTTAAAGGTGAAATCGGCGATGTAGCGCTCGCCGCCGTCGGCAATCGCTTTCGACAGCTTCTTGTAATACCGCTCGACGCCGTAGGCTTCGATGTGCTGGATTTGCGCGCGAACCGGTGCGCAGAACAGCGCGGCATTTCCGGCCCCTACCCGTTTGCTGTTGGGCGGCAGCTCGGACGAAATCGCTTTAAACCAGGTGCGCACGGCGCTTTTCAGGGGGCCGGGTACTTTGGCAACTTCGTCGATGTCCGTCAGCACTTGCACCGTCGGAAACTGGTTAGCCTCGACGGCTTTTTTCAGACGGGTAAAGAACTGGCTGAATAATTCGAAAGATCCCAAATCAGAAATCTTCTGTTTCGTGGAGCCGCGGGTTTGACGGGCCGCTTTCACGCCGGTTTTCCCGCGTTTCGGGCTCTCTTCGAGCTGGAGATCAAACAGCAGATTGCAGTGCTCGCGGCGTTTCTTCACATCAGAGAACATTTCGAGGAAGGTAGAGATAAACTGCGGGGTCATCAGATCGTGAAGTTCGTGGTTCACCAGCCACTGAGAGCGCGCAAACGCGCCTGGTGTGATGAACCAGTCCGGCGTGTCGGTGAATCGCGTTGACTGACCTTTGCTGTCGAATTCGACGAACTCGGCCCCGTTCGCAAACGCGAAACGGCAGTTTTTCAGGCTGGTGATCGTCTGGTTCATGATCAGCGCATCTTTGATAAATCTCGCCACCACCGCACTCATCACAAAGGCGGTGTGTTTGTCATCGCGGATGACATACTTCAGATCTTCTACAGACTTCACGCCGGGTTCAAGATTATCGAATTCTAAGAAAAGGTGATACATACCCATGACTTCCTGATAGCGCCAATCCGCAAAGAATAACACAGATTACTATCACGGATGTGAGTTGCCAGCCTGCCCTTATCGAAACGCAACACGCTTCACATACACTACAATTAAAAACATAGCACACTAACAAACATAAACGAGGTCACTTTATATAAAAAACAGACACTACAAAATCACTAAAATAAAACTTTCTCAGAATTTTATGCTGTTTTTTTACCTGCCATTTCGCCCGTTCTTTGCGGAGATGTTACATCCTTCGCCCCCGTCTTTCAGCGCACTGTCGGCGAAAAAAACGACGCCGTAATTTTGTCATGCATAGAAAAGCAGTAAATTGCATATGTAAACATTTAGCGCTGCCAGTGTGTTTAATGGCTCACACTTCTGTAATTCATTGAGCGGATTTATGATTACTTCGGAATACGTTCATAAATGTGATATGCAGAAAATGGAAGCGTTTACACAGTATGCAAAAGCGGATGCGTAGTTTCCGCTATTTTGCCCACTTTCCATACTCAAGCCTTTCCCCTTTCAAATGAAAAGCAGCGCAAAAGGCGGGCAGATTTTTAACGGATTTAATACAAATTAAACCGCAGTTTTAGAAAGTTGACTTGTTTTCACTCTCCACGCATATTTCACAGCACGAATTAACAAGACAACGTTTGGAGGACTTGAGCAATGCCAAGCCGAGATTACCCGGACAAGCGTGTAGCACGCGGCACCGCAAAGGATGCGGACTTAAAAATGTTAAGCGCCAGAATTCAGTCTGCGCTGGTCGAATATGTCCGGGCCACGGCGTATGAAACGCGGCTCAGCAAGCAGGAGATTGTCGCCGAAGCGCTGGAACTGCACAGAAGAAGTCGAATGACGCAAGCGGCCACCGAGTAAACGCGTGGCCGTGAGGCGGGCGCGTTATTCCGCCAGCGCGTTCAGCGAGGCGAGAGCCTCATCCGGCAACACCAGGTCGCCAGCCGCCAGGTTTTCATGCAGATGCGCCACCGACGAGGTGCCCGGGATCAGCAGAATATTCGGCGAGCGTTTCAGCAGCCACGCCAGCGCAATCTGCATCGGCGTGGCACCCAGTGAATCGGCGACTGCCTGCAGACCGGATGATTGCAGCGGCGTAAATCCCCCTAACGGGAAGAACGGCACATAGGCAATCCCCTGCTCCGCCAGGCCGTCAATCAGTGCATCGTCGCTACGATTAACGATATTATAGAGGTTTTGCACACAGACGATCGGCGTGATGCTCTGCGCCTGCGCAATTTGCGCGGCGGTCACATTACTCAGACCAATATGTCGCACCAGCCCCTGACGCTGCAGTTCCACCAGCGTGGCTAATGGTTCTTCGATCGATCCCTCGGCAGGCCCGTGCGCGCTGAACATAATGCGCAGGTTCACCACATCCAGCACGTCCAGCTGTAAATTTCGCAGGTTATCGTGCACCGCCTGGGTGAGTTCCTGAGCCGAAAACGCCGGCAGCCAGGAGGCATCTTCCCCACGACGGGCGCCGATTTTGGTGACGATCGTCAGATCGTCCCGGTAGGGATGGAGCGCTTCCCGAATCAACTGGTTAGTCACATGCGGGCCGTAAAAATCACTGGTATCGATGTGATTTACCCCAGCGGCCACCGCTTCGCGCAGCACCGCCAGCGCCGCCTCTTTATCCTTCGGCGGACCAAACACGCCTGGCCCCGCCAGCTGCATCGCCCCATAGCCGAGTCGGTTAACGAAATGCGTACCTAACATATAACTGCCACTTTTATCAATTCGGGTCATATTCATCAGCCTGTTGATTAAGCATTAGTAAAATTAAAGTTTAGCCCCACTACGTCGATAACAATGATGCAACTTCTGCACATCAAATGGGCTTCCGTCATGCTGAAAAATCTGCACGTCATTACCGGGATTGTCTTTGCTCTCACTATATTCTGCCTGTTGCAAGTCGTCACGGGGGGATTGTTCTATTCCGCCGTCAGTAACGACCGTCATAATTTCCAGAACTCAGGCAGCCTCAATGCGCAGCAGGAGAGCCTGAGCGACAGCGTCAATACGCTGGTCAAAACCCGCGTCACGGTCACACGCGTCGCCATTCGTTACCTTAAAAATCAGCGCGATCCGGCCTCTCTGGCGGCAATCAACAAGCTGCTCGGTAACGCGGGTGACTCTCTGACCAAAGCTGAAAACTACTATAGTGCCTGGCAGGCGATGCCGCCCGTGCAGGGCCAGAGTCAGGCACTGACCACCGAAATGCAGAAAGCGTACACCCAGATGCACGAGGTGATGCGCCTGTCGATTGAGTATCTGCGTGCCGATAACTATCAGGCGTATGGCGATCTCGACGCCCAGCAGGCTCAGGATGATATGGAGGCCGTCTACACCCGCTGGCGCGCGGAAAATAACACCCTGCTGAAAGCCGCCGCCAAAGAGAACCAGAGCAGCTTTACCCATATGCAGTGGACGCTCGGCACCATTTTCCTGGTGGTGATTGCCGTGCTGATCGTGTTCTGGCAAGGATTGCAGCACCTGCTGCTGAAGCCCCTGCGCAGCGTGATGAACCATATTCGCACCATCGCCAGTGGCGATCTGACGCAGACGATTTCCATCGACAGCCGCAATGAGATGGGTCAGCTGGCGGCGGGTCTGCATGAGATGCAAACCTCGCTGGTGAGCACCGTCAGCGCGGTGCGCGGCAGTACCGATTCGATCTACACCGGCGCAGGCGAAATCGCGGCGGGCAGTAACGATCTCTCCGCCCGTACCGAGCAGCAGGCCTCTTCCCTGGAAGAGACGGCGGCCAGCATGGAAGAGCTGACCGCGACGGTGAAACAGAACTCCGATAATGCCCGTCAGGCGACGCTGCTGGCGAAAAATGCCTCGGAAACCGCCGATCGCGGCGGACGCGTGGTGAATAACGTCATCCGCACCATGACCGAAATTGCCGACAGCTCTCAGCAAATTGCCCACATCACCAGCGTGATCGACAGCATCGCCTTCCAGACCAACATTCTGGCACTGAACGCCGCCGTTGAAGCCGCACGAGCGGGTGAACAAGGCCGCGGATTTGCCGTGGTCGCCGGGGAAGTGCGTACCCTGGCCAGCCGCAGTGCGCAGGCGGCAAAAGAGATCAAAGCGCTGATTGAAAACTCCGTCAGCCGGGTCAATACCGGCTCCGGACAGGTCAGCGAAGCCGGGGAAACCATGAAAGAGATCGTCGCCGCCGTCACCCGCGTGACCGATATTATGGGGGAGATCGCCTCGGCTTCCGATGAGCAGAGCCGCGGTATTGAGCAGGTGAGCCTGGCGGTTTCGCAGATGGATAGCGTAACGCAGCAGAACGCCGCGCTGGTGCAGGAATCCGCCACGGCGGCGGCCGCGCTGGAGGATCAGGCGGAGCAGCTGCGCCAGGCCGTCGCCGCCTTCCGTCTGAACGTAAAGACGCAAACCGCCGCACCGCGCGCGACACACCTGAAAACACCGCAGGTATTGCGCCCGGCCACAGCGTCCGCCGGAGACGGCAACTGGGAAACGTTCTGACCGTTAGCGGCTGCGCTTGGCGTGCCGCTCCCGGTTTTCCAGCTTAGCTTCACCCGATTTTTGTAGCGCAACATAGCACGCCCCGCTGCCGCCATGATGGGGCAGCGCCACGCAGACGGCCTGCACGGCGTCGAATTCGGTCAGCCAGCGCGCCAGATAACTGCGCACAATGTTGGCGTGCGAGTTATCTTCCCGGCCTTTGCCGTGAATGATGATCAGGTTGCGCAGGCTGTCCTGCTGAGCCTGCTGAATAAAGGCAAACAGCATCTGGCGGCACTGCTCGACCGGCTGGCGCAGTAAGTTCAGGCTGGCCTGACGCGGGTATTTACCGGTGCGTAATTTATCCATCACGCCCTGCTGAACGCCTTCGCGCTGAAAAGTGAGCGGTTCGGCAAGCGGCAGAACATCAAGGAAGCCGAGCGTGAGAAAGTTATCGAGCTGCGTGGTGTCGATACTCTGGCGGGTACGTTGATTGCGACTCGGCTGCCAGGTGATATCGGTGCAGCGTTTCAGGGGCTGGACATCTTCCATGGCGTCAAGAAAAAGGGATTTGTCGTCAGGTTTCATGGTGCTCCTCCAGCGGCATCTGAAGGCGTACTCTACCCGCGCCAGAGGGGTGTTTCAATATCCATGGGCGACGGAGAAAAAATGATCACGCAGTGAAAGATATTAATTTGGCTAATAGATAACAATGAAGCCGCCTTAAAATAAATTTAATCAATCATTAACTGTATAATTTAAGTTAAAAATAAGTGAAATCAGGCACTCCGATCACTTTATTTTTAGGCGAAAGCTGTTATAACTAAATAAACCTGCATAACGGACAAATAAAGCGGGAGTTGGCAAAAGGACGCACTGCTGTGTGTACTGTAGGGTCTGTCCGATGTCGGCAGGCTCTATTTTTTTATTTCCCTTCGTTAAGCAATATTCCGCGGGCCTGTCTTCTGAACTGGGTTATTAATGACGCAGTTAACGGAGTTTGTCGGGAATCACGTCTCTGGATTAGATAATAAGCGGCTTTGGGTAAGATCTCTTCGACCGGCAACATCACCAGACGGTGCGCCAGGAGCGGATCACAGCCCAGTTCCTGCGGTAAAATGCTCAGAAAATCACTCTGCGCTACCAGACTAATACAGGATGAGAATGTTTCGCAAACAACGCCAATTTGCGGTAATTGTGAGCGATAACGGAATATATCCTCCAGCTGTTTATAATAACTCCCGCGCGGTGTAGGCATCGTCCAGTTATAATTCATAAGCTCACTAATTGATTTTGCACCGATGGCCGGATGACCCTGCCGACAAAATATTGCAAAGGGTTTTTCGAACAGTTTTTCAAAGGTAAATTCGTGATCGTAGGGTCCCTGATAATAGGTATTGATGGTGAAATCCAGCTCTCCCTGGCGTAATTCATTGATCATCGATACCAGCTGCCCTTCCATAATTCGCACTTTCACCTGCGGGTGCTGCTCGTGAAAACGGGTGATCACCGCGGGCATTAAGGTGCGCGCGACGCTGGCCCCCATCCCGATATTGATCTGCCCGCCCTGCAGCCCCTGCCGCTGGCGAATGTCGTCCTGCGCGGCGCGCAGCTCTTCGAGGATCAGGTTGGCGTGCTGATAAAAACTCTCGCCACACTCCGTCAGCGCCACGCCTTTACTGCGTCGCACAAACAGCTGCGCGGCCATGCCCTCTTCGAGTTCTTTAATGGATTTGGTCAATGCCGGTTGCGAGAGATTCATCGCCCGGCTGGCACCGCGAATACTGCCCTGACGCGCCACTTCTACGAACGCGCGGATCTGATGAAATTTAACCTGAAATGACATAGTTCGACCGATAACCGTTGTTTATCAGAGTAAAGAAATTGTCATCTACTTTAATGGAAATGGATATGCGAGGGTAATTCCTGAACGGTTAAAACTGTGAAAAATTGGTTAGTGATAAGTAAAAACTATCACAGCGTGAAGCAGTTCACATATTTTAATGATGACAGGAACAGAGATGGATTCACTGACACAATCCCTTGAAAAATTAATGTCTCAGCTGATCGCCTGGCGGCGTGATTTTCACCAGTATGCCGAATCGGGCTGGGTGGAGTTTCGCACCGCGGCAAAGGTCGCGGAGATCCTTGATAGCCTGGGCTACGAACTGGCGATGGGCCGCGACGTGGTCGACGCCGACAGCCGTATGGGCCTGCCCGACGCCGACACTCTGGCTGCAGAATATGCCCGCGCGCGCCAGCAGGGTGCGCCGGAAAAATGGCTCAGCGCCTTTGAAGGCGGATTTACCGGCCTTGTCGCCACGCTGAACACCGGACGCCCCGGCCCGACGCTCGCCTTTCGGGTGGACATGGACGCACTGGATCTCAGTGAAGCCCTCGACGAGAGTCACCGCCCGTTCCGCGACGGTTTTTCCTCCTGTAATCCCGGGATGATGCACGCCTGCGGTCACGACGGACACACCACCATCGGCCTCGGGCTGGCGTATCTGCTGAAGCAGAACGAATCCCGGCTGAACGGCACCATCAAACTCATCTTCCAGCCCGCGGAAGAAGGCACCCGCGGCGCACGGGCGATGGTCGCTGCCGGTGCGCTGGACGGCGTCGATTACTTCACCGCGATCCACATCGGCACCGGCGTTCCGGCCGGGACCGTCATCTGCGGCAGCGATAACTTTATGGCGACCACCAAATTTGACGTGCGCTTTACCGGCGTCGCCGCCCACGCTGGTGGCAAACCGGAAGACGGACGTAACGCCCTGCTCGCCGCCGCGCAAGCCGCCCTGGCCCTGCACAGCATCGCGCCCCACAGCGAAGGCGCGTCACGCGTTAACGTCGGCGTGATGCAGGCGGGCAGCGGGCGCAACGTGGTTCCGGCCAGCGCGCTGTTAAAAGTGGAAACGCGCGGCGAAAGCGAAGCCATTAATCAGTATGTCTTTGAGCGCGCTAAGGGCGTGATTGACGGCGCGGCGGCGCTGTACGGGGTGAAAGCCGAGATGCGTCTGATGGGTGCCGCAACCTCAAGTTCCCCTTCTCCGGCCTGGGTGGACTATCTGCGCGAGCAGGCAAGCCAGGTGGCGGCGGTCCATCAGGCCATCGACAAGGTGAAAGCCCCGGCGGGTTCAGAAGATGCCACCCTGATGATGGCCCACGTGCAGCAAAACGGCGGTCTGGCTTCGTACATGGTGTTTGGGACTGATTTAAGCGCCGGGCATCACAATGAGAAGTTTGATTTTGACGAGCAGATCATGGGCGTGGCGATTGAAACGCTGGCCCGTACTGCGATCAATTTTCCCTGGACGCGAGGTGTGTAATGCAGGAGATCTACCCTTTTATTGACGATGCCATCGAAACCCGATGTCAGACCTTTACCGATATTGCCGATGACATTTGGGATCATCCGGAAACACGCTTTGAGGAGTTCTGGTCCTCCGACCGTCTGGCCAACGCGCTGGAGGCGGAAGGTTTTACCCTGACCCGTGAGGCAGGCGGCATTCCCAATGCCTTTATCGCCAGCTTCGGCAGCGGAAAACCTGTCGTCGCCCTGCTAGGGGAATTTGACGCGCTGGCGGGCCTGAGCCAGTCGGCGCACTGCGCCACCCCACAGTCGGACACGCCGGGCGCGAACGGCCACGGCTGCGGACATAACCTGCTCGGCACCGCCGCGCTGGCGGGCGCGGTGGCGGTCAAAAGCTGGCTGGAACAGCATGGCGGCAGCGGAACGGTGCGTTTTTACGGCTGCCCCGGCGAAGAAGGCGGCTCCGGGAAAACCTTTATGGTGCGCGAAGGGCTGTTCGATGACGTCGACGCCGCCGTGACCTGGCACCCGGAGGCTTTCGCCGGAATGTTTAACGTCAGCACCCTGGCGAATATCCAGGCCTCATGGCGCTTTCAGGGCATCGCCGCCCATGCCGCGAACTCGCCGCATCTCGGGCGCAGCGCGCTGGATGCCGTCACCCTGATGACCACCGGCACCAACTTCCTCAATGAGCACATCATCGAAAAAGCCCGCGTGCACTACGCCATCACCAACACCGGCGGGATTTCGCCGAACGTGGTGCAGGCGCAGGCTGAGGTGCTGTATCTGATCCGCGCCCCGGAGATGGCCGATGCGCAGCAGATCTACGAGCGCATTGAGAAAATCGCACAAGGCGCGGCGCTGATGACCGAAACCACCGTCGAGCGGCGTTTCGATAAGGCCTGCTCGAGCTATCTCCCGAACCGCACGCTCGAAGCCGCGATGTACAGCGCCTTACAGCATTACGGCACGCCAGAGTGGACGGACGAAGAGCGCGCGTTTGCCGGGGAGATCCGCAAAACCCTGACGGCTAACGATCTGCAAAACAGCCTGAAAAATATCGCCGCCACGGGCGGAGAGGAAGGCAAAGCCTTTGCCCGCAGAAACCGCGAGACGCTTCTGGTGGAGGAAGTGGCCCCGTACGCCATCACCGATAACGTGCTGGCTGGTTCCACCGACGTAGGTGATGTGAGCTGGAAAATGCCGGTCGCGCAGTGCTTCACCCCCTGCTTTACCGTCGGCACGCCGCTGCATACCTGGCAACTGGTGGCTCAGGGCCGCACGTCAATCGCCCATAAAGGGATGCTACTGGCCGGGAAAGTGATGGGCGCGACGGCGCTGAACCTGCTACAGGATGCGACACTGCTGCAGGCCTGCCGGGATGAGTTTGAACAACAGATCGCAGAACGACCGTACGAGTGTCCGATACCGCATAACGTGACGCCGTCACCTTTAAAATAATAAAACACGCAAACACAATAACATAACAACACAACAGTCCCGAGGAACGCCCATGAGTATGTCTTCCATACCTTCGCATTCCCCATCCGGTAAGGTCTATGGCTGGGTTGAGAGGATCGGCAACAAAGTGCCGCACCCTTTCCTGCTTTTTATCTATTTGATTGTGATCCTGATGATCGCCACCGCCGTGCTTTCCGCTTTTGATGTCTCCGTGCGCAGCCCGGCGGACGGCAGCATGGTGGCGGTGAAAAACCTGCTCAGCGTGGAAGGTCTGCACTGGTTTTTGCCGAATGTGATTAAAAACTTCAGCGGCTTTGCGCCGCTCGGGGCAATTCTGGCGCTGGTGCTGGGCGCGGGTCTGGCGGAACGCGTCGGGCTGTTGCCTGCCCTGATGGTCAAAATGGCGTCGGTGGTGAACGCCCGTTACGCCAGCTACATGGTGCTGTTTATCGCCTTTTTCAGCCACATCTCCTCTGATGCGGCGCTGGTGATCATGCCGCCGATGGGGGCGCTGATTTTCCTCGCCGTCGGGCGGCACCCGATCGCGGGCCTGCTGGCCGCTATCGCCGGGGTCGGGTGTGGATTTACAGCTAACCTGCTGATCGTCACCACCGACGTGCTGCTCTCCGGCATCAGCACCGAAGCGGCGAAAACCATCGATACGGCCATGCACGTCAGCGTGATCGACAACTGGTACTTTATGGCAAGCTCGGTGATTGTGCTGACCATCGTCGGCGGCCTGATCACCGATAAAATCGTCGAGCCGCGGCTGGGCACCTGGGAAGGCAGTCGCGATGAAAAACTGGAGTCGCTCAGCCAGGCGCAGCGCCACGGCCTGCGCGTAGCGGGCGTGGTCTCTCTGCTGTTTATCGCGGCCATTGCCCTGATGGTGGTTCCGGAAAACGGCGTGCTGCGCGATCCGGTGAAACACACGGTCCTGCCGTCGCCGTTCATTCAGGGCATCGTCCCGCTGATTATCCTGTTCTTCTTTATTGTCTCCCTCGCCTACGGCATCGCCACCGGCAAAATCCGCCGTCAGGGCGATCTGCCGCAACTGATGATCGAGCCAATGAAAGAGATGGCCGGATTTATCGTGATGGTGTTCCCGCTGGCGCAGTTCGTGGCGATGTTTAACTGGAGCAACATGGGCAAGTTCATGGCCGTCGGCCTGACCGATGCCCTGGAATCTGCCGGGCTGAGCGGCGTGCCGGCGTTTGTCGGCCTGGCGCTGCTCTCGTCCTTGCTGTGCATGTTTATCGCCAGCGGGTCTGCCATCTGGTCGATTCTGGCGCCGATCTTTGTGCCGATGTTTATGCTGCTCGGTTTTCATCCGGCGTTCGCGCAGATCCTGTTCCGCGTGGCGGATTCCTCGGTGATCCCACTGGCCCCCGTATCGCCTTTTGTTCCGCTGTTCTTGGGCTTCCTGCAACGCTACAAGCCTGAGGCAAAACTGGGTACCTACTATTCGCTGGTGCTGCCGTATCCGCTTATCTTTTTAGGGGTATGGCTGGTGATGTTGGTCGCGTGGTATCTTGTCGGTCTGCCAATTGGACCGGGGATTTACCCACGGCTGAATTAAGGGACAAAGGATGCTGAGATTACTCGAAGATAAGATTGCCACGCCTCTTGGCCCGCTGTGGATCATTGCCGATGAGCAGTTCAACCTGCGCGCGGTGGAGTGGGAAGAGCACAGCGATCGAATGGTTGAGTTGCTGAATATCCACTATCGCGACGGCTATGAACGCATCAGCGCGACCAACCCTGGCGGGTTGAGTGCGAAGATGGCGGATTACTTCGAGGGCGATCTCAGCATTATCGATACCTTACCGACCGCCACGGCAGGAACGCCTTTCCAGCGCGAAGTGTGGCAGGCTCTGCGCGCCATCCCCTGCGGGCAAGTTATGCACTACGGCCAGCTCGCCGAGCAGCTTGGTCGCGCGGGTGCTGCTCGCGCCGTAGGTGCGGCCAATGGCTCAAATCCGGTCAGTATCGTGGTGCCCTGCCATCGCGTGATCGGACGCAACGGCACCATGACGGGCTACGCCGGTGGCGTGCAGCGCAAAGAGTGGTTATTGCGCCACGAAGGGTATTTGCTGCTTTAGAAATCCAGGCTTTTAGTGCTTAATTTTCTATGATTTAGGTCATTATTCCACAATCAAACTGTGGAATATCAAGAAGATGGCGACGCATTGTCGCCACTTGTCTCTATTGATGGTTTCCCAGGCTTACGCGCACTCCAAAAAGATGTTAAAATTGACCAATATCAATTAAGGCTTGAGCAGACCTATGATCCCGGAAAAGCGAATTATACGACGCATTCAGTCTGGCGGTTGTGCTATCCATTGCCAGGATTGCAGCATTAGCCAGCTCTGTATCCCGTTTACCCTGAATGAGCATGAACTCGATCAGCTTGATAATATCATCGAGCGCAAAAAGCCTATTCAGAAAGGGCAGACGCTGTTTAAGGCGGGAGACGAACTGAAATCGCTCTATGCTATCCGTTCTGGCACCATTAAGAGCTACACCATCACCGAGCAAGGCGATGAGCAGATCACCGGCTTCCACCTGGCGGGCGATTTAGTCGGCTTTGACGCTATCGGTACCGGCCACCACCCGAGCTTCGCTCAGGCGCTGGAAACCTCCATGGTTTGCGAAATCCCGTTCGAAACCCTGGACGACCTGTCAGGCAAAATGCCGAACCTGCGTCAGCAGATGATGCGTCTGATGAGCGGCGAGATCAAAGGCGATCAGGACATGATCCTGCTGCTTTCCAAAAAGAATGCGGAAGAGCGTCTGGCAGCCTTTATCTACAACCTGTCGCGCCGCTTTGCCGAACGTGGTTTCTCTCCACGTGAATTCCGCCTGACCATGACCCGTGGTGATATCGGTAACTACCTGGGCCTGACCGTTGAAACCATCAGCCGTCTGCTGGGTCGTTTCCAGAAAAGCGGAATGCTGGCGGTGAAAGGCAAATACATCACCATTGAAAACGGTGAAGCGCTGGCGGTTCTCGCCGGTCACTCCCGCAACGTCGCTTAAGCCTCATCTCTCTTCTGCCGGATCGATAAATTTTCGTGATTTATTGATCTGGCAAAACCTTCTCCCCTGTTTCATTCAACATATATAGGTTACTCTTTTAATTACAGACTGTGGTGACAGTAGTAAGGAGACCTGTATGGCAAAGTATCAAAACATGCTGGTGGCCATCGATCCTAATCAGGACGATCAACCGGCGTTACGGCGAGCTGTCTATTTACATCAACGGATTGGCGGCAAAATCAAAGCGTTTTTGCCGATCTATGACTTCTCATATGAGATGACCACCCTTCTGTCGCCTGACGAGCGCACTGCTATGCGTCAGGGAGTGATCAGCCAGCGGACCGCGTGGATCCGCGAGCAGGCAAAATATTACATCGATGCCGGTATCCCCATCGACATCAAAGTGGTGTGGCATAACCGTCCTTTTGAAGCCATCATTCAGGAAGTCATGAGCGAACAACATGACCTGCTGCTGAAGATGGCGCACCAGCACGACAAACTTGAAGCCGTGATTTTTACCCCAACCGACTGGCATCTGCTGCGTAAGTGTCCATGCCCGGTATGGATGGTGAAAGACCAGCCGTGGCCGGAAGGCGGTAAGGCGCTGGTGGCGGTGAACCTCGCCAGCGAAGAGAATTATCACAACGCCCTGAACGAAAAACTGGTGAAAGAGACGATCCAGCTTGCCGAACAGGTCAATCACACCGAGGTCCACCTGGTCGGTGCCTATCCGGTCACCCCTATCAATATCGCTATCGAACTGCCTGAGTTTGACCCGAGCGTGTATAACGACGCGATCCGCGGTCAGCACCTGCTGGCGATGAAAGCCCTGCGCCAGAAATTCAGTATCGACGAGAAGATGACACACGTAGAGAAAGGCCTGCCTGAAGAGGTGATCCCGGATCTGTCGGAGCATTTGCAGGCGGGGATTGTGGTGCTCGGCACCGTCGGACGCACCGGGATTTCCGCGGCGTTCCTTGGCAATACGGCGGAACAGGTGATCGACCATCTGCGCTGTGACCTGCTGGTCATTAAACCGGATCAGTATCAGACCCCGGTTGAGCTGGATGACGAAGAAGACGATTGACGTTTTAATATGAAAAAAGCCGCCAATTATGGCGGCTTTTTTATTGCCGGGTGGCGCTGACGCTTACCCGGCCTACATGTATCGCGTAGGCCCGGCAAGCTTGCGCCGCCGGGCAAAACACACTTACAGCGCTTTCAGAATCGCATCCACGCTGGCTTTGGCATCGCCAAACAGCATGTGGGTGTTCTCTTTGAAGAACAGCGGGTTCTGCACGCCTGCGTAGCCGGTGTTCATCGAGCGTTTGAAGACGATAACGTTCTGCGCCTTCCACACTTCCAGAACCGGCATACCGGCAATCGGGCTGCCAGGATCGTCCTGCGCCGCCGGGTTCACCGTATCGTTCGCGCCGATAACCAGCACCGTGTCGGTGTCGGCGAAATCATCGTTGATCTCGTCCATCTCCAGCACCACGTCGTAAGGCACTTTCGCCTCCGCCAGCAGCACGTTCATGTGACCAGGCAAGCGCCCCGCCACCGGGTGAATACCGAAACGCACTTTGATCCCGCGGGCACGCAGCTTCTCGGTGATTTCCGCCACCGGGTACTGCGCCTGCGCCACCGCCATGCCGTAGCCTGGGGTGATGATCACGGAGTGGGAGTTTTTCAGCATATCAGCCGTGTCTTCCGCCGTGATTTCACGGTGCTCGCCGACTTCTTCGTCACCGCTGGACGACGCACCGTCGGTACCAAAACCACCGGCAATCACGCTGAAGAACGAACGGTTCATCGCCTTACACATGATGTACGACAGGATCGCACCCGACGAGCCCACCAGCGCACCGGTGACAATCAGCAGGTCGTTGCTGAGCATAAAGCCCGCCGCCGCTGCCGCCCAACCGGAATAGGAGTTCAGCATCGACACCACGACCGGCATGTCCGCCCCGCCGATCGACGCCACCAGATGCCAGCCAAACGCCAGCGCAATAACGGTCATCACCAGCAGCGCCAGAACCTGCATACCGGTACTTTCGGTACGCACAAACACCACCAGCAGCAGGAAGGAAACCACCAGCGCCGCGAGGTTCATTTTGTGGCGGTTTGGCAGCATCAGCGGTTTAGACGAAATCTTGCCGCGCAGTTTGCCGAACGCCACGATAGAACCGGTGAAGGTCACCGCACCGATGAAGATCCCGAGGAACACTTCGGTCAGATGGATGTTGACCAGAATCGGCTCCATGCCCGGTTCGTGATACAGGTAGCTGTTAAAGCCCACCAGCACCGCCGCCAGACCGACAAAGCTGTGCAGAATCGCCACCAGCTCTGGCATCTCGGTCATTTCCACGCGCTTCGCCAGGCGAATACCGATCGCACCACCGATAATCATCGCCACCAGAATCCATGCGACGTTGCCGGTATCCGGCCCGAAGATGGTCGCAATCAGCGCGATCGCCATACCGGCGATACCAAAGTGGTTCCCGCGCTGCGACGTTTCGTGTTTCGAAAGCCCCGCCAGACTGCAGATAAACAGGATTGCAGCAACAATGTATGCCGCTGTGACTAATCCTCCAGACATATGCTACCCCTTAGCCTTTACGAAACATTTTCAGCATGCGCTGAGTCACGGTGAAACCACCGAAAATATTGATACTGGCGATCAGCACCGCGATAAAGCTCAGGAAGCTAATCCAGCCGCCGTGACCAATCTGCAGTAACGCCCCCACCACGATAATCCCTGAAATGGCGTTCGTGACCGACATTAAAGGCGTGTGCAGCGCGTGAGACACGTTCCACACCACGTAGTAACCGACAACACACGACAGCGCGAAGACGGTGAAGTGTCCGAGGAACTCTTTCGGTGCCACGTCAGCCAGCCAGCCGAAGAGAATAATCACCAGCGCCATCAGGGCATATTTACGCCACGGAGAGACCGGTTGAGCCGGTTCTTTAGGCGCAGGAGCCGCTTTTGGTGCGGCCTGTGGCTGAGCGGAAACCTGAATCGGCGGAGCCGGCCAGGTGATTTCGCCGTCACGGATCACCGTCACGCCGCGCACCACCACATCATCAAAATCAACTACCACGTTGCCGTCTTTCTCTTTGCAGAGCAGTTTCAGCAGGTTAACGAGGTTGGTGCCGTACAGCTGAGAAGACTGGGTTGGCAGACGGCCTGGCAGGTCGGTGTAACCGATAATCTTCACGCCGTTTGCCGTGGTCATCACTTCGTTCGGTACCGTATATTCACAGTTACCGCCGTTCTGCGAGGCCAGATCGACAATCACGCTCCCGGCTTTCATGGAGTCAACCATTTCGCGGGTGATCAGCTTCGGAGCCGGTTTACCCGGGATCAGTGCGGTGGTGACGATGATATCGACATCTTTCGCCTGGGCCGCAAAGAGTTCCATTTCCGCTTTGATGAAGGCTTCGGACATCACTTTGGCGTAACCATCACCGCTGCCCGCTTCTTCTTTGAAGTCCAGCTCGAGGAACTCAGCGCCCATACTCTGGACCTGTTCTTTGACTTCCGGACGGGTATCAAAGGCACGAACGATGGCGCCGAGGCTGTTGGCCGCGCCGATGGCAGCAAGACCAGCCACACCGGCACCGATCACCATCACTTTCGCCGGAGGAACTTTGCCCGCCGCGGTGATTTGACCGGTAAAGAAGCGACCAAACTCATGGGCAGCTTCGACGATCGCACGATAACCGGCGATGTTTGCCATTGAACTCAGCGCATCCAGCGACTGGGCGCGGGAGATACGCGGCACGGAGTCCATCGCCATGACGGTGACACCGCGTGCGGCGAGTTTCTCCATCAGCTCCGGGTTTTGCGCAGGCCAGACGAAGCTCACCAGCGTCGTGCCCGGATTCAGTAAGGCAATTTCGCTCTCGGTTGGCGCATTCACTTTCAGAATCACCGGCGACTGCCAGATATCAGCCTCGCTCACAACCTCAGCGCCAGCCTGAATAAATGCCTCGTCATCGAAACTCGCCAGTTTGCCCGCGCCGCTTTCAACCGCGACGGTAAAACCCAGTTTAAGCAGCTGCTCGACCGTTTTCGGCGTGGCAGCAACGCGGGTTTCATTGGCTAACCGTTCTTTTGGTACCCCAATACGCATAGTTTTCCCTTCCATCGGTTCTTGATGATGGTTTGTCGATAAATGACCGCGATTTGCATAAGCGTCGCCAGTGAGTCCTGGCTGATGAATAATCACGGAAAATAAAACAGTAACAAACTTTCTATAACCTACTGAAAATAGCGCCTGTGATCTACAGCAAGAAAACACTATTTCTGACTTTATCTGTGAAAAATAAGTGATCGTCGTCTCTGACAGCGATATTTACCTTAATTTCCTCGCCAGGCCCGATAAATAGCTCAAGCGAAGCGGTAAAAACATGATATAGCGCCGTATTAAAACAACTTATTAACATTAAATTAACTTGTAAAAGTCATATGCTTAATCAGTTTTCCTGCTCAAACCCCTGTTTACTCGACATATCAGTAAATGTTATCGAATTTGATCCTGTCGGGAGCACAGGGAGTGAAAAATGCCGCAGACAGCGACGGGTTTTAAATGCCATAATCGGCGACGATTTCAAATTAACAACAACACCAGTATATGGTTTGCGCAAGGCGAAGGATTATTTTTATGAAGCTTAAGAACACTCTCCTGGCGTCCGCACTTCTTACTGCGACCGCCCTGTCCGCAAATGCCGCGACAGAGTTGACGCCAGAGCAAGCGGCAGCGTTGAAACCTTACGATCGCGTGACGATTACCGGTCGTTTTAACGCTATTAGCGATGCCGTACGCGCAGCCTCCGCTCGCGCAGACAAAGAAGGCGCTGCCTCTTTTTACGTTGTGGATACTTCCGATTACGGTAGCGGCGGCAACCTGCGCGTCGTGGCCGATCTGTACAAACAAGATGCCCCGAAAGCTGACGCACCGAAAAACCGCGTGATCAATGGTGTCGTTGAGCTGCCGAAGGATCAGGCCGTCGCGCTGGAACCCTTTGACACCGTGACCGTTCAGGGCTTCTACCGCAGCCAGCCAGAAGTGAACGATGCCATCACCAAAGCGGCGAAAGAGAAAGGCGCAGCCTCTTTCTACATCGTGCGCCAGATTGACGCCAACCAGGGCGGCAACCAGCGTATCACCGCGTTCATCTACAAAGCAGATGCCAAAAAACGTGTTCTGCAGAGCCCTGACGCCATCCCGGCTGATTCAGAAGCAGGCCGCGCTGCCATCGCTAAGGGCGGCGAAGAAGCGAAGAAAGTGGAAATCCCGGGCGTTGCGACCACTGCGACACCAAGTTCTGACGTCGGTCGTTTCTTTGAAACGCAGACCACCAAAGGCGGTCGTTACACTGTCACCCTGCCGGACGGCACAAAAATTGAAGAGCTGAACAAAACCACTGCCGCGCAGATGGTGCCTTTCGACAGCATCAAGTTCACCGGAAACTACGGCAACATGACCGAAGTTTCTTACCAGGTGGCGAAACGTGCCGCGAAGAAAGGCGCTAAGTATTACCACATCACCCGCCAGTGGCAGGAACGTGGTAACAACCTGACCGTCAGCGCTGACCTGTACAAGTAACAAAACAGGTTTGAAAAGGCGGCGCAATGCCGCCTTTTTTGTAACTTTTTTCTTATTTCTGCCTCACATCATTGCATGCCCGCAATACACTCCGTAAAATCCCGCGCCTTAGTGTGATCCACCATTTTTATGCGCTTGTGCGAAATAATTATTCTGGATTTGGACCTTTCATAACAGGAAGCCAATGGAAAAGAAACTTGGCCTAAGCGCTTTAACTGCGCTCGTTTTAAGCTCCATGCTCGGCGCGGGCGTATTCAGTTTGCCGCAGAATATGGCGGAAGTCGCGAGCCCCGCGGCGCTGCTCATCGGCTGGGGGATCACCGGCGTCGGGATCCTGCTGCTGGCCTTTGCCATGCTTTTGCTCACGCGCATCCGTCCGGACCTGGACGGCGGAATATTCACTTACGCCCGCGAAGGGTTTGGCGAGCTGATTGGCTTCTGCTCGGCCTGGGGCTACTGGCTCTGCGCGGTGATCGCCAACGTCTCCTATCTGGTCATTGTCTTCTCGGCCCTCAGCTTCTTTACCGATACGCCTGAGCTGCGTTTCTTTGGCGACGGTAACACCTGGCAATCCATCGTTGGCGCATCGGTCCTGCTGTGGCTGGTTCACTGGCTGGTGCTGCGCGGCGTGCAGACCGCGGCGAGCATTAACCTGGTGGCGACGCTGGCAAAACTGGTTCCGCTGGGCCTGTTCATCGTGCTCGCGTTTATCGCGTTTCGTCTCGACGTCTTTAGCCTTGATTTCAGCGGTGTCGCCCTCGGCGTGCCGGTCTGGGAGCAGGTGAAAAACACCATGCTCATTACCCTGTGGGTGTTCATCGGCGTGGAAGGCGCGGTGGTGGTGTCGGCGCGAGCGCGCAACAAGCGCGACGTAGGCCGTGCCACGCTGCTGGCAGTTCTGGCAGCGCTTAGCGTCTACCTGATGGTGACGTTGCTCTCCATCGGCGTCGTTGCGCGTCCTGAACTGGCGCAAATGCGTAACCCGTCGATGGCGGGCCTGATGGTCAAAATGATGGGTTCCTGGGGCGACGTGGTGATTGCGGCGGGGCTGATTGTCTCGGTCTGCGGCGCGTACCTGAGCTGGACCATTATGGCCGCAGAAGTGCCTTTCCTGGCCGCGACGCATAAAGCATTCCCGCGTATGTTTGCCCGTCAGAACAAAAACAGCGCGCCGTCTGCGTCCCTGTGGCTGACCAACATCAGCGTGCAGGTCTGTCTGGTGCTGATCTGGCTCACAGGTTCGGACTATAACACCCTGCTGACCATTGCCTCCGAGATGATTCTGGTACCCTATTTCTTAGTCGGTGCCTATCTGTTAAAAATAGCTGCCCGCCCGGCGCATTACGTGGTCGGTGTCGGGGCCTGTCTCTACGGGCTATGGTTATTGTATGCTTCAGGGCCAATGCACCTGCTGCTGTCGGTGGTGCTGTATGCGCCGGGTCTGCTGGTGTTTATCTACGCCCGCCGCACGCATCAGCTCGGACACGCGCTGAAGCGCCGCGAAATGGCGTTGATTGGTATGTTACTGGTTGCTGCCGTACCGGCGACCTGGATGTTAATGGGATAAGCGCGTTTTTCCCATTGTCGAAGGAATATGGAGAACACGATGGGAAAAGCACCGCAACGCCCGATTCTGATTACAGGCGCAGGCCGACGCATCGGCCTCGCCCTTGCCCACCACTTCCTCAATCAGCACCAGCCGGTGATCGTCAGTTACCGGACGGAATACGGCTCCATTGAAGGATTGAGAAACGCAGGCGCGGTCTGCATTCAGGCGGATTTCTCCACGGACGCCGGGATTCTGGCATTTGCTGACACAGTGAAATCCACCACTGACGGCCTGCGCGCTATCGTGCATAACGCCAGCGCCTGGCAGGCAGAAAAACCGGGCACGCCGCTGAGCGACACCCTCGCCGCGATGATGCAGATCCACGTTCACGCCCCCTATTTGCTCAACCACGCCCTGCAGGATCTGCTGTGCGGGCACGGCCATGCCGCGAGCGATATCATTCATTTCACTGATTACGTGGTGGAGCGCGGAAGCGACAAGCACATTGCCTATGCGGCAAGCAAAGCGGCGCTGGATAACATGACCCGATCGTTTGCCCGTAAGCTCGCGCCAGAGGTCAAAGTCAACGCCATCGCCCCGTCGCTGATTCTGTTTAACGACCACGATGACGCGGAATATCGCCAGAAAGCGCTCAATAAATCGCTGATGAAAATCGCGCCGGGCGAGAAAGAGGTGATTGATCTTATCGACTACCTGCTGACCAGTTGCTACGTGACAGGCCGCTCATTCGGCGTGGACGGCGGTCGTCCGCTGAATTAGTGGAAACGGCTCCAGAAGAAGATCAACACCCAGGCGCTGAGGCTCCAGCAGACCACTGCCCCGCCCAGCGCCAGCGGTAACCGCATCATGGCGGTGAAATACCACAGAGAAAGCAGATAGATAAAATAGGGAATGATCGACCACATACCAAACACGATGGTGGTCCGCAGCGCCTCAATTCCCCGCTCAGACGCCACAATATAGTGAGCGATCAGTGCAAAGGTCGGGAACAACGGAATCAGCCCGGCGATATAGTAATTTTTAGTCTTCGCCAGAATGCCAATCAACACGACCACCAGCGCACCCAGCGCGGCTTTGATCAAAAGCGCCATCCTTTTCCCTTAACAATCAAATAACAATAACGGCCAGCATAACGGAACTGGGGTTAATTTTGAAAGATTAATGGAAGGTTAAGGTTGCGCGGTGTATGTTGGCTTTTTTCACGAAAACAGACGTTGTATGAATAAGATCGTTTTTGTTGAGGACGAACCGGAAGTCGGCCAGCTGATCGCCGCCTATCTGGGAAAACACGATATGGACGTTATTGTTGAGCCGCGAGGCGACCGTGCGGAAGAAGTGGTGCTGCGAGAGAAACCCGACCTGGTGCTGCTCGATATTATGCTCCCCGGCAAAGACGGGATGACCGTGTGCCGCGATTTGCGCGCGCAATGGGACGGCCCGATAGTGCTGCTCACCTCTCTCGACAGCGACATGAACCACATTCTGTCGCTGGAAATGGGGGCGAACGACTATATTCTCAAAACCACGCCGCCTGCGGTGCTGCTGGCGCGCCTGAGGTTACACCTGCGTCAGCGCGTCGTCACCGAAAGCCAGACGTCGTCTGCGGCACTGACCCCGCACAAAGCCATGCGTTTTGGCACTCTCTCGATCGACCCCGTTAACCGTCAGGTACTGCTTTCCGGCGTGGATATCGCCCTGTCGACCGCCGATTTTGATTTGCTGTGGGAGCTGGCTACCCACGCCGGGCAGATTATGGATCGCGACGCCCTGCTGAAAAACCTGCGCGGCGTGAGCTACGACGGGATGGATCGCAGCGTTGACGTTGCCATTTCGCGCCTGCGAAAAAAGCTGCTGGATAACGCCACCGAGCCGTATCGCATCAAAACCGTGCGCAACAAAGGCTATCTGTTCGCACCGCACGCCTGGGAAACCTGAGGGTCAGACACGCGGAGCTCGAGCGCTGAAACATCGCCAGAAGATAAGAGAGGCTGCAGCTCCACCAGCTTCTCTTCCTTAGAGGATGCTTATACTTTGAATCAGCGCATTGAAATGAGAGTTTCTCTTCAGCGATATTATTCGAACAAACCACATTAAGGATGATAACCATGAAAACCTTCGTACTACCCTGGTTTATTTTCATTAACGTATACGGTTGCATTACGCTTGCAAATCAGTTGAGTGAATCCTGGTTTGATGGCTCCGACATACCCATGTTCATCGCTATTCCCTTTCTTTGCGTGACCAACTTCATCGCTGCAAAATCTCTAAAGCGCTCTTAACCGTCGCCCTCCATATCCAGCACATCATAGGTGTTGTCAGCCAGCGCAAACCCTGCTTTCATAGCACCCCAGAGGGCACGTGAGACGGAACGCCCCAACAAAACCGAGCTAAGTCGTAGTATTACGGGTGACCATTCATGAAAAAGCTGTTTGTGCAGTTTTATCTTTTACTGTTTGTCTGTTTTCTGGTCATGACCATATTGGTCGGGCTGGTCTACAAATTCACCGCCGAGCGCGCGGGCAGGCAGTCGCTGGATGACCTGATGAAAAGCTCGCTCTATCTGATGCGCAGCGAACTGCGAGAAATTCCGCCGCACGACTGGGCGAAGACGCTGAAAGAGCTGGATCTGAATCTGTCGTTTAATATGCGCATCGAGCCACTCAAAAATTACGATCTCGATGCCCCGACCACCCAACGCCTGCGCGATGGCGACATCGTGGCACTTGACGATCAGTACACCTTTATCCAGCGCATTCCGCGCAGCCATTACGTGCTGGCGGTCGGCCCGGTTCCTTATCTCTATTTTATGCATCAGATGCGGCTGCTTGATATGGCGCTGCTGGCGTTTATCGCCATCTCGCTGGCCTTCCCGGTGTTTATCTGGATGCGGCCCCACTGGCAGGACATGTTGCGTCTGGAATCCGCCGCGCAGCGTTTTGGCGAAGGGCATTTTACCGAGCGCATTCACTTTGACAGCGCCTCCAGCTTTGAGCGCCTGGGCGTCGCCTTTAACCAGATGGCCGATAACATCAATGCCCTGATCGCCAGTAAAAAAGCGCTAATCGACGGTATCGCCCACGAACTGCGTACGCCGCTGGTGCGCCTGCGCTATCGCCTGGAGATGAGCGAAAACCTGACGGAGGCCGAATCCCTGGCGCTCAATCGTGATATCGGCCAGCTGGAAGCGCTGATCGAGGAACTCCTGACCTACGCCCGTCTCGATCGTCCGCAGAATGAACTCAAACTCAGCACGCCCGATCTGTCGGCGTGGATCCACAGCCATATTGAGGATGTGCAGAGCGTGAATCCGCAGCGCACGCTGCTGCTGGACAACAGCCCTGGCGATTACGGGGCGCTGGATATGCGCCTGATGGAGCGCGTGCTGGATAACCTGGTCAATAACGCCCTGCGCTACAGTGAAAGCCAGCTGCGTATTAGCTTGCACCTGAACGGCAGCGAGGCCAGTTTAGCCGTTGAAGACGATGGTCCCGGCATTGCCGCCGACGAACGCGAGCGGGTGTTCGAGCCGTTCGTGCGTCTGGACCCGAGCCGCGACCGCGCGACGGGCGGCTGCGGTCTGGGGCTGGCGATTGTCCACTCGATTGCTCAGGCGATGGGCGGTCACGTCAGCTGTGAGGAAAGCGATCTCGGCGGCGCGAAGTTCTGCTTTAGCTGGCCGGTGTACCACAACATCACCCTTCCCGTGACCGTCTGATGCGCATCACGCCTCGTCAGGCAGCGCCTGTAAATGCCCATGCCGCACGCCGCGCTGGGCAATCACATCATCGGCAAAATGCTGAATATCGCCCATATCGCCTTTTAACACCGCGATCTCCAGACAATCCTCGTGGCTGACGTGAACGTGCAGCGTGGCGACTGACAGGTCGTGATGATGGTGCTGCGTCGAGACCAGACGCCGCGCCAGATCGCGCTTCTCGTGCTCATACACATAAGACAACACCGCAAACCCGTTCCTGCCGTGCTCCTGAGCGGTTTCCTGCGCCAGTGCGCCGCGCAGAATATCGCGCAGCGCCTCTGAGCGATTGTTGTAACCCCGGCGCTGGCTCAGGCTGTCCAGCGTCTCCAGCAAATCATCATCGAGCGTGATAGTGACACGTTGCATCGGATGTAACCCTCAAAGTCTGGCGCGACGGCGCACGGGGAAAGCGGGAAGAACCGCGGTTTGTAACCTCTGTCCGGCGATGGAGGAAAAGGTTAAGGTTTCGCCGACGGTTTGCGTCTCAACGATTTTCCCCTCCTCCATCACCATCACCCGGTCGCAAAACCGCTCGACCAGCCGCAAGTCATGTGTGATAAACAGGCAGGCGGTGCCAAACTGCTGCTGGAGTTTTTTGAGCAAACGGATCACGTTCGCCTGCAATACCAGATCGAGATTCGACACCGCTTCATCAAGGATCAGCAACCTCGGTTCAACGGCCAGCGCTCGCGCCAGGCACACGCGCTGAAGCTGTCCGCCGCTGAGCTGCGGCGGGCGCTGGTTGAGAAGCGAATCATCCAGCTCAACCGCCTGCAGCAGCTTGCGGGCGCGGGCCAGCTGTTCAGTCCTCGACAAGGACAAAAGATGGCGCATCGGCTCGCGCAGGATATCACTCACCGTTTTGCGCGGATTCACCGCGCTGATGGCGTCCTGAAACACCATCTGGATCTCACGGCGAAAAGCTTTTTGCCGGGCTCGATTGAGTGTTGACAGCGACTCGCCCTGCCAGAAAACCTCGCCCTGACTGGGCGACTCCAGCCCCACCAGCAGGCGCGCGAGGGTGCTTTTTCCGCAGCCGCTGCGACCGAGCAAAGCCACGGTCTCACCGTTTTTCAGACTCAGTGCGACGTTGTCCAGCACCCACTCTGCGCGGGAATACTGGTGCGATACCGCGGAAACGGAAAGCAGCGTCATTGGGTCAACTCCATGCCATACAGGGCCAGATGTGCCGATACCAGACCGCGCGTCACCGGATGTACCGGCGCATGAAACAGCCTCTCCACGTCGCCCTGCTCGACAATCACCCCGCGATCCATCACCGCCACGTCATCCGCCAGGCGAGCGACCACACCCATATCGTGCGTGACCAGTAGCATGCCGGGTGCACGGGTGTGCATGATATCGTCCAGCAAATCCAGAATCCGCGACTGGGCGACGGCATCCAGATCGGTGGTCGGTTCATCGGCAATAATAAAGGGCGCGTCGCACAGCACCGCCATGGCGATCATCATCCGCTGCAACATGCCGCCGCTCATCTCGAAGGGATAAAGCTTCAGCACGCGTGCCGCCTCCTCCAGACCAACGGCAGTTAACGCCGCGATAAGCGCCGCGTCATCCGACGCTTTACCCAGCGCCTGACAGGTCTCGCGGGCGTGGGTCGCCATGGTATGCAGCGGATTAAAGGCGCTGCGCGGGTTCTGCATAATGGTCGCGACCTTGATCCCCCGAAGAGACGCCGGGGTGATCTCCTGACCGTCGGCCAGAATCTGCCCCGCCGTCTGACGCACACCGGCAGGCAACACGCCGAGCGCGGCCGCGCAGGTTAGGGATTTCCCACTCCCGCTGCCGCCGACCAGCGCCAGTACGCGCCCGCGTTTCAGGGTCAGCGAGACGCCGTTGACTAACGTGCGATCCGCCTCGAGAACAATATTCTGCAAATCAATACGCTGTGGCATCAGTGGGCGTGCTCCGTGGCCAGATGAGGATCGAGGTGATCGCGCAGGGCGTCACCCACCAGGTTAAAGGCCATCACGCTGATAAACAGCGCCAGCCCTGGCCAGAACATCTGCAGCGGCTGGGTCCAGATATACTGGCGCGCGTCGTTAATCATCACGCCCCATTCGGCGGTCGGCGCAGTCACGCCTAAGCCGAGGAAAGACATCCCGGCGACGTGCAGCATCATGTGGCCGATATCGAGCGTCGCCAGCACCAGCAGCGACGGCAGCGCGGCCCCCGTGAGGTGGTCGATAAAAATGCGCAGATTCCCGGCCCCAGAAAGACGCGACGCGAGGACGAACTCCCGCTGACGCAGGGCGATCACCAGGCTGCGCACCATCCGCGCATACCAGGCCCAGTGGGACAACGCGATGGCGATGATGACGTTGGTCAGCCCCGTCCCCAGCACGCCCACGAGGAAGAACGACAGAATCGAGGTCGGAAAGGTCATGAACATATCCGCGACGCGCATGGTGAGCTGATCGACACGTCCGCCGAGCAGCCCGGCAGCGCCGCCGATCACCATGCCCAAAATCAGGACTAACAGCAGGCAGGCCATTACCGAACCCAGCGACACGCGCGTCGCCGCCAGCAAACGAGAAAAGATGTCGCGCCCGAGGTGGTCGGTGCCGAGCCAGTGCTGGCTGTCGGGCGACAGCAGTCGCGACGGCAGATCAATCGCCTGCGGATCGTACGGCAGCCACCACTGGCTGGTGAGCGCAATCAGCGCCAGCAGCGCGATGATCGCCAGCGCCAGGCGAACGGGGAGACGCGCGGAACGATAGAAATTCATGCGTGCGCTCCTTCATGTCGACGAATACGCGGATCGAGCGCCGCGTTCAGCACGTCCACCGCCAGATTGCAGAGGACAAACACCACCACCATGATCAGCGTAAAGCACTGGATGACCGGATAGTCGCGATTAAAAATCGCCGAGACGGCGTAGCGCCCCACGCCCGGCCAGGCAAAGATGTTTTCGATGATCATCGTCCCGCCGATCAGCTCGCCAATGTGCATCCCCACGGCGGTGATCATCGGCAGCGAGGCGTTGCGCAGAATGTGGCGGCGCTCGGTCTGTTTGTGGCTCAGCCCGCGCAGACGTGCCCAGGTGACGTGCCGCTGTCCGGCGACGTCGAGCATACTGGCCCGCAGCAGTCGGGCGTTAATCGCCAGCGACATATAGGCGATCGACACCGCAGGCAAAATCAGGTGCTGCCAGTCGCCATAGCCCATCGCCGGGAGCCATTTGAGCCACACCGAAAAACACATCACCAACAGGAAGGCGAGCCAGAAATTGGGCATCGAGACGCCGAGGAACGAGATCACCCGCACGATGAAATCCGGCAGCCTGTCGCGATGGCGCGCCGCCCAGATCCCTAGCGGCACCGAGGTGAGCAGGATAAGCACCAGCGCCGCACCGGCCAGCAGCAGCGTAGCGGGCAGAAAATGCAGAACATCGTCCAGCACCGGGCGCTGGGTGGCAAAGGAGATACCGAAATCCAGATGCAGCGCCCGCCACAGCCAGGTGCCGTACTGCACGATTAACGGCTGATCCAGCCCGAGCATCACGCGCGTGGAGGCGACCATCTCCGCCGTGGGCGGCAGATTCGAAAGACGCAGGTAATCCAGCGCCGGGTCGCCGGTGCCGAGACGCAGCATCAGAAAGATAATCACCGAGGCGGCGAGAATCATCGGGATCAGGAGCAGCACGCGCCGCACGATATAGCGCAGCATTAGTGTTTCACCGGTTGGATCTGTTCGAACGGAATATCGGACGCGACAGGCGCGAACGGGATCACGCCCAGCTCGGGCTTCGCCACCACCATCATCGAGACGTAGCTTATCGGCAGGTAGACCGCGTCGTTGTGCAGGCGGGTTAAGATATCGCGGTACAGCGCCTGGCGCTGTGCGTCATCGCTCGTCGAGAGCACTTCGCCAATCTCTTTGTCGATGACCGGTTTATCCGCGAGGCCCAGCTGCGCCTGATAGTCGGCGTGGGATGGCACGCGCATCGAGCTCATAAAGGCATGCGGGTCGTAAGGCGCGCCCCAGGTGCGGTTGAAGATCATGCCAAAGCGACCGTCGCGCTGACGGGCGTAAATGCTGCTCTCCTCTTCCCCGACCAGCGCCACATCGACGCCCACCTGACGCATATCGGCCTGAATAATTTCCGCCATCGATTTGCTCAGGGCATCGGTGCCGATATAGGAGAGTTCAATCCGCAGCGGCTGGCCGTTTTTCTCGCGGATGGCTTTTCCGCTTTGCGCCTTCCATCCGGCCTGCTCCAGCAGGGATTTGGCCTGCTGAGGATCGTACTGACGCGGCTTCAGGCCAATATTCGCGTAGGGTACCGTCGGGGCAAAGAGCGTGTCCGCGACTTTTTGTGTGCCGTAGAGGGCGTTGTCGATCAGGGATTTTTTGTTGACCGCGTAGTTCAGCGCTTCGCGCACCGCCAGATCGTCCGTCGGCGCTTTAGCGGAATTCAGCGCCAGCATCACCGTTTCAACGGGCTGGGAAAGCTGGGTGCGATAGTTCGCGCTTTGGCTGAACCGGGAAAAGGTATCGAGCGGGAGCAGCCCTTCATTGCCGTACAGCAGGTCAATATCGCCCGTTTCAAAAGCCACGGAGCGGGTGGTCGGATCCGGGATCACTTTAACCGTGATCTGCCGGATGGCGGGCTTTTCACCCCAGTAACGGTCGTTACGCACCAGCACGTCATACTGGTTGAGTTTGGACTCTTTCAGCATCCATGGACCGGTGCCGACTGGTGCCTTTATCCCATTCATGGTTTCGTTGTTTTTGAACTGCGACGGGGCGATAAAGCGGAAAGGACGCGGCAGCGCGAGTTCCTGTAAGAAAGGGTAATAGGCGCTTTTCAGGGTGATTTGCAATTCGGTATCGCTGAGGGCTTTGACGTCGACGATCTGTCGGGCCAGCTCCAGCCAGGCGTGGCGCTGGCGGTTATCCAGCACGGCGCGAAAGTTCTCGGCAGCGGCGAACGCATTAAAGGGTTCACCGTTGGAAAAAGTGACACCGTCACGCAGAGTAAACACCCAGGTTTTGCCATCCGCCGTGTGGGTCCAGCTTTTCGCCAGCCAGGGTTTGACCGACCCATCGGCCTGATACTTCACCAGCGGTTCGTACACCATGCTCTGGGCAAACATTTGATTGGGCGTATAAAGATGGGGATTAAGCGGTCCAACGTTGACGGGCCACGCGGTTGTCAGTTCATCCGGTGCGGTGGCTTGTGCGAAGAACGACGCGCACGCCAGCAGCGCGCAGAGGATACGGCCAGGTCTGGACAAAAGTTGCCTCTTACCCTTTCGGGGTAGCTAAAACGTGTGACGATTTTAGGTTTTCATCATACTTTTAACCTGTTCTGGATCAACCGAGGGGGCATGAGAGACGCAAAGTATACAAAATTCGTATAGTTAACCCTCAATCGATAAGTCCCTTTTAGCCTGCCGGACCGAATCCGCACCGTAGCCTGACCGGGCGCACTGTGCTATATAATAAGTATGTTGTAACTACTGCGAGTGTTTTATGGCGACTTACGATCTTCTCGAACGGCTGAATTCGACTTTTCACCAGATAGAGCACGAACTCATGAGCCTGTGCGAACGGCTCAAAAGCTGCCGACTGCTGGCCGCGCGCGTCTTTACTTTGCCGGATGTGGTCAAAGGTGCGGAGCACGATCCGCTGGATGTGATTGAGGTGAAGCAGCATATCGGCAAGGAGGCGCTGGACCTGACGCTCGCCCACTACCGCCATCTTTTTATCCAGCAGCAGTCGGAGAACCGCAGCAGCAAAGCCGCCGTGCGGCTGCCGGGCGTGATATGCCTGCAGTGCGACGGCCCCCTGCGCGAGCAGATTGAAAACCAGATTGCTCACATTAACGCGCTTAAAGCGCAGTTTGAGAAGATTGTCACCGAAGAGTCCGGCCTGGCTCCCGCCGCGCGCTTTGAGTGGGTGCATCGCCAGCTGCCGGGCCTGATTACCCTCAACGCCTACCGCTCCCTGACGCTCCTGCGCCACCCGGCGACCCTGCGCTTTGGCTGGGCGAACAAGCACATCATCAAGAATTTTACCCGCAACGAGGTGCTGTCGATGCTCGAGAAGAGCCTGAAATCCCCGCGTACCATGGCCCCGTGGTCGCGGGAACAGTGGATCGAGCGCCTTGAGCAGGAGTACGAGAGTATCGCCGCGCTGCCTGACGATGCGCGTCTCAAAATCAAACGTCCGGTGAAAGTCCAGCCGATTGCGCGCGTCTGGTATTCCGGTGAGCAGAAGCAGGTGCAGTACGCCTGCCCGACGCCGCTGATTGCCCTGTATGACACGGAACAAGGGGCGATGGTGCCGGATATCGGCGAGCTGCTGAATTACGATGCCGAAAATATTCAGCATCGTTATAAACCGCAGGCACAGCCGCTGCGATTGATCATTCCGCGGCTGCACCTGTATGTGGCGGAGTGATTATTTCATGCTGCCGACCATCTCTTCCGGGCGCACCCAGGCATCAAACTCGGCCTCGGTGAGATAGCCCAGCGCCAGGGCTGAGGCTTTCAGCGTCAGCCCCTCTTTGTGCGCTTTTTTGGCGATTTCCGCCGCTTTGTCGTAGCCAATGTGGGTGTTGAGCGCCGTCACCAGCATCAGGGATTCGTTCAGCAGCTGGCTGATGCGCTCCCGGTTTGGCTCGATACCCGTCGCGCAGTGCTCGTTGAAGCTCTCCATGCCGTCCGCCAGCAGGCGCACGGATTGCAGGAAGTTATGGATCACCATCGGGCGATAGACGTTGAGCTCAAAGTTGCCCGATGCCCCGCCGAGATTCACCGCCACGTCGTTACCGATCACCTGACAGCAGAGCATGGTCATGGCTTCGCACTGGGTCGGGTTCACTTTGCCCGGCATGATGGAGCTGCCCGGTTCGTTTTCCGGAATGCTGATTTCGCCGATGCCGCAGCGCGGGCCGGATGCGAGCCAGCGTACGTCGTTGGCGATTTTCATCAGCGAGGCCGCCAGCCCTTTCAGCGCACCGTGGGCGTGAACCAGCGCATCGCAGGTGCCGAGGGCTTCGAATTTATTCGGCGCGGTGACGAAGGGTTGCCCGGTGATCGCCGCCAGCTCTTTCGCCACCCGCACGGCATATTCCGGGTGGGTGTTTAGCCCGGTCCCCACCGCCGTGCCGCCCAGCGCCAGCTCACAGAGATGCGGCAGGCTGTGGTCGATATGCCTGAGGTTGTGCTCCAGCATCGCCACCCAGCCGGAGATCTCCTGGCCGAGGGTGAGCGGCGTGGCGTCCTGTAAGTGGGTGCGGCCAATTTTGACGATGTCGCTGAACGCCTGTGATTTTTCGCTCAGGGTTTGGGTCAGCACCTTCAGCTGCGGAATGAGGTGCTCGCGCAGGCCAATGATCGCCGCCACGTGCATGGCGGTCGGGAAGACGTCGTTCGAGCTTTGGCTTTTGTTGACGTCATCGTTCGGGTGGACCTTGCGCTCCATACCGCGCACGCCGCCCAGCAGTTCGCTCGCGCGGTTGGCCAGCACTTCGTTCATGTTCATGTTGCTTTGGGTGCCGGAGCCGGTCTGCCAGATGGCAAGCGGGAATTCGTCGGGGTGTTTGTCGGCCAGCACTTCATCGGCGGCGCTGATAATGGCCGTCGCTTTCTCGGCGCTCAGCAGGCCTAAATCCTGGTTAACTTTCGCGGCAGCGCGTTTGGTCAGCGCCAGAGCGTGGATCAGCGAGACGGGCATTTTCTCCGTTGAGATACGGAAATGCTCCAGCGAGCGCTGGGTCTGCGCGCCCCACAGCTTGTCAGCCGGGACGTCGATGGCACCCATTGAATCTTTCTCGCGACGATTGGTGGTCATTACTTTCTCCTTGATAACAATGAATTTGGCGACATTGCTCACATGCTGGATTAAGTATTGTTTGCTTCAAAAAAACGGTATGGCGCTTTGTGCGCTCTTTTTGTGTCGGGTGGCGGCTACGTTTCGCCAGTCCGGGATTCTGCGGTTTTTGTGTCGGGTGGCGCTTCGCTTACCCGACCTACGGTTACAAAACCGTGGGCCGGGCACTGTTTAAAAACTACTTAACGCACGCCGAACACTGGGACGACTGGATCTGTTTGAAGAAATCGTTGCCCTTGTCATCCACAAGGATAAACGCCGGGAAATCTTCCACTTCAATTTTCCATATCGCTTCCATCCCCAGCTCCGGATACTCCACGCACTCCAGGCTCTTGATGCTGCCCTGCGCCAGCACCGCAGCCGGGCCGCCGATACTGCCGAGATAGAACCCGCCGTGCTTGTGACACGCATCCGTCACCTGCTGGCTGCGGTTGCCTTTGGCGAGCATGATCATGCTCCCGCCGTTGGCCTGCAGCTGATCCACGTAGGAATCCATGCGCCCAGCCGTGGTCGGGCCGAGTGAACCCGAGGCATAACCCTCTGGCGTTTTCGCCGGTCCCGCATAATAGATCGGGTGATCTTTCACGTACTGCGGCAGCCCTTCGCCGTTCTCCAGACGCTCCTGCAATTTGGCGTGAGCAATGTCGCGCCCAACGATAATAGTGCCGTTCAGCGACAGACGCGTCGACACCGGATACTGAGAAAGCTGCGCCAGGATCTCGCTCATCGGACGGTTGAGATCGACATGCACCGCCTCGCCCTCACCGGCTTTGCGCAGCTCTTCCGGAATGTATTTCCCCGGATTGTTTTCCAGTTTTTCAATCCAGATACCGTCGCGGTTGATCTTCGCTTTGATGTTGCGATCCGCCGAACATGAGACGCCCATCCCGACCGGGCAAGAGGCACCGTGACGCGGGAGACGGATCACGCGGATATCGTGGGCGAAATATTTTCCGCCGAACTGCGCGCCTAAACCTAAGTTCTGCGCTTCTGTCAGCAGTTCCTGCTCAAGCTGAACGTCGCGGAACGCCTGACCGTGCTCGTTCCCTTCCGTCGGCAGACCGTCATAGTATTTGGTCGAGGCCAGTTTGACGGTTTTCAGGGTGCTCTCAGCGGAAGTCCCGCCGATAACAAACGCGATGTGATACGGCGGGCACGCCGCCGTGCCGAGGGTGCGCATCTTCTCGACCAGGTAGTTTTTCAGCTTGCCCGGCGAGAGCAGCGCTTTGGTTTCCTGGTACAGATAGGTTTTGTTGGCAGACCCGCCGCCTTTGGCGATGCACAGGAATTTGTACTCGTCGCCGTCGACGCTGTAGAGGTCAATCTGCGCTGGCAGGTTGGTGCCGGTGTTGACCTCTTTGTACATATCCAGCGCCGCGTTTTGCGAATAGCGCAGGTTATCTTCGATGTAGGTGTTATACACACCGTGCGCCAGGGCGGCCTCGTCACCGCCGCCGGTCCAGACGCGCTGGCCTTTTTTGCCGGTGATGATCGCGGTGCCCGTGTCCTGGCAGGTCGGCAGAATGCCTTTCGCGGCGATATCGGAGTTACGCAGGAACTGCAGCGCGACGTATTTGTCGTTTTCGCTGGCCTGCGGATCGCTCAGGATATCGGCCACCTGCTGCTGATGCGCCGGGCGCAGCATAAAGGAGGCATCGTGGAAGGCGTGCTGCGCGAGTAAGGTCAGCGCCTGCGGATCAACTTTGAGGATCTCCTGCCCTTCGAATTCAGAGACAGAGACGTGGTCAGATGTTAACAGATAGTATTCAGTCTGATCCTTCGCCAGCGGGAAGGGATCTTGATAATGAAAGGGTTTGTTCGACATTGTTCTCTCACTTACTGCTTCGGTCTGGTTATTTAAGAGCAGATGTTCCGCTGCCCTGCTTAAAAGCGAGTTTGCTTATCCTACACAATTTTTTAACAAAAACTGAGACTAGTACGACTTTTTACATGTGCAGGTTACTTCCGGGCGGTTTATTGCTTTAATACGCGAAGATAATTCCACATTTGAAACAGGGCTTGATAATGCAAAAACTCATCAACTCAGTGCAGAACTATGCCTGGGGAAGTCAAACTGCGTTAACGGATCTCTACGGTATCGCGAATCCCGACAACCTGCCGATGGCGGAGCTGTGGATGGGCGCGCACCCGAAGAGCAGCTCAAAAATTGAAGATGCCAGCGGCCAGGTTCGCTCTCTGCGTGACGTAATCGACGCGGACAAAGCCGCGCTGCTGGGCGATGCGGTTGCCGAACGTTTTGGCGAACTGCCGTTCCTGTTCAAGGTGCTGTGCGCCGCGCAGCCGCTCTCCATTCAGGTTCACCCGAACAAGAAAGCTTCTGAGATCGGTTTTGCGAAAGAGAATAAAGCGGGTATTCCGCTGGATGCCGCCGAGCGTAACTACAAAGATCCCAACCACAAACCGGAACTGGTCTTCGCCTTAACGCCGTTCCTGGCGATGAACGCCTTCCGCGAGTTCTCCGAGATTGTCTCTCTGCTGCAACCGGTCGCAGGCGCGCATCACGCCATCGCCCATTTCCTCGAAAACCCGGACGCAGCGGGCCTCAGCCAGCTGTTTGCCAGCCTGCTGAACATGCAGGACGATGAAAAATCCCACGCGCTGGCGGTGCTCAAAGCGGCACTCAACAGCCAGCAGGGCGAGCCGTGGCAGACCATTCGCCTGATCTCTGAGTTCTACCCGAACGACAGCGGCCTGTTCTCCCCGCTGCTGCTGAACGTGGTGAAACTCAACCCGGGCGACGCAATGTTCCTGTTTGCCGAAACCCCGCACGCCTACCTGCAGGGCGTGGCGCTGGAAGTGATGGCGAACTCCGACAACGTGCTGCGCGCCGGTCTGACGCCGAAGTACATCGACATCCCTGAACTGGTGGCGAACGTCAAATTCGTCGCAAAACCAGCGGCAGAGCTGCTGACCCAGCCGGTGAAAAACGGTGCGGAGCTGGACTTCCCAATCCCGGTTGACGATTTTGCCTTTGCCCTGCACGACCTGAGCGCGCAAGAGACGGCGGTTTCCCAGCAGAGTGCGGCGATCCTGTTCTGCGTCGAAGGCGAAGCGGTGCTGAGCAAAGGCGAGCAGCGCCTGGTGCTGAAGCCGGGTGAGTCGGCGTTTGTGGCGGCGAATGAGTCCCCGATCAACATCAGCGGTAATGGCCGTTTGGCCCGAGTCTTCAATAAGCTATAAGTTTATCGACTCTCTTGCTAAGCTAGTTACAGGCTTTATATCTCCAGGCGGTTTCTACCGCCTGGTTTCATTTTAGGGATAATCACGATGAAAAAATCGGTTGTAGCGGTTGGCGTTGTTGTCGCATTAGGGGTTGTCTGGACGGGTGCGTCATGGTTTACAGGCAAGCAGCTGGAAGGCCGTCTGGCCGAAATGGTGGCGCAGGCCAACGGCGAAATCAAACGCACAGCACCGGAAGCCGGGCTGGAACTGAGCTATCAGAACTACCAGCGCGGCGTCTTCAAGAGCCATATGCAGCTGGTCGTGAAGCCGGTTGCGGGAGCTGAGAACGGCTGGCTGAAAGCCGGTCAGAGCGTGGTGCTGGACGAAGTGGTCGATCATGGTCCCTTCCCGCTGGCGCAGCTTAAGCATTTCAACCTGATCCCTTCCATGGCGTCGGTGAAAACAACGCTTGTGAACAACGAAGCGACTAAGCCGCTGTTCGATCTGGCGAAGAACGAATCTCCGTTTGTGATTGATACGCGCATTAGCTACGCCGGTGATACCAGCTCTGATATTGCCCTGAAAGCGCTGAACTACGAAAAAGGCGACGAGAAAGTGGCCTTCAGCGGCGGCGATTTCAAACTGGATGCGGATCGCGAGGGTAACGTCTTCTCCCTGAGCGGCTCGGCGGAAAGCGGCCTGGTGAACGCGGTCAACGAATACAATCAGAAAGTCCAGATGACCTTCAATAATCTGAAAGCAGACGGCAACAGCCGCCTGACCAGTTTTAATGAGCGCATCGGCGATCAGAAAATCAGCCTCGATAAACTGGCAATTTCTGTGGAAGGCAAAGAGATGGCCGTGCTGGAAGGGATGGATCTGAACGGTCAATCTGATATCTCCAAAGACGAGAAAACCGTTAACAGCCAGCTGGATTACAGCCTGAAGAGCCTGAAAGTGCAGAACCAGGATCTGGGCTCCAGCAAAATGACCCTGAAAATCGGCAATATCGACGGCCAGGCGTGGCACCAGTTTAGCCAGCAGTATCGCGCGCAAAGCCAGGCGCTGCTCGCTGATAAAGAGCTGATGACTAAGAACCCTGAGCTGTATCAGCAAAAAGCGATGGATGCGCTGCTAAGCAACCTGCCGCTGCTGCTGAAAGGCGAACCGGTGATCACTATCGCTCCGCTGAGCTGGAAAAACAGCAAAGGCGAAACCAACTTTAACCTGTCTCTGTTCCTGAAAGATCCGGCAACGGCGACCGGTGAAGCGCAGACGCTGGCGCAGGAAGTGGATCGCAGCGTCAAATCCATCGACAGCAAGCTGACCATCCCGGTGGATATGGCGACCGAGTTTATGACCCAGATTGCGAAGCTTGAAGGGTATAACGACGCCGATGCCGCGAAGCTGGCAAGCCAGCAGGTGAAAGGCATGGCGGCGATGGGCCAGATGTTCCGCATCACCACGCTGGAAGATAACGTGATCGGCACCAGCCTGCAGTATGCGAACGGCCAGGTGACGCTGAACGGGCAGAAAATGCCGCTGGAAGATTTCGTCGGCATGTTCGGGATGCCAACGCTGGGAATGCCTGAACCGGCTGAACCTGCGGCTCCGCAGCAGTAACGGTGAACATCGCCGGGTGGCGGCTTCGCCTTACCCGGCCTACAAAACCCTCGATCGCACTGGATCTGTAGGCCGGGTAAGCGCAGCGCCACCCGGCTTTTTTTATGACGGAAAATCCACCCCCTGCCGCCAGCGGTTCTCCCAGTGCGCAAGATACTGCGCCACCAGCTCCGGCGCGTTATGAATCACAATCACGTTCTCTGAGTTCTTGTACTCCGCCGTTTTGGCAAAGTTAAATGAACCCGTTTCCACCGTATTCCCGTCCGTAATAATCACCTTATCGTGTTGAATACGATAGTGATTATCCGTTCTCAGTTTGATGCCGTTTTGCGTCACGTAGTGCATCGCCAGCAGGCTTTTGTTGCTGATGTTTCCCTTCTCATCAATCACTATCTGCACGTCGACGCCGCGCTTTTGCGCCGCCACCAGCGCATTCATCACATCCGGGGCGCTAAAAGAAAAAGCCATCATACGGATCGATTTTGTCGCCTCATTGATGGTTTTCAGCACCAGCTCCTGAGCGCCGCCCTCCGGTGAAAAACCGACTTCGATATTGCTGGAGGCGAAAGACAACGCGGGAACGAACGCTAAGGCGAGCAGGGTTTTGGAGATTTGCATGGGGTAATCGTTTTACAGAACAAAACAGGTGCGCTGAATATGCATCGTTCGCTGACCTCAGCCGTTGATCTGGATCATTCAGCAAACTGATGCTTCTTACTTCACCGTCACCAGTCGCGCCGACACGATCTGATGCCCGGCCTGGACGTCTGATTTCTCGATGCGCTGCATCATCCGGTCAGCCAGCGTATACCCCATCTCACGCGCCGGTGTGGTGGCCCAGACAATAGGCAAGTCGTCCAGCGCGCTTTCGCCGACGTCGGCAAAGGCACCGAGCGCCACCTGCTGGTCGAAGAAGGTTTCCACGCCGCCCTCACCGCTCTGGCGCCCGGCGCGGATCAGGCCGAACCACGCGCCCATCGCAATGATGTCGTTGTAGCAGATCACCGCGCTAATGGTCGGATTGCTGCGCAATAGCGCGCCCATCGCCTCGGCCGCTTTCTTCTGGCTGGATTCGCACTCGACCACCCATTCGCTGTGGAACGGCAGACCGTATTTGATCAACGTCGAGCAGTAGCCGCCAACGCGTTCAGCGCGGGTCAGCGAGGAGCTTTTGCCGCCCAGCCAGGCGATTTTCTGATGGCCGCGACGAATAAGATGCTCGGTCAGCATTTGTGCGGCCTGCATGTTGTCGGGCCGCAGCGTGTCGGCTTCATCGAGATAACTGGCGCGTGAGGCAAACACCAGCGGCACGCCCTTCTCGGCTGCGCGCTCGCAGAGTTCACTGCCCACGCCCGACGCTCCGGCGATAATCACGCCGTCCACACCTTGCGTGAGCAACATGTCCAGACGCGACAGCAGTTGCTCCGCTTCACGGCCACCGTGCAGCAAGAAAACCATCCGCCCCTGCGCTTCGAGCGCTTCCGTCAGCCCGGCGGTCAGTTCCGCATAAAACGGCGACGTCAGATCGCGCACAATCAGGCCAATCACGCCGCTCTGCCCACCGCGCAGCGACGCCGCCTGCCGGTTACGCACAAACCCCAACTGCTCCACCGCCTCGTTTACACGCTGGCCGGTGGCGGGAGAAATACGCCCTTTTCCGCTGAGGACTAGCGAAACGGTACTGACCGATACCCCGGCCGCCAGCGCAACATCATTGATGGTGATCTTCTTCGCAACAGACATGTGAACGCGCAACTCCCTGATGTGCAGTCCGATAAAACGTTTTATCAATAGGTTCTATTTATACTGCTAATTAAAGCACGAGAATGTGATTCAGAGCGCACTAAAGTTTGGTAAAACGTTTTATCTTCTCGCCACAGTGAATCAGCTAAAACCATTTTAAACCATCAAGGAGTCGTTTTATGACGGCGAAAGCAGCACAAAAAATATCGCTGTGGGAATTCTTCCAGCAACTGGGTAAAACCTTTATGTTGCCGGTGGCACTGCTCTCGTTTTGCGGGATCATGCTCGGGATCGGCAGCTCACTCAGCAGTCATGATGTCGTTACGCTGATCCCGTTCCTCGGCAATCCGGTGCTGCAGGCGATTTTCATCTGGATGAGTAAAGTCGGCTCCTTTGCCTTTAGCTTCCTGCCGGTGATGTTCTGTATCGCTATCCCGTTGGGGCTGGCGCGCGAGAACAAAGGCGTGGCGGCATTTGCCGGTTTCGTCGGGTATGCGGTGATGAACCTGGCGGTGAACTTCTGGCTGACCGCCAAAGGCATTCTGCCTACCACCGACGCTGCGGTGCTGAAAGCCAACAACATTCAGAGCGTGCTGGGCATTCAGTCCATCGACACTGGGATCCTCGGTGCGGTGATTGCCGGTGTGATCATCTGGATGCTGCACGAGCGCTTCCACAATATCCGCCTGCCGGACGCCCTGGCCTTCTTCGGCGGCACCCGCTTTGTGCCGATTGCGACTCTGGTTGTTATGGGTCTGTTTGGTCTGATCATTCCACTGATCTGGCCGGTCTTCGCGATGGGCATTACGGGTATTGGTCGCATCATTAACAGTGCGGGCGATTTCGGTCCGATGATTTTCGGGACCGGTGAGCGTCTGCTCCTGCCGTTCGGTTTACAGCACATTCTGGTGGCGCTGATCCGCTTTACCGAAGCGGGCGGCACGATGGACGTGTGCGGCCACGACGTGAGCGGCGCGCTGACCATCTTCCAGGCGCAGCTGAGCTGCCCGACCACCCACGGCTTCTCCGAAAGTGCAACCCGCTTCCTGTCGCAGGGTAAAATGCCGGCCTTCCTGGGCGGTCTGCCGGGTGCGGCGCTGGCGATGTACCACTGCGCACGCCCTGAAAACCGTCACAAAATTAAAGGCCTGCTGATCTCCGGCGTCATCGCTTGTGTGGTCGGCGGAACGACCGAGCCAATCGAGTTCCTGTTCCTGTTCGTCGCCCCGGTGCTGTATCTCATCCACGCCGTGCTGACCGGTCTGGGCTTCACCGTGATGGCGGTTCTGGGTGTGACCATCGGCAACACCGACGGCAACGTGATCGACTTCGTGGTGTTTGGGATCCTGCACGGTCTGTCGACCAAGTGGTATCTGGTGCCGGTTGTGGCGGCCATCTGGTTCGCGGTGTACTACGGTATCTTCCGCTTCGCCATCACCCGCTTTAACCTGAAAACCCCTGGCCGTGATACGGACACCGCCAGCACTGAACAAGCGGTGGTTGGGACTGTCGGTAAATCTGGCTACAACACGCCAGCGATTCTGGCAGCACTGGGCGGCGCGGATAACATCACCTCTCTGGATAACTGCATTACCCGTCTGCGTCTGTCGGTGAACGATATGTCGAAAGTGGACACCAACGCCCTGAAGGCCAACCGGGCCATCGGCGTGGTACAGTTGAATCAGCATAATTTGCAGGTGGTGATTGGGCCGCAGGTCCAGTCGGTCAAAGATGAGCTATCGACGCTGATGCGCACGGTAGAAGCCTGACACCTCACCCCCTTCCCTTGAAGGGGGTTTTACTTTAAGGACGAGCGCTATGTTTGATTTCTCAACCGTCGTCGATCGCCACGGGACCTGGTGTACCCAGTGGGATTATGTCGCCGACCGCTTCGGGGCAGACGACCTGCTGCCTTTTACTATCTCCGATATGGATTTTGCCACCGCGCCGTGCATCACCGCCGCGCTGCATGAACGCATCAACCACGGCGTATTTGGCTACAGCCGCTGGAAGAACGACGAATTCCTCGCCGCCGTGGCGCACTGGTTCCAGCAGCGCTTCAACAGCCGCATTGATAAAGAAACCCTCGTGTACGGCCCGTCGGTGATCTATATGGTCTCTGAGCTGATCCGCATCTGGTCAAAACCGGGCGACGGCATCGTGGTCCACACCCCGGCGTATGATGCTTTTTACAACGCCGTGCAGGGCAACGATCGCAGAATCGTTCCGGTTTCGATGCAAAAAAGCGCGACCGGCTGGATGTGCGATATGGCGAAACTGGAAGCCGAGCTGGCGAAACCCGAGAACACCATTTTACTGCTGTGCAGCCCGCAGAACCCGACCGGTAAGGTCTGGACGCGCGACGAACTGAACACCATGGCTGAGCTGTGCGCCCGCTACGGCGTGGCGGTGATCAGCGATGAAATCCACATGGATATGGTGTGGGGCGACCACCAGCATACGCCGTGGAACGAAGTGGCGAAGAGCAAGTGGGCGCTCCTGACCTCAGGGTCCAAGAGCTTCAACATTCCGGCGCTGACCGGCGCCTACGGGCTGATCGGCGACGACGAAAGTCGGGCGAGCTACCTGAAAGCGCTGAAAGGCCGCGACGGGCTGTCATCCCCTTCCGTGCTTGCGCTGACGGCGCATATCGCCGCTTACGAGCAAGGTGAAGCGTGGCTGGATGCGCTGCGCGCCTATCTGGAAAATAATCTGCGCTTTGTGGCAGAGCAGCTGAACGCTGCGTTTCCGCAACTGAACTGGCAGCCGCCGGAAGCGACGTATCTGGCGTGGATTGATTTGAGTGTGCTAGGTATCGACGATAAAGCGCTGCAAAAAGTGCTGATCGAGCAGCAAAAAGTGGCGATTATGCCGGGATACACTTATGGCGTGGAAGGTAACGGCTATGTACGCCTGAATGCCGGATGCCCTAAGCGCAAGCTGGAACAGGGTGTTGAGCGGTTGATTGCGGGGGTGAATTCTCTGCTGTAACAGATTGCGCAATGGAATTTTCTATTGCGCAAATAGCTTTTTACCTGCAAATGTTTTTATAATGTGACGCACTTTAACCAGAAAAAGAGTGCGACCATGATTGATACCCGCCTGCCTTTAACCGATATTCACCGTCACCTTGATGGCAACATTCGTGCCCAAACCATTCTCGATCTTGGCCGCCAGTTTAATTTATCTCTCCCCGCGCAAACCATTGAAACCCTGATCCCTCACGTCCAGGTGACGGCCAACGAGCCGGATCTGGTGAGTTTCCTCAGCAAACTGGACTGGGGCGTGAAAGTGCTGGCGTCGCTGGATGCCTGCCGTCGCGTGGCGTTTGAGAATATCGAAGATGCGGCGCGCAACGGCCTGCACTACGTCGAGCTGCGTTTTTCTCCGGGCTATATGGCGATGAACCACAACCTGCCTGTTGAAGGCGTGGTGGAAGCGGTGATTGAAGGCGTGCGCGAAGGCTGTAAAGCCTTTAACCTTCAGGCGCGTCTGATCGGTATTATGAGTCGCACCTTTGGTGAAGCGGCCTGTCTGCAGGAGCTCGAAGCGCTGCTGGCGCACCGCGACCACATCACCGCCGTCGATCTGGCCGGTGATGAGCTGGGCTTCCCTGGCAGTCTGTTCCTCTCCCATTTCAACCGTGCGCGCGACGCGGGCTGGCATATCACCGTCCATGCAGGCGAAGCGGCGGGTCCGGAAAGCATCTGGCAGGCGATTCGTGAGCTGGGTGCTGAGCGTATCGGTCACGGCGTAAAAGCCGTTGAAGACCGGGCCCTGATGGATTTCCTGGCCGAGCAGCGTATCGGGATCGAATCCTGCCTGACGTCCAATATCCAGACCAGCACGGTCGCGTCTCTGGCGCAGCATCCGCTGAAAACTTTCCTCGAGCACGGCGTGCTGGCAACGCTGAACACCGACGACCCGGCAGTTCAGGGTGTCGATATTGTTCACGAGTATAATGTTGCCGCACCGCAGGCGGGTCTGAGCCGGGAACAGATTCGTCAGGCGCAGATTAACGGGCTGGAAATTGCGTTCTTAAGCGCAGAAGAGAAACAGGCGCTGCGCGAGAAAGTCGCAGGGTGATAGCCATTTTGCCGGGCGGCACTTCGTTTGCCCGGCCTACAAATGAATATAAAAGGCCGGCAAATTCGCCGTAATGCCAGTCAGTTAAGCAACATAATGAATTTAATTTCATTGTGTTGCTTGCCCCAAGACCTTTATGGCATCAGTGGAATTGTTCCGTTCACTTTCGTTCCTCTGCTTCCGGTCTATCACTCTGCGGTGAACGTGCCAGGGTGGCTCAATCGCCACCACCCTGGCAACCCCGGCTCCCGGCAAAGAAAATCGCCGCTTCGCGGTGCCCTCAGCTTATTCCTTGCGGCTTTCGGGTCGGGCGCGATCCTGCATCCATGCAGGTCGCACCCTCTCGGCGCTTCCCTGCGCCTCGACCCGGCCTCCAGGAAACGCTTCGGCGATTTTCAGCCGGACTAACGCTCCCTCCAGCTTTACAGCCGTCTGAATGTGGCACCGGTGTGGGTCCCCGCAGAAATCGGCGAACCGGAGGCCAGATGACAAGGGCTGGACGCCAGGGATGGCGGCCAGAGGCGAAACGAGACAGGAAGTCGAGTCGAGCCGACCGCAGGCAGAGGGTCGGGAGGTGAGCGCAGTGCGAAGCACCGATTTCATGGCGGGGCGCGGGGATTGACAAGGGGGCCGCGCAGCCCCCTTGTCACGTTCACAGGTGATACAGGTTTTATATTCTGCTGAACATAAGGTGAACGGAACAACCTCAGATGCTTAACTGACCAGCATTACGGCAAATTCACCGGCCTTTTTTTGCTTTACGCCAGACAGAGCGTCGAGCGGTGTTTCGCGGATTCGATACCCAGCTCGATCAGTTCCATAATCTGAATCGCCTGACTTGCCGGAACCGGGTTTTCGCCCGTGCCGTTCAGGGCATCACGGATCCCCGCGTAGTACGCCGGATAGTTCCCCGGCAGGGTCAGCCAGGTCTCCTGCACCTGCTCTTCTCCTTCAACGCGCGTTAACACGCCGTCGCGCATGTCGTAGCCCCAGTCTTCCTGCGGCAGACGCTCGCCGTTTTTGAGGCGGTCTTCCTGCGGATCCAGACCAAATTTCACGTAGCTCCCGCGCGTGCCGTGCACGATATAGCGCGCAGATTCTGCGGCCGCCAGCATGGTGCCGTGCAGCACCACACGACGCTGAGGATAACTCAATATGGCGTGGAAGTAGTCCGTCGCCTGGGCGCCGGGGCGCAGCTGCGCGAGATCCACCGTCATGCTCACCGGCAGACCGAACAGGTTCACCGCCTGATCCAGCAGATGCGGAGCCAGATCGTACCAGATGCCGCTCCCCGGACCGGCCTGCTCGCGCCAGCGGTTACGCACCTGCGGACGGAAACGGTCGAAATGAGACTCGAAGTACGCCACTTCTCCCAGCGTCCCTTCGTTCATCAGCGCTTTCACCGTCAGGAAATCACTGTCCCAGCGACGGTTATGGAATACTGACAGCAGACGCCCCAGGCTTTTTGCCAGCGCATCCAGCTCGCGCGCCTGAGAGAGCGTCACCGTGAAGGGCTTATCCACCACCACGTGTTTGCCCGCTTCCAGCGCGGCTTTCGCCAGCGGGAAGTGGGTATCGTTCGGCGTGGGGATGACGATTAAATCGATATTCGGATCGTTAAACAGGTGCTTAGGTTCAGACACCACCGGCACCGAGGGCCAGTCAGCGTGAACTTTAGCCTCGTCGCTGCTCGAAACCGCCGCCAGCTCCATTCCAGGCGTACCGGCAATCAGCGGCGCGTGAAACGTTTTGCTCGCGTAACCATAACCAATTAATCCGACGCGGATTTTGTCACTCATGTCGTTGCCTCTCGTCTTGTCTTTCACCCATTCTCACACTATCAACATTGCCGTCACAATAGTTTTGTAATGGATTACAAAACTAAAACTAGCATGACGCACCGAAGGTCTTTGTTACATTTATATAACCTGCTGAATTCATGAAGGGAAACCGTTCCCGAAGGGCTTGCGATAGCCGAAATCACGCTGTAACATTCTCAACCTGTATTTATGGATAAATCACAAACAAAAGATTATGACGTCAATCATTAATAGAATCGTTGAATTAGCGGGATGGGTTGTCCTGGGTGTTTCTGTCATTTTGCTCGGCGTTGCCAGCCATATTGATAACTACCAGCCGCCGGAGCCCGTTGCGGCTTCGCAGGCGAAATAGCTTTTGCTGCCAAAAGAGTGACATATCCTGTCAGTTGCTTGTTGCCAGCCGCAGTCATCAGGGTTAACCTTCTTCTCCGGGCGTCGTTCGACGCCTGAATTTATAAAAGAAAACTCCTAATTTAGCTTTAATCCTTGAGTGGGCAGTTTACGTCCTTATTTATCCGTTTATTATTCGAGCGAATTACCCTACTTGTATGATTTACTTTTAAAATGGAAGCTTATTACCATGACAGTTCAGGACTATTTATTAAAATTTCGCAAAATCAGTTCTCTCGAGAGCCTGGAAAAACTGTTTGATCATTTGAACTACACGCTGACCGATAATCAGGACATCATCAATATGTACCGCGCCGCCGATCACCGCCGCGCAGAGCTGGTTTCCGGCGGTCGTCTGTTCAATATCGGCGAAGTCCCTAAATCAGTTTGGCGCTACGTGCTGTAAGACAGTAGCCATCGACGCGAAATGTTATATACTCACGCCCCGGTAAATTTGCCGGGTATCATTTCGCGCAGACTGAGGGAGATAACATGACCACATTGCCTGGAGAAAAAATCGGAGGCTGGTTACTCGCCCCGCTCGCCTGGTTACTGGTTGCTTTGTTAAGCGCATCGCTGGCGCTGCTGCTGTACACCACGGCTCTCGTGACGCCGTATGCGTTAAAAAATCTGACCTCCCAAAGCACGCTGAATATTGCCTTGTGGTTTGTCTCATTCGCTTTTGCTATTGCCATGTGGTACTACACCCTGTGGCTGACCATCGCCTTCTTTAAACGCCGTCAGAAAGTGCCTAAGCACTATATTATCTGGCTGCTGATCTCTGTGCTGCTGGCGATTAAGGCCTTTGCCTTTTCCCCGGTTTCAGATTTACTGGCGACCCGCCAGCTTCTGTTCCCGCTGCTGGCCGCTGCGATCTTCGCACCCTATTTCAGGCGCTCTGCCCGCGTGAAAAAGACCTTTGTGAATCCGTAATAACCCTACAGTTATCCTGTTGTCGCCCGTTGTGGTTTATCCGATAATAGGCGGCTTTTTTATTTCAGGCTAAATAATGACCGATTACTTACTGCTCTTTGTCGGAACTGTGCTGGTTAATAACTTCGTGCTGGTGAAGTTCCTTGGCCTGTGCCCGTTCATGGGGGTTTCCAAAAAACTGGAGACCGCGATGGGCATGGGGCTGGCGACCACCTTCGTGATGACGCTGGCCTCTATTTGCGCCTGGTGGATTGATACCTGGATATTGATCCCCCTCGGCCTGACCTATCTGCGCACGCTGGCGTTTATCCTTGTGATTGCCTTTGTGGTGCAATTTACCGAAATGGTGGTGCGCAAAACCAGCCCGGCGCTCTATCGCCTGCTCGGCATCTTCCTGCCGCTCATCACCACTAACTGCGCCGTTCTCGGCGTGGCGCTGCTCAACATCAACCTTGGGCATAATTTCCTGCAATCCGCGCTGTACGGTTTTTCCGCCGCGGTCGGATTCTCGCTGGTCATGGTGCTGTTTGCGTCGATTCGCGAACGCATGGCCGCTGCCGATATTCCGGCACCGTTTCGCGGTAACGCTATCGCGCTGGTCACCGCCGGTTTGATGTCTCTGGCCTTTATGGGCTTCAGTGGTCTGGTGAAGTTGTAATGAATGCTATCTGGATTGCCATCGCCTCCATCAGCGTGCTGGGGCTGTTTTTTGGCATTATTCTGGGTTACGCCTCGCGCCGCTTTGCGGTCGAAGGCGATCCTGTCGTGGAAAAAATTGACGATCTCCTGCCGCAAAGCCAGTGTGGCCAGTGCGGCTATCCCGGCTGCCGCCCGTATGCTGAGGCCGTCGGCAACGGTGAAAAAATTAACCGCTGTGCGCCGGGTGGCGAAGCCGTGATGCTGAAAATCGCCGCGCTGCTGAACGTTGATCCGCAGCCGGTGGATGGCGACGAAACGGCGCAAGAGCCGGTGCGCGCCCTGGCGGTGATCGACGAAGCCAACTGTATCGGCTGCACCAAATGCATTCAGGCCTGCCCGGTGGACGCCATTGTCGGTGCGACCCGCGCGATGCACACCGTGATGGCGGATCTGTGCACGGGCTGCAATCTCTGCGTGGCCCCCTGCCCGACGCAATGCATCGAGCTGCGTCCGGTCGAGACGACGACTGACAGCTGGAAGTGGGATCTTCAAACCATTCCAGTTCGTATAATTCCTGTGGAACACCATGCTTAAGTTATTTTCTGCTTTCAGAAAAGAGAAGATTTGGGATTTCGACGGCGGCATTCATCCGCCGGAGATGAAAACCCAGTCCAGCGGCACGCCGCTGCGCCAGATCCCGCTGGCGACCCGTTTCGTCATGCCGCTGAAACAACATATCGGCGCGGAGGGCGAGCTGTGCGTCAAGGTCGGCGACACCGTCCTGCGCGGCCAACAGCTGACTTTTGGCCGTGGGCGTATGCTCCCGGTCCATGCCCCGACCTCCGGAACAGTGGTGGCGATTGCCCCACACACGGTGCCCCACCCTTCGGCGCTGTCTGAATTAAGCGTCACTATCGAGCCGGATGGCGAAGACCGCTGGATCGAGCGCGACGGCTGGAGCGATTATCGCGCCCAAAGCCGCGAGGCGCTGATCGAACGCATCCATCAGTTCGGCGTGGCCGGTCTCGGCGGCGCTGGCTTCCCGACCGGGACCAAACTGCGCGGCGGTGGCGACAAGATCGAGACCCTGATCATCAATGCCGCCGAGTGCGAACCCTACATCACCGCCGATGACCGTCTGATGCAGGACTGCGCCGCGCAGGTCGTGGAAGGCATTCGCATTCTTGCCCACATTTTGCAGCCGCGCGAAGTGCTGATCGGCATCGAAGATAACAAGCCGCAGGCGATCTCCATGCTGCGTGCGGTGCTGGCGGGCAGCCACGATATTGGCCTGCGCGTTATTCCGACCAAATACCCGTCCGGCGGCGCGAAACAGCTGACGCAAATTTTAACCGGCAAGCAGGTTCCACACGGCGGCCGCTCGTCCGATATCGGCGTGCTGATGCAAAACGTCGGTACGGCTTACGCAGTGAAACGCGCGGTGATCGACGGCGAGCCGTTGACCGAGCGCGTGGTGACTCTGACCGGGAAATCCGTTTCGCAGCCGGGCAACGTCTGGGCGCGTCTGGGTACGCCGGTGCACCATCTGCTGGAACAGGCCGGATTTTGTCCTGGCAGCGATCAGATGGTGATCATGGGCGGCCCGCTGATGGGCTTTACCCTGCCCTGGCTCGACGTGCCGGTGGTGAAAATTACCAACTGTCTGCTGGCGCCTTCCGCCAGTGAAATGGGCGAGGAGCAGGAAGAGAAAGGCTGCATTCGCTGCAGCGCCTGCGCCGACGCCTGCCCGGCGGATCTGCTCCCGCAGCAGCTCTACTGGTACAGCAAAGGTCAGTTGCACGACAAAGCCAAAGCCCACAATCTGGCCGACTGCATCGAGTGCGGGGCCTGCGCATGGGTTTGCCCGAGCAGCATTCCGCTGGTGCAATATTTCCGTCAGGAAAAAGCCGAGATTTACGCTATTTCGCTGGAAGACAAACGCGCGGCGGAAGCCAAAGCCCGCTTTGAAGCACGTCAGGCGCGTCTTGAGCGCGAAAAACTGGCGCGCCAGGAACGTCATAAGCAGGCCGCCGTGCAGCCAGCCGAAAAAGATCAGGATGCGATCAATGCCGCGCTGGCACGCGTTCGCGAGAAGAAAGCCTCTGCTGCCCAGCCGGTGATTATTCCTGCCGGTGAAAAACCGGATAACAGCGAAGCCATCGCCGCCCGCGAAGCGCGTAAAGCGCAGGCCCGCGCGCGTCAGGCGGAGAAAGTGCAGGACGCAGAAATCGATCCGCGCAAAGCGGCTGTGGAAGCGGCGATTGCTCGTGCCAAAGCGCGCAAAGCGACACAGCAGGAAGACGCTGTTGCGCCGGAAGCTGCCGTCGATCCGCGTAAAGCCGCCGTAGAAGCCGCTATCGCCCGCGCCAAAGCACGTAAAGCGGCCCAGCAGGAAGCGCCAGCCGCGCCGGAAGCCCCCGTCGACCCGCGTAAAGCCGCCGTTGAAGCGGCTATCGCCCGTGCGAAAGCACGTAAAGCGGCCCAGCAGGAAGCCGAACCCGCAGCAAACGACGACCCACGCAAAGCCGCAGTCGCCGCCGCGATTGCGCGCGTTCAGGCTAAGAAAGCCGCACAGCAGGCAGTAAACGAGGATTAAATGGTTTTCAGAATCGCAAGTTCCCCTTACACCCATAACCAGCGCCAGACGTCGCGCATTATGATGCTGGTCTGCCTGGCGGCCCTGCCGGGCATCGCCGTGCAGTTCTGGTTTTTTGGCTGGGGGACACTGTTTCAGATCCTCCTCGGCGGCGGTAGTGCGCTGGCCGCTGAAGCGCTGGTGCTTCGACTGCGCAAAATGCCCGTTACCCGTATCCTCGCCGATAACTCGGCCCTGCTGACGGGCCTGCTGCTGGCGATCAGTATTCCGCCGTTTGCTCCCTGGTGGATGGTGGTGCTGGGTACGGTGTTTGCGGTCATTATCGCCAAACAGCTGTACGGCGGCCTGGGGCATAACCCGTTCAACCCGGCGATGATCGGTTATGTGGTACTGCTGATCTCCTTCCCGGTCCAGATGACCAGTTGGCTGCCGCCACATGAGATCGCGGCGACGGTGCCGGGCTTTATGGATGCGTTGCAGGTGATCTTCACCGGCCATACGGCGACGGGTGGCGATATGAACACCCTGCGCATGGGCGTGGACGGGATAAGCCAGGCGACCCCGCTCGACACCTTCAAAACCTCATTGCATGCCGGTCACAGCCTGGAGCAGATCATGCAGTATCCGATCTACAGCGGCGTGCTGGCGGGCGCAGGCTGGCAGTGGGTGAATATCGCCTATCTTCTGGGCGGCGTATTCCTGCTGTGGAAGAAAGCGATTCGCTGGCACATTCCGGTCAGCTTCCTGGTGACGCTGGCAATCTGTGCCACGCTCGGCTGGGCGTTCTCGTCCGAGCCGCTGCCAAGCCCGCAGATGCACCTGCTCTCTGGCGCTACCATGCTCGGCGCGTTTTTTATTTTGACCGACCCGGTCACCGCCTCCACCACCAACCGTGGACGCCTGATTTTTGGCGCGCTGGCGGGGCTGCTGGTGTGGTTAATTCGTAGTTTTGGCGGTTATCCGGACGGTGTGGCCTTTGCCGTTCTGCTCGCCAATATTACGGTGCCTCTGATTGACTACTACACGCGTCCTCGCGTGTATGGACACCGCTAAGGGATTCGCCATGCTGAAAACGATGCAAAAACACGGCGTGACGCTGGCGATCTTCGCCGCCGCCCTGACCGGTCTGACCGCGCTGGTGAACGAACTGACTAAAAACACCATTGAAGAGCAAGCGGCGAAGCAACAAAAAGCGCTGTTCGATCAGGTGATCCCGTCGGACTTCTACGATAATGACCTGCAGAAAAGCTGCTTTATCGTGCAGGCCCCGCAGTTAGGCAAAGGTGAACACCGCATTTTCATTGCGCGCAAAGGCGATACCGCCGTGGGCGCGGTGATGGAAGCGACCGCCCCGGACGGCTACTCAGGCGCAATTCAGCTGCTGGTCGGGACCGACTTCTCCGGTACCGTGCTGGGTACGCGCGTCACCGAGCATCACGAAACGCCGGGCCTGGGCGATAAAATCGAGCTGCGCCTCGGCGACTGGATTTTGCACTTCGCCGGAAAAGTGATTCACGGCGAAAATGACACCGCCTTTGCGGTGAAAAAAGACGGCGGCGAGTTCGACCAGTTTACCGGTGCGACCATTACGCCGCGCGCGGTGGTGAATGCGGTGAAACGCGCCGGGCTGTATGCCCAAACGCTGCCCGCGCAACTTAACAATCTTCCCGGGTGTGAGGAGTAATCATGAGCCAGGTTAAAGAGGTTATTGTCCAGGGTCTCTGGAAGAACAACTCCGCGCTGGTGCAGCTGCTGGGGATGTGCCCGCTGCTGGCGGTGACATCGACCGCCACTAACGCCCTGGGTCTGGGGCTGGCGACGACGCTGGTGCTGACCCTGACCAACCTGTCGATCTCTGCCCTGCGCCGCTGGACGCCAGCGGAAATCCGTATCCCGATTTACGTGATGATCATCGCTTCGGTGGTGAGTATCGTGCAGATGCTGATCAACGCCTACGCGTTTGGCCTGTACCAGTCGCTGGGGATTTTTATCCCGCTGATCGTCACCAACTGTATTGTGGTGGGCCGTGCCGAAGCTTTCGCGGTGAAGAACGATCCGCTGATCTCCGCTCTGGATGGCTTTGCCATCGGCATGGGCGCGACCTGCGCGATGTTTGTCCTCGGCTCGCTGCGTGAAATTCTGGGCAACGGCACCCTGTTCGATGGCGCAGATGCGCTGCTGGGCGGCTGGGCGAAAGTCCTGCGCATTGAAGTTTTCCATACCGACACGCCGTTCCTGCTGGCGATGCTGCCGCCGGGTGCCTTTATTGGCCTTGGCATGATGCTGGCGATAAAATACCTCATTGATGAGAAACGTAAGCGCCGCGCCGCCGAGCGCAGCGTGCAGGAAGGACTCCCTGAGAAGGCTGTATGAATAAAGAGAAACGCATAGCGATTCTGTCGCGCCTGCGTGATAACGACCCGCATCCAACAACGGAGCTGAACTTCAGCTCCCCTTTTGAGCTCCTGATCGCGGTGCTGCTCTCCGCTCAGGCGACTGACGTCAGCGTCAACAAAGCGACAGCAAAGCTCTACCCCGTCGCTAACACCCCACAAGCGATGCTCGAGCTGGGCGTGGAGGGCGTGAAGTCGTATATCAAGACCATCGGCCTGTTTAACACCAAAGCCGAAAACGTGATTAAGACCTGTCGTATTCTGGTCGAACAACACGGCGGTGAAGTACCGGAAGACCGCGCGGCGCTCGAAGCGCTGCCGGGCGTCGGGCGCAAAACGGCGAACGTGGTGCTCAACACGGCCTTCGGCTGGCCGACGATTGCCGTCGATACGCATATCTTTCGCGTCTGTAACCGCACTAATTTCGCGCCGGGGAAGAACGTCGAGCAGGTCGAAGAGAAACTGCTCAAAGTCGTTCCTGCCGAGTTTAAAGTCGATTGCCACCACTGGCTGATTTTGCACGGGCGTTATACCTGTATCGCCCGTAAACCGCGCTGCGGCTCGTGCCTGATTGAAGATTTATGCGAGTTTAAAGAGAAAGTCGATCTCTGATATCTGCTGCATGTCGTTATCCCCTCACGCAATCAATCCCTTACTAAAGGAAGGTCTAACCGTGAACCTTCCTTTTGCCCATTTATTATCCGCTTCGCTGACTTTTAGACCTGTCGATTGTTCGGTTAATTAACACTCAGGCAGGTTAATTGTTTTTTCGTCAGCGAAATTTTCTATACATCTGTGACAGAGATCACTGTGATAACGTCATGTTGGATTTTTGTATCTAAAAACCTGATAAGCCCTTGCCTGCACAGGCTATGACCGATCGTTACCCACAGATTAAACCAGTTCATTTTCGGATTATGGGTCATCTGACTGCCTGAAAGGCCATATAGCAGAACATATCGCCATACGGGGCTTTTTAAGGGCATTCCGTAGTGAAAAAAACCACCAATTCTCTGGCTGTGAGATTTAACGCTAAATAACATTTGCCTGACCGGCTGATTATACCACGTCGGTTATATGTAACAGAGTATTACAAATGTATTGCCAGATGGACCAGGATAGTGAACATTACCCGCCGTTTCCCCTCCCAATATAACTATAAGGCGAATGGATTCCGGTCGATTACGCTATGAACACCCCCGTTAATATGGGATGTAAAAAAAGAGGTATATGTGTCTACTGCAAACAATAAACCAACAGAAGAGAGCGTAAGTTTAAACGCTTTCAAACAACCTAAAGCGTTCTATCTCATCTTCTCTATCGAGTTATGGGAACGTTTTGGTTTTTACGGCCTGCAAGGGATTATGGCTGTTTACCTGGTTAAACAACTGGGTATGTCCGAAGCTGACTCCATCACACTGTTCTCCTCATTCAGCGCACTGGTTTACGGCCTGGTCGCCGTCGGCGGCTGGTTAGGCGATAAAGTCCTGGGCACCAAACGCGTCATCATGCTGGGCGCCATCGTTCTGGCGATCGGTTATGCGCTGGTGGCGTGGTCCGGTCACGATGCAGCGGTTGTCTACATGGGTATGGCGACGATTGCCGTCGGTAACGGGCTGTTCAAAGCAAACCCGTCTTCCCTGCTGTCTACCTGCTACAGCAAAGATGACCCGCGTCTCGACGGGGCATTCACCATGTACTACATGTCGGTGAACATCGGTTCCTTCTTCTCTATGCTGGCGACTCCGTGGCTGGCCGCGAAGTTCGGCTGGAGCGTGGCGTTCTCCCTCTCCGTCGTGGGTATGCTGATCACCGTGGTTAACTTTGCCTTCTGCAAACGCTGGGTCAAAAACTACGGTTCAAAACCTGACTTCGAACCGGTTCACATGGGCAAACTGCTGGCAACCATCGTCGGTGTCGTAATCCTTGCGACTATCGCCACCTGGCTGCTGCACAACCAGGGCGTTGCACGTGCCGTTCTGGGCGTAGTGGCTCTGGGTATCATCTGCATCTTCGCGAAAGAAGCGTTCGCAATGCAGGGCGCAGCGCGTCGTAAGATGATCGTGGCCTTCATTCTGATGATTCAGGCGGTTGTTTTCTTCGTCCTGTACAGCCAGATGCCGACCTCCCTGAACTTCTTCGCGATTCGTAACGTTGAACACGCCATTCTGGGCATCGCGTTCGAACCTGAGCAGTTCCAGGCACTGAACCCATTCTGGATCATGATTGGTAGCCCGATTCTGGCCGCTATCTATAACAAGATGGGCGACCGTCTGCCAATGCCGCACAAGTTTGCCATCGGTATGGTACTGTGCTCTGGCGCATTCCTGGTTCTGCCTCTGGGCACCAAGTTCGCGACCGACGCGGGTATCGTGTCTGTAAACTGGCTGATTCTGAGCTATGCGCTGCAGTCTATCGGCGAGCTGATGATCTCTGGTCTGGGCCTGGCGATGGTTGCACAGCTGGTTCCACAGCGTCTGATGGGCTTCATCATGGGTAGCTGGTTCCTGACTACCGCGGGTGCGGCGATCATTGCTGGTAAGATTGCAAACCTGATGGCGGTTCCAGAAAACGTGACTGACCCACTGGTCTCCCTGGAAGTTTACGGTCGCGTCTTCATGCAGATCGGTATCGCGACCGCAGTTATTGCTGTGCTGATGCTGCTGACTGCGCCTAAACTGAATCGTATGACTCAGGACGACGACAAAGCCGCAAAAGCGACGGATACCGCTACCGCGTAATTGTCATCGGGAAACGACTGAAGAGAAGCCGCTAACTGTGCGTTAGCGGCTTTTTTTTTATGAGCCCGCGCATTAACATGCTTCTAACCTCAGCAAAAAGGAGTTACCGATGAAACTGTTCTACAAACCAGGCGCATGCTCTTTGGCTTCACACATCACCCTGCGCGAGAGCGGCAAGGATTTCACGCTCGATAGCGTCGACCTGATGAAAAAGCGTCTGGAGAACGGCGAGGACTACTTCGCGATTAACCCGAAAGGACAGGTTCCGGCTCTGGTGCTGGACGACGGCACCCTGCTCACCGAAGGCGTGGCGATCATGCAGTTCCTGGCAGACACCGTTCCCGATCGCCAGCTGCTGGCCCCGACCGGCAGCATTTCCCGCTATAAGACGCTGGAGTGGCTGAACTACATTGCGACCGAGCTGCACAAAGGCTTTACGCCGCTGTTCCGCCCGGACACGCCTGAGGAGTACAAACCGACCGTTCGTGCCCTGCTTGAGAAAAAACTGCAGTACATCAACGAATCCCTGAAAGACGATCAGTGGATTTGCGGCCAGCGTTTTACCATCGCTGACGCCTATCTGTTTACGGTTCTGCGCTGGGCGCGGGCTGTGAAGCTGAATCTGGAAGGGTTAAGCCACATTGAGTCGTATATGGAACGTATGGCGGCGCGTCCTGGCGTGGCGGCGGCGCTGAAGGCGGAAGGATTGAACTAACGGAGCGGTCTGTTTTGCCCGGCGGCGCTGCGCTTGCACGGGCCTACAGTTTTGTAGGCCGGGTAAGGCGAAGCCGCCACCCGGCAATGCTTTAAAGCTGCGTCGCGCTAAAATAGTGCTCCGGTTTCGCGATACGATCCTGCGCCGCCACTACCTGCAACTCATACTCATCCATCTGTTTGGTCGCGATCATGATTTCATATACCGCGGCGGTCACATGCTCCAGCGCGTCGCGAAGAGATGCGCCCTGCAACAGTTTCACCAGCAGCAACCCGCTGGTCACATCACCCACACCAACCGGCTGACGCGCACCAAAATCCACCAGCGGACGGCTGATATGCCAGGCGTCGTCTTTCGTCACCAGCAGCATTTCAAACCGGTCGTGGCTGATCCCGGCCCGCGCCAGATGCTTCACCAGCACGATCTCCGGCCCCTGAGCGATCAGCTCACGTGACGCTGTCACAGCTTCTTCCACGCTGTTCACCGGGTGTTCGCACAGGATTTCAAGCTCGATCAGATTCGGCGCGATAATGTCGCTGGCGGGCATCGCATGCCGCACGTGGAACTCCGCCACGCCCGGCGCGACAATACAGCCTTTTTCCGGATGACCCATCACCGGATCGCAGAAAAATTTGGCCGACGGGTTCGCCGCTTTCACCTGACGCACGATACCGAGGATATGCTCGCCCTGCTCTGCAGAGCCGAGATAACCGCTCAGCACGGCGTCACAGCGCTTCAGCTGGTCGATATCCGCGATACCCTGCACAATCTCCGTCAGATGCGACGCGGGCAGCACACAGCCCGTCCATTTGCCGTACTGCGTATGATTGGAGAACTGAACGGTGTTGAGTGGCCAGACGTTGGCGCCGAGGCGGCGCATCGGAAACTCAGCGGCGCTGTTGCCGGCATGTCCAAAAACAACGTGGGACTGAATGGCGAGGATGTTATTCATTTTTCTTACCACAACCCTGAAAAAAGAAAGGGGCGTGGTTACCCACGCCCCTCAAACACTTGTGATTACTTCCAGCAAACCAGACAGTAATTCTTCTTACCGCGACGCAGCAGCGTGTATTTGCCGTACAGGCGGTCGCTCTCTGCGAAGGTGTACTCCGGATCGGCCTGCTTTTCACCGTTGATGGTGATGGCGTTAGAGGCGATTGTTTTACGTGCCTGACCGCGGGACGGCTGCAGCTCGGAATCCACCAGCGCCTGCATCAGGTCTGCGCCCTTCTCAATCTCAACCATCGGCACGCCATCCTGCGCCAGCTGCTCGAAATCTTCCACGCTCAGATCGCTCAGCGTACCGTTGAACAGGCTGGCAGTAATGCGTTTCGCCGCCGCCAGGCCTTCTTCACCGTGCACCAGGCTGGTGACCTGATCGGCCAGCACATACTGCGCGCGAGGCGCTTTGCCGCTGTTCTTATCTTCTTCTTCCAGCGCATTGATCTCTTCAATGTCCATGAAGGTGAAGAACTTCAGGAAGCGATAAACGTCCGCATCGGCGGTGTTGATCCAGAACTGGTAGAATTTGTACGGGCTGGTTTTCTTCGGATCGAGCCAGACCGCGCCGCCTTCGGTTTTACCGAATTTGGTGCCATCGGCTTTGGTGATCAGCGGAACGGTCAGACCGAAGACCTGGTTCTGATGCAGACGACGCGTCAGGTCGATACCGGACGTGATGTTGCCCCACTGGTCGGAACCACCAATCTGCAGCGCCACGCCGTGCAGTTTGTTCAGACAGGCGAAGTCATAACCCTGCAGCAGGTTGTAGGAGAACTCGGTGAAGGAGATGCCCTGATCGTCACGGTTCAGACGCTGCTTGACCGCTTCTTTGTTGATCATCTGATTAACGGAGAAGTGCTTGCCGATATCACGCAGGAAAGTCAGCACGTTCATGCCGCCAAACCAGTCGTAGTTGTTGGCCGCAATCGCGGAGTTTTCGCCGCAATCGAAATCGAGGAATGGCGCAACCTGCTTGCGAATTTTATCCACCCACTCCTGCACGGTATCTTCCGTATTCAGTTTACGCTCGGCGGCTTTAAAGCTCGGGTCACCAATCAGACCGGTCGCACCACCCACCAGCGCCACAGGCTTATGGCCCATCTGCTGGAAGCGTTTCAGGCATAACAATGGAACAAGATGCCCCAAGTGCAAGCTGTCAGCGGTGGGATCGAAGCCGCAATAGAGCGCGATCGGGCCTTGCGCCAGTCGCTCTGCTAACGCTGCTTCGTCCGTCACCTGGGCCACGAGGCCCCGCTCTTGCAATTGTTTAATCAAGTTACTGCTTGCCATCAAATTCTCCATGTATAAACGACTGCACCTCTGTCGGTACACGACTTTTCGCCTAACGCGAAAGTGACATAGAATAAAGCGCCAGCCCATCCAGCGCTAGCGCTTACGACAACAAATTTCGCGGATTACGGGGCCAGTCGGTCGATTTTCCACGCGTCGCTGTCGCGCTGGTATAAAAAGCGGTCATGGAGGCGATGTTCGCCGCCCTGCCAGAACTCCATCTGTTCGACAGGCACGCGGAATCCACCCCAGAAGCTCGGGAGCGGCACTTCGCCCTGCTGGAATTTCTGTTTCAGCTCGAGGAATTTGCTCTCCAGCACGCCGCGCGCCGAAATTCGGCTCGACTGTTTGGAGACCCAGGCACCGATCTGGCTGTCGCGCGGACGGCTATGGAAATACTTCAGCACTTCCAGCGTTGAAAGGCGTTCGACTTTGCCGGTCACCATCACCTGACGCTCCAGCATATGCCACGGGAACAGCAGGCAGATGCGCGGATTGTTTTCCAGATGATGGGCCTTACGGCTGCCAAGGTTGGTGTAAAACACCAGCCCTTTTTCGTCGTAGTGTTTCAGCAGAACGATGCGCTGATACGGCTGGCCGTGCTCATCGACGGTAGCAACGACCATCGCCGTCGGATCGGCGAGTTTGGCCTCACAGGCCTGTTTCAGCCAGCGCTCAAAAAGGACGAGGGGTTCAGCGGGAAGATCCTGGCGACGCAGACCGCCTTTGGTGTATTCACGGCGCAGATGCGCAATTTGCTGCAATTCATCGTTATCTGACATGGCGTTAGCTGAAATTAGAATTGGGTGGCGCTATTGTGCGCCGCCCCTGGAAAAATCTCAACGCTTCGGATTCTGCAGCACGCAGTTGTTCAGCACGACGCGGTCGCGTTTATAGACGGTGGCATCGTCACCTTTCGACCAGAAGACGTAAATCCCATCGGTATAGCGCGCCCCGGAGGCGGACATTCCCTGTTTCAGGTTCAGCACTTTATTGTCATAGATGAAACTGGCTTCCTGACGCGGGTTATTCAGCTTCACGGTCAGCGGTTTTTCATCGCAGCGATATTCCAGCGTGTCGGTGTTCATGCGATCGACGAACTGGTTGTAGTAGCTACAACCCGCAAGTAAGAGAGGGGCAAAAGCAAGCAGAAGTTTTTTCATGGGCCTGTTCCGAAGACTATCCTGGTCATGGAGGGTGAAGTCACCCTCCTGTATTCCTGTGGATTTTAACCGTAACAGACCGGGCTTTGTTTCAGTTAACTCTGATTCTGACGTGGGTTGGCCGGAAAAATGGCGCCCAGCACGCTGGCTTCGCGCGCACCGGTGACGGAGGGCAGATTTCCCGGCAGTCCGGCGACCGTGCGCCAGGCAAGCCAGGCGAAGGCCAGCGCTTCCATATCATCCCCGCTAATCCCGGCCACATCGGTGGTGGTCACCTCGGTGCCAGGAAGCAGCCCGGCGAGACGCGCCATCACCAGTGGGTTACGGCTCCCGCCACCGCACACGAGAAGGCGTTCACAGCCGCCGCTCAGCAAGACCTGTTCAGAGATTGAGATTGCCGTCAGCTCCACCAGCGTCGCCTGCACATCCTGCGGGGCCAGCGCCGGGAACGGCGTCAGCTGACGCTCAAGCCAGCCGTAGTTAAAGTATTCCCGACCGGTGCTCTTCGGCGCAGGAGCCGCAAAATAGGGGTCGCTCAGCATCGATTGCAGCAGCGGGAGGATCACTTTCCCCTCGCTGGCCCACTGTGCGTCTTTGTCGTAGGCTTTGCCGCGCTGACGCCAGATCCAGGCATCCATCAGCATATTGCCGGGGCCGGTATCGTAGCCGCGCACCGGTTGGCCTGGAATGAGCATGGAGAGATTGGCGATACCGCCGATATTAAGCACCATCCGGCGTTCAACTGGATGCGCCAGCAGCGCCTGGTGAAACGCCGGAACCAGCGGCGCGCCCTGCCCACCGAGCGCGATATCGCGACGGCGGAAATCGCCCACCACCGTCACACCGGTTTTCGCCACGATCTGGTTGTTGTCGCCAATCTGCATTGTATGCGGCGCGTCGCCGACCGGCTCGTGCCAGACGGTTTGACCGTGACAGCCAATCGCCACCACGTCTTTCGGCTGCAGATTTTCCTGCTGCATCAGTGCGAGCACGCCATCAGCAAACAGCGATCCCAGCTGTACGTCCAGCCGCCCCAGCTGCGACAGGGTCAGCTGTTGGCCCTGGCAAATGCTCAGAATCGCTTCCTTCAGCTCAACGGGGATCGGCCAGGTCAGGCTGGCCTGCTGCGCCACCATATTCTCATCAATTGCAGCAAGGACAACATCGACACCGTCAAGGCTGGTGCCAGACATCACACCGATATAGCGACCCGATTTCATGCGCTTTCCTTAAGTTTTCAGGGCTTGGGGTAAACACTCCACCATAAACTTAGGGTCATTTCTATGACGCGATAATATTTTTTAACAATGTCAGATCTCAAACACCCCAGGCCGTCCGTTTATGTCTCGTTAAGCTAAATTCAAGTACAATTTTCTTATTGTTAGTGCAAAGATATGATCTATGGCTGCCGATGCCATATAATTGAGCCATAACGGATGCTCAGATTGAGCGTTTTGGGTGAACAGGAGATTCAAATGATTTTACGTGTACTGGGCGTTTCATTGATTGGTTTAACTCTGGCTGGCTGCGTGAATAACGACTCCCTTTCCGGTGACGTTTACACTGCCTCCGAAGCCAAACAAGTGCAAAACGTCACTTACGGTACTGTTGTTAACGTGCGTCCGGTTCAGATCCAAGGCGGCGATGACAGCAACGTGATTGGCGCAATTGGCGGTGCTGTGCTGGGTGGTTTCCTGGGTAACACCGTCGGTGGTGGCACCGGGCGTTCTCTGGCGACAGCCGCAGGTGCGGTTGCCGGTGGCGTAGCCGGTCAGGGCGTTCAGGGTGCGATGAACAAAACCCAGGGCGTTGAGCTGGAAATCCGTAAAGACGACGGCAACACCATCATGGTGGTGCAGAAACAGGGCAACACTCGATTCTCTAGCGGTCAGCGTGTTGTACTGGCGAGCAACGGTAGCCAGGTCACTGTTTCCCCACGCTAATTCCTTAATGGATGTGGCTTTCGGCCACATCCATTACTCTCCCCCCCAATTCATTAATAAAATTAAACACATGTAATATGTGAATTAATTAATGACGTTTCCCTTGTTCCTGCGCAAAGTATTTCCCACGTCGTCACGCTAGTCTCCACGTTCGTTCCTTCAGCTCAATAACGCAATATCTGCCCGCTAACAAACGTATGATTGTGATTAACCGACATCTGGGAAACCGATATGTTTCCTTCGCTCTAACTTGCCTCGTTTTCTTTGGCATATTACATGCGATATTTAATAATATAGAACGTACTGTCCCGACGCTGTCACCATTTTTATTCCCGACGCTGACCGTATTTCTGCTGGTGTTTCATCTGTTTATTGCCATTTTTATGATCATGAAATACTGGTGCGACAAACAGCGCGTGTTTCTGCTCGCCATCGCCTTTGCCTTTGTGGGCTCAGCGCTACTGATGGCGGGAACCCTGAGCTGCTTCCCGACGTGGCTAAACCCATACAGCCTGCATCCTAATAACTATAACGATGCGATGATTTATTTCATGATGCGCAACATTATGATGGCCAGTCTGTTTACGCTTTCGACGGTACTTTTTACATTGCGTCACTCGGCATTAACACGGTTAATGTACGGATCCATCGTAGGGCTATTATTTATTTTTACCGCGCTGATGATAATTCTCGCGTGGCTCTACTCCAGCCATAGCGCGTTGCTCTCGCTGGATCTAGTCAATAATGACACCCGACAGAACACGATATTATGGACGCAAGTCATTAATATTATCCTGATCCTGTTCTGGGTGAGCACATTAATAACCATGCTGGTTATTACTCGTCTGAGAAATCTATTCTGGCTGAGCGGCTGTTTTCTGTGTGTCTGCTATATCATTACCTTATCGACGCTGATGACCACCGACTATGTGGGAGGGTTCGTCTGGTACCGGGCGAGATTTTTTGAAGCTATCGCCACCCTGGTGATTATCTTCACCCTGCTGCAGGATGTGTTTAGCCTCTATCGCCAGTCGCATCTGAAATATCAGCAGTCGTACCAGAACTCGATTCGTGATGCCCTCACGCGCCTCTACAATCGCAGCTATTTTTACGAATCCTTGAATCACTCCCTCAGTACCACTACCGGCTCCAAACCCGTGTCGGTGATAGTGAGCGATCTCGACCGTTTCAAACGCATCAACGACACCTATGGGCATCTGCAGGGCGACAAGGTGTTGCAGTTTGTATCCAACCTGCTGATGGACTCCGTACGACCACAGGATATTGCCGCGCGCATCGGCGGCGAAGAGTTTGTTTTACTGCTGCCCAATACCTCGTCAGAGGCGGCTAAACAGGTGGCTGAACGGATCCGTATTCTGTTAGCCAGTTTTGATCGCGAAACCACGCACGGGGAACTACCGGAACCGATCACCATCAGCATGGGGGTCTATACCGCGACCTCCTCTGCCGTGACCGCTGAAGAGTGCGTCGAGCGTGCGGATAAGGCGATGTATGAGGCCAAAGAGACGGGACGAAATCGGGTGGTGGTGTTCAGCTAAAAAGAAAGCCTTGCGATGCAAGGCTTTGTTATGACGTTAGTCGCGGGTCTGGAGCTCATTGATGTTCTGCTCAAGGCGAGCAATCATGTCAATCAGCTGTTCCAGCTCGGCCGGTGAGATCCCGGAGAGGATTTCACCGCGCGTTTTACTGATCACAGCTTCCATCTCAGTGATGATAGGCGCTGCTTTTTCAGTGAGCTTAATACGTTTGGCACGGCGGTCGCTGGCGCAGGTCTGACGCGAAATCAGTCCCTTCTCCTCCAGTTGATCGAGCGTGCGCACCAGGGACGGCTGCTCAATGCCAATCGCTTTTGCCAGTTGAATTTGTGACTGCTCGGGCGGCAACTGATGAATGTTATGCAGCGTAACCCAATGCGTCTGTGTCAATTCCAGAGGTTTCAGGCGATGGTCAATCAGAGCACGCCAGATGCGCACCAACCTTGCCAGATCAGAACCTAATGGCGATTCCAATTTCATCTCCTTATAATTAGCTTGCTAAGTTATTATACTGATTTTAGAATAGTGTGCAGCATTTATATTGGCAAAACAAATGCAATACTGCATTCATCAAAATCGAACGAATGATTTACACTTATTGAAGGCGCTTCATCGTGTTAACACTCGCCTCTTCTCCACAGCAAAGGATCTCTTCTCGTGAAGTTCTCTTATAGCTCCGCGGGTTTACCCCTACAGGACCTGATTGTCGGCGCATCTGTCTATTTCCCCCCGATTTTCAAAGCCGTGATGTTGGGCTTTTTGATCTGGCTTGTGGCACACCGACTGCTTCGTGACTGGATGTATTCCGGTGAAATCTGGCATCCCATGTTGATGGATCTTTCGTTGTTTACCCTTTCGGTCTGTCTTGGTCTGGCTCTGTTGATTGCGTGGTGAATATGTCGCTGAAAACCGTTAAATACTTTTCGAGCCTGCTGGTGCTGGCTCTGGCGCTGGTCGCTGGCTGGTGGTTATGGAATTATTACATGCAGTCTCCCTGGACGCGCGACGGCAAAATCCGCGCTGAGCAGGTGAGCATTACCCCGCAAGTCTCAGGAAGTATCACCACGCTGCGGGTGAAAGATAATCAGAAAGTCAGAGCGGGAGATGTGCTCTTTCGCATCGATGAAACGCCCTACCATATCGCGGTGCTGAATGCCCAGGCGCAGCTGGCAAAAGCGCAGTCGGATCTGGCGAAAGCCAATAACGAAGCCAACCGCCGCCGCCATCTGCCGCAAAACTTTATCTCCGCCGAAGATCTCGATACCGCGAACATTAACGTGAAAGCGATGCAGGCCAGCGTGGAAGTGGCAGAAGCGACGCTGAAACAGGCGCAATGGCAGCTGACGCAGACGGTGGTCAAAGCGCCCGTTGACGGCTGGGTGACCAACTTATCCACCCGCGAAGGGGATTACGCCACCCAGGGAAAACCGCTGTTCGCCCTTGTGGATAGCCACTCTTTCTATGTCGTGGGCTATTTCGAAGAGACCAAACTTCGCCACATTCAGGAAGGCGCTGCCGCGCGTATCACCTTGTACAGCGGCTCCCGCGTGTTACAGGGTCACGTTTCCAGCATTGGCCGCGCAATCTACGATCAGAGCGTCGAGACCGATTCCGGCCTGGTGCCTGATATCAAACCTAACGTGCCGTGGGTGCGCCTCGCCCAGCGCGTGCCGGTTCGCGTGGAGTTCGATAACCTGCCGAACGATATCACCCTGGTCTCCGGGACCACCTGTACCGTGTCGATCGGAGCCCACTGATGGACCTCTCTGCTTTCTCCTGGCGTAAAATGCCGTGGTTTAAAGCAAACCCGGCGCAGTGGCGCTACGCCCTGCGCAACGGGATCGCCATGTGCCTGGCCCTGTCGGTGGCCTATTACCTGAATCTGGATGAGCCCTACTGGGCGATGACTTCTGCGGCGGTGGTCAGCTTTCCGACCGTCGGCGGCGTCATCAGTAAAAGTCTTGGGCGCGTCGCCGGGAGCCTGCTCGGGGCGACGGCGGCGCTGATTATCGCCGGACATACCCTCAACGATCCCTGGCTCTTTTTACTCAGCATGGCCGCCTGGCTCGGCGTTTGTACCTGGGCCTGCGCCCATTTTACAAACAACGTCGCCTACGCGTTCCAGCTGGCGGGCTATACCGCCGCGATTATCGCCTTTCCGGTGGTCAATATTCTCGACACCACGGAGCTTTGGGATATCGCCCAGGCGCGCGTGTGCGAAGTGATCATCGGTATTTTGTGCGGCGGGGTGATGATGATGATCCTGCCGAGCACCTCTGACGGCACCACGCTCATCACGGCGTTAAAAAACATGCATGCGCGCCTGCTGGAGCACGCCAGCCTGCTCTGGCAGCCCGACTCCAGCGATGCGGTTCGCCTGGCCCACGAGAAAGTCATCGGCCAGATCCTGACCATGAACCTCCTGCGCATCCAGGCGTTCTGGAGCCATTACCGTTTTCGTCGGCAGAACAAATTACTGAACTACCTTCTCCACCAGCAGTTGCGAATGACCAGCGCCCTTTCGGGCCTGCGCCGGATATTGCTCAACTGGCCCAATCCGCCGGACAACACGCGCGAAGTGATCGACCGTCTGCTGGCGGCGCTGGCGAATCCGCAGACGGATATGCTGGCAGTGGCGCGTATCATTGCGCCTCTCGCGCCGACGGATGAGTTTGATTACCGCCATCGCGCGTTCTGGCAGCGGTTGCTCTACTTCTGCCGCTTATACCTGCGCAGCAGTCGCTGGATCAACGCCGTTGAAAATGCCACACCTATTACCGAATTTAACGTGCCGGGCAGCCCTGCGTTGACCAGGCATACGGATAACAAAGAAGCACTATGGAGCGGTTTTCGCACCTTCTGCGCCCTGACGCTGGTCGGTGCCTGGAGCATCACCACCCAGTGGGAATCGGGCTCGGCGGCGCTGACGCTGGCGGCGATCAGCTGCGTACTCTACTCCGTGGCTGCCTCGCCGTTTAACTCTCTGACCCTTTTGATGCGCACGCTGGTGCTGCTCTCGCTCTTCAGCTTCGCCGTGAAGTTCGGGCTGATAGTGCAAATCACCGATCTGTGGCAGTTCCTGCTGTTCCTGTTCCCGCTGCTCACCACGATGCAACTGCTTAAATTGCAGATGCCGAAACTCGCGGGTTTGTGGGGGCAACTGATCGTCTTTATGGGTTCGTTCATTTCCGTCACCAATCCGCCGGTTTACAATTTTGCCGACTTTATGAATGACAATCTGGCGAAGATTCTGGGCGTGGGGCTGGCGTGGCTGGCCTTTGCGGTCTTGCGCCCCGGCTCGGACGCGCGGAAAAGTCGGCGACACATCCGCGAGCTGCGCGCAGGGTTCGTCGATCAGCTCAGCCGCAAGCCGCACCTGCGTGAGAGTGAATACGAATCGCTGGTTTATCATCACGTGAGTCAGCTGAATAACAGCCAGGATGAGCTGTCGCGTCGCTGGCTGCTGCGCTGGGGCGTGGTGCTTCTGAACTGTTCGCATGTGGTGTGGCAGTTGCGCGCATGGGAAACCCGCTCCGATCCCCTTTCGCAGGTGCGTGATATCTGCATTTCTCTGCTCCGGGACGTGATGAGCAAACGCGGCGTTCAGCAGCGCCCGCTGGCGGTGACGCTCGCCGAGCTACAGCGCATTTGCGATACGCTGGCGCGCCACCATCTACCGGCAGCGCGCGATCTCGCGTCGCTGATTTGGCGTCTGCACTGTTCGCTCTCTCAGCTGGAACAGGCTCCGCCGCCAGGGACGATTACGGATCAGATCACCCCGCAGGCATAACGCGCCCCGCCACCGCCCAGAGGTTTAGGCTGATCGGACATGTTATCCCCGCCGACGTGAATCATCAGCGCTTTGCCTTTTATCTCTTCAAGTTTTTTCAGACGCGGAGCCACCACCGGATCGGTGGCTTTGCCGTCATTGTTAACCACCAGCACCGGTAAGTCGCCTTCGTGCCCTGCGCCCTCCGGTCCTTCGTGTTTACCGGTTTTTTGCGGGTCAAAATGGCCGCCAGCCGCTTCAGCTGCCGAGGCTTTTCCGTCTTTCATGGCGGGCTGACAGCTGCCTTTGGCATGAACATGAAAGCCATGTTCACCGGGAGGAAGAGCTTTGAGATCGGGCGCAAACTCCAGCCCTTTATCGGTTTCGCTGATGGTGACACTGCCGATGGACTGGCCGATCCCCTGCGAGGTGACGAGATTCATTTCAACTTTGTCGCTGGCAGCCTGCGCGCCTGCGCAAACCACCAGCGTCATCACTGCCAGAGCAAAACGCTTCATATGACCTCCTCGGGTTGATTTTGCCCCTAAAGTTTAGACCAGGGGCAAGGATTTCACCGGAAAGTCATCGGCATAGACGATTAAGGTACGTCGTAACCGAGCGCCGCTTTGCGAATGCGGAACCACTGCTGACGCGTCATCTGCAGCTCTTCGGCAGCGATCGCTGAACGCACACGTTCGATTTTACCAGAGCCGATAATCGGCAGCGGTTTCGATGGCAGACGCAGGATCCACGCGTACACCACCTGCTCAATGCTCTCGGCGTTCAGCTCGCGGGCAACGGTTTCAAGCTCATCGCGCAGCGGCTGGAATTCGTCGTCATTGAACAGACGACCGCCGCCCAGGCAAGACCAGGCCATCGGACGAATGCGCAGCTGTTGGAGTTGATCCAGCGTGCCGTCCAGCAGCAGCGGCTGATGAACCGGGGAGATTTCCACCTGGTTTGTTGCCAGGGTAAACGGCAGACGAGACTGCAGCAGCGCGAACTGTGCAGGGGTGAAGTTCGACACGCCAAAGTGACGTACCTTCCCGCTCTGATGCAGCGCGAGGAACGCCTGCGCGACTTCATCGGCGTCCATCAACGGATCGGGACGGTGGATCAGCAGCAAATCGAGATGGTCGGTGGCGAGATTCACCAAAGACTGCTCGGCGCTTTTGATGATGTGATCGCTGTCGGTGATGTAATGACCGAGGGCGTTTTCTGGGCGAGCGGTGGTGGCGATGCCGCATTTGGAGACAATCTCCATGCGCTCACGCAGATGCGGAGCCAGCTTCAGGGCTTCCCCAAACGCCGCCTCGCACAGATACCCGCCGTAGATATCGGCGTGATCAACGGTAGTAATCCCGAGGTCGAGATGTTCCTCAATGAAACTGACCAGCTGACGCGGGGACATATTCCAGTCCATCAAACGCCAGTAACCCATGACAAAACGCGAAAACTCTGGGCCCTGCGGGGCAAGGGCAATACGCTGAACCATAACAATTTCCTCAAGGAAGTGATGTCATGAGTATACGCATATCCACCGCTAAAAAAGTGAAGGTTGCTGGGGTTCTTCGGTATCCGACGGTTTGTTTGCGCGTAATTTGCGCAGTAACCGCTGGCGACACAGACGGATGACATCCTGTTTCTGCACGTCGCTCATGTTTTGCCAGTTGAAACGCTCATCGCGACTGCGCATGCAGCCCCGGCAAAAACCGCGCTCATCAGACTGACAAATTCCCCGGCACGGGCTCTGGATGGGGAAAAACTCCAGTTGCTCTGCCACACGCACCTCCCGAAATCGATTCTCACCTTCAGTGAAGACGCTAATTGCGGCGTCTGCAAGGGCTTTAACACAGAATTGTGGCATTAAGGTTTCACTAATCTTCACTCCCTATACTCGCCTCATCAATAAAACAGATGGTTTCTTTATGATGTGGTCCGTTAAAAAGTTACAGTGTAACGATATTAAATTCACTCTGGGTTGTGCCCTGTTCTTTACCGTGCTGAATGCGCTGTTTATTCAACGCAGCTGGGAGATTATTGCCCCCGCTCATCTGCACGATGTTCTGTTTGCGGCGTCCGTTCCGCTGGTTCTGTTTTGTGGCTGGGTGATTGTTTTCAGCCTGCTCAATATTCCGTTTATCCGTAAGCCGCTGATGATCCTGCTGACCCTGGGCTGCGCCGGGGCGACGTACTTTATGTACACCTACGGTGCCGTCATCGATCAGAACATGATGGTGAACGTCTTCGAGACCAACTCGCAGGAAGCCACCGCGCTGGTGACTCCGCAGATGCTGCTGTGGATTGCCGCTATCGGTCTGATCCCGTCCATCGTGCTGATCTTTGTTCGCATTCGTTCCGGTAAATGGTGGTACACGCTCCTGATGCGCGTTGCCGCAATCCTCGGGGCGCTGATGGTGATTATCCTGGTCGCCTCCGTCTTCTATAAAGATTACGCCTCCCTGTTCCGCAACAACAAAAGCATCGTCAAGATGGTGACTCCGGCGAACTACGTCAGCGCCATCGCCAAATACAGCAAAAACCGCTGGTTTGCAGGCGATCAGACGCTGGTGCGCATCGGCCAGGACGCTCAGAAAGGGCCGGTGATTCTGGCGCAGAAGAAAAAGACGGTGCTGGTGCTGGTCGTCGGCGAAGCCTCTCGTGCGGAAAACTACTCGCTGAACGGCTATGCGCGTGACACCAACCCGCAGCTGAAAAAACAGAACATGATTAACTTCCCACAGGCCTCTTCCTGCGGCACTGAAACGGCGGTCTCCTTACCTTGCATGTTCTCCAACATGCCGCGCAAAAATTACGACGCGGATCTGGCGCGTCATCAGGAAGGCTTGCTCGATGTGCTGGCGCACGCAGGCGTTAACCTGCTGTGGCGTGAAAACGACGGGGGCTGTAAAGGGGCGTGCGATCGTATCCCGCATACGGACATGACCCAGTGGAAACTGGATGAGTTCTGCAAGGATAAATCCTGTATCGACGACGTGAACCTGCACCGTCTGGACAACGTGCTCGATGGCCTGAAGCAGGATTCGGTGCTGGTGATCCACCTGATGGGCAGCCACGGCCCGGCCTACTACCAGCGCTATCCGAAGGAGTATCGCCAGTTCACCCCGACCTGCGACACCAACCAGATCCAGGACTGCGACCATCAGGCGCTGATGAATACCTACGACAACACCATCCTCTATACGGATAGCGTGGTCAGCAAAACCATTGATGCCCTGAAAGCGCGTCAGACGACGATGAATACCGCCCTGATTTATCTCTCCGATCACGGTGAGTCGCTGGGTGAAAACGGCCTGTATCTGCACGGTACGCCGTACCTGATTGCCCCTGCGCAGCAGACGCACATTCCGTTTATGTTCTGGCTGTCGCCGGACTACGTGAACAGCTACAGCATCAACGAGCCGTGCTTACGCGATCAGGCGGCCAAAACGGCGGTTTCTCAGGATAATTTGTTCTCGACGGTTCTCGGCATGATGAACGTCAAATCAGCGGTTTATCAGCCGCAGATGGACATCATCAACACCTGTCGTAAATCGTGAGACTTGCATTAGACCGATTGGTCTAGTACATTAAGCGCCATGGGCAAAAATACTGAACACGATACACGCGAACATCTTCTGGCTACCGGCGAGCGTCTTTGCATGCATCGCGGGTTTACCGGAATGGGTCTTAGCGAGCTGTTAAAAACCGCTGAGGTGCCGAAGGGTTCGTTTTATCACTACTTCCGCTCCAAAGAGGCGTTTGGCGTGGCGATGCTGGAACGGCACTATGCCGGGTACCATCAGCGTCTCGCTACCCACTTTGCCAGCGGCGAAGGGTGCTATCGCGATCGTGTGCTCAACTATTATCAGGAAACGCTGAACCAGTTCTGCCAGCAGGGCATTATCAGCGGTTGCCTGACCGTCAAATTGTCCGCCGAAGTGTGCGATCTCTCAGAGGATATGCGCACGGCGATGGACAAAGGGGCCAGCGGCGTGATCGCCCTGCTGGCTCAGGCGCTGGAAAAAGGTCGCGATGAAAAAACGCTGAATTTTAGCGGCGATCCTTTGACTCAGGCCCAGGTGTTATATGCGCTGTGGTTAGGCGCAAATTTGCAGGCCAAAATTTCCCGCAGCGCCGTGCCGCTTGAAAGCGCACTGGCGCATGTGAAGAACAGCATTACAGCGCCTGGCGTTTAACAGGCGTTTTTATTTACCAAATCACTAGTCGACCGGTCTACTCAGGAGTCATGATGTCAACTGAAAAATTATTTACCCCACTGAAAATCGGTGCGGTTACTGCACCAAACCGCGTACTGATGGCCCCGCTGACTCGTCTGCGCAGCATCGAACCGGGTGATATCCCGACGCCGCTGATGGGCGAATACTACCGCCAGCGCGCCAGCTCCGGCCTGATCATTTCCGAAGCGACGCAAATCTCCGCGCAGGCGAAAGGTTATGCGGGCGCTCCGGGCCTGCACAGCCCAGAGCAGATCGCCGCATGGAAAAAAATCACTGCCGGTGTTCACGCTGACGATGGCCGCATCGCGGTTCAGCTGTGGCATACGGGCCGTATCTCCCATAACAGCATTCAGCCTGGCGGCCAGGCACCGGTTTCCGCTTCTGCCCTGAACGCCGGAACGCGCACATCCCTGCGTGACGAAAACGGTCATGCGATTCGTGTGGATACCTCTACCCCACGCGCGCTGGAACTCGACGAAATCCCAGGCATCGTGAATGATTTCCGCCAGGCCGTCGCCAATGCCCGCGAAGCCGGTTTCGACCTGGTTGAGCTGCACTCGGCACACGGTTATCTGCTGCATCAATTCCTCTCTCCGTCGTCTAACCAGCGTACGGATCAGTACGGCGGCAGCGTGGAAAATCGCGCTCGTCTGGTGCTGGAAGTGGTAGATGCAGTGTGCCAGGAGTGGAGCCCGGACCGCATCGGTATCCGTGTCTCCCCGATCGGTTCCTTCCAGAACGTGGATAACGGCCCGAACGAAGAAGCCGACGCCCTGTATCTGATTGAAGAGCTGGCGAAACGCGGTATCGCCTACCTGCACATGTCCGAGCCAGACTGGGCGGGCGGTCAGCCTTACTCCGAAGCCTTCCGTGAGAAAGTGCGTGCGCGCTTCCAGGGCGTGATTATCGGCGCGGGGGCGTACACCCCAGAGAAAGCCGAAGATCTCATCAGCAAAGGGCTGATCGACGCCGTCGCCTTTGGCCGCGATTACATCGCCAACCCGGATCTGGTGGCGCGTCTGCAGCGTAAAGCCGAGCTGAACCCGCAGCGTCCAGAGACCTTCTATGGCGGCGGCGCTGAAGGCTACACCGACTACCCTTCCCTGTAATTCCTCGGTTGTCCATTGATAGCGGCGATGATTCGCCGCTATACTAAAACATCGTTTCTGTTCAAAAAGATAAGCCACTGAGGTGGTTAAGAGGAAAATATGCGCCTACTTCACACCATGCTGCGCGTTGGCAACCTGCAACGTTCTATCGATTTCTACACTAACGTACTGGGCATGCAGCTCCTGCGCACTAGCGAAAACCCGGAATACAAATACTCCCTGGCGTTCGTCGGCTACGGCCCGGAAAGTGACGAAGCGGTGATCGAGCTGACCTACAACTGGGACGTCGATAGCTACGAGCTGGGCACCGCTTACGGCCACATCGCGCTGGAAGTGGATAACGCAGCAGAAGCCTGCGAGCGCATTCGCAGCAACGGCGGCAACGTGACGCGCGAAGCGGGTCCGGTCAAAGGCGGTACCACAGTGATTGCCTTCGTTGAAGATCCAGACGGTTATAAAATCGAACTGATCGAAGCCAAAGACGCCGGTCGCGGTCTGGGCAATTGATCCCTCCGGGCGCGTTCTGCGCCCGTTGTTTTACTGCATCCCCGCGCAAAATTTGCCATAATACGCACTGCTTTTTTCCCCTTGTAAGAGACCCTGATGTCCGATAACGCTCAACTTACCGGTCTGTGCGACCGTTTTCGTGGTTTTTATCCTGTTGTGATTGACGTAGAAACAGCCGGATTTAACGCTAAGACCGATGCGCTGCTTGAGATCGCTGCCATCACGCTGAAAATGGATGAACAGGGCTGGCTGACACCGGACACCACGCTGCATTTCCATGTTGAACCCTTCGAAGGCGCAAACCTGCAGCCCGAAGCGCTGGCCTTTAACGGCATCGACCCGACTAACCCGCTGCGCGGCGCGGTGAGTGAATACGACGCCCTGCACGCCATTTTCAAAATGGTGCGCAAAGGCATGAAGGACAGCAACTGCAATCGCGCGATCATGGTGGCGCATAACGCGACCTTCGATCACAGCTTTATGATGGCCGCCGCCGAGCGCGCGTCCCTCAAGCGTAACCCGTTCCACCCGTTCGTCACCTTCGACACCGCCGCGCTGAGCGGGCTGGCGCTGGGACAAACGGTGCTCTCTAAGGCGTGTATCACCGCAGGCATTGATTTCGACGGCACCCAGGCGCACTCGGCGCTGTACGATACGGAACGCACCTCAGAACTGTTCTGTGAGATTGTGAACCGCTGGAAGCGTCTCGGTGGCTGGCCGCTGCCGATGGGCGACGAAACAGATAACTAATCGTCGGCTGGGTAAGCGCAGCGCCACCCGGCAAAAAAAAAGCGACCTCTTCAGGTCGCTTTTTTTATCTCCGCAGCAAACTTACTCTGCGTCTGGCTCTTCGGTTTTGTACTTCGCAGCGGTCTCTTTGATCAGCTGCTGCAGTTCGCCACGCTGATACATTTCGATCAGGATGTCGCAACCGCCAACCAGCTCACCGTCTACCCACAGCTGCGGGAAGGTCGGCCAGTTGGCGTATTTTGGCAGCTCAGCGCGGATGTCCGGATTCTGCAGGATATCGACGTAAGCAAAACGCTCGCCACAGGCAGACAGAGCCTGCACGGCTTGTGCAGAGAAACCGCAGTTTGGCAGCTTCGGTGAACCTTTCATGTACAGCAGAATCGGGTTTTCAGCGATCTGGCGCTGGATTTTTTCAATAGTCGTGCTCATGTCTTGCTTCCTTAAACTTCTGTTACGGCATTCGTCTGACATTGTAGCGGGTCAGACAGACATCGGAAAATAACATTTTCGTCACCTGTATATATCATAACGGTTGTCTGCTGAAGTTGCATTCCTAAGATAGCTTAACCCTAAGCCGCGCGCGGTTTCGCTTAAGGAGTGAGCAATAAGGTAACAGTCTGACGTTTTTTTTTGCACTCGCTAACGAAACAGACTTTTTTGCCGATAAATGCTATTAACTTCTCGCAGATTTTTAGATTAGAATCGACGGGCTTTGTAAATCATACGCAGGCATTATTGATGACCTGCTCCTAATTCAGAGGAATGCTCAGTGGCGCGGATAACAAAAATCTCGATCACGCTCTGTGCTTTACTATTTACATCACTTGTTTTCACGCCAGCGGCTAACGCCTCCGAGCAGGCGCGGCACTCTGCCGTGCAGAAATCGCACCTGGCGAAAACCACAGAACGTAAGAAAAAAACCACCAGCTCCAGTAAAAGCGAAAAGAAAAAAACCACCACCGCTCGCAAGCAGTCCACCTCCAGTAAGGCCCTCACCAGTAAAACCCGAAGCAAACCGACCCGCACCGCAAAAGTGACTCCGGAAAAATGCACCGTGCGTAAAGGACACAAAACTAACTGCGTGAAAGTGGGCAAAACGGCGAAGCTCTCTGAGGTGCATAAAGTGCGCGTGCAGAAAGCGCAAAAAACCGCGATGAACAAACTGATGGGTCAGATTGGCAAACCGTATCACTGGGGCGGCACCTCCCCGCGCACCGGTTTCGACTGCAGCGGTCTGGTCTATTACGCGTATAAAGATCTGGTGAAGTTCCGCATTCCGCGCACCGCGAACGAGATGTATCACCTGCGCGATGCCGCGTCGGTTAATCGCGGTGAACTGGAGAGCGGCGATCTGGTGTTCTTCCGCACCCAGGGTCGCGGCACTGCCGATCACGTGGGCGTTTACGTCGGCAACGGGAAATTCATTCAGTCTCCTCGCAGCGGCCAGGACATTCAAATCACCTCCCTGAGCGAAGACTACTGGGTTCGCCATTACGTTGGCGCGCGCCGCGTGATGACACCGAAAACCATTCGCTAATCCCTGCCCTGCCGCGCCGTCGGCAGGGTAAGTTCCTCTTTTGCATACCCTTTCAATTTGCTACTCTATCCATGCACTCAATAGGGTTATTGGCGTGCAACACTATAATAAGGAGAGAAGCAATGTCGTTCGAATTACCTGCATTACCGTATGCAAAAGACGCCCTGGCTCCGCACATTTCCGCGGAAACCCTGGAGTATCACTACGGCAAACACCATCAGACCTATGTCACTAACCTGAACAATCTGGTGAAAGGCACTGCGTTTGAAGGCAAAACGCTGGAAGAGATCGTGCGTAGCTCTGAAGGTGGCGTGTTCAACAACGCGGCTCAGGTCTGGAACCACACGTTCTACTGGCACTGCCTGGCCCCGAACGCCGGTGGCGAACCGACCGGTGAACTGGCTGCAGCGATCAATGCCGCGTTTGGCAGCTTTGCAGATTTCAAAGCGAAGTTTACTGACGCCGCAATCAAGAACTTCGGTTCTGGCTGGACGTGGCTGGTGAAAGAGGCTGATGGCAAACTGGCTATCGTTTCCACCTCTAACGCAGGCACCCCACTGACCACCAGCGCGAAACCGCTGATGACCGTCGATGTGTGGGAGCACGCTTACTATATCGATTACCGTAACGCTCGCCCGAACTACCTTGAGCACTTCTGGGCGCTGGTTAACTGGGAATTTGTGGCGAAGAACTTCGCCGCGTAAGAGACACGCAGAAGGGTTTTGCCCTTCTGCGTTTTTGGTTTATTCCGTCACGCTGGCCGGTTCCGGCTGTTTGCGACCGGATGTGAGAACCAGCAGCAGACCAAGAGCCGCAATAATCGCCCCCATCACCGGGACAAAGCTGTATCCCAGCCCGCCCGAAATCACCGCCCCACCCGCTGCCGCGCCGAGCGCATTACCGAGATTAAACGCGCCGATATTCACGGACGACGACAGACCCGGCGCTTCGTGTGCCACACGCATCACGCGCATCTGCAACGGCGGAACCACCGCAAAGGTCGCCGCGCCCCACACCACCATCGCAATGGCCGCCCCGAATTCGTTACGCGCCAGCCAGGGAATGGCGAGCATAATCACAATCAGCAGGGTTAAGAAGCCTTTCAGCGTACCGGTAACCGAGCGATCCGCCAGCTTGCCGCCGAGATAGTTCCCGAGTGAGAAGCCAACGCCGATCAGGACCAGCATCGCCGTCACAAACAGCGGCGTCGCGTGGGTAATGTCATGCAGCACGGGAGAGATATAGGTGTAGAGCGTGAACATCGCGCCTGCGCCGAGCACCGTCGTTAACAGGGCAGACAGCACCTGCGGGCGCACCAGCACCGACAGCTCTTTGCGCACGTCCGGGCGCTCGCCCGCCTCGCCTTTCGGCAGGGAGAAGAACAGCGCGATCATCGCCACCACGCCCAGCCCGGCGGTCGCCAGGAACGACATTCGCCAGCCAATCACTTCCCCGAGCCAGGTCGCCGCCGGAACGCCGCCAATGTTGGCGATGGTCAGGCCCATAAACATCGTCGCCACCGCGCTCGCCTGTTTATGTTTTGGCACCACGCTCGCGGCCACCACTGAGCCTAAGCCAAAGAACGCGCCATGGTTCAGGCTGGTCAGAATGCGCGACAGCAGCAGCGTCGTGTAATCCGGCGCAATCGCCGACAGCACGTTGCCGAGGGTAAAAATCGCCATCAGGAAGATCAGCGCATTGCGGCGGGCGCGATGGGAGAGCAATAGCGTCATGAGCGGCGCACCGATCATCACACCAATTGCATAGGCGCTGATGAGCATCCCCGCCGCTGGAATGGAGACGTCCACGCCTTTAGCAATGACGGGCAGCAGCCCCATCGGGGAAAACTCGGTGGTGCCGATGCCAAAAGCGCCAATCGCCAGGGCCAGCAGGGGAAAATTGATTTTCATTGTTAACTCCGGATGCCGTGTCGTCGTCATCGCGCGACACGGGACTAAGATGGCAAAAGCATGACATCAATCACAAAAAATGAGAAGTTAACAAATTAGCAAAAGATTTTTGCAGGATGGGTAACAATCAGGGAGAGGAGACGAGGGAGAGAACTCTCCCTCGCTTAAATCAGTGCAGGGCTGCGGTCAGACCTGCTGCAACAATCAAAGCCAGCACAATAACGGTCGTGGTCAGCGAAAACTTCAGATCGGTACTCATCAATTTTTCTCCTTTTAATCACCTTACGAAAAGTGAGCTTGCTCATTTTTACACAGTTTACCCCAAAAATCTTCCTGGATTTAGACTGATAACCGTTTTTGCTCTTCCCCTTTTCATCAAGATAAGACAAAATTCCACGCTAAATTTATAAGCGTACCGGCCACTGACCCCCTCCTGACGTTCTGAGTCGTTTTCCCGGCGTATCGCAATTCACATTGCGAGATAAGGGTGAGAGAAGGCAAACGTTTACCTTTAAGTATTTCAGGAGTTTAAGATATGGTCTGGAGTGACATGTAATGGCAACAATTAAAGATGTGGCGAAACGCGCAAACGTTTCCACTACAACCGTATCACATGTAATTAACAAAACGCGTTTTGTTGCGGAAGAGACGCGCAACGCCGTATGGGCTGCCATCAAAGAGCTGCACTACTCCCCGAGTGCCGTGGCGCGCAGCCTGAAAGTGAACCACACCAAATCGATCGGCCTGCTGGCGACCAGCAGCGAAGCCGCCTATTTCGCGGAGATCATCGAAGCCGTTGAGAAAAACTGCTTCCAGAAGGGCTACACCCTGATCCTTGGCAACGCCTGGAACAGCCAGGAAAAGCAGCGCGCTTACCTGTCGATGATGGCGCAAAAGCGCGTCGATGGCCTGCTGGTGATGTGTTCTGAATACCCGGAATCCGTGCTCTCCATGCTGGAAGAGTACCGTCACATCCCGATGGTGGTGATGGACTGGGGCGATACCCGCGCCGATTTCACCGACTCCGTGAACGACAACGCCTTCGAAGGCGGCTACATGGCGGGCCGTTACCTGATTGAACGCGGCCACCGCGAAATCGGCGTGATCCCGGGTCCGCTGGAGCGCAACACCGGCGCAGGCCGTCTGGCTGGTTTCATGAAAGCGATGGAAGAAGCGCTGATCACGGTGCCGGAAAACTGGATCGTGCAGGGCGACTTCGAGCCGGAGTCCGGCTATCGCGCGATGCAGCAGATTGTCTCCCAGTCACATCGCCCGACCGCGGTCTTTATCGGCGGCGATATTATGGCGATGGGCGCGCTTTGCGCAGCCGACGAACTCGGTTTGCGCGTCCCGCAGGACATTTCTGTGATCGGGTACGATAACGTGCGCAACGCCCGCTACTTCACCCCGGCGCTGACGACCATTCACCAGCCGAAAGACTCGCTGGGTGAAACGGCCTTCAACATGCTGATGGACCGCATCGTCAGCAAACGCGAAGAGTCGCAGTCGATTGAAGTCCACCCGCGCCTGATTGAGCGCCGCTCCGTCGCCGACGGTCCGTTCCGCGACTACCGCCGTTAATCACCTCTGAGGGGCCGGTTATTCCGGCTCCTTCAGCCACTCTCTGTTCAGCGTTTCGCTATCCCCCAGATACTCCAGCAGCCACGCCAGGGCCGGTGACATATCGTTTTGCTGCCAGGTCAGGCAACAGGCCGCATCCGGGAACGGGTTTTCCAGCGTTAAGGCCACCCACTCACCGCGATCGATACGCGGACGCGCGAAATGCACCGGCACCATCCCGACGCACAGCCCTGCGGAAAGACAGGTCGCCGAGGTTTCCCAGTCAGGGGCCACCACCCGCCGCTGGTTATCCAGCAGCCAGGTGATGCGTTTTGGCAGCGATCGGGACGTATCTTCCAGCACCAGCGACGGCCAGTTGCGCAACGTGTCATCGCTCAACGGGCCTTCAATAGCGGCGAGGGGATGATCGCGCGCCACGACGCAGGTCCAGCTCAGGGCTCCCATATCGCGAAAGGCATAACGTCCGCCCACCGGGATCGCCTGCGTGGCACCGATCGCCATCTCCACCCTGCCGTCAGAGAGCGCATCCCACACGCCGTTGAACACCTCCTGGGACACGCGCAGCTCCACGTCCGAGAAGTGGCGGTAAAAATCGACCACCATCTGGCGGGTGCGTTCCGGTTTGACGATGTTATCCACCGCAATGGCGAGATGGCCGCGCCAGCCGTTGGCAATCTGCTGACACTGCTCGCGGGTGATCATCATTTTTTTGATAACAGATCGCCCTTCTTTCAAAAACCAGACGCCCGCAGGCGTCAGGACGACGTCGCGGTGGCGGCGCTCAAACAGCGGAACCGCCAGCCACTCTTCAAGCTGACGCACGGTATAGCTTACCGCAGACGGAACGCGGTGCAGTTCCTGGGCCGCGCCGCTAAAGCTGCCGTTGCGCGCAACCGCATCAACCACTTCTAAGGAATATTCAGACCACATTTTTTGCCTGCAAAATTTTTGAATGCAACCACCAAATATTAGCGTTTCACAAGGCAGTTTGCACTCCCTACACTCTGCGCCAGTGAATACCCGCCCTCTTTAGGAAATAAAAACAATGCAACCCAACAAAGGATTCCTGGTCTGGCTCGGCGGCTTAAGCGTGCTGGGCTTCCTGGCCACCGACATGTACCTGCCCGCGTTTGCCGCGATGCAGGCGGATTTACAGACCCCAGCCGCCGCCATCAGCGCCAGCCTGAGCCTGTTCCTCGCCGGTTTTGCCTTCGCGCAGCTGCTGTGGGGGCCGCTCTCCGACCGCTACGGTCGTAAACCGATTTTACTCTTAGGTCTGGCGATTTTTGCCGTCGGCTGTCTGGGCATGCTCTGGGTGCGCGATGCGACCTGGCTTCTGGTACTGCGTTTTATCCAGGCATTCGGCGTGTGTGCCGCGGCGGTGACCTGGCAGGCGCTGGTCACGGACTACTATCCCGCTTCACGCGTGAACCGCATTTTTGCCACCATCATGCCGCTGGTCGGTCTTTCTCCGGCCCTGGCCCCGCTGCTCGGCAGCTGGATCCTGGTGCATTTTGACTGGCAGGCAATCTTCGCCACCCTGTTTATCATCACCCTGGTGCTGATGTTACCGGCCTTCGCGCTGAAACCGGCGCCAGCCAAACCGGCTGAAACGACGGATAATCGCGTCACCTTCCTCTCCCTGCTGCGCTCCCGCGCCTATCGCGGCAACGTGCTGGTCTACGCCGCCTGTTCCGCCAGCTTCTTTGCGTGGCTGACCGGTTCGCCGTTTATTCTGCACGATATGGGCTACAGCCCGGCGGTGATTGGTCTGAGCTATGTCCCGCAAACCATCGCCTTCCTGGTCGGCGGTTATGGCTGCCGCGCGGCGCTGCAAAAATGGCAGGGACAGCAGATGCTGCCGTGGCTGCTGGTGCTCTTCGCGGTGAGTGTGATTGGGACCTGGGCCGTTGGCTTTATTCCAGACGTCGGGCTGACGGAGATTCTGATCCCGTTCTGTGTGATGGCCGTGGCGAACGGTGCGATCTATCCTATCGTGGTGGCGCAGGCGCTGCGTCCGTTCCCGCATGCGACGGGGCGTGCAGCGGCGCTGCAAAACACGCTGCAGCTGGGTCTGTGCTTCCTGGCAAGCCTGATTGTTTCGGCGCTCATCGCCACCCCGCTGATGACCACCACCAGCGTGATGCTGGCGACCGTGGTTCTCGCCGCGCTGGGCTATCGCATGCAGGCCTCAGCGAAAGATCGGGTAAGCGAAACGGCACAAGCATAATCGCGCCAGCAATTATGTGACATTTTAGTGATTAGGCTGCTAATAACTTTCGGTTGAATCACCGTTTTTTGCAGCCTATACTAAATTTGCTTCACACAAATACGATAAATATTATGTGTTAACGGGAGCCGGAGTGCTCCCGTTTTACCATGGAAGGCCTTTCGGTAAGGGTTATCTCCCTTCCTCTGTTCTACGTCGGATATTAGCCTCGCGGAAAAACCGTGGGATTTCTCACAAACCATAAAAAACGGCTACGCTGTTTGAAGGTTCTGATCACAGCAGGTGATGGAGAAGCTATGAGTTCATCGTGTATAGAAGAAGTCAATGTCCGGGACAATGACTGGTTTCGGATCGTCAATGAATTACTGAGTCGGGCGGGCGTCGCGATTAACGGGTCTGCCCCATCCGATATTCAGGTAAAACACCCCGATTTTTTCAAACGCGTTCTGCAGGAAGGTTCGCTCGGTCTGGGCGAGAGCTACATGGACGGCTGGTGGGATTGCGAGCGGCTGGATATGTTTTTCCATAACGTTCTGCGCGCCGGGCTGGAAAACCAGCTCCCTCACCGCCTGAAAGACACCCTACGTATCGCCTCTGCGCGATTGCTCAATCTGCAAAGTAAAAAGCGGGCGTGGATTGTCGGGAAAGAGCATTACGATCTCGGAAACGATCTTTTCAGCCGCATGCTTGACCCGTTCATGCAATATTCCTGCGCCTACTGGAAAGACGCCACCACCCTTGAAGATGCACAGCAGGCCAAGCTGCGTTTAATCTGCGAAAAACTGCAGCTTCAGCCCGGCATGCGGGTTTTGGATATCGGCTGCGGCTGGGGCGGACTGGCTTATTACATGGCGAAAAATTACGGCGTGAGCGTTGTCGGCGTGACCATTTCCGCCGAGCAGCAGAAGCTGGCGCAGGAGCGCTGTGCGGGTCTGGATGTGACTATTCTGCTGCAGGACTATCGCGATCTCGACGACCAGTTTGACCGTATCGTCTCCGTGGGGATGTTCGAGCACGTCGGTCCGAAGAATTACAGCACCTATTTCACGGTTGCCGACCGCAACCTGAAACCGGAAGGCCTTTTCTTGCTGCACACCATCGGTTCCAAAAAGACGGATCATTCCGTTGACCCGTGGATCAACAAATACATCTTCCCGAACGGCTGCCTGCCCTCAGTTCGCCAGATTGCCGATGCCAGCGAGTCGCATTTTATTGTCGAAGACTGGCACAACTTTGGCGCGGACTACGACACGACCCTGATGGCCTGGCATTCTCGTTTTATCGCCTCATGGCCGGAAATTGCTGATAACTATTCGGAACGCTTCAAACGGATGTTCAGCTATTACCTGAATGCCTGTGCAGGGGCGTTTCGCGCGCGGGATATTCAGCTCTGGCAGGTGGTGTTTAGCCGCGGTGTGGAACACGGATTGCGCGTGGCGCGGTGAGGTTATGGCTTTTGTAGGCCGGGTAAGCGCAGCGTCACCCGGCAACAAACGTGCTCATCTTCAATGAATAAACCCCGACTATCCGGGGTTTATTTTATTCGTCTTCCGACGTCAATTGACTCGCTAATTCTTTCGCCGCCAGCACGCGCTCAACGGTATCCACAACCGCCTGGGTCTGCGGATCAATTTCGATATTAATGCGATGGCCGAGTTTTTTCGTGCCCAGCGTCGTACGCTGCAAGGTTTCCGGAATTAAATGCACGCAGAAACGCGTCGGCGTGACTTCACCTACCGTCAAACTAATCCCATCCACGCCAATAAATCCTTTGTACAGGATGTATTTCATTAATGAGGAGTCCTGGACCTTAAACCAGATCTGGCGATTATTTTCCGAGGTCAGAATTTTGGATACTTCAGCGGTGGTGATAATATGGCCCGACATTAAATGCCCGCCGATTTCATCGCTGAATTTCGCCGCGCGCTCAACGTTGACCATATCGCCCACCACCAGCTCGCCGAGATTGGTAATACGCAGCGTCTCTTTCATCAGATCAAAGCTAATGCGATTCCCGTTAATCTCTGTCACCGTCAGACAACAGCCATTGTGGGCCACCGATGCGCCGGTCTCCAGACCGTCGAGCATATATTCCGGCAGCTCCACTACATGGGTACGGAAATTGGGTTTTTCATCAATGGACACCAGTTTTGCGGTGCCCTGCACAATACCAGTAAACATGCTTACCACTCCTGTTTTATCCCAACGGTGGTGACACCGTTTTAATCGCATCACAATAACAGTTGGAAAAAGAGGTTGCCAGCGGAGCGCATTTTCTGGCGATTTTTTCACTAGATAAATAGAGAATCCCCGCTACAATAGCTGGCATTCCCCCTGCATCTTCTTCTTACTGCCAGTTTTGGCGGGTTTTTTAGTCTCTCAAATAACAACAATACAAAAGGTGTTCACGTGCAGAAGTACATGAATGAAGCGCGTCAGTTATTAGCACTGGCAATACCGGTGATCATCGCGCAGGTCGCTCAAACCGCAATGGGATTTGTGGATACGGTCATGGCGGGCGGATACAGCGCCACCGATATGGCCGCCGTTGCGATCGGTACCTCTATCTGGTTCCCGGCCATTCTTTTCGGCCACGGGCTGCTGCTGGCCTTAACCCCGGTTATCGCCCAGCTTAACGGCTCAGGCCGACGCGATCGTATCGCCCACCAGGTGCGCCAGGGCTTCTGGCTCGCCGGTTCGGTCTCTGTTCTTATCATGATTGTGCTGTGGAATGCGGGCCATATTATTCGCTCCATGCACAATATCGACCCCGTGCTGGCCGACAAAGCCGTCGGCTATCTGCGGGCGCTGCTGTGGGGCGCGCCGGGCTATCTGTTCTTCCAGGTGGCGCGTAACCAGTGCGAAGGGTTAGCCAAAACCAAACCTGGCATGGTGTTCGGCTTTATTGGTCTGCTGGTCAACATTCCGGTGAACTACGTCTTTATTTACGGTCATTTCGGCATGCCGGAACTCGGCGGCGTGGGCTGTGGCGTGGCGACAGCGGCGGTGTACTGGGTGATGTTTATCAGCATGCTGTGGTACGTCAAACGCGCGCGTTCGATGCGTGATATCCGTAACGAGCCGCGTTTCAGTAAGCCGGATATGGAGGTCATGAAGCGTCTGGTCCAGCTGGGCCTGCCTATCGCGCTGGCGCTGTTCTTTGAAGTGACGCTGTTTGCGGTCGTCGCCCTGCTGGTGTCGCCGCTGGGGATTGTCGACGTGGCAGGCCACCAGATTGCCCTCAACTTTAGCTCGCTGATGTTCGTTCTGCCGATGTCGCTGGCCGCAGCCACCACCATCCGCGTCGGCTATCGTCTGGGCCAGGGCTCGACGCTGGACGCGCAAACCGCGGCACGGACCGGCCTGATGGTCGGCGTATGCATGGCGGCCTGTACCGCGATCTTCACCGTCGTGATGCGCGAGCAAATCGCCCTGCTCTACAACGACAACCCGGAAGTGGTGATCCTCGCCTCACAGCTGATGCTGCTGGCGGCGGTGTATCAGATTTCCGATTCGATTCAGGTGATTGGCAGCGGCATTCTGCGTGGTTATAAAGATACGCGCTCGATCTTCTATATCACGTTTATCGCCTACTGGGTGCTCGGCCTGCCGAGCGGCTACGTGCTGGCGCTGACGGATCTGGTGGTCGACAGAATGGGCCCAGCCGGTTTCTGGATGGGCTTTATCATCGGCTTAACCTCCGCTGCGATCCTGATGATGTTGCGCATGCGCTTCCTGCAACGCCAGCCGTCGACTATCATTTTGCAGCGCGCTGCGCGTTAATTATCCGTAAGCCGCCTTCGGGCGGCTACTTTCTCCTCATTTTGCGCGGGAATACAGCAATCGCGTGAAATACGGAAGAAAATTGCATTTTCCCTCTTGCCTCATCCACTCACTGTCGCTAATATTCGACCCCGTTGTCACAGACAACATGATGCGTCCGTAGCTCAGTTGGTTAGAGCACCACCTTGACATGGTGGGGGTCGGTGGTTCGAGTCCACTCGGACGCACCATTCAAAAAAATCTGTACAGTGCGTCCGTAGCTCAGTTGGTTAGAGCACCACCTTGACATGGTGGGGGTCGGTGGTTCGAGTCCACTCGGACGCACCATTTCACTTTCTGTGATTTGGTGCACTTTCTTCTCTCTCTTTTGAATTCCCCCTGATTTATCTCAAATAAAAAATGAATTTTTCTTCCAGCAAATTCATGAATCACACTCATAAGCCCTAGCGTATTACCCAATCTAATCAGATAAATCATTTCGCGTTATGCTTTCCTCCATACCCGCTGAAGGAAAACGTCATGCAAACAGTAAAACTGAACAACGGTATTGAAATGCCCCTGCTGGGCTTTGGGGTCTTCCAGATGACGGACCCCGCCGAGTGCGAGCGCGCCGTGATCGACGCCATTGATACGGGCTACCGCCTGATCGATACCGCGGCGTCTTACCAGAATGAAACCCAGGTCGGGAACGCCCTGAAACAGAGCGGTATCGCACGTCACGAGCTCTTTGTGACCACCAAACTTTGGCTGCAGGATACGCATTACGAGGGGGCTAAAGCCCAATTTGAGCGCTCACTGAACCGACTGCAGCTGGACTACGTTGACCTGTATCTGATTCACCAGCCTTATGGCGATGTCCACGGGGCCTGGCGAGCGATGGAAGAGCTGCAGCAGGCGGGAAAAATTCGCGCCATTGGCGTGAGTAACTTCCACCCCGACCGACTGGCCGACCTTATCGCCTTCAACAACATTGTCCCGGCGGTAAACCAGGTTGAAGTGAACCCCTTCAACCAGCAGCTTCACGCGGTGCCGTGGATGCAGAGCCGCGGCATTCAGCCGGAAGCCTGGGCACCTTTTGCGGAAGGTAAAAATGGTCTGTTCCAGCATCCCGTGCTGGCGGCGATGGGTCAGAAGTACGGCAAAAGCGTGGGACAGGTTGTGCTGCGGTGGATCTTCCAGCGAGGCATCATTTCGCTGGCGAAATCGGTGCGCAAAGAGCGTATGGAAGAGAACATCAACATTCTCGATTTTGAACTCAGCGCTGAAGATATGCTGCAGATTGCCGCCCTTGATACCGCCACCAGCGGGTTCTTTTCTCACCGCGATCCCGCCATGGTGGAGTGGCTGACGGGCCGTAAGCTGGACGTTTAAAAAAACGGCTCCCCCTCGATAATCCTCTCTTAACTTTTGCAAACAAATCTTGGGTCGGATAACCACCGGCCCTTCGCCTGATGGCAAATTGCTTCTGCATAGGGTGACTGCTGAAATCGCAGAATACTTAATAAACTGAAATAAACCGAAGGATCGTTATGTACCTCCAGATAGGCTTTGGCCCAGGAGCGAAATTCCTCAAGCGAAGCATTATTACGCTGGCGATTAAATCTCACTAATAAGGCAACATGCCGATCAAAATCCAGACGGCTGTACTGACTGTAAGGATTGCTCAACGACTGCAAAGTGCTTTTTTCGTTGAAAGCTAAAGGCGCCAGCTGGTGTTGTTCAATCCGTGTTAATGCCTGCTGAGTCTGCACACCCGTTATCATAAAGACGAATATGCCGACCGATATCATCATCGCCACCACTCGCCATGTCTGGCTCACATAGCGAAAGGGAAAATGACAGTTCGCAGCCGTTGCTTCCGTCTCTTTAACAGGACTGCGTTTCATACCGTTACCCAGAACAACCAGTAACAGGATAAGCGTCAGGCCGTGCGTCATCGACTGATAGAGAGGATATTCCAGGTTCATATGCAGCGTGATAGGTAATAACAGCGCGAACCCGACCCATCTTGCTCCACCCCGGCTCCACAAACGTTGCAGGATACCCGCGATGATACAAAAAATACCGGTAACGGCGATCAATCCGCCTTCGGCCCAGGCATACAGAATTTCATTATGCGGATAGAGCACCGTGGCGCTTTCCAGGCCAGGAGCTATCCGCTCGGCCATCTGGCCAAATAGCGATTCAAAGCTCCCATAGCCATTGCCCGCGACAGGATGCATTTTGATTAACGCCCAGGTCAGCTTCAGCAAATAAATACGTGAAGTTGTCGACCCTTCTTTATCCACCACCGGGATCATATTGAGATTGAAATAGTGACCCGCATAGAGAATGACACACCCCAACCCGACACCGCCCACGATCAATATGATGGCATCAACGGCGTACTGCTTTTGATTTCGCCCCATTGTCAGTAAAAGAACGAGCAGTGCTAACAGCGCACCAAGCGTGCCCGCGCGACTTTGCAGTAACACCAGGCTCGCTGGCAGAGTCACTAAAGCAACACTCCAGATAAGATGCAGAATTCGGTGGCTGTTCTGCAGATATAGCCACAGCGCACAGGCGAGCCCGGTGGCAAGAAAAGAGGCTAATACATTAACTTGCTGAAAACTGCCATAGGGCCTGCCCCCCGGTAAATCGTCAATTTCGATGATTTGCCAGAACGCATAGCCAGCCTGCATCAATGCCGCAGTCGCAATTATCGCTAACCAACATCCCCGCAGGCGGCGACAGGACGTGGTGCACAGTAACAGCAGATACAGCGCAACCATTCCCCAAAGCGCGACCACTTTTTGGATCGCATTAAATTGCCAGTCTGCGCGCGGTGACCAGAATAACGGCAAAGACCACAGTACCGCCCCAACAATTATCATCGCGGTCCCGACAGGAAGCACCGTTTCCCTCTCAGGATGACGCCGAGTGACGGGATGACACACACACCACAGGGCAATCATCGCCATGACGCTCCATACCATCAGATTTTGCGGCAGCGATAATCCCGCCCCACCGTGATTCGGCAATACAAACAATAACCCACCGCAAAACCAGCTAATTAATAATAACGTTACACCCGTGTTCATTCGTTTATAGGGTGAAGAAAATATTACGCGCCTGGACATGATTGACCTTGAAAGTTAAAAAAATAATCGCGTTCAGTCCCTCGGTGTTTTATTGCTGAGTCATCACTAATACTGCGCTCGCCGTAAATGCTCCGGTGGGAATATCTTTTGTTTCAACCGTCGGGTCGCGCACGGCCTGAAATGCGAGGTCGACGGAATTAGATCCATTTGTAAAAGTAATCGGCGTGGTATCGGTAGTGGAAATCACCTTGCTATTGTAAACAATCGAAACGCCCAGCCCATTGGACGACGATTTCACCACCTGCCCGGCATCTAACGTTATGGGCGTATAGTTCAGCTTCATATTGACGGTGACGTCTCCACCGGTGCAATCCACCGGAATCTGAAGGTGACGCATCGAGCCAGAGCCTGGCACGGTGGGCAGCTGAGCTCGCTCGACGTTATTGAGATTAACATTTAGGGCGTTGCCGCTGTTAATGGTACATGCCGTGTCAGGTGGGGCTGGGGTTGGCGGTAAAGGGTGGGCGTTAACGATACAATTGGGATTTGATGATATATAGTACAATTTACCGGCATCATCCTGCAGATATTGGCATACGGCAATGGTTTGCCCTGCAGCTACCGCAAACCAATCCTGATATCCTCCAACGGCTGTTCCATTCTGAGCTGATATTGTTTTGTTTCCATCAAGCCAAACAGGAGTTGTCACTGCATCTTGCAACATATATCCATCATCAACAATAATTACACCTGTAAATATTCCGTAATAACCTGAGCGAGGAGGATACATATTGGATGATACCGTACACATCCCAGGATCAATTGTTAAACCTACAGCATTTGCCGAGAAATACTTTGAACCATATCCTCCGCTGGGGCAATGATGACCATTTATTCCATGTGCACCGGAAATACTTGCTACTGCCTGTTGCACAATAAAGAGCAGCCCAACAAAAAATAAAAATAACCTTACAATATTTAATTTTTTCATCATAACAAATCCGACAATAGGCTATGGGTAAGCCATTTCAAAAGTAGCCGTGGCGCTGAAATCACCCGTAGTTATCGTCTGCGCCTGAATAGCGTCAGGCTCGCCTGCGACATACGCCTTCAGCAAAAAACTGTTGTTACCGCTGGATAAGGCCATAGCTGGAGTGGGTTTATTCAATGCCAGCGGACTGCCATCCGGGTTTTCCAGACCAATGGCAATCCCCGTCGTACCGGTCACCGCCAGCGTGCCCGGAAGCGTCGTGCTTTCGGTGCCGCTGAGGGTAAAGGTGATCTGATTGCCCTGCGCGATGTCGCAATTAATCAGGTTAATCGTGAAGGGTATCGCACTGGTGCGCGCGTTCTGGTACAGCCCTTTTTTGATGACCGTGCCAAAACTCACCGTGAGATCGGTCGTCAATGGATCCAGCTCGCAGGGATCGCTCACCAGCATGCCGCTAAATTTCAGGTTATCGTCGACGGCATGAACCGAAACGACAGACAATATGGCCGTCAGTAACGTCGCGGCCCGGTACGCCCAGCAAACAGCCTGTTTCATTGGTAATCCACCTTAAGCGTCGCCGTGGCAGAGAAGGTTTGCGCGGTCAATTCGATGGCGGGATCTTTGACCGGCACCGCCGATAAGCTCAGCGAACTTAGCGCGCCCAGCGTTGTCGCCAGCGGCGTGTTCAGTTTCATTGGCTGACCGTCAGCCTGAATTTGTATCCCCAGACCCGGCGCGTCCGTGGTGACCGCCGCGTTATCAAAACTCTCTGCCTCGCCGACAATAGTCATGTTCAACGCCGTGTTGTCTGGTTCGCCCTTGCAATCCACGGTGTAGGGGATCGTCCGTTTGTAGTTCGCACCATCGACTTTTTTTACGCCGACAGTATCAAAGGAAATATTCATCACCTTGTCATCGCTGACGATGCAGGGAGAGAGCAGCAAAAAGTGACCTTTAAAGGTGAAATCCACGCTGTCACCCGTTTGTGCTGCGCGGGCGGCAGGCATCAGGCAAGTCAGCAGCAGGCTCAACAACATTATATTATTCATGACGCGCATCTCAGTTAAACGCCAGCGTCAGCGTACCGGAGGCGGCAAACAGATCGCCGCTGACCACGTTATCGCTGTTGGTAGTGCTCAACTGGACCAGCTGTGCTTTTAGCGCCGGTCCGGCCTCCTGATCCACCGTGAACCACTCCCCCATATTCTGAGGCGTGCCATTAACCAGCAGCTCAATGCCAACAACACTTTTGTCCGTAGCCAGCACCTGAACCCCCTGATAGGTTTGGTAACTCCCGGCAGATGACGTGAATTTCATCTGTAGTAACCCTGCCGTATCTCCATCACAGAAAAAGTCACTCACCATAGGGCGAAGATAACTGCCTGCCAGTCCGACCGTACTGGTGCCCGACGCTTTCAGCTTTACCTCACCAAAATCGACCTGTAGCGTGCCGCCCTGGTTAAAGGTGCAGGTGCCGTTGGCGACCACCGTGCCGGAGATATTGATTTGCAGCGAGTCAACGTCCCCGGTATTTCCGGGAGCGGCGTAAACATTAAAGGCAGACGCGATCAGGAACCCTACGCCAGCTAATCTGGTGATTTTTTTATTCATAACTCATCCGAAAATCCACCGTGGCCTTAAAAGGGCCCGTGGTCAGCGGCGCAACAGTGCGAACCGGAATAACCTGATAAACCATCGTGTTGGCAGCGGCCGTCGTAAAGTGCGGCTGATAGCGCTCACCCGGCGCTATTTGCCGCCCCTGGTCGTTCAGGATCCGCAGCCCCACGCCTGACACTCCGCCTATCTTGAGTAACGTCGGCTCATCGGCATCGGCCGCCGATAAAAAGCTGATCATCGGCATCGCCTTGTCTGACACCCGGGCGGCAAAGCACCCCATCAGATGAAAGGTCAGGGTTACCGGCTGGCCGGTATCACCGGGATGCCGGAGATTCGCCAGCGCGGAACTGTCCATCGCCACATCCTGAAACTCTGAGCGCATATCCAGCAGACAAGGCGCTTCCATCAGCGAGCCATTGATTTGCAACACGCCGTGCTCGCCCTGGACATTCCAGCTATCGCTGGCGCTACTGCAGGTGCAGAACAGCATCCCACTTGCCAGCAGGGCTTTCGCCAGATGTATTTGTCCGCTCATCGTCTTTTCCCCCAGAGTTCGCGGTGAATTAACCCGCCGTGACGCTACTGACCGCACAGGTATTGCCGTTGCAGCTGAAGTTTAGCTGCGGGCGTCCGCCAAAATCATTCACAAAGGTCAGCACCGGATGGCTGCCCAGCAGCGTCGAACCGGCACCCAGCGCGATGGTGCCTTTGGGTTCTACCATCACCGGTTTAAAACCCTCGACGGCATTGCCCTTCGCGGAGGCCGCTGCGGCAACGATCGTCACAAAATAGGGCGTCGGATTATTCAGCTGGTAGGCTTCGCCCTGGCGGGTCAGGGTCAGTTTTTTTTGCACCTCGTTGTCATTGCCCTGCTTAATCGCCAGCGCCTGCGGGCGGTAAAACATTTTGATGCGCGTCTGGAGCGCGAGTTGAAGCGTGTTGGGCTTGTCACTTTTTGGCGGGATTTCCCGCACATTGAAGTAGAACAGCGATTCTCTGTCCTGCGGCAGCGCGCCGAGGCTGTCAGTAGCCTGGATCTTCACCTGCCCTTTCGCCCCCGGCTCCACGCGCTGTAGCGGCGGAACAGCCATCACCGGCGATTCAATTTTGTCCCCACTGGCGTTTTCTACCCACGCCTGCGCCAGATACGGCAACGATTTATTCTGGTTACTGATGCCAAGGCTCATGGATTGCGGCCCGGCGTTAAAAATCACGCGGGTTCTGTCCAGCGCAATCGCCGCGTGCGCCTGTTGGGCGACGAGCATAACGGCGATAACGCTCAGGGTAATTTTGATCAATTTTTTTGACGGGTTCATGTTCATAATAATTTCACTTGTTGATATGAGATTGAGCAACGGGCATCCGGCCTGATTTCGTTTCGCGCTGCCTGCGTCACGGTGTGTTATTCCTGTTTGCCTCGCGGACGGCAAGGCAACAGCAGCCCTTTGTCCTGCGCAGGTAGCGGAGAAGGCAAATCAATTCGGCACTGCACGACTTCGTTCCAGCTGACGTCCATATATTCGCCGGGGCGGATCCCGGACAGCCAGGTGCTGCCTTTTTCGCCCACAATACCGGTCTGAATGCCCTGCTTATTGCGGATTTCCGCACCGAACGGCGGCGAACTTCCATCGGTAAGCCGCACGGTCGCCATGGCTTTTTCTCCGGCCAGAATGCCGAATTTGCGATAGCCAATGGCACCTTCCGTCAGGGTGTCCTGTACCACGGAATTCGTGGCATCGACGTCGTCCGGCAGTTTGTCCAGATCCACGTTGACGCTGCTGCGGTAATAGCTGCTCACGTCGCTGAGCACCGCCTTACCAAAGGTGTTGGTGCGCACGATGCCACCTGAACCCCGCACCGGGACATCACTTACCCCGTCGGTGTCGACCATGATCCGCGTGCCGCCCGGCGTGCTGGTGCGATGCAGCGCTGCCCCCTCGGCGGTGGCGGTTAACCCACCCTGAACTGAAAGCCCATAGGCGTTGTAATCATTACCGGAATAGCTGGCGTTGGCGGTCATGCTGGCGTTGTCCCCGTCATGGGTGAAATAGCCGCTACCGGTGGCTTGCCCCTGGGTCGTGGTGCCCGCGTTGATGCGGTAGTTATTGTTCTCATCGATCCGGTTGTAGTAGCCCACGTTCCGGGTATTACTCCCGCCGCTGTACTGGCTGTTGTAGCTTAGGGTGCCACTCTCCCCCCAGGGCAGAGACAGGCTCACATACATGCCATCATCATTAGATCCATTACTCAGCGAGCGGTATGCCGCGACGCTGATGCTGACGTTTTTAACGCGTCCGATATCGAAGTAACTGGATAAAGAGAGGTTCCACGTATTGCTGGCCTGACGGTCCCAGTAGGTCTGGTGGCTGTAGTTGAGATAGGCGCTGATGTTCAGGGGTCTGAACTGCTTATTCAGGGTAACGGTATAGAGCTCTTTATCGGTGCCATCGTTGGTGTTTTCGTGATAACGCTTATCCAGATATTGAGACATGTTCATAAATTCTTTTTCCGAGAAGCGATAACCGGCGAAGGTTACCTGGCTGTCGTACTCATCAAACCTCTTGGAGTAACTGACGCGGAAAGATTTACCGCTTTTGGTCCCCTGATCCGGTAATTGTGCACGCGACTGGGTGACGTCCATGGAGATGGCCCCCAGCGCCATCAGGTCACGACCGATCCCCAATGACACCGCGTTGTAATCTCCGGCAAACAGCCCGCCGCCATACAACGACCAGCCGCTGTTCACACCCCAGGAGAATTCTGAGCTGCCAAATTCGGGTCCCTGAGTATGGTGGCCCATGTCCATCGGCTTACCGCCGGAAAACTTATAGCGCACCAGCCCCGGACGGGTCAGATAAGGAATACTGGCGGTATCCACCTGGAAGGTAGAAACACTGCCGTCCTGCTCTTCGACCTTCACATCCAGCTTGCCGGACACGGCCGAGTTCAGATCCTGAATACGGAATGGACCGGATGCCACGGTGGTTTCATAGATCACCCGGCCCTGCTGGCTGATGGTCACTTTGGCGTTGGTTTTCGCGATACCCGTCACCTCCGGCGCGTAGCCGCGCAGATTAGGGGGTAACTGGTTGTCATCGGTCACCAGGCTGGCTCCGGTGAAACGAAAGCTGTCAAACATGGCAGAGTTAAGCGAGCTTTCGCCGACCACCATTTTTGCCCGCAAAGAGGTGATCGCGCGGTAGGCGTAGTAGCGGCTCCAGTCCCAGTTCTTCTGCGTATTGCTGTTTTCACCGGTGGACTGGTTATATTGCGCCTGCCAGTCAGCGCGCAGGCGCCATGGGCCAACATTGACGCCCGAGGTGCCGTTTCCGCTCACCGACCGGTTACGCCCGCCGTCACTCTGGCTTGAGTTCATGGCATTGACGTTGTAATCGAACACCATGCCCGGGATGCCGTTATCCCAGCGCGATGGGGGGTCCCAGTTTTCCGAGGTGTATTCCATGTACGCCTGGGGCACGTTAATGTTTAACGCCCCACTCCCGAGATCGGGGGTGGCGGTCAGGCCGTGCAGGGACGCTAAATCCAGACACTGATTCTGATGCCACCAGCGGGCATCTTTCAGTGATGCCTCTTTCAGGCCAAATTTTTGCACCAGCTCTGGTGTCAGGCAGACCTGGCTGCCTTTAGGATCATTTTCAGGGGCCAGAAACGCGACGGTCTGGTCAGGAATATCAAATTTATTTACCCGTACCATTAGCTGATAGTTGCCAGGCATCAGATACCCGGCTTGAGAAAACTGTCCGAGATCGATGTTCGCGCGCTCTTTGACGTCCAGCACATCCGTGTTGAACTGAATCGCCTCTTCTGCCTGGGCACTGCGCAGGGTGATTAACGCGACCAGCACGCCCAGCGCAATCGGGCATAACCCACTGGTCACTGGAGATAGCCCGTGGCCATTTTGTGCCTGAAACCCAAGTTTTTTCACTTTCATCATCATCAGAAGTAATCAACTTTAAAACGCAAAATGGCGTGGTAATTACCAGCCTTAAGAGGCTGATCGTTTCTCACCAGGCGCAGGGTGTATTCCAGATTCTGCGTTCCCGAAATCAGCGAGCCTGAAGGGAGGGGTTGTCCCGGGATGGCGACATTACCCGCGGTATCGAGGATTTGAATGCCCATTCCTGTGGCGCCACTGATACTGAACAAGCCGTTTTTCGACGGACCATCAAAAGTGGTGCTGAAACGGGTGCGGTCTGGGGTTTTCTGGTCATGTGATGTGAGGTCACAGTTCACCAGGTTCAGAGAAAACGTTTGTTGCGCTCCGCGGCCAAAAAGGAACATCTCTCCGAGCGTCGTCACTTTCATATCGATGCTTTGGTGAAGATCGTCGGTAGCGATAGCGCAAGGTGTATCGATAATGCTGCCCTGCATATTCACCCGACCGAACTCCGACGCGGATCGCGCCTCACCGGCAGAGCTGAGCATCACGCTCAGAACGGAGGTTGCCAGGAAGACGGGCAACACGTTTTGGTGAAACGAACGGGGAAGCAGCATGCTGGAATCCGGGATGACGAAGTCTGAAACACGCCATGCTGCGAGCCTGACTCGCTCAAAACAGCATGGCGAACGCGGGGCGAATACAGGTGTATTCGCCGCTCAGTCTGTTACGGGTAGTCGAGCGCGAAGTTAGCCACAGACTTGAATTCGCCCGGGACGATGGTTGCGCTGGCACCGTCACCCTGCAGATAGGCCGCGAAGTCCAGGTTGTTCGAGCCGTTGAGCAGAGCCTGGGCCGGAGATGCTTTGCCCAGTTTGATCAGCGTGCCAGTTGTGGTGCTGATGCCGATAGAAGCACCCTTGGCGCTTCCCGTCAGACCGAGCAGGTCTGGGTTAGCCGCCGATGCTGTACCCGAGAAGGTAGTGGTAACCGTTTTGGAGGTGGTGGTATCGCACTGCTCCAGCTTAATAGAAAACACCTGTGGAATTGAGCGACCACCGTCTTTCAATGCCAGATTAGAAACCTGACCCAGATCGACCGTCTGATCAGAACTTTCAGGGGTAATAGAACACGGCGCATCAATGATTGAACCGGTGAAAGTCACGGTACCGTGCCCCTCATCTTTCGCATTTGCCACGCCCATGCTAATACCCGCTGCCATTGCTAAGATAAGAACTAATTTTTTACGATTCATAAATATAACTCAGTCAGATAAATACATTAAAAGAAGAGTCAGGCCAAATGGGTAAGCCGCCAGCAGTAATGAACAGAAAATCCATTGAATGAAACACCAGCTTCCTTATATTCAGCACATCTACTTCAGCTTTTTTGTTTAGAGTTTCAAATGTGCAGATAAGATAAAATTATCTGTGCGTTTGATGAAATAATCATATTCATAAGCAGACTAAGAGTAAAAACATAATGATTGTCTTTTGGGAATGGCACGGCAAGCTATTGTTAATTATGACTTTTAGATAGTCTCACACGTAAGGGAACCCGCGACAAAGCGCCATCAGTGATAATAAACATCCCGCTTTTGTTATCAGTCGCCAACCTGCCAGGCCCACTCTCAAATGAGAATAACAAATGAGTGATTTAGCCCCGCCGATCGTATGTAATATAGAAACCCTTATCCTAAAAGTGTAAACATTATGTCGTGCAATATACTAACGCTTAACAGCAAAAATCAGCATGTTTCAATCCTGATGTCGGATGAACAGTTTGAGTTATGGTTCCTGGGAAAACATGACATGAGTATGTTCGACGATGAAAGTGTCAGGTTACTACTGGAAGAAGAAAAACCTGCCGTTTATCCTTGCATCCCCGCGATATCCAGTGACGGATTCACCATTACTTATGTGGAATTAAATCTTGTTGAGCGGTGGTTTAATAAGCTATATGGTTTGCAGGATAAGGATAGAGTATCTTCTTGTTAGCATCAGGCTAACCTCAGTCAGTGTTGCTATAGTTGTTACATCTCACTTCACAAACAACGTGTTAATCATGCTCAATAATAATGAATTTCTAAACGTTAACCTAAATGTGATCCGTGTTAACCCTGTTTACCTCGAAGAGATGATTCAGAAACTTGACTCGGTTATTCAATACCATCTCTTTCCTGTCGGGCAGCGTTTCACCCTGACTGCCGATCATCAACCCAATGTCTACATCATCCGCACCGGGGCGATCTCATTTCTCCGGCAGCCAAATGATATTCTTCTGGATCTGCTGCCCGCCCCCTCCATCAGAGGCGTGATCCCGATTCATGCTGAATCCGAATCTATCTATACGATTAAAGTGATTGAGCAGGCCGAGATTGCCATTATCGATCGTGAGCAGATGTACAGGCTGTTGACCGAGCACAATTTGTGGGAGTCGTTCGCCAGACACATGCAGCAGCTGGCGGCGATGGCCACGGAAGTGATGTACAAACTCAGCTCGTCCTCTGCCTTTGAAATTGTGCGCTTTCAACTCTATGAGCTGATGAGTAAACCCGCACATATTCGGGAGAATATTACCGCTGAAAACTATATCAGCAGCAAAACCCGGCTATCCCGAAGCGCAATTTTTCGTGTTATTGCCGATTTAAAATTAGGGGATTATATCGTCATTGAGAATGGCATTTTGAAAGAAATTAAATTTATTCCTGCTCGTTACTAAAACTAGTATGCATTACCGTTTTTCGTAGCAATACAGTTAGCACAAAATGCACTAATGATTATTCAATTAGTCAAAATAACGGGTGGCAGATCATTATCATTTTTGTTGTATCATGATGACAAACAGCAAAAATCCACGCCCTTGCGTGGATTTTTCATATTCGACACTCAGGACTAACTAAACTGCCTGATCATTCGGTCGAGATCTTTTTCCCTGACGGCTTTCGAAAGGTAATATCCCTGGAAACTTTTCACCCCTGCCGCGGCCAGTTTTTCGAACTTATCCTCACTGTCGACCCCTTCTGCCACACAAGCTCCGCCGGTCATATCGCTGTAAAACTGGATGGCCTTAATCAAACTGTAGTCGTCTTCATTTGCTGAGAATTTATCAACAAGATCGCGATCTAATTTCAGCCCATCAAAACGTATCTGCCTGACAGGAAACATCGCGTAGTCACTGGAAAAACAGTCATCGAGGAACAGGCGACACCCGGTATCACGAATACGCTGCATCGCGAAAGGAATCTCTTTATTCTGGGTGACATCAATGGTCTCAGCAAATTCAAATACCAGCTTCTCTGCCCAGGCCACGTTCGAGAGTAACTCGACCGCTTTTTTTGCCATATCAGGCAATGCGTTCCCTCCGGCTAATTCCGGCGGAATATTGACCGAGAAATAATATTTGCCATTGTATTTATTGATCCCTTTCACTGCCGCATCAATCACAAGGGCCGTCATCTGCAGCCAGATTTTTTTATCATGAAGATCGGTCAAAAAGCTCACAGGTTTAAGGATCTCGCCGTTACGATCCCAGCGTAACAGGATTTCAAACCCGACCACTTTTTTATTTCTGTCCGTAATCACCTGATAAACAGGGAAAATTTCTCGCCTCATCAATGCCCTGATCAGTTCAGACTGACGATCGCTATGCTTTTCACTCTCCACGTCTGCTGGATCTGCACTGATGCGAATAAAAGAGACATCCTTCAGCCAGGGCTGAATAAATTGTAATTTACGCAGCCCTTCCGTACGGTGCGTGTATATCGTTTTGACGTCCAGACCGTACATTTCTGATTGTTGTTTAACCGATATTCCGCGGTAGGCGTTAAGCACAACATCGAGTTCTCGTGATGTGAGTCCTTTTGCCAGATTGCCGGTTAACATTTCATCGAGCCGTACAGCATCTTCCAGACGAGGGAAATCATTGTGAAGAATATCCTCACAGGAGTGCGACAAACTGGCAATGCGGATGGTTTTAAGCTTATATCTGTCTTTGATAAGACTCAACACCATACGGTAAATCCAGGTAGCGGGCAGACCACAATAAATAGTCATCGTCACACTACAGGGAAGCGCGTTGAGTAATGAAATGCTCTTCTTTAACGTCAGCAAAATAGTGGGCAGATCGCCTTTTAAAAAAACAGAAATACACCTGTCAGCATCCCCACAGATGTCATTGACTTCACGTTCGGTGGCCGTATCACCCTGAGTCATAATACGTGAAGAACGGATGGCATCACGTGCAAGCAGCATATCATAGCCCTGCCAGGTAAAACCGCAGGGCGTAATGACGAATTTATGTTTAATAGGATTCGGGTAATAGATAAGCGCTTCGCAGGCCACAATGACCTCCTGTAAAAAGAGTAGATGCAATGAACTTCGTAAAGAAGAAACGTAAAATATCATACCAAACCCGTATTCGCATCACTATATAAGAGACGTTTTAAAATGCGAAAAAGCCGCTTCTTTACAGATAAAAGACATTAAAAGCATTTAATGCCAATAACAATACAGAATGAGCACGTACATATTTGATTTAATTTCTCTGCGTTGCTAATGCAATTACATCCAATTACATTCTTAACGCACCTGAGGGCGTTATCTTTTAAAATAATAAAAGTAAAATACATTCACCCAATGTATAATATTATCTACGAAAGTTCCGACTGACATCAACACAGCACTTACTGGCTCGCTTTAATATAGGGCAACCGCATGGATAAACTCATTTAATCCAGGGCATTGCTGCATCGAAGGGACGTTATCAAAAATAACCCTCGATTCAGTGAAGCTATAAAACAGCATTTCACCATTAATGATTCAATCTACAAGAAACAACCCCTGTTCTATAAAACAATGCTTCAGGAATCCAGGCTTAACATTGTGTTATCGATGTGCTGCTTTGTGTTCGGCAACCAGGCCTCTTCCGTCTCAGAAATCAAAGAGTTATGCGCACGATATAAAATAGCCAGCCCGAATAGCGTGATCGCGATTATTACCCTACTCCGAACGACCGGCAGAATCAGTACCTGGCGCTGCAGCGAGGACCGACGAAAAATGTTGATCGAGCCGACGCAGAAAGGGCTGGATGAACTCAAGCGCTATATGTCGGGTGCGTTTTTACCGGTGAGCACATTATATCCAGATTACAATATCAACATTAATCTCTTAGACAATACGGCGCTGCGCCATAGTTTTTTTCATCGTGCCGCTGAGTATCTTTTCCGGGGCGTGACCTTTAAAAAGATTTTGCCCGACGTTGGATTGTTTATCGATAAAGATGGAGGGCGCATGATCATGCTGTATCTCTATTTACAGGCAATGAAAAACAGAAATTCCCATGGTGCGATTATTGACTATTCGGCGAGCGTGATTGCCAAAGAATTTTATGTTTCGCGCATCCATGTTAATCGCATCATTAAGGCGGCGCAGGAGGCAGGATATCTCAAAGATCGGGAAGATGGTTTTATTACGATTTACCCCAGCTTTATTCAACTGGTGGAAAATTATTGCGGGTTATACTTTGCCTATGTCACTCACTATCTGAATATTCACCCTAAAGAACGGCTGGCGGCAATCAGTTTTCACGCTGCCGTATAATAAAGCAGGCGGTCGGTTAACCGACCGCCTTTTTTTATCTTTCCCTCAACGCTTCCCGCGCTTTGTTCAGCGGTTTTAACAGATAATCCAGCACACTCTTACTGCCGGTTTTAATATCGACGGTTGCAATCATCCCCGGAAAGACAGGGAATTCTTTGCCCTGTTTATTGGTCAGATGATTACTGTCTGTGCGGATATAAACCCGATAATAGTAAACGTCTCTTTTGACCTCATCCTGGATGGTGTCCGGGGAAATCATGGTGACTTCACCGTCCAGCCCGCCATAGATGGAATAATCGTAAGCGGTCACTTTGACCAGCGCTTTTTGACCAGGATGAATAAAGGCCACATCGCGGGGTGAAATTTTGGCTTCAATCACCATCTGGTCATCAAGGGGGACCAGGGTCATCAGTTTGCCGTTCGGCGGAATCACGCCTCCCACGGTGGTCACGTCGATATCTTTCACAATTCCGCGGACTGGAGCCGTAAACGCCAGTCGGGTCAGGGAATCTTCCCGGCCTTTCATGACCGAACGTTGCGCTTCAATTTCAGCATTCGCCTTCGCCAGCTCTTCGCGGGCACGGACGTAATACTGGTTTTGCATCTCGGTGATCTTGCTCTCAAACTCATTTTTCTGCCGCTCAAGGCGTAAAACCTCCACCTTGCTGGCGGCCCCCTGAGTCACCAGCGGGCGAGTCAACGACAGCTCACGCTGGACAAGATCGGCGCCCTGACGCAGACCGGCCACCCCTTTGTCGAGACTTTCACGACGGGATTGATACAACGCCGTTTCCTGCCTGACCAGTTCGACGTCATCGTCCAGCTCTGACGGGAAGACCAGCTCCGTGTTATTCACCTCCGCATTCAGACGCGCGGCCGTTGCCAGGGCCGCATTCAGCCGGGACTCACTCTCCAGCACGCCCGACTCCGTTTTCGTCCGGTCCAGTTGGGCGAGCTGCTGCCCGCGCTCAACGATGTCACCTTCGCGCACCAGCAGGCTGTGAATAATCCCCCCTTCGAGGGACTGGATCACCTGCTCATGAGAGGACGGGATGACCTTGCCGCTGCCGGTGGTCACTTCATCGAGCTGGAAAAGACTCGCCCAGCCGACGAATACGGCCAGAAGTGAAAACAGCGACCATACCACCCAGGTTGAACGGGGCAGACGCGGCTCTTTCAGACGGCTGTTAAAGCGGGAAAAATCATTCATGCCAACCCCTCCTCTGTCATCGCCGTCGCTTTCATGGTGACAGTGCGTTTTGGTGCCTTTTGCGCGGCCATGCCGTGCTGGCGCAGGATCGCGTCTCGCGGGCCATCCATCACAATTTTGCCGTTTTCCAGCACAATAATGCGGTCAACCAGATCCAGAATCGGCAGACGATGCGTCGCCACCACCAGCGTCCGGCGCTGGCCCAGCCACTGATCGAGATGCTGGATAAACTGCTTCTCGCTCATCTCATCCAGCCAGGCGGTCGGTTCATCGAGCAGCAAAATATTCGGCGAGGTGATGAGCGCGCGCGCCAGCAGCAACGCCTGCCGCTGTCCGCCGGACAACCCTGCGCCCCCTTCGTTGATGATGTAGTTCAGCCCCATTTTCTGTTTGCGAACGAACTCCAGCGCCCCGCTGTTGACCAGCGCCTGATGAATTTCATCATCGGTTGCCAGCGGATTGCCCATCATGATGTTATCCCGCACCGAGCCAAAGAACAGCCGCGCCTGCTGGCCGAGCAGCTGCATGTCCCGTCGCACATCGGCCGTGTCGAGATGGTTCAGGGCAATATCGTCCAGCAGAATGCTGCCCTGCTGTGGTTCCTGCATGCCAGCCAGTAGCTGCAGCAAGGTGCTTTTCCCGGAGCCGTTACGCCCGAGCACCGCGATGCGCTCCCCGGCGCGGATCTGCAGCTTGCCGATCTCCAGCACCTTGAGTTTTTCCTCGTCGTCGTACCAGAAGCCAACGTCCTCCAGGGCATAGTCGCCCCGCAGGTGCGCTTTATGCACTTTCTTACCCTGCAGAGGGTCGTCAATCGGGCGCTGCATCAGATCGTCCAGCCCTTTGCGCGCCACTTTTGCCGACTGCCAGCGCGAAAGCACCCCGGAAATCTGCGATAACGGGGCAATCGTGCGGGACGCCAGGATCGAGGTGCCCACCAGCGCACCCGTGGTCATGTCGCCACTGATCACCAGATAACAGCCCACCAGCAACACCACCGCGTAGACAATCGACTGCACTTCCTGGGTCCAGGTCAGCAGCAGCCCCGTCAGCCAGCGCTGCTTCATCCCCACGTTGGCGGCCACATCGTTGGTGTTATTCCATTGATTCTGGAAACGCTGTTCAGCGCGCATCAGTTTGATGTCTTCGATGCCCTGCACCGCTTCCACCAGCGTGGCGTTGCGAATCGCCGACTCGCGCATCCCTTCACTGGAGAGTTTCCCCAGCGGACGCTGCACCAGCAGGCCAGGAATAAGCAGCAACGGCACGGCAAGGAGTACCACCAGCACCAGCGGGCCGCCAATCATCCACAAAATAAACACGAACAGCAGGAAGAACGGCAGATCGGAGATTGCCGCAATGGTGGTGGAGGTGATCAGTTCCCGCACCGACTCCAGCTCGCGGATTTGCGCGATAAAGGAGCCGGTTGATTTGGAACGGGCACCGTTTTTGATGCGCAGCGCGTGGGCAAAGACGCGCTCAGAGATCCGCAGATCGGCGCGTTTCCCCACCACATCGGAGATATGCACGCGCAGCATGCGCATGATGAATTCGAACAGGATGGCGATCATGACGCCACCAAACAGCACCCAGAGGGTGGCTTCGGACTGGGATGGCACCACCCGGTCGTACACCTGCATGGAAAAGAGCATCCCGGACAACGCCAGCACGTTGGCGACCATCGCCACCAGCATAATGTCGCTGTAACGACGCCAGTCTTTCAGCGCCAGCTGCCAGAACCAGTTTTTTTCGTAGGGCTTGATGTAGTCATCGACGCGCGCATCCGGCGTGGATTCCAGCGGGCGCAGCACCAGTAAACGCTGCAAGCGCGTGCCCAGCGCCTCACGGGTCAGGACCGTTTCCAGACCGCCATCCCCGCTGAACTGCAGGCTGACATTCCCTTCGTTGTCCATACGGTTAATCACCGCAATCTGCCCTTCGCTCATTTCAGCGATCAGCGGCAAACGCCACGGGTCGAGGGAGGCTGGCGTTGCGGCAACTTCACGCAGCCCCAGCCCGAGCTGGCGCGCCATCTCTTCCAGCACCAGCTGGCGCGGGGACTGACTCTCGTGGTTAATGGTGACCCGGACATGCTCCGCAGAGAAATCCAGCCGGTAGTGCTTTGCAATGATGAGCATACCCTGCAACCAGGGTTCGTACTGCGGATGTGTCTTCATAATGCTACGTCCTGTCCAGTGCGGTAATTTATCACTGAAATAGTACCCTTGCGGAACGATTTATAATCGAACGGTTTCTAAACAGGTCCGCAAAATAATCTTGTGAAATATAGGGTTAATACATTTGCTGTAAAGAAACGCAAAAGGCCGCGGGAATCGCTCCCCGCGGCGTTGTTTTACGCAATCAACAGTTGATGGTTAGCCAGCAGCGTAGCCAGATCCGTTTGCACGCCGTTGAGTGTCACCAGCGTGGTCGGTGTGAACTGGCCGCTCGACCCGTCCAAGTCAACCTGGATCTCGGTATTGCTGCCGTTTTGCACCACACGGATGTAATCGGCAACGTTGCCCGCACTGCTGTCCAGCGCCGCCACGCCGTTCACGTAGCTCGCGGAGCCCGTGCCGGTGTAACCACTGCCGGAGAGCAGATCGCGCAGGTCGATGCGATCCGTATCCGCGGTCCCTTCCCAGGTGCCGACGGTGAACCCGTTCACCACATCACTGCCGTTACCGCCCGTGGCATCCGACGCGTTGATCAGCTTATAGAGCAACGTATCGTGTCCCCCGCTGCCGATATTGAAGGTGTCATTCCCACCGCGGCCTTCGAACTGGTTATCACTGCTGTTACCGGTGATGACGTCGTTGTAGTCCGAGCCGTTAATGCCTTCAATGTTCAGCAGTCGCGAGGTGCCAAAGCCCGTGTCCTGGGCCGTGGACAGACGCAGGTCAACGGTGACCGCCGACGTCGCATTGCGGTAGTCCACCACGTCCATGCCACCGGTATTGCTCCAGGTGTCGTAGTCGGACGTCGTATTCCAGCCGCCGGAACCGTTATAGGTATAGGTGCCATCTTCTGCCACGAAGGTGTCGTTATACCCGGTCCCGGTGATCGTTCCGCTGTGGACGCCGGTTGCCGCTTCGGCGGTCAGGACATAGCCCTCTTTGCCGTTGCCCGCTTCCAGACCGTCCCAGGTGACGTTATCCGACGCGCCGTTGGTGATTTTCACAATCTGCGCCGAGTAGGTTTCGCTCGGATCCAGACCGTAGAAGCTCACCAGTGCCGTGGTGTCGTTCGACCCCACACCCGACTGGGCGTTGATGATCTGCGATGCCACCAGGACACCCGCTGCGTTATACAGATTGACCGTATTCCCGTAGTAGGCGTTGATGCCCTCGCTATCCACAATGTGCAGGTGCATCGCGGTACCGTCGGCGATGGTCTTGCTGTTCTGGAGCAGAACCACTTTGCCGTTCTGCTGAGACACCAGCAGATCCTGGGCGCCATCCCAGTTGTAATCCACTGCCGCCATACCCGTCACGTTCACCAGCGCCGACGCCAGCTGGCTTGAGGTCCAGGTGGAGCCGTAGCCATTGTTGGTGAACAGGGTTGCCGTCTGCGAACCGCCGTAAGTGCTGAGCTTGACGATGTCCATCTGGCCATCGGCGTTCCAGTCCACGGCCACAGAGAGATAACCCGCCGTGGCGTTAGACGCCTCGACCGCACTCTTGGTGGTCAGCAGTTTCCCGGCACCGTCGTTGTAGTAAATCACCCCGCCGTTGTTGTTGTAGGTGGTCCCCAGATACAGGTCCATGTAGCCATCGCCGTTGAAGTCCGCCCACGTCATTGACGCCGCCGTGGTGGTATTCGCGCTGTTACCGACAAACACGTTGGTGATGTCCTGGCCCACGGACAGAGTCCCGGTGCCGCTGTTGGAAATCACGGTCAGCGTATAGGCGCTGCTTCGGTTAGTGTGCTGCACCACATCCACAGCACCATCGTTGTTGATGTCGACGCCGGAGATTTCGCGCCCGGAATCGAACTGACCATAGAAGCCACCTTCCCCACCGGTGCCGTCCGGCGTCAGCACGCCGTTGTTGTTCACCAGATAGGTCAGGGAGTCCATACCCGCATCTCCGTAAGCCATATCCAGATAACCATCGCCGGTCTTGTCGTAGGCAATCACACCTCCGTAGTAGATCGCCGCGCCCATCGCCTGCTGGCTACCGGTGTAGCTGCTCCCGTCGTAGGTCCACATCACCTGAGTGTTGTTGGTATACGAGGTCTCCGTCGCAAACACGTCCATCGTCCCGTTACGGTCATAGTCCGCAGATGTATAGCTGATGACGTTCCCCCCACGGGTGTTGGTCAGGGCGTTTGCCGCGTAGGTCGACGCATCGCTGCTGGAATAAGCCTGTCCGTTCGCAATAATCGTCCACAGACCGCTGCTGTTCAGCCCCACCGACATGGCTTCGTTGTTCGAATTCCCCGCCGTGGTCGCCCAGTCGGTATTCACCGTCGTGGTACCGATGACCAGGCTACCGGTGGTCACGCCGGTGTTATTCCCGTTACCCGCGCTGCTCTTCACCTGCGCCGTCACGTCGTAACTCGCCACCGCTAAGGTATCGCTGTCCGGGATCTGCAGATACCAGGTGTTATGGTCAGGATCGACCACCACTGCACCGCCGGTCTGGGAGGTGTAGGTTTTACCGTTCACCTTCACTTCCAGGTACTCGCCGTTCTCCAGATCGGCAGAGACATTCCCGCCGACGATCGGTGTGGTATCCGAGGTCGTCTGAGCGGTCACCGTCGCCACCGTAGTCGGTACGCTGGTATCCACACCCAGCACAAACCCGGCAGATTCGGTGTAGTTCCCCGCGAGATCCGTGATACGCAGAACGTAGGTGTGGTTCCCGTCGCTCAGGCCGTTATCCTGGAAGGACCAGCTGGCGCTGCCGTTCATCGTGACCTGACCCAGCAGGATCCCGTCACGATACAGCTGCATGATCTCACCCTCATCCGGCGCACGGTTCAGCGTGCCGGTAATCACCGGTGACGTATCGTCCGTGGTCACCGAGGAGCCGAAGGTCCCCTGGCGCTCGCCTTCCGAGTCGGTGTAGCTCACCACCGTCCCCACCGTGGCTGGCACGGTGGTATCGACCGTTACTTCCTGCGACGTGGTTGACCCGACGTTGCCCGCCTGATCGATAATTCGCACCTGATAGGTGTAATCCCCGTCAGCCAGTTCACGCGTGTCCACGTAGCTCCAGCGCTGGTTGGTGACGCTGGCATCTATCCAGGTGTTGCCCCCGTCCAGGCTAATCTGCACACGTTCATCGCTGGCCAGCGCGCTGCCCAGTGAACCGTTCACCGTCAGCGTGGTGTCCATGGTGATGAAATCACTGGTGGACTGCCCGGTATCATCACTGATGCTGTCAATGGTGATGCCGTACTGTGGCGACTGCGTATCCACAGTGACCGCCTGCGAGGTGGTTGCCCCCACGTTACCCGCCTGGTCAACCACGCGAACCTGATAGTTATAGCTGCCGTCAGTCAGGGTACGCGCGTCGTTGTAGCTCCACTGCGTGCCATTGACTTCGGCGTAAACCCAGGTCGTGCCGCCGTCCATACTCACCTGCACAAACTCATTGCTGCCGAGCGCGGCGCCCAGCGTGCCGTTCAGGGTGTACGACGTTGAGCTGGTCAGGAAGTCGTTGTTATCAAAGCCGGTATCCACGGCAATGTTATCCACGGTCACGGTGATCGCCGCGTCCGGTGCGACGGTGTCAACGGTCACCTGCTGCTGGGCGTTGGATCCGATATTGCCCGCCGCATCGACGACACGCACGAAGTAGGTGTAAGTCCCGTTATCCAGCGTACGGGCGTCAGTGTAGAACCAGCTGTTGCCGGTCACGTTGACGTTCTGCCAGGTCACGCCGCCGTCGATGCTGATCTGCGCATATTCACCCTCAGAGAGCGTCGCCGCCAGCGTTCCGTTCACCGTCAGCGACGTATCGTTAGTGATAAAGTCGCTGTTGCTCAGGCCCGTATCGTCCGAGATGCTGTCGATGGTGATCACTTTGCTGGCGTCCGGCACTGTGGTATCAATCGTCACCACCTGGCTTACGCTGGCGCTGATGTTGCCCGCATCGTCAATCACGCGCAGCTGGTAGTTGTAATCCCCATCGGCCAGCGTACGGCCATCGACGTAAGTCCAGCTCGTGCCGCTGACGCTGACATCGCTCCAGGTCACGCCGCCGTCAATACTGATCTGCGCGTGCTCACCGCTGGCGAGCGTCGCACCCAGGGTCCCTTTCAGGCTGATCTGGTTGTCGCTGGTGATGAAATCACTCGCCGACAGACCCGTATCCTGAGTCACCGCATCCACGGTAATGGTGGTGGCCGCCGGTGCCGTCAGGTCGATGACCACATCCTGGCTGTCGGTTGCGCCGACGTTACCTGCGTTGTCGATCACACGAACCTGATACTGGTAAGTCCCGTCGGTCAGGGTACGGCTGTCGCTGTAGCGCCATGTCGTGCCGGTCACCGTCAGGTCAGTCCAGGTGGTACCGCCGTCGAGGCTGATCTGCGCTTTCTCGTTGTTACCGAGCTGCGCGGTCAGGGAGCCGTTGACGACCACCGAGCTGTCGTTGGTGATGAAATCACTCGCGCTCAGGCCGGTATCGTTTTGCAACGAATCAATGGTGATGCCCATCGACGGCGCGGTCAGATCCACGTTGATGGTGTGGTCTGCGCTGACGCTGTTGCCGATAGCGTTGCTCACCTGCGCATTGATGACATAAGCGCCGCCATCGGCCATGGCCGTGACATCTGCGCTGCCAAGCGTCGTGCTCCAGGTCCCGTCGTTTTGCACCGTGGTGGTGTAGGTTTTGCCGTTCAGCGTAATGGTCACCGTCTGGCCCGCAGGCGCGTCGGTGGTGCCATTGATCATAAGCGGCGTGCCGTGCTCGGCGGCGCTGACGATGTCATCCTCGGCAAAGGTGTTGATGGTGATGGTCGGAACATCCCCGCTGAGCGTCACATCGTGCGTGCCGCTGCCAGGGTTGCCCGCTTTATCACTCACGGACGCCGTAATGGTGTAGCTCCCGTCGCTCAGGCCGAGGAAATCACGCCCTGGTACGAACACCGACCATGTGCCATCCGCCGCCGCAGTCGCCTGATAGCTGTGACCGTTGAAGGAGACCGTCACAATCTGGCCCTGCTCCGCCGTGGTGGTCCCGCTGATCGTCTGGCCCGCCAGCTGCTCGGTATTGTTGACAATATCGTCGCCCGCCACCGTTGCAATCGTAACCGTTGGTGCAAGGGTATCGACCGTCAGGGTATGCGTGGTCTGGCCGCTATTGCCCGCCTTATCGTTCACCGATGCGGTGACCGTCAGCGCGCCCTGGCTCAGGGTGGACAGGTCCGTTGCCGGAACATCCAGCGTCCAGGTGCCGTCACTGGCGACCGTCGCGGTATAGGTTTTCCCACCGAGCGTGACCGTCACGGTTTGACCCGTTTCAGCACTGGAGGAGCCATTGACCGTCAGCGGTTGCTGCGCTTCGGCTGCGTTCAGCACGTCATCCCCGGAGAGGGTCGCGATGCTGACCACCGGCGCGGTGAGATCGACACTGATAGCGTGCGATGCCGTTGCGCTGTTGCCTACGCTGTCCTCGGCAGAGACGAACACGCCATAGTTTCCGCCATCGGCCAGCGCCGCGACGTCCGTTGCCGGTACGGTCGTCGTCCAGGAGCCATCGTCCTGAATGGTCGCCGTATAGTTCTTGCCGTTCAGGGTGACCGTCACCTGCGTCCCGCTGGCGAACTGCGCGCTTGACCCACCGATCGTCAGCGCATTGCCCGCTTCCGCCGCGTTGATAACGTCATCATCGCTAATGGTGTTAACGGACAACATCACCGATGCGGTGTTGATCGCCACGTCGTGGGTCTGGGTGCTGCTGTTGCCCGCGCCGTCAGTGATGGTCGCGCTGATGGTGGTGGTCCCGTCCTGCAGCGCCGAGATCACGCTTGCCGGTACGCCCACGCTCCAGTTTCCGCTGGCATCGACGGTGGTGGTGTACTGATTCTCACCGATAGTGATCACCAGCTTATCGCCGACGCTCGCGCCGGTGGTGGTGCCGCTGACGATCTGCGCCTGCGCGTGCTCCTCGCGGTTGATCACGTCATCGCCTGCAACGGTGTTGAAGCTGATGACCGGCGGTGTGGTATCCAGGGTAATGACCTTATCGGCGCTTCCTGGGTTACCTGCTGCATCGTTGACGCTCGCCTGCACGGTGTAGCCGCTGTCGGCCATCGCCGTCAGGTCTGCCGTCGGAACCGTTACGCTCCAGATGCCACCCTGCTGAACCTGCGCGGTATAGCTGTTGCCGCCCAGGGTCACGGTGACCGTCTGACCGACTTCCGCCGTCGTGGAGCCGGTAATGGCTACACCCGCCGCCGCTTCGCTGCTGTTAATCACATTGTCGCTTGCCACCGTATCGATGATGACGGTTGGCGCCGTCGCATCGACGCTGTACTCGCGGCCCGCCGAGGCGCTGTTGCCGTTCACGTTAGTGACATTGGCCTGCACGCTGGCGTCGCCGTCTTTCAGGCTGGTCAGATCCGCTGCCGGAACGGTGGTGGTCCAGTTGCCGTCTGCGTCCACACTTGCGGTGTAGGACTTGCCGCCGAAGGTGACTGATACAGTCTGGCCTGCTTCCACGTTGGACGTGGAACCAGAGAGCACCAGATCTGTACCCTTCTCTGCCGCGTTGATCACGTCGTCGGTGGAGAGCACGTCGATGCTGATTGCGACCTCTGCCAGATCGACGGTGACGTCGTGGCTGATGGCGACCGGGTTACCCGCGCTACTCTGCCCTTCAACACTCACGGTTACGTTGCCTGCCGCAAATGCGTTAACGTCTGTCGCCGGAACGGCGGCGGACCAGGTGCCGTCTGCCAGCACGGTGGCCGGGTAGGTTTTGCCGTTGACGGTGACGGTCAGAAGAGTGCCTTGTGCCAGACCATCGCTGGAGCCAGTGATAATCAAGTTTTGGCCGTGCTCGATGCTGTTAATCACATCGTCGCCCGCCACGGTATCCACACGCAGACCCGGCAGGTTGGCGTCGATAGTCATATCGCGCTCGCCGGAACCGGTGTTGCCGACGCCGTTAGTCACGGAAGCCGTGACCGTCAGGTCGCCGTTGCCGATTGCCGTCAGCACGTCCTCAGGAACGTTCACCGACCAGGTCAGATCGCTCTGAACCGTTGCAGTGTAAGTGTTGCCACCAATGGTCAGCGTGACCGTGTTACCCGCTTCGGCGTTCACCACTTTACCGCTGATGGTCTGGCCCGCCGCGACTTCTGCGGCGTTGACTACGTCGTCACCGGCGATGGTGTTGAGGGTCACACCAGGCAGCGCCGTATCCACCCGCAGGTTCGCGGTGTTGCTGATGCTGTTGCCCACATCGCTGGTCGCGGCTGCGCTCAGGGTGTAGTTCGCTTCGCCCAGAGCTGCCAGATCCGCTGCCGGAACCGTCAGGCTCCAGCTGCCGTCCGCTGCCGTGGTCGCGGTGTAGTTCTTGCCGTTCAGGGATACCGTTACCACGGTGCCTTCGGACAGGTTCGCGCTGGTGCCGCTGACGCTCAGGTCCTGGCCTTTCTCGACCGCGTTCAACACGTTATCGGCTGAAATGGCGTCGAAGCCCACGGATGGCAGACCGGTGTCGACCGTCACGTCGTGCGTGCCGGTCCCGGTGTTGCCTGCCACATCGGTGACGCTGGCGCTGATGGTCACGGAACCGTCCTGCAATGCAGAGATGACGCTCGCCGGAACACCCACGCTCCAGTTACCCGCCGCGTCGAGCACGGTGGTGTAGGTCTGACCGCCAACAGTGACAGTGACCTTATCGCCCGCGGCCGCGCCGGTGGCGGAGCCGCTGATGATCTGCGCCTGAGCGTGTTCCGCCAGGTTGATGACATCATCGCCTGCGACGGTGTTGATGGTGACCACCGGTGCGGTCAGATCGACCGTCAGGGTGTGATCCACCGATGCCGGGTTGCCCGCTTTGTCGCTGACGGATGCCGTCACAGTCAGGACGCCGTCATTCAGGACTGCCAGATCTGCCGCCGGAACCGTGACGCTCCAGTTGCCGTCTGCGCCCACGGTGGTGGTGTACTCGACGCCGTTCAGGGTCAAGGTCACCGTCTGCCCCGCTTCTGCGGTGCTGGTGCCGTTGAGAGTCAGATCCGCCTGCGCTTCGGTGGCGTTAAGCATGTCGTCAGCCGCAATGGTGCTGATAGTCACGGACGGTGCCGTGGTATCAACGCTGTACTCGCGGCCTGCTGAGGCGCTGTTGCCGTTCACGTTGGTGACGCTTACCTGCACGCTGGCATCGCCGTCTTTCAGGCTGGTCAGGTCCGCCGCCGGAACGGTGGTGGTCCAGTTGCCGTCTGCGTCCACATTTGCGGTGTAGGACTTGCCGCCGAAGGTGACGAACACCGTCTGGCCTGCTTCCACGTTGGAAGTGGAACCAGAGAGCACCAGATCTGCGCCCTTCTCAGCCGCGTTGATCACGTCGTCGGTAGAGACCACGTCGATGCTGATCGCGACTTCTGCCAGATCGACAGTGACGTCGTGGCTGATGGAAACCGGGTTACCTGCGGTGCTCTGCCCTTCAACACTCACAGTTATCGTGCCTGCTGCCAGTGCGCTGACGTCTTTCGCAGGAACCGCGGCGGACCAGGTGCCGTCTGCCAGTACGGTGGCCGGGTAGGTTTTGCCGTTGACGGTGACGGTCAGCAGAGTGCCTACGGTCAGGCCGTCGCTTGCCCCAGTGATAATCAGGTTCTGCCCGTGCTCGATACTGTTAATCACATCGTCGCCCGCCACGGTATCCACACGCAGACCCGGCAGGTTGGCGTCGATAGTCATATCGCGCTCAGCGGAACCGGTGTTGCCTACGCCGTTAGTCACGGACGCAACAACGGTGAGATCGCCGTTGCCGAGGGCCGTCAGCACGTCCGCTGGCACGTTCACCGACCAGGTCAGGTCGCTCTGAACCGTTGCAGTGTAAGTGTTGCCGCCAATGGTCAGGGTGACCATGTTGCCCACTTCGGCATTCACCACTTTACCGCTGAGGGTCTGGCCCGTCGCCACTTCCGCGGCGTTGATCACGTCGTCACCGGCGATGGTGTTGATAGTCACGCCAGGCAGCGCCGTATCCACCCGCAGGTTCGCGGTGTTGCTGATGCTGTTGCCCACATCGCTGGTCGCGGCTGCGCTCAGGGTGTAGTTCGCTTCGCCCAGAGCTGCCAGATCTGCTGCCGGAACCGTCAGGCTCCAGCTGCCGTCCGCTGCCGTGGTCGCGGTGTAGTTCTTGCCGTTCAGGGAAATGGTCACCAGGGTGCCTTCAGACAGGTTTGCGCTGGTGCCGCTCACGTTAAGATCCTGGCCTTTCTCGACCGCATTCAGCACGTTGTCGGCTGAAATGGCGTCGAAGCCCACGGATGGCAGACCGGTGTCGACCGTCACGTCGTGTGTGCCGGTGCCGGTGTTGCCCGCCACGTCGGTGACGCTGGCGCTGATGGTCACAGAACCGTCCTGCAATGCAGAGATGACGCTCGCCGGAACACCCACGCTCCAGTTACCCGCCGCATCCAGCACGGTGGTGTAGGTCTGGCCGCCAACAGTGACAGTGACCTTATCGCCCGCTGCCGCGCCGGTGGCGGAGCCGCTGATGATCTGCGCCTGAGCGTGTTCCGCCAGGTTGATCACGTCATCGCCTGCGACGGTGTTGATGGTGACCACCGGTGCCGTCAGATCGACGGTCAGGGTGTGATCCACCGATGCCGGGTTGCCCGCTTTGTCGCTGACGGAAGCCGTCACAGTCAGGACGCCGTCATTCAGGGCGGCCAGATCTGCTGCTGGAACGACCAGCGCCCAGTTGCCGTCTGCGCCCACGGTGGTGGTGTAATCCACGCCGTTCAGGGTCAGGGTCACCGTCTGCCCCGCTTCTGCGGTGCTGGTGCCGGTGAGAGTCAGATCGGTCTGCGCTTCAGTGGCGTTCAGCATGTCGTCAGCCGCAATGGTGCTGATGGTCACGGTTGGTGCCGTGGCATCGACGCTGTACTCGCGGCCAGCCGACGCGCTGTTGCCGTTCACGTTAGTGACGCTTGCCTGCACGCTGGCGTCGCCGTCTTTCAGGCTTGTCAGGTCGGCAGAAGGAACGGTGGTGGTCCAGTTGCCGTCAGCGTCCACGCTTGCGGTGTAGGACTTGCCGCCGAAGATAACTGACACAGTCTGGCCTGCTTCCACGTTGGAAGTGGAACCAGAGAGCACCAGATCGACGCCCTTCTCAGCCGCGTTGATCACGTCGTCGGTAGAGACCACATCAATGCTGATCGCCACTTCGGCCAGATCGACGGTGACGTCGTGGCTGATGGAAACCGGGTTACCCGCTGTGCTCTGCCCTTCAACGCTCACGGTTACGCTGCCTGCTGCCAGTGCGCTGACGTCTGTCGCAGGAACCGCGGCAGACCAGGTGCCGTCTGCCAGTACGGTGGCCGGGTAGGTTTTGCCGTTAACGGTGACGGTCAGCAGCGTGCCTGCCGTCAGGCCATCGCTGGAGCCAGTGATAATCAGGTTCTGGCCGTGCTCGATGCTGTTGATCACATCGTCGCCCGCCACGGTATCCACACGCAGACCCGGCAGGTTCGCGTCGATAGTGATATCGCGCTCGCCGGAACCGGTGTTGCCCACGTTGTTAGTCACGGAAGCCGTGACCGTCAGATCGCCGTTGCCGAGCGCCGTAAGCACGTCCGCAGGAATACTCACCGACCAGGTCAGATCGTCCTGAACCGTTGCGGTGTAGGTGTTGCCACCGATGGTCAGCGTCACGGTGTTGCCCGCCTCTGCGTTCACCACTTTACCGCTGATAGTCTGGCCTGCCGCCACTTCTGCGGCATTGACTACGTCATCACCGGCGATAGTGTTGATGGTCACACCAGGCAGCGCCGATCCGACATTCACGGTGTGAGTTGTGCTGGAGCTGTTGCCCACGCTATCCGTCGCCGAAGCGGTGATATCGTAGAGCGCTTCCCCCAGGGCACCCACCTGATCGGCAGGAACCGTCGTCGTCCACAGGCCGTTATCGTCCACCGTTGCGCTGTAGGCTTTGCCGTTGAGCATCACGGTGACAATCGCCCCCGCCGCCAGCCCCATCGCAGTACCGCTGATGGTCAGATCCTGAGTTTTTTCGCTGCTGTTGATCACATCGTCGCCGGAAACCGTGCCGATGGTCAGAACAGGGGCCGTCAGATTGACTGCCACATCGTGCGTGGTGCTGTTGCTGTTGCCCGCTTTATCAGTCAACGCCGCAGTAACGGTGTAATCCCCGGCAGTCAGTGCGCCCACGTCCGCAGCCGGAATGCCAATGCTCCAGTTGCCAGAGCCATCCAGAACGGCAGTGTAGGATTTGTCGTTCACCGTGACGGTCACCAGATCACCTGCCGCCGCGCCGGTCGCAGAGCCGCTGACGATCAGCGCCTGGCCGTGCTCAGTGGTATTGATCACATCATCGCCGGCGACGGTGTTGATGGTCAGCTGTGGAACCGTGATATCGACCAGCACGTCGCGCGCCGCCGACGCAGGGTTACCTGCTTTGTCAGAGACGGAGGCGTTGACGGTATAAGTACCATCCCCGAGGGTGCTCAGGTCAGCGGCTGGAACGGTCAGGCTCCATGTCCCGTTGTCCTGTACGACGGTGGTGTAATCCACGCCGTTCAGGGTGACGGTGACAGTCTGACCGGCTTCGGCATTACTCGTCCCGTTAATGGTCAGATCGGCCTGCGCTTCGGTCGCGTTGAGGATGTTGTCATCGCTGATAATGTCGATGGTCACCGTCGGCGCGGTCGCATCGACGCTGTACTCGCGGCCTGCCGACGTGCTGTTGCCGTTCACGTTGGTGACATTGGCCTGCACGCTGGCATCGCCGTCTTTGAGGCTGGTCAGATCAGCAGAAGGAACGGTGGTGGTCCAGTTGCCGTCTGCGTCCACGCTTGCGGTGTAGGACTTGCCGCCGAAGGTAACTGACACAGTCTGGCCTGCTTCTACCTTGGACGTCGAGCCGGATAGCACCAGATCTGCGCCCTTCTCAGCCGCGTTGATCACGTCGTCGGTGGAGACCACGTCAATGCTGATCGCGACTTCGGCCAGATCGACGGTCACGTCGTGGCTGATCGCCACAGGGTTACCCGCTGTGCTCTGGCCTTCAACAGTCACGGTTACGCTGCCTGCTGCCAGTGCGCTGACATCTGTCGCCGGAACTGCTGCAGACCAGGTGCCGTCTGCCAGTACCGTTGCCGGGTAGGTTTTGCCGTTAACGGTGAGGGTCAGCAGCGTGCCTGCGGTCAGGCCATCGCTGGAGCCAGTGATGATCAGGTTCTGACCGTGCTCGATGCTGTTGATCACATCGTCGCCTGCCACGGTATCGACACGCAGACCCGGCAGGTTGGCGTCGATAGTGATATCGCGCTCGACGGAACCGGTGTTGCCGACGTTGTTGGTCACGGAGGCGGTTACGGTCAGATCGCCGTTGCCGATAGCCGTTAATACATCAGCCGGGACGTTCACCGACCAGGTCAGATCGTCCTGAACGGTAGCGGTGTAAGTGTTGCCGCCAAGGGTCAGGGTGACCGTGTTGCCCGCTTCCGCGTTCGACACTTTACCGCTGATGGTCTGGCCCGCCGCGACTTCTGCGGCGTTGACCACGTCGTCACCGGCGATGGTGTTGATGGTCACACCAGGCAGCGCCGATCCGACATTCACGGTGTGAGTTGTGCTGGAGCTGTTGCCCACGCTATCTGTCGCCGAAGCGGTGATATCGTAGAGCGCTTCACCCAGGGCACCCACCTGATCGGCAGGAACCGTCGTCGTCCACAGACCGTTATCGTCCACCGTTGCGCTGTAGGCTTTGCCGTTCAGCATCACGGTGACAATCGCCCCCGCCGCCAGCCCCGTCGCAGTACCGCTGATGGTCAGATCCTGCGTTTTTTCGCTGCTGTTGATCACATCGTCGCCGGAAACTGTGCCGATGGTCAGAACAGGGGCCGTCAGGTTGACTGCCACATCGTGCGTGGTGCTGTTGCTGTTGCCCGCTTTATCGGTTAACGCCGCAGTAACGGTGTAATCCCCGGCGGTCAGTGCGCCCACGTCCGCAGCCGGAATGCCAATGCTCCAGTTGCCAAAGCCATCCAGAACCGCCGTGTAGGATTTGTCGTTCACCGTGACGGTCACCAGATCACCTGCGGCCGCGCCGGTCGCAGAGCCGCTGACGATCAGCGCCTGACTGTGCTCGGTGGTGTTGATCACATCATCGCCGGAGACGGTGTTGATGGTCAGCTGTGGAACCGTGATATCGACCAGCACGTCGCGCGCCGCCGACGCAGGGTTACCTGCTTTGTCAGAGACGGAGGCGTTGACGGTATAAGTACCATCACCGAGGGTGCTCAGGTTAGCGGCAGGAACGGTCAGGCTCCATGTCCCGTTATCCTGTACGACAGTGGTCAAATCCACGCCGTTCAGGGTGACGGTGACGGTCTGACCGGCTTCGGCATTACTGGTCCCGCTGAGGGTCAGATCGGCCTGCGCTTCGGTCGCGTTGAGGATGTTGTCTTCGCTGATAATGTCGATTGTCACCGTCGGCGCGGTCGCATCGACGCTGTACTCGCGGCCTGCCGTTGCGCTGTTGCCGTTCACGTTGGTGACGCTTGCCTGCACGCTGGCGTCGCCGTCTTTGAGGTTGGTCAGGTCGGCAGAGGGAACGGTGGTAGTCCAGTTGCCGTCTGCGTCCACGCTTGCGGTGTAGGACTTGCCGCCGAAGGTGACTGACACAGTCTGGCCTGCTTCCACGTTGGAAGTGGAACCAGAGAGCACCAGATCGACGCCCTTCTCAGCCGCGTTGATCACGTCGTCGGTGGAGAGCACATCAATGCTGATCGCCACCTCTGCCAGATCGACGGTGACGTCATGGCTGATGGAAACCGGGTTACCCGCGCTGCTCTGCCCTTCAACGCTCACGGTTACGCTGCCTGCCGCAAACGCGTTAACGTCTGTCGCCGGAACCGCGGCGGACCAGGTGCCGTCTGCCAGCACGGTGGCCGGGTAGGTTTTGCCATTGACGGTGACGGTCAGCAGAGTGCCTTCAGACAGCCCATCGCTGGAGCCAGTAACGATCAGGTTCTGGCCGTGCTCGATGCTGTTGATCACATCATCGCCCGCCACGGTATCTACACGCAGACCCGGCAGGTTGGCGTCGATAGTGATATCGCGCTCGACGGAACCGGTGTTGCCCACGCCATTGGTCACGGAGGCGGTTACGGTCAGATCGCCGTTGCCGATAGCCGTTAATACATCAGCCGGGACGTTCACCGACCAGGTCAGATCGTCCTGAACCGTTGCGGTGTAGGTGTTCCCGCCAATGGTCAGGGTGACGGTGTTGCCCGCTTCCGCGTTCGACACTTTACCGCTGATGGTCTGGCCCGCCGCGACTTCTGCGGCGTTGACCACATCGTCACCGGCGATGGTGTTGAGGGTGACGAGCGGCAGCGCCGTATTGACCAGCACGTCGCTGACAGCCGATCCGGTGTTACCCACGCTGTCGGTGACGCTGGCCGTCAGGCGGTAGTTCGCCTCGCCCAGCCAGCCAACCTGATTGGCAGGAACCGTTACGCTCCAGCTGCCGTCCGCCGCCGTGGTGGTATAGAAGTAGCCATCGTTCAGGCTCACCGTGATGGTGGTGCCTTCCGGCTGGTTGCTATACCCCGTCAGCAGCAGGTCTTCGCCTTTCTCGGTGGCATTGATCACGTTGTCCATCGCGATGGAATTGAAGGCGATCTGTGGGACATCCACGATCACCGCCACATCGTGCGTCGCACTGGTGCTGTTACCCGCTTTATCGGTGACCGTCGCCGAAATCGTGGAGTTGCCGGTGTCGAGAGCCCACACGTCCTCTGCCGGAACGCCGATGCTCCAGTTGCCGTTTGCGTCCAGCATCGCGGTGTAATCGGTGCCGTTCAGGGTCACGGTGACGACGTCACCCGCCTGGGCGCCGGTCACGGAGCCGGAGACCATCAGCGCCTGACCGTGCTCGGTGCTGTTGATCACGTCGTCGCCGGAGACGGTGTTGAAGGTGATCTGCGGGACGGTGACATCGACCAGCACGGACGCGCCGGTGCTCGCCGGGTTGCCTGCTTTATCGGACACGGACGCGGTAATCGCCGCGTTGCCGTCGGTGATATCCGCCATGTCTGCCGCCGGAACGTCGAGCGTCCAGCTGCCGTCGGCCTGCACAGTTGCACTGTATTGATTGCCGTTGAAACTCACGGTGACGGTCTGGCCTGCTTCCGCACTCGAGGTGCCGCTCAGGGTCAGGTCCGCCGCCGCTTCGGCTGCGTTCAGCATGTTGTCATTGCTGACGGTGTTGATGGTGACGGTCGGCGCAGTGATGTCCACGCTGTAGTCCAGCGCCGCGCTGACGCTGTTGCCGTTCACGTTGGTGACGCTCGCCTGCACGGTTGCGTCGCCGTCTTTCTGACCCGCGAGGTCTGCGGACTGTACGGTGGTGGTCCAGTTGCCGTCGGCATCGACTGTCGTAGTGTAGACCTTGCCGCCGAAAATAACTGACACCGTCTGGCCTGCTTCCACGCCGAATGTCGAACCGGACAGAACCAGATCCTGGCCTTTCTCTGCCGCGTTCAGCACGTTGTCGTCGGTGACGCTGTTGATGCTGATGGCGACCGGAGAGAGGTCGACGTCAACCAGCGTGCCGATGGTGACCGGGTTACCGGAGGTGTCCTGCGCGCTGGCGCTGATGGACAGTTCACCGTCCGCCCACTGGGCGACATCCGCCGCTGGGATCGCGGCCAGCCAGGTGCCGTCTGCCAGAACCGTCGCCGCATAGTCGTTGCCGTTGATGGTCAGGGTGACCGAGCTGCCCGCCACCAGGTCGGTGCTGGAGCCGGAGATCACCAGGTTCTGGCCGTGCTCGATGATGTTGATCACATCGTCGCCCGCCACGGTGTCGATACGCAGACCCGGCAGATTGGCGTCGATGGCGAACTCCAGAGATGACGCGCTGGTGTTGCCGTGGCCGTTGGTCACGCTGACAGTCGCCGTCAGATCGCCGTCGCCGAGCGCGGTCAGCAGGTTGCTGTCGAGCGGCAGGCTCCAGGTCAGATCGTCCTGCACGGTCGCGGTGTAGGTCTGACCGCCGAGAGTGATAGTCACGGTGTCGCCCGCCGCCGCGTTGGTCACGCTGCCCGTCAGGGTCTGGCCCGCTGCCACTTCCGCGGCGTTCACCACGTTGTCACCCGCCAGAGTATTGATTGAAACCACCGGCAGAGAGCTGTCGACCAGCACATCGTGAGACGCTGACGCGCTGTTGCCGACGCTGTCGGTGACGCTGGCCGCCACGCTGTAGTTGGCTTCACCCAGCGCGCTGACTGCGGAAGCCGGAACGATGACGCTCCAGCTACCGTCCTCTGTAGTGGTCGCGGTGTAATTGATACCGTTCAGGCTCACCGTCACGGTGGTGCCTTCCGGCTGATTGCTGGTTCCGGAGAGGAGCAGATCTTCGCCCTTCTCGGTCGCGTTGATCACATCGTCCACCGCCAGAGTGTTGATGGCGATCACAGGAGTGACGGTGTTGACCACCACGTCCAGCGAGCTGCTGCCGGTGTTGCCAGCAGCGTCGGTAACAGAGACATCAATAGTCCAGGTGCCGTCTGCCAGCCCCTGTACGACGGACGCAGGAAGGCCGAGGCTCCAGTTGCCCTCGGCATCCACGACGGTTTTGTACTCAATGCTATTGATGGTGATCGTGACCGCATCCCCGGCCGCGGCACCCGTGACCGAGCCACTCAGGATCTGCGCCTGAGAGTGAGCCGCCTGGTTGACGGTATTGGTGTCGGTCACGAAGTGATTGATGGTGACCTGCGGAACCGTGGCATCCACCAGGCTGACGCGATCGACGCTGCTGCTGTTACCCGCTACGTCGCTGACGCTTGCCGTGACGGTGAGGCTGCCATCCGCCAGCGCGCTCATGTCGGCTGCCGGAACGCTCAGTTGCCAGGTACCGTTGTTTTGCACCGTGGTCTGGTACTGTTGACCGTTCAGGGTCACGGTGACCGTCTGGCCAGCTTCGGCGTTGCTGGTGCCGGAGAGCAGCAGATCCTGCCCGGCTTCCGCCGCGTTGATGATGTTATCGTCAGTCAGGCTGTCGATAGCCACGGTTGGCGCCAGAGTGTCAACCATCACCACGCGCGCGGCGTCGGCGCTGTTGCCGTGAACGTTGGTCACGCTCACGCTGATCTGTGCCCGTCCGTCGGTTAAGCCGTCTATCGCACTGGCGGGCACCGTCAGGCTCCATGAGCCATCTTCCTGCACCTGGGCGGTGAAGGTCTGATCGGCAAATTTCACCACCACGCTCTGACCCGGCTCCACGCCCTGGGTCTGGCCTGAGAGGGTGAGATCGGCGGCTTTTTCTGCCGCGTTGAGCATGTCATCGCTGCTGATGGTATCGACAGTGATCGCCACGGCGTTCAGGTCGAGTTCAATCGGGTGATTGACTGTAACGCTGTTGCCCCATGCATCCACCGCGTGGGCCGTGACCAGCACGTCGCCTGCGCTCCAGTTTTGCAGGTCTGTCGCCGAGACGCCGATCTGCCAGCTGCCGTTCTGGGCAACCACCGCCGGGTAGTCGACGCCGTTCAGGGTCACGATAACCTGGGTGCCTTCTGCCAGGTGAGTGCTGGAGCCGGTGACGGTCAGGTCCTGCTGCTGCTCGATGGCGTTGATGACATCATCACCCGAAATGGTGTTGATGCGCAGGCCTGGCAGCTCGGCGTTGATATTGATATCGCGCTCGCCGGTGCCGGTGTTGCCATGGGCGTTGGTGACCGAGGCGCTAAAGGTCAGATCGCCATCGCCAAAGGCGGTGAGATCCGCAGCCGGGATGGTTACGCTCCAGTTCAGATCGGCGTCGACTGTCGCCGTGTAGCTTTGACCGCCGACGGTAATGGAGACGGTGTCGCCCGCCGCCGCGCCGGTGACGCGACCGCTGAGGGTTTGATCCTGCGCCGCTTCGGCGTTGTTCACCAGGTTATCACCCGCGAAGGTATTGATAATGACCTGTGGCAGAACGGTATCCACCAGCAGGTTCACGGTGGCGGAGCCGGTATTGCCCACGCTGTCGGTGCCGCTCACGGTGACGGTATAGAGGGTGTTCGCCAGGTTCAGGACATCAGAGACCGGCACCACAACGGACCAAACACCGCTCTCGACGGTGGTCTGGTAGTTGACGCCATTGAGCGTGACGCTCACCGCACTGCCGTCCGGCAGCGTGCTGGTCCCGCTTAAGGTGAGAGGCTGCACGGCTTCCAGTGCGTTGAGCACGTTATCCTGGCTCAGAGTATCTACCGTAAAATCTGGCGGCGCGCCGTTGAGGGTAATGTCACGGGTTGCGCTGCCGGTATTGCCTGCCGCGTCGGTGACGGAGACTGAAATCTCATGACTGCCTTCGCCCAGCGCGCCAATCACGGATGCCGGAACACCGATGTGCCAGCTGCCGTCCGCCAGCACCACGCCGACAAAGGTCTGATCGCCCAGGGTGAGTTTCACCACATCGCCCGCTGCCGCGCCGCTCGCCTGACCGGAGATCATCTGCGCCTGGCCTTGCTCGGTGGTGTTGAGCACGTCATCGCCCGAGACAATATCAATGGTGACAACCGGGGCAGCCGTATCCACGCCGAAATTGGCCGTGGTTGACGCTGGGTTACCGGCCTTATCGCTGACGTTCGCCGTCAGGGTGTGATCGCCGTCGACCAGCGCCTGGACGTCACTGGCGTCCAGGGTCAGAGACCATGTGCCATCGCTGCCAACGGTCGCGGTGTAATTTTTATCATTGAGCGTGACCGTGACGATCTGCCCGGCCTCTGCGGTGGTGGTGCCGCTCAGGATCAACGCCTGACCGTGTTCGGCGGCGTTAATAATATTGTCCTGCGCCAGCGTGTTCACGGTGAGGGCCGGTGCCTGGGTGTCGACAATCAGCGACTGGCTGCCGGTCACGGTGTTACCTGCCGCATCTTTCCCGCTCACGGCGACGGTCCAGTTCCCCTCCCCCAGTGCCTGGGCATCGGTGGCCGGAACCTCAAGGCTCCATGTGCCGTTCGCCTTCACGCTGGTGGTGTAGGTTTTTCCGTTCAGCGTGACGGTCAGCGCGGTGTTCTCAACCAGGTTTTTGCTGGTGCCGGAGAGGGTAAACCCTGCCGACTGTTCGCTGGCATTAATGACGTTATCACCCGCCGTCGTCGCCAGCGTTACGCTGGTTTCCGCCGTGGCGACGTTCAGCGTGATGCTGCCCGCCGCGGTGGTTTTGCTGCCGTCGATTTGCACGACCGACCAGGTGTGTTCGCCGTCAGCCTGGGTTGGCAGCTGTACGGTCCAGTTGCCATTCGCGCCGACCATGGTGCTGGCGATGGTGCTGCCGCTGCTGTCCTTGACCTGAATGGTCGCGCCCGGCTGTCCGGAGCCGGTAAAGGTTGGGGTGTTGTCATCCGTGATCTCTTTTGCACTCAGCAGACCCTGCTTGTCACCCGCTTTGTCCGTGACCATAAAGGTCGGCGTCGCGCTCTCGACCTCTTTTTTGGTATTGTCGATAACTTTTGTTCGGGTTCCGCCGTCATCCCCGTGCGCCAGCAGCGCGCCGATGGCGCCGCCGCCCAGCGCCGCGCCTGCGATCCAGCCCCACGGGGCATCGCTTAAAATGTTGTCCTGCGCCATGAAGGGTTCGATGCTGGAAATTGACGTGGCCTGAGCGGTCAACTCCGTGGCCGCCAGACCCGCCCCCTCTGCCGTATCGGCAAAGGCGATATGCGTCAGCTCCTGCTGATCGTTAAACACCAGTTCAGACTGCTTTTGCGTGTCAGGATCTTCGACGAAATAGTTATTGCATCGAATCACACTGCCATCTTTCATATAAATCAGCAGATCTTTCCCCTGGCGAATATAACGCGCCACATCCTGGGCAGAACCGTGGATTTCAATCACGCTCGGCGCAGAGACCGATACGGACAGGTTACCTTCACCCATCAATACCGTTTTCTCTGACGTCTTGCGAACGATGACATCAACAACTTTAGTTTTATTCATATTATTCTCCATTGCAGGCGTACTTAATGCTGTGGGTAATCCTGATGCAGGGATGTAAAAAACCCTGGGAATTAGCCCCATGACTTCCAAACTTATTGCTGCGGTTAAACCGCCAGGTATTAACTTAAATCGGGTATTTTGACGCCGGCGTTATTATCAATCCCCACCAGCGACATTAAATTATTGGTGGCGGAAGAATAATTAATGGCAGAACTCCAGCCATCATATTCCGCGGTTATTTTTGACAAGGTTGCCTGCCAGACGTCCTGCTCGACGCTGAGCAAATCGTTGATACTTCTTTTGCTTAAGGTGTATTCATTTTTATAAATATCACGAGTGCGTAAGGCATTTTGCAGCTGCACTTTTCCGGCTTCCATTCTGCCGCGCGCACCGGTCCAGTCCGCCTGGGCCACGGAGGCTTTTTGCAGCACATCAAAGCGCGCCTGTTCCACCTGGGAGGTGGCCATTGCGCGGGCACCCTGCGCCTGACGCACGCGGGCAGAGACGGCACCGCCCTGATACAGAGGGGCCTCAACGTTCAGTCGAATTTGATCGTCCCAATAAGAACGGTTGTTCGACTCATAGCGCGTTCGCCCGCCCTGGACGCTCACCGTCGGCCAGTACTGAGACTTGGCCCGGTCGACGCCATATTGCGCGGAGGTTTCCATGGTGCTGGCGGCCAGTACTTTTGGAATCATCGAGTAATCAATGGTATCCAGCGAATCCTGCTTGTTTTCCAGGCTCTGCGGCAGGGAAGAAAGCTGAGTCGCGTTCACGCCCGTCAGGACCGCAAGCCTGGCCCGTGCGCTCTGGAGCGCCGCGTTGTATTGCTGGACCGTTGCCTGCATACCGGCAATGCGCGTCTCGGTCTGGAGCTCATCTGAGTTGGAGCTTAAACCGGCATTCGAACGCAGCTGCGCCAGGCGTTGCACATTTTTGAGCGCCTTAACATTCTCTTCTGCCGCTTGTGTCAGGTCCATATAACGCTTGACCTCAACGTAGCTCAGGGCGGTTTTTTCCGCGACGTCAGACAGCGTGTCCATCAGCTGATAACGGTAGCTGTCGCGCTGAGATGAAGTCTGGTTGATCGAGCTGTTCGTTTTACCGAAGTCATAAACGAGCTGCGTCAGGGTTAATCCCCAGGACGCGGAATTCTTCAGCGATCCGCTGGAGTCAGTGGTTTGACTGTGGCCCGTGCTGCCATTGAGGGCAACTTGTGGCATCCATCCACTGCGCGCTTCATCAATTTGCGCCTGTCCAATCCCCATCTGTGCCGCCTGCTGGCTAATTGAGGGATCGCGATCAAACGCAAAAAGAATACTTTCTTTTAATGAAGTTGAAGGGACAAGGGCAGTTCCCACTGGCGTGTTTAAGGCCAGTGCGCGCGGAATTAATATTGAAGCGAATATCAGTGTCGAACCGAGGAAAAGTATCTTTCTCATAATTTCGTCCTTCTCTTTCACCCCCACAAGGATGTTTTTTAATGACCACCTCTTTTAACTACCTCGAAGGGAGTAGAAGAGACTCGCATAAAGTACATATGATCCCATCCCGAAATTATCACCCAACATCAGAGTCAGCCTTGTATTAAAGACCTGCTTCCTTTGGATTAATTTCAATTAAGAATGAGCTTATTCATTAGTACTATTTAACCTGGAGCATAACAAAATGCCTTAAGTGGAACTACACCTCCAATGTTAACGATGTGTTAATAACAAGAAAAATGTTTCCCTTTACTCGGCATAATGTAAAAAGTGTGTTTTTTACTCAAATAATAAAACGCTGTTATCAAAGGAAATATCCTCCCGGCCCACCTGTACATTTTTGAGTTAATTCCGCCATTCATCTGACACAAAGATTTTCAAAGAATCGTCAGTTTTATGATTAAGCTGATTGCTTAATGAATAATCAACGGGTAATGACCGAGCGGAGAGTATGGCGTGCTACCTTTACCTTCAAAGCAGCATTTAAAACCATCATTAATGTTAATAATAGTGTTTTATATTATATGTGATAAATAAAACAGAGTGATAACAAAGTCATTGAGTTTCAAGCCAACTGTTTATGTTTTTTAAATACTTTCTCACCTTTACTGAAAAGCACTCATAACAACAGTGAGATGACGCCTGGCCGTCAGCACGGCACAACTCATCTTGAGGCGTAAAAAAACCGCCCGTAGGCGGTTTGATTGCTGATGTGGTCAGAGCGGTTTTACAACATCCGGATCTTCCGGTAGCAAGGGATCATTCACATCAGGTGTTTCAGGGATATCGTCACCAGGAATCGGGTCATCTACAGGGACCGGATCAATTAAATCAGGACGTTCAGCCATAAAGCCTCCGTCAAATGCGATGAACTCAAGCTATTTACTTTTGCTCGGTTGTTGTTTGCCGTGATCGTTTGGCTGTTTTTGTGGTTGTTGCGGCTGCTTAGGCTGCTCTTTATTCACATTTAAGATGGTGGATTTCATTTGGAACTCCGGTAGGGTAAGCAGCATTTTGCTGCTCACTAACTATACGAGGGTATTGCTGATAATTCGAGCGAGGCGACAGGCGAATTTAGGCTATCTCATTAAGATATTACGTGTTTTAAGTGAAATTATTTTTATACTTACCACGATGAGAAGATTCCGGGGCGCAGGGTGCCACTACCTTGCGCCCCCTTTTAACGTTATCGCGTGAGTCCCCCCTTTCCCTTGATAAACAGATGCGGATACAAACTGCGCTCATGCAATCTTTCCAGCAAGCGCATTAATTCATAGTCCGTCGACAGACTGAACTTAGCCATCATGTAGTATTTATGAGAAAAAATTGTCTTTTCCGAGAGGTTTAGCTCATGGGCGATTTGCGGCACGCTTTTACCGCAATAAAATCCGGCCATAATCCGCGTCTGCTGCGGCGATAAAGCCCGATGGCGGCAGGCATAACAATTGCTGCAGCGGCTTTCCTCATGACCCTTCCAGACGTTGATGATGATTTCGTGGATCACATCGAGCGGTGCCCGGCGTTCGATAAAAACAATATCTTCCATACACTCCGGGGACGGCACGATCTTCAACGGTTCTTTATCTGTCAGCCCAACGATGACCCCTTTAGTCCGCGAATGCAGCACCGGATGGCAGGTAAACTGCTCCCCCTGACACATTTCCATGATAATCATATCGGCCTGGCTAACGGCTTCAGAATTAAACTCCCGGCTTAATTGCACTTTTTTAGAATATTGCCGGGAAAATAGTTCGGTCAGAAACGTCTGCATCGACCAGTGATAGAACGCGTTGTCATCTCTTATAAGTATGTTAATCATGAAACCTCATAGCGATGCGTGGCAACGGATCATCAAACCCGTTGCCAGCATGAACATGCAATATGATGAATCGATATCACTTACTGCCAGGTAAACTCCAGATTAATCACCGTTGAAAAGGTGCCGGGCACGGCATTTCCCTGAGGCGTAAATATTTTGGCCGCCATCGGGAAGGTTGCGCCTTGTGTACTGGCATTCACGGCAAGCGACTGAGTATCGCCCTGGCTGTAAATCACCGTGTGAGCAGCATTCGTCAGACGCAGCGCAACGTTAGTGGCAGAGCCACTGTTTTTCCACGCGGTGGCGTCATGCGAGTCTTGAGTGCCCAGATACTTCACCGTCACCTGCCGGGTGCCCGCCGGGCAATTATTGATATCAAGCGAAAAGTCCTGCCACTCCCCGCCGGCACCGGCATTCACTAATTCCATCCGGTGTAGCGAGGAAAACGCAACCTGCTTATTCACCGTCCCCGTATCAATCATGCACGGAGTGGCCACCACGTTGCCGCCGATCGTCACACTACTATCGGCTGAACAGAAAAATGAAACACCCGTCATTATTACTGCGCTGAGGTTAATCAAAACGCGCATAGTTTCTCCATAATGTTCCAGCGGTGCAGGCAATTACTGATAAGTGATGGCTGCCGTGACGACCGTGCGGATGGTCCCGGGGGTCGCATAGCCGGTATTGGTATAGGCTCTGGCTCTGAGGTGGAAGCTGTAGGCATTGCTGGCAAAAGCGCCGGTTAAACTTCTTCCGTTCCCGAGCGGCTGCCCTCCCATCCCCTGCATTTGCACCGCCACGTTTAACGCCGTTCCCGAACTGGCGTACATATCAACGGGATTACTGCTGTCCGGAATTCCCTGGAATATGATCGTCGCATTGGATGTTGTCGCAGGACAGTTAATCAAATTCACATCAAAAGGCACCCACTGGGTCGCATTCCCGGCTTTTTGCAACGCTGAGGCCTGAATAGATTGCCCCAGATCGACCACAATATTCGTACTGTCGCTTTTGATCTCGCAAGGTGATGCCACAATATTACCGGTCACATTAATACTCACGGGGTCGGCCGCGTTTGCGCCGGGCATCATACCCAATAAGATTCCAGTCATCGTGCCTTTGACGGCCCGCAAACGTGTCACTTTCATCATTAAACTCCTTGTATTATTGATAGGTAATATTGAGTGTCGCCGAAGTATTTGCAGTCCCTGTCGTGACAATATTTTTAGTTTGATAATATCGGGCTGTTAAAGGGAAGGTTTCCTGACCGCCTGCCGAGCGTTTTAAAACGATACGGTTATTAAGGGATAAGGGTGTGCCGTTATATAAAAGCTGCACGCCTACACCCGTGGCCACTCCTGCACTGCCCTGGTTGGTTAATGCCAGCACGCTGTTGTTTGCAACATCAGGATGTCTCACACCAGATAGACTTACATTAATATTGGCGTTGTAATCACAGTTAAGCCCCAGATTTTGCGTGCTTTGTGCGTTTGCCGGAATGGTTCCGACGGTCGTGCCAAAAGAAGCCGCCTTTATATCTCCGATAGGAAATGTTAAAGATGGAGTAGTGATACTGCACTGCACAACCTGCAAATTTCCGCCACCGATATTAAAAAATCCGATATAAAATTCACTCTCGAAGCTCGTTTCAGCAAACGCCCCTGTTCTTATGTAACCTGATGATGCAAAATTGGAAGTTTTGACAATCTCAAATTTATATAAATAGGTTTCGTTAGTCCAGTTGCCCGAGTCTCCTCCGGTCCAGCCCTGTATTGACACAGGGAAATAGTGGTGCATATCACCATTCGTTCCATTCTCAGAGAGTCTTAAACCAAAGCCATTTACCCCAATGTCATAAACATTATTGCCAAAGGCGGTTAATGGCGTATACATTTTTTCTTTATAAATATGGGCCTCACTGCCTGTACATTCTATTTTTACATCACCTTGCACAGACTGCGTCGCCACAATTGAACCCGGCACGGCATCGCGCTGAACAATTACCGTTCCAAAGTTAACCGTTTTGGTATAAGTACTTATTTTATTCGTGCAACCGGCGATAGCGTCTGAAATAAAGAGAGAAGCCAATAAAATTAAAAGACCTAATTTAAAGTATTTCATCCTATAAACCCTATAAACATTTTTCATTCGCACGGGTCAAATGAGCCGTCATATTCGTTGAGAGGGAATAATTCACTGTGCATTTTTCATCGGTTCCCCATTGCACATTGATGCGTCCGGCATTCTTTAAACCCGTCAAATAAACCTGCCCCGCATCACCCACGATGAAGCTTTGCCCTTTCTGCTGATCCACGGTCACGATGGCGCCGAATGGCACAGGTTGCCCGTTAACCTGCGTTAACGTCATCAATAAGCGCATCCCGACATTGGCGACATAATCGGCGCGCACCACCGCGCCGCGCGAAGGGATCACGGTACGGTTCGTCAGTTCCAGTTCAACGTTGTCGGGCAGGGTATCGGTGATTAATGCCACATCGTTTTTGCGGTAAACGGTCACATTGCTGACCGCGGTATAACCCCGCCAGTCGGTCTTCGCGCCGGTCTGGTTTAGTATGCTGACGCCACTCGCCCCCGGCGCCTTAATCAGGACGTTGGTTTCACCCAGCGGCTGGCTAAAGGTCACGCCGTCGGCATGGGCAAGCATCCCGCCCTGTAGGCCGTAGTTCAGGCGATCGCTGTTTTTGTCATAGCCATACCCGGCACTGATTTCAGCGTAAGTTCCGCGATAATCAGCATTCATCGATCCGGTATAGCCGACATCATGGGTGCCATATCCCTGCTGGGCGCTCCAGTTCAGGGCGTTATTCTCCAGCGCCATTCCGCTCAGTCCGACAGAATGGGTGGTGCCATTTTTCTTGCTGGCATTCATGCTGTAGTTGGCCCAGCTTTGCGGCAGGAATTTCTCCAGCGGAATACTCACGTTCAACGCCAGCTGCTGATCCTTATCGTAATAAGTTTGTTCCCCACGACCGGTCGAAGAGCCGTTTTTGCTGTAAGTCCATGCCAGGCCGTAGTTGATCCCGCGCCAGCCATTGTTGTAGCTCAGACTCCAGGAGCCCATCGTCCGGTTCGAATTCCAGTAATCCTCACGGACGGTGCTCAGCATCAGGGTGCCGAGATCTTGTCCCAGGATCTGACTCATGGTCAGCTCCATGCGGTTTCGGCGACGTTCAATCAGCCCGGCACTTTGACTGTAAGAGTCCAGCACTTCCTGCATGCCGTAATAGCCGCTGGTGGAGTAGCGATACCCGGCGATGGCAAAGTTGGTCCCGGTATTCATCAGATTTTTGCTGTAACGTGCGCGCCACGACTGGCCGTCGGTTTTCACCCCATCCTGCGGGGTTGACCAGCCCTGGGTCACATCGGCGGAGAGCGCACCGAAATCGCCCATGTTTTTACCGATCCCGGCGGCCAGAGACTGGTACTTACTCGACTCCTGCAGGCCACCGTAGATCGTGAAACCGTGCGGCAGACCGTAGATCGCGGTTCCCTGAGCAAAGGGGGTTTTCTCCACGCGGCTGTCATACGAACGATATTGACCGCCGGTGACGGCAAATTTCACGCGACCTTCACGCTGGAGTACCGGCAAAGAGGCAAACGGCACCGTGTAGTGCTGCTCGCTGCCATCCGCCTCTTTCACGGTGACCTGCAGATCGCCCGCCCCGCCCGTCGGGTACATATCGGTAATTTCAAACGCGCCCGGCGCCACGAAGCTCTGATAAATCTGGTAGCCATTCTGGCGGATCACCACCTGGGCATTGGTGCGGGCGATCCCGCGCACCACCGGCGCATAGCCTTTCAGGGAATCGGGCAGCATGTCGTCATCAGATGCCAGCTGCACACCGCGGAACGGCATACTGTCGAAGACATCGTTCGGCGCGCTGCTGTCGCCGCCGGTAAATTGTGCTTTGAGCGGGATGACATCGCGCTGGGCGTAGGTATAAACCGTGTCCCATTTGTCCTGGCCGGACGAATCCCGGCTCCAGGTGGAGTAGTTGCGTACGCGCCACGGGCCGATATTGATGCCAGGGCGCAGGTTGGCGTACTGGCTATCGTCGGATTGACCACCCGCGCCGCGCTGCCAGTTATTCGCCCCGCTGAGGCTGTAGTTGAGCATGGCTGCCGTGATGCCCTCATCCCACTGTTCCGGCGGAACATAGCCGCGCGCCTGCGGCTCAAGGGCCGCCTGCGGGATGCTGATCACCAGGCGTTGGGTACTGAACTGGAAGTCAGCCGCGGCATGGGGGATGGCGGATAAATCGACGCACTTCCCACCGGCGGCCAGATTTGGGAACAGATGGGTTCTGACGCCCCAGCTTTTCAGCTGTTCCAGGCTGAGGCACGGATGCAGCAACGTATCACCGTCCGGAGACTTGACGGCTTTAAACTCAATATCCTGGGTATCCACCGTCTGCTCGTTGATAACAATATCCACGTGATAGACACCCGGAGCCTGCGCGCCCGCCTCAAACATCGACAGATCGGTTTTTCCCGCGCCGGGATTCCCCACTTCCAGCAGCTCCGGGTTAAAAAAATCCCGGCCCAGCGCGTCCTGCGTGACCGATCCCAGCGCCACCGCGATGAACAGCGCCAGCCTGGCCGGTTTCATGTGTTTTTGTTTTTTTATCATCATCATTAACCAGAAGTCCGTCTCATAGTGCGGTCATTTTTAAATGCTGGCGTTGTGCGCTTTACCCGGTCCGCCGTAGTCGTTGATCACTTTAAACATCACGGTTCCCACGCTGACGCCTGCAGGCAGAGGAAACTCAGTCGTGGCACCCGGCAAGACGTAGCTCACCTCTTCAAGTTCACGGCCATTGACGCTGACCTGGCTGAAATTCATGACGTAGGGTGTGGGGTTACTGACGCTGAGATTATTTCCCGAGCGACGCCAGACCAGTTTTTCAGCCACCTCTTCCGGTGAGACGCCTTTTAATCCGGCAGGACGATAGATCAGCTTAATGCGCGTTTTAATCGCAATTTGCAGGCTGTTTTCTTTTTTCGGTGCAGACGGGATGGCTTTAATATTCAGCCAGTACAAACTTTCCTTATCCTGAGGTAAGTTGCCAGCCAGCATAATACGTTCAACGTTTTGCTGATCTTTATCGAGTCGATAAAGTGGCGGCGTAATCACAAAAGGGGCTTTCTCAGCGCCGCCATTTTGCGTTTCGACCCAGGACTGAATTAAATAGGGTGTCGCGTCCGGGTTACTCACGCTAATAGAGGCTTCTTTTTTATTGCCGTCATAGATGACACGCGTACCGCCTATAATCACTCCGGCGTTGGCAGCAGATATCCCGGCCGCAATAAATGCACCGACAATAAAGGTCTGGCGAAGAAAGTTCATTTTATACCTCAACTAAAAAATGAGGCCGATAAACGGCCTCACACTTATTCCGCGTATGGGAAATTAGTTATAGACAACAGAGAAGCTGGTTGCTGCGTTAGCCGGACCTGCAGTCACGTTATCAACCGTTGATTTATACTGAGCGTAGAAGTTCAGGATATTATCAGCGGTGGTATTCAGCGCGTAACGGTAGTTGTTATCACCGTGCAGTGGCAGCTGAGATTTGTCCGCAGACATCAGATTGATCGCTACGCCGGTTGCTGCTCCGCTCGTGGTGCTGTCGATGGCCAGCAGTGAAGAGTCAGTGGCTTCTGGTGTACCGTCAAAACGAACGCGCGCCGTAGATACGGTCGCCGGGCAGTTTTTCAGCACGATGCTGAATTTTTTCGCCGAGGTAGAGTCACCAGCACGAACGAATTCGGCTTTGTGATAGGAACCCAGATCAACGGTCTGGTTCTGAGAGGCCACGTCAACAATACAGGCGTCATTCAGAATTTCACCGGTAAAGTTTACTGTGCCAGCCGCCGCAAACGCGTTAGACATAGACAGTGCAGCGGTCGCAGCAAAAGCAACAGCGATCAGATTCTTTTTCATTTCATTTTCCTTAAATATAATAATATTGTGCCTGCTGAAGTTAAATTCATTCAAATATAGATTTGAAATCATTTAATACATCAACATTTGCGCACTCCAGTGAACGCAAAAACAACCATCAACTCTTTTATTACCACTCCAACGGCTAATAATTATCCCTGGCGAGGCGCAGGATAATTAGCCATAAATTTACTCGCGGCGTGTGATGTTGTTTTGCTAAACAGCAATTTATCGAAACACATTCGGTTACTCAATTTTTTTCTCAGTCCATCTGTAGACTATAAAGCGACCTGAGAAAATTCTGCTTTAAGTACACCTCACAGCAGCAATAATTGATTGACCACACTGAGATTATTGACAAACCACAGTTCAAAGTCCCTTTTCAAGCATTTTCTCGGTCTACACTTAGACCGTATTAACTACTTTTAAAAATGTTTGCAGTAGCAATAATTAATGGTCTCAATGAATCAGCATCGCAGGTGTAATTAAATATGAATACGCGTATGTCCCTTGAAGGGCTTGCTGGCGGCTATACATTTCCCGCGCATAAGCCCTTGAACCACATAGAAAGGATTTTGCTGCATCTTCACCCCTTCTCCACGGAAGTGATTTATCCCAAAGGCGCCATTATTCGCTACAACGAAGAAAATATTCGCTACTGCTTTCTGCTTTATAAAGGCAGCGTCGCTCTGCACCGCCGCGGAGATGGAATGGTATTGAATTCCGAATCCTCGCCCTTTGTCTTTGGCATCAGTAATCAGCTCTCCAATGAAGAGCATATGTATATTCGCACCCTTGACGAATGCCGCGTGGGCCAGGTCCCGCTGGCAAAAGCCAATGAAATTATTGCCCAGGACGATCTCTGGGAGAGCCTTTCCCATTTGGTGATCTACACCACGGGCCGCGTTTACGACCATTGCATGGCGATTACCCAAATGTCGGCCTATGACATCATTCGTTTCCATCTCCTGGAATTAATGAGCGAGCCCGATAATATCCGCCTGCACCTCACCGCAGCCAACTACATCATCGACCGCAGCTACCTGTCGCGAAGCGGGACGATGCGCATTCTCTCTGAGCTGCGCACCGGCGGTTACATCATTATGGACAAAGGTATTCTGATCGAAATTCGGCATCTGCCGTTGAAATATTGACAGCGTGTATACTCTTTAAGGTACGGGTCACCCGGCTTTAAAGACAGGACGCGCTGTATGAGCAACACCGATAAACCTGCTTTCCCTATGAATCGCGCGACGCCGCTGGCCGAGACATTAATCGATGCGTTGCTCCCTCATGCCACCATCGCCACTTATCCACCCGGACAACGATTCCCCCTGCGGGTGAACGATGTTGCCGTGTGCTACATTCAACTCGAGGGCACGACGGAATTTCATCGTGGGCCCGACGGACTGGTCGTTACTCACATTTACGCGCCCGCTATCGTAGGTCTCGCCGATGTGCAATTTTCCACGTTTCGCGAATCCTGGATCGAATCACGCGAGCTCTGCAAGATAGCGACCATGAATATGGAACAGGCGTACGAAATTATTCGTCAAAACGATTTGATGGAAACGCTGGTAGGCCACATTAACGGCGTCCTGGGCAAACTCTATTATCACACCCTGCAAAATACGGCCCCGTCGGCCTATGAGATTATTCGCTATCAGCTGATGGAGTTGATGACCGAGACCGAAGAATTTCGTGCCAGCACCACCGTTGAAAAATATGTCCGTTCCAAAACCAATTTATCTCGCAGCGGGATTTTAAAAATCCTAGCCGAACTGAAAACCGGGTCTTACGTCGAAATGGACGAAGGCCGACTGGTGAAAATCAATAAACTCCCGGCGAAGTATTAGCCCGCTGTTTTCTGGAAGAAAAAATAATAACAGGTGAATGTGGATGAAACAGATTGCGATTATCGGTGCCGGACCCACCGGCATTTACACCCTCTTCTCCCTGCTGAAAAACCAGACACCCCTCGCAGTGACGCTCTATGAGCAAGGCGACGAAGCCGGTGTTGGCATGCCCTACAGCGATGAAGACAACTCGCGGATGATGCTGGCGAACATTGCCAGTATCGAAATTCCGCCGCTTTTTTCGACCTACCTCGACTGGCTGCGCACCCAAAGCAGCGCGCATCTGGCCCGCTACGGCGTGGAGAAATCCACGCTTCATGACCGCCAGTTCCTGCCGCGCATTCTTTTGGGCGAGTACTATCGCGACCAGTTTGTGCAGCTGGTGCGTCAGGCCCGAGAAAACGGCTTTGCGATTAAGGTCCACGAATCCTGTCAGGTTACAGATCTCGAAGCCACGCCTGCAGGCGTCAAAATCTGGGCGGATAGCCAGGCAGAACCCACGACTTACGATCTCGCCGTACTCGCCACCGGGCACGTCTGGCCGGACGATGACGAATCGACCCGCTCGTACTTCCCGAGCCCCTGGTCCGGACTGATGGAGGCCAAAATAGGCGCCTGTCGCGTCGGCATTATGGGCACCTCTCTTAGCGGACTGGACGCGGCAATGGCCGTCGCCATTCAACACGGCGACTTTATCGAGCCGGAAAATCAGCCGGTAGAATTCAGGCTTGATAAGGGCAGCGAAGCGCTCAACATCGTGCTGATGTCCCGTTCAGGCATTCTGCCGGAAGCGGATTTTTACTGCCCGCTGCCTTACGAACCCTTAACCCTCGTGAGCGAACAGGCGATCGAGGAGGAAATCGCCGCTGGATCGGACGGGCTGCTGGATCGCGTGTTTAGCCTGATGGTAGAAGAAATCGAGCTCGCCGACCCGCAGTGGAGCGCCTCCATCAACTTGCCGACGCTTAACGCCGACAGCTTCCACGACGCCTACTTTGCCGAACGCCACAAGCACGATCCCTTCAGCTGGGCGCAATCGAATCTCGATGAAGTCGAGCGCAACAAACGCGACAAACGTACGGTGCCCTGGCGCTACACCATTTTGCGGCTGCATGAAATTGTGCAGGAGATCGTCCCGCATCTGACCAGACAGGACCGCAAACGCTTTGACGCCGGGCTGTCGCGTATTTTCATCGACAACTACGCCGCCATCCCGTCCCAGTCGATTCGCCGTCTACTGGCGCTGCGCGAAGCGGGGATTATCAGCGTGGTGGCGCTGGGCGCTGAGTATGAAATGGATGTGCAGGACGACCGCACGGAGATTGTCTTCGACGGTAAAAAAGTGGAATTCGATCTGTTTATCGATGCCCGCGGGCAGAAGCCGCTGAAAACGAAAGACCTGCCGTTCCCGACCCTGCGCCAGCAGTTGCAGGAAAATGGCGATGAAATCCCGGACGTCGGCGAGGATTACACCCTGCTCGCGCCGGACAGCGTGCGTGGGCGCATTGCCTTTGGGGCGTTGCCGTATCTGATGCACGATCAGCCTTTTGTTCAGGGGCTGACGGTGTGCGCGGAGATTGGCGAGGCGATGGCGAAAGCGATAACGCAGCGTGCGTCACGGGCGCGTCGGCGGTTGCCGCCGATCGAATGGTAAGGTCTGGTGGGGCGATTCAGGGCGGGTAAACTCCCGCCCTGAAAACAGGTTACTCGAAGTAAACCTGCGGATTATCAGACAGGGAGATAAAGGTTTTGCTCTCTTTATCCAGCGCCAGAATCGCGCCGCTTTCGATGTCATACACCCAGCCGTGCAGGCGGATGGCGTTATTGCGCAGGCCCACTGCCACTGATGGATGGGTTTTGATATTGCTCAGCTGAGCAAAGACGTTTTCCTGCACCATCGCGTTCACTTTGTCGGTCGGCGTCGCCCAGGTTTTGTTCTCCACCACCGCTTTGGCGGCATCGGAATAGCGCAGCCAGTGGGAGACCGCAGGCATCGGGTCGAGATTGGCGTTGTCGGCAATCGCCTTCATCGCACCGCAGTTGGAGTGGCCGCAGATCACAATGTCGGTCACGCCCAGCGCCACTACCGCGTACTCAATCGTCGCAGAGACACCGCCCGGTTCGGGACCAAATGGCGGCACGATGTTGCCAGCATTACGAATGACAAAGAGCTGTCCCGGTTCCTGCTGCGTCACCAGTTCAGGGACCAGTCGGCTGTCTGAGCAGGAGATGAAAAGCGCTTTGGGATTCTGGCTGGACGCTAAACTGCGGAAGAGTTCTTTACGTTGCGGGAAAATCTCTTTTTGAAAGCTGAGAAAACCTTCAATGATATGTTGCATAGCAATGTCTCTTTTATCTGTTTTAGTTTAGGCATGAAGCGATCACGCTTCCTGAGTTTACCCACCGCGCTTTATTTCATACAAGAAATATATTTCTCCCCTGATTGCATGACGATTTCATGAGCATTCTCAGTGATGTTTTGTCCTTCGAACGCGCCATAGAGCCGCTCGAAAGGTACCCCTTTAAGACGATCGGTGATCCCCTCCACCGCCGCCCCGGGCAGCGGGAGCATGTTCGGGTAACTCCACATAAAGGAGACGCGGTCCGCGCCGGGCGTGACCTGCAAAATATCCCCGGCGAGCAGGACGCCGCTGTCGTTATTCCAGTGCAGTACCGTGCCGCCAGCAAAGTGCCCGCCCAGACGCAGCAGCCGGACGCCAGGCAAAATATCCAGCGAATCGCCCTGCCAGAAGTGGAGCGCCGGGCTGTCGCGCATTACCCACTCCCGGTCGCTGGCGTGGAGGTAAACCGGGGCGTCAAACGCCGCCGCCCAGTCCTGCATGGTGGTGTAGTAATGCGGATGGGAAATCGCGATGGCCTGGAGTCCTCCGAGGGCTTTATCAGCGTTAGAGTGGCCGGGTCGAGCGTGGCGATGCAATCCCACAGCACGTTGCCGTGCGGTGTTTGCAGCAGAATTGCGCGCTGGTTGATGGCAAATTTGGGGACGGTTTTGAGGCTTAACAGGCCCGGCTCAAGCTGCTGCCATTTGTTGGTATGGCTTCGCGCGACACTGTCGTAATCCACCCACTGTTGCCCGCCGATGGGCACATACTGGCGTTCATCGTCGCAAATTGCGCAGCGCGCGGGCGTGGTGTCATAGGATGTCCCGCAGGTTTTGCAGAGTGTGATCATTTTCCCTCCTCTTATCCGTCAGAGAAAGAGTATGGCAGGGATTGGCGTTACGTGCGGTGAGGTACTTTCCCTGACTTTTTTATCCTATAATCTACCAACAGCAAAAACTGAACCAAGCAGGTGCATGATGGAAATTGATCTCGATAATCTTGTGTTTAACGGCCTTGAAGAAGCGCAAGAGCGCAACGCGGAACGTCTGGAAGATGCAGACAAGAAAGCGCAGGCGGTTGTTGCCGACGATGATTGCGGTGATGCGTGTAAGATTTGAGTTTTGAGTTTTTTTGCCCGGTGGCGCTGCGCTTACCGGGCCTACAAAACCATCAATGTCATGGTTTTTTGTAGGCCGGGTAAGGCGAAGCCGCCACCCGGCGATAACCCCGCACCGAACTACTTCTTCAACCCATCCAGCGCCTGCTGCGCGCACGCCTCATCGAGCTGACCGCCCGGCGCACCGCCGATACCGATCGCACCGATCACTTCGTCGCCCTCTTTCACCGGCAAACCACCCGCCAGCAATAAGAACCCCGGCACGTCACGTATATTCTGCGCGCCCGCGTTGCTCTGCGCGGCTTCCATCACTTTGCCGGAGGCATTTTTGGTGCTGAGCGCCGTGAAGGCTTTCATCTCACTGGCTTTCACCGTGTGCGGACCGGCGTTATCGGTACGCTGCACCGCTTTCACCACGCCCGCGCGATCCACCACCGTCACGCTCACCTGATAATTTTTGGCGCTACAGGCCTGAATCGCCGCGCTCGCCAGGGCATTCGCCTCGGTCAGAGAGATATTTTTCTGCGTCAAAGTATCTGCCTGGGCGGATACCGATACCATTCCTGCCACCAGCGCGGCCACCGTCATGAACTTTTTCATCGCAATTCCTCGAATGTGGGAGACAAGGCGATGCTATCGGGATGCGCGATGGAGCGATATTCGGTTGATTACGCAGGCCACCTGGTAGTTATACGGATTGCAATTTGTCGTATTCACGCATCGCCTGCACCAGGCTGCTCACTCCGAGCTTGGCAAACAGCGCCGCGCGGTGCGCTTCGACGGTTCTGGGGGAAAGATTTAGCCGCGCCGCCACCTCTTTATTGCTGCGCCCCTCCATCAGTTCGGCCAGCACTTCATGCTCGCGCGCCGTCAGCTGTTCAAACAGCGCTTTCACCCGCTTCAGCTCCTGCCAGTTGGCCGTGCGGCGCTGGCTCTCTTCGAACGCGCGGGCGAGAGTCTCGATGAGTTTATCGGCGTCCAGTGGCTTGGTGAAAAACTCAAATACACCGGTGTGAAACGCGCGACGGCAGGCATCGACGCTGCCGTGTCCGGTCATAATGATCACCGGCAGCAGCGGCCACGGCCACGCGCCCTCTTCCAGCCAGGTGAGACCGCCCTTGCCCGGCATGCGCATGTCCAGCAGCAGACAGCCGGTGAGCGCTTTTTCCGCGTCATGTTGTGCCGTAAACGCCTCGATGCTGGCGAAGGTTTGCACCTCCCAGTTCATGCCCGAAAGCAGAAACGCCATCGACTCCCGGATGGCGGCATCGTCATCAATCAAATACACCACATTAGTCATGCGCGGCTCCTTTACCCGGTTCCAGTTGCAACACAATCTTCGCTCCGCCCTGCGGCGCGTTGCCGAGCGTGATACTGCCGTTCATGCGCAGCATCAGTGATTCCGTGAGCGTCATCCCGAGGCCAATCCCCTTTTCTCTGCCGCTGTAGAACGGCATAAAAGCATTCTCCAGCGCCTCGGGGCTGAACCCCGGCCCGCCGTCGGTCATGATGATTTCTATCACCTCGCTCTGACGCTGACTGGTGATATGCACCCAGCCGCGCGCGTTCTCCTGCTGCGCCTGAATCGCGTTGCTGAGCAAATTATGCAGCACCTGCTCGAGCCACAGCCGGTCCGCCTGCACGCGCGCGGCCTCCGGCGGGAAATGGTGGTTGACGGTGATGTGCTCATTTTTGCGCTCATGCTCCAGCAAATTGCCTACGTGCTGCCAGCACTCAGCCAGATCGACCTCGCTCAGGGTGACTTTTTCCTGCACCACATGTTCACGAAAGCGCGCCAGCAGTTCGCCGATGCGCTGGGTCTGAACCCGCGCCGCATCGAGCGCATGGGAAACCGCCGCAGGGTTATCCTGCCCCAACTGGCGCTGCGCGCCCTGAATCCAGGTTTGTGCCGCCGTCAGCGGCTGGTTGATCTCGTGCACAATCCCGGCGGTGATCTCCCCCAGGGTGTTGAGGCGCGCGTGCTGATAATACCAGGCGCGCCGCTCGGCGTTTAATCGCTGCAACCGTTGCCAGACCACGCCCGCGCCCACAGCGACAATGCCCGCCCAGCCGAGAAACAGCAGCGGGAATAGCGCCCAGGAGATTTGCAGCCAGTGCGGTTCGGCATCCGCCGTCAGCGTGAAGGGCTGGGTATGCTGCGGAAAATCGCGCTGCCAGTGCCAGAACGCGGTCGAGGGTTCTGAGGCAGTCGCCGACAGGTTGATGTGCAGAGGGGAAAATTCATGCGCCGCCGTGAGCAACGGGCGCAGATCGACTCGCACCCGAATCTGCCGCCACGGATTGTAGAGCCAGTATTGTTCGTCGCCGAGCGGCTCAACGCGAGCAGCGTCCAGCGCTCGATCGTGCGTTTTTTCCAGGGCGAGGATCTGGGGGAATTTTTTGCGCAGCGCCGTCAGGTCTTCATCGCCATTGAGCAGCGGCAGCACGGACTCGTTTTGCGTCAGCACGGCGCTGATGCCGGAGAAGAGCGCGGTGAATTCGCGATCGCGCTCCCAGAACTGGCGACGGATCTGTTCGGCATACAGCAGGACGCTGCTCAGCAGGCAGAGAATTATCCACACCACCAGGGCTCGTCGGATCAATTTTTGGCTGGTCATTCGGTCTTCAGGCGAGGTGATTTTTGCCTTAGACCTTAGCAGGTTGAGCGATTAAGAACAAAAAAATGCCGATACGTTCAGGTATCGGCTGCACAGTTCGTTCCAGTAGGTCAGGCGCGTACGCCGTAACTCAGCGTGGTGTTTTGTCATGGAACCACTCCGGGTCGATGTTGGCTACATCGACGCCATACAGACTGGCAATCGGCAGCACCGATTCAATAACACGTTGCGCACTGTTCTCCGCACTCTCTGATTTGGCGACAAAAAACCGCCGTAACGTATTCACCCAGTTTTGCATGGCCCGACTCCTCTCGATTGCGTCTGAACTCAGTTAAAACCCAAACCCGACTTAACGGAAATACCAATATCAGCTGACCATTTTCAGAATCCGCAAATGCGACGTTTCCCGTCACTTACCCGTAACACCCTGTTCACTAATAACTTTTCTTATATAGCAAAGAACATTTTCTTATTTGGCGATACATAACGCTTATGGGAGCGTATTCGAACAAAACAAAAACAACGGGATACTTGAGGGAACTATGGCTACACACAAAAAGCATTATCACAGACTGGCGCTGGCACTGGGTTTACTGACCGCAGGCGGCTTTTTATCGACGCAGGCTCAGGCCGATCAACTGGCGGATATCAAAGCCGCTGGGGTGGTGAAGGTCGCGACCTTTGACGCCAACCCGCCGTTCGGCTCGATCGATGCCAAAACCCACGACATCGTCGGGTATGACGTCGATTTCGCCAAAGCGCTGGCTAAAAAGCTCGGCGTGAAGCTGGAGCTGGTCGCCACCAACCCGGCGAACCGTATTCCGCTGCTGCAGTCGGGCAAGGCCGATCTGATCGTCGCCGACATCACCATCACCCCGGAACGTGCGCAGGTGATCGATTTCTCCACACCCTATTTCGTGACCGGTCAGCAGTTCCTGGTCCCGGCAAAATCGGCGGATAAACTGGATGCCTACAGCAAAGCGCGCATCGGGGCGGTGAAAGGCACCACCGGTGAGCAGGCGCTGCATCAGCGTTTCCCGCAGTCTCGCGTGCTCTCTTATGATGATATTCCGCTGGCGTTAACCGCCCTGCGTAACGGCAACGTGCAGGCAATTACTCAGGACAGCACGATTCTGGCAGGCCTGCTGGCACAGGCGCCGGATAAAGCCGATTTCAAAATCCTGCCGGACTTGCTGAGTAAAGAGGAGATTGGCGTGGGGGTGAAGAAAGGCGAAACCGCGCTGCTGAAAGTGGTTAACGACGAGCTGGTCAATCTGGAGAAAACCGGCGACGCGGCCAAAATCTATGACGTCTGGTTCGGCCCGCAAACCCAGTCACCTCAGCCTCGCGCCTTTAAAATAGAAGCCCAGTAATATGCTCTCAGGTTTATTTTCACGCTCCGCGGCCCGTGCCGCGGATTTTTCACATCTGGACCAGGCAAGCGTTGAGTTCCGCGAGGTGGTCAAACGCTACGGCGATCATCCGGTTTTAAAAGGGATTAACCTCAGCATCGCGCCCGGCGAAGTGGTGGCGATCCTCGGCCCGTCCGGTTCCGGTAAGTCCACATTGATTCGTCTGATTAACCAGCTGGAGTCGCTGAACGGCGGCGAAATCCTCATCGACGGCAAACCCACCGGCAAACTGACCGGCACGGCCCTGCGCCAGCTGCGCAGCCGGGTCGGATTTGTGTTCCAGCAATTTAATCTTTACGCCCATCTGACGGCCAGCCAGAACATCAGCCTGGCGCTGGAGCATGTGCACGGCTGGAAAGCGCCGCAGGCCCAGGAGCGCGCCCTGACGCTGCTCGATAAAGTCGGGATGGTGGAGAAAGCGGAGCATTACCCGGCGGAACTGTCCGGCGGGCAGCAGCAGCGCGTAGCGATTGCCAGGGCGCTGGCGTCCTCGCCGCAAATCATCCTGTTTGATGAGCCGACGTCGGCCCTCGATCCGGAGATGATTGGCGAGGTGCTGCAGGTGATGAAGGCCCTCGCCCACAGCGGCATCACGATGATCGTCGTGACGCATGAGATGCAGTTTGCCCGCGAGATCGCCGACCGGGTGGTGTTTATCGACGGTGGACAGATCCTGGAGACCGCCCCGCCGGAGCAGTTTTTCCGCCATCCAGAACATCCTCGCGCCCGACAGTTCCTGCAAAAGGTGCTCAACCCGCTGCATCAGGAGTTACCGTGATGCCCGCCCTCGACTGGCAAGGGGTGCTATCCGGACAGCCCTTGCAGTGGATTTTATCCGGTTTTCTCACCACGCTGTGGGTGACGCTGGCAGGCATGATCATCGCCAGCGTCTTCGCGATTCTTTTTTTGCTCCTGCGCCTGGCAGGCGGAAAAACGGGCAACGCCCTCGTGGCGGTATGGGTCTCTTTGTTTCGCAATACGCCGTTACTGGTGCAACTATTGTTCTGGTATTTCGCCGCCTGGAACGGGCTGCCGCGCGCGTTTCGCGATTACATCAACGCCGATCACAGCTGGTCGATTCTGCCGGGTGACGTCTGGTGGTTTACGCCGGAGTTTCTCTGTTCCGCCTGGGGGCTGGGGGTGTTTACGTCGGCGTTTTTGATCGAAGAGATCGCCTCGGGTTTACAGGCGGTGTCATCCGGGCAGCGACAGGCGGCGCTGGCGCAGGGGTTTTCTTCCTGGCGGCTGTTTCGCTACATCCTCCTGCCGCAGGGGCTGGCGAACGCCTGGCAGCCGGTCGTCGGGCAGTATCTGAACTTAATGAAACTCTCGTCCCTGGCGAGCGGCATCGGTTTTGCCGAGCTGACCTATCAGGTGCGGCAGATTGAGAGCTACAACGCCCACGCCCTGGAGGCCTTTACCATCGGCACCGTGCTGTATCTGCTGACCGGCGTGGTGCTCGGGCTGCTGCTGGTGAGACTTGGGCCATCGACCGTGAAACGCCGTCCGCGTCCAACTACCATCCGCACCGGGAGGGAACGCGCATGATCGCCGGACTGAACGTGATTACTGAAAACCTGGATTATCTGCTGTGGGGGCGGATGTCGGCGGGGCAACCTGGCGGCGTGTTGCTGACGCTGCTGATGGCGCTGGGCGCCGCCGCGCTGGCCTTGCCGGGCGGAATTGCCCTCGCCGCGCTGGCCTGGCGTTTTCCAGGTATCGTGCGCAGAATGCTGTTTCTGTGGGCGGAGCTGATTCGCGGTATCCCGCTGATCTTCGTGATTTTCTGGATGTGGTATTTGCTGCCGCTGCTGACCGGCGGCGATCTGCCCGGCGCGTTGACCGTGACGCTGGCGCTGGCGTGGTTTACCGCGGCGGCGGTGATGCACTCAGTGCTGGCCGGGCTTCGGGCGTTGCCCGGCGGGCAATACGAAGCGGCGCTAACCCAGGGGTTTGGCACGCAGCAGACGCTGTGGCTGATCCTGCTGCCGCAGGTGTTACGCAATATTCTGCCGTCTCTGCTGGGGATTTTTATCAGCCTGCTGAAAGATACGTCGCTGGCCTTTATTGTCAATGTGCCAGAGCTGACGACCGTCGCCGGACAGGTGAACAACCGGGTGCAGATTTACCCGGCGGCCATTTTTATCTTTACCGGCGTGGTCTATTACCTGCTCTGCTGTGGTCTTGAGCAGGTTGCGAAACGCTGGCGTTTTACCCCGCCAGCGCTTTAACCACCGTTTCCATCGCTTCTGTCGTCAATTCACTGCGTTTCACGCGCTGGTTCGCCAGCGCGGTACGCAGCACGCCCGCAATGACGATATGCTTCGGCTCCTGGCCCAGATCCCGCATCTCAAGAACGACCTTCCCGACTACCCGGCACATTTCCTGATAAAGCGCGTCGTCTTTAGTCACATTGCCCATTGCTATCACTCCATTGCTGTAAAGGAGCAGCTTAAATGATTAACAGAATGGATACAAAAAAGGGTGAGGGGAAACCGCGGTTTCCCCTCACCCTAACCCTCTCCCAAAGGGAGAGGGGACCGACCGTGCTTAGTTATTGACCGGGATCACCGCGCCTTTGTATTTGGTGCGGATCCAGTCCTGAATCTCTTTGGAGTGCAGCACGTCCACCAGTGCGACGATATCTTTCTTCTTCTCGTCACCGCGATGCACGGTGATGATGTTCGCGTACGGGTTATTCTCACCGCTTTCTACCGCGATTGGGTCATGAACCGGGTCGAGACCCGCGTCGATGGCGTAGTTAGCGTTGATCACCACCGCCGCGCCTTCGTCGTTGTTATACATCTGCGGCAGCAGAGAGGCTTCGACGTTCGGGGTGAACTGCAGCTTTTTCGGGTTTTCCACGATGTCGCTGATGCGCGCGGTCACTTTGTCGATCCCAGGTTTAAGCTTAATCACGCCCTCTTTCTCGAAGATAGAGAGAATACGGCCTTCTTCAGACACCGCATCACGCATGATGATTTTGCCGCCTTCCGGCAGATCTTTCAGGGATTTGTATTTTTTGGAGTAGATACCAATCGGCTCGATGTGGATCGCCCCGGCACTGACGAAATCATAATCTTTGTCGCCCGCATGATCTTTCAGCACGCTGTTCAAATACGGAATGTGCTGGAAGTAGTTCGCGTCGATGTCACGGCCCGCCAGCGCGGTGTTAGGCAGGATGTAGTCCTGGAAGGGTTTGATCTCCAGATCGATACCCTGTTTCGCCAGAATCGGTTTCGCCTGCTCCAGAATTTCAGCGTGCGGGGTGTTGGATGCGCCGACGGTCAGCGTATCCGCCCAGGAGGCAAAGCTCAGGGCGCTCAGGGTTGCGGCGGCAATCAGTGTCAGTGTCTTTTTCATGATGTGTGTTCCTGTGAATTAATTGTTTTTAGCGTTTATCTAACAGTGAAGTAATGACGTCGCCGCAGAACTGGATAATGAAAACGATGATCAAAATGGTCACCGTTGCCACCAGCGTGACATCACCGTGGTTGCGCTGGAATCCTTCCAGATAAGCCAGATTTCCCAAACCTCCTGCCCCAATCACCCCCGCCATGGCGCTGTAGCTCACCAGGGCAATCAGCGTAACCGTGATGCCTGATACCAGGGCGGGTGAGGATTCCGGCAGTAAAACCCGAAAAATTAAGGTGCTCAGGCGTGCGCCCATCGAACGCGTCGCCTCGATCACCCCTTTGTCCACTTCGCGCAGGGCGATCTCCACCAGACGCGCATAGAACGGTGCCGCACCAACAATCAGCGCCGGGAGCGCGGCGTTGGCGCCCAGAATCGTCCCGACAATGGTCTTGGTGAACGGGATCAGCAAGACAATCAGGATAATGAACGGAATCGAGCGGAAGACGTTCACCACGATTGAAATCACGCTGTAGACCGTGCGGTTATGGAACAGCCCGCCGCGCGCGGTCAGAAACAGCGCCAGACCCAAGACAATCCCTAAAGCAAAGGTCGCGACGCCGGAAATCGCCGTCATATAGAGCGTCTCCAGAGTAGCGGCCCATAGCTGGTCCCATTTCAGATGCGGAAAAAGAGTTTCAGGCATGTTTAATCACCTCGCCTTCAATATCGCTGTGCTTCAGGTCGGCGAGGATATTGTTCAGTTGTTCTTCGGATGCCACCACGTGCAGCCAGAGCTGGCCGAAAACGCCGTGTGCGGTTTGCGTCATTTTGCCGTGCAGAATGTTGAACGGCAGGCCGTAGCGCAGGGTCAATTCCCCGACGACGGGCTTGTGGGTGCTGTGTCCGGTGAAGGTCAGGCGGATCACCGTCCCTTCCAGCTCGTTCGCCAGCTCCGGGTTAAAGGCTTCTTCTTCGGCGTACTGGCTCACCTGGCGCACAAACTGCTGAGTGATCGGTTTTTGCGGATGGGTGAAGACGCTCAGGACGTCCCCCTCTTCCACCACTTTGCCGTTTTCCATGACCGCCACGCGGTCGCAGATTTTGCGCACCACGTGCATCTCGTGGGTGATCAGCACGATGGTGAGGTTGAAACGACGGTTAATGTCGAGGAGCAGATCGAGGATCTGGTCCGTCGTTTGCGGGTCGAGCGCGGACGTGGCTTCATCGCACAGCAGCACATCCGGATTATTCGCCAGCGCACGGGCGATGCCGACGCGCTGTTTCTGCCCGCCGCTGAGCTGTGACGGATAGGCATTCTCACGGCCTTTCAGTCCCACCAGATCCACCAGCTCGGCGACGCGCGTTTTGATTTTGGCTTTGGGAACGCCCGCGATTTGCATCGAGAAGGCGATGTTTTCTGTCACCGTGCGCGACCACAGCAGGTTGAAGTGCTGGAACACCATGCTGATCTTCAGACGCGCCTGACGCAGCTCTTCCCCTTTCGCCGAGGAGATCTCCTGACCGCTGATGGTCACGCTGCCTGACGTCGGCTTTTCCAGCCCGTTCAGCAGACGAATCAGCGTACTTTTTCCGGCACCGCTGTAGCCGATAATCCCGTAAATCTGTCCCTGCTCAACCGTCAAATTGACGTCATCCACGGCGGTAAGCGCCACTTTTCCGTTGTCAAAAACCTTCGAAATATTCCTCAGAACTATCATTCTTTTTCTTATCCGTTACGCATATAGCGGTTTAGCAGTATGGATGTCCAAACGATAGTAATCAGAGGTTCTGAGGTTTTAAATGAACAAAATCGCATGTCTTATAACTCTGAGGAATATGTGGCGTGGCGACTGGGCGCAGAACGAATAGCTTATTTTCAGCAATGATTATCTGTGGAATGGATATGAGGCAGCGCCTCAGGCGCAAAAACGGTCATTTTTACCGCATTTTGTCCTTATATAGCCATCCTCACATCTGGAGCACTTTACGGCTTGCTATCTTGACTGCCAAATCAGGCATTTATATTACTTTCCGTTCTAATAGGCAGTGAAACGTTCTTTCTTGAGAAATTTTCATGCTCCTATCATCCAGCCATGTCCCTGTTAAGGAAAAGACCATGGCGATTTATCACTCTGTCACCGAACTGATTGGCCGCACGCCGCTGATCCAGTTGCACAAGCTGGATACCGGCCTGTGCTCGCTGTTTTTGAAACTCGAGAACCAGAATCCGGGCGGCTCCATTAAGGACCGCGTGGCCCTGTCGATGGTTAACGAGGCCGAACGCAAAGGGCTACTCGCACCGGGCGGCACCATTATTGAAGCCACGGCGGGCAACACCGGGCTGGGGCTGGCGCTGATTGCGGCGCAAAAAGGCTATGCGCTGGTACTGGTGGTGCCAGACAAAATGAGCCGCGAGAAGATTTTCCATCTGCGCGCGCTGGGCGCGCAGGTGGTGCTCACGCGCTCGGACGTCAACAAGGGCCATCCGGCCTATTACCAGGATTATGCGCAGCGTCTGGCGCAGGAGATTCCGGGCAGTTTCTATATTGACCAGTTCAATAACGAGGCCAATCCGCTGGCACACAGCACCTCCACCGCGCCGGAGCTGTTTGAACAGCTGGACGGAAAAATCGACGCTATCGTCGTCGGCGTCGGGTCCGGCGGTACGCTCGGTGGGCTGCAGGCGTGGTTTGCGCAGCATTCGCCGCACACGGAGTTTGTGCTGGCCGACCCGGCGGGATCGGTGCTGGCAGATCAGGTGGAGTCGGGCCGTCATCACGACGCCGGTTCGTGGCTGGTCGAAGGCATCGGTGAGGATTTTATTCCGCCGCTGGCGCACATCGAGGGTGTACAGCAGGCGTATCGCGTGACCGATCGCGAAGCCTTCACCACCGCCCGCGATCTGCTGAAAACCGAAGGCATTCTGGCGGGCTCTTCCAGCGGCACGTTGCTGGCGGCAGCGCTGCGCTACTGTCAGGCGCAAACCACGCCCAAACGGGTGGTGACCTTTGCCTGCGACAGCGGGAACAAATATCTGTCGAAAATGTTTAACGACGACTGGATGCGCCAGCAGGGGCTGATCTCCCGCCCGCCAACCGGCGATCTCTCTGACTATATCGCCCTGCGGCACGACGAAGGCGCCACCGTCACCGCCGCGCCGGACGACACCCTCGCCACCGTGCTGGCGCGCATGCGCCTGTACGACATCTCCCAGTTGCCGGTGCTAGAGAATGGTCAGGTGGTGGGCATTGTCGACGAGTGGGATCTGGTCAGCCATATCGCGGGCGACGGCGAGCGCTTCGCCCTGCCCGTGACCGAGGCAATGACCCGCCACGTGGAAGTGCTCGACAAACACGCCTCCGAGAGTGCGCTGAAACCGATCTTTGACCGCGGTCTGGTGGCGGTCATTAACGACCGCGATCGCTTTCTCGGCCTGATTACGCGCAGCGACGTCCTCACCGTCTGGCGCAATCGTCTGCAACAATAAGGAACAATAATGATGAAAACTCTGGCAACCCTGAGCGTCCACAGCGGCGAATTTAACGATCAGCACGGCGCGGTGATGCCGCCGATTTACGCCACCTCGACGTTTGCGCAACCCTCTCCCGGCGAACACACGGGCTACGAATATTCCCGCAGCGGCAACCCGACGCGCCATGCCCTGGAAACGGCGATCGCTGAACTCGAGAGCGGCACGCGCGGATATGCTTTTGCATCCGGTCTGGCGGCGATCTCCACCGTGCTGGAGCTGCTGGATAAAGACAACCATATTGTCGCCATTGACGATGTGTACGGCGGGACCTATCGCCTGATCGAAAACGTGCGCAAACGCAGCACCGGCTTGCAGGTGAGCTGGGTGAAACCGGGGGATTTGGCGGCGCTGGAGGCGGCGATTCGTCCTGAGACTAAAATGATTTGGGTGGAAACCCCAACCAACCCGCTGCTGAAACTGGCCGACCTCGCGGGGATCGCAGAGATTGCCCGTCGCCATCGCATCATCAGCGTGGCGGATAATACCTTTGCTTCGCCGGTGATCCATCGTCCGCTGGAGTTTGGTTTTGATATCGTGGTTCATTCCGCGACCAAATATCTCAACGGCCATTCTGACGTGGTGGCAGGTCTGGCGGTGGTCGGCGATAACCGCGAACTGGCCGAGCAGCTGGGCTATCTGCAAAACGCCGTCGGCGGTGTGCTCGACCCGTTCAGCAGCTTCCTGACGCTGCGCGGCATTCGCACCCTCGCCCTGCGAGTCGAAAAACACAGCGCCAACGCGCTGGCGATTGCGCAATGGCTGGAGCAGCACCCGCAAGTCGAAAAGGTGTGGTTCCCGTGGCTCGAATCTCACCCGCATTATCAGCTGGCGCGCGAGCAGATGGCGCTGCCGGGCGGGATGATCTCCGTGGTCGTGAAAGGTGATGCGCAACAGGCCACTTCGATAATCCGCAAGCTGAAACTGTTTACCCTGGCTGAAAGTCTGGGCGGCGTTGAAAGCCTGGTCAGCCAGCCCTACAGCATGACCCACGCCTCGATTCCGCTGGAGCAGCGGTTAGCCAACGGCATCGTACCGCAGCTGATTCGCCTGTCCGTCGGGATTGAAGATGCGAACGATCTGATCGCTGACCTTGAACAAGCGCTGAAAAATTAAACACATTGCGGCAGACATCGCGTCTGCCGCAACAAGATGCTGTTTAGCCTTAACGCCTTGATAACAATCTTTGTGAATCTGCACAGAATGGTTTTGAAACACCGTTTCCATTTTCCTTTTATCTGAAAATCAGCGTATAATGCGCGCCTAATCCCTGGGTGAATGGTTTCAGCGCTTGGAATACAAAAAACAACGTACAACTTCTCCTCTCCTTCGTTGGGCCAGGTCTCAGGCACACTTTCTTCTGCACGCTCATTTGATGTCACCTATCCTTAGTGCGTGTCATTTAAAATTTCGCAACACAGGTTTGACTCTGCGGCAGTGCGCCCCCGGAGCGAGATTTCCATATCCTTCCCAACTTAAAGACTAAGACTGTCATGAAAAAGACGAAAATTGTTTGTACCATCGGCCCGAAAACCGAATCTGAAGAGATGCTGAGCAAAATGCTGGACGCCGGCATGAACGTGATGCGTCTGAACTTCTCTCACGGCGACTATGCTGAACACGGTCAACGTATTCAGAACTTGCGCAACGTGATGAGCAAGACTGGTAAAAAAGCAGCGATCCTGCTGGATACCAAAGGCCCGGAAATCCGCACCATCAAACTGGAAGGCGGCAACGACGTCTCCCTGAAAGCGGGTCAGACCTTCACCTTCACCACTGACAAAACCGTTGTGGGTAACAGCGACATCGTTGCTGTGACTTACGAAGGCTTCACCACTGACCTGTCCGTTGGCAACACCGTACTGGTGGATGACGGCCTGATCGGTATGGAAGTCACCGCTATCGAAGGCAAAAACGTTGTTTGTAAAGTGCTGAACAACGGCGACCTGGGCGAAAACAAAGGCGTTAACCTGCCAGGCGTTTCCATCGCACTGCCAGCTCTGGCTGAAAAAGACAAACAAGACCTGATCTTCGGTTGCGAGCAAGGCGTTGATTTCGTTGCAGCGTCTTTCATCCGTAAACGTTCTGACGTGACCGAAATCCGTGAGCACCTGAAAGCCCACGGCGGCGAGAAGATCCAGATCATCTCCAAAATCGAAAACCAGGAAGGCCTGAACAACTTCGACGAAATCCTCGAAGCGTCTGACGGCATCATGGTTGCGCGTGGCGACCTGGGCGTTGAAATCCCGGTTGAAGAAGTGATCTTCGCGCAGAAGATGATGATCGAGAAATGTGTGCGTGCACGTAAAGTGGTTATCACTGCAACACAGATGCTCGACTCCATGATCAAAAACCCACGCCCTACCCGCGCAGAAGCTGGTGACGTGGCGAACGCCATCCTCGACGGTACCGATGCAGTGATGCTGTCTGGCGAATCCGCAAAAGGGAAATACCCGCTGGAAGCCGTGACCATCATGGCCACCATCTGCGAGCGTACTGACCGCGTGATGACCAGCCGTCTGGATAACAGCAACGACAGCCGTAAACTGCGTATCACCGAAGCGGTGTGCCGTGGTGCTGTAGAAACCGCTGAGAAACTGGATGCGCCGCTGATCGTGGTAGCGACCCAGGGCGGTAAATCCGCTAAAGCGGTGCGTAAATACTTCCCTAACGCCACCATCCTGGCGCTGACCACCAACGAAACCACTGCTCGTCAGCTGGTTCTGAGCAAAGGCGTGATCCCACACCTGGTGAAAGAGATCGCGTCTACCGACGATTTCTACCGTCTGGGTAAAGAAGTGGCCCTGCAGCTGGTTGATTGTGGTCTGGCGCGTAAAGGCGACGTGGTAGTGATGGTTTCTGGTGCTCTGGTTCCAAGCGGAACGACCAATACTGCCTCTGTTCACGTGCTGTAATCATTACCAAACGAATTGTTTTCGTAAAAAAGCGCCCCTTGGGCGCTTTTTTTATTTATGGCATCGCCATATTTATTCAAAATGCAAATCGAGTTTTTCTATTTAAGAGACGATTATCTAAGATGAATCCGATGAAAAATGTCTTTTTTAACATAGCTTTTTCGGCAAAAGGGGCAGATTCGTTGTTTCTTTGAGCGAACGATCAAAAATAGGTGTATTCCCATCAAAAAAATATTCTCAACCTAAAAAACTTTGTGTAATACTTGTAACGCTACATGGAGATTAACTCAATCTAGAGGGTATTAATAATGAATCGTACTAAACTGGTACTGGGCGCGGTAATCCTGGCTTCTACTATGCTGGCTGGTTGTTCTAGCAATGCTAAAATCGACCAACTGTCTTCTGACGTTCAGACTCTGAACGCTAAAGTTGACCAGCTGAGCAACGACGTGAACGCAATCCGTTCTGACGTTCAGGCTGCTAAAGACGACGCAGCACGCGCTAACCAGCGTCTGGACAACCAGGCTACTAAATACCGTAAGTAATAGTACCTGTTAATAAAATGGCGCACATTGTGCGCCATTTTTTTTTGCCCTTTTTCCGCCCTACTGCATCACCACTTCTTTCTCACCTTCTGAGACTGCGCTTGATCCGCTACTGTTCTGCACTGACAGCACCGAACTGTTCACCGACGCGGAGGGTACGTTTCCCACCGAGACCGCCACAGGAATGCCCGCGCGACGCGACAGGGCTTTATCAATCAGCGCCTTGTCATTCCCGTCAAGCGAAGCGAACGACGCAAAGCCGGCGTTGTGAACAATCGGCGTGGTTTGCGGGTTCTCCCCTTCGACCTGCGCCAGCGGGCGATGGACCTCGACATAGCGTTTCCCGTCAGGCTCCACCGAGTACTTCACCGGCTCGTTGATGATCTGCACGCGCGTGCCCACGCGAGCCTGCTCGAACAGCGCTTTAATGTCCGGCGCATTCATGCGCATACACCCGGAGCTCACGCGCAGCCCGACGCTGTCCGGCGCGCTGGTGCCATGAATCAGATACTCGCCGTTACCTATCCCCAGACGCAGCGCAAAGCGCCCCAGCGGGTTATTAGGGCCTGCCGGGACCACAGGCGGCAACTTGATACCCATTGCCAGCGAACGCGCTCTGATGCCCGGCGTAGGCGTCCAGGTTGGATTCGGGATTTTCTGGCTCACGCGCGTGGTGCTGACCGGTGTTTCCAGCCCCAGTTGACCAATCCCCAGGGGATAGACCTGGACGATATTTTCGCCCGGCGGGAAATAATAGAGCCGCAGCTCAGCCAGATTCACCACAATGCCTTCGCGCGGCGTATCCGGGAGCAGCATTTGCGATGGGATAGTAATCACCGTTCCCGGCGCGGGATAGACCGGGGCAATCGTATTATTGGTTTCGAGGATCAGCTGCGCCGCCGTATTAAATCGTCGGGCGATCGCCTGCAGATTTTTGTCCCCTTCCTGAATGGCGTAGGTTTGATTTTGACCAATAAGGCGGCTGCCCGCTGGCGGCAACGGATAATCCATCGCGCTGGCAGAATTAAGGCCACCGAAAGTGCTGATGAGTAAGAGTGTAATTATCGACGCGCGCTTCATACTGAGATTCCTTATTCACTGGCAGAACGCCAGAAAGCCGAAAAACCAGCGAGGTGAGAACCACCTCGCGAAACAGAATGAATGCAGTCTTTTTAGTTTAGCTAATGTTGGACGCTTTGGAGCGGATTGCGCGGATCATCGCTTCCAGTCCCTGAGAACGGGAAGGCGTTAGATGTTGAGTCAGCGCCATTTTTTCAAACCACGGGCGCACATCGAAGGCGACGATGTCCTGGGCGGACATCTGGTGATACAGAATAAACACCACGGCCACCAGCCCTTTGACGATAGCCGCATCGCTGTCGCCCTCAAGCTCAATCACCCCGTCGTCCCGCTGGTTCATGACGATCCAGACCTGGCTCTGACAGCCCTGGATCGTATTCTCCGGGCTGTGCGCTTCGTCGCTGAGGGCAGGCAGACGCTGCCCCAGCTCAATGATATACAGGTATTTCTCTTCCCAGTTGGCGCAACGACTAAAATTACGCAACAGCTTTTCTCTGTCCGGCAACGCGGCCATGTCTTGCCTCTCTTTTATCCCAGCAGGTGATGGATGCGTTTCAGCCCCGTCACCAGCCTGTCGATCTCTTCTGTCGTGTTATACATTACCAGCGACGCGCGGCACATCGCCGGGACCTGGTAAAACGCCATCAGCGGCATCGCGCAGTGATGCCCGGTACGCACGGCGACGCCGTAGTTATCGAGGAAACTGCCGACGTCGTAGGCGTGATGTTGACCCAGATTAAAGGCAATCACCCCTTTGCGCGAGTCCGGGCCGTAGAGAGCGAGATCCGGCACGCTGGCCAGCTGCTCCAGGGCGTAACGCATCAGCGTCTCTTCATACTCGGCGATCGCATCGAGGCCAATGGCCGAGACGTACTCTATCGCCGCGCCCAGCCCGATAATCCCGCCGGTATTCGGCGTCCCCGCTTCAAAACGCCACGGCGCTTTCGCGTAGGTGGTGCCCTGCGTCAGGCTGACGGTGGCGATCATCGACCCGCCCCCTTCCCACGGCGGCATCGCCTGCAGGATATCCTCTTTCACATACAGCACGCCAATCCCGGTCGGGCCATAAAGTTTGTGACCGGAGAAGACGTAAAAGTCGCAGTCCAGGGCCTGGACGTCGATGGTGTGATGCATCACCGCCTGGGCGCCGTCCACCAGCACTTTCGCGCCGGTCTGGTGCGCTTTAGCGATGATCTCCGCCACCGGGTTTTCGGTGCCGAGGACGTTGGAGATCTGAGTGATGGCCACCAGCCGCGTGCGCTCGTCGAGCAGGGAATCCAGCTGCTCCAGCTGCAACGTTCCGTCCTGATTCAACGGGATCACCCGCAGCTGGGCGCCCACGCGCTCGCAGAGCATCTGCCAGGGCACGATGTTGGCGTGGTGTTCCATCTGGGTGATGATGATGTTGTCACCCGCGTGGACCTGCGCACTGCCCCAGCTGTTCGCCACCAGGTTAATACCCTCGGTGGTGCCGCGCACAAAGACCAGTTCTTCGGGCGAACGGGCGTTGAGGAACGCGGCAATCTGCGTGCGCACGTTCTCCATGCGCTGTGTCGCTTCGGCGCTCAGGGTGTGAATGCCGCGATGCACCGCCGCGTAGCCGTGGCGATAGAACTCCGCCTCGGCGTCGATCACCTGGTTCGGCTTCTGCGCGCTGGCCGCGCTGTCGAGATAGGCAAGCGGCAGACCGTTCACTTCACGGGTCAGGACGGGAAAATCCGCCCGCATTTTCTCTACGGGAAAACTCATGCTTCGCCTCCTGGCAAACGCTGACCAATGCGTGCCAGCACCTGCTGTTTCAGGGTTTCATCGCGCAGGGCTTCCGTCAGCTCCGCGGCAAACGCGTAAATGATCATCTTCTGCGCGGCGTTTTTGTCGATCCCACGCGAGCGCAGATAGAACATCTGTTCATCGTCGATGCGCCCGACCGTCGCGCCGTGGCTGCACTTGACGTCATCGGCGTAGATTTCCAGCTGCGGCTTGGTATCCACTTCCGCCAGACGCCCCAGCAGCAGATTGTTGTTGGTCATCTGCCCGTCGGTTTTGATGGCATGTTGCGCCACGTTAATCAGGCCATTAAACACCGCGCGACCTTTGTCGTTGGCGATAACTTTGTGCATCTGACGGCTGTTGCAGTAGCCCTTGTTATGCTCAAGCCAGGTGCGGGTGTCGCACACTTCTGACTTAACCGGCATCGCCAGGCTGTTGATGCGAAGCGTGGTGTTTTCGCCGTTCAGCTGGGTGCTGGTGTTGTGACGCAGCACCGCTCCGCCGAGCAGGAAGCTGTGGCTGTATGCCGCCGCGTCCGGGCCGATCAAAATGTCGTTATGAGCAAAGTGATGGCAGGCCGGGTTTTCAAACGCCAGCTTGATGTGATGCAGCTGGGCGTTGGCCGCCACGTTCATCGTCAGGCGCGCGCCGGTAAAATGTTTGGTCTCATTCAGGCTGACGTAATGCTCAATGATCGTCGCTTCCGCGCCCTCGGCCAGCTCAAGATGATGACGATAGTGCGCGGTGTTGACCTCATCGCCGTCCAGCCCCTGGGTGATATGCAGCAGCAGCAGCGGTTTCGCCGGGCGCTGGTTGCGCTTCACGCGGATGTGCGTCACGCCCGACGCCAGGCTTTCGGTCAGATGCAGGAACACTTCCGGCTGAACCGGTGCAGGCAGAGACTGGCGCTGGTCATTAATCTCGACCTCAAAGCCGCTCGCCTGGGTGCTGTCGCTCAGTTCAGAGCTATATCGCCCGTCGACGAAGACCAGCCGCACGGCGTCCACATTCAGCGCCAGGGCATCGCGCTGCCCCGGAGTGACCTCCGCCAGACGGGTGACGAACTGGCTGTTGAGCAGGCCGTCCAGCGGCGTGTATTTCCAGTTCTCGTGTTTGCGCGTCGGCAGACCGAGGCGCAGCATCTGTTGCAGGTGCTGTTGTGCCTGCTCGGATCGCGTTTCGCTCTGGGTTTCAAACAGGCGATGCCACTGCTGCAGCGCGTTACTGCTGTTCGGTAAGCCAGCCATAGCCCTGCTCCTCCAGTTGTTTGACCAGAGTAAAGTCACCGGATTTCACGATGCGGCCCTGATACAGGACGTGGACGTAATCCGGTTTGATGTAGTCCAGAATACGCTGGTAGTGGGTGACGATAATGAACGAGCGTTTGCCGTCGCGCAGGGAGTTCACGCCGTCGGCAACAATTTTCAGCGCATCGATGTCCAGACCGGAGTCCGTTTCATCCAGGATGCACAGCTCCGGCTCCAGCACCGCCATCTGCAGGATATCGTTACGCTTTTTCTCACCGCCGGAGAAACCGACGTTCACGGAACGGGTAAGCAGATCTTCCGGCATTTTCAGCAGTTTGATCTTCTCTTCCATCAGATCCTGGAAATCAAAGCGATCCAGCTCCTCTTCGCCGCGGTATTTGCGCACCGCGTTGAGAGAGGTTTGCAGGAAGAACTGGTTGCTGACGCCCGGAATTTCGACCGGGTACTGGAAGGCCATAAAGATCCCTTCCCCGGCGCGGTCTTCCGGTGACAGTTCGAGGAGATCTTTGCCTTTAAACTCGACGGAACCGCCGACCACTTCGTAATCTTCACGCCCGGCAAGCGTCGCGGAGAGCGTGCTTTTCCCGGAGCCGTTCGGCCCCATAATGGCGTGCACTTCGCCCGGACGGACCTCAATATTCAGCCCGCGCAGGATCGCTTTATCTTCCACACTGACCTGTAAATCTTTAATGCTTAACATGTTTATTCCTTAACCGACACTGTGTTCAAGGCTGATGGCCAACAGTTTTTGTGCTTCTACGGCAAATTCCAGCGGCAACTCAGAGAACACGTCCTTACAGAAGCCGTTCACAATCATCGAAATCGCATCTTCTTCGCTGATACCGCGCTGCAGGCAGTAGAACAGCTGATCTTCCCCGATGCGCGAGGTGGTCGCCTCGTGCTCCAACTGGGCGCTGTTATTGCGGCATTCGACGTACGGGAAGGTGTGCGCTCCGCAGTCGGTACCGATCAGCATCGAATCACACTGGGTGAAGTTACGCGCGTTGGTCGCCGTCGGCATGATTTTCACCAGGCCGCGATAGCTGTTCTGGCTGTGTCCGGCGGAGATGCCTTTCGAGATGATGGTCGATTTGGTGTTTTTGCCGATGTGGATCATCTTGGTGCCGGTATCGGCCTGCTGATACCCGCTGGTCAGCGCCACGGAGTAGAACTCACCGATCGAGTTGTCGCCGCGCAGAATGCAGCTCGGATATTTCCAGGTGATCGCGGATCCGGTCTCGGACTGGGTCCAGGACATCTTGCTGTTTTCGCCTTCGCACAGGGCGCGCTTGGTGACGAAGTTCAGGATGCCGCCGGTGTTGCCATCGCCGGGGAACCAGTTCTGCACCGTGGAGTATTTCACTTCCGCGTCTTTGTGGATGATCACTTCAACCACCGCGGCGTGCAGCTGGTAGCTGTCGCGCACGGGCGCGGAACAGCCCTCAATGTAGCTCACATAGCTGCCTTCGTCGGCGACCAGAATGGTGCGCTCGAACTGGCCGGTTTTTTCGGCGTTGATACGGAAATAGGTCGAGAGTTCCATCGGGCAACGCACGCCTTTCGGCACGTAGATAAAGGTCCCGTCGGAGGCGACCGCCGCGTTCAGCGCCGCAAAGAAGTTGTCGTTGCTCGGGACCACGGTGCCGATGTATTTCTTCACCAGCTCCGGGTGATCGTGAATGGCTTCGCCAAAGGAGCAGAAGATGATCCCCTGTTCGGCCAGCTTGCCACGGTAGGTGGTGGCGACCGATACGGAGTCAAAGATGGCGTCCACCGCCACCTCACGCCCTTCGCGCACCGGCACGCCGAGCTGCTCGAAGGCCTCTTCCACCTCTTTGCTCAGGAAGGTGTTGGCCCCGGTTTGCTGCACCGCGCCAGGCTGTGAGGCGCAGGTATCGTCACAGCTGCCGCAGGAGGGCGCGGAGTAGTAGCTGTAATCCTGATAGTTGAGTTTGTCGTAGTGCGCCTTCAGCCAGTGGGGCTCTTCCATCTCCAGCCACGCGCGAAACGCGCTCAGGCGAAACTCGAGCATCCACTCCGGCTCGTTACGTTTGGCCGAAATCGCGCGCACCACCTCTTCGTTGATGCCTTTCGCCAGTTCGTCCGTTTGCAGCTGGGTGAAGAAGCCCTCTTTATAGTTGAGGTGCCCGCCACTCCAGGTATTCACATCGTCAGTTGCTTCAGTATTACGAGACATAGTACCGCCTATACCCCAAAGCTTTCGCCGCAGCCGCATTCATTCTGCGCTTTCGGGTTATTGAATTTGAATAACTGGTTTAAGCCTTCGCGCACGTAGTCGACTTCAGTGCCATCGATAAACGGCATCGCCTGCAGGGCGACAAACAGCTTCGCCCCGTCGGTTTCGAATACCAGATCATCTTTTTCGGGCACGCTGACCGTATCCAGCACGTAGCCGAATCCGGCGCAGCCAGTCTGTTTAACGCCTAAACGCAAGCCCACAATTTCCGGCTTTTTCGCCACCAGCTCGTGAATATGCGCCGCCGCCGTAGGCGTCAGCGTCAAACCACGCCAGGCAAAATCAGCGGGATTAAAGGTTTCTGAATGCAATTCCATAGGTCCACCTCATCTATTAAGCCACCAGGGGCATTACACCATGTTAGTGATAACGATTATCACTTCAACCCCCTGACAGCAGGGGCTTTCGGCTAAACCGCCCTTTTTGGCTACTTTTATTAAGCATAGACCCTGCCACGCAGGTTATTTAGCTATGTCGAAATTGTTTAATCTATTGATGTATAACGCATTTGAGGGGTTTAGAGCGTGAGAATGGCGCAAGTGGAAAATATGTATCGGGAATACCTATTTATTTAATTGGTTTTAGAAAATCTACAGAATCAAACGATTACCCCAAAAACAGTGGCTTATGTTTTGCGCAGAGTCTGTCGCTCCAGGAAAACACCGAATCCTGAGCGGGTGTGCAATGAGGGACTAAACTTTAGTCTGACACCTAAAGGAGATAACTATGTCATCACATGATTTTGAAAATGAAGCCGATCGCCTGGCGAAGAAAGCCCTGAACAAAGCCGATGAATTTGCGGGCGAGGCTCAGTCACAGTTTGGCGATGCGGTGGATTCACCGAAGCATCAGTTGAAAGGTGCCGCTCGCAAATACGCAGCACAGGCATCAGACGTCGCGTCAGAGGTCTCAGACAGAGTCCGTGATAATCCATTGACCGGATTGATGGCGGCGGGTGCGATTGGTCTTATCATTGGTCTACTGGTAGGCCGGAAATAAGCAGCAAAACGAATACGACAGGCCCGCAAGGGCCTTTATGCTATCGACAGGACGGTTAGCCTGCGATGAAAGAGACGGAAAAACCTTGCTCTCGCCAGTGGTCTAGCTGTTCCTGTTGACGTCTTGACGGCGCATGGCCGGTCCAGACAAAGAGTTTTTGACCTGGGAACAGTTCCGGTTTCGGCGAGTCAATCGGCTCAGCCAACACATCGACATGCCATCCCTGCTGTGACAAACGCCCTGCTTCAAGCCATAAACGCGTACGATCGTCCGTATCCCAGCCAATCAGCAACGCCTCTTTGCCCGGTTTTTTACGCGCTTCGACCAGAAGCGTGGCAATGAAATCGATCAGCACACCGTCCAGCAGGCTGGACATGTGTCGGGCGGTATTGTGATCGAGGCTTAAACGTTGACGAACGGGAATGAAAATGTGGTCAATGAGGGCTTCAACGGCGTGGTCACGACGGAATTCCGCAATTTTAAGCCGCAGTTTCGCCGGGCTGGCAAAACGCAGCACCGTCATCATCTCTTCCTGGAAAGAGACCCAGTTGCTGTCGACCAGAGGATTACCGACTTCAAGCAACGCCTTTACCTTGCCAACCGAAATGCCGGTTTTCATCAGGCGTTTGATCTCTTCGATGCGCTGGATATCCTCTTCGTCAAACTGACGATGGCCCCCTTCACTGCGCTGCGGTTTTAACAAACCGTAGCGTCGCTGCCAGGCGCGCAGTGTGACGGGGTTGATTCCGCATCGTTCGGCGACTTCGCCGATACTGTATAAGGCCATTAACTCCCTCATGCTTAAACGCAATACTTCCATACCAAACCTGTTCAACTTTAGCAGATTGTACAAACTCATTGTATAACTAACAAATCACCAGGGTTCAAGCCGAATTTGTACAAGATTTGTTGTCCCTGGTCTGATTTGTACAACCTATGTCACTGTGAAAGGGGTTACAGTCCGGCTTTTTTCTCCGGCCACGCCACCGCTGGAATACCGCCAAAACGTGGGCTGGCAAAGAGATGCCCCTGGAACTGGGAGATCCCCGCCGACTCAAGCCACATCCACTCTTCCGCTTTTTCGACACCCACGGCGCAGACCAGGATCTCCAGCGATGTACAGCATTTGATGATGGCCTGAATAATCGCCTGGCGCGGTCCGCTGCGATGGACATCCGCCACCAGATCGCGATTAATCTTGATTCGGTCTGGCTGGAACTGCGCCAGCAGTAACAGTCCGGCGAATCCGGCGCCAAAGTGATCGATTGCCACGCTAATACCGGCACTTTTCAGCTGCCTGACTGCGTCTTTAAATTCATCAAAGCGCGAAATCACCTCGCTCTCGGTAAACTCGACCACAATCTGCTCCGGCACCAGGCCGTTGGCTTCGATTTCATTCAACAAAAAGCCTACCGCGCCGGGCACATTCACCAGCGTCATCGGCAGCAGGTTGACGGACAACGCCTGCTCTTTCAGGCCCAGTTTACCCGCCATGGCGAACGCCACTTTCTTGCTGTCGAGGTCCGCCTGATAAATATCGTTCCCGGTAAAAGCCTTGAAATACGCCTGCGGAGAACCGCCGGTATGGGTGCGGATCAGCGCCTCGAACGAGACCACCTCCCGGGCAAACGGATCGACAATCGGCTGAAACGCAAAACCGCAGTCTGCGGTTTCATCCACCGCCAGCGGCCCGGAGGAGAGATCGTCTTCGTCCGGAATAAAATCCCACGTATCTCCGGCAGGAATTTCGTAATAGTTGGCTTTTTCCGTGGCTTCGACAAAGGTGCGGAAGAACTGCAATGCGCGGTCGTTGTAGATCAGCTGATACTTGGTCGTCCCTTTATCCAGAACCTGCTGGAGCACCTCTTCGCGTTCATAGGTTCTTAAATCGAACAGCTCCATCCCGGCTTTGCCGAAGCGGCGCGACGGGGCGTAATCGCACAAAAGTTCAACGAGATTGTAATGACGCGGGTCCTTGCAGATGTCGGCGTAAATGCGGAAAACGCTCTCCTCGGGGCCTTCGAGCAGCTGAAAGAAGTGGGTTCCGTTAAACAGTAAAATCCCGGTGACATCGGATTCCCCGTTTTTGATATTGGCCGCCGCGACCATCTCTTCCAGCGCTTTCACCGGAACGGTTTCGCAGAGATGACTGCGGTAGATAATTGTTGTGAGCATAGTGATTCCGGGAGTTAAAGGGGTGTTTGCCGTTGGGCTCAGGACGCCCAGGTCTTTGTTATATCACATTAATTGATTAACAAATAATTCACATCACAATCAGTTTAGCCGCTATCGGCTATCCGTCCTCTTCGATCGGACAGATTTTCAGAATGAAACATCTTGTACAATATATTCTGTACTGATATCAACAGCCATCGCCAATAACCCACTGATAAACAACGAATAGCACTTTTTGATCAAAATTAACCCAAAAAACTGTACATCAGAAATGTACAACTTTTTAAAAAACGTATAACTTAAATTGTAACTTAGCTGACTACTTAATTTTACAGGAGTGATACATGCGTCAGAACAGCTACATTCCCGACAGCGCCAATGCGATTGTCCAGTATTTTGAGAAAGCCGCGCTACCGACGCAGCAGGAAACCCTCGGTCAGATCGTGGTGGAGATCCTGAGCGATGGCCGTAATCTGAATCGCAAGACCCTGTGTACCAAGCTGCTTAGCCGCCTCGACACGGCGTCTGGCCCGGAAGAAGAGAGCCACTACCACACCCTGATTGGTTTGCTATTTGATCGCTAAGATCCAATAGCAAACCCATTGAGCAGATCACCTGGTTTTTAAGGCAATTCTGACGAAGGAACGTTGCAGGCACTGAAAGACCTGGCAATCTTCAGCAGACCCCCTCGCGAGGGGATCTGACTTAATGCCGCATGGTGTAACATCACCCAGCGGCAATCAGAGATGCAGTTATGAGAAGTGAAACAGAGCAACTAATAGATGAATTAATTGGAGAGGCGGTTTTATCTCTTTTGAAAGAGCACGGCCCTGTCAGCAAGCAATCGCTTTTGCGGCGATTGCGGGACATGGAGGCGAGTGAGGCCGACCCTCGCCGTCGCGAAGCCCTCGCGGCGGTGATCGGCGAAATCAACGCCAGCGGTACGCCGTTTGCCCAACGTAAGAGAGCCCGTCCTCAGAGGGATCTGAACGGTCTAAAAAGTGAGCAAAACGATAATGTTTTCCCGCTGTTTGGCGATGGTAAGCCCGGCGGTTCAAAAAACATTCATTAACAGCAACCGATCAATAACCCTTACGGTGAGAATAAATGAGACAAAATATTCAAGTTCAACCCGCTATGTACGCTGGTTTTAGTGATAATCCTCTGTCTGAGTATTTCCGTAATGCGGGCGATAGACTGGCTGAAGAGTCTGCCCTTTTTGCTTCTGCGGTGAGCTGTATCATGGCCTCCGAAGGGCATCTGACCAATAAAGCCATTATTCTGTGGCTGATTAATGCCCTCGAATCCACCGACGACGTGGTGATGGGCGATGTGATCCGCAAAACCCTCGAAATCGTCGTCGGCTATACCATGGACGATATTTAAGACACGATTTTTGCTATACAGGAGGCCAGAAGAGAGTATCGCCTTTGCTGCGGTTTTCTCACTGGCCTTCTCATTTTGTCGACACTTATGTCGAATGTCATGTCGAGCCCGATCCTCAAAAATCAGTAATCCCTGTTAAATCAACGAAATGAAATTCTGGCACAGAACCTGCTTTAACGGTCTGTCAGATGACGCTCGTTCAACTCTTAACAGGTCTGTTATTGATGAAAAAAATCGCAAGCGTCTGCCCCTACTGTGGCGCAGGCTGTAAATTAAATCTCGTGGTTGAGAACAACCGCATCATTCGTGCCGAAGCCGCCGACGGCGTCACCAACCAGGGCACCCTGTGTCTGAAAGGCTTTTACGGCTGGGACTTCCTCAACGATACCCGACTGCTCACCCCTCGCCTCACCCAACCGATGATCCGCTACAACAAAGGCGACAAATTCACCCCTGTCACCTGGGACGAAGCGATCCGCTACACCGCCAGCAAGCTGAAAGCCATCAAAGAGCAATATGGTCCGCGCTCGATTATGACCACCGGCTCGTCACGCGGTACCGGTAACGAAACCAACTACGTGATGCAGAAATTCGCCCGCGGCGTGCTCAACACCAATAACGTGGACTGCTGTGCCCGCGTCTGCCACGGCCCGTCGGTGGCCGGTTTGCAGGAGACACTCGGCAACGGGGCGATGAGTAACTCTATTAACGATATCGAAAACTCAAAATGTCTGCTGGTATTTGGCTATAACTGCGCGGATTCTCACCCGATCGTCGCCCGTCGAGTGATCAAGGCCAGGCAGAACGGCGCGAAGATCATCGTTTGCGATCCGCGTCGCATCGAAACCGCCCGCATCGCCGATCAGCATCTGCAGCTCAACAACGGCAGCAACATGGCGCTGATCAATGCCTTTGGCTACGTGCTGCTGGAGGAGGAGCTGTACGACAAAAACTACGTCGCGCGCTTCACCGACGGCCTCGAGACCTATCGCCAGATCGTCAAGGATTACGCGCCTGAGAAGGTCGAGCATCTGACCGGCATTCCGGCGCGCGATGTGCGTCAGGCGATGCGCACTTTCGCCGCCGCGCCGTCCGCCACGGTGATGTGGGGTATGGGCGTGACGCAGTTTGGTCAGGCCGTCGACGTGGTGAAAGGCCTCTCCAGCCTGGCGCTGCTGACCGGCAATCTGGGCCGCCCTGCCGTCGGCGTTGGCCCGGTTCGCGGACAAAATAACGTCCAGGGCGCGTGCGATATGGGCGTGCTGCCGAACATGTTCCCGGGCTACCAGGAGGTGACCGACGCCGCCGTGCGCGCGAAGTTCGCCGACGCGTGGGGCATTAACGTCAACGACATGGATGACCAGGTCGGGACGCGCATCACCGAAGTGCCGCACATGGCGCTGGAAGGCAAAATCAAAGCCTATTACATCATGGGGGAAGATCCGCTCCAGACCGAAGCGGACCTGGGCCTGGTGCGCCGCGGCTTTGAGGCGCTCGACTTCGTGGTGGTGCAGGACATCTTTATGACCAAAACCGCCGAAGTGGCGGATGTGTTGCTGCCAGCCACCTCCTGGGGTGAGCACGGCGGCGTGTTCACCTGCGCGGATCGCGGCTTCCAGCGCTTCGGCAAAGCAATCGAGGCCAGCGGGAACGTGAAGCGCGACTGGGAGATCATCAGCCTGCTCGCCAGCGCGATGGGCTATCCGATGCATTACGACTCTAACCAGCAAATCTGGGATGAAATGCGCGAGCTGTGCCCGCTGTTCTTCGGCGTAACATACGAAAAAATGGGCGAAATGGGTCACGTTCAGTGGCCGTGTCCGACGCTGGATCATCCCGGTACGCCCTACCTGTACAAAGACAATCAGTTCGACACGCCGAATGGCAAAGGCCAGCTGTTTGCCGCCCCGTGGCGCGCGCCTGCGGAAGTGCCAGACGCAGACTATCCGCTGGTGCTGTGTACGGTGCGCGAAGTCGGCCACTATTCGTGTCGTTCGATGACCGGTAACTGCGCCGCGCTGCAAAGTCTGGCGGATGAACCGGGTCGCGTGCAGATGAATCCGGCGGATGCAGCGGCGCTTGGCGTGTCGGACGGACAGCTGGTGTGGGTGCGTTCGCGTCGCGGGAAAGTGATCACCCGGGCGAACATCAGCGAGCGTATTAACGAGGGTGCGGTGTATATGACGTATCAGTGGTGGATTGGGGCCTGTAACGAGCTGACGCAGGACAATCTCGACCCGACGTCAAAAACGCCGGAAACGAAATATTGCGCGGTACAGCTGGAGGCGATCGACGATCAGCGTTGGGCGGAAGATTATGCTGCATCGGCGTATCAGTCGATGAAAACCCGGTTGATTGATGCGGTGAACGTGTAACGAAAAAAAGCCCGATGGCGCTACGCTTATCGGGCCTACAAACACCTCAACCGTGAGCCAGGTAAGGCAACAACATCCCCGAGCGTAGGCAGGGTAAGGCGCAGCCGCCACCCGGCAACAACACCCCCGAACGTAGGCCGGGTAAGGCGCAGCCGCCATCCGGCAACAACACCCCCGAACGCACGCCGGGTAAGGCGCAGCCGCCACCCGGCAACTCCGTTTATTCGTCTTCTTTCGCCTCGACCTCACGATACCAGCGCGGGTGATGTTTCTTCGCCCAGCGGCGGCTCACCTTCCCTTCGATCATGCCGGTTATCGATCCCTTCACCCAGAACGCCATATAGATATGAATCAGGATGGCGTGGATCAGCACAATCGCCGCCGTGGCGTGAATGAGCAGGCTCCAGCGCACCAGCCAGATCGGGAAGTAGTGGGTAAAGTAAGGCCGCCAGATGATCACTCCCGTCGCCAGCAGGACGAAAATCAGGCTCATGATCGACCAGAACATCATCTTCTGCCCGGCGTTGTATTTCCCGACGTCCGCCACCTTGTGCTCGTTGCCTTTCAGCACCTCCACGATACCCTTGATCCACGGCAGATCCTGTTTATCCGGGATGTTGTGATGCACAAAACGGACAAACATAAACATCAGCGCGAAAAAGATCAGCACGCCGAAAAACGGGTGCAGGATGCGCCCCATCTGCGGTGTGCCAAAGGTCTCCGTCAGCCACTGGAGGGTCGGGAAAAAGAGCGCGATACCGGATAACGACACCAGGAAAAAGCAGATCACCACCGTCCAGTGACAGGCGCGGTCGATAAACTTCGTGCGCAGGATCATTTTGCTCTTACTCATGCGGATTCTCCTCTTCGTCGTCGTCCGTCTCCTTGTTTGGCCCCACGCCGATGTAGTGGTAAATCAGCCCCGCGAAGGTGGCGATAAACCCAGCGGCAGAGAGCGGCTTGAGGATCCCCTTCCACAGATTCACCGGCAGATCGATCTTCGGATCCGTCGGCAGGTTGTGGTACAGCGCCGGCTGGTCGGCGTGATGCAGGACGTACATCACGTGCGTTCCGCCCACTCCCTGCGGGTTATAGACCCCCGCCTGCGCGTAGCCGCGTTTTTTCAGCTGCATCACGCGCGATTCGCCCAGCTCCAGCATCTCTTTTTTGGTGCCGAAATGAATCGCGCCGGTCGGGCAGGTTTTGACGCAGGCAGGCTCCTGGCCGACGCTCACCCGATCCACGCACAGGGTGCATTTGTAGACTCGGTTGTCGTCAGGATTGAGACGCGGAATATTGAACGGACACCCGGCGATGCAGTATCCGCAGCCGATGCAGTGCTCAGACTGAAAATCGACAATCCCGTTGGCGTACTGGATGATTGCCCCGGCGGACGGACAGGCTTTCAGGCAGCCCGGCTCCGCGCAGTGCATGCAGCCGTCCTTGCGGATCAGCCACTCCAGTTTGTTGTTCTGCGTGGTTTCGCTAAAGCGCATCACCGTCCAGGATTTGGCACTCAAATCCATCGGGTTGTCATAGACGCCCTCGCACACGCCCACCTCGTCGCGAATATCGTTCCACTCCGAGCACGCCACCTGACAACCTTTGCAGCCGATGCAGGTTGAAACGTCGATAAGCTTCGCCACTTCCGCTTTAAAATCCCGCGCCTGCGGCGGCGGGGTCATGACGTTGGTGGCCGAACGTTTGATAATATCTTGTGATTGCATAGACATATGCGGCCTCCCTTACGCCTTCTCGATGTTGACTAAAAACGCTTTGTATTCCGGCGTTTGCGAGTTGGCGTCACCAACGGACGGCGTCAGCGTATTGGCAAGGAAACCTTTGCGCGTGGCCCCTTCAAAACCCCAGTGACATGGGATGCCAATGGTGTCGATCTGACGCCCATCAATGGTCAGCGTTTGCAGGCGTTTGGTGACCACCGCTTTGGCTTTGATGTACCCACGTTTCGAGGTCACTTTCACCACGTCCCCGGCGACAATGCCCTTCTGCTGCGCCAGCGCTTCACCCATCTCGATAAACTGATCCGGCTGGGCGATGGCGTTGAGCCGCGCATGTTTGGTCCAGTGGCGGAACAGTTCGGTGATCGAGTAAGTCGTGGCGACATACGGGAAGTCAGCCGCTTTGCCCATATTGGCGACATCTTCCCTGAAGACGCGCGCCACCGGGCTGGAGATCACATTCGGATGCAGCGGGTTGGTGCCAATCGGCGATTCAAGCGGTTCGTAATGTTCCGGGAACGGGCCGTCGTTCATCTTGTCGATGGAGAACAGACGCGCCACTCCTTCCGGGTTCATGATAAACGGCCCGACGTTTGTGCCCGGCGCGGAGGCGTTGTAATCCGCCACGTCCATACCCGCCCACTTTTTCCCATCCCAGTGCAGCAGGGCTCGTTCCGGGTCCCATGGTTTTCCGGCGACATCCGCCGACGCGCGGTTATAGAGAATGCGGCGGTTCGCAGGCCACGACCACGCCCAGCCCGGCGTACAGCCCAGGCCGTAAGGATCGCTATTGTCGCGGTTCGCCATCTGGTTGCCCTGCTCGGTCCAGCTTCCGCAATAGACCCAACAGAAGCTGCTGGTCGAGCCGTCGTCGCGCAGCTGCGCAAAGCTGCTGAGCTGCTGCCCTTTTTTAGCAATCAGCTGGCCTTTGTCGTCATACAGATCGGCGAGCGCCATGCCGTTAGCTTCGCGGGCAATCTCTTCCGGATGCGGATCGCGTGGATTTTTGTAATTCCACGACATGTTCAGCACTGGCTCAGGGTTTGCGCCGCCCTCCTGCTGATAGAGTTCACGCAGACGCATAAACAGACGCCCGAGAATTTTGCCGTCGTGCATCGCCTCGCCCGGTGGCTCCGCCGCCGCCCAGTGCCACTGCAGCCAGCGGCCCGAGTTGGCGATCGAGCCGTCCTCTTCTGCAAAGCAGGACGATGGCAGACGGAACACTTCGGTCTGAATCTCTTTCGGATCGACATCGTTCATCTCGCCGTGGTGCTGCCAGAAGGTCGAGGACTCGGTGACCAGCGGGTCGATCACCACCATGTACTTGAGTTTCGCCAGCGCGCGCGCCGATTTGTTCTTGTCCGGGAACGCCGCCAGCGGGTTGAAGCCCTGCACGATGTAACCGTTGATTTTGCCGTCGAGCATCAGCTTCGCCTGGGTCATCACGTCGTACAGACGATCCCACTTCGGCAGCCAGTCGTAGCCCCAGTTGTTCTCCGCGGTCGCGCGATCGCCCCAGAAACTTTTCATCATGCTGACAAAGAATTTCGGCGTGTTTTGCCAGTAGTTAACCTCATTCAGACCAAGCGCTGGCGGCGTAATTTGCGAGATATAGGTCTGATAATCCGGCTGTTTTTCCGACGGCAGCGGCATGTAGCCGGGCAGATTGGTGGAGAGCAGACCGAGATCCGTATAGCCCTGAATATTGGAGTGACCGCGCAGGGCATTCACCCCGCCGCCCGCCATCCCGATATTCCCGAGCAGGAGTTGCAGCATCCCCGCCGCGCGGATGATCTGCGCCCCGGCCGAGTGGTGCGTCCAGCCGAGAGCGTACAAAATGGTTGCCGTACGATTCGGCACGCTGGTGCTGGCGAGGATCTCGCAGATGCGGTTGAAATCATCAATCGACGTACCGCACAGGCGGTTGACCATCTCCGGCGTGTAGCGATCGACGTGCGCTTTGAGTAAGTTCCAGACGCAGCGCGGATGGCTAAGGGTTTCATCACGCAGGGCATGCCCCTGCTCGTCCAGCTGATAGAACCAGCTTGATTTGTCGTACTGACGTTTTTCGGCGTCGTACCCGCTGAACAGCCCGTCATCGAAAGCATAGTCGTCGCGAATAATCAGGCTGGCGTTAGTGTAGGCGCGCACGTATTCGTGCTGGATGGCGTCATGTTCGATCAGATAGCGGATGGCACCGAGCAAGAAGGCGGTGTCAGACCCGGCGCGGATCGGGGCATACAGATCCGCCACGGCAGCGCTGCGGTTAAAGCGCGGATCCACAACAACTACCGTCGCATCGTTTTTGGTCTGCGCTTCGATCACCCATTTGAAGCCGACCGGGTGCGCTTCGGCGGCGTTGCCACCCATGATCAGCACCACGTTGGCATTTTTAATATCGACCCAGTTGTTGGTCATTGCCCCGCGACCAAAGGTCGGGGCCAGCGCGGCGACGGTCGGGCCGTGGCACAGACGCGCCTGACAGTCGATGGCCACCATCCCCAGCGCGCGGGCAAATTTGCCGTCGAGAATCCCGGTTTCGTTGCTGGCCGCCGAAGAACAGAGCATGCCAGTGGTGGTCCAGCGGTTGACCGTCAGACCCTCGGCGTTTTTCTCGATAAAGTTGGCGTCGCGATCCGCTTTCATCAGCCGGGCGATGCGTTCGATGGCGTCATCCCAGGAGATGCGCTGCCACTTGTCAGAGCCGGGCGCGCGGTATTCGGGATAGAGCAGACGGTTGTCGCTGTGGATGTAATCCAGCACGCCGGCCCCTTTCGGACACAGGGAACCGCGGCTGACCGGATGATCCGGGTCACCTTCGACGTGATAGATACTTTCTGTGACGTTTTTGGCGGTGTCGCCGAGGCTGTACATCAGCATGCCGCAGCCAACTGAGCAGTACGTACAGTTATTACGCGTCTCTTTTGCTTTTAAGAGTTTGTATTGACGGGCTTCTGCGTGCGCAGAAAATGATGATAAAAATCCGAGAGATGCAACAGTGGTTCCTGCCATACCGCCCGCGCAGATCTTAAAGAACTGCCTCCGGCTAAGCTCCATTTATCCTCCAGCTTAAACTTAAGACTCGAAAAGGGATGGAGATTATAGGGTTATTGGTATCAATAGACCATTATCCATTTGTGGTTATAAGACCCTGAACTCACAAAGGACAAAAACAAAAAAGGCCGCATTCGCGGCCTTTTCAACAAGCGGGGATTAATGGACGTGAACGCCTAACCGCCAGGCAAAGTAGATCTCTTCTTTCAGTTCGTTGGAAGAGAGCGCGAGCAGGTCGGCAAACTCCAGTTCAAGCTGTTTCAGCTTTTTCAGGTACTGCGCCGGGGACAAATTGCTCTTATCGCGACGTAAAAACTCTACTGCCAGTTGGGTGGGGCTCATTTCGGTATCCATAACATCCTCTCTATGTACAAAACCTGACCAGTATAGCACGTCTGACTGACCAATTTTTGACCAAAGACAATTCCTCTCAGATGTTTACCTTTATTTAAACCACCGCCGTGGTGAGTCGCGACGAGCAGCACAGTCGTTCCTGTTGGTCGAAAATGTCGATCTGCCACACCTGATGGCGACTGCCCGCGTGCAGCGCACGACACACACCGCGCACGCGCCCGCTGCGCACGGAGCGAATGTGATTGGCATTGACCTCCAGCCCCACGACTTTTTGCTCGCCCTCGGTACAGAGATAACCCGCCACCGAGCCCAGCGTTTCCGCCAGCACCACCGACGCGCCGCCGTGCAGCAGGCCAAACGGCTGATGCGTGCGGCTGTCCACCGGCATGGTGGCTTCGAGCTCGTTTTCGCCGATGCGCGTAAACTGAATATCGAGCAAACCGACCATATTCCCCTCGCCCATGGCGTTGAGCGCCTCAAGCGATGCGGTACGTTTCCAGATCATCCCATAATCTCCAGTAATGCCTGCAGTGGATGGCGAACGCCGCTGCCTTCCACGCGTTTCACCTGGCTGCGACAGGAATAGCCCGTCGCCAGACAGCGGTTGCGCGGCAGGCGCTGCATGGCCTGATGCCATGACAATTCGTAGATCCCCAGCGAGTTAGCGTGGTTTTTCACTTCGTGGCCGTAGGTCCCGGCCATCCCGCAGCAGCCGACGCTGACGTTTTCCAGCTTCGCGCCAAAGCGCGCAAAAATAGACGCCCATTGCGCCGGTGCACCCGGCAGCGCCGTCACTTCCGTACAGTGTCCGAACAGATACCAGGCTTCGCCGCTCACCTCTTTCGCCGCCGCAGATTGCAGCGCGGCAGGCAGCCATTCGTGAACCAGCATGACGCTGAAATCCCCGCGCTTGTCGCCCAGCGTCTGTTTGTATTCATCGCGATAACAGAGCACCAGCGCCGGATCGACGCCCACCATCGGCATGCCCAGCTGCGCGATGCGGTTCAAAAAGTCCGACGTTTTCTGCGCCGTTTTCGCAAAGCGATTCAGGAAGCCTTTGATGTGCTGCGCCTTGCCGTTCGGCGAGAATGGCAGGACCACCGGCTGATAGCCGACGCGCTCCACCAGACGGACAAAATCGGCCACCACCTGCGCGTCGTAATAGCTGGTGAACGGGTCCTGCACCACCAGCACTGTTTTGGCTTTTTGCTCGTCGCTCAGGGCCTCGAGCTGTTCCAGGGTCATATTGGCCGACCGGTGGCCGACCAGCTGACGCTGCAGTGACGGCGTGGAGAGCAGCGGTAGATCGACCATCCCGATATGCTTTTCGGAAAGCTTGCGCACCAGCGGCTGATTAATGAAAAAGTTGAAGGTCTTCGGCGCACGCGCCATCAGCGGGGCATAACTTTCGACCGTCGCCACCAGGTGATCGCGCACCGGGCGCAGATAGCGGGAGTGATACAGCTGCAGGAAGCGCGAGCGGAACTCCGGCACGTCGATTTTGATCGGGCATTGCGTCGAGCAGGCTTTACAGGCCAGACAGCCGGACATCGCCTCTTTCACTTCGTGGGAAAAATCGTACTCGCCTTTACTGGCATGCCAGCTGTTCCTGGAACGTTCGATCAGCGTGCGTAGGCTGGCGCGTTTTTCCGGAAGGTCGTTTTCCAGCTTCAGCGGATCGACGCCGCGATCGGCCAGCAGACGCAGCCATTCGCGCACCAGCGTCGCTCGTCCTTTCGGAGAATGGATGCGGTTGCTGGTGATTTTCATCGACGGGCACATCGGGCTTTTCACGTCGAAGTTAAAGCACAGGCCGTTGCCGTTACACTCCATCGCCCCGCGCCAGGATGAGCGCACGGCAATCGGAATTTGTCGGTCATAAGTGCCGCGTTTTATCGCGTCGACCTGCATCATCGGATCGTCCACGCCCGCAGGCGGGCAGATTTTGCCGGGGTTAAGACGGTTATTCGGGTCAAACGCGGCTTTGATTTTGCGCAGTTCGCCGTACAGCTGCTCGCCGAAGAACGCCGGGCTGTACTCCGCGCGGAAGCCCTTCCCGTGCTCGCCCCACAGCAGGCCGCCGTATTTTGCCGTCAGCGCCACCACGTCGTCGGAGATCTGCTTCATCAGCATCTCCTGCTGCGGGTCGCACATATCCAGCGCCGGACGCACATGCAGCACGCCCGCATCGACGTGGCCGAACATGCCGTAGCTCAGGCCGTGGCTGTCGAGTAACGCGCGGAACTCGACGATGTAGTCCGCCAGATGTTCCGGCGGCACGCAGGTGTCTTCCGCAAACGGGATCGGTTTGGCTGCCCCTTTGGCGTTCCCCAGCAGGCCGACCGCTTTTTTACGCATCGCGTAGATGCGCTCAATGCCTGAGAGATCGTTGCACAGCTGCCAGCCAATCACGCCGCCCTCGCCCTGCGCGATCAGTTCGTCGAGACGGGCGCAGAGCGTCTGCACCTGAGAGTCGATAAGTTCCGCATCATCGCCAGCAAATTCCACGATGTTCAGGCCGAGCATCTCTTTATCCGGCACGTCGGTGATCAGTTCGCTGACTGAGTGCCAGACGATATCTTCCCGCGCCAGATTAAGCACTTTCGAGTCGACGGTTTCCACCGACAGGGCGCGCGCCTCGACCATAAAAGGCGCGTTGCGCAGGGCGGCATCGAAGGAGTTGTATTTGACGTTAACCAGACGGCGCACTTTTGGCAGACGGGTGATATCCAGACGCGCTTCGGTGATAAAGGCCAGCGTCCCTTCGGAGCCGGTCAGAATGCGTGTCAGGTCGAACTCACTGAGATCGTCATTAAAGACGTGGCGCAGATCGTAGCCTGTCAGGAAGCGGTTCAGTTTCGGGAATTTATCCAGAATCAGCTGGCGGTTGTCACGACAGCTGTCGAGCACGCTGCGATAGATGCGCCCGACCGCCGTGTTGTCCTGCCCGAGGGTTTCAGCAAGCGCAACCGGCACCGCCTGGGTGTCGAGGATGTCGCCGCCGAGCAGTACCGCGCGCACGCCGAGCACGTGATCGGAGGTTTTGCCGTACACCAGCGAACCCTGGCCGGAGGCATCGGTGTTAATCATCCCGCCCAGGGTGGCGCGGTTACTGGTGGATAATTCCGGGGCGAAGAAGTAGCCGTAAGGTTTCAGGAACTGGTTGAGCTGATCTTTGATCACCCCCGCCTCGACGCGTACCCAGCCCTCTTCCGGGTTGATCTCAATGATCCGGTTCATGTAACGCGACATATCAATGATGATGCCCTGATTCAGGGCCTGACCATTGGTGCCGGTTCCGCCACCGCGCGGGGTGAAGACCAGCGAGGCGAAACGCTCCTGCGCGGCCAGCCGGGAAAGCAGGGCCACATCGGCGGTCGAGCGAGGAAATACGACGGCATCGGGAAGTAACTGATAGATACTGTTGTCTGTCGCCATCGTCAGCCTGTCGGCATAGTTGGTGGCGGTATCACCTGTAAAACCCTGCTGCTCCAGTGCTTGCAAATAAGTCAGCACCAGCTGAACGACGCCGGGTGCCTGAGAAATCAATGGGATCATTACGGAAGACCCTAATTAGAGTTGTTTATCGTTTGCGTTGTGCTTGCCTTTGAATTGTTGTATCACATTTTTTTCTTATACGCCCAGCAGAATTACGGGCAGAATTCGCCTGTCAAAAACCGCTGAAATCACTAATGATTAAGGGATGCGGTTTTCTGTTTCGGCCAGACTGTCTGGTCTTCATTTAAGGTAAATTTCATTTATGGTCACTTCTCGTCAGCCCAGGGACGTTGCGCAAATACTGCTGTCGGTGCTGTTCTTAGCCATCATGATTATTGCGTGTCTGTGGATAGTTCGTCCGTTCATCCTCGGATTTGCATGGGCGGGCACGGTGGTTGTCGCCACCTGGCCGCTGCTCTTACGTTTGCAGAAGCTGTTGTTCGGTCGCCGCACGCTGGCGGTACTGGTCATGACGTTGCTGCTGTTCCTGGTCTTTATCATTCCAATCGCGCTGCTGATTAACAGCCTTGTCGACACCAGCGGACCGGTGATTCGCGGGATCACCAGCGGTGAGATGACCGTGCCGGATCTGGCGTGGCTGAACAGCATTCCGCTGGTCGGCGCGAAACTTTACAGCGGCTGGCACAGTCTGCTGGAGATGGGCGGCAGCGCGATCATGGCGAAGGTGCGTCCGTACGTCGGCACGACGACCACCTGGTTTATCGCCCAGGCGGCCAATATCGGCCACTTTATGATGCACTGTACCCTGATGCTGCTCTTCAGCGCCCTGCTTTACTGGCGCGGTGAACAAGTCGCGCATGGCGTGCGTCATTTTGCGACGCGCCTCGCGGGGACTCGCGGTGATGCGGCGGTGCTGCTGGCGGCACAAGCCGTGCGCGCAGTGGCGCTGGGTGTGGTGGTGACCGCGCTGGTGCAGGCGGTGCTCGGCGGGTTAGGGCTTGCGATCACCGGCGTGCCGTACGCGACCATTCTCACCGTCATCATGATCCTCACCTGTCTGGTGCAGCTCGGGCCTTTGCTGGTGTTGATCCCCTGCATTATCTGGCTCTACTGGAGCGGCGACACCACCTGGGGCACGGTGCTGCTGGTGTGGAGCTGCGTGGTGGGCACCATGGATAACGTGATTCGCCCGATGCTGATCCGCATGGGCGCAGACTTACCGCTGATTCTGATTCTGTCCGGCGTGATCGGCGGGTTGATTGCCTTTGGCATGATCGGGCTGTTTATCGGCCCTGTGCTGCTGGCCGTGACCTGGCGTCTGTTCTCCGCGTGGGTGCATGAGATCCCGCCGCCAGCAACAGACCCGGATGTGGTGCTTCACGAACTCGAAGATAAGAATAAGCAGTAATTGAACCACAGGCGGGGTAACCCGCCTGATACTTAAGCACGCCTAATCTGTATTAAGACTTTTCTCAGCCCCACCCCGCTTCGCTACGCTATTCACCTCGCAAAATCTTCATGGTTCTTAAACTATTGAGACGAATCTGATCGACGCTAAAACGTCGCATGACCTACTATTAAGTCACGGTTATGAATCAACACATTGATTTATAAGCATGGAAATCCCCTGAGTGAAACAACGAATTGCTGTGTGTAGTCTTTGCCCTTCTCCCACGAAGGGCTTTTTTTTATCCTGATTACGCGCGTTTGATCTCACACCCACTCATCATCCGCCACTCCCCCGGCTGAACCCGCGTTTCCCCGGTCACGTTCACCGTCACTGCCCCGAGGATATCCGCCGACGATAAACCGACCTGCAGTTCAAACTCGCCCGGCTCGACCACTCTTTTGCCGTCGCGACGGGTAAAGTTGAACATATCCACCGGCAGGCGGAAGGTGAGCGTCGCGCTCTCATTTGGCGACAGGGTGACGCGCTGGAAGGCTTTAAGTTCCTGCAACGGTCGCACCATGGAGGCGACTTTATCGCGCACGTAGACTTGCACCACTTCACTGCCGCTGCATTCGCCGCTGTTTTTGACTTTAACGCTCAGGGTCACTTCGCCATCCACCGGGACAGAGGTTTCCGCTAATCGCACTGATTCGCAAGAGAATTGCGTCCAGCCGAGACCAAAACCGAAGGGATAGCGCGAACCAAAGTGGAAGGCGAACGGCGTACCGCCGCTTTTCAGCTTGTGGTTGTAGTAATACGGCATCGCGCCCGCGCTTTTCGGGACGCTCACCACCAGGCGGCCCTGGGGTTCGGCGCGTCCGGTCAGCACGTCGGCAATCGCCCAACCGCCCTCTTGCCCCGGCGCCCAGGCCAGCAGCAGGGCCGCGACCTTATCTTCCAGACCTTGCAGGTTATAAGGACGTCCGCCGGTCATGACCACCACCACCGGTTTACCGGTTTCCACTAATGCTTCCAGCAGTTGCTGCTGCACGCCGGGCAGGTTCAGGCTGTCGGTGTCTGAGCCTTCGCCGACGGTGCCGCTCTGGAATAATCCCGCCAGATCGCCGACGCAGGCGACCACGATATCGCTCTCCTGCGCGGCGCTCACCGCCTGCGGGATCAGGCTGGTATCGAATGAGACCGGTGATTGCTGCATCGGTTTGCCGCCGCTGTCACCAGGGAAGACCGGCGCGCCCGCCATGCGGTGCTCAATAATGTGGCAGCCTTTGGCGTAGCGAACCTGAGCATCCCCGAGATAATTTTTCAGGGCGGCAAGCGGCGTCGTCACCTGCGAGGTCTCTTCCACCATGTCGCTGATGATCAGATGCACCGGGAAGCTGTAGCCGCTCAGCAGCGCCAGCGGATCGTCAGCGCTCGGCCCGACGACGGCCACGCGCGGTTTGCCGGATATCGGCAGCACGCCGTTGTTTTCCAGCAGCGTCAGCGAGCGGGTCGCGACCTCGCGCGCCACCTGACGGGTTTGCGCATTCTGCAGATCGATATTCTCTTCTGGCACATACGGACACTCAAACAAGCCTAAGCGGAATTTTTCGCTGAGCACGCGGGAGACGATTTCATCGATCTTCTCCATCGAAATCAGCCCGCGTTCGACCGCCTCCGCGAGATGGCGGGCGCAGTCATCTTTCGGCAGCTCCACGTCCAGCCCGGCGTTGAAGGCCAGTGCAGCGGACTCGGCGGCGTCGTGAGAAATGCCGTGATGCTGATGCAGCAGGCTGACGCCGCCGTAGTCGGCTACCACAATTCCGTCGAAACCCCACTGTTCGCGCAGAACGGTGGTCAGCAAAAAGCTGTCACTGTGGCCAGGCTGATTGTCGATATCATGATAGGCCGGCATCACCGACCCGGCGTTGGCCAGTTTTACCGCCATCTCAAATGGCAGCAGGAAGGTGTCATTCAGCTCGCAGAAACCGAGATGCACCGGGGCATGGTTGCGCGCCCCTTCGCTAAACGAGTGGCCGACGTAATGTTTAAGGGTCGCCAGCAAATCGCGTTTTTCGCCCTGCAGTCCTTCGACATAGGCCGTCGCCATCACGCCCACCAGCCAGGGATCTTCGCCAAAGGTCTCTTCGGTGCGCCCCCAGCGCACATCGCGCGACACATCCAGCACCGGGGCCAGCCCCTGCTGACAGCCCACCGAACGTGCCTCGTGACCGATCTGCTGCGCCGCGCGTTTCACCAGCTCCGGGTCCCAGGTCGAGCCGTAGTTCAGGGACGAGGGGAAGAGCGTCGCGTCTTTGCACAGCAGGCCCACCAGACACTCCTCATGGAACAGCGCCGGGATACCGAGGCGAGTCTCCTCGATCATCATTCGCTGCAGACGGTTCGCGGCGCGTACGCCGGTGTGGGCATCGACGATATGCGTCCCTAACGGGCGGGTGATCTGCCCGACGCCGAGTTTAAGTCGTTCGCTTAACGCGGCCTTTTCACTCACGCCTGCGAACTCGTCACTGAGGTCGCTGCGTTCCCGATGGTTCCCGTTCTCATCCAGAATCAGCCAGTACGCGTGCATTTGCGCGAATTTCTCTTCCGGGGTCATACGCGCCAGTAAATCGGCGACGCGATCCTGCACGGGATATCCCGCATCCTTGTAGATGGCAGTCATGTTTTACTCCTGTGTAGCGGAATGAAATGCCGGGCTGGTCTGCCCCGCTTCAGTACGAGCTTCGCGCTTGCTGGCGAGCTCTCGTGCGATGGAATCCACCAGGCGGCTGTTGAGTTTGTAAATCGAGAGCAGCACGACCATGGCGATAAACAGCACGCACGGAATGAGGGTGAACAGCGCGTTAATGGTGGTAAGCACCTGCGGGCTTTGCATCTCCTGCCCTGGGATGTAGTGCATCATCCCCAGCACCCAGCCGACCACCGCGCCGCCAAGGGCGAGACCGAATTTGATGGCAAACAGCGCGGTGGAAAAGACCAGCCCGTCCAGACGGCGACCGCTGCGGTGCTCTTCGTAGTCAACCACGTCGGAGAACATCGTCCATTGCAGCGGCGTAGTCAGGTTTTGAATAAAGCTAAAGATGATATTCAGGCCGAAGATCAGCCAGATTTGCGTCGGCGGGAGGAAGAAAATCAGCGCACCAAAAATAACAAACGAAATAATCGTCCACTGATAGGCCCGCACGCGGTCAAATTTCCCCAATAATCTTTCAGATAATAAGGCACCGCTTAAGGAGGCCACCATTCCGGAGACGATAAAGGCAAAAACGAGATCCGGACGTAACAACACATAATTGACGTAATACATGGTGGCGGAGCCGCGCGTCACGACCGCCGTCAGGAGTAAAATATTAAACACAAAAACAATGCGCCATTGGCTGTTACCGGCCAACAGTTTTAAATCCGTGAGCATCGAGCCGGAGGTGTCATTGCGCGGAGAATAACGCTCGCGGGTCATAAAGAAGCAGATAAAGAATAAGATGATGCCTAACAGGCCCATCAGACTCATGGCATAGAAATAACCTTTCTGCACGTTGCCCTGACCTAAATGGGAGACCAGCGGCAGGGCGATGACCGTGACGATCAGGCCGCCAATGAACGACAAACCAAAGCGCCAGGACTGCAGGGAGTGGCGCTCGCGCGGATCCATCGTCAGGGCACCCGGCATGGCGCAGTAAGGGACGTTAATCGCCGAATAGATGAGGCTCAGCAGCGTGTAAGTCACGCAGGCGTAGGCAATTTTTGCCGTTGGGCCGACATCCGGTACGTAAAACGTGATCAGGCAACTCACGCCAAAAGGAATGGCGAACCACAGCAGCTAGGGTCGAAAACGCCCGTGCCGCGTCTGGGTGCGATCCACCAGCGCGCCAATGCACGGATCGACAAAAGCATCCACCACGCGCACCACCAGAAACATGGTGCCCATGATCGCCGCAGGCAAACCAAATACATCCGTATAGAAATAGGCCAGAAATAAGGTGGCGGTTTGCCAGACCAGGGCGCTGGCCATATCGCCGAGTCCGTAACCTATTTTATCTTTCGTACGTAATACAGAGGAGATCGTCATTTTTTAATTGCCTTTTATCAGGTTAAAACGTATTTCAACCAGTGCGCACGCTGTTGGGTAATGCGCAGTAAGGCTCAATTATTAGCAGCGCTTTGCTCGCTAACAATTGTAGAAATTAACAGACTGATTACGATATTTGGTTAATTGTGCTAAGTGTGACGGGGAGCATACTGGGGGGGAATAATTTATTGCCGTCCCTTTTGGGGAATAAAAGGGACGGCGAGGTCAATCTTACTTATTCAGTTCTGCCAGGCTCAGCCAGGTTTGCACCACGGTATCCGGGTTCAGGGACAGACTATCGATCCCCTCTTCCATCAGCCAGGCAGCAAAGTCTTCGTGGTCCGACGGACCCTGACCACAAATCCCGACGTATTTACCCTGTTTCTTCGCCGCACGGATGGACATCGACAGCAGCGCTTTCACCGCTTCGTTACGTTCATCGAACAGCTCGGAGACAACCCCGGAGTCGCGGTCCAGACCCAGCGTGAGCTGCGTCATATCGTTGGAGCCGATAGAGAAGCCGTCGAAGTGTTCCAGGAACTGTTCGGCCAGCAGGGCGTTGGACGGGATTTCGCACATCATGATGATCTTCAGCCCGTTCTCGCCGCGCTTCAGACCCTGACGGGCCAGCTCTTCCACCACCGCTTTCGCCTGATCCACAGTTCGTACGAACGGGATCATGATTTCGACGTTGGTCAGACCCATCTCGTTGCGCACGCGTTTTACCGCGTCACACTCGAGAGCGAAGCAGTCGCGGAAGCTGTCTGCCACGTAGCGTCCGGCCCCACGGAAGCCGAGCATTGGGTTCTCTTCTTCCGGCTCGTAGCGCTCGCCGCCCACCAGGTTGGCGTATTCGTTGGACTTGAAGTCCGACAGACGCACGATCACGCGTTTCGGGTAGAACGCCGCGCCCAGAGTCGCAATCCCTTCCGTCAGACGGCCGACATAGAATTCTTTCGGTGAGTCGTAGCCTTTCATCATCTCGCGGATTTCGTTCTGCAGCTGAGGCGTCTGGTCGTCAAACTCCAGCAGCGCGCGCGGGTGCACGCCGATCATACGGTTGATGATGAATTCCAGACGCGCCAGGCCCACGCCTTCGTTCGGCAGACAGGCGAAATCAAAGGCGCGATCCGGGTTCCCGACGTTCATCATGATCTTCAGCGGCAGGTCCGGCATGGTATCGACGCTGGAGCTTTTCACGCTGAAATCAAGGATATCGGCGTAGACGTAGCCGGTGTCGCCTTCGGCGCAGGAGACGGTGACTTTCTCATCGTCTTTCATGCGCTCGGTCGCGTCACCGCAGCCGACCACTGCCGGAATACCCAGCTCGCGGGCGATAATCGCCGCGTGACAGGTACGCCCGCCGCGGTTGGTGACGATCGCCGCCGCTTTCTTCATGATCGGTTCCCAGTCCGGGTCGGTCATGTCGGTGACCAGCACGTCGCCAGGCTGGATACGGTTCATCTCGCTGATATCGTGGATCACTTTCACCGGACCGGCCCCGATGCGGTGGCCGATCGCGCGCCCTTCGGCGACAATTTTACCCTGAGCATGCAGCGTGTAACGCTCCATCACCTGGCCGCGGGAACGCACGGTTTCCGGGCGTGCCTGCACGATAAACAGTTTGCCGGTATGGCCGTCTTTCGCCCATTCGATATCCATCGGACGCGCGTAGTGTTTTTCAATCTGAACGGCCTGTTTCGCCAGCTCCTGGACTTCCGCGTCAGTCAGGGAGAAGCGGTCGCGCTGCTCCTGCGGCACGTCCTCGATTTTCACCTGCTTGCCGTGCTCCTGGCTCGGAGCGTAAATCATGCGGATTTTTTTGGAGCCCATGGTGCGACGCACGATCGACGGACGGTTGGCCGCCAGCGTCGGTTTGTGGACGTAGAATTCGTCAGGGTTGACCGCGCCCTGCACCACCATTTCGCCCAGACCCCAGGCGGAAGTGATAAACACCACCTGGTCGAAACCGGATTCGGTATCGATGGAGAACATCACGCCGGAGGAGCCGATGTCGGAGCGGACCATACGCTGCACGCCCGCCGAGAGCGCCACGCCGCGGTGGTCATAGCCCTGATGCACGCGATAGGAGATCGCACGGTCGTTGAACAAAGAAGCAAACACATGCTTCACCGCCACCAGCACCGCGTCGTAACCCTGAACGTTCAGGAAGGTCTCCTGCTGACCGGCAAAGGAAGCGTCCGGCATGTCTTCTGCGGTGGCAGAGGAGCGCACGGCGAACGAGGCCTGCGCGTCGTCCGCAGAGAGTTGGTTATAAGCATCGTGAATGGCTTTTTCCAGCTCCGGCTGGAAAGGTGTGTCGATGATCCACTGGCGGATTTGCGACCCGGCTTTCGCAAGCGCGGTCACATCATCAATATCCGTTTGGTCCAGCAGGTCGTAAATGCGCTGGTTAACACCGCTCTGGTCTAAAAAATAGTTAAACGCGTCGGCTGTTGTGGCAAACCCGTTCGGTACGGAAACACCCATACCCGACAGATTTGTAATCATTTCACCCAGGGAGGCATTTTTGCCTCCAACTCTGTCTACATCATTCATGCCGAGTTGGTTATACCAAAGCACCAGCGGTGACGAGCCATTGTTGGACATCGAAACAATCCTTTTGTGATATTTAAACGGAGTAAGTAACGCCTGACTTCGTATTTATACTGGCATATTTATTCCCGGCAAAAAAACGGTGAATCGTGTAAGCACTTTTATTTTTATGTTTTTCGGACACTTTCCCATCAAGCGCTAACCCGATGATTCCTATAGATTCGTACAAAAACCCTTAAAACAAAGTGACTAATTTAAAAATGAAATCCACTTTTCAGTAAAATCAAAAACACCGTTTCATTTATAAATCAGACAAGTTCTTTGCTGTGTATTTTACTTTTTTAATTTATGCTTTCAGACAATTAGGTACGATATTCAGGGTGGATAAAATGGATAATGCTGTGGATCGCCACGTTTTTTATATTTCTGATGGGACGGCAATCACCGCCGAGGTGCTGGGGCATGCGGTGATGTCGCAATTCCCGGTCGCGATTAACAGCATCACCCTGCCGTTTGTCGAAAACGAGAGCCGGGCAAAAGCGGTGAAAGAGCAGATTGATGCGATTTTTCAGCAAACCGGGATTCGCCCGTTAGTCTTCTATTCCATCGTGATCCCCGAAATTCGCACCATTATTCTGCAAAGCGAAGGTTTCTGTCAGGATATCGTCCAGGCGCTGGTGGCCCCGCTGCAAAGCGAACTGAAGCTCGATCCGACGCCTGTCGCCCACCGCACCCACGGTCTGAACCCTGGCAACCTGGTGAAATACGACGCGCGTATCGCCGCCATCGATTACACCCTCGCCCACGACGACGGCATCTCGATGCGCAATCTCGATCAGGCGCAGGTGATTTTGCTCGGCGTGTCGCGCTGCGGCAAAACGCCGACCAGCCTCTATCTGGCCTTGCAGTTTGGTATCCGCGCCGCAAACTACCCGTTTATCGCCGATGATATGGATAACCTCGTGCTGCCCGCGGCGCTGAAACCCCTGCAACATAAGCTGTTCGGCCTGACGATTAACCCGGAGCGACTGGCTGCGATCCGCGAGGAGCGTCGCGAAAACAGCCGCTACGCCTCGATGCGCCAGTGCCGCATGGAAGTTTCCGAAGTGGAAGCTCTGTACCGTAAAAACCAGATCCCGTGGCTGAACAGCACCAACTATTCGGTGGAAGAGATCGCCACCAAAATCCTCGACATCATGGGACTGAATCGCCGCATGTACTAATATGCTAGTACGATGGTTTATTTTCGGTTATCATCGCGTTCACTCTCGGGGTCATTAGGCCCCGAACTTGAATTCAGCAGGGATTGGTTTAAGGTGATGCCCATCACTTCCGGTAGTCTGCCGATGAAGCAAAAATTTCTGAGAACTCCCATGAACAAAACTGACGAACTTCGCACAGCGCGTATCGAAAGTCTGGTGACCCCCGCCGAACTGGCGCAGCGCCACCCTGTCTCCGCAAGCGTGGCGGAACACGTGACAGCGTCACGTCGACGCATTGAAAAAATCCTTAACGGTGAAGATCGCCGTTTACTGGTAATTATTGGCCCCTGCTCGATTCACGACCTGGACGCGGCGATGGATTACGCCCAGCGCCTGAAAGTGCTGCGCGATAAGCATCAGGACCGCCTTGAAATCGTGATGCGCACCTACTTTGAAAAACCGCGCACAGTGGTGGGCTGGAAAGGACTGATCTCCGATCCGGACCTGAATGGCAGCTACCGCGTGAACCACGGTATCGAGCTGGCGCGCAAACTGCTCCTGCAGGTTAATGAGCTGGGCGTGCCGACTGCCACCGAGTTTCTCGATATGGTGACCGGGCAGTTTATCGCCGATTTGATTAGCTGGGGCGCTATCGGGGCGCGGACTACGGAGAGCCAGATCCACCGCGAGATGGCCTCGGCGCTCTCCTGCCCGGTGGGCTTTAAAAATGGCACCGATGGCAATACCCATATCGCGGTGGACGCGATTCGCGCCTCGCGCGCCAGCCATATGTTCCTCTCACCGGATAAAAACGGCCAGATGACCATCTACCAGACCAGCGGTAACCCTTACGGGCATATCATCATGCGCGGCGGGAAAAAGCCGAACTACCACGCGGAAGATATCGCGGCGGCGTGCGATACGCTGCATGAGTTTGATCTGCCGGAGCATCTGGTGGTGGACTTTAGCCACGGCAACTGCCAGAAGCAGCACCGTCGCCAGCTGGACGTGTGCGATGAGATTTGCCAGCAGATCCGCAGCGGTTCGACGGCGGTGGCCGGGATTATGGCGGAGAGCTTCCTGAAAGAAGGCACGCAGAAAGTGGTGGCCGGTCAGCCGATTGCTTATGGCCAGTCGATTACCGATCCGTGTCTGAACTGGGAGGATAGTGAGTTGCTGCTGGAGAAACTGGCGGCGGCGGTGGGTACCCGGTTCTAATATCCTGCCCCCTTATGTCGGGTGGCGCTTCGCTTACCCGACCTACAAAACCCTGCCCCCTTACTGTCGGGTGGCGCTTCGCTTACACGACCTACAAAATCCTGCCGCCTGTGTCGGGTGGCGCTGCGCTTACCCGACCTACAAAATCTTGCCCCCTGTGTCGGGTGGCGCTTCGCTTACCCGACTTACAAAACCTTCTGAAAAATCACGGAAATTGATCCCGTCACAAATTTTTCACAAAAACGCTTGCCGTAAAATTTCACTTTGTTGATAATGATTATCATTGTTACATTGATTGTTATTTTTAAACACTATGTCACGCATCAATAACAGCACGGCAACGCTCGAACAAGACCGCACACAGCCAAAACCTGCTCCCATTGAACGTCGCATTGACAGCAAAACGCTGCTGGGCGATGAGGGGCGGGTCATCATTGAGCATGACGGCCAGCTGTATCTGCTGCGCCAGACCCATGCCGGAAAACTGATTCTCACTAAATAAACAAAACCCATAAATTTCGCCAGCCACCCAGGTGATCCCCAGGCAGCCAGCGCTTTCGATTTCCAAATGGAGAGTTGCTATGCCATACCTGTATTCCGCGTCTTTGCGCCCATCGCTGCTGGCGCTGGCCGTGGTCAGTGCCCTTCCGGGCGCTGCGTTTGCCGCCTCAGAAGAGATGACCGTCACCGCCACGGGTAATGCCCGCAGCGCCTTTGAAGCGCCGATGATGGTCAGCGTGATCGACGCGACCTCCCCTGACAAACAGACCGCCAGCTCTGCCGCCGATCTGCTGCGCAACGTGCCGGGCATTACCCTGGACGGCACCGGGCGCACCAACGGTCAGGACGTGAATCTGCGCGGTTACGATCGCCGCGGCGTGCTGGTGCTGGTGGACGGCGTTCGCCAGGGCACCGACACCGGCCACCTGAACAGCACCTTCCTCGATCCGGCGCTGATCAAACGTATCGAAGTGGTGCGCGGCCCGTCTGCCCTGCTGTACGGCAGCGGCGCGCTGGGCGGGGTGATCTCTTATGACACGGTGGATGCGAAAGATCTGCTCGATGCCGGGAAAAACAGCGGCTTCCGCGTCTTCGGTACCGGCGCGACGGGCGATCACAGCATTGGCATGGGGGCCAGCGCCTTTGGTCGTACGGATACGCTTGATGGCCTGGTCGCCTGGTCCAGCCGCGATCGCGGGGATTTACGACAGAGCGATGGCACCACCGCGCCGAACGACGAATCCATCAACAACATGCTGGCGAAAGGCAGCTGGAAAATCGACAGCGCCCAGACCCTGGGCGGTTCCCTGCGCTATTACAACAACGCTGCGCAGGAGCCGAAAAACCCGCAGACCATTGAGGCGAGTGACAGCAGCAACCCGATGACGGATCGCTCTACCATCCAGCGCGATGCCCAGCTCACTTACAACGTTGCGCCAGAAGGCAACGACTGGCTGAATGCCAGCACTAAGCTGTACTGGTCCGAAGCGCGGATTAACGCCCAGAACATCGACCGCACCGCCGAGTTCCGCAAGCAGACCACCAAAGGCGGGAAAGTCGAGAACCGCACGCGCCTGTTCACCGACTCCTTCGCTTCTCACCTGCTGACCTACGGCGGGGAATATTATCGTCAGGAGCAGAATCCAGGCGGCTCGACCACCGGTTTCCCGGACGCGAAAATCGATTTCAGCTCCGGCTGGCTGCAGGACGAAATCACCCTGCGCGATCTGCCGGTTACCCTGCTGGGCGGGACGCGCTATGACAACTACCGTGGCAGCAGCGACGGGTACGAAGATGTGGATGCGGACAAATGGTCTTCTCGCGCGGGCCTGACCGTGACGCCAGCCGACTGGCTGATGCTGTTCGGCTCCTACGCGCAGGCGTTCCGCGCGCCGACGATGGGCGAGATGTATAACGATTCCAAACACTTCTCCATCGGCAATTTCTACACCAACTACTGGGTGCCAAACCCGAATCTGCGACCGGAAACCAACGAAACGCAGGAGTATGGCTTCGGTCTGCGCTTCGACGATCTGATGCTTGCCAACGATGAACTGGAGTTCAAAGCCAGCTACTTCGACACCAAAGCGAAAGATTACATCTCCACCACCGTCGACTTTGCGGCGGCGACCACCATGTCCTATAACGTACCCAACGCCAAAATTTGGGGCTGGGACGTGATGGCGAAATACTCCGCTGACCTGTTCAGCCTGGATATGGCCTACAACCGCACCCGCGGAAAAGACACGGACACCGGGGAGTACATCTCCAGCATCAACCCGGACACCGTCACCAGCAAACTGAACGTTCCGGTGGCGCAAAGCGGCTTCTCCGTGGGCTGGATCGGCACCTTCGTCGATCGTTCGACCCACATCAGCAGCAGCTACAGCAAGCAGCCGGGCTACGCGGTCAATGACTTCTACGTCAGCTATCAGGGTCAGGAGCAATTGAAAGGCGTCACCACCACTCTGGTGCTCGGCAACGCCTTCGACAAAGAGTACTGGTCCCCGCAGGGCATCCCGCAGGATGGCCGCAACGGCAAGATTTTCGTCAGTTATCAGTGGTAATCACCTTGCCCCGGCTCGCCGGGGCGCTTATCTGGAAGGAAGAGACAATGAATCACTACACACGCTGGATTGAGCTAAAAGAACAAAACCCTGGCAAATACGCACGTGACATCGCCGCGATGATGGCGATCAGCGAAGCCGAACTGACCTCCGCGCGCGTGGGCCATGACGCCTGGCGTCTGCACGGGGAGATCCGTGAGATCCTGAGCGCGCTGGAAGCGGTCGGCGAAACCAAGTGCATCTGCCGCAACGAATACGCGGTGCATGAGCAGGTCGGTGCCTTTACCAATCAACACCTGAACGGCCACGCCGGGCTGGTGCTGAACCCGGGCGCGCTGGATCTGCGCCTGTTCCTGAACCAGTGGGCCAGCGTATTCCACATCAGCGAAGCCACCGCGCGCGGCGAGCGCCAGAGTATTCAGTTCTTCGACCATCAGGGCGATGCGCTGCTGAAGGTCTACACCACCGACAACACGGATCTGTCCGCCTGGGGCGATGTACTGACCCGCTTTATCTTTGCCGACAATCCGCCGCTGGAGCTGAAAGCCGCCGACGCGGTGGTTCACGCCGCTGACGTTGACGGTAAAACCGTGGATAACGAGTGGCGCGCGATGACCGACGTGCATCAGTTCTTCAGCCTGCTGAAGCGCCACAATCTGAGCCGTCAGCAGGCGTTCCGCCTGGTGGGTGACGACCTGGCCTGCAAAGTGGACAACAGCGCCCTGGCGCAACTGCTGGAAACCGCGCGTCAGGACGGGAACGAGATCATGGTCTTCGTCGGCAACCGCGGCTGCGTGCAGATCTTCACCGGCGCGGTGAAAAAGCTGGTGCCGATGAAAGGCTGGCTGAATATCTTCAATCCCACCTTTACTCTGCATCTGCTGGAAGAGACCATCGCCGAGACCTGGGTGACGCGTAAACCGACCGCCGATGGGCATGTGACCAGCCTTGAGCTGTTTGCCGCCGACGGTACGCAGATTGCGCAGCTTTACGGCCAGCGCACCGAAGGCCAGCCGGAGCAGACTCAGTGGCGCGCGCAGATCGACGCCCTGACGCCAAAAGGGCTGGCCGCATGAGAAAACTGCTTGCCCTGATTGTCGCGCTGCCGCTGACGGCCTTTGCCGCGAGCCAGGAGAAAATTGTCTCGCTGGGCGGAGACGTGACGGAGATTGTCTATGCTCTGGGTGCGGAGTCGTCTCTCGTCGCGCGCGACAGCACCAGCCAGTGGCCGAAGCCCGCCACCGCCCTGCCGGATGTCGGCTATCTGCGTCAGCTGAACGCCGAAGGGATTCTGGCGATGCGCCCGACGCTGGTGCTGGCAAGCGCGCAGGCCCAGCCATCGCTGGCGCTAAAACAGGTCGAGCAGAGCAAGGTTAAGGTGGTGACTGTGCCGGGCAGCAACGATCTCAGCGTCATCGACGAAAAGATCCGCGTTATCGCCGGGGCGACTCATCGCACAGAGCAAGGCGACGCCCTGCGCAAATCCGTGCGTGAAGCGCTGGCGGCACTGCCGTCGACGCCGCTCAATAAACGGGTGCTGTTCATCCTCAACCACGGCGGAATGACCGCCATGGCGGCCGGACAGCAGACCGGCGCGGACGCGGCGATCCGCGCCGCCGGGCTGCACAACGCGATGCAGGGCTTTGCCCGCTACCAGCCGCTTTCGCAGGAAGGTGTGATTGCCAGCCAGCCCGATCTGGTGGTGATTTCGCAGGACGGCGTGAACGCGATGGGTGGGGAAGAAAATCTGTGGAAGCTGCCAGGTCTGGCGCAAACCCCTGCGGGCATGAATAAGCAGGTGTTGCAGATTGACGATATGGCGCTGCTCGGTTTTAGCGTGCGTACGCCGCAGGCCATTCAGCAGCTGCGCGACAAAGCGGAGCAACTGCCCTGATGCCTCGCCGGATCACGCTCTCTCTGTGGATGCTGGCGTTAACCCTGGCGCTAATGACGCTGCTGGCGACCGGTTTTGGCGCGTTGCGTCTGCCGGTGAATCTGCTGTGGAACGGCACCGACGAAGCGCTGCGTCAGATCTGGTTCACCATTCGCCTGCCGCGCGTGCTGCTGGCGCTGGTGATTGGCGGATCGCTGGCGCTGGCAGGCTGTGTGATGCAGGGGCTGTTTCGTAATCCGCTCGCCGACCCTGGTCTGCTTGGGATCAGCAGCGGGGCGGCCTGCGCCGTGGCGCTGTGGGTGGTCTTGCCCATTACGCTGCCTGCCCTGCTGATGCTGTACGCCCCGATGCTGGCGGCGTTTCTTGGCGCCCTGGCGGCGACGCTGGTGATCTTCCTGCTGAGCCAGCAGCGTGACAGTTCTCTGTCGCGCCTGCTGCTGGTGGGGATTGCCATCAACGCCCTGTGCGGCGCGGCGGTCGGAGTGCTGTCGTGGGTAAGTAATGATGCCCAGCTGCGTCAGCTGTCGCTCTGGGGTATGGGCAGTCTGGGATCGGCCCAGTGGTCCACGCTGCTGGCCGTCACCTCGCTGATGATCCCGACGGTGCTGATCATCTGGCGTCTGGCGGGCGCGCTGAATCTGCTGCAGCTCGGCGACGAAGAGGCGCACTACCTGGGCGTCGATGTCCGCGTCGTTCAGCGGATTTTACTGCTCTGCAGCGCGCTGCTGGTCGCTTCGGCGGTCGCCGTGAGCGGCGTGATTGGTTTTATCGGTCTGGTGGTGCCACATCTGATGCGCATGTGGCTCGGGTCGGATCACCGCGCGGTGATCCCCGGCTCAGTGCTGGCAGGCGCATTTCTACTGCTGATTGCCGATACCCTCGCGCGGACCCTGGTGGCACCTGCCGAAATGCCGGTCGGGCTGCTGACCAGCCTGCTCGGCGCGCCCTGGTTCCTGTGGCTCATTTTCCGTCGCGGAGAACAGCATGGCTGAACAATTTAGCGCCCTGGCGCTGACCTACGGCACGGCAGACAAGGCAGTGATCCGCGATGTCTCGCTTTCGCTGGAACAGGGCGAGCTGGTGGCGCTGATCGGGCCTAACGGCGCGGGGAAATCAACGCTATTACGCTTGCTGACCGGCTTTCTGAAACCCGGCTCCGGGTACATCATGCTGGGTGGAAAACCGCTGCACGCCTGGAGCACGCAGACGCTGTCCCGTCATCGTGCGGTGATGCGCCAACAAACCCAGCTGGGATTCGACTGGCCGATTGAAGCGGTGATCGGTATGGGTCGCGCGCCCTGGACTCAGCAGCCGGAAGCGGCGGTGATCCAGCAGGTGATGCAGCTCACCGGCTGTCTGCCGCTGGCGGGAAGGAAATATGCAGCTCTGTCGGGCGGTGAACAGCAGCGCGTACAGTTAGCCCGCGCGCTGGCGCAGCTCTGGTGTGACGGCGCACCGCGCGGCTGGCTGTTTCTCGATGAACCAACGTCGGCGCTGGATCTCTACCATCAGCAGCATCTGCTGCGACTGATGAAATCCTTAACCGCCCAGGGGAATCTGCACGTCTGCGTGGTGCTGCACGATCTCAATCTGGCCGCCCTGTGGGCAGACCGGATTGTGTTGTTGCACGAAGGAAAAATTGTGTCGCAGGGATCGCCGGAAAGCGTGCTGCGGGCAGAGGATTTGGCCCGCTGGTATGGTGCCGAGGTGCAGGTGGGTCAGCATCCGGCGAATGCCGCCCCGCAGGTGTTTCTTGCCCCTTAGCTTGAACAGCTCACTTCCAGCCGCTTGCCCCAGTCCGGTGGGCGGCTGACATACTCATCGCTGCGATCGGCAAACGGGGTGCGCAATGCCTCGTGCAGACGGTGCAGTTCTGCGTAATCCCCCTGCTCGGCCTGTTCAATCGCCCGCTGCGCCAGCCAGTTGCGCAGAATCATCGCCGGGTTAACGGCTTTCATCTGCGCCTGACGGGCGTCATCAGTGAGTTCTTCGCGCTGCAAACGCTCGCGGTAAGTGACGAACCAGCTGTCAAATGCCGCCCTGTCGATGAACTCATCGCGCAGCGGTGAGGCGGTACTGAGCTGCTCGGTCTGGCTAAGCATACGAAACGTGCGGGTGTAGTCGCTGCCTTCCCTTGCCATCAGTGCAAACAGCCCATTAAGAATATCGTTATCGCCCTTCTCTTGCGTCGTCAGCCCCAGCTTGCGGCGCATCAGCTTGCCGTATTCTTGCATCAGAACTTCCTGATAAAGATCCAGTGCATCGTTCAGGGCCTCGACATCAATGAATGGCGACAGCGACTGGGCGAGACGCTGCAGATTCCACAGGCCAACCGCAGGCTGATTTTCAAAGCTGTAGCGCCCCTGGTGATCCGAGTGATTGCAGATCAGATCCGGCTGGTAGTCATCCAGAAAACCGTAAGGACCGTAATCAATGGTCAGCCCCAGAATCGACATGTTATCAGTGTTCATTACGCCGTGGGCGAAACCGACGGTTTGCCAGCAGGCCATCAGGGACGCGGTGCGGGTGACAACATCCCGGAACCACAGGATGTATTTGTCCGCGTCATCCGCCCACTGCGGCCAGTAGTGGCGAATAACAAAGTCGGCCAGCTGGCGGACTTTTTCCGGCTCGCGGCGATAGTAAAAGTGCTCGAAATGACCGAAGCGCACGTGGCTTTGGGCGATACGCATCAGCATCGCGCCCGGCTCGTAGGTTTCGCGGGCAATCTGGGTGTCGCTGGTGACGATGGATAAGGCGCGCGTCGTCGGGATACCCAGTGCGTGCATCGCTTCTGAGGCCAGACTTTCACGGATGGTCGAGCGCAGCACCGCGCGTCCGTCGCCCATGCGGGAATACGGCGTTAAACCAGCCCCTTTCAGGTGCCAGTCGAGGGTTTGACCGTTGGCGAGCTGTTGTTCGCCTAACAGAATGCCGCGCCCGTCGCCGAGCTGTCCGGCCCAGACGCCAAACTGGTGGCCGCTGTAGACCTGCGCCAGGGGCTTCATGCCGGGAAGCAGCGTTTCACCGCCCCAGACGCCTGCGCCGGATTCAGGCTGGAATAGCTCAGGCGGAACGCCTAAGTCGTTCGCCAGGCTGGCGTTATGCCAAATCAGACGGGCATTGGTCAGCGGCGTGGGATTGAGTGCGGTGTAGAATCCTGGCAGTTCATCGTGCCAGTGAGCAGTAAAAGACAGGGTCATAAGTCCTCCTGCCTGTAGTGTAGAGGGTTTACCCGCGGTTAAACACGGGCGAATATCAGGGTTATCACTGAACCAGCGTGGTGACCTGCTCGGCGGTGACAGCTGACCACAGATTGCCCTGCATGGCGCTGAAACTAAACGGCATCATGCGGCGCAGAACCTCTTCGTCGTCTACGCCCGCCACCATTACCGACTGGCAATAAGGCGAGATTTGCGCGAGGATCGCCCGCATAAAGGGCTCGAAGGAGAACTCCACGACGCGCTGCTGGATAAAGCCTTTGTCCAGCGCCACACGGGTAAACAGCCCGTCAAAAACGGCTTTATTCGACGCCGCGCCTGCACCGTAATCGGCCAGCACCATCGGGAAGTGGATCGCCATTCTTGCCAGCGTGAGATCATCCTTACCGTTAATTAAACCGGGATAGTTCTCATTAACAGTAAACTCAAGAAACGGATAACGATCTAATATTGCAGCGGCATTCCCGTTACTTAAAAGAAACTCGCCTATCGCAGGGGTAATATTTATCCATGCTATAAGCTGATGCTGAACGAAAAAAAGTTTACAGGAATCCAGCAGTTCGAGTTTCTCTTTAAACAGCGTTAACTCTTCTTCTTCGGTGAGATGGGGAGCCACCAGCTCGGTGGGAATACGGACGTCAGCACCCACACCAACAAAGTTAGTTAAAATTTCCAAACCACGTAACTCCCCTGCGTTATTGCGCGCCGGGAGTAATAAAAGTTCAGATTGCCAGGGTTTATTGAGGGTGACTATCATAGCGCCTGCCCCGCGGTAACGAAGATAACGTGCATCCTGGAGCAATAGCTAAAACAATTCAACTTTATTGATTTTAATAGAGTTAATTTCATTCGTTCCTTTTATTTTTAAGATTTATCCCTCAATCTAAAAATAATCTTATCCTGGTTATCCGATAATATCCAGTTTTAGCGAAAACAGAGATTTAAAGAAATTAATTAATGTTACTTAATGTATCGGACACAGTAGTAAGTTATCCGCACGGCTTAAGAAACCGCGCGGAATCGCAGAAATGGGGGCTAAATACGTCGGGCCTGCCAAAAGTTCTTCCGCCAGTAAACATTATCCAGGGAAGATCTCATGACACCGCGACTGGTCGAGGCGTGAATAAACTGGTTATCGGTATCATAAATGCCAACGTGCAGGCCGCTTTCGCCTGAGCCGGTTTTAAAGAATACCAGGTCGCCGGGCAGCAAATCGTCTTTATCGATCTCCGTGCCAATTTTCGCCTGCGTGCGCGTGTCGCGCGGGAGTTGCAGATCGAATTTATCGCGCATCGTCATTAATACGAATCCCGAGCAATCCACCCCGCCGCGGCTCATACCGCCATAGCGATAAGGCGTCCCGCGCCAGTTTTGCAACTGTTCGTTCAGGTTGGCAATCACGGTAATCGAATCCGATAACCGCGGATTTGGGGGTGGCGCACGATGGCTGCTGCATCCTGCAAGTAATAACATGCCCACGATCAGAAACCAGAAGCGCATTTCCAGACGAATCCTCTGCTTTTTTTGTCCTTTCCGTAATTTAGCCTGTGATTACGCTACCTTGCAAGAAACGCTTATTCCTGGGCGGTAGAAATCAGCATTCTGTGCCCTTCTATGTCCAGACGGCGGAAAGGCATACCGTAAGCTTTCGCAAGATGCGGTGGCGTCAGGACGCTGTCACGCGGACCGCTGGCGAGGAGCTTTCCGCGCGCCAGTAGCCACACGCGATGCGCGTGACGCAGCGTATGGTTCAGGTCATGGCTGCTCATCACGATGGCAATCCCTTTACCAGAAAGCTGACTCAACAGTCTGTCGAGAGCCGCCTGTTGGGCGACGTCCAGGCTGCTCATCGGCTCGTCCAGCAGCAGCAGGCAGCCGTGCGGGTTCCCAGTCGGATGGATTTGCAATATCACCGCGGCGAGCCGCACGCGCTGCCATTCTCCGCCGGAGAGCTGATTCACATTGCGCGAGAGCTTATCAGTCAGCCCCAGCGCAGCCGTGACGTCGTCAAGCAGCGCGGTTTGGCTTTTATCATGCTGATGCAGCGCCAGATAGTGCCAGACGGGCATGGCGAAAGGCGGCGTTTGCTGTTGCACCAGATAGCTGCGGCGGTGGGCCAGCGAGACGGGCGACCATTCATGCAAAGAGTGTCCGTGCAGGATAATCTCACCTTCGCCCGACGTTATTCCGGCCAGCCGCGCCAGCAGCGTGCTTTTCCCGGCACCGTTTGGGCCCACGAGGTGCACAATTTCACCCGCGCGGACTTCGGCGTTAACCGGCTCCAGCCTGCCCTTTTCCGCCACGCCTGCCAGCTGCAACAGCATACTCATTACTTCGCCAGCGCCAGCTTAATGGACTCCATGACGATCGGATCTTCCGGGGTCATGTCCGGAGAGAAACGCTGCACCACCTGACCATCACGACCAATCAGGAATTTTTCGAAGTTCCACAGAATATCGTCAGGATAGAGCGGCGCGCGCCCTTTGCTCGCCATACGCTCGTAGAAGCCGCTGCCTTCCGGCGCGACGGCGGTAGGCGCTGCGGCCACCAGTTTTTCATATAGCGGGTGGCGGTTGTCACCGTTGACGTCGATTTTGCTGAACATCGGGAAAGTCACGCCGTAGGTTGTGCTGCAGAACGTTTTGATCTCGTCTTCGCTGCCCGGCTCCTGGCCCAGGAACTGGTTGCACGGGAATCCGAGGACCACCAATCCGTCTTTCTCCCAGGCTTTCTGGATGTTTTCCAGCTGTTCGTACTGCGGCGTCAGGCCACATTTCGAGGCCACGTTAACCACCAGCAGCACTTTGCCGCGGTAGTCTTCCAGCGTGGTTTGCTTGCCATCAATGGTTGTTACGTCGGTATTCAGAATATCGTACTGCATAGCGTCCCCTTAGATTGTCTTGCGGTTGGGCGGATCTAACGTCCGGCCTTTAATAGTAGCCAGATAAATACGGGCGCGCCCAGCGTTGCGGTCACGACCCCGATCGGCAGCTCGGCGGCACTCATGGCCAGACGGGCAATAATATCGGCAATCAGCAGCGTCGCCGCACCGGCGATAGCGGCGGCGGGTAATAAGGTGCGATGGTTTGTGATCCCCGCCAGACGCAGCATATGGGGGATTACCAGGCCAATAAACCCGATAGCACCGGCCAGGGCGACGCTGACGCCTACCATCCAGCCGATAGCCACCACCAGCACATTACGCCACAGGCCGATGGACAGGCCCAGCTGGCGGGCCGAGATCTCCCCCAGCGCCAGCATGTTCAGCGGCTTCGCCTGAAAAGCGGCCCACAGGATCGCCGGGATCAGGAGCGCCATCAGCCAGCCCTGTCGCCAGTCCACGCCGCCAAAACCGCCCATCATCCAGTACATCAGCTGGCGCAGATCGAACGACGTGGAGAAGTACACCGCCCAGGTCATCAGCGCGCTGCAGATAATCCCCAGCGCGACGCCGGCCAGCAGCAGGCGGCTGGTCGACAAATGCCGCCTGGCGAAACGCAGTAAAATGACGGTGATAAGGAGTGCGCCAGCGATGGCGCTGAGGCTGATGCTCCAGCCAGAAAGGGTTCCGCCGCCCAGCATTAACGCGGCGATAAGGCCGACGCCCGCGCCATTGGAGACGCCGAGCAGCCCCGGCTCCGCCAGCGGATTTTCAAACAATGCCTGCATGATAGTGCCGCACAGCGCCAGCGCCGCGCCGACTAAAACCACGGCCACCGTGCGCGGCAGGCGGATTTGCCAGACAAACAGTTTGCCCTGCTCGCTCGCCCAGTGCTCTGGCCCGATCCACTGCTCTCCGGCACACAAACTCAGCGCAAAAACGGCTGTCAGTAATGCCAACAGCACCAGTAACCAGCGCAGATCGGAGCGGTGTTGTCGACGGGCAAATTCAAGCATGGGTTCTGTTTTCAAGTGGGCGATGATATTGATTTTACGGTGGGTATGTCTTCGCGCAAAGAAAAAAGGCCGCGATTGCGGCCTTTTTGGGTTAGTTCATATTACTCTGCTTTGGGCGTTGCGTTTTCGACACGGCTTTTTAACTTCTGGCCGGGTCTGAAGGTCACCACGCGGCGGGCTGTAATGGGAATATCTTCCCCCGTCTTCGGGTTACGGCCCGGACGTTGGTTTTTGTCTCGCAAATCAAAATTGCCAAAACCGGAGAGTTTTACCTGCTCACCATTTTCCAGAGCACGACGGATCTCTTCGAAAAACAGCTCTACCAGCTCTTTGGCATCCCGTTTGCTAAGCCCAAGCTTATCAAACAGATATTCTGACATTTCAGCTTTTGTAAGCGCCATAGGTTCAATCCCTCAATGATGCCTGGAATCGCTCTTTTAATGCCTCTACACATCTGGCAACGGTAGCGGCAATCTCCTCTTCTTCGAGTGTACGGCTGGTATCCTGAAGGATAAGGCTAATAGCGAGGCTCTTAGAACCTTCTGCTACGCCCTTGCCGCGGTACACGTCAAATAAGTTTACGCCAACTACCTGATTTACGCCAACTTTCTTACACTCGGCCAAAATATCTGCTGCGGGCACATTTTCAGCGACCACAACGGCGATATCGCGACGGTTCGCCGGGAAGCGCGAAACGTCCTGAGCCTGAGGAACCACGCGGTCTGCGACCTTGTTCCACTCCAGCTCAAACACCATGGTGCGGCCGTTCAGGTCCAGTTTACGTTCCAGTTCCGGGTGAACAACGCCAACGAAACCAACGCGTTCGCCGTGTAAATAAATGGCAGCGCTCTGGCCCGGATGCAGGGCTGGGATGGCTTCTGCGCGGAATTCAATTTCAGACAATTTACCGGTCAGATCGAGAACAGACTCCAGATCGCCTTTCACATCGTAGAAATCGACGCTGTTTTTGGTCAGATCCCAGTGCTCTTCATAGCGGTTGCCGCAGATAGCGCCAGCCAGCATCAGATCCTGACGGATACCGAGATTTGCCTGGGTATCAGGCACAAAGCGCAGACCGGTTTCGAAGATACGCACGCGGCTCTGCTGACGGTTCTGGTTGTAAACGATGGTACCGAGCAGGCCAGTCCACAGAGAAAGACGCATCGCGGACATTTCGCTGGAGATCGGGCTTGGCAGAATCAGCGCTTCCTGACCCGGGTGGATCAGCTGCTGCAGTTTCGGATCCACGAAGCTGTAGGTGATCACTTCCTGATAGCCTTTGTCGTTGAGCATGGTTTTCACACGCTTCAGGGACAGGTTGGCTTCGCGGTGGGAGCCCATTACCAGACCGGCCTGCACAGGCTCATTAGGAATGTTGTCGTAGCCGTAAACACGGGCCACTTCTTCCACCAGGTCTTCTTCGATTTCCATGTCGAAACGCCAGCTTGGCGCAACGGCCTGCCACTGGTCCTGACCTTCGGTCACTTCGCAGCCCAGACGACGCAGGATATTGCTCACCTGTGCATCGGCAATGTGATGGCCGATCAGACGATCCAGCTTGCCGCGAGTCAGAGTAATGGTCGCACGCTTAGGCAGCGTCGCTTCATTGGTCACATCAATCACCGGACCCGCTTCACCGCCACAGATGTCGATCAGCAGGCGAGTGGCGCGTTCCATGGCCTTATACTGCAGAGCTGGATCCACGCCGCGCTCGTAGCGGTGAGAGGCATCCGTGTGCAGGCCATGACGACGTGCGCGGCCGGTAATAGACAGCGGGCTGAAGAACGCACACTCCAGCAGAACATTTTGCGTCTCGTCGTTCACACCAGAGTGCTCACCACCGAAGATGCCGCCCATCGCCAGCGCTTTGGTATGGTCAGCAATGACCAGCGTATCAGCGTTCAGTTTGGCTTCGCTACCGTCGAGCAGAACCAGGGTTTCGCCCTCTTTCGCCATACGCACCACGATCCCGCCTTCGATACGATCTTTATCGAAGGCGTGCATCGGCTGACCCAGCTCCAGCAGAACGTAGTTGGTCACGTCGACCACCGCATCGATAGAACGAATCCCGCAGCGTCGCAGTTTTTCTTTCATCCACAGCGGGGTTGGCGCTTTGACGTTGATGCCTTTCACCACACGACCGAGGTAGCGTGGGCAAGCGTCAGCGGCTTCCACAGAAATTGGCAGCGTGTCATTGATGGTGGCCGCAACCGGTGCAATCTCCGGTGCGTTCAGTTCGGTCTGGTTCAGTACCGCAACGTCGCGCGCCACGCCGATGATACCCAGGCAATCGGCACGGTTTGGCGTCACGCTGATTTCGATGGTGTTGTCATCAAGCTTCAGGTATTCGCGGATGTCGGTACCAATCGGCGCATCAACAGGCAGTTCGATAATGCCGTTGTGATCGTCGGAAATACCCAGCTCGGAGAAGGAGCACAGCATACCTTCAGACGGCTCGCCGCGCAGTTTCGCCGCTTTAATTTTGAAATCGCCCGGCAGAACCGCACCGACCGTTGCCACAGCCACTTTCAGGCCCTGGCGGCAGTTTGGCGCGCCGCAGACGATGTCCAGCAGGCGATCGCCACCGACGTTCACTTTGGTGACGCGCAGTTTGTCCGCGTTCGGGTGCTGGCCGCATTCGACCACTTCACCGACAACCACGCCGTTGAATGCGCCTGCGACCGGCTCAACCCCGTCCACTTCCAGGCCTGCCATGGTAATTTGGTTAGAGAGCGCTTCGCTGTTGAGCGCGGTGTTCACCCATTCGCGTAACCACAGTTCACTGAATTTCATTGTTCTGTCCTGCCCTTATTTAAACTGTTTGAGGAAACGCAGATCGTTTTCGAAGAATGCGCGCAGATCGGTTACGCCATAGCGCAGCATGGTCAGACGCTCCATGCCCATACCGAAGGCGAAGCCGGAATAGACTTCCGGATCGATACCGACGTTACGCAGAACGTTTGGATGGACCATGCCGCAGCCGAGCACTTCGAGCCATTTGCCGTTTTTGCCCATCACGTCCACTTCTGCAGAAGGTTCGGTGAACGGGAAGTAGGACGGACGGAAACGAACCTGCAGATCTTCTTCAAAGAAGTTGTTCAGGAAGTCGTGCAGCGTGCCTTTCAGGTTGGTGAAGCTGATGTTCTTATCGACGATCAGGCCTTCCATCTGATGGAACATCGGGGTGTGCGTCTGGTCGTAGTCGTTACGATACACGCGGCCCGGCGCGATAATGCGGATCGGCGGCTCTTGTTCTTTCATGGTGCGGATCTGCACGCCAGAGGTCTGGGTACGCAGCAGACGGGTCGCATCAAACCAGAAAGTGTCGTGGTCAGCGCGTGCCGGATGATGGCCTGGAATGTTCAGGGCATCGAAGTTGTGATAATCATCTTCGATTTCCGGGCCAGTCGCCACGGTAAAGCCGAGCTCACCGAAGAAACTTTCAATGCGGTCAATAGTACGGGTGACCGGGTGCAGACCGCCGTTTTCGATACGACGACCTGGCAGAGAGACGTCGATGGTCTCTTCGGCCAGACGGGCATTCAGCGCGGCGCTTTCTAAATCATATTTACGCGCATTCAGTGCCTGTTGAACCTGCTCTTTGGCTTCGTTAATCACCGCACCCGCTGCCGGGCGCTCTTCTGGCGGCAATTCACGCAGGGTGGTCATTTGCAGGGTCAGATGCCCTTTCTTGCCCAGATATTCGACGCGGACATTGTCTAATGCGGCAACATCTGAGGCCTGGTTAATGGCTGCCGTTGCACTGGCAACCAGCTCTGCGAGATGTGACATGGTTTTCCTCGTTATGTGGCGATATTCATAAGCGGTAGAAACAAAAAAAGCCTCCATCAGGAGGCTTTCTGGCGCTGTTTTTCGTTTCATCTTTCACGCGCAAGCCCCCTGAATTCAGGTGCTAAAGTAAAAGAAGAAGCGGAAAATAGCAGCATTCATGCTTGCGTTACCTTGTGTTTTCATTCGTCCCGGATGGGATGGAAATGAAAGAGGGAGCAAAGCCCCCTCTCTCAACTGGCTTATGCCAGTGCTGCTTTCGCTTTTTCGACCAGAGCGGTGAACGCTAATTTGTCGAATACTGCGATGTCAGCCAGGATCTTACGGTCGATTTCAACAGAGGCTTTTTTCAGGCCGTTGATGAATTTGCTGTAAGAAATACCGTTCTGACGTGCTGCTGCGTTGATACGCGCAATCCACAGTTGACGGAACTGACGCTTACGTTGACGACGGTCACGGTAAGCATACTGACCAGCTTTGATAACAGCCTGGAAGGCAACGCGGTATACGCGAGAACGCGCACCGTAGTAGCCTTTAGCTTGTTTCAAAATTTTCTTGTGACGTGCACGGGCAACTACACCACGTTTTACGCGAGCCATATGTGCTCTCCTGTATCTATTCTAAGTTAAAAAAGGTTAATAAACGTTTACGACTTATGCGTACGGCAGGCACGCGATGACCAGGCCCAGATCGCCTTTGGAAACCATGGCTTTCGGACGCAGGTGACGTTTACGCTTGGTAGCTTTTTTAGTCAGAATGTGACGCAGGTTTGCGTGCTTGTGCTTAAAACCACCTTTACCGGTTTTTTTGAAGCGCTTAGCAGCACCGCGTACGGTCTTAATTTTTGGCATTTTAATAACTTCCACTTCGCATTGTTAATAAACGAAACATAGGCGAACAAAACCTGCGAAGCCCGTAGGCTCCACAGGAATTGCTACTTGAAGGCCTTACTGTTTCTTCTTAGGAGCGAGCACCATGATCATCTGGCGGCCTTCGATCTTCGATGGGAAGGATTCGACCACTGCCAGTTCACTCAGATCGTCACGGACGCGATTAAGCACTTCCATACCGATCTGCTGGTGAGCCATCTCACGACCGCGGAAACGCAGCGTGATCTTAGCTTTATCACCCTCTTCCAGAAAGCGTACCAGGCTGCGGAGTTTTACCTGGTAATCGCCATCGTCGGTGCCAGGTCGGAATTTAATTTCCTTAACCTGAATAACTTTTTGCTTTTTCTTCTGTTCCTTAGAAGACTTGCTCTTTTCATAGAGGAATTTGCCGTAATCCATGATACGACAAACTGGCGGCTCGGCGTTAGGGCTGATTTCGACCAAGTCTACTCCGGATTCTTCAGCTTTTTCCAGAGCTTCTCTCAGACTCACAATACCAAGCTGCTCGCCTTCCAGACCTGTTAAGCGAACTTCTTGCGCGCGAATTTCGCTGTTGATACGATTCGGGCGCGCCGTTTGAACTCGTTTTCCGCCTTTAATACCTTATTCCTCCAGTTGTTGAAGACTGCGGCTGCGAATCTCTTGTCGCAGCTTCTCAATCACTTCACTCACGTCCAGGCTTCCCAGGTCTTTACCACGGCGGGTGCGAACGGCAACTTTGCCTGCTTCCACCTCTTTATCACCACAGACCAACATGTACGGGACCCGACGTAAAGTGTGCTCGCGGATTTTAAAGCCAATCTTCTCATTTCTCAAGTCCGCTTTTACGCGAATGCCCGCATTTTGTAGTTTCTGCGTCAATTCTTTAACGTAATCGGCCTGAGAATCGGTGATGTTCATGACCACGACCTGCACTGGCGCAAGCCAGGTTGGGAAGAAGCCAGCGAACTCTTCGGTCAGAATGCCGATGAAGCGTTCGATAGACCCAAGAATTGCACGGTGAATCATTACCGGCACCTGACGCTCGTTGTCTTCGCCAACATAAGAGGCGCTTAAACGCTGCGGCAGGGAGAAGTCCAGCTGGACTGTTCCGCACTGCCATGCACGATCGAGGCAGTCATACAGTGTAAATTCAATTTTCGGACCGTAGAATGCGCCTTCACCCACCTGATATTCAAACGGGATGTTGTTCTCTTCCAGCGCAACTGCCAGATCCGCCTCAGCACGATCCCAGGTCTCGTCGCTACCGATACGCTTTTCCGGACGAGTTGAGAGTTTGACGACGATTTTCTCGAAGCCAAAGGTGCTATACATATCGTAGACCATACGAATACAGGCGTTGACTTCATCACGCACCTGGTCTTCAGTACAGAAAATATGCGCATCATCCTGAGTAAAGCCACGAACACGCATCAGACCATGCAGTGCGCCTGATGGCTCATTACGATGGCAGCTACCAAACTCCGCCATACGCAGCGGCAGGTCACGGTAAGATTTCAGACCCTGGTTGAAGATCTGAACGTGGCCCGGGCAGTTCATTGGCTTGATGCAGTATTCACGGTTCTCAGAAGAGGTGGTGAACATCGCATCTTTGTAGTTGTCCCAGTGGCCGGTTTTTTCCCACAGCACACGGTCCATCATGAACGGGCCTTTCACTTCCTGATACTGGTACTCTTTCAGCTTGGAGCGCACGAAAGTTTCCAGTTCACGGAAGATAGTCCAGCCGTCGTTATGCCAGAACACCATACCTGGTGCCTCTTCCTGCATATGATACAGGTCGAGCTGCTTACCGATTTTACGGTGGTCGCGTTTCGCGGCCTCTTCCAGACGCTGCAGGTAGGCGCTCAGGGCTTTTTTATCTGCCCAGGCGGTACCATAAATACGCTGCAACATCTTGTTGTTGCTGTCGCCACGCCAGTAGGCGCCTGCGGTTTTCATCAGTTTGAAGTGATGACAGAAACGCATGTTCGGCACGTGCGGTCCACGGCACATGTCGACGTATTCTTCGTGATGATACAAGCCAGGCTTGTCATCATGCGCGATGTTCTCATCAAGGATCGAAACTTTATAGTTCTCGCCACGCTTCACGAAGGTTTCACGCGCTTCATGCCAGCTGACTTTTTTCTTGATGACATCGTAGTTGGTCTCGGCGAGCTCGTGCATACGTTTTTCGAGCGCGTCGATATCTTCCTGGGTCAGGGTATGGTCAAGGTCAACGTCATAGTAAAAACCGTTGTCGATCACCGGGCCGATCGCCATTTTGGTGTTTGGCCACAGCTGTTTGATGGCATGGCCTAACAGGTGCGCACAAGAGTGACGAATGATCTCAAGACCTTCATCGTTCTTGGCGGTAATGATGGACAGCTGCGCATCGTTTTCAATCAGATCGGAGGCGTCAACCAGTTCACCATTGACACGGCCGGCGATGGTGGCTTTTGCGAGTCCAGGACCAATGTCCAGAGCAACATCCATCGGGCTAACGGCGTGGTCGTAATGGCGTTGGCTGCCATCAGGAAGAGTAATTACAGGCATTTTATATCCTTATTTGCAGTGATGCCCCACACATAAGAGCATATACAAAGAAAATAATCGTGTTTTATCAATAGATTGCGAAACCATCTGACCAACAATCGTCAAATTGGCTCGCAGTCTGGAACAGCGACGAATCAGACAAAGGCTGATTTACGTTCTGCCCTGCGATGGTAACACTAAAAAAAGGGTGAATGCACCCTCTGCGACCAGATTGATGCCTCTCATACTTTTGCATGAGTTTTTAGGGGTGACGCTCGCAATCCCATTTTGCTGAGCTAATCTTGAACAGGTCCTGACAACGAAAGGGGCGTTACATGAATGTTTCCAGTCGAACAGTGGTGATCCTGAATATTGTTTCCGCAGCGGCGCTGGTCATGATTCTGGCGGAGAAGTTCCATTGGTTCTGACCCCGAGGGTGCGCGATATGACCGTTTTTGATAAACTCATGTTTATCAACTGACGAAGGAACGGTTTATGCCATCAAAACGCTTTGCGCAAAAACACTGGAAAATGGTGGTCGTATTAATCGCTATCTGCGGAGCGATGCTTTTATTACGCTGGGCAGCGATGATCTGGGGCGTGTAGATTGAGTGAGTAATTAATTCACGTCTGTTCAGAATAATTCCGCAGCACATATCAAACGAAAAACCGGTACATCATTATCCGGTTTTTTCACTGGTCATGACCATTAAGCGTAATGCCCAATTAAGACCACTCACCTGCGACCAGTTTATGCACATCGAACGCGTCATTCATTGACTGACCGGTAGACTGGGAGCCCGGCGCGATGTTTGAGCCCGCTTCAACATCAGAAGCACGGGTAATGCCGATTGGGTTGGTGGTATCACTGGCAGGTTGAGTCACTGAATCAGCAGCAAATACACCAAATGACAGTGCAGAAAGCACCATTGCTGCGGCAGCGTTTTTGATTTTATTCATAATGATTCTTCTCTATCTGAATTAATGCAGAACAACTTGAGGCAATGAATTGCCTGTATTGTTAGTGTAGATCTGGATCACACTTTTGCCTAGTCAATTTATTTATCAAATCGTGTCAAATAAACTGAATATTAATGTACAGAGGGAATTATGAAGAAATGATGGAGAAACAGAAAAACAAATAAAATAAAACGCCGTTTAATTTTAAATAGCACAGTTTGTGAAAATATAAAAACGGGCCGAGAATATATCGGCCCGCCGGAATTACATTTTATAGCCTAATGAAACCGTTGTTCTGCGGTCGGTGTGTTCTGGCGCAGAAGCCGGTGGCTCCGAGTTCCAGGTCACGTTGTAAGCGACTTTCAGACCAAAGTGTTCGTTGATCGCCACGTTCAGCGCGGTCTCAGAGTTCAGGGTCGTGTCATCAGCACCAAATACGGAAACACCCTGGGTGAATTTGGCGTTATCGGTGAACTGCCAGGCGTAAGTACCGGACGCGTAACCCAGCGGCTGCGTTTTGGTATCGCCATCGGTGTACTCGTCATAACGCACACCAGGACCGAATTCGAAACGGAAGCTGTGGACCGGACCATTCAGGAACTGACGACCATAACCGGCCGTAAACACGTCACGCTGGCGATAGCCGTTGTAGCGGTCAGTTAACCAGCTTGCCTGGCCGAAAAGATAGTCATAATCCGTCATGTTGTAACGGCTACGGCCACCCACTGCATACTTCTCAGAGGAGCGCTCGTCGTTAGATGAGGTGTTGCTGGCGTTACCCCACAGGGACCAGGCAGTGGTATTGCCGTACCAGGTCATGGTGGTGTCTGCGGTCAGGGAAGAGCTTTTGGTGTTACCTGATTGCGCCAGATACCCAGCGTTAAGGTTACCTTCAAACGGTTTCTGCGCAGTGGATGGGTCATCCATGACAGTAAAAACGGTATCGTCAGCGGCTGCGTACATCGAGGCAAACACGCCACCCGCCAGCATCATTGCGGCAGGTACTGTCTTCAAGAGCTTCATTTATAAAGGAGTCCGTACAACAAAAAAAGAGACCATCACGGTCTCGGAAACTTTCTTGAGGATCAATGACAAGGCATCCTTAGAAAGGTAACAAATTATAAAAAGGCTCATATAACATAGCAATGATTTCTTATTTCAATTTTTGAATAAGAACGATCTCAAAACGTTATTTCCTTCATAATAAAAACGCACAAAGCGTCTAAACATTTATATTTAAAATCATACTGTTATTTACTTTCCCTTCTCGTCTTTTGTGCCATGCTTACCGAAGCCCATGCTAAAAGGAGGTCATAATGGTCCGAATTTATACGCTAACGCTCTCCCCTTCCCTCGACAGCGCCACGCTGACACCGCAGATCTATCCCGAAGGTAAACTGCGTTGCACTGCACCGGTGTTCGAACCTGGCGGTGGCGGCATCAACGTCGCGCGCGCCATCACCTATCTTGGCGGAAAAGCCACGGCGATCTTCCCGGCGGGCGGCGCGACCGGTGAACATCTGGTGGCGCTGCTGGCGGATGAACAGGTGGCCGTCGATACGGTGGAAGCCAAAGACTGGACGCGCCAGAACCTGCACGTCCACGTCGAATCGAGCGGCGAACAGTACCGCTTTGTGATGCCCGGCGCCATGCTGGATGACAATGAGTTTCGCCAGCTGGAAGAGAAAGTGCTCGCTATCGAAAGCGGCGCCCTGCTGGTCATCAGCGGCAGCCTGCCGCCCGGCGTGAAATGTGAAAAACTTACCCAACTGATTCAGGCGGCGAAGAAGAAAGGCCTGCGCTGCATCGTCGACAGCTCCGGCGAAGCGCTGACCGCCGCGCTGGAGTCCGGCGATCTGGAACTGATAAAACCGAACCAGAAAGAGCTGAGCGCGCTGGTCAACCGCCCGTTAACCCAGCCGGATGACGTGCGCTCTGCCGCGCAAGAGCTGGTGCGCAGCGGCAAAGCGCGTCGTGTGGTGGTGTCTCTGGGGCCACAGGGTGCCCTCGGCGTCGATGAAACCGGATCGGTACAGGTCGTTCCGCCGCCGATGAAAAGCCAGAGCACCGTCGGTGCCGGTGACAGTATGGTCGGCGCGATGACCTTAAAACTGGCGCAAGGCGCGTCGCTGCTGGAGATGACGCGCTACGGCGTCGCGGCCGGTAGCGCCGCCACGATTAACCACGGCACGCGCCTGTGCTCTCTCGAAGATACGCAAAAAATCGTCGATTACCTGTCCCAAAGTTAAAGACCACTTCCCCTCAGCGATGAGGGGAATTCCCCGTTAAGTCGCCAAACTGGCGCAATCGACTATGCTAAGAAAACTTTCGCGATAACAAAGAGGTGAAATATGAGCAGTGGTGACATCACCCGCTACGTTGTAACCATCAAAATTCATGAAGACTCGCTGACCGAACTCAACGAGATCACCAATCACCTGACGCGCGGCGGATTCCTGCTGACCCTGACGGATGACGAAGGCAACGTACACGATCTGGGCACCAATACCTTTGGCCTGATAAGCCCCCTCGATCGTGACGAAGTGAAAACGCTGGCCAGCGGCCTGGTTGAGAGCGCGACCGGCAAAGAGGCAAATATTGACGTAAAAACCTGGGAAGAGTGGCAAAAAAGAGAACAATAAATGCCCTGCAGTGATCCTGACGGCTCAGGTGTGCGTTAGCTCGTATTATTGAACGGCGTTTTTGCGCTAACTTAATGATCTGGCGGACAACATGGGAGAATCATCATGTGGCAGGCTATCAGTCATCTGTTAAACGAGCAACTGGGCGACGGGGAGATCGAGCTGCGTAACGAGCTGCCGGGTGGTGAAATCCACGCCGCATGGCATGTGCGCTTCGCGGGGCGGGATTTCTTCGTCAAATGTGATGAGCGGGAATTGCTCCCCATCTTCACCGCCGAAGCCGATCAGCTGGAACTGCTGTCGCGCAGCAAAACTGTCTCCGTCCCGCAGGTCTGGGCGGTGGGCAGCGACCGCGACTACAGCTTTCTGGTGATGGACTATCTCCCTGCCCGTCCGCTGGACGCGCATAACGCCTTTCTGTTAGGCCAGCAAATCGCCCGCCTGCATCAGTGGAGCGACCAGCCGCAGTTTGGTCTCGATTTTGATAACGACCTCTCCACCACCCCACAGCCCAACGCCTGGCAGCGTCGCTGGTCGACCTTCTTTGCCGAGCAGCGCATTGGCTGGCAGCTTGAGCTGGCTGCCGAAAAAGGCCTGGAGTTCGGCAATATCGACGCCATTGTTGAGCACGTTCAGCAGCGCCTGGCGTCCCACCAGCCTCAGCCTTCGCTGCTGCATGGCGATCTCTGGTCTGAAAACTGCGCCTTAGGGCCGAACGGGCCTTACATCTTTGATCCTGCCTGCTACTGGGGCGACCGCGAATGCGATCTGGCCATGCTGCCGCTGCATCCGGAGCAGCCGCCGCAAATCTACGACGGATATCAGTCGGTATCACCGCTGCCGTCGGGGTTCCTCGAACGACAGCCTATTTACCAGCTCTATACCCTGTTTAATCGGGCGATTCTGTTCGGAGGTGAACATCTGGTGAATGCGCAGCGCGCGCTGGACAGGATTTTAGCGGCGTAAAGGCGAAAACGGGTGGTGCCTGACCACCCGTTTTGCGTTACAGAAAACCGAGCAGTGAGAAGAAGAAATAGCCGCAGACGATGATAATCACCGGCAGGACATACAGCGGGAAAATCTGCAGGAAAATGGTGTGATGTGGCACCACGATGCGCGACTCAATCTGCTCGCGGGTTAACCCTTCTGGCCCTTTCGCCTGCTCCAGAATCAGCTGATCTTCCACCCCTTCACGCAGAAAACGGGTCTGGCGGCTCATGCGCGCGCCGGAGGCCTGCAGGGCCAGGGCGATGAAAATCAGCGCAAAGATAATCCAGAACACAATGTTCAGCTGTTGATGGAAATCGGGCGTGGGCGAGTTGTACCAGAAGATGTTAAGAAACGGCGTATTAAAGCGCATCATCTCGATCATCACATGCGCAAAATCAAGCATAACCGCATTGATCCCTGCCTGTTTTTCGCTGTGCTCGTACATGAATTTCAGCACAGAGATCAGCGTGGAAATCACGGCCGGAATAAAAATCACCCATCCGGCAATGCGTTTTAGCACCGCTATGCGTCCAGCTTGTTGATACGTCATCAGTTCCCCTTCATTAAGACGCTCTCTTTGAGCCTAAGTTTACCTTCTGCTTACGAATTTCGCCCGTTCTTTAGGGGCAATATGGTAAATTGCGGAGTAACTCAGGACTCTCCCTGTGCTGTAAACCTGTGAAAGGAGATATCGTTATGTCGACCCCGCGCCAGATTGTTGCTGCCATTTTCGATATGGATGGATTGTTAATCGATTCCGAACCGCTGTGGGATCGTGCCGAACTGGATGTCATGGCCAGCATTGGAGTGGATATCAGCCGCCGTAGCGAACTCCCGGACACGCTGGGACTGCGCATCGATATGGTTGTTGAGCTGTGGTATGCCCACCAGCCGTGGAATGGCCCGAGCCGCCAGGAAGTGACCGACCGTATTATCAGCCGCGCGATTTCGCTGGTAGAAGAGAACCGCCCGCTGCTGCCGGGTGCGCGCGAAGCCATCGCCCTGTGCAAAGCTCAGGGGCTGAAAGTCGGTCTGGCGTCCGCCTCCCCGCTGCACATGCTGGAAAAAGTGCTGGAGATGTTCGACCTGCGCGACAGCTTTGACGCGCTGGCCTCGGCGGAAAAACTGCCGTACAGCAAGCCGCATCCGCAGGTGTATATGGACTGTGCCGCCAAACTGGGCGTCGATACCCTGGCCTGCGTGGCGCTGGAAGATTCGGTGAACGGCATGATCGCCTCGAAAGCGGCGCGGATGCGCTCCATCGTGGTGCCTGCCGAAGAGGGCCAGCACGATCCGCGCTTTGCCCTGACGGATGCTAAACTGGCGACGCTTACCGATCTCACCGTAGCCCATCTGCGCGGCTAAGCACTCCCCCTTCGGGCAACGCTCCGTTGCCCGAAAACATGACTCTCCATCAATTTTTAAAACATCATTTCATTTTTATTTGTATTTCCGCGAAGCGGCTCCTATTCTTACCTTCAGAACGATAATAATCCTACACTCTGAGGTAAATATGATACTGGATGCCTTTAATCTGGCGGGAAAAGTGGCCATCGTCACCGGCTGCGATACCGGTTTAGGCCAGGGAATGACGCTCGGGCTGGCGCAGGCAGGATGTGACATTGTGGGCGTGAACCGCAGGATCCCCGAAGAGACCGCCGCAAAAGTCAAAGCCCTGGGCCGACGCTTTATGGCGATTCAGGCCGATCTTAGCCAACAGGACGCTCTCGAAAACATTGTGGCCCAAACGGTCGCGGAGATGGGCCGCGTCGATATTCTGGTGAACAACGCCGGAACCATCCGCCGGGAAGATGCCCTGTCATTCAGTGAAAAGAACTGGGATGACGTCATGAACCTGAACCTCAAATCGGTCTTTTTCCTTTCCCAGGCCGTGGCGCGCCAGTTTATCGCCCAGGGTGACGGCGGGAAAATCATTAACATCGCCTCGATGCTCTCCTTCCAGGGCGGGATCCGCGTGCCTTCTTATACGGCATCCAAAAGCGGCGTGCTGGGCATCACGCGCCTGCTGGCCAACGAATGGGCCGGGCATCACATCAATGTCAACGCGATTGCGCCGGGGTATATGGCGACCAATAATACTCAGGAGCTGCGGGAGAATGATCAGCGCAGCAAAGAGATTCTGGATCGTATTCCCGCCGCGCGCTGGGGCGTCCCGGAAGATCTGCAGGGCCCGGTGGTTTTCCTTGCGTCAAAAGCCTCTGACTATATCAATGGCTACACCCTTGCCGTGGATGGCGGCTGGCTGGCGCGTTAACGCCAGTTTGTGACAAAGAGTTACACCGTAACCTCTTCCGCCTACTGTATAAAAACCCTATACTGTATGAATTGACAGTTTCATGGGTTTTATCATGACGGCGGAAGGCCACCTCCTTTTTTCTATTGCCTGCGCAGTGTTTGCCAAAAACGCTGAGCTGACCCCTGTTCTGGCGCAGGGCGACTGGTGGCATATTGTTCCTTCTGCGGTCCTGACCTGCCTGCTGCCGGATATCGATCATCCGAAGTCATTTCTCGGCCAGCGGCTGAAATGGGTCTCCAAGCCTATCGCCCGGGCCTTCGGCCATCGCGGATTTACCCACAGCCTGCTGGCGGTGTTTATTCTGCTGACCCTCTTCTATTTAAAGATCCCCGAAAGCTGGATTGTCCCCGCCGACGCGATTCAGGGGATGGTGCTCGGCTATTTAAGCCACATTCTCGCGGATATGCTCACTCCCGCGGGTGTTCCGCTGCTGTGGCCGTGCCGCTGGCGCTTCCGTTTCCCGATTCTGGCCCCGCAAAAAGGCAACCAGCTGGAGCGCGTATTGTGCATGGCGCTGTTCGCCTATTCGGTCTGGATGCCCCAGACCTTGCCCGAAAATGGTGCAGTTCGCTGGTCGTCACAGATGATCAATTCCCTGCAATTTCAGTTCAATCGCTTTATTCATCACCAGATTGAACATTAAACAGACGAAATAATCCCATTTGTCATAATCCATTCCATTTGGATATAAGCGCCACATCACACTTCTGCTAACCTTGCGCCAACAGGATCGGAAAATACCGGTCGGTAATAAATCAGGAGAACGGGGATGAATTTTCCACTTATTGCGAACATCGTGGTGTTCGTTGTCTTGCTGTTGCTGCTGGCGCAGACGCGTCATAAGCAGTGGAGCCTGGCGAAAAAGGTACTCGTCGGTCTGGGTATGGGTGTGGTATTTGGTCTGGCGTTGCAGGCGATTTACGGCTCAGATAACCCGGTGCTGAAAGATTCGATTCAGTGGTTCAACGTTGTCGGTAACGGCTACGTGCAACTGCTGCAAATGATTGTCATGCCGCTGGTCTTCGCCTCTATTCTGAGCGCGGTGGCCCGTCTGCATAACGCATCACAGCTGGGTAAAATCAGCTTCCTGACCATCGGCACCCTACTGTTCACCACGCTGATTTCCGCGCTGGTCGGTGTGCTGGTCACTAACCTGTTTGGCCTGACCGCTGAAGGTCTGGTGCAGGGCACCGCGGAAACCGCGCGTCTGGCCGCCATTCAGACTAACTACGCCGGTAAAGTGGCCGATCTGAGCGTGCCTCAGCTGCTGCTCTCCTTTGTACCGAAAAACCCGTTTGCCGATCTGACGGGCGCGAACCCAACCTCCATTATTAGCGTAGTGATTTTCGCCGCCTTCCTGGGTGTGGCTGCGCTGAAACTGCTGAAAGACGATGCGCCGAAAGGCCAGCGCGTCCTGACCGCCATCGACACCCTGCAGAGCTGGGTGATGAAGCTGGTTCGTCTGGTGATGCAGTTGACCCCATACGGCGTGCTGGCGCTGATGACCAAAGTCGTTGCCGGTTCTAACCTGCAGGACATCATCAAGCTGGGCAGCTTCGTGGTCGCCTCTTACCTGGGTCTGATCATCATGTTTGCCGTCCACGGCCTCCTGCTCGGCGTGAACGGCGTGAGCCCGCTGAAGTTCTTCCGTAAAGTCTGGCCGGTACTGACCTTCGCCTTCACCAGCCGCTCCAGCGCCGCGTCAATTCCGCTGAACGTGGAAGCGCAGACCCGTCGTCTGGGTGTGCCAGAATCGATCGCCAGCTTCTCCGCCTCTTTCGGCGCGACCATTGGTCAGAACGGCTGCGCGGGTCTCTACCCGGCGATGCTGGCAGTGATGGTGGCTCCAACGGTTGGCATTAACCCGCTGGATCCAATGTGGATTGCAACGCTGGTCGGTATCGTGACCGTCAGCTCCGCCGGTGTGGCTGGTGTCGGTGGTGGCGCAACCTTCGCCGCGCTGATCGTGCTGCCTGCGATGGGTCTGCCGGTGACGCTGGTCGCCCTGTTGATCTCCGTTGAGCCGCTGATCGACATGGGTCGTACCGCCCTGAACGTCAACGGTTCCATGACCGCCGGGACGCTCACCAGCCAGTGGCTGAAGCAGACCGACAAAGCGATTCTCGATAGCGAAGAGAACGCCGAACTGGCGCATCGTTAATCGTACAAGCGACAAGAGGCCCTCCATTGAGGTAATGCTGATCAGTTAAGCATCTGAGGTTGTTCCGTTCACCTCATGTTCAGCAGAATATAATCGCGTCACAACCTGTGAACGTGCAAAGGGGGCCACGCGGCCCCCTTTGCAATCCCCGCGCCCCGCCATGAAATCGGTGCTTCGCACTGCGCTCACCTCCCGGCCATCTGCCTGCGGTCGGCTCGACTCGACTTCCTGTCTCGTTTCGCCTCTGGCCGCCATCCATGGCGTCCAGCCCTTGTCATCTGGCCTCCGGTTCGCCGATTTCTGCGGGGACCCACACCGGTGCAACATGCAGACGGCTGAAAAGGTTGAGGGAACGTGAGTCCGGCTGAAAATCGCTGAGGCGTTGACTGGAGGCAGGGGCGACGCACAGGGATGTGCGTCGAGGGCGCGACTTACAGGGATGTTACCTGCGCCCGTCCCCGTCAGCCGGAAGGAATAAGACGAAGACAAAATTGCCGGGAGCAATTTTGAACAACGCTTGCGTTGGCCCCGTAGGGGTGAGCCCCATGGATGGGGCGAATAATCCGCGAAGCGGCGATTTTCTTTGCCGGGAGCCGGGGTTGCCAGGGTGGTGGCGATTGAGCCACCCTGGCACGTTCACCGCAGAGAGATGGACCGGAAGCAGAGGAACGAAAGTGAACGGAACGATTCCACTGATGCCATAAAGGTCCTGGGACCAGCATTACCTCCATTGAGGGCCTTTTTTTATGCCATTTTTCCCTACAAAAAATTCAGCTTAATCGTCGCCAGGGTTTCCACTTTACCTGCGCTGACCTTCCCGGATGTGGCGACATACCGCGCCGACAGCGGAATATCGCCCTGATTGTTGAGGAGTGGAACATCATCCAGCGATATCGGCGAGCCGAACGCCACAGGCGCATTGCGATACAACAGCTGAACGCCAACTCCCGTCGCCTGCTCCGTCCCCTCTTTATTGCGTAACACCCCATTCGCTACCGCATCCGCCGCGCCGTAGAGCGTCATTTCGATATGCGCGGGTGCGCCGACGCAGGCAAAGTTGATGGGCAGCGGCGTCACTGGCAGCGCCGAAGAGGATATCACCGCGCTGCTGTCCACCGCCGCCAGGCTGAACGCCGCGTGAGTGGAAGTGAACCGGCAATATCCGGCAGGTGGCGTCACGGCGAGGGAGTAATCTACGTTGACGATCTGCTGCGTCGCCGAGCGCGAAAACGACAGCAGCGACGGAGTCTGATAGCTAATATTACCCAGCGTCGCGATCGGCCCGGTTTTGACCAGCTCGGTTTTGACAAACACGTTGTCGCTGGTGATATCCGTCGCGCTGTTTAGCGCAATTTGCTCTGATACCGGCAACGTCAGGAGTGACGTGTGGTTCCCTTTTTGCCCCACCACCACCGACAGCCGCACGCCGATCCCCGGGACGGACGTGGGATAAACATGGTCCCCCGTCATGGTCCCGGTCATATTGCCTTTGAGGATCAGCTGCTCCTGCGACTGAACCGGCGTGCAGAGGATATCCTGCTTGCGGTGCGCCAGCGTCGAGAGTGACGCCCTTTTGACATACAACGTCTCGCCGACGCTGGCGCTAAGCGGGTCTTTTTGCAGCGCCCCGCTCAGTGCGACGGATGCCGTTGCCTGACGTTGCAAATCGCAGGCTGACGCGAGCGCGGGCAGCGCCGCACCGCCAGCGATGAGCAGAAAGACCGTGGCTGGAAAAATACGCATTTATTGATCCCCGCAGGCTAATGGCATCATGGTAATTGGCAACTTACCTTTGCTTTTCGGTAACTGATAATGGGCCTTGCACTGATGGTCTTCGGTCATGTCCACGGTGATCTCCCCGTCTTCGGATGCGCCGGTAATAAACAGTTCTCCGCGATCGCCCACAAAAAACATCCGATCGCTGCCTTTCAGGTACGCCTGGGAACCAAACGGGATCACATCCCCTTTGTAGTTGAGCGTGAAAAGCACTTTGCGCCCGATATTGACCGGGAAACTGGCCATCACCACCGCATCTTTAGTGGGAATGACCTCTGCCGAAATATTCTCAAACGACATGTTCTGCCCCACGCTGTCAGGATCGATCTGCACCGAGTTTGTTTTATAGGCGGTTAAATCAGGCACGAGGGTATAGCCACGCCAGTCGGTGTAAACGCCGAGATTATTGGTAATACCCACATGATCGGCGCCCGGCGCACTCACCAGGGCGATCGATCCGTCGGAATATTGCCCCAGCGTCAACCCATGCCGATGGAGAACCAGCTGGCCGTTAAGCCCATAAGTGAACTGTTTTTGCTGGTCGTCCTGGTTGTATGCCGCCTGCGCCTCGCCGTAGCGCCCTTTGTAGGTCGCGCCGACGTTGGCATTTTTGGTGTCATCGTCATGCTTTTTGACGTTGTAACCGAACTGGGTGTTATAGGTTAACGCCGGGGAATTCATGATGTTGCCGTTCACGCCGACCGTCTGATTGCTGTTGCCTTTTAAATCATTGGTGATCATCGCCGTCGCGCTGGCCGTCGAGGTGGTATCAAACACGGAGAGCGGCAAGGAGAAGTTGAACAGCAGCTGCTTGTCGCGCGTCACGGATCCTTTTTCGTCAGCGTTTTGATTCAGACCAAAGGTGACGGAGGCGTTGAGTTTCCACAGCGGACTGTTAAGACCGATCTGATACATTTTCGCACTGGCGCTGTTCTGGTAATCCGTTTTGTTCATCGACACAAACAGGCTTTGCGTTTCAGTGAGCGCCTGATTAAACGACAGCGAGAGCTGCTGTTTTTTAACCTGGCGGGCATCCGTATTCGAGTAGGTATCGGCGAAAGAGATATAGCCCCCGCTGTACCGGGTGAGATCCAGATTGATGTCACTGCGCGTTTTGTTGATGTGGTTCTGCCAGACAAGATGCGTCGCACTGCCTTTGCGGTTTTCATCATCCGTGGAAAGCGTGGCTTTCTGTTTTGCCACATCCAGCGACATAGCCCCGAGGAACCCTAAATCCAGCCCCAGTCCCAAATCGACGCTTTGATATTCATTGCTGTGCTGTAACCCGCTGAGCAAGGTCAGGCTGTACGGCAATCCGTAGGCGATAACCGCCTGGAAAACGTCTGGTTCGGTGCCGTGGGCTTCTGCTTCCGAGTATTTCCCGGCAGAGAAGGCATATTTTAGTGAGCCTTTACGCTGCAAAATCGGCATCGAGGCAAAAGCCTGGTTGTAGCGCGTCTCCGTCCCGTCCGCCTCTCTCACGGTCACTTCCAGCGAACCGCCGGAGGATACCGGCGCCAGATCGGTAATGGCAAACGGCCCAGGGGCGACGTTGGTCTGGTAGATGATGTTGTTATTTTGCCGGATGGTGACCGTGGCGTTGCTTTTGGCGATCCCGCGGATCACTGGCGCAAAGCCATTAATACTGTCTGGCACCATATCCGTATCTGACGCCACCTGAACGCCCTTAATACGGATGCTGTCAAAAAGATCCCCGGTGGTATAGGCATCGCCCACCACCAGTTCCCCTTTGATACCCGGCAGGGCGCGTTCGATGTAGGTACTGGTGCTGTCCCAGTGTGTCCCGGCGTCGCTGCTTTGGGTGAAGGTAGAGAGATTACGTAAACGCCAGGCGCCAAGGTTAATACCGTTTTTCAGGTTCACGAAATTATCAGAACCTTTAGAGCTCTCGTCCTGACTTTGCAGCGTTTGCGAGCCCGACGCCTGGTAGCCCACCAGCAACGCCGGAATACCGTCATCCCAAAGCGCCGCGGGGATTTCATCTTTCAGATGCGCACGCAGCGTACTTTGCGGAAAAGAGAGGGACAATTTCTTGGTTAAAAAATCGAAAGACGATTGCGCCACGGGAACCGCTTCGGTCAACAACACGCAGGTACGATCGTCTTTTTCATGATTGAGATGCACATCCGATGCCGAGGGATCGACGCCAATTTTGGCATACATCGTCATAGGCACACAGGGCACCAGCTCGTCATTCTTCAGGCTAAATTGAATATCACCGGTCGCAAATTTTTCGCCGTTAACATCAATGTAGACATGATAGGTCCCCTCTTTTTTCTGATTCGCCATTACCGCATTCAGATCGCCAATGGCCGGCGCGCCGTCAACAGGCTGCATCATGCCAGGGTCGAAATAGGCTTCCCCATGAGCTGCTGAAATTGAGAGCAATACACATAATGAAACCGCACTACGCACAAAGCGCGGGGACGTCTTTTTCCGGGTATGGACTGATGGCATACAATAATTACAGCGTTACGCTGTGCTCAGCAGACACCACTGAGTATTCATTAATGGCGCTCCAGGTCACTTTGGTTCCCGCTTTCGCTGTTTTAACGGGATACGTTTTGCTGCCATGAGGCGCCACCACGGTATTGTTGTCTTCAATGGAGACTTTCACTTCGTCATCATTAATTTTGACTTTATTCATGACGACGTAATACGGAGAGTCATTTTTTACCGTCACGGTATTATTGGCGTCTTTTTTCCATGTCAGCGCGGCAATGGCATCCGTCGCATTGCCTGGCAGATTTTCCGGGCGATAGAAGACTTTAATACGGGTCAGAACGGCGACCATGACTTTGGTTTTGACTTTTTTCTCGCCATCGGTCATTGCCGGAATGGCTTTGACGTCCAGCCAGACCAGACTTTCGTGATCGGTTGGCAGCCCTTCACCGGAATACATCATCTGCACAACGGCTTCGCTTTTATTCGCCATATGGAACAACGGGGGTGAAACAATAAAAGGCAGTTTCGCGTTATGTTCTAATTCGGGATTACCTTTTGCATCAACCCAGGACTGCACTAAATATTCACGGTCTTCAACATTCTTAACCGTAATATTCACATCCTGATTTTTAGCACTATAAAAAAGGCGGTTCGCAGATAACTGGACGGTCGCCTGTGAAGCAAAGCTCATTCCTGCCAGCGAAATAATAGCGGCAGCAACAATAGGATTTAATTTCATGGTCGTTCTCGGAGATAAAAAAAGGGCTGGCCTGTTAGCCAGCCACTGGAGAGTTAAAAATTAATTACAGGAAATTCACTTTGATGCTGGTGGTGGCACTGATGGTGCCTGCTACAGCCGCCTCGGTAGTCGACTGTACCGGTGCGATGCTCAGAGGGATGTTAACGGCACCGTCACTGTTCACTTCGCGCGGCACTGAGCTGTTGTCGTTCACGGCCAGCAGTTTGTGTTCGTTGGTCGCCATAATCGTGTCCCAGAAACCAATACCCACGCCTTGTGCAGCGCCTGGAGCATCATTTAGCGCCACCAGCTGTACGTTTTCCGCATCAGGCGTTCCCTGAATGGTCACAGAAATCTTTTGGCCCGCCGGGCATTTGGTCACGGCAATCATGTAGGGTTTTGCTGCGCCATTCGCCAGCGGTTTTCCTGACTCGAGGGTCCCGATCTGAGTCATTTCGATATTATCAAAGCTCAGCGTTGCATCCGCTTTAACCTGACAGGAAATTTCATTCAGTACATGACCGGTGATGGTAACGTCCTGAGAAATAGGCTCCTGCGCCGCATTGCTCATGCCTACAACGCCGGAAAAGGCCATTGCCATCGCCATCGCGATAATTTTCTTATTCATAATAAATCCCTTAATATTTTATCTGAGCAATAGCCGTGGTTTAGAGGAAGGTCAGTTTAATCTGTGCAGTGGTAGTCACATCACCGGCAGTCACTGCGGCAGAGCCATCCGCTTTCACTAATGCGAAATCCAGATTGGTCATTGGGGAACTCCCTGGGACCAAAATAATGGGGTCGCCACCAATCTTGACCTGGCTACCATCTTTCTTATTCCACACGCCCACGCCGACGTTGGTTGCCGCATTCGTTGCTGCGCTGTTTGCCAGCAGCGTGCTGTCGCCTTCAGCAGAAGCACCCAAAACACTCAGTTCCACGTTAGTGGTGGGTTGGCATTGATCGAGAGCAATCTGCAGCGTACGGGTGCCAATTTCTGCCGGGGCTTGATCGGAGGTTTTCAGATCGCTAATCAGAGAAGAACCCAGATCCAGCGCAGTTTTGCTCACGACCAGCCCACACGGTGCAGGATTAATGGTGCCTGACACCTGTAAAGACAAAGTGTCAGAATCATCTGCAGCATTAGCCATTGATGAAACCAGGGCGCTTGCAGCAATTAAAGATGCAAGCGTCATTTTTTTATAAAACATTTTGCTCATATGATTTCCCTTTTATAAGAATAAAAACCAAACCCTATTAACACGATGTTAATAAGATTTGATATTTATATTGTCCTGTCAGAAATAGATTTCCGTCTGTCATGAAATTAATGACAAACAGGCTTTCTGACTTGTGGCGTAGCGTACTGTGGATTGCACATTCGTTCAGCAAGGCGAGCGTCTATTTTTAGACCCCAAAGCTGAGCGCGGCATAAGATGAATCAAAAGGGAGCAGCAGAAGCGGTAAGAAATAATTGTTCAGGAATCAGGAATATAAAGCGGGCGCAGAATTAACATCGCGATTTTAGTGTGCTTCTCAACAGAGCCACAGGCTCTGCGCCCGAAATGTCATGGCTAATCCTGAATATCGTCATCCTGGCGGATTTGCGTTGCCCAGCGCTGGGCTGATTCCGGAACGGTGAAGGTCGGTGAACGGCGGAAATGCTCTCCCATCAGGACAAAGGCCACGTATTTGCCACGAAGCTGCCAGACGTCGCGAAAGCCATCCACTTTCAGGGCGTGGTCCGGCGGCGCGGGTTCAACACGAGGCACGTAGCTAATGACACGACGGTTTTGTTGACGAAATGGTTTCATAAGCGACTGGTTCACTAAAACAAATTCTGGAAGCGTAAAACCCCAATCATAGCCGATTCCTGCCCCGTCCGTCGCGCCTTGCATGCGATATGCCCTCCTTTTGCTAAAGCGTCAGCCCGAATACTCTCAGTTTCCCGGCCGCAGAATCACATTGTTCTATAGTTAATGGGGCTTTTCGCCACAACGAACGTATTTCAGCAATGAAGACAGGAGAAGTGAGCAATGTCGAAGCAAAAAGATAAGACCGAAAAACAGCACCAGTCACCGATTCACGGCGACGAAGAATCCAGACCGGGGATGGACTCGCTGGCGCCAGAGGATGGGTCTCATCGCCCCTCATCTTCCCCATCCGCGCCGGGTGAACAACCTACCGCGCCAGGCAGCCTCAAAGCGCCTGATACCGACAACGAAAAACTGCACGCTCTGGAACCGCATCGTAAAGGCGGGGAGAATTTCCCGCTCACGACGAATCAGGGCGTGCGCATCGCCGATGACCAGAACTCCCTGCGCGCGGGGAACCGTGGCCCGACGCTGCTGGAAGATTTTATCCTGCGGGAGAAAATCACCCACTTTGACCACGAACGCATTCCGGAACGCATCGTTCACGCTCGCGGCTCTGCCGCCCACGGCTATTTCCAGCCGTATAAAGATTTAAGCGATCTGACCAAAGCCAACTTCCTCTCGGACCCGGATAAAGTGACCCCGGTCTTTGTGCGCTTCTCCACGGTTCAGGGCGGCGCGGGCTCGGCGGATACGGTGCGTGATATTCGCGGTTTCGCCACCAAGTTCTACACGGAAGAAGGCATTTTTGACCTTGTCGGCAACAACACGCCGGTGTTCTTCATTCAGGACGCGCACAAATTCCCTGACTTTGTCCATGCGGTAAAGCCGGAGCCACACTGGGCTATTCCGCAGGGACAAAGCGCGCACGACACCTTCTGGGACTATGTTTCGCTCCAGCCGGAAACCCTGCATAACGTCATCTGGGCGATGTCCGACCGCGGGATCCCGCGCAGCTATCGCACCATGGAAGGCTTCGGTATTCACACCTTCCGCCTGATCAACGCCGACGGTAAAGCGACGTTCGTGCGTTTCCACTGGAAACCGGTGGCCGGTAAAGCCTCGCTGGTGTGGGACGAAGCACAAAAGCTGACCGGGCGCGACCCCGATTTCCACCGCCGCGAGCTATGGCAATCTATCGAAGCGGGCGATTTCCCGGAATATGAACTGGGGTTCCAGCTGATTCCAGAAGAGGACGAATTCAAATTTGATTTCGATCTGCTCGACCCGACCAAACTGATCCCGGAAGAGCTGGTCCCGGTGCAACTGGTGGGCAAAATGGTGCTCAACCGTAACCCGGATAACTTCTTTGCCGAAAACGAGCAGGTGGCGTTCCATCCGGGGCACATCGTTCCGGGGCTGGATTTCACCAACGATCCGCTGCTGCAGGGTCGTTTGTTCTCGTACACGGATACGCAAATCAGCCGACTCGGCGGGCCGAATTTCCACGAGATCCCGATCAACCGTCCGACCTGCCCGTACCATAATTTCCAGCGCGACGGGATGCATCGTCAGGATATCGACACTAACCCGGCCAACTACGAACCGAACTCGATCAACGATAACTGGCCGCGCGAAACCCCGCCGGCGGCGAAACGCGGCGGTTTCGAGTCGTACCAGGAGCGCGTGGAAGGCACCAAAATCCGCGAGCGCAGCCCGTCGTTTGGCGAATACTATGCCCACCCTCGCCTGTTCTGGCAAAGTCAGACGCCGGTTGAGCAGGAACACATCATCGGCAGCTTTAGCTTTGAGTTAGGTAAAGTGGTGCGGACCTATATCCGTGAGCGAGTCGTCGATCAGCTGGCGCATATCGACATTCAGTTAGCCCAGGCCGTCGCGGACAATTTAGGCATCACCCTCACCGACGAGCAGCGTAACACCGCCCCGCCGAAAGAGGTCAACGGCCTGAAAAAAGATGCCTCCCTGAGCCTGTATGCCGTGCCGGGCGGATCGATAAAAGGGCGCGTTGTGGCGGTACTGCTTAACGACAACACTGCCGCAAAAGATGTGCTGGCGATCCTGAAAGCGCTAAAAGCCAAAGGCGTGCATGCCCAGTTGCTCTACAAGCGTATGGGGGAAGTGAAAGCGGACGACGGTTCCACGCTGCCGATTGCCGGGACCTTTGCCGGGTCGCCGTCCCTTACCGTCGATGCGGTGATTGTGCCGGGCGGGGATATTCAGAGCCTGCTCGACAATGGCGATGCGGCATACTACCTGCTGGAAGCCTACAAACACCTGAAACCTGTCGCACTGGCGGGCGATGCGCGTCAGTTTAAATCCCTGCTGAAAGTGGCGGAGAAAGGCGAAGAAGGGATTGTGGAGGGTGATAAAGCCGCTGGGCCGTTTATGGATCAGTTGTTCGAGCTGCTGGCGGCGCACCGGGTGTGGTCGCGCAGTAGTAAAATCGCTCACATTCCGGCTTAAAAAACGCCGGATGCGCTTCGCTTATCCGGCCTACAAGGTCAATGCAAAACGGCAACCCGAAGGTTGCCGTTTTTGATGTTTTCTCCCTCTCCCGTGGGAGAGGGTTGGGGTGAGGGCATCAAACCGCACGAACCCCGTAGGCCGGGTAAGCGCAAGCGCCACCCGGCAATGCTTACAGATCGCTAAACGTCCCCAAACGATACCCACGCTCCGCAATCGCATACTTCAGCGACGGCGATGTCAGCACATCCAGTTCCGCCAGGCGCGGCCAGCAATAGGCGCTTTTTCGCACCGTATTGTCGACAAACGCCGGGTGGGCCATCACTTCCAGTGACCGTTCTCCGCGTGCCGCAGAAGCGTCCAGCTCCTGCAACAGCAGCGCTTCGCTGATCTCATCCCCGTAGAAATCGCTGCTGAACCCGTCGGTGGTCGGCGCAGCGCTCAGAGTGAGACCGTGCAAAGCTTGCACCTGACGATCCACACGCATCGCCACACCTTTACGCGCCGCAAATTCAGCCACCAGCGGGAAAATCGCCGGGATCATATGCACGTGGTGATGGCTGTCGAGGTGCGTCGGTTCACGGCCAAAGAGGTCGACAAAGCGGTTAAACTGGCAGTCCAGCTCGCGCGCAATTTCGTCGAGCGGCAGCGCACCCTGCTCTGCCATCTCCCAGATCCATTTTCCCAGCTGCCCGTCACGCGTCAGTTCCGGCATCGGGGAAAGCGGCATGCCGAGCGTCAGCACAAAGTGCATCCCGACGCCGAGCTTCGGCAGGTCGCGGCTGAGCGCCGCGGCATGCTCCACCGCCTCGCCGTTCACCAGCGCGGTGGTCGAGGTGACCACCCCGTGGCGACAGGCTTCGACAATGCCGTAGTTTTGCCCTTTCGACAGGCCAAAGTCATCGGCATTGATGATCAACAGATTTTCCATCTCTGTTCCTCTTAGCGTTGTTTGAGCTTCTCAGCCGTGGCCGCAAAGTTTGGCAGCCATTTCTCATGGGCGAGGATCATTTCACGCGCCAGCGATTCCGCATCGCGATCCGAATGCACCAGCGGGCTTAGGTTCAGCGCCAGCAGCACGTCGTTGAACTCACCGCTCAGGGCCGCATGGCTGGCAGCAATTTCGAAGCCTTTGATGGTGTGGATCAGGCCCATCACTTTGTCATCGAAATGGGTAATGCGTGAGTGCGGCTTCGCCCCGTCGCGCCCCAGAATGCAGGTCATTTCAACGGCCCAGTCTGCCGGGATGTTGTCGACGTGTCCGTGATGCGGCACGTTCACATAGTGCTCGGCCTGTTTGTCGTTGTAGATCGCGTTGATAACTTCACAGGCTGCATCGGAGTAGTACGCCCCGCCGCGCTGCTCCAGCTCTTTCGGTTTAACGTTGAGGTTCGGATCTTTATACAAATCAAAGAGCTGTTTCTCAACCTTCTGCACCACCTGCGCACGCGCGCCGCCCTTATAGTACTCGCCCATTTCGATGGCGAGCATCTCTTTCTGCTTGAAGTAGTAGAGCAGATAGGAGCATGGCAGCAGGTTCAGGGAGCGAATCAGCCCTTCGCTGAACGGCAGGTCGAAGATGTTTTTCACGGAACCGGCGGTCAGGCGGCCAGAAGCCACGCCGTCCAGCAGTTCGGCAAAACGGGATTCGCCGTTAACGATCACATCTTTGATAAACACCATGTGGTTCAGGCCGAACAGGTCGATGGAGAGATCGTCGCTGTCGGTCAACTTCAGCACATCGCGGATGAACATTTTCATGCCGATCGGAATGTTGCACACGCCGATGAAGCGTTTGAAGCCGGTGTGGCGGTAGACCGCCTCCGTCACCATCCCGGCCGGGTTGGTGAAGTTGATCACCCACGCCTGCGGGCAGACCTCTTGCACGTCTTTGACGATGTCAAAAATCACCGGAATGGTACGCAGCCCTTTAAACAGACCACCCGCGCCGTTGGTTTCCTGGCCCAGATAGCCGTGGCTCAGGGGGATGCGTTCGTCCAGTTCACGCGCTTTCAGCTGGCCGACGCGCAGCTGGGTAGTGACGAAGTCCGCGTCTTTCAGCGCTTCGCGACGATCCAGGGTTTTGAATACGGTTAACGGGACGCCGGCTTTCTGCACCATGCGCTGGCAGAGCTCGAAAATAATATCGAGTTTCTCCTGCCCTTCTTCGACGTCCACCAGCCATAATTCGCTGACCGGCAGTTCATGATAACGTTTCAGAAAACCTTCGAGCAGTTCCGGGGTATAGCTGCTGCCGCCGCCGATTGTCACGACTTTCAATTTCTTTTGCATAATATCTCCCTTAGCGTATCAGGTTAACCGCCTGCAAAGTATAGCGTGGCATTCCCGCTAATTTGGGCAAGCGTTTAAGTCAATATTTCTGGCGAGTTAATTCGCCGCGAGTCAATTAATTATTCATTACCGTTAAATTTTTACGGTAGCTGTTTGGCGTAAACGAAGTGAATTTTTTAAAGGTCTTAATAAACAGGCTCGGGCTGCTATAACCCGACTCATAGGCAATATCGGTGACCGAATAGTTGGTAATTTCCAGCTGCTTTTTGGCGAAATTAATGCGGATGCCGTTAATAATCTGCACCGGTGTTTTTTGATAATAACGCTGGGTGGCGCGGGTCAGGTATTCTTGCGATTTCCCCGACAGCGCAATCATATTTTCCAGCGCACTGTCACCAAACTGATGTTTGTCGTGCATTAATTCGACGGTGGTACGCAGCCATTGCGGAATATCATCGATCACCTGCTGCTCATCGCGATGATGGCGCAGGCGGTTCATCACATAAAAAGTGACCGTTTCAATGAACTCATCAAACTCATTGTCGCGGAAGTTCAGCGAGGCGATGACCGTTTCGATCCAGGTCATGAACTCGTTTTTAATGCGATAAACCTGTGAGGCGACAAAACAGAACGGCACCAGCGGCAGGTAGTGTTTCTCGAAGAAACGTCTGCTGACACCGACGTTCAGAATACGCGTGGCACCAAATTCATAAAAGCTCTGGTGATACGACCCCATCGGCAGGAAGACAAAGTCCCCGCGCTCCAGCAGAACGCGCTTGCCGTTGATCTCCTGGTAGTAGCGCCCGGTCAGAACAATCGTGAACTCGTAGTAATCATGCTGATGCAGGCCACTCACGCTTTCGGTTTTGTTGTAGATAACCACGTGAAAATTCTTGCCGTTAAACAGTTGCTGCTCAAATGCGGTTTTAATTTCCATCGTGTTTACCTCCTGCGGCCTGACTTATTGCATCTTCTCGTGAAGCTCGATGAGCTCGGTCACCAGCTCGCGAGCCAGCATGGAGGTCATCAAATGATCCTGGGCGTGTACCAGCACCAGACTCACCTTCATTTTACCTTCACCCTGGTCACCTTCAATCAGTTTAGTTTGTACCAGGTGAGCTTCGTTCAGCGCGGTGCGCGACTGATCCATCATCCGTTTCGCGGCGGCAAAATCGCCCTGCTTGGCTTGTTTGAGGGCGGCATATGCCAGGCTGCGTGCCTGTCCGGAATTGATGATAAGCCCCATCACCACTTCTTCCAGATCGTTCTCGACCGCCTCTTCTGCCACAACATTATCCAAATCAAACATCTTCTCTCTCCTTATACTGGCGCGGGTTTCCCCGCGCCGGACAACTTAGAATTTCAGTGCGTTAGCGATATCTTCTTCGCTTTCCTGCTCATCAAGTACCGCCTGCGCCTTGTTCGACACCGCCACGAATGGCAGGTAAACCAGCGTTGAGACACCGAGGTTGAACAGGGCCACGCAGAGTGCGGCGATGCTGCCGTTACTGTTGAAGAAGGCGCCTAAACCGGTTGGCATGGTCCAGGGTGCGAGGTTAGTCACCGGTGGGATAATCCCCATCGAGTAAGCAGCCAGGGTAATGGCAGCCAGAATCGGCTGAACCAGGACGAACGGGATGAACATCACCGGGTTCATGATGATCGGCAGACCAAACAGAATCGGTTCGTTAATCTGGAAGATGCCTGACGGCAGGGCCAGTTTCGCCACCTGACGGTGATCCGCACGGCGTGAGCCGATGAAGATAGCGATAATCAGACCCAGCGTTGCCCCGGAGCCACCCAGCAGGATGTAGGAGTCCAGCATCGGTTTCGCCCAGAAGTGGAACTCTTTACCGGCTGCAATCGCTGCTTCAACAGAACCATACTGGTTGTACAGAGCGATGTTTTCCAGTGCCCACGGGGTCATGATGCCGTTATCCAGCGCGGTCAGCGCAAGAGATCCGTGCACGCCGAAGAACCACAGCAGGGAGTTAAAGATAACGTAAGCCCAGCCCACTACGCTGCCCATGGATGCCAGCGGCGTGGAGATGGAGTCCATGATGATCTGGTGGAAGTTGCTGCCGTGGTTGGCGAGCAGCCAGGAGATAATGCCGAAGATCGACAGAATCAGGAAGCCAGGAATCAGCGCCGAGAAAGAGCGTGATACGGAGGACGGCACGCTGTCTGGCAGGGTAATGACCCAGTTGCGACGAATCACAAAGGTAAACATTTCTGCCACGATCAGGCCAATCACCATCCCGGAGATAATGTTCTGTCCACCGAGCCAGTTGGCACCGACCGCATAGGCTTCGCCCACGCTGTAGGGGGTGACGGTCATAAAGGCCGCGACCGCTAAAAGACCGGCGGCCATCGGGTCAACTTTTCGTTCTTCAGCTAACGCGGAACCAATGAAAAAAGGCGCCATCAGCGACATAATGCCCAACGTACCGTTGTACACGTTGCCGCCGATGGCTTTAAAACCATTCAGGGTCTCAATGGTGGAAGCGTCTAACCGAATGCCCATAGAATAGAAAAACGAGCCTTCGCCGAAACTTAAAAAGACGTTATTGATTAAAACGAACATGGCCCCTGCGAGGGTCAGCGGCATTAATTTAATAAAGCCGTTTTTGATCGCATTAATATGCGGCTGCTTTCCTATTTTAACAGCAAAAGGAAGGAGGACCTTTTCAAGAGAGCTAATAACTTGACTCATAGAAATTACCCTTAAATGCCGCAATGAAAATATTGCGGCGTAAGTATGTGAAATAACTCTTTGACGGGAAAAATTTAAAATTTAATTAGCGGCAGCTTTTTTAATTGATGCGACTGCAGCTTTAAGCACACCCAAACCATCAATTTTGCCGTACAGCACAGAATCGATCACTTCCACAGGTTTGTTCGGTAATAAACGCTGGATTTCTGGCAGCATGTAAGCGATTTGTGGTCCGAGTAATACCACGTCCGCGTTCTGGCCTTTTTCGCCTGCCAGCGTTTCAGGAAACGCTTCGATAACAACGGGAACTTCATACTTTTCAGCCTGCGCGCGCATTTTAGACACCAGCAGCGACGTTGACATGCCCGCAGAGCAGAACAGGTAGATATGTTTCTTTTCCATAGCAACTTCCCTCTTGTATGACCCTCACCCTCGCCCTTCAGGCCGTTTGTGAGTGTTACTATTGTTTATCATTGAATGGAGTATACGGCATGGCGCAGGGAGGGGATAATTCCAGACACATCACAATTGTCTCTCCTTGACCTGGCGTTTTGACTACCCTCACATTTTAGGCAAATAATTCGCGATAAGAAATAAGATTATTGCAGGCACAAAAAAACCGGCCCAGAGGCCGGTTTGTGACATTGCGCAGGCTACAGGTTATTGCGCCTTAGGAGCCTGCGGGTCGGTATCGTACTCAGCACAGGTCTGGTAACCGGAATTGATCACGTGTCCCGTGTCATCCAGTGCTACGAAGTAGGTTTCTGCTTTACCATCCCGTTGACCCAGAATATAGGTCTGGCACGTCCCACGTGCGTGGATCATGGTGACTTCTGAAGAAGGTTTACCCGCCACCTGCGCAACCTGCGCACGACTCATACCCTTCTTCACATCTTTAACCACCGGCTGTGTGAATTGATCGGTTGTACGATCGTAAGCTGTACACCCTGCCAGCATAGTCAATACCGCCGCTGCGCTCAGAATTCCCGCTACATTCTTGTTCATATTCCGTCCTCTTGTTTATCAGCGTGTTATCTAAGCATGGAACAAAAAATCCTATTCATCAACTTTGACTACGAAGCGGCATGTTTTTCGGAAAATTCTAATAAAACAACGATAACCTACTAAATCGTCGCAATTTGCCGCACTCGAAACTGTGATCCTTGTCGTTTTACGCCCAAAGGGTTAGTTTTAACGGATACTCATTCTGCTTCGTTTTTGCTAATGGAGGGCGTAATGGCTCTGCAACAAGAGATTATTCAGGCGCTTGGCGTAAAGCCCGCTGTCGACGCAAATCATGAAATCCGCCGCAGTATCGATTTTCTGAAAGACTATCTCAACACCAACGCCTTCCTGAAGTCGCTGGTGTTGGGGATAAGCGGCGGCCAGGACTCGACCCTGACCGGCAAACTGTGCCAGATGGCGATCTCAGAATTGCGTCAGGAAACCGGCGACGAGACCCTGCAGTTTATCGCCGTGCGCCTTCCTTATGGTGTGCAGGCCGACGAGCAGGATTGCCAGGACGCCATTGCCTTTATCCAGCCTGACCGTGTTCTCACTGTGAACATCAAAGGCGCAGTCCTGGCCAGCGAGCAGGCCCTGCGCGAAGCGGGAATTGAACTGAGCGATTTCGTACGCGGCAACGAGAAAGCCCGCGAGCGCATGAAAGCGCAGTACAGCATCGCCGGGATGACCAAAGGCGTGGTGGTCGGCACCGATCACGCGGCAGAAGCCGTGACCGGTTTCTTCACCAAATACGGCGACGGCGGCACCGACATCAACCCGATCTTCCGCCTCAACAAGCGCCAGGGTAAGCAGCTTCTCGCCACGCTTGGCTGCCCGGAGCACTTATATAAGAAAGCCCCGACCGCCGATCTCGAAGACGACCGCCCTTCTCTGCCGGATGAAGTCGCGCTGGGCGTGACCTACGAAAACATCGACGATTATCTGGAAGGCAAAACCCTCGATGAGAAGATCGCCCGCACCATTGAAGGCTGGTATCTGAAAACCGAGCACAAGCGCCACACGCCAATTACGATTTTCGACGATTTCTGGAAGCGGTAATTTTCGCACCTGTTGCCGGATGGCGCTGCGCTTATCCGGCCTACAAGGTAAATGTAAAACGGCAACGCAAGTTGCCGTTTTTAATGTTTGCGCCCTCTCCCGGTGGGAGAGGGTTGGGGTGAGGGCACCAGACCGCACCGGTCAGTCATGCCGGGTAAGGCGAAGCCGCCACCCGGCATTTGTCTCTTTTTTAACCGGCACCTCTCTGCTACACTGTATGCCTGAACAGTATCAGGAGTCTTTTGTGAGCAGGCGTCAATCCGCCCCGCGACTGGAATTTGAAGCGGCGGCCATCTACGAATATCCCGAACATCTTCGCCCCTGGCTGGAAGCTCTGCCGAAACAGCCCGGCGTCTATTTCTTTCATGGCGAAAGCGACGCCATGCCGCTTTATATCGGCAAAAGCGTCAATATCCGCAGCCGGGTGTTATCACATTTACGCACCCCCGACGAGGCCGCGATGCTGCGCCAGTCGCGGCGCATCACCTGGATGCAAACCGCCGGTGAACTCGGCGCATTATTGCTCGAAGCCCGGCTGATTAAAGAGCAGCAGCCGCTGTTCAACAAACGTCTGCGCCGCAACCGTCAGCTCTGCTCCCTGCAAATCACCGACGGCAAACCGCAGGTGGTCTATGCCCGCGAGATTGATTTCTCTCACGCGCAGAATCTGCACGGGCTGTTTGCCAACCGCCGCGCAGCGCTGCAGGCCCTGCAAACCATCGCGGACGCGGAAAAGCTGTGCTACGGATTATTAGGTCTGGAATCCCTCACCCGCGGGCGCGCCTGTTTTCGCTCGGCGTTAAAACGCTGTGCCGGTGCCTGCTGCGGTAAAGAGAGCGTGGAAGATCATCAGGCGAGATTAGTGGCCGGACTGGCCGCACTGCGCGTCACCTGCTGGCCGTGGGATGGCGCGATTGCGCTGAAAGAAGGCAGCCATGAGATGACGCACTATCACATCATTCATAACTGGCTGTGGCTGGGTGCCGTCGACACCTTAAAAGAGGCAACGGCCCTGCTGAAAACCCCCGCCGGTTTTGATCACGACGGCTACAAAATTCTCTGTAAACCGTTGCTCTCCGGCGAGTATGAGATCATCGAGCTTAATGCCCCGGCAGCCAGGTGATCTCACTGAACAGCAGCGTACCTTCGGATTCCAGTAAGCGCAGGGTGTGAGTTCCATCCTGCCAGCTGGCGCCCTGGTCGGCGGTGAGAAGTTTATCCCCTAACTGCCACGCCCCGCTTAAAACAAACGCCACGCCGCCGCGCGAGGCGAACGTCGTAAAGGTACGGTCAGCCACCCGCACTTTGGCCTGACAGCAATCCCGGCGGGTCATGATATTAAAATCCATCGACATCTGCCCTTCGGTGAGCTTCGCTTTCACCGGATGGTCGCCCGCAAAACTGAACGGCTGATGACGTTTCAGGGTATGGCAAAAGGTGTGGCCCGCATCGAGGGTCACTTCGCCGCCCTCAATCAGGGTAATTACCCGATCGACACCGGGAAATAATGAGAATTCGCCGTTGCTGGCGATAGAAGCAATGCTGGCGCGCCAGTGAAAATCACGGGTCGCCGTGGGAAAGCAACAGATCTCACGGGTTTCGCCCGCGCCATTTCGCCAGAGGTTCACCGGCATCTTGCGGATATCAAAAAAATCCATCACCACTCCTGAAAGGCGCACCTGCGCCAGGGCGACGATATATCGCGTCGCTGTCTTGATTGTTATCGTTAGGTGTTCACAGGCGTATTATCGGCAGCAATGGGAAGAGGCCTTAGTGTCGTGATGAAAAAAACACTAACGCCCTGACTCTGCTACTCATTCTTAAAACCGACTACAGGAGCATACCGTGATGGCGGCGCGTGACAAGAGGGTGCGAAAGAAAAAACCGCCGGACCTGTCCACAGCGATTGCGCTTATGTGGACAGGTTTCCGGCGGTCTTAATAGTTTGTGCTGATTATTCAGCAGGCGGAGCCATTTTACCTTCTGGCGCCGGACGTTCTGTCAGACGCTTCTCAAAATTGGCATTAAATTGCTTTTTCTGTTCCGGGGTCAGAATGTTGTAGATCTTGTTCTGAGTTTCCATGCGGGCGAGCATTCCGGCTTTGTGCTGCTCGGCCATTTTGTCGATCTGCGCTTCGGCTTTTGCCTTATCGAAGCTGTCGCTGGCAATGATGTCATGCATTGCGCGGCGCTCTTCCAGCGGCGGACGTTTCATCTGGTCACGCTGGCTTTTCATGATGTCGCGCACCTGCTGTTTCTGCGCATCGGTCAGGTTCAGGTCTTTAAACATCATATCGTGATGCATACCCGGCTTACCTTTGTGATGCATCATCTTGCCTTCAGTTGGCGCTGCGGTGGTGGTCGCGGTATCTGCGGCGAACGCCATGCTGGTAGCGCCCAGAGCCAGGGTAGAAGCAACAAACAGTGCAGTTAATTTACGCATAATTGTTTTCCTTTCTTTCAGTTATTCTTCGGCGCTATGCCGTGTTGACGAGATTAACTTTACGGGGTTTATCGTCAATTAGTCAGAGCAACGGTAAAACAATGAAAGTGTAAAAAACAAATTATCGCCAAATGTGGAGGAATTAAGGATAAAGCGTGGAGAGTTGAAACAAAAATATTCAATACGATGATTTTAAAGAGATTATGAAGAAGTATAGCGAAGTGCCGATTAATAATAAAGCAGTTATCCAGGAATAATCTGCAAAAAGATCGTCAGCACTCTCTTTATTAAAACCTCATAGAGGATACAGGCCTCAGCGACCGGGATAAATCATCAGACAAACTCCACCAGCAGATCCTTAAAAGCGTTGATCAGGCTCATCTGCCGGGTGTCTGCATGATGATAAACGAAGCAACGAATATAAGACGTTTCAATGTGCTCAACCTCGATCCCTTCAAGGCGAAAAATCTGCGCCATTTTCTCAGACGAAACGCACATCCCCTTCCCCGCCCGCACGAAGGAGAGCAGCGTGAAGAGGTCGTGGTTGTGTTCAATAAACTCAGGGTCAATACCCTTCGGGCCAAGGATGTTTTTGATCCTGGCTTTATACAGTGCCGTATGCTGATCCCTCCAGACGAAGAATTTCGGCTTGCCGCTCGGGGTATCGGTCATTCGCTTGCGCAAAATGACATGGTGGCAACCGTGCCAGGAATCACACTGCAAGCCAGGCTCAGAATCCAGCGGCCTGAACGCCAGCACGGCCGTATTCGGCTGATAGGTCAGTGCACTAAAATCCTCATGAGTCAGCTGGGTTCTGTGGGTTTCGAATTTGAGATTTTCCGACTGGAAAACGCGCTGTAAATGATGGAAGAGGATTTGAGGAACGGAGATATCAAAATAGATGAGCATTTGCGTGTCGTGAGGGTTTGTCCTGAGACTGTCTTCAAATGCCAGCAGATTCTGATAGGCGGGCAGGCATCGGTTGTAGCAATCCCAGGCCAGCTGCGTCGGCTCGAGATCGTTATGCTTTCGGCTAAACAACTTGCCTCCCAGCGACATTTCCAGCTCGGTTAAGACCTTACTCAAAGGCGACCGGGTGATACACAACTCTTCCGCCGCCTTGCCAAAATTTTTGTTTCTCATGATAACCATGAAGTAACGCATCTTCTTTGACAAAAATATCCCCATAGCTAGCCTCGTAAAAAATTCGTTAATACATTTTTTTGCGCAACAAACGGGTTGCGCAGCAAAGAGTCATTGTTGCGCTATTGCAATAAAATGCGTTTCCGTCCGGGAAACAATTTTTTCAAATCAGGAAATCAATAATCCTGAGGAAAAATAAACACCTCTTACGCCGCTTAATTTAGTTATTTATCCTCTTCACAAGACACACCTATTTGTCATGGTATCGTGGTTTAGCGCGGAAGAAAACGGGCGAGAATAAGAAACATAATAGTTCTCAATGCCTTAAAATAAATTTTAATAACGCGATAAATAATTACCATGAAAACAAAAATGCTAACGTATTGATTTAAAGCGAACAATGACACACAAATCATAAACAGTTTTATTAAATTAAATAGTTAAAACAACAAGTTGTTACACAATCATAATATCAACCACACTCACAAAGCGGATTACCCGGCTTTTGAGACACCCTGAATCCCCTCGCCAAAATAGACACAATTATTTCGCAAAATAAGAAATTAGCCGAGGCGAAGTTCGTAATCTGTCTTCACCCCGCCGGGAAAATATCTCCTCCCCGGGCAAACTCGACAGCTAAGCATCTGCTTAATGTTAAACCACTCACGTACATCAAGGTGTTAATTATGAAAAATACCGTTCAGGCCGTCATTGCTTATGCAAAATGGGAATCTGGTGACACTCCGGCCCCCTATTACGATAACTGTATCATCACCCTTTATAATATGACCGACAGCGATATTGTTAATCCGCTGATAGCCTTCACCCTCGCGGCAGGACAACAGCCGAGTCAGGATCTTAATTTCGCATTTTCCGTCAGCGGCAGCTCGGTAAGCGGATATTTAACCGACGACAACAGGGTTCCCGCTCAGGGCTCCGTGGAGTTTGCGATCGGTATTAATGGCGGGGAACAACTGGGCGCGCTGCCAACCGGGTTTGTCGTCAATGGCGCCTCCGCCGACGCACCACCCGACTCAGATGCCCCTTCCGTTCCACAGGGATTGACGGTCACCGGAACCGGGGCGAAAACCGCATCACTCGTCTGGCAGCCTTCAACGGACAATGTTCTCGTGGTCGGGTATATCGTCGAGTACGCGGCGGGCTCTGCCAAAACTCAGCTTTCCGTAGACGCAGCCAGCGCCATCATTACCGGTTTAACGGAACTCACCGCCTATACCGCCACCGTCAAAGCCGTGGATGTCGCGGGAAATACCTCGGCCATCTCTGACGTCGTCTCCTTCACGACGCAAACCGCGGTGCCGGACCCGGGCGAGTACCGCTTCTCCGTTGCGCCCTATATCGATTACATGGCCTACCCGCAGTTAACCACCGGGATGTGTCTGGACGCTTCGGGCATCAAGAACTATACGCTGGCATTTATTGTTGCCGGGACCAACAGCGCCGACAACACGCCGATGCCCGCCTGGGGCGGACAAAGCGATCCCGCCTTTGACGCCCGCACCAGTAGCCTGGCGAAAGACGATATTGCGTCATTGCGCGCCGCCGGGGGTGATGTGGCGATTTCATTTGGCGGCTCCGCCGGTATTCCCATCGAAGAAGCCGTGGCAGATACCGATACCCTGATCGACTGGTATCAGCAGATCATTGATAACTACGCCCTGAAATACATCGATTTCGATCTTGAGGGCGAAGTCCTGGCCCAGCCGGATGTCCTGACGCGTCATGTAGTAGTGGTCGAAGCCATCATGCGCGCCAACCCGTCACTGCAGGTCTCTTACACCCTCCCGGTTGACGGGCAAAACAGCGCCTCCAGCCAGGGCTTAAGCTCCTACGGGATTGATTTCATTGCCATGCTGGCGGATGCCGATATCCTGCCTTCGATGATCAATGGCATGACGATGGACTTTGGCGCGGATTCGCCTGCGGATATGTTTACCGGTGTCAAAAATGCGCTCGACGCGATGAACACGCAGATCGTGGCGAACTGGCCGCAGCTGAGCGCTAAACAGGCGTGGCGTCGAACCGGCGCAACGCCGATGTTCGGGGACAACGATGTGCAGGGCCAGACCTTCACCCTCGACAATCAGTCGCAGCTTCTGGATTATGCGAAAAAGGTTAATCTGGGGATGTTGTCGGGCTGGAGCGAGAACCGCGACCACGATCTCTTTGCCTGGGGTTACAGCAAGGTGATTGCCGATTATCAGCACAAAAACGCTTAACCCGTTAAGGGGTCAAAGAAAATCCCTGAGCGCCACGCGATCAGGGTTTATTCGTTTTAAAAATGCGTTCCGCCGATTTACGTCACCTTCTCCAGCATCAACCCCGCCCGCAACCCCAGTGCCACCGACGGATTCGGGAACAGCACGTACTCCGTCGTTTTCTGCACTTCATAGCGTTCGCCCCCGTCCTCTGCCAGCAAAATCCCCTGGCGGAACGGCGTGAAGTTCAGGGTATGCGCCGCCATATGCAGCTGAAACGCCTCGCTGCGACGGGTGAGCTGTTGCACGACGCGATAACGCTCCACCGGCTCCGCATGCGGTTCCGGCTCAGCGCCTGAGAGCAGCGCCCGCAGCGCCAGATGGGTAGGCGCAAAACGCGTCAGATCGTTATGTCCAAACGGCAGGGCTTTACCCAGCTCAAGGGTACAGGCCAGCGCGCCGAAATGCTCACAGGTGAAATGGGTGAAAGTCCCGCCCGGCGACTGATGGAACACCAGCGCTTCGAGGCCCGCATCGCCCAGCCATTCGAGGAAAGTTTCATCCCACGGCAGCTCGCGCTGGGGCAGCACGCCGAAACGCACGTGATACGACGCGCGAATGGCAGTGTGCAGATCCAGATGCCAGCGATCTTCCCCGGCTGTCGCATAAAAATCCCTGACCGCCTTCTCCAGCACCGGCACCCGTTCGGTTTCTTCACAGGGCGCAAACTGCGCCGCGCGCCCGCCAAACATCCGGTTGATATCGCTCACCAGATAACGTTTGTTCTGCGCCAGCGCTACCGGGTTCCCGAGCACCACCAGCACGCGGCAGCGCAGCGGAATATCCCCGTGAAACAGCGCGCGGAGCAGCAGATCGACAATTTCCACCGGGGCCGTTTCATTGCCATGAACGCCCGCCGAGAGCACCAGAGCACGTTCACACGCCTCGAGCGGCGTCAGTTCGAGCAGCCCGCGCCCCAGCCATTTCCAGCGAAAGGTCGCGCCCTCACCTTCGGTTTGCGCAGGCGTTTCGTCCGCCAGGGTCAGCGCCAGTAAATTCTCCATCCTCTCTCCTTAGCGCTGGAACGGATAAACCGATCCCAGCTGCAGGATCGAGGTCAGAGCGTCCAGCGCTTCGCGGCCTTCGCGCAGCAGCTGCGGATCAACCAGATCCGCCTGCGTCAGCTGATCGCGATAGTAGCGATCGACCCAGTTATTCAGCGTGTTAAACAGGGTGTCATTCATCATCACCGCCGGATTCACCGCCTGCATTTCGGCCTGGGTCAGCACCACGCGCAAGCGCAAACAGGCCGGGCCGCCGCCGTTGGCCATGCTTTCACGCAGGTCGAACACCTTCAGCTCGCTGATCGGGTTGTCGGCCTTCACCAGTTCCGTCAGATATCGCCACACGCCCTGATGGTTTTGCGACTCCTGCGGCAGGACCAGCAGCATGCTGCCGTCGTCGCGGCTCAACAACTGGCTGTTAAACAGGTAAGTTTCCACCGCATCCTGCACGCTCACGGCGTGCGTCGGGACCTGAATCGGCGTAAAGCCCGGCACGCGCTCGTCAAGCGCGGCAAGCAACTTATCCTGCTGGGCAAACGCCTGTTCGTGGCAGAACAGCACCTGACGGTTCGACACGGCGATCACGTCGTTGTGGAAGACGCCCTGATCGATAACATTTGGATTCTGCTGGGCAAAAACCACCTGCCCCGGATTGACCTGATTCAGCCGAGCCACCGCCTGGCTCGCCGCCAGGGTCTGACGCGCCGGGTATCGCACGGGTGCGTTGTGCCCACTCTCGTCGCGTCCGTAGACAAACAGCTGCGTCGCCGGGTCGCCGTAGTTACCACCCAGACGGTTATGGTTTGCCGCCCCTTCATCGCCAAACATCGCCACCTGCGGGAGCGCTTCGTGAACGCTGAACCGTTCAGCATCGCTGAAAATGGCGCGCAGCACGCGCTCGGTGGTCACCGCCTCGGTCGCGCGATGGAATTTGTTATTCAGGTTGGCGACGGTGAGATGCACCTTGCCGTCGAGGGTATCCGCTGAGGGCGCGACGGTGGCGGCGTTGGCGACCCACATGGACGAGGCGGAGCTTGCCGCCGACAGCAGATGCGGCACCTGCGTCCCCGCTTTTTCAACCACCTGTTCGTCGCTGCCGCTAAACCCGAGCTGACGCAGAACCTCGACGTTCGGGCGCTCCTGCGGCGGGATCACCGCCTGCGGGAAACCGGTGTCAGCCAGCGCTTTCATCTTTTGCAGCCCCTGCTTCGCCGCCAGCTTAGGATTCGAAATCTGGAAGCGGTGCTTCGTTGAGGCCTCATTGCCAAACGACAGCCCGGCGTAGTGGTGAGTCAGCCCCACCAGCCCGTCAAAGTTGACCTCATGCGCTTTCATGACGATCCCCTTGCGTAAAATCGAGCCCCGGATTGAGGGTTTCCGGCAGGGTCAATGCAGGCGTTTCGAGGCTCGCCATCGGCCACGCGCAATAATCCGCCGCATACCAGGCGCTGGCGCGATGGTTGCCGGAGGCGCCCACGCCACCGAACGGCGCGGTGCTTGCCGCACCGGTCAGGGGTTTGTTCCAGTTCACAATTCCGGCGCGCGCTTCAATCAGCAACGTGTCGAATTTCTCGCGATCCGGTGAAATCAGCCCGCTCGACAGGCCGTAGCGGGTGTTGTTCGCCATCGCAATCGCGCTGTCGAAATCGTCGTAACGCCAGACGCAGAGCAGCGGCCCGAACGTCTCTTCATCCGGGACATTGCTCGCCCCGCTCATCTCCACGATCCCCGGCGTTAACAGGGACGTACCCGGCTGGACAAGCTTCGGCTCCAGCAGGCTTTTCCCGCCGCGCGCAACGTGCTCGCGCCAGGCGTTGACCACATTGTTCGCGGCTTGTTCGGAGATCAGCCCGCCGATAAACGGCTGCGGATCGGCGTCCCAGGCGTCGGGCACCAGGCGCGCGGTCACTTCGACTAAACGGGCCAGGAAGGCATCGCCCTGCGCCCCGCGCTTCACCAGCAGACGACGCGCGCAGGTGCAGCGCTGCCCGGCGGTGACAAACGCCGACTGAATCGTCAGATGCACGGCGGCGTCGATATCCTCCACGTCTTCGACAATCAGCGGGTTATTCCCGCCCATCTCCAGCGCCAGAATTTTCTCCGGCTGCCCCGCCAGCTGGCGATGCAGCTGATAACCCGTCCCCGCGCTGCCGGTAAACAGCAGGCCGTCGATATCACTCAGGGCGCTCAGAGCCTGACCGGTTTCGCGTCCGCCCTGCACCAGGTTCAGCACGCCCGGCGGCAGACCCGCCTGCTCCCAGAGTTTGACCACCGCTTCACCCGTCCACGGCGTCAGCTCGCTCGGTTTGAAAATCACGGTATTGCCCGCCAGCAGCGCAGGCACGATGTGGCCGTTCGGCAGATGGCCGGGGAAGTTATACGGACCAAACACCGCCAGCACGCCGTGCGGACGATGGCGCAGCGTTGCCGCGCCGTCGGCCATGTCGGTATGCTGCTCGCCGGTGCGGGTGTGATACGCCTTTACGGAGATAGCAATTTTGTTGATCATCGCCGTGATTTCGGTCGTCGCTTCCCAGCGCGGCTTACCGGTTTCGCGGGCGATAATGCTGGTCAGCTCGACCTTGTTGGCCTCCAGCAGGGAGGCAAATTTCTCGACCACCGCCTGACGCAGGCTAAAGGGCTGTTTCGCCCACGCCGGGAACGCCGCACGCGCCGCTTTACAGGCCTGTTCCACCTGTGCGGGGCTGGCATCGGTACCGGTCCACAGCGCCTCTTTGCTCACCGGGTTAGTTTTCTCGCGACGCTCGCCTTCGCCCGTCACCCAGTCGCCATTAATCCATAAACTCATGCTGTTTTCTCCTCGGGGCAGAGTCGCACCAGGCGCACCGTGTCGCCTGCGCTACATTTCAGGGCATCCAGCTGGGCTGCGGTCAGCACCAGGCGGTCGCATTTGGGGTTCGCGCGGATCAGCATGGCGCGAAAATGGTCGTACTGTTCATTCGCCACCAGACAGGCCGGCCATTCGCCCGGCGCAGGCTGCCCTTCGGCGACGGTCACCAGACGGCTTTTACGGATGGCGCGGACGCGATCGATATCGCACTCCAGCGTCGGGCCGCCGTCAAAAATATCGACGTAGTTACGGTAGCGGAAACCCTCTTTCTCCAGCACCGCGCGCGCCGGGGCGGTCTGCGGATGGACTTCGCCAATCACCGCCTGGGCTTCGGGGCTGAGGAAATGGGTGTAGATCGGGTGTTTCGGCATCAGCTCGGCGATAAAGGCTTTCTGCCCGGTGCCGCACAGGTAGTCCGCGCGACTGAATTCCATCGAGAAGAAGCGCTCGCCGAGGCTTTCCCAGAATGGGGAGTAGCCTTTTTCGTCGATCACGCCGCGCATCTCCGCCACCACTTTTTCGTTAAAGCGATCGCGGAAGGCGGCCATAAACATGAAGCGCGATTTCGAGAGCAGATAGCCGTTGCCCTCTTTGCGCCACTCAGGATCGAGGAACAGCGTGCAAAGCTCGCTGCTGCCCGTGTGATCGTTGCTGAGAGAGAGCGTCGGCAGCGCGTTGTAGATATTCAGCTCTTTCGAAGCGTGAACCAGCGTGCCGACGCGGTAGTTGTACCAGGGCTCATTGAGGCCGACCGCCACTTCGATGGCGCAAATCCCGGCCACAGTTCCTGTGTCAGTATCTTCCAGAACAAAGACGTATCCCTGTTCGCTCTTCGGCACCGTCCCTTGCCAGGTATTGATGGCGCGCTCGATGCGCGCCGACAGCGTTTTTTCGTCGGCAGGAAGCGAGGTCAGCCCGCCTCCCGTCTTACCGGCAAGCTGCATAAGCCCGGCGAGATCGCCGCGCTCAACGGGACGGATGACCATCATGATGACACCCCGGATTTCACCTGTTCACAGGCCAGCGCAAAGCGATCTAATCCGGTGGTGACCTCTTCTTCACTTACCACCAGCGCCGGAGCAAAACGCACCACGTTCGCGCCCGCGATCAGCACCATCACACCCGCTTTTGCCGCTTCCTGTGAAATAAGTTTAGCTTTTCCGGCAAATTCAGCCGTCAGTTCGCAGCCAATTAACAGACCCAGACCGCGAATTTCTTTGAACATGCCGACCTTGCTGTTGATCGCATTCAGGCGCTCAACAAACCAGTCGTGACGCTGCTTCACGCCGTTCAGTACTTCTGGCGTATTGATGATATCCAGCACCTGTCCGGCGACCGCCGAGGCCAGCGGGTTACCGCCGTACGTGGTGCCGTGGGTGCCGACGACCATCACGCTGGCGCATTTATTGGTGGTCAGCATCGCGCCGATCGGGAAACCGCCGCCTAATGCTTTCGCCGTCGACAGCACGTCCGGGGTGACGCCGTAGTGCATATAGGCATACAGCTCGCCGGTACGGCCAACGCCGGTCTGAACTTCATCAAAAATCAGCAGCGCGTTGTGCTGGTCGCACAGCTCGCGCAGCCCTTGCAGGAAGGCTTTCTCCGCCGGGACCACGCCGCCCTCGCCCTGCATCGGCTCAACGATCACCGCGCAGGTGTTGTCGTTGATCAGCTCTTTCGCGGACTGGAGATCGTTAAACACCGCGTGACGAATATCCGGCGGTAACGGGGCGAAATCCTGCGAATAGGCAGGTTGTCCACCGGCGCTGACGGTAAACAGCGTGCGACCGTGGAAGGCATTTTTGAAGGCCACAATCCCGCTTTTCTGTGCGCCGAAATGGTCATGGGCGTATTTACGCGCCAGCTTCAGGGCCGCTTCGTTGGCCTCTGCGCCGGAGTTACAGAAGAAGATTTTTTCGGCAAAGGTGGCGTCGATCAGTTTTTTCGCCAGGCGCAGGGCAGGCTCGTTGGTGTAACCGTTGCCCGTGTGCCAGAACTTCGCCGCCTGATCGTTCAGGGTCTGGCGCAGCGCCGGGTGTGCGTGTCCCAGCGCGTTCACCGCAATCCCGCCCGCGAAATCGATATACTCTTTGCCCTGCTGATCCCACAGGCGTGAGCCCTCCCCGCGTACCGGAATAAAAGCCGCCGGAGCGTAAACCGGCATCATCCATTCATCAAAATTTTCACGCGTAATTGACAGAGACATAGCGACCTCATCCGGTAAATAAGAAGTTGTTTAAATGTTAAATAATTGAGTGTTTGCACTGTGAATGTAGATTGCAGAGTTCGTGCCAGCCAGCGATAAAAATGCATAAACGCCTTGAGGTGACAGAATATCAATAAGTTAGAATATGGATTTATTCACTGTTAGTGCATAATAAGTGAATATTTTTACGACAAGCGGCGGTTCGCGGGACGAAAACGAGAAATATTATGCACAGGCAAAATATAATTCTGGAATTGTGATCGCTCGCGAAATTTATCGACCGTTTACGCCCCCTTTGAGGGCAAGGCGCGTCGAAATGGTGCAAAAATTGCACCAACGGGATGATCTGTTGCAGTTATTGGCTGAACCCGATAACAGGCGGCGCAAATTCTGCTACCATCCTTGCACTATTCACCTTGCATTGGCAGCGACTATGAAATTTGTCTCTTTTAATATCAACGGCCTGCGCGCCCGCCCTCACCAACTGGAAGCCATTGTCGAACAACATCAGCCAGACGTGATCGGCCTGCAGGAGACAAAAGTTCACGACGATATGTTCCCGCTCGAAGACGTTGCGAAGCTGGGTTATAACGTCTTTTATCACGGCCAGAAAGGCCATTACGGCGTGGCACTGCTCACCAAAGAGACGCCGGTCTCCGTGCGCCGCGGCTTCCCGGGCGATGACGATGACTCACAGCGTCGCATTATCATGGCGGAGATCCCCTCGCCCGTCGGCAATATCACGGTGATCAACGGCTACTTCCCGCAGGGCGAAAGCCGCGACCACCCGACCAAATTCCCGGCGAAAGCCAAGTTCTACCAGGATCTGCAGGATTACCTGACCACCGAGCTGAACAAAGACAACCCGGTGCTGATCATGGGCGACGTGAATATCAGCCCGACGGATCTGGATATCGGTATCGGGGAAGACAGCCGCAAACGCTGGCTGCGCACCGGTAAATGCTCCTTCCTGCCCGAAGAGCGCGAGTGGATGGACCGTCTGATGAACTGGGGCCTGGTGGACACCTTCCGCAGCGCCAATCCGCAAACGCAGGATCGTTTCTCGTGGTTTGACTACCGCTCAAAAGGCTTCGACGACAACCGCGGCCTGCGTATCGATCTGCTGCTGGCAAGCCAGCCGCTGGCCGAACGCTGCATCGAAACCGGGATCGATTACGACATCCGCAGCATGGAAAAGCCGTCCGATCACGCGCCGGTCTGGGCGAAATTCAAACTGTAATTGCCGGTGAAAACGCAAAAAATCCTCATCCTGTGCGCCCTGTTGGGCGCATTTGCTTTGCTTATCGCGCTCCTGCCGCCAGGCTTTCTCTCCCTCGAATCACTCCGAACGCATCGGCTGATGCTTATTGAGTATGTCCATCGCGCCCCGGTGCAGAGCGCTGCGATCTATTTTGTGCTTTACGTGGTGGTCTCTGCGTTTTCGATTCCCGGCGCGGCGCTGCTGACGCTGCTGGGCGGGGCGCTGTTCAGCGTCTGGGAAGGGATTGTCCTGGTGTCGTTCGCTTCGACGCTGGGGGCAACGCTGGCGATGCTCGCCAGCCGCTACCTGCTGCGCGACTGGGTGCAGCGCCGCTTTGCGAAACCGATGCAGACGGTGAATGCAGGTGTCGCGCGCGACGGCGCATTTTATCTGTTTGCCCTGCGCCTGATGCCGGTGTTTCCGTTCTTTGTGGTCAATCTGCTTTCAGGCTTAACCGCTATCGGCGTGGCGCGCTACTGGTGGGTCAGCCAGCTGGCGATGTTGCCTGCGACGGTGATTTTCCTCAATGCCGGGCGCGAGCTGGGGGAGCTGACCTCCCTGCGCGATATTCTGTCGCCGGGAATGCTGGTAGCCTTTACACTCTTAGGGTTATTGCCGCTGGTCACCCGCTGGCTGTTCTCTCGCTTTTCCCCTTCATCTCATTAACAGGGAGGCATTATGCGCCGTGTGCGTTCTTGCATGTTTCTGACCGGGCTGCTGCTGGCCGCCCCGGTATTCGCCGAAAGCGACTGGCAAACCGTTCAACAGGACGCCAAAGGCCAGACCGTGTGGTTTAACGCCTGGGGCGGCGATCCGGCCGTCAACCGGTATCTCGGCTGGGTGAGCGAGGAGATGAAAACCCACTACGCCATCACCCTGAAAATCGTGCACCTGGCGGACGCCGCCGATGCGGTCAAACGCATCCAGACCGAGTCCCGCGCCGGGCGAACCAGTAAGGGCTCCGTTGATTTACTCTGGGTTAACGGGGAGAACTTCCGCACACTGAAAGAGGCAAATCTGCTGCAAACCGGCTGGGCGCAAATGCTGCCCAACTGGCGCTATGTCGATACCACCAAACCGGTGACCGAAGATTTTGCCATTGCCACTGACGGCGCAGAATCCCCGTGGGGCGCGGCGCAGCTGACCTTTATTGCCCGCAAAGCCACGCTCTCAGCCTCGCTGCGCGATCCTGCCGCTCTCCTCGACTATGCGAAGCAGCATTCGGGAAAAGTGACCTATCCACGTCCGCCCGATTTTACCGGCACCGCGTTTCTGGAACAGCTGCTGCTGAGCCTGACCACAACGACGGATGCCCTGAAAACTGCGCCCGCCCCGCACACCTTCGACGCCGTCACCGCCCCGCTGTGGCGCTATCTCGACGCGCTTCACCCCTTGCTCTGGCGCGAAGGGAAAGATTTTCCGCCGTCACCGGCGCGCATGGACGCCCTGCTTGCCAGCGGCAATCTGAATCTCTCCCTGACCTTTAACCCGGCCCACGCGCAGCAAAAAGTCGCCAGCGGCGAACTGCCTGCTGACAGTTTCAGCTTCGGCTTTGCCGACGGGACGATGGGAAATGTCCATTTCGTGGCAATCCCGGCCAACAGCAGCGCCAGCGCGGGGGCCAAAGTGGTCGCCAATTTCCTGCTGTCACCTGACGCGCAAATTCGCAAAGCCGACCCGAAAATATGGGGTGACCCGAGCGTGCTGGACCCGCAAAAATTGCCTGCTGAACAGGCCAGCGCACTGCGCCAGTTTATTCCGGCGGGTTTACCGACCATGCAGCCTGAGCCGCACGCGGCCTGGGTGAACGCTCTGGAGCAGGAATGGCTGCGTCGCTACGGCACCCGCTAGGCTGGCTGGTGTGGCTGGTCATCGCGGCCATTTACGCGCCGCTGTTCCCGGCCACCGTGATGCTGCTTGAACCGGCGTTTTCCGTCGCGGGATGGCAATCCCTGTTTAACGATCCGCAGCTGCCACAGGCGCTGATCGCCACCCTGGTCTCCACGGCCATCGCCACCGTCGGTTCGCTGTTGATCGCGCTCTGCATCGTGGCGGCGCTGTGGCCCGGCAAGCGCTGGCAGCAGATGAATTCCCGTCTGCCCTGGCTGCTGGCCATCCCGCACGTCGCGTTTGCCACCAGCGTGCTGCTGGTTTTTGCCGAAGGGGGCGCGTTTTATCAGCTTTGTAGCGCCTGTTCACCTCTGCTGGATCCCTACGGAATCGGCCTCGGCCTGACGCTCGCGGTGAAAGAGAGCGCCTTTGTGCTGTGGGCGATTTACGCCGTGTTGCCGGAAAAGACGCTGGCCCAAAAAATGGTGGTGCTGCAAACCCTCGGCTACTCCCGCATCCAGGGGCTATTCTGGCTGGTGCTGCCGACCATTGCCCCGGCACTCGGCGCGGTGATGCTGGCGGTGGTCGCCTGGTCCCTTTCGGTGGTGGATATTGCGATCATTCTCGGGCCGGGCAATCCGCCGACGCTGGCGGTGCTGGCCTGGCAGTGGCTGAGTCAGGGCGATGCCGAACAGCAGATCAAAGGCACTCTGCTCTGTCTGGTGCTACTTCTCCTGCTGGCCGCGTTTGCCGCCGTCGGTGTCGCCCTGTGGAAGCCGTGGCGACGCACGATCCCATCGGTGTCGGGTCAACGCCACGAAGCCGGGCCGCCGATCGCAGGAACCGCGCTCGGGTGGCTGCTGCCCCTGAGCGGACTGGTCTGCGCCCTGGTGCTGCTCGTGCTGGCAAAACAGAGTGATTTTGATATTGCGCCGTTTAGCGCCAGCCTCTCGTTCGCCCTGGTTTCCGCCCTGATCGCGCTGGGCACCGCCCTGCTGTGGCTGGAGTGGGGGCCGTCGCGCGGCACGCTGTGGCTCTGGCTGCCGCTGGCCCTGCCCGCCCTGCCGCTGGTCGCCGGGCAATACCGGCTGGCGCTCAATCTGGGTTTTGACGGCGAGTCTATTGCCGTGCTGTGGGGACATCTGCTGTGGGTGCTCCCGTGGACGCTTCTGGTGCTGCAACCCGCGTGGCGCAGGCTCGATCCACGTCTGATTCTGATCGCCAAAACGCTGGGGCTGTCGCGCAGTCAGGTATTCTTTAAGATCAAATGCCCGCTGCTGGTGCGCCCGATCCTTATCGCCTTTGCCACCGGGTTTTCCGTGAGCATGGCGCAATATCTGCCGACCCTGTGGCTCGGTGCCGGGCGCTTCGCGACGCTCACTACCGAAGCCGTAGCGCTCAGCAGCGGCGGCAGTACGGCGATTCTTGCGGGACGCGCGCTGTGGCTGCTGGCGCTCACCGCCGCTGCCTTTGCCCTCGCGGCAGGACTCTCGCGCCTCGCGGGCCATTATCGACAAGGGTTACGCTGATGTTGACCGTCAAAAATCTCACTCTTAACCCGCTGCTGCGCGAGGCGAATTTCAGCGTTGAACGCGGGGAAATCCTCACCCTGATGGGGCCTTCTGGCAGCGGGAAATCGACGCTGTTTGCGTGGATGGTCGGCGCGCTGTCCGCCGATTTTCAGGCCCACGGCGAGCTGTGGCTCGACGATGAACGTCTTGACTCGCGGCCGGTCGAAAAACGGGGGATTGGGATCTTGTTCCAGGATGCGCTGCTGTTCGATCACTTTAGCGTCGGGCAGAACCTGATGCTGGCGCTGCCCGCGAGTATTCGGAAGGCGCGCCGCGAACAGGTCGAGCAGGCGCTGGCGAGCGCGGGTCTGGCCGGATTTTATGCCAGCGACCCGGCGACGCTTTCGGGCGGTGAACGCAGCCGCGTCAGCCTGCTGCGTGCCCTGCTGGCGCAGCCTCGCGCCCTGCTGCTGGATGAGCCATTCAGTCGTCTGGATAAGTCTCTGCGAGTGACGTTCCGGGAGTGGGTCTTCACCCAGGTTCGCGCGCAGAACATTCCGGTGGTGCTGGTCACGCACGATGAAGACGACATTCCGCCGGGTGGACGGGTGATTCAGCTCGCCGGGTGGCAATAAACCCTGTGCTAACGCAAGGAATTCTGTTTAGGGGAAGACGAAAATGACGCACCTTTTATTTCACGTCAGGTTCTTCGATGAAACGTGTTTCTCAACTGACCGCGCTGGCGCTCTGTCTTGCCAGTTTCTCCACTTTCGCCGCTGAAATGGCCTCTTCTGTGACGCTGGCCCAGCTGCAACAGCAGCACGGCGCGGTGATCGACACCCGCGCCAGCGCCTTCTATAACGGCTGGCCGCAAACATTGTCCGGCACCTCCGGGCATGAACCCGCCGCGCTGAACCTGTCAGCCAGCTGGTTAACCCTTATGAGCGACGAGCAGCTCGCCGACTGGGCTAAACAGCACAACCTCGCGCCGACCTCCGCCATCGCCCTGTACGGCAGCGACGCGGAGAACCAGGCGGTGAAAGCACGCCTCGCCAAAGCCGGGTATCAGCACGTTTCCACCCTCGGCGATGCGCTGCAAAATGCCGATCGCCTGCAGCGTCTTCCCCACTTCGAACAGCTGGTCTATCCCGAGTGGCTGCATCAGCTGACGCAGGGTAAAAAGGTCACTGCCGCGCCGACGGGCGATTATAAAATTATCGAAGCCGCCTGGGGCGCGCCGAAATTCTATCTCCTGAACCACATTCCGGGCGCCGGATACATTGATACTAACGAAGTGGAAAGCGAACCGCTGTGGAATAAAGTCTCCGACGACAAACTGAAAGCGCTGCTGGCGAAACAGGGTATTCGTCACGACACCACCGTGATCCTCTATGGCCGCGATGTGTATGCCGCAGCGCGCGTGGCGCAGATCATGCTCTACGCCGGGGTGAAAGATGTGCGTCTGCTGGATGGCGGCTGGAAAGCCTGGTCCGACGCCGGTCTGCCGGTCGAGCGCGGAATGCCAGCGAAAGTGACGCCCGCCGCGGACTTCGGCGCACCCATCCCTGGTCAGCCTCAGCTGATGGTGGATATGGAACAGGCGCGCGGGATGCTGCATCGCAAAGATGCGTCGCTGGTGAGCATTCGTTCCTGGCCGGAATTCACCGGCGAAACCAGCGGCTACAGCTACATCAAGCCAAAAGGTGAGATCGCAGGCGCACGCTGGGGCCATGCGGGCAGCGATGCCACCCATATGGAAGATTTCCACAACCCGGACGGGACCATGCGCAGCGCCGATGATATCGCCGCGATGTGGAAAGAGTGGAATATCCTGCCGGACCAGCACGTCGCCTTCTACTGTGGCACCGGCTGGCGCGCGTCAGAAACCTTCATGTACGCCCGCGCCATGGGCTGGAAAAACGTCTCGGTCTACGACGGCGGCTGGTACGAATGGAGCAGCCACCCGAGTAACCCGATCACTACGGGCCCGCTGACGCCAGAAAGCACCCTTTAAGGTTTGACAGCTTTCAGGGTCTGATACCCGCTCCAGATGCGCGTTGTGGTGGTGAGCCAGCACAACGCGCCGAAGATCCAGGCGAACAGCGCGAAGTGCGCCGGGAACAGGCAGCAGAGTACAAACAGCGCGATGGTCTCCGTCCCCTCCGTTAATCCCCCGATGTAATAAAACGACTTGTGCGCGTAGCCCGGGTTATCAATATTGTGTTTTGCGGCCAGCGCCGCAAAGGCCAGGAAACTGCTGCCGGTGCCGATAAATGCAAACAGCAGCCAGGCGGCAGCGAGCGCGTTTTCCAGCGGCGCGGCGAGCGCAAAGCCAAAGGGCACTAAGGCGTAAAAGAGAAAATCGAGGGCGATATCGAGAAAACCGCCCGCGTCCGATAACCCGCGACGCCGCGCCAGCGCCCCGTCCAGCCCATCAAACAGCCGGTTCAGCACAATGGCGATCAGCGCCGCCACATACCAGCCGAGCGCCAGAAACGGCAGCGCCAGCACGCCGATGGCAAATCCGGCCAGCGTCACGCCGTCGGCGCTGATGTAGGGCTTATCAATCACCGCCACCAGGCGGTTGAGCAGCGGTTTCACGCGCGGATGCAGATGCCGGTCAAACATGAGGCTTCCCCTTGAACGCGTCGCAAAGCCCCTGGGGCGGGATCTCCAGCGCGGCGTTGAAGCGCGCCGAAAGATTCTGAAAGGCAATCAGGGCCGTCATTTCCGTGATCGTCGCATCGCTGTAAAAGCGTTTCAGTTCGCTTTTGATGGACTCCGTGACCAGCGGCGGCGTAGCGGTGGTGGCTTCGGCATACTCCAGCGCCGCACGCTCTTCCGGACTGAACAGCGCGGACTCACGCCAGTCGCTGACCGCCTGCACCTTATCCAGCGCGCCGCAGCGCTCGGCCAGACGCAGGCTGTTGGCGTCGATACAAAATGCGCAGTGGCAGAGCTGCGAAACACGCGTCATCAGCAGTGCGCGCAGGGCCGGATTGAGGCGCGCATTTTTGCGCTCCAGAAAACCGACAAACAGCGCCACCAGCCAGAAAAGACGCGGCATGCGTCCCCACCAGCGGGTGGGATTCAGCACCACGCCGAAGTGTTTTTTTTGCATGGCGGCAATGGGTTTTAAACTGGCGGGGATAGATTCGACGGGCTGGACCCAGGCGGAAGTTTCTTTCACCGGACTCTCCTGATGGCTGGACTCTTTGAAAGCCGACGATAATATGTCGTTTTTCCCCTACAAGTATTGACGACCATGCTGAAAACTCTCGATGTTGTTGCCGCCATTATTGAAAAGAATGGCAAAATTCTCCTCGCGCAACGCCCGGAGAGTGCCGACCAGCCAAGAATGTGGGAGTTCGCCGGGGGCAAAGTTGAAGCTGGTGAAACCCAGCCCGAGGCGCTGACCCGCGAGCTGCGTGAAGAGTTAGGGATAGACGCGCAGCCGACGCAGTATGTCGCCAGCCACCAGCGGGAAGTCTCCGGGCGGCTGATTCATCTGCACGCGTGGCACGTCCCGACCTTCAGCGGCGAAGTGATCGCGCATTACCACAGCAACCTGGTGTGGTGCACTCCGCAGGAGGCGTTCGCGTATGATCTCGCGCCCGCCGATATCCCGCTGCTGGAAGCCTTTATCCTTTTACGCGCCGCCACACCAGCGGGTTCGTGCTGATGGTTTTTTCATCGCGCTGACACTGGAGCAGAACGCCGTCGGCTTTCACCACCGCCCCTTCCGAATAGTTTTGATCCTGATAGATGCAGCACTGGTTGCAGGGCTGCGCGCGCTGGCCGCCGGAGCTGAACACTTCCGGCGGTACATTGACCTCCACGTCCGGGCGAATACGGTCGGCCTGAGCACCGGCGGACAACAGGGCAAGCAAAGCAGTTAACAGGTAGCGGTTCATAAAGATTCCTTTTGTGTGCTGATAATGACTATAACGGTTGTTTGCCGCCGTTCCTTTAATTTCTCTCATCATCGTTTTTAGTTATGACACAAGGCCGCTGATTAATTTCACTTTCCCGCTAAATTTTCCCTTGCCTCGCCAAGCGGTACGGGTGGTATAGTCGAAAACGACCACAAATCACCCACACAACACACAAAATTAAAAAAATCTTTATAAGAGGCTCTTATATCTATGGATCAGACACGCTCTCTGGAATCGTTTCTTACCCACGTTCAACAGCGCGACCCGCATCAGAGCGAGTTTGCCCAGGCCGTTCGTGAGGTCATGACCACCCTGTGGCCCTTCCTCGAAGAAAACCCGCGTTACCGTCAGATGTCCCTGCTTGAGCGCCTGGTTGAACCCGAACGTGTGATTCAGTTCCGCGTGGTCTGGGTCGACGACAAAAATCAGGTGCAGGTGAACCGCGCGTGGCGAGTCCAGTTCAGTTCGGCGATTGGCCCGTTCAAGGGTGGAATGCGTTTTCACCCTTCCGTAAACCTGTCGATCCTCAAATTCCTCGGCTTTGAGCAGACCTTTAAAAACGCACTGACTACCCTGCCCATGGGCGGCGGTAAAGGCGGCAGCGATTTCGATCCGAAAGGCAAAAGCGAAGGCGAAGTGATGCGTTTCTGCCAGGCGCTGATGACGGAGCTGTACCGTCACCTCGGCCCGGACACCGACGTGCCAGCGGGGGATATCGGCGTGGGCGGACGCGAAGTCGGCTTTATGGCCGGGATGATGAAAAAGCTCTCCAACAACAGCGCCTGCGTGTTTACCGGGAAAGGGCTGTCGTTCGGCGGGAGTCTGATCCGCCCGGAAGCGACGGGCTACGGCCTGGTGTACTTCACCGAGGCGATGTTAAAACGTCACGGTCTGGGCTTCGAAGGAATGCGCGTGGCGGTGTCGGGCTCCGGCAACGTGGCGCAGTATGCGATTGAAAAAGCGATGCAGTTTGGCGCGCGCGTGGTGACGGCGTCGGACTCGAGCGGCACGGTGGTGGATGAAGCCGGTTTCACGGCGGAGAAACTGGCACGCCTGTGCGAAATCAAAGCCAGCCGCGACGGCCGCGTGGCGGATTACGCGCGCGAGTTTGGTTTGACCTATCTGGAAGGCAAGCAGCCGTGGTCAGTGCCGGTGGATATCGCCCTGCCGTGTGCGACGCAGAACGAGCTGGATGTGGAGGCTGCCCGGACGCTTATCAAAAACGGCGTGAAAGCGGTGGCGGAAGGGGCGAATATGCCGACCACCATCGAAGCGACGGATCTGTTCCTCGAAGCGGGCGTGTTGTTTGCGCCGGGTAAAGCGGCGAACGCCGGTGGCGTGGCGACGTCAGGCCTGGAGATGGCGCAAAACGCCGCGCGTCTGGGCTGGAAAGCCGAGAAAGTGGATGCGCGTTTGCATCACATCATGTTGGATATTCACCACTCCTGCGTGGAGTACGGCGGGGAAGCGGAGCAGACCAACTACGTGCGCGGCGCGAATATCGCCGGGTTCGTGAAGGTGGCCGATGCGATGATTGGGCAAGGGGTGGTTTAAGCCGCATCATCGTGTGTTGCCGGGTGGCGGCTCCGCCTTACCCGGCCTACAAAACCCGCGAAAGCACGAATCGTTGGCCCGTTTTTTCAGGCCGCACTCTTCTTCTTAAACTTCTTCTTCGCGTCACCACCGCCCGGTGCCACCATTCCGCGGAATGATTTCACCGGCGTATTGCGCGCCTGATTGATCAACTCAAACAGGGTACCCACCAGCGGCTGCATAAAGTCCTGATAGCGGCACTGCTTCTCGCTGATCTGCGTCAGGATCGACTCCCAGTGCGCCGTCATGTCCGGTCGCGCAGCCAGCTCCGGCAGGGAGTGAATCAACGCCCGCCCCGGATCCGTCGAGTGGATATAGCGCCCTTTTTTGATCAGGAAACCACGCTTAAACAGAAGCTCGATAATCCCCGCGCGCGTCGCTTCTGTGCCTAATCCATCCGTGGCGCGGAGGATCTTTTTCAGATCTTTATCCTGCACAAAACGGGCAATCCCGGTCATCGCCGAGAGCAACGTCGCGTCGGTAAAGTGGCGCGGCGGCTGAGTTTGTCGCTCAATCACTTCACCCTTTTCGCACAGCAGTTCGTCGTCTTTCGCCACCACCGGCAGCGGCGTGCCGTCGTTCTCTTCGTCGCGCTCTTTGTTGCCGAGCAGCGTGCGCCAGCCCGCTTCGGCGAGGAAACGCGCTTTGGCGACGAATTTGCCTTTGGCGATCTCCAGTTCAATCACACATTTGCGGAACATCGCGTCCGGGCAAAACTGCATCAGATACTGACGCGCCACCAGGTTATAAACCTTCGCTTCGTTCTCGCTGAGATTAACGTTGCTGGCGCGCGCCGTCGGGATAATCGCGTGGTGCGCGTCGACTTTTTTGTCATCCCAGCAGCGGTTGCGGGTGTCCGGATTCACGGCGGGCTGCGGGAGCAGGTCCGGCGCGTGAACGCCAATCGCATTCAGCACCGCATGACGCCCGGCGAAATGCTCTTCCGGCAGGTAGCGGCTGTCGGAACGCGGATAGGTGATGAGCTTGTGGGTTTCGTAAAGCTTCTGGCAGATATCGAGCACGTTCTGCGCGCTCATACCGAAGCGTTTACCGGCCTCAATCTGCAGGGCTGAGAGGGAAAACGGCAGCGGCGCGGGTTCTGATTCCCGTTTATCGTTATAGCTGGTGACTATCGCCGGCTGGCCGTTGATGCGGTTAACCACGTGATCCGCCAGCGGGCGATGCAACAGCCGCCCCTCTTCGTCCTGGTAAGATTCACAGGCGTCGCTCGGCTGCCAGGTGGCGGTAAACCGTTCCTCTTTCGGGGTGACGATATGCGCCTTCACCTCGAAGAAATCTTTCGCCACGAAGTTTTCGATCTCTTCGTCGCGGCGCACCACCAGACCGAGGACTGGGGTCTGCACGCGCCCGACGGAGAGCACGCCCTGATACCCGGCGTTACGCCCGAGAATGGTGTAGGCGCGGGTCATATTGATGCCGTACAGCCAGTCGGCGCGGGCTCGCGCCAGGGCCGAGACGCACAGTGGGATAAACTCGCTGTTGGCGCGCAGACGCGTAATCGCGCGCTCAACCGCCTGCGGGTTGAGATCGTTGATCAGGCAGCGCTGCACCTGCTGACGCTTTTCCGGCGCCAGCTCGAGATAGTCGAGCACCTCGTCCACCAGCAGCTGCCCTTCCCTGTCCGGGTCACCCGCGTGAATCACTTCTTCCGCGTCGTGCAGGAAACGTTTGATGACGTTGAGTTGCTTAGTCACGGAAGGACGCGGCTGCAGTTTCCACTTTTCCGGCACGATCGGCAGATCGTTGAGATTCCAGCGCGCGTAGCGGGCGTCGTAGACATCCGGCTGCGCCTGTTCCAGCAGGTGACCGATACACCAGGTGACCACCTGCCCGTTACCGCATTCGATAAAGCCGTCGCCCTTGCGATGCGGCTTGGGAAGCACATCGGCAATCGCACGGGCCAGACTCGGCTTTTCCGCAATAAACAGACGCATCGAATTAACGGATCTCAATCATCGGACGACCGCCGCGGGCAGTCACCAGCTCGCCAATGGCGCTCAGGCTGATGCCAAACTCGGCCGCCGTGGCTTTGACTTCGGCTTCCGCGTCAGGGGTGACGGCCAGCAGCAGGCCGCCGGAGGTTTGCGGATCGCACAGCAGATCGCGCCACTCTGTTGGCATGTCGCCCATCAGATGGCCGTAGCTGGCAAAGTTACGCTGGGTGCCGCCCGGCACCGCGCCCTGGGCGATGTACTCTTCCACGCCCGGCAGTTTTGGAATGTCCTGATACCAGACCTGTGCCTGAACGCCTGCGCCCTGACAGACTTCGCTCAGGTGGCCGAGGAGACCAAAGCCAGTAACGTCAGTCATCGCTTTGACGCCGTCGATATTGGCAAACGCCGCGCCCGCCAGGTTCATCTGACACATCACTTCCGTGGCGAGGCCAATATGTTCTGGCTTAAGCAGGGATTTTTTCTCCGCGGTAGTGAGCACGCCGATACCCAGCGGTTTGGTGAGGAACAGCTTGCAACCTTCCTGCGCGGTGCTGTTGCGCTTCACGCGCTCGGTCGGCACCACGCCGGTGACGGCGAGGCCGAAGATCGGCTCTGGCGCGTCGATGGAGTGTCCACCCGCCAGCGCAATGCCCGCCTGCTGGCAGGCAAAGCGACCGCCTTCGATCACTTCGCGGGCGATTTCCGGTGGGATGGTGTTGATCGGCCAGCCGAGGATGGCGATCGCCATGATCGGTTTACCGCCCATCGCGAAGATGTCGCTGATGGCGTTGGTCGCCGCGATACGCCCGAAATCAAACGGGTTATCGACAATCGGCATAAAGAAGTCGGTGGTGCTGATAATGCTGGTGCCGTTACCTAAATCGTATACCGCCGCATCGTCACGCGTTTCGTTGCCGACAAGCAGGTTCGGGTCGACAAACTTCGCCTGTTCGCTGTGCAGGATGGTCTCCAGCACTTTAGGGGAAATTTTACAACCGCAACCCGCTCCGTGGCTGTATTGCGTTAAACGAATAGTTTGCTCGCTCATGGACATCTCCTGTCATTGCAATCGCGCTATGGTAGCGCTCATTCCGTGATGAGGTAAGTATGACTGTCTGAATTATGCGACGCTTGCTCATAATCCAGACAGTTTAGCGTGATTATCAGAATCGGGTGACGAACGGGGCGGTGTCAGGCGTGGAAATGGTGGTCGAGGCTTTCAGCTGCGGCGTACCTAAATAGAGGAAGCCGACGATTTTGTCGTGCTCGGCGCAGGAGAGTCCTTCGCGTACCACCGGGCTTTCCGTCAGCGGACCGGTGCGCCAGATGCCGTTAAAGCCCTGGGCGACAGCGGCCATTTGCATCGCCATGACCGCGCAACCGGCGGACATCTCTTGCTCCCAGACTGGTACTTTGTGTTCGGGCTGGCATTTTGCCACCACCGCAACGATCATCGGCGCGCGAAACGGCGCATTGCGCGCTTTGTCGATCGCCTTTTCATCCTGCTCGGCGGCCATCGCCCCATTCTCCAGCAGGGTGCTGAAACGGTCGCGGCCCTCGCCTTCGATGATAAAGAAGTGCCACGGCGTCAGGGTGCCGTGATCCGGCGCGCGCATACCGGCGCGCAGAATGTTTTCCAGCTGTTCGCCCGCAGGCGCAGGTTCCGCCAGGCGTGAAGCGCTACGGCGGTTAACAAGCAGTTCAAGTGCGTCCATTGATTAACTCCTGTCTTGAAATTTATTCACAAAATTAACACGAGAGCAGAATTTGTTACAGCGCAGTGGGCGATTCCTGCTGACAAGTGGCGGTTGGGTCATTACGATAACCCCACATTGCCGTCCAGTCGCGACGGAAACGGTCATTATCTGGTTTGGGAGAATACATGCGAACCCTTTGGCGAATTTTTGCCGGTTTCTTTAAATGGACGTGGCGGTTGCTCAACTTCGTGCGCGAACTGGTGATGAATGTCTTTTTCATCTTCCTGATCCTGGTCTGCGTGGGCGTCTGGATGCACATCAGTAGCAGCAATCAGGCGCAGCACTCCGAGCGCGGCGCGCTGCTGCTGGATATCACCGGCGTGATTGTCGATAAGCCGTCCACCAGCAATCGTCTGGGCGTGATTGGCCGCCAGCTGCTGGGCTCGACCTCTGATCGCATGCAGGAAAACTCCCTGTTTGATATCGTCGACGCCATTCGTCAGGCGAAGGACGATCGCAACATTACCGGGATCGTGCTGGATTTGAAAAACTTTGCCGGGGGCGATCAGCCGTCGATGCAGTACATCGGTAAAGCGCTGCGCGAGTTCCGCGACAGCGGCAAGCCAGTGATTGCGGTCGGCGATAGCTACAGCCAGGGGCAATACTATCTGGCGAGCTTCGCTAACAAAATCTGGCTCTCCCCGCAGGGCACCGTCGATCTGCACGGTTTTGCCACCAACGGTCTGTACTACAAATCGCTGCTGGATAAGCTGAAAGTCACCACCCACGTCTTCCGCGTCGGCACCTATAAATCCGCCGTTGAGCCGTTTATTCGTGACGATATGTCCCCTGCCGCGCGTGAAGCGGACAGCCGCTGGATCGGCGAGCTGTGGCAGAACTATCTCGCCACCGTGGCGGCGAACCGTCAGATCACCCCTGAGCAGGTCTTCCCAGGCGCGCAGGCGATGCTGGATGGCCTGACCATAGTCGGCGGCGATACGGCAAAATACGCCCTGGATAACAAACTGGTCGATACGCTCGGCTCTAGCGCCGAGATCGAAAAAGCGCTGACCAAACAGTTCGGCTGGAGCAAAGAAGACAAGAATTACAGCGCCATCAGCCTCTACGATTACACGCCGAAAAAACCGGATGAATCGGGCGACAGCGTGGCCGTGGTCTTCGCCAACGGAGCGATCATGGACGGGGAAGAGACGCCGGGGAACGTGGGCGGAGATACCACCGCGTCGCAGATCCGCGATGCGCGTCTGGATCCAAAAGTGAAAGCCATCATCCTTCGCGTGAACAGCCCTGGCGGCAGCGTCAGCGCCTCGGAAGTGATCCGTGCGGAGCTGGCCGCAGCGCGTGCAGCGGGCAAACCGGTTGTGGTGTCGATGGGTGGGATGGCGGCATCCGGGGGGTACTGGATCTCCACGCCTGCGAACTACATCGTGGCGAACCCAAGCACGTTGACCGGCTCTATCGGTATCTTTGGCGTCATTAACACCGTCGAAAACAGCCTCGATTATCTGGGCGTGCACACGGACGGCGTGGCCACCTCGCCGCTGGCGGATGTGGCGGTGACCAAATCCCTGCCGCCGGAAGTGTCGCAGATGATGCAGCTGAGCATCGAAAACGGCTACAAGCGCTTTATCACTCTGGTCGCGGAGTCGCGTAAATCGACGCCAGAGCAGGTGGATAAAATTGCTCAGGGCCACGTCTGGACCGGTCAGGATGCGAAAAGCAACGGTCTGGTCGATAGCCTTGGCGACTTCGATGACGCCGTCGCGAAAGCGGCCGAGCTGGCGAAGCTGAAACAGTGGCACATCGCCTATTACCAGGATGAGCCGACGTTTGTGGATATGGTGATGAACAGCATGTCCGGTTCCGTACGTGCCATGCTGCCTGCCGCGATTCAGGCGTATCTGCCTGCGCCGGTGGCCACCGCAGCCAATGTCGTCAAAGCCGAGAGCGATAAGCTCGCCGCCTTTAACGATCCGCAAAACCGTTACGCGTTCTGCCTCACCTGCGCTAACGTACGCTAAACCCCGTCCCCTCTTCTCGCGAAGGGGGGATTTTTCTTTGAAGCACAAGAACACACTATCATGCAGAAGAAATCGATTTATGTGGCGTATACCGGCGGGACCATCGGTATGCAGCGCTCCGAAAATGGCTACATTCCTGTTTCCGGTCATCTGCAGCGCCAGCTCGCGCTGATGCCTGAGTTCCACCGCCAGGAGATGCCGGACTTCACCATTCACGAGTACGATCCGCTGATGGACTCCTCGGATATGACGCCGGAAGACTGGCAGCATATCGCGGAAGATATCAAAGCCCATTACGACGAGTACGATGGCTTTGTGATCCTTCACGGCACCGACACCATGGCGTTCACCGCCTCGGCGCTCTCCTTCATGCTGGAGAATCTGGGTAAGCCGGTGATTGTCACTGGGTCGCAAATCCCGCTGGCCGAACTACGCTCCGACGGGCAGATCAACCTGCTGAACTCCCTGTACGTGGCGGCCAATTATCCGATCAACGAAGTGTCGCTGTTCTTCAACAATCGCCTCTATCGCGGAAACCGCACCACCAAAGCCCACGCCGACGGTTTCGACGCCTTTGCGTCGCCAAACCTGCAGCCGCTGCTGGAAGCGGGTATCCATATTCGCCGCCTGGGCACGCCGCCTGCGCCGCACACGGCGGGCGAGCTGATCGTTCACCCGATCACCCCGCAGCCGATTGGCGTGGTGACCATCTATCCAGGCATCTCTGCCGACGTGGTGCGTAACTTCCTGCGCCAGCCGGTGAAGGCGCTGATCCTGCGCTCCTACGGCGTTGGCAATGCGCCGCAGAACGGCGAGTTCCTGAAAGAGCTGCAGGAAGCGAGCGATCGCGGCATCCTGGTGATTAACCTGACTCAGTGCATGTCCGGCAAAGTGAATATGGGCGGTTACGCCACCGGCAACGCGCTGGCGCACGCCGGGGTGATCAGCGGGTTTGATATGACGGTCGAAGCCACCCTGACTAAACTTCACTACTTACTCAGCCAGAATCTGGACGTGCAGTCCATGCGTGCGGCGATGATGCAGAACCTGCGCGGCGAGCTGACGCCGGACGAATAAGGAGTTTTTTATGAAGCAACGAGCCCTGCTGCTGGTCGATCTGCAGAATGATTTCTGCGCCGGTGGTGCGCTGGCGGTGGCCGGTGGTGATAGCACCGTGGACGTCGCCAATACGCTGATCGGGTGGTGTAAAGCGCGCGGCGAAGCGGTGGTCGCAAGCCAGGACTGGCATCCGGCGAATCACGGCAGCTTTGCCAGCCAGCATAACGTGGAGCCTTTTACCCAGGGTGAACTGGACGGACTGGCGCAAACCTTCTGGCCGGATCACTGTATCCAGCAGACCGAAGGGGCGGAACTGCATCCCCTGCTGGATCAGAAGGCGATCGACGCGGTGTTTCATAAAGGCGAAAATCCTAATATCGACAGCTACAGCGCCTTTTTCGATAATGAGCACCGCCACAAAACCGCCCTCGACGATTGGCTGCGCCATCATGAGATTAGCGATCTGATCGTGATGGGGCTGGCAACGGATTATTGCGTGAAGTTCACCGTGCTCGATGCGCTAAAATTAGGGTATAACGTCAGCGTGATCACCGACGGCTGCCGCGGCGTAAACATTCAGGCGCAGGATAGCGCGCTGGCGTTTATGGAGATGTCGACCGCAGGGGCGACGCTGTACACGCTGGCAGACTGGCAAGAGACGCAGGCGTAAACGCATTTTTATATCATTCAGGAGTGCCAGTGTTATGGCTTTTATCCCTAAAAACTATGCCCGACTGGAAGTCGGTTACCGCGAAAAAGCGCTGAAGCTTTTCCCGTGGGTCTGCGGTCGCTGCAGCCGTGAGTTTGTCTATTCCAATCTGCGTGAGTTGACGGTGCACCACATCGATCACGATCACTCGAATAACCCGGAAGACGGCAGCAACTGGGAGATGTTGTGCCTGTTCTGTCACGATCATGAGCATTCCAAATACACCGAAGCGGATCTGTACGGCTCAACGGTCGTCGCGGGTGAAGATGCGCAGAAGAGCGTCGGGGAAGCCACATATAACCCGTTTGCGAATCTCAAATCGATGATTGATAAAAAGTAATCGCACGGTTTGACATGCCCGGTGGCGCTACGCTTACCGGGCCTACAATCTGAAGCCGCCCCCCGGCAATCTCCTGTAAAGTGAACTCCCTCCCAACACAAACGAAGCGGCACTGCTATCCTCAATGGGCAGTTTTTTGTCACATCCCTGATGTGGCTTACTTTTTTTAAGTCAAAGAGGATACGTTATGAAGCTATTGCCTGTGATGGCAGCATTACCCCTGCTCTGCGCGCCATACCTTTTCGCTGCTGATCTGATGTCCGTCGGCTACTTCAACGGCGGCGGTGACGTGACTGCCGGCCCTGGCGGTGATATCGACAAGCTGGACGTGCGTCAGATTACCCATCTCAACTACTCGTTTGGTCTTATCTACAACAACGAAGCCGGTGAAACCAACGCCGCGCTGAAAGATGCCAGTAAGCTCCACCAAATCTGGCTGTCGCCGAAAGTCATGGCCGACCTGCATAAGATCCCTGAACTGCGTAAGCAAAATCCGCAACTGAAAGTCCTGCTTTCGGTCGGCGGCTGGGGCGCGCGCGGATTCTCCGGGGCGGCGGATAGCAAACAGAGCCGCGCCGTGTTTATTCGCTCGGTGCAGGATATCGTCAACACCTACGGTCTGGATGGCATCGACCTCGACTGGGAGTACCCAGTGAACGGCGCGTGGGGCCTCGTGGACAAGCAGCCCGCGGATAAAGACAACTTTACCGCCCTGCTGAAAGAGATCCGCGAAACGCTGCCGAAAGAGAAGTTAGTCACCGTGGCGCTGGGCGCGAATGCGGAGAGCCCGAAGAGCTGGGTCGATGTGAAAGCGATCGCGCCGTATCTGAACTACATCAACCTGATGACCTACGATATGGCCTACGGCACGCAGTATTTTAACTCGAACCTGTACGACTCGACGAAGTGGCCGACGGTGGCCGCGGCGGACAAGTACAGCGCTGATTTTGTGGTGAACAACTATCTTGCCGCCGGGCTTAAACCTGAGCAGGTGAATCTGGGGATCGGTTTTTATGGGCGCGTCCCGAAACGCAGCGTTGAGCCGGGCATCGACTGGACGAAAGCGGACGCCGAGAAAAACCCGGTGACGCAGCCGTATTTCGGCGCAAAAGAGATCGGGATGTTCAAAGCGCTGGGGTATGACCTCACCAAAGACACCTATGTGAAGTACAACGATATCGTCAGCAAGCTGATTAACGATCCTGAGAAGCGCTTTACCGAGCACTGGGACGACCAGGCGAAAGTGCCGTGGCTGTCGATCAAATCGGCGGAAGATAAAGAGTTGTTTGCGCTGTCGTATGAGAACCCGCGTTCGGTCGACCTGAAGGCGCAGTACATCAAAGAGAAAGGTCTGGGCGGCGCGATGTTCTGGGAGTATGGCGCGGACGACCACAACCAGCTGGCGAAGCAGTTGGCGACGTCGTTGGGAATCAAGCACTAAGTCGTTGTAGGCCCGGTAAGCGCAGCGCCACCGGGCATGTTTAGCCGCACACCCGTTTGTTGCCGGGTGGCGGCTTCGCCTTACCCGGCCTACGGTTTAGGTTACGCTTTCGGTTATTTGAACGTGGCGATGGGTTTTGGCGTGATGCCAAAATCTTCTTTCAGCTCGCGCTTACTCTTCATCACCATCTGCCCCTGAGTGTCGATAGTCATGTGCTGCGCTTCGCTGTTATTGCGCGCCTGCCACAACATCACCAGTTGCAGACTGTTCTCTTTTTGCTCTGCCGTCAGCGCCACGCCATCAGGCCATTTTCCCAGCTCTACGGCTGTTACCAGGCGCTGATACACTTCCGGCGTCATGCTGCTAATCATGTCATCAATATTCATCAGAAATCCGCTGTGATGGAATAATTTGCTGAATCGGTTTTTCAACCTTTCGTCTGGTCGCCATTTTCATCATCGGAGAAGCTCATCGACGCCGAATTGACGCAGAAACGTTCCCCCGTTGGCTGCGGGCCATCCGGGAATACGTGTCCGAGATGAGCATCGCAGTTTCCGCAGCGAATTTCTGTGCGCTGCATACCGTGTGACGAGTCGGTTAAATAGCGGATAGCCTCATCGCTGACGGGCTCATAGAAGCTCGGCCAGCCGCAGCCAGAATCGTATTTTGATTGCGAATTGAACAGCGGGGCATCGCACACCAGACAGTGGTACACGCCATCGCGCTTATTGTGCAGCAAACGCCCGGTGAATGGGGGTTCAGTCCCGTGGTTCTGCGTCACGTAGAACTGCATTTCTGTTAAATTTTTTTTGAGTTCGTCAGGGTTACGTTGATTCGACATATGCTCAGATCTCGCTGTAGAAACAGATACCTTTCATCGCGAATTCTAACAAAACATTAACACTGAAGTGTGAACTTTTGTTCTAAACTTATGCGTTGCGGTACGGCAGTCAGGCAATTGTGATCTTGCTCACATATTTATCCTGATAGCCCTTTAAAATTCCGGGCGCAGCCCCCATGTGGTTGCTAGCTCAAAGGGAAAGTGAGGCTGTCAGTCGCACAAAGGTTATGCGCAGGATTGATTTGTCGCAATGATTGACACGATTCCGCTTGACGCTGCGTAAGGTTTTTGTAATTTTACAGGCAACCTTTTATTCACTAACAAATAGCTGGTGGAATATATGACTATCAAAGTAGGTATCAACGGTTTTGGCCGTATCGGCCGTATTGTTTTCCGTGCTGCTCAGGAACGTTCTGACATCGAAATCGTTGGTATCAACGATCTGTTGGACGCTGAATACATGGCGTACATGCTGAAGTACGACTCAACTCACGGTCGTTTCAAAGGCACCGTTGAAGTGAAAGACGGCCACCTGGTTGTTAACGGCAAAACCATCCGTGTTACTGCTGAAAAAGATCCAGCTAACCTGAAGTGGAACGAAATCGGTGTTGACGTTGTGGCTGAAGCGACCGGTATCTTCCTGACCGACGAAACCGCGCGTAAACACATCACCGCGGGTGCGAAGAAAGTTGTTCTGACTGGTCCTTCCAAAGACAACACGCCTATGTTCGTTAAAGGCGCTAACTTCGAAAAATATGCTGGCCAGGACATCGTTTCCAACGCATCCTGCACCACCAACTGCCTGGCTCCACTGGCTAAAGTTATCAACGACAACTTCGGTATCGTTGAAGGCCTGATGACCACTGTTCACGCAACTACCGCTACTCAGAAAACTGTTGATGGCCCGTCTCACAAAGACTGGCGCGGCGGTCGTGGCGCAGCTCAGAACATCATCCCATCTTCTACCGGTGCTGCTAAAGCTGTAGGCGTTGTCCTGCCAGAGCTGAACGGTAAACTGACTGGTATGGCGTTCCGCGTTCCAACTCCTAACGTTTCCGTAGTTGACCTGACCGTTCGTCTGGAAAAAGCTGCTTCTTATGAAGAAATTAAGAAAGCAATCAAAGCTGCTTCCGAAGGCGCAATGAAAGGCGTTCTGGGTTACACCGAAGACGACGTTGTATCTACCGATTTCAACGGCGAAGTGTGCACTTCCGTGTTCGATGCTAAAGCTGGTATCGCACTGAACGACAACTTCGTGAAACTGGTTTCCTGGTACGACAACGAAACTGGCTACTCTAACAAAGTACTGGACCTGATCGCTCACATCTCCAAATAAGTTGAGATGAGACACTGATCCAAAAAGGCGACCTCGGTCGCCTTTTTTTATGCTTAAAGACAGAGGATTGCGTAATGATTCACAAAATTTTTGCACTTCCAGTAGTCGAACAACTTACCCCTGTACTCTCCCGCCGCCAGATTGATGGCGCCGATATTATTGTCGTCGATCACCCGCGCGTGAAAGCCTCCGTCGCCCTCAACGGCGCACACCTCCTCTCCTGGAAACCGGAAGGCGAAGAAGAAGGCCTGTGGCTGTCAGCTGCGACCTCGTTCAAAAAAGGGGCGGCGATCCGCGGCGGCGTACCGATTTGCTGGCCGTGGTTTGGCCCGGCGGCAGAAGCTGGCCTGCCAGCGCACGGTTTTGCCCGTAATCAGCAGTGGACGCTGAAAGCGCATAACGAAGATGATAACGGCGCAGTGCTGACCTTCGAGCTGCAGAGCAACGATGAAACCCGCAAACTGTGGCCGCACGATTTCACCCTGTACGCTCGCTTCAAGCTGGGTCAAACCTGTGAAATTGAGCTGGAAGCCCACGGCGAATTCGAAACCACCTCTGCCCTGCACACCTACTTCAACGTGGGTGACATTGCGGATGTGAAGGTGAGCGGCTTTGGCGATCGCTTTATCGATAAAGTGGATAACGCGAAAGAAGGCAAACTGAGCGACGGCGTCCAGACCTTCCCGGACCGTACCGACCGTGTCTATCTGAACCCGGAAGCCTGCAGCGTGATCCACGATGCAGCGCTGAACCGTGGCATTGAAGTGGTTCACCATCATCACAGCAATGTGGTGGGCTGGAACCCAGGCCCTGCACTGTCAGTGAGCATGGCTGACGTGCCGGACGACGGATACAAAACTTTCGTCTGCGTCGAAACCGCGTGCGTCACCGCACCGCAGAAAACCAGCGCGGACAAACCCTCTCGCCTGGGTCAGACCATCAAAATCGTTAAACGCTGATCCTGTTTTTCTGCACCACCATAAAGCAAAAGGGGCGCAAGCGCCCCTTTGTCATACACAGAATGCACGTTAAAAGTGCACAATCAGAAACTGTAGGTCACGCCTGCAGAGAACAGACCGGTCCAGGACTTATCGACCATTGGACTGTCTTTCACTTCATCGCTCAGACGAGTGTAGCGTGTTGACGCGTACAGGTTCCAGTCACTGGCAAACTTAAAGCTTGCAGTCAGTTCCAGGTACGGGTTCCATGCGTCGTCAGCTTCGTAGCTGTTCAGGCCACTACGTCTGGACTCTTTATGGGACACCCCATAATAGTAGTCATTGTAGTTTTCACTGTTGTACTCCACACCGATACCCGGCGTCAGCGTGATAGCGCCGTTGGTATAACGGTACAGCCACGCCAGATCCCAGATAAAGCCGTTGCTGTTATCCAGCGTATCGCCTGCCAGCGCGGTGCGCAGGAAGCCATACTGGGTGTTGTGGACGTAAGACAGGCCAGCCATCAGGGAGCTTCTGCGCTTATCGAGCTGGCGCAGCGCATGGCTGTCACTGTCGCCCGGCTTGAAGTGACGCGGGTCGTAGTAGGCCATAACGGAGAGCTTGTCGGTGGTGTCATTCCACAGGTAATAACCGCCACCCAGACCGCGGAACCAGAAGTTATCACCTTCATACGTGATGACCGGCACCGGATAAACATCGCGATCGTACTGTTTATACGGGCTGTTGATAACGCCAACGCCTGCGCCAACGGACCACTGATCGGCCGCGTGAGCGGTGCTAACGGACGTGGCGACAAGTACGCCCAATGCCAGAAGTTTGAGTTTGGTCACAATCCATTCTTTCCTGTAGTCAAATAATCAGCGGGTGAAGTGTAACCGCCCTGCCCGCACATCCCAAAATTTTTTGCCTGCTAATGAGTTTAATTAACCGATTATTTTCATCATTTAAGATGACCGGAGGCTTTCATTTCTGTGACGAAGCAATGAAACCCGCACTTTCGTCCCGATTCCCGCGGCAGTTTTTTTGGATGAGTTATTGATATGTCATTGAAATTAGATTCTGAGGGCATGCAAGTTTTGCAAACTCCATCTACGCTTAATTTTAGGAAGATGAATTGCTGAACGCCCGGCGGTTTAGAGCGCAAGACCTGGCACACGGGTTGCTGCTCTGGTACTGAGGTGCGGGGGTGAAGATGCTTCCAGGAGCCTCCACTATTCATACGAACGGCTCTTTTCCTGTGCTAAAAAACGAAAGGACGGCATGCCATGAATATATTCGATCACTATCGCCAGCGCTATGAAGCTGCCAAGGACGAAGAGTTCACACTGCAGGAGTTTCTTGCTGTCTGTAAGCAAGATCGCAGTGCCTATGCCAATGCGGCAGAACGGCTATTGATGGCTATCGGTGAGCCAAATATGGTCGATACAGCCCTCGAACCACGGCTCTCCCGTCTCTTTTCGAATCGTGTGGTTGCACGATATCCCGCTTTTGAAGAATTTTATGGCATGGAAGATGCCATCGAGCAGATTGTTTCGTACCTGAAACACGCGGCTCAGGGTCTGGAAGAGAAGAAACAGATCCTCTATTTACTCGGCCCCGTCGGTGGCGGTAAATCGTCCCTGGCAGAGCGCCTGAAATCACTGATGCAGCGCGTGCCAATCTACGTTCTTAGCGCCAACGGAGAACGCAGCCCGGTTAACGATCATCCGCTGTGCCTGTTCAACCCGCAGGAAGATGCGCAAATTCTGGAAAAAGAGTTTGGCATCCCGAACCGCTATCTCGGCACCATTATGTCGCCGTGGGCGGCGAAACGCCTGCATGAGTTTGGCGGCGACATCACCAAATTCCGCGTGGTAAAAGTCTGGCCGTCGATTCTGCAACAGATTGCGATTGCCAAAACCGAGCCGGGCGATGAGAACAACCAGGATATCTCCGCGCTGGTCGGTAAAGTGGATATCCGCAAACTGGAACACCACGCGCAAAACGACCCAGACGCTTATGGCTATTCCGGTGCGCTGTGCCGTGCCAACCAGGGGGTGATGGAATTCGTCGAGATGTTTAAAGCGCCGATCAAGGTGCTGCATCCGCTGCTGACCGCCACCCAGGAAGGGAACTACAACGGGACGGAAGGTATCTCCGCCCTGCCGTTCAACGGGATCATTCTGGCGCACTCAAACGAATCCGAATGGGTGACCTTCCGTAATAACAAAAACAATGAGGCGTTCCTTGACCGTGTCTACATCGTCAAAGTGCCTTATTGCCTGCGGATCTCCGAGGAGATCAAGATCTACGAAAAACTGCTTAACAACAGTGAGCTGGTGCATGCCCCTTGCGCGCCGGGCACGCTGGAAACGCTGTCGCGCTTCTCGATTCTGTCGCGTCTGAAAGAGCCAGAAAACTCCAGCATCTACTCGAAGATGCGCGTCTATGACGGGGAAAGCCTGAAAGATACCGATCCGAAAGCGAAGTCCTATCAGGAGTATCGCGATTACGCGGGTGTCGACGAAGGGATGAACGGTCTGTCCACGCGTTTCGCGTTTAAAATCCTCTCCCGCGTGTTCAACTTTGACCACGCCGAAGTGGCGGCCAACCCGGTGCATTTGTTCTACGTTCTGGAACAGCAGATCGAGCGCGAGCAGTTCCCGCAGGATCTGGCGGAACGTTACCTCGAGTTCCTCAAAGGCTATCTGATCCCGAAATACGCCGAGTTCATCGGGAAAGAGATCCAGACGGCGTACCTGGAGTCCTACTCTGAATACGGGCAGAACATTTTCGACCGTTATGTCACCTATGCAGACTTCTGGATCCAGGATCAGGAGTACCGCGACCCGGATACCGGCCAGCTGTTTGACCGTGAATCCCTGAACGCGGAACTGGAAAAAATTGAGAAGCCGGCCGGGATCAGTAATCCGAAAGACTTCCGTAACGAGATCGTCAATTTTGTTCTGCGCGCCAGAGCGCACAACAGCGGACGCAACCCGAACTGGACCAGCTACGAAAAACTGCGCACGGTTATTGAGAAGAAAATGTTCTCCAATACCGAGGAGCTGTTGCCGGTCATTTCTTTCAATGCCAAAACCTCAACCGACGAGCAGAAAAAGCACGACGATTTTGTCGACCGCATGATGGAGAAAGGCTATACCCGCAAGCAGGTTCGTCTGCTGTGCGAATGGTACCTGCGCGTGCGTAAATCGTCTTAACTGAAGTGCCCGGTGGCGCTCGCGCTTACCGGGCCTACAACGACAGCGATCCGTAGGCCGGATAAGCGTGAGCGCATCCGGCAGACAGGTAGCGCGAAAGTTGGCAATGCAGTACGGGGGGCATATGACCTGGTTTATTGACCGGCGTCTTAACGGCAAAAACAAGAGCACGGTGAATCGCCAGCGCTTCTTGCGTCGTTATAAAGCGCAAATTAAACAGTCGATCTCCGAGGCCATCAACAAACGTTCGGTGACCGATGTGGATAGCGGCGAGTCCGTCTCTATCCCGACGGATGATATTAGCGAACCGATGTTCCATCAGGGACGGGGCGGCTTGCGCCATCGCGTACACCCGGGTAATGATCACTTCGTCCAGAACGATCGCATTGAACGCCCGCAGGGCGGAGGCGGCGGTTCGGGCAGCGGTCAGGGGCAAGCGAGCCAGGACGGTGAAGGCCAGGATGAGTTCGTCTTCCAGATTTCCAAAGATGAGTATCTCGATCTGTTGTTCGAGGATTTGGCGCTGCCAAACCTGAAGAAAAACCAGCATCGTCAGTTAAACGAGTACAAAACCCACCGCGCGGGTTACACCGCCAACGGCGTTCCGGCGAACATCAGCGTCGTGCGTTCTCTGCAAAATTCGCTGGCCCGTCGTACGGCGATGACGGCAGGCAAACGTCGCGAACTGCGCGAGCTGGAAGTCAGCCTGAAAACTGTCGAGAACACCGAACCCGCACAGCTGCTGGAGGAAGAACGGCTGCGCAAAGAGATTGCCGAATTACGGGCGAAAATCGATCGCGTGCCGTTTATCGACACCTTTGACCTGCGTTACAAGAACTACGAGAAACGTCCGGAACCTTCCAGCCAGGCGGTGATGTTCTGCCTGATGGACGTCTCCGGCTCGATGGATCAGGCCACCAAGGATATGGCGAAGCGCTTTTATATTCTGCTGTATCTGTTCCTGAGCAGAACCTATAAGAACGTGGATGTGGTTTACATCCGCCACCATACCCAGGCGAAAGAGGTGGATGAGCATGAGTTCTTCTACTCTCAGGAGACGGGCGGGACCATTGTGTCGAGCGCCCTGAAGCTGATGGATGAAGTAGTGAAAGAACGCTACGACCCGGCGCAGTGGAATATTTATGCCGCGCAGGCGTCCGATGGCGATAACTGGGCGGATGACTCCCCGCTGTGTCACGAAATACTGGCGAAGAAAATTTTGCCGGTGGTGCGGTATTACAGCTACATCGAAATCACCCGTCGCGCGCATCAAACGCTGTGGCGGGAATATGAACACCTGCAGGCGATGTTCGATAATTTTGCCATGCAGCATATCCGCGACCAGGATGATATTTATCCGGTCTTCCGCGAACTGTTCCACACGCAAAGTACCAGCAACGCATAATAAACAGCCAGCGCAAAACGCTGGCTGTTTTCTGTTCATCCCTCGCCCGCACGATCAAAATGAAATGTGATAATGTAGACCCTGCATCTCACCAGGTCACAGGGAAAAAACAATCATGTCCGAAGCGATCAAAGGCACCAATACTCATCAGCGGCTGATTGCGCTGTTATCCGAGTAGGGCGCGCAATACCGGGTGGTGGAGCATGAGGCGGTCGGGAAATGCGAGGCAGTCAGCGAAATTCGCGGGACGGAACTCGGTCAGGGTGCCAAAGCGCTGGTGTGTAAAGTGAAGGGAAACGGGGTGAAAAAGCATATCCTGGCGATTCTGGCGGCGGATCAGCAGGCCGATCTGAGTCAACTGGCCAGCCATTTTGGTGGGATCAAAGCGTCGCTGGCAAGCCCGGCGGAAGTGGACGATTTAACCGCCTGTGTCTTTGGCGCCATCCCGCCTTTCAGCTTTCATCCCGATCTGACGCTGGTCGCCGATCCGCTCCTGTTCGAGCGTTTTGATGAAATCGCCTTTAACGCCGGCCTGCTGGAAAAGTCGGTGATCATGAGCAGTGCAGATTATCTGCGCATCGCCCAGCCGGAGCTGGTTGCCTTTCGCCGTTCCTGAACGTCGCGGCTGACAGCGCTGTCAGTCGTGCCTTTCCAGAAACATCACCGACGCCACCAGAATCATCGCGATGGTGAAAAACGTAGACGAGATAATCAGCGTTTCAACAAACATGTGATCGTTCATGTTGATTCCCCTTTTGCTGCCTTTGCTTATTTTTAATCCACACAGATGACAATGGCATGACAGTAACAGGTCAGCCGGATGAATAATGTGATGCGGATAAATTCGCCTCAGGCAGCCGCCCAAATTTGAGAGATTTGTCGATAAAAGCCTGTTTACGCACGTCTTTGCGGGTAAAGTAAGCAGGCTTACTTTTTCTGGCAAGGAACCCCTCATGTTTGACCCTACCCTGCTGATCCTGCTGGCGCTGGCGGCGCTCGGCTTTGTCAGCCACAACACCACGGTGGCGATTTCGATCCTGGTGTTAATTATCGTGCGCGTCACTCCGCTCAATACCTTCTTCCCGTGGATTGAAAAACAGGGCCTGACCATCGGGATTATTATTCTGACCATCGGCGTGATGGCCCCGATCGCCAGCGGCACACTCCCGGCATCGACGCTTTTACACTCTTTTGTGAACTGGAAATCGCTGGTGGCGATCGCCGTGGGCGTGTTTGTCTCCTGGCTTGGCGGGCGCGGCGTGACGCTGATGAGCTCTCAGCCCTCTCTCGTCGCCGGTCTGCTGGTAGGAACCGTGCTCGGCGTGGCGTTGTTCCGCGGTGTGCCGGTCGGCCCGCTGATTGCCGCCGGGCTGGTGTCGCTGTTTATTGGGAAGTCGTAGACAGGCTGGCGATATAGCGTGCGGGGGTTTGTCCCAGCCCTTTTTTGAACATGGTGATGAACGCGGTGGTGGAGTCATACCCCAGTGACTGCGCCGCCTGCTGCACCGATTTGCCGCTGATTAACAGCTGGAGCGCCACAATCAGCTGCAGCTGATGCCGCCAGCGCCGAAAACTGAGTCCCGTCTCCTTCACCACCAGCCGCGCCAGATTGCGCTCGCTCATGGCAAAGTGATTTGCCCACTGGGCCAGCGTCTGCCATTCGGCGGGGTGTTCAGCCATGGTTTCGCTCATCATGCGAATTTTCGGGTGCGGTGAAACCGGAAGCTGAAGTTGCTCCTGCGGCTGCTGCGGCACTTCGTCAAACAGCACATCCACCAGCCGGGTCGTCGCCGCAAGCGACAGCTCTTCGGGTGTTTTGGCTGCCAGCGTCAAAATCAGCTCGCGCACCAGCGGGGAAATTTTCAGCGTGCAGCAGCGATCCGGCAGCGTCACCGCGCCGGGCTCGATAAACAGAAAACAGAGCTGCGCGCCGGGCGTGGCTTTGTTGCTGTGGGGGATTTGCCCAGGGATCCACACCGCGTACTGCGGCGGCACCATCCACATCGCGTTTTCCACTTCGCAGGTGATGGCCCCGCGCAGGGCGAGGATCAGCTGACCTTTGCGATGCTGATGGACTGGAATGCGCTGTTCGTCTTCCACCACGCGGATGCGAAACGCTACGGCCGCATCGTGCTGGCTATCAGGATCGTAGCCGTCGAGTCCAAGACCTTGCATAAAGTTGTCCGATATGAGCGATAAACTGTCATTTTAGCTTGATTCAAACACCGCTGAAAACGGGTATTGTGTGCCCTCGTTACGATGTAAGAGAAAACCATGACCACTGCCATTCCCTCTTCCGGCAAGGATCGCCTGCTGCTGATTGCCGGTATCCTGATGATTGCCACCACGCTGCGCGTGACCTTTACCGGCGCGGCCCCTCTGCTGGACATGATTCGCCACGACTACGGCCTGACGACCGCCCAGACCGGTTTGCTGACCACCCTCCCGCTGCTGGCCTTTGCGTTGATCTCTCCGCTCGCCGCCGGTGTGGCGCGCAAAATCGGCATGGAGCGCAGTCTGTTTATCGCCATGCTGCTGATCTGCGCAGGCATTGGCATCCGTTCGCTGCCCTCCTCCGCGCTGCTGTTTATCGGTACGGCGGTGATTGGCTGCGGCATTGCGCTCGGCAACGTGCTGCTCCCGGGCCTGATTAAGCGCGATTTCCCCGGGCAGGTGGCCAAACTCACCGGGGCCTACTCCCTGACCATGGGCGCGGCGGCCGCGCTGGGTTCGGCGATGATCGTCCCGCTGGCGCTGAGCGGCGCGGGCTGGCACGGCGCGCTGCTGATGCTGATGGTATTCCCGCTGGTGGCGACGCTGCTGTGGCTGCCCCAGTGGCGTCAGAAGCATACCGCCTCATTAAGCGGCGCGCGGGCGCTGCATAACCGTGGGATCTGGCGCTCGGCGCTGGCCTGGCAGGTGACGCTGTTCCTTGGGATTAACTCGCTGATTTACTATGTGATTATCGGCTGGCTGCCGGCGATTTTACTCAGCCACGGCTACAGCGAAACCGAGGCCGGGTCGATGCACGGTTTGCTGCAGCTGGCGACAGCCGCTCCGGGCCTGGCCGTGCCGTTGCTGCTGCATAAGCTGAAAGATCAGCGCGGCATCGCCGGATTATCGGCCCTGATGTGCGCCGTGAGTCTCGCCGGGTTCTGGTTTGTGCCGGATCAGGCGGTGCTCTGGACGATTGTCTACGGCTTTGGTTCTGGCGCGACCATGATTCTCGGCCTGACCTTTATCGGCCTGCGTGCCAGCTCGGCGCATCAGGCGGCGGCACTTTCCGGCATGGCGCAATCAGTAGGCTATCTGCTGGCGGCCTGCGGGCCTCCGCTGATGGGGAAAATTCATGATACGGCAGGTGACTGGCGAATTCCGCTGATGGCCTGCGCCCTGGCGGGGGTAGTGATGGCGGTCTGTGGGGTGCTTGCCGGGCGCGACCGCGAGATCACGCCCAACTGAGTCTGACGGCAGGCCGGGCGGCCTGCCCGTTTAGCTGCGTGCGGCGTGGAGCATCGCCTGCACCAGCGGAACCGGACGCCCTGCCAGCGCACCGCGCTCGTGCTGGAACAGGGTGGCGACGAAGAACGGATGCGTCACCAGCTCAACCGCCCGGATTTCACCCTGCTCATCCCAGCCCGTCACGCGCATATCGCCGCTTTCCAGCTCTTGTGTGAACTCAGGCGAGACGCCGTAGTTGCAGTGATACCCTTCTTCAATCTCTTCCCGACCGTAGGCTTTGGCGATAATCGTATTGGCGCGAAGCTCGATGGTGTCGGTTTTTTCCACCAGCGAGCAGGTCAATGGCGCGATCACCATTCTGCCGTCGGTGTCGGTTTCCGCGTGGGCCGCATCGGTCCAGCCCAGTACGTTGCGCGCATACTCAATCAGCGCATGCTGGAACCCGCCGCAGGTGCCGAGGAACGGAATACTGTTTTCACGCGCAAAGCGCGCGGCGATAAAGGCCCCGTCGACATTCTTATAAGGGCTTGCCGGAACCAGCCAGATCGCGTCGTAACCCACCAGATCTTCCGGGCTGGTCAGCTCGGGGGTGGCGATCCAGTCGTAATCCGCCGTTAAATCCAGAACGGCAGCGGCATCATCGATGGATAAAGGGATCGCCTGATGGGCGATAACGTCAGGGTTGTAGTCACCGACAAGGGCAATGCGCAGCGTATCTTTTACCGGGGTGTGTTCCATGAGGGGTTCCATATGCCAGAGAATTATCAGATAACATAAGGAACCTCAGCCTACCGATCTTTTGCAGGCTTCACAATACCTTAAATTGGAGGGGGAAAAACTCGGGTGGTATAGTGGTAACGTATTTTCCCCCTTCTTCGGATCGTTATGAAAACCAAAATTCTGGTCAGCGCCTGCCTGATGGGTCACAAAGTTCGCTATAACGGCAGCGAAAAAGCGGCGATCTCTGACACCCTCCACCGCTGGCAGCTTGAGCAACGCCTGGTCACCCACTGCCCGGAGCTGGCGGCGGGATTGTCGATCCCCCGTTTACCGGCTGAGATTGTCGACGGCAGCGGAACTGAGGTGATGGCAGACCAAGCGCGAATTCTGGAAAGCGACGGCAGCGATGTCACCGCGCACTATCAGCTTGCCGCCTGGCTGGCGTTACGCGCCGCTCAGGAGGGAAAGTGCAGCGCCGCGCTGCTCACCGACGGCAGCCCGACCTGCGGCAGCGAAAAGATCTACGACGGCACGTTCAGCGGGCAAAAACGCCGTGGAATGGGTGTCGCCGCCGCGCTGTTACGTGAACATGGCATTCAGGTATTTTCCGATAACCAGCTTACAGAGCTGATCGCCTGGGTTGAGGAGAGAGACAATGATTCAGTGTAAACGGGTGTATGACGCAGCAACTGAGGATGACGGCTATCGCATTCTGGTCGACCGGCTGTGGCCGCGCGGCGTCAAAAAAGAGGATCTGGCGTTTGATGAGTGGTGCAAAGCGCTGACGCCTTCAAGCGATCTACGCAAAGCCTTCCACGGCGAAATCATCGATTTCACCGCTTTTCGCGAGGCGTATCAGCAAGAGCTGGCGCAGCACCTGGACGAGGGAAAACGCGTGGCTGCTGTCGCCCAGAAGCAGACTGTGACGCTGCTCTACGGCGCGAAGAATACCCAACAGAATCACGCCCTGGTGTTAGCCGACTGGCTGCGTCAGTTAGCTAAAGGTTAATTCGTCGAGCGTTTGCGAGGCGTCGTCCGGCGTCAGCGGCAGGAGATGTTCCGGTCGCACAAACGCGAACCCATGCTGATTATCGACAGCAAAAACATCGCCGGTAACCAGCCACAGGGCGCGGTCGGCGCTGGCAGGCAGCTCGGTCATCACGCCGTTGACCGGATTGAGAAAACGCTCGCCTGGCTTGCAGAGTTCAAAAAGCTCAACGGATTTGCCGATATTGCGCCGCCCGGCGGCGGTGCGGGCGCCAATGACCATGCACAGGCTGCCCGGTTTTAACTGGAACATACTTCTCTCGCGGTAAGGGTTATCAGCCCCGGGGACTGAGATAATTCTTAAAGAGAAGTGTATCGCAGTCGCGCCTTGACTGTCACGCGGCAGGCGTGGGGTGATCGCGGCGGAACAGATCCCATTCGTCAATCACTTCCCCGCCCGGCAGTTTGCACTCGGTGCGAACGCCCTGCGGACTTTGTACCGGAACGCGCTCTCCGCCCTTCTTCACGCAGTAGACGGCAGCAGGATTCGCCATACCGATTTGCGGCGGTTTTGGCGCGTCGGGAGGGGTCGAACAGGCGGCTAACGGCAGAGCCATCGCCAGCAGCAGATATCGCATCGTATTGTCCTTTCTGTTTGCAGAGCGTAAAGCGTACCGACTCTTCGGCGTTTTCTCCATGATTTCTCCATTAAACCTGCACTTTTTCACCCTATAGTGGCAGCGTTCTCAATGACCAGAGAACATCATTCCGTAATCAAGATGTCTTTTGCCCTGCCCGCAACGGCGGGGCTTTTTTTCGCCTGCCCTGCGGCACCTGCCGCGACAATATATAAAATTTCCTGTATTCGTGTTCTACTATGCCCCAGCCGAAAAATTCAGCACAACATGCAGATACTGGCGTCTTCTGCATGGGAGTCTACCTACGTCATGTCGGATATTATTCTTGCCCGTGTTTCAGAAACCCTCGCAACCGAACAATCCCTTGAAAGCCTGGTGCGTCAGCTCCTGGAGATGCTGGAGATTGTCACCGATATGGAATCGACCTATCTGACGAAAGTCGATATCAATGCGCGTTTGCAGCACATTCTTTACGCCCGCAACAGCAAGCAGATGCAGATCCCCGAGGGGCTGAGCGTGCCATGGGGCGATACCCTCTGTAAGCGCGCCATCGACAGTCACTGCTTTTTCAGCAACGAGGTGGCGGAACGCTGGGCGGATTGCGACGCGGCCAAAGCGCTCGGCATCACCACCTACGTGAGTATTCCTATTCATCTGGCCGATGGTTCGCTGTACGGCACCCTCTGCGCGGCCAGTACGCAGAAACAGACCCTGAGCGACCGCGGCGAGCAGGTGCTGCAGCTGTTTGCCGGTCTCATCGCCCAGTACATTCAGAAAGAGTCATTAGTCATTCAGCTGCGCGAGGCCAACGCGGCCCTGATTGCCCATTCGTATACGGATGCGCTGACCGGTTTACCCAACCGCCGCGCGATTTTTGATAATCTCAATACCCTCTTCTCGCTGGCGCGTCATCTCAAGCGCAACGCCATTATCGCCTACATCGATCTGGATGATTTTAAGCTCATCAACGATCGCTTTGGTCACGAGACAGGCGACCAGTTTTTGGTGGAAGTGGGTAAACGTCTTACCGACGGGCAGACCGAAGATGACATCGTGGGCCGACTCGGCGGCGATGAGTTTTTGGTGGCGTGTCTGAGTAAAGACGATAATGCGGCCGACAACGCGCAGATAAATATTCTGCGCACGCAGATCGGGGCGTCAATTGCCGGGGAATACTGGCTCGGCAACGTGCATCTGGTTTATCCTGGCGCAAGCCTGGGCGTAGTCGAAGTCGATCCCGCCGATACCGATGCTGACAGCGCGCTGCGCGCGGCGGATACGGCGATGTATCGGGAGAAAAAAGGCAAAAGCAAAACGCGCTTTCTCCCGGAGGAGTAACCCCGTACACTCTGCGGGCAAGGAAACCTTAGAGGTGATGTGATGAGGATCGGAATTGTTTTCCCGGTCGTGATTTTTATCACGGCAGTGGTCTTTTTAACGTGGTTTTTTGTCGGCGGTTACGCCGCGCCGGGGGCGTAAATGCGCAAGACAACCATCATTATGTTGATCGTCGCGGTAGTGGCGGTGGCAGGCACCCAGCTCGGCTGGTGGTGACCTCTGCAAACGAAAAAGGCTGCCGGATGGCTAATGCCAGTCAGTTAAGCGAAATAATGAATTTAAATTCATTATTTCGCTTGCCCCAGGACCTTTATGGCATCAGTAGAATTGTTCCGTTCACTTTCGTTCCTCTGCTTCCGGTCCATCTCTCTGCGGTGAACGTGCCAGGGTGGCTCAATCGCCACCACCCTGGCAACCCCGGCTCCCGGCAAAGAAAATCGCCGCTTCGCGGTGCCTTCGTCTTATTCCTTCCGGGTGACGGGGACGGGCGCAGGTAACATCCCTGTAAGTCGCGCCCTCGACGCACATCCCTGTGCGTCGCCCCTGCCTCCAGTCAACGCCTCAGCGATTTTCAGCCGGACTCCCGCTCCCTCAACCTTCACAGCTGTCTGAATGTGGCTCCGGTGTGGGTCCCCGCTGAAATCGGCGAACCGGAGGCCAGATGACAAGGGCTGGACGCCAGGGATGGCGGCCAGAGGCGAAACGAGACAGGAAGTCGAGTCGAGCCGACCGCGGGCAGCAGGCCGGGAGGTGAGCGCAGTGCGAAGCACCGATTTCTTTGCGGGGCGCGGGGATTGCAAAGGGGGCCGCGTGGCCCCCTTTTCACGTTCACAAGTTGTGAAGCGATTATATTCTGCGGAACATAAGGTGAACGGAACAACCTCAGGTGCTTAACTGACCAGCATTAGCCCGATGGCAGCCTTTTTCACGTTTCAGCCGCTTAGCTTTTGATTTTTCTGTAGATAAACAGAACGACCAGCGCGCCGATCACCGCAACAGCAAAGCTGCCGAAGTTAAAGCCATCGACTTTACCAAAACCGAACAGGGTGCTGATCCAGCCGCCGACGACGGCGCCCACGACCCCCAGTATCACTGTGACGAAGAACCCGCCGCCATCTTTGCCCGGCATGATCCACTTCGCCAGAATCCCCGCAATAAGCCCAAAGATAATCCAGGATAAAATTCCCATAGCTTTCCTCTCTGTATGGTTTTTGTCATTAAATCAACGACACAGAAAAGGATAGCACAGGATCACCAAAATGAAATTTGTGATAAGGATCACACTGCCTGACTGCGCATTTTATCAGCACTAAAAAAATGCTGCGCCACACAAAAGATGGGGTTGCAACTTTAGTTGAGAAAGATTATCTTTCTCAACACTGAATAGTTGAGCGAAACACTCGGGTATTCAGTACGACATTGCTCACATTGCTTCCAGTATTTCTTGCCCACTTTTTAGTGGGCTTTTTTTTGGCGACATCGCGCCCCGCCTGACATACGCATCCGGATCATCAAGTTTAAATCTCGCTTTTCCCCTCAGAAAAAACAGTAAACGTCATATTTGGGTTTTGGGCTGATTTTGCTCTTTCTGCGAATCAAGCCCGCTATCCCCCTGCCGATAACCCTTCCAACATTGATGGTACTCGCTACAGGTTACAAAGGGGTTTATTGTGAAAAATATTAAAATCAGCGTCGGGCTGTTGATCGTTCTGACGACATTTACGCTCATGCTCATTCTTTCCAGCGGCCTGGGGCTCTACTTCCTCCACCGCAGCAACAGTGATATTCAGACTCTGAGTTACAACGCCGGAGAGCAAAAGGCGCTTAACAACGTGCGTAACGCCATTTTGCGCGCGCGAGTTATCATTGATACTGCCGCTCAGGCCAAAACTCACGGCGATGATATTGACGAGCCGGGTATCCAGGAGAGTATCCGCAAAGAGATGCAGACCGCTGCCGAGCAGTATCAGCTGTTTGTGCAGATCCCAGGGCTTTCAACCATTCATCCCGAAGTCGGCGAGAGAATAAAAGACCGTTACGACCAGCAAATGGGCGTGATTACGCATAATGCGGGCCTGGTGATCAATGTGAACGATCCGCAGGAGCTGAAGTCCGCGTTAGCCAAATATGCAGATACCACCCAGCAGGTTCGCCAGGCCTGGGATGATGAATATCGCTCTTACATTGATACCACACAGAGCAATCTGGACGGCGTCATCAGTTACAGCAACAGCTCCTATCACTTTGCCCTGTATGTGATGATCGCCATGCTGGTGGTGGCTGCTGTCTTGTTCTTTGTGATCAACGGCTGGATGCGCAAAATGTTAGTCCTTCCTCTGCAGGAAGTGGCTGAGCACTTCGAGTTTATTGGTAAAGGCGATCTGACCGGCGAAATCCACGTCGAAAACAGCAATGAAATTGGTTTGCTGTGTGCCTCGCTGCAAACCATGCAGGCCGAGCTGAACTCCACCGTGGTCTCTATCCGTCAGGGCGTTGAGTCGATCAATATCGGCACGCAGGAGATTTCAGCGGGCAACAGCGACCTCTCCCGTCGTACCGAAGAGCAGGCAGCCGCCGTCGTGGAAACCGCCGCGAGCATGGAGCAGATCACCTCTACGGTGAAACTGAATACCGACAATGCGCTTGAAGCGGCGCAGATGGTGCAGAATGCCGCCGGTATTGCCAACGAAGGCGAAGAGCAGATGCGCGGCATGATGAAGAAGATGGAAGCCATCAGCCAGAGCGCCCAGAAGATGGTTGAGATCATCAGCGTTATCGACAGCATCGCGTTCCAGACCAACATTCTGGCTCTTAACGCCGCAGTAGAAGCCGCCCGTGCCGGCCAGTCCGGACGCGGTTTCGCGGTGGTGGCAGGGGAAGTCAGAAACCTGGCCCGCCGCTGTACGGACTCCGCAAAAGAGATCACCACGCTGATTAACGAATCACGACTCTATATCGAAGAAGGCGCGGAGCTGGCGAATAAAACCAGCCAGACCATGCTGGATATCAGCGGGGCCGTCAGTAAGGTCAACGTGATGATGGAGAATATCGCGCTGGCGTCGGAAGAGCAGAGCCGCGGCGTGGAGCAAATCCGCATCGCCATCACGCAGATGGACCACGTCACGCAGCAAAACGCCGCGCTGGTGGAGGAAGTGGCGACGACCGCATCGGGCGTGAATGGCCAGGCAAACCTGCTGTCACAGTCCGTGGCGCTGTTTAAAGTAAAAGATATTTTCTAAACCGGCTGTCCGGGAGCAAAGTTGCTCCCGGATCCGCGTGAGAACATCGTGATGGATGAAAACGGTTAGCAGAATATTGACGCTCAGTGATGGTGAATTTCACCATTGCTGTGCTTAGGCCCTATTCGTCCTGCTTCAATTAAGATCTCTTCAATCAACTCCTCCAGACACTCCCGCCCGTGATGATCGCAGACCAGGTGTACCTGACGAGAAATCTCCTCCGTTTGCATCCCATCGCATAACGCCGATTTCAGCATTACCGATGCCCACCGTTTGGCTTCAGAATGAGTCAACATAACCCCTCCCGCTATAGGTTACCTGTTTAAGCGTAGCTACAAGAAAGTTAATCGCCAGGGTTTTTGACCGGTAAAATGCAACACCTTTTTACAGGGCTCAGAGATAGACCAGGCTTATCGTCGCAAGCCCTTCATACGGCTGGTCGTCCGTCAGCGCGAGGGTTTTGCGGCTTTGTACGATGGGGTGGACTGACAGCTCCACTTCGGCGGTTTCAACGGCCAGCGGATGGGTGAAATCCTGAGTGTCGGAAAAGGCCGCCAGATTGCTACCGCTGTTTGAAGCGCGGGTTGAACTGGAGGCCAGGTTCCAGTCAGCGCCGTTATTGTCAGAGAAGATCGTGCGGGCCGGGGCATTATTGACCACCGGCGTGTCGGGGCCGACCAGGTAGAGGTAATAGTGGCCGATATTCACGCCCCCTGCTGTTTTGCCGATGCCAAATCCGTAAGTGGCAATATCCGCGCTGCCGCCGTCCAGAGTATCGCTGCGGTCATCCTGAAAGGTGTAGGCCAGCGCGACAGGAGCAGAACAGGTAATGTGGAGGCTAATATTGCGCGTATCCAGTCCGCTTGGGGTGTCTTCGTAGAGGTGATCCACGGGAAATCCGCCAAAATCCAGCAGACCACCGTTATCCAGCGAAGGTGTACAGGAGCCCATTACCAGCATGGCCTGGACTTTGATAATCGCGGTATCTGCGGCCATGACATCAGGTGAAAGCAGCAGCGGGACAACCGCTGTTGCACGCATTAATGATTTTATCATTGCCAGTTCCCATTTTGAGCACGGGTAAATACAGCATCCATATTATGAATACCCTTAGTGAATCTGTTCAGAAGTTAATGATATACGGCTGTTTTTCTATTTTGCAAATAAATAAATCGCAAAATCGGACTCCAAATTGACTTTGTTTTTGGTTTATTTTCGAGCTGATTTTAACAGTGCACCTAATTAGAATGCACGGCATCGGATAGCGATGTTCGTCATCAACCTCCGCCTTTTAATATAATTTAATTACCGACTGGAGATAATATGGTTCACCTGAAAAAATCAGCAAAACTCATTACATTATTACTTATTATTAAATCCGCCGCCGCACTGGCCACGGGTATGGTTCCAGAATCCTCGCTGCTTATTATTGAAGAGCAGGATAAAGGCGGTAGCATTAATGTTAAAAATACCGACCCGCACCCTTCCCTGCTGTATACCAATATTGTCGATATTCCTGGGGATACAGGTACGCATCTGACCGTCACCCAGCCCGTCACCCGTGTCGAAGATGGACAGACCCAACAGCTGCGTTTTATTCTGGCGACCGATGCCCCATTAACAACAGAACATTTGAAGCGCGTGACCTTTGAAGGTATTCCACCGAAAATAAAAAGCGATCACAGCCGGGTGTCCATTAATATTCGTCAGGATATTCCGGTACTGATTCATCCGGCAAGTCTTGCGGTCGTAAAAGATGCCTGGACACTGCTGAAATGGTCTGCATCCGGTAACACAGTTACTGTCAAAAATGACTCTCCTTACGTGGTGCGTATGGCTGAAAATCTGGTGGCTCAGCCTTCAGGTACGCAAATGAAAATTAAGCAGACTTATATTCTTCCAGGTCAGACGCTGACTGCGCAGGCAAAAACATCACTTGCCGGAGATAGCCAATTAAAATTCTTCCCGGCCAGTCGCTACGGCATTGATGTCCCAAGCTACACCGCCACTCTGAATAAATAATCTAACCGAGTATTCTGAGATGGTTTCGTTATCGCGTCGTTATTTATCGTTAGCCGTACTGTGCTGCCTGTATCCGGTACTTTCCTCGGCGACTGAAGCTCCGCTGGAGTTTAATACCAGCATCATCAAAGATCGTGGGCTTGATCCTTCACTGGGTCACTATTTTGCCTCTACACCGAAATTTACGCCCGGCGTAAAAATGGTCACCGTGGTGGTGAATGGCGAGAGAAAAGGAAAGGTATCCGCAACTTTTGGCCAGGATGGCCAGCTTTGTGCCACCACCCCTTTTCTGCAGGGAGCTTCGTTAGTGGTGCCGCATGAAGTGACAAAGCTCAGCGATGACGAAAAGAGCAACGCCTGTTTCGACTATACCAAAACCTTCCCAGGCACAGTGATTACTCCCGTTCCTGCACAGGAAGAGCTGGATCTGGTCGTTCCGCAAGAGGCCATTGATACAACAGGCGAAGGCGATCAGGCCAAAGATTACAGCACGGGCGGTACGGCAGGCATTCTCAATTATACCGCTTTCGCGACGCAAAATAGGTCTGACAGCGGCAACAGCGAGACTAAGCAACTGATGTTGGAAGAGGGTTTGAACGTCCATGACTGGCTGTTTCGCAGCAGACAATCCCTGGCAGAGAATGACGGCACGCGTACCACCGATAACCTTTACGCCTATCTGCAGCATACGCTTGTTGATAGCAAGAAATTATTCCAGGCGGGTGAAATCAACACTGGCGGCACGATTTTCGCTGGCACCGCCATTTCAGGTATGCAGATCATGCCGGAAGAAGCACTGAGCCCGGAAGGCAGCAGCGGTGTGGCTGTTTCTGGTATTGCCCGCACAGCCCAGGCGCGTGTTGAAGTCCGCCAGGGAGGCCGGATGGTCTATTCCACTCTGGTCCCCGTGGGTCCGTTCACTCTGAACGATGTTCCGATTATTCGCAGCAATGCCGAACTCGATGTCACGGTCACGGAAACCGACGGCAGTAAAAGCCATTTCGTGATCCCTGCTGATGCGGTGAACAGTCATCAACTGACCAGTCCGTCAGGCCTTTCTGCCGCCGTGGGCCGCTATCGCAGCAACGGCGACGGGGAGAGTCAGCCGATGCTGGCGACCCTCTCCGACGGCTGGCGGGTCAAACCCTGGCTGAATATCGGTACCGGCGTGATGACTGCACAGGGCTATGACTCTGCGGCTCTCACGCTGGATACCTTACCCTTTAATAAAATGCTGCTGTCGGCCACCTTTAAGGCGTCGCTGGATGAAGAGCATGGCGTAAAAGGACGTAGCAGCACCTTGTCAGCCAGCTACGCCTTGTCCGGCCAACTGACGACCGATGTCAGCATGACGCGTTATACCCAGGGCTATCGCGAACTGGAAGACTCTCTTGAGGATGATTTTCAGCAGTACGAAGGCCAATACTCTGCAGGGCTGCATTACTCCCTGTCGAATTTGGGTTCCTTTAATCTGCGTTACTCGAAGAACCAGGGTACAGAAGGAACCGAAGGCAGCGAATTTGTGAACGCCTCATGGGGTAAGTCATTTGGCCACATGAACCTGAACGTCAGCTGGCAGCGCTCAGTGAATCAGAAAAACGATGATCAGGACGATGGTCGCAACGAGAGCGAAGACAACGGGGACACGGTGTTTGTGAATATCAGCATGCCCCTTGGCGGTCAGCACGTCAGCGCCTACTCGCACACCATGCATCATGAGACCAATACCGGATTGCAGACCAGCGGGGATATAAGTCAGAGCACCAGTTATTCCCTGGCTGCCGAGCGCGATCTGGCCGATCGGGAAAACAGCTTCAGCGGCTCGATCAACAGTAATCTGCACTACACCCGACTGGGCGTTAGCGCCGGAACCGATGGTCCAGATGGTCGTAACTATGGTGTGGCACTTTCTGGTGGCGTGGTTGCGCATGATAGCGGCGTAACCTTCTCACCCTGGCCGGTTAAGGACACATTCGCCATCATCGATGCGGGTAAAGATTTGGCCGGAACGCGAATCAACACCCCAGCGGGTGATGTCTGGACCGATCATTGGGGCAAGGCCATCGTACCTTCCGTTAATCCGTACCACAAAGTTCGAGTCGAACTGGACAGTAATAGTCTTCCGCAGGATGTGGACGTCGAGAACGGTTTCAGTGAACTGGCAGCAGGTCGCGGAGCCGTCGGACACGTAGCGTTCAATACGCTGCATGTCCACCGGGCCATGATCCGCGTGCAAATGGCAAATGGTAAGACCCTGAAAAAAGGCAGTACCGTGGTTGATGGTGACGGTAACTACGCTGCCACGGCAGTGGACGATGGCCTTCTGTTTATGGAAGACGTTTCTGCCAAACCGGCGCTTTATCTCACGAACGAAGATGGCGTGAACGTATGCCAGATCAGTTACGCCCTGGCAAAAGGTGGCGAAAATCAGACTTATGAAAATATCAACGGGGTATGCAAATGAAAATCCAATCCATCATTAAATTCACGCTACTGGCGGGATTACTCTGCGCAAATGCTGCCCGCGCCGAATGCAACGTCACCGTTTCTGATACGACTGTTGATTACGGCAAGCTCAGCAACAACGACATTACCAGCCATCGCGGCGGTGTCTATACGCTGGATGAGCGTGAGGTCAGAGTGAATGCTATTTGCAGTGAACCGCAAGCGATGGCGCTGTTCATTAGCGATGATTCTGGTGAGCGACGGTTTCGCTTTGGAGACAACGGAGATATTCTGATCTCTGCTCAACAGGCGGTGCTGGACGGTAAACCCGTTGATCTCGGTAAGACTCTGTCCCATGGCTCCTTTGTCCCTAAGCAAGAGAGAAATCGGAAAAAGGTGCTGGTGCTGAATAACGACGGCCTGCTTCCTGTTCGTAACGGTGAAGTGCCTGCCGGTCAGCAATTCTCTATACTTTTGCATATTCGACCCGCGCTTAAGCAGGGGATACATTCCGTCCAGGATGAAACGAACTTGATGACCAACCTGACGGTTCAGCTTGAGGGCCAGTAATAAAACTGCATATGCATCAGGTCGTATCTATGTGGCTATCAAGTCACACCTCCTTCTGAATATAGGCTACCATTAACGGCAACAGTGACGAGTGGAAAAAATCATGTTAAATCCCAAGGAACATATTCAGCTCTTAATTGACAACTTATCGCAACAAGAAAATATATTTTCTAAACGTAAAAACCAAATTGTCACAATGGATGGTTTCACGGAAAGAAATATACTTATATTCCATGAGGGTGTAATTTCAGGCTGTCGTCCAAGTGATGACCGTCTGTTAGTTAACTTTAGCGCCCCGCGAATTTTCGGCATCAACCTCTACTTCGATACCACATATCTCTATTTTCGTGCCTGCACTGACATTCGTTATGAATTTCTACCATTCGTAGAGGCAGAGAAAATCATCAATGATAAAAACCTGTGGCAAGGTGTCTCCGTCAACCATATGACAACCATCGCTAACATGCTGAAGTATGTTAACAATATGGCTGGGGTATCCAGCTATGCCCTGGTGATTAACTGTCTGTATCAGCTGCAGGCAGAACCTGAAATTATTCGTTTACGTCGTACAGCAGCTGATTATATTGTCGATAAAAGCGGGCTATCGCGCAGCACAGTGATGAAGATGCTGGCCCAGTTTAAGGCCGAAGGTAAGATATTGCTCAGCAAGGGCTTGCTGATGGATGTGAAGAACCTCGAGTAATCAGCCTTATAACTCATCTACTTTGCGGATTGCCAGTATCGATTGTTCAGGCAATCCGTAGTCTTTTTAGATTCTGTTTATCCCTCCCCCTTTACATTACCACGCGTCGCTGCTCTTAATTCTATCTAGATTAAAAAATTGCATTTATTTCCACACCTCATTAAAAATGCTGATTTCTATAAATATAAATTCAAGTCCAATTTTACACTCAACATTGAATCCATAACTGCGTGCTTATTGAATTGATGCATTGAGAGGAAACACAGATAATATATCCAACAAGACAACAGTGTCTTATTTAAATCATCCAACTGAAGAGTCATTATTCCATGAAAAATATTTTTAAATTCTGTGCAGCCGCTGCACTCGTTATCTCTACCGCTAATTCAGCATTCGCAGCTGATACTGCCGACCTGAAAGTACAAGGTAAGTTAATTATGGGTTCCTGTACGCCTTCTCTTTCATCCGGTGGCGTAGTGGATTATGGAACACTGCCGATCGCTTCTCTGAGTGATACTGCCGTAAACCAGTTGGGTGATAAGAATATTACCCTGACTCTGAGCTGCACAAGTCCAACTAAAGTAGCCTGGACGACAATGGATGATAAATCTTCAAGTGTTGTCGATACAGCTCCGAAAGTAGGCAGTGCTGTTACAACCGCAGCCAATGAGTTTGGTCTGGGCGAAACAGCAGATCATGTCAAATTAGGTTCATATGGTCTCGTTGCCATTTACGATCAAGCCACAGTTGATTCAGCCCCTGGGCATCTGGCAGATTCTGTTGATAATGGTGCCAACTGGGCCCCAGAGGCTGGTGACGTCTATAACCACCCAGACGGTAGCCGACTGATCACCTTCGCTGATACTCAGGGTAATCCCGTTGCAATCACCACAGCCAGTGATGTTTTGACTGTTGGCGCATCAATCCAGGATACTGCCACTCTGGCGATTACCGATGACACCCCTCTGGACGGCCAGGCAACCATCTCTGTGAAGTACCTGTAAGCGACTCTTACAAGGCAAAGTCACACCTAAACAGACATAAAAAAACGGGAGCCCATCGGCTCCCGTTTTCATTTAATCCCGAAAATGGATTACATGTTTTTAATGATCGCGTCACCAAACTCGGAACATTTCAGCAGCTTAGCGCCTTCCATCAGACGTTCAAAATCATAAGTCACGGTCTTAGCGTTAATCGCGCCTTCCATACCTTTGACGATCAGGTCTGCGGCTTCGAACCATTCCATATGACGCAACATCATTTCCGCGGACAGGATGATAGAACCTGGGTTCACTTTATCCTGGCCTGCGTATTTTGGTGCGGTACCGTGGGTGGCTTCGAACAGCGCGCACTCGTCACCGATGTTGGCGCCTGGAGCGATACCGATACCGCCAACCTGGGCTGCCAGGGCGTCGGAGATGTAGTCACCGTTCAGGTTCATACAGGCGATCACGTCGTATTCCGCCGGACGCAGCAGGATCTGCTGCAGGAACGCATCGGCGATCACGTCTTTAACCACGATCTCTTTGCCGGTATTTGGGTTCTTGATTTTCACCCATGGGCCGCCGTCGATCAGCTCACCACCAAACTCCTCACGCGCCAACTGGTAACCCCAGTCTTTGAAAGCGCCTTCGGTGAATTTCATGATGTTGCCTTTGTGCACCAGGGTCACGGAATCACGGTCGTTGGTGATCGCGTATTCGATGGCTGCACGCACCAGGCGTTTAGTGCCTTCTTCGGAGCATGGCTTGATGCCGATGCCGCAATGTTCAGGGAAACGAATCTTCGTCACGCCCATCTCATCGCGCAGGAACTTGATCACTTTCTCGGCTTCGGCGCTGTCGGCTTTCCACTCGATACCGGCATAGATGTCTTCGGAGTTTTCACGGAAGATCACCATGTTGGTCAGCTCAGGGTGTTTAACCGGGCTTGGCGTGCCCGCGTAGTAACGCACCGGGCGCAGACACACGTACAGGTCAAGCTGCTGGCGCAGCGCAACGTTCAGGGAACGAATACCGCCACCGACCGGGGTAGTCAGCGGGCCTTTGATGGCAACGCGGTAATCACGAATCAGGTCCAGAGTTTCTTCTGGCAGCCAGACATCCTGGCCATACAGCTGGGTAGATTTTTCGCCGGTATAGATTTCCATCCAGGAAATTTTCCGCTCGCCCTTATAGGCTTTCTGCACGGCGGCATCCACCACTTTGATCATGGCTGGCGTCACATCCACACCGATACCATCACCTTCAATGAAAGGAATGATTGGGTTGTGAGGGATGTTCAGTTTGCCATCTTGCAGGGTGATCTTCTTACCTTCCGCCGGAACGACTACTTTGCTTTCCATTAACCTCTCCTTCGAGCGCTTCTGGTTTTTTGTTAATGAGTTGTAATATGCGAGCTCATACTACTCGAATATCAGGCTCGCGCCAATCACTCATGAATTTCCGTTATAATGCTCGAATACACCCATTCTGAAAACACTATGAACAAAACTTCTTTTAGAAATCACCAAGTTGAACGATTCAGCACGCGACGCAGCGCCAAAAAAAAGCCTGACACTGGACCGAAGCGGCTGGTTATCTTCAATAAACCTTATGATGTGCTGCCGCAGTTCACGGACGAGGCGGGACGCAGCACCCTGAAAGATTACATCCCGTTACAAGGAATTTATGCCGCTGGCCGCCTGGATCGCGACAGCGAAGGCCTGCTTGTGCTGACTAATGACGGTCAGCTACAGGCGCGACTGACTCAACCGGGCAAGCGCACCGGTAAGATTTACTACGTGCAGGTGGAGGGCGAACCGACGGCAGAGGCGATGGATGCCCTGCGCAATGGCGTGACACTTAACGACGGCCCCACCCTGCCCGCGGGCATCGAGCTCGTCGAAGAGCCAGCGTGGTTATGGCCGCGCAATCCGCCGGTTCGCGAACGCAAAACCATCCCCACCAGCTGGCTGAAAATCACCTTATACGAAGGACGGAACCGCCAGGTGCGACGCATGACGGCGCACGTCGGTTTTCCCACGTTGCGCCTGATACGCTATGCGATGGGCACATTGACGCTCGACACTCTGGCGTCCGGTGAATGGCGAGAGATCCCGATCGACTCAATCTAAGGAGAACAGATGTTTAAACCACACGTTACCGTCGCCACCCTGGTGCACGCCGAAGGCAAATTCCTGGTCGTCGAAGAGACCATCAACGGCAAAGCGCTCTGGAACCAGCCCGCAGGCCATCTTGAAGCCGACGAAACGCTGGTCCAGGCCGCGCGTCGCGAGCTGTGGGAAGAGACAGGCATCCACGCCGAGCCGCAGCACTTTGTGCGTCTGCATCAGTGGATCGCCCCGGATCGCACGCCGTTCCTGCGCTTTTTATTCGTCGTCGAACTTAACGAAATGTGCGCCACTGAGCCGCACGACGATGATATCGACCGCTGCCTGTGGGTGACGGCTGAGGAGATCCTGAACGCGCCAAACCTGCGCTCACCGCTGGTTGCCGAAAGCATTCGCTGCTATCAGTCTGGCAGCCGCCTGCCGCTTGAGGTGATCGCAGAATTTAACTGGCCGTTTACAGAGGGTGCCAATGCGGGGGGCGCGTGATAGAATACGCCGCCTTTAAGTTCAATGTCGTGAGTATTCCATGTCAGATAACAGCCAGAAAAAAGTGATCGTCGGCATGTCCGGCGGTGTCGATTCCTCCGTTTCCGCCTACCTGCTGCAACAGCAGGGCTATCAAGTGGAAGGCCTGTTCATGAAGAACTGGGAGGAAGACGATGGCGAGGAATACTGTACGGCGGCAGCGGATCTTGCGGATGCGCAGGCCGTGTGCGACAAACTCGGCATTGAGCTGCATACCGTAAACTTTGCCGCAGAGTACTGGGACAACGTGTTCGAACTCTTCCTCGAAGAGTACAAAGCGGGCCGCACCCCAAACCCGGACATCCTCTGCAACAAAGAGATCAAATTCAAAGCCTTCCTCGAATTCGCCGCTGAAGACCTGGGCGCAGATTACATCGCGACCGGTCACTACGTACGCCGCGCGGATGTCGATGGCAAAAGCCAGCTGCTGCGCGGTCTCGACGGCAACAAAGATCAGAGCTATTTCCTCTACACTTTAGGCCACGAGCAGATTGCGCAAAGCCTGTTCCCGGTCGGTGAGCTGGAAAAACCGGAAGTGCGTAAAATCGCCGAAGATCTGGATTTGATCACCGCAAAGAAAAAAGACTCCACCGGCATCTGTTTTATCGGCGAGCGTAAATTCCGCGAATTCCTCGGGCGTTACCTGCCTGCTCAGCCGGGCAAAATCATCACCGTTGACGGGGATGACGTCGGCGAGCATCAGGGGCTGATGTACCACACTCTGGGCCAGCGTAAAGGTCTGGGGATCGGCGGCACCAAAGAAGGCAGCGAAGAGCCGTGGTACGTGGTCGATAAAGATGTCGAAAACAATATTCTGGTGGTGGCGCAGGGACACGAGCATCCGCGTCTGATGTCCGTCGGCCTGATTGCCCAACAGCTGCACTGGGTCGATCGCGAGCCGTTCATCGGCACCCTGCGCTGCACGGTGAAAACCCGTTATCGTCAGACAGATATCCCTTGCACCGTCACGGCCATTGATGACGAGCGTATCGAAGTGCGCTTCGACGAGCCAGTTTCTGCCGTCACGCCAGGCCAGTCCGCCGTCTTCTACAGCGGCGAAATTTGCCTTGGCGGCGGGATCATTGAACAGCGTCTGCCGCTGGCCGAATAAACCGATTTCACACCAAAAGGAGCACGTGTGGCGAAGAATTACTATGACATCACCCTGGCGCTGGCAGGTATTTGCCAGTCCGCCCGTCTGGTGCAACAGCTGGCACATCAGGGTCATTGCGACGCTGATGCGCTGCACGTTTCGCTCAACAGCGTTATCGACCTTAACCCCGGCTCGACGCTGGGCGTGTTCGGTGGCAGCGAAACCAATCTTCGCCTCGGTCTCGAAACCCTGCTCGGGGTGCTGAATGCCAGCAACCGTCAGGGGCTGAATGCAGAGCTGACCCGCTACACCTTAAGCCTGATGGTGCTGGAGCGTAAGCTGAGCGGCGCAAAAGGCGCGATGGACACGCTCGGCAACCGCATTGACGGCCTGCAGCGTCAGCTCGACCATTTTGATTTGCAGTCCGAAACCCTGATGAGTGCGATGGCCGCGATTTATGTCGATGTCATCAGCCCGCTGGGGCCGCGCATCCAGGTCACCGGCTCCCCTGCCGTGCTGCAAAGCCCGCAGGTGCAGGCGAAGGTTCGCGCCTCGCTGCTGGCCGGTATTCGTGCCGCCGTGCTGTGGCATCAGGTTGGCGGTGGCCGACTGCAGTTAATGTTCTCTCGTAATCGCCTGACGACTCAGGCAAAACAAATTCTTGCTCATTGTTAACCTCCCGGAGTTGCGAATTATGGAATTATCCTCACTGACCGCCGTTTCCCCTGTCGATGGACGTTACGGCGATAAAGTCAGCGCGCTGCGCGGGATCTTCAGCGAATATGGTCTGCTGAAGTTCCGTGTACAGGTTGAAGTGCGCTGGCTGCAAAAGTTAGCTACCCAGGCAGCAATCAAGGAAGTTCCTGCTTTTGACGCCCAGGCAAACGATTACCTTGATAAAATCGTCGCGGAGTTCAGCGAAGAAGACGCGGCGCGTATCAAAACCATTGAGCGCACCACCAACCACGACGTGAAAGCGGTTGAATACTTCCTGAAAGAGAAAGTGGAAAGCGTACCGGCGCTGCACGCGGTGTCTGAGTTCATCCACTTCGCCTGTACTTCAGAAGATATCAACAACCTGTCTCACGCGCTGATGCTCTCTACCGCGCGTCAGGACGTGGTGCTGCCTTACTGGCGCAAAATCATCGACGCGGTGAAAGATCTGGCCGTGCAATACCGTGATATCCCACTGCTCTCCCGTACCCACGGTCAGCCAGCCACCCCGTCCACGATGGGTAAAGAGATGGCGAACGTGGCGTACCGCATGGAGCGTCAGTATCGCCAGCTGGAGCAGGTTGAGATCCTCGGTAAAATCAACGGCGCGGTCGGGAACTATAACGCCCACATCGCCGCTTACCCGGAAGTGGACTGGCACCAGTTCAGCGAAGAGTTCGTGACTTCTCTGGGCATTCAGTGGAACCCGTACACCACTCAGATCGAGCCGCACGACTACATCGCCGAGCTGTTTGACTGCATCGCGCGCTTCAACACCATCCTGATCGACTTCGACCGAGATGTGTGGGGCTACGTAGCCCTGAACCACTTCAAACAGAAAACCATCGCCGGTGAAATCGGCTCTTCAACCATGCCGCACAAAGTGAACCCGATTGACTTCGAAAACTCCGAAGGCAACCTGGGCCTGGCGAATGCCCTGCTGCAGCATATGGCGAGCAAACTGCCGGTCTCCCGCTGGCAGCGTGACCTGACCGACTCCACCGTGCTGCGTAACCTCGGCGTGGGTATTGGCTATGCGCTGATCGCCTACCAGTCCACCCTGAAAGGGGTGAGCAAACTGGAAGTGAACCGCGACCGTCTGTTGGACGAGCTGGATCACAACTGGGAAGTGCTGGCGGAGCCAATCCAGACCGTGATGCGCCGTTACGGCATTGAAAAGCCATACGAAAAACTGAAAGAGCTGACCCGCGGCAAGCGTGTCGACGCCGAAGGCATGAAGCAGTTTATCGACGGTCTGGATGTGCCAGAAGAAGAGAAAACGCGCCTGAAAGCGATGACGCCGGCGAACTACATTGGCCGCGCTATTGCTATGGTTGATGAGCTGAAGTAATTCCCCTCACCCTCTTTCCGCCCGGAAAGAGGGTTCCTTCCTCTGCGGTTTACGCAATGTTTATCCCCGTAACAACATAATCACGTTAAACTATTCATACCATTCATGTTAGGGAGAAGAGATGATGCGCGTACTGGTTGTTGAGGATAATGCATTGCTACGTCATCACCTGAAAGTTCAGCTTCAGGAACTGGGGCATCAGGTCGACGACGCGGAAGACGCAAAAGAAGCGGATTATTATCTCAATGAACACCTGCCCGATATCGCCATCGTCGATCTGGGGCTGCCGGACGAAGACGGTCTGTCGCTGATCCGCCGCTGGCGCAGCCACGATGTCTCGCTCCCGGTGCTGGTTTTAACCGCCCGCGAAGGCTGGCAGGATAAAGTCGAAGTGCTCAGCGCGGGTGCCGACGACTATGTGACCAAACCTTTCCACATCGAAGAAGTGGCCGCCCGTATGCAGGCGTTGATGCGCCGTAACAGCGGCCTGGCGTCACAGGTGATCTCTCTTCCTCCTTTCCAGGTCGATCTCTCGCGTCGTGAATTCTCGATCAACGACGAAGTCATCAAACTGACGGCGTTTGAATACACCATTATGGAAACGCTGATCCGCAACAGCGGCAAAGTGGTGAGCAAGGATTCCTTAATGCTCCAGCTTTATCCGGATGCCGAGCTGCGCGAAAGCCACACCATCGACGTGCTGATGGGCCGCCTGCGTAAAAAAATCCAGGCGCAGTATCCGCAGGACGTCATCACCACGGTGAGGGGTCAGGGATACCTGTTTGAATTACGCTAAATGAAAAAAATCCTTCGCCACTTTTTGCCGCTGTCGCTGCGGGTCCGCTTTTTGCTGGCCACTGCCGCCGTGGTGCTAATCCTGTCACTCGCGTACGGCATGGTGGCGCTGGTCGGGTATAGCGTCAGCTTCGACAAAACCACCTTCCGCCTGCTGCGCGGCGAGAGCAATCTCTTTTATACCCTGGCTAAATGGGAAAACAATCGCATCAGCGTGGAAATGCCGGAGAACCTGAACCGGCAGAGTCCGACGATGGCGCTGATTTATGATGAAAAAGGCCAGCTGCTGTGGGCGCAACGCCATGTGCCGTGGCTGGAAAAAAGTATTCGCCCGGAGTGGCTGAAAACCAACGGCTTCCACGAGCTCGAAGCCGATCTGAACGCAACCAGCAGCCTGCTGGGCAACGACGCCTCGATGCAGCGTCAGCTCGACGAGATCCGCGAGGACGACGACAACACGGAGATGACCCACTCGGTGGCGATCAATCTCTATCCCGCGACCATGGATATGCCGCAGCTCACCATCGTGGTGATCGACACCATTCCGGTTGAGCTTAAACGCTCCTATATGGTCTGGAGCTGGTTCGTGTATGTTCTGGCAGCTAACCTGCTGCTGGTGATCCCGCTCCTGTGGGTCGCCGCCTGGTGGAGCCTGCGCCCTATTGAATCGCTGGCGAAAGAGGTCCGCGAACTCGAAGAGCACAACCGGGATAAACTCAATCCGCAAACCACCCGCGAACTCACCAGCCTGGTGCGCAACCTCAACCGTCTGCTGAAAAGCGAGCGCGAGCGGTACGATAAATACCGCACCACGCTGACCGATCTGACACACAGCCTGAAAACCCCGCTGGCGGTGATGCAGAGCACCCTGCGATCCATGCGCAGCTCGAAGCTCAGCGTCGACGACGCCGAGCCGGTGATGCTTGAGCAGATCAGCCGTATCTCCCAGCAGATTGGCTATTACCTGCACCGCGCCAGTATGCGCTCGGGCAGCCCGTTGCTGAGCCGCGAGCTGCACCCTGTCGCCCCGCTGCTGGACAGCCTGACCTCGGCGCTGAATAAAGTTTATCAACGTAAAGGGGTGAACATTAGCCTCGATATTTCGCCGGAGATCAGTTTTGTCGGCGAGAAAAATGACTTTATGGAAGTGATGGGCAACCTGCTGGATAACGCCTGCAAATATTGCCTCGAGTTTGTGGAAGTGTCTGCGCATCAGACCGATGACGAGCTGCAAATCATCGTCGAGGATGACGGCCCCGGCATTCCGCAAAACAAACGCGACGTGGTGTTTGACCGCGGTCAACGCGCCGACACCCTGCGCCCCGGTCAGGGCGTGGGATTATCCGTCGCGCAGGAGATTGTCGATCAGTACAACGGGCGAATCGAAACCAGCGACAGCCTGCTGGGCGGCGCGCGGATGGTCGCCATTTTTGGTCGTCAGCATCCCTCTTCTGACGATAGTTAGAACGGAATGTGAAAAAAGCGAGATTCTCGCGCGCAGGCTCTTGCGCTTCCGTTATAATCCGAGTCAGTAAGAGCCTGCGGAAATATAATTATGGATTATCAATTAACACTTAACTGGCCCGAGTTTATCGAACGTTACTGGCAAAAACGCCCTGTCGTTCTGAAACGCGGGATCAGCAATTTTGTCGACCCGATCTCGCCGGATGAACTGGCTGGACTGGCGATGGAAAACGAAGTCGACAGCCGCCTGGTGAGTCATCAGGAGGGGAAATGGCAGGTCAGTCACGGTCCTTTTGAAAGTTACGATCACCTCGGCGAGACCAACTGGTCGCTGCTGGTGCAGGCCGTGAACCACTGGCATGAACCTACCGCTGCGCTGATGCATCCGTTCCGCGCCCTGCCAGACTGGCGCATGGACGATCTGATGATCTCCTTCTCCGTGCCGGGTGGCGGCGTGGGTCCGCACCTCGATCAGTACGACGTGTTTATCATTCAGGGTACCGGCCGTCGTCGCTGGCGCGTCGGCGAGAAAGTGCCGATGAAACAGCACTGCCCGCATCCAGACCTGCTTCAGGTCGACCCGTTTGAAGGCATCATCGACGAAGAGATGGAGCCGGGCGATATTCTCTATATTCCGCCAGGATTCCCGCACGAAGGCTATTCCCTCGAAAACTCCCTGAACTATTCGGTCGGTTTCCGCGCGCCAAGCGGCCGCGAGATGATCAGCGGATTTGCGGATTACGTGCTGCAACGCGAGCTGGGCAGCCATCGCTACAGCGATCCGGACGTGCCTGCGCGTGAGCATCCTGCGGATATTCTGCCGCAGGAGCTGGATAAGCTGCGCGAGATGATGCTCGGTCTGATTAACGAGCCAGAACATTTCCGTCAGTGGTTTGGCGAGTTTGTCAGCCAGTCGCGTCACGAGCTGGACGTTGCCCCCGCCGAGCCGCCTTATCAGCCGGATGAGATTTACGACGCCCTGCAGCAGGGTGATTCGCTGGTGCGTCTGGGTGGGTTGCGCGTGCTGCGTATTGGCGACGATATTTTCGTCAACGGCGAGAAGCTGGATTCCCCGCACCGTCCGGCGCTGGAAGCCCTGGCCAGCCATATGGTGCTGAATGCAGAGACCTTCGGCGATGCGCTGGAAGATCCGTCCTTCCTCGCCATGTTGGCGGCGCTGGTGAATAGCGGGTATTGGTTCTTCGAGGACTGAGTTGGCTGCGTGTGTCGGACCGACCTACAAAAACGGTGCGGTTTGTTGATGTCGGGTGGCGCTTCGCTTACCCGACCTACGATTCAGGTTTTGTAGGCCGGGTAAGGCGTAGCCGCCACCCGGCTTTTATTTCGGTTCCCCGGCCACCAAATCTTCTGGTTCACCGGCCCAATCCTCCGGATATAAACCGTCGCGCACATCGCGATGAAACGTTGAAAACGGCCAATCCGCCACGCGGGTGACATGTCCATGTTTGACCGGATTGATATACACGTAATCTATATGCCGCCGGAAATCCTCTTCGTTGCGAATCGTATGTTCCCAGAATCGTGATTGCCACACGTGACGCATTTCAATCGCGCGGGTAAAGGTTTTCTTGATTTCCCGCCAGCGGCCCGAAAAATCATCATCGTTTTCCGGTAAGGTCCAGATGCAGTGCATATGTTCAGGAAGCACCACCCAGGCGTTGATGGTGAAGGGTTTGGCGCGTTTAACAGTTTGTAATGCGCCGCGCAGGTGATCGATATGGCGGGTCAGCAGATCGCTCTGGCGATTTTGCAGATTAACGGTGAAAAACCAGGTTCCACCAGGGATATAGTTGCGGCGGTAATTTGACATGGGAAATCCTTTTCCGGGTGCAGGGTGTCGGGTGGCGGCTTCGCCTTACCCGACCTACGATTCGGATTTTGTAGGCCCGGTAAGCGCAGCGCCACCGGGCGTTTATTCACTGCTTCGCCGTTAACTCCGCAATCCGCACAATCACCTTCACCGCTTTCTCCATCCCTTCCAGCGTCACAAACTCGTGCTTGCCGTGGTAGTTATACCCACCGGTAAACAGGTTCGGACACGGCAGTCCCATGAAGGAGAGTTGCGACCCGTCGGTGCCGCCGCGAATCGGTTTCAGCTGCGGTTCGATGTCGCAATCGCGCATCGCCTGCTGGGCGATGTCGAGAATATGCGGATGCTCCATCACCTTCTCGCGCATGTTGTAGTAACTGTCTTCGATGATCAGCTCAATGTAGCAATCCGGGTGCAGCCCTTTGCCGACTTTTTTGGCGATCTCCATCATCTTACGCTTACGCGCTTCAAAGGCTTTGCGGTCAAAATCGCGGACGATGTAGTGCATCTGCGCGCTGTCTACCGTGCCTTTGATGCTGGTCAGATGGTAAAAACCTTCGTACCCGTCGGTCTGCTCCGGACTCTCTTCCGCCGGGACTTCCGCATGAATCCGCGAAGCCAGCGACAGCGCGTTGACCATCACCCCTTTCGCCGACCCAGGATGCACATTGTTGCCAACGATTTTGATGGTGACTGAAGCCGCGTTAAAGTTTTCAAACTCCAGCTCACCCACGCCACCGCCGTCGACGGTGTAGGCCCACTTCGCGTCGAACGCTTCCACGTCGAAATGCTTCGCCCCTTTGCCCACCTCTTCATCGGGCGTAAAGGCGACGCGGATATCACCGTGAGGAATGTTTTTGCCTTTCAGCACCGCCAGGGCGGTCATGATCTCCGCGACGCCCGCTTTATCATCCGCACCCAGCAGCGTTTTGCCGTCGGTGGTGATCAGCGTCTGGCCCAGCAGCTGGTGCAGCACCGGGAACATCACCGGCGACAATACTTCATCGCCGATACCGAGCGCGATATCACCGCCGCGGTAGTTTTCCACGATCTGCGGGTTGACGTTTTTACCGCTAAAATCAGGTGAGGTATCAACGTGAGAAATGAATCCAATCGCCGGAACCGAACCTTTGACGTTCGACGGCAGCGTCCCCATCACAGTGCCCTTCTCGCTTAAGGTCACGTTGACCAGGCCGAGCTCCTCCAGCTGATCCTTCAGCAGGTTTAAAAGCTTCCACTGGCCCTCGGTGCTCGGCACCTGTCGGACACCCGCTTTAGATTGGGTATCCAGCGAAACGTACTGTAAAAAACGCTCAAGTAATTTTTCCATGCAGTCACCCTCACTTTTTGTGACAACATTATCAGGAAGCATCAAATCCCAAATATTGCGTCAGGTCACTTTTATCCCGTAAACGAGAATATTTTCGATTTTGTCGTGATTCGTTAATAAATGTAGCTTATCAATCAGTCACAAGGATTGGTGATTTCAGTGGTTTGCCGTAGAATGACCGCCCTCATTAAGAGTCACCAAGGTGGTTACACACAAACCCCGCTGTCGGTAAACCCACCGACGCGTTTATATGGGACAGCGCCAAAAATTGAATACACAACCGGGAACACTGTCACCGCTGGTTCTTCTGTCGGGGATCAGCAAAAGTTTCGATGGTAAAACCGTCATTGACGATCTTAACCTGACTATCAATAACGGTGAGTTTCTTACGCTGCTTGGCCCTTCCGGCTGCGGCAAGACAACCGTTCTGCGCCTGATTGCCGGACTGGAAAACGTCGACAACGGCCAAATTCATCTTGAAAATCAGAACATCACCGATGTTCCCGCCGAACATCGTCACGTTAACACCGTCTTTCAGAGCTACGCCCTTTTCCCGCACATGACCGTGTTCGAAAATGTGGCCTTCGGCCTGCGCATGCAGAAAACCCCTAACGAGCAAATCACGCCCCGCGTGAACGATGCCCTGCGTATGGTGCAGCTCGACGAGTTCGCCCAGCGTAAGCCCCATCAGCTCTCCGGCGGCCAGCAACAGCGCGTAGCGATTGCCCGTGCGGTGGTCAATAAACCGCGCCTGCTGCTGCTGGATGAGTCCCTCTCCGCGCTCGACTACAAGCTGCGCAAGCAGATGCAGAACGAACTGAAAGCCCTGCAGCGTAAGCTTGGCATTACCTTTGTGTTCGTCACCCACGATCAGGAAGAAGCCCTGACCATGTCGGACCGTATCGTGGTGATGCGCGACGGCAAAATTGAGCAGGACGGCACGCCGCGCGAAATCTACGAAGAGCCGAAAAACCTGTTTGTCGCCAGTTTCATTGGCGAGATCAATATCTTCGACGCCACGGTGATCGAACGCCTTGACGACCAGCGCGTGCGCGCCAGCGTCGAAGGCCGCGAGTGCAATATCTACGTCAACTTTGCCGTCGAAAAAGGCCAGAAGCTGAACGTCATGCTGCGCCCGGAAGATCTGCGCGTCGATGAGATCCACGACAGCACCGACGTGGAAGGCCTGATCGGCTACATCCGCGAGCGTAACTACAAAGGTATGACTCTGGAATCGGTGGTTGAGCTGGAAAACGGCAAAATGGTGATGGTCAGCGAGTTCTTTAACGAGGACGACCCGGACTTTGACCATCCGCTCGATCAGAAAATGGTCGTTAACTGGGTAGAGAGCTGGGAGGTTGTGCTGGCTGATGAAGAACACCAGTAAATTCCAGAACGCGGTGATCGCCACGATCGTGGGTTGGCTTGTGTTGTTTGTTTTCCTGCCCAACCTGATGATCATTGTCACCAGTTTTCTGACCCGCGACGACACGAACTTCGTCAGCCTGGTCTTTACGCTGGATAACTACGCGCGCCTGCTGGACCCGCTCTACTTCGAGGTCCTGCTGCACTCCCTCAACATGGCGCTGATCGCCACCCTCGCCTGCCTGGTGCTGGGATATCCCTTCGCCTGGTTTCTGGCGCGGCTGCCGCAAAAAATCCGTCCGCTGCTGCTGTTTCTGCTGATTGTTCCCTTCTGGACCAACTCGCTGATCCGCATCTACGGCCTGAAGATTTTCCTCAGCACCAAAGGTTATCTGAACGAGTTTCTGCTCTGGCTGGGGGTGATTGATACGCCGATCCGCATCATGTTCACGCCGGGCGCGGTGATTATTGGTCTGGTCTATATCCTGCTGCCGTTTATGGTGATGCCGCTTTACTCCAGCATCGAAAAGCTCGATAAACCGCTGCTCGAAGCGGCACGCGATCTCGGGGCCAGCAAGCTGCAAACCTTCCTGCGGATCATTATTCCGCTGACCATGCCGGGCATTATTGCCGGTTGTCTGCTGGTGATGCTCCCGGCGATGGGGCTGTTCTACGTCTCGGATCTGATGGGCGGCGCGAAAAACCTGCTGATCGGCAACGTGATTAAGAGTCAGTTCCTGAACATTCGCGACTGGCCGTTTGGCTCGGCCACCAGCATTACGCTGACGGTAGTAATGGGCCTGATGCTGCTCGTCTACTGGCGCGCCTCCCGCTGGCTGAATAAGAAGGGAGATCTCGAATGATCGGTCGTCTGCTGCGCGGCGCTTTTATGTCCGCCATTTACGCATTCCTTTACATTCCGATTATCATTTTGATCGTGAACTCGTTTAACAGCTCACGCTTCGGGATTAACTGGCAAGGCTTTACCACCAACTGGTACAGCCTGCTGATGAACAACGACAGCCTGCTGCAGGCAGCACAGCACTCTCTGACGATGGCGATTGTCTCCGCGACCTTCGCCACGCTGATTGGCTCCCTGACCGCCGTGGCGCTTTATCGCTACCGTTTTCGCGGTAAGCCGTTTGTCAGCGGGATGCTGTTTGTGGTGATGATGTCGCCGGACATCGTGATGGCGATTTCCCTGCTGGTGCTGTTTATGCTCCTCGGCATTCAGCTTGGCTTCTGGTCGCTGCTCTTCTCCCACATCACCTTCTGCCTGCCCTTCGTGGTGGTGACGGTTTACTCCCGTCTGAAGGGCTTTGACGTGCGGATGCTGGAAGCGGCGAAGGATCTGGGGGCGAGTGAAATGACCATTCTGCGCAAAATCATTCTGCCGCTGGCGATGCCCGCGGTCGCCGCCGGATGGCTGTTGAGCTTTACCCTGTCGATGGACGACGTCGTGGTTTCGTCGTTCGTCACCGGCCCAGGTTATGAAATTCTGCCGTTGAAGATCTATTCGATGGTGAAAGTCGGCGTGTCACCTGAGGTGAACGCGCTGGCGACGATACTGCTGGTGCTGTCGCTGGTGATGGTGATTGCCAGCCAGATTATTGCTCGTGATACAACCAAATCTCAGGGGACGTCAAAATGAAAAAAATGCTTGCCGCCGCCGCGCTGGTGCTCGGAATGGGTGCCGCTCACGCCGACGACAGTAAAACGCTCTACTTCTACAACTGGACCGAGTATGTGCCGCCGGGCCTGCTGGAGCAGTTCACCAAAGAGACCGGGATCAAGGTGATCTATTCGACCTACGAGTCGAACGAGACCATGTATGCCAAGCTCAAAACCTACAAAGACGGCGCGTACGATTTGGTGGTGCCGTCGACCTACTTTGTCGACAAAATGCGCAAAGAAGGGATGATCCAGAAGATCGACAAAACCAGGCTGACCAATTTCAGCAATCTCGATCCGGAGATGCTGAATAAGCCGTTCGATCCGAACAATGACTACTCCATTCCGTACATCTGGGGCGCGACCGCGATCGGCGTGAACAGCGACGAAATTGATCCGAAAACCGTCACCAGCTGGGCCGACCTGTGGAAGCCAGAATACAAAGGCAGCCTGCTGCTGACCGACGATGCGCGCGAAGTGTTCCAGATGGCGCTGCGTAAATTGGGTTATTCCGGTAACACCACCGATCCGAAAGAGATTGAAGCGGCCTACAACGAGCTGAAAAAGCTGATGCCAAACGTGGCGGCATTTAACTCCGACAACCCGGCGAACCCGTATATGGAAGGCGAAGTGAATCTGGGGATGGTGTGGAACGGCTCGGCGTACGTGGCGCGTCAGGCGGGTACGCCTTTGCAGGTGGTCTGGCCGAAGGAAGGCGGGATCTTCTGGATGGACAGCCTGTCCATTCCGTCTAACGCCAAAAACGTCGACGGCGCGATGAAGCTGATTAACTTCCTGCTGCGCCCGGAAGTGGCAAAACAGGTGGCGGAAACCATCGGTTATCCCACGCCAAACCTGGCGGCCCGCAAGCTGCTGAGCCCGGAAGTGGCGAACGATAAGTCACTGTATCCGGATGCGGAAACCGTGAAGAAAGGCGAGTGGCAAAACGACGTGGGCGACGCGAGCCGCATTTATGAAGATTATTATCAGAAGTTGAAGGCCGGTCGTTAAGTTCGTGCGGTTTGGGCCCCTCACCCCGGCCCTCTCCCCAAAGGGGCGAGGGAGAAAAGACGGCTCCGAGCGGTCCCCTCTCCCTTTGGGGAGAGGGTTAGGGTGAGGGGAAAATAAACTACAATCCCTTCAACAGCTTCTCGACAAAATCTGGCACCACCTCGCTCGCCAGACCATACTGTTTCTCTTCAAACTCGCTGCCGACCTGGCTCGGCTCCAGATTCAGCTCCACCGTATGCGCCCCATGCAGCCGCGCCTCGTGGACAAAACCCGCCGCCGGATAGACATGCCCGGAGGTGCCAATCGCGATAAACACATCGGCCATCGCCAGCGCGCTGTAGATCTCATCCATCCCCAGCGGCATTTCGCCGAACCATACCACGTGTGGACGCAGGGGTGACGGGAACTGGCAGCAGTGGCACTTATCGTCCGGAGTGATATCACCCGTCCAGTCCAGCACCTGCCCGCTCCACGCGCAGCGCACCTTCAGCAGCTCGCCGTGCATATGGATAATGTTGTGGTTCCCGGCGCGCTCGTGCAGGTTGTCGATGTTCTGCGTCACCAGCAGAAAGCGGTCGCCTAGAGCCTCTTCGAGCTTCGCCAGCGCCAGATGCGCCGCATTGGGCGCAATCTCCGGCGACTGAAGCTGTCGGCGGCGGTCGTTGTAAAACGTCTGCACCAGCTGAGGATTACGGGCAAAACCTTCCGGCGTTGCCACGTCTTCCACGCGGTGCTCTTCCCACAGTCCGTCAGTGGCGCGGAAGGTGCGAATTCCGGATTCGGCGGAGATCCCCGCCCCCGTCAGCACCACCACTCTTGGCTTTTCCATACCTTCTGGTATCACCCTGTCTCTGAAAAAGATCCGCTGGCGCAAGCGCTCACGCAGGCGGCGTTTAGTTTTGCGAAAACGGCTCAGTCGACCTAACCGACGCGACAGCATAAAAACCTCGTATAACTAGCGGGTGAGATGAAGGAATGCCGCACCGCGCATGCCTCCGGCATCCCCATGGCGCGCACGTTCGATACGCGGTACGCGGGCGACCGGCAGCAGATGTCGGGGCAGTCGCCCGGACAGGTGCTCGGTGATCGCCGAGAAGTTGGATAACCCGCCACCGATCACCAGTAAATCGGGATCGACGATGGTCAGAATATTGCCCAGACACACCGCCAGCAGATCAAGATAGCGTTCAACGTGTTCGCGAGCCTGTTCATCGCCCTGCTCCCACAAGGTGATGATTTCCGGGGCCTCACGTTTCTGATGATAGAAGTGTTCGTAAAGCCATGCAAACCCGCGACCGGAAAGATAATTCTCAATACAGCCGTGCTGTCCGCAGCCGCAGCGCGTCAGGGGAAAATCGCGTCCGACCACCTCAAGTGCATCGACCGGCAGCCGAATATGACCGAACTCGCCGGTGATATAGCTGCGCCCGGTAATCGGTTTGCCGTCGATGATGATCCCGCCGCCGACGCCGGTGCCGAGGATCAGCCCCATGACTAAAGGATAATGACGGAACTCATCGTCCCAGGCTTCGGAGAGGGCAAAACAGTTGGCATCGTTGTCGAGGCGTACGTCGCGGTCAAGGCGAGCAGAGAGATCGGCTCGCAGCGGCTTGCCGCTGGCGGCGGGAACGTTGGCCGCGTACAGCGTGCCGTCGTCCGTTTCCGGCATCCCAGGAATGCCGATCCCCACGGAGCCTTTCACGCCGAAACGGGTATCGGCTTCGGTCACCAGGGCGGCGACCGCGTTTAAAAATTCGTCGTAGCTCTCGCGCGGCGTGGGAACGCGAGTTTCCCACTGCAGTTTAAGCTGTTCATCAAAGACGCCGAGCGCAATTTTGGTGCCGCCAATATCAAATCCATAATACATAACGCATTCCTCTTTCTGATTTGGCGGCACAGCATGCCGCTCAAATCATGACGTAATTACTGACCACTTAGCACCCTCGCCGGATCAATTCGGCTTGCGCGACGCGCCGGATACCAGCTTGCCAGCAGACTCAGTAAAAGTGCTGTAACCAGCACATAAATAACGTCCAGCCAGTGCAATTCAGACGGCAGGAAGTCAATAAAATAGATATCACCCGACAGGAACTGATGCCCAATCAGCTTTTCAATTCCGTTGATAATAGGCGTTAATTGCAGGGAAACCACCACGCCAATCACCACGCCGCACAGGCTGCCGAACAGCCCCGCCAGCAGACCGTACCAGACGAAGATGGCACGAATAAGACCGTCTTTCGCGCCCAGGGTGCGCAGCACGGCGATGTCGCTGCTCTTGTCTTTGACGGCCATCACCAGCGTCGAGACGATGTTAAAACAGGCCACGCCGATCACCAGCACCATCGCCAGATACATAATGGCGCGGATCATCTGAATGTCGCGGTACATGTAGCCGTAGGTGCCGATCCAGCTTTTGATGTAGACATAGCTGTTGGTCACACCGCCTGCGTCCCGCACCAGTTTGTTGGCGTTGAAGACGTCGTTCACCTTGATGGCAATGCCGGTGACGCTGTCGCCCATATCCAGATACTGGCGCGCATCGTCCAGCGGGACCATCGCGAAGCTGTGATCGAGCTGACCGCTCAGCTGCAAAATACCGGTCACGTGCAGACGCACTCGCTTCGGCTGCTGGAGCTTATGGTCGGCGCTGGCGTTGGGGATCATGATGGATACCCAGTCGCCCTGCTTCACCTTCAGCGCATCGGCGACACCTTTGCCGATAATAATCTGCTGCTCACCGGCTTTAAAGTTCGCCCACGCGTTGTTCTGCACAAACTGTGGCAGCGCGCTCAAACGTGCTTCCTGCTGCGGATTGACACCTTTCACCTGGATAGCACGCAGATTGGCCCCGCTCTCCACCAGCCCGGTAAAGTTAATGTACGGCGCGGCGGCGGCAATGCCCGGCACTTTCTCGACGTGGTTAAGCGCCTCTTTCCAGTTGGTCCAGGGCTGACTCACCGCTTCAATTTCGCCGTGCGGAACCACTGCCAGAATGCGATTATTCAGCTCACGCTCGAAGCCGTTCATCGCGCTCAGGCCGACAATCAGCACCGCCACGCCCAGCGCAATACCGACGGTGGAGATCACCGAAATCAGCGACACCATGCCGCCGCGACGACGGCCACGGCTAAAGCGCATTCCGATCAGTAAGGATAACGATGAAGCCATTACTCGGCTCCCATCAGGGTCAGTTCCGCCGTCAGACGACCGTCGCGCATCTCCAGCTGACGGCTCATGCGGCGCGCCAGCTGCAGATCGTGGGTCACCACCAGGAACGCGGTTCCCTGAGAGGCGTTGAGTTCACCGAGCAGCTCAAAAATACTGTCTGCGTTGCGCGCATCGAGGTTACCGGTCGGTTCATCGGCCAGCACCAGACGCGGGTTGTTCACCAGCGCACGGGCAATCGCTACGCGCTGACGTTCGCCGCCGGAGAGTTCCGACGGGCGATGATTCGCGCGATGACCGAGGCCCACGGCTTTCAGCATATCGCTGGCGCGGGTGTTGATCTCTGCCGGTTTCTTTTTGCCAATCAGCAGCGGCATAGCGACGTTTTCCAGCGCGGTGAAATCGGGCAGCAGATGGTGGAACTGATAGATAAAGCCCAGCGACTGGTTGCGCAGATCCGCCTTCGCCGTCGACGACATTTTGCTCATCGGCTGACCGGAGAAAATCACATCCCCGGAGGTCGGCGTATCCAGCCCGCCCAGCAGATGTAGCAAGGTACTTTTGCCCGAGCCGGAGCTGCCGACAATCGCCATCATTTCGCCTTCGCCCACGCTGAAACTGACCTCATGCAGGACATCGGTCTGCACGGTGCCTTCCTGATAGCGCTTGGACAGGTTGTCGCATTGCAACAGGATCTTATTCATAACGTAAAGCCTCAGCGGGTTGGGTGGCGGCGGCGCGCCAGGAAGGATAAAGCGTCGAGAGCAGCGCAATCGCCATCGCGACCAGCGCAATAGTGACGACCTGCAGCGGCTCGATCGCCACCGGCAGCGCGGCACCGTCGAGCAGAATACCGATAACCGGCATTAAATTATTCAGTTGGCTGGCAAGCAATGCCCCCAGCACGGCGCCGAGCAGCGCACCGATAATCCCGGCGCTGGCCCCCTGAACCATAAACACCGCCATGATCTGGCGCGGCGTCAGCCCCTGGGTTTGCAGGATCGCCACTTCGCCCTGCTTCTCCATTACCATCAGGCCCAGAGAGGTGATGATGTTAAACGCGGCCACGGCGACGATCAGGCTCAGCAGCAGGCCCATCATGTTCTTTTCCATGCGCACGGCCTGGAACAGCTCGCCTTTACGCTCGCGCCAGTCCGTCCATTTGGTGCCTTCAGGCAGTTTTTGTTCGCTCAGGACGTCCACTTTCAGCGGCTCGTTGAGCCACAGACGCCAGCCGCTGATGTTGCCCAGCGGATAGCGCATCAGGCGGGAGGCGTCCTGAATATTGACCAGCATCTGATAGCCATCGACTTCGCTGTTGGCGGCGAAGGTGCCGATCACGTTGAACAGACGCTGGCTCGGCAGGCGTCCCATCGGCGTGAACTGGCTGGCCGAGGGCACCATCACGCGCAGCTGATCGCCACGGTTGACGCCCAGCTGGCTGGCGAGTTGTTCGCCGAGAATGACGTTGTATTTGCCAGGTTCGAGATCGGTCTGTTTGACGTTAACCAGATACGGCGTGAGGGGATCTTTTTGCGCCGGATCGATACCGAGCATCACCCCGACCGACACGCTGCGCGCGCTTTGCAGCACCACATCACCGGTAGTCAGCGGCGCAATGCGGCTCACGCCCTGTAACTTCACGGCATTTTCCGGCAGCTGTTGCGGGTTGATCGACCCCTGAGAAGAAGAGAGAACCGCCTGCGGCATTAGCCCCAGGATGTTGTTTTGCAGCTCGCGCTCGAAGCCATTCATCACGGACAGAACCGTCACCAGCGCCATCACGCCAAGCGTAATGCCAATAGTGGAAAGCCAGGAGACAAAGCGACCGAAGCGGTCCGCGGCGCGCCCACGCATGTAGCGTAAGCCTATGAAGAGTGCGACAGGTTGATACATGAAATCCGTCTGGTTGCTGATAGCAGACCCACGAGTATATAAGCGAATCCGTTAAGCGTAAATGACTGAAACCGTAAGCTTTGGTAATGATTCTGGCGAAAAAGTCAGAGAAATCATCACGCTACTTCACGAATCGACTTTCCCGCGAGACGCGCCCTTCTCCACCTTTTCTGAAAATCGTCCTGATACAGACTCTTACCCGTTACATCTCTGGCCCCTTCACCCAGGATTAACGGCTTCTTTTATGGCAAAACAGGGTTCAAAGACCGATGAAACAAAAAGCATTATGGATTAATCAGATAAAGGGGCTGTGTATCTGCCTGGTGGTGATTTACCACTCGGTGATCACCTTTTATCCTCACCTGAACGGGCTGCAACACCCGCTATCCGGTCTGCTCGCCAAATGCTGGGTCTACTTTAATCTCTATCTCGCCCCCTTCCGTATGCCGGTGTTTTTCTTTATTTCGGGCTATCTGATCCGCCGCTACATTTACGACGTGGGCTGGCGCGTCAGTGTCGATAAGCGGATCTGGAGCATTGTCTGGGTGCTGGCCCTGTGGGGCGTGTTGCAGTGGCAGGCTCTGAGCCACATTAACGCCTGGCTCGCGCCGGAGCGCGAATTAGCCACTTCCTCTAATGCCGCGTATGCCGGTTCGATCGGCGAGTTTATGCGCGCCATGCTTACCGCCAGCACCAGCCTGTGGTATCTCTACGCCTTGATTGTCTATTTCACCCTGTGCAAAGTGCTCAGCCGCTGGAAGCTGCCGGTGCTTGTACTGCTGGCCCTCGCAAGCGTGGCGATTAACTTCCTGCCGCTGCCGTGGTGGGGGATGAACAGCGTGGTGCGCAATATGATCTACTACAGCCTCGGGGCCTGGTTCGGTGCGCAGCTGATGGAGTGGATGAAGGGGATGACGATGCGCCGCACCTGGCTGCCGATTATGGCGTTTGGCGCGGTCTCGGTGGTGCTGTGGTTTGCCAACGTTCCCCTGCTGCTGTCGCTCCTGTCGATTCTGCTGATCATGAAACTCTTTTACAGCGTCGAGCAGCGTTACGCCGTGCATCCGAACAATCTGCTGAACGTCGTCGGCTCGAACACCATTGCGATTTACACCACTCATCGCATTTTAATTGAACTGTTTAGCCTGTTCCTGATCGGTCAACTCAACGCCGGGACCTGGCCGGTGTGGGCAGAACTGAGCCTGATTCTGGTCTATCCGTTTATCAGTCTGCTGGTCTGTACCCTGTTTGGCCTCGGCGCACGCAAAGTCTCCAGCGCCCTGTTTGGCGACGTGTTCTTCGCGCCTCCCGCTCGTCTCGCACCGGCTCAGGCCACGCGCTAACCTCTCTTCTCGCCCTCATCCGGGGGCGAATTTACCCTCTGTGCGGTTCCGGTTTGCTAATGCAAAACGATCAAGGATAATAATGGCATTGCGTATCAGTGATATGTCCCAAAACTCATAAGAGACTCTGACAAAGCCATGCCTGAACAATACCGTTATTCCCTGCCCAACAAAGCGGGCGACCAGCGCCAGCTAGGCGAACTGACGGGCGCAGCCTGCGCCACGCTGGTGGCAGAGATCGCTGAGCGCCACGCGGGGCCAGTGGTGCTCGTTGCCCCCGATATGCAAAACGCGCTCCGTCTGCACGACGAGATCCGCCAGTTTACCGACAGTCTGGTGTTTAGCCTGGCTGACTGGGAAACGCTGCCGTACGACAGTTTTTCCCCGCATCAGGAGATCATCTCCTCCCGTCTCTCCACCCTGTACCAACTGCCGTCGATGCAGCGCGGCGTGTTGATCGTGCCGGTCAACACCCTGATGCAGCGCGTCTGCCCGCACAGCTACCTGCACGGCCATGCGCTGGTGATGAAAAAAGGCCAGCGCCTGTCGCGCGATGCCCTGCGTGCACAGCTCGACAGCGCGGGCTATCGCCACGTCGATCAGGTGATGGAGCACGGGGAGTACGCCACGCGCGGCGCGCTGCTGGATCTCTACCCAATGGGCAGCGATCAGCCCTATCGTCTGGATTTCTTCGATGATGAAATCGACAGCCTGCGTGTCTTCGACCCGGACACCCAGCGCACGCTGGAAGAGGTCGAGGCGATAAACCTGCTGCCGGCCCACGAATTCCCGACGGACAAAACCGCCATCGAACTGTTCCGCAGCCAGTGGCGCGATAAGTTCGATGTGAAGCGCGACGCCGAGCATATCTATCAGCAGGTGAGCAAAGGCACCCTGCCCGCCGGGATTGAATACTGGCAGCCGCTGTTCTTCAGCGAGCCGCTCCCGGCGCTGTTCAGCTATTTCCCGGCGAAGACGCTGATCGTCAATACCGGCGATCTCGACGCCAGCGCCACCCGCTTTGAGAGCGAAACCCGCGCCCGTTTTGAAAATCGCGGCGTCGATCCCATGCGCCCGCTGCTGCCACCTGAGCAGCTGTGGCTGCGCACCGACGAGCTGTTTTCCGAGCTAAAAAAATGGCCGCGCGTGCAGCTCAAAACGGAAAGCCTGGCGGACAAAGCCGCTAACACCAACCTGGCGTTTACCACCCTGCCGGATCTCTCCGTTCAGGCGCAGCAAAAAGCACCGCTGGATAATCTGCGCAAGTTCCTCGAACACTTTATCGGGCCGGTGATTTTCTCGGTCGAGAGCGAAGGCCGCCGTGAAGCGCTGGGCGAACTGCTGGCGCGCATTAAAGTCTCGCCAAAACGCATTTTGCGTCTCGACGAAGCCGCCGACAGCGGGCGCTATCTGATGATCGGCTCTGCCGAGCACGGTTTTATCGATACCCTGAACAACCGGGCGTTGATTTGCGAAAGCGATCTGCTCGGCGAGCGCGTGGCGCGTCGTCGTCAGGACAGCCGCCGCACCATCAATCCGGACACGCTGATCCGCAACCTGGCCGAGCTGCACGTCGGCCAGCCGATTGTCCATCTGGAGCACGGCGTCGGGCGTTACGCGGGCATGACCACCCTCGAAGCGGGCGGGATCACCGCCGAATACCTGATGATCACCTATCTCGGTGACGCCAAACTCTATGTGCCGGTCTCCTCTTTGCATCTCATCAGCCGCTACGCCGGTGGCGCGGAAGAGAGCGCCCCGCTGCATAAACTGGGCAGCGACGCCTGGACGCGCGCGCGGCAGAAAGCCGCCGAGAAAGTCCGCGATGTCGCCGCCGAGCTGCTGGATATTTACGCCCAGCGCGCGGCGAAATCCGGCTTCGCCTTTAAGCACGACAAAGAGCAGTATCAGCTGTTCTGCGACAGCTTCCCGTTTGAAACCACGCCGGATCAGGCTCAGGCAATTAACGCCGTACTTAGCGATATGTGTCAGCCGCTGGCGATGGATCGTCTGGTGTGTGGTGACGTTGGCTTCGGCAAAACCGAAGTGGCGATGCGCGCGACTTTCCTCGCCGTCGAGAACAACAAACAGGTCGCCGTGCTGGTGCCGACAACCCTGCTGGCCCAGCAGCATTACGACAACTTCCGCGACCGCTTCGCCAACTGGCCGGTGCGTATCGAGATGCTGTCGCGTTTTCGCAGTGCCAAAGAGCAGACGCAAATTCTGGAGCAGGCCAGCGAAGGCAAAATCGACATTCTGATCGGCACCCACAAGCTGCTGCAAAGCGACGTGAAGTGGAAAGATTTGGGCCTGCTGATTGTCGATGAGGAGCACCGCTTCGGCGTGCGCCACAAAGAGCGCATCAAAGCGATGCGCGCGGATGTGGATATCCTGACGCTCACCGCGACGCCGATCCCACGAACCCTGAATATGGCGATGAGCGGGATGCGCGATCTGTCGATCATTGCCACCCCACCGGCCCGTCGTCTGGCGGTGAAAACCTTTGTGCGCGAGTACGACAGCCTGGTGGTGCGCGAGGCGATCCTGCGTGAGGTGCTGCGCGGCGGCCAGGTCTACTACCTCTACAACGACGTGGAAAACATCCAGAAAGCGGCGGATAAACTGGCGGAGCTGGTGCCGGAAGCGCGCATTGCCATCGGCCACGGCCAGATGCGCGAGCGCGAGCTGGAGCGGGTGATGAACGATTTCCACCACCAGCGTTTTAACGTGCTGGTCTGTACGACCATCATCGAAACTGGGATCGACATTCCGACGGCGAATACCATCATCATCGAACGGGCCGATCACTTCGGTCTGGCGCAGCTTCACCAGCTGCGCGGCCGCGTCGGGCGCTCTCACCACCAGGCCTACGCCTGGCTGCTGACGCCGCATCCGAAAGCGATGACTACCGACGCGCAAAAACGTCTGGAAGCGATCGCGTCGCTGGAAGATCTGGGGGCCGGTTTCGCGCTGGCGACGCACGACCTGGAGATCCGCGGCGCAGGCGAACTGCTCGGGGAAGATCAGAGCGGATCGATGGAGACCATCGGCTTCTCGCTGTACATGGAGCTGCTGGAAAACGCCGTCGACGCCCTGAAAGAGGGCCGCGAGCCGTCGCTGGAAGATCTCACCAGCCAGCAAACGGAAGTGGAGCTGCGCATGCCGTCCCTGCTGCCGGATGATTTTATCCCGGACGTGAACACGCGCCTGTCGTTCTACAAGCGGATTGCCAGCGCCAAAAACGAGGCTGAGCTGGAGGAGATCAAAGTCGAGCTGATCGACCGCTTTGGCCTGCTGCCGGATGCGGCGCGTAACCTGCTGGATATCGCCCGACTGCGCCAGCTGGCGCAGAAGCTGGGTATTCGCAAGCTGGAAGGCAACGAAAAAGGCGGCGTGATTGAGTTCGCGGAGAAAAACCACGTCGACCCGATGTGGCTCATTGGTTTGCTGCAAAAACAGCCGCAGCATTTCCGCCTCGACGGCCCGACGCGCCTGAAATTCATGCAGGAGCTGAGCGATCGCAAAACGCGGATGGAGTGGGTGCGTAACTTTATGCGCCAGCTAGAAGAAAACGCCGCAGCGTAACCCTTTGGCCGGGCGGCAATCTCCGCCCGGCCGATTAATTTACAAACTCTTTGCACTTCTCCTGATTTCCCGACACGCCCCTTCGCCATAATCATCCATTAACGTTTTGAATAACAATAACCCTGTTTTTACTCTGGATTTAGTGATGATGACTGTGCGTTTTACTCGCTGGATAACCTTGATTGCCCTTGCGGCAACCGTCGCGATCGCCCTGCCCGCGCGCGCCAATACCTGGCCGCTGCCCCCTGCCGGGAGCCGTCTGGTGGGCGAGAACCGCTTCCACGTAGTGGAAAATGACGGCGGTTCGCTGGAGGCGATCGCCAAAAAATACAACGTCGGCTTCCTGGCATTATTGCAGGCCAACCCTGGCGTCGATCCTTACGTCCCGCGCGCCGGCAGCGTGCTGACCATCCCGCTACAAACTCTGCTCCCGGACGCGCCGCGCGAAGGTCTGGTGATTAACCTCGCCGAACTGCGCCTCTATTATTACCCGCCGGGTAAAAACGAGGTGACGGTTTACCCGATCGGCATCGGTCAGTTGGGGGGTGACGCTTTGACGCCAACCATGGTCACCACCGTCTCGGATAAACGCGCCAACCCAACCTGGACGCCAACGGCCAACATTCGTGCGCGTTATAAAGCCCAGGGCATTGATCTGCCCGCCGTGGTTCCGGCAGGCCCGGATAACCCGATGGGCCATCACGCTATTCGCCTCGCCGCCTACGGTGGCGTCTATTTGCTGCATGGCACCAATGCGGACTTTGGCATCGGAATGCGTGTTAGCTCAGGCTGTATCCGCCTGCGCGATGGCGACATCGAGACCCTGTTCCGCGTGATCACGCCGGGCACCAAGGTCAATATTATTAATACGCCAATTAAAGTCTCTGACGAGCCGGGCGGGAAACGTCTGGTCGAGGTGCATCAGCCGCTGTCGAAGAACATTGGCGACGACCCGCAGACGCTGCCGATTACGCTCAACGCCGCGATGCAAACCTTTAAAGCGCGCGCGGACAGCGCGGTGATGGAAAAAGCAATGGACGTACGCTCTGGCATGCCGGTGGATGTCACGCCGCATCACGAGGTGACTCAGCAAGCGATGTAAGATCGTCAGAAACAAAAAGGCCCTGCTTTTCAGCAGGGCCTTTTTTTATGACAGTGGCATTAATGAGGGTTAAGCCATGCTTATTTGTAGATTACCGCAGTCCCGTGCAGGGTGTTCGGACCGGTGACTGAAGTGATGCGGAATGATTTCGCGCCCATCTGTTCAGCTTTCTGGGCTAACTGGTCTTCCAGTGAACCCAGGTTAGTCCCGGCATTCGCAGAGATGGTGCCGACTTTCTGCTGGTCAGCAGGGGTGGATTGCACTTCGACAGCGGCGAAGCTGGCGAATGACAGGGAACTCAGTACAGCAGCAGCGATCAGGGTGTTGATGGTTTTCATGATTTTTAGCCTTTAACAGATGAATTTGGGAGGTCGTTAGTTATTTACTTAACGATCGATAGGTAAATGATAGATGTGATCCAGGTCACACGTCAACATGATTTTATAACGATCATTAAATTAATTTTAAACCCCTTATTTTTCATACCCATATGATTAATTTATTTTTGTGAAATGAGTGCTGGTCGCCGCTGGCTATTATTTTTATAATGATCATTCAACAAACCAACAAAGGTACAACGGCATATGACAACCGACGTCACGAGTTGCGCAAAAAAAAGCCGTGGCCGACCAAAAGTGTTCGACAGGGATGCGGCGCTCGATAAGGCCATGACACTCTTCTGGCAGCATGGGTATGAAGCGACTTCGCTCTCCGACCTGGTCGAAGCGACAGGCGCAAAAGCCCCGACGCTGTACGCAGAATTCACCAACAAAGAAGGCCTGTTTCGCGCCGTGCTGGATCGCTATATCACGCGCTTTGCGGCTAAACACGAAGCGCAGCTGTTTTGCGAAGAGAAAAGCGTTGAGCAGGCGTTGCAGGATTACTTCGCGGCCATCTCGGCCTGCTTTACCAGTAAAGACACGCCTGCGGGCTGTTTTATGATTAACACCTCGGCGACGCTGGCGGCCTCCTCGAAAGAGATCGCCAATACCGTGAAATCGCGCCACGCCATGCAGGAAGAGACGCTGGGCGCCTTTTTACGCCAGCGCCAGGCGCGCGGCGAGATCCCGGCGCACTGTAACCCTGAGGAACTGACGCAGTTCTTAAGCTGCGTCCTGCAGGGGATGTCGATCAGCGCGCGCGAAGGCGCAAGCCTTGAGAAACTGCAAAGCATTTCCCGCACCACGCTGCGACTGTGGCCTGAGCTGCTGAAACTCTGATTTGAAGGGCGGGTCTCCGCCCTTTTCTTTTCCCCTCTCCCCCACTTTTTTCCCTTTCATCTCCTGTAAACCCTCTCATTTCAGCGGGTTGATAATGAGACTCTTTATCGGCAATATTCGCGTTTACATTTATTTCACAATGTTTCCATTGTGTGATTTGACCTGCCGATAAAAAAGAGCAAATGCTCAACAAGGAATGATGATGAAGAAGAGCCTCTGGGTGCTTAATCCCGTTCTGCTGGCTATCGCGATGCCGCTGTACGCAGAACAACAAAACGAAGAAAACCTGATTGTCAGCGCCAACCGCAGCCACCGCACCGTCGCCGAAATGGCGCAGACCACGTGGATTATTGAAGGTCAGGAGATTGAACAGCAGGTTCAGGGCGGGAAAGAGTTCAAAGATATTCTCGGCCAGCTGATCCCCGGTATGGACGTCAGCAGCCAGGGGCGTACCAACTACGGCATGAACATGCGCGGGCGCGCAATTGTGGTGCTGATCGACGGCGTGCGTCTGAACTCGTCGCGCACCGACAGCCGCCAGCTGGATTCTATCGATCCGTTCAACGTCGAGCATATCGAAGTCATTTCCGGCTCGACGTCGCTGTACGGCGGCGGCAGTACCGGCGGGCTGATCAATATCGTCACCAAAAAAGGGCAGCCGGAGACGCAGGTCGATCTGGAACTCGGCGGTAAAAGTGGCTTTAACAACAGCGACGATCGCGATGAGCGCGTAGCGACCGCCGTCAGCGGCGGGAATGACAATGCGTCGGGCCGTCTTTCAGTGGCTTATCAGCGCTTCGGTGGCTGGTACGACGGTAACGGCGACGCCCTGACCTTCGACAACACTCAGACCGGCCTGCAACACTCGGATCGTCTGGACGTCATGGGAACCGGCACCATCGAGATCGATGAGACCCGCCAGCTGCAGGTAGTCACGCAGTATTACAAAAGCCAGGGCGACGACGATTACGGGCTGTATCTCGATAAGAACATGAGCGCGGTGACGGGCAACGGCACGGCGCGCACCTCCAGCGGCTTTAGCTCGGACCGTATTCCCGGCACCGAGCGTCATCTGGTTAGCCTGCAATATTCCGACACCGATTTCTGGGGACAGGAGCTGGTCGGGCAGATCTATTATCGCGATGAATCCCTGCGCTTCTACCCCTTCCCGACGGTGGCGAAAGGACAAATCTCCAGCTTCTCCGCCTCCGAGCAGAATACGGATCAGTACGGTGCCAAGCTGACGCTGAACAGCAAACCCCTCGACGGCTGGCAGCTCACCTGGGGTATTGATGCCGACCATGAAACCTTTGATTCCAACCAGATGTTCTTCAATCTGGCGGATTCCGTCCCTTCCGGCGGGATGAATAACCAGTCGGCTTACAGCACGGGCCGCTATCCGGGCTACAGCATCACCAACTTCGCCCCGTTCCTGCAAAACAGCTACGACATTAACGACGTCTTTACCCTGAGCGGCGGCGTGCGCTATCAGTGGACCGAAAACCGCGTCGACGATTTCATCGGCTACAAAGAGCAGCAGAGCATTGCCAAAGGCGACGCCCTCTCCGCCGACGCCATTCCGGGCGGCAAAACGGATTACGATAATGTCCTGTTTAACGCCGGAATCCTGGCGCACCTTACCGAGCGTCAGCAGGTGTGGTTTAACTTCTCTCAGGGCGTTGAATTACCGGATCCGGGAAAATATTACGGCAACGGCTCCTACAGCAAAGCGGATGCGCAGGGCCATCTGGCGCTTCTCAAAAGCGTGAACCCGAATGATGCCAAACTCGAAGGAATTAAAGTCGATTCGTATGAGCTGGGCTGGCGCTTCACCGGCGATCAGCTGCGCACCCAGATTGCGGCCTACTACTCCCTGTCGGACAAATCCATTGATATCAACCGCGCGGACATGACCATCGACGTGAATCCGCAGAAGCGCCGGATCTACGGCGTCGAAGGGGCGGTGGATTACTTTATTCCTGACAGCGACTGGAGCCTCGGCGGGAACTTCAACGTCCTGAAATCCGAGATCAAAACCAACGGTTCCTGGGAGAAATGGGATGTGACTCAGGCGTCACCGTCGAAAGCGACAGCCTACGTCGGCTGGGCACCAGAGCCGTGGGCGTTGCGTCTGCAAACCCAGCAGGCCTTCGATCTGAGCGACGCGGCGGGCAATAAAATTGATGGCTACAATACCGTTGATTTTATCGGCAGCTATCAGCTCCCGCTCGGCAAGCTGACGTTTAGCGTCGAAAACCTGCTCGACAAAGAGTACACCACCGTCTGGGGACAGCGCGCGCCGCTGCTCTACAGCCCAACCTACGGGAATGCGGCGCTGTACGAATATAAAGGCCGCGGACGCACCTTCGGTCTGAACTACGCCCTGACCTTCTGACAGGCGAAAAAAAGGCTCCTCAGCCTGAGCGTTTGAGGAGCCAAATTCAAAAATACCGCTTTTTTTACACCTTGTTATTCAGAACCAGCTGACCGTTGCTATCCAGAGGGATCTGGGTACCCGGGTCTTTGTCCATTCGAATTTTGCCCTGCTGATCGCCAATTTTGTAGGTCACATCGTAGCCGAGCATTTTCTCTGATTTGTCATACACGGTTTTGCAGCGCTGCTGCGTGGTGGTGTACGTATCGCCGTCCTGCATCGCGCCCTGGACCTGGTTACCGGCATAGCCGCCACCCAGTGCACCGACCACGGTCGCGACATCTTTCCCGCGTCCGCCGCCAAACTGATGACCAATTACGCCACCCGCAACCGCACCCAGCACGGAGCCTGCGATACGGTTTTCATCCTGCACCGGACGACGGTGGGTCACCGCGACGTTGCGGCACTCCTGACGAGGGGTTTTCACCGACTCTTTGATCGGTGTGGCTGAAACAACTTGTGCGTACTGCGGGCCGCGTTCAAACACGTTCAGACTGGCCACTGCTGCCACGCCCAGCGCCGCAGCTACGCCAATCCCTATACCCGCCAACATAGATTTATTCACGGGACTTCCTCCTTTGTTGCTATTGGTAACAATTTTGCAATCAAAGAAAGAGTTCGCCAATCGGAATAACGCTCAAAAAGAGAGGCGTGAAATGAAAAGGTGCGCGTTTAGGAGAACTCTTAAGTACCCTGACGGATATTGTCAGCAGGAAATGCTAAAAATCCCTCCGGGAGCCGGAGGGATTGAAGGATCAGTGCAGTTTGAGGCGCGGACGGATGACGCGGTTGATACTGCCCACCAGCATCATCAGGCCGGTTTTGAAGTAACCGTGCAGCGCGACCTGGTGCATGCGGTACAGCGAGATATAGACGAAACGCGCGATGCGCCCTTCAACCATCATAGAGCCACGCATCAGGTTACCCATCAGGCTGCCCACGGTGGAGAAGTTCGACAGGGAGACCAGCGAGCCGTGGTCTTTGTAGACGTAGGACTTCATCGCTTTGCCTTTGGTCTGCGCCAGAATGTTGTGCAGCGCGAGGCTTGCCATCTGGTGCGCGGCCTGAGCGCGCGGAGGAACGAACCCGCCTTCCGGACGCGCGCAAGATGCGCAGTCACCGATGGCGAAAATGTTCGGATCGCGCGTGGTTTGCAGCGTCGGCTCGACCACCAGCTGGTTGATACGGTTGGTTTCCAGCCCGCCAATCTCTTTCATGAAATCAGGCGCTTTGATACCGGCAGCCCAGACCATCAGATCGGCCTGAATGTACTCCCCGCCTTTGGTGTGCAGACCGCCTTCGTCGGCGCTGGTGACCATGGTTTGGGTCAGCACGCGCACGCCCATTTTGGTCAGTTCGTTGTGCGCCGCACCGGAAATGCGCGGTGGCAGCGCAGGCAGAATGCGCTCGCCCGCTTCGACCAGCGTCACATTCAGCGCTTCGTTGGTCAGGCCTTTGTAGCCGTAGCTGTGCAGCTGTTTCACCGCATTGTGCAGTTCCGCAGAGAGCTCTACGCCCGTCGCCCCGCCGCCGACAATCGCGATGTTCACTTTGCCGCTGGCACCGAGGTTATTGGAATATTTCAGGAACAGATTCAGCATCTCCTGATGGAAACGACGCGCCTGATGCGGGTTGTCGAGGAAGATGCAGTTCTCTTTTACGCCCGGGGTATTGAAGTCGTTCGAGGTACTGCCCAGCGCCATCACCAGCGTGTCGTACGGCAGTTTGCGCTCAGGAACCAGCAGCTCGCCCTTCTCGTCACGCAGCTCGGCCAGGGTAATGGTTTTGCTTTCGCGGTTGATGTCCATCACCGAACCCAGCTGGAACTGGAAATCGTGATTACGCGCGTGCGCCAGATAGCTCAGGGCATCGACACCTTCGTCCAGGGAACCGGTGGCGACTTCATGCAGCAGCGGTTTCCACAGATGGCTGTGGTTGCGATCAACCAGCGTAATTTTGGCTTTCTTGCCACGGCCCAGCTTCTTGCCGAGTTGCGTAGCCAGCTCCAGCCCACCTGCGCCGCCGCCTACAATCACTATCTTTTTCAATGGCGTAGTCAATGTGACCCCCTCAAATTATTAACCAATTGTTAATTAAAAGTTATGAGAATAACCCTTAATTAACAACAGGTTACAGCACTGAAACCATTCAGGTGCATTGAGAATAACACGCCAGGCGCATTGGTCATACCAAAATTGATGTGAATCAAGTTTTGGTGATTTAAATTTGTACAATTGTAGCAAAGACAAAGCCCGGCTCGCTTTCGCGGCCGGGCTTTGAGTAAGTCAGAGGGGGTTAGCCCAGGGTCTTGAAGGCTTTGATGCGCTGCAGATGCGGGGAGATATTTTTGAATTTGTGGGTCTGCTCTTCGTCCCAGACAATTTCATAGTAGTGATGCAGCAGCTCCGCCGCGCGGAGGTTATCCAGCGCCTCGTCATGACGGGAGAGGATCGCCATGCAGCGGTCGCGGTTCTTCTCGCGGAAATTGCTCACGCATTTGGTTGCAATATCGGTGTACTCTTCCGGGCGGTCAATCTTGCCTTCCATGTTCTCGTCAGGGAACAAATTCGGATTGAACACCACCTGGCGAATATCGCAGAGAAAACCGATCCGCTCTGCCCAGTAGCCACCCAGACCCACGCCGCAAATCAGCGGACGGTCGTCGACGTTGAGCTGCAGCATCTTGTCCACCTCTTTTAGCAGATGCGCCATGTCATGCTTCGGATGGCGCGTGCTGTAGCTAATCAGCCGCACGTCCGGGTCGATGAACTGCAGTTGCAGCACTTTTTCATGGTTACCAGGACTGTTCGAATCAAAACCGTGCAAATAAATGATCATTGTTTCCTCACCACACGACGCCTTCCGAGAGGGGTTTATTGGCCCGCTTTATGTGCCTGCCAGCGCTCATTGAGTGCTTCAAGCTCGGCGTTCACTGTCTTCCAGCGAGACGAACCCATCAGCTCCTGACGGCTAAATGAACCTTTATGATACAATTGTGTAACACGTTCAGCATTGATCGGCGACAGGTTATCTAACACGCTAACCGCCCCTTTACGATTATTGCAGACCAGGATCATATCGCAACCCGCATCCAGCGACGCCTGACCGCGCTCGGCGTAGCTGCCCATGATCGCCGCCCCTTCCATCGACAGATCGTCGGAGAAAATCACGCCGTTAAAGCCCAGCTCCTGGCGCAGCACGGTTTTCAACCAGTGCGCCGACCCGCTGGCCGGACGCGGATCGACATCGCTGTAGATCACATGCGCTGGCATGATGGCGTCGAGCTTGTTGTCGGTAATGAGCGAGCGGAACACGGACATATCTTTGGCACGGATCTCCGCCTCAGGGCGCGGATCGCGCGGCGTCTCTTTGTGGGAATCCGCCGTGACCGCTCCGTGACCCGGGAAGTGTTTCCCGGTGGTTTTCATGCCCGCGTCGTGCATGCCGTCGATAAAGCGCGTCGCCATCGCCAGCGCAATCTGCGGATCTTCATGGTAGGAGCGCTCACCGATGGCCGCGCTGATGTGCCCGACGTCCAGCACCGGCGCAAAGCTTAAATCGATATCCATGGCGATCATTTCGCTCGCCATCAGCCAGCCCGCATCCTGCGCCAACTTACCGCCCTCTTCAGTGCCAAGCAGGGCAGCAAAAGATTGTGCCGCCGGCAGACGGGTGAAGCCCTCGCGAAAACGCTGCACGCGTCCGCCTTCCTGATCAACCGCGACCACCAGATGGTTGCGGGACGCCGCGCGGATCTGACGCACCAGCTCGCGCAGCTGCGCAGGATCGTGATAGTTGCGGGTAAACAGAATCAGCCCACCCACCAGCGGATGCGCCAGAATATCGCGCTCTTCCGCATCGAGTTCATACCCTTCAACATCCAACATCACTGGACCCACACGAACCTCTCTTATCCTTTAGTTTGTAACTCACGCCAGACGTCATCTGCCAGCGCGATAAATTGTTTGTCAGCCGATTGCTGAAAGCGTAATTCGAACCATCCGGCCATCATCATCAGTACCCAGGGCCGCCAGCGCTGGACCTGCTGTTGCAGCTGATACGCGTCCATATTCGCCCTATTGGCATAGGCTCTAATAAGCGTCTGCCGGGCCTTTTCCGACGGCATCCAGACCGCCGCCAGCTCGAGCGCCACGTCGCCATCGCCCGCGTATTCCCAGTCGATCAGCCGTTCTCCCGTTGGGGTATGGACGATATTTCCGGCATGCACGTCCATATGCAACGGCACCAGCCGCAGAGGGCGCGGTTCGCCGCGCTGGCGCAGACGTTTTAACGTCGCCAGCCAGAATGGCGATCGCCGTGAAGGCGCGGCTCCCTGCCAGTAGGCGTCGAGCAGCGGCAGGATCGTGATGCGCCACCCAAGACGGGATTGCCGGTGCAGATAATACAGCATGCCTGCCAGGGTTTGGGTATCAGGAAGCTCGCTTTTGATCTCGCCCACAAGATACTCGACCGCCATCCAGTCGTGATGAAAGAAGTGCGGCTCAGGCGCCAGATCGGCGGGAAGACGTTTCAGGGCGTGATACTGACGGCGAAACGCGAAGGCGGGCCCGGTGGCGTCATGACGCTGGCGCAACACCAGACGGTGCTCGCCGTGCTCAATAATGCAACTCGCGCCGCTAAACCCGGCGTGGGTTTGCGGCGCGATAAGGCGATATTGCGGAAAGTCGCGCGAAAGCAGGGTTTCGCGCGTGACGTTATTGTTGTGTAACGGCACCTTTACCTGACCAGATAATTTCACCTGTTTGAACCAGCATCAGCTGCATTTGCAGGGTTGGCGTGTTGACGTTGCCGGTCGCGTTGGAGTAGAGCACGTATTGCGCGCCAACATTACGGGCGATGCCAATGGCTTTGCTGCGCGAACCCAAGCTGTCCTGCGGTGACAGGCCCAACTGCTGTTTCGCCACGGACAATTGCTGGACGGAAACCAGCGTAAACTTGCCGTTGTTCGCCAGCGCATTGCGCAGGGTTTCCGTGGCTTCTCCCGCATTCAGCGAGCCGTTGGTACGGTTGTTGACGCTATCCACCAGCAGTACGCTGCCAGCGGTCACGCCCTGAGCCTGCAGCATTTTGCCCACCATCGGCTGCATGGCACCGTTCCAGTCATAGTGACGGACGCGCGGCGCAGGCTGCGAAGTTTGATCGGGATGTTCAATCGGGCCCGGCTGTTCCGGGATCGTCGGTACGGATGGCACCGTTGGCACTGGCTCGGTCGGCGTCACCGGCTGTTCAGTGCCAGGCTTCACCTCGTCAACAGGAGCAGGTTGCTGTTCCGTACGGTTGATACACCCCGACAGGAACAGCGCGAAAGCGGTAACGAGCGCGTAACGGCCCAAATTCTTAATCAAGGTTCACCCCTTACAAATAAAGATAAAGTCTGACCTTATGCGCACCCAGATAATTAGCGCTGCCATAAAGTGTGACCGACGAATTGGCCGGAATGATGACACTGCGTGGCGCTTCAAGCGGATGCATCTCGAGGCCTCTTACGTCATACCAGTAAAACCGATAGTGGATGGTAACTGGCTGGTTTCTTTCGTTATAAAGCCTGGAGGACGCCGACGGCTGAATTTCGCTGACCGTGAGCGACGGTGCCTCAGCGGTAATGCCCGCAGCCAGAACCGACGACTCCATCACCAGCGTCTGTTCATCGCTGACCGGGATCGCCGGACGCGAGCTACAGCCCGCGAGGACCATCGCCAGTGTCAGAGCCAGAACCGCTTTACGCCCTCTTTGCATATCAAAGACCTTTATGCGCCAGCATCGGACCCAGCGGACGACCGCCCAGCAGATGCATGTGAATATGATAAACTTCCTGCCCACCATGACGATTACAGTTCATGATCAGACGGTACCCGTCTTCGGCAATCCCTTCCTGTTCAGCAATTTTCGCTGCTACCGTCAGCATACGGCCTAATGCCACTTCATGCTCAGTTTTCACGTCATTGACGGTCGGAATCAGAATATTGGGGATAATAAGGATGTGTGTCGGAGCCTGAGGTGAAATGTCGCGGAAAGCTGTGACCAGTTCATCCTGATACACGATATCCGACGGGATCTCACGACGGATAATTTTACTGAAAATGGTTTCTTCAGCCATGACGTTTTCCTTTTTTGTTTAATCTGGCGTGACGTGACCGGCAAAGGCTGGCGTGCGGCGATTGCCCGTGACACAACACAAGAGTATGAGCGAGTTTCTCCTGTCCTTTCAACCTTATCCCGTGATTTCTTTCCTTTACCCACAATGGATGGTCGCTGATTGACCATCCTGCCCTAAGATATGACTGAAACATAATTTCAGGTGAAATGGTTACATCTGTTTACATGGTTAATTCAAATGCGTATATTTCGCATTTGCATTTTCATGCGCATTTTCAACATAGAAATGACCTCCGACCGTTACCGGGACTGGGGCAGACAATTTACCATTCACTCAGAAAGGGTTTGATGATGTCTTTCATTAATCACACCAGGGATGGGCAACGTCAGCCTGTCGCAACACCTTCGTTGCTGGCAGCCTGTATTGCTATGGCATTGATGCCGACCGCAAGTTTCGCAGAATCCAATCCGGAAGATACCGTCATCGTTGACGGGGCTGATAACGCGCAAGATCAGAATAGCGCGCAGGATCAGGATTACAGCGTCAAAACCACCACCACCGGCACCAAATTATTACTGGTTTCGCGTGATATTCCGCAGTCGGTCAGCGTCATCAGCCAGCAGCGTATGCAGGACCAGGAGCTGAACACCATCGGCTCGGTACTGGATAACACCGTCGGTGTCAGCGCTTCCCGCATTGATACCAGCCGTACCAACTTCTACTCCCGCGGGTTCTTCATCAGCAACTTTGCCTATGAAGACATGCCGACCTTCCTCGATAACCGCTGGAACTTTGGTGATACCGCGGGCGATACCGCTATTTTCGACAAAATCGAAGTGGTGCGCGGCGCGGCCGGTTTGATGAGCGGTACGGGCAACCCTTCCGCTTACGTCAACATGGTGCGTAAACACGCGGACAGCAAAGAGTTTAAAGGCAACGTCTCCGCCACCTATGGCAGCTGGGATAAGCAGCGTTACGTGATGGATCTCCAGGCGCCGCTGACGGAATCCGGCAACGTGCGCGGGCGCGTGATCGCCGGGTACGAAGACCGCGACTCCTGGGTGGAGCGTAACCACTATCGCAAGAAGTTCGTCTCCGGCATTCTCGATGCAGACGTGACGGATTCCACCACCCTCTCCCTGGGTTATGACTACCAGGAAAGCGAAGAGGACAGCCCGACCTGGGGCGGTTTCCCTTCCATGTTCAGCGATGGCAGCAAAACCGATTTCCGCCGCGGCTTTAACACCGCAGCCGACTGGACTTACTCGAACAACGATTCCACCAAAGTGTTTGCCAACCTCACTCAGCGCTTTGATAACGGCTGGGAAGCGAAGGTTAACGCCATGCACGCGGAAACTAACTTCGACAGCAAGCTGATGTACATCGACGGTTATCCGGACAAGGCAACTGGCCTGTACGATGCCTCCAAATGGTACGGTGCCTGGGGCGGCTGGAACCGCGGCGAGCGTAAACAGGACTCCGTGGACGCGTTCGTACGCGGCGGGTATGATCTGCTTGGCCGTCAGCACCAGATCATGTTCGGCGGGAGCTACAGCCGCCAGCGCAATAACTACGACAACTCCTATCCGGTTAACGACAATTACGGCCTGATGGATGTCGGCAGCATTTACGATTACAACGGCAATCTGGCCGACCCGACCTGGTCCGGATTCTCGCTGTACCAGCGCGACGTGATCCGCCAGAAATCTGTCTATGCCGCGACCCGTATCTCTCTGGCCGATCCGCTGCACCTGATTCTGGGCGCGCGTTACACCGAGTGGAGCGCCAAGTACAACCTGGAGCGTAAACCGGACGAGATCCGCAACAGCAAATTCGATGACGTCACGCCGTATGCGGGCCTGATCTATGACATCGACGATACCTGGTCGGTTTACGGGAGCTATACCTCCATCTTCCAGCCTTCTGGCCAGCGTGATATCAACAGCAACTTCATCGATCCGACCACCGGCAAGAGCTATGAAGCCGGCGTGAAAGGTGACTGGTTCAGCACCCGCCTGACCGCGACGCTCGCCGTCTTCCGTATTGAGCAGGACAACGTCGCCGTGAACACCGGGACAACCATTCCAGGCTCCGGCGGTCAGTCGGCGTATAAATCTGTGGATGGGACCGTCAGCAAAGGGATTGAGTTCGAGCTGAACGGCGCGTTGACCGACAACTGGCAGCTGACTTTCGGCGGCAGCCGCTACATTGCTGACGATGAGAACGGCGCTGCCGTCAACCCAGGCCAACCGCGTACCTCTCTGAAGCTGTTTACGCGCTACCAGTTGCCGATGCTGCCTGAGCTGACCGTCGGCGGTGGCGCGCGCTGGCAGAACAAAACCTGGCAGGATCTCGATAACGGCCCGAACGGCGTGAATCAGATCACTCAGGGCGGTTACACGGTGGTGGATCTCTTTACACGCTACCAGGTCACGAAAAACTTCTCGGTTCAGGGCAACCTGAACAACGTGTTTGATGAGGAGTATTACGATTACCTGGGCAGCTACGGCGTTTACGGCGCACCGCGTAACTTCTCGGTGAGCGGTACATACCGTTTCTAAGTCGTGAGTGATGACAAAGGGAGCCGAATGGCTCCCTTTTTTGTGGGCGGTGTGCGGGAATTGTCGGGTGGCGCTGCGCTTACCCGACCTACAAAACCCGTAGGCCCGGTAAGCGCAGCGCCACCGGCCTTAAATGTTGGCACAATAAAAAAGGCAGCCATTCGGCTGCCTTAGTCTCCCCAGGTCACAACTTAGTTGCTGCGGATGTACTCATCCATTTCGGTTTTCAGGTTATCGGATTTAGTACCGAAGATTGCCTGAACACCCGAACCTGCAACAACAACACCCGCTGCGCCCAGTTTTTTCAGGCCCTGCTGGTCAACTTTCGCTACGTCAGCAACGCTCACACGCAGACGAGTGATACACGCGTCCAGGTTAGTGATGTTTTCTTTACCGCCGAATGCTGCAATCAGAGCAGGAGCCATTTCGCTGGTAGAGGTTGCTTTCGCATCGTCAGTAGAATCTTCACGACCCGGAGTTTTCAGGTCCAGTGCTTTGATCAGCACGCGGAAGACGGTGTAGTACACCACTGCGTAGCACGCACCAACGATTGGGAACAGCCACAGTTTGCTGCTGTTACCGGACAGCACGATGAAGTCGATCAGACCGTGCGAGAAGGACGTACCGTCACGCATACCCAGCAGAATACAGATTGGGAATGCCAGGCCTGCCAGAATCGCGTGGATAACGTACAGGATCGGCGCAACGAACATGAAGGAGAACTCGATCGGCTCGGTGATACCGGTCAGGAACGAGGTCAACGCTGCGGAGATCATGATACCGCCCACTTTTGCACGGTTCTCTGGTTTAGCAGAGTGCCAGATAGCAATCGCTGCAGCCGGCAGACCGTACATTTTGAACAGGAAGCCGCCAGACAGTTTGCCTGCAGTTGGGTCACCTGCCATGTAACGTGGGATATCACCGTGGAATACCTGACCTGCGGCGTTGGTGTATTCACCAATCTGCATCTGGAATGGAACGTTCCAGATGTGGTGCAGACCAAATGGCACCAGGCAGCGCTCTACGAAGCCGTAGATACCAAACGCCACAACCGGGTTCTGGTATGCAGCCCACTGAGAGAAGGTCTGGATAGCCGTACCAATTGGAGGCCAGATGAAGGACAGCACAACGCCCATGAAGATCGCAGCCAGACCAGAGATGATCGGTACGAAGCGCTTGCCCGCGAAGAAGCCCAGATACTCAGGCAGCTTGATGCGATAGAAGCGGTTAAACATGTAGGCTGCAATGGCACCAGAGATGATACCGCCGAGAACACCGGTATCGGCCAGGTGTTTCGCTGCGATCTCTTCAGCAGGTAAATGCAGTACCAGTGGCGCAACCACAGCCATGGTTTTCACCATGATGCCGTAAGCAACAACCGCGGCCAGAGCAGATACACCGTCGTTATTGGTGAAGCCCAGTGCAACACCGATAGCGAAGATCAGCGGCATGTTAGCAAAAACAGAACCGCCTGCTTCGGCCATCACGTGTGAAACTACGGCTGGCAGCCAGCTGAAGTTTGCAGAACCGACGCCCAGCAGGATACCTGCGATAGGCAGTACGGATACTGGCAGCATCAGCGATTTACCGACCTTTTGCAGGTTAGCAAATGCATTCTTAAACATAATTGAGAGTGCTCCTGAGTATTTGTGCTTTTTTTACGCTTTCACGCATGGGCACGGGGGGAGAACCGCGCCGTGGACAGGACATCTAAGCGCCCTTTATTTATTACACAGAGTAAAATAAATCCCTGTGACTTTGTTTGACGGCTATCACGTTTCAGCTTCAGACGATCGAAAAACTTTCAGTAATTTACAAAAAGCATGTCCAGATATGTCTAAATACACCGTCACCGCCCTAAATAAGGCGGTGAACTTTACTCGCTTTGTTTATTAATTACGAGCCCAAAAAAAACAGGTGTATCAGACAGATTGCAGGCGGGAGGGGGCGATGTGGAACAGATTAGCGAAGTTTTCCGTCGTGGTGCGCGCCAGCTCTTCGAGGCTGACACCTTTCAGGACGGCCATATACTCAGCCACATCTCTCGTCATGGCTGGCTGGTTCTCTTTACCGCGGTGCGGTACCGGTGCCAGATAAGGCGAGTCTGTTTCCACCAGAATCCGGTCGAGAGGCACATAACGCGCAGCATCACGCAGCTGCTCAGCATTACGGAACGTCACGATCCCGGAAAACGAGATATAAAACCCCAAATCAAGCAGCTTACCCGCCGTTTCTCTGTCTTCTGTGAAACAGTGTAGTACGCCACCGCAATCCGTCACTTTTTCTTCCTGCAGGATCGTCAGGGTATCTGCGCGCGCATCGCGGGTATGGACGATGACCGGTTTGTTCAGCTCGCGTCCGATACGGATGTGGTTGCGGAAAGACTCCTGCTGGCGCGGTTTTGTTTCCGGCGTGTAAAAATAGTCCAGCCCGGTTTCACCCATGGCCACTACGCCCGCTTCCGCCGCCATCCGGCGCAGATCCTCGACGTCGTACTCTTCATCCTGATTGAGCGGATGCACGCCGCAGGAGAAGACGACATTGTCGCGCTCACCCACCAGATCGCGCATCGAACGATATCCGGGCAGCGTCGTGGCGACAGCCAGACAGAATTTCACATCGCGGGCGGCGGCTTTTGCCAGCACATCGTCCACGTCTTTATGCAGTGATTGATAATCCAGGCCATCGAGATGGCAGTGTGAGTCGACTAAAAACATAATGTCTCTCTCAGAGATGGGAAGCAGGCAGCAGCGTGCCTGGTTGCAGGTAATGTTCGATACGCAGTAAGAGGTCCGTGAGTAACAGCTCGCGATTCACGCCGGTTACGCTTAAGAGTTGTTCGCGGCATACGCTGACATCATGGAAAATCGCGCGCAGTATGGCCCCGGAAAGCTGATTCGCCAGGGTGTTGACCAGCGGCCAGACGTCGGCGTTGCTGAGCTGCTGCGCGCTTTGCTGCAGTTTGATCGCATCCAGAACCAGTGACGCCAGCCAGTGCAGACGCGCAGGAGCCTGTTCGTGGTTTAGTGCGGGCAGCAATCCAGGCCAGTCGCGGCTTTCCAGCGTGCTGCTCAGGGCATCGCAAAGCTGTGTGCGTTGCGCCCAGGTCTCTTTTTGCAGCAGTTCCAGCGCTGCAGCGGGTGCTCCGCTGCTTAAGCGCAGCGCCGTCAGCGCCGCGTCCTGTGACACCGTCACTTCGCGTTCAAGCCAGGTTAAAGCCCAGGATTCCTGCGGTGCAGCGAGGTGATGAAGTCGGCAACGGCTGCGCAATGTCGCCAGTAATCGACCCGGCTCACGGCAGGACATAAAGAACCAGGTATTGACCGGCGGCTCTTCCAGAGTTTTGAGCAGCGCATTCGCCGCCGCTTCCGTCAGCAGCGCCGCGTCTTTTAACCAGACGACTTTCGCCCCGCCGAGGCGCGCGTGTTCATACAGCTTTTCGCTGACTTCACGCACCGCATCGATACCGAGCGAGCTTTTGCCCTTCTCAGGCTCGAGCGTGTAGTAATCCGGATGCGTTCCCGCCTGCATCAGCTGGCAGCCGCGGCATTTGCCGCAGCTTTTATGCCCTTCGGGCTGCTGACACATCAGAAAACGGGTGATGGCATAAATCAGCGCGTCGTCGCCCATGCCGGGCAGCGCCTGAATCAGTAACGCATGATGCCCCCGACCGGCCTGATAGCTGCTAATCAGCTGATCAAAGTGCGGACGCAGCCATGGATACCATTTCATGCCTGCTGCTCCTGTACCCATGCGGTCACGGTTTCACGGATGGAACGCGTGACGTCTTCCAGGGATTGGGTGGCATCGATGGTGCGAATCGAGCTGTCCTGCGCCGCCAGTTCAAGATAGCGCGCGCGGGTGCGGTTAAAGAAATCCAGAGACTCTTGCTCAATACGATCCAGCTCGCCGCGCGCGCGGGCGCGCTTCAGGCCCACCGCCGGAGTGACATCCAGATACAGCGTCAGGTTTGGGCGGAAATCACCCAGCACCGCATCGCGCAGCGTCGCGAGCATGGTCTGATCGATTCCACGGCCACCGCCCTGATAGGCCTGCGTCGATAAATCATGGCGATCGCCGATCACCCAGCGCCCTTCTGCCAGCGCCGGTTTGATCACCGTTTCGACCAGCTGCACGCGCGCCGCGTAAAACATCAGCACTTCGGCTTTATCGCTAATCACTTCGTCGCCGACGGATTTAATGTCCAGCACCAGGCTTCTGAGCTTTTCAGCCAGCACTGTGCCGCCCGGCTCGCGAGTGAAGACCATCTCTTCGATGCCCAGCTCTTTCAGTGTGTCGACCACCACGTTGCGTGCGGTGGTTTTCCCGGCGCCTTCCAGCCCCTCTATGACGATGTAATTACTGCGCATTTTTTTCCTTAAGTGCCTTCAGATAGTCCTGAACAGAGCGATTATGGCTGGCAAGGTTGGTGTTAAAGGTATGCCCCCCTTTTCCGTCAGCCACAAAATAGAGATACGGTGTGTGTGCCGGATGCGCGGCGGCATCCAGTGACGCCTGGCTCGGCGTCGCAATGGGGCCTGGCGGCAAACCGCTAATCACGTAGGTATTATACGCCGTTGGCGTCTCGAGGTCCTTACGGGATATCTTCCCGACATAGTTCTCGCCCATGCCGTAGATCACCGTCGGGTCGGTTTGCAGGCGCATGCCGATACGCAGACGGTTGATAAACACCGATGCCACCTGATCGCGCTCGCTCGCCACGGCGGTCTCTTTTTCGACGATCGAGGCCATGGTCACAAACTGGTTTTGATCTTTGTACGGCAGACCGTCCGCGCGCCCTTCCCAGGCTTTATCGACGGCGGCCACCATTTTTTTGTGCGCACGCTTCAAAATCGCAACGTCCGTGGTCCCTGCGGTATACATCCAGGTATCAGGCCAGAACCAGCCCTCCACCCACTCAGGATGCTCCAGCTTCAGGACCTCAGCGACGGTAGCGTAGCTGTCATCTTTCAAAGTGTGGCTGATGTACGGCGCATCGCGCAGCTGTTTCAGGTAGTCGCTCAGGCGCATGCCTTCGACGAATCGCAGCGGGAACTGTGCCTCTTTGCCGCTTTCCAGCAGCGCCAGCATCTCACGCACCGTCATGCCCGGCGTAAAGCGATAGGTCCCGGCTTTGAAATGCGACAGCTCAGGCTCAAGGCGCAGCAGCCACTGGAAAACGCGCGGACGGTTAATAATTTTATCGCCGTAAAGCTGTTCGCCCAGCGCTAAGCGCCCGGTGCCGGCTTTCAGCGTGAAGACGGTTTCTTCTTTAATCAGAATGTGACTGTTCGCCATCTGACGAACCTTCCAGACTCCCACGCCGCCCGCGATAGCCATCACGACGAGAAGGAGGAGGACAAAGCGCAACATTTTTTTCATGACTATCTTGTTTGCTCACACAGTGGGGCTAAAAACGAGTACAACTCACGCGACGACCAGGTCTTGTCACCGTAAGCTCGAACCGGCACGACGGGCATTAAGGCATTGCAGACCACGACTTCATCGGCGTCCAGCAGCGCCTCAACGCCTGTGTGAACTTCGACAACGCGAAAGGCCGAGTGTGCCAGGTGCTGCAGACAAAACTGGCGCATGATGCCATTCACCCCGGCCTGATCCATCTTCGGCGTGAAAACGTCGTTGCCCCGTCGCCACAATAAATTGGCCGCACAGCATTCCGTAATGAGCCCGTCGCTGTCAAGAACCAGCGCCTCTTCGACGTCTGACTGTTCAAGATGAGCGCGGATCAGCACCTGCTCGAGTCGGTTGAGATGTTTTATTCCTGCAAGCATGGGGTTGCGCCCCAGACGAACCGGGCTGAGCGCCAGGCGGATGCCGTCGCGACGCCACAGGTCGTAGTGTGCGGGATAGGCAGAAACAGAGAGAATTCGGGTGGGATTCAGGCAACTGGCACCGCTGTAACCGCGTCCGCCCGCGCCACGGCTGATAATGACTTTCAGCACGCCGCGAGGGTTGCCCTTCGCCATGTCGATCATTTCACGCTGAAGTTCAGCCCAATCGGTAAAGGGAATCAGCAACCTTTCACACGCCAGCTGTAAACGCTGAAGATGGGCGTCGAGCAGGCAGACTTCGCCCTCAGCAATGCGCGCCGTGGTGAAGCAGCCATCGCCAAACTGGGTCGCCCTGTCGCTCGCAGGAAGAGAGTCCTGCTGTTGGCCATTGATGAAGAACATGGAGGCTCCTTTTTCGTGACCCGATAGTTTGGCAGGATGAATAAGGCAGAACAAGGGAAGAAAACTGAATAAAAAAGGCCCGACAAGCGGACCTTTTATTTAACGCAACCGGGCAGCAAGCCTTAGATCTTTTTAAAGATCAGAGAGCCGTTGGTGCCGCCAAAGCCGAAGGAGTTACACAGAGTGTACTCCAGACCGCTGACCTGACGCGCTTCGTGTGGAACGAAGTCCAGATCGCAACCCTCATCCGGGTTATCCAGGTTGATGGTTGGCGGAACAGCCTGATCGCGCAGCGCCAGGATCGAGTAGATAGACTCTACTGCGCCTGCAGCACCCAGCAGGTGGCCGGTCATGGATTTGGTGGAGCTGACCATAATGCGGCTTGCTGCATCACCAAATACGGACTTAACGGCCTGAGCTTCTGCTTTATCGCCAGCCGGCGTCGAGGTGCCGTGGGCGTTAACATAGCCAATCTGACCAGGTTCGAGACCCGCATCGCGAATCGCGTTAACCATCGCCAGTGCCGCACCCGCGCCATCTTCCGGCGGAGACGTCATGTGATAAGCGTCGCTGCTCATGCCGAAACCGACGATTTCAGCATAAATTTTCGCGCCACGCTTTTTCGCGTGTTCGTACTCTTCGAGTACGATCATGCCAGCACCATCGCCCAGAACAAAACCATCACGGTCTTTGTCCCACGGACGGCTCGCAGCCTGAGGATTGTCGTTACGGGTAGACAGCGCACGCGCCGCACCGAAACCACCCACGCCCAGCGGAGTACTGGCTTTTTCAGCACCACCGGCAACCATAGCGTCTGCATCACCGTAAGCGATGATACGCGCTGCCTGACCGATGTTATGCACACCAGAGGTACAAGCCGTTGCGATAGAAATGCTAGGGCCACGGAGGCCAAACATGATGGTCAGGTGACCCGCCACCATGTTAACAATCGTGGACGGAACGAAGAATGGGCTGATCTTACGCGGGCCACCGTTCACCAGAGAGGTGTGGTTTTCCTCGATCAGGCCAAGACCGCCAATCCCGGAGCCAATAGCGGCGCCAATGCGGGTTGCGTTCTCTTCCGTAATTTCAAGACCAGAATCCTGCATGGCCTGAACGCCAGCGACAATTCCATATTGAATGAAGGCATCCATCTTGCGCTGTTCTTTGCGCGAGATGATCTCTTCACAGTTAAAATCCTTTACTAAGCCAGCAAATTTCGTTGCATAGGCGCTAGTATCGAAATGGTCGATTAGGCTGATGCCGCTCTGACCGGCAAGAAGAGCTTTCCAGGTGGACTCTACGGTATTGCCGACAGGAGACAACATGCCAAGTCCGGTCACAACTACACGACGCTTAGACACGTTTGTCCTCCAGGGAGGGATAAAAAAAGGGATTCGTGGGACTAAAAAAGATAAAACTCAGGCGGTCGAATGACCGCCTGGAGATGTTCACTTACGCCTGGTGACCGTTGATGTAATCAATGGCAGCCTGAACGGTGGTGATTTTCTCAGCTTCTTCGTCCGGAATCTCAGTATCAAACTCTTCTTCCAGAGCCATTACCAGCTCAACGGTGTCAAGAGAATCTGCGCCCAGGTCTTCAACGAAGGATGCGGAGTTCACAACTTCTTCCTGCTTAACGCCCAGCTGCTCGCCGATAATTTTCTTAACGCGTTCTTCGATAGTGCTCATACTCTTAAATTTCCTATCAAAACTCGCTTTCGCGATGGTTTTCGTAGTGTATAAAATGTTGAAAAATTTGCAACTAAATCCCGGCAGGTCGTACCACGATTTTACGTTATTTTGAGGCCATTCGCCCTAATAACGCAAATATTTTCGATCGTGGTTAAACCATGTACATCCCGCCGTTGACGTGGAGAGTCTCACCAGTGATGTAACTCGCTTCGTCAGAGGCTAAAAATGCAACCGCGCTGGCGATTTCCTGAGCGCCGCCGAGGCGACCCGCAGGAACCTGCGCCAGAATACCCGCACGCTGATCGTCAGATAGCGCACGCGTCATGTCCGTTTCAATAAAGCCCGGAGCAACAACGTTTACAGTAATCCCGCGTGACGCGATTTCGCGCGCCAGCGATTTACTGAACCCGATCAGACCCGCTTTCGCCGCAGCGTAGTTGGCCTGACCAGCATTTCCCATGGTACCAACCACAGAACCGATAGTGATAATACGGCCATGACGCTTTTTCATCATAGCTCGCATTACCGCTTTTGACAGACGGAATACAGATGACAGGTTGGTTTCGATGATATCGTCCCACTCGTCGTCCTTCATTCGCATCAGTAAGTTGTCGCGAGTGATTCCGGCATTATTGACCAGAATATCCACTTCGCCAAACTCTGCGCGAATATTTTCCAGAACAGATTCGATAGATGCAGCGTCGGTCACATTCAGCATCAGACCTTTACCGTTCGCACCTAAGTAGTCGCTAATGGCCTGAGCGCCGCTTTCACTGGTTGCTGTACCAATGACTTTCGCGCCACGCGCGACCAGGGTCTCAGCAATGGCACGCCCGATACCGCGGCTTGCGCCCGTGACCAGCGCGATTTTTCCTTCAAAACTCATGGTAATCCTCTTTTATTGCGCGAGTGCCGCTGACAGCGCTTCTGGCTCGTTAATGGCCGATGCAGTAAGGGTATCAACAATACGTTTGGTCAGACCGGTCAGGACTTTACCCGGGCCTGCTTCATACAGGTGCTCAACGCCCTGCGCGGCCATAAACTCAACGGTTTTGGTCCACTGCACAGGGCTGTAGAGCTGGCGAACCAGCGCGTCGCGAATCGCTTCTGGCGCTGTTTCGCATTTCACATCAACGTTGTTCACAACCGGAACCGTTGGTGCGTTAAAAGTGATTTTTTGCAGCTCGGCAGCCAGTTTCTCAGCAGCCGGTTTCATCAGCGCACAGTGAGACGGAACGCTCACCGGCAGCGGCAGTGCGCGCTTCGCGCCCGCAGCTTTACAGGCTGCGCCTGCACGCTCAACGGCTTCTTTGTTACCCGCGATGACAACCTGACCCGGCGAGTTAAAGTTTACCGGAGAAACCACCTGCCCTTCGGCAGACTCTTCGCAGGCTTTAGCGATAGACGCATCATCCAGACCAATAATGGCGGACATGGCGCCGGTCCCTTCTGGTACCGCTTCCTGCATGAATTTGCCACGCATTTCGACCAGACGCACGGCATCAGCAAAACCAATGACGCCCGCACAGACCAGCGCAGAGTATTCACCCAGGCTATGACCCGCCAGCATCACAGGCGCTTTACCGCCCTGCTCCTGCCAGACACGCCACAGTGCCACAGACGCGGTCAGCAGCGCAGGCTGCGTCTGCCAGGTTTTGTTCAGCTCTTCCGCCGGACCCTGCTGAGTCAGCGCCCAGAGATCGTAACCCAAAGCGTCAGAAGCTTCACGGAAAGTGGCTTCAATAATTGGGTACTGTGCCGCTAATTCAGACAACATCCCAACGGACTGAGAACCCTGACCCGGGAACACAAAAGCAAATTGCGTCATTTTTAATCCTTAATTAGAAACGAACCAGCGCGGAGCCCCAGGTGAAACCGCCACCAAAAGCTTCAAGCAAGACCAGTTGGCCTCGTTTAATTCGTCCATCGCGTACCGCTTCGTCAAACGCGCAAGGTACCGATGCCGCAGAGGTGTTGCCGTGACGATCGAGCGTCACCACAACGTTATCCATGGACATGCCCAGCTTTTTCGCCGTAGCGCTGATAATGCGCAGGTTCGCCTGATGCGGCACCAGCCAGTCCAGCGCAGAGCGCTCGAGATTGTTCGCTTCCAGCGTCTCATCGACGATGTGCGCCAGTTCCGTCACCGCCACCTTGAACACTTCATTGCCTGCCATTGTCAGGTAAATAGAGTTTTCCGGGTTAACGCGATCGGCGTTAGGCAGCGTCAGCAGCTCGCCGTAGCGGCCATCGGCATGTAAATGCGTGGAGATAATGCCCGGCTCTTCTGACTGACCTAACAGTACAGCGCCCGCACCATCACCAAAAATAATGATCGTTCCGCGATCTTCCGGGTTGCAGGTCCGCGCCAGCACGTCTGCACCAATCACCAGCGCATATTTCACGGCACCCGACTTCACGTACTGATCGGCCACGCTCAGCGCATAGGTAAACCCTGCGCAGGCCGCCGCAACGTCAAACGCCGGGCAGCCTTTGATGCCAAGCTTAGCCTGAATCTCACAGGCTGCGCTCGGGAAGGCGTTCGGTGCTGAGGTGGTTGCCACCACGATCAGACCGATCTCTTCTTTATCAATACCGGCCATTTCCAGCGCGCGCAGGCCCGCTTCGTAGCCCATCGTGGTTACTGTTTCATCTGGACCGGCGATACGGCGTTCACGGATACCTGTGCGGGTGACAATCCACTCGTCAGACGTATCGACCATTTTTTCCAGATCGGCGTTGGTTCGCACTTGTTCAGGCAGAAAACTGCCGGTACCTAAAATCTTTGTATACATGTACGCTCAGTCACTTTTAGCTAATACAGATTCCAGGCGAGCGGCAATCCGCTGTGGGACTTGTCGCTGCACCGCCTGCACTGCCTGTTCAATCGCGACGGTAAAGGCTCGCTGATTGGCCGCACCATGACTCTTAATCACCGTGCCGCGCAATCCTAACAGACAGGCGCCATTATACTGGTCGGGGTTGAGGTGACTGAATCGCCGCGCCAGGCTTTTTTGTAACCAACGCTTTAATAAAATGAGCCACCAGGACCGTTTTTTCCCTTCGCCCTGCGATTTCAGCAGGGAGAGGAACATCCGTACCACCCCTTCCATCGTTTTTAACGTTACGTTGCCTGTAAACCCGTCACACACCAGAACATCGGTCTTGCCGGTCAATAATTCATTAGCTTCAAGATAGCCAATATAGTTGATTGACGGCATGGATTTTAGCAATTCTGCGGCATCGCGAATGCTATCGAGACCTTTCGTCTCTTCTTCGCCAATGTTCAGCAACGCAACGCGGGGATTCACAATCCCCACCACTTCTTCAGCCAGCACCGAGCCCATAATGGCAAACTGGGCCAGCATCGTACTATCGCAATCCACGTTGGCGCCCAGGTCGAGCACCACCGTTTTGCCCTTCTGCTGATGCGGTAACACCGTCACCAGCGCAGGACGCTCAATCCCCTCAATGGGCTTGAGCATTAATTTCGCCAGCCCCATCAGCGCACCGGTATTTCCGGCGCTGACGCAGGCTTCAGCCCGCCCTTCTTTCACCAGTTCCAGCGCAATTCGCATTGAGCTTCCGCGACTGTTGCGGATCGCGTGCGACGGCCTGGCATCACTGGCAATAACTGACTGCGCAGGGATAATCTGCAGACGTGAACGTTGTTCAAAGTCAGCTTTTGCAAGTAATGGCGTGATGGTGTCGGGATTGCCGACTAAAAGAAGTGTGAGTTGCGAATTAGAATTCAGTGCCTGCAAAGCTGCAGGCACTGTCACGGAAGGCCCAAAATCTCCTCCCATGACATCTAACGCCAGGGTTAGACGTGTCAAGGTATATTCGCTGCCCGGCTCGGTGTATCCCCCGCTTTCGCGGGGAATGCCTCACTAAGCTTCATCACGCTTGCGCGTGATTACTTAGTGATTACCTTGCGGCCACGGTAGAAACCGTCGGCAGTCATGTGGTGACGCAGGTGTTTCTCACCAGAAGTCTTGTCTACAGACAGGCTGGTAACTGCAGTCAGCGCGTCATGGGAACGACGCATGCCACGTTTGGAACGGGTTGGTTTATTCTGTTGTACGGCCATGGACCTTACTCCTTAATTACTTACGCTTTAAGCTGGCTAATACGGCAAATGGGTTTGGTTTTTGCGCTTCATCAGGCAGTTCCCCAAAGACCATGTCCGCGTCGGACACTTCACAGTGTTCAGAATCATGCACCGGAACTACAGGCAGGGCGAGGATGACTTCATCTTCAACGACTGCAAGCAGATCGATTTCACCGAATTCGTTAACCTCAATCGGCTCATACGCTTCCGGGAGTGCTTCAGCCTGTTCATCAGAACGAACCGGACTGAAACAATACGTTGTGTGAACATGACGTGTGAACGGTTTCCCGCAACGCTGGCACTCGAGCGTTACCGTGACCTTTGCATCACCGTTTAACACGGCCAGGCGCTGGTTATCGATAGCGAACGACATGGAGCATTCCACGTCAGTATCCACACTGACCACAAACTCGGCGATACGCTCAACCTGATCGGCGGTATAAATACCGTCGTAATCGAGGCGTTTTTGAGCCGTACGAACCGGGTCAAGAGTCAGGGGTAATTTTACTTTTTGCATAGGGCGCGCATATTAACTTTGTAACGTCATAGAGTCAAAGAAAAAGGCAACCAGGGCTGCCTTTTGCCAATTATTCGCACACATTGCGGGCTGTAGTTTAAAATGGCTGGCCTCGATACGCTATATCTGGTGAAAAAAATATGCCAAATCTCGTGCTCGCTTCCACTTCTCCCTACCGCCGTGCATTGCTTGAAAAGCTGGGAATACCTTTTGAATGCGCCGCGCCCGTCACCGACGAAACGCCGCAACCGGCTGAATCGCCACGTCATCTGGTGTTGCGCCTGGCGCAGGAGAAAGCGCAAAGTCTGGCCGCTCGCTACCCCAATCATCTGATTATAGGCTCCGATCAGGTTTGCGTGCTGGACGGCGAAATCGCCGGTAAACCGCAGACTGAAGAGAACGCGCGCCTGCAATTAATGAAAGCGCGTGGCTCGATCGTCACGTTTTACACCGGCCTTGCGCTCTACAACACCGCCACGGGCCATCTGCAAACCGAATGCGAGCCTTTCGACGTTCACTTCCGTCATCTGAGCGAGCAGGAGATTGAGGATTACGTGCGTAAAGAGCGCCCACTCAACTGCGCGGGAAGCTTTAAAAGCGAGGGGCTGGGGATTGCGCTGTTTGAAAAACTGGACGGCCGCGACCCAAACACGCTGGTCGGTTTGCCGCTGATTGCGCTGTGCCAGATGCTAAGACGCGAGCACTGTAATCCGCTTTCGGCGTGAGTGTTGCCGGGTGGCGCTTACGCTTACCCGGCCTACGAATCCACGGTGCGGGGGAATTGTCGGGTGGCGCTGCGCTTACCCGACCTACGTATGCACGGTGCGGGGTAATCGTCGGGTGGCGCTTACGCTTACCCGACCTACGTATACACGGTGCGGGGGAATCGTCGGGTGGCGCTACGCTTACCCGACCTACAAAACCCGTAGGCCCGTGCAAGCGTAGCGCCGCCGGGCAAAGATTAGCCGCGCAAGACTTTCAGACAGCGCTTCAACTGGTCATCCAGCGGCGCTTCGACCCGCATCACCTCACCCGTACCCGGATGGGTAAATTTCAGCGCGGCGGCATGCAGGAACAGACGTGAAAGCCCTGTCCCGGCCAGCTGTTTATCAAACTCACGGTCGCCGTAGCGATCGTCAAACGCAATCGGGTGTCCGGCGTGCAGCGTGTGGACACGAATCTGGTGAGTACGCCCTGTGACCGGGCTGCAGCGCATCAGGGTCGCGAAAGCGTAACGCTCTTCCACTTTAAAACGGGTTTCCGACGGTTTGCCTTCCTGGCTGACACGCACAATGCGCTCGCCGCTTTGCAAAATATTTTTAAGCAAAGGAGCCTGCACCGCTTTCACATGCGACTGCCACTGACCGCGCACCAGCGCCAGATAGTCTTTCTGCATCCCCTTCTCGCGCAGCTGTTCGTGCAGCGATCGCAGCGCAGAACGCTTCTTCGCCACCAGCAGCACGCCGGAGGTATCGCGGTCCAGACGGTGTACCAGCTCCAGGAAACGCGCTTCCGGGCGCAGGGCGCGCAACCCTTCGATCACGCCAAAGCTTAACCCGCTGCCGCCGTGCACTGCCGTACCGGAAGGCTTATTCAGCACCAGGATATGATCGTCTTCATACAGGATAGCGTCCGTCAGCGCGGCCACTTTATGCAGGTGCGGCGACACCGCCTCTTCTTCGCGCTCAGCGACGCGCACAGGCGGAATACGCACTTCATCGCCCGCTTCGAGTTTGTACTCAGGTTTGACGCGTTTTTTGTTCACCCGCACCTCGCCTTTACGCAAGATGCGATAAATCATGCTTTTTGGCACGCCTTTCAACTGGGTGCGCAAAAAGTTGTCGATTCGTTGCCCCGCTTCGTCATCAGCGATAGCAACCATTTTTACGGATGGAGTCTCTGTTTTCATGGTTGGCGATTCTAAATATCGATGCGCATTAGCGCCACTCATTTTTCTATGCTTATATTTACTTTTATCCGGGCAGCTTTCTTTGTACGCAAACGATTTGGTGGTTATTAGACCAATCGTCTCGTTGAAGTGGAGAAACTGTGAGTAACCGGGTGATAAATGGTAAAAGTCATCTTGCTATAACCGGGTTAGCAATGGAATAATGAAGTCGTATTCCGCGTTAAATCCGTGTTTTGTAAGGATGTCGACGGAATGACCCATTTTGTCTGACCGATCATCCACGCAGCAATGGCGTAAGACGTATTGATCTTTCAGACAGTTAGCGGGCTGCGGGTTGCAGTACTTACCGGTAAATGGAATCTTCTCTGGAGAGTGTTCCCAGGCTGTTCCCCTGATAATTGCGCTGTGTTTCCGTATGAAATACAGGCAACCGACACTTTGCGCCTCTTAAGCGAGCGACAACCGTGAGGTTGGCGACGTCAATAGTCACGAGGCCATCGGTTCAAACCCCGGAAAGCGTCACCTTGCCCGCAGCTTAGTCGTCAATGTAAGAATAATGAGTAAGTTACGATGAAAAGAATGTTAATCAACGCAACTCAGCAAGAAGAGTTGCGCGTCGCCCTCGTGGATGGGCAGCGTCTGTACGATCTGGATATCGAAAGTCCTGGACACGAACAGAAAAAAGCGAACATTTACAAAGGCAAAATCACCCGCATTGAACCAAGCCTTGAGGCCGCATTCGTCGATTACGGCGCTGAGCGTCACGGTTTCCTTCCTCTTAAAGAAATTGCCCGCGAATACTTCCCTGCTAATTACAACTCCCATGGTCGTCCGAACATCAAAGATGTGCTGCGCGAAGGCCAGGAAGTTATCGTTCAGATTGATAAAGAAGAACGCGGCAACAAAGGCGCTGCGCTGACCACCTTTATCAGCCTGGCAGGCAGCTATCTGGTTCTGATGCCGAACAACCCGCGTGCGGGCGGTATCTCTCGCCGTATCGAAGGCGACGACCGTACTGAGCTGAAAGAAGCGCTGGCAAGCCTTGAACTGCCAGATGGCATGGGTCTTATCGTTCGTACCGCAGGCGTTGGCAAATCTGCTGAAGCGCTGCAGTGGGACTTAGGGTTCCGCCTGAAGCACTGGGAAGCAATCCAGAAAGCCGCAGAAAGCCGTCCGGCTCCGTTCCTGATTCACCAGGAAAGTAACGTTATCGTTCGTGCCTTCCGTGACTATCTGCGTCAGGACATCGGCGAAATTCTGATTGATAACCCGAAAGTGCTTGAGCTGGCTCGCCAGCACATCGCGGCGCTGGGTCGTCCGGATTTCACCAGCAAAATTAAACTGTACACCGGTGAAATCCCGCTGTTCAGCCACTATCAGATTGAATCCCAGATCGAGTCGGCCTTCCAGCGTGAAGTGCGTCTGCCGTCCGGTGGTTCTATCGTTATCGACTCCACCGAAGCGCTGACCGCTATCGACATCAACTCCGCACGCGCAACCCGCGGCGGCGATATCGAAGAAACGGCCTTCAACACCAACCTTGAAGCCGCAGATGAAATTGCTCGCCAGCTTCGTCTGCGCGACCTGGGCGGCCTGATTGTTATCGACTTCATCGACATGACCCCGGTTCGCCATCAGCGCGCTGTGGAAAACCGTCTGCGTGAAGCGGTGCGCCAGGACCGTGCGCGTATCCAGATCAGCCATATTTCTCGCTTTGGTCTGCTGGAGATGTCTCGTCAGCGCCTGAGCCCGTCACTGGGTGAATCCAGCCATCACGTCTGCCCACGCTGTAGCGGCACGGGTACCGTACGTGACAACGAATCGCTGTCCCTCTCCATTCTGCGTCTCATCGAAGAAGAAGCGCTGAAAGAGAACACCAAAGAAGTTCACGCGATTGTTCCGGTGCCGATTGCCTCTTACCTGCTGAACGAAAAACGTGAAGCGGTGAGCGCCGTAGAAACCCGCCAGGGCGGCGTGCGTTGCATTATCGTGCCAAACGACCAGATGCAGACCCCGCACTACTCCGTTCTGCGCGTGCGTAAAGGCGAAGAGACCAGCACCCTGAGCTACCTGCTGCCGAAACTGCACGAAGAAGAGATGGCGATGCCGTCTGATGCAGAGCCTGCAGAGCGTAAGCTGCCTGAACAACCGGCGCTGGCCACCTTCATCATGCCAGAAGCGCCTCCGGCTCCAGCCATGGAAAGCGCACCAGCGAAAGCGGCTGCGCAGAAACCTGCCGCTGAAACCAGCGCTAAACCTGCTGAATCTGGCCTGCTGGGACGTTTCTTCGGCGCGCTGAAGAAAATGTTCGCCGGTGAAGAGCCTCAGCCGGAGCAGCCAGTCGTTGCACCGAAAGAAGAGAAACAAGAGCGTCCGCAGGATCGTCGTAAACGTCAGAACAACCGCCGCGATCGTAATGATCGTGACCGTCGTGATAACCGCGATAATCGTGGTGACCGTGACAACCGCGGTGAGCGCGATAACCGCTCCGACAACAACGAAGGTCGTGAGCCGCGCGAAGATAATCGTCGCAACCGTCGCGAGAAGCCACAGCAGCAAAAAGTGGAAGATCGTGAAGTCCGCCAGCCAGCGGGCGATGAGTCTGAAAACACCAGACAGCGTGACGAGCAGCAGCCACGTCGTGAACGTAACCGCCGCCGCAATGACGACAAACGTCAGGCGCAGCAGGAAGTTAAAGTCGTTAACACTGAAGCCCCTGTTGAGCAGGATGCGGATCAGGAAGAACGCGTTCAGGTGATGCCGCGCCGTAAGCAGCGTCAACTGTCGCAGAAAGTCCGCTTCGCCTCTGAACAAGCTGAAGTGGCGACCGTTGAGGCCGCTGAGCCGGTTGTTGAAGCCGCTCAGAACACCCAACTGGCGAAACTGGATCTGCCAGCCGTCGTTGAGTCTGCTGCAGAGCATGATGACAATGGCGAAGCCCGTGATAACAACGGTATGCCGCGTCGCTCCCGTCGCTCTCCGCGCCACCTGCGCGTGAGCGGTCAGCGTCGTCGTCGTTACCGTGACGAGCGTTACCCGACCCAGTCTCCGATGCCTCTGACCGTGGCCTGTGCGTCACCAGAACTGGCCTCCGGCAAAGTCTGTATCCGCTATCCGATTGTGCGTCCACAGGATCAGCAGTTCGACGAGCAGAACGTCGCGTCTGAAAACGTTGAGCCGATGGTTGAAGCGCCAGTTGAAGTGGCAGCCGCCGCTGTGGTCGCTGAAGCCGTGCAGCAGCCTGCCGTTGAACCACAGCCGGTTGTTGAAGTTGAGCCAGTGGCAGAGATTCAGCCGGTCGTTGAAACCGCAGAAATCGAAACCACGCATCCGGAAGTGATCGAAGCGCCAGTGGAAGAGCAGCCTCAGTTCATCGCACAAGAAGATGTCGCTGTGGCTGAACAGGTTGCAGAAGAAGCTGTACCAGCTGAAGCTGCGGTTGAAGCAGAAGTGGTGACAGAAGCGGTTGCTGAGCAACCGGTTGAAGTCACTCCTGAACCACAAGCGCCAGCCCCGGTTGCGAAACCAGAGCCTGTTGTTGCCGTAGTTGCTGAGCATCACCACGCCACTGCACCGATGACTCGCGCTCCGGCACCGGAATACGTACCAGAAGCGCCACGTCATAGCGACTGGGTGCGTCCTGCGTTCGATTTCGATGGTCGCGGTTCTGCAGGTGGTCACAGTGCCACCCACCAGGCAACGGCTCCGGCCACGCGCCCACAGCCTGCTGAGTAACTCGCAGTCATAACGAAAAGCCGACCTTAATGGTCGGCTTTTTTTTGGCCCTGATTTACGGGAGAGGTTTTCGCATCCCGCTCAATTGCGGCATCACCTCGCGCATCATCTCCAGAAAACGTCGCAAGCGCGCCGGATAATAGCGTGACCACGGGTAAACCAGATGCACCGGAAGCGGCGCGGGCTGCCAGTCGGGCAAGAGATGCACCAGCCTCCCGGCGCGAATATCCTCCTCCACCGTCCAGCTCGACACCACCGCCACCCCTAATCCATTCAGAGCCGTATTGCGTGTGACATACAGGCTGTCTGTGCTCAGACGCGGCGAAATCGCCACGCGCGCGGGCTGCGGGGAAACCCCATCGAAGAGTTCAATATGTTGCTGGTAGAAGGTGTTCAGCGCAATCCAGGGGAGTGCACTGAGGTCGTCCGGTTTCTCGGGTACGGAGTAGTGCGCCAGCAGCGCCGGTGTGGCGACCACACAGCGCGGAACCTCCGCCAGCAGAACTGAGACCGTCGCCGGGTCGATCTCCGCCCCCACGCGGATCGCGCAGTCGATGTTATCGCTCAGGAAATCGACCGAACGGTCATTAAGCTTCCATTCGACGGAGAGCTGCGGGTAGCGCTGCAAAAACTGGCACAGCGGCGCAAGAAGCTGCTCCTGCCCAAACGCATGTGGCGCACGCACCCGGAGCGTGCCGACGGGTTCATCCTCCGACTGCCCCACTTCATCTTCCAGCGCCAGCCAGCTGTCGATCACCTTTCTGGCGTGTTGATAACACCGCTCACCGTCGTCCGTTAGCTTAGTGGCGCGGGTGGTGCGCAGCAGCAGACGCACGCCGAGTAAAGTTTCCAGGGACTGCAGGCGACGGCTGACGGTCGCCTGCGTGGTGCCCAGCTGACGCGCAGCGGCAGAAAGCGAACCCGATTCCACTATACGCACAAAAGTACGCATCAGCTCAACCCTGTCTATACGCTCTGTTCGTTTCATTTTTATTCTGGATATACGTTTAACGTATAAACGTTTTACCACTCCGCTGGCTACCGCCTCAAGCGCGAATGCACAAGAATAGCCTCACTCCATGAATGAGGACCACCGAATGAACACCACGACTCTCGCCCATGCCACCCGCCGCTGGATAATTTTTATTCTCGCCATCGGCGCCGGTTTTAGCGTGGCATCGATTTACTACGCTCAACCCCTGCTGCCGTTGATGGGTGCCGATCTGCATCTGAGTATCGAGGGGATGGGTCTGGTCCCTACCCTGACGCAGACGGGTTACGCTCTCGGCATCCTGTTCCTGCTTCCGCTCGGCGACCGTCACGATCGGCGGACGTTAATTCTTATTAAAAGCGCGGCACTGGCGCTGTTTCTGCTGGCCTGTAGCCTGACCGGGCAACTGCACTCGCTCCTGCTGGCGAGCCTGCTGATCGGCATGGCCGCCACCATGGCGCAAGATATCGTCCCGGCCGCGGCAATTCTCGCCCCGGAAGGTCAACAGGGCAAAACCGTCGGCACGGTAATGACCGGCCTGCTGCTCGGGATTCTGCTGTCACGTACGGTGAGCGGCGTCGTCGGTGAAGCCTTCGGCTGGCGCGTGATGTATCAGCTGGCCGCCGCCAGCATTGCGTTGATCGGCGTGGTGATGTGGACGGTGCTGCCGCGCTTTGCGATTCACTCCACGCTCAGCTATCCGGCCCTGATGCGCTCGATGGAACACCTGTGGCATCGCTACCCGGCCCTGCGCCGTGCGGCGCTGGCGCAGGGTTTTCTCTCGATAGCTTTTAGCGCTTTCTGGTCCACGCTGGCGGTGATGCTGCTCGAGCGCTATCACCTCGGCAGCGCCGTGGCGGGCGGGTTTGGTATTGCAGGTGCCGCCGGTGCGCTGGCAGCCCCGCTGGCTGGCGGGCTGGCCGATAAACTCGGCGCGGGCAAAGTGACGCAACTGGGCGCGGCGCTGGTGACCGTTTCGTTTGCCCTGATGTTCCTGATGCCCGCCCTCGGCACTCACGGACAGCTCGTGCTGATTGCCCTCTCCGCCGTCGGGTTTGATCTCGGGCTTCAGTCGAGCCTGGTCGCTCACCAGAATCTGGTCTATAGCCTTGAACCCCAGGCGCGTGGCCGCCTCAATGCGCTGCTGTTTACGGTGGTGTTTATCGGCATGGCGCTGGGCTCGGCGTTAGGGAGCAAAGTGTACGCCGTGGCAGGCTGGCAAGGTGTGGTGGCGCTGGCAACGCTCTGCGGCGCGGTGGCGATGGTAATTCGCCTGATGGAAAGCGCCCGCGTGTTACACGCCCAGGCACAAAATCAGTAAAAAAAAGCCCAACCTGAAATCGGGTTGGGCAGACAAAACCTATCCAGTTTCAAGATAGGTTCTAAGAGGCTAAAAGATTATTTATTCAGCTGGAACAGCGACATGCCCTGCATATCACTGAACGCTTTGTACGAGGCCTGAAGCGCCGCCTGCTGCATGGTGTAAGACGAAATCGCTGAGTTCCAGTCCACATCGACCAGGTCACTCATCTGCTTCGTCTGACCGAGGGCGCGATCGGCGCCCAGCGCATCCAGCTTATCCAGTTCATTCATTTTGGTACCAACATCAGCTAATACGGTCAGGACGTTGTTCTGCGTATTCTTGATACCTACCGCGGAAGCCGCGACGATGGCCCCCTGAGTTTCGGCCGCCGCAGGATCATTGGCGACAGGCACTTTCAGTGCCGCGATGGCGTTATCCAGAATTTTGAACATATTGGTGTCACCATAACCGCCGCCTGGGATCTCTTGCGCGTTGCTGGTGATACTTTCAAATACCTGCTGCCCCGTGTGGCTGACGGACATGTTTCGGGCGGAATCCACCTGCTGAGAGATCGCTTCAGTGCCGCCGGAGTAAGCCCCGGTCGCCGAATCGAACGGCGCAGACTCGGTTTTGTAGCCCGCGAAAATATAGCGTCCATTACCATCGGTGGAGTTGGCCAGGTTCATCAGCTGATCGCGAATCCCCTGTAAATCTGTCGACAGGGAGAGACGGTCATCGTCGCTCAGCGTGCCGTTCCCGGCATACACCAGTTTTTCTTGCGCGCTGGTGATAGCCGTATTCACCTGGCTTAAAACGTTATCTTCCAGCGAGACTTTCTGCGAGGCGAAGGTACGTGCCAGCGCAAACTGGCTGTTCTGAGCCTGGGCCTGCGACAGGACAACCGCCTGTGAAGCTGCAATCGGGTCATCAGACGGGCGGTTCACACGCTTGCCCGTCGACATCTGTTCGCCATATCCCAGCCATTTGCTTTGGGAGTCCGTGATCCCGCGCATATTCTGCTGGTACATCATTTGGGTGCTAATACGCATTGTTGACCTCGGCCTTAGCGAATATTAATTAACGCATCGAAGAGCGTACTGGCAGTTTGCAGAACCTGCGCATTCGCGAGGTAATACTGCTGGAAACGCTGCAGGTTGCCATACTCTTCGTCGAGGTTAACCCCGGAGATAGACTGCTGCTGATTGCTTAACTGGGTGACCACGTTGCTCTTGGTCGCCGCACTGATTTTCAGTGAATCCGTGGTGCTGCCGACGGTACTGACCAGCGCTGCGTAGGAGTCGTTGAAGGTTTTATTTCCGCCGACGGCTTTGGCATTCTGCAACGCCACCAGCGCTTTACCGTTCACGTTATCACTCTCACCGCCCGTCGCCGAACCGGCCATCGCCAGTTTGGATTCGTCGCTGATGAGCAGATCCATGTTCACGATCGCATCGACGACCGGTTTCACCGTGAAGCTGTCTTTGTTGGCCGCCGCGCCGCTGACATTGACGGTTAAACCGTCGAAGGTCATGTTGCCGCTGCCATCAGGCGTCGCGGTAAATGAGGTTTTGTCAGAGCTGCGCGTCACGGTCCAGTTGGAGCCGTTATATTCGACCTTATAGTCAGTCGCCTGCACCTTAGTGCTGTCGGTAACTGTCGCGGTCATACTCGCGCCCGGCATACTGTTTTTCGCGTTGCCGGTGACAGCAGGAGAGCCGATGCTGAACAATGCGCCGCCTGCATCACCGTTGGCGTCGAAACCTTTTTCGTGCTGCTGGTTCATTGAATCCGCAAACGCGAGTGCCAGTTGGTTCAGGGAGTTACGCGCTTTATCCAGATCGTCGTTACGGAATGAAATCAGACCGCCCAATGAACCGGTCGTCAGCTCTTTATCAGGAATTTGGATATTGCCCGCAATGGGATCGACAAACGCCACGGTGGTACGCGCAGGATCCGCGTTCGATGGCACGGCCGCGAGCTGATTGGCTTTGCTGCCCTGCACCAGGTTGTAACCGTTACCGAAGGAGACGTTGTAGGTGCCGCCGTCCTGAACCGCGACTTCCACACCGACGATCTGGTTCAGTTCGCTCACCAGCTGATCGCGCTGATCGAGCAGGTTGTTTGGCGAAGCGCCTGCGCCGACGCCGGTCAGACGGGAGATCTGATCGTTCAGATTCGCAATCTGCTTCGCATAGGTATTGATCTGATCGACGCTGGTCGCCACCGCGGTATTCACCTGGCGGTCCTGATCGCGAAGATACTGGTCAGTGGTTTTGAACTGGTTCACCAGGCCATCGGCTTTCCCGAGCACGGTCTGGCGCGCCGCCGGATCTTCCGCGTTGCTCACCAGCGTTTGCATGCTGGTAAAGAAATCCTGCAGCGTGGCTGAAAGGGAGTTAGTGGTATCAGACAGCACGTCGTCAATTTTCGACATCTGCTGATAACGCGTGGTCAGGCCGCTGCTCTGGGTCTGGGCCGCACGCAGCTGGTTGGTGATGAATGAATCGTATTCGCGCTGCACGCCGGAAACATAAACGCCATTGCCAACCCAGCCGCCGCCGGTCAGGGTACTGTTCGCTGCACCCAGCACCGTGGTCTGGCGGGTATACCCGGCCACGTTATAGCTGGAAATGTTGTTACTGACGGTATTCAGTGCCGACTGTGCCGCACTGAGGCCACTCATGGCGCTGTTAATCAAACTGGACATTGAGGTTCCTTGTAAACTTTCAGACACGAGTCCTGATAAGGATTATCGACACCGCGCGCTCAAACTTGAGCCCTTAGAACAGATTTTCGATATCGGTGCTATAAGCCTTGCTCACTTTCTCGCCCATCGCTTTAAGCTGTTGAATCATCCCTGTCAGCTTGCGGGCATACTGCGGATCGGTCGCGTATCCAGCGTTTTGCAACGCCTGTGCGCCCTGCTCCGGCGTTGCGGCCTGCGTCACCGCGGCATAGCGCGGATTGCGGCTCAACAGCCCAACATAATCTGACAAGGCTTCGAGGTATGAACTGTAAACACGGAATTTGGCTTTGGTTTTCACCGCCGCGCCGTTTTCATATTCCGTGGTGGTGATCTCTGTGGTCGGCCCCTTCCATCCTGGCGTCGCTTTCACGCCGAAGATGTTAAAGCTCGGCTCGCCGTTCTCACGGCGAATCTGGCGTTGCCCCCAGCCGGATTCCAGCGCGGCCTGCGCCAGAATCAGGTGATGAGGCACCCCGCTCTGCTCACTCGCCAGACGTGCCGGGAGCGAAAGCTGTGCGAGGAAGTCTTTGCTGTCGCCGGACAGCGGTTCATCGCTCGGCCCGGACGGTTTCGGCATCGCTTTGCGCACCATCTGCGTCACGGCCTGGTTCTGATAACGGGTCACCGTTTCAGGGTCAAACTTCATTGGCACTTGCCGGGACAGCGTTTCAGTCTGGATCCCCTGCGCCTGCTCCATCTGTTTGACGATCATATCGGCGAAGCCCAGCCCTTTCCCGGCGGTCATCTGCTGGGCAATCTGTTGGTCATACATGCTGGTGTAGAGCCGCGTCGAATCGCTGCTGAACATTCCGTCCTTCGGCAGCGCATCACGCATGCTTTTGAGCATCATCTGTACAAACATCCCTTCCGCCTGGCGGGCGACCGGGCGGAGGTTGGCCGCCGGGTCAGTGCCTGCTTTAGCTTTCAGGTCGTTGAGCGACTGGGCATCCCAGGCCGCACTAGTCAACAGCTTGCTATCACCCAGCATTAGATGATTTCCAGTTTCGCGCGCAGGCATCCTGCACTTTGCATCGATTGCAGAATCGACATCAGATCCATCGGTGTCGCACCCAGCGCATTCAGCGCCCGGACCACGTTGTTCAGGTTGGCGCTGGAGCGCACGCTTTGCAGCGAGCCGCCGCTCTGGCGAAGATCGATCTGCGTTTGCGGTGTCACGACCGTCTGACCGCCGCCAAATGGCGTATCCGGCTGGCTGACGTTCGCCGAGCGGTTGACGCTGATCGAAAGGTTACCCTGTGCAACGGCACAGCTGTCCAGCGTCACTTCGCGGTTCATGACCACGGATCCGGTACGCGAGTTGATGATCACTTTCGCGTCCTGGACCGGCACGTTGACTTCCATATTCTGGATATCCGCAAGCATACGTACCTGATTGCTGCTGCCGCTTGAGGTGCGGATCTGCACGGTACGGGCATCCAGCGCTGTGGCGCTGCCAAAACCGCGGCTGCGGTTGATGGTGTCAGCGATCTGCTGCGCCATGGTGAAGTCTTCGTTATTCAGCTGCAGGTTGATGGTGTTCCCGGCGCCAAACTGCGTCGGCAGTTCACGTTCGATGATTGCGCCGTTGGTGATACGTCCGCCGTTGAGCTGGTTCACCTGCACGCTGCTGCCGCCCGCCGATGCACCCGCACCGCCGACCAGAATGTTACCTTGCGCCAGGGCATACACCTGACTGTCCACGCCTTTCAGCGGGGTCATCAGGAGCGTACCGCCGCGCAGGCTTTTGGCGTTACCCATCGAGGAGACGACCACGTCGATGGTCTGCCCCTGGCGCGCAAACGCCGGGTAGGATGCGGTAATCATGACCGCCGCCACGTTTTTCAGCTGCATGTTGGTGCCCTGCGGGACGGTGATCCCGAGCTGAGACAACATGTTGTTCAAACTCTGAGTGGTAAACGGCGTCTGGGTGGTCTGGTCGCCCGTTCCGTCCAGGCCGACCACGAGGCCATAGCCAATCAATGAGTTTTCACGTACGCCCTGTACACTGGTGAGATCGCGAATGCGGTCGGCCTGGGCGCAGGTCGCGACCAGGATCAACAGCATGGCGAAGAGGGATTTAAACATGGGTCACCTCGCTTACATCGGCGATAAATTAAGGAAGAAGCGTTGCAGCCAGCCCATATTCTGCGCTTCATTGATGTAGCCGTTACCGACGTACTCAATGCGCGCATCCGCCACCTGGGTGGACGGTACGGTGTTGGTGCCACTGATGGTGCGAGGGTTAACCACACCGGAGAAGCGAATGAATTCAGTGCCCTGGTTAATGGCGATCTGTTTTTCACCCACCACGTGTAAATTGCCGTTCACCAGAACCTGGTCGACGGTCACCGTCAGCGTACCGCTGAAGGTGTTGCTGGCGTTCGCGCCGCCTTTGCCGTTAAAGCTGTTGCCGCCAGAAGCATTCACATCGGCACGCGCATTGCCAAACAGGCCCTGCAGATAGCGCGGAACGGTATCAAAGCCGAAGTCGGTTTTGCCGTCGCGGCTGGCGTTCGCCGAGGAGCTTTTGCTCGCGCTGACGTTTTCCTGCAGCGCAATGGTCAGCGTATCGCCCACGTTACGCGGACGACGGTCTTCAAACAGCGGCTGATAACCGTAGTTAATCGGCTGCGCTGACTGGAAAATGGAGCCGTTTACCACCGGCGTCGGGCCGGGAACGGGTTGGGCGGTAGTCGCACCCTCTACCAGAGGTTTTGACGGGATCAAGGCACACCCGCTGAGGGTAACGGCCAGGACAGTCAGTATTGGATAACGAAAAACCGCGTTTTTTTGCATTGCCTTCATCTTCGAAAACAGGGAGCCGGTACGGCGGAAACCGTACCGGGCTACACCTTAAAGTTGCGTCAGTTTTTGCAGCATCTGGTCGGTCGTCGACACTGCTTTGCTGTTAATTTCATACGCGCGCTGAACCTGGATCATGTTCACCAGCTCTTCCGCCACGTTGACGTTAGAGGTTTCGACATAACCCTGATACAGCAGGCCTGCGCCGTTCAGACCCGGCGTACTTTCATTCGGGGTACCGGAGGACTGGGTTTCGGTGTAGAGGTTCTCACCAATACTTTCCAGACCGGTATCGTTCATAAAGGTTGTCAGGTTCAGCTGACCCACCTGAACAGGCGCGGCCTGCCCCTGCTGAGTCGCACTCACGATGCCATCACGCCCGATAGTAATGCTCAGGGTGTTCGCCGGAATGGTGATCGCAGGCTGGATCTGATAACCGCTGGAGGTCACCAGCTGACCATTCTGATCGACCTGGAAAGAGCCGTCGCGGGTATAGGCTGAGGTTCCGTCAGGCAGCTGCACCTGGAAGAAGCCCTGGCCTTTGATCGCCACGTCTTTGCTGTTGTTGGTCTGGGACAGGTTACCCTGGCTGTGCAGACGTTCGGTCGCAACCGGACGCACACCCGTACCAATCTGCAGCCCTGACGGCAGCGTGGTCTGCTCGGACGACTGTGCGCCCGGCTGACGAATGGTTTGATAAAGCAAATCTTCGAAGACGGCACGCTGACGCTTGAAACCATTGGTGCTCACGTTCGCCAGGTTGTTGGCGATCACATCCATGTTGGTTTGCTGCGCGTCGAGACCCGTTTTCGCGATCCATAAAGAGCTGATCATAAGAAATCCTGTTAACTCATAGACAGCAGTTGGTTAGCACGGCCTTCGTTTTCATCGACGCTGGTGATAACCTTCATTTGCATTTCGAAACGGCGGGCGTTGGCGATCATATCGGTCATGGCTTCAACCGGTTTGACGTTACTGCCTTCCAGTACGCCGGACATCACGCGAATGCTCGGGTCCGCCTGGAAGGTTGGGCCACGCGTGGTTTGCGCCTGTGCGGATGGACGGAATAAGCCGTCATCGCTGCGCACCACTTCCTTATCCTCGGCTTTCACCAGCTTCAGTTTCCCCACCGGGGCCACCGTGTTCGCCGGGTCGCCAGGGTTCAGGGCCGATACCGTCCCGTCCGCCGCAATCGTCAGCTGCGATCCTTCCGGAACCGTCAGCGGACCCGCTTCACCCATCACCGGACGTCCCTGGATCGTCAACTGACCCGCCGCATCAACCTGAATGTTTCCGTTGCGGGTATAGCCTTCAGTGCCATCAGCCGCCTGTACCGCCAGCCAGCCGTCCTGTTGCATCGCAACGTCCAGCGGGCGAGAGGTGTAATCCAGCTGACCAGGGGTCATATTGGCACCTGGCGTAGAGGCGATAACCAGCGTACGCGTCGGCAATGTCAGCCCCTGGACCGGCACCGCGCGCAGTGCATTCAGCTGCGCACGAAAGCCCGACGTCGAGGAGTTTGCCAGGTTACTGGCCGTTACTGCCTGCTGATTTAACGTCTGGCTGGCAGCGCCCATCGCCGTATATATTGCGTGATCCATGACATCATCCCGTTAGACGATTAACGCAGGTTGACCAGCGTGTTGAGGATCTGATCCTGGGTTTTGATGGTCTGCGCGTTCGACTGGTAGTTACGTTGCGCGACAATCATGTTCACCAGCTCTTTACTCAGGTCGACGTTGGAGGCTTCCAGCGCGCCGTTGGTCAGGGTACCGAAGTTACCGGAACCCGCCGTACCGAGGAGCGCCACGCCAGAGGACTGGGTGGAAGACCAGACGTTGTCACCTTCAGATTTCAGACCTTCGTTGTTGGCGAAGTTCGCCAGCACGATCTGGCCCAGAACCTGAGTCTGTTCGTTGGAGTAGTTACCCACAACGGTGCCGTCATCGTTGATCTGGTAGCTCACCAGGTCGCCCGGCTTGTAGCCGTTCTGGTTGGTTGCCACGATGTTGTTCGCGCCGGTGTTCTGCTGCATGGAGTTCGCAAAGTCCAGTGCAAAGGTCGCCGGTGTCGCGCCAGGCATGGTCGCGGTCGTGACGTTAACTTTGCCACCACCGGTCAGAACACCGTTGGCGTCAAAGGTCAGCGTGGTGGCCAGTGCTACAGGGCTACCTGCTACGCTGCCATCCTGGGAATAGACCTTCCAGCTGTTCGCGGCAGTGTCTTTGACGTAAAACAGGTTCATGTTGTGCGCATTACCCTGGCTGTCAAAGACAGTGATGGTCCCTTTTTTGTTGTAGGAATCCGGGTTGGTCGCATCAAACGGGGACACGGACGGCACGGCATCCGTGGAGTTCAGGTTGATCTGCTGAGACGCGTTGGTGGTGGACTTCGCCGCCATCAGCGTAGTCGGAATGGAGATCCCCTGTGGGTTCGCACCGGTCTGAACCGTTGGTGGCGTCCCGGCAACCGGATAGCCGGTCAGCTGCAGACCCTGCATGTTGACCAGGTTACGGTTTTCGTCCAGCTTGAACTGGCCGTTACGGCTGTAAAACACAGAGCCGTTTTGGTCGACCATACGGAAGAAACCGTTCTGGCTGATCGCCACATCCAGCCCGCGGCCAGTGTTAGTGGTGGTACCGTCGGTAAAGTCCTGGGTGATGCCCGCAACTTTAACACCCAGACCCACTTTAGAGCCGGCAAACATGTCTGCGAAAGAGGCTGAACCGGATTTAAAACCATAGGTCGCGGAGTTGGCAATGTTGTTGCCAATGACGTCCAGGTTGGTGGCCGCAGCATTCAGGCCGCTGACCGCTTGAGAAAAGGCCATGACTTACTCCTGATAATGTTAAGTCTTAAATAATCTGTCGAACTTCGTCGAGTGTGGTGGTGCCAGAAGTACCCAAATCCAGTTTGTTGCCATCAGAGCCACGAGTCACACCCTGCACCAGAGCGAACTGCAGTGGCTGAGCCACCAGCTGAGTCGACCCGTTGCTGGCAGAAATCGCCACTTTGTAAGAACCGTTAGGTGCCGTGGTCCCGTCAGTCAGGCTGCCATCCCAGGTAAAGGTATGGACGCCCGCTTTCAGATCACCAATGTCGATAGTGCGCACAACCACACCGTCTTTGTTGGTGATGGTGGCGGTGACTGTATCGGCCGGCTGTTGCAACTCAACGCCAAATGGCGTGGTTGTGGTGGTGCTGCTTCCCTCTGCGCCGCTGGTCCCAGCCAGAATGGTGGTCCCAGGGATCATCACGCCATGACCGATCAAGCTCGCAGCCTGCAAAGACTGGCTGTTGTCGATCTGGCCCGAGACAGAACCCAGCGTAGTGTTAAGTTTTTCGATGCCGCTCACGGTACTGATCTGCGCAAGCTGCGTGGTCAGTTCGTTGTTCTGCATCGGGTTGGTCGGATCCTGGTTTTTCAACTGCGCAACCAGTAACGTCAAAAAGCTGCTCTGTAAATCGGCAGCGTTATTCCCGGTTACCGAGCTGGAGCCGGCGGAACTACTCGCGCCGGTGACCCCAGATGTGGTCGGGTCATTCATATTGACGGTGATGGACATGGGCGTTTCCTTTACTGACCGAGAGTAAGCGTTTTGAGCATCATGCTCTTCACGGTATTGAGCACCTCAACGTTCGCCTGGTAGCTGCGCGACGCTGACATGGTGTTCACCATTTCGCCGACCACGTCGACGTTGGGCATCTTGACGTAGCCGTTGGCGTCCGCCAGCGGATTGCCTGGCTCGAACACCAGTTTGTCCGGCGCCTGGCTCTCAACCACATCCGCCACTTTCACGCCGCCGGTTGCCGCGCCCGGCGCAGCATTGACCTGAAACACGACCTGTTTGGCGCGATAGGGCTGACCGTCGGGTCCGGTCACGCTGTCGGCGTTCGCCATGTTACTGGCGGCCACGTTCAGACGCTGGGACTGCGCGGTCAGTGCTGAACCCGCGATATCAAATATGTTCAGTAAGGCCATAAATTAGTTGCCCCCCTGCAGGACGGTCTTCATGCTGTTGATCTGTCCGCCGAGAACGGTCAATCCCACCTGATATTTCAGGCTGTTATCGGCAAACTGGGTGCGCTCCCGGTCCATATCGACGGTGTTACCGTCCAGGGATGGCTGGTCGGGAATTCGGTAAAGTAAATCCGTAGAAGGCGCAGTCATTGCCTGAGCGGGAATATGGCGTGAAGACGTCAGCGCAAGGGAAACACCCGTCCCTTCCGTCCGTCCGCGATCCATCACTTTTTTAAGCTCACTGGAAAAATCCATATCGCGCGCCTGATACCCTGGGGTATCCGCATTCGCGATGTTAGAGGCCAGGACTTCCTGCCTCTGGGCGCGCAGATTGAGCGCTTCCTGTTGAAAACGTAACGCGGCGTCGAGTTTATCGAGCATGTCTCCTCCGCTGATGGCGAAATTTCAGCATGTAGCTTAAATCTCAACCCGTCCGCTTTATCGACGGAATAAACGCAAAATGCGTCGCTATTTGTTGCGTTGATAGGAAACCCTAAAGGGTAGAATTGTGTTAAATCCAGGAACCGCGGGAATTTGAGATGCTGACGTTTAAAAGTGGCCTTGCCGCAACCCTACTGCTGTTAAGCCCCCTGTCACAGGCGGCGGATCTTAACGCCCAGTTGAGCGCATTTTTTGCCGAGAAGCTGGCCGGGGTGAGCGATGACGTGACGGTCACGGTGAAGACGCAGCCTAATCTTCTTCCCTCCTGTGATCAGCCTTCGTTCAGCGTCAGCGGCAGCGCGAAGCTGTGGGGTAACGTGAACGTTCAGGCACGCTGTAATAACGAAAAACGTTTTTTACAGGTGGTGGTTCAGGCGACCGGCAATTATGTTGTCGCCGCCCAGCCGATCTCCCGCGGCAGCGTTTTACAGCCCGCTAACGTGGCCTTAAAACGGGGCCGTCTGGATGAGCTTCCACCGCGAACGATGCTTGATATTAATCAGGCACAGGACGCGGTCAGCCTGCGCGATGTCGCGCCGGGTCAGGCCATTCAACTGTCGATGCTGCGCCAGGCATGGCGCATTAAAGCCGGGCAGCGCGTGATGGTGGTAGCAAACGGAGATGGCTTTAGTATTAATGGTGAAGGCCAGGCGTTGAACAACGCTGCGGTCGCCCAAAGCGCCCGAGTAAGGATGTCTTCAGGTCAGGTGGTGAACGGAACCGTCGGAAATGATGGGATTATTCTGATTAACCTATAATCTTTTTAAAGATTTCACGGCGGCTGCCGATAAATATTCAACAAATGATGATGTCAGGCGCCCACGCCGCGAACCTCTATGAGGACAACACTATGAGCATTGATCGTACATCGCCCCTGAAGCCGGTTAGCACTGTACAACCTCGCGAAACGACCGACGCGCCAGCCCTTAAAGCGCGTCTGGAAAGATCGTCCACGGCCAACAGCACCAGCGTCACCTTAAGTGATGCGCAGTCCAAACTGATGCAGCCGGGGACTAACGATATCAACATGGAACGCGTCGAAGCGCTGAAAACCGCGATTCGTAACGGCGAACTGAAAATGGACACCAGCAAAATTGCTGATGCGCTGATTCAGGACACGCAGAACTTCCTTCAGAGTAAATAACCGTATGAGTCGACTGTCAGAAATATTGGATCAAATGACGGTAGTCCTGAACGATCTGAAGACGGTGATGGATGCCGAGCAGCAGCAGTTATCCGCAGGCTACGTCAGTGGCAGCGCCCTGCAGCGCATTACTGAAGATAAAAGCTCGCTGCTGGCGACTCTGGATTATCTAGAGAAGCAACGTCGTGCGGAGCAAGACCCGCGACGCAGCGCCAACGACGATATCGTTGAGCGCTGGCAGACCATCACGGAAAAAACGCAGCACCTGCGCGATCTCAACCAGCATAACGGCTGGCTGTTAGAAGGGCAGCTTGAACGTAACCAGCAGGCGCTTGAGGTGTTGAAACCTCATCAGGAGCCGGGACTGTATGGCGCAAATGGCCAGACATCCAGCTCGCGCGGTGGTGGGAAGAAGATTTCGATTTAATCGCCCGAGCGATTAAGCGGGAAACGGGGAGCACCAGCAGGTGACTCCCCTTTAGTCGTTTATGCCGTGCGGCGAGCGAACTCTTTCACCTTAAAGCCCAGCACGGCGAGTGTCGCGAAGTAAGCCACAATCCCCACCACCACCACCGCCATCAGGCGCAGCAGACGATACGGCATGGTGCCGAGCGACCATTCCGGCATGACGTACATCATGCCCACCAGCGCCGCCGCCATCACCACGACCGCAATCAGCAGGCGAATCAGGAAACTCATCCAGCCCGGCTGCGGCGTAAAGATCTTCTGCTTACGCAGCTGCCAGTACAGCAGACCGGCATTCAGACACGCCCCCAGACCAATCGACAGGGACAGACCGGCGTGTTTCAGCGGGCCAATAAACGCAAGGTTCATCAGCTGCGTCATCACCAGGGTGACAATCGCAATTTTGACCGGCGTTTTGATGTCCTGACGGGAATAGAAACCCGGTGCCAGCACTTTCACCACAATCAGCCCCATCAGGCCAACCGAATAGGCCACCAGCGCGCGTTGGGTCATCAGGGCATCAAAGGCGCTGAATTTGCCGTACTGGAATAAAGACACGGTTAAAGGTTTCGCCAGAATCCCCAGTGCCACGGCGCTTGGCAGCGCCAGCAGGAAGCACAGGCGCAGGCCCCAGTCCATCAGGCGGCAGTATTCGTCGTGATTGCCGCTGGCGAAGCTGCGCGACAGCGACGGCAGGAGAATCGTCCCCAGCGCCACGCCCAGCACGCCGGACGGGAACTCCATCAGACGGTCGGCGTAGTACATCCATGACACGGAGCCGGAAACCAGGAACGACGCGAAAATGGTGTTGATGATCAGCGAGATCTGGCTGACGGACACGCCGAGAATGGCCGGGCCCATCTGCTTGATGACGCGCATCGCCCCCGCATCACGGAAGTTAATACGCGGCAGGACCAGCATGCCAATCTTTTTCAGATGCGGAAGCTGGTACGCCAGCTGCAGCACACCACCGACGGTCACCGCCCACGCCAGAGCCAGCACCGGAGGATTAAAGTGCGGTGCGGCAAACAGGGCAAAACCGATCATGCTGACGTTTAAAAACGTCGGGGCAAACGCCGGAACGGAGAAGCGGTTCCAGGTGTTGAGGATCGCCCCCACCAGCGAGGCCAGGGAGATCAGCAGAATATAAGGAAAGGTAATGCGCAGCAGCTGCGTCGTCAGGGTGAATTTTTCCGCCGTATTGGCAAAGCCAGGTGCGGTCACCATGATCACCCAGGGCGCAGCCAGCATCCCAATGACGGTGACGACCGCCAGGGCCAGCGTCAGCAGGCCCGCGACGTAAGAGACAAACACGCGGGTCGCGTCTTCGCCCTGCTTGCTTTTGTACTCGGCCAGAATCGGCACAAACGCCTGCGAGAACGCCCCTTCGGCGAAAATGCGGCGCAGCAAATTAGGGAGTTTGAACGCCACGAAGAAGGCATCCGTTGCCATCCCGGCGCCAAAAACCCTGGCCACAATCGCGTCGCGCGCAAAACCGAGCACGCGAGAAAACATGGTCATCGAGCTGACGGCTGCCAGCGATTTTAATAAGTTCATTAACGTGAATTTCCACAACCACACGGCAAAACGCCTGCATAGCAGGCGTGAAAAGTGCGCTTAGTCTACCCGTATTTAAGCGAATTACTATCCGCAGATGTTACAGGGATTAAACTGTTTTTATTCGCTCATCGCCTCGCGCCAGAGCTTGTCCACGATGCGCTGGGCCAGGATCGCCTGTTCGCCCGCGGTTTCAGGAACCGTCTGATTTTGCACGCACTCGATGAAGTGACGCGCACAACCCGCAAAGCCGCGCTGCTCGAGCGTGCTCTGCCAGCCAGGGACTGGACGTGTCACCACCCCGCTGCCTTTTTCCTCACGCCATTCGCGCATATCGGTGACATCAATCAGTGCGCCATCGGTCACCGCCTGCACGGACTCGCGCTGGCTGCCCGCACGACGATGCATGCTGGTCGTCACCTGCAGATGCTCAAACGCAAAGTGATGCTCGGCATAAACCATCTCGCCCTGATCGTTGGTTTGCAGGGTCCCGCTTTTCAGCTGCGCGTTGCCGTTGGTCAGCCAAAGGGCGGTATCCACCACGTGGAGATAATCGTCCAGCAGGGTAAAACGCAGATCGTTCGGGCCAATGCTGTCGGTGCGATGCTTGTCCATGCGCAGCGACGCTGCCGCGCCGAGCTGAGCTTTGAGATCCTGATACAGAGGCGCGAAGCGACGGTTGAACCCGACCATCAGAGTCAGATTTTTACGCGCCGCCAGCTCAATCAGACGTTCGGCGTCCGGCACATTTTCCGCCAGCGGTTTGTCGACGCAGACGTGAACGCCCGCGTTGAGCAGCTCGCTCACCACCTGATAGTGCGTCGCCGTCGAGGTGTGAACAAAGACCGCGTCGCAGTCGCGCGCCAGATCCGCCATGGACGTGGCATAAGGGATGCGCCACGTATCGCAGATCCGCTGCGCTTTTTCGCGCGTTGGCGACCATGCGCCCTGCAGCGTCCAGTCGGTCGCCGCGCCGAGAACCGGCAGCCAGGCTTTTTGCGCGATCCCGCCCAGACCGACCACGCCAATGCGTAATTTACTCACCGTTAGTCTCCTAAATGGGCCAGCAGAGAATCCAGTCGTTGCTTGAGCTCCGCCACTTCGTTTTCCAGGACTTCAACGCGCGCCGCGAGGGTTTCGTCCTCGGCGGGAGAGACCGCTTCAACGACATTAATCAGCGTTTCCACGTCGCCGCTAAAGAGGTGCATATAGCGGCTTTCACGTTTCCCCGGCTCACGCGCCAGGCGCAGGACGAACGGGCCATCTTCGCGCGCGGCGAGGTTTTCCAGCGTCTGTTCCACCTCCTGCATATCGCTGAACTCATGCATTCTGCCGGCGCGGGAACGTAATTCGCCCGGCGTTTGCGGCCCGCGCAGCAGCAGCGTGGTGATCACCGCCACTTCGGCGCTGCTCAGTTTCAGATCGCCAAATTCGGAATTGCAAAAACGCTGTTCATATTTGGTGACGCGGTTGCCAAACCCGCTGACGGTGCGCAGATAGTGGCGTTTGACCAGCGCGTCCAGATGCTCCTGAACTTCATGCTCACTCAGGTTGAGCACCGGCTCGCGGTTGGTTTTCTGGTTGCAGGCGAGGGTTACAGCATTCACCGACAGGGGATATTGCTCTGGCGTGGTGACCTGCTTTTCCAGCAGGCAGCCAATCACGCGCGCTTCTGTGGCCGTTAACTGATATTTCATGAGAGAGCTCCTTAGCGACCTGCGGTCCATTCTTTGGTGGTTAACGCCGTCAGCACGTGGTCACGCCACTCGCCGTCGATCAACAGATAATCTTTCGCGTAGCCTTCTTTCTCAAACCCCAGACGCGCCAGCAGATCGCCGCTGCGCTGATTGTGGGGCATGTAGTTGGCCATGATGCGATGGATGTGCTGGGAGCGCTGCATGTAGCGAATCGCGCTGGTGAGGGCTTCGAACATCAGCCCCTGCCCCTGCCATTTCTGGCCGATGGAGTAGCCGAGATAACAGGCGTGGAATGAGCCGCGCACCACATTCGAGAAATTGGCGATGCCGATAATCTCTTTCTCTTCCGGGTCCAGCAGCGCGAAATAATAGGCGCTGCCCTGCTTATGAAATTCAGCAATCATTCCCAGGCGAGCCTGCCAGCCAGAGGGATAGCAGTGGCTTTCATCCCGAACGGGTTCCCAGGGCTTTAAAAACTGGCGATTCTCGGCGTAATAATCCGCCAGACGCCAGGCATCACGCTCATGCACCAGACGAACGACCAGTCTGTCTGTTGTCAGGCGCACTTTTGGCACATTACTGCGATAGCCAAACATCGATACCACTCCTTCCCGTCACTTCTGCTCTAGCTGTTAGCTTTACTATACCTGCGCCGGTGCTTTCTGTGAAAACAGTGACATACCCTTTTTCACAGAATTCACAAAATTCGATTAAAAAGCTGAATCAAACCACTCTTTTGATAAAAAAATATTGTCGCTGGATGGGTGGGAAAACAGACGCTAACCCCGCAGAATATTAGCGTGCTCACCTTTATATACACCTAAGCCTTCAGGCTCCCTTTTGGGCAGCCCGAAAGGTGATGTGTATTTCCCCTCTGGAGGGAAGATGTCCCGCGTATCACAGGCCCGGAGCCTGGGTAAATATTTCCTGTTGGTCGATAACATGCTGGTCGTGCTCGGCTTTTTTGTCGTATTCCCCCTGATCTCCATTCGCTTTGTCGATCAAATGGGCTGGGCGGCATTAATGGTCGGCATTGCGTTAGGGTTGCGTCAGTTTGTTCAGCAGGGGCTGGGCGTGTTTGGTGGGGCGATTGCCGACCGCTTTGGCGCAAAACCGATGATTGTCACCGGCATGCTGCTGCGCGCGGCAGGCTTTGCCACCATGGGCATTGCGCACGACCCGTGGCTTCTGTGGTTCTCCTGCTTCCTCTCCGGGATTGGCGGCACGCTGTTTGACCCGCCGCGCACCGCGCTGGTCGTCAAACTGATTCGCCCGCAGCATCGCGGTCGTTTTTTCTCCCTGCTGATGATGCAGGACAGCGCTGGGGCGGTCGTCGGCGCGCTGCTCGGCAGCTGGCTGCTGCAATACGACTTCCGCCTGGTGTGCGCTACCGGCGCGGTCCTGTTTATTCTGTGCGCCGGGTTTAACGCCTGGCTGCTGCCGGCCTGGAAACTCTCGACGGTGAAAGCCCCCGTCCGCGAAGGTCTGGGTCGCGTGCTGGCCGATAAACGCTTCGTCACCTACGTCCTGACGCTGACCGGGTATTACATGCTGGCGGTGCAGGTCATGCTGATGCTGCCGATTATGGTCAACGACATCGCAGGATCCCCTGCGGCCGTCAAATGGATGTACGCCATTGAAGCCTGTCTGTCGCTGACGCTGCTCTACCCTATCGCGCGCTGGAGCGAAAAACGTTTTCGTCTGGAACATCGTCTGATGGCGGGCCTGCTGCTGATGACCCTGAGCATGATGCCGATCGGATTAGTCGGCACCCTGCAGCAGCTCTTCATCCTGATCTGCACCTTCTATATTGGGTCGATCATCGCTGAACCGGCGCGCGAAACCCTCAGCGCCGGGCTTGCCGATCCGCGCGCTCGCGGCAGCTATATGGGCTTTAGCCGTCTGGGTCTGGCCTTTGGCGGCGCGCTGGGATACGCCGGTGGCGGCTGGCTGTTTGATGCGGGCAAAGCGCTGAATCAGCCCGAACTGCCGTGGATGATGCTCGGCGTGGTGGGCTTTATCACCCTCATCGCCCTGTGGTGGCAGTTCAGCCCGAAACGCAGCACCAGCGGGATGCTGGAGCCGGGCGCATAAAGAGACATTTCGGGCGAATGGGACTCTTTCCCCCCTGATTATCAGGTTTTTCTGCTGGTAACTGGTATACCCCCCTGACATACTGAGGCGTCAGGACAGAAGCGCCGACATCATGTTGAGGAACCCCATGAAAAAGATCGTTATTGCTGCTGCGTTCGTTGTCAGCGGCCTGCTGGTCGGTTGTAACCAGCTTACGCACTACAGCGTCAGTGAGCAGGAAATCAACCAGGCGCTGGAAAAACACAATAACTTTTCGAAGGATATCGGCGTGCCCGGCGTTGCCGATGCCCATATCGTACTGAACCACCTCGTCAGCCAGATTGGCCGCGAGGAGCCGAACAAAGTCACCCTCTCCGGCGATGCCAAACTGGATATGAACTCCCTGTTCGGTAGCCAGAAAGCGAACATCAAACTGAAGCTGAAAGCGCTGCCGGTGTTCAACAAAGAGAAAGGCGCGATCTACCTGCAGGAGATGGAGATCGTCGACGCGGAAGTGACGCCGGAGAAAATGAAACCGGTGCTGCAAACGCTGATGCCGTATCTGAACCAGTCCCTGCGGAACTATTTCAATCAGCAGCCGGCGTATGTGCTGAGCGAAGACCGAAGCAAAGGCGAGGCTCTGGCGAAGAAATATGCCAAAGGTATCGAAGTGAAACCGGGTGAAATTATTATTCCGTTTACGGATTAACCCTGAGGGCGCCACTGGCGCCCTTTTTTACACACCTATTTAACGGAAATGAGTGCAAACGAAAACGTTTCCGCCTATGATTTGTGTCCGGCAAAAACAGCCATCCTTATGACTGATTCCTGATAAGCCGGAGCATATCAATGACTGCACATCCCCAGGTTCTGAAAATCCGCCGCCCTGACGACTGGCATATCCATCTGCGCGATGGCGACATGCTGAAAACCGTTGTCCCTTACACCAGCGAAATCTATGGCCGCGCGATTGTCATGCCTAACCTGGTTCCGCCAGTCACCACAGTGGATGCCGCGATTGCCTATCGTCAGCGCATTCTCGACGCCGTTCCGGCAGGCCATGATTTTACTCCGCTGATGACCTGCTATCTGACCGACTCCCTCGATCCGAACGAGGTCGAACGCGGCTTTAACGAAGGCGTGTTTACCGCTGCCAAACTCTATCCGGCCAACGCCACCACCAACTCCAGCCACGGCGTCACCAGCACCGATGCAATTATGCCAGTGCTGGAACGCATGGAAAAACTGGGTATGCCGCTGCTGATCCACGGCGAAGTGACACACCCGGACATTGATATTTTTGACCGCGAAGCGCGTTTCATTGAGACCGTCATGGAGCCGCTGCGCCAGCGTCTGCAGGGGCTGAAAGTGGTGTTCGAGCACATCACCACTAAAGATGCCGCAGAGTACGTGCGCGACGGCAACGAGCTGCTCGCCGCGACCATTACCCCCCAGCATCTGATGTTCAACCGCAACCACATGCTGGTCGGCGGCGTGCGCCCTCACCTGTACTGCCTGCCGATCCTCAAGCGCAATATCCACCAGCAGGCGCTGCGTGAACTGGTCGCCAGCGGCTTTACCCGCGCCTTCCTCGGAACCGACTCGGCCCCGCATGCGCGTCACCGCAAAGAGGCCAGCTGCGGCTGCGCAGGCTGTTTCAACGCCCCAACCGCGCTCGCCAGCTACGCCACGGTGTTTGAAGAGATGGGTGCGCTGGAGCACTTCGAAGCCTTCTGCTCACTCAATGGCCCACGCTTCTACGGTCTGCCGGTGAATGAAAGCTTTATCGAACTGGAGCGCAAAGAGAGCCAGGTCGTCGATTCTATCGCCCTGACGGACGACACCCTGATCCCGTTCCTGGCCGGTGAAACCGTTAACTGGACGGTTAAACAGTAATTTTTTGTCGCCCCCTGTTGTAAGTTCGACATGATGCCTGTATAAATACACAGTATATTACACAGGGGGCCATTATGCGTATTGAAGTCACTATCGCCAAAACCACCGCTTTGCCTGCTGGCGCGCTGGATGCGCTGGCCGGAGAACTCTCCCGTCGCATCAACGAGACTTTCCCCGATCAAAACGGGAACGTCACCGTGCGTTACGCCACTGCCAACAATCTCTCCGTTCTCGGCGGGGCGAAAGATGATAAAGATCGCATCAGCGAAATCCTGCAGGAAACCTGGGAAAGCGCCGACGACTGGTTCATCACCGAATAATTATTTCTCCCTCATTGTCTTTTTTTGCCGGGTCGCCCCGGCTTTTTTTATGCTTTTAAAATAAGTTCAAATTAATTGCGTATCTTCTTAAAAAAACGTGAATAAGATGGCGTTTTATTGTTCAAACAATCCTAAAAAGCAGAAAAATGTGTTGCTGCCTGTTTATTTTCCCCTGCATATCCCTTATTTATTGATATACTGAAGTTGCTTCAGAAAAACACGCATTGAACCTCACAGTCGTTGTCTTCTAACACGTATTACGGGGGTTATGATGGAAAAGAATAATGAAGTCATCCAGACCCATCCTCTTGTCGGATGGGATATCAGTACCGTAGACAGCTACGATGCACTGATGCTGCGTTTGCACTACCAGACCCCGAATCAGCCTAGCCGTGAAGAAGCGGAAGTTGGTCAGACACTGTGGCTGACCACCGATGTTGCACGCCAGTTTATTTCTATTTTAGAGGCAGGTATTGCCAAAATAGAGTCTGGCGACTACCAGGAAAATGAGTATCGTCGGCATTAAATTTATGCCCTACATTCACTCAACAGGCACCTTAAGGGTGCCTCATTTATTTCTCCCTTGAATAAGCCTTTCATCTTAATTACTCTGCAAACTTAAGTCCTGGTTTAAGAGATTCTCATGAAATACGACTTGATTATTTTAGGCAGCGGCTCGGTCGGTTCTGCTGCGGGTTATTACGCCACCCAAGCTGGCCTGAACGTCCTGATGATTGATGCCCACCTTCCTCCACACGCTGAGGGGAGTCATCACGGCGACACCCGTCTCATCCGCCACGCCTATGGCGAAGGCGAGCGCTACGTCCCGCTGGTGCTCAGAGCACAGCAGCTCTGGGATGAATTATCGGCCCTGAGTGAAGAGAAGATTTTTGAGCGCACGGGCGTGGTGAATCTCGGCCCGGCGCATTCGGAATTTCTGGCGAACGTCGAGCACAGCGCGCGCGAATTCAATCTGGACGTTGAGCGCCTAGATGCCGCCGCCGTGATGAAACGCTGGCCGGAAATCACGGTCCCAGAGGATTACATCGGGCTGTTTGAATCGAGGTCCGGCGTGCTGCACTGCGAAACGGCGATCAAAACCTGGGTCTCCCTGGCAGAACAGGCTGGCTGCGCACAGCTCTTCAACTGCCCGGTAACGGCCATTCATCATCACGACGACGGCGTGACCGTCGACACGCCGGAAGGCCCATATTCGGCAAACCGTTTGCTGGTGAGCGCTGGAACCTGGGTGACGAAATTGCTTCCGAACCTGCCGGTTCAGCCGGTGCGTAAAGTCTTCTCCTGGTTCCAGGCCGATGGCCGTTTCAGTACACAGAACAAATTCCCGGCCTTTACCGGTGAACTGCCGAACGGCGATCAGTTCTACGGCTTCCCCTCCGAGAAAGACGCCCTCAAAATCGGCAAGCATAACGGCGGCCAGGTGATCTCCTCGCCGCAGGAGCGTAAACCCTTCGGCGATCTGCCGGGCGATGGCTCCGAGGCGTTTAACTTCCTGCGCAACGTACTACCGGGCGTCGGTGGACTGCTCTACGGCGCCGCCTGCACCTACGACAACACCCCGGATGAGGATTTCATCATCGATACGCTGCCGGGGCACAGCAACACGCTGCTGATCACCGGGCTGAGCGGCCACGGGTTTAAATTCGCCTCGGTGCTGGGTGAGATCGCAGCGCAGTTCGGGCAGGGAATAACCCCGCAGTTTGATCTGACGCCCTTCTCTCTCTCGCGTTTTGGCGGATAATCCTCTCTTCAGGCTCCGACATTCGGAGCCTTTCTCTTTCTACTCTCGGTAACAAAAATGATGCGCAGGATCTTCGATTATCTGGTTAACAATATTCGCGAACATTTCATGCTCTATATTTTGTTATGGTCCTTACTGGCTATCATCGATGTTATTTATATTGTATTTTTCTGAAAAGAGATGCTGACGATAATTGACAATACTTTATATTACCTTAATTTTGCAGCAAATAATTTGATTGCAACACACCTTCTGCATTGCCCTTTCTCACTCAAAACACCGACTTACCCACGAATGAATTGAAGCAAAACCGCAATACATAATCAAAAATATTGAAATAGAAAAATGAATATTCCTAATGCTTAAATATCAGTTGCAATAAACGTTTTCACAGGCCATTTTTACCCTTCAAATTAATTAGGAATGGTCATCATTATGCAACTGCGTAATTCTTCTGCACGCTATGGAATAATATCCATGAGTTTGCACTGGTTAATTGCTCTCGCGGTTTATGGCATGTTCGGCTTAGGTCTGTGGATGGTGACGCTGAGCTATTACGACGGCTGGTATCATCAGGCGCCTGAACTGCACAAAAGCATAGGCATTCTGCTGATGATGGCGCTGGTCGTCCGTCTCGTCTGGCGACATCTCTCTCCACCTCCCCCGGCGCTGCAAAGCTACAGCAAACTGACGCGTATCGGTGCCGCCGCTGCTCATATCATCCTGTATGTCCTGCTGTTTGCCATTTTGATCAGCGGCTATCTGATCTCCACCGCCGATGGCAAACCGATCAGCGTCTTCGGCCTCTTTGAGGTTCCGGCCACGCTCGCGGGTGCCGGTTCGCAGGCCGATCTGGCGGGCCAGGTGCATCTGTGGCTTGCCTGGGGCGTAGTGATCATCTCTGTCCTTCATGGCCTTGCGGCCCTTAAACATCATTTCATCGATAAGGACGCCACGCTCAAGCGGATGCTTGGCCGATCGTCTGTTGACTCTGGAGCATAAAAATGAAAAAACACCTGCTGGGTATCGCGTTAGGTTCGCTGGTATTTGCCACCGGCTCTGCCGTCGCCGCTGACTATAAAATTGATAAAGAGGGCCAGCACGCCTTCGTTAATTTCCGTATTCAGCACCTGGGCTACAGCTGGCTGTACGGCACCTTTAAAGATTTCGACGGCACCTTCACCTTTGACGAAAAAAATCCCGCAGCGGACAAAGTGAATGTGACCATCAACACCAACAGCCTGGACACCAACCACGCCGAGCGCGATAAACATCTGCGCAGCGCGGAATTCCTGAATGTGGCGAAATTCCCGCAGGCGACCTTTACCTCAACGGAAGTGAAAAAAGATGGCGACGGGCTGGATATTACCGGCAACCTGACCCTGAATGGCGTAACCAAACCGGTGACGCTGGATGCGAAACTCATTGGTCAGGGTGATGATCCGTGGGGCGGCAAGCGCGCAGGCTTCGAGGCAGAAGGGAAAATCCGTCTGAAAGATTTTAACATCACCACCGATTTAGGCCCGGCGTCGCAGGAAGTGGATCTGATTATTTCCGTGGAAGGCGTCCAGCAGAAGTAAAAAAAATCCCGGCCGCATTGCGCGCCGGGATAACTTTTTTACTCCGGGTCAGGAATACCCAGTTTGGTATTCAGTCGACCGCGTGATTTATTGAAGATCTTGTTGCCGTTTTCACGCCCCGCGCGACGGCGACGCTGCTCTTCTTCCGGCAGAACGCTCTCTTCGCTACAGAGTTCGCTACAGCAGCCGCGGAACTTCTCCGCACACGCCGGGCACTGGATAAACAGCAGGTGACAGCCGTCGTTTTTGCAGTTGGTGTGGGTATCGCACGGCGTACCGCACTGATGACAGTGCGCAATCACATCTTCGGAAATACGCTCGCCCATGCGCTCGTCAAAGACGAAGTTCTTGCCGATAAAGCGCACCGGTAAGCCCTGCTCACGCGCGCGACGGGCGTATTCGATAATCCCGCCTTCAATGTGCCAGACCTTATTGAAACCGCTGTGCTTCATGAAAGCGCTGGCTTTTTCGCAGCGAATGCCCCCGGTGCAGTACATCACAATTTTTTTATCTTTGTGCTCCTGCATCATCTCCACGGCTTTCGGCAACTGCTCGCGGAAGGTATCCGCCGGGATCTCCAGCGCGTTTTCGAAATGGCCCACTTCGTATTCGTAGTGGTTACGCATATCGATAAACACGGCGTCGGGATCGTCGAGCATGGCGTTCACTTCTGCCGCTTTCAGGTATTCCCCGACGTCAGCCGCGTTGAACGTTGGGTCGTCGATGCCGTCTGCCACGATGCGTTCGCGTACTTTCATGCGCAGCACCCAGAAGGATTTCCCGTCATCGTCGAGGGCCACGTTCAGGCGCAGGTTGTAGAGCGCGGGATCAAAACCGTAAAGCACATCGCGGAAGGCGCTCACTTTACTTTCTGGCACGCTGATCTGGGCGTTGATGCCTTCATGAGCCAGGTAAACGCGACCAAAGACATTCAGTGCTTCGAAAGCCTTGTAGAGTGCGTCGCGGGTTTCCTGCGGTTCTGAGATAGTAAAATATTTATAGAATGAGATAGTTACACGCGCTTCGGTTTCCGCCAGCATGCGTGCTTTCAGGGTCTCATTCGAAATGCGGTTGTGTAACACTGGCATGGTGTACGGTTCCTGCAATCGTTAAGAGAAAGAAAATCGGCGGCATCATATAGCATACAATGAGAATTTACATCCCCACATTTTGCGCTACATTTCTCTCATCCAAAAAATAATGTAGCAACAATTGCTGCAAAAGCGCTCATTCGGCGCCCATTCGTTTTGGTTATGGTTTTAAAAAATGCGAGAATGACGGCATAAGGACGAAAAAGACAGGAAAGACATGACCCGATTACCCCAATTTTCTGCGGCGCTGCTTCACCCACGTTACTGGCCAACCTGGGCCGGCGTCGGCCTTTTATGGTTGCTGGTACAACTGCCCTACCCGGTGATTTATCGCATCGGTTGCGGTCTCGGCCACATTGCTCAGCGTTTCATGAAACGTCGTGTTAAGATTGCGAATCGCAATCTGGAACTCAGTTTTCCAGAGATGGGCGCGCAAGAGCGCGAGCGTATGGTCAGGAAAAATTTCGAATCCGTCGGCATGGGCCTGATGGAGACCGGAATGGCCTGGTTCTGGCCTGATAAGCGCATGGCGCGCTGGTATGACGTCACCGGAACCGGCATGGAACCGGTGCACACGCTGCAGGCGCAAAAAACCGGCGTGCTGCTGATTGGCATCCACTTCCTCACGCTCGAAATCGGCGCGCGGATGTTTGGCATGCAGGCTCCCGGCATCGGTGTCTATCGCCCGAACGATAATCCGGTAATCGATCTGCTGCAAACCTGGGGCCGTATGCGTTCCAATAAGAGCATGATTGACCGTAAAGACCTGAAAGGCATGATCCGCGCCCTGAAAAACGGGGAAGTGATCTGGTACGCGCCAGACCACGATTACGGGAAGCAATCCAGCGTGTTTGTCCCCTTCTTCGCCGTTCAGGAGACCGCGACCACCACCGGCACCTGGATGCTGGCGCGCATGTCAAAAGCGGCGATTGTGCCTTTTGTACCGCGCCGCAAACCGGACGGGAAAGGCTACGAGCTGATGATGCTGGAGCCGGAATGCGCCCCGCCGCTGGACGATGCCGAAACGACCGCCCGCTGGATGAACGGCGTGGTCGAGAAGTGCATCATGCTCGCCCCGGAGCAATATATGTGGCTGCACCGCCGCTTTAAGACCCGACCGGAAGGTATGCCGTCGCGCTACTGATCTCAATGCGGCCTCCGAGGCCGCATCCCTTTTAGCTTTAAAAGCCCTTCGCATTGCAGCAATCATCACCCAGGCGCATAATTAGCAGGCTTACTACCTTCTCTTTTCGCGTTACGGATTGCTATGTCACCCTCAGATGTCCCCATAAACTGGAAACGTAACCTCGTGGTTGCCTGGCTCGGCTGTTTTCTGACCGGCGCCGGATTTAGCCTGGTGATGCCTTTTCTGCCGCTGTATGTCGAGCAACTCGGCGTCACGGGGCATAGCGCCCTGAATATGTGGTCTGGCCTGGTGTTCAGCATTACGTTTCTGTTCTCCGCCATTGCGTCCCCTTTCTGGGGCGGGCTTGCCGACCGAAAAGGCCGCAAAATCATGCTCCTGCGCTCCGCGCTCGGTATGGCGATCATCATGGTGCTGATGGGGCTGGCGCAGAACATCTGGCAGTTTCTGATTTTACGTGCGCTGCTTGGGCTGCTGGGCGGGTTTGTCCCCAATGCCAACGCCCTGATCGCCACGCAAATCCCGCGTCATAAAAGCGGCTGGGCGCTCGGAACGTTATCGACTGGCGGCGTCAGCGGCGCACTGCTAGGTCCCCTCGCCGGGGGGCTAATGGCCGACACTTACGGGCTGCGCCCGGTGTTCTTCATCACCTCCAGCGTGCTTTTCGCCTGCTTCCTGCTGACCGCGTTCTGTATCCGCGAAAAATTCACTCCGGTGCCGAAACGCGAGATGCTGCACGCACGCGATGTCATCGGCTCGCTAAAAAACCCGAAACTGGTGCTGAGCCTGTTTGTGACGACGATGATTATCCAGGTGGCGACGGGTTCTATCGCCCCGATTCTGACGCTGTACGTTCGCGAGCTGGCCGGAAACGTCAGCAATATCGCCTTTATCAGCGGCATGATTGCTTCCGTACCCGGCGTCGCGGCCCTGCTGAGCGCTCCGCGTCTCGGTAAACTGGGGGATCGCATTGGGCCGGAGAAGATCCTGATTGCTGCTCTGGTGATCTCAGTTGTGCTGCTGATCCCCATGTCGTTCGTGCAGACGCCGTGGCAGCTCGGCGTGCTGCGCTTTTTACTCGGCGCTGCTGACGGGGCGCTACTTCCGGCGGTGCAAACGCTGCTGGTCTACAATTCGACGAACCAGATTGCCGGGCGGATATTCAGCTACAACCAGTCTTTCCGCGACATCGGCAACGTCACGGGGCCGCTGGTCGGGGCCGGGATTTCCGCGAGCTTTGGCTTCCGCGCCGTGTTTATCGTTACCGCAAGCGTCGTGCTGTTCAACGCGATTTACTCGTGGTGGAGCCTGGCCCGCGCGTCGCAGCCCGCGCTTAATGCCCCCTCCTGATAACTTATTGGCGCATTCATACTTGCAAAATCGGAGAATCAGCTATTCTTTCCCTGAACACCACTGCGAATCACAGGGAGATACCGATGACCATGTATGCCACGCTGGAAGAAGCCATTGATGCCGCTCGTGAAGAGTTTCTCGCCGATAACACCAATATCGAGGAGGAAGATGCGGACATTCAGCAACTCAATATTCAAAAATATGTCCTGCAAGATGGCGATATCATGTGGCAGGCCGAATTCTTTGCGGACGAAGGTGAAGACGGTGAGTGTCTGCCGGTGCTGAGCGGCCAGGCGGCTCAGGCCGTTTTCGACGGTGATTATGAGGAAATTGAGTTGCGGCAGGAGTGGCTGGAGGAAAACACCCTTCACGAATGGGATGAGGGTGAGTTTCAGCTTGAGCCGCCGCTGGATACCGAAGAGGGGCAAACCGCAGCGGACGAGTGGGACGAACGTTAACCGACCTTATTCATAAGGACCGTGCTGCGCGTCGATAGGTAGCAATAGCGTGTCGAACACCAGCGAGAACGGCAGGTCGAGGATCGTGACATAGCGCCATGCGGAGTCGCGAACGTCCCATTGCACGCCGGGATAATACTGGTTGCCATGGCCCTGACCGGGAATGGTACGGCTGATAATGCTGCCGCACCCGCTGAGCAGCAGCGCCATCATCACCACGATGAGTATTCTCATTCAAACCTCATATAAAAAAATACCGGCCTTGGCCGGTATTTTTACTTTCGTTCGGCTTACTTCGCCTTCAGGGCCAGCGGATTAAGCTTAATCGTCGTGTAGTAGTTCACCCACGAAGAGTATCTCTCCGGGGAGGACCAGACGCGATAGTGCAAGCGGGCCATGGTGACCGGGTCGCTTAACAGCACCAGACGGCGATCGCGGTTCAGTTTTTCCGGCGTTTCGTTCAGCGCTTGCTCGATGTGGCGATCGCGGGCGATCTCCAGCACCTGGCTGGCGCGGTGACGCGCGGTGGCCATGGCAGTCGCGAGGGCGTTAAACGACGGGTTAAACACCGCGTGGATAAAGCCATCGTCCAGCGAACGGCTGCGGTTCAGCACCAGATACTTGTCAGTGTCCACCAGCACCTGCGGCGGAGAATACTCTTCCGGGATCAGGAACAGTTTCCAGCGTTTGGTACGCAAGCCCACCGTTGAACGGCTGGAGATCACGGAGACAAACGGCGACAGGATCAGGGAGAACACGATCGGCGCGAGCCAGAACAGGAAGCGTAAATCCAGCCACGCCATACCGGCAGCCCATACCAGACCCAGCAGCATCTGCGAGCCATGACGCATGAAAGCTTCGCTCCACGGCGTGGAGTCATCGTCACGCTGCGGTGAGTTCCAGACCACTTCCCAGCCGAGGAACGCGCTGACCACAAACACCGTGTGGAACAGCATGCGCACCGGCGCCAGCAGCACCGAGAACAGCACTTCGAGCAGCAGGGAGAGCGTCACGCGGCAGAAACCGCCGTACTCTTTCGAGCCTTTGCACCAGATCAGGATGATACTGAGCAGCTTAGGCAGGAATAGCAGGATCATCGTCGACGCAAAGAGCGCAATCGCCAGCTCAGGACGCCACTGCGGCCACACCGGGAACAGCTGGCGCGGTTGCAGGAAGTACTGCGGTTCGGTCAGAGCGTGGACCACCTGCAACGCCGTCGACAGGGCCAGGAACATAAACCACAGCGGCGCAGACAGATAAGACATCACGCCCGTCAGGAACACGGCACGGTGAACCGGGTGCATCCCTTTCACAAGGAACAGACGGAAGTTCATCAGGTTGCCGTGACACCAGCGGCGGTCACGTTTCAGTTCATCCAGCAGGTTCGGCGGCAGCTCTTCATAAGAGCCCGGCAGATCGTAAGCAATCCACACACCCCATCCTGCACGACGCATCAGCGCCGCTTCCACGAAGTCGTGAGACAGAATAGAACCGGCAAACGAACCTTCACCCGGCAGCGGTGCCAGCGCACAGTGTTCGATGAACGGCTGTACACGAATAATGGCGTTGTGACCCCAGTAGTGGGATTCACCCAGCTGCCAGAAGTGCAGACCGGCGGTAAACAGCGGACCGTAAACGCGGGTCGCAAACTGCTGACAGCGCGCATACAGCGTATCCATACCCGAGGCTTTCGGCGACGACTGGATGATCCCGGCGTTCGGGTTCGCTTCCATCAGACGCACCAGCCCGGTCAGACACTCACCGGTCATCACGGAGTCGGCGTCCAGCACCACCATGTAGCTGTACTGATTGCCCCAGCGACGGCAGAAGTCATCGATGTTACCGCTTTTACGCTTCACACGACGGCGACGACGACGGTAGAAGATCTGCCCTTCGCCCTGCACTTCGGCAATGAGTTCCATCCAGGCTTTCTGCTCGGCAACGCAGATATCCGGGTTGTAGCTGTCGCTCAGGATGTAGACGTCGAAATGCTCGGCGTTACCGGTCGCCTTCACAGACTCCCATGTGGCGCGCAGGCCCGCGAATACGCGGTCAACGTCTTCGTTACAGATAGGCATGATAAGCGCGGTGCGGTGCTCAGGATTGAGTGCTTCATCCCCGACCGTTGACGCCGAAATGCTGTATTTGTCACGCCCCATCAGCAATTGCAGGAAGCCCATCAGCGCGGTCCAGAAACCGGCCGAGACCCAGCAGAACAAGACCGCGAAGAGGAGGAGGATCCCACTTTGCAGAATGTACGGCAGGAGCTGCATGAAGGAGACCCACAGATCTTGCCCGACCATGTCAGCCGGATTGATCAGCGCCCAGCCCTGATAAGGCAGGATGGTTTTCATGTACCAGGTGGCGACCACGGTCTGGGCCAGGGTCAGCACCAGCAGGGTGTAACGACGGATCGTGCCGACGGTACGCCATTTCTGCTCAGACGCCTGCTGCTCTTTGGTCAGACGAGACAGATAGCGCGGCGCCACGTCGCGACCGCGCAGACGATCCCAGAAGCGGCCTACCGGGTTGGTACGCCACGGGTCCGGGAACATGGAAGAGCGCGTCGCTTTCGGCATCGCCTGAAGCTGGGTACGCCCTTCATCGTCTTTAATCAGCTGCCCTTCTGCCAGCGAATCTGGCCAGGCCTGCTCCAGGCGCGCCTTGACTGACCCCAGAGGCGTATCGTCATCACGGGTAAATTCGTGATGCTCGCCATCCAGCGCGGTATGAACCGCGCGGATGTCGCTCTTGGGCAGCGCCGCTTTCTCAATATCTGTCAGCGGCATGGCATCGATATATTCAGATGTATTATTCATTGGCAGGTAGCTGATAGCTCCAGGTTTCACTCAGCGTCTGATCGGCATTGACCAGCGCAGCGCGCATTTCCGTGGTCTGTTTAGGATCTTTCACTTTTACGCGCAGGGTTAAGCGCCACCCTTTGGTCACCGGGTTGTAACGCACGGTGTTTTCAACGATTTCACCGTTATCACCAATGCTGGTTTGCGCGGTGACAGGCGTATCCGGCGTCAGTTTTTTCATATCCTGACCGGCGAAATCAACCACAAACGCCACGGTACCATCAGGCTGGCGAATGAGATTCGACTGCTTCACATCGCCCGTTGAGCGGCGAGTCTGCATCACATACGCGTTGTCCGGCGCATGCAGTTTGTCTTCATCGCGGCTGAAGGTGATGGTGTACTTGAAGTTCATCTCTTTCCCGGCTTCCGGCAGCTGATCCGGCGTCCAGTAAGCGACGATGTTGTCGTTGGTTTCGTCGTTGGTTGGAATTTCAACCAGCTCGACTTTGCCTTTACCCCAGTCCCCTTTCGGTGTGACCCAGGCGCTTGGGCGCAGATCGTAACGATCGTCGAGATCTTCAAAGCGAGAGAACTGACGACCGCGCTGGAGCAGACCAAAGCCCTGCGGGTTTTCCATCGCAAAGCTGCTGACTGCCAGGTGTTTCGGGTTGTTCAGCGGACGCCAGATCCACTCGCCGTTGCCAGCAAGAATGGACAGACCGTTGGAATCATGCAGTTCCGGGCGGAAGTTGGTCGCCGGAGACGGCTGATTTGGCCCGAACAGGAACATACTGGTCAGCGGCGCAACGCCCAGTTTGCCCACTTTGTCGCGCAGGTAAACTTTGGACTGCACGTCAATCACCGAGTCACGACCCGGAATGATCACAAAACGGTAAGCACCGGTCGCACGTGGAGAATCCAGCAGTGCGTAGATAGTCAGGCGTTTGTCAGTTGGTTTTGGACGCTCAATCCAGAACTCACGAAAACGCGGGAATTCTTCACCAGACGGCAGCGCCGTATCGATTGCCAGACCACGCGCAGACAGACCGTAAACCTGGCCTGAACCGATCACGCGGAAATAGCTGGCCCCCAGCATGCTGACAATTTCGTCGTTTTTATCTTTGCTGTTGATGGGGTAAAGCACTTTAAAGCCTGCGAATCCCAGGTCTTTAACGGTGTCTTTATCGTGTTTCACATCGCCAAAATTAAAATAATCCGGGCTGTATTTGATCTTACGTACCGCAGTGGCCGTCACTTCATTGATAGCAACCGGGGTATCGAAGTACATGCCCTGATGATAAAACTCAAGCTTGAACGGGGTCTTAATGTTGTTCCAGTACGCTTTATCGTGATTGAACTGGATCTGCTGATAGTCCGCATATTTCATGTCGCGGAAGACGGAGGGCAGGTTACTTTTTGGCGCCTCATAGCCTTTGTCGGCCAGCGATTTTGCCTGTTTTGCGACATCATCGATGGAAAAAGACCATGCAGAAGAGGTATACAGTGACAACAAGACTGCTGCACCCAACCAACGCATTTTCATCATTTGTGGTTTATGTTTCATAATAAGTAAGCACTTCCCCCTTTGTGTGCTTAATTCGATCCGATCCATTTTACTGGAAATTCAGGCAATCCGACAACAATATCACTGCTTTGTTCAGCGCGCTGGCTCATGGATTAAGCAACCAGAAGAACCCTCTCTTCACTTTGCGTGCTTATCCTGGAGACAGGGTGTCGGTCTTGGTGTAGGGTTGGCTTCGAATGTAACCACTATTAGTCTTATGGATAAGACGAAAAGTCCGAGAATGCAAAAAGTTATATGACCACTGCACCCGTACAACGTGAATATTTCCTCGACTCGATCCGGGCATGGCTGATGCTGTTGGGGATCCCTTTTCATATCTCCTTGATTTACTCCAGCCACACCTGGCATGTTAACAGTATAGAGCCCTCATGGTGGCTGACACTCTTTAACGACTTTATCCACTCTTTCCGCATGCAGGTGTTCTTCGTCATTTCCGGCTATTTCTCCTACATGCTGTTTCTGCGCTACCCGATGAAACGCTGGTGGAAAGTGCGCGTCGAGCGCGTCGGCATCCCGATGCTGACCGCCATTCCGCTGCTGACGCTGCCCCAGTTCATCATGCTGCAGTATGTGAAAGGCAAAGCTGACAACTGGCAAAACCTGACCTTCTACGAAAAGTACAATACTCTGGTCTGGGAACTGGTATCACACCTGTGGTTCCTGCTGGTGCTGGTGGTGATGACCACCGTTAGCCTCTGGGTTTTCAGCAAGTTGCGCCGCCATCTGAGCCGCCACCACGAAACGCAATTCCCTCACATCACCTGGGCGAAACTCTCCCTGATTTTCCTGGTGCTGGGTATCGCCTACGGCGCGATTCGCCGCATTCTGTTCATTGTTTATCCGCCGATACTGAGCGATGGGCTATTCAACTTCGTGGTAATGCAAACCCTGTTCTACATCCCGTTCTTTATGCTGGGTGCGCTGGCCTTTATCTCGCCAAAACTTAAAGATCTGTTCACCACGCCGTCGCCGTGGTGCGCCGTGGGTTCCGCGCTGGCGTTTGCCGCCTATCTGCTTAATCAGCGTTATGGCAGCGGCGATGCGTGGATGTATGAAACGGAAAGCGTGATTACGATGCTGCTGGGACTGTGGATGGTCAACGTGGTGTTTGCCCTGGGGCACCGTCTGCTGAACTTTAAGTCGACCCGCGTGACCTATTTCGTCAACGCGTCGCTGTTTATCTACCTGGTTCACCACCCGCTGACGCTCTTTTTTGGTGCATATATCACCCCGCACATTAGTTCTAACGCATTAGGCTTTTTCACCGGGCTGGTGTTTGTGGTGGGCGTCGCCATCCTGCTGTACGAGATTCACCTGCGCATTCCGCTGCTGCGTTTCCTGTTTTCCGGTAAACCGCAAACCAAAACGGCTTAATGACGCTTCGCGCCGGGCCTTCCGGCGCGATTACAACAGCCACTCAACCGGTAACCACCACGCCAGACGCACCAGCACCCGCTGCCAGAAGCGTGTTTTTGGCTCTTTCTTCAGCACAATCTCTTCCCCGTCTTTTTGCTCGACCCAGTTCAGACGCCCGAAGTTATCGAGCCTAATCTGCCACGCCTCGTGCTGACGGCTTTTCAGGAAGCGGCGATGGATCAGGCGCGCCAGGGTTTCGCTTTCAATCACAAAGCCCATTTCCGTGTTGAGCATCGTCGAGCGCGGGTCAAAATTCAGCGAGCCGATAAACACTTTCTGGCTATCAATGCTGAAGGTTTTGGCATGCAGACTGGAGCCGGAATTCCCCGTCAGGCCGCGATCCCGCAGCCCCGGGACGAAGTCCTGAGTGGGTTTCAGCTCATAAAGCTCAATCCCGTGACGCAGCAGTTTTTTGCGCCAGCGCGCGTAGCCCGCATGCACTACGGCCACATCGTTAGCGGCGAGGGAGTTGGTAAGAATGGCGATTTTAACGCCCTTGCGCACCAGCTGCAGCAGCTGTGCAACGCCCGCGCGGGTGGGAACAAAGTAGGAGGAGATGATATCGATCTGCTCCGCCGGCGTGCCCATCACATCCAGCAGACGCTGAGGCAGCAGTGAGTGGCGCTTCGCGCGCCCTAAGCCTTTGCGCGGGTCATCGCTGAGTAACCGGGTTTTCGCCCAGATCAATGGCAAATCGCGCGCTTCAAGACGGGTAATAAACTGGCTCGATTCCAGTTTATCCAGATAGCGCTGGGCTATTTCGTTCTGATACCAGTCATCCGGCGGCTGGAGGCGAGATCCGATCTCCTCCTCCGATAATTCCAGTACCTGCTTTAGCGTCGAGACGCAGGCGCTCTGCCAGTAGCGTTCGAAATCATCAGCCACTTCCGCCACCACCGGCCCGATCGCCATCACATCCAGATCGGAAAAGAGCGGTGCCTCCCCTGCCCCGAAATAGGCATCACCGACATTGCGGCCACCGATGATGGTCGCTTCGCCATCGACGGTGAAACTTTTATTGTGCATGCGGCGGTTAAGCCTGGCGAAATCGGTGAGATAACCCAGCGCGCGCAGGGTGCGGAACGAGAAAGGGTTAAACAGGCGGACATCGATGTTGGGGTGGGAATCGAGCAGGCGCAGGATCGCGTCCAGCCCTTGCGTGTTGTTGTCATCCAGCAGCAGCCGGACGCGGACACCGCGTGAAGCGGCGGCCACCAGCACGGAAAACAGCAGCCGCCCCGACATATCGTCTTCCCAGATGTAGTACTGCACATCGAGGGTTTTCTCCGCCATTTCCGCCAGCCGGTAGCGGCAGGCGAAGGCATCGAGGCTGTCATCCAGGGGGAGCAGTCCGCACAGCCCCGGATGTTCGGCATTGACGGGCGCGATCGCCCGCCCGAGCCGCGTATTATGCGTCGAGTTCTTGTCCTCGTTGGGTAAGAAGTCGCTGGTAGAGCCGGGCATTTTCTTCATCATAGCAAACGAAGTATACCCGCTCCGGCAGGGGTTTGCGGGTGAGATAGTCTGAAACCGTCGCCACGGCTATCGCGGCGGCGGCGGCCTTTGGAAAACCATAAACGCCTGTGCTGATGGCCGGAAACGCAATAGTTTTATAACCATTGGCGGCCGCCAGGCGCAGACAATTAAGATAAGCATCCTCAAGGCTTCGCGCCTCATGATGCTCCCCGCCTTCCCAGATGGGGCCGACGGCGTGGATCACCGCTTTCGCCGGAAGATCCCCGGCAATCGTAATCACCGCATGGCCTGGCGCTAACTCACCCTGCTGTTGACGGACAATTTTGCAGGCTTCCAGCAGCTGCGGTCCGGCCGCACGATGAATGGCACCGTCAACGCCGCCACCGCCCATCAACGAGGGATTGGCTGCATTAACAATGACATCAACGTGCTGTGTGGTGATGTCCCCGAGGACAACGTCAATTTGCGGTTTCATATCCATTCCTCTACTACCCGACTTTTATTAAGTGTATAGCAGGGGCTGGTTGCGAAGAAGAGCCAGATGAGAAAAGCCCTCAGGTCCGAAGACGAGAGGGCTCTGTCCTAACGATAGTTGACTTGCACAACCGCCAACGTTTTTTCCGGATTGATATATTTCATACTTACCGTGGCGACATCTGGGTAAGGGTTACGCCCCCGCAGGGCTTCACCGTAACTTACCTGGGTGGTTTGCACGCGTCCTTCGTGCGGGCATGACAGCGCAAACTGATTATGCTGCGGGGAGATCACACACGGGTCTTCTACAATCGCCCCGCGAAAATGAATCACACCGCCGTTAACCGTGGTTGCCGCTAATGCTGGAGTCAGTGCCGATAAAGCAATAATACCTGATGCAATAATACCTGATGCAATAATACTTTTTACAATGGACGCTGCCATGGTTGGCTCCTCAATGAGAAATCATCCTTGAGGGGTCGCGCATTCCTTATTCAAATCATAGAAACATTCATTGGGAACCGCCAAATTATCCAATATATTGATTTCGTGAATATATTATTCAGAACCCGGCCATTGTTTTGATAAGTGTAGCGATTGCCCGTCAGAGACATTAACGACAATTCTCACGGAATCTTTAGGGCTAATATTCAAACTGAGGCGAGTTAAATCAATTGGCTGGTTAGCGGGAATAGAAATCGTGTTGCGCTGGCTGGACGTACTTTTCCCTCCCTGCCCTTCCCGCGAGGAAATAATTTGTACCTGACACACGCAGGGTTCAGTCAGAATGACCTGCGGAATAATGGTCGTCATCTCCCCGTCGTGGGTGGTTTTAAAGGTGATCTGGCTGGAGAGGGCAGCAAGCAGTAATAAGGTATGCATGATCAACTCCCGAAAAAAAACAGGGCAAGCGCCCTGTTTTTTTATAGTACAGATTCGAAATTAGTACTGATGCGCAGTCGCGTTGTTGCCGAAACCAACCTGGTGCACAGTTACAGTTGAACCGGAAGCTGTCTGGTCCACTGCCGCGCCGTTACCGCCGCCGAACTGTTTAACTTCCATGGTGGAGTTTTTACCATTCCACTGATCGAGGGTTGCGCTGTTACCAAAGCCTTTCTGCAGCAGGTCAATGGAGCTGTCATCAGAGCCCTGTCCTACGTCAGCACCGTTACCGCCACCGTGCTGAGTAATAGTCAGGTCAGAATTTTTAGCGTCAGATTGCAGAGCAACAGCTGAGTTGCCGCCACCGTACTGATAAATGCTCAGAGTTGAATTAGGGCCGCTGTTACCACCACCCCAACCACCACCGCCGCCACCGCCATATTGTGGAACCGCACCAGCCAGAGCACTGCCAGAAACAAAGATTGCTGCAATTGCTGCCACTTTGAAAAGTTTCATGGTAAACCCCCATCGGATTGATTAAGTCGTCGTAAATAGTTAGCGTTGGATAACGCGGATAGCCATTTGCGACTGTCTCTGAACTACAACTGCTGTTTTTTGCGTACCATACTGCGTAATATTCGCTTTGTTACCCGAGCCTTTCTGGATAATCATCGCGGTATTACCAAAAGCCCCTTGCTTAATACTCGCATCATTGCCGTTTCCGTCCTGATCGATATAAGCAAGGTTATAAGTCCCTGATTGATCAACTTTCGCTCTATTGTTCCCACCTTCCTGTGAAACAACGGACAGTAATTTAGAACCGCCCTGACGAACATCGGCATTATTTCCTGAACCGTGTTGACCAATAATGGCTGCCTGATTATATGAAGACTTGCTTAATTCATTAACCGCGAAGTTATATTCCGAACCTGCCAGGTCCGAACCTGCCGCGATTGATAACCCAGGCGCACCCAGTAATGTAAACATCATAAATAACGTTCTGTTTTTCATGTTGTCACCTGGACCTGGAAATAATTAACTGCACTGTGTTAACGCGATTCGTTTTTTGTTAACGCTGCGTTACGATGAAGAGTATGTCTATCGAAACAATTTAAATATCTCACCCGCGCGGCTTATTTTGATTTATTCGCTCACCTCAAAGTATTAATTCACGCCAAAAATTTCAGTCAGCAGCGTAAGTTAGTTTTTTTTAATTTATTTCTTCGGCAAGTTGGCGCTTCGTTCAGGGCAGCTTGTCACCCTTGTCACGTCTGTACTTTACGCTTTACAGAGTTCATTGCCTGACAGACTTGTCACAGGTCACTCGATTTCTTAAGGGCTTTCGCTTAGCATGCAAAGTCTTAGAGATTTCACCAATCTCATACCTGAGATCAGAGAATCACAAATAATAAATACTGATTAAAATCAACTCACTATAATTATTTGTATGATTTTTAAAATGTGTGCAGCATTATTAACGTGTACAACTTTTTTATCATTCCTGAACTTTTTTACCACTTGAAATTCACAAATTAATATTGATTTTTACATCTTGTTACACCATTAACACTTGATTTAAAAATCGTAATAGCTAGATTGAAATCAGCAGTACGAATTATTTTTTATATTTACCTCCTGCTGGAGGTTATGGTCTGATTCTACACACAGCAGTGCAACATCTGTCGGTACTTCTGGGTCCCCCGAATATATCGGGGGCAACTGCCGGGTGTAATAAAAAAGTGGGGTTTCATCATGTTTAATGAAGTCCATAGTTTACATGGTCATACATTACTGTTGATCACAAAGCCTTCTTTACAAGCGACAGCCTTATTACAGCATTTGAAGCAATCTCTGTCACTGAACGGGAAATTGCACAATATTCAACGTTCTTATGATGATATTGCTCCTGGCAGCATCATTCTCTTCGATATGATGGAAGCGGATAAAAAGCTTATCCATTACTGGCAGGATAACTTAAGCAGGAAAAACAATAATATCCGCGCGCTATTGTTGAATACGCCTGATGAGTATCCTTTCCGCGATATTGAAAGCTGGCCGCATATCAACGGCGTCTTTTACGTCACTGAAGACGAGACGCGTGTGGTCGAGGGGCTGCAAGGTATTTTACGTGGGGAATGTTATTTCTCGCAAAAACTTGCCAGCTATCTCATCACTCACTCCGGAAATTATCGCTATAACAGTTCAGAGTCTGCTTTGCTGACCCACCGCGAAAAAGAAATTCTGAATAAATTACGTATTGGTTCTTCAAATATTGAAATCGCCCGTTCGTTATTCATCAGCGAAAATACAGTGAAGACTCATCTCTACAATCTTTTCAAGAAGATAGCTGTTAAAAACAGAACTCAGGCAGTTTCATGGGCAAACGATAACCTCAGGCGTTAACAACATGAAACGCACGTCAAGATGGATAGTGGCAGCGGGCTTTCTGCTTGCTGCCGGAAATCTTCACGCTGTTGAGGTAGAAGTTCCTGGATTATTAACCGACCACACCGTCTCTTCTATCGGCCACGATTTTTATCGGGCGTTTAGCGACAAATGGGAAAGTGATTATCCAGGCAACTTAACAATCAATGAGCGGCCCAGTGCTCGATGGGGAAGCTGGATCACCATAACGGTTAATCAGGACGTGGTGTACCAGACCTTTTTATTCCCGACGAAACGAGATTTTGACAAGAACATCAGTATTGCACTGGCACAAACTGAAGAAGCGGTAAATCGCCTGCAAATCGACAAGGCTCTGTTGAGCACTGGCGATTTAGCAAAAGATGAATTCTAGCGACAAATAATCTCCGGAGGCTGTAATGCGTCTCGCACACACAGTGATTTCATTAATGCTGATTGCACCGTTGAGCTGGGCCGGGAATATGACTTTCCAGTTCCGTAACCCAAACTTTGGTGGCAACCCGAATAACGGGGCTTTTTTACTCAACTCAGCACAAGCTCAAAACTCTTATAAAGACCCCAGTTTTAATGACGACTTTGGGGTTGAAACGCCGTCCGCACTGGATAACTTTACTCAGGCTATTCAGTCGCAAATATTAGGCGGCTTATTAACCAATATTAATACCGGCAAACCCGGTCGCATGGTGACCAACGATTTTATTGTCGATATTGCGAATAAAGACGGGCAGCTGCAGTTGAATGTGACCGACCGGAAAACGGGCAAAACGTCCACCATTCAGGTTTCAGGTCTTGCCACCAATTCAACTGACTTTTAAACAACGACGAAATAAGGACAACGATCATGCAGCGCTTTCTGATTCTTGTTGCAGTGTGCTTATTGAGCGGTTGTTTAACTGCTCCACCTAAAGAAGCCGCCAAACCCACGCTGATGCCCAGGGCGCAAAGCTATCGCGACCTGACGCATCTGCCGGCGCCGACGGGTAAGATATTTGTCTCGGTTTATAACATCCAGGATGAAACTGGCCAGTTCAAACCGTATCCGGCAAGTAACTTCTCGACCGCCGTTCCGCAAAGTGCCACCGCCATGCTGGTCACCGCGCTCAAAGATTCACGCTGGTTTATTCCTCTGGAACGCCAGGGGCTGCAGAACCTGCTGAACGAACGCAAAATCATTCGTGCAGCGCAGGAAAACGGCACGGTTGAGGTGAATAACCGCGTACCGCTGCAATCGCTGGTTGCCGCGAACGTCATGGTGGAAGGGTCCATTATCGGCTACGAAAGTAACGTGAAATCGGGCGGCGTCGGGGCGCGGTATTTCGGTATCGGGGCTGACACGCAGTACCAGCTCGACCAGATTGCCGTCAACCTGCGCGTGGTTAACGTGAGTACCGGTGAAGTGTTGTCATCGGTCACCACCAGCAAAACGATTCTCTCTTATGAAGTGCAGGCCGGTGTATTCCGCTTCATCGACTACCAGCGTCTGCTGGAGGGTGAAATCGGCTATACCTCGAATGAACCGGTGATGATGTGTCTGATGTCAGCCATCGAAACAGGGGTCATTTTCCTGATTAACGACGGTATCGATCGCGGGCTGTGGGACCTGCAGAACAAAAACGACGTGAAAAATGAAGTGCTGGTGAAATACCGTGAAATGTCGGTGCCTCCGGAATCCTGATTCTGACAGCACCAAAAAAAAGCGAGGCTCTGCGGCCTCGCTTTTTTATTTGCTTAATTCCGGGAGATTTTGCGCTCGCGATCGCCGGGCAGCCAGCCAAAGCCCGCTGTTCTTCATCGCGTAGCCAAACACCAGCCCCAGCAAGAGAGACGGAACAATCATTTTCCAGTCGCCCTGCCCGGCAAAGGTCGCACACGCGCCGATGAAGGTGCCAGGAACAAACGACAGCAGCAGGTGTTTTGCCTGAATACACATCAGAAAAGCCACCACGCCCGTCATCATATAGCCGACGATCTCCAAGTGCGGAGCCATCGCGCTGCCGCGCATGATAATCAATGCCCAGACCACGCCGCTCATCATGGTGCAACCGGAGATAAACAGCCCTTTTATCCCGCCCTGCGGGCAGGCGAAATAGGCCGTACAGCCCAGGAAACCGGCCCAGCTGAGCAGTCCCAGAGACACGGCAACCCATCCCCATATCCCGGAGAGGATCCCTGTTGTGATGGCAATAGAAAGTAATATATTCATGGCGCGCATCTTATCAGATACGCGCCAATGAAATGAGATCACGAGCACATTTTATGCAAGATGAAATGTACCGTTACATTGACAATGTGACGCAAATCACTCTTCGTTCTCTTCCTGCAGTTCATCCCACATGGCGGAGATTGCTTCGCGGGTCAGCGGTGCCATGGTGCGCCAGAAAGGCGAGGTGGCGTGGGCTTCGATCTTACCGAGGAACGCGCCGCACCATGGAAGGATGTAGTCGCCAAACAGGGTTTCCAGTGCTTCACTTTCGTCTTCACCGGAGTGATCTTCAATCCAGGAGGCGGCCAGCAGCAGCGTACCGATATGATCTGCAGGCGCATCGCTCAGGGGCATACCGCGCTCGGAGAGGAACGCGCGCACTTCAGACTCCGTCGCCCCCTCTTCCCAGGAAGAGCGATACGGAGAAACGCGGCCCTCTTCGCCTACAAACAGGGCGTTGTAATCCGCCGAAATCTGCTGCATATCGCAGCTCTTTTGCAGGCGCTGCAACAGCTCGTCCTGCTCCAGCGGCCAGTTGTCCGCGAGCTTACCTTCGCGAATCAGCGTAAAGAGCGGAACCAGCAGCGGATCTTGCGGCTGGCGATAGTACAAAGTGCCCAGTACGCGGCAAAGGATTGAAAACTCGTTCATTTGATTATTCCATGACTATATTAAAGTTCAGCAAATTCTGGGATGGCAGGCATACCGCGTGACTCAAGGAAATCGAGCATCCGACGCGGCGTGACGTTCAGAATTCTCTCTTCCGGGAAGCCCACTTCATCTAACACTTTTCGGCACTCGCCGAATTCACCCAGCGTGAAGGCGGTGTGCGAGTCAGAGCCCAGCGCCACCATGCCACCTGCATCACGCACGGCTGCCGCCACGGCACGACAGTTGGCTTCGCTGCCGATGCGCGAATGGGTAAAGGAGGAGTTGTTGATTTCCAGCGCCACGCGATGTTTCGCCGCCGCTTGCGCCACGGCCTGAATATCAATCGGGAATTTCGGATTGCCGGGGTGGGAAATGATGTGGACGTTACCGCTGGCAATAGTCGCGATCATCGCCTGGGTATTCGTCTCTTTATCCTGTGGCGCAAACACCGGCTCATGAAAACCGGCGATAATCAGATCCAGAGAAGTCAGCATCGGGCCCGTACAGTCGATCTCGCCGTGCGTATTTTTGATATTCGCCTCAATGCCGCGCAGGATCCCGACGCCCTCCACCAGACGAGGCCAGATGCGCATATTCACAAAGTGCCAGTAGTGCGGCGCATCTGCCATATCAGGACCGTGGTCGGTAATCGCAAAGAGCTTAATCCCTTTCAGTTTGGCTTGCGCGATGTAGTCATGAAGGGTGCTGTACGCGTGGGTGCTGGCGACGGTGTGCATATGCAGGTCAACGGGATACATCTCTCTCTCCTCTGGTGTTTTACCCCAAGGATAGCAGGTCTGCCCGGCGTTTATTAGCAAAAACCCGGCGAATGCCGGGTTGCTGTTAGTAGCCGCGCTGTCTGTCGACCTGCCCCGTCGCCGGTTTCCCCTGCTCGAGGAGGCCGATGGTGCGGGTAATATAGTCAACCGCTTCCGCCGGACGCGTCACCGCCGCAATGTGCGGCGTCATGGCGACGCGCGGATGCGCCCACAGCGGGCTTTCCACCGGCAGTGGCTCACGGCTGTAGACATCCAGCATCGCGCCTTTCAGCTTGCCGCTATCGAGTGCTTTAAGCAGATCGGCTTCCACCAGATGCACGCCGCGCGCCAGATTCATCACGTAGCTTTGGTCCGCCAGCTGATTAAGCAGATCGTGATTGATAATTCCCACCGTCTCCGCCGTATTCGGCAGCAGGTTGATCAGTACGCGCGTCCCCTTCAGGAACGCCGGGAGTTCTTCGGCACCGGCAAAGCTTTCCACGCCCGGATATTCCTTGCGCGTGCGGCTCCAGCAGCGCAGCGGGAATCCCCACGGGGCCAGCGCTTCTGCCACTTTCGAGCCCAGCACGCCGGCGCCCAGCAGCCCGACGGTAAAATCTTCGCGCTGATAATCGGCCAGCGGCTCCCAGTGTGATTCCTGCTTCAACGCCTGATAGTCATCAAAGCGGCGGAACCAGTGCAGCACCTGGCTCACGGCATATTCCTGCATTTGCTGACCCATACCGGTATCTTCGAGTCGGAACAGGGGAATATGTTCTGGCAACATCTCTGGATGGGCTTTTAACTTGCTCAGGATGGAATCCACGCCCGCGCCGAGGGCAAACACCGCTTTCAAATCGCGCCCCTGTAACATCTCCACCGGTGGATGCCAGACCAGAGCGTAATCCGCGTGTTCGTTATCGCCCCGCTTCCACTCGCGAACGCGCGCGCCGGGAATGGCTTCCGACAGCGCCTTGATCCAGTAAGACGTATCAAACGTAGGGTGATAGAAGATGATATCCATAATGACTCCTGCCTTTTTATTGCGATGATTTATAGGTGTTTTCAAGAGGATTATCAGGATAACAAATAAACCGCCGCCTGTGTTGCTGATAAAAAAAGCGCTTTCAGCACATTCAGGAATCACATTGCTGAAACTTTGTCTAAACGCGCCAAATATCTGAAAAAGTTGATTGACGCCAGTGCCCCTTTTACTTACATTAGCGCCCGTCCCAGCAACAACGGGATGACAATACGGTGAGGTGTCCGAGTGGCTGAAGGAGCACGCCTGGAAAGTGTGTATACGGCAACGTATCGAGGGTTCGAACCCCTCTCTCACCGCCATATTTGAAGAAGAGCTCGCATGAAAATGCGGGCTTTTTTTTCGTCTGCAGAAAACCCACTCCCCGACCTTAACGCCAATTATTGTCCACAGTGATTAATGCTTAACCGAACAGCCACTCAGGCATAAAATTTGCTTGACCGTTTTAGCGCAACTCCCTATAGTAGCGCCCCGTTGCCCCCGAGAGGTCAGGCAGCGAAACAATACGGTGAGGTGTCCGAGTGGCTGAAGGAGCACGCCTGGAAAGTGTGTATACGGCAACGTATCGAGGGTTCGAACCCCTCTCTCACCGCCATATTTAGAGAAGAGCTCGCATGAAAATGCGGGCTTTTTTTTCGTCTGTCGTTTGGGTTTTACAGAAAGCAAAGCCCGGTTTCCCGGGCTTTGTCATCAAAAATCAATTCAGTCGTAGGCAAGAAGTGCGCGCTGGCACAGGACCGAACGCACGCAGTCATCTTTGTTGAAACGCACCACCCCAACCATGTCATCTTCCACAAAACGTGCCAGCGCATCGCTCAGACCGGATTTGACACCCGACGGCAGGTCGCACTGGGTGATATCGCCGTTGACGATCACCGTCACGTTTTCCCCGAGGCGCGTTAAAAACATCTTCATTTGCGCAGCGGTCACGTTCTGAGCCTCGTCAAGAATGACGACCGCATTTTCAAATGTACGTCCGCGCATGTAGGCGAACGGCGCGATTTCCACCTTACCAATCTCTGGTCGCAGGCAGTACTGCATAAAGGAAGCGCCGAGACGTTTAACCAGCACGTCATAGACAGGCCGGAAATACGGGGCAAACTTCTCTGACATATCGCCGGGCAAGAAGCCGAGATCTTCATCGGCCTGCAATACCGGACGGGTGACGATAATTCTGTCCACATCCTTATGGATCAGAGCCTCCGCCGCCTTGGCAGCACTTATCCACGTCTTCCCGCATCCGGCTTCACCGGTTGCGAAGATCAGCTGTTTACTCTCGATAGCATTCAGGTAGTGCGCCTGAGCCTCATTGCGGGCGGCAATTGGGGAGTTATCACGGCTGTCTCGCGCCATGCCAATTGCTTCTACGCCGCCACTCATCTGCACAAGCGAGGTGACCGATTCTTCTTCACGCTGTTTATGGCTACGTGAATCCCGTCTCAGCACACGTTTTGCTTCGCGACGAGCTTTGATCACTGCTTTTTGTCTTCCCATGGATAGCACCTTGAGTTGTTGGTATTCATCACACGCGCCGTTGTCAGCGCGATTATCTGAACTAACATCTGAAGTTTGGCTTCCTTGTAAGCCATTGCTTGCCTTTTGGAATGACGATGCCGAACGGCTATGCGCACCGCTCTGCACGTCGGGTGAGTTTTGTTGGGTGTTTGGGGAGGAGAATTTTGTGGTGAAGAAATCGCTGCCGGAGTCAGAGCCTCCGCGCCGGGTGCTGCGGTTGTTGTGTTTACCTTGTCCAGAACAGGACCCAACCATTCGCGATCTCCATAGTGAATCGTTATCACTGCCGGGAACTACCGCTGTCTTATATTAAGTACATCAGGATTTATCACAATTGCAACAACTTTTTTACCTGAACGCAACTTTTTCAGACTCGCCCTGCAGCTGAGTTCAGTCTCATACAGAAATATGACAGAAATATAACAGCGGCGGTCATAGGAAAAAATAATCTCCCCGCACGGCTGGCGGGGAGGATTATCAGGCTTCGATCAGCCCTTGTGCGAGGTACGCGTTGCTGTCGCGCACGCCCGGCAGGGCAAAGAAATAGCCGCCGCCGATAGGTTTTATATACTCTTCGAGCGCTTCGCCGTTCAACCGTTTCTGCACGGTTAAAAAGCCCTTCTCCAGATCGTGCTGATAGCAAACGAACAGCAGGCCCATATCGAGCTGCCCGGAGTTGGTCACGCCCAGCGAATAACTGTATCCGCGGCGCATCATCAGGCTGGACTGGGTTTCCGGCGTACGCGGGTTCGCCAGACGAATGTGGCTGTCGAGGGCGATGGTGTCGCCATCAGGGTCACGCGCGTAATCCGGCACATCGTGTTCGTTCTTCATGCCCAGCGGCGCGCCGCTCTGCTTGTCACGCCCGAAGATGGTTTGCTGCTCTTTCAGCGGCGTGCGATCCCAGAATTCCACGTGGAACTGGATGATGCGTACCGCCTGATAGGTCCCGCCCACGGTCCACGCCGGTTCGCCCTGATCCGCCGTGGTCCAGACCACGTTTTTCATCAGCGCCGTATCGCGACTGTCCGGGTTCGCCGTCCCGTCTTTGAATCCGAGCAGGTTAACCGGCGTCTCTTTCCCCTGGCTGCGCGCCGCGTGGTCGGAGATAAAGCCTTCCCGCTTCCAGCGCACGCTGAGCAGATCCGGCGTGTGCTTGATGATATCGCGCAGAGCGTGGATCACCGTGTCCTGGGTATTCGCGCAGATCTGGATCAGCAGATCGCCATGACACAGCGCCGCGTCGAGCGAATCATTCGGAAAACGCGTCATCTTTTGCAGCGTTTTCGGTTTATGTTTCGCAAGATTGTAGCGCGCGTCAAACAGCGACTCGCCGACGGAGACCGTGACGGTCAGGTTATCCGGGGCGATAAACGGCCCCAGAATGCCCGAATCCATCGGCGGCATACGCGGGTTTGGCGTTTCCGGCGCCGGGCCGCCTGCCGTCAGAAACGCAATGCGTTTCGTCAGCAAGCGGAACAGACGTTCCAGATCCGCTTTATCGCTCGCCAGAGAATCAAACGCCACCACCATCATCGCCGCCTGCTGCGGCGTCAGAATTCCGGCCTGATGCTCGCCGTAGAACGGCTGCGTCTCCATGCGGGCATTCGGGGAGAGCGTCCCCGGCGCGCTTTGCGGTTTGGCCGCATGCGCCACCGGGCAACCGCCCGCCAGAGCGAGCGCGCCGCCAAGCGCCCCCACCCCTTTTAACAGTCGACGGCGGGAAGGTTCCGCCACGTCGACTTCCTGATGTTTACTCATAATGCTTAGTCCAGACCCAGTACGCCGCGCAGCTGTGCCAGATCTTCCGCCAGGGTAGTGATAGGGCCTTTCAGCGCATTACGGTCGGCGTCGGTCAGCTTGTCATACGTCTCGTACCCGTCTTTGGTACGGTACTTCGCCAGAATGGTGTTCACTTTCTTGAAGTTGGCATCCACTTTCGCCAGCAGTTCGCTGTTGTCTTTCTGCAGCTGCGGACGCAGCAGGTCTACGATCTTCTGCGCGCCTTCAACGTTGGCCTGGAAGTCCCACAGGTCGGTGTGGCTGTAGCGATCTTCTTCCCCGCTGATTTTGCTCGCGGCCACTTCTTCAATCAGGCCCGCCGCGCCACCCACCACTTTTGACGGCGGGAAGGCCAGCTCGCTGATGCGTTTTTGCAGCTCCAGCACGTCGGTGTTCAGCTGTTCCGCGTATTTCTCCATCCCTTTGGTGGAGTTGTCGCCAAACAGCGCTTTTTCCAGACGGTGGAAGCCGGTGAATTTCGGATCGGCGGCTTTCTGCTCGTAATCGTCTTCACGGGCGTCGATGCTGCCGTCGAGGTCAGAGAACAGTTCGGCGATAGGTTCGATACGCTCGTAGTGCTGGCGCGTCGGCGCGTAGAGGGATTTCGCTTTCTCGATATCGCCCGCTTTCACCGCGTCGGTGAAGGCTTTGGTACCGGTCACGAGATCGGCCGTTTCTTTGGTGACGTAAGCTTTATAGGCGGTGATCGCCTCGCCCAGGCTCAGCAGCGCTTCGCCTTTTGCCGCATCCGCCGTGGCTTCGCCTTTGACGATCAGCTTGCCTTTCGGATTGGTCAGCAGGCCGCAGGTCATGTCGTACTCGCCCGGCTGCAGGTTAGCAGTCATCTTCTGACTAAAGCCAGGGGCGATGTTTTCACGCTCTTCCACCACCATCACGCCTTTGAGGATCTCCCACTCCAGCGCCTTCTGGCTATGGTTCTGAATGATAAACTGGGTTTTACCGCTGTTGACCGTGATGGTCATCGGCTCACACTGTTTGTCGTTCACGGTGACTTTTACCTGAGGAACATCCGCCGCGCCCGCAGAAAATGCATAAGCAAACAGCGCTGCCACACCGGCCTGTAACGCAGTACGTCGAAATTGAATTGCCATGACCCTTCCCTTTCTAAAAGTATGTATAAACAACACGAAGCACTTCAGGGCGCAGTACGCGACGGCTGAGTACTGGGGCGTGATGGCATAAAGAACAGCACCAGCGCCGGAATGAGATAGATGAAATACATCGCCACTTCGCTGACGCTCGGCGTTTCCTGATAGCCGAAGATACCTTCGAGCAGGGTGCCGGTCAGAGAATGGGTGGAGAGCGTGTTACTGAAATCGAAAGCCACGTCCTGGAAGTGGTTCCACAGGCCCGCCTCGTGGAAGGCGCGAATCGCCCCCGCGGCCAGCCCGGCGGCCACCAGCAGAATAAACAGGCTGGTCCATTTGAAGAACGCGCCGAGGTTGAGGCGAATACCGCCCCAGTAGATCATAAAGCCCAGCACCACTGCGGTCGCCAGGCCGAGCATCGCGCCGAGCGGCGGCCAGATCCCCACGTCCTGCTGGAATGCCGCCAGCAGGAAGAAGACCGACTCCAGACCTTCACGCGCGACGGCGAAAAAGACCATCCCAATCAGCGCCCAACCGTGGTGATTGCCCTTTTGCAGCGCGTTATCCACCGCCTGCTCCAGCTGAACTTTGACGTTGCGCGACACTTTGCGCATCCAGAACACCATCCAGGTGAGGATCACCACCGCGATGACCGCGACGATCCCTTCGAACAGCTCCTGCTCTTTTTGCGGGAACTCACCGGTGGTTTCGTTGATTAAAATACCGAGCCCCAGACAGAGTGCAGCGGCGAGGAAAACGCCCACCCACATCATCCCAATCCAGCGGCCCCGCTGGGTGCGCTTCAGATAGCTGGCGATCAAGCTGACAATTAAGGCCGCTTCGAGACCTTCACGTAACATAATGAGAAATGGAACAAACATGCCGACACCTTAAATGTTTATCGCGGTCAACTGATGCAAAGAAAGGTAAATAACTGTGATAGTGATTATCATTACGGCAGAGAGAAAAACAAGCGAAATGTGTTGGGTTTTGATGACGAGTTGTAAATCCATCGCCGGTTAATAGTTACGATCGTTATCGTTATGTATATAACTTATAACGTAAATGCCCATTTACGCTTCCCCCTCCCTATGGCTAAATAAGCGCTTCGTTTACCTGCTGAAAATTTAAAATGTATAACTTTGTTCATTTCCTGCTGGCGCTGGTGATTATTCTTGCGCTCGCCTGGCTGGTGAGTTTCGACCGCCGAAAAATTCGTATTCGTTATGTTTTACAGCTTATTGTGATTGAAATTGCGCTGGCGTTCTTTTTCCTGCACGCCGAAAGCGGTTTATTCGTGATTAAATATGTCTCCGGTTTCTTTGAATCCCTGCTGAAATTTGCCGCAGAAGGCACCAATTTTGTCTTTGGCGGGATGGGTGAAAAAGGGCTGGCGTTCATTTTCCTCGGCGTACTCTGTCCGATTATTTTTATTTCTGCCCTGATCGGTATTCTCCAGCACTGGCGAATTCTGCCGATTTTTATTCGCATCATCGGCACCCTGCTGTCCAAACTGAACGGTATGAGTAAGCTGGAATCCTTTAACGCCGTCAGCTCGCTGATCCTCGGTCAGTCGGAAAACTTCATTGCTTATAAAGGGGTGCTCGGCGATCTCTCTTCTCGTCGCCTGTTCACCATGGCGGCGACGGCGATGTCTACCGTCTCCCTGTCGATTGTCGGCGCCTATATGACCATGCTGGATGCAAAATTTGTGGTCGCGGCGCTGATCCTGAATATGTTCAGCACCTTTATTATTCTGTCGGTCATCAACCCGGCGCGCCCGGAAGCTGAGCCGGAAATCAAACTGGAAAAACTGCACGAATCCCAGAGCTTCTTTGAGATGCTGGGCGAGTATATTCTGGCCGGTTTTAAAGTGGCGATGATTATTCTGGCGATGCTGATTGGCTTTATTGCGCTTATTAGCGCGGTCAACACCCTGTTCTCCAGCGTATTTGGCATGAGCTTCCAGCAGATCCTGGGCTATGTGTTTTATCCCCTGGCCTGGCTGGTTGGCATTCCACTCAGCGATGCCCTGAATGCGGGCAGTATTATGGCAACCAAACTGGTGGCGAATGAATTTGTGGCGATGATTGAGCTGCAAAAAATTGCCGGTCAGATGACGCCGCGCGGGCTGGGCATTCTCTCCATCTTCCTGGTGTCGTTCGCCAACTTTGCCTCTATCGGCATTGTGGCCGGAGCGATCAAAGGGCTGAACGAGAAGCAAGGCAACGTGGTGTCACGCTTTGGTCTGCGCCTGGTGTATGGCGCAACGCTGGTGAGCCTGCTGTCGGCGAGCTTTGCGGGGCTGGTGCTGTAATTTTTTTTGCCCGGCGGCGCTGCGCTTGCACGGGCCTACAAAACCGTAGGCCGGGTAAGCGTTAGCGCCACCCGGCTTTTTTTCGAACAACGAGGATAACAAACAATGACCATCAAAACCGGGCTTATGGTTGCAGCACTTTTCCTGCTGGCCGGCTGCAACGCCCCCTCGCACACCTCCGCTGACGCCACCTGCAAAGCGGATAACCAGATGCAGCAAACCACCCTCTATTTCGGCCTGAACCGTCCGGCGGGTGCCGCGATCACCGGTCAGGAGTGGCAGCAGTTTGTCGATCAGGACGTGACGCCGCGTTTTCGCGATGGCTTAACGGTGTTTGATGCGCGCGGGCAATGGCTGGGTAACGACGGGAAAGTGGCTCGTGAGCCAAGCAAAGCACTGATGCTGATCCACGGGAAAGACGCCCAAAGCGAGAGCAATATCGAAGCGTTGCGCGGGATCTATAAATCACGCTTTGCGCAGGAGTCGGTGATGCGGGTTGATCAGCCGGTGTGCGTGCAGTTCTGACACAAAAAAAGCCGGGTGGCGCTAACGCTTACCCGGCCTACATAGTTTACGGATTTGCGGGTTTTGTAGGCCCGGTAAGCGCAGCGCCACCGGGCTTAAGACCCGAAAACTTATTCCGGCTGCAATTTCGACGGCGGTGCCGTGTGGTAATGCGCATCCGCTTCGGCAAAACGTTCCTGCATCGACGCCGACGGTGCTTTGCCCAGCAGACTGAACACCACAATCCCGATGCTGCCGAAGATAAAGCCTGGGATGATTTCGTACAGACCCAGCCACGCGAACTGTTTCCAGACGATCACCGTCACCGCCCCGATAATCATCCCCGCCAGCGCGCCGTTACGGGTCATGCGTGACCAGAGTACGGAGAACAACACGACCGGACCAAAGGCCGCACCAAAGCCCGCCCACGCGTAGCTCACCAGGCCCAGCACGCGGTTTTCCGGATTCGCCGCCAGGGCGATGGAGACCAGCGCCACCACCAGCACCATAAAGCGCCCGACCCACACCAGCTCTTTCTGGCTCGCGCCTTTACGCAGGAAGGCCTTGTACAGGTCTTCGGTAATCGCACTGGAGCAGACCAGCAGCTGACAGCTCAGGGTCGACATCACCGCCGCCAGAATCGCCGACAGTAAAATCCCGGCAATCCACGGGTTGAACAGAATTTGCGCCAGCTCGATGAACACACGCTCAGCGTTCTGGTTCACCGCGCCCGCCTGCGCCGGGTTATTGTTGAAGTACGCAATCCCGAAGAAGCCCACTGCCACCGCGCCCGCCAGACAGAGGATCATCCACGTCATGCTGATACGACGCGCGTGAACGATTGTGTGGTGGGAATCCGCCGCCATGAAGCGCGCCAGAATGTGCGGCTGACCGAAGTAGCCCAGACCCCAGCCCATCAGCGAGACAATCGCCACGAAGTTCAGGCCTTTCAGCATATCGACGTTTTCGATGCTCTTTTGCTTGATCACTTCCAGCGAATCGCCAAAACCGCCGACGGTGAAAATCACAATCACCGGCGTCAGGATCAGGGCGAAGATCATCAGGCTCGCCTGCACAGTATCGGTCCAGCTGACAGCCAGGAAACCGCCGACGAAGGTGTAGATGATGGTGGCGGCCGCACCGGCCCACAGCGCCGTTTCGTAGCTCATGCCGAAGGTGCTTTCGAACAGACGCGCACCGGCCACGATGCCCGACGCGCAGTAGATGGTGAAGAACACCAGGATCACCAGCGCAGAGATGATGCGCAGCACGCGGCTCTTATCCTCAAAGCGACCGGTGAAGTAGTCCGGCAGCGTCAGGGCGTTGTTGTTCACTTCGGTATGAACGCGCAAACGCCCCGCCACCAGCTTCCAGTTCACCCACGCGCCGACCGTCAGGCCAATCGCGATCCAGCTTTCTGAAATACCGGAGATGAAAATCGCGCCCGGCAGGCCCATCAGCAGCCAGCCGCTCATGTCGGAAGCCCCCGCAGAGAGCGCGGTGACCATCGGCCCTAAACTGCGCCCGCCCAGAATATAGTCGTCAAAACTGTTGGTTGATCGCCATGCCAAAAACCCTATCAGGATCATGCCAAAAATATAAACGAGAAATGTCACCAGCATCGGTGTGCTAATTGCCATTTAAAATCTCCAAAAATGTCGAGCGACAACCTTCCCGGTTGCCTTAATTATTCCATCACCGGAACGGGGTGATGATGAGTGTATTTCGGTTGGGCGCGCGTATCCTGCCGTAAGCGCTCCTCATGCACAAATGATTTAACACTGCATTTACATCAAATTCATCCCTGGTTTCATACGTCTTTTATATAGGTTGCACTCGCTCACGCTTTTACGGGTTGCACCTTTTAAAAGTGTTAACTGCCGCATAAAAACTGGCCTCACACGCAGAATTCCGGCTTATTTTCCAGCTAACTTATGCTTAACAATCCATTCATTTTTCAGCTTGCAGACCAGGTCACATTTAACACGGTTGCACAAAGTTGCAACATGGTGGATATTTCACGCTAACGACCGAACATCACTACAGATCAACAGGAGTTTTGGCATGGGCATGACCACCATGGGGGTTAAGCTGGATGACGCGACCCGCGAACGGATTAAGAGCGCTGCAACCCGCATTGACCGCACGCCGCACTGGTTAATTAAGCAGGCTATTTTTAATTATCTGGAACGTCTGGAAAACGAAGACGATTTACCGGAGCTGCCTGCCCTGCTGGCCGGTGCCGCCAACGAAAGCGAAGAAGCCGTGGCCGCCACCGATGAGAACCACCAGCCGTTCCTCGATTTTGCCGAGCAGATCCTGCCGCAATCCGTCAGCCGCGCGGCGATCACCGCCGCATACCGTCGTGCCGAAACCGACGCCGTGCCGATGCTGCTGGAGCAGGCCCGTCTGCCGGAGCCGATTGCTTCTCAGGCGCACAGCCTGGCGTATCAGCTCGCCGACAAACTGCGTAATCAGAAATCTGCCAGCGGTCGCGCCGGAATGGTGCAGGGCCTGCTTCAGGAGTTCTCCCTCTCCTCGCTGGAAGGTGTAGCCCTGATGTGCCTCGCGGAAGCGCTGCTGCGTATTCCCGACAAAGCCACGCGCGATGCGTTAATCCGCGACAAAATCAGCAACGGCAACTGGCACTCGCACATTGGCCGCAGCCCGTCGCTGTTCGTCAACGCCGCCACCTGGGGCCTGCTGTTTACCGGCAAACTGGTCTCCACCCACAACGAAGCCAACCTCTCCCGCTCTCTGAACCGTATCATCGGTAAGAGCGGCGAACCGCTGATCCGCAAAGGCGTGGACATGGCGATGCGCCTGATGGGCGAACAGTTCGTCACCGGGGAAACCATCTCCGAAGCGCTGGCCAACGCCCGTAAGCTCGAAGACAAAGGTTTCCGCTACTCCTACGACATGCTCGGCGAAGCGGCTCTGACCGCCACCGACGCGCAGGCGTACATGGTCTCTTACCAGCAGGCGATCCACGCGATTGGCAAAGCCTCGAACGGTCGCGGCATTTATGAAGGTCCGGGGATTTCCATCAAGCTCTCCGCCCTGCACCCGCGATACAGCCGCGCCCAGTACGACCGCGTGATGGACGAACTCTACCCGCGTCTGAAATCCCTCACCCTGCTGGCGCGCCAGTACGATATCGGGATTAACATCGACGCCGAAGAGGCCGACCGCCTGGAGATCTCCCTCGATCTGCTGGAAAAACTGTGCTTCGAACCGGAGCTGGCGGGCTGGAACGGCATCGGCTTCGTCATTCAGGCCTACCAGAAGCGCTGCCCGTTCGTGATTGATTACCTGATCGACCTCGCCTCGCGCAGCCGTCGCCGCCTGATGATCCGTCTGGTCAAAGGCGCGTACTGGGACAGCGAAATCAAACGCGCGCAGATGGACGGCCTGGAAGGCTATCCGGTCTACACCCGCAAGGTCTACACCGACGTCTCTTACCTCGCCTGCGCGAAAAAACTGCTCGGCGTGCCGAACCTGATCTACCCGCAGTTCGCCACCCACAACGCCCACACGCTGGCGGCGATCTACAGCCTGGCCGGACAGAACTACTATCCGGGTCAGTACGAATTCCAGTGCCTGCACGGCATGGGTGAACCGCTGTACGAGCAGGTCACCGGGAAAGTGGCCGATGGCAAACTGAACCGACCGTGCCGTATCTATGCCCCGGTCGGTACCCATGAAACGCTGCTCGCCTATCTGGTGCGTCGTCTGCTGGAAAACGGCGCCAACACCTCCTTCGTCAACCGTATTGCTGACACCACCCTGCCGCTCGACGAGCTGGTTGCCGATCCGGTGCAGGCCGTGGAAAAAATGGCCGCGCAGGAAGGCCAGCTCGGTCTGCCGCATCCGAAAATCGCCTTGCCGCGCGAGCTGTATGGCAGCGATCGCGCCAACTCTGCAGGTCTGGATCTGGCGAACGAACACCGTCTGGCGTCCCTCTCTTCTGCACTGCTGAATAGCGCCCTGCAAAAATGGCAGGCGAAACCGATCCTTGAGCAGCCCGTTGACGCAGGGGATATGCAGCCGGTGATCAACCCGGCGGAGCCAAAAGATATCGTCGGCTTTGCCCGCGAAGCCACCGCCAAAGAGGTGGAACTGGCGCTGGAAAATGCGGTGAACAACGCGCCGATCTGGTTCGCGACGCCGCCGCAGGAACGTGCCGCAATCCTTGAGCGCGCCGCCATCCTGATGGAAGGCCAGATGCAGCAGTTGATTGGCATTCTGGTGCGCGAAGCCGGGAAAACCTTCAGCAACGCCATCGCCGAAGTGCGCGAGGCGGTCGACTTCCTGCATTACTACGCTGGTCAGGTGCGTAACGATTTTGATAACGAAACCCACCGCCCGCTCGGCCCGGTGGTCTGTATCAGCCCGTGGAACTTCCCGCTGGCGATCTTCACCGGTCAAATCGCGGCCGCCCTTGCCGCAGGTAACAGCGTGCTGGCGAAACCGGCTGAACAGACGCCGCTGATTGCCGCCCAGGGTATTAACATTCTGCTCGAAGCCGGTGTCCCGGCAGGCGTGGTGCAGCTTCTGCCAGGACGTGGGGAAACCGTCGGCGCTCAGCTGACCTCCGACACCCGCGTGCGCGGCGTGATGTTTACTGGCTCCACCGAAGTGGCGACGCTGCTGCAACGCAACATTGCGACGCGTCTTGATCCGCAGGGGCGTCCGACGCCGCTGATCGCCGAAACCGGCGGGATGAACGCGATGATCGTCGACTCGTCCGCGCTGACCGAACAGGTGGTAGTGGATGTGCTGGCCTCGGCCTTCGACAGCGCCGGACAGCGCTGCTCCGCCCTGCGCGTGCTGTGTCTGCAGGATGATATCGCCGACCACACGCTGAAAATGCTGCGCGGTGCGATGGCAGAATGCCGGATGGGCAACCCAGGCCGCCTGACCACGGATATCGGCCCGGTGATTGACGCCGAAGCCAAAGCCAACATCGAACAACACATTCAGGCGATGCGTGCCAAAGGCCGTCCGGTCTTCCAGGCGGTTCGCGAGAACAGCGAAGACGCCCGCGAATGGAACACCGGCACCTTTATTGCGCCAACGCTGATTGAGCTCTCCAGCTTCGACGAGCTGAAAAAAGAGGTCTTCGGCCCGGTGCTGCACGTGGTGCGCTACAGCCGTAACAACCTGGAGGCGCTGGTCGATCAGATTAACGCCTCCGGCTACGGCCTGACGCTGGGCGTGCATACCCGCATCGATGAAACCATCGCCCAGGTCACGGGCAGCGCGAAAGTCGGCAACCTGTACGTCAACCGCAATATGGTCGGCGCAGTGGTCGGCGTGCAGCCGTTCGGCGGCGAAGGCTTGTCCGGCACGGGTCCGAAAGCCGGTGGTCCGCTCTATCTGTACCGTCTGCTGGCGAACCGCCCTGAGAATGCGCTCGGCGTGACCCTGGCGCGTCAGGATGCGGAACGTCCGGTGGATGCCCAGCTGAAAACGCTGCTCACCCAACCGCTGGAAGCCCTCGTGAAATGGGCGGAAAAACGCCCGGAACTGCGCGCCATTTGTCAGCAGTATGGCGAACAGGCGCAGGCCGGGACTCAGCGTCTGCTGCCAGGTCCGACCGGAGAGCGCAACACCTGGACGCTGATGCCGCGCGAGCGCGTGCTGTGCATCGCCGATAACGAACAGGATGTGCTGGTTCAGCTGGCCGCCGCCATGGCAACAGGCTGCGAAGTGCTGTGGCCGGAAGATGGTCTGCATCGAGATCTCGCCAAACAGCTGCCGAAAGAGGTCTCCGCGCGGATCACCTTCGCGAAACCAGACGTGATCACCACCCAGGCTTTCGATGCGGTGATCTACCATGGGGATTCCGATCAGCTGCGCGAACTGTGCGAGCAGGTCGCGGCGCGCGACGGCGCGATTGTCTCGGTGCAGGGCTTTGCCCGCGGCGAAACCAACCTGCTGCTGGAGCGTCTGTACGTGGAGCACTCGCTCAGCGTCAACACCGCTGCCGCAGGCGGTAACGCCAGCCTGATGACAATCGGGTAATTGTACAGCTAAAATGAAAACCGTAGGCCGGATAAGCGTAGCGTATCCGGCTTTTTTATACGGAGGGTAAAATGAAACGAGTATTGATTGCCGGAGCCGCGTTGCTGCTCAGCGCCAGCGCGCTGGCGGATGAATGCGCCAGTGCCACAACCCAGACCGATCTGAATACCTGCACCGCGCAGCAGTATCAGGCGGCAGATAAAAAACTGAATCAGACTTACCAGGCCGCGATGAAACGGGCCGCCGCACCCCAGCGTGAATTGCTGAAAAAAGCACAGCAGGCGTGGATTGCCCTGCGTGACGCCGACTGCGCCTTTGCCGGTTCCGGCAGCGAAGGCGGAAGCGTACAGCCGATGATTATCAACCAGTGCATGACCGAGAAAACCGCCGAGCGCGAAGCGTTTCTGGCCTCACTGATGCAGTGCGAGGAAGGCGATTTAAGCTGCCCGCTGCCGCCTGGCAATTAACGCAGGCGGATCCCTTCAATAATCAGGCGCTGCACGTTATCGACCGCACTCTGGAAAAACGCCTCGTCCTGGAGCGTTTTTCCGGTCACGGCTTCGACCTGGCTCGCAAAGTCCGCATAGTGCTGGGTCGAGGCCCAAATCATAAAGATCAGGTGCTGCGGATCGATTGGCGCCAGTTTTCCGCTCGCCACCCAGCCCGCAATAATCGCCGACTTATCGTCGATCAGCTGCTTTAAATCCCCCGTCAGCTCCGCCTGCAACAGCGGCGCGCCCTGCAGCATCTCCATGCAGAACAGTTTCGACGCCTGAGGATAGTCGCGGGAGACCTCCAGCTTGAGGCGGATGTACTCTTTGATCGCCACCAGCGGCGCGAGCTCTTCACGAAACGCCTTCAGCGGTGCCAGCCAGATATCGAGAATTTGTTGCAGCACGGCGACGTAAAGCGCCTCTTTCGACGGGTAGTAATAGAGCAGATTGGTTTTCGACACCCCGGACAACTCCGCGACCTGCTCGAGGCGCGTGCCGTGAATGCCGAACTGCGAAAAGGTCTCCAGCGCGGCTTTCAGAATCGCCTGCTTCTTGGCGCTCACCGCCCGCGAACGTTTACCTGGTGTCTGCACTGCGCCTTGTGTCATGCCTGCTCTCCTTGAAAATGTGCGTTTAGCATAGCAAAACCCCTCGCGTCTCACGACATTCTGCACCTCGATCGCGCATAAGTGCCTGTTTTGTGTGCACTGCTTTTGACCAGTTAGTCCACTTTACTCGGTATCTTTTTAACAACCACCAGTTAACACATTAATAACACAACACTTTTCAAAACTGGCATTCCCTTTGCAAAACCTTCATCACGAGGCTGAACAGGAAATGCAGGATGCAGCGCCACGTCTGACTTTCACCCCACACTGAGATGAAGAGAGGTTCGTGATGAAAATTGGCGTATTCGTCCCTATCGGCAACAACGGCTGGTTAATCTCCTCCCACGCGCCGCAGTACATGCCGACCTTTGAGCTGAACAAAGCCATTGTGCAAAAGGCGGAGCATTACCATTTCGACTTTGCGCTCTCGATGATCAAACTGCGCGGCTTCGGCGGCAAAACCGAATTCTGGGATCACAATCTGGAGTCCTTCACTCTGATGGCGGGTCTGGCGGCGGTGACGTCGCGCATTCAGATCTACGCCACTGCCGCCACGCTTACCCTGCCTCCGGCGATTGTCGCGCGGATGGCGTCGACCATTGACTCCATCTCCGGCGGGCGCTTCGGCGTGAATCTGGTGACCGGCTGGCAAAAACCTGAGTACGAGCAGATGGGCCTGTGGCCGGGCGATGAGTATTTCTCGCGCCGGTACGACTATCTGACCGAATACGTGCAAGTCCTGCGCGATCTGTGGGGCACCGGCAAGAGCGATTTCAAAGGCGACTACTTCACCATGAACGACTGCCGCGTCAGCCCGCAGCCCTCCACGCCGATGAAAGTGATCTGCGCCGGACAGAGCGACGCGGGCATGGCGTTTTCCGCCCAGCACGCGGATTTCAACTTCTGCTTCGGGAAAGGCGTCAACACGCCTGCGGCCTTCGCCCCCACCGCCGCACGCATGAAAGAGGCGGCGGAAGTGACCGGGCGCGATGTCGGATCCTACGTGCTGTTTATGGTAATCGCCGACGAAACCGACGAGGCCGCCCGCGCCAAATGGGAACACTACAAGGCGGGAGCCGACGAGGAAGCCTTGAGCTGGCTCACCGAGCAGAGCCAGAAAGATACCCGCTCCGGGTCAGACACCAACGTGCGCCAGATGGCGGACCCGACCTCGGCGGTCAATATCAATATGGGCACCCTGGTGGGCTCTTACGCAAATGTGGCGCGGATGCTCGACGAAGTCGCCAGCGTGCCGGGCGCCGAAGGCGTGTTGCTGACCTTTGATGATTTCCTGATGGGCGTTGAGACCTTTGGCGAGCGCATCCAGCCGCTGATGCAGTGCCGCGCGCACATCCCCGCGCTGACTCAGGAGGTGGCGTAATGATTTCATTAGATGCACGCCCGGAAGCTATTACCTTCACGCCTGAGCAGAGCGCGTTGATTGTGGTGGATATGCAGAACGCCTACGCGAGCCCTGGCGGCTATCTGGATCTGGCCGGGTTTGACGTCTCCGCCACCCGTCCGGTGATCGACAATATCAACACCGCCGTTGCTGCCGCGCGCGCCGCGGGGATGCTCATCATCTGGTTCCAGAACGGCTGGGACGATGAGTACGTCGAAGCCGGTGGCCCCGGCTCGCCTAACTTCCATAAATCCAACGCCCTGAAAACCATGCGCAAACAGCCAGAACTACAGGGAAAACTGCTGGCAAAAGGAGGCTGGGATTACCAGCTGGTCGATGAACTGGTACCCCAGCCCGGCGATATCGTGCTGCCGAAACCGCGCTACAGCGGCTTTTTCAACACCCCGCTCGACAGCTTGCTGCGCAGTCGCGGCATTCGCCACCTGGTCTTTACCGGCATTGCGACCAACGTCTGCGTGGAATCCACCCTGCGCGACGGCTTTTTCCTCGAGTATTTCGGCGTGGTACTGGCAGACGCCACGCATCAGGCCGGGCCGGAGTTTGCTCAGAAAGCCGCTCTGTTCAATATCGAAACCTTTTTTGGCTGGGTCAGCACCGTCGCCGAGTTCTGCGATGCCGTCTCCCCGCCGTCGTTAGCCCGTATCGCCTGAGGAGCCACACTATGCCGAAATCCGTGATCATTCCTGCAGGCACCAGCACGCCGATTGCCCCCTTCGTACCCGGCACGCTTGCCGACGGCGTGGTGTATGTCTCCGGCACGCTGCCGTTCGATAAAGAGAATAACGTGGTCTGGCCCGACGACCCAAAGGCGCAAACCCGCCACGTGCTCGAGACCATCAGGAGCGTTATCGAAACGGCGGGTGGCACGATGGAGGACGTGACCTTCAACAGCATTTTTATCACCGACTGGAAAAACTACGCCGCGATTAACGAAATCTACGCTGAGTTTTTCCCCGGCGATAAACCGGCGCGATTCTGCATTCAGTGCGGGCTGGTCAAGCCCGAGGCGCTGGTCGAGATCGCTTCTGTTGCCCACATCGGAAAATGAGGTTGCCATGAAAATATCCGTTTCACCGCCCCCGTTTGCCGACGCGCCGGTGGTGGTGCTGATCGCCGGGCTGGGCGGCGGTGGCAACTACTGGCTGCCGCAGCTGGCGGTGCTGGAGCAAGAGTATCAGGTGGTGTGCTACGACCAGCGCGGGACCGGGAATAATCCTGAGGTATTGCCCGAGGGTTATTCTCTGGCGCAGATGGCGGACGAGCTGTATCGGGCGCTGTCACAGGCCGGCATTCAACGCTTTTGCGTGGTCGGGCACGCGCTCGGTGCGCTGGTCGGGCTGCAGCTGGCGCTCGATCGTCCCGAGGCGGTCACCGCGCTGGTGTCGGTGAACGGCTGGCTGAAGCTCAACGCCCACACCCGCCGCTGTTTTCAGATCCGCGAACGTTTGCTGCACGCGGGCGGTGCGCAGGCCTGGGTGGAAGCGCAGCCGCTGTTTCTCTACCCCGCCGACTGGATGGCGGCTCGCGCCCCGCGAATGGAGGCCGAAGAGGCACTGGCCCTCGCCCATTTTCAGGGCAAAGCCAATCTGCTTAAACGCCTTCACGCGTTAAAAAAGGCAGATTTCAGCCGGGACGCGGCGCGCATTCGCTGCCCGGTGCAGGTGATCTGCTCCGCCGACGATCTGCTGGTGCCTGCCGTCTGTTCGTCTGAGCTGCACGCCGCGCTGCCCCACAGTGAAAAAGTGGTGATGCGCCAGGGCGGACACGCCTGCAACGTCACCGATCCCGATACCTTCAATACGCTGCTGCTGAACGGGCTCGCCAGCCTGCTGCATGCACAGGAAAGGGTTTTATAGATGAACGAAGCCATCAATCCGGGCGCGTTAAAAACGCTGTTTACCGACGCCCGAACGCACAACGGCTGGCAGGATATTCCGGTCAGCGACGAGACCCTGCGCGAGATCTACGACCTGATGAAATGGGGCCCAACCTCCGCCAACTGTTCCCCCGCGCGGATCGTCTTTGTCCGTACGCCCGAGGGCAAAGAGAAACTGGCCCCGGCGCTCTCCAGCGGCAATCTGGCGAAAACCCTTGCCGCGCCGGTCACAGCAATTGTCGCCTGGGACAGCGAATTTTATGAGCGCTTGCCGGAACTGTTTCCCCACGGCGATGCCCGCAGCTGGTTTACCACCAGCCCGGAACTCGCCCAGGAGACGGCGTTTCGCAACAGCTCGCTGCAGGCGGCGTATCTGATTTTTGCCTGCCGCGCGCTGGGGCTGGATACCGGGCCGATGTCGGGCTTTGATCCGCAGAAAGTGGATGCGGCCTTTTTCACCGGCACCACACTTAAAAGCAATCTGCTGATCAACATCGGCTACGGCGATGCCAGCAAAGTTTATGGCCGTCTGCCGCGTCTGACCTTTGAAGATGCCTGCGGGCTGGCGTAAGGAGCCAATATGGATCAACAAACTTTTCGTGATGCAATGGCCTGCGTCGGCGCGGCGGTGAATATCATCACCACCGACGGTCCTGCCGGGCAGGCGGGATTTACCGCCAGCGCCGTGTGCAGCGTGACCGACTCACCGCCCACCCTGCTGGTGTGCCTGAATCGCGGGGCGTCGGTGTGGCCGACATTCAGCGAGAACCGCACCCTGTGCGTGAATACGCTGTGCGCCGGGCAAGAGCCGCTGTCGAACCTGTTTGGCGGCAAAACGCCGATGGCAGAACGCTTCGCGGCGGCCCGCTGGCAGACCGGCGCAACCGGCTGCCCACGGCTCGAAGAGGCGCTGGCGTCGTTTGACTGCCGCATCAGCCAGGTGGTCAGCGTCGGCACCCACGATATTCTGTTTTGCGACATTGTTTCCATTACCCGCCACCCCGCGCCGCAGGGACTGGTGTGGTTCGACCGCGGCTATCACGCACTCCTGCGACCCGCCTGTTAACCCTCCTTAAGGAGACAGCTCATGGCCTTGTTCGGTTTTCCCCACTGGCAGTTAACATCGACCTCTACAGAGCGCGGCGTGGTCGCGCCGGATGAGAGGCTTCCCCTGGTGCCCACGGTGGTGATGGGCGTTCAGCACGCGGTCGCGATGTTTGGCGCGACGGTGCTGATGCCCATTCTGATGGGGCTGGATCCCAATCTGTCGATTTTGATGTCGGGGATCGGCACGCTGCTGTTCTTTGTCATCACCGGCGGACGGGTGCCGAGCTATCTGGGATCGAGCGCCGCCTTTGTCGGCGTGGTGATCGCCGCCACGGGCTTTAACGGCCAGGGGATCAACCCGAATCTGAGCGTCGCGCTCGGCGGCATTATCGCCTGCGGGCTGGTTTACACTTTGATTGGCGTTGTGGTGATGAAGGTCGGCACCCGCTGGATCGAACGCCTGATGCCACCGGTGGTGACGGGTGCGGTGGTGATGGCGATTGGTCTAAACCTCGCACCGATTGCGGTCAAAAGCGTCTCCGGTTCGTCATTTGACAGCTGGATGGCGGCGGTGACGGTGCTGTGTATCGGTCTGGTGGCGGTTTTCACCCGCGGGATGATTCAGCGGCTGTTGATTCTGGTCGGGCTGATTGCGGCGTGCCTGGTGTATGCCCTGATGACCAGCGTGCTGGGCCTGGGTAAACCGGTGGATTTTTCGCTGGTGCAACACGCCGCGTGGTTTGGTCTGCCGCACTTCACCTCCCCGACCTTTAGCGGTCAGGCGATGATGCTGATCGCGCCCGTGGCTGTGATTCTGGTGGCGGAAAACCTGGGCCATCTGAAAGCGGTCGCCGGAATGACCGGGCGCAATATGGACCCGTACATGGGCCGCGCGTTTGTCGGTGACGGGCTGGCGACCATGCTCTCGGGCTCGGTTGGCGGCAGTGGCGTGACCACCTACGCGGAGAATATCGGCGTGATGGCGGTGACCAAGGTTTACTCCACGCTGGTGTTTGTCGCCGCGGCGGTGATTGCCCTGCTGCTGGGCTTCTCGCCGAAATTCGGGGCGGTGATCCACACTATTCCGGCCCCGGTGATTGGCGGCGCATCGATTGTGGTGTTTGGCCTTATTGCCGTGGCGGGCGCGCGCATCTGGGTGCAGAACCATGTGGATCTCAACCAGAACGGCAACCTGATTATGGTCGCCGTGACGCTGGTGCTGGGCGCGGGGGATTTTGCGCTGACGCTCGGCGGCTTTACGCTGGGTGGAATCGGGACGGCCACCTTTGGCGCGATTTTGCTGAATGCGCTATTGAGTCGCCGGACGGCGGAGGTCTCTCAGGCTAAGGTGGTGCACCAGGATTCCTGACCGAGCCGGATGTTGCGCCGGGTGGCGCTGCGCTTACCCGGCCTACGTTTATTTGTAGGCCCGGTAAGCGCAGCGCCACCGGGCATTTTTCAGACCACACCATCGTTTGTTGTCGGGTGATTAATCTTCTTCGAATAACCGTTCGATAGATTTGGTTGGGTAGAAAAGCGAGTTGGCGTTTTCACGCACCAGGGGGATAAAACCCAGCTTTAGGTAGAAAGCTTTCGCACTTTCGTTTAACGCATCGACAAACATACCGTGCACACCCACTGCTTGCGAAGCCAGATACACCACCTTCATGGCATGCGTGACCAGGGTTGTCCCCCACTCCTGCCCTTGCAGCGTTTTATGAACGGCCAGCCGACCCAGCGTCACGCTGGGTACATTGGCATAAGGAATGTGGCGTTGCTGCGTTTTTGAGGGAAGCGCTTCACGTTCGAAACAACTGCCCGCGAGCGTGTAATATCCCCACACTTTAGGCTTCGCCTCCTGGCTTTTAAGGACGTAAGCCCGCAGGATGCGTCCGCTGTGCTGACGAGCCAGATGCTCAGTAAGAAAGACATTCAGAGAGGTTTCGCCGCAGTCAAAATCCGTAAAATCATAAACTGCTTCTTCTGAAAACATCTCTATGATCAGTTTGGCCACGACTTACTCCATGTCTTCGAGCCGTTTGGCGGCGCGTTTTAGCCTGTTGTCTGGTGATGGCGGATTGCTGATAGCATCCATCACCTGATTCCACGACGCTTCGTTAAGGATCAGGCGACGGTGCTGCTCGATCACTTCCGCTGCGCGCGCTGACGCGCTGTTGACCATAAACTGCGTGATGGTCTGATTGGTCATCGCCGCGGCTTCTTCGATCAGGCTTTTATCTTCATCCGATAATCGGAGATCGATTCGCTGTTTTTTTAGTGCTGACATTTTTACTCCATTTTGTACGGTGAGTATCCGTACACAAATGCATTGTAGAATTGCCGCGCTTTGATTGCAATACGACGCTATTCGAGCGTCAGATCGGCCGCTTCACGACGTTTCTTTTTTAACTTCAACTCACTCACCAGCACCCCGACCACAATAAATGCCGCACCCAACAGGGCCAGCAGCGGCAACCGTTCACCCGCCAGACGACCGAAAATCCCGGCCCAGACGGGTTCGCCGGTGTAGATGACCGTAGCCCGCGTCGGGGAGACGCTGCGCTGCGCCCAGTTCATCGTCACCTGAATGATGGCGCTGAAAATCCCCAGGCCGAGCGCGACGACCACCAGCCCCGTGGACATTGGCGGGACAGATTCTCCGGCGGGAACCATGGCGATAAACGCCACAATCGAGGCTGTCGCCAGCTGGACGACGGTGACGCGTTTGACGTCGACTTTCCCGGCCCAGGCGCTAATCAGGATAATTTCTGCCGCAATCGCCACCGCACCAATCAGCGTAATAATCTCACCCGGTCCCATCGCCAGCAGGTTGTCGCCGGGTCCTGCGAGAAAAATCAGCCCGATAAAGGCCAGCACGATGCCCACGCAGGACATCAGCCCCGGCATTCTGCCGAGACACAGCCACTGCAGCAGGGGGACCAGCGGAACGTACATCGCGGTGATAAACGCCGATTTACTGCTGGGAATGGTCTGTAATCCCCAGGTTTGCAGGCTATAGCCCATCGCGATAGAGACGCCAATCGCCACGCCCGCCTGTAGCTCCTTCAGGGTCAATCCGCGCAGAGTTTTCAGTGAGATCAGCGCCACCGCCACAGCCGCCGTAGCAAACCGCAGCCCGACGAAGAAAAACGGATCGCTGAGCGTCACGGCATACTGCACCGCGAGGAAGGTACCGCCCCAGAACATGGTGATCAGAATCAGGATCGCTTCCTGGGGTTTGATGGAAAAAGCGTAGCGAGAGGAGGACATGAGATACCAGCGACAAGAAGTAATCCGCTAGTGTGCGATGCCTTTGGTTACAGTTCAATGTTGCATAAATAAAAAAACCGCCGGGAGACCCGGCGGCAGGGGGATATTTCAGGTTGGGTGACACTGAAATGGGGAGACGCTAACTCTTATTACTGCTCCCATGACTATTTTTGCCCCCTTTTTTGCCAGCTTCAGATGCACGCTGCGGGTCATTCTTGAAGTTACCCCCGCTCTGCTGGCCACCTTTACGACCTGCTTCTGATGCTCTGTCACGGTCTTCAGCGAAATTACCTGACCCACCACGATGGTTTGCCATCTCTAACCTCCAGAGTGTGAAACATTAGACATCATACTGCATTCAGTAAAAGAGGATTCTTTCACCTGACGGCACAAGGCCAGAGCCTTTGTCTGCGCCGCGTGAAACTAAGCTTAGTGGAATGAGCCGATCCAGCCAGTAAACGGTAATATTCTGCAACATGAAATCAGCCGTTCGTGTGAGATCCCGCCGTCGTCACCAATAAGCTCCTCTTATCATTCAGAAAAGCCGACCCGCTAAAAATGTTTCATATTGCTACAAAGAAAGGTCCTAAATATCTTGTTATAAATCAAAGAAATGGCTTTCAGGTTTGCAGTCTGGCCGTGGCGTCTTATCTTTAAATGAACGCAGCGATTCGCTGCCAGAAACCACAATCGAGGAGTGATGCAAGATGGCAAAAGTTCTGGTGCTCTATTATTCCATGTATGGACACATTGAAACCATGGCTCATGCGGTGGCGGAAGGCGCAAGTAAAGTTGACGGAGTTGAGGTCGTGGTGAAACGCGTACCGGAAACCATGAACGCCGAAGCGTTCCTGAAAGCGGGCGGGAAAACACAAAATGCCCCGCAGGCGACCCCGCAGGAGCTGGCCGACTATGACGCCATCATCTTTGGTACCCCAACGCGCTTTGGCAATATGTCCGGGCAAATGCGCACCTTCCTGGATCAGACCGGCGGACTGTGGGCCTCAGGCGCCCTGTACGGGAAACTCGCCAGCGTCTTTAGCTCAACCGGGACCGGCGGCGGCCAGGAGCAGACCATCACCTCCACCTGGACGACCCTTGCACACCATGGGATGGTGATTGTGCCGATCGGCTACGGCGCGCAGGAATTGTTTGATGTTTCACAGGTGCGCGGCGGGACTCCGTACGGCGCGACCACCATTGCTGGCGGCGACGGTTCGCGTCAGCCAAGCCAGGAAGAGCTGGCCATCGCCCGTTATCAGGGTGAGCACGTCGCGGGCCTCGCTAAAAAACTGAACGGTTAACCTCAACAGGAGGACAAGCATGCCAACTCAACAATCCAAAGCTCATCACGTCGGTGAGTGGGCAAGTTTACGTAATACCTCTCCAGAAATTGCCGAGGCCATCTTTGAAGTCGCGAAATACGATGAGAAGCTGGCGGAGAAAATCTGGGAGGACGGGAGCGATGAAGTGCTGGTCCGTGCCTTCGACAAAACAGACAAAGACTCGCTCTTCTGGGGCGAGCAAACCATCGAACGTAAAAACGTCTGACCGTTTCCCCCCGCCAGCGCGGGGGGTTTTCCACTTATTTTGCCGCGTCGTTCATCAGAGTATTAAATTTATCAATCGGGCAGAAACCGTTGGTATCGACCGGGCATCCTTTCAGCTCAAGCGTCACGCGCTGCGCCGGAGATTTCAGCGACAGCACATCAGCGTTACGCAGCTGCTCTGAGCTTTGGTAGACATACTCAATTTTCATCAGCTCACGATTCGCGTTTTTATCATGCCAGCGCTGGAAGACAATCTTCCCGCCAATCGGTGTGCGCTCGTGCTGGTCATGCAGCTGGTACGGCTTGAAATCCAGCGCCGTCAGCAGCGAAGCGATGTTCGAGTCATGCCCCACCAGCACGGTGATTTTTGGCGCTTTCGCCTGATCGGTGACCAGCGCGTTATCGATGTATTTCACCAGCGGCTTGGCAACATTGCGCGCCACTTCGGTCGAAGTGAACAAGGAATCCTGATAGCCATTTTTCAGCTGTGACAGCACGCGCCACTGCTGGTCGGTTTTGATTTCCCCCCACGCCACCTGATCCAGCGGGAAGCCTTCGTAGTATTGCAGCGTGAACGCATCCACCAGCGAGTTACCCACTTTCAGCGGGCCGGAGACGCTCGGCTCTTTTTCATAGTCGGCGGTGAAGGTGTCTTTGGCCTCCGTCAGAGAGCACACTTTTTTCTCTTTGCAGGACGGGGAATCGGTGTATTGGGTGATCTGCTCCAGCAGCTTGTAGCTCTCATCGAGCTTCATGCCCTGACGCTCGGTCTCCATCGCTTTGACCGCTTTTTCGCGAAACTCCGGCGAATTGTCGGTGATCACCGGGTTAAAGGTCGGGTCCATGGTGCCCATTTTTTCCTGATGATGGACGGGCACGTCGCAGCCTGGGAATGCGCCGGTGATAAAGAACTGAGCCGTCGCAACGGTGCGTTGCAGGCTGTTGGCGTAGGTATAGACCGCGTCAGCCGGTGGGCATTCTCCGCTGGTGACCATCCCCTGCTCCGCCAGCCATTCACGCATGTAATGGCCCATATAGACTTCGAGCACGCCACCTTTGGTGGTGAGCTGCCCGCCTGGCACCTCCCATTCCGGCCATTTGCCCGGCGTGGATTGCTCGAGTACGCTGCCGTTATTCGCCAGCGGTGCGCGCAGGTTGTGGCGGCTCATGATCAACACCTGCTGTAACTGATAGCCTTCCGGGGCCGTTTGCGCCTGAGCGCCAGAGGTCATTGTTAAAGTGCCAGCCACTGCGATTGCGAGTAGTGCTTTTCTCATCCCTTTTTCCTCAGAGTTTATTTTCGTCAATCTGATTGTGACAGATTGATGACAAATTTCCGGGAACCATTTCTCAAACTGATAGATAACGCTTTTTTATGTTCGCGCCCTACCGCTCCAGCTGGTCGCCGTACTCTTGCATCCAGACGGCCAGCGGGGAGAGCGCACTCTGTAGCGTCAGTCCTAAATCCGTTATCTGATATTCCACACGCGGCGGGATCTCCGGATAGATCGTGCGCGAGACCAGTCCGCGCTGTTCAAATAAGCGCAGCTGTTTGGTCAGTTCTTTCTGGGTAATGGGTGCCGCGGCGCGGAGCAGATCGCCAAAGCGTACCGGGGCGTTGAGGACGATCAGCCGGTACAGGATCGGGATCGCCCATTTGCCCGAGATCAGATTGACAAACTGCGTCATCGGGCAGGATTCGGTCGCAGAATTTTTTTCACAGGTTGATTCGAGTCTTTCCGCCATTGCACACCCTTCGCCTCATTAGTATCCAAATGGTACCTGGTTTCTTTTGGATACTAACGTTTCTATAGTGCTTTCTCCAGTGACTTTTCAGGAGATAACCATGGGTCGTTTAACAGGTAAATATACGCTTATTACGGGTGGCACCAGCGGCATCGGTCTGGCGACGGCGCAGGAGTTTATCGCCGAAGGAGCGCACGTGGCGGTGACCGGACGTAACCCGGAAACTCTGGCCGAGGCGCAACGGGTGCTGGGCGATAACGCCTGGGTGATTGCCACCGACGCGGGGGATATTTCCGCGCAACAACAGCTGGCAGACACCCTCGCCTCACGCTGGCCGCGGCTGGATGCGGTGTTTATCAACGCCGGAGATGTGACGCACGGGCTTATCGAGGAGTGGCGCGAGGAGGCATGGGATCGGCTGATGGGTATCAATCTCAAAGGCCCCTTCTTTTTGGTTCAGGCGCTGCTGCCGCTGCTGAACAATCCCTCGTCGGTGATTTTATGCGGCTCGGTGAGCGCGCGGATCGGCCTGCCCACCAGCAGCGTGTATGCCGCCAGCAAGGCGGGTCTGCTCTCCCTGGCGCGCACGCTTTCTGCGGAACTGCTGCCGCGTGGGATCCGCGTCAACGGCTTAAGCCCCGGCCCGGTAGAAACACCGGCGCTGAATAAACTGGGGCTGAGCGCAGAGGCGCAAAAAGCGCTGCAGGGCGATATCGCAAGCCTGGTCCCGCTCGGGCGCATGGGCACCCCGACGGAGCTGGCGAAGGCGGCGATCTATCTGGCGTCGGATGAGTCCAGCTATACGGTTGGGATCGATCTGCTGGTGGACGGTGGCACCGGGAGTTTGTAATTCGAAAGGCGCTATATACTGAAGCTAAACCGGTATATAGCGCCCGGACTGATAGTGGCATTACAAATATAACTTCACTCAATAATAGTCCATTTCAGTGCTATACTTTGCGAAATATCTTAGGTGGTCTTACAAGGGAGTTAACCATCTTGTCACAACGTAAATATATCACTGCAACGATATTTATTATTGTTTGCACAACGTCAATATTCGCCACCTTGATTTCACATGAAGTGAGAAATCTTCAAAATTATATGGGCTATATTGCCGAGAATGGCAAGTCAGCGCTTTTCCATGAAGAGTTCATCAATCAGGATATTGCCTTTCGCTTATCCCGCGCCTTCTCTAAACAGGCAGCCTCTGGTGTGAATGGCGAGGAAAAAGCCAAATTACTCTGCGAGCATATTGAAAAGGTCGGAGCCATTTCCGGGTTTAATCTGGTGGCAAGAACCATCGTTAACCTGGAGGGTACGCTTCAGACGCGAAATCCCGACTGCGAAGCCTGGAGCCGCGATGTGCCTGCGCTGCCCGTGGTGAATCAAACCGAGACACCGGCGTCATCGAAGTACACCTTCTCCAACTATACGGGCTATACCTTCAACAACATCCGCTATTACATCGACCTTGCGCACAACTATATTTACATCAACCATCTGGTGAATACCTTTGATTATGCGTTCAGCAACTGGCTGGTGGCCGATAAAGATGGCGTCAATATTGTCCGCAGCGCGCACACTATTACCATTGATGATAATGCGCTGGAGGACCTGATCCACGGTGAGAATATCGTTTCGCACATTTATACAGACGGCTATACCCGACAAAATATTATCAGCATGATTACGCCGGTATTTCTTGGCGGAAAAATCAAAGGGCTGTTGATTACCGATATCAATATTCACGATCTGGCGACATCATTTGTCACCCCTGATCGCCCGTTATTGTGGAAATTCCTTTCCCTGTATGTCACCGATAATACGACGGGGGGGAATATTATCTTCCATGAGCCTGTAGTGAAATCGCGGGATGCGATTAACTATCAGGATGATATGACGCAGTATTACACCCTGCATGGAAAGCTCGATGCCATCTACGTGGTGATTGCGAATATCTGGCTGATTTTGCTTTACGTATTAACCACCTGGCTGCTGGTTCGCTACGCCCGCCAGCAGTTTATCCGTCAGAAATCCCTCTCCCGCGACAACGTGACCGATGCGATGACCGGGCTGTATAACCGCAAAGTGATTACCGGCGAACTGAACCAGAAAATTCAGTCTTTAGTGGAAAGAAATATTCCGGTCACGGTGATTGCCATCGACAGCGACGGGCTGAAAAGAATCAACGACACCTTAGGCCATCATATGGGCGATAAGGCGATCCAGTCTCTGGGACTTGCGCTGGCGCAGTCGATCCGTAAGAGCGATTACGGGATCCGCCTCGGCGGCGACGAGTTCTGTTTGATTCTTATCGATAATAATCTGGCCCGCTCGCGGGATGTGATTACGCGTATGCAAGGTTATCTCCAGACCATCGATACGGAAAAAATGGTGGCGTTCTCCTGGGGAAGTTACCAGATGCACGCGGGCGATACGCTGGAAGTGGCGATGCTGAAGGCGGATGAGCTGCTGTATCAGCATAAGCGCAGCAAATATGAAGACCGGAAGTGACAGCTAAGTTTACAAGGCGCTGATGCCGGTCACCGCGCCGACATACAGCGCCGCCCAGACGGTGGCAGAGAGCAGGCTCACCGCGTAAACCTTTCCTGCATTCACGCGCAGCATCCCCGCCGCCAGCGGGACGATGTAGCGCAGCACCGCCAGAAAACGGGCAGTGAACAACACCGCCACGCTGTTTTTCTCTAACTGATGCTGGATGCGTATAAGGCGATCGGCGTGTTTTGCACGCAGGCGCATCATCATCCGCGTATTGCCCATGAGCTGCCCCAAATGGTAATTCAACACGGAGCCGCACGTCGCGCCCGTCGTTACGGCAAGCCAGGCCAGCACAGGCGAAAGCGTTGCCTGACTCAGGGTAATCCCACCCAGCAACATCAGCGAGGCGGGCGGGAGAATGGAGGAGACGAAAACCGTTGATTTGCAGAACGCCATGACCGCCAGCAAGGCGAACAGCTGCGTCGGATAGTGTGCAAAATGATTAAGCAAATTATTGAGCCATTCCATCGCGACGCCTCTTTTGAAAGGTGAATCTGCTATTTAAAATGAAATGAATTAAATAAAACCTCAACGCCGATTAAATATATTTAACCTAAACCGTTCATCAACATTATTGATATTTTAAAGCAGCATTTAAAAACTCGCGTATTATCTCATCCGTTTTACTACGATCTCGTTATGGCGAGGCTCCTGTACAAATACACGTTATCGCTCTGGTGGTTTCGAGAGAAACTACACAGGGTAAAACAGGCACTGTCGAATCAAGGCTTTGTCAGTATAACTTCCCTTCGGGGATACGGTGTACAGTGCTGAACCCAGGACGTGGGGATCTCCTCTTCGACATGCCCTGTCTTGCTCGCCCCTGAGAGATAATTATATTCAAAGGGAATTCACTATGTCTTACACCATCCATAATTCAAATCCTGCATTTAATGACAGCGCCATCGCGCAATATATGAATACGGATTTTATTGTCCTCGACGCGTCATTATGTGTCGCGCTGGCGCGTGAACATTTCTTCGCACAATTAAAAGATGACGATATTCCAACGCATATTTTTATTGAAGATAATGGTCGATTGGCCGGGATGATTTCGGTCAGAACGTTATTACAGGAAGCGAATACCGTTCAGGCCGTTAGCGCGCTGATGGTTTCTCAGTTTTTGCAGGTTCAGCCCGACGATGAGCGTGCAAAAGTGGCCGCTCTACTCAGCCATGCCGGTGTTGACGTCGTACCGGTTGTCACCCACGGGAAACTGGTGGGTTGTCTCACCGAACGTGAAATTGCTCATTTGCTGGAAGATGACGTGACGGAAGATGCGCAGCGCCAGGGGGCTACGCTGCCTCTGGAGCGGCCTTACCTCGAGACCAGCGCTGTGCAGCTTTGGAAAAAACGTGCCGTCTGGCTGCTGCTGCTGTTCGTCGCAGAGGCCTATACCAGCACCGTGCTTCAGCATTTTGAAGATGCGCTCGAATCCGCTATCGCACTGGCGTTCTTTATTCCATTGCTCATTGGCACCGGCGGCAACAGCGGCACACAGATTACCTCAACGCTGGTCCGCGCGATGGCACTGGGTGAAGTTGGCCTGAAAGACCTGGGGCGCGTGCTGCGTAAAGAGATGACCACCTCGGTGATGATTGCCATTACGCTCGGGCTGGCAGGCTGTGTGAGGGCCTGGATGATGGGAATTGGAATGGACATTACGCTTATCGTCAGCCTGACGCTGGTGTGCATTACCCTATGGAGCGCCATTGTCTCGTCAGTGATCCCGATGGTGCTTAAACGCTGTGGCATCGACCCTGCCGTCGTATCCGCGCCGTTTATCGCCACCTTTATCGACGGAACCGGCCTGATTATCTATTTCAAAATTGCACAGTACACGCTGGGTCTGGAGTGACAGATTTGTAGCCTGAACAAAGAAAATAAAGCCAAAAAAAGGGGTTACCTTTCGGTAACCCCTTTTTTCGCAGGCATCCCGCACTGCTTCACATTGCCGAGCCCAAACACTTCTCACCTGGATAGCCAGGCAACGCTTTAGCATCCGGCTCACAAGCCAGCGTCTTTGCCTGGTTTAGCCGCTCCTTCAGATTGCCAGCATTGACGGACTGCCAGCCCATCTTTTCCCCGAGCCAACTGGCCCAGGCAAACTCAACAAAATAGACCTGCTTTTTCTTGTCAAAATAGCCTTCATCCTGCAACAGGCCCGCCAGCGAACGGTAAGGATAATCAGGCAGATCGGCGATACGCTTCGGCAGTTGCTCCGGCGTGATGGATTGCCCCTTTTCGTTTTTCAGCCACACCCAGTGGTTTTTCTCCATCTGCGGCCAGAAGGTGGCTTTATCCTGCAGATGCGCGATAACCTTCACCGTGGTTTTTTTCACGCCCAGTTGCCAAAGGGTGCGAGTGAGATGGTGCCTGTCGACCAGCCAGTACTCGCCCTGCGGAGAAATCACCACCGGGATCTCTTTTTTAACAGCGTACTTTTCGAGCTTTCTAGCGCTCTTATCCGCAAGTTTTTTCTGCTCTTCATCCACCTGCAGCTGACCAATGCCCGCCTGAGTGGGCCGTAGCTGGTCGATAGCCACCTCACATAACTCCCCGGGAGCGGTGTCTGGTGTACAAGGTGCAGCCGCGAAAGCTTGTGGGCTGAGTATCGCCGCGAGCAAAAGCCATTTTTTCATTGATGATTTTCCTGACATAAGGTGTGAGTGGCTGGAGAGATAACAGCATTGAACACCCGGAATAATCAACAGGATTGTCCCTTCAGGCGTGAAAGTTGTGGCCTGCACAGACAGTTAACCCGGCGAGAACACTTTCATTTGTCTCCAGTCCTTATTCGGTTAATGAATACCTGGACGATTTCGCAGCGCTAAGAGCCCAGGATGAGTATGAGCGACTTTTGTCTATACTCACGATAACAGGGGACAGAGATAACGAGCTGAAAATGAAAACGATTATTAATGCGTCTTTTGAAACGGGGATTCCGACCTTTCTGCAGTTTGTACTCAACGTCAGTATGTTCTGCCTGGCCATCATTCTGATTGTATTCCTTGGTAAGGAATCCTGGTCACTGGCAGATACCTTCTTTAACTTTCCGGCCACCAAGAGCTATGACTTCGTTGAGGGACTGCTAACGTGGTTTCTGTACTTCGAATTTATCGCGCTGATCGTCAAGTACTTTAAATCCGGCAGCCACTTTCCGTTGCGCTATTTTGTCTACATCGGCGTGACCGCCATCATCCGCCTGATCATCGTCCACTATGACTCACCGATGAACGTGCTGCTGTACTCGCTGTCCATTCTGACGCTGGTTATCACGCTGTGGGTTTGCAGCAGCTCACGGCTGACGCGCGATTGAGCGTTGAGACCGCCCAAGCAAAAAACCCCAGTTCATTGCTGAACTGGGGTTTCGTATTTGGCGGAAGCGTAGAGATTCGAACTCTAGAACCCTTTCGGGTCGCCGGTTTTCAAGACCGGTGCCTTCAACCGCTCGGCCACGCTTCCGGTATGGGGCGCACTATAAACACCTCCGTACTTCGTGTAAAGCATCAATGTGATCGTTTGCTTCAAAAATAGCCAAATTGATGTTAATCGGTTGAAATAACAACGCATTGGCTATTTTGTCAGCATAAAATCGCCTGTTTCAGGCTTAATGCTTTTTGATGTACATGTCCTTCGTGAAGTAGTACCCCAGTTTATCCGGTGTAAATCCACCCACCCACGGCTTGATCAAATGCGTGCGCACGTAGTGATACACCGGAATGGCGGGCACATCCTGGCCCAACAGGTCTTCTGCCTGCTGGTAATACTTGCCGCGCTCCTCGGTGGTTTTGGCTTTTGCCGCATCCACCAGCGCTTTGTCATAGGCCGGGTTGCTGTACTGGCTGGTGTTTTCGCTGTCGCCGGTGCGGAAGTTATTCAGGAAGGTCGCGGCATCGTCGTAATCGGCAATCCAGGCGTAGCGCACGGCATCGAAGTTATGCGTATGCATGGTATCGAGCATGGTTTTCCACTCCTGGTTTTGCAGCTTCGCTTCCACGCCGAGATTTTTCTTCCACATGGAGCTCGCCGCAATGGCGATGCGCTGATGCGATTCCGAGGTGTTATAGAGCAGATTGAAACTGAGCGGATGCGAGTCGTTGAATCCGGCTTCGTTCAGCAGCTTTTTGGCTTCCGCGATACGTTTGTCCATCGGCCAGCTGGCGTATTCCGGCGCATGAAGTTTCACCCCACCGATATCCGGCTGACTGATTAACCACGCCGGGCGTTGCCCCTGCCCTAACACTTTCTCGGCGATGATGTCCTTATCCAGCGCCATATTCAGCGCCTTACGCACACGCACATCGTTGAACGGCGGTCGGGTGGTGTTGAATTCGTAATAATAGGTGGCGAGCTGCGGGGAGACATCCAGCTCTGAGCCGAGGGTTTTCTTCAGCTGCGCAAACTGGTTAATCGGCACCGTATAAACGATATCGATCTCACCCGCTTTGTAACGGTTCACGTCCGAGGCTTCAGAGGTGATCGGCAGATAAGTCACCTTGTTGATCACCGTGTGGGCGTTATCCCAGTAGCGCGGGTTGCGCTCCGCCACGATGCGCTCGTTCACGACCCACTGCGAGAGTTTATACGCCCCGCTGCTGACAAAATGTTCCGGCTTGGTCCATTTATCGCCGAAGCGGCCAATCAGCACTTTATCGACCGGCACCAGCGACGGGTGCGCCAGCATGGCGAGAAACGCCGCATTCGGCTGCGTCAGCGTCACTTCGAGGGTAGTATCGTTAATCGCCTTCACGCCAAGCGTGTCCGGCTTCTGTTTGCCTTGAGCGATATCGGCCGCATTGACAATGTGCATGTTGCCGGGATAGCTGGCGTACGGCGACGCGGTGTTAGGATCGACCAGACGCTGCCAGCTCCAGACAATATCCTGAGCGGTTATCGCAGATCCGTCACTCCAGGTGATGCCAGGGCGTAGATGGAAAGTCCAGACGGTGTTGTCTTTGTTCTCCCATTTCTCCGCGAGGCGCGGCTCTATCTCGCCCGCTGGCGATACGCGCACCAGCCCTTCGAACAAATCACTGATAATATTGAATTCGACATCGCTTTCGACTTTGTGCGGATCGAGCGATGCCGGTTCACTGCCGTTGTTCCTGACCAGTTCCTGCTTCTCTGCCAGTTGTGTTCCTGCCGGCACACTGGCGGCCAAGGCCGTTGTGCTGGCGCACAAGATCCCTGCCGTCAGTAAAGAGAGTGTAAAGTGAGTGCGTGATGCTGATTTCATTGTTTCGCCTTATTGTGGGTTTTTTGACGATGCGTATTCACTCTTAGCGCTCAAAGATTAATAAGGCAATATTTTTCAGTAACCTATAAGATGTTGATCTGATTAAATTCATCAAACCGATATTCATTCTGTTGAAATGGATTTCTTTGAAACAAAGCACCAGCGCGGGCCCTAACCGGCTGAGTAAAGATGGGTAAAACCACTTTGTAACTGGCAAGACCTTTCCTATTCTTGCCGTTAATTACATCTGTCATAAGAGAGTGACTCATGGATCGTATTATTAGTTCTTCACGCGACCGCACATCGCTACTCAGCACCCACAAAGTGCTGCGCAACACCTATTTCATGCTCAGCCTGACGCTGGCGTTCTCGGCGATCACCGCAACGGCCAGCACCGTGCTGATGCTGCCGTCTCCGGGTCTGATTCTGACGCTGGTCGGTATGTATGGTCTGATGTTCCTGACCTACAAAACCGCTGACAAGCCGATTGGTATTTTGTCCGCGTTCGCCTTTACCGGCTTCCTGGGCTACATCCTGGGGCCAATGCTGAACGCTTACCTGTCTGCTGGCATGGGCGATCTCATCGGCCTGGCGCTGGGTGGTACGGCATTAGTGTTCTTCTGCTGCTCCGCTTACGTCCTGACGACGCGCAAAGATATGTCTTTCCTCGGCGGTATGCTGATGGCGGGTATCGTGGTGGTGCTGATTGGGATGGTGGCAAACATCTTCCTGCAGCTGCCTGCCTTGCACCTGGCGATTAGCGCGGTGTTCATCCTGATCTCCACCGGCGCGATCCTGTATGAGACCAGCAACATCATTCACGGCGGTGAAACGAACTACATCCGCGCTACCGTGAGCCTGTATGTGTCGCTGTACAACATCTTCGTCAGCCTGTTGAGCATCCTGGGCTTCGCCAGCCGCGATTAACAGACAGTGCTTCGAATCAAGCCCCGCTTATGCGGGGCTTTGTTTTTTTGGTACACTGCACGGGTTTTGGATTGACGTGTGAATGACTATGTTGAGCTTTGAAGGTAAAGAGATAGAGACCGATAACGACGGCTATCTGAAAGAGAGCAGCCAGTGGAGCGAAGGGCTTGCCCAGGTGATTGCCGAAAAAGAGGCGATCACCCTGACGCCAGAGCACTGGGAAGTGGTGCGTTTTGTCCGCGACTTCTATCTGGAATTCAATACTTCCCCGGCCATCCGTATGCTGGTGAAAGCGATGGCCAACAAGTTTGGCGAAGAGAAAGGCAACAGCCGCTATCTGTATCGCCTGTTCCCGAAAGGCCCGGCCAAGCAGGCGACTAAAATCGCGGGTCTGCCTAAGCCCGTGAAGTGCATTTAATAGCGAATACCGAAGTTCACATATTCGCGGCCGGGTTGATGCGGTTCGGTTAAGACCTTTTCAACCCGCGCGCTGCGTGGCCCGCCCGCTTTCAGCCAGGCGACCAGTTTTTCGACCTGTTCAGCGTCGCCGCAGGCCACCACCTCGACGCTGCCGTCATCCCTGTTACGCGCGTAGCCCGTCAGCCCGAGCTGTAACGCTTCGCGCTGCGTACTGTAGCGAAACCCGACGCCCTGAACGGTGCCGTGAACCCAGGCGATTGTGCAGACTTTTGACATCATCGTTCCCCTTAATCCTGTCTGGCGCGTTGCATTTCCCCACTGAACTCGGGAAAATGGCCGCCAATTCATTGAATCAACAGAATAGCAAATTATGAGTGTACGTTTAGTGTTAGCCAAAGGGCGCGAAAAATCATTACTGCGCCGCCATCCCTGGGTCTTTTCCGGCGCGGTTGCCCGCATGGAAGGGAAAGCCAGCCTCGGTGAAACCATCGATATCGTTGACCATCAGGGGAAATGGTTAGCTCGCGGCGCATACTCGCCTGCCTCCCAGATCCGCGCGCGCGTCTGGAGCTTCGAGAAAGACGAAACCATCGACATCGCCTTCTTCACCCGCCGTTTACAGCAGGCGCAGGAGTGGCGTGACTGGCTGGCGAAACGCGACGGGCTGGACAGCTATCGTCTGATCGCCGGTGAGTCAGACGGTCTGCCGGGCGTGACCATCGACCGCTTCGGCAATTTCATGGTGCTTCAACTGCTGAGCGCGGGCGCAGAATATCAGCGCGCGGCGTTAATCAGCGCGCTGCAAACCCTGTATCCGGAATGCGCCATTTACGATCGCAGCGACGTCGCGGTACGTAAAAAAGAGGGCATGGAGCTGACGCAAGGTACGGTCACCGGCGAACTGCCGCCTGCCCTGCTGCCGATTGAAGAGCACGGCATGAAATTGTACGTCGATATTCAGGGCGGCCATAAAACCGGCTATTACCTCGATCAGCGCGACAGCCGCCTGGCGACGCGTCAGTACGTGAAGAACAAACGCGTGCTGAACTGCTTCTCCTACACCGGCGGTTTTGCCGTTTCCGCGCTGATGGGCGGTTGCAGCCAGGTCGTCAGCGTCGATACCTCTCAGGAAGCGCTGGACGTGGCGAAACAGAACGTCGAGCTAAACAAGCTGGATCTGAGCAAAGCCGAATTTGTCCGCGATGACGTGTTCAAACTGCTGCGTAAATATCGCGACCAGGGCGAAACATTCGACGTGATCGTGATGGACCCGCCGAAGTTTGTCGAAAATAAAAGCCAGTTGATGGGCGCCTGCCGTGGCTATAAAGATATCAACATGCTCGCCATCCAGCTGCTCAATCCAGGCGGGATTTTGCTGACGTTCTCCTGCTCTGGCCTGATGACCACCGATTTATTTCAGAAACTGATCGCAGATGCCGCTGTAGATGCGGGCCGTGATGTACAATTTATAGAGCAGTTCCGTCAGGCGGCCGATCACCCGGTGATCGCTACCTATCCGGAAGGGCTGTATCTGAAAGGGTTTGCCTGTCGCGTCATGTAGCTTGAAAAGTGGAATGTTGCCCATACATCTGATGCAAGTAACATTTCCCGGGAGGTGACTATGATTGCCAGCAAATACGGTATCGGCCAGCAGGTGCGCCACTCCCTGTTAGGGTATCTGGGGGTGGTGGTGGATATTGACCCGGAATACTCCCTTGATGAACCGTCAGCGGACGAGCTGGCGGTTAACGCCGAGCTTCGCGCTGCACCCTGGTACCATGTGGTCATGGAAGATGACGATGGTCAGCCGGTTCACACTTATCTTGCGGAGGCGCAGTTAAGCAGTGAACTGCAGAAGGAACATCCTGAGCAACCTTCCATGGACGAACTGGCCCAGACCATCCGCAAACAGCTCCAGGCTCCGCGCCTGCGGAACTAACTAAATAAAAAAGCCCGATTCAATCGGGCTTTTTTATTACTTCGCCAGACCCAGTCGCGGGATATCAATCGCCGGACAGCGATCCATCACCACGTTTAACCCGGCATCGCGCGCCAGAACGGCCGCCTGTTCGTTAATCACGCCAAGCTGCATCCACAGGGTTTTCGCCCCAATCGCTATCGCCTCTTGCGCCACGCCCCAGGCCGCCTCTGAGTTACGGAACACATCCACCATGTCGACTTTCTCAGGCACATCGGCAAGCGTTGCGTAGCCCTGTTGCCCCAGCAGCGTTTTACCCGCCACCTTCGGTGAAACCGGAATCACATGATAGCCCTGGTCGAGAAGATATTTCATTACGCGATAGCTGGGACGATCGGGTTTATCACTCGCGCCCACCAGCGCGATGGTACGGGTCGAGGTCAGAATGGCGATAATCTCGTTCTCTTTCATGGTGTTTCTCCTGGCTTTTTTTAAAGTGTACGCCAAAGCCCTTCAGGCAACCATTCATCCCATACATCTGTATGAGGGCAAAACCCTGGAATATGTCTATATGTTAGTAAACGTGTTTATCGAAAAATTTAGATACATTATTACGACGAAAGTATTTTCGACAGGAGCGCCTTATGAAGACCGGCATTGCCTCTGCTGTGATTGCATTATTGATGCCGGTCTGCGTTTATGCCACAACGCTGCGATTATCCACGGACATTGATTTGCTGGTCCTCGACGGCAAAAAAGTCTCCAGTTCGCTGCTGCGCGGCGCGGACAGCATCGAACTGGATAACGGGCCGCATCAGATTGTCTTTCGCATCGAAAAAAACATTCGTCTCTCCAATCACGAGCAGCGCCTCTACATCTCCCCGCCGCTGGTGGTGAGCTTTAACACGCAGAAAATCAGCCAGGTGAATTTTAATCTGCCGCGGCTGGAGACGGAAAAAGAGTCCGAATCCTTTGAAGCCGCGCCAAAACTGGAGCTGCTGGACGGCGATGCGATGCCCATCCCGGTGAAACTGGACATTCTGGCACTGACCAAAACCCCGAAAGGGCTGGATTACGAAGCGGACACGGAACGCTATAACAAAGCGGGCAAAACCGCGTCGTTGCCGAAGTTTGCCACCATGATGGCGGATGACAGCACGCTGCTCTCCGGCGTGTCTGAGCTGGACGTGATCCCCCCGCAGTCGCAGACGCTAACCGAGCAGCGCCTCAAATTCTGGTTCCAGCAGGCCGATCCCGACACCCGCACGCGTTTTTTACAGTGGGCGAAGCAACAACCTTCGTCCTGAGCCACATTTTTTCGCCCTTTCTCTTGCAGCGTCAGGCGGTTCCCGTCATCGTGTAGCCAGTTAACCTGAACCTGACGGAAAAGATTATGGAACTGACAACACGTACCCTGCCGGAGCGCAAACACATCGCGCTGGTCGCGCACGATCACTGTAAGCAAATGCTGCTGAACTGGGTTCAGCGCCACCAGGCTCTGCTGGAAAAACACAATCTGTCTGCAACCGGCACCACCGGAAATCTGATCCAGCGTGAAACCGGGCTGGAAGTGAACGCCATGCTGAGCGGCCCGTTGGGCGGCGATCAGCAGGTGGGCGCGCAGATTTCGGAAGGGAAAATTGATGTGCTAATTTTCTTCTGGGACCCGCTAAACGCGGTGCCGCACGATCCGGATGTGAAAGCGTTGCTGCGCCTCGCAACCGTGTGGAATATTCCGGTTGCCACTAACCTCTCTACCGCCGACTTTATTATCGAGTCGCCGCAGTTCAACGCGCCGATTGAGATCCTGATCCCGGATTATCCGCGCTATCTGGCTGAACGACTGAAGTAAGTGTTTATGCCGGGCGGCGACTTCGCCTGACCCGGCATTAATCTTTAAGGCTTCTTCGCCACCGGCACATCTATATTCTTCAGAATATCCACGAAGCGCGACGGTTCATCTTTGTTGAACAGCAGCCAGACGCGATGGCGTGCGCGGGTAATGGCCACGTACAGCAGACGACGCTCTTCCGCATCCGGGAAATCTTCCACCATCGGCAGCAATGCCTGCTCCATGACCGATTCGCGCGCCGGGGCCGGGAAGCCATCACTGCCCTCCTGCAGCCCAAGCACAATCACGTAATCTGCCTGCTGGCCTTTGCTGGCATGAATGGTTGTGAAGTCGAGCGTAAGCTTTGGCCAGCGGGTGGCCGCTTTCTCGAGGATTGCAGGTTTCAGATGGTGATAGCGCGCCAGCACCAAAATTCGTTCTTCCGCTTTCACATAGCCGCTCATTTTGTCCAGCAGCGCCTCCAGCTGATCCTGCGGCAACAGCGTCACCGCTTTTTTATCCCCGGCCGACAGGCTGTTCAGCGGTTTCACCAGCTGATGCGGGTTCTGCTGGATAAAGCGGTTGGCGATTTCGCCGATGCGGGAATTGAAGCGGTACGTGGTGTCGAGATCGCTACGATCTCCCTCGCCAAAATAGTGATGGAAAGCGGTGGTCAGCGACAGTTGCGCGCCGCTAAAACGGTAAATCGCCTGCCAGTCATCCCCCACGGCAAAGAGCGAAGTGTGTTTGTTCTGCGCGCGAAGTGCCGCCAGCAGCGCGGCGCGCTGCGGGGAGATATCCTGAAATTCGTCCACCAGAATATGTTTCCACGGACTGACGAAGCGCCCTTTTTCGAGAATGATAATGGCCTGATGAATCAGCCCGGAGAAATCGACCGCATTCTCCTCTTTCAGCGCCGATTTCCAGGCTTTCAGCAGCGGAGCCATCAGCTTCACGCGTTTTGAAAACAGCGCCCGCACCTCTTCTGGCGCATTCTCAATCATCTCGGCCTGCGAGCCACCGTGCATGCGCATCAGGCTCACCCAGCGATCGAGACGTGAACCGAGGCGACGCGCCAGTTTCTCGTCCTGCCAGAAACTGCCTTCCGGCACCGTCCAGTTCAGCTCCTCTTCCAGCCACTGACGCCACCCTTTTGCCTGCGCCTTTTTCTCGCTGCACTGCTGCTGCCAGGTGGTGATAAACAGTGAAAGTCTGGCCTGAGTGTCGTTTTCCAGCTTGCTGATGACCGGCACTTTTTTGCTGCCCTGCTGGATAATGTGCAGCGCCAGGGCATGGAACGTCCGCGCGCTGATGTCCCGCGTGTGTAAACGTTCCTGTATACGCTCGTCCATCTCCTGCGCGGCCTTACGACCAAAGGCCAGAAGCAGAATCTGGTCGGCTGTGGCTTCGCCGCGGGCCAGCAGCCATCCGGCTCGCGCCACCAGCACTGAGGTTTTACCGCTGCCCGCGCCCGCGAGCACCAGCAGCGAATGTTCCCCGTTGACCACCGCGCGCGCCTGCGCCGGGTTTAACGGAGAGGATTCGATATTCTGGAAAAACTCGGCGTGCTGCGCCAGCATGGCATCGGTCCAGGCCTGGTTATGCGCCAGTCGGCTTTGGTCGATATCCGTCAGCCAGGCTTTGCACTGGCGCCACGGCTCGCGGCAGTTTTCAAACTCATCAAGACGAGACGAGGGCAGCGGCAGCGCCGTCAGCGCCTGGCGGATCCGCTGCTGCATTCCGGCGGTCTGGGCGCGGGTGAGCCATTTCTTTTGCTCCTGACTCTGGGCGATATCCGCCAGAACCTGCTGCAATACCTGTTCAGCCACCTGACTCATCTCCGCGCTCCACTGCTGCCAGAGCGTGCTCAGATGATGGTGGAAGCGCTGGGTTTCGGCCCATTCGGTCCCGTGCAGACGCACAACTTTATCGGCAGGCAGGACAAACTCCAGCTCGCCCCATACCAGGCCGCGTTTGCAGTGGATAGCCAACAGCTGATTGAATGGAATGAGATATTCGTGGCGTTCACCGGAGACTTTCACCCCGGCGTTAAGAAGGACAACCTTGTCGTACGGATGTTGCGCCAGGCGCTTGCCTAATGATGTCGCTTTTAGTTCCATGTCCAGCCTGATCCACGAAGAGAGTGTTTGCCCATTAGTTTAACCGCCAGTTTTCAGGTGCTCCAGCCTAAAAAAACGTTACAATCATCAGGCTTTAATCATATCGAAAGGAAGTGAGGCTTTATGCGTACCGTTCTGAATATTTTGAATTTTGTCCTTGGCGGTTTTGCCACCACCCTTTCCTGGCTATTTGCCACGCTGGTCAGCATTGTTCTGATCTTCACGCTCCCCCTGACGCGCTCGTGCTGGGAGATCACTAAACTCTCCCTGGTGCCCTACGGCAACGAAGCCGTTCATGTGGATGAGCTTAACCCTGAGAGCAAAAGCGTCCTGATGAATACGGGCGGAACGCTGCTCAATATGTTGTGGCTGATCTTCTTCGGCTGGTGGCTGTGCCTGATGCACATCGCAGTCGGGAACACGCAGTGCATTACGATTATTGGGATCCCGGTCGGGATCGCCAACTTTAAGATCGCCGCGATTGCCCTGTGGCCCGTCGGTCGCCGCGTGGTGCCGGTAGAAGTCGCGCAGGCTGCGCGCGAAGCCAATGCCCGCCGTCGTTTTCAGTAACTAAGGATACGCCGCCCCTATGCTAAGCCCGTTGCTTCGCAGATACACATGGAACAGTGCCTGGCTCTATAACGTCAGGATTTTTATTGCGCTTTGCGGCGCGGCTGCCGTGCCCTGGTGGCTCGGCGAGGTTAAGCTGACTATTCCGCTGACCCTTGGCGTGGTGGCGGGAGCGCTGGCCGACCTTGACGATCGCCTGGCCGGACGGCTGCGCAATCTGGTAATTACGCTGATCTGCTTTTTCATCGCCTCAGCGTCCGTCGAGTTGCTCTTCCCCTGGCCTTGGCTTTTTGCCCTGGGTCTGATGATCTCCACCACCGGCTTTATTCTGCTGGGCGGCTTGGGACAGCGCTACGCGACTATCGCCTTTGGCGCACTGCTGATTGCGATCTACACCATGCTGGGCGTGTCCCTTTACGACCAGTGGTATCAACAGCCGCTTCTGCTGCTGGTCGGGGCGATCTGGTATAACCTGCTGACCCTGACCGGGCACCTGATCTTCCCGATTCGTCCGCTACAGGACAATCTCGCGCGCAGCTATGAACAGCTGGCGCACTATCTGGAACTCAAATCCCGGCTGTTCGACCCGGACATCGAAGAAGAGAGTCAGGCCCCGCTTTACGATCTGGCGCTGGCCAACGGACAGCTGGTCACCACGCTGAATCAGACTAAAGCCTCGCTACTCACGCGTCTGCGCGGCGATCGCGGTCAGCGCGGCACCCGACAAACGCTGCATTATTACTTTGTGGCTCAGGATATTCACGAGCGAGCCAGCTCGTCGCATGTACAGTACGCTGCCCTGCGCGAGAAGTTCCGCTATAGCGACGTGATGTTCCGCTTCCAGCGATTGCTGTCGATGCAGTCCCAGGCGTGCCAGCAGCTGGCACGGTCGATTTTGCTGCGTACACCTTACCAGCACGATCCTCGCTTCGAGCGGGCGTTCAGCCATCTTGATGCGGCGCTCGATCGCGTGCAGGCCAGCGGCACCTCGCCAGAACAGATGAAAGCCCTGGGATTTTTGCTTAACAATCTGCGCGCCATCGATGCGCAGCTGGCGACGATCCAGTCTGAGCAAGCGCTCTCCATACCGGGTAACGAAGCGGAAAACCAGCTCGCGGACGACAGCCCGCACGGCTTCGCGGATATGTGGCTGCGTTTAAGCCGCAACTTCACGCCGGAATCGGCCCTCTTTCGCCATGCGGTGAGGATGTCCGCCGTCCTGTGCGTTGGTTATGCCTTTATACAGATCACCGGCCTGCACCACGGCTACTGGATTTTGCTCACCAGCCTGTTTGTCTGCCAGCCGAACTATAACGCCACCCGCCATCGTCTGGCGCTGCGCGTGATCGGCACGCTCGTCGGTGTCGCTATCGGTCTGCCGGTGCTCTATTTTGTCCCTTCCGTAGAAGGTCAGCTCATCCTGATCGTCATTACCGGCGTGCTGTTCTTCGCCTTTCGTAATGTCCAGTATGCTCACGCGACCATGTTTATTACCCTGCTGGTGTTGCTGTGCTTCAACCTGCTGGGCGAAGGATTTGAGGTCGCCCTGCCGCGCATCATCGACACGCTGATCGGTTGCGCCATCGCATGGGCTGCGGTGAGCTTTATCTGGCCGGACTGGCGTTTTCGCAATCTGCCGCGCGCGCTGGATCTGGCGATTAATGCCAACTGCCGCTATCTGGATGCGATCCTGGAGCAGTACCATCAGGGCCGCGACAACCGTCTGGCCTATCGCATTGCCCGTCGTGATGCCCATAATCGCGATGCGGAACTGGCGTCGGTGGTGTCAAACATGTCAACGGAGCCGCGCGCGACCGCAGAAATTCGTGAAGTCGCTTTCCGGCTGCTGTGTCTGAACCACACCTTCACCAGTTACATTTCAACATTGGGTGCGCATCGCGAGCAGCTCACCGATCCGAACATCCTCGCACTGCTGGATGATGCTGTGTGCTACGTCGATGATGCGCTCCATCACCGTCCGGTCGACGAGCCGCGCGTGCGAAGTGCAATAGATGAACTTAGCCAGCGTATTGCGCATTTCGATCCCGGTGCGGACACCAAGGCTCCGCTCGTGCTCCAGCAAATCGGTCTGCTCATCGCCCTTCTGCCTGAGATTTGCCGCCTGCAGCAGCAAATCGCTACTTACCGGAATGATTTTCCGGCAGTACAGGAAGCGCGTTAAACCACTCCATCAGCTCCCGACGCCTGATCGTCGGGAGCGCCGCCTCATGCAGCCCATCAATCGCCCCGGCCAGTGCAAACAACACTTTGACGCCAAGGTGCCGGTTCAGGGCTCTGATTTTCAGCCAGCATGCTTCTGCCCCCAGCGTCCGCAACATCGCTTCACTGGTGACGCCCGCCTCACACAGGAGAATTTCAATCTGGAACGTCAGGTTGGGCAAATCTTTGAGTCGCCGCCGCTGATGCCGCTGGTAACGCTCCTGCCGGGCTGCCTCGAGCGCAAAGCTTGAAAGCTGCAACAGCCTTTCGCGGTCCTGCCATAATCCTTCATCCACGCGGTAGTAATTCAACAGAACCGGTCTGCCCCGTTTGAGTAAGGTTAAAAAGGAGGAGGACTGTCTTACACAGTACTGCGCGCTTTGCTCACACGCCCGCAGATAGAGTTCGCCATCAGAGACCATCGCGAAGACCGCTTCGTCGACGGCTAATGTGTAGCCGCCAAAGAGAGCCCGATGGTGGATTTCACCCAAAGGTGCGAGGTATTCCTGGGATGTATAGATCCGTTCATAAGATATCTTTTTCATGATATTCACCATATAAATCATAGAGTAACAACACCATTTGCTTACTACCGGATCCGTTAGCAGGAACATAGAAAACTTATTGTCACTCGGCAAGATTATTTTGCAGGACACGCCAATATCGAACTAAATTTGCGAGACGCTTTCCGAAAATGAGGTTGATCTTTGGGCGTACAGGGGTTACTGTATATTCATACAGTAACTACAGGGCTGGAATGATTATGCACACTTCAGGCTATGCAAATCGCTTAACATCTTTTACCTCTTCCGCTGGCAATGGCGCGCAAAAAACGGCCGGACGTGTCTCTACCGGTTTGATCAGTGAAGTGGTATATCGCGAAGACCAGCCCATGATGACACAATTGCTTTTATTGCCGCTTTTACAACAGCTTGGCCAGCAGTCGCGCTGGCAGCTCTGGCTGACGCCGCAGCAGAAGTTGAGCCGGGAATGGGTACAGGCATCTGGGCTGCCCCTCACCAAAATGATGCAGAGCAGTCAGGTCGCGCCATGCCATACGGTGGATTCGATGGTTCGCGCATTGCGCACCGGGAACTACAGCGTTGTGATTGGCTGGCTGGCAGAAGAATTAACAGAAGAAGAACATATTCGCCTGGCGAATGCGGCAGAAGAAGGTGACGCGATAGGGTTCATTATGCGTCCGGTTCGTCTCGATACTCTCGGCAGAGGACACCTGTCTGGGCTAAAAATTCACTCAAATTTGTATCATTAAGTAAATTTAAGAGTATTCCTGGAACTTTTTTTGACATCCGTTGACGCAAAAAGTTCCACAACTCAAAACTTCGAGAAAGCTTGTCTGGCGCGGTTTCCGTTAATTTTACAGCATAAAATTCTCGCTAAAAATGTTAAATATTGCGTATACGGAACTTTTTTTTTCATATGCCTGACAGAGTTCACACTTGTAAGTTTTCGAGTACGTTGTAGACTTTACATCGCCAGGGGTGCTCGGTCTAAGCCGAAGATATCGGTAGAGTTACTAGTTTGAGCTCGCCCCCCGGTGAAGGATTTAACCGTGATTTCTCGACGAGATCTTCATGGCGATTTTTGGATGATAACGAGGCGCAAAAAATGAAAAAGACAGCTATCGCGATTGCAGTGGCACTGGCTGGCTTCGCTACCGTAGCGCAGGCCGCTCCGAAAGATAATACCTGGTATGCAGGTGGCAAACTGGGCTGGTCTCAGTTCCACGACACTGGCTGGTACAACAGCTCCCTGAACAACGATGGCCCAACTCACGAAAGCCAGCTCGGTGCAGGTGCGTTTGGTGGCTATCAGGTTAACCCGTATGTTGGTTTTGAAATGGGTTACGACTGGTTAGGTCGTATGCCATACAAAGGCGACAACGTTAACGGCGCATTCAAAGCTCAAGGCGTTCAGCTGACCGCTAAACTGGGTTACCCAGTAACTGACGATCTGGACGTGTACACTCGTCTGGGCGGCATGGTATGGCGCGCTGACTCCAGCAACAGCATTGCTGGCGACGACCACGACACGGGTGTTTCCCCAGTATTCGCTGGTGGCGTAGAGTGGGCAATGACCCGTGATATCGCTACTCGTCTGGAATACCAGTGGGTTAACAACATCGGCGACGGTGCTACCGTTGGCGTTCGTCCTGACAACGGCATGCTGAGCGTAGGTGTTTCCTACCGCTTCGGCCAGCAGGAAGATGCTGCTCCGATCGTTGCTCCAGCTCCGGCTCCAGCTCCAGAAGTACAGACCAAGCACTTCACTCTGAAGTCTGACGTTCTGTTCAACTTCAACAAAGCAACTCTGAAACCAGAAGGTCAGCAGGCACTGGATCAGCTGTACACCCAGCTGAGCAACCTTGACCCGAAAGACGGTTCAGTAGTGGTTCTGGGCTTCACCGACCGTATCGGTTCTGACGCATACAACCAGAATCTGTCCGAGAAACGTGCTCAGTCTGTAGTTGATTACCTGGTATCTAAAGGTATCCCAGCTAACAAGATCTCCCCACGTGGTATGGGCGAATCTAACCCAGTGACTGGCAACACCTGTGACAACGTGAAAGCTCGCGCTGCACTGATCGACTGCCTGGCACCAGATCGTCGCGTTGAGATCGAAGTTAAAGGTATCAAAGACGTTGTAACTCAGCCTGCGGCATAAGTTATCGTCTTATAAAAAAACCCCGCCATGCGGGGTTTTTTATTGCCTGAAGAAAAGTGAAAAACTATTTTTTGCCAAGCATGGCCTGCAGGTCATTCTTCAGCGTCGACATCTGGTTAGCATATTTCTCTTTATGCTCCGCATCTTCAATCAGCTGCACCACCGTCTCCGACAAGGTTTTTCCTCTGCGCTGGGCCAAACCGGCTAACCGCTGCCAGACCATAAACTCCAGGTCGATAGACTTCTTACGCGTGTGCTGATGTTCAGCGTTAAAATGGCGTTTGCGACGCGCACGAATGGTCTGCTTCATACGGTTTAACAGCGCCGGATTGATGTGCTTTTCGATCCACCCGTTGACCTGTACCGGCTCATTTTCGAGGGTCAGCAAAACATCCACCGCTTCTTTTGCAGCACTGGCTTCGATGTAGCAGGTGATCAGCTCGCCTTCTCGATGCTTTTTGACCAGATACTTCCATTTCCAGCCGCTTTCGAGATTTTCCAGTTGTTGATATTTCATCGCGATCTCAGTGTTACCTCGTAACTATGTTCAGAATATCAGTTTTTTGGCAATCTGCTGAAAAGAAATCATATCCTGAGAGCCTTGCGTCGCATTCACCCTCTGAAATCCCGAATACCACGTGGGAATGGGTCAACGCTTGCGGTATAATCCACCGCTTTACATCTAACTAAAAAACATCAACTTTGACCATTACGAAACTAGCATGGCGTGACCTGGTTCCGGATACTGAAAGCTATCAGGAACTGTTTGCACAGCCAGACCTCGCAAAAGAACACGACTTCATCCTTAGCGACACGCAACCGCGTTTACATTACGCGCTGGAGCAGACGTTAAGCCCATGGACAACCTCCCCCTTCATGTTACTGAAGGCGCCAGAAGAAGCCGAATATTTGGCCCTGATGGCCGATGCCGTGCGTCAATTGCAGCCAGAAGCGGACAACGTTTTTGGTGGGCAATATCGTATCGTGGGAAGTGATGTCACTTTCGAACCCGCAAAAACTGCTGATGAAAATTTTGCTGCCACCGGCGACGTCATTACCGCCGAGTGGGCCGAAGCGGAACAGTTATTTGGCTGCCTGCGTCACTTCAACGGTTCGCTGAGCATTCAGCCAGGGCTGGTACACAAAGCCAACGGCGGTGTGTTGATTATCTCGCTGCGCACCCTGCTGGCACAGCCGCTGCTGTGGATGCGTCTGAAGAACATCGTGACGCATCAGCGCTTTGACTGGGTCGCTTACGACGAATCTCGTCCACTGCCTGTCGCCGTTCCGTCGATGCCCCTGTCACTGAAAGTGATCCTGACCGGCGATCGCGAATCGCTGGCTGATTTCCAGGAGATGGAACCGGAGCTCGCCGATCAGGCGGTCTACAGCGAATTTGAAGACAACATCCAGATCGCCGACGCGGACGACGTGACGCAGTGGTGCCAGTGGGTGCTGGCCGTCGCTGATCGTTTCGCTTTGCCAACGCCTGCGGCAGATGCCTGGACTGGCCTGATTCGCGAAGCGACGCGTGACACGGGCGATCAAGAAACCCTGCCGCTTTGCCCACTGTGGATCAGCAAACAGCTGCGTGAAGTCGGTGTCATTAGCGGTTCCGGCGAATTCACCGGCGAACAATTTGCTCAGATGCTGGCGCAGCGCGAATGGCGCGAAGGCTATCTGGCCGACCGCATGCAGGATGAGATCCTGCTTGAACAAATTCTGGTGGAAACCGAAGGCGAGCGCGTAGGACAAATCAACGCCCTGTCCGTCATTGAGTTCCCAGGTCATCCGCGCGCCTTTGGCGAGCCTTCACGGATCAGCTGCGTCATTCATATTGGCGACGGCGAATTTACTGACGTGGAGCGCAAAGCTGAACTGGGCGGGAACATTCATGCGAAAGGCATGATGATCATGCAGGCCTTCCTGATGTCTCAGCTGCAGCTGGAACAACAGCTCCCCTTCTCTGCCTCGCTGACGTTTGAACAGTCATACAGTGAAGTGGACGGCGACAGTGCTTCTATGGCTGAGCTGTGCGCGGTGATCAGTGCCCTTGCGGATGTGCCGATTAACCAGAGCATTGCGATCACCGGTTCTGTCGATCAGTTTGGTCGCGCCCAGCCCGTTGGCGGCCTGAATGAGAAGATCGAAGGTTTCTTCTCCATCTGCCAGCAGCGCGGGTTTAGCGGGAAACAGGGCGTCATTATCCCTGCGCCAAATGCGCGCCATCTGAGCCTGAGTCAGGCGGTACTTGATGCCGTGGAAGCAGAACAATTCAGCATCTGGGCCATCGAAGATATTACGGATGCGCTACCCTTACTGACGAACCAGGTCTGGGACGGCGAAGTCCAAACGACGCTGATGCAGGCGATCCAGGACCGCATTGCTCAGGCCATGCAGCAGGACGCGCGTCATCGTTATCCGTGGCCGTTACGCTGGCTGAGCTGGTTTAGTCCGAACTGATCGGACTTGTTCAGCGTACACGTGTTAGCTATCCTGCGTGCTTCACTAAAATAAGGCTTACTGAGAACATGGTAGATAAACGCGAATCCTATACAAAAGAAGATCTTCTTGCCTCTGGTCGTGGAGAGCTGTTTGGCGCTAAAGGCCCGCAGTTACCTGCTCCGAGCATGCTGATGATGGACCGTGTCGTGAAAATGACCGAAACCGGCGGCAACTTTGACAAGGGTTACGTGGAAGCGGAACTCGATATCAATCCTGACCTGTGGTTCTTCGGTTGCCACTTTATCGGTGACCCGGTAATGCCTGGCTGTTTAGGTCTGGATGCGATGTGGCAGCTGGTTGGCTTCTATCTGGGCTGGCTGGGCGGCGAAGGTAAGGGCCGTGCGCTGGGCGTGGGTGAAGTGAAATTCACCGGTCAGGTTCTGCCTTCCGCGAAGAAAGTCACCTACCGTATTCACTTCAAACGCATTGTGAACCGTCGTCTGGTGATGGGTCTAGCGGATGGCGAAGTGCTGGTTGATGGCCGTGTTATCTACACCGCCAGCGACCTGAAAGTCGGTCTGTTCCAGGACACGTCTGCGTTCTGATGATTGCTTAAAATCGTTTAAGCATGAAAGGCGAAACCTCCGCATGGCGGAGGTTTCTGTTTTTAAAGAGACGTTATCAAGCAAGAAGTACCCTGTCTCCGATGGCTTCTCGCCAGCCTCCCAGCCATTGTGACCTTTGATTTATCGTCTGATAAGGACACATTTCTTTAGAGCGTCCAGCGATGCCAGCCTGATAACCACGTTGATGAGCCCTTTCCAGGCGATCTCGTTTCTGTCTCTTCATGCCTCGTTTCCCTCATTCTTTGGTCTGGTGGAAAGAAAACAGTGTATGCAAAACGTGCAAACACAGATAACGAATAACCCGAATCTCCCTCAGCGTCAATGCGCAAAATTCACGCCAGTGTCATATTTGTGAGCTACACAGAAGATCATTTGTACAAAAATTGTGAGCTGGCACAAGTAACAGCCTGAACAAAAACCGAAAAAAAAGCCGCCATCAGCGAAACGCGGATGGCGGCTTTCAGTGATGAATTTTACTTATGGCAGACGAGAAATCTCCTGCGCGATGCTGGCCGATTCCTGGGCCCAGCCCTGCGCCAGCACTTTCACCATCTCGTCATAACCGTCCTGCTGCTGTTTCAGCTCCAGGTGGAACGGACGCTTAATCAGCTGTCCCTGATGGTTCAGCAGCCACTCACCGCTGATCACCACCTTCCCATCGTAACGACCATGGAAACCCGTCACGTTGACGTTGAGGGTGTCCTGATCGCTGCCCAGAGGCTGAGAGGCCACTACCCAGCCCGGAAGCTGGCTGCTCAGGTTCGCCACCAGCGTATTACGTAATTGCTGGTCCAGCGGGCTGGCCCACAGATTGTTATTCGCAATCACGTACTGCACTTCGCTGGTCTGATACACCACGCCGTTTCCGGCGAGGGAATCAGGGATGGTCACCTGCTCAACCCACAGCAGACGATGCCCCTGGCTGGCGGTGCTTTGCCCGCCCGTCTGCGCTCCCAGCGGCAGCTGGTAGTAGCTCTTGGTGTCACTTCCTGAACTGCAGGCTGTTAAAACCAGTGCTCCGACGATTAATAGCCACTTTTTCATTCTTTTGCCCTCTTCGGCTCAGGATCTTTTTTGTCCTTGGCTTCAAATACCAGCGCGTTGCTCTTCTCATTCAGCGTTTTCAGAACTGGCTGCAGTTCACGCAGGACCTGATCCAGGCGCTGCATATCCGCCACCATCTTGTTGTACGCCGCCGAGCCAGGCTGGAAGCCCTGCATGCTGCGGTTCAGCTCGCGCAACGTTTTCTGCATATCCTGCGGAAGCTGCTGCATCGACTGGTTAGCCGTAATTTTATTGATATTATCCAGCGTGGTTTGCAGACGACGCATCGTGGCCTGGCTTTCGGTCAGGCTGTTGGTCGCTTGCTCAAGCATTGGATTCAACGGTAGATTGTTAATCTTATCCAGGGTTTCCATCAGACGCTGTTGGATCTGCGCCAGGCCGCTGCTGACGGTCGGGATAATCGTGTATCCGCCAAACTCGCGCGCACCGGTCATCGCCGGGGCTTTCGGATAGAAGTCCATATCCACATACAGCGCGCCCGTCACCAGGTTGCCGGTTTTCAGCGAGCCGCGTAATCCGCGATTCATCAGCTGATTTATATGTTCCCCGATATCCTGATCCTTACCGATCTGGGCCAGCAAGCGCTCAGGCTCAATGCGGATCAGCACCGGAATGCGATAGTCATCATCCAGCACCTGATGCAGGCCCGGTACGAAGTACGGTACCTGACCGACGGTACCCAGACGAATACCGCGGAACTCGACCGGCGCACCAGGCTGCAGGCCACGAACCGAATCTTTAAAGAACATCAGGTAGTCGACGTGATCCGTATAGAGCGCATCCTGAATGCTTTTCTGATCGTCGAACAGTCTGAACGCGGTTTTTGGCGCGACCGGCTGACCCAGATCCATCCCTTCCGGCACATCAAAGCTCACCCCGCCACCGAACAGCGTGGTCAGCGATCCCATCTCAACGCGCATGCCCGCCGACGTCAGATCCACCGCAATGCCGCTGTCTTTCCAGAAGCGCACGTTGTTGGTGACCAGGCGATCGTTTGGCGCATTGATAAACAGCTGATAGCTGATGGCGCGTTTTTGCGCATCAAAGGTGCTGGTTTCAACGGAGCCTACGCGATAACCACGGAACAGCACCGGATCGCCCGGGCTGAGCTGCCCTGCTTTCTTACTGTCGAGGGTGACACGAATACCTTTCGCATCGGGTGGCGCCAGAGGCGGAGCATCAAGCAGCTGATAGTTTCCGGGCTGGCTGCCTTTCGATCCCGGCTGCAGCTCAATGTAAGCGCCGGAAAGCAACGTCCCCAGACCACTGATCCCTTCCCGTCCGACCTGCGGTTTGACCACCCAGAAGACGGAATCACCATGTAACAGCTTTTCCATCCCTGAGTGCAGACGTGCTTTGATCTCAACGTGCGTCAAATCGTCCGTCAGAGTTGCGCTCTCGACCACACCCACATCCACGCTACGGCTCTTAATGGTGGTTTTCCCCCCTTCAATGCCCTCCGCGTTGGTGGTGATCAGCGTCACTTCCGGCCCCTGATGGCTGTAATGATAAAACAGGATCCAGGCTCCGATCAGCGCGGTGACGATGGGGAAGATCCACACCGGCGACCAGTTCTTGACCTTCTGCACTTTCGCCTCTCCACTCTTATTTTCCATGCTCTCACTCTTCCTCATGGCTTGACTCTGGCTCTCGATCCCAGGATAAACGCGGATCAAAAGTCAGGGCCGCAAACATCGTCATCACAACGACCAGCGCAAACATCAGCGCGCCCATAGCGGGATAAATACTCATCAGTCCTCCCATGCGCACCAGCGCGGAGAGGACGGCAATCACAAACACGTCGATCATTGACCAGCGGCCAACAAATTCGACGACTTCATAAATCAGATGCATGCGTTCACTGTCGCGTTTCCCGTGCCCTTTGGCATCCCAGCACAGCCATGCAATCGCGATCATTTTTAAGGTCGGAACCATGATACTGGCGATAAAGATCACCATAGCGACCGGATACGAACCTTCGCCCCACAGCAAAACCACACCGGCGAGGATCGTAGAGGGCATTTTGTCCCCCAGCAGATCCGTAATCATGATCGGTAAAATGTTGGCGGGTAGATACAGCATGATCGACGTGACCAATAACGCCATCGTCCATTGCAGACTGTTTTTACGCCGCACATGTCCTTTTGTCCCGCAGCGCGGACACACCTCGTGGTCAGCAGGCAAAATCGCGGTACAGCAGGAACAGGAGCGTAATCCCTGGCGAATCCCCGGTACGCCCACTTTTACCGTCTGACTAAGCGTGGGCGCAGACGCGATATCATCCCAGGCCCAGCGGCGGTCCACGCACTGGAAGGCGCGCAGTTGCAGGATGCAGTACAGGCACCAGGGGATAAAACTGCTGCCGATCCCGACGTCGCCGTAGGCCATCAGCTTCACGAAGCTGACCAGAATGCCCGCCAGGAAAATCTCCGCCATTCCCCAGCTTTTCAGCTGGAAAAGCACCCTGGCCAGCATGATTTTCACGCTGTCGGGCATTCGGACGCGGTTGACCAGCAGCAGGATCACCACCAGACAAAACGCCGGAACGATTTGCACGAAAAGGAGGAAGAAGGTGCCAAGACTGGCGTAATCTTCCGAGAACATGACGCCGGGAATTTCCAGCAAATTCACTTCGCTGGTCATCCCGCCGACTTTCATATAGATGAACGGAAAAAGATTAGAGAGCAGCAGCATAAAGAGTGCCGCGAGCGCATATGCAGTAGGACGCGCACGAGGCGCGTCCCACTCTGTTGTCAGCGTTGCCCCGCAGCGGGGGCAAGTTGCTTTATGTCCGTGATCCAGCTCAGGAAGCGCCACGAGCATATCGCATTGCGAGCATAGAATATGCCGGTCGGCATGGTGCTGATCACACATCGGGTATCCCTGTTTATGCGCCGTTTTTGAGAGCCTCAAGGTACTCCCAGCGCTCAAATGCTTCTTCCAGCGCTTTTTCAGCCTGGGAAAGCTCCGCCAATATTTTCTGAGTATAGTCGTGTGGCTGGCTAAAGAAGGAGGCATCAGCAACCTGAGCCTGCAATGTGCCCAGATTCGCTTCCAGCTCTTCCAGACGTTGCGGCAACCCTTCCAGTTCGCGCTGCAGGTTATAGCTCATTTTGACCGTCGATTTTTTGACAGTTTCTGCTTTTGCGACAGGAGTTTGCGATCCAGTTTTGGATTTTGACTGTTTAGTCGCCAAAGATTGCGCCTGCTGCCCGCGCGCATCCTGATAGCCGCCGACATATTGACCAATCCGGCCTTCACCTTCGAAAATCCAGCACTCGGTCACGGTGTTATCCACAAACTGACGGTCGTGGCTGACCAGCATCACGGTGCCCTGATAGCCGTCGATCAGCTCTTCCAGCAGTTCCAGAGTTTCGACATCCAGATCGTTGGTCGGTTCATCGAGAATCAATAAGTTACTTGGCTTCAGGAACAGACGCGCCAGCAGCAGGCGGTTACGTTCCCCGCCGGACAACGCGCGAACCGGCGTCATGGCGCGTTTCGGATGGAACAGGAAGTCCTGCAGGTAGCCCAGCACGTGGCGCGGTTTACCGTTGACCATCACCTCTTGCTTACCTTCCGCCAGGTTGTCCATCACGGTTCTGTCCGGATCCAGCTCAGTACGGTGCTGGTCGAAATAGGCCACTTCCAGTTTAGTCCCGCAGTGAACGCGACCGCTGTCAGCCTGCAGCTGGCCGAGCATCAGTTTCAGCAGCGTGGATTTACCACAGCCGTTCGGGCCAATCAGGGCGATTTTGTCGCCACGCTGAACCTGAGCGGAGAAATCGGTCACCAGCACTTTGCCGTCGATCTGGTAATTGACGTTTTCCATTTCGAAGACAATCTTGCCGGAGCGAGACGCTTCTTCAACCTGCATCTTCGCGCTGCCCATCACTTCGCGGCGCTCGCTGCGTTCGTTACGCATCGCTTTCAGGGCGCGCACGCGGCCTTCGTTACGGGTACGACGCGCTTTGATGCCCTGACGAATCCAGACCTCTTCCTGCGCCAGCTTACGGTCGAACTCGGCGTTTTGCAGCTCTTCGACGCGTAGGTTTTCTTCTTTCTCCAGCAGATAGGTGTCGTAATCGCCCGGATAAGTGACCAGCTTGCCGCGGTCGAGATCGACAATGCGGGTCGCCATGTTGCGGATAAACGAACGGTCGTGGGAGATAAAGATAATGGTGCCGTTGAAGGTTTTCAGGAACCCTTCCAGCCAGTCGATGGTTTCGATGTCCAGGTGGTTCGTCGGCTCATCGAGCAGCAGTACTTTTGGCCCGCAGACCAGCGCGCGACCGAGCGCCGCTTTACGCAGCCAGCCGCCCGACAGGGACGCCAGCGCCATATCGGCTTCAAGACCAAGCTGCTCCAGCACTTCATTGATGCGATCTTCCAGCTGCCACAGACCGTGGTGATCCAGCAGGTCCTGCAGACGCGCCATCTCGTTGAGATTTTTTTCGCTCGGATCGGTCATCACCAGGTGCGAGATATCGTGATAGCCCTTCAGATACTCGGCCTGCTCGGAGATCCCTTCGGCGACAAAATCGTAGACGCTGCCCGCCACGTTGCGCGGTGGATCCTGTTGCAGACGCGACACGATCAGATCCTGCTCGTAAACGATACGACCATCGTCCAGACCCTGCTCACGGTTGAGGATCTTCATCAGCGTGGATTTACCCGCGCCGTTACGGCCGACCAGACAGACGCGTTCGTTGTCTTCGATGTGCAGTTCTGTATCGTCGAGAAGTGGCGCATCGCTGAAGGACAGCCATGCGCCGTGCATGCTAATTAATGACATTTATATTTCCTTTCAGACTGCGGTAATCAACCAGCAGTTGTGAATTTGACGGTTACGGGCGAAGTCCTGAGACAGCGTTTTTTGGCTGATTTCTTGTGCTTGCAGCCCCAGTTTTTCCAGCCCGTCATTGTCCATGCGGAAGCCGCGTTTGTTGTTCGAGAACATAATGGTGCCGCCTTTACGCAGCAGACGTTTCAGGTCGGTCATTAGACGCAGGTGATCGCGCTGAACGTCGAAGGAGTCTTCCATACGTTTCGAGTTAGAGAAAGTCGGCGGATCGATGAAGATCAAATCGAACTGCTCGTCCGTATCCCGCAGCCAGCCCAGCACGTCCGCTTGCATCAGGCGATGCTGACGCCCGGTCAGGCCGTTGAGACGCAGGTTGCGCTCTGCCCACTCCAGATAGGTACGCGACATATCGACGGTAGTGGTGCTGCGCGCACCGCCCAAACCCGCATGAACGCTGGCGCTACCGGTATAGGCGAACAGGTTGAGGAAGTCTTTCCCTTTGCTCATCTGGCCCAGCATACGACGCGCGATACGGTGGTCGAGGAACAGACCGGTGTCGAGGTAATCCGTCAGGTTGACCCACAGGCGCGCGTTGTACTCGCCCACTTCGATAAAGTCGCCCTTATCGCCCATCTTCTGATACTGATTGGTCCCTTTCTGGCGCTCGCGGGTTTTCAGGATCAGTTTGTTCGGGGCGATGCCCAGCACGCCAATGGTCGCAGCAATGATATCCAGCAAACGCTGACGCGCTTTTTGCGCATCGATAGTTTTCGGCGCGGCGTATTCCTGCACCACCACCCAGTCCGCGTAACGGTCAACCGCCACGTTATATTCCGGCAGATCGGCATCGTAAATGCGATAGCATTCGATACCTTCCTGTTTCGCCCACTTTTCGAATTTCTTCAGATTCTTACGCAGACGGTTGGCGTAATCTTCCGCCACCGTAGACGGTTTGCTGTCGCCGTCTTTCTCGGTCAGATGGTAGTTTTTCTGCACACAGTCCAGCGGGCCGTTTTTGGCTTTGAACTGGCGCTCGGCGCGCAGCTGCAGGCAGCTCAGCAGTTCCGGAGAACCGCTAAACAGCGACAGACTCCAGCCGCCGAACGCGTCTTTCATGGTGCGACCAAACAGGCTATGCAGCGCGATCAGTGCCGGTTCGCTGTCCAGACGCTCGCCGTACGGTGGGTTACTGATCACCGTACCGTACGGGCCTTTCGGCAGTGGATTGGTTAACTGGGCGACGTCTTTCACCTCGAAATCGATCAGTTCGCCGATACCGGCGCGACGGGCGTTGCTGCGCGCGCGTTCAATCACGCGAGCGTCGCTGTCCGAGCCGTAGAAACGGGAGGTGTAGTCTGCCAGGCCTTTACGCGCACGAACCTGCGCTTCGGCTTTAACCTCTTTCCAGAGGGCATCGTCGTGCTGCGCCCAGCCGCTGAAGCCCCACTGTCCGCGGTGCAGACCCGGCGCACGATCCGTCGCCATCATCGCCGCTTCGATCAGCAAAGTACCGGAACCACACATCGGATCGAGCAGCGGCGTGCCCGGCTGCCAGCCGGAACGCATCACGATAGCCGCAGCCAGGTTCTCTTTGATCGGCGCAATACCAGCGCGATCGCGATACCCACGCTGATGCAGACCTTCGCCGCACAGATCCAGGGAGATATGTGCCGTCTCTTTATTGAGCCATACGTTAATGCGCAGATCGGGATTTTCACGATCGACGTTCGGGCGCTCGAGGTTTTTACGCGTAAAGCTGTCCACGATGGCGTCTTTCACTTTCAGCGCGCCGTACTGGCTATTACGGATTTCGTCGTTCAGACCGCTGAAATGCACGGCAAAGGTTGCGCCTGGGGCGAAGATCTCTGTCCAGTCGGTCGCCTGTACGCCGAGGTACAGGTCAAGGTCGCTGTAGACCTTACAGGCACCCAGCGGCAACATAATGCGCGACGCCAGGCGGCTCCACATCAGGCTCTGGTAAATAAGCCGTGTGTCGCCCTCGAAATGGACACCACCCTGAACCACCTGACACTCCAGCGCGCCAAGGCTTTCCAGTTCAGTTTTTAACAGCTCTTCCAGCCCACGGGCCGTACTGGCAAACAGAGAATTCATATCGTCACTTATTACTCGTAGAAAATTGCTGCGCATTATAGCTAATATGTGCGCTATGTCCTAAAGTTGAGGGCTTATTTTAAATCGTTCGAGGGCGTGAACAGTGGCGACGTTATCCAGGCTTTTTATTCATCCGGTCAAATCCATGCGCGGCATTGGCCTGACCCATGCGCTTGCTGACGTCAGCGGCTTCGCCTTTGATCGCATTTTTATGATCACCGAACCGGACGGTACCTTCATCACCGCCCGCCAGTTCCCGCAGATGGTGCGCTTTACTCCTGCTCCGCTTCACGATGGCTTACATCTGACCGCGCCGGATGGGTCCAGCGTGATCGCGCGCTTTAGCGACTTCGCCGCCGTCGATGCGCCCACCGAAGTCTGGGGCAACCATTTTACTGCCCGCGTCGCCCCCGAAGAGATCAACACCTGGCTCAGCGGATTTTTCTCTCGCGCCGTACAGCTGCGCTGGGTCGGACCGGAACTGACGCGTCGCGTGAAGCGTTTCGAAGCCGTTCCCCTCTCCTTTGCCGACGGTTTTCCTTACCTGCTCACCAACGATGCCTCCCTGCGCGATCTGCAAAACCGCTGTTCCGCCAGCGTGCAAATGGAGCAGTTCCGCCCCAACCTGGTGGTGACCGGCGCACAGGCCTGGGAAGAGGACACCTGGAAGGTTATCCGCATTGGCAGCGTGATTTTTGATGTGGCGAAACCCTGCAGCCGCTGCATCTTCACGACTATCAGCCCGGAGAAAGGTCAAAAGCACCCTTCCGGCGAGCCGCTGAAAACGTTGCAATCTTTCCGCACCGCGCAGGATAACGGCGACGTCGATTTTGGCCAGAACCTGATCCCCCGCAGCAGCGGCGTGATCCGCGTGGGTGATGAGATCGAAATTCTGTCAACGGGACCGGCAAGAGTTTACGGTCACGGGCCGGAGGAAGAAGAAGAGGCTGAAGCCATCACTCAGCCGGTGTCGGCGGTGACCATTCAGTGGCAAGGCAAAACGCTGCCGGGAAATAATCAGCAGGTACTGCTGGAACAGCTGGAACAAGCGGGGATCCGCGTGCCTTATTCGTGTCGTGCGGGGATCTGTGGAAGTTGTCGCATCACCCTGGTCGATGGCGAAGTGACGGCGCTGAAGAAATCAGCGGTAAGCGAGGATGGAACCATTCTGTGCTGTAGCTGCATTCCGAAAACGTCTGTGCAGCTAGAGCTTTAAACGGCCTGTTCGAGGCTGAACGAATCCATACGCAGTTGCGGTTTCAGTCGGTCGTTCATCACTTTAATCGCATCACCCAGCTGCATTGTGCGCCCGGCAATCACCACGCCGGGTTGCGCCAGCAGGCACAGGGCGGCATTTTCGCCCGGCTCGACCACCAGCAAACTCACCTCTTCCGAGGTATCACTCAAATTGACGCAGGCCGCATCACCGGTGATCGGCGACCAGGACTGGCCGTGAGCGAGGAAGTGCCAGCTTTTTGGCATCTGCGGTTTCAGGAAGCGGATCGCCACCAGCGCATTGAGCACCAGTTCGGCACGCTGCTCTTTAGAGAGGATCAGATCGCGACATTTCTCTTCAAATGAGAAAAACAGCGCAGCATCGTCAACGCAAAAGCCTGACGGCGCAAACGCATCCGGGGTCAGCATTCGGCGAGCGAAACGAGAGCGAAATAACATGCCATTGGCTAAATCGAGCATCATTCGATCGTGCTCATCGCAAAAATACCAGCGCCAGTTATCGTCAGGTTTTATTCGCATTTTCCTCTCCTTCCCCACAACGTCCTGTTCTTAAAATGTCCGAATTGTCGCTTCGTTTTATAACATCAATAATAAAAGACCATAATGTCTAAATAAGCAACAAAGACGGAATATAAAACAACCAGGGCTGGAAATAAAGCCCTGGTTGTCTGATATGGAGAAAAGATTAGATATGATTAACGATTTCTTTAATCAATTGCGGGCCTTTAAAAATAAAGCCGGAATAGATTTGCACCAGCGACGCACCCGCCGCCATCTTCTCGCGGGCCGCGATGACGGAGTCGATGCCACCCACGCCGATGATCGGTAAGCGACCCTTTAATTCCGCCGACAGCGCGCGAATAATTTCGGTGCTTTTTAATTGTACCGGACGACCGCTTAGGCCACCCATTTGGTCACAGTTTTTCATTCCCTGAACCAGGGAACGATCGAGTGTCGTATTGGTCGCAATAACACCATCAATATTATGGCGAACCAAACTGTCGGCCACCTGGATCAATTCTTCGACAGAAAGATCCGGGGCGATCTTCACCGCGATCGGAACATATTTATGGTGGGTATTCTGCAGCTCATTCTGCTTATTTTTGATCGCACTTAAGAGATCGTCCAGCGCTTCACCATATTGAAGTGTACGCAGGCCTGGGGTATTTGGCGAAGAGATATTAATCGCAATATAACCGGCATAGGCATAGACTTTTTCCATACAAATCAGATAGTCATCTTTCCCCTGTTCCACCGGCGTATCTTTATTTTTGCCGATATTAATCCCGAGCACGCCGTCAAAATGGGCTTTTTTTACGTTCTCTACCAGGTGATCAACACCGTGGTTATTAAAGCCCATCCGGTTGATCAACCCTTCGGCTTCAACCAGGCGGAACAGGCGCGGCTTGTCATTCCCGTCCTGAGGACGTGGCGTCACGGTGCCGACTTCGATGGAGCCGAACCCCATCGCGCCCAGGGCGTCAATGCATTCGCCGTTCTTGTCGAGGCCTGCTGCCAGCCCCAGAGGATTTTTAAACGTCAGGCCCATGCACGAGACAGGTTTTTCCTGCACTTTCTGGCGCACCAGCGCTTCAAGAGGCGTTCCTGTAATGCGGCGTAACTGCTGGAATGTCAATTCATGAGCGCGCTCTGGATCGAGCTGAAAAAGGGCTTTACGAACGAAGGGGTAGTACATGAACTCTCCTGGATTCCGGTGTGCAAACCGGACACGGATTATCAGCGATCGCGCCGGGAAAGGGAATTGACCTGCGGCAAAAAATCCTCGTAAAGCGCAATCGTTTACCTTTCTGCTTCTTTCTTATGCAATTTTCGGCATTTTAATTTCAGATAAATCATTTAGTGGAATAACCCCGCAATGTCACACTCCTGAAAATTGTTATGAATGTTAGATAAAAGCAAACAAATAGTTATAAGGAGCAAACATGCGCGTCATCACGTTGGCCGGAAGTCCGCGTTTCCCTTCACGCTCCAGCGCCCTGCTGGAGTATGCCCGCGAGCAACTCAATTCGCTGAACGTGGAGGTGTGTCACTGGAATCTGCATAACTTTGAGCCTGAAGATCTGCTTTATGCCCGCTTCGACAGCCCGGCGCTGCAGGCGCTGATTGAGCAGCTCAAAGGGGCTGACGGTCTGATTGTCGCGACGCCCATTTATAAAGCGTCGTTTTCGGGCGCACTGAAAACCCTGCTCGATTTGCTGCCTGAGCGTGCCCTGGAGGGAAAAGTGGTGCTTCCGCTGGCCACTGGAGGTACCGTCGCCCACATGCTGGCGGTGGATTACGCCCTCAAGCCGGTTCTGAATGCGCTGAAAGCGCAGGAGATCCTGCACGGCGTGTTTGCGGATGACTCGCAAATTGTCGATTACCAGCACAAGCCGCAGTTCACCCCCAACTTACACCTGCGCCTCGATACCGCGCTGGAAACTTTCTGGCAGGCACTGCATCGCCGCGACGTGCAGGCCCCCGCTTTTGGCCGTCTGAAAGGAGTCGCCCATGTTTAAAACACTTTTGACCGCCCTGGTTGCGGTCTCTGCGCTGGCTCAGGCAGCGGAACCCGCGCCGGAAAGCCTGCGCATCGGCTACCAGAAAGGCAGCGTCAGCATGGTGCTGGCGAAAAGCCATCAGCTGCTGGAGAAGCGCTACCCGAACACCCAATTCTCCTGGGTCGAGTTCCCGGCCGGGCCGCAGATGCTTGAGGCGCTCAACGTTGGCAGCATTGATTTGGGCAGTACCGGCGACATTCCGCCGATTTTTGCGCAAGCTGCAGGCGCTGATCTGGTCTACGTCGGCGTTGAGCCACCGAAGCCGAAAGCGGAAGTGATTCTGGTGCCCGAGAACAGCCCGATCAAAACCGTCGCGGATCTGAAAGGCCATAAAGTCGCGTTCCAGAAAGGTTCCAGTTCGCACAATTTACTTCTACGCGCCCTTCAGCAGGCGGGCCTGTCGTTCAAGGATATTCAGCCCATCTATTTAACGCCGGCGGATGCCCGCGCGGCGTTCCAGCAAAACAATGTCGACGCCTGGGCAATCTGGGACCCGTACTACTCCGCGGCGTTGCTGCAGGGTGGCGTGCGGGTGCTGAAAGATGGTGAAACGCTGAAACAGACCGGTTCGTTCTACCTGGCCGCTCGCCCGTATGCGGAAAAGAACGGTGAATTTGTCCAGGGCGTGTTGAATACCTTTAGCGAGGCGGACGCGCTGACCCAGAGCCAGCGTCAGGAAAGCATCGCCCTGCTCGCCAAAACCATGGGCCTGCCGGAGCCGGTGATCGCCAGCTATCTGGATCATCGCCCAACCACGGTGATCAAACCCGTTGACGCCAAAACCGCCGTCCTGCAGCAGCAGACCGCGGACCTGTTTTACGAGAATCGTCTCGTGCCGAAGAAAATCGATATTCGCGACCGCATCTGGCAACCCTCTGACAAAGAAGGATCGAAATCATGAGTCTGAATCTGTTCTGGTTTTTACCGACCCACGGTGATGGGCATTATCTAGGCACCGAAGAGGGCGCGCGCCCGGTGGACTACGGCTATCTGCAGCAAATCGCGCAGGCCGCCGACAGAATCGGTTTTACCGGCGTGCTGATCCCGACCGGGCGCTCCTGCGAAGATGCATGGCTGGTTGCCGCCTCGATGATTCCGGTCACACAGCGCCTGAAATTCCTGGTGGCCCTGCGCCCAAGCGTGATCTCCCCGACCGTCGCTGCCCGCCAGGCCGCAACGCTCGACCGGCTTTCAAATGGCCGCGCGCTGTTTAACCTGGTGACCGGCAGCGACCCGCAGGAGCTCGCGGGCGACGGCGTGTTCCTCGATCACACGGAACGCTACGAAGCCTCAGCGGAATTCACCCGCGTCTGGAGACGTTTGCTGGAGGGTGAAACCGTCACTTACGAGGGGAAACATATACGCGTTCGCGACGCGAAGCTGCTGTTTGCCCCGGTCCAGCAGCCGCGTCCTCCGCTCTACTTCGGCGGCTCCTCGGATGTGGCGCAGGATCTGGCTGCCGAGCAGGTCGATCTCTATCTGACCTGGGGCGAACCACCGGAACTGGTGAAAGAGAAAATTGAGCAGGTTCGCGCCAAAGCCGCCGCACACGGGCGCAAAGTGCGTTTCGGGATTCGTCTGCACGTCATCGTGCGCGAAACCAACGCCGAGGCCTGGCAGGCTGCCGATCGTCTGATTTCGCACCTTGACGATGAGACTATCGCCAAAGCGCAGGCTGCGCTGGCGAAAACCGATTCCGTGGGCCAGCACCGCATGGCTTCTCTGCATAAAGGAAAGCGGGAGAATCTCGAAATCAGCCCGAACCTGTGGGCGGGCGTAGGCCTGGTTCGCGGCGGAGCGGGTACGGCGCTGGTGGGCGATGGTCCAACGGTGGCGGCGCGGATTAACGAGTATGCGGATCTCGGTATCGACAGCTTTATTTTGTCCGGCTATCCGCATCTGGAAGAGGCGTACAAGGTCGGTGAGTTACTGTTCCCGCACCTGGACGTCGCGATCCCGGAAATCCCGCAGCCGCGCACGCTCCAGCTTCAGGGCGAAGCCGTGGCGAATGAGTTTATCCCGCGAAAAGTCGCGCAGAGCTAACGAGGTCCCTATGGCAAATCCATCCCAAAAATGGCTGCTGCGGCTGGCCCCCTGGTTTCTGCCCGTCGGCATTGTGATTGTCTGGCAAATCGCCTCGTCCGTGGGATGGTTGTCGAGCCGCATTTTGCCCTCCCCAGAGGGCGTCGTGGAGGCGTTCTGGTCGCTCAGTTCCAGCGGCGAGCTGTGGCAGCATCTGGCGATCAGCTCCTGGCGCGCGCTGATTGGCTTTTCCATCGGCGGCTCAATTGGCCTGACGCTGGGCCTCATCAGCGGCCTGTCCCGCTGGGGCGAGCGTTTGCTGGATACCTCAATCCAGATGCTGCGCAACGTGCCGCATCTGGCGCTGATCCCGCTGGTGATTCTGTGGTTTGGCATCGACGAGAGCGCCAAGATTTTCCTCGTTGCCCTCGGTACCCTGTTCCCGATCTACATCAATACCTGGCACGGTATTCGTAATATCGATCGCGGACTGGTGGAGATGGCGCGCAGCTACGGCTTGTCCGGCTTTGCCTTGTTTGTTCACGTGATCCTGCCGGGTGCGCTGCCGTCGATTATGGTCGGCGTGCGGTTTGCGCTCGGTCTGATGTGGCTGACGCTGATCGTCGCGGAAACCATCTCGGCCAACTCCGGTATCGGCTACCTGGCGATGAATGCCCGCGAATTCCTGCAAACCGACGTGGTGGTGGTTGCCATCATTCTTTACGCCCTGCTCGGCAAACTCGCCGACGTCAGCGCTCAGTGGCTGGAGCGTAGCTGGCTGCGCTGGAACCCGGCCTATTCCACGAAGGAGGCCAACGCATGAATACGGCTCGTTTAACTCAGGGCACGCCGCTCCTGCTTAATGGCGTCACCAAACGCTATGGCGATAACACCATTCTGAATGCTTTAGATTTGCACATTCCTGCCGGACAATTCGTTGCCGTGGTCGGGCGCAGCGGCGGAGGGAAAAGCACCCTGCTGCGGCTGCTGGCCGGGCTGGAAGCGCCAAACGGCGGGGAGCTGCTGGCGGGCAATACGCCGCTGGCGGATATTCAGGATGACACCCGGATGATGTTCCAGGATGCGCGCCTGCTGCCGTGGAAAACGGTGATCGACAACGTCGGCCTGGGGCTCAAAGGCAACTGGCGGGACAACGCGCGTCAGGCGTTGAGCGCCGTCGGGCTGGAAAACCGCGCGGGCGAATGGCCAGCCGCTCTCTCCGGCGGTCAAAAACAGCGCGTGGCGCTGGCGCGGGCGTTGATCCATCGCCCCGGTCTATTGCTGCTGGATGAGCCGCTCGGGGCGCTGGATGCGCTGACGCGCATTGAAATGCAGGATCTGATCGAGTCGCTTTGGCAGGAGCATGGCTTTACTGTGCTGCTGGTGACGCACGATGTGAGCGAAGCGGTGGCAATGGCCGATAGGGTTTTGTTAATTGAGGAAGGCAAAATTGGGCTGGATGTGGCGGTGGATATTCCGCGCCCACGGCGCAAAGGATCGGCACGGCTGGCGGAGCTGGAAGCGGAAGTGCTGGAAAGAGTGATGAAGCGTGGCGCGACTGAAGTGCAGGTCCGGCGTCACGGGTAGAAAAAAGCCGGGCGGCGGCTTCGCCTTGCCCGGCCTACGAGTATTGTGCCGTTGTAGGCCCGGTAAGCGCTAGCGCCACCGGGCATTCACTCAGGCCAGCGCCTTCGTAATCTTCTCGAACAGATCGCCCGACAGATTTTCCAGCCCTTTCAACTGCTCCAGCGCGGCACGCATTTTCGCCTGGCGCGACGCATCGTAACGTTTCAGACGGATCAGCGGCTCAATCAGACGCGACGCCACCTGCGGGTTACGGCTGTTCAGCTCGGTCAGCATTTCCACCATGAACTGATACCCGCTGCCATCTTCCGCATGGAAAGCGGCCGGGTTGCTGCTGGCAAACGCGCCAATCAGGGAACGTACGCGGTTCGGGTTGCTCATGGTGAAGGAGCGGTGTTTCAGCAGATTGCGCACGTTGCTCAGCACATCCGCCGCCGGGCTGGTGGATTGCAGGATAAACCACTTATCCATCACCAGACCGTCCTGATGCCACTTGTCATCGTACTCCTGCATCAGCCCATCGCGGCACGGCAGCTCTGCCGCCACGCTCGCCGCCAGAGCCGCTAACGCGTCGGTCATGTTATCCGCTTCGTGATACTGCTTGCTGACCAGCGTGTTCGCCAGCTCGGTTTCACCAAACGCCAGATAGCGCAGACAGGTATTACGCAGGGAACGCTTGCCGATATCGGCGTGTTCCACGCGGTATTCGTCGAGCTTATTAGCGTTGTAGATCGCCAGGAACTCGTCGGCCAGTTCGGTCGCCAGCGTACGGGTCAGGGCTTCACGCACGGCGGTAATCGCGATCGGATCGATGATCTCGAACAGCTCGGCGATTTCGTTCGCGGAAGGCAGGGTCAGGATCTCAGCGGCCAGCGCCGGGTCGATTTTCTCATCCAGCAGAATCGCGCGGAACGCGTCGGCCACGTGTACAGGCAGCGACAGCGGCTGACCCTGCTGATGACGGTTCACGTTCAGTTTGATATAGGTTGCCAGCAGGCTCTGCGCGGCATCCCAGCGGGAGAAATCGTTGCGCGCATGACGCATCAGGAAGGTGAGCTGCTGATCGCTCCACTTATATTCCAGTTTCACCGGTGCGGAGAATTCGCACAGCAGCGCCGGAACAGGCTGGAAGTAGACATTATCAAAGATAAAAGTCTGCTCCGCCTGGGTCACATTCAGCACCTGATGCACCGGATGACCGCCCTTCTGCAGCGGGATCACTTTGCCTTCGTTATCGTACAGCTCGATGCTGAACGGAATGTGCAGCGGGTGCTTCTCTTCCTGTTCAGCCGTCGGCGGCGTGCGCTGGCTGATGGTCAGGGTGTACTGCTCAGTTTCCGGGTTGTAGTCATCTTTCACGGTGACAATCGGCGTCCCGGCCTGGCTGTACCAGCGGCGGAAATGGGAGAGATCGACGTTGGACGCGTCTTCCATCGCCTGCACGAAATCGTCGCAGGTGGCGGCGCTGCCGTCGTGACGCTCGAAATAGAGCTGCATCCCTTTCTGGAAGTTCTCTTCGCCGAGCAGAGTGTGGATCATGCGGATGATTTCAGAACCTTTCTCGTACACCGTCAGGGTGTAGAAGTTGTTCATCTCAATCACTTTGTCCGGACGAATCGGGTGCGCCATTGGGCTGGCGTCTTCGGCGAACTGCAGACCGCGCATGGTGCGCACGTTGCTGATGCGGTTCACGGCGCGGGAACCGAGATCGGAGCTGAACTCCTGATCGCGGAACACGGTCAGACCTTCTTTCAGGCTCAACTGGAACCAGTCGCGGCAGGTCACGCGGTTGCCGGTCCAGTTGTGGAAATATTCGTGGCCGATGACGCGTTCGATATCGAGGTAATCTTTATCGGTGGCGGTGTCGGTACGCGCCAGCACGTATTTGGAGTTAAAGACGTTCAGGCCTTTGTTCTCCATCGCGCCCATATTAAAGAAGTCGACGGCGACAATCATATAGATGTCGAGATCGTACTCGAGGCCGAAACGCTCTTCATCCCATTTCATGGAGTTGATGAGCGACGTCATGGCCCACGGCGCGCGATCGAGGTTGCCGCGATCGACAAACAGCTCCAGCGCCACATCGCGGCCGGAGCGGGTTTTGAAGGTATCGCGCAGCACGTCGAAATCACCCGCTACCAGCGCAAACAGGTAGCAGGGTTTCGGGAACGGATCCTGCCACTGTGTCCAGTGACGGCCATTTTCCAGCTCGCCCTGCCCCACACGGTTACCGTTGGAGAGCAGGTACGGATAGAGTTTTTTATCGGCAATGATTTTGGTGGTGAAACGCGCCAGAACGTCCGGGCGGTCCAGATACCAGGTGATATGGCGGAAACCTTCGGCTTCGCACTGAGTGCAAAGCGCAACGCCTGACTGATACAGGCCTTCCAGCGCGGTGTTGGACGCCGGGCTGATTTCGGTCACGATGCGCAGGGAGAAACGCTCTGGCAGATTGTTAATGACCAGTTGGCTCTCTTCTTCTTTATAGTCTGTCCACGCTTCGTCGTTGACGTGGATCGAGACCAGCGTCAGGTCTTCACCGTCGAGACGCAGCGGTACAGCCGTCGCACTTTGGCGTGTGACCTGGCTTACGGCCGTGACAACGGTTTTGGTGGCATCCAGGTCAAAAGTCAGATCGATATCGCTAATCAGGTATTCCGGCGCACGGTAGTCGTGGCGGTATTTGGCTTGTGGCTGTTGTGTCATAGAAAACCTTATGCATCGTTTGTCGAATAACGAATCCAGTCTATTCCTGTTGTGTAAAACGCGCTACGCAGAATGTTCATCTTTTCAGGGCGAAAACCCAATTTTGCTACATTCGTATAACACGGGGCACGAAATGCTCTCGACCATAACGGCAGCTTATGTTGTGATCGGGGTTCAATAAATCGCTAAACAAGGTATACTCCAGCGGTTTCAATAGTTGTTTATTGTACTAAACGCTCCCGTGAGAGGATGCTACTGCGCACCTATGACTCAATTCGCTTCCCCTGTTCTGCATACACTGCTGGATACCGACGCGTATAAACTGCATATGCAGCAAGCCGTTTTTCACCATTACTATGATGTAGAAGTAGCGGCTGAATTCCGCTGCCGCGGTGATGACTTGCTCGGTATTTACGCTGATACGATCCGTGAACAGGTCGATGCCATGCAGCATCTGACTCTGCAGGACGACGAATACCAGTGGCTCTCTGGCCTCCCCTTCTTTAAAGCCGACTACTTAGACTGGCTGCGCGATTTCCGCTACAACCCCGAACAGGTCACCGTCACCAATAATAATGGTCGGCTGCACATTCGTCTGGCCGGGCCGTGGCGGGAAGTGATCATGTGGGAAGTCCCGCTGCTGGCGGTGATCAGCGAGATTGTGCACCGCTACCGTTCGCCGGAAGTGGGCGTTGAGCAGGCGCTGGAAACACTCGAAAGCAAACTGGTTGATTTCAATCGAATGACGGAATCGGTGGATATGTCCCGTTTCCGTCTGATGGATTTCGGTACACGCCGTCGTTTCTCTCGCGAAGTGCAGCAGGCGATTGTCGAACGTTTGCAGCAGGAGCCGTGGTTTGTCGGCACCAGCAACTACGATTTAGCGCGTCGCCGCAACCTGACGCCTATGGGCACCCAGGCCCACGAATGGTTCCAGGCACATCAGCAGATCAGCCCCGATCTCGCCACCAGCCAGCGCGCCGCGCTCGCCGCCTGGCTTGAAGAATATCCGGATCAGCTGGGAATTGCCCTCACGGACTGTATAACGATGGACGCGTTCCTGCGCGACTTCGGGCCAGAATTTGCCAACCGCTATCAGGGCCTGCGCCATGACTCCGGGGATCCGGTGGAATGGGGTGAAAAAGCGATCGCCCATTATCAGAAGCTGGGTATCGATCCGCTCACCAAAGTGCTGGTCTTCTCGGATAACCTCGATCTGCCGAAAGCGGTCGATCTCTACCGCCAGTTCTCCTCCCGCGTTAACCTGAGCTTTGGGATCGGTACGCGACTGACCTGCGATATCCCTCAAGTGAAACCGCTGAATATCGTGATCAAACTGGTGGAATGTAACGGCAAGCCGGTCGCCAAGCTCTCTGACAGCCCGGGTAAAACCATCTGTCATGACAAAGCCTTCGTGCGCGCCCTGCGAAAAGCCTTCGATCTGCCCCAGATTAAGAAAGCCAGCTAATCCTCTTGTGGGGGCTTACCGGCCCCCTGCCTAAATTTTTACTAATTTCTCTCTTTTCGCTGCGAAATCTGCTTGTCTGACGGCGGATGCCAGGTAACATAGATATCCCCCCTATAAGGGCGGACAAATATCTATTTTTTCCGACTATTAACAGAGAGAATATTATGAGCGTTGTGCCTGTAGCCGACGTACTCCAGGGCCGCGTCGCCGTTGACCAAGAAGTCACCGTGCGCGGATGGGTGCGTACTCGCCGAGATTCTAAAGCTGGCATCTCCTTCCTCGCCGTCTATGACGGTTCCTGCTTTGATCCTGTACAGGCCGTAATTAATAATTCTCTGCCCAATTACAATGACGAAGTGCTGCGCCTGACTACCGGCTGTTCCGTGATCGTGACCGGGACCGTCGTCGCCTCTCCGGGCCAGGGCCAGAGCTTCGAACTGCAGGCAACGTCTGTCGAAGTGACCGGCTGGGTTGAAGATCCAGACACCTACCCGATGGCGGCAAAACGCCACAGCATCGAATACCTGCGCGAAGTGGCTCACCTTCGCCCGCGTACCAACATGATTGGTGCCGTAGCGCGTGTTCGTCACACACTGGCGCAAGCGCTGCATCGTTTCTTCGACGAGCAGGGTTACTTCTGGGTGTCTACCCCGCTGATTACCGCATCCGATACCGAAGGCGCGGGCGAGATGTTCCGCGTTTCGACGCTGGATCTGGAAAACCTGCCGCGTACGCCAGAAGGCAAAGTCGATTTCGACCAGGACTTCTTCGGTAAAGAGGCGTTCCTGACCGTATCCGGCCAGCTGAACGGCGAAACTTACGCCTGTGCGTTGTCCAAAATCTACACCTTCGGCCCAACCTTCCGTGCTGAAAACTCCAACACCAGCCGCCACCTGGCGGAATTCTGGATGCTGGAGCCGGAAGTGGCGTTTGCCGATCTGAATGACGTGGCCGGTCTGGCGGAAGCGATGCTGAAGTATGTCTTCAAAGCGGTTCTGGAAGAGCGCGCTGACGACATGAAATTCTTCGCAGAGCGTGTCGACAGCGATGCGGTTGCCCGTCTGGTGCGTTTCGTCTCTGCAGATTTCGCCCAGGTGGATTACACCGACGCGGTGGCGATTCTGGAGAAATGCGGCGAGAAATTCGAGAACCCGGTTTACTGGGGCGTGGATTTGTCTTCCGAACACGAACGTTACCTGGCTGAGAAACACTTCAAAGCCCCGGTGGTTGTGAAAAACTATCCGAAAGACATTAAGGCCTTCTACATGCGCCTTAACGAAGACGGTAAAACCGTTGCCGCGATGGACGTACTGGCCCCAGGCATCGGTGAGATCATCGGTGGCTCCCAGCGTGAAGAGCGTCTCGATGTGCTCGATGCGCGTATGGAAGAGATGGGTCTGAATCCAGCCGATTACAGCTGGTATCGTGACCTGCGCCGTTACGGCACCGTGCCACACTCTGGTTTTGGTCTGGGCTTCGAGCGTTTGATTGCCTATGTCACCGGTGTGCAGAACGTGCGAGATGTGATCCCGTTCCCACGTACCCCACGCAACGCCAGTTTCTAAGCGCAACTATTAATAACGGCCAGCAACTGCTGGCCGTTATTTTATTCTGTACTGTCAATTTATGTCAGCCGAAAGTCAGTAACTTCCAATTGCAACCCCGCCAAATATTCCACCTGTTACGTTTTATTTCCACGAAACATCTACGAACAAAAAATAAACCGCATTCTTATTGCGCCTAATGCCATTGAAATGCTTTAGCACAAAAAACGCTCACTTACACAGCCGCCTGGATGGCTAATGTAAACAATAAGAAAAAGTGAGTTGTTTAACTTCTGTTGATACGAAACGCCTTTATCAAAATTAAATATAAGCAATTCATATATATAGGAATGGGTTAGTGTTTTTATTCAGCAATCAGTTCTGAAATTTGAGGTGCTTCACAAAGTTCCCAATAATTCACATTTAGTTACATATTATTTCTTTTTGTTACTCAATCTTTATCTTTGTAGCACTTTCAGGCTAGCGAAACGGCTATATGAATGGAAAGATGCCTGTCAGATACATAAAGACACCTAACTCTCATCAATAGTTCCGGAAATATTTATTGACAGAATTTATTGACGGCAGTGGCGAGTGTCATAAAAAAACCAATGAGGGTAATAAATAATGATGAAGCGCAATATCCTGGCAGTGGTTATCCCTGCCCTGCTGGTAGCCGGTGCAGCAAACGCTGCAGAAATCTATAACAAAAGCGGCAACAAGCTGGACTTCTACGGTAAAGTTAACGCCGAACACGATTTCGTGACTTCCGGTGATGACACCAACAACAACGACGCAACCTATGCGCAGATCGGTTTCAAAGGCGAAACTCAGATCAACGACCAACTGACCGGTTACGGCCAGTGGGAATACCGCTTCGCAGCCAACCAGGCTGAAGGTGGTGCTCAGACTAACAAAAACCGTCTGGCATTCGCTGGTCTGAAAGCAGGCGACGCTGGTAGCATCGACTACGGTCGTAACTACGGTATCGTTTACGACGTAGAATCCTACACCGATATGGCTCCATCCTTCTCCGGTATGACCTGGGGTGGCAACTATGTTGACAACTTCATGACCAGCCGTAGCACCGGCCTGCTGACCTACCGTAACAGCGATTTCTTCGGTCTGGTTGATGGTCTGAGCATGGGCGTTCAGTACCAGGGTAAAAACGACCGTACTGACGTTAAAACCTCTAACGGTGACGGCGTAGGTTACTCTCTGGGTTATGACTTCGGTGAAGGCTTCGGTGCAATCGCATCTTACAGCAACGCAAACCGTACTCTGAATCAGAAAGCTGACGGTAAAGGCGACAAAGCTGAAGCATGGGGTCTGGGTCTGAAATATGATGCTAACAACATCTACCTGGCAACCACCTATGCTGAAACCCGTAACACCACCCGTACTGACGGTCCTAACGGTGACGGCGGTTTCGCAAACAAAACTCAGAACTTTGAAGTTGTTGCTCAGTACCAGTTCGACTTCGGCCTGCGTCCTGCAATCTCCTACGTTCAGACCAAAGGTAAGAACCTGTCCCCAACTGGTACTTTCTCTGGCGGCGATGCAGACCTGGCGAAATTCATCCAGGTTGGCGGAACTTACTACTTCAACAAAAACTTCAACGTGTGGGCTGACTACTACATCAACCTGCTGGACAAAGACACTGCATACGCTGAATCCGTTGGCGGTATCAACGGCAACGACGACATGGCAGCTGTTGGTGTGACTTACCAGTTCTAATAAGCAGCCCTCTCTGCTAAATGCCTAGAAAACAGGACTTCGGTCCTGTTTTTTTATGGCTGAAAGAAAAAAATGGCGTCTTTTGAAAAGGCGCACGCTTTTTGTCGCAAACGGTTGGCATTTTGTAAATCTACCGTTAACCTGATAGCGGATTTCACTTCTGTAATCACAATGGAACCTCGTCATGTTTGAGAACATTACCGCCGCCCCTGCCGACCCTATTCTGGGCCTGGCCGATCTGTTTCGTGCCGATGACCGCCCTGGAAAAATCAACCTGGGTATTGGTGTCTATAAAGATGAAACCGGCAAGACTCCGGTCCTGACCAGCGTTAAAAAAGCTGAGCAGTATCTGCTGGAAAATGAAAACACCAAAAACTACCTCGGTATCGACGGTATCCCGGAATTTGGTCGTTGCACTCAGGAACTGCTGTTTGGTAAAGGCAGCACGATTATCAGCGATAAGCGTGCCCGCACAGCCCAGACGCCTGGCGGTACCGGCGCATTACGCGTCGCGGCGGATTTCCTCGCGAAGAACACCTCTGTGAAGCGTGTTTGGGTGAGCAACCCGAGCTGGCCGAACCATAAGAGCGTGTTTAACTCCGCGGGTCTGGAAGTGCGTGAATATGCTTATTATGACGCGGCGAACCACACGCTGGACTTCGACGGATTGCTGTCCAGCCTGAACGAAGCCCAGGCCGGTGACGTAGTGCTGTTCCACGGCTGCTGCCACAACCCAACCGGTATTGATCCAACGCTCGAGCAGTGGGAACAGCTGGCAAAACTGTCCGTAGAAAAAGGCTGGCTGCCGCTATTCGACTTCGCCTATCAGGGCTTTGCTCGCGGTCTGGAAGAAGATGCTGAAGGCCTGCGCGCCTTTGCGGCTGTTCATCAGGAACTGATCGTCGCGAGTTCTTATTCCAAGAACTTTGGCCTGTACAATGAGCGTGTGGGTGCCTGTACGCTGGTGGCCGCCGATGAGCAAATCGTTGATCGCGCGTTCAGCCAGATGAAGTCAGTCATTCGTGCCAACTACTCCAACCCACCGGCACACGGTGCCTCTGTGGTCGCGACAATCCTCAGCAATGACGCCCTGCGCGCCATCTGGGAGCAAGAGCTGAACGACATGCGTCAGCGTATCCAGCGCATGCGCCTGCTGTTCGTGAACACGCTGGCGGAGAAAGGCGCAGATCGCGACTTTAGCTTCATCATCAAGCAGAACGGAATGTTCTCGTTCAGCGGCCTGACTAAAGAGCAGGTTCTGCGTCTGCGCGAAGAGTTTGGTGTGTATGCTGTGGCTTCAGGGCGTGTGAACGTGGCGGGTATGACGCCGGACAACATGGCGCCGCTGTGCGAAGCGATTGTGGCTGTGCTGTAAAAAAGTCTGTCGGGTGGCGCTTACGCTTACCCGACCTACAAAAAAGCCTGCATCATGCAGGCTTTTTTAATGGGATTTACCAGACAGGCATTTCATCCTGCAGGAACGGGTTATGTACCCGCTCATATCCTAACGTCGACATCGGGCCGTGCCCTGGAATAAACGTCACGTCATCGCCTAACGGCAGTAACTTCTGTTTAATCGACTGGATCAACTGACCGTGATCGCCGCGAGGGAAGTCGCTGCGTCCTACGCCGCCTTTGAAAATCACATCGCCCGAAACGAGCAACCGTGACTGGTTGTCAAAGAAGACGATATGTCCCGGCGTGTGGCCCGGGCAGTGCAATACCTGAAGCGTCACGTTTCCGACGCTAACGCTCTCGCCTTCATTCAGCCAACGATCGGGCGTCAAAGGCTGACACTCATCGAGGCCAAACATCCGGCTTTGGGCAGGTAAACCCTGCAGCCAGAACTCATCTTCTTTTTCCGGTCCAATCACGGGCACACCGTAATGTTGCGCCAGCTCCGCCGCAGCCCCCACATGGTCAAGATGGCCATGGGTCAGCAAAATCTGCATCAGCGTCACGCCGGACGCTTCGACTTCCTGCTTGATCTTCTCAGCATCTCCGCCGGGATCGACAAGCGCGGCCAGTTTGGTTTGTTCACACCAGATTAATGAACAGTTCTGGGAGAACGCAGTCACCGGAATAATACGATAGTTCATACTGCTCCTTCATTATTACCAGTGCCGTGCTGGCCCGGTATCAATATGCACAAAGTTGCTACGTGGGTAATATCCTACACCACCTGCGCGCATAGATAACGCAGCTTTGCGAATATTGGCTAATGAAACGCCTTCGATGTGAAAATCCATCGCCTGTCCTTTGGTGTGATAGCTTTTTTTGGCTACCCCACGGCTATGGGCGCGCAGTTCGTTATTGGTATCAATAGAGCGATAACCGGAAACGAGTTGCACCGGCTTGCGGGTTCCGAGCAGGCCCTGGAGGCGGAAAAGCTGATCAAACAATCCTGGGTCGATGGCTTTGATTTTATTCGCGCGGTAATCACGGAAAAAATGGTTGAGTCTTGCTAATTCATCCTGAATATAGCCTCTGCCATCGAAAAACTCCGCTTTCAACGTCTCACCGGTGTGAAGATTGTTGAGCGTTAAAATACGCGGACGTGGTGTCGAGAGGGTGGCAAATGCTGGCGTCGGTAAGATGGCCGCTGCGCCCAGCGCAACACCACCTAGCGCCAGCAGCTTGCGGCGATTAGCGTCAAATTTGTCCATGATAATCAGGTCTACAGGTCAATGTTATCGTAAATATGCTTAGCGCACGAAGGGCACCATAACTGCCAGAACAGTTGGCGTCAAGGTGCCCAACCCCAGTAAAGACGGGGCTTACAGCGATATTGCCCCTTCTCTACCATAACTTACGACAATCAATTTTCCCGAACTACTTCATTTACCTGATTAATTGTTCAGCTTTTGGCAAAATTTGTGCGCCGGATCGCGCGGTGAGATCATAATTGTAAATATCTGTACGATATTGGGTCCGCCCATCGGCGCCGACAAACGCCGTCAGGTAGTAAAGATTGACCGGAATATTTTGCCGAATATTCACGTAGCGCGTGTTCCCTTCTTTCAGCGCATCGGAAATCCGCGTGTCGTTCCAGCCCGCATCCCCCAACAACATATTAGCCAGTTCAGACGCTTTATTAACACGAACGCAGCCGGAACTCAGGGCGCGCGTATCTTTCTGGAACAGGTTATGGTTCGGCGTATCGTGCAGATAGATCGCATCCGAACTTGGCATATTGAACTTGTACCGACCCAGCGAGTTACGCTCGCCCGGCGCCTGCTGGAAGCGGAACGGCAGGTTCGACGCCGTGATCGTTGACCAGTCGACCTGATACGGATCAATCGGCTGGTTGCTGTTCCAGCCACGCATCATCGTGTAGCCGTGACGTTCGAGATAACCCGGGTCATTCCACACTTTCGGCAGGATGTCTTTTCGCGCGAGAGTTGGCGGCACGTTCCACGGCGGGTTGACCACCACGTTGTTCAGCGCGCTGCTCATCATCGGCGTTTTGCGATCCGGACGGCCCACAATCACGCGGGAGGCCAGCACTTCGCTGCCGTTCTGGTAATAGACCAGCGAGTAGGCCGGGATGTTGACCATAATGCCGGTGGATAAGGTGCCCGGAAGTAAACGTAAGCGCTGAATATTCAACGCCAGCACGCCTGCGCGCTGAGCCGGAGAGACATTCAGCCAGTCGCGCGTAGACTGCCCAATCACTCCGTCGGCACCCAGTCCCTGCGCAGCCTGAAACGCCTTCACGGCGGCAACCAGTTCACGGTCGTAGGCCGCAGGTTTATCGGCTGGCACAGCGGATTTTTTCTTCACGACAGGCGCTGATGGGCTGACCACCACGCTCTGGGGATCATCGCCCGGCAGAGCGATTTTCGCTCCTGCATCAGACTCACCGGTACGACGCAGGATTTCGCGTAGCGCCGGAACATCGCTACTCCACTGGCCAGGGCGCAGTGAGGCAGTGCTTTTGAGCTGAGGCCACGGACGAGTATCGGCCACCAGCTGCAATAACGACTGGTGCATCGTGGCATATTGCGGATGCGCCGGAGCCAGGCTCGCGATAAAGCGCGGCAGCGTCCCTTTGTCCAGCGCCACCTGCCACTGGTTAATCACCGAAAGCGCAGGTGTCGCCAGCTTGTAAGGCTTTTCGCTGTACAGCCAGCGGTTGCCGTTGACCGGAATTCCCGCCACGAACTGCAGATAGCCCATCATGGCGTCGGACAGGACAACATCACGCGCTATGCCCGTTACGGTCGGGTCGGTCAGAAGCTCCACCCAGGCGGTGAACTGCGGCTGAAAACCGGCGATGGCCACTTCCGCCAGCTGTTGCTGGAAGGCACGGACGGCGTCGCGGTCTTCCCACATCGGCTTCATGTCGCGCGCGGCATAGATTAAGGTGAGCTGATTAAGATAAGCGGGCGTATATCCCGCAGGCAGTCCGGTTTGCAGCTGCTGGCGCAGCGCTTGTGTGTCCACATCGGCCGGCAGCTGTTTGATGCCCGCCATAATGGCGGTCGCACTGGATTGCTCCAGCGGCTGTAGCAGCGAAGTCGGCTGTGCGCCCATCGTTGCAGAACTGTCGACGGGAACCACTTCAGGCTCATCAGCCCGGGCATTAAACAGTGGAGCGAATATTAACGTCAGGCACACACTGAGTGCGGACAGCTGACGACCATGAATTTTCTTTAGCAACATCCCTTGCCCCCTGTTTGCTTTACGACCTGCCCACAACACCGGGGCTTTTCTTCATTATAGAAAGGCACAGACGCTACTGCCTTACCTTATGTAAAGAAGTTTAAAGATAACGCAGCGTGAAGCGCAAGTTAAGCAAATAAAAAGGGCAGCACCCTTGTGCCGCCCTTTTCATCAAAAACGCGTTACGACGCGTCTGCCGTACCCGGTAACGACTCCGGCGGCTGCGGTGCAAAACCGCGCAGGCCCACGACGTGTACGTGCTCGGTATTATTGAACACCTTACGCACCAGTTTGTAGGTCGTGCCTTTTTCCGGACTGATGTTTTCAGGTGCTGCGATAATCAGCTGCATATCCAGACGGTCACACAGCTCAAACAGCGTGGCGATGGAACGGGCATCGAGTCGGGCAGCCTCATCGAGGAACAGCAGACGGCACGGCGAGATATCCTTGCCGCGCAGGCGTCGCGCTTCATCTTCCCAGCTCTGCACGACCATTACCAGAATCGACATCCCGGTACCGATCGCTTCCCCGGTAGAGAGCGCGCCAGACTCTGCGCGCAGCCAGCCGTCGGAACCACGGTTAACCTCAACTTCCATTTCCAGATAGTTACGGTAATCCAGCAACTCTTCACCGATAGTTTGCGGCGTGCGCTGGCCCATATCGATCTGCGGATTAAGACGCTGATAGAGCTTCGCCAGCGCTTCCGAGAAGGTCAGGCGGTTGCTATTAAACAGATCCTGATGCTGCTCGTGCTGCTCCGAGAGCACATCCAGCAGAGTGGCGTGCGCTTCACGAACGTTAACGTTCAGACGTACGCTGTTCACCTGGCCGAACGACACGCTCTGCAGGCCCTGGTTGAGCATACGAATACGGTTCTGCTCGCGCTGGATGGTTTTGCGAATAATGTTCGCCACGCTGCGGGAGCTGATCGCCAGCTTCTGCTCGCGAGAGGTCAGCTCTTCCGTCAGGCGGCCCAGCTCGATTTCCATCTGTTCGATGGCTTCGACCGGATCGTCCGTACGGATGATGTCCTGACGAATACGTTCACGCAGGTGCTGATAAACCGCCACGAAGAACTGAATTTTACGCTCAGGACGTTTCGGATCTTCAGACATACGCAGCACATCGCGCAGATGTTCGTTGTCTGCCACTGCCGGGCGCAGTGCACCCAGCGCCTTATCCGACATCGAACGCAGCTCATCACCCGAGAGATAAGCCAGCTCGCGACGGTGCAGACGACGTTCAACGCCGCTGTCTTTCACCAGACGCATGACCGCACACCAGCCCGCTTTGGCGGTCACGACCTGCTCGCGCATTTCGTGATAATCGCGTTCCAGCTTGCGCAGGCGACGGGTCAGGTTATCCATCTCCGCTTCGCACAGGGTCAGGGCTTTTTCCAGCTGATGACGACGGGTACGGTTATTGCTCAGCTGGCTGTGCAGTTCGTCGCGACGAATGCGCGCGCGCTCTTCCGCCCCGCTGTCCGCGCGAACGCCGATATCCTGCAGCTCTTTATGCAGGTCGGTGAGCAGCTCTTTCTTGGTATCGAAGGAGCTTTTCAGCGACGCCAGAACCTGATTGTACTGGCCGAGCTGCGCGGCGTGGCTGCGCAGGGCATCGCGGCTGCGGCTACGCTCCGCTTCCGCCTGCTCCAGACGCTGGCGCAGTTTTTCGTTCAAATCGCTGTTGCCGCTCAGCATTTCTGCCGAGTCGCTGTAACCGAAGTGCGCACGACGCTGCACCACTTCGGTCAGGGCAAACGCCTGCTGGCGCGCATCACGCTGCATCTGCTGGGAGTAGGCGTAATCTTCTTTCAGCTGTTCGTACTGTTCCGGATCGCTTTGCAGAACCGACAGCACCGGCTCCAGCTTCGCGAGCTGGTTGCCGTGCTGCTGCACAAAGCGCGCGGCTTCCTGGGCTTCATCCAGACGTTCCTGAATTTCATCCACTCGATCGGCCAGGGTTTCGTCACCCAGCAGATTCAGACGCGGCAGAATACGGTTCAGGGCAGCGACGCCCTCCTTCGCCTGTTCAAACTGCACGCGGCTCTGCTGATTATCATTTTCATGATTGCTCAGGGCACGTTCCAGTTCGCCGCGGCGGGTGTTGAGTTTACGGATTTCAGCTTCAGGATCGGCCTCAAAGGCCACGGCTACGTGGCTACCGATAAAGCGGCTGAACGCCTGGTGTAAACGCTGGGTTTTCTGCACGTCAAATGACAGCGTCGCGAAGCGTTCAGACAGGGTTTCACGTTCCGCGTGCAGGCTTTCGATACGGTTTTCACGCGCCGCGCGGCCAAAGATCGGCAGCGTCGGGAAGCGAGAATAACGCCACTGGCGGTCGGCGACTTTCACCACCACCGCTTTTTCCAGCTCATCGACGTTGAACACGCTGTCATCAAAGGACTGCGGATCCCCTTCGATCAGATAGAGATCTTCCGGGCACTCTTCCAGCCCTTCCAGTTGATCGGCAATCAGCGACAAATCCGGAACGACGATCGCATGACGGGACGGGCCATACAGTGCGGAGTAATACGGCGCATCTTCAAGGCTGACGTCGTCGTAGATTTCGGACAGCAGCACGCCGCCAAAACGTTCCGCCAGCGCATTCAGACGGGCATCTTCCGCACCGCCTGGCTGACTTAAACGTTCAATTTCTTCATCGACAGCGTTTTTACGCGCGCCGACTTCGTCACGCTCAACAATGGCTTCACGCTCGCGCTCCAGCAACTGTTGCAGATATTCGGTCACTTCAGAGCTGGATTCGAACTCTTCGCCGCACTGCTCGCTCAGCTGGTTCAGGCTGCTCTGCGCGGCCAGCCAGACAGGAGCACGTTGCAGCAGAGTCTGAGTACGCGACTGAAGCTGTTCCAGCTCCTGGCGCAGTACCATGCGCTGCTCGCTGGCGCTGGAGACGCTGTCGGACAGAGACGCGATGCGCGCTTCCAGCTCCTGATGCAGAGTTTCCAGGTCGTCGATATCGACATGCTTACCCTGACGCTTGCAGAATTCAGCCAGCAGGCGTTCGGCCTCCTGCTGTTCACGCAGACGCTGTTCCAGCTCGTTCAGACGCATGCGCAGCGGCTGTACCTGCTCCGCCAGATGGCGCTGGTTGACGCCGTCGCGCAGCAATTCACGCGCCACTCCCCAGGCATCACTGCGCGCCAGCGGGCCGTTGATCGCCGCGACCAGCTGGTACGCCTGCTCAAACTGACTGTGCGCCGCTTGCGCCACGCTCATTTTCTGATCGAGGGAGAGTAATTTCTCCGTCGCTTCCTGTTCTTTTGCCTGGAAGGTTTCCAGCCACTCGTCGGCACTGTCCGGCGTTAAATCCGGAAGATGGCACAGCTCTTTCGCGCGTTGCAGCGCCTGTAACGCCTGAGTGTACTGAATGGCGCGGGTCTGCTGAACATCGAGCGCCTGCTGGTAGTCGGCCAGCTGATTTTTCAGCTCATCCACTTCAAGCTCAGCGGCTTCAGCGCGCGCCTCTTTCTCTTCCTGCATGTCGGCGGCTTCGGCCACCACTTCATTTTGTTCTTCGAGGCGGATCTGCAGCTCATCGAGATCGGCTTCGTAGCGCTCGATTTTCTCCTGCTGACGCAGGGCCGTTTGCACCAGATTCAGATGGTCGCTGGCGGCCTGATAATCGGCTTCCAGATCCCCTTCTGCGCCGTTGTGTTCGCCCAGCTCGCGGGCCATCTCAACGTGTTTATACTGCTCGGCCACCAGCTGTTTACGCGAGGTGAACAGCTCGCGGCGATACTCCAGCGCTTTATCCAGATGAATGCGACGCTCGTTGGCGTGGCGCATATAGTCCGCCGCCACGTAGTTAGTCGCTTCGCTGATCAGATGTTTGAACAGGTCGCGGTCAGACTGAGTGACGCGGATCGCTTCGAGCGTCATGCGGTTTTCGCGCAGCGCTGCTTCCATGTCCTGGAAGGCTTTACGCACGCCGCTGTTTTCTGGCAACAGGTAGTCGCGCAGGGAGCGGGTAATGGCGCTGGAGATCCCGCCGTAGAGGGAGGCTTCAATCAGGCGATAGTATTTGCTACGGTCCGATGCGGTGCGCAGACGACGCGCGACAACGCCCAGATCGAACATCAGCGAGTGGTAATCGGTAATCGAGTTGAACTGCTTGAACTGGACGCCTTCGATTGCTTCGAGTTTGTCCTTCAGTTCATTGAGCGGCAGCACGCGCGCCTGGCGATCGTTCAGGGTTTCCGTCAGCAAAGAGGTCGGTTGAACCGAGGTCGGCAGCCCCTGAATGGCGAAGGGTTTGATGTCGACTTTACGGTCGCGACCCGCAATTTGCTGAAGACGCACACCGACCACCACGCGCTGATGGCGGGAGTTAATGACATCCAGCACCGAATAACAGACGCCCGCTTTCAGCTTACCGTGCAGACCTTTATCGCGGGAACCGCTTGTTGCGCCCGCTTCGGTGGTGTTACGGAAGTGCAGCAGCGTTAAATCGGGGATCAGCGCCGTGACGAAAGCCGCCATGGTGGTGGATTTACCCGCCCCGTTACCGCCGGAGAGCGTCGTGACCAGCTCATCCAGATCGAAGGTTCGGGCGAAGAAACCGTTCCAGTTAACCAGCGTTAGCGAACGAAATTTACCGCGTTCAATCATTATTCTTCCTCCCCGCTATCCGGCTGACTCTCTTCAATCTCATCATTGAGCTGTAAATTGTTTTCTAATGGCATGGCTTCACCGTCGCGGATCATGCGCAGCTGCGCTTCACGCGGGTCGTCGCCAGTGCGCACGTCAGCGCCAAAGCGGAACACGGATTCGGTAATGCGGAATTTGCTGCTGTCGTGGCCCATAAACCAGACCATTCCCAGACGACGCAGACGGTTCAGGGAAGAGCGCACTTTTTCCTGTAACTTCTGACGGTCAAGGTCAGAGCCGGTGGAGCGGTTGTTGACCAGCTTGAGCAGTTTGCTCTCGTCCGCCAGGCTCAGCAGCTCTTCATACAGCTCCTGCTGGGTGAAGATCCCTTCGTTCGCCAGACGTTCCGGGCTCAGGTAGAGATAGCACAGGATCTTGCCGACCATCATGTCCAGCTCGGACAGCACCGAGCGCGGGATAAGCGTCGTGGAACGCGGGCGGAGGTAGAAGAAACCTTCCGGCGCGCGGATCAGCTCGACGTTATAGCGGGCGTAAAACTCTTCCAGATACTCCTGGAAGTCCATCAGAAATGCGTGATTATCCAGCTCGTCAAGACCAATGTGACGACCGGCACGCAGCTGGCTGTCCAGCGCCGGAAATAACGGATTTGCCAGCGCCTGGGCCAGTTTTACTGGCATCACTTGTTCAATATTTGTCAATGACATGCGCCTGTACCTTGGCTCCGTAATCGTTAATCGGCTGCCACTTCGGCGGCAGTCCGGTGAAATCTGCTTGCGCGACGCCCAGGCGCACGGCCTGGTCGACGACGATGCGGGCGATATCAAAATGGCGCGCACGCGGGTATTGCACCAGATAGTCGCGCACCACGAGACCAAGATCCAGCGGCACTTGTCTGGTTTTATAGACGGCGAGCTGTTCTTCGATCATTGCCGCAAGTTGCTCGCGAATTTCGTTGAATTCTTCAAACTCCAGATCCGGAGGCAGTTCACCGGTAACCTCTTCGTCGCGCAGCGCCATCTCTTCGTCACGCATATCCAGCAGACGATCGGCGTTGGCGTGGGTCAGCGCCCACGGCGCATCGAAATAACTCTGTACCGACTGGCGCAGACGCTGGGCGAACACGCGGTTCTTATCCATGTCGATAGCCGTTCGGATAAATTTATGCACGTGGCGGTCATAGCCGATCCAGAGATCGATCGACTGTTGACCCCAGCTGATAATACGGTCGAGCTTGCTTTGCAGATCAAACACCAGACGGTCGACAAAATGCAGATCGTCATGGGCCAGCGTCGCATCCTGAATGCGTAGCAAGTTCGCCTGGAGTTTATCCCCCGCCGCTTCCAGCGTGTCCTGCAGCTCGCGCAGGGTTCCGGAGGTTTCTGACAATAGAAGTTCACAGCTGGAGATCGCCGCCCGCCAGTCTTTATTCAGCAGTTGCGCGATATCGTCTTTCACCTGCTGCTGCTGTTCGTCCATCAGACGCTGGGTCAGATCGATGCTGTCGAAAATCTCGGCCACCGAGTATTTCAGCGGGGCGTAGACGTTGCGATGCCAGTGGAATTCATCCCCATTTTCGTCCGCCGCATCGGCCGCGCGTTTCAGTTCGCCCGCCACAATCGACAGCTGCATTGAGAGACGCAGCGTGGAGAATTCGCGCTGGCGAATGTAGTAATCCGTGATGCCGATGCCCAGAGGCGTCAGACGATAGATGGCGTTTCCTTCCGCCTGCTCGCTGGTAAAGCGGTTCAGCAGACGTTGACGCACCATCTCGTTGATCGCGTTGTTGGCACGCACGTTAATGGTTTCGCTGGTTTGCTCAAACGCATCACTGACATGGCGGAACGCGTCCACCAGTTCACCCTCGCTCATTTCTCCATCCAGACGTTCGCCGTTCAGCGTGGCAACCGCCAGCAGGAATGAGAGTCTGTCGACCGGCAGTGAGATGGAGAAATCGTTTTTCCTGGCCCAGGCAACCAGTTCGGGGACTGTCTGGGAAAATTCACTCATAAATTATCCTTGCTTCTGCGGCTTGCGCGCGATGACGTGAATGTATCGCCCAAGACTGATAAAGGGTTCCTGACGGCAATACCGCGTTTCTATTTCTGTTAACGCGTCAAGACAGTCATGCTGTTTTTGTTTATCGCGCAGATAATCATGAAACACCCTGACGCCCGTTTTCCCGGTGATCTCCCAGCCCATCTCTTCCAGCCAGCCGTAAACCTGCTGCGGATCGCGGGGGAAATCCGGCGAAAGCGTGCGCCGTTTCTTTTTATACATGCCCTGCTGTACATAGCCGAAATTGCCCACCAGGACGTTACGCATCAGCAGGCCGTTAGCATTGTAGAACATCAGCGACAATGCGCCGCCGGGCGTCAGCACAGACCACAGGATTTTTAGCATCTCCTGCGGCTCGGCGATCCACTCCAGCACAGCATGAAACAATATCAGATCAACCTGAGTTTCCAAATGCTGCGCAATGTCCTGAGCGGCGCAATGTATAAAATGCATGTTGTCGCTCACACCTTTCTCTTCTGCCGCGCGTTTCGCGCGTTCGACCATTTCAGAAGAGAGATCGCAAAGCGTGACGTGATGGCCGCGCTGCGCCATTAAAATGGCGGTCTGACCTTCACCGCCGCCCGCGTCCAGAACCCGCAACTTTCGGTCACCAAAGGTGGCCAGCACGGTGTCGAGATCCTGCCACAGGATCGTCTGACGCAACTGCCCCTTGGTGGTGCCGTAAATGTTCCGCGAAAACTTTTCCGCGATGTCATCAAAATTGCGATCCCGCATTGGGAGAGTTCCATCCGCTAGCAGCAAAACCGCTATTTTGTCACACCCGCGCGGAGAATGAACCTCTCTGGTGTAATATCGCGTGTAATCACCTGCTGTATGGTTAAAAAAGGAACCAAAAAGGATGCTTTTTACCCTAAAGAAATACATTGGAGGGATGATGCTTCCCCTCCCTCTCCTGCTGATGTTCATTGCGCTCGGGCTGCTGTTAGTCTGGTTCACCCGTTTTCAGCGAAGCGGTAAAATCGTCATTACGACGGGTTGGCTGGCGTTGCTGCTGTTAAGTCTGCAACCGGTGGCGGATGGGCTATTGCGCCCTATCGAAGATAAGTACCCGACGTGGCAGGGAAATCAGAAAGTGGAGTACATCGTGGTGCTGGGTGGCGGTTACACCTGGGACGAGAAATGGGCGCCCAGTTCGAACCTAATCAATAACAGCTTGCCGCGGCTCAACGAAGGGATTCGCCTGTGGCTGGCCAATCCGGGATCGAAAATGATCTTCACGGGTGCCGCCGCTCAAACCAACCCGGTCAGCACCGCAGAGGCCGGGGCGCGCGTGGCGGAATCCCTTGGCGTGCCGCGCTCGGCGATTATCACCCTCGACAGCCCGAAAGATACGGAAGAAGAAGCCGCCGCCGTGAAACAGGCGATCGGCGATGCGCCTTTCCTGCTGGTGACCTCCGCCTCGCATCTGCCGCGGGCGATGATTTTCTTTGAACATGCCGGATTGCACCCGCTCCCGGCCCCGGCGAATCAGCTGGCGATCGACGCCCCGCTCAACCCGTGGGAGCGCATCATTCCGTCCCCGACCTGGCTGATGCACAGCGATCGCGTCGGGTATGAATCCCTCGGGCAACTCTGGCAGTGGCTGAAAGGCTCGTCAGGCGAGCCAGGGCAGGAGTGATTTCGTCGCCATATCAAAGTTCGCGCGGTTAAAACGCCCGGTATTCACCAGCTGCGCGACTTCATCCCACAACAGATACAGCCAGCGACGCCAGAGGAAGGATTCCGATACTGGCGCTCGCTGCAGATAGTGCCACATCAAACTCTCAGCCAGCGCGCTTTCGCCTAAGCGGAAGAGTTCATATTCGCGCGGTGCCCACAGCATAATGCCCGGCCCGACCATCGCCAGAAGCTGATCGCTACGGGCATCTTTTAGCATGCTGCGCAGGGTAAAGTTGCCGTGAACTAACACACAGTTGTCGTTAAAGCCCTCGAACATCGTCGGCAGACATTCGCGGGTGCGGAATAAAATACGCTTATCCTGCATGCTCAGGCCAGTATTGTTGAACTGATTGAGGGTTCCCCAGAGCACTTCCACCCGCTGGCGATACCAGAGCGGCCAGAGATTTTCCTGGGTGCTGTCCACCGGCCCGACCAGTCCACGGCTGTCCTGGCGATGCCATGACAACAACCCTTCGACGATCTGATCTTTGAGCTGTTCCCAGCGATCCGGCGTTCTGGCGGGTGCTTCGACCGGGACACCGCGCAGACGCTCAATCAGCAGCACATCCGGGCCGGGATGCTCTTCGTGGGTCATGACGCCGTACACCGTCGGCATCCGCACCGTCCCGCTGCGCGCCAGCATCGACATTTTCCACGCCAGCTGCCTGGCGACGCCCGGGGAGGTAAAGCTTCTCGCCATTAACGGCATGGGATTGCCGTTACTGTCATACAGCGACCACAGGGAAGTGTCCGCCTTCTCGCTCACGCACTCCACCCGACTGAGTTTTTCGCCCAGCAGGTGGCTCAGCTCAGCACGCAATTGTTCCATATGAGATTACCCCCATCAAAACTACTGCTTTCATAATGAGCGCGTAGCCGACGGATGTCACCCTTATGAGATCAATTTGAAGCCAGAAAAATGAGATAAAACGAGGCGGTAAAACATCCCCCCGAACGAGGGGATGCTGGAGATTATTTCAGTTCTGCGCGCACGCGCTCGAGATCTTCCTGGGTATCCACGCCGGTACCCGGTACTTCCTCGGCCACAGCCACATGGATCTTTTCTCCATACCACAGCACACGCAGCTGCTCGAGCATTTCGATCTGCTCCAGCGGGCTTGGTGCCCAGGTCACGTAGCGGCGGATAAAGCCAGCGCGGTAGCCGTAAATGCCCAGATGGCGCAGGAACGTATCGCCGATGGCCTCTTTAGACTGGGCAAAACGGTCGCGATCCCAGGGGATGGTCGCACGGGAGAAATAGAGCGCATAACCTTCCGCGTCCATCACCACTTTCACGGCGTTCGGATTAAATGCCTCTTCCGCGTGATGAATCGGCACCGCAAGCGTTGCCATTCCCACTTTGCGCTGCGCGAGGTTTTCCGCCACCTGACGGATAATGACCGCCGGGATCATCGGCTCATCGCCCTGCACGTTAACGATCACCGTATCATCGCTGAAACCGCATTTCTCAACCACTTCCGCCAGGCGTTCAGTACCGGACTGGTGATCCGCGCGGGTCATGCACACTTCGCCGCCCGCGGCTTCCACCGCACGCGCCACGTCTTCATGATCGGTGGCGACGATGACGCGCTCGGCACCGGATTCGCGCGCCCGGTCGAGCACGTGAACAATCATCGGTTTACCGTTGATATCGACCAGCGGTTTGCCCGGTAAACGGGTTGAGGCGAAACGTGCCGGGATGATGACAACAAAACTCATGGTCTGCTCTCTTCTGCCGCCAGCGTACGGGCTTCGGTTTCCAGCAGGACGGGAATGCCGTCACGAAACGGGAATGCCAGGTTGTCGATTTTGCAAATCAGCTCTTGCTTATCCTGGCTGTAATACAGTTTGCCGTTGCACACCGGGCAGGCAATGATTTCAAGTAAACGGTGATCCATAGTTCCTCCGTATAGGTTATCGCTAAAGCTTACCACATTCCTTTTTCAGGCTATGTCTATTTCCCAGCCACTCCGACAGCCCGCAAACAACCCGTCCGGCAGTCGTGCCAGGGTGATCTGACGAGCCTGCTGCCAGAGAGCAAAGTCGTTGAGCGCGGAAGTGAGACCTTTCTCCAGCGTTGCGCTGACCTTCACGCCCTCTTCCAGATAAAGCGAAATGATTTCGAGAACGCCGGTTTTGCGATGCATTTTCGCGTCCATTCGCCCGACCAGACGGCCTTTGTGCAGCAGCGGCAGGACAAAATAGCCAAACTGGCGCTTTGGCGCAGGGGTGTAGCATTCCAGGCGATAGGTGAAATCAAACAGCTGCTCGGCGCGTTTGCGGTCCCAGACGACGGGGTCGAAGGGAGATAAGACCGCGCTGTGTGACGCGGTCAGCTTATCGTCATCAGCCTGAGGTAACAGCGGGAAGAGATCCGCATGGAGCCACATTTCGCCAAGACGCTCGACTTCCACGCGCAACACGCGCTGATTGTTCTGCCAGCTTTCGAGTAGCGGTTTTAGCGCAGGCTGCCGCAGACGATAGTAATCCGCCAGCCACTGGCCGCGGAAAATTCCCAGGCTGCGGGCGCTGTTTTCCAGCATGATATTTTCAGCCGTGGCCTGATCGAGCAGATCGCGCTCATCGTCCCAGTGCGGCATCACCCGGTGAGTCAGATCGTAGACGCGCTGGAAATTGCGCCGCTCCACGACCATCACTTTCCCGGAGGTAAACAGCCCTTCCAGATGGCGCTTATGCGGTTTCCACTCCCACCAGCCGCTGGTGCCTTTGCGCGGATGTTCAAAATCGGCGGAGCGCACCGGGCCGTTGTCCTGAATATGGGCGATCAGCTGGTCGATCTCATCGGCATTTTCCTGCATCCACTCTTGCCGGTACTTCCAGCCCATTTTCTCAGGCGCAAGCATGCGATGGCGCACCAGACCGAAATCGCTGCGCGGCAGGAAACAGGCTTCGTGCGCCCAGTATTCCATGAGTTCGCCCTGACTCAGGGCGTCATCCAGCCACTGCGCGGGATAATTCCCGAGACGACTGAACAGCACCAGATAGGGGCTGCGGGCGACGATATTAATGGTGTCGATTTGCAGCAGCGACATGCGCTGGATGGCAGAGAGAATATCGGCGGGCTGTGGGCGACGGCGGGGCTTTTTCAACAGCCCCTGTGCGGCGAGGTGTAAATGGCGTGCGGCACTTAGCGAAAGTTGCGGTAGAGACATGCGTTTTCCTGTCAGTCTTCGCGCTACCAGAACCGCATTCGACTTAGCGCACCAGCGCCATCAGTTCCTGGAGCAAGTGTTCGGGTTTGTCGCCGCTCAGCTCTGCGTCAACGGGCAGATACCACCAGTTGGCTTTGGCAAAGGCCCGGCATTTGACCGCGTCTTTTTCGGTCATGATCAAATTCTGGTGAGGAGCGGCCAGAGGCTCAACGCTTTCCAGACTCAGCGCCTGGTGGTCGGCGAGCGGGATTCGGTTTTCAAGCGTTGCGCCATTGCTTTCTAAAGTGGCAAAAAAACGTGGAGGATGACCAATACCGGCCATGGCAACCAGGGAAGGCAATTGCGTGATTTCTCGATGTTCGCCCGTGAGCAAATTCACCGCCAGACCTGGCTTTAAGGTCATCGGGATTTCGCCGGACCGCGCTTCGCCGCCATTCACGATCACCGCATCGACGGAACGCAGACGGGAGGCACGTTCGCGCATCGGCCCGGCAGGTAACCACCAGCCGTTGCCGAAACGGCGCACGCCATCAATCACCACGATCTCTTTGTCACGCGCCAGGGCGTAATGCTGTAAGCCGTCGTCGGTGATAATGATTTGTAGAGGATGTTCTGCCAGCAGCGCCTGAACAGCTTCGCTGCGGTTGGGAGAAACGGCGACCGGTGCGCCGGTGCGCTGGAAGATGAGTACGGGTTCATCCCCGGCTTGTGCCGTAGTGGTGGCATTTGTCAGCAGCAGCGGGTAGCGCTCGGCTTTTCCGCCGTAACCGCGCGACACCACGCCGACACGAATGCCCCGTTTTGTCAGCTGTTCGACCAGCCAGATCACCACGGGGGTTTTCCCGTTACCTCCGGCGGTGAGATTCCCGACGACCACAACGGGTACCGGCGCTCGCCAGGATTTTTTAAGTCCCAGGCGATAGCTCAAACGAATGATGCCGCTCACCAGGCCATACAGCCAGGAGAGCGGCAACAGCAGCAGCCAGAGAGGAGATTCCCCGGACCAGATGCGTGCAATCATGCGCCAAACTGCATTTTATGAAGCTGAGCGTAAACGCCGCGGTGCTCGATAAGATCCGCATGGCTTCCACGCTCAACAATGATACCGTCTTCCACAACCACGATTTCGTCCGCCTGCTCGATAGTCGACAGACGGTGCGCAATCACCAGTGAGGTACGGTTTTTCTGCAGTTCGTCCAGCGCCGACTGAATCGCGCGTTCTGACTCAGTATCCAGCGCTGAAGTGGCTTCATCCAGGATCAGAATCGGGCTGTCGCGCAGCAGCGCACGGGCAATAGCGATACGCTGGCGCTGACCGCCGGAAAGCAGCACGCCGTTCTCGCCAATGACCGTATCCAGACCGTTGTCCATCTTATTGATAAAGTCCATCGCATAGGCCATACGCGCCGCATTCTCGATCGCTTCACGGCTGTACTCTTCCGTACGGGCGTAAGCGATGTTGTTGGCAACCGTATCGTTGAACAGGTGAACGTTTTGAGACACCAGCGCCACCTGATTACGCAGCGACTGCAGGGTGTATTCCCGCAGATCGTGGCCGTCGAGCAGGATTTCGCCTTCGTCGATGTCGTAAAAACGGGTCATCAGGCTGGCGATAGTCGATTTACCGGAACCCGAACGACCCACCAGCGCCACGGTTTTACCGGCCGGAATGTTCAGGCTGATATTGCGCAGAGCGGGTGTTTCACGGCCAGGATAGGTGAAGGTGACGTTACGGAATTCAACGTCGCCGTTGGCGCGTTCAATCACGCGTTTGCCTTCGTCTTTTTCCTGCTCCGTATCGAGAATGCTGAACAGCGTCTGACAGGCCGCCATACCGCGCTGGAACTGGGCGTTGACGTTGGTCAGGGATTTCAGCGGACGCATCAGCGCAATCATCGAGGAGAAGACCACGGTAATGGTACCGGCGGTCAAGGTTTCCATGACGCTCGGGAAGCTCGCAGCATAGAGAACAAATGCCAGCGCCAGAGAGGCAATCAGCTGAATGATTGGGTCAGAGATGGACGAGGCCGAAACCATTTTCATCCCCTGCAGACGCATTTTATTGCTGACTTTATCGAAGCGTTTTGTTTCGACGTCCTGGCCGCCAAAGATCAACACTTCTTTATGGCCTTTCAGCATCTGCTCGGCACTGGTGGTCACCTGCCCCATCGTGTTCTGCATGTTTTTGCTGATGTTACGAAAACGCTTGGAGACCACGCGGATAGCGATCGACACAATCGGTGCCAGCACAATCAGAATGATCGACAGTTGCCAGCTGTAATAGAACATCATGATGAACAGGCCGATGATCGACGCACCTTCACGCACCACGGTAATCAGGGCGCTGGAAGAGGACGACGCGACTTGCTCAGAATCGTAGGTGATGCGTGACAGCAAGGTCCCGGTGGACTGCTTGTCAAAGAAGGAGACCGGCATGCCCATCATATGGCTGAACAGGCGGCGACGCATGGTCATGACCACTTTTCCCGATACCCAGGAAATGCAGTAGCTGGAGATATAGCTGGTGATGCCACGTAAGATCATCAGTCCGATAACCACCAGAGGCATCCATAGCAACACTGAGCGATCCGTTTTACCAAAACCGTCATCCAGTAACGGTTTGAGGAGCGACAGCATAAAGGTATCGCTTGCTGCGTTGAGGATTAACGCGACACCCGCCACGATCAGACCTGTTTTGAAGGGTGCAATCATCGGCCAGAGTCGGCGGAAGGTCTGCCACGTGGAGAGATCTTTGTCGTTATGCATTCATAAAACCAGCATTTGTTGAAATAGCCGCATATTCTACCCGTTATCTACGGGCGCGCCAAACCACTGATGGTACCAACGAGGTAAAATTTGATCTCGTAAGCGATGGATTTGCCAGCCTCGTGGCGAAAAACTGACTGAGATTTGCCCGGATTGCGGTGTATCGAACCAAGAATAGCCCTCCTTTTTATAGCGCCTGACGACTTTTACTGACGGAAAATGCCATGCGTTGTACCGCGCCGCAGAGGCTAAAGCGACCTTCCCTTCCACGCGCTGGACAAGCGGCAGTGAAGACGAGGTATTACTCCCATGATGCGGCACCTGGATAAGTGTAGACCTTAGCCACTGCCAGCGATGGCTTAACATCATTTGTTCCGCAGTCGCTTCGATATCCCCGGTGAGCAACACGCTGTGCTCGCCATCGTCAATTTTCACCACGCACGAATGGTTATTTCCCTGCGCCTGATATTCCTTTGGCGGCCAGTGGACCGTAAAGGTCAGGCCCTGCCACTGCCAGTGCTCGCCACGAAAACAGGGCTGATGCCCGGCCCAACCCAGCGGACTCCTTATCCACATCGCAGGCCAGGCATTAAGCAACGAGTTCAATCCGCCGATATGGTCCATGTGCTCGTGACTAATAATCACCCCTTCCGGCGTCAGATGATGCCAGCGCAGCCAGGGGATGATCTGCTGCTGCCCACTGTCGCCACCCGGCCAGGCTAACCCGGTATCGTATAAAATCGCCTTCCCCTGACGTTCAACGACCATCGCCAGGCCCTGTCCGATATCCAGCATATGAACCGTCCAGCCTTCTGTTTTGTGCGAGCGCCACAAAGGAAATGTCAGCAATACACTTCCCACGATGCACACGCCTGGGGCCGATCTCCAGGCACGTACACGCCAGACCATAATGGCAAGCCAGGGAAGAGAGGCCGCCGCCAGCCAGCGCTCATCAATATCGATCCAGCCATCCGGTAATGCCTTTAACAGTCGAAAGAGCAGATCCAGCGATTTGTTGGCCAGAAACCAGATCTTTGCTTCCAGCAAACCGAGTCCGCTCAGATGCAGCAGCATTCCGGCCAAAATCAGCGGCACGGAGATAAAGGTAACCAGTGGCACGGCAAAGAGATTGGCGACCAGAGAGGAAATGCTCATCCCGTGAAAAATACTGACCTGGAGCGGTAAGAGCAAAAACAGCATACCCAGTTGCAGATGCAGCAATGCCAGCAGCTGTTTTATCCACCGGGGTACCGGCCACTGAGGGAATGGCAGCCACTGATACCAGAAAATCAGCGCGGCGACGGCGAACGCTGACAGAGCCAGACTTTGCGAAAGCACGGCCAGCGGATCGATAAACAGAATTGCCGCCACACAGCACAGCCAGACCTGCCACGGCGACCACTGCCTTCCGCTCAGGCGCAGCGTAGCCAGCACCGCGATCGAGACGACCGTTCGCAATGCTGGCGGTTGCATCCCGGTGAGCCATGCATAAAACGCCGCGAAGCAAACGCCTGCCAGCAACGGCGTGCGCCAGTCTATCCACTGACACGGAAGTAAAAACTGGAGTCCACGCACGATAAGCCAGACGAGGGATGCCGCAAGAGCAATATGCAAACCTGAGATCGCCATCAGGTGCAATGTGCCGGTCTCACGCATTAGCTTTTTGACCTCTTGCGTGACCGCCAGTCGCTCGCCCATCCCCAACCCGAGAATAACGGCGCCCCACTGATAAGGTTTCAGCTCTACGGTGAGGGAGTTGAGATATCGTGCCCGCAAACTGCAGTTTGCCTCCAGCACTTCTGCGTGAGTGAATCTGCCGGTTAAAGGCTGATGTGAAGCTAGCGCGCTACGCTGCGAGTCGTATCCGCCGTCGTTGAGCTCACCGTGAACGGCGCGAAGGCGCAGTGTCATTGCCCACCGCTGTCCCGCACACGCGGGCTGCGGTAAGTAATTGCCGTATAGCATTACACCGGTCGTTGAACGCCAGGGCTTGCCGTTCAGGCGCTCAATCTGTCCCTGATGCGTGGTGGCCCCATCAGTGGCGGTAATCACCACTTCAGCCTGCTGTGACCCATCCGTTAGATGCTGCATCGGCCAGACGGCTTCCTGCGCCGCTAACACACCCCAGGCAAAAAACAGCAGCCATAAGCCGGTATAGCGCAGATAGATCAGACGCTGTGCAGCCAGCAGAATGCCAACGGCAATACATACCCAGATGACTGGCAGACCGGGCAGCGAAGGCAGCCACAGCAACGGTATTATCGCCATGATGAGACAAGCACTGATTGCAGGAACACCCATGAACACCTCCCTGTTTCGGGGCAGTGTGCATCAGGAATATCAGGGCGTCAGGGAGGAAAAAGTGAAATTACAGTCCTTGCCGAAGGGATTATTCCCGTTTGCAGCAATGATAAATATGAAATGCGTGGAGGCTTCCAGTTTGGGTTGTCGCCAATAAAAAAAGCACCCGAAGGTGCTTTCTTTAGATAACCCAGTTTCGCCCGCAGGCTAAACTCAGTTCCCGTAAATATTGGCGCGATCGCGCAGTTCTTTACCCGGCTTAAAGTGCGGAACGTATTTGCCTTCCAGGTCGACTTTATCGCCAGTCTTCGGGTTACGCCCGGTTCGTGGAGCACGATAATGCAGAGAGAAACTACCGAAACCGCGGATTTCAATGCGCTCGCCTTGTGCAAGAGTCGAGGCCATATGCTCTAGCATCTCTTTCACTGCATCTTCCACTGCTTTTGCGGGGATGTGCGATTGTTGACTGGCAAGTCTTTCAATCAATTCTGACTTGGTCATGATTCCTCCGGTTCCTTCAAACCAATTAGCTGAACAGCTTATTAAACAAGGGCGGCCGTAGCCGCCCTTTGTTATTGATTACAGAACGAATCCTGCAATCTGTCAAGTCTGCTCGTTATCCTTCGAGCGGTCACTACGTTAACTTCGCCTGCACACCCCAGTCACTTACTTAAGTAGGCTCCTGGGGTTCTCAGGCTCGTTGCCTTGTTACCGCTCAAATGACTTAGAGCTCTTGAATTACTCGCCTTTAGCTGCTTTGAAAGCTTCAGCCATTGCGTTGTTGGAGAAACCTGCATCTTCCTGTTTGTTAACAGTTGCGATGGCATCTTTCTCATCAGCTTCGTCTTTAGCACGAACAGACAGGCTGATTGCACGGTTCTTACGGTCAACGCCGGTGAATTTAGCTTCAACGTCATCGCCAACGCTCAGAACCAGAGTTGCATCTTCAACGCGGTCACGTGAAGCTTCAGAAGCGCGCAGGTAACCTTCAACGCCGTCAGCCAGTTCTACGGTTGCGCCTTTCGCGTCAACTGCAGTCACTTTACCGTTTACGATTGCGCCTTTCTTGTTCAGTGCAACCCAGTTGTTGAACGGATCTTCTGCGAGCTGTTTAACGCCCAGAGAGATACGCTCACGTTCTGCGTCAACCTGCAGAACAACTGCAGCGATTTCGTCGCCTTTTTTGTATTCACGTACTGCTTCTTCGCCTGCAACGTTCCAGGAGATGTCAGACAGGTGAACCAGGCCGTCGATGCCGCCGTCTAGGCCGATGAAGATACCGAAGTCAGTGATAGACTTGATTTTACCTTCAACACGGTCGCCCTTGTTGTGGGTTTCCGCGAACTGCTGCCATGGGTTGTTTTTGCACTGCTTCAGGCCCAGGGAGATACGACGACGTTCTTCGTCGATATCCAGAACCATCACTTCCACTACATCACCAACGTTAACAACTTTGGATGGGTGGATGTTTTTGTTGGTCCAGTCCATTTCGGAAACGTGCACCAGGCCTTCAACGCCTTCTTCGATTTCAACGAAGCAGCCGTAGTCGGTCAGGTTGGTAACGCGACCAGTCAGTTTAGTACCTTCTGGGTAACGTTTAGCGATAGCGACCCATGGATCTTCGCCCAGCTGTTTCAGGCCCAGAGATACACGAGTACGCTCGCGGTCGAACTTCAGCACTTTAACAGTGATTTCGTCGCCAACGTTCACGATTTCGCTTGGGTGTTTAACGCGTTTCCACGCCATGTCGGTGATGTGCAGCAGGCCATCAACGCCACCCAGATCAACGAATGCACCGTAGTCAGTGAGGTTCTTAACGATACCTTTAACTTCCATGCCTTCCTGCAGGTTTTCCAGCAGCTGATCGCGCTCTGCGCTGTTCTCGGATTCGATAACGGCACGACGGGAAACAACAACGTTGTTACGCTTCTGGTCAAGCTTGATAACTTTGAACTCAAGCTCTTTGCCTTCGAGGTGCAGAGTGTCGCGAACCGGACGAACGTCTACCAGAGAACCTGGCAGGAACGCGCGAATACCGTTCAGCTCAACAGTGAAGCCACCTTTAACTTTGCCGTTGATAACACCGACTACAGTTTCAGCTTCTTCGTAAGCTTTTTCCAGCGTGATCCAAGCTTCGTGACGTTTAGCTTTTTCACGGGACAGCAGAGTTTCACCGAAGCCGTCTTCTACTGCATCCAGTGCAACGTCAACTTCGTCACCTACCTGGATTTCCAGCTCGCCCTGGGCGTTTTTGAACTGCTCTGCCGGAATGGCAGACTCAGATTTCAGACCGGCGTCAACCAGTACGATATCTTTGTCGATAGCAACAACAACACCACGAACGATGGAACCCGGACGGGTTTCGATTGTTTTTAAGGATTCTTCAAATAGTTGAGCAAAAGATTCAGTCATGTTTAATCTTCAGGTTAATATAACGTCCACCTGGCTCCATGCCGGATGGGGTTGTTTCACATACCCGCCGTCAATCCATTGCAGCGGGGGTACTACAAATCTGTCGCGATTAAGCGAGTGCCAATTTCTGGCGCGCGTATTGTAACGCTTTTTCAATCACTTGCTCAATAGTTAAACGGGTAGAATCGAGCACTAAAGCATCGTCTGCCGGAACAAGTGGCGCTACAGCACGATTCCGATCGCGGTCATCGCGCTCTTTTATCTCGGATAAAAGGCGTTCAAAGTTAACACTAAAGCCATTTTCCTGCAACTGAAGCATACGACGTTGCGCGCGCTCTTCCGAAGAAGCGTCAAGGAAAATCTTCACAGGCGCATCAGGAAATACCACGGTTCCCATGTCACGACCGTCCGCTATCAGACCAGGCGCTTCTCGGAACGCACGCTGACGACGCAGCAGCGCCTCGCGAACGCGCGGGAACGCAGCCACCTGTGATGCAGCATTCGCCACTTCCTGGGTGCGGATCTCACCGCTGACGTCTTCCCCTTCAAGGATGACCTCAAGATTGCCATTCGTCGAGACGAAGCGGACGTCAAGATGTGCTGCCAGCGGGACTAGTGCTTCTTCAGAAGCCACATCCACATGATGATGCAGTGCCGCTAACGCCAGAACGCGATAGATTGCTCCTGAGTCTAAAAGATGCCATTGCAATGCTTCCGCCATCGCTTTGCACAAGGTGCCTTTACCTGCACCGCTTGGCCCATCAATGGTAATTACCGGGGCAATTGCTGTCATCGTTCTCTCCTTCATTAGAGGCGTCAGTTACATAAACGCCGCGCATTATACGCGCCATTGCCAGCAACCGTTAATGTTGCGTGTAAATAACGGAATGTTTGAAGGTGAGTGTAGAAGAAATAGACATTAAAGTACGGGCTGGTGTGAAACCAACCCGTAAGTCAAAGCGTTACTTCTTGTCTGCCGCAATACGATCGCGGATATGCTGGGCACGTTCAGCCGAAGGCGGATGTGAATCAAACAGGGATTTGGCATGAGCGCCGTCGAGCGCAGCCAGTTTGTCGAAGCTACTGGCTAAGCCCGCAGTACTGATTTTGCGTTTTTTGAGCAGATCATAAGAGAAATCATCGGCTTCTGATTCCTGACTACGCGAAAACGCAGAGTTTATTGCCCCTTCGGCAATATCACCTAACTGCGATTGCGTAAGCTGAGCCGCCACCCCGCTGGTTGCAGAGACGGCATCGCGAGCCGCTACGGTGGCATAAGCTGTCTGCATCGCTTTACGGGAATGACCTAACGCCACATGCCCTAGCTCATGACCCAGCACACCTTCAATTTCGTTGTCTGTCATCATATCCATCAGGCTGCTGTATACACGGACGCAACCATTTGCCATCGCCCAGGCATTGATATCGCTGGTCAAATACACCTTATAGTTGACGGGTGTGCCGTTAATATTATTGCCCAACGCCTTAGCTATTTTATTGATACGCTTAGTGTATTTGCTTGAAGCGCCAGCAATATCATTTTGGCTGTCCAGCTCCTTACAGCCGCCGTTGGCGATTGCTTTTGCATCAGCATCCGTGAGGGTAGCGGCCTGATAGGCGGACATCCCGGCGCTGGCGAGCCCATTTGCATCGACGCCGCCCATGTTTTTACAGCCAGAAAGCAGCGTGGCAGCAATCGCCAGCGATAAAAGCAGTTTACGATTATTCATATCTATCTTCCGTTGATTAACATATTGAAAAATTATGGGTTATCCCACAAAGTTCACGCGAAGATAGCACTCCTGTGGATCCTTAAAAAAGTTTGAAACGGGACCAAAAAAAAGCCGACTCATGGTCGGCTTTTTCATATCGGGCATGTGTACTCAGGCAAGCGTACTGATGCGCGCCAGCTGCTCGAAATAATCCGGGAAGGTTTTCGCGGTGCATTTCGGATCAAGAATAGTGACCGGTGTATCAGACAACGCCACCAGCGAGAAACACATCGCCATGCGGTGATCGTTGTAAGTACCAATTTCAGCGACCTGCAGGTTGGCCGGCGGTGTCACGCGAATATAGTCTTCGCCCTCTTCCACTTCGGCACCCACTTTACGCAGCTCCGTCGCCATCGCGAACAGGCGATCGGTCTCTTTCACACGCCAGTTGTAGATATTGCGCAGCGTAGTGGTGCCGTTGGCAAACAGCGCTGCCGTGGCAATAGTCATCGCCGCATCAGGGATATGGTTCATGTCCATATCGATCGCGTTCAGCTCACCGCGCGTGCAAGCGATAAAGTCATCACCCCAGGTGATTTCGGCACCCATTTTTTCCAGCACGTCGGCAAAGCGAATATCGCCCTGAACGCTGTTACGACCGATACCGGTGACTTTAACGGTGCCGCCCTTAATCGCGCCCGCCGCGAGGAAATAGGACGCAGATGACGCATCGCCTTCCACCAGGTAGTTGCCCGGCGACTGGTACTCCTGCCCACCGCGCACCACAAAGCGCTGATACGCCTGGTTTTCAACTTCAACGCCAAAGGTCTTCATCAGATGCAGGGTGATATCGATGTAAGGCTTAGAAACCAGCTCGCCTTTGATGGTAATCACCGTATCCTGCGGGGCCAGTGGAGCCGTCATCAGCAGCGCCGTCAGGAACTGGCTGGACACGCTACCATCCACAGCCACTTCACCGCCCGTAAATCCACCGCGCAGGCGCAGTGGCGGATAATTTTCCTGCTCCAGATAATCAATGTGCGCGCCGCCCTGACGCAGGGCATCCACCAGATGGCCAATCGGGCGCTCCTTCATGCGTGGCTCGCCGGTCAGCACAATATTGTTGCTACCCAGACACAGCGCGGCCGCCAGCGGACGCATCGCCGTACCTGCGTTACCGAGAAACAGCTCAAGTTCTTCGGTCGTTTGCAGCGCTCCGCCGTTGCCTGTCACTTCACAACGCGTACGATCGGCTGACAGTGTGTAGTGAACACCTAACGCTTTCAGCGCATTCAGCATGTGGCGAACGTCATCACTGTCCAGCAGATTGGTGAGGACGGTGGTGCCGTTTGCCAGAGCAGCCAGCAGCAGGGCGCGGTTCGAGACACTTTTTGAACCAGGCAGATTGATGGTGCCATCTACCCGCGCGATCGGTTGTAACGTCAGGGATTCCATGAAAACTTAACTCTCAAATCAACATAATAAAAACCCCGAAGTCGGGCTTCGGGGGTGAAAAACTCGCGCGATTAACCGTGGCGACGTTCGAAGTCGACCATAAAATCAGTCAGCGCTTTGACGCCTTCGAGCGGCATCGCGTTGTAGATGGAAGCACGCATGCCGCCCACCACGCGGTGGCCTTTCAGCGCGTGCAGACCCGCAGCGAAGGACTCTTCGAGGAACACTTTGTCGAGTTGGCTGTCGGCAAGCTGGAACGGCACGTTCATGCGGGAACGGTTCGCTTTGGCCACGTCATTGCGGTAGAAATCACTGCCGTCAATCACGCTGTACAGCAGAGTCGCTTTCTGCTGATTAATCTTGTCCATTTGCGCCACGCCGCCATTTTTCTTCAGCCATTTAAAGACCAGGCCAGAAAGATACCAGGCAAAGGTCGGCGGGGTGTTGAACATGGAGTCGTTATCGTTCAGGACGGTGTAGTCCAGAATCGATGGACAGGCCTGATGCGCTTTACCTAACAGGTCTTCACGAACGATGACCAGCGTCAGCCCGGCCGGGCCGATGTTTTTCTGCGCACCAGCATAAATCACGCCGTAGCGGCTGACATCCAGCGGGCCAGAGAGAATAGTGGAAGATAAATCAGCGGTCACGATGACGTTGTCGCCAAAGTTCGGCTCTTCGTGAATGGCGATCCCGTCGATGGTTTCGTTCGGGCAGTAGTGAAGGTACGCCGCATTGTCTGACAGCTGCCATTCACTCATCGGGGTGACGCCACGCAGACCATCGACGGTGATTTTCGCGTCGATAACATTCGGGGTGCAGTATTTTTTGGCTTCTTTCACCGCACTGGCGGCCCAATAACCGGCATCAACGTAATCCGCTGTCGTTTTATCACCCAGCAGGTTCAGTGGAATGCCCGCAAACTGACCGCGCCCGCCGCCGTGGCAGAACAATACTTTGTAGTTCGAGGGGATATTCAGCAGATCGCGAAAATCCTTTTCTGCCTCTTCAGCAACCTGGATAAACTCTTTTCCACGGTGGCTGATTTCCATCACCGATGTACCAAGACCCTGCCAGTCGCAAAGCTCCTGCTGAGCTTGTTTAAGCACATCCGCCGGTAGCATTGCCGGACCTGAACTGAAATTAAAGACCTGAGCCATTTACCCTCACCACGCTTAAATTCATAAGTTATTACTGTGGATATCGGTTTTATCATTCAGTGACACGCGCCGCAATGTCTAAAACCAAGACCTCAGAAAATGTGCCCCCGGTCACACAAAACAATCTGCCAGCACGTTGTCACAAAACCGACAAATTGGCTGTCAGGTGACGCGTTTCGCCCGACTCACCTTCGTCCATACTGGATTTGCACAGCGAGGGCAGAGTTGGTGATCGCCTGGCTGCATCGCAAGCACATGGCTGCAGCGTCGACAGGCATACTCTCCCGCTTCGGGAACGGTGGTAAATCGTTCAACGTATTCATCCGGCAAAATGCAGAGGCCTGGCTTGACGTCGGCGTCGTCGTAGTAATAGACACTGATCTGCCCGTTGGTTTCCATGATCGCCAGCCGCACCTGCCCCAGCTGATCCACGCTGTTTAAGCGCAGCTCCATGAAAAACTCAAATTCCGTCATATTCGCGCTGCGAACTTTCTCCCAAGCCAGTTGGCCCTCTTCGACAATCACCACCGGTTTCCCTTCCAGCAGATCCTCGATTTTTTCACTTTTCGACATCAGCCACATCACCAGGCGATAGAGCAAACCCAGAGTGACAAACACGATCAGCACCGGAATCATCGGCACGTCGTCATAAAAGGCCACGTCACCCGCCGCAGAACCGAGGGTGAGGATGATCAGCACCTCGAAGAGCGACATCTGCCGTACGCCGCGCCGTCCGGTGATTTTGAGAAACAGAAAGACCAGAATAAAGGTATAGAGACTGCGCAACGCCACTTCGCCTAAAAACTCCAGCGGCACTTTGTCGAACGCCATCCGGTGAAGATCGAACGCTTTCATTTTTATTTGCCTTAACAGTAAGTTACTGTTGATAAGCATAGCTGACTCTTTTATTTTCGCTGTTCTCCTCGCGAAGATAGCGCCTGTCACGCAAAACCCGTATCATTGCGCGCTTTACGTACGATAAAAGTGATCGCCATGACTCAAACATTTATCCCCGGCAAAGACGCCGCACTGGAAGATTCCATCGCTCGCTTCCAGCAAAAACTGACCGACCTGGGTTTTAATATCGAAGAAGCCTCCTGGCTCAACCCGGTTCCTCACGTCTGGTCTGTGCATATTCGCGACACCGACTGTGCGCTGTGCTTTACCAACGGTAAAGGCGCCACCAAAAAAGCGGCTCTCGCTTCTGCCCTGGGTGAGTATTTTGAGCGCCTGTCCACCAACTACTTCTTCGCCGATTTCTGGCTGGGCGATACCATCGCCAACGGCCCGTTCGTGCACTATCCGAACGAAAAATGGTTCCCGCTGACGGAAGATGACGAGCTGCCAGAAGGCATTCTCGACGCGCGTCTGCGCAAGTTCTACGATCCTGATAATGAACTGACCGCCGGCATGCTGGTGGATCTGCAGTCTGGCAACGACGAGCGTGGCATCTGCGCCCTGCCGTTCACCCGCCAGTCTGACGATCAGACCGTCTACATCCCGATGAACATCGTCGGCAACCTGTACGTCTCCAACGGCATGTCCGCCGGTAATACCCGCAACGAAGCCCGCGTGCAGGGTCTGTCCGAGGTGTTTGAGCGTCATATCAAAAACCGCATTATCGCTGAGTCCATCAGCCTGCCGGAGATCCCGAGCGAGGTGCTGGCGCGCTATCCGGGTGTGGTGGAATCCATCGCCAAACTGGAAGCAGAAGGTTTCCCAATCTTCGCCTACGACGGCTCTCTGGGCGGCAAATACCCGGTGATTTGTGTCGTTCTGTTTAACCCGGCGAATGGCACCTGCTTCGCGTCGTTTGGCGCACACCCGGACTTCGGCGTGGCGCTGGAACGTACCGTCACCGAGCTGCTGCAGGGCCGTAGCCTGAAAGATCTCGACGTCTTTACCCCGCCAACGTTTGATGACGAAGAAGTGGGCGAACACACCAACCTCGAAACCCACTTTATCGATTCCAGCGGTTTGATCTCCTGGGATATGTTCAAGCAGGACGCGGACTATCCGTTCGTGGACTGGAATTTCTCCGGCACCACAGAAGAAGAGTTCGCCACGCTGATGGCCATCTTCAAGGCGGAAGATAAAGAAGTGTACATCGCGGATTACGAGCACCTGAGCGTCTTCGCCTGCCGCATTATCGTTCCGGGCATGTCCGACATCTATCCGGCGGAAGATCTGTGGCTGGCGAACAACAGCATGGGCAGCCATCTGCGTGAAACGCTGCTGGCGCTGCCGGGTAGTGAGTGGGAAAAAGACGATTATCTGAACCTGATCGCCCAACTGGACGACGAAGGCCACGACGATCTCACCCGCGTACGTGAGCTGCTGGGTCTGGCAACCGGCAAAGACAACGGCTGGTACACCCTGCGTGTTGGCGAGCTGAAATCGATGCTGGCCCTGGCCGGTGGCGATCTGGATCAGGCCCTGGCCTGGACGGAATGGACTATCGAATACAACCAGTCGGTATTCAGCCCGGAGCGCGCCAATTATTACCGCTGCCTGCAAACGCTGCTGTTGCTCTCGCAGGAAGAAGATCGTCAGCCGCTGCAATATCTGAATGCCTTCGTGCGTATGTACGGCGCAGAGGCTGTCGAAGCGGCAAGCGCCGCGCTGAGCGGTGAAGCGCCGTTCTACGGCCTTCAGGCGGTTGATAAAGATCTGAAAGCCTTCCCGGCACATCAGTCGCTGCTGAAAGCTTATGAAAAACTGCAGCGTGCCAAAGCCGCTTACTGGTCAAAATAAGCGCATATAGTACTACTGGCAGTAGGCGTACTCACGCGTCTGGGCTATATTACGGGGCAATTTCATTGCCCCGTTTTTTTATTTCTTTTGCAATGAATATTGATTGTAATAATAAAGTTAAATACAGGTAAATATAATTATGTTTACCTGGGCTTTGCTGTTACTTTTTAGGGTAATTACTCCATTTTAATTAACTGCTTTGGGAGAGGTTTCAGGAAATTATTCAACTCTTTTCATAACTTTTAAAATTTATTTTTATACGGATAATCAACAACTTACTCCGCAATCGCTGCAAAACCATGCGCTTTGCGGGCCTATAAGCCAGGCGAGATATGATCTATATCAATTTCTCTTCTATAATGCTTTGTTAGTATCTCGTCGCCGACTTAATAAAGAGAGAGTTAGTGTGAAAGCTGACAACCCTTTTGATCTAATACTCCCAGCTGCGATGGCCAAAGTTGCCGAAGAAGCGGGTGTCTATAAAGCAACGAAGCACCCGATGACGACGTTCTATCTGGCGATCACCGCTGGTGTGTTCATCTCCATCGCTTTCGTCTTCTACATCACTGCTACCACCGGTACTGCTGCGATGCCTTTCGGTATTGCGAAACTGATTGGCGGTATCTGTTTCTCACTGGGCTTGATTCTGTGCGTCATCTGCGGCGCCGACCTCTTTACCTCAACGGTACTTATCGTGGTGGCTAAAGCGAGCGGAAGAATCACCTGGGGTCAGCTGGCGCGCAACTGGATTAATGTCTACGTTGGCAACCTGATTGGCTGTTTACTCTTTGTTCTGCTGATGTGGTTATCTGGCGAGTATATGACCGCCAACGGTGGCTGGGGACTGAACGTCCTGCAAACCGCTGACCACAAAATGCATCACACCTTTATCGAAGCCGTCGCTCTCGGCATCCTCGCAAACCTGATGGTCTGCCTGGCCGTCTGGATGAGCTACTCTGGCCGCAGCCTGATGGACAAAGCCATGATTATGGTTCTGCCGGTTGCGATGTTCGTTGCCAGCGGCTTTGAGCACAGTATCGCAAACATGTTTATGATCCCGATGGGTATTGTAATCCGTAACTTTGCGAGCCCGGAGTTCTGGACTGCTGTTGGTTCAACCCCGGAAAGTTTCTCTCACCTGACTATTATGAACTTCATCACAGATAACCTGATCCCTGTCACTATTGGGAACATTATCGGTGGGGGTCTGCTGGTTGGGTTGACATACTGGGTCATTTACCTGCGTGGCGACAATCATCATTGATGGTTTCTCAGGCAGTAAAGAAAAATCCACTTAAGAAGGTAGGTATCACATGTCCGAGCTTAATGAAAAGTTAGCCACAGCCTGGGAAGGTTTTGCGAAAGGTGACTGGCAGAAAGAAGTCAACGTACGCGACTTCATTCAGAAAAACTATACCCCATATGAAGGCGACGAGTCTTTCCTGGCTGGTGCAACTGACGCAACAACCAAGCTGTGGGACAATGTAATGGAAGGCGTCAAACTGGAAAACCGCACTCACGCGCCAGTTGACTTCGATACTTCCGTTGCTTCTACCATCACTTCTCACGACGCTGGCTACATCAACAAAGCGCTTGAGAAAATCGTTGGTCTGCAGACTGAAAAACCACTGAAACGTGCGATTATTCCGTTCGGTGGCATCAAAATGGTTGAAGGTTCCTGCAAAGCGTACGATCGCGAACTGGACCCAATGCTGAAAAAAATCTTCAGCGAATACCGCAAAACTCACAACCAGGGCGTGTTTGACGTTTACACCAAAGACATCCTGAACTGCCGTAAATCCGGTGTTCTGACCGGTCTGCCAGATGCGTATGGCCGTGGTCGTATCATCGGTGACTACCGTCGTGTTGCTCTGTACGGTATCGACTTCCTGCTGAAAGACAAATACGCACAGTTCCTGTCCCTGCAGTCTGACCTGGAAAACGGCGTAAACCTGGAAGCGACTATCCGTCTGCGCGAAGAGATCTCTGAACAGCACCGTGCGCTGGGTCAGATCAAAGAAATGGCCGCTAAATATGGCTGCGATATCTCTGGTCCGGCAACCAACGCTCAGGAAGCTATTCAGTGGACTTACTTCGGCTACCTGGCCGCGGTTAAATCTCAGAACGGCGCAGCAATGTCCTTCGGTCGCGTATCCACCTTCCTGGATGCTTACATCGAACGTGACATCAAAGCAGGCAAAATCACCGAGCAAGATGCACAGGAAATGATTGACCACCTGGTCATGAAACTGCGTATGGTTCGCTTCCTGCGTACCCCAGAATACGATGAGCTGTTCTCCGGTGACCCAATCTGGGCAACTGAATCTATCGGCGGTATGGGCGTTGACGGCCGTACTCTGGTAACCAAAAACAGCTTCCGTTTCCTGAACACCCTGTACACCATGGGCCCGTCTCCGGAACCGAACATCACTGTTCTGTGGTCTGAAAAACTGCCTCTGAACTTCAAGAAATTCGCGGCTAAAGTCTCCATCGATACCTCTTCTCTGCAGTACGAGAACGATGATCTGATGCGTCCTGACTTCAACAACGACGACTACGCTATCGCTTGCTGCGTAAGCCCAATGGTTGTTGGTAAGCAAATGCAGTTCTTCGGTGCGCGTGCTAACCTCGCGAAAACCATGCTGTATGCAATCAACGGCGGCGTGGACGAAAAACTGAAAATCCAGGTTGGTCCTAAATCTGAACCAATCAAAGGCGACGTTCTGAACTTCGACGAAGTCATGGACCGTATGGATCACTTCATGGACTGGCTGGCTAAGCAGTATGTCACCGCCCTGAACATCATCCACTACATGCACGACAAGTACAGCTACGAAGCGTCTCTGATGGCTCTGCACGACCGTGACGTGGTTCGCACCATGGCATGTGGTATCGCAGGTCTGTCCGTTGCAGCTGACTCCCTGTCTGCAATCAAATATGCGAAAGTTAAACCAATTCGTGACGAAGATGGTCTGGCGACTGACTTCGAAATCGAAGGCGAATACCCGCAGTTTGGTAACAACGACTCTCGCGTTGATGACATGGCCGTTGACCTGGTTGAACGTTTCATGAAGAAAATTCAGAAACTGACTACCTACCGCAACGCTATCCCGACTCAGTCTGTTCTGACCATCACTTCTAACGTTGTGTACGGTAAGAAAACCGGTAACACCCCAGACGGTCGTCGTGCTGGCGCGCCATTCGGTCCAGGTGCTAACCCAATGCACGGTCGTGACCAGAAAGGTGCTGTTGCCTCTCTGACCTCCGTTGCTAAACTGCCGTTTGCTTACGCGAAAGATGGTATCTCTTATACCTTCTCTATCGTTCCAAATGCGCTGGGTAAAGACGACGAAGTGCGTAAAACCAACCTGGCAGGTCTGATGGACGGTTACTTCCATCACGAATCTTCCATCGAAGGTGGTCAGCACTTGAACGTGAACGTGATGAACCGTGAAATGCTGCTCGACGCGATGGAAAACCCGGAAAAATATCCGCAGCTGACCATCCGCGTATCTGGCTACGCAGTACGTTTTAACTCCCTGACTAAAGAACAGCAGCAGGACGTTATCACCCGTACTTTCACTCAATCCATCTAACTGGAATTGACTGAAATCACGCAGTAAAAAGCGTACAATAAAGGCTCCACATCAGTGGGGCCTTTTTAACACCTTCTCCAAACCAGTCTCTTTTGGCCGCTGTCTATATACTTAATGGATAACAGCCAAAACAGACTCGACATAGCCGATGAGCTATGCACATAAACAGGCCCCGGACGGGCCGAATATGGAGATATCACCGCAATGTCAACTATTGGTCGCATTCACTCCTTTGAATCCTGTGGCACTGTCGATGGCCCAGGCATCCGCTTTATCACCTTCTTCCAGGGCTGCCTGATGCGCTGCCTGTACTGTCACAACCGCGACACCTGGGATACGCACGGCGGCAAAGAGGTCACCGTTGAAGAGCTCATGAAAGAAGTAGTGACCTATCGCCACTTTATGAATGCGTCCGGCGGCGGCGTCACGGCGTCAGGCGGCGAAGCCATCCTGCAGGCCGAGTTTGTCCGTGACTGGTTCCGCGCCTGTCGCAAAGAAGGTATCCACACCTGCCTCGATACCAACGGCTTTGTGCGTCGCTACGACCCGGTGATTGATGAACTGCTGGAAGTGACGGATCTGGTGATGCTCGATCTGAAACAGATGAACGACGAAATCCACCAGAACCTGGTCGGCGTATCGAACCATCGTACGCTGGAGTTTTGCCGCTACCTGGCCAACAAAAATATTAACGTCTGGATCCGCTATGTGGTTGTTCCGGGCTGGTCAGACGATGACGACTCTGCGCATCGCCTCGGTGAATTCACCCGCGACATGGGCAACGTCGAGAAAATCGAGCTCCTGCCCTACCACGAGCTGGGCAAACACAAATGGGTGGCGATGGGCGAAGAGTACAAGCTCGACGGCGTGAAGCCGCCGAAGAAAGAGACGATGGAACGCGTGAAAGGTATTCTCGAACAGTACGGTCACAAGGTGATGTACTAAAACAATAGCCCGGGCATCTGCACCGGGCTTTTTTGTATCAGGCGTGTGCCACTGGCGTCGGATGCTCGCCCGCTTTGCGCAGCAGCATCAGGAGATAGATAAACGACACGCTGGCGATCATGATAAACAGCAGATTATCGGAATAGCTTTGCATCAGCATCGCGGTAAACGTGGGGCCCAGCAGGCTGCCGATGGTGTAGCTCAGCAGCAGCGCCTGGTTCATCGCCACCAGCTGATGGTGCTCAACCTTCTCACAGGCCCAGGCCATCGCCACCGGATAGAGCGTAAAGCCCGCCGCACCGAGAATAAACAGCGCGGGCGCCATCGCCGCACTGCCAAGCATCGCCAGACAGCCCATGATTACCACAAAAACCTGCACGCGCAGCACCAGCAGACGGCCAAATTTATCGGCCAGCTTACCAATCGGCCACTGGCCCACAATACCCGCGCTGACCATCACCGCCATCCAGAAGCCAATGCTGGAATCACTCACCCCTTTATGGTTCAGATAGAGCGGCATCAGTCCGTACAGGGAACCCAACACAATCCCGGAGATGATGCAGCCGTTAATACCGAGGCGCGCATGGCGTAATCTGAGCATCGGCCAGACATGCGTCGCTTCCTGATGCTCACTGCTCTGGTTCACGATCCGGGTAAACAGCAGCGGCAGAATCGCTGCCAGCACCATGCCAGTCACCCACGGCAGGACGCTCATTAAATCGGTCGGCAGTTTGCTGATCATCAACTGACCCAGCACCGTCCCCACGTAATAGACCATCATGTACGCGGCCAGCAGGCGACCACGATTACGGGACGTGCCGCTGCACATCAGCGCGCTTTCCACCACCACCCAGATCATCGCGCAGCCAACGCCCGCGATAAAACGCCAGGTCATCCAGCTCCAGAACCCCATCATCACGCCCAGGCCAACACATCCGGCCGCAAAAATCAGCGAAGCCAGATAATAGCTGCGGTTGAAACCAAAGCGTTTGATTAATTTACCGGTCAGCAAAGTACCCAGCAGATTACCGGTAAAATAGGAGGAACTGACCATGCCCACTTGCCACGTCGGGAGGTTTTCATGGGCGAGCCAAAGCGGGACAAGGGTATTTAATACCGCTATCGCCAGGGTCAACAAAAGCAGGCCACAGAGCAAAAGGAGCACTGGGCGGGTATAGGTGGTCATGGGTAAAAACCGTGAGGAAGTAAAGATTTCGAGCGCATCATGCCACCGGCAAAAACAAAGTCAATCCATGCAGTTAGCGGCCTCGCACGATTTGTTCTCTCTCGATTTAAAAAATTCATCCTCCTTACGCATCCAATAGAATACGTAATAATTATCTGATTGTTTTTATTCATCTCTGAGGCAAATAAATACCTGCGCTCAGTAGAAAAATTTCATGATAGAAAATAAAAAAGCCGGAGCGTTTGCCCCGGCTCGATATAACGAAACGATTGATTAACTGGCGATAGCCATACCGACTGTCATATGCAGGCCGTAGAAGACACCGCGACCAATCAGCTCCCCTGCCAGCACCAGCACAAAGGCCAGTGACAGGAGCGGAACCGCAGGCTGATAACCTTTCACCTGCGGGATCACCCAGCAGGCCAGCGCCGCGACCAGCAGCCCGATACGCCAGGCCATCAGCGAACCGTAATCCGGTACCAGCGCAGAGGCTTGCTGAATAGAGCTATGGATAGCCGCCAGCTCAGCGCCCTGCATCAGCGCCACCATCGCACTGACCACCAGCGCCAGCAGCGATACCGCAGGCAGCAGGCGCATTGCCCAGCCATCAACGCCTGCCACACGCAACAGCAGGAAGCCCAGCAGCGGACCGCCAATGAACATGGTCAGGAAGAAGCTCATCGGCGTCCAGACGCTGTACCAGGTCGGAACGGTATCGATGGTGTTGTAAACGCGCACCATCATCCACACGAACACCACTCCGAGCACCATGGTCACAATCAACCACACACCGCGCAGCCCGGACGGCAGTTTCTTCAGTGCTGCCAGCAGCCAGCCAAGGCCACCGATAGCAAAGAAGATCGCCCCACTCGCGATTTCATTACTGAGCGAAGAGGCACCGATCCGGTTCAGGGAGTTAAAGGCGCGCAGCGGCGATCCCAGGTGCAGGGTCGAGGCGATAAAGCCAATCCCCATCAGCACCCACAACCCAAACATGCTCAGGATCAGACGCTGTTGCTGCTCAGCGCGTAAATCACCTTTGAGCAAAGCCAGCGCCAGGACGATAAACCCGCCCGCCACGCACTGTCCGAAGACGGTGAAAATCATTAACGGCCATTCATGCCATCCACTTCCCATCTCACACCTCCTTCGGATTAGCCAGGTAGCCGGTGGTATCACCCGTCGGACGGCTATTAGCATTCGGTTTAATGACGATACTTGGCTTGGTGAAGTGCGCAGACGGCAGCGGCGCGACAGCCGCGAGCTGACCGTGTTTCTGACGCAGTTCTTCAATAGGACCAAAATCGAGCGCACGCAGGGGACAGGACTCTACGCAGATCGGTTTTTTGCCATCCGCAACGCGCGTGTGGCAGCCGTCGCATTTGGTCATGTGACCTTTCGCCGCGTTGTACTGCGGCGCACCATAAGGACAGGCCATATGGCAGTAGCGACAGCCGATACAGACATCTTCGTCCACCACCACAAAACCGTCTTCACGCTTATGCATCGCGCCGCTCGGACAGACTTTGGTGCAGGCCGGATCTTCGCAGTGGTTACAGGCAATCGACAGGTAGTAGGCAAACACGTTCTGATTCCAGACGCCGTTGTCCTCCTGCCAGTCGCCGCCCGCGTATTCGTAAATACGACGGAAGCTGACGTCCGGGGTTAAGTCTTTGTAATCTTTACAAGCCAGCTCGCAGGTTTTGCAACCGGTGCAACGACTGGAATCAATGAAAAATCCATACTGGGTAGTCATCGGTTACTCCTTATACCTTTTCAACCTGAACGAGGTTCGTGTGGGACGGGTTACCTTTCGCCAGTGGCGACGGGCGCTGCGTGGTCAGCACGTTAATGCTGCCTGCCTGGTCGATGCGATTGGCATCCGGGTTGTACCAGGCCCCTTCCCCCAGCGCGACCACGCCAGGCATCATGCGAGGCGTCACTTTCGCTTCGATGTGCACTTCGCCGCGATCGTTGAAGATACGAATACGGTCACCGTTGGCGATGCCGCGCTTCTGCGCATCCATCGGGTTCATCCACATCTCCTGACGACAGGACGCTTTCAGAACGTCGACGTTACCGTAGGTGGAGTGAACGCGGGCTTTGTAGTGGAAACCGGTCAGCTGCAGCGGGTATTTCGCCGTCAGCGGATCGTTATAGTTTTCAAACCCTGGGGTGTAAATCGGCAGTGGATCGATCACGTCGCCTTCCGGCAATTCCCAGCTGGCGGCAATTTTTGCCAGCGCTTCGGAGTAGATCTCGATTTTGCCCGACGGGGTGGTCAGCGGGTTCGCCTGCGGATCTTCGCGGAAGGCTTTGTACGCCACATGGTGCCCTTCCGGATCGCGCTGCTTGAACATCCCCTGCTTGCGGAAGGTGTCAAAATCGGGCAGTTCTGGCATCGCCTTGCGGGAGAGTTCATGCAGATGACGCATCCACCCTTCCTGAGTGCGCCCTTCGGTGAACTGCTGCTCCACGCTAAGGCGTTTAGCCAGTTCCGTCGTCATCTCATAGATGGTTTTGCATTCGAAGCGCGGTTTGATCGCCTGGTCGGTGAAGATGACATAGGACATGTTTCCGCAGGAAGCATCCAGCGCGAAGTCCATCTGTTCGGAAGCGGTGCAGTCCGGCAGCAGGATATCGGCATATTTGGCCGAGGAGGTCATGTGGCAGTCGATCACCACAATCAGCTCGCATTTTTTGTCGTCCTGAAGGATGTCGTGGGTGCGGTTGATGTCCGAATGCTGGTTAATAATGCAGTTGCCCGCATAGTTCCAGATCATCTTGATCGGCACGTCCAGCTTGTCTTTCCCGCGCACACCGTCGCGCAGCGCCGTCATTTCCGGGCCGCGTTCAATCGCATCCGTCCACATAAACATGGAGATACTGGTCTGAACCGGGTTTTCCAGCGTCGGCATACGTTCGAACGGCACTTCATAAGAGCCTTCGCGCGCGCCGGAGTTGCCGCCGTGGATGCCGACGTTGCCGGTTAAAATGGAGAGCATCGAAATGGCGCGAGTGGCGATTTCACCGTTCGCGTGACGCTGCGGGCCCCAGCCCTGGCTGATGTAGGCCGGTTTCGCCGAGCCAATTTCTCGCGCCAGCTGCACGATGCGCTCGACAGGAATACCGGTGATAGTCGACGCCCATTGAGGGGTTTTCGCTACGCCATCACTGCCCTGTCCAAGGATGTATGCCTTGTAGTGACCATTGGCGGGTGCGCTGGCTGGCAGCGTTTTCTCGTCGTAACCGACGCAGTATTTATCGAGGAACGGCTGATCGACGAGGTTTTCGGTGATCATCACCCACGCCAGCGCATTCACCAGCGCGGCATCGGTCCCCGGACGAATCGGGATCCATTCGTCTTCACGTCCGGCACCAGTATCCGTGTAACGCGGATCGACGATGATCATTCGGGCGTTGGATTTTGCGCGCGCCTGTTCGAGGTAGTAGGTCACCCCGCCGCCGCTCATACGCGTTTCACCCGGGTTGTTACCAAACAGAACCACCAGTTTGCTGTTTTCGATATCTGACGGGCTGTTGCCGTCGGCCCAGCCGCCGTAGGTGTAGTTCAGACCCTCGGCAATCTGTGCGGAAGAGTAGTCACCGTAGTGATTGAGATAGCCGCCACAACAGTTCATCAGACGAGCGATCAGCGTTTTTCCCGGTGGCCATGAGCGCGTCATGGTGCCACCGAGGGTGCCGGTGCCGTAGTTCAGGTAGATGGACTCGTTGCCGTGCTCTTTGATCAGTCGCTGCATGTTCCCGGCGATGGTGTCAAAGGCCTCTTCCCAGCTGATTTTCTCAAACTTACCTTCACCCCGTTTACCCACGCGTTTCATTGGGTATTTAAGGCGGTCCGGGTTGTAAACGCGACGGCGCATCGAACGCCCGCGCAGGCAGGCGCGAACCTGATGTAACCCTTCGTAGTTATCATCCCCGGTGTTATCGGTTTCGACATATTTGATTTCGCCATCGACGACGTGCATACGCAGCGGGCAACGGCTACCACAGTTAACGGTACAGGCACTCCAGACCACTTTTTCCGGGGCGCTCATCGGCGCGATAGCTTCCGCCGCCGATGCCATACGTGAAAAAGGCAGAGAGAACGCGCTGCTGGCGACAGCGAGACCGCCAATCGCCGTGGTTTTCACTAACCCGCGACGACTCACCTCGGCAGCCAGTAGAGCATCAGGCGCTTTGATTTTCATAGAAACTCACTTTGGTTGCTCACAAAAAAATAAGATGCGGATGACACCGCTATATAGGTTTTTATATAACGAATTTCTTCGTTACTAGATTTTTATGCTAATAATAAGTGAGGTGAGTATTACTACTTTAGGGGGGTGAGTTATTGTCTGGCGTCAAAACGGAGGCATAAAAAAAGCGCCATCAGGCGCTTTTTTGTTTTACGGCAAATCAGCCGATGTACTGCTGGCCTTTCATGTAAGGGCGCAGCACTTCAGGGATCTCGATACGACCGTCGGCCTGCTGGTAGTTTTCCAGCACCGCAACCAGCGTACGACCCACAGCCAGACCAGAACCGTTCAGGGTATGAACCAGACGGGTTTTCTTGTCAGATTTGCTGCGGCAGCGAGCCTGCATACGGCGCGCCTGGAAATCCCAGACGTTAGAGCAGGAAGAGATCTCGCGGTAGGTATTCTGCGCCGGGACCCACACTTCCAGATCGTAGGTTTTGCATGCGCCGAAGCCCATATCACCAGAGCACAGCGCCATACGACGGTACGGCAGACCCAGCAGCTCCAGCACTTTCTCTGCATGGCCGGTCATCTCTTCCAGCGCATCCATTGATTCTTCCGGGCGAACAATCTGAACCATCTCGACTTTGTCGAACTGGTGCATACGGATCAGGCCACGGGTATCACGACCGTAGGAACCCGCTTCAGAGCGGAAGCACGGAGAGTGCGCGGTCAGTTTGATCGGCAGATCGTCTTCGTCGATGATTTCATCACGAACGAGGTTGGTCAGCGGCACTTCTGCAGTTGGGATCAACGCGTAGTTGCTGCTGTCTGCTTCTTCGTCCAGCGGACGGGTGTGGAACAGATCGCCGGCAAACTTCGGCAGCTGGCCTGTACCGTACAGCGTATCGTGGTTAACCAGATACGGAACGTAAGTTTCGCTGTAGCCGTGCTGTTCGGTGTGCAGATCCAGCATGAACTGTGCCAGCGCACGGTGCAGATGCGCGATCTGGCCTTTCATCACCACAAAGCGAGAACCGGTCAGCTTAACGGCGGCGGCAAAATCCAGGCCCGCATGCATCTCGCCCAGCGTGACGTGGTCGCGAACGTCGAAGTCGAATTCACGTGGGGTGCCCCAGCGCTTCACTTCCACGTTGTCGTTTTCGTCTTTACCGACAGGAACGCTATCGTCAGGAATGTTCGGGATCGCCAGGGCGATATCACGAATTTCGGTCTGAAGAACGTCGAGTTCAGCTTTCGCCTGATCCAGCTCTTCACCCAGTTTGTTCACTTCCAGACGCAATGGCTCAATGTCTTCCCCGCGTGCTTTCGCCTGGCCGATGGATTTCGATCGAGAGTTACGCTCAGCCTGCAGATTTTCAGTTTGTACCTGCAGAACTTTACGACGCTCTTCAAGAGCGCGCAGCTTATCTACATCCAGCTTAAAGCCCCGGCGTGCCAGTTTTTCAGCGACTGCGTCTGGCTCGTTACGCAGCAGATTGGGATCGAGCATGCTTATCCTGTGCTTATCGAATTAAAATGAGGAAAAGTGACCACAGCCTGCGGTCACAGGGATACATTGCCAACATTACCGCAACGATCGCGCTAACGGTAGCGTTTTATAGGGCTATTTTGATCCTGTCCGGTTAGCCAGGCGAGCTTTTCGCCAATCTTACCTTCAAGACCTCTGTTGGTCGGGCGATAATAGCGCGTTTGTGCCATTTCCTGCGGGAAATATTCCTCACCGGCGGCATAGGCATTCGGCTCATCGTGGGCGTAGCGATACTCCTGGCCGTAACCCATCTCTTTCATCAGTTTGGTCGGCGCATTGCGCAGGTGAACCGGCACGTCATAGTCAGGACGATCGCGCGCATCTGCCATCGCGGCTTTAAACGCGGTGTAGACGGCATTACTTTTCGGCGCGCAGGCCAGATAGACAATCGCCTGAGCAATCGCGCGCTCCCCTTCCGACGGCCCGACGCGGGTAAAACAGTCCCAGGCAGAGATCGCCACCTGCATCGCACGCGGATCGGCATTGCCGACATCTTCCGAGGCTATCGCCAGACAGCGCCGCGCGACGTACAGCGGATCGCCCCCGGCGGTAATAATGCGCGCATACCAGTAGAGCGCCGCATCAGGCGCACTGCCGCGAACGGATTTGTGGAACGCCGAAATGAGATCGTAAAAACGGTCGCCTTTGTTATCGAATCGCGCGCTGCGCTCACCGGCAATTTCAGTCAGCAGCTCCGCTTTCAATACGCGCTTGCCGGATCCGTCCAGCTCGGCCATATCAGCCATCATTTCCAGCGTGTTGAGTGCCCGGCGCGCATCGCCATTCACCAGCTCGGCAATCGCACGACGGGTGTCATCCGGCAGGACGATATCCTGCCCGCCGTAGCCGCGCGCGCTGTCTTCCATCGCCTGAGTGAGAACCTGCTCAATATCGTCGGTGGTGAGCGACTTCAGCAGATAGACACGGGCTCGCGAGAGCAACGCCGAGTTGAGTTCAAAAGAGGGGTTTTCGGTGGTGGCACCGATAAAGAAGATGGTCCCGTCTTCAATGTGCGGCAGGAACGCATCCTGCTGGCTCTTATTGAAACGATGGACTTCGTCAACAAAAAGAATGGTTCGACGACCGGCGTTGCGATTCTGACGGGCGCGCTCGATAGCTTCGCGGATCTCTTTCACGCCGGAGGTGACGGCAGAAAGTCGCTCGACGTCGGCATTAGCGTAGCGGGCTATCACTTCCGCCAGCGTGGTTTTGCCGGTACCCGGCGGTCCCCACAGGATCATCGAATGCAGATGCCCGGCTTCGATAGCGCGCGGCAAAGGTTTCCCGGCAGCCAGCAGATGCTGCTGACCAATGTACTGCGCTAAATTTTCTGGCCGCATACGGGCGGCCAGAGGTTGAAACGCATTATCAGAAAAATCGAGCGACAGGTTGCCCACTCACGCCTCTTACTTATTGCGTTGATCGTCCACCGTTACGCCCTGCGGCGGGGTAAAGGTGAACTTCGATGCGTCAATCGCGCCATTCTGCTGAGATTTGAGCTGGTAGCTGCTGCGCTGCTCATCTTGCTCAACGGCGCTGAACTGATTGATAGTCCCGTTGCTGCTCACATTAATAGTGAACTGCTTGAGGTTACCGTTAGTGCCTTTCGGCGTCAGCACAAAATCATCGCCATTCTGTTTGATGTTGTACTGCTGCCAGTCGCTGGACTGGTTGCGGGCAATCAGCATGAACGGCGTATTGCTGGTCGCGTCTTTCAGCAAGGTGGCGGTCGCCTGCTCCACAAACGGGTTGTAGAACCACAGGGTTTTCCCGTCAGAAACCAGAATGCTTTCATCCGGCTGCGTCATGTGCCAGTTGAACAGATTAGGACGTTTAACCCACAGATCGCCCTGACCTTCCTGCACCGCGTTGCCGCTGCCATCTGTCACTTTCTGCGTGAAGCTGGCGTGGAAGCTGCTGACTTTATCCAGGCGGCTTTTAAGGTCGCTTGCGGCATCGGCCCAGACGCTGCTGGCGACAAAGCTGGTCAGTAGTGCTCCGACAATGGCGATTTTTTTCATTATTGATCCTTAAAATTCGTCATCCCCAACCGGGGTCTGTCCTCTATTCTGGACCTGCCCGCAGGCAGGCGACAGAAGAAAATGCTTAATTTTTGCTGATTTACCCATCTTTGCAATCGGCGACAGATTACTCGAACGGCGGCGGTGCCAGCACTTCGCGGTTACCGTTATGCCCCTGCTCGCTCACAATGCCCTGCGCTTCCATCTGCTCGATGATACGCGCCGCGCGGTTGTAACCGATGCGGAACTGGCGCTGTACGCCAGAAATGGAAGCTTTGCGTTTTTCTGTGACGAAATTGACTGCCTGATCGAATAACGGATCCAGCTCTTCACCACCGTCAAAGCCACCACCGCCGCCCTCGCTTTCGCTTTCGGAGGTGATGCCGTCGACGTACTGCGGACGACCGCGCGCTTTCCAGTCCTGGACCACGGCGTGGACTTCCTGGTCACGAACAAAGGCACCGTGGACACGTACCGGCGTTGTGGAGTTAGGGCCAGAATAGAGCATATCCCCCATCCCCAGCAGCGACTCAGCGCCACCTTGATCGAGGATGGTACGGGAGTCGATTTTGCTCGATACGGTGAAGGCGATACGCGTCGGGATGTTCGCTTTAATCAGACCTGTGATGACATCCACGGACGGACGCTGCGTCGCCAGCACCAGGTGAATACCTGCCGCACGCGCTTTCTGCGCCAGTCGGGCGATCAGCTCTTCCACTTTCTTGCCAACGGTCATCATCAGGTCGGCGAATTCATCCACCAGCACCACGATATACGGCAGTTTTTCCAGCACCGGATGCTGGGCATCCATGCTGTCGCCCGGCTTCCAGTATGGGTCCGGAATCGGACGACCCATGCGCGCTGCTTCAGCAATTTTTTCGTTATAACCGGCAAGATTACGCACACCAAGAGCTGACATCAGCTTGTAACGGCGTTCCATCTCGTTGACGCTCCAGCGCAAGGCGTTGGCGGCGTCTTTCATGTCGGTCACCACTTCGGTGAGCAGATGCGGAATGCCTTCGTAGACCGACAGTTCCAGCATTTTCGGGTCGATCATGATGAAACGCACATCTTCCGGCTGCGCTTTGTAGAGCATGCTCAGGATCATGGCGTTCACACCGACGGATTTACCGGAACCGGTCGTACCGGCCACCAGCAGGTGCGGCATTTTCGCCAGATCGGCAACGACAGGCTCGCCCGCGATATCTTTGCCCAGCACCACGGTCAGCGGCGACGGGTTATCACGGAACTTGGCGTTATCCAGCACTTCGCGCAGATAAACGGTGTGGCGTTTCTTGTTCGGCAGTTCCAGGCCCACATATGGCTTGCCCGGAATCACCTCAACTACACGCACCGCGACGGTCGAAAGAGAACGCGCCAGGTCACGGGAGAGGTTAGAAATTCGCGCCGCTTTCACACCCGGCGCCAGGTTTAACTCAAAGCGAGTAATGACCGGGCCCGGAGAGTAGTTCACCACATCCGCTTTAATGCGGAAATCTGCCAGACGCGTTTCTACCAGGCGCGCCATTTGCTCGAGGGCAAAGGTATCGACCGGCTCAACTTCTGTTGGCGGAGAGGTTAAAAGATCAAGCGACGGCAGCGGCGTCGTCGGTCTTTGTACAGGACGGCTGTCGCCATTGCGCATCAGCAGCGGGTGAATCAAGCTTTCCTGCGGCTGTGCCACAGGCTGCTGCGGTTGTGCATACTGCGGTGGAGCTGCAACTGGCTGCTGTGGCTGCTGTGGCTGCGCATACTGCTGGGGAGCCACTGGCTGCGGCACATGCTGCGGTTGTGCAGGAGCATACTGCTGACGCGGTGGCTCCGCTTCTGGCATGACGCTCGGGGTAAATAGCGGCTCGCTCGGCGTGTCATCCACCAGATCTTTCATCGGTGAGAATTCGAAATCCGACAGGGAGAACGGATTCGCATTTTTTGGCTGTTCGCCAGAATAACGCTGTTCCTGCGAGGCGGCGAACTGACGCGCGAGCTCGGCTTCGGCGGCATCGTCTTCCTCTTCCTGCTGCTGATAAGCCTGCGTAGGATCCTGATACTCTTCGCCGTAGCGCTGATGCTGCTGGGCGGCAAACTGGCGAGCCAGCTCGTCCTGCTGCATTTCGTCGGCATCATCGAGGTCATCCGGATCGCGCGCTTTCTCCTCGGCCATACGCTGAGAAGGCAGTTTGATACCATAGGAAGCCAGCTCACGGCGGGTCGGGACGCGCACGCGGTTTGGTCGCGGTAATTGCGGGCCGATGCCCTCTTTCACCTGCGGACGCGGCGCGCCACCAGCGGCCAGGCTGAATACTGGCGCGGCTGCAGCAGCGGTCGCCGCCGCGGAGGCGGTCGCTTGCTTAATGCCAGCTGCAACAGGCGCCACGGCTGCCGTCGGGTCAGCATCCGGTGCGGTAAAGAACGGTGGCGTCACCGAAGGCGCGACAACGGGCTCGCTGACAGGTTCAGGCACGGGCTGATACCAGGCGGCAAGCTGCTCACGTTCGCGGGCGCGTTTCTCTTCCACTTCTTCGAAATAGTACATCGGTGGACGAGCAGGTTTGACCTCTTCCACCTCAATCTGCGGCTCTGGAACTGGCTCAGGGGTGTATTCCTGATACGGTTGTTCAGGCTCAGCGTACTGTGGTTCGTAAACCGGCTCAGGCTGATACGGCTGCTGCCATTGCTGATCCTGCGGCGGAACCGGCACATAGCTTTCAGGTTCTGGCGCAATCGTCGGTTCCGGCGTGTGAACGCCCGGCGCCGTTTGCCAGTCAACCACCGGCTGCTGCATCGCAGGCTCCGATGTCTGAACCGGAGCGGATGGCATCACGGCTTCTACAGGCGCGGCATACGCTTGCGCAGCCGTCGTCGCGATAGCGGCAGCGGCAACAGGTGCCGTGACGGAATGGCCGTTTAACAGCGGATCGTATTCGTCGAAATCGCCCGGCGTCGCGCGGCTGCCGGAGAACAGCACGTCGTCCGGATCGGCGGCAACACCGCCTGCGGTATAGGTCACATCCTCTTCATCATCCATGCGTTTGCCGGAGAAGAGTGCAGCATCGGTTTTACGCGCCAGAGGATTGGTGAATTTTTCAGCGACGCGTTTACGACGCGCCAGCGCCCCGCGCATAATGCGCGTGCGGCGAGATTCGGTTCGGTTGGCGGACGACGACTCTTCTTCATAGTCATCATCTTCGTATTCGTCTTCATCCACCCAGGTATCATCACGACGGGTGCGGTTGCTGGCGAAAGTCAGAATATTAAGGATAAAGCCGCCAAGTTTTTCGGCGATGCTGACCCACGACCAGCCGGTAAAGAGGGTCAACCCCGCGGCCCAGATGCAGAGCAGCGTGATAGTGCCGCCGCTGCTGTGAAGCATCGGCTTCAGCGCGGTGCTGAGCAGGCTGCCAATCACGCCACCGGAGGCAAAATACCAGATATCATCAGCGTTGATCGCCGCCAGCCCGCAGGAGGTCAGGATCAGCGCCAGCGCGCCAATCAGGCGGAGCGAAACGGCAAAGTAATCGATGTACTCTTCGTTCTGACGATGACGCCAGGCAAACCAGCATCCGCCGACAATAATGATCGGGATGGTGTAAGCCATTACGCCAAAGACGAAAAAGAGCGTGTCCGCCAGCCATGCGCCAGGCACCCCACCCAAATTATGGATAGGTTCATGCCATGCCGTTTGCGACCAGCTGGGATCGGAAGGATTGAAACTGAGTAAGGCGGCCATCAACCAGACGGCAAAAAGGGCAACAAGAATCAGTAACGCCTCAAGGAGTCGGCGCCCGCTGCTTAACTTCGTTAAAGTGACTTCTTTGTCTTCAGTATATTCCTGGCTCAAAAAAGGCTCTCCAGGTACCAGGCATTTCCTGCCTGTTTGCTAAAACGGACAACAGCGCCGGGATACCCGGCACTGTTGCTGTATGGATTAACAGGAGTGTAATCAAATTACGCTGATTTTGCACCTGTTCCGTATTAGCGCGTCTTAATAACCAGACGATTGCTCTGTTTGACCTCTTCCATCACCACGTAAGTACGGGTGTCATTCACGCCAGGCAGTCGCAGCAGGGTTTCACCCAGCAGTTTACGATAGGCTGACATGTCCGGTACGCGGGTCTTCAACAGGTAGTCGAAATCACCAGAGACCAGATGACATTCTTGAATTTCTTCAAGTTTTTGTACTGCGGTATTGAATTGCTCAAACACATCCGGTGCGCCACGATTCAGAGTAATCTCAACAAAAACCAGAAGTGAGGCATCCAGATAATGCGGGTTCAGCAGAGCCGTATAGCCCTGAATGAAACCCTGTCTTTCCAGTCGGCGCACACGCTCAAGGCATGGCGTCGGAGAAAGTCCCACACGTTTTGAAAGCTCGACGTTGGAAATACGCCCATCCTTTTGCAATTCATTCAGAATGTTACGATCGATACGGTCGAGATCTTTGCCAGGGCGCTTCTTGCTATCTACCATTATTATTGTCTCTCTGTATTCCTTCCCTACTCCTGCCTGGACCCTGTGCACATCACTGTTCAGAGCCTATACCCGGATCGTCACATCGCCTTTTATAGTGTGTATGCGATGCAGATTCGGGTTCTACGGTGAGAAGACCGTTGCCAAAAGGCTGTCACCGACATCACGCATGGCATCTGTCCACACCATGCGTAGATTTCACTGACCCGGTAAAAATGGCGTTTCCGTGCATGTCTATGCGACACACCGTTCGCGCGGCTTTTTTTTCTTCCTTCAATGTTTTCGCAAAAGCGCAGGGGATTGTCAAAGCAAAACATCGTTTTTTAGTACAACGTGCCAGTTATTCATGGCGGCCGGGTATTAATCCTCATTTTGTCGCCGTATAAACGACCGTTTTTAACGGATAGCCCCCTGTTATCGCCCCAGAATCCGGCCTCCCATCACCGCCGTCTATTGCACAAATCGTTTACAAAATTGCTGCGCTCTTTTTTTACGGCAACAAATTCCCTACAATCCGAGCAAATGTCTGCCAACAACAATGGGGATCTCATGGGCACGGCTAAACACAGTAAGCTGCTAATCCTTGGTTCTGGACCTGCGGGCTACACCGCAGCGGTCTATGCTGCACGCGCTAACCTGCACCCGGTATTAATCACCGGCATGGAAAAAGGCGGTCAGTTGACCACCACAACTGAAGTGGAAAACTGGCCAGGCGATCCAAACGACCTGACCGGGCCGCTGCTGATGGAGCGTATGCATGAGCATGCGGCCAAGTTCGAAACCGAAATTCTGTTCGACCACATCAACAAGGTTGATCTGCAGAACCGTCCGTTCCGTCTGACCGGCGACAGCGGGGAATACACCTGTGACGCGCTGATTATCGCAACCGGCGCTTCTGCACGTTATCTCGGTCTGCCGTCTGAAGAGGCGTTCAAAGGCCGCGGTGTGTCCGCCTGCGCAACCTGCGACGGTTTCTTCTACCGCAACCAGAAAGTCGCGGTGATCGGTGGCGGTAACACGGCGGTTGAAGAAGCGCTTTACCTGGCCAACATTGCCTCCGAAGTGCACCTGATCCACCGTCGCGACACCTTCCGCGCGGAAAAAATCCTCATCAAGCGTCTGATGGATAAAGTGGAAAGCGGCAACATCGTGCTGCACACCCACCGCACGCTGGAAGAAGTCACGGGCGATCAGATGGGCGTTTCCGGTCTGCGTCTGCGTGATACGCAGAACAGCGACAACATCGAATCGCTGGAAGTGGCAGGTCTGTTTGTCGCCATCGGCCACAGCCCGAACACCGCCATCTTCGACGGTCAGCTGGAGCTGGAAAACGGCTACATCAAAGTGCAATCCGGCATCCACGGCAACGCTACACAGACCAGCATCCCTGGCGTCTTCGCGGCGGGCGATGTGATGGACCATATTTACCGTCAGGCGATCACCTCTGCGGGCACCGGCTGTATGGCCGCGCTGGACGCTGAACGTTACCTCGACGGACTGGCTGAATTAAGTCAATAATCGTTACAAGTCAGTAACAAACGTAAATAAAGGCGGCCACAGGTCGCCTTTATTTTTTCCCACGTGTAACATGCGGTTGTCTAATTTCTTATAACTCACCTGCAAAGCGCGTAATGGAAAAAACCCGTCAACAAGAGTTAACTCGCTGGCTGAAACAGCAAAGCGTTATTTCCCGCCGCTGGCTGACTATTTCCCGTCTTTTGGGTCTTATCAGCGGTTTGTTGATTGTTGCCCAGGCATGGCTGCTGGCCCGCATTCTTAACCATATGATCATGGAGAACATTCCGCGCGAGGCAATATTATTGCCCTTTATCGTGCTGGTGTTGATCTTTGTGCTGCGCGCCTGGGTGGTCTGGCTGCGCGAACGCGTGGGCTTTTACGCCGGACAGCAGATTCGCTATGAAATCCGCCGTCAGGTCATGGACAGGCTCCAGGAAGCCGGTCCCGCCTGGATTCAGGGCAAACCTGCCGGAAGCTGGGCGACCCTGATCCTTGAGCAAATCGACGATATGCACGACTACTACGCCCGCTATCTGCCGCAGATGGCGCTGGCGGTCTGCGTTCCGTTGCTGATCGTACTGGCGATTTTCCCGTCTAACTGGGTAGCGGCGCTAATTCTGCTCGGCACCGCGCCGCTGATCCCGATGTTCATGGCGATGGTCGGCATGGGTGCGGCGGATGCAAACCGACGTAACTTCCTCGCGCTGGGCCGTCTGAGTGGGCATTTCCTCGACCGCCTGCGCGGCATGGAAACCCTGCGCGTCTTTGGTCGCGGCGAAGCGGAAATCGATAATATTCGCGTCGCGTCACAGGATTTCCGCCAGCGCACCATGGAAGTACTGCGCCTGGCGTTCCTCTCCTCCGGCGTGCTGGAGTTCTTCACCTCCCTGTCGATTGCGCTCGTCGCGGTTTACTTTGGATTCTCCTATCTTGGCGCGCTGGATTTCGGTCATTACGGCACAGCCGTAACGCTTTCCGCCGGTTTCCTGGCGCTGATCCTGGCCCCTGAATTTTTCCAGCCGCTGCGCGATCTGGGGACGTTCTATCACGCCAAAGCGCAGGCCGTGGGTGCTGCCGACAGCCTGAAAACCTTCCTCGAAACGCCGCTGGCAAACCCGGAGCGGGGTGATATCACGCTCAACAGCAAAGAGCCAATCGCCGTTCATGCGCAAGATTTCTCTGTGCTCTCGCCGGAAGGCAAAGTGCTGGCCGGGCCGCTCAACTTTACCCTCTCTGCGGGCCTGCGCGTGGTATTGGTCGGGATCAGCGGCTCGGGCAAAAGCTCGCTGCTGAATGCCTTATCCGGATTTATGGCGTACACCGGCTCGCTACAGATCAACGGCACCGAACTGCGCTCGCTGGAGCCTGACGCCTGGCGCAGACAACTCAGTTGGGTCGGGCAAAACCCTCAGCTACCGGCTGCCACGCTGCGCGAGAACGTGCTGCTGGCGCGCCCTGACGCCCGCGAAGACGAACTGCAATCAGTGCTGGACCGCGCCTGGGTCAGCGAGTTTCTGCCGATGCTGCCGAACGGCGTTGATACCGTCGTGGGCGATCAGGCGGCAGGATTGTCCGTCGGGCAGGCCCAGCGTATCGCTGTGGCGCGCGCATTGCTCAACCCCAGCCAGCTCATGCTGCTCGACGAACCCGCCGCCAGCCTGGACGCACACAGCGAACAACGTGTGATGCAGGCGCTGAACGAAGCTTCACGCCAGCAGACTACCCTGATGGTCACGCACCAGCTCGAAGGCATTGCCGACTGGGATCAGATCTGGGTGATGGAAAACGGACATATCGTCGAACAAGGCGATTACGCGACGCTCGCGGCCGCGCAGGGGCCGTTCGCCGCCCTGCTGGCTAACCGTCAGGAGGATATTTAATGCGCGCCTTACTGCCGTATCTCGCCCTGTATAAACGCCATAAATGGATGCTGACGCTGGGGATTGTGCTGGCGATTGTCACTCTGCTGGCCAGTATCGGCCTGCTGACGCTCTCCGGCTGGTTCCTCTCGGCCTCCGCCGTCGCAGGCGTTGCCGGGCTCTACAGTTTTAACTACATGCTGCCCGCTGCGGGCGTGCGTGGCACCGCGATTGCCCGTACCGCCGGGCGCTATTTCGAGCGTCTGGTCAGCCACGATGCAACCTTCCGCGTCCTGCAACATCTGCGCGTTTCCACCTTCAGCAAACTGCTGCCGCTCTCCCCTGCCGGGCTGGCGCGTTTTCGCCAGGGCGAACTGCTGAACCGCGTGGTGGCCGATGTCGATACGCTGGATCACCTCTATCTGCGCGTGATTTCCCCGCTGGTCGGGGCCTTTGTGGTGATTGTGACCGTCACGCTCGGCCTGTGCGTGCTCGACGTGCCTATCGCCCTGACGCTCGGCGGCATCATGCTGCTCACCCTTCTCCTGCTGCCACCGCTGTTTTATCGCGCGGGGAAATCGACCGGGGAAAGCCTGACGCGTCTGCGCGGTGACTATCGCCAGCAGCTGACCTCCTGGCTGCAGGGTCAGGCAGAGCTGACGATTTTCGGGGCCAGCCGCCGCTATCGCGCTCGCATGGAAAGCACCGAACTGAGCTGGCACGAAGCCCAGCGCCGACAGTCTGAGCTGACGGCCCTCTCCCAGGCGGTGATGATGCTGATCGGTGGGATTGCGGTGATCGCAATGCTGTGGATGGCATCCGGCGGCGTGGGTGATAACACCCAACCTGGCGCGCTGATTGCGCTGTTTGTCTTCTGTGCGCTGGCGGCATTTGAAGCTCTCGCCCCGGTCACCGGTGCTTTCCAGCATCTCGGCCAGGTGATTGCGTCTGCCGTGCGTATTACCCAGATTACCGAGCAACAACCGGAAGTGCAGTTCACCACGAAAGACGACACCGTTCCTGAGTCTGTGGCGGTGCATCTTCATAACGTGACCTTTGCCTACGACGGGCAGGCGCAAAACGCGCTGGATGGTATCAGACTGACCATTCCGGCAGGCAAACACGTCGCCGTTCTCGGCAGAACCGGCTGTGGCAAATCGACTCTGCTGCAACTGCTGACCCGCGCCTGGGACCCGCGCCAGGGTGAGATCCGCTTTAACGACACGCCGCTCGTGGAGTTTAGCGAGTCGACCCTGCGCAAATCCGTGAGCGTGGTGCCTCAGCGCGTGCATTTGTTCAGCGCCACCCTGCGCGACAACCTGCTGCTGGCGTCACCGAACGCCTCGGACAGCGAACTGAGCGCCGTGCTGGAGCAGGTCGGCCTGCAAAAACTGCTCGAAGGCGATGGCTTAAACGAGTGGCTCGGCGAAGGCGGTCGTCAACTTTCGGGCGGCGAGTTGCGTCGTCTGGCGGTCGCGCGTGCGCTGCTGCACGATGCACCGCTGATGTTGCTCGACGAACCGACGGAAGGGCTGGACGCGACCACCGAAAGCCAAATCCTTGATTTACTGGCGCAAGTGATGAAAAACAAAACCGTGCTGATGGTGACGCATCGCCTGCGCGGACTGGCGAATTTCGACCAAATAATTGTAATGGACAACGGACAAATTATTGAGCAAGGTAATCACGCAGAGCTGTTAGCAAAACAGGGTCGCTACTACCAGTTTAAACAACGTCTGTAGACTATATTTGAACCGATCCTAACTCGCGTATTGGAGTTTCGCAGTCATGCGCCTGGTCCAGCTTTCTCGTCATAATATTGCGTTCCCTTCGCCAGAGGGAGCGCTACGTGAACCCAATGGGCTGCTGGCGCTCGGGGGCGATTTAAGCCCCGCGCGACTGCTGATGGCCTATCATCGCGGTATTTTCCCCTGGTTTTCCCCCGGTGATCCCATTCTGTGGTGGTCGCCCGATCCTCGCGCGGTGCTGTTACCAGCAGAGTTTCATCTCAGCCGCAGCATGAAACGCTTCCATGCTAAATCGCCTTATCGCGTCACCCTCAATCATGCTTTCGGCGAGGTGATCGAAGGCTGCGCCAGCGATCGTCATGAAGGCACCTGGATCACCCATGATATCGTCAGGGCCTACCACCGATTGCATGAGCTGGGCCACGCCCACTCTATCGAAGTGTGGGAGAACGACGAGCTGGTTGGCGGCATGTACGGCGTGGCGCAAGGCACGCTGTTTTGCGGTGAGTCGATGTTCAGCCGCGCCGTGAATGCCTCTAAAACAGCTCTGCTGGTGTTCTGCCAGCAGTTCGCTCTGAGCGGTGGTCAACTGGTGGATTGCCAGGTGCTGAACGAACACACCGCGTCGCTCGGCGCCGTTGAAATATCGCGTCGTCACTACCTGGAAAAGCTGGATGCTATGCGTTTGCAGAAGCTGCCGCAGAACTTTTGGGTGCCCAGAACACTGTTTGTGCCTCAGCTCTAAATGTTTTCCGCCCATTTCTGATGAGGAGTGTTATAATTGGTGCCGCAGAGTAGGTTCAGCCTGTTGCCCCGCCGCCGTTTGGGAATCCTTCGCACCAGATAACGTCCTAGCGTTTATCCTGTCGCCTCCCCTTTACGAATGCGCTTCTCGTACGGTTATACCGTGACGACTGGGCAATACGCCGAAACTGTTTTGTTGCGTTTTAAACGCACAATTCTTTACTTAATTGATGAATTTCGGCATTATCTTGCCGGTTCAAAACTTGGTAGTGATACCCCAGAGGATTAGATGGCCAAAGAAGACAATATTGAAATGCAGGGTACCGTACTTGATACGTTGCCTAACACCATGTTCCGCGTAGAACTGGAAAACGGTCACGTGGTAACCGCGCACATCTCCGGTAAAATGCGCAAAAACTACATCCGTATCCTGACGGGCGACAAAGTGACTGTTGAGCTGACCCCGTACGACCTGAGCAAAGGCCGCATTGTCTTCCGTAGTCGCTAATTGTTATCGCCACTCAAAGGCGTAGAGATATTTAAAAGGTCGGGGAATCCCCGGCCTTTTTTATTTCCGCTATAAACCGGGCTGAGCGGGAAAATGTATTACCACCTGAGGCTGGAACGGCGCGACTAAATCCTCCGTCATCGCATGCGTTATATCGTGAAGCAGCCCCGTCAGATGCGGGAGCATATCGTGGTCAAAGTGTGAAACCAGCAAAACATGGTTTAACGCACGACAGTAATCGCATTTCATCTCCGTATCTTCCAGCAACCACTCTCTTTTTTTCGGCTCTTCCGCTTCTTCCTCCAAATCAACGACGTAAAAATCGCTCATCGATTCAGCCAGTTCTTGTTTTACGACACTAAGATAAGCGTCAAGACAGCGGCAGATAGGCTGTAGTTGCGGAAGTAAGTTGCAGCCGATAAGGATTTCGGTCAGGAGATTGCAGCGCTCGGCAAGCGCACGAAGATCTGGTTTGCAAGCCAGTTCGGTATAGAGGCTGGAGTTATTGCTTTCGATAGTCATCATTCATCCTTAATGTACGTGAAGTTATCCGCACACATTTTTCAGGACGCCAATCCTGGCACCTGATTTTGCAGGTGCGCCGCCATTTTATTACTGTGATTTTATCCAGCAATAACCCGATTTAAATTCTGGAAAACGCCTCGCAAAATTTCAGCGGCTCAAGATATTCATCTTGTGAAGGTATCGCTGCGAGGGCGGCGTCAGCACCAGAGCCGCATGTTCCCCCTCACCCTAACCCTCTCCCTCAAGGGAGAGGGGACCGATTGAGCAAACACTTTCACCCTGGAGATCATCCACACAGGCGGGGGACCGATTGAGCAAACACTTTCACCCTGGAGATCACCCACACAGACGGGGGACCGATCGAGCAAACACTTTCACCCTGGAGATCACCCACACAGACGGGGGACCGATTGAGCAAACACTTTCCCCCTGGAAATCACCCACACAGACAAGGGATCGATCGGGCCGAAAACAGGCATAAAAAAACCGGGCTTTCGCCCGGCTTTTACCAAAACAATCAAACTCAGTGAGCCGCTTCCGGCTTATGCTTCTGCGCACTCTGGAAGTCGTACGTCAACTCCCCTTTCGCCTGATCCAGCGCCACTGTCACCTGGCCGCCGTCTACCAGTGAACCGAACAGCAGCTCGTTGGCCAGCGGTTTTTTCAGGTTGTCCTGAATGGCTCGCGCCATCGGACGGGCACCCATTGCGCGGTCGTAGCCTTTCTCGGCCAGCCAGTTGCGGGCCTCCTGGCTCACTTCCAGCGACACGCCTTTCTGATCCAGCTGAACCTGCAGCTCGACAATGAACTTGTCCACCACCTGATGGATCACCTCGGTCGACAAGTGATCGAACCAGATAATGTTGTCCAGACGGTTGCGGAACTCTGGCGTAAAGATCTTCTTGATCTCTTCCATCGCGTCGGTGCTGTTATCCTGGTGGATCAGGCCGATCGATTTACGTTCCGTTTCACGCACACCGGCGTTGGTGGTCATCACCAGCACCACGTTGCGGAAGTCCGCTTTGCGCCCGTTGTTGTCGGTCAGCGTCCCGTTGTCCATCACCTGCAAGAGGATGTTGAACACGTCAGGGTGCGCTTTCTCGATTTCATCGAGCAGCAGTACCGCGTGCGGATGCTTGATCACCGCGTCGGTGAGCAGGCCGCCCTGGTCAAAGCCCACGTATCCCGGAGGCGCACCAATCAGACGACTGACGGTGTGGCGTTCCATGTACTCGGACATATCAAAACGCAGCAGCTCAATACCCAGCGCTTTCGACAGCTGCACCGTCACCTCAGTTTTCCCGACACCGGTTGGACCGGCGAACAGGAAGGAACCGACCGGCTTGTGCTCGTGTCCCAGCCCTGCACGGGCCATTTTGATGGCTTCGGTTAAGGCCTCAATGGCTTTATCCTGACCAAACACCAGCATTTTCAGGCGATCGCCGAGGTTTCTCAGGGTATCGCGGTCGCTCTGAGAAACACTCTTCTCAGGGATACGCGCGATGCGAGCCACGACAGATTCGATATCCGCCACGTTGACGGTTTTCTTGCGTTTGCTGACCGGCATCAGACGCGCACGCGCACCCGCTTCGTCGATCACGTCAATCGCTTTATCCGGCAGGTGACGGTCGTTGATGTATTTCACCGCCAGCTCCACCGCCGCACGCACCGCTTTGGCGGTGTAACGCACGTCGTGGTGCGCTTCGTACTTCGGTTTCAGGCCGTTGATGATCTGCACCGTTTCTTCAACGGATGGCTCAGTAATATCAATTTTCTGGAAGCGGCGCGCCAGCGCACGGTCTTTCTCGAAAATATTGCTGAACTCCTGATAGGTGGTCGAGCCCATCACCCGGATCTTGCCGCTGGAGAGCAGCGGTTTGATCAGGTTTGCCGCATCCACCTGGCCGCCAGACGCCGCGCCTGCCCCGATGATGGTATGAATCTCATCGATAAACAGGATGCTGCTGGTGTCTTGTTCCAGCTGTTTCAGCAGAGCTTTAAAGCGTTTTTCGAAATCGCCGCGGTATTTGGTGCCCGCCAGCAGAGAACCGATATCCAGCGAGTAGATGGTGCAATCGGCCATAATTTCCGGGACATCGCCCTGCACAATACGCCAGGCCAGCCCTTCGGCAATCGCGGTTTTACCGACGCCCGATTCCCCCACCAGCAGCGGGTTGTTCTTACGGCGGCGGCACAGCACCTGAATCGCGCGTTCCAGCTCTTTATCGCGGCCAATCAGCGGGTCGATTCCGCCGACGCGAGCAAGCTGGTTAAGATTGGTGGTGAAGTTTTCCATACGATCCTCCCCGCCTGCTTGCTCTTCATTATTATTGACCTGATTGCTGGAGTCCGAGGCCTGATTCGGCTCGTCTTTTCGCGTTCCGTGAGAGATAAAGTTCACCACGTCGAGTCGGCTGACTTCGTGTTTGCGCAGCAGGTACGCAGCTTGCGACTCCTGCTCGCTGAAGATGGCAACCAGCACATTCGCGCCGGTCACTTCGCTACGGCCAGAGGACTGGACGTGGAACACCGCACGCTGCAGAACACGCTGGAAGCTGAGCGTCGGCTGAGTGTCGCGCTCCTCTTCGCTGACGGGCAGCACCGGGGTGGTTTGTTCGATGAAGGCTTCGAGTTCCTGACGTAACGCCACCAGGTCCACGGAGCAGGCTTCCAGCGCTTCGCGGGCAGATGGGTTGCTGAGCAGTGCAAGCAGCAGGTGCTCAACGGTCATAAACTCATGACGGTGCTCACGCGCTCTGGCGAAAGCCATGTTTAAACTGAGTTCCAGTTCTTGATTGAGCATAGGCACCTCCCCCAATTTTATGCCTTTTCAGGCTTTTTCCAGCGTACACAGCAACGGATGCTCGTTCTCCCTTGCATACTCGTTCACCATCGCCACTTTCGTTTCGGCCACTTCGGCAGTAAAAATGCCGCAGATAGCTTTGCCTCGATAGTGAACGGTGAGCATCAGTTGCGTTGCACGTTCAACATCATAAGAAAAGAACTTTTGTAGCACGTCAATAACAAATTCCATCGGCGTGTAATCATCGTTCATTAACATCACTTTATACATAGATGGCGGTTTTAGCGCGTCGCGCACTTTGTCTTCCGCCAGCTGGTCAAAATCCAGCCAGTCGTTGCTCTTACCCATTGTCAGTCGTCATCATCGGTTACGTTTTCCGGCAGAACATTTTCGCTGACAGGCATTGATACCTATTCTGAATCTACCTCAGATATCAGATAACAAACATCTATTACTGCCATCCGCGATGTCTGTCACATTCCCGTCAATAGCGTTAACTGCTTCAAATTTTGGTTGATTATTGTCCCAACTCCAGCGCCTGACACTTGACGATAAGGCTGGTTTATCTAAATTGTACAGGCGTGAGTTGGCGAGGTTTTGAACAGCCCCCACTCCACCACCGGTTCATTCCATCTTACTTAATAAGATATACGAAGGATGTCGAAGCATGGAAATGGGTACTGTTAAGTGGTTCAACAACGCCAAAGGGTTCGGGTTCATCTGCCCTGAAGGCGGCGGCGAAGATATCTTCGCTCACTACTCCACCATTCAGATGGATGGTTACAGAACACTAAAAGCCGGACAGTCGGTTCGGTTTGATGTTCACCAGGGGCCAAAAGGCAATCATGCCAGCGTCATTGTGCCCATCGAAGCAGAAGCTGTCGCATAGCCCTCTGATTCATTGTGTACATCCTGTCGTCAAAATGCCAGCCCGATCGGCTGGCATTTTTATTTCCAGCGCGCGATGCCCGGCGGCGCTACGCTTGCACGGGCCTACAAAACCAATCACTTACTCGCGGGCCAGCGCATCCACCGGATCCAGCCGCGCCGCATTGCGCGCCGGTAACCAGCCAAACAATACGCCCGTTGCCGTCGAACACAAAAACGCCGTCAGCAGCGCAAAGGGTGAGAAACCAATTTCCCAGCCCGGTAAGAATAGCTGCAACGTAAAGGCAATCAGCATCGACAGCGTGATGCCAAACGCACCGCCCACCAGACAGACCAGCACCGCTTCAATCAAAAACTGTTGCAGCACATCGCTGGCGCGCGCGCCGACCGCCATGCGGATGCCGATCTCACGCGTGCGCTCCGTCACCGACACCAGCATGATATTCATCACCCCAATCCCGCCGACGACCAGCGAAATCACCGCCACCAGAGTCAGGAACATCTGAAGAGTACGTGTGGTCTTTTCCGCCGTTTTCAAGACGCCGTCCATATTCCAGGTGAAGAAATCTTTCTTCCCGTGGCGCAGGGTGAGAAGTCGCTCGATCTGCTGTTCGGCCTGGGTGCTGTCGTAGCCCTCCTTCACCCGCACGGTGATGGAGTTTAGCCACGACTGCCCCATAATGCGCCCGGAGATGGTGGTGTATGGCAGCCAGACGCGCAGGATTTTACTGCTGCCGAACATCGACTGTTTCTCTTCCGCCACGCCGATCACCGTCGCGGGCATGTTGCCCACCAGAATCACTTCCCCGACGACGTTAGTTTTATTGGGGAACAGCTGACGACGCGAATTATCATCCAGCACCACCACCTGCGCGCGGCCCGCGAGCTGCTCGGCGTTGAAAGTCGCGCCCTGGCTGAAGGTCATGCCGTAGACGTTAAAATAGTCCCCGCTCACGCCGTTGGCGCTGGCCGCGACGTCGATATTCCCGTAGCGCAGGCGCAGATTTTGCGACACCGCAGGGGTGGCAGAGTTAACCCACGGCTGTTTTTGCAGCGCCACCAGATCGTCATACTTCAGCGCCTGCTGGTTTTGCGGCTCGTCGTCACCGAAATCTTTCCCGGGATAAATATCAATGGTGTTGGTCCCGATGGCACGGATATCCGCCAGCACCAGCTGTTTCGCCGCATCGCCCACCACTACAATCGACACCACCGAGGCGATGCCGATGATGATGCCGAGCATCGTCAGTAAGGTGCGCATTTTGTTTGCCACCATTGCCAGCCAGGCCATGGTCAGCGCCTCGCGAAATCCGCTGACGAACTGTCCCCAGCCCGTTGATGGCGGCATGACTTCTCTCTGTACACCGACGTGGCTTTTCCTGGCGGGGGGATTGCTAACCAACTCCCCGTCGTGGATCTCGATGATCCTTTCCGCCTGCGCCGCCACCTGCGGATCGTGGGTGACGATAATCACCGTATGGCCCTGATCGCGCAGCTGGTGCAGGATCGCCATCACCTCTTCGCCGGAATAGCTGTCCAGCGCCCCGGTTGGTTCATCGGCCAGAATCACCTGTCCGCCGTTCATCAGGGCGCGGGCGATGCTCACACGCTGCTGCTGCCCGCCGGAAAGCTGCGACGGCTGATAATCCACGCGCTCGGCCAGACCCAGCCGCGTCAGCAGCGCCTGGGCGCGCTCAAGGCGCTTCTTGCGCTCAATCCCTGCGTACACCGCCGGGACTTCGACGTTTTGCGCCGCCGTCAGATGCGAAAGCAGATGGTAGCGCTGGAAGATAAACCCGAAGTGCTCCCGGCGCAGTTTCGCCAGCGCGTCGCTGTCGAGGGTAGAAATATCCGTTCCCGCCACGCGATAGGTGCCGCTGGTCGGTTTATCCAGACAGCCGAGAATGTTCATCAGGGTGGATTTCCCGGAGCCCGACGCCCCGACAATCGCCACCATCTCCCCGGCTTCGACGCGCAGGGTGATGCCCTTCAGCACCTCCACCGCGCCGTCCCCGGAAGGATAGCTGCGGCGGATATCGTTTAGCTCAAGCAGTGCCGTCATTGCGCGGCTCCGGGCAGGGTTTCGCTGGTCACCACCTCGTCGCCCTCTTCCAGACCTTTGACGATCACCACGTCCGTATCATTACGCTCGCCAATCTCGACTTCGCGTTCGCGGGTTTCGCCGTTGCGCAGGACTTTCACTTTATAGCGATTGTTGCCTGCCGGTTCGCCCAGCGCCGCCAGCGGAACGGTTAAGACATCTTTCACGCCCGTGAGCTGAATGTGGACCTGCGCGGTCATGTCCAGGCGCAGCACGCCTTTCGGGTTAGGCACTTCGAAGCGGGCATAGTAGAAAATGGCGTCGTTAACTTTTTCCGGCGTCGGCAGGATATCTTTCAGCACACCTTCATAACGCGTATTGGGATCGCCGAGCACCGTAAACCAGGCCTTCTGGCCGGGTTTCAGATGGATCACGTCGGCCTCGGAAACCTGGGCTTTCACCAGCATGGTGCCCATATCCGCCAGCGTCAGAATGTTCGGCGCCTGCTGCGCGGCGATCACCGTCTGGCCCTGCAGGGTGGTGATTTGCGTCACTTCCCCGGCCATGGGGGCCACGATGCGGGTGTAATCGAGGTTGGTTTTGGCCGTGTCGAGAGAGGCCTGATTGCGTTTGATTTGCGCATCAATGGTGCCAATCTGCGCCTGTTTCACCGCCAGTTCGGTAGTAGCCGTATCCAGGTCCTGACGAGAAACGGCCTGAGTTTTCGCCAGCGCCTGCTGACGCCCAAGCGTCACCTGCGCAAGCTTGCGTTCCGCTTCCGCCTGGCTGCGCTGAGCGCGTAATTCCATTAGCGTCGCTTCTACTTCGCGGATCTGGTTTTCCGCCTGCTCGGGGTCGATCACCCCCAGAAGCTGACCTTTTTTCACTTTGTCGCCAATCTCAACCGACAGCGTCTTTAACTGACCGCTGACCTGCGCGCCGACGTCAACTTTACGCAGGGCGTCCAGTTTGCCTGTCGCCAGCACGTTTTGCTGCAGCTCACCCGGACGCACAATCAGCGTCTGGTAGTGTGGCACAGGCGCGTTGAGGACCTGCCACAGCCAGAACCCGCCCACTAGCAGGACGACGGCTAACAGCAAAAACAGCTTCCTGCGTTTTCCCTTGAGATTCATAAATGTTCCAAATAAATGTTCTGGCAATTATAAACGTTGATTCTAACTAAACTGTTCCTCAACGAAACCCCCGTTTTTTGTCTCTCACCCCATTTGTTGACGAGATGTTGATTAAACCCCTGCTGAAATAGCGATCTCATCCAGAAGCCAGGAATAATCATGTCTTCCATCGCCGATATACCTTCTTCCCAACGTTCTCAGCCAAAATCGGGCTGGCAGCTTTTCCAGAGCCTTGCGTCCGGCGAATTAACGCCAGGGCTTGCGTGGCAAAACCCCGCTTATCGGCGTAAATTCATGCTGCGGACACTTGCGGCACCGTTCAGCACCGCGCGCCTGCTGGCAAGCCTGGCAAAACAGCCGCGGTTAATGCAAATGTTGAAAGTGCAGCCAGGACTGCCGTGCCGTCTGCATCGTCCCTGGCTTTCGGTGGACATGAGCCGTCAGAAAGCCCTCGAGGCGCTGAACTGGCACTACCAGACCATGAGCAAAACCCTTCCGGCAGCGCTGATGAACGGGTATTTATCAAAACAAGGTGTCACCTTGTTGACACTGACCGGCAAAGACGAACAGCAGTTTAGGATCCGTCTGTGCGCCGACGCATTCCTCGATAAAGAGGGCGAAGCGACGCTGGCGTTTTGCGATCATCAGAATACGGTGCTGGCTGAGATGACCTTCACCCTGTGTCAGCACGAAGGGAAAACCACCCTCTTTATCGGTGGCCTGCAAGGGGCGAAATCTTTTGTGCCGCACGAACTGATCCAGGGCGCAACCAAAGCCTGCCACGGCCTGTTCCCGAAACGTCTGCTGGTGGAAGCGGCGATGACGCTGGGCGCGGCGTTCCCGGTCGAGCAGATTATGGCGGTCAGCAACCATACGCATATCTATCGCAGCTGGCGCTACCGCAAGAAAAAAGAGGGCAAACTGCTGGCGGATTACGACAGCTTCTGGCTCTCGTTAGGTGGCGAAGCGCAGAAGAGCGGCCACTTCCAGCTGCCGCTGGCGATGGCGCGCAAACCAATGGAAGAGATCGCGAGCAAGAAACGCTCCGAGTATCGCCGCCGCTACGAACTGCTGGACAGCCTGATCGCTCAGGTCAATCAGGCAGCCCGCAGCTAATCGGCTTTCCCGCGTGCCAGCCACAGCACGCGGGAGAACATTTTTCGCAGCAACGTCGGCACCGCGTCCACTCCTCTTCTTCCCGCTTCCGCCGCCACTTCAATGGCCAGATCTGGCTTCGATGAACGATGAATCGCTTTGGCGATGACCCGTCGCATATTCATCGGCACGTCCGGCGAAATCATGGCGACGCGATGAAAGACATCGCTGAACCCCTGGCGATACATAAAGTGTTCCATATCCATCGCCGGTAATTCCGTGAGGTGCTCGCGCTCCTCTTCCCGGTTGTTGTTCAGCAAACCGCGCACGGTGCTAGCGTATTTTTTCCCGGCCTCGTCGCCATCCACCAGCACATGCCATTCGATGCCCATCCGGCGGGCAAATTTGATCAGCGGTTTTAATCCCGACTGGGCAAACTCAATGACTTTAATTCCTTCGGCGTCGAAATGGTGACCGCACTGGCGCGCCAGTTCGTTGATCACCCAGGTTTCAGTCTCCCCTTCGACCAGCAGCCAGCAGCGGGCAAACAGCGACGACGCGCGATTAAAGCGGATGTGAAACGCGATCCGCCGACCGTCTTCCGGGCTTAACCCCCCCGGTCCAAGACGAAACGCGGTAACGCGCGACGATTCGCGCACCAGGCGGCAGACATGTTCCACCGGCGTGAGGGAGAGCAGTTCGCCGGAATTGGTGGTGGTAATGCGCTGGAGCGGCAGCAGATTCAGGAGGTGCCACGCAACAGAGAGCATGATGGGATGCAGCCGCGTCTCCGGGTCTTCCACCAGCAGCAGCGGACGCGCATCGCGGTCCAGACGCACCGAGCCTTTCGCCTGCAGCAGCGTGGAGAACAGGCCCAGCAGGATCACCCGATGCGCCCGCCCGCCGGGCCGGTCGATCATGCGGTTGATGATATCCAGATAGCGCCAGCTGCGCTGCTCATCGTGGGAACGACGGCGCATCAGACGATTATGAGTTTGCGAAATACCTTGCTCAGAGAAGTAGTGCTCCAGCAGCTGAACCATCGCCGACAGCCCCTGGCGTATCTGCCCGTCGGTCAGATTTTGCGGTCGCGCCACCAGTTCGCGCGCCAGGTAATCCAGCTCGCGGGCGGTGACTTCCACTTCAGGCAGATTCGGCACCGCCCCGTTGCGGATCCTGCGCATAAAGCGCGCATCCCGCAGGCGCAGCACCGGCATCAGGCGCACAAGATGTCCGGCCAGGGCGTCGATGTCATCGAGAATAATTGGCTGCCCGCGGGCATCCATAAACCCGCGCAGGGTCAGGACGCTGTTGTCTTCCGCCAGCTCGCCTTCCAGACGGTAAAAAATGCGCTGATAGCCATCATCCGAGGGCGTCCAGCAGGGGGAAAGCGGTCGGTAACGGCGCACGCGATGGCGGCCAGGTTCAAGCTCGCGAAAGGTCAGAATGATATGCAGGTGGTGCTCGCGCCCGAGAATATCCCCCGGCGGAAACCAAAAGTCCTCCCGAACGAAGCTGTAAAGCTCAGCGCCAGGCGAAAGCAGCAGGGTTAAGGCATCCAGCAGGCTGGATTTACCCCAGGCGTTTTCGCCGATCAGCACGTTGTTCTGTTCCAGCATCAGCGATATGCGATTAATGCCGCGAAACCCGACGATCTCCACACGTTCGAGAAACATACATCCCCCTTGAAACGCTCACTTTTTCCTTCAAGTTATCAGCAGTATAGCGGGAGGTGTGGCGACAGGACACATTAACCTTTACCGAATATGTCGGGGCTGGCGGTAAAAATCAGAATTTGCTTCTCGACTTTCGTTTGAAACATATTAGCCCGCATAAGATACTTCGCATTCCGAATTGGACTATGCTTTAAATCCATCCAGTTCGAACAAGGATTAACATCACATTGCCATAAATCAAATTAAGCAGATTTATTTAACTGGCGAAGGGGTGTTGTTGGTTTTTAAAATAATGGCTCTTTGAGTCGTCATCCCTTTAGGCGATTTAGTAGCCCGCGCGCAGGACAGCACGCGGAAATTAACGAGGTGGTTATGTTTAGAAAATTAGCGGCAGAATGCTTTGGTACATTCTGGCTGGTGTTTGGTGGTTGCGGTAGCGCCGTTCTGGCCGCTGCATTCCCGGAATTAGGTATTGGTTTCGCGGGCGTGGCATTAGCCTTTGGCTTAACCGTATTAACGATGGCATTTGCTGTCGGCCATATTTCCGGCGGCCATTTTAACCCGGCGGTGACATTAGGTCTGTGGGCCGGCGGTCGTTTCCCGGCGAAAGACGTGATTGGCTATATTATTGCGCAGGTGGTTGGCGGCATTATTGCGGCAGCGGTTCTGTACGTGGTGGCCAGCGGTAAAGCGGGCTTCGACGCAGCAGCCAGCGGCTTTGCCTCTAACGGCTACGGCGAGCACTCGCCGGGCGGCTTCTCTATGCTCTCTGCGATTGTAATTGAAATCGTGCTGACCGCAGGCTTCCTGCTGGTAATCCACGGTGCCACTGACAAACACGCTCCCGCCGGTTTCGCACCGATTGCGATCGGCCTGGCGCTGACCCTGATTCACCTGATCAGCATTCCCGTGACCAACACCTCCGTGAACCCTGCGCGCAGCACCGCAGTGGCGATCTTCCAGGGTGGCTGGGCGCTGCAGCAGCTGTGGTTGTTCTGGGTGATGCCGATTGTCGGCGGTATCCTCGGCGGACTGCTGTACCGTACTCTGCTGGAAAAACGCGACTGATAGATTGTGTACGCTGTGGTGTCGGGTGGCGGCTTACGCCTTACCCGACCTACAAGAGCGTGATCGAGTCAAAAAGTAGGCCGGGTAAGGCGTAAGCCGCCACCCGGCTTTTCTTTTGCACTTTGACTGCGCAGCCGGAATTGGGTAGTGTCACAGGCGCTCTTCGGACATTCAAAAAAGGACCCGGCTGTTCATGTTTTCAGGACTCTTAATCATTCTGCTGCCGCTGGTAGTGGGCTACCTTATTCCCCTTCGTCATGAGTCGGCATTAAAACTCATTAATCGCTTTCTCAGCTGGATTGTCTACGTCATCCTGTTTTTCATGGGAATAAGCCTTGCGTTCCTGGATAACCTGGCCGCCAATTTACTCTCTATTCTCCATTATTCTGTTGTGACGATTGTGGTTATTCTGGCGTGCAATATTGCCGCGCTATTCTGGCTTGAGCGCTCGCTGCCATGGATTAATCACCACCAGCAGGAAAAATTACCCTCGCGAATTGCGATGGCGCTGGAATCATTAAAATTATGCGGCGTGGTCGTTCTCGGCTTTTTACTTGGCCTGACCGGTTTAGCCTTTTTACAACACGCCACCGAAGCCAGCGAATATACCCTGATTTTCCTTTTATTCCTGATCGGCATTCAGTTACGCAATAACGGCATGACGCTAAAACAGATTGTGCTTAATCGACGCGGAATGATCGTTGCGGTTGTGGTTGTCGGCAGCTCGCTTGTCGGCGGCGTCATTAATGCCTTTATTCTCGACCTGCCGCTGAAAACCGGGCTGGCGATGGCCTCCGGTTTTGGCTGGTATTCTCTGTCCGGTATTCTGATGACAGAATCCTTTGGCCCGGTGATTGGCAGCGCCTCCTTCTTTAACGATCTGGGCCGCGAGCTTATCGCCATCATGCTCATTCCTGGCCTGGTGCGAAAAAGCCGCTCTACGGCGCTCGGCCTGTGCGGTGCGACCTCAATGGACTTTACCCTGCCCGTCCTGCAGCGCTCCGGTGGCCTGGAGCTGGTCCCGGCGGCCATCGTCCACGGTTTTATCCTGAGCCTGCTGGTGCCGATTCTGATGGCTCTCTTCTCCGCATAATACCTCTCTGGCGGTAGGTCTCTGCCGCCAAAATTGCGTTAAATCAATCTCCCTTTACTTTGTAGCAGAAAGACCTTTTCTCCGTCCGACCACAGGCATAACCTTAAACATGTATATCAAATATAACTTTAACAGGTGTGATTATGTTTTGTGTGCAATGTGAACAAACCATCCGTACCCCAGCCGGCAACGGCTGCTCCTACGCGCAGGGCATGTGCGGGAAAACCGCCGAAACGTCTGACCTGCAAGATCTGCTGATTGCCGCCCTGCAAGGCCTCTCCGCCTGGGCGGCAAAAGCGCGTGAATACGGCATTGTCGATCACTACATCGACAACTTCGCCCCGCGCGCCTTCTTCTCGACTCTCACTAACGTTAACTTCGACTCCCCACGCATCGTGGGCTACGCGCGTGAAGCCATCGCCCTGCGCGAAGCGCTGAAAGCGCAAAGCCTGCAAGCCGACGCCAGCGCTGCGGTCGACAACCCAATGGCCGGCCTGCAACTGGTCAGCGACGATCTGGGCGAGCTGCAGCGTCAGGCAGCGGAATTCACCCCGAATAAAGACAAAGCGGCGATTGGCGAGAACATTCTCGGCCTGCGCCTGCTGTGCCTGTACGGCCTAAAAGGGGCGGCAGCCTACATGGAACACGCCCACGTTCTCGGCCAGTACGACAACGATATCTACGCCCAGTACCACAAAATCATGGCGTGGCTCGGCACCTGGCCTTCCGATATGAACGCTCTGCTGGAGTGCTCTATGGAAATCGGGCAGATGAACTTCAAAGTAATGAGCATTCTGGACGCGGGCGAAACCAGCACCTACGGTCACCCGACGCCCACTCAGGTCAACGTCAAAGCCACCGCCGGGAAATGTATTCTGATTTCCGGTCACGACCTGAAAGATCTCTACAACCTGCTGCAACAGACCGAAGGCACGGGTGTGAACGTCTACACCCACGGCGAAATGCTGCCTGCCCACGGCTACCCGGAGCTGCGTAAATTCAAACATCTGGTCGGGAACTACGGCAGCGGCTGGCAGAACCAGCAGGTGGAGTTCGCCCGCTTCCCTGGCCCAATCGTCATGACCTCCAACTGCATCATCGATCCAACCGTCGGCTCCTATGACGATCGCATCTGGACCCGCAGCATCGTCGGCTGGCCGGGCGTGAGCCACCTTGAGGGCGATGATTTCGGCCCAGTGATCACCCAGTCGCAGCAGATGGCGGGCTTCCCGTTCAGCGAAATCGAACACCTGATCACCGTCGGCTTTGGCCGTGAAACCCTGCTCGGTGCGGCAGATTCTCTGATCGACCTGGTGAGCCGTGAAAAACTGCGCCACATCTTCCTGGTCGGCGGCTGCGACGGCGCGCGCGGGGAACGTAACTACTTCACCGATTTTGCAACCAGCGTTCCGCAGGACTGCCTGATCCTGACCCTGGCGTGCGGCAAATACCGTTTCAACAAACTGGACTTCGGCGATATCGAAGGCCTGCCGCGCCTGATCGATGCCGGTCAGTGTAACGACGCCTACTCGGCGATCATTCTGGCGGTGACGCTGGCCGAGAAACTGGGCTGCGGCGTGAACGATCTGCCGCTGTCGCTGGTGCTTTCGTGGTTCGAGCAGAAAGCGATTGTGATCCTGCTGACCCTGCTGTCGCTCGGCGTGACCAACATCGTGACGGGCCCGACGGCTCCAGGCTTCCTGACCCCGGATCTGCTGGCGGTGCTGAACGAGAAATTTGGTCTGCGTTCTGTGACCACCGTTGAAGAAGACATGCAGCAACTGCTGAGCGCGTAAGGAGTTTTTCATGACGATGCCAACCTCACAATGCCCGTGGCGGATGCAGGTTCATCACATCCATCAGGAGACGCCGGATGTGTGGACGCTGTCGCTGCTGTGCCATGATTTTTACCCGTATCGCGCCGGTCAGTATGCGCTGGTGAGTGTCCGCAACTCGGCGGATACTCTGCGCGCCTACACTCTCTCCTCGACGCCGGGCGTGAGTGAGTACATCACGCTCACCGTGCGGCGGATCGATGACGGGGCGGGTTCCCAATGGCTGACCAACGAAGTGAAGCGCGGGGATTATCTGTGGCTTTCCGACGCGCAGGGGGATTTCGTCTGCGACGACAAAGCCGACGATAAATTCCTGATGCTGGCGGCAGGCTGCGGCGTAACGCCGGTGATGTCGATGCGTCGCTGGCTGGCGAAAAACCGTCCGCAGGCTGACGTGCAGGTGATCTTCAGCGTGCGCTCGCCGGAGGATGTGATTTTCGCCAACGAGTGGCGCAATTATCCGGTGACGCTGGTGGCAGAAAACAACGCCACCCACGGTTTTGTTGCGGGTCGCCTGAGCCGCGAACTGCTGCAAAGCGTGCCGGATATCGCCTCACGTACCGTGATGACCTGCGGCCCCGCGCCCTATATGGAGATCGTGGAGAAAGAGGTGAAAGCGCTCGGCGTGACTCGCTTCTTCAAGGAGCAGTTCTTTACGCCCGTCGCCGACGCGGCTACCAGCGGGGTGAAATTCACCAAACTGCAGCCAGCCCAGACCTTCTTCGGACGCGTCGGCACCACGCTGCTGGAAGCGCTGGAAAGCAACAAGGTTCCGGTGGTCGCCGCCTGTCGTGCGGGCGTGTGCGGGTGTTGTAAAACGAAAGTGGTTTCCGGTGAGTATTCTGTCAGCAGCACCATGACGCTGACGGATGCGGAAATCGCCGAGGGTTACGTGCTGGCGTGCTCCTGTCATCCGCAGGGTGATTTGGTTCTGGCGTAATTCTTTTCGAACTGCGCCGGGTGGCGCTGACGCTTACCCGGCCTACGATATCCTATACACCTGTAGGCCGGGTAAGGCGTAGCCACCACCCGGCTTTTTTTATCTCAACGCCACGCCGGATCCCGCGCCAGCGCATACCGCCCTGCCCCCATAAACGCCACGGCCAGCGCGCCAATGAAGAAATAGACCAGGCTTTCAATCGCCCAGGCCCCGACAGCATCCAGCGCGAAAGTTTTGCCCGTGCCGACCATCAGCCACGCGACGATCATGGTAAACGCCAGCACCAGCGCCGCCGGACGCGTCAGGATCCCGAGCACAATCAGAACCGGTGCCACCACTTCACCAATCAACACGCCATAGGCGATAAACCCCGGCAGCCCTTTTGCCACCAGCATGCCACTGATAAAGCCCACGCCGCCAAACAGCTTGTGCAGACCGTGAAACAGCATCAGCCCGCCGACCGCCAGACGTAATAACAGCTTGCCAAAATCGTCGTGCGTTAGCGTTCTATTAACAGCAATTAACAATGATTTAACCATCTGAAATGATTCCTGTTTTCACCCTGCGTCCCAGCAGAATATGACGAAATGTTGCACAAAGAAAGTCACTATTAATCGGGGGCATTAAACGGGCATAACGCTCAGTTTCTTCTAAGCTTGTAAGCGTTATCACAAAACGGAGAAGGACAACCATGAAACAGACCGTAGCGGCCTACGTAGCAAAAACCCTGGAACAGGCGGGCGTCAAACGCATCTGGGGCGTCACCGGCGATTCCCTCAACGGCTTAAGCGACAGCCTCAACCGAATGGGCACCATCGACTGGATGCCGACGCGTCACGAAGAGGTGGCGGCCTTTGCCGCAGGCGCAGAAGCGCAGCTGACAGGCGAGCTGGCGGTGTGCGCAGGATCGTGCGGGCCGGGCAACCTGCATCTGATTAACGGTCTCTTCGACTGTCATCGCAACCACGTTCCGGTACTGGCGATAGCGGCGCATATTCCGTCGAGCGAAATCGGCAGCGGCTATTTTCAGGAGACGCATCCCCAGGAGCTGTTCCGTGAATGTAGCCACTACTGCGAGCTGGTCTCCACGCCGGAGCAGATCCCGCAGGTGATGGCGATCGCCATGCGCAAAGCGATCCTCAACCGCGGCGTATCGGTGGTGGTCCTGCCGGGCGACGTGGCGCTCAAAGCCGCGCCAGAAGGGGCGAGTACGCACTGGTATCAGGCTCCGCAGCCGGTCGTCACACCGGCGGAAGAGGAGCTGAAAAAACTGGCGCAACTCCTGCGCTACTCCAGCAATATCGCCCTGCTGTGCGGCAGCGGCTGTGCGGGGGCGCATAAAGAGTTAGTCGAATTTGCCGGAAAAATTAAAGCGCCGATTGTTCACGCCCTGCGTGGCAAAGAGCATGTGGAATACGACAATCCTTACGATGTCGGCATGACCGGCCTGATTGGCTTCTCGTCCGGGTTCCACACCATGATGAACGCCGACACCCTGGTGCTGCTCGGCACTCAGTTCCCCTATCGCGCGTTCTATCCAAATGATGCCAAAATCATCCAAATCGATATCAATCCCGGCAGCATCGGCGCGCACAGCAAGGTCGATATGGCGCTGATCGGGGACATCAAATCGACGCTGGCCGCCCTGCTCCCGCATCTGGAGGAGAAAACCGATCGCAAGTTCCTCGACAAAGCCCTCAGCGACTATCGAGACGCGCGCAAAGGGCTGGACGATCTCGCCAAACCGAGCGAAAAAGCCATTCACCCGCAGTACCTTGCGCAGCAGATCAGCCATTTCGCCTCTGAGGACGCCATCTTTACCTGCGATGTCGGTACGCCGACCGTCTGGGCGGCGCGCTATCTGAAAATGAACGGCAAACGCCGCCTGATTGGCTCCTTCAACCACGGCTCGATGGCCAACGCCATGCCGCAGGCGCTGGGTGCGCAAGCCACCGCGCCGGAGCGTCAGGTGGTGGCGATGTGTGGTGACGGCGGGTTCAGCATGCTGATGGGCGATTTCCTGTCGGTAGTGCAGATGAAACTCCCGCTCAAAATCGTGGTGTTTAACAACAGCGTGTTAGGTTTTGTGGCGATGGAGATGAAAGCCGGGGGCTATCTGACGGACGGCACCGAACTGCACGACACCAACTTTGCGAAGATCGCCGAAGCCTGCGGGATCACCGGTATCCGTGTGGAAAAAGCCTCTGAGGTCGACGAAGCGCTGCAGCGCGCCTTCTCCATCGACGGCCCGGTGCTGGTGGACGTGGTGGTCGCCAAAGAGGAGCTGGCTATTCCGCCGCAGATCAAACTGGAGCAGGCGAAAGGCTTTAGCCTGTATATGCTGCGCGCCATTATCAGCGGGCGCGGCGACGAGGTTATCGATCTGGCAAAAACCAACTGGCTCAGGTAAAACAGTCGGCATTGCCTTTTAAAACACAGGGAAATGCCATGATTGATTTACGCAGTGATACCGTTACCCGTCCGAGTCGCGCCATGCTCGAAGAGATGATGGCCGCCCCGGTCGGGGATGACGTTTACGGTGACGATCCCACCGTCAATGAACTTCAGCGCTACGCCGCCGAATTAAGCGGCAAAGAGGCGGCGCTGTTCCTGCCGACCGGCACTCAGGCTAACCTGGTGGCGCTGCTCAGCCACTGCGAGCGCGGCGAAGAGTATATCGTCGGCCAGGGCGCGCATAACTATTTGTACGAAGCCGGTGGCGCGGCGGTGCTCGGCAGCATTCAGCCGCAGCCTATCGACGCCGCCGCTGACGGCTCCCTGCCGCTCGATAAAGTGGCGGCCAAAATCAAAGCCGACGATATCCACTTTGCCCGCACCAAACTCCTGAGTCTGGAAAATACCCACAACGGCAAAGTGCTGCCGCGCGAGTATCTCAAAGCCGCGTGGGAATTCACCCGCGAGCGCAAACTGGGCCTGCACGTCGACGGCGCGCGCATCTTTAACGCCGTGGTGGAGTATGGCTGCGAGCTGAAAGATATCACTCAGTACTGCGACTCGTTCACCATCTGCCTGTCGAAAGGGCTGGGGACGCCGGTCGGCTCCCTGCTGGTCGGGAACGCGGATTACATCAAGCGCGCCAACCGCTGGCGTAAAATGACCGGCGGCGGAATGCGTCAGGCCGGGATTCTGGCGGCGGCCGGGCTGTACGCCCTGAAAAATAACGTTGCTCGTCTGAAAGAAGATCACGACAACGCCGCCTGGATGGCGACCCAGCTGCGCGAGATCGGCGCGGATGTGATGCGTCACGACACCAATATGCTGTTCGTTCGCGTCGGCGAAGAAAATGCAGCGGCGCTGGGCAAGTATATGAAAGCCCACGGCGTGCTGATGAACGCCTCACCGATTGTGCGTCTGGTAATGCACCTCGACGTGAGCCGCGAGCAGCTGGCGGAAGTGGTCAAACACTGGCAGGCCTTTTTACAGCGTTAAGGAGCATGACGTGTCGCAACGAATTCTGGTGCTCGGCGCCAGCGGGTATATCGGTCAACATCTGACGACGGCGCTCAGCCAGCACGGTCATCAGGTGCTGGCGGCGGCACGTAATGTGGAACGCCTGCAAAAACTCAATCTGCCCAACGTCACCTGCCACGCGGTGGATCTCAACTGGCCGAAGGAGCTGCCCGCGCTGCTGGAAGGCGTCGATACGCTCTATTATCTGGTGCACAGCATGGGCGAAGGCGGAGACTTTATCGCCCATGAGCGCCAGGTGGCGCTGAACGTGCGCGATGCGCTGCTCCAGACGCCGGTGAAGCAGATTATTTTCCTCAGCTCACTCCAGGCGCCAGAAAACGAACAGTCCGACCATCTGCGCGCCCGTCAGCTGACGGGCGAAATGCTGCGCAGCGCGGAGATCCCGTTGACGGAACTGCGGGCGGGCATTATCGTCGGCGCCGGTTCCGCGGCCTTCGAAGTGATGCGCGATATGGTCTACAACCTGCCGGTGCTCACGCCGCCGCGCTGGGTGCGCTCGCGCACCACGCCGATTGCGCTGGAAAACCTGCTGCACTATCTGGTCGAGCTGCTAAATCATCCCACACAAACCCATCGTGTGCTGGAAGCGGCCGGGCCGGAAGTTCTCAGCTATCAGGAGCAGTTCGAACACTTCATGACCGTCAGCGGCCGTCGTCGCTGGCTGGTACCGATCCCCTTCCCCACCAGCTGGATTTCGGTGTGGTTCCTGAACGTGATCACTTCGGTTCCGCCGACCACCGCCAAGGCGCTGATCCAGGGGCTGAAACACGATCTGCTGGCCGACGACCGCGAACTGCGGGCGCTGATCCCGCAGGATCTGATCCGCTTTGACGACGCGGTACGCCACACCCTCAAAGAGGAAGAGGAGCTGATGAACTCCAGCGACTGGGGGTACGACGCCCAGGCCTTTGCCCGCTGGCGACCGGAGTATGGCTACTACCCGAAGCAGGCCGGTTGCACGGTGAAAACCACCGCCAGCCTCGCCGCGCTGTGGGAAGTCATTAACCAGATCGGCGGCAAAGAGCGCTATTTCTTCGGCAACATTCTCTGGGACACGCGCGGAATGATGGATCTGCTGGTCGGGCATAAGCTGGCAAAAGGCCGCCCTGCGCACCCGTATTTACAGACCGGTGACGCCGTCGACAGCTGGAAGGTGATCATCGTCGAGCCGGAAAAACAGCTGGCGCTGCTGTTCGGCATGAAAGCCCCCGGCCTGGGTCGTCTATGCTTTACGTTGAAGGACAAAGGCGATCACCGCGAGCTGGACGTTCGCGCCTGGTGGCACCCGCACGGCATGCCGGGGCTGTTCTACTGGCTGTTTATGATCCCGGCGCATCTGTTCATCTTCCGGGGTATGGCGAAGCGTATTGCGCATCTTGCAGAAGGAATGACGGAAAAAGTCTGATTAATCCTCTGATTCTTTCACCTTTCCCATTGCAACATGACGTAATTCACGGAAGAATGCGCACGAAATTCTTTTCAACACAGTGGATAGATATGAAGGTACTGGTTACCGGCGCCACCAGCGGCTTAGGTCGAAATGCGGTCGAGTTTTTGCGTCAGAAAGGCATTAGCGTCAGAGCTACCGGTCGTAACGAAGCGATGGGTAAACTCCTGCAAAAAATGGGCGCGGAATTTATCCACGCCGATCTGACGGAGCTGGTTTCCTCGCAAGCCAAAGCCATGCTCGCCGGTATCGACACACTGTGGCACTGCTCCAGTTTTACCTCGCCGTGGGGAACGCAGCAGGCGTTCGACCTGGCTAACGTTCGCGCTACCCGCCGTCTCGGCGAATGGGCCGTGGCCTGGGGCGTGCGCAACTTCGTGCATATCTCCTCCCCGTCGCTCTATTTTGACTATCACCACCATCGCGATATTCAGGAAGATTTCCGCCCGGCGCGTTTCGCCTGTGAGTTCGCGCGCAGCAAAGCGGCCAGCGAAGAGGTGATCGATCTGCTCGCGCAGTCCAACCCGCACACCCGCTTTACCGTTCTGCGTCCGCAGAGCCTGTTTGGGCCACACGACAAAGTGTTTATCCCGCGCCTGGCGCAGATGATGCACCACTACGGCAGCGTGCTGTTGCCGCGCGGCGGCGATGCGCTGGTGGATATGACCTACTACGAAAACGCGGTGCACGCGATGTGGCTGGCGAGCCAGACCGAGTGCGATCACCTGGTCTCCGGTCGCGCCTACAACATCACCAACGGCGAACCGCAAACGTTGCGCAGTATCGTCCAGCGCCTGATTGATGAGCTGAACATCCACTGCCGCATTCGTTCTGTGCCCTACCCGATGCTGGATATGATCGCCCGCAGCATGGAACGTTTTGGCAATAAATCGGCGAAAGAACCGGCCCTGACGCACTACGGCGTGTCAAAGCTGAACTTCGATTTTACGCTGGACACCACGCGCGCCGAGACCGAGCTGGGCTATCAGCCGATCGTTACTCTCGATGAAGGGATCGTGCGCACGGCGGCGTGGCTGCGGGATCACGGCAAACTGCACCGCTAATTACCCCTGCCCGTACTTCTCTAATAATGCTTCGGCAATCGCCAGCGTTTCAGCATCGGCAATACCGTTCCAGAGCTCGGGACGGTAGTGCATCTGGAAGACCATAATCACCCGCTTTTGCTGCGCCGCGGTGCTGTTATCCGGCACTTCGTAGCCGTAGCGCGTCAGCAGATCGAGCAGCGCTGCCGTGTCGACGGGCTCATACTTCGACTTTCCATTGAGATAAAAGGTCACGCGCGCGGGATCGGGCCAGGCACCGATGCCCTGCTGGGCCAGCCTCTGCCACGGGAACAGCGGGCCGGGATCGTCTTTGCGCTGGGGGGCGATATCCGAATGGGCCACCACGTTCTCGGGCTTGATGTTGTAGCGGGCGATAATGTCTTTGGCGAGAGGGATCAGCGCCGCGATTTGCGCCGGTTCAAAGGGCGTAAAGGTTTTCTCGCCGTTCGATTTTTGCCAGCCGCGGTTTTCCAGCTCAATGCCAATCGAGGTATCGTTGATGCGGTTGGTCCCGCGCCAGAAACTGATCCCCGCATGCCAGGCTAACTCTTTCTCCGGCACCAGCTGCCAGATGCGCGGTTTGCCCGATGGCTGAGGGGGATTCGCGGGGATGAGATAGTGGGAGCTGACGTTTTTGTCCGTGAGCGTCGCCAGCGAGCTGTCAAAATCATCGGCGGTGTAGTGGATCACCAGCACTTTGATACGCGGATACGCGGCCTGCGCCTGATGGCGGGTGTCCAGCTCATAGGCCCCTTTATCGATAATCCCTTTCTCCGCACAGCCTGCCAGCAACAGCGCCAGCAGGAGTGTCGATAATACGCGTTTCATCGGCGCGTTTTCACCGCCGTCCCGCTGACGCTCACCATCAGCATGCTGGCGTCTTTCCCGACGGTTTCGTAATCGATATCAATGCCAACGACCGCATCCGCGCCCAGCGCTTTGGCCTGCTCGCCCAGCTCTTTAAAAGCGATTTCACGCGCCTTGCGCAACTCTTTCTCATAGGCACCGGAACGACCGCCGACGATATCGCGGATCCCGGCGAAAAAGTCGCGGAAAATATTCGCGCCAAGAATGGCTTCACCGGTCACGACGCCGCAATACTCGACAATCGGTTGTCCTTCCAGCGTCGGGGTTGTGGAAAATTGCATCATTTATCTCCCTCTTTAGCGTTCAATGCCTTAGGCGGCTAACTCAACAGCATTATCGGTTCGTTACGCTATTATTGAAAGGATAGTTAATCATTAAGGAAATCAACATGCGCTATTCTGCTTTGACGCTTTTAGTGCCGTGCGCGCTGCTGCTCAGCGCCTGCACCACCACGGTTACCCCTGCTTTTAAGGATATCGGGACACGCAGCGGTCCGTGCATTGACGGCGGCCCGGACACCGTGGCTCAACAGTTCTACGATTACCGTATTTCCCACAAGAGCAGCGATCTCACCGCCCTGCGCCCGTACCTGAGTGACAATCTGGCGAAACTGCTGAACGACGCTGCACGCGATCCGCAGCACAACGCCCTGCTCAAATCCGATCCGTTCTCCAGCCGTACCACGCTGCCTGACAGCGCCGAGGTTTCCAGCGCTTCCACCATCCCGAACACCGACGCACGCAACATTCCGCTGCGGGTCAAACTGACTCAGGGCAGCCAGACCTGGCAGGATGAAGTGCTGATGATCCGCGAGGGCCAGTGCTGGGCCATCGACGACGTGCGTTACATCGGCGGCAGCGTCCACGCCCCGGCCGGAACGCTTCGCCAGTCGATCGAGAATCGTTAGTTCAGAATGGTTTCCCCCGTAAAATGTGCGGCATTTCGTGAGGAATGCCGACATTTATACTCGCGCCCATAGCCGTACGCGATTTTGTGCTATGTTTAAACCTGAATACGGTTTATATTTAACTTTTAACGCATAAATATTGCATAACTATTCTGTCAACGGTACTATCTGCGGCCTCAATTGCTATAGATTGCCTGGATGAGTAAAGACTGCCCCGATGAGTATTCAACTAAACGGCATTAACTGCTTCTACGGCGCACACCAGGCGCTGTTCGACATCACGCTGAACTGCCCAGAGGGCGAAACGCTGGTTTTGCTTGGCCCAAGCGGCGCAGGTAAAAGCTCACTGCTGCGCGTCCTCAATCTGCTTGAAATGCCACGTTCCGGCCAGCTCGATATTGCCGGGAATCATTTCGATTTCACCAAAGCCCCTTCCGATAAAGCGATTCGCTCTCTTCGTCAGAACGTCGGCATGGTGTTTCAGCAATACAATCTCTGGCCGCACCTCACCGTGCAGCAAAACCTGATCGAAGCGCCCTGCCGCGTGCTGGGGTTAAGCAAAGAAAGGGCCTTCGCCCGTGCGGAAAAACTGCTCGAACGTCTGCGCTTAAAACCCTACAGCGATCGCTATCCGCTGCACCTCTCCGGCGGTCAGCAGCAGCGTGTTGCCATTGCCCGCGCGCTGATGATGGAGCCGCAGGTACTGCTGTTCGATGAGCCGACCGCCGCGCTGGACCCGGAAATTACCGCCCAGATCGTCAGCATCATCCGCGAGCTGGCCGAAACCAATATCACCCAGGTGATCGTCACCCATGAAGTGGAAGTGGCGCGCAAAACCGCCAGCCGCGTGGTGTACATGGAAAACGGTCATATTGTTGAACAAGGTGATGCGAGCTGCTTTACCGCCCCGCAAACCGACGCCTTTAAAAACTATTTATCTCACTGATGTGTTAGGGAAAATGACAATGAAAAAAGTACTGATAGCCGCCCTGCTTGCTAGCGTCAGCCTTTCCGCTACCGCCGCACAGACCATTCGTTTCGCCATGGAAGCCTCGTATCCTCCGTTTGAATCCATGGACGCCAGCAATAAGATCGTCGGCTTCGACGTGGATCTGGCCAACGCCCTGTGTAAAGAGATCGACGCCACCTGCACCTTCACCAACCAGGCGTTCGACAGCCTGATCCCAAGCCTGAAGTTCCGTCGTTTCGACGCGGTGATTTCCGGTATGGACATCACCCCTGAGCGTGAAAAGCAGGTTCTGTTCACCCAGCCATACTATGAAAACTCTGCCCTGTTCGTCGGCCAGAAAGGCAAAATTGCCGATATCGCCGCGTTGAAAGGCAAAAAAGTCGGGATGCAGAACGGCTCCACGCACCAGAAATTCATCACCGATAAGCACCCGGAAATCACCGTTGTGCCTTACGACAGCTACATGAACGCCAAGCTGGATATGCAGAATGGCCGTATTGATGCCGTATTCGGTGACACTGCCGTGGTGACCGAGTGGCTGAAAGCGGAGCCGAAACTGGCCGCTATCGGCGATAAAGTGACGGACAAAGATTACTTCGGTACGGGTCTTGGCATCGCCGTTCGTCAGGGCAACACCGACCTGCAGCAGAAACTCAATACTGCGCTGGATAAAGTGAAAAAAGACGGTACTTACCAGACCATCTATTCCAAATGGTTCCAGAAGTAAGATCTGATGAACGAACTTTTTCCATTAGCAAGCGCCGCCGGGATGACCGTCGGCCTTGCCGTTTGCGCACTCATTATCGGCCTGGTGCTGGCGATGTTCTTTGCGGTGTGGGAGTCAGCCAAATGGCGCCCGGTCGCATGGGCGGGCTCAGGGCTGGTGACCATTCTGCGCGGGCTGCCGGAAATCCTGGTGGTCCTGTTTATCTATTTCGGCTCCTCACAGCTGCTGCTGATGCTGTCGGATGGCTTCACGATTAATCTCGGCTTTGCGCAGATCCCGGTGCAGATGCAGATCGAGAACTTCGACGTCAGCCCGTTCCTGTGCGGCGTGATCGCCCTTTCCCTGCTCTATTCCGCCTATGCGTCCCAGACGCTGCGCGGCGCGCTGAAAGCGGTGCCGGTCGGTCAGTGGGAATCCGGCCAGGCGCTGGGGTTATCGAAAGCGGCGATTTTCTTCCGCCTGGTGATGCCGCAGATGTGGCGTCATGCCCTGCCAGGGCTGGGCAATCAGTGGCTGGTGCTGCTGAAAGATACCGCGCTGGTCAGCCTGATTAGCGTCAACGATTTAATGCTGCAAACCAAAAGCATCGCCACCCGCACCCAGGAGCCTTTCACCTGGTATATCGTTGCGGCGGCTATCTACCTGGTGATCACGTTGCTGAGCCAGTACGTTCTTAAACGTATTGACTTGCGCGCAACGCGTTTTGAACGGAGACCTGGCTGATGCTTGAGTATTTACCGGAGCTGATGAAAGGGCTGCACACCAGCCTGACGCTGACTGTGGCGTCCATCGTGGTGGCTCTGATTCTGGCACTCTTTTTCACCATCGTTCTGACGCTGAAAACGCCGGTGCTGGTATGGGTGGTTCGCGCCTATATCACCCTGTTTACCGGCACGCCGCTGCTGGTGCAGATCTTCCTGATTTACTACGGACCGGGCCAGTTCCCGTCGCTGCAGGAGTATCCGGTCATCTGGCATTTGCTGTCTGAGCCGTGGCTGTGCGCCCTGATTGCGCTCTCCCTGAACAGCGCCGCGTATACCACTCAGCTGTTCTATGGTGCGATTCGCGCCATTCCGGAAGGACAATGGCAGTCCTGCGGTGCGCTGGGGATGAGCAAGAAAGACACTCTGGCGATCCTGCTGCCGTATGCGTTCAAACGCGCGCTCTCTTCGTATTCCAACGAAGTGGTGCTGGTGTTTAAAAGTACCTCTCTGGCCTACACCATCACGCTGATGGAAGTGATGGGCCACGGGCAGCTGCTCTACGGACGCACCTATGACGTGATGGTCTTTGGCGCCGCGGGTCTGGTTTATCTGGTGGTGAACGGCTTGCTGACCCTGCTGATGCGCCTCATTGAGAGCAAAGCGCTGGCCTTCGAACGTCGTAACTAACTGCATAATAACTGCATCACGAAAACGGGTAAGTCTAACGACTGCCCGTTTTTTTTATCTTAATAAAAATACTTAATCATATTTATTGCATACAAATTCATTAACTGGCATTGTACGTCCATGCCGCAGACACGGCGCATAATGACAAGATTGACAGACGGGAGCATTAAAATGAAAAAGTTAGTTCTGGCTGCATTACTGGCAACCTTCGCCGCAGGCGCATCGGCCGCTGATAAAATCAATTTCGGCGTTTCAGCCACTTATCCACCGTTCGAATCGCTGGATGCCAGCAACCAGATCGTCGGTTTTGATATCGATCTCGCCAAAGCGCTGTGCAAACAGATGCAGGCCGACTGTACCTTCACCAACCACGCGTTCGACAGCCTGATCCCGTCTCTGAAATTCAAAAAATACGACGCGGTGATTTCCGGAATGGACATCACGCCGGAGCGTAGCAAGCAGGTCTCCTTTACCGACCCGTACTACGCCAACTCGGCGGTGGTGATTGCGAAGAAAGGGGCGTTCACCTCTTTTGACCAGTTGAAAGGCAAACGCATCGGGATGGAAAACGGCACGACGCACCAGAAATACCTGCAGGACAAGCATCCGGAAGTGAAAACCGTGGCGTATGACAGCTACCAGAACGCGATCATCGACCTGAAAAATGGCCGTATCGATGGCGTGTTTGGCGACACGGCGGTGGTGAACGAGTGGCTGAAAACCAATCCGCAGCTGGGTACCGCGACGGAGAAAGTGACCGATGCACAATATTTCGGCACCGGTCTGGGCATCGCGGTTCGTCCGGATAATAAAGTGTTGCTGGAAAAACTGAACGGCGCGCTGAAAGCGATTAAAACTGACGGGACGTATCAGAAAATTAGCGACCAGTGGTTCCCGCAGTAATTGTGCGAGTTTTTGCCGGGTGGCGGCTACGCCTTACCCGGCCTACGGGATCGGGGGTTTTTGTAGGCCGGGTAAGCGTAAGCGCCACCCGGCATTTCATACAACGGCACATAAAACCGTCATTGAGGTTTATGTAGGCCGGGTAAGGCGCAGCCGCCATCCGGCATTTCATACAACGGCACATAAACCGTCATTGAGGTTTTTGTAGGCCGGGTAAGGCGCAGCCGCCACCCGGCACCTCTTACAGCGGAACGTAGAATCTAAACTTCGCCCCCGGTTCAAAATCCTGCAAAGCTATCCCGCCCCCATGCAGCTCCAGCATCCGTTTCACAATCAACAACCCCAGCCCGCCGCGATTCTCACGCGATGCCTGCGGGTTTAACGCCGATGGCCGCTGGAACAGATCCTCTCGTAACGACTCGTCAATCCCCGGCCCGCTGTCGGTCACTTCCACCTGCAGTTGCTCATTCTCCTGCCACACAGACAGCCTGATATCCCCGCCCGACGGTGTATGACGCACCGCGTTATCCAGCAGATTGGTCACCACCCGCTCGATCATCGACACATCAGCAAACACCAGCGGCAGCGGCCCCGGCACGTCGATATGCAGCCGCAGCTGGCGCGTCTGGGCGGTCAGCTCGAATTTCTGCGCCACGTCGGAGATCAGCTCCGCCATCGCAAAACGCTCGCGCTGCGGCTTGATGCCGCCGTGCTCCAGCCGGGCCAGCTCAAACAGCTGCTGCGAAAGATGACGCACTTTCTGCCCCTGGCGCAGGGCCGTCGCCAGATACTGCTGATGCTGCTCCGCGCTCAGGGTGGCGGATTTCAGCGACAGAGTTTCCAGATAGCCCAGCAATGACGTCAGCGGCGTGCGTAAATCGTGAGAGATATTGGCGATAAACTCCCGGCGCTGGCGGTCGCTGTCGGCCAGTTTGTCCCACTGAGCGGTGATCTGCCGCGCCAGCTCGATAAAGGTATTGCGCAGCTGCGTGACCTCATCCGCCGTACCCGGTTCCGGCGTTTGCGCTGCGAGCTGTTTAATGGCGCTGATGCTGTCCTGCTCCAGCCCGGAAACCTCCGCCGTCAGCCGCTTCACCGGCCGCGTCACCCAGAACCAGACCAGCCCTCCCGCCAGCAGGGAAAACATCGCCGCCACCAGCAGGGACCACATCGCCGTACTCCACAGCGTCTTGTGCCACGCCATGTCCGCCAGGGCGTTAAACTCCTCGCCCTGCAGGATGATATACAGATACCCGCGCAGCTCCCCGCCCTGCCTCAGCGGCGTCACGCTGAACACTTTCTGTTTATCGAGGCTCCTGGGATCGTCGCCATACACCGGCCAACTGGTGCCGCTGAGAAACGTTTGCACCGGTGCCATCGCGATTTTTTGGCGCTGGATATGCCCCGGCGGCGCGGCGTCCGCCAGCAGATCGCCGTCGGGAGAGATCACGTACAGCTCCACGCTCGGGTTAAAGGTCATCAGCCGATCAAACAGCGGTTTCAGGCGGCTGCGATCGACCTGCCCCTGCGCGTCCAGCACCGGCTCGCGCTGGACAATCTGCTGCGCCAGGCCGCTGGACAGGCGCTGCACCATCGCGTTGCCGTACTGCATGCTGGCGTAAAGTTGCACCACGCAGGCGACGGAAGCGCAGAGGATCAGCAGCAGGATAAACAGCAGCGTCAGCCGCTGGCTGAGGCTAAGACGTCGCATCATGGTTCAGTTCCGCAAATTTGTAGCCTTTGCCCCAGACGGTGCGAATGATTTCCGGCTCGGCGGCGTCTTTTTCGATTTTGATCCGCAGGCGGTTGATGTGGGTGTTAACGGTGTGCTCGTAGCCTTCGTGCTGATAGCCCCAGACCTGCTCCAGCAGCGCGAGGCGCGAGAAGACTTCGCCCGGATGACGGGCAAAAAACCAGAGCAGTTCGAATTCGCGCGGGGTGAGATCCACCTCTTTGCCGTGCAGGCGCACGCTGCGCGAGAGCGGATCGAGGGTCAGGCCGTGGGCTGAAATGGTGTCATTGGCCTGCGCCTGCCCCATCGCCTGCTGGCGGCGGAACAGGGCTTTGATGCGCGCGATCAGCTCCTGCACGGAGAAGGGTTTTGCCAGGTAGTCGTCGGCACCGGTTTCGAGGCCGGTGATGCGGTCGGTTTCACTGCTGCGGGCGCTGATGATGATGATTGGCAGATAGCGGGTGAGCTGGCGAATGCGGCGGCAGATCTCCAGTCCGTCGACGTTCGGGAGCATCAGATCGAGGATCACCGCGTCCCAGTGGGCCTGGTCGATTCGTTCCAGCGCCCGCGCGCCGTCCGCTTCGTGCGTGATCGCATAGCCTTCGTCTTCGAGATTTAATCGCAAAAGAGATGCGATATCGCTGTCGTCTTCCACCAGCAGGATCTGCTTCATCGGTAAGCCTTAATTCATCTTGAATAGCTAAAGCTTACCTGATTTTGGGCGGCGAAAGAGTTCACATTTTGTTGAAGATTGTGCGGGGGGGTTGTGTCGGGTGGCGCTGCGCTTACCCGACCTACAAAAACCATTGGACCTGTAGGCCGGGTAAGGCGCAGCCGCCACCCGGCATTAACTACAAACGCACCAGCAGCGTCAACACTTCATAGTGCGCCGTATGCGGGAACATATCGAAAAGCTGCACCCGCTCGACGCGATAGCCCGAAAGCATCGCGATATCTTTCGCCATGGTCTGGGCATTACAGCTGGAGTAGATAATCGTCTTCGGTGCCATCTGGCTCAGATATTCGCAGAGGGCTTTGCCGATGCCGCGACGCGGCGGGTTGACCAGCACCAGGTCAGGAACGCTGCCCTGGCCGGTGGCAAACTGTGTCGAATCCAGCGCCTGAAAATGCAGATCCTTCAGACCCAGTTCGGCGGCAGACTGCTTCGCGCAGGCGATGGCCTCGGAGGAGATCTCGATCCCGGTCAGCTTCATGTTCGGCGTGGCGCAGTGCAGGCCAAAGCCCCCCACTCCGCAGAACAGATCCCACATATGATCGATATCTAGCGCCCGCACCCAGTCGCGCGCCGTGGCGTACAGCCGACTGGCGACCACCGGGTTGGTCTGGAAGAAACTTTGCGGGCGGATCCACAGCGGCACGCCGTTGAAATTCTCGGCCAGCGCCTGCTGTTCGGTGAGGAAAATCTCTTTCTCCCCCTCCATGATCGCCATATGCACCGGCTGAATATTGGCAGTGATCAGCTTCAACTGCGGCAACTGCTGTTGCAGCCATGGCAGGGCCGCGCGCAGCTGTTCGAGCTTGGTTTCAGAGCGCAGCACGAAGCGCAGCATCATTCCGCCGTCGAGCTGGCTTTCGGTCAGGAGGAGATATTTCAGCTCACCACGCTGGCGGGCGACGTTGTAAGGCGTCAGACCGGCGCGAGCGATAAAGGGTTTCAGCGCGGCGAAGACCGGCTCAAAGGACGCGGGATAGAGCGGGCAATCCGTGAGATCTTCCGGCATGCCGTCGCGATGCAGCATGCCGAGCAGCGGTCGTTCGACGCTGCCGCTGACCACCATTTTGGCTTTATTACGAAAGCCCTGCTCCGGACCGCTGACAGGCGCGCACCACTCCGCCACCGGATGCTCCGCCAATAGCTGCTGGAGATCGGCCATTTTGGCGGCGAGTTGTTGGGAAACCGGCTGTTCTATCCACTGACAGGAGCGGCAGCGACCGGCGTCATAGAGTGCGCACTGCATAGGAAAACCTCATTGTTCGCGAGGGCAGCGATTATACACATTATTGCAGGCGGAAGAACCTCCGGCTGGACGCCGGAACAAACAGCAGGAACAGCACCAGCAGGTCCGGCAATTTCTGCATCACCAGCGAGCGGAAAATCTCCCGCTTCGACTCCCCGGCAATGCTGAACAGTTCAGGATAGCCGTAACCAATCGAGGCGGCCCACAGATAGCCCGTGGCAATCACCTGCGTCAGGAGATAGACCCAGCGCGCCCAGTTGCGCCCTTTCGCCAGGGAAAACGCGCAGTAAATCTCGACGAACACCAGCACCAGGCTCGCGAAAAAGACCAGCGTCAGATTCCATGTCTGCACGCTGCGATGGATAAACTCGCCCACGCCTTTCACGCCGAGCATGTTAAACACCATCAGCAGATCAAGGCAGCGAATCAGAATAATGGCGAGCGCAGCCACCTGCACCAGAGCAGGAACGTTGAGGCGCGCATGCGAATGTCGTGATTTGCTAAAAAATCCCAATGTTTTTACTTCCCTGAAAAACAGTGCCGCGACAGGCGCGGCACTTCACTGAGAATTTTAAATGCTTCAGCCGCGTCTTGCACGCTGGATATCACGTACACGCTGTTTTTCAGCCCGCGCCATCAGATACCAGGCGATAAAACCGACAACCCCGACCACGCCGAGGATGATCGACGCCAGGGCGTTGATCTCCGGGTTCACGCCCATGCGTACGCTGGAGAAGACCAGCATCGGCAGCGTAGTCGCTCCTGGTCCGGAGACGAAGCTGGCGATCACCAGATCGTCGAGCGACAGGGTAAACGCCAGCAGCCAGCCGGAGATCACCGCAGGCATGATCATCGGCAGCGTGATGATGAAGAAGACCTTCAGCGGCGTGGCACCGAGATCCATCGCCGCCTCTTCAATGGAGTGATCCAGTTCGCGCAGGCGCGACGAAATCACCACCGCCACGTAGGCGGTACAAAACGTCACGTGCGCCAGCCAGATGGTCAGCATCCCGCGATCCGCCGGCCAGCCGATGGCGTGCGCCAGGGCGACAAACAGCAGCAGCAGCGACAGACCGGTGATCACATCGGGCATCACCAGCGGCGCGGTGATCATAAAGGCAAAACCGTTCGAACCGCGGAAACGGCCAAAACGCACCATCACCATCGCCGCAATAGTGCCGAGCACCGACGCCATGGTGGCCGCACAGGCGGCAATCGTCAGGCTCAGTCCCACGGCGCTCATCATCGCGTCGTCGCGGAACAGCTCGCCGTACCAGCGCGTCGACCAGCCCGCCCAGACCGTCACCAGTTTTGAGCTGTTAAACGAGTAAATGACCAACATCAGCATCGGCGCATAGAGGAAGGTAAAGCCGAGCACCAGAATCAGGATTCGCCACGGGGAGCGCACGACCGGTAAGTTGTTCATCCGTGATCTCCCATCTGTTTTTGCTGATGTTTATGGAACCACATGATCGGCACGATCAGCAGGAGCAGCATCACAATCGCCACCGCCGACGCCACTGGCCAGTCACGGTTATTGAAGAACTCCTGCCACAGCACGCGACCAATCATGATGCTGTCCGGGCCGCCGAGCAGTTCCGGGATCACGAACTCGCCCACCGCCGGGATAAAGACCAGCATCGAACCGGCAATAATCCCGCCCTTGGTCAGCGGCACGATCACCTGGAAAAAGGTTTTCAGCGGGCGCGCGCCGAGATCCAACGAAGCTTCCACCAGCGAGTAGTCAATCCGCGTCAGGGCCGTGTAAATCGGCAGCACCATAAACGGCAGATAGGCGTACACAATCCCGATATAAACCGCCAGGTTGGTGTGCAAAATCGTCAGCGGCTGATCGATAACGCCGAGCCACATCAGGAAATTATTCAGCACGCCGTTGTTTTTTAATATTCCCATCCAGGCGTAAACGCGGATCAGGAATGAGGTCCACGACGGCAAAATCACCAGCAGCAGCAGAATGTTGCGTGTCGAAGGTTTGCTGTGCGCCACCGCCCAGGCGAGCGGATAGCCCATCGCCAGGCAGCAGATCGTCGAGATCGCCGCCACCTGCAAAGACTGCAGATACGCTTCGAAATAGAGCGGATCGTCCGTGAGCTGCAGGAAATTGCCGAGATTAAGCGTGATCGACAGCTGCCCGTCGGCCCACTCCATCAGATTGGTGTACGGCGGGATCGCTCGCGCCATCTCCGCGAGGCTGATTTTGAAGACGATCAAAAACGGCAGCAGGAACAGCAGGATCAGCCACACGTACGGCATGGCAATCACCAGCTTGCGCCCATGCGCCATCTGCATGCGCGTCAGCCACTGCGCAAAACCGCCCGGTTTTTGCACGCGGGCCGGTGGTTCAAGTGTATTCATGGCCACTCCTTATACCGTCAGCACGACGCAACTGTCCGCATCCCAGCACAGGCGCACTTCGTCGCCCCAGGTCGGCAGTCCCTTCCGATAGCGGTGTTCGTTCTGCAGCTGGGCGCTGATCATCTGCCCGCTTTTGAGGCGCACGTGATAGATCGAGAGATCGCCGAGATAGGCAATATGGACCACTTCGCCGACGGCAAAGTTATAGCCATCGGCTGGCGGCTCGTCGCAGAGCATGATTTTTTCCGGGCGCAGCGCCACGTAAACCGGAACGTTATCGACTATCGACGCATCCGGATCGACCTTGAGCGGATGCACCAGCCCCGGCGAGTCAATCACCAGGCCGTCCTCCTGTCGGTCTTTCAGCAGCCCTTCGAAGACGTTCACCGAGCCGATAAACTCGGCGCTGTAGCGTGTGGTCGGATGCTCATAAATCTCTTCCGGCTCGCCGATTTGCACGAACTTGCCGCGATTCATGATCGCGATACGCCCGGCCATGGTCATCGCCTCTTCCTGGTCGTGAGTCACCATCACGCAGGTCGCGCCGACGCGCTCGAGGATATCCACCACTTCGAGCTGCATCCGGTCGCGCAGTTTTTTATCCAGCGCCCCCATCGGCTCGTCGAGCAGCAAAAGTTTTGGCCGTTTTGCCAGGCTTCGCGCCAGTGCCACACGCTGACGCTGGCCGCCGGAGAGCTGATGCGGTTTACGTTTCGCAAACTCCTGCATGTGGACCAGGCTCAGCATTTCCGCGACGCGGGCGGCGATTTCTGCTTTTGGCAGCTTGTCCTGCTTGAGACCAAAGGCAATGTTCTGCTCCACCGTCATATGGGGAAAAAGCGCGTAGGACTGGAACATCATATTGATCGGGCGCTCGTACGGCGGAACGCGGGAGAGATCGACCCCATCCAGCATAATTTGTCCGGCCGTAGGCGGTTCAAACCCGGCCAGCATGCGCAGCAGCGTGGATTTTCCACAGCCGGAAGCGCCCAGCAGCGCAAAAATTTCGCCTTTATAGATCGTCAGGCTGACGTCATCCACGGCGTGCTGGCCGTCGAAGGATTTGGTCAGATTACGGACTTCGAGGAGCGGAGTCAGCGCTTTACGGGTTTTCGCCTGCGGGCGTGGGAGGGTTTCGTTCACGGGGTGCTCTCCGGCAGAAATCTAAACGGGTGCAGGCGCACCGAAAAGGTGCGCCTGTTGCCGGGCGATGTCGCGCATGCCCGGCCTGGATAACGGTTTATTTACCGCTTTTCACCTTCGTCCACGCGCGAGTACGGACGCGGTCGATTTTCGGATCCTGAACTTTCAGGGTAAACATTTTGGCGCGCACGTCAGCCGGCGGGTAGATACCCGGATTGTCGCGCACTTCCGCGCTCACCAGCGGCGTCGCTTCTTTGTTGGCGTTAGCGTAGAAGACGTGGTCAGAGATGTGCGCAATCACGTCCGGACGCAGGAGATAGTTCAGGAACTGATAGGCTTCGTCTTTGTTTTTCGCATCCGCAGGCATCGCAAAGACGTCGAAGAACGCCATCGCTCCCTCTTTCGGAATCGAATAGGAGATATTCACGCCGTTTTTGGCTTCTTTCGCACGGTTAGCGGCCTGCCAGACGTCACCCGCCCAGCCGATGGCTACGCAGATGTCGCCGTTCGCCAGATCGTTGATGTACTGGGAGGAGTGGAAGTAGCGAATATTCGGACGCAGCTTCAGCAGCAGATCCGTCGCCGGGCCGGTGTAGTCGTCGGCTTTGGTGCTGTTCGGATCTTTGCCGAGGTAGTTCAGCACGGTGGCAAATACCTCTTCCGGCGCATCAAGGAAGGAGACGCCGCAGCTTTTCAGTTTTTCGAGGTTTTCCGGTTTCAGCACCAGATCCCAGCTGTTCACCGGCGCGTCTGCACCCAGCGCTTTTTTCACTTTATCGACGTTATAGCCGATACCCGTGGTCGCCCACATGTACGGCATGGCGAATTTGTTTTCCGGGTCGTGTTTGGAGATGAGCTTCAGCAGCTCAGGATCGAGGTTTTTCCAGTTCGGCAGTTTGCTTTTATCCAGCGGCTGGAACACACCGGCGGTGAGCTGGCGCTCAAGGAAGCTGGCTGACGGCACAACCAGGTCGAAACCGGTGCTGCCCGCCATCAGTTTGCCTTCCAGCACTTCGTTGGAGTCGAAGACGTCGTAGACCACTTTAATCCCGGTCTCTTTTTCGAAATTCGCGACCGTGTCCGGGGCGATATAGTCAGACCAGTTATAGATGTGCAGCGTTTTTTGTTCCGCAGCGAGCGTACCGGCAGAGACAGCCATCAGAGCACCCGCAACCAGACCCGATAACCATTTTTTATGTAAGGCGATCATAGCGTTATTCCTTATGAAAGCTCGTTAACAGTTGTTAACAAACGAACTCAAACCATGCAATTGGTGATATGCAAGAATCGTGCATATTTTGTCGCTGTGCCTGACGCAAAAGAAAAAATCTTTTGGCAGTTTCTGCTCGCTTTTTTAAGCTCCGCAAGAATAACTGTAGCCCGTGCCCCAGGCTATAGCCCAGATTAAAAAACGCCTTTTATCAATTTTTTATGCAGGATCTGTCTATGGGATAAGCCGAAATGGCCTGCGGGTAAGTGAATAATTCTTTAAAGAAAGATTACAGCCAGAGGAAAATTTTGTGATACGCAGCCGCCATGGAAGCGACTGCGTGAGGTCTGGAAGGCTTAGTGCAGGAACGAGTCCCGTGAATCGTTATTTTCCATATCCTCTTCGGTGGTAAAGAGTAAATGGTGCGCGCTGGCTTCCAGCATCACCATGGAGATCTGCTCTTCGCTCTGGCGCATAAACCAGGCAAACTGCTTAAACGACACACCGGGTCCGGCGAATAAAGACTGGCAAACCACCAGTTTCGGCAGATTATCATCCTGTATGTCGAGAAATGCTTTCACCGTCAAAGAACCAGCATTTATGGCCGATAAATCAGACGCCAGGGCCAGCAATGCCGAGGGCTTGACCTCCGCCAGCGCCGAGAAAAGCACCACGTCGTTGATCAGATCGATTTTGGCATCAAACACGCCGTCGAAATTTTGCATATGCGGCAGGTGCAACGCCTGACAGGAATCACACTCAAAATAGGTGATGCCTGCATCGTCGAGCCATTGACGTAACGTATCCAGTGTTGGAACGACCTGTAAATCCATAGCAGTGCAGCCTCTTAAGTAAAAACTTCGCCTAGATTACGCAAAAAATGCAGCCCTAACCACCCGTTTTCAGGCAAAAGCCCGGCGTGGCGTGGCGCTCGATCCATGAGATCATTTTCCCTGCGATATCGATCCCGGTGGTTTTTTCAATGCCTTCAAGGCCGGGTGACGCATTCACTTCCATCACCAGCGGACCACGGTTCGCGCGCAGAATATCGACGCCCGCGATATCCAGCCCCAGAGTTTGCGCCGCCTTGATGGCAATTTCGCGTTCGCGGTCGCTGATCGTGGCGATGCGCGCCACGCCGCCGCGATGCAGGTTCGATCGGAAATCGCCGTCTTTGGCCTGACGCTCAATGGCGGCCACCACTTCGTCGCCGACGACCAGGCAGCGGATGTCGCGCCCCTTCGCCTCTTCGATATACTCCTGCACCAGAATGTGCGCATTCAGACCGCGGAAAGCATCGATGACGCTTTCAGCCGCCTGGCGCGTTTCGGCCAGCACCACGCCAATGCCCTGCGTGCCTTCCACCAGTTTCACCACCAGCGGCGCGCCGCCGACCATGTCAATCAGATCGCTGGTGTCATCCGGGGAGTGAGCGATGCCGGTAATCGGCAGATCGATCCCCTGACGGGCAAGCAGCTGCAGGGAGCGCAGCTTGTCGCGCGCACGGGTAATGGCGACGGATTCATTCAGGGGATAGCTGCCAAGCATCTCAAACTGGCGCAGCGCGGCGGTGCCGTAGAAGGTAATTTGCGAGCCGATGCGAGGGATCACCGCATCAAAGTGCGGCAGATGGCGGCCTTTATAGTGAATCGAGGACGCCGCCGGGCTGATGTTCATATAGCACGACAGCGGATCGAGGATCTCAACCAGATGACCACGCTTATTGGCTGCCTCAAGCAGACGTTTACACGAATAGAGCGTTCCATCCCGGGACAAAATGGCAATTTTCACCCTGCACCTCTCTAAAGACTCGATAAAAGCCTGCGTATCATACACGCAGGCTGGCACAGGATGAATGGACTTATCGCACAGCCCAGCCCTGTTTATGCAAATAGTCGAGAATAAACGGACGGTTTTCTTTGATGATGGTGCGACGGATGTGATCGCTCCAGGTATCGCGGCGATTATTGCTTCCGCGTGACAGATAGTAGCTGGCGAGCTCTTCGTCGTATTGGGCGAGAACCTGCGCATCCACCGGTTGGTAGTGATTCTCGTGCATGATCATTGCCGCAGGCAGGCGCGGCTTGAGATCCGGATTATCCGCCGGCCAGCCGAGGCACAGGCCAAACAGCGGTAACACGTGTTTTGGCAACTTCAGCAGTTCGGTCACGGCTTCAATATTGTTGCGCAGGCCGCCGATGTAAACGCCGCCTAATCCAAGGGATTCCGCCGCCGTCAGCGCGTTCTGTGCCATCATCGCTGTATCCACGACGCCGAGCAGAAGCTGTTCCGCCAGGCCCAGTTGCGCGTCAGGGCAGATTTGCAGATGACGGTTGAAGTCGGCGCAAAACACCCAGAACTCCGCCGCCTGCGCCACGTGCGGTTGCCCGCCGGTGAGCGTCACCAGCTGTTCACGCATCGCGCGGTCGGTGATGCGAATAATCGACGTACATTGCAAAAAGCTGGAGCTGGAGGTCGCGCGCGCGCTGTCCACAATCGCCTCACGCTCGGCGTCGCTAATCGGCTTATCGGTAAAATGGCGGATGGAACGGTGGGCGCGAATCACATCAATCGTCGGCGTCATGAGGTCTCTCTTTTCTCTGTCTGTACGCGGAATGACAGCCAGTATAGGCAAAGAAAAGTGTGATGTAATTGGCGAAACATAGCCTGTAAGTATTAAAGCGACAGGTAAAACCTGCTTTCCATGAGCAACGGTTGTCGGGCACACTAAGCGCATTCGCCGTTGGGCTTACGTTTTGAGGAGAGAGATATGTTTGCAGTGATTTTTGGACGTCCGGGATGCCCTTACTGCGTCCGCGCTAAAGAACTGGCAGAAAAACTGACCGCTGAGCGCGATGACTTTAACTTCCGCTACGTGGACATCCACGCGGAAGGCATCAGCAAAGCCGATCTGGAAAAAACCGTGGGTAAACCTGTTGAGACTGTACCGCAGATTTTCCTCGACCAGACGCACATCGGCGGCTTTACCGATTTCGAAGCCTACGCGAAAGAAAATCTGGGGCTGTTTGCCGCCCAGTAACGCGTTAACGCCCTCTCAGGAGGGCGTTTTTATTTGTGTCGCCAGCGATGAACGAGGCTGCGCGCAAACATAAAACAGAGCGCGCCCAGCGCACACCAGAATATCCCGCTCATCAGCCACGCCAGCTCCTGCCACAGCGAACGCGGCGAGGCAAAAACGAGGCGTAACAGCACCAGACACAGCGGTGCCGCCAGCATCGCGCCGATCAGCGGTTTCACCACTTCTCCCCCGCGGGAAATAAAGCTTGCGATCACGCCGGGTAAAATGAAAAAGAGCAAACCCAGCTCAGGATGGCCTGAGGCTCTGAATGCGCCTTTGACGTGGAATGCTAAAGAGAGGCAAACCGCGATAAACAGTAGAAAGCAGCAGACGACGCCTGCCCAGTTCCGCTTGATGTTCAAAAATCCTCCTGACTCCATCACTATCGAATACACAATCGTCCAACGGACGCCCAGTCAGATAATGCAATGTGGCATTCCTTGCCAAAGCTCATACATTGTTACGCGATCTTTTCTGGCCCTGGATATCTAATACGATTAGACTATCGGCCAGTTATTGTTCTGTGGGATATATTCTGTGTGGGCGAAAGGGAAAATCCCTGCACTCACATGGGATAAAACAGTAGCCTAAATCCCCCATCCTTTCAACAGCTTAACGGTAAACAAGAAGTTAGCCTCCGTGAATATAAACGTCGCAGATTTGTTAAATGGGAATTACATCCTGTTATTATTTGTTGTACTGGCACTGGGACTGTGTCTGGGTAAATTACGCCTGGGTTCAGTTCAACTTGGTAATTCCATTGGCGTTTTAGTGGTCTCATTATTATTAGGCCAGCAGCATTTCAGCATTAACACGGATGCACTGAATCTCGGTTTTATGCTGTTTATTTTTTGCGTGGGTGTGGAAGCCGGGCCGAACTTTTTTTCAATTTTCTTCCGCGACGGCAAAAATTATCTGATGCTGGCGCTGGTGATGGTCGGCAGCGCGCTGGTGATCGCGTTAGGGCTGGGTAAACTGTTTGGCTGGGATATCGGGTTGACCGCGGGGATGCTCGCCGGTTCGATGACCTCAACGCCGGTGCTGGTCGGTGCGGGTGATACGCTGCGCCACTCCGGCATGGCGGGAAGTCAGCTCTCGCTGGCACTCGATCATCTGAGTCTGGGCTATGCCCTGACCTACCTGATTGGTCTGGTGAGCCTGATTGTCGCCGCCCGGTATCTGCCGAAACTCCAGCACCAGGATCTCCAGACCAGCGCCCAGCAGATTGCTCGCGAGCGTGGCCTGGACACCGACACCAAACGCAAAGTCTATCTGCCCGTCATTCGCGCCTATCGCGTCGGGCCGGAGCTGGTCGCCTGGGCCGACGGTAAAAACCTGCGCGAGCTGGGCATCTATCGCCAGACCGGCTGTTACATCGAACGTATCCGCCGCAACGGCATACTGGCGAACCCGGACGGGGATGCCGTACTGCAGATGGGCGATGATATCGCGCTGGTCGGCTACCCGGACGCGCACGCGCGACTCGACCCGAGCTTCCGTAACGGTAAAGAGGTCTTCGACCGCGACCTGCTCGACATGCGCATCGTCACGGAAGAGATTGTGGTGAAAAACCACAACGCCGTTGGCCGCCGTCTGGCGCAGCTCAAGCTGACCGACCACGGCTGCTTCCTGAACCGCGTGATCCGCAGCCAGATCGAAATGCCGATTGACGATAACGTTGTGCTAAACAAAGGCGACGTTCTGCAGGTGAGCGGCGACGCACGCCGCGTCAAAACCGTCGCCGACCGCATCGGCTTTATCTCCATCCACAGCCAGGTGACCGACCTGCTGGCCTTCTGCGCCTTCTTTATTGTCGGCCTGATGATTGGGATGATCACCTTCCAGTTCAGCAACTTTAGCTTCGGCGTGGGTAACGCCGCCGGTCTGCTGTTCGCCGGGATCATGCTCGGCTTCCTGCGAGCCAACCACCCGACCTTCGGCTATATCCCGCAGGGCGCGCTGAACATGGTGAAAGAGTTCGGTCTGATGGTGTTTATGGCGGGCGTGGGTTTGAGCGCAGGCAGCGGCATTGGCCACAGCCTGGGCGCTGTCGGCTGGCAGATGCTGGTCGCCGGTTTGATCGTCAGCCTGCTGCCGGTGGTGATCTGCTTCCTGTTCGGCGCCTACGTCCTGCGCATGAACCGCGCAATGCTGTTTGGCGCAATGATGGGCGCGCGCACCTGCGCCCCGGCGATGGAAATCATCAGCGACACCGCGCGCAGCAACATCCCGGCGCTGGGCTACGCAGGCACATACGCCATCGCCAACGTCCTGCTGACCCTCGCCGGTACGCTGATCATCGTCATCTGGCCCGCGCTCGGATAACTCTGAAGAATGCGCATCGCGCAAATTTTTTTGCGATGCGCAGAACTTTTCGTATATGAGGCAGTCATAACTATTGCCACTGCTTTTCTTTGATGTCCCCCAATTTGTGGAGCCCATCAACCCCGCCACTTTGGTTCAAGGTTGATGGGTTTTTTGTTGCCTGGAATTTGGCACTTATCAAATCAACCACTTACATAACCACTTTCCCATGCATGGCGACAAAGTGGCGACAGCGCTTTTGCTATGGCGACAACATGCAATAAAAAACCCGCAAGCAGCGAGTCAAGTTGTTCCATCATTCCTTTCTAATGCGGCGGTGCGGCGCTGAATATTTGCGGACGGCATACGGGCCTCACAAGAGTTTTGTGCGTCACGAACGTATGCCTGCATCCGTTGCTGAACCAACAGGCATTCTGCTTCAGGAGCCGTCGCTGAGTGCGACTTGGCTTTGGATGCTAACTGGTTTGTGCAGTACAGGATGACCACGCAGCCGTATGAGTTGACCAAAGGCAGCATTTTTCTCCTGATGGAGCCGGATTTGAACTAGGAGGACATGAACAACACCCCCAGGCGATGAAAAGCGCTAAGGAGCCGGGCAATTTCCACAACCTGTTTATGTATTCCCCCAACGGTAAAAAGGACGTTATGCAGACCCCCCCTGTCAGAGGCGGCGGCAAAAGATGAATTTTTTAATATTAAGAACGTGAGCCTAGATGACATGATGGCAGCTCACCGCGTTCCGCCGCAGGTGATGGGGATTATGCCGAGTAGTGTTGGGGGTATGGGGATTTGGAGAAGGCCAGTAGTGTATTTGTTCGTAATGAATTAATACCTTTTTAAAAAAATTCAATGAATTGAATGAGTGGTTAGAGAAGATGTTAAAAGTTTTGAAAATTACGAAATAAAAGAGAAAAACACAATACATTACCAACGCTATTAAAAAAGGGGAGTACCCTCCCCTTCTTTGAAAACTAATTAAACATTATCGTAAAGCTCTTGTATTTTATTTGGGTTCGCAAAAAATCGTGCTGGGTAAGCATTTGGGTATTCCCTCTCAATATACTCCTCCGTGCGTTCCACGATACTTAGTAACTGCTCTCGAATAAATCGTTCATCAGGAGACATAATTTCTGTTATACGTTCAAGCCCCTGAACATTGCCAAGCACAACAGATGAAAAAAACCTATTACCATGAGTCGCTATTAAATACTTGCGACTTTGACTTGCTTTATCAATATTACCCATAATATCGCTTATCAAGCGTTCAATCACTCTAAAGTGAGTCACAGTATTTATTACCCTCACCCCACTCACTCTTGGGTTAAATACTGCACGGTAAAGTGATCCTTCAAAGTTGTCAAAAAACCTGCCTCGATTAGATTTTAAAGTTGCAATAATTGAATTGTTTTTTGTTGCACACGCCAAAGCATTCAATGCTTCATCTAAATCTATAACTTTAGAGTTACTTTGCGTGAAATCTTCGTCTGTTCGTAGTAACTGATAACTATACCCTTCAAGTATCATTTCACGAGATAAACGGTGCTGATCTGGCTGCTGTGAAGCGAAATCACGCCCTAAGACTCTATTTTGGAAGTTATTAGCTTTAGTTATCGAATTAGCAATAACATCATCATTATCATTATCCAATGCAATGAAGCGAGCAGAGACCTTTAATGTTGATATATTATCCCCGAGTGCATCTACTATCGCCCCTATACTACTTACAGTCTGTGCCCCATTGATAATGCTAACATCGTTAAAATCAAAAACACCTCTTTCCTGTCCTAAGGCTGCATTTCTCCTGTGGGGAACAATTTCTTTGACCAAAAGAGTTATGCCATTATTGTAGAACCAAAACATATTTGGGTTTTGCAACGCACTCTTCTTAATCTCTTCATTAACATCTGTTTTCCCGAGAATATTTCTAATGTTTTTAGTAAAAAGTCTTTGACTGTAAGAACGCCACCACTCAGCAATTTGATCACCACTAACAATGCCATAGAATGCTTTATGAGGCGTATCAATAAAACCATACCGTTCAATTTCGACAGATTTCAAGTCTACTTGATTTCTAGAACCAGCCTGAAGCCAATGCAGCAAATCCTCTGACGATACCAAATGGACCTGAAAAGCCCACTCCTCTTTAGGGGTATCTGCAGGAGTAAAAGCAGCTGCATTTAACTGTTCTTGCCACTCTTGCATATCTCGGAGGACAATTTCTGAAGCACCTTTTTTACCCGTATGAGTCATGGAAAAAATAAACTTATAATCAAATGAGTTTATTGCCCTATTGATATCTACACTTTTATTTTGAAGAATTTCATCAAAAAGTTCATATCTTTCCTCTTGTAATTTTTCACAAGAATCTTTGAAGGCAAGAAAGTCATTCCTTGTCCAGGTTCCATTTCCTGCTTGATTAAATTTAGATTGAACAACAACAACTGTTTTGTCATTGTGATTTACACATATTCCGTCTATTCCACCGTCATGGCTACTGTCACAAACGGACTCTGCTGCATCTTTATCGTCGATCCCGCCAAGCTGAAACATTGTGAAGGCAGCTAAAGCTCGGCTAGCCATTTTTACATCATAATCTGCTTGTCCTGGCTGGCATTCACGCTTATGGATATCGCCTTCGTATCTAGCTCTCAATGCACTGCCCAATCTCTGGGAAATAACTTGAGCTGTTGCCGGTGCTGCAGAGGCGTTATCTTCCACCCTTAAATCGCTTACAAAAGCCATATAGTTTCCTTAATATATCTTCTAATACATGGTCCTAGAGGCTTACATTGCCAATTTTCAGCTAAAAATTCTACCTGTTGATTTGTATATACTGCGCGCGCTCTTATCCACGTCACGCCTGCCCGCTTTGTGTAGTGGTTTTCATGCACGTGCATAACGGGCCGGAAAGCGCGCCAGTTCGGAGGCACCTACCCGTTGCGATCCTTTTTGGATCATGCGAATCCATGCACCATAGACATGCGGGCGGGAGTTTCCCACAATGCGAAATCACTAATGCGTACTCTCATCCTGCCCTATTCAGTATTCATTTAGCCTGGTAACCAAGTAGCTCGTCAGCTGTGACTGCCACGAGATCGCAACCTCCTTGTCGTTATCGCTACAATCTGAGCTGGCGACCAACCGGGATATAAGTTCTATCCGCTGCAGTGCAAGTGACTCAATGAATAATTCGTTCACAACTTACTCCCCACATCACTGATTATATATACAGTTCATCAGGTGTAATTAAAGCTGAAATACTTTTACTCAGCTAACCATTTGATTACTAGATAACCTCATTTCTGACTTTTTCAGTACCACTGACGCAATTTGTCTTCCTCCTGTAGCCGCTGGTTTCGATAGAACAGGCGCAGCTCAGCTCCAGGTGTCAGACTGCCGCTACGAAGAAGTAGATCCGCTTCCGTTTCACTGGCGTCACCCCCCCCTGAACCTCAACTCCGCATCGTGCTGCAGGCGATGGTGACCCGAAATTTCCTGTTTGTACCCTTTTCGGCGCTTCGGATTGACCAGCCGCAGCCTTGCGGTCAGCTCCAGTCCTTTCACACAGGCCATCATTTCATTGCGACGGTGCGCTGGGTTGCTGCTGCTGGCGTTCACCACGTCTTTCCTATCCAGCGTGTCACCGTCGGTATTGATCAGCTCGTGCGACTGGAAACACTCCAGCGATTTGCGGCGCAATTATCGAAAGTCAGGCGGAATAACATTAAGACGCATGGGTCTTTTGTTCCCTGAAATTATCTCCCCCGTCATATCGCCCCCTTACCTGCATCCCCAACAAACTCTGATAGAATAATCCCCCACGCTCAACCGGAGGCACCTCTCATCATGGCAACAAAACGATTAAAAAAAGAAGAACGCAGGCAGCAGCTTCTGGACGTGGCCCGGGCGATTATTCGTGATGAGGGAACCGAAATGTTGACACTGGGCTACCTCGCAGAGAAAGCCGGGGTGACAAAGCCCATCACCTACGATCATTTTGGCGACCGGAAGGGTCTACTGATAACCCTGTATGAGTCATTTAATGAGCAGCAAATTGCCAATTTCCAACATGCCCTCACGAGTGCCACCACCAGCCTTGAGCAGGCCGTCCGACTCTACAGCACCGCTTATGTCAACTGCGTCATCAGCACCGGAACCGAGATTACTCAGATCATTGCCGCACTTTCGGGCTCTGAAGCGCTAATGGACTCTCTCGATAAAGGACGCAAAGCCTGCGCGGACAGCCTTATCGAGGCGCTGCAACCTTATATCAACTTGCAGAGCCCTCTCGGTGAAAGTGTGATTGCCACGCAACTCGGGGCTGCAGACGCCATATCCGCTCTGGCAAGCCGGGGGACTATTTCTGCCGAGGACGCCATCAGGATTTTGACAGGGACAATGCTTGGGAGTCTTAAAGCGTACCAGGAAATCTAGAAAGCACAATTTGGCTTGCCTTACCTAAGTTACCAACAGTAACATGCTGTGAAATTCACAGGAGGCTGCTATGTCTAATCCCCAGGTTATTAAAAAAGTTCTTATTATTACCGCTCATCCGGTTGAGGATTCGCTGACGCGTTCCCTTGCCGTTAGAATTGCAGAACAATATTCCCGCCAGGGAATCAGTGTTGATATGAATAATCTCGACAGTGATTCTTTTCAACCCGATATGACGAATGCCGATCTGGCCGTTTACCACGGTAAACAAGCCTTACCGGACGATATTCAGGCAGAGCAAGCGCGCGTGGAAAATGCTGATATGCTGGTCTTTGTTTTCCCTGTTTACTGGTGGTCCGTGCCGGCGATTCTTAAAGGCTGGTTTGATCGTGTGCTGACCATTGGCTGGGCCTATAAAACGGCAGAGGATGGCCGTATCGTCGGGATCATGAAAAATATCCCGGTTCGTCTGGTCGCTGTCGCCGGAAGTGATAAAAGCGGATTTGATCGCCACGGATATACCACCGCAATTAACACGCAGATTGTCGAGGGTGTATTTGGATTCTGCGGACTCAAGGATATTACACTTGATTATCTCTATGAAGCCGATACCGCTAATAGCGACCAAATTGATGATTTCCTGAAAAATGCCGGTCATTCTTTAAAGCTTAACGCTCAATGAAATAACGAGACAAACGGGAAATTAAACTCATTTTAATTTCCCGCTCCTCACTCGCTTGCTCCCGCCCCATTTTCAACCATAATTATCATCGCCCCCTTAAACCGGGAGAGGATGATGAAAAACAAAACCGCCGTCATTTTCGGTGGCAGTGGTGCCATCGGCAGCGAAACCGCCAGAACTCTGGCACGCGAAGGGGCGCATGTTTACCTTGCCGCGCGGCATCAGGACAAGCTCGATCGCATCGCGAATGAAATCCGCGCAGCCGGTGGGACAGTAGATACCTGGGTCATCGATGCCCTCGATGAGCAATCCATCCATGAGCAAACCGCAAAGCTGGCCCAACAAGCTGGCGGCATTGATATTGTCGTTAACGCGACGGGGTTTATGCACAATCAGGGCAAATCGCTTGCTGAACTTTCTCTAGCCGAGTTCAAACAAGGAATCGATCCGTTTCTCACCGCCCTCTTCAACATCTCAAAAGCCATCTCCCCTTACATGGGCGGCGATCGTGCGGGTGTGATGATTACGGTCGTTGCCCCAGCGGCGACGATGGCGATGCCAAACCATCTGGGTCATATCATCGGCTGCGCGGGTATTGAGGCGTTCGTCCGGGCGCTCGCCAGTGAACTGGGGCCGAAGAATATTCGTGTCGTCGGCGTGCGGTCTCATGCCATTACCGGCGCGGTTGAGGCGGGTTCGTATACCGGGGAGTTGTTTACGATAAAAGCGCAGTCGATGGGGTTAACGGTTGATCAGTTTCTGGAGGGCGCCGCGCAGAGCACGATGCTGAAGCGGCTGCCGACGCTCGCACAAGTGGCCGAGCTGGTGACTTTCCTCGCCTCCGAACATGCCGGGGCGATGACCGGAACAGTAGTCAACGTGACCGCCGGGGCGACGCATTAAAGCCCCGCGATCCGCCCCACCATCGCCCGGATCTCTTCCCGGGATAGCGGTTCGCGATCGGTGACAAAATGCAGCGTCATGCCCTCAATAAAAGCATCCAGCGCACGGGTGGTCACCGGATCAAACCACTGCTCAAGGGTGCTCTGGCTGGTCTGCATCCAGTCCTGCATCACTTTTTTCAGCGCCGGTTTACGGTTCATCAGCGCATAGAGCTGGTACATCAGCTCCATATTGTGCGGCGTGGTGACCTCTGAGCTGTGGATCAGCGTAGTGATAGCTTCACAGGCCATCTCCGGTCCGGTTACACCGGCAAAAAACTCTCGGTATTGTCGGGACATATCGCGGGTAAATCCGGTGAATGCCTCTTCGAGCAGCGAGTCGATACCGTCGAAATAATAGGTCATCGACCCCAGCGGCACGCCCGCGCAGGTGGCGATTTTACGGTGCGTGACCGCGTTAATCCCATGCTCTGCGATGGACTCCAGCGTGGCCTGCAGGATGCGCTCCCGCCGCTGCGGATCGTTTGGTCTTCTGCTCATATTTTCCCCTTTCGGTTTGTGTACAAATGTACACAAACTTGCTAGTGTTGTCGCTATTGTTGTACTTCCGGTGCTCCTCAATGACGTTGATTTCTCCTCGTAAAGCCCTGCAGCGACGCCTGTGGGCTCTGTTTATGTTCTTCTTTATTCCCGGACTCCTGATGGCGTCCTGGGCGACGCGTACCCCTGCGATCCGCGATATTTTGTCGGTGTCGACGGCAGAAATGGGCATCGTACTGTTCGGTCTGTCGATCGGATCGATGAGCGGCATTCTCTGTTCGGCATGGCTGGTGAAGCGTTTTGGCACGCGGAAAGTGATCCGCACCACCATGTGCAGCGCCGTGGTTGGCATGTTTTTCCTGAGCGCCGCCCTGTGGTTCGCGTCGCCGGTGATGTTTGCCTTTGGTCTGATGGTCTTTGGCGGGAGCTTTGGCGCGGCGGAAGTGGCGATTAACGTCGAAGGCGCAGCGGTTGAGCGCGAGCTGAACAAGACCGTTTTGCCAATGATGCACGGCTTTTACAGCCTCGGTACGCTCGCTGGCGCCGGTGTCGGCATGGCGCTGACGGCCTTTGGCACCGCCGCCAGTCTGCATATTTTGCTGGCCGCGCTGGTGTGCATTCTGCCGATCCTGACCGGCATCACCTTTATTCCTGACGGCACCAGCAAAAACAGCGCGGAAGAGCAAAAAACGACCGAGAAAGGGTTACCTTTCTATCGCGATATGCAGCTGATGCTGATCGGCGTGGTGGTCCTGGCGATGGCGTTTGCCGAAGGCTCCGCCAACGACTGGCTGCCGCTACTGATGGTCGACGGTCACGGGTTTAGCCCGACCTCCGGCTCGCTGATTTACGCCGGGTTTACCCTCGGAATGACCGTCGGGCGTTTCACCGGCGGCTGGTTTATCGACCGCTACAGCCGTGTCGCGGTGGTGCGCGCCAGTGCAATGATGGGCGCGCTGGGTATCGCGCTGATTATTTTTGTCGACGTGGACTGGATCGCCGGTGTCTCGGTTATCCTGTGGGGTGCGGGCGCATCGCTCGGTTTCCCGCTGACCATTTCGGCGGCCAGCGATACAGGCCCGGACGCCCCGACGCGCGTCAGCGTGGTTGCGACCACCGGCTATCTCGCCTTCCTGGTCGGCCCGCCGCTGCTTGGTTTCCTCGGCGAACATTACGGGCTGCGCAGCGCGATGCTGGTGGTGTTAGCCCTGGTCATTGTCGCCGCGCTGGTCGCAAAAGCCGTGGCAAAACCTGTTATGCAACATTCAGCAATGGAGAAGGGATATGAGCGTTAAGTTAATCGCTGTCGACATGGATGGAACCTTCCTGAGCGACGCCAAGACCTACAACCGCGAGCGCTTTCTGGCGCAGTATGCACGCATGAAGGAGCAGGATATTCGCTTCGTGGTCGCCAGCGGGAATCAGTATTACCAGCTGATCTCCTTCTTCCCGGAGATTGCCGATGAGATCGCCTTTGTCGCGGAAAACGGCGGCTGGGTGGTGAATGCCCGCGAAGATGTGTTTAACGGTGAGCTGACCAAAGCCCAGTTTGATACGGTGGCACGTTTTCTCTGCGCACTGCCGGAAGTGGAAGTGATTGCCTGCGGGAAAAGCAGCGCCTATACCCTGAAAGCCTATGACGACAGCCTGAAAGAGATGGCGGCGAAGTATTACCATCGCCTGGAAATGGTCGATAACTTTGACCATCTGGATGACATCTTCTTTAAATTCGGGCTGAATCTGCCGGACAGCGATATTCCGCGCGTGCAGGAGATGATCCACGCCGAGCTGAGCGACATCATGGTTCCGGTGACTACCGGGCATGGCAATATCGATCTGATCATTCCAGGCGTGCACAAGGCGAACGGTCTGCGGATTTTGCAGCAGCACTGGGGCATTGCCGATAGCGAAGTCTTGGCGTTTGGTGACAGCGGGAATGACGTGGAGATGCTGCGCCAGGCGGGCTTTAGTTTCGCGATGGCCAACGCCAAACCGCACATCAAAGCGGTCGCACGTTTTGAAGCGCCGCATAACAACGATGAAGGCGTGCTGGATGTGATTGAGAAAGCGTTGAACGGGGAAGCACCGTTTAACTAGTGCCCGGTGACACTACGCTTACCGGGCCTACAAAAGCGACAAACACGAGATGTAGGCCGGGTAAGGCGCAGCCGCCACCCGGCAAAACTTACTGCAACGCGCTGCCGACGCGCTTATCTTTCAGGAACACCACCATCAGTCCCAGCCACAGCACGCCATTGGCGAGGTTAAACAGGCTGAACAGCCCGTTACCGCCAAAGCTGTAGGCGTGTTTGCTGACTTCGATTCCGACGGTGAAAATCAGCATCTGCAGCATCCCCATCGCGGCGGAGACCGTGCCTTTACTCATTTCACTGGCGAACAGCGTCAGCCGCACCAGACCAGCGTTTGCCAGGCCGATACCGAAGGCATAAATACTCAGCCCGGCCGTCATCCACAGGTAAGCATGTGAAGAGGCGACGGTGGCCACAGCCGCGACCACCAGCCCGGCGACAATCGGCCAGCCGCCCATGATGATCAGCGACCGCACGGAACGACGCGACGTGAGGCGCGCCAGCACCAGGTTGCCGATAATCAGCGCGCCAAAAATCGGCACCTGGAGCAGACCATATTCGTAGCTGCTGAGCTTCTCGCCGCTGATGATGATCACCGGCGACTGGGCAATCCATGCCAGCAGTGGCAGGCTCACAAAACCGGTCGCCAGCGCGCCCGCCACAAAGCGGCCATTTCTCAGCACTTCTTTATAGTCGCGCCCCAGCTCTTTCAGGGACAGCTTTTCGCCCAGACGGGTGGCGGTCTCCGGCATCGCGCGATGCAAACCGAAGAATGAGATTGCCGCCAGGAGCGCGAACAGCACAAACATCCCCTCCCACGGCGCAACGTGTACCCAGGCCGCGCCCACCAGCGGGCCGAGCAGCGGCGCAATCAGCGCCACGTTCGCCATCAGGGCGGTGATTTTGATACACACCGCCTCCTCAAAGGACTCCTGAATGGCGGCATACCCCACCGCGCCGATAAAGCACAGGCTCACCCCCTGCAAAAAGCGCAGGATCGTAAATTGTTCAATGGTTTGCGCCAGCAGAATGGCGAGGCAGGTGACGATAAACCACACCACGCCGGTGAGCATGACCGGGCGACGGCCAATACGGTCTGACAGCGGCCCGAGCAGCCACTGTAAAAACATGCCGCCAGCCAGATAGGCGGTCATGGAGGTTGGAACCCACTCGATCCCGGCGTTGAACTGCTCCACCACCGCCAGCATACCCGGCTGGATCATATCGTTGCCGATATAGGTAGAGAATTCGTAAAGCACCAGACACAGAGGGAAAAGTAACGCCTGACGACCCAGACGATTACCGGAAGAAGAACGGTTTAACATGCGGTCTCTTTTTGATGTAAAAATCGCGATGAGTGTAATGAAATGACGGGTCGCGAGATAGTAAATTATCGAAGATAAACAGAAATAAAGCACATATCGTCGCCGTTTAAGGTTTCCTTAAGTTGACACCTTTATGATGCTCCTATTTCCCGTCAACGAACGTCATTTATGGCCCACAATACTGCCCCATCAGATTTATCTAAGTCGCCGACAACTAAGACAAAACCCCTTTACCGTTTACCGGCCCGCTTTTATGGTTATCAGCTTTTCGTGCTGATTGTTCTGGCGGTGCTGTTTACCTGGCTTTCGCGCGATGAAACGCTGGATCGGTGGATAACGGGTTTCTGGTATGACGCCGCCACTCACCATTTCCCGCTCCAGCAAAATCATCTGCTGGATCTGCTGAACCACCGGCTGGCGAAGTACATCGCCATTGCGCTGGCGGCAGTCGCGCTGATTTATGGCGCATTCCGCCGCAATATGCCGCTGGTGACGGGCGCACTGTTGATGGGGCTCGGAACGCTGGTGGTGGGCGTGCTGAAAAGCATCAGCCACCACAGCTGCCCGTGGGATCTGCTGGAGTACGGCGGCAAGGCGGTGTCGTATCCGCTGTTTGGCAGCGCGCCTGAGGGTAGCGGTCCCGGTCGCTGTTTCCCCGGTGGGCACGCTTCGAGCGGCTTTATGATCATGGGGCTGTTTTTCGCCTTCTGGCGTGAGCGTCCTCGTCTGGCGTGGTGCTTCGTCGCCCTGGGCGCAGCGGTCGGGCTGGCGATGGGCTTCGGTCAGGTGATGCGCGGTGCGCATTTCTTCTCTCACAACCTGTGGGCAGGTTGGTGGGTGTGGTTTTCTCAGGTCGTGGCTTACGGCCTTGTATCTGCCTGGTTTGCAAAAGAGTGATGATGGAATGTTAGAGAATCTCAATTACGGACTGTTTTATCTGATTAATGCCACCCCGGCGTCACCGGAGTGGATGATTATCTTTGCCAAATTTGTCGCCAAAGATCTGATTAACATCGTGCCCCTGCTCATCGCGATCCTCTGGCTGTGGGGTCCGCGCACGCAGGTCAGCGCCCAGCGCCAGCTGGTGATTAAGATTGCGATGGCCCTGGCGGTGAGCATGACCGCCTCCTGGACGCTGGGACATCTGTTCCCGCACGACCGTCCGTTTGTCGACCATATCGGTTCAAACTTCCTGCACCACGCGGCAGATGACTCCTTCCCAAGCGATCACGGCACGGTGATTTTCACCTTCGCGCTGGCGTTCCTGTTCTGGCATCGCGTCTGGTCGGGCGTGGTGTTGATGGTTATCGCCCTTGGCATCGCCTGGTCGCGCGTTTACCTCGGCGTCCACTGGCCGCTGGATATGCTGGGCGGATTGCTGGTTGGTTTTATGGGCTGTCTGACGGCGCAAATCCTGTGGAATATCATGGGCCAGCAGATTTATCGCGGGCTGCAGCGGGTTTACCGCGTCTGCTTCGCCCTGCCCATCCGCAAGGGCTGGATACGTGACTAATCCCGGTCCGACAGGTTACACTTGAACCCCCACATTGTGGGGGTTCACTTTTTCGCCCCGAGGATCTATGGAAACACGACGCGACGACCGCATCTCCCAGCTGCTGCACGCCCTGAAGCGCAGCGATAAGCTGCATCTCAAAGAAGCCGCCACCCTGCTCGGCGTTTCCGAGATGACCATCCGTCGCGACCTGAACAGCGAAAGTGCCCCGGTAGTGCTGCTCGGCGGTTATATCGTGCTGGAGCCGCGCAGCGGCAGCCATTATCTGCTGAGCGATCAAAAAACCCGCCTGGTCGAGGAGAAACGCAAAGCCGCGCGGCTGGCCGCTTCCCTTGTGCAACCGCATCAGACCCTGTTTTTCGACTGCGGGACGACCACGCCGTGGATTATCGAAGCCATCGATAACACGCTGCCGTTCACAGCGGTGTGCTACTCCCTGAATACTTTTCTGGCGCTTCAGGAGAAACCTGAGTGTCGGGTGATCCTCTGCGGCGGCGAGTTTCACGCCAGCAACGCCATTTTCAAACCGTTGAATTTGCAGGATACGCTCAGCAATCTGTGTCCGGATATCGCCTTTTACTCGGCAGCGGGCGTGAGCGTGCGTCAGGGTGCGACCTGTTTTAATCTCGAAGAGTTGACGGTGAAGCACTGGGCGATGAACGCCGCGCAGTATCATGTGCTGGTGGTGGATCACAGCAAGTTTGGCAAAGTCCGTCCGGCACGGATGGGTGAGCTGGCGCGTTTTGACACGATTGTGAGCGACTGTAAGCCGGATGACGAGCTGGTCGCCCATGCGAAAGCGCAGCAGATTAAGTTGATGTATTGAGTGCGGTTTTGCCGGGTGGCGCTCACGCTTACCCGGCCTACGAAACCGGATTCAATTGATGCAATGTGCACGGGTTTTGCCGGGTGGCGCTTACGCTTACCCGGCCTACGAAACCGGATTACATTGATGCAATGTGCGCGGGTTTTGCCGGGTGGCGGCTACGCCTTACCCGGCCTACAAAACCGGATTTAAATTGATGCAATGTGCGCGGGTTTTGTAGGCCCGTGCAAGCGAAGCGCCGCCGGGCATGGCAGACGGCGCTGAAATCACTTAAAACCAACCGCCAAACCACGAGTGGAATTTCATCATCACGAAGTCCCACATCCGGCTAAAGAACCCGCCCTCTTCTATCGCTTCCATCACGATCAGCGGGCGCTGCTCGATGGATTTGCCGTTCAGCTGGAAATCAATCGTCCCGACAACCTGGCCCTTTTTCAGCGGCGCGGTGAGCTGCGGATCGGTCAGCGTGTAGCTCGCTTTCAGGTTTTTCAGCTGTCCGCGCGGAATCGTTACAGAACCGGCTTCACCCGCGCCCAGATTCACTTCGCTCTTATCGCCAAACCAGACGCGCTGGCTGATGAAGGTCGCATCAGGCTTAATCGGCGTCACCGTTTCAAAGAAGCGGAAGCCCCAGGTCAGCAGTTTTTCAGATTCGTTAAAGCGGATACGGTCAGTTTTGGTCCCCAGCACCACGGAGATCAGACGCATATCGCCCTGGGTCGCAGAAGCCACCAGGTTATAGCCCGCGCCCGCGGTGGTCCCGGTTTTCATCCCGTCCACGTTCACGTTGCTGCTCCACAGCAGACGGTTGCGGTTCGGCTGGCGGATCTTGTTGAAAGTAAACTCTTTCTCTTTGTGAATAGCGTACTCATCCGGCACGTCGTGGATCAGCGCTTTGCCCAGCAGCGCCATATCGCGCGCGGTACTGAACTGCCCCGGCGCGTCCAGGCCGTGAACGGTTTTGAAGGTGGTTTTGGTCAGACCCAGCTTTTGCGCGTAGCCATTCATCAGGCCGATAAAGGAGTCCTGGCTCCCGGCGACATAATCCGCCAGCGCGATACAGGCATCATTACCCGACTGAATAATCACCCCTTTATTCAGATCCGATACGGAAACCTGGTCCCCCGGTTTCAGGAACATCACGGAAGATCCGCGCAGCGCCGGGTTGCCGGTGGCCCAGGCGTCTTTGCCGATGGTCACCATATCGTCGAGCTTAATTTTGTTGGCTTTGAGCGCCTGCCCGACCACGTAGCTGGTCATGATCTTGGTCAGACTCGCTGGATCGAGCTGTTCGTCGGCGTTGCCTTCGGCCAGCACTTTGCCGCTGGCGTAATCCATCAGGATCCACGCGCGCGCGTCGACCGGCGGCGCTTCAGGGGCCGCGGCTTCCGCTGCATACAGGGTTGGAGAAAACAGGAAAAGCAGTGCGGAGCCTGCTGCGAGGCTTCGCAGAGAAGAAGTTTTATGCGTCATAAATGCCACCCGAGTGTCCTTTCTAAAAAATCACGTCACATCACCGTGTCGCAAGAAGCGATGAGTAATAACGTACTAATGAGTCTAAAGAAACCTAAACCAGGTAAAGTTTTTAAAGTTTACGCAATAACGGGCCGGGGCGCTGTTCCTGATGCGATTTTTTTGTCTTCTGTTGCGTAAATGTTAGGTTTATCTCACCATGTGAAACCGCAGGCTTTGATTCACCACTCAGGTTATTTCACTCATTCAGGAGTCAATATGATTACGCTGTGGGGCAGGAACAATTCAACCAACGTCAAGAAAGTGCTGTGGACGCTGGAAGAGCTGGATTTACCGTTTAACCAGATCATGGCCGGTCTGCAGTTTGGCGTGAACAAAGACGCCGAGTATCTGGCGATGAACCCGAACGGACTGGTGCCGCTGTTACGCGACGATGAAACCGATTTAACCCTGTGGGAATCCAACGCCATCGTGCGTTATCTGGCGGCGCAGTACGGGCAAAATCGCCTGTGGGTGGATAATCCTGCCCGTCGCGCCGAAGGGGAAAAATGGATGGACTGGGCGAACCAGACGCTTTCTGTGGCACACCGTCCGATCCTGATGGGACTGGTCAGAACCCCGGAAGCCGAGCGCGATTACGCCGCCATCAACGCCGGGAAAGAGGCCTGCGAGAAAATGTTTGCGCTGCTGGGCGATGCCCTGGCGAATCAGCCGTGGCTCTCGGGCAGCGCGTTTGGTGTGGGCGATATCGCCGTCGGACCATTTATCTGGAACCTGACCAACGTCGGGCTGGAGTGGCAATCGCATCCGAACCTGGAGCGCTGGGTCGCGCAGCTTAAAGAGCGCCCGGCCTTCCAGAAAGCGGTGATGATCCCGGTCAGCTAATCAGGCCCCGGACGGGCTGACTTTTAGCAGTTGCCCGTCCGATTCGTCGGTCAGCACGTACAGATAACCATCCGGCCCGACGCGCACATCGCGAACGCGGTTGCCTCTATCCCCCAGAATCCGCCCGTCCTCCGTCACCTTATCGCCGTTCACGCTCAGGACAATCACGTCCTTCTCTTTCAGCGCGCCGACAAACAGTTTGTTTTTCCACTGCGGGAAAACGTCGCTGTTGTAGAACGCCATCCCGCTCACCGCGGGCGAGACTTTCCAGACGAACAGCGGCGGCTCGGTGCCTTCGACGTGCTCGCCTTTGGCTTCCGGAATTTTCAGGCCGCTGTAGTTGATGCCGTGCGTCGCCAGCGGCCAGCCGTAGTTTTTGCCTTTTTCAGGAATGTTGATCTCATCCCCGCCGCGCGGGCCGTGCTCGTTGAGCCATAGCACGTCGGTCCAGGGGTTCATCGCCATGCCCTGCGGATTGCGAATGCCGTAAGACCAGATTTCCGGGCGCGCGCCCGCTTTATCGACGAACGGATTGTCCGCCGGAACTTTGCCCTGATCCGTCAGGCGCACCACTTTGCCCTGGAGTTTATCCAGATCCTGCGCCGTCGGGCGCTGGTTGTTCTCACCCAGCCCGATAAAGAGATAGCCTTTACCGTCAAAGACCAGCCGTCCGCCGAAGTGATTGCCCGTTGAGAGTTTCGGCATCTGGCGGAACACCACCTGGAAGGCTTCGACGCGCGACAGATCGTCGCTCAGGCGGCCATATCCCACCGCAGTGCCCGCTTTCCCGTCATTGCCGACTTCGGCGTAGCTCAGCCAGATGCGGCGCGATTTTTCAAAATCCGGGGCCAGCACCACGTCAAACAGCCCGCCCTGTCCGCTGTCCCAGACTTTCGGGATGCCGACAATCGGATCCGACAGCCCTTTCCCCGCCTGCCAGTGCTTGAGCTGCCCACCCCGCAGCGTTATCAGCATCCCCTGGTTATCTGGCAAAAAGGCCAGCGACCAGGGGTGATCGAGTTTGGTTTGCAGCACATCGACCTTAACGGCTGCGGGCGCGGCCATCACCGAAGCAGAGAGGAATACAAGCGAGAGAGGAATCAGCGAAGATCGGCGCATTACGCACTCCTTTTTTCGACGTTTGGCATAAAGAGTAGCCAGGTCGTTCGGGCGCGTGAGCACTTTTACAAAAGCTTAAGCAGAAGGGGGAGTCGCCTCCCCCGAGATTTAGTGCTGATGGAGCGCGGCATGCTCTTTCAGGCACATAATGCAGAGAGTCAGTGTCGTCAGGCAGTGTTCGAGTTTCTCTGCGCTGACGGCGACAAACGTTGGACAATCATGGTGTCCGGTCATCAGGCATACGGCAGCTTTGGACAACGCGTCAGCCGCGCGTTGCAGGACAAGCTGTTCATCAGCGTCGTAGTGATCCCGCAGGATCGGCGCTTTTTCACGCATGTAGTCACACAGTTCAAAACAATTATCACGCAGATGGTCGCTTTCGCTGACTGACATGTACCCTTTTGCCATCCTTAACTGCAGGTATGCCGCAAGGTCAATCCGGGCATTGATCAGCTTGTTCAGAAGATCGCGTTTCAGTCTGTCAACGGACATGCTATTTCCTCCCTTGTCAGCCATTGTGCAGGATCAGAATAAGCTCATTTTTTGTACAGAATAATGCGGCAGGTCAATAAATCGAAACTAATTAACATCATTTACAATGTAACAACTTTCCTGGCGCCAGGGCCGTAGGCCGGGTAAGGCGCAGCCGCCACCCGGCACTTTCCGCGACATTATCCCTTAATCTTCGGATCCAGCGCGTCGCGCAAACCATCCCCTAACAGGTTAAACGCCAGCACCGTGAAGAAGATCGCCAGGCTCGGGAAGATTGCTACGTGCGGCGCAATCACCATATCGGCCCGTGCTTCGTTGAGCATCGCGCCCCATTCCGGTGTGGGCGGCTGTGCGCCTAATCCCAGAAACGACAGGCTCGCCGCCGAGATGATCGACACGCCGATACGCATGGTGAAATAGACCACAATCGAGGAGACCGTGCCGGGCAGAATATGGTTGAACAGGATGGTCGCATCGCTGGCACCGATACTGCGCGCCGACTCGATAAACGTCTGCTGTTTCAGCACCAGCGTATTGCCGCGCACCAGGCGGGCAAACGCCGGAATGGAAAACACCGCCACGGCGATAATCACGTTCGCCATCCCGCTGCCCATGATCGCCACCACCGCGATCGCCAGCAAAATACCAGGAAAGGCAAACAGCACGTCGCAGATGCGCATGATAATGCGGTCCCACCAGCCTTCGTAAAAACCGGCCAGCAATCCTAGCACCGTGCCAATCGCTGCGCCGATCAGCACCGCGAACACGCCCGCCGCCAGCGAGATTTGTGCGCCCACCAGTACGCGGCTAAAGATATCGCGTCCCAGGGAATCCACGCCAAACCAGTGCATCATCGACGGGCCATCGTTCAGCCGGTCGTAGTCGAAGTAATTCTCGGCATCGAACGGCGTGATCCACGGCGCCAGAATCGCCACCAGGATCAGCAGCAGAACGAACAATCCGGCGGTCATTGCCACCGGCTGACGGCGGAACCGACGCCAGAACTCCAGCCACGGCGTGCGGATATGGTCCGGTTTTAACCCCGGCATGGCCTGCAAAATGGCCTGACGACGCCAGTTAAACAATCGCATCTTACTTGTACCTGATAGCCGGGTTAATGGCGGCGTAGAGCACATCCACCACTAAGTTGATAAGAATAAACTCCAGTGAAAACAGCAGCACTTCTGCCTGAATCACCGGATAGTCGCGCATGTCGACGGAGTCGACCAGCAGACGACCGAGCCCCGGCCAGTTAAAGACCTTCTCCACCACAATCGAACCGCCGAGCAAAAAACCAAACTGCAGGCCCATCATCGTGACGACCGGAATCATCGAGTTGCGCAGGCCGTGTTTGAGGATCACCCACTTCTCGCTCACCCCTTTGGCCCGCGCGGTACGCATGTAGTCTTCACTCAGCACATCGACGAACGACGCGCGGGTAAAGCGCGCCATCACCGCAGCCACCGCCGCGCCTAAGGTCAGCGACGGCAGGATGTAGTGCTTCCAGGTATCCGCCCCCACCGTCGGCAGCCAGCCCAGTTCGACGGAGAAAATCTGCATCAGCAGCATCCCCAGTGCAAAGGCCGGGAACGAAATCCCGGTGACGGCCAGCGCCATGCCCAGCTTATCCGGCCAGCGATTGCGCCAGACGGCGGCGATAATCCCCGCCGCCAGCCCGAAGATCATTGCCCAGCACATACTGGCAATCGTCAGCCAGAAGGTCGGCATAAAGCGGCTGGCGATCTCCTCGGAGACCGGACGGCGCGACACCATCGAAATACCGAAATCGCCCTGCAACACGTTGGTGATGTAGTGCCAGAACTGCACATACAGCGGCCGGTCGAGACCCAGTTGCTTGCGCACCATCTCAATGACCGTCGAATCCGCCTCCGGCCCGGCGATGAGCCGCGCCGGATCGCCGGGGAGCATATGGACAAACAAAAACACCAGCACCGCCACAATCAGCAGCGTGGGGATTAAGCCCAGCAGGCGTTTAAAAACATAATTCAGCATGCCTTTCCCTCTCATCCCGCAGACCATCGCCCGCGGGAATGAGTTCTGTTATTTCAAATCCGCGTCATCGAAGCTGAAGCCCGTATCCGGCATGATGTAGAACCCGGTCAGCGCCTTGTTATGTGCGGAGACCAGTTTTTCGACCACCAGCGGTACCCACGGCGACTCTTTCCACAGGGTATCCTGCGCATCCTTGTACAGACGCTCTTTCTCGTCGGTTTTGGTGGTTTTCAGGGCGTCCGTCAGATCTTTGTCCACCTGCGGATTGCTGTAGAACGCGGTGTTGAACTGCGTCGGCGGCCAGTTCTGCGAGGCAAACAGCGGCGACAGCGCCCAGTCGGCTTCACCCGTCGAGGCGGTCCAGCCGGTGTAGAACATTCTCACGCCGCTCTCTTTCTGCCCTTTGCCTTCGACTTCGGCGGCGCGCTGGCCGGCGTCCATCGCCGTCAGTTGCACTTTGATGCCCACCTGCGCCAGCTGCTGCTGGGTGAACTGCAGCACTTTCTGCGCGGTGCTGTGATTGTGCGAAGACCAGAGCGTGGTGCTAAAGCCGTTCGGGAAGCCCGCCTCTTTCAGCAATTCGCGCGCTTTCGCGGGATCATAAGGCCACGGCTTGTAGGTCTGGGCGTAGGCAATTGACGGCGGGACGATACCCGTCGCCGGAGTCGCGTAGCCCGCAAAGGCCACCTTCACCAGCGCCTGACGGTTAATAGCGTAGTTGATCGCCTCACGCACTTTCGGGTTATCAAACGGCTTTTGCGTGACGTTCATGCTGATGTAGCGCTGCATGATCGACGGGCTGGCGACCAGCTCCAGCTTGCTGTTTTTTTCCAGAATCGCGGCCTGCTCGTAAGGGATCGGGAAGGCAAACTGCGCTTCGCCGGTTTGCAGCATCGCCGCGCGGGAGTTGTTATCGACCACCGGACGCCAGGTGATGGTGTCCAGCTTCGGCAACCCTTTCTGCCAGTAACCGGCGAATTTCTTCACCTTCACAAAATCGGTCTGATTCCAGGTCACCAGCTCGTACGGCCCGGTGCCGACCGGGTGGAAGCCAATCTCTTTGCCGTATTTTTTCAGCGCTTCCGGGGAGATCATCGCCGTCGCCGGGTGCGCCAGAATATTGATAAACGCCGAGAACGGCTCTTTCAGGGTGATTTTCACCGTGGTCGGATCGACCGCTTCGGTGCTGGCGATGTTTTTATACAGGTTATAGCGCTTGAGGCTGTTTTCTTTATCGCTGGCGCGATCGAGGTTCACCTTCACCGCCTCGGCGTTGAAATCGGTCCCGTCCTGGAACTTGACGCCGCTGCGCAGTTTGATGGTGTAGACCAGGCCGTCATCGGAGACGGTATAGCTTTCGGCAAGCACGTTTTTCAGCTTCATCTCTTTATCAAGGCCGAACAGCCCCTGATAGAAGGATTTCGCCACCGCCTGCGACAGCGTGTCGTTGGCGTCATACGGGTCCAGCGTGGTGAAGTTGGACGCCACGGCGACCACCACATCTTTGGCCGCAAACGCGGGCGTTGCAGCCAGCGCGGCCGTCACGCTCGCGGCTAACAGCCATGAATGAGCAACAAATTTTGTCATTGTATTCTCCTGTTGTTCCCTGTCTGTCAAAGGCTATAAGCGTGAAAATGCATTGTGTTGATGCGGCGGGGCCACAAAGTGACCGGGGCCGACTTCGCGCAGAACCACACGCTCCGTCGCTTCGCCGCGTTTACGGATATTGCCCGGCATCTCATCCTGCAACAGCACGCGCTGGCCGTGGCGATGCGCGGGATCGGCCACCGGAACGGCGGCCATCAGCTTGCGGGTATACGGATGCTGCGGGTTTTCAAACACCGCGCGACGCGGGCCGATCTCGACGATCTGCCCCATGTACATCACCGCCACACGATGGCTGATGCGCTCGACCACCGCCATGTCGTGGGAGATAAACAAAAACGCGATGCCCAGCTCGCGCTGAAGATCGAGCAGTAAGTTGATGATTTGCGCGCGGATGGAGACATCCAGCGCCGAGACGGATTCGTCGGCGATCACCACTTTCGGGTTGAGGGCCAGCGCGCGGGCAATGCAGATGCGCTGACGCTGCCCGCCGGAAAACTCGTGCGGATAACGCCAGGCATGTTCCGGCTTCAACCCCACGCGTTCCAGTAACCAGGCGACGCGCCGCTGCCCCTCTTCGCCTTTCAGCAGGCCATGCACCCGCAATGGCTCCATGATCGAGTAACCGACCGTCTGGCGCGGATCGAGAGACGCATACGGGTCCTGGAAGATAAACTGAATATCCCGGCGCAGGGGCTGCAATTTACTGACGGGCAAGGTGTCGATGCGCTCGCCGTTAAAGGTAATGCTTCCCTCCTGGGACTCCACCAGCCTGAGCAGCGCCCGCCCGGTGGTCGATTTTCCGCAGCCGGATTCGCCCACCAGCGCCAGGGTTTCGCCCGGCCAGAGATCAAAACTGACGTTTTCAACGGCGTGCACTTCGCGCTTCACGCGGTTGAGCAGCCCGCCGCGCAGCGGGAATCGGGTGACCAGATCGCGCACCTTAAGAATCGGCTCGCCCGGTACCACTGTATCCTGTTCGGTTTCCGCACTTTGCGCCACGCCTGGCGAAATCAGCGGGAAACGGCGCGGCAAATCGGTGCCGTTCATCGCACCTAATCGCGGAACCGCCGCCAGCAGCGCTTTGGTGTAAGGGTGTTCCGGGGCGTGGAAAATCTGCTCCACGCTGCCGGTTTCAACGGCTTCGCCCTGATACATCACCAGCACCCGATCGGCAATATCGGCGACCACACCCATATCGTGGGTGATAAAAATCACCCCCATCTCCATCTCCTGCTGCAGCACTTTGATGAGCTGGAGGATCTGCGCCTGAATGGTCACATCCAGCGCGGTGGTCGGTTCGTCGGCAATCAGCACCGCCGGGCGGCACGACAGCGCCATGGCGATCATCACCCGCTGGCGCATCCCGCCCGAAAGTTGATGCGGATAGCGCCCGAGGATGGTCTGGGCTTCAGGAATGCGCACCAGTTCCAGCATGCGTTTGGCTTCCGCCAGCGCCTGCTCGCGGTTGAGCCCCTGATGCAGTCGGATGGATTCGGCGATCTGCTCGCCCACCGGGAACACCGGATTGAGCGAGGTCATCGGCTCCTGGAAAATCATCGCCATGTCCGCGCCGCGCACGCTCTGCATTTGCGACTGACTCAGTTCGGTAAGATCGATCACCTGCCGGTTGCGACGGCGCAACAGCAGGCTGTCGCAGTCGATGATCCCGCCCGCCTGTTCCAGCAGACGCATCAGCGACAGAGCGGTGACGGATTTCCCGGAGCCGGACTCACCGACAATCGCCAGCGTTTCGCCTCGCTTGAGAGAGAACGAAAGCTGTTTTACCGCCGGGACAGGCCGCCGCTCTTCCTGAAACGCGATGTTCAGGTTGTGGACGGCCAGAACTTCCCGGCTGTCCAGTTCGTTACTGTGCGGCACGCATAAACCCCTTATTCACGATAAATTCCCGTCGATGGCGCATCGCCGGCATAACCCCAGGCGCGATACATCCCTTCACTGTTAAACGGCAAGGCAACGTTGCCCTCGCGATCGACGGCAATCAGCCCGCCGCTGCCGCCGAGCGCCGGGAGTTTTTCCATCACCACGCGCTCGCAGGCCTCGGCGAGGCTTAAGTTGCCGTAATCCATCAATGCGGCGATGTCATACGCGGCGAGCGTGCGGATAAAGACTTCGCCGGTGCCGGTACAAGAGACCGCCACGCTGGCGTTATTGGCATAGCATCCCGCGCCCGGCAGAGGGCTGTCCCCTACCCGGCCCGGTAATTTGTTGGTCATACCGCCGGTCGAGGTGGCTGCCGCGAGGTTGCCCTCTTTATCCAGCGCCACCGCCCCGACGGTGCCCATTTTGGTGCTCTCATCCAGCGGTGCCGCGTGATCGAGCTGGGTGATCCCCGCGTCGCGCGCTTCCAATAATTGCTGATAACGCTCGGGCGTGGAGAACGTCTCCGCTGGGACTAATTCCATGCCGTGCTCCGCGGCAAACTGCTCCGCGCCTGCGCCCGTCATCAGGACGTGCGGGCTTTGCTCCATCACCAGCCGCGCCGCCAGAATCGGATTGCGCAGATGGCTGACACCCGCCACTGCGCCCGCTTTCAGGGTGTTGCCATCCATCACGCAGGCGTCCAGCTCGTGGGTTTCGTCGCGGGTAAAGACCGAACCAATGCCCGCGTTAAACAGCGGGCACTCCTCGAGCAAACGTACCGCCTCGGTGACGACATCCAGCGCGCTCTCGCCCGCCTCCAGCATCCGCTGGCCCGCTTCGACAATGGCAGATAGCGCGTCAACATAGCGAATTTCCTGCTCCGGACTCAGCTTCGCCCGGGTAATCGCCCCTGCGCCGCCGTGAATTGCGATTACCGCATTACCCATTTCATCACCTGTCAGCGTAAAGGCGCTGCTTTTCCTATAAATATCATTATCGTGGTCAGATCTTTCAGATGAATTTTGAATATAGAAAGACGCAGAGGTGATGTAAAGACTACACCCTCCGTGTCATACAGTTAGAGGCACTTTTCTGTCATAATGCCCGCTTTCGTAGCTCACCCGCAGGAGTAACCCATGGATTTTACCGCCGGACTGATGCCGCTTGAAACGGCACTCGCACAGATGCTCGACCGAATCACCCCGCTGAAAGAGCATGAAACGCTACCTTTGCTGCGCGGCTTTGGGCGCGTTCTGGCGCGCGACGTGGTCTCTCCGCTGAACGTGCCGGGGTTTGATAACTCGGCGATGGACGGTTACGCGGTGCGCCTGGCGGATATTCAGGCGGGAAATGCCTTACCGGTTGCCGGAAAAGCTTTCGCCGGTCAGCCTTTCGCTGGCGAGTGGCCGCAGGGTTCGTGCATTCGCATCATGACCGGTGCGCCGGTGCCTGACGGGTGCGACGCGGTGGTGATGCAGGAAGAGACCGAACAGACCGACGCAGGCGTGCGCTTTACCGCCAGCGTCAAAGCAAATCAGAACATCCGCCGCGCCGGGGAAGATATCGCCCAGGGCGCGACCGTCTTCGCCGCCGGAACCAAATTGACGGTGGCGGAGCTGCCGGTGCTGGCATCGCTCGGCATTCCTGACATCGACGTTGTGCGCAAAGTGCGCGTCGCGGTCTTCTCCACCGGGGATGAACTGCAGCTGCCGGGCGAGGCGTTGCAGGCGGGGCAAATCTACGACACGAACCGTCTGGCCGTGCATCTGATGCTGGAGCAGGTGGGCTGCGAGATGATCAACCTTGGCATTATCCCGGACGATCCAGAAAAACTGCGCGCGGCCTTTATCGAAGCGGACAAATCCGCCGACGTGGTGGTCAGCTCCGGCGGCGTCTCCGTCGGCGAGGCGGACTACACCAAAACCATTCTCGACGAGCTGGGCGAAATTGGCTTCTGGAAGCTGGCGATCAAACCGGGCAAACCATTTGCCTTTGGCAAACTGGAACACAGCTGGTTCTGCGGCCTGCCGGGCAATCCGGTCTCGGCGGCTTTGACTTTTTATCAGCTGGTGCAGCCGCTGCTGGCGAAACTCTCCGGTGATAAAGCGTCGGGCCTGCCGGTGCGTCAGCGTGTGCGCGCTGCAACAAGGCTGAAGAAATCGCCGGGGCGCCTGGATTTCCAGCGCGGCATTCTGGCGCGTAACGCCGACGGCGAGCTGGAAGTGAGCACCACCGGGCATCAGGGTTCGCATATCTTTAGCTCGTTCAGCCAGGGCAACTGTTTCATCGTCCTGGAGCGTGAGCGCGGGAACGTCGAAGCCGGTGAGTGGGTTGAGGTTGAAGCCTTTAACCATCTGTTCGGAGGCTAAGATGGCGGTGGAGCTGAGCGACAAGGAGATGCTGCGCTATAACCGGCAGATCGTCCTGCGCGGGTTTGATTTCGACGGGCAGGAGGCGCTGAAAGCGGCGCACGTGCTGGTCGTCGGACTGGGTGGTTTAGGCTGCGCGGCGGCGCAATACCTGGCAGCGGCGGGCGTCGGCAATATGACGCTGCTGGATTTTGATACCGTGTCGGTGTCGAACTTACAGCGTCAGACGCTGCACAGTGACGCGACCGTCGGCGAGCCGAAAGTGGTTTCAGCGCGCGACGCGCTGGCGCGCATTAACCCCAACGTTCACTTTACCCTGATCGACGCGATGCTGGATGAGGCGGCGCTGTCCGCGCACATCGCGCAGCATGATATCGTGCTCGACTGCACCGACAACGTGACCGTGCGCAATCAGCTCAACGCGGGCTGTTTTGCCCATAAAACGCCGCTGATTTCCGGAGCGGCGATTCGTATGGAAGGACAGATCTCTGTCTTTACCTATGCGGACGGCGAGCCGTGCTATCGCTGTTTAAGCCGCTTGTTCGGCGAGAATGCCCTCACCTGCGTCGAAGCGGGTGTGATGGCGCCACTCGTGGGGGTGATCGGTTCATTGCAGGCGATGGAGGCGATTAAAGTGCTGACGCATTACGGCACGCCGGCCGCCGGGAAAATCGTGATGTACGACGCGATGACCTGTCAGTTTCGGGAGATGAAGTTGATGCGCAATTCGGGGTGCGATGTCTGTCATTCATAAAAAAAGCCGGGTGGCGGCTTCGCCTTACCCGGCCTACAAAAACTTTCGGACCCGTAGGCCGGATAAGCGTTAGCGCCATCCGGCCAACAAAAACCTTCGGCCCCGTAGGCCGGATAAGCGTTAGCGCCATCCGGCCAACAAAAACCTTCGGGCCCGTAGGCCGGATAAGCGTTAGCGCCATCCAACCAACAAAAACCTTCGGACCCGTAGGCCGGATAAGCGTTAGCGCCATCCGGCCAACAAAAACCTTCGGACCCGTAGGCCGGATAAGCGTTAGCGCCATCCGGCCAACAAAAACCTTCGGACCCGTAGGCCGGATAAGCGTTAGCGCCATCCGGCCAATAAAAACCTTCGGACCCGTAGGCCGGATAAGCGTTAGCGCCATCCGGCCTACAAAAACCTTCGGACCCGCAGGCCGGATAAGCATTAGCGCCATCCGGCCAACAAAAACCTTCGGACCCGTAGGCCGGATAAGCGTTAGCGCCATCCGGCTTATTTGCATCAAATCGACGTACGTCCAAACGCACTCTGCCAGTCCTGCTCAAACTTCACTACCGCCGCATCCACCGCCGGAGAGGTAATAAACTGCTGCGCCACGTCCAGCGGCAGGGTGATCGACTCGCAACCCGCCAGCATACAGTCCAGCGCCTGACGCGGGGTTTTGAAGCTCGCGGCCAGCACTTTGGCGTGCGGCGCGTGCAGCGTTAACAGCTGCTGAAGTTCCACCACGGTCTGAATTCCATCTCCACCCTGCGCATCCAGACGATTGACGTACGGCGCGACATAATCTGCCCCCGCCAGTGCCGACAACATCCCCTGCGCCGCGCTATACACCGCCGTTCCCAGCGTCGGAATCCCTTCCGCTTTCAACATTTTGATCGCCGCCAGCCCTTCCGCCGTGACCGGCACTTTCACCACCAGATCGTTAATGATGGCGCGAAGCTTACGGGCCTCTTCCACCATGCCTTCTGCGGTGGTCGCCATCACCTGCGCGAACAGACGCCCTTTTCCGCCGAGCGCGTCATGCAGCTCTGGCAGCAACACGTCCAGCGGCTTTTTACCCGCGGCGACGATGCTCGGATTGGTCGTTACGCCCGCTAACGGGAAAATGCGTGCCAGTTTTTTGACTGCGGCTACGTCAGATGTGTCGAGATAGAATTCCATGATGTCACCCTCAAAATTAACCTGCCGTAACACTACCACGTAAAAACCTTCCTCAGAGTTGACGCACATCAAAATAACTTTCATTCGAAAGTTATTTAATCTTCATACGCAACAAGAGGCGAAAATATGATCTTCAATATTCAGCGTTACTCCACCCACGACGGCCCAGGTATTCGTACCGTGGTGTTCCTCAAGGGCTGCTCCCTCGGCTGCCGCTGGTGTCAGAACCCGGAGAGCCGCTCCCGCACGCGGGATGTGCTGTTTGATGCGCGTCTGTGCCTCGAAGGCTGCGACCTGTGCCAGCAGGCTGCGCCGGGGATTATTGACCGTGCGCTGAACGGACTGATCATCCATCGCGAAAAACTCAACGAAACCCATCTCGACGCCCTCACCGAATGCTGCCCGACCCAGGCGCTGACGGTCTGCGGCGAGGAAAAACAGGTGGCCGACATTATGGCGACCGTCCTGCGCGACAAACCCTTTTACGATCGCAGCGGCGGCGGCATTACCCTCTCCGGCGGCGAACCTTTTATGAGCCCGGGCCTGGCCCATTCGCTGTTTAAAGCCAGCCACGAACAAGGGATTCATACGGCGGTCGAAACCTGTCTGCACGTACCGTGGCATTACATCGAACCGGCTTTGCCGTATGTCGATCTGTTCCTCGCGGACCTGAAACACGTCGATGCTGAGGTGTTTAAACAGTGGACTGACGGCTCGGCAAAACGAGTGCTGGAAAATTTAAAACGCCTGGCCGCGGCCGGAAAAGAGTTGACCATCCGCGTGCCGCTGATTCAGGGCTTTAACGCCGATGAAGCCTCGATTAAAGCCATCACCCGTTTCGCCGCCGACGAACTGAATGTCCGCGATATCCATTTTTTGCCGTACCACACCCTTGGCATGAACAAATACACCCTGCTCGGCCTTCCCTACTCTGCCCCTGACAAACCGCTCGATAACCCTGAGTTACTGGATTTTGCCCAACAGTTTGCGGCCCAGAATGGGTTAACGGCGACCTTACGAGGATAATGTTATGACACAGCTGAATCTGAACACCCTGACAGACCGCATTAAGGCGCACAAAACCGCTCTGGTGCATATCGTCAAACCGCCGGTCTGTACCGAGCGTGCACAGCATTACACCGAAATGTACCAGCAGCACATGGACAAACCGATCCCGGTACGTCGCGCGCTGGCGCTGGCCCATCATCTGGCGAAACGAACCATCTGGATCAAACACGACGAACTGATTATCGGCAACCAGGCAAGCGAAGTGCGCGCCGCGCCGATCTTCCCGGAATACACCGTCTCGTGGATTGAAAAAGAGATCGACGATCTGGCCGACCGTCCGGGCGCAGGCTTCGCGGTGAGCGAAGAGAACAAGCGCGTGCTGCACGACGTCTGCCCGTGGTGGCGCGGCCAGACGGTGCAGGATCGCTGCTACGGCATGTTTACCGACGAGCAAAAAGGGCTGCTGGAAACCGGCATCATTAAAGCCGAAGGCAACATGACCTCCGGCGACGCGCACCTGGCGGTTAACTTCCCGCTGCTGCTGGAAAAAGGCCTCGACGGGATGCGCGCCAAAGTGGCGGAGCGCCGGACCCGCATCAACCTGACCGTGCTGGAAGACTTGCATGGCGATCAGTTCCTGAAAGCCATTGATATCGTGCTTGAAGCGGTCACCCTGCACATCCAGCGCTTTGCCGCCCTGGCGCGTGAGATGGCGAGCAATGAGATCCGCGAAAGCCGCCGCGACGAGCTGCTGGCGATGGCGGAAAACTGCGACGTGATTGCCCACGAGCCGCCAAAAACTTTCTGGCAGGCGCTGCAGCTGTGCTATTTCATCCAGCTGATCCTGCAAATTGAATCCAACGGTCACTCGGTTTCGTTTGCCCGTATGGACCAGTATCTCTATCCGTACTACCGCCGCGACGTGGAGCTGAATAACACGCTGGGGCGTGAACAGGCGATTGAACTGCTGCACAGCTGCTGGCTGAAACTGCTGGAGGTGAACAAGATTCGCTCCGGCTCGCACTCGAAAGCCTCGGCGGGCAGCCCGCTGTATCAGAACGTCACCATTGGCGGGCAGAAACTGGTGAACGGCGAGGCGATGGATGCGGTCAACCCGCTCTCCTACGCGATTCTGGAATCCTGCGGTCGTCTGCGCTCCACCCAGCCAAACCTCAGCGTGCGTTATCACGCGGGGATGAGCAACGATTTCCTCGACGCCTGCGTGCAGGTGATCCGCTGCGGCTTCGGCATGCCAGCGTTTAACAACGATGAAATCGTGATCTCTGAGTTCATCAAACTCGGCGTCGAAAAAGAGGACGCCTACGACTACGCGGCAATCGGCTGCATCGAAACCGCCGTCGGCGGCAAGTGGGGCTATCGCTGCACCGGCATGAGCTTTATCAACTTCGCCCGCGTGATGCTGGCGGCGATGGAAGGTGGCCGCGACGCCACCAGCGGCAAGGTGTTCCTGCCGCAGGACAAAGCGCTGTCGGCGGGTAACTTCGACAACTTCGACGAGGTGATGGCCGCCTGGGATAACCAGATCCGCTACTACACCCGCAAATCGATCGAAATTGAGTGCGTGGTCGATACCATGCTGGAGGAGAACGTCCACGATATTCTCTGCTCGGCGCTGGTGGATGACTGCATCGAACGCGCGAAAAGCATCAAAGAAGGTGGCGCGAAATATGACTGGGTGTCGGGTTTGCAGGTTGGTATCGCCAACCTCGGCAACAGCCTGGCGGCGGTGAAAAAGCTGGTGTTCGAACAGGGCACTATCGGTCAGCAGCAGCTGGCGAAGGCACTGGCAGAGGACTACGACGGTCTGACGCACGAGCAGCTGCGCCAGCGTTTGATCAACGGCGCGCCGAAGTACGGCAACGACGATGACAGCGTGGATCTCCTGCTTACCCGTGCGTACGAAACCTATATCGAAGAGCTGAAGCAGTATCACAACCCGCGCTACGGTCGCGGTCCGATTGGCGGGAACTACTACGCGGGTACCTCGTCCATCTCCGCGAACGTGCCGTTTGGCGCAGCAACGATGGCGACACCGGACGGGCGTAAAGCCCATACCCCGCTGGCGGAAGGCGCGAGCCCGGCTTCCGGTACCGACCACCTCGGCCCAACGGCGGTGATTGGTTCCGTCGGCAAGCTGCCAACGGAGGCGATTCTCGGCGGCGTGCTGCTGAACCAGAAGCTGAACCCAACGACGCTGGAAAACGATTCGGACCGCCAGAAGCTGATGGTGCTCCTGCGCACCTTCTTCGAGGTGCATAAAGGCTGGCACATTCAGTACAACATCGTGTCGCGCGAGACGCTGCTGGAAGCGAAGAAACATCCTGACCAGTATCGTGACCTGGTGGTGCGCGTCGCGGGCTACTCCGCGTTCTTCACCGCCCTGTCGCCGGATGCGCAGGACGATATTATCGCCCGGACTGAGCATACGCTTTAACCTTCACGCCCGGTGGCGCTGCGCTTACCGGGCCTACTTGCTTCTCCCCGTAGGCCGGGTAAGGCGCAGCCGCCACCCGGCGCTTTTACTTTCATTCGAAATAAATTTGTGGTTCGGGTCACATTGTTATTAGAATGTTGCTGGTCGCAGTAATATTCTGGAGAGCAATGTATGACCGTAAAAGTTATCGTCACCGATATGGACGGAACTTTCCTTGATGACGCCAAGCAGTACGATCGTGACCGCTTTTTGGCGCAATTTCAGCAGCTTCAGGCCCGCGACATCGAGTTCGTGGTCGCCAGCGGGAATCAGTATTACCAGCTCATCTCCTTCTTCCCGGAACTGAAAGAACAGATCTCCTTCGTGGCGGAAAATGGCGCCCTGGTCTTCGATCACGGCGAGCAAATTTTCCACGGCGAACTGACGCGTCACGAATCACAGATCGTGATCGGCGAATTACTGAAAGACAAACAGCTCAACTTCGTCGCCTGCGGGCTGGAGAGCGCTTACGTCAGCAAAAACGCGCCGGACGAGTTCGTGGCGCTGATGTCCAAACACTACCACCGCTTACAGCGCATCAGCGACTATCAGGAGATCGACGACGTGCTGTTTAAGTTCTCCCTGAACCTGCCGGACAGCGATATTCCTGACCTCATCGACAAACTGCATGTCTCGTTAGACGGCATCATGAAACCGGTGACCAGCGGCTTTGGCTTTGTTGATTTGATCATCCCTGGCCTGCACAAAGCCAACGGCATCAGCCGCCTGCTGAAACGCTGGAATGTCTCTCCTCAGGAGTGCGTGGCAATTGGTGACAGCGGCAACGACGCGGAGATGCTCAAGCTGGTGAAATACTCGTTCGCCATGGGCAATGCGGCGGAAAGCATCAAAACCATCAGCAAATTCAGCACCGATGACAATAACCATCAGGGCGCGCTGAACGTCATTCAGGCCGTGCTCGACCATACCGCTCCGTTTTAACCTCTGATTCCTCCCCTGCCGGGGCGACGCTCCGGCATCTCACTCTTTTTTTCATCCTGTGCTGCCCGTCAAGTTTTTAAACTTGCATTAACTTATTTTTAACTTAAAGTATCACTTGTAGATACTTTTACTTTCGAATGAAAGATAGCGAGGCAGTTATGACCTTCTCCAGTGAAATTTTGCCTGCGGACCACAAGGCCGCCATTCGCCAGTTAAAACGCGAGTTACGTGCCCAAATCGGTGACGTTCAGGGCGTTTTTGACCAGCTCAGCGATAAAATTGCCACCCGCGTGGCGGAAATCAACGCCCTGAAAAGCAAGGGTGAAAGCGTCTGGCCAGTTATTCCGTTTGAAGATGTGAAGAACGGGAAGATCACGGCGGCACAGCGCGAGGCGGTGAAACGCCGTGGCTGCGCGGTGATCAAAGGTCATTTCCCGCGCGAGCAGGCGCTGGCGTGGGATAACTCGATGCTCGACTATCTCGATCTCAACCAGTTTGACGAGGTGTACAAAGGGCCGGGGGATAACTTTTTTGGCACCTTAACCGCTTCGCGCCCGGAGATTTTCCCGATCTACTGGTCGCAGGCGCAGATGCAGGCGCGTCAGAGTGAAGAGATGGCGCAGGTGCAATCGTTCCTGAACCGTTTATGGACATTCGAGAGCAACGGCAAACAGTGGTTCAACCCGGACGTCAGCGTGATCTACCCGGATCGCATCCGCCGCCGCCCGCCGGGCACCACCTCGAAAGGTCTGGGCGCGCATACGGACTCCGGTGCGCTGGAACGCTGGCTGCTCCCGGCCTATCAGCAGGTGTTTGCCCGCGTGTTTGACGGGAATGTCGATCAGTACGATCCGTGGAATGCGGCGCACCGCACCGAAGTGGAAGAGTACACCGTGGATAACACCACCAAATGCTCGGTGTTCCGTACCTTCCAGGGCTGGACCGCACTGTCGGATATGATCCCGAATCAGGGTCTGCTGCACGTGGTGCCGATCCCGGAGGCGATGGCCTACATTCTACTGCGTCCGCTGCTGGACGATGTGCCGGAAGATGAACTCTGTGGCGTTGCGCCAGGCCGCGTGCTGCCGGTCTCCGAGAAGTGGCATCCGCTGCTCATCGAAGCTCTGACCAGCATTCCGGCGCTGGAGGCGGGCGATTCCGTGTGGTGGCACTGCGACGTGATCCACTCGGTCGCGCCGGTGGAGAATCAGCAGGGCTGGGGCAACGTGATGTACATTCCTGCCGCGCCGATGTGCGAGAAAAACCTCGCCTACGCGCAGAAAGTCAAAGCGGCGCTGGAAACCGGGGCGTCACCGGGCGATTTCCCGCGCGAAGATTATGAGAAAACCTGGCAGGACCGCTTTACCCTGAACGATCTCAATATCCACGGGAAACGCGCGCTGGGCATGGCCTAAGCGTCGTACAACCCTTCCCGCTCCACGGCGGTGCGTCGTTTTCCCTGACGTATCCGCCGTACCGACTCCCGCACCGCCAGCGTGCCGTTCAGCAACAGCGTCCCGACCGGCGCGTCCGGGCGCATCAGCCTTTGCTGGAGCATATGCACCGCTTCGGTTCCCAGCTCGTCGCGCGGAACATGCACCGCCGTTAAGGGCACATCCTGAATGGCGGCCAGATTAAAGCCGTCGATACTCATTACCGACACATCCTGCGGGACGCGCAGGCCGTGCTTTTGCAGGGCGCGAATCGTGCCCTCTGCCATGAAATCCCCGCCGACTAAAAAGGCCGTCGGCAGCGTTTTTTCCGCCATCAGGCTCAGCCATTCGCTCACCTGCTGCTCGGTCTCTTTGGCGCTGAAACTCGGCACCACCAGCAGATCGCGTTTGTCGTTGAACTTGAGATTATGCCCGCGCCACGCATCGCGAATGCCCGCCAGACGCAGCTCCATGGTGTAGCGGCGCAGGCACAGGACGTTCATCACCTCGCGATGGCCCATCTCAAACAGATACTCCGCCGCCCGTTCGCCAATCGCGCGATGATCGGGTGCCACGGCAGGCAGGCGCATCCGCTGGTCCCGGCAGTTAATCAGCATGCAGGGCTTGCCGATATCGACGGCCAGATCGTGAATATGCGGATCGTCGATGCCGAGCAAAATGGCCGCCTGGGTGTCGGGTTCGTTCATGCGCGCGAGAAACAGCTGCGCATCGCTGTCGTTCTCCTCCAGGGCGCAGTAGCGCAGCCGGACTTCGTGGGAGGCCAGCCCTTTGCTGACGCTCTGGATCACGCGGTAGTAAAAGATGTCGGACCGCTCGTCAAACGCGCGCTGCGGAGCAAAGACCACCAGACTGTTGAGCAGCAAGCGCCCGGCGGCCATGCCGTCCATCACCCCCAGCTCGCGCGCGCAGGCCAGCACTTTGGTGCGCGCCTTTTCACTGGTGTTCGACTTCCCCGCCAGCACGCGGGAAACAGTGCTGATGGAAAGCTGCGTCCGGGCGGCGATTTCGGCGATTTTAAGTCTTTTATCCATTTTGTGATCTCGCTCCATTTGCCAAATGAAAAAATTTTCATAGCGTGAGATTGCGGTAACAGCAGGCTTTAACGGCATCATGCCAAAATAAGCCGCACAGTTATGAGAAAGCTTGCACAAAATCCACTATTTCCCGCTCATTTTCTCCCTTAAGGTGAACTTGTCACACCACTTCCATACTAGTTGTATAGCAACTTGAAGTCATAAAACAGATAACTATCAAAGGCATAAAAACCGGTGTGACACCCGATACGTTCATCCCCTTACCGTCCGTCTTGTGGAGAGAAAAATGAGTCAGGACATTAATACCCCTGTCGTGGCAAGCAAAGCCCGCCGCGTCATCAAGAATCTGCGCTGGTACGTGCTGGTGCTGTTTTTACTGGGCGTCACCGTTAACTACATCACCCGTAACTCGTTAGGCATTCTGGCCCCTGAACTGAAAGAGAGCATGGGGATCACCACCGAGCAGTACTCCTGGATCGTCGGTGCATTCCAGATTGCTTATACCCTGTTCCAGCCCCTGTGCGGCTGGCTGATTGACGTGATTGGCCTGAAGATTGGCTTTATGGTCTGCGCCGGGATCTGGGCGCTGATGTGTATTTTCCACGCCGGAGCCAGCAGCTGGCTGCATCTGGCGGTTCTGCGCTTCTTCATGGGGGCATCGGAAGCGGCTGCGACACCGGCGAATGCCAAAACCATCGGCGAGTGGTTCCCGAAATCTGAGCGTCCGGTGGCCGCTGGTTGGGCCGGCGTCGGCTTCTCGATTGGGGCGATGCTGGCTCCACCTATCATCTACTTCGCTCACGCCTCCTTCGGCTGGCAGGGCGCGTTTATGTTTACCGGCGTGCTGGCGCTGCTGTGGGTGATCCTGTGGTGGGCCTTCTACCATAACCCGGAGCAGCACCCGAATCTCGGCAAGGACGAACTGGCGTTTATCAAGCAGGATAACGAACCGCCAGCCGTCAGAATGCCGTTCCTGACCGCCCTGAAAACCGTCTCCAAAAACAAACGCTTCTACGGGATCGCTATTCCGGCCTTTATGGCGGAACCGGCCTGGGCGGTACTGAGCTTCTGGGTGCCGCTGTATCTGGCGAAAGAGCACGGCATGGATCTGAAACAGATTGCGATGTTCGCCTGGCTGCCGTTCCTCGCCGCCGATCTGGGCAGCGTGGTCAGCGGCTACCTCACCCGCCTCTACACCCGCTGGTTCGGCTGTACTCGCGTGAACTCCGTCGTGGCGAGCTCCGTCACCGGTGCCTTCCTGATGATCTCCCTGGCGGCGGTCGCCATCACTCGTGACCCCTATATCACCATCGTGCTGATCTCCATCGGCGGTTTCGGCCATCAGATCATCTCCTGCATGTTAAGCGCCCTGGTGGTGGAGTCGTTCGACAAAGGCCAGATGGCCACCGTCAACGGTATGCGCGGCTCGGCGGCGTGGATCGCCAGCTTCCTGTTCTCTCTTTTAATTGGTGTGACCGCCGACAAAATCGGCTTCAACCCGCTCTTCATTGCCATGGGTTTCTTTGACCTGATTGGCGCTGTTTTCCTGGTGGCATTTATTGCTGAACGTCGCGCCAAGCGCGCCTGATAGTGGATGTATTGCATATGAAAACCCTGAAAAACTGGACCTTACTTGAACAGTCCGCGAACCATCTGGAACTGTTGGTCGATAGCCAGCACCGTCTGTGCCTGTATGTGCTGGAACAGAATCTGTTCCGCGTGCTGATCAAACGCAAAGGCGAGCTGTCGCTGAATAAAACCTGGAGCATCGCGCCGGACAAGGATGTGCCGTGGGAAGGTCGTCAGCGCGACGATCTGAGCGGATTCACCTGCCCGACGTGGACGCTGACCCAGCAGGACGACACTCTTACGCTCGCCACCGAGCAGCTGCGCGTTACCGTCCATCAGCCTCTGTGGCTGGAGTGGCACTACCGCAATGAGGCCGGTGAGTGGCTGGAGCTGGCGCACGATCGCCCGACCAGCGCCTACCTGCTGAACGCCCACGGCGACGGCGCGGCGCACTATCTCAGCCGTCGTAAGGAAGAGCGTTTTTACGGTCTGGGCGAAAAAGCGGGCGATTTGCAGCGCAACGGCAAACGCTACGAGATGCGTAACCTCGACGCGATGGGCTATAACGCGGTCAGCACCGACCCGCTGTACAAGCATATTCCGTTCACCATCACCCGCCGCGACGACGTGAGCTACGGTCTTTTCTACGACAACCTGAGCAGCTGCTGGCTGGATCTGGGCAACGAAATCGACAACTACCACACGGCGTATCGCCGCTGGCAGGCCGAAGCGGGCGATATCGATTACTACATCTTCACCGGCAAACGCGTGCTGGACGTGACCAAAGCCTTTGTTCGTCTGACCGGGAAAACCCTGTTCGGTCCGAAATGGAGCCTCGGCTACAGCGGCTCGACTATGCACTACACCGACGCGCCGGACGCGCAGAACCAGCTGATGAACTTTATCCGCCTGTGCGAAGAGCACGCGATTCCGTGCGATTCGTTCCAGCTGTCGTCCGGGTATACCTCGATCAACGGCAAGCGTTACGTCTTCAACTGGAACTACGACAAAGTGCCGCAGCCGAAGGTGATGAGCCAGGCGTTCCACGACGCGGGGCTGAAGCTGGCGGCGAACATCAAGCCGTGCCTGCTGCAGGATCATCCACGCTATAACGAAGTGGCAGAGCGCGGGTTGTTTATCCGTGATTCAGAAACGGATGCGCCAGAACGTTCCAGCTTCTGGGATGACGAAGGGTCGCACCTCGACTTTACCCATCCTCAGACCATTCAGTGGTGGCAGGAAGGCGTGACCACCCAGCTGCTGGAGATGGGAATCGACTCCACCTGGAACGATAACAACGAGTTTGAAGTCTGGGACGGGGAAGCGCGCTGCCACGGGTTTGGTCAGGAGATTGCCATCAAGCATATCCGCCCGGTGATGCCGCTGCTGATGATGCGCGCCTCGATGGAAGCTCAGCAGCGTTTTGCCCCGGACAAACGTCCGTACCTGATCTCCCGCTCCGGCTGCGCCGGGATGCAGCGCTACGTCCAGACCTGGAGCGGCGATAACCGCACCAACTGGGACACCCTGCGCTACAACACCCGCATGGGGCTGGGCATGAGCCTCTCCGGGCTGTTTAACGTCGGGCACGATGTCGGTGGTTTCTCCGGCGATAAACCGGACGCCGAGCTGTTTGTACGCTGGGTTCAAAACGGCGTGATGCACCCGCGCTTCACCATTCACTCGTGGAATGACGACCATACGGTGAATGAGCCGTGGATGTATCCGGGCGTGACGCCTGCCATTCGCGGTGCGATTGAGCTGCGCTATCGTCTGCTGCCGTATCTCTACACCCTGCTGTGGCAGGCCCATGCGGATGACGAGCCGATGCTGCGTCCGACCTTCCTCGATCACGAGCATGACGCGCAGACGTTCGAAGAGTGCGACGATTTCCTGCTGGGTCGCGATGTGCTGGTCGCCAGCGTCGTCGAACAAGGCCAGCGCGAGCGCCGCCTCTGGCTGCCGGAGAACGAAACCGGCTGGTACGATTTTTACACTCACGAGTGGTTCTCCGGCGGGCAGTGGATCGTCCGCGACGCACCGCTGGAAAAACTGCCGCTGCTGGTGCGTGCCGGTGCGGGTCTCCCGCTCAGCGAACGCATTACCCATGTGTCTGCTGCGAAAGATGATACGCGCGAGCTGAAATTGTTCCCGCTGAAAGGCGTGGGCACGACGTCAGGCATGCTGTTTGAGGACGACGGCGAGAGCTGGGGTTATCAGAAAGGCAATGCCCTGTGGCTGGAGTGGGAGATGGTGTGTGAAGGGTCGACTATCAACCTGAACGTGACGGCGCACGGGGATTATCGCCCGGCGTGGAAAGCGTTGAAGGTGTCGTTGCCGGTGGGTGAGAAACGTAAGTTGCTGGTGAACGGTATCGAGCAGAGTGAGTGGGCTTTGTAGCCGTTGATTGCCGGGTGGCGGCTTCGCCTTACCCGGCCTACGGGTTCAGAACCATAAAAAACGGCAACCCTTGGGTTGCCGTTTTGCATTGACCTTGTAGGCCGGGTAAGCGTCAGCGCCACCCGGCATTTTGCATTAATTATCAATGCCTTTACTGCGCAGGTAATCTTCGTAATTACCGGTGAAGTCCACGATGCGCTCCGGCGTAATCTCAATCACGCGGGTCGCCAGGGAGCTCACAAACTCACGGTCGTGGGAGACGAAGATCAGAGTGCCCTGATACATCTCCAGCGCCATGTTCAGGGATTCGATCGATTCCATATCCAGGTGGTTGGTCGGTTCGTCCATGATCAGGATGTTTGGTTTTTCCATCATCAGCTTACCGAACAGCATGCGGCCCTTTTCACCACCGGACAGCACTTTAGCAGGCTTCTTGATGTCGTCCTGGCTGAACAGCAGACGGCCCAGAATGCCGCGAACCGCTTGTTCGTCGTCGCCTTCCTGCTTCCACTGGCTCATCCAGTCGAAGACAGTCAGATCGTTTTCGAACTCGTATTCGTGGTCCTGCGCGTAGTAACCGAGCTGGGCGTTTTCAGACCACTTCACGGTACCGTGGTCAGGCTGAAGTTCGCCGACCAGGGTTTTCAGCAGGGTTGATTTACCCACGCCGTTCGCGCCCAGTACCGCAATCTTCTCGCCCACTTCCAGCAGCAGGTTGAATTTTTTGAACAGCGGGCCGTTATCAAACCCTTTCGCCAGCGCTTCCACTTCCAGCGCGTTACGGAACAGTTTCTTGTCCTGCTCGAAGCGGATGAACGGGTTCTGACGGCTGGACGCTTTCACTTCGTCCAGCTTAATTTTATCAATCTGACGGGCACGAGACGTCGCCTGACGAGATTTAGAGGCGTTGGCGCTAAAGCGGCTAACGAAGGATTGCAGGTCAGCAATCTGCGCTTTTTTCTTGGCGTTATCCGCCAGCAGACGTTCGCGCGCCTGGGTGGCCGCGGTCATGTACTCGTCGTAGTTGCCCGGATAAACGCGCAGCTCGCCGTAGTCCAGATCGGCCATGTGGGTGCAGACCATGTTCAGGAAGTGACGGTCGTGCGAAATGATGATCATGGTGCTGTCGCGATCGTTCAGCGTCTGCTCCAGCCAGCGGATGGTGTCGATGTCCAGGTTGTTCGTCGGTTCATCGAGCAGCAGAATGTCCGGGTTGGAGAACAGGGCCTGCGCCAGAAGGACACGCAGCTTCCAGCCAGGTGCGACTTCGCTCATCAGGCCGTAATGTTGTTCAACAGGTATGCCGACGCCGAGCAGCAGCTCACCGGCACGGGATTCGGCAGAGTAGCCGTCCATTTCGCCGTACAGCACTTCCAGATCGGCGACTTTATAGCCGTCCTCTTCGCTCATTTCAGCCAGCGCATAAATGCGATCGCGCTCTTGCTTCACTTCCCACAGTTCCCCGTGTCCCATGATCACGGTGTCGAGCACGGTAAACTCTTCGAAGGCGAACTGATCCTGACGCAGCTTACCGAGGCGCTCGTTCGGATCGAGCGACACGTTGCCGAGCGTCGGCTCTAAGTCGCCGCCGAGAATCTTCATAAAGGTGGATTTTCCGCTACCGTTGGCACCAATCAGGCCGTAACGGTTGCCGCCGCCAAATTTGACGGAAATGTTTTCGAACAGCGGCTTACTGCCAAACTGCATAGTGACGTTGCTGGTAACTAACACGGGGAGATTCCTGCGAAAAAGTGTGATAAACACGGCATTATGCCACAATTCCGAAATGAGATCCCGTGTGGCAACGAACCACTAAACTTTAACAAAATCGAAAAAAATGTGATTTCGTACACATCTGAATTCCATGCGCGAGGGAATGCACATATAATGCGCTCCCATCAATGATTCAGACTCATCAACTAATCGCCAGAGTGGCAAAGATACCTCGCATAACATGAATATGAAATTATCAACGCTTTTTGCGGCGGCGTTAGCCGTAGTAGGTTTTTGCAATACCGCTTCTGCGGTGACTTATCCGCTGCCGACAGACGGTAGCCGTCTGGTGGGTCAAAACCAGGTGGTTATTGTTCCGGAAGGCAACTCCCAGCCGCTGGAATATTATGCCGCTGAATACCAGTTGGGCCTGTCCAACATGCTGGAAGCGAACCCGGGCGTTGACCCGTATCTGCCAAAAGCCGGGACCGTGCTGAACATTCCTCAGCAGCTGATCCTGCCGGACACCGTCCATGAAGGTATCGTGATCAACAGCGCCGAAATGCGTCTGTATTACTACCCGAAAGGCACCAACACCGTCATCGTTCTGCCGATTGGTATCGGTCAGCTGGGTAAAGACACCCCGCTGAACTGGACCACCAAAGTAGAGCGTAAGAAAGCGGGTCCAACCTGGACGCCAACCGCCAAAATGCACGCAGAATACATCGCTGCCGGTGAACCGCTGCCAGCCGTTGTGCCAGCCGGCCCGGACAACCCTATGGGTCTGTACGCGCTGTACATCGGTCGTCTGTATGCGATCCACGGGACCAACGCCAACTTCGGTATCGGACTGCGCGTGAGCCACGGCTGTGTGCGTCTGCGTAACGACGATATCAAGTTCCTGTTCGAGAACGTGCCGGTCGGTACCCGCGTCCAGTTCATCAATGAGCCGGTCAAAGCGACCTCCGAGCCAGATGGCAGCCGCTACATCGAAGTACACAACCCGCTGTCCACCAGCGAAGACCAGATCAACAACAACGAGATCGTGCCGATCACCCTGAAGAGCAACATTCAGGCGGTCACCGGCCAGGCCGATGTTGAATCGACCGTTGTGGATCAGGCAGTGCAGAACCGTTCCGGTATGCCGGTACGTTTGAATTGATTTAAGTTGTCGCAAACAAAAAAGCGGGCTCATCAGCCCGCTTTTTTATTACCCGTTATTCACGATAACGATGCCGCCGTGATCGTAGCGATAGTGGCAGTGCGCGTACTCCAGCGGCGTGCCATCCTCAAGATAGATCACCTGCTCCACCTCCAGCACCGGGTCGGTTTGTTCGCAGACCAGATGCTGCATATCCAGCGCATTCGGTTTTAGCGCCCGCACCACGCGATACGATCCCATAATTTTCAGCCCCAGCGTCTCCTGCACATACTGGAACACCGAGCTTTCGAGATGGGTTTTATTGAGTCCCGGCACCAGATTCAGCGGCATGACCGTGGAATCCAGCGACATCGGCTCACCGTTGAGGGAGCGCAGGCGGATAAAATCATAGATCGGCGTATCGGCATTAATCATCAGGGACGACTGCTCTTTCTCATTCGGGAAGCGCAGCTCGAAATGAACGACTTTGCTGCTCACCGTCCCGAGATGTTCCCAGGTTTTGGTCGCACCGAAGTAGTCGCTGCCGGAGAGATCCCACTGGGAGAGCTGCAGGAAGTTCTTACGGATAAAGGTCCCCTGCCCCTGGCGCGTGTAGACCAGCCCTTCAACGATCAGCTGGCGCATCGCCTGCTGGATGGTCATCCTGCTGGTGCTGAACTCCGCCGCCAGCGCAAACTGGTCTGGCAGCGGTTCATTGGCGGCATACTGCTGGCTGATAATGCGTTTCTTAATTTCCCGCGCGATGGTGATGTACTTCGCCGCCATGCCTTTTCCTTTTGATTAATCCGCTATCACACTGTTTTTCAACGCCACCCTCTCAGCAATCTTGAGGAAAGGCAGGTAGAAGAATACACCAAATACGATGATTGCCAACTGAACCACCACCGCCCGCCAGTCCCCCGCCGTCGCCAGCCAGGCGCTGAGTATCGGCGGCGTGGTCCATGGGATCATCACCACGCAGCGCGACATCAGCCCGAGCGTGGTACAGAGCCAGGCGAAGTAAATCCCGATCGCCGGAAGCAACACAAACGGGATCATCAGCGGCAGGTTAAAAACAATCGGCAGACCGAAAATCACCGGCTCGTTGATGTTAAACAGCCCCGGCGCCAGCGACAGCCGCGCCACCTGTTTGGCCGATTTCTGGCGCGAGAAGATGAAGATAGCGATCAGCAGCGAGATGGTGCTGCCCGTCCCGCCAATCATCCCGAAGGTCGGGACAAAAATATTGTTGATGATATGCGGGATCGGCTGCCCGTTGGCGAAGGCCAGCATGTTCTCATTGGTGTTGATTAACAGGAAAGGTTCCAGAATCACGCTGTTCACCACCGACTGGTGAATACCGAGCGTAAACAGGAAATTCCCGAAGCTGTAGATAAAAATGGTGCCGGGCAGACTGGTGTTAATCAGTCGCAGCGGCTGCTGGATGAAATGGGTGATCAGGTGGATCAGATCCGTGTGCAGCGCGTTCGCCAGCAGCGCCGCCACAACGGCGAAGAGCGAAAGCGTGATGATGGTCGGGATCAGCGCCGTAAAGGATTTACTCACCGCAGGCGGGACGTTCTCACCGAGCGAAATGTGCAATGCTTTCAGGCGCGAAATCGCGATAAAGACTTCGGTAGAGATCAGGCCGATCAGCACCCCGGCAAAAATCCCCGTCGAGCCAATATTGCCGAAGGTCAGCACCTGGGTGACGTTCACCGCAGTCTGGCTGCCGACGGGCACTAATTGCAACTGCATCGGCATCATAATGATAAAACTGCTGACGGCGATAACCACTGCCGAAACCGGGTTGTCGAAATCTTTGTTGCGCGCCAGCGACCAGGCAATCATCGGGGCCAGCAACAGCGCCGCGATGTTCAGCGTGCCGTTGATGATCGCCTCGCCCCACACTTTGAACTGGGCGAGGGTTTCACCCTCCAGCACCCATGGAAACACCACGTTATTCACCAGTACCGCAAGACCGGCCAGGATGAAGATCGGCATCACCGTGGCGAAGGCATCGCGCAGGGAGCGTAAGTGAACCTGGTTGGCCAGGCGCGCGGAGAACTCAACAAATCTGTCGACAAACGACTGCATCGCAGGTGTAATTTTTGTATCAGACATAGCGGATATTTCCCATCAATCAGTCACAAAAACCGGTCCGGCAGCGTACGACTTACAGCTCGCTTCCGTTGCTATGAATAGCCTGTTTTAACCACGCGTAGCTCTTTTTCGGCACGCGTTTCATATCTTTAAGATCGTGGTTCTCGCGGTTGACGTACACCACGCCGTAGCGTTTACGCATGTCGCCCTGCGAGCTGAGAATGTCGATCAAACCCCAGCCGAGATAGCCGATCACCTGCGCACCGTCTTCGAAGATCGCCGCTTTCATCGCCTCGAAATGCTTGCGGTGATAGTCGATGCGGTAGTCATCTTCGACCGGATTCACCCCGTCCCAGGACTCAATCACCCCGATGCCGTTTTCAATCGGGAACACCGGCATCCGCCAGTCGTTGTAGTAGCGGGTGATGATGGTGCGGAAACCGAGCGGGTCGATCTGCCAGTTCCATTCGGTGGCTTTCAGGAACGGGTTGTTTTTCTCGCCGTGGGCCAGGTAGTAGTTCACCGGCGTGCCTTCCGGGATCGGGTCGCTGTCGAGGGTTTTACTCGCGTAGTAGCTGAACGCCATGAAATCATTTTTGGTACGCGCCAGCAGGGCCAAATCTTCCGCGCGATAGATATCGCCGAAGCCTTGCTGCTCAACCACCGCCATCACCGCCGGGCTGTAGCCTTGCCCCGCAAAGACGCGCAGCAGGTTCTGGTTGAGGAATTCGTCGTACTGCTGGGCGCAGAAGATATCGCGCGGTTTGCAGGTCGCCGGGTAGATCAGCTGATGCGCCAGCATGCCGCCCATCATCTGGCCCGGTTTGGCCTGATGCAGATACTCCGTCAGCGCCATGTGCGCCACCATCGTATGGTGCTGAATTTCGTACAGTTCACGCAGGGTTTGCTCGCCCTTCATGTAGCCTGACACCCGGAACGCTTCCGGCATGTGGAATATGTTCTGCTCGTTGAAGGTCAGCCAGTACTTCACGCGGTCGCCGTAGCAGTCGATCATCTTTTTGCCGTAACGCACAAACGCGTCCAGCACCCGACGGTCGTTAAAGCCGTTGTACTCCTGGGCCAGCGCCAGCGGCATGTCGAAGTGATACAGGCAGACCATCGGCTCGATACCGCGCGCGATGAGATCGTTGATGAAGCGATCGTAGAACGCGATGCCCTCTTCGTTGAATTCGCCATCGCCTTGCGGGCAGACGCGGCTCCAGGAGATCTGGAAGCGGTAGCAGTTCATGCCCAGATCCTGCATCAGGTCGAAATCTTCTTTGTAGCGATGATAGGAGTCGGTCGCGACTTTCCAGTCCGAGGCGTTTTCACCGGCTTCGCGGATGTCGTATACCGACATCCCTTTTCCGCCCTCGTTCCACGCCCCCTCGGTCTGCATGCTGGACACCGAGTTACCCCATAAAAAGTTAGCTGGCAGTGATTGCTTCATGGTCTCTCCCTATATGACTAGTCATTTAAATTTCATGACTAGTCATATAGCCAAAGATGAAAAATCAAGCAAAGGGGAGGATCGTTTTTTGTGAGCGGGATAGAAATAAAAAAGCCGGATGGCGCTTCGCTTATCCGGCCAACTGTCGCGGGTTTTGTAGGCCGGATAAGCGAAGCGCCATCCGGCAATGAAGGTTAACCCTTCAGCTGGTTCCGGCGATACTCGCCCTGACGCTCCAGCATCCAGCCCGGATATTCCCGCGGCAGCGCGCTGACGGCGTCGAGCTGTTGCAGTTCATCGTCGCTCAGGCGAATTGCGGTCGCGGCGATATTGTCATCCAGCTGGTCAACGCGTTTGGCCCCTATGATCACGCTGCTCACCACCTTCTGATGCAGCAGCCACGCCAGCGCGATCTGTGCCACCGACACGCCTTTGCTCTCAGCAATGGTGCGCATCACATCGACACAGTCGAACGCGCGATCTTTTTCCACCGGCGGGAAGTCAAACTCCTGACGACGACTGCCTGCTTCGCTCTGCCCGTCGCGGCTATACTTCCCGCTCAGCAGACCGCCAGCCAGCGGGCTCCAGACCATCAGCCCGACGCCTTCGCTTTGCATCATCGGTACCAGCTCACGCTCCAGATCGCGCCCGGCGATGGTGTAGTACGCCTGAAGCGAGGCAAACCGCGCCAGCCCGAGGCGCTCGGAGATCCCCAGCGCTTTGGTGATTTGCCACGCCGCCCAGTTCGACACGCCGATGTAGCGCACATGACCGTGCTGCACCAGATTATCCAGGGCGTAGAGCGTCTCTTCGATCGGCGTTGCCGGGTCGAAACCGTGCAGCTGATAGAGATCGATATGATCGAGCTGCATGCGGCGCAGGCTCTCTTTGACGCTATTGATGATGTGATAGCGCGAGCTGCCGCGCGAGTTGACGCCTGCCGTGCCGGTTTCGCCGAAGACTTTGGTGGCAACGACCACATTTTCACGCGGGATCTTGAGATTTTTCAGCGCCTGGCCGGTGATCTCCTCCGAACGCCCCTCCGAGTAGACGTTGGCGGTGTCGATAAAGTTAATTCCGGCATCCAGCGCGCGGCCTACCAGCTTTTCCGCCTCGCTCTGCTGGAGCTGACCAATTTTACCCCACATGCCGCCTTCGCCCCCGAAGGTCATGGTGCCGAGGCAGAGTTCAGAAACAAACAGACCGGTATTGCCCAGTTTTTGATAACGCATATGACGTTCCTCACAGTGTTCGTTTGATGGGTGCCGAATAGTTATACTCCGCCCCTGCAAAACGCGAATGTGGCGTTCCTGTCTGTTTCTTGCCCAATCCTCTGAACGTTATCCGCGCGGGGCGTCGCCAAACACCGAATAATCCGGCAAATTCACCTGCTGATACGGCTCCCAGCCCCCGCCGAGGGCCTTGTAGAGCGCCACCAGATCCAGCGCACTTTGCACCTGGGCCTGTGCGCGCTGCTGTTGCGCCTGAGCCAGCTGGCGCTGGGCATCCAGCACGTCGATAAAGCTGGCGATCCCCTGGCGATAGCTGTCGCTCGCCAGATCGAAGGCGTTTTGCAGCGCATCGATGGTTTTGCCTAAACCCGCTTCACGCTGCTGATCCGTGCGATAGCTGACCAGCGCGTTTTCCACATCGCCCAGCGCGGTGAGTACCGTCTGGCGATAGTCCAGCACCGCGGCCCCCTGCTGCGCGCGCGCCACTTTGACGCTGGAGACCAGCCGTCCGCCCTGGAAAATCGGGATCGAAACCTGCGGGCCGACGCTGTAAAAATGGCTACTCCAGTCCGTAAGCCAGTTGGTTTCGCTGTTGCGCAGGCCAAACTGCCCGGAGAGCGACACGCTCGGGAACAGCTCGGCGACGGAAACGCCGATTTGCGCCGTCGCCGCGTGAAGATTGGCTTCCGCCTCGCGCACGTCCGGGCGTCGGCGGGCCAGGGTTGACGGGATGCCCGTCGGCACAATCTCAGGCAACGCCGGGAGCGGTTGAACGGAACGCAGCTCGCCATCCAGCGCACCCGGCGGTTTGCCGAGTAAAATTGCCAGGCCGTTCATCGCCTGACGCTCCTGCGCCTGATATTGCGGGAGCTGGGCTTCCAGATTGCCCAGCTGCGCGCGGGCGTTTTCCACGTCCATCTGCGGCGAGAGCCCGCCGCGCTGGCGGCTCTCGGTCAGATCGAGGGTTTGCTGCGCGCTCTCAATTTGCGTATTGAGCGTCGCCATTACGCTTTGCGCGCCGCGCAGCTGCAGCCAGGCGCGCGCCACTTCGGCTTCCAGGGAGACCAGCGCGTCATTACGCTGCTCAATCGCCGCCCGCTGCTGCGCCTCTGCGCCTTCCACCTGACGGCGCACTTTGCCCCACAGGTCGAGCTCCCACTGGGCGTCAAAGCTGCCCTGATAGAGGTTCACCGGCTGAGTGAGCGGGCCCAGCGCGCCTTTCAGATCCGGGTCGACGTTATCTATCTGGTCGTAAACCCCGTGGGATTTCAGCTCGCCTTCCAGACCCAGCTGCTGGCGCGTGGCCTGCAAATTGCCGTTCACCGAGGGATAAAAGGCCCCACCCGCCTGGGTAATCTGCTCGCGCGCCCCGGCGATACGCAGAACCGTCTGTTGCAGCGAGAGGTTTCCGGCAATCGCCCGGTCAATCAGACTGTCGAGCTGTGGGGAGCCAAAGGTCTTCCACCAGCGCGGATTCACCGCCGTGCTCTCGGCTTTCGATTTCACCTCCGCATCGCCCGGATCGTTCCACTTCGCAGGCGTATACGGCGCGGGCGGCTGGTAGTCCGGCCCCACGGCGCATCCGGCTAACAGCAACACTAAAAATAGGGGGGACAAACGTGTGTAGATCATCAATGTGCTCCTGCACTGCCTTCGCTTTTCACCGGCGAGAGCAACAAACAAAACGGGATAAGCAGTAATGCGACCGCGCTCAGGATCGTGAAAACGTCCACGTAGGCCAGAAAGCGCGACTGTTCGATCATGGTCTGGTACATGCGCCCGGTGGCGATATCCAGCGGATTGCCGACCTGGGTGGTGAAGTTCTGGATCGCCTGCGCCGACTCCCGCAGCGCCAGCTGGAACTGCTCGTTAAACGGCGAGGCGTGATAGGCCAGATGCGCGCTGTGCGTCTGGGCGCGTTCCGTGATGGCGGCGGTCGAAAGCGAAATCCCGATCGACCCGGCGACGTTACGGAACATGGTGAAGAGCGCGGCGGCGTCGCCGTTGAGCTGTCTGGGTATCGAAATAAAGGCGATAGTGGTGAGCGGAACAAACAGGAACCCCAGCCCGAACGACTGAGCGCTACGAAATAGCACCAGCGTCTCGAAATCGATATCCGGCGTCAGAGTTCGCGACCAGAAGAACGACACCGCCAGACAGGCGAAACCAAAGGCGATGATCCACCGCGTTTGCACGATGGGCATCAGTTTCAGCACCAGCGGGATGGTCAGGACAATCAGCACCGCGCCGGGCGAGAGCACCATCCCGGACCAGGTGGCGGTGTAGCCCAAATCCTGCTGGGCCAGCTGCGGGATCACCACCGAACTGCCGTACAAAATCATCGCCATGCCGCCCATCAGCAGACAGGCCACGGCAAAGTTTTTGTCCTTCATGCAGCGCAAATCCACCACCGGTTTTTTGGCGTAAAGGAGCCAGTAAATCGCGCCGATGATGCCAATAAGCGTCAGTACCGCGAAGGTGCGGATAAAGTTCGAGTAGAACCAGTCGTCATCTTCGCCGCGATCGAGCATCACCTGCAGACAGCCGAGCCCAAGGGCGATCAGGCCAATCCCCGTCCAGTCGATGGAGAGTTTCTCTTCGGATTTGCGCTCCCACGGCGGATCTTCCAGCAGCTGATAAATCGCCAGCACCGTCATGATGCCAACCGGGATATTGATAAAGAAGACCCAGCGCCAGGAGTAGTTATCGGTGATCCAGCCGCCGAGCGTTGGCCCCAGCACCGGGGCAACGATGATCGCGATCGACGACAGGCCAAAGGCTTTGCCGCGATCTTCGGGCTTGAAGTAGTCAAGCAGCACCGACTGCTGCGTTGGCTGAAGCCCGCCGCCAAAAAAGCCCTGCATGATGCGAAACAGAATGATTTGCCACAGCTCCGTGGCTATCCCGCACAGGAAGGAGCAGATAGTGAACATCACGATGCAGATCAGGAAGAACTGCTTGCGGCCAAACACCCGGCTGAGAAACGCCGAGATGGGCAGCACGATGCCGTTGGCGACCAGATAGCTGGTGAGCACCCAGGTCGATTCATCGTAGCTGGCCGAGAGCGAACCGGCCACGTGCGGGAGCGCCACGTTGACGATGGTGGTGTCGAGGATCTCCATAAACACCGCCAGCGTGACGACAATCGCCACCGCCCAGGGATTACTGGCGGGCCGCCAGTTTTCGTGGCTGTGGTCCGTCATTCCAGTGTGACCTTCGGCGCAACGGAGAGCCCCAGCGGCAGCGGCATGTTCGGGTCCAGTCCTTTGTCGATGACGATTTTGACCGGAACGCGCTGCACGATTTTGACAAAGTTGCCGGTGGCGTTTTCCGCCGGGAAGGCCGAGAAGCGCGAGCCGCTGCCCTGCTGGATACTGTCGATGTGGCCTTCGAGTTTCATGTCCGGCCAGGCATCGACGGTGATCGCCACTTTATTGCCGGGGCGCATGCGCTCAAGCTGCGACTCTTTGAAGTTGGCCACCACCCAGATGTCCGGCGAGACCAGCGAAAACAGCGCCGTTCCGGCCTGCACCAGGGTGCCCGTCTGAACGTTACGCTTGGTGACAAACCCGTCGAACGGGGCGCGCACTTCGGTATAGGAGAGATTCAGGTTGGCGGTTTCGAGCTGGGCTTTCGCCTGATCGACCTGACGTTCACGCGCTTCGACGTTGGTCTCCTGCTGGCGGATCTGGAGCTGAACCTGCTCCGCCACTTCCAGCTGAGCCTGCGCACTGGCAAGCCCGGCCTGGGCGCTGCGCAGCTGAGCATTAGCGGAATCAATACTTTGTTGGGTGGTGGCGCGGGGATCGACACCGCGCTGGCGGCGGTACTCGGCCTGCGCATTCGCCATATCCGCCTGCGCTTTCAGGACCTGAGCTTTGGCTTCATCGCGCTGCGCGGGATATTGCACCTTCGACAGCGCCAGCTGGGCCTGCGCCTGATGCAGCTGCGCTACGGCCAGGCCCAACTGCGCCTGAGCCTGATCGCGCTGAGCGGTGGTATCACGCGGATCGATGACAACCAGCAGATCGCCCTTCTTGACCCGCTGGTTATCGCGCACCCGCAGATCCGTGACGTAGCCTGCCGCTTTCGGGGCAATGGTCACCACGTTGGCATCGGTAAAGGCGTCATCTGTCGTCTCTTCGTTGCGGGTGAGAAACCACCACACCAGCGCCGCGACGACCATCACCACCACCACGATCCCAAGAATGATTAACGGTTTTTTTCCGGGACCTTTGCGCTCTGGTTTTTCGTTTTGTTCTGAGGTTTCGTTTTCGTCTGCCATATGCCAACAACGTTCCTGTCAGTGAACGGCATCACATTTATGCCGTTCACTAAAGTTAGGACGTTGCTATACATTTGCCAGGAAAAGCTGACAATTAGCGCACTATATGAGAAGGAATAATCCGAAACCGACGGCGGCCGCCCAGACCAGCATTGGCAGGGACCAGAGGTGGAATCGCCACCAGATCCGACGGTTGTTTGCCATGCGCAGAGCGATCAGATTGGCGAGCGATCCCGGCAGTAAGCCGAATCCGCCCACGTTCACAGCCCAGGCCAGCAGCGCCGTTGGCGGGACGTAGTTGATCAGCAGGATAGTCGACGGGACGTTGCTGATAAATTGCGACAGGCCAATTGCCGTCAGCCACAGGCCGAGCGGTGACAGTCCGCTGACGCTGTGCAGGGAATTCTGCAGGGCGGGAAGTTGAATCAGCAGATGCACGTCGATAAACATCGCCATGAATACCAGCAGCAGCGTCCAGTCAACGCTGATCAGCACCCGCCGCGCCAGAATTAAAAAACCACCCGCCACCAACAGAGCGCCCCACAGCGCCAGCTTCAGTTCCAGCGCCGTCAGGAAAACGATATACAGGGCCAGACAGCCCCACACCAGCCGCGGATTCCATGACGAGGCCTGGGTTCCGCTGTGGTAGTTGAGCGCTTTATTCGGAAAGGCGAACCAGCACACCGCCAGCAGGGAGAGCATCATCACCAGCGCCAGAGGCGCCATTTGCCAGGTGAACGCCGTGAACGACAGCCCGGAGCGCCCCCAGAGGAGTATGTTTTGCGGGTTGCCGATCGGCGTCAGCAGCGATCCGGCGTTAACCGCCAGCGCTTCGAAGATAATCAGTCGGTTGACCGGGATCTCACAAAGTTTGCGCAGCGTCAGAGTCAAAGGCACGACGATAAACAGCGCCACGTCGTTGGTCAGAAAGGTGGAGAGCAGCGCGGCGGCCAGCACCATAAACAGCGACAGCTTTCGCTCGGTGGCAAAGCGGCGCACCATTTTGCGCCCGATGACGTCGAAATAGCCGCTCTGCTCCACCCCTTTGGTAAGCATCATCAGCCCGCTGAGGGTAATGATGGTGTGCCAGTCGATAGCCGCCGGCCAGGCGGCGGGCGCAAAGGGCACGAAAAAGCTCAGCCCGACGCCAATCAGTAACAGAAGATGGAAAAAGCGATCGCGGGCGAGCGCCCGCAGGCCCGGTATGTTCATTCAGCAGCCGATCCGAATTTGAGCGTGAACTCGCGGAATTTCTCCAGCGTCTCTTCGCTGACGTGGTGTTCAATTCCTTCCGAATCGCGGCGAGCGATGTCTTCGCTCACGCCCAGCACCAGCAGAAAGTTTTCGACGATCTGATGGCGCTCGCGACTCTCCTGCGCCAGTTTTTCGCCTTCCGGCGTCAGGAACACCCCCCGCCACGGGATCATTTCAATCAGCCCGACCGAGGCCAGGCGTTTTAACATTTTGGCAACCGTGGGCTGCGACACACCCAGGCGGGCAGCCATGTCCACCTGACGCGCTTCCCCGACCTCGCGAAAGAGATCGGAAATCAGCTCAACGTAGTCATCAATCAGCTCGCGACGGTGCGCCTCACGCACCTGACGAAACCCTTCAACATGCTCTTCAACATTCACCAGTTGCGTCTTTTTTTTTGTAGTTGGCTTACCTGCGCGACGGTTCATTGCACTTCCTCAGTGGGTTGACGCCCCTGGCGTCCTGTAACGAGAGCGCACAGTGTAAACCATCCCTCTACAAGCACAAAAAATTAACGAATTAGCCATAGCTATACAATATAGCCTGTGCTATATCTGTATGTAATGCAGTCACCCTTCACGGATCGAAGGGATCCGAAATCAGGAGGTCACATGAACGAATTCAAGAGGTGTATGAAAGTGTTTAGCCACTCCCCCTTTAAAGTACGCTTAATGCTGCTGAACATGCTGTGCGATATGATCAACGGCAAACCACAGCAGAACGACAAGCCATCCCACTAAGCGGCGTCGCGGTACGCCGCTTTCATTTTTTCGTCACAATTCCCGCGCAAACTGCTCTGTTAGCCCCCAATTCCCGATCTTTTTTACGGATTTGTAATCCCTCTCGCAAAACATCTTCTTAGCAACTGTTGACCTGAATGCCGACTGGCTCTATCTTCTTGCAGCCCTGCACCATTTGCGGCTCGCTGAAGCGGACCCTCATTCCCTCTCCACGCACTGTCAGGCAGGCTTTGACCCTCGACGCCAGGGTGAGCACATGGCGTTTTCACGATAGTGACCTATGAATTTAACCCTGAAAGAAACATTAATTACCCGCAGTCGGGCCTTAAGCCCGTGGACGGGATTCTACTTTCTGCAATCGCTGCTCATTAACTTTGCGCTGGGCTATCCCTTTAGTCTGCTCTACGCCGTGGCCTTTACCTGTCTGCTGCATTTGATGTGGCGCAGCGCGCCGCGTGCACAAAAAGTGGTGGTCGGGGTCTGCTCTGTCGTGGCGGCGATGTACTACCCCTTTGGTCAGGCCTATGGCGCGCCCAACTTCAACACCCTGCTGGCGCTGCACTCCACCAATATGGAAGAGTCCACGGAGATCCTGACGATCTTCCCGTGGTACAGCTATGTCATCGGCCTGTTTATTTTTGCGCTCGGCGTAATTGCCGTGCGTCGTAAGCCGCAAGAGAAAAAGCCGTGGGGCATGATTGAAAACCTGTGCCTGGTCATCGGTGTGGCGACATTCTTTGTCGCGCCAGTGCAAAACCTGGCGTGGGGCGGCGTGTTCAAGCTGAAAGATACCGGCTATCCGGTGTTCCGCTTCGTCAAAGATATTGTGGTCAACAATAAAGAAGTGCTCGACGAGCAGACGCGTATGGCTGAGCTTTCGAATATGAAAGACACCTGGAACGTGCTGGCCGTGAAACCGAAATATCACACCTACGTGGTGGTGATTGGCGAGAGCGCGCGTCGCGATGCGCTGGGCGCATTTGGCGGTCACTGGAATAACACGCCGTTTGCCAGCTCGGTGAATGGCACCCTGTTTACGGATTACGTGGCGGCAAGCGGCTCGACGCAGAAATCGCTCGGCCTGACCCTCAGCCGCGTCGTGGACGGTAAACCGCAGTATCAGGATAACTTTGTCACTCTGGCTAACCGCGCCGGTTTTCAGACCTGGTGGTTCTCGAACCAGGGACAAATCGGCGAGTACGATACGGCCATCGCCAGTATCGCCAAGCGTGCGGACGAAGCGCAGTTCCTGAAAAACGGGGATTTTGAGGCGGATAAAAATACCAAAGACGAAGCGTTACTGAAGATGACGTCGCAGGTATTTGCCAGCCAGCGCACCCAGCCGCAGCTGATTGTCCTGCATCTGATGGGTTCTCACCCGCAGGCCTGCGATCGGACTCAGGGGAAATACGCGGAGTTTGTGCAGTCGAAAGAGACCTCCTGCTATCTCTATACCATGACCCAGACCGACGATCTGCTGAACAAGCTCTATACCCAGCTGCGTAATACCGGCGATAGCTTCTCGATGGTCTACTTCTCGGATCACGGTCTGGCATTCAAAGAGCGCGGCAAAGAGGTGCAGTACCTGGCCCACGACGATAAGTTCCAGCAGAACTTCCAGGTGCCGTTTATGGTGCTGTCGAGCGATGATAAAACCCATCGCATCATCAAAGCGCGCCGTTCCGCGAATGATTTCCTGAGCTTCTTCTCCCAGTGGACGGGGATTTCTGCCAAAGAGATCGCTAACAGCTACCCGTTCATGTCCAACAAGAAAGCGCCGCCGGTCTACATTACTAACTTCAAGCTACAGAAAGTGGAGTATACCCATTTGGGTACAGATCTTTTTGAGGTGAAAAGCAGATAGGTAAGGTGCGGCCTGATGCCCTCTCCCACGGGGAGAGGGTAAAAACATAAAAAAAAATCCGCCACATTGGGCGGATTTTTTACTGGCTCACCGAAGTGATTAGAAGCGGTAACCCACGCCTGCGATCCAGGTGCCAACGTCAACGTTGCGGATACGGCTCTGCTCATAGGAGAAGTCCAGAGCAACGTTTTCGATTGGGTTGAACTGCATACCTGCGCCGTAAGAGAAACCGTAGTCGCTGGTAGATGCAGTGCGGTTCAGACCCTGGTTTTCAGTCTGCTGGAATTTACCGTAGCCAACACCTACAACACCGTAGATGCTTGCCCAGTCGTTCAGGCGGTAAGCAGGACCAGCGGTCACACCGTAGTACTGAGCTTTGTTATAAGCGCCATCTTCAGTACGATCTTTCTCGGTGTAAGTGAAAGAACCGATCACGCCCAGCGGGTTGTTGTCCTGCTCGTAGCGGTACTTCAGGTTGAAACCGTTAGCTTTGTTCACTACGCCCTGCATATCGCTCTGAGCGTAACCACCGGTAACAGTGGAAGTAGCAGCTACAGCGGTACCTGCGGAAACAGCCAGAACAGCGGCCAGTGCTGAAAGACATGCAATTTTTTTCATAACCACCTCAAATGTGCTTCAAGTAAATCCGTAAGTTTTAAATATATCAAAAAATCTTGTGAAACTCTTTGTGATTCGTATTGTCTAACCCAGCCTTTGATGTAACAGAACATTTCAAAGCGCAGCTATCTCATTCAAAAAACGCGGAATTTCTACATTAATACGCTGATTCTGCGCGCCAATGGCGTTACATTCATCCAGATTAATCCTAATCTGTTAGCTGAATAAACCATCAATAAAGAGTCATTTTACGGATTTTCTGGCTTTTTTTTTCAACAAAGTCTCAACCGCTCGTCGTTTATTTCAATTACACTGCGAACCTTACGCCATTTGACAAAAATTGACAGGAGAAAGGATGCCGGGGATGTCTCGCAAGGCGCCAGTCTGGTTGCCCATCGTCGTAATACTCATCGCTATGTTGTCCATTCAGAGTGGCGCATCACTGGCTAAATCCCTCTTTCCGCTGGTCGGCGCGCCCGGTGTGACTGCCCTGCGTATCGCGCTGGGCACCCTGATTCTGGTGGTCATCTTTAAACCGTGGCGTCTGAGATTCAAAAATGAGCAACGCCTGCCGCTGCTTTTTTACGGGCTGTCACTGGGTGGGATGAACTATCTCTTTTATCTGTCGATTCAGACTGTGCCGCTGGGCATTGCCGTCGCGCTGGAGTTCACCGGCCCGCTGGCCGTGGCCCTTTTCTCTTCTCGTCGTCCCGTGGATTTTGTCTGGGTGGTGCTGGCCGTTCTCGGTCTGTGGTTCCTGCTGCCGCTGGGGCAGAACATCTCTCACGTCGATTTAACCGGTGCCGCGCTGGCGCTGGGCGCTGGAGCCTGCTGGGCAGTATACATCCTCACCGGGCAGCGTGCGGGAGAAGAGCACGGCCCGGCCACCGTGGCGCTCGGCTCGCTGATTGCAGCCATCATCTTTGTGCCAATCGGCATGGCACAAGCCACTGAATCCATCTGGCAGTGGTCCATTTTGCCGATTGGTCTGGCGGTTGCGGTACTCTCCACCGCGCTGCCCTACTCCCTCGAAATGATCGCCCTGACGCGATTGCCGACCCGTATCTTCGGCACCCTGATGAGTATGGAACCGGCGCTCGCCGCCATGTCCGGCATGGTTTTCCTCGGCGAAAGCCTGACCTTAACTCAGACGCTGGCGCTGTGCTCCATTATTGCCGCGTCGATGGGATCGACCCTCACCATGCGGCCTGAAACCAAAATCAAGAAAGTCGACGTCAATTAATGCTCTCTATTCTGCATGGTTTATTCAGCCATGCAGAATAGAGGCCAACTTGTCCATATTGTTATTTTCTTACATTTTTTGTCATCGATGTGAAATATCCCCTCACGCTGATAAAAAGATGAAGTAATTAAGACTCATCCGCATAAAATAAATGACAAACCTTTAATATCAGTCAGTTACTCAAACCCACTCCATTGCACTATTAAACCGATAGGCACAGCCATTCCGGCAGATTATAAAAGCGGTGCTATACTTATTTCCGGTAATTACCTGGAACATAAAACATCAAGAGGATATGAGATTATGAGTACCGCTAAACTGGTTAAAACGAAAGCGTCTAATCTGCTTTATACCCGTAACGATGTCTCGGATAGCGATAAGAAAGCAACGATTGAGCTGCTGAATCGCCAGGTGATCCAGTTCATTGACCTGTCATTGATCACTAAACAGGCCCACTGGAATATGCGCGGCGCAAACTTTATTGCCGTTCATGAAATGCTGGATGGATTCCGAACCGCGTTAGTGACTCACCTGGACACCATGGCAGAACGTGCCGTGCAGCTGGGCGGCGTTGCACTGGGTACCACGCAGGTGATTAACAGCAAAACCCCGCTGAAAAGCTACCCGCTGGACATTCATACCGTGCAGGATCACCTGAAAGAGCTGGCGGATCGTTATGCGGTTGTCGCCAACGACGTTCGTAAAGCGATCGGTGAAACCAAAGACGAAGACACCGCAGATATCTTAACCGCGGCTTCCCGCGACCTGGATCAATTCCTGTGGTTTATCGAATCTAACATCGAATAATCCATACGAATTATCTATAAAACCCTCGCCACCCGGCGGGGGTTTTGCACGTTTATGGTGCACGCTTTTGCTCTCCCCTCCCGCAAAAGTAAATTAGTTGTAATAATCACCTCACAAAATCGTTAACGAAAGATTGTTTTATCGCCGTTATTTGCGCTTAATAGCCACCCGTCGGCTGTGCAAACCCGACTGCACCAAAACAGCGCTCCATTATGGTGCATTAAAAGGGGTTTGCATCGTTTATTGTGCAACACATGACATCATCCTCTTTGCAAAACAATGAGTTGCAATGTTGGCACGATTTTTTCATGTAGCCGTTTGTTCTCGCAGGGGATCGCCCCGTGGATATAAAAGGAAATGCTATGAAGTCTGTATTAAAAGTTTCACTGGCTGCACTTACCCTGGCTTTTGCCATGTCCTCTCACGCTGCAGATAAAAAACTGATTGTCGCGACCGACACCGCGTTCGTCCCGTTTGAATTCAAACAGGGCGACCAGTACGTTGGTTTTGACGTGGATCTGTGGGCGGCTATCGCGAAGGAACTGAAACTGGACTACACCCTGAAGCCTATGGACTTCAGCGGCATTGTCCCGGCACTGCAAACCAAAAACGTTGACGTGGCGCTGGCGGGTATCACTATCACTGACGCACGTAAAAAAGCGATCGACTTCTCCGATGGCTACTACAAAAGCGGCCTGCTGGTGATGGTGAAAGCGGACAACAACGACGTAAAAAGCGTGAAAGATCTCGACGGTAAAGTGGTTGCAGTGAAAAGCGGCACCGGCTCTGTTGATTACGCCAAAGCAAACATCAAAACCAAAGACCTGCGTCAGTTCCCGAACATCGACAACGCTTACATGGAACTGGGCACCAACCGCGCTGACGCGGTACTGCACGACACACCAAACATCCTGTACTTCATCAAAACTGCGGGCAACGGCAAGTTCAAAGCCGTGGGCGACTCTTTAGAAGCGCAGCAGTACGGTATCGCCTTCCCGAAAGGCAGCGACGATCTGCGTACCAAAGTGAACGGCGCGCTGAAAACCCTGCGTGAGAACGGCACGTACAACGAAATCTACAAAAAATGGTTCGGCACTGAGCCAAAATAATTATTCTTAAAACAAGAAGTACGCTCAGGGGCGACCTTTCGCCCCTGCACTTTTAGAACCACGGTAACAGGAAATTATCATGCAGTTTGACTGGAGCGCCATCTGGCCTGCCATTCCTCTCTTGCTTGAAGGCGCCAAAATGACCCTGTGGATTTCGGTCCTCGGTCTGGTTGGCGGGTTGTTTATCGGCCTCGTGGCTGGTTTCGCTCGCACCTACGGCGGCTGGATTGCTAACCACATCGCACTGGTTTTCATCGAAGTGATCCGCGGGACGCCTATCGTCGTGCAGGTCATGTTCATCTACTTTGCCCTGCCAATGGCCTTCACCGATCTGCGCATTGACCCGTTCAGTGCCGCCGTGGTGACCATTATGATCAACTCCGGCGCCTACATTGCGGAAATCACGCGCGGCGCGGTGCTGTCGATTCATAAAGGCTTTAGCGAAGCGGGTCTGGCGCTGGGTCTGTCTCGTCGTGAGACCATCCGCCACGTGATCCTGCCGCTGGCGCTGCGCCGCATGCTGCCACCGCTCGGTAACCAGTGGATTATCAGTATCAAGGATACCTCGCTGTTTATCGTTATCGGCGTGGCCGAATTGACCCGTCAGGGCCAGGAGATCATTGCCGGTAACTTCCGCGCACTGGAAATCTGGAGTGCCGTGGCGGTGGTTTATCTGATTATTACGCTGCTGCTGAGCTTTGTTCTGCGTCGCCTTGAAAGAAGGATGAAAATCCTGTGATTGAATTTAAAAACGTCTCCAAGCACTTTGGTCCAACCCAGGTGCTGCACAATATCGATCTGGATATCAAACAGGGCGAAGTGGTTGTGATTATCGGGCCGTCAGGCTCGGGTAAATCAACCCTGCTGCGCTGCATCAACAAGCTCGAAGAGATCACCAGCGGCGATCTGATCGTCGATGGCCTGAAGGTCAATGACCCGAAAGTGGACGAGCGCCTGATTCGTCAGGAAGCGGGCATGGTGTTCCAGCAGTTTTATCTCTTCCCGCACCTGACGGCGCTGGAAAACGTGATGTTCGGTCCTCTGCGCGTGCGCGGAGCCAACAAAGCGGCGGCTGAGAAGCTGGCGAAAGAGCTGCTGGCGAAAGTCGGCCTTGCCGAGCGTTCTCACCACTACCCGTCTGAGCTGTCCGGCGGCCAGCAGCAGCGCGTGGCTATCGCCCGCGCGCTGGCAGTGAAACCGAAAATGATGCTGTTCGATGAGCCTACCTCCGCGCTCGACCCGGAACTGCGCCACGAAGTATTAAAGGTTATGCAGGACCTGGCGGAAGAAGGGATGACGATGGTCATCGTGACCCACGAAATCGGCTTTGCCGAGAAAGTGGCCTCCCGACTGATCTTCATCGACAAAGGGCGTATTGCGGAAGATGGTAATCCGCAGGAGCTGATTGCGAACCCACCAAGCCAGCGCTTGCAGGAGTTCTTGCAGCACGTCTCCTGATCATCGCTTTGCTTGCTACCTGCCGGGCCTCTCAATGGCCCGGCTTTTTTATGCCGGATTGTTCCCAAAAACTTCCCTCCCCCGCCTGCCATCTATACTTATCATTTTGCTGAACATTTTCTTCACCGGAGGAAGCCGTGCCGTGGATCCTGCTGCTTTTGCTTTGCCTGTTCGGTGCGCCCGCCCAGGCAGTCACCATCCCTGGCGTCACCACCAACGCGTCCTCCTCTCAGCCGCCAGCCACCGCGCCGGAACCTGACGTTGAGCAAAAGAAAGCGGCCTATGGCGCGCTGGCGGATGTGCTGGAGAATGATACCTCGCGCAAAGAGCTGATCGATCAGCTACGAACCGTAGCCAAAACACCGCCGCAGGAGCCGGTCCCGAGTATTACGCCGCCGGAAGTGACCAGCGACAAAACCGTGCTGGAGAACGTCACGGACGTCAGCCGTCACTACGGCGAAGCCCTCTCCGCCCGCTTCGCGCAGCTCTACCGCAATCTGATTGGCTCCCCGCACAAAGCCTTTAATCCGCAAACCTTTGGCAATGCCGCCAGCCACTTCCTGATGCTGGCGGGGGCGATCTTCGCTTTTTACTGGCTGGCGCGGCTGTGTGCCTGGCCGCTGTATCGCAAGATGGGGGAGTGGGGGCGCAGAAAAAATCGGGAAAAAAGCAGCTGGCTGCATCTGCCGCTGATGATTGCAGGCGCCTTTGTGATTGATTTACTCCTGCTGGCGCTGACGCTGTTTGTCGGTCAGCTCCTGAGTGACAACCTGAATGCCGGAAGTAAAACTATCGCCTTCCAGCAAAGCCTGTTCCTCAACGCCTTCGCGCTGATCGAGTTTTTCAAAGCCCTTTTACGTCTGATCTTTAGCCCACGCGTGCCGGATTTGCGTCCGTTTTCGGTCAATGATCAGAGCGCAAAATACTGGGCGCTGCGCCTCAGCATTCTGAGCGGGTTGATTGGCTACGGCCTGCTGGTCGCGGTACCGATTATCTCGAATCAGGTCAACGTGCAGATCGGCGCACTCGCCAACGTGCTGATTATGCTCTGTATTACCGTCTGGGCGCTGTATCTGATTTTCCACAATAAGAAAGCCATCACCGCCGGGCTGCTGCATCTGGCCGACCGCTCCCTCTCCTTCTTTAGTTTGTTTATCCGCGCCTTCGCGCTGGTGTGGCACTGGCTCGCCAGCGCCTATTTTATCGTGCTGTGCTTCTTCTCCCTGTTCGATCCGGGTAACAGCCTGAAGTTTATGATGGGCGCCACTTTTCACAGTCTGGCGATCATTGGGATCGCGGCTTTTATCTCCGGCCTGCTCTCGCGCTGGATTTCAAAAACCATCACCCTCTCGCCGCAGGTGCAACGCAATTATCCTGAGCTGCAAAAACGGGTGAACGGCTGGATCTCCGCCTCGCTGAAAGTGGCGCGCATCCTGACCGTCTGTATCGCCATCATGCTGCTCCTCAGCGCCTGGAGCCTGTTTGATTTCTGGAACTGGATGCACAACGGCGCTGGCGAGAAGACGGTAGATATTCTGATCCGCATCGCGCTGATCCTGTTCTTCTCGGCCATCGGCTGGACGCTACTCGCCAGCCTCATCGAAAACCGCCTGGTCTCCGATATTCACGGACGCCCGCTTCCCAGCGCTCGCGCCCGCACGCTGTTAACCCTGTTTCGCAACGCGCTGGCAGTCATTATCAGTACCATCACCATCATGATTGTGCTCTCGGAAATCGGCGTGAATATCGCCCCGCTGCTGGCGGGTGCCGGTGCCCTGGGTCTGGCCATCTCCTTCGGGTCGCAAACCCTGGTGAAAGATATTATTACCGGGATCTTTATTCAGTTTGAGAACGGGATGAATACGGGCGATCTGGTGACGATTGGGCCGTTAACCGGCACGGTCGAACGGATGTCGATTCGGTCGGTCGGCGTGCGCCAGGATACGGGCGCGTATCACATCATCCCGTGGTCATCGATTACGACCTTTGCGAACTTCGTGCGCGGGATTGGTTCAGTAGTGGCGAATTATGACGTGGATCGTCATGAGGATGCGGATAAAGCGAAACAGGCGCTGAGAGCGGCGGTTGAGGAGCTGATGGAGATGGAGGATATTCGCGGGCTGGTGATCGGTGAACCGTCGTTTGCCGGGATTGTCGGGCTGACGAATACCGCCTTTACCCTGCGCGTGTCGTTCACCACGCAGCCGCTCAAGCAGTGGACGGTGCGATTTGCGCTCGACAGCATGGTGAAAAAACATTTCGATCTCGCCGATGTACGGCCGCCGGTGCAAACCTACCAGGTGCTGCCTGCGCCGGGGTCACCACCGCCGCTGCAAGAACCTACGCTGTAAGCCCGGTAAGCGCAGCGCCACCGGGCAAAACGTATCAGAACGGACGGCGGCGTTTCGCATCATCCATAAAGGACCACGCGATAAAGCGGCTCTGTTTCTGCCCCTGAGCCATCTCTTTTTTCACCACTTTCACTGCGCCGACGTTCGTCAGTGCGCGGTAAAGTGGCGGCAAATTATCACCGCGAGAGACCAGGGTCGTAAACCACTTCACCTGACGGCCAAACTGCTGGCTTTCCGCGATCATCTTCTCGATGAAAGCCACTTCGCCGCCTTCGCACCACAGTTCGTGCTGCTGACCGCCAAAATTGAGCGCGCCATCTTCTGCCTGACCCAGGTTACGGCGCTTGCGCTCGCTCCCCGCGCGGGCAGTGGCTGCCGAATCATGGAACGGCGGATTACACATCGTGGCATCGTAGTTTTCATTCTTATGAATGATGCCGTTGAAAATCAGGGAGGCATCTTTCTGACGACGCAGACGGATGGCGCGGGTTAGCCCCTCGTTGCCGTTGATAATCGCCTGCGCGCTGGCGAAAGCTTCCGGGCCCGTTTCGCTGCCGGTAAAGCGCCAGCCATATTCATGTGCGCCAATCAGGGGATAAATCAGGTTCGCGCCGGTGCCGATATCCAGCACCGTGGCCTGTTTCGGGATCTCTCCGCCATTGCTTTCCGCCAGCAAATCAGCCAGATGGTGGATATAATCCGCACGCCCCGGCACCGGTGGACAGAGAAAACCTTCCGGAATGTCCCAGTGCGCCACGCCATAAAAATGGGCCAAAAGCGCCTTGTTCAGCGCTTTTACCGCCAGCGGATCGGCAAAATTAACTGAGGGTTCACCCGCGGGGGTCTGCACGATAAATTCCTGCAGTTGCGGGCAGCTTTGACACAGGGCATTCATGTCGTAGCGGCTACGGTGGCGGTTACGCGGGTGTAATCCCGGCTTTTGGGCAGTCATGGCATTCTCCTTTTCACAGCGGCGTAAGATACCCTCTGGGGGCCCAACGGTAAATAACTCTCTTACCGCCACAACAAATCACTAAAAATCAGCAACCTGTATGTCTATGATCTGTCAATCATTTGTCAGTTTATATCGTTCAAAAAATAAGCAGATCACCATCAAATTTTTGCGCTAAATCACACTCTCTAACCTTCTAAACTTAATCTGAATCACCCATTGTCATTCAGACTCAGAGGATGTGATTATGAAAAAATACCTGACTCTCATCGTTGTCGCTGGTGCCCTTGCCGCTGCATCGTTTCCCGCATGGTCCGTTCAGTCCCTGACGGCCGAAAACGACACCAGCCAGCTTCGCCCTGCCGGAACCGTCTCCGCCACCGGGGCCGCTAATCTGGACGACCTCCAGCATAAGCTGGCAGAAAAAGCCCGTGAACAAGGGGCAAAAGGGTTCGTTGTTGAATCCGCGAGCGGCGACAATCATATGTTTGGCACAGCCACCATCTACAAATAGTTCCCCGCACACCCGCTGCATCTGCCCAACAGGTGCAGTGCTTTATCCCCCCCCCCCCTCTTCTTGACTGTGCGTTTTTTAACCCCATATTCATACTATGTGCTTCTACTTATCAGGAGACGGATATGGCATCCGGTTGGGCGAATGACGATGCAGTGAACAAACAGATCAACAGTACGATTGAAGATGCTGTTGCGCGCGTTCGCAGCGATTTACCGCAGGGTGAAAGTTTGGTCGAGTGCGAAGAGTGTGGCGAGCCTATCCCTGAGGCGCGACGTAAAGCCATGCCAGGCGTGCGGCTTTGCATCGCCTGTCAGCAGAATAAAGATTCAAAAAATACTTCACACTCAGGATATAATCGCAGAGGTTCTAAAGACAGCCAGCTACGTTGACTCTTCTTTACCTAAACCGAAGCGGCAAGCAGTTAGCTTTACGCTCACGCTTTTTTCAACATCGCGTGGCAAAACGTGCCCTCTTCACCTCGTCTGTAAAGCGAAGCGACAAGAACTGTAAAACGGCTCTCTGAATTTATTAATAATCAATAAGTTATTTGTCATTCAATTTTTTTGAGCAATGCTGTCAATTCTCTTCGATTTTATCTTTCGCGAAAAACCGTGATACTTATCACATCGACGGAACATCGTCCCCTTAACAGAATAACCTGCGAGAGATTAACTATGAAAACCATCAAATATGCTGTTGCCGCTGTTGCCCTGTCTGCTCTGTCATTTGGCGCATTCGCTGCGGAATCTGTGACTTCTGCTCAGGCGCAGAACATGAATAAAATCGGTGTGGTGAGTGCAGAAGGCGCGACCACGCTGGACGGTCTGGAAGCAAAACTGGCTGAGAAAGCGTCAGCTGCGGGTGCAAGCGGATACACCATCACCTCTGCTAACACCAACAACAAACTTAGCGGTACTGCGGTTATCTACAAATAACCCAACGGTTTATGCTCCATCGCTCGCTACACCCTCTGGCGAGTTGCTCCAACTCTCATTGACCCTGTTGTTGTTACCCTTTGTTTGCCCGTCCTCACCGGACGGGCTTTTTTTATCTAAAAATACTGCGCCACGCGCGCCAGCCCCGCCTCAACGGAATCCGTCTCCCCTGTCGCCATCAGGCAGCACGCCATCTGTAGCTTCAGTGAATGCGGTACCGGCTCGACACCAGCCAGACAGCGCTCGGTCCAGCGGGCCGTGGTTTCAGCATCTTTCGCCGTCGGGAGCACCACTTCGCCCTGCGGATCTTCACCGCGCTCGAGCACCACACGTGTGCCCTGCTTGTCGATCAGCGTCATCTGCGGGCAGCGCTGCGGATTGGCGTAGGCTTCGCCTTCGGTGCCGTGCATCAGCAGCCCTTTACCGCCAATATCGGCGAAGAAGCCCGCCACACGGGTGACATACTCCGGGTGCGAAACGCTGGATAGTCGCAGAGCAGCATCTTCCGCAAACGGCGTCGCCAGTTTTGCCAGAGTATGCGCACTGTTACGCACGCCCATCCGCCAGCGCATATCCAGCTGTTTTTCGAGCGGCGGACAGAGTGCGCTGACCGGAATATAGACCGGGTGATGACCTTCGAGTTTGGCCTGTGCCTGACCGGCATGGAGAGTGGGCGCAATGCCCATTAATTCAAATATGGTTTCTGTCAGTACGCGCGTCGGATCGGCGCTGACGCCGTGCACCACCACCGGAAAGCCCAGCTTGTTGAGCAGTACCGCCAGCAGCGGCGTGAGGTTCGCCTGTTTGCGCGCTCCGTTATAGGTCGGGATCACAATCGGCATCGGCTTCGCGACGGGCGGCGTCAGTTGCAGGGTTTGCGCCTGCATCGCCTCGTAAAACCCGCGCATCTCCGCTTCGCCTTCGCCTTTAATGCGCAGGGCAATTAAGATGCCACCCATCTCCAGCTCCGGCACATCGCCGTTCAGCATGTGGGTGTACAGCGCGCGGGCGGTTTCCTGATCCAGATCGCGGGCGTGATTTTTCCCGCGGCCTACCTCTTTGATAATTTTGCGATAATCCACGACATTTCTCCTGACAACATCATAGACACACTATAGCCCTGATAAAGCCATCAACGATAGTGTTGCTTATTTTCTGCCGGGACTACGGCGTCTCGCGCCGGGCGCTTTTTTCCGCGCCGCCACCACTTTCGTCGGGCGCTTTGTCACTTCCGGCACGTCGGGCTGCTCGATCGGGAATACCGGCAGCGCGTTGAGCAGCCGTTGGCCGTAGTTTTTGGTCAGCAGACGTCGATCATAAATGACGATTTCGCCCCAGCAACCGTGGCTACGGATCAGTCGCCCCACCTGCTGAATCAGGTTGAAGGACGCCGCGGGCAGGCTTTGTACTTCGAACGGATAGCGGTTGAGGCTTTTGAGCCACTCGCCTTCGGTGATCACCACCGGGCTGTCGATCGGCGGGAAGGCGATTTTATGGATGTGCACCTGTGTCAGATAATCGCCCTTCAGATCCAGACCTTCTGCAAAAGACTGCAAGCCGATTAGCACGCTGCGCTCGCCACCGTCGATGCGCTTGCGATGGGTTTCCACCAGTCGGTAGCGCGGCTGATCGCCCTGCACCAGCAGTAACAGACGAAGGTCAGTGACATAGGTTAAAAACAGCTGCATCGCGCGGTTGCTGGCGAACAGCACCAGCATGCCGGGATATTTTTTGCTCTCGACCTGCTCGCGGAAATAGGCAGCCATTTCGGCAATGTGCTGCTCTTCGTGCTCCATCAGCGGCTCGTGCTGCATTTTTGGGATCACCAGTTTGCCCTGCTCGCAGTGGTTAAACGGCGAATCCAGTGAGACAAAGCGATCGCCCGCTTTCTCTTTCAGGCCGCTCATCTCCTGCAAACGCGAGAAGCTGTTCAGGGAACGCAACGTCGCGGAGGTGACGACCACGTGCGGCACGCTGCGCCAGATGAGCTTCTCCAGCTGATCGCTGACGCGAATGCCCACGCAGTGGAAGTAGAGATGAATTTGTCCGTCTTTGGCGTCCCGCGTCGCCCATTTGGTGACCGGCGCGCCAGAGGCCTGAGCCATCGACGCCAGCCGCCACAGCTTGCTTTGGCTCTCAAACATGCTCAGGGCGCGGTTCATCTGCAGCAGCACGCGATGCACGCGCACCACGTCATGGGTGCCGGTTTTTTCGCTGAGATCGTTGAGGAACATCTCCGCCAGCCCGCGCAGTTTTTCCAGATGCTTCGCCAGCTGTTTGCAGATCTCCATGATCTCCTCCGGCAGTTCGCCCATCGCAAAACGATGTTCGGCCTCCTGAGTCGCAGGCAGATAGAGATCGAGAATGGTGTTCAGCGAGGCGATTAACGCGTAAATCTCTTCGCAATGGGCACTCAGCCGCTCAGGCACCGCCAGCGGCGGCGTGGTTTTGGGGCGGAACTGTTCCATGCAGGTGGCAATCAGCTTGCAGAAGAGATCGAGCTGCAGACGAAACCACGGGGCGGTGATCTCTGCGCTCATTTCTAAGGCATCGCGCGCCACGTCCGGCAGGTGGTGTCCTTCATCGAGGACCAGCAGCAGGTTTTTCGGATCCGGCAGGACCGATTCGCTCTCGAGCGCCGCCATCACCAGCGCGTGGTTAGCCACCACCACTTCCGCTTCCTGAATTTCACGACGCGCAGCGAAGAACGGACATTCGCGGTAGTAATGGCAGTTGCGGTTCAGACAGCTGGCTTTATCGGTGCTCAGACGTCGCCACAGGTCATCGCTGACGGCTTTATCCGTGTGATCGCGCAGGCCGTCCCACTTATAGCCGTCGAGATCGACTTTGAGCTTCGCGCACAGCTCCTGCTCGGCTTTGTTGTTTGGCGTGAGGTCATCGTCGAGGAACGCCAGCAGATCCTGCTGGGTCGCTTCGGTGCTGGCAAGCCCCGCCAGATTGCGCGGGCAGACGTAACGTCCGCGTCCAAACGCGGCGGTGAAGCGCAACTCAGGGATGATTTTGCGCAGTAGCGGCAGGTCTTTGCTGTAGATCTGATCCTGCAATGCTACGTTGGCGGTGCTGACCACCAGCGTTTTTTGCTCTTCACGAGCAATCGCAATGCCGGGAATTAAATAGGAGAGGGTTTTCCCGACGCCGGTCGGGGCTTCAATCGCCAGATGCCGTCCGTCGTCCCCGGCGAGCGTCTTCGCCACATCGGCAATCATCTGCCGCTGCGGGGCTCGGGGAATAAAGTCGGGGATCTGCTGTTGCAACGCCTTATACCAGGCGGCAATTTGCGCTTTGAGCGCAGCGGTTAAAGCCATCGGGGAACCTGAAATACTGTATAAACAGCCACTATTGTGGCACGTTCGCGGGGTTGTCGCAAAAAAATCGGCAACTTTACGCTAACTTGAGAATCCAGAGCATTCAAATAACCCACATTCTATATTCTGCACTAATTCATTCGCTGTACATCATCATGCAAGTGAATATTTTCCCTTTTAAATCAGACCATTAAATAATATCTGCATGTGACGTAAATCACGGTGGATCTCAAAACCTTCAGCGTAGAATTCGTGCTTCAATGCGGAAGGATTGCCGTCGTTCTGGGCAATCCGCAACACGGATTTTATCAAAAGGAATTGACCATGAGCGGAAAACCCGCCGCCCGTCAGGGCGATATGACCGCCATCGGCGGCCCGATTGTGCAGGGCAGCCTTGGGGTGATGATTGGCGCACCGACAGGCGTAGCCTGTTCGGTGTGTCCGGGCGGCGTGGTGTCCGGCAGCCCGGTGAACCCGCTGCTCGGGGCCAAAGTCCTGCCCGGTGAAACGGACCTCGCACTCCCCGGCCCGCTGTCCTTTGTTCTGTCCCGCACCTACAGCAGCTACCGCACCAGAACCCCGGCACCAGAGGGCGTTTTCGGTCCCGGCTGGAAAGCGCCCTCTGATATCCACCTGCAACTTCGCGACAAGGAACTCATCCTCAACGACAACGGCGGGCGCAGCATTCACTTTGACCTGCTTCTGCCGGGCGAGGTGGCGTTCAGCCGCACCGAGTCCTTCTGGCTGGCACGCGGCGGCGTGCTGAACCTGAATGAGGTCCATCCCCTGCATCGTCTCTGGCAGGCCCTGCCGGAGGATGTCCGCCTCAGCCCCAACATTTACCTGGCCACCAACAGCCTGCAGGGCCCGTGGTGGCTGCTCGGGTGGGCGGAGCGCGTGCCGTCTGTGGATGAACTCCTTCCCGCGCCGCTGCCGCCGTACCGGGTGCTGACCGGGCTGGTGGATAATTTTGGTCGCACGCTGACGTTTCACCGCGCCCCTTCAGGTGAGTTTGCCGGGAGCATCACCGGAGTGACCGACGGCGCAGGCCGCCGCTTCCGGCTGGTGCTGACCACCACAGCCAGCGGTGTCCGTCTTTCCGAAGTCTGGCTCACGCACGACCCGGGGTACCCGGAGAACCTGCCCGATATGCCACTCGCGCGCTATGACTACTCCCCGCGCGGCGAGCTGACTGCAGTGTCTGACCGCAGCGGCACGCAGGTTCGTCAGTTTACGTATGACGACAGGCATCCGGGCCGGATGGTGGCCCATCAGTATACGGGCAGGCCGCAGACGACCTATCGCTACGATGCCACCGGGCGGGTGACGGAGCAGCACAACCCGGCCGGCCAGAGCTACCGATACCAGTATGAAAAACACCACACGGTGATTACCGACAGCCTGAACCGTCGCGAGGTGCTGCACACCGAAGGCGAAGGCGGTCTGAAGCGGGTGGTGAAAAAGGAGTTCGCCGACGGCAGCATCACACAGAGTGAATTCGACAACGCGGGCCGCCTGGTGGCACAGACCGACGCGGCAGGCCGCAGGACAGAATACCGGCTCAGTCCCGGCTCGGGTCTGCTGGCAGCAACGGTCACGCCGGAAGGCAGGCTGACGGAGTTTTACTATAACAGCCAGCGTCAGCTGACCGCCACGGTGTATCCGGACGGGCTGAAAAGCCGGCAGGAGTACGACGACGCCGGACGGCTGACCGCCGACACCTCACGCCAGGGCGACGTGACGCGCTATGAGTATGATGACCCGTGCAGCGAATACCCGTCGGCCACTGAAGACCCCACCGGCAGCCGGAAGCAGATGACCTGGAGCCGCTACGGGCAGCTGCTTTCTTATACTGACTGTTCGGGATATGAAACCCGCTATGAATATGACCGCTTCGGCCGGCTGACCGCCGTTCACCGTGAGGAAGGATTAAGCCAGTACCGGGCATACGATGCGCGCGGCAGACTGGTCAGCCAGACAGATGCCACAGGCCGGCAGACCCGCTACGAATACAACGTCGCAGGCGACCTGACGGCGGTGATATCCCCTGATGGTCAGCGCAGCGAAACCGGCTTCGACAACCGGGGAAATATCGTCCTCGCAGCGCAGGGCACCCTCACCCGGCGGATGGCGTACGACGCCGCGGGTCGCGTGACCACCCTGACCAATGAGAACGGCAGCCACACTGAATTCGCTTACGATGCGCTGGACCGCCTGACGCAGGAGACCGGTTTTGACGGACGCATCAGACGCTACCGGTACAACGCCAGCGGACAGTTGATTCAAAGCGAAGACGAAAGCCTGACTATCGTCTGGCAGTACGACGACGCCGGACGCCTGCTCAGCCGAACGGTGAACGGCGAACCCGCAGAAAAGTGGCAGTATGACGCGCGCGGCTGGCTGACGGATACCAGCCATCTCAGCGGCGGCCACCGCGTTGCGGTGCATTACACCCATGACAACACGGGGCGCGTCACCGGTGAGCGCCAGACGGTGCACAGCGCGGAAACGCACGCCCTGCTGTGGCAGCATGAAACAAAACACGACTACCGCACCGGACTGGTGAACCGGGTGCAGCACGACCGGTTGCCGCCGGTGGAGTGGCTGACGTATGGCTCCGGTTACCTGGCGGGGATGAAGCTCGGCGACATGCCGCTCATCGAGTACACCCGCGACCGCCTGCACCGTGAAACGCAGCGCCGCTTCGGTGGCTACGCACTGGAAACGGCCTACGCCGCAGGCGGTCAGCTACAGAGCCACCATCTGAACATCCCGCAGCTCAGCCGGGACTACACCTGGAATGCGGACGGACAGCTCACCCACATCCACGGCCCGCATGACCAGCGCGACTACGGGTATGAGAACGGGCGTCTGTTCAGCACACACATACAGTCCGCGCACCACGACCTGTCGCAACAGACCCCGACTGACCCGGCGGGGAACCGCACAGCGGCACAGGAAACTCTGCCGGACGTGTGGCGGGATAACCGCATCACTCAGGACGCAGAGCATTTTTATCATTACGACGTCCACGGGAGCCTGACAGAAAAAGACGAGCGCCGTATCCATCAGGACGGGAGCATCACTCATCACTACGGGTACGATAACCAGCACCGGCTGACACACTACCAAAAGAGGCAGAACGGTCACCTGCTGACCGAGAGCCGCTACGCGTATGACCCGCTCGGGCGCCGTATCTGCAAACAGGTCTGGCACGGCCAGATATACGACGGTATCTGGTATCTCCCGACCGACCCCGCTGAATCCGTGTGGTACGGCTGGGACGGCGACCGGCTGACCACCACCCAGACCGACACCACCCGCATCCAGACTGTGTATCAACCGGGCACCTTCGCGCCGTTAATCCGCATCGAAACGGCCACCGGTGAGCTGACCAGAGCCATTCGCCGCACTCTGGCAGAAAAACTGCAGCAGGACGCGGACATGGTGTTTGTGCCGGAACTGGTCACGATGCTGGATAATCTGGAATGCGAACTGCAGACCGGCCAACTCAGCGACCACAGCCGCCAGTGGCTGACCCGGTGCGGCCTGACGCCGGAGCAGATGAAAAATCAGATGGAGCCGGAATACACCCCGGCCCGGAAAATCCACCTGTACCACTGCGATCATCGGGGGCTGCCGCTGGCCTTAGTGAGCGAAGACGGGAGTCTCGCGTGGCAGGCCGATTTTGATGAATGGGGAAACCTGCTGCACGAAGAGAACCCGGAAAGTCTGCAACAGCTTATTCGCCTGCCGGGGCAGCAGTACGATGTTGAGACGGGGCTGTATTATAACCGGCACCGGTATTATGACCCGAGGCAGGGAAGGTATAATACTCAGGACCCTATTGGGCTTGCAGGGGACTGGAATGCATATGTTTATCCATTAGATCCTACAATTTACATAGATCCTCTAGGATTAAAAGAATGTACGGGCAGTGCGCGAGTATTACAAGGAAATTCAAGACTAGTTGGGAAAGGTGGTGGGTATAATACCAACCCATCAGATCTAGATAAATACGGAGTAACTACAGATTCTTCAGCAATTATACCATCCCAATGGGGATTTAAAGACAAACCCACTGCCAGAGATAAAATAAACAGTATTAGCGGTAGATTAAAAGACGACGAAACTCAATTATTTAGCTGCATCAGAGATATCCTTGATGATTATGCATTACGCAAGAAAAAAGTAGACCCCCAGAAAAAACTGATGGATAAAAATCCCGGGAAATTAATCCTTGAAATACCAGGCCTGGACAAGGACATGGGAGTTCAGGATGTAATAATTACTATACCCGATAGTATGGATTGTCCAAGTGGTACCCAATAATGAAATACTTATTATTTATTTTATGCCTGATTTTTTTGCCTCAGTATGTTTTAGCTTCAAACGCTGAAGTACAGGGCGTACATAGAGTTTTTTCTGTGTCAGAACACAATCCTTATATTATACAGAGGATTATGACAATAACTGGAAGACAGGAATATGTTTTCGTATGTATGGATTATAATAAATCAGAAATCTATACGGGAGAATATGGTGCATTTTCAGGTTTTTATCAATGCAAACTATTGAGCATGGAGGATGGGGTTGATGTTTTTCAACCTGTTATGGATTGGGGAGTAACCGAAACACGAGCAAGGTTTTCTTTGTCTCAAATAATCGGTGGATGTAAAGATCATCCGCTGTATGGACACAGAAGAGAGTTCCTTGTCAGAGGTATGAAAATAAGGATTAATATTTATGACTTCTCCCCTATGAAATCGCCAGAATCATTTTGGAAGGTTTATAATTTTAAACTACAACTAGATATTACAAATTATCCTCACGCGACTTCTGCTTTTTCAGGATATGCGTCAGAAATGTGTTTATCTGATAGTGAAAAAACAGACCAATTCGGAAATTTGATAGATGATGCACGAATAATAACGGAGAATACATACTAATTAACGTGTTAATGAAACTCGTACCAAGTCTAGAAAAAATCCGGATTCAGAAAACTGAATCCGGATTTATAGCACTCCGCGCAAAACTCTAACACTCAGTATCAGGCCGGGCTTCCAGATTACTGCGCTGAAGCAGGTTTACGCGGGCGGCGTCGGCGTTGGCCTTCACCTGCGGGTTTCGCTTCCCCGCTGCGCCATGGGTTTTCCCCGGCGGGTTTGGCATCACCGGTGCGACGCGGCGGTTTGCCTGCGGCTTTCGGTGCGCCACCTTCTGAACGGCGCGGCTGTTGGCTACGACCGCCAGCGCCCTGTCCACGACCACCGCCGCCGCCACGCTGCTGGCGACCGTTCTGGATCGGCTCCGCTTTGATGGAAGCATCCACTTCATAGCCTTCGAGGGCGATGCGCGGGATCTCTTTTTTCAGCAGACGTTCGATGTCGTGCAGCAGTTTGTGTTCATCGACGCAAACCAGAGAGAGCGCTTCACCGGTGGCCGCCGCACGGCCAGTACGACCGATACGGTGAACGTAATCTTCCGGGACGTTCGGCAGCTCGTAGTTCACCACGTGCGGCAGCTCTTCAATGTCGAGACCGCGCGCGGCGATATCCGTCGCCACCAGCACGCGAATGTCGCCCGATTTGAAATCAGCCAGCGCACGGGTACGTGCACCCTGGCTCTTGTTGCCGTGGATGGCTGCACTGCGGATGCCATCTTTGTTCAGCTGTTCTGCCAGGTGGTTAGCACCGTGTTTGGTGCGGGTAAAGACCAGCACCTGCTGCCAGTTGCCTTCGCCAATCATCTGGGAGAGCAGTTCCCGCTTACGCTTCTTATCAACGAAGTGAACGTGCTGGGTAATTTGCTCAGAGGCGGTGTTGCGACGCGCCACTTCGATTTCCAGCGGGTTACGCAGCAGTTTTTCCGCCAGGCCTTTGATCTCATCAGAGAAGGTGGCGGAGAACAGCAGATTCTGACGACGCGCAGGCAGTTTTGCCAGCACGCGGCGAATATCATGGATAAAGCCCATGTCCAGCATACGGTCCGCTTCATCCAGCACCAGGATTTCAACCTGATCCAGTTTGACCGCATTCTGATGTTCCAGATCCAGCAGACGGCCCGGCGTGGCGACTAAAACGTCAACGCCGCTGCGCAGTTTCATCATCTGTGGGTTAATGCTCACGCCGCCGAAAACCACCAGCGAGCGGATGTCGAGATAACGGCTGTATTCACGCACGTTCTCGCCGATCTGCGCGGCAAGTTCACGGGTGGGGGTCAGGATCAGCGCGCGTACCGGGCGACGGCCTTTGGCGTGCGGCTCTTTCTGAACCAGACGCTGCAGCAGCGGCAGCGTGAAGCCTGCGGTTTTACCGGTGCCGGTCTGGGCACTGGCCATCAGGTCACGGCCTTCCAGCACCGCAGGGATCGCCTGCTGCTGGATTGGGGTTGGCTCAACGTAGCCCTGCTCTGCAACAGCGCGCAGAATTTCAGGGTTCAGGCCAAGGGTATCAAAAGACATAAAAACTCCGAACCGCCCCGACCGTCACAGGTGTAGTTTTCAGGGAGATAAGACGAAACGAGTAGGACAAAAACCACAATGTCGCGAAGCAGCGGAGTGTAGCAGGTTTTGTGACATGGCGCATAAAATATCCCTCTGCGATTCATCAGCGAAATATTGCTCCACCCCGACTGGACAAGGTGAAAATTTAAACATAATCTTAATCAATCGATTGATTAATTTTTAATGACGCCATGAATCCAACTCCGACGACCACTAAAGGTGAACAGGCGAAAAGCCAGCTGATTGCCGCCGCACTGGCCCAGTTCGGCGAGTATGGCCTGCACGCCACCACCCGGGATATCGCCGCGCAGGCCGGGCAGAACATCGCCGCCATCACCTACTATTTTGGCTCTAAGGAAGATTTGTATCTCGCCTGCGCCCAGTGGATCGCCGATTTCATCGGCAATCGTTTTCACGATCAGGTAGCCGCCGCCACCGCGCTGCTGAGCGAGCCGTCACCGGATCGCGCCGCCATCCGCCAGCTTATCCTGAACGCCTGCAACAACATGATCGCCCTGCTCACCCACGACGATACGCTGAACCTGAGTAAGTTTATCTCACGCGAGCAACTCTCGCCGACCGCCGCCTATCAGCGGGTCCACGATCAGGTGATTGCCCCGATGCACACCCATCTGACGCACCTGATTGCGGCCTACACCGGGCGCGACGCGAACGACACACAGACCATTTTGCATACCCATGCGCTGCTCGGCGAAGTGCTTGCTTTTCGCCTGGGCCGGGAGACCATCCTGCTGCGCACGGGCTGGACACAATTCGATGAGGAAAAATCCGCGCAGATTAGTCAGGTCATCACCTGTCATCTTGACCTGATCCTGCAAGGTTTAACGCAAAGGAGCCTGGAGTCATGAAAAAACCTGTCGTCGCCATCCTGGCGGTGGTTGTTGTGCTGGCAGCCGGGATCGGCGGCTGGCTGTGGTATCAGAGCCAGCAGGATCGCGGCCTGACGCTCTACGGTAACGTGGATATCCGCACGCTGAATATGAGCTTCCGCGTCGGCGGGCGGCTGGAGTCCCTTACCGTGGACGAAGGCGATACGATCAACGCCGGTCAGACCTTAGGCCAGTTGGATCAAGCCCCGTATAAAAATGCGCTGATGCAGGCCAAAGCCAGCGTGTCGGTTGCTCAGGCGCAGTATGACCTGATGCTGGCGGGCTATCGCGATGAGGAAGTGGCGCAGGCCGCCGCCGCGGTGAAACAGGCGCAGGCTGCATTTGATTACGCGCAGAACTTCTACAACCGCCAGCAGGGGCTGTGGAAAAGTCGCACCATCTCGGCGAACGACCTGGAAAACGCCCGCTCCTCGCGCGATCAGGCTCAGGCAACGCTGAAATCAGCCCAGGATAAGTTAAGCCAGTACCGCACCGGGAACCGTCCGCAGGATATCGCCCAGGCGAAAGCGAATCTTGAACAGGCTCAGGCGCAGCTGGCGCAGGCCGAACTGGATCTGCACGACACCACGCTGGTCGCCCCGTCCAATGGCACGCTGATGACCCGCGCCGTCGAGCCCGGCAGCATGTTGAGCGCAGGCAGCACCGTGCTGACGCTCTCCCTCACCCGTCCGGTGTGGGTGCGCGCTTACATTGATGAACCGAATCTGAATCAGGCCCAGCCGGGACGCGAACTGCTGCTCTACACCGACGGGCGGCCAGATAAGCCGTACCACGGGAAAGTCGGGTTTGTCTCCCCGACCGCCGAGTTCACGCCAAAAACCGTTGAAACGCCGGATCTGCGCACCGACCTCGTCTATCGCCTGCGCATTATCGTCACCGACGCCGACGACGCGCTGCGTCAGGGGATGCCGATTACCGTGAAATTCAACGATGGGGACCGACATGAATGATGCGGTTATCCAGCTCAACAATCTGGTGAAACGCTTTGCGGGCATGGATAAACCCGCCGTCGCACCGCTGAACTGTACATTGCAAAAAGGCTACGTCACCGGCCTGGTCGGCCCGGATGGCGCGGGTAAAACCACGCTGATGCGCATGCTCGCCGGGTTGCTGAAACCTGATGAAGGCACGGCCAGCGTGCTGGGGCTTGATCCCATCAAAAACGACAGCGAGCTGCACGCCATGCTCGGCTACATGCCGCAGAAGTTTGGCCTGTACGATGATTTGACGGTGATGGAAAATCTGACGCTTTACGCCGATCTGCGCAGCGTCACCGGTGAAGTCCGCGAGAAAACCTTTGCCCGGCTGCTGGAATTTACCTCGCTCGGGCCGTTCACCGACCGGCTGGCGGGTAAGCTCTCCGGCGGGATGAAGCAAAAGCTGGGCCTGGCCTGCACGCTGGTCGGCGAGCCGAAAGTGCTGCTGCTCGATGAGCCCGGCGTCGGCGTCGACCCGATCTCTCGCCGCGAACTGTGGCAGATGGTCCACGAGCTGGCCGGGGACGGAATGCTGATCCTCTGGAGCACCTCCTATCTCGACGAGGCCGAACAGTGTCGGGATGTGCTGCTGATGAACGAAGGTGAGCTGCTCTATCAGGGCGAACCGACGGCGCTGACGCAGCAGATGGCCGGGCGCTGTTTCCTGCTGCACAGCCCGGACGAGACCAACCGCAAGCTGTTGCAGCGGGTGCTGAAACTCCCGCAGGTCAGCGACGGGATGATTCAGGGGCGCTCGGTGCGCGTGATCCTCAAAAAAGAGGCCACCGCGGAAGACATTCGCCAGGCGCAGGGCATGCCGCAGATTGAGATCGACGAGACCGCCCCGCGCTTCGAAGATGCCTTTATCGACCTGCTCGGCGGGGCGAGTACCTCCGAATCGCCGCTGGGCGCGATTTTGCATACCGTAGAAGGCACGCCCGGTGAAACAGTAATCGAGGCCAAATCCTTAACCAAAAAGTTCGGGGATTTTGCGGCGACGGATAACGTCAATTTTGCGGTGAAGCGCGGAGAGATTTTCGGTCTGCTGGGGCCGAACGGCGCCGGGAAATCGACCACCTTTAAAATGATGTGCGGCCTGCTGGTGCCGACATCTGGCAAAGCGCTGGTACTGGATATGGATCTGAAAGTCAGCTCCGGCAAGGCGCGCCAGCATCTGGGCTACATGGCGCAGAAGTTTTCCCTCTACAGCAACCTGACCGTCGAGCAGAATCTGCGCTTTTTCTCCGGCGTCTACGGCCTGCGCGGGCGGGCACAAAGCGAGAAAATCGCCCGCATGAGCGATGCTTTTGGCCTGACGCATATCGCCTCGCACGCCACCGACGAACTGCCGCTCGGTTTTAAACAGCGCCTGGCCCTGGCCTGCTCACTGATGCACGAGCCAGATATTCTGTTTCTCGATGAACCGACTTCCGGCGTCGATCCCCTCACCCGCCGGGAGTTTTGGCTGCACATCAATAGCATGGTCGAGAAAGGCGTCACGGTGATGGTCACCACCCACTTTATGGATGAAGCGGAGTATTGCGACCGCATCGGGCTGGTCTATCGCGGGAAGCTCATCGCCCACGGCACGCCGGACGATTTAAAAGCCCAGGCCGCCGACGAGGAGCAGCCCGATCCGACCATGGAGCAGGCGTTTATCACCCTGATTAACGACTGGGATAAGGAGCACGCCCATGAGCATTAAGGCGATTTCCTGGCGGCGAGTGCGCGCCCTGTGCATCAAAGAGACGCGGCAGATCGTGCGCGACCCGAGCAGCTGGCTGATTGCGGTAGTCATTCCCCTGCTGCTGCTGTTTATCTTCGGCTATGGGATTAACCTCGACTCCAGCAAGCTGCGGGTGGGGATTTTACTGGAGCAGCAGAGCGAGGAAGCGCTCGATTTCACCCACGCCATGACCGGCTCGCCCTACATTGACGCCACGATCAGCGATAACCGCCAGGAGCTGATTCAGAAGATGCAGGCCGGGAAGATTCGCGGCCTGGTGGTGATCCCCGTTGATTTCGCCGCCAATATGGCGCGCGCCAGTACCGATGCGCCGATTCAGGTGATCACCGACGGCAGCGAGCCGAACACCGCGAACTTTGTGCAGGGCTACGTCGAGGGGATCTGGCAGCTGTGGCAGATGCAGCGGGCGGAAGACAGAGGCGAAGAATTTGAGCCGCTGATCGACGTGCAAACCCGCTACTGGTTTAACCCCGCCGCCATCAGCCAGCACTTTATCATTCCCGGCGCGATAACCATTATCATGACCGTAATTGGGGCGATCCTCACCTCGCTGGTGATCGCCCGCGAATGGGAGCGCGGCACCATGGAAGCGCTGCTCTCCACGGAAGTGACGCGCGTCGAGCTGCTGCTGTGCAAACTCATCCCCTACTACTTCCTCGGGATGCTGGCGATGCTGCTCTGCATGCTGGTGTCGGTGTTTATTCTTGGTGTGCCCTATCGCGGCTCGCTGATTTTGCTGTTTTTCATCACCAGTCTGTTTTTACTCAGCACCCTGGGGATGGGCCTGCTGATTTCGACCATCACCCGCAACCAGTTTAACGCCGCGCAGGTGGCGCTGAACGCCGCGTTTCTGCCGTCGATTATGCTGTCCGGGTTTATTTTCCAGATCGACAGTATGCCCGCAATTATCCGCGCGGTGACCTACATCATCCCGGCGCGCTACTTTGTGAACACGCTGCAAAGCCTGTTTCTGGCGGGGAATATTCCGTCGGTGTTGATGATCAATATTCTGTTTTTGATGGCGTCGGCGGTGATGTTTATCGGCCTGACGTGGATGAAAACGAAACGGCGTTTAGATTAATTCCGTTTTTTGTAGGTCGGGTAAGCGAAGCGCCACCCGACGCGAGGACGACACCATGTTTCACCGTTTATGGACATTAATTCGCAAAGAGCTGCAATCCCTGCTGCGTGAGCCGCAAACCCGCGCGATCCTGATCCTGCCGGTGCTCATCCAGGTTCTGCTGTTTCCGTTTGCCGCCACGCTGGAAGTGACCAACGCCACCATCGCCGTCTACAACGAGGACAACGGCAAACACTCCGTGGAGCTGACCCAGCGCTTCGCTCGCGCCAAAGCCTTTACCCACGTGCTGCTGCTGAAAAGCCCGCAGGAGATCCAGCCGACCATCGATCAACAAAAGGCGCTGCTGCTGGTGCGCTTCCCGGCGGATTTCTCGCGGAATCTGGATACCTTCCAGACCGCGCCGATGCAGCTGATCCTCGACGGACGCAACTCCAACAGCGCACAAATCGCCGCCAACTATCTGCAGCAGGTGGTGAAAAATTATCAGCAGGAGCTGATGGAAGGGAAACCTAAACCGAACAACAGCGAGCTGGTGGTGCGCAACTGGTACAACCCGAATCTGGATTACAAATGGTTCGTGGTGCCGTCGCTGATCGCCATGATCACCACCATCGGCGTGATGATTGTGACGTCGCTCTCCGTCGCCCGCGAGCGCGAGCAAGGGACGCTGGATCAGCTGCTGGTTTCCCCGCTCGCCACCTGGCAGATTTTCGTCGGCAAAGCGGTACCTGCGCTGATCGTCGCCACCTTCCAGGCCAGCATCGTGCTGGGGATCGGCATCTGGGCGTATCAAATTCCGTTTGCCGGATCGCTGGGGCTGTTTTACTTCACGATGCTGATTTACGGGCTGTCGCTGGTGGGATTCGGGCTGTTGATTTCGGCGCTGTGCTCAACGCAGCAGCAGGCGTTTATCGGCGTGTTTGTCTTTATGATGCCGGCGATTTTGCTCTCGGGGTATGTGTCGCCCGTAGAAAACATGCCGGTCTGGCTTCAGGATTTAACCTGGGTGAACCCGATTCGGCACTTCACCGATATCACCAAGCAAATCTATCTGAAGGATGCGAGTCTGGATATTGTGTGGGGAAGTTTGTGGCCGCTACTGGTCATAGCGGCCACGACGGGCTCAGTGGCGTACGCGATGTTTAGACGCAATATCGCCTGAGTTTTTCTCTTTGGTCAGCAACGAGACCACCGCGGGTCCTGCCAGAATCACCAGGCCCGCCAGGGCCAGCAGCAGGTTGTTTTGCAGCACGCGTGACAACAGCCACAGGACGATTAACGCTGCACCAAAATACCAGGTGGTGGTGAGCTCTTCGAGCACATCACCCACTTCACGCCAGCGCGCCTCGTGGTGACGCTGTAAAAACAGCATCGACAGCACGGTCACGCCATACATTGCGCATAATCCTAAGCCGACGTGCACCAGTGTGCCGCTCTTCCAGCCCATTACCAGTACCGCCACGACCAGTAAATGCAACATTATCTGCCAGCAACTGAGGCCAGTTGCGACACGAACGCGTTGTTGCCACTTCATGGCTTCTCTCCTGAAGGATATTTCTCTGCTAGTTCAGAGTACCGCACTTTACGGAAAATTCCGTAACGCCGCATCTTTTTGTGACGCCGACTACACTTTATTTTCATCAGGATAGTGACGCTGGCAGGAGCATATGACGCAAAAAACCCGGCATTTTTCGCTAAAAATTTTGACGATTAACACACACAAAGGCTTCACGGCATTTAACCGCCGCTTCATTTTACCCGAGCTGCGCGACGCGGTACGCACCGTCGGCGCGGATATTGTCTGCCTGCAGGAAGTAATGGGCGCACATGATATTCACCCACTGCACGTCGAGAACTGGCCGGACACGTCACACTATGAATTTCTGGCCGATACCATGTGGAGCGACTACGCCTACGGGCGCAACGCGGTTTACCCGGAAGGCCACCACGGCAACGCGGTGCTGTCGCGTTTTCCCATCGAACATTATGAGAATCACGACGTCTCGGTGGGCGAAAGCGAAAAACGCGGGCTGTTGTACTGTCGGATCACCCCGCCCGACCTGGCCTTTCCGGTTCACGTAGGGTGCGTGCATCTGGGGCTGCGGGAGGCACACCGCCAGGCGCAATTAGCGATGATGGCGCGCTGGGTCAACTCCCTGCCGGAAAACGACCCGGTGGTGATCGCGGGGGATTTCAACGACTGGCAACAGCGCGCCAGTCGTTCGCTGAAAGCCGACGCCGGGCTGGATGAGATTTTCACCCGCGCCCACGGCCGCCCGGCGCGCACCTTCCCGGTGAGTTTCCCCCTGCTGCGCCTTGACCGGATTTACGTCAAGAACGCCCACGCCAGTCAACCGAGCGCGCTGGCGCTGAAGAGCTGGCGTCACCTGTCTGACCATGCCCCGTTAAGTGCGGAGATCCACTTATGAAATGTTCATGGCGAGAAGGTAATCAAATCACGCTGCTGGAAAATGGCGATGAGTACTATCCGGCGGTGTTTGCCGCGCTCGATGCGGCAGAGCAAAAAGTGATCCTCGAAACCTTTATCTGGTTTGAGGACGGCGTCGGCCGTCAGCTGCACGAGGCGGTGCTGCGCGCGGCTCAGCGCGGGGTCAAAGTGGAAGTGCTGCTCGACGGCTACGGCTCGCCGGACCTCAGCGATAACTTTGTCAACGAGCTGACCGCAGCGGGCGTGGTGTTCCGCTATTATGACCCGCGCCCGCCGCTGCTCGGGATGCGGACCAACGTTTTTCGCCGGATGCACCGCAAAATTGTGGTGGTGGATGGCACCGTCGCCTTCGTCGGCGGGATTAACTACTCCGACGAGCACATGTCCGACTACGGCCCGGAGGCGAAGCAGGATTATGCGGTGAAAGTCGAAGGCCCGGTGGTGCAGGACATTTTGCTGTTTGAGCTGGAAAACCTGCCGGGGCAATCAGCCGTTCGCCGCTGGTGGAAACGCCATCATCGCCCGGAAGAGAACCACCAGCCCGGCGAGGCGCAGGCGCTGTTTATCTGGCGCGACAACGGCGAGCACCGGGACGACATCGAGCGGCACTACCTGAAGATGCTCGCCAATGCGAAACGCGAGGTGATCATCGCCAACGCCTATTTCTTCCCCGGCTACCGTCTTCTGCACGCCATGCGCAATGCGGCGCGCCGCGGGGTGCGCGTCAAACTGATCGTGCAGGGCGAGCCGGATATGCCGATCGTCACCGTCGGCGCTCGACTGCTCTACAACTACCTGGTCAAAGGCGGCGTGCAGATTTACGAATACCGCCGTCGACCGCTGCACGGCAAAGTGGCGCTGATGGACGATCACTGGGCGACGGTTGGATCGAGCAATCTCGATCCTTTAAGTCTGTCGCTCAATCTGGAAGCCAATCTGATTATTCACGATCGGACCTTCAATCAGACCCTGCGCGACAACCTGACCGGCATTATCGACCGTGACTGCGTGCGGGTGGATGATTCGATGGTGCCGAAACGCACCTGGTGGAACCTGAGCAAAAGCGTGGTGGTGTTCCACTTCCTGCGCCACTTCCCGGCGCTGGTCGGCTGGCTCCCGGCCCACACGCCGAAACTCGCGCAGGTGCCCGCTCCGGTTCAGCCGGAAATGGAAACTCAGGATCGCGTTGAAACCGAAAACTCAGGGGTGAAACCATAATGAGCAAATCACATCCCCGCTGGCGACTGGCGAAGCGCATCCTTACCTGGCTGTTTTTCATTGCCGTCGCCGTGCTGCTGGTGGTTTACGCGCAAAAAATTGACTGGGAAGAGGTGTGGAAAGTTATCCGCAACTACAACCGGATGGTGCTGCTCAGCGCGCTGGGTTTAGTGGTCGTCAGCTATCTGATCTACGGCTGTTACGACCTGCTGGGTCGCGCGTACTGCGGGCATAAGCTGGCAAAGCGCCAGGTGATGCTGGTGTCGTTTATCTGCTACGCCTTTAACCTGACCCTCAGCACCTGGGTAGGCGGCATCGGGATGCGCTATCGCCTGTACTCGCGCCTGGGGCTGCCGGGGAGCACCATTACGCGCATTTTCTCACTCAGCATTACCACCAACTGGCTGGGGTATATTCTGCTCGGCGGGGTGATTTTCAGTTTCGGCGTGGTTCAGTTGCCTGCCCACTGGTACATAGATGAATCGACGCTGCAGATGTTGGGCATCGTCCTGCTGCTGATTATTGCGGTATATCTGTGGGGCTGTGCGTTCGCCAAACGCCGTCACATGACCGTCAAAGGGCAAAAGCTGGTGCTGCCGTCATGGAAATTTGCGCTGGTGCAGATGGTGGTCTCCAGCGCTAACTGGATGGTGATGGGGGCGATCATCTGGCTGCTGATTGGCGAAGAGGTGAACTACTTCTTCGTGCTCGGCGTACTGCTGGTGAGCAGTATTGCGGGGGTGATTGTCCACATTCCGGCGGGGATTGGGGTGCTGGAGGCGGTGTTTATCGCCCTGCTGGCGGGGGAACATGTCTCTCACGGCAAGATTATCGCGGCGCTGCTGGCCTATCGCATGCTCTATTACTTCCTGCCGCTGGCACTGGCGACGGTGGGGTATTTGGTTCTGGAGAGTCGGGCGAAAAAGCTGCGGGCGAAGAACGAGAAGGCGATGGCGAAGTGACGAAAGTCGGGTGTCGCTAACGCTTACCCGACCTACGGATTGTAGGCCCGGTAAGCGCTAGCGCCACCGGGCAACGAGGTTAGCGACGGTTGCCGAAAATCCGCAGCAGCATCAGGAACAGGTTGATGAAGTCCAGATACAGCGTCAGTGCGCCAAGAATGGCGTATTTGCGCAGGTTCGAGCTGTCACGCACGTCAATCTGCTCGCCGATGTTTTTCAGCTTCTGCGTGTCATAGGCCGTCAGGCCGACAAACACGATCACCCCGATATAGGTCACCGCCCACATCAGCGCCTCGCTTTTCAGCCAGAAGTTCACCAGCGACGCCAGCACAATCCCGATCAGCGCCATAAACAGCATATTACCGAAGCCGCTCAGATCGCGTTTGGTGGTGTAGCCGTACAGGCTCATGGCACCAAACATCCCACCCGCGACCACAAAGGTGCTGGCGATGGACGAATAGGTGTAGACGATAAAAATGCTGGAGAGCGTCAGGCCGGTGAGCGCCGAATAGAGCATAAACAGCGTCGTCGCCATCCCTGCGCTGAGCTTTTGCACCAGACCGGAGAGCACGAAGACCAGCGCCAACTGGGCGATAATCAGCCCGAAGAAGGTGATTTTGCTGGAGAAGATAAACATCATCAAGGCGGGGGTATTTGCTGCGTACCACGCGATAAACGCGGTGAGCAGCAGGCCGCAGGTCATCCAGCCGTACACCTGCGCCATGTAGGTTTGCAGGCCGCTGCGCGTCTGCTGAACGATTGAATCCGAACGTGGAAATCGGTCCATGATAACTCCTGATTAAGTGGGCACACTTGTTAAGATTAACACATCTGCGCCAACCGGTTACCAGCGGCTGGCAGCCTGTTTGTCGCTGTCGCGCGACTCCACCCAGCGCTCCCCTTCGGGCGTGGCTTCACGCTTCCAGAATGGCGCGCGGGTTTTGAGATAATCCATAATAAATTCACCGGCTTCGAACGCACTGCTGCGATGGGAGCTGGTGACGCCGACAAAGACAATCTCTTCGCCTGGCCACATTTCGCCGACGCGGTGGATCACCGTGACACGGCCGAGCGGCCAGCGCTGACGGGCCTCTTCCACGATAGTGGCAAGCGACTTCTCCGTCATGCCCGGATAATACTCGAGCGTCAGCGCTTTCACACTATCACCAAGATTATGGTTACGGACTTTGCCGGTAAAGGTCACCACCGCACCGTCTTCGTCACGCTCGGCGAGCCAGCTGTATTCTGTGCCGACGTTAAAGCGCTCCGGCCCGACAACAATACGCGTATCAGACATGATTAACCCCCTGTGACCGGCGGGAAAAACGCCACTTCATCACCGGCGTTGAGCGGATGGGAAAATTCCACCAGCGTCTGATTCACCGCCGCCAGCAGCTTGCCCTCTTCCAGCGCCAGCGCCCAGCGGTCGCCTTGCGCTGCCAGATGGGCGCGCAGAGCTTCGACGTTTTCGAAAGGGGTATCGAGCGTCAGGCTGTCGGTATTGACCAGCTCGCGAACCTGAGCAAAAAAGAGCACGTTAATCATGAGTGTCCACCCTGAAATCGCCGGATTTGCCGCCGCTTTTCGCCAGCAGACGAACCGGGCCAATCACCATATCTTTCTGTACCGCTTTGCACATATCGTAAATGGTCAGCGCCGCCACGGAGGCCGCCGTTAAGGCTTCCATTTCGACGCCCGTTTTGCCGGTCAGACGGCACAGCGTCTCGATGCGCACACGGTTGTGCTCCGGCTCGGCCTGCAGGTTCACTTCCACCTTGCTGAGCATCAGCGGATGGCAGAGAGGAATTAGATCCCAGGTGCGTTTTGCGGCCTGGATTCCGGCGATACGGGCGGTGGCGAAGACGTCGCCCTTGTGGTGGCTGCCGTCGATAATCATCGCCAGGGTTTCTGGCAACATGGTCACGAAGGCTTCGGCGCGCGCTTCGCGCACCGTTTCGGCCTTGGCGGAGACATCCACCATATGGGCTTCGCCCGCGGCGTTAATGTGGGTCAGTTGCGACATAGCTTACTTCTTCAAATGAGGATGAAAATTACACGGACGGGTGCGGGCATCGAGCTGCGGAGCAATGATGTTTTCCCACGCCGTGCGGCAGGCTTTGGTCGAGCCCGGCATGGCAAAAATCAGCGTTTTGTTGGCAATCCCGGCCACCGCACGCGACTGCAATGTCGAGGTGCCGATCTCTTCAAAGGAGAGCATGCGGAACACTTCGCCAAAGCCTTCGACTTCACGGTCAAACAGCGGGAGCAGCGCTTCTGGCGCCTGATCGCCTGCGGTAAAACCGGTGCCGCCGGTGATTAACACCACCTGCACCTCGTCGCTGGCAATCCACTGAGAGACCTGGGCGCGAATGGCGTAGCGGTTCTCTTTCACAATCGCTTTATCAACAATGCTGTGCCCCGCTTCGTGGGCAGCATCGCGCAGCCAGTGGCCGGAGGTGTCGTCCTCTTCGCCACGGCGCTCAGAAACGGTAAGAATAGCAATACGCGTCGGAATAAATTCAGCGCTGACCTGACTCATTTTCTGGTTCCTTTTAAGCCGATTACCCGCCGATGTAGGACAGGTTTTGTGTAATCCCGGTGTCGCCCTGATGCAGGAAATGGGTCTGTTTTTTATGCGTCAGAGCCGCAGAAATGCGCGCTTCGAGAGCGTCCTGTTGGGCATCGTCTGCCAGCAAATCGCGAAGATCCACGCCGCCGTCGCCGAACAGGCACAGATGCAGTTTGCCGACAGAGGAGACGCGCAGACGGTTGCAGGTGGCGCAGAAATCTTTCTCATAGGGCATGATAAGCCCAATTTCCCCTTCGTAATCCGGGTGACAAAAGACCTGCGCCGGGCCGTCGCTGCGCTGGCGAATCTGGTGGATCCAGCCGCGTTTGAGCAGTTCATCGCGCAGCACCATGCCGGAGATATGATGACGGCGGAACAGATCGCTGCCCTCGCCCGTTTCCATCAGCTCAATAAAACGCAGTTGAATGCGGCGGGGTTTGACCCACGCGAGGAAGGTGTCGAGCTGGTGATGATTCACATCGCGCATCAACACCGTGTTGACTTTGACCTTGTCGAAACCGGCTTCAAACGCCGCGTCGATGCCTTCCATCACCTGGCGGAATTTATCCTGCCCGGTAATGGCGTGAAACTGGCGCGCGTCGAGGCTGTCGACGCTGACGTTGATGGCCGTGAGACCGGCATCACGCCACTGGGTGACATCGCGGGCTAAGCGATAGCCATTGGTGGTGACGGCGATTTGACGAATGCTGGCGTTTTCGCGAACGGCGGCGATGATGTCGGGGAAATCACGACGCAGGGAGGGCTCGCCACCCGTGAGACGCACTTTTTCCGTGCCGAGCTCAGAGAAGGCGCGCGTCACGCGGCGCACTTCGTCGACGGTGAGAAATCCGTTATTGGTGACGCTGCCCGGCTTGTAGCCGTTCGGCAGGCAATAGGTGCAACGAAAATTGCACACATCGGTAATCGACAGACGTAAATAGAAAAACTTACGCGCGAAAGCATCTGTGAGTTGAGAAGCCATGTACACCTTTCCAGTACGGGAGGCACAGTCATTTCTTTCTGTACCCTGGTAGCGTTGCCGCTACGGCCAGGGCGCCATATCAAGTGACACAGGCGCCAGGGCTAGAGTGTATGTTTTCATTTTCGAAAACGTGGGTTATGCCGATAGTAGCGCGGAAATGGCACTTTCGCCATTCGCCGCTTTCGCTATATAATTATATATATAGCGACCAGATCGCGCACTTTCACTACAGAATACGTAAAAATCACAGTTTCGCATTGATATACGTCATTTTGCCGGGGGTCGGGCATCGTCTTTTAGGGGTAGTTGGGTTACTGTTACGCGGATCGAATGTGATAAGGAATGTGTATGCGCAATCGCACTTTTGCGGATCTTGACCGTGTGGTCGCTCTCGGCGGAGGGCATGGGCTGGGGCGGGTGATGTCGTCATTATCCTCGCTGGGCTCCAGGCTCACCGGGATCGTGACCACCACCGATAACGGGGGCTCTACAGGTCGTATCCGTCGTTCCGAAGGCGGCATCGCCTGGGGCGATATGCGTAACTGTCTTAACCAGTTAATTACCGAACAAAGCGTCGCTTCGGCGATGTTTGAGTATCGTTTTAGCGGGAATGGTGAGCTTTCCGGGCATAACCTCGGAAATCTGATGTTAAAGGCGCTGGATCACCTGAGCGTGCGCCCGCTGGAGGCGATTAATTTAATCCGAAACCTGCTGAAAGTGGATGCATTCCTGATCCCTATGTCAGAACAACCGGTCGATTTGATGGCGATCGACACCGAAGGCCATGAAGTCTATGGCGAGGTGAATATTGACCAGCTGATTTTGCCGCCTCAGGAGCTGATGACCTACCCTTCCGTTCCGGCCACTCGCGAAGCGGTGGAAGCGATCGGCGAAGCGGATTTGATTCTTATCGGGCCGGGCAGTTTTTACACCAGCCTGATGCCGCTGCTGCTGGTGAAAGAGCTGGCGCAGGCGCTGCGCAGGACGCCAGCCCCGATGGTCTACATCGGCAATCTGGGGAAAGAGCTCAGCCCTGCCGCTGCCAGCCTGTCGCTTGCGGATAAACTGAATCTGATGGAGCAGTACGTCGGTAAGAAAATTATCGACGGTGTGGTCGTTGGGCCGAAGGTGGATGTTTCAGGGATGGAAGGACGGGTAGTGGTGCAGGAAGAGCTGGAAGCGAGCGATATTAAGTATCGCCACGACCGGCATTTGCTGCGCCTGGCGCTGGAGAAAGCGATTCAGGCGCTGGGGTAAGCTGACTTCGCCCGATGGCGCTACGCTTATCGGGCCTACAAGGGACGTATAACGGCTCGAATCGTAGGCCGGGTAAGGCGAAGCCGCCACCCGGCAAAAGCCGCTACGACGCCGCAATAAACAAATCCCGCAACTTATGCAGCTGGTCGCGGATCTGCGCCGCCTCTTCAAACTCCAGATTCTGCGCATGCTGCATCATCTGCCCTTCCAGCTCATGGATTTTCTGCTGCAGCGCCTTCGGCGTCAGCAGCAGTTCAACCGGATCGGCTTCCACCGGATGACGCGCTTTGCCGCGCCCTTTGGTTTTCGCGATCCCCTGACCCAGCGCCAGAATATCCACCACTTTCTTGTTCAGACCCTGCGGCGTAATGCCGTTCTCTTCGTTGTACTGCTGCTGTTTCTCACGACGACGCTCCGTTTCGCCAATCGCTTTCGCCATCGACGCCGTAATCTTATCGCCGTACAGAATCGCTTTGCCGTTGATGTTACGCGCCGCGCGGCCAATGGTCTGAATCAGCGATCGCTCTGAACGCAGGAAGCCCTCTTTATCGGCGTCCAGAATCGCCACCAGCGACACTTCCGGCATGTCGAGACCTTCTCGCAACAGGTTGATCCCCACCAGCACATCGAACTCCCCGAGACGCAAATCGCGGATGATCTCCATACGCTCAACGGTATCGATATCCGAGTGCAGATAGCGCACGCGCTCCCCGTGCTCTTCGAGGTACTCGGTTAAATCTTCCGCCATGCGTTTGGTCAGCGTTGTGACCAGCACGCGTTCGTTGACCGATGCGCGAGCACGGATCTCTGAGAGCAGATCGTCCACCTGAGTTCCCACCGGACGCACTTCGATTATCGGATCCAGCAGGCCGGTTGGACGCACCACCTGATCGATCACCTCGTCACCGGATTTCTCCAGCTCGTAGGCCCCAGGCGTGGCCGAGACGTAGATCGTTTGCGGTGCCAGCGCTTCAAACTCTTCAAATTTCATCGGGCGGTTATCGAGAGCCGATGGCAGACGGAAACCGTACTCCACCAGCGTCTCTTTACGCGCGCGGTCACCGCGATACATCCCGCCGATTTGCGGAATGGTGACGTGGGATTCGTCCACCACCAGCAGCCCGTCAGCCGGAAGATAATCGAACAGCGTCGGCGGCGCCTCGCCAGGGCCGCGCCCCGAGAGATAGCGCGAGTAGTTTTCGATCCCCGAGCAGTAGCCCAGCTCGTTCATCATTTCGAGATCGAACTGCGTACGCTGGCTCAGGCGCTGCTCTTCGAGCAGTTTGTTATTCGCCAGCAGCACTTTCCGGCGGTCCGCCAGCTCGACTTTGATCTCCTCCATCGCCTGCACGATACGCTCGCGCGGGGTGACGTAGTGGGTTTTCGGGTAGATGGTGAAGCGCTGGATCACCGACTCGACGTGCCCGGTCAGCGGGTCAAAAAGGGACAGACGCTCCACCTCTTCATCGAACAGCTCAACGCGCAGAGCCAGATCGTCGGATTCCGCCGGGAAGATGTCGATCACTTCGCCGCGCACACGGAAGGTGCCGCGCTGGAAGGCCTGATCGTTGCGCGCATATTGCAGCTCCGCCAGACGACGGACAATCGCGCGCTGATCGATGATCATTCCGTTGGTCAGATGCAGCATCATCTTGAGATAAAGGTCCGGATCGCCCAGACCGTAGATCGCAGAAACAGAAGCCACCACGATCACATCCCGACGCTCCAGCAGCGCTTTGGTCGCCGAGAGACGCATCTGCTCGATGTGTTCGTTCACCGAGGCGTCCTTCTCGATGAAGGTGTCAGAGCTCGGTACGTAGGCTTCTGGCTGGTAGTAATCGTAGTAGGAGACGAAATACTCGACGGCGTTATCCGGGAAGAACTCTTTCATCTCACCGTACAGCTGCGCCGCCAGGGTTTTGTTGGGGGCCAGTACCATCGTCGGGCGCTGCAAATCCGCAATCACGTTGGCGACGGTAAAGGTCTTGCCTGAGCCGGTCACGCCCAGCAGAGTCTGGTGCGCCAGCCCGTCCTCCAGCCCCTCTTTCAGGCGGCGGATCGCCTCCGGCTGATCGCCAGAAGGACGGAAGGCAGAATTCAGTTTGAATAGTTTACTCATGGGCGACAACCTGGTGACGGAAAAAGCGGCAGTGAGTAATTTTACTCGCGGCTGGTAAATTTGCCAGTAATAAATACTGGATGTAAAACCAGTGGCGTGTAAGGATATCTGGATTAGCATCCGACTCATGAGCACGAAACTGGTCAAAATTTAGGCTGTGACAAGATAAAACACCAGCGATGTGCGGTTATCCCCAGAACATTTCTATTTTTAACATTTGTCAAGCTACGTAATGATAGTTTTATGGCAGCAGGTGACACTTTCATGACGATGATTGCTTTTGTCTAACTCGTTAATTCATAGAAGATATTTCTTAAAGCCGCGTTTCGCATCAATTCAGGCGCAGGCCGCGTCTTCTCTCGCTTGCCTCAGGTTTTCTAACTCTAATGCACATGGTTATCCACAGGAATAGTGGATAACTGCTTCCAGCCCATATAGAGCGCCCCTCGGCAAATTCCCGGTTTTTCCCATGGGCATGTCCGTAAAAAATATTTATCACTCATTTTTGATGATAATCAGTCCCACGGCGCATAAGCCACTGGCGAGATCTTAATCACAATTCAGGCATTCTGTGCCCTGTAGCCACGCTTAACCTTTGTGAGCCTAATCTTAAAATTGCCGTTTATTTGACCGGATTGCCGTTTATGGCAGGGGTTTTGCACATTCCTGATGACGTCTTATCCCTCACGCGTTTACAGGAGAGCATTATGTTAAGTCTGCGCGCTGTTAATCAGTTCTATGGAAGCCAGCACACGCTGTGGAATGTGGATTTGGATTTGCCGCCGGGGATGTGCACGGGCGTTATCGGGCTGCCGGGAATGGGCAAAACGACGCTGATCAACTGCATCACCGGTCAGTTACCGATAGAAAGTGGCACCATTATCTGGCATGAAGCGGGCGCACCACCGTGCGATTTGCGCAACGCTGCACCGACGCAGTGCGCGATGCCGGGGATTGGCTATGTTTCGCAGGACAGGCGGATTTTCTCGCAGCTCACCGTCGAGGAGAACCTGCACGTGGCAATGCGCGCCAAAGGCGCACCGGATGCCGGTGCGAGCGGTGAAATTTACGCCCTGTTCCCCCAGCTCTGGCCGCTACGCCACGCGCGTGCGACGGGCATGTCGCCCGAGGAGCAGTACCAGCTCGCTCTCGCCAATGCACTCATCACTCGCCCTCGCCTGCTGATTCTGGATGAGCCGCTGCACGGCACGGGAACCACGTTTGCCCATAAGCTGGCGCAGCTGCTGATGCGTTTAAGTCGCGAGCTGGGGATGACGGTCCTGTTAGCGGAGCAGCAGCTGTCGTTTATCCGCCGGGTAGCGGATCGTTTTTGCGTGCTGTATCGCGGCCGTAACGTGGCCCAGGGCCACGTTAACGAGCTGGATGAGGCGCTTATTGCGCACTGGATGTCGCGGGATGCAAGGCGCTGAGATCCAGATACTGGCCGGTCTCGGCCTGTTCAGCGCCGTCAGCCAGCCACGGAATTTCCCCGAGGAACGGCGCAGGAAGCACGCGTTGCAGCGTGGCGAGATACTCCTGATGACGTTTTCCCGGCGCGACCACGTCGTTGGCAATCCAGCCTGCGAAGCGCAGTCCGGCCTGGGTGATCGCCTGCGCCGTGAGCATGGCGTGATTGATACAGCCCAGTTTGACGCCGACGACGAGGATCACCGGCAACTGTTCGTCCTGCACCCAGTCGGCGAAGGTCTGACGGTCTGAGAGCGGCGTAAACCAGCCGCCCGCCCCTTCGACCAGTACCCATTCCGCTTTCTGCTCCAGCGCGCGCAGGCCCGCAGAGAGCACCGGGAATTCAATCGGGCGCTGCACGTCGGCGCTAATGATGTGCGGCGACGTCGGCTCGGCGAAGGTGTATGGATTCACCTCCTCATAAGCCAGCGTAAGCGTGCTGTGGCGCTGCAGCGCCAGCGCGTCCGAGTTGCGCAGGCCTTCCGCCGTCATCTCGCTGCCGGACGCTACCGGTTTGTACCCGGCGGTGGTGAATCCCTGCAAACGCGCCGCCTGCAGCAGCGCCGAGCTGGCGACGGTTTTACCGACTTCGGTGTCGGTGCCGGTGACAAAATAACGTTCAGTCACGTTCGATAATCCCATGAAAAAGTTGATAAGAGAGCGGGAACTCGCCCCGCTCGCGCGGCCACGCCAGTTCGAGGCGCGTGAGTTCTCCGCGCGTCAGCGGTTTGCGCCCCCGTCCGCCGTGCAGATGGGTAGCACCAATGCCTTTCAGGGAGCGCATGGCGCTCAGGGCATCGCTGAAGGAAAGCGTGATGACCTCCGTGGTGGCCCGGTAGCGCCACCCCGCCAGAGCATCCTTCACCGCCTGCTCAGATAAAAAACGGTTGGCGTGCGGCTGTTCATCCACCGCGCGCCAGGCCTGATTCAGCTCCGGCAGCGAGTTGGCCAGCAGCGTCGTAAAGGCGACGGTTCCGCCGGGGCGCGTCACCCGACAGAGTTCGCGCAGCGCCTGCGGGAGACTGGCGCACCACTGCACCGCCAGATGACTCCAGACGAGGTCAAACTGCGCGTCCGGCAGTGGAATGGCTTCGATATCGCCCACCAGATAATCGTCCGCCGCCTGCTGATAGCGTGCCTGTTCCAGCATCTGCGGCGAGAGATCGAGGGCCGTCACATGGCTGCCCGCCTCGCGCCAGGCACGGCTGTTCGCGCCAGGGCCGCAGCCCGCATCCAGCACGGCGTTAAATCGTCCTTCGCCAAGAAACGTTTTCAGCCCTCGGGCGCTGCGGCGCTGCAACTCATCGTGCTGAGAGTAGCTCTGCGCCGCGCGCCCGAAGGCCGAGGCGATGGCCTGCTTATTCACCGGCGTCATGTAGCGCCTCCAGTAAGTCGTCGATGTCCTGGGTGTGATGCGCGGCGGTCAGAGTCAGACGCAGACGCGCGGTGCCCGCAGGAACCGTCGGCGGACGAATCGCCGTGACCCACATACCGCGATCGCGAAGCTGCTGCGCCAGGCGTAACGCGCGGCTGTTCTCGCCGACGATCAGCGGCTGAATGGCGCTTTGCGAGTCGGTCATCCGCCAGGGCAGCTCGCGAACGCCTGCCCGGAAGCGTTGGATATGCGCCGCCAGGGTTTGCCGACGATCTTCCCCCTCGTCGCTGCGAATAACTTGCAGCGCGGCCTGCAGCGCCACCGCCTGGGCGGGCGGCATGCTGGTGCTGTAGATCAGATGCCGGGCGAACTGCAGCAGGTAATCCGCGACGGATTCGCTGCACAGCACCGCCGCACCGCTGATGCCAAACCCTTTGCCAAAGGTCACAATCAGCAGCTCCGGTTTGACACCCTGGCTGGCGGCACTCCCGCGCCCTTCCTCGCCGAGCACGCCAATCCCGTGGGCGTCATCCACCAGCAGCCAGGCGTTGTGCTCCCGCGCGGCGGCGTGCAGCTCTGCCAGCGGCGCACTGTCGCCGTCCATGCTGAACACCCCTTCGGTCACCACCAGCTGTTGCCCGTCGCAGGATTTCGCCAGCAACGTATTGAGCTGAGTGGCGTCGTTGTGGGCAAACCGACGCAGCTGCGCCGGGCTAAGACTGGCGGCTTCGAGCAGCGAGGCGTGGCTCAAGCGGTCAGCCACAATCCGATCCTCTTTGCCCATCAGAGCGGCAATGAGCGCCTGATTGGCGGCAAAACCGGAGATAAAGAGCAGCGCGCGCGGGTAGCCGAGCCAGTCGGCAAGCTGCTCTTCCAGCGCCTGATGCGCGGTGGTATAGCCCGTCACATGCCCCGATCCGCCGCTGCCGACGCCCCAGCTTTCCGCTCCCTGCTGCCAGGCGCGGATAACCGCCGGATGCTGGCTTATGCCCAGATAATCGTTGCTCGAAAAATTGCAGAACCGACGCGTATCGCGGATCAGAAAGCGACCGCCGCCTTCAACCGCCGTGCGGGTGCGAAACGCGTCCGCCGCCCGGCGTTCTTCAAGGGCGGCGTCAATGCGCTGCTGCCAGGTCATACGGCTGCCGCGTTGTAATATTGTTCGGTGTCGGCGTTGAAAAGCTGCTCTTCCAGCTCGTTATCCCCCGACAGCACCTCGGTCTGATGCGGATTCAGCCCCAGCTTACGGAACAGCTGGACGTCTTTGTCCTCTTCCGGGTTTGGCGTGGTCAGCAGTTTGCAGCCGTAGAAAATCGAGTTGGCGCCCGCCATGAAGCACATCGCCTGGGTCTGCTCGCTCATCTGCTCGCGGCCAGCGGAGAGGCGCACGAACGAGGTCGGCATCATGATGCGCGCCACGGCGATGGTGCGGATAAAATCAAACGCATCCACATCGTCGTTATCCGCCATTGGCGTACCTTTGACCTTCACCAGCATGTTGATCGGCACGCTTTCCGGAGGGGTCGGCAAATTCGCCAGCTGCAACAGCAGGCCCGCGCGATCTTTCACCGTTTCGCCTAAGCCCACGATCCCGCCGGAACAGACTTTAATTCCCGCGTCGCGCACCTTATCGAGGGTGTCCAGGCGCTCCTGATAGGTTCGGGTGGTGATGATGTTGCCGTAGAATTCCGGCGAGGTGTCGAGGTTGTGGTTGTAGTAGTCCAGGCCTGCCGCCGACAGGCGCTGCGCCTGGGTTTCGTTCAGCGTGCCGAGGGTCATGCAGGCTTCAAGACCCATGGCTTTCACGCCCTGCACCATCTGCTCGAGATACGGCATGTCACGGTCATGCGGGTTTTTCCACGCTGCACCCATACAGAAGCGGGTCGAACCGGCGTTTTTTGCTTTCCGTGCCGAGTCGAGGACTTGATCAACTTCCATCAGACGCTCGGCTTCGAGCCCGGTTTTATAGCGCGCACTTTGTGGGCAATATTTGCAGTCTTCCGGGCAGGCACCGGTTTTGATCGACAGCAGCGTGCTGACCTGCACGTGGCGCGGATCGAAGTGCTGACGGTGGATTTGCTGGGCTTCGAACATCAGTTCGAGGAAAGGTTTGTTAAATAATTCGGTGACTTGCGACATTGTCCAGCGCGGGTGATTAGCCATCGGGCTTCTCCAAAAGGGGTTTAGTTCATTGTGGGTTCGGTTTATACTCGTAAACCTAAAACTTTTCAAAATGGTTTACAAGTCGATTATGACCCAGGACGATCTCGCCTTCGACAAGCAGCATATCTGGCACCCCTACACCTCCATGACCCAGCCGTTACCCGTCTATCCGGTCGCCTCGGCGCGCGGGTGCGAACTGCATCTGGCGACCGGCGAAACGCTGGTCGACGGGATGTCCTCCTGGTGGGCGACCATCCACGGGTACAACCATCCGCGCCTGAATGCGGCGATGAAAACGCAAATTGACCAGATGTCCCACGTGATGTTTGGCGGGATCACCCATCAGCCGGCGATTGACCTGTGTCGTCGTCTGGTCTCCATGACTCCGGCATCGCTGGAATGCGTTTTCCTCGCCGATTCGGGTTCGGTGGCGGTGGAAGTGGCGATGAAAATGGCGCTGCAGTACTGGCAGGCGAAAGGCGATCCGCGCCAGCGTTTCCTGACCTTCCGCAACGGCTACCACGGCGACACCTTCGGCGCGATGTCGGTCTGCGATCCGGATAACTCCATGCACAGCCTGTGGCAGGGCTATCTACCGGAAAACCTGTTTGCTCCGGCGCCGCAGAGCCGTTTTGACGGCGAATGGAACGAGATGGACATGGTCGGCTTTGCCCGACTGATGGCAGCCCATCGCCACGAGATCGCCGCCGTGATTCTGGAGCCGGTGGTTCAGGGCGCGGGCGGGATGCGCATATACCATCCGGAGTGGCTAAAACGCATTCGTAAGATGTGTGACCGCGAAGGTATCCTGCTGATCGCCGATGAAATCGCCACCGGGTTTGGTCGCACCGGTAAGCTGTTTGCCTGTGAACATGCGGGCATCGCGCCGGATATTTTGTGCCTCGGCAAAGCCCTGACGGGCGGCACCATGACCCTCTCCGCGACGCTGACCACGCGCCACGTGGCCGACACCATCAGCGACGGGGAAGCGGGTTGCTTTATGCACGGCCCGACCTTTATGGGGAATCCGCTGGCCTGCGCGGTCGCCAGCGAAAGTCTGGCGATTCTGGAGAGTGGCGAATGGCAGGCGCAGGTGGCGGCAATTGAATCACAGCTCACCCGCGAACTGGCGAGCGCGGCAAATTCTGAATTTGTCGCCGATGTGCGCGTGCTGGGGGCGATTGGCGTGGTCGAAACGACACACCCGGTCAACATGGCGGCATTGCAGCGTTTCTTTGTAGAGCGCGGCGTGTGGGTGCGCCCGTTCGGCAAACTGATTTATCTGATGCCGCCGTACATCATTACCCCGCAGCAGTTGCACAAACTGACCCGCGCGGTGGTCGAGGCCGTTAACATTCCCGCACATTTTGCGATTTAACCCAACGCCTTAGCCTCGGTATGCTGTGGATGGTTTACACTTTTTGCACCGCTACCGAGGAGAAATCGTATGAAGATTTTCAGTCAGGATCTGCGCGACGGTGAGAAATTGCCCGAGCGTCACGTATTTAACGGTATGGGCTATCAGGGCGATAATATTTCGCCGCACCTGGCCTGGGACGAGGTTCCGCCGGGGACCAAGAGTTTTGTCGTGACCTGCTATGACCCGGACGCACCGACCGGTTCCGGCTGGTGGCACTGGATCGTCGCCAACCTCCCGGCCGACACGCGCGTGCTGCCGCAGGGCTCCGGCTCCGATCTGGTGGCGCTGCCAGACGCGGCTATTCAAACCCGCACCGATTTCGGCAAAGCGGGATACGGTGGCGCGGCACCGCCAAAAGGCGAAACGCACCGCTATATTTTCACCGTGCACGCGCTGGACGTTGAGAAGATTGACGTGGATGAAGGCGCGAGCGGCGCGATGGTGGGCTTTAACGTGCATTTCCATACGCTGGGCAGTGCGTCGATTACGGCGATGTATTCGTGAAAAAAACCGGGTGGCGGCTTCGCCTTACCCGGCCTACCGTCGTGCTTTGTAGGCCCGGTAAGCGCAGCGCCACCGGGCGTTTTTTACAATATCGCAGGCAATAATCCGACCAGACTCCCCTTACTCAGCAGTTCCATCGCCTTATCAATATCCGGCGCAAAGAAGCGGTCGTCGTCATAGTGCGTCACGTGTTCACGCAGGTTTTGCCGCGCCTGCTCCAGCAGCGGGCTGGATTTGAGACCTTCGCGCAGATCGATCCCCTGCACTGCCGCCAGCCACTCGACTGCAATCACGCCGCGCGTGTTGTACGCCATCTCCCAAAGACGACGCCCGGCGGCAGGCGCCATCGACACATGGTCTTCCTGATTGGCAGACGTCGGCAGGCTGTCGACGCTGTGCGGGTGCGACAGGGCTTTGTTCTCGCTCGCCAGCGCGGCGGCGGTCACCTGGGCAATCATAAACCCGGAGTTGACTCCGCCGTTGCGCACCAGGAACGGCGGCAGCTGCGACATGTGTTTATCCATCATCAGGGCGATACGACGCTCGGAAAGTGCGCCGATTTCGGCAATCGCCAGCGCCAGATTATCGGCGGCCATCGCCACCGGCTCCGCGTGGAAGTTCCCGCCGGAGACCACTTCGTTCTGCTCGGCGAAGACCAGAGGATTATCGGAAACGGCATTGGCTTCCACCAGCAGCACTTCGGCGGCCTGACGGATTTGCGTCAGACACGCGCCCATCACCTGCGGCTGACAGCGCAGGGAGTAAGGATCCTGCACTTTCTCGCAGTTGTGATGCGAGTCGGCAATCGCGCTGGTATCGGTAAGCACGTGGCGGTACATCGCCGCCGCGTCAATTTGCCCACGCTGACCGCGAACCTCGTGAATGCGCGAATCAAACGGACGACGCGAGCCGAGCACCGCTTCAGTGGTCAGCGCACCGCACACCACCGCCGAAGCAAACAGATCTTCGGCTTCGAACAGACCGCGCAGGGCAAACGCCGTGGACGCCTGAGTGCCGTTCAGCAGGGCCAGTCCCTCTTTCGCCGCGAGCGTAATCGGCTCTAATCCGGCTTTTTGCAATGCCTCTTTGGCAGGCAGCCATTGCCCCTGCCAGCGCGCTTTGCCTTCGCCCAGCAGCAGAAGCGACATATGCGCCAGCGGAGCCAGATCGCCTGATGCACCAACGGAACCTTTGGCCGGGATCCACGGATAGACCTGCGCGTTGACCAGGGCGATCAGCGCCTGAATCACGCTCAGGCGGATGCCGGAAAAACCGCGCGCCAGGCTGTTAATTTTCAGCACCATCATCAGGCGCACGATCTCGTCATCCAGCGGTTCGCCGACGCCTGCCGCGTGCGACAGCACCAGCGAGCGCTGCAAGTTTTCCAGATCGTGGGTGGCGATGCGGGTCTGGGCCAGCAGGCCGAAACCGGTGTTAATCCCGTAGGCCGTGCGGTCTTCGGCGACAATGGCTTCGACGCAGGCGACGCTTTCGTTGATCGCCTGATGGGCGGTTTCATCCAGTTTTAGCGTCACCGGCTGACGCCAGGCGCTGCGCAGGTGAGCAAAAGTCAGCGCACCGGGGGTGATAGTCAGTGAATTCATCAGTGTTTTCCTTGTGTGGCGGCGACCATCGGCAGGTTCAGTCCCTGCTCTTTCGCACAGTCAATCGCGATGTCATACCCCGCATCGGCATGGCGCATCACGCCTGTCGCCGGGTCGTTGTGCAGTACGCGGGCAATGCGCGCGGCGGCTTCGTCGGTGCCGTCGCAAACAATCACCATCCCCGCATGCTGCGAGAAGCCCATCCCCACGCCGCCGCCGTGGTGCAGTGACACCCAGGTCGCGCCGCTGGCGGTATTCAATAAGGCGTTGAGTAACGGCCAGTCGGAGACCGCGTCGGAGCCGTCCTGCATGGCTTCGGTTTCACGGTTCGGGCTGGCGACCGAGCCGGAATCTAAGTGGTCGCGGCCAATAACAATCGGCGCGGAAACTTCACCGCTGCGCACCATTTCGTTGAACGCCAGGCCGAGTTTTTGCCGCCACTCGAGGCCCACCCAGCAGATACGCGCCGGCAGCCCCTGGAAATTAATGCGTTCGCGGGCCATGTCCAGCCAGTGGTGCAGATGCGCATCGTCGGCGACGATCTCTTTCACTTTGGCATCGGTTTTGTAGATATCTTCCGGGTCGCCGGAGAGCGCCACCCAGCGGAACGGACCGATACCGCGACAGAACAGCGGGCGAATATAAGCCGGGACAAAACCGGGGAAGTCGAAGGCGTTTTCCACGCCCATCTCTTTCGCCATCTGGCGAATGTTGTTCCCGTAGTCGAAGGTCGGCACGCCCATCTTGCTGAAGGCCAGCATCGCCGACACATGCTCCGCCATCGAGCGTTTGGCGGCCAGCACCGTCCCTTCCGGGTCGCTCTGGGATTTTTGCTGATACGCTTCCCACGTCCAGCCTTTCGGCAGATAGCCGTGGAGCGGATCGTGGGCGCTGGTCTGGTCGGTCACCATGTCCGGGCGAACGCCGCGCACCACCAGTTCCGGGACGATATCCGCCGCGTTGCCGCACAGGGCGATCGACACGGTTTTACCTTCGGAGGTATATTTCTGAATGCGCGCCAGAGCGTCATCCAGATTATCGGCCTGTTCATCGACATAGCGGGTGCGCAGGCGGAAATCGATGCGGCTTTGTTGGCATTCGATGTTGAGTGAGCAAGCGCCCGCCAGCGTCGCCGCCAGCGGCTGCGCGCCGCCCATTCCGCCCAGCCCGGCGGTCAGGACCCAGCGCCCTTTCAGGGAGCCGTTGTAGTGCTGACGCCCGGCTTCGACGAAGGTTTCGTAGGTGCCCTGCACGATGCCCTGGCTGCCGATGTAGATCCAGCTGCCCGCGGTCATCTGGCCGTACATCGCCAGCCCTTTGGCGTCCAGTTCGTTGAAGTGTTCCCAGGTTGCCCAGTGCGGGACGAGGTTCGAGTTGGCGATCAGCACGCGCGGCGCATTCTTATGGGTTTTGAACACCCCGACCGGTTTACCGGATTGCACCAGCAGGGTTTCGTCGATTTCGAGATTAGTGAGCGCTTCCACAATGGCGTCGTAGCATTCCCAGTTCCGCGCTGCGCGACCGATGCCGCCGTACACCACCAGCTCGTGCGGGTTTTCGGCGACGTCGGGATCGAGGTTGTTCATCAACATGCGCAGCGGCGCTTCGGTGAGCCAGCTTTTGGCGGTGAGCGTGGTGGTGCGCGGGGCGCGGACATCCTGCTGACGGTATTTACCTGACGACATTGTGTGGTCCTCATACGGGATGGAATATACAAACAGATATACTTGTATAGACAACCCCGCACAAGGTCGGATTTAACAATAAAGATACAATTTTGTTATATTGTGTTAGCTATCACGCTTTCAAAACTTATGACATAAAGTGGCCTTGCAGGCGGTATCGGCTGCCAGGGAATAACAGTCTGGCGTGCGACACAATCTGCCCGGAAGACCAGGTGCGGCGGCGGATCAGCAGGCACGGGTCATGCTCTTTAATGCGCAGCAGTTCGCACTCCTGCGGCGTGGCGCGCACCGCTTCGACGATGTGCTCCCCCTCCGTCAGCGGCGCGACCTGCGATAGCCAGGCGTGGGGCGTGGTTTGGGTGTAATCCTGCTGCAGATAGTCGGGCACCCGGTCGGCGTTGACGCAGCGATCCTCAATTTGCACCGGAATGTCGTTCTCAAAATGCACCATCACCGAGTGAAAAATCCGCGCCCCCTCTTTGACATTCAGCTCAACCGCCTGCTCGGCGCTGGCCTGGGTCTCCTCGAGCACCAGCACTTCGCAGTGGTGCTGATGATTGCGCGCGGCGATCTCGTCGGCGATGCTGCGAATTTCAAACAGCGCCGACTGCCCTTTCGGCTCGGCAACAAAGGTCCCGACGCCCTGCAAACGCACCAGCAGGCCCTCGTCGGTGAGTTCGCGCAGGGCGCGGTTGATGGTCATGCGGCTAAAGCCAAACTGCGCCACCAGCTCGGCCTCGGAAGGAATGCGATCGTGGGGCTGCCAGACGCCGGTGGCGATCTTCTCGCTGATAGCCAGTTTTACCTTTTCATAGAAAGGTGCGGGTGCGCCGGTGGGCGGATTCGGTGAGCGTGAAAACATCGTAACTCCTTAAATTTTTATGCCCACCAGTGAGCAATTTGCCAGGCCAGACGCGCGGCAAGCCGTGCGCCCTGTCCGTCGCGATCGTAGGTTGGGTTAAATTCGACTAAATCGACCGCCTGGAGTTTTCCGCTGCGGCAGATCTCGCCGATGACCGGCAGAAGATCCAGGGCCGGAACGCCGAGCGCCGCCGGGGCGGAAACGGCCGGCATTTCTCCCGCAGGCAGGACGTCGAGATCGATAGTCAGGTAGACGCGATCGGCCTGCGCCAGCACCTTTTCCAGCGCGGGTAACGCCTCGCGGCGAAAATCGAGATCTTCCACCAGGGTGACGTGCAGACGGGCCGCCTCCTCCCACAGCGCCTGGGTATTCGCCGCCCGGCTGACGCCAAAACAGGCGTACTGAAATTCACGGTTTTGCTCTTCGCAGTACAACGCCAGCTGGCGGAACGGCGTGCCCGACGTGGCGTGCTCTGCCTTGCGCAGATCGAGGTGCGCGTCGAGATTGATGATTAACACCCGCTCCTGCGCAAAGGCATCCAGTACCCCGCGACCGTGCGCCCAGGCCGTTTCGTGCCCGCCGCCGAAGACCAGGGTGTGCATGCCCGACTGCTGGCAGGCTTGCACCGCGTCACTTAGCGCGCGCTGGGCAACTTCCAGCTGGTCGCCTTCAACGGTGATGGTGCCCATATCGGTAATATTGTCGTGCCCGCTGTGGCTTGCCATATTGGCCAGCGCTTTGCGCAGCACATCCGGGGCTTGTGCCGCGCCGGTCCTGCCGTGGTTGCGTTTCACACCGGCATCGCATTCGAATCCTATCAGCGCAATGCCTGAATGTTTGGGGGCAAAATGCCCGGTCTGAGCAAGGGTCTGGTAGAGGCGCAGCGCGTTGCGGGCCTCAGCGCTGTCGTCACGCCCTTGCCAGATGTCAGGCGAAGTGGGCCGCCAGAGTTTCATGAGACTTTCCCTCGGAATATGCGCTGATACAACGGATTACGCCCCGGCTCATACACCATCTCCACCGGACGTTCGGCGTCCCAGACAATGAAATCAGCGACGAAACCTTCCTTTAACTGACCGTGAGTAGCCCCGCGCCCCAGCGCCTGCGCGGCGTGACGCGTCACGCCAGCCCACGCCTCTTCCGGCGTGAGACCAAACTGCACGCAGGCCATGTTCATCGCCAGATGCAGGCTGGCAAACGGGCTGGTGCCAGGGTTGTAATCCGTCGCGACAGCCATCGGCACGCCCTGCTTTCGCAGCTGTTCAACCGGCGGGCGCTGGCGTTCCTGTAAGAAGTAGTACGCGCCGGGCAGCAATACCGCCACCGTGCCGCTGTGTGCCATCGCACTCACGCCTGCGTCATCGAGATACTCAATATGATCGGCAGACCAGCCGTGATAGCGGCTGACTAATGCCGCGCCGCCCAGATTGGACAGTTGCTCCACGTGGCCTTTAACGGGAATGCCGAGCGCAGCGGCGGCCTGAAACACCCGCTCGGTTTGTGGCGGCGTAAAGCCGACGTTTTCGCAGAACACGTCCACGGCTTCAAACAACCCTTCGCGCCAGAGAGTCGGCATGATCTGCTCGCAGACCAGTGTGATGTACGCATCCGGATCCTGACGATACTCTTTCGGCACGGCGTGGGCGGCGAGCAGCGTCGGGCTGATCTCCACCGGATGGTTTTGCGCCAGCGTTTGCGCGACGCGCAGCATTTTCTCTTCGCTCTGCGCGTTGAGTCCGTAACCCGATTTAATCTCCAGCGTCGTCACGCCCTCCTGCATCAGGCGATGCAGGCGCTGTTCCGCTCGTTTTAGCAGCGTTTGCGACTCGCTTTCACGCGTGGCGGAAACAGTGGAATTGATCCCACCGCCCTGGGCGCTAATGGTTTGATAGGATACGCCGTTCAGGCGCTGCTCCCACTCCGCCGCGCGATCGCCGCCAAACACCAGATGGGTGTGGCAATCAATCAGGCCCGGCGTGACCAGACGCCCCTCGAGATCGACCTGATGCGCATGCGTCGCCGGGAGCTCCGATTCAGGGTCGATCGCTACAATCGTCTCGCCGCGCACAACCAGCGCCACCTTTTCGCGCAGCCCGTAAGGTTCTGGCTCCTCAGGGTTCATGGTCGCCAGCCGTGCGTTACGCCAAAGGACATCGTCGGGATGAAGCTGCTGCATAGGTGTTCCGCTTGTCATGGGTTGTATAGACATTTATTTTCATTCGTTTGCCTGTGTCAACCCGCTTTACGGAAATTGTTATTTATTTGTGACGACTTCCCCGCCGGGCGCGGGTGAAATATGCAACTTTTTAGCTTTTCATCTTCCCGTTTCGCTCAACTTAGTATAAAAAAGCAGGCTATTTCGATCATCCCGTTAAGACTCGTGAAGCAAGGAGCTTTCCCTTGAACATTTCCAGGATTTCTCGTCTGGCGTTGGCACTCGCCTTTGGCGTGACATTGTCCGCGTGCAGCTCAACTCCACCTGACCAGCTGCCATCCGAGCAGGCTGCGCCAGGCACCGGCTCTCGCCCAATTTTGTCTGCTGGTGAAGCGAAGAACTTCACCGCGGCGCATTATTACTCTGCCATGGACCCGAACGCGGCTCCGTGGACACCGTCTTCTATTAGCATCCCTGCGCAGCCTAACTTCGTGGTTGGCCCGGCAGGCACCCAGGGCGTGACGCACACCAGCATTCAGGCTGCCGTTGACGCCGCGATTACTAAGCACAGCGCATCACGCCAGTACATCGCAATCCTGCCAGGCGAGTATGAAGGGACGGTCTACGTTCCTGCCGCACCGGGCAGCATCACCATTTACGGTACCGGTGAAAAAGCGATCGACGTGAAAATTGGTCTGGCGATCGATTCTGAAATCGACCGTAACACCTGGCGTCATCTGGTGAACCCGGCCGGGAAATACATGCCAGGCAAACCGGCGTGGTACATGTTCGACAATTGCCAGAGCAAGCAGACCGCGACGGTCGGCATGATGTGCTCGGCAGTATTCTGGTCACAGAACAACGGCCTGCAGCTGCAGAACCTGACCATCCAGAACACCCTGGGTGACAGCGTGGATGCGGGTAACCATCAGGCGGTTGCCCTGCGTACTGACGGCGACAAAGTGCAGATCAACAACGTGAACGTTCTCGGTCGCCAGAACACCTTCTTCGTGACCAACAGCGGCGTGCAAAATGCCCTGCAGAATAACCGTCTGACCCGTACTCAGGTCACCAACAGCTATATCGAAGGTGATGTGGATATCGTCTCCGGTCGTGGCGCAGTGGTGTTTGATAACACTGAGTTCCGCGTGGTGAACTCCCGCACGCAGCAGGAAGGTTACGTGTTTGCGCCGGCAACGCTGTCCAACATGTTCTACGGCTTCCTGGCCGTGAACAGCCGTTTCACCGCATCCGGTGACGGCGTGGCGCAGTTGGGCCGTTCGCTGGATATCGACTCAGCCACTAACGGGCAGGTCGTGATCCGCGACAGCGTGATCAACGAAGGCTTCAACATGGCTAAACCATGGGCCGACGCGGCGATCTCCAAACGTCCGTACTCTGGTAATACCGGTGCGATGGATGATAAAGGGAACGTGCAGCGCAATCTGAACGACGCGAACTTCAACCGCATGTGGGAATACAACAACCGCGGTCTGGGTAGCAAAGTGGTTGCTGAGCCGAAGCAGTAAGAGATAAGCAAAAGGGGGATAATTATCCCCCTTTTTGCTGCGACTGAATGCGTCAGGCTCTTAGTTTAAGATACGCATCCAGCAGTTGCATAATCGCAACCATGAGTTGCAGGAACAGGATCGTCCATTCCACACCGCTCATACGCCACTCCTTTGGTATAGAGCACTTCTACCGGCTTACCTTTCCGCTGCCTGTCACCCGTAGTTGTTGGTAATTATTGACGTGCTCCGCAGTTAAGGCACTGACGGCACCACCCGCCAGCCAGGACTTGAAATGATCCCTGAATTGCGGAACTGCTACACACCAAACCAACGCCACGAAGTATACCCGTTAAAAACTGTATATAAACCCAGTTAATGTTAATTAGGAATTTATAAAGGTTTTGCCTTTCCAGCGCTTAAAATCAGACAGATAGATTTCTGAGGCCGGCACAATGTCCTGAGTTATTAATCAATCGATTTTACATACCGGGCAGCAAGGATTAATATCGTCGTGTTGGTAATATTGACGTGCTTTCCGGCTACCACCGGGCATAAAAAAACCTCGCATCCGCGAGGTTTTTTTGCTTTTACGCCACTTAGTGCGCGTTAATCACCACCCACATTGGCCCCTGGCCGACGGCATAGCGTCCTTTCTCTTCCAGCAGCCCCTGCTCGCCTTTGATTTCATACAGCGCAATGTGGTGGGATTTCTGTCCCGCCGCCACCAGGAATTTGCCGCTGTTGTCGATATTAAAGCCGCGCGGCTGGGTTTCGGTCGGCTGGAAGCCTTCGATGGCCAGCACGCTGCCATCTTCCGAGACGCTGAAAATGGTGATCAGGCTGGAAGTACGATCGCAGGCGTAGAGATGGCGACCGTCTGGGGTGATATGAATATCCGCCGCCCATCGGGTGTCGGTGAAGTCAGACGGCATCATGTCCAGCGTCTGAACGCGCTCAATCTGGCCTTTCGGATCCTTCAGTTCCCACACATCGACAGAGCTGTTCAGCTCGTTCACCACGTAGGCGTACTGCTGATTCGGGTGGAACACCATGTGACGCGGACCTGCGCCTTCCACGGTGGTAATCTCTGCCGGAGTTTGCGCGGCCAGATGACCGTCGTCGCTCAGGGTGAACAGGCAGATACGGTCCTGTTTCAGCGCCGGAACCCACAGGGTGCGGTTGTCCGGGGAGATATTCGCCGAGTGGCAACCTTCCAGCCCTTCGACGACGTCCACGGTCCCCTGCGGAAGACCATCGACCAGAGGCGTAACGCTCACGCAGCCAGAATTATAAGAACCGCTGAAGATGAACTGGCCTTTGCGATCCGTAGAGATATGCGTCGGGCTGCCCGGCAGCGGCGCTTCGGCGGTATAGGTCAATGCGCCATCGTCCGGCGCAATGCGGTAGGCCAGCACGCGAAACTCAGGGCGCACGCCGACATACAGAAAACGTTTATCCGGGCTGACCACCATCGGTTGCACCTGTCCCGGCACATCAACCACCTGCACCAGCGTGAGCGAGCCTTCCGCATTCAAACGCCAGACGTGGATCTGCTGGCTCTCAGGACTGGCGGTATAAACGGTTTGTTTCATGACTACTCCTCTCCACTGCGCGTAAATTTAACGGTGAATGCTGAATTTTAGCCTGGTATTTTGTGGGCCACGTCTCTCGGTGTACCATCCCCTAAGACCTTAAATTCAATATTAACCCGGAAGAACAAATGACCTCGCGTGTGATTGCTCTGGATTTAGACGGTACGCTGTTAACCCCGCAAAAAACCCTGCTTCCCTCCTCCCTCGAAGCACTCAAGCGTGCTCAGGAAGCGGGATATCAACTCTTGATCGTTACCGGTCGACATCACGTTGCCATTCATCCTTTTTATCAGGCACTGGCGTTAGATACACCTGCAATTTGTTGTAATGGCACTTATTTGTATGATTATCATGCAAAAAAGGTTCTCCAGGCCGATTCGCTGCCCTCGACTCAGGCGCTGCAATTGATTGATCTGCTGGATGAGCACGCCATTCACGGCCTGATGTATGTGGATGATGCGATGATGTATGAGCGCCCAACCGGCCACGTGACCCGCACCAGCAACTGGGCGCTCTCTTTGCCCGAAGCGCAGCGTCCGGTCTTTACCCAGGTCTCCTCTCTGCGTCAGGCTGCAACTGATGTGAAGGCCATCTGGAAATTTGCCCTGACCGACGAAGACACCGGCAAACTGAACGCGTTCGCGAAACACGTTGAACAGACGCTGGGCCTTGAGTGTGAATGGTCATGGCACGATCAGGTGGATATCGCGCGCAAAGGCAACAGCAAAGGCAAGCGTCTGACGCAGTTTGTCGAATCTCAGGGCGGGTCGATGAAAGACGTTATCGCCTTCGGGGATAACTACAACGACATCAGCATGCTCGAAGCCGCCGGAACCGGCGTAGCGATGGGCAATGCCGACGATGCGGTGAAAGCGCGCGCCAACGTGGTGATTGGTGACAACACCACCGACAGCATCGCGCAGTACATTTATACCCACCTGCTGTGATCAGGTGGTAATTGAGACGCTCTTGATCTGCGCGTAAAGCCACAGGCCAGGTTTGATGCCCAGCTCATCCCTGGCCCACGGGCTGATGCGCGCCCACAGCTTTCTGCTGCCCACTTCCAGCTGCACTTCCACCTGCCCGTTATCGTCCAGACATTGCGCCACTTTCGCACGCAGAATATTGCGGATGCTGGTTTGCAGCGGTGGCTGGAGCACCAGGGAAACGTCAGACGCCTGAATGCGGATGCGCAGTGCGGATTGCAGCGGCTTGTCGATCTTATTGACCCACAGATGCTGATCGCCCAGCGCCAGCGCGGTCATGGCGTAGTGCGGATGATGCTCCAGCACGCTGACCTTCAGAATACTGCTCTGCTGCTCTTTCGGCAGCCACGGATGCATGACGCTACTGCCCCACACCTCTTCCAGCGGGCCAAAGGCTTTCACGCTACCGCTTTCCAGCACCAGTACGTTGTCCGCCAGATGCAGGATCTCATCCAGCGAATGGCTGACGTACAGCATCGGAATGTTGATTTCGCGCGCCAGACGCTGGAGATAAGGCAACAGCTCGCGCTTACGCGGGAGATCCAGCGAGGCCAGGGGTTCATCTAGTAGCAGCAATTCCGGCGCGGTTAACAGCGCGCGGCCAATCGCGACACGCTGTTTTTCACCGCCCGAGAGTGACGACGGAAGGCGCTCCAGCAATGGCTCAATGCCGAGTAGATTGACCAGATTATCAAACTGCCCGGCCATGCTTTTCGCCATGCCGTAGCGCAGATTGCCACGCACTTTGTAGTGCGGGAACAGCCGCGCATCCTGGAAAACATAGCCGACGCGGCGTTTTTCAGGCGCCAGGTAAATCTTCTTTTCAACGTCGTGCAGCACGCGGTCGTTGAGCACAATCCGGCCCGTCTGCGGACGCGTCAGCCCGCTGATGGCATTGATGAGCGAGGTTTTCCCCGCGCCCGACACGCCAAAGACGGCGGTGATCCCGGATGCAGGCAGCGTTTCGTTGAGCGTCAGGCAGTGGTTGCCCAGCGTCTGGCTAAAGTTGAGTTCCAGCATGATTATTTCCCCATCCGCTCGCGGCTCAGACGCGCCAGCCATTCAGAAATCAGCAGCGACACCAGCGCCAGCACAATGGAGATAATGCACAGCCGCGCGGCAGCCCCTTCCCCGCCCGGCGTCTGAATCAGGGTGTACATCGCCGACGGAATGGTGCGGGTTTCACCGGGAATGTTTGAGACGAAGGTAATGGTCGCGCCGAATTCGCCAAGGGAACGGGCAAATGCCAGCACCGTGCCGACGATAATGCCCGGCAGCGTAAGAGGCAGCGTGATGGTGAAAAACACCCGCCAGCGCCCGGCACCGAGCGTGCGCGCCGCTTGCTCGAGTTTAATGTCGACGCCTTCCAGCGCCAGACGAATGGCCCGTACCATTAAGGGGAAGGACATCACCGCCGCCGCCAGTACCGCACCGCGCCAGCTAAAGGCAAACGTCAGGCCGAACCAGCCGTACAAATACTGGCCGATAAAACCGCGTCGCCCCATTGCAATCAGCAATAAGTAACCGACCACTACCGGCGGCAACACGAGAGGAAGATGGAGAATACTGTCGAGCAGGGCTTTGCCCGGAAACTGGCAGCGAACCAGCAGCCAGGCAAAGAAGATCCCAAAGGGCAAACTAAAGGCAACTGCCAGGGAAGAGACTTTCAGGCTCAGCAGCACGGCCTGCCATTCGGGATCGGTCAATATCATTAGTGAGTCGTAAATCCGTAACGTTTAAAGATGGCTGACGCTTCAGGCCCTTTCAGATAGTCGTAAAAGGCGCTGACCGTCGCATTTTTATGTCCATCAACAATGGCGATCGGGTATTCCACTTTCTTGTGCGAGTCTTCCGGGAAGGTCGCGACCACTTTCACCCCTTTACCGGCAACCGCATCGGAACCGTACACAATGCCCAGCGGGGCTTCGTTGCGCTCCACCAGCGCCAGAGCGCCGCGCACGTCTTCAGCCGGAGCCAGTTTCGGTGACAATGTATCCCACGCACCCAGTTTTTGCAGCGCTTCTTTCGCGTAGATACCCGCCGGAACGTGATCCGGATCACCGACAGCCAGACGGCCGTCTTTCAGCAGGCTGGTCCAGTTGGTCTCTTTGTTGATGGTGAACTCGCCCTGCGCGCTGGCTTTTGGCGCGACCACCACCAGGCTGTTACCCAGCAGGGTTTCACGGGTGGCCGTGTCGATCGATTTTTTCTCTACCGCATAATCCATCCATTTCTGATCGGCAGAAATAAACAGATCCGCAGGCGCTCCGGCTTCAATCTGGCGCGCCAGGGTTGAGGACGAGGCAAAGGAAGAGACAACATCGACGTTTTTCTCTTTTTTGTACTGCGCCGCAATGTCCTGCATCGCGTTGGTCAGCGACGCCGCCGCAAAGACCGTGATTTTACCTTCATCAGCCAGTGCATGTCCGGCGACGGAGAGTGTCAGTGTTGCCCCTGCGAAAAGGCGTAACCATGTGCGTGCCATTTGTAGCTCCTGTGAGTGTCGTTATATATTTATAAATATAACGATAACTGTAAGGATAACCTAGCGTTAAATCGTACCGTTTAAGGGGTAAACAAAGCTGATTCTGAGAATACTATCGGCGGGAGAAGAAGAAACTTGAGAGCAAAACGCCCGGGCTAGCCGGGCGTTTTGGGAGGAATTAATGCTGCTTTTTAGGCTGGTCTTTATGACCGATGTTCGAAAAGACGTTGAACACTTCACCTAAGCCGTAGATGGCGCCGAGGATGATGGCCATCACTACGGGTACCATGATCACGGCGAATACCAGACTTTTCAACAACTCTAACATGGTGTTCTCCTGACTCTGTGAAGGACGTATTCTAACCTGAAAAGTCAGAAAAACATCCCCTTTTGTGCGGTAGGCTTTGCGCTGTCAGGCAATTGGGTCACAATACGCTTTTTGCCAGGACACCGTCTTATGCAGGCCGAAATTCTCCTTACCCTTCGACTTCAGCAGAAGCTTTTCGCCGATCCGCGTCGTATCGCCCTGCTTAAACAGATAGAACAAACGGGCTCAATTAGCCAGGGCGCGAAGAATGCAGGCATCAGCTATAAGAGTGCCTGGGACGCCATCAACGAGATGAACACCCTGAGCGAGCAGACCCTGGTCGACCGCGCCACGGGCGGCAAAGGCGGCGGCGGTGCGATTCTCACGCGCTACGGCCAGCGCCTGATTCAGCTCTACGATCTGCTGGCGCAAATTCAGCAAAAAGCCTTCGACGTGCTGAGCGATGACGACGCCCTGCCCCTCGACAGCCTGCTGGCGGCCATCTCCCGCTTCTCATTGCAAACCAGCGCCCGCAACCAGTGGTTTGGCACGGTGACGGCGCGCGATCATGATCAGGTGCAGCAGCATGTCGATATTTTGCTGGCCGACGGCACCACGCGCCTCAAAGTGGCGATTACCGCGCAGAGCGGCGAGCGACTGGGGCTGGACGAAGGCAAAGAGGTGCTGGTGCTGCTCAAAGCGCCGTGGGTGAATATCACGCTGGACGCGAATCAGGCGAAAGAGGCCGATAACCAGTTGCAGGGGGCGATAAGCCATATCGCGCGCGGCGAGGAGCAGTGCGAAGTGCTGATGACGCTGCCCGACGGGCAAGAGTTGTGCGCCACGGTTCCGTTGGCCGATGCAGAAGATTTAACGCAAGGCGCGCAAGTCACCGCATATTTCAACGCCGACCGGGTGATTATCGCCACGTTGTGCTAAGTGCGTTGACAAACAGAACGACAGTGGGTATCCCTGATGCATATCGCTGCAAAAAATGGGATAACTCATGTCATCATTGCAAATTTCGCAAGGCACGTTTCGTCTTAGCGACACCCGAACCCTCTCACTGCCCGACTTAACTTTACGCGCTGGCGAAAGCTGGGCATTTGTTGGTACCAACGGCAGCGGCAAGTCTGCGCTGGCCCGCGCCCTGGCGGGCGAACTCACTCAGCTAAAGGGTGAACGCCAGTGCAGTTTTCAGCGCGTGACGCGCCTCTCGTTCGAACAGCTGCAAAAGCTGGTCAGCGACGAGTGGCAACGCAATAACACCGACCTGCTCAGCCCTGGTGAAGAGGATACCGGCCGCACCACCGCGGAGATCATTCAGGACGAGAGAAAAGACGACGCCCGCTGTCGGGATCTGGCGGAATTGTTCGGGATCACCGGCCTACTGGACCGACGCTTCAAATACCTCTCCACCGGCGAAACGCGCAAAACCCTGCTGTGCCAGGCGCTGATGAACGAGCCGGACCTGCTGATCCTCGACGAGCCCTTCGACGGCCTGGACGTGCTCTCCCGCGCGCAGCTGGCCACCCTGCTCGCCACGCTGAATCAGCAAGGTTATACCCTGGTGCTGGTGCTTAACCGCTTTGATGAAATCCCGGATTTTGTGCAGTACGCGGGCGTGCTGGCGGACTGCTCACTGACCGAAACCGGCGAGAAAGACGCGCTGCTCCAGCAGGCGCTGATTGCCCAGCTGGCGCACAGCGAAAAGCTCGACGGGATTGCGCTTCCGGAACCCGATGCCCCTTCAGCGCGGCATTTGCTGGAGAGCCACCAGCCGCGCATCGAGCTGAAAAACGGCACCGTCTCCTACAACGATCGTCCGATCCTCGACCAGTTAAGCTGGACGGTGAATCCGGGCGAGCACTGGCAGATCACCGGCCCCAACGGCGCGGGGAAATCGACCCTGCTGAGCCTGATTACCGGCGATCATCCCCAGGGCTACAGCAACGATCTGACCCTGTTTGGCCGTCGTCGCGGCAGCGGGGAGACCATCTGGGATATCAAAAAGCATATCGGCTACGTCAGCAGCAGCCTGCACCTCGATTACCGCGTCAGCACGACGGTGCGCAACGTTATTCTCTCGGGGTATTTTGATTCGATTGGCATTTATCAGGCGGTCTCCGACAAGCAGCACAAGCTGGCGCAGCAGTGGCTGGATATTCTGGGAATGGATAAACGCGTGGCGGATGCGCCGTTCCATAGCTTGTCGTGGGGGCAGCAGCGTCTGGCGCTGATCGTGCGCGCGCTGGTGAAACACCCTACGCTACTCATTCTGGACGAACCGCTGCAGGGGCTCGATCCCCTCAACCGCCAGCTGATTCGCCGCTTTGTCGACGTCTTAATTAGCGAAGGCGAAACCCAGCTGCTGTTCGTTTCACACCACGCAGAAGATGCCCCCGCCTGCATTACCCACCGTCTGGAGTTTGTGCCTGATGGCGAAGGTTATCGCTATGCGTTAAGCCGCATTGACTGAGCATCCTCTTAAAGGGGCTACGGCCCTCTTTTTCAGATAACTGGCAGCAATACATTGCTATCTCTTTGATTTACAATGCGCTGATTCGTTGTGAAATTGTCTGTGTGATTCAGTGTAACCGATTCCACTATTTTATCCCATGTCACACTTTTCACGTCTCTGTTATGCTATGGTTATTACATACCATAAGCCTAATGGAGCGAAATATGCGAGTTCTGGTAACGGGTGGTAGCGGTTACATTGGAAGTCATACCTGTGTGCAACTGCTGCAAAATGGCCACGATGTCATCATCCTCGACAACCTGTGCAACAGTAAGCGCAGCGTGCTGCCCGTCATTGAGCGTCTGGCCGGAAAACAGCCCACCTTTGTGGAAGGCGATATCCGCAACGAAGCGCTGATGACCGAAATCCTTCACGATCACGCCATCGATACGGTGATCCACTTCGCTGGCCTGAAAGCGGTCGGTGAATCCGTCACGAAGCCTCTCGAATACTACGATAACAATGTAAACGGGACGCTGCGTCTGATCTCCGCGATGCGCGCCGCCAACGTGAAAAACTTCATCTTTAGCTCTTCCGCCACCGTGTACGGCGACCAGCCGAAAATCCCTTACGTCGAAAGCTTCCCGACCGGTACGCCGCAAAGCCCGTACGGCAAAAGCAAGCTGATGGTGGAGCAGATTCTGGCCGACCTGCAAAAAGCGCAGCCGGACTGGAGCATCGCGCTGCTGCGCTATTTCAACCCGGTGGGCGCGCATCCGTCAGGCGATATGGGTGAAGATCCGCAGGGCATTCCGAATAACCTGATGCCCTATATCGCTCAGGTGGCCGTGGGCCGTCGCGATTCGCTGGCGATTTTCGGCAACGACTACCCGACTGAAGATGGCACCGGCGTGCGCGACTACATCCACGTGATGGATCTGGCCGACGGTCACGTAGCCGCGATGCAGCAGCTGGCGAATAAACCCGGCGTGCATATCTATAACCTCGGCGCAGGCGTCGGCAGCAGCGTGCTGGACGTGGTCAACGCTTTCAGCAAAGCATGTGGCAAACCGGTGGCGTACCACTTCGCCCCGCGCCGCGACGGCGATCTTCCCGCTTACTGGGCAGATGCCTCCAAAGCCGATAAAGAGCTGAACTGGCGTGTGACTCGCACGCTGGATGAAATGGCACAGGATACCTGGCACTGGCAGTCACGCCATCCTCAGGGCTATCCGGATTAAGGATCCGACATGACGCAATTCAACCCCGTCGATCATCCGCATCGGCGTTATAACCCGTTAACCGGGCAATGGATTTTGGTCTCTCCGCATCGCGCCAAACGCCCGTGGCAGGGCGCGCAAGAGACGCCTGCGAAACAGACGCTGCCTCAGCATGACCCGGACTGCTTCCTCTGTCCGGGCAATACCCGCGTCACCGGCGATAAAAATCCGGACTACAAAAGCACTTATGTGTTTACCAACGATTTCGCCGCGCTGATGACCGACACACCGGATGCCCCGGAAAGTGCCGATCCGCTGATGCGCTGCGAAAGCGCGCGCGGCACCAGCCGGGTGATCTGCTTCTCGCCGGATCACAGCAAAACGCTGCCGGAGCTGAGCCTGAGCGCGCTCACCGACGTGATCACCACCTGGCAAGCGCAGACCGCCGAACTGGGTCAGGAGTATCCGTGGGTACAAGTGTTCGAAAACAAAGGCGCGGCGATGGGCTGCTCCAACCCGCACCCGCACGGCCAGGTATGGGCGAACAGCTTCCTGCCGAATGAAGTCGAGCGCGAAGATCGTCTGCAAAAGGCCTATTACGACGAAAACCAGTCATCTCTGCTGGCGGATTACGTGCAGCGCGAGCTGGCAGACGGCAGTCGTACGGTCGTCGAAACCGAGCACTGGCTGGCCGTGGTACCGTACTGGGCGGCGTGGCCGTTCGAGACGCTGCTCCTGCCGAAAGCACACGTTCTGCGCATCACCGATTTGAGCGATGCCCAGCGTGACGATCTGGCCCTGGCGCTGAAAAAACTGACCAGCCGCTATGACAATCTGTTCCAGTGCTCTTTCCCCTATTCCATGGGCTGGCACGGCGCGCCGTTCAACGGCGAAGAGAATCAGCACTGGCAGTTACATGCCCATTTTTATCCGCCGCTACTGCGTTCCGCGACGGTGCGTAAATTTATGGTGGGCTACGAGATGCTGGCAGAAACCCAGCGCGATCTGACGGCAGAACAGGCGGCGGAACGCCTGCGCGCCGTCAGCGATGTCCATTACCGCGAATCAGGAGTCTAATAAATGAATCTGAAAGATAAAACACAATCCCTGTTTGCTGAAAAATTCGGCTACCCTGCCACCCACGCGATTCAGGCTCCTGGCCGCGTCAATCTGATTGGTGAGCACACCGATTACAACGACGGTTTCGTCCTGCCTTGCGCGATCGACTATCAGACCGTGATCAGCTGCGCCAAACGCGATGACCGTATGGTGCGCGTGATCGCCGCCGATTACGATAATCAGATCGACGAGTTTTCCCTCGATGCGCCGATTGTCGCCCACGACACTCAGCAGTGGTCGAACTATGTGCGCGGGGTGGTCAAACATCTGCAGAAGCGCAACAAAAACTTCGGCGGCGCGGATCTGGTGATCACCGGCAACGTTCCGCAGGGCGCGGGCCTGAGCTCTTCCGCCTCGCTGGAAGTGGCGGTCGGCACCGTGTTCCAGCAGCTTTATCATCTGCCGCTGGACGGCGCGCAAATCGCGCTGAACGGCCAGGAAGCGGAAAACCAGTTCGTCGGCTGTAACTGCGGGATTATGGATCAGCTGATTTCTGCGCTCGGTAAAAAAGAGCACGCCCTGCTGATCGACTGCCGCACGCTCGGCACCAAAGCCGTTTCCCTGCCGAAAGGCGCGGCGGTGGTCATTATCAACAGTAATTTCAAACGTACCCTGGTCGGCAGCGAGTACAACACCCGCCGCGAACAGTGCGAAACCGGTGCGCGCTTCTTCCAGCAGCCTAAGCTGCGCGACGTCACCCTGAATGAATTCAATAAAGTGGCGCACGAGCTGGACCCGATTGTCGCGAAACGCGTCCGTCACGTTCTGACCGAAAACGCCCGCACCGTGGAAGCGGCTTCTGCACTGGAGAAAGGCGATCTGAAACGCATGGGCGAGCTGATGGCAGAGTCCCACGCCTCCATGCGCGATGATTTCGAGATCACTGTGCCGCAGATCGATACCCTGGTGGAAATCGTGAAAGCGACCATCGGTGAGAAAGGCGGCGTGCGCATGACCGGCGGCGGCTTCGGTGGCTGCATCGTGGCGCTGATCCCGGAAGAGCTGGTCCCTGCAGTTCAGGATGCCGTTGCCAAAGAGTACGAAGCCAAAACGGGCATCAAAGAAACCTTCTATGTCTGCAAAGCAACCCAAGGAGCCGGACAGTGCTAAACGAAACGCCAACCCTCGCCCCTGATGGTCTGTCGTATCGCCTGCTGACCCTGCGCAACAGCGCGGGCATGGTGGTCACGCTGATGGACTGGGGCGCAACTCTGCTTTCCGCCCGCGTGCCAATGCCGGATGGCAGCGTGCGCGAAACCCTGCTCGGCTGCGCATCGCCAGAACAGTATGTTAATCAGGCGGCTTATCTTGGCGCCTCCGTCGGGCGCTATGCGAACCGTATCGCCAAAAGCCGCTTCACGCTTGATGGCAAAGAGTATGTCCTTGCCCCAAGCCAGGGCGAAAACCAGCTGCACGGCGGCCCGGACGGTTTCGACAAACGTCGCTGGCGCATCGTGCAACAGAACGACTGCGAAGTGCTGTTTGCGCTGGAATCCGCCGACGGCGATCAGGGCTTCCCTGGCAATCTGTCCGCGACCGCCCTCTTCCGTCTGACGGACGATAACCGTATCAGCATCGAATATCGTGCGACGGTCGACCAGCCGTGCCCGGTCAATATGACCAACCACGCCTACTTCAACCTCGACGGCGATCAGTCTGACGTGCGCAACCATAAGCTGCAAATCCTCGCTGATGCCTATCTGCCGGTCGATGAGATGGGTATTCCGTTTGAAGGGCTGAAGGCCGTGGCGGGTACCAGCTTTGACTTCCGCAGCGCGAAAACCGTCGCCCAGGATTTCCTCAGCGACGATCATCAGCGCAAGGTAAAAGGCTACGATCACGCGTTTCTGCTGCAAGCCAAAGGCGATGTGGCTCAGCCCGCCGCGCAGGTGTGGTCCGCCGACGAAAAGCTACAGATGACGGTGTACACCACCGCGCCTGCACTGCAGTTCTACTCCGGGAACTACCTCGGTGGAACACCGGCTCGCGAGGAAGGTGATTACAGCGACTGGCAGGGAATGGCGCTGGAAAGCGAGTTCCTGCCAGACAGCCCTAACCATAATGAGTGGCCACAGCCGGACTGCGTGCTGCGTCCGGGGCAGGAGTATGTGAGCGTGACGGAATACCAGTTTACTGCGCGCTGACACCATGTCGGGTGGCGCTTCGCTTACCCGACCTACGGATCCTCCGGAAAACTACATCACGGCCCTCGTCCTGAGGGCTTTTTTTTTGTCCGCATCGCTGAAAATAGCGCCGATCGCAGACAAAATCATAACCCGCAATTCACAAGCATCTTACACTGAGACACTATTTTCGCTATGGTTAGGGTTAAGCGTTGCCGCCTGAGCGATCACGGCAATATAATGAGAATTGTTATCATTCAAAATGCTTAAGGAGTGCAATATGGCTGTAACTAAGCTGGTTCTGGTGCGCCATGGCGAAAGCCAGTGGAACAACGAAAACCGCTTCACCGGTTGGTATGATGTTGATCTGTCTGAGAAAGGCGTGAGCGAAGCTAAAGCGGCAGGTAAACTGCTGAAAGATGAAGGCTTCAGCTTCGATTTTGCTTATACCTCTGTGCTGAAACGTGCCATCCACACGCTGTGGAACGTGCTGGATGAACTGGACCAGGCCTGGCTGCCGGTTGAGAAATCCTGGAAACTGAACGAGCGTCACTACGGTGCGCTGCAGGGTCTGAACAAAGCCGAAACCGCTGAAAAATACGGTGACGAGCAGGTTAAGCAATGGCGTCGTGGTTTTGCGGTGACTCCACCAGAGCTGACCAAAGATGATGAGCGCTACCCGGGCCACGATCCGCGTTACGCGAAACTGACTGATGCTGAGCTGCCACAGACTGAAAGCCTGGCGCTGACCATCGACCGCGTTGTGCCTTACTGGAACGACACCATTCTGCCACGCATCAAAAGCGGTGAGCGCGTGATCGTTGCGGCTCACGGTAACTCCCTGCGTGCGCTGGTGAAATACCTGGATAAGATGGGCGAAGACGAAATCCTCGAACTGAACATCCCAACCGGCGTGCCGCTGGTGTATGAGTTCGACGAAAACTTCAACCCAATCAAACGTTATTATCTGGGTAACGCTGACGAAATCGCAGCGAAAGCGGCAGCGGTAGCGAACCAGGGTAAAGCGAAGTAATTTTTCGCCAGACATAAAAAAAGCGTGGAGCCTTCCACGCTTTTTTATTGGGTCGGAAAAGATCAGGCGCGACGCGCTTTCACCGCCTTCGCCAGCTGACGCAGGATCGCATCAGTGTCTTCCCAGCCGATGCAGGCGTCGGTGACGCTCTTACCGTAGACCAGCGGCTCGCCGCTCTCCAGACTCTGGTTGCCTTCCACCAGGTGGCTTTCAATCATCACGCCGATCACCGCTTTTTCGCCGTTAGCCAGCTGCTGACACACGTCCGCGCCCACTTCCATCTGCTTTTTGAACTGCTTGCTGGAGTTGGCATGGCTGAAATCGATCATCACGTTCGGTGACAGACCCGCTTTTTCGAGGCCCGATTTCACTTCCGCGACGTGTTTTGCGCTGTAGTTCGGCTCTTTGCCGCCACGCAGGATGATATGGCAGTCGCCGTTCCCGCTGGTATTCACGATGGCCGAGTGGCCCCACTTGGTGACCGACAGGAAACAGTGCGGCGCACCGGCAGCGTTGATCGCATCGATCGCCACTTTCATGGTGCCGTCGGTCCCGTTTTTGAACCCGACCGGACAAGAGAGACCCGACGCCAGCTCGCGGTGAACCTGAGATTCCGTAGTACGTGCGCCAATCGCGCCCCAGCTCATCAGATCGGCCAGATACTGCGGGGTAATCATATCGAGAAACTCGCCCGCCGCCGGTAAACCGCTGTCGTTAATTTCCAGCAGCAGCTTGCGCGCGATCCGCAGACCGTCATTGATCTGGAAGCTGTTATCCATATGCGGATCGTTAATCAGCCCTTTCCAGCCCACGGTGGTGCGAGGTTTTTCGAAATAGACGCGCATCACAATCTCCAGCTCGCCCTGCAGCTCTTCGCGCAGAGTCAGCAGGCGCGCCGCGTACTCTTTCGCCGCAGCAGGATCGTGAATGGAGCAAGGGCCAATCACCACCAGCAGACGATCGTCGTTGCCTTTCAGGATCTTGTGGATCGCTTTGCGGGCATGAGAAACCGTGTTGGCGGCGTTTTCAGTGGCGGGGAATTTTTCAAGGAGCGCTACAGGAGGTAATAACTCATTGATCTCTTTGATGCGTAAATCGTCGTTCTGATAATTCATCTTCGTTCCGGCTCTGACATATTTTTAGTAAGGAATGCAATCCTTTCAATCTAACTTGTCAGCCTGGAAGTGTAAACGGGCTTTTACACTTCGCACGGATAATTCCTGGAATTAGGCTAAAAAACGCGACAAAGTAGCGAATAACGAGATCTGCCCTAAACTTTTTAAATGTAACCACTCTGTTTGTGCATTTAAACGTGATTCCATCCTGACATAAGTTCGGATTCTGGAATCTTTGACCACTGAGCGAATACTTTCGCGCATGCACTGTTGGAAGAAGTTATCCAGCATATAACGACCAGAACAGGAGCAGCATGATGAAAATGACTAAACTGGCAACCCTTTTCCTGACCGCAACCCTCACCATGGCAAGCGGGGCCGCGCTGGCTGCGGACTCAGCAAGTTCCGACAATAACGGCCAGGCTAACGCCGCTGCGGCGGCAGGCCAGGTAGCACCGGATGCGAAACAGAACGTCGCTCCGAATAATGTGGATAACAGCAACATCAATACCGGCAGCGGGACCAGCGGCGGAACCATGCTGCACCCGAACGGGACGGATTCCGGTACCATGAATCATGATGGTATGACCAAGGATGAGATCCACAAAAACTCGATGTGTAAAGACGGGAAATGCCCGGATATCAACAAGAAAGTTGAAACCGGTGACGGTATGAATAACGACGTCAATACCAAAACCGACGGCACGACCCAGTAATTCGAGCCCGATCGGATAAATGAAGGAGAGCGAAAGCTCTCCTTTCTTTTTTGTGCAAAATACTAAAAAATCTACACTTAGTATGATTACTCATCAGGACAGAGTTCATGGCGCACACGCATTCTCATTCGCAGGCTTCAGGGGACGAAAACGCTAAACGTTTGATGCTGGCTTTCGGCGTCACCGCCACGTTTATGGTTATCGAGGTTATTGGCGGACTGGTTTCCGGCTCGCTGGCGTTGCTGGCGGATGCGGGGCATATGCTCACTGACGCCGCCGCGCTGCTGTTTGCGCTGATCGCGGTACAGTTTTCCCGTCGCCCACCTAACGCGCGCCATACCTTCGGCTGGCTGCGTCTCACTACCCTCGCCGCTTTCGTCAACGCGATCGCCCTGGTGGTGATCACCATATTGATTGTCTGGGAAGCCATCCAGCGCTTCCGCGATCCGCAGCCGGTTGCTGGGATGACAATGATGGTGATTGCGGTGGCCGGGCTGCTGGCCAACGTCCTCGCATTCTGGATCTTGCATCGCGGCAGTTCGGAGAAAAACCTCAACGTCCGCGCAGCAGCTCTGCATGTGCTGGGCGATCTGCTGGGCTCTGTGGGTGCTATCGTGGCAGCGCTGGTGATCATCTCTACCGGCTGGACGCCGATCGACCCGATTCTGTCGGTGCTGGTCTCGTGCCTGGTGCTGCGCAGCGCGTGGGGATTGTTACGGGAGAGCGTGAACGAGCTGCTGGAGGGTGCGCCCGTGTCGCTGGATATTCCGGCGCTGAAACGCAAGATGTGCCGGGATATTCCGGAAGTGCGCGACGTGCATCATGTTCATGTCTGGCTGGTCGGTGAGAAACCGGTGATGACCCTGCATGTGCAGGTGGTCCCTCCGCACGATCATGACGCCTTGCTGGGACGTATCCAGCACTTCCTGGAGCATCAGTACGAGATTTCGCACGTCACGATCCAGATGGAGTATCAGGCCTGTAGCGGGCCGGACTGCCATCTCAACGAAACGCAGCCCGACCATCCACACCATCACCACCATTAACTGGACAGCGCGTGGGAGCCACGCTGACGCGCGCTGTTAATCCACATCCGGCTGCCGTTCAGGGCAATAAAGGTGAGCAGCAGGTATTCGAGCGACATGGCGTAAACGCCTTGCAGCGCGAAGATGACCACGCTTATCACGTTGATGATGACCCACAGCAGCCAGTTCTCGACGTACTTGCGCGTCATCAGGATCATCGCTGCGATCGACAGCACCATCATGCAGGAATCCCAGAACGGGAAAGCATCCGGCTGAAGCTCGGGCATCGTGACGTTCAGGCCGAGACTCGACATCACTGACACCGCGACGCGGGTCAGGAAACCAAACACCGGATTGATGTAGACCGTCATCAGGCCGATGGCGACCACGCAGGCGGCGAGCCAGGCGATGGCTTTCGGTAGCGGCAGCCAGCGGATTTGGAGCTCCGCTTCCTGCGCGCTGTTTTGCCTCGACCAGGCGTACCAGCCGTAGATGTTCGCGGCGAAGAAAAACAGCTGCAGCAACAGGCTGGCGTAGAGCTGGATCTGGAAGAAAATAATTGCGAACAGCGTGACGTTAATCAGGCCAAACGCGTAGTTACTGATCTTCTCCAGACTCGCCAGCCAGATGCAGAGCAATCCTGCCAGCGTGCCGATAGCTTCAATCCATGACAGGTCGTAGCCGCCCGCCCCGATCGGTATGTGAACCAGGATGTTCTGCGTGCTAAAAAAATCCATCTTTTCCCCAGAGCGTAGTGATACGCGTTATCTCATCTCAGGAGCGTAGTGTAGCCGCAAAATCGAGCATGCGGTTAAGCGGAATTAACGCGCCCTCACGCAACGCAGCGTCGACATGGATCTCATGGGCCGATCCGCCTGTCTCCAGCCCCTCAGCAATCGCCCTGAGGCCATTCATCGCCATCCACGGACAGTGGGCGCAGCTGCGGCACGTCGCGCCCTCACCGGCGGTCGGTGCTTCGAACAACTCTTTGTCCGGCACCGCCTGCTGCATTTTGTAGAAGATGCCACGGTCGGTGGCGACAATCAGTTTCTGATTCGGCAGCGTTTTCGCGGCATTGATGAGCTGGCTGGTGGAGCCGACGGCATCAGCCATGTCCACCACCGACTGGGGTGATTCCGGATGCACCAGAATGGCGGCGTCAGGGTATAAGGCCTTCATGCGTGCCAGCGCCTGGGTTTTGAATTCGTCGTGCACGATGCACGCGCCCTGCCAACACAGCACATCTGCACCGGTTTGCTTCTGCACGTAGTTGCCGAGGTGTTTATCCGGTGCCCAGATAATTTTCTGACCGAGGCTATCCAGATGCTCAATGAGTTCGACGGCGATACTGGAGGTGACCACCCAGTCCGCACGCGCTTTGACCGCGGCGGAGGTGTTGGCATACACCACAACCGTGCGGTCTGGATGGGCATCGCAAAACGCGCTGAATTCGTCGATCGGACAGCCTAAATCCAGAGAGCACTCCGCGTTGAGCGTAGGCATCAGAATGGTTTTTTCCGGGCTGAGGATTTTCGCTGTCTCGCCCATGAAACGTACGCCTGCGACGAGCAGGGTCGAGACAGGATGCTTCGCCCCGAAGCGGGCCATCTCCAGGGAGTCCGAGATACAACCGCCCGTCTCTTCCGCCAGCTGCTGGATTTCAGGATCGGTGTAGTAATGCGCGACCATCACCGCATCTCGCTCCTTCAACAGGCGCTTGATTTTTTCACGGTAGAACTGTTTTTCGTCCAGATCTAATGGCACGGGCTTAGGCGGGAAAGGATAGATTGCGGCTTCAGGATCAAACATCACGCTCATCATAGCTTCTCGTTTTACTGGCTTAACAATAATGTCTCTCTTTTGCGTTCTGAACGAAAGATACGACAATTGTGTTTTGTATACTAAACAAGATAGCGCGTTGGGCGGAAAAAGTCACAATATTTGGATAGCAAAAAGGCGCCTTTAGGGCGCCTTTTTACACTGAGATTTAACATCAAGTCACAATGCTAAAATTGGTGGGTCGTGCAGGATTCGAACCTGCGACCAATTGATTAAAAGTCAACTGCTCTACCAACTGAGCTAACGACCCCTTTCGGGACGGGCAAATTGTATTCAGGCTGGTGGGTCGTGCAGGATTCGAACCTGCGACCAATTGATTAAAAGTCAACTGCTCTACCAACTGAGCTAACGACCCGCTCGGATGCTGCCTGAATTCTGTAGTATTGGTGGGGCGTGCAGGATTCGAACCTGCGACCAATTGATTAAAAGTCAACTGCTCTACCAACTGAGCTAACGCCCCGAATGGTGGGTGATGACGGGCTCGAACCGCCGACCCCCTCCGTGTAAAGGAGGTGCTCTACCAACTGAGCTAATCACCCAACGTATACTACCGGGTACTACAGGAAAATCTTAAGTGGTGGGTCGTGCAGGATGACTCGGCTTCGCCTCGCCCTTCGGGCCGTTGCTGAAGCAACGTTATCCTTCACGTCTACCATCTTACTGCTTTGTTAATTGGTGGGTCGTGCAGGATTCGAACCTGCGACCAATTGATTAAAAGTCAACTGCTCTACCAACTGAGCTAACGACCCACTTTTTTCGCGGCTTTCGGGCTGTTCGATATCCCTTGGCAACGGCGGCATATATTACTGATTTAAGAATTCAGCGCAACAAAAATTTCGACGAAGATCACTTAACTGCTTACGAATCAGGCGGCACGACCAGAAATAACGCGATTTCTGGTCATGCGACACTCAACCCATCGATCCAAGACGTTTTTGCGCTTGTTTCGCACCTTCGGTGCCTGGGTACTTGGTGACCACCTGCTGATAAACGGCCTTCGCTTTCGCGCTGTCGCCTTTATCCTGCATGATGACGCCGACCTTAAACATGGCATCAGGGGCTTTAGGTGATTTTGGGTAGTTTTTTACCACTGAGGCAAAATAAAACGCCGCATCATCCTTTTTACCCTTGTTGTAATTCAACTGACCGAGCCAATAGTTCGCATTTGGCTGATACGTTGAATCAGGATACTTTTTCACGAAGTTCTGAAACGCCGCGATAGCATCGTCCTGACGCGATTTATCCTGCACCAGGGCAATCGCTGCGTTGTAGTCAGTATTCGCGTCACCGCTCTGTACAGGCGCGCCTGTGGAGGCTGACGCATCTGCTGCAGGAGCCGGAGTGGCTGTCGCCGCCCCACTCTGATCGCCCGCCGCGGGTTGCGCCGCTGCGCCACCGTTGCTCATGCCGTCGATCTGCAACAGGATCTGCTTCTGACGCTCGACAACCTGGTTCAACTGATACTGACTTTCCTGGATCTGACCACGGAGAGAATCAATATCGTTTTGGTTATCGGAGAGCTGCTGCTGGAGTTGGGTTAAAAGCTGACTGTGAGCGTTAGAAATACGCTCGAGTTGAGTGACGCGGTCTTCGACCGAGCCGGAGCCGACACTACTGATTGGTGCCTGAGCAAAAGCGGCCCAGGGGGCCGCTATTCCAACCAGTAACGACAGACTCAATAGTTGATGTCTGAAGTTACTGCTCATGCAATTCTCTTAGTAAACCAGTACGGCACGACGGTTTTTGGAGTAAGCCGCTTCGTCATGACCCAGTACTGCAGGTTTTTCTTTACCGTAAGAAACGATGGAGATCTGGTCAGCAGAAACGCCTTTACCCTGCAGGTACATCTTAACGGCGTTCGCACGACGCTCACCCAGGGAAATGTTGTACTCAGGAGTACCACGTTCGTCCGCATGACCTTCTACGGTGACTTTGTAAGATGGGTTGCTACGCAGGAAGTTTGCGTGCGCATCCAGCATCGCAGCGAAGTCAGAACGGATGTCATACTTGTCCAGATCGAAGTAAACAATGTTGTTCTGCTGCAGCTGCTGCATCTGAAGACGCGCTTGCTCTTCAGAAGACATATTGCCGTTACCGTTAGCGTCCATACCAGTGCCGGCACCCATCATGCCTTCGCCGCTCTGGTCGTTGCTTGCATTCTTGTTGGAAGAACACGCCGCGATTGCCATTACAGGCAGAGCGATCATCAGCCCCTTCAGCACTTTGTTCAGTTGCATTTCTAAGATTCCTTTAGTAATCAATTAATTATTATTTACAGATACGGCGACCAGGCAGGTGATTTTACCTGTCCATCAGTTGCCGGAATACGCGCTTTGAAACGCCCATCTGTAGAAACCAGATTCAGCACAGATCCCATCCCCTGAGAAGAGCTGTAGATTACCATCGTGCCGTTAGGTGCCAGACTTGGCGTTTCATCCAGGAACGTTGACGATAAAACTTGCACGCCACCCGTTACCAGATCTTGTTTGGCAATGTGCTGCTGCCCACCGTTGGAGCTGACCATTACCATTAATTTACCGTCGCTGCTCACGTCCGCATCCTGGTTCTGAGAGCCTTCCCAGGTAATACGTTGTGGAGCACCGCCGTTTACATTCACTTTATACACCTGAGGACGACCCGCCTGGTCAGACGTGAACGCGAGGTTCTGGCTGTCCGGGAACCAGGTTGGCTCAGTGTTGTTGCTACGACCATCAGTCACCTGACGGATCTGACCAGAACCGATATCCATCACGTAGAGGTTCAGGCTACCTGTTTTAGACAGGGCAAACGCCAGTTTAGAACCATCCGGTGAGAATGCTGGTGCACCGTTGTGACGCGGGAACGACGCCACCTGACGCACAGCGCCGTTAGACAGCGTCTGGATAACCAGGGCTGAACGACCGCTTTCGAAGGTCACGTAAGCCAGTTTAGAACCGTCCGGAGACCAGGCCGGAGACATCAGCGGCTGTGGTGAACGGTGAACGGTGAACTGGTTGTAACCATCGTAGTCAGAGACGCGCAGTTCATACGGGAACTGGCCGCCGTTGGTCTGCACCACATACGCGATACGGGTACGGAAAGCGCCTTTAATACCGGTCAGCTTCTCGAACACTTCATCACTTGCAGTGTGACCTGCGTAGCGAAGCCACTGCTTGTTCACTTTATACGAGTTCTGCGCCAGAACCGTACCCGGAGCGCCGCCAGTATCCACCAGCTGGTACGCCACTGTGTAGCCACCGTCCGGATTCGGAGTCACCTGGCCCACGACCACGGCATCAATACCCAGTGCGGACCAGGCAGCAGGTTGAACTTCCTGAGCGGTACCCGGCTGCTGTGGCAGACGAGAACGATCTAATGGATTGAATTTGCCGCTGTTACGCAAGTCAGCCGCAACAATGCCGCCAACGTCTTCAGGTGCAGCGCCAGGGCCTGCCCACTGGAACGGAACAACGCCAATTGGACGCGCGGAGTCCACCCCTTGGGTGATCTCAATGCGTACCTCTGCGTGCAGCACAGCTGCCCACAGCATAAAGAAACCTACTGCAACACGTAATGCCTGCTTCATCATATCTCCCTTACCCGGGTAACCTTACCCGCGATAATTTAGCAGAATGTTAACAAACTCAAATAGACAAAACTACCAGAACCCTGTGACTAAACCTGGTCTATTTTTCCCCGTTTGCACGGAGAAATTGTGACTTAAGGTTTAAAGTCCAGCGGCGCATTTTTAAAGACTTCATAGACGGCTTGCGAAGGTGGTTTTGGCATCTTCGCCTGACGTGCCGCTGCCAGCGCAGCAGTACACAGGGCCGGATCGCCACCTTCGGACTGAATATCAAGTAACATGCCATCCGGTGCCAGTTTTATCCGCAGCGTACACGTTTTACCGGCATAAGATGAAGCATCATAAAATCGACTTTCAATCGCCGATTTAATCTGCGAGGCATAGCCATTGATTTCAGCGCCTGAAGCGCCGTTATTCTTAGTGTTACCACTTCCTGCTGGCGATGCATTGCTTCCTTTCGCCCCACCGCCCGATTTCGGCGCATTCTTACCTGAACTCAGGTCACCGAAAAGGTCGTCAACATCGGATGCCGAAGCTTTCTCCGCTGCAGCTTTTTTCGCTGCGGCAGCTTTGGCGGCTGCGGCTTTATCGGCAGCAGCTTTCTTATCTGCAGCAGCCTTTTCAGCGGCAGCGGCTTTTTTGTCCGCTGCAGCCTTCTCAGCAGCAGCGGCTTTTTCAGCGGCAGCCTTCTCTGCTGCAGCCGCTTTCTTCGCAGCATCGGCAGCGGCTTTCTTCTCCGCTTCCTGAGCGGCTTTCTTCGCGGCCTCAGCTTCTGCTTTTTTCTGTGCATCAGCAGCGGCTTTCTTCGCTGCTTCTGCTTGTGCTTTTTTCTCTGCGTCGGCGGCGGCTTTCTTCACGGCTTCTGCTTCTGCGACTTTTTGTGCATCCGCAGCGGCTTTCTTCGCCGCATCGGCGGCTTGTTTCGCCTGAGCATCTGCTTTTGCCTTGGCATCGGCTGCGGCTTTAGCGGCCGCCTCTTCTGCCTGCTTCTGCTGCTCTTGCGCTTTTTGCGCGGCGGCTTCAGCCTGTTTCTGTTCGGCAGCCTGCTCTTTCGCCGCTTCTTGCGCCTGCAAACGTTCTTTCTCGAGCTGCTTCAAACGCTCCTGCTCCGCGGCCTGCTTTTCACGCAGTTCCTCGGCTTGCTGTTGCGCCTGTTTATCACGCTGCTCTTCTGCACGTTTTGCACTCGCCTGCTGCTGTTGCTGACGATTATAGTTTTGCACTACCGCGCCTGGGTCCACCATGACGGCGTCGATGGAAGAGCCCCCACCACCGCCGGCTGACGCGTCAATATGCTCATCGAACGAACTCCAGATCAGCACTGCAAAAAGAATCACATGCAGCACCGCGGAGATAATGATCGCTCGCTTAAGCTTGTCGTTTTGTTCGGTTGCCTTTGACACTATCGGTTCCCAAAAACTGTGCAGATGATTAGATCGGTTGCGTCATCAAGCCTACCGACTTAACACCCGCGCTATGTAGCAAGTTCAGCGCTTTAATAATTTCATCGTAAGGCACATCTTTGGCGCCACCGATTAAGAAGACCGTTTTCGGATTTGACTCCAGGCGGCGCTGCGCTTCGGCAATAACCTGCTCTGGCGGCAACTGATCCATACGATCTTTCTCGACCACAACGCTGTATTGCCCCACGCCGGAAACCTCAATAATGACCGGTGGATCATCATTGCTGCTCACCGCCTGTGATTCTGTCGCATCCGGCAGATCAACTTCCACGCTCTGGGTGATGATCGGTGCCGTCGCCATAAAGATCAGCAGCAGCACCAGCAATACGTCCAGCAGCGGTACGATATTGATTTCGGACTTAAGTTCGCGACGATTTCGTCCACGCGCTCTGGCCATGGTTTACCCCTTGTTACTCTCGGTGCTGGTAAACGCCTGACGGTGCAGAATCGCCGTGAACTCTTCCATGAAGTTGTCGTAGTTCAGTTCCAGTTTGTTCACGCGCTGGTTCAGTCGGTTATAGGCCATAACCGCCGGAATAGCAGCGAACAGACCGATTGCGGTCGCGATCAGTGCTTCTGCGATACCCGGAGCAACCATTTGCAGCGTAGCCTGTTTCACCGCACCCAGTGCGATAAAGGCATGCATGATCCCCCACACGGTACCAAACAGACCGATATACGGGCTGATAGAACCTACCGTGCCAAGGAACGGAATGTGCGTTTCAAGGGATTCCAGTTCACGGTTCATCGAGATGCGCATGGCACGCGATGCCCCTTCAACGACCGCCTCAGGTGCATGATTATTAGCACGATGCAGGCGAGCGAACTCTTTGAAACCGCTATAGAAAATTTGTTCGGAGCCTGAGAGGTTGTCACGACGCCCCTGGCTTTCCTGATACAAACGAGAAAGCTCAATACCAGACCAGAACTTGTCTTCAAAGGCTTCGGCTTCACGGCCAGCAGCGTTAAGAATACGGGTTCTCTGGATGATGATGGCCCAGGATGCGATTGAAAAACCAATCAAAATCAACATGATAAGTTTAACCAGAAGGCTAGCCTTCAGGAACAAATCAAGGATATTCATGTCAGTCACTGCTTAAACTCCGCGACAATAGACTTAGGAAGCGCACGAGGCTTCATGATGAGTGGATCAACACAAACAATCAGAACTTCTGCTTCGTTCAGTACTGTGTTCTCTGCGTTGACGATCCGCTGCGTGAAGACCAGTGAGGTTCCACGCATTGATGTTATTTCCGTTTGGACTTCGAGCATATCGTCGAGTCTGGCGGGCGCAAAATACTCCAGCGTCATCTTGCGTACCACGAAGGCAACTCGTTCAGCCAACAAAACCTGCTGACTGAAGTGATGATGGCGCAGCATCTCAGTGCGTGCCCGTTCATAAAAAGCAACGTAGCTGGCGTGGTAGACCACACCCCCGGCATCGGTATCTTCGTAATAGACCCTGACCGGCCATCGAAACAGCGTTGTATTCACTTTACATCCCGGTAATGCAACAAAAGTTTAGAGCTTTTAAACTTCGCTACTATACGCGCGGGAATGATGGTTTGGAATGGGGGAAAGTAAACGGAGAGTAAATTTTTATGGGCTCGGGTAAGCCCATAAGATTAACGGACAGTTCTTATTCAGCTAAAGAAAAAAACAAGTCCGGCGAGAAGCACTAAATCAGCGACCAGCGGGCAGAAAATACCTTGCCAGTGAACGGCTTTCGGGCGAAAGCCCACACCGTGAATGACGCCCGCGCAAACTGCCCACATGATCAAGAAACCATGCCAGATTTCCAGTTCGCTGGTCTTCGCCGCAAAGCGCGACGGGTCCCAGAAAATGCAGCCTGCCAGCACGAGTGCCATCACTAAGGAAAGCGCCCGTAACGGGCGCTTGTCCATTACCGCATAGATATACTTAATCATTCAGGCTGCCTCTTCGTTGGCTGCGTCTGCTCACCCCAGTCACTGACTAATGACAGCTCCTGGGGATTCTCAGACTTGCCGCCTCGATGCAGCCCGAATGCTGTCGTATATCGCTTTACGATAACATTCATCATCAGTGCTTTTCTTCACCGGTTTTGGTCGCTTCGATATGTTCGAGCGCCAGCGCGGTAATGACACCAAATGCACAGGCAAGAAGCGTCCCTAAAATCCATGCGAAATACCACATATTCAGCTCCTTACTTAGTACAGGGAATGAGTATTGCTTTCGATGTCTTCTTTCGTGATACGACCGAACATCTTCCAGTAACACCAGGTGGTGTAGAGCAGGATAATCGGTACGAACACGCAAGCAACATACGTCATCAGGTTAAGCGTCAACTGGCTCGACGTCGCATCCCACATGGTCAGGCTGGCATTCATCATGGTGCTGGAAGGCATCACGAACGGGAACATCGCAATGCCCGCGGTCAGAATGATGCACGCCAGAGTCAGTGAGGAGAAGACGAATGCCCACGCCCCTTTTTCCAGACGAGATGTCAGCACGGTCAGCAGCGGCAGCAACACACCCAGAGCCGGGATAGCCCACAGCGCAGGGGTATTGTTGAAGTTCACCAGCCATGCACCTGCCTGACGCGCGACTTCTTTAGTCAGCGGGTTAGACGGCGCAGTGTGGTTGATAGCCGACGTCACGACATAGCCGTCGATACCGTAAACCACCCACACACCGGCCAGCGCGAAGCAGACCAGCGTTACCAGCGCGGCAACCTGAGCGGTCGCGCGGGAACGCAGGTGCAGTTCACCCACCGTACGCATCTGCAGATAGGTTGCACCCTGAGTGATGATCATCGCCACGCTCACCACGCCCGCCAGCAGACCAAACGGGTTCAGCAGCTGGAAGAAGTTACCGGTGTAGTACAGACGCATGTATTCATCGAGGTGGAACGGAACGCCCTGCAACAGGTTGCCGAACGCCACGCCGATCACCAGCGGTGGCACGAAGCTACCGATGAAGATGCCCCAGTCCCACATGTTGCGCCAGCGGGTGTCTTCGATCTTGGAGCGGTAATCAAAACCGACCGGACGGAAGAACAAGGACGCCAGCACCAGAATCATCGCCACATAGAAGCCGGAGAACGCAGCTGCGTAGACCATCGGCCAGGCGGCAAACAGTGCGCCGCCCGCGGTGATCAGCCACACCTGGTTACCGTCCCAGTGCGGGGCGATGGAGTTGATCATGATTCGACGCTCGGTGTCATTACGACCGAGGAAACGGGTGAGCATGCCCACCCCCATGTCGAAACCGTCAGTGACCGCAAAACCAATCAGTAAGATACCGACCAGCAGCCACCAGATAAAACGCAATACTTCATAATCGATCATTTGACGACTCCTGTCTTAGCGTGCCGGCTGAGTAGTCACAGTGGACTGCTCGTAGTGATAGCGACCGGTTTTCAGGCTGCTCGGGCCGAGGCGTGCGAACTTGAACATCAGGAACAGTTCAGCCACCAGGAACAGGGTGTACAGACCGCAAATCAGCAGCATGGAGAAAATCAGATCCCCTGCAGTCAGCGACGAGTTAGCCACTGCCGTTGGCAGCACCTCACCGATCGCCCATGGCTGACGGCCATACTCCGCTACAAACCAGCCGGATTCGATCGCAATCCATGGCAATGGAATACCGTACATCGCGGTACACAGCAGCCATTTTTTCTGGCCGATACGGTTACGAATCACGGACCAGAAGGACGCCGCGATAATCAGCAGCATCAGGATGCCGCAACCGACCATGATACGGAACGCGAAGTACAGCGGAGCCACGCGAGGAATAGAGTCTTTGGTCGCCATCTGAATCTGTGCTTCAGTCGCATCAGAGACGTTCGGCGTGTAGCGTTTAAGCAGCAAACCGTAACCCAGGTCTTTCTTCACGTCATTGAACTGATCGCGAACAGCCTGATCGGTTGAGCCTGAACGCAGCTGTTCCAGCAGCGCATAAGCTTTCATACCGTTACGGATACGCCCTTCGTGCTGCACCATCAGATCTTTCAGGCCCGTGACCTGCTTATCAACAGAACGGGTGGCGATGATACCCAGCGCGTAAGGGATTTGAATGGCGAAGCGGTTTTCCTGCGCATCCTGGTCAGGAATACCAAACAGAGTAAACGCTGCCGGAGCCGGCTGAGTTTCCCATTCGGCTTCGATAGCCGCCAGTTTGGTTTTCTGCACGTCGCCCATTTCGTAACCGGATTCATCACCCAGAACAATAACAGACAGGATGGCTGCCATACCGAAGCTTGCTGCGATAGCAAAGGAGCGTTTGGCGAAAGCGAAGTCGCGACCGCGCAGCATATAGTAGGAGCTGATGCCCAGCACGAACATCGCGCCGCAGACATAACCCGAGGCCACGGTGTGAACGAATTTCACCTGAGCAACCGGGTTCAGGACCAGCTCGGCAAAGCTGACCATCTCCATACGCATGGTTTCGAAGTTGAAATCAGACGCGATAGGGTTCTGCATCCAGCCGTTAGCGACCAGGATCCACAGTGCGGACAGGTTGGAGCCTAAGGCCACCAGCCAGGTCACGGCCATGTGCTGAACTTTACCCAGACGGTCCCAACCGAAGAAGAACAGACCTACAAAGGTGGATTCGAGGAAGAAGGCCATCAGACCTTCAATGGCCAGCGGCGCACCGAAGATATCCCCAACGTAGTGAGAATAGTAAGACCAGTTAGTCCCGAACTGGAACTCCATGGTCAGGCCGGTCGCCACGCCCAGCGCAAAGTTGATACCAAACAACTTGCCCCAGAACTTGGTCATATCTTTATAAATCTGTTTGCCGGAAAGGACGTAGACCGTTTCCATGATGGCCAGCAGGAACGCCATACCGAGCGTTAGTGGCACAAAAAGGAAGTGGTACATCGCGGTCAAGGCAAACTGTAAGCGCGACAGTTCGACTATATCTAACATCATGACTCCTTGCTCATCGCATGAAGACTCCGAGAGTGAATCCCTTCGAAAGGGTTCACACACATGCCCCAATACAAAGTTATCTGTTTCCCTTCTTCGTGACTTATTCTTCAAAAGAGGAAAAAGCCATGACGAAAGGTTACAAATACGTTAAGAAAAAACTCTAATTGATCCCGCAAATATAATACGCTGCAAAGCCCTTACAATAAACAGGTTTTTATTGAAGGAGATTTACGTTTTACGACGGTGATCAATATATAGCGAATTTACCACTTTTCAGCCAGTTTGATCGCCGACAATTTAGCGCCTTTTAGGGTGCATTTCCAAGCATTAAACATTGATTTAAATCAAAAACGCCCGATTCTGTTAAAGGTGTTTAAATGCATTAGCCATAGTAAATGCAATGTTAATGAGATGTAGATTTGATCGGGGTAATGGTTAGCAAATGCGGAATGGGATATAAACAACAGTGATTTTTTTTAACGTTGCTTGTCGTCTCGCTTTATAAAGCTGACAAACATTTAAGGATAGTGGCTTAGACTTCTTTTTCCATTACGGCAATAGCCCAGGCAAAAATAACATTAATTTCACCCAATGCCAGCGTTCAATTAACACCATCGCGCAACTATAACGTTAACGAAATGATCATCGAAACGTCTTAGCCGGTCCGTTCGTGTAAATTTTAGTCAGGCTGGGTACTGCTGAGGGGTGACATGTGCAGACTCATGCCGAAAGAAGTGCCGATGTTCATCGCGCTTCCTGCCCGGCACATCCGCCGGGCAGATTTTGCTGCTGCTTAGAGCGTAAACGTCATACCGATGCGGTAGCGCGACTCAGCAATGCACCCTTCCCCTTCGTAGAAACCCTGTTTATCGAGATAATCATATTCCACATACGGGCTAAACCAGCTGTTCCATTTATAACGCAGCGTAACGGCATTTTCCGTTGACCAGGATTTGTCATTCTTATATTTATAATCATCATTAACATGTTTATATATCGTTCCCTGCCAGAGCACACTCCACTTAGGGTTGATTTTATAGCCCAGATACAAGTCCAGACGGTTAACGCTATCGCGATGCGACTCTCCTGCGCTATTCGTGGTTTCATAGGTGTTATAATCATAGCGATAACGTAAACTCGTACTTAAATCCTGAGTGATTTTATAATTCAGCCGGAGATAAGGGCGTATTTGCGTTCCGTTACTGCTCCAGTGATAAATGCCACCAGGCTGGAAACTCCATTTATCCGATAACGGAATCGTGTAATTAGATTCTATTTCATTGTAATCGGTTTTGCTGTCACCCAATGAATGAGCACCGTCAGATTTATCCCCCCCATTGGCTCCCCGGCCATTACTCTTATTGTTTTTATTATCGGTTTCAATACTGGCCCACCAGCCCGTTTTCCAGCTTTCGCTCACCTTGTACCGCGATTCATACGAGTGACTGCCTGCCCTGTAGCCGCCCCGCACGTCAAACGTCAGCGCCTGACAAACCACCGGGCATGCGCTAACACAAGCCAGTAATGTCCATAGCCATTTCTTTTGCATAATTCATCCCTTTTATATTTTATTAAACGTATTGCCGTATTGAACTCGGTGTTGACAACAGGAAGGCATCATATTCATTACTAAAAACAGATCACCTGCATATTTTTAAAAATAAGATCAATCCCACACTTTTTATTGAAATAGCGTTTCGTTTTTATATTTATAAAAAATAGATCATTTGTGCAAATGATTAAATAAAACTAATTCATGCCGCCTATATGTTTTTTAAATAATTTATTATCCATCCTGTTTTTAAATTTGTGACCCTCATCAATTATGACCATCAAATTTTTCCATACGATAAATTGAAATTACATTTCATTTTTAAAACAACGAAATTTCAACCAACTCATGGAAGCGATAATGAAGATAAAGAAACTCCGCTGGTATATTATTTCCCTGGTCATGCTGGGGACAATAATCAACTACCTGGCACGCAGTACCCTCGGCGTGGCGGCCCCAGAAATGATGAAAACCCTGAACTTGTCCAGCGAGCAGTACTCCTGGATCGTCTCCGTCTTTCCCTTCACCTACGCCATAGGCGGGATCGCCTGCGGCTTCATCATTGATAAATTTGGCCTGCGCATCAGCTTTGCCGTGCTGGCGGCGCTGTGGTCGTTATGCAACATGCTGACGGCGCTATTCAGCACCTGGCTGCCGATAGCCTGCCTGCGTGGCGGTCTCGGTTTGACCGAAGCAGCATTTAACCCGGCGGGGATGAAAGTCACCGCCGAGTGGTTCCCGGCGAAAGAGCGCGGGCTGGCCTGCGGGATCTACAGTCTCGGCACCTCCCTCGGAGCGATGCTCGCGCCTCCGCTGGTAGTCTGGGCGATCCTCAACTACAACTGGGAGATGTCGTTTGTGGTCACCGGCGGGATGGGGATTCTGTGGAGTATTTTGTGGCTGGTGTGCTATCGATCGCCGGAAAGCCATCCGGCGCTGCTCAAAGCGGAGTATGACGAAGTTCAGGCGGACAACAGTCTGGTCGTGACGACAGAAAAAGCGACTCTCAGCTCGATGATCAAAGATAAAAACCTGTGGGCCATCTCACTCCCGCGCTTTATGGCCGATCCGGCGTGGGGAACCCTGCACTACTGGATGCCGCTGTATCTGGTCACCGTGCGTCATATGAATTTGAGTGAAATCGCGATGTTTGCCTGGCTGCCATTCCTGACGGCGGACCTGGGCTGTCTGGCTGCCGGATACATCTCAAAGTTTCTCAACAATCGCGGCGTACACATTATCAACGCCAAACGCATCACCTTTACCTTCGCCGCACTGCTGATGGTGTCCATGGCCGCAGTCGGCTACGTCGAAAACGTCTATGCTGCCATTGCGCTGTTTTGTATCGCCGGCTTTGCCCATCAGTGTCTGTCGATTACCGTGATCAGCATGTCGTCTGACCTTTTCCCGAAGCAAAAAGTCGCCACCGCCACCGGCTTTGCCGCTTTTACCGGCAGCATGGGCAACTTTGCATTTAGCCTGTTCCTCGGCGCGATGGTCGCGGTGGTTGGCTACAACGCGTTCTTTATTGGCCTGGGCGTTTTCGATCTGATCGGTGCCGCATTCCTGTGGCTGCTCATCAAAAATCCTGCCGCGGCATTGAAACCTGTGGTCGCGTGAATAGCATTATTAAGAGGGAGATTAAAATGAAAATTCTGACACTGTGTTTCACCGGCCTGCTGTGCGCAGCCCCCCTGTATGCCGAGTCTGCTGCGGATCCCTGCCTGACTTATGACTGCCAGCAGATGCTGGAGATCAAAACGAAGATCGCCCAGAATGACGCCGCCTACACGCCAGCCATTCAGGCGCTAATGAAAAAAGCCGACGCGGCCCTGCAGCATCCGCCATACAGCGTAACGCAGAAAAAGCTGATACCCGCCTCCGGCAACAAACACGATTACTACAGTTTTGGCCCTTACTGGTGGCCAAACCCGGACACCAAAGACCACCTCCCCTACGTCCGCGACGACGGTCATATCAATCCGTCCTCCAAAACCGATGACACCGACAGCGAGAGGATGGCCCATTTCTCTGATGACATCCGCGCGTTAGCCCTGGCGGCGTTCTACAGCGGCGACCCTAAGTATGCGCAAAAGGCGAATACTCAGCTGCAGGCCTGGTTCTTGCACAAAGAGACGCGGATGAACCCGAACCTCAACTATGCCCAGGCCATTCCGGGCATCGTGAACGGACGGGGAATTGGCATTATCGACACCCGCGTGCTGATTGATGTCGCGGACAGCATTGTGCTGTTACACAACGCGAAAACACTTTCGGATCAGGATTTTAAACGCTACCAGCGCTGGTACGCTGACTACACTCGCTGGCTGAAAACCAGTCAGAACGGGCATGAAGAAGCGAACTGGTACAACAATCATGGAGCCTGGTACGACACCCAGGTCACCGCGTTCTCGCTATTCACCGGGGATAAAAAACAGGCGACAGAGCAGATTGAGATCTTTAAGCATCGTCATCTGATCTCGCAGATTAACAGCAAGGGCGAACTTTCTGCGGAGCTTGAGCGCACCCGCTCCTTCCATTACTCCAGTTTCGCCCTCGCCGCCTATGGCCGAATGGGGCGTTACGGGGAGCAGACCGGCAATGACGTGTGGAATTTCGAGTTCGACAGCCGCACCACCAAAAGCGCGTTTGTCTTCATCAGCGGGCAAATTGGCAAACCGGCCAGCAGCTGGCCTTACAAAGAGTTGAAATACACCCCGGAGGAAGCCACCGGTCCGATGTTGGCTGCGGCAAGAGCCTATAAAGATGCCACCTTTACGCAGAGCGTCGCCATTCTGAGCAGAGAGAATGCCGATAATATCAACTTCTTAATGCCCGGCTCTCCGCTGGTAAAATAATCGGGTACAGGTGCAGAGTGAAACAATTTACCGCAGAACAACTTGCCGCCGCTCGTCAAAACGTCACCCCGGCGATCCTCGCCGGGCTGATTGAGGGCAACCGCGACGTCATCGACAGCGACACGCTGGTGCCCGAAACCGGCTGCGCCACCTGGAACCACTACTTCTTCTGCCCGCAACACAGCGTGCGTCTGCAGTGGAACCGGCACTCCCCCAATAAACATCGCTGCCCCGTGGACGGGGCGGTTTTTACCGGAGAACCCTACTACGGTGCCTGGTGGCGCTGGCTGAACGGGCTGAACGCGAAAGCAACCTATGAACTAAGCCTGCTGTGGCTGCTCACGGGCGAGACGCGCTACCGGGATAAAGTCATCGATATTCTGATGCAGTACGCGAAGTACTATCCCGATTATCAGGAGCATGGCGGTATTCCCTACAACGGCCCCGGCAAAGCCAACGCCCAGACGCTGTGCGAGGCGAACTGTCATGCCGATTTCGCCCGCGGTTTTGATCTGATTCGTTGCGAACTGACGGCTCAGCAGGACGAATACATCGCCACCCGTCTGCTGCGCTGCGGCGCAGAGTTTCTGATGCAGCACCGCAGCAATCAGATCCACAACCATGAAGTGAAGATCAGCGCCACCGTCGGCATCATTGGCGCCGTGCTGGAAGAGAATGCTTATCTGGAGTTTGCCGTTAACAGCCCCTACGGCCTGCGTTATCAGCTGGAGCACGCCCTGCTGCCGGGCGGGTTATGGTTTGAAGGCTCGCTGCACTATCACTACTACGCCCAGGAAGCCTTTTTCGCCTTTGAAAAGCTGGCGAAAGAGAGCGCGTTTAGCCTGCTGGATCAGCCGTTCTATCCGCAGATGCTCAGCCTGCCTATGCAATTCCTGCTCCCGGATATGACGCTGCCGAAAGTGAATGATTGCGTGAACGGCCAGGAGCGGCTCGGGCATGCGGATATCTATGAATTTGCGTATTTTTATTATGGCGAAGAGGCATACGGGCAGTTGCTCTCCTGTCTCTATCGCACCACGCCGCGCAATCATATCGACGCGTTGTTTTACGGCCAACCGCTGCCCGCTGACGCCCTGCAAGCTCCGACCGCCAGCGAACACCATCCCGGCGCAGGTTTTACCCTGATCCGAAACGCGCCGGGACGGGCGGTGTGCATCAAACACGGTCCTTACGGCGGGGAGCACGATCATTACGATCGCCTGAACCTGATCGTTTTCAACCAGGGCAAAGCACTGTTTCCCGATCTCGGCACCACGGGCTACGGCGCACCGCTGCACTACGGCTACTACAAAAACTCTTTTTCACACAATACATTATGCGTGAACGGGCTGAACCAGCCGCCCGCCGTCCCGCGCGTGATTCGGTATGAGGAGACACCTGCTGCTACGCGCCTGATTACCGAAGTGGACTGGCGATCCCCCGCCGCCCTGCCGGACAGCAAAACGCGCGTAGAGTGGGATGAGGACGCCTACCGCAATGTCGTTTTCCGGCGCAGCGTGCAGGTCACGGAAAATCTGCTTATCGACCGTTGGGATGTCGAGAACCCCCACGCCCAGTGTGTGGATGCGATCTACCTGATTCGCGGTGAATCCCAGCCAGATAGGCCGCAAACCGGGATCAGCCTGTGTTATCCCTACGTCCACCAGGCCACGCAAATGCCGCTGAACGGTCAGACTAACTTACGCTATCAGGCTGATAAGCCCGTGACGATCAGCTGTTTTTCGCTCAGCAACGCGCACGTCATTCAGGCCAAAGGGCCGGACAATCCCTCTACGTCTGAACTGGATTACCTGATTATGCGCAGCCACGACACGCGGGTTTGCTGGGTGTTTGTGACGGATTTAAGCGGCACAAGTGAAGTGGACATTGAGTCATGCGAAGGGGAAATCATCGTGACGGATAAAAGATTACAGCAGAAATACCACGCATAAAAAAGGCCGCTTTTCAGCGGCCAACCATGTCGAAACGGACATTATTATGTCAAAGCTCCCCTCACGGGGAGCAGAGAGGATTTACTTAATGATAGCGCTCAGTGCTTCGCCGATATCGGCCAGGCTACGAACGGTTTTGACACCTGCGGCTTCCAGCGCTGCGAATTTCTCATCCGCTGTGCCTTTACCACCGGCAATGATGGCGCCAGCGTGGCCCATACGTTTGCCTTTTGGCGCAGTCACACCGGCGATGTAACCGACAACCGGTTTGGTGACGTGATCTTTGATGTACGCTGCGGCTTCTTCTTCTGCGCTACCGCCGATTTCACCGATCATCACGATCGCTTCAGTCTGCGGATCTTCCTGGAACAGTTTCAGGATATCGATGAAGTTAGAGCCAGGGATCGGGTCACCGCCGATGCCCACACAGGTGGACTGGCCGAAACCGTAGTCGGTGGTCTGCTTAACCGCTTCATAAGTCAGGGTACCGGAGCGGGAGACGATGCCCACTTTGCCTGGCTTGTGAATGTGGCCTGGCATGATGCCGATTTTGCATTCGCCTGGGGTGATCACGCCCGGGCAGTTTGGCCCGATCATGCGCACGCCTGCTTCGTCCAGCTTAACTTTTACAGTCAGCATATCCAGCGTCGGGATGCCTTCGGTAATGGTGATGATCAGTTTGATGCCTGCGTCGATCGCTTCAAGAATGGAATCTTTGCAGAACGGCGCCGGAACGTAGATCACGGTCGCGGTGGCGCCGGTCGCTTCTACGGCTTCGCGCACGGTGTTGAACACCGGCAGGCCCAAATGCGTGGTGCCGCCTTTACCTGGCGTCACGCCGCCAACCATCTGCGTACCGTAAGCAATCGCTTGTTCGGAGTGGAAAGTCCCCTGGCTACCGGTGAAGCCCTGGCAGATAACTTTAGTGTTCTTATCAATCAAAACGGACATTATTTCCCCTCCACTGCGGCAACAACCTGCTGAGCTGCATCCGTCAGACTTTTCGCTGCAATAATATTCAGGCCACTGTCAGCCAGTTTTTTCGCGCCGAGTTCAGCGTTGTTCCCTTCCAGACGAACCACAACCGGGACGTTCACGCCCACTTCTTCTACCGCACCGATGATGCCGTCAGCGATCAGGTCGCAACGCACGATGCCGCCGAAGATGTTAACCAGAACGGCTTTCACATTGTCGTCAGAGAGGATGATTTTGAACGCTTCGGTCACGCGCTCTTTAGTCGCGCCGCCGCCCACGTCGAGGAAGTTTGCCGGCTCGCCGCCGTGCAGTTTAACGATGTCCATGGTGCCCATTGCCAGGCCCGCACCGTTAACCATACAGCCGATGTTGCCATCGAGTGCGACGTAGTTCAGTTCCCACTGTGCCGCCTGCGCTTCACGCGGATCTTCCTGAGACTGATCGCGCATTTCGCGCAGATCGGACTGGCGGAACAGGGCATTGCCGTCAGCGCCCAGTTTGCCGTCGAGGCAGATCAGGTCGCCCTGAGTGGTGATGACCAGCGGGTTGATTTCGATCAGCGCCAGATCGCGCTCAAGGAAAATGGTCGCCAGGCCCATGAAGATCTTGGTGAACTGTTGAACCAGTTTACCTTCCAGACCCAGTTTGAATGCCAGCTCACGACCCTGGTAAGGCATTGGGCCTGCCAGCGGATCGATAGCCACTTTGTGGATCAGATGCGGGGTCTCTTCCGCCACTTTCTCGATTTCCACGCCGCCTTCAGTAGACGCCATGAACACCACGCGACGGGAGCTACGGTCGACAACCGCGCCGAGGTACAACTCTTTTGCGATGTCGGTCGCGGCTTCCACCAGGATCTGGTTTACCGGCTGGCCGTTCGCGTCTGTCTGGTAGGTCACCAGGCGTTTGCCCAGCCAGTGTTCAGCAAAGGCGCGGATCTCTTCTTTGCTCTTCACAACCTTCACACCGCCCGCTTTACCGCGGCCACCAGCGTGAACCTGACACTTAACTACCCAAGGGCCGGAACCAATTTTAGATGCGGCTTCTTCAGCTTCACGTGGGGTAGTACAGGCATAACCCACCGGAGCCGGTAAGCCATACCGGGCAAACAGCTGTTTGGCCTGATATTCATGTAAGTTCATGTGTTCTATCCATCCTTCAGGTAATCGTTATCATAAAGCCTGTAGAGCAGTGCGATTTTTTGCGCCGGGTGGCGCTTCGCTTACCCGGCCTACAGGGCAGGTGAATCTATGGTAGGCCCGGCAAAAGCAATGCCGCCGGGCGCTACTTACTACTACACGTCCAGCAGCAGACGCGTTGGATCTTCCAGCAGCTCTTTAATCGCCACCAGATAACCCACTGATTCACGACCATCAATCAGACGGTGATCGTAAGAGAGCGCCAGGTACATCATCGGCAGGATCTCAACTTTACCGTCAACCGCCATTGGGCGGTCTTTGATGGCATGCATACCCAGAATCGCGCTCTGCGGCGGGTTGATGATTGGGGTAGACATCAGGGAACCGAATACACCACCGTTGGTGATGGTGAAGTTACCGCCGGTCAGGTCTTCAACGGTCAGCTTACCGTCGCGGCCTTTCAGCGCCAGCTCTTTGATTTTCTTCTCGATATCCGCCATGCCCAGGGTATCAACGTCACGCAGAACCGGGGTCACCAGGCCGCGCGGCGTGGAAACCGCCATGCTGACGTCGAAGTAGTTGTGGTACACCACATCTTCGCCATCGATAGAGGCATTCACTTCCGGATAACGTTTCAGCGCTTCAACCACCGCTTTCACGTAAAAGGACATAAAGCCCAGACGGATACCGTGACGTTTTTCAAACGCGTCACCGTACTGCTTACGCAGGTCCATGATTGGCTTCATGTTGACTTCGTTGAAGGTGGTCAGCATCGCGGTGGAGTTTTTCGCTTCCAGCAGACGCTCAGCCACACGCTTACGCAGGCGAGTCATCGGCACGCGTTTTTCACTGCGTGCGCCAAGCGCAGGCTGTGCTGCAGCAGGCGCTGCCGCCGCCGGTGCTTTGGCTTCTTCTTTAGCCGGCGCTTTCGCCAGATGTTTTTCCACATCTTCACGGGTCAGACGACCGCCAACACCGGTGCCTTTGATGGCGCTGGCTTCGAGATTATGTTCACCCAGCAGGCGACGGATCGCCGGGCTGAGTGCATCATTCGTTTGTTCTTCCAGAGATGCCTGCTGACGCTGAGCCGGAGTGGACTCTTTGCTTTCAGACTTGGCGCTGGACTCTTTACCCGCGCTGTTGCCTTCACGCAGGCGACCGAGGATCTGACGAGAAGTCACGGTGGTGCCTTCGTCTTCCAGCACTGCATCCAGAATGCCATCCGCCGATGCCGGTACTTCCAGTACCACTTTGTCAGTTTCGATTTCTACCAGCACTTCATCGCGCTTAACGCTATCGCCCGGTTTTTTATGCCAGGTCGCTACCGTTGCGTCAGCGACGGATTCAGGCAGGTCGGGAACAAGAATATCTACGCTACTCATTTTGTATCCTTAAATTATTCGACGTTCAGCGCGTCATTCACCAGATCTTGCTGTTGCTTCTGGTGAACGGACATATACCCTACCGCCGGAGAGGCGGAGGCCGGGCGACCTGCGTAACGCAGGGCGGACCCAAATGGAATCACATCACGGAAATGATGCTGGCTGCAGTACCATGCGCCCTGGTTGAGCGGCTCTTCCTGGCACCAGACAAAATCATGCACGTGTGCGTACGGTTTCAACGCTTCCTGCACCGACTGATGCGGGAACGGATAAAGCTGCTCGATACGCACGATGGCGACATCTTTCTGATCTTTCTTGCGGCGCTGTTCCAGCAGGTCGAAATAAACCTTACCAGAACACATCACCACGCGCTTCACGCCTTGCGGATCGAGGTCATCAATCTCGCCAATCGCGGGCTGGAAGGTGCCGTTCGCCAGCTCATCGAGGCTGGACACGGCCAGCGGATGACGCAGCAGGGATTTCGGCGACATCACCACCAGCGGACGACGCATACCGCGCAGCGCCTGACGACGCAGCATGTGGTAAACCTGAGCCGGAGTAGATGGCACGCAAACCTGCATGTTCTGCTCAGCGCAGAGCTGCAGATAACGTTCCAGACGCGCGGAGGAGTGCTCCGGACCCTGCCCTTCGTAGCCGTGCGGCAGGAGCATCACCAGGCCACACATACGGCCCCATTTCTGCTCGCCGGAGCTGATGAACTGGTCGATCACCACCTGCGCGCCGTTGGCGAAGTCACCGAACTGCGCTTCCCAGATGGTCAGGGTGCGAGGTTCTGCGGTGGCATAGCCGTATTCGAACGCCAGAACGGCTTCTTCCGACAGCACGGAGTCCCAGACCTTGAACTGGCCCTGACCGTTATGCACGTGCTGCAGCGGAGTGTAAGTGGAACCGTTGGTCTGGTTGTGAATGACCGCATGACGGTGGAAGAAGGTCCCACGGCCCGCATCTTCACCGGACAGACGCACCGGAATGCCTTCGTCAACCAGCGTTGCGTAGGCCAGATTCTCTGCGCCGCCCCAGTCGAACAGCTTCTCACCGGACGCCATGGACTGACGGTCGGAGTAGATTTTCTGCACGCGGGATTGCATCTCGATCGCTTCTGGTACGGTGCTGATGCGTTTCGCCAGCTCCTGCAGACGCTTCATCTCGACCTTGTTCGGGTAGCTCTCATCCCACTCGTGGTTGAGGTACGGCGACCAGGTAAAGGAGTGCATGTTCATCGGACGCAGCTCTTTCACCACGCACTCGCCGGCATCCAGCGCGTCGCGGTAAAGGTTAACCAGTTCGGTGGCATCTTCGAGGGTCGCGATTTTGTCCGCTTCCAGTTTGTCGGCGTAGATTTTACGCGGCGTTGGATGCTTTTTGATTTTCTGGTACATCAGCGGCTGGGTTGCACTCGGCTCGTCCGCTTCGTTATGGCCGTGACGGCGATAGCAGAACAGGTCGATGAACACATCGCGTTTGAAGGTATTACGGAAATCCAGCGCCAGACGGGTGACGAAAGCGACTGCTTCCGGGTCATCCGCGTTCACGTGGAAGATCGGCGCCTGCACCATTTTACCGATGTCAGTACAGTACGGCGTGGAGCGCGCATCCAGTGGGTTAGAGGTCGTGAAGCCCACCTGGTTGTTGATGACGATGCGAACGGTACCGCCCACTTCGTAACCACGCGCTTTGGACATGTTCAGGGTCTCCTGAACGACGCCCTGCCCGGTCACCGCCGCATCACCGTGAATGGTGATTGGCAGCACTTTATTGCTGCTTGGCTCGTCCAGTCTGTCCAGACGCGCGCGCACGGAACCGATAACCACCGGGCTGACGATCTCCAGGTGCGACGGGTTAAACGCCAGCGCCAGGTGAACCAGGCCACCGTTGGTTTCGATATCTGATGAGAAGCCCATGTGGTACTTCACGTCACCAGTACCGAGGTGTTCTTTATGTTTGCCCGCGAATTCGTCGAACAGGTCCTGCGGTTTTTTACCCAGCACGTTAACCAGTACGTTCAGACGACCACGGTGCGCCATCCCCAGCACCACTTCACGGGTGCCGCTGTTGCCCGCATGACGAATCAGTTCTTTCAGCATTGGCACTAAGGCATCGCCGCCTTCGAGGGAGAAGCGTTTTGCACCCGGGAATTTCGCACCGAGGTAACGCTCCAGACCTTCTGCTGCGGTCAGTTCGCTCAGGAAGCGTTTTTTCTCTTCAACGCTAAAGCTGGCGTGGCCGGTTACCGATTCGATGCGCTGCTGGATCCAGCGTTTTTCGTCGGTGGAGGTGATGTGCATGTACTCGGCGCCGATGGAGCCGCAGTAAGTTTGTTTGAGCGCCTCAAGCAGCTCTCCCAGCTTCATCGTGTCTTTGCCGCTGGCAAAGGAGCCGACGTTAAAGCTTTCCTGGAAATCCGCCTCGGTCAGATCGTGATACGCCGGATCAAGATCCGCCACACGTTCTTGTTTCCACAGTCCCAGCGGATCGAGGTTCGCATGCTGGTGACCACGGAAGCGATAAGCATTGATGAGCTGCAGGACTTTAACCTGCTTCACATTGGTGTCAGGGTCAGAGATCGAGGAAGAGTAACGTGAGGCATCCTTCGCCAGACGACGGAAATAATCACGTGTTTTGGAATGGAATTGATCCGGTTTGACCCCAGTGCCAGGTAACTGCTGGAACATGGAACGCCAGTTAGCGTCCACTGAGTCAGGATCGGTTAAGAAGTCTTCATAGAGCTGTTCTATCCAGCTTTGGTTTGCACCAGAGAGGAAAGAAGAGTCCAGCCAGGCTTTCATTGCGCCGTTCTGCATCGTGATCCCTTAAGCATTTTTATGCTTATTTCGCCGTAGAAACTACCACGCACACCTCGTGTACGTGCCGGGGTTCACCTGCGAGCTCTTATGTTGTCTTGGGCTCGCGAAGGAACCTTTAAAAACTGTCTGCACTTCAGGGCAGTTTTTAGAGGTTTCCTACAATTTCTGCTTTGCCCGGTGGCGCTCCGCTTACCGGGCCTACTTTACGTAGGCCGGATAAGCGAAGCGCCATCCGGCGGTGTTACTTACGCACTGCGCTGCAACAGCATCGACTTAATATGGCCGATGGCGCGCGTCGGGTTCAGCCCCTTAGGACATACACTGACGCAGTTCATGATGCTATGGCAGCGGAATACGCTGAAAGCATCGCTCAACCCTTCCAGACGGCTGTCGGTTTCGGTATCGCGGCTGTCAATCAGGAAGCGATACGCAGCCAGCAGACCGGCCGGGCCGATAAACTTGTCCGGGTTCCACCAGAACGACGGGCAAGAGGTCGAACAGCATGCACAGAGAATACACTCATACAGACCATCGAGTTTTTCACGCTGCTCTGGCGACTGTAAATGCTCGCGAGCGGGTGGATTTTGCCCATTATTCAACAAGTAAGGCTTAATCTTCTCATATTGTGCATAGAATTGCCCCATGTCCACCACCAAATCGCGAACGACCGGCAGGCCAGGCAGAGGACGGATCACAATTTTCTGACCGGCACGCTGCAACGCCGAAATCGGGGTGATACAGGCCAGGCCATTTTTGCCGTTCATGTTCACGCCGTCGGAGCCACAAACCCCTTCACGGCAGGAGCGACGGAACGACAGTGTCGGGTCTTTTTCTTTCAGCTGCATTAACGCATCAAGCAGCATCATGTCGCGACCTTCTTCCGCTTCCAGGGTGTAATCCTGCATATGCGGAGCGTCATCAACATCCGGGTTATAACGATAAACTGAGAATTCGAGTTTCATTATCCTGTCTCCGCATTAATAGGTACGAATCTTCGGCGGGAACGCCGGACGCAGTTTCGGCTCCATGTTGACGCTACGACGCGTCATGGATTCCGACTCTGGCAGATACAGGGAATGGCACAGCCAGTTTTCATCGTCACGATCCGGGAAGTCGAAGCGGCTATGGGCGCCACGGCTTTCGGTACGGAAGTTTGCGGAGACGGCCGTTGCATAGGCGGTTTCCATCAGGTTATCCAGCTCCAGGCACTCGACGCGCTGGGTGTTGAACTCGCTGGAAGTATCGTCCAGACGGGCGTTTTTGAGGCGCTCGCGGATCGCTTTCAGCTGCTCAAGCCCTTTGGCCATCGCATCGCCTTCGCGGAAGACCGAGAAGTTGTGCTGCATACACTCTTGCAGCGCTTTGCGGATTTCCACCGGATCTTCGCCGTCGCGGTTGCCGTTCCAGCGGTTAAGACGCTCAAGGGAAGCTTCAATGTTAGCCTCAGTGGCATCGCGCAGGTCGCCCTGCTCGGCGATAGATTCCTGCAGATGCAGGCCAACCGCACGACCAAACACCACCAGGTCGAGCAGCGAGTTGCCGCCCAGACGGTTCGCACCGTGGACCGATACGCAGGCGATTTCGCCGACGGCGAACAGGCCAGGAATCACCACGTCTTCGCCCTGCTCGTTCACGGTCAGCGCCTGACCGGTCACTTTGGTCGGAATACCGCCCATCATGTAGTGGCAGGTTGGGATAACCGGAATGGGCTCTTTCACCGGGTCAACGTGCGCGAAGGTGCGCGACAGCTCCAGGATGCCCGGCAGACGGGATTCCAGAACTTCTTTACCCAGGTGATCCAGTTTCAGTTTCGCGTGCGGGCCCCACGGACCATCGCAGCCGCGACCTTCACGGATTTCGATCATGATGGAACGCGCCACCACGTCACGACCCGCCAGGTCTTTCGCATTCGGGGCATAACGCTCCATGAAGCGCTCGCCGTGTTTGTTCAGCAGGTAACCACCTTCACCACGGCAGCCTTCTGTCACCAGAACGCCAGCACCGGCGATGCCGGTCGGGTGGAACTGCCACATTTCCATATCCTGCACAGGCACGCCCGCGCGGATCGCCATACCTACGCCGTCGCCGGTGTTGATGTGGGCGTTGGTGGTGGACTGGTAAATACGGCCTGCGCCGCCGGTCGCCAGCACGGTCGCACGGGCTTTGAAGTAAACCACTTCACCGGTTTCGATGCACAGAGCGGTACACCCGACCACTGCGCCATCTTCATTTTTCACCAGATCCAGCGCATACCACTCGGAGAAAATAGTGGTGTGGTTTTTCAGGTTCTGTTGATACAGGGTGTGCAGCAGTGCGTGACCGGTACGGTCAGCCGCTGCCGCAGTACGTGCCGCCTGCTCGCCGCCGAAGTTTTTCGACTGGCCGCCAAACGGACGCTGATAAATGGTGCCATCTTCCAGGCGGGAGAACGGCAGGCCCATGTGGTCCAGCTCCAGAATCGCTTCCGGGCCGGTCTTACACATATATTCGATGGCGTCCTGGTCACCGATATAATCGGAACCTTTCACCGTGTCATACATATGCCATTCCCAGTTATCTTCATGGGTATTACCGAGCGCCACGGTGATACCACCCTGGGCTGATACGGTATGGGAACGGGTCGGGAAGACTTTAGAGAGCAGCGCACAGGTCTGGCCGCTCTGGGAAATTTGCAGCGCCGCGCGCATACCTGCGCCACCGGCACCAATCACAACAGCATCAAATTCTCTGACTGGCAGTTTCATCACACACCCCACACCACAACAAATCCATAAATAACGTAAACCACCAGAGCGACAACAATCAGGAGTTGTAGCGGCAAGCGAATAGCCAGCGGTTTAACGTAATCGGTCAACACCTGCCACATGCCAATCCAGGCATGAATAAGGATGGAGAACAGAGCCAGCAGGGTGAACACTTTGGTGAAGGCAGATCCGAAGAACCCGCTCCAGATCTCCCACGTCAGCTCACCGCTGGTCGCGAAGAAACCGATCATGTAGATGATGTAAAGCGTGAGGACGATGGCGGTAGCGCGGACCAGAATGAAGTCATGTACGCCGTTGCGTCCTAATGCGGAGGCGTTGCTTACCATACGAGGACTCCTGCAAGAATTGAGAGCACGACTGTAATCACAAAGGAAATATTGGCAGAGCGTTTCCCTGCTTCAAAAGTCTCTTCCAAATAGCCAAAGTCCATCATCAGATGGCGAACGCCAACCACAACGTGGTATGCCAGCGCGGTGAGAATGCCCCACATGATAAATTTCACGAAGAAGCTGCTCATAATGGCAGAGGCCTGGAGGAATCCTTCAGGAGAAGAGAGGCTGGTCCCCAGTAACCACAGCAGAATACCCACTGCCACGAACGTAATCACACCGGAGACACGGTGGAGAATGGACGCTATTGCCGTTACGGGGAATCGGATCGTTTTGAGATCCAGATTGACAGGTCTTTGTTTTTTCACATTTCTTATCATGAATAACGCCCACATGCTGTTCTTATTGTTTCCTTCCTCCGGTCTGCGTGCGGGTCAAGCAGCGTCCTTTCTATAACTACGCGTCATGGTAAACATTGCTTCCAAATGCTAAAACGACACGTTACAACGCTGGGTGGCTCGGGATTGCAGGGTGTTCCGGAGACCTGGCGGCAGTATAGGTCGTTCACAAAACCATTACAATTAACCTACATACAGTTTGTCGGGTTTTATGCGGAACAGTGATCAGAGTCACGATAACAACATTATTTTAAATTTTAATCATCGGATTTGACAAAGATTAAACATTATTGTTACAAACAACAGCAGAAAAGGCATATAATGCGCAAAAGTTATGAGGTCTCTCTTTCACCTGAGATTTAGTTATGTAACAGTGTGATGGTATTGACCGAAGTTATCAGGACAGTTATTAGTGATATACAGGTTTGAATAATTCGGACTGCGAAGACACTGATTTGCTGTTGTTTCTCTGATTTTTCATTCGTTTACCTGCAAGGCGCCATAGCTCTGTACCCTGGTTTCTCCTCGCGAGCTGAGCGGCAAGCCAAATAACAAACTGGTAACGATGTGATAAACAGCTGAAAGCGAATCTGTAAAAGCGTGGTCTTAAGCATAAGGCGCTAAGGAGACCGTAAATGGCTGATACAAAGGCAAAGCTCACCCTAAACGGTGACACTGCTATTGAACTGGATGTGCTAAAAGGCACGCTCGGTCAGGATGTTATTGATATCCGTACTCTGGGTTCTAAAGGGGTATTTACCTTTGACCCTGGCTTCACCTCCACCGCATCTTGCGAATCCAAAATCACCTATATCGACGGTGACGAAGGTATCCTGCTCCACCGCGGTTTCCCCATCGATCAGTTAGCCACCGAATCCAACTATCTGGAAGTGTGCTACATCCTGCTGAACGGCGAAAAACCGACGCAGGAACAGTACGATGAGTTCAGAACCACCGTTACCCGCCACACCATGATTCATGAGCAGATTACCCGTCTGTTCCATGCATTCCGTCGTGATTCGCATCCGATGGCCGTGATGTGTGGGATTACCGGTGCGCTGGCGGCGTTCTACCACGACTCCCTGGACGTGAATAACCCACGCCATCGCGATATCGCGGCATTCCGTCTGCTGTCCAAAATGCCAACCATGGCGGCGATGTGTTACAAATATTCCATCGGTCAGCCATTTGTTTACCCGCGTAACGACCTCTCCTATTCAGGCAACTTCCTGAACATGATGTTCTCCACACCGTGCGAAACCTACGAGGTGAACCCGGTGCTTGAGCGCGCAATGGACCGTATTCTGATCCTGCACGCTGACCACGAACAGAACGCATCGACCTCTACCGTCCGTACCGCAGGCTCTTCAGGCGCGAACCCGTTCGCCTGTATCGCTGCCGGTATCGCCTCCCTGTGGGGACCGGCGCACGGTGGCGCAAACGAAGCGGCACTGAAGATGCTGGAAGAGATCAGCTCCGTTGAGCACATTCCTGAGTTCGTGCGTCGTGCGAAAGACAAAAACGACTCCTTCCGCCTGATGGGCTTCGGTCACCGTGTTTACAAAAACTATGACCCACGCGCGACCGTCATGCGTGAAACCTGCCACGAAGTGCTGAAAGAGCTGGGTACTAAAGATGATCTGCTGGAAGTGGCGATGGAGCTGGAACATATCGCGCTGAACGACCCGTACTTCATCGAGAAGAAACTGTACCCGAACGTCGATTTCTACTCTGGCATTATTCTGAAAGCGATGGGCATTCCGTCTTCCATGTTCACCGTGATCTTCGCGATGGCGCGTACCGTCGGCTGGATTGCACACTGGAACGAAATGCACAGCGAAGGCATGAAAATCGCGCGTCCTCGTCAGCTGTACACCGGCTACGACCAGCGTGATTTTAAGTCTGATGTGAAGAAAAAGTAAGAATCAGCCCGGTCATGTACCGGGCTCATGTTCGAATGTAGGCCGGGTAAGGCGCAGCCGCCACCCGGCTTTTTTACTTCTGGCACTGCGGGCACCAATAAAATGGCCGCGACGACAACATCGTTCGCTCAATCGCCCCGCCACATCGCTCGCACGGCTTCCCTTCGCGATGAAACACCTTAAAACGGAACAACGCCCCGTGATGTTTATTCTCATCGACCACGCCGCGCGTGTTGTAGGAGAGACGAGGAATCTCCAGCAGCGCGTGAGACAGGGCATCAACCTGAATCTCATTGAGCTGAGACGCCTTACGTTGTCCTGCCAGACCCACTTCCCACAGAATTTCGACGCGCAAATAGTTGCCTAACCCGGCGAGAAACGCCTGGTCGAGCAGCAGCCCGGAAAACTGGCGATTGCGAAACGCGGGCGACAGCAGCCGGGCTTTCACCTCGTCTGCCGTCAGACGCAAATCCAGCACATCCGGCCCCACCCGCTGCAGGAACGGGTGAGTGAGCAGTTGCTCCGGCGTTAACATCTCAATATCCGAGGCGCTGTAGAGCAAAATGGCCTTCTCCGCCGTCTGCAATCTGACGCGTAACACCCGGTTGGTTTGTAACTGCTCACCCACATTAATCACACGCCAGACGCCATAAAGCTGATTGTGGCTATATAACGTCAGGTTATGGGTGAAATGTGTCAGCAGGGCTTTGCCGCGCGTCTCGATATGGGTCACGCTTTGCCCGATAAGCTGAGTTTCATAGGGTTTTAACTGAGGGAAAGCAAACCACGCATCGGTGAGTGGTTTGCCCTTTATCGCCGCCTCCAGGCTATCCGCCGCGCGGCGGATCTCCGGACCTTCTGGCATCTTTGCTCCTTTGTTAGTGCGTCGCGCCGCCCACGATTTTGACGTCATCCGTCTGGCGCAGCGCCACTTCAATCGCCACGATCAGCGCCGCTTTCACCGTCTGCGCCGCCATGCTCGGTGCGCCCGGATGGGCTGCGGCCTGTTCCGGCAGGTAAGGGATATGGATAAACCCGCCCTTCACCTCCGCGCTATCGCTGATTTTATGCAGCAATCCGTACATCACGTGGTTGCAGACGAAGGTTCCCGCCGTCTGGGAAACAGACGCCGGAATGCCGCTTTCACGCATCGCCGCCACCGTCGCCTTAATCGGAAGCCGGGTAAACCACGCCGCCGGACCGCCCGGTACAATGGGCACATCAATCGGCTGCTGTCCGCGATTATCCGGGATACGCGCATCGTCCACGTTGATGGCAACGCGCTCGATGGTCACATCCACGCGCCCACCCGCCTGCCCGACGGCAATCACCACCGCCGGATTAAGTTCATCGATAGCCGCGTTCAGCACGCTTAAGGATTCGCCAAACACGCAGGGAAGCTGGCGCGTCACCACGCGACAGCGGTCGATAATACTTCCCTCAAGCTGGCTGACCACTTCCCACGAAGGGTTAACGGTCTCGCCGCCAAAGGGCTCAAAACCGGTGACTAATACATAACGCATCGTCTCTCCTTACAGGAACATCAGGAAATAGAGCAGGAACACGTTGGCAATCAGGAGCAACACGCCGGTCGGGACCTGCGCTTTGATCACCGCATTTTTATCCGGCAGCTCCAGCAGCGCGGCGGGCACGATGTTAAAGTTCGCCGCCATCGGCGTCATCAAGGTGCCGCAGTAGCCGGAGAACATACCGATCGCCGCCATCACCGCCGGGTTACCGCCGTGCTGCAGCACCAGAATCGGAATGCCGATCCCCGCTGTCACAATCGGGAACGCCGCGAACGCATTGCCCATCACCATGGTGAGCAGCGCCATGCCGATGGCATACACCGCCACGGCGATAAAGCGGCTGTCCACCGCCAGATAGGTTTTCGTCAGCCAGGAGATCCCGTCGCCCACGCCGGCGGCGGTAAACAGCAGACCCAGCGTCGCCAGAATTTGCGGCAGGATAAACGCCCAGCCGATGGAGTCCAGCAGGCGGCGCGCCTCCTGCAGGGGCTGATGCACTTTTTCGTGCGTCATTTTGACCGCCATCGCCAGGCCAATCAGCGACCCGACGGTCATGGAGAAGAGCGTGACCAGCGTCGAGTGATTCCCCGGCCCAAACAGACCTTCCTGCAGCCCCGGCACATGGTTGAACATCAGCACGCCCACCACCGTCACCACCGGAATGGCGAGCGCCGGATAGAACAGTCGGTTGCCGAGCCGCTTCGCGCTGGCCTCCCGCTCTTCGGGTTTACGCTGGTGATAGCTGCCGAGCTTAACGCCGCCAAAACCGGCGATCAGCGCCAGGCCGACAACGGCCACCCCGACGGCAATGTGTACCGTGCGCTTATCGCCCACCAGCTGATAGGTCCAGTCACCGAGGAGGAAGATCAGGCCGTAGACGCCCCAGAACAGGCCGGTGGTGATGCGTCTGGGGTTGGCTTTATCGCGGAACGACATCACCGCGACGATCAGCAGGACCAGCCCTGCCAGCCAGTAGAGATAACTTTGCTGGAAATTCATGACGCATCTCCCTGCGAGTGAGCGGTTTTCGCCAGCTCGCGCTCAAGATGCTTGTCCAGCCGCCACAGGCGAGTGGCGTGAATGATGAAGGCGCAGATCGCCGTCGGAATCCCCCACAGCGCAATGTGCAACGGCTCGGTCTGAATCCCGCCGGACTCGAGCATAAAGTTATGCATAAAGATGATTGCCCCGAAAGCGACGAAGATATCCTCGCCGAAGAACAGCCCGACGTTATCCGTCGCCGCCGACATCGCCCGCAGGCGATAGCGCACCGCGCCCGGCAGCTCGCCATATTTTTTCTCCGCCGCACCCTCTGCCATCGGCGCCAGCAGCGGTCGCACCATCTGCGGATGCCCGCCGAGACTGGTCAGGCCCATTGCCGCCGTGGCCTCGCGCACGAAGAGATAGACAATCAGCAAGCGCCCTGCCGTCGCGCTGTGGATTTTAGCGATCCACGCCTGGGCACGCTCTTTCAGCCCGTGCCGTTCGAGCAGGCCGATAACGGCTAAAGGAATCAGAAGGATATAGGGCAGGTTACGGGTATTCAGGAACCCTTCGCCCAGCTTTTCGAGGATGGTGGCGATGGGCATATGCGCCGCCACGCCGGTGACAATCCCGGCGACTATGACCACCAGCACCGGATTAAAACGTAAGATAAACCCGACCACGATCACCGCAATACCGATGAGTGGCCAGAGCGAAAGCGTCTCTGCCATTTTTTCTTCCTGTCGTTGTATAGTGTTATGTTGTGTTTGCTTTTGTGCGTTATGCACTGATTTTTATATTATTTAACTCAAATTCTTTGCGCAAGCGACGAGCGAAAGCCAGGGCGTGTTCCCCGTCGCCGTGCAGGCAAACGGTCTGCGCATGCACGGTGGCCCATTCGCCGGTAATGCTTTTCACCTGGCCGCGCTGGACCATCTCCAGAGTTTGCGCCAGCGCCTGCTCTTCATCGGCAATCAGCGCCCCCGGCTCGCTGCGCGGGACCAGACTGCCATCGGCGCGATAGCCGCGATCGGCAAACACCTCTTCGCGGGTAGTGAGCCCGTAGCGCTCTCCGGCGCGGATCAGTTCGCTTCCCGCCAGCCCGACCAGAATCAAACCGCTGTCGACGTCATGCACCGCGCGGGCAATCGCGTCAGCCAGCTGCGCGTCTTTTGCCGCCTGGTTGTAGAGCATCCCGTGAGGCTTGACGTGACGCAGTTGCCCCCCTTCGGCGCGGGCAATCGCCGCCAGGGCACCAATCTGGTACAGCATCTGGGCGTAAACCGTCTCCGGCGGCAGGTTCATGGCCGTGCGCCCGAAGTTCTCCCGGTCGGGAAAGCTCGGATGCGCGCCAATCGCCACGCCGTTTTTTAACGCCTCGCGCACGCTCTCGCGCATGGTCTGCGCATCTCCGGCGTGAAATCCGCAGGCGATATTCGCCGACGATACCAGCGTCAGTAACTCGGCGTCACTCCCGCAGCCTTCGCCCAGATCCGCATTTAAATCAACGACGATCATTCAACCTCCATGCCAGTTGTTCGATGAACTGCTTCTGCACGCGCCGCGCCTCCAGCGCCTCTTCCAGCGTACAGGCCACAAAATGGATCGGCTGCCCGAGTGGGATTTGCGCCAGATGGTACATGTCCGCCTCAATAATGCAGGCGATACGCGGATAGCCGCCGGTGGTCTGGGCATCATTCATCAGGATAATCGGCTGACCGTTGCCCGGCACCTGGATCACCCCCGGCAGCAGGCCATGTGAGACCAGTTCGCGATCCATGGTACGTGCCAGCTGCTGGCCCTGCAGTCGATAACCCATGCGGTTACTCTGCGGGCTGAGCTGCCACGGCAGACGCCAGAAGGCATCCTGCGAGGCCTGATCAAATTCGTGATACTCCGGCCCCGGCAGGGCGCGAATCCGGTTGCTCCACAGCAGTTGTTTCACGCCCTGGGCTTCGGCAAATTCACGCGACGGTACGCCCAGCGGCAGGTTGTCGCCATCCTTCAGCAGTCGCCCTTCGAAGCCGCCAATACCGGTTTTGAGATCGGTGCTGTAAGAGTTCATCACCTGCGGGACATCAATTCCTCCGCTGACCGCCAGATAGCTGCGCATACCGTGCTGCGGGCGGTGGAGCGTCAGACGCTGCCCGGCTTTCACCTGCAAGCGCCAGCCGGTCCAGACCGCCGCGCCGTCCAGCGTCGCGTCACAGCCTGCGCCCGTCAGGGCAAACCAGCCGTCGCGGGCAAATTCAAAACTGCACTGCCCGAGGGTTATCTCCAGCGCCGCGGCATTGGCCTCGTTGCCCACCAGCAGGTTGGCAATCTGTAGCGCCGGTTTATCCAGCGCACCGCAGTAGCTGATCCCGGACTGACGCAACCCCGTGCGACCGCCGTCCTGCACCGAGGTGTATAACCCCGCGCGAATGACCTTCAACATACCCCCTCCTTCTGCGGCACGAACCGCACGGTATCGCCCGGTCGCAACAGCACCGGCTCTTCGCGGTGAGCATCAAACAGCGCCAGCGGGGTCAGGCCGATAAGCTGCCAGCCGCCCGGTGAGGCGAGTGGATAGATACCGGTTTGCTGCCCGCCGATACCCACAGATCCCGCCGGAACCTGCAGGCGCGGCTCGCCGCGACGCGGGGTGTGGAGCTTCTCCGGTAGCCCGCCCAGATAGGGAAAACCGGGCTGGAAACCGAGGAACCACACCACGTAGTCCACCGAGGCGTGCAGTTCAACGACCTGTTTTTCCGACAACCCAGCGTGGCGCGCGACCTCGCCCAGATCCGGCCCCGCCTCTTTGCCGTACACCACCGGGATCTCGATAAAGCGCGACTCTGGCTCCAGCGCCTCACTCTCTTCCCACCAGCGTTGTAAGCGCTCGATGGCGTCCAGCGCCACCGACTGCGGATTGCGCAGTACCACGGTAATGTTGTTCATCCCCGGAATGGCTTCCACCACTTCCGGGATTTCGGCCAGCCGCTGAGTTAAGCGCCAGATCCTTTTTTGCGTGGTGATCGTGACCGGAGGTTCCAGCTCCAGCACCACCGCCGTTTCGCCTAATAAATAACAACGCGCTCGCTGCACTTACGCACCTCTCATCAGGCAGGATTAGGGATATCAATAAAGGTCACATCGAGATCGGTATTTTCCGTCAGCCATTCGCTCAGGGCGCGAATGCCACCGCGTTCAGTGGCGTGGTGCCCCGCCGCGTAGAAATGCAAACCCTGCTCGCGGGCAGAGTGAATGGTCTGCTCGGAGACTTCACCGGTAATAAAGGCGTCGACGCCAAAACGCGCGGCACTGTCGATAAAGCCCTGACCGCCGCCGGTACACCACGCCACACGTTTCACGAGATCCGGGCCGGTGTCACCGCTCCACAGCGGACGACGGCCCAGACGCGCCTCAATCCAGGCAGCAAGTTCCAGGCCAGGAACCGGCATCGAGAGTTCGCCCCACGGTACCAGCGGTTCGATTTCGCCCATCACGGTGATACCGAGAAGCTGCGCGAGCTGGACGTTGTTACCCAGCTCCGGGTGCGCATCCAGCGGCAGGTGCCAGCCGTACAGGTTGATATCGTTCGCCAGCAGGGTTTTCAGGCGGTTGCGCTTCATACCGCGAATAATCGGCGCTTCGTTTTTCCAGAAATAACCGTGATGCACGATCACCGCATCTGCCTGCAGACGCACTGCTTCATCCAGCAAGGCCTGGCTTGCCGTGACGCCGGTGACAATCTTTTGCACCGTTTCACGCCCTTCCACCTGCAGGCCGTTTGGACCGTAGTCGCTGAAGCTGGCGCTGTTCAGCTTTTCATTGATTAAGGTTTCCAGTTCGCTGTTTTTCATCATCACTCTCTTACGCTTTGCGGGCGGCTTCATAGGCCGCCAGTGTGGCGACTCGCGCCTGTTTATGGTCAACAATCGGGCGTGGATAATCGAGCGTTTCGCCCGTTTTATCCGCCCACGCCCAGGGTTCATGAATCGATTTGCCCGGCACATCGGTCAACTCCGGCAGCCACTGGCGGATAAACTCGCCGGTCGCGTCAAATCGTTGGCCCTGAGTTGTCGGGTTAAATATCCGAAAATAAGGTGCGGCGTCGGTTCCGGTCGAGGCCGCCCACTGCCAGCCGCCGTTGTTAGCCGCCAGATCGCCGTCGATCAGCTGGGAAATAAAATATCGCTCCCCGGCGCGCCAGTCGATCAGCAGGTCTTTCACCAGGAAGCTGGCGACGATCATCCGCAGGCGGTTGTGCATCCACCCCGTTTCGTTGAGCTGGCGCATCGCCGCATCGACAATCGGATAGCCCGTCTGACCGTTTTGCCACGCCTGTAGTTGCTTGTCATCCTGCTGCCACTGCACCTTATCCGTCCAGCGGATGAAGGGGCGATGTTTACATAAATCAGGATGATAGGTCATCAGATGACGATAAAATTCGCGCCAGATCAGCTCGTTGAGCCACACCGCACCTGCGCCGCCGTCCAGCGCCTGTGGCTGTTCCGCCAGCAGGCGATGCAGACACTGGCGCGGGGAAAGCACGCCCAGCGCCAGGCACGCCGATAAACGGCTGGTGCCTTCGACGGCGGGGAAATCGCGCTGTTCCTCATACTCCGCGGCGTGGTCTTTGCAGAACTGGCGCAGCTGCGCAATCGCGGCTTTTTCGGTCGCGGGGAAGTGGTCCGGGTCGAAATCGGCCTGGGGATAATCGAAGTTGAGATCATCTGAAACGCTCAGCGCAGCACCGCGGCTCGCTGGGGCGGAGACGCACTCCGGCAGCCCCTCTTTCAGGCGTTTCAGATACGCGTTTTTGAACGGGGTAAAGACTTTATACATCTCGTGACTGCCGGTCATGACGCTGCCAGGCGGCAACATCACGCTGTCGTCAAAGCCCTGACAGACGACCGTATCCAGCCGTTTTTCCAGCTCCCGGTCGCGCTGCTGTTCGTTGAATTCGTACTGGTAGTTGTAAAAAAGATGGGTGACGTCATGCTCGTCGCAGACTTGCTGAACTTTTTCGCTCTGCGCGGCAAAGTCGTTCACCTCGGCATACATCAGCGGAATGCCCTTCTGTGCCAGGCCTTGCTGCAGCTCATTAAGATGCGCGCGCAGATACGCCGCCTGTCGCGGCGCCATGCCGTGCTCACGCCACTGTTCGGGCGTGGCGATAAACAGGGCCAGCACGCGGGCGTTTTGCGACCGGCAGGCGGCAGCGAGCGCGATGTTGTCATGAAGGCGCAGATCCGCGCGAAACCAGACCAGATGCGTGGTCATAACACTCCTGAATAATTGTCCATAACCTAAGCGTAGCGTTTCTGACCGCAGGCCGAAACCGCGTCGTCACTCCCTAAACCGGCGGGATGACGCACTCTATAATGTTTAAGTTATGTTACAGGAGCAAGTGTAACCTTCGCTCAGATAGGGTGAGGTAAGCTACAGACACAAAAAAACCGCCACATCTCTGTGGCGGTTCGACATTGCTGTGTGAGTCTTTGTCTTATCTTAGTAAAAATCGCAGGTCGCTTTTTCGGCCTGATCCATCCATACCGGTTTCTCGCTGGTTTTCGCCCAGACGCGGTGCAGATAGCTGTAAAAACGGGCACGGTCTTTCCAGAACAACATCACTGGCAGCGCCACTATCCCGGCCACTACGGCGAGGGTGCGACGTAAAAAGACAACATGTGCTGGAAACTCTTTATACAGGTCCATGATTTTCTCCCCTATAGCTTGGCCGGAAACGTTATCCGGAAAATTCAAAAGTGGTTATCTGGCTAAAATAGTACCGCTTTGTTTGTAATTTTACTACTCATCCGACCACTTATTTTCATCCGTTTAGTGAATATTTACATTCCGCCTGTAATTAAGTTACATAAAAGTTAACAAGATACTTACCATTAGTTAAATCAGGGTCTTGTCATTTTTATACTTTTTTTACACCCACCCCGCTGATTTTTGCGAAATCTTTGCGCCATAAATCCTACCTTTTGCACAACGACAAAAGTCACCCGGAGGTGAATTGTGAGTGCAGGTCTGATTGCTGGCATCGTGCTGGTGTTCCTGTTGTTGGGCTATCTGATTTATGCCCTGATTAATGCGGAGGCCTTCTGATGGTGGCCCAGGCATTTTTACTGATTGCCAGCTTCCTGCTGGTGCTTTTCTTGCTTGCAAGACCGCTGGGAAGCTGGCTGGCGCGGATGATTAACGGCGGCGCGCTGCCGGTAGTCGGCGGCGTCGAAAACGGGGTATGGCGCATACTGGGCGTGAATACTGAGGAGATGAACTGGCGTCAGTATCTGACGGCGATTTTGCTGCTGAACATCGTCGGGCTGGCGTTCCTGTTCGCGATGCTGATGCTGCAGGGCATCCTGCCGCTGAACCCGCAGCAGCTTCCGGGCCTGTCATGGCATCTGGCACTCAACACCGCGGTCAGTTTTGTCAGCAACACCAACTGGCAGTCCTATGCCGGGGAAACCACCCTGAGCTATTTCAGCCAGATGGTCGGGTTAACGGTGCAGAACTTCCTCTCTGCCGCCAGCGGTATCGCGGTGATCTTCGCCCTGACCCGCGCCTTTGCCCGTCAAAAAATCAACACGCTCGGCAACGCCTGGGTCGATCTCACACGCATCACCCTGTGGGTGCTGCTGCCGATTTCTCTGCTGATTGCCCTGTTCTTTATTCAGCAAGGGACGTTGCAGAATCTCCTGCCCTACTCGTCTTACACTTCGCTTGAAGGGGTGAAACAGATGCTGCCGATGGGTCCGGTGGCGTCGCAAGAGGCGATCAAAATGCTCGGCACCAACGGCGGCGGCTTCTTTAACGCCAACTCCTCGCATCCGTTCGAAAACCCGACCGCGCTGACCAATTTCGTGCAAATGCTGGCGATCTTCCTGATCCCCGCCGCGCTCTGTTTTGCGTTCGGCGATGTGGTGAGCGATCGCCGTCAGGGCCGCACCTTGCTGTGGGCGATGTCGATTATCTTCGTGGTCTGCGCGGCGCTGGTGATATGGGCGGAGTGGCACGGTAACAGCCACTTCCTGCAGCTGGGCGCTGACAGCAGCATCAATATGGAAGGCAAAGAGAGCCGCTTCGGCATTCTCGCCAGCAGCCTGTACGCGGTCGTCACAACGGCGGCCTCCTGCGGGGCGGTGAACGCGATGCACGACTCCTTCACTGCACTGGGCGGGATGATCCCCCTGTGGCTGATGCAGATTGGCGAAGTGGTCTTCGGCGGCGTCGGGTCTGGTCTCTACGGCATGCTGCTGTTCGTTCTGCTGGCGGTGTTTATCGCCGGGCTGATGATTGGCCGCACGCCGGAGTATCTGGGCAAGAAAATCGACGTCCGCGAAATGAAACTGACCGCCCTCGCTCTCCTGGTCACACCGGCTCTGGTGCTGATCGGCACCGCGCTGGCGCTGATGACCGAAGCTGGGCGCAGCGGCATTTTCAACCCTGGCATCCACGGCTTTAGTGAAGTGCTGTACGCCGTCTCGTCTGCAGCCAACAACAACGGCAGCGCCTTTGCCGGGTTGAGCGCCAACTCACCGTTCTGGAACTGCCTGCTGGCGTTCTGCATGTTCTTCGGCCGCTTTGGGGTCATCGTGCCGGTGCTGGCTATCGCCGGGTCGCTGGTGAGCAAAAAGATCCAGCCGACGTCGACCGGGACATTGCCAACCCACGGCGCGCTGTTTATTGGCCTGCTGATTGGCACCATCCTTCTGGTCGGTGCCCTGACCTTTATCCCCGCCCTCGCGTTAGGCCCGGTCGCGGAACATCTTTCTTTACGCTAACAGAGCGGAGATATCAGTCATGAGTCGTAAACAACTGGCCCTCTTAGAACCGGCCTTGGTTCGCCAGGCGTTGATGGATGCGGTAAAAAAACTCAGCCCGCGCGTGCAGTGGCACAACCCGGTGATGTTTATCGTCTGGATTGGCAGCGTGATCACCACTGTGCTGGCCGTCGCCATGAGCACCGGACACCTGACGGGCGATGCCCTCTTTACCGGTGCCATCAGCCTCTGGCTATGGTTTACCGTGCTGTTCGCCAACTTTGCCGAAGCGCTGGCGGAAGGCCGCAGCAAGGCGCAGGCCAACAGCCTGAAAGGGGTCAAAAAGACCGCTTTTGCCCGCAAACTGCGTGAGCCGAAATACGGCGCGCAGATGGATCACGTCCCGGCCGATGAGCTGCGTAAAGGGGACGTGGTGCTGGTGGAAGCCGGTGACATCATCCCCTGCGACGGGGAGGTGATCGAAGGCGGTGCGTCGGTGGACGAAAGTGCCATCACCGGGGAATCTGCCCCGGTGATCCGCGAGTCCGGCGGTGACTTTGCCTCGGTCACGGGCGGGACGCGCATTCTCTCCGACTGGCTGGTGATCCAGTGCAGCGTTAACCCTGGCGAAACCTTCCTCGACCGGATGATCGCCATGGTCGAAGGCGCGCAGCGTCGTAAAACGCCGAACGAAATCGCGCTGACCATTCTGCTGGTAGCCCTGACCATCGTCTTCCTGCTGGCGACCGCCACCCTGTGGCCGTTCTCGGCCTACGGCGGCACGGCGGTGAGCGTCACGGTGCTGGTGGCTCTGCTGGTCTGCCTGATCCCGACGACTATCGGCGGCCTGCTGTCGGCGATTGGCGTGGCCGGGATGAGCCGGATGCTCGGCGCGAACGTCATCGCCACCAGCGGTCGTGCGGTCGAAGCAGCGGGCGACGTGGACGTGCTGCTGCTGGATAAAACCGGGACCATTACGCTGGGCAACCGTCAGGCGTCGGATTTCCTGCCTGCGCCAGGCGTGGATGAGAAAACCCTGGCCGACGCGGCGCAACTCTCGTCGCTGGCCGATGAAACACCGGAAGGCCGCAGCATCGTGATTCTGGCGAAACAGCGCTTTAACCTGCGTCAGCGCGACGTGCAAAGCCTGCACGCTACCTTTGTGCCCTTCACGGCCCAGACGCGGATGAGCGGGATTAACATCCAGGACCGCATGATCCGTAAAGGCTCGGTGGACGCCATTCGTCGCCACATCGAGGCCAACAACGGTCACTTCCCGCCGCAGGTCGATCAGCTGGTGGAAAGCGTGGCGCGCCAGGGGGCTACGCCGCTGGTGGTCGCCGAAGGGGCGAACGTGCTCGGGGTGATCGCCCTGAAAGATATCGTCAAAGGCGGCATCAAAGAGCGTTTTGCCCAGCTGCGTAAAATGGGGATCAAAACGGTGATGATCACCGGGGATAACCGTCTGACCGCCGCAGCCATCGCCGCCGAAGCCGGTGTGGACGATTTCCTCTCGGAAGCGACGCCGGAAGCGAAACTGGCGCTGATCCGTCAGTACCAGGCCGAAGGCCGTCTGGTGGCGATGACCGGGGACGGCACCAACGACGCCCCGGCGCTGGCCCAGGCTGATGTGGCGGTGGCGATGAACTCCGGGACCCAGGCCGCAAAAGAAGCGGGCAACATGGTCGATCTGGACTCTAACCCGACCAAGCTGATCGAGGTGGTGCACATCGGGAAACAGATGCTGATGACCCGCGGCTCGCTCACCACCTTCAGTATCGCCAACGACGTGGCGAAATACTTCGCCATTATTCCGGCGGCGTTTGCGGCCACCTATCCGCAGCTTAACGCCCTGAACGTGATGCACCTGCACTCGCCCGCGTCGGCGATCCTCAGCGCCGTGATTTTCAACGCCCTGATTATCGTCTTCCTGATCCCGCTGGCGCTGAAAGGGGTGAGCTATAAACCGCTGACCGCTGCCGCCATGCTGCGCCGCAACCTGTGGATTTACGGTCTTGGCGGATTGGTGGTGCCTTTTATCGGGATCAAACTTATCGACCTGTTACTGACCCTGTTCGGGCTGGTTTAAGAGAGAAATCAAATGACTATGTTACGTCCCGCTATACTTCTGTTTATTCTGCTCTCCCTGATGACCGGCGGGCTTTACCCGCTGGTGACTACCGCGCTGGGCCAGTGGTGGTTTAAAGATCAGGCCAACGGTTCGCTGATCCTGCAAAACGGCGAGAGTCGCGGTTCGCGCCTGATTGGGCAGAACTTTACCGACGCGGGCTACTTTCAGGGGCGTCCTTCCGCCACCGCCGAAAGCCCGTATAATCCGATGGCATCGGGGGGCAGCAATCTGGCCGGAAGCAATCCTGAGCTGGATAAAGCCGTGAGCGAACGCATCAGCGCCCTGCGCGCCGCCAATCCGCAGGCGAATCCAACGGTGCCGGTTGAGCTGGTCACCGCTTCCGCCAGCGGCCTGGATTACAGCCTGACGCCCGCGGCCGTGGCGTGGCAAATTCCGCGCGTCGCTACCGCACGCGGGCTGACTACCGACCAGGTGAGCAAACTGGTCGCCGAGCACACGCAAAAACCGCTGGTGAGTTTTATTGGGATGCCGGTCGTAAACATTGTTGAGCTGAATATGGCGCTGGACGCGCTAAGGAAAAACTAAATGACCGACGAGCCCCTGCGTCCGAATCCGGACAGGCTGCTTGAACAAACCGTTGAGGCACATCGCGGCAAACTCAAAGTGTTTTTCGGCGCCTGTGCGGGCGTCGGGAAAACCTACGCCATGCTGACGGAAGCGCAGCGTTTACGGGCCCAGGGGCTGGATATTCTGATAGGGGTGGTCGAAACCCATGGGCGCAAAGAGACGGCGGCGCTGCTGGAGGGGCTGGCGACACAGCCCGCCCGCCGCATCAACCATCGCAGCCGCCTGGTGACCGAGTTTGATCTCGACGCCGCCCTCGCCCGCCGCCCGGCGCTGATTCTGATGGACGAACTGGCGCACAGCAACGCGCCAGGCTCGCGCCACCCCAAGCGCTGGCAGGATGTCGAAGAGCTGCTGGAAGCGGGCATCGACGTCTTTACCACCGTTAACGTCCAGCATCTGGAAAGCCTGAACGACGTGGTCAGCGGCGTAACCGGAATTCAGGTGCGCGAAACCGTCCCCGATCCCTTTTTTGATTCCGCCGATGAGGTGGTGCTGGTCGATCTTCCCCCGGACGATCTGCGCCAGCGCCTGCACGAAGGTAAAGTCTATATCGCCGGTCAGGCCGAACGCGCCATCGAGCATTTCTTCCGCAAAGGAAACCTGATCGCCCTGCGCGAGCTGGCCCTGCGCCGCACCGCCGACCGGGTGGACGATCAGATGCGCGCCTGGCGTGACCGTCAGGGGCAGGATCGCGTCTGGCATACCCGCGATTCGATTTTGCTGTGCATCGGGCATAACAGCGGCAACGAAAAGCTGGTCCGCACCGCCGCGCGGCTGGCGGCAAAATTCGGCAGCGCCTGGCATGCGGTTTATGTGGAAACCCCGCACCTGCACGCCCTGCCAGAGAATCAGCGGCGCGCGATCCTCAGCGCCCTGCGCCTTGCCCAGGAGCTGGGGGCGGAAACCGCCACCCTCTCCGATCCGGCCGAAGATAAAGCGATTCTGCGCTACGCCCGGGAGCACAATCTTGGCAAAATCGTCATCGGCCGCCGTCAGAACCGCCGCTGGTTTAGCCGGGAATCTTTTGCCGACAAACTGGCGAAACGCGCGCCGGATCTGGATTTGGTGATTGTCGCCCTCGATGAAAAACCGGCTCCCCTGCCCGGTCGCGCGCCGGACGCGCGCACCTTTGGCGATAAATGGCGCATCCAGCTCAGAGGCTGTCTGGTCGCGACGGTGCTCTGCGCCCTGATCACTATTGTCGCCAGCCAGTGGCTGATTGCCTTTGACGCGGCCAACCTGGTGATGATCTACCTGCTCGGCGTGGTGGTCGTTGCGCTGCTGTACGGGCGCTGGCCGTCGGTGCTCGCCACCGTCATTAACGTCGCCAGCTTTGACCTCTTTTTCATCGCCCCGCGCGGGACGCTGGCCGTCTCGGATGTGCAGTACATTCTGACATTTGCCGTGATGCTCACCGTGGGGCTGGTGATCGGGAATCTCACCGCCGGGGTGCGCTATCAGGCGCGCATCGCCCGCTATCGTGAACAGCGCACGCGTCATCTGTATGAGATGTCGAAATCGCTGGCGGTTGGGCGCACACCGCTGGATATCGTCCAGACCAGCGAGCAGTTTATTCGCTCCACCTTCCAGGCGAACAGCCTGATTTTGCTTCCGGATGAGCACGGCAAACTGCGGCCGTTGACCTCCGCCAACGGCATGACGCCGTGGGATGAAGCCATCGCCCGCTGGAGTTTCGACAAAGGTCTGCCTGCCGGTGCCGGAACCGACACCCTGCCCGGCGTGCCCTATCTGATTCTGCCCCTGCGCAGCGCCGACAAAACGCTCGGGCTGGTGATTGTCGAGCCGTCGAATCTGCGCCAACTGATGATCCCGGAACAGCAGCGTCTGCTCGAAACCTTTACCCTGCTGGTCGCCAGCGCTCTGGAACGTCTGGCGTTGACCACCAGCGAAGAGCAGGCGCGGCTCGCGAGCGAACGCGAAAGCATTCGAAACTCCCTGCTGGCGGCCCTGTCCCACGATCTGCGTACCCCGCTGACGGTGCTGTTTGGCCAGTCGGAGATCCTGACGCTGGATCTGGCGGCGGAGAACTCCCCGCACGCCCCGCAGGCCAGCGAAATTCGCCAGCACGTCCTGAACACCACCCGGCTGGTGAATAATTTGCTCGACATGGCGCGCATTCAGTCCGGCGGGTTTAACCTGAAAAAAGAGTGGCTGACGCTGGAAGAGGTGGTCGGCAGCGCGTTGAAAATGCTCGAACCGGGGCTGGGTGGACGTCATATCACCCTCAATATGCCGGAGCCGCTTACGCTTATTCATGTCGACGGGCCGCTGTTTGAGCGGGTGCTGATCAATCTCCTGGAAAACGCGGCGAAATACGCGGGAGTGAAAGCGGAAATTGGCTTAACGGCGGGCGTCGCCCATCAGGCGCTGCGTCTGGAGGTGTGGGACGACGGGCCGGGCATTCCGGCGGGTCAGGAAGCGGCGATATTTGAGAAGTTTGCGCGCGGGAATAAGGAGTCGGCAATCCCCGGCGTCGGGCTGGGGCTGGCGATCTGCCAGGCGATTGTCGACGTGCACGGCGGGAGCATCACCGCCCACAACCGCCCGGAAGGCGGGGCCTGTTTTTGTGTTACACTTCCGCTGGATGCCCCGCCAGAACTTGATGAATTACCAGAGGATTTGTGATTAACGTCCTGATTGTTGAAGATGAACTCGCCATTAGCCGTTTCCTGCGCGCCGCGCTGGAGGGAGACGGCTTGCGCGTGTATGACGCCGGGACATTACAGCGCGGCCTGATCGAAGCGGCCACCCGCAAACCCGATCTGGTGATCCTCGATTTAGGCCTGCCGGACGGCGACGGTCTCGATTTTATCCGCGAAGTGCGCCAGTGGAGTCAGATGCCGATCATCGTGCTCTCGGCGCGCGCCGAAGAGACGGACAAGATTGCGGCGCTGGACGCCGGGGCCGATGACTATCTCAGCAAACCCTTTGGGATAGGCGAACTTCAGGCGCGACTGCGCGTGGCCCTGCGCCGCCACAGCGCCACGACCCCGTCCGATCCGGTGTATACCTTTTCCGATATTCAGGTCGACCTGCCCGCGCGCCGCATTTTGCGCGGCACGGAAGAGATCCACCTCACTCCGATTGAGTTTCGCCTGCTGGCGGTACTGCTCAACAACCACGGCAAAGTGCTGACGCAGCGCCAGCTGCTGAACCAGGTCTGGGGACCAAATGCCGTCGAGCATAGTCACTATTTACGCATATATATGGGCCACCTTCGTCAAAAATTAGAGATGGACCCCGCACGCCCCCGCCATTTATTAACTGAAACCGGTATCGGTTATCGCTTTATGCTTTGAATATTTATTCAGAATTAACTCAACTCAAATAATATACTCTCCTTTTACGCGTTCATTTATTAAGTCGCTCCTGGTATATGATCGCCTTAAAATAAATAAACACACCTAAAATACATTGCATTAACATTATTAATACAAAGCAGCGTTATGCACTGCGCTATTCACGCAAAACGAATATTTATTTCTGATTTGATCGGTTATTGGTGATCTTCTTCACGGTTTACCGCCCTTTCCTGGATAAAATGGCCGTGCTTTCAATTACTGAAAGGAAAAATACTCATGGAAAACAATAATCGTTTAATGCCTCATATCAGGCGAACAACGCATATTATGATGTTCGCCCACCGCAACAGCTTTGATTTTCATTTCTTCAACGCCCGGTAGTCCTTCGACCCAGGGCGCGTCTGCTTACAGGTTATCCTGAAAAATCCTGACTTACAGGCACTTGCCTGTGGGCGCTGCGCTCCTTTTCCTTAAATCCTGTCTATTCCGTCACCGGACGGCCTGGGATTTAACTCATCTAAAAGCAATGAACTGATTTTTTATCAGCGGCCCCTCTTTGCTTTTTTTTCCGGAATATTTCGATTTCATTTTTATACGAAGTCGAAGGACAAATATTGCCTAAAATAAAGAGATAAATATGAACATGCTAAAAATCGCTGCCAGCCGTGCCTGCCCGGACTGCTTTACCACCACACGCGAAATGATTGACGTTGGCGCCACCGATTATATTGATGTCGCTGCCGTGGTTCTGGCTGTGGGCGATATTTTCAATGGCACCATTGAAGAAATAGAAGCCACCGGATTTGGTATTCCGGTCTTTATTGCCACCTACAAAGAAGAGATCGTTCCGGCTGAATATTTATCCCGCATTCACGGGGTATTTGAGTGCAACGACACCAGCAACGACTTCTACGGACGTCAGCTCGAAGCCGCCGCGTTGAAGTATGAAACTCAGCTGCGCCCGCCGTTCTTCCGCGCGCTGGTGGATTACGTCAAACAGGGCAACAGCGCCTTTGACTGCCCGGGGCATCAGGGCGGACAGTTCTTCCGCCGTCACCCTGCCGGGAACCAGTTCGTCGATTTCTTCGGCGAGACGCTGTTCCGCTCCGATCTGTGTAATGCCGACGTGGCGATGGGCGATCTGCTGATCCACGAAGGCGCGCCCTGCACCGCGCAAAAACATGCGGCGAAAGTGTTTAACGCCGACAAAACCTACTTCGTACTGAACGGGACCTCATCGTCAAATAAAGTGGTGCTGAATGCTCTGCTGACGCCGGGCGATCTGGTGCTGTTTGACCGTAACAACCATAAATCCAACCACCACGGCGCACTGCTGCAGGCGGGAGCGACGCCGGTTTATCTGGAAACCGCGCGCAACCCGTACGGATTTATCGGCGGGATTGACGCTCACTGCTTCGAAGAGAACTATCTGCGTGAACTGGTGGCGGAAGTGGCACCGGGCAGGATGCGCGATCAGCGCCCGTTCCGCCTGGCGGTGATCCAGCTCGGCACTTACGACGGCACTATCTACAACGCCCGTCAGGTGGTCGATAAGATTGGTCATCTGTGCGACTACATTCTGTTCGACTCCGCGTGGGTCGGCTACGAGCAGTTTATTCCGATGATGGCGGATTGCTCCCCGCTGCTGCTGGAGCTGAACGAGAACGATCCGGGGATTCTGGTCACCCAGTCGGTGCATAAACAGCAGGCCGGTTTCTCCCAGACTTCGCAGATCCATAAAAAAGACAGCCACATCAAAGGTCAGCAGCGCTATGTTCCGCATAAACGCCTCAACAACGCGTTCATGATGCACGCCTCCACCAGCCCGTTCTATCCGCTGTTTGCCGCGCTGGACATCAACGCCCGCATGCACGAGGGGCAAAGTGGCCGCAACATGTGGATGGACTGCGTGGTGAACGGCATCGAAGCCCGGAAGCTGATCCTGCAAAACTGCCAGTTTATCCGCCCGTTTGTGCCGGATATGGTCGATGGCAAACCGTGGGAAAGCTGGCCGACGGCGGAGATCTCTTCCGATCTGCGCTTCTTCCACTTCGTGCCGGGCGAGAACTGGCATGCGTTTGAAGGCTACGCCGAGCATCAGTATTTTATCGATCCGTGCAAACTTCTGCTGACAACGCCGGGCATCAACGCCCGCACCGGTGAGTACGAAGATTTTGGCGTCCCGGCGACCATTCTCGCCAACTTCCTGCGCGAAAACGGCATCGTCCCGGAGAAATGCGACCTCAACTCGATCCTGTTCCTGCTGACGCCTGCCGAAGATATGGGCAAGTTGCAGCAGCTGATCGCCCAACTGGTTCGTTTCGAGAAGCTGCTGGAAACCGACGCGCCGCTGAAAGAGGTGCTGCCGTCAATCTACAAACAGCATCCTGAGCGCTACGCCGATTACTCCCTGCGCCAGATTTGCCAGGAGATGCACAACCTCTACGCACGCCACAACGTGAAACAGCTGCAAAAAGAGATGTTCCGCAAGGCGCACTTCCCGACGGTGAAAATGAATCCACAGGAGGCGAACTACGCCTATCTGCGCGGCGAAGTCGAGCTGGTTTCCCTGCGTGATGCGGAAGGCCGAATTGCGGCGGAAGGCGCACTCCCTTACCCACCGGGCGTGCTGTGCGTGGTTCCGGGTGAAGTCTGGGGCGATGCGGTGCTGCGCTATTTCACCGCGCTGGAAGAAGGAATCAACCTTCTGCCGGGCTTTGCGCCTGAGCTGCAGGGCGTGTACGTCGAAGAGTGCGACGGGCGCAAACAGGTTCGTTGCTACGTGATTAAGCAGCCAGCCGCTCGGCCTGCGCTGCTGAAAGGGGAAACATTATGAGTAAGAAATCCAACAAGATGGGCGTGGTGCAGCTCACCGTCTTGACCATGGTGAATATGATGGGCTCGGGCATCATCATGCTGCCGACCAAACTCGCGGAAGTGGGGACGATCTCGATTATCTCCTGGCTGGTGACGGCGGTGGGTTCGATGGCGCTAGCGTGGGCTTTCGCCAAATGCGGGATGTTCAGCCGTAAGTCTGGCGGCATGGGCGGTTATGCAGAGTACGCCTTCGGCAAGTCGGGCAACTTTATGGCTAACTACACCTACGGCGTGTCGCTGCTCATCGCCAACGTAGCGATTGCGATTTCGGCGGTGGGGTACGGCACGGAGCTGTTCGGCGTGGCGCTGAGTCCGGTGCAAATCGGGCTGGCGACCATCGGCGTGCTGTGGCTCTGTACGGTGGCCAACTTTGGCGGCGCGCGCATCACCGGGCAGATCAGCAGCGTGACCGTCTGGGGCGTGATTATTCCGGTCGTGGGTCTGTGCATTATCGGCTGGTTCTGGTTTAGCCCGACGCTGTACGCCAACTCCTGGAACCCGCACCACGTGCCGTTCTTTGCGGCGGTCGGTTCGTCTATCGCCATGACGCTGTGGGCTTTCCTGGGTCTTGAATCGGCGTGTGCTAACGCCGAAGTGGTGGAAAACCCGGAACGCAACGTGCCGATCGCGGTACTGGGCGGGACGCTGGGGGCGGCGGTGATTTACATCGTCTCCACCAACGTGATCGCCGGGATTGTGCCGAACATGGATCTGGCGAACTCGACGGCGCCGTTTGGTCTGGCGTTTGCGCAGATGTTCACCCCGGAAGTCGGGAAAGTGATCATGGGCCTGATGGTGATGTCCTGCTGCGGTTCGTTGCTCGGCTGGCAGTTCACCATTGCGCAGGTGTTTAAATCTTCTGCGGACTCCGGTTATTTCCCGAAAATCTTCTCGCGTGTCAGCAAGTCCGAGGCACCGATTCAGGGGATGCTGGCGATTGTGATTTTCCAGAGCGGCCTGTCGCTGATGACCATTAGCCCGTCGCTGAACAGCCAGTTCAACGTGCTGGTGAACCTGGCGGTGGTGACCAACATCATTCCGTATATTCTGTCGATGGCGGCACTGGTGATTATTCAGAAGATGGCGAACGTCGATCCGCGTAAAGCTAAGATCGCGAATTTCGTGGCGCTGGTTGGGGCGATTTATAGCTTCTATGCCCTCTACTCTTCCGGGCAGGAAGCGATGCTGTACGGCGCGATGGTGACCTTTATGGGCTGGACGCTGTACGGTCTGGTGTCACCGCGGTTTGAGTTGAAGAATAAGCACAGCTGAAAAAAAGCCCGGTGGCGCTGACGCTTACCGGGCCTACGAGGTAAAAGCAAAACGGCAACCCGAGGGTTGCCGTTTTTAATGTTTTCGCCCTCTCCCAAAGGGAGAGGGTTGGGGTGAGGGCATCAGACCGCAGAGCAGTTTTGTAGGCCGGGTAAGGCGCAGCCGCCACCCGGCAAACAGACCGCAGAGTTACGCGTTCTTCAACACTTCACTCACAATCTCTACCGCTTCTTTCTCAATCAGCTTACGGTGTTCGTCGCCGAGGAAGCTTTCGCAGTAAATTTTGTACGCATCTTCCGTACCGGATGGACGTGCGGCAAACCAGCCGTTTTCGGTCATCACTTTCAGACCACCGATAGACGCCCCATTACCCGGTGCCGCCGTCAGACGCGCGGTGATCGGGTCACCCGCCAGCGTATCCGCGCTCACCATCTCTGGAGAGAGCTTAGACAGCGCTGCTTTCTGCGCGGAAGTCGCTCCCGCCTGAATACGGTTGTAGCTCGGCGCACCAAAGCGAGCGGCCAGCTCGTTGTAATGCTCCTGCGGGTTCTTACCTGTGACCGCGGTGATTTCCGCCGCCAGCAGGCACATAATGATCCCGTCTTTATCTGTCGACCACGGCGTACCGTCGAAACGCAGGAAGGACGCGCCCGCGCTCTCCTCGCCGCCGAAGCCGAAGCTACCGTCATGCAGACCGTCAACAAACCATTTGAAGCCCACCGGCACTTCTACCAGCTTGCGGCCCAGATCGTTCACCACGCGGTCAATCATCGCGGAAGAGACCAGCGTTTTACCGACGGCGACCTCTTTGCCCCACTGTGGACGATGCTGGAACAGATAGTTAATCGCAACGGCCAGATAGTGGTTCGGATTCATCAGGCCCGCAGGGGTGACGATCCCGTGGCGGTCGTAATCCGGGTCGTTGGCAAACGCCAGATCGAACTTATCGCGCAGAGCCAGAAGACCAGCCATCGCACACTCGGAGGAGCAGTCCATACGGATCGCGCCATCTTTGTCGAGGTGCATAAAGCGGAAGGTCTGATCGACCTGATCGTTCACGATGGTCAGATCCAGCTTGTAGAATTCGGCAATGCGCTTCCAGTATTCGATCCCGGAACCGCCGAGCGGATCGACGCCCAGCTTCAGGCCCGCTTTCTGAATCGCGGCGATATCGACGATATCCGCCAGCCCTTCAATAAACGGCTGCACCAGATCCAGCTCTTTCACGTGGCCGGAGGCCATGGCCTTATCCAGCGAAATACGCTTCACGCCGTTCAGGCCAGCAGCCAGCAGCGCGTTGGCGCGGTCTTCGACCACTTTGGTGACGTTGGTATCAGCCGGGCCACCGTTTGGCGGATTGTACTTGATACCACCGTCGTCTGGCGGGTTGTGCGACGGGGTGATGACGATACCGTCCGCCTGCGCGCCGCCTTTTTTGTTGTGCACCAGAATGGCGTTCGAAACCGCAGGGGTCGGCGTAAAGCCGTTATCTTCCTGGACGATCACGTCAACGCCGTTCGCGGCCAGCACTTCCAGCACGGAAATGAACGCCGGTTCGGACAGGGCGTGGGTGTCTTTCCCGACATAGCACGGACCGGTCACGCCATTTTTCGCGCGCTCTTCCGCGATGGCCTGGGCAATGGCCAGAATATGCGGTTCGTTAAAGCTATGGCGCGCCGCGCTGCCGCGGTGGCCAGACGTACCAAACTTCACTGCGTGTTCTGCGTTGCCCACTTCCGGCTTCAGCACGTAGTACTGCGCGGTGAGTTGAGCGACGTTAATCAAATCGCTTTGTTGTGCAGGCTGACCCGCACGTTCGTGATTTGCCATTGCCTGGTCCTTCCTGTGCAAGGGTTAAATGGTACCGCAAACCTTTTCAATCAATTCCGCCGGGAATTGCATCGACTGCATGATGTGTTCGACCATGCTGCATTTGCGTCCGGTGTTGGTATTGGTGATCACCCAGTACGGCGTACCAGGGACATGTTTAGGTTTGGTTTGATTGCCGTTGGCAAGCAGCGTCTGCTCGTCGCCCGCGAAGTAGACGCGGGTACGGCCATGAAGCGAATCAGTGGCTTCGGCAAACGCTTTGTTATCCAGTGAATAGAGTGTAGACAGCACCAGCATAAAGCGGTTAACCGCTTTCTTCTGCTCGGCGTATTCGTCGGAAAGCAGCAGTTCACGCATGGCGCGGACTTTGTCTTTCACCGGGGCGACTGTTTTGACTTCAACAGCAGCGCTCAGCTGACGAACCTCTTTAGAAACCGGAGTTGCAGGCTGTGAGGCGGCGGAAAATTTCAGCATACGCCGTAAAATGTCGGACGCACTCTCGCCAATATGTCGCGTGTGGCTGGCAATATACTGATAGAGCTCATCATCAACTTCGATTGTTTTCATCTTAATCCAGTGCAATATCTTATCTGAATACAAGTCGTTGGGATTATAAGGGCTAATCCCAACCGCGGATAGGGTCAAGCCAGGCTTGCGGCAAAAGTCAGATTAAACTGGAACCTTGCAGCCGGGCGGCAGAATGGTCAACATAATACCCTAACCTGACATACGTAAAAAAAGAACTTTGCCATGAAATTGAATAGCCGAGCGCAATCTGCACAATCGCCGAACAATAATTCTCCCATCGTACTGGTTCATGGCCTGTTTGGCAGCCTCGATAATCTGGGCGTGCTGGCCCGCGATCTGGTGGCCGACCACGATATCCTGCAGGTGGATATGCGCAACCACGGGCTTTCCGAGCGCAGCCCGGAGATGACTTATAGCGCGATGGCGCAGGATCTGCTGGATACCCTCGATGCCAACCATATCGAGAAAGCCACGCTGATTGGCCATTCCATGGGCGGCAAAGCGGTCATGGCTCTGACGGCGCTGGCCCCGGAGCGTATCGACCATTTGGTGGTGATTGATGTCGCCCCGGTGGATTACGACGTGCGCCGTCATGACGAAATCTTTGCGGCGATCAACGCCGTGACCGAGGCGGGCGTTTCCACGCGCCAGCAGGCAGCGGCGGTGATGCGCGAACATCTGGATGAAGAAGGCGTAGTGCAGTTTCTGCTGAAATCCTTCGTCGATGGCGGATGGCGTTTTAACGTGCCGGTGCTGTGGGATCAATATTCCCATATTGTCGGCTGGGACAACGTCCCGGCCTGGCCGCACCCTACCCTGTTTATTCGCGGCGGGAATTCCCCGTACGTCACCGACGCCTGTCGCGATGAGCTGCTGGCGCAATTCCCCCAGGCGCGTGCGCATGTGGTAGCCGGAGCCGGACACTGGGTTCACGCCGAAAAACCGGAAGCCGTGCTGCGGGCAATTCGTCGTTATCTCTCTGATAATGCGATTTGATTAAAAAGCTAGCGACCGGTTGCCTGCGGGTCACCAGTCGTTGGCGTGCAGGTTGACGTCATGTATGATGTCGCGCTCATCGCCCCGGCAATAGCAGGGCTGCTTGTTTTCCCCCGAAGTCTCTGAATCATGGCCAAAGAACAAACGGACCGCACGACATTAGATCTGTTCGCGACTGAACGTCGACCGGGACGACCAAAAACCAATCCGCTTTCGCGTGATGAACAGTTGCGCATCAATAAGCGCAATCAGCTAAAACGCGACAAGAGTCGTGGGCTTAAACGCGTCGAGCTAAAACTCAACGCGGAAGCGGCTGACGCCTTAAGTGAACTGGCCGACGCCCGCGAAATCAGCCGAAGCGAGCTGATTGAAGAGATGCTGATGGCGCAACTTCAGGCATGGCGCAGCACCAGGTGATCGTTTGAAAATCCACTCATTTGTCCCTTTCATGTAGCACAGAGTGCAGTCCCGCGTGATAGCTGTTTCCGCAGACTTCCCTGTTCTGCTATGATTGCCCTTATCCGTGGACAAATTGCGCCACCATACCATTAAGTTTCAAGAGGTTATTTTACTCATGGCAATCATCGGCATTTTTTTCGGCAGCGATACCGGTAATACCGAAAACATCGCAAAAAACATTCAAAAACAGCTTGGTAAAGACGTTGCCGACGTGCATGACATTGCTAAGAGCAGTAAAGAAGATCTCGAAGGCTACGATATTCTGCTGCTCGGCATCCCAACCTGGTACTACGGCGAAGCGCAGTGTGACTGGGATGATTTCTTCCCGACGCTGGAAGAAGTCGATTTCAACGGCAAGCTTGTGGCCCTCTTCGGCTGCGGCGACCAGGAAGACTACGCGGAATACTTCTGTGATGCGCTGGGCACCATCCGCGACATCATTGAGCCACGCGGCGCCGCGATCGTCGGCCACTGGCCAACGGCGGGCTATCATTTCGAAGCCTCTAAAGGCCTGGCGGATGACGACCACTTTGTTGGCCTCGCTATCGACGAAGACCGTCAGCCAGAGCTGACCGCAGAGCGCGTCGATAAGTGGGTGAAACAGATCCGCGAAGAACTGCACCTCGACGACATTCTGAACGCCTGATCAAATCTGTGAGGTGTAGCGTTATACGCTATGCCTCATTGATAGATAATTCCAATCAAAATAATTGCTACAAATTTTTAACTTTTGCGTTCATACCTGTACAATGTCCCAGGGTTATAGTGGATGCCATCGAACAAGTTTGTTGGTGATACCACGTTTTTATAAGCATACTTTGCTTGAGACTTGCGGTTTTCATTTAGACATGGCAGTTCTATAATGAGACGCATTATCCCAACTGCATTTTCTGTCACTTCTTAAGGAAGTGAATCGTTTAGCAACAGGACAGATTCCGCATGACTGACAACAATACCGCATTAAAGAAGGCTGGCCTGAAAGTGACGCTTCCTCGTTTAAAAATCCTGGAAGTTCTGCAAGGGCCGGACAACCATCACGTCAGTGCGGAAGACTTATACAAGCGTCTGATCGACATGGGCGAAGAGATTGGGCTGGCGACCGTATACCGCGTTCTGAACCAGTTCGATGACGCCGGCATTGTCACCCGTCATAATTTTGAAGGCGGTAAATCCGTTTTTGAACTGACGCAGCAGCATCACCACGATCACCTGATTTGCCTCGACTGCGGCAAGGTGATTGAGTTTAGCGATGACTCTATCGAAGCACGTCAGCGTGAGATTGCCACCCGACATGGCATCCGTCTGACCAACCATAGCCTGTATCTTTATGGTCACTGTGCTGAAGGCGATTGCCGCGAAAATGAGCACGCACACGATACAAAATAATTCTGCTTCATACTCTGAGCCAACCTGACGGTTGGCTTTTTTTTGCCTGCAATAAATGCAAAAACGCCCGGCGCGCTCTCGCTGCCGGGCGTTAATGAACGCGGATTACTGCGCGTTGTTGTTGCGAATTTCCTGCCAGAGCTGGCCGCAATCGGCTTTCACCGCTTCGCCATTCCCCGTTTTACGTGCCTGGATACAGGCCTGGTAATCCATCACGCGAACATTCTCTTGCGTCGCAAACTGCTCATGCGCCTTTTCTTTCTTCAGTACCGTCAGCACGCTCTGGCAAGCCTGGATTTTCTCCGGCGAGCCTTCCGCGGTGTTGATACAGGTGCTGTAAGCCTCTTTGAGACGTGAATCTTCTTTCGGTGCCTGAGGCTGCGCACAGGCAACCAGGCCCGATGCCAGTACCGCCACCACTACAATTTTCTTCAACATGTTGGTCTCCATTCCGGCGGGTGTGACCCCGCCAGGCAGTTCATCAGAAGATGGTGAATGGTGCGATAACCATGAATTTCACGTCACGTTCATCCTGGAAGATGTTGCCGTAACCGCCTGCGTAGCTTGGGATATCAGAGTGGTTGTCATACTGCGTGAAGTGCAGTTTGAACATGGTGCCTTTCGCGCGACCGTCCTGCAGGGTGTACATCGCATCCAGGCTGTAAGCGGACTCTTTCAGGCGATAGTTTGGATCGTAGTAAGCGTCTGGCGTAGCCATGTCGCCCGGCTTCGCGTCCCATGCGTAGGCGTAAGATGCGCCCACTGCCCAGCCCGGCAGATTCCAGTTTTTCAGGTCATACATCGCGCCGAAGAAGAGCGCTTTTTCGCCGTCGGCGTTGAAGTCTGAACGGTTATCCCACCAGATATCCAGACGACCGTTGGAAGAGGCGTAGGTTGGTGTCATACGCTGCAGGAAGTAGCCCTGCTGCCCTTCGGCTTTGACGTAAGTTCCTTCGAGGCGTAAATCCACCTGACCGATTTTGTAGCCGAAGGTCAACGCCTGCAGCCATGCGGTGCCGTCATACAGATCGTTTACGCTGCCATCGCTGACTTTATCGCGCGTACCGTAGAACTGATAGCTGGTGGTCAGCGGGCCGCCAACGATATCGAATTTGTAGCTGGCTTTGGCGAAATACTGATCGACGTAACCTTCCGCCTGACCAAACGCTGCTTCCAGCACGAGGTCGTTTTTGAAGTCGTATTTCGCGCCGAGAGAGTGCAGATACTCCACGCGGGTCTTTTTATCGTTCTGGTAGAACTTGTCCATCTCGATGTGCCACGGCGCTTTGTACTCGTTGGTCCACATGTAGGAGAAGCTCAACGCACCCGCATCGCCGTAGTCAAAGTTCGCCCCGGCTTCCGCGCCCTGGTAAGTACCCGGCATGAAGCTCCAGTGCGGGGCTAACAGGGTCTGACCGGTTGGCTGAATGTAACCACCGCGCGCCCATACTGGACCGTATTTGAATTTTGCCGCCGCTTTATACAAGCTGATACCGCTCTTGTCGCCAGACCAGTCTTCTTTGTACGCTTTGTTGCTGGAGGAGAACGCGATTTCGTTCGGATGTGCGCTATCGCCGTTTTCCGCCATTTCGATGGCCGTGAAAGCAGCAATATCCAGGCCGAACATATCAGCCGCATAACCGGACTGGAAATCCAGGTTGGCGTTCCAGGTGGAGTGAGAAAGGTTAACTTTGTATTTGTCGCCGTCGGTGACGTCTTTACGGTCACGTTCACGCTGCCAGTAATAGATACCGCCCGTGAGTGTCGAATCATCGATAAAGCCTGCTGCCTGAGCCTGCGGAGCTGCAATAAAGCCCGACATTGCTGTCACACCGGCGATAGCCAGCGCCAGCGCACTACGTTTGCCACTGAACGTACGCATAGATTGTTCCTCTTTGACGAATAAAAGCGCCTTAAACGGCGAAAAATCTAAAAGACCAAATGGTCAGGGGTAGTCTGTAATACCCTCGAATTAACTACCGCCTTTAGACTATTTTTCGCGACGCGAATTATCAATGCTTTTCAGTGGGCAAAACGCAGGATTATGACGAAGTGCACATAATTGGTAGTGATTTGTAACACATCACCTGCGACAAGGCTTAAGCGGAAAAATATGGTTAAATTCAGGGAGTAATGAAATTTGATAGCGCTTACATACTTTAATTTGGCTTATTCCGTATTACAGGAAACTTTATTAAAAAAAATAAGTAGCAGCTCATTGACGTGTTATTTTGCGGTTAAAAAATGGCACGAAAAGTAAAAGCATGATCGATAAGCAAAAAAAACGCCGCGTTGCGCGGCGTTTGTCTCTCATTGACCAGGCTTACTCGCCAATTTTGGCCCAGGTGTCACGCAGACCGACGGTACGGTTAAATACCAGTTTGGTAGCGGTTGCATAACGGCTGTCAAGACAGAAGTAACCTTCACGCTCGAACTGATATGCTTTACCTGCTTCGGCCGTTTTCAGGGAAGGTTCTGCATAACCCTGTTTGATGACCAATGATTCCTGGTTGATGGTCGCCAGGAAATCTTCTGCCGCGCCCGGGTTCGGAATGCTGAACAGACGATCGTACAGACGAATTTCAACTGGCAGCGCGTGTGCTGCGCTCACCCAGTGGATCACGCCTTTCACTTTGCGTCCGTCCGCCGGATCCTTGCTCAGGGTCTCGGCGTCGTAAGTACAGAAGATAGTCGTGATGTTGCCTTCGGCGTCTTTCTCAACGCGCTCAGCTTTGATCACGTACGCATTGCGCAGGCGAACTTCTTTGCCCAGCACCAGACGCTTGTACTGCTTGTTCGCTTCTTCGCGGAAGTCAGCACGGTCGATCCATATTTCGGCGCTGAACGGCACTTCACGGCTGCCCATTTCCGGTTTGCTCGGATGGTTCGGCATGGTGACCTGCTCGCTCTCGCCCTGCGGGTAGTTTTCGATGACCAGTTTAACCGGATCGATAACCGCCATCGCGCGCGGTGCGTTTTCGTTCAGATCTTCGCGAATGCAGGATTCCAGAGACGCCATCTCAATGGTGTTGTCCTGCTTGGTCACGCCGATACGCTTGATGAATTCGCGAATAGAGGCCGCAGTGTAGCCACGACGACGCAGACCGGAGATGGTCGGCATACGTGGGTCATCCCAGCCTTCTACGTGCTTGTCTGTTACCAGCAGGTTCAGCTTACGCTTGGACATCACGGTGTATTCCAGATTCAGGCGAGAGAACTCGTACTGACGCGGATGCACAGGGATGGTGATGTTATCCAGCACCCAGTCGTACAGACGACGGTTGTCCTGGAACTCCAGCGTACACAGGGAGTGCGTAATGCCTTCCAGCGCATCACTGATGCAGTGGGTGAAGTCGTACATCGGGTAGATGCACCACTTGTTGCCGGTCTGGTGGTGCTCGGCAAATTTAATGCGATACAGCACCGGGTCGCGCATCACGATGAACGGCGACGCCATATCGATTTTGGCACGCAGACAGGCTTTGCCCTCTTCGAAGCCACCGGCACGCATTTTTTCGAACAGCGCGAGGTTCTCTTCGACGCTGCGATCGCGGAACGGGCTGTTTTTACCCGGTGCCGTCAGCGAGCCACGGTATTCGCGGATTTCGTCAGCAGACAGCTCGTCAACGTAGGCCAGGCCTTTGTTGATAAGCTCTACGGCGTAGGCGTGCAGCTGATCGAAATAGTCAGAGGAGTAGCAGATATCGCCAGACCAGGTGAAGCCTAACCATTGCACGTCGTTCTTGATGGACTCAACGTATTCGATGTCTTCTTTAACTGGGTTGGTGTCATCGAAACGCAGGTTGCATTGGCCCTGGTAGTCTTGCGCGATGCCGAAGTTCAGGCAGATCGATTTCGCATGACCGATATGCAGGTAGCCGTTTGGCTCCGGCGGGAAACGGGTATGAACTGTGGTGTGCTTACCACTGGCCAGATCTTCATCGATGATCTGGCGAATAAAGTTACTCGGGCGGGCTTCAGCCTCACTCATCGTGGATTCCTCAAAGCGTCAACAACGTATAACGGCATATGATCTTATAAGCCGGACGTAGTGACAACCTTTAGTTATGCAAAAAACGGCTTTGAAGTGAATATTGGGGAGGATTGCTGCAAAAAAAAGCGGCGGAGGATAACCCCCGCCGCTTAAGGCATGACTCTACTCAGGAGCGATTACTTGCCTTTAATCTCGTACAGTGGCGTTTGACCAGCAACGACCTGACCTTTCGCCTGGAGAACCAGACCGCTAAAGTCGTCGATGTTGCTGCAAACAACCGGGCTAATCATGGAGCGCGCATTGGCGTTCAGGAAGTCCAGATCCATTTCCAGAATCGGCTGACCTGCCACCACTTCGGCACCCTCTTCAACCAGACGCGTGAAGCCTTGACCACCCAGGGCAACGGTGTCGATACCCATGTGAACCACGATCTCAGCACCCTTCTCCGTTTCGAGGCAGAAGGCATGGTTGGTGTTGAAAATTTTCACGATGGTACCGGCTGCCGGAGAAACCACGGTTTTTTCCGTTGGTTTCACAGCCACGCCATCACCGACCGCTTTGCTGGCGAACGCTTCATCAGGAACCTGCTCCAGGGCAACCACTTCGCCAGTGACTGGAGAAACCAGCGCCGCGATGGTGGTGGCGTTAGGAACCGCCTGTGGTTTTGCAGCTACAGGTGCAGCGGTGACAGGAGCAGCTTCAGAAGCAGCTACCGGACCGGTGGTTTTCATGGCGTTAGCGATTTTTTCTGCCACGAAGCCCACGATAATCTGCACGCTGGTTTTGTTCAGACGAATCACACCGGATGCGCCCAGACGTTTAGCCAGTGCTTCGTTAACCAGAGAAGAATCTTTCACGCTGAGGCGAAGACGGGTGATACAGGCGTCGATACCGGTCAGGTTGTCAGAACCACCGACTGCGGCGATGTACTGACGCGCCAGGCCTGCAACGTCCTGCTCTTTATCACCGCTCACATTCACGTCCTGACCATCGGCTTCGCTACCGGCAACAGCCAGCTCGCGACCCGGAGTCATCAGGTTGAATTTGGTGATAGTGAAGCGGAACACCACGTAGTAAATCACGAAGAACACCAGGCCCTGAGGGATCAGCATCCACCAGTGAGTCGCCAGCGGGTTACGGGACGACAGCACCATATCCACCAGACCCGCACTGAAGCCGAAGCCTGCAATCCAGTGCATTGACGCTGCGATGAACACAGAGATACCGGTCAGCACGGCGTGGATCACATACAGAACCGGCGCCACGAACATGAAGGAGAATTCCAGCGGCTCGGTGATACCGGTGAAGAAGGCCGCGAATGCGCCCGCCATCATGATACCCAGAACTTTCGCTTTGTTCTCTGGACGTGCGCAGTGATAGATAGCCAGCGCAGCACCCGGCAGACCGAACATCATAATCGGGAAGAAGCCCGCCTGATAACGACCGGTGATACCCACGATGCCTTTACCTGTTTCGATGGACTGTGCGCCGCCGAGGAAGTTAGGGATATCGTTAATACCTGCCACGTCAAACCAGAACACGGAGTTCAGGGCGTGGTGCAGACCGACCGGAATCAACAGACGGTTGAAGAAGGCGTAGATACCTGCGCCCGCAGAACCGAGTTTCTGGATGTGCTCACCGAAGTTCACCAGACCGTCGAAGATCACAGGCCAGACGTACATCAGGATGAACGCGACGGCGATCATGACGAAGGAGGTCAGGATCGGCACCAGACGGCGACCGCTGAAGAACGACAGCGCCTTCGGCAGCTCAACGCCGCTGAAGCGGTTATACAGTTCCGCAGAGATGATACCCACGAGGATACCGACGAACTGGTTGCTGATCTTACCGAACGCAGCAGGCACCTGGTCCACTGGGATCTTCTGAATCATGGCAACCGCTGCCGGAGAACAAAGTGTGGTCAACACGAGGAAGCCCACAAAACCTGTTAATGCTGCTGCACCGTCTTTATCTTTGGACATACCGTAAGCGACACCGATCGCGAACAGTACAGACATATTGTCGATGATGGCGGAACCCGACTTGATGAACAGCGCCGCAAGTGCGTTGTCACCACCCCAGCTAACCGGGTCAATCCAGTAGCCGACACCCATCAGAATTGCTGCCGCTGGCAGCGTGGCGACCGGCACCATCAGTGCGCGACCAACCTTTTGTAAATAACCTAGAATACTCACTTGTGCTTCCCCCTATGAGACCCCGTTTAAGGCACGTTCTCAGCTGTTTTTTATTGTGTCACTAACTTATCGATACAGTTGATGAATCACTGGCATTCTGAGTGTGTGAGAAATTAATTCGTATCGCAAATTAAACACGTATTTTTTGTGAGTTTTGTCACCAAATACCGTTAATAACCCTCCCTTTTGCTGGCTAACAGTGAAAACTTATTTTATCATTCAAAAAATCAAGTCGGATTGCCCCCCGCCTGGCGTGATCCAGGTTACGCTTATTTCAGGTTGAGGCGCGCCATCCGCCCACTTTTTTTAACTTTAACTTTAGAGGTGAACAATGAGACTGATTCCCCTGGCTACAGCTGAACAAGTCGGAAAATGGGCTGCACGCCATATCGTTAACCGTATCAACGCGTTCAAACCTACCGCCGATCGTCCTTTCGTTCTCGGCCTGCCAACCGGTGGCACTCCGCTGACTGCGTATAAAGCTCTGGTCGAAATGCATAAATCAGGCCAGGTTAGCTTCAAACATGTTGTCACCTTCAACATGGACGAATATGTGGGCTTAGCGAAGGAGCATCCGGAGAGCTACCATAGCTTCATGCACCGTAATTTCTTTGATCACGTTGATATTCAACCTGAAAATATTAACCTGCTGAATGGAAACGCGCCTGATATTGACGCAGAATGCCGTCAGTACGAAGAAAAAATCCGCTCTTACGGCAAAATTAACCTGTTCATGGGCGGCGTGGGCAACGACGGTCACATCGCGTTCAACGAACCAGCTTCTTCTCTGGCCTCTCGTACCCGTATTAAAACCCTGACCCATGACACCCGCGTGGCAAACTCTCGCTTCTTCGACGGCGACGTGAATCAGGTGCCAAAATACGCCCTGACCGTTGGCGTGGGCACCCTGCTGGATGCCGAAGAAGTGATGATTCTGGTGCTGGGCAACGTGAAAGCGCAGGCGCTGCAAGCTGCCGTTGAAGGCAACGTGAACCACATGTGGACCATCAGCTGCCTGCAGCTGCATCCAAAAGCGGTTGTGGTGTGCGACGAGCCGTCCACCATGGAACTGAAAGTGAAGACGCTGAAATACTTCAACGAGTTAGAAGCTGAAAACATTAAAGGTCTGTAATTGACTAGCCGCCTCTTCCCAAAGAGGCGGTTGAATTTTTAAACCGGGGGTCTTATGTACGCTTTAACCCACGGTCGGATTTATACCGGCCATGAAATTCTGGATGACCATGCGATTGTTATCGCCAATGGCCTGATTGAACGTGTCTGCCCGCAGGCTGAACTGCCGCCGGAGATCGAACAACGCTCACTCAATGGAGCAATCATCTCCCCCGGTTTTATCGACGTCCAGCTGAACGGCTGCGGCGGCGTGCAGTTCAACGACTCGCCAGAAGCGGTCACCGTTGAAACGCTGGAGATCATGCAGAAAGCCAATGAGAAATCGGGCTGCACCAGCTATCTGCCAACGCTCATCACCTCCGACGACGAATTAATGAAGCAAGGTATCCGCGTGATGCGTGAATACCTGGCGAAATATCCGCATCAGGCGCTGGGTCTGCACCTCGAAGGTCCGTGGCTGAACATCGTCAAGAAAGGCACCCACAATCCGAATTATGTGCGCAAGCCAGACGCCGAACTGGTCGACTTCATGTGCGCGAACGCGGACGTGATCACCAAAGTGACGCTGGCCCCTGAAATGACCGGGCCGGAAGTGATCAGCAAACTGGCAGCCGCCGGTATCGTGGTTTCCGCGGGTCACTCTAACGCGACGCTCGCCGAAGCGAAAACCGGTTTCCGCGCAGGCATTACCTTTGCGACCCACCTTTATAACGCCATGCCGTACATTACCGGCCGCGAACCAGGCCTTGTCGGTGCGATTCTTGATGAGCCAGACGTTTACTGTGGCATTATCGCTGATGGCCTGCATGTGGATTACACCAACATCCGCAACGCGAAACGCCTGAAAGGCGATAAGCTGTGCCTGGTGACTGACGCCACGGCGCCAGCAGGTGCAAATATTGAGCAGTTCATTTTTGCTGGTAAAACAATATACTACCGCAATGGATTGTGCGTGGATGAGAACGGAACGCTGAGCGGCTCTGCGCTGACGATGATCGAAGGGGTACGTAACCTGGTTGAGCATTGCGGCATTGCGCTGGATGAAGTGCTGCGTATGGCAACGCTCTACCCGGCTCGCGCGATTGGCGTGGACAAACAGCTGGGCGGTATCGCTCCGGGCATGGTGGCCAACCTCACCGCCTTCACACGCGATTATAAAATTATTAAGACCATCGTTAATGGTAACGAGGTCGTCACTGAGTAAGTAAAAGTATGACATCTGGCGGACAAGCTCAAATTGGTAATGTTGACCTCGTTAAACAACTTAACAGTGCGGCTGTTTACCGCCTGATTGACCAGCATGGTCCAATCTCGCGGATTCAGATCGCCGAACAGAGCCAGCTTGCCCCCGCCAGCGTGACCAAAATCACGCGTCAGCTGATTGAGCGCGGCTTGATCAAAGAAGTCGATCAGCAGGCCTCCACCGGGGGCCGCCGCGCCATCTCTATCATTACTGAAACCCGCAATTTCCACGCCATTGGCGTACGCCTTGGCCGTCACGACACCACGCTCACCCTGTACGATCTGAGCAGCAAAGTGGTGGCAGAAGAGCACTATCCCCTGCCGGAACGCACCCAGGAAACCCTGGAGCACGCCCTGCTGAATACCATCGCGCTGTTTATTGAAAGCTGTCAGCGTAAAATCCGCGAGCTGATCGCCATCTCGGTGATCCTGCCAGGTCTGGTCGACCCGGAAAGCGGCGTGATTCGCTACATGCCGCACATCCAGGTCGAAAACTGGGGGCTGGTCGGCGCGCTGGAAAAACGTTTCAACGTCACCTGTTATGTCGGGCACGATATCCGCAGCCTGGCGCTGGCGGAGCACTACTTTGGTGCGAGTCAGGATTGCGAAGACTCTATTCTGGTGCGCGTCCACCGCGGAACCGGTGCCGGGATTATCTCCAACGGACGCATTTTTATTGGCCGTAACGGCAACGTCGGCGAGATAGGCCATATCCAGGTGGATCCCCTCGGCGAGCGCTGTCACTGCGGGAACTTCGGCTGCCTCGAGACCGTCGCCGCCAACGCCGCGATTGAACACCGGGTACGTCATCTGCTCGAGCAGGGCTATCAAAGCCGCATCACGCTCGACGACTGCAAGATCAACACCATCTGCAAAGCCGCCAACAAAGGCGACGCCCTCGCCTGCGAGGTGATTGAGCAAGTGGGCCGCCATCTGGGCAAAACCATCGCCATTGCCATCAACCTGTTTAACCCGCAGAAAGTGGTGATCGCCGGTGAGATCACCGAGGCTGAGAAAGTGCTGCTTCCGGCGATCGAAGGCTGCATAAATACTCAGGCGCTGAAAGCCTTCCGTCAGAATCTGCCGGTCGTGCGCTCGACGCTCGATCACCGCTCCGCCATTGGTGCTTTTGCGCTGGTGAAACGCGCCATGCTTAACGGTCTGCTGCTCCAGCGTTTGCTGGAAAGCTAAGAGCGCTTTATAGTGACGCCTTCTTTTTTTGAGATGCCAGGTAGTTCATGACCATTCAGAATGTGATTTGTGATATTGACGGCGTGCTGATGCACGATAACGTTGCGGTGCCCGGTGCCGCTGAGTTTCTGAACCGTATTCTGGAAAAAGGAATGCCGCTGGTTCTGCTGACCAACTATCCGTCGCAGACCGGGCAGGATCTGGCCAACCGCTTCGCCACCGCCGGTGTCGACGTGCCGGACAGCGTGTTTTACACCTCCGCGATGGCCACCGCCGATTTCCTGAAACGTCAGGAAGGCAAAAAGGCATACGTGGTCGGGGAAGGCGCGCTGATCCACGAGCTGTATAAAGCAGGCTTTACCATCACCGACGTGAACCCGGATTTTGTCATCGTCGGCGAGACCCGCTCCTTTAACTGGGAAATGATGCACAAAGCCGCCTACTTCGTGGCGAATGGCGCGCGCTTTATTGCCACCAACCCGGATACGCACGGTCGCGGCTATTACCCGGCGTGCGGTGCGCTCTGCGCAGGCATCGAGAAAATCTCGGGCCGCAAACCTTTCGTGGTCGGCAAACCGAGCCCGTGGATTGTCCGCGCGGCGCTCAACAAAATGCAGGCGCACTCCGAGCAAACGGTGATTGTCGGCGATAACCTGCGCACGGATATTCTGGCCGGTTTCCAGGCAGGGCTTGAGACGATCCTCGTGCTTTCGGGCGTGTCGACGCTGGACGACATCGACGCCATGCCGTTCCGACCGAGCTGGATTTATCCGTCGGTGGCCGAAATCGACGTTATCTGACCAGAAACCACGCCCTCGAGCGTGGTTTTTCATTTTTAAGCCGCAAAAACATCACCACATCTAACGAAAATCATCATTCATTGCATAATCATCAATAAAACCGCTCTCGACATACTCTTTTTTCAACATTCAGCAATGCCCATTGCGTTATTTGCTTTTCCGCCCGTAAAAGTGTTGCGCGCACACCCTGTTTTGCGGCATTTTCATAAGCAAGCAACATCACACTGCAACAGGATTAACGGAGAAGGTTATGTGTTCAATTTTTGGCGTACTGGATATCAAGACTGACGCGGGCGAACTGCGTAAAAAGGCACTGGAACTCTCTCGCCTGATGCGTCACCGCGGCCCGGACTGGTCCGGCGTGTACGCAAGCGATAAAGCGATTCTGGCTCACGAACGTCTGTCGATTGTCGATGTCAACGCCGGTGCCCAGCCGCTGTATAACGAGAAAAAAACGCATGCGCTGGCCGTTAACGGTGAAATCTACAACCATCAGGCGCTGCGCGCTGAGTACGGCGATCGTTACGCTTTCCAGACCGGTTCCGACTGCGAAGTGATCCTCGCCCTGTATCAGGAAAAAGGCCCGGAATTCCTCGACGATCTGCAGGGTATGTTTGCCTTTGCGCTGTACGACAGCGAACAAGACGCCTACCTGATTGGCCGCGACCACATCGGGATTATCCCGCTGTACATGGGCCACGATGAACACGGTAACTTCTACGTTGCCTCTGAAATGAAAGCTCTGGTTCCGGTTTGCCGCACCATTAAAGAGTTCCCGGCAGGCAGCTACCTGTGGAGCAAAGACGGTGAAATCCGTCAGTACTACCAGCGCGACTGGTTCGATTTCGACGTGGTGAAAGACAACGTCACCGACAAAAATGCCCTGCGTCAGGCGCTGGAAGATTCCGTAAAAAGCCACCTGATGTCAGACGTGCCTTACGGCGTGCTGCTCTCCGGCGGCCTGGACTCCTCCGTGATCTCTGCGATCACCAAAAAATTCGCCGCTCGCCGCGTGGAAGATGGGGAGCGCTCTGAAGCCTGGTGGCCGCAGCTGCACTCCTTCGCCGTCGGCCTGGAAGGTGCGCCGGATCTGAAAGCCGCGCAGGAAGTGGCAAACCATCTGGGCACCGTGCACCATGAGATTCACTTCACCGTGCAGGAAGGTCTGGACGCGATCCGCGACGTGATCTATCACATCGAAACCTACGATGTGACCACCATTCGCGCCTCGACGCCGATGTATCTGATGTCCCGTAAAATCAAAGCGATGGGCATTAAAATGGTGCTGTCAGGCGAAGGATCTGACGAAGTCTTTGGCGGCTATCTGTACTTCCATAAAGCGCCAAACGCCAAAGAGCTGCATGAAGAGACGGTGCGTAAACTGCAGGCATTGCACATGTTTGACTGCGCGCGTGCCAACAAAGCGATGTCCGCCTGGGGCGTGGAAGCCCGCGTACCCTTCCTGGATAAGTCTTTCCTCGACGTGGCAATGCGCATCAACCCGCAGGACAAAATGTGCGGCAACGGCAAAATGGAAAAACATATCCTGCGTGAATGTTTCGAATCCTACCTGCCGGCAAGCGTCGCATGGCGTCAGAAAGAGCAGTTCTCCGACGGCGTGGGCTACAGCTGGATCGACACCCTGAAAGAAGTGGCCGCGAAGCAAGTTTCCGATCAACAGCTGGAAACCGCGAGCTTCCGCTTCCCGTACAACACGCCGGGATCGAAAGAAGCGTATCTGTACCGTGAAATCTTCGAAGAGCTGTTCCCGGTCGCGAGCGCAGCGGAATGTGTCCCTGGCGGTCCGTCAGTGGCCTGCTCCTCGGCGAAAGCCATCGAATGGGATGAATCCTTCAAATCCATGAACGATCCATCAGGACGCGCGGTGGGTGTTCACCAGTCTGCTTATAAGTAATCGCAGAGATCGCATTAAGGCCCTTCGGGGCCTTTTTTATTGCTCACGTTTTGCTGAACAAAAGCGATTAATAACCAATAATTGCCGATTATTCGGTCACGCTGTTCGCAACCTAACCAAACAGTCACAATCCGGCCATTTTCATTGAAAAAGATATTGACGCTGCAAGACTCAATACGCATAATGCGCCCCGCAACGCCGATAAGGTAACGCGAAAAAAAGATGGCTACGTAGCTCAGTTGGTTAGAGCACATCACTCATAATGATGGGGTCACAGGTTCGAATCCCGTCGTAGCCACCATCTTTTTTTGCGGGAGTGGCGAAATTGGTAGACGCACCAGATTTAGGTTCTGGCGCCGCAAGGTGTGCGAGTTCAAGTCTCGCCTCCCGCACCATTTCCAGGTCCGCGTTGCACGGATGGGGTATCGCCAAGCGGTAAGGCACCGGTTTTTGATACCGGCATTCCCTGGTTCGAATCCAGGTACCCCAGCCATTTTCTTCGATTGAGCGGTTCTCCGCGGTTATTGGGGTATCGCCAAGCGGTAAGGCACCGGTTTTTGATACCGGCATTCCCTGGTTCGAATCCAGGTACCCCAGCCATCGAAGAAAGCAGTCTGGCTACGTAGCTCAGTTGGTTAGAGCACATCACTCATAATGATGGGGTCACAGGTTCGAATCCCGTCGTAGCCACCAAATTAGGAATTTATCGATTATTTCGGTAAACTAGAAAAAATTGTTGGGGTATCGCCAAGCGGTAAGGCTCTGGTTTCTGATACCAGCATTCCGAGGTTCGAATCCTCGTACCCCAGCCAATTTCAAAAAGTCGTTAGATGTTTAACGCACCCTGTTGGGGTATCGCCAAGCGGTAAGGCTCTGGTTTCTGATACCAGCATTCCGAGGTTCGAATCCTCGTACCCCAGCCACTTAACAGCAAAAAAGCCCGCTCTGCGGGCTTTTTTGTTTTTGTGCTTTGGGAACGGTGCGGCTTGTTCCCCTCACCCTGACCCTCTCCCACAGGGAGAGGGAAAAGACTGCCTAGAGACCGAGCGCGTATTTCAGTGCCTGACGTTTCAGGCCGCCTGCGCGCTCTGCCGCCATCAGGCCGATATTGCGCAGAACCCGCACCGGTGCAAGATCGTTGCTGAACCCCGCGTAAAACAGATCCATCCCCGACTGCATCAGGAAATTATCCGCCATGCGCCGCGTCTGGTAGCGCTTCAGCACCGCTGCACTCGCCCAGGGTTCCGCGTGGCCGCGCGCACTGCTCATGACCGACAACAACGCTTCCACGTCACGATAGCCAAGGTTCACGCCCTGCCCCGCCAGCGGATGAATGGTATGCGCCGCATCTCCCACCAGCGCCAGCCCTTCGCGGGCATATTGCAGGGCATGGCGACGGGTTAACGGGAATCCGCCCGCCGCCACCGGCGTCACCTTGCCCAGACGCGCCGGGAAATGTTTATCGATTTCGCGCTGCAGCTGCTCCATCGACAAACTCTGCAGCTGGCGAATACGCGCCGGGGTGTCGTACCACACCAGCGACGCCCAGTGGTCGAACAGCGGTAAAAAGGCGTGCGGGCCGTTGGGGGTAAAATGTTGCCAGGTGCTGTCGCCCGGATCGTTTTCGCATTTGACGGTAATCAGCATGCAGGATTGTTGATACTGCCAGGCGTGAATACCGATCCCGGCCATCTGCCGCACCTGGGAATTCGCGCCATCGGCCCCGACCACCAGCTTCACCGCCAGTTCATCGCCGTTATCCAGCTCCAGCAAATAGCCGCTCTCATGGCGATGCAGTGCTTTCAGGGAATCCGGCACCCGCAGCGTCACCTTGTCGTGCGCCTCCAGCGCCTGCCAGAGCGCTAACTGCAGGACGTTGTTTTCCACCATGTAGCCCAGCAGCGGCAGCTTGAGTTCCGCGGCGTTAAACGTCACATGGGCGTTTTCCCACTCCCAGGTCTCCAGACGACGGTACGGATGGGCGCGCATCGCGAGGATCGCCTCCCACACGCCCAGACCGCGCAGCAGATCGACCGACGCGGCACTGATCGCAGAGATCCGCACGTCCGGCTGCTGGGTTTCGTCAAACGCAGGCGGCGCGGCCTGTTCGATCACCGTTACCTGGAATCCCTGTTGTGCCAGCCCAAGCGCCAGCGCGCCGCCGACCATCCCGCCGCCGACCACGGCGATTTCGGTTTTCTGGAGTGTCATGGTCAATAATCCTTTGAAGAGAATCCCTTAAGTTTACCGGATTTTTTCGCCCTTGAGGCCGACAACCTTCATACTGGTCACAACCCCACCAAAGCATTACAATACGCGGCTTGCAATCCTGAGCCTGAGCAAGTCGATGACTAAAAAACTCCATATAAAAACCTGGGGCTGTCAGATGAACGAATACGATTCATCGAAGATGGCCGATCTGCTGAATGCCACCCACGGGTATCAACTGACGGAAGTGGCAGAAGAAGCCGATGTGCTGCTGCTTAACACCTGCTCAATCCGTGAAAAAGCGCAGGAAAAAGTCTTCCACCTGTTAGGTCGCTGGAAACTCCTCAAAAAGAAAAACCCGGACCTGATTATCGGCGTCGGCGGCTGCGTAGCTTCGCAAGAGGGCAAGCTGATTCGTCAGCGCGCCCATTACGTCGATATCGTGTTTGGTCCGCAGACCCTGCACCGCCTGCCGGAGATGATCAACTCCGTTCGCGGCGATCGCAGCCCGGTGGTGGACGTCAGCTTCCCGGAAATCGAGAAATTTGACCGTCTGCCAGAGCCGCGCGCCGACGGCCCAAGCGCTTACGTGTCGATCATGGAAGGCTGCAACAAATACTGCACTTACTGCGTCGTGCCGTACACGCGCGGGGAAGAGGTCAGCCGTCCGTGCGACGATATCCTGTTCGAAGTGGCCCAGCTGGCGGCTCAGGGCGTGCGTGAAGTGAACCTGCTCGGTCAGAACGTTAACGCATGGCGCGGTGCCTACTACGACGGCTCGACCGGCACTTTCGCCGAGCTGCTGCGTCTGGTGGCCGCTATCGACGGTATCGACCGGGTGCGCTTCACCACCAGCCATCCGATTGAATTTACCGATGACATCATCGATGTCTATCGCGACACGCCAGAGCTGGTGAGCTTCCTGCACCTGCCGGTCCAGTGCGGCTCTGACCGCGTGCTGAACCTGATGGGCCGCACCCACACCGTGCTGGAGTACAAAGCGATCATCCGCAAACTGCGTGAAGCGCGTCCGGATATCCAGATCAGCTCCGACTTTATCGTCGGCTTCCCTGGCGAAACCACCGATGATTTCGCGCGCACCATGAAGCTGATTGGCGAGGTGAATTTCGACACCAGCTTTAGCTTTATCTTCTCTGCCCGTCCGGGCACGCCTGCCGCCGATATGGTGGACGATGTGCCGGAAGAGGAGAAAAAGCAGCGTCTCTATATTCTGCAGGAGCGCATCAACCAGCAGGTGAACGCCTGGAGCCGTCGTATGCTCGGCACTACGCAGCGTATTCTGGTGGAAGGCACGTCGCGTAAGAGCCTGATGCAGCTGTCGGGGCGTACCGAAAACAACCGCGTGGTGAACTTCGAAGGCACGCCAGACATGATCGGTAAGTTTGTCGATATCGAGATTCAGGAAGTGCTGACCAACTCCATGCGCGGAAAACTGGTGCGTACCGAAGCGGAAATGGGCCTGCGCGTCGCCGAAACGCCAGCGTCCGTGATTGCCCGTACTCGCAAAGAAAATGATCTGGGTGTCGGTGTTTACCAGCCCTGATTCCTTCAGGCCTGTCGCTCTGGCAGGCCTTGTATTTCCCCTCTGCGTCCCCAATATGCAAGCATAAGCTTGCGCCTTTATTCTGTGGCGTGAATAATTTCTTGTAAGACGACACTCATATTAAGAGGAACAGTTTGAATACAGAAACGCGTGAACTTACCCTTGAGCCAGCAGACAACGCTCGCCTGCTGAGCCTGTGCGGGCCGTTTGATGACAACATCAAACAACTGGAGCGACGTCTGGGTATCGAAATCAATCGTCGCGATAATCACTTCAAACTCACCGGACGCGCCATCTGCGTTAACGCCGCTGCGGATATTCTGCGCAGCCTGTATGTCGATACCGCCCCGATGCGCGGGGAAATTCAGGATATCGAACCAGAACATATTCACCTCGCCATTAAAGAAGCGCGCGTGCTGGAGCAGAGCGCCGACAGCGTGCCTGACTACGGCAAGGCTATTAATATCAAAACCAAGCGTGGCGTGATCAAGCCGCGTACGCCAAACCAGGCGCAGTACATCGCCAATATTCTCGACCATGACATCACCTTCGGCGTGGGCCCGGCGGGTACGGGTAAAACCTATCTGGCCGTTGCCGCCGCGGTCGATGCCCTGGAGCGTCAGGATATTCGTCGTATCCTGCTGACCCGCCCGGCGGTCGAAGCCGGTGAAAAGCTCGGCTTCCTGCCAGGCGATTTGAGTCAGAAAGTGGACCCGTATCTGCGTCCGCTGTATGACGCCCTGTTTGAAATGCTCGGCTTTGAGAAAGTCGAAAAGCTGATCGAGCGTAACGTCATCGAAGTGGCTCCGCTGGCCTACATGCGCGGGCGCACGTTAAACGACGCGTTCATCATTCTTGATGAGAGCCAGAACACCACCATCGAACAGATGAAGATGTTCCTGACGCGTATCGGTTTTAACTCGAAAGCGGTCATCACCGGGGATATCACCCAGATCGACCTGCCGCGCAGCACCAAATCCGGTCTGCGTCACGCCATCGAAGTGCTGGCGGAAGTGGACGAAATCAGCTTCAACTTCTTCAACAGCGAAGACGTCGTGCGCCACCCGGTGGTTGCCCGCATCGTTAACGCCTATGAAGCATGGGAAGAAGCAGAACAAAAACGTAAAGCAGAACAGGCCGCGGAACGTAAACGCGAAGCCCAGGAGCAAGAGCACAAATGAGTCAGGTGATCCTCGATTTACAGCTGGCCTGTGAGGACAACTCCGGTTTGCCGGAAGAAAGTCAGTTTCAAACATGGCTGGATGCGGTGATCCCGCAGTTCCAGGAAGAGTCAGAAGTGACGATTCGCCTGGTCGACGAAGCGGAAAGCCACGAGCTGAACCTGACCTATCGCGGGAAAGATAAGCCGACCAACGTGCTCTCTTTCCCATTCGAAGCGCCGCCGGGCATCGAAATGCCGCTGCTTGGCGACCTGATCATCTGCCGCCAGGTGGTTGAACAGGAAGCGAAAGAGCAGCAAAAGCCCCTCGACGCCCACTGGGCGCATATGGTTATCCACGGCAGTCTGCATCTGCTTGGCTATGATCATATTGAAGACGAAGAAGCAGAAGAGATGGAATCCCTCGAGACAGAGATAATGCTTGCTCTGGGCTATGAGGACCCGTACATTGCCGAGAAAGAATAGTCAGTTAAGCATCTTGCTCAACTGACCCACCATGCCGCCGCACAAGGATCTTTCCTGCGGCGGCGCGCGTTAAACTCACAAGAGAACCCTTAACAAACGCCATGAGCGACGACAATTCACACAGTAGCGACACGACAACCAGTAAGAAGGGATTTTTCTCCCTCATTCTGAGCCAGCTATTCCACGGCGAACCTAAAAACCGTGATGAACTCCTGGAGCTGATTCGTGATTCCGGGCAGAACGATCTTATCGACGAAGATACACGCGAAATGCTCGAAGGGGTCATGGACATCGCCGACCAGCGCGTCCGCGATATTATGATCCCCCGCTCGCAGATGATTACCCTGAAACGCAACCAGACTCTGGACGAGTGCCTCGATGTGATCATCGAATCGGCCCACTCGCGTTTCCCGGTGATTAGCGAGGACAAAGATCACATCGAAGGGATTTTGATGGCGAAAGATCTGCTGCCGTTTATGCGCAGCGATGCCGACGCTTTCAGCATGGAAAAAGTGTTACGCCAGGCGGTGGTGGTTCCGGAGAGCAAGCGCGTTGACCGCATGCTGAAAGAGTTCCGCTCCCAGCGCTACCACATGGCGATTGTTATCGATGAATTTGGCGGTGTTTCCGGCCTTGTGACCATCGAAGATATTCTCGAACTGATCGTCGGTGAAATCGAAGATGAGTACGACGAAGAAGACGATATCGAATTCCGTCAGCTGAGCCGTCACACCTGGACGGTGCGCGCGCTGGCCTCCATTGAAGAGTTCAACGAGACCTTTGGCACCCACTTCAGCGATGAAGAGGTCGATACCATTGGTGGGCTGGTGATGCAGGCCTTTGGCCATCTCCCGGCGCGCGGCGAGTCCGTTGACATCGATGGTTACCAGTTCAAGGTCGCCATGGCCGACAGCAGACGTATTATTCAGGTTCACGTCAGAATGCCGGACGACTCCCCGGTGCCAAAACTGGAAGATTAATGTAAATGGCATTTGCCCCATTACTTGAACGCCAGCGCGTCCGTTTGCTGCTGGCGCTGTTGCTCGGAGCCAGCGGAACGCTGGCTTTTTCTCCTTATGACATCTGGCCTGCCGCCCTTCTCTCGCTGATGGGGCTGCAAGGGCTGACGCTGAATCGTCGCCCGGTGCAGGCCGCAGCTATCGGCTACTTCTGGGGTCTGGGCCTGTTTGGCTCCGGAATTAACTGGGTGTACGTCAGCATCGCGCAGTTTGGCGGGATGCCTGGCCCGGTGAACGTCTTCCTGGTCGTGCTGCTGGCGGCGTATCTCTCGCTGTATACGGGTCTGTTCGCGGGCATTCTCTCGCGCCTGTGGCCGAAAACAAACTGGCTACGCGTCGCCATTGCCGCTCCCGTGGTCTGGCAGATTACCGAATTCCTGCGCGGCTGGGTGCTGACCGGTTTCCCGTGGCTCCAGTTCGGCTATAGCCAGATTGATGGCCCGCTGAAAGGGCTGGCCCCGGTGATGGGCGTGGAAGCAATCAACTTCCTGCTGATGGTGGTGAGCGGCCTGCTGGTGCTGGCTTTGGTAAGCCGCAACTGGAAACCGCTGGTCGCCGCCGTTGTCCTCTTCGCCCTTCCTTTCCCTCTGCGCTTTATCCAGTGGTTTACGCTGGAGCCGGAACGCGCCACCCAGGTATCGATGGTGCAAGGGGATATCCCGCAGTCGCTGAAATGGGATGAGAACCAGCTGATTAATACGCTGAAAATCTATCTTGATGCGACGCAAAAAGAGATGGGCAAATCCAGCCTGATCATCTGGCCGGAGTCTGCGATTCCGGATCTGGAGATTAACCAGCAGCGTTTCCTGAGCATGATGGACGATCTCCTGCGCGCCAAAAACAGCACGCTGATCACCGGGATTGTCGATGCGCGTCTGAACAAGCAGAACCGTTACGACACCTACAACACCATTATCACGCTCGGAAAAGACAACCCGTACAGCTACGAATCGGCGAATCGCTACAACAAAAATCACCTGGTGCCATTTGGTGAGTTTGTGCCGCTGGAATCGATTCTGCGCCCGCTGGCACCGTTCTTCGACTTGCCGATGTCGTCCTTTAGCCGGGGTTCATACGTTCAGCCGCAGCTTCATGCGCACGGTTTCGCGCTGACGCCGGCGATCTGCTACGAAATCATCCTCGGCGAGCAGGTGCGCGATAACTTCCGTCCGGATACGGATTATCTGCTGACCATCTCCAACGATGCCTGGTTCGGTAAGTCGATTGGCCCGTGGCAGCACTTCCAGATGGCGCGCATGCGCTCGCTTGAGCTGGCGCGTCCGCTGCTGCGCAGCACCAACAACGGGATTACGGCGGTGATTGGTCCGAAAGGCGAAATTCAGGCGATGCTCCCGCAGTTCACTCGCGCGGTGTTGACCACCAAAGTCACACCAACCACCGGTCTGACGCCGTATGCCCGCACCGGCAACTGGCCGCTGTGGATCCTGACCGCGCTGTTTGGTTTTGGCGCGGTGTTGATGAGCCTTCGTCAGCGTCGTAAATAGTCCTCTCTGGCGGGTGGCGCTGCGCTTACCCGCCCTACAAAACCCATCGCCGCCACCCGGCAATTGTTTTCCGTGCGAATATCTGGCGGGTGGCGCTGCGCTTACCCGCCCTACAAAACCCATCCCCGTCCCCCGGCAAATCCCCTCTCAAATTCCATTTCTGGCACGCCTATTGCTTTGTTAAATCACAGATTCAGTCGTTTGGCTTAACGTGCAACCTGGTCGCACCACCGCAGTTCATCGGTAGCACCGAAACGGTGCAGGCAGATATTTTTGCCTCTGAATGGTGCGGCGCGCTTCGCAAAAATAAACAATAACGCAGCAAAATCTTTACATTAAGCCAGACTAAATGTTAACAAGCTTGCATAACACTGCACTCGCATCGCGCGAGATATAACAACATCACAATGGGTATCAATGCGTCATTGGCGCAGATAATAAAGGAGTTGGGTATGCAATTACGTAAACTGGCCACAGCAATGCTGGTAATGGGGATGTCCACAGGCGTCGTTCACGCTGAAGACGCTCCGGCTGCCGGGAGCACTCTCGACAAGATTGCCAAAAATGGCGTGATCGTGGTCGGCCACCGTGAATCTTCCGTCCCGTTCTCATACTACGACAACACGCAAAAAGTCGTAGGCTACTCTCAGGATTACTCCAACGCGATCGTAGAAGCGGTCAAGAAGAAGCTTAACAAACCTGACCTGCAGGTGAAGCTGATTCCAATTACGTCGCAAAACCGTATTCCCCTGCTGCAAAACGGCACCTTCGATTTTGAGTGTGGTTCCACCACCAACAACCTCGAGCGTCAGAAACAAGCGGCCTTCTCCGACACCATCTTCGTGGTGGGTACGCGTCTGCTGACCAAAAAAGGCGGCGAGATTAAAGACTTCGCAGACCTGAAAGGCAAAGCGGTCGTTGTCACTTCCGGTACCACTTCTGAAGTGCTGCTGCATAAGCTGAACGACGAGAAGAAACTGGATATGCGCATCATCAGCGCCAAAGACCACGGTGACTCCTTCCGTACCCTGGAAAGCGGCCGTGCGGTGGCATTCATGATGGATGACGCGCTGCTGGCGGGTGAACGTGCGAAGGCGAAGAAACCGGACAACTGGGAAATCGTCGGCACGGCGCAGTCGAAAGAAGCGTACGGCTGTATGCTGCGTAAAGACGACGCGGACTTCAAAAAGCTGATCGATGACACCATCGCCAAAGTCCAAACCTCCGGCGAAGCGGAAAAATGGTTCGATAAGTGGTTCAAGAACCCGATTCCACCAAAAAATCTCAACATGAACTTTGAACTGTCTGACGACATGAAAGCCCTGTTCAAAGAACCAAACGACAAAGCACTGAACTAATTAGAACCATTAAGGGGCGGGACCTCCTGCCCTCTCGATTGTCGGGAAGCGCGGACAGACTATACGTTGAGTGGTCGTTCCCCACTCAGCGCGAACATTGAGCTTCTCACCAATCTTCGAGGGTAGCGCTGCTACCCTTTTTTTTCTGGAGTTTATTATGTCAATAGACTGGAACTGGGGCATTTTTCTGCAACAAGCCCCGTTCGGCAACACCACCTATTTAGGCTGGCTGTGGAGCGGCTTTCAGGTCACCGTTGCGTTATCGATAACGGCCTGGATTATCGCCTTCCTGGTCGGTTCGCTGTTCGGTATTTTACGTACCGTCCCGAATCGTTTTCTCTCTTCTCTCGGCACGCTGTACGTGGAACTGTTCCGCAATGTTCCGCTCATCGTGCAGTTCTTTACCTGGTATCTGGTGGTTCCTGAACTGCTGCCGGAAAATCTCGGCATGTGGTTTAAATCGGAACTCGACCCGAATATTCAGTTCTTTGTCTCGTCGATGCTCTGTCTTGGGCTGTTTACCGCTGCGCGCGTGTGCGAGCAGGTGCGAGCCGCCATTCAGTCGCTGCCGCGCGGGCAAAAAAACGCCGCGCTGGCGATGGGCCTGACGCTGCCGCAAAGCTATCGCTACGTGCTGCTGCCTAACGCCTATCGCGTGATCGTCCCGCCGATGACCTCCGAGATGATGAACCTGGTGAAAAACTCGGCCATCGCCTCCACCATCGGTCTGGTCGATATGGCCGCGCAGGCGGGCAAGCTGCTGGATTACTCCGCCCACGCGTGGGAATCCTTCACCGCCATTACCGTGGCCTACGTGCTGATTAACGCTTTCATCATGCTGGTGATGAACCTGGTTGAACGTAAAACTCGCCTGCCGGGCAATCTGGGGGGCAAATAATGTACGATTTTGACTGGAGTTCCATTGTTCCTGCCATGCCCTATCTCCTCGACGGGCTGGTCATCACCTTAAAAATCACCGCCATTGCTATCGTCATTGGTATTGTCTGGGGGACGATCCTCGCGGTCATGCGCCTGTCGAGCTTTAAACCGCTCGCCTGGTTCGCCACGGCCTACGTCAACGTCTTCCGCTCGATTCCGCTGGTGATGGTGCTGCTGTGGTTTTACCTGATCGTTCCTGGCCTGCTGCAAAACGTGCTGGGGCTGTCGCCGAAAACCGATATCCGCCTGATCTCGGCCATGGTCGCCTTCTCGATGTTTGAGGCCGCGTACTATTCAGAAATTATCCGCGCGGGTATTCAGAGCATCTCCCGCGGACAATCGAGCGCGGCGCTGGCCCTGGGGATGACCCACTGGCAGTCCATGAAGCTCATTATTTTACCCCAGGCGTTTCGCGCCATGGTCCCGCTGCTGCTGACCCAGGGCATCGTGCTCTTCCAGGATACCTCGCTGGTTTACGTGCTGAGCCTCGCGGACTTCTTCCGCACCGCCTCCACCATCGGCGAGCGTGACGGGACGCAGGTCGAGATGATCCTGTTCGCAGGTGCGGTTTATTTTGCAATTAGTTTAAGCGCGTCGCTGTTGGTGACCTGGCTGAAGAAAAGGACGGTCTCATGATTTCCCTGAAAAATGTTTCTAAATGGTATGGGCACTTTCAGGTGCTGACCGACTGTTCCACCGAAGTGAAAAAAGGCGAAGTGGTTGTCGTCTGCGGCCCTTCCGGCTCCGGTAAATCGACGCTGATCAAAACCGTCAACGGCCTCGAACCCGTGCAGCAAGGCGAGATCGTCGTCGATGGCACCAGGGTCAACGACAAAAAAACCAATCTGGCAAAACTGCGTTCTCACGTCGGAATGGTGTTCCAGCATTTTGAGCTGTTCCCTCACCTGTCGATTATCGAGAACCTGACGCTGGCACAGGTAAAAGTGCTGAAACGCGACAAAAAAGCGTCGCGCGAAAAGGGGCTAAAACTGCTGGAGCGCGTCGGCCTGTCGGCCCATGCCGATAAGTATCCGGCGCAGCTCTCCGGTGGTCAGCAGCAGCGTGTGGCGATTGCCCGTGCGCTCTGTATGGACCCGATCGCCATGCTGTTTGATGAACCCACTTCCGCGCTCGATCCAGAGATGATCAACGAAGTGCTGGACGTGATGGTGGAACTGGCGCACGAAGGGATGACCATGATGGTGGTGACCCACGAGATGGGCTTCGCCCGCAAAGTGGCTAACCGCGTGATCTTTATGGATGAAGGGAAAATTGTCGAAGATTCGCCGAAAGAAGATTTCTTCGCCAACCCGCAGTCCGACCGCGCCAAAGACTTCCTCGCCAAAATCCTGCACTAATCAAAAGGGTGCGCACTCTTCGGATTGCGCACCACTTCACGCTTTAGCCCTCTTCTTCTCGTCTGCTTCATCTTGCGGCGTTAACCTTGTCACAAAATAACGCCAAAAAATGGAGCTCCCTATGCCACTGCCGATCCTTCTCGATTGCGATCCAGGTCATGACGACGCTATCGCTCTGGTCCTTGCCCTCGCCTCACCGGAACTCGACCTCAAAGCGGTCACCTCTTCTGCCGGGAACCAGACGCCGGATAAAACCCTGCGCAACGTGTTACGCATGCTGACCCTGCTCAAACGAGCGGATATCCCGGTGGCAGGCGGCGCGGTGAAGCCGCTGATGCGCGATCTGATTATCGCCGATAACGTTCACGGCGAGAGCGGCCTCGACGGCCCGGCGCTGCCTGAGCCTGGCTTTACACCGCAAAACTGCACGGCGGTTGAACTGATGGCGAAGGTGCTGCGCGAAAGCCGCGAGCCGGTGACGCTGGTCGCCACAGGCCCGCAGACCAACGTCGCGCTGCTGCTCAACAGCCACCCGGAACTGCACGCGAAAATCGCGCGGATTGTGATCATGGGCGGCGCGATGGGGCTCGGCAACTGGACGCCAGCGGCGGAGTTCAACATCTTCGTCGACCCGGAAGCGGCAGAGATCGTCTTCCAGTCCGGCATCCCGATTGTGATGGCCGGTCTGGATGTGACCCATCGGGCGCAAATCATGGCAGAAGATATCGAGCGTTTTCGCGGGATCGGCAACCCCGTCGCCACCACCGTCGCCGAACTGCTCGACTTCTTTATGGAGTATCATAAAACCGAGAAATGGGGCTTCCAGGGCGCGCCGCTGCACGATCCCTGCACCATCGCCTGGCTGTTGAAACCGGAGATATTTACCACCGTGGATCGTTGGGTCGGCGTAGAGACGCAGGGGAAATACACTCAGGGAATGACGGTCGTGGATTACTACTCCCTGACCGGCAATACGCCGAATACCACGCTGATGGTGGATATCGACCGGGAAGGTTTTGTGGATTTAATCGCAGAAAGGTTGAAGTTTTACAACTAGTGCGGTCTGGTGCCCTCACCCCGGCCCTTATGTCTTGATCTTCTCCGCTTCTGCGGAGAAGATCCCCGACTGATCATCGGGAGGTTACCGGTGAGCATCACCCGGCCCTGGTGCCACTGAGCCCGTGGGAGAGATTATGCCCCGGTAACCTGTTTCCCTGTCGCCTCAAGACCGAACGGTATCCTGTGCCCTGAGCACCCACATATAAGGATGGTCCGGCGATATTATTCATAAGGTTACGGAGTGCCATGATGGAGCTTATTCCTGTCGGCGTTGATATCGCCAAACTCAAATTTGATGTCGCCGTCCTGCTGCCTAATCAGAAATACAAAACCAAAAAATTCCCCAACACCTCTGCCGGATGCCGCGAGTTCCTCAGTTGGCTGGCACGTTTTGGCGACTGCCATGTCTGCATGGAAGCGACGGGCTGCTACAGCACTGAACTTGCCACCCTGCTGGCCGATAACGGCTGCTGTGTCAGCCTCGAAAATCCTGCCCGCATACACGCGTTTGGCAATACGGAGCTGACCCGCAACAAAACAGACAAAAGTGATGCGGCACTGATAGCCCGCTACTGCGCCCTGCATCAACCCGCCCCCTGGTATCCTGCACCACTGAGTGAGCGTCAGCTGACGGCGCTGGTACGCCACCTGCGTAATCTGGAAGAGATGCGGCAGATGGAGATGAACCGCCTTGAAGCAGCCGACGAGGTCATTGTTCCCTCACTGCATGAACACGTCGCCATGCTGGATGAACTGATTGACGAAACACGAAAGAAAATCAGCCAGCACATCGATGATAACCCTGACCTGAAGCGGGACAGGGAACTGCTGAAGAGCATCCCCGGGATCGGTGAAATGCTGAGCGTGAGCCTGCTGGCGTTCGCGGGTAATCTGAGACGGTTCAGTGACAGTAAGGCACTGGTGGCTTACGCCGGGCTGAATCCACGGCGCTGTGAGTCGGGGATGTGGAAAGGAAAGAGCAGGCTGTCAAAAGTAGGTCACGCAGAGCTGCGCAGTGCGCTGTATATGCCGGCAGTGGTGGCGGGAAGGTGCAATGAGGTGGTTAAAAATCTGATGGACAGGCTGGCAGCGAGAGGAAAAACAGGGAAGGAACGCGTATGTGCCGGGATGAGAAAACTGCTCCAGCTGGCTTATGGCGTGGTGAAATCCGGACGAGAATTTAATGCTGAAATACCGCTTGCCGGATAACCGACAAGACGGTATCTCTCCCACAGGGAGAGGGAGAAAACCACGCCGATCTGATCCCCTCTCCCTCAGGGAGAGGGTTAGGGTGAGGGTGGAAAATCACGGCTCAAACGGCCGTCTCTGGAACTGATCGTGCCCACACTTCGGGCAGCGCGGCAGAACATCAGGCGTGTACACCGCCAGATGGAAATGACAGTTTTCACACACCAGATTCCCCAGCCCGACCACCTCCCCGCTGTGATACACGCCGTGATGGTTCAGATCCTGAAACACCTCGCGCCACTCCAGCTGGGTTTTGTCGGTGATATCCGCCAGCTCCTGCCACAGACTCTCTTTGATCACCCGCATAAACACGCTGTCGGTGACCTCGTCCTGGCTCTCTTCATAGCTGCGCGCGAACTCTTCCAGATCGCGGCGTACGGCCCGCGTCACCTCTTCTACTTCGGTCCGCGTTAACTCACCCGTTTGCACGACGCGCGCACGCGCCTGCTCGACCAGGGCATCAATATCACGTTCGCCGTTACGCAGGCGCTCCGTGAGTGTGGCAACCAGTTCGCGGTAAAATTGAGCAACCTTGTTCATCCTTTCGCCTCCCGGGTCAGTAACTAATTCTAATAATAGACCTTATTTTGCCGCCGCTTTGTCAGGTCAGCCACAGACCCGGTAAATTCCTGCAAAGGGGAGATGCGATACCTTGCATAGTATTTGAACACTTCGTGCTAGGATGAAGCTCATTCATTGAAAGGTTAATCATCATGTCTCTTCTCGATTACGCAATGAAGCTCATCGGTGGAGCCTCGACCACCACCGTCACTTGCCCGCACTGCGGCCTCAAGTCCTCACACCCAACGTCAAAAATTCGCCTCAAACAGGCGATGCTGTGCCCCGGCTGTAAAGCGCTGTTTGTGGCACCGCGCTGATCCCGCATGCGCCTGATGGCGCAAAATCGGTGTTCTATACTTAAGTAAGATTCCAGCAGCTGTTAAATCCCTGATGCCCCACACCCATCCTGAGAGAACGTTTCTGATCTGATTTCGCAACTGCTCCTGCGCGTTCACGTCGCACCAGAGCATCGCTATGAAAATGAACCTTAAGAAGTGGCGGAGTCGCTCCCGCTCGCTACCGCCTGCGCTGGCTCCTGCCCTTTCGGGCAACGAACCTGCGGCTGAAAACAGTTTTAAAGCCGAGCTTTTTTCGACGGCCCAGATGGCGCGCTACGGACAAAAGCTGGCGCGATCGCACAAATTGTCGCCCGACAAGCTGCCCTATTACCTGCTCAAACGCCTCGATGACAATGAGGCGGTGATTACGCAAAACTGCTACGTCCTCAACGCCGGTAAAAAAGCGAGCATCATGCCCGCCGGGGAGTGGCTGCTGGATAACTACTACCTGATCGAGGAGCAGATCCGCATCGTGCGCCAGCACCTGCCGAAGAATTTCGGCAAGGGGCTTCCGGCGCTGTCTTCGCCGCATGATTGTCCGCGCATCTACGATATCGCCGCCGAAGCCATCGCCCACGGTGACGGGCGCTGGGACGCCGCGAATCTCACCAGCTACATCACCGCCTATCAGCAGGAGACGCCGCTGACGCTGGGCGAAGTCTGGGCGCTGCCCGGCATGCTGCGTCTGGCGCTCATCGAAAACCTGCGCCGGGTCAGCATCGACGTGGTCAAAGCCCAGCAGGAACGTAATCTGGCGGATAGCTGGGTGACACGCATTTTCGAGTGCGCAGAGAACACGCCCGCCGAGCTGATCATGGTGATCGCCGATATGGCGCGCTCGCGCCCGCCGTTAAGCAGCGCCTTTGTGGCCGAGCTGGTGCGTCGTCTGCAAGGGCGCGGCAATATGCTGGCGCTGCCCCTGACCTGGATCGAACAGCGCCTGACCGAACAGGGCGTGACCACCGATACCCTCATTCACCGCTTCAACCAGCAGTTAGCCGCCAGCCAGCTTTCCGTGAGTAACAGCATCGCGGGCCTGCGCTTGCTGAGTGAAACCAACTGGGCAGATTTCGCCGAGGCCATGAGCGTGGTGGAACAGACGCTGCGCCAGGATCCGGCCGGGATTTACCCACTGATGCACTTCGATACGCGCGACCACTATCGCCACGTGATTGAGCTTCTGGCGCGAGACAGCCATTTCAGCGAGCCGGAAGTGGCCCGCCGCGTGCTGGCGCTTGCCGGTGAAAACGCCCCCGACACGCCGGGTGCGCATATCGGTTATTACCTGATGGGCGAAGGGCGCCAGCGCCTGGAAATTCTCTTATCCGCCGATGCCTCGCGGCTTATCCGCCTGCGGCACAGTTTCAATCAGATCCCGCTGATGTCCTGGCTTGGCAGCCTGAGTCTGCTGACCACCGCGGCCACCGCCGAAATCCTGCACCGCACTGCGCAGCAGGGACTGGGCTGGCTGCTGATCCTTCTCGCGATACCGCTGATCATCGTCCTCAGCCAGCTCGCCAGCGATCTGCTCAGCGAAGCGACGACCCGTTTTCGCACGCCGCGCCCGCTGCCGCGGATGGATTTTTCCAGCGGGATCCCGGCGGATTCGGCCACTATGGTGGTGATCCCCTGCCTGCTCACCAGCCCAGACGGGATCAGCAAACTGATCGCCAGTCTGGAAGTGTGCTGGCTGGGCAACCAAAGCGAGCATCTCTGCTTCGCCCTGTTAACCGACTTTACCGATTCGGCGAATGAGCCCTCAGCGGAAAACAACGCCCTGCTCGAACAGGCGATATCACTGACGCAGGATCTCAACCGCCGCTATCCGGCCTCTCGCCCGCGTTTTTATCTCCTCCACCGCGCCCCCGAATGGAACTCAACGCAGGGCGTCTGGATGGGCTACGAACGCAAACGCGGGAAACTGGCGCTGCTGAACAGCTGGCTACGCCAGCCTGACAAACAATTTTCCAGCGTCGCCGACCTGCCCGCGCACCAGTTGCCGGAGCGGATCAAGTACGTCGTCACGCTGGACAGCGACACTCTGCTGCCGCGCGATACGGCGCATAAGCTGGTCGCCACCATGGCGCACCCGCTCAACAAACCGGAATACGACGCCGCGCGTCAGCGGGTGGTGAAAGGCTACGGCATCCTGCAGCCGGGCCTCGCCGAGGAGATGCCGCGCAACGGACAGGGGCGCTATGCCGCCATGTGCAGCAGCATCGCCGGGAATAACCCCTACTCGATGATGTCGTCTGATATTTATCAGGACCTGTTCAACGAAGGCTCCTTCGTCGGCAAAGGCATTTACGATGTCGATATCTTTGTGCAGGCCACGCACAACACCTGCCCGGAAAACCTGGTCCTCAGCCACGATCTGCTGGAAGGGTGTTACGCCCGCTCGGGGCTGCTGAGCGAAGTGTTGCTCTACGAGCAGTACCCAAACAACTATCTCTCGGACGTCGCGCGCCGGACCCGCTGGATCCGCGGCGACTGGCAGCTGCTGAACTGGCTCAAACCGCGCGTCAGAAAAGCGGATGGCACCCACGATAAAAACCCGCTCTCCGCCCTGTCGTACTGGAAATTATTCGATAACCTGCGCCGCAGCCTGGTCGCTCCGTCCCTGTTGGCGCTGCTGTTTTGCACCCTGCTGTGGGTACCGAATCCGTTTTACTGGCTGGGCGTGCTGATGCTGGTCTGGCTCCTGCCGACCGGGCTGGCGGTCGCCTGGGATCTGATTAACAAACCGACCCGTCGCCCTGTTGTGCAGCATCTGCTGCTGGTCGCCACCGGCGCGCTGAAACGCCTGTCCCGCGTTGGGATGAATTTCGCCACCCTGCCCCATGAGGCCGGCTATTCCCTGTATGCAATTGCCGTGACGCTCTGGCGTCTGGGATTCAGCCAGCGCAACCTGAACCAGTGGGCCAGCTACAGCCCGGACAACGATCGGGAAAAAACGTCCCCGATCCGCTTTTACCGGGCGATGTGGATGAACGTCGCCACCGGCGTGGCGCTCACCGTTCTGACCGCGCACATTGCGCCGCTGTTTTCCTTCATCGCGCTGCCGGTCAGTTTGCTGTGGTGCCTGACGCCGCTCCTGCTGAGCTGGATGAGTCGCTCGCCCGCCCGCAGCGTGTTTTCACCGAACAGAGAGCAAAAGCAGCTGCTGCGCCAGACGAGCCGAGAAATCTGGGCCTTCTTCGAGACCTTCGTCACCGCCAAAGAACACTGGCTGCCGCCGGATAACTATCAGGAGATCCCGCACCCGATCATCGCCCATCGCACCTCGCCGACGAACATTGGCCTGTCGCTGATGGCGAATCTGACGGCCTGGGATTTCGGCTATCTCCCGTCCGGCGAGGTGTTGCAGCGCGTGACGTTGACCCTGGACACGCTCGACAAAATGGAGCATTTCCGCGGCCATTTGTATAACTGGTACGACACGCAGACCCTCGCCCCGCTGAGTCCGCGCTATGTCTCCAGCGTCGACAGCGGCAACATGGCGGGCCATCTGCTGACCCTGCGCGAAGGGCTGTCGGCGATGCGCAACCAGCCGGTGTTAAACAGCGCCCAGGTGCTGGCCGGGCTGAACGACACCTTGGGGATTCTGGAGAAACACTGGGGGCAGAACGCTCCGACGGGGCTGCGGCTGTTGCGCAAACATTGTCTCGGCGCGACGTCGCTCTCTCCGGCGCAGCTCTATATTGAGCTGAAGCAGATGCGCACCCAGAGCAACCATCTGACGGCGTTGTGCCATCAGGACGACGCACTTACTCTGCGCTGGATCGACCATCTGCAGCGCCAGCTGGTGATGCTGTGCCACGAGTGGTCGCATCTCCTCGGCTGGATCACGCCCGCCTGGGACACGCAGACGCTGCCGTCCCTGAGCTGGCTGGCGAATGCAAAACACAGCGGGGAAGGCACGCCGTCCGCCTCGGCGATTGCCCTGGCGCGTATGCGCCTGGATATCATCACCGAACTGGAACAGCGACTGAACGAGCACGCGCGGATGGATTTCACCTTCCTCTACAGCGAAGTGACCAGCCTGCTCAGCATCGGCTACAACTGCGACAGCAATATGCTGGATAAAAGCCACTACGACCTGCTGCCCTCCGAAATTCGCCTCACCAGTTTTATCGCCATCGCCACTAACCAACTGCCGCTGAAAAGCTGGTACGCGCTGGGGCGGCTGTTTACCACCATCGATCGTGACACCGCCCTGATGTCCTGGAGCGGTTCGATGTTTGAATACCTGATGCCAAATCTGGTGATGCCGACCTGGCCCGGCAGCCTGCTGGATGAGATGAGCCAGTCGGCGGTGATGCGTCAGATCCACTGGGGCAAAGAGCGCGGTGTGCCCTGGGGGGTTTCAGAGTCTGGCTATCACGCTTTTGACGTGCAGCAGAACTACCAGTATCAGGCCTTCGGGGTTCCGGGCCTGGGCCTGCGCCGCGGTCTGGCGGACGATATGGTCGTCGCCCCTTATGCCACGCTGCTGGCCCTGATGATTGCCCCGCAAAAAGCCTGCGACAATCTGGCGCGGCTGGAGAAAAACGGCGCGCGCGGCGAGTTTGGTTTCTATGAAGCCCTGGACTATACGCCGTCGCGCCTCGCCACCGGGCAGCTGTACGCCGTGGTGCAGTCGTGGATGGCGCACCATCAGGGGATGGCGTTCCAGGCCCTGGCGCACGTGTTGCTCGACGCGCCGATGGCCGACCGGTTTATGGCCAGCACCGCCTTCCAGTCGGCGAGCCTGCTGCTGCAGGAGCGCGTGCCGGATGCGGTCGATCTTTACAGCCCGCGCCGCCACTTTGAGTCTCACGAGGGGCGCGTTAAACCCGTTCGCTACGAACCGCGTATTTTCACCGCCGCCGACAGCCTGATTCCTGAGGTGCAGCTGCTCTCCAACAGTCATTATCATCTGATGATGACCCACACCGGCGGGAGTTACAGCCGCTGGAACGATCTGGCCCTCACCCGCTGGCGCAGCGATACCACCCGCGATAACTGGGGGGCGTTCTGCTACATCCGCGATCTGCAATCGGGCGACATCTGGAGCAATACCTGGCAGCCGACCGGTGAAACGGACAGCAACGACGAGGTGATCTTTACCGATGCGGGGGCGGAATTTAAACGTACGCTGGGCACGGTGAGCGTGAAAACCCAGGTGGTGGTGTCGCCGGAAGACGATATCGAGCTGCGGCGCGTCACCCTACTGCATCGCGGGCGTCAGCCGCGCACCATTGAACTGACGACCTACGCCGAAGTCGTACTCGCCCCGGCCACCAGCGATCTGGCGCACCCGACCTTCAGCAATCTGTTTATCCAGACGGAGCTTGTCCCCGCGCAGAACGCCATCCTGTGCCACCGTCGCCCGCGCGCGCCGGACGAAAAAAGCCCCTGGTTATTCCACATGATGGTGGTGCATGGCAGTAGCCAAAGCGGCGTCTCGTTTGAAACCGACCGGGCGAAGTTCCTCGGGCGCGGCAGACGTCCGGCGGATGCGCAGGCCGCCGGGCAATCGGGCGCGCTCAGTAACAGCTCCGGCTCAGTGCTGGACCCGATGCTGGCGATCCGCCAGACCCTCAACCTGCAACCCGGCCTGCCGGTCACCGTCGATATCCTGTATGGCGTGAGCGAGAACCGCCAGCAGAGCCTGGCGCTGCTGGAAAAATATCGCGATCACCCGATCGCCGACCGCGTCTTTGAGCTCGCCTGGTCGCACAGCCTGGTGGTATTACGCCAGATTAACGCCAACGAAGATGACGCCGCGCTGTTTAACCGGCTTGCGGGTGCCATTCTTTATCCGTGCCAGGAGCTGCGCGCTGACAACCTGACCATCAGCCGCAACCGGCGCGGCCAGTCCGGGCTGTGGGGCTGGGCGATTTCCGGCGACTTGCCGATCGTGCTGCTCAGCATCAGCAGCGAAGAGAGCATTTTGTCGATTACCACGCTGATTCAGGCACACCGCTACTGGCGGCTGAAAGGGCTGGCAGTCGATCTGGTGATCCTCAACGAAAGCCTCGGCGGCTATCAGCAGGCGCTGCAAAATCACATCATGGATCTGATCTATGCCGGGTCCGAAGCCAGCCTGCTGGATAAGTCGGGGGGAATTTTTGTCCGTAACGGCGAACATCTCTCCGCCGAAGACAAGCTGCTGCTGCAAAGCGTCGCGCATCTGTCTCTGGATGACCGCGCGGGCGGGCTGAACGAACAGCTCGATCAGCGCCTGCACGCGTTAAAAACGGTTCCGCGACCTTTCGTTCCCCACCTCATACCCGGCGTCAATCTGCATATCCCCTGGACGCCGGATACGGATCAACTTGTGCATTTCAACGGCCACGGCGGGTTTTCGCAGGATGGTCGCGAGTACCAGATTGTGCTGCGGGAAAATGCACCGACGCCCGCGCCCTGGTCAAACGTGCTGGCCAACGCCCGCTTCGGCAGCGTGCTGTCCGAGGCCGGGCAAGCCTACAGCTGGTATGAAAACGCCCATGAATATCGCCTGACGCCGTGGGAAAACGACCCGGTCAGCGATCGCTCCGGCGAAGTGTTTTATCTGCGCGACGAAGAGAGCGGCGCCTGCTGGTCTCCGACCGCCTTACCGGTGCGCGGCCAGGGGGATTATCTCTCGCGCCACGGCTTCGGCTACAGCGTGTTTGCCCACCGTGAGAGCGGCATCGACAGCGAACTGACGGTGCTGGTCGCCGAAGAGGCACCGGTCAAACTGGCGATCCTGACCATCAGCAATAACTCCGGGCGGACGCGAAAACTCTCCGCAACGGGCTACGTGGAGTGGACGCTCGGCGAGTCGCGCACCTCTTCGGCGCTGCACATCGTGACCCATGCGGCCAGCGTCGCGGACGGCTGCGGCGTGATGGCGAACAATTTTTACGGCGGCAATGGCGCCGGGCGCACCGCCTTTTTCGCCGTGACGGGCGCGCACTGCTCCCTGACGGGCGACCGCCGCGAGTTTCTCGGTCGCAACGGGGCTCAGCACAACCCGGCGGCGATGCGTCTGCGCTGGCTGTCGGATAAAACCGGGGCCGGGCTGGATCCCTGCGGCGCGGTGCAATCTGCCGTTACGCTGATCGATGGCGATCAGAAGACCTTTATCTTTGTGCTGGGGGTCGGCGAAGATCCGGCCGAAGCCCAGACGCTTCTCGCGCGATACCTGAACGAAGAGGCCGCCCGCGAGGAGCTCAGCCGCGTTCACCGTTACTGGCACAGCGTGCTGGATAAAATCGTCGTCCAAACGCCGGATAGCGCCGTCAATCTACTCACCAACGGCTGGCTGCTCTATCAGACGGTGGCCTGCCGATTGCTGGCGCGCAGCGGCTACTATCAGTCGGGCGGTGCGTTTGGATTCCGCGATCAGCTGCAGGACACGCTGGCCCTGAGCCACGCCGCACCGGAGCGTCTGCGCGAGCAAATTATCCTCTGCGCCTCGCGGCAGTTTATCGAAGGCGATGTGCAGCACTGGTGGCACCCGCCACACGGCAACGGCGTGCGTACCCGCTGCTCGGATGATTATCTCTGGTTGCCGCTGGCGGTCTGCCACTACGTGCAAACCACCGGTGACACTGGCGTGCTTGAGCAGCGCATTCCCTATCTGGAAGGGCGTCCGCTCCAGCCTGGCGAAGAGTCGGTCTACGATACGCCGGTCATCAGCGCCGTCGAAGAGACGCTGTGGCAGCACTGCGTGAAAGCCGTTCGGCACGGTTTGCAGTTTGGCTCGCACGGCCTGCCGCTGATGGGCGCGGGGGACTGGAATGACGGGATGAACCGGGTCGGCATCGACGGAAAAGGCGAAAGCGTCTGGCTGGGCTTTTTCCTGTTCGATATTTTGCAGCGCGTCGCAGATCTCGCCGAACAGCGCCAGGACGCCACGATAGCGGAACTGTGTCGCACTGAAGCCTCGCGGCTACAGAAAAACCTCGAAACCTCCGCCTGGGACGGAGAGTGGTACCGGCGCGGCTATTTTGACGGCGGCGAACCGCTGGGGTCGAAAGCCTCGCAGGACTGTCGGATTGATGCCATCGCTCAAAGCTGGTCGGTGCTCTCCGGGGCCGCCGAACCGTCGCGAAGCCAACGCGCCATGCAGTCGCTGGATAAGCTGCTGGTGGATAACGACGCGGGGCTTATCAAACTCCTGACGCCGCCGTTCGACGGTCACGGGCCGAATCCGGGTTACATTCAGGGCTATCTGCCCGGCGTGCGAGAAAACGGCGGGCAGTACACGCACGGTGCCATCTGGGCAGTGATGGCCTTTGCGCGAATGGGGAACACCGAGCGTGCGTGGGAGCTGTGGTCGATGATCAACCCCGTCAACCATGCCCTCACGCCCGATGACGTCGAGCGCTATAAAACCGAGCCGTACGTCATGAGCGCCGACGTGTATAGCGTGGCCCCGCATATCGGACGCGGCGGCTGGAGCTGGTATACCGGCTCTGCGGGCTGGGCGTATCGCCTGCTGACCGAGGAGCTGCTGGGGATTAAGCGCTTCGGCAACGTCCTGACGGTCCATGCGCAGCTCCCGGCGCACTGGCCGTCGCTCAGCATCTCCTATCAGCAGGGGCAAAGTCAGTATCAGATCAGGATTTCACAGGGCAGCGAGGCGTACCAGGTCACGCTGGACGGCGTTGTGCTACCGGATGACCAGATCCCGCTTGTCGATGACGGGAATCATCATCAGGTGGAAATTATCCAGCATTAAAGACCTATACTTAACAGGGTCTATCCATGATTACCGTGTGCAGAGAGGGGCTTATGAAAACCAAAAAAGCGGTGTTTATTGAAGGGCATATCGTCGAAAGCCGACGGCTCGGCGAAACCTGTCACCCTTTCTGCATCCACAGCGTGCTCTTCAGCAATGGTAAATATGCCATTGTGCGCGAGGCGTCAGGCGTGTGCTTTCAACCGGGCGATACCCTCGAGCGCAACAACGCCGAGTGGTTTTTCCACGACGCAAAAGTACATCTGCTGCCTTTTCAGTACATTAAAGAGAACGAATCCCGCAGGCAGTTATCGGAATATGAAACCTGATCCTGTGTGACCCGGCTAAAAACGTCAATTCACGCCGCCTTCTGCGCAGACAGATAAGGGCTGTTTTGACGCGGGCGTTTGGGCTATGCTATGCGGATCTGAAATACCACATCCATTGGCTACGTTTGTAGCTGTATTGAGAACAGGACCACTGGCTGCCATGCAAGAGCAATACCGCCCGGAAGAGATAGAATCGAAAGTCCAGCAACACTGGGACGAGAAGCGTACCTTTGAAGTCACTGAAGACGAGAGCAAAGAGAAGTATTACTGCCTGTCGATGCTTCCCTATCCTTCTGGTCGACTACACATGGGCCACGTGCGTAACTACACCATCGGCGATGTGATTGCTCGCTACCAGCGTATGCTGGGTAAAAACGTTCTGCAGCCGATCGGCTGGGATGCGTTTGGCCTGCCTGCTGAAGGCGCGGCGGTGAAAAACAACACTGCCCCTGCGCCGTGGACGTACGACAACATCGCCTACATGAAAAACCAGCTCAAAATGCTGGGCTTCGGTTATGACTGGAGCCGCGAGCTGGCGACCTGCACCCCAGAATATTATCGCTGGGAGCAGAAATTCTTCACCGAGCTGTACAAAAAAGGCCTGGTGTACAAGAAAACCTCTGCCGTGAACTGGTGCCCGAACGACCAGACCGTTCTCGCGAACGAACAGGTTATCGACGGCTGCTGCTGGCGCTGCGACACCAAAGTTGAGCGTAAAGAGATCCCACAGTGGTTTATCAAAATCACCGCTTACGCCGACGAACTGCTGCGCGACCTGGACAATCTGGACCACTGGCCAGATACCGTTAAGACCATGCAACGCAACTGGATTGGCCGTTCTGAAGGCGTCGAGATCACCTTTGACGTGCAGAACAGCGATCAGAAACTGACCGTCTACACCACCCGTCCTGACACCTTCATGGGTTCCACCTACCTGGCCGTGGCCGCGGGTCATCCGCTGGCACAGCAGGCGGCGGCAACGAACCCTGAACTGGCTGCTTTCATCGACGAATGCCGCAACACCAAAGTGGCCGAAGCCGAAATGGCGACCATGGAAAAACGTGGCGTCGCGACCGGCTTTAACGCTATTCACCCGCTGACCGGTGAAGCGATCCCGGTCTGGGCGGCAAACTTCGTGCTGATGGAATACGGCACCGGCGCTGTGATGGCGGTTCCGGGCCACGATCAGCGCGATTACGAATTTGCGACCAAATACGGCCTGAACATCAAGCCGGTTATCCTGGCGGCAGACGGTTCTGAACCGGATCTCTCCGGGCAAGCGCTGACCGAAAAAGGCACCCTGTTCAACTCCGGCGAATTTAGCGGCCTGAGCTTCGAAGAGGGCTTCAACGCCATCGCTGACAAACTGGCTGCGCTGGGCGTGGGCGAGCGTAAAGTGAACTATCGTCTGCGCGACTGGGGTGTTTCCCGTCAGCGTTACTGGGGCGCACCAATTCCAATGGTGACCCTGGAAGACGGCACTGTGATCCCAACGCCTGAAGATCAGCTCCCGGTGATCCTGCCGGAAGATGTGGTCATGGACGGCATCAGCAGCCCAATCAAAGCCGATCCTGAGTGGGCAAAAACCACCGTTAACGGTCAGCCTGCCCTGCGTGAAACCGACACCTTCGATACCTTTATGGAATCGTCCTGGTACTACGCGCGCTACACTTGTCCGCAGTATCAGGAAGGCATGCTGGATTCCAAAGCCGCCAACTACTGGCTGCCAGTGGATATCTACATCGGCGGTATCGAACACGCGATCATGCACCTGCTCTACTTCCGCTTCTTCCACAAACTGATGCGCGATGCGGGCCTGGTGAACTCTGATGAACCCGCCAAACAGCTGCTGTGTCAGGGTATGGTTCTGGCGGATGCATTCTACTATCTCGGCGAAAACGGCGAGCGTAACTGGGTTTCTCCGGTTGACGCCATCGTTGAGCGCGACGAGAAAGGCCGTATCGTGAAAGCGAAAGACGCGGCAGGCCATGAGCTGGTGTATACCGGCATGAGCAAAATGTCGAAGTCCAAAAACAACGGCATCGACCCGCAGGTAATGGTTGAGCGCTACGGCGCAGACACCGTGCGTCTGTTCATGATGTTTGCGTCTCCAGCGGATATGACCCTGGAATGGCAGGAATCTGGCGTAGAAGGCGCGAACCGCTTCCTGAAACGCGTCTGGAAACTGGTTTACGAGCACACCTCTCAGGGTGAGGCTCCGGCGCTGAACGTGGCGGCCCTGAGCGAAGATCAGCAGGCGCTGCGTCGCGATGTTCACAAAACTATCGCTAAAGTGACCGATGATATTGGTCGTCGTCAGACCTTCAACACCGCAATTGCGGCTATTATGGAACTGATGAACAAGCTGGCGAGAGCCCCGCAGGAAGGCGAGCAGGATCGTGCCTTAATGCGTGAAGCCCTGCTGGCTATCGTTCGCATGCTGAACCCGTTCACCCCTCACGCCAGCTTTACCCTGTGGCAGGAGCTGAAAGGCGAAGGCGATATCGATAACGCACCGTGGCCGGTTGCCGATGAAGCCGCTATGGTTGAAAACACCACGCTGGTGGTGGTTCAGGTTAACGGTAAAGTGCGCGGTAAAATTACTGTTGCCGTCGATGCAACGGAAGAACAGGTTCGTGAACGCGCAGGCCAGGAACACCTGGTGGCGAAGTACCTTGATGGCGTTACCGTGCGTAAAGTGATCTACGTACCGGGTAAACTGCTGAATCTGGTCGTTGGCTAAGCGCGGGAGGAAACGTGCGACAACTGGCAACAATACTCTTATCTCTGGCGGTGCTTGTCACCGCTGGTTGTGGCTGGCATCTGCGCAATACCACGGCAGTGCCCGCTCAGATGAAAACGATGATCTTCGATTCCGGGGATCCGAACGGTCCATTGAGCCGGGCGATTCGTAACCAGCTGCGCCTCAATGGCGTGGAGCTGATCGAAAAAGGAACCTTGCGTCAGGATGTTCCGTCCTTCCGTGTACTGAGCTCTGTCCTGAGCAAAGACACGGCGTCCATCTTCCAGGATGGCCGTACGGCGGAATACCAGATGGTGATGTCGGTGAGTGCTGCCGTGCTGATCCCGGGTAAAGATATTTATCCGATCAGTACCAAAGTCTATCGTTCGTTCTTTGATAACCCACAAACTGCGCTGGCGAAAGATGCCGAGCAGCAAATTATCATCAACGAAATGTACGACAAGGCGGCGGAACAGCTGATCCGTAAACTGCCAAGCATTCAGGTCGCCTCGAAAGAGACCAGCACGGAACACTCTGTTCCGCTGGACACCACGCCGCAAGTTACCGGAACCCTGGGTAACTAATGGTTCGGTTGTATCCTGAACAACTCCGCGCGCAGCTCAATGAAGGGCTGCGCGCGGCGTATCTGCTCCTCGGAAACGATCCCCTTTTACTTCAGGAAAGCCAGGATGCCGTGCGCCAGGTCGCCGCGACTCAGGGCTTCGATGAACATCACGCCTTCCAGATAGACAACAGCACCGACTGGCAGACGATCTTTTCCCTGTGCCAGGCGATGAGCCTGTTTGCCTCTCGCCAGACGATTTTGATCCAGCTGCCGGAGAACGGCCCCAACGCGGCGATTAACGAACAGCTCGCCACGCTGGTCACGCTTCTGCATTCAGATTTACTGCTGATCGTGCGCGGGAACAAACTCACCAAAGCGCAGGAAAACGCCGCCTGGTTTACCCAGCTTGCGACGCATTCCGTGCAGGTGACCTGCCAGACGCCCGAACAGGCGCAGCTGCCAAAGTGGGTCGCGGTACGCGCGAAGCAACATAATCTGCAGCTGGATGACGCCGCCAATCAGCTGCTCTGTTACTGCTACGAAGGGAATTTACTGGCTCTGGCGCAGGCGCTGGATCGCCTGTCTCTACTGTGGCCGGACGGCAAACTGACCTTACCGCGTGTCGAACAGGCGGTGAACGATGCGGCGCACTTTACCCCGTTTCACTGGGTCGATGCGCTGCTGGCAGCGAAGAGCAAACGCGCGCTGCATATTTTGCAGCAGCTTAGGCTCGAAGGCAGCGAACCGGTGATTTTGCTGCGCACCCTGCAGCGCGAACTGTTGCTGCTCAACACCCTGAAACGCCAGTCGGCCAGTACGCCGTTGCGCGCGCTGTTTGATAAACATCGCGTCTGGCAAAACCGCCGCGCCATGACCACCGAAGCCGTCAACCGCTTAAGCACCGAGCAGCTTCGCCAGGCGGTTCATCTCCTGACGCGCGCCGAACTGACGCTCAAGCAGGATTACGGTCAGTCGGTCTGGGCTGAGCTGGAAAGTCTTTCTCTGCTGTTGTGCCATAAGGCACTCGCAGACGTCTTTATTGATGGTTGATATGAGTTCTTTACAGGCGCTGTACGGCGGCACGTTCGACCCGGTTCATTACGGTCATCTCAAGCCAGTTGAAATTCTGGCGAATCTGATTGGCCTGCAGCGCGTGATCATCATGCCGAATAATGTCCCGCCGCACCGCCCGCAGCCGGAAGCGACCAGCGAACAGCGCAAAGCGATGCTGGAACTGGCGATTGCCGACAAGCCGCTGTTTCAGCTCGATGAGCGCGAACTGCGCCGCGATACGCCGTCGTATACCTCGCAAACCTTGCAGGAGTGGCGCGCCGAGCGCGGCCCGACGCAGCCGCTGGGGTTTATCATCGGCCAGGATTCGCTGCTGAATTTCCCCTCCTGGCATCAATACGAAACCATTCTGCAGAACAGTCATCTTATCGTCTGCCGCCGTCCGGGCTACCCGTTGACCATGAAGGAAGAGCAGCACCAGGAGTGGCTCGACACCCATCTGACGAACAACGTGGAAGATCTGCACACCCTGCCCGCCGGTAAAATTTACCTGGCCGAGACGCCGTGGTTTGATATCTCCGCGACCCTGATTCGCGAGCGCCTCCAGGAGGATTTATCCTGTGACGAACTGCTGCCCGCGCCGGTGCTCGACTATATCCATCAGCACGGTTTGTATCAGAAAAGCGCAGATGAATAAGGTGATACGCGAAAATTCAGGTAATTCACCGCCCTGCCATTGACAGCCCTTTTCAGGCTGATATCCTCCGCAGCCTGACTTCCTGCCAGTCGTTACCTTACAGAAATTGTTTTACAAAAATGGCGATGCATTGTCAGGCCGGGGATGGGATGATACCCGCCTTAAAAAGTCCGTCAGGTGACATTTGTCCCGACACAGCCGTCAGTTAAGGTATACTGCCGAGCTATCCATTTAATCGTTGCTCAACTTCACTCACCAGGGGGAAAACTTGCAGGGTAAAGAACTCCAGGATTTTGTTATCGACAAAATTGATGACCTGAAAGGTCAGGACATCATCACTATCGACGTTCATGGTAAATCCAGTATCACCGACTGCATGATCATTTGCACCGGCACTTCCACTCGCCACGTTGCCTCTATCGCTGACCATGTGGTTCAGGAATCACGTAAAGCCGGTCTGATGCCTCTCGGCGTAGAAGGCGAAGCCATTGCTGACTGGGTTGTTGTTGACCTCGGCGATGTGATCGTTCACGTCATGCAGGAAGAGAGCCGTCGTCTGTATGAGCTGGAAAAACTCTGGGGTTAATGCGTGAAGTTGCAACTGGTAGCCGTCGGCACGAAAATGCCGGACTGGGTACAGACGGGTTTTACTGAATATCTGCGTCGTTTTCCCAAAGACATGCCGTTCGAACTGGTGGAGATCCCAGCAGGAAAGCGCGGCAAAAACGCGGATATCAAACGTATTCTCGAAAAAGAGGGTGAGCTCATGCTGGCGGCCGCTGGCAAGAACCGCATTGTCACCCTCGACATCCCAGGCAAACCCTGGGATACGCCGCAGCTGGCGCACGAACTGGAGCGCTGGAAGCAGGATGGCCGCGACGTCAGTCTGTTGATTGGCGGTCCCGAAGGGTTGTCCCCCGCCTGCAAAGCGGCCGCAGAACAAAGTTGGTCCCTCTCCGCGTTGACACTGCCCCACCCGCTGGTTCGGGTACTGGTGGCAGAAAGCCTGTATCGCGCGTGGAGCATTACTACCAACCACCCTTATCACCGTGAGTAATGATTGACCAGGGCAAATTAAGCAGCGGATGAAACTACAGAATTCTTTTCGCGACTATACGGCTGAGTCCGCGCTGTTTGTGCGCCGGGCGCTGGTCGCTTTTACCGGGATTTTGCTGCTGTCTGGCGTACTTGTCGCCAACCTCTACAATCTGCAAATCGTCCGCTTTACCGACTATCAAACGCGCTCTAACGAAAACCGTATCAAGCTGGTGCCCATCGCGCCAAGCCGCGGCATTATCTACGATCGTAACGGCACGCCGCTGGCGTTAAACCGCACCATCTATCAAATCGAGATGATGCCGGAAAAAGTCGATAACGTGCAGGATACGCTGGACGCCCTGAAAGGCGTGGTCGATCTCACCGATGATGACATCGCCGCCTTCAAGAAAGAGCGCGCCCGTTCGCACCGCTTCACCTCCATCGCCGTTAAAACTAACCTCACGGAAGTTCAGGTCGCCCGCTTTGCGGTGAATCAGTACCGCTTCCCCGGCGTTGAGGTCAAAGGCTATAAACGCCGCTTCTACCCTTACGGCTCCGCGCTGACGCACGTCATCGGCTACGTCTCCAAAATTAACGATAAAGATGTCGACAGGCTCGATAAAGACGGCAAGCTGGCGAACTACGCCGCGACGCACGATATCGGCAAACTCGGCATCGAGCGCTTCTATGAAGACGTGCTGCACGGGCAGACGGGCTATGAAGAGGTTGAAGTCAACAACCGTGGCCGCGTTATCCGTCAGCTGAAAGAGGTGCCGCCGCAGGCGGGTCACGATGTTTATCTGACGCTGGATCTCAAGCTCCAGCAGTATATCGAAACCCTGCTGGCGGGCAGCCGTGCTGCAGTGGTGGTGACCGATCCGCGCACCGGTGGGATCCTGGCGCTGGTCTCGATGCCAAGCTACGACCCGAACCTGTTCGTGGATGGTATCTCCAGCAAAGATTACTCTGGCCTGTTGAACGACCCGAACACCCCGCTGGTGAACCGTGCGACTCAGGGCGTTTACCCGCCAGCGTCCACCGTGAAACCTTACGTTGCCGTCTCTGCGCTGAGCGCGGGCGTCATCAATCGCAATACAAGTCTGTTTGACCCAGGCTGGTGGCAGTTGCCGGGCTCGGAAAAACGCTACCGCGACTGGAAAAAATGGGGCCACGGCCACCTGAATGTCACCAAATCCCTGGAAGAGTCGGCGGATACCTTCTTCTATCAGGTCGCCTACGACATGGGGATCGACCGCCTGTCGGAGTGGATGAGCAAATTTGGCTACGGCCACTACACGGGCGTGGATCTGTCGGAAGAGCGTTCCGGCAACATGCCAACCCGCGAGTGGAAGCTCAAACGCTTTAAAAAGCCGTGGTATCAGGGTGATACCATTCCGGTCGGTATCGGCCAGGGCTACTGGACCGCCACGCCAATTCAGATGAACAAAGCCATGATGATCCTCATCAACGACGGCGTGGTGAAAGTGCCACACCTGCTGATGAGTACCGTCGAAGATGGCAAACAGGTGCCGTGGGCACAGCCGCACGAAGCGCCGGTGGGCGATATCCACTCCGGCTTCTGGGAAATTGCCAAAGACGGGATGTACGGCGTTGCCAACCGTCCGAACGGGACCGCGCATAAGTATTTTGCGGGCGCTCCGTACAAAGTGGCGGCCAAATCCGGTACTGCTCAGGTCTTCGGCCTGAAAGCCAACGAAACCTATAACGCACATAAAATTGCCGAGCGTCTGCGCGACCATAAACTCATGACCGCCTTTGCGCCTTATGATAATCCGCAGGTCGCGGTGGCGATTATTCTCGAAAACGGCGGCGCTGGCCCGGCGGTTGGTACTATCATGCGCCAGATCCTCGACCACATTATGCTGGGCGACAACAACACCGAACTGCCGGCTGAAACCCCAGCTGCCGCTGCGGCGGAGGACCAATAATCATGACGGATAATCCAAACAAGAAATCGCTGTGGGATAAAATCCACATCGACCCGGCCATGCTGCTGATCCTGCTGGCATTGCTGACCTACAGCGCCCTCGTTATCTGGAGCGCCAGCGGCCAGGACATCGGCATGATGGAGCGCAAGATCGGCCAGATCGCCATGGGCCTGGTGATCATGGTAGTGATGGCGCAAATCCCGCCGAGAGTGTACGAAGGCTGGGCGCCCTACCTCTATTTCATCTGTATTATTTTGCTGGTCGCGGTGGATGCCTTCGGGGCGATTTCGAAAGGTGCGCAGCGCTGGCTGGATCTCGGCATTGTGCGTTTCCAGCCCTCGGAAATCGCGAAAATCGCCGTCCCGCTGATGGTCGCGCGCTTTATCAACCGCGACGTCTGTCCGCCATCGCTGAAAAATACCGCTATCGCGCTGGTGCTGATCTTCCTGCCGACGCTGCTGGTCGCGGCGCAGCCTGACCTCGGAACGTCGATTCTGGTCGCCCTCTCCGGTCTGTTCGTGCTGTTCCTGTCCGGCTTAAGCTGGCGCTTGATCGGTATTGCGGTGGTGCTGGTGGCCGCCTTTATCCCGATACTGTGGTTCTTCCTGATGCACGACTATCAACGTCAGCGCGTCATGATGTTGCTCGATCCGGAAACCGATCCGCTGGGCGCGGGCTATCATATTATTCAGTCTAAAATTGCGATTGGCTCGGGTGGCCTGCGCGGCAAAGGCTGGCTGCACGGCACGCAGTCGCAGCTGGAGTTCTTGCCGGAACGCCACACGGACTTTATCTTTGCGGTTCTGGCCGAGGAGCTGGGCCTGGTCGGGATCCTGATTTTGCTGGCCCTCTACCTGCTGCTGATTATGCGCGGTCTGTGGATTGCCGCGCGCGCGCAGACCACCTTCGGTCGCGTCATGGCGGGCGGGTTGATGCTGATCTTATTCGTTTATGTCTTCGTAAATATTGGTATGGTGAGTGGAATTCTGCCTGTTGTGGGCGTCCCGCTGCCGCTGGTGAGCTACGGAGGCTCGGCACTGATCGTGTTGATGGCCGGGTTTGGGATAGTGATGTCTATCCACACCCACAGAAAAATGTTGTCCAAAAGCGTATAACAATAAGGGGATCGCCATGCGTAAGCAGTGGCTGGGTATCTGCATCGCAGCAAGTTTACTTGCAGCTTGTTCCAGTGATGATGGTCAGCAACAGGCGACCATCGCGCCGCCGCAGCCTGCGGCCTGTACCGGTCCGGTAGTTGAAATCAGCGGCGCGGACCCTGTCTTCGAACCGCTGAATGCAACCGCGAATCAGGATTATCAGCGCGACGGCAAGAGCTATAAAATCGTTCAGGACCCGTCTCGCTTCAGTCAGGCCGGGTTTGCCGCCATTTATGACGCAGAGCCCGGCAGCAATCTGACCGCCTCTGGTGAAGCCTTCGACCCGGCGCAGATTACCGCCGCGCACCCGACGCTGCCGATCCCAAGCTATGTGCGTGTCACTAACCTCGCCAACGGTCGTATGATTGTGGTGCGCATTAACGATCGTGGCCCTTACGGCAACGACCGCGTGATTTCCCTCTCCCGCGCGGCCGCCGATCGTCTGAATACCTCAAACAACACCAAAGTGCGCATCGACCCGATTATCGTGGCACAAGACGGTACGCTGTCTGGCCCGGGAACCGTGTGTACGACGGTGGCGAAACAAACTTATGCCCTGCCCGCCCGTCCGGATTTGAACAGCGGAATGGGTAGCGCAACCTCGATGCCGCAAGATGCCACGCCACAGAGCAATGTCCGCGCTATCAGCAACGACACGCTGAAAAGCGACGATTCTATGGGCGCGCCGGTAAGCAGCAGCGGTTTCCTGGGCGCACCGACGACGCTGGCCTCTGGCGTGCTGGAAGGCAGCGAGCCGACACCTGCACCGGTGGTGGCTCAGCCCGCGCCGGTCACAGCGCCTGCGACCAACGCCGTCACCCCACCTGCGGCGACCTCTGGTAGCGGCAATTTTGTCGTTCAGGTCGGTGCGGTGAGCGATCAGGCGCGCGCGCAGCAGTATCAGCAGCAGCTGAGCCAGAAGTTTGGCGTGCCGGGGCGCGTTGAGCAAAACGGGGCCGTCTGGCGTATCCAGATGGGACCCTTTGCCAGCAAGTCGCAGGCCGCTTCATTGCAGCAGCGTCTGCAAAATGAAGCTCAGTTACAGTCGTTTATCGCTGTTGCGAAGTAATTAATCGGCGGTATCCGAATTGTCAGCTTGTGTAACCAACGTTCACAAACTCACGCTGAAAGTCGGATGCCTGCCTGTATAGCTTTTGCTATAGTAAGGCACTTTTTTTAATTCCATCACGGATGTCGTAGTTCTGACCATGAAGACCACTCTCTCCGCTCGATTTTTGCAGCGCATGGCGCTGACCACGGCCCTTTGCGCAGCCGCTTTTTCAGCCGCTCACGCCGATGACCTGAACATCAAGACCATGATCCCTGGCGTTCCGCAGATTGACGCGGAATCCTACATCCTGATCGACTACAACTCCGGCAAAGTGCTGGCAGAACAGAACGCTGATTCGCGCCGTGATCCTGCGAGCCTGACCAAAATGATGACCAGCTACGTCATCGGCCAGGCAATGAAAGCGGGTAAATTCAAAGAGACGGATCTCGTCACCGTGGGTAACGATGCCTGGGCAACCGGCAACCCGGTGTTCAAAGGCTCTTCCCTGATGTTCCTGAAACCAGGCATGCAGGTACCGGTTTCTCAGCTGATCCGCGGTATCAACCTGCAGTCCGGTAACGACGCCTGTGTGGCTATGGCCGATTTCGCAGCCGGTAGCCAGGACGCCTTCGTGGGCCTGATGAACAGCTACGTTTCCGCCCTGGGCCTGAAGAACAGCCACTTCCAGACCGTTCACGGCCTGGACGCAGACGGCCAGTACAGCTCCGCGCGCGATATGGCGCTGATTGGCCAGGCGCTGATCCGCGACGTGCCGAACGAATACACCATCTATAAAGAAAAAGAGTTCACCTTCAACGGCATCCGCCAGACCAACCGTAACGGTCTGCTGTGGGATAACAGCCTGAATGTGGACGGCATCAAAACCGGCCATACGGATAAAGCAGGTTACAACCTGGTGGCATCCGCAACCGAAGGTCAGATGCGTCTGATCTCCGCCGTGATGGGCGGTCGTACCTTTAAAGGTCGTGAAACTGAAAGTAAAAAACTGCTAACCTGGGGCTTCCGTTTCTTCGAAACCGTGAATCCGCTGAAAGCCGGTAAAGAGTTCGCGTCAGAGCCGGTGTGGTTTGGCGATAACGATCGCGCGTCCCTGGGCGTGGATAAAGATCTCTACCTGACCATTCCTCGTGGCCGCATGAAAGACCTGAAAGCCAGCTACGTGCTGAACACCAGCGAACTTCACGCGCCATTGCAGAAAAACCAGGTGGTGGGCACTATCAACTTCCAGCTGGACGGCAAAACCATCGACCAACGTCCGCTGGTGGTGCTGGATGAAATTCCTGAAGGCAATTTCTTCGGCAAAATCATTGATTACATTAAATTGATGTTCCATCACTGGTTTGGTTAAAAATTGAGCACTTGAAAGTGTGATTTTGATCCCCATATACTAGGTATCCTGATAACTCCCACCCGCACGTGGGAGTTATTATTTTTTTGATGTAATGCCGGAGCTGACATGAAAACCAAACTTAACGAACTGCTTGAATTCCCTACCCCGTTTACTTACAAAGTAATGGGTCAGGCGTTGCCGGAGCTGGTTGACCAGGTGGTTGAAGTGGTACAGCGCCATGCGCCGGGTGACTACTCTCCGACGGTAAAACCAAGCAGCAAGGGCAACTACCACTCGGTTTCCATCACCATCACGGCCACGCATATTGAGCAGGTCGAGACCCTTTACGAAGAGCTCGGCAATATCGACATCGTCCGTATGGTGCTGTAGTCCCCTCGTGGTTACCCGCTTTGCCGGGTAACCCGCTTCCCCACTGTGATATACTTCTCCCCACCTTTTGTCGCTACCTCCCCCGGAGTTGCTGTTTTGTATCAGGATAAAATTCTTGTCCGCCATCTCGGGCTGCAACCTTATGAGCCTGTCTCTCAGGCTATGCATGATTTCACTGACTCACGCGATGAGACGACCCCCGACGAGATTTGGTTGGTCGAGCACCTGCCGATTTTCACTCAGGGCCAGGCAGGTAAAGCAGAGCATGTGCTGGTTCCCGGCGATATTCCCGTGATCCAGAGCGACCGCGGTGGCCAGGTGACCTATCATGGGCCGGGCCAGCAGGTGATGTATGTCCTGCTGAACCTGAAACGCCGCAAACTTGGTGTTCGCGAACTGGTGACACTGCTGGAAAATACGGTGGTTAACACTCTGGCAGAATACGGCATCGACGCGCATCCGCGTGCAGACGCACCGGGCGTGTATGTCGGAGAGATGAAGATCTGTTCGCTGGGTTTACGTATCCGCAAAGGGTGCTCATTCCACGGTCTGGCGCTTAACATCAATATGGATCTTTCGCCTTTCCTGCGCATCAATCCCTGTGGCTACGCGGGAATGGAAATGACTCAAATGGGTCAGTGGGTAGAAAATGTCACCCCCGATATTATTCGCCCAAGGCTTGTCAGTAATCTTTTAGCGCTGCTAAACAATCCACCACACGAATATATTACCGCTTAATATATTATACATACTGGTCCATTTATTTGATGGACCTTCACCTATTTCCCGCTTTTTGGCTTTACAATAATCCATTGTTTCTATATTTTCGAAGCGCTTGAGCAGGTTTACTTATTTTGCCGCGTTTAATTTCAGTGCGTGAATACCACCTTGCGAATTGACCTTCACTTGATTGAAAATTACTCAGCTAGTTGATTTTCTTAAACAATTGAAATCCACAAAATACTTTACCGATCACAACAAGCACAATATATAAATTCAACTATCATTCATATTGTGAATGAATACGGAGTGAGAGCGTGGATTATAATAATTTACCAGCTAAACGACTGAATGAGCCCGGTGGCCAGGACAAGCCGCAAGTGTTTCGGACTTTACGTAATATTGACCTCAATTTATTGACGATCTTTGAGGCAGTATATGTCCACAAGGGTATCGTTAATGCTGCGAAAATTCTTAATCTCACCCCGTCAGCAATTAGTCAGTCTATTCAGAAATTGCGCGCCATATTTCCTGATCCGCTGTTTATTCGTAAAGGTCAGGGCGTCACGCCAACCGCTTACGCCACGCACCTCCACGAGTACATCAGCCAGGGCCTGGAGTCGATTCTCGGCGCGCTGGATCTCACCGGCAGCTATGACAAACAGCGGACAATTACCATCGGCACCTCGCCTTCCGTTGGCGCAATGGTATTACCAATTATCTATCAGGCCGTGAAGCGTGAAGCGCCTCAGCTCCTGCTGCGCAACATTCCGGTTCTTGACACGGAAACTCAGCTTGCGCAGTTCCAGACCGATCTGATCGTCGACAGCAACGCCATTGGTGCCCGCTCGTTAGCGCACAGCGTGCTGTATGCCGACGGGCTGCTGCTGGTCTGCCGTAAAAACCATCCGGCGCTCAACCATCCAGCCACCGCAGAGAATTTGCGCGAGCATGAGTACGCGCTGTTCATGAACGACGGGCAGAATCTGAATCAGCTCCATCTGCGTATCAACGAGCTCTTCCCGGATCGCCAGATTAGCTTTAGCAGTTACAATATGTTCACGATTGCCGCGCTGATAGGCAGCAGCGATATGCTGACGATTATGCCTTCTCGCCTGTTCGGCCTGCTTCGTCAGTGCTGGCCGCTAGACCAAATCCCCTATGCACCACTGAATGCGGAATCTATTGAGATCTCGCTGCATTACAATAAACTGAGCCTGCGCGACCCGGTTCTGGAGAATGTGATTAATATTATCCGCCAGGCATTTTAACGCTGCCCTTCCTCGCAGGTCCGCGCCCCGCAGGGGGCAAAGGGCACAAAACAACAACTATTTTACAATTTGGCGACCTCACAGGCTGCTTTATCGCCCTTATCAATGATATACTGCCTGTCGTTCGTTCAAAAATAGTTGATAAATACAACATTCCCTTGAATTGAAACGCTTTCCCTCGAATTTCGCAACTGGAACACGCACGCTATGAGTAAACCCATTGTGATGGAACGCGGTGTTAAGTACCGCGACGCCGATAAAATGGCCCTTATCCCGGTTAAAAACGTGGCTACAGAGCGCGAAGCGCTGTTAAGAAAACCGGAATGGATGAAAATCAAACTTCCGGCTGACTCGTCACGCATCCAGGGTATCAAAGCGGCGATGCGTAAGAACGGCCTTCACTCCGTCTGTGAAGAGGCCTCTTGCCCTAACCTTGCGGAATGTTTCAACCACGGTACGGCCACCTTCATGATCCTGGGCGCGATTTGCACCCGTCGCTGTCCGTTCTGCGACGTGGCACACGGTCGCCCGGTGGCGCCAGACGCCAATGAGCCACTGAAGCTGGCTCAGACCATTGCCGACATGGCGCTGCGCTACGTGGTGATTACCTCCGTTGACCGTGACGATCTCCGCGACGGCGGTGCTCAGCACTTTGCTGACTGCATCAGCGCCATTCGTGAGAAAAGCCCAACCATTAAGATTGAAACTCTGGTGCCTGACTTCCGTGGTCGTATGGATCGCGCGCTGGATATTCTCACCGCTACCCCGCCAGACGTCTTTAACCACAACCTGGAAAACGTGCCGCGCGTTTACCGTCAGGTTCGTCCGGGTGCAGACTACAACTGGTCGCTGAAACTGCTGGAACGCTTTAAAGAAGCGCATCCGCACATTCCAACCAAATCAGGTTTGATGGTCGGTCTGGGTGAAACCAATGCCGAAATCATCGAAGTGATGCGCGATCTGCGCCGTCATGGCGTAACCATGTTGACCCTGGGCCAGTATCTGCAGCCGAGCCGTCACCACCTGCCGGTGCAGCGCTACGTCAGCCCGGATGAGTTCGATGAGATGAAAGCCGAAGCGATGGCGATGGGCTTCACCCATGCCGCTTGCGGCCCGTTCGTTCGCTCGTCCTACCATGCCGATATGCAGGCAAAAGGCGAAGAAGTGAAGTAATAATTTATTACACTTCAGGCATAAAAAAACCGGCTATTACGCCGGTTTTTTTCTTTCCAGAGATCTGGAAGGAATAGCCATTACTCTTTGTGCGACAGCTTCTCAGCCGGGACTTCATCATCTGCGGTTTTCTTCGCAGAAGAATCATCGTCATTCATCGCTTTTTTGAAGCCTTTAATGGCGGTACCCAGGTCTCCGCCCAGCGTACGTAACTTCTTGGTACCAAACAGCAGGACGACCAGCGCCGCAACTACCAGCAGTTTAGTAATACTAATCTCACCCATAGATACCTTCTTCACATAAAACAGGCTGCAAACAGCGCCAGAAAACCTGATGTTATTAACGGATATTCGACGCGCGCACACAATAGCAATCTGTAACAAGGTGAATCAAGCTCTGATGAAAAAAACATCACAATAATTGCGGTGGCGCAAAGCGTCGGTTGTTAAGAACCGGCAATTGCCGCCGCGCTTGTGCCACCCGCTCGCGGTCAATTTCAGCCATCAGCAAGACCGGGGTTTCTGCCGCCGCGGCAATAGTCACACCCAGCGGATCAATAACCCGGCTCTGACCTATATTCTTATTACCGCACTCCCCCGCCGCGACGATATAGCAGGTGGTGTCCAGCGCCCGCGCCGCCAGTAGCGTTGCCCAGTGGTGCTCTTTGAGCGGCCCTTTGACCCACGCGGCAGGCAAGACCAGCACTTCCGCTCCCGCCAGGGCCAGATTCAAAGCCATCTCCGGGAAGCGCAAATCGTAGCAGGTCATCAGCCCCAGCCTGAAACCTCCGACGTCAATCAGCGGCGGGATCTGGTGGCCCCGATCGACCAGCCGTGATTCCTGAATACTAAACGCATCATAGAGGTGGAGCTTGGCGTACTGTTCGATGACTTTCCCTTCGCGCAGCACCACCAGCGTATTCGCCGCCCTGCCCGGCGTCGTCGGCACATGGACGGTCAGCACCGTGGTGAGGTCATTTCCCTGGCTTTCTGCCAGCAGCCGCTGCAAAAAACCGCCCTCAAGGGATTGCGCAGACTTTACCGAGAGATCCGGATCCTTGTCATCACGCGCCAGTAGCGCTTCAGGCAGCACTAAAAGCGCCGCTCCCTGACGTGTCGCCTGTGCCATTAAGGCGACGCACTGGCGGGCATTCTCTTCCCAGTCAGCCGTTACCGCGAACTGCCCAACCGCAACATACATATTTTCCCCCAGCATCAGTTAGCGATACACTTAAACCCTTACTCATTCAAATAGCAGGAATTGACTGTGTTACAACTCCTTTTAGCCGTCTTTATTGGCGGCGGCACGGGTAGCGTTGCGCGATGGTTTCTCAGCATGCGTTTTAACCCGATGCATCAGGCCATCCCGATGGGTACGCTTGCCGCAAACCTGATCGGTGCCTTTATCATTGGTATGGGCCTGGCGTGGTTTAACCGCATGACCAATATCGACCCTATGTGGAAGGTTTTGATTACCACCGGTTTTTGCGGCGGATTAACCACCTTTTCCACCTTCTCGGCGGAAGTGGTTTTTCTGTTCCAGGACGGGCGATTTGGCTGGGCGTTAACCAATATCGCCGTCAACATGCTCGGTTCCTTTGCGATGACCGCGCTCGCATTTTGGTTATTTTCTGCCGCCAGCGCGCACTAAGACCCGGCGCATTAATGTTAGCTTAATTTTTCTCTGTCACTCTTGTCGACATATCGACCAGGGGTGATGAAATGAAAGAGAAAGTGATGAGCGCGGGCATGGTGTTACTGAGCGTATTGATCGTCGCCAGCTTTTTGAAAATCTATCTGTTTTAGCTGAAAAAAAGCCAAAAAAAACCCGCTCAATGAGCGGGTTTTGGATTTCTTGCTGAACGGCTCGAATTACAGAGCAGTTACGTTAGCAGCAGAAGGACCTTTGGCACCGTTAGTGATTTCGAACTCAACGCGCTGGCCTTCAGCCAGGGTTTTGAAACCATTAGTCTGGATTGCAGAGAAGTGTACGAACACGTCTTTGCTGCCATCTTCCGGAGTAATGAAACCGAATCCTTTGGACTCATTAAACCACTTAACGTTACCTTTAATCTTAGACATCAAAATTACCTTTACATGAAAAATGGACACAAATGCTGTGTCGGGTATCAGTACAACAATTGTGGGGCGTTTTGTCCAGCGGATCTTTGTTAAAAAGTGACAAAAGTCGCGTTAATTTTATCGGCTGGCTGTTTGTTCTTTCCGATGTAAAAAGTGTGTATTTTTCAGCCAACCCTTTGTCATTTTTCAGTTAAAACTGGAAGCGCATCCAGGCAAAGTAAACGTTTCCGTTATTGTAAGTGCCCGGAATGTAGGTCATCTGGAAGGTTGCCGGACCATAGCCAATCGAGGCCAGGGGTAACAGCACAGGGATCGGGATGTATTTCCAGTTATCACGCGCCGTGAAGCCCGCCGTGTACCCCAGACCGAGGCGGAAATTGTCATCTGCCAGCGGACGCCAGGTTTTCTCCCAGCCGTAGCCGCCAATCGGCTCCCATTTGTTATAGGAGTCTTTAAACGCCATCAGGTACAGGCCGTGCCAGTTGCCCTCTTCATCCCAACGAGACTGACCGAAACCCGCGCCCCACGGGCGTTCGTTATAGCGGTCCGTTTTCTCTTTGTCGTAGGCAAAGCGTGCATGCCAGGTGATCGCCGGGACGTAAAGGTCGTAATGTTCTGGTTCGTTCCAGGTTTGCGCCACGTTATCGGTGAAGGTTGAGAACCAGCCCTTTTCCGTCGCTTTATCGTCCGCCATCGCCGAAGACGATAACGTGAGCTGAGCAAAAATAAACAACAACACCAGATAAATATTATTTCTTAACGTCACGATGAAATTACCATTTATTGTATTCGGGGCGATCTTAACAAATTTTAATTAAATGAAAGCCCAATAACACCGGTTTAAATCCGAATTATTTAATTACAAAATGGGAATATTCCTAACGAATAGTCTGAATGCGCCCCGAAATATTCGAGGCGCATACAAAACCTAACGTTTATGTAACAATTTATACAAAGCGGGAATGACCAGCATAGATAATAAAGGTGCCGTCACCATGCCACCGATCATCGGGGCAGCGATGCGCTGCATCACCTCCGAACCGCTGCCGCCGCCCCACATGATAGGCAACAGCCCCGCCATAATCGTGGCTACCGTCATCACTTTTGGCCGCACGCGCAGCACAGCACCTTCATGAATGGCGCGCATCAGCTGGGTGTTTCCGCCGCCGGGATATTTATCCAGGGCCTGATTGAGATACAGCACCATAATAACGCCAAACTCTGCGGCCACGCCGGCGAGAGCGATAAATCCGACCGCTCCTGCGACAGAAAGATTATACCCCAGCAGCCACAGCAACCAGACGCCGCCAATAAGCGCAAAGGGTAATGTCCCCATTATTAATAAGACATCTGAGATGCGTTTAAACGTCAGCCATAACAGAATAAAGATAATCATTAGCGTTACCGGAAGCACCACTTTCAGTTTTTCCGTCGCACGCTCCAGATATTCAAATTGCCCTGACCACGAGAGCGAAACGCCCTGCGGCAGTACCACCTGTTCGGCAACCCGCTGCTGCATCTCCTCCACCGCAGATTTCAAATCCCGCCCGCGCAAATCGACATAAATCCAGTTCGACAGCCGCGCATTTTCGCTTTTCAACATTGGCGGCCCCTCAGTCACCACGATATCCGCCAGCTCGCCCAGGGCGATCTGTCCTCCGCTGGCGGTGACCACCGGCAGCACACGCAGTTTATCGACGTTGTCGCGCAGATCGCGGGGATAGCGCACGTTGATGGGGTACCGCTCGCGCCCCTGGATCACTTCGCCAATATTGTCGCCGCCGACCAGCGTCGAGACCATACTTTGCAGCTCATCGACCGAGACGCCGTAGCGCGCCGCTTTTTGCCGGTCGATACGAATATCGACATAGCGCCCGCCCGCCAGCCGCTCTGCCAGCGCGGAGGTCACGCCCGGCACCTGCTTCACGATCGATTCAATCTGCGACGCCACCCGTTCGATATCGGCAATATTGTTGCCGTTCACCTTAATGCCCACCGGGCTCTTGATCCCTGTCGCCAGCATATCCAGACGATTACGGATCGGCGGCACCCAGACGTTGGCAATTCCCGGAACCGAGACGGTTTTGTCCAGCTCTTCCACCAGCTTTTCCGGCGTCATGCCCGGCCGCCACTGGTCGCGCGGTTTAAAGTGGATGGTGGTCTCAATCATGGTCAGCGGCGCCGGGTCGGTCGCCGTCTCCGCCCGTCCGGCTTTGCCGAACACGCTGGCGACTTCCGGAACGCTTTTGATCAGTCGATCGGTCTGTTGCAGCAGGCGGCTGGCTTCGCGCGCCGAAATGCCCGGCAGCGTCGACGGCATATACAGCAGATCGCCCTCGTCCAGCGGCGGCATAAACTCGCTGCCCAGCCGACTGAGCGGCCAAAGCGTCACCAGTAAAAGCGCAAACGCCAGGGCTAGCGTGGTTTTGGGAAAGGTCAGCACTTTATCGAGCAGCGGTTCATAGGCCCGAATCAAAAATCGGTTGATTGGGTTGGCTTTTTCGTCCGGAATTTTGCCGCGAATGAAATAGCCCATCAGCACCGGGATCAGCGTAATCCCGAGTCCGGCGGCCATCGCCATTGACCAGGTTTTGGTGAAAGCCAGCGGGGAGAACATCCGCCCTTCCTGCGCTTCGAGGGAGAAGACCGGAATAAACGACAGCGTGATGATCAGCAGGCTGCAAAACAGCGCGGGCCCGACCTCAACCGCCGCCCGTTCGGCCAGATGCCAGTAATCCCCCGAAGACGGCTCCTGGTCCGGATTCTCGTGTCGCCACTGCTCCAGCACCTTGTGCATGTTTTCAATCATCACAATTGCGGCATCCACCATCGCCCCAATCGCAATCGCAATCCCGCCGAGCGACATGATGTTGGCGTTGATGCCCTGATAATGCATCACCACAAACGCGCCCAAAATGCCCAGTGGCAGGGAGACAATCGCCACCAGCGCCGAGCGGAAATGGAAGAGGAATAACGCGCACACCAGCACCACCACCGCAAACTCTTCCAGCAGTTTGTGGGTCAGGGTTTTGACCGACTCTTCGATAAGCGTGGAGCGGTCATACACCGGAACAATCTCGACCCCTTCCGGCAGCGTTTTTTGCAGCGCCCGGAGTTTGTCTTTCACCGCATGAATGGTCTCCAGCGCATTCTGCCCGTAGCGCATCACCACCACGCCACCGGCCACTTCGCCCTCGCCGTTCAGCTCCGCCACCCCGCGACGGATTTCTGGCCCGTAGCTTATCGAGGCGACATCGCTGAGCAGCACCGGTTTGCCCTCGCGCGAGGTCAACACCACGTTGCGGAAATCCTCGAGCGAGCGCAGATAACCGGTGGTTCGCACCATGTATTCCGCCTCGCCCATCTCCAGCAGTGCGCCGCCGCTCTCTTTATTCGCCGCCTGAATCGCACTCACCAGCTGCCCGTGAGTGATATTCAGGGCGCGCATCTTCTCGGGTGAGGCCACAATCTGATACTGGCGCACCATGCCGCCGATGCTGGCGACTTCCGAGACGTTGGGCACGGTTTTGAGCTCAAACTTGAGCGTCCAGTCCTGCAGCGCCCGTAAATCCGCCAGACTGTGTTTGCCGGTGCGATCGATCAGCGCATATTCATAGATCCAGCCCACGCCCGTGGCATCTGGCCCGAGAGAGACTTTCACCCCCGCCGGGAATTGCGACTGCACCTGGCTCAGATATTCAAGCACGCGGGAGCGTGCCCAGTAGAGATCGGTCCCGTCCTCAAACAGCACATAAACATACGCGTCACCGAACATCGAAAAACCACGCACGGTTTTCGCCCCTGGCACGGAGAGCATTGAGGTGGTCAGCGGCCAGGTCACCTGGTCCTCAATCACCTGCGGCGCTTTACCGGGGTAGCTCGCTTTGACGATCACCTGAACGTCAGAGAGATCGGGCAGCGCGTCCAGCGGCGCACGTTGCACGGCCCACCAGCCCCACCCGGCCATGATCGCGGCGGCGAGGATCACCAGCAGCCGGTTGCGCAGCGAGGCGCGAATCACAGCGGCGATCATTTCGTCACCTCCGGCAGCGCGCTGCGCAGGCTGGCTTCCGAGTCGATCAGGAATTGCCCGGAGGTCACCACAGCATCATTCTCTTTCAGGCCGGAGGTGATTTCAGTCCAGCCCCCTGCACTTACGCCTGTCGTGACATTCACCGGACGGAAATAGCCGTCCCCCGTCGCCAGCATCACCCGTTGAGATTCGCCGCTGTTAATCACCGCCTCTTCCGGGACGGCAAGCACCGCGGCACCATGCGTTTGGTTCGCGCGAGAAACATTGAGGAACATACCCGGTTTAAGCTTGTTGTCGGGGTTTTCCAGCACGATGCGCGCCTGCAGCGTGCGCGTGGTGGTCTCCATCTGCGGCAGCAGTTCGCTGACTTTGCCGTGAAAACGCTCGCCCGGCCAGCTTTCGGAGGTCGCGACCATCTCGCTGCCCACCGTCAGGGACTGCGCCTGGGTTTGCGGGTAATCCGCAACCAGCCAGACCGTATCCAGCGCCGCCATCTCAAACAGCGGCGCGGTGGCCGCCACCTGCGCCCCTTCCCGCGCATCCAGTTTGACGACATACCCTGCACGCTCGGCGCGCAGCGTTAAGCGGGTTTGCGGTTTGCCGCTGCGTTCGACGGCGCGAATGGTCTCTTCCGGCATAAACTGCAGCGCCAGCCGCTCCCGCGCCGCGCGCGTGAGCGACGCGTCACCGAGCTGGCGCACGGCCAGATACTCCTGCTGCGCTGTCGTCCACTGCGGAACCCAGATCTCCGCCAGCGGTTCTCCGGCTTTGACCTGCTGCTGCTGGGCGCGCACGTACAGTTTTGCGATCACCCCCGCAGCGGGAGCCGGAGTGATTGTCAGACTGCGCTCATTGATCGTTACCGTGGCGTAGGCGGAGAACGGCTGAGCGAGCTCGCGCTTCTGCGCTTTACCGGTTTTCATCCCCAGATTCTGCTGCTGTTGAGCGCTGATCCCCACGCCCGCTGCCGCTTTCTCTTCATCGGCGTAGCGCGGAACCAGATCCATATCCATAAACGGCGATTTGCCAGGCTTATCGAAACGCTGGCCGGGCATCATGGGATCGTACCAGTAGAGCACTTTACGCTCAGCCGGTTTGGCGACGTCGGGTGCGACGTGCTGGGTTCGCTGCCCAAGGTAATATCCGCCGCCTGCCGCCAGCAGGACGGCCAGCGCGATCGCGCTCAGGGTGAGAGTTTTCATTGCGCGATCTCCTGCGGGATCAGCCATTGGATGGCCGCCCAGGTACGCGCCATTTCGCGCTCGGCCTGGTTGGCAGCCAGTTCAGTGTCAAGCACGCTGCGACGCGCCTCGAGAAGTGACGGGAGTTCCGACTGCCCGGAGCGATACTGCGCGGCCAGCACCTCCAGCCGCTTGTGCTGCAGGGGTAAAATGTCATCGCGCTGGCGCTGCCACAGGGTCTGCGCGGCCTGATATTGCGCCACCAGCGACTGCACCTGCGCGACGTGCTCACGCTGAATCAAGGTCAGTTGATCCACGGCCTGCATTGAGCGCGAGACGTCTGCGGCGTAATCCTTGTCCTGCCTGCGCGACTGGAACAGCGGCAGGTCCACGGTGAACATCACCCCGGCCATGTCGTCATACCCTTCGGCGCGATGGGAGTAGAACACTTCGACGTCAACGTCAGGAATGGCCGCCACCGCCGATTGCGCCGAGCGCGCTTTCGCCGTTTCCGACTCGCGCAGCGCAGCTTCCACTTCCGGATGGCGAGTGATCCCCTCCTCCAGCGTCTTTTCATCGGCAGGTAAACGCTGATAGCGTGGCAGTGGGCCTTGCACCTCCGTGATGGATTGCCCGGTGAGCTGGAACAGACGGCTTTGCGCCAGCTGAACATCCCGTGTCGCGAGGGTCACTTTGTCGCGCATCGCGCTCAGGGTCATTTGCAGCGACAGCACGCTGTCCGGCGCGGCACTTCCCGCGCCGACGCTCGCTTTTTGCGCGCCCTGCTGGCGTTCCGTTTCACTCACCAGTTTTTTCGCGGTGGCGAGCGCCTGCTGTGAAAGCGCCAGATCGAGCCACGCCTGGGCCGTATCGCGCTGGAGCGCGGCGCGAATGGTTTCGGATTTCGCTTCCACGCCGCGGGCCTGCGCCTGCAGCGTCTGCGATTTACGTTCCCGCTTTTCCGCGCTCACGTAGCTTTGCATGATGCCAATCCGCTGCATCGTCATCCCTTCGCGGGTAAAACGCTGGTCGTTACTGCCCTGAACGGGCACGTTTTCGATACCAAACTTGAGCTTAGGGTCGGGAAGCTGCGTGGCGGAATCCGCCATCATATCCAGGGCCTGCGCCTCATTGCGGCTGGCAGAAAGCTCGGCAGAATAGCGCTGGGCCTCGGTCAGGGTTTGCGCGAGCGTCCAGGGCTGCGCCTGAACCGCTGAGCTTAAAAAGCCGAGCAGCACCCCACAGAGCCACAGGCTCAGTGTTTGTGGTTTCATGATGTGCTCCCTTAGCGCAGCGGCGTCAGAGAGATAATCTGGAACCCGTCACCCGCTCGCTCGAGCGTAAAGGTGACGCGATCGCCAGGCTTCACCGAGGCGGTATCCGCGCTTTTGGCCAGCACAAACGGCATGGTCATCGCGGGCCACTGCAGCTCAGGGATCGCCTGATGTTGAAGGATGATTTGCGGTGGGGAGATTTCCTGGACTACGCCCTGGCCCTGCCAGTGCTGCGCAGCGGACGGCTCGGTAGCCTGAACGGAAAGAGAAGAAAGGGAAAGCAGTACGCCCGTAAGCGCAGAGACAAAAAATGCACGCATGATAAAACTCCTGTTAATCGTAAATGAAAAAGAAATTCAACGAATTAACAGCGAGTTATTCCCGGAACCGGCAAAACCGAATGGTTGCCGGCGGCCCCGCAGCGGGAGGGGTCAGGGACCATGCCGAATGCGCGACTTCGCTGCAGGACGGCGTGTTTAAGGTGATGGTCATGGTCGCCGGTATTGCGACCAGCTGCGGCTGAGCCGGATCTTTTTGCACCTGATCCGGCACGCAGTGTTTTTCACACAGCGGAGAGATGTTGCTGAGCTGATGATGCTGCGGCGTGTCCATCATATCCATATGCTGGATCATGGCACTTTCACCGCGCGGACTCAGGGAGCAGTCATGAGACGCCACCGCGACCTGGCTCTGGATCAGCAGCCAGCCAAACGCGAACAAAAACATCAGCAGATGTTTTTTCAGAAAGCGCAGGCGGTAGGTCCAGCTGGCATGCATATTCGCGTCATCGGGTGTGAAAAGGTGGTCGAGTATAGGAACAGGGCCTGTTGAAATTAAAGCTATTTTAAAAAGTTTTACGTTCTTTATCTGTTCGCTGATAAAACCCTCTAAATATCACAACAATTAATTATCAATTTAGTGACATATAATAATCATAGCCACGGTCAATACTGTGATGACACAAATGACGCAGTGGTGGCAAAATATCGTCGATGATAGTTCTAGTAGTGGTTTTATTGATTTTAGTCATCAATGACTGCCCATTTATTCGGCACATTTCCACACTTCTTATTTTTTGATTTTCCGTGCTCTCTGGGGAGCGCACGTACAGGGGAAACCATGCTTACCGTAATCGAACTCCTCATTGGAGTTGTCGTCATCGTTGGCGTCGCGCGCTACATCATCAAAGGCTATTCGGCCACCGGGGTATTATTCGTCGGGGGTTTAACCCTGCTGATTATTAGCGCGCTAATGGGCCATCAGGTGTTACCGGCCAGCGAAACCAGCACCGGATATACCGCCACCGATATTGTGGAATATATTAAAATTCTGCTGATGAGCCGCGGTGGCGATCTCGGCATGATGATTATGATGCTGTGTGGTTTCGCCGCTTATATGACCCATATTGGCGCTAACGATATGGTTGTCAAACTGGCATCCAAACCGCTGCAATATATTAATTCCCCGTACATTCTGATGATTGCCGCCTATTTCGTGGCGTGCCTGATGTCGCTGGCAGTCTCCTCCGCCACCGGTCTTGGCGTACTGCTGATGGCGACGCTGTTCCCGGTGATGGTGAACGTTGGGATCAGCCGCGGCGCTGCGGCGGCGATCTGCGCCTCCCCTGCCGCAATTATTCTCTCCCCGACTTCCGGTGACGTGGTGCTGGCTGCGAAAGCCGCCGAAATGCCGCTCATCGACTTTGCCTTTAAAACCACGCTGCCGATCTCCATCGCCGCCATTATCGGCATGGCGGTCGCGCACTATTTCTGGCAGAAGTATCTCGATAAAAAAGAAAATATCAGCCACGAGATGCTGGATGTCAGTGAAATCACCACTACCGCGCCGTCGTTCTACGCCATTCTGCCGTTCACGCCGATCATCGGGGTGCTGATTTTTGACGGTAAATGGGGCCCGCAGCTGCACATCATTACCATCCTGGTGATCTGCATGCTGCTGGCCGCCGTGCTGGAATTCGTGCGCGGCTTTAACACCCAGAAAGTGTTCTCCGGGTTGGAAGTGGCCTATCGCGGCATGGCAGACGCCTTCGCAGGCGTGGTAATGCTGCTGGTCGCGGCGGGCGTGTTTGCTCAGGGCCTGAGCACCATCGGCTTTATCCAGAGCCTGATCTCCATCGCCACCTCATTCGGCTCCGCGAGCATTATTCTGATGCTGGTGCTGGTGATCCTGACCATGCTGGCGGCGATGACCACCGGCTCCGGTAACGCGCCGTTCTATGCCTTCGTCGAGATGATCCCAAAACTGGCGCACTCGTCCGGCATCAACCCGGCTTACCTGTCGATTCCGATGCTGCAGGCTTCCAACCTGGGCCGTACCATCTCCCCGGTCTCCGGCGTGGTGGTCGCGGTTGCGGGTATGGCAAAAATCTCGCCGTTCGAAGTCGTGAAACGCACCTCCGTTCCGGTGCTGGTCGGCCTGGTGATTGTGATTATTGCGACGGAAATCCTGGTGCCGGGTACGGTGGCGCATTAAGTTTTTTCCCTCTCCCTGTGGGAGAGGGTCAGGGTGAGGGCACCAGACCGCAGAGTCGTTTTGTAGGTCGGGTAAGCGCAGCGCCACCCGACATCAAACATCAAACATCACACCGAAGCGTCCACGGGCGCTTTTTGTGCTTTAATAAGTTCCTGGAATTAATTTCCCTTTAATCATCAGGAATACAAATGTTCAGGAAGGATATCGTTCTCCGGTTCAGTGCAACCGCTTTTGCCCTGTGCGCCTTCTCAGCCCATGCCGCCCCGCTTCAGGCTACGCAATACGCCGATTTTGACCGTTACGTTCTGGCGCTTTCCTGGCAAACCGGGTTTTGCCAGAGCATGCACGATCGTGACCGCAACGAGCCTGACGAGTGCCGGCTGCAAAAAGAGAGCCCGAATAAAACGGATTTCCTGACGGTTCACGGTCTGTGGCCGAGCCTGCCGAAATCCATCGCGTCGCGCGGCGTCGATGACCGCCGCTGGATGCGTTTTGGCTGCGCCACCCGCCCGGTTCCTAACATGCCGGAGGCGAGAGCCAGCCGTAAATGCGCCGCCGCCGAAACTGGCCTCTCCTTCGAAGCCGCCGCGAAGCTCAACGGCGTGATGCCGGGCGCGGGCGGCGGATCCTGTCTGGAACGCTACGAATACGCCAAGCACGGCGTCTGCTTCGGGTTCGATCCTGACGCCTATTTTGGCACCATGGTGCGCATGAATCAGGAAGTGAAAAGCAGCGCGCTGGGCAAATTCCTTGCCGATAACTACGGCAAAACCGTGTCTCGCCGCGATTTCGACGACGCGGTCGCCAAAAGCTGGGGCAAAGATTCGGTGAAAGCGGTCAAACTGACCTGCAACAACAACCCGGCATACCTCACCGAAATGCAGATCTCACTCAACGCCGCCACGATCAACGCGCCGCTGACTGCATCGTCATTCGTCCCGCAGCCTCATCCAGGCAACTGCGGTAAGCAGTTTGTGATCGATAAAGTCGGCTACTGATCTTCTGCCGGGCGATCCCTTTACCTGCGCGCATCCGGCCGCACCAGATCAAAGCGGTGCTCATCGCTAATCGAGTAGTAGGCCGAAGGCCCGCCCGCGCGCAGTACCGGGTTGGCCTTCGCGGTCTGATAGATGCCCTCTTCCAGCAACGACGACGCAATATGAATCCCGACGACTTCGCCCAGCACCAGCCAGCTCTCAATCGCTGTTCCGTCTGCGGCGGTCAGTTGAATGCATTGCGACAGTCGGCACTCAAAGTTCACCGGGCTTTCTGCCACCCGCGGCACCTTAACCAGCCTGCTCTCAGCTTTTGTTAGCCCCGCAAACGCAAACTCATCTTCCCCCTGAGGGAGGCTGGCGGAGGTTTCATTCATCGCCTCAGCCAGCTCGCGCGTGGCAAGATTCCAGACAAATTCTTTGGTCTCGACGATATTTCGCACGCTGTCCTTCCAGCCGCTGCTGGCGAAACCAATAATGGGCGGACGATAATTAAAACAGTTGAAGAAGCTGTAGGGCGCCAGATTGGTATGCCCGGCGGCATCCTGCGAGGCAATCCAGCCAATAGGGCGAGGGCCGATAATGGCATTCAGGGGATCGTGCGGCAAACCATGTCCCTGCGAAGGCTGATAAAAGTACATGACGCTCTCCGGTGTATAGTCAGAACCTCATTATGCCGCGCGAACTCGCCCGGTGCAGCGGCAATCCTGAAATCCATCCTGCATAAACTTCATCTGCGCAATGAATGTGACATTGATCACTTCAAAGTTGCGGGCACAGCCAGTATCATCAGAACAGATAAAACCCTCGCTGCCAGACGGCGAGGGTTTTCTTTTGGATTGGTTTCTGCGGTGCACGCAGCATTAACGACATGGAGTAATAAATGTCCAGACCTACAATTATCATTAATGAACTCGACGCAGAACGTATTGATCGCCTTCTGGAAAAACCGCAGTTCGCTTCCCTGCCGGTGGCCGACGCCCTGAATGCTGAGCTGGACCGGGCACAGATGTGTACTCCGGAAACCATGCCGCATGATGTGGTGACGATGAACAGCCAGGTCAAATTCCGCGATCTCACCTCCGGCGAAGAGCGCACGCGTACCCTGGTTTATCCTGCGCAAATGACTGATAGCAGCACGCAGCTTTCGGTTCTCGCACCAGTCGGTGCCGCGCTGCTCGGCCTGCGCACGGGCGATACCATCCACTGGGAATTACCAGGTGGTGCCTCCGCGCATCTGGAAGTGCTGGAACTGCTCTACCAGCCAGAAGCTGCCGGCGATTACCTGCGTTAATCCCATCTGAATAAGCGCCATCATCGCTTTGCCCAGAGGATGCACCTGCATCCTCTTTCCGTAAAATCACCTTAATTTCTTATAGAGACCATAATTATCTTCATCCAGGCTTAATCCGTTTCATCACCTTAAGGACGGACATGAATGAGATAGTGGTCATCTCCCTGATCTATTTCATTTTTCTGGCGATTATCGTCACGGCCGTGCTGTACCTGGAACGCCACTGGTAGCCCTCCCCCCGCCTGAACTGCGCAAAGAAATGTCAAAAAACGCCACGATATGAAAAAGTGTCTGACAGCTATCAGAAACCTCGATTATTTTGTGTTTGAATGATTTCAGCGTTTATAAAGGAGGAGAAACGGATATGTACCAGACAATCATTATGCCCGTTGATGTTTTTGAAATGGAACTGAGCGACAAGGCCGTTCGCCACGCCGAGTTTCTGGCGCAACAGGACGGCATCATTCATCTGCTACACGTTTTACCCGGCTCTGCCAGCCTGAGCCTGCATCGCTTCGCCGCCGACGTGCGCCGCTTTGAAGAGCACCTCCAGCATGAAGCCGAAACGCGGTTACAAACCATGGTCGGCCATTTCACCATCGATCCGTCGCGGATCAAAACCCACGTCCGCTTCGGTAGCGTGCGCGATGCGGTGAACGAAATGGCGAACGAACTGAAAGCCGATGTGGTCGTTATCGGTTCACGCAATCCGTCTATCAGCACCCATCTGCTGGGCTCAAACGCCTCGAGCGTGATTCGCCACACCCACATTCCAGTGATGGTCGTCAGATAACGCCCAAAAGAAAAACCCCGCTCGCGCGGGGTTTTGTCTGGTGCAGGTGCAGTCTTACTTTCTTTTATTATGCTGTTTTGGTGCGAATCAGATAATCAAACGAGCTGAGTGACGCTTTCGCCCCTTCGCCGGTGGCGATGATAATCTGTTTGTACGGCACCGTGGTGCAGTCGCCCGCCGCAAAGATCCCCTTCACGCTGGTTTCGCATTTGGCGTCGATAATGATTTCGCCCATGCGGTTACGCTCAATCGCGCCTTCCAGCCAGGTGGTGTTTGGCAGCAGACCAATCTGGACGAAAATCCCTGACAGCGGCACGCTGTGGACATCGCCGCTCACGCGGTCGCGGTATTCCAGGCCGGTGACTTTGCTGCCGTCGCCTTTCACTTCGGTGGTCTGGGCGTTCAGTACGATATCGACGTTTTTCAGGCTGCGTACTTTATCCTGCAATACCTGATCCGCTTTCATTTCAGGTGCGAATTCCAGCAGGGTCACGTGCTCCACAATCCCCGCCAGATCGATGGCCGCTTCAACGCCGGAGTTACCGCCGCCGATCACCGCCACGCGTTTGCCTTTAAACAGCGGGCCGTCGCAGTGTGGGCAGTAGGTCACGCCTTTGGTGCGATACTGATCTTCGCCCGGAACGTTCATGTTGCGCCATTTCGCGCCGGTGGCAATGATTACGCTGCGCGCTTTCAGCACCGCACCGGAAGCGGTTTCAATCTGGTGTAAGCCGCCTTCCTGCGCCGCCGGAACCAGTTTGCTGGCGCTCTGGCTGTCAATCACATCCACTTCATAATCGCTAACGTGCGCTTTCAGGGCACCCGCCAGTTTTTGACCTTCGGTTTTCGGCACGGAGATGTAGTTTTCGATATCCACGGTGTCGAGCACCTGGCCACCAAAACGCTCGCCCATCAGGCCGGTACGAATGCCTTTGCGTGCGGAGTAAACCGCCGCCGCCGCGCCCGCCGGGCCGGAGCCGACAATCAGCACGTCGTAAACATCGCGTTTGTTCAACTCTTCCGCCGCACGTTTCTCCGCGCCGGTATCAATTTTGGCAACGATTTCGGTCAGCGTCATACGCCCCTGGCCGAACTCCTGACCATTCATGAAGACTGCCGGAACGCCCATCACGTTGCGATCGGTGATTTCGTTCTGGAACACGCCGCCGTCGATGGCCGTGTGTTTGATGCGCGGGTTCAGCACCGACATCAGGTTGAGGGCCTGCACCACGTCCGGGCAGTTGTGGCACGAGAGCGAGTAATAGGTTTCGAACTCAAAGTCGCCGTCGATATTACCGATCTGCTCCAGCAGCGACTGCGCCTCTTTCGACGGGTGACCGCCGGTCCAGAGCAGCGCCAGTACCAGAGAGGTAAATTCGTGGCCCAGCGGAGAGCCCGCAAAGCGCGGCCCCTGGTCAGAGCCTGGGTTGGTAATCAGGAACGACGGCTTGCGCACCGCCAGCGTATTGTCTTCTTTAAAGGTCACTTTCGGTGACAGTTCAGCGATTTCCGCCAGCAGTTCCTTGATTTCTGCCGATTTAGCGCTGTCGTCCAGCGTGGCAATCAACTCAACAGGTTTGGTCAGTTTCTCAAGGTAGGCCTTGAGCTGGGTTTTCATGTTGGTGTCGAGCATCATTAATCTCCTGCTTAAAAAACATCATCATGCAAGCTGCCTTGCGGGCGGCCTGAATGCGGCTTGCATCATGGGGTTTGGAATGAAACGGGTGCGTGGTGCACCCGTTAGATATCGTAATTCACAAGTCTTGTAGGCCGGATAAGCGTAGCGCCATCCGGCTTCAAAGCGCCTGAAGGCTTAAATCTTACCAACCAGGTCCAGGGATGGAGCCAGCGTTGCTTCGCCTTCTTTCCACTTAGCCGGGCACACTTCGCCTGGGTGAGAAGCGACGTACTGAGCGGCTTTGATTTTGCGCAGCAGGTCAGATGCATCACGGCCGATACCTTCAGCGGTAACTTCGATAGCCTGGATAATACCCTGCGGGTCAACAACGAAGGTGGCACGGTCAGCCAGGCCTTCATCTTCACGCATGTTGTCGAAGTTACGGGTCAGGGCGCCAGTCGGGTCGCCGATCATCGCGTATTTGATTTTCGCGATGGTTTCAGAGCTGCCATGCCACGCTTTGTGGGTGAAGTGGGTGTCGGTAGAGACAGAGTAAACGTCCACGCCCAGTTTCTGCAGTTCGTCGTAGTGATCTGCCACGTCGCCCAGTTCGGTCGGGCAAACGAAGGTGAAATCTGCCGGATAGAAGAAGAACACGCTCCAGCGACCTTCGGTATCTTTCTCGGTCACTTCGACGAATTCACCGTTTTTGAACGCCTGGTTTTTGAAAGGTTTAATTTTAGTGTTAATCAAAGACATCTGTACTTCCTCCGTGTTTTCGTTGAGATGTAAGGTAACGAACTTTGGCTGAGGGGGCTAATGCGTTTGCCGTATCAAATCAATCAGTCATACCTTACAAGCCTTTCAAGACAACGTTGTGAATGCCCCAAACGTAAAAAGGCCGCCTCAACGGGCGGCCCTGATACCTGAACTCCCGCGGGGTCATTCAGTGCCAGCCGAAGCTGGCGTTGCGTTGCGCTCTACATAACCTGAGACAGGATGTAACAGCGACCTGATTACACCACCCGCGCAGGCAATGAGCAATCCGCCGCGATGGCATTCGTGTCTATGGCTGCGATAGGTTTGGCCTAACAACACACTCTAAATAGATAAAATACAAAATCATAATAAATTAATAATAACGCATTCATAAAGATTATTATTTAAGTAAAAATATTATTTCCCGGCTATATAATGTATTTTTGGACACGCAAAGACACCGTGCAATATTACACACTTCTCAAAACGGGCTTTGAATCACAGTTTGCCTTGTCCGCCCGGCTCCATTATTATTTGTTAGCAACTTTCTTTTTTACATATTTGAGAATTGCTTTACTATCAGAAGTTAATTTCCGTCAAAATGACTATATGGCCGTGAATAGCCATGCAGGGATTGCTTATGTCTATCTACAAATATCCCCTTCAGTGTAATGTTCTTGAAGCCGCAATAGAGAGAGTCGACTGGGCGCTGGATAACTTAGCGAAGGTTTGCGTCTCTTTTTCCGGGGGAAAAGATTCCACCATCATGCTGCATCTGGTCGCGCAGCAGGCGCGCAAGAAGCAGCGGAAAATAAGCGTGTTATTTATCGACTGGGAGGCGCAATTCTCCTGCACGATAACCCATATCGAACGTATGCGGGCCCAGTATCGCGACGTTATCGAGCAGTTTTATTGGGTCGCGCTTCCGCTCACCACGCAAAACTCCCTCTCCCAGTTCCAGCCCGAGTGGCAATGCTGGGAGCCCGGCACCGACTGGGTCCGCCAGCCCCCGGCGGATGCCATTACCGATCCTAAATATTTTGATTTCTACCAGCAGGGAATGACCTTCGAAGCCTTTGTCAGAGCCTTTTCCGACTGGTTCGCGCAAAAGCGCCCCGCCGCGGTGATGATTGGTATTCGCGCTGATGAATCTTATAACCGCTTCCTGAGTATCGCCAGCGCCCGCAAACAGCGGTTCGCGGACGATAAGCCCTGGACCACCATCGCGCCCGGCGGCCACGCCTGGTATCTCTACCCCATTTATGACTGGAAAACCGCCGATATCTGGACCTGGTTTGCCAAAACCGGCAACTGCTATAACCCCCTGTACAATCTGATGCATCAGGCCGGGGTTCCGCTGCGATATATGCGCATCTGCGAGCCCTTTGGCCCGGAGCAGCGCCAGGGTTTGTGGCTCTATCATGTGCTTGAACCCGAGCGCTGGGCGGCAATGTGCGAACGGGTCAGCGGCGTCAGAAGCGGAGGGATCTACGCAGGCCATGACAACCATTTCTACGGTCATCGGAAAATCCTCAAACCCGATCATCTTTGCTGGCAGGAATATGCGATGTTATTACTCGCGAGCATGCCTGAAACCACGGCTGAACATTATCGCAACAAAATTGCCGTTTATTTGCACTGGTATAAAAAGCACGGCAGCGAGAATATTCCCGACACCCAGACGGGCGATATTGGCTCAAAAGATATTCCCTCCTGGCGACGAATTTGTAAGGTGCTTCTTAATAATGATTATTGGTGTCGGGCGTTATCTTTTAGCCCAAATAAACCTAAGCATTACCAACGCTACAGTGAACGAATGAAAAACAAACGCCAGGAGTGGGGAATTTTATGCAACAACGATTAATTCATGACGTGGAAAACTATCTGCAGTCACTTTCTGGCGAAGAGAAAATTGAAGCCATCAACGCTTTTCGCCAGGCCATTCACGAACTCAGCCCGTTTCGCGAACAACCCGTAGACTGCGTACTGTGGATCAAACAGGAAGAGATCAGCGCCAACGATTACAACCCCAATAACGTGGCCCCGCCGGAGAAACGCCTGCTCAGCAAATCGCTGGAGCTGGATGGGTTTACCCAGCCGATCCTCGTCACCGAAAACTGCGATAACCATTACGAAATTGTCGATGGCTTCCACCGGCATGAAATCGGCACCCATCGCGCGGCCCTGAAGCGCCAGTTACAAGGCTATCTGCCGATCACCTGTCTGCGAAAAGAGCGCCAGGAGAAGTTCGATCGGATGGCCTCGACCATCCGCCACAACCGGGCGCGCGGACGCCATCAAATCAACGCCATGTCGGAGATTGTTCGTGAACTGGTATTGCTGGGCTGGGAGGATAAGAAAATCGGCATGGAGCTGGGGATGGACTGCGATGAAGTGCTGCGTCTGAAGCAAATCAACGGCCTGCTGGAACTCTTTGCAGACCGTCGATATTCAGAAGCCTGGACCGTTAAATAATCACAGGGTATTGAGGCGTTCGGCCGCCGCTAACAGCGTCGATTCCTGCTTCGCAAAACAGAGACGAATCAGTTTATGCGGGAAGGGATCGGCGCAAAATACCGACAGCGGAATGGCGGCCACGCCCACTTCTTTGGTCAGCCACTGGCAAAAACTCACATCGTCCAGAGAGGAGATCGCGCTGTAATCCGCCAGCAGGAAGTAGGTCCCTTCGCACGGCAAGATTTCCAGGCGGCTGCTGCTCAACGCATTCACAAACAGATCCCGCCGCGCACGATAAAACTCCGGTAACTCCCGATAATGCTCCGGTTCGGCGCGCAGCATATCCGCCAGCGCCAGCTGCGCCGGGGTGTTCACCGCAAAAGTCAGATACTGATGGACTTTACGCAGCTCGGCGCTGATGGCCGCAGGTGCGACGCAATAGCCCACCTTCCAGCCGGTCATATGATAGGTTTTACCAAACGACGACACCGCAATGGCGCGCTCGCGCAGCTGCGGATGCGCCAGCACGCTGGCGTGCCCTTCTTCGGCAAAACAGATGTGCTCGTACACTTCATCGCTCAGGACATAGATTTCACGTTCGGCAATCGCCTGCCACAGGGCGGCGAAATCCGCTTTGCGCCAGACGGTCGCCGACGGATTATGCGGCGTGTTGAGGATCACCAGACGGGTTTTGTCGCTCAGCAACGCGGCAAACGCCTGCCAGTCAGGGCGGAAATGCGGCGGCTGGAGCGCCACGCGTTTCACCACTCCGCCAGAGAGTTCAATCGCCGGGGCATAGCTGTCATAGCTCGGGTCGAAGCAGATCACCTCATCGCCGGCTCGCACCAGAGCCGTGATCGCCGCATACAGCGCTTCCGTCGCTCCCGCCGTCACGGTCACTTCCGTGTTGGCGTCGGGCTTGTAGCCATACAGTTCAGCGGTTTTATCGGCGATCGCTTCGCGCAGCGGCTGGGTGCCCGTCATCGGCGCATACTGGTTTGCTCCCTGCGCCACATGGTGCGCCAGACGTTCCTGCAAGTATTTTGGGCCGTCAAAATCAGGGAATCCCTGCGAGAGATTAATCGCCTTGTGCTCCTGCGCTAACGCACTCATCTGAGTAAAGATGGTGGTGCCAAGATTGGGAAGTTTGCTTTGCGGAATCAACGCCTTATTGCTCATTGTGTTGTGCCTGCGTGTAATACTTATGTTGCTGACACTATAACACGATGTTAGTCTTTGGCAATCAAGACGCTTAGACGTCTAAACCATATCAATATTCCTGGCCGACAGAGGGTAAAAGGAAAATGACAGACCACCTGCAACTCACACAGCTCGTCGACGCCTGCCGCTGGATTGGCGCGAAAGGCTGGGCCCCCGCGACTGGCGGAAACATGTCTGTGCGTCAGGACGACGCCCTGTGCTGGCTCAGCGAATCCGGGAAAGACAAAGGCAGCCTGACGACGGACGATTTCCTGCAAGTGGAGATCGCCACCAACCGCGCGCCTTCCGGGCGCAAACCCTCGGCGGAAACGGGGCTGCACACCCTGATTTATCGTCTGTTCCCGCAGGCCAACGCGGTGCTGCACGTCCACACCGTCAACGCCACGGTGCTGTCGCGCCTGACGAAAACAACCGAGTTGCGTATCAGCGGCTTTGAGATGCAAAAATCCCTCAGCGGGCAGACCACCCATCTGGACACGCTCACCATCCCGGTGTTCGACAACGACCAGGATATTGACGCCCTCGCCTCGCGAATCGCCCATTACGCACAGGAAACCCCGCTTAATTATGGTTTTCTTCTGCGCGGTCATGGCTTAACCTGCTGGGGACGTGATGTGGCCGAAGCCCGCCGTCACCTTGAAGGCCTTGAATTCTTATTTGAATGCGAAATGCGTTTACGACAACTGGAGAGATTATGATTCGCGCGATAGTGACGGATATTGAAGGGACGACCAGCGATATTCGTTTTGTTCACAATGTGTTGTTCCCCTATGCGCGTGAACGGCTGGCGGCGTTTGTTACCGCCCAGCAGTACGCCGAGCCGGTGAAATCCATTCTGGACAATCTGCGCGATGAGATCGCCAACCCACACGCCAGCATCAGCGAACTGATCGACACCCTGTTTACCTTTATGGACGAAGACCGGAAATCCACCGCCCTGAAAGCCCTGCAAGGGATCATCTGGCAGGACGGTTACGTCAACGGCGATTTCACCGGCCATCTCTACCCGGATGTGTTGCCCTCGCTTGAAAAATGGAAAGCCCAGGGCATTGATCTCTATGTTTATTCCTCCGGCTCCGTCGCCGCGCAGAAACTGTTATTTGGCTACAGCGACGAAGGTGATATTACTCATCTGTTCAGCGGTTATTTTGATACCCACGTGGGCGCGAAGCGCGAAGTGCAATCTTACGCCAACATTGCCGCGCAGACCGGCGTTGCCCCGTCGCAAATCCTGTTCCTCTCGGATATTCACGAGGAGCTGGACGCCGCTGAGCAGGCAGGTTTTCGCACCCTGCAGCTGATTCGCGGTGATGACGATGGCGCGAGCCACCACCACCAGGTCCATCAATTCGACGAGATCAATCCGGAGCACATTCCTTCATGAGCGCATTGACCATTTTTTCCGACACCGAGACAAGCATTCCGCTGTGGCACAGCACGCAGGCGGACGAGATCGCCGAACAGCTCAACGCCCGCGGCGTGCGTTTCGAGCGCTGGGAAGCTGACCGCGATTTGGGACGCGATCCGGCGCCGGAAACGGTGATCGACGCGTATCAGCATGCGATCGATAAACTGGTGGCAGAGAAAGGCTATCAGAGTTGGGATGTGATCAGCCTGCGCGCGGACAATCCGCAGAAAGAGGCGCTGCGCGCGAAGTTCCTCAACGAACATACTCACGGTGAAGATGAGGTGCGTTTCTTCGTCGAGGGTGCCGGGCTGTTTTGCCTGCACATCGAAGACCAGGTTTATCAGGTGCTGTGCGAGAAAAACGATCTCATCTCCGTCCCCGCCGGAACACCGCACTGGTTTGATATGGGTTCTGAGCCGAACTTTACCGCGATCCGCATTTTCGATAACCCCGAGGGATGGGTCGCGCAGTTTACCGGAAGTGAGATTGCGGATGGGTATCCGCGGCTGGCTTAAAAACATTGTCGGGTGGCGGCTACGCCTTACCCGACCTACACGATCGGTGATTTTTGTAGGCCGGTAAAGCGCCAGCGCCACCCGGCTTTTTTACAGCAGCACACTCCCCTCGTCAGTGCGTAACCATCGCGGTTCTTTCAGCGTATCACTGTAAAACGTCACCAAATCCTGCAACAAATCCCCCGTCACTCTTTCCGCATCTGGCGCAAGCGATCCTCCCATCAGCAGCTGCGTGAGCACCTGACAGTAACGCCCAAGCTGATCCGGTTCCGGTTCAAAGACGGGAACATTCAGAGGTAAATCATCGACCGTCAGGCTTTCGCGCAGATATTCCGGAACCGGGTCGAGCAGCGTGGGTTGCAGCAATGCCAGACAGGCAGAAAGACGTCCGCATAGCGCCATCTTTTGCGCGGGCTCGTCGCACTCCACCAGCGCTTCGACAAAACGTTCGCAGTTGTCCGCGAGTTCGGTGAAATCGGTGCTGTTGTTGAAAGGAAGGGTGATTAAATATTGAGTTGGGTTAAGGGTAGTAGCCATAGGGGCAGCCTCCAGTATGTCGTATTTTACCGCCACCGGAGAGGCTAATCTCACGGGTGGCGGAACCGAGCGGAGTTAGCCTTACCGGCCATACTGGACACCGGCGCGTCTTGCGACGCCCCCGCCCGGCCCACCATTGAGATGTAACCGTTCGCACGACATAGTAAACCAATGTCGCCAGTATGAAACCCAGAAGGCTAATTCCGACGCCTGATTTTGCAGGCGAGGCAAAAAGATACCGCTATGACCATGAATTCACAACGGTCTTTTCCTGAAGCGGCCTCGCAAATCCAGAATGAAAAGCGATGAAACCGATAACCTATCCAGTTGTACATCGGTGGCGTATTTCCCATAAGTAGAAAGAATTCACCACTCTTACAAAATGTTACCTTTCGCCCACAGCATGGACATAAACCACATTGTCTGAGCGGACTCTTTATGTAAGATGAAAGTCCTCATTTACCAGGATTTTTAGAGAGTTAAGTGTTGCTGTAATAATAAACATAAAATAAAGGACTGCTTATGAACATCTGTTTTCCGGCACGGAAAAGCCACGGTGAAAACTATACTGATTTAAACGAAATAATGGACAATATCGGGCGAGAACCACACGGCTCGTGGCTGGCAGGGACCAATAATATGTGGCACGGGGGTATTCATATCACACCCGTTACCGCTCCGGATGCAATACTGACCGCTGATAATGTGGATTCAGCCATTCCCCTTCAGTGCATGGCCGACGGGGAAATTGTCGCCTGCCGTATTAATAAGGACTATATCACCAGTACCTATCTCAGCAAGCCGCTGCAGTATTCCACCACCTTTCTGTTAGTCAAATCGACCTGTAAACCCGACCCACAGCAGGAAAACACCTGGCTTGAGTTTTATTCCCTGTACATGGGACTGGCACCGCTTTCAGCGTATCCGAAACACAAGACGCTAAAAGCGCTTAAAACCGTACTCAGACACCCGGCGGGAAGTTATGAAAGCAGCGCATCTGCAGACGGTGTAGCGAATGTCACTCCGGGTCAGGGTCACCTGAATGAAGGCAGTCGGGTCATCATTCTGAAAGAGGCGCAGTTCCGCAATCATGGTGAGGAACAGCCATTCGGACTGGCGAAATGCCTAAATAATAATGGCGAGACTACAGGTGACACTTTCTGGGTAACGCTGCTGCCAGAGTATATGACGCAGGATGGAGAACAATACGCGGCCCTGCCATTATGGATGTCACATGCAATTGCACAGGGCGAATTTGACTGTGTGGTAAAACCTTCAGCCCCGTTGACCATCAGCGCCGGGGATGCAGTCGGCTTTCTGGCAAAAGATATATGTCCGGTGGGCATGGGAAAAACAGATACCAGCTTTTTTTCGCACATTGAAGTACTGAGCACAGATTCACGTATGCCGGATTTTCTCAGCAATCCTGGCAAAGTGACCACGGGTAAAAAGTATATCCGACTGGGACTTCATAAGCCGCTGTATATCCGGAAGGGCGATACGTTCGAGATAATGGCTGCCATCACTGAACGGGATGGTGGGAAAGTGCTGGAGCTCGATAAATGCAACCCGCAGACCATTGACGGAAGGACGTGGTATCAAATCCGGCCTCATACCTGGATGAGTCCGGACGATGTGGATGAACTACACCAGTTCGACCTGACAGAGAGGGAATTCAGTGCATTTGTCGAGCCATCTACCCGTGATATGCAGGCGTCGTTACGTGAGGGATGGGTGCGTGATGCCTTTATCTGGCTTGCTGAAAGAATTAACCCGAGTAAAGGACTGCAGCAAGCGGCGGTGTCCCGTTTCTACAAAGGAATGCTGGATAAGCTGGATACGAACCATGACGGCGAGCTGAGTGGCCGTGAGCTATTTATGGCGATGCATTACCCTGAAATGGGTGTTCGCAGAGTGGTAGCCCGTATGGCGGTGAAACACGATTCTGAATGGTTTGGCGGCAGCAGCCATCACAGGTGGGAAATGTTTTTCCAGAATTACGATGTCCTGCGTATTAATTACACGAAAAAATGGCTGGATGACTGCGAATGGATGAGCCAAGTGCCGCCGTTTGATAAAGGGGAAGCAGTCTGGCATATGCATCCGGTGGTGTTTCTTGATGCGATAAATTACTCTGCATTAACTCTCGCAGAAGCTAGGGTCAGGGCATTTATGCGAATGATTAGAGTATGCGAGGGTACAACTGGCGAAGAAGGCTATGAGAGATTATTTGGTGGCGAATCCTTTATTAAAGATTACCATAGGACATATGAAACACATCCGCAGATCAAGATAACAAGGACAAATAAGAAAACTGGAAAAACATACATTTCCTCGGCAGCAGGTGCCTATCAAGTAATGGGATATACCTGGGATGACCCTTCTACTACATATTGGAGAAAAAATATAAAATTGTCGATTTTTCACCTGAATATCAAGACTTGCTCTGCGTTGTGATCTTAAAAGAAAAAGTACGAAACAATGCACTAAGTATGATCACTGGCGATAAGATCAAAGAGGCAATAGAAAACAGTTGCAGTTATGAGTGGGCCAGTCTCCCACCAGGCCGACACGGCCAGCCAATAAAATCCATTGACGAATGTTTAGGAGTACACAATACATTTCTCAATGAAGAATTGAATGGAAAGACAGACCTATATATTAACAATGGTTTTTTGAAAGGGTTTTAGTATGAAGATTATTTTATCTGCACTTTTGTTCTGTATTTCTGCTTTTGCGTTCGGTGAGGCAGACATGTCTGGTTATTGGTCTGTGAAATGTGGTGGATTTGGTGGAAACATTCAAATAAACACATCTAATGAAGTAAAGATAAATATAAATGATAATAATTTATTTATATCAGCACATCTGGGGCATGACAAAAATGGAGTTACAGGAATATATTATCAAAACATTATAGAATCTGACAATGACTTAATTGATTGGGAGCATATATCAAGAAACAAACCAATCGCCACTATCTCTTTAAAAGACAATATTTTAGATGTTTCCTGGCATGGTTTATTTGATTCAAAGAAAGGTATTTATGTTTGGGAGAATCAACCTGATTTTGTAGTGGCTACGGGAAATCGGCAGGAAATAAAAATGCAAAGATGTAATTTTAGTTAAGCATTGCCGAAATACCTTAACGACAACGGAGAAGCCACAGGGAACGCCTGATGGTCACGCTGTTACCGGTGAATATATGGGCTGTGTCTTGATCAGAAGGTCTGATCAGGACACAACTCAAGGGAGAGGTGGCATCAACATTCAGCGCTGCAACCCGTTCGCATAAACCACCAGCTGATCCAACACAATTCCCCAGCCTTCATGGAAGCCCATCTTCTCGTGCTGCTCACGGATTTCCGCCGTGGGGTGACGCGCAATGGCGGTATACCGCGTCTGCCCCTCGCCCACATCTTCCAGCAGCAAAATGGCCGTCATGAACGGATGTTCGGCGGGTTTCCAGCCTTCCGTGTAACCATCGGTAAAGACCAGCTTCTTGCCGGGATCAATTTCCAGAAAGACCCCTTTGTTGTCCATCCGTTGGCCGTCCACCTCAAAAACCGTGTTAAAGCGCCCACCTACGCGCAGGTCGAGGTCACACTCGGTCACTTTATGCGGAACAGGAATGAAAAACTGTTTGATGTGCTCGGGCGTTGTCCAGCACAGCCACAGCAGGTCGCGCGGCGCATTCACCACGCGTTCCAGTTTTAAGTCAGTGTCAGGATTAAGCGTCACGATTTGATCCTCTTCAGGGAAGGCCCTTAAAGGATAGCCGGACTCAGGCGAATTTCCCTGCTGCCACCTCGTGCGGCCACACCACGCCCGTATCCAGCACCCACCCGCTGATCAGCGCCGCAGGCGTAACGTCAAACGCCGGGTTGTAGACTTTCGCCTCTTCCGGTGCCCACTGCACCGCACCAAAACTCCCGGCCACCCCCGTGACTTCGCTGGCCGCACGCTGCTCAATCGGGATCGCCTCACCGTTCGGACAATTCGGGTCCAGCGTGGTTTGCGGGGCCGCGACGTAAAACGGAATACCGTGGAATTTCGCCAGCACCGCCAGCGAGTAAGTCCCGATTTTGTTCGCCACATCGCCGTTAGCAGCAATGCGATCCGCCCCGACCCACACCGCATCCACCTGCCCTTTCGCCATCAGGCTGGCGGCCATGGAATCGGTGATCAACTGATACGGCACGCCCAGTTCGCCCAGCTCCCAGGCGGTGAGTCTGCCGCCCTGCAACAGGGGACGCGTTTCATCCACCCAGACATTGGCGATTTTCCCCTGCTGATGCGCCACCGCAATCACCCCCAGCGCGGTGCCGACGCCCGCCGTCGCCAGCCCACCGGTGTTGCAGTGAGTCAGCAAACGACTTCCCGGTTTCACCAGTTCGCTCCCCGCGCGGGCGATGGCGTCGCAGAGCTGTTTGTCCTCCTCAATCAGACGCAGGGCTTCCGCGGTCAGCGCCGGGACAAAATCCTCCTGCCACAGCGCCTGCTTCATGCGGTCAAGATTGTTCATCAGATTCACCGCCGTTGGGCGTGACGCGCGCAGAGTTTCAAGGGCCAGCGCCAGTTCGTCGCGGCTCTTCCCTGACTCGGCCAGCAGCGCCAGCAGCAGGCTGGCAGAGAGCCCGATCAGCGGCGCGCCGCGCACCCGGAGGGCGTGAATGTGGCCGACCAGCGCCTCTACCGTTGAGGCATCCAGCCAGCGTTTCTCCTGCGGAAGCGCCTGTTGGTCGAGAATAAATAGCTGATTATCCGCCACCCGCAGGCTGGTCGTCTGTAATGTCTGCATGTCGTTAATTCTCTGTTGCGTTGTTGTATCACATTGTGTCAGGATAAAATTCAGATGTATAGACGTCTAAATGTCTTTATTACCAGAACTGATGAGGAACAGGCAATGTCGCAATACCGTACCTTTACCGCCCAGGATGCCGTGGACTATGCAAAGCAGTTTGGCGGCCTCGATAACCCATCATCGCTGGTGGAGGCGCAGGAAGTGGGCGACGGCAACCTCAATCTGGTGTTTAAAATTTTCGACGCCGAGGGCGTGAGCCGCATCATCGTCAAGCAGGCGCTGCCCTATGTGCGCTGCGTCGGCGAGTCCTGGCCGCTGACGCTGGATCGCGCCCGTCTTGAAGCGCAGACCCTGGTCGAGCACTATCAGCACAGCCCGCAGCACACGGTAAAAATTCACCACTACGACCCGGAACTGGCGGTGATGGTGATGGAAGATCTCTCCAGCCACAAAATCTGGCGCGGCGAACTGATTAGCGGGGCGTATTACCCGCAGGCTTCACGCCAGCTGGGGGAATATCTGGCCCACACCCTGTTCCACACCAGCGACTTTTACCTGCACCCGCACGCCAAAAAAGCGCAGGTGGCGAAATACATTAATCCGGAGATGTGCGAGATCACCGAAGATCTGTTCTTTAACGATCCGTACCAGATCCACGAGCGCAATAACTATCCGGCTGAACTGGAAGCGGACGTTGCCGCCCTGCGCAATGACGACCGCCTGAAAATCGCCGTCGCGTCCCTCAAGCACCGCTTCTTCTCGCAGGCCGAAGCCCTGCTGCACGGCGACATCCACAGTGGCTCGATTTTTGTCGCACAAGACAGCCTGAAGGCCATTGACGCCGAGTTCGGCTATTACGGCCCGATCGGGTTTGATATCGGCACCGCCATCGGCAATCTGCTGCTGAACTTCTGCGGTCTGCCGGGGCATCTGGGGATCCGTGATGCGGCTGCCGCCCGCGAGCAGCGCCTGACGGATATTCAGGAGCTGTGGAACACTTTTGCCGAACGCTTCCAGGCGCTGGCGCGTGAAAAGACCCGCGATGCCGCCCTGAGCGCGCCCGGCTATGCCTCTGAGTTTCTGAAAAAAGTCTGGACCGATGCGATTGGTTTTTGCGGTACGGAGCTGATTCGTCGCAGCGTAGGGCTGTCGCACGTGGCGGATATCGACACCATTGCCGACGAGGCGATGCGCCACGAATGCCTGCGTCACGCCATTACCCTCGGCAGAGCGTTGATTGTGATCGCCGACCGTATCGACAGCGCCGAAGAGCTGGTGGCGCGGGTGCGTCAGTACAGTTGAATTTGTTGCCGGGTGGCGGCTTCGCCTTACCCGGCCTACAAAACCCGTCCGCTACGCTTACCCCAAATACTCAATCACCGACAATCCGCCGTTGTAATCGGTGCTGTAAATGATCCCCTGCGCATCCACGAACACATCGCATGACTGAATCACCTGCGGGCGATTCGGCCGCGTGTCCATCATTTTTGCCGGCGCGGCGGGCACCAGCGCACCGGTTTCCACCGGGCGGTACGGGTTTGAAATGTCGTACGCGCGCACGCCCGCATTCTGATACGTCGCGAAAATCAGCGTCGAGCTGATAAAACTCCCTGGCCGGTTTTCGTGCAGATTATGCGGCCCGAAGTGCGCCCCTTTTGCCACGTAGTCCGTTTCATCCGGCTGCGGGAAGGTCGAAATACTGACCGGGTTCGACGGCTCGCGGATATCAAACAGCCAGATCAGCTTTTCGCCGTCTTCCTGATTATCAAGCACCGCTTCATCGAGCACCACCAGCAGATCCCGGTCCGGGAGCGGCAGCGCGGTGTGGGTTCCGCCGCCAAACGGCGGGCTCCAGTTGCGATGACTAATCAGCTTCGGCTGGGTTCTGTCCTTCACATCCAGCAGGGTTAAACCGCCGTCGCGCCAGCTGCCGTAGGCGGTATCGCCCGCGATAATGGCGTGATGCAGGGCGTGGCGTTTACCTTCCGGCCAGGTCGGCTCTTCGCCATCAGCCTGATTCATCCCCGGTAACCACCAGCGGCCCGCCACTTCCGGTTTGCGCGGATCGGCCAGATCGATGGTCAGGAAAATGTAGTCGGTAAAGCCGTCGATCAGCGCCGAAACATAGGCCCAGCGCCCGCCGACGTACCAGATGCGGTGAATGCCGATCCCGTCGAGAGACAGGAAGCTGATTTCACGCGGTTTGTCCGGCGTGGAGATATCAAAAATCCGCAGCCCCGCGCTCCAGCCTTTGTCCTGCACGTCGCTGACGGTGTGGCCGACCTGTCGGGTGTAATAGACCTTTTCATCGGCAAAACGGGCGTCGGCAAACAGATCGCGGGCGTTAATGACCAGCAGCAGATCGTCGTGGGTCTGCAGATGCACGTTCCAGGTCCCCGGCGGCGCGGGCACGTAGCCCGCCGCTTTCGGGTTTTTCGGGTCGCGCACGTCGACGATGGAAAAGCCCTGCGACACCATATGGCCGATATAAGCAAAGCCGCGATGCACCATCAGCTGCACGCCATCCGGGCGGCCGCCCTGATCGCTGTGGCCGATCAGGCGCATATTGCGGCTGTAGTCAGGGCGAGGTAATTGAGAGGACATATCCGTTCCTTTTGCCGGATGGCGGCTGCGCCTTATCCGGCCTACGTTTTTTTGTAGGCCCGGTAAGCGCAGCGCCACCGGGCAATGTTACTTGCTCTTGGCTTCGAGAGTCGCAAACCACGGCGCGATAAAATCTTCTGTCTGACCCCAGCCCGGAATGATTTTCCCGAGCGATGCCACATTCACTGCACCCGGCTGGGCCGCCAGCAGCGCCTGCGGGATCGCCGCCGCTTTAAAGTCGTAGGTCGCAGGCGTGGTTTCGCCCGCGATCTTATTGGCGATCAGGCGCACGTTAGTCGCACCAATCAGCTTCGGATCGACCGCCACGCTCACTTTCCACGGGCTGCCGGATTCGCGCATCAGCTGCAGATCCTGATTCGAAATATCGATGCTATAGAGTTTGATCTCGGTGCGACCGTTCTCTTTCAGCGCCTTGTAAGCGCCCTGGCTGAAGGCGTCCCAGGTGCCCCAGATCGCATCGATCTGGCCTTTTGGGTATTTCGCCAGCACTGCCCCAACTTTGTTCGCGGTATCGCCCTGCACGTCAGACGACACCGCGCCAATAGACTCCAGCTCTTTGATGCCCGGATACTGCTTTTGCAGCTCCTGATACGCCGCCTGACGACGCTCCATCGGCGGGAAGCCCGCGACCCACAGCTTGATGATATTAGCTTTGCCGTTGAAATCTTTCGCCAGCTGACCGAAGGAGAGGTTGGTCAGTGAGGCGTCATCCTGCTGGGTGACGGTCACGCCCGGAATTTCACCGTTAACGGCGGTATCGAACACCGCCACTTTGATCCCGGCATCGACCGCTTTTTTCACCAGCGCGGTGGAGTACGGGTCGCGGCCCTGAGAGAGGATGATCCCGTCATACTTCTGGCTGATGGCCTGGTTAACGAAATCCTGGAATTTGGCGTCGTCACCGTTGCTTAAAAAGGTGCTGACTTTGAAGCCGAGCTTTTTCCCTTCCTGAATCGCGCCCGAGACAAACTGCGTGGTGTTGTCGTCGGAGCCGAGGTTGCGGATCACCGCAATACGAATCGGGCCTTCATGGTTGGCAATGGCCGCCGGAACCGGTGCAGGCGTCGCGGCGTAGCCTGGCAATGCCGTCAATAATCCCAGCGCCACTAAAGAGAGTGCGATTTTTTTCATTCTGTTATCCCGTTGTGTTGTTAAGTTTTAACGTTTTTGTATGTAGGTAATCGCCAGCGCCACTGCCAGCACCAGCCCTTTTATAATGTCCATGGCGTAATACGGCACCGAAAGCATCACCAGCCCGTTGGAGAGCACACCTAAAATCACCGCCCCGACCAGCGTCCCCAGCGCGTTAGGCTTGCCGGAACCGGCCAGCGAGAAGCCAATCCACGCCGCGGCCACCGCGTCCATCAGATACCCGCCGCCCGCATTCACCTGCGACGATCCAATGCGTGACGCCAGCAAAATCCCGCCTAAACCGGCCAGCAGAGAGGCGATCACATACGCCGCCACTTTGTAGCGCGTGGTGCGAATGCCGGACAGGCGCGCCGCTTCCGGGTTGCCGCCGATGGCGTACATGCGCCGCCCGTGGGTGGTCAGCGACAGTCCCAGCTGCGCCAGTACCGTCACCACCAGCATGATGATCACGATGGTCGGCACCTGGCCGAGCAGGCCGAACGCCGCCGGAATAGTTCCTTCGGCCATGTCGCCGCTCGGCAGCACCATGTTTTCGGTAATGGAGCCACCGTAGCTGTAGGTCATCGCCACGCCCTGAATGACAAACAGACTGGCGAGGGTCGCCAGCATGTCCGGAATGCGCAGAATGACAATCAGGAAAGCGTTAAACAGCCCGACCAGCGTACAGAGCGCGAGGGTGATCAGAATCGACTCGGTCGTCCCAAAGCCATGCCAGACGAAGAGCGAAATCACCAGCGCATTTGCCAGCGACGCCGTTGAACCGACGGAGAGATCGAACCCGCCGACGGTCAGCGAGATCGACACCCCAATCGCAATCACCGTCACAATGGCGATCGATCGCAGGATATTGATGATGTTGAACGGGTCGAGGAAGTTGTCCGACGCGATGCCAAAAATCGCCACCAGCGCGACCACGGTCAGCAACATGCCCCATTTGTAGAGAAAATCGAAAAACTGCTGACGGCCCGACGCCGTCGCATTCACTGAAAGGGCCTTGCTCACGACGCCGTACCTCCGGTTGAATAATAAAGTAATGTCTCTTCGCGGGCCTCAGCCCCGGCGATTTCCGCCACGATCTTCCCGTCCCACAGCACGCAGATGCGGTCGCACAACCCCACCAGCTCAGCGAATTCGCCCGAGGCATAGATCACCCCTTTGCCTTCGCGCGCCAGACCGTCGATCAGCTGGAACAGATCGGTTTTGGCCTTCACGTCCACGCCCTTGGTCGGCTCGTCAAAAATCAGCACGCTGGCGTTACCGCGCAGCCATTTGCCAATCGCCACTTTCTGCTGATTCCCGCCCGACAGACGGCGCAAAACCTGCCCTGGCCCACGCGCCCGCACGCCGACACGGGCAATCACTTCCTCGGCCCAGCGCCACGCCTGACGATGACCAAACAGGCTCCAGCGCGAGAAGCTGTTATCCGCGCTGACGGCCAGATTCATGCTCACCGGCTCGTCGATAAAAATCCCCTCTTTGCGCCGCTCTTCCGGCACCAGCGCCAGCCCGCGCAGCACCGAATCCGCCGGATCGCGCGGTTTCCATGCCTGATGATTTAATTCTCCGCTGTCGACGCGGCTTTTCGAGGCGCCAAACAGCGCCTTGCACAGCTCGGTTTTTCCCGCTCCGGCAAGCCCTGCGATACCCAGAATTTCGCCTTTGCGCAGATGCAGGGAGATATCTTTCAGCAGTGCTTCGTCGTGCAGTCCTTCCACGCGCAGCAGGGTTTCGTCGCTGTGCGGCGGCCTCGCTGGCGGGTAGATATCGCTCAGCTCGTGGCCGAGCATCTTCTCGACGATGGCTTCGCCCGAGAGCGACGCCATTGGGCCGGACTCAATCAGCTTGCCGTCGCGCAGCACCGTCAGGGTGTCGCAGATGGCTTTCAGCTCATGAATGCGATGGGAGATAAACACCACCCCGATGCCCTGCTGTTGCAGGCGCTTGACCACCGCGAACAGGCGCTCGCTTTCGTGGGCGTCCAGCGGCGCGGTAGGTTCATCGAGGATCAGAAAACGGCAGTGGTGCGACAGGGCCCGCGCCAGCAGAATTTGCTGCTTTTCGGCGAGGGTGCAGCTATCGATGGAACGGCGCACGTTGAGGGAAACATCCAGCTGCGCCAGGGCCTGCTGCGCCTGCTCGCGAATGGCGCGCCAGCGGTAGCGATGACCCGGCTGCGCCAGATTATCGAGCATGATGTTTTCGGCGATGCTTAACCCCGGGATCAGCGCCACGTCCACTTCCTGCTGCACCAGGTGAATCCCCAGCTGTTTGGCATCCAGCGGCTCGCGGATGCCCACCGGCTGATTGTTAATACTGATTTCACCCTCGTAGTGGTCATGCGTACCGCAGAGCACCGCCATCAGCGTTGATTTTCCCGCCCCGTTGGCCCCCGTCAGCGCATGGACGGATCCGCCCGTCAGGGTGAAATCCACACGTGACAGCGCCTGAAAGCCGGAAAAGGCCAGGCTGATACCGCGCATCTCAAGGCGACTGGAACCCATCCGCTGTCATTCCTTCTCATTTAATATTTTGATTTATGGAATTTTTCACAGCTGGGGTTGACTGGCAACGAGTGAAAAGGCATAAGATAAAGCGAAATATTATTAGCCATCCGGATGTCCAGACATAACATCGGGTTAGCGCTTCGCAAAAAGGACACCCTCATGAGCAACACTGATATTCGCGTCGTACCCGGCCCGGCAAACTATTTCTCCCACAGCGGCAGCCTCGCGCGCCTGAACGATTTCTTCACCCCGGAGCAGCTTTCCCGTGCGGTATGGATCTACGGCGAACGCGCCATCGACGGCGCCCGTCCGTTCCTGCCGGAGAGTTTCAACGCGCCTGGGGCGAAGCATCTGCTGTTTAAAGGCCACTGCAGCGAGCGCGATGTCACCCATCTGGTGAATGAATCGGGTTCGGACGTCAGCGTGGTGATCGGCGTGGGCGGCGGCGCGGTGCTCGACACGGTCAAAGCGGTGGCGCGTCGGCTGGGTGCGCCATTCGTCGGCATTCCGACGATTGCCGCCACCTGCGCGGCCTGGACGCCGCTCTCCGTGTGGTACAACGACGCCGGTCAGGCGCTGCAGTTTGAGATTTTCGATGACGCCAACTTCCTGGTACTGGTCGAGCCGCAAATTATCCTCAACGCCCCGGCGGAGTATCTGCTGGCAGGGATCGGCGATACGCTGGCGAAATGGTACGAAGCGGTGGTGCTGGCCCCGAAACCGGAAGAGCTGTCGCTGACGGTGCGGCTCGGCATCAACGGCGCGCTGGCGATCCGCGACGTGCTGCTGGAGAGCAGCGAACAAGCGCTGGCGGATCAGGCTCGTGGCGAGCAGACCCAGGCGTTTCGCGATGTGGTCGACGCCATTATTGCCGGCGGCGGGATGGTCGGCGGGCTGGGCGAGCGTTACACCCGCGTGGCAGCGGCGCATGCGGTGCACAACGGGTTAACGGTGCTGCCGCAGACCGACAAATTCCTCCACGGCACCAAAGTCGCCTACGGCATTCTGGTACAGAGCGCCCTGCTCGGTCAGGACGACGTTCTCACGCAGTTAATCGCGGCGTATCAGCGTTTTCATCTGCCGACAACCCTGCGTGAACTGGACGTGGATATCCACAATCGCGCCGAGCTGGATAAGGTGATCGCCCACACGCTGCGCCCGGTGGAGTCGATCCACTTCCTGCCGGTGACCCTTACGCCAGAGACGCTTTACGCTGCGCTGGTGAAGGTGGAAAACTTCAGCCGCTAATCGCCCCGACCGTCTATACCTAATGATGATTCTCACCACTCTCAACGAGGTCATCATGCAGATTGATTTAACGGGTAAGAAGGCGCTGGTTACCGGTGCCAGTCGTGGTTTGGGGCGTGCGATTGCGCTGTCATTAGCCCGGGCCGGGGCTGACGTGGTTATTACGTATGAAAAATCCGCCGACAAAGCTCAGGCCGTCGCCGATGAGATCGCCGCACTTGGCCGTCACAGCGAGGCGATTCAGGCTGACAGCGCCAGCGCACAGGCCATTCAGGATGCCGTGACTCATGCGGCGCGAACCCTGGGTGGGCTGGATATTCTGGTCAACAACGCCGGGATTGCGCGCGGCGGCCCGCTGGAGTCCATGACGCTGGCGGATATCGATGCCCTGATCAACGTCAACATCCGCGGTGTGGTCATCGCCACTCAGGCCGCACTCGTTCATCTCTCTGACGGCGGACGCATCATCAATATCGGCAGCTGTCTCGCCAACCGTGTCGCCCAGCCGGGAATCTCCGTCTACTCCATGACCAAATCGGCGCTTAACTCCCTGACTCGCGGTCTGGCCCGCGATCTGGGTCCGCGCGGAATTACTGTCAATCTGGTCCATCCCGGCCCGACCAACAGCGACATGAATCCGGAAGATGGCGAGCAGGCCGACTCTCAGCGCCAGCTGATTGCCACCGGTCATTACGGCCAGCCGGAAGATATCGCGGCGGCGGTCACCTTCCTGGCAAGCCCAGCCGCCGGGCAGATCTCCGGCACCGGTCTGGACGTGGATGGAGGGTTAAACGCCTGAATCCTGCTTCCACATTTTTTGCACGCCTCTGTCGCCTGACAGAGGCGCTTGCGAGCCGCCTCGACACCCTTCGTTTTGCCCCTTTCGCCGTAAAATCCCGCGCTCTAGAGTGACGTATAAGAAATTCAGAATTTGTCTAATAGTCTTATTATTTCCTTATAAAGAGTGGGGGTGTAAAGTGGAGGAACAGATGAGGGTTGTCTGGTCGAATGTGGCGAAAAAAGAGTTGAGCAAAATCGACGCCAGGTATCGGGAACGAATAAAAGCGAAATTTTCTGATATCAACGATCGCTCCGCGCCCAGGCCCGATATCAGAAAAATGACGACACCCGACAACCACTACCGTATGCGGGTGGGTGATTATCGGATCATCTTCACAATGCGCGGCGAAGAGCAGGATGAGTGCTACATCATCTCCGTGAAACGCAGAACGTCGACCAACTATCTACACGAGGAAATCGTACCTTATGGCCGTTCAAATTATCAAAGATAGCGAAGGGAATCCGCAGTACGCCGTGATCCCCTATAAAGAGTACTTTCGTATGTGTTTGCAGCTATCAGAATTCGACGATGAAACCGATGACGATCTGGAGGATATCGAATGCGAACACGATATCTATGATGATGTCGGGCTTCCCGGTGAGGTTTGCAACGTGATGGACAAAGAAAACGTCAGCCTGCAAGCCGCCTGGCGCATTCTGCGCGGCTTATCCCAGCAGGAAGTGGCCGACAAACTGGGCATCAGCCAGTCCGCCGTTTCACAGCTCGAAGCGCTGGACTCCCGCCCGCAAAAACGTACCCGCGAAAAGCTCGCCGCTATTTACGGCTGCACCCAGGAACAAATCAGCCTTTACTTCCCGAAAGAGGGTTAACAGCACTTCGCCCCGCCTTTGCTGCCGTAACGGGCGTCCTGACGATCGCGGAAAAACGCCTCGTAGGTCATCGGCGTCTGGTCCGGATGCGTGACGCGCATATGTTCGACATAGTTGTCGTAATCCGGCACACCAATCATCATTTTGGCCGCCTGGCCGAGGTATTTCCCTGCTTTGGATAGGGTATCGAACATGGTTGATTCTCGTGTTGTCCCCTCACCCCGACCCTCTCCCAAAGGGAGAGGGGGATAAGAAGCGTAGGTCGGGTAAGCGTTAGCGCCACCCGACATGGTTTTGTTAATGCGCCCCTTTTGCCTGAACCACAATCTCATCCAGGTTTTCCGGCATCGGCTCGTACGGCGTCTCTTTCGCGGTCGGCTTGTCTTCTTTCAGCGCCGCCAGCGCGGTCTTCAGAGAGTACAACGCCAGCACCACAACCACCACCATAAAGAAGATGGTCAGCCCGGCATCCAGACGGTTGTTAAACACCAGCTGCGAGAGCTGCGACTCCGTGTACTGCGCCGGGATTTTGCCGCTGTCGATCATCGCCTGGAACTTATTGGCAATCGCGAGGAAGCCGACTTTATTATCCGGGCTAAACGCTTTCTGCCAGCCCGCGGTGAGCGTACAGATCAGCAGCCACGCCGTTGGCAGCAGTGCCACCCACGCGTAACGCTGGCGTTTCATCTTGAACAGCACCACCGCGCAAAGCATCAGCGCCATGCCGGCCAGCATCTGGTTGGCGATACCGAACAACGGCCACAGGGTGTTAATCCCACCGAGCGGATCCACGACCCCCTGATGAAGGAAATAGCCCCACGCCAGCACGCACAGCGCCGTTGCCAGCAGGTTGGCGGGCAGGGAATCGGTGCGCTTCAGATTCGGGGAGATCACCCCGAGCAAATCCTGGAGCATAAAGCGCGCCGCACGCGTCCCGGCATCGACCGCCGTGAGGATAAACAGCGCTTCGAACAGAATCGCGAAGTGATACCAGAACGACACATCCATCAGCCCGCCGAGCGCGCCGTGAAGGATATACGCCATCCCCACCGCCAGCGTCGGCGCACCGCCCGCGCGAGAGATGATCGATTGTTCCCCCACTTCGTTCGCAATGTGCGTCAGGGTTTCCGGGGTAATCGCGAAGCCCCAGCCGCTCACTACCTGTGCCGCAGAGGCCACTACGTCAACGGTTCCGGCCGGAGCCAGCACCGCCATCGGGCTGTTCATCGCAAAGTACACGCCCGGATCGATGATGCAGGCCGAGACCAGCGCCATAATCGCCACGAAGGACTCCATCAGCATGCCGCCATAGCCAATCAGGCAGGCCTGATTTTCATTGGCCAGCATTTTCGGCGTAGTCCCGGAAGCAATCAGCGCGTGGAAGCCAGACACCGCCCCGCAGGCAATGGTGATAAACAGGAACGGGAACAGGTTGCCGGTCCAGACCGGGCCGGTGCCGTCGATGAATTTGGTCAGAGCTGGCATGGTCAGGGTCGGACGCATGATCAGAATGCCGATCGCCAGACCGACAATGGTGCCGATTTTCAGGAAAGTAGAGAGGTAATCGCGCGGGGCCAGCAGCAGCCAGACCGGCAGCACCGCCGCCACAAAACCGTAGCCCACCAGCATCCAGGTCAGCTGCACGCCGGTAAAGTCAAAGTACGGCGCCCAGGTTGGGCTTTCCGCCACCCAGCCGCCGGAGATAATCGCGAAGACCAGGAAGAACAGGCCAATCACCGACACTTCACCGATACGCCCTGGGCGGATATAACGAATGTAGATCCCCATGAAAATCGCCAGCGGAATGGTGAAGGCCACGGTGTAAGTGCCCCACGGACTGTGGGTCAGGGCTTTCACCACGATCATCGCCAGCACCGCCAGAATGATCACCATGATCATAAAGGTGGCGATCAGCGCGATCACCCCGGCCGTGGCACCCATCTCCTCTTTCACCAGCTCACCGAGCGAGCGCCCGTCGCGGCGGGTGGAGACAAACAGCACCATGAAGTCCTGCACCGCACCGGCCAGCACCACACCCGCGAGGATCCAGATCATCCCAGGCAGATAGCCCATCTGCGCGGCCAGCACCGGCCCGACCAACGGCCCCGCCCCGGCAATCGCGGCGAAGTGGTGACCGAACAGCACTTTTTTATCGGTAGGCACATAGTCCAGCCCGTCGTTATGACGAACCGCAGGCGTCATGCGCGTGCCGTCGACCGCCAGCACTTTGTCGGCAATAAAACGGCCATAGAAACGATACGCGATCAGATAAATGCAGACGGAAGCGACGACAATCCATAGCGCATTGATCTGTTCACCACGATTGAGGGCGATATAGCCCAGAGCGAATGCGCCCACAACGGAGAGCACGGCCCAGATGAGGTATTTCCCTGAGTTGTTCATAGTTGTTTTCCGTTAGCGTGAAACAGTGAGATGTTACATTTTGTTTCTAGATCACGGCTTAAAATTTAACAACTTTGAAACTCAATAATGCGTGGTCAAACCAGATATTTACGCGACATTGTTACGGAGATCACCTTCGCGGGGGGATTGCCCGGTGGCGCTAACGCTTAACGGGCCTACATTCGGGGATTTTGTAGGTCGGGTAAGGCGCAGCCGCCACCCGACAAACAGGCGGGCACAAAACCTACCCCAACACCATCGTGCTTAACCGACAGGTACAACACCGCCGTCCCTGCTCGTCGAACACCACAATCTCCCAGCTCTGGTTCTGCCGCCCCAGGTGCAACGGCTGGCACACGCCGCGCACTTTCCCCTGCGACACGGCGCGATGATGGGTGGCATTCAACTCCGTTCCCACCACGTTTTGCCCGTCGCGGGTCATCAGAAAACCGGCCATCGAACCGAGCGTCTCCGCCAGCGCCGCCGATGCTCCGCCGTGCAGCAGACCAAACGGCTGATGCGTCCGTGCATCCACCGGCATTTCGGCTTCGAGGGTATCGTCACCGATACGGGTGTAAACCATCCCAAGATGCGCCACCATGGTGTTCAGACTGGTGGCGTTCAGCTCTTCAAGGGACAAATGACGTTTCCAGATCATCTACGCCCCCAGGGTTGAGCCGCCGTCGACCACAATATCCTGCAGCGTGATGTGGCTGGCGAGATCCGAGGCGAGGAACAGAATGGTGTTGGCAATTTCATGCGGACGCGCAATCTTGCCGAGCGGAATACCGAGCTTAAACTGCTCGCCAAACCCGCGAATGCGCTGCTGCTCGGCGTCATCGCTCACCCACAGGGTGCGCTGCATGTCCGTATCCGTCGACCCCGGCGAGACAATATTGCAACGCACGCCGCTGCCCGCCAGCTCTAGCCCGACGGTCAGCGCCAGGCTTTTCAGCGCCGCTTTCGATGCACCGTACGCGCTCATGCCGATGCGCGGGGTGTGCGCCGCGTCAGACGCGACGGTGACAATCGCCCCGCCCTGCTGGCGGCGGAACTGGCCCATCGTCTGCTGGAACAGGTTAAACGCCCCGCCGACGTTGACGGCAAAAGTCTGCTGCCAGTCGTCCTGCGAGAGCTGATCCGTCGCGCCCATGCGCAAAATCCCTGCCGCGTTCACCAGCACGTCGAGGCGCTCGACAGTCGCCAGCACGCGCCCGCAGACGTCGCTCACCTGGGTGGCGTCCGCCACGTTCAGCACTTCAGTGGCGAAGGGATATTCCTGCTCCGGGAATGCGAGATCAAAACCAGTCACCCGCGCGCCCGCCTCGGCAAAGGCCTGCGCCGTAGCGTAACCGATGCCCTTTCCGGCCCCGGTCACCCAGACGGTTTTACCCGTGAAATCAAACCCGGCCATCACTTCACCTCGCGGGAGAGCAGCGCCCACCAGGCATCAATGGTCGGATTTTTCGCCAGCATCACAAAGTCGATATCGCCATGCACTTTGCGCCAGCGGGCGGCGAGCGCCATCATGCGCACAGAGTCCAGACCGTAATCGATCAGGTTCTCGTCATCCATCGGCTCGTCGGATTCATCCAGCAGCGGCAGCACCACCGCGCGCAAAGCCTCTTTGCTTGCCGGTACGGACGGCAGCAGTTCGTCGGTCATCACCACGCGACCGGTACGACCCGCCACGTAGTTGAGGGACATCAGGTGCTCTTCGCGGCTGAAATCGGCCAGCGCATCGGCGATGAAGAAGGGTTTGATATCGCGCATAAACGCATCGGTGGCGGTGGTCATGCAGCCGATATGGGCATAAACACCGGTGATCAGCAGCTGATTACGGCCCGTCTCTTTGAGCATCTGCTCCAGCGGCGAGCGGTGGAACGCGCTGTAGCGCCACTTCACCAGCACGGTATCGGCTTCGTCAGGGGCCAGTTCGGCGACAATGCGCTGCTGCTCCGGAGAACGGGTCAGGCCCGGTCCCCACATGTCGTTCAGCAGGGCGCGATCTTCATCGCTCTGCTCTTTCGGCTGGGCGGTGTAATAGACCGGAATGTTGTGCTTTTTGCAGTACTCGCGAAGCGCGGCGATGTTCGCCACTACTTGCTCCATCATCGGGCAGTTGTCGCCCCAGAAGTTGAGGAAGTATTCCTGCATATCGTGGATCAGCAGCGCCGCGCGCTCCGGCTCAAACGCCCAGCTCACTTTGTTGTTTGGCAGTTCGGCCGCCGTTGGCAGCGCATAACCGGTTAATTTTGGAATTGCCATGTTTCACTCCTCAGCCCTGGGCGCGTTCAGCCAGCCACAGGCGCAATTGTTTCTTGTCCACTTTTCCTACCGGCGTCAGCGGCAGCGCATCCACGCTCTCCACGCGATCCGGCAGCTTGAAATCCGCCACGCCCTGCTCGCGCAGAAAACGCCGCACGTCCACCGCCCGCAGCGGAGTTTTCACCACCAGATACGCGCAGCTTTTCTCGCCCAGCAGGCTGTCTTCCATGCTGACGAGCGCCGCATGGATCACCGCCTCGTGGCGCAGGAGCAGGTTTTCGATCTCTTCGGCGGCGATCTTCTCGCCCCCGCGGTTAATCTGATCTTTCTCACGCCCCTGAACGGTGATGTAACCCTGCTCGTCGATGGCGATCAGATCGCCCGAGCAGTAGAAGCCGTCGGCGTCAAAGGCGCTGGCGTTGTGCTCCGGGCTCTTGAAATAGCCGCGGAAGGTGTACGGCCCGCGCGTCATCAGGCGTCCGACTTCGCCGCGCGGCAGCGGATTACCGTGCTCATCCGCGACCCACACTTCGTCGTCCGGACACATCGGACGGCCCTGGGTGTTCATGATTTTTTCTGGCGAATCGTCAAGCGCGGTGTAGTTCACCAGCCCTTCCGCCATGCCAAACACCTGCTGTAGCTGGCAGCCGATCTCCGCCGGGATCCGCGCGGCAAGGGTCGCAGACAAGCGCGCGCCGCCCACCTGTAACAATGCCAGCGACGCGAGCTGGGCGTTGCCCGCCCCTTCGGCAATCGCCTGCAACCACAGGCTGACCGCCGGGGGCACCAGCGAGGTGACGTTGATCTGATGCTTTTCAATCAGGGGAAAACAGAGCGTCGCGCTTGGATCGTTCGCCAGCACCACGCAACCGCCCGCAAGGAACACGCCCAGCGAGCCAGGGGAACTCATCGCGTAGTTATGCGCGGCAGGCAGCGCGTTCAGGTAGCGCGTCTGGCTGTTGATGGCGCAAATCTCGTTGCTGCGGCGAATGCTGTAGTAGTAGTCATTGTGGGTGCGCGGGATCAGCTTCGGCGTGCCGGTGCTGCCGCCGGAGAGCTGGAAAAACGCCACTTCGTCGGCGGGCGTTGGGCTGGCGATAAAGTTATCCGCCGGGCGCGCTATCGCCGCTTCCAGGGCGTGTTCGCCCGTATCACCGCGCAGCAGCACCACGCGCACGGAGCGGTGCTGGTCGACAAAGGTATTGAGGAACTCATCGCCCGCAAACAGGGCGTGCTGCCTGTCGGCAATCAGCAGCGCAGGTTCAATCTGCGTGGCGTAGGCGTTCAGCTCGCTGCGCTGATGGCTGAACAGGGCATTGACGGGCGCCACGCCCACCTGCAGCAGCGCAAAGAAGGTAACGTAAAACTCGGCGACATTGCCGAGCTGCACCAGCGCCGTCTCACCGCGCTTCACGCCCTGCGCCTGCAATGCGGACGCCAGATTGTTGACCGCCTGATGGAACTGGCGATACGTGTACTGGCGCTCGCCGTCGATAATCGCCGTCGCGTCGCGGTCGGCGTGGCGGGTCAAAATGTCGGTCAGGGGCAGATCCTGCCAGTAGCCTTTTTCACGGTAGCGCCGGGCAAAATCTTCGGGCCAGCGGGTAAAGGGAAGGGTCATGATGATTCCTCAGTGCAGGCCAAAAACGTTGAGCATGGTGGAAAGTTTCACCCCGGTTTCGCGCCACTCGCCGACCGGCGAAGAGGCCGGGACAATGCCCGCGCCCGCGAACAGGCGAACCGTTTTTTCATGAATGCGCGCGCAGCGGATCGTCACAACCCACTCGCCGTTGCCTTCGCTGTCGCACCAGCCGACGATGCCGCCGAACAGTTCGCGATCGAACGGCTCGAGTTCAGCAATCAGCTGTTTCGCCGCCTGATGCGGGAAACCGCTCAGGGCAGGCGTTGGGTGCAGCAGGCAGGCCAGCGTCAGGGCATTCTCGTTCTCGCGCGCTTCGCCTTCGACCGGCGTCGCCAGATGCCAGAGCGTCGGCGTGGTCACCAGCTGCGGCGAGGAAGGCATGGTCAGATGGTGGCTGCGCGTTTCGAGCACAGTTTTCATCGCCTGAGTCACCAGGTCGTGCTCGTGGCGATCTTTTTCCGAGGCCAGCAGTTTGTTCCCGGCTTCGCGGTCCAGCATGTCGTCCGGCTGGCGGCGCGCGGAACCGGCCAGCGGCAGGGAGCTAAAATGCGCCCCCTCTTTGCGCAGCAGCAATTCCGGGCTGGCGCCGAGCAACACGCCGCCGTCTTCGAGCGGCACGTGGAAGTTAAAGCTGGCCGGGTTTTGCGCGATCAGACGCTCAAGCAACGCCCCGCTGTCGATCTTCTGATCGGCGGCGATATCAATCAGGCGCGAGAGCACCACTTTATTCACCTGCGGCGTGGCGGTGAGCGCGGCGGCGCGGGCCACCATCTCTTCGAAAATCGGCTGCGATGGGATTTCGGTGCGTCGGGTAACGGTCAGCTCCTGCGCGCCGGGAAGGTAGCGCGCGGATTTCTGTCGCGCCGGGCGCGAGAAGGTTTGCCAGCTTTGCGGAATAAACAGTGACGACGGTTTGCGGGTATCGAACGGGATCGCGCCGACCATAATCGGGTGCGTTATCCCCTGGGCTTTGGCCTGCCGAAAGGCCTGCGCCAGTTTTTGCTGGAAGGCACCAGCCGGATCGTCGCCGCCGACGGCGGATTCAGAAAAGCGGGCAAAACAGCCTGACGTGGTGAAACTGCGATAAGGCGACATAAAGAAAAAGCTGTCTGATTGCAGCGTGGTCGCGGTGTGCTGAACTTCCTCAGCCAATGACGTATCCATATCATCCTCCTTAAACGATAAACGCATTACGAATAGTTATCATTTATATTTTCGATGGCTAACCTAATCGGTGAGCGCGACGGTGTCAACCGCCGACAGCGCATCTTGTGCGACTATCGCTTGCATCCCTTCGGCGCATTCATGAAAATGAGAAGCATTAACTTCAACGAAAACAGGATGCCGCTTTGTGAAACTCCCCGCTGTTTGTCGTAACGCCCTGCTTTTAGCAGGACTTTTTGTTTTAGGACTAACCTCAGCCACCGCCGCCGACTGGCCGCGTCAGGTGAGCGACAGCCAGGGTACCCACACCCTTGAGAGCAAACCGACGCGCATTGTCTCCACCAGCGTGACCCTCACCGGCTCCCTGCTGGCGATTGACGCGCCGGTCATTGCCAGCGGCGCAACCACGCCGAACAACCGCGTGGCGGATGCGCAGGGCTTTATGCGCCAGTGGGGCGATATCGCGAAAACGCGCAAACTGAGCCGCCTGTACATCGGCGAACCGAGCGCCGAAGCCGTGGCCGCGCAAATGCCGGACTTAATCCTGATTAGCGCCACCGGCGGTGATTCTGCGCTGGCGCTGTACGATCAGCTGTCGGCTATCGCCCCGACGCTGGTCATTAATTACGACGACAAAAGCTGGCAGGCATTGCTGACCCAGCTCGGGACCATCACCGGGCAGGAGAAGCAGGCCGCCGCGCGCATCGCCGAATTCGATAAGCAGCTCGCGCAGGTGAAACAGCAGATGAAGCTGCCGCCGCAGCCGGTCAACGCTATCGTTTACACCGCCGCGGCGCACAGCGCGAACCTGTGGACGCCAGAATCCGCGCAGGGCAAATTCCTGCAGCAGCTCGGTTTCCAGCTGGCTGATTTACCTGCCGGGCTGACGACGTCAAAAAGCCAGGGGAAACGCCACGATATTATCCAGCTCGGGGGTGAAAACCTGGCGACGGGTCTGAACGGGCAAGGGTTGTTCCTGTTTGCGGGCGACCAGAAAGATGTCGATGCGATTTACGCGAATCCGCTGCTGGCGCACCTGCCGTCTGTCGAAAACAAACGCGTCTGGGCGCTCGGGACGGAGACATTCCGTCTGGATTATTACAGTGCGATGCTGGTGTTGCAGAGGCTGAGTGCGGTGTTTGGATAACCGCTGCGCCCGGTGGCGGCTACGCCTTACCGGGCCTACGTTTCGTGTCGTTACGGGTTTTGTAGGCCGGGTAAGGCGAAGCCGCCACCCGGCAATGTCCACCGGTTTAAACCGTGGCGGGCTCCTGACGAAACCGGCGCAACTCCGCCAACGTCATCAACAAAATCACCCCGATGATGGCTAATACAAACCCGCTGCTGCTCGCCGACGCCACCGGGGTCATGATCACCCCCAGCCCGCCTAAAATCGCCGCACCAATCGCATCACCCGTCACGTTCTGCGCGGTCCACAGGCCGTTGATCCGCCCAAGCATCCCTTCCGGCGTCTGGGTCTGAATCAGGGTGTATTGCAGCAGAGAACTGATGGCGCTCAGCCAGCCAAACAGCGCCAGACACACCACGCCCAGCGCCCAGAACGGCATCAGGCTGAAGAAGCCGATGGCGATAAAGGACGCCAGCGTGGCCGAAAGCATAATCAGCCCCGGACGCGCACTCTGCGCCAGATTACCGCTGGTCAGCGCGCCAAACGCCGCGCCGAGCGGGATGGCCGCGTACAGCAGACCAATCTGCGAGGCGCTCATTTGCCACTCCAGCGCCAGCGCCGGATAAAGCACGCGCACCGCGCTCGCCATCGTCAGCAGCCCGCCCAGCAGCGCAATGCCGCCGATCAGCGGATTGCTGAACAGAAAACGGATCGCCGCCATCAGGGATTTCAGCGGGTGCTCGCGCGGCTGCGGCGGAGGGGGCAGCAGCGGCAAACGCAGCAAGGTCAGCGTGGTGATAAAGGTCCCCGCCGCCGCCAGGCCGTAGTTCCAGGCCACGTTCCCGGTCGCCAGCAGCAGGCCGCCGACCATCGGGGAAATGACCGACCCCAGACGCACGGTGAGCATGGTGATCGCCCCGGCCTGCATCAGATTCTCACGCCCGACCAGCGCAGGCGTTGCCGCCAGCAGCGCCGTCACGCCCAGCGAGGCAAAGAAACCGTCCCACAAACCGAGCGCATAGATCGCGACAAGTGACGGCTCCGGCAGCATGGCGTTCAGGCACAGCCCGACGAAACCCACGCCGCAGGTGCCGCGCGCCAGCAGGATCAGCTTTTTGCGCTCGTAACGGTCCGCCAGCACGCCGCCGACCATCAGGCCGATAAACATCGCGCTGCCCGTCAGGGTGACCGAAAGACCGACCAGCCAGCTGGAGTTCGTCATGGCCTGGATCTGAACCGGGACGGCAACGCCCAGCAGGCCGAGGGATAAAATGGAGATAAAACGGGCGATAAACACCGCGCGAAACGCCGGGTGGGTCCTGAGCAGGCTGAGGTTGAGCAGCCAGGATTGTTTAGTCATAACAATGCCTTCAAATCTAACTTTCTACCAATTCCATGGCGGCACATGCTAACATAGCCAAATAAGATAGATAACGATAATTACTATCATTATCAAATCATGGATGTTGCTATGTCGTCTTCCCCTTTGACGGTGCGCGCCACTGCCGTGCCCGTATTATTGATACTGCTATTTCTTGCTGTAGCACTCAGCCTGCTGGTCGGCGCGAAACCGCTGCCCGCGTCCACGATCGTCGATGCCCTGTCCGGCACCTGCCAGAGCGCAGACTGCATTATTGTGCTCGACGCCCGACTGCCGCGCACCCTTGCCGGGCTGCTGGCCGGTGCCGCGCTCGGCCTCGCCGGGGCGCTGATGCAAACCCTGACCCGCAACCCCCTCGCCGACCCCGGTATTCTCGGCGTTAACGCCGGGGCCAGTTTCGCCATCGTTCTCGGCGCGGCGCTGTTTGGATTTTCCTCCCCCACGGAACAACTGCTGATGGCCTTCTGCGGCGCGCTGGCCGCGGCGCTGCTGGTGGCGTTCACCGGCAGCCAGGGCGGCGGACAGCTCAGCCCGGTGCGCCTGACCCTGGCGGGCGTGGCGCTCGGCGCGGTGCTCGAAGGCTTATCCTCCGGCATCGCCCTGCTCAACCCGGACGTCTGGGATCAACTGCGTTTCTGGCAGGCGGGAACGCTTGATATCCGCACGCTGCAAACCCTGAAAGTCGTCACTATTCCGGTGCTGATCGCCGCCGCCGTGGCGCTTTTTTCCAGCCGGGCGCTGAACAGCCTGAGCCTCGGAACGGACACCGCCACCGCGCTCGGCAGCCGCGTCGCACGCACGCAGCTGATGGGTTTACTGGCGATCACCGTGCTGTGCGGCAGCGCCACCGCCGTCGTCGGTCCGATTGCGTTTATCGGCCTGATGATGCCGCACATGGCGCGCTGGATTGTCGGGTCCGATCACCGCTGGTCCCTGCCGGTCACCCTACTCGCCACCCCGACCCTGCTATTGTTTGCCGATATCATCGGGCGCGTGCTGGTGCCGGGTGAGCTGCGCGTCTCAGTGGTTAGCGCCTTTATTGGCGCGCCGGTGCTGATCTTCCTGGTACGTCGCCAGCGCGGAGGTGCCCTGTGATGGCCCCGTCCCGACGTTTAGTCTTCTCCTGCCTGCTGCTGGTCGCCGCCAGCCTGCTGATTGCGGTCTGGAGCCTGCGCAGCGGCGCGGTGACCCTCGATTTCAGCCAGGTGTTTAACGCGCTCACCGGCAGCGCGCCGCGCAACATCACTATGGTGGTGACTGAGTGGCGCTTGCCGCGCGTGGTGATGGCGATCCTGGTCGGCGCAGCGCTCGGCGTGAGCGGCGCGATTTTCCAGTCGCTGCTGCGCAACCCCCTCGGCAGCCCGGACGTGATGGGCTTCAACACCGGGGCGTGGAGCGGCGTGCTGGTGGCGATGGTGCTGTTTGGTCAGCATCTCACGGCGATTGCTTTTGCGGCGATGGCGGGCGGGATTTTGACATCGCTTGTCGTCTGGCTGCTCGCCTGGCGCAACGGCATCGAAACCTTCCGCCTGATCATTATCGGCATCGGCATTCGCGCCATGCTGATGGCGTTTAACACCTGGCTTCTGCTGCACGCCTCGTTAGAGACGTCCCTTTCCGCCGGGCTGTGGAATGCGGGTTCGCTCAACGGCCTGACGTGGGCCAAAACCCTGCCCGCCACGCCGATTATCGCTCTGATGATGGTCTGTGCCTGGCTGCTGGTGCGCAGAATGCGCCTGCTGGAGATGGGCGACGACAGCGCCTGCGCACTGGGCGTGAGCGTTGAGCGTTCGCGCCTGACGCTGATGCTGGTCGCGGTGGTGTTAACCGCCGCCTCCACCGCCATCGCCGGGCCGATTTCGTTTATTGCCCTGGTCGCGCCGCACATCGCACGACGCATCAGCGGCACCGCGCGCTGGGGCCTGACCCAGTCGGCCCTGTGCGGCGCGCTGCTGTTGCTGGCCGCCGATCTCTGCGCGCAACAGCTCTTTATGCCTTATCAACTTCCGGTGGGTGTGGTGACCGTCAGCCTTGGCGGGATTTACCTCATCGTCTTGTTAGTCCAGGAGTCCCGCAAGAAATGAATGCCATTACGTCCCGCTTGCGCGGCGAAAAACTGACCCTCGGCTACGGTAAAAAAATCGTGGTCGACGAGCTGACCGTGTCGATTCCCGACGGCCATTTCACGGCGATCATCGGCCCGAACGGCTGCGGAAAATCGACCCTGCTGCGCACCCTGAGCCGTCTGATGACGCCCCAGCACGGCAGCGTGTTTCTCGACGGGGAGCAGATCCAGAGTTACGCCAGCAAAGAGGTGGCGCGCCGGATTGGACTGCTGGCGCAAAACGCCACCACGCCGGGGGATATCACCGTGCAGGAGCTGGTCGCGCGCGGGCGTTACCCGCATCAGCCGCTGTTTACCCGTTGGCGGAAAGAGGACGAAGAGGCCGTGGCCCGCGCGATGCAGGCCACGGGGATCACCGATCTGGCAAGGCAAAGCGTCGATACCCTCTCCGGCGGCCAGCGACAGCGCGCGTGGATTGCGATGGTGCTGGCGCAGGAAACAGCGATCATGCTGCTCGACGAGCCGACGACCTGGCTGGATATCAGCCATCAGATTGATCTGCTGGAATTATTGAGCGATCTGAACCGCACCCAGGGCTATACGCTGGCGGCGGTGCTGCACGATCTGAATCAGGCGTGCCGGTATGCCACACATCTGATCGCGCTGCGCGACGGGAAGATTGTGGCGGAGGGCGCGCCGAAGGAGATCGTGACGCCAGAGCTTATCGAGCGGATCTACGGGATGCGCTGCATGATTATTGACGACCCGGTGGCGGGAACGCCGCTGGTGGTGCCGTTGGGGAAACGTGCGGTTTGATCCCCTCACCCCGCCCCTCTCCCAAAGGGAGAGGGAGTCCGAGTCCCCTCTCCCTGTGGGAGAGGGTTAGGGTGAGGGCAACAGCGCGCACTTACCCCAAAATCCCCTTCAACACCGGCCCAATCTTCTCGAACGCCTGCGGAGAAATGATATCCACATGAGCGCAATCCTGAGAATAGACCTCTAACTCGCCCACCCACGGGGCCCACGCCTGATGCGGGTCCATGGTTCGCGTGCGTTCGGCGACGAACAGCGTCGCTTTGCCGTCAAACCGCGAGCTGTGCGCCGTGGTCAGCAGGCGCACCGCATCGGCGTAGTTCCCTTCGATGGCGGTAAACAGCTCGCCCGACGCCTGCCCCTGCTGGGCCGCCATGAAAGCTTCCCGCTCGCGTTCGATCTCCGCCAGCACTTCCGGGTCCAGCCCGTTGGCCTCTTTTTCCGCCCAGTTTTGTGTCTCCGGCGGCCAGGTATCCAGCAGGCCGAGGAACGCAACCTCTTCACCCTGCTCGCGCAGCCGCGCGGCGATGCCCTGTGCCAAGGTCCCGCCAAGCGAGTAACCAAACAGATAGTACGGCCCCTGCGCCTGCTGCGCGCGCAGGGTGCGCAGATGATGCTCGATCACCGCATCCAGGGTCGCGCCCTGCGCCATCGGGCCTTCCGGGCGAGGAGACTGAATCCCGGTAATCGACCAGCGCGGGCTGAGGTAGCGCGCCAACACGCTGAACTGCCAGGCAAAACCGGACGCCGGATGGAAGCAGAACAGCGTCGGTCCGTTGCTTTGGCGCAGGGGGAGGATCGTTTCGTAGCCGAGACGCTGCGCCTGTTCGTCGCTCATTGAAGAATCCAGCAGCGTGCTCAGCTGATTAACCGTTGAAGCGACCATGATCTGCCCCGGCGTGACTTTGCGGGAGAACGCGCGGCTAAGCTGCGCCGCGAGGCGCATCGCCAGCAGCGAGTGGCCGCCGAGGGCGAAGAAATCGGCTTCAATGTCGTTCACCTCGCAGCCGAGCAGCGCCGAGAACGCCTGCGCCACCGCGATTTCGGTTTCGGTTTCCGGCGCGCGGCCCGAGGCTTTGCTGGTCAGCTCCGGCAGCGGCAGCGCTTTGCGATCCAGCTTGCCGTTGGCGCTCAGCGGCAGCTCGCTGATTTGCAGCAACACCACCGGCACCATGTGTGGCGGAAGCTGCGCTTTCAGGGCGTCGAGCAGCGCATCGCGATCCAGCGGTAAACCGGAGTCCGATACCACGTAGCCCACCAGCTGGCGCGCATCGCCGCCGGTCGCTGCCGCCTGATTGAAGACACAGGCATGGGCCACCGCCTGCGCCACGTCAGGCAAGGCCTGCATCGCGCGGTCGATTTCGCCGAGCTCTATGCGCTGACCGCGAATTTTCAGCTGATCGTCGCTGCGACCGAGATACTCCACCGCGCCGTTGTCCAGCCAGCGGGCGACGTCGCCGGTGCGATACATGCGCTCACCCGGCGCAAAAGGATCGGCGATAAAGCGGCTGGCGGTCAGATCCGGTCGGCCCAGATACCCCTGCGCCAGCTGAATGCCGGTCAGATAAAGATCGCCCGCCACGCCAAACGGCACCGGGCGCATCATTGCGTCCAGAATGCGCAGGCCGGTATTCCACACCGGGAAACCAATCGGCACGCTGTTGCCTTCTACCGCCGCCAACGCATCGCCGAAGGCCGGATACCAGCTCACGTCTACCGCCGCTTCCGTCGGGCCATATAAATTGTGCAGCGGCGCGTGAGTGAGCACTTCCCACTCGCGGCACAGCTCGGTTGGCAGCGCCTCGCCGCTGCAGAACACCTGTTTCAGGCTGGTGCAGCAGTGGGCGTTTTCCGGCGTTAAGGAGGCGACAAACGCCGCCAGCATCGACGGGACAAAGTGCGTAGTGGTGACGCCGTAGCGGGCGAAGAACTGCTGCATCGCCAGCGGATCGCGATGGGCGTCCGGCTCGGCCATCACCAGTTTTGCCCCGGCGATAAACGGCCACCAGAACTCCCACACCGAGACGTCAAAACTGCACGGCGTTTTCTGTGCGACCACGTCGCGCGCATCCAGCGGATAGTGGTTTTGCATCCACAGCAGGCGGTTGACGATGGCGGTTTGCCCGACCATCACCCCTTTCGGGCGCCCGGTCGAGCCGGAGGTAAAGATGATGTAGGCGGTCTGTTCCGGCGTGCTCAGATTCAGCGGTTCGCTGCCCTGCGCAGGCAGCAGTTCGCCGTAGCACAGGGTCGTAAGATCCGGCACCTCGCTAAAGCGCGGGAGCTGATCGTCGGTGGTAATGAGTAAAGAAGGACGCGCATCTTCCAGCATCATATGCAGGCGATCGTCGGGATAGCCCGTATCGAGCGGCAGCCAGGCGGCTCCGGCTTCGACAATCGCGTGCAGCGCCAGGGTCAGGAACACCGAGCGCGGCAGTGCCACCGCCACGCTGTCGCCGGGTTTGACGCCGCGTTCGCGCAGAAGATTTGCCAGAGCGATTACCTGCTCGCGCATCTGGCGATAGGTCAGTTCGGTGTGCGCATCCGCCAGTGCCGGGGCGTCCGGCGTTTTGTGCGCCTGCTCCGCCACCAGCGCGCTCAGGGTAGTCGCTTCGAGCATCACGCCGGTGTCGTTGATCTGCGCCAGCTGGTGATACTCCTCTTCGGAGACGGTTTCCGCCTCGCCGCACGGCAGCGCAGGATTGGCGGCAAACTGCGCCAGCAGCGCGTTCAGGCGCGCCACGTGACGGGTGAGCGTCGCCTCATCGTAGCGCTGTTTGTTCGCCAGAATTTCAATGCTCAACCCGCCCTGCTCACCCGGGAACAGCGCCAGTTCGAGGTCGTTCACCGGGCCGGTCGCCAGAGTGTGTGTAATGGCCTCGACGCCGTCGATATCCAGCTGATAATCAAAAACCTTCACGTTCAGCACCGGGCCAAACAGCGCTTCGTCTCCGGCTGCGCGGCCGCTGTCGCGCACAATCTGCTCGGCGTCGTAACGCTGGTGACGGCGCACCTTTTTCAGCTGATTCGCCAGGCGCAGGGCCAGCTCCGGCAAGGTCTCCTGCGGGCTGATGTTAACCGCCATCGGCAGGACGTTGAGCACCGGGCCGGTGGCGGTGAGCGCCGCCGATCCCATTCGACGCATAAAGATAAAGCCCGCCGCGAAGTCCAGTCGACCGGTTAAGCGGCCCAGCCACAGGGCCACCAGCGCGAGGGCCAGATCCGTGCGCTGAACCTGCGTGCAGGCGGCGGTCAGTTGACTAAACGCGCGGCGATCGGCCACCAGCTTGAGACGTAAAATATCGGTGGTCGCGACGCGGCCTGGCAGCGGCGCGGGTGACAGTGAAACCGGCGGCGGGAGCTGTTTGCGCTGCTCGGCCCAGAACGCGCCGTCGCGCTGATACGCCTCGCTGTCGCGATAGCGCTGATACTCTTCCACCACCTCTGCAAACGGCGTAAACGGCGACGCGGGTGTCGGTTGGTCTTTCGCCCACGCGGCGTAAATTGCGGCGATCTGGCGGGTAATGGCCGGGAAACTAAAGCCATCAACCACTAAATGGTGATAGCGCTGATACCAGTACCAGCGATTGTCTTCGACCTGAATCAGGAGCTGGAAGGCAAGCGACTGACCGCTGTCGACGCGCAGGTTTTGCGCAAGATCGGCCTCCATCAGCGCCACGGCAGCGGCGTGCGGATCGGCGCTGTCGCGCAGATCGACACGCTTCGGCTCGGCGAGCGTCATGGATTCGTCGATCCACTGCCACACCTCGCCGTTGTCTTCGCTAAAACGCGTGCGCAGCGTGTCGGCCTGCATCATGCCTTCGACGATGGCTTTCGCCAGCAGTGGCGCGTTGATTTCGCCTTTCAGTTCAACGTAGTGCGCCACGCTCCAGGCGTTCGGCAGGGTCGAGAGCTGTTCTGCCATCCAGATTCCCGGCTGGGCGGCGACGAGAGGAAGATGTGCGCTCATGCGTTCTCCCCCGCGAAATGTGAAGGGAGAAGCGTCTGCCAGTGTTCGGCGAGCCACTGCTGGCAGGCTTCCTGAGACTGCGGGGGGCACACTTCACGCCAGCCCGCAGGCTGCGCGCACTGGGCGGGCCACAGGCTGTACTGACCGTTTTCGTTTTGCAAAAGGGCGAATAGCCCTTGCGGATTGTCGAAGGGATTACTGAATTCCATACCTAACTCCTGTCGAAAAAAATCGCCTGCCTGGCGTTAGTGAATGAGTGGCTGCCAGAGAGTAATAAGCCCCTGCGTCAGCCCGCCACGCCAGCAAAGCGCATCATGTCCGCCGTCAACCTGACGCCAGAAAATCGACTGCTGTGTGTGTTGTAGTTGGGCGTAAATGGCCTGATTGGCCCGGAAAATCAGCGGCTCGCGCTGGCCCGCTTCAAGAACGATGCGAAGGTGTTCGGCGGATTTTTCACCCGCTTTGAGTTGTTCGATCAGCAGCCCGTCCTGCTGCGCGCCGCGATGCGGCCACCAGTAGGAGCCCGACTGACTGAGCACGCAGCCAAAGCGCTGCGGCCAGTTGAGACCGGCGTACAGAGACGCCAGGCCGCCGAAGCTTTGCCCGGCGACGACCGTGCGATCGGGCTGAGAGCTAAAAGGCGTAACGGCGTGGATCTGCGGGAGTAACTCTTCCTGCACCGCCTGCCAGAAATCGGGATTGCAGGGCAGCTCGCGGCTGCGATGGGCGGTGTCGATCACATCGATGAGTACGTAGACTGCAGGCGGCAACTGCCCCTCGTTGGTGAGCGCCGTCAGCGCGGGCCAGACGGGCATACTTTCGGCCCAGAACTGCCCGTCGAGGAGGATCGCCAGCGGGCGCTCGGCCGGGTTTTCCTCGCCAGTGGTGAAGAGCCACACACGGCGCGAATTCCCCAGCCGCGGGCTGTGCCACTCGATGCAGTTTGGCGGCGAATGTGGCGTATTGGGATGATTCCAGCCCGGCTGCACCGGCGCATTCGGCATCTCAAGTGCAGACACCGGATGGCCGCGTCCGCCGCGCCAGCACTGGCGGTTTAGCGGATCGGCGATCGCTTTCGGCAGCAGTTTGCGCCAGCCCTCGCGCAGGGCCATGCGGTCCGGCGCGTCGGCGGTGAAGACGGTCTCGTCGAAATCCTGAGGATTATCGGAGGGGATAAAACAGTAGCTGCCGCGCCACTCGGGGCTGAACTCCCCCTGCCATTGCCAGATGTCGGTGTCGGGAAGGCGGGTTAAGGATTGTGGTCGGGCATTTTGATGGTGGTCGGTCACGCCGGTGATGTAGATCCACACCCGCTGTACCGGCGATGTGCGCTCTGTCCCTGCCGGATCGCGCCACCAGAATGTAACACGATATTGTTCGCCTTCGCGGACCCATTCCGGACCTGTTTTGGACTGCCACCAGGCTTCACTTCCCGTTGTTAGCGCCGTCACCCGTTTAACCTCATGTTTTTTGCGTCTTTTTTGATACACGGTAAAAATTATTGATAATATTATTGATAACTATTTGCATTTGCAATAGCGTAGTGCCCGCGCTGTGGGAAGCGCGCTCATAAAATAACCATGCCACGCATTGTGTGCGCTCGAGGACAGGGCTGCTTACGCAACGTGCCGGTGATAAGTCATGCCGCCTCCTCTCCCGTTAGGGAATGGAGCCAAGGGGACGCGGCAACGAAAAGCAGGACGTACAATGAATAAGAAGATTCACTCCCTGGCCTTGCTGGTCAATCTGGGGATTTACGGCGTAGCCATGCCAGCGATGGCAGAGGACAAAACCACCAGCAGCGCCGCGCACGAAGACACCATGGTGATCACCGCCGCCGAGCAGAACCTGCAGGCGCCGGGCGTTTCCACCATCACTGCCGATGAAATCCGTAAAAACCCTCCCGCTCGCGACGTGGCCGAAATCATTCGTACCATGCCGGGCGTGAACCTGACCGGGAACTCCACCAGCGGCCAGCGCGGGAACAACCGCCAGATCGACATTCGCGGCATGGGCCCGGAAAACACCCTGATTCTGATCGACGGCAAACCGGTCACCAGCCGCAACTCCATCCGTCTGGGCTGGCGCGGCGAGCGTGATACCCGTGGTGACACCGGCTGGGTGCCGCCAGAGATGATCGAGCGCATCGAAGTCATTCGTGGCCCGGCGGCCGCACGCTACGGTAACGGCGCGGCGGGCGGCGTGGTGAACATCATCACCAAAAAATTCGACAACCAGTGGCATGGTTCGTGGAATACCTATCTGAACGCGCCGGAGCATAAAGACGAAGGCTCCACCAAGCGCACCAACTTCAGCCTGAGCGGGCCGCTGGGCGGCGATTTCAGCTTCCGCATGTTCGGTAATCTGGACAAAACCCAGGCCGACGCATGGGACATCAACCAGGGCCATCAGTCTGAGCGTACCGGGATGTATTCCAGCACCCTGCCTGCGGGTCGTGAGGGGGTGGAAAACAAAGACATCAACGGCGTCGTGCGCTGGGACTTTGCTCCAATGCAGTCTCTGGAGTTTGAAGCGGGCTACAGCCGCCAGAACAACCTCTACGCGGGCGATACGCAGAACACCAACAACGACGACAGCTCCAACGGGCTGGTGAAGAAGAATTACGGCAAAGAGACCAACCGTATCTACCGCCAGAACTGGGCGGTGACCTGGAACGGCGGCTGGGATAACGGCGTGACCACCAGCAACTGGGCGCAGTACGAGCACACCCGCAACTCGCGTCTCGGCGAAGGGCTGGCGGGCGGTCTGGAAGGGCTGTTCAACAGCGACAAGTTTACCGATACGGATCTGTCCGACGTCACGCTGCACAGCGAAGTCAGCCTGCCGTTCGACTTCCTCGTCAATCAGAACCTGACGCTGGGCACCGAGTGGAACCAGCAGCGCATGAAGGATTACGCCTCTAACTCCCAGACCCAACAGGGCGGCGCGATCCCAGGCCTGAGCGACGATCGTAGCCCGTACTCCCAGGCGGAGATCTTCTCCCTGTTTGCTGAAAACAACATGGAGCTGACCGACAGCACTATGCTGACCCCGGCGCTGCGCTTCGATCATCACACTATCGTCGGCAACAACTGGAGCCCGTCCCTGAACCTGTCCCAGGGTCTGGGTGATGACTTCACGCTGAAAATGGGTATCGCCCGGGCGTACAAAGCGCCGAGCCTGTACCAGACCAACCCGAACTATCTGCTCTACAGCAAAGGTCAGGGTTGCTACGCCAGCGGTGACGGCGTCGGCTGTTACATGATGGGTAACGACGACCTGAAAGCCGAAACCAGCATCAACAAAGAGATCGGCCTTGAGTGGAAACGCGACGGCTGGCTGGCGGGCGCGACCTGGTTCCGTAACGACTACCGCGACAAAATCGAAGCTGGCTATGCGCCAATCGGCCAGACCTCTTCCGGCAAAGTCACCACCGATATTTATCAGTGGGAAAACGTGCCGAAAGCCGTGGTAGAAGGGCTGGAAGGGACACTGAACGTGCCGGTGACGGATGCGGTCAACTGGACCAACAACATCACCTACATGCTGCAAAGTAAGAACAAAGAGACCGGCGACCGTCTGTCGATCATCCCGGAGTACACGCTGAACTCAACCCTGAGCTGGCAGGTACAGCAGGATGTTTCTGTGCAGTCGACCTTCACCTGGTACGGCAAGCAGCAGCCGAAGAAATACAACTACAAAGGTCAGCCGGTGACCGGGTCTGAGAAAGACGAAGTCAGCCCGTACAGCATCGTCGGCCTGAGCGCGACCTGGGACGTGACTAAGTACGTTAGCCTGACCGGCGGCGTGGACAACGTCTTCGACAAACGCCAGTGGCGCGCGGGTAATGCCCAGACCACCGGGAACGCCACCACCGGCGCGTACATGTACGGTGCAGGTGCTTACACCTACAACGAACCGGGACGCACCTGGTACATGAGCGTGAACACCCACTTCTGATAGACTGTAAGCCCCCTTCCACCGAAGGGGGCTTTGTTCAATCAGGGGGACCGATGCAAACCACTCACAGCCTGCTGACACTCGGCGGCGTCTCGCTTCACCGCATTGATTTCGATCCCACTACTTTTGACAACGCCGATCTCCTCTGGCTGCCCCATCACGCCGCCCTGAGCCATGCCGCCACTAAACGTAAAGCCGACCATCTGGCCGGACGCATCGCCGCCGCGCATGCGCTACAGGATTTGGCGATCGCGACAGTGCCGGGGATTGGCCCTAACGGCGAACCCCTGTGGCCCGCTGGAGTCGCGGGCAGTATTTCTCACAGCGGCACCCAGGCATTCGCCCTGGCGGTGCGTGGCGATAACGCGCTGGTGGGCATCGACGGCGAGCAGCTTATCGATGAGCAGGAATCCGTTGAGATTCAGGACGGGATCATCTGTGCAGAGGAAAAATCCGTGCTGCTCAGCACGGGATATCCGTTCTCCCTCGCCCTGACGCTGGCTTTCAGCGCCAAAGAGAGCCTGTTCAAAGCCCTCTTCCCGCGCGTGAACGCCTTTATGGGCTTTGACAGCGCCTGGGTAACGGCGATATCAGACAGCACGCTGACTCTCTCTCTAACCCGTCCTCTGGCCGGTTTTCCGCAAAACCACGCATTTATTCTTCACTGGTGTCAAAAAAACAACAGCGTAATAACCCTGCTCTGCGAATAAATCGTCATACAATTTAATTTCTCTGCGGATTAATCTTAGAAAAACGCTCTATTTTATTTTCTCGCTCATTAACGATTTATTTCGTTTATTTTCGTTAATTATCTGTAATCGATTACTTTGAATTATCCAAAAAGCACCCACGATTATTAATGTAGACAAAGTCAAAACCATCGATAAAAAACAACAACTGAATAACAACGCCGATGGAGAAATTTTTTATCCTTTAAATTCATACAAATAAAACAACAGATAACACCAGGTCGGACCTCTTTATTTTAGTTTCATAACTCCATATGATGCTTTCACGGACAGATAGCCCCCGTTAAAAAATGCCGCTTGAGTAAGGAACCCGACGATTTAAAACGGAATAATACTGCGGCTAATGAAATGCATAACCCAAAGACAGGAATACCGGAATGAATAAAGTTCTTATGGCACTCACTATTGCTGGCGCAACGCTGATGTTATCCGGCTGTATTATTGCCCCGCCGAGCAATGAACATCATCACCACAATAAAGATCACATGATCACCCGCGACGGCGTTTCACTGCCGGATTGTGAAACCTTAGCAGACGCCAGCCAGGCCGATAACGGCTCACGCTGCTGGTATCGTTAACAGAGCAGATGATCATGAAAACAAACTATTGGATCTTACTCGCCGTGATTGGCGGCATATTTTCTCAGCCTGTGTTTGCTATCAGCGAAGCCTATCGCGCACAGCTGGAACAATCGGGCTGTACACAGGTTGATGAAGCTAACGGAACGTGCCACGTCGGGCATACCCGGCATCACCATCGGGACGATGAGTCTACGGGTAACATAGCGCGTGAAATCGATTCCAACATCGCGGGCAAATACCAGGGTGAAGCCGTTGATTATATGGAAGATGCAGGATGGCACTCCACCAACGGCGAGCGCACCCGCTGGCGCAAAAACGGTTATACCGCCGAGTTTGACATGACGTCGTCCGGCAAGCTGGAAGGCGTGTCGGTCCGCTAATGATAAAGGAGTGATGACAGCAGACAGGGATGTCTCCCCACTTATCAAAAACAGCGCGCGCAGGATGCGCGCAAAATTAATTTTATTTTTCCTGCATCCAGTTCCGCCTCCTCCCTCGTATATCAGTACGTGAGCAAATCCTGAGCTCCCTACTACGAGGATGTATGATGAAAAAGTTCATTAAGATCGCATTCGTATCCAGCGCCTTACTCTTCACCGCAGGCTCATTTGCCGCCATGGATTCCGGTTCGGTCATGGTCGGCGGCGCGGCGATGTTCCCGCAAAAAAATATCGTCGAAAATGCCATGAACTCAAAAGATCACACCACCCTGGTCGCCGCCGTTAAAGCTGCCGGTCTGGTGGATACGTTGCAGAGCAAAGGGCCTTTCACCGTCTTTGCCCCGACCGATGCGGCGTTCGCCAAACTGCCTGCCGGAACGGTCGATAACCTGGTGAAACCGGAGAACAAAGCGACGCTCACCAGCATCCTGACCTATCACGTGGTGGCCGGGAATTACGATATGAAAGCCCTGGAAGCGAAAATTAAACAGGGCGGCGGCCACGCGGAGCTCAAAACCGTGAACGGCCAGCCCCTGTGGATCATGAGCAATGGCCCGCACAACATTCAGCTTAAAGACGGTAAAGGCAACGTGGCGAACATCAGCACCTACGACGTCCACCAGAAAAACGGCGTGATTGACGTGATCGACACCGTTCTGATGCCTAAGTAATTGTCTATACTTCGGATGGGAAAATAAGCATCCGGAAAACAGATGGATAATGCGCTGGCAGAACAGCACCTTAGATTAATGCAGGCGGTCGCCACGGGCGATCGCCGCGCATTTGAACAGCTCTACCGACTCACGTCACCGCATCTTTTTGCCGTTGCCCTGCGCATGTTGCGCCAGCACGCCTGGGCGGAAGAGGTGCTGCACGACTGCTTCATCACCGTCTGGAGCAAGGCCGACGCTTATGATCCTGCCCTCAGCTCCCCCATGACCTGGCTGACCCATATTGTCCGTAACCGCTGCATTGACTGGCTCCGGGGTGGGCAAGCCCGCGCGGCCAGCCGTGAAGAGGAGTACACCGACTTACTCCAGGTTGCCGACGGCGACGATCGCAATAACTGGCATGATGAAGACCAGGCGGAGCGTTTGCGCCACTGCCTCGGCCATCTTAGCCACGATCAGCGCCAGAGCATTACGCTCGCGTATTATCAGGGGATGTCCCACAGCGATATCGCCGACTGGCTCAAACAGCCGGTTGGCTCGGTCAAAAGCTGGATCCGCCGCGCGATGGAACATCTCCGGGAATGTATAGGCCTATGAACGATAACGAAAAACGCGATGATGCGCTGGCAGCAGAGTACGCCCTCGGTACGCTGCGGGGCAACGCGCGGCTCCGTTTCCAGAAGAGGCTTTTGCATGAACGCGAGTTGGCCGAGCGGGTTGCGCGCTGGGAAACCACGTTCAGTACCCTCGACAGCCATCTGGCCCCGATTCTGCCGCCCGAAAAAGTGTGGAAGAAAATCCTGCTCGACCTCCCGGCGCAAACCCCGGCGCGCCGCACCCGGCCTTATCTCGGCTGGATGGTGGCGGCAGGTTTAGCGGCCATCACGCTGACGACCTGGTATGCCGTGCGTGAACCTGAACTTTCTCCGCTGGTGGTGCTGAACGATGCACAGCAGCAGGGACAATGGCTGGTGAGTGCAGACAGCCAGCGCCAGCAGCTGAGCATCTCCCCGCTGCGCCCTGCCGCGCTGACCACTAATAACAGCCTGCAGCTGTGGCTGATCCCCGCCGGGAAAACGCCGGTGTCGCTGGGCCTGGTCAACAGCCAGGCGCCGACTCAGGTGAGGCTCAACAAACTGACCCTCGCCGCCGACGCCGTGATTGCGATAAGCCTCGAACCGAAAGGCGGATCGCCGACCGGACAACCGACCGGGCCGGTGCTGTTCAGCGGCAAAATCTAGCGCGCCATCGGAAAGATTGCAGGCGAAAAGCGGTGGTTTTCGCCGCCGCTTAATAGCCAATCTGCATGCGTTATATCCTGAGGGCATAAGCAAAGCAGAATTTAGACTTTGAGGATTTTCCCGCCCGGCCTAACGTAGCGATGCCAAAAACAATCACAACACATTTCATTTTCAGGGATCGCTATGACGAAAAAACTGCTGCCGTTACTGGTATTGGCCGTGCTGTCCGCCGCCGCCAACGCCGCTACTCCGCCGAATACGCTGGTTGTCGCTCAGGGGCTGGATGATATCGTGAGCCTCGATCCCGCAGAAGCCAACGAGCTTTCCAGCATCCAGACCGTGCCGAGCCTGTACCAGCGCCTGGTGCAGCCGGACCGCGATAACCCGGCCAAAATCTCTCCGATTCTGGCCGAAAGCTGGGAAGCCAACGCAGCAGCGAAAACCCTGACTATCAAACTCAAGCCGGACGCCAAATTTGCCTCCGGCAATCCGCTGCGCCCGGAAGATGTCATTTTCTCTTACACCCGCGCCATCACCCTCAACAAATCCCCGGCCTTTATTCTCAACGTGCTGGGCTGGGAGCCGGGCAATATCGCCAGCCAGCTGAAAAAAGTGGATGACCACACGCTGGAACTGCGCTGGACCGCTGACGTCAGCCCGGCGGTGGCGCTGAATATTCTCTCCACGCCGATTGCCTCCATCGTCGATGAAAAACTGGTTTCAGCGAATGTGAAAGACAACGACTTCGGTAACGCCTGGCTAAAAATGCACTCGGCGGGCAGCGGCGCGTACAAAATGCGCGTCTATCAGCCGCATCAGGCGATTGTGCTGGAAGCCAACGACAGCGCCCCTGGCGGCGCGCCGAAGCTTAAGAGCATCATTATCAAAAACGTCCCGGACCCGGCCTCTCGTCGCCTGCTGATCCAGCAGGGTGACGCCGACATGGCCCGCGATCTGGGTGCGGACCAAATCAGCGCCCTCGAAGGTAAAGCGGGCGTGAAAGTGCTGAGCATTCCTTCGGCTGAACAGAACTACCTGGTGTTTAACGCCGGAAACAGCGCCAACCCGCTGCTGAACAACCCGGCGTTCTGGGAAGCATCGCGCTGGCTGGTGGATTATGAGGGCATTACCAAAGATCTGCTGAAGGGCCAGTATTTCGTTCATCAGAGCTTCCTGCCGGTCGGTCTGCCGGGCGCGCTGGAAGAGAATCCGTTCAAATTCGATCCGGCCAAAGCGAAAGAGATCCTCGCCAAAGCGGGCATTAAAGACGCGCACTTCACGCTGGACGTGGAGAACAAACCGCCGTTTATCACCATCGCTCAGTCGATGCAGGCGAGCTTCGCCCAGGGCGGCGTGAAGGTCGATCTGCTGCCAGCCGCGGGCAGCCAGGTTTACGCTCGCGTGCGTGCCAAACAACATCAGGCGGCGATTCGCCTGTGGATCCCGGACTACTTTGACGCGCACTCCAACGCCAGCGCCTTTGCGTGGAACGACGGTAAATCCAGCACTGTGGCGGGTCTTAACGGCTGGAAAATCCCGGAGCTGAATAAAGCGACGCTGGCCGCCGTGGCCGAGCCAGACCCGGCCAAACGCCTGGATCTGTACACCAAAATGCAGCAGGAGTTGCAGCACAATTCGCCGTACGTGTTCGTCGACCAGGGCAAAACCCAGATCGTGGTGCGCGATAACGTGAAGGGGTACCAGCAGGGGCTGAACGCCGATATGGTCTGGTACGATAAAGTGACGAAATAATCGCCCTCTTGCCGGGTGGCGCTGCGCTTACCCGGCCTACATTTACGGTTTTGTAGGCCGGGTAAGGCGTAGCCGCCACCCGGCATTGAAGGCCAGCTCAGGAATAACGCTCTCCCCATGCCACATCTATCCACCCACGTGATGCGTGTTTTACAGGGGCTTCTCACCCTGCTGCTCACCCTGTTCGGGCTCCTGCTCGTCACCTTTGCGCTCTCTGCTTTCTCCCCTGTCGATCGCGTCCTGCAGATCGTCGGCGATCACGCCAGCCAGTCGACCTACGATCAGGTCCGCCACCAGCTCGGGCTGGATCAGCCTGTCGCCGTCCAGTTCTGGCACTACCTGCTGAATCTGTTCCACGGCGATCTCGGCACCGCCAGCGCCACCGGGCAACCCGTATTGCAGGATCTGCTGCACGCCTTTCCGGCCACGCTGGAACTCGCCACGCTGGCGCTGATTATCGGCTCCGTACTCGGGGTGATCGCAGGCGTACTCTGCGCACGCTTTGCCGGTTCGCCGCTGGATCTGATCATCCGCACCCTCACCCTGCTGGGTAACTCGGTGCCGATTTTCTGGCTCGGACTGTTAATGCTGGCGCTGTTCTACGCGAAGCTGCAGTGGAGCGCCGGGCCGGGGCGGCTGGATGATATCTGGCAATACACCGTTGAACCGCGCACTGGTTTTGCGCTGATCGACACCTGGCTTTCCGGCGACCGGGAGGCATTTAAAAACGCCGTCAGCCATCTGGTGCTGCCGGTGCTGCTGCTGGCCTACTATTCGCTGGCGAGCATCACCCGTCTGACGCGCTCGGCGTGCCTGAGCGAAATGAACAAAGAGTACATCCTGCTCGCCCGCGCCAAGGGTGCCGGAGAGATGACGATCTTGCTGCGCCACGTGCTGCCGAACATTCGCAGCACGCTACTGACGGTGATCGCCCTGGCCTACACCAGCATGCTCGAAGGGGCGGTGCTGACCGAAACCGTCTTCTCCTGGCCGGGCATTGGCCGCTATCTCACCACCGCGCTGTTTGCAGGCGATACCACCGCCATCATGGGCGGCACGCTGGTGATTGGCGTCTGTTTTGTGCTGATTAATAATCTGACCGACCTGCTTGTGCGGGCCACCGACCCCAGGGTGCGCTGATGCCTTTCTATCTTTTCCTGCGCCGACTGCGCCGCTCTCCCGCTGCGTTCTGCGGGCTTATCGCCATCAGCCTGTTGCTGCTGATCGCCCTGTTTGCCCCGTGGCTCGCCCCGCTCGATCCCAACTGGCAGAACGCCGCGGCACGTTTACAGGCCCCGAACGCCGAACACTGGCTGGGCACCGACAGTTATGGGCGCGACTTACTCTCGCGTCTGATCTACGGCAGCCGCCCCGCCCTTGGGCTGGTGGCATTAGTCACCGTCATTACGCTGCCCGCCGGGCTTGCGATCGGGATTTTATCCGGGTATTACGGCGGCTGGCTGGAGCGCGTGTTGATGCGTTTTACCGACGTGGTGATGTCGATGCCGCGCCTGATCCTCGCCTTTGCCTTTGTCGCCATGCTCGGTCCGGGACTGGTGAACGGCGCGCTGGCCCTGGCGCTCACCACCTGGCCGGCCTATGCGCGCCAGGCCCGAAGTGAAATCCAGCGTCTGCGCCACAGCGATTATCTCGCAGCCGCCGAGATGATGGGCATTCGCGGCGGGCGGCTGTTGCTCGGGCATATTCTGCCGCTCTGTCTGCCGTCAGCCATTGTGCGCCTGGCGCTGGATCTGGCGGGGATTATTCTGGCCGCCGCCGGGCTTGGGTTCCTCGGTCTCGGGGCGCGTCCGCCGATGGCCGAATGGGGCGCGATGATCGCCGACGGCATGCAGGTGATTTTCGATCAGTGGTGGATTGCCGCCATTCCCGGCGGGGCGATTCTGTTCGCCAGCCTGGCCTTTAACCTGCTGGGCGACGGCCTGCGCGACATTCTGGAGCCACAGCATGACTGAACCTCGCGTCATCGTCGATGCGCTGAATATCGACTACCCCGCCGCGCGCGTGGTGAACAACCTGAGCTTTACGCTCGGCAACGAACGGCTGGCGCTGGTGGGCGAATCCGGCTCCGGTAAATCCATGTCCGCCCGTGCGCTAATGGGCCTGGTACGCAAGCCCGGCGCGGTGAGCGCCCGCCAGCTTAATGTGCTGGGCAACGATCTGCTGACGATGAACAACCGCGGCTGGCAACAGCTTCGCGGCAACGGAATTGCGATGGTGCTTCAGGATCCGCGCTATGCACTCAATCCGGTCAACAGCGTTTCCGCGCAGCTCGAGGAGTCGCTTACCCTGCATCAGTCCCTTCCTCGTAAGGAGCGCGTTGAGCGCATCCGCGACATCATCCACGCTGTCGGGCTGGAGCAGAGCGTGCTGACGTGCTATCCCGGCGAACTCTCCGGCGGGATGGGCCAGCGGGTGATGATCGCCATTGCACTGATTAACAATCCGCAGGTGCTGATTGCCGATGAACCCACGTCAGCTCTCGACGCCCGTCTGCGCAACCAAATCCTCGAACTGCTGGTGCAGCAGTGCGAAGAGCGTCAGATGGCGATGTTACTGATTAGCCACGATTTGCCCCTGGTGGCGGAGCATTGCGACCGCGTGCTGGTGATGTATCAGGGCGAAAAAGTTGATGAAATGGCCGCGCGCGATCTGCCGCAGGCCACCCATCCCTACACCCGCACGCTCTGGACCTGTCGCCCGAATGCCAGCACTTACGGGCAGATGTTACCGACGCTGGATCGCAAGGAGTTACAGCATGGCCCTCGTTGAAGTTCGTCAGCTACAGGTGGCATTTGGCGAAAAAACGGCGGTGTCAGCGGCCAGTTTTGCCATCGAGAAAGGGGAAACGTTCAGCCTGATTGGTGAATCCGGCTGCGGGAAATCGACCATTCTGCGCGTGCTGGCCGGGCTGCAGCGTCAGTGGCGCGGCGAGGTAACGCTGCTGGGGGAACAACTTTCCTCCGGGGAGCGATTCACCGGTGCGCTACGGCGCAACGTGCAGATGGTGTTTCAGGATCCGTGGGCGTCCCTGCACCCGAACCATACGATCTCACGCACGCTGAGCGAGCCGCTCAAAATCCACGGCGAAACGCAGATCACGCAGAAAGTGGCCGATGCGTTGCAGCAGGTGGGATTGTCGGCAGACGCGGGCCAGCGCTATCCGCATCAGCTTTCCGGCGGCCAGCGTCAGCGCGTGGCGATAGCCCGCGCGTTGCTGCTGCGTCCGCAGCTGTTGTTGCTCGACGAGCCGACCTCAGCGCTGGATATGTCGGTGCAGGCGGAGATCCTCAACCTGCTCAATCGCCTGAAACAGCAGCACGGGATGACCTATCTGCTGGTGAGCCACGACGCAGACGTGATAGCCCATATGTCGGATCGCGCGGCGTTTATGGCGCACGGGCAGATTCAGCGGGTGTTTGACCGGGAAGCGATGCAACACGGCGAGCACCGGATGGGGTAGGTTTTTTGCAGCATAGGTATCGCTTTTGTAGGCCGGGTAAGGCGCAGCCGCCACCCGGCGGGCCTTTTCTGGAAAGCGCCTCGCAAAACGAAAAGTAACCTCGTGAAACTCAGGGTTAAGACTTTTATTTGCCATTTCTCAGTCGTAAAGTGCGTCCGTTGCGGCACATCCGCAACCGGGCGTAGGAACCCGTTGGCATAAAGCGATTACTTTTGTCGCGACAGCGCATATCCCGTTACTATCACGGTGGCGCTGGCGGAGCAGCCGAAAAGCTGGCCGTTTTCTTTGTGCACGGTATTCCTACCTCCGTCAGCGCTACCCCCCCTGAGCGTAGGAACTCACAGGGTGGTTAATTCATTTATCGCATAAAGAGGATGCCAAATGGCTACTATCCCTACCCTGTCTTACGCGCAATCTGAAGAAAGCGTTATTCAGCAACTCCTTAACGCCCCGCTCCCCCAAAAGGCGGATTTATTCCAGGTGGCCGATCTTTGCGCGACCTTTGTCTGCGTACTGGTCGAGACCGACGACAGCAAAACGCGCGCGGCCCTGTGTGAACGCCTGTTGCAAACGCTCAACCAGCTGCGCGCGCTCTGTGATAAAGACCTTCCGCCGTACCTGATTGAGCAGCTGATAAAAGGTGAGAAGATCAGCTCAAACGTGCCGGACCTGTGGCAGGAAACCGCCACGCTGGTGGACTATGCTCAGGCGCTGGCGCAAGCCGTGCAGGGAGAAACGCTCCCGCCAGGTGTGGCGAAAGAGTTGACGGGACTGCTGCATGATATGGTCTGGTTGCTAGCGGATTTCGTGAAGGAGCCTTATATCACGGCGCACTGAGGCTGCCGTGAGGCCGAAATTCTGCTGAGGATGGCGCAGAATTTCGGCACAAGATCACTTGAGGAGTTTAACCGTCGCCTCGATGTCAATCTCGTCTTCTGTGAAGATCAGCGTCGCCCCCTGGAAGGTGGTGATCGCCAGTTTCTTCATCGAGCGCATTTCGCCCGGTTTGGTCGCGGATTTCGGACGGATATTGCTCAGCAGGGCACCCACTGACAGCACGGCATTTTCTTTATCGATACCGGCATCCGCAGGCACTTCTTCGCTGTACACCAGGAAAGACTTAATCGATGTCAGCTTCAGGCGCTCACCCGCGATATAGATGTATTTGCTTTCCGGCACGACTTTCACCGCATACGCGGACAAGCCTTTGTTGTTGGTCGTCGGTTCAAAAGTGACCGCCGCATCTTTCTTAATCAGCTCAGGATTAGCAACCTTGATCACATGAAAATAGCGGTTATCGCCGTTCTCATCTTTGATAAATCCAAAGCCTTTATCTTTAAACCACGTTGTGATCGTTCCGTTCATCGCCATTACCGCCTGGTTAATCGTTTATCAACTCAAATTTTGCAGCGCGCAGTGTAAATCACAATCCCTGCGCAGACTATGCCTTTGGGTTAAGTCTGGACGATAAATTTGCCAGATGCGAGGTCATCGCCCGGCGGCGCTAACGCTTGCACGGGCCTACAAAGAGACTAACCGTAGGCCGGGTAAGGCGCAGCCGCCACCCGGCATCTCTTTTCTGAAAGCGCCTCGCAAAATGCGAATTAACCTTTAAAAGTAAAAGGTTATAGGGTTTCCAATCCATATAATGGTGACGCATTCCGGGAGAGCTACGGCAGGCGTCATCTATCCTGCCGGGACGCTTAACTTGTAAATCGTACCTTATGGGATACAATAAATGAGTGTTAACCACAGGCTACAATCATGCCGATAGTGAAACACTATATAACGGCTAACGATCGTAATCCTTTTGACGAGTTTCTTCGTAGCATTAAAGACCCTATCGCCAAAGCCATGATTGCGACACGCGTCGCCCGAATGGCAACCGGCAACTACGGAGATTGTAAAGTATGCCGGGATGGCATTTCAGAATTACGTATAACTCAAGGTCCGGGATATCGGGTGTATTTTGGTTATGTCACCGACCCCGCGGATGGCAGCGTAAATCTTGTGTTACTATGCGGAACAAAGAAGAGCCAAAACGCCGATATCAATACCGCTGTGAGCTATCTGAACGACTACAAAATCCGGTAATGAGAGGAAATAATGGCTAAATCCATACTCCATGACGATGCGATGGTACAACTATTAAAAGACGATCCCGCATTCGCTCCCGTTTATCTTCACCAGGCTCTGATCGAAATCGACGAGGAAGGCGGCTATGAGGCATTTATGCTGGCGCTACGACATGTCATCGAAGCCACCGGAGGCATGACTGCCGTCGCGAAACGCGCAGGTGTTTCCCGTGAATCGCTTTACAAATCACTTTCCCCAACCGGAAATCCATCCTTTAAGCGCGTCGCTGCGCTGGCGTCTGCAACGGGCTACCCCATTTCGCGCATCGCCACAGCATCAGCCTGACGACACCACAAATCACGCCGCTCGCGGGAGATGTCTATACTCAACACATCCCCGCAACCGGAGCGCGCCATGCCCCTACCTGACTTCCATGTATCCGACCCTTTCACGCTGGGTATTGAACTCGAACTGCAGGTGGTGAATCCGCCGGGGTACGATCTCAGCCAGGACTCTTCAGCGCTGATTGCCGCGGTCAAAAACGAGATCAAAGCCGGTGAGGTGAAGCACGACATCACCGAGAGCATGCTCGAAATCGCCACTGGCGTGTGTCAGGACATCCACCAGGCGGCAGCGCAGTTTTCGGCGATGCAGCAGGCGATCCTGCGCGCGGCGGCGGATCAGCACATTCAGATCTGCGGCGGCGGTACGCATCCGTTTCAGAAGTGGCAGCGTCAGGAGGTGTGCGACGACGAACGCTACAACCGCACGCTGCAGATGTTCGGCTACCTGATTTTGCAGGCGACGGTCTTCGGCCAGCACGTGCACGTCGGCTGCCGCAACGGAGATGAGGCGATTTATCTTCTGCACGGCCTGTCGCGCTTTGTCCCGCACTTTATCGCCCTCTCCGCCTCGTCGCCCTACATGCAGGGCAGCGATACCCAGTTTGCCTCCTCGCGGCTGAATATTTTCTCGGCGTTCCCGGATAACGGCAAAATGCCGTGGGTGAGCAACTGGCAGGAGTTCGAAGGGCTGTTTCGCCGCCTGAGCTACACCAGCACCATCGACAGCATCAAGGATCTGCACTGGGATATTCGACCGAGCCCGCATTTTGGCACCGTCGAGGTGCGGGTGATGGATACGCCCCTGACCCTCGCGCATGCGATTAACATCGCCGGGCTGATTCAGGCCACCTCGCACTGGCTGCTGACCGAGCGGCCCTACAAGCACCAGCCGCAGGATGCGCTGTTGTACAACTTCAACCGTTTTCAGGCGTGTCGTTATGGGCTGGACGGTCTGCTGACCGACGTCAACACCGGTGAGCAAAAAACCATTGCCGAGGATCTTGCGTGGCTGCTTGAGCGGGTTGCGCCCTCCGCGGAAAAGCTGGGTGCAGAAAGCGCCATTGTGGAAATTGGCCTGATGTTGAAACAGGGCAAAAGCGAGGCGCAGCGCATGCGGGATTTTATCGCCGACGGCGGTTCGCTGACCTCGCTGGTGCAAAAACACTGCGAGCTGTGGACTACTCACCCGTAAGTGAGTGCCCCCACTCGCGCAGACGCTGGAACAACACAAACAGCGCCGGAATAAACACGATGCCGATCACGGTGGCGACCAGCATCCCGCTGAACACCGTGGTCCCGATGATGCGACGGCTCTGCGCCCCCGCACCGGAGGCCAGCATCATCGGCAGGACGCCGATAATAAAGGAGACGGCGGTCATCATTACTGCGCGGAATCGGCGCGAGGCCCCTTCGCGGGCGGCATCGATAATCTCCATTCCCTCGATGCGCCGCGCGCGGGCAAACTCGACGATCAGAATGGCGTTTTTGGCCGCCAGCGCGATGAGCAACACCAGTCCGATCTGCACATACACATCGTTGGCGAAGCCCGCCACCCACAGCCAGACCAGCGCGCCGCCGATGGCAAACAGCACCGAGAGCATCACGCTCGCCGGCAGCGTCCAGCTTTCGTACTGCGCCACGAGGAACAGCCACGCCATCACCACCGCCGCCAGCACGATCCACACCGCCTGGTTGCCCGTCTGCTGCTCCTGATAGGACATGCCGCTCCACGCGTAGTCATATCCGGCAGGCAGATTTTCGCTCAGCAGTTCGCCCATCGCCGCCATCGCCGTGCTGCTGCTTACTCCCGGAGCCGCCGATCCGCTGACCGACACGGACGGGAACTGGTTGTACTGCTGCAAAAACGGCGCGCCGACGGTCGGGGTGATGGTCACCAGATTGCTCAGGCGCACGCGCTCCCCGTTGTTGCTGCGCACGTACAGCTCTGAAATCTGCTCCGCGCGCTCGCGCCACTGCATCTCGTTTTGCATCACCACGTGGTAAACGCGGTTGTTGATGCTGAAATCCCCGGCGCGCGTGCCGCCAAAGGCGGTTTGCAGGCTGCTGAAGATGCGGCTCACGGGCACGTCCAGCCTTGCCGCGCGCTCGCGATCGACCTCAAGCGTCAGCTGTGGCACGTTGCTGCTCCAGGTCGTAAACACGCGGTTAAGCTGCGGATGCTGGTTGGCTTTCGCCAGCACTTCGCGGGTGACGCGCTCCAGCTCCGCCGGGCTTTGCCCCGCCTGTGCCTGAATGCGCAGATCGAAACCGGAGGCGTTGCCGAGGCCCGGTAGCGTCGGCGGCGCGAAGGTCATGATGGTCGCTTCCGGCAGGGCCAAAAGCTGGCGTTGCAGCCCGCCCATCACCTCATCCAGCGGGGGACGCTCGCTCCAGTCTTTCAGCATCACCGAGATAAACCCGCCGTTCGAGGCGCTGGTGCCGTTGAGAATATTAAACCCGGAGACCTGAATCACATCCGCCACCGCCGGATTAGCGGCAATCAGCTCGCGCGCCGTCGTCATCACCGCTTCGGTGCGCTCCAGCGAAGCCGCCTCCGGCAGCTGGACGCTGGCGAAGAAGTAGCCCTGATCTTCCTGCGGCAGGAAGCCTTTCGGCATGGCGGTAAAACTCAGCGCGACCACAGCCGCCGCCCCCACGGTTGCCAGCAATGCCACCAGCGGACGGCGGTTAAAGACGTCGACCAGTTTTGTATAGCCGTTACGCGTGGCGTCCAGCCCACGGTTAAATCCGCGGAAGATCGCCGCCGGGCGACCCACGCGCGGGCGCAGCAACAGGGCGCACAGCGCGGGAGTGAGCGTCAGCGCCACGAGGCTTGAGAGCGTCACGGCGGTGGAAAGTGTGACTGCAAACTGGCGATACAGCTCGCCGACAATTCCCGGCAGCAGCGCCACCGGCACGAACACCGCCAGCAGCACCAGAGTGGTGGCGATCACTGGCCCGGCAATCTGGCGCAGGGCGTTGGCCGTCGCCTCGGTGCGGCTCTGCCCTTCGGCCATCAGGGTTTCGACGCTTTCGACCACGACGATCGCGTCGTCCACCACCATGGTGAGCGCCAGAATGATGGCGAACAGACTCAGGGTATTGGCGGAATAACCCAGCGTGTAGAGCACCGCAAAGGTGCCGATCAACGACACCGGGATCGCCAGCGCCACGATCAGCGTCGCGCGCCAGCTTTGCAGGAACAGCGACACCACCACCACGACGGCAAGCAGCGTCAGGGCCAGCGAGGTGCCGATCTCTTTGATGGTCGCCGCCACGAACTCGGTGGTGTCGAACTTCACTTCCCAGGTCAGGTCCGCCGGGAAGCGGGTGGAGAGCCGCTCAAGCTCACCGCGCACCGCGTCGGCCACACGCAGGGCGTTGGCGGATGGCGTCGGGTAGATCCCTAAATACGCAGAATCGTGACCGTTGAGCTGCGCGCCGGAACTGTAGCTGCGCGAACCCAGCTCGATCGTCGCCACGTCTTTCAGCCGCACCAGTTGGCCCATGTCACCGGCGCGAATAATGATATCGCCGAAAGCTTCGGCCTCGTTGAGACGACCCAGCCCGTTGATCGTGAGCGTTTGCTGTTGTCCGCTGAAGACCGGCGGTGTGCCGACCTGGCCCGCCGCACCCTGCACGTTTTGCTCGCGCAGCGCCTGGGCGACATCGTCCGTGGTCACATTCAGGGCATTCATGCGATCCGGACGCAGCCAGATGCGCATGCTGTAGTCACGTGCGCCAAACAGCTGGACCTGCCCGACGCCCGGCAGACGCGCCAGCGCCTCGCGCATCTGGGTGCTGGCATAGTTGCTGACAAACAGCGGGGAATGCGTGCCCTGCGGTGAGTAAAGACTTACCCCCATCATCAGGTTGGTGGCGCGCTTGCGTACCTGGACGCCATTTTGCTGCGCCTCGGCGGGAAGCTGGGCGACGGCCTGCGCCACGCGGTTTTGCACGTCAATCGCCGCCAGATCCGCGTCGGTGCCAGCGGCAAAGGTGATGTTCAGGCTGTACGCCCCTTCATCGGAGCTGGTGGATTCCATGTAGAGCATGTGGTCCACGCCGTTGAGCTGCGTTTCCAGCGGCGTGGCGATGGCTTCCGCCACGTCACCCGCGCTCGCGCCCGGCCAGCTGGCGCTCACATTCACCACCGGCGGGGTGATCTGCGGGTACTGCTCCACCGGAATCAGCTTCAGGGCGATGGCCCCGAGCATAGTGATCACCAGGGCAATGACCATCGCAAAGCGCGGGCGTTTGATAAACAACGTCAGCATGATGGCTCCTTAATTGAGAATCTGGACAGCCGCACCGGGCTGTAAGCGCGGCGCACCATCGGTGACCACGCGCTCGTTGGCTTTGATGCCGCTTTTTACCGCCAGCATTTGGCCGACCTGACCGCCGAGCGTCAGGGTGCGTTTTTCCGCTTTTCCGTCGTCATTCACCACCCAGGTGAAAAACCCGAAGCCGTTTTGCTGAACCGCCGCGGCCGGGATCACCAGCGCCTCGTGTTCACTCTGCGGACGCAGCCAGAGATTTACATTCCCGCCCGGCAGCAGGCGGTGCTGCGGATTGGCAAACTCGGCGCGCAGCATGACGCTGGCGGTACGGGGATCGATGCGGTTATCCACCGAGACCAGGATGCCGTTTTCCCGCTGTTCCCCGTTCTGAATTTGCGGCAGCCAGGCCTGTTTCAGGGAGGTGATATCCGTATGCAGCCCGGCTTTGGCGGCAAACGCCCGCTCTTCGAGAGCGAAGGCGATACGGATCGGGTCGAGTTGCACCACTTCCACCAGCGTGCCGCTCGCTGGATTCACCACGCTGCCTTCGTGGAAGTTGCTGTGCCCCATGCGGCCCGTGATGGGGGATGTGATGCGGGTAAACCCGAGTGTGACGTTGCGCGCCTCGAGGCGGGCGTTGGCCTGGGCCAGCGCGGCGCGGGCCACGTCGCGTTGCATCTGGGCGTTGTCTACGTCGTTACGGCTGATGGCGTTCCCGGTTTTCAGGCTTTGAAAGCGCGTGAGCTGCTGCTGCGCCTGGCGCAGGGTAGCTTCGGCGCTTTTCACTTCGGCCTCGGCCAGACGCACCGCCGCGCGCGCTTCGGCGTCATCGAGTTCGAACAGCAGGTCGCCCTGTTTGACATATTGCCCGTCGCGGAAATGGATTTTGGCGATGGCCCCTTCCGTGCGCGCCCGCAGTTCTACCGTGTGGATCGCTTCGACGCGGCCTGGGATCTGGCGCTCGGCGGCGTGGGTGGTCTCTTCAATCACGGCGACACGCACCGGAATAGCGGCAGCCATGGCGGTTTGCAGGGTGCAGGAAAGGAGTGCTGCCGCCAGAGCGGTGCGCAGGAAGGTGGATTTCATGGGGGATCCTCGGTGTTTGTGCCCCTCACCCCGGCCCTCTCCCCAGGGGAGAGGGAGGTCAGAGTCCCTTCCCCAAGTGAGAAGGAGGTTAGAGTCCCCTCTCCCCGTGGGAGAGGGTTAGGGTGAGGGCAAAAGTTATGCAGCCTTACGGAACCTGCGGGTCAGTCGCTTCTCAATCTCGACGATGAAGAACATCACGCCAGCCATCGCCAGGGTAATCCCCCAGTAGCGCAGCGGCAGGGCTTCGGTGCCGAACAGCATCTGCATAAACGGCAGGTAGATAATCGCCACCTGCAGCAGGAACAGCACGCCCGTTACCAGCCAGATGCCTTTGTTCGCCAGCAGACCACGGTTCAGGGAGAAGCCGTTGCTGTTGCGGCAGTTAATCATGTAGACCCACTGGGCACACACCAGCATCTGCAGCAGCACGGTGCGGATGAACTCGGCGCTGTGGCCGCGCGGTGCGAGCCAGGCTTCCAGCGCAAAGGCCGCAATCGCAATCATGGTGCCGACGAAGGCCACGCGCCAGACGGCGAAGGCGTCCATCACGTGTTGGCCGGTCTGACGCGGCGGACGCTTCATGATGTTGCGCTCGGCGGCTTCAAAGGCCAGGCCGAAGGAGAGCGTGGCGGAGGTCGCCATGTTCATCCACAGAATCAGCACCGGCGTCAGCGGAATAATGTTCCCCGCCAGCAGCGCAATCACAATCAGCAAACCCTGCGCCAGGTTGGTTGGCATGATGAACAGAATCGTTTTCTTCAGGTTGTCGTAGACGCGACGCCCCTCTTTCACCGAACTCGCGATAGTGGCGAAGTTGTCGTCCGTCAGAACCATATCGGCGGCTTCTTTGGTCACTTCTGTGCCTTTGATGCCCATCGCGATCCCGACATCCGCCTGACGCAGCGCGGGTGCGTCGTTCACGCCGTCGCCGGTCATGCCGACGATCTCGCCCTTCTCCTGCAGCGCTTTCACCAGGCGCAGCTTATGCTCCGGGCTGGTACGGGCAAAGATGTCGAACTCGACTGCCGCCTCTGCCAGCTCGGCGTCGTCCATCTTCTCCAGCTGATAGCCGGTGACGGCCTGGGCGCTGTTGGTGATGCCCAGCATCTGACCGATGCTCATTGCGGTCTGCGGGTGGTCGCCGGTGATCATCTTCACGCGGATCCCGGCCTGCTGACAGGCGTGGATGGCGTCGATGGCCTCCGGACGCGGTGGGTCCATCATCCCGGCGATACCGAGGAAGATCAGCCCGCTGCTCAGGTCGTCGTGGCTCAGACTCTGCTGATCCACTGCCGCAGGTTTGAAGGCGGCGGCGACCATGCGCAGGCCCTGACGCGCATAGCGCTCCATCTCGGCTTCCCAGTACGCGCGGTCAAAGGCGGCGGTACCGTGGCGGGTCTCTTGCTGGTCGCACAGGGCGAAAATCACGTCCGGCGCACCGGTGACCAGGATCTGCTCCTCACTGCCAATCTGATAGTGGGTGCTCATGTACTTGTACTGCGAGTCGAACGGGATCTTGTTAACCAGAGTGGTCATGACCGGCGCGAGATTCGCTTTGGCGGCCAGCACTTTCAGCGCCCCTTCCGTCGGCCCGCCGGTGATGCCCCACAGGCCGCGCTCGTCCTGAATAATCTGGCTGTCGTTGCACAGGTCGATGGTGCGCAGGTAGTGCTCCAGCACCGTACCCTGCTGAATGTGCACCGGCTCGTCGCTGCCTTCCAGATAGATGTGGCCCACTGGCTCGTAGCTGTTGCCTTCCACGCGGTAGCAGCTGTCGGCGGTGATGATCGCTTTGACCGTCATTTCGTTCATGGTCAGGGTGCCGGTTTTATCCGAGCAGACCACGGTCATCGCCCCCAGGGTTTCAACGGTAGGCAGCTTGCGGATAATCGCTTTTTTGCGCGCCATCGCCTGAACGCCCAGCGACAGGATAATCGAGATAATCGCTGGCAGACCTTCCGGCACGGAGGCCACCGCCAGGCTAATCAGGGAGAGCAACAGCTCGCCCATCGGAATGTCGCGGAACACCAGGCTGAAGATAAACAGCGCCGCCATCATCGCCAGAATAATGGCGAAGATCGCTTTACCGAGCTTGTCCATCTGCACCAGCAGCGGCGTGCGGTGCTTTTCAATCCCGGCCATCATCTGGTTGATGTGGCCCAGCTCCGTATCCTGACCGGTGGCAATAACCACGCCCACGCCACCACCGGCGCTCACGGTGGTCCCGGAGAACACCAGGTTAGTGCGATCGCCCAGCGATAAGTCGCCGGATAACGGATTGGTGTGTTTATCCACGACAGTGGATTCACCGGTCAGAATCGCCTCTTCGACGCGTAAATTATGCGCCTCAATCAGACGCATATCCGCCGGAATACGATCCCCGGCGCGCAGGACAATAATATCGCCCGGCACAATATCCGTCGTTGGAATCGTCTCATGGGCACCGTTACGAATGACGCGCGCATCGCTTGAGAGCATATTGCGAATACTCTGCAGTGATTTTTCCGCATTACTTTCCTGAACGTGACCAATTAAGGCATTGATAACGGCCACGCCGAGAATCACCAGCGTATCGACCCAGTGGCCCATCACGGCGGTTAATACCGCGGCGGCGAGCAGAACATAAATCAGCACATCATTAAAATGGGCGAGAAAACGTAACCAGGCCGGTTTGCCTTTTTTCTCAGGAAGGGCGTTGGGGCCATACTGCTGCAAACGGGCCTGCGCTTCGGCACGGTCCAGCCCGTTAGCCTGGCTCTTTTTTTGCGCCAGTACCTGCTCGACGGTCTGCTGGTATGGCCGGTTCTGGGAGTGAGTCATTTTGGTCATGGAGGCATTTCCTTCAATTTCCGGTGGACGGAAGCCTGAATTCCTTTCTGGCTTTAATAAATTCGTTTTTGCTGGTGTTAATTCTTGCGGTGGAAATTTTTCTACCGCAATATAATTAGCGCCGGGTTATTCAAAACAGATATTCAATATTTCGATGAGATGATTTTTACAAAATATTTCTAAACGCAATCTAAACGAGGAGAGAGCATGTTTGGGATTTATCGCGGGCGCCGCCTGGCTTTGTACATAGTTGTTGCCATTGTTATTGCGACGTTAATTGGATATAGCACTTATACATTTGTAAAATTACTTGCCTGATGATGACAGTTATTTACATAACCAGAGAATAATTGAATTCATTCATTGCAGGTTTAATTAAATACGGAATATTCCCGGAATATTTATTGTTTTGTTCTCCGGGAAGTCTATTTCGGGATGATATTGCTTTACGTTGCAGGATGCCGGACAATAACTTTTTTAACTGACAATTAACATTGATATGAAACACCCACTGGAATCGCTGTTGACGGCAGGAGGCATTTTGCTGATGGCGCTGCTCTCCTGCCTGCTGCTGCCCGCGCCGTCGTTTGGACTGGCGCTGGCGCAAAAACTGGTCGCGCTGTTTCACCTCATGGATCTGAACCAGCTCTACACCCTGGTGTTCTGCCTGTGGTTTATCCTGCTCGGCGCCATTGAATTTTTCGTCCTGCGTTTCATCTGGCGCCGCTGGTTCTCACTGGCTGCGTAAGCCCGTGAAATCGCGCATCCCGTGAATGAGTGCTTCGCACCAGGCCGCGTAATCGTGGCCGCTCGACCACGGGTGGAAGCTCACGCGGTACCCTTTCTCGCGTAACACCTGCTCGAACGCTTCGGTGTTGCGATAGATCCCGCCCCCCGGCCCGGAGGTTTCGAACCGACCGGCCTGTAGCCAGAAACGAATCGGATACGGCGGCGAGTGCTGATACTGACGCGTGAGCCAGCCCGGCGCCTCCTCTTTCGGTGCCCACCAGTAGGATCCCGACAAACTCAGCACGTTGCCGAACAGGTGCGGATAGCGCAGCGCCACCCACGACGACGCAATCCCGCCGTAGCTCGACCCCGCCAGCACCGTCTTTTTCCGCTGCAGCGCTATCCCCTGCCCGCGCAGCCACGGCAATAATTCCTGCCCCATAAAATCGGCGTAATCCGGGTTCGGCGGCAGCTCTTTACCGCGACGGGGGTGATCGAGGCTGTCGATAAACACCACGTTGATCGGCGGAAGATGATGACGGGCAATCAGCCCGTCGAGCACGTTGGCAAAATGGTACTCATCCTGATAAACCTGCCCGTCGAACAGGATCAGCGTCCAGCGCGCGGGCTGTGCGCCGCGCGGTTTGTAAATCATCACTTCCCGGGAGTTACCGAGGATCTTGCTGGCAAAGGGCTGACGCGTGAGCGAACCGTGGGTCAGCGGCTGTGCAGCGGCCTGGGCCGTGCAATAGCGCGCCGGGCTGAGATCGAGCAGCGAATAGCGGTTCCAGCGATCGGCCTGTTGATTGCCGTAGGTTTGCGGATTGAGCGGATCGGCCTGGGCGCTCACCAGAATGGCGCGGCGCTGATCGCGCGAGCTGCCTTCCACGCGCGGCACGTCCGGGGCCAGTTTGTACTGCATGAGCGTGTCCGCAGGCACCACGTAGCTGCGGAACCAGACGTCGGTTTTGCCGAGGCGAAACAGGGGATCGTGATCGCCCGCGGGCGAGCCGAGAAGAAAGACGTTATCCCGCGCGCCGCGCCACAAAAAAGTGACGCGCTTGTGGCCAGCATCGACCGGCTCCACCATCGGCGTTCCCTGCCGAATTTGCGTCTGCCAGAACGCATCAGTACTCCCACCGGCAGCAATCGTCTGAGCCAGTTTTTGCAGCGTCGGGCTTTCGGGCTCGAGCATCTGCGTGCGTGCGAGCGGCGAGGTCTCTTTCATCCGCCACGTAAAGCGCCACGGCTTGCCCTCTTCTCCGTGCAACACCAGCGAGGTGCTCTGCTGCACCGGGAGCGCAAACAGCAGCGAGTGCTCGCCGTCGCTGGGGCCCTTATCAATCAGCGTGCGAATCCGGCGGTTTTGTCCGTCCAGCAGCTTCGCATCCGTTACGCCGCTGAGCGTCGCAGAGACGTAGTTTTCATCGAGCGCGGGCAGGACAAAACAGACCTCGCCGCTGGCATCAAATTTCCCGTTCTGTTCACCCTGAATGGAAGGATGCTCGCACGTTGCCGCCAGCGCTGGCAGCGTACTTATCCCTAACAGCAACCCACTCCACGCCCTTTTCATGCCGACTCGTTCCCTTGCGAAATTTGTTAACAACGCTAATGCAAATGGTAATAATTTGCAATATCATCTACGCCGTTATTAGGGTGTTTTTATGGCGATAGCAATTAAGGGATTTCAATAAAAATGTTTAAAAAGAATAAGATAATGCAACTCTGGCTCCTGAGCCTTGCCGCCGTCAGCGTGGCGGCTCAGGCAGAAACAAAAGAAGAAACCGTAGTGGTGACGGCGGGTGCCAGTCAGGAGCCGACCGCGCCGGTGAAGGGGATCGTGGCGACGAAAACCCTTTCCGCAACCAAAACCAGCGCCGAGCTCGTGAAAACGCCGCAGTCGGTTTCGGTGATCACCCGCGATCAGATGGAACAGCTCGATGTCACGTCCGTGTCACAGGCGCTGCGCTACTCCGCCGGGGTGTTTACGGAATACCGCGGGTCGTCGAACCGTAACGATGAAGTGTTCGTCCGCGGCTTTAGCTACGTGCCGAAATTCCTCGACGGACTGAGCTTCGGCGCGACCGCCTCCTCGCAAACCGGCACGGTCGATCCCTGGCTGCTGGAGCGCGTCGAACTGGTGCGCGGCCCGGCCTCGGTGCTGTTTGGTCAGGTGAATCCTGGCGGATTAATCAGCATGACCAGCAAGCGCCCGACCAGCGAGCCGATTCACAACGTGCAGTTCCGCACCGGGAATCACGATTTGGCCGAAGGGGCATTTGATTTCGGCGGGCCGCTGAGCGACGACGGCCGCGTGCTGTATCGCGTGAACGGGATTGCGCGCACCCAGCACAACCAGGTGGAAGATTACAAAGAGACGCGGATGGCGATTGCTCCGGCGATCACCTGGTATCCAAACGATCAGACGCGCTTCACCCTGCTGACCAGCTACCAGAAAGATCCTGACGCGGGCTATCGCAACTTCCTGCCCGCTTACGGCACCGTGACCAGCGCCAACGGGCGTTACATCCCGCGCGACTTTAACGTCAGCGATCCGAATTACAACCAGTCCTGGCGCGAACAGACCATGATCGGCTACGAGCTGGAGCATCAGTTTGCCGATAACCTCACCTTCCGCCAGAACGCCCGTTACGCCTCTATCAAACAGAAATATCGTTATCTGGTGTACGCCAACAGCGCCGCAGACAGCACGGTGCTGACCCGTCGCGCCCAGCACGAAGAGCGCACCACCAACGAGTTTGGCATTGATAACCAGCTGGAATCCCTGTTTGCGACCGGCGAGGTGAACCACACGCTGCTCGGCGGGCTGGATTATAAAACCAGCAAAGACAAGCAGTTGCTGGAGCGCGGGATGGGGACGCAGTATGACCTCGACTGGACGAAGCCGGTGTATGGCATCAACGTCGATGAGAGTACCTTCAGCAAAGCGACGGACGAGCAGCAAAACCTCGACCAGATGGGCGTCTATTTACAGGATCAGCTGAGCTGGAATAACTGGGAGTGGCTGGTGTCCGGGCGCTACGACTGGACCGAAGTGCGTACCACTGATTTCACCGGCAGCGCGCCGACGCAGCAGAACGATAACAAGTTCACCTGGCGTACCGGCCTGCTCTACGCGTTCGATTTCGGTCTGTCGCCGTACGTCAGCTACAGCACCTCTTTCGAGCCAAGCCTGCAAACCAACCGCGCGCCGGGCGTGGCGCCGTTTAAACCGACCACCGGGAAACAGACCGAAATCGGCCTGAAGTATCAGCCGGTGGATTCGACGCTGATGACCCTGGCGCTGTACGATCTGACCCAGAGCAACGTGGCGACCTACAACAGCGCTCAGGGCTGGTTCGAAAACGCGGGCGAAGTGCGCTCCAAAGGGGTGGAGGCGGAGATTCATTCGACGCTGATGGATAGCATCAACCTGATTGGTTCTTATACCTACACCGACGCGGAAACCCAGAGCACCACGGTGGCGGGCACCGAAGGTAAGACCCCGGCGCGTATTCCGGCGCACATGGCGTCGGCCTTCGCCAGCTATACGGTACCGGGCGGCGCGCTGAAAAGCCTGACCGCTGGCGTCGGGATGCGCTACATCGGCACCAGCTATGGCGATGCGAAAAATACCTTTAAGGTGGCGTCGGTGGATCTGTATGACGCGATGATGAGCTATGAGCTGGGCGAACTGAGCAGCAGCCTGAAAGGGGCGAGCGTGCAGTTCAACGTCAATAACGTGGCGGATACCAAGTATGTGGCGTCCTGCGCCAGCGATACGGCGTGTTTCTACGGGATTGGTCGTACGGTGACGGCGACGGTGAATTATCGCTGGTAGTGAGTGATTGCCGGGTGGCGGCTTCGCCTTACCCGGCCTACTGGTTCGGTGCGGTCTTTGTGCCGGGTGGCGGCTTCGCCTTACCCGGCCTACTGGTTCGGTGCGGTTTTTGTGCCGGGTGGCGGCTTCGCCTTACCCGGCCTACAAATTCAAATGCTCCGAATCGTAGGCCCGGTAAGCGCAGCGCCACCGGGCGTTGGCCGCAAAAATCAATGCGTCCGACTATGATTCTCTTTGCGGTACGCTCCCGGCGGCTGATTGAACGTGCGGGTAAAAATCCGCGTAAAGGTCTGCTGGGAATCAAACCCGTAGCGCAGACAAATGTCATACACCCGCTCGTCCGACTCACGCAGATCCTTCGCCGCCAGCAGCAGTTTGCGCTCGCGAATATACCGCCCCAGACTTTCGCCCTTGTACTGCATAAACAACCGCTGCAAATGCCATTTGGAATACCCCGCGTGGCGGGCGATCTCCTCGATGCGCAGCGGCTGATGAAGATTGTCGTCGATCCACTCGACGATGGTGTCGATGACCTGAGCGGAAATAGTCATGCTGTTCTCCCCCTCTGATACCTGTCGGTTAAACATTATTTCCACCACTCACGAAATTGCTGCGTTGCGTCATTCACCCGGACCGGCTCGCCCAGCTCCGGCGTCAACAGACGGTAATTTTTATCGGCACTCGCGCGCGTCAGTTGTATCACCGGGTCGTTCCAGCTGTGTTTCGCCAGCACAAAACGTCCGTAATGGCCCGGCACCACCGCTTTCGCATTGATATCCGCGGCGGCCTGCGCGGTCTCTTCCGGCAACATATGAATGTATTTCCAGTCCTGGTCGTACTGACCGTTCTCCATGATCGCCAGATCCACCCCGCCGAACTGCTCGCCAATCGCTTTGAAGTGCGGCCCATAGCCGGAATCACCGCTGTAGTAGACCTTCTGCTCCGGCGTGACGAACATAAAACTGCCCCATAGGGTCTGATTACGTTTCAGGCCCCGGCCCGAGAAATGGCGCGCGGGTAACACATGCACGGTCAGGTCATCGCTGATGCGCACCGACTGATTCCAGTCGCGTTCGTCGATGATCTCCGGGTTCATCCCCCAGTAGCGCAGGTGCGATCCGACACCGAGCGGCGTCACCACGCGTTTCACTTTCGGCATCAGCGCTTTGATGGTGGCGTAATCGAGGTGATCGTAGTGATCGTGCGAAATGATCAGCAGGTCGATCTCCGGCATCGTTTCCGCGCGCCACGGGTATTCCCCGGCAAAGGCTTTGTTGAGGAATGAAAACGGCGCAGCGTAGTTGCTAAAGACTGGATCGATCAGAATGCGTTTTCCCGCCAGCTGCAAATACCAGGACGAGTGCCCGAGCCAGACCAGCGTGTCCTGCTCCAGCGGAATCGCCGCCAGATCGGTTTTCACCAGCGGCAGGGGCTGAGCGGGACGGGCGTTTTCCGTTTTGCTGACCAGAAACTCCCACATCGCCACCAGCATATTTTTGTCGCCGTTATAGCCCGGTGTCGGCAGCGTATTGTGGAACTGACCGTCGCGATAATGAGGAGAGGCCTCCACTTCACTGAGCTGCGCGCCCTGCGGCGGCTGGCCAAAACCGGCGTTTAAAACAAAGGGCAAACTGGCAGCTGTTGCGATAATCATGACAAACACCACGCTAAGAAAAAGAGGCTTCTTCATATCCTGACCCGAATACGCGCCCCCTTCCGATGGTTTGCGCGGGTTGAACTTGATTATGAGTGAGTAAGCACTCATTATAGATATGATGATAAAGTCGTCAAGACGTTTTCGATCTTTGACATTCCGCGTTGCAGCGTGGCAAAGAGCATGTTTCAATCAGGGTTTTACACATTGACAGGAGGGGAATTTTAGTGGCACGTCCGAAGAGTGAAGATAAAAGACAGGCGTTACTGGAAGCAGCAACCGCTGCATTTGCGCAGTCAGGGATTGCGGCATCGACGGCGTTGATCGCCCGTAACGCGGGCGTCGCGGAAGGGACCCTGTTTCGTTATTTTGCCACCAAAGACGACCTGCTGAACGCCCTCTATCTGCACCTGAAACAGGATCTTTGCCAGACCATGCTGGCGAACCTGGACCGCGCCATTAGCACCCCGAAAGAACATACCCGCAATATCTGGAACAGCTACGTGGACTGGGGCATTCGCAACCCTGTCGCCCACGGCGCGATCCGCCAGCTCGGCGTGAGCGAGAAGATCAACGCCGAAACCGAACAGGCGGTGCATGAGATGTTCCCGGAACTGCACGAGCTGTGCCGCCGATCCGTGCGTCAGGTATTCATGTCCGATGAGTTTCGCACCTTCGGCGATGCGATTTTCTTATCGCTGGCCGAAACGACGATGGAATTCGCCACCCGCGATCCGTCCCGCGCCGCGGATTTTAAATCCCTGGGCTTTGAATCCATGTGGCGCGCGCTCGCCATTGAGGACGTGAATGGACAGTAAATCCCTGCAGGAGCACGCAAAAAGCGTCGCGCTGGAGTTGCCTTTCACCGAACACTGCTGGCCGTTTGGCCCGGAGTACGACGTGTTTAAGGTCAACGGTAAGATGTTCATGATTATGGCGGTCGCCCACGGGCGGGCGCACGTCAGCCTGAAATCCGATCCGGAAAAATCGCTGCTCAATCAGCAGATCTATCGCGGCATCGAACCGGGCTATCACCTGAATAAAAAGCACTGGATCTCCCTCTACGCCGCCGACGATATCACGCCAGAACTGGTGGCGGATCTGGTGCTCGACTCGTGGAATCTGGTGGTGGATAAGCTGCCGAAAAAAGATCAGAAGCGTATCCGCCCGGTCTAATTGTTCGTCTCAGACGAACGGTTTAAGCGCATTAATCGCACTTATCTTTTCCCATTCTCCCTTGTAATCTGCTTCCCTTTCTCGCCTGTGAACGGCGATTTTATTCACCAGGAGTCGTTATGGATATTATTGAAGTTGCCCTGAAGCGTCACTCGACCAAGGCATTCGATCCCGCTAAAAAACTGACCGCAGAGCAGGCCGAAAAAATCAAAACCCTGCTGCAGTTCAGCCCGTCCAGCACCAACTCTCAGCCATGGCATTTCATCGTGGCCAGCACCGAAGAGGGCAAAGCGCGCGTGGCGAAATCCGCGTCAGGCACTTATGTCTTTAACGAACGCAAAATGCTGGATGCGTCCCACGTAGTGGTGTTCTGCGCGAAAACCGCGATGGACGATGCGTGGCTGGAGCGCGTGGTGGATCAGGAAGAGGCCGACGGCCGTTTTGCGACGCCAGAAGCAAAAGCCGCGAACCACAAAGGCCGCTGCTACTTTGCTGACATGCACCGCGTCGATCTGAAAGATGACGATCAGTGGATGGCGAAACAGGTTTACCTGAACGTCGGTAACTTCCTGCTCGGCGTGGGTGCGCTGGGTCTGGATGCTGTGCCAATCGAAGGCTTTGACGCCGCGATCCTCGACGAAGAGTTCGGCCTGAAAGCACAGGGCTTCACCAGCCTGGTGGTGGTGCCGGTGGGACACCACAGCATGGAAGACTTCAACGCGTCCCTGCCAAAATCCCGTCTGCCGTTGAGCACGATTATTACTGAGTGCTAATCGACGCTGGCACGCTGGGTTCCGGCGTGCCAAATCCTCTCCGCATACCGCCCTATCACCGCCAGTGACGCCGCCAGGATCAGGAAGAAAATCACCTTATTCATGCCGTCCCAGAAGTATTCGAAATAGCGGGTATAGAGGTTGATGGCGAGGAACGTCAGGCCAAAACCGCGGAGCATGCCGTCGTCGGTTTTCAGGCTGATGTAGATGCAGACAATGGCGGCGACGGCGAAAAGCAACGCCCACGGCAGCAGCGCGGCGCGGGTGACGCCGTACCAGTTGTCGATATCGTAATTGCCAAAAATCGACATAATCCACAGGGCGACAAACAGGTAGGTCAGCCCCATCGCTTTACTGGTGGTGTACAGGTTGCGTTTGATGAGCATCGCGCGAAGCCACCAGCACAGCGCCAGCAGCGCCCCGCCGAAGAAGATAAAGCGCACCGGGTAGTTCATTCCCAGCCAGTAAGCGCCCCAGCCGGACATATACCCGGTTTCAGCGCCAAACCAGTTGCCGAGCGAGAGCAGGAAAAAGAGCCACACCAGCCCCGAACGCCCAAAGAACCCCACCAGCCCGTAAACAGCGCAGCCCGCGAGGAACAGCGGCGCGATGTGTCCGCTGCCGTTATCCAGCCGCTCGCCCAGTTGCCACAGGGCGAGGGCGGTGAAGAGCACGCCCAGAAAGAGGATCGCTTCGGTGCTGTAATGCCACTGGGTTTCCCGCCGCTGACGGCTGAATCCCCAGAGATAAAAGACCAGGGCCAGCACGGCAGGCAGGCCGATACGGGCAACGGATGAGAAAGAGAAAAAGGCGATGATGCGTTCCATCAGCTCGCTGTCGGCAAACAGGCTGCCGAAGGCGATAATCACGCAGGCCAGCGCGGTCCAGAAGGCGTAACGGCTGAGCCGCTGCCAGTCCATCGCCACGCGTTTTAAGCTGCCCGCCAGCCGCTGGTGCTCGTCGGCACTGAGCGCGCCTTCCTGCTCCCATTCGGCGAGCGCGCGCTTGAGCAGACGCTCCTGTTTGCGAGTCACGTTCATGTTCTGTCCCTGAATGAGTGAAATTTAACTGAGTATAACAGCCTGTTGCGCCAGCCAGCTGAGCGCATGTTCGCCGGCGTCGTCCACCGGGAGATAGACCAGCAGCCGCGAGCCATTGCGTGGGGCGGAGTACCAGTACATCTGCTGGAGCTGGAAATCCCCCAGTTTGGGGTGACTAAAAAGTTTCAGCTGATTTTCCACGCCGCGCACGTCATAGCGCTGATGCCACAGGGCTTCGAACTCTTCGGAGACGGCAAAAAAACGCGCCAGCTGCGCTTCCCACTGCGGGTCGCCGCGGTGCTCGGCCATTGCTGCGCGGAAATAGGAGACAAAAATCGGCAGCACGTCGTCGCGTTTGCCGAGCCGACTACGCCACGCCGGATGGGTCAGGAAGAGGTAGATGCAGTTACGATCTTCGGGCGGGATGGCATTAAAATCCACGCCCATCAGATGGCCGAAACTGTCGTTCCACGCCACGATATCGAAGTTAGGTTTCTGGATGCTGGCCGGTTTCGGCATCAGGGTGTCGAGCAGACGCCGCGTCCCCTCGCTGATCCCCTCGCACGCCACCTGCTGCGGCGCTTCGCCCGGTGGCAGCCCCGCCAGCACAAACAGGTGCCGGGTTTCGGTCGCGGTGCACTGCAGGGCTTTCGCCACGGCGACCATCACCGCGCTGGAAGGGTTCACGTCCCTCCCCTGCTCAAGCCAGGTGTACCAGGTCACGCCGACATCCGCCAGCATTGCCACCTCTTCCCGGCGCAATCCTGGCGTGCGACGGCGACCGCTGCGCGGCAGGCCGAGGCGCTGCGGGTCGAGGCTTTCGCGGCGCGCGCGTAAAAAGGCTCCGAGCTGCTTGCGGTTATCGTCCTGTAAGGAGGAAGTGGGTTCGGTCATCAGCGTCATACGGCCCCCTGCGTGGTAGTGCCAGTACCAGTATAAGCAAGAACTGGTACCCGTTTTTGATATCGGTGATGCTACGTCCATCTGCTGAATGACGCAATGGAGTCACCATGAATACGTCTGTTGTTTCACCGGGTCGCGCAGGCCTGATATTGCTGCTCACGGGCCAGATGCTGCCGCTGATTGATACCTCAATCACCAACGTGGCGCTGAATTCGATCACTCATTCGCTGCACGCCACCGCCACCGAACTGGAGCTGATTGTCGCCCTGTACGGCGTCGCCTTTGCCGTCTGTCTCGCCCTGGGGAGTAAGCTCGGCGATAACCTCGGTCGCCGTCGTATGTTTATGTGGGGCGTGGCCGCGTTTGGTATCGCGTCGCTGCTGTGCGGCATGGCGGGAAGCGTGGAGCAACTGCTGGGCGCTCGCGTGTTGCAGGGTGCGGGCGCGGCGCTGATCGTCCCGCAGATCCTCGCCACGCTGCACGTCACCCTGAAAGGGACGGCGCACGCCAAAGCTATCAGCCTGTTTGGCGGGATCGGCGGGATTGCCTTTATCGTCGGCCAGATGGGCGGCGGCTGGCTGGTATCGGCGGATATCGCCGGGCTAGGCTGGCGAAATGCGTTCTTTATTAACGTCCCGATTTGCCTGCTGGTGCTGGCCCTGAGCCGCCGCTACGTACCGGAAACCCGCCGCGAAACCCCGTCGCGCATTGACTGGCAGGGCACCACGCTGTTGGCGGTGATCCTCTGCTGTCTGCTGTTCCCGATGGCCCTCGGGCCGGAACTCCACTGGCCGCCGGTGTTACAGCTGGCGCTGATCGCGGTGATCCCGCTGATGCTGGGGATGCGCGCCAGCGCAATGCGTAAGCAGCAGCGCGGCGAGCATCCTCTGCTGCCGCCCCGTTTGCTGAAACTGACCAGCATTCGCTTCGGGATGGTGATCGCCCTGCTGTTCTTCAGCGCCTGGTCAGGCTTTATGTTCTGCATGGCGCTGACCATGCAGGCCGGTCTGGGGATGGCGCCGTGGCAGTCGGGGAACAGCTTTATCGCCCTGGGCGTGGCTTATTTTGTCTCCGCGTGGTATGCGCCAAAACTGATCGCCTGCTACAGTATGGGGCGCATTCTGATGACCGGCCTGACGGTGCAGATCGCCGGTCTGCTGCTGTTGATCGCTACCTTCTGGCGCTTCGGCCAGGCGAATACGGCGCTGACGCTCGCTCCGGCGACCATTCTGATCGGTTACGGCCAGGCACTGATCGTCAACAGCTTCTACCGGATCGGGATGCGCGATATCAGCAGCTGCGATGCGGGTGCAGGCAGCGCCATTCTGAGCACGCTGCAACAGGCCACGCTCGGACTTGGCCCGGCGATACTGGGCACGCTGTTCCTGACCTTTGCGCGTCACAACGGCGGGCATTATCCGCAGGCGATGATCGGTTTTCTGAGCATTGAAGTGGTGATGATGCTGACGCTCGGCGGGATTGCCCTGTGGCTGCGCCACCGTCTGGAGGCGGGTCCGCTGCCTGCCGCATCCTGAAAACGCCTGCATAGCGTCGCGGGTTGCATAATAAACACGCAGCCTGCATGATAAAAGGAGGATATTCAGGAGACGTTATGCAGGAATTAATTGCTCAGGTTGAAGAGCTTGGAATCGAAATTAATCACACCACCTCGCTGGTGTTAATCTTTGGCATCATTTTACTCACCGCCGTTATTGTCCATCTGATATTGCACAAAGTGGTGCTGCGTCTGTTTGAAAAACGGTCGCAGGCCAGTTCCCATTTGTGGCTGCAAATCATTACCCAGAATAAATTATTTCACCGTCTGGCCTTTACCCTGCAGGGGATTATCGTCAACGTGCAGGCGGCGCTGTGGCTACAAAAAGGCAGCGAAGCGGCTGAAATATTAACCACCTGCGCCCGACTGTGGGTGATGGTGTATGCCCTTCTCTCCTTCTTCTCGTTATTAGATGTGATCTTTAATCTGTCGCAAAAGCTGGCAACCGCCTCTCAGCTTCCGCTTAAGGGAATATTCCAGGGCGTGAAGTTAGTGAGTGCGATTCTGGTTGGGATCCTGATGATCTCCCTGCTGATTGGGCAGTCACCGGCGATTCTGATCAGCGGCCTGGGCGCGATGGCCGCCGTGTTAATGTTGGTGTTTAAAGATCCTATTCTTGGGCTGGTCGCCGGGATTCAGCTCTCGGCAAACGACATGCTCAAGCTCGGCGACTGGCTGGAGATGCCGAAATACGGCGCGGATGGCGCGGTGACGGACATTGGTTTAACGACCGTCAAAGTGCGTAACTGGGACAATACCATCAGCACCATTCCCACCTGGGCGCTGGTGTCGGATTCGTTTAAAAACTGGAGCGGGATGTCGGCGTCCGGCGGGCGGCGAATTAAGCGCAGCCTGAGCATTGATACCACCAGCATTCATTTCCTCGATGAGCAGGAGCAGCAGCGCTTAATTCAGGCCAAACTGCTCAAGCCTTATATGGCGGCGCGTCACGAGGAAATTCATCTCTGGAATCAGGAAAATGGTGAAGGGGAATCGGTATTAAATCTGCGCAAGATGACCAATATTGGAACGTTTCGCGCGTACCTGAATGAATATCTGCGTAACCACCCGCGTATTCGTAAAGATATGACCCTGATGGTGCGCCAGCTGGCACCGGACGCGAACGGTCTGCCTATTGAGATATATGCGTTTACCAACACCGTTGTCTGGGCAGAATATGAAACCATTCAGGCGGATATTTTCGACCATATTTATGCAGTGGTTGAAGAGTTTGGTCTGCGTATTCACCAGTCGCCCACCGGGAACGATATTCGCTCCCTGGCGGACGCGTTCGCGAAATAACCCTCAGGTACTGGCGCGCGCCACGTAGCGCCAGTCCATCATCACCCTTTCCGTCGGCGCATCCGGGTTATCGATCTTATTCAGCAGCAGATTGACCGCTTTGCGCCCGATATTCCGCGACGGCTGCTCGATGGTGCTCAGCGGCGGGGAGACCATTTCCGAGAGTTCTGTACCGTCGAAACCCACCACCGCGATATCCTGCGGCACCCGCAGCCCGGCCTGTTCGATGGCGCGCAGTGCGCCCGCCGCCAGGGTGTCCGATACCGCAAACACCGCGTCCGGCGGGTTATCCGCCAGCAGTTTTTTCATCGCCGCCATGCCCGCGCCGGAGCTGAGATCGCTCGCGTACTCCACCACCTGATACTCCAGATCGCGCAGATGCAGCACGCTTTTATATCCGCGCTCGCGCAGGCGGGCATATTTGTAGCTGAGATCGTGGTTGATGAGCGCGATGCGCTGACGACCGCCGTCTGCCAGCTGGCTGACCACGTGCTGCGAGGCGTCCACATCGTTAATGCCCACGCAGGAGACCGTCCCGGAATCGGCGTATTCCGCGCATTGTACCCAGGGCGCGCTGCCGATCAGAGCCGAGAGTTCCGGCAGTTTCGAGAAGGCGTCCATGGTGATGATCCCGTCGACGATTTTGCCCGACAGCAGGCTCAGGCCGGAGCGAGAACGTTCCAGATCCGAACCGGAGTTACAGAGAAGGATGCGATAGCCGTTTTTCTCGGCTTCCTCTTCGATGCCCTTCACCACTTCGCCGCAGAACGGGTTAGCAATGTTAGAGACCATCACGAGGATCATGTAGCTGCGTGCGGTGCGGAGCTGGCGCGCCAGCAGATTGGGCTGGTAGTTACTCTCTTTAATCGCCTGCAAGACGCGCTCGCGGTTCTTCGCTTTTACCGAGTCGCTGTTGTTAAGCACACGCGACACGGTCGCCACCGAAACCCCGGCGAGCTGAGCGATTTTCTGAATTGACATAACGACGACACATCCTGCAGTTAGCGTTTTTATCAGGCTAACATAAATTTGCTGCCCGGCGAACCGGGCAACAGGTCAAGCCTCAACGCGCACCCAACGCTGCTGTTGATGGCTTTTGACAATCGCATCAATGATATACATCACATTCGCCCCGTCGTGGAAGGTGGCAAATAAGGGCTTCTCGGGCATGGCGTTTGCCTGCACGGCGCGATAAAACTGCGCCATCATGTTCTTAAAAGCATCGGGCCAGCCTTCGATATGCCCGCCAGGGAAGTGGGCGCTGTCGGCGGCATCTTTGTTCATCAGGCCCGGATCGTCCGTCAGAATCTGATTCGCCTGTGCGCGATGGCCGATCCACAGCTGCTGCGGGACTTCCTGATCCCAGGCCAGCGAACGTTCGCTGCCGTTGATCTCAAAGCTGAGGCGGTTTTTGCGCCCGGCGCTGACCTGCGAGACGCTAAAGCTGCCTTTGCTGCCGTCGTCAAAACGGAACAGGACCGAGCCGAAATCCTCGGTGGTGACGGGTTTGTCCTCGTAAACAGCGGCGGACTCCTGGGTGAAGGTCTGATTACCCGCCACGTTGGCTTTGCGCGTCGGCCAGACGACCGAAAGATCGGCCATCACCTCGACGATCCGCCGCCCGGTGACAAACTGCATCGTGTCGCACCAGTGCGAACCGATATCTGCCACCGCCCGTGACGCCCCGCCCAGCGCGGCATCGACGCGCCAGTTGTAGTCGGTCTCGTGCAGCATCCAGTCCTGCAAATAGCTGCCGTGCGCGGCGAACAGTCGCCCTACGCTCCCGGCGCGCATCATGCTCGCCGCCTGGCGCACCATCGCGAACTGGCGATAGACAAAGCTCACGCCGTGGATGACGCCTGCCCGTTCGGCCATTTCCACCAGCTCTCTTGCCTCTTCCGGCGTCATGCACAGCGGTTTTTCCGAGAAGACATGTTTGCCCGCCGCCAGGATTTGCCGGTTGATCTGCGCGTGGAGATGATTCGGCGTGCAGTTGTGAACCACCTGCAAACCCGGATGGGCGAGCAGTTCTTCGACGTTGCCGTAGGCGTGGGGCACATTTAGCGCCCGCGCCTTTTCCTGCGCCTGGTCGAGGGAGCCGTCGCACAGGGCGACGACTTGAACAAAACCGAGGCGACGCAGCGCCTCGATGTGCGCCGGGCCGATAAACCCGCTCCCGACGATTCCGACGTTAATCATTCTCGCCCCCGGCGGCAAAATCGTCAAAGGCGCGGCCCGAGACCGGAATGATGTGGCGGCGGATAAACTCGCTGCCCTCACTCGCGCCGACGTCGCCGTCCTTCATGCAGCACTCCCACTCCAGCACCGCCCAGCCGTCGTAGTCGTACTGCGTGAGCTTGCTGAAGATCCCTTTGAAGTCGATCTGCCCGTCGCCCAGGGAGCGAAAACGCCCGGCGCGATTGATCCACGGCTGATAGCCGCCGTAGACACCGCTGCGTCCGTTGGGGCGAAACTCGGCGTCCTTGACGTGAAACGCTTTGATTCGGGCGTGATAAATATCGATAAACGACAGGTAATCCATGTGTTGCAGCAGCATATGGCTCGGATCGTAGAGAATGTTGCAGCGCGGGTGGTTGTCGACCAGCGCGAGGAAACGCTCGAAGGTCACGCCGTCGTGCAGGTCTTCGCCCGGATGCAGCTCAAAGCAGAGATCGACTCCGTGCTCGGCGAAACAATCAAGAACGGGACGCCAGCGCCTGGCGAGCTCAGCAAACGCCTCGCGAAAACGCGTCTCGTTATGTGGCGGCCAGGGGTAGAAAAACGGCCACGCCAGCGAACCGGAGAACGTCGCGTGGGCGGTTAATCCGAGCTTGGCCGATGCCGCGGCGGCCTGCTTCACTTTGGCGGTTGCCCAAGCCTGGCGCGCAGTGTCGTTACCGCGAACCTCAGACGGTGCGAAGTGGTCAAACGCCTCGCCGTACACCGGATTCACCGCCACCAGTTGACCTTCCAGATGGGTCGACAATTCGCTAATCACCAGCCCGTGCTCAGCCAGTTTCCCGCTGATTTCGTCGCAATACGTCTGGCTGACAGACGCCTGCTCCAGATCGAAAATCTGCGGGTGATTGCACGGAATTTGCAGCGCTTTGTAGCCTTTGCTCGCCGCCCAGCCCGCGAGCCCGTCGAGGGAGTTAAACGGCGCTTGTGCGCCGATAAACTGCGACAGAAAAATCCCCGGTCCCTTAATCGTCCTCATAACACCTCCAGAAAATTACGCCTTGTCGTCGTCATATTTGAACGAGAACAGGAAAATCAGGGCGATCGCCGCGGCGGCTACCGCCGGGATCCACCAGAATGTCACCCATGCCTGCGGCACGGTCTGCCCCGCCACCAGGCTGTTGTACAACGCGCCAGAAATTTGCGAGCCGAGCAGCATCCCGATGCCGTAGGTGAACATCACGATCATGCTCTGCGCCTGGCCTTTGACCTTTTCGCCCGCCACGCGGTCGGTGTAGATAAAGCCGACGACAAAGAAGAAGTCATAGCACACGCCGTGGAGCAAAATGCCGAGATAGAGCAGGAAGCGCCCCTCTTCGCTGACGCCCAGCGCAAAGAAGGCGTAACGTACAAACCACGCCAGCATGCCGATCAGCAGCATGTACTTCACGCCGAGGCGGCGGAACAGCAGCGGAATGACCAGCATAAAGACGATCTCAGACATCTGCCCGAAGGACATGGCGGTGCTCACATCCTGAATCCCGGCATCCGCCAGATACGACGCGGTGTAGGCGTAATAGGTGCCGAGCGGAACGGAGATCAGCATCGCGCACAGAGAGAAGATAAAGAAGTGGCGCGTTTTGAGAAGCGCAAACGCATCCGCGCAGAACAGATCGCGCACGGCGACAGGCAGCCCTTTGGCCGGAGCTGGCGTGTGCGGCAGCGTCAGACTGTAAATTGCCAGCAGCACCGAGCTCACCGCCGCCACCTGGAAAATGGTCACGCTGGCGGAAACGCCGGTCACACCGATGAAAATCCCAGCGACGATCCAGCCGATGGTGCCAAAGACGCGCACCACCGGGAAGGTTTTATCGACGTTCGCCAGGCTGTGAAATGCGATGTTGTTGGTCAGCGCCAGCGTCGGCATATAGCAGAGCGTGTAGCCAAACAGCAGGCCAATCAGCAGCGCGCCGTTTTGGGCGATCAGCGCCCCCGGCACGAACCACAGAATCGCCGCCCCGGCCAGGTGCATTACCGCCATCACCTTTTGCGAGGGGAAGAAGCGGTCCACCAGCATCCCGAGCACAAACGGCGAGAGGATAGACGCAATGGGACCTGCGGAAAACGCATCGCCAATCAGAAGTGACATGTTGTGCTGAGTCATCACCAGCCCGAGCGTGACCGACCAGCTACCCCAGATAAAAAACTGTAAAAACATCATCAGCGACAGCCGTGGAACCAGCAGCCGGTGCTGCCCTATCGCCTTTCCACTACTTTCAGTTGTTGACACCATGATGAGCCTCACCTTTAAAAAGTAATCGATTACAAATACCGTCAAATAAAAAGTAATCGATTACAAAATAAAGATCCTGTGGATCTAAACAGAAGTGGGAGAAGGGTCACGAACTAAATTGGTAGTCTGGAAGTGTTGCCGGGTGGCGCTGCGCTTACCCGGCCTACAAAACTGAGGCTAATCAGGCCGCTTTGCTACGCGACAACTTAAACGCCGCAAACAGGAACACCACCCATACCGGCAACAACAGCGCAGACAAGCGCATATCATCAATGGTGCACATCAGCACCAGGATCATCCCAAGGAAGGCGATACAGAGGTAGTTACCCGCCGGGTAGAGCAGCGCTTTGAACTGCGTCTCGCGCCCTTTGCGACGCATCGCCGCGCGGAAACGCAGGTGCGCCAGGCAGATCATGATCCAGTTCAGTAGCAGGGTGGCCACCACCAGCGCCATCAGCAGGCCAAAGGCCTCTTTCGGCAGCAGATAGTTGATCAGCACCACCAGCGAGGTGATGCCCCCGGAGAGCAGCAGCGAGTTGACCGGCACGCCGCGACGGCTGACGCGGGTCAGGAACTTCGGCGCGTTGCCCTGGACGGAGAGGCCAAACAGCATACGGCTGTTGGAGTACACACCGCTGTTATAGACCGACAGCGAGGCCACCAGAATGACGAAGTTCAGCGCCGAGGCCACCAGATTGCTGTTCATGTCGTGGAAAATCATCACGAACGGACTGCTGTCGGATTTCACTTCCACCCACGGATAGAGCGCCAGCAGCACCACCAGCGAACCGATATAAAACAGCAAGATACGGTACACCACCTGGTTGACCGCCTTCGGAATGCTTTTGTGCGGATCGCGCGCTTCTGCCGCCGTGATGCCGATCAGCTCCAGCCCGCCAAAGGAGAACATGATCACCGCCAGAGACATAATCAGCCCGTTCCAGCCGGTCGCCAGGAAGCCGCCGTGTTTCCACAGGTTGTCGATGTTCGCGCGCTCGCCGCCGTGGCCAGAGAAGAGCAGCCACAGGCCAAAGCCAATCATGCCGATAATCGCCAGCACTTTGATCAGCGCAAACCAGAACTCGGTTTCGCCGTACAGGCGCACGTTCACCAGGTTCACGGCGTTGATGATAATGAAGAAGGCCGCGGCCCAGATCCACGTCGGAACGTCCGGCAGCCAGTACTGCATGTAGATGCCTGCGGCGGTGAGCTCTGCCATGCCAACCAGCACGAACATCACCCAGTAGTTCCAGCCGGAAAGAAAGCCCGCAAACGGACCCCAGTATTTATAAGCAAAGTGCGCAAAGGAGCCTGATACCGGCTCTTCGACAACCATTTCGCCGAGCTGGCGCATGATCAGAAAGGCGATCACCCCCGCAATGCCGTATCCCAGCAGAACCGCAGGACCTGCCATCTGAATCGCAGGCCCGATGCCGAGGAACAGCCCGGTGCCAATCGCGCCGCCGAGGGCAATTAATTGAATATGTCGATTTTGCAAACCACGTTGCAGCGTCGGTGTCTGTTCCGACGAGGCTTCAGAAACCGCATTGTCTGAAGCGGATGACGCGTCTTTCACGTCTGACCCCTGTGTATTTTTATAGAAGGGGCACCTTTTAACACTTCAGGTCAGCAGGAGCAAGTTGCAGGCCGGATCGCAAAGAGCGGGATGAATTCGAAATCGCGGCTGGGTATGATGTTGAAAACCCCAACCTGACAGAGTGACCTATGACTGTGAAACCGTTCTACCCTATCGGAACCCCAGGCAAGCCATGGACCGCGGCTGAAAAGCAGCAGTGGCGCGAGAGCCAGACGCGTTTCAGAAGCTATGAGACTGACGTACTGGAAGCCATTGATGCGCTCAAACCGCGCTACGACGTGAGCCAGTACGGGGAACTGCACTACGGCGACCGGACATTCCCGCTGATGGCCGTGAAAACCCAAAACTGGGACGACAGCCTGCCCGTCGCGTTGATTACCGGCGGCGTTCACGGGTATGAGACCAGCGGCGTGATGGGCGCGCTGAGTTTCCTCTCTGAGTATCAGAACGAGTACGCGGGGAAAATCAATTTACTGGTGGTGCCGTGCGTCAGTCCGTGGGCCTACGAGCACATTACCCGCTGGACTTATGATGCCGTCGATACCAACCGCCAGTTTTATCCGCAAGGCGAAGGCGAAGAAGCCCGCGCGCTGATGGCGTACACCGCCCCGCTGAAAGGCAAATTCCTCCTGCACGTCGATCTTCACGAAACTACCGACAGCGACGAGAGCGAGTTCCGCCCGGCGAAAGCCGCGCGCGACGGCGAAGCGTTTGAGCCGGGAACCATTCCCGACGGCTACTATCTGGTGAGCGATACGCAGAATTCACGGCTCGATTTCCAGGCAGCCATTATTGCTGCTGTGGAGAAGGTGACGCATATTGCCCCTGCGGATAAGAACGGCAACATGCTGGACTACCCGGTGGTCAGCAACGGTGTGGTGGAGTATGACAACAATGCCTACCACCTGTGCGCCACTCTGACCGGCGCGCCGTTTACCACCACCACGGAAGTCTATCCCGACAGCCCGGACACCACGCCTGAAGCCTGCACGCGAGCACAGGTGGTGACCGTTCATACCGCGATAGAATTTGCGTTAGCCCACGCATAAGAATGGATGGGGCATCCGTGCCCCTGATAACGAGGGTAAAACTCAGAACTCGTAGCCGACGGAGACTTTGAAGGTCCGCGGTTCGCCCTGGAACAGATAGGTTCCGGAATCGTCCACGCTGGCCCAGTAGTTTTCGCCCGTTACGTTGTCGATACCGGCCCGCACGGTCATCTGATTCTGGTTGTGGTTTACCGCGAAGCGATAGCGCATCCCCAGATCCAGCGTGGTGTAGCTGTCGAGCTTTTTGCTGTTCGCCAGATCCGCGTACTGCGAGCCAGAGTGGTTCACGCGCGCCGTCGCCGTCAGGCCGTCGATCGGTTTGATGTCATATTCCGCCCCCAGCACCGCATAGAAGTTCGGCACGCCGATAACTTTATTGCCCTGATTGAGACCGTTGTTGGTTTTGGTCATCTCCGCCTGCAGCCAGGTGGCGCTGGCGTTCAGACGCATCCCCAGCATCGGCTCGCCAAACACGTTCAGCTCGACGCCGCGGTTACGCTGCTCGGCATCCAGACCATAATGTCCGGTCACGCTGTCGAGGATCGCCGACGGCATTTTGATTTCAAACAGCGCCAGCGAGCCGCCCACGCGTCCGAAGTCCGTTTTCACCCCTACTTCGTTCTGCTTCGAGTGAACAATGCCGGTGCTCTGGCCGTAGTTGGTTGCCGTATTCGGCGCCGTTTTCCCCGGCTGTAGCGCTTCCGTGTGGTTGGCGTAGAGCGAAATTTCTTCCCACGGTTTGTAAACCACGCCGTAGGTCGGCATCCAGCGGCTGCCGTCAAAGCCATCGGCGGGGTTTTCCGCGCCGGTTTTTTTGTTGTATCCGCGGATCACCACTTTTTGATGACGTGCGCCCGCGGTGAACAGCAGTTTATCGTCCAGCACGCCGAGGGTGTCGCTCAGCAGCCAGCCCTGCATGCGGGTGCGGCCGCTGGTGAGCGGATCGCTGTAGTTACCGCCGGAGCCATTGAAGTTGCTGCTCTCAGGCTTATCGACGCCGGTGTTGTGATAGATGTTAGTGACCGGGTTATCCGCTGCCGCCGACATCTTCCACGCGATTTTTTCGTTTTTGGTCATCGCCGAGTAGCCGACGTTAACTTTGTGCGAGACGAAACCGGTATCGAAGTTACCGCGAATGCCCGCCATCCCGCTCATGGAGTCGCTGATGCGGTTGGTGTCCAGACGAGTCGCCGTCGCTTTGCCGCTCTTATCGACCAGCTTCGCGCCGCTGTACAAACCTTCCTCGTGAGCGTGCTGTGCGCCGAGCCCGGTGTAAGCGGTCCAGTTATCGGTAATGTCGTACTCGCTGCGCCACATGCCGAATTCGTTTTCGATGTTGCTGTAGGCCCATTTCTGCGAGTAGTTGCGATCGTTTTTCGGCGGCGTCGGGACGAAATCCACGGCGGAAATATTCACGCCCGTTTCGCTACCGTGGAAGGTTTTCTTCTGATAGCCCATGTCCACGGAGGTGCGGAAGTTGTCGCCTTTGTAATCGAGGCCCGTGGAGAGCAGCGTGGTGCGGCGGCGATCGTTAGCAATCGGCGCTTCCCCTTCGCGGTGGACCAGGTTGACGCGCGCGCCAAACTGATCGCCTTCGCCAAAGCGACGGCCCGCATCCAGGGTGGTGCCGATCTGCGAGTCGGAGGTGTAATCCACGCCGATTTTGGCCTGCGGCGTGTCGCCCGCGTATTTCGGCTCGAGGTTGATCATCCCGCCGACGCCGGAACTGGCCGCGCCGTTCATCAGGGAGTTGGCCCCTTTGAAGATCTCAATGCGATCGACCATCTGCGTATCCACCACCTGACGCGGCAGCACGCCGGACAATCCGCCGAAGGTCATGTCGTCCCCGTCGAATTTCAGGCCGCGAATGCGATAGCTTTCCGCGCTGTTGCCGTAGCCCTGCACCGACTGTACGCCCGCATCGTTGGCGACCACGTCGGCGATGGTTTTGGCCTGCTGATCTTCCACCAGTTTCGAGGTGTAGCTGATGATGTTGAACGGCACATCCATCGCGTTCTGCTGGCCGAGCATGCCCATGCGGCCGCCGTTAGCGACCTGGCCGTCGAGGAACGCAGGAACCAGCTGATCGCCGCCCGGTTTGAAATCGCTGGCCGGAGCAGACTGGACGACGAGCGTCTCTTCTTTTGGGGTGTCCGCCGCAAAGGCGGAGTGCGTTACCGCGCCGATGGCGAGCGCCAGCAGCGTTTTATTCATTCTGGTATTGGTCATGACTAACTCGTTCAATTTTCGCGCAAAATGGCCCGTTGCCGGGCCTGATTTTTATAAGAGGTTTATTTCAGTGCAATTCTGACCACGCTGTCCGGCCCGTTGGTCGAGTGGTCTTTGTTGAAAGGCTGTTTGACGGTCACGAACAGCGTCTGGCCATCGTCCGACAGCAGCAGGCTGTTTGGATTCGGCGGCAGATCCCAGCTCTGTTTGACGGCGTAGGTGGTCGCATCCAGGCTCAGCAGTTTCCCGCTTTCGCGCTGGGTGATGTAGAGCTCATTGCGTTTGGCGTTGAATTTCACCGCCAGCGAATCGCCCACATCGAGCTGCTTAATCACGTCGCCCGTGTGGATATCCAGCACCAGCGTGGTTTTCGCTTTGGAGTTATCGGTCACGAACAGGCGGCCCGTGGCTTTGTCTTCCGCCATATTCAGCAGCAGCGCCGGTTTGTCGCCGAGCGGCTTCCAGCGTTTTTCGATGCGGTTGGTGCGCGGGTTGACGATCAGGATTTCACCGCCGCCATTGGCAACATAGATGCGCTGCGTCTGTTCAGACCACAACAGCCCGGTCACCCACTGTCCGGCGTTTTTGATGGTTTTTTTCAGTTTCAGGGTTTCGGCATCCACCACCCAGACCACCGCCGGATCGGCGACGCCGCCGATGTACAGCGTGCCGTCATGGAGCAGCACCTGACGCGCGCCATACGGGAAGCCCTCTTTGTTACGTTCGGTAAACAGCAGACGGTTTTTCACTTTGCCGTCGGCGGTGCTGATGGCGCTGATGCCGCCGTCCAGGGAGTTGGTGGCATAAACGGTGCTACCGTCCGGGGAGATCGCCAGCGCGAAGTTTTTCAGGTCGGTGTGACTGCGGCCAATGGTTTTCAGCGTGGTTGGGTCGAGTTTGTAGATCACCCCGCCCTGCACATCCTTGAAGCCTTCCGAGCTCGCCACATACAGCGCGTCCCCTTTCGGGCTGAGCACCATTTCGTACAGGCCGTCGGCGAGTTCACGCTTCACCACGCCGGTTTCTGCCGGGGCGGTAACCGTGGTCTGGGCTTCAGGAGCAGGTTTGGCGGCGTGCTGCGCGGCACAGCCGGAAAGAGAGGCAGCCACCAGCAGCGCCAGCGCGGACAATTTTTTTGTCATCAGGAACATCCTTTACCGTTCAAAAAGAGAATCAGGCGGGAAACTGCGTCGCATGCTGCTGTGCGATTAGGGTTGTTTTGACAGGCTGTGAGGCCAGTGCAGATTCCACCGTTAACACTCAGTGTTCCGTGTGAGATCTGCGCTCACTGTTGATGCGGGAATCGTCCGTCGCTGCCCACAAACACTAAAGAGAATGAGAACTATACTCATTATCTTTATATGATCAAGCGTAAATATGGGCAACAGGATGAAAATGGCGTGCGTACGCGGGACTTTGCCCGGCGGGTGTTTATCCCTTAGTACAATAAAACACAGGTGCGTTGCCGTAGATAAATAAATAGCTGGAAGCGTTCGCCGGTATTATTTCCATCTTGAGTCCCCGGTCGCGAACCTGAAAGAAATCGGGGATATTATGCCTGAAGGCCTGGCTTCTCTTCGGCCGTTCATTGGTGTCACTGGACACCATAATGACGCTGTCCCCTTCCCGCCAGTAGTTAAACTCAATTTTATTGCTAATAGCAACCGGCGGCTGACCCAGCTGAATATAATCCCCGGAGGTTTCATAATTCCCTGTGTCGCCGCTAAAAGAATAATCCGCGACAACATCAAGAATATAATTATCATCCACAATGGTCAGGTGCGACTCGCAGCTAAAGTGATTACGCTGATAGTGAATGTACCAGGCATAAAGCAGCGGCGTGACGATCGCCAGCGCGATCAGCGTCCAGCTCAGAGCGGTTTTATTCATCTTCATTATTCTGCTGCCTGTAAATAATAGAATCGCACTGCGCACCAATATCCTGAGGCTGGCGGTCACAAACGATCACCGTATTCCCCTGCTGCGCGAAATTGACCGTCATCCAGGCCGTGCCACCGGGTTTGCACTGAATAGCAAAGCGCTTCGAAAGCGCGGTAAACATTTCACGGCTTTTTTCATTTTCATGCCATGAGGAATAAAGCGCACAGCCGTTAACCTGCCCGACGGACTGATAATCCACCAGCCAGGGCTTTCCCACTTTCATAACTGAATAAAGCACACTGCATGAAATAATAAACAGTATTCCGGCAAGCCCGTATGCCAGCGGCGAGTGAAAAAATGACCGCTTAGGACGAACCTCAGGCGTGATAACGCTGACAGGATCCGGTTCAACAGATTCCTCGGATGAAACGAAAACCGGGACTGTTTTCTTCGGAGAGACAAACTCACCCAGCTCCCCCACGCGTACCTGCGCAATCGACTTAAAACCCTCCTTAGGGAGAGTCTTAATGATGTTTTCTTCCATTCCAGCGGATTTCAGAACCTTACGGATTTGAGAAATCGTCTGGTAGAGGGCATTGGTGCTGACAATAGTGCCCTGTTTCTCCCACACCGAGGCGAAGAAAGTACGCTGCTTAACGACCTGATCGTTGTTTTCTAACAACAAAAGCAGGCATTCACTGACCGGCCCGTGCAGCGTGGTGGCCCGGTATGGGTACCCTTCCAGGGGTCCCAGTCGACGAAGATCAGGTTCAAAGAGCAAGGTATCGTTGATAAGGTACACTTTCTTCATAGTACTTTCGCAAGTTGTCATAAAAAACCTGATTCAGAATTTAATTATTATATATCAGCAGGTTGAAAAAACCACATCCACTTCTTATCGACACTTTCAGCGCCACGCTCTCCTCCCTTACTCAGTATAAATCATATAACTTCACTCCTCTTTTTGTCAGGTAATTCTTAAAGTTGTCGGTATCGAAAGCACGAGCAGGAGAAATCTTTATCATGAGTTCCCGCAATCAGCGATTAATGCTAAACGGCATAAGAAATTCACAACTTTATGTTAATGGGTTGATCGATAACGATTTTTTGACACATAAAACCACAAACAACATGAAAGGCAGTCATTAACACTACTAATTAGCCATATGTGAATGGAAACTCTATTAACGAAGCTTAAACACAGGGTTTCTTATAGCGCATGGGGTTGTGTATTGGAAAGCCCTGATAGCAGCCATATAATCCACCTTATAAAATGTATGGTCTCTAAAAAGCGTTATTCCCAGTGGCGTATGTCAGGTTTACTCTAAAGTAGGTATATAAGAGATGGGCTATCGTCTATATGGCTTTATGATCGGTGAAGAAATTCATTTTGATATTTCTAATCGCAGGCTTTACCGGCTCACCGGTAGCCATACCGATAAAAGCGTGGCGTTTGCGTCAATATATTTTAATGAAACCATGTTACGGCTTTTTCTCTATCTGCTGGAACATGGTCGTAAGAAAGTTATCGCCAAAGAAGAGTTGTTTGAAAAAATCTGGGAGGACAATAATTTAAGTCCTTCGACCCAGCGGTTATGGCAGGTACTTCATAACCTGAATAACAAACTCAATCTTCTTGGGCTGCCAGATGATTTTATTCGAAATATTAGAGGGCACGGTTACATCATTAACTATCAAGATGTCGTCCCCGTTTATTATAGAATGAGCGAACTCCCTGCTCATTCTGACAAAAAAAAGGAGAAGTCTGATCCCCTGAATGAGTGATGTCAATTCAGCGGTTTTGCCCTTAGCACCGAGTGCAAAGGGCTTTTTTTTATCTCCCTGGTTATCAATTTTTTCTTCCCCTTAATGATGAAACGCATAGCAGTAAAATATTGTTAATCGGCACAGGCCGGTACTGGATAAATAAATGAGTGTAATGAACAGCTTTGGAAATTTAAAAGTCAGCAGGAAGTTATTCTTCGGTTTCGCCACCGTACTCCTGGTGACCCTTGCCATTTTGACTGCCGGGATGCTGGGAATTAACAGTATTCAGGACCGCGTCGAAAAAAACGAACACACTACCGGGCTGTTTAACGCCCTCTCCGCCGTGCGTCTGGCCCGCTTGAACTATGGCTACACTCAGGATCCGAAGTTTCTGGATCAGACCAATGTGGCAGCCCAGCGCATGCAGGAGATGATCGCCACGCTGGAAACCTACAACTGGACGCCAGAGGGTAAAACCTCCGTTGATAACACCGATAACGCGGTGAAGAACTACATGGCCTCCCTGACGCCGTTTGTGAAAGCCGTGGGCGAGAAAAAGGAAAGCGAAAGCAAACTGAGCACGCAAAATATCAGCAACAACTCAGAAATCGCCTCCCAGTTAAGCCACAGCAATACGCTCACGACCCAGCAGGCACTGGTGGCTTCACAGATGGCTTTCATCATGAGCGATATCGACAGTCAGGCCACTCAGTACAAGCTGCACCCAACGGATGAACTCAAACACGGCCTGTTGGCGCGTCTGAACACCGCGGAAACCGCATGTGAAGGGCTGCTGCAGGTGGTTCCGGAAGATCAAAAAGCCTGGCTGAATTCCAGCATCAAAGATATGCAGACGATTGCAGGCGAACTGGATAACTACGAGCTGCTCTGGACCGAACAGTCGACGTTGTCAGATACCATGACGGCTAAAGCCGTGGCATTGATCGACACTATCCAGTCGATGTTCGCCCGTCAGCAGCAAAAAGTGGTTGAGACCGTGGATAGCGTGCAGCTGCAGATGACCATCGTGGCGGCAATCGGTATTGCCCTCGGTATCATGCTGGCGTTAGCCATCACCAAATCGATTACCCGTCCGCTGAATGAAACGCTGCGCGTCGCCGAGCAAATCGCCAAAGGCGACCTGACCAGCACGCTGACCAGCGATCGTCGCGATGAGCCAGGGCTGCTGATGCAGGCCGTCTCGACCATGAACGAAAACCTGAAAAACATCATCAATGATGTTCGCGAAGGCGTGGAGAGCGTCGCCCGCTCCTCCACGGAAATTGCCGCAGGCAACATGGATTTATCCGCTCGTACCGAGCAGCAATCTGCCGCCGTGGTGGAAACGGCGGCCAGCATGGAAGAGCTGACCTCGACCGTCGCGCTGAATGCGGAAAACGCCAACCAGGCCCGTGTGCTGGCTGAAGAGGCCTCCCTTAATGCCAGCGAAGGCAGCCAGATTTCGCAGAAAGTGATCGATACCATGAGAAACGTGCGACTCAGCTCGCATCGCATCTCTGAGATCACCACCGTGATTAACAGCATCGCTTTCCAGACCAACATTCTGGCGCTGAACGCCGCCGTGGAAGCCGCTCGTGCGGGCGACCAGGGCAAAGGTTTTGCGGTCGTCGCCGCAGAAGTTCGCACCCTCGCCCAGCGCAGTGCGCAATCTGCGAAAGAGATTGAGAACCTGATCCGCGAATCAGCGGTCCACGTCGATACCGGTTTTAACCTGGTGGAAGGCGCGGGCGAAGCGATGTTCAAAATCGAGAAATCGGTGGCGCAGGTGCGCGACATCATGAGCGAGATTGCCAGCGCGACGGATGAACAGAGCCGCGGGATTTCCCAGATTGCTCAGGCGATGGCCGAGATGGATACCACCACGCAGCAGAATGCGGCGCTGGTCGAAGAATCGTCTGCCGCAGCCAGCTCGCTGGAAGATCAGGCCGTACAGCTTGAAAAAGTGGTGTCGATTTTCCGTGTGAGCAAAACGCCGCAACCGCGCGTTGAGGTTCGCCCGGCAACGAAGGGCCACGTAGTTGCCCTGAACGCCGCCAAAAAAGAAGCCGCTCAGGATCAGAACGACTGGGTACAGTTTTAATCCCGGTCCACTGATTTAACTCCCACGCTCGTCAGGCGCTCTCTTACGGATCGCCTGACGACATTGCGATGAAAGTGAAAGATGGAAAACATCCTTAAAAAAGAACACGCGATCCTGACCGATATGGGTTCCCCGTGGACCCGCGCACTTTCATGGCTCAAAACCCCGAAGATCGACCCGACGGTGAGAACCCTGAAAGCGGCTATCGCTCAGGGTCATATCACCCCTTTTTATCAGCCTTTTGTCAACGCAGCGACGGGGCAAATTGCCGGTGTTGAGGTCCTCGCCCGCTGGCGTCACCCGATTTACGGCTATGTTTCACCTGACGTATTCATTCCTATGGCGGAAAAACACGATCTGATCGTGCCGCTGACCCATCTGCTGATTCAGCAGGTGATTGCCGATCTTGAGCATCAGATCCACCGCTTCCCACCAGGGGCATACATCAGCATTAATATCAGCGCCCAGAACTGTCTCGATCCTCATTTTGAGAAAGACACCTGCGAGCTTTTACAAAAATTTCTGGTGAATGAAAGCCAGGTGGTGCTGGAAATCACGGAAAGGCACCCGCTGCATTTTACCCCGCAGCTGAGCAACTGGTTTGCCGCCCTGAGACGCTCCAATATCTCCGTGGCGCTGGATGACTTTGGCACCGGCTATTCCAATCTGTCCTACATTTCGGCCCTGAATCCGGAATTTATTAAGATCGACAAAATGTTCGTCAGCCAGATTGGTGTCAGCGCCGATACGCGCCTCGTGGACAGCCTGATTGCCCTGGCCAAAAACATGCATCTGAAAATCATTGCCGAAGGGGTTGAAACGCTGGCGCAGGCTGAATATTTGCGCGATAAAAAGATCGACTTCCTGCAGGGGTTCTACTTTTGCAAACCGATGCCGGTCGCCGAGTTGATCAATGTCGTGATGGCCGGGCGTATTCCCCCGTCTGGGGCGCTGAACAGATCGGTATAAATGCACGCGTGACAAGGCTGTCCTACACAAGTCCGTAATCAGAGGGCTGAAAAAGCGACGTAACCCGCACAGAATTGATGGTTATTTATATTCTCAATCGTACCCGTTACGCTATACTTGTTGATTATGGCTATATCACTGATTAATTGTTAATTTCTTTAGCGGGCATTATTCTGACTTCATCTAAATGCATCGTCTAATGATGAATATACAATTAAGCAGTAGTCGATAATTTGTTCAATTATATCTTCGGGAAGTATGTGAATCATGTCAAATGACAAAAATACATCAAATTTTGAACGCATTCATACCTTTGACTTTAATTTATTATTAATTTTTGAAGCTGTCTTTACCCATGGCAGCGTCAAAAAAGCAGCCGAAACGTTAAACTCCAGCGGTTCAGCGATCAGTCAATCCTTGAGTAAATTGCGACTGCACTTTGCCGATCCCTTATTTGTTCGCACCGGGCAAAAAATTGAGCCGACGACGGTTGCCATAAAACTCCACGAACAAATCGGGAAAAACTTTGGCAGTATCATTGAATCGATTATCAATTTCTCGACGCAAACCACACCGCATCGTATTGTCATTTACGCGTCACCCTATCTGGCGCTGCGCATGTTGCCCGACCTCTGTGCCGAAATTAATCAAAGCGAAATTCCTTGTGAAATCGTGCACTTATCGGCTGATTCACTGCTGAACAATGGGGAAGATATCCTTACCTATCGCAAAGCGGATATTGTCATCGACACGCATCCTTATTACAGCGCATCCGTTATCTCCAAACGCTGCCTGAAAGAGCATGTCGTGCCGGTATGCCGCAAAGATCATCCCCGCATGGACCAAAACCTCACGCGTGAAGGGATGAAAGAGGTCACTTCCACCTTCCTGAACGTCAATACCGAAGGGCTAAAACGCGTGCAGCGCGATATTGATAATAACCTTGATGCGCGGAATTTTAGCTTTAACAGCAGTTCGGTCTTAGTCAACGCAGCGATCTCTGCAAAAACCGACGCCTTAAGCTTTGTGCCAAAATGGTTTGCCGAAAACTTTGCCGATGCGATGGGGTTAAAAATATTGCAGCCAGAATTCAGTATTGAACCGGCAGATTTATATCTTAACTACAATAAAAGCGCGATGGGCAACGATAACTTCGCCAATATTATTACGAAAATTGAAGATCATTTCCTGGCGAAAATGGCTGCAGAAGATAACAAACAATAACGGGTGAAGGTATTTATCCGCGCTGAAAAGGGTGACAGGTATTTCGCTGTCACATTTTCAGATCTTTTTTCTTAATGACTTTATCTTAAATTCCACCACTCCCGCCCTGTCTTTGGATATCCGCCCTCCTTTAATAACCTCAGCAGTTTTCCCGCTGTAAAGAGCGTCAACCTTTTAACACGCCATTATATTTATTGAAAACACTCACAATAAACGATTGGATAATATAATTGAACCTAATATAAAAATGATTTAAAAAAGCGACCAATAGATATATATGTAAAGAAAAACCACCACACGTTAATTTATGAGCATAGAAATCATAGCGTTACGTAATCATACCCAATTGTTTATAAATACTTATTTAATAAAACAGTATCACCTTAGATTTGTCATTTGTATATTATCTCAAGTTTAATCTCTTTACATACTTGACAATAATAAAACTCATTTGTAATTCATAGTGTTATGCCAGTCAAGGTTGTGTTTATTGATTTATTTCTGGAATGGAACCCTTATTAACGTCACTTATTCATTGCGACGTTAATGGACAAGACAGCCACGAGACCAGGATATGTTCACCCAGGGTTATTACTTAATCGTCACAAATGGAAATGGCCCTGCTCGCCTGAAATAGCGTGAGGGTTAATTCAAGGAGAACAGCAGCATGCCAAAACACCCTCACACGCGCCTTCATGATAAAAGCAAAAATACGCTTAAGATGCGTATACTCTCCGTTGCCATATTAGCAGCAATATCAGGTACCTCAGAGGCCACAACGATTATTGGGGACAGCACGAATGCCCGCACTTACAACAATGATACTGACTTTATAGTAGAAAAGGGAACAGTATCAGGCACGTTGTACATGGGCGGTGTAGACGGAATGGACGGTTATACTTTAACCAATTATGGCACAATCCGTTCTGCCCAGGATCCAACTGATTCAGGCGTAAGTACCTTCGCTTCTTTACACGGTACGATTATTAATCACGGTACGATCCGCAGTGTTCTGGGGGCAGCCATAACCCTGGACCACGGCCTTAACACTGTCGATAGTCACGGTTATAACCTTCAAGGGGATCATTCAGTTATCCTCTGCACAGGCTCAGTTTTAAGTAGTAGTAATAACACAGCTATCTTTAGTGCAAGCGAGGGAAATACCATCACACTCACCAGTGATGATGATGAAACGACCATTGAAAATGGCGATATGGTTGGTATGGCTGAGAGCTGGAGGAAATTTGTAAAGCTCACATCGGCGGCCAACAGTCACTGGCAACTTGGAGGAAATGTTGAGCTGGGCGGGACCACGGCTGATACCCTTTTTGTTGAAGGTGATTTAACCATCACCGGACATATCAAACAATTTGATCCTAACGGTGGAACGACCATCGCTGAGGGCGGCGTGCTTACGCTGGGGACGAATGGCATTGTTGACAGCAATATCATTGATAACGGCAGCCTGGTCTTTAACAGCAGTAAAGATGCCGTCAGCAACAACGTCATTTCAGGCACGGGTTCACTCACACAGGCAGGCACAGGTAACCAGACGCTATCGGCGGTCAACTCCTATACCGGCGCGACCTCTGTTCAGGCGGGTACCCTGACGACCGGCGCGGCCCACACACTTGACAGCAGTAGTAGCGTAGATGTCGCCAGCGGCGCGACGCTCAACCTCAATAACCTTTCTCAGACCCTCAAGGGATTAACGGGTGCCGGTAATGTCACAATGGGCACGGCAAACCTGACAGTGAATAACGCCGGCGCTGACAATTTCGCGGGTGTTATGTCCGGTACGGGCTCACTCACCAAAAGCGGTGCGGGTACCCTGACTCTTGGCGGGAGCAATACCTATGCGGGTGGCACTAACGTGGCGGAGGGCTCGCTTGCCCTGGCCAATAATAATGCGGCCAGCAACGGACAGATTAATATCCAGCAAGGGGCGAATCTCGATCTGGCGTACAGTGATGCTTCCTTCACCAACGAAGTCACAGGTGCGGGTAAAGTTAAAGTCAGCGGTCAAAATGTTGTGCTGAACGAAGACGCCACCACCCTCACCGGCGGCTGGGATATCACCGGCAGCGCGAGCATGACTCAGCAGTCTCAGCTGGGAGCCTCAGGCGTTCAGCTCGACGGCGCTCAGAGCAAATTGACCCTCAATCACCTCGGCAGCACCTTCACCAACATCCTCACCGGTAACGGGACTCTGGCGGTTAATCAGAGCAACATCACCGATGAGTTCCATATCTCCGGCAGCATGGGCACCGCATTTACCGGCACCCTTGAGATGCAGAAAGGTAATCTGACGCTCGATGACACCGCCGAGAAAGCGCTGGCGAACGCGACCCTGGCCCTGACCAAAACCGGCATCGCGACGATGAAAGACGATCGTACCCTTGGCGGCTTCACGACCGGCGGCGGCACCCTCATCGTCGATAACACCCGTACCGACCCGGATGTGCTCACCGTCAAAAATCTCGATGGCAGCGCGGGCGGCACTATTCAGGCCAATATTCCGACCGATCTCACCCCGCCGGTGATCTCCACCAACCCGTCCTGGTTCGCTCAGGATAACGTGCATGGCGTGCAGGTTGTGAAAGCCACCGGCGACGTCACCGGCGTCGGGACCCACCTGACCCTGCTGGATCAGAACGGTAACTCACTGCACAACCCTGTTGACGTGGACTTCAGTGAGAACGGTCAGCAGATCGGCACCGCGACCTACGGCGATGCGGCCGTCGTGGCTGCCGATGGCATCTGGGCGGGCTATGACCTGACCCGCTTCAACGTCAATGCCGGACAAACGCTGGTGCTGCAAAATGAGCCGGGCAAGGACAACGCCCTGGGCGCACAGCTCACCGGGGCCGGCAACGTCGATGTGCAGGCCAGCGGCAACGTGATCCTGAGTAATACAGACAACGACTACACCGGCAACACCACGATCAGCAGCGGCAGCGTGCAGATGGGCAGCGACAATGCCTTCGGCCACACCGCAGACCTGGTGCTCGCGAACAGTACCGGGCTGGATATGAACGGGAAAGCGCAGGCCGTCACGTCCCTGCACAATGCCGCAGGCAGCAGCCTGAATCTCAACGGCGGCAGGCTGACTATCGCGCAGGGAGGAGAAAGCCTCGGCACGCTCAGCGGCGGCGGCCAACTGGATGTGGATGGCGGTGAACTGACCGTTCACGGCGCGAACCAGGGGTTAAGCGCTGAGACAGACATTGCAAAACCCGCCACGGTCACTCTCGACAATACGCAGGGCCTGGGCACGGGCGCGGTCGATCTGGCAGGTAACCTGAACCTGGTCGGCGCGAACGGCGTCATGAACAATGCGCTCGCCGGTAACGGCACCCTGTCTCTCAAAAACAGCGCGCAGGTGACGCTGAACAATACGGCATCCACCTTTGCCGGTCGCATCGACGTTGCGAGCGACACTCAGCTGACGGCGCAGGGCGCCGGCACGCTGGGCACCGCGAGCGTCGTGGATAACGGTAATCTGGTGCTCAATTCAGCGACGGACGAGACGCTCAACAATGCCATCAGCGGCAAAGGCGGCATGGAGAAAACCGGCGCGGGCACGGTCACCGTCGGCAAGGCACAGACTTACACCGGCGATACCCACATCTCTCAGGGTGCCCTGAACGTGAACGGCGACTTTGGCAGCACCGGCACCGTCTATGTAGCGAAAGCCGCAGCCTTAAAAGGTAACGGCAGCGTGGCGGGCTCTGTGGATAACAGCGGCGTGATTGACCTGACCAGCGCCACCCCGGGCAACAACCTGGTGGTGAACGGCGACTACAGCAGCCACGACGGCCAGCTGTGGGTCAACAGCGCGCTCGGCGGGGATGATTCCGCACACGATCAGCTGACCGTGAAGGGTAACACCAGCGGCAACACGGCTGTCACAGTCAACAACATGCACGGTCTGGGTGACCGGACCGAAAACGGGATCAAGCTGGTCGACGTACAGGGTCAGTCCGGCGGGAACTTTGTGCTGCAGGGCCGCGCGGTAGCCGGGGCTTATGATTACGCCCTCAACAAGGCCAGCGACGGGGACTGGTATCTGCAGTCCACCTCCGCCCTGCGTCCGGAAGCCGGGGCATGGCTGGCGAACCAGAGCATGGCCAACAGCGTGTTCATGAACACCCTGCACGATCGCAGCGATGAAAACCGTCAAAGCGGCGACGATGCGCCGGCCACCTGGGCACACTTCGACGCCGGTCGTACCAACAGCAAAGGGGCAGACGGTGCCCTGTCGATGGGCTCCAACACCAGCATCCTGCGCATTGGCAGCGATATCTTCCGCCATGACTTCGGCAACCAGCGCATCAATGCCGGTGTGATGACGGGCTATGCCCACGTCGACACCGACAGCGATGCGAAAAATGCCAGCAACCGCGCAACGGGTAAACTGGATGGCTACAGCGTGGGCCTGTATGGCACCTGGTATGGCGGCGCGGCGGATCAGAAAAGCGGTCCGTATGTCGACACCTGGGTGCAGTACGGCACCTTCCATAACACCGTGAAGGGCGACGATCTGGCGGAAGAGAAATACCACTCGCACAACTGGATGGCGTCTGTCGAAGCGGGTTACGACCTGCCGCTCGGTGCGCTGACTGTTCAGCCGCAGTTCCAGACCCTGTACACCGATTACAGCCAGGGCGACTACACGGAATCCAACGGCACTCGAATTAAGAGCAAGGACTCCGGCGGCGTGACCACCCGTCTCGGCGCACGTCTGTATGGTGAACTCGGCACTGAAGCCGTCACTCAGCCGTACGTGGAGCTGAACTGGTGGCACGGCGGGAGCGATAACAGCGTGCAAATGGACAGTGTGACCGTGAACCAGTCTGTGCCGGTGAGCCGCTACGAAGCGAAAGTCGGTGCCCAGACGAAGGTCAGCGCAAACTGGACGCTGTGGGTCAACACCGGTGTCGAAGCCGGGAAAGACAACTACTCCAGCGTTCAGGGCCAGGTGGGCGGCAAGTACTCCTGGTAAGCGTTAAGCAGCAGTAACACGCCAGCGCGAACAACGGGATGGAAACGTCCCGTTGTTCGCGTTTTTCATTTCAGGATCGGCGCGAAAAGCAATGGGTACGACGGCATGGTTTGGGATGTTAAAACAAGGGGGAGAAAGCAATGGTACGCCCTGTAGGATTCGAACCTACGACCTACGGCTTAGAAGGCCGTTGCTCTATCCAACTGAGCTAAGGGCGCACTGAGAGAAGTGCACTTGCGGTGTGAAACGCCTGGAATTATACGGTCAATGGCAAGTGAGTCAATGCCTTTTAGCGCGATCGCCTGGCTTCTCACCTAAGCCGCCTCAATCCCCCATTAATACGCCTGTTTTTTCTCCATTCCTCTCATATTTCTGCCACTTGCCCGCGCTGCGAAAAGCCTTAACCCTCTTTAAGTAACGCCTGCTATTTTCAGAAGACAATCACCGTCACACTCGTCAGCGGTATCCCGGCACCAGGAGCCGGAAGATAACAGGACAGTGTTGTGACCGCCTCAGCCCCCCGTTTTCCTTCTGATCCGTCAGAAAGCCGCATTCCTCCGCTAAAAGGCGTCTCGCCAGAGATTGTCGGCATCAAACTCGAACCCATTGTGGCCCTCTCCTCTTCCCGCGTCGTCGGTATGGAGCTCCTCAGCCAGCTCGCTTCGCCCGAACAAAGCGAAACATTTTTCCAGCATCAGTCGGTGAAACAGTGCATTAGGTTACTGGAAGTGCAGCTCGCGGCTCTCAAAAACACAGGTTACGCTAATCATCTTTTCATCAACCTGCCGATAACCGTATTTATGGAGCCGGATTATTTCGCCCGGATCCTGCCGCTGCTTAACGCCGGACAGAACATTGAAATCGTCGAACCGGGTCTGTTCTTCCAGCTGCCTGCGGAGTTGCGCGAACGGGTGACCCGACACTGGGGAATGTTAGCCGATCGAGGCTGCCGGATTTGGCTGGACGACGTGAACACCGCCTCCCTCAGCCCATTTTTGTCACGTCAATTGCCGTTATGCGGCGTCAAGATCGATAAGATGGCGTTCTGGCGTAAAAGATCAACGCCCGCGCTGGCTGAGCTGGTGAATCTTTGCGCGCAGGTGGCGAACAATGTGTTGATTGAAGGCATCGAGTCAAAAAGGGATCGGGAATACGCGCTGCAGGCAGGGGCGGAATTCGGTCAGGGATATTACTGGCCCTCTGTAGGCTGGTCTGAGGAGAAAAAGAGATTAGCCTGAGAGAGAATCAATGCGCATGACCGTACGCCGCTACCGGCGTCGTCGAAAAGGGAGCGATTCGCTGGGTTTTTCCGATGTCCGTTCCCGCGCCCCTTTTTTTGACCGTCTTGTATACCTGAGTCAATCCATCAATCAGACACGCAGACCCGACGCACCCTTTATGCTCCTCGTCACGCACGATCAATTCCTGCAGACGGGAATTCAGTGCGGCCCTGCCCCTATGAAACATTGCTGCGGATACGACACCCTGGAATCAGCCTTCAGCGCGCTGGAGAACTGGCCGTCGGCACGGCTGGTCGTCGACATTGAAAGCCGGACGCTGCCGCTATTAGAGATGCTTGATGCCCTGCGCCGCATTATCTTGTACCCGCCGTTTACCGCCGTCAGTCTGCTGGTTCGCGCCGATGACTACGACGCCCGAATCATGTGTAAAACCAGCGGCCCTTTCGAGGTGCTGGAGCGGCAGCTGCCTGCTCAGGCCCTGCAGCACGCACTGGCAACCACCCTTCCCCCGGTTAACCATCGCAGCGCCTATTTTTCGCGTGAAGAGTGGACCATCCTGCAATTTTTATCTCAGGGCGAGTCGCTACGGAATATCGCCCTCTTCCACCAGCGCCCCTATAGCCGCATTGTTTATCGTCTTGGGCGGATCCTGAGTAAACTGGGATTACATCACCGTCAGGAATTACTGCATCTTCTGCATCGCCTCGCCGTATCCCCGTCTTATTAACCCATTAATTCCTAAAGAACTTTAGGAAATTACTTACGCAAAGCATTAAAAACATGTTTCATTTTAACATTCTGTTAAAGATTACAACTATTCCTAATCCCGCCTTTCTCTCAATGCAAATCTCTGACTAACGCAGGTAATCCAGGATTTTCATCCAGAAGTTAAGATTTAATTTAATCCGTTAAGAAGATGATAAGGATGTAAAGACGTGAGTATTCAAGGACTCGCTAAAACGGGCGCTCCCTGGTGGCAGGAGATCCTGCTGCAGTCTGAGGGAATTTTTGCTGAAAGGTGCACAGCACTTTCAAATGAAGGTCTCGCGCGCAGTGAGGAAAGATTTTTTCCGACTTTGTGGCCCAGGAATTTCCGCTGAAAGCGCTTAAAATAGCAACATTATATTAACATTGAGGGGATTCTATTATTTTTTGCAATTACATAAATAGGATAATCTCTGTTAAGAGCAATAACTGGTTATTTAGCCCAAATTTAAAATCATCGCTTTCCGTCCTCAGAAGATCATATTAAGAAACACTCCGCAGTTAATTTACAGGCTTTTCGGAGAAAACTTACACGGTATAATAAGCATGTTCTCAATGAGAATAAGAAATACCTTTACTCATCAAAGAAATTTAAATTTGGCAGACAGGCCGAATCAATTTTCATCACAACGTAAACAAGGATGCTTTCGCTTTTTCCAGGGAAATACCCCGTATAAGGATCTGCAGAATTATCCTTCCGGCATACCAGGCGCCTTTGTACCGATCTCAATTGCGCTTTCACAACCTGAGGCATAAAAAATGAAACCGGCATCCGTTATCATTATTGACGAGCACCCGATCGTCAGAATGTCAATCGAAGTTCTGCTCCAGAAAAATAAGAACATTGAGATTAAACTCAAATCCGGTGACAGCCACGAAGCGCTGGACTACATCCGCAATCACCCTATCGATCTGGTGATCCTCGACATCGAACTACCGGGCACGGATGGGTTCTCTTTACTCAAGAGAATCAAAAACTTAAACGAGGATATTAAAATCCTGTTCTTGTCCTCAAAATCAGAATCATTTTACGCCGGGCGCGCCATGCGTGCGGGTGCAAATGGATTTGTAAGCAAACGAAAGGATTTGGGAGATATCTATAACGCGGTGGAGATGCTACTGGCGGGGTATTCTTTCTTCCCCTATGAAACCCTGAGCTTTATAAACCATCAGGGCTCACACCGGGGAGCGATAAATGACATGCCATTATCTAACCGGGAAGTCACTGTCTTACGTTTTCTGGCGAATGGATTATCCAACAAGGAAATCGCCCAGCAATTACTGCTTAGCAACAAAACAATTAGCGCACACAAGTCAAACATCTATTCGAAATTAGGTGTGCAGACTATCGTTGAGCTTATTGATTATGCCAAAGCCCACGAGCTGTTATAATCTGAAAGCACTCCCTGCCGCTCAGGCGAGTTTCAGGGAGTGCAGTTAGTCTTAATTATAGTTAATCATAAAGGTCGCATCCGCATCGGCACGACCTGGCTGCGGATTATTGGCTGTGGCAATGTAATTCGCATAAAAGTCCAGAACGGCATTACCCTGCGCGTCTACCACCACGTCCTGACTCGCCTGCTGTAGCGGCAGACGCGTTTTATCCCGGTCGCGGATCTCCACCGCCACATTGCTCGCCTGGCTGGCATCATTGAGCGCCAGCAGCTCCGGGTCCTGTGGATCAGTTTTCCCCGAAAAAGTAATCGACGCCGCCCCCGGCGGGCATCCCGTGAGCTTTAAGGTGAAGGGCATCGCCTGCGTACGGCTGCCGGTGGTACTCAGCTGCTTTGTCGGCCAGGTGCCCAGCGTCACTGATTTGTCGCTGTCGCTCCCTTCCGCCACGCAGGTGAAATCCACAATGTTGCCGTACAGCTCAATGTTGATCTCCCCGAGCGGGGTATCCGCCAGCGCGCCGCCCGATGTCATACCCGCAAGCGCCATTGCGGCGAGTAAAAACCGTCTTTTCATCGCCCTCTCCTTAGTCGTAATCCACGCGCAGATAGCCGCGGGAAGTGAAGCGCCCTTCGCTCGGTTTGTTCCCGGTGATACTCACCGGCCAGGCGCTGATGCCGACCACCGCCGAGGCATTATTATCCAGGCGGAACGGGATCTTACTGGCGAGGTTGTTTGGTGTGAGCGGCGTGCCGCTGGTCGTGGCGACGATAAACCCTAAATCCGGGTTATCGGAAACCAGTGCATTTCCGGACACCTTTTCCGCCTCGACGCGCATCGTGAGATAGGCATTCGCTTCCACGTTGGTGCACTTGATGGCAACGGTCTGAGTTTTCGGGTTGATCCCCTGCGGGCGATTACCGGCCCCGGCCTGGCTGAACAGCGACGCGCCGATATCACCAAAATCAAACTCCACCACTTTCCCGGCGTTAATCGCGCAGCTCTGCGGCACCTGAATGGTTCCGCTGTAGCTGATGGTATAAACCGGCGTGGTGAGCGGGTCCGATGAGGTGGTGGTGACGTACACGCGGAACATCACCTGACGCGGGATCACCACCATATTGATAAACCGTCGCGTCACCTTGAGGCGAAACACCAGATTCGAGTCATTCACCGGGAACGGCTGATGTTTAGACACGTTCGGGTGGCTGCCCATCTGAATGAAGTTTTGCGGCGGATAAAATACCCCGGCATAGCTGTCGGTGATCTTCATCGCCCCATCAAGATAGTCATTCAGCTTCAGGTACTTATAGCCGTCAATGGTGCTGGTGATCGGGAAATCGGTGACGTAGCTACGTTTGGTGGTATTGCCCGAGGTGCCCGAAGGACACACGGCGTTAACCCCCACCCACTGTGATTTTTCAGCCAGGGTGACGATCTGCCCGACCTGGTTGTTGGAGCTGTTAAAGGTGTTCGTTAAATCGTAAGAGATATCAGTGGGGACACCGTTTTGGTTGGCGCAGACCGTGGCCAGCGCCTGCGTGGCAGGAAACCAGGGCAGCAGCGCCGCCATCAGGTATCTCATCTTAATCACAGCGGATCTCCTTCATCGTGATCGCCTGTTGCAGGCTCTTTTCTGGCAGGTCATAGGACGCGCGGCACTGGGCGTTCACGCCATTGCCCCACTGAACCAGTAACTCTCCCCTCAGCGGCAACCCGCTGAGATAGGCCTGCCCGTCATCGCCCACCATGCTGGTGACGCCGCTTTCGGTTTCGCGAACCACGGCCCCGAATGGCACCGGCTGATTGCCGCGCATCAGGGTCAGCAGGGCACGCACGCCAATGCGCGTGTCAAAGCTCGCGCGAACCAGCGCCCCGTTAGTCGGCACGACGCTGCTGACGTTGTTTTCGATATCGGTATTGTTGTTCATGGTATTGGTGTCCAGCGCCACACGGTTGTAGCGATAGACCGTGGCGTAAGGCATCACGGCATAACCGCGCCAGTCGGTTTTCACCCCGGTCTGGTTTTCGATGTTCACCCCGGATGCGCCCGGCGCTTTAATCAGCACGTTGGTATCGCCCAGCGGCTGGCTGAACGTCACGCCGTCCGCGTGGCCCACCACACCGCCGGACATCTGCCAGTTCAGGTCATGCTGGTCGCGGGAATAGTTATACCCGGCCCCGAAGGTGCCGTAGGTCGCCTGCCAGTTGGCGCTGGCGCTCCCGCTTGCCCCGTTGGTGCTAGTGTGACCCTGGCTGACGCTGTAGGTCAGGTTTCGGTCTTCCAGCAAGGTGCCGCTGACCCCGGTCTGCCAGCTGGTATCACCGTCACTGTTGCGACTGGCGGAGGCTGTGGCGTAGGCGCGGTCGATGGCGCTGTCACGGCGGAAACCGTGGCGGGTAAACAGGCTGAACGGAACAGAGACGTTAAACGAGGCCAGCTTATCGGTGCCGCCGATGCCCACCGCCTGGTTCCACGACCAGGAGACGGAATAGCTCACGCCCTGCCAGCCTCCGGCGTAGCCCAGCTGATACCAGGTGCTGGAATCGCTGGTTCCCCAGTAGGTCTGCTCGCTGCCGGAGACGTAGAGCGAACCGTAATCACCCAGCGACTGGGAGATGTTCACCTGGAAGCGCCCTTTTTTGTTCCACGTCAGGTTGTGATAGCTCTGCACGTCCGACGTACCGTCGTCGTTCTTGTCGTCGCTATATTGGTAGCCCTCCATGGTTTTCCACGCCACGTCATCGAGGGTGTAAAACCCTTTCGTCGAATAGCGATAGCCCAGGAGCTGGAAGTTGGTGCCGAAACCGTTGAGTGATTTGGCGTACAGGAAGCGCAGGGATTGCCCTTCGTGACGGCTGTCATCGGCCAGTTGGCTGCGAGCCTGGGTGAGATCGAGTGAGATCGCCCCCCAGTCACCGAGGTTTTTCCCCGCACCGAGCGCGATAGAGGTATAGCGCGAAGCGAGCTGGGTACCGCCGTACAGCGTGTAGCCGTTGCCCAGGCCCGCAATCAACGTTCCCTGGGTGAAGAACGGCGTGTCCTGATCGTCGTTGCCGCTGCGGTAATCCCCGGCGACCAGATCGTATTTCAGACGGCCTTCACGCTGTAACAGCGGCACGGTGGAGTACGGCACGGTGTAGTGCTGCGGATTGCCGTCTTTCTCTTCCACGGTCACATCAAGGTCACCGCTCGAGGAGGTTGGGTTCAGATCGCTGATGGCAAACGCCCCGGCCTGAACGTAGCTCTGGTAGATGACGTAGCCGTTCTGGCGAATCACCACTTTCGCTGGCGTGCGGGCGATCCCGCGCACGGTCGGCGCGTAGCCCTGCATGCTGTCCGGATACATACTGTCGGACGAATACATGCGCAGACCGCGAAAACCGAGGCTGTCGAACACATCGTTGCCGGTATTGCTGTCGCCGAGCACCAGCTCGCTTTTCAGCGGGATCACCGTGCGCTGCGCAGAGGTGCTGATATTCTGCCACTCGTTCTGGCTTTGACCGTTGCTTTGCGAGTAACGCCACGCGCCGTTATTGCGCAGACGCCACGGGCCATAGTTCAGGCCGCTTTGCAGGTTCAGATAGTAGCTGTTGTCATCGTCATTGCCCCGGTTGCCGGAAAAGCTGTAGTTGAGCAACAGGGCCGGGATCCCCTCGTCCCACTGGTCCGGCGGAATGTAGCCGCGCGCGCTGTTCTGCATCGCCACCTGCGGAAGGTTGACGTTAAGGCGCAGGGAGGCAAAGTTGAACGCGATTTCGGTGCCGGGGATCGCCGTCGTCAGCGGAATACAGGACTCTCCGGTTGCCTTCGTCAAGTCCGGAAACGCACTAATATTCACGCCAAAGCGGTCGAGCATCGCGCGCGTGATACACGGCGACAGCCCGCCAGCGACGGGCGGGGTCTCTTCTGCAGCCGTCTCAAAGCGGACATCCTGAGCGCCGAGAAACTCATCGTTACGCCAGATATCCACGCGATAGGTGCCAGGCGCCTGCTGATGTCCCTGCTCAAAGCGTGATAAATCCGCCACGCCTGCCGTGTCTTCCGACAAAAACGCGGGGTTGAAATAGCTCTGCGCCCACACCATCGCCGGGCAGAGCACCGTCATCACTGCCAGCGCACACGGGCGGAAGCGCCATCGTGGATTATTCATCACTCTGACTCGGCTCAAAGACTGACGCGACGCGCAGGAGTGATAGCGCCGTAGTCATTCACGCTCTGCCAGGACAGCGCACCGCTGGCCCCCGTCGGCAGGGTCTGCTGCGCAGAGTTCTTCGGCGCAATCATGATATTTTCCAGCTTCTGCCCGCCCAGATACAGGTTCACCAGCGTCACGTAATAGGGCGAGGCGTTGCTGACTTTCAGGTGGTTACCCGCCCGCTCAAAACGGAGCTGGGACAGAGCTTCTTCGGGCGGCATCGCCAGGTTTTTTGGCCGCACAAAGAGTTTGATGCGCGACAGGATCGCCAGCTGGAGCACGTTTTTCCCTTCCAGATTGTCTTTGTTGACGGAAGGAATGGCTTTGACGTTCATGTAGAAAAGGGATTCGCGATCGGCAGGCAGCTGCGGACCGGCGTAGATAATACGCAGCGTGTTTTCGCTGTCCGGCTCGCTGACAAACAGCGGCGGCGTCACAGCAAAGGTTTTTTCTTTCTGGCCGCGGTCATTTTCGATCCACGCGTTGACTAAATAGCGCTCTTGTTTATTGCTGTTCGTAATGGCGAGCGAAGTCTGTTTAGCCTCCGCCGGATAAATAACCCGCGTGGCCCCCAGGGCAATCCCACCGGACGCCTGAACGGGCAGAGAAATCATCATTAAAATAAACGAAACAATCAGTCCTGGTTTTATTAGAGTGTTCATCACAACTATACCTTTACTATTAAGTTCGCAGGTGTGTACGACGTTATGGATAAATCAACGTAAACCAGACATCCGACTGAATATTGCCCGGCACAAGGTGTTCTGAAATAGCCCGATAGCGAGCGCTGAAATGAAATGTCACATCACTGGTGTCTATCGGCAACATCGTGGTTGCGGTGGCATTAGGGATAATCTGGCGCTGCTGCGAATCAAATAACGCCAGCCCAATTCCGCTGCTGACGCGACTATCGCCGGGCCGGGAGGTCGCCAGAAAAACCTGCGGATCTTCTGCGGGCGTGACGCCCTCAAACATCATCCCCACCGTGCGTGACACGTCCACGCTGCAATCCACCAGCCGTAAGGTAAAGGGCACTGCTACCGTTGAAAAACTGCCGACGCTGGTAAAGGAGTTTGTGCGATATTGTCCCATTTCCACGCGCAGACTTTGGCTCTCAGGCGCCACGGCACAGCCGCCGTTAACCAGCTCGCCTTTCATCTGTACCCGCCCGCCGTCTACCACCACCGTATGCGCCAGCGCTGGGATCGCTACGAAGATGGACAGCAAAAACAGGAGCCATTTTCTGGTCATCCTTAGCCCTCGATATGCTTCAAACAGGCCTCTTCCCTGAGGCCGGGTCATCCCTGAAGCGCGGTTTATTCGTATTTCATCACGAAGGTAGCGTCCGCGTTGGCCTGACCAGGTTCAGTGGTCGCCGCAGTGGATTTGTAACGCGCGGTAAAGTTCAGAGTGTTAGTGCCTTCAATCAGCGTTTTCGCTGCGGAGAAGGTGGCACCGTCTGGAGTCAGGGTGCTGGAAGAGCTGTCGAGGATTTCGATACCAACACCTTTCGCGGTGTTGTCGTTATCGCCTGCGGTGACTGCCAGCAGGGTTTTATCGGTAGCATCGATCTGGCCGGTGAACGCAACGGAAGCGGTTGCCGCGACAGTCGGGTCACAATCATTCAGTTCAATGGTGAACGGAATATTGGAGGTGGTATCACCCACTTTGGTGAATTTCGCCGTACGATATTGACCCAGGGTCACAATCTGATCCGCAGATTCAGTATTTACCGCACAAGCTGCGTTAACTAATTCACCTTTAAAGTGAACGGTACCACCATTTACGGATACGGGATCCGCTGCATGTGCGGCACCCGCAACTAATACCAGCGATGCGATGACGGAAGAAGCAATATTGCTAAATTTCATATCTGTTCCTTTGAATGTAATAAGCCCTTCCCGCGTTAATTCGGGAATTAAAAACACAATCAATTGCACAATTGAATGTTTATTTTGGAAGCATCAAAGTAGCCTGGTAACGAATATTAAAACAGGTCAAAACACTGGCATTAATCCAGGCTACATCCTAATTTGTCTTAGGAAAAGACCATTCAAAGCACAGGGTTTAGCGCCTGATTGTGGAAATCTCTCAATGGGTGACTGACAGCGGGCCTCGCTTCTGACAAAATATAGGCAATCCCCCTTTCAAACGTTACAGACGGAATCCTCTCTCTGATGGCAGCAAAGATTATTGACGGTAAAACGATTGCGCAGCAGGTGCGCTCTGAGGTCGCGGAAAAAGTGAAGGCGCGTACAGCGGCCGGAAAACGCGCTCCAGGGTTAGCCGTTGTGCTGGTTGGTAGCAACCCGGCATCGCAAATTTATGTCGGCAGTAAACGCAAAGCATGTGAAGAGGTGGGCTTCGTCTCCCGTTCCTACGATCTGCCTGAAACCACCAGCGAAGCAGAACTGCTTGAGCTGATTGACACCCTGAACGCCGACGAGGTGATCGACGGGATTCTGGTGCAGTTGCCGCTGCCTGCGGGCATCGACAACGTGAAGGTGCTGGAGCGCATCGCGCCGGACAAAGACGTGGATGGTTTCCATCCGTACAACGTCGGACGTCTGTGCCAGCGCGCCCCGCGTCTGCGTCCGTGTACGCCGCGCGGGATTGTGACCCTGCTCGAGCGCTACAACATCGACACCTACGGCCTGAACGCCGTGGTGATTGGCGCGTCCAACATCGTTGGCCGTCCGATGAGCATGGAGCTGCTGCTGGCCGGTTGCACCACCACCGTCACCCACCGCTTTACCAAAAACCTGCGCCAGCACGTCGAGAATGCCGACCTGCTGATCGTGGCCGTCGGTAAGCCGGGCTTTATTCCGGGTGAGTGGATCAAAGAAGGCGCGATCGTCGTGGACGTAGGCATTAACCGTCTGGAAAACGGCAAAGTGGTGGGAGATGTAGTTTATGAAGATGCCGCTGCGCGCGCGTCTTACATTACCCCCGTACCGGGCGGCGTCGGTCCTATGACCGTGGCGACCCTGATTCAGAATACATTGCAGGCATGCGTTGAGTATCACGACGTAGAGGAAGCGTAAAAGATGGCAACATTTTCATTAGGTAAACACCCGCACGTAGAACTGTGCGATCTGCTCAAACTGGAAGGCTGGAGCGAAAGCGGCGCACAGGCGAAGATTTTTATCGCTGACGGGCTGGTCACCGTCGACGGCGTGGTAGAAACCCGCAAGCGCTGCAAGATTGTCGCCGGTCAGACGGTAAGTTTCCAGAACCAGAGCATTACGGTTACCGCCTGAGTCGCTTGATGCCCGGTGGCGCTGCGCTTACCGGGCCTACGATTTGTTGATTGTTGATTGTTTTTGTAGGCCGGGTAAGGCGTAGCCGCCACCCGGCATTTACACCATACCGCACCCATAATCCCCCTCTCCTATAACGATTAATTCTCGATCAACTTCAAAGAATCACTATTTCGTTTGCTCAAATGTGAAAATTAAGTTGCGCGAAATTCTGGCTTCTCTCACGATAAGTAGAACGTTCTACTAAAACGTTCTACTTACAATAACAGCGCCTCTCAAAGCGCTTCTCGGGGGAAATCAGCATGGGTCTGATATCAGGGTTTGTTAAATCGTTGTCTAAGTTATCGATGATTGGTCGCGCGTTGATGCTGCCAATCTCACTGCTTCCTGCTGCGGGTCTGCTGTTAGCCTTCGGCGATAAATTCCACATGCCGCTGATGATGAACGCCGGCGGGGTGATATTTGATAACCTGCCGATGCTGTTCGCCATCGGTTCCGCTGTCGGTCTGGCGTCAGAATCCGGGATCGCGGCCCTGTCGGCAGCGGTCTCGGTCTTTGTCACCAACATCACCATCGGCACTGTCCTGAGCATCACGCCGGAAATGGCCTCTCAGGGCGGGAAATACGCTATGGTGGTCGGCATCCCGACGCTGCAGATGGGCGTTTTCGGCGGCCTGATCTGCGGTATTCTCGCGGCCTGGTGCTATAACCGCTTCCACACCATGCAGCTGCCGGAATTCCTCGGCTTCTTCTCTGGCAAGCGTTTCGTCGCCATCGCCACCGCTTTCCTGTCGTTCGTTCTCGGCCTGCTGCTGCCGTACGTCTGGCAGCACATTCAGGCGGGGATCGACGCCCTGTCGGTGATTGTGAACGGTGATAATCAGGCGGCCTCGACCTTTATCTTCGGTCTGGTAGAACGTGCGTTAATCCCGCTCGGCCTGCACCACATCTGGTATCCGTCGTTCTGGTACTCGTTTGGCGATTACACCACTCAGGCGGGCCAGGTGATCCACGGCGACCAGACCATCTGGTTCAAAATGCTGGAAGAAGGGACCAAATCCTTTAGCAGCGACACTTACCAGAACGCCGGTAAATTCATGCAGGGCGAGTTCCCGCTGATGCTGTTCGCACTCCCTGCGGCCTGCCTGGCGATGTACCACGAAGCCCACACCAAGAACAAAAAAATCGCCTTCGGTATCCTGTTCTCGGCGGCACTGACCTGCTTCCTGACGGGCATCACCGAGCCGGTTGAGTTCACCTTTATTTTCGTCGCGCCAATCCTGTACGTGTTTAACGCCATCATGGCGGGCCTGGCCTACATGACGATGTATCTGCTGCACGCCCACATCGCCAAATCCTTCTCTGCGGGCCTGATTGACTACATCTCCTTTGGTATCCTGCCGTCGTTCAACGGCTACCAGACCAACTTCCTCAACGCCGTGATCATCGGTATTCCGATGGCGCTGATTTACTACTTCACCTTCCGCTTCGTGATCCGTCGTTTCGATGTCAAAACGCCGGGCCGTACGGAAGTGACCGCGACAACGGACGACAAAACCGACACCGAAATCGCGACCGAAATCATCGGCCTGCTGGGGGGAGCGAAGAACATCGACTCCGTCGGGTCATGCATCACCCGTCTGCGTCTGGAAGTGGCGAAGAGTGATGAAGTGGATAAAGACGGTCTCAACGGACTCGGCGCGCGTGGCGTAGTCTTTGTCGGCGACAACGGTATTCAGGTGATTTTCGGTGCCAGAGCACAGTTTATCGCCCAGACCATGTCCACCATGATCGGTAAATAATAAGATGCCGGACCGGCACGTCTCCTGTACTCTGGGTGACGTGTCTTATCCGGCTGATAATCAGGAAATTTCAGGGAGCGAGTTTGAAGAAAGTCGGCATTATTGATGTGGCAAAACAGGCTGGCGTGTCGGTCTCCACCGTCTCGCTGGTGTTGCGCCAGAAAGGGAAAATCTCAGAGGCAACCATTGAGAAAGTCCAGGCTGCCATCAATACGCTCGGCTACATTCATAACGTCGCTGCCGCCAATCTTCGCGCCAACACCTCCAATCTTATCGGCCTGATCCTGCGCGATTTCAGCGACAGCTTCTCCATCAAAGTGATGGCGAGCATCGTGCAGGAGCTGGAAAAACAGGGCTTTATGGTCTTCCTCGGGCAGCCGCTTAACGATCACGAACATCTTGAGCGCTGCCTGCTTTCGTTTAAACAGCAGGGCGTGGCGGGGGTGATTTATTTGTCGTCCGATACGCGAACGTCCAGTCTCCCGTCGCAGATCCGCGAATGTCCGCTGCCGCTGGTCGTGGTTTCTCAGTCCTTACTCAATGACCCCTGCAATCTGGTGATGCGCGATAATCGCCAGGCGGCGAATCTCGCCACCCGCTATTTGATTGAACGCGGCCACCGCAATATCGCCTACATCGGCGGGCGGGAAGGTTGTCTGATCCGCGAGCAGCGCCTGTTAGGTTTTCGCAGCGCGATGACCCAGTACGGGCTAGTGAACCGCGAAGAGTCCGCTCCGGTCTGTAGCGACGATACTCAGGCGGCGGGGTTTATCACCCGTCAGCTGCTGGAAAAAAATAACACCATTACCGCCCTGCTCTGCCATTCACCCGATGCGATGATCGGCTCGATTTCTGGCATTCATCAGGTGGGCCGCACGGTCGGGAAAGACGTGTTTCTGACGCAGCAGGTCGCGCTGGTAGGGTTTGAAGATATGCTGCACGTGAATCTCACCTCGCCGTCGTTCACCTATGTGTCGTCGGCGAGCGAAGAGACGGGCCGTCAGGCGGCCGGGTTGATGATTCGCAAGCTGAAAGAGCCGGAGCTGCAAACGCAGCGCATCACTCTGTCCGGGCAGCTGATCGCCCGCGAGTCGGCCTAGAAATGAAAAAGCGCCCGAATCCGTCGGGCGCTGAGGGTTTACAGCATTATTTTGCGGGGCTGATGCTCACGACTTTCACGTCGTAGACCATCGTCGCATTCGGTGGAATATTCGGCGGACTCCCCGCTTCACCGTACGCCAGCTCCGGCGGTACGACCATCTGCAGTTTGCCCTGATTATTCATCATGCTGATGGCGGTTTTGAACAGCGGCGGGAATCTGTCCAGCGGCAGCGCCAGCACTTTACCCGTTTTGTTCATGTCCTTGATCACTTTGCCATTCGACAAGCTTTCGGTCACCGCAATCGCCACGATATCGCTGTTTTTAATCGCGCCGCGACCTTTCTCGGTGATGCGATAGTAGTAACCCATCTCCGACTTTTTGACGCCCGGCTTTTTGCTGTATTTCGTGATGAAATCACTGTTGGCGGCATCCGTCGGCGCAGGCTGCTGCGATTTCGCGGTCACGCTGGCATCCATCTCCTGCAGCTCAGCCAGCATCTTCTCTTTCGGAATTTTAAACTTGCCGCTCATCATATCCGTCACGCCGCTGACGACCTGAGGCTGGGACACCTTGAAGCCATCGGACTCGACCTTTTTCATTGCGTTCAGCACGTCATGACCCCAGAAGGCACCCAGCGCATAGGCCCGAATGTCTTCCTTGCTGACAGGCGCAGGCGTTTCCGGTGTGGTCTTGAGGCTCGCCATCTGTTTGGTCTGCGCATCGAGCTTCGCGGTCGTTTCCTGCCATTTGGTCTGCAGCTCGGTGGATTTCCCGTTGCTGTCCGCCAGGGCTTTCTTCACAGAGGCGAGCTCGGTGGCTTTCGCACTCTGATCGGCGGTGAGCGCCGCCAGTTTTGTCGTCAGCGCGGCCATTTCATTCTGGCTGTCCGCCAGGGACTGCTTAAGCTGGGCGGTCTCTTCGCCTTCGTCCAGACGCGTCGCGGTGAGATCGGCGATCTGCTTGTTGGCGCTTTCCAGCTGCTGCGCGGTGGTTTGCAGCTTCGTTTGCAGGTCTGCCAACTGCTTCTCGCTGTCGGCGAGTTTCTGCTGTTGCGCTTTGGTCGTGGAATCCTGCGTCGAGGCGTACTGCTTCGCCAGCTCCGCGATTTTCTTTTCCTGCTCGGCTTTCAGCGCCGCAACCTGGGCATTGAGTGCGTCGGTCTGCGCCTGCGAGGTTTGCAGGCGATAGCCCGCGCTCTTGTGCATCGGTGCCGCTTTTGGCTTCGACGGCACGATCTCTTCCGCATCCGGCAGGTTGACCGGCGTTTCCATCAGCAAAGAGGGAATTTCACTGGACTGAGAGGTAATCGAATCCAGCGATTTCACCGCCGCGGCGTTATCACCGGCCTGCGAGGTCTGAGCCAGGATGCAGCTCAGTAAAACCGGAATCGAGATAACCAGAGGTTTCAATCGGAATATATTCAATTGGTATTCTCCACTCGACTAATCAACGCCTGTCGAACCGTTTGTTCTATATCGCTGCATATTTTCTGCGTTTTAAATTTATAAAACGCGTCCATGGTATCTTTTGTTTGCATCGTAATATCTTCGCGCACGGCGGTATAAACGGAAGCACTGGCTAATAACTCATTAAATATCGATTTTTTCTGCGCATACAGACGCGGGCTAATTTTGGACAATGCGACCAGTTCACGCTGACAGGTCGATGCCGAGCCTTCTGCGCTCGCCGCGGCTGGCTGCGGCTCTGGCATGGCGGCTGGAGTAAGCACAGGTGCCGGGACGTAAGACGTTGTCGGGCCTGACATTGTCTTCTTATTCGCTGTTTTATTTTGCTGGCAACCGGCGGTTACCAATAGCGTTGAGATAATCATCAACGAAAAGAGCGGCCTTCCAGCATATTTGCGGAATTTATCAGTAACGATCACGAGCTTATCCTTTAAATATCCACTTTGGTTCACGTCAAGGAATTAACGTCACATGCCAGTTGGAATAATAGACGAGCGATTATAGGGCGAATAAATGCGCAAAACCATTTTATTGGGGTGTTAAGTTATCCAAAATGAGACCGCTTAACGGGTGACATTTATTGAGGAAATATGGCGGGGTGTGGTGCAGTAAAAAGCCGGGTGGCGCGATGCTTACCCGACCTACGGTATAAACGCAAAACGGCAACATCCGTTGCCGTTTTTAATATTTTCTCCCTCTCCCCGTGGGAGAGGGTTGGGGTGAGGGCACCAGACCGCACTCATTTGTAGGCCCGGCAAGCCTCGCGCCGCCGGGCAACACAAACTTACTTCCGACGCCAGGTCGTCCCCTGCGGACCATCTTCCAGAATGATCCCCATCTCGGTCAGGCGATTACGCGCCGCATCTGCCGCCGCCCAGTCTTTCGCCTGACGCGCTTCCAGACGCGCTTTAATGAGCGCTTCAATCTCCGCCACTTCACCATCGTCCGCCTGCGCGCTGCTCTGCAGGAACACTTCTGGCTCTTGCTCCAGCAGGCCCAGCACCGCAGAGAGTTTACGCAGATGAGAAGCCAGCGCGTTTGCTGCCGCCATATCTTCTGTTTTCAGACGGTTCACTTCACGCGCCATATCAAACAGCACGGAGTAGGCTTCCGGTGTGTTGAAGTCGTCGTTCATCACTTCGATAAAGCGCGCTTCGAACGCCTCGCCACCTGCCGGTGCAACGGATTTGTCGGTTCCGCGCAGCGCGGTGTACAGACGCTCCAGCGCCGAACGAGCCTGTTTCAGGTTCTCTTCGCTGTAGTTCAGCTGACTGCGGTAGTGGCCCGACATCAGGAAGTAACGCACGGTTTCCGCGTCGTAATATTTCAGTACGTCGCGCACGGTAAAGAAGTTGCCCAGAGATTTGGACATCTTTTCGCGATCGACCATCACCATCCCGGAGTGCATCCAGTAGTTGACGTACTCGCCGCCGTGCGCACAGGTGGACTGCGCGATTTCGTTTTCGTGGTGCGGGAACATCAGGTCCGAACCGCCGCCGTGAATATCGAAGTGTTTGCCGAGCTGTTTGCAGTTCATCGCCGAACACTCAATGTGCCAGCCCGGACGCCCTTCGCCCCACGGAGATGGCCAGCTTGGCTCGCCTTCTTTGGACATTTTCCACAGCACGAAGTCCATCGGGTTACGCTTCACGTCAACTACGTCAACGCGCGCACCGGCCTGCAGCTGGTCCAGATCCTGACGGGAAAGCTGACCGTAGTTTGGATCCGTCGGCACCGAGAACATCACATCGCCGTTGTCCGCCACATAGGCGTGACCGCGGGCGATCAGCTTCTCGGTGATGTCGATAATTTCGTGGATGTGATGCGTGGCGCGCGGCTCGCTGTCCGGGCGCAGAATGTTCAGTGCATCAAAATCTTTGTGCATTTCGGCGATCATGCGATCCACCAGCGCCACAAAGCTTTCGCCATTTTCATTGGCGCGTTTGATGATTTTGTCGTCGATATCGGTGATGTTACGCACGTACTTGAGCGTATAGCCCAGGAATCGCAGGTAGCGTGAGACCACGTCGAAAGAGACAAACGTACGCCCGTGACCGATATGACAGAGATCGTAAACAGTGATACCACACACGTACATGCCGACTTCCCCGGCATGGATAGGTTTAAATTCCTCTTTTTGGCGCGTCAGAGTATTAAAGATTTTTAACATCGAAGATTCCGTGTAGACGTGTGTGGACAATAAAGTCTGTATAATACCCATAATTCAGACCGGAATCAGCACACAATGCAAGATGATCCCGTCTGAGGGTTATGCTATAACAGCCCTCTATCTGTGACCCAGAGTTGGGTCGACGCTCTACAATACCGGAACAGGATGCAAAAATGGTTACTTTCCACACTAATCATGGCGATATCGTTATCAAAACCTTTGATGATAAAGCGCCTGAAACAGTCAAAAACTTCCTGGACTACTGCCGCGAAGGTTTCTACAACAACACCATTTTCCACCGCGTGATCAATGGCTTCATGATTCAGGGCGGCGGTTTTGAACCTGGCATGAACCAGAAAGAGACCAAAGAAGCGATCAAAAACGAAGCCAACAACGGTCTGAAAAACACCCGTGGTACCCTGGCGATGGCGCGTACTCAGGCTCCACACTCTGCGACTGCCCAGTTCTTCATCAACGTGGCTGACAACGACTTCCTGAACTTCTCCGGCGAAAGCATGCAGGGCTGGGGCTACTGCGTGTTCGCAGAAGTGGTTGAAGGTATGGACGTGGTTGAGAAAATCAAAGGCGTGTCGACTGGCCGCAGCGGTATGCACCAGGACGTTCCAAAAGAAGACGTGATCATTACTAGCGTGACCGTTAGCGAGTAATTGGTGGCGACACTCTTTATTGCAGACCTCCATCTGCAAACAGAAGAACCGGCGATTACCGCCGGTTTTCTGCGTTTTTTACGCGGTGAAGCGCAGTCTGCCGACGCGCTCTACATTCTGGGCGATCTGTTTGAGGCCTGGATTGGCGACGACGATCCTAACCCGCTGCACCGCGAAATGGCCGTCGCCATCAAAGCGCTGGTCGATTCCGGCGTCCCCTGCTTCTTCATCCACGGCAATCGCGATTTTCTGATTGGCAAAGGTTTTGCCCGCGAAAGCGGCATGACATTGCTGCCGGAAGAAAAGGTGCTGGATCTCTACGGACGCAAAGTCTTGATCATGCACGGCGACACGCTCTGCACCGACGATACCGGCTACCTGGCGTTTCGCGCCAAAGTCCACACGCCGTGGATCCAGACGCTGTTCCTCGCCCTGCCGCTGTTCATCCGCAACCGCATCGCCGCCAAAATGCGCGCCGGCAGTAAAGCCGCCAACAGCAGCAAATCCATGACCATCATGGACGTCAACCCGCAGGCGGTTGTCGACGTGATGGAAAAACACCGCGTGCAGTGGCTGATCCACGGCCATACCCATCGCCCGGACGTTCACACGCTGACGGCCAACGGCGAACCCGCACACCGCGTGGTGCTGGGTGCCTGGCACACGGAAGGCTCGATGGTGAAAGTCACGCCAGACGGCGTTGAGCTGATTCAGTTTCCGTTTTAATTCCCTTCGATTAGAGAATTCGTTTAATCGCTTCCGAATAGACATCGGAGTGCTCTCGTCTTCCGACCGACACCACAAAGACAACGACTTTTTCGTCGATGACCTGATATACCAGTCGATAGCCGGATGCTCTGAGCTTGATTTTGTAGCAATCCGGCATTCCGCGAAGTCTGTTTGCTTCGATTCGGGGCGACTCAAGCACTTCCGCTAACTTCTTTTTGAGTTGTTCACGTATCGTCGAGCCCAGCTTTCGCCATTCCTTTAGTGCACGCTCGTCAAAATCCAGGAGATAAGTCATTAGAGGTCATCCAGCTTCACACGCACTGGCTTAGGGTTACGAAGACGCTCTTTAACGATTTCTACCAGCTCAGCATCTTCGTCACTCAACAGAGTCTGTCTAAAAGGCAGACGTTCATTTTCAGCAATATACTCAAGCATAAGACGCAGCGCTTCAGAAGGCGTAACGCCCATTCTCTCCAGCGCGGCATAAGAGCGTGCTTTGAGTTCGTCATCGATGCGCAGATTGATGCTACCCATTTTAAAACCCTTTTTGTAATTACAAACGTCATTACAAGTATTGCACCGCCCTGAAGGGAATACAAGCCAGCAGCCATCAAAGAACGTTGGGTTAACAACCGCCACGCAATCGTTTTCCTTGGCACAATTTAATGCTATTCTCTGTGCCCTCAAAGCAGTGTGTTCCGCACCACAGGAGTTTTAAGACGCATGTCTTCCCGCAATAATCCGGCGCGAGTCGCCATCGTGATGGGGTCCAAAAGCGACTGGGCTACCATGCAGTTTGCCGCCGAAATCTTCGAAATCCTGAATGTTCCACACCACGTTGAAGTGGTCTCCGCGCACCGTACCCCCGATAAACTGTTCAGCTTCGCCGAAGGCGCAGAAGAGAACGGCTATCAGGTAATCATTGCCGGTGCGGGTGGTGCAGCACATCTGCCGGGCATGATTGCCGCCAAAACCCTGGTGCCGGTGCTCGGCGTGCCGGTGCAAAGCGCCGCTCTGAGCGGCGTTGATAGCCTCTACTCTATCGTCCAGATGCCGCGCGGGATCCCGGTCGGTACGCTGGCGATTGGCAAAGCGGGTGCCGCGAACGCCGCCCTGCTGGCCGCACAGATTCTGGCGACGCACGACAAAGAATTGCATCAGCGTCTGGCCGAGTGGCGTAAAGCCCAGACCGACGAGGTGCTGGAGAATCCCGATCCGCGAGGTGACGCATGAAACAGGTTTGCGTCCTCGGAAACGGTCAGTTAGGCCGTATGTTGCGCCAGGCGGGTGAACCGCTGGGCATCAGCGTCTGGCCCGTCGGGCTTGACGCCGAGCCGGAAGCCGTGCCGTTTCAGCAGAGCGTGATCACCGCTGAAATCGAGCGCTGGCCCGAAACTGCCCTCACCCGCGAGCTGGCGCGCCACAACGCCTTCGTCAATCGCGATGTGTTCCCGATTATTGCCGATCGACTGACGCAAAAGCAGCTCTTCGACAAGCTGGGTCTTGCCACCGCGCCGTGGCAACTGCTGGCGGATAAGAGCGAGTGGCCTGCGGTGTTTGAAACCCTCGGCGAGCTGGCGATCGTCAAGCGTCGCACCGGCGGGTACGACGGTCGCGGTCAGTGGCGTCTGCGTGCGAACGATACCGCTGAGCTGCCGGACGAGTGCTACGGCGAGTGTATCGTCGAGCAAGGCATCAATTTTAGCGGCGAAGTGTCGCTGGTCGGCGCGCGCGCGCATGACGGCAGCACGGTGTTTTATCCGCTAACCCATAACCTGCATCAGGACGGTATTCTGCGCACCAGCATGGTGTTCCCGCAGGCGAACGCTGCCCAGCAGGCGCAGGCCGAGGATATGCTCTCGGCGATCATGCACGAGCTGGGTTATGTCGGCGTGATGGCGATGGAGTGTTTTATTACGCCAGCCGGTCAGCTGATCAACGAGCTGGCCCCGCGCGTGCACAACAGCGGCCACTGGACGCAAAACGGCGCCTCCATCAGCCAGTTCGAGCTGCACTTGCGCGCCATCACCGACCTGCCGCTGCCGCAGCCGGTGGTGAACAGCCCGTCGGTGATGATCAACCTTATCGGGACCGATCTGAACTACAACTGGCTGAAACTGCCGCTGGTGCATCTGCACTGGTACGACAAAGAGGTGCGCGAAGGACGCAAAGTCGGCCATCTCAATCTGAACGATGACGATACGGGCCGCCTGAGCGCGACCCTTGAAGCGATGATTCCCCTGCTGCCGCCGGAGTACGCAAGCGGCATCGCCTGGGCGCAAAGCAAACTCAAATAAGTGCTAAATGCCGGGGAGTTGATCTTCCCCTTCCCCGGCTTCATCTGACGCGCGTAAAATCCCACACCATTGCTGTTTTGCACTTTTCAGGATTTTACATGAACGATGGAACGGACTATCGCGCCATTCTCGCCACTGCGACACCCTTAATCGACGTTCGCGCGCCGATCGAATTCGCCCAGGGCGCTATGCCTGCGGCTCTTAATCTCCCCCTGATGACGGACGACGAGCGCGCCGCCGTGGGCACCTGCTACAAACGTCAGGGGCCAGAAGCGGCGCTGGCGCTGGGCCATCGTCTGGTCAACGGCGAGACGCGCGAGCAGCGGATTAACGCCTGGCGCGAGGCTTGTCTGGCCAATCCGAACGGGTATCTCTGCTGCGCGCGCGGCGGGCAGCGCTCGCATATTACGCAGGCGTGGTTAAAAGAGACGGGCATCGATTACCCGCTGATTCCGGGCGGTTACAAAGCCCTGCGTCAGACGGCAATTCAGGCCACCGCCGAGCAGGTGCAAAAACCGATGGTGCTGATTGGCGGCTGTACCGGGAGCGGGAAAACGATACTGGTGAGAGAACACCAACAGGGTATCGATCTGGAAGGGCTGGCGCATCATCGCGGCTCCTCGTTTGGCCGCACGTTGCAGGCCCAGCTGTCGCAGGCCAGCTTTGAAAATCACCTGGCCGTCGAGCTGCTGAAAAAGGACGCCCCGCGCTGGGTGCTGGAGGACGAGGGTCGGATGATTGGCTCGAACCATCTGCCGGAATGCCTGCGCGAACGGATGGTCGACTCCCCCATCGTGGTGGTGGACGATCCCTTTGATGTGCGTCTGGAACGCCTGCGCGAGGAGTATTTCGCGCACATGTGGCAGGAATTTTCTGCCGCCTACGGCGAAGAGGCGGGCTGGCAGGAGTACGCGGAGTATCTTCATCACGGCCTGTTTGCCATTCGCCGTCGCCTGGGGCTGCAGCGCTTTGCAGAACTCACCGCGTTACTGGATTCCGCGCTCATCGAGCAGCAGCGCACAGGACGTACCGAGGCGCACTATTCCTGGCTTGCGCCACTGCTCAATGACTATTACGACCCGATGTATCGCTATCAGCTGGAGAAAAAAGCCGACAAGGTAGTCTTTCGGGGCGAATTTAACACGGTGGCCGCCTGGCTGGCGGCCTGATTCTCTAGCGGCGATCGCGCTTATCGGCGCGTTTCGCCAGCCAGTCGCCCAGTACCTGGACGATCTGCACCAGGACGATCAGCGCGATCACGGTGACGACCATCACCTGGGTTTCATAGCGGTAATAACCGTAGCGGATCGCCAGATCCCCTACCCCACCGCCGCCGACGATCCCCGCCATCGCCGAGTAACCGATCAGGCTGACCAGGGTGATCGTCAAACCGCGCAGCAGCCCGGCACTCGCCTCCGGCAGCAGGACGGTGCAGATGATACGCATCGGGCTCGCGCCAAATGCTTCTGCCGCTTCGATAATCCCTTTATCCACTTCGCGCAACGCGCTATCCACCAGACGGGCGTAAAACGCAATCGCCGCCACGGAAAGCGGAACCGACGCCGCAATCGGGCCGATGGTGTTGCCGAGCAGGAGCTGCGTCAGGGGCAGAAGCAGCACCAGCAGGATCACAAAGGGTACCGAACGAATGATGTTCACCAGCACCGAACTCACCAGGTAAACAAAACGGTTCTGCCAGAACACATGTCGGTCGGTGACAAAAATCAAAAAGCCCAGCGGCAGGCCGCCAATGACCGCCAGTACCGTGGAGATGCTCAGCATCTGGAAAGTTTCGTTAAACGCCAGGCCGAGGTCGGCCACCAAATCATCCACGGATCACCTCCACCTGCGCAGTACGATGACGAATATGTTCAACAGCGGTTTCCACGACGGCAGGATCATCCGCTGTCAGCTGCACCACCAGAATCCCCAGGGCACGCTCGCCGATGTACTCGATTTTGCCGTGCAGAATATTCACCGCCACGCCAAATTTGATCGCCACGTCCGAGAGCACCGGCTGCTCGGCGGAATCGCCGATAAACAGAATTTTCAGCAGTTGTCCCGGCAGGTGCTGCTGCAAACGCTCCGGCAGGGTCAGGTTCAGGGTGTGTGACACCAGCTGCTGCGTGAACGGATGCTGCGGATGGGCAAAGACGTCAAACACTTCGCCCAGCTCCACCACTTCGCCGCCGGACATCACCGCCACGCGATCGCAGATAGATTTGATCACGTTCATCTCATGGGTGATCAGCACGATCGTGATCCCCATCTGCTGGTTGATCTGCTTGAGCAGCGCCAGAATGGTGGCGGAGGTTTCCAGATCCAGCGCAGAGGTCGGTTCATCACAGAGCAGGACGTCAGGATGGTTGGCAATGGCGCGGGCGATACCCACGCGCTGTTTCTGCCCTCCGCTCAGCTGCACCGGATAGCGATTCGCCTTGTCCGTCAGCCCGACGAGGGCGAGGATCTCCGTGACGCGCGGGGCGATTTTACTGCGCTCCCATCCGGCGGCTTTCAGGCTGAACGCCACGTTCTGCGCCACGGTGCGGGTGTGCATCAAATTGAAATGCTGGAAAATCATGCCGATACGCTGGCGGGCTTTGCGCAAATCCACGCCGTCGAGAGCGGAGATCTCCACGCCGTTGACGTTGACGCGGCCCGCGCTTGGGCGCTGGAGGGCGTTCAGGGTGCGCAGCAAGGTGCTTTTCCCCGCGCCGCTGGTGCCGACGATGCCAAAAATCTCACCGGCGGCAATGGTCAGGCTGACGTCGGAGACCGCGCGGGTGGAAGGCCCGCGCCCGGTCTGGAAGTCGACGCATACCTTGTCTAACTCAATCATGACTACCTCAGAAATGCGAAAAGGGCAGACTCAGCTGCCCTGTCAAACCTGCGCGCGATTAGGGTTTTGCCGCTGTCATCCAGTCGGGTTTCTGGAACGCGGTGTAGACGTTTTTCGGGTCGTCAATCACCGCGCGATAGGCCGGAGACTCAACCACCGCCACGATATCTTTGGCGAAAGGTTTATCCGCATCTTCGGTACGTACGGCGATGATATTTTTCAGGTTTTCGTCAAGATGCTCCTGCGCCAGCGCGCTGGAGAGATCCATGCCGGCGGCAATCGCGAAGTTGCCGTTAACCAGCGAAGCGGTCACGCTATCCAGCGTGCGCGGCAGCTGTGCGGCTTCCAGCGGTTTGAATACCAGCCCTTTCGGGTTGCTGGCAATATCACGCTCGGAGGCTTTGGTCGGATCGATGTTCTCTTTGATGGTGATGAGCTTCAGGGACTGCAGGAAACGCAGGCCGCGCGCGAGGTTGGTCGGATCGTTTGAAAGAGTAACGATATCGCCCTTTTTCAGCTCGTCCAGGCTTTTGATCTTGTGAGAATAAAAGCCCATGCCCGCCGTCGGCACGGTGAGTAATTTGGTCAGCTTCAGCCCTTTATCCGCCGTGAACTTGGTGAAATAGAGCGAATGCTGGAACAGGTTGGCGTCGATGCTGCCGTTGGAGAGCGCCATATTCGGCTGTACGTAATCGCTGAATTCGCGCACCACGACTTTGTAGCCCTTCTCTTTAAGCGAAGGGGCGATGGCCTGTTTGACCATGTCGCCGTACGGGCCAGGCGCGACGCCAAACACGATAGTGTGCGGATCGCTGTTAGCGTGGGCAGCCTGCAAACCGCAGACCAGCAGAAGCGCACCGGCAGCGGCGCGAAGCGTGTGACGAATTCCCATGAGATCTCCATTTCAAAGCGGTGTGGCGTTGTGTTGCACCGTGCGATGCGGCGCAGAGTCTGTTTAACATGACACAGATCACAAGCGGCTGTCCTTGAAATTATTTCATGATGTTGCGGAATATGTCGTTGAATGTGCAGGAGATTGGGATATGCGATTTACGGCAAAGGTTAGACAGCAGATGAGGGTTTTGTAGCCCCGGTAAGCGAAGTGCCACCGGGGACCACGCGCTCCGACTTAGAAGTCGTAACGCAGACGCACCAGGTTCATATCACCCAGATCGTCGGTGCTGGAGGTAAACACGTGCTCATAATCCACGCGGAAACCGTAATCCAGCTGGAAGCTCACACCCACGCCGTTGTCGGTGCGCTGGTAGTTGCGGCCATTCACATACTCAATACGATCGCCCATCACATACGGCTGAACAGATTTCAGCGCGTACTGACCGACCGGGATTTTGTAGCCCGCGAAGTACTCAATACCCCAGGCATCACCGGCGAAGTAGTCGTTCACCGACACTTTTTTGGTGGTCATGAAGTTCTGGTACCAGCCGCCGCCTGCGGAGAAGGTCCAGTTGTCCGGGGTCCAGCTCAGCGCTGTACCGAGGATGTTCTGGTCATAAGATTTGCTGTCGCCGTTATCCGGGTTACGCATATCCGCACGGGTGTAGTTCCACGCCGTACCCCAGGTCAGATCGGTGGTCAGGTGGTAATCAATACCCAGTGAGCCGCCACCTTTACGCTTGTAACGCAGGCCGTTACCCGGCAGGTATTCACCGTCTTCGAACAGGTAAGATGCGTAGATGTCAGCATCACCTACGGTTTTCTTATATTTCAGCATTTTGCGTGAACGATAAGAGCCGTCGTAGTCGCCGTTGATGCCGTTACCCGGAGCCTGACCGATCATGTCGTAGTCCCAGATATCGGTTTTCGCGCCGACCACATCGTAGTACACGCTGTTCTGTTGACCGAAGGTCAGCGTACCCCAGGTCGCGCTTTTCAGGCCGGTGTAAAGCATACGGCGAGAAGTATCGTTCGCGCCTTCGGCGTAGTGGTTATCCCAGTCGAACAGCGCCGGAATGTTCACACCCAGCTCGTAGTAGCTGATCCAGCTGATATCATCGAACAGGTAGTAATCTGAGGCGAAACGGAAACGGGTGCCGCCGTCGAAACCGTTACGTTTGTAAGAACCTTTGTCGCCGTCGCCCGTCATCATGTTGAACTGAGGACGAATACTGCCGCCGACGGTGAAGTTAAGACGGCTGAGCGGATCGCCCGCCTGCGGATCTTGCTTCAGTAAAGTGATTTCCGCTTGTGCTGCGAAAGACGCCAGTGCCACTGCCGCGCCGATCGTTACCGCCAGCGCTGTTTTTTTTATGGTCATTATTATTCCTTGATAGACATACTGCTAACTATTTAGCGCAGGGATAATATCTGGAATTAAACGAACCGTGTTGTCGGGTTTTTAATGATTTGTGCTGCTAAATGTGGGGGTATTATCGTTTTGTGCTACTAAAGGATTACGCACCAGTCGATAAACCGGTGCGCAATCATCACAGGAGGGAATTAACTGGCAAACTGACGGAACAGCGCTTTACCTTTTAACAGCCGCGTTCCCAGCCAGCCGCCGCACAGGGAGAGCAGCACCGCGCCCGACACCGGCAGGATCAGCCACAGCCGCCAGTCCGGCTCCCACGGGAAGTCGAACACCTTGGTCTGCAGCACGGCCAGCGCGGTTTCCGCACCTATCGCCGCCACCAGGCCGGAGACCAGCCCGAGCAGCGCAAACTCACACCACAGGGTGGTGCGCAGCAGGGATTTACTCGCCCCGAGCGTGCGATACACCACCAGTTCCTGATGACGCTGACGCATGCCCACCTGCACCTGCGCCAGCAGCAACAGCACGCCGCAGGCGGTCACCAGCACCACCATCACCTCCAGCGCACGGCTGACCTGCTCCAGCACCTGGCCGACCTGTTTCAGGATCGCGCCGATATCCAGCAGGCTCACCGTCGGGAACTCACGGTTCAGCTGCGTCAGCATGCCGTTGCCATTTTCCCAACGGAAGCTGGTCAGCCAGCTTTGCGGCTGACCGTCGAGCGCCCCGGACGGGAAGATAAAGAAGAAGTTCGGGCGCAGGCTTTCCCAGTCCACTTTACGCAGGCTGGTCACTTTGGCGCTAAAGTCCTGGGTGTCGCCGGTGAAGGTCACCGTGTCGCCAAGGCCGACGTTCAGACGCGCCGCCAGCCCCTCCTCCATCGACACTTCACCCACTTTTGGCGGCCAGTCACCTTTGGTGATCGGATTGTGGTCCGGGCGTTTGTCCTGCCAGGTCAGATTCAGCTCGCGGTTCAGGGATTCATCCTGATTCCCTTCCGTCGACTTGCCGTTAATTTGCGTCAGGCGCGCGCGAACGATGGGATAGAACGACTCGGGCACTATCTGATGTTCCGCGAGGAAGCCCTTCAGCGGCGTCACCTGTTCCGGCGCGATGTTGATCAGGAAATAGTTCGGACTTTCCGGTGGAAGCTGCTGCTGCCAGCGGTCGAGCAGATCGCCGCGCAGCACCAGCAGCATCGCCAACAGCATGAAGGAGAGCGAAAACGCCGACAGCTGGCTCAGGGTCGACCACGGCTGACGCAGCAGGCGATTCACCGCCAGACGTACGGGCAGGGATTTCAGCGTCAGCCCTTTCAGCAGGTTCAGCAACATCCAGCCGAGCACGCCGCACAGCAGCGCCAGCACCACGGCACCGGCCAGCACGGCCCACAGGAGCATACTCCCGCCCATCAGCCAGGCGAGCAACATCACCACCACCACGACCACCACCGGCAGATAAAACTTCAGCGGCCAGACGCTGGCGACCACGTCACGGCGCAACACCCGCAGCGGCTGCGTCGCCAGCAGCAGGCGGTACGGACGCAGACCGACCAGCAGAGAAATCACCACCATCGCGCCGATGGCCCACAGCCACGGCCACAGGCTGGCGGGCGGCAGTTCGGCGGGCAGCACCGGTTTCAGCAACACCATCAGCACTTTTTCAAACAGCAGGCCAATCGCCCCGCCGGTGATGGCGGACAGGATCAGCACCATCAGCCACTGGCCGACGATCAGCTTCCGCAGCTGCGCCCTGCCCGCGCCGAGGGTTTTCAGGATCGCCACCAGATCGTAGCGGCTGCGGCAATAGTGCCCCATCGCCACCGCCACGGCAGCGACGGCCAGCAGCATGGTCAGCAGCGCGGAGAGGAGTAAAAACTGCTGCGAACGCTCAAGGGATTTTCCCAGCGCACCGTCGTCCTGCTCCATACCGATCCAGCGATGTTCCGGCTTGAGCTGCGGTTTCAGCCAGTTTTCGTAGGCTTCGAGCTGCGCGGGCGTGCCACCGAATTTGTAGCGCCAGGTGACGCGACTCCCCGGCTGCACGGCCCCGGTTTTTGCCACGTCCGCCGTGTTCATCAGCAGACGCGGTGCCATCTGGAACGGGTTAAAGCCGGAGTCCGGCTCCTGCACCACTTCCCCGGCGATTTTCAGCGTGGCGTCGCCGACGTCAATGCTGTCGCCGGTTTTCAGGTTCAGCAGGGCCATCAGGCGTGGCGCGAGTAACACCGAGCCCGCCGTCGGTTTGAGGCCCGGCGGATTGGTTTGCAGATCGCCGTACATCGGATAGACGTCGTCGACGGCTTTGACGCTCGCCAGCTGCGGCGTGTCGGCGGCAAAGGTCATGGTCTGGAAGCTGAGCTGCTGACCAACTTTCAGCCCCTGCTTACGCGCCTCCTCGATCCACGCCTGGGGTACGTCGCGCGAACTGCTGAGCGTGCGGTCGCCCGCCATAAACTCGCGGCTCTGCTGGCTTAGCCCCTTTTCCATGCGGTCGCTGACGCTGCCGAGCGCCAGCACGCAGGCCACCGCCAGACTCAGCGCCAGCCAGACAATCAGCAGCGACGGCGAGCGCCATTCGCGCCAGAACCAGCGTGCAATCATGCTTCCTCCTGCAACTGCCCGTTGACCAGACGCAGACGGCGGTCGCAGCGGGCCGCCAGCTCAAGGTCGTGCGTGACCAGAATCAGCGTGGTGCCGTGCTCGCGGTTGAGGGAGAAGAGTAAATCGGCAATTTTATCGCCCGTCTGCCGGTCCAGATTGCCGGTCGGTTCATCGGCAAACAGCACCTCCGGGCGACCGTTGAAGGCTCGGGCCAGCGCCACGCGCTGCTGCTCCCCGCCGGACAGCTGCGCCGGGAGGTGGTCCAGACGCTTGCCAAGACCCAGCTGTTCAAGCAGCGCTTTCGCACCGCTGCGGCTCTGGCTGGCATTCTCACCGCGCAGCAGGCCAGGCAGTTCAACGTTTTCCAGCGCGTTGAGCGTCGGAATGAGCATGAAAGACTGAAACACAAAGCCGATATGTTTGGCCCGCAGCGCCGCGCGCGCCTCTTCGTCGAGCTTGTGCAGCGGCTGGCCGACGAGGTTCACCTCGCCGCTGCTGCCATCGTCCAGCCCGGCCAGAATCGCCAGCAGCGTGGACTTACCGGAACCGGATTCACCAATCAGCGCGATGGTTTCAGCGCGTTTGACAACGAGTTCAACTCCGGTGAGGATGGATAACTCGTGCTCACCCTGACCGACGGACTTCTTAAGATGATGAACTGCAACAATGTTTTCCGCTGGCATTTGCCCTTCCTGTTTCTGATTCTGATGACCTTTCGCGCCGCCGCGGCGGACACGTTACTGGTGCTGGGTGACAGCCTGAGTGCGGGCTACCGGATGGCGGCCACTGCCGCCTGGCCTGCGCTGCTCAACGATAAGTGGCAGACCCAAACGCCGGTGCTGAATGCCAGCATCAGCGGGGATACGTCCCAGCAGGGGCTTGCGCGCCTGCCCGCCTTGCTCAAACAACATCAACCGCGCTGGGTGCTGGTCGAACTGGGCGGTAACGACGGTTTACGCGGCTTCCAGCCGCAGCAAACAGAAGAAACCTTACGCAAAATTATTACGGATATTCAGGCGGCCAACGCCCAGCCGCTATTAATGCAAATTCGTCTGCCTGCGAACTACGGACGCCGTTATAATGAGGCCTTTAGCGCCATCTATCCCAAGCTTGCCAAAGAATTCGATATTCCGCTGCTGCCATTTTTCATGGAGGAGGTCTATCTGAAACCGCAATGGATGCAGGATGACGGTATTCACCCCAACCGCGACGCCCAGCCGTTTATCGCCGACTGGATGGCAACGCGACTGGCTCCTCTAGTTAAACATGACTCGTAATACAGCGGAGATCCTGACAGGTAAAGTTATGCAAAAATCGGTCTTAATAACAGGATGTTCCAGCGGAATTGGCCTTGAGAGCGCGCTCGAACTAAAGCGCCAGGGATTTTGGGTATTAGCCGCATGCCGCAAACAAGAAGACGTTGATCGCATGCACAGCAAAGGTTTTCAGGGCGTGCTGCTGGATCTGGACTCGCCGGAAAGCATAGAACGCGCCGCCGCCGAGGTGATCGCCCTGACCGGTAATCGTCTGTACGGCCTGTTTAATAACGCCGGGTTCGGCGTGTACGGCCCGCTGCAAACCATTTCACGCGAGCAGCTTGAGCAGCAATTTTCCACCAACTTTTTTGGCATCCACCAGCTCACCATGGCGCTGCTCCCGGCGATGCTCCCGCACGGCGAAGGGCGCATTGTGATGACCTCCTCGGTGATGGGATTGATCTCCACGCCGGGCCGCGGGGCCTATGCCGCCAGCAAATATGCGCTGGAAGCCTGGTCCGATGCGTTACGCATGGAGCTGCGCCACAGCGGGATTAAGGTCAGCCTGATCGAGCCTGGTCCGATTCGCACCCGTTTCACGGAAAACGTGAATCAAACCCAGTCCGACCATCCGGTTGAAAACCCCGGCATTGCCGCACGATTTACCCTCGGGCCGGAGGCGGTGGTCGCCAAAGTGCGCCATGCTTTTGAAAGCGAACGGCCAAAAATCCGTTATCCGGTCACCCTGGTGACGCACGCCGTGGGCTGGCTTAAGCGCCTGCTGCCGGGCCGGATGATGGATAAAATTTTACGCGGATGAGTTGAAGCCTGGCTCCTCATCCCCCATGTATTTGTCAAATTGATAAAAGAGAATGCCGTATGTCCGTACAGAATATTGTCAACATCACTGAAGCGAACCTGCATCAGACACTTGAAGTGTCGATGACCAAACCCGTGCTGTTCTATTTCTGGTCCGAGCGCAGCCAGCACTGTCTGGAGCTGACGCCGGTGCTGGAGAGCCTCGCGGCGCAGTACAACGGTCAGTTCCTGCTGGCAAAACTGGACTGCGACGCCGAGCAGATGGTGGCGTCTCAGTTTGGCCTGCGCGCCATTCCGACGGTGTATCTGTTCCAGAACGGTCAGCCGGTCGATGGTTTCCAGGGCCCGCAGCCGGAAGAGGCGATCCGCGCCCTGCTCGACAAAGTGCTGCCGCGTGAAGAAGAGTTGAAAGCGCAGCAGGCGCTGGAACTGATTCAGGAAGGCAAGCACGACGAAGCGCTGCCTCTGCTGAAAGAGGCGTGGCAGATGTCGAACCAGGACAGCCAGATTGGTTTGCTGCTGGCGCAGACGCAGATTGAGTTGCATCGTTCAGAAGACGCTGAAGCGGTGCTGAAAACCATTCCATTGCAGGACCAGGATACCCGTTATCAGGGCCTGGTGGCGCAGATTGAACTGCTGAAACAGGCGGCAGATACCCCGGAAATCCAGCAACTGCAGCAGCAGGTGGCGGAGAACCCGGACGATGCGGCGCTGGCCAGCCAGCTGGCGTTACAGCTGCATCAGGTTGGGCGTAACGAAGAGGCGCTGGAGCTGCTGTTCAGCCATCTGAAAAAGGATCTGGCTGCCGCCGACGGTCAGGCGCGCAAGATGTTCCAGGAGATCCTCGCGGCGCTGGGCACAGGCGATGCGCTGGCGTCGAAGTATCGTCGTCAGCTTTACGCGTTGTTGTATTAATCCCACGCGATGCACCCGTAGGCCGGGCAAACGCAGTGCCGCCCGGCAAAAATGCCCGGTGGCGCTGCGCTTACCGGGCCTACGAAACCGCGAAAAACCTTCACCTCACCCCGTTTTCTTCAACTGTGTCACCACCAGCTGATGCCGCGAGTTGTAAAACTTCCGATAGGTTAAATAGCAGGCAATAATGGTCGACAGGCTGGCGGTCGAAAGCAGCATAAAGGTCACCATAATCTGATACTTAATCGCTTTCACCGGGTCGATACCGGCGAAAATCAGCCCGGACATCATCCCCGGCAAACTCACCAGCCCGACCGTTTTCGCTGAATCCACCGTTGGAATCAGCGAGGATCGAATACTCTCGCGGATCAGCCGCGCTGACGCCGTTTTCGGCGTGGCTCCCAGGCTCAGCTTCTCCTGGATCTGATGCTGCTCGCTGCTAAACCGCTGGCCGAGATTGTTGTAGCACAGCCCCACCGCCACCATCGCGTTCCCCGCAATCATCCCCGAGATGGGAATCACCTGCATTGGCGCAAATTCGATCGAGCCCGAGAGGACCAGCACCGTCAGCGTCAGCGCCGTGCCCGTGGTAATCGCGATAAACGAAGAGATAAAGGCTTTGTCGATGTATTTACTGCGCTTTTGCGCATTCCACGCCGCGTTGAAGCAGATAAACAGCACCATCAGCAGCGTCAGCACCGCGTGGTTGACGTTGAAAATGTACTTCAGCACATAGCCGACGATAATCAGCTGGATCACCGCGCGGCAAATGCTCCACACGATGTCCTTTTCCAGACCGAGCTTTTCCCGGTGGCTGACCAGGATCGCCACCAGCACCAGCACCATCGAAAGGGCCAGCGATTCGTTAGTAATATTATGCTCGTTCACGGTTTGCCTCCTGCATCTTCCCGCCGTGTGCCTGAAGGGTGATCACTTCGTCGGCATGGGCAATCTCACCCGCGTCGTGCGTCACCCACAGCACCGCAATGTTGTTCTCTTTGGCATGGCGATGAATGATCTCATTCACGTTGCGCTTGTTGCTCTCATCCAGCGCACTGGTCACTTCATCGAGCAGCAAAATTTTCGGCAGAAATTGCAGATTACGAATCAGCGAGACGCGCTGTTTTTCGCCGCCGGAAAGTTCGTTTACGGACTTAGTCAAGGTTTCCTCTGGCAGATTAAAACGCGCCAGATCGGTGATGAATTTTTCCGGTTCCGGCGCTTTATCGCGGATCTGCCAGGGGAAGATCAGATTGTCGTAAACCGTCTCACCAAACAGGGAAGGCGTCTGCACGCAGTACGAGACCTGCTGGCGGTAGCTCTCAGGTGAAAGCGTCGCGATATCCTTGTCTTCAAAGAAAATGTTCCCTTCGGTCGGGCTGAGCAACGAGGCAATGATCTTCAACAAGGTGCTCTTTCCGCAGCCCGACGGCCCGGTAATGAGCCTGAATTCGCCAGGCTGTACGCGAAAATTAATCCCCTGCAATATCGTGGTTTCGCCCACGCGAAAACCGACGTTCCTGAGTTCCAGAAGCGCGTGATTATCCTTCATATCATTTCCCATTTTTTCATTCTGCTTCGTCTCAATATTGTAAACAGGTTAATGGATTAGAGGCGAACTTCCCTTCAATAGTCGATATACTTAAGTTCAACAAACGAGCAATTTTTGTGATTACACGGAATGCAGAACAGGAGGTTTTTTCATGTTGATCGTTATCCCTATCCTTATTTTTGTGGTGCTGGTGATCGTCGGCGCAGGCGTGAAGATCGTGCCACAGGGCTATCAGTGGACGGTCGAACGCTTCGGTCGTTACACCAACACCCTCCAGCCAGGCCTGAACCTCATCGTTCCGTTCATGGACCGCATCGGGCGTAAAATCAACATGATGGAACAGGTGCTGGATATCCCTTCCCAGGAGATCATCTCGCGCGATAACGCCAATGTCACCATCGATGCCGTCTGCTTTATTCAGGTGATCGACGCGCCAAAAGCCGCCTATGAGGTGAGCAATCTTGAACTGGCGATCATCAACCTGACGATGACCAACATCCGTACCGTACTCGGCTCGATGGAGCTGGATGAAATGCTCTCTCAGCGCGACAACATCAACACCCGCCTGCTGCATATCGTCGATGAAGCCACCAATCCGTGGGGAATTAAAGTCACCCGTATTGAAATCCGCGACGTGCGCCCACCGGCAGAGCTGATTTCGTCGATGAACGCCCAGATGAAAGCCGAGCGAACCAAGCGCGCGTACATCCTTGAGGCCGAAGGGGTGCGTCAGGCAGAGATCCTGAAAGCCGAAGGGGAAAAACAATCCCAGATCCTGAAAGCAGAAGGTGAACGCCAGTCGGCCTTCCTGCAGGCAGAAGCCCGTGAACGTTCCGCCGAAGCAGAAGCGCGAGCCACGCAGATGGTGTCGGAAGCCATCGCGGCCGGTGATATCCAGGCGATTAACTACTTTGTGGCGCAGAAATATACCGATGCGCTGCAGAAAATTGGCTCGGCCAATAACAGCAAAGTCGTCATGATGCCGCTGGAAGCCAGCAGCCTGATGGGCTCTATCGCCGGGATCGCGGAGCTTATCAAGGACAGCGGAGATGAGCGCAAAAAATGATTGAGATGATTGCAGCACACCCTCATGTTTTCTGGCTCAGCCTCGGCGGGCTGCTGCTGGCGGCTGAGATGCTGGGCGGCAACGGGTATCTGCTCTGGAGCGGCGTCGCGGCTGTCATCACCGGGCTGTTGGTCTGGGTCACGCCGTTCGGCTGGGAGTGGCAAGGTGCCCTCTTCGCCGCGCTGACGCTGATCGCCGCCTGGCTGTGGTATCAATGGCTGTCACGCCAGGTGCGCAGGCAAAAACCGGCTGATGGCGCACTCAACAGGCGCGGACAGCAGTTGGTCGGCCAGCGCTATACGCTGGATACCACGCTCATCAACGGGCGCGGGCACGTCCGCGTCGGGGACAGCACCTGGCCGGTGGTGGCCGATGAGGATCTCGTGGCGGGGACACGCATCGAAGTCATCGCGGTCGAAGGGATTACGCTGCGGGTAAAAGCCAGCTAAACGCTGGCCTTACGATGACAGCAGCCGGAGAGATTATCGATAATCGGACAGTCGGCGCTGTCATCCCCAGGGCAAGATTCCGCAAGCGACAGCAGCTGGTCGCGCATCGCCTGGAGCTCCACGATATGGCGCTCAATCTCCGCCACCTTTTCCAGTGTGCGTTTTTTGACATCGGCGCTGTGCCGTTTGGGATCGTTGAACAGATGGACCAGCTCGCCGCACTCTTCGAGGTTAAACCCGACCTGGCGCGCCTGACGCAGTAGCGTGAGTTCATCGAGGTGCAGCTGAGTGTAACTCCGGTAGCCGTTTTCACTGCGCAGCGGCGCCGTCACCAGCCCCTTCTCCTCATAAAAACGAATCGCTTTGCTGGTTAACCCGGTTTTTTTCGCCACATCACTGATATTCACATTTCCCCCTTGACCTTCCCCTTGATGGAAGGTTTAACCTTCATAACAGTCAGCTAAACACATTATGTTGGTCAATCGTTGACCGGATAATCATACAGGAGTTTTGCTATGTCTCACACAATCAACCTGACCCTGGATGGCCTCTCCTGCGGTCATTGCGTCAAACGCGTGAAAGAAAGCCTCGAACAACGTCCTGACGTTGAACGTGCCGATGTGACCGTCGAAAGCGCCGTCGTCACGGGCAGCGCCAGCGCTGAAGCGCTGATCGATACCGTAAAACAAGCCGGTTATGGGGCGGAGCTCAGCCACCCAAAGGCTAAACCGCTGACAGAGTCATCAATCCCGTCGGAAGCACTGACAGCGGCGACCCCTGAGCTTCCGGCAGCCCATGACATTGACGACAGCCAACAGCTGCTGATCAACGGCATGAGCTGCGCCAGCTGCGTCTCTCGCGTACAAAATGCGTTGCAGGCCGTACCGGGCGTCTCACAGGCGCGGGTGAATCTGGCGGAACGCACGGCGCTGATTATGGGCAGTGCGTCCGCCGCAGAATTAGTACAGGCGGTGGAAAAAGCAGGCTACGGCGCGGAGGCCATCGAAGATGATGTGAAACGCCGTGAACGCCAGCAAGAGACCGCCATCGCCACCATGAAACGCTTCCGCTGGCAGGCGATTGTTGCCCTGCTGGTCGGTATTCCGGTGATGGTGTGGGGCATGCTCGGCGACAACATGATGGTCACCGACGACAACCGCACGCTGTGGCTGGTGATTGGTGTCATCACGCTGGGCGTAATGGTCTTCGCGGGTGGACATTTCTACATCAGCGCCTGGAAGAGCCTGAAAAATCGCACTGCGACCATGGATACGCTTGTCGCCCTCGGCACCGGCGCGGCGTGGCTCTATTCGATGAGCGTAAACGTCTGGCCCCAGTGGTTCCCGATGGAAGCGCGGCATCTTTATTACGAAGCAAGCGCGATGATTATTGGTCTGATCAACTTAGGCCATATGCTCGAAGCCCGCGCCCGCCAGCGTTCATCCAAAGCGCTGGAGCGACTGCTCGATCTCACCCCGCCGTCAGCCCGCGTGGTGACGGATGAAGGCGAAATCAGCCTGCCGCTCGCCGAGGTGCAGCCGGGCATGACGCTGCGCTTAACCACCGGCGATCGCGTCCCGGTCGACGGTGAAATCACGCAAGGTGAAGCCTGGCTGGATGAAGCCATGCTGACGGGCGAACCCGTGCCACAGCAAAAATCCGCCGGTGATGCCGTTCACGCCGGGACGGTGGTGCAGGACGGCAGCGTGCTGTTCCGCGCCAGTGCGGTCGGCAGCCACACGACGCTGTCGCGCATCATCCGCATGGTGCGCCAGGCGCAGAGCAGCAAGCCCGAGATCGGCCAGCTTGCTGATAAAATTTCCGCCATTTTTGTGCCGGTCGTGGTGGGTATCGCCCTGTTCAGCGCTGCCATCTGGTACTTCTTCGGCCCGGCGCCACAGATTGTCTATACCCTGGTGATTGCGACCACGGTGCTGATCATCGCCTGTCCGTGTGCCTTAGGGCTGGCGACGCCGATGTCGATCATTTCTGGCGTAGGTCGCGCGGCTGAATTTGGTGTGTTGGTTCGCGACGCCGATGCCCTCCAGCGTGCCAGCACGCTGGATACGCTGGTGTTTGATAAAACCGGTACCCTGACCGAAGGGAAACCGCAGGTGGTGGCGGTGAAAACCGTCGCACTTTTGCAAGAGGAAGCCCTACGTCTCGCGGCGGCGCTGGAACAAGGCTCCAGCCATCCGCTCGCCAGAGCGATTCTTGAGAAAGCGGATAGCACCAGCTTGCCGCAGGTGAATAACTTCCGCACCCTGCGCGGTCTGGGGGTCAGCGGTGAGGTGGATGGACAAACGTTGCTGCTCGGTAACAAAGCGCTGCTCACCGAGAACGGAATTGATACCAGCGCGCTGGATGATGAATTAACCGCACAGGCTTCCCAGGGGGCCACGCCGGTGCTGCTGGCCGTCGATGGCAACGCGGCGGCGCTGTTCGCCATTCGCGATCCGCTGCGCGCCGACAGCGTAGCCGCGCTGAAACGGCTGCATCAGGCGGGCTATCGCCTGGTGATGTTGACTGGCGATAACCCGACCACCGCCAATGCCATTGCGAAGGAAGCGGGTATCGACGAAGTGATCGCGGGCGTGCTGCCCGATGGCAAAGTCGATGCGATTATTAAACTGCAAAGCCAGGGCCGCCAGGTGGCGATGGTGGGTGACGGCATTAACGATGCGCCCGCGCTGGCACAGGCGGATGTCGGGATTGCGATGGGCGGCGGGAGCGATGTGGCGATTGAGACCGCGGCGATTACACTGATGCGTCACAGCCTGATGGGCGTGGCCGATGCGCTGGCGATCTCGAAAGCGACGCTGCGCAACATGAAGCAAAACCTGCTTGGGGCGTTTATCTATAACTCGCTGGGTATTCCGATTGCCGCGGGGATCCTGTGGCCGCTGACCGGGACTCTGCTTAACCCTGTGGTTGCGGGGGCTGCGATGGCGCTGTCGTCCATTACCGTAGTGAGTAACGCCAACCGGTTGTTGCGCTTTAAACCAAAAGAGTAATCTGACCTTGTAGGCCGGGTAAGGCGAAGCCGCCACCCGGCATTTTTTGCCTGATGGCGGCTTCGCCTTATCAGGCCTACAAATGCATCAGTTGCACCTTCAATCCCCACGCGCTAGCATGAACTTTTCCATGAATGGAGCGCGTATGAGTCTGTTTCGTCGTATAAAAACCACCTTTCGCGCTCTGTTTCCCCGCCGCTATCCCTGGCCGGGGCTGGATATTTCTCTGCCGGGCGGTCAGCATCTGCATCTGGTCGGCAGCATCCATATGGGCACGCGCGATATGTCGCCGCTGCCTCCTGCCTTGCTCCAGCTGTTGCGCAAAGCTGATGCGCTGGTCGTTGAAGCGGATATTTCCGGCAGCGAATCCCCCTTTGCGAACCTTGATATTCCCCCTCCGCTGAGCGAGCGCCTCAACGAATCTCAGCTTGCCGAGCTTGAGCGTGTGGCCGATGAGCTGGGGCTCTCCCTTTCCATGCTGGAAACCCAGCCCCTGTGGCAAATCGCGATGGTATTGCAGGCCACGCAGGCCCAGCGTCTCGGTTTGCGCGGGGAGTTCGGTATCGACTACCAGTTGCTGAACGCGGCTCGCGCGCGCCATCTTGCCATTATCGAACTGGAGGGCGCAGACAGTCAGGTTGCCCTTTTGCGCCAGCTCCCCGAGGACGGTCTGCTGCTGCTGGATGACACCCTCACCCACTGGCACACCAACGCGCGTCTGTTGCAGATGATGATCGGCTGGTGGCTTGATACGCCGCCCGCCAACGGCAAGCTGGAGCTGCCCTCGACCTTTAGCGAATCGCTGTACGATGTATTAATGCATGAGCGCAATCAGGCCTGGCGAGAAACCTTACACAGACTGCCTGCTGGCCGTTACGTGGTGGCTGTGGGAGCGTTGCATCTGTACGGGGAAGGGAATTTGCCGTCACTGTTGAAATAAAAAAAATGGCCAATATTTCTATTGGCCCGTCAAAGAGGAATTTCATCGTTATTATTATGCCGAAGGAGACCTTCGGTCAGAGCCGATTGTCGCTCAAAGTAACCATCACTGCCAATACTATTGCGCAAGATGGTGCTATTTTTTAGACAACTGTCAGGCGTATGCTCTGCGTGTAAATTGTCTGTGGTAAGAAGGATCATTATGACTCCCGCCGTTAAATTACTCGAAAAAAATAAAATATTCTTCCGGATCCATACCTACGATCACGACCCTGGCGAAACCAACTTTGGCGACGAAGTGGTCCGTAAACTCGGCCTGAACGCCGATCAGGTCTATAAAACTCTGCTGGTCGCGGTGAACGGGGATATGAAGCACCTGGCCGTGGCGGTGACGCCTGTGGCCGGTCAGCTGGATTTGAAGAAAGTCGCCAAAGCGCTGGGCGCGAAAAAGGTCGATATGGCAGACCCGATGGTTGCGCAACGCACGACGGGCTATCTGGTGGGCGGGATTAGCCCGCTCGGGCAGAAAAAACGCCTGCCAACGCTGATTGACGCGCCGTCGCAGACCTTTGACACCATCTACATTTCCGGCGGTAAGCGCGGGCTGGATATTGAGCTGGCGGCGGACGATCTGGCGAAAATGCTGGATGCGAAATTCGCGGATATTGCGCGCCGGGATTAAATAAAGCCGGGTGGCGGCTACGCCTTACCCGGCCTACGTTCGAACTTGTAGGCCCGGTAAGCGAAGGGTATGAACCGGAAACATGGGTAACACTTTAGACCGGATACATGGGTAACAGTTATAACTGGCATAGAAGAGGAGACTCACTATGCCCTGGACTGAGACCCGACCTATGCAACGCCTTGAATTTATCCGTGCCTGCCATGCAGGCGCGGACTCCTTTTCTGCCCTTTGCCGTCTCTTCGGCATCAGCCGCAAAACCGGCTACAAGTGGCTTCAGCGCTTTGAACCTTCTGACCCTTCCTCGCTCTTTGACCGCTCGCGGGCACCCCACTCCTCGTCCCGCTCTGTCCCGGATGACATCGCCGGTTATCTGACGGCATTACGGCAAAAACATCCGGACTGGGGGCCTAAAAAACTGCGGATGTGGTGTCTCAATCACGCTGTCGATTTTACCGTGCCCGCGGCCAGCACCATCGGCGATATCCTCAAACGCGAGGGCCTCGTACCGGATAAAAAACGTAAGCGCAGGACACCGGGAAATCGTCAGCCGCTGACCAGGGTCAGTGAAAACAATCAGGTCTGGAGCGCTGATTTTAAAGGCAAGTTCAGACTGCTGAGCAGGGAGTATTGCCATCCCTTCACCCTGACCGATAACCACAGCCGGTACCTCCTGAGCTGTCGCGGAACAGACCGGGAGAGCGAGCCGTTCGTTCGACAGTGCCTGACGGAGGCGTTCCTGGAATACGGGCTCCCGGATGTGCTCAGAACCGACAACGGCCAGCCGTTCGCCGGGACGGGTATCGCCGGATTAAGCCGTCTTGCGGTCTGGCTGATAAAGCTGGGTGTCAGGCCGGAGCGTATCCGGCTGGGCCATCCGGAGGAGAACGGACGTCATGAACGTATGCACCGTTCGCTGAAGAGCGCCCTGCGGCATGGCAATACCTTCATGACGATGGAAGAGCAGCAGCGCTGGTTCAGCCATTACCGGGAGGAGTTTAACCACGAAAGGCCGCATGAAGCCCTGGCGGGCGCAACGCCCGGAACGGTGTGGCAACCCTCAGGCCGGCAGTGGGATGGCAGGGTTCCTGAATACGCTTATCCGACAGGGGGTATGGTCTACAGAGTAAAATCGAGGGGCACACTGTATATGGGTAAAAAGGGGACGGTGTTCCTGAGTGAAGCCCTGACAGGCGAATGCATTATGCTGCAGGAACAGGATGATGGCCTGGAGGCCATCATCTTTAATGGAATAACGCTTGCGTACTACGACCGAAAAACCGAGAGTGTGGTCCGGATAGACTAGAAAGTGTTACCTATGTTCCCGGTCTGATCTGTCACCTATGTATCCGGTCATACAGAAGCGCCACCGGGCACCCCCCTATTACTGCCAGCTCACCTAGCCTTTCGGCTCGTACGCATTCACATCCAGCGGTGAATTCTGCTGAATAAACTGCTTCAGCACTTCGGCGTCGATAAAGCCGGTATTCACGTAGCCAGGTTTGTTGTCGATATGCGGATAGCCATCGCCGCCCGTGGCGTTAAAGCTCAGGGTCGCCATGCGGTAGGTTTTGGATGGGTCAACCGGCTCGCCTTTGATTTTCAGATCGTTGAGCTTACCGTCTTTCGCCACAAAACTGACGTTCGCAAACTGCGGATAGGCTCCCGAGTCCGGTTTCATTTGCGCAACGGCGGTGAGATAGTCGATCACCTCTTTTCCGCTCATATCCGCATACACCACGATGTTGCCGAACGGCTGAACCTTCAGCACATTTTTGTAGGTGATATCCCCCGCTTCGATGGAGTCACGCACACCGCCGCCGCTCATTACCGCAAAGTCGGCGTTAGTGCGCGCCATTTGCGCCGCCAGCAGCAGGCGTCCCATGTTGGTCTGCACGAAGCGCACCTTGCTGCGATCGCCTTCAAGGCGGCCATTCACCGTACCGATTTTCACGTCGAGCTGTGCTTTACCTTTGTTCTGGAACGGCGTCAGGAGCGACAGCATCTGGGCGTTTTCAGCGATTTCTGGGGTGTAAAGTACGCGCTCACTTTTCCCGTCGTCGTAAGTGACTTTCTTCTTGAGATTCACCGGGATCAGCTGGTAGCGCACCATTTTCATTTCGCCGTTGCGGAATTCAAAGTCTGCGCGACCGACGTATTTACCCCACTCGTGGGCCTGAACAATCCAGATCCCATTCTGGCGATCCGGCGCGCACGGGGTGCCCGGCACGTAATCAACCTGCTTTTTGTTCTCGGACGCCATACACACCGGATCTTGTGAGTGACCACCCACAATCATCGCCAGCGCGCCCGCGGGCAGGCTGCGCGCCATCTCCACGTCGCCCGGTGCATTCGAGCCGTGCTCGCCGTTATCGTAGTGTCCCATGTGGGTGGTAGCGATAATCACATCTGGCTTTTCGTTTTGATTCAGCTCCTGAATGACCAGTTTCGCTTCGTCAGCCGGTTTGCGGAATTCGATGTCTGTGAAATATTCCGGGTTGCCGATTTTGGCCGTGTCGTCGGTGGTTAAACCGATGACCGCAATTTTCAGATCGTCGCGTTTGAATAACGCCCAGGGTTTAAACAGGCGCTCACCCGTGCTCTTCTGATAAATATTGGCGGAGAGGAACGGGAATTTGGACCACTTTTCCTGCTGACGCAGCACGGTTAACGGATTGTCGAACTCGTGGTTGCCGACGGCCATGGCGTCATAGCCGATTAAATTCATGCCGCGGAAATCCGGCTCGGCGTCCTGCAAATCGGACTCCGGCACGCCGGTGTTGATGTCGCCGCCTGACAGCAGCAATACGCTCCCACCCTCGGCTGCCACCTCTTTACGAATGCCGTCCACCAGCGTTTTTTGTGCCGCCAGACCGTACTCACCGTATTCGCTGCGCCAGAAATGGCCGTGATGATCGTTGGTATGCAGAATGGTGATTTTATATGTTTTATCTTTTTCATACGCCTGCGCAGGCTGGCTTGCCAGCGCCCATGCGGCTATCAGCGCCAACGCGACGCCTCGCTTCATCAACTTCATATTCTCGCTCCCTGACCAAAAGACAAACGCAAAAATTACAATGAGTAAGAAGAATAGACAAATATGTTTTCAGAAATGCGACTTTCTTCAAAACTCACACACAGGTATGTTAGCGGGATAATAATGACACCCTGCACTTCTCTTAACAAAAGACGTGGTATTTATGGCAATCAGTGAATCAACTCCGCCTGTTACGGGCACCCCGGCGTCTGAGCCAAAATCGCGCACGGCATTTGGTATTTTAGGCGCCATCAGTCTGTCGCATCTGCTTAACGATATGATTCAGTCGCTGATTCTGGCGATCTATCCCCTGCTGCAGTCAGAATTCTCATTAACCTTCGTACAGATCGGGATGATCACCCTGACCTTCCAGATGGCGTCGTCGCTGCTCCAGCCGGTCGTCGGTTACTGGACGGATAAGTATCCGATGCCCTGGTCGCTGCCGATCGGCATGTGCTTCACTCTGAGCGGCCTGGTACTGCTGGCGCTGGCGGGAAGCTTTGAGATGGTGCTTATCGCCGCCGCGCTGGTCGGGACCGGTTCGTCGGTGTTCCACCCTGAATCGTCGCGCGTGGCACGTATGGCCTCCGGCGGGCGCCACGGTCTGGCGCAGTCGCTTTTCCAGGTTGGCGGTAACTTTGGCAGCTCCCTCGGTCCGCTACTGGCCGCTGTCATCATTGCGCCTTACGGGAAAGGTAACGTGGCATGGTTCGTTCTGGCGGCGCTGTTGGCCATCGTGGTGCTGATTCAAATCAGCCGTTGGTATGCGGCGCAGCATCGGGTGAATAAGGGCAAACCTAAAGCTGCGATTATCAATCCGCTGCCGCGCGATAAGGTGATCCTGGCCGTGGGCATCCTGTTAGTGCTGATTTTCTCGAAATACTTCTATATGGCGAGCATCAGCAGCTATTACACCTTTTATCTGATGGAAAAATTCGGATTATCGGTACAAAACGCCCAGTTCCACCTGTTTGCCTTCCTGTTTGCAGTTGCGGCGGGAACCGTCATTGGCGGCCCTGTTGGCGATAAAATTGGTCGTAAATATGTGATTTGGGGCTCTATCCTCGGCGTTGCGCCCTTTACGCTTGTTTTACCCTACGCAAGCCTTGGATGGACGGGGATTTTAACCGTGATCATTGGCTTTATCCTCGCCTCCGCGTTTTCAGCCATCCTGGTGTATGCCCAGGAGCTGATGCCGGGCCGTATTGGTATGGTTTCCGGGCTGTTTTTCGGCTTTGCGTTTGGGATGGGAGGCCTTGGAGCGGCTGTGCTGGGGCTGGTCGCGGACCACACCAGCATTTTCCTGGTCTATAAAATCTGTGCTTTCCTGCCACTTCTGGGGATACTGACCATATTCCTGCCTGATTACCGCCATAAGGCGTAGTTTCCCTGCGGTCAAAGTAAACTTTGGCCGCATCTCTCTCCTAGTGCCATAAGGCTTTCCCCTTCATCCCTCCGGTAATTTGTCCTAATCTGCTTTTTTTAACGCTTATTGCTGTTTTATTCAAATTTCAACAATTATTCATAAACATAATGGCCGAAATTGTCATAAACTATTAATCGGCTTTTTGGTTTTTACGCCAAAAATGGAACACCTCACGACGAAAGGAGACGGAATGCATCACGCCACACCGCTTATCACCACCATTGTAGGTGGACTTGTGCTCGCCTTTATCCTTGGCATGATCGCCAACAAATTACGTATTTCTCCTCTCGTGGGCTATTTATTAGCGGGTGTGCTGGCGGGTCCGTTTACGCCAGGTTTTGTGGCGGATACCAAACTGGCTCCTGAACTGGCGGAATTAGGCGTGATTCTGCTGATGTTTGGCGTCGGTCTGCACTTCTCCTTGAAGGATCTGATGGCGGTAAAGCATATCGCCATACCCGGCGCGATCGCCCAGATAGGCGTGGCGACGTTGCTGGGGATGGCGCTTTCCGCTTTGCTTGGCTGGTCGCTGATGACCGGTATTGTATTCGGGCTGTGTCTCTCAACCGCCAGTACCGTGGTGCTGCTGCGCGCGCTTGAGGAGAGACAGCTGATAGACAGCCAGCGCGGGCAGATCGCCATCGGCTGGCTGATTGTTGAAGATCTGGTGATGGTCCTGACGCTGGTCCTGTTGCCAGCTGTCGCCGGGATGGTGGAAAAAGACAACGTCGGCTTTGCCTCGCTGGCGCTGGATATGAGCATTACCATCGGCAAAGTGATCGCCTTTATCGCCATTATGATGGTGGTGGGCCGCCGCCTGGTGCCGTGGATCCTCTCACGCAGCGCCGCCACCGGCTCTCGCGAGCTGTTTACCCTTTCGGTGCTGGCCCTGGCGCTGGGTATCGCCTTCGGCGCTGTTGAGCTGTTTGACGTCTCCTTTGCGCTGGGTGCGTTCTTCGCCGGGATGGTGCTGAACGAATCTGAGCTGAGCCACCGCGCGGCGCACGATACCTTGCCGCTGCGCGATGCGTTCGCGGTCCTGTTCTTTGTCTCCGTCGGTATGCTGTTCGATCCGTTAATCCTGATCGAACAGCCGCTGGCCGTGCTCGGGACGCTGGCGATTATTATCTTCGGTAAATCCGTAGTGGCATTTGGTCTGGTACGTTTGTTCGGCCACTCGCCGCGCACGGCGCTGACCATCGCCGCCAGCCTGGCGCAGATTGGTGAATTTGCCTTTATCCTCGCAAGCCTTGGCATGGCGCTGAACCTGCTGCCACAGGCCGGGCAGAATCTGGTGCTGGCGGGGGCGATCCTCTCCATCATGCTCAACCCGGTGCTGTTTGCGGTGCTCGAAAAATACCTCGATAAAACCGAAACGCTGGAAGAACAGACCCTGGAAGAAGCTATCGAAGAAGAGAAGCAGATCCCGGTGGATATTTGTAACCACGCCCTGCTGGTCGGCTTTGGCCGCGTGGGGAGCCTGCTCGGCGAGAAGCTGATGGCGCAGGGCATTCCGCTGGTGGTGATTGAAACCTCACGCACCCGGGTGGATGAGCTCCGCGCCCGCGGGATCCGCGCAGTGCTGGGCAATGCGGCGAACGAAGAGATCATGAATCTGGCGCATCTGGACTGTGCGCGCTGGCTGCTGCTGACCATCCCGAATGGTTATGAGGCGGGTGAAATCGTGACCACCGCGCGTGAGAAGTGCCCGAGCATTGAGATCATTGCCCGCGCGCATTATGACGACGAAGTGGAATACATTACCGAGCGCGGCGCGAATCAGGTGGTGATGGGCGAGCGCGAGATTGCGAACACCATGATTACGCTGATTGAAAAGCCGCCAATTGAAGAGGCAGTGACGGGTTAAAAAAAGCCTGCTGGCGCTACGCTTAGCAGGCCTACTTTGTAGCCCCGGTTAGCGCAGCGCCACCGGGGAACATTCCTTACCGATCCCAGTACGACTCTTCCAGACTGTCTTCTCGCTCCGGCAGGCCACGCGTTAAACGCGGGGAATGCTGATTCAGCACCTGATAACTCACGCGGTTCGCGTACTTACACACCTGCGCCAGCGACGAATAGGTCAGCCAGCTGAGCTGATGTTTGCTGGAGTTCGGCACGTTGGTCCGGTGATAGGCGTTGGCGGTGATGTCGTGCAGCAGAGCGGCCAGCGCACCGTCGCCCGCGCCGTTGGTGTTCATGATCTTCTCCGGGCCGCCCATGTACGGGGCAATGTGGGAGAAAATCCGCAGCGGATTCACGCAATCTTTATGACGCATCGCGCGGCTGAATTCGTACTGGTTGAATTCGGCAATCGCACCCGGCAGCAGCGGATGCTGGGTTTTGCGTTTGTTCTCTTCTTCGGTGAATCCGGCCATGAACAGGCCAATCGGTCCGGCGGTACAAAGCACCAGATCCACCCAATCCAGCGCTTTGTTGGACGCCAGCAGCGGATCGCTTTCCCCCGTCAGGGCTTCAGCTTCTTCTTCGTTCATCGCCAGAATAGAGACGTGCTCTTTCAGGAACGCCTGCCACCACTCGGGGTTGTCGGCGATAACAAACTTGGTGCCCAGCGTCAGCACCACCGGCACGTTATATTTCTTCGCGTATTCCACCGCCTTCATGGTCGCTTCCGGCATCGGTTCGCCGGGCTTACAGCGCACCAGATAGGAAGTCAGCACCAGCGCAGAGGCACCGGCAATCACCTCTTCCGGAATGCTCTCGGCGCGCAGCTTGTTCATGTGTCCAGGGCTGATGGCAAAGGTGCGCTCGCCGGAGTCGCTGATCAGCGTAAAGCAGCGGCCAATCGCGCCGTCGACGCCCTGCAGGTAGTTCAGATCGGTACGGCTGGATGTGTTGCAGAGGTAACGGTAGGCGTAGCCACCGATTTCGATATTGCGACACATCACGCCCAGTAACACGGAGCGGTCATCGGCGAGCACCGAATAGTTGTGCATGGTGTTCCCGATAGTGCCACCCGCAAACTGATGGGTGATCAGGTTTTCGCGCACCAGCTCCTGGTACAGCGCTTCGGCGACATCGTCTTCGATAACCAGCGAATGCCCGGAACTGAGCCCATAACGTGCGACAAACGCATCATCCACTTTTGCTTCGATATCCACCAGCGTCTGGTCGATGCCGACCACCCACGCAGCGTTGGTTTCATTGACCGGCTGAATTTGTTGCAGCAGCGGATCGCGGGCGTTGACAGGGAAATAATGCTTTGATTTGCGTTTACCGGGAAATTTCATGTTGAGGGCTGCGAGTGACTATTGGGCCGGAAATGGTAGCACAAACCCGGCCCACTGCGCGATTAGCGGCTTGCAGTCACCAGCGCCGCCATCATCTCGATATGCTCCGGCGAGTCGTTAAGTGCCGGAATATATTCATACTTTTCCCCACCCGCCTCGAGGAAGAACTCCCGGTTTTGCACCGCGATCTCTTCCAGTGTTTCAAGGCAGTCCGCCGAGAAGCCCGGGGACATCACCTGAACATGCTTCACGCCCTTCTCGCCGAGCATCTTGAGGGTTTCATCGGTGTACGGCGTCAGCCAGGGTTCACGGCCAAAGCGCGACTGGAAGGTCATCATCACCTTTTCCGGCGGCAAGCCGAGGGCAGAAACCAGCTCGCGAGTGGTGTCACGACAGCGCTGCGGATAATCATCGCCTTCGTCAACGTAACGCTGCGGGATGCCGTGATACGAGAGCAGGAGCAGATCCGGCTCGCCGTGTTTAGCAAACGAGGCGCGCGCGCTGCTCACCAGTGCGGAGATGTAGAGTTCGTCTTCGGCATAGTCACGAATAAAGGTCACGCCCGGAATACGGCGACGCGTCGCCAGAATGCGCGCCAGTTCGTCCCAGACGGCAGCGACCGTCGAGCAGGAGTATTGCGGGTAAAGGGCCAACACCACGATGTGGTCGACGTCCTGCGCCAGCAACGCGTCGACCGCGCTCTCCAGCGACGGTTTGCCGTAGCTCATCCCGAGTGCAACGGGCATATCCGGTAAACGGGCGGCCAGCGCTTTTTCCTGACGACGGCTGTAGACCATCAGCGGCGAACCCTCGTCCATCCACACGGACTGGTAGAGTTTCGCCACGCGGGGGGAACGAATCGGCAGAATGACACCGCGCAGCAGCGGCCACCACAGTAGTCTCGGGGTATCCACGACGCGGGAGTCGCTTAAAAACTGTCGCAGGTAACGTTTCACTGCCGCAGGGGTTGGTGCTTCTGGAGTGCCCAGATTGGCAAGCAGGATGCCGGTTTTCGCCTGACTCATTCACGCCTCTTAACCATTTGAATAGCTAATGATTGTAACTGAAAAGCGGGGAAACGGAACAGATTGCAGAAATAGGTGGGGGTTGGGTTGCCGGATGGCGCTTCGCTTATCCGGCCTACAAAATGCTTGAAGGCCGGATAAAACACGTGCCACACATTAGCCGAGGATTTTTTCCAGCTCTGCGCGCACGTCAGCGACAGCTTTGGTGCCGTCAACTTTTGCGTATTTGGTGTTGCCAGACTGCGCTTCTTTCGAGTAGTAGCCGATCAGTGGGGCGGTCATCTGATGGTATTCCACCAGGCGTTTACGCACGGTCTCTTCCTGATCGTCTTTACGCGTGGTCAGCTCTTCGCCGGTCACGTCGTCTTTGCCTTCCACTTTCGGTGGATTGAATTTGATGTGGTAAACGCGGCCAGAAGCGGCGTGAACGCGACGACCAATGATACGGTCAACGATCAGTTCGTCAGGTACGTCGAATTCCAGAACGTAGTCAACGTTGATACCCGCTTCTTTCATGGCGTCAGCCTGCGGAATGGTACGCGGGAAGCCGTCCAGCAGGAAACCGTTGCGGCAATCTTCCTGAGTGATGCGTTCTTTTACCAGCGCGATAACCAGTTCGTCAGTCACCAGTTTGCCTGCGTCCATGATGTCTTTCGCTTGTTTACCCAGCTCGGAGCCAGATTTAACAGCGGCACGCAGCATGTCACCCGTAGAGATTTGCGGAATACCGTATTTCTCCATGATGAACTGAGCCTGAGTTCCTTTACCCGCGCCCGGAGCGCCAAGCAGAATAATACGCATTGCGAAAATCCCCTCAAAAGTTGGTTCAATATTTCAAAAAGCGCTAAACAATACCATCAGAACGGGTATCGCTCAAGGAAGGCGGGAAGGCTGAAACGGTTAACGGGGGAGATTATTTGGGATAGTGCGGTGATGGCCCCTCACCCCGGCCCTTATGTCTTGATCTTCTCCGCTTCTGCGGAGAAGATCCCCGACTGATCATCGGGAGGTTACCGGTGAGCATCACCCGGCCCTGGTGCCACTGAGCCCGTGGGAGAGATTATGCCCCGGTAACCTGTTTCCCTGTCGCCTCAAGACCGAACGGTATCCTGTGCCCTGAGCACCCACATATAAGGATGGTCCGGCGATATTATTCATAAGGTTACGGAGTGCCATGATGGAGCTTATTCCTGTCGGCGTTGATATCGCCAAACTCAAATTTGATGTCGCCGTCCTGCTGCCTAATCAGAAATACAAAACCAAAAAATTCCCCAACACCTCTGCCGGATGCCGCGAGTTCCTCAGTTGGCTGGCACGTTTTGGCGACTGCCATGTCTGCATGGAAGCGACGGGCTGCTACAGCACTGAACTTGCCACCCTGCTGGCCGATAACGGCTGCTGTGTCAGCCTCGAAAATCCTGCCCGCATACACGCGTTTGGCAATACGGAGCTGACCCGCAACAAAACAGACAAAAGTGATGCGGCACTGATAGCCCGCTACTGCGCCCTGCATCAACCCGCCCCCTGGTATCCTGCACCACTGAGTGAGCGTCAGCTGACGGCGCTGGTACGCCACCTGCGTAATCTGGAAGAGATGCGGCAGATGGAGATGAACCGCCTTGAAGCAGCCGACGAGGTCATTGTTCCCTCACTGCATGAACACGTCGCCATGCTGGATGAACTGATTGACGAAACACGAAAGAAAATCAGCCAGCACATCGATGATAACCCTGACCTGAAGCGGGACAGGGAACTGCTGAAGAGCATCCCCGGGATCGGTGAAATGCTGAGCGTGAGCCTGCTGGCGTTCGCGGGTAATCTGAGACGGTTCAGTGACAGTAAGGCACTGGTGGCTTACGCCGGGCTGAATCCACGGCGCTGTGAGTCGGGGATGTGGAAAGGAAAGAGCAGGCTGTCAAAAGTAGGTCACGCAGAGCTGCGCAGTGCGCTGTATATGCCGGCAGTGGTGGCGGGAAGGTGCAATGAGGTGGTTAAAAATCTGATGGACAGGCTGGCAGCGAGAGGAAAAACAGGGAAGGAACGCGTATGTGCCGGGATGAGAAAACTGCTCCAGCTGGCTTATGGCGTGGTGAAATCCGGACGAGAATTTAATGCTGAAATACCGCTTGCCGGATAACCGACAAGACGGTATCTCTCCCCAAAGGGGCGAGGGTGAAAACCGCACCGAACGATCCCCTCTCCCCTTTGGGGAGAGGGTTAGGGTGAGGGGTAGGTCTGCAATTATGCCATCAACAGCGCATTCACACGTTTGATGAACAGGTTCGGATCTTCCAGCGTGCCGCGCTCGGCCAGCAGGGACTGATCCAGCAGCAGCTCAACCCACTCGTTAAACTGTGTTTCGTCCTGGGTGTCCGCCGCGCGTTTCACCAGCGGGTGATCCGGGTTCAGTTCAAAGATGTACTTCACTTCCGGGATCGCCTGGCCGGCAGCGGCGAACAGTTTCGCCATCTGGGTGCCCATTTCGTCCGCGTCGGTGGTGACAATCGCCGGAGTGTCGGTCAGACGGTGCGTGAAGCGCACCTCTTTCACGCGATCGCCCAGCAGGGTTTTCACGCGCTCAACGAAGGGCTCCAGCGCTTTTTCTGCTTCTTTTGCCGTTTCGTCCACTTCGTCAGCCAGCTTGTCGATAGACTCGTCAGCTTTAGCCACGGACTGGAAGGATTTACCGTCGAACTCGGTCAGGTAGTTCATCATCCACTCATCGATGCGATCGGAAAGCAGCAGCACTTCGATGCCTTTCTTACGCAGCAGCTCCAGATGCGGGCTGCTCTTCGCGGCAGCATAGCTGTCGGCGGTGATGTAGTAGATCTTCTCCTGCCCTTCTTTCATACGGGACACGTACTCTTCGAGAGACACGGTCTGCTCGGAAGAGTCGGTGTGCGTCGAGGCGAAACGCAGCAGTTTAGCGATCGCTTCCACGTTAGAGGAGTCTTCCGCCGGGCCCTCTTTCAGCACGAGGCCGAACTGTTTCCAGAAGGTCTGGTATTTCTCAGCGTCGTCTTTCGCCAGTTTCTCCAGCATCTGCAGGGAGCGTTTGGTCAGGGCGTTACGCAGGTTGCGCGTGACGGTGCTGTCCTGCAGGATTTCGCGGGAGACGTTCAGCGGCAGATCGTTAGAATCTATCAGGCCACGCACGAAGCGCAGGTAGTTCGGCATGAACTGCTCGGCGTCGTCCATGATGAACACGCGCTGCACGTACAGCTTCAGGCCGTGCTTGTGATCGCGGTTCCACATGTCCCACGGCGCCTGGGCCGGGATGTAGAGCAGGCTGGTGTACTCCTGCTTCCCTTCCACGCGGTTGTGGCTCCAGGTCAGCGGATCGGTAAAGTCGTGGGCGATGTGCTTGTAGAATTCGTTGTATTCGTCGTCTTTGATTTCAGACTTGTTACGCGTCCACAGGGCCTGCGCCTTGTTGATTTTCTCCCAGGAGACCACGGTTTCGCCGTCGACTTCTTCGGTTTTCTCAATTTCAACCGGCAGGGCGATGTGGTCAGAGTATTTGCCGATGATGGAGCGCACGCGCCAGTCATTCAGGAAATCGTCTTCGCCTTCGCGCAGGTGCAGGGTGATTTCGGTCCCGCGATCGGCTTTGGTGATGTCATCCACGGTGTATTCACCTTCACCGTGAGATTCCCAGAACACGCCATTTTCCGCGCTGTCGCCCGCCGCACGGGTGCGTACGGTGACTTTGTCGGCCACGATAAAGGCGGAGTAGAAGCCCACGCCGAACTGGCCGATCAGCTGGCTGTCTTTCGCCTGATCGGAGCCCATGGATTCGAGGAAGGATTTGGTGCCGGACTTCGCGATGGTCCCGAGGTGATCGATCACCTCGTCGCGGTTCATACCAATACCGTTATCGGCAATGGTCAGGGTGCGGTTGTCTTTGTCAAAAGAGACGCGCACGCGCAGCTCGCCGTCGCCTTCATACAGATCCGGGTTGGACAGCGCGCGAAAACGCAGTTTGTCCGCCGCATCCGAGGCGTTGGAGATAAGCTCACGCAGGAAGATTTCTTTATTGGAATACAGGGAATGGATCATCAGGTGCAGAAGCTGTTTTACTTCTGACTGGAAACCACGGGTTTCTTGTCCTTTCATCTAGATCGACCTCAACAATGCCATTTAATGGGGTTTGAACACGTTGAGAGTGAGATGGGGATAGCGGGAGAGAATTTCAAGCGGAGGCCACGATTGCAGCCTCCGTTTGGTCAGAAAATAAGCTTGTGACGTCCAGCCAGAGAGTGTGACAGCGTGGTGCCGTCGACCATTTCCAGCTCGCCGCCGACCGGCACGCCGTGGGCGATGCGGCTGGCCTGAACGCCGTACTGCGCGCACAGTTCACCGATGTAGTTCGCGGTCGCTTCGCCTTCCACCGTCGGGTTGGTAGCGAGGATCACTTCGGTCAGCGTCTCGGACTCCAGACGCTGCTCGAGGCGATCGAGACCGATATCGTCCGGGCCAATTCCATCCAGCGGAGAGAGATGGCCCATCAGCACGAAATAGCGGCCCGAAAACTGCCCGGTTTGCTCAATGGCGTAGATGTCCGCCGGACTCTCCACCACGCAAATCTGACCGTTTTCCTGACGACGCGGATTCGAACAGATGTTACACACGTCCTGCTCGGTAAAAGTGCGGCAATCCTCACAGTGACCGATTTCTGACATGGCGCGGGTCAGTGCCTGCGCCAGGCGCATCCCGCCGCTGCGGTCGCGCTGTAACAGCGTAAACGCCATGCGCTGGGCTGACTTCGGGCCAACGCCCGGCAGGCAGCGCAGCGCTTCCATTAACTGCGTGAGCAGCGGACTGGTTTGCATCAGAACGGCATCTTAAAGCCTGGCGGCAGCTGCATCCCGGAGGAGACAGAGGCCATTTTCTCTTTCTGGGTTTCGTCGATACGGCGCGCGGCATCGTTAAATGCAGCGGCAACCAGATCTTCCAGCATATCTTTGTCGTCTTCGAGCAGGCTTGGGTCGATTTCCACGCGACGGCAATTGTGCGCGCCGTTGATGGTCACTTTGACCAGACCTGCACCGGATTCGCCAGTGACTTCCAGCTGTGCGATCTCTTCCTGCATTTTCTGCATTTTGTCTTGCATCTGCTGGGCCTGTTTCATCAGGTTACCCAGACCGCCTTTACCACCAAACATAGGCTTCTCTCTTAAGTAGTCACGTTAAGGACAACGACTGTGAGTCAGACTCACGGTCAAATGGGACGGATACTCTCTTCATCCAGATCGGCGTCGAAGAACCGGCGCAGGGTCTGGATGTTGTTATCCGCAATAATCGACTCGCGCGCCTGCGCGAGCTTCTCTTCATAAATTGCCTGACGCCACTCCAGCGGCGTACGCATCGCCGGATTATCATCTTCAATGATAGTCAATTCAACCGGCGCGCCCTGTAATGTGGAGAGCGCCTCCGTCAGCACCTGTTGGGCGCTGGCGGAATTCAGATGACGCTGACCGGGGCGCAGATGTAGGCGGATCTGATTTCCGTCCTGCTCTTTCCAGGCGTTGAGCGCGACCTGCTCGACCAGTTTCGGCAGCTTTAACTGGCTGACTTCAGCGGCCCAGGCGTCACGCTCAAGGGATTCTGCTGCGAGCTTCGCAGAAAGCTCCGGCGTTTTATCGTGCTCCAGCGCCTTTTTCAGCGCTTTCGGCGTCGCCACTTCCACCTTCACTTCTTCGGCGGTGTTGGTCGACTTCCAGCGGTAAGCCTCTTTCTTCGCCGGGGCTTTCTGTTCGAGGGCCGACGGCGACGGGCGCGACTGTACGCGCTCCGTTACCGATGCCAGTCGTTCGAGTGCGGCGTTGTTAACCGGCCGCGCTCTTCCTGGCGCTGCCGGTTCACTCTTTTTTGGTTTGGTTGCTCCCTGCGCACGCTGTAGCTGACTGCGCGCGGCGAGCACCGAACTGGTGGCATCCGGCAGCGGGACGTCCGGCCCAGGCGGTGGCGCAGCGTGCTGCGGCATCGCCGTAGGCGTCATCACCGCGGTCGGTGCGACAGGAGCATAGGACTGGCGCGGCACTTCAGGCTCGGGCAGCGGCATCCGGGGATGGAACGCCAGCGCGCGCAGAAGCGTCATTTCAACGCCCATCCGGCGGTCCGGCGCGAACGGCAGCTCTTTGCGGCCAATCAGCAGCGTCTGGTAATAGAGCTGCACGTCAGCGGGCGGAACGGTGCGCGCAAGTTCACGCATGCGCTGTTCGATCATCGCCATATCCGCGCCAATGGCAGACGGGGAGAGCTGGAGCATCGCCACGCGGTGCAGCAGGGCCAGCATTTCAACCAGCAGCGCTTCCCACTCCACGCCGCGAGAGGCCGCGACGTTCACCAGCGACATCGCGCGTTCGCCGTTGGCTTCAATAATGGCTTCAATCAGCGACAGGGCCTGATCGTCGTCGAGGGTGCCGAGCATGGTGCTCACCGCCTCGGTCGACAGCTGGCCGTCACCGCTGGCGATAGCCTGATCCGTCAGGCTTAAAGCGTCACGCAGACTGCCGTCCGCCGCTCGCGCCAGCAGTTGCAGGGCGCGCGGTTCGTGGGCGATCTTCTCTTCGTCGAGAATGTGTTCGAGCTGAGTGCGGATCTGATCGACGTCCAGCGCCTTCAGATGGAACTGCAGGCAGCGCGACAGGATCGTCACCGGCAGCTTTTGCGGATCGGTGGTCGCCAGCAGGAATTTGACGTGCGATGGCGGCTCTTCCAGCGTTTTCAGCAGGGCGTTAAAACTGTGGCGCGACAGCATGTGGACTTCATCGATCAGATAGACCTTGAAGCGGCCACGCGCCGGGGCGTACTGCACGTTATCCAGCAGATCGCGGGTATCTTCGACTTTGGTGCGCGAGGCGGCATCGATTTCGATCAGATCGACAAAACGCCCCTGCTCGATTTCCCGGCAGTTATCACAGACGCCGCATGGCGTGGCGGTGATCCCGGTTTCGCAGTTCAGGCCTTTTGCCAGCAAACGGGCAATAGAGGTTTTACCGACGCCGCGCGTGCCGGAGAAAAGATACGCGTGATGGATGCGTCCTAGCGATAAACCGTTCGCCAGGGCGGTCAGCACATGTTCCTGGCCGACAACGTCAGCAAAGGTTTGGGGTCGCCACTTTCGGGCTAACACCTGATAACTCATGGGCAGGCTCTGCAACGCTGGAAGGTGGATATTCAGGGGGGTAATGCTAACACAACCTCACCCATTGGGCGAGGTTGCGGGAAGAGGGATTAATGACCCGGGAAAGGGACCAGGCTATAGCTGGTGATACCCTGTTTTTCCAGGCGCTGTTCGCCGCCGAGATCGAACAGATTGATGATGAAGGCCGCATCGGTCACTTCGCCACCCAGACGACGGATCAGCTTCACGGTCGCTTCGATCGTACCGCCGGTCGCCAGCAGATCGTCCACCACCAGCACTTTGTCGCCCGGTTTGATGGCATCAACGTGAATTTCCAGCTGATCGGTGCCGTATTCCAGCTCATAGCTCTCGGCAATGGTTTCGCGCGGCAGTTTGCGCGGTTTACGTACCGGCACAAAGCCCACGCCCATCGCCAGCGCAACCGGTGCGCCGAACAGGAAGCCACGCGCTTCCGTGCCTACTACTTTGGTGATCCCGGCGTTTTTATAGCGCTCAACCAGCAGTTCAATGCTGAGTGCGTACGCTTTCGGGTCTTCCAGCAAGCTGGTGACATCACGGAAAAGAATGCCAGGTTTTGGATAGTCCTGGATGCTTTTGATGCTGTTTTTCAGAAATTCAAGCTGCTGCGCAGTCGCGGTCATAAATGTATGCCTGGTTAAAAACGGTGTTACTCACGGCGCGCATAACATGTGGTCAAAGTAACAATTGATTAACTTTTGACCAGGCGCACCTGTGCTCGAAAACGGTCGAATTTACTGGCTGCGGGGGATAATTGCAACAGCCATCATTGCCCATCAGTGCTTTTGTTGCTTTTCATCAACGACGGGGATTCGCCACATGAAGAAAAGCAGACAGGAGAGGATCACCAGCAGCAGGATACGCACCCACATCATCTTCACCAGCCATAATGAAATGGCGAAGGTCACGAGGATCACCGCAATTGCGCGAGGCTTTGCGCCGGGCGGCATCGCCCGGTATTGTTGCCAGTGGCGCAGATAGCCGCCAAACCAGGAGCGATAAAGCAGCCACTGGTGAAAACGCGGCGACGAGCGGGCAAAGCACCAGGCCGCCAGCAGAATAAAGGGCGTGGTGGGCAGCAGCGGCAAAACCACGCCAAGCGTACCCAGCACTACCGCGAGCCAGCCAATGATGATTAAAATAGTACGCTTCATAATGCGAATCGTTATCAAACTGAACGGCTACTTTACCACTGGAGAGCGTATTGAAAACAGCCTTGCTTTTAGAGACTCTGCAAAATCAGCTGATCGCCCTGCGCGCGCAGGCATCACCGCTGTTGCAGCATGCGACGCTGAAGCCACGCTTTGACCGGCAGTTGTTTCGTACCCGCAGTACGCTGATAAAAGATTATCTTGATGAAGCCCAGCATAACCTTGATGAGCTTCGTCACGCCGTCGAGAGCCAGCAAACCGAGCAGGTGGCGTGGCTGGCGGAGCACCTGGTAGAGCAGATCACCGCCCTGCACCGGGAGATGACCGCCTGGCCGCTGCGCGCCTGGGACACGCCCTCGCCCGGTGCAGCGAAATGGCAGCGCAAACGACTGGAACATCAGGATTTTGAACGTCGCCTGTACGCGATGAAAAACGAGCGTGAACAGCAGCTCAAAGGGAGCGAAACCCTGGAAGAGCAGCAGCGTTTGATGCGGGAAATTTCCGCCCTGGAAGGACGACTCGCCCGCTGCCGTCAGGCGCTGGATGAGATAGAGCGCGTGATTGCGCGTATGACCCGCTAAATGGAGCTAAACATGTCGCTGGAAAACGCACCCGACGAAGTCAAACTGGCCGTCGATCTCATTATGCTACTGGAAAATCATGACCTTGCGCCTGAGACTGTTTTAAAGGCGCTGGAGATTGTGCGGCGGGATTTTGAGGGGAAGTTACGTCCTGACTCAGCGCCGTAGTTTCTCCCTCACCCTAACCCTCTCCCCGTGGGAGAGGGAATAAGATCAAGCTGGTGTCGGGTCATCGCCCTTCACTTCACGCTTCACTTCCGTATGCTCATCACCCTTCTCATTTCGCAGGTGAACTTCCAGCTGGTTGAAAGCGATATTGATATTGTTCTCACGGCACAGACGATCGATGGTGCGGTTCAGTTCGTCCACCGCGTAGCTGCGATCGCGCAGCTCACGCACGTATAAACGCAGCTCGTGGTCCAGGGTGCTTGCCCCGAAGGTGGTGAAGAACACCGACGGCGCCGGATCGTGCATCACTTTTGGATGCTCCGTCGCGGCCTGCAACAGTACCGCTTTCACTTTGTCCAGATCCGATCCATACGCCACGCCGAGGCGGATCACCACGCGGGTGATGGTGTCGGAGAGCGACCAGTTGATCAGACGCTCGGTGACGAAGGCTTTGTTCGGGATGATCACCTCTTTGCGATCAAAGTCGGTGATTGTCGTTGCGCGGATACGGATCTTGCTGACCGTCCCGGAGAAGGTGCCGATGGTGACCGTATCACCAATACGCACCGGGCGTTCGAACAGAATGATCAGGCCGGAGACGAAGTTCCCGAAGATCTCCTGCAAACCAAAACCGAGACCGACCGACAGGGCCGCTGCCAGCCACTGCAGTTTATCCCACGAGACGCCCAGCGAGCCGAAGACGGTCATCGCCCCGACCACCAGAATCACATAGTTCAGAATGGTGGTGATGGCGTAAGAAGAGCCCTGGCGCATGTTGAGGCGTGAGAGGATCAGCACTTCCAGCAGACCCGGCAGGTTGCGGATCAGCGCCCAGGCCACCACGGTGGAGACCAGCGCAAACAGCAGGCTGCCCATGGTGACGCTTTTCATCACCGCCGCACCGGCTTCGGTGCCGTTGTACTGCCAGAGCGTGATGCTGTCGAGATAGGCAAACACGGTGATTAAGTCAGACCAGATCGCCCAGAACATCACGCCGAACAGCGCCACCATCACCAGCATGGTGATACGCAGCGTTTGCTGGTTGACCTGCTCCAGCGCGATGGTCGGCTCTTCCTGCGGCTCCGCCCCTTCCGCGCCCTCTTTTACCATATTCTGACGACGAGCCAGCGCACGACGGTAGGCGATACGGCGCGCCGCGACGCTCAGACCGCGCAGTACCGTCTGATACAGCAGGTTCCAGAGAATGACCAGATAGACGGTTTCGATCCAGCGGCCCGACAGGCGCAGCGTGGTGTAGAAGTAGCCCGTGGCGGTGAGCACCATCAGCGCCAGCGGAATAATCGCCAGCACGGTGACGGTGATCAGCCGAATGTTATGCGACTCTTTATCCCGCCAGCTGTCGCGGCACATCGGCCACATCAGCACGGCAATCAGCAGCAGGTTGAGGAAAATGGCGAGTTGGCCGAGGACGTCATCCATCAGATGCAGCGGCGAGAGTTCGGCCACGACCGACCAGAAGTGCAGCGGCAGCAGCGCCAGGCTCACGCGCACAATCTGGCGGCGCCAGTGGCTGGTGAGCTGCTCCGGCATATTGAAGTGACGCACCGCCACGCCGTCTTTTTCCAGCACTTTCCAGCACAGGCCAAACACCAGCCAGAACAGGGCCAGTTTTTTGCTGAACGCCCACAGCAGATCGCTGATGTTGAGCTGCATCGTCAGCAGGATCAGCCCCGCCGCCAGAATCAGCAGGCACACCGGCAGCGCGCGAATGAGATCGATCAATATTGCTTTCGGCGTATGCAGCTGGCTGTCATTGCGCAGCTGTCCCACTTCATGGGCGAGCTTGGCCTGGTATTTTTTAAGCCAGCCCAGACGCCAGCGGATCAGACCCGCAATCAGCAACAACGGCAGACCGGCGAGGAACGCAATCATCACCGCAGGCCAGGCTTTCTCCCAGTTGACGGTGATTTTCATGCTCTTGATCTGGGATTTCAGCGTCTCCGGGAAGGATTTAATCCAGTCCCAGTCCATCGGTTTGTTGCTGTTCACCCAGAAGATTTGCTGGGTCAGAATTTCTTTCAGGCTTTTCGAGACGCTCACCAGCTGCTGCTGGTTGATTTGCAGGTTGATCGCCATCATCAGCTGATTGCCCAGCTGTTTGTTGAGCTGATCCAGCAGCTCGCGGCGCATATCCACCACCTGCAGCAGCGCGTCGTGGACTTCGTCGTTCACTTCGCTGGTATGGCCCTCTTCCACTTTGGCGACAAAGGCGTCGCTCTGGAAAAGCGCGTCGCGCTGCTGGTTGATCTCAAACTGCTCCAGACGCAGGTCCGCGATGCGGTTGGTCATGTCTTCCAGCTCGTCGGCGGACGGCAGCGTCTGCTGCTGCTGATACAGAATGCGCGACAGCAGCAGGCTGCCCTTCAGTACCGCAATCTGTTCTTTGATATTGCGTTCGGCCTGCAGGGCGCGATCCAGCCAGTTCTTCACTTTGATATTTTGCTGAACCAGTGAGTTACCGCTTTCGGTGGCCTGAATCAGACGCTGGCTGAGCTGATGGTTGATATCCAGCTCCTGCTTCACCAGCGGGTTACTCTGGATGCGGGTGGTTTCGTCCGGCGAGACGGCTTCCTGCGCCGTTTTCTCCGTCAGGGTCAGGCGTTTGCTGTTAACCGCCTCCTGCAGCAGCTGGAGCTGATGCTCCAGGCGATTAATATTGGCGGTGACATAATCCCGCTGTTTTTGCAGCGTATCCTGCAAAATGGTGTTGCCTTCGAGGCTCTTACGCTGCTGGTCGATCTGCGCATTGAGCAAGGTTTGCTGGGCCAGGAGCAGCGTTTGCTGCGTCGGACGCAGCGCGCCTTCGCCCACCGTGGTGCCGTTCAGGCGGTTACGGATCTGCTGCAGCTGCTGCGAGGCCGAATACATGGCGTTCTGCACGCGTTCCGGCTGAGTTTGCAGGGAGACGAGCTGGCTGTTGTAGGTGGCGAGATCGCTCTGCCCGGTTTGCAGATCGTCCAGCACCTGGGTCATGCGGGATTCCAGCTGGCGCAGGGAGAGCGTGCTCAGGGTTTTACGGGTTTCGTCGTCGTTATCGACGTCGCTCAGGGCGTTCAGCGCCGCCGTCGCCTGACGCATTTTGTCCGGCGCTTCGGTCACTTTCTGACGCAGCTGCGTGGTTTCTGTTTTCACGCGCTCGATTTTATCCAGCGTCTCAATGGTCTCGGCCAGATCGGCCTGCACCAGCTTTTCCTGCGGCGTCAGCTCTTTTTGTTTGTTCAGGGTGTCCAGCTGAGACTGAATATCCGCCCGCGTCGGACCGTCGCTGTTGTTGTCAGCGCGGGCATGGACGGCAGGAGCCGTGGCGAAGAAAAACAGCACGGCGAAAATCAGGACAAAAACGGGGTTTTGCGAGCGTGTGTAGTGCAGCATAGTGATGATTTTGATGTCAGAAATGACCGGAAATAGTCTGGCGCGAAGAATATCACGGCAGGTGCAGGCAGAATAGCGCGAAGGCCAGCGTCCAGGAAAATTCCTGGCGCCAGTCAGGCCGGAAGGGAATCAGGGTCGCCGCGCAGCGTCGGGCAGAACTGGCACATCTCCAGCAGAATGGCGACGTAATTGCGCGCCTCCTGTCTCAGGTCGAACGACTCGGGGGCGAAGAGCCAGTTTTCCATCAGCCCGGAAATATAGCTGCGCATCAAAATAGCGGTACGACGAGTCAGCAAATTTGCCGGGAGCATGTTAGCCTGAATACATTGATTTAGCGTATATTCGATGCGATCGTAGCTTTCGAGGCACAGGCTGCGCTGCGCCTGTTGTACAACGGCCATTTCGCCGACAAACTCGCATTTGTGGAAGATGATCTCCATCATCAGGCGGCGTCGTTCCTCAATCACTGTCGCCTCAAGAACATGAACCAAAATTTCTCTCAATACTGAGAGTGGATCGTCAGGGAATTTTGCCCGATACTCAGTCTCAAGATCGGCAATACTGGATTCTGATAACTCCCAAATTTCACTGAACAAATCTGACTTGTTTTTGAAATGCCAGTAAATCGCTCCCCGTGTGACGCCAGCGGCCTGAGCAATCTGCGCCAGAGAGGTCGAAGAGACCCCCTGCTGCGAAAACAGACGTAATGCCACATCCAGAATGTGTTGACGTGTCTCGAGCGCTTGTTGTTTGGTTTTTCGTGCCATACGTCAATGAATTTACAGGAGTCAGATTTACATACATTTATGAATGTATGTACCATAGCACGACGATAATATAAACGCAGCAATGGGTTTGCGGACTTTTGATCCATTGATCAATTTGAAATCGGACACTCGAGGTTTACATATGAACAAAAACAGAGGGTTAACGCCTCTGGCGATCGTTCTGATGCTCTCAGGCGGCTTAGCGCTTACAGGATGTGATGAGAAACAGGCTCAACAGGGAGCACAGCAGATGCCAGAAGTCGGTGTCGTTACGCTGAAAACTGAACCTCTTCAAATCACCACAGAATTACCAGGCCGTACAAGCGCTTACCGCGTTGCGGAAGTTCGTCCTCAGGTTAGCGGGATCATCCTGAAACGTAACTTCACCGAGGGTGGTGATATCGAAGCGGGTGTGTCTCTATATCAGATTGATCCGGCAACCTATCAGGCCGCGTACGAAAGTGCGAAAGGCGATCTGGCGAAGGCCGAAGCGGCTGCCAAAATCTCCCAACTGACGCTGAACCGTTATAAAAAGCTGCTCGGCACGCAGTACATCAGCCAACAGGATTACGACACGGCGCTGGCCGATTCTCAACAGGCGAACGCTGCGGTACTCGCGGCAAAAGCAGCGGTTGAAACGGCGCGCATTAACCTGGCGTACACCAAAGTGACCTCCCCTATCAGCGGTCGCATTGGCAAATCTTCCGTCACAGAAGGTGCGCTGGTTCAGAACGGACAGGCCACTGCGCTGGCTACCGTTCAGCAGCTTGATCCGATCTATGTGGATGTCACGCAGTCCAGTAACGATTTCCTGCGTCTGAAACAAGAGCTGGCAAGCGGTGCGCTGAAACAAGAAAACGGCAAAGCCAAAGTGGAGCTGGTCACCAACGATGGTATCAAGTTCCCACAGGCTGGCGCGCTGGAATTCTCTGACGTGACCGTCGATCAAACCACCGGTTCTATCACCTTACGCGCTATCTTCCCGAACCCTGACCACACGCTGTTGCCAGGTATGTTCGTGCGTGCCCGTCTGGAAGAAGGCACCAACCCAACCGCACTTCTGGTTCCACAGCAGGGCGTAACACGTACGCCGCGCGGTGATGCCAGCGCGCTGGTGGTGGGTAAGGATGACAAAGTCGAAACGCGTCAAATCACTGCTACGCAGGCGATTGGCGACAAATGGCTGGTGACGGACGGTTTGAAAGATGGCGATCGCGTGATTGTCTCTGGTTTGCAAAAAGTACGTCCTGGCGCGCAGGTGAAAGCCCAGGAAGTCAAATCTGACGATAAACAACAAGCCGCAGCCGGTGGCCAGTCAGAACAAACCAAGTCTTAACTTAAACAGGAGCCGTTAAGACATGCCTAATTTCTTTATCGATCGCCCCATATTCGCATGGGTGATCGCCATCATCATCATGCTTGCAGGGGGACTGGCGATCCTGAAGCTGCCCGTAGCGCAATATCCAACGATTGCGCCACCGGCCGTTTCGATCACCGCGACCTATCCTGGGGCTGATGCAAAAACGGTGCAGGACACCGTGACACAGGTTATCGAACAGAACATGAACGGTATCGATAACCTGATGTACATGTCCTCCAACAGTGACTCAACCGGTACGGTTCAGATCACGCTGACCTTCCAGTCTGGTACCGATGCGGATATCGCGCAGGTTCAGGTGCAGAACAAACTGCAGCTGGCGATGCCGTTACTGCCGCAAGAAGTCCAGCAGCAGGGCGTGAGCGTGGAGAAATCCTCCAGTAGCTTCCTGATGGTTGTCGGCGTTATCAATACCAACGGCACCATGACGCAGGAGGATATTTCCGACTACGTGGGCGCCAACATGAAGGACGCCATCAGCCGTACTTCTGGTGTGGGTGACGTGCAGCTGTTTGGTTCGCAGTACGCGATGCGTATCTGGATGGACCCGAACAAACTGAACAACTTCCAGCTGACCCCGGTGGACGTGATCAGCGCGATTAAAGCGCAGAACGCCCAGGTGGCAGCCGGTCAGTTAGGCGGCACGCCGCCGGTGAAAGGGCAGCAGTTGAACGCCTCGATCATCGCGCAGACCCGTCTGACCTCCGCCGATGAGTTCAGTAAAATTCTGCTGAAAGTGAATCAGGATGGTTCACAGGTTCGCCTGCGCGACGTGGCGAAGGTCGAACTGGGCGGTGAAAACTACGACATCGTGGCGAAGTTTAACGGCCAGCCGGCTTCCGGTCTGGGGATTAAACTGGCGACCGGCGCGAACGCGCTGGATACCGCAACCGCGATCCGTGCAGAACTGGCAAAAATGGAGCCGTTCTTCCCGTCAGGTCTGAAAATTGTTTATCCGTACGACACCACCCCGTTCGTTAAGATCTCGATTCACGAAGTGGTGAAAACGCTGGTCGAAGCGATCATCCTGGTGTTCCTGGTGATGTATCTGTTCCTGCAAAACTTCCGCGCGACGTTGATTCCAACCATCGCGGTACCGGTCGTTCTGTTGGGGACCTTTGCCATACTGGCGATATTCGGCTTCTCGATAAACACCCTGACGATGTTCGGGATGGTGCTCGCCATCGGCTTGCTCGTGGATGACGCCATCGTGGTGGTCGAAAACGTCGAGCGTGTGATGGCCGAAGAGGGGCTCCCGCCGAAGGAAGCGACGCGTAAATCAATGGGCCAGATTCAGGGCGCACTGGTCGGTATCGCGATGGTTCTGTCGGCGGTATTTATCCCAATGGCCTTCTTCGGCGGGTCAACCGGTGCGATTTACCGTCAGTTCTCCATCACCATTGTGTCGGCGATGGCCCTGTCGGTTCTCGTGGCATTGATCCTGACGCCAGCCCTGTGTGCCACCATGCTGAAGCCCGTCGCGAAAGGCGATCACGGCGACAACAAGAAAGGCTTCTTCGGCTGGTTCAACCGCATGTTTGATAAGAGCACGCACCACTACACCGACAGCGTGGGCAACATCCTGCGCAGCACCGGTCGTTATCTGCTGCTCTATATCATCATCGTGGTCGGCATGGCGTTCCTGTTCGTTCGTCTGCCAAGCTCCTTCCTGCCAGACGAAGACCAGGGCGTGTTCCTGACTATGGCGCAGCTTCCGGCAGGTGCATCGCAAGAGCGTACCCAGAAAGTGCTGGATGAAGTGACCGATTACTACCTCACCAAAGAGAAAGCGAACGTTGAATCCGTGTTTGCGGTTAACGGCTTTGGCTTTGCGGGTCGTGGTCAGAACACCGGTATTGCCTTCGTCTCTCTGAAAGACTGGAGCGAGCGTCCAGGCGAAGAGAACAAAGTCGAAGCGATCACCGGTCGCGCAATGGGCACCTTCTCGAAGATTAAAGATGCGATGGTGTTCGCCTTTAACCTGCCAGCGATCGTGGAACTGGGTACCGCGACCGGCTTCGACTTCCAGCTGATTGACCAGGGCGGTTTGGGTCACGAAAAATTGACTCAGGCACGTAACCAGCTGTTTGGTGAAGTGGCGAAACATCCTGACCTGCTGGTCGGCGTGCGTCCTAACGGCCTGGAAGATACCCCGCAGTACAAGATCGATATCGACCAGGAAAAAGCACAGGCGCTGGGCGTTTCTATCAGCGACATCAATACCACACTGGGCGCAGCCTGGGGCGGTAGCTACGTCAACGACTTCATCGACCGCGGTCGTGTGAAGAAAGTGTACGTGATGTCCGAAGCGCAATACCGTATGTTGCCGAACGATATCAACAACTGGTACGTGCGCGGCAGCGAAGGTCAGATGGTTCCGTTCTCCGCCTTCTCCACCTCACGTTGGGAATACGGTTCACCGCGTCTGGAGCGTTACAACGGCTTGCCGTCGATGGAAATCCTCGGTCAGGCAGCACCAGGCAGAAGTACCGGTGAAGCGATGAACCTGATGGAAGAGCTGGCGGCGAAACTGCCTTCCGGCATCGGCTACGACTGGACGGGGATGTCCTATCAGGAACGTCTGTCCGGTAACCAGGCCCCTGCCCTGTACGCCATCTCGCTGATTGTGGTGTTCTTGTGTCTGGCAGCCTTGTACGAGAGCTGGTCGATTCCGTTCTCGGTCATGCTGGTGGTGCCATTGGGGGTTATCGGTGCGCTGCTGGCCGCGACATTCCGTGGCCTGACCAACGACGTTTACTTCCAGGTGGGCCTGCTGACAACCATTGGCTTGTCGGCGAAGAACGCGATACTTATCGTCGAATTCGCCAAAGATCTGATGGATAAAGAAGGTAAGGGCCTGATTGAGGCAACGCTTGAAGCCGTACGTATGCGTCTGCGTCCAATTCTGATGACCTCTCTGGCGTTTATCCTCGGGGTAATGCCGCTGGTTATTAGCTCCGGTGCAGGCTCCGGCGCGCAGAACGCCGTCGGTACCGGTGTAATGGGCGGGATGATTACCGCAACCGTACTGGCTATCTTCTTCGTTCCGGTGTTCTTCGTGGTGGTTCGCCGCCGCTTCAGCCGTAAGAATGAAGACGTGGAACACAGTCACTCAGTAGATCATCACTGATACCGGTTTCACATGCTAAAAAGGCCGCAATTTGCGGCCTTTTTCTTTGTCTGAACAAAATCATAAATTACGCTTATTGTTGGTTTATTTATTTTACGTCAGCCTCATTACGCGTATGTTGTTTAATGAATTCGTGAATCAATGAAACGCCGAATTTTAATTTCATCTCCTGCGGAAGAATATTAGGATTATTCCTGGCTAATTTTGTCGTGTAATCAACAAGTCCGAATCCTGATTTCATGCGAAAGTTTAAGGTAACTTGATGAATCCTAAGGTAGCAGCCAAATTGCCAGCCTTGATTAGGCTAAAAATGGCCCCATTAATGATGGACAATCGCTCAACGTTTGGTGGCTTAAGTTTTAATTGTAATTTTTCGTAATAGCGCGGTGAAATCTTGATCAGGCTGGTTTATAGTTAAAGACATCAGGAAAAAGCACCCGTTAAGGTAAGCTAGTTGTATCCATCCCGACGTTGATGTTCGGTGAGTAAAGAATCACTCAAAAGGGGATGCGCTATGGACGAGTACTCGCCAAAAAGGCATGATATCGCGCAGTTGAAATTTCTCTGCGAATCCTTGTACCATGACTGCCTTGCCAATCTTGATGAAAGTAACCATGGCTGGGTTAATGATCCGACCTCCGCTATCAATTTGCAGCTCAATGAACTCATTGAGCATATAGCAACCTTCGCACTTAATTATAAAATTAAGTACAATGAAGATAATAAATTGATTGAGCAAATTGATGAATATCTGGACGACACCTTTATGTTGTTCAGCAGTTATGGCATTAACACACAGGATTTACAAAAATGGCGTAAATCGGGAAATCGCCTATTCCGTTGTTTCGTCAACGCGAGCAGAGCTAACCCGGTCAGTCACTCCTGTTAAAATTATTACAAATACTAAGGTGAATTTATGTCTGATAAACCATTAACAAAGACAGATTATTTGATGCGCTTGCGACGTTGCCAGTCACTGGACACCCTGGAACGTGTTATTGAAAAAAATAAATACGAGCTGCCCGATCATGAACTGGCTGTATTTTATTCAGCCGCCGACCACCGTCTGGCCGAGTTAACCATGAATAAGCTGTATGACAAAATCCCTGTTTCTGTGTGGAAATTTGTCCGTTAATTCCAGAACTCTGTTTTTAAGATTGTATTGTTACCTTCTTACGCTGAATTCACCTTTCGATTTACGATCCCTGTGTGACAGACAGACCCATCGTTCTAAATGTGCACGTCGGCAACAATGTTGTGACTATCATCACATCAGCCCAATGGGAACGTTCCCTTTCACGGTGAGGTTCTTTACGCTATGGCGCAAAGAGTATTCCAGTGAGGTGTCCCATGAGTGAAGAAAAACAAAAGATGATTGCCGGTGAGCTATATCGCCCCTCTGACGAAACATTGCGGGCAGATCGTCTGCGCGCTCGCCATCTGGTTCACCGCTACAACCACACCGGCCCCGATGCCAAAGCAGAACGCAGCACGCTGCTGACTGAACTCCTCGGCCAGGCCGAAGGCGCGTATATTGAGCCAAGTTTTCGCTGCGATTACGGCTATAACATTTTCCTCGGCAAAGCGTTCTACGCGAATTTCGACTGCGTGATGCTGGACGTCTGCCCGATTCATATCGGTGATAATTGTATGCTGGCGCCAGGCGTGCATATTTATACCGCCACCCATCCGCTCGATGCGACGGAACGCAATAGCGGCGCTGAATTGGGTAAACCGGTGACTATCGGTCATAATGTCTGGATTGGTGGCCGCGCGGTCATTAACCCCGGCGTAACTATCGGTGATAACGTGGTCGTGGCGTCCGGTGCTGTGGTCACGAAAGACGTTCCGGCGAACGTCGTCGTCGGCGGAAACCCGGCTAAGATCATCAAAACGCTTTAAGCCTGAAATCGGTAACTGTTATGGTTTTTATGCCCATAACTGTTACTTCTTTCACCTCCTCCGCTCCCCTAAAATGGGCAGATCCCCTGTATTTTGCAAAATTCATGAAGGTTATAAATGACAGAGATACAGCGCCTGCTTACTGAAACCATCGACGATCTGAACTCCCGCGAAAAGCGCGATAATCGCCCGCGCTTTAGCATCAGCTTTATCCGTAAACACCCTGGCCTGTTTTTAGCGATGTATGCCGCGCTGCTGGCGACGCTGGTCGTCATGCTGCTGTCTGAAACGCTGATCGACTCGGTCTGGCTGCTGGTGGTGTTATTCATCGTCTTCAACGCCTTTTTCTTCTTCGACGTTAATCCTCGCTATCGCTACGAAGATATCGACGTGCTGGACTTCCGCGTCTGCTACAACGGCGAGTGGTACAACACGCGCTATGTGCCGTCGGAACTGATCAGCAATATTTTGCACTCGCCGAACGTGGAAGAGGCGCAAAAGGCCAAACTGCAGAAGATGATCTCCACCAAAGGCGAACTGTCGTTCTACGACGTGTTTACCCTTTCTCGTCCTGCCACTGCGTAATCAGTCTCTGCAAGCGCCTGATCCCAGGCGCAAATTGCGACGCCGACGTATTCCCGTATCCCAGCACCAGACCGGTTTGTCCCCGCTGCGTATCCAGGTAATAGCCGCTCAGGGCAGCCGGGCCCAACTGATACTGTTTTGCCTGCTGCACAATCGCCGTATCATCCACGCCATCAATAGCAACGGTCAGATGCATCCCGCCCTCGCCGGCCAACACCCGGTGCGGAGTGTGCAGTTCTGCGGCCAGCGCCTCGCGTAATTGTCGGTAACGCTTGCGATACAGCCGACGCATCGCCGCCAGATGTCGCGCGTAATGCCCTTCTTCGATAAACAGCGCCAGCGTCCGCTGCTCAGCCCGATGCCCGCCGCGCAGCAGCGAACCGATCGCTGGATGTGCGGCGTGAGCCAGCGCCTTCGGCAGCACCATAAATCCGGTGCGCAGTGACGGAAACAGCGTTTTGCTGAAGGTCCCCAGATAGACCACCGGCGGGTTATCCTGCATGCCCATCATCGCCGGAACCAGCTCACCGCTGTAGCGAAACTCGCTGTCGTAATCGTCTTCAATAATCCACGCGTTATGCTGACGAGCAAACTCCAGCAGCGCCAGGCGACGGTTGATGCTCAATACGCTTCCATAGGGGAACTGATGCGAGGGCGAGGTGAAGATCAGTTTCGGCGAGTGCTCCTGCGTCTCAAGACGCATCCCCTCTTCATCGACCGGCATCCCGACCATTGTCAGGCCCGATTTGGCAAACACGCTTTTCGCCCCGGCATAACCCGGATCTTCGGTCCAGGCGATATCCCCCGCCTCGCTCAACAGCTGCGTGCAGAGGCTCACCCCTTCCAGCGCCCCTTCGGTAATCACAATCTGGCTGGCATCGCACTGAATCCCGCGCGACAGGGCAAGATGCCTCGCGATCGCCCCGCGCAAAGACAACTCCCCCGCCGGCGATCCGTACCCCAGCAGCGCGCTGCCCTCTTCCCGCAGCACGCGATCGTACAGTCGTCGCCAGAGCGGCAGCGGGAAATAGTTAATCGCCGGTGTCCCGGGCGTGAACGCGGGAACCGGTGTGCCGCGCGGTGTCGGCGCGGGAAGAGAGGCCATCCGGCTGGCGAGCGTCACATCCAGTGCGGGCGGCGACTGCCTGGCATCGCGATGCCCCAGATGCGCCACCCGCGTCCCCTGGCGACTGCGAAGCAAATAGCCTTCGAGCGTCAGCTGTTCCAGCGCGGCGTTGACCGTGTTGCGGGAAACCGCCAGCTGGGAAGCGATCAGCCGCGAGCCCGGCAGGCGGCTGTCAGCCTGCAATCTGCCGCTCAAAATCGCCTCGCGCAAGGCGCGATACAGCGCGCGCTGGAGCGTCCCGGACCCGCGGCTTTGCAGCGCCTGAGTGATTAATGCGTAAAAGTCGTCGCCTGGTATGTTCATCTCGCCCTCCGTGGTACCACCATAACACACTCAGGTGGACCTTTTTGCAGAACCACAATTTCCTTACTCTGAGCTTCAACTTAAGCCAACGAGAATCAACATGAACCAATTCAATCAGTTTGGGCAGCCCGTGGGCGAGGAACTACTCGACTGGCAGCCGCGCCAGCATCCGGAGCGCGTGGAACTTAAGGGGCACTATTGCTCGCTGACGCCGTTACGTCCGGAGCACGCCGCCGCGCTGTTTGCCGCCTACCAGCTGGCGGAAGATACCCGGAGCTGGACGTGGCTGCTGCGCGAGCCGGATGCGAACGCAGAAGCGTTTACCGCCTGGGTCGAGAGCGTTTGTGAGCTCGCCGATCCGATGCATTTCACGGTGATCGACAACCGCACCAACGCGCCGGTCGGCACGCTGGCGCTGATGCGTATCGACCCGAAAAATGGCGTGATTGAGGTGGGCCATGTGCATTTTTCCCCGCTGCTGAGCCGCACGCCGATGTCCACGGAGGCGCAGTATCTGCTGATGCGCTACGTGTTTGATGAGCTGGGCTATCGTCGCTTTGAGTGGAAATGTAACAGCCTGAATGAGCCGTCGCGCCGGGCGGCGCTGCGTTTAGGGTTCCAGTATGAAGGGCGTTTTCGTCAGGCGCTGGTGGTCAAAGGCCACAACCGCGACACCGACTGGTTTTCAATTATTGATACGGAGTGGAAAGCGCTGGATCGCGCCTTCCAGAACTGGCTTGCCGCCGACAATTTCAGCGCCGACGGCAAGCAGTTAAGATCCCTGGAAAATTGGCGAAAGGAGTTCAATTAACGTCTTTTCTTACGTCCCTGCACCGCTTTAAAGCGCGGGTTAGATTTGCAGATCACGTACAGGCGGCCTTTGCGTTTCACAATCTGACAGTCCGGGTGGCGTTGTTTGGCACTGCGCAGCGAGTTAAGTACCTGCATGATTAACCTCGCTTCGCATTAATGAAACCGCCAAAACGCTGACGGAAACGGGCCGCGCTGCCTTCGGTCGAGAAGGTTTTCTGCTTACCGGTGTAATACGGGTGCGATTTCGACGAGACCTCGATGGTGATGTACGGGAACGTCTCGCCGTCGAGTTCGATTTCGCGATCGGTTTTAATGGTCGAGCCTACTTTAAAATATTCGTTGGCACTGGTGTCGTGAAAAACGACGGTGCGGTAGTACGGATGGATATCTGCTTTCATGGTCAACTCGTCATGTTTTGTTATAACATAACAGAATCGTATCCGAGTCCAGAACAAAAAACAACCCCCGCCGCGAGGCGAGGGTTTCGCTTACTTTTCTTGCGCCTGTTCTTTTCCCACCAGCATGGTCGTGAGGACAAACGACAGCACCAGCGCCATCACCACCCCCGCCAGGGCAAAGACAAAGTACGGCCCGATATAGGCAGGCAGACTGAAAATACTCGACAGGATGTAGCCGTAAAGACGCACGCCGAAGAAGGCAATGAATGCCGAGGCCAGCGAGCTGGCGATCGTCGCCGCGATGAACGCTTTTTTGTAGCGTGTGAGAACCCCAAACAGCGCCGGTTCCGTGATCCCGAGCAGGGCAGAGATCGCCGCTGACAGAGTGACCGTTCTCTCCTGGCGATCGCGGCTCAAACGCCAGATCGCAAAGGTCGCCCCGGCAATCGCCATGTTGGCCATAAACATCATTGGCATCAGCATGTCGTACCCGCGATCGCTAAAGTTTTGCAGCGCAATCGGCGTCATCGCGTGGTGCATCCCGGTGAGGATCGCCACCGGACGAATCGCGCCCACCACCAGCCCGGCAAAACTCGCCGACACGCCAAACAGCCCCTCGATAAACAGCGCCAGCCCTTTACCCAGCCAGATGCCAATCGGCCCGATCACCACCAGCGCCGCCAGCGCGCCGAGGAATAGCGTCAGCGTCGGGGTAAAGACCGTTTTCAGCACGTCGGGCATGATACTGTCCACCCAGCGGTGAATGTAACTCAGCGCCAGAATGGAGAAGATCACCGGAATGACGCTGGAGGCGTAGTTAAAGACCGACACCGGGATCACATCCAGCAGCCAGATGGCGCTGACTGCGCCCTCCTGATGAGTCGCCAGCGCTTTCGCCGCCTCGATCAGTGACGGATACATCAGGCAGGCCGCGACGGCTGCCGCCAGATATTCGTTAGTTTTGAAGATCTTCGCCGCCGAGACCGCGAGGAAAAACGGCAGGAAGTAGAACACGCCGCTGGCGATAAGATCGATCACCATCACCGTGTCGCTTTTCGCCGAAACCACTTTCAGGGCGATAAGCCCGGCCAGCAGACCTTTGATCATCCCCGCCCCGGCAATCGCCGGTACGATTGGGCCAAACACGCCCGAGACCGTATCCATAAACAGCGATACCAGACTCTTACGCCCTTTGGTCGCCGCCGGAGCCGCCTCCTCGTGATTTCCCAGTACGTTCAGCATTTGCTCGTACCAGCTGTTCACCTTCGGCCCGATAATCACCTGAAACTGATCGCTTTGCAGCTGCGCGCCCAGCACGCCGGGCAGTTTTTTAATCTCAGTTTGATCCACTTTATTATCGTCAATCAGATCAAAGCGCAGGCGCGTCATGCAGTGCCAGACTTTATTGATATTCCCCTGGCCGCCGACCAGACGAATAATATTATTGATGGCTTCTTGCGTCCCCATAAAAACTCCTGCCGGGTGTTGTTGTCGTTTTAATGTTGCCACGAGGATAATTAAACCCTCACAACAAAACAAACCAATAAAATTTGACATCGCTCACAGTTAGCCATTTAAAAAGAGACCAACACCGTGAAAGTTTTAGATTGGTCTGGTTTTTAATTACTTTACCGTTAAATACCTGACCAAAATAAATAGTCAAAAAAACGGTTTACCCGCCAACATTTTTAGGGTGATGATATTCCCCATAACCTATTCCCACAGAGCCCCCAAGGAGTTATTTCGTGACGCCTGTGATGATTAAAAATATCGAATGTTTTATTACCCGACCGGACCGACATAATCTGGTGACGGTGCGCGTGACCACCGACAATGGCGTCACCGGGCACGGCTGCGCCACCTTTCAGCAGCGCCCGCTGGCGGTCAAAACCCTGGTGGATGAGTACCTGAAGCCGCTGCTCATCGGGCGCGATGCGAACAACATCGAAGATCTGTGGCAGATGATGAACGTCAACGCCTACTGGCGTAACGGCCCGCTGATGAACAACGCGATATCGGGGGTCGATATGGCGCTGTGGGATATCAAAGGCCAGCTGGCGGGCATGCCGCTCTATCAGCTGCTCGGCGGCAAATCCCGTGATGCCATCCCCGCCTACAGCCACGCCAGCGGCGAAACGCTGGAAGAACTGTTCGCTTCGGTGGATAAACTGCTGGCCCAGGGCTATCGCCATATTCGCTGCCAGCTCGGCTTTTACGGCGGCACACCGTCGGCGTTGCACGCCCCGGATAATCCAACGCCCGGTGCCTGGTTCGATCAGCAGGAGTACATGGCGAATACCGTCGAGATGTTCCGCGCGCTGCGGGAAAAATACGGCTGGAAGCTGCATATTCTCCACGATGTTCACGAACGACTGTTCCCGCAGCAGGCCGTTCAACTGGCGAAACAGCTTGAGCCGTTCCAGCCCTATTTCATCGAAGATATTTTACCGCCGCAGCAAACCGCCTGGCTGGAGCAGATCCGCCAGCAAAGCTGCGTCCCGCTGGCGTTGGGCGAGCTGTTCAATAACCCGGCGGAATGGCACGACCTGATCGTCAATCGCCGCATCGACTTCATCCGCTGCCACGTCTCGCAAATCGGCGGCATCACCCCGGCCATCAAGCTGGCGCATCTGTGTCAGGCTTTTGGTGTGCGTCTGGCGTGGCACGGGCCGGGCGATATGACCCCGATCGGCGTGGCGGTGAATACCCATCTGAATATTCATCTGCACAATGCGGCGATTCAGGAATTTATTCCCCGCTCCGCCACCACGGACGCGGTTTTCCCTGGCGCCCCCGTCGCGAAAGAGGGATTTGTCTATCCGCCAGAGGCAGCGGGAATCGGCGTGGGCTTCGTTGAGGAGCTGGCGCTGGCCCATCCGGTGGTCTATCGCCCGCACGAGTGGACGCAAAGCCGCCTGCCCGACGGCGCGATTCACACGCCCTGATTTTGCCGCCAGGCTAAGTTGTCGCGGTTCCAGGGGATGACGTAGGTACAGGTGTAGTTGATGTCGATAATATCGCTCACCTCAAACACGCGTCCCCCGTCCAGAATGCCGCGGTTGTTGATGTGCATCGCCGGGCTGCCCTTCTTGCAGCCCAGCATCACCGCCTGTTCACGGCTGACGCTCACCGCGCGATAGGTGGTCAGCATATGGGAAATGGTGAAACCTTTGCTCAGAACGTACTGCTGGATGGAGCGCTCAATCGCCTGCTGATTAAGATCGGGAAAATCCGCCACCGGCATGCTGGACACTTCAAGCTGTACCGGCGCGTCATCAACGTAGCGCAGACGGCAGAAGTGCCAGATAAAACTCTCCTCGTCGATGCCAAAAATCTGCTGCGCCGCGCGATCGGGCCGCGTTTTATGCAGGCTGATCATCCGGTATCGGATCTGATCGAAGCGTTTCTCGGTGATCGAGTTATAAACCAGAGGATTATTACGCGCTTGCTCGTTGATCCAGATCCCCGAACCCTGCACAATCCGCACCACCCCGATGCTGACCAGCTTTTCCAGCGCCTGACGAATGGTGAAGCGTGACACGCCGTACTCCTCGGCGAGCTGCCTTTCCGGAGACAATTTTCGGGGTCCGGGAGTCGTATCCTGGTAAATTTTGCTCAGCAGGTCTTGCGTCACAAACTCTTTTTTTTTCATTGGCCTTACCTGAATGAAATCAAACTCTGCCGCATACTATAAGATTATTATTCGGCGGTAATCTAAATCAGCGGATCAGAAAGGAAACCCAAGCATGACAACTCGCCAACTGGTCAGCCTGGTGACCGGTGTTCTGATCATTGCCGTGCTGATCCCCATCTGCCTGAGCGTCTGGCTGGCCCATCGCCAGGCGGAAGATACCTTTGTCGCCGCCCTTGACCGCTACTCCGAGCGCGTGCTGATCCGCGCAGAGCGCGTAGTGGGCCAGGGTAAAACAGCCCTCAACCAGCTTAACGAATTTCAGGATGTCCCCTGCAGCCACGAACATCTGCTGCAGATGCGCCGGGTGGCGTACTCCCTGCGCTACGTGCAGGAAGTGATGTATGTCGATGACCAAAAACCCGTCTGCTCGTCCCTAGAGCAAGTTAGCAACGCCGCCCGCTTCCCGCCACCGGCACGCGTCACCGTCGACGGCTACAGCGCCTGGCTGACGCAACAAAACGATCTCGGCTTTAAGCGGTTTATGCTGGTGCTGGGAAAGGGTCACTACATGGTGGTGATCGACCCCGCCTCCCTGATTGATGTGATCCCCTTTGGCTCCTGGCCGATTGAAGCCGCCCTGGTCGGTGAGGACAGCGGTGTGGTTTTCGCCAGCAGTAACCCACTGAATCAGGACGTCTGGAGTCAACTCCATGGCCAGCATCTCACGCAACTTCAGCACAAAGGGTCCATGTATGTGGTGAAGGATGTGCCGGAGCTGCGCTATGCCGTGGTCGCCTGGGCTTCTCTTGTCCCGTTAAAAGAGAGCTGGCACCAGCAGCTGCTGTTCTGGCTGCCCTTTGGCGCGTTAATCAGCATTGTGGCCGCCGCGTTTATCATGCGCGTGTTGCGCCGCCTGCAATCCCCGCGCTATCGCCTGCTGGATGCGATCAACGCCCGCGAGCTGGTGGTGCACTATCAGCCGATTGTGGCGCTGGATACCGGCAAAATCACCGGGGCCGAAGCCCTCGTGCGCTGGCCGCAGCCGGACGGCAGCATGCTGTCGCCGAACATCTTTATCCCACTGGCCGAGCAGACCGGGCTCACCACCCGCCTCACCCGGCTGGTGATCGAGAAAGTGTTTGAAGACATGGGGGAATGGCTGCGCCACTATCCGGATCAGCATATCTCCATCAACCTCTCGCCTGCGGATCTGTTCTGCGGCGAACTGCCGTCGCTGCTGAGCCGTCTCCTGAACCAGTGGCAAATCAAACCGCAGCAGATCGCGCTGGAACTGACCGAACGCGGCTTTGCCGACCCGAAAATCAGCGCCCCGGCCGTGGCCAGCCTGCGCCGTTCCGGCCATCCGGTCTATATCGACGACTTTGGTACAGGTTATTCGAGCCTCAGCTATTTGCAGGATCTGGACGTGGACACCCTCAAAATCGACAAGTCCTTCGTCGATGCGCTGGAGTACAAAAACGTGACCCCGCACATTATCGAGATGGCGAAGTCACTGAAGATGGCGATGGTCGCCGAAGGGATTGAAACGGAAGGACAGCTGGAGTGGCTGCGCCGTCACGGCGTGCAGTACGGCCAGGGGTGGCTCTACAGTAAAGCGATGCCAAAAGTGGAATTCATCATGTGGGCGGAAAACAATCTCGATCCCGAGTAAAAGCCCGGCCAGTCTCGCCGGGCGCAGCGATTACTCGTCCAGCAGCGGCGCGAATCCGCCGTAGATCATCCGTTTGCCGTCAAAGGGCATCGACTCGCCGAACTCTTTCATGCGCGGGTCGGACATCAGCTTTTTATTCGCCTCATCGCGAACGGCTTTCGAGGGATATTCAATCCAGCTAAAGACCACCTCTTCGCCCTCTTCGGCTTTTACCGCCATGCGAAAATCGGTCTGTTTGCCATCAGGGACATCGTCAGCCCAGCACTCCACGATCCGTAACGCACCAAACTCTTTGAACAACGGGGCCGCTTTCGCTGCCATCTCGCGATAAGCCTCCTTATTTTCCGCGGGAACAGCGACCACAAAACCATCGACATACTTCATGAGTCAAACCTCCGAAGTGATGATGCGGCCACCGGTGTGACCGCATATAACGAGGTTAAGTTTAGTTCTGTCGCCAGCTAAACGCGTAACGCAGAGCGCGATGAGGCAGGATAAACTCCGGCGACACGCTCGGGCTCCACGAATCATCGCCGCCGACGCCCATATGGAAGGCGTCGATACTCAGCCAGCAGCCCGGCTCCGCTTCCAGCAGGTGATGATGGGTGGTGTCGCGCAGCTGCTGCTGACCGTAGCGGCTGAGGGAGAAGTGGAACTGTCCCTGCAGCAGATGAGTACCAAACGCCAGCTCGCGGGTGTCGCAGCGCAGGCCGTTTTCCGTCGGGAAGATGTACGGCGTATGCAGCGCATCCAGCGGCAGCGTCCAGCGGCCCTGGCGCGCGGCCAGTTTTCTGTCCGGGTAGTTCTCATCCGGCCCCAGCCCAAGCCAGCTTGCCGAATCAGGCGCGTCTGCCAGCTGGCAACTCAGGCCGATACGCGCCGGCTCAGGAATGTCACTCGCCACCTGAATCTGCACATCGCCGTGGAGCACGCCGTGGCTGTCGATAGTCCAGACCTTGTGGCTCATGAACAGGGTTTTGCCGTTGAATTCCCAGGCATGACGCGTGGTGATGGCGACTTCGTGCGTGCGCTGCTCGCCTTCACAGTGCAGCAGGCGCGGCGTCAGGCTATACATACCCACCGCTTTCCAGCGTTCCACCCACGCGTTCGGATCGATGCGCGTCGCCTCGCTAACGCCAATGTCGTTATCGAGCGGCGCGCGGGTAAAGTTGTCGGTCAGCGGCGTGCGCAGCGTTTCGGTGCCGTTATTCCACCACTGGGCGAGATTCCCGCTGGTGCGATCGAACTGCCAGCGCTGCCCCTGATGGGTCACTTCCAGAACCGCCTCTTTGACGGTCAGCGCCGGTTTCGCCGGGCCGACAACTGGCGTTGCCACGTAGAGCGGCGCAGGCAGCGGGAACTGATCCCAGGCGCAGCGATGATGGGCTGGCGACCAACAGGTGGCCGCCGTCTGGAAGACGTCGAGATTCAGCCAGACTTCCCCCGGAGCGGCGGTGATTTCCGGCAGGACGATCTCGATACGCTGCGAGCCCTGCGGCGCAATCGACAGCACTACCTCGCCACTCGCCAGCGCCTCAACGTCGCGCAGGATATTCCAGCGCAGGGATTCGTTGTCGCTGTGGCGGAACAGGTAATCGCTATGAACCTCCACCACCAGCGGCGAAGTGCTCACCAGCGTAAAGGTGAAAAACTGCTGCGCGCGCAGGGCTTCAAACAGCGCCGGATGCGGCGTGCGGTCCGGGAACACCAGCCCGTTCAGACAGAACTGGCGATCGTTGGGTTTATCGCCAAAATCTCCGCCGTAGGCCCAGAATGGCTGGCCGGTGTCGTCTTTTTTGGTCAGCGCCTGATCGACCCAGTCCCAGACGAACCCGCCCTGCAGTCGCGGATGGCTGCGGAACGCCTGCCAGTATTTGGCAAACCCGCCGAAGCTGTTGCCCATCGCGTGGGCGTACTCGCAGAGGATCAGCGGGCGCGTTTCCTCCGGCATGCCGATCCACTTTTTAATCGACCATTTAGGCACCGCCGGGAAGGGCTGATCCTGATCGACGCGGGCGTACATCGGGCAGACGATATCCGTCGCCGCCGTGTTGGCCCCGCCGCCTTCGTACTGCACGGGGCGCGTCGGATCGGTGGTTTTGATCCAGCGATAGAGCGTATCGTGGTTCGCCCCGTGGCCGGACTCGTTGCCCAGCGACCAGATAATGATCGACGGATGATTGCGGTCGCGCTGCACCATGCGCGTCACGCGCTCGCTCATGGCCGGGAGCCAGCGCGGATCGTCCGCCAGACGGCTCATCGGCACCATGCCGTGGGTTTCGATATTCGCCTCGTCCACCACGTACAGGCCGTAGCGGTCACACAGGCGATACCACAGGGGATGGTTCGGGTAGTGCGAGCAGCGCACGGCGTTAAAGTTATGCTGCTTCATCAGCTCGATATCGCGGCGCATCGTGGCTTCGTCCATCACCTGCCCGTTTTCCGGATGATGCTCGTGACGATTCACCCCGCGGATCAGCAGCGGCTGACCGTTCACCTTCAGCAGGCCGTTGCTGATTTCGACGCGGCGGAACCCGACGTCGCAGGCTTCCGCTTCCAGCAGGTTTCCCTGCCCGTCGCGCAGGGCGAGCGTCAGACGAAAAAGCGTGGGCGTCTCCGCACTCCACAGTGCCGGACGCTCGACCGCAAGTGTGACGTTTAACCGTTCCGCCCAGTTGCCGCGTTCGTCCACCACCGCCGAGCCCGGACGGGCCGTCGCGGTGGCGATCGATTCGTCGCCCTGCCAGAGTGTCAGCGCCACTTCGCACTCGGCAAACGCCTCGCCGCCAAGGGCCACTTCCACCTGCAATTTTGCCCGATCGTAATCCGCATTCAGCTCGGTGACGTAGTGGTAATCGGCGATGTGCGTGGCGGGTTTATGCTGAAGCGACACGTCGCGGAAAATCCCGCTCATGCGCCACATATCCTGATCTTCGAGATAGCTGCCGTCGCACCAGCGCAGTACCAAAATGGCCAGACGGTTACTGCCCGGTTTCAGCACCGCGGTGAGATCAAACTCCGCAGGCAGGCGGCTGTCCTGGGAATACCCGATCCACTCCCCGTTGCACCAGAGATAAAACGCCGAGTTCACGCCATCAAAAACGATGCGCGTCTGCCCGCTCTCCAGCCACGGGTCATCCACCTCAAATGTGAGCGAGTAACAACCCGTTGGGTTCTCGGCTGGCACAAACGGCGGGTTAACCATAATCGGGTAGGTGACGTTGGTGTAGATCGGCGTATCGAAGCCCTGCATCTGCCAGTTGGATGGCACAGGCGTAACGACAGCATCCGAACACTCCTGGGTTATCCAGCTCTCGGGAACCTGCTCCGGCGCGCTGAAAAAGCGGAACTGCCAGTCGCCGTTCAGCACTTTCTTGTGCGAAGGATCCTCCTCCTCGCGGGCCTGATTTTCATCGCGCCAGCTATGAAACGGCGCGTGGGCAGGCAGACGGTGCCATTGGGTGACGCCGGGGTTTTCCCAGTCGCGACGAGCTAAGACAGATTTCAGAGAGTGTGGGGATGCGACAGACATAATGACCTCTTTTGCGAAGCGCTCACAATTTTAGTCACAATGCCCTGGAGGGACGATCCGGTAAAGGATCTGACGGCGGCAAAGCGAGCCAGATCACAAAAGGATTATTGTCGGGCCAGCTGCTCGGCCATCAGCGCCAGAGATTTCAGCTGCTGGGCCAGCGCTTCGCGGTCGGCCTGCTGCGGGGCGTGACGGGCGCTGGAGTGGCGCTCCACCAGCGTGACCGGGAGCTGCGTTTGCCAGAGAGCATCCGTTGATCCCGACAGCAGCCACTCGACGCTGCGCTCTCCGGCAACACGAAACGCCTGGCGGACGGTGGTCAGCGGCGGAGAGAACCAGGCGCTGTCGGCCGTATCATCAAACCCCACGACCGAAATCTGCCCCGGAACCGCCACCCCTTTTTCCGCGCAGGCGCGCATCACGCCGAGCGCCATCTGATCGTTCGCCACCAGAATGGCATCAGGAAGCGTGCTACCCGCCAGCAGCTGATGGCCTTTTTCATACCCGGACGCCGCGCTCCAGTCGCCATGCGCAATCGCGCACGGCACGATTTCATCCTGCGCCAGCCGCGCCTGCCAGCCCGCGAGACGCGCGCGCGACGAGACAGAGCTTTCTGGCCCGCTGAGCAGCGCAATGCGTCGGTGTCCCAGCGCGAGAAGATGCTCCGCGCCCAGCGTCGCGCCCTGTTCCGCATCAAACGCCAGGCGATTCACTTTCGCTTCGGGGGAGACATCAAAGAATAAAACCGGCACCGGCGCGGCCAGCTGACGAATGTGCTCAGCTTGCGGATCGTCGAGCGGAACGTTGACCAGCAATCCTTCCACGCGCTGGGCCAGCAGTTCTTGCAGGGCCGCCTGACAGCGTTCGGGATGCTCCACCATCGAAATCAGCACGCTGGTTCCGCACTCGCCCGCGCGGGATTTCACCGCCGAGGCAATTTGCGACGGCGCATGCAGCGCCAGGTCGGTGGTGATCAGCCCCAGCGTGCGGGTGCGTTTCCCGGCGAGCTGCTGTGCGCCACGGTTGGGGACGTAGTGCAGTTCCGCCATCGCCTGCTGCACCTTTTCCCGGGTGCGGGCGGAGACGTGCTCCGCATCGTTAATCACGCGGGAAACGGTCTGATAGGAAACGCCCGCCAGGCGGGCAACGTCATAGAGAGTGATGGCTTTCATGCTTTCAGTATCGCAACGGGAGATGCCGGTATTCTGGCACAGGGCGGCTGTTAAAGCATGTGAGCGCTTCGCAAATTAAACAATTCGTTCCGGCTCTGGCGCGATTATTACCTGTGGCTTCTGACGAAACCACGGCAGGCAGATCTGGATCAGTGGCCCGATGGCCAGGGCGTAGAGCACGGTTCCCACGCCGAAGGTGCCGCCGAGCACGCAGCCAATCAGCAGGACGGACACTTCAATCGCGGTACGCACGCTGCGCACCGACCAGCCGGTGCGGGCGTTGATCCCGGTCATCAGGCCGTCGCGCGGGCCGGAACCAAAACCGGCGCCAATGTACATTCCGGTCGCCAGGGCGTTCACCACCACGGCGGAAATCAGCAGCGCACTGCGGGCCACCAGCGAGCTCATCTCAGGCAGCAGCGACAGCGATGCATCGGCGGCCAGACCAATGACAATCACGTTACTGATGGTGCCCAACCCCGGACGCTGGCGCAGGGGGATCCAGAACAGCAGCACGGCTGCGCCGGTCAAAATCATCACCGTGCCGATGTCCATCGCCAGCAGGCGGGCGACGCCCAGGTGAAACACGTTCCACGGGTCAGCACCCAGATCGGCGCGGACGAACATCGCGGTAGAAAGCCCGTAAAATCCCAGTCCGACGTAAAGTTGCAGTAAGCGACGCAGCATTATTTTTCTCCAGCAGGTTATGCTTTCATCCTGGCGGAAAATGGCTCTATGATTAATGTCCAGTTTTCAAATAGTGGACTGCATATGTCATCCCGTCGTTTCGGTAGTCAGTCTCTGGTGCGCCTGTTAGGCCACTGGCAACAGCCCTCTTCCCGCACTCCGCTCTGGCGTCAGCTGGCGGACGCGCTGCGCCTGCTGATCCTCGATGGACGGCTGGCCCTGGATACGCGTCTGCCCGGCGAACGTGAGCTGGCGGCAGCGCTTACGGTGAGTCGCACGACCGTCAGCAGCGCGCTGGCGCATCTGCGCGACGCCGGGTATCTGGAGAGTCGCCACGGCAGCGGTTCGCGCATTATTCTCCCGGACAGCCATGCCGTCCCGACGCGGGCGGCGGCAAGCGTAGCGCTGGATCTCTCAACCGCCGCCCTCAGCGCCGGGCCGGAAATTCACCAGGCCTACACCCACGCTCTCACCGCCATGACCCAGCATCTCTCGCAGACGGGCTATGACCAGCTGGGCTTGCCGGAGCTGCGTGAAACCATCGCCGCACGCTACTGTTCGCGCGGGCTGCCGACGCGGGCGGATGAAATCATGGTGGTCAACGGCGCCGTCAGCGGGCTGGCGCTGGTGCTGCGAATGTTGACCGGGCCAGGCGATCGGGTGGTGGTGGATCATCCCACTTACCCGCTGGCGATTGCGGCGATCCAGGGCGCGTCCTGCCGCCCCGTCGGCGTGGCGCTCCCGGAATCGGGCTGGGACACGGACGGATTTGCCGCCACACTGGCGCAAACCGCGCCGCGGCTGGCCTATCTGATGCCAGATTTTCATAATCCGACCGGGCGCTGCATGGACGTTGCCACCCGCCAGATCATCGCTGATATCGCCGCGCAAACTCGTACTACGCTGGTGGTGGACGAAACCATGGTCGATCTGTGGTTTGATGCCCCGCCGCCCCCGCCGCTGGCGGCGTTTAACCCGCAGGCCAACATTATTACCCTCGGTTCGGCGGGGAAAAGCTTTTGGGGTGGCCTGCGGCTGGGGTGGATCCGCGCCTCATCGCGCACCATTGCGACGCTTGCCCAGACGCGCGATACCCTCGATTTGGGCTCGCCGATGCTGGAACAGCTGGCGACGCTGTGGTTGATTGAACACTCAGACGCGTTCCTGCCCGCAAGAAGACAGATGCTATCGGAACGCCGCGACCGCTGCGGCGCGTTAATGCGCGAGCATTTTCCTGAATGGCGTTTTCATGAGCCAGAAGGGGGGCTGTCGTATTGGGTGGAGCTGCCGGGCAGGGTCGCCACACAGTTTGGCGCACGAGCGGAGACGCTGGGGATTCATCTGGGAACCGGAACGCGATTTGGTCTTTCAGGGGCCTTTGACCGCTATCTGCGGATGCCTTTCTCAATGGATTCAGCAGAGCTGGAAAATGCACTGCTGCGAATTAAATCCTTATGGACCACATTGAATAAAAGCGACAGTTTTTTAAAACGCGGCGTTATATAACCGGGTGAGAAATAAAAACTGCTGGCTGCAACATTGCAGTCAGCAGTTTTCACAGGTTTGTCATCAGTGCTGAGGAGGGATCGGGAAACCTTTCAGAGAAATAACGAAATTTTCTCCTTCTTTCTTTATTTTTGCGCCCGTATCACACCAGTCAGACGCTATGCGAAAGAACTCATCACTTCCTACATTCCAGCCAAGACGTACGTGTTTCACATAGCCTGAACGAAGCAGGTCGCAGGCCTCTTTGTAGTCATTGGCGGTAGACAGTTGTTGTTTCATTTTCTCTTCTTCAGAAGTTTGCGTAGAGCTTTGATTTCTTTAGGAGTAAAAGGAGAAATACTCTCTTCTTCCGTATGCTGATTATCAATATCCTCTTCCGATACTCCCGCCTCTTCTGCTGCTTCAAACGCCAGCAGCAGCAGTTTTTCTGTCGTGACGCTTAAATTCTCATTATTCACTTCAGCATAATGGCGAAGTCTTTCTTTTAGCGCTTCATCAATTTTTACGTTTAAGACTGCAGTTGCCATGTTTGTGACTTCCCTTCGGAATAAGTTATTTATTTAATACACGAAGTTAGGGATGCAATCCACTGATATATTTTTTGCTTATGACCGAATAAAAACACCCCGACATTAATTTGCCAGTCTATTATTACAGGTTTATGACAATATTATTTCAATGCAATGAAGGATATATTACATATCCCTTTTAAATTCATGGATAATATTTTTTTGAGGGAGAGATTTTTTCTGGAAGGCAGAAATGGGTGGGGGCCCTGCCAGCTACATCCCGGCACACACGTCATCTGCCTTGGCTGCTTCCTTCCGGATCTGACCTGGTAAACAGAGTAGTGTTGCGGGAGAACCAACAGAGCCCCCATTGAGAGCGTTGGCTGTTCCCCAACGCGCTGGCGCATTATCACTGCACAGGATCGCAATTGCAAGTTAACCGCGACCGGATGCTGGTTTATTGCGCAAACCGTAAAAATAATCAGGTATTATACCTCTCCTTTTAGACCCGACATTCCCGCGCATGTTCCTTAACGTTCAGTCGCGATCTCTTCAACAGGAGTTCTCCCATGGATGAACACGACTCTTTCCCCCAGCGGGTGTGGCAAATTATCGCCTCGATTCCGGAGGGCTACGTTACCACCTACGGCGATGTGGCCCGTCTGGCGGGTTCACCGCGTGCGGCGCGACAGGTCGGCGGCGTGCTGAAACGTCTGCCGGAAGGCAGCTCCCTGCCGTGGTATCGGGTGGTGAATCGTCATGGCGAGATTTCTCTGACAGGCCCGGACTTGCAGCGTCAGCGGCAGGCATTACTTTCAGAAGGCGTTCAGGTATCGGGAAAGGGCAAGATTGATATGCAGAAGTATCGCTGGATTTATTAACTGCCCTCCCCGGTGAGGAGAGGGCAAAGGTCAGGCTTAGTACTTCGTCGGAGCCGGAACGGCAGAAGACGGGTTAACCTGCGTTGGCGAGGTTGACGGAACCGTCGTCGCGGCACCACCGCCCTGCTGCATCGGCACGGCAGTCTGCTGTACCGGAACCAGCGTCAGATCGGCTTTGGTCCCACCTTCGTTGATCACCGGCTGTACCGTATCGGTGATAAACACCAGTTTGTCATTCACGGTAATCGCCGCACTCAGCAAGATGCGCGCCTTAGGCTGGATATCGGCCGGGTTAAACGGCAGCACGAAGCTGAACGGTGACTGTTTCCCTTCGGTGCGGACCGCTTTCTGCGACAGTACTTTAGACGGCGCATCCGCCAGTGAGGCATCAGACAGCGTCACGGTTAACACCGCATCCGGCGGCAGGGCCACTTTCTGGCGGATCCAAACGGTACCGGAAACGTTAGGTTGCTGCATGGTTGGCTGTGTCGTCGCCCCAGCGGCATTTGGGTTTGGCGCTGGCGTCTGGATATCTGCACTTTTATCCGCGCAGGCAGACAGAGCAACGGCTACCGCTAAACCACTTAACATGTGCACGAGTTTCATTGAGTTCTCCTTATCATCAATGCACCAGCGGGATCGATCCCGCCAGGGGGTCGTTAACAAAAACATAACGTGACTAAGTGTGGCACAAATCACTTATATATGCCTGGATTCCACCGATTATTCAGATTATTGCACCCATCGGACCACTTTCCTTTTTACGTTATAATGACTCTATCTTTCGCTGTGGCGCTTTATTGAGGACGACTATGAGTCAAGCACTGAACAATCTGCTGACATTACTGAATCTGGAAAAAATCGAAGAGGGACTCTTCCGCGGACAGAGCGAAGACCTCGGCTTACGCCAGGTTTTCGGCGGTCAGGTGGTCGGCCAGGCGCTGTATGCCGCCAAAGAGACCGTGCCCGCAGACCGTCTGGTGCATTCGTTTCACAGCTATTTCTTACGCCCTGGCGACAGCGCGAAACCCATTATCTATGACGTCGAAGTACTGCGCGACGGCAACAGCTTTAGCGCCCGTCGCGTGGCGGCCATTCAGAACGGAAAGCCGATTTTTTATATGACGGCCTCGTTCCAGGCACCGGAAAGCGGGTATGAGCATCAAAAAACGATGCCGCCAGCCCCGGCACCGGACGATCTGAAATCCGAAACCGATATCGCCCGCGCGCTGGCGCATCTGTTGCCGCCGCAGGTGAAAGAAAAATTCCTGTGCGATAAGCCGCTGGAGATCCGCCCGGTCGAGTTCCATAACCCGATGAAGGGTCACATCGCCGAGCCAAAACGTCAGGTGTGGATCCGTGCCAACGGTACGATGCCGCAGGATCTTCGCGTCCATCAGTATCTGCTGGGCTACGCGTCTGATTTCAACTTCCTGCCGGTGGCTCTGCAGCCCCATGGCGTCGGCTTCCTTGAAAAAGGGATGCAGGTCGCGACCATCGATCATTCCATGTGGTTCCACCGCCCGTTCGATATGAACGAGTGGCTGCTGTACAGCGTGGAAAGCACCTCGGCGTCGAGCGCACGCGGGTTTGTGCGCGGGGAGTTTTATACTCAGGATGGCGTATTGGTGGCGTCGACCGTGCAGGAAGGGGTGATGCGCAATCGGGGGTGATTTGTGCGGCCTGATGCCCTCACCCCGGCCCTCTCCCACGGGAGAGGGAGAAAATACTAAAATGGCAACTTTCGTTGTAATACCAGTCAGTTAAGCAAAATAATGAATTTGAATTCATTATTTTGCTTGCTCCAGGACCTTTATGGCATCCGTGGAATTGTTCCGTTCACTTTCGTTCTTCTGCTTCCGGTCCATCTCTCTGCGGTGAACGTGCCAGGGTGGCTCAATCGCCACCACCCTGGCAACCCCGGCTCCCGGCAAAGAAAATCGCCGCTTCGCGGTGCCTTCGTCTTATTCCTTCCGGCTGACGGGGACGGGCGCAGGTAACATCCCTGTAAGTCGCGCCCTCGACGCACATCCCTGTGCGTCGCCCCTGCCTCCAGTCAACGCCTCAGCGATTTTCAGCCGGACTCACGATCCCTCCACCTTCACGGCAGCCTGAAAGTGGCACCGGTGTTGGGTCCCCGCAGAAATCGGCGAACCGGAGGCCGGATGACAAGGGCTGGACGCCAGGGATGGCGGCCAGAGGCGAAACGAGACAGGACAAAATTGCCGGGAGCAATTTTGAACAGCGCTTGCGCTGGCCCCGAAGGGGCGAGTCCCATGGATGGGACGAGTAATCACGAGTCGAGCCGACCGCGGGCAGATAGCCGGGAGGTGAGCGCAGTGCGCAGCACCGATTTCATGGCGGGGCGCGGGGATTGCAAAGGGGGCCGCGTAGCCCCCTTTGCACGTTCACAGGTTGTGAAGCGATTATATTCTGCTGAACATAAGGTGAACGGAACAACCTCAGGTGCTTAACTGGCCAGCATTACAACTCTCGTTGCCGTTTTGCTTTTACCTTAGGCGTTATACGCATTCTCGCCGTGGCTGTTCACATCCAGACCTTCGCGCTCCTGCTCTTCCGGAACGCGCAGGCCCACGGTCAGGTCCGCCAGTTTGTAGCCGATGAAGGCCACGACACCCGACCAGACGATGGTGAGGCCGATGCTTTCCAGCTGAACCAGCAGCTGATGACCCATGGTCACGCCTTCTGCATAGCCCACACCGCCGAGCGACGTGGCCGCGAAGATACCGGTCATGATGCAGCCCACGATCCCGCACACGCCGTGGACACCGAACACATCGCAAGGGTCATCCACGCGCAGAATACGTTTCAGCGCCGTGACGCCCCACAGACCCGCCAGACCGGAGACGAGACCAATCAGCAGCGCGCCGCCCACACCGACGTAACCGCACGCTGGGGTGATGCCAACCAGACCGGCAATCGCGCCGGAACAGGCACCCAGCAGAGAAGGCTTACCGCGTACCACCCACTCACCAAACACCCAGGAGAGGATTGCGCCAGCGGTCGCCACCACGGTGTTCACAAAGGCCAGCGCAGCGATTTCGTTAGCCGCACTCGCGGAACCGGCGTTGAAGCCGAACCAGCCAAAGTAAAGGATTGCCGTACCGGTGAAGACCATCGGCAGGTTGTGCGGTTTGAACGCCTCTTTACCAAAGCCCACGCGTTTGCCAATCAGGTATGCCCCGACCAGGCCCGCGACAGCGGCGTTAATATGCACCACAGTACCGCCCGCGAAGTCCAGCGCGCCGTGTGACGCCAGCAGACCGCCGCCCCAGACCATGTGCGCGATGGGCACATAGGAGAGCGTCAGCCACACCACCACGAAAATCAGCACCGCGGAGAAGCGAATACGTTCCGCCAGCGCACCGACAATCAGGCCGACGGTAATACAGGCGAACGAGCCCTGGAACGCGACGTGAATGTACTGATAGAAGCTGCCCATCAGCGCGGTCAGCTGAATATTTTTCAGCATCGCCCAGTTAAAGTTGCCGAAGAAGGCGTTGCCCTCGCCGAAGGCCAGCGAGTAGCCATACACCACCCACAGGACGCAGACCAGCGCGAAGGTCACCGCGACCTGCGTCAGCATGGACAGCACGTTCTTACCGCGAATCAGGCCGCCGTAAAACAGCGCGATGCCCGGAATGGTCATGAACAGCACCAGCGCGGTGCAGATCATCATAAAGGCGTTGTCTGCTTTGTCGGCCACCGCAGGAGCCGCCATCGCCAGGCCCGGCAGCAGTGCCAGAGACCCCAGAGCTATTTTGATTGTTGATGTCTTCATTTTCTCGATCCCTATCACTGTGTGCCAGGAGTTACTTACAGTGCCGCTTCGTCAGATTCGCCCGTACGGATGCGAATGACGCGCTGCAATTCGGCAACGAAAATTTTGCCGTCGCCAATTTTTCCGGTGTAAGCCGCTTTGCTCACGACATCGATCACCTCGTCGAGCTGGTCGTCAGCGATAGCCACATCAATCTTCACTTTCGGCAGGAAGTTGACACTGTATTCGGCCCCGCGATACAGCTCCGCATGGCCCTTCTGACGCCCAAAGCCTTTGACTTCGGTAACCGTCAGTCCCTGAATCCCCATTGAAGACAGTGCTTCACGAACGTCTTCGAGTTTGAATGGTTTAATGACAACCGTAACCAGCTTCATAGTTCCTCTCCAGTCAGAATTCATAATGGCCCGCGTTTACAACAGAGGTATTGCAAGGGATGTGCCAGAGTTTAAAACCGGCAGGAAATCAGGCGGGAAAGGCAGAAAATGGCGATTGAGCAGAAATGGATAAAAAAAACGCACCATGACAGTGCAGGGTGCGTTTCATTTTTGCACCAACAGAAATCCCTGTTAGCGGCTTGCGGTATTTTGGTGCATCAGGCGCTGAGGGACTCCTCTTCGCGCGTACTGGCGGCCAGCTCTTCCCCGGCCAGCTGCAGCTGATACATCTGCCAGTAGCGACCTTTCGCTTCCAGCAGCTCACGGTGCGTGCCGCGCTCGACGGCCTGCCCACGATGCAGCACCAGGATGGTATCGGCCTCGACGATTGTCGACAGGCGGTGAGCGATCACCACCAGCGTCGTGTGCTCGCGCACCTCCGCCAGCGCTTGCTGGATGGCCTGCTCCGTGCCGGAGTCAATGCTGGCCGTGGCTTCATCAAGGATCAGCACCTGCGGCGTTTCAATCAGCACGCGCGCCAGCGCCAGCAGCTGCTTCTGCCCGACGGAGAGATTGTTCCCCTGCTCGCCGAGTTTGGTGTAGATCCCGTCGCTCATTTCACGCGCCAGTTCCGCGAGCTGGACTTTCTCCAGCACGTCCCAGACCTGCGCCTCGCTGAACGGACGGCCCAGCGTGACGTTGGCAAAGAAAGAGTCAGCCATCACCACCGGATCCTGCTGGACCATCGCAACCCCTTTGCGCAGCACGCCGTGGCTCAGAGTCGAGAGCGGACGCCCGTCGAGGCGGATTTCGCCCTGCGTCAGCGGGTAGTAACCCATCAGCAGGCTGGCGAGGGTACTTTTCCCGCTCCCCGTGTGCCCGACCAGGGCGACAAAACTGCGCGACGGAATATCAAGATCAATATCCTGCAGCACCAGGCGATCTTCGCGATAGGCAAAGGAGACATGATCGATCGCGATAGACCCGCTCTGCAGTTCACGCTCATCGTTGCCGTAGGTCTGGCGCGGTCTGTCCATCAGCTCGAAGACGCGCTCGCCGGCGACCACCGCCTGTTGCAGCATCGACTGCTGGGTCGTCAGTTCGATCAGCGGCTCGTTCAGACGCCCGAGGTAGCTGATAAACGCATACAACACGCCCACTTCCATCGTGCCGCCCGAGCCGAAACCAAACAGCATCAACAGACCGCACAGCACCAGCGCCGAGAACAGGCTCAGCAGCGGACGCAGCAGGAAGCCATCCAGACGCAGGGTTTGCATGCGCGCCATATAGTGCGAGCGGCTTGCCTCGCCCATGCGTTCACCAAACCGTGCCTGCTGGCGGAACTGCTGGATAACGCTCATGCCGTTGATGACTTCGTTAAAGCCGTCGTTGATATCCGCCAGATAACCGCGGACCCGACGCACAATCGGCGTGCTGTAGCGCTGGTAAATGATCATCACGATCATCACCGCCGGGAAGATGGTGATCGCCACCAGCGCCATCCGCCAGTCGAGGCTGAACATCGCCACCAGCATCGCGCCGACCAGTGCGGCACTGCGCAGCACCGTCGCCACCACGGTGACGTACAGATCGCGGATCACTTCCGTATCGTTGGTGACGCGAGAGATCACCTGACCGACAGGCTGGGTATCAAACTCGCTCAACGGCTGACGCAGAGCGGCATCCATCACGTCGGTGCGCAGCTGCTGCACCACGCCGACCGCCGCCTGGTTAAACAGCAGCGACTGAGCGTAATGCAGGGACGCCGCCAGCAGCTGAAGCCCGACATAGGCCGCGCCCAGCCCGGCCACCAGGCCGAGCGGCAGATAGCTTTTCGCCACCATGTTGTCGATGAAATAGCTGATGAGCAGCGGGCCACTGACTTCCGCGATCGCCGCCACCCACAGCATCACCACCGCAATCGAGAGCGGTTTGCGCCACGGCGAACCGTAGGCCAGCAGGCGTTTCAGGGTCGGCCACAGCTGGGTAAACTTACGCATGGGTGGCCTCCTCGTTCAGGTCCGGCGCGTCATCCAGCGCCGCCTCCAGCTGTTGATAGCGATACATGTCGCGATACCACCCGGACTGTTCCGCCAGCTGGTCGTGATGCCCGCGCTGGGCCACATGCCCGTGCTGCATCACCAGAATTTCATTCGCTTCCGTCAGGGCCGATAGACGGTGAGCGCTGATAATGACCGTGCGTCCCTCGCCCCACTGGCGCAGGTTGTGCAGGATCTGATGCTCGGTGCGCCCGTCGACGGCGGAGAGCGCATCGTCAAGGATCAGGATTTCGGCGTTCAGCAGCAGCGCGCGTGCAATGGAGATGCGCTGTTTCTGTCCGCCAGAGAGCATCACGCCGCGCTCGCCCACTTCGGTGGCGTAACCCTGCGGCAGACGCAGAATATCGTCATGAACGCTGGCCAGACGCGCCACGTGCTCGATCTCTTCCTGCGTCGCCGTCGGATGGCCCAGCGCGATGTTATTGGCGACCGTATCGGAGAACAGGAACGGTGTCTGGCTGACCACCGCCAGGCGGCTGCGCCAGGCGTCCAGCTGTAAGCGGGTCAGGGGAATGTCGTGGAAACGGATATCGCCTTTGGTGACATCAAAGTGACGCTGAATCAGTGACAGTACCGTGCTCTTACCCGCGCCCGTCGGGCCGCAGATACCGAGCATCTGCCCCGGAAGCAGTTCAAAGTTGACGTTTTCCAGCATCGGGCGCTCGGTTTGCGGATAGGAGAATTCAGTCACCGCCACCTTCAGCACTCCGCGCCCTTCCGGCACGGATTCGGTGCCATCGTTCACCACCGGCGCTTCCGCCAGCATCGAGCGAATACGGCTGTACGCCGCGCTGCCGCGCTCGACGATGTTAAACATCCAGGCCAGGGCCAGCATCGGCCAGATCATCAGCCCAAGGTACATGGCAAAGCTGGTCAGTTGCCCGAGAGTCATGGAGCCGTTGACCACCATCCAGCTCCCGCCGCCTATGGCCAGCAGGTTGGCGGTGCCAATGGCGATGTAAATCGTCGGGTCGAAGCGCGCGTCGATGCGCGCCACGCGCAGGTTTTTGGCCCCCGTATCGGCGGCGTCGGCGGCGAACTGCGCCGACTGGCGATCTTCCAGACCGAAGGCTTTGATCATGCGGATGCTGGTCATGCTCTCCTGGGTTCTGTCGTTCAGGGAGGAGAACGCCGCCTGAGCCAGCTTGAAACGCTCGTGCAGCTGCTCGCCAAAGCGGTTGATCGCCAGCGCCATCAGCGGCATGGGTAATAGCGCCAGCAGCGTGAGCTGCCAGCTGATCTGCGTCGACATCACGATCAGCACCGCGCAGCCCATCACCAGCGAATCAACGAGAGTTAACACCCCTTCCCCCGCGGCGAACACCACGCGATCCACGTCGTTGGTGGCGCGCGCGATCAGATCGCCCGTGCGGTGGCGCAGGTAGAATTCAGGATGCTGGCGGCTGAGCTGGCGGTAAAAATCTTCGCGCAGTTCGACGGCTAGCTGATAGGACGCCCCGAACAGCAGCACGCGCCAGACGTAGCGCAGCAGGTAGACAATCACCGCGGTCAGGACCAGCGTGCCGACCCACATCATCACCCGTGCGGTGGTGTAATGTTGTTCCGTGACGCCGTCCACCACATAGCCCACCACTTTCGGCGGGATCAGCTGGAGAATGGCAATGATAATAAGCAGGGCCACTGCGCCGAGATAGCGTCGCCACTCCCGGCGGAAGTACCAGCTTAACTGAGCAAATAATCGCACGCGGTCAATTCCTGAAGGTATTGTTTGAGTTATTCAATAGGTAACGCTGTGGTGTATTTAATCTGTTCCATGGCGAAACTGGAGGTGACGTCCGACAGACCCGGCACGCTGTTCACCAGCCGCTTGTAGAAGTCGTCGTAGCGCTTCATGTCCGCCACCTGGACGCGCATCAGATAGTCGTATTCCCCGGCCATGCGCCAGAAGCCGAGCACTTCGGGCATCTCGGAGACTTCGGTGACAAACCGGCAGTACCAGTCGCTACTGTGGTGCTGCGTTTTTATCAGAACAAACGCGGTCAATCCAAGCCCCAGTTTTTCGGGATCGAGCAGCGCTACGCGCCCGAGCAAAACCCCGTCGTCTTCCAGTCTTTTAAGGCGTTTCCAGCACGGCGTGGTGGTCAGATTAACGGCATCGGCGAGTGCCTGCAAAGAGAGGGTGCAGTCCTTTTGCAGTAAGGAGAGCAGCTTACGGTCAATTTTATCTAACATACCCCACCTCTCAGAGAATAATTTTCTCCTGACATTCTATTTTAAAGGCCAGATAGCAACAATTTTTTCTGTGCTTTTCGCTATGCTGGGCACAAAATGACAAACGGATAGACACGATGAATAGCACCTGGGTCAAACACGCGATCAGCGAAATCAATGCCGACTATCAGCGCTCGGCGGACACGCACCTCATCCGCCTGGCGCTGCCGGGTTTTCCCGGCATTCAGCTGTACCTCAAAGATGAAAGCACCCATCCGACCGGCAGCCTGAAGCACCGTCTGGCGCGCTCCCTGTTCCTGTACGGATTGTGCAACGGCTGGATCAAAGAAGGCACTACGATCATTGAATCCTCGTCGGGTTCAACCGCCGTCTCCGAGGCCTATTTCGCCCGTCTGCTTGGCCTGACGTTTATCGCCGTCATGCCCTCCTGCACCGCGAAACGCAAAATCGAGCAGATCGAGTTTTACGGCGGACGCTGCCACTTCGTTGAGAGCGCCTGCGAAATCTACGCCGCTTCGGAGATGCTCGCTCGCGAGCTGAACGGCCATTATATGGACCAGTTTACCTTCGCCGAACGCGCAACCGACTGGCGCGGGAATAACAACATCGCCGACAGCATTTTCCGCCAGATGAACAATGAACCGCACCCGGAGCCGTCGTACATCGTGATGAGTGCGGGGACCGGCGGGACGTCCGCCACCATTGGCCGCTATATTCGCTGCCAGGGTTACGACACCAAACTGATGGTCGTGGATCCGCAGAACTCGGTATTCCTCGACTACTGGCAACACCGCGACGCCAGCCTGCGCAGCCCGGTGGGCAGTAAAATCGAAGGGATTGGACGCCCGCGCGTGGAGCCGTCATTCATTCCCGATGTGGTCGATGAGATGCTGCGCGTGCCGGATGCGGCCAGCGTCGCCACGGCGCACTGGCTGGAAACGCAGCTGGGCCGCAAAGTGGGCGCATCAACGGGCACCAATATGTGGGGGGCGCTCCAGCTGGCGGTGCGGATGCGCGAAGAGGGCCGGACCGGTTCTATCGTCACCCTGCTGTGCGACAGCGGCGAGCGCTACCTGGACACCTATTACAACGCGGAATGGGTCAAAGCAAATATCGGCGATATTGAGCCGTGGAAAGCGCAGATTGCGCAGATGACGAAATAAAAAAAGCCAGGCTATGTGCCTGGCTTGCTGGAAGGGTCTCACTATTCGGGGGAATACGGGAGGTTTGGTTTATCCAGCCAATGAGTCAAAAAGTGGGACACCGCTTCGTTACGGCAATGCCCAATAACCGGGAGATGCGATAGCTCAGCCTTCAGCTGTGGCATCGCATTTCCCATAATCACACCGCGGCCGACGCTGCCCAGCATCTCGCGGTCGTTCATAGCATCGCCAAATGCCATACAATCCTGCATCGTCAGACCTAAGTGGTCGCTGAGTACCGCCAGCGCGGAACCTTTGTTACATCCCACCGGCAGCACTTCGAGGCACTCTACCGCCGAGAAGGTCAGATGCGCCCGGTTGTCTAATACTTCATTAAGCTGAATGCGCAGACGGCACAGATCGTCATGATCGCCACAGAAACAGATCTTGGTCACCGAGTGCGCAGGAAGACGGCGCAGATCCGTGAGCTGGTAGCGAAAGCCGCTGTAGACGTGCGCTTTAAGCAGTTCCGGGATCTCTTCGCCCGTCAGCCAGCCAGTATCATTGAAAACGTGAATGCTGGCCTGGGTATCCCAGGTGCTGTGCAGGACCAGGTCCGCCACTTCCGGGTCCAGATCCTGACGGTGCAGCACGTCACCTTCGACGGAGTGAATGCGCGTCCCGTTGCCGGTGATCAGAAACGCATCCATCGACAGTTTGCCGAGCAGGTGACGCATCTCCAGCACGTGACGGCCGGTGGCAAACGTCAGGGTGATATCACGCTCATGCAGCCGCTTCAGCGTGCTCAGGGTTTTGTCTCCTAAGCGGTGATCCGGCATTAAGAGCGTGCCGTCCATATCAAATGCTGCAAGCCGCGCCATGATGACTCCAAAAAGGTAGTGGGGTTAATCTGGGGATCAGTATTGCCCGCAATATACGGAAGTAATAGTGAATAGATGAGGATTATTGTTCCGGGTTTATAAAAAAACGCTGCCGGGGCAGTAATGCTGATCAGTTAAGCATCTGAGGTTGTTCCGTTCACCTCATGTTCAGCAGAATATAATCGCGTCACAACCTGTGAACGTGCAAAGGGGGCCACGCGGCCCCTTTGCAATCCCCGCGCCCCGCCATGAAATCGGTGCTTCGCACTGCGCTCACCTCCCGGCCTGCTGCCCGCGGTCGGCTCGACTCGACTTCCTGTCTCGTTTCGCCTCTGGCCGCCATCCATGGCGTCCAGCCCTTGTCATCCGGCCTCCGGTTCGCCGATTTCAGCGGGGACCCACACCGGTGCCACATGCAGACAGAGGTGAAGGTTGAGGGAGCGGGAGTCCGGCTGAAAATCGCTGAGGCGTTGACAGGAAGCAGAGGAACGAAAGTGAACGGAACAATTCCACTGATGCCATAAAGGTCCCGGAGCTAGCAAAATAATGAATTAAATTCATTATTTTGCTTAACTGACTAGCATTACTGCCGAAGCAGCGTTTGTATGCGCGTGAAAATCAGGCCTGATTAAGTAGCAGGTGCTGAATAAAACCAACATGGAGTTTGACGCCAATCTGCAGCGCCGCCTCATCGAGGCGGAATCGCGGATTGTGCACCCCGTAAGTCGCGCCGATGCTTTCATTCCCGCTGCCAATAAACAGGAAGCAGCCGGGTACTTTTTGCTGGTATGAGGAAAAATCTTCCCCACCGAACAGCGGGTGAGCCATCTCGCGTAGCGCCTGTTCGCCCAGCGCATCGCTCACCACTTTGCGGGCTATCGCACAGGCATCCGGGTGGTTATTGCCGCTGGCATAACCTCGCGTCCAGTTCAGGGTAAAGCGTGCCCCGTGGGCGGCGGTGATCCCGGCGATCATCTGCTCCATCTGCTGCGGCACCTGCTGGCGCACGCTGGCGTGATGGGTGCGCAGGGTTCCCGCCAGTTTGACGCGCTCCGGAATGACGTTATAGCTCTCTCCGCTCTGGAAGGTGGCGATGGTCAGGACCGGCACCTGCAGCGGATCGGTACGGCGTGAGACCACGTTTTGCAGGGTCAACACCACTTCCGCGCCGATGGTCACAGGATCGATACACAGATGCGGCATCGAGCCGTGGCCGCCTTTGCCCTCAATGGTGATATCGAAGTTATCCGTCGATGCGCAGAACACGCCCTCTTTCAGCGCCACTTCGCCGGTCGGGAAATTCGGCATCACGTGCAGGCCGAAGATTTTCTCCACACCGTCGAGCACGCCGAGATCCACCAGCTCCTGCGCACCGCCTGGCGGCACCTCTTCCGCATGCTGGAAGATAAAGCGCACCGAACCGTGCAGCATCGACTGACACTGGGTCAGCACTTTCGCTGCACCAAGCAGCATCGCGGCATGGGCATCGTGGCCGCAGGCGTGCATCACACCGGGAATAGTCGAGCAAAAGGCTTCGTCGTTCTCTTCCTGAATCGGCAGCGCGTCGATATCGGCCCGCAGGGCATAGCACGGCCCGTCATGCGCGCCTTTCAGATCGGCAATCACGCTGTTGGGCGTCAGGCGCGTCAGCGTCAGACCGCCAAAACCGGACAGTTCCCCGGCAATATAATCCGCGGTGTTATGCTCCTGAAATGAGAGTTCAGGATGAGCATGAATGTGTCTGCGCCAGCGTAAAACATCGTCTTTGACTTCAGCCAGCATCGCTTCAAAATTAAATGCCATCACACTTCTCCTCAGTTAATGCGTGGCGCGTTTTCAGCGCCAGCGGCAACATGGCAAGCCCGGCAACCACCATTGCCAGCGCCAGAAAAACAAACGTCGACAGGTAGCCCTGGCTGACGGTGATCAGATAGCCCATCGCAATCGGGGCGACAAACCCGCCCAGCGTCCCGCCGGTATTGATAATCCCCATCGCCGCGCCCATCACCTCTGGCGGCAGCCGTTTCATCGGCAGGGTGAAGACCGTCACGAAAGCCGCCATCAGGAAAACGTAGCCGAGGAACAGCAGCAGCCCGGCGGTCAGCGCCGACGTGGAGGTGTAGACCAGCCAGATGCACAGCGCACTGAGTAGCGCGCAGCAGAAAATCACTTTCGGCTCTTTACCCTGCATATAGCGCCCCACCAGCCAGCCGGTGGCGAGGGACGAGATCCAGATACCCAGGCCACCCGCGGCGACCACCAGCCCGGAAACATCGAGCGTCATTCCGCGCTGCTGTACCAGATACTTCGGCAGCCACGCCATCAGGCCGTAGGACGGAATGTTGATGCAGAAGATCGAGACGAAGAGCAGGACCACAATCGGGTTTTTCAGCAACGTGCGATAGCCGGTCACGGCTCCGGCACGCGCTTTCACCGGCGCCGGATTCGGCACCCACAGCATAATCGCGATAGCAATCGCAAAGGCCAGCAGACCGAGGATCGAAAAGGAGCCGCGCCAGCCCAGCGAATTCAGGCTATACACCGCAACCAGCGGCCCGGCGGTCATCGCCAGACCAGCCGACGAGAGCAGGATCGACTGGGCAAAGGTGCGCTTTTCAAGAGGGAAATTAGAGACAACGGCTTTGGCACAGGAGCACGGATAGCCGGAATGGCCGATGCCGGATAAAAAGCGGAACGTGACCAGCAGCCCCAGGCCGAAGCCCAGCATGCCGAAGCAGAGCGCGAAGCCGCCGAGCAGGCACAGGGACATGCTCAGCACTTTCTTGTAGCCGAACCGATCGTTTAGCCAGCCAGCGGGAATTTGAAACAGCGAATAGGCGAGGAAGAATATCCCGGTGATATACCCGAGCTGTTCAGGACGGAGGTCAAATTCACGTTCGATGGGCAGGAGCGCAAAGCCCATCACCGTTTTGTCGAGATACACCACCACATAGCCGACAAAGAGCAGGAAAATCATCAGGAAACGATTCTTCATAGCCGATATCTCTTTTGTTATCACCTCGCCGGAGGGGTATCGACAGGTGAAGGTAAAATGCGACATGCATCACATAACAGACTGAACAACAACGTTTTATGTTTTATCTTCATCGACGTTAGCAGCTTTACCACCCCGCCATAAGATACAATTTTTGTACAGGTGATACTTTTTACTGATAGGGGCTGGCGTTGCGTTATTTGCCAAAGTTGCAGCAACTGAAGGTGTTTCAGCAGGTTATCCGCAGCGGCAGTATACGCGGCGCGGCCAGGGCGCTCGGGCTATCTCAACCGGCGGTCAGCAGAACCTTGCGTGAACTGGAGCAGACGCTGGAGACCCGGCTGATCGTGCGCGGGAATCAGGGGATGACGTTAACGGAAACCGGGCGGGCCTTTTCCCAGCGCATGCAGTTTATTCTTGAGGAGCTGGAGCGGGCGGCCGATGAGATCCGGCAGATCGACCAGTTCTCGCAGGGCGCGGTGGCGATGGGGTTCTCCTCACTCCTCGCGGTAACGGTTTTTCCGGCGCTCAACGACGCCTTCAAAGCGCAGTTTCCCCAGTCCACGCTGCTGGTGAAAGAGGGACAGCTGTCGATGCTGTTACCGGCCCTGCGTGAAGGACGACTGGATTTTGCCGTCGGTACCGCCGGGCCAGGGTTCCCGCTGGACGATCTGGTGCGCGAGCCGCTGTTCAATGCCTCATTCGGGATTATCGCCCGTAAAGGACATCCGCTGGCGGAGGCAACCACCTTCGACGCGCTGCAAAATGCGCGCTGGGTGCTGCCGGAGACCGACATGGGGTATTACCAGCAGCTGGCGGTGAATGAACTTCTGCCGCCGTTGGCGCAAACGCCCCTTCGCACGGACTCGATGATCTCCGGGCTGAGTCTGGTATTAGCGTCGGATTATCTGACCATCGTGGCGCGCGCGATGCAGGCTCCGTTTGGTTTGCAGGACCAGCTGTGTATGCTGAATATCGACAGCCTGCCGCAGGCGGAATATCACGTGCTGTATTCGCAAAAATCGCCGCTGACCTTTGCTGCGCGGCGGCTGCTGGATCTGCTGCGTCAACACTGTCAGGCGTACCACTGGCATTAACTTTTCATCCTCAGGGCAGCAACGATGCGTCAACTCAACAGACTGAATCAGTTTCAACGCCTCTGGCAACCCTCTGCCGGTGAGCCTCAGCAGATTACCGTGGCGGAACTGGCGGAACGCTGTTTTTGCAGCGAGCGGCACGTGCGTACGCTGTTGCGCCAGGCGCAGGAGGCGGGCTGGCTGAGCTGGCAAGCGCAATCCGGACGCGGTAAACGCGGCACCTTAACTTTTCACGTCACGCCCGACAGTCTGCGCAATGAGATGATGGAGCAGGCGCTGACGCGCGGGCTGCAACACGATGCCTTAGAGCTGGCGCAGCTCGACGCCCCGGAACTACGGGCATTGCTACACCCTTTCCTCGGCGGGCAGTGGCAGAACGACACGCCGACGCTGCGCATCCCCTACTATCGCTCCCTCGATCCGCTCCATTCGGGCTTTTTACCGGGGCGCGCGGAGCAGCACCTGGTCGGCCAGGTGTTCTCCGGGCTGACGCGGTTTGACGGTGACAGCCGCGAACCGGCTGGCGATCTTGCCCACCACTGGGAGGTGTCTGCCGATGGCTTGCGCTGGCACTTTTACATTCGCTCGACGCTGCACTGGCATAACGGCGATAAGGTCGAAACGGCGCAACTGCGCGCCAGTCTGCTGGAACTCTTTGCCCTTCCCGCCCTGCGGCGGCTGTTTAGCAGCGTGCTGCACGTTGAGGTGACCCACCCTCAGTGCCTGACCTTCGTGTTGCACCAGCCGGATTACTGGCTGGCTCATCGCCTGGCAAGCTACTGCAGCCGTCTGGCCCATCCCGAGCAGCCGTTGATCGGCAGCGGCCCATTCCGGCTCGCCGTGTTTGATCCCGATCTGGTGCGGCTGGAGTGTCATGAGCAGTACCATCTCAGCCACCCGTTGCTCAAGGCCATCGAATTCTGGATCACCCCGCAACTGTTCGAGCAGGATTTAGGCACCAGTTGTCGCCATCCGGTACAGATCGCCATCGGCGAGCCTGACGAACTGGCGAATCTGCGGCTGGTCAGCAGCAGTACCAGCCTCGGGTTTTGCTATCTTACCCTGAAACAGAGCGGACGCCTGAGTAAACGGCAGGCGCAGCGCCTCATCAATATCATCCATCACACCACGCTTCTGCACACGCTGCCGCTGGATGAAAACCTGATCACGCCTGCGCATGAGTTACTGCCGGGCTGGACGATCCCTGACTGGCCGGAGCTGAAAGATGTCGCGCTCCCCGAAGCGCTGACCCTGATCTACCATTTGCCGGTCGAGTTACACACCATGGCCGAGCAGCTCAAACAGTATCTGGCAAAAGAGGGCTGCGCGCTGACGGTCATTTTCCACGACGCGAAAACCTGGGACGGCTGTAGCTATTTTGCACAAGCCGATCTGATGATGGGCGACAGGCTGATCGGTGAAGCGCCGGGGTATACGCTGGAGCAGTGGCTGCGCTGCGACACGCTGTGGCCGCATCTGCTGAGTGCGCCGCAGTTTGCGCACCTGCAGGCGACGCTGGATGCGGTACAGATGCAGATCAGCGAGCAGGCCAGGCACTCGGGCCTGCAGTCGATTTTCACCCATCTGATGGAAAACGCGGTGCTGACGCCGCTGTTTAACTATCAGTATCAGATCAGCGCCCCGCCGGGGGTGAACGGCATTCGCCTCAATACCCGCGGCTGGTTTGATTTTTCGCAGGCCTGGCTTCCGGCCCCGAGCGCGTGAAGAAGCTGGTCGCCACGCGTGCCAGACGTTACCATATTGTTTTTACCGATACTGTTGAGACTTATTTATGAAACGTGCCGTCGTCGTGTTCAGCGGAGGACAGGATTCCACCACCTGTCTGGTTCAGGCCCTGCATCAGTATGATGAAGTGCATTGCGTGACGTTTGATTATGGTCAGCGCCATCGCGCTGAAATCGACGTTGCCCGCGAACTGGCGCTGAAACTGGGCGCACGCGCGCACAAGGTGCTGGACGTCACGCTGTTAAACGAACTGGCCGTCAGCAGCCTGACGCGCGACAGTATTCCCGTTCCCGACTATGAGCCGGATTCGAGCGGCATTCCGAATACCTTCGTGCCTGGCCGCAATATTCTGTTCCTGACGCTGACCGCCATTTACGCCTACCAGGTGAAAGCCGAAGCGGTGATCACCGGCGTGTGTGAAACGGATTTCTCCGGCTACCCGGACTGCCGCGACGAGTTTGTGAAAGCGCTCAATCACGCCGTCGATCTGGGTATGGCAAAAGAGACCCGCTTTGAAACGCCGCTGATGTGGCTCGATAAAGCTGAGACCTGGGCGCTGGCCGATTACTGGGGCAAACTGGACCTGGTTCGCAACGAAACCCTGACCTGCTACAACGGCATCAAAGGTGACGGCTGTGGTCAATGCGCCGCCTGTAACCTGCGCGCCAACGGCCTGAATCACTACCTGGCCGATAAGCCTGGTGTGATGGCCCTGATGAAGAAAAAGACCGGGCTGAAGTAAGCCGCTGTTTGTCCGGGTGAATCACCTTCACCCGGTCGCAAATTATTCAATTAACAGATCAAGCTTCTCGCGTAATTCCCCTTCCAGCGGCAGCGCTTTCTGCGTTTTCAAATCGATACAGACAAAGGTAATCAGCGCATCGGCAACAACCTGCCCTTCCGGGTCGAGCGTTACCACCTGGCTCAACACGCCGCTTTTCCCGTTTAGCTGTTGCAACTGGCTGGTCACCGTCAGGCGATCGCCGAGCACGGCCGGACGGCGGTAGTTGATGTTGATATTGGCAACCACAAAAGCGATGTTGTGCGCCGTGAGCCACTGGAAGCTTTCACTGTTTTCCAGCCCGTCCCAGCGAGCCTCTTCGAGGAATTCGAGATAACGAGCATTGTTCACGTGCTGGTAAACGTCGAGATGGTATCCGCGTACTTTGATCTGAGTCTGCATAGCGCACAAGCCTTGAAGTTGTTATAGGGTAAGAGGTCATAACTGGTATGACCTCTTTATCCTGGCAAAATTTTGCCACTGTGCAAGTTATTGTGTGATTAGAGTGTCAGGTGTGCGAGGTTGCGCTCAACCAGTGCGCTGCCAATCCCCGGCACCTGCTTCAGATCGTCGAGCGTTTTGAACGGGCCGTATTCGTCGCGATAGCCGACAATGGCCTGCGCCTTTTTAAGCCCCACGCCGTTCATGGCGCGCGCCAGATCTTCTGCCGACGCCGAGTTGATACTGACCCGGGTACCTTCGTCATCGACCGCTTTGTTGCTCACCGTTGCCTTCGGCTGTGAAGCGGTAGCGTCAGGGCTGGCGACTTCCGCCGTTGTCGCAACGGTATGGGTTTTCGCCGCCGGTGTCGTCGCCAGTGCGCTACAACTCACCCCCGTAGTGGCGATCGCAAGAGTGATAAAGAGTGCTTTGATTCCACGTTTCATGCTGTTTTCTCCTTGTTTGTTGACAGCGAGGGAACGATATCGCCCCGGCAAAACAAGCACAAACAGCAGATTTCAGAAATGGAAAAGGCCGCGAAAGCGGCCTTTGAATGTTGCAGAGCGTTGCGAAAATCTGCGAGCAGCGCCGTAATTACTGCTGCTGCGTGATGATATCGCCCAGCTTGATTTTGGCGTCTTTACGCAGGTTGCTCATCAGTGCTTCGAAAGCGATCTGGGCGTTGTTCTGGGTGATCCCCTGAACCATCGCCTTTTTCTGCTCTTCCGGCATGGTGCCTGCTTTCACTTCGTCCAGCGCCAGCAGAACAATGTTGCCCTGCATATCTGACGCCGTACCAAAGCTCGGTTTGTCTTTCGCTGGCAGGCTCAGACCAAACGCCGCCTGGCTCACCGGATCCTGACCGGTACGGCTCAGGGTTTTCGCCTCACCGAAGCTCAGACCTGCCGCTTTCAGCGCCGCGTCACCTTTGCCTGCTTTCAGCTCAGCCAGCAGTTTTTCTGCATCCAGCTTCGCCTGCTGTTCCGCTTTGGTGTGTTTCACCAGCGTTGCAATCTGATCTTTCACAGCATCCAGCGGCTTGATGGCTTCTGGTTTGTGTTCTGCTACGCGCACCACAAATGCACGATCGCCGTCCACGGTAATGATGTCAGAGTTGCTGCCCGGCGTGCCGTTCTCACCCACCAGGCCACCGTTGAAGATAGCGTCAGCAACCGGCTTGAAGTTCAGCTCTTCTGGCAGGTTATCGTGACCGAACCAGCCTGTTTCAACGGCTTTCACGCCAGCGGCCTGTTCTGCGCCCGCCAGGGATTCGTTGTCATTGCTTGCCGCGTCACTCACTTTCTGCTGCAGAGCGTAGTAAGCATCCAGCGCTTTTTCCTGCTTCACTTTCGCTGCGATATCATCGCGAACGTCAGCCAGCGGTTTGGTTTTGGCAGGCTGAACATCATCCAGACGCGCCACCAGGAAGCCAACGGAAGATTTGATCACACCGGACAATTGACCTTTCTCTTTCAGGCCCGCGTTTTTCAGCTCATCTGGGGTAGTCGCATCTTCCAGCCAGCCCATATCCCCGCCGTTTTTCGCAGAGATGATGTCGGTGGATTTTTCTTTCGCCAGCGCGGCAAAATCAGCGCCTTTGGCCAGCTCGTCGACAATCGCCTTAGCATCCGCCTCGGTTTTGGTCTGAATCACGCTGTAGCGGTTACGCTGAGCCTGAGTGAACTGATCCTGATGCTGGTCGTAGTAAGACTGGATTTCGCTGTCAGACGCGGTTTCCTGCATCGCAGCGGCATCCAGCTTGATGTAGCTGACGCGGAACTGCTCAGGAGCGGTGAAGTTGTTTTTGTTCTGCTCGTAGTAGGCTTTGATTTCGTCGTCGCTGACCGACTGTTTTGCCGCCAGGGCGTTGACGTCAATCGTGGCCGTGCGAACCACACGCTGCTGCGCCACCAGGGCTGCCAGCTCGTCAGTCTCGCCTTTCAGCATGAAATCGGTACCGACGACCGCGTTGATCAGCTGCTGTGTCGTCAGCTGGTTGCGCAGCGCCTGAGCGTACTGGTCCGGGGTCATGCCCATCTGATTGACGATAGAGGTGTAGCGCGTGTTGTCGAATTTGCCGTTGTTCTGGAAAGCCTGAGTTGCAAAGATGGCTTTCTTAACCTGATCGTCGCTGATGCCGAGGCCCAGGTGTCTGGCATACTGGTCCAGCAGCGCTTCGTCGATAAGACGGTTTACGGTCTGCTGACGTAAGGTTTTCATGTAGCCTTCGTTCGCTGCAAGCTCAGAGAACTGATCGCCCAGCTGTTGCTGCATGCGATTACGTTCCCCGGCAAAGGCATTTTCAAACTGCCCGCGGCTGATTTCCTGGCCATTTACTTTGGCGGCGTAGTTGCTGCTTCCGCCAATCAGGTATCCACTCACGCCGGTCAGAATGAACGACACGATAATGATACCGAAAATAATCTTGAGCACGAGACTGTTAGCAGCCGTGCGTAAGTTGTCCATCATGGTGAAACCACACTCCGCTGTAGGTGACTTGTGACCTCACGCTGGGAAATATCCTGACCGCAGCGCGTAAGGGTCGTATTGTGACAAGAAACCGGGGTAAATGTCAGCCCACAACTCGCATAAAGTCGCATAAAGTCGCCCGGGACAAACAAAAAAGGCACATCAAATGATGCGCCCTTGTACTTTTCAACTTCCCTTGAACGAGAAAGCGATCAGTTTACTGCGTCTTTCAGTGCTTTACCTGCACGGAAACCTGGCACTTTAGCGGCAGCGATGGTGATCTCTTTACCGGTCTGAGGGTTGCGGCCAGTACGGGCAGCACGCTCTTTAACAGCAAAAGTACCAAAACCTACCAGCGCAACGTCATCCCCGGATTGCAGAGATTCAGTTACAGAGGCAATTAATGCATCTAACGCACGTCCAGCCGCAGCTTTAGAGATATCAGCACCCGCAGCAATTTTGTCAATCAGTTGAGATTTATTCACTGTTCTCTTCCTCTCTTTATAATTTATATCGCGCCTGAATCCTTCACGACGCGACCGCGCAGCAGTTATATCAGGCCTGCCATGACCTTACAACACCCGTTGTTGATGGCTAACCCAATCAGCAATCTAAATTAGCTATACAAAAAAAGGCTGGCAAGTGAGAAATCACCTGTCAGCCTTGTTTTTCTTAACGCTCTTTGCGCGAGGTCACTATTTTGCGGTTACAACCTGCATTCCAGAGGGCTCATTCTGCAGCGCGAGGCTCAGAACCTCCTCAATGCGTTTCACCGGATGGATATCGAGATCGGCGATAACATTGTCAGGAATCTCTTCCAGATCACGTTTGTTCTCATGCGGGATCAATACGGTTTTAATACCACCGCGGTGCGCAGCCAGCAGTTTTTCTTTCAAACCACCGATTGGCAGCACCAGACCACGCAGGGTGATCTCACCGGTCATCGCCACATCAGCGCGAACCGGGTTACCCGTCAGACAGGACACCAGCGCGGTACACATAGCGATACCCGCACTTGGACCGTCTTTCGGCGTTGCCCCTTCCGGAACGTGAACGTGGATGTCGCGTTTTTCGTAGAAGTCCGGATTAATACCCAGCTTCTCCGCACGCGCACGGACCACGGTCAGCGCAGCCTGGATGGACTCCTGCATCACTTCGCCCAGAGAACCGGTGTAGGTCAGCTTGCCTTTGCCTGGCACACAGGCGGTTTCAATGGTCAGCAGATCGCCGCCCACTTCCGTCCATGCCAGACCGGTCACCTGGCCCACGCGGTTTTCGTTATCGGCACGACCATAATCGAAGCGCTGTACGCCCAGATATTCGTGCAGATTGTCGCCGTTAATCTCAATGTGTTTCAGGGATTTATCCAGCAGCAGCTGTTTCACCGCCTTACGGCACAGTTTCGAGATTTCACGCTCAAGGCTACGCACGCCCGCTTCGCGAGTGTAGTAACGAATAATGCTGATAATGGCACTATCGTCGACCGTAATTTCGCTCTCTTTCAGCGCGTTACGCTCAATCTGTTTTGACAGCAGATGGCGCTTGGCGATGTTCAGCTTTTCGTCTTCCGTGTAACCGGACAGACGGATCACTTCCATACGATCCAGCAGCGGAGCCGGAATGTTCATCGAGTTAGAGGTTGCCACGAACATCACATCGCTCAGATCGTAGTCCACTTCCAGGTAGTGATCGCTGAACGCCACGTTCTGTTCTGGATCTAACACTTCCAGCAGCGCCGACGCCGGATCGCCACGCATGTCCGAAGACATTTTGTCGATCTCATCGAGCAGGAACAGCGGGTTTTTAACGCCCACTTTCGCCATTTTCTGAATCAGTTTGCCCGGCATAGAGCCGATGTAAGTCCGACGGTGACCGCGAATTTCCGCTTCGTCACGCACGCCGCCGAGCGCCATACGGATGTATTTACGTCCGGTGGCTTTGGCAATGGACTGACCCAGAGAGGTTTTACCCACACCAGGAGGCCCTACGAGGCACAGAATTGGGCCCTTCAGCTTGTTCACACGGCTCTGAACCGCAAGATACTCAAGGATGCGGTCTTTGACGCGCTCGAGGCCGTAATGGTCAGTGTCGAGGATCTCTTGCGCCTGACGCAGGTCTTTTTTCACCTTGCTGCGGGCGTTCCAGGGTACCTGAACCATCCATTCGATATAGCCGCGAACCACGGTCGCTTCAGCGGACATCGGAGACATCATTTTCAGCTTCTGCAGTTCTGCTTCGGCTTTCTCTTTTGCCTCTTTCGGCATTTTCGCCGCGTCGATCTTACGCTTCAGCGCTTCGTTTTCGTCTGGCGCGTCGTCCATCTCGCCGAGCTCTTTCTGAATGGCTTTCATTTGCTCGTTCAGATAGTACTCGCGCTGAGATTTTTCCATCTGCTTTTTGACGCGGTTGCGAATGCGTTTCTCAACCTGCAGCAGATCGATTTCAGATTCCATCATCGCCATCAGATATTCCAGACGTTCGTTCACGTCGGACATCTCCAGCACAGACTGTTTGTCAGCCAGCTTAAGCGGCATGTGTGCAGCGATGGTATCCGCCAGACGCGCAGGATCGTCGATGCTGTTGAGCGACGTCAGCACTTCTGGTGGGATTTTTTTGTTCAGCTTGATGTAGCCTTCGAACTGGCTAATCGCGGTGCGCACCAGCACTTCCTGCTCGCGCTCGTCGAGCGCAGGAGACTCAAGGTACTCCGCTTTCGCAGAGAAGTGCTCGCCGTCGTCAGAAAGAGTGGTGATACGCGCACGCTGCAAGCCTTCTACCAGCACCTTCACGGTGCCGTCAGGCAGCTTCAGCATTTGTAAAATAGAGGCCACGGTCCCGACGGTGAAAAGATCGTTTACACCCGGCTCATCCGTTGATGCTTCTTTCTGCGCAACCAGCATGATTTTTTTATCATGATCCATGGCGGCTTCAAGGCAACGGATAGATTTTTCCCGCCCTACAAATAAGGGTATGACCATGTGCGGATAAACCACCACATCGCGCAGCGGCAATACGGGGATTTCAATGCGTTCAGAACGCTCAGGATTCATAGAGCTCTCTCTTAGTTTAGTGTCCGCCAGGTAAGCAGGTCATGTCACTGTGTTACACAACCATAAACATGTAACCAGTATATGGGGATGTTTCCCACACATTCAACGCTATGAATACGGAAAAATAAAAGGGGAGATAAAATCCCCCCTTTTTGATTAACTGCTTGTATGATTTGGCTAATTATTCGCCAGATGCCTGCTGCGCTTCCGGCTTGCCATACATCAGCATTGGCTTAGACTGGCCGCTGATCACGGACTCGTCGATCACCACTTTTTCGACATCTTCCATGGACGGTAAATCGTACATGGTGTCGAGCAGCGCGGCTTCAACGATAGAGCGCAGACCACGCGCACCCGTTTTACGGACCATCGCTTTCTTGGCGATAGCGACCAGCGCTTCGTCACGGAATTCCAGATCCACACCTTCGAGATTGAACAATGCCTGATACTGCTTGGTCAGCGCATTTTTCGGCTCTTTCAGGATCTGAATCAGCGCATCTTCGCTCAGCTCATTCAGCGTTGCCACGACCGGCAGACGACCGATGAACTCAGGGATCAGACCAAACTTGATCAAATCTTCTGGCTCAACCTGCGACAGCAGTTCGCCTTCGTTCGCTTTCTCGGACTTGGCTTTCACCGTCGCGCCAAAACCAATGCCGGAGCCGGTTTCAACGCGGTTCGCGATCACTTTATCCAGGCCTGCAAACGCACCGCCACAGATGAACAGGATCTTGGAGGTATCAACCTGCAAGAACTCCTGCTGCGGATGCTTACGTCCGCCCTGCGGCGGAACAGCGGCAACGGTACCTTCAATCAGCTTCAGCAGAGCCTGCTGAACGCCCTCGCCCGAGACGTCACGGGTGATAGACGGGTTATCGGATTTACGGGAGATCTTGTCGATCTCATCGATGTAAACGATACCGCGCTGTGCTTTCTGTACGTCGTAGTCGCACTTCTGCAGCAGTTTCTGAATGATGTTTTCAACGTCTTCACCCACGTAACCGGCTTCGGTCAGAGTGGTCGCATCCGCCATGGTGAACGGAACGTCCAGCAGGCGTGCCAGCGTTTCAGCCAGCAGCGTTTTACCGGAACCCGTTGGGCCGATCAGCAGAATGTTACTTTTGCCGAGTTCAACACCATTGCTGGTGTCGCCGTTACGCAGACGTTTGTAGTGGTTGTACACCGCAACGGCCAGCACTTTTTTTGCCGGTTCCTGGCCGATAACGTAATCATCAAGATGATGACGGATCTCGTGTGGAGTCGGCAATGCGCTGCGCTCACGGTGAGGCGCTACTTCTTTAATCTCTTCGCGGATGATGTCGTTACATAAATCGACACATTCGTCGCAGATATACACGGACGGCCCGGCAATCAGTTTACGCACTTCATGCTGGCTTTTGCCGCAAAAAGAGCAGTACAGCAGTTTGCCCGAACCATCTTTGCGTTTATCTGTCATGAGTCCAAACCTCTTATTAAGTTCTTTGTGCCGCACATGACGACGCAAATGCCATTCTCAGACGCAAGTCGCTATGAAGCAAAGTGCCGCCTACCTTAGTATAGCGGCACACTCGCGCCGTGGGCATCAATTACGATGGGTCAAAATGGAGTCGACTAAGCCGTACTCAACTGCCTCTGATGCGGAGAGGAAGCGATCGCGCTCGGTATCACGCTCGATCTGCTCAAGTGATTGACCCGTGTGGTGCGCCATAAGTTCATTCATGCGCCCTTTCACTTTCAGAATTTCACGCGCATGAATTTCAATATCTGTCGCCTGACCCTGGTATCCGCCCAGCGGCTGGTGAATCATCACGCGGGAATTTGGCAGACAGAAACGTTTGCCCTTCGCGCCTGCCGTCAGCAGGAACGCCCCCATGGATGCCGCCTGCCCCATACAAATGGTGCTGACGTCAGGCTTGATGAACTGCATGGTGTCATAGATGGACATCCCGGCAGTGATGACGCCGCCTGGGGAGTTAATATACAGGTAAATGTCTTTTTCCGGGTTTTCCGCTTCCAGGAACAGCATCTGCGCCACAATCAGGTTCGCCATGTGGTCTTCCACCTGGCCGGTCAGAAAGATAACGCGTTCCTTGAGCAGACGGGAATAGATATCAAAAGAACGTTCCCCGCGAGAGGTCTGTTCGATAACCATAGGCACCAGAGCCATATGGGGTGCAAAGTTATCTCGTTCGCCACTGTATGACATTTCCGTCTCCTGGATAAAAATTGGAAAATACCTGCTGTACTGATTGTAACCTTATGGACGGATTATCAGCCAGTCTCATTCATCGTGATTACACACTTATGGGGACGGCATCGCCATATTTCAAGCATAACAATCTTTTGCTGTAACGCTAACACTGAAAGGGCGTTTTAGCACTCTTCCTGGGCTATTACTGCGATAAAAAAACCCGTCACCAGAAGGCAACGGGTTTTTGTTCAAACTTTAAACCGTTGGGGCTGAATTACGCCTGCTGGTTCATCAGTTCGTTGAAAGAAGTGGCTTTTTCAGACACTTTCGCTTTAGCCAGCACCGCTTCAACAGCCTGCTCTTCCAGGGCTACGTTGCGCATGTTGTCCATCAGCTCTTTGTTGCTGCCGTAGAACTCAACCACTTCACGTGGATCTTCGTAAGCAGAAGCCATCTCTTCGATCAGGCCTTTCACGCGGTCTTCGTCAGCTTTCAGCTCGTGGGTACGAATCACTTCGCCCAGCAGCAGACCGACAACAACGCGGCGTTTAGCCTGCTCTTCGAACAGTTCACGAGGCAGTTCCAGCGCTTGCTGCTGGTTACCACCGAAGCGCTGTGCAGCCTGGCGACGCAGAACGTCGATTTCGCTGTCAATCAGTGCTGCAGGAACGTCGATTTCGTTCGCTTTCACCAGACCTTCGATAGCCTGAGATTTCACACGGTTACGCACGGCGCCATTCAGCTCGCGCTCCATGTTTTTACGCACTTCTGCACGCAGACCCGCTACGGAACCATCTTCAACGCCGAAACGTTTGATGAATTCTTCAGTCAGTTCTGGCAGTTCGCGCTCTTCAACTTTCTTCAGGTTGATGACGAACTTCGCTGCTTTACCTTTCAGGTTTTCAGCGTGGTACTCTTCAGGGAAGGTCACGTCGATGGTGAACTCTTCGCCCGCTTTGTGGCCTTTGATACCGTCTTCGAAGCCTGGGATCATACGACCCTGGCCCATCGCCAGTACGAAGTCAGACGCTTTGCCGCCTTCGAACTCTTCGCCGTCTACAGAGCCGGAGAAGTCGATGGTGACGCGGTCTTCTGCATCAACAGCGCCGTCTTTGTCTTTCCAGTTCGCCTGCTGCTTACGCAGAGTGTCCAGCATGCCATCAACGTCAGCGTCGGTCACTTCGACAACTGGTTTTTCAACTTCGATGGTTTCCAGACCTTTCAGCTCAACTTCCGGGTACACTTCGAACTCTACGGAGTAGGTGAAGTCTTCGCCCAGTTTGTATTCGCCCGGAACGTAGTTCGGTGCGCCAGCTGGATTGATTTTTTCTTTGATGATGGCATCAATGAAGTTGCGGCTCATCAGGTCACCCAGCACGTCCTGGCGAACAGAAGCGCCATAACGCTGAGCAACGACATTCATCGGTACTTTACCCTTACGGAAGCCGTCAATACGTACTTTTTTTGCTACGTTGACCAGCTCGCTTTTCACAGCAGTTTCGATGCTGTCAGCAGCGATAGTAATCGTTACACGGCGGCCAAGGCCTTGAGTGGTTTCAACTGAAACTTGCATCTTGTTACCTCAAAAAAATCACAGTGCTCGGTCAACTCTGAATTTGTCTCGCAATACCGGGATGCTCACTATTTAGCAGATTCACATTCCCTGTCGCCAGAATCATCCCGAAGACATTCATTAAGACGCGGCATTATAGCGGCATCACTTGGGTGAGTCGAGAACGGTTGGGGCTTCTTGCTGCGGCTTTTTTCACAATTTAAGGCTGTTTTTGGCCTAAAATTCGCCCCACACGTTCAAAACGCAGACAAAACAAAACGGCCCGCAGGCCGTCTTGACATCATTCTGTATGCAACATACTGGAAAAACTCCAGCGGTTGCAAATCGGATTTATCAGGCGATGCTTCCCGCCCCTCGACATGGCGGTGAGGCGAAGATCGTATCCTGCAATCCTTCCCACTCTTTTATGGTGTAAGTATGCAGTGCCAGCGCATGCACGGTGGTGGAGAGTTCTTCCGTCAGCGTTCCGTAGATCATACGGTGACGATTGAGAAAGCGTTCTCCCGCGAAGCGGTCGCTCACTAACACCACTTTGAAATGGCTTTCAGAACCGGCCGGCACATTATGACGGTAGCTCTCATCGACAACTTCGAGGAACACGGGATTAAACGCTGTCCTTAGTTTTTCTTCGATCTGTTCACGTATCATCATGATATTACTCCTCTGACAACGCTGAGATGTCACCCATCCCTTTAAATGTTAGCCGCTTTTACCGCTTCCATTACATCAAGACAACAAATATTTAGCTTTCGTCTGATTTCCTCATTCAAACGGATGAAGTTCACTGTCTCACTCATACGTTTTGTCACCGGTGAGGTGAGGAAAATCTCAGTGGTGGTCAGATTTCAGACAAGACGATGAATTTACATGCGTTGACCACTTCCCCTCGCCGTTGGCGATGTTATGATGGCGACAATTTTTCTCTTTATATGCTAACGATCCGTTGAGAACCTGAAATGTTAAAAAAACTCTTCTTTCCGCTGGTAGCACTCTTCATGCTGGCTGGTTGTGCCACTCCGCCGACCACCATTGACGTTTCGCCAAAAATCACCCTGCCTCAGCAGGACCCTAGCCTGATGGGCGTGACCGTGAGTATCAACGGTGCCGATCAGCGTCAGGATCAAGCGCTGGCGAAAGTGACGCGTGATAACCAGCAAGTCACCCTGACCGCTTCCCGCGACCTGCGCTTCCTGCTGCAGGAAGTACTGGAAAAACAGATGACCGCTCGCGGTTACATGGTTGGCCCAAGCGGTGCCGTTGATCTGCAGATCATTGTGAACAATCTGTATGCCGACGTTTCTCAGGGCAACGTGCGCTACAACATCTCCACCAAAGCCGATATCGCCATCATCGCTACCGCGAAGAACGGCAATAAGATGAACAAAAACTATCGCGCAAGCTACTCGGTTGAAGGCGCCTTCCAGGCATCCAACCAGAACATTGCTAACGCGGTAAACAGCGTGCTGACCGACACCATCGCCGATATGGCGCAGGACACCAGCATTCACGAATTCATCAAGCAGAACGCGCGCTAATCCCGCACACTGACCCGGCGCTACGCCGGGTCAGTCATATAGAAACATGTCCAGTCATTACTTGCGCATTTTCCAGCAACCTAAATCAGCCATTCTGCTGATCCTTGGTTTCGCCTCCGGTTTACCTCTCGCCCTCACCTCCGGCACGCTTCAGGCCTGGATGACGGTCGAGAATATCGATCTCAAAACCATCGGTTTCTTCTCCCTTGTCGGCCAGGCCTACGTCTTTAAGTTTTTATGGTCACCGGTGATGGACCGCTATACCCCGCCCTTCCTCGGCCGTCGCCGCGGCTGGCTGGTGATGACTCAGATTCTGCTATTGCTGGCGATTGCCGCAATGGGATTCCTCGAGCCGTCAACGCAATTGCGCTGGATGGCCGCGCTGGCGGTGGTAATCGCCTTCTGCTCGGCCTCACAGGATATCGTTTTTGATGCCTGGAAAACGGACGTATTACCAGCTGAAGAGCGCGGAACCGGTGCTGCGATCAGCGTGCTGGGCTATCGCCTGGGGATGCTGGTCTCCGGCGGGTTAGCCCTGTGGCTGGCCGACCGCTATCTCGGCTGGCAGGGGATGTACTGGCTGATGGCCGCCCTGCTGATCCCATGCATCATTGCGACTTTTTTTGCCCCGGAGCCGAGCGACGTTATTCCGGTTCCTCGTACGCTCGAGCAGGCTGTCGCCGAACCGCTGCGCGACTTCTTCGGGCGCAATAATGCGTGGCTGATTTTACTGCTGATCGTCCTTTATAAGCTCGGCGATGCCTTCGCCATGAGCCTGACCACCACCTTCCTGATCCGCGGCGTGGGTTTCGATGCCGGTGAAGTCGGCGTGGTGAACAAAACCCTCGGCCTGTTTGCGACCATTCTTGGCGCACTTTACGGCGGGGTGTTGATGCAGCGTCTGTCGCTGTTCCGCGCCCTGCTGATCTTCGGCATTTTGCAGGGAGTGTCCAACGCTGGTTACTGGCTGCTCTCCATCACCGATAAGAATATGATCAGCATGGCCGCCGCCGTATTCTTCGAAAACCTGTGCGGCGGGATGGGAACGGCGGCGTTTGTCGCGCTGCTGATGACCCTGTGCAATAAATCGTTTTCCGCGACGCAGTTTGCCCTGCTCTCTGCCCTTTCTGCCGTAGGTCGTGTGTATGTTGGCCCGATTGCCGGCTGGTTTGTCGAAGCCCACGGCTGGCCGACGTTTTATCTTTTCTCGGTCTTTGCGGCGGTGCCAGGAATATTACTCCTGCTGGTTTGTCGACAGACCCTGGAATATACCCAGCAAACGGATCACTTTATGCCGCGCACGGAATATCAGCGCGCGTATCGCTTTGCCTTGCGGCTGTTAATGGTCGGCTGTGCGATGCTGGCCCTGTGGCTGATCGTGTTGATAATCAATGCATCCACCCCGCTTACCCTGCCGTTTGAGGCGATCCTGCTGGACGTCGGCGGTCTGCTTGCGGTCGTCGGGATTGTCACCGGCGGTGTCCTTGATTTCATGGCGCTGCGTAAAACCCGGCTGACCTGAAGCTAAAACCGAAAGGTTATTTCCCGTGGTAATAACGCCAGGTAATTATAACGGTGAAATAACCGACGTCCGCTGAAAAAAATATTTGTTGTTTTGTGCGGGATAGTTTTCGGAAATTACAGGAACCCTCAGCGTTTCGCTATTTTTCATTAAACGATTCAGCTTTGGGGAGTTTAAATTTTCGTATTTCAATTGTCTTTTTATTGATGCTTTTTTGTTAATTTATTGTTTATTTTTAACAATGGTTATACCAATTGCCCTGTTTGGGGTATCCTTAAGGGCCCTTTCGTTATAACTCCCGTCCTGTCGGGCTTTTGTCTTAAAAGTAGACATAATTTGCAACACATGTGACACGTGCGGCAGAACCCGGTAACACCTTCCTGACACAGGGCTAATGATGTTTACAGTAATGTAACCTTCCCGTAAAATGCCCCCACACTTTAAACGCCACCAGGTCCCCGTGGAATTGAGGTCGTTAAATGACACTTAGGAAATACAATAAAAGTTTGGGATGGTTGTCGTTATTTGCAGGCACTGTTTTACTCAGTGGCTGTGATTCTGCGCTTCTCGACCCCAAAGGACAGATTGGACTGGAACAACGTTCCCTGATTCTGACGGCCTTCGGCCTGATGATGATCGTCGTTATTCCTGCCATTTTGATGGCAGTTGGTTTCGCCTGGAAGTACCGTGCGAGCAATAAAGATGCGAAGTATAGCCCTAACTGGTCACACTCCAACAAAGTGGAAGCTGTGGTCTGGACGGTCCCTATTCTGATCATCCTGTTCCTTGCCGTGCTGACATGGAAAACCACTCACGCGCTTGAGCCGAGCAAACCGCTGGTTCACGATGAAAAACCGATTACCATTGAAGTGGTCTCCATGGACTGGAAATGGTTCTTCATCTATCCGGAACAGGGTATTGCCACCGTGAATGAAATCGCCTTCCCGGCGAACACTCCGGTACAGTTCAAAGTCACCTCTAACTCCGTGATGAACTCCTTCTTTATTCCGCGTCTGGGCAGCCAGATTTACGCGATGGCCGGTATGCAGACTAACCTGCACCTGATCGCGAATGAAGCAGGCACCTACGATGGTATCTCCGCCAGCTACAGTGGCCCGGGCTTCTCAGGTATGAAGTTCAAAGCTATCGCAACGCCGGACCGTGCCGCTTTCGACCAGTGGGTCGAAAAAGCGAAACAGTCTACCAACACCATGTCTGACATGGCGGCATTCGATAAAGTGGCGACACCTAGCGAATACAACAAGGTGGAATACTTCTCTAACGTGAAACCTGATTTGTTTAAAGACGTTGTGAACAAATTTATGGACCACGGGAAGAGCATGAACATGACTCAGCCAGAAGGTGAGCACAGCTCGCACGAAGGTATGGAAGGCATGGACATGAGCCACGCGGAAACCTCTCACTAAGGGGCCGAGGAAGAAAATGTTCGGAAAATTGACACTGGATGCAGTGCCGTACCATGAACCGATTATCGTGGTTACGATTGCTGCAATTATCATTGGTGGCGCGGCCTTACTGGGCCTGATCACTTACTTCGGTAAGTGGAGCTACCTGTGGAATGAGTGGCTGACTTCGGTTGACCACAAAAAACTCGGTATCATGTACTGCATCGTCGGTATCGTCATGTTAATTCGTGGCTTTGCCGATGCAATCATGATGCGTAGCCAGCAGGCACTTGCTTCGGCAGGTGAGGCCGGCTTCCTGCCACCGCATCACTACGACCAGATCTTTACCGCGCACGGCGTGATTATGATCTTCTTCGTGGCGATGCCGCTGGTTATCGGCCTGATGAACGTGGTTGTGCCGCTGCAAATCGGCGCGCGCGACGTGGCGTTCCCGTTCCTGAACAACCTGAGCTTCTGGTTCACGGTTGTCGGTGTAATCCTGGTTAACCTGTCACTGGGTGTGGGCGAATTCGCACAGACCGGCTGGCTGGCATACCCACCGCTTTCGGGAATTGAGTACAGTCCTGGTGTTGGCGTCGATTACTGGATTTGGGCGATTCAGCTCTCCGGTATCGGTACGACCCTGACCGGTATTAACTTCTTTGTGACCATTATCAAGATGCGTGCCCCTGGCATGACCATGTTCAAGATGCCGGTATTTACCTGGGCATCTCTGTGCGCCAACATCCTGATTATCGCGTCCTTCCCAATTCTGACGGTTACCGTCGCGTTGCTGACCCTGGATCGCTATCTGGGCACCCATTTCTTCACCAATGATATGGGCGGCAACATGATGATGTACATCAACCTGATTTGGGCATGGGGTCACCCTGAAGTGTACATCCTGGTTCTGCCGGTCTTCGGTGTGTTCTCCGAAATCGCAGCGACCTTCTCGCGTAAACGTCTGTTTGGTTACACCTCACTGGTGTGGGCAACCGTGTGTATTACCGTTCTGTCGTTCATTGTTTGGCTGCACCACTTCTTCACCATGGGTGCGGGCGCGAACGTAAACGCCTTCTTCGGTATTACCACCATGATTATCGCCATCCCGACCGGGGTGAAGATCTTCAACTGGCTGTTCACCATGTATCAGGGCCGTATCGTGTTCCACTCAGCAATGCTGTGGACCATCGGCTTCATCGTCACCTTCTCTGTGGGTGGCATGACCGGCGTACTGCTGGCGGTACCGGGTGCTGACTTCGTTCTGCACAACAGTCTGTTCCTGATTGCGCACTTCCATAACGTTATCATCGGCGGCGTCGTCTTCGGCTGCTTCGCTGGCGTAACCTACTGGTGGCCAAAAGCCTTCGGCTTCACGCTGAACGAAACCTGGGGCAAACGTGCGTTCTGGCTCTGGATTGTGGGCTTCTTCGTGGCATTCATGCCGCTGTATGTGCTGGGCTTCATGGGTATGACCCGTCGCCTGAGCCAGCAGATTGATCCGCAGTTCCACCCAATGCTGGTTGTTGCAGCCTGTGGTGCGGTGCTGATCGCAATGGGTATCGCATGTCAGCTGATTCAGTTCTACGTCTCTATTCGCGACCGCGAGCAGAACCGTGACCTGACCGGTGACCCATGGGGTGGCCGTACGCTGGAGTGGGCAACCTCCTCCCCGCCTCCGTTCTATAACTTTGCCATTGTGCCGCAGATCCATGAGCGCGACGCATTCTGGGAAATGAAAGAGAAAGGCGAAGCGTACAAGCAACCTGCTCATTACGAAGAGATCCACATGCCGAAAAACAGCGGCGCGGGCATTGTGATTGCCGCCTTCGCTACGGTATTTGGCTTCGCCATGATCTGGCATATCTGGTGGCTGGCCATCGCGAGCTTCGCAGGCGTCATCATCAGCTGGATTGTGAAGAGCTTTGACGAGGACGTGGACTACTACGTACCAGTCCGTGAAGTCGAAAAACTGGAAAACCAGCATTTCGATGAGATTTCTAAAGCGGGGCTGAAAAATGGCAACTGATACTTTGGCGCACCCAACTGCCCATGCGCATGACCACGCGCACCACGATACAGGGCCGATGAAAGTCTTCGGCTTCTGGATCTACCTGATGAGCGACTGCATTCTGTTCTGCTGTCTGTTCGCGACCTATGCCGTTCTGGTGAACGGCACAGCGGGCGGCCCGACTGGCAAGGACATTTTCGAACTGCCGTTCGTTCTGGTCGAAACCGCTCTGCTGCTGTTCAGCTCCATCACCTACGGCATGGCGGCGATCGCCATGTACAAAAACAACAAGAGCCAGGTTGTCTCCTGGCTGGCGTTGACCTGGCTGTTTGGTGCTGGATTTATCGGGATGGAACTCTATGAATTCCATCACCTGATTGCTGAAGGCATGGGCCCGGATCGAAGTGGCTTCCTGTCAGCGTTCTTCGCGCTGGTCGGTACCCACGGTCTGCACGTCACATCTGGTCTGATCTGGATGGCGGTGCTGATGTTCCAGGTTTATCGTCGCGGCCTGACCAATACTAACCGCACCCGTATCATGTGCCTGAGTCTGTTCTGGCACTTCCTGGACGTGGTGTGGATCTGCGTGTTCTCGGTTGTCTATCTGATGGGGGCGATGTAATGAGTCATACTAACGATCATGGCGCTTCCCACGGTAGCGTGAAAACCTACATGACAGGTTTTATCCTGTCGATCATCCTGACGGCACTCCCGTTCTGGATGGTGATGAGCGGAACGGCTTCTCACACGGTGATTCTGGGCACGGTCCTGATCTCCGCTGTGGTACAGATTCTGGTGCATCTGGTTTGCTTCCTGCACATGAACACCAAATCCGATGAGGGCTGGAACATGACGGCCTTCATCTTTACCGTGATTATCATCGCTATCCTGGTAGTCGGTTCCATCTGGATTATGTGGAACCTGAACTACAACATGATGGTTCACTAAGAGCGGCGAGTATGTTTAAGCAATACCTGCAAGTAACGAAACCAGGCATCATCTTTGGCAACCTGATCTCCGTGATCGGAGGGTTCCTGCTGGCCTCTAAGGGCAGCATCGATTACACCCTCTTTGCATCCACGCTGATCGGTGTGTCACTGGTGGTTGCGTCCGGTTGTGTATTTAACAACTACATCGACATGGATATCGACAGGAAGATGGAAAGGACCAAGAATCGGGTGCTTGTCAAAGGCCTGATATCTCCTGCCGTCTCGCTGGTGTACGCCACCTTGCTGGGCTTTGCTGGCTTTATGCTGCTGTGGTTTGGTGCCAACCCTCTGGCCTGCTGGCTGGGGGTGATGGGTTTCGTGGTGTATGTGGGCGTCTACAGCCTGTATATGAAACGTCACTCCGTCTACGGTACGCTGATTGGTTCTCTCTCCGGCGCTGCGCCGCCGGTGATTGGCTACTGCGCCGTCACGAACGAGTTCGACAGCGGTGCGCTGATCCTGCTGGCTATCTTTAGCCTGTGGCAGATGCCGCACTCCTACGCCATCGCGATTTTCCGCTTTAAGGATTATCAGGCAGCGAACATCCCGGTTCTGCCGGTCGTGAAAGGCATTTCGGTCGCCAAGAATCACATCACGCTGTACATCATCGCTTTCGCCGTGGCGACGCTGATGCTCTCGCTTGGCGGTTACGCCGGATATAAATATCTGGTGGTGGCTGCGGCAGTGAGCGTCTGGTGGCTCGGGATGGCGCTGCGCGGTTACAAAGTGGAAGACGACAAAGTCTGGGCACGTAAGCTGTTTGTGTTCTCGATTGTTGCTATCACTTCGCTTTCCGTGATGATGTCCGTCGACTTTATGGTGCCAGATTCACACAATTTGCTGACTTACGTCTGGTAAGAACGCTGATTTGAAAAAGCCGGGTGATGATAACCCGGCTTTTTTTTGCCCGGCGGCGCTACGCTTGCACGGGCCTACGGGTTCGGTAGGCAGGGTAAGGCGAAGCCGCCACCCGGCAATGATTTGCCCCCCGTAATATCTCTTAAACAAACACCTATTTACCGCACTTAACACCCCGCCTACACTAGTGCCTGCTTTTGATCAGAGGTGGTAATGAACGATTATAAAATGACACCAGGCGAACTGCGCGCAACCTGGGGTTTAGGGACTGTTTTCTCGCTGCGCATGCTCGGCATGTTTATGGTCCTGCCTGTTCTGACCACCTATGGTATGGCGCTTCAGGGCGCCAGCGAAGCGTTGATCGGTCTGGCGATTGGTATTTATGGTCTGGCCCAGGCGGTCTTCCAGATCCCTTTCGGATTACTATCCGATCGCGTTGGCCGTAAACCGCTGATCGTCGGCGGCCTGATGATCTTTGTGCTCGGCAGCATCATTGCCGCGCTGTCGGACTCCATCTGGGGCATTATTCTTGGCCGTGCGCTGCAAGGCTCAGGCGCGATTGCCGCCGCCGTCATGGCGCTGCTTTCCGATTTAACCCGCGAACAGAACCGGACCAAAGCGATGGCCTTTATCGGCGTCAGCTTTGGCATCACCTTCGCCATCGCCATGGTCCTCGGCCCGATCATCACCCACAAGCTCGGCCTGAACGCCCTGTTCTGGATGATAGCCGTGCTGGCCACTATTGGCATTGCGCTGACGATCTGGGTCGTACCAGATAGCAAAAATCACGTCCTGAACCGCGAGTCGGGGATGGTGAAAGGCTGCTTCAGCAAAGTTATCGTCGAACCGCGCCTGCTGAAACTCAACTTCGGCATTATGTGCCTGCACATCCTGCTGATGTCCACCTTCGTCGCCCTGCCCGGCCAGCTGGCGGCAGCCGGATTCCCGGCGGAAGAGCACTGGAAAATCTATCTGGTGACCATGCTGATCTCCTTCGCCTCCGTGGTGCCCTTTATTATCTATGCCGAAGTGAAACGCCGTATGAAGCGCGTATTTCTTGGGTGCGTGGCGCTGTTGTTAATCGCGGAAATTGTTCTCTGGGGCTCCGGCCCGCACTTCTGGGAGCTGGTCCTGGGCGTGCAGTTGTTCTTCCTTGCGTTCAATCTGATGGAAGCCCTGCTGCCGTCGCTGATCAGTAAAGAATCCCCTGCCGGATACAAAGGTACGGCGATGGGGATTTACTCCACCAGCCAGTTCCTGGGCGTCGCCATCGGCGGCTCGCTCGGCGGCTGGGTAGACGGATTATTTGATTCGCAGACCGTGTTTCTCGCGGGTGCGCTGCTGGCAATGGTCTGGCTGCTGGTCGCCAGCACCATGAAAGAGCCGCGCTACGTTAGCAGCCTGCGGGTGGAAATCCCGGACGGTATAGAGATAAGCGACACGCTGAAACAACGGCTGGAAGCCACAGAAGGGATAAGTGAAGTGTTAATCGTCCCGGAAGAGCGCAGCGCTTACGTCAAAATCGACAGTAAAGTCACCAACCGCTTCGAAGTGGAGCAGGCTATCAAAGCCTGAAAAAATGCCCGGCGTGTGTGCCGGGCATTTTCGTTTTTAATCGCGGAAGTTCTTAAACTGGAACGGCTGACCCAGGTCGCCGCCGCGCACCAGCGCCATGACCGCCTGCAGATCGTCGCGCGCTTTACCGGTGACGCGAATCTCTTCGCCCTGAATTTGCGCCTGCACTTTCAGCTTGCTGTCTTTGATGAGCTTAACGATTTTCTTCTGCATCGCGCTCTCAATGCCCTGCTTAAGCTTGGCTTCTACAAACCAGGTTTTACCGCTGTGCACGAACTCTTCCGGCACATCCAGAGACGTCCCTTCAATGCCGCGTTTGAGCAGCTTGGCGCGCAGAATATCCAGTAACTGATTGACCTGGAAATCGGACTCGCTCAACACCTTGATGGTCTTATTCGCGTCGTTGAGCTCAAAACTCGCCTCTACGCCACGAAAATCGAAACGTGACTCAACTTCACGGCTGGCGTTATCCACGCCGTTGCGGACTTCCTGGATATCAACTTCTGAAACAATATCGAAAGATGGCATCTTTTCTTCTCCTTTTACTTTTGTTGCGTTGCATAATACCCGCAACGAGGCATAACTCAACAGAAGCTTAGCTGACGGCGCTATACTTAACCGACACGCCTGGCGTAGTTGCAGGTGAGGAGGAACAATGAAAATTACCGTGCTCGGATGCGGAGCCCTGGGCCAGCTTTGGCTCACCGCACTGTGCAAACATGGACACGAGGTACAAGGCTGGCTACGCGTCCCCCAGCCGTATTGCAGTGTAAACCTGATCGATGAAGATGGAAGTATCTTTAACGAATCGCTCACCGCCAACGATCCCGATTTTCTGGCGCAAAGCGACCTGCTGCTGGTCACGCTCAAGGCCTGGCAGGTCTCGGACGCCGTCAAAGCGCTGGCCGCCACCCTCCCCCGCACCACACCAATTGTGCTGGTGCATAACGGCATGGGTACCATTGACGAACTCAAAAGCATCCACCAGCCGCTGCTGATGGCAATCACCACCCATGCGGCCCGTCGTGACGGGAACATCATCGTCCACGTGGCAAGCGGCGTCACCCATATGGGGCCGGCGCGCGAGCAGGACGGCGATTACAGCTATCTTGCTGACGTGCTGCAGCACGTGCTGCCCGACGTGGCCTGGCACAACAACATTCGCCCGCAGCTGTGGCGCAAACTGGCGGTCAACTGCGTGATCAATCCGCTGACGGCGCTGCTGGACTGCCCGAACGGCGAGCTGAAAAATCATCCGCAGGAAGTGGCCGCCCTGTGCGCCGAAGTCGCGGCAGTGATTGAGCGCGAGGGCATCCACACTTCGGCGGACGATATCCGCTATTACGTCGAGCAGATCATCGACAGCACCGCAGAAAACATCTCCTCGATGCTGCAGGACGTGCGCGCACTGCGGCACACGGAAATCGACTACATCACCGGATATCTGCTCAAACGCGCCCGCGCGCACGGCATTAGCGTGCCGGAAAATGTGCGCCTGTATGACATGGTTAAACGTAAGGAGAGTGAGTATGAGCGCGTCGGCACTGGTATGCCTCGCCCCTGGTAGCGAAGAGACAGAAGCGGTCACCACCATTGATTTGCTGGTGCGCGGCGGGATTCAAGTAACAACGGCCAGCGTCGCCAGCGATGGCAATCTGACCATCGTCTGCTCGCGTGGCGTGAAACTGCTGGCCGATGCGCCGCTGGTCGAAGTGGCTGACGGCGATTATGACGTGATTGTGCTGCCCGGCGGTCTGGAGGGTGCAGAAAACTTTCGCGACAGCCCCCTGCTGGTCGAAACCGTCCGCCAGTTTCACCTCTCCGGGCGGATTGTCGCCGCCATCTGCGCCGCGGCAGCCACCGTCCTGGTTCCACACGATCTTTTCCCGATCGGCAATATGACCGGTTTCCCGGCGCTGAAAGACCGCATCCCGGAAGGGCAATGGGTCGATAAACGGGTGGTCTGGGATCCGCGCGTCAACCTGCTGACCAGCCAGGGGCCGGGCACCTCGATTGATTTTGCGCTCAAGATTATCGATCTCGTCGTTGGGCGTGAAAAAGCCTATGAAGTGGCGTCATCCCTGGTGATGGCGGCAGGGATCTACAACTACTACGAGGCGTAAACCCGCGCAGATTTTCCCTTCAAGCTGGCCCCGTGCCAGCCTTTCTTTTCTCGGTTCATTATTGCGGCAGTAATCACACTTCTTATCTTTCTTTCTGAGAAGGCTTCTCATCGCATTCATTCCGTGAAAGACTCACTTCAACTGGCATATACCAGTTAGACACTTCGCCCCCTACCAACACAGATAACGGCGAAGAACAGAAATCTCTTCTGGAGTAAGCAATGTGATTACATTTCTTGAGAACAGAGTCATTCCTGTCCTGATTCGCGTCGGCGAAAACAAAATCCTGGTGGCGGTGCGTAACGGCATCGCCCTGACGCTCCCCTTCACCATTACCGGCAGCCTGTTTCTGATCCTCGCGAATTTACCGATTCCAGGCTGGACCGACTGGCTCGGCCCCTACGCCGAGAAACTGAGCGCGCCGGTTGCCGTGACCTTCGGCGCTATCGGGCTGATTTCCGCCATCGGCATCAGCTACAACCTGGCGAAAGAGTACAGCCTTAACGCTTTAACCTGCGCCATCGTCACGATGGTGGTTTTTTTACTGGCCCAGCTCAACGATAAGTATCAGCTCAATGTCGATAATCTCGGTGCCGCCGGGCTTTTCTCTGCCATTATTCTGTCGATTCTGACAGTGCAAATTGTCCGCTTCTTTATTCATCATAACGTGGTGATAAAACTTCCCGACGGCGTTCCCCCGGCGGTCGCGCAATCTTTCGCAAGCCTGATTCCGGCGGCGGTGGCGATTACGCTTATCTGGTTCGTTAGGGTCATTCTTAACTTCGATATTAATAACTTCTTCACGCTGATTCTCAGCCCGCTGGTCACTGGCTTAGGATCGCTCCCCGGAATGCTGGTATTAATCTTTTTAATTTCACTTTTGTGGTGCTGCGGTATCCACGGGGATAACGTCCTTTCGGGGATCACCGCGCCTATCTTCCTGAAATATATCGCCGAAAACACCCAGGCCTATTTGCACCACCAGCCGATTCCGCATATTACCGCCGACGGGTTTTATATCGTCTTTATGTGTCTCGGCGGCACCGGGGCGACGCTCGGGTTAGTGATGGCGATGATGCGCTCGCGCAGCAAGCTCTATAAATCCGTCGGCAAACTCTCTTTACCCTCCGCGATATTTTGCATCAACGAGCCGGTGATATTTGGCTGCCCGATTGTCTTCAACCCGTTGCTGATGATCCCTTTCACCCTCACCCCGATGATTCTCTGTATTTCGACCTATGCCCTGATGTATTTCGACATCATTGGCCGCCCGGTGCTGCAAATTCCCTGGACCATGCCGCCGATTTTCGCCGCGTGGTTCGTCACCGGGGGCAATATTCCTGCCGTGATTTGGTCGGTCTGCACCATTGCTATTTCAGCCCTCGTCTGGCTGCCGTTTTTCAAACTCGCAGAACGCAAACAGTTAGAAACCGAAGCGGCGGAAGAACATTCGCGCCGTGAAGCAGAAAAACTTCCCGATCCCATCTTGTAAAAAGGATTCACGATGAAAAAGCTCAAAATTGTCACGATTGGTGGTGGCTCAAGCTATACGCCGGAATTGATCGATGGATTTATCAAACGCTATGACGAACTCCCGGTCACCGATTTCTACCTGCTGGATATCGAAGAAGGCAAAGAGAAGCTGGAGATCGTCGGCAAGCTCGCCCAGCGCATGGTGGAAGAAGCCGGTATTCCGATGAACATTCACCTGACGCTGGATCGCGAAGCGGCCCTGAAAGATGCCGATTTCGTCACCACCCAGCTGCGCGTCGGCTTCCTGGATGCGCGCATCAATGATGAGAAAATCCCGCTGAAATACGGCGTCCTCGGCCAGGAAACCACCGGTCCCGGCGGGTTTATGAAAGCCCAGCGCACCATTCCCGTGCTACTCGATATCTGCAAAGCGATGGAAAAATGTTGCCCGAACGCGTGGCTGATTAACTTCACCAACCCGGCGGGCATCGTGACCGAAGCCATCACCCGCCATTCGGCAATCAAAACCATCGGGATTTGCAGCGGTGCCAACAGCATGATGATGGACATCGCCAAAGCCTACGACGTCAAAAAAGCAGATATTTACGCGCGCATTATCGGCCTTAACCATCTGATTTTTGCCGATAAAATTTACGTGAAAGGTGACGATCTCACCGATGATTTTATCGAGAAGCTGGCCGTCGGCAGCGCCAATAACTCGCTGAAAAACATCCCTGATATCGGCTTTACCGCCCGCTTCGCTCGCGCCCTGCACATGTACCCTATCTCCTATCTGAAGTACTACTTCCTGACCCGCGAAATGACGGAGACGGCAATCCGCGATTCAGAGAAAAAAGGCACGCGTGGCGAGCAAACCCGTGAGATTGAGAAAAAGCTGTTTGAGCTCTATCAGGACCCGAACCTGAACCACAAACCGAAAGAGCTGGAGCAGCGCGGCGGCGCGTGGTACTCGGACACGGCCTGCTCGATCATTAGCTCGATTTTCAATGACAAAAAAGAAGTCCACGTGGTGAATACCGTCAATAACGGCGCAACGCCGGATCTGCCCGATCACGTCACCCTGGAAACCAACGCCGTGATCGATAAAAACGGGGCTCATCCGCTGGCCTACGGCAGATTGCCGGTGAAAATTCGCGGGCTGATCCAGAGTGTCAAAGCCTACGAAGAGCTCACCGTCGAGGCCGCCGTCACCGGGGATTACGCCACCGCCCTGCTGGCGCTGAGCATCAACCCGATTGTGCCATCCGCCGCCATTGCCGAGCAGATCCTCGACGAGTATCTGGAAGTGAACCACGCTTATTTACCTCAGTACCAACGCTAAGGAACTGCGATGAACGTTGAAATTGTTGAAGATTACCCGGCGCTCAGCGCCACCGTGGCCCAGCGCGTGATGGATTCTGTGACACGCAAACCCGATGCCCTGATCTGCATTGCCGGGGGCGATACGCCGCTCGGCGTGTTTGATGCTCTTGTACGCGCCAGTGAAGAAGGAAAAGTCGATTTTTCCCGCGCGGCGTTTGTCGGTCTGGACGAGTGGTTAGGGCTGGGCAAAGCCGATAAGGGAAGCTGTCGGGAGATGGTCTGGGGACATTTTTTCAGCCGTCTGACGCTGCGCGATGATCAGATCTGCTTCTTTGACGGCTTAACCTCTGACCCGACGGAAGAGTGCCGCCGCGTCGATCGCTTCATCCGCGAACATGGCGGGATCGAAACGATCGTGCTGGGCATCGGCATGAATGGACATATCGGCTTTAACGAGCCGGGTGCCGCCATTGATACGGAGTGTCACGTGGTCGATCTGGACGAGGTTACCCAGTCGGTTTCGGTGAAGTATTTCGGTCAGGCGCGCGAGGTGAAACAGGGGATATCCCTGGGGATGAAAACAATTCTGGCGGCGAAGTCGGTGATCGTGATGGCCAGCGGGGAGAAAAAGGCCGCTATTGTGGCGCAAACCCTGCGCTCAGATATCGATGCCCGTATCCCGGCAACGCTGCTAAAAAACCATTCGCAGGTGCAAATGCTGGTGGATAAAGCCGCCGCGACTCAGCTTTAACTGACTCTGACAGGCGCATTCGCGCCTGTCATCTTTCAATGCGTAGATTCTTAACCCGGAACAGATCCGCGCGGTTATAGCTGATCGAATAGTTAAAGGCTTTCTTGTCGCTGAGCCGTGTAACTTCGGTAATTTTTAGCATCGCGTCTCCCGGTTTAATATCCAGCAGCGTCGCTAATTCTCGGTCAAAAAGTGCCGCTTCAATCAATGAATCCGCGTCGCTGATTTTTTTCCCGGTGTACTCTTCGATATAACCGTACAGCGATCCCTTTTCCAGAACAGACTGGGGAATATCCGCGATGGTTTGCACGGGAATATTGGTGTCCTCCACCAGAACGGGCTGACCGTCCAGAAGACGAACGCGGCGGATAAACCAGACGTCGTCGCCAGGTTGAATCTCAAGATGTTGTGAAAGCGCGGGATCGGCCTGAATGGTCGTGAAGGTGATTAAGCGGCTGGTGACATTCACGCGTCCCTGGAACTCGCGAGAAAAACCGAGAATGCTGTCGCTCTTTTCGTTGTTGAGGATATAGATATTGCTGGCGGTATTTTTCAGCACGAACATGCCTTTGCCATGAATGCGCTCGATATAGCCTTCCTGAACCAGGTTCGCCATCGCTTTTTGCACCGTCACCCGCGTCACGTTATACACGCTTGCAAGGTCACGCTCGGACGGAATGCTTTCCCCGATTTTATATTTCTGGTCGAGAATATCCTTTTTCAGCTTCTCTTTTATTTCCAGGTATTTATGCATGATTCCCTCGCGACGAGCCCAAAAAAAAAGCCGGGTGGCGGCTGCGCCTTACCCGGCCTACATGGTACGCGATACTTACGGGCGATACACCTTCACATTGGTGAAGCCTTGCTCGCGCAGATAGAGCGCCTGCAGGCGGCTCATCACGCCGCGCTCGCACCACAGGAGATAGGTTTTGTCTTTCTCCAGATCGCCAAACTTAGTGCTCAGCTTGTAGAACGGCAGAGAGACAACTTCCACGCCCTCCACTTTCAGCGGGCTGGCGTCCTGCTCGTCAATGGCGCGAATATCCACGATCACGTCGTTGGCGCTGAAACCGGTGACGGTTTCCACTTCCACCACTTCCTGATCGGTCTGCTGGGCGATTTCACGGATATCGACGTTCGTCGCTTCGGCCACCACTCTTTCGAGGATGTCGAAATCGAAGTTCTGCTCTTCCGCTTCGATCTTCGCCTTCACCGCTTTCACGGTCGGGCTTTTCGAAATCACGCCGCAGTATTCCGGCATAGTACGGGCAAAATCTTCGGTGCCGATTTCGCGCGCCAGATCGATGATGTGCTCTTTGTCGTGGGAGATCAGCGGACGCAGGATCAGCGTATCGGAGACGTTATCGATCAAACGCAGGTTAGTCAGCGTCTGGCTGGAGACCTGGCCCAGGGCTTCGCCCGTCACCAGCGCCTGCACGCCGTAGCGCTCGGCCACTTTAGACGCAGCGCGCACCATCATACGTTTCAGCACCACGCCCATCTGGCCGTCGTCCACTTTTTCGAGGATTTCGCCGACCACAGGCTCGAAGTTGATCGCCACGAAACGCACGCGGTGGGAGCTGCCGAAGCGGTTCCACAGGTAATGCGCCACCTGACGAACGCCGATTTCGTGCGCGGCGCCGCCGAGGTTAAAGAAGCAGTAGTGTACGCGGCAGCCGCGACGCATCAGCATGTAGCTGGAAACACCGGAGTCGAAACCGCCGGAGATCAGGGACAGCACGTCTTCCTGAGTCCCAATCGGATAACCGCCGATCCCTTCGTAGCGGCCTTTGACCAGCAGCAGGCGATCATTTTCGATCTCCAGATTGACGGTCACTTCCGGGTTGGTCAGCTTCACGCGCGCGGTTTCAACGTGCTGGTTCAGACCGCCGCCGACATAGCGTTCGGCTTCGATCGAGCTGAATTCATGCTTGCCGCGACGCTTCACGCGCACGCAGAAGGTTTTGCCTTCGATCTGATCGCGGTACTGGGCCAGCGCCAGTTCAAAAATATTGTGCAGAGAGGTGAAAGGAACATCTTCCACATCCAGAATATGGTGAATACCGGGAATGCGGGTCAACGCATCGCGAATATCCAGACGCTTGTTTTCGTCTTTCGCGCGTACTTCAACGTGATCCCAGTGACGAACCACGGCAAGGGTTTCGTCATAATCTTTTAAAACGTTACGAATGTTTCCGGTCAGGATTTTAATAAAGCGCAAACGCACAGATTGGCTTTTGATGGTGATTTCCGGGAACAATTTAATGATAAACTTCATGGCGGCAATGTTTCGTTGGCAAGCCGGTAAAGGCTTGTGATGGAAAAGAGTACAGCAGCCCACACCCGTGGCTGCATCCAGGCGCGGAAGTATACCACTATAGCGGTGCTCCTGTGCACATTGCGCGTTATTTGCTTATCCGCCCGAGTCCGCTACCATGACGGGGCTGAAAATAAGAGAGTCAATATTCACTATGCCGAAGAAAAATGACGCACCAGCCAGCTTCGAAACTGCGCTGAGTGAGCTGGAGCAAATTGTCACTCGTCTGGAAAGTGGCGATCTGCCGCTGGAAGACGCGCTCAATGAATTCGAACGCGGCGTGCAGCTTGCGCGCCAGGGGCAGGTTAAACTGCAGCAGGCGGAACAGCGCGTGCAGATCCTGCTCTCCGATAGCGAAGACGCTGCCACGACCCCTTTCACACCGGACGCTGAGTAAATGGATTTCACCCAAGCGCTTCAGGAATGTGTGGAACGGGCCAACGACGCGCTGCGCCGTTTTATCGAACCACAGCCTTTTCAGAACACTCCACTGGTTGAAGCCATGCACTATGGCGCACTCTTAGGTGGAAAGCGTCTGCGCCCGTTCCTCGTCTATGCGACGGGCAATATGTTTGGCATCAGCGACAGCACGCTGGATGCCCCAGCCGCCGCCGTGGAGTGTATTCACGCTTATTCGCTGATCCACGATGATTTACCGGCGATGGATGACGACGATTTACGTCGCGGCCAGCCGACCTGCCACATTAAGTTCGGCGAAGCCAATGCCATTCTGGCTGGTGATGCGTTGCAGACCCTGGCGTTCTCGATTCTGAGCGATGCGCCTATGGCCGAAGTGTCCGACCGCGACCGTCTGGCGATGGTCTCCGAACTGGCGATGGCCAGCGGGATCGCCGGAATGTGCGGCGGCCAGGCGCTGGATCTGGAGGCGGAAGGCCGTCAGGTTAATCTGGAACAGCTGGAGCGCATTCATCGTCATAAAACCGGCGCACTGATACGGGCAGCCGTTCGCCTGGGCGCGCTGAGCGCCGGTGAGCAAGGCCGCATAGCCCTGCCGGTTCTGGACAGATACGCCGAATCTATCGGTCTGGCTTTCCAGGTTCAGGATGACATTCTGGATGTGGTGGGCGATACTGCAACATTGGGAAAACGTCAGGGTGCAGACCAGCAGCTTGGCAAAAGTACCTACCCCGCCCTGCTGGGCCTTGAGCAAGCCCAACGTAAAGCCCGGGACCTGATCGATGATGCCCGCCAGTCGCTGAATCAGCTGGCCGCACAATCGCTCGATACCTCGGCACTGGAAGCGCTAGCGGACTATATAATCCAGCGTGATAAATAAACATACTAAATCTCGATGAGCCTTTGATGAGTTTTGATATTGCCAAATACCCGACACTGGCGTTGGTTGACTCCACCCAGGAGTTACGTCTGTTGCCGAAAGAGAGCCTGCCGAAGCTGAGCGACGAGTTGCGTCGTTATCTGCTCGACAGCGTGAGTCGTTCCAGCGGACATTTCGCCTCCGGGCTTGGCACGGTGGAGCTGACCGTTGCGCTGCACTACGTCTATAACACGCCGTTTGACCAGTTAATCTGGGATGTCGGCCATCAGGCTTATCCGCACAAAATTCTCACCGGTCGTCGCGATAAAATCGGCACCATCCGCCAGAAAGGCGGACTGCATCCGTTCCCGTGGCGCGGTGAGAGCGAGTATGACGTGTTAAGCGTCGGCCACTCGTCCACATCGATCTCTGCGGGCATCGGGATTGCCGTCGCGGCAGAAAAAGAGAACAAACAGCGCCGCACCGTCTGCGTCATTGGCGATGGCGCGATCACGGCGGGTATGGCGTTTGAGGCGATGAACCACGCGGGCGATATCAAGCCCGATATGCTGGTAATCCTCAACGATAACGAAATGTCGATCTCAGAAAACGTCGGGGCGCTCAACAACCACCTGGCGCAGCTGCTTTCGGGCAAACTCTACTCCAGCCTGCGCGAAGGCGGCAAAAAAGTCTTCTCCGGCGTACCGCCGATCAAAGAGCTGCTGAAACGCACCGAAGAACACATCAAAGGCATGGTGGTGCCGGGCACTTTGTTTGAAGAACTGGGCTTTAACTACATCGGCCCGGTGGACGGGCACGACGTGCTGGGCCTGGTCACCACGCTCAAAAACATGCGCGACCTGAAAGGCCCGCAGTTCCTGCACATCATGACCAAAAAAGGGCGTGGCTACGAGCCTGCGGAAAAAGATCCGATTACCTTCCACGCCGTACCGAAATTCGACCCGACCAGCGGCTGCCTGCCGAAAAGCAGCGGCGGGATGCCGAGCTACTCAAAAATCTTCGGCGACTGGCTGTGCGAAACGGCGGCCAAAGATAACAAGCTGATGGCCGTGACTCCCGCCATGCGCGAGGGCTCCGGTATGGTCGAGTTTTCCAAAAAATTCCCGGATCAGTATTTTGACGTGGCGATTGCCGAGCAGCACGCGGTGACTTTCGCGGCCGGTCTGGCGATTGGCGGCTATAAGCCGATCGTGGCGATCTACTCCACCTTCCTGCAGCGCGCCTACGATCAGGTGATCCACGACGTGGCGATCCAGAAACTGCCGGTGCTGTTTGCTATCGACCGCGCGGGTATCGTCGGTGCCGACGGACAAACGCACCAGGGCGCTTTCGATCTCTCCTTCCTGCGCTGCATCCCGGACATGGTGGTGATGACGCCGAGCGACGAGAACGAATGCCGCCAGATGCTGTATACCGGCTACCACTATCAGGACGGTCCGAGCGCGGTGCGCTATCCGCGCGGCAATGCGGTCGGCGTTGAGCTGGAACCGCTGGCGAAACTGCCTATCGGCAAAGGCATCGTGAAGCGTCGCGGTGAAAAACTGGCGATCCTCAACTTCGGCACTCTGATGCCGGAAGCGGCGAAAGTCGCGGCATCCCTTAATGCCACCCTGGTGGACATGCGTTTTGTGAAGCCGCTCGATGAAGCGTTAATTCTCGAGATGGCGGCGAGCCATGATTCACTGGTGACCCTGGAAGAGAACGCCATTATGGGCGGCGCGGGTAGCGGCGTGAACGAAGTGCTGATGGCGAATCGCAAGGTCGTTCCGGTGCTGAATCTCGGTCTGCCAGATCACTTTATTCCACAAGGCACTCAGGACGAAGCCCGCGCGGCGATTGGCCTGGATGCCGCGGGCATTGAAGCCAAAATCCTTAACTGGCTGGCGTAACATCCCCCCTCTTTTCCCTCCTGCTATGCTTAAAGGATGTGTTTTAAGCAATCAGCAGGAGTGGAAGCATGCAATACAATACGTTAGGAAAAACAGATCTTAAGGTTTCCCGTCTTTGTCTGGGCTGTATGACCTTTGGTGAACCCGCACGGGGAAACCATGCCTGGACGCTCCCGGAAGAGAGCAGCCGTCTTATCATCAAACGCGCCATTGACGGCGGCATTAACTTCTTCGATACCGCGAACAGCTATTCCGACGGCAGTAGCGAAGAGATTGTTGGCCGCGCGCTGCGTGATTTTGCCCGCCGCGACGAAGTCGTCGTCGCCACCAAAGTTTACTACCCGTCCGGCGATCTGGCCGAAGGGCTTTCCCGCGCGCAAATCCTGCGCTCCATTGATGACAGCCTGAAACGCCTGAACATGGAGTATGTCGATCTGCTGCAAATCCATCGCTGGGATTACAACACGCCGATCGAAGAGACTCTCGAGGCGCTGAACGACGTGGTGAAAGCGGGGAAAGCACGCTACATCGGCGCGTCGTCGATGCATGCCTCGCAGTTTGCCCAGGCGCTGGATTTGCAGGCGCAGCACGGCTGGGCGCGGTTTGTCACCATGCAGGATCACTACAATCTGATCTATCGCGAAGAAGAGCGCGAGATGCTGCCGCTTTGCTATCAGGAGGGCGTGGCGGTGATCCCCTGGAGCCCGCTGGCGCGTGGGCGTTTGACCCGTCCCTGGGGTGAAACCACTGCGCGCTCGGTTTCCGATGAAGTCGGGAAGAATCTGTATAACGACACCGACGCCAGCGATGCGCTGATCGCTGAACGTCTGGCAGGTATCGCCGAGGAGACGGGTGCAACGCGCGCGCAGGTGGCGCTGGCATGGCTTCTGAGCAAACGCGGGGTTGCGGCACCAATTATCGGTACATCGCGCGAGGAGCAGCTAGACGAGCTGTTGAATGCGGTGGATTTGACGCTAACGCCGGTTCAGATCGCCGAGCTGGAGACGCCGTATCAGCAGCATCCGGTGGTGGGGTTTAAATAGTTTCTATTGTGCGGCCTGATGCCCTCACCCCGGCCCTCTCCCACAGGGAGAGGGAGAATACATTCGTCGATCTTGTAGGCCGGGTAAGGCGCAGCCGCCACCCGGCAACAGGCCGCACACCATCACGCGAAGTGATCGTACCCTTTCCAGTCGAGCGTCACAGGCGTGCCGTTTTGCACAAACTGCATCCCCTCGCTCTCCGGCATAATTTGGCCGATACAGGTGAACGGTGCGCCAAGGTTCCCCAGCGCCACATCCAGCGTACCGCGATTCAGCTCCGGCACGGTAAAGCACAGCTCGTAATCTTCGCCGCCGGACAGCGCCCAGCGCAACGCCTGTTCAGGCTCGACGTGTTGACGAATCTGCTCTGAGAGCGGGAAGGTATCGAGATCGACGCGTGCGCCGACACCGCTGGCCTTCAGAATATGGCCAAGATCGGAAATCAAACCATCCGACAGATCGATCGCCGAACTGGCGCGCTCGCGCAGGGCCTGACCGTGCAGAATTCGCGGCGTCGGGCGCAGATGGCGCTTCACCAGATACGCCGCGTCATCCGCGTCTTTCACAGTAAGGCGGTCCTGCAAAATCGCCAGTCCCGCCGCGCTGTCGCCCGGCGTACCGGTGACATAAATCCAGTCGCCCGGCTTCGCGCCCGAGCGTTTCAACGCGCGTCCAACCGGCACATAGCCGTGGATCGCCAGCGTCATCGACAGCGGACCGGCCGTGGTATCACCGCCAATCAACTGCATATCGTAATAGTTGAGTTGCTCAAACAGCGCGTCGCTGAAGGCTTCAAGCCAGGCTTCATCGACGTTCGGCAAGGTCAGTGCCAGCGTCAGCCACGCGGGGTCAGCCCCCATCGCCGCCAGATCGCTCACGTTAACGGCCAGCGCTTTGTACGCCAGATCCGCCGGATCGATATCCGCGAGGAAATGACGCCCGCACACTAAAGTGTCGGTGCTGATCGCGAGGGTCTGTTTTTCGGGAATATTAAGAAGTGCGCAGTCGTCGCCAATGCCCGTTTCAACATCAAGACGGGAGGTACGAACACGGTCAAAATAACGGGCAATCAGGGAGAATTCGCCGCATGCCATACGTTATGCCTCAGCAAATAAAATAAAAAAACCGGAGCCGCACAGCCAGGCGGCGGTGCGAAACTCCGGTCTGCGGATCACTTTTTGTGGGGACGGATCGCAGGTGCGGCTTTATCCAGCACGCCATTCACAAATTTGTGGCTGTCTTCAGCACCGAAGGTTTTCGCCAGTTCGATCGCTTCGTTGATGGCCACTTTGTAGGGCACATCCTGACGTTTAGACAGTTCAAACAGCGCAATGCGCAGCACTGCTTTCTCAACCTGGCCCAGCTCTTCGAGCAGACGGGACAGGTACGGCTTCATCAGACCGTCGAGATACGCGCTATTAGTCGCCACTCCCGACAGCAGTTCACGGAAGTACAGGACGTCAACGTCTTTGACGTCTTGTTCCGCCAGGAACTGGTATTCAACATCAGCGATGTCGTTCTGGGACAACTGCCAGGAGTAGAGCGCCTGGACGGCACACTCACGGGCGCGGCGACGAGCAGCAGGTTTCACGGAATTCCCCTTACAAAAAAATCAGGCCTTAATGGCTTTCAATACGTTGATCATTTCCAGCGCGGTCAGTGCAGCTTCTGCACCTTTGTTACCGGCTTTGGTGCCAGCGCGTTCGATGGCTTGTTCAATACTTTCGGTGGTCAGTACGCCGAATGCGACAGGGATTTCAGAATCCTGTGCCACGTGCGCCAGACCATTGCTTGCACCACCCGCCACGTATTCGAAGTGAGCAGTGCCGCCACGAATGACCGTACCCAGCGCAATCACCGCGTCGTATTTACCGGTTTTCGCCAAAGCGCCCGCTGCCAACGGCAGTTCGTAGGCACCTGGAACCCAAACAACGGTAATATTGTCATCTTTAACCTGGCCAATACGTTTCAGGGCGTCAATCGCACCGTCCAGCAGGCTGTCGTTGATGAAGTTGTTGAAACGCGCAATAGTGATGGCGACGCGAGCGTCCGGGGTAGCAACAGCAGCTTCAATAATATTCATACTCTTCCTTTACGGGTTCATTTGGCCCCGCAGGGGGGCGGATTTTATCATAATACTTCGCGCACTGCTTCTCTATTTCAGAAAGCCTCACGCAGGGGTTAAATGCAGGCACACGTCCGGGCCAACCTGCCTAATTTCGCTAAATTTGAGCTGCGGTGCGTCGGCCAGTTTTTCAAGGCCGGGCAGCACAAACAGGCCGCGCGCATCGTCACCTAACAGTTTAGGCGCAACGTAGATAATCAGTTCATCCACCAGCCCTGCCTGCAACAGCGCACCGGCAAGCGTCGGGCCAGCTTCGACCCAGATGCTGTTCACCTGCTGTTTGCCGAGCAGCATCATCATCACCACTAAATCGATGTGGCCGTTATGCTCTGGCACCATGAAACTGCGCACGGTTTCCGGCCATTCGCGGCCATCTTCCTGAGTGCGCGCAATCCAGGTCTCGCCCGGCTGCTGCACGATGCGGTGCGCGGGTGTGACGCGATTCTGACGATCCAGCACAATACGCAGCGGCTGGCGCAGATTCTCTTGCGGATAGAGCGCCTGGGTGTCGGCGTCGAGCTCGTCCCAGCGCACGGTCATCGCCGGATCATCTGCCAGCACCGTTTCACTGCTGGTGAGAATAGCATGGCTTTGCGCGCGCAGACGTTGCACATCGCGCCTTGCCTGCGGAGAAGTGATCCACTGGCTTTCACCGCTGGCCATCGCCGTACGGCCATCGACGGATGCGCCCAGCTTCAGCTGGATGTACGGAAAACCGGTCCGCATCCGCTTGAGAAAACCTTTATTCAGCGCCTCGGCATCGTTCATCATCAGCCCGTGGCTGACGTCGATCCCCTCTTGCTGCAGACGATACAGTCCGCGCCCAGCCACCTGCGGGTTCGGGTCCTGCATCGAGGTGACGACCCGCGCCACGCCCGCCGCGATTAGCGCTTCGCAGCACGGCGGCGTGCGCCCGTGATGGCTGCAGGGCTCCAGCGTCACATAGGCCGTCGCGCCGCGGGCTTTTTCGCCCGCCTTACGTAGCGCGTGAACTTCGGCATGCGGCTCACCGGCGCGATAGTGAAAACCTTCGCCGACGATCTCGCCGTCTTTGACAATGACGCAGCCAACGTTCGGATTGGGATGGGTGGTGAATCGTCCGCGCTGCGCGAGCTTCATCGCTCGCGCCATGTAAATCTCATCCTGCATGGGCTTAATCCTGTAGGCGGGCGATCTCTTCGCCGAATTCTTTGATGTCTTCGAAGCTGCGATAGACAGACGCGAAGCGGATGTAGGCCACTTTATCGAGCTTTTTAAGCTGCTCCATCACCAGGTTGCCGATCATTTTGCTCGGCACTTCGCGTTCGCCGGTGCCACGCAGGTGCGATTTAATGTGGTTAAGCGCCATTTCGACGTCATCTGCGCTGACTGGCCGTTTTTCCAGTGCTTTTAACATCCCTCTGCGCAGTTTCTCTTCGTTGAACGGCTCGCGCACATCGTTACTTTTCACCACGCGCGGCATCACCAGCTCTGCCACCTCGAAGGTGGTGAAACGTTCGTTGCACACCAGACACTGCCGACGACGGCGGACCGAGGAGCCTTCACCTACAAGACGGGAGTCGATTACTTTGGTATCCACAGCGGAACAGAATGGGCAATGCATACGGTGTCCTGGCTATCTGGTTAACTGAACTCTATTTTACCCCGAACTGGGCCCACAACAAAGGAAGAGCGTTTTTGAGACAAAGGATCTATACCTGACGGCGTGTTCCTGACTACCATTAGGACAATCCGTTATTTCAGGGAATTAAACGCAATGACAAGACGTTACCTAAGAATTCTCGTGGTGGGAAGTCTCTTCACCCTCAGCGCCTGCGCGCAGCAAAGCGAAGTTCGCCAGATGAAACAGAGCGTGAACACGCTTAATACGGCGATGACTAAGCTGAACCAGGAGACGATCAAGATCACCCAGCAAAACGCGCTGAATGCCAAATCCAGCAGCGGTGTGTACCTGCTGCCGGGCGCGAACACGCCTGCCCTGCTGAAAAGTCAGATCGGCACGCTGCGCATGTCGCTGGTGAACGTCGCACCAAACGCCGACGGCACGCGCGCAACGCTGCGTATTCAGGGCCAGTCCAACGATCCGCTCCCGGCGTTTAGCGGTACTGTAGAATGGGGTCAGCTGCAGGGCACGACCGAGAGTTATCAGGAAGTGAACGTGCAGAATCAGCTGGTGACGGCTCCGGCCAGCGTGCTGGCACCGAGCGATGTCGATATCCCGCTGCAATTGAACGGCACAACGCCGGAACAGTTAGGTTTCATCCGCATCCACGATATCCAGCCCGCCGTTCAGTAACATCTTCCAGCGGAACGTTTACCGCGTTCCGCTCTCCCTTACATTCCGCAAATATTGGCAACATGAATGATTGCCGTTACAATCCCCGCCGTTTAAAGTACGCAAACGTGAACGCAATCGATTACGCGCATGAGAGATATGTGAAACAACACATATTTTTGTGAGCAGGGATTCCTATAATAGGCTCCGCAGAAACACGAAATATTTAGAAACGCAAATCGCGCATCTTTCACATCCCGGAAGGGATTTTCAATCAGTGGCATGATTATGAAAAAAACATTATTAGCAGCCGGTGCAGTTCTGGCACTTTCTTCCTCTTTCGCTGTTAACGCAGCAGAAAATTCAAAACCTGAATATGTTTCCGACTGGTGGCACCAGAGCGTCAACGTGGTAGGCAGCTACCACACCCGCTTCGGACCGCAGATCCGCAACGATACCTACCTGGAATACGAAGCTTTCGCCAAGAAAGACTGGTTTGATTTCTACGGTTACGCCGATGCCCCGGTCTTCTTCGGTGGTAACACCGACGCGAAAGGTATCTGGAACCACGGTTCTCCGCTGTTCATGGAAATTGAACCACGCTTCTCTATCGACAAGCTGACAGGCGCAGACCTGAGCTTCGGTCCGTTCAAAGAGTGGTATGTGGCGAACAACTACATCTACGATATGGGCCGCAACAAATCCGGTCGTCAGAGCACCTGGTACATGGGTCTGGGTACGGACATTGACACCGGTCTGCCGATGAGCCTGTCCATGAACGTGTATGCAAAATACCAGTGGCAGAACTACGGTGCGTCTAACGAAAACGAGTGGGATGGCTACCGTTTCAAAGTGAAATACTTTGTGCCGATCACCCAGCTATGGGGCGGTAACCTGAGCTATATCGGCTTCACCAACTTCGACTGGGGTTCCGATCTGGGCGATGACAACTTCATCGACAACAACGGTAAGCAGGCGCGCACCAGCAACTCTATCGCGTCCAGCCACATCCTGGCGCTGAACTACGATCACTGGCACTACTCCGTAGTTGCGCGTTACTGGCACAACGGTGGTCAGTGGAACGACGACGCAAGCCTGAACTTCGGCGACGGTGATTTCAGCGTCCGTTCTACCGGTTGGGGTGGTTACCTGGTTGTGGGTTACAACTTCTAATCCCAACCGCACGAACCGTAGGCCGGATAAGCGAAGCGCCATCCGGCATCAAAAGCCAGCTCAATGCTGGCTTTTTGCTATTTGCAGACCAGCGCCCGCCCCTGATCCAGCAGCCACGGACGCAAATAGCCCACGGTGTTAGACATCGGCAACACCTCATCCGGCAGTTGAATACCGATATGCTTCGCAATGTACGCCCGGCGCGCCACCACCCGCTCCCACAGCGCAGGATGCTCACTTGCAAGCGCCTGACGCAACGGCTCATCCGCCAGCGCTACCGTATCCTCAATGCTTGCCCCGGCGTATCCGGCTCGGGAAGGAATAATATCGATCTGCAGCATCATCCCGCTTCGCAAGAGAGCGTCTGATTTCGGGCCAATCGGCGAGCAGAGCCACTCTTCATCCGCCACCAGATGCCCCGGATTCAGGTGCCAGTGGTACTCAGCTTTCGGCAGAACCTGCTCAATCAGGTCATACATCTCCCCGCCGCGCATCCCGATGTGCAGATGTTCAAGCCAGGTCACCACCGCCTGGAAATAGGGCTTCGCCACCACGTCGAGATAGTCAGAAACTGCGGGCGCAAGCTCCGATGCATCCGCCACGACGTAAGCCGCCCGGCTGCTTAACCCGCCTTTGTAGCTGGTGGTGAGCGAGAATTTATCCCCGCGCTGAATAGCTTTGTCGCTGGGATAGAGATTGGCGAAAGCGAAACGATCGCCCGTCGCCGCGATCGTCACCACGTTGTTTGGCTGCCCTTCTGCCGCCAGTAGAGAAGCGATCTCTTTTTCGGTTTTACCGGGCGCGATGGCGTTTAACGCCGTAAGGATCGCCGAGGAGGCCAGATTCGCACCGTATTCGTAGTGCGCGATTTCGTTGGCATTGTTGGTTGTGCGGGCTCCGCCGTCAGGATCGATAAAAATCCCGGTGGCATTGCGCAAATGCGCCGTACCCTCACTCGCCTGGCGAATCGCATCGACGATAAACGCGGGCAGATCGAACATCTGACTCACGTCGTCGCCCTTACCCGTAAACAGCTTCCAGCCCGCCAACCCGAGGGTTTTACCCGCCGTCACGCCAGCGGATTTCAGCAGCGCCGGCAGCGACTGTTGATTATCCATCGGCTGATTTGGCAGCGAAAACCACGGCGCATGGACAACCCGATTCTTGAGTCGCGCATGAGCGGCCAGCTTGAGGTTTTCATTCCCCAGCACCAGAACCGCTTCGCCCGTCGAATGCAGCACCAGCAACGCCTCTTCAAAGCGCGGAATAAAACCGGTGAGGTATTCAAAGTTGCCGCCGTGCTCTTTGTCAGCGTAGATAACCAGCGCGTCCAGCCCCTGCTGTTGCATGCGGCTCAATACTTTAGCTTTACGCTCACGCAAGGTTTCATCGCTTAGCGTAACGGAAGGGATGCCGTGCCAGACGGCAGGCTGGGGAACAGAAGAAAGGGTGACCATCGGCATTACTCCATGTCGTTTGACGTCTACAGGGAGAGTAACCAAATTGGTGGGGGCTGTAATAAAAAAATCCCGGCCTTGCGACCGGGATTCCGTTATCAGATTGCTGTTGCCGTTACGGCAGGATGGACGGCTGATCCGCCCCTTCCTTCTCAACTTTCTGCTGAAGCAGATGCTCACGCTTCATGCCCAGTTTCAACGCCAGCGCGGACGCGACGTAGATAGAAGACGCCGTACCGATGGAGACACCGATCAGCATGGTCAGCGAGAAGCCTTCCAGCACCGGGCCACCGAAGAGGAACAACATCAGGATAACCATCAAGGTCGTCCCGGAAGTGATCAACGTACGGTGCAACGTTTGGGTCAGAGAGACGTTAAAGATTTCGTACGGCGTACCGCGACGGATCTTACGGAAGTTCTCACGAATACGGTCAGATACCACGATGCTGTCGTTCAGTGAGTAACCGATCACCGACATCAACGACGCAACGATGGTCAGGTCAATCTCAATATGGAACAGCGACAGCACGCCCATCGTAATGACCACGTCGTGCGCCAGAGCGATAACCACCCCTGCCGCCAGACGCCATTCGAAGCGGAAACCGACGTAAACCAGAATCGAGATCAGCGCAACCAGCAGCGCCATCGCCCCTGTCTGAGCCAGATCGGCCCCAACGCTTGGGCCGACGAATTCGATACGTTTAACCGTCGCGTCCTGGCTGGTGGTTTCGTTAATGACCTTAACCACCTTGCTACCCAGCTCCTGGCTGCCATTGGCATCATGAACCGGAGGCATACGCACCATGATGTCGCGGCTGCTGCCGAAGTTCTGCAGCAGCGGCTCTTCGAAGCCCGCTTTTTGCAGCGATTCGCGCATGTGGTCCATATCGATCGGTTTTTCCAGGGAGATTTCAATCACCGTACCACCGGTGAAATCCAGACCCCAGTTAAACCCACGGACACCGATAATGGCGATCGACACAATCAGGAGGAAACCTGAAATGCCGAAGGCCCAGTAGTCCCAGCGCATAAAGTCCCAGACTTTACGGCCATGGTTCAATTGTTCAACAGTATATTCCTGTGCCACAACGCACTCCTCAGATAGACAGCTTTTTGACGCGCTTGCCGCCATACAGCAGGTTCACGATGGCACGGGTGCCGACAATAGCGGTAAACATCGACGTTGCCACACCGATACCGGTGGTGATAGCAAAGCCTTTGATGGCGCCAGTACCCACTGCATACAGGATAAGAACCTTAATCAGTGTTGTTACGTTCGCATCGAAGATGGAGCTGAAGGCGCCTTTATAACCTTCATCGATCGCCTGTTGTACGGAGCGACCGTTACTCAGTTCTTCTTTAATACGTTCGTTTATCAATACGTTGGCATCGACCGCCACCGCAAGGGTTAGGACGATACCCGCGATACCCGGCATGGTCAGCGTTGCCCCTGGCAGCAGGGACATGATCCCGATAATCAGCACCAGGTTTGCCAGCAGCGCGGAGGTCGCAATCAGGCCAAACTTCTTGTAGAAGAACAGCATGAAGATGATCGACACCGCCAGACCGGCCAGACAGGCTTCCAGACCCTGAGTGATGTTTTGCATCCCCAGTGTTGGACCAATGGTCCGTTCTTCAACAATCTGAATTGGCGCAATCAGCGCACCGGCACGCAGCAGCAGAGAGAGCTGACGCGCTTCGTTCGGGTTGTTGATACCGGTAATACGGAAGCTGTTACCCAGGCGAGACTGGATGTTGGCGATGTTAATCACCTCTTCCTCTTTCACCAGAATCGCACGACCGTTGGCATCTTTCTTACCGCTGTCTTTGTACTCCACGAACAGGGTTGCCATCGGTTTACCGATGTTATCCTTCGTGAAGTTGGACATGATGTTACCACCCGCGCTATCCAGCGAGATGTTAACCTGCGGCTGGTTGTATTCGTCCTGATTCGAGGTGGAGTCGGTGATGTGGTCACCGGTCAGAATCACGCGTTTGTACAGCACAACTGGCTGACCTTCACGGGTCTGTTTCACTTCGGAATCACCCGGAACACGACCAGACGCCGCGGCGGATTGATCGACGTTGGTGTTCACCAGACGGAATTCCAGCGTAGCCGTCGCACCCAAAATCTCTTTGGCGCGCGCGGTGTCCTGAATACCCGGCAGTTCAACCACGATACGGTCAGCACCCTGACGCTGTACCAGTGGCTCAGCAACGCCCAGCTGGTTCACACGGTTACGCAGGATATTGATGTTCTGCTGAACCGCGTATTCACGCGCTTCGCTCAGACGCACGTCGGTCATGACCGCGCGCAGCTGGTTGCTACCCTGACGAGAAATCACCATATCGCGGTGACGACCAGTGAGATAGTCCACCGCCTGATCGCGCGCCGTGGCGTCACGGAAGGTAATGCTCAGACCGTAGTTATCTTCCTTACGCACGGTGGTGTAAGGAATGCCTTTTTCACGCAGATCGCTGCGCAGGCTATCAATGTTCTGTTCCTGCAGCTTGCCGAGCGCGGTATCCATATCCACTTCCATCAGGAAGTGAACGCCGCCACGCAGATCGAGACCGAGTTTCATCGGCTCTGCATTGATGGAGGCTAACCAACGCGGGGTTGCAGGAGCAAGGTTTAACGCCACGACATATTTGTCACCCAGCACGCCCATCAGCGCTTCACGTGCGCGGAGCTGCGTGTCGGTGGTGTCGAAGCGAGCAAGAATTGCGCCCTCTTCCAGTGCCACAGACTTAGCGGTAATTTTTTCTTCTTGTAACGTTTTCTGGACCTGGATCAGCGTTTGCTCACTGGCGGCGACACCGCGCGCGCCAGTGATTTGAACGGCCGGATCCTCACCATACAGGTTGGGAAGTGCGTACAGCAGGCCGACGATTAGCACGACGACCAGCATGATGTACTTCCACAAAGGATAACGGTTTAACACGGCAGTTCCCTTTGGGAAAAGTTGGATTACAGCGCCTTCATCGTGCCTTTCGGCAGTACGGCAGCAACGAAGTCACGTTTGATAACCACTTCAGTGGTATCGTTCAGTGCGATAGAGATGTAGCCAGTTTCCGCTACTTTCGTCACACGACCCACCAGACCGCCATTGGTCAGCACTTCATCGCCTTTCGCGATGGAGTTCATCAGGTTTTTGTGTTCTTTGGTACGTTTCTGCTGTGGGCGCAGGATCATGAAGTAGAAGATCAGACCAAACACCACCAGCATCAGAATCAGAGACATCGGGCTGCCCTGCGACGGAGCGCCAGTTGCTGCTACCGCATCAGAAATAAAAAAGCTCATTCAAATTCCCTCATTATTAAATTAGTCAACGTTCAAAGGTGGAACATCACGACCCTGACGTTGGTAAAAATCAGTCACGAAGCTCTCTAATTTACCCTCTTCGATAGCCTTACGTAAACCAGCCATTAAGCGCTGATAATAACGAAGGTTATGAATGGTATTGAGACGCGCGCCTAAAATCTCATTGCAACGATCAAGATGATACAAATATGCGCGAGAATAGTGACGACAGGTATAACAATCACACTCTGCATCCAGCGTGCTGGTGTCATTTTTATGCTTCGCGTTACGGATTTTCACCACACCGTCGGTCACAAACAGGTGGCCGTTACGCGCGTTGCGGGTTGGCATGACGCAGTCGAACATATCGATGCCGCGGCGCACACCTTCAACCAGATCTTCTGGTTTACCCACGCCCATCAGGTATCGTGGTTTATCCGCAGGGATTTGCGGGCAAACATGCTCCAGAATACGGTGCATGTCTTCCTTCGGCTCACCCACAGCCAAACCGCCGACAGCGTAGCCATCAAAACCTATCTCTACCAGACCTTTAACAGAGATATCACGTAAATCTTCGTAAACGCTGCCCTGAATAATGCCGAACAGCGCATTTTTGTTTTCCAGCCCGTCAAAGCGGTCACGGCTGCGTTTTGCCCAGCGCAGAGACATCTCCATCGAACGCTTCGCGTAATCCCAGTCCGCAGGATATGGCGTACATTCGTCGAAGATCATCACGATGTCGGAGCCGAGATCGTACTGAATTTCCATGGATTTTTCAGGATCGAGGAAGATCGGATCGCCGTTAATCGGGTTACGGAAGTGCACGCCCTGTTCGGTGATCTTACGGATATCGCCGAGGCTGAAGACCTGGAAGCCGCCGGAGTCGGTCAGAATAGGACCTTTCCACTGCATGAAATCATGCAGGTCGCCGTGCAGTTTCATCACTTCCTGGCCCGGGCGCAGCCACAGGTGGAAGGTGTTACCGAGGATAATCTGTGCGCCAGTGGCTTCAACTTCTTCCGGCGTCATCCCTTTGACGGTGCCGTAGGTGCCGACAGGCATAAAGGCTGGCGTTTCTACCACGCCGCGATCAAACACCAGGCGGCCGCGGCGGGCGCGTCCGTCGGTGGTATCGAGTTCAAATTTCATTTTTTCTCCAGCGTCAGAAAAACAGTCCGACGTGTAAACCAGGCGCTGCGGAGCTTATTCCCCAACGCGTTCCTGAATAGCCGACGGATTGTACGTGATAAACATCGCGTCCCCGTAGCTAAAAAAGCGATAATTTTGTTCTACCGCAGCCTTGTAGGCATTCATGGTGTTCTGGTAACCGGCAAATGCCGAGACCAGCATAATCAAAGTCGATTCAGGCAGATGGAAGTTGGTTACCAGTGCATCAATCACTTTGTATTGGTAACCTGGGTAGATAAAGATCTGCGTGTCACCGAAGAAGGGCTCGATCAGATCTTTCTTAGCCGCCTGGGCTGCGCTCTCCAGCGAACGAACGGAAGTGGTACCGACGGCAATCACGCGGCTGTTGCGCGCTTTCGCGGCCAACACGGCGTCAACCACCTCTTGCGGCACTTCGGCGTATTCGGAGTGCATGATGTGATCTTCGATAGAATCCACGCGCACCGGCTGGAAGGTCCCCGCGCCGACGTGCAGCGTCACGAACGCCATCTCAATGCCTTTCTCGCGCAGTTTTGCCAGCAGCGGTTCATCAAAGTGCAGTCCGGCGGTCGGGGCAGCTACGGCACCCGGTTTTTCGCTGTAGACCGTCTGGTACAGCTCGCGGTCGGCGTCTTCGTCCGGGCGATCGATATACGGCGGGAGCGGCATGTGGCCGATAGCGTTCAGAATATCCAGCACCGGGCGTTCGTCGTTGAACTCCACTTCAAACAGCGCGCCGTGACGGGCGGTCATGGTGGCGTTGATGCTTTCGTCGTCGCCCAGCAGCAGCTCGGCGCCCGGCTTCGGCGCTTTGGAGGCGCGAATATGTGCCAGAATACGTTTGTCATCGAGCATGCGCTCAACCAGCACTTCAATCTTGCCGCCGCTGGCTTTACGGCCAAACAAACGCGCCGGGATCACGCGGGTGTTGTTAAAGACCAGCAGATCGCCAGGGTTGAGCTTGTCGAGCAGATCGGTGAAAGTACCGTGCGTCAGCGCGCCCGTTGGCCCGTCCAGCGACAGCAAGCGGCAACCACTGCGCTCCGGCTGCGGATAGTGGGCAATCAGGGATTCAGGTAATTCAAAGGAGAAATCGGCGACGCGCATGACTTATACTCGTGACTTAAAAACAGGCGGCTTAGTCTAGTGCTCACACCTCTTTGCTGCAACAACTAGCCGTATCCGGATACCAAAACGCATGAATTTTCTCGCTCACCTGCACCTCGCCCACCTCGCCGACAGCTCACTTTCGGGCAATTTGCTGGCCGATTTCGTTCGCGGCAACCCGGCTGATGACTATTCCGCCGAGGTCGTGGACGGTATTTTTCTGCACCGTCGCATCGACGTGATGACCGATAACCTGCCGGAAGTGAAAGAGGCGAAGGCGTGGTTTCGCCCTGAAACGCGCCGCGTCGCGCCAATCACGCTGGATGTGATGTGGGATCACTTCCTGTCGCGCCACTGGACGCAGCTGTCGCCGGAGCTGCCGCTTCCCGAGTTTGTCCGCTACGCCCACTCGCAGGTGGCGCTGATTTTGCCCGACTCGCCGCCGCGCTTTGTTAATCTGAACGACTATCTGTGGTCCGAGCGCTGGCTGGAGCGCTACAGCGAGATGGCGTTTATTCAGCGCGTGCTGAACGGCATGGCGAGTCGCCGCCCGCGACTCGATGCCCTGCGCGACTCCTGGCAGGATCTGGACACCCATTATGATGCGCTGGAAGCTCGCTTCTGGCAGTTCTATCCGCGTATGATGGCGCAGGCGAAAAACAAACAACTTTAATAGAAGTGTGATTGATAGGTAAAAACTGGCTGAACGATTGTCCGTGCCTCTTTGTCTAAACCCTGAACACTCTCTATACTGGCCCGCGTTGCGTTCCAAATAACCTTAGTTACTACAGGAGAATCACATGGTTCTGGTTACTCGTCCGGCTCCGGATTTTACAGCTGCAGCAGTACTCGGCAACGGTGAGATCGTTGAAAACTTCAACTTCAAACAGCACACCAACGGCAAAGCTACCGTTCTGTTCTTCTGGCCAATGGACTTCACCTTCGTTTGCCCATCAGAACTGATCGCATTCGACAAACGTTACGAAGAGTTCCAGAAACGTGGCGTTGAAGTTGTCGGTGTTTCCTTCGACTCCGAATTTGTACACAACGCATGGCGTAACACCCCTGTCGACAAAGGCGGCATCGGTGCAGTGAAATACGCAATGGTTGCGGACATCAAACGTGAAATCCAGCAGGCATACGGTATCGAACATCCGGACGCTGGCGTGGCACTGCGCGGCTCCTTCCTGATCGACGCGAACGGCATCGTGCGTCACCAGGTAGTGAACGATCTGCCACTGGGTCGTAACATCGACGAAATGCTGCGTATGGTTGACGCCCTGCAGTTCCACGAAGAGCACGGCGAAGTGTGCCCGGCTCAGTGGGAAAAAGGTAAAGAAGGCATGAACGCGTCTCCAGACGGCGTGGCTAAATACCTGACCGAAAACGTCTCCAGCCTGTAATCGGCAACGGATGACAAAAAGGCTCGCAAATGCGAGCTTTTTTTATGGTTCAGGGATAATCGTAGGCCCGGTAAGCGCAGCGCCACCGGGCATTTTTCCTCACCAGTCCTGCCCTTGCGCCGGGTGGCGGCTTCGCCTTACCCGGCCTACAAAACCGCGAATTGTCACGTTAAAACGCGAAACACGAACATCCCAACACGCCCCAAAACGCCTGGTCATCCGATACCGGAATCCCCGACTGGCGCGCGATACCGTGCTGATGCCCATGCACGCCGCAGCTGCCGATACACTGATGCATCTGCACCACGGCCCCCACGTTTGACGCCACCGGCGGCGCAGAGCGGTAATGCCCCGGCACTTTCACTACCGGCGACCATTCCGGCAGAACCGGGATCGGCGGCGGCGACAGCGGGCTAAACTGCCCGGCGGCGTACACCACTTTTCCGTCCACCACCGTCAGCACCGACTCGATGCCTTTGATCTCCTCTTCCGCCACGCTGAAGTAATCTTTCGACAGCACCACCAGATCCGCGAGCTGTCCTTCGACGATGCGCCCTTTCTTGCCCTGCTCGCTGGAGAACCACGCGCTGCCCGCCGTCCACAGTTCCAGCGCGATATCGCGCGGCAGACGGTTGCTGTCGTCATACATCGACAGCCCGCCAACAGTGCGACCGGAGACCAGCCAGTAGAGCGCAGTCCAAGGGTTGTAGCTCGCCACGCGGGTGGCGTCGGTGCCCAAACCCACGGGAACCTCGAGTTCCAGCATTTTCGCCACCGGCGGCGTATGTTTCACCGCCTCTTTACCGTAACGATCGACAAAATACTCGCCCTGGAACGCCATACGATGTTGCACCGCAATCCCGCCACCCAGCGCTTTGACGCGCTCAATATTGCGCTCAGTGATGGTTTCAGCGTGATCGAAGAACCAGTGCAGGCCGTTAAACGGAATATCGCGGTTCACTTTCTCGAACACGTCCAGCATCCGGCTGATGGACTCGTCGTACGTCGCATGCAGACGGAACGGCCAGCGCTGCTCCACCAGATGGCGCACCACGCGCTCCAGCTCATCTTCCATCCCTTCCGGCAGATCCGGACGCGGCTGGAGGAAATCTTCGAAATCTGCCGCCGAGAAGACCAGCATCTCCCCCGCCCCGTTGGCGCGGTAGAAATCCGTCCCCTGCCCCGGTTTGAGCATATCGGTCCAGCGCTCGAAATCTTCCAGCTCCTGCTTCGGCCTCTGGGTGAAGAGGTTGTAGGCGATGCGGATCGTCATCTGCGATTTGGCGTGCAACTCTTCGATGATTTCGTAATCTTCCGGGTAATTCTGGAAACCGCCGCCCGCATCAATCGCGCTGGTTAACCCTAAGCGGTTAAGCTCGCGCATAAACTGACGCGTCGAGTTCACCTGCTGCTCCAGCGGCAGCTTCGGCCCTTTCGCCAGCGTCGAATAGAGGATCATCGCGTTCGGTTTGGCGATCAGCATCCCGGTCGGGTTGCCGTTGTTGTCCCGCACGATCTCGCCGCCCGGCGGGTTCGGCGTCTCTTTGGTGTAGCCCACGGCTTTCAGCGCCGCGCGGTTGAGCAGCGCGCGATCGTAGAGATGCAGCACAAACACCGGCGTATCCGGCGCGGCATCGTTCAGCTCCTGAATCGTCGGCATCCGCCGCTCGGCAAACTGGAACTCACTCCAGCCGCCGACCACGCGCACCCACTGGGGCGTCGGGGTCCGGTCAGCCTGCTCTTTGAGCATCCGCAGGGCATCGGCCAGGGACGGTACCCCTTCCCAGCGCAGTTCGAGATTGTAGTTCAGCCCGCCGCGAATCAGGTGCAGGTGCGAATCGTTGAGGCCAGGGATCACCGTGCTCCCTTTCAGATCGACAATTTGCGTGCCTTCGGTGGCGTAACTCATCACCCGATCGTGATTACCGGTCGCGAGGATCTTGCCGTTGGCGATAGCCACCGCCTCGGCGAGCGGATTTTCGCGATCCAGGGTATGGATCTGACCTTTGGTTAAGATCAGTGTGGCAGTTTGAGACATAACGTACTCCTTTGAGCCGGTCAGGCTTTTTTCAGCCACCCGGCGAACAGGCGGGTCACGATGGGCATCCACAGCCAGACCACCAGCGCGACCACACAAGCATCGTTAAGCAAATGCAGGAAGAGAGACCCTTTCAGGCCTGGAAGCAACGCCCCGGTGAGTTGCGGCACCACCAGCGTGCTGGGGAAGATCACCATCAGCGTGACCAGAAACTGTTTCCACTGTTTCGGTTTACGCACGTGCGTTTCCGGCGGCGTAAACCAGAACGCGGCCTCGGTGCGCACTTCCGTTTTATCCCCTTCAGCCAGCAGCGGTTCAATTTCTTTCACCAGCACCGAACGGGTGTCGGACTGGGTCCAGGCGTATAAATGCTCGATGGTGTCGAAGCGAATAATGACCGTCCACAGATTCTGTCCTTCTGTCGGGCGAATGACGTTCGCGCCGAGATGTCCGGGGAATTCCGCGGCAACGGGCATGATTTTGCCCAGCCACTGTTCGTATCGCGCCGCCTGTCCTGCCAGCAAGGTATGGGTGATCACCAGCGTCACATGTGAATTTTGCGCCATGAGGATGTCCAGGTCTGATGAAAATGGCGGGTCAAATCGACCCGCCGGGAGGGTTAGGCTTTACGCTCAGGCGCGCCGTGAACCAGGGTGTAGGCATAATCGACGCCCATCCCGTAGGCGCCGCTGTGCTCACGCACCAGATCCATCACCGCATCGTAAGTCTCTTTGCGAGACCAGTCGCGCTGGTACTCAAGCAGCACCTGCTGCCAGGTCACCGGAACCGCACCGGCCTGCACCATACGGTCGATAGAGCGTTCGTGGGCATCCACGGAGGTCCCGCCGGAGGTGTCGGTCACCACGTACACTTCGAACCCTTCGTCCAGCGCCATCAGCGCCGGGAAAGTCAGGCACACTTCGGTCCACAGGGCCGAGATGATGAGTTTTTTGCGGCCCGTTGCTTTGACTGCCGCAACAAACGCATCATCTTCCCAGGAGTTCATCGAGGTACGCTCAATCGGTTTCACATCCGGGTGAACCGCCAGTAATTCCGGCCAGATATAACCGCTAAAACTTTTTGTTTCGACCGAGGTATAGATAACCGGCACATCAAATATTTTGCCCGCTTTCGCCAGAGCAACCGTATTATTCTTAAGGAGTTGGCGGTCAATATTCGCCACACCAAACGACATTTGCGGCTGGTGATCGATAAAAATAAGCGTCGAGTTTGATGGGTCAATCAGTTCGCGGATAGACATAAATGTACCTTTTAATCAAGATGTTAAAAGAAAACTAAATGTGTGCTATATGAGGTCGGGCCCTGACTGATAAAGCAAATTGAGTATAGCGAGTATTGATTGACGGGATATTAAAGATATTTGTCCGCTCTGTTTAATTAAACAGAACAACATGGGGGAATATTCTGCAACGAGCGCGTTATGCCCGTTGCAGAAAAGCGTTAATTACCGAACCAGATTGAGGCGGAAATCGCAGGCAGCGACAGCACGCCTTCTTCAATATCGCCTTTTCCCTCTTTCCTATGCCAGGTCTGGAGGTTAAGCAGCGGTGAATCGTCCAGCACCACCTCGCAGGCCTCACCGCGGTTAATCGCCACCAGCACACGCTGCAGATTAAACACGCGGGCGAAGACCACCACGTTGTCGTGGGCGTACACCACCTGACAGCCGCCGTAGCGTAGGGCCTGACTGTGCTTGCGCAGCTTCGCCAGCCGCTGATAGAGCGCCAGCAGATTTTTGTCCTGCTTGTCGCTCTCCCACGGGAAGGTCTTGCGGCAGAACGGATCGTTGTTGCCGTCCAGCCCCACTTCATCGCCGTAGTAAATGCACGGCACGCCCGGCCAGGTAAAGAGCCAGGTAACGGCCAGCGGCAGGCGCGCCACGTCTTTGCCCAACAGGGATTTAAAGCGCGCGGTATCGTGGCTGTCGAGCTGGTTAAACATCCGCAGCTGCTGCTGATGCGACAGGCTGGCGCGGTAGTTGTCCATCCACGCCATGCAGGTTTCGGCGTCGATGTGCTGCGGATCGTAAGAGATATCGGTATTAGCGAGGAAGCCCCAGATCGGGAAGGTAAACCCGCGATAGTTCATCGAGGCATCTTCCGCATCGGCCTGCAGCCACTGGCGCGCATCGCCAAAATGCTCGCCGAAGACAAAGGCGTCGGGGTTTGCGGCCTTCGCGGCCTGAGTGATACCGGTGACGTGCTGAAGATTATTCCGCGCACCGCCCGCTTCGCCGAGCATATGCACCACGTCAAGCCGCCAGCCGTCCATGTTCCACGGCGCTTTCAGCCAGTGGCGCACGATGCTGTCTTCCCCGCCATAGATCTCCTCCACCAGCGTCGGCGACTGAAAATCGAGTTTCGGCAGGCTGGGATAACCCAGCCAGTCGAGCGCCCGGCCCTCTTCGTTAAAACTGTACCAGTCGCGTTGAACGGATTCCGGGTTGTGACAGGCCCCGCCGGTGGCGCGGTTGTGCCGGTCGAACCACGCGTGAGAATCCCCGCTGTGGTTAAACACGCCGTCGAGGATCAGGCGCATCCCCTCGCGACGGGTGTTTTCCCGCAGACGCAGCAGGGCCTCGTCGCCACCAAACTGCTCGTCGACGTGGCGATAATCTTCGGTGTCGTATTTATGCACGCTCGGGGCTTTAAACACCGGATTGAGGTACAGCGCCGTGACGCCCAGCTTTTTCAGGTACGGCAGTTTTTCGCTGATCCCATCCAGATCGCCGCCGTAAAACGTCGAACCGCCCGCCTGCGCCGTCAGCGGCTCATCCCAGGTTTTACGGATAATGTCGTGGCCCGCCGCGTGGTGGTAATAGACCTGATCCTGATCGACCGTTCGCTGCTGGCTTCGGGCAAAGCGATCGGGGAAGATCTGGTAGAAGATCTGATCGTTGACCCACTGCGGGCCATGGTCCGGGTAATCGACGGCAAACTGCTCCAGCCGCGCGGGTGGAAAACGGCTAAAGCCCTGCGGAGTGAACCACAGCTGGCGGTTATTCCACAGCAGCTTAAAGCTGTAGCGACGGCGCGCCTGGCCCTGAGAGAGATCGATATTCGCCCGCCAGGCGGTGACGCCCGGCTGCGGCTGCGTGCGCTGCTTGTGCATCTTCAGCGTCGTCTCTTCGTTATCCACTTCGGCGCGCAGCATCACGCGCTCCGGCTGATTTTCTCCCGTCAGCCAGAGCGTAATGACTAAATTGTCTTTGTTTTGCTTAACAAATGGGGCAACCGGAAGGTGCCAGGCGTTCAACATCACGTATCCCCTTTGATGAAATTGAGGCCACCTTGCCACAGCGTAGTGGAGGATAACTCATCATGAAAAGGTTTATTGGGGGAGGAGGTGGAGGGAGGAGGCATTTTGCCCGGCGGCGCTTCGCTTGCACGGGCCTACAAAACCGTAGGCCCGGTAAGGCAACGCCGCCACCGGGCGATGGTTTGATTACTGCGCTTCAGCTAACTGACGCTCGCGGCGGCGTTTAAACGCCCAACCCACCAGCAGCAGCGCGATCCACGCGAAGCCCACGTACAGGGAGATGCGCGTGTCCGGATGGTAGCCAATCAGGCCAATAATAAAGACCAGGAAGATCAGCCCGACGACCGTGGTCGGAACACCGCCCGGTACTTTAAACTTCAGCGCTTTCACCTCTTCCGGCGGCAGACGACGACGGAACGCAATCTGCGACACCAGGATCATAATCCACACCCAGACCGTCGCAAAGGTCGCGAGCGACGCAATCACCAGGAAGACGTTTTCCGGCATGATGTAGTTCAGATAGACCGAGAGCAGCAGCGCGACGGTCATCACCATCACCGTCACCCACGGCGTGCCGCGACGCGAGGTTTTGGCGAACACTTTCGGCGCGTTCCCCTGCTCCACCATCCCGTGCAGCATACGGCCTACGCCAAACACATCGCTGTTGATGGCGGAGAACGAGGCGGTCAGCACCACAAAGTTGAGGATACTGGCGGCAAACGCGATGCCCAGATGCTGGAAGGTCAGCACGAACGGGCTGCCGTTAGTCCCCACCTGGTTCCACGGGTAGATGGACATAATCACAAACAGCGTACCCACATAGAACACCAGGATACGCATCGGCACGGAGTTGATGGCGCGCGGAATAGACTTTTCCGGGTCTTTGGCTTCACCCGCAGTGATACCGATGATTTCGATACCGCCGTAGGCGAACATCACCATCTGCAGCGACATCACCATGCCGAGCCAGCCGTTGCTGAAGAACCCGCCGTTGCTCCACAGGTTATGGATCCCGGTCGGTTGCCCGCCGTTGCCAATCCCCCAGATGATGATGCCAAAACCCGCCACAATCATGATGATGATGGTCGCGACTTTGAAGAAGGAGAACCAGAACTCCAGCTCACCGAACACTTTCACGCTCATCAGGTTGACGGCGCAGATGATCAGCACCACGCTCAGCACCCATATCCAGTGCGGCACCAGCGGGAACCAGACGCCCATATAGATGCCGAACGCCGTCACGTCGGCAATCGCCACGATCAGGATTTCAAAGCAGTAGGTCCAGCCGGTGATGTAGCCCGCCAGCGGGCCGAGGTTTTCCTGGGCATAGCGCGAGAAGGAACTCGCTGACGGATTGTGTACCGACATCTCGCCCAGCGCGCGCATGATGATATAGGCCGCGACGCCGCCGATGATGTACGCCAGCAGGACGCTGGGTCCGGCCATTTTAATGGCATCTGCCGAGCCATAAAAAAGGCCTGTCCCGATTGCCGAGCCAAGCGCCATAAAGCGGATGTGGCGGGTGCTTAGCCCACGTTTTAGTTTGTTCGTGCTTTCCATTTAAATCTTGCCATTCAACTCGAAAAAAACAAAAAACCACGGGGCCATAAGCCCCGTGGTTACACAATTTGTCGTTGATTAATGCGCGCTGGAAGTGACCTGACGCCCTGCTGCTCGGTCCCAGATAATCGCCAGAACCATCGCAACAACGGTCGGCATTAACCAGGCCAGGCCTTGCTCTGACAGCGGCAGACGCTGTGTCCAGTCAGGCAGGATCCCACTGAAGGCGGATGCTTTAATCCCGTCAAGGATACCAAAAAGCAGGCTGATAAACATCGTTGGGGCAATAATTCGCGAGGAATTGTTCCACCACGGACGGGTAAAGCTCAGCACCACCAGCACGATGCACGGCGGATAGATCGCGGTCAGCACCGGAATGGAGACCTGAATCAGGTGGCTCAGACCGAGGTTAGAAACCGCCATCGAGAAGCCGCCGAGGATGAACACCAGCGTGCGATAGGAGAGCGGAACGTACTGAGCGAAGAACTCGGCACAGGCGCAGGTCAGGCCAACCGCGGTCACCAGACAGGCCAGGAAAATCAGTACCGCCAGCAGGAAGCTACCCGCACCGCCGAAGGTGTGCTGCACGTAAGCATGCAGAATGGCCGCGCCGTTGGCGTTTTGATCGACCAGGGTCGCGCTATCAGAACCCAGGCGGAACAGCGCCAGATACAGCAGCGTCAGACCGACACCGGCCATCAGGCCAGCCCAGATGGTGTAGCGGGTCAGAAGACGCGCTTCGGTCACCCCGCGAGAACGCGCGGCGTTGACGATAACGATACCAAAGACCATTGCGCCCATGGTGTCCATGGTCAGATAGCCGTTGACAAATCCGTTGGAGAATGCCGCCGTTTTATAGGCGTCCAGCGATTCGCTGATAGGACCGGCAGGCCACATAACCGCCGCCACGGCCAGCACGATCAGCGCCAGAATTTTCATTGGTGCGAGGAAGTTACCCACGGTATCCAGCAGTTTGCCCGGATAGAGGGAGACCAGAATCACCAGTGCGAAGTAAACCAGGCTGTAGATCAGCAGCGGCAGCGCGCCGTCGCCGGTGAGCGGTGCAATCCCGACTTCAAAGGAGACGGTAGCGGTACGTGGAGTCGCAAACAGCGGACCGACCGCCAGATAGCAGACCGTCGCCAGCAGAATACCCGCCACTTTACCGATCGGGGTGCTGAGGCTATCCACGCCGCCGCCGACTTTCGCCAGCGCGACCACGGTCAGCACCGGCAGGCCCACAGCGGTAATCAGGAAGCCAATAGCCGCCGTCCAGACGTGTTCACCCGCCTGCAGGCCAACCATAGGAGGAAAAATGATGTTACCTGCGCCGACGAACAGCGCAAAAGTCATAAAGCCCAGCGCGATGATGTCACGCGATTTTAAATGATGGGTCATAGAACCTTACTGCCTGTGGATGTGGTGTTGAAAACGTTGAGATTTTCGCCATCCCAAATGGGACGATACAGCGGAAAATTTACTCAATTTCAGCGGGATATGCTCCCGTCATGCCGTGGCGAAGAATAGTTTTTCGATTTACCACGCAAATACAGTTGGTATGACACTGTATGGGGCGCAATTTAAACGCTTATAACGTTTAAAGGCAAGGAGCGATCTGAAAACCAGAACAATATGCCAGCATGAAAATTGAGACCAGAACAATCCTCTAAGGTTAAGAAAAACTCATGGCTAATCATGCGAACAAAAAAGCAACAACCGTATAAAATTCATTCGCGTTTCGCTTGACTGCAAAGCAAACAGGCCAGCAATCGCTGGCCTGTGGAAAGGAAGGCTGACACGCGCCCTGTCAGGCGCTTTTTTTGGCAATCAAACGTTCCGGGATGACAAAACTGAATCGCGTGCCTTTCCCCGGCGTGCTCTGAATATCGAGGCGACTGTCGTGATGATTCACAGCATGTTTCACAATCGCCAGCCCCAGGCCGCTTCCGCCGGTCTGCCGCGAGCGCGCTTTGTCCACGCGGTAGAAACGCTCGGTCAGACGCGGAATATGCTCCGGCCCAATCCCCGGCCCGTTGTCCTCCACGCTGAACTCCGCGCCCGTCGGGACGTGCTGCCAGCGCACGGTAATGTGCGTTCCCTCAGGCGTATGATTCACCGCGTTGTAGACCAGGTTCGAAATCGCACTGCGCAGCTCGTCTTCGCTGCCCAGCACCTTCAGAGTGCTGTCCAGTTCAAAGGTGAACTGATGCTTTTTGTGGCTCAGGGTCTGCGCTTCGCGCTCTACCACCCGCAGCATCATCGGCACGTCGATGGTTTCGTTCAGCGCCAGCGTCGGCGCGGCTTCGATTTTCGACAGCGTCAGCAGCTGTTTCACCAGCCCTTCCATGCGATGCGTTTGCTCGCGCATGGTGTGCAGCGCTTTCTCGCGCGGCGCACCTTCGAGCGTCTGCTCCTGCATCATCTCCAGGTAGCCCTGCAGCACCGTCAGCGGTGTGCGCAGCTCATGGCTGACGTTGGCGAAGAAGTTCCGCCGCGCCCCTTCAAGCTGGTGCATCTGGGTCACATCGCGCGCCACCATCAGCCACTGCTGATCGCTGTACGGCATCACGCGGATCTCAAGATGACGACCATTGTTCAGCACCAGATTGTGCGGGCGCGTAAAGTCGCGTTTTTTCAGATAGTGGGTGAATTCGGGGTAACGCAGGAGGTTCAGAATATTTTGACCGTTATCGTCCGGCCAGCGCAGCCCGAGCAGCTGCTGTGCCAGGCCGTTACACCAGAAAATGGTCCCTTCTTCGGTGGTCAGAATGACGGCATCCGGCAGCGACTCCGCCCCGCTGCGAAAGCGTTTGATCAGACTTCCCAGCTCGCGACGACGCTTTTTATTACGCATTTGCATCTGATGTAAGCCGTACAAAAGCGGCTCCCAGCTGCCGCTACCCGGCGGCGGCGTCATGCTGCGGTCAACCCACAGCCACCAGGAAAGACGCAGTAAATTCCAGAAATGCCAGACCAGTAGCCCGGTCACTGCCGCCAGTAAAAACCACGGCAGATGACCAAAAATCGCCCCTAAAATGGCGGCGGGAATACAACATAAGATCAGTTCAAAAACGAGCCTTTTCCATGACAGACGTTCCAGCACGCGTCACACTCCTGTCATTGTTCAGAAACGGGTCGAAAAACGATAACCCGTACCGCGGACCGTCTGCACCATACGATCGTGGCCGCTGTGTTCCAGCGCTTTACGCAAGCGGCGAATATGTACATCTACCGTTCTGTCTTCGACATAGACGTTAGTCCCCCAGACGTTATTCAGCAACTGTTCGCGGCTGTAAACACGTTCCGGGTGGGTCATAAAGAAGTGCAAAAGTTTGAATTCTGTCGGGCCCATATCCAGCGGGTTTTCGCCGGTCATCACCCGATGTGAGGTCGGATCGAGGCTTAACCCCTGCATTTCGATCACCTCCTCCACCGCCATCGGTGAAATACGGCGCATCACGGCTTTGATACGCGCCACCAGCTCTTTCGGCGAGAACGGCTTGGTGATGTAATCATCCGCGCCGGTCTCCAGACCGCGCACGCGATCCTCTTCTTCACCGCGCGCCGTCAGCATGACCACCGGGATATCGCGGGTCATCGCTTCGCGTTTAATGTGCTTGATAAATTGCAGGCCAGAACCGCCGGGCAACATCCAGTCAAGCAGAATCAAATCGGGCCAGGGTTCGTTCAGTTGATTCACCGCGCTGTCATAATCTTCCGCCTCAACCGGCTGGAAGCCATTTTGTTCGAGCACGAAGCACACCATTTCGCGAATCGGAGCTTCATCTTCTACGACCAGAATACGTCTCGCCATACTTTGCCCTGTCTTATTAATGTATTAGTTTGGAATGCGGCGCCATTATGCGTCAGATTTATGACAGATTTATGAAAAACATTACCACCATGAATGGCAAACTGTTGTTTTATTACAGCGGTTATTTTCTCGTCCCTGAAAGCTTATAATCCCCTCCACTCTTTTTTGCCACGGATACGGATCTGCTATGCGCATACTTCACACCTCGGACTGGCATCTGGGTCAAAATTTTTACAGTAAAAGTCGCGCCGCCGAACATGAGGCCTTCCTGAACTGGCTGCTGGAGACCGCGCAGGCGCAGGAGGTGGACGCCATCATCGTCGCCGGGGACATTTTTGATACCGGATCCCCGCCGAGCTATGCGCGAGAACTCTACAACCGCTTCGTGGTGAATCTGCAGCAAACGGGCTGTCACCTGGTGATTGTCGCGGGCAACCACGACTCCGTCGCCACGCTCAACGAATCCCGGGACATTCTCGCGTTTCTGAATACCACTGTAGTGGCAAACGCCGGGCATGCCCCACAAATCCTGAAAAAACGCGACGGGACGCCGGGCGCGGTGCTCTGCCCGATCCCCTTTCTGCGCCCGCGCGATATCGTTCAAAGCCAGGCCGGGCTTTCCGGGGGCGAAAAGCAGCAGCATCTCTTGCAGGCGATCACCGATTATTATCAGCAGCAATATGCCGACGCCTGCGCACTGCGCGGTGATGCGGCGCTGCCGGTCATCGCCACCGGGCATCTGACCACCGTTGGGGCCAGCAAAAGTGACGCGGTGCGCGAGATTTACATCGGCACGCTGGATGCCTTCCCGGCGCAAAACTTCCCGCCTGCTGACTATATTGCCCTCGGGCACATTCACCGCGCGCAGGTCATCGGCGGGTGCGAGCATATTCGCTACTGCGGCTCGCCGATCTCCCTCAGCTTTGATGAAACCGGTAAAGGCAAAAGCGTCCATCTGGTGAGTTTTACCGACGGCAAACTGAGCGCCGTCGAGACGCTCACGGTTCCGGTGACGCAGCCGCTGGCGATGCTCAAGGGCGATCTCGCCGCCATTGCCGCGCAGCTTGAACAGTGGCGCGACGTGGAACAATCACCGCCCGTGTGGCTGGATATCGAAATCAGCACCGATGAATATCTGCACGACATGCAGCGCAAAATCCAGACCCTAACAGAAGAGTTGCCGGTTGAAGTGTTGCTGGTACGCCGCAGCCGCGAACAGCGCGAGAAAATTCTGTTAAGTGCGCAACGCGAAACCCTCAGCGAGTTAAAAGTCGAAGAGGTGTTTGAACGCCGCCTGGCGCAGGAGGAGATCGACGATGCGCAGCGCGCCCGACTTAACGAGCTATTCACCCATACCCTGCACGCGCTGCATGACGAGGAACACAACGCATGAAAATTCTCAGCCTGCGTCTGAAAAACCTCAACTCCCTGAAGGGCGAATGGAAAATCGACTTCACCGCCGAACCCTTTGCCAGCAACGGGTTGTTCGCCATCACCGGCGCGACCGGGGCGGGCAAAACCACCCTGCTCGACGCCATCTGCCTCGCGCTGTATCACGAGACGCCGCGCCTGAACACGGTGTCGCAGTCGCAAAACGATCTGATGACCCGCGACACGGCAGAGTGCCTGGCCGAGGTAGAATTTGAGGTTAAAGGCGTGGCCTATCGCGCATTCTGGAGCCAGAACCGCGCCCGCAACCAGCCGGACGGGAACTTACAGGCACCGCGCGTGGAGCTGGCCCAGTGCGAAGACGGCAAAATTCTCGCCGATAAGGTGAAAGATAAACTCGATCTCACCGCCTCTCTGACCGGTCTGGATTATGGCCGTTTTACCCGCTCAATGCTGCTGTCCCAGGGCCAGTTTGCGGCGTTTTTGAACGCCAAACCGAAAGAGCGCGCTGAGCTTCTGGAAGAGCTGACCGGCACGGAAATCTACGGCCAAATCTCCGCCATGGTGTTTGAGAAGCACAAAACGGCGCGAACCGAACTGGAGATGCGTGAAGCCCAGGCCGCAGGCGTGGTACTCCTGAGCGAAGAGCAGCAACAGCAGCTGCAACAGGGTTTGCAAGCACTGACTGACGAAGAGAAAACGCTGCTGAACGAGCAGCAACAACGTCAGGCACAGCATCAATGGCTGACGCGCCGCGATGAGCTCTTACGCGAACAGCAGCGTGCCCATTCCGCGCATCAGCAGGCCATCCAGGCGCAAACCGACGCCCAGCCTGAGCTGGCAAAACTGCAGCAGGCACAGCCTGCGCTGACCCTGCGACCGCTCTGGGACCGACAGCAGGAGCAGGCCGCCACGCTCACCCGCACCCGGCAGCAGATTACTGAAGTAAATACTCGCTTACTGTCGCGCAAAGCCCAGCGGGCGCGGATCCGCAACGGCGCAATGCGGGATGACGCGCAGCTCCAGTCCCGACACAAAGAGGTCGCCCTCTGGCTGGAGGAACATCGTCGCTTCGAACAGTGGAGCCAGCACATCGGAGGCTGGCGGGCGCTGTTTGCTCAGCAGCAGCGGGACAAATCACAATCCGCAACCCTGAGTCAGCGCCTTGCTGAGTTCCAGCAAAAACTGGCCGCGCTGCCGCCGAGCTCCCTGACGTTGTCTGCGGATGAGACGGCGCAGGCGCTCGAGCAGCAGGTGCAATATCGCCCGGCGTGTCAACGTCTGGCGACGCTACAGGCCCGCTATCAGCCTCTGCAAAAACGGCTGAAACAGACACGTGACGCGCAGGAAAAAGATCAGGCTACCCAGACAGGGCTAGAGCAAACCCTGGCCGCACGCCGTCAGCAGTACAAAGAGAAAAACCAGCACTACCTGGATCTGAAAACCCTGTGCGAGCAGGAAGCATTAATCAAGGGTCTGGAAGCGCATCGCGCCAGCCTGGAAGCGGGAAAACCCTGCCCGCTGTGCGGCGCAACGGAACACCCTGCCGTGGCGCAGTATCAGGCCCTGGAGCTCAGCGCCAACCAGCGTCGCCGCGACGAACTGCATGCCGAAGTGAAGCGCCTCGAAGAAGAGGGACAGCTGGTGCGCGGGCAGTTGAATGCTCTGGTCGCCCAGCGCGAGCGCGACGCCGCAGAAACCCTGACGCTCACCCAGGAGGAGCAAGCGCTCACTCAAGAGTGGCAGACGGTGTGCGCCTCCCTGAACGTCAGCCTGACGATTCAGGACGATATCGCCGCCTGGCTGGATGAGCAGGAGCAGTACGAGCGCCAGCTGTATCAGCTCAGCCAGCGCCAGGTGCTGCAAAATCAGCTCAACGAGCTGGAACAGCAGGTTCAACAGCTTGGGCAGCAGATCGAGGCGCAGCGCCAGTCGTTGCTGAGCACGTTAACCCCGCTCGGACTGAACACCCCAGAAGACGGCGAGGAAAACGCGTGGCTGATGCAGCGCGAAAGCGAAGCTCACGACTGGCAGGAAAAACAGAAGCAACTCTCGGCACTTCAGGAACGTATCAACGCACTGAAACCGCTGCTTGAAACCCTTCCGCCATCGGAAGAGGAAACCGCAGCCGAGCCGGTACCGGACAACTGGCGTGAGATCCACAGCGACTGTATCTCCCTGCAAAGCCAGCTCACCACCCTGCAACAGCAGGAGCAGAGCGACCGCGAACGGCTGGCCCAGCAGCAAACTCAGTTTGCTGCCGCGCTTCAGGAGAGCAGTTTTGCCAGTGAAGAAGCGTTCCTCGCAGCGCTGCTCGATGGCGACACCGTGCGCAAGCTGGAGCAGCTCCGGCACACGCTGGAACAGCAGCTCCAGCAATCTTCCGCGCTGGCCGCACAGGCGGATCAGCAGTTCCTGGAACACCAGGGACGGCAGCCGGAAGCACTTCCGGAGGATCTGGATGTGCAAAAGTTTCAGGAACAATTACAGCGACTGGCGCATCAACTGCGCGAAAACACCACGCGTCAGGGTGAGATCCGCCAGCAGCTCAAGCAGGACAGCGACAACCGTCTTCATCAGCAGGGTTTGATGCAGCAAATCGAAGACGCCGCGCGTCTGGCGGACGACTGGGGATATCTGAACTCGCTCATTGGCTCCAGCACCGGCGATCGCTTCCGCAAATTTGCCCAGGGGCTGACCCTCGACAATCTGGTATGGCTGGCGAACCAACAGCTGAACCGTCTGCACGGGCGCTATCTGCTGCAACGCAAAGCCAGCGACGCGCTGGAGCTGGAAGTGGTCGATACCTGGCAGGCCGACGCGGTGCGCGATACGCGAACTCTCTCCGGCGGGGAAAGTTTCCTCGTAAGCCTTGCTCTGGCGCTGGCGCTCTCTGACCTCGTCAGCCATAAAACGCGGATTGATTCGCTGTTCCTTGATGAAGGATTCGGCACCCTTGACAGCGAGACGCTGGATACGGCGCTGGACGCGCTGGATGCCCTGAACGCGACGGGCAAAACCATCGGCGTGATCAGCCACGTTGAGGCGATGAAAGAGCGCATTCCGGTGCAGATTAAAGTGAAGAAAATTAACGGGCTGGGGTATAGCAAGTTGGATCGGGAGTTTGCGGTGGAGTAGGTGCGGGCTGGGACCCTCACCCTAACCCTCTCCCTGAAAGGGAGAGGAGACCGTTCGTGCGGATATTAACTGTTTTGTAGGCCGGGTAAGGCGGAGCCGACACCCGGCAGCAAACGCGCTCGGGGCATTTTACCTACTGCGGCCACAACCATGCCGCACCGCGTACGCCGCTGGAATCGCCGTGCACCGCTTTGCGGATCGGCGTTTCGCACTCTCCGCCGAACACCCACTGTTTCACCAGCTGCGGAACCGTGGTGTAAATCCGGTCGACGTTGCTCATGCCGCCCCCCAGCACGATCACATCCGGGTCGAGAATGTTCACCACGTGTGCCAGAGATTTTGCCAGGCGCATTTCGTAGCGACTCAGCGCCAGCTCGGCCACGGCGTCCTGCTCTTCCACCAGACGCATAATCTCGTTGCCTTTGAGAGGCTTTCCGCTCAGGCGATGGTAGTCGGTGGCGAAACCGGTCCCGGAGATAAAGGTTTCGATGCAGCCCTGTTTCCCGCAGTAGCACGGCACTTCGGCGCGGTATTTGAGTTCGTCTTCGTCCATCCAGGGTAAGGGGTTGTGCCCCCACTCGCCCGCCGTGCCGTTGCCGCCGATGTGCGCGCGACCGTTGAACGCCACGCCCGCGCCGCAGCCGGTGCCGATGATCACCGCAAACACGGTCTGTGCGCCCGCTGCCGCGCCGTCGATCGCTTCCGAGACCGCCAGGCAGTTGGCGTCGTTCGCCAGCCGCACTTCACGGTTCAGGCGCGCGCTCAAATCTTTATCAAACGGTTGTCCGTTGAGCCACGTCGAGTTGGCATTTTTCACCACGCCGGTGTACGGCGAAATCGAGCCAGGAATCCCCATCCCGACCGAGCCGGTCTGCCCTGTGGCTTTTTCTGCCATCTCCACCAGTTGGGCGATGGTTTCGATAGTCTGCTGGTAGTCGTCGCGCGGTGTCGGCAGGCGGTGGCGAAAGAGCTGCTCGCCGCGATCGCTTAGTGCAATGACTTCTGTTTTGGTGCCGCCCAAATCAATACCAATACGCACAGGACTCTCCTCATTATTTTGATTATCAACAGAGTAGAAGCAGGCTACCCGATTAGCAATGCAAGCGCTGCCACAATTCGTTATCATGCCCGCTGATTTAACGACAAGGCCGTGGAAATTATCATGCTGTGGTTCAAAAATTTGATGGTTTACCGTCTCAGCCGCGACGTTTCGCTGCGTGCGGAAGAGATGGAAAAACAGTTAGCCGCTTACACCTTTACCCCATGCGGTAGCCAGGATATGGCAAAAACCGGTTGGGTTTCTCCGATGGGTTCTCAAAGCGATGCGCTGACCCACTCGACAACCAATGGTCAAATCATTCTTTGCGCGCGTCAGGAACAGAAAATCCTGCCGTCACCGGTGGTGAAGCAGGCGCTGGAAGCGAAAATCTTCAAGCTCGAGGCTGAACAGGGCCGCAAGCTGAAAAAAACCGAAAAAGATTCCCTGAAGGACGAAGTGCTGCACTCCCTGCTGCCGCGCGCCTTTAGCCGTTTCAGCCAGACCATGATGTGGATCGACACCGTCAACGGTCTGATCATGGTGGACTGCGCCAGCGCCAAGAAAGCCGAAGATACGCTGGCTCTGCTGCGTAAGAGCCTGGGCTCGCTGCCGGTGGTTCCGCTGGCGATGGAAAATCCGATCGAACTGACGCTGACCGAATGGGTTCGCAGCGGCAGCCCGGCGCAAGGGTTCCAGCTGCTGGATGAAGCCGAGCTTAAAGCGATGCTCGAAGATGGCGGCGTGATCCGCGCGAAGAAACAGGATCTGGTCTGCGACGAGATCGCGGTCCATATCGAAGCGGGCAAACTGGTGACCAAGCTGGCCCTCGACTGGCAGCAGCGCATTCAGTTCGTGATGTGCGACGACGGTTCGATTAAACGTCTGAAGTTCTGCGATGAGTTGCGCGATCAGAACGAAGATATCGATCGCGAAGATTTTGCCCAGCGTTTTGACGCGGACTTTATCCTGATGACGGGTGAACTGGCGGCGTTGATTCAGAATCTGGTGGAAGGTTTAGGCGGCGAAGCGCAGCGCTAAACCGTGAAGAAAAAGGCCGGGTGAGCGTTAACGCTACCCGGCCTTTTTTTATTTCAGATAACGACACAGATAAGAAGTCGGCTCGGCAACCTGCAGGTTAAATTCGCTGTGGCCAGGGACGTTGAAAACTTCTCCAGCAGAGTACACCTTCCACTCGGTTTCGCCAGGCAACAGCACGTTCAGCGCGCCACTGACGACCGTCATCTCTTCAGCCTCTGCGGTACCAAAGGTGTATTCCCCTTCAGCCATCACGCCGACACTGGCACGGCCAGTACTGCTGCTGGTAAAACCAATGGATTTCACTTTACCGGAAAAGTATTCGTTACTTTGAAGCATGAACTGGCCCTTATGTCTTTGGATAAAAATCCACTATAGGGGCCAGCCTCCGTGCCTGTCACGCAAAATCATCAGGCCAGTAATTCAGACGCCAGGCGCGTGACCAGTACGTTTGAGAGCAGCACCGGCACATCGAGCGCTTTTTGCAGGAGATCGCGGTGATGCTGGTGAAAACCGAGGCAATCCAGCATCAAGACGTCCGCGCCCTGCTCCAGCAGTTCACGCCCCGCTGAAATCAGTTTGGCTTCGCTGTCCCAAATCGGATTCGCCAGCGCAAACAGCGGCGTGCGTTGCAGAACTTTCCATTTGGCGATCTGATTAGCGAGAAGTTCTTCAATCGGCACAATCACCCCGACCTGATGCCCGTCCACAATCGAGGCCACCAGCGGAGGAATGATTCGCATCGGTTCAAGGAGGATAGAATTTCGTGCCATAAGACCGGAAATCGGAGCGGTGCTCATCAACAGGATCACGTCGTATCCCTGGTTATCGAGCACTTCAATGACACCCTGTAATGCACGTTCGATTTTGTGATGTGAAACGTGCGCTAGTTTACCGTCGCTTAACAATGTCGGCAGCGTCACCTCATCGGCGACGGGTGCGTAGTCTTCCATGACCTCTTCCCGACTCATCTTGCCCAGCAGGCTCAGATGGGTGATTTGTTGTTCAGAGACATGCTCCGTCAGGAGCGGTAAAACTTCGCTGACAGGGACCACTCCGATGGTGAGGATCGCCAATGTTGCCTTCATCTTTTTCGCCTTTCTTCACTACCACTGCGATAATACAGGCACAAGCTCAATACGCTGCGCGGTTCTTGTTTCAGCTTAAACAGGACAAAAGCGTAGCAGCATATCTCCACACCGAAATGTAAAGATCGAACGCCCGTTCTGAATCCCACTGTAATAACTAAATATTAACCCTCACTTAACATTATCGTTGAGTTAAAAGTGTGATTCAGACACGGTTATGGTGGATTTCAGATTTGTATCAGGACTTATCGGGATCTTCGTAGCGGCGTTTGGCATCCAGGGCTTCCTGCTCGCTTTCGTGTTCGCTGATCAGGGAGTCGGGTTTGGGATGATCCGCACGCAATTGATACCAGGTCACGGTTTGGGTACCGGTGCCTTTTTCAACAGTGACAATGCGTGCTTCGCGTGGGTATGGCGGTCTGGTTGGCATAGTTCATCCTTTTTACGAGGGCTAAACTATGAGTATAGACGCCAGTTAGCTGGCGCAAGCCAGACGCAGGGCGGTAACAATCTGATTTACGACCTGTTCCGGCGAGAGCGAAGCGCCGATCACGTGGTGCGCCGCTTCGCGGTACAGAGCGTCGCGCTCGGCGAGAATTTCGCTCACCTCTTCGCTGATGGGCTTTCCGGTGAGTGTCGGGCGCTGACCCTCTTCCGGGAAGGCTTCCAGGCGCTCTACCAGCGTAGAAACTGGCGCGCACAGGTAAATCACAATCCCTTTCTCGCGCATAAACTGGCGATTACGCTCTGCAAGAATAATTCCGCCGCCGGTGGCGACAATGGTCGAAGGCGCGGTGACAGCTTCCAGAGTTTCAGACTCACGCGTGCGGAAACTCTCCCAGCCTTCTTTTTCGACGATCTCCGCGATGGTCTGACGAGCGTGCGTTTGCAGCCAGTGATCGGTATCGACAAACTGGCTGTCACTCACGCGCGCCAGTTCGAGGCCTACGGTTGTTTTTCCGCAGCCACGGGGGCCAACTAAAAAGATGGGTTGGGTCATAGCCTGGTGTTCCCCTTGATACCGCGAGGTTGCGGCGTGTGATGTCAAAAAACGAGCAATAATACCATTAAACTAGTACGCAAGGTAACTGTAAAAATTGGATTACAACAAGAATATGTTTGCATGACAGAGAGCGTGATGAGTGAGTTTAGCGCGCAGTCTCTGTAAAGAAATCATTGCATAAGCGGGTGCGTCAACTTTACTGCAAAGCATCAGGCGATGACAACCCTGCGGTTGCCACACTATACCATAAATCAGCAATGCTTATCATTACGCGTTGCGGCGCTTCACTTCCAGCAGCCACTTATCCAGCTCAGCGGCGAACTGCTGGCGGTCACGTTGCGATAGCGAATCCGGCCCGCCGGTCTGCACACCGCTCGCGCGCAGGGTATCCATAAAATCGCGCATCGTCAGTTTTTGGCGGATCGTGGAGGGCGAGTAACGTTCACCGCGCGGATTCAGCGCCGCTGCGCCTTTCTCCAGCACTTCTGCTGCGAGAGGAATATCGGCGGTGATCACCAAATCTTCAGGGCTGCACAGGCGCACAATTTCGTTATCCGCCACGTCGAACCCGGCCGGAACGCGCATTGAACGAATAAATTTCGACGGCGGAATGCGCAAATTCTGGTTTGCAACCAGCGTCAACGGCATCTGCACACGCTCGGCCGCGCGGAATAAAATCTCTTTAATGACATTCGGACACGCATCCGCATCCACCCAAATCGCCATAGTTTCTCCCCTGGATGACATTGGTGGCTATTGTCGCCTGCTTTTCGTTGTTAAGCTATAAATCAGAACTCACAACGCATCATAACGGAGAGACGTGATGGACAAAAAAATCGGTTTTATCGGCTGCGGCAATATGGGAAAAGCCATTCTCGGCGGTCTGATCGCCAGCGGCCAGGTGTTGCCAGGGCAGATTTGGGTCTACACCCCGTCACCGGATAAAGTCGCCGCGCTGCGTGATGAATACGGAATTAACGCTGCCGAAAGCGCGCAGGAAGTTGCCCAGATTGCGGATATCGTCTTTGGTGCCGTCAAACCTAACATCATGATCAAGGTTCTGAGCGACATCACCTCCAGCCTGAACAAAGAGACCCTGGTGGTCTCCATCGCCGCGGGCGTGACCCTCGATCAGCTCGCGCGCGCCCTCGGCCACGATCGCAAAATTGTCCGCGCCATGCCAAACACCCCGTCGCTGGTCAATGCGGGGATGACTTCCGTCACGCCGAACGCGCTGGTGACACCGGAGGACGTGGCCGACGTGCTGAACATTTTCCGCTGCTTTGGCGAAGCCGAAGTGATTGCCGAAGCGATGATTCATCCGGTGGTGGGCGTCAGCGGCTCTGCGCCCGCGTATGTCTTCATGTTTATCGAAGCGATGGCCGATGCCGCGGTGCTCGGCGGAATGCCGCGCGCGCAGGCCTATAAATTTGCCGCCCAGGCGGTGATGGGCTCCGCGAAAATGGTGCTGGAAACGGGCAAACATCCGGGCGAACTGAAAGATATGGTCTGTTCACCGGGCGGCACCACCATCGAAGCCGTGCGCGTTCTGGAAGAGCGTGGATTCCGCTCGGCGGTGATTGAAGCGATGAACAAGTGCATGAAAAAATCAGAGCAACTCAGTAAGTCCTGATGAAGCGCGCCGGGCGTCAGGCCGCCACTTCGGTGCGGTTGCGTCCGGCATTTTTCGCTTTGTACAACGCCACATCCGCCGCTTTTAACCACTCCCGATAGTGACAAAACTCTTCCGTCAGAGGGGCCACCCCGACGCTGATCCGCAGTCGCACCTGCGGCGCGCAGGGCAGCGTTAAGACCGCCAGCCGCTCATGCACACGAGACATCGCCGCGATGGCACTTTCCGCTGGCGTGCCGCTCATGATCACCGCAAACTCATCTCCGCCGAAGCGCCCAATCATATCCCCGGCGCGCAGGGTCAACTGCAGCTGTCGCGTGACGGCGATAATCGCCTCGTCGCCCACGTCGTGGCCCCAGGTGTCGTTGATACTCTTGAAATGATCGATATCGATAATCAGGATCGCCGCTTCGCGATGAGCGCGCCGACAGGTGTCGTACTCATTGCGTAACAGGATCTCCCAGTGGCGGCGGTTGAACACCCCGGTCATGCCATCGCGGGTGCTCATCAACTCCAGGCGGCGCTTGTGCTCTGCCAGCCGAATCGCCGTCTGGTAGCTCACCCAGGCAAAAAACAGCGGATAGAGCACCATCACCGGCAACGCCAGCCAGAGTTCCAGCGGGGTAAGCGTAAAGCCAGGAGAGACGCCGGTGAGCTGTAGCGTCACCAGGGCTGCAATCGTCATCATGATTGCACCAGCAGTGAACAACCGGATCCCGCCCGCCCCCATCGTATTCATGCCGATGAGGATGATGAGTGCCGCGGTGGGCAGCACATTCACCCCTGTCAGGCCAATCCAGACGCCTGCGACTATGGCATCGGCCTTGAGATTGTTCATCTCACTGACGCGCGGATCGGCGGCGCGATAAGCCAGCTGCCAGGCCAGATGCGGCCAGACGAACGCCCATCCGACCAGCAGTAACCACCAGCCTCCAGGCGGAGCTTGCGCCACCAGCGCCCCGGCGATCGGGAAAAACATGGCCGCCAGCCCGAAGATACGCGGCAGTCGAACGCGCCGCGCAAACCGGATACCGGAACGGTGATGGTCATCCTGAGAAAGGCCCTGCTGCCACTCTTCTCGCGTGACGTTTTTATTGTAAAAGTTTTCGTCAATCATAATTTTTGGGAACATTCTGAAACATTTCCCAAATTATAGAGAGGGGTGTTGCGGGGAAAGTATGAAATTTCGGGTGAGTCGGCGTGGCCGCTCACCCGTTAGGACTACGCCGCTTTCTTCAGGCAGGCGCTCATAAACTTGCTGCGGTCTTCGCCTTTGAGGGACTGTTGCGTGGCGAGGCCGTTACATTCACGCATCTTTTGCTGCTGAGGCGTCAGGCTCTTTTCGCCCGGTTTCGAAGCGCTGTTTTTCAGGCAATCACTCATGTAGGTTTTGCGCGCATCGCCTTTCAGCGTCTGGGCTGTCGCCTGTTGATTGCAGCTGGTCATCCGTTGCTGCTGAGGCGTAAGCGTTCTCTCGGCGGCAGACGCGACAGACATCAGAAGCAGAGAAGAAAGCAGGGTTACAGCGAGGGTCAGTTTCATAGCACCATCCTTTTGTGAAGGTTCACACTAAGTCTGGTTCGTGGCGGGAAAAATACCACCCGGCGGAAGGGGATTTCCGCCGGGCGATAGATTATTTCAGACCGAGAGCGGCTTTCATGGTGTAGAACAGATCCGTTTGATCCGTCAGGCCCACCACGTTCGCAGCATGTGGGCCATACGCGGCGATACGCAGCTGCGTTCCGGTATGTTCCATTGAATCGCCTTCTGAGTTGCCGTAGCTCATCACCATCACCGCACCGTCTTTGGTGTTCAGCGCCTGGGTCAGGCCCGGAGCTTTGGTATCAGGCGCCACAATCTGGCTGGCGTGGGCGTGGTCAGCGGTGACGACGACAAGGGTGTTGCCGTCTTTCTTCGCGAACTCAAGCGCCTTCTGCACGGCTTCGTCGAGATCGACGGTTTCGCCAATCTGACCGCACGGATTGGCCGCATGATCCTGTTTATCGATCGACGCCCCTTCCACCTGCAGGAAGAAACCTTTCTCGCCCTTGCTCAGCAGAGAGATAGCTTTATCGGTCATCTGCGCCAGCGTAGGGACGCTGTCGTCACGTTTCGGGTTTGGCGTACAGGTGACGGCTGGTTTGTCGATGTTGCCGTGGTAAGAGGCTTTTGGCCCCTCCCAGCGCACCGGCATATTGCCGTCCGAGAACAGACCGAGCAGCGGCTTATCCTGGCCCGCTTCGGTGATAGCCTCCAGAGAAGAAGTATCGCTCACCAGCTGATAACCGCGCGCCTGCGCCTGTTCACGCAAGGTTTTGCCCTGCCACTCGCCCGCCGTCGCGGTTTCCGCGAAGGTTTTCGCCCCGCCGCCGAGCGTGACATCCGCGCGGGCGTTCAGCAGCTGTTCGGTGATGGACCCTTTACCACCCTTTTCCAGCGCGTTGGTCGGGCATTTTTCGCTGGTGACGGACGGGCCATAGCATTTACGCGAGGTTACGTGCGAGACCAGTGCGGCTGGCGTGGCATCCTGCAGTTCGGCGGTAGAGACATTGCCCGTTGCCAGCCCGGCGGCTTTCGCCATCTCGAGAATGGTCTGGTGATCTTTTTCGTGAATATCGACGCCCAGCGCGCCGTTATAGGTTTTCACGCCGGTGGTCCAGGCCGTGGCGGAGGCGGCGGAATCGGTGACGTAATCCGGTTTACCGGTTTTTTTATCCAGCGCGTAGTGGGTGTATTGTCCAGTCAACGGCAGTGCATCGATGCCTTTAAAAAAGCCACCGGCCCCTTCGGCATAATTTCGCGCGGCGGTGATTTCGGAATCACCCATCCCGTCGCCAATCAGCAGAATAATATTTTTAGCGGGTTTGTCATTCAGGGATGCACGCAGCGCTTCGGTTTGATCCTCTGTCAGGCGGCGCGCGCCACCCGGCTGCGTGATATCACCCTGGGCTGCACGATTATCCAGCACGTGGGTATTCGCGGTGTCAGCATAAATGGCAGGGGTAAATAATAACGGCATTAATGCGATGAAAAGTGCGCTCTGTTTCACTTTATTTTCTCCATGTACAAATACATAAAAAATAAACAGAGCGACTATAGGCATACCAGATGACAAATCTATGACAGGCTTTTAGATTCTGTGACAGATTAACTGCGTGGATGCCGCAACAACTTTTTTACGTATTGCTGTAGCATTTCGCTATCCTGAACCGGCACTTGAGAGTCGGGCCTGGCATCCTCCAGTGCGCCCTCGATACTTCGGATCAGCGTCTGCTGATCGTGCTGCGCCATTTGCCGTAACAGGGCAGTGACGACGATTTCCAGCGCTTCAACCTGGGCAACCAGTTCTTTTGACTCTTCTTCCTTTTGGGCAAGCTTAACCAGCAACTCTGCAATGAGATTTTTCATCGAGCTATTTCCTTATCAGGTTTTTGCTGACGGTATCATTACGGTTGAATAATGCAAAGAGGCGAAAAGTATTATCTTTATGAAAAAACACGCTATGTCGCAAATAACGATGATTTAATGCCAGCGAAACGTTTTGCTATTATAAAAAGTGATTGCAAGGCGGCGAATTATTAGAAAGCAGACGCCATTATTTTTGATAACAATGGCCATGTCTGCTTAATACATAATATATCTTCAGTCTGCACTATTTGCCGCTTTCTGACGGCGGCGACGCAAGGCAATTGCCAGCTGAATCACGTTGATCAGCACCACCACGGCTGTTGCCGCAAATACCCAGCGGAATCCTGCCATCGCCGAGACGGTCGCGCCCATCAACGGACCGGCGACATTCCCCAGATACATAAACGACTGGTTATAGCCGAAGATGCGTCCGGTCACCTGATCGCTTGAGTATTTCACCAGCAGGGTTTGTACCGCGGGCAGCATCGCCCCATCGGCAAAGCCGAGCAGGAAGCGCAGGACGCCGAGCTGGAACGGCGAGGTGACGAAGGACATCGCGAAAAACAGCACCACGGCGATAATCAGCGTCGCCATTAATATCCGCGCCGTGCCGATGCGATCCCCAAGTTTGCCCAGGCGCGGGGCCGAAATCAGTGCGGACACGCCGGGCACGGCGGCAATCATGCCGCTGAGAAAGGCAATATTGTTGCTGTCCGGCGCCATGGATTTAATAAACAGCGCCAGAATCGGCCCGATCGATCCGTTGCACAGCTGAATCACCATGGTGGTGATAAACAGGCTAATCATCAGGCCGGGATACGGCAGCGTGGCGAAGACCGCTTTGCCGCTCAGACGATCGGCTTTGCTGACGGTCGGCCGCACGCCCTCTTTAATCAGGAAGAAGGTCACCAGGAAACTCACCACCAGCAGCATCGCGGTGATGAAAAAGACCGCCCGCAAACCCACGTGGTCAGCCAGAAAACCGCCCATCAGCGGGCCGCCAATCACGCCGCTGATCTGCGCGGTGGAAAGGGTACTGATCGCCCAGCCGCTGCGCTCGCGCGGAACCTGCGAGGCCACCAGCGCCATGGCGTTAGGAATATAGCCGGAGGTCAGGCCCATCAGGCCGCGCAGTAAAAAGAGCTGCCAGACGTTGGTCGCGTAAGCCTGGAGCAGGATCGCAATCGCCATCCCGAGCGAAGCGCGCAGCAGCATCAGCTTGCGCCCTTTGCGATCCGCGAGGCTGCCCCACATGGGCGAGACTATGGCAGAAACCAGGAAAGTGATACTGAAGGTCAGACCGGACCACATCGACAGCGCTTCGTGCGACGTCACGCCGAGCTGGGAAACATACAGCGGCAGGAAGGGCAAAATCTGGCTGATAGCAAGGCCGGTGAAAAAACAGCCAAACCAGACCGAAATGAGGTTTACTTTCCAGGATTCCATAAGCGGCACAATCTTCATTTTTAGGCGAATTCGCCGACAGATTAGCAAGTTACGTCACATGACGTGGAACCAGAGATGCGACGGCGCGCATTTTGGTGTTTTATCTCCCCAGTCATCATATTTGTGAAATAAGTCACAAAGTATCCTCTTTCGACTGGTGAAATATGCTTTAACGACAGAGGCCAAACCCGCGCATGCCGAGATGAAAATGGTTGGCGTGCGCGGCGTTATACTCCGGCCCTAACCCGTTGCCGTAATAGTCACAGCTGGCGCTCAGCAACGCCTGCAGCCAGGGCTGCGTTTTTTCGTTTCGCCAGCCGGACAGGACTGTCACCCGCTGGCCGTCCGCCAGCTGAAAGCCGCTGATATCGAGCGCATCGGCGCTGGCGTGTTCGCTGCGGCGCGCATCAGGTCGGTGATAGATATTGCGACAGGCAAAACTCCCGAGGTGCTCAACGCGCACCAGGTCGCTGCCCATCATCGTTTTGGTCAGAGGCCGCGCCTGCTGCTGGATAAACAGCGCGGAGCTCAAGGCCAGCGGACAGCTGGCGATAAAACTGCTGCTTAACGTCACGGGGCCAAAATTGCGCACCCGCACCACGTCGCTCAGAGGGCAATCCCCTGCGCTGTTGGCCATCGCCTGCGTCTGGATCAGCCGTTTCTGGTTCGCCTCTGACAGCAAACGAGTGCAAGCCTCGGGCGTCAGGCGGCGCAGCTTAAACTGGCTGATTTTCCCCGGCGGATCGTCGAGACTCAGCGGCACAAAAGGATTGTAATACGACGGCAGCCAGCGATACCCCATCACCGCCGCTCCCGCGAGAATCACACAGATAAGCAGACTTTTCCCTCGCACATTCCCTCCTCTTTTCCACCTCAAAACATTATGGCAGAAGGCGGGGAAACCCACCGGGCATCGTGGTATGTTATAGGCTTTGATGAGTCGGACTGGAATAAAGTGAAGATGGCGAAGCAGCGGGTAGGAATTGTTTTTGGGGGAAAATCGGCAGAACACGAAGTGTCACTGCAATCGGCCAAAAATATCGTTGATGCGATTGATAAGAGCCGTTTTGATGTCGTTTTGCTGGGCATTGATAAACAGGGCCAGTGGCACGTTAACGATGCCAGCCAGTACCTGTTAAATGCCGACGATCCGGCACATATCGCGCTTAATCCATCGGAAATCAGCGTCGCCACCGTACCAGGCGTGGTGCAGGGCCAGTTGATTAACGCGGGCAATGCCCAGGCGCTTTCGCAGATTGACGTCGTCTTCCCGATTGTTCACGGCACGCTGGGCGAAGACGGTTCCCTGCAGGGGATGCTGCGCATGGCGAATCTGCCGTTTGTCGGATCGGGTGTTCTTGGCTCCGCCGCCTGTATGGACAAAGACGTGACCAAGCGCCTGCTGCGCGACACCGGACTGAACATCGCCCCGTTTGTGACGCTCACCCGCGCTAATCGTCAGCAGCACAGCTTTGCCCAAATCACTTCCCAGCTTGGTCTGCCGTTATTCGTTAAACCGGCGAACCAGGGCTCTTCCGTTGGCGTCAGCAAAGTGACCAGCGAAGCGCAGTTCACCGAAGCCGTGCGTCTGGCGTTTGAATTTGACCACAAAGTGGTGGTTGAACAAGGGATTAAAGGCCGCGAAATCGAATGCGCCGTGCTGGGCAACGATTTCCCGCAGGCCAGTACCTGCGGCGAAGTGGTGCTGAACAGCGATTTCTACTCCTACGACACCAAATACATTGATGACAAAGGGGCGCAGGTTGTGGTCCCGGCGGTGTTGGATCCCGAAATCAATGACAAGATCCGTGCGATCGCCATCGAGGCCTATCAGGCGCTCGGCTGCGGCGGCATGGCGCGCGTTGATGTGTTCCTGACGACGGAGAATGAGGTGATTATCAACGAAATCAATACGCTGCCTGGCTTCACCAATATCAGCATGTATCCGAAACTGTGGCAGGCCAGCGGTATCAGCTACCCGGATTTGATCACTCGCCTGATCGAACTGGCGCTGGAGCGTCACGCCGCTGACAGCGCCCTGAAAAGCTCGGTAAACGGTTAATCCGCTTTATCGGCGCTCTCAATACTTTCCGTCGTCGGCTCTTGTGGTCGACGGCGGATAATGAATCCCGCCAGCCAGAAACTAATAACCCAGGTCACCAGCCCTACCGCATAGGTTTGCCAGCCTTTCGCTTCAAATCCCAGCAGCCCGACAATACCGTTAAGAATAAAAATCAGGCCAATCGCAAAGGCGTAATAGTGCCAGTCGCGGCGTAGTTTGGCAGACAGGTTCATGGCAACTCCGACAGAATAAAAAGATATCCTCTCACAGTTTTCACACGCGGTCTGTGGCGGATACGGAAATTCTTAAATGCGAATCAATTTAACTTAAGTCAGTAAACTGTGACGCAGGACAGAAATCGATAAACCAGGAGAATTCCCTGGGCCAAATTACCACGATTCTGATATTGACAAATGTGATGACCTGTCAGACTTCACTGTGTACGACTGCAGATGGTCAGAGTGAGATATCGGAGGTTTTTATGGCAGACTTTACACTGGCGAAGCCGATTTTTGGTGATAAAAAACCAGGAACCTCCACGTCGGGAAACATCGCCTACGCCCTGTTCGTGCTGTTCTGCTTCTGGGCCGGTTCACAGCTGCTGAACATTTTGGTGCATGCCCCCGGCGTTTATGAACACCTGATGCAGGTCCAGGATACAGGCCGACCGCGTGTGGATATCGGCTTCGGCGTGAGCACCATTTTTGGTTTAGTGCCCTTCCTCGCCGGATGCGCGATCCTCGGCATCGTCGCCCTTGTTCTGCGCTGGCGCCGCTACCACTGACGCTTAGTTCAGTGACATACAGCGAGCCCGACGATCGTCGACGCGTTTTGCGAACCACGCTGTGGTGAGATTACGCGTGATCTTCGGGCTTTCGAGCTGAATGCCCGGCAAAATTTCTCGCGGTAAAGCTTTACCACTCTTCTGTTCCGCCAGCTTATAAACCTGCTGATACAGCTCCGTTTTCTCAAACGCCAGGCTGTCCCCTTTCTCCAGCTGATGGCGAATCTCGCTGTTGCTCATATCCAGTTTGATGGCCAGCTTACGCACCGCCTGTTCTGTCGTGCCCGCTTCGCTGCTGCCGTAGGCAATCAGATCGCCATCCAGGGCCAGTTTCGCCCCCGTTGCGCGGTTTACCGCATTCTGGAATGCGGCGTTACGACTGGCGTACCATCCGGCGTTGAAATCAGCAAAACGATACAGCGGCGCGCTGTAGTTGGCCGGGTAGTTCAGCAGATGATAAGTCCCGAACCACAATCCACCGCGCAGGGAGAACACCTCCTGGCGCACGGTGCCGTCGATTTTCCACGGATAGCCGCTGGTGTGTTTCTCGGCAAAGTCGATGCTGACCTGCATCGGGCCGCCCGTATGCACCGGATTGAGCGAGCCAAACAGCTTCTGCCCCATCGGCACCATGTCGATAAAATCATCGAAAATGGCGCTCAGCTGTTTCTCTGTTTTCACCGTATCCAGCCGTTCGCTGTAGCTTTTGCCGTTCGGCGAGGTGATTTTGAGCGCCGTATGCACCAGAAAGACCGGGATGTGCATCTTTTCCGCACGCCGGTCGATCTCTTTCCAGGCAATTTTGTTAAGACCTGGCACCGCCGGATCGGACTGGTACATGGACTCCTGCTGCGCCACCGCCAGCACCGAGCAGATATTCTCCTCGGTCGGGGCGATTTTCTGGCTCTCGAATGTCTTCGCGAGCACAATCGCCCAGTCGTCGCGATCCTTGACGCTGGCGGGCATTTTCTGACGCACCACACTTGCCACATCGACAGGCTTTTCGCCCTTTTTCAGCGGCGCGGCCCCTTTCTCGGCGCATCCAGCCAGCACGAAGGCGGCCAGCAGTGATAACGGTAACGCGCGTGGTACGGCAAATGGCATAGCAACTCCCTGTTTTACCCTAATGTGTTGGTCACTTCCTGCAGGTTCTGATCGTCCAACTCGCGTTCGAAGCTGCGCAGACGTTTGTAGATCGACATCAGCTCAACCAGCGTAGTCCATGAGGCAATCAGATACTGGAACGAGCCGCGAACCTGACCGAAAACGTTAGTGATCTGGGTCATCAGACCGAGCGTAATCGTACCCGCAACAATCGACGGGAACAGCAGGAACAAACCGAAAACGTTATCGACCTGCAAATATAAAATGCGCGCAATATTAAAATACATGTAGTGGAAATAGAGACGGAAATAGTTGCGACGCACTGCGCCAAACAGTTCGCGAACGGTCGGCGGCGAGGCGCGGTCCGCGTCATCTTCACCGTAGACCAGCTCTTTACGATAGGCGGCTTCCACGCGCTGATTTTTAAATTCCAGTCCCGGCAGTTTAATACCCACAACCGCCAGCAGACCAGTCCCCATCAGCGACCAGACGAGGGCGGCAATCACCAGGCCGTACGGTAGATGGCCGACAATCGGCAGATCCGGCACATGGGCCGAGAGTGTGACCAGAACGGGAAGGAACGCGATGAGCGTCATGATGGCGTTAATAAAGCTCACGCCCATATCCTCCAGGGTCGAGGCAAAACGCATCGTATCTTCCTGCACACGCTGGGCGGCACCTTCGATATGACGCAGTTGCTGCCAGTGCGCCATATAGTGTTCGTTCATGGCGGTACGCCAGCGGAACACGTAGTGGCTGACGAAGAAGTTATTCATCACCCCGATAATCACCGCAATCAGCGCGATGCCGAGGAAAACACCCACTTCGTGATAGAACTGATTGATGGTGACTTTATGCGGCGAACTGAGCGCGGTCTGAATGAGATCGTAGAACGGCGCATACCAGGCGTTGACCGCGACACCCACTTCCACCAGGAACCAGGTAACAAAGACGATCAGCGAGGTCCCAAGAATCGACCAGTATTGCCAGCGATGCGGAGCATAAGTGAACCAGAAAAGAGCAAAGATGCCCACGCACAAGGCGTAATACGCGTAAAACAGCAGATAGCTGCGCGACCAGAATCGCGCTGCGCTGATCGGCACATCTCCCGTTGCACCGGCCAGGCGCTCAATCCACGCGCCGCCGCCCGCCTGCCAGAAGATGACGGCGATCAGCGCCCAAATAAATGCCGAGAGGAAAAAAGGCCCCGGCTTTGGGAAAAAAGACTTAAACATTGTGCTTCCTTCTTGTTGTTATGGCGTTGCTGTGTTCAACAAAATACCACACGAAAATGCCGCCACGAGCCGCTCACCGGCTCGTGCGAAAAAATAGACCTGCGGTTTATAGGTTAGTTCGCCTGCCACTCGGCGAGAATTGTTTCGGTGAGTTTCACACGCGGCGGGTTGTCCGGCGCGGTGAAGGTTCGCCAGACATCGTTATAGTGGTTAATCAGCACCTGAGCCTCTGCGGCCGGGCGATGGGCGGTGGTGTGCGCGTCTTGTGCGACGGTGATGTGATATCCCCGACTGACGCCGTTTTTGAGCGTGGTATCGACGCAATAGTCGGTCGCGCAGCCGCAGATGACGAACTGCTTAATATTCAGCTCAGTCAACAACGCGTCCAGCGACGTGTGATAGAACGCATCGCAGGCGGTTTTGGTGACATAAAACGCGCCCTCAGGCTGATGCAGTTCAGGCAGCAGCGCAAAACCTTCGCTCCCCTCTTCCAGCCCGCCCGCCTCGGTATGCTGAATAAAAATGACCGTATCCGCGCTACGCGTGAGCTGATTGATTCGTGAAACGCATTGCTCGCGCTGAATTCGCGGGGTGGCGAACACACCCTGCTGCATATCGACCACCATGACCACTCGTTTATCCGACATCGCCGTCTCCAAAAATTGAGGAACACCTGCTCCTATCATAAGCCCGATGTCACAAAACTGGAGACAGAGCGCAACGAAATTGTTCTTATTTACCCGTGGTTACGTTTTTCACGCTATCGTTATGCAATTCGGCCCATTGCACCGCGCCGTTTAGTAGTATAAATACGCATTACTTCCTTCATTCACTTCATGGATGCTTTTCGTTGAAACGTTGTCTGCTCTCTTTCGCCGCGCTGTGTGCGGTGAGCCTAACTTCTGTCCAGGCCGCACAGCCGCTGACATCACCCGCTTTTGCTTCTGATATTGCAGATCGCTACGCCAATCTTATTTATTACGGCAGTGGCGCAACGGGTATGGCGCTGGTCGTTATTGATGGCAACCAGCGCGTGTTTCGCAGTTTTGGTGAAACACGTCCAGGCAGCAATGTCCACCCACAGCTGGATTCGGTTATTCGCATTGCGTCTCTGACTAAGCTGATGACCAGTGAAATGCTGGTGAAATTGCTGGATCAGGGTGTGGTGAAGCTCAACGACCCGCTAAGCAAATACGCACCGCAAGGCGCCCACGTACCCACTTATCAGGGTACGCCTATCACGCTGGTGAATCTGGCGACCCATACCAGCGCCCTGCCGCGTGAACAGCCCGGCGGCGCGGCGCATCGTCCTGTGTTTGTCTGGCCAACGCGCGAGCAGCGCTGGAACTATCTGACGACCGCCACGCTGAAATCGGCACCGGGTGCGCAGGCTGCGTATTCGAATCTGGCGTTTGATCTGCTGGCCGATGCGCTGTCTACGGCATCGGGTAAACCTTATACCCAGCTGTTTGAAGAGCAAATTACTCGTCCGCTGGGGATGAAGGACACGACGTTTACCCCATCTCCCGATCAGTGCAAACGCCTGATGGTGGCAGAAAAAGGGGCCAGCCCGTGCAATAACACGCTCGCGGCGATTGGCAGCGGCGGGGTTTACTCCACGCCAGGCGATATGATGCGCTGGATGCAGCAATTCCTGTCGTCCGATTTCTACGCGCGAAGCAATCAGGCCGATCGCATGCAAACCCTCATCTATAAACGCACTCAGCTTCATCGCGTGATTGGGATGGATGTCCCGGGCAAAGCCGATGCACTCGGTATGGGCTGGGTTTACATGGCCCCTAAAGATGGACGTCCGGGTATTATTCAGAAAACGGGCGGTGGCGGCGGGTTTATCACCTATATGGCCATGATCCCACAGTCGAATGTCGGCGCATTTGTGGTCGTGACCCGCTCGCCAAATACACGATTCATCAATATGAGTGACGGTATTAATAATCTGGTCACCGAGTTGAGCGAAAACAAAGCTCAGGTCGTTCCCGCTTCCTGATTGTTTAATATTCCGCGGGCAAACGGTTGATGCTGACCAGTTTGCCCCGGTTCATATTAATATAATTCCCCTGACGTAATGCCGATAAAACTTCCGCCACGACAGAACGCGAAATACGCGTACTTCGCTGAATATGATTCATCACACCGATTTTAGCGCGCAAGCTTTCATCCCATTCCGCCATATCCAACAGCATCGCACGAATCTGACTGTAGGAATTATTCCCTACTAACTGCATATTTCGCTTCGCTAATATTCGGTTTATCCATGACAGCCAACAAAATGCGTCCTGCCAAAGATCAGATTGCTGAATAAGTTGGCGAGCCGTTGTCGCGGGAAGATAAAAACCGCTGCTGGATGACTGGGAAATTATCGTATATTTCTGCTGATGCTCCGTCATTCCCGCTGCTAAACCAAATATAAAAGGATTAGTTACGATCCCGAGCAGAAGATCGTCTGGCTGACGATGAATAGCCACAATGCCTGTTTGTATAACAAAGGTGTATTGCTCTTTATCGAAGCATTCATGATAAATAATATTCTGCGCAGAGGCTTTAAAGGGTGTGCTTTCGGCTTTCAGACAGTGTTCGAGCCGTTTAAATTCAGAAAGGGGTTTCGCATCCGGGTTCATTCAGACCTCAAGCTATCCGTACTTATCGGTTCTGTTTCATTATTATCGTTATAAAAAAAGCGGGGAGATCACTCCCCCCGCGATTCAGGCATTACCAGGTATATTTCACACCCAGATTTGCGCCCCAGTTTTGGTCAACATCACCGCCACCGAGATAGTTAGCTTCCGTGTAGGTGCTGAAGTTTTTGGTGAAGCTGAACTGAGTGCCCAGGCCTACGCGAACAGCAGAGCCTTTCACACCATTGTCGATGCTGTCACCGTTAACGTTCGCATCGTTGCTGGAGTCGTCATAAACGTACGCCAGCGTGAAGTGCGGAGTCAGGGCCTGATCGCCACCGTAGTTGAAGGTATAACCCGCATCAATACCCGTTTCATAACGCATGCTGTCGTATGACTGACCGTCCATACGCATGTCGTTGCTGAGCTGGTAACTGTCGCCAGACTGGAACAGACCCGACACGGCAGCGTACGGAGTCACATAACCAGAGGTGTTTGGTTTCCAGTCATAACCCAGTTTCAGACCAAAGCCCCAGGCATCAGAGGTGGTGTTACCGTCCACATACTGACCGTTGCTCATGGTTGCGGAGAGATCGTTATTGAAGCGGGTGTAGTTCAGGGAGCCATCAACAAAGACATTGTTAGCAAAGTACGCGGATGAGTAGATCATCGCCGTCTGGCTATCCTGATCAACCTGACCAGAGTGATCGCTCACATCGCCTTTTGCGAAGCCTGCCGCACCACCGAGGATCCATTTCGCATTGTTACCGTCAATCTGCGTATCCAGACCGACCATTACGCCGTTAACATCCTGATCGTAGTTGATTACACCGTTATCACCGTCGAAGTTGCCACCGAAGTAGCTCACCCATGCGCCGCCTTTATCTGCCAGGCCATGACGGCTGTTGGTCAGACGGTTGCCCACGGCATCCTGCTCCAGGTTCCAGATATTGGTGTTGGCAGAAGGAATGCTCAGCGCCATGTTGGCGTAGTCAGTCAGCTCTTCCTGATGCAGAACCACGGCGTCGCCCTGCTGCTGCGCCTGATAGGTATAGGCGCCCAGATCGGCTTTGTTGGCTGCGGTGAAGGTAGCCTGAGTATCGGCATTGTTGTCATAAACGCGAATGACTTCGTTGCCTTTATAATCAGCAACCTTACCTGCGCCTGTTGCATTATCGATACGCACTTTATAGTTGCCAGCGACTTCGCCGTTCACCGCCAGGTGACCGTCGGAGTTCAGCGCAACCACGCCGTAGTCGTATTCAGCTTTGCTCTTATCGTTGGTGGTATAGCGTGCGTTGTTCAGATCGGAGTTCAGCACATAATCACGGCTGGCCACGTTCAGCACACCGCCATCGGTGAGCACCATGTTGTGGGTATCCACCTGGCCCAGACCCAGCGCCAGTTCGGCACCGTTGTCCACGGTAATGGTGTTGGCATAGAGTTCAGCGGTCTCTTCGGTCAGCGCAGCGCGGCTGTAGCTGTCCAGGTAGAGGCTATCTGTTGCTACGCCACCGCTGTCACCGATGTTCAGTGATGAGCCATTAGTCAGGGTGATGCTGTCAGCCAGCAAACCGGAATTTTCGACGTTAACCTGAGACTGGTTATTCACCGCCAGTTTATCGATGTTGGAGACTTTACGCGTGTCCCATTCAGATCCATTGTCCAGCGTGATATTGAACAGGCCGCTCTGATAAACCTCTTCACCCGCGACATGGTCGTTAGTGTCGTAGGTTGAATCAGGCCAAATGCTATTTGGTGACAGAGTGGTTAAGTCAACGCCGGTGTAACCCAGACCGTACATTTGTGCGGTGCCGATAGCTTCAACGCTGGACTGCGCTGCCCCGACCCATTTGCTGCCATTGGTTAAGGTCACATCCAGTTTGTCGGTGCCATCCCAGCCGTTAGTGGTTGGGTTATAGACGCCATCATCCGTGGTGTCGGTCGCCGGATCGCCGTTTTCGTAGAAGTTATTATCGAAGGTGCTGGCGAAAAGAATATCGCCGGTGATGGTAGAGTGGTCAAACGTTGCAGTGGTTTGCATCGCGTTGTCAGAATCACTCGAAGCAACGATCAGCGCTGCGTCATCTGCAGCCGTAGCATTAGTTTCGCCGTAGTCACTCGGCTTCGCACTTTGACCATAGAAACCGTTGGTTCCCAGGTCGCTATAAGCGCCAGAAGTCAGCACCGAATCTTTCACCACCAGCGTGTCAGTAAAGACGTGGCTGTTATTGGCAACGCCTTCAACATTATCGTATGGGGTGTTATCAACCTGCTGATAACCCTGCGTCAGCGTAATACCCGCTACATGCGAATTATTCTGGATAAAGATATCGGACTCAGTGTCCAGCGTAATGGCGTTACCCAGCGCGTAGGTATCAATATAATGAGTTTCGGTTTTATCACCATTCACTACGTCATAAGCAAAATGCTCATAGGTATCGTTAATGGTGGAATTATCTACCGTCAGGCTGAAACGATCGTATTGCTTGTGGTCAGTACCGTCCGAGTTCTGAACTTCATCGCAGTAGCCCGGCAAGCACTGGGAAGTGATCATCCCATTGACCTTGCTGTTAGAAATGCTCAGCGCATTCGCACGGCCATTGATTCCATCGTCCAGGTTGTACGTGGAAATAACACCGTTAACGATCGATTTATTGATAACCGGATAAATGTCGCCATTATGCGCGCTGCCTGAGTAATCCCAGTCAGCGTAGCCGTTATACCAAGGGGTTGTAACGGTATTATCGTAGCCGTAAGTATTGTACGTGGTGCCGGAAATATCTTTAGCATTAGCCTGAGAAGCGATAGCCAACGTGCACGCTAATGCAATTTGAGATACAACGAGTTTCTTTTTCCATGTTTGCATTGAGTCATCCCTCCTCAGGGACGTAAGCAAGTTTGTCCGTCAAAACACAAGTGCAACAAAATATATTGCGGAGCGAATTATGCAGTCTCCATTCAAAAAGGTTCAATGAATGATTCGATTAAGTCCGTTTCCAGACAATTATGGGCAATAGCCACTGAAAACATTAATAAATAAGCAAAAGACATTATAATTACAATGAATCACAGAATGAGAAAACCTTATTAATTAATATATTTCCATGAGATATAATATTTTGGAAAATACAACCAGGAGAAACAAGAAACACCATGAATAAATTAATAAAATCGTACCGCTGTCTTTAAATATAAATAAAGCCCCAGCTGCGACATTCCGCGGCACAGACCTCATCAACTCTGCCAGCAAAACCACCACTTTCGTAAAACAGCTCAGGGCCATTTCAGGTACAATACTGCCCATTGTTCTCCAGACATCAGGCATCCCATGACCGATTTAATTGCACGTCCCCGCCGCCTGCGCAAATCCCCTGCGCTGCGCGCTATGTTTGAAGAGACAACACTCAGCTTAAACGACCTGGTGTTGCCGATTTTTGTGGAAGAAGAGATCGATGACTACAAAGCCATCGACGCCATGCCGGGCGTGATGCGCATTCCGGAAAAACACCTGGCGCGTGAGATTGAACGCATCGCCAACGCCGGTATCCGCTCGGTGATGACCTTCGGGATCTCGCACCATACGGACGCGACCGGCAGCGACGCCCTGAAAGAGAACGGCCTGGTCGCGCGCATGTCCCGCATCTGCAAAGAGTCGGTGCCGGAAATGATCGTCATGTCCGACACCTGCTTCTGCGAATACACCTCCCACGGCCACTGCGGCGTACTTTGCGATCACGGCGTGGATAACGACGCCACCCTGATCAACCTCGGCAAACAGGCAGTGGTTGCCGCCGCAGCCGGTGCCGATTTCATCGCGCCATCGGCGGCGATGGACGGGCAAGTGCAGGCGATTCGCCAGGCGCTGGACGCGGCCGGTTTCACCGACACCGCCATCATGTCCTACTCCACCAAATTCGCCTCTTCGTTCTACGGCCCGTTCCGCGAAGCCGCAGGCACGGCGCTGAAGGGCGATCGCAAAACCTATCAGATGAACCCGCTCAACCGCCGGGAGGCGATCCGCGAATCCCTGCTGGACGAAGCCCAGGGCGCCGATTGCCTGATGGTCAAACCCGCCGGAGCGTATCTGGATATCCTGCGCGACATCCGCGAGCGTACCGAGCTGCCGCTAGGTGCCTACCAGGTGAGCGGTGAGTATGCGATGATCAAATTCGCCGCACAGGCGGGTGCCATTGACGAAGAGAAAGTGATCCTCGAAAGCCTGGGAGCGATCAAACGCGCCGGTGCGGATCTGATCTTCAGCTACTTCGCGCTGGATCTGGCCGAGAAGAAAATCCTGCGTTAATATGCCGGTGTGCCGGGTAGCGGCTTCGCCCTACCCGGCCTGCATTCCCGCCCCACGAAACTTCACCGAACTGCAATACAAACGACATCTGGAACTTCTACTGTCTGAGCAAGAGGACAGGAGAAACCACTATGTTTAGTCTCGACAGCGTTCTTGATGATCTTTGGCCTCAGGCGAGGCCCGCACCCTGGCAAAAAAGCCTGTTAAAACGACTGTTTTACGAAGAAGAGTTTCAGCAGTTCGCCGCAAAAAACCGCCACCTGAAAGGACTCGACATGGTGGAGCAGGTTCTGGAACATCTGGATATTCTCTGCACCACCTCCGCGCACGATCTCGAACAAATCCCCGAACACGGCCCACTGGTGATTATCGCCAACCACCCCACCGGCACGCTGGATGGCCTGGCACTGCTGTATGCGGTTTCCCGCGTTCGTCGGGATGTGAAAGTGGTCACCAACCGGATGCTGACGCATCTTGAGCCGCTCAGCTCACTGTTTATCCCAGTGGATAACATGGGCGGCAAAACGGCGAAATCGTCGCTCTTACAGATGGAAAACCATCTGCAAGACGGCGGCGTGCTGATCTTCTTCCCGGCGGGCGAAGTCTCGCGCCCGACGCGCAAAGGGATCCGCGATAAAAAGTGGCATTCCGGCTTTATCAAACTGGCCAGCAAGCTGCGAGCGCCGCTGCTGCCGGTCCATATTCAGGCGCACAACAGCCTGCTGTTTTATGCCAGCACGCTGGTCTCGCCGACGCTCTCGATGCTGCTGCTCATGCAGCAGATGTTCCGCCGTCGTCACAGCACCTTGCCGATAAAAATCGGCCAGCAGATTGCCTTTAGCCACTGGTTTAGCGCCACCCTTTCGTCGCGTGACATGGCCGAGCAGTGCCGCCAGCACGTGATCCGTCTTGGCAAGGGATTGCCGGGCCTGTTCAAAACCCAGTGCGCCATCGCCCGCCCGGAAGACAGGGCGACGCTGAAACGCGAACTGGCGCAGGCCGAATGCCTCGGTAAAACCGCTGATGGTAAAGGGATTTATCTGTGGCAACGCAACGGGCAAGAGGACGCGCCGCTCCTGCGCGAACTGGGACGCTTACGTGAGATCGCCTTTCGCGCCGTCGATGAGGGGAGCGGCAAGCGCCGCGACACCGACGGCTATGATGATGACTATCTGCATCTGATTTTGTGGGATGAAGAAGATCTGGAGATCGTCGGCGCTTACCGCTTTATGCCGACCGCCCGACAGATTGAACAGCGCGGGCTGGACGGTCTGTACAGCTATAGCCTCTTCCACTACGACGACAACATGCAGGACGTGCTGGAGCACGGCATTGAACTGGGCCGCAGTTTTATTCAGCCGCGCTACTGGGGCCGTCGGGGTCTGGATTATCTCTGGTCCGGGATTGGGGCGTATCTGTCGCGCTATCCGCAGTATCGCTATCTGTTCGGCCCGGTCTCGATTTCCGGCGGGCTACCTCCCGACGCGCGGGACCTGCTGGTGGCGTTTTACCGCCTGTGGTTCCCGGCAAGTCATCCTCTGGCCGCGTCGCGTCAGCCTTATCCGGCGTCGTTACCCGACGTGCTGGCGCAGTTTGGCGGCGTGGATTATGTCGAGGATCTGACAAAGCTGAAATCCCTGCTCGGCAATCTGGGCTGCGGCATTCCCCCGCTCTACAAGCAGTATTCCGAACTGTGCGAACCCGGCGGCGTGCAGTTTATCGATTTCGGCAGCGATCCGGCGTTCAACAACTGCGTGGATGGGCTGGTGCTGGTGGATTTATGCTATCTGAAGGCGAACCGGTATCAGCGGTATATCGAGGTGCATCTTTAGCTTTTTTTGCCGGGTGGCGGCTTCGCCTTACCCGGCCTACAAAACCGCCACCCGACGCCCTTACGGCGCACGATAAAACGGCTTATCCCCCAAAATCGTCGCCCGCTGCATAATCCGGCGCTGCGGCAGATAATCCGCATTGGCGTAATGCTGCGTCACGCGGTTATCCCAGATCGCCAGATCGTTTTGCTGCCAGCGCCAGCGCACCTGGAACTCCGGTTTCGTGATATGCGCAAACAGGAACCCTAACAGCGCCTCGCTCTCTTTCTCAGCCAGATCCACAATCCGCGTGGTAAACCCTTCGTTCACGTACAGCGCCTGTTTGCCCGTCACCGGATGGGTGCGCACCACCGGATGCAGCAGCGGCGGGTGTTTCGCCACTGCCTCATGCCAGCGCTGATGCTCTTCCTCGCTTTTGCGGTACTTATATTCCTGGAAGGATTTTTTGAAATCGTGCTCCGCGCGCAAACCGCTCAGCAGCTGTTTAAGCGGGGCTGACAGCGCATCAAACGCCGCAATCCCGCTGGTCCACAGCGTATCGCCCCCGGTGTCCGGCAGCAGCTTGGCCGCCAGAATCGCGCCTGCGGGCGGCGTCTCGATAAAGGTCACGTCGGTGTGCCAGTTGTCGTTATCCGGCGGATTATCGTTGTGGGTATCCAGCACGATAATCTCCTCCACCCCTTCGGCATGCGGATAGACCGGGTGAATATGCAGATCGCCAAAACGCAGCGCCAGGGCGCGTTGCTGCTGCGGCGTCACCGCCTGCTCGCGCAGGAACACCACCTGATGACGCAGCACCGCGTGATACAGCTGCTCAAACTGGTTGTCGCTCAGCGGGCGCGTCACGTCGAGGCCCGAAATTTGCGCGCCAATGTACGGCCCCAGCGGGGTAATGGTCAGACGTTCACTCATTGTATCTCTCCATGCCAGGGCGTCAGGCGGCGCTGTAACGCGCGCAGCCCCAGTTCTAAACTAAAGGCAATCACGGCGATCACCGCGATCCCTGCCAGCACCACATCCGTCGCCAGAAATTCGCCTGCCGACTGCACCATAAATCCAAGCCCGCGCGTGGCGGCAATCAGCTCCGCCGCCACCAGCGTCGACCAGCCCACGCCTAAACCAATGCGCAAGCCGGTTAAAATCTCCGGCAGCGCGCCGGGTAAAATCACAAACCACAGCACCTGTGCGCGGCTGGCGCCGAGCGACTGCGCCGCGCGGATCCGCACCTGCTGGGCGCTCTTCACCCCGGCCAGCGCCGACATGGCGACAGGGGCAAAAATCGCCAGATAGATCAGTAAGATCTTCGAGGTCTCCCCGATGCCAAACCAGATCACCATCAGCGGCAGATAGGCCAGCGGCGGCACCGGGCGGTAAAGCTCAATCAGCGGATCGAGGATGCCGCGCACCGTCGGACTGAGCCCCATCGCTATCCCCACCGGAATACCGATGATCACCGCCGCCAGCAGCGCCACCAGAATGCGCCCCAGGCTCGCCGCCAGATGCTGCCATAAGGTCGCATCCATAAAGCCCTGCGGCCCGGCGATGGAGATCAGCTTCGTCAGCACCTGGGCAGGCGGCGGCAGAAACAGCGGGCTAACCCACTGCTGCGCCGCGACGGCCCACCAGACAGCCAGCAGCACCAGCAGCGTGCCTGCGCTCAGGGTAATCTGACGAGAAAATGGCCAGCGGAAGGTGAAACGTTTTCCGGCCCGTTTTTCGCTAAAGACGATGCTCATGAGAACGCCTCCCGCTGCTCAAACACACGGCTCAACACATATTCGCGCTGAGCGATAAACTGCGGATCGGATTTGATGCTGCGCACCGGCTCTCCCGCGACAAAGCGACGGGCAAAGTCCAGCGGCATACGTTCCAGCACCCGGCCCGGCCCCGGCGAAAGCAGCACCAGTTCGGTCGCCATGAACACCGCTTCTTCGATGTCATGGGTAATCAGCAGCACCTGTTTGCCGGTCTCGTGCCACAGGCGCAGGAGCAGGGTTTGCATCTGTTCGCGGGTAAAGGCGTCCAGCGCGCCGAAAGGTTCATCCAGCAGCAACAGCTGAGGATTCGCCGCCAGCGCACGAGCAATCCCCACGCGCTGACGCTGCCCGCACGAGAGCTGCCAGATGAAGCGTTTTTCCGCCCCTTCCAGCCCCACTTTTTTCAGCATCTGGCGCGCCGTTTCAAGGCGCTGCGCGCGTTCGGTCCCCGCCAGTTGCAGACCGAAAGCGACGTTCTCCTGCACGTTGCGCCAGGGCAGCAACCCTTCGCTCTGGAAGACCACGCCGCGCTCCGCGCCGGGGCCTTCCACCCGTTTGCCTTCCAGGTGAATGGTGCCGTGCTGATACGGAACAAACCCGGCGATCAGATTAAGCAGCGTGGTTTTCCCGCAGCCGGACGGCCCAAGCACCACCAGCAGCTCTCCGCTGTCCAGCGTCAGATTGATATCCTCCAGCGCGGGCTTCCCGCCGTAGCTGGCAGACAGGTTTGTTATTTGCAGCATCACGGCCTCCCGTTACTTCACAAAGCGATCGGTCACGAACTGGCTGTAATCTGCCGCCACCGCAGGCACTTTGCCCTGCTCTTTCAGGAACCCGGCAGTGTCGACAATCGCTTTATTCACCGGGCCCGACAGCTGCTGCACCTGTTGCGCAGGGGTCAGGTAGGTATTGCCTTTCACCAGCCCCGGCACGTCGGATTCAGGTACGCCGCTCAGGCGCGAGAGTTTTTCCAGATTCGCCGGCTGTTTCAGCCATTCGTCCGGATTTTCGATATACGGCTGCTGGGCGTCGATGGCGCTTTTGGCGAAGGCTTTCACCACTTCAGGATGCTTCTCGGCAAAGTCCTTGCGAACCACCCAGACGTCCAGCGTCGGCGCGCCCCACTGGCCCACTTTTTCCGAGTCGGTCAGCACGGTGCCGTCTTTTTCCAGTTCGTTCACTGCCGGAGCCCAGACGTAGGCCCCGTCGATATCCCCGCGCTGCCAGGCGGCGATAATCGCCGGTGGCTGCAGGTTCAGGATCTGCACCTGACCGGGTTTGATCCCCCAGTGTTTGAGGGCCGCCAGCAGGCTGTAGTGGGTGGTGGAGATAAAGGGCACTGCGATGCGCTTACCGATCAGATCTTCCGGTTTGGTGATATTTTTCTTCACCACCAGCGCTTCGGAATTCCCGAGCTGCGAGGCGAGAAGGAAGACTTCAATCGGCACCTGCTGGCTGGCCGCTACCGCCAGCGGGCTTGAGCCGAGGTTGCCGATCTGCACATCCCCCGATGCCAGTGCCCGGACGATGCTCGCGCCGCTGTCGAACTTGCGCCAGTCAACTTTTGCGCCGCTCTCTTTGGCAAAGGTGTTGTCCGCCTGCGCGACTTTCGCCGGTTCCGCGGAGGTTTGATACGCGACGGTCACATCGACCGCCTGCGCCTGAAATGCCCACAGCGCCAGTGCGCCGAGTAAGGTAATACGCGATGAAATTGCCATAGTGTCTGCTCCCCTCTTGTTATGGGAGCAGTATTTCTGGCGCAGGAATTTTGATAAAGGAATAAAAAAGAATCTGTCATTCCAAACAGTTTTTAGATAAAGAAGTGCAAAGCAAAGTGAAAAAACGGATAACCCGATTTATCCGCGCAGCCAGGTGGTGGGGAGAAGGTATTCCCGGTTAAGCAGGTCGTGGCGAAACACATACAGGCAGACCATATAGAAGTGTTTGGCATTTAACCTCTGGCACATTTTGTCGCGTAATTTATAGACCTGCTTATAAGAGCAACACAGCCGTTTGGCGATCTCCTCAACGTCTATATCCGCCAGTAAGCTCCTGATTAACGTCGTCTCGCGCTCATTGATTTCAACATAAATTTTCCGCTGCCATTTATCGGCAGAAAACGTTTCAAGCTCGCTCAAAATGTCGCAGGCGATCTGTTCCCCGGGGGATTTCATATCGACAGCGTTATGTCGTCTTGGCATGGGCGAGACCTGACAGGTTTCGCTCTCCATTTTCAGGACCAGCGCTTTGGTTTTGTCGAACAGGGCGGACAACCATGAATAGACATCTTCGAGATAACGTAAAGAAACCCGGCTATCTATTAACACCAAACATTCGCTGGCATGTTCTTTGGAATAGATAATCTCCTGCAAACGACGAACCGGCAGGAATTGCTTTATTCCATTATACAAATAGTTATCTTTTGTTATTAACACCATAGAAGACATTCGATTACACCATCAAGCTTATATCAGTCAGAAAAAGGCACAGGAAAACGCTGGCCCTTGATATTCACAGGGCCAGGACAGGCAATTATCAATGAAAACTAATGAGATACCGCGTTATTCAGTTTTAGCGCATACCAGTACGGTTCGCCGTAAATCGCTAATACTCCAGATTTCGTTGTGTAATTTCCTTACTTTAAAGAAAAACACTTTTTGTGCCGAGGTGAGTTTTTGCGACAGAAACTCAGGCAAGGTTTCGCCACTGTTTTTATCAATCCCTTCGCGCTGGAATTCGACAAAAGCGTGGTTACTGTCATCGGAATATCGTAGCCGCACATAGCGATCGACGATATAGCGTTTATCACCGTAATTCACTACCCCATACTCGGTAATATAGCTGCGCGCATCCGGGACAAAATGGACCACGAGATGAATTCGGGCATCCAGTTTTTCCTCGTTACTGTCCATCGTGAGATGGATATCGGCAGTACAATCGAGATCGCTTTTACTCTTCGGTACGTAAAGCAGCGCCCCCACAAACAAGACAATCAACAGCGCAACAAGACTAATCACCTTTAGTCGTGATGTAGTTTTTACATTCACCCAGAGCCCCTTTCACATCCAGCGTGCATTTTGCGACAATGATTTCAAGAAGGTCCGTTTTTTCATGGAGCTTACTGTCATCGTAATAGATATTATGTGGGGTCGCGCATTTCTGTAATAACCTTACGCCTTTACCTTCCGCGAAATAGCGTTCGACACGATCCACATTGACGTTATTGAAATAGTAAATTTTGCACGCGTTCACTTGTTTGTAAAAAATGACCTCTTCACGCTTAGTAAAAAAATTGAGATACAGCGCGACCACGACGGCAATAATCATCACCAGCGTCGCGCCCGCACCTATCAGCCAGCTCTTATTGACACCCGGCTCCTTATCTGGCTGAGAAATGGCCTGCATCACCATATAGTCTCTGGATTTCTCATTAAATTGCAGATCGTCAAGCATCAAGGCAAACCCCTGTTTGGGGATGGTTTTCAGTACATCGTGAATGTCGAATTCTGAAAAAATCTTGCGCAGTATGCTGACATTATTGTTCAGACTATTGCTCGAGGGCGTCAATCCAAAATCTCCCCACACCTTCTGCAAGAGATCCTCTCGCGTCATGAGCTTATTATTATTCTCCAGAAGTACCAGTAAAAGCCGACACGCCGGATTGGAAAGCAAATGCTGATCTTTATCATCCGAAATCGTCCTCTCCGCCACTTTGAAAGAGACCTTTTTGTTTATTATAAAATGCATAGCACTGTCACCAGCTCCAATATTAATCCACACTTTTTATGGCGATAATGCCAATAACCATTTTAGCGTATATGAATAAGGGTGACAAAACACCAGAAAATCAACCAAACTAATAAACCACATTGTTCCGATGGTAATATTCAATTCAGGCCGCAAGGTATTGTTGTAATTGCGTTTTACTTAATGCATTTGAAAATAGATAGCCCTGTTGGATCTGAATTCCCATTTCACAAAGTGCCTGCGACTGGCACGCTGTTTCAACGCCTTCGGCGATGACATCCATTTTTTGCGACTGGGCAAGACTGGCAATCAGGGAAATAATCGACGTGGAACGCGCGCCTGAGGATAATCCTTCGACAAATAAGCGGTCGATTTTTAATCCATCGACATTGAATTGCTCAATGCAATTCAGGTTTGCACAGCCGGTGCCAAAATCATCAAAATAGACGGCGACATCCGCCAGCTGTAATTTCAGGATCGTTCCCGCCACTTCTGGCGTATTCGCCAGGGGCTGCGATTCGGTCACTTCCACCACCAGGTGATATTTCTCCAGCGGCAGGGCGGCAAGAAACGACAGCGTATCGAAAACAAAACCGGGCTTTTCAATTTGCTCCGGGCTGGCGTTAAAAGAGAGATGTAACCCGTCCGGCAGCAGCGCATCCAGTTCATTAATATCTTCCGCCACCTGGCGCAGCAGATGCTGGGTCATCTCTGGCATCAGCCCCTGCTCTTCAAACGCGGCAATGAGATCGACGGGCGTTGAGTCCACGTCGGCCAGCGCCCAGCGCATCAGCACTTCCAGCCCGTGAAGGGATTGCGTTCCGGCGTCAATTACCGGCTGATAATAGGGAACAATCTCCCCCATCATCAGGGCGCAGTAGAGATCGACACTGCTTAAAGACGATTCAGGATTTTTCATTATTCCACCGTGATCAGCATAATCGTTGAGCCCGAAAACTCGCCCGCTTCCGGCGTGCCATTGGTGCGCAGTACCGACTTCACAACCACGTTATCCTGGGCCTCAACATCCAGGGTAAAGCCCGAGGTGCCGAGCACGTTGTCGTTCATGTAGAGCTCTGAGTAGAGACTGCCGTCGTCGCGCAGTTCCACTTTGTCGGCGGAGTAGATGTAGAGTTTCAGCGTTTGCGAGGTCGTGCAGCTGATGCTGACATTTTCGCTGACTTCATGCCCTTCCAGCTCCTTGCGACTCAGCGTGCCGTGATCGAGGGTCAGCACGTCCTGGTCGAAATCGCAGGAGCCGCTCGGGGCGGGGGCCGCGCCGCAAATGCTGCCGGGCATGAGCGGGTAGCCCTCAAATGTCGTCGAGTTCACCTCCGAAGAGTTGCTGCCGAGGTTTTTTCCGGCTGCATAAAAGAACCCAACGCACTCTTCGGTGGCGACCGTACTTCCGCTATGACGCGTAGTGGAGGAGTAAGGCATCGGGAAGATGGCTTTCATCTCTTTGCCGAGATCGCCCAGCGTCTGTGCCGTCAATAAAAACGGATAGACACCCGCCCCCCATGAACGGTGCGTACGCGGGCCAGACGTCCCGGCTGCGTTGTGCCGGTGACCGACAAAAATCGTGCATGCTGTTAAGCCGTAGCAGGGATTGGGGGTGGTATCCTCCTCATCCCAGTCGGAAAGGGTAAAGCTGTAGTCGTAGCAGTAGGTCGCGGTGCTTGAGCAGGTCGCAAGACTGTCAATCCAGGTCCAGATCGACGCAGACGCAGCCTGGCTAAAGGCCAGCCCTCCCAGCAACATGATGGCGTACAGCAATCGTTTCATCAGAATGTGTCCCTTACTGGTACTGAATTTTCAGCGTGGCGGAGGCGGTAAAGACCCCGGTTTCCACCTCGGTCGCGTCATCTTTCATCGGTGCGGCCTGCAATACCGGCACTTCCGGCCAGGTGAACGGCATCCAGGTGTTGAGCGGCATCGACTCGCCGTTCATGTACAGCTTGATGCCCAGCCCTTCCCGGTCGGTGGCGAGATAATCGTCGCTGAACGAAGTGGCGGTGCCTTCAAACTGCATCTCCAGATCGTTGGAGGTCAGATCCTCGCAGGCCAGCGAGTAGTCGATGTTCTGCATAAAATGCTCGCCATCGATCTGCTTCGACTGCAGGTTATTGCCGAAATCCACGTGAATGGTCTCGCCGTTGTTGATCTCGCAGACCCCTTCCACGATCACCCCCGTCACGTTCACCGTCAGGGCGGCAAAACAGACGGGTGCCAGCAAGAGCGCGGATGCGCCTGAAAGCAGGCGAAGAAAGAAACTAGTCATAGTTAAGCCTGAAGTGGATCAGCGCATGCCACGCGCCCGCCACCAGCGGAGCAGCGGTACGTTCCGGCGCGATATAGTAGAAAAGCGTGTTGCCGCCCGGCTCGAGCAGCAGCGGCTGCCCTTCGCTTCCCAGACGCACATCACGGTGATAGCGATCGGTCAGGCGCAGCGCCACGCCGCTCGTCCCGGACACTTTTACCAGGCCGGGATTCAACACCTCGCCCGGTGCCACAAAGCTGACGGTGACGGAGGGCTGATCGCGGCTCCAGAGCAGATCCCCGCTCCAGGCATCGCGGATCGTCGCGGGTGACGGAAGGCAATCTTCCAGGCGGATCGCGACGCGTACCGGCGTGCCCTGATCGCCCGGTTTTTTCAGCTCACCGGTGGCGGTAGTGCCCATGTCGATCTCCTGCCACGCCGACTCCATCGCCAGCCGACAGGCGCTCTCGGTCAATGCGCCGTAAACCTGCAGCAGCCCGTACTCGCCGTCCACCAGCGCCACGTCATCGGCGGCGGCGGGTCCTGCGGCGAGCAGCAGCGCCAGCGCGCCCCCGTTTTTCCAGTCTCTGAATTTCATTCAGCCCTCCCGAAATCGCTTACTTTTTCTTTTCCTGCGGGACGGCTTTACACGCGTTGCCCCCGCAGCTAAAGACCAGCTTCGCTCGTCCACCAAAGTCGTTCACATAGGTCAGGACCGGCGCGCCGCCGAGTGCCGATGCGGCAGGCGCAAGAACCAGCTGCCCTTTCGGTTCGACCATCACCGGCTTAAACCCGGCCGCGGCTTTGCCGGTCAGCGTCGACGACGCATTCACCAGCGAGATGTAATACGGCGTCGGATTGGTGATGCGGTACTTGTCCCCTTCGCGCATCAGGGTCAGCTGTTCCTGGAACGGCGTGGCGTAATCCGTGCGCTTCACCTCGAGGGCCGACGGGCGATAGAACAGCTTGATGCGGGTCTGAAGCGCCAGCTGCAGGGTGTTTGGTTTGGTGCTTTTCGGCGGGATCTCACGCAGGTTGAAGTAGAACAACGACTCCCGATCCTGGGGCAGACGCTGGATCGCGGCGGTGGATTGCACCTTGATCTGGCTCTGCTCGCCCGGCTCGATGCGCTGAACCGGCGGGAGCAACACCAGCGGATCGGTGATCTTTTTGCCCTGAGGATCTTCCACCCAGCCCTGCGCCAGGTACGGCAGGGTTTTGTTTTCGTTGGTGATCCGTAGGCTGACGGATTTCGCCGCGCCGTCAAAAATCACCCGGGTACGGTCCAGCGCCACGGCGGCGTTGGCCTGGTGCGCAATAGCGCTAAACGCCAGCGCGATGCCCGCCAGGGCATGCAATCGTACATTCGTCATCTCAAAGCTCATCTCTTGTTCGGGCCGGTTCATTCCGGCGCACAGGTTAAAAGCAGGTTATCCAGTACCTGCGGAAGAACAGGTGGCAGGTTCACCACGCAGCGGGCTTTGCCGTCCCATTTCACGGTCATTTTTCCATTGGCCTGGATGCCGCTCAGCCAGACGCTTCCTTCGTCGTTCACGACGCCGGTTTCCTGATTTTTGTCATTCACGACGGAGGCGCCAAACGGCGGGTAGCTCCCGTCGGCTTTACGGATAAAGGCCATCGCTTTGCCCCCGGCAATCACATCAAACTGGCGGTAGCCGATGGCCCCTTCGGTGAGCGTGGCCTGAGAAACGGAGCGGGTGACGTCGGCGTTCTCGTCCAGTTTGTCGACGTCGATGCGGATCGGATTGCGGTAGTAGCTGTTCACATCCGCAATCACCGCCTTGCCGAAGCGGTTGGTTTTGACCGATGCGCCAAAGCCTTTCACCGGCACGCCGCTGACGCCTGCGGTATCCACCAGCACCCGGCTTCCGCCGCGCGCGTTGGAGCGATGCGCCGCCCCGCCCTCCGTGGTCATGGTCAGACCGCCGTTGAGGGTCATCCCCAGGGCGCTGTAGCTGCCGGCCTGATAGCTGGCGTTGGCCTGCACCTGGGTGCTGTCACCCTGCCAGGTGTAGTAGCCGTAGCCCGTCGGGCCGCTGCGCGACAGCCCGCTGCTCACCTGGAAGCTATTGTGCTCATCCAGACGACCGTAATAGCTGACGCGATGAGTGTTATCCGTGCGGTTGACGGTCGCGCCGTAGCTCAGGGAAGTGCCGTTGCCAATCGGGAGTGAGATCGACACATATGCCCCGTCATCCTTCAGGGAGTAGTACTCGCTGCGGTACACCGACAGGGAGACGCTCATGTTTTTGAACGGTCCGACGTCGAGGTAACGCGACATCGAAAGCGTCAGGCGATCGTTGTCGGCGCTGTTCCAGTAGGTCTGGTGGCTGTAGTTCAGATAGGTGCTCAGCCCCAGCTCGCGAAAGCGCTTGTTGAAGGAGAGCGTGTATTTCTCTTTCGGGCTGTGGGACGCCCCGCTGCCGTAGCGCGCGTCGAGATATTCCGACATGCTCATAAAGTCGCGCTCGGAGAAGCGGTAGCCCGCGAAGGTCACCTGGCTGTCGTATTCGTCGAAAGTTTTGGAGTAGCTGACCCGATAAGAGGTGCCGGAGAGCGTGCCGTCAGACGGGAGCGAGGCGCGCGACTGGGTGATATCCGCCGCCACGGCGCCCAGCAGGTAGAGGTCACGACCAATCCCCATCGACAGGGCGTTATAGTCCCCGCCGATCACCGTGCCGCCGTACAGCGTCCAGCCGTTGGCGATCCCCCAGGAAGCTTCCCCGGAGGTAAACAGCGGCCCGGTCATGCTGTGCTCCCACTCGGATGGCTTACCCGCCGCAAGCTTGTAGCGCACCGCACCGGGACGCGTCAGATAAGGTACCGACGCCGTCGTCACCTGAAAGGTCTGCACGCTGCCATCCAGTTCATCCACGCGCACGTCCAGGGTGCCGGAGACCGCGTCATTCAGCTCCTGAATGCGAAACGGCCCCGCCGCCACCTGGGTTTCGTACAGCACGCGCCCCTGCTGGCTGATGGTCACTTTCCCGCCGGAGCGGGCGATGCCCGTCACTTCCGGGGCATAGCCGCGCAGGCTCGGCGGGAGCATGCTGAGATCCGAGTTCAGACTGACGCCGCTAAAGCGGAAAGTGTCGAATATGTCCGAGCTCAGATAATCCTCGCCCACGGTCAGCTTGGCTTTCAGGGACGGGATGGCGCGATAGAGGTAGTAGCGGCTAAAGCTGAAATCTTTGTCGGTATTGCCGTTGCGCTTGTCCCAGTTGGTCTGCCAGTCGGCGCGGGCGCGCCACGGCCCGAGGTTGGCCCCGAACACGCCGGTTCCGCTCAGGCTCTGGCTGTCGGACGAATTGACCGAGTGCTGAGTCTGCACGTTGAGGTTGTAGTCGGCAATCACCCCAGGGATCCCCTCATCCCAGCGCGACGGCGGGTCCCAGTTCGGGGCGGTGAATTCGAGGTAGGCCTGCGGGATCGCCAGATAGAGGGTATCTTTCGCCAGATCGACGCGCATCTCCAGCCCCTCGAGGCTGGCTTTATCCAGACACTGACCGTCACGCAGCCAGCTTAACTCTCGCATGGCGCTGGCTTTCAGCGTCAGGCGTGAAACCAGCTCAGGTGAGAGGCAGATCAGGCTCTCCTGGCCATTTTCGCCGACGGGATAAACCACGATTTGCTCTTCTTTCAGGCTCTCTTTGTTCACCATAATGGTAAAGGTGTAGTCGCCAGGCATGACATAGCCGCGACGGGAGAAATGGCTGAGATCGATATTGTCTTTATCCTGAGTATCCAGCACATCGGTATTGAACTGGATCTCGTCATCGGCCCAGGACGCTGAAACCGGCAGCAGCATTCCCAGAATGAGCAAACTGAGGGTCGAGCGTCTGAATCGTGGCGGAGTCTGTTTATTCATCTCAGTAATAATCCATTCTGAAGCGAATCAGCGACTGATATGTCCCTGATTTCAGCGGCTGGCCGTCGCTTACCATCTGCAGCGCATAGTGAAGATCGATATTTCCCCGAGTGACCTCTTTCGCCGGAAGCGCCACGCCGGGCACCGCGAGATTGCCATCGGTATCGCGAATGGTGAGTTCAATGCCCTCGGCTTCACCGCGAATGGCAAAACGTTCCGTTCCGGTCATGGGATCAAAGGTGATTTGGTAATACTCAGAGTCGAACTGGCTGTTCCCTGGTGAGGGCAGCATCAGGCAATTGATTAAACGAACGGTAAAATGACGCGTTGGGCCATAGCCTTTGGTGGCTATTTCGGCGACGGGGGTTTCTCCCATATCAATCGTCTGGTCGCGGCTATCAAGATCAATGGCGCAGGGGGTATAAAGCACCTCCCCTTTAATGAATATCGCGCCGTCCCCCTGGTTTGCCGCCAGTAATGGCAGGCAATAACCAGACAGGAGAAAAAGGAAGATTTTCACGATCGGCGGTGTCGATGTAGATAATAAAAAATGCATCGCAATCCCTTTTCTCTTATTCGGTCAGAGTGGAATATCAGACGGCCCAAACAGGCCGCCTGAATAACATCGTGGAATAAGGGGAAACCTTATTCGTATGCCAGAGTCCAGTTCGTCACACCGGTGAAATCACCTTCGGTTGGCGCTTCGCCACCGATGATGTAGGCGGAGTACGCCAGGGTGTTGTCGCCGTTCTGAATGGTCTGGCCTACGGTCGCTTCACCCAGGGTGATCGCGTTGCTGTCGCCGTCGGTCATCACGATGCCCACGTCGGTTGCAGAGCCGGTCACGCCCAGTACCGCGCCGTCAACGCTGGAATCCGCGCCGGTAAAGGTGGTGGAGACGGTGTTAGCCGTATCCACAGAGCAGTTTTCCAGGTGGATGTAGAAAGGAACCGGCGTAGAGGTGCCGCCGTTAGCCACTGCGGAGCTGGAAACCTGGCCCAGGTCGATGGTCTGATCGTCATCGCCCGCCGCCACGGAGCATGGCGCGTCAATTACCGAGCCGGTGAAGGTCACTACGCCGCTACCTTGATCGGCCTGAGCGCCAAATGCAGTTAAACCTGAAGCCAATACCAGAGCAGAAAAAACGTTATTCAGTTTCATAAAAGTGGTCCTGTAATTTAAGGAAATGACACACAAATAAGATTTTTGATTAATGAATCTTGAGCAAAACTCTCCCGAGCCAGATAAATGCTCTGGCTTAATTCCCTCATCAATCAAAAAACCTCTAAACATATTCACCAGCAAGTTCAAACCTGATTGCGTATTTCGGCCTGCGCCTCGCTGATGCAATAAATAGTAACCCGTAATGACTGAAAAAAAAGGCGAGATAGCCCTTCCAGTCAATAACAAACAACTCCAACAAATAAGAGATTAAATTAGAATAATAAATACAGCAGAACCGAGAATTAGATTTTAATACTAACGAAACACGAAATAATAGGTTATTGAACCACAAGATAATGAATCCGTCGCGACAGGCAGAGGTAAAATCACTATTCGCAGCAGCAATGCGTTACATCTCTGTCACCTGTTTTCACACCATGTCAATAAACAGACAAATTGATTCATATATTAACGAGCCTCTGTTTCCGCCCACTGAAAAAGACAATACCCACGCCCTGCCCTGATATCGGCAGGGATATTGGCAAAGGTTTTTAATTTATTGCATTTTTGTTACACAGGTTACATAACCGCGCTCAGCTTATTGCCACGCCCGGCGCAACAGGCATCATGGATATCAACTTCGGTAAGAGAAATAAGCAATGATCAAAGTGGTGCTGGTGGATGACCATGTGGTAGTGCGGTCTGGTTTTGCGCAGCTGTTAAATCTGGAAGACGACCTGGTGGTCGAAGGCCAGTACAGCAGCGCGGCCGACGCCTGGCCTGCGTTAACGCACAGTGATATTGACGTCGCGGTACTGGATGTCGCCATGCCCGATGAAAACGGGCTGAGCCTGCTCAAACGTCTGCGCCAGCAGCGCCCGGCGTTTCGCGCCATCATTCTGAGCATCTATGACACCCCCGCCTTTGTGCAAAGCGCCCTCGACGCCGGGGCCAGCGGATATCTCACCAAACGCTGCGGCCCGGAAGAGCTGGTGCAGGCGGTGCGCTCCGTCTGCATGGGCGGCCACTATCTCTGCGCCGACGCGGTGAAAGCCCTGCGCGGCGGCCAGCCGGTGTCGAAAGTGCTGGATGTCCTCACCCCGCGCGAACGGGAAGTGTTCGACCTGCTGGTGAAAGGCGAAAGCGTCAAAGCCATCGCCTTTACCCTTGAACTGAGCCATAAAACCGTTCACGTGCATCGCGCCAACGTGCTGGGGAAATTACAGTGCAGCAGCACCATTGAACTGGTGCATTTCGCCCTCGACAATCAGCTGCTGACGGGCCACTGATGCGGCGTTCTCTGCGGCACATGGTCCTCTCCCTGTTCATTATGCTGGCCTGGGGAACCGGCTGGCTGATGCTGTGGACGCTGAGTTTTTATCTCACCCACAACGGCCAGCAGGCGGTACTGTTCCTGCCGCAGGGCGTCTATCTGGCGCTATTAATTCTTCTGTCGCGCCGCTTCTGGCCTGCGGTGGTGTTGCCGACGCTGGCCGCGATGTTGTGGCTGCACAGTGAGCAATTACTGACCAGCTATCTGATGCTGGCCGCCCCTGTGCTCGGGCTGTTCCCGGCTTACGCCGTGCAACGCTACTGGCACCGTTTTCCCCTTTACTGGCAGCGGCTGTCGCTGCTGATTGCGGCGGTGAGCGTCAACGCCCTGCTGCAAACCCTGTGCCTCGCGCCGTTTCTGCAAAGCCCGGCCACGCTGCTCGGGCTGGCGTCGTTTACCGGTGGCGTTCTGCTGACGCCCTTTGTCTATCTGGTGTTTGAATTTTTGCGCCAGCAGCACCGGTATCATCTCCTCGGGCTGGACACCACCAACCCGCCCCTGCGCACCTCGCTGATCATCTGGTGCAGCCTGTTTTTCATCATCGGTATTGGCACGCAGATGGTGCTCTCCCCCGCTCTGGAGCGGCTGCTGCTGATTGTGGTCTTCCTGCCGAACGTGGTGATGGCGTGGAAATTTGGCTGGCAGGGCGGCGTGCTCTCCGGGCTGCTTGGCAGCATGATGATCACCATTGCCCGCCAGGTCGGCGTCGGGTTTACGGATCTGCTGGAGCTGGAGATTTTTCTCGCCACCCAGTCGCTGCTCGGGATTGGGCTCGGGATCGCCATCAGCCGCCAGCAGCAGTTGGCGCTGAATCTCGACCACTATCGCCGCAGGCTGGAAGCGGAGCTGCAGGCCCGGCGTGAGCTCACCGAAAAGCTGATCCACACCGAAGAGGACACCCGCAAACACCTGGCCCGCGAGCTGCACGACGAAATCGGTCAGAACATCACGGCGATTCAGATCCAGTCCCAGCTGGTGAAACGCGCGGGAGATACCCCGCTGGCGGTCGAAGCCGCCGGGCAGATCAACGAGCTGGCGCGGCGCATTCACCACTCCACCCGCCAACTGTTGCGGCAGCTCCGTCCGCCGGTACTCGACGAGCTGTCGCTGAAAGAGGCGTTGCACCATCTGGTGAACGAATTCGCCTTCCCTGAGCGCGGCATTAGCTGCCGTTTTGACTGGCAGCTGGACGCCCCGCCGCAAAACGAAACCCTGGTCTTTACCCTCTATCGCCTGCTGCAGGAGCTGCTGAATAACGTCAGCAAACACGCGGACGCCAGCGAAGTGTGGATCGTACTGCGCCAGCAAAATCATCGTCTGATCCTCGACGTGTCGGACAACGGCAGCGGCATTCAGCCGGAAAAAACGCCCGGCTTTGGCATTCAGGGGATGCGCGAGCGCGTTCACGCTCTCGGTGGAGAATTCACGCTGGAATCCCAGGGCGGCACCCGCGTAATTGTTAACCTGCCCACAATTTTGCAACAAACACCGCGCTAACCAGGAAAAAGTCTTAGCCACTCCAGACTTTCTCTCATCCCTTTTGCCTTGCACTTCCCTACAGTCAGCTCAAACGGAGAACGCCATGCACGCACTGTCTGCTGAAGAGATTTCTCAACGCTATCGGGCCCTGCGCCCACGCCTGTTGCTGTGCATGGCCGTCGGCTACGCGGCGTTTTACCTGACGCGGAAAAGCGTCAACTACATCCTGCCCGCGCTGCAAATGGATTTAGGGCTGAGCAAAAGCGACATCGGGCTTATCGGGTCGCTGTTTTATCTGAGCTACGGACTGTCGAAATTTGCCGCCGGACTGTGGCACGACCGCCACGGACAGCGGGCGTTTATGGGGATCGGCCTGCTGGCCACCGGCGTGCTGAATGTGCTGTTTACCTTCAGCGATTCGTTTGGCCTGCTGCTGTTCATCTGGACGCTGAACGGATTCTTTCAGGGATGGGGCTGGCCGCCCTGCGCGCGCCTGCTCACCCACTGGTATTCGCGCAACGAGCGCGGCTTCTGGTGGGGATGCTGGAATACCTCCATCAATATCGGTGGCGCGATTATTCCGCTGATTTGTGCCCTTGCCGCCCATCTCTGGGGCTGGCAGGCCGCGATGCTGACACCGGGGATTATCAGCATTGTGCTCGGCATTTGGCTGACCACACAGCTGCGGGGGACACCGCAGGAAGAGGGTCTGCCAACGGTCGGGGAGTGGCGCAACGATCCGCTGGAGTTGCGCCAGGAGCAGCAAAGTCCGCCGATGGGTTTGTGGCAGATGTTACGCACCACCATGCTGCAAAATCCGATGATCTGGCTGCTCGGCGCGTCCTATGTGCTGGTGTATTTGATCCGCATTGCGCTCAACGACTGGGGCAACATCTGGCTGTCGGAAAGCCACGGCGTCAATCTGCTCAGCGCCAACGCGACGGTGATGCTGTTTGAGGTCGGCGGTTTGCTCGGCGCGCTGTTCGCCGGATGGGGGGCGGATCTGCTGTTCAGCGGGCAACGTGCGCCGATGATTTTGCTCTTCACGCTGGGCCTGATGGTCTCCGTCGCCGCCCTGTGGCTGGCGCCGGTTCACCACTATGCCCTGCTGGCGATGTGCTTTTTTGCGGTCGGATTTTTTGTCTTCGGCCCGCAAATGCTGATTGGTCTTGCCGCCGTCGAATGCGGGCATAAACAGGCGGCAGGCTCGATCACCGGTTTTCTCGGCGTCTTTGCCTATCTGGGAGCGTCGCTGGCCGGATGGCCGCTGTCGCTGGTGATTGAACGTTACGGCTGGTCGGGGATGTTCAGTTTGCTCTCCATCGCCGCCGTACTGATGGGTTTATTACTGATGCCGCTGCTGATGTCGGGCATCACCGCTTCTCGCAGTCACATAACGTCTTAAAAGGGCTGAATAATGAAAACAACGCTTCTCTCTACCCTCATTGCTTCCGGGATCGCGCTCGCCACCTTAACCGGTGCCGCGCAGGCCAAAGGCCGTCTGGTGGTCTATTGCAGCGCCACCAACGAAATGTGCGAAGCCGAAACCAAAGCCTTCGGCGATAAGTACGACGTCAAAACCTCATTCATCCGCAACGGCTCCGGCAGTACGCTGGCAAAAGTTGATGCTGAAAAGAAAAACCCGCAGGCGGACGTCTGGTACGGCGGCACGCTGGACCCGCAGTCGCAGGCCGGTGAAATGGGGCTGTTGCAGCCGTACAAATCGAAAAATCTTGAGCAGATCATGGAGAAATTCCGCGATCCGGCCAAGGTGAAAGGCAACCTATCTTCCGCCGTTTACGTCGGCATTCTGGGCTTTGGCGTCAACACCCAGCGCCTGAAAGAGAAAAACCTGCCGGTGCCGAAGTGCTGGAAAGATCTGACCAAACCGGAATACAAAGGCGAGATCCAGATCGCCGATCCGCAAAGCTCCGGCACCGCCTACACTGCGCTGGCAACCTTCGTGCAGCTGTGGGGAGAAGATCAGGCGTTCGACTACCTGAAACAGCTTAACGGCAACGTCTCTCAGTACACCAAATCCGGCATCGCCCCGGCGCGTAACGCTGCACGCGGTGAAACGGCTATCGGCATTGGCTTCCTGCACGACTACTCGCTGGAAAAAGAACAGGGCGCCCCGCTGGAGCTGATCTCGCCGTGCGAAGGTACCGGGTATGAGATCGGCGGCGTCAGCATCCTGAAAGGCGCGCGCAACGAAGAGAACGCGAAGCTGTTCGTCGACTGGGTGCTGTCGAAAGAGGCTCAGGAGCTGGCGTGGAAGAAAGGCAAGTCTTACCAGATCCTGACCAATACCACCGCCGAGACCTCGCCGAACTCCCTCAAGCTCGACGATCTGAAGCTGATCAGCTACGACATGGACAAGTACGGCTCAACGGATGTGCGCAAGGCTCTGATCAACAAATGGGTCAGCGACGTGAAGATGGGTAAATAAGCCTGCGATAAGTGGTCAATGCCGGGTGGCGGCTGCGCCTTACCCGGCCTACATTTTCCTCAACACCCGGAAAACTTATGTCACACACACTCGCTCTTCATCCCGTCAAAAAACGGGATGCGGTATTCCTTTGGGTTTTACTTGGCTGGGTGGCGTTTGCGCTGCTGCCGAGCTGGAGCCTGGATTACGGCCTGCTGGAGTCAACGCGCGAAGAAATTCTCGACGCCTACAGCTGGTCCCACTTCAATATCAGCTGGCTGTGGTATCTGTTGCCGAGCCTGCTGCTGGTGCGCCCGTTTAACGAAGCGAAGCGCGAACAGCGCAGCCGTCACTACCTCGACGCGGGCTGGGCGCTGCTGTGCATGGCCTTTATCGTCATCAGCGCGACGGTGGAAGGACGCGGGTTAGGCTTTGCCACTATCGTGCTGTTCGTGGCTCTCGGCGCGATCATGACTCTGGCGCTGACGCGTCTGGAGTGGCTGGGCGGCGACCGCTTTGTGATTGGCTCGCTGATTACCATCGTGGCGCTGATCGGCATCTTTATCGTCTGGCCGAGCATTGCCATTTTCATTCCGATGTTCACCAACGACGCAGGTGAGTTCGCTCCGCTGGCCTTTATGACCGTGCTGTCACAGGCGCACATCGTGCAGGTGATCATCAACTCGGTGCTGCTGTCGATCGCCGTCGGTATCGGCTGTACCTTCTTCGGGCTGGTGCTGGCGATCTACACCACCCGCATCGCCAAACGCAGCGCCATCATTGGGCGCATCTTCTCGATCCTGCCGATCGTGACTCCGCCGTTCGTGGTGGGTTTAGGCGTGACACTGATGATGGGCCGCTCCGGGTATGTCACCGAGCTGATGGTCGACTGGTTCGGCCTGACCAACACCAACTGGCTGTACGGCTTCACCGGCATCTGGCTGGCGCAGGTGCTGGCGTTCACCCCGATGGCGTTTATGATCCTCGACGGGGCGATCAAAACCATTCATCCCTCGCTGGAAGAGGCCTCTTACACCCTGCGCGCCAGCCGCTGGCAGACCTTTAACGGCGTCTTCGTCCCGCTGCTGAAACCGGCGCTGGCGAACGCGTTCCTGATCGTGATCGTCCAGTCGCTCGCCGACTTCAGTAACCCGCTGGTGCTCGGCGGCAACTTCGACGTTTTAGCGACGCAAATCTACTTCTACATCACCGGCTCGCAGCTGGATTATCAGGCCGCCAGTACCCTCGGCGCGTTTCTGCTGGTCTTCTCGCTGCTGGTGTTCTGCATCCAGTACATGTGGATTGGTAAGCGCTCGTACGTCACCGTCTCCGGTAAATCCTACCGTGGCGATGTACAGCCGCTGCCGGTGACGCTGGTGTGGAGTGTGGTCGCCCTGCTGGCGGTGTGGATTGCCTTTAACGCCCTGCTCTACGGCAGCATTTTCTACGGCAGCTTCACGGTCAACTGGGGCGTGGATTACACCCTGACGCTGGATAACTTTATCAAGCTGTTCGGCCAGGGGATGAGCGACGGCGCATGGCCTTCCCTGCTCGATACCCTGCTCTACGCCGGGATTGCCGCGCCGATCACCGCCGGTTTTGGCCTGCTGATCGCCTGGGTGGTGGTGCGCCAGCAGTTTAAAGGCAAAAAGACCATCGAGTTCACCACCATGCTGTGCTTCGCCGTACCGGGCACGGTAGCGGGTGTCTCTTATATCCTGGCCTTTAACAGCGCGCCGGTTTACCTCACCGGCACCGCGGCGATTGTGATTATTTCGATGGTGATGCGTAACGTGCCGGTCGGTATTCGCGCCGGGATTGCGGGCTTAGGGCAGATCGATAAGTCGCTGGACGAGGCGTCCCTCAGCCTGCGCGCCGGATCCCTGCGCACCATTACCCACATTCTGCTGCCGCTGCTGCGCCCGGCGATCCTGTCGGCGCTGATCTACAGCTTCGTGCGCGCCATTACCACCGTCAGCGCCATTGTGTTCCTCGTCACGCCGGATACCCGTGTGGCAACGGCCTACATCCTGAACCGCGTGGAAGACGGCGAATATGGCGTGGCGATTGCCTACGGCTCGATCCTGATTGTGGTCATGCTGGCGATCATTTTCCTCTTTGACTGGCTGATCGGTGAGGCACGCACCTCCCGCTCTAAAGCCAAAAACCAGGCGTAACACTATGACTCAGAAACATTTCGTTGAACTGCGCAATGTCACCAAGCGCTTCGGGACAAATACCGTTATCGAGAACATCAACCTGGCGATCCCGCAGGGACAGATGGTGACGCTCCTCGGTCCGTCCGGGTGCGGCAAAACCACCGTCCTGCGCCTGGTCGCCGGGCTGGAAAAACCGACGGAAGGGCAGATTTTGATTGATGGCGAGGATGTGACGCACCGTTCCATCCAGCAGCGTGATATCTGCATGGTGTTCCAGTCTTACGCCCTGTTCCCGCACATGTCGCTGGGTGAGAACGTCGGCTACGGGCTGAAAATGCTCGGCGTATCGCGCGCAGAAACCAAAGCGCGGGTGAAAGAGGCGCTGGCGATGGTCGATCTGGAGGGATTTGAAGATCGCTACGTCGATCAGATCTCCGGCGGCCAGCAGCAGCGCGTGGCCCTGGCGCGCGCCCTGATCCTGAAACCGAAAGTGCTGCTGTTTGATGAGCCGCTGAGCAACCTCGACGCCAACCTGCGTCGCAGCATGCGCGACAAGATCCGCGAGCTGCAAAAGCAGTTCAACATCACCTCGCTGTACGTGACGCACGATCAGAGCGAGGCGTTTGCGGTGTCGGATACGGTGCTGGTGATGAACAAAGGCAACATCATGCAGATCGGTTCGCCACAGGATCTCTATCGCCAGCCCGCGTCACGCTTCATGGCGAGCTTTATGGGCGACGCCAACCTGTTCCCGGCGCGTTTCAGCGAGGATTTCGTCGAGATCCACGGGTATCGTCTGCCGCGTCCGATGCATTTTGCGCAAGACGGAGAAGGCTCCGTCGGCGTACGCCCGGAAGCGATCACTCTGAGCGAGCGCGGCGAAGAGAGCCAGCGCTGCACTATCCGGCACGTCGCCTACATGGGACCGCAGTACGAGGTGATTGTGGAGTGGCACGGGCAGGAGATTTTGCTGCAGGTCAACGCCACGCGTCTGCAGCCGAACGAAGGGGAAAATTATTACCTGGAGATCCATCCGTACGGGATGTTTGTTTTGGCGGATGCGGCCTAGGGTTTGCTCCCTCTCCCTGTGGGAGAGATACCGTCTTGTCGGTTATCCGGCAAGCGGTATTTCAGCATTAAATTCTCGTCCGGATTTCACCACGCCATAAGCCAGCTGGAGCAGTTTTCTCATCCCGGCACATACGCGTTCCTTCCCTGTTTTTCCTCTCGCTGCCAGCCTGTCCATCAGATTTTTAACCACCTCATTGCACCTTCCCGCCACCACTGCCGGCATATACAGCGCACTGCGCAGCTCTGCGTGACCTACTTTTGACAGCCTGCTCTTTCCTTTCCACATCCCCGACTCACAGCGCCGTGGATTCAGCCCGGCGTAAGCCACCAGTGCCTTACTGTCACTGAACCGTCTCAGATTACCCGCGAACGCCAGCAGGCTCACGCTCAGCATTTCACCGATCCCGGGGATGCTCTTCAGCAGTTCCCTGTCCCGCTTCAGGTCAGGGTTATCATCGATGTGCTGGCTGATTTTCTTTCGTGTTTCGTCAATCAGTTCATCCAGCATGGCGACGTGTTCATGCAGTGAGGGAACAATGACCTCGTCGGCTGCTTCAAGGCGGTTCATCTCCATCTGCCGCATCTCTTCCAGATTACGCAGGTGGCGTACCAGCGCCGTCAGCTGACGCTCACTCAGTGGTGCAGGATACCAGGGGGCGGGTTGATGCAGGGCGCAGTAGCGGGCTATCAGTGCCGCATCACTTTTGTCTGTTTTGTTGCGGGTCAGCTCCGTATTGCCAAACGCGTGTATGCGGGCAGGATTTTCGAGGCTGACACAGCAGCCGTTATCGGCCAGCAGGGTGGCAAGTTCAGTGCTGTAGCAGCCCGTCGCTTCCATGCAGACATGGCAGTCGCCAAAACGTGCCAGCCAACTGAGGAACTCGCGGCATCCGGCAGAGGTGTTGGGGAATTTTTTGGTTTTGTATTTCTGATTAGGCAGCAGGACGGCGACATCAAATTTGAGTTTGGCGATATCAACGCCGACAGGAATAAGCTCCATCATGGCACTCCGTAACCTTATGAATAATATCGCCGGACCATCCTTATATGTGGGTGCTCAGGGCACAGGATACCGTTCGGTCTTGAGGCGACAGGGAAACAGGTTACCGGGGCATAATCTCTCCCACGGGCTCAGTGGCACCAGGGCCGGGTGATGCTCACCGGTAACCTCCCGATGATCAGTCGGGGATCTTCTCCGCAGAAGCGGAGAAGATCAAGACATAAGGGCCGGGGTGAGGGCACCAGCGCGCACCTTCCCCCCTCACCCTAACCCTCTCCCTCAAGGGAGAGGGGACTGTTCGGTGCGGCCTTCTTACCTGTAGGCCGGGTAAGGCGCAGCCGCCACCCGGCAATGTTCAGCGCAGTTTTGTAGGCCGGGTAAGGCGCACCCGCCACCCGGCAATGTTCAGCGCAGAGCTTTAAGCTCAGCAATATCCTTCGGCGTCGTGCGACAGCACCCGCCGATCAGCTTCGCCCCTGCTGCAACCCACTGCGGCAAATACCCCGCCAGCGTCTCACAAGCCTCACCGTGATGGTGCCAGGTTTTACTCACCGCGTCGTAATGCTCACCGGAATTCGGATAGACCACCAGCGGTAGCGCGGTCAGGGTTTGCAGATGCTCCAGCGCCGCCGTGGTGTTTTCCAGGGCGATACAGTTAATCCCCAGCGCCACAATCTGCGGATAATCCGCAAGCGTTGCCACCACGTCACGCAGCGGCGTGCCGTCGCTCAGATGCTCGCTATCGCGCAGGGTAAACGAGAACCACGCCTTCGCGCGCGGATAGCCAGTCAGCAGTTCCGCAAGGGCTTTGATCTCTGCAAAGCACGGCAGCGTTTCGCAGGCTAGTAGATCGGCCCCGGCGTCCAGCAGGGCTTCCACCCGCGAACGATGAAACTCGCTAAACTCCGCCGCACTGCGGACGTAATCCCCGCGATACTCCGAGCCGTCTGCCAGATACGCGCCGTACGGCCCGACCGATCCAGCCACCAGCAGCGTGCCCGCCTGCGGATTTTCTGCCAGATACGCTTCCCGCGCCTTGCGCGCCAGCTCCACGCTTTTGCCGATCAGCGCACGAGACTGCGCCTCGTCATAGCCGCGTGCGGCAAAACCCGCCGCCGTCGCCTGATAGCTGGCGGTGATCGCCACCTGCGCCCCGGCGCGGAAGTAATCGAGATGCACTTCACGAATGAGTTCCGGGTTTTCCACCAGCACTTTGGCGGACCACAGGCTGTCGGCAAGGTGGCAACCGCGCGCTTCCAGTTCCGTCGCCATCGCTCCGTCCAGCACGATAAAAGGCTGTGTTTCAAGGAGGGCGGTAAGCGGATTATTCTGCGACATGTTCAGGCTACTGGGTTTTCGGGGTTTGAGTCAGGTAGTACGCACCATAACACAACGCGACAAACGGCAGCCCGCAGTAAAGGGCGATGCGCTGGGTCGGGTCAAACGCCAGCCCGATGCAGGCCACCAGGCACAGCACAAATCCCAGCACCGGCACCAGGGGATACCAGGGCGCACGATACTGTAAATCAGCCAGCGGTTTCCCGGCCTGAAGGTGACGACGGCGGAACATAAAATGCGACGCGCAGATGCTTATCCACACCGCCACCACTGCAAAACCGGAAATGGCGGAGAGCGCGACAAACACCGTGTCCGGCGCGATCACGCTGGAGAACAGCGCCAGTACGCCGCCGAGCATACTCACGGAAATCGCCGTCAGCGGGACGCCGTTTTTATTCACGCGGGCAAAGCAGAGCGGCAGCGTCTTTTCATTGGAGAGAGACCACAACATACGTCCCGAGGCATACAAACCGGAGTTCGCCGCCGAGAGGATCGCCGTCAGGATCACGAAGTTAAAAATATCCGCCGCATAGGGAATGCCGACTTTCTCGAACACCAGCACGAACGGGCTTTTTTCGACGCCCGCCTGCTGCATCGGGATCAGCGCCGCCAGCACAAACACGGTGCCGATAAAGAAGATGATTAAGCGCGCGATGGTGGTGCGGATGGCCACCGGGATCACCTTGTGTGGGTTCTGCGTTTCACCCGCCGCGATGCCGATAAGCTCGGTTCCGGAGAAGGCAAAGTTAACCGCCACCATGGTCATCAGGATCGGCAAACCGCCATGCGGGAACCAGCCTTCTGCGGTGAGGTTCGCCAGCCCCGGCGCAGGTGAGCCGTCCTGCATCGGGATAAAACCAAAGATTGCCGCCCCGCCGAGGATGATAAAGGCGATGATGGTGATGACTTTCACCAGCGAGAACCAGAATTCCCCTTCCGCGAAGAAGCGCGTGGAGATGACGTTGAGGGCAAAAATGACGGCGCAGAACACCACGCACCAGATCCATACCGGCACCTGCGGGAACCAGTACTGCATACAAAATCCGGCGGCGGTAAAGCTCGAGCCGAGCGCCACCGTCCAGGTGAGCCAGTACAGCCACGCCACCGTATACCCGGTCGCCGGGCCGAGATAGCGCGCGGCATAAACGTGAAACGCCCCGGTCTCCGGCATCGCCACGGAGAGTTCGCCCAGGCACTGCATCACCAGCCACACCACCAGCGCGCCGATGAGATACGCCAGCAGCGTCCCGGCGGCCCCGGTGGTGGAAATAATGTAACCCGTATTGAAAAACAACCCTGTCCCAATCACGCCACCCAGCGAAAGCATAATCAGGTGGCGGGTTTTCATGGTGCGTTTTAGCTGCCCAGTTTCTTGTTCTGTTTGCATATTACCTTCTAAACGTATGGACATCTAAACATCCAAAGAAGGTTCGTTATACCGTGATTGTTAACAAAAAGCTAGCCGTGAACCAGCCGCAGCCGGGCGCGCCGCGCGCTGAGACGAGGGTGATTCGTGAGAATGACGTAGAGAATCGGTCGCCAGGCCATAAGCACCTCCACAGGCAGATACTTACAGCATGGCGCGAGGTGCTGACCTCTTCGGTCAGTCGAAAGTGGTATCTGCAGCTGATGAACTCATGCGCTCGTTGCCGGGCCTGCGGATTGACCGGGTTTGGTAGGCCGGGTAAGGCGCAGCCGCCACCCGACTTCTTTCACGGCAGCAATGTGACCCACGCAACAAAATTGGTAATTCCCTCAAAGGGTTCTATAGTCGACTCTGTTTCTTAGCCACTAGGACTCGCTAATGCGCTTTAACGGACTGACTAAAGGTTTCTTTATTCTTATTCTCGCCATTGTCTCAGTGGCTTTCTTTGACATCCTCGCGCCCTACTTCTCCGCCGTGCTATGGGCGTCGATTCTGGCCGTGATTTTCCATCCGGTGAAAAACAAACTGCGCGGCTGGGTTGGCGAGCGCAACGGCGTGGCGTCGCTGCTTACGCTGGTGGTGATCTGCCTGATCGTCTTTACGCCGCTGGTGGTGATCCTCTCGTCGCTGGCCATCGAGCTGAACGTGGTGTACACCAAACTTCAGCACACCAACCCGCAGTTCCCGGAGGTGGTGGCGAGCCTGTTTGCCCACCTGCCGGACTGGGCGCGGAACTTCCTCGTCGAGCACAATCTGGATAACGCAGCGCAGATCCAGCAAAAGCTGTCTGACGTCGCCCTGAAAGGCGGACAGTATCTGGCAGGCAGCGCCTTCCTGATCGGCAAAGGGACGTTTGGCTTTGCGGTGAGCTTCGGCGTGATGATCTACCTGCTGTTTTTCCTGCTCAAAGACGGGCCGTGGCTGGTGCGCCAGATCCTCGATTCGCTGCCGCTGTCGGATTTTGTTAAGCAGCATCTGTTTGCCAAATTCGCCGCCGTCTCGCGCGCGACCGTCAAAGGCACCGCCGTGGTAGCGGTCGTTCAGGGGATTCTGGGCGGGATCGCCTTCTACATTGCCGGCATCGACGGCAGCGTCTTGTGGGGCGCACTGATGGCGTTCCTGTCGCTCATCCCCGCCGTCGGCTCGGCGATTATCTGGGTGCCCGCCGCCATCTTCCTGTTCGCCACCCAGCAGCTGTGGCAAGGGTTCTTTATCGTCGGCTTCTTCGTGATTATCGTCGGGCTGGTGGATAACATCCTGCGTCCGCTGCTGGTCGGGAAAGACACCAAAATGCCGGACTATCTGATCCTGATCTCGACTCTCGGCGGGATGGAAATCTACGGCATCAACGGATTTGTCATTGGCCCGCTGGTGGCGGCGCTGTTTATCGCCTGCTGGAACCTGCTCTCCGGGCGCGATCACGCGGGGAACGTAGACGAAATCGACGAGGCTTTCATCGAAGAAGGGAGAAATCCTCCCGATCTGTGAATCCCGGATGATAAATAGCAAACAGGCGGCCACGGGCCGCCTTTTTTTGTCACGCAAAATCAGGCGTTTCCTATAATTCCAGTAACGCTATCCCACTTATGGCTGAAAAGGATCCAACAGGTGCGAATTGCCACCATAACCAACTGGGCCTACGGTGCCACGGTGTGCCTGACTCTCGCCTCCGGCGTGGTCATGCTGATGGCCTCGAATGCCGATAACGCCGAGCGTCGGGCCGTTGAGCAGCGGCAGATTTTCGATCAGCTGACCGAGGAGGTCGAAACCGACGCCTGGTCGCTCTCCGATCTGGCGCGCCTGTACGTCGTGAATAAAGATCCTGATGCGCTGAAGGAGTATCAGCAGAAAGAACAATCACTTAAAGGTATCGATCAGCGCCTTTCGCGGCTCAAAGATAACGGTGCCACCGGCGAAGAGCTGGCGCTGCTGCATGAAGGATTACAGGTTGCCGATGAGCTGCAGGATGAGCAGCAGGCAGCGCTCGCCAGTATGGCGCGCGGCGAGGAGAGGCAGGCCGTCACTCTGCTGTACGGCAAGCCCTACGAGCAGGAGCTGGATCGGGTGCAGAATCAGATCGACCATTTCCGCCTGATCCTGGATCGTCGCGCCCAGAATGCCGTGGAACAGGCGACGCAGGCGTCCCGCACCCTGCGTACCCTGTCAGAAGTGATGGTCGGCCTGACCGCCCTGCTGTTTTTGTTCGTGCTCGGCTTTATTTTGAAGCGTCGCGTGCTGCGCCCGGTGGTGCGGCTCAGCGATGTCGTGCATCGACTGGCATCGCAGGATTACGCCGTGGAAACGCCGAACTTTAATCAGATCGACGAGATCGGCGATATGGCACAGGCGATCCGTATTTTCCGCGAGAACGGCCTGGTTCGACAGCAGCTGGAGAAAGAGCGCGACGCCGACTGGGCGATCCGCGAGCTGCTGGCGCGCATGACCCAGCGCCTACAGGGTTGTGAGAATTTCGCCGACGTGATTAACGTCGCCCAGCTTTTCGCCCCCAATATCGCGCCGGGCATTGGCGGGCAGCTCTATATTCTCGACCGCGATCCCTGGCAGATGCGCTGCGTCGCGCAGTGGCTGATCGACGATGAAAAACAGCTCCCGTTCCACCCGGACGAGTGCTGGGCGGTGCGTCGCGGTCAGAGCCATCCGCCGGTGAACGGCGAACCGGATATCACCTGCTATCACCTGCCGGAATCAGCGGCGAATCAGTCGCTGTGCGTGCCGCTGATCGCTCAGGGCGAGGCCATCGGTTTGCTCTCGTTCCAGAACATTACCCCGGAGACCGCGCCGTCCCGCGCCTATCTGGAGCTGATGGCCGAAGCGCTCGGGCTGGCGCTGGCTAACCAGCGTCTGCGCGACGCCCTGCTGGAAAAAGCGCTGTACGACCCGTTAACCGGCCTGCGTAACCGCCATCATCTGGAAGACAAAATGCAGACCCTGATGAGCCAGGCGCTGCGCAATGACGAACCGGTGAGCTGCCTGATGATCGATATCGACCACTTCAAGAGCATTAACGACCGGTTTGGTCACGAGGCGGGCGATCAGGTGATCAAAAGCGTGGCGGCGATTGTGCAGCGCGCCGTCAGCGACAACGGCATCGCCTTCCGCTACGGCGGGGAAGAGTTTCTGGCGCTACTGGCCGGGATCGGTGAAGAAGGTGCCCACGCCTGCGCCACGGAGATTTATGATGGAGTTCGCGCCTTGTCCCTGCGCTACGGCCTGGCGGAGATTGGCCCGGTTGATGTGTCGATCGGCATCGCCAGCTATCCGCAGCACGCTCAGAGCGACAACCTGCTGCGCGCGGCGGACGTGGCCCTGTACCGCGCGAAAGAGCTGGGACGTTCGCGGATTGTGAGTTTTGGGATGCTGGAGGCGGGGTAAAGGCTTATCTGAACTGGCACAGCCAGACCGAATGCCCGCCGCACTCCGGATCTTCAAACATCACCTCAATGACCGTGAAGCCGTTATCCGCCAGCCGTTGCCGGTATTCATCCGGCGACAGGCTGGCGTGGTAAAGCGGCTCGCCCTCGAATTCCCCCATCGCGATACCGTTATCCGTCCCGCTGGTGAACATCAACACGCTGCCTGAGTGGCTGTGACGGGCGAAAATGGGGAACATCTGGCGCTGATCGTCGTGTGAGAGGTGGAAAAAACTGTCCCAGGCGATCAGCCCGTCGAAGGTCTCATTGAGCGCCATCTGGCGCATATCCAGATTCAACCAGCGCTGTTCTGGAAACGCCTGCTGCGCGCGTGCCAGCATACCGGGCGCGCCATCGACGCCCGTTAGCTGGTAGCCGTGGCGGATAAAATGCTCTGCGATCGGCACCCCATTGCCGCAGCCGATATCCAGAATCGTCCCCTCTTCCCCGACCAGCCGGGTGAATTTATCCAGCCAGCCTTTCTCCATCAGATGACGGGAGCGCAGCTTCGCAAACGCACCGGCATGAGTGTCGTAAATCGTGAGGATGTTTTTCGCGGCGGCATCAGACATGTTGAGTCTCATTTATGCGGGGTTTCTGGAATGTTTATACCCTACTCGCCAGGCTCAAAACAAAAAAACCGGCGCAGAGGCGCCGGTTTGTGAGTGCGAATAACGCGCTTATCAGGCGTTAGTCACCGGTTTCGGCTCAGTTTTGCTCTGAGCGTTTTCCAGCATACGACGCACCGGCACAATCAGCACCGCCAGGACCGCGGCGCAGATCAGCAGCGCGATGGAGCAGCGCGCGAAGAGATCCGGCAGCATGTCCAGCTGGTCAGCTTTCACGTGACCGCCAATCAGGCCCGCCGCGAGGTTACCCAGCGCGCTGGCGCAGAACCACAGGCCCATCATCTGGCCGCGCATTCTTTCCGGGGCCAGCAGGGTCATGGTCGCCAGACCAATCGGGCTCAGGCACAGCTCGCCAAGGGTCAGCATCAGAATACTGCCCACCAGCCACATCGGGGAGACGCCCGCGCCGCCGTTGCTCAGGACATTTTCCGCCGCCAGCATCATCAGGCCAAAGCCCGCCGCCGCGCACAGAATACCGATCACAAACTTAGTGATACTGCTCAGGCGCACGCCTTTCTGGGCCATCATCGGCCAGGCCCAGCTAAAGACCGGTGCCAGCAGAATGATAAACAGGGCGTTGATCGACTGGAACCACACGGCCGGGATTTCAAAATCGCCGATCATGCGGTTGGTGTAGTCGTTCGCGAACAGGTTGAAGGAGGTCGGTTTCTGCTCGAACGCAGACCAGAAGAAGGCCGCGGAGACCAGCAGGATAAAGCAGACCAGCAGTCGCGCGCGCTCTTTGCGGTTCAGCCCGGCAAAGACGAACAGATAGATGAAGTACAGCGCCACGGAAGCCGCAATGATGTAAACCAGCGTGCTGGCCACCGCGACCGGGTTGATCACAATGATGCCCTGCGCGATCAGCGTCACGACGACCGCCACACCGACGGCCAGCGCCAGCAGCCACGCGCCGACGCCGTTTTTCTTCGCCACCGGGTTGTTCCAGGTAGAGTCCAGACCAACTTCGCTGTCGTAGCGTTTCATCGACGGGACGGCAAACAGACGGAAGATCACCAGCGCCACCAGCATCCCGATACCGCCGATGCCAAAGCCCCAGTGCCAGCCGTGGGTTTTAATCAGCCAGCCGGAGATCAGCGGCGCGATAAACGACCCCATGTTGATGCCCATGTAGAACAGCGAAAAGCCGCCGTCACGGCGCGCGTCGCCTTTCTTGTAGAGCGTACCGACCATCACCGAGATACAGGTTTTGAACAAACCGGAACCAAGAACGATAAACATCAGGCCGATAAAGAACAGGTTGTTGCCCATAAACGCGGAGAGCGCGATCGACAGATGGCCGAGCGCAATCAGGATCGAGCCATACCACACCGCACGCTGCTGGCCGAGCCAGTTATCCGCCAGCCAGCCGCCCGGCAGTGCCGCCAGGTACATGCTACCCGCGAAGATACCGACGATCGCCGAGGCGTTTTCACGCGCCAGCCCCATGCCGCCGTCGTAGACTGTCGCAGCCATGAACAGGATCAGTAGCGGACGAATGCCGTAGAACGAGAAGCGCTCCCACATTTCCGTGAAGAACAGCGAGCCAAGGGGATAAGGATGACCGAAGAAAGTTCGACTTTCTTTTTGATTAACAGAGGATTGCATAATTCTCCCGAAGAGGTGTGTCGTGTTGCAAATCACCACCAGATTGTTTGCCGACCCTCAATCCTGAGAGTCGAACCGTTACATCCAGCGAAATATTATTTAACCATTTGATAACCGGACGGTGGTTTTGTCTAGTGCCCGGAGGGGGACTTTAAGATGAAAATTCGACAGATGTCTAGTTTTGTAGACTTTTAGTTTGATGAGAAAGGGTAAAGATTGACAAGAATGCAGAAGGCACGACCTGATTTTCGTTCCAAAATAACCTCTTCATAGCCGCCCTTTCTCATGAGATTTCCGGGTTATTTTCTTACGTTTTCCATCTTCAATAAACGCAATATCGCCAGGGAAATTAAAAGCGAAAAATAACTCTCCCGCGCGTTTAAGTGAAACCTGTCGGGTTATATGCGAAAAATCTCACATCCAATAGATTAATTCCCATCAGGTCTACAGTTAGACTCAGATAAAACTTGAGCAAAAGATGTCCCGTGGTTAAAAATCCTCTGTCACTCTAAGAAAAAAACCAAGGATAAAAGCATGTATCTTTTATCAAAAATAATGAAAGTCATAATCGTATTGATATTGATTAGTTCGGTTGTCTGGGCATTTATTCCTGAAGCAGAAGCCGCTATTTATTTACACTATCCGTGAGCGTCGTCATCTGGGATCGACTCTCTTTTCAGGTTTACTATGATAAATATTATTCTCAATGACCGTGATAGTTTTTATCGCCTCGGCATGCAGACGCTGTTTAGCGCCCTTTTTCCGGACGAATTTGATAATCGTATCGCCTTCACTCATGACCTGAACCCACAAAACGTGGGGGTCGCTGATGTGATTGTGATGGGGCTTTCCCATGGGGAAATCAGCATCTGCCATCCCGTGCTTCATGCCCGCAAGCAAAACAGCCTGATAATCGGCCTGTATGAAGGGAATGCGCCCCCGCACTGCGACCCACTCCCACTCTGTTTTAAGAATATTATTTTCGTCAATCGTACAGAACCCTTGCCCGAGATTAAAAAGCGGTTTTTACGCAGTTGGGAAAATTGTCGTATTCTGCCGATGATACCCCGGCAATGGAAATGTCAGGATTGCCGTCATAAAACACTTTCTCCACAGCAAATTAACGTCGCCAATCATTATTACCAGGGTGCCACCGCCGAGCAAATCTCGCAAATTCTGTGTATCAGTATCAAAACGGTATTTACTCATAAGCGAATGATCATGGGTAAATTCAATTTACATTCAGACTTTCAACTTTTCACGTTATTTAACGTGATAAAAGCGCTGAATAACGACACCCCAGATTTCCTCACGGCACACCGGGAGCTGAAGCGGGCATAATATCGCAGAGGATGCGTATGAAATACGTCAAAAAGGGGCTCCGGGCATGCTTCATTTTATGTCTGGCCAGTGGCCCATGGCACGCTTATGCCGGGGGAATGGTATTAAGCGATATTCAGCTTCGAAGCGATCTCACATGGCTGAGTAACAATAATGTTATTGCCATTAATCTCTCTACCTGGCCGCTTAGCCAGGATGACATTGCCCGGGCCCTCGCCGGGGCAAAACACAGCGACAACCTGATGGCCGGACAGGTCATCAACCGGGTGCACTATCGACTTAGCGAATTAAAATCGCCGGTCAGAGTGAAAACCTGGGCGCAGTCGATCCAATCCGCATTACCGCCTGGGTTTAGTGATTCCAGAGCCAGCGCCCACGGTGTCAGTGTGGCGCTGGAAATGAGCGGAGAAGCCTGGGACATTAATCTGCAGGGACAACAGGAGCATCATCAGTGCATCAACGATGTGACCCATGGGAATCTGAACGGAGCTTACGCCGGAATAAACCTCTTCAACCAATGGGTCGCCTTCGGCGAGATCCCGCAGTGGTGGGGGCCGGGCAATGACGGGAGCCTGATTCGCTCTGACGCAGCGCGACCGGTGGTGGGGTTTTTAATGCAGCGGGCAGAGCAGTCGCCTTTTGATACTCCGTGGCTTGCCTGGCTGGGAAGCTGGCAGTACCAGCTTTCCGCCGGGCAACTGCGCCAGTATCACAGCCCCGAAGAGGCCAAACTGATGGGAGCGCGCGTAACGTTCGCGCCTGTCGCCTCTCTTGAAACGGGCTTTTCGAGGATGATGATGTTGGGAGGAAAAGGTCGGCCAAACCATCTGGCATCGTTTCGGGATGCTTTTCTGGGACGTGACAATACCGGCAACCAGGATCGCGATCCGGGGAATCAGATGGCTGGTTTCGACGTTAACTGGAAACTGTTTAGCCTCACCGGGCTGCCGATCGCGTTTTACGGGCAGGCGATCGGAGACGATCAGGCGGGTATTTTACCCTCGCACAACGCGTTCTTAGCCGGTTTGCAGGGCAATCATTCCTGGGGCAATCAGCAGGTTAACTGGTACGTGGAAGGCGCAGATACCCGCGCAGGAATGAAAACCACGGGTAACACTTACTACCACTATTGCTACCACGAAGGTTACTACCAGCAAGGGGCTTCCCTGGGGGACGCGATGGGCGGAGACGGTACGCGCTATTCGGTAAAAACCGACGTCGTACTGGAAAATGAACAGCGCCTGAGCGCCAGGCTAATGTGGGCCAGAGTCAACCGCGACTCGCTGCGGATTAACAAAGCCTATCCACAGGCGGATACGCTGAAAGGTGCCGAGCTGGGGTGGTCGGTGCCTGTATCGCCACGGGTTACCGTCGGGAATGCCGTCTGGTTTACGGACCGCGACTCCGCCAGTCACGATACCGGAATCGCGGTCACACTCAGCTTTTTCTCCGGGGAAGTTCGCTAACTTATTTCGGCTGGGCGTCTCCCCCCTCCAGCTGCGAATAAGAGACAATCGATCGTTTCAGATGCTCTTCAACTCTCTGACGCTGGGCGATGCTATCCGCGCCTTGCGTCGGAGAACTCGCGGCCTGGCGGAGCTGTTCTTCCACCGGAACCGTCTGGCGAAAACTGTTCATCATCTCGTAAACGTTTGATTTCAGCTCGCTCACGGTAATGTATTTCCCTTTCTGCCCGTCCAGCGCATTGAGCCGATCTGCCAGCATCTGAAGCCGCTGCATGCCCTCGTACCAGCCGGTCAGTGAATTCGCGGGAAGCGTATTGGCCGCGAGACGCTGCTGCCAGTTTTTTTGCATCTGCCCCATTTCCGGGTTTTCCGGCCAGAGGGTTTTCCCCTGATTCAGCAGCGCGTTGCCATATTGAACCGTCCAGCCGGGCGGCAATGCTGCCAGGGCATCAAGCTGCTCCGACGCGCGTTTTAACCAGCGTGCCGGATCGCCGTTAACGCGATCAGGCTGGCGCAAACCCTGGATTTGATCCGGCGTGAGTGCCTGGGGTAACGGCGTGACAGAAGCCTGCAGCGCCATCGACAGTTCATCCGCCCGATGGGCAAAACTCCAGCCCCACAACGCCATCGCTCCGACCACCAGCGACGAGCAGGCTCCGGCGAGAAACACGGGCCAGCGTCTGGGCGGCGGCAGCGTTTCGTGGATGACTTCGACATTCACCTCCGGCTCTGGACGAATCACATACACCAGGCGGCTCACCGGCGCAGAGTCACCGTTTGCAGGCAGTGACGCCAGGGCCTGAGCGGGAAGCGTAATGGCGGCCGACAGGCTCTCCTGCGAGGAACTGTTCTCCAGCCGGGTCAACGCACCGCGCACTTGCTGCATCAGCGGTGCCGTCTGGCAGGCGTGCTTCAGTGCCTGCCGCGCCAGAATATCGTCCATCGCCTCAATCAGCTTCTCAGCCTGCTCCAGCGCGATAAGATCGGCCGGGTTGAGCGAGTAAGTGCGAAATATTTTCTGTAAGCGCTGGAACAATCCGTTGAGGATCTCGGCGCGGGCATGGACCGGCTGCGGCCAGAGCTGGGTCCACTGATGGCTGAGCAGCGCATTCAGGATCGCCAGCCCTTCATTGATCCCGTTGACGCGCGCCAGATGGCTCCGCGCCAGGGTATACCAGGCTCCGGTCTGCAGTTCGACGCCGTTTATCTCGAATAATGAAAGGGATAGTGCTTCGACCTGTTTCCAGTTTACGTCCGGACGCGCGGGATGGGTCAGCTTCGCCATCTCCTCACGCAGGGCGATAAAGTCAGGAAGCGCCCGCGGATCGTGCCCCGTTTTTACCGGGCGAGGGTGTACATCGTGCATAGTGGTTTCATCCCTGAGGGAAAGAGTGGCGGATAAGCGATGCTCGTCCGCCGGGGATTTTGTCGATCAGGGAAGCAGATTCCCGATCATTTCAAAGAACACATCTTCGTTAAAGGTTTTGCGAGGCGACGCGACGCCGCCATAAACGCTGTATGACCAGTTGACGTCATCGCTTGAGCGCATAAACAGGCGGTACAGTGAAGTGCTCTTGCCGTCGCCGTACAGCGTCACGTCGACGCCGCCCGTCACGCCCTGCCCGTATAAAAATTCCGGCGTGAACTTTATCTTCCGATTTTCGTAGCCCAACGCCAGGCCAGGAACAGTGAACGAACTCCCCCCGGCAAAAAGGTCAAGTACGGAAACGGACTCACTCTCAATCTGAATGCCCGTTCCCGCCAGCCAGTCGTCCATCGCGCCCTGAAGAAGCGTCATTCGTGTGCAGAACTCGGCAATATCCGCCTCACTTTTGCTGCTAAACGGGCGGGGATGAGGCTGTTGATCCTGAAGTTTTTTTAGAAAGCGTGCTTTTGCTGACATGTGCGGCCTTACATCCGGGATTTGTTATCAAGGTAGTGTTGCTGTTTGAGGTGGCGGATCAGCACCCGCCCTTCGGGCATAAAATCGGTTCCATAGCGCACCAGCCCGATGCCTTTCAATTCCGCATCAATGGCATAGCGCAGCTCACCGGGAACTTCCTGATCCTGTAGCACCACATTGATGCTTTTCAGGCGCGGCTCGTATTTGAGCAATACCTCTGAAAACGTGGTCATCAGCTGATGCGCGGTGCCGGGCATGCCCTGCAGGATTTTGGTCATGTCCGGCAGACCGTAGTCGGGCAGATGCGCCAGCGTGCCCGCGCGGCAGTTGAGGATCCGCTGCATGTTGTCGAGTACGGACAGGATCACCTGGTTGGGCTCGTTGACCTGATGGAGGTCGAGACCGCCGGTGAAGTTGCCGTAGAGGGTTTCGTAGAGGGATGGTGTATTATTTGGCATTTTTCAATTATTTAATGACAGTTATTAACTAACACAACGGCACAGGAATTAAACATCACTTAGTCATATTTTATAGGTTATCTTCTACTTCCCCAAGATATTACCCCCACCAACTAAATAACTTATACACTACAACCTTGAATGATTTGTCAGAAGCTGAACTTTCAAACAGTTTATTATGCTCACCAAAAAAAACAGACGTAGGAAATATCAAATAAATTACCACTAAAAGAAATAAAATTATTCTAGTTTTGATTCTATTATTCATTATATTCATAAAAAACAACCTCATCTCGCTCTAGTGGTTTTACCCAATACACATCAGACAGAATGATATGATCCCCACCGAAACCGTTTTTCTCGCCAACGTCTAAAATCGCTATTGAACACAGGAACAAAACTAGAGTAATGAAGTGCCATAACCTAATCCTCCAGGATAGAAAAATTCATACTTTTCACCATTAATTAACTCGTTCGAATTTTAAACTAAAATTCCAGACAAGCAATAACACAGAAAAATCTGAACATCCCCCATACAGAACAAAATAACAACCCTCGCCTTTAAAAGACTTGTAAAGAGAGGAGATATTATTTCATACCGATATACAGTCACTTTATATTTTTTAATCTGAACTGAATATATCGAATACTTTTGTATTTTCATTAAAGTGATACCACATCATTCCTGGCACCGTTCGATTGAGCTCTTCATTCTATGCTAACCGCATACTGGAATCCTCCATTCCGCCCACCCATCACTTGTTGGATATACGGCAAATTGTCCATGCCATTCTGGAGCCATTAAATCTGAGAATTGTGACTGCCAAAAGTACCATGCAGAGCTTTTTAATTTATTACCATCTTTATCATATACAATGAAGAATGATTGATTGGAGAACAGGTGCAGTAATCTACCAGGTGCTCCGTATGGGCGATAGTCTGGAATATAAGTCACTAACTCACATTTATTCTGATTATTCCAGAGAGAGTCCTCCTTTACCGCCCCGCGATAAGCCATTATTTTAATGAAAAGTAAAAATATAAATATCATAAAAAAAACCAACACTGTCGCGACGAGTATTTTTTTCATTAATCTAGCCATTCGCATTCTTCTCTTTCCAGTCCAAATACTCTTCAACATCTATAGCATTCAAATGAATTACAATATTTACCGGAATTTTCTTTACTGTTGAATAAACAAAAAAGTCTCCGGTTTTGTTATCAGCTTTATACTTTTCCCTATAGTTAACAAAAGCCGAGTTTGTGACTCGAAAGTATCGCTCATCGTCTTTATCAATATAGTCTTTATTCATCACCCCACTGATCAAATTTGGCTTAATCACACCTTTGAATCCCCAATACCCCAAAGGCTGATCATCACCGTCATTCATAAACTCATAAGTATCTCTGACATACAGACCAAGCTCGCTAATCTCTAATCTTATGAATCCACTTTTTTCTTTATATATAGAAAGATCTGTAAATGCTATTTTTATTATAAAAGAGCCTAGAGCACCATAGACATCATCAAGTTTATCTGTCGCCTTTTCCCATAGAGTACTGCCAATCCTTATGAAATTAAACTGACTTATCTTATCTAATTCCATTGCAGATAAGCCATTATAGTTAACATGGGCGTTTTTGAACACACCATCAACCAAAAAACCAGAATTCTCCAATCTATTTAAAATAAAACACAGCCCGCTAGACAATTGATTCAGAAGACTCTTTTTACGACCAAGAGTTTCATTATACTCTACAACATTTGACATCTCCCTTACAAAGCCATCATAGATAGGTTTAATGCGTGATGATGAGGTCAATAGCCAATCAAAACTTAAATCATCTAATATATTATACTTATCAATCATCCCCATATCGACTCTGTTGAGTTTTTGTTGTTTAGTCATTTCAAAATATGGGTCATTAAACCACTTTCGCATGAATCTTGCAGATTCGACCCACCCCATATTTTCCATAACCTGAGGGATATCGGTAATTTTAAAAACTTTTACGGGAACAGTTTCCTGAGCTTCCTTGTCATTAGTGAGCTTAGACTTTACTTTTATTTCAACCATTATTTTACCCAATAATTAGTGAATCTTGTTTCAAGATACTCAACTCGAGCTCAGATGCCTCTGAATCACTTATAAAACTAGTGAGACCATTGTCACAACTGCTTCCTTTTACTACACCTGATGCGGAAGATAATACATAACCAACTCCCGGAATTGGCTGAAGTGTTTTGTCATCAACAAGAACAAAACTTCTCCTATAAGTATCAGATATTCCAGGCATAAATGGATATTCGGCCTCCAGGGCTACACTTCCCGTCGTCACCGACCGCTTAATCTTCCGCGTATAAGTCGTATCCGTCCCGTACTCGATTTTCCCTTCCTGAATGATGAGATAACTCCCGCCGCCTATCAGCGTGACCTTCTTCTTGCCCGCAAACAGCATGTCGCTCGCCGATATCAGGCTCAGTTTCTGCTCCGCGCTGATGTGCATTTCGCCGTTCTGCGCCTGAATCTGCACCGGACCTTCGCTGGCGTTCAGGGTCAGTGAGCCACTGCGGGCAAACAGGCCAACGCTTTCCCCTGCCAGAATGGCCGTATTACCCAGCGCCCCGCTGCTGAAATCCCCCCCGGCGTTCATCGCCACGTTCTGGCTGGCAGTCATCTGCAGATGTTCTCCGCTGGTGAACGCCACACCCTGCGGGCCGTGGAAGTGGATCATCTCGTTCAGCGGTTTCAGGCGCTGGCTGAACATCGCCAGCTGGCTCACGATATCCGCCTCCAGCGCCTGCGCCTGTTCTGCCGCGGCGGCCAGGGCTTTCAGCTGCTGCTGGCAGACCTCGATTTCTTTCAGCGCCGTAGCCATATCCAGCACTTCACCTGCGGCCTTCTGCTGGCCATCGGCGGTGATGAACAGCCCCTTTGCCACGCGGATGACGCCGTACTCGTCCGTGCGCAGTTCGAAGCCACTGCCTCGCGGTTTGTTCTGCGCATCGACGATATGGCCCTCATTCAGCTGCGTGCCGCCGAACGGTGTGGTCAGCGCGATATGCTCCTCGCCGCGCTGGTCTTCCATCCGCAGTTCGTTTTGTGCTGCGGTGCGCAGGATGTTCTGGCTGCGGTTGTCACGGGTGACGATGTCAGCATGTTCTGAGTCGTGAAACGCGTGGGCGATGTAGGGCCGGTCGATGTCGCCGTCGTCATAGGCGATGCCCACTTCCGTGCCGTCGATAAGCGGCGTATGCCAGCCGTATTTGTCACCGGCGTACGGTTTCGCCTGGCGAACCCACAGGTAGTGATAACCCGGCTCGGCATCCTCGCGGCTGAAATCCAGCTTCACGCGGTAGCGGCCATGGTTATCCAGATGAGCGTAGATGTCGCCCTTCTCGCGGCTTTCAATCCGCGCAGGCTGGGTGCCCGGCATTTTTGGGCGCGGCACTTCCTGCGAGCGGAAGCAGAACTGTTCGCTGTACGGCATCCCCCACACCGACACATGCAGGCGGCTGTCGCGGGTGGCACTGAAGGTGGTGAGGGTTATCACCACGCCCTCTTTCAGGTCGTTCAGGCTGCTGCCGTCGGCTTCCAGCACCATCCCCGGCGTCAGGTGCGACGCGTTGCTGAACAGGTGCAGTCGGGCTGATTTATTCAGCTCGCGCTCATGGTGGATACGGGCGTAAAACGCCCCGCTTTCGGTGTCAGGCTCAGAAGTTGCATCATCACCCGCGTCGAGGAATGGCGCAGCGTAGCGGTAATGCTCACCCGTGGTGGTAGCGTTGTTTCTGACCGTCACCGCAGAATCTTTTGGCGTGGTCGCCGTGCGGTAGTTGTAGTCTCGTGTGCGGACCAGCCCGGTCACCGTGTTGTGCCAGGTGCGCAGGCCCCAGACTGATTCCACTGCGCCGTCGTACAGGGCAGACGGCTCCTGATACGGCAGATGCACGTCAAACTGGTAGTTGAGTTGGCTGTCGGCAAAGGTCAGCGTGTCCAGCCCGGTGACCTCGTTGACGCCGGAGCGAAACCAGATGCCGACTTCGGACAGCAGACGCTGGATAAACTGCAGGTCGCTTTCCCGCCACTGGGTGATGAGTTCCCGCGGCGGATAGCTGCGCTCCAGGCGGAACTCAAAATCCGAACCTTCCAGACCGTGCGCCCGCAGCACCTGCTCCACCAGCTCAGGGACGGAGAGATTCTGATACACCGCACAGCGGCGGGTATGCGAGAGCAGCGCCAGGCGGGATGATATTGTCACGCTGTAGTGGGTCTGGTCGGCGGTCGTGCCCAGCCATTCAAATCCGGTAATGATGCCCTGCACCACCCGCCCGCTCAGCATGCGCAGCGTGGCGTACTTCATCAGGACATCTTCTGCCGCCACATCATCCTGCGACGAGGTGAACTCAATCCGCCATCTGAAGGGCTCGTTCAGCGCCTCGCGTCCGTGAAACTTCAGGACATCCGTACTGACCCGGCTGTCGTTGATCTCAAGCCGGTAGCGGGTCTGTCCGTCAAACAGTGCCAGCCAGTTATCCATTGCCATTGTCGTCACTCCTTAACGGGGACCAGAGTCAGAAAACCATCGCCCAGTTCAATGGTACGCGGCTTATCCGGATCAAGATCGGCGCGGGTCAGCACCAGTTTCCAGGCATTGTTCTTCATGTCCGGGCGGTTGAACAACCCGACTACCGCCACAAATTGCGCCTCTTCATCCATGGGCATATTGAGCGTGACGCTGCCTTTCGGCATCACCAGCAGCGACTTGCTCGAAACCATATCCTCTTTCAGTACAGTGTCGGCATCACGCAGCAGCTTCTGGTAATCGGCGGCATCCACCTTCTGCCGGTCCTTTAGCTGATAGACCCGCACCATTGTCGCCAGCGGGGTCTGTGCCTCATCGGCATTGGTGGCCGCACGCGGTTCGAAATCGAGATGAAGCACCTTAATTTTTTTGTAGAAAATCGATTTGGTCATGTTTACCGCGCCATCGGATACGGACTGTGTCAGGCCGCAGCCCGCGAGCAAACAGCAGATGGCAAGCAGCACAACCTGCCGCAGAGAAACAGATGTCATTCGGAGGTTCCTTTCAGAATAAACAGGCGTATTAGTCGAAGCGGTAACTACCATCCTGGGCGGATGGCAGCGGGTGGCAATGGAGGCCTTCATAGCAGCCGAGGCTGACGGTCAGATGGCTGCGGTTAACATTCAGTTTTCCCGCTTTCAGGCCGAGAATCCCGGTCCGACCAAGCTGGATGCGTCGTTTCTGGCCGAGTCGCGGCTCAGGGAGCACGCTCACGGGCACCGTCAGACGCAGCCGCACATCTGATCGGTAGCCCATGTAGACGCGCAGCAGCACCATCAAATCCGTGTGGAGTTGGCCTCCCGGCAGCCAGCCTTCGGCTTCATCGGGATTGCTGGTCGCCAGCCACAGCGCGATCCGGCTACAGGCTTCCTTGCCGGTTTTCCCCAGCGTGGCGCGCTGAGATAATGCGACGCGGTTGGTTTTCCCCAGCCCGCTGCGCTGGGACACCTGCACTTTGATGGGGTCGGGGCTGATAAGGGTAGCCGTCGTTTCCGGTGCCAGCAGGGCGACTAACTGGCGAATACCTTCCGCATTTCGGGTCGGCAGACGCATCGCCCCGAGAAGCGCCAGGAAACGAGAAACCGGGGTGGCGATGTTTTCCGCCGTACCCGGGATTCCCAACCCCACCAGCCCCAGTAAGCACTGCGACGTATCGTCCGTTCCGCCGGATTCAAACGTCGCGGGGTAGGCATACTTACGCCAGATACGATAGTACTGGGTGGTGATGCGGTGGCTGAAAATATCCAGAAATGAGGTGGTCGCTTCGTACCCTTCCCTGCGCTGGGCGATATCGTCCAGGTAGGCCGTCGGTAAGGGAGAGTCGACGCCATACATCCCCAGGAATGTCGTACGCACCGTTGGCGGCAGATGCGGATTATCGTCATCTGTTTCAACCGTACGCAATTCGCTGGCCGGGAAACCCATGCCCGGCCAGGGACGAAAACGCACCGGATCGGTGGACGGTTTGTCAGATGTCCCGAGCAGAGGCGTTTTTGGATTTTCCTGTTCGAGCAACTGGCAGAAACGGTAGAAGTTAACCCGCCAGATATCCTTGCCAAGCCGCTCTGTCAGCCCGGCACGTGCTGGCTGTGACTCTCTTTCCATTGCAGTCGTTTCCCTGTCGGTTGCAGAACCAGCGTGAGTTGATTGAAAAGATGGACATCGGCATAGAGCGCAAAGAAGCGGTGCAGCATTTCGCCGAACAGATTGACGTCGCCCTCGCCGGCAAAATTATCGGCATTTAGCGTGACCTCAATCTCCACGCCGCGCAGCATATAGCCGCGCTCGAACCGACGAATCAGCGTGTGCTTCACGGCGACAATCGCTTCCAGACGACGGCGGTTCATCTCATCGTCAGTCCAGTCGTACAGGGCCAGCGTACCGCGCAGCACTTCCGGATTGTCCATCATGCTTAAGAAGCTCGAACCCAGATGGCTCATGACTCGCCAGTGGAAGCGGTCGTTGGCCGGGGGATACAGCGGCAAGGTCGGTGCGTTCAGATTAAGCACTCTCACCGGGACTTTTCCCGCTTTCACTACCCGGTCGAGAAGCGTACTTTCCAGCGCCTTGCGGGGGAGCTGTCCGTTGGTCCCGGTGATGCGCATCGACAGGGATTCTGGCTTATCAGACAGTTGCTCCATTTCAAAGGAACGGCCGCCCAGGATCAGCCAGGTGTCGTACAAACCTGACGGACCGCGCTTCACGCGGGTGTGGAAATAGCGCTCTGGGGCGTCGTGGCGCATCATGCCGCCGCGATGGCGGAAGCTGGTGAACGGCACGTACTGATGCTTGCCGTTTTTCACCGCGCCGTGAATGTTGTCGACGGAGTAGATTTCCGTGTGGCCGTCCTGAACACGCATGGGCCGCAGCAGGTATTCGTTTTCCAGTGGATCGATGGTTAGTGGATCGGCTTCCAGGGTGAAGAGGTTAATCACCGGCGCGCAGTGCAGACGGAAGTTTTCGGTTTCGAACGGCATGTCCGACGGCCAGCCGCCGTCGAGCACAATGTCGGTTTCAAACCAGGTCGTATCCTGATTAAGCCCGGTCAGTTCCAGACCGTGCAACTCGACAAACATAAACTTCTGCCGGAAGCTGAAATATTCCAGCAGCAGCTGATAGCCGCTAAAAGCCGAATCACCTTTCGGCCACAGACGTTCGTGGTCATCAAAGCCCATCGGTTTGCACCAGCCGTCAAAACGCATGCGTTCAGTGCGGGTCGCTGCATGGCGGGCGTAGATGGCATGCACCCGACGGGTTAGCGCCAGATGCAGGGCCGAGGCCACCGGGCTTTCCGCATCGAGATAAATCGCCACTTTATCGATGCCGCTTTTTGACCAGTCCACTTTGCTGCTGCACTCAAAACGCAGGCGGATCGCGGCGCGACCGTCCGGTTCGGTCTGCAAACGGGCATCCGCCAGATGTATTGGCTGCAGCGTGATATCACGGGTCGTGCGGTACTGGCAGACGGTTTTATCCGGTCCGACCGGTCGGGACAACACCGAGAAACCTTCCGGCAGCGTTTCAGCCTGCTTAAGCTGCTGCCACTCTGGCGATAACGCGACCACCGCCAGCGACGGGATGGAGCGCATATAGTGCGGCCAGAGCAGACTCACCAGCCCTTCGGTCAGCTCCGGGAGGTCATCGTCGAGCTTTTCACGCAGACGTCCCATCAGGAAGGCAAATCCTTCGAACAGGCGCTCGACGTACGGATCGCGGGCGCCGGTTTTATCCAGATTGAGCATGGCCGCCCGGTCGGGGTGAGCGCGGGCGAATTCCTTACCCGCTTCGCGCAGGTAGCGCATTTCTGCCTCAAAGTAACGCAGAGTTAAATCATCCATGCACGGGATTCCTGAATGTCATGTTCATCAAATAAGTCATTAGCCGCACAGCACCATCGCCCGGGCAGGATCGATGGCGATCAGGCCAGCCAGCAGCGCGTCCATTTCGGGCATCAGACGTGCTTTATCGGTTTCGCTGCGCCCGGCTTTCAGACGCAACAATTTCAGCCGTCGGGCCTGCACTTCAAATAACAGCGCGGGCTCCCAGTCGTTGAGCGTTAGCTGGGGGGCACTGCTGATGAGTTCGCCGAGCAGATGGAGCGCCATTTCATTGCGGCCAAACTGTTCGGCGACGCGTGCCATCAGCAAGCGCTGCAGCCAGCGGCTGCGGGGAGATTCCATACCTGGCCGGGTTTGCAGCCAGCCGAGCGCGACCTCCGGACCATCGCTGTCGCCTTTTGCCATGGCTTCCGCTTCCAGCGCGAGGATGTCATCCGACGGGCCCGAGACGGTTGCAGCTTCATCACCGAAGCCGGACATATCGTCATTCACTTTTTCGGTAATCCAGTTGAGCGTCACTTCATCGGCGAACGGCGTGCCGTCGCTCCAGGAGAGCTGTTCCAGACCGTGTAAACGGGCCAGCAGCAGCTTCAGGTCACTGATGATGTAATCAGCCCAGGATTCCCACGGCTGTCCGGCGCGGCTCAGGCCCTGCCACAGATACCATTGCAGATCGAGCCAGTAACGGTTGGCCCCTTCGCAGAACATATCGCTGGCCTGCTCCACCAGCTCTGTCCAGTTCTGCTGCAGATACAGGCGCTTGAGCTGCGCGCGGTAGTCCGGTTTTGGCGGCGAAAGACGCGTGCGACCGCTGGCATCCAGGGCAGGTATCTGCCCGACCGTATCCCAGCGAACCGCCTTCATCAGGCGGTGTGACGCCAGCCAGCCTTCCGGTTGATCGGCCAGCCAGCGGGCCAATACTTTTGTCTGGCTCAAAAACTCGCCTTCGGATTTCACCGTGATATCCGCAGCGGACGTTCTGACCGTTGAGACCGGCGCACTTTCAGATGAGCTGCCGTTCTGAGGCGATAATCCGTCCAGTCCGCCGGAGCCTGCCAGTCGCGTTTCCAGCGCCCGGGATAAACCTTCAAGCGTTGGGCGTTCGTTCTCCGACCAGCTTTCCAGCTGTGCATCGAGCAGGCTGAGGGCGGCGGCGGTTTGCGCCGTTTGTTCGCGGGTGGCCTCCGGCCAGCGGGAGAGCGTGTCCTGCATTCTGGTGCTGTTCAGCCATTCCAGCGCCGACTTACGCGCATTGGCGCGAAGCGGGTGACAGTGCTCGCCGTAACGACTGAGCATCGCGACCAGCAGCTGCACCCCTTCATATAATCCCTGCTCACCGTCACGTTGCAGTCGGGCGAAGATATACCAGGTCACCACGCGGACATCGCGGGCCGTCTGCGTGAGCATTTTCTCCGCCAGACGGCAGATCGTTTCGGTATCCGTGCCGGAGAGTTTGTTGATCTCCTCGCGCATCTGCTGGAAATCGTCGTCATAGGCGGGATCGTCTCCCGCCCCCTTACCCTGCGGCAGCGGCTGTAACCAGTTGTCCCAGTTTGTCAGGCCGTTTTGCATGCGTTCGAGCAGCGTATTCTGGCCCTCTGAGTCCGGCATACACAGGGTGAGCAGCGCATTTGCCTTCGCCATTTATTCAGCCTCCGTGGCGGCCAGCGCGTTGTTCACCGCACCCGGCTCTATTGAAAAGATCGATTCTGGCAGACTGAAGCCCTGCAATTTCAGCAGAGACAGTGGCCCATCGCCCAGCTCGCTGCGCAGGATAAATTTCAGCGGATTGCCGTCCGGCGTGATCCACACCAGTTGAGTGCGGCTGCTGTCGAGCGGAGTGATCAGCGCCTTATCCAGCAGACGAATAAAGCCCCAGTTGCCAGAGTTATGTTCGTAGAGACGCATCTCCGCCGTATTGCTGCGCCAGCTCAGATCCACACCGGGATAGTAGGTGTTTCCCGGCCAGGTAAAGCTCTGCCAGCTTTCCATCTGGTTGAAGTAATCCAGATTTTGCCCATCAACCGCTAACTGTATCCGCGCCACATCGCGTGACGGACGCGCCATTAACTCGAAGTGAACGCCTGCATCACCCTGAGCGAAGATAATGTCGGAGATATCCGCCAGCTGGTTGATGGCATTCAGGAACGCCGGGTTAACGGTCATGCCCTGGCTTGCCGCAGGATCGACCACCCAGTGGCTCCCCTCCTGATGCAGGATGCCGCCGAGATTGGTTTTCAGGAATGCGGCGATACGCCCGGAATCGCCGCGAAGGAACTGCGCCAGTAGCGGAAGTGAAGCATCACTTCCTGTCGCCTTGAACGGGTAGCGTCCGGCAAAGGCGGTATTCCACTGGGACACTATCGTGCTCTGCCAGCGGGCGTTCAGGCTGCCTGCCGCCGGGGCCAGTACCTGACGCCATGCGAGATCCAGCGGCTGGACAAACAGCGCCTGACCAAAACCGCTCCACTCCTGACCGAGACTCGCCGCCACCAGGCTGCCGTAATCGCGGGTGTCCGTCAGATCGATGGCTTTGCCCTGGAACACGGTCTGGGCCAGCATCTGCGCCATCGCCTGCGGATCCGGTGCGCTGGTGACCTGCTGTAACTTCAGGCGCACCTGAGTCACGCGCGCCAGCCACGACTGGAAGCTCAGATTGCCGTTGCTGCCGGTGCCGTCCTTCCCGGCCATCACGCCGGTCAGCGGGCCAAATACGCCATCCAGCGGACCTTTCGGCCCCTGCGCCTGTTCGATAAACTGCTGCGCATTCTTTTTCTTGCCGACCAGTTTCTTCGCGGAATCGACCAGCGAATCCGCCAGCGCTTCGCCTTTGGCGCCGGTCTGCCCTTGCCAGGCGAGGGTATTCATCAGCGCCACCAGCGGTGACTGACGCACATCCGCCAGCAGGTTTAGCTGGGCAATCGCCTCGGACAAGGATTCCGCTTCGTGCCACTGAATGCTGTTCGCCAGATTCAGCCAGGCGTTACCAAAATCGGTGAAGTAGCGCTCAGTCAGGCGCTGTTTCAGCGCTTCAGGCGAGATGTCGCTTCCCGCCTGATGGGTTTTGTCGGTCAGCACCCAGTCGATTTCATCGCGACGGGTTTTCACCACCTCATCAATGGCGTCTTCAACCTGCTCTTCCCACGCCTGACGGGTGAACATGCCCGGCACCACTTCTTCGGTGCTGAACAGGGTTGAGGCATCGGTATCGCCGGTCATGTCCGCCAGCGTCAGATCCGGCCAGTTACGGGCGATGCGTTGCAGCATCTCCTGATAGAGGCCGGATTCCGCATTTCGTTGCCCGATCTGCTTGAGCAAAATCTGGCGCACGGTGCTCACCAGGTCGACATCCGGTTTGATTCGCCACTCCGGGTGCGCGGGCAGGTTCTGGGCATAGAACCCCAGCAGTTTCGGGGCCTGCGTCTGCCAGGCGCTGTCGGCAACACCGGCGCGCTTTGGCCAGGCTTTGAGCATGTTGGTCGAAAGCCAGGACGCATCGGCTTTGTCCGGACGCGCGAGCATCAGATAGCCTTTGAGCAGACCGTAAGCTCGCTGGGTGGCAGACGTTCGGGCATCGCTTCCCGGCGGGAGTTGCACAAAAGCGGTGAGCTGCTGATGCAGCTGTGCCGCCAGCGCATCGCGCATCAGCACCTGATTATTTCGGGCATATAGCGGCCAGAGGGCATTAAGAGTGTCCCTGTCCTGGTTCAATCCGAAACGGGTGTACCAGGGCGCACCATGCGCTTCCCGGTCCTGCAGTCGGGCGATGGCCTGCTGCAACACCAGCTGGTTTCGCAGGCGTTCGGTCAGCGGCTGACGCGTGTCGGCGGCCACGCGGGCGGTCTCCTGGGCCTGATAAATCTGGGCGCGGTTGACGATGAGCGACAGCAGCGTTCCGGCTCCCCACAGCAAAATCACACCAAGCACAACAAGGCGCAGCGCGCGCTGCCAGTGGAAGCCAATTTTGCGGGCATGAACCTGCAGACAATCTTCTTCCAGTGCCTGCCAGGCTGGCGGGCTGAGACGTGCATGCGGCAGCGTTCCCGTTGCAGGCAGCGCGGGGCTGAACATGATGCCGCGCAGGCGATAAGGTGCCGGGCCTGTCATCAGGCTGTTCAGCAATGGCGTCAACTGTTGTTTGAGCCGTCCGCGCAGCTGATCGGAAACACGCAGCAGCCAGTTGTGGCGGGTGTCAGCCAGCAAAGCTGCCGTCCCTGCCCGGCGCAGACGGGAGGATAATGTCGAGACGGAATCCATCGCAGCATCGGGTATCGCGCCTGGGCCAAACAATGCACCCGTTGCCGGAACACCCTCACCCTCTTTTTCCCACCTTTCGTCATTGATGAACCATAACCAAACGGGAGCCTGCCAGCCCAGCAGCGCGTCCGCTTTCTGACGGCTACGGACCAGCGTGTCCAGCGCCGCGGCATCCGGAAGCTGTGCGCAGTCCATGACCTGGACAATACCATCCACAGGGCGCTCCGGGCGAACCTGATTAAGGATTTCAACGAATTCTGGCTCGGGCGCGGCTTCGGCAGGTCCGGCATGGATCAGGACGATGCCGTCGTTCTCCTGCCAGTGATCGCGTTTCAGGCCTGGTGCGACTCTTTCAATGTGTGCGTCGGTGCCCTGAACCAGCAGCAGGCGGACTTTGGATTTCCAGCGGCGGGTGTAGCGCAGGCGGAGGTGATCGATGAGCCCTTCAGAGGTAAAACGCGTGGTGTCCTCATCGGTATGAGGCGGCGCGTCGGGCTGAGCAGAATCACTGCTGCTTTCTGACCCGGCATCCTGATTGCCCCCTTTCTCCCCGGCAGTCATCATCAGCGTCTGGGCGAACCATCCCAGAATCAAAATGATGACGACTAAGATCAGACAAAAGACAACGACCCCCAGAGGACTGTAGGGACCCACGCGCACCGCACTGGCCGTCTCTTCCGGATAGATCCAGAGAAAAAAGCCAAATATGCCTGTGATACAGAGCGCAAAGATAAGAATGGAGGCGAGCGCGGACGGTCTTTTCATAACAAGCGGTAACATCCCTGATAATTATTCTGGAGTGACAGCACACAGCTGTCGGATATCTTTCGATGATTCAGTCACCACCATCTGCGCTTCGCCGTCGGCGAGGCACTGGCGGGTAGCGAGGATTAGTGCCTGCCAGGGGGCTGCGGCTCCGGCGAATCCAGCAACGGTATCGATATTTGTATATCGCTGGGCGGTCAGTTCAGGCGCATAGACTTCGCAGGCAGAGCTAAGCGCATCACTGGAAGCCAGTGCGCCACCGGTTATCCAGCCACGAAGGACGGTTTCCTTGTCGAGACCAGCCCATAGCATCGCGTGTTTGAATGCGTGTCCCATATCGCCCGTGTGATTGATTTGCGGGCGAGGAATACGTGCTGATTTGGGCGGCGTACCTTTAAGGCGGCAGTTGGTCATCAGCACAACCGAAATGGCTTCACCAGCATCGTTCTGCGGTACGTCATACAGCTGTGCGCTGATCACTAACAGCGCGGACGGTTTTGCATAATGATAATCGAGCCAGTAATCGAGGATTCTCAGCCCGGAGAGATCGCGAATGCGCACAATGGGACGGGTAATTTTGGGTAACAAGCTGAGCGAAAGATCGGGCAGGTCGTCCGCAATGTCCAGTGCCACAAAACAGACCATCGAAGCAGGCACTCCCTCAAGCAAATGATTGATATGCGTTAAGAGATCATCTTCATAGCTTGCCAACAGATCAGAGGCTTTTTCCCCACCCGATAAACGGGAATGCCTGACTGGCTTCTCAGCACCTCGCGGTATCACTGGCTGCAGGATGGGCTTTTTCTCAATTGCTGCTTTATGAGTGGCGACATTATTTTGCTCCAGGGCATTCACCAGAAATTCACCGACAAACCAGGCAAACCGCTGTCCACGCCCCTGCTCATTGGCATTGCGGGCTTTGATGGTTTTGTTGGCAGTATACTGACCTACGCTCCGGTACTTGTAACCAGCCCGTCGCGCTGAGAACATCGCCCCCCAGGTAAGTACCGGGAGCACGACAGCAAAGAGCCAAAAGCCAGGCCCGGATCGTTCTCCTTGCCAAAACAGAAATGTCAGACCCATCCCCACGATCAGAACGATTAAACCAAAAATCAGCCAGCGTCGGGTTACCGGGCGTGGTGGTTTGGCTTTCTTATCCGGAATTTTTTCAAGTACAACAGGCATGATCAGCCTACCAGTGCGTCAGGCAAGGAACTGATCAGCGTGCAGCCGCATGCGCATTTATGCCCGTGAAAAGCTACCGGAATACCGTTATCCAGATAATCAGGGTTACCTTCTGTAATAACCGTTGGGCCATGCCCCTGCATTGGGCAGGAGACTTTATCGCCCTTGCGGGCGACGCCAATGCCACCAAAAATCATGGCTGCAGAGCCCGACAGGACTGCGCCGCCGTGGGTGGTTTTATCGCCGATACGAATGATTCCTTGCATGATATCTCCATTACGATTATCGAATTACACAAGAACCCCGAGAGAAAAATTTACGATGAATTAGTAAAGCTTTTGCTGACTAACTTTTAGGGGGATTCCCCCACCACGCCTTCGTACTTTTAAAATTGAGGAACTTTATTATGTAAACGAATCTCTGTTTCGCTTACAAGCAAGAAGTTCTAACAAAGAACTTAATAGGACTCAAATTTCTCCTTGGAAATATCATCGCCTTTAGAGTTTTTACCTTTGTTAGATGTATAGTCAAAGGAAGCACTGCCATTCCTAACAACCTTACCGTTATCAAGGCTATAAACTATTTTATTATAATTATCACAACAATCATCCTTTGAATTAAAAACAATGTCTTTTTTGTAAGGATCATATACAAGAGTGCCATTTTCTTTTGATAAAGCTTCATTTTTAATGAAACCATTCTTAGAAGAAAGATAAACATTCTGACTGCCATTATTTGGCCTATGATCAGTTATGGCGATTAAATCGTAAAAACCATCTCCATTAATGTCTACAAAAACTAAAGACGGTAGATCTATCGCATCAGAAACAACCACATTCTCGTGTTTACTTCCAATTTCCATTTTAATATTGTAAGAACCCACATCGGATTCATCAATTTGAATATCTTTCAACTCACCATCTCTGAATGAGTTTGTTGTCTCTATATTTACTGGAACACACTTTTTATCACACCACTTACCCACATAACCTTTTTCTGTTCGGGCCAGGGTTATCGTAGCTGTACTTTTATTCGTATTTTCTTTTAATTCAATTGAATCAGCATCAACAACGCCATTTAACAAAATTTTCTTTTTATATTTATCATATATATAACTACCAGAGATTATACCTTTGGAGTTAACAAGATTCATTGTAACATTGCTCTTGCCAATAATTCCTGTATATATTGAAGAAACAGAATACCCCACCCCCATTGCATCCGAGGCATTACAGAACATTGGCAATGTACAAACCAAAAGTGATAGCGGTAACTTATTCATTTAATCTACTCCATTCCAAATGCTTTTTTGGCAATTGATAATTTATTAATTCGATCATCCATATGATTCGGTTCTCTAGCTTTATCTGGATAATACGGATGCGTCTGTACCGCCCATCCATTGACATAAACTGAAACCCAATAAATGTCATCTTTGTCAGCAGTAGCGTTTAACTTGGGCTTTATATACTTCCAAAAATATCCAGATGCTAATGCTGCATACCTAGGATTTGATGATAACTGCTTAGCATTAGACGCTGAAGATGTAATGTCAAACGTTGCATCATTAAGTTTTGTTCTGAGATATACTTGGCATTTTGTGTAATTACCTCGACCAGTGATCTGTAATAACCCTCGGCCCTTAAATAATGGACCATCTCCAACTTGAGTATTACCAAGATCACTTCGACCTTCATATGCATTCCCCGAGGCAGTCTCCTCTGTATACTTGAAAAAACCCGTTTCGTGGAGAATCTGCGCCATAAAATGCGATTTACGTAAAGGCGTATTGATTTCAAACAATCTCATTGTTTCATTAAGCGGTTCCAGATAAATACCGACTTCACTTTCGCGATCGGCTGGGAGCATCGATTTTAATTGCTCGTACGTAATTAGCTGATCACCACCAGATAATGCTGATAAAAACACCACCGGATGCATGTGCCACACCGCACTTCCCGACGTGAACGGTTCAACCTGGCTCATCCACTCCACATCATCCAGCCACTTCTTCGCAAAACCCACCCTTACCGGGTCGTAAGTCTCGAAAAACTTCGTCCACTTCGGCGCACTGCTCCCGCCAAACCACTCGCTCTCATGCTTCACCACCATACGCGCGGCAATATCGCGAATACCCATCTCCGGGTGATGCACGGCGTTATACAGCTCCATCCCGGACAGTTCACCATTCTGGTCGCTGTCCAGCCTGTCGACCATGGCCCTGTAAAAGTCCGACACCTGCTGCTGACGTATGCCGCGCTCCGGCACCACCTGCTCTGAATTCGCTGTAAATACCCCTGACACCCACTCTTCCATCAGGGACATCGACATATCCGGCGTGGACTCCTGTACCAGCGCAGTAAAGCCCAGCTTTTTCAGGTCATACTGGTTAAACTCTTCAACCTCGTCCTGGCTCAGCCAGCTTTGCTCACTAATCTGATAATACTTTTTCCCGCCGCTCTCTTTCGGACTGCATTTGTCTGTCGGGAGAATGCTGTGAATATCAGCCCCGACTTTCGCCGACGTCTGCGTGAAGGTCTCACCAGAGTTCGTATACAGCAGACTTTCAGGTTTGACGCGAATATATTTCTGCCCGGACGTTACCGCCCCCGGATTATCCAGAAACGCCGGCATCCGGCTGTCTGTACTGAGCACTTCGATATGCGCATAGGTGCTGCGGCTGACCTGCCCCATGCCCGCCGGGACAATGTCATCCCCCAGGAATCCAATCGCGTCTCCGGCCTTAATCTCAAGCTTTTCTGCCGGTTTCCCGACTGTATCAAATGTTCCGGCTGTCACCGCCTGCTGCATCCAGACAGGCAGGTGCGCGTACTGCTCACCGTCTTCTGTCATAAACTCCGGCAGCAGAGTCACCCAAAAGGTTTTACCCGTCACGTTCCCGCTGCTGTCAAGCTTCTGCGCCAGCCCGAACGGCTGCTCATCAGCCCCATTCATGAACGTCGTTTCTTTCAGGATGAGAACCCGGCTGCCTGCTGCCAGGTCACCTTCTTTCGCCGGTGCGGGCGCAGGACCTCCCGCTCCCTGACTGCTTTCATAATTCCCGGCCTTACGGGTTTTCACCTTCGTTTTCGCTTTCATGCACCTGCATTTCTGGAACGCTGACAGCGGGGCAAGCCCCATATACAGTGAATAAAAATCAAGCTGGGTCTGGGGCTTATCCTTATCCGGCAGACAGGTGGATTTCACCAGTACAAACGTCGTCGAGTACTGCAGCGTCTGACCGTTATAGCTATTTTCCTTGTATTCCTGACCCAGACGCCAGGCCACCACTTCACCATCCGCCATACACTGCAGCGGAACCACGGTATCAACCGTCTCTGCCGTCATGACCGAACCCGGGGCAGAAACCTGTGAGATATGAAGCCCGCCGTGCCACATGCGGTTCGTTCCGGCAAGCCAGGAACCATGCGGCTCACGCCCCACCATCCCCATCATCTCGTCCAGTGTGGCGTACTGTTCTCCGTTTGCCTTAAAGGCCGGGAAACTGGTTTTCATTTTGGCCGTCCTTAGCGTGAAATGTTGCCATCTGTCGCAGGCGGCAGAAGGTCAAGATTCGTTTTGTCGTAAACCGGTGGCTCACACTTCATTTTCGCCGCCGCCATCGGCACCTGATAGCGTGCCGCTTTGGTAATAAAATCCCCGTTCGTCCCGTGCTCAATCCCGCTTTCGCTCAGTTTCAGATATGACCCACCACCATTCAACGTCAGCGTTTTCGGCGTACTGATCACAACCTCATCTTTACTGCTGGTGACCGTGAACTGCTGGTCGGCACTCATCTCCAGCGTACTGTGCTGGGCGCGCACTTCGACATTCCCGAGGTTCGCTATCACCTTCGCCCCGGCTTTATGGGCAAACAACCCCAGAGACTGCTCAGCACTCACCGTGACATTTTTCATCGCCCCGATATCCACATGCTGCCCGGCGGTGACCATGGTGTTTTTAGCACTGGTCAGTTGAAGGTGCTCACCGGAGGTCAACGCGATACCCTGCGGGGCAGAAGCCAGAACCACGGCGGACTGCAAATCCTTCAGGCGGCTTTGCAGCAGGTTGTTCTGCGTCTGGATATCACAGGTCAGCGCTTTGGCCTGTCCGGCTGCGCCGTTCAGCGCCTGCATCTCGCTGTTGGCCTGAGTGATCTGGCTGACCGCCGGGTTCATCTCCAGCACCTGGCCCTGGCCTTTGGCCTGAGCATCTGCTGTCAGGTATACGCCACGGGCAGCGCGCACGGCCCCAAACTCATCGGTACGCAGTTCAAAACCCGCACCGCGCTGTTCGCGCTGGGCATCCACCAGATGGCCGATATTGAGCTGGGTCTTGCCGAACTCCGTCGCAAGTTTGATGTGCTCTTCCTGACGCTTATCCTCCAGACGGAGTTTGTTATTCGCTGGGGTGCGCAGGACGTTGCGCGTGTGGTTATCGTCAGTGACGTGGTCCGGATGTTCTGAGTCATGCTGGGCATGGGCGATATACGGACGGTCCGGGTCGCCCCCGTCAAACATCACCGAGACTTCGGTGCCGTCGAGCAGCGGCGCGTGGAAGCCGTAATTGTCACCGGCATACGGCTTCGCCATACGCAGCCACAGATAGGCATAGCCCTGCTCGCTGCTGTTGCGGTCGAAATCCAGCTTCGTGCGGTAACGGCCCTGATTGTCCAGCCAGGCATAGGTATCGCCCTTTTCAGTACTCTCAACGCGTGCCGGGAGCGTACCCGCAATCACCGGGCGATGATGCAGCGGCGGGCGATAGCAAACAGCTTCGCTGTAGGGGATCCCGGTAAAAGTCATCTTAAAGCTTTGCTTGCGGGAGCCACTGCTCTTCACGCCGGTAATGACGATGCCGTCTTTCAGGTTGGCGGGCAGGCTGCCCTGCGGTTCAAGCACCTCACCCGGAGCCAGCACCGGGCTGCTTGTTTTGCCGGTGACCGCCTGCTGCGCGTTCAGAATACGTTCATGACGCAGGCGGGTGTAGTAGGCTCCGCTCTCCGGCGTCTGGGTATCCCCTTCGCTCAGGAATGGCTCTGCGTAGTGATACACCTCGCCGGTGGTGATGCCGTCCGTCGTGCTGACAGACGCGGAACTGTCCTGCGGCGTCAGCGCCTCGCGATAGTTGTAATCGCGGTTGGCGACGCTTTGTGACACCACCTGATAGCCAGTTTTAATATCCCAGACGCTGAGCTGGCCGTTATCGCTGGTGCGTGACGGCGGGATCAGCGGCAGCGTCACGCCAAACTGATACTGCTCCGGGCTGTCCTGAAAAATCACCACATCCTGCTCAAGGCGGCCATTCATTTCGAAGCGCCAGAAGATGCCCACTTCAGCAAGAAGGCGCTGCACGAATTCGAGGTCGGTTTCGCGCCACTGAGTGATCAGCTCGCGTGCCGGGTAGGACTGCGACAGACGAAACTCAAAATCCGCCCCTTCCAGCTCATGCTCGCGCAGGATCTTCTCCACCACTTCCGGAACGGACTGATTGAGGTAAATCTCGCTGCGTCTGGTGTGCTTCATCAGGGCGATACGCGGCACCATCGTCAGGCTGTAATGCGTTTCATCCGCCGAGGTAGACAGGCGCTGGAAAGACTGGACCACACCAAAAACAGTACGTACAGGTGTGGCTGTTGCACCATCAAACATGGGAACCTGAAACGTAAATGACGCAGGTTTCAGCAGCAACGTCTCACTGGCGATATCATCGGCGGTGCAGGTTACTGTGACGGTGTAATGCCATGGCTGGCTAAGCTGTTCTTCGGCACGGAAATGTAATACGTCAAGAAAATGCGGGCAGTCATTCACGTCCATTCGATAACGGGATTGGCCCAGCAATTGCTGGATCTTTTGTCCTGCAGTACTGATCACTGAATTAATCATCCTTAAATCCTCACTCCCGCATTTTCTACGACTTAAATTGATTTGTGTATTAGCGAATACAAAATAAGGGGTTAATTATTGTTTCCGCTCAGATAGGTAATTCGCTCATTAGTCATTTTTGTTTGACACTGATAAATGCTAATTCTTTGTTTTACATCTATCGCTTCCGACTTACCATCAGAAAGTTTTCCACATTTATTTACTTTGTCATTCACCCATGCGACCTGTTCTTTTTTCATTGCGTTTCTTGCAGAATCAGGAAGATCTTTCCATACCGCATTAAGTTCACGATCTGAATTTGCATATGCGTTCTGGGCAGATTCGAGTGTGTTCCGGGAGAGCGAATTAATAATTTGATCTTTATTTGTCGCCAGCACACTGATGTTAAACATTGCATCGGAAATCTCATTCCTGTTGAATTCGTCGAACAGGATGTCTTTTTTGTTATCAGCCAACTTAGCACTATAGCTAACACCGCTCCAGATAACGCTCCCATTGTTAATCTTACCGTAACTCCGCGTTACATAAGATAAATACCCAGGTGTATTGCTTACGACATCCATTGTCTCTTGCGGAATTTTAATCGCAATGGTGGCACTACAAGTCAAGCCACTACTGCCTTCCCCTCCGGTCGACACGTTGGTGACAGATATCCCAACATTATTCAATTTATCCTGATATGTGGAAACAGGTTTGTCGTAGCTAAATCTGGATTTAGTAATGAAATCATTTTGCAACTGACCGGATGCATCATTCCTGATGTATTCTGAGAGTGCTTTAACAGCATCATCCCTGCCACATTTAAAATCATTAGAATCAAACAACCCAGCATTGGCCTCATAAGAAAAAACTGACACCAAAGTTAACAACGCTATTTTTTTGAACATATATTTTAATTCCATTTTTATATTGAACACTGAGTATTAATTGATTGTTACTGCATCTTTAGCTCTTGGTCGAACCCCAGCTCAATCCCCTCTTCCTCACTCCACCCCATCGTCAGCGACTGCGGTTTCTGCTTCGCCGCCATATGGCTTAGCAGCTGCTGGCTCAGCACCGGCAAAATCTGCTGGTTGAGCAGGCTATCGACGTTACGCGCCCCGGTATCCGGCAGCAGGCAAGCAGAGGTCAGCGCATCGTACAAACTAGATTCGACGTGCGTGGTCAGGCCGTAATGACGGTGCAGGCGCTTACTAACCTGACCGAGTTTCATCTCGACGATGGTGCGCATTGCGGTTTCTGCCAGCGGGCGATAGATCACCGTCTGGAAGCGGGCCAGCAGCGCAGGCTGGAAGTGATCGCGCAGGATCGGACGCAGCAGCTCGTGCAGATCCGCTTCGGTGGCGTCCGGCTGTTCGTCCAGGAGCTGCATCAGGTGGTCACTGCCGAGGTTGGAGGTCATCAGGATCACGGTATTACGGAAGTCGATCTCGCGCCCTTCGCCGTCGCGCATAAAGCCGCGGTCGAAGACCTGGTAGAACAGGTTCATCACGTCGCGGTGGGCTTTTTCAACTTCATCGAGCAGGACCACGCTGTACGGACGTTTGCGCACCGCTTCGGTCAGAATCCCACCCTGGCCGTAGCCGACGTAGCCCGGAGGGGAGCCTTTCAGCTGGGAAACCGTGTGCGGCTCCTGGTACTCGGAAAGGTTGATGGTGATGAGGGATTTTTCCCCGCCGTACATCACGTCCGCCAGCGTCAGCGCGGTTTCGGTTTTGCCGGTGCCGCTCGGGCCGACCAGCAGGAACACGCCCTGCGGACCGTTCTCAGACGCCAGCCCGGTTTTGGACGCCCGCAGGCGCTGGGCGATGGCGGTGAGCGCCACGTCCTGGCCGACCACGCGCTTGCCGATTTCATTTTCCAGACTCAGGAGTTCGGTCTGTTCGTCTTTCATGAGCGAGGAGAGCGGCACGCCGGTCCAGTCGGCGATGACGGTGGCGACGGTGCGCACATCGACATCCACGGCCAGCAGCGGGTTGGTGTGCTGCATCCCGTTCAGTTCCTGTTGCAGGGCGTGGGTTTCACTCTGGCGGGAGATGTCCTGGCGGGTTTCGAGCAGTTGTTCGGTGAGTTTCAGCTCCTTGCCGTACTGGGTTTCCAGTTCGTCGAGCTCGACAATCAGGCGCACCTCTTCCGTCTCAATCGCCGCCAGACGTTCGCCGTGCGTGGTGTGCCCCACCGCCAGATCTTCCAGCAGCGCCTGTTTCTCCATCGCCAGCGACGTGAGCTGCGCGCGGATGCGGGTCAGCGGCTCGGGCACGGTGTCGAGGCTCATGCGCACGCGGGCGGAGGCGGTGTCGAGCAGGTCGACCGCTTTGTCCGGCAGCTGGCGGCCCGTCAGGTAGCGGCGGGAGAGCGTGACCGCCGCGCGAACCGCGTCGTCATGGATGTGCACGTTGTGGTGTTCGGCGTAGCGGGATTTGAGGCCTCTGAGCATCAGGCAGGCGGTGTCATCGTCTGGCTCGTCCACTTTCACCATCTGGAAGCGGCGCTCCAGCGCGGCGTCGCGTTCGAAATACTGTTTGTACTCAGACCAGGTTGTGGCGGCGATGGTGCGCAGTTCGCCGCGCGCTAATGCTGGTTTCAGCAGGTTGGCGGCATCCGCGCCACCGGCCTGATTGCCCGCGCCGATGATGGTGTGGGCTTCGTCGATGAACAGCAAAATCGGCACCGGTGACTGCTGCACGGCATCAATGACGTTTTTCAGGCGCTGTTCGAATTCACCTTTCACGCCCGCGCCCGCCTGCAGCAGGCCGAGATCGAGGGTGCGCAGAATCACAGGTTTGAGCGACTCCGGGACATTGCCTTCGGCAATGCGCAGCGCCAGCCCTTCCACCAGCGCGGTTTTGCCGACGCCCGGCTCGCCGACCAGGATCGGGTTGTTTTTACGACGGCGGGAGAGGATGTCCACCATCTGACGGATTTCCGTATCGCGGCCAAACACCGGGTCGATTTTGCCCTCTTTCGCTTTGGCGGTGACGTCGAGGGTGAATTTATCCAGCGCGTTTTGCAGCGCCGGGCTGAGTTCGCCCTCTTTCACTTCTGCACCCACCGGACGGCCGACAAACTCCACTTCGCCGCCGTGAGTCTGCGCCAGCTCTTCTTCCTGCTGCACTTCGGCACGTTCATCGGACTGCGCGTCCAGCAGCGGACGCAGACGTTCAAGCTGGCTCTGGCCGAGGGTCAGCAGCGGCCACAGGCCGTCGCAGCGGATCAGCTTCGGGCTTTCCGTCAGGGCGATCAGCAGATGCTGGCTGCGGATCTGCTCTTCTCCCTGCAAAGAGGCGGCCATCCAGGCCTGTTTCAGCAGCGCGTTGAGAGAGTCAGAGAGCGTCGGGCGGCTGCGCACCGAGCGCGGAAGCTGATCCAGCCAGCCCAGCAGCGCCTGCCACATGCCGTCCATATCCCACTCGTAGCGACGCGCCAGCACCGTGAGATCGCCTTCACCCTGCTCCAGCAGTTTCAGCAGCCAGTGTTCAGGCAGGATTTCGGCGTGGGCGCGGGTCTGGCACAGGGACGCAGCGCCTTCCAGCGCGCGGGCGCAGTATGGATTAAGGCGACGTAACAGGACGGCTGAGTTTTCCATTTTTTCTCTCTTCTTTTTTCCGGGCACGCTACCGCCCTTCGCTGTGAACCAAAGCGCATGAGGTCAGGGAGGCGGATTGTGATTTTTGCTGAACGTCTGCGAACAGGCGCTCAGCAAAAAACTGCGGACAGGAAACCCTGCCCGCAAAGGACTTACTACGCGGTAGTACGTTCGTTCCAGGAATCGGAATGAATGATGTTGCCGTCTTTGTAGGTCCAGGTGATTTTTTCGTAACGCAGTTCGATCATTTCCAGATGGTTATGTTTTTCCATCGCAGGATCTTTGATGTCGTGCATTTTTGGTGCAACTTTCACCAGCTTCACGTTTTCCAGTTTGGTGTTGAAATACTCAACTTCCTGGCCCGCGTCGTTGATTTTGTACCACTTGAACTCAGCCGATTTCAGGGTCTGACCGGTGGTCACCGCCTTGTACAGATACGGGCTGGAGGAGTCGATTTCCTTGGTGAACAGGAACGGCGTGTGGATACGCGTACCGGTCAGTTTGCCGGTATTGTTATCGGTTGGGATGTACAGGCTGTGATCCTGTGCAACCACTTCGATGCTGCCTTCGCGGTCCTTCACATCGACAGAACCTTTGATGTCTGCACCGCCGTCATCTTTCAGCCACAGATAAACTGGAATTGCCATTTTTACTTCTCCATTTTGTTTTGGACGACGTCATCATCCTGCGATGGCGTCTGGGGTTTGCCCGGTATCTGACAGGCATTGGCCTGAGGTACCAGACTGATTTCGACACGACGGTTGAGCGCGCGGCCTTCCGGCGTGTCATTGGTTGCGATGGGGCGGCTTTCGCCATAGCCCTGTACTGCAAAACAGCTCTCCGGGACGTCACCGGTGTCGCGCATCCAGTCGCGCACCGCTTCGGCACGTTTCTGGGAGAGCGTCTGGTTTAGCCCAGGATTGCCGGTGTTATCCGTGTGCCCGGCGACCACGATCAGCCAGCCCGGCTTGGCTTTGATGCCCACCAGGGAGTTCACCAGCAGCTTGGTGGAGCCGGGTTTGAGGTCGTATTTGCCGGAATCGAACAGGGACATGCTGTCGAGGCGGACAATGGTTGGCACCACTTTCGGTTTTGGCGGCGGAGGCGGCGGCACGTAAGTGTCAATCGCCTGCTGAACGCTCAGCCACAGACGCTCACCCGGGTAGAAGCCCAGACCATAGCGTTGCGGTTCTCCCTGGCGCTGCCAGCGTTCCAGCAACAACGCATCCTGCTGAAGCGCATGCAGAGATTGTGCTTTTGGGGCGTAGTGCGTCATCGGAATGGCGTACCAGCGCTGAAGGTCAGCGCTAATCCGCCCGATAAGCCACTGGTTATGCAGCACGGACAGCCCCATAGCCGTGAGAGCACACAGCAACAGAACCATCACCACCCGACGCCCGGTTTTTCCGCCCTGCAGCGGCATCGCATACGGGATAAGCAAAGGCAAAACCGGATCGGGGAAATGCCACAATGATGGATAAGACTCGACCACTGCCGGAGGAAGCAATTTTGAATGACGGAAAAGCCACTGAGGCCAGACGGCGTCCGTCAGGCTACGGACAGCCCCGCTCCTCACAACGACAGCGAATGGCACCACCGTCGGAAAGAGTCTGTCCGCTTTGGTCAGTTCCTCTATCACGACGTTTTGTAACAGGGCCATCGCGTGTGACAGATAAGGCAGACTGGTGACGTTTTTTGGAATACAGCGCCACTCATCCAGAGACAGCGCAGGCTCATCAGCCGGACAGACCAGCGACGTTTTTCCACGAACGACAATCCACGGCGTTTCAGGCCCGGAAAATTCACCGGCCAGCACGACAGGAGGTGTGTAACCAGAAATCCCCTTCAGCTGTTTAACCTGTTGGCGCACGACTTTCAGGGAAGCACGCAGCAGCCCTTCATCCGCGTGCAAGTCCGGCAGCAAGCGGAACATGACCACCAGTTGCCCTGCCATACGGGGCTCTCGGGCGAGCAATCTGTCAGCAAACTTACTGAGGTGTTCTGCTGATCCCACGTTGAGATAGCAGCCCTGCGCCGTCGTTCTGCATGCGCCTTCCGCAAAAAGAGTCTCATCGGTATCACCGCAAACCAGTAAAACCGGTCCGCTAAAACCCGATGGCGGATAAACGCCGGCCTCTGCCTGTTGACCTGACGGCTGCTGGCGGCGATGACGGCGGCGTGCGAGCAGCACAGCCACAACGATCCCCACCAGCGTCAGCACGCTTTTCAACAGCACTGAGCCATTCAAAAATCCCCAGTTCAGCCAGAGCACAGCCGCCAGACAAATCAGGACCGGAAAGGCCGCGCGTAACAGGGCAGATTTTCGCATCAGCGCAGCTCCGGAAGTTGCTGGTGCAGCAGATCCTGCAGCCACAGATGACCACCTGCCCAGACCATCGCCGTCAGGACTACCGCCAGAACGATCCAGAACCACACTGAACGCAGAAGGTTGTAGCGGCGTTTTCCGGTTTTATGCACCACCAGCGAAACATTCGTATCGAGAGGAGGCACTCGCTCATTGAGCGCGGCAAGCACCTCTTCTCGTTGTTCCTGACCGACCCCGGAGAGACTGAATTGCCCCTGAAAGCCCAGCGCCAGAACACGCTGGTAACAGGTCAGTACTGCCGGAACCGGGGAGGGCTGACGCAACACCTCAGCAATGCGGTCATACAACGCACCACCGGCGCGTAATGAGCCGAAGTAACGGGCCTGCAACGGTGCAGCTCGCCAGGCTTTTAAACCTTCATCGGCATCGGCGCTCTGTTCAGCATGGCTATCGGAAGAGATCTGTTCAGACTCTGCAGACACGACAGGTTTACGATTCATCACCGCTTCGTCCAGCAGCGCACACTGGGCGTAGGAAATATGCGTGATGCTTTCCGAATCGTAGCCAGCACGTTCCAGGGCTTCACGGACGCTCTCCACCTGTGCGCAGCAGTTTTTATAAAGCTCTTTGCCGTCCGGCGCTTTGGCACCGTGGCGTAACTGAGCCACGGTAAGCCATGTGTCCGCCATCAGGGTGTCAAGATCGATATCTTTTCTCATGAGCGCAGTACCGCAAACAGTTCAAGTTCCAGCTCACCCAGCAGCGAAGGCACGTAGAACATGCAAACGCCCTGCTCCAGCATGTCGTGCGCCGCTTTACCCTCCATATCCAGCACGAAGTACTGATTCTCAAGGCGTACCGGTAAAGCAGCGGGGACACGGCTCAGCGGAATCAGCTCGATACCTTCCATCGCCACACCGGAAATCATCCCTACGTCGTCTGGCGTCCCGACCATCGCCATTTCGGCGAATTTCTCGGCCACCTGCCAGGCTGGCAGATTGGATCGAACGGAAAGATAAAAATCAGCTTCTTCGCGCAGGCGGATATCGTGCAGCACGGCTTTCCAGGTCTGCTCGTCCTGACGGGTCATGTTGACGGCGACGACACGCGACGGCAGGCTCGCTTCCAGCAGTTCGCTGATAAGCTCAAACAACCGTGGGAAGGTATTTTGCGGCTCGAGATGGTCGTAGCCTGGGATGGTGTCCAGATCATGCTCGAGGGAAAACGTCAGCATGCTGCCCGCCAGACGCGCCAGCTCAGCCCACAGCTGTTCTGGATGACGGGCCGGGAAGCGTTCATATTCCGACAACACGCGGGCATGGGTATTCAGGGCATTTAACAGCCAGAACAGGGAAACGTCCGCCACAGCAAAGTCTGCCATCCGATCGTTGCTTTCACGGCGCATCGACATCAGACGCTGGCGACGGGAACGTAGCTGGCGGTTGAGCAAGACCAGACGCTCGCGCAGCACGCTGCTGGCAGAGAACATTGCCATCGGCGGGATGAAATCAGGATCCTGCCGCCATCCGCCATGCCCGTCTTTCAGCAAACGCGCAATGGCACAGGTCTGCCAGCCATCGTTGCTTTCATGATCAAAGCGGAAGGAGAGATTAAAGCGGGCCACCGCCATCTGCTCTTCATCCTGACCGAAAGCATCAGCGACCGTGACCCACTCCTCCCGATAACGCAGCGGGCGTTCTGCTGGCATGTCTGGCGTCTGAACATTCACAATGCCCGTTTGCATGACGGGTAATGCCAGGAACACGGTTACGCGGTCCGCCTGACCTGCGACGATCTCGCGAGGTTCCGGTGGCAGGTCGCTACTTTGGGTGTCAATGAGGGTGCCGTCCGGCAGCCACAGGCGCAAGGCCTGTGACTGTAAAAGTCCGGATGAGAGTAATGCATCATTCAGCTCCACGCGCTCGATGCCCCAGGGGAATGGGCTGGTCAGCGCGGACAATCCGGCACGGGAAAAGGCATCCCAGCCAGATTGTTGCTGAAATTGCTGAGGGGCCAGCAAGGCCCCTTCGTTCCACAATGGACGATATATTTTCATCCCGGACATCGCCTTAAGATTTCGCTTTCGGCATCTGGGAAACCAGCGACAGGTTGACGTCCATTCCTTCCACCTGGAAGTGCGGCACGGCGTACAGTTTCACGCGGAAGAAGCCCGGGTTGTCTTCGATGTCTTCCACCAGCACTTTCGCGTCGCGCAGCGGGTGAGACGCCTGCAGCTCATCGCCCGGATCGGTCATTTCAGTGACCAGACCACGTACCCAGGTGTTCAGCTCGAGCTCCAGCAGACGGCGGTCTTTGGTGGTGCCGATGTTTTCACGCTGGATCAGTTTCAGGTAGTGGGCGATACGCGACAGCAGGAAGATGTACGGCAGACGGGCGTTGATACGGCTGTTGGCGGTCGCATCAGCGGTGTCATACAGCGCAGGTTTCTGGGTGGAGTTCGCCGAGAAGAAGCACGCGTAATCGCGGTTTTTGTAGTACGACAGCGGGATGAAGCCGAGGTTGGCGAATTCAAATTCGCGGGTTTCCGGAATCATCACTTCTGACGGAATTTTCACCTGGTTGCCGGTACCGAGATCGTACAGGTGGATTGGCAGGTCTTTCACTGCGCCACCGGCCTGCGGGCCGCGGATCTGCACGCACCAGCCGTTGTTGATAAAGCTTTTCACCATGTTGGCGGCGAAGGCAAACGAGGCGTTGGTCCACAGATATTTATCGTGATCCGGACCTTTCACTTCTTCGACGTAGTTGAAGCTGCGCACAGGAACGGTATCCGGACCATACGGCAGACGGCCCAGCACGCGCGGCATCACCAGACCGATATAGCGGGAGTCATCGGTCTCACGGAAAGATTTCCACTTGATGTACTCGGCGCGATCGAAGTAGTTACCGATGTCTTTGATGGCGGCTACTTCTTCCATCGAATCTTTGAGGAAGAATTTCGGGCCAGCGGAGCCGATAAACGGCATGTGCGCCGCGGCAGAGACTTTGGACAGGTTGCGCATCAGCGCCACGTCCTGCGGGCTGGCATCGAATTCGTAGGCAGAGATCACTGCGCCAATCGGCTCGCCGCCCGGGGTGTCGTATTCTGCGATGTAGGTCTGCTTGTAGAGGCCGCTCTGAATGATTTCCGGGGAGTCTTCGAAATCCTGACGCAGCTCGTCTTTGGAGAGATCCAGAATTTCCAGTTTCACGTTCTGACGGAAGTCGGTTTTATCGACCAGGTGTTTCAGACCGCGCCAGACGGATTCGATTTTCTGGAACTCGTCGTTGTGCATCACTTCATCAAGCTGACGGCTGATCTGGAAATCGAGCTCGGCGATGTGGTGGTCGAGCAGGGTTTTATCCAGTTTTTCGACGGTCTGACCGGATTTTTTCAGGCACTGCATGAAGACCTGCACCGCCGCGGTCACGCGCGCGTCGGCAGAGGTTTCCGCCATCACATTATTGTCCTGGAAACCATCCAGTTCACCGAGTTCAGAGACCGGCGTTAAATTGATTTTTTCGAACAGAGAGGCGTATACACCGCCCTGTGGCAGTGTTTTTTCCACGGTCATGCCGCCAGCATGAGCCTGGGATTCGTTATTAAGAGACATAAGCATTTTACTCGTAATTATTCCGTTAATAGTTTCCAGTATTAAGCCTGGATCGGGGCGAGTGCATTTAACTCATTACGCAGTTCGTCGCTAAGGGCAGGGTCTTTCAGAATCTTTTCCAGTTCTTTCCGGAAAGTGACGTTATCCAGCAAGTTGGATTTCAAATCACGCAGCAAATTGCGCATCGCCAGCATCGCGCGCAGCTGTGGGATTTGGCGGGCCACCTGCTCAGGTTCAAAATCTTTCATATCCTGGAATTGCAGGCGGATATTTTCTTCTGAACCATCGCTTGCCAGCGTGTTTTTTACGGTGAGATTGATTTCGGGATTCAGTTCGGACAGTACGCTGTTGAAATTATTCTTATTAACGTTGATTTTTTCGCGTTCAGACAGCGGGCCTTCGGCCTTGCCGTTACTGAAATCGCCTACACTCAATAACTTAAGAGGGAGTTCTACTTTTTTCTGCGCGCCGCCGGTGTGCAAATCTAAGCGAATATTAACGCGCGCCTTGGGGATTTCCGATTGAAATGAATCTGCCATGATATATTTTTCTCCTGAATAAATTTATCTATAAATATAGATAGAGCACTCACGTAAATATTGGAGCTTCTTTTTACCAGCAATCAATTTCAAGGTAAAGGATACATAACCGCTTTTAATATTTTAGCGGAGCTAAAGAACTATTCAATTTTCATGAAGAATGCCGTCAAATCAGGCTTCCGAAGAAACAAACAAAGAAAATTCCTAAGACAAATAACGCTGCTCCATAATAAAAATAGGAATATTCACAAAATATATATATCAAAAATCTTATGCTTGAAATATGTATGTATTTTACGTCATTACCTGGTTGAGTTTTGGCAGGGTAAGCCTGACAGGGGATGAAGGCTTACCATCATAATGACAAAGGGATGAGTATTAGGTTTGAATAACCTCGCAATAAAGGTGATGCAAAGTTATCAAATTGTTATCGAAGGTCACCTTTCTCGTGATTCTGAATAAAGAGTGCGCAGCATTATTCTGTAGCTTAATTCTGTTGTACTGGCACTTACATCTGCACCCTGCGGAAGGGTGTTTGCAACGATTATCTGGCATTTCAGCGCCACCTTTCGCCGTTTAGGGGCCTGACAGCTGTTAAAACCGTTAAGAGTCTGAAAAAACACATTCGGTCAATAAATGACTGAATCGTCTATTAAAAACACAGATCGCCTCGAGACTCGATCGGTATGGCAAAATAATTTCCCGTTCTTAAGTTTTTTTTAATCTTTCCCACCACCACACTCGGCAAACTGGTGTTTTATGCCGTAAAAACGGTGTTCCCCCCGATTTCGCTGTCTTATTTATAAGTGATAATAACTTTCATTATCATCCAATAATAATTGTGCTGTAATCCGCCTCGTTATGCTTTCTGGTGCTAATGACTCACTTTTATGAAGGATTAACTTATGAAATTTGGCGTATCGTCTTTGTGCTCCCTCGCGATGATGACCTCCTCGATGCTGCTGTCGCCGCTGGCACTGGCAGCCGATAACAACGAAGGTATCGTGGTGTATAACGCGCAGCATGAGAACCTGGTGCAGGCGTGGGTGGATGGCTTTACCAAAGAAACCGGCATCAAAGTGACGCTGCGTAACGGCGGCGACAGCGAGCTGGGTAATCAGCTGGTGCAGGAAGGCAGCGCGTCTCCTGCTGACGTGTTCCTGACCGAAAACTCCCCGGCGATGGTGCTGGTCGATAACGCTAAATTGTTCGCGCCGCTGGATGCCGCGACGCTGGCTCAGGTCGCCCCGGCTTACCGCCCGGAACATGGCCGCTGGACGGGCATTGCAGCCCGCAGCACCGTGTTCGTCTACAACCCGGCGAAACTCTCTGAAGCACAACTCCCGCACTCGCTGATGGATCTGGCGAAACCGGAGTGGAAAGGTCGTTGGGCGGCGTCTCCGTCAGGCGCTGATTTCCAGGCGATCGTCAGCGCCGTGCTGGCCCTGAAAGGGGAAAAAGCGACGCTGGAATGGCTCAAAGGGATGAAAACCAATTTCGTGGCCTACAAAGGCAACAGCACGGTGATGAAAGCGGTGAATGCCGGGCAGATTGACGGCGGCGTGATCTATCACTATTACCGCTTTGTCGACCAGGCGAAGACCGGTGAAAACAGCAAAAACACCCAGCTCCACTACTTTAAACATCAGGATCCAGGTGCGTTCGTCAGCATCTCTGGCGGCGGCGTGCTGGCTTCCAGCAAGCACCCTGAACAGGCTCAGGCCTTTATGAAGTGGGTCACCGGCAAAGCGGGCCAGGAATCTCTGCGCACCAACGACGCGTTCGAATATGCGGTGGGTGTGAATGCCGCGTCCAACCCGAAACTGGTTCCGCTCAAGGATCTGGATGCGCCGAAAGTCGAGGCGTCATCGCTGAACAGCAAAAAAGTGATCGACCTGATGACGCAGGCTGGCCTGCTTTAATCGTAACGAACGTGGTGAGTGCTGAATGTCCGTTGTGAATGTTTCCGAAAAATCTATCGCGCCGCGGCCGGTCTCAACGCATCGTCCCGCGCCCGTGATGGTGATAATGGCCGTGGTGTTTTCGCTGCTGTCGCTGATCCCCCCTGCCTTCATCGTTTACATCGGTTTTGACACGGGCTGGGAAACCGTTAAAGCACTCATCTTTCGTCCGCGTGTTGCTGAGCTGCTCAGCAACACGCTGTTATTGGTCCTGGTGACCGTGCCCCTGTGCGTGTTTGTGGGGGTACTGCTCGCCTGGCTGACAGAACGAACCACCCTCGCGGGCCGTCGGCTCTGGTCGATGCTGGCGGTTGCACCGCTCGCCATTCCGGCGTTCGTGCAAAGCTATGCCTGGGTGAGCGCCGTCCCCTCGATTCACGGTTTGAGCGCAGGCGTTTTCCTTTCTGTGCTCGCCTATTACCCCTTTATTTATCTTCCGGTCGCCGCGGTGCTGCGCCGTCTGGACCCGACGCTCGAAGATGTGGCGGCCTCATTAGGCACGCCGCCCCTGCGCGTCTTTTTTCGCATTGTCCTGCCGCAACTCCGGCTGCCGGTGTGGGGCGGCGCCCTGCTGGTCGCGCTGCATCTTCTGGCGGAGTACGGGCTGTATGCCATGATCCGCTTCGACACCTTTACCACCGCTATTTACGACCAGTTCCAGTCGACGTTCAGCGGCCCGGCGGCCAATATGCTGGCGGGCGTGCTGGCCCTGTGCTGCCTGGCGATCCTGACGCAGGAAGGGGCCACGCGCGGCAAAGCACGCTATGCGCGCGTCGGGGCCGGTGCGCCTCGCGAACAAAAACGCTGGCAGCTGAATGTCCTCTTCCAGGCACTGGGTCAGATGTTTGCCTTTGCGGTGATCCTGCTGGCTTTTGTGGTGCCTCTGGCGGTACTCAGCCGCTGGCTGTGGCTGGGCGGCATTGAGAACTGGAATCAGGCCAATCTGTGGATGTCGCTCCAGCAAACGCTGGTGCTCGCCGCCAGCGGCGCGGCATTAACGCTGCTTGCCAGCGTGCCCATTGCGTGGCTCTCGGTGCGTCACCCTCGCCCGCTGTTCCGCATGCTGGAAGGCTGTAACTATTTTACCAGTTCGCTGCCCGGCATCGTGGTGGCGCTGGCGCTGGTCACGGTGACCATCCATTACGCGCGCCCCATCTACCAGACCGAAATCACACTGTTCCTGGCGTACCTGCTGATGTTCGCCCCACGCGCGCTGATCAACCTGCGCGCGGGCATCGCTCAGGCCCCCGTTGAGCTGGAAAATGTGGCCCGCAGCTTAGGCAAAACGCCCGCCGCCGCCCTGTGGAGCGTGACGTTGCGCCTTGCCGCGCCCGGCGCTGCCGCCGGGGCCGCGCTGGTTTTCCTGGGCGTCTGCAATGAACTCACCGCCACGCTGCTGCTCTCCCCCCTCGGCACCCGCACGCTGTCGACCGGGTTCTGGGCGCTGACCAGTGAAATTGATTATGTCGCCGCAGCGCCTTATGCCCTGCTGATGATCCTTATCTCGCTGCCGCTCACCGGCATTCTCTACGTGCAGTCACAAAAACTGGCAGGGTTGTAAGATGATTGAGTTATCGAACATTTCGAAAAAATTTGACCAGACCACCGTGCTGGACGACCTGAGCCTGAAAGTGGAGGCCGGAAGCAGAACGGCGATCGTCGGGCCTTCGGGTTCCGGTAAAACAACCCTGCTGCGTATTCTTGCCGGGTTTGAAACCCCGGATGCCGGGCAGATCGTGCTGGGCGAACGGGTGCTTTTCGACCAGAACACCTTTATCCCCGCTCATGAGCGAGGCATTGGTTTTGTGCCGCAGGAAGGGGCGCTGTTTCCGCACATGAAAGTGGGGGACAACATCGCCTACGGCCTGAAAGGTTCGAAGGAAGAAAATCGCCAGCGCGTGGCGGAGCTGATGGCGCTGGTCTCTCTCGATAACCGTCTCGCCTCCCACTGGCCGCATGAGATTTCCGGCGGTCAGCAGCAGCGCGTGGCGCTGGCCCGCGCGCTGGCGCAAAAACCGGCGTTGATGCTGCTGGATGAGCCCTTTTCGGCGCTCGATACCGGCCTGCGTGCCGCCACGCGCAAAGCCACGGCGGATCTGCTGGAGCAGGCCGGTGTCGCCACGATTCTGGTGACGCACGATCAGCAGGAAGCGCTGTCGTTTGCCAGCCAGATTGCGGTCATCCGCAACGGACGTTTTACTCAGGTCGGCTCGCCGGTGGAGGTCTATTCCCGGCCCGTAGATGAAGAGACCGCGCTGTTTCTCGGTGACGCGTTGATTTTCCCGGCGCAGGTGAACGGCGGCGTGGCGCGGTGCTGTCTGGGCGATGTGCCGGTAAGTCATCCGCAGCAAACGGGCGACCGACGCATAATGCTGCGCCCGGAACAGCTGATGATCACGGCTGACCACCCGCAGCCGACAGCGACGATCTGCGAAGTGGATTTTACCGGTCAACTTTCGACTCTGACCTTAATGTCCCCGGACTGGCCAACGGCGCTGCAGATCAAAACCCTGAGCCAGCAGCACTGGCAGAAAGGGGCGTCGGTCAGGGTGATGATTCAGGGCCAGGCGTGCGTGTTAGCCTCCTGAAGTCTTAGCCAGGTTCACAACTCTGCAACATCCTGATTCCGGGGCTTCTGCCCCCATGTTAGGCTGCGAAAATGTCCTCTGGCCCTTTTTGTTGCAGGTCATATGAAACCCAGACTCCCTTTTCAGGTGAAGCTTTTTCTGTCGCTGGTGCTCTTTTCCTGCCTGCTGTTGGCGATACTGGGCGGGATTTTGTATCACGTCATCGACAAGCAACTGCACCACGATTTAGGCCAGCGCGCCCGCGTGCAGGCCAGCGAAATTGCCCTGATGCCGGGTCTGGCAGAGAAAGTGGCGGCCCGCGATCTCCAGGGCATCGCCCGCATGATCCAGCCGCTGCGCGAGCAAAGCGATGCCAGCTATTTTGTGATTGGCGATGTGAACGAGCAGCATCTGTATCACTCTGAATCGCCGGAGCGCCTGAACCTGCCGATGATTGGCGGTGATAACGCCGAGGTGCTGCGCGGCAAAACCATTATCTCGATGCGCCAGGGCGGGATTGGCGTGTCGCTGCGCAGTAAAGCGCCCATTTTCAATGCTCAGCATCAGGTGATCGGCATCGTCTCCATCGGCTATCTCACCTCTTACATCGCCAACATTAACGCCCGCCTGCTGTGGCAGGCAGCGTTTTATGGTCTGGCGCTGCTGTTGCTGCTGTTTCTCTTTTCGTGGATGTTTACCCGCAACGTGAAAAAGCAGATGTTCTGGCTGGAGCCGAAAGAGATTGCCCTGCTGGTCCGGCAACAAAAAGCGCTGCTGGAGGCGATGTACGAAGGGGTGTTTGCCGTCAACGCCGAGCGGCAGCTGATTCTGATTAACCGGGCCGCGCGGGAGTTGCTCGATTTGACCCAGTCCGAAGAGAAGCTGATCGGCAAACCGCTGGAGCAGGTGGTGCATCTCCCCCCGGCTTTTTTCGCCGATAGCGGGATGGCGCAGCACGATCAGATTACGGTGCTGAATCAGAAGCAGATGATCGTCAACCGCGTGGCGATCGCGCTCGATCCGAACGAAGCCAACGGCTGGGTGTTTAGTTTTCGCGATAAAAATGACATCAACACCCTGAGCAGCCAGTTGAGCCAGGTCCGGCGTTACGCCGACAACCTGCGCATCATGCGCCACGAGCAGCTGAACTGGACCGCCACGCTGGTCGGCCTGCTGCAAATGCAGCGCTATGAGGATGCGATCCGCTACATTCAGGCCCAGTCGGAAGGCGCGCAGAAGGTGCTGGATTTTGTCTCCTCGCGCTTTACCTCCCCGGCGCTGTGCGGGCTGCTGCTGGGGAAATACGTCAGCGCGCGGGAAAAAGGGATTGAGCTGCAGTTTGATCCCGTCTGCCAGCTGATGCGCATTCCGCCGGGGATCAGCGAAACGGCGCTGATGTCGGTGATCGGTAATCTGCTGGATAACGCCGTCGACGCCACGCTGAAAACGCCCCAGCCCCGCGCCCCCGTCGAACTCTATATTTCGGACCGCAATCGGGATCTGCTGATTGAAGTCGCCGACCAGGGCAGCGGCGTGGAAGATGCCCTCAAGCCGCATCTGTTTGAGCAGGGCGTGACCAGCAAACCGCAAGGCGAAGAACCGGCGGGGGTCGAGCACGGAATTGGTCTCTATCTGGTGGCAGGCTATGTGGAAGGGGCCGGTGGCAGTATTGAAGTGACGGACAACACGCCGCAGGGCACGCTGTTTTCGGTGTTCATTCCTTTTGAGACAGGAGGAGTCCATGACGCACAGCCAGCCGCTTGATGTCGTCATTGTGGAAGATGAGCCGCACCTTGCCGGGCTGCATCGCGAGTATATCGAGCAGAATTTCCACCTGCGCGTGGTCGGGATCGCGGGGACGATTGAGGAGGCCCGCGCCCTGTTGCAGCGCCACCAGCCGCGGCTGATCCTGCTCGATAACTATCTCCCGGACGGCCAGGGCGTGGACCTGATTGACAGCCCGTTGCTGAAAAGCTTCGAATGCTCGGTGATTTTTATCACCGCCGCCAGCGATATGCAGACCTGCAGCCACGCCATGCGCAGCGGGGCGTTTGATTACCTCATCAAACCGGTCTTTTTCCAGCGCCTGCGGGCGTCGCTGGAGCGCTTTATGCTGCTGGTCCACACCCTACGCCAGCAAAAAGTGGTGGATCAGCACGCGCTGGACAAGCTGTTTAATCTCCCCGCCGCCGACACTTCCGCGGTACCATCAACCAAAGGCATCGAACCCAATACCCTCGAGCGAGTGAAACAGGTTTTCACCGACGATCCCGACACCCACTGGTCCGTGGAACAGGTGGTGGAAAAAACCGGCATCAGCAAAACCACCTGTCGGCGTTACCTGGAATATTGCGTGGAAGCGAAGTTGATTAGCGCGGAGCTGCAATATGGCAGCATCGGGCATCCGCGCAGGTTGTACCGAAAAGTGCCATAACAACCGCCCGGTGGCGCTGCGCTTACCGGGCCTACGTTTCATGTCCTTGTGGCTTTTGTAGGCCGGGTAAGGCGCAGCCGTCACCCGGCAATTCGCGGGCACCGTTCAGCCATTCCTGCAACCGTTACATTCCCCTGCACTTTTCGCTGAAGCGCCCTCGCATTTAACAATATTGCCCATAATGACAGCGCCTGTATTTATATCCAGCAAGGTAGAATAGGCACGCACGCAATTAACAAGGTTCGAACCAGGGAATTAAAAGAAAGGCATTAAAGTTACGTAATTAAGAAGACGCAGCGCAAAGGTGCTAGAACACCTTCACGCCGCTAACCACAAACAACTTAGAAGGAGTTATTTATGGCTGTTCAGAAGTGTATGCCAGATCCCATCGTGGCCCAAACAGATCTTCCGGAATCACAGGCTAATGATCGTTTCCCCGAGGTGACTCGCAAAACCAGCGCCCGGCGTCTGCACGGAAAAGCGCCTGATGCCGCCACGATCCACCCAAGAGCCGACACTCCGGAATCCAGCGCCGCCTGCTGCGAGCTGCATTCGCGGATCCGCCAGAGCTATATTCCCCTTCAGGGCGAATGGCTAAAGAGAGCGGGGTTTTTCGACGAAATGCCGGTCAAAATCCGCGTCATGCCGGACTGCATCGTCATCACCCCGCAAAATACCCGCGAGCTGTGGGGTTGCCTGGAAGGTCTTAGCTTCATTGATATTAACCAGCACAGAGTCGCCACCTGGCTCAAAACCTTCCCTTATCCCCTGAACGATACCGGCAATATCCCGGTGATCCGCCGTAAACCAGAGGATGGTTTGATTCGTGGAGGGAGTTGACGGGTATGCTCCCGGCCTGAGGGCCGGGAGGTTTTGAGTAGGGGGTGTGGCTTTTTTGAGCGAGGAAGGGATGCTTCACTTCTTACGACTCATTCATAAATTGAGTTAAAAATACAATTCCCGCCAGGCATTTACCGTTGCAGCAATTGCTGATGCTCAAAAAACCATGACGCCACCGTTTCCATAAACATTTTTTCATCGCATGCTTTAAGCTGTGGATGCCAGTATGCGGCCGGAAGTGACGTTTCAGGACATTACAGCATGTCTATAGATATTCGTGTTAATCAGCATGATGAGGACAAGCTGTATTAATTACTCCGCCTCCCCACTGAACCAGAACCCCCACCATTCCCCTTAAGGCATCCGCTGCACTGTTTAAAACATCCGCCCGGTGGCGCTGCGCTTACCGGGCCTACAAGGTCATCACGCTTTTGTCGGCCGGGAGGTTTGGGATGGGCGGTTTAAAATAACCGCCTGCGTTTCGTGTCCTTGTGGCTTTTGTAGGCCGGGTAAGGCGAAGCCGCCACCCGGCAAAAAACCAATCACCCGTGGTTTCTATGGTGTTAATTGCTAAAAAAAGGCCAGCAATCACACTTCGGCAACTGAGCCCGCTCCACCCTATTGTCTGAAAATCGCCATCCGCTATGTTGAGTTTTGACTAATAAAATGTAACTGAAAGGTTAATTACAATGTCGAACACAACATTCCGTATTTCTCTGCTTACCGCTACTGTGCTGTTCTCTGTCTCCGCCCTGTCCGCGCTGCCGCAAGGCTATCCGGCGGACTATCAGAAAGTCGTCGATGCCGCGACCAAAGAGGGCAAAGTGGTGATCTACTCCACCACCGATACCAAAGCCGCCGGGCCGCTGATTAAGGGTTTTGAGGCGACCTATCCGGGCATCAAAGTTGAATACAACGATATGAACAGTACCGAACTGTACAACCGTTTTATCAGCGAACAGGCGTCCGGCAGCGGGAGCGGCGATGTGGTCTGGAGCTCTTCTATGGACACCGGCCTGAAGCTCGCCACCGACTATGCCATGGAGTACAAATCGCCTGAGCAGAGCCAGCTGCCAAAATGGGCGGTATGGAGCGACAAAGCCTATGGCACCACCTACGAGCCGGTGGTGTTTATCTATAACAAGCGCATGATCCCGGCGAACGAAGTGCCGGATTCCCACGCCGCGCTGGCAAAACTGATCGCCAGCCAGACCGATAAATTCAAAAGCAAAGTCACCACCTACGATATCGAGAAATCGGGCCTCGGCTTTATGCTTTCGGTGCAGGATTCCAAAGCCGATCCGAACTACTTCAAAACCCTGGCTGACGTCGCCAAAGGCGGTTTAGCCGTGCAGTCCTCCACCGGCACCATGATGGAACGCGTCTCCTCCGGCGAAAACCTGATTGGCTTTAACATTCTGGGCTCTTACGCCGAAGCGCGTGCGAAAACAGACCCATCGCTCGGCATTTCGTATCCGAAGGATTACACCCTGGTGCTGTCACGCGTGTCGTTCATCAGCCAGCAGGCGCAAAACAGCAACGCTGCGAAGCTGTGGTTTGACTATGTACTGTCGGAGAAAGGCCAGAGCATTCTGGCGAACCAGGCCGACATCCCGTCCATCCGTAACGATATCGAAGGCAAAAACGACATCGACGGCATGACCAAAATGCTGGGCAATGCCCTGAAGCCGATTCCGGTGGATGAAAGCCTGCTGGAATACCTGCAGCCGAAAAAACGCCTCGATTACATCAAACAGTGGCGCGAAGCGGCAGGTAAATAACCTCACTGCGTCTGATTGCCCGGTGGCGGCTCACGCCTTACCGGGCCTACAAAAAGTTGGCCGGATAAGCGCAGCGCATCCGGCAACCCATGTCGTTCCTCAGGGTCAACAGCCAGGGAAACCCTATGCAAGCCTTACAAAGAAAATGGCAAAGCCTGCCACGCGGCGTGGTGGTGTTGATCACGGCGCTGGTGATCTACATCCCTTTGTCGTTCATCGTGATACAAAGTTTCTTATCCGCGCCGTTCTTTTCCCCGTCGAAAGAGTGGAGCCTGGAGTCATTTGGCTTCATTTTCACCGACCCGGATTTTTATAAAGCGCTGAGAAGCGGATTTATTCTCGCCTTCGGCCTGGTCGCGATCGCCATTCCACTCGGGGGCGTGCTGGCCTTTCTGATGGTGCGAACCGACCTCCCCGGACGCCGTCTGATCGAGCCGCTGATCCTCGTGCCGATCTTTGTCTCGCCGATGGTCCTCGGCTTTGGCTACGTGGTGGCCGCAGGTCCGGTGGGGTTCTTCTCCCTGTGGGCGCAGTCGCTGATCGGCTTCGTGCCGTGGAACATCTACGACATGTCGAGCATCGTGGTGATTGCCGGGCTGACCCACGTTCCGCACGCCTATCTGTATATCTCCTCGGCGCTGCGCAGCGTCGGGTCCGATGTGGAAGAAGCCGCGCGTATCGCCGGGGCGTCGCCGTTGCAGGTGATGACCGCCGTCAGCCTGCCGATGGTGCGCCCTTCGATTCTCTACGCCGTCGTGCTGCTGTTTTTCCTCGGGCTGGAAGTGTTCGGCCTGATGCTGGTGCTCGGCGATCCGGAAGGCAACATGGTGCTGGCGACTTACCTGTACCAGCTGACCAATAAACTCGGCACGCCGTCTTACCATCTGATGGCCGCCGTCGCGGTGGTGCTGATCTGTATCACCATCCCGCTGGTGATGCTCCAGCGCCGCCTGATGCGTACCGCCAACCGTTTTGTCACCATGAAAGGCAAAGCCTCTCAGGCACGTGCGTTACCTCTCGGCAAATGGCGCTGGGTCGCCGGTGCCGTCGTCGCCTTCTGGCTGACGGTGACGATTGGCGTCCCGCTGCTGGGCGTGGTGCTGCGCGCGTTTATCTCCAACTGGGGCGTGGGCGTGTCAATCTGGGATGAGCTGTCGATCAACACTTTCCGCACCATCTGGCAGCAGCCAAACCTGCTGCGTGCGATCGTCAACTCGATGGCGATTGGCGTGTTCGGCGGCGCGCTGGCGGTGGTTTGCTATCTGTTTATCGGCATCGCCATGCACCGTAAACCGGACAACACCACGCGCTTCCTCGATTACAGCGTGCTGGTACCACGCGCGGTGCCGGGCCTGCTCGCCGGTCTGGCGTTCCTGTGGGTGTTCCTGTTCCTGCCAATGTGGCTGGATAACGCCCTGAAAACGGGCTGGCTTTCCGGGATGCCGTGGTCGCAGTGGCTGCGCGATAACCTGATTGTCTGGCTGCGATCGCTTCGCAGCACCATCTTCAGCGTCTGGCTGGCCTACACCGTGGTGTGGATGGCTTACGGTCTGCGACTCATCTCCTCCACGCTGCTGCAGGTGGCGCCGGAGCTGGAAGAAGCGGCGCGCAGCACCGGGGCCACGCGCGGGCAGATCACCCGCCACGTGACGATCCCGCTCTCCCGCTACGGTCTGATTGGTTCGTGGCTGTTGATGTTCCTGATTTTCGAGCGTGAATATTCTACCGGCGTGTACCTGCTTTCGCCGGGCACGGAGACCATTGGCTCGATGCTGGTTTCCCTGTGGGCGGCAGGCGCGATTGATATCGTGGCCGCGCTCTCCTTTATTAACATCCTGCTGGTGGTCGTCGGTCTTGGTATTGCCCTTCGTTTTGGAGTCAAATTACATGATTGAGTTAACGGTCGAGAATCTGCATTTAACCTACGGCGACAATCCGGTGTTGAAGGGTGTGTCCATGAACCTGAAGCGCGGCGAAGTGGTGTCGCTGCTGGGGCCATCGGGGAGCGGCAAAACCACGCTGCTGCGCGCCGTCGCCGGGCTGGAAAAACCCACTCAGGGCGCGATCGTCATCGGTAACAACAAAGTGTATGACGGAACGCCACGCAGCGAAGTGCCCGCCGAAGAGCGTAATCTCGGGCTGGTGTTTCAGTCCTACGCCCTGTGGCCGCATAAAACGGTGTTTGAGAACGTGGCCTACCCGCTGAAACTGCGTAAAGTGCCGGCCAAAGAGATCACCCAGCGGGTGCAGGATGTGCTGGATCAGCTCGGGCTGGGTCATCTGGGCAAACGCCATCCGCATCAGCTTTCCGGTGGTCAGCAGCAGCGCGTGGCGATTGGCCGTGCGCTGGTTTATAACCCGCCGGTGATCCTGCTGGATGAGCCCCTGTCGAACCTCGACGCCAAGCTGCGTGAGGAAGCCCGCGTGTTCCTGCGCGAGCTGATCATCAAGCTCGGGCTGTCGGCGCTGATGGTGACGCACGATCAGAATGAGGCGATGGCGATTTCTGACCGCATCCTGCTGCTCAACAACGGCAAAATCGAGCAACAGGGCACGCCGCAGGAGATGTACGGTTCGCCAAAAACGCTGTTTACCGCCGAGTTTATGGGGAGCAACAACCGTCTGCACGGCAAAATTACCGACGTGCGCGACGGCAAAGCGCGCATCGAAGGCAGTGGCTGGTCCCTGTGGGGCAAAGCTGCTGAGGGTGTGCAAAGCGGCCAGGAAGGCACGGCGGTGATCCGCGTCGAACGCGTGGCGTTAGTCGACGGGCCAGGGGAAAATCAGTTCGAACTCCCGCTGCTGACCAGCATGTATCTCGGCGATCGCTGGGAATACCTGTTCCGCACGAGCGGCGATGATTTTGTGATCCGCGCCTATGGCACTGAGGTTCGCGATCCGCAGCATTGCCACCTGGCGTTACCGGAAAAGCACGTCTGGATTTTCCCGAAAGGGTGATGATGAAAGGGAGCGGTTATGTCGCTCCCTTTTTGCAGGAAATTTGATTCTGGGTTGTAGTGGTCATCGGGTTTGTTTCAGATAAACCATATCACGTAACTGTATGCCGCCCTCAAAGATAGGATGATCATAATTATCGATAAAGAAATCCGTCACCCGATGGGACTCAACAAACCCACAACGTTGATAGAAATCAAGGGTAGAAGGCACATCGCCGGTACCGACATACATGGTGTTAAAAGACGTAAAGTAGGTTTTTTTCAGGAATTCGATCATAGCCTTGCCGTATCCCTTTCGTTGGGATGCAGGATCGGTCGCGATATTTTTCAGTTCACACTCGTGGCTGTTTAACGCCAGAACGACGGCAATGCATTTCACGCCATTATCATCCAGCTTGAACATCCGCCCTGCGTCGAGATAGCGATCGATCATATCCTCCTGCTCATCGCCTAAGAGAAGGAGTTCAAGGTAGTCTTTTTTGTTATGTAATACTTCCTGGATGAGCATGGGGGTTTCCTTGTTGGCTTGTTCCACTTAAAAAATGGCATCAGTCTTTAAGTTAATACTATAAATAAACAACTCTTTTTTATTCAAAGAAAATTCAACTCATAGACAGATATATAATCAAAAACCGCCTCCCTCACTTCAGAGAGAGACGGCCTTATATTCAAAAAACCTTAAATATAAAAAATTAAAATAAAAAGTTGACAGCATCAATCAAAGTGAATTTCTTTTCGCCCCATCAATCTCTTCCTGGCAAACCTCATCATTTGTAAATAAGTACTCGAGGTAAATATAACCTTGTTCAGAACTATTCGCTCTGGCTCCAATTGAGATAGCATGAATGTTATTTTTAAGCGGCGTCTCTTTTGTTCCTTTCCACGTAGCAGATAAGAAGCGTTCTTTTTTGTTTAGTCCCATCATCCAGTCTTGAGGTTCTTTCCAGATTGAACCCGCCAATAAAAGGTCAGTACTCTCAGCCTTTCCATAGAGCGTAGTTAAAGAATTGGTCAAATCTTCAAATTTGGATTTAAGAGCAATTCCATAGCTATCAGTATCAATGTTTTTACCCACAGCCCTGATTTCACATAAGCCCACTTTCGGCGAAATCAGCAAACCATACATTTCAAAATCAGCATTTTGCTTTGGTAACTTATCGGAAGTATACAGATTCACGCTGTCAGGAAGAGGCTTGAGCTTTGCACCGATCATATCTTCTATATTTTTCTGTGTCAGACCAGCTTCTAAGCCAAACGGACCTTCTGCTGGAGGCAGCAAAGCAGGTTGTTCTTGAGGCGCTTTAGCCGTTGCCTCCAACCCTGGGTTATTTTTGGAGATATTATCTTGTGCTGGTGCCAACTTGACTTCAGCGAGGCCATATTTCGCTGTGAGGTATTTTTGCTGGAGCATTGCCATACTCTGCTCTTCTGTGGCAACAGTTGATAATTTAAGTGCCTGTATTAACCCACCGCTATACTGACTGGCATCTGCCTTAGCTTCGTTGATTTTTACATTGAGGTTACCAATTTCATTTTTAATTGAGTCAGCAAGTTCAAGATCGGGTTTTACCCCAGATATGACGACGTCAATTTTGGCTCCGGATTCAACAGCATTAATTCGCTGCTCCAAAAGAGCCTTATTAGTTCCTAATATTTCCAGTCTTGCCGTAGTCAGATTCTTTATCAATCCACCCGAAAATTGTTTTTCAAGATCTTTCGCTGCGGAAATTTCCCCCTCAGTTTGGGACAATTCGGCTTTCAGAGCAGCAATTTCTTGTTTTTGTTCTGGAGTCAACTCTTGTGGCCCACATCCAGTTAACATCGTTATGCCCACTAACGTTGCAATCAAAGTTTTTTTCATATCCCTATCCCAGATAAAAAAGTACAGATTAATCCTATCAGGAAGCCAGCGACAATTGAACATTCGACTTTGCCCCATAATCGCTTTACAAAGAAACCTTGGTTAAGCTCTACGAGCTAATCGAAAAGGGCATACCTTAAATGAAGTCATAAACAAGTCATCCCGAGATCCCAAAAGAATAGGAAAGGGCTACAAGCTAGAGTATGAAGGTTGCAGAAGACTAGAATTAACTTTTTGAGATGCTTGCTTGAATGGTGCCGATAATAGGAGTCGAACCTACGACCTTCGCATTACGAATGCGCTGCTCTACCAACTGAGCTATATCGGCCCTGAGAGGCCGGTTACGAGTGTAACCACGGGGCAAAAGGTTAAAACTAACGGGGTGATGCGTCAATGGCCTTGAGAATCAAATGCCTATTTTTGCATCACCCTCGTTTATTTACGCACGAATCGTATCATCACCGAAGCCGATCCACTTGTAGGTGGTCAGCGCTTCCAGACCCATTGGGCCGCGGGCGTGCAGTTTTTGCGTGCTGACCGCCACTTCGGCACCCAGCCCAAACTGGCCGCCGTCGGTGAAGCGCGTTGAGGCGTTGACGTAGACCGCCGAAGAGTCCACTTCATTGATAAAGCGATCGGCGTTGCGCAGGGTGCGAGTCAGAATCGCGTCGGAGTGCTGCGTGCCGTGGGCGCGAATGTGGGCGATGGCATCGTCCAGATCGGCGACCACTTTCACGTTCAGATCCAGCGACAGATACTCGTCGTCATACTGTTCCGCTTTGACCGCTTCCACTTTGGCGGGGCCATCTTTCAGCAGTGCCAGCGCGTTGTCATCCGCATGCAGCGTCACGCCGCTCTCGGCCATTTGCTGACTTAGCGCAGGCAAGAACGTCTTTGCGATACCCTGATGCACCAGCAGTGTTTCAACGGTGTTGCAGGTGCTCGGACGCTGGGTTTTAGCATTGACGATAATCTTCAGCGCTGGCGCGAATTCGGCGCTCTCATCCACCAGGATATGACACACGCCAATCCCGCCGGTGATCACCGGAATGGTCGACTGTTCGCGGCACAGCTTGTGCAGACCCGCGCCGCCGCGTGGGATCAGCATGTCGATATATTTGTCCATGCGCAGCATTTCATTGACCAGCGCGCGATCCGGGCTCTCGATGGCCTGAACCGCACCCGCTGGCAGACCGCACTCTTCCAGCGCCTGCTGGATGACTTTCACGGTCGCCGCGTTGGTGCGCCATGTCTCTTTCCCGCCTCGCAGAATGGCCGCGTTACCCGTTTTCAAGCACAGGGATGCGACGTCGACAGTCACGTTCGGGCGCGCTTCATAAATCACGCCGATGACGCCGAGCGGCACGCGGCGGCGTTCGATGCGCAGGCCACTGTCGAGCAGCCCGCCGTCAATCACCTGCCCAACCGGGTCGGCCAGATTACAGACCTGACGCACGTCGTCGGCGATGCTTTTCAGGCGCGCAGGGTTCAGCGCCAGACGATCGAGCATCGCCTCGCTCAGGCCGTTGTTGCGCGCTTCAGCTAAATCCTGCTCGTTGGCGAGTAAAATTTGCGGCGACTGAGCTTCCAGATAGTCAGCGATTTTTTCCAGAACGCGGTTTTTCTCGCGGCTGGAAAGGAGCGCCAGTTTATAAGAGGCGGCTTTGGCAGCTGCGCCCATTTGTTCCAGCATGATTGGCTCCTTAGCGAATGATCATATCGTCACGATGCACAGCAACCGGGCCATATTCGTAGCCCAGAATTGCGTCGATTTGCTGTGAATGATGCCCGGCAATGCGTCTCAGCGCGTCGCTATTGTAGCGGCTAACGCCGTGGGCAATATCGCGACCTTCAAGATTGCAGATACGAATCACTTCACCACGGGAGAAGTTGCCTGTCACGCTTTTAATTCCTTTCGGAAGTAATGAACTCCCTCTTTCCAGAATCGCTGAGGTCGCCCCTTCATCCACGGTGATTTCACCGGCTGGCGGTGCGCCAAAGATCCAGCGTTTGCGGTTTTCCAGGGGGGAAGCCTGAGCGTGGAAACGGGTGCCGACAGAGAGGCCTTCCATCACGTCGCCAATCACGCCCGGACGGCTGCCCGCAGCGATGATAGTGTCGATCCCCGCGCGACAGGCGACATCGGCGGCCTGCAGCTTGGTACCCATTCCGCCGGTGCCCAGCCCGGAAACGCTGTCTCCGGCGATGGCGCGCAGGGCGTCGTCGATGCCGTGCACATCTTTAATCAGCTGTGCTTCCGGATTGTTACGCGGGTCGGCAGTGAACAGACCCTGCTGATCCGTCAGCAGCAGCAGTTTATCCGCACCGGCCAGAATCGCCGCCAGTGCCGAGAGGTTATCGTTATCGCCGACTTTGATTTCAGCCGTCGCCACCGCGTCGTTCTCGTTAATGACCGGAACGATGTTGTTATCCAGCAGCGCACGCAGGGTGTCGCGCGCGTTCAGGAAGCGTTCCCGGTCTTCCATGTCGGCGCGAGTGAGCAGCATCTGCCCAATGTGAATGCCATAGATAGAGAACAGCTGTTCCCACAGTTGAATCAGACGGCTTTGCCCGACCGCGGCCAGCAGCTGTTTAGAGGCGATGGTGGCGGGGAGTTCGGGGTAGCCCAGATGTTCACGCCCGGCGGCAATCGCCCCTGACGTAACAATCACAATACGATGACCTGCGGCATGAAGCTGTGCGCACTGGCGGACAAGTTCAACAATGTGGGCGCGATTAAGGCGGCGCGATCCGCCTGTTAAAACACTGGTACCGAGTTTTACGACCAGCGTCTGGCTGTCACTCATGATTCTCTGCCATTCAACAATAAGGGAAAATGATGTCAATCAGACGTTTTAACAGGACTCAGCGCCGTTGCCAACTGCTGGCGCACTGAGCACGCCACTTTGTTGCGCGGGATCAGGAAGCGTAGCGGCAGATTTTGACAGATTTATGACTGAAAAAATAAAACATACTTTTTTAAACATATTCTTACTTTGTCATAAAACCTTCACCCGCAGACGATAAAACCCTTCCTGTTTTTCACGGGGTAATAAGCCGAATCTTATTGCTCAGCGAATATTAGCGCGTTTTATAAAACATCAGGATTGAAAATGAAAAAGAGCACTCTGGCATTAGTGGTAATGGGCGTAGTGGCTTCCGCATCTGTACACGCAGCTGAAGTTTATAATAAAAACGGTAATAAACTGGACGTGTACGGCAAAGTAAAAGCAATGCATTACCTGAGTGATGACGATACTAAAGACGGCGACCAGACTTACGTCCGTTTTGGTTTTAAAGGCGAAACCCAAATTAACGATCAGCTGACCGGTTATGGCCGTTGGGAAGCTGAATTCTCCGGCAATAAAGCCGAGAGCGATTCCACACAGAAAACCCGTCTGGCCTTCGCGGGTGTGAAGCTGAAAGACTTCGGCTCCTTCGACTACGGTCGTAACCTCGGCGCACTGTATGACGTGGAAGCCTGGACCGATATGTTCCCGGAATTCGGCGGCGACTCTTCCGCGCAGACCGATAACTTCATGACTAAGCGTGCCACCGGCCTTGCGACCTATCGCAACACCGACTTCTTCGGCGCGATCGATGGCCTGGACATGACCCTCCAGTACCAGGGCAAAAACGAAGGTCGCGATCCTAAGAAACAGAACGGTGACGGCTTCGGCACCTCTCTGACTTACGATTTCGGCGGCAGCGATTTCGCCGTCAGCGGCGCGTACACCAACTCTGACCGTACCAACGCGCAGAATCTGCTGGCACGCGGCGAAGGCGATAAAGCGGAAGCCTGGGCGACCGGTCTGAAATATGACGCCAACGATATTTACCTGGCGGCGATGTATTCTGAAACCCGTAATATGACCCCAATTTCCGGTGGCTTCGCCAATAAAGCGCAGAACTTCGAAGTGGTAGCACAATATCAGTTCGATTTCGGTCTGCGTCCTTCCCTGGGCTATGTCCAGTCCAAAGGTAAGGATATTGAAGGTATCGGCGATGAAGACATCGTGAAATACATCGACGTCGGCGCGACCTATTATTTCAACAAAAATATGTCCGCGTTTGTTGATTATAAAATCAACCAGCTGGACGACGATAATAAACTGGGCGTGAGCAGCGATGATATCGTTGCCGTTGGTATGACCTACCAGTTCTGATATTGGATAAAAAAGAACCCGGCGCGAAAATGGCCGGGTTTTTTATTGTCTGTCGCTTAGGCGGGTAAAGCGTTAAGCGGAGAGCTTAACCTGCTGGTTAGTGAAGTCATCAGCCGGTTCGAGCTTTAAATCCAGCGTCGCCAGCAGTTCGCGCGCTCTGTCGTGGAAACCACGCAGGGTCAATTCCAGACGATCGATCACTTCCTGATCTTTGATAGTTGTCGCTTCCCAGTGGCCATCTTTGTTAAACAAACCAAAGTGATAGCTATAAGTAAAACGCTTCTCTTCCGCGTTCATCTCCATCCACCAGCCCCAGAACTCCCGTTTTTCGGGTGCAGGCTTCACGTTGACGCAAACAGCCAGGCAGTCGAAAAAAAAGCGATTCTCTTCACACTGCTCTTCTCGAATATACGGGCCAAGAGCCATGAACTTCTTAATCAGTCTACTTTTCGGGTGTCCACTCGGTAACGTCATTGCGATCTCCTTTTGTGAAGCCACTGTTTTACCAAACCATCAAAATTTAGCAATCTATTAACACAATCTCTGGGTGATCCAGCGTGTAATCTCGTTCAATGCTTTGTCAAAATTCTGATACACCGGGCTGAAGGGTATCTCGAGCAGCTTGCCATCCGAAGATGACGAGGTGATTAAACGCGACTCCTCTTCCGGGCTGAAGGGATCGTTCTTCCAGAAGCCGGACAGCATCGGCGTTGGGCAACGACGCCCGAGCAGACCCTGCGTTTTGAGGGAATAGCGATTCAGCTCCACGCGCAGCGCTTCGTCTGACGCATCATGCATGCCAAGGCGGCTGGCGAGGACGTCGAGATACATCTCCGGGACGCTTCCCTGACGCGTCGGATCGCTCAGCAGCGCATGGACAACTGGCCCCAGACAGGCCACCGCTTTCAGGCGCGACGATTCGAGATACGCCAGACGCACCGCGACGTTAGCACCAAACCGGAAGCCAAACGCCGCCACGCGGGTGTGATCCACCCAGGGAATATTCTCCAGCGCTTTTAACGCATGCTGGTGCAATAAACTGGAGTCCTGCGTCAGCTTCCACTTCGAGGAAAAACCGATCGACGGCATATCCAGCGTCAGCATCGCGACCCCTTTTGGTGCGAAGTAGCGCTCAAACAGGCTGAAATAATCAATTTGCAGAGAGTCCAGACCACCGCACATCATCACCGTCGGGAACGGGCCTTCGCCTGGCGGCATGTGCAGGAATCCAGTGACCGGCGCGCCGCCGGGAATGGTGAACTCGATTTCGCGGACGTTGCACGGCAAACGCTGGGCGGCTTCTTCATACGCGCGATTCGCCAGCGCCTGCGCCTGTTCCGCGAGGTCGTCGCCCTTCAGATGTGGATAAGCAGCGATGCTGTAGAGGTTGGCGGCGTGGAGCCAGTGCTTGCCGCTGAGGGTTTGGTCCTGCTCCTGGGAGGCTTTTTGCTGCCAAATCATCGCCTGAGAGGCCCACTCGTAGATCCAGTTGCCGCCGCGATAACCGACCACCGTATCGTAGAGATCGCTGTCGGTGCGATCGGCCTCGCTCATGACGATGCGCGCCTGCACGTCGAGAATTTCACGGGCATCAATGCCGCGCCAAATCCACATCAGACGGTTAATCATGCGATACCAGTGCGGCACGTTTTTGCCGTCCAGGGCGGACTGCACAGCAGGCTGAGTGCCAGGGTTGAAGCGACGAACAAGCGTCGACGTTTCCGGGTGTTTGAAACGAGGTTTGAACAGGGTTTCGCTAAGATTCGCCTGGGTCATTGCGCGCTGCCTCCATGATTACGTCACATAGAGTCCATTGTAACGCGCTGGAGGCTAAAAAAAACAACGCCCGGCATCACCGGGCGTTAAAAATAATTTCGTTCTGTCATTAACGGCCAGAAATCGGCGGCACGAAGACCACGCCCATATCCCACGGCTGCTCAATCCAGGTGTCCTGCGGGATGTCGATCACGTAGTCGTCAACCAGCGGCTTACCAGCCGGTTTGGCGAAGATGGTGACGAAATGCGCTTTTGGATACATATCGCGGATCGCAACCGCGGTACCGCCGGTGTCCACCAGATCGTCGATGACGATGAAGCCTTCGCCGTCGCCTTCAGCGCGTTTCAGCACGGTCAGCTCGCGCTGGTTATCGTGGTCATAGCTGGAGATGCAGACGGTATCGACATGGCGAATACCCAGTTCACGCGCCAGCAGTGCGCCCGGTACCAGACCGCCACGGCTCACGGCAATAATGCCTTTCCACTGTTCAGAAGGCATCAGGCGTGCAGCCAGTTTGCGCGCGTGAATCTGCAACATGTCCCAGGTGACGACGTATTTTTCGCTCATGTGATGTCCCAGCCTGTTTATATACGGCTTAAAAAGTGTTCGAAGGGGAAATAGGTTGCGCGAGATTATAGAGATCTGACGCACTAAAAACCAGTGTTAAGCGGCCCAGCGGGGAGTTTTTACTTGCTTTATGCTAGCAGCGGACGGAGAAAGTGGTATTCTCAACCTCATCTCGCAAGCCCGACTTGTGCTGACTATCACCCTGCTAACCCTGTGACCTGCAAGCTTGTTTGCAGCGCCACGACAAGGAGACTTATCGTGTCTGAACTGTCTCAATTATCTCCACAGCCGCTGTGGGATATTTTTGCCAAAATCTGTTCCATTCCTCACCCTTCCTATCACGAAGAACAGCTTGCCGAACATATTATGGGCTGGGCGAAGGAAAAAGGCCTGCACGCGGAGCGTGACCAGGTAGGCAATATTCTGATTCGTAAAGCGGCTACCGCAGGTATGGAAAACCGCAAACCGGTTGTGCTTCAGGCGCACCTGGATATGGTCCCGCAGAAAAACAACGACACCGACCACGACTTCACTAAAGATCCTATTCAGCCGTACATCGACGGCGAATGGGTGAAAGCACGCGGCACGACGCTGGGTGCGGATAACGGTATCGGTATGGCCTCCGCGCTGGCGGTGCTGGCTGACGATAGCGTTGAGCACGGCCCGCTGGAAGTGCTGCTGACCATGACCGAAGAAGCCGGGATGGACGGCGCGTTTGGTCTGCAGGCCAACTGGCTGCAGGCTGATATCCTGATCAACACCGACTCTGAAGAAGAGGGTGAGATCTACATGGGTTGCGCCGGTGGTATTGATTTCATCTCTACCCTGCCGCTGACTCGTGAAGCCATTCCTGCTGGTTTCCAGACCTTCAAGCTGACGCTGAAAGGGCTGAAAGGCGGCCACTCCGGTGGTGATATCCATTTGGGTCTGGGCAACGCCAACAAACTGCTGGCGCGCTTCCTGGCCGGTCACGCGGCCGAGCTGGATCTGCGTCTGGTCGACTTCAACGGCGGTACGCTGCGTAACGCGATCCCACGTGAAGCCTTCGCGACCGTGGCGGTCCCGGCAAATAAAGCCGACGAGCTGAAAAACCTGGCGAACGTCTACCTGGATATCCTGAAAAACGAACTGTCGATCAAAGAGAAAAACCTGACCGTGGTTCTGGAATCCGTCACCAGCGATAAAGCCGCGCTGACGACTCAGTCTCGCGACAGCTTTGTCCAGCTGCTGAACGCCACGCCAAACGGCGTGATCCGCAACTCTGACGTGGCGAAAGGCGTGGTGGAAACCTCCCTGAACGTCGGCGTGGTGACCATGACTGACGACAGCGCAGAAATCATCTGCCTGATCCGTTCGCTTATCGATAGCGGTAAAGAGTATGTGGTGAGCATGCTGGAATCTCTGGGCAAACTGTCTGGCGCGAAAACCTCCGCCAAGGGCAGCTACCCGGGCTGGCAGCCAGACGCGACCTCTCCGGTCATGGCGCTGGTGCGTGAAACCTATCAGCGTCTGTTCAACAGCACGCCGAACATTCAGGTGATCCACGCGGGTCTGGAGTGCGGTCTGTTCAAGAAACCGTACCCGGATATGGACATGGTCTCCATTGGGCCGACCATTACTGGTCCGCACTCTCCGGACGAGCAGGTGCATATCGAAAGCGTGGGCCACTACTGGACGCTGCTGACCGAACTGCTGAAATCGATTCCGGCTAAGTAAGTTGCTAGTGGGGATGGGTGCGGTCTGATGCCCTCACCCCAACCCTCTCCCACGGGAGAGGGAGCTAAACGTAGGCCCGGTAAGCGTTAGCGCCACCGGGCTTTTTTACAGTCCCAGCACCAGCTGCCGCTCCAGCTGCGGGTCCAACAGCGTGACGTGCAACCCCACCAGCCTCACTCCCCTTCCCCCTCGACGCTCCTGCCAGGCTTTCTTGGCCGTTGCAATCAGATCGTCTTTATTCAGGCGCGGCCAGACGTGCTCCTGGGTGGTTTGCTGGAAGTCGTTAAACTTGAGTTTCACCCCCTGACGGGCAATTAGCAGGTCGGGTTTGACCTTCGCCAGCCGTCGTTCCAGCTCGGGATAGAGCTGCTCGACAATAATAGTTTCGCAGTCGTTCCACTCATGAATATCTTCCGCCAGGGTGCGTTCCACCCCCACGGATTTACGCAGGCGCTCGCTATTAATACTGCGCTCATCGATCCCCTGACTGCGCTCCCACAGCACCCGGCCAAACTTGCCAAAGCGTTTGAGGAGCATCGCCAGATCGCTGTTCTGCACGTCTTCACTGGTGCGCAGGCCGAGCGTCTCCAGTTTGGCGGCAGAAACTTTACCGACGCCGGGGATTTTGCCCAGCGGCAGCGTTTTCAAAAACGCCGGAACCTCATCGGGAGTGATGACATACTGCCCGTCCGGCTTGTTGAGATCTGAGGCAATTTTGGCGAGGAATTTGACCGGGGCGATGCCCGCGGAGGCCGTTAAGTTCAGCTCGTTAAAAATGGTCTGGCGGATCTCCTGCGCCATCAGCGTGGCCGAGCCGTGGCAGTGCACGCTGTCCGTGACGTCGAGATAGGCTTCGTCGAGGGAGAGCGGTTCGATGAGCGACGTATAGCGGGAGAAAATTTCGCGGATGTGGATCGAGGCCTCTTTATAGGCATCGAAGCGACCGGGCAAAAGAATCAGATGCGGGCAGAGTTTGAGGGCCATCGCCGTTGGCATGGCGCTGCGCACGCCAAATTTGCGCGCCGGATAGTTGGCGGTGCTGATCACGCCACGCTTAACGCGGCTGCCGCCAATAGCGATGGGGACATCCCGCAGCGCCGGATTATCACGCATCTCCACTGCGGCAAAAAAGCAGTCCATATCGACATGGATTATTTTGCGCATACTCAACCCTCACCTTTCACTGGATAAGTATACAGTTAAAGAATCAGAATTGAAAAGTATCACCATGTTCACATCACATACAATTTCGCAAAGTTCCTGGATTCAAACGCCGCCGGATAAGTTATAAATGCCAACTAATTTGTAAACTCATTAGTTCACTCTTGCGAAAAAATGCAGCGATGCTAATGTGAGCGCTCCTAATCCAGAGTATTCTGATTTCGGGTCTCTTTTGCCGTCCTGGCAAGTTGGTTTGGCTTTATCAAGGAACTTGTAGTATGCGTAAAATCGCATTGTTCATTGCGATGCTTCTGATCCCGTGTGTCTCGTTTGCAGGGCTGCTTGGCAGCAACAGCTCAACCACACCGGTCAGCAAAGAATATAAACAGCAATTAATGGGATCACCAGTTTATATTCAGATCTTCAAGGAAGAACGCACGCTCGATCTATTTGTCAAAATGGGCGAGACATATCAACTGCTTGATAGCTACAAAATCTGTAACTATTCCGGTGGCCTCGGCCCGAAACAACGTCAGGGTGATTTTAAAAGTCCTGAAGGTTTCTACACCGTTCAACGCAATCAGCTCAAACCCGACAGCCGCTTCTATAAAGCTATCAACATCGGCTTCCCGAACGCTTACGATCGGGCGCATGGTTACGAAGGTAAATACCTGATGATTCACGGTGCCTGCGTGTCCATTGGCTGCTACGCCATGACGGACAGCGGTATTGATGAGATTTTCCAGTTTGTCACCGGCGCGTTAGTCTTCGGCCAGTCGGGTGTTCAGGTCAGCATCTATCCGTTCCGCATGACCGATGCCAACATGGAGCGTCATAAGTACTCAACCTACGCGGATTTCTGGAAACAGCTGAAACCGGGGTATGACTACTTCCAGCAGACGCACAAACCGCCGACCGTCTCGGTCGCGGATGGTCGCTACATCGTCAGCAAACCGCTGAGTCATGAAGTCGTCCACCCGCAGCTGGCGTCAAACTACGCGGTTCCCGAGACAAAATAACGCCCACTCGCCTGGCATAATCTTTTGCCAGGTTTCATTCCCCGTCAGGGGCTGAGTGGCGATAACCGTGACCACATCGTCAGGTGTGGTTTCGGTTTGAAAATCAATTTCCACATCCTGATCCAGCAGCTTGGCCACACCAAAGGGCGCGCGTCGCGTGATCCAGAACAGATTAGTCGAGCAGAACGCCATCACGTAACGCCCATCCGACAGCAGCATATTAAACACGCCCTTCTCACGCAGCTCGCGGGCCAAAGTGCCGATGTATTTAAACACTGCCTCCATGTTGCCCGGCGTGCGCGGATAACGCTCCGTCAGCTTGTGCAGTAACCAGCAAAAGGCCTTCTCGCTGTCGGTTTCGCCCACCGGACGGAAATTCCCCGTCTCAAGCGATTTATACCCGGTCAGCTGCCCGTTATGGGCGTAGGTCCAGTTGCGGCCCCACAGCTCACGGGTAAACGGATGGGTATTTTCCAGCGCCACTTCGCCGCGGTTTGCCTGACGAATATGGGCGATCACCGAACGAGATTTTATCGGATAATCCTGCACCAGGCGGGCGATGGGAGAGTTGAAGCTGGGTTGCGGATCTTTGAACGTGCGACAGCCTTTGCCTTCGTAGAAGGTAATGCCCCAGCCGTCTTTATGCGGCCCGGTTCCTCCACCGCGCTGCACCAGCCCGGTGAAACTAAAGCAGATATCGGTTGGCACATTGGCGCTCATCCCGAGCAATTCGCACATACTTCACCTCCACAACAGCGGGGGCAAAATGCCCCCAGCGAAGACTTACTTAACCATCTCTTTTTCGATCAGCTGGATCAGGATATGGATCACTTTGATGTGAATTTCCTGAATACGGTCAGCATAACCAAAATGCGGCACACGGATTTCGATATCCGAGGTTCCCGCCATTTTGCCGCCATCTTTGCCGGTCAGGGTGATGACTTTCATCCCCTTCTCACGCGCGGCTTCAATCGCTTTGATCACGTTACCGGAGTTACCGGAGGTCGAGATGCCCAGCAGAACATCGCCTTCACGGCCTACCGCTTCAACGTAGCGCGAGAAAATATGATCGTAACCAAAGTCGTTACCCACGCAGGAGATGTGGCTCACGTCAGAAATCGCAATCGCCGGGTAGCCCGGACGGTTTTCGCGATAGCGACCGGTCAACTCTTCCGCGAAGTGCATGGCGTCGCAGTGGGAGCCGCCGTTACCGCAGGAAAGCACTTTGCCGCCAGCTTTGAAGCTGTCTGCCAGCAGAACCGCCGCACGCTGAATCGCGTGAATATTGGCTTCATCTTTCAGAAAGTTAGCCAGCGTTTCCGCAGCTTCGTTCAGTTCGTTACGAATAAGATCCTGGTACATGAGGATAATCCTTCAGTATTGATGAATAACAAACGGAGTGTACCGGATAGCAGTAAAACCGAGAAGCTAAAGCCATGCAAATCCTCCGGCGTTTTGATGATTCGTGCCTGCGAAAACCCGAACAATGTGAACCAGGTTGTAATTATTTTGTGAATGCATTGCTAAAAGAAATAACATCCACTACAACCATATCATCACAAGTGGTCAGACCTCCTACAAGCAAGGGAGCTTTTCTTTATGATGATTTTGAGCATTATCGCAACCGTTGTACTGCTCGGTGTGTTGTTCTATCACCGCGTAAGTTTAGTTCTGAGTAGCCTGATTCTGCTGGCCTGGACTGCCGCGCTTGGCCTCGCGGGTCTGTGGAATATCTGGCTTGTCCTGCCGCTGGCCATCATTCTGCTGCCGTTTAACGTCCCGGCGATGCGTAAGTCAATGATTTCTGCCCCGGTGTTCCGCGGCTTCCGTAAAGTGATGCCGCCGATGTCACGCACGGAAAAAGAGGCGATCGACGCGGGCACCACCTGGTGGGAAGGCGATCTGTTCCAGGGCAACCCGGACTGGAAAAAGCTGCATAACTACCCGCAGCCGCGCCTCACCGCCGAAGAACAAGCCTTTATTGATGGGCCGGTAGAAGAAGCGTGCCGCATGGCCAACGACTTCGAGATCACCCATGAAATGGCCGATCTGCCTCCTGAACTGTGGGCGTACCTGAAAGAGCATCGCTTCTTCGCGATGATCATCAAGAAAGAGTACGGCGGCCTGGAGTTTTCCGCTTACGCTCAGGCTCGCGTGCTGCAAAAACTGGCTGGCGTGTCAGGCATTCTGGCGATCACCGTCGGCGTACCTAACTCATTAGGCCCGGGTGAGCTGCTGCAACACTACGGCACCGAAGAGCAAAAAGATCACTATCTGCCGCGCCTGGCGCGTGGTCAGGAAATCCCGTGCTTCGCGCTGACAAGCCCCGAAGCGGGTTCAGATGCCGGTGCGATCCCGGATACCGGCGTCGTCTGTATGGGCGAGTGGCAGGGCCAGCAGGTGCTGGGCATGCGCCTTACCTGGAACAAGCGTTACATTACGCTGGCCCCTATCGCCACCGTACTGGGCCTGGCGTTCAAACTCTCTGACCCGGACAGACTGCTGGGCGACGAGGAAGATCTGGGCATCACCTGTGCGCTGATCCCGACCTCTACCCCAGGTGTTGAAATCGGTCGTCGTCACTTCCCGCTGAACGTGCCGTTCCAGAACGGCCCGACCCGCGGCCAAGATATCTTTGTGCCGATTGATTACATCATCGGCGGCCCGAAAATGGCCGGTCAGGGCTGGCGTATGCTGGTGGAATGTCTGTCGGTCGGTCGTGGCATTACCCTGCCATCGAACTCTACCGGTGGCCTGAAATCCGTCGCGATGGGGATTGGTGCTTACGCCCATATCCGCCGTCAGTTCAAAATCTCCATCGGTAAGATGGAAGGGATCGAAGAGCCACTGGCACGTATCGCAGGCAACGCCTATGTGATGGACGCCGCTGCGTCGCTGATCACTTACGGCATCATGCTCGGCGAAAAACCGGCCGTGCTCTCGGCTATCGTGAAATATCACTGCACCCACCGCGCACAGCAGTCAATTATTGATGCGATGGATATTGCCGGCGGTAAAGGCATTATGCTCGGCGAAGGCAACTTCCTGGCGCGCGGCTATCAGGGCGCACCGATTGCCATCACCGTGGAAGGCGCAAACATTCTGACCCGTAGCATGATGATCTTCGGCCAGGGCGCGATTCGCTGCCATCCGTATGTACTGGAAGAGATGGCGGCGGCGCAAAACAACGATGTCGATGCGTTCGATAAACTGCTGTTCAAACACATCGGCCACGTCGGCAGCAACAAAATGCGCAGCTTCTGGCTGGGCCTGACGCGCGGTCTCACCAGCTCGACGCCAACGGGCGATGCGACCAAACGTTACTACCAGCATCTGAACCGCCTGAGTGCGAACCTGGCGCTGCTGTCAGATGTGTCGATGGCCGTCCTGGGCGGTAGCCTGAAGCGTCGCGAGCGTATCTCTGCGCGTCTGGGCGATGTTTTGAGCCAGGTGTTCCTCGCCTCTGCGGTTCTGAAACGTTACGACGATGAAGGCCGTCATGAAGCGGATCTGCCGCTGGTCCACTGGGGCGTGCAGGATGCCCTGTACCAGGCAGAGCAGGCGATTGACGATCTGCTGGCGAACTTCCCGAACCGCTTTGTGGCAGGCGCTCTGCGCGCGGTCATCTTCCCGACCGGTCGTCACCACCTGGCACCGTCCGATATTCTGGATCACAAAGTGGCGAAGATCCTGCAGGTGCCAAGCGCGACCCGCTCCCGTATCGGTCGTGGTCAGTACCTGAAACCGACGCCGCATAACCCGGTCGGTCTGCTGGAAGAGGCGCTGCTGGACGTGATGGCCGCCGATCCGATTCACCAGAAAATCTGTAAACAGCTGGGCAAAAACCTGCCGTTTACCCGCCTGGACGAACTGGCGAAACAGGCGCTGGCAGGTGGCATCATCGACCAGAATGAAGCCGCAGTGCTGGTGAAAGCGGAAGAGAGCCGTCTGCGCAGCATCAACGTGGATGATTTCGAGCACGACGAGCTGGCGACTAAGCCGGTAAAGCTGCCGGAGAAAGTCCGCAAACCTGAAGCGGCGTAAACGAAACGCTTCCACAAACCCCGCCGCGTGCGGGGTTTTTTATTGCCACATTTTCTCTTTTTCCCGTGCTACAGTGTCAAAAAGCCGTCTTTCGAGGAGTCCTGATTGTGCCTGGTCTGAAGATTACCCTTTTACAGCAACCCCTGGTGTGGATGGACGGTCCCGCCAACCTGCGCCATTTTGATCGCCAGCTCGAAGAGATCGCCGGACGCGACGTGATTGTCCTGCCGGAAATGTTCACCACCGGATTCGCCATGGAGGCGGCAAAGCAGTCCCTGCCGCAGGAGGAAGTGGTCGCCTGGATGCACAGCAAGGCGCAGCAAACCAACGCGCTCGTCGCCGGAAGCGCCGCGCTGCAGACCGAGCGCGGCCCGGTGAACCGTTTCCTGCTGGTCGAGCCGGACGGCACGCTGCACTTCTACGACAAACGCCACCTGTTCCGCATGGCCGATGAGCATCATCACTACGAAGCCGGGAACGAGCGCGTGGTGTTTGAGTGGCGCGGCTGGCGCATACTGCCGCTGGTCTGCTACGACCTGCGCTTCCCGGTCTGGTCCCGCAACCGCAACGATTACGATCTGGCGCTGTACGTCGCCAACTGGCCTGCGCCGCGCTCGCTGCACTGGCAGGCGCTGCTGGTGGCGCGCGCGATTGAGAATCAGGCTTACGTGGTAGGGTGTAACCGCGTGGGAACGGATGGCAACGGGCATCACTATCGCGGCGACAGCCGGGTGGTGAATCCGCAGGGAGAAATTATTGCGACCGCCGAGCCACATCAGGCGACGCGGATTGACGCGGAGCTGTCGTTGACGGCGTTGAAAGAGTACCGCGAGAAGTTTCCGGCGTGGCAGGATGCGGATCCGTTTAGCATTGGGTGAAAAAAAGCCGGGTGGCGGCTACGCCTTACCCGGCCTACATCTGTTTTCGCATCTGTTTTCGTAGGCCCGGTAAGCGCAGCGCCACCGGGCTCCAGACCGCACGGTTTAACTCACTAACGCCTGCCCGTCTTTGCGGCTTTCGGTCGCGGCGACGTAATGCCCTTCCGGCATGCGATAGATCACCTGCGCACCACCAAAGTTGTAATCCTGCAGCGGATCTTCCACCACGATCTGATGCCCGCGTTCACGCAGCGCCGCAATGGTGTTGCGATCAAAGGTCGATTCGACGATCACCTCCCGACCCTGCACCACGCGCCAGCGCGGGGCGTCGATCGCCGCCTGCGGGTTTTGCCCATGCAGCATAATGCGCAGCGCCATCTGCATATGCCCCTGCGCCTGCATTGGCCCGCCCATCACGCCAAACGACATCAGCGGTTTGCCCTGCCCGTCCATCGCAAAGCCTGGAATGATCGTGTGGAACGGACGCTTGCTGCCCGCCAGCGCATTCGGGTGTTTTGGATCCAGCACGAAGCCGCAGCCACGGTTTTGCAGGCTGATCCCCGTATCCGGGACCACCACGCCTGAACCAAAGCCCATAAAGTTGGACTGAATAAAGGAGATCATCATTCCGCTGGAATCGGCAGCAGAGAGATACACCGTCCCGCTCTGCGTTGGCGCGCCGTAGGTGAAATCAGACGCCTTATCCTGGTCGATCAGCGCCGCGCGCGACTTCAGATAGCGATCGCTCAGCAGCTCTTTCGCCGCAAACTCCATATGCTCTTCGTCGGCGACGTAGCGGTCGAGATCCGCCAGCGCCAGTTTCATCGCTTCGATCGACAGATGCAGGGACTGCACAGAATCCGGATGATGTTTTTCGATCCCGCACTGCTCGAGAATACCGAGCGCGATCAGCGTGGCGATCCCCTGCCCGTTTGGCGGCAGCTCCTGCACCGAACCGCCGGCGAAATCACGCGATAGCAATTCCACCCAGTCTACGCGATGGTTAGCCAGATCTTCTGCCGTCAGATGCGCGCCATGCTCTTTGGCAAAGGCGGCAATTTTCTGCGCCAGTTCGCCGCGATAGAAGGCTTCGCCGTTGGTTTTGGCAATCAGCTCCAGAGAATTTGCCTGCGCCGGGTTACGGAAGATCTCCCCGATGCGCGGCGCGCGCCCTTCTGGCGCAAAGCAGGCGCTGAAGCCCGGCTGATCTTTCAGTTTGGTAAACCCGCGCTGCCACAGATGACCGATCAGCGGCGATACCGGGAAACCGTTGCGCGCGTATTCAATGGCCGGCTGCGCAAGGGTCGTCAGGGGCAGCGTGCCAAAACGCTCGGCCAGCGCCACCCAGCCAGAGACGGCTCCCGGTACGGTGACCGCGTCCCAGCCCAGCTCGGGCACGGCGGTTTGGCCCGCATACAGATCCGCATGCCAGCTGGCAGGCGAACGGCCTGACGCGTTCAGACCGTGCAGCTTTTCCCCGTCCCAGATAATCGCAAAGGCGTCGCTGCCGATGCCGCAGCCCGTCGGCTCCACTACTGTGAGTGCCATCGCCGTGGCGATCGCGGCGTCAACGGCGTTGCCGCCCAGCTGTAACATCCGCATCCCGGCCTGCGCCGCCAGCGGCTGCGAGGTGGCCACCGCGTTGTGCCCCATCATTGGCGGGCGTCGTGAATCGTAACCGGTCGTAAAATCAAGCGCTTTGGTCATCATGACTCCTTAGTCGTGGCGCGGATCGAGCGCATCGCGCAGCCCGTCACCGAGTAAATTAAAGCCCTGTACCGCGAGGAAAATGGCGATACCGGGGAAAACAGACATCCATGGCGCCTGTTCCAGAAAACCTTTTGCCGTATTGAGCATCGAGCCCCAGGAAGGGTTCGGCGGCTGCTGGCCAAGACCGAGAAACGACAGGCTGGCCTCGGCGATAATGGCGGAGGCAATCGCCAGCGTGGCTTGTACCAGAATCGGTGACATCACGTTAGGCAGAACGTACTTCACGATGATCCAGCGATCCGGCAGGCCAATCGCCTTCGCCCCGTCGATGTACTCTTCGTTGCGAATGGCGATCACCTGGCCGCGCGTCAGACGTGCGAAGATCGGCATCGCCGACAGCCCGATGGCGATCATCGCGTTGGTGAGACTTGGGCCTAAAAACGCCCCCAGCGCGATCGCCATGATCAGGAACGGGCAGGCCAGCAGCGCCTCGATAAAGCGCGAGATCACTCCGTCCCAAATCCCCTGAAAGTAACCGGCCACCAGCCCGAGCGGGACGCCGATCACCACGGCGATCACCACGGACATGCACCCGGCCATCAGGGAGGTTCGTGCTCCCCAGACGATGCGCGAGAGAATGTCGCGCCCCAGTTCATCGGTGCCAAACCAGTAGAGTTCTGACGGCGGCTTACGCACCGCCAGGAAGTTGGCTTTCACCGGGTCAAAGGGTGCCAGCCAGGGAGCGATCAGGGCGATTAATACAAAGATGCCGACAATCACCGCGCCGATGACCGCGCTTTTGTTGGCGAGAAATTTCTTCAGCACCCGGTTTTGCGCGCGCGGCAGCGCCGGTACCACGGTTTGGGTCGTCAGTTCTGCCATGATTAGCCTCGCATTTTCGGGTTGATGAGGACGTAGAGCACGTCCGCCAGCAGGTTCAGCATCAGGAAGCCAATCGCGACGATCAGCACCACGCCCTGCACCACCGCGTAGTCACGGTTAAACACGGAATCGACGATCATTTTGCCAAAGCCCGGAATGGTGAAGACTTGCTCGGTCAGCACCGCACCGCCCAGCAGTTCGCCAAACAGCAACGTCGTGAGTGTGATCACCGGCACCAGCGCGTTGCGAAACGCGTGCTTAAGGATCACCGCTTTCGGCAGCAGCCCTTTTGCCCGCGCGGTGCGGATGTAATCGGCTTTCAGCACGGCGATCATCGAGGCGCGCGTGTGGCGCATCAGCGTCGCCGCCAGCCCGGTGCCGAGCACCGACGCGGGCAGCAGCAGCGTGCGCAGGTTTTGCAGCGGATCTTCGCTGAACGGCACGTAGCCCGAAGCGGGCAGCCACTGTAAGTTCACCGAGAAGACCAGAATCAGCAGGATCCCCAGCCAGAAGTGCGGTATCGAGATCCCGGAGATCGCCACAAAGTTAGCGCTGTGATCCACCCAGCTGTTTTTATTCACCGCCGCGAGGATCCCCATGCTGATGCCGAAGACCAGCGCGATGATCATCGCCAGCAGCGACAGCTCCATCGTCACCGGCAGTTTGCTGGCAATCAGCGACGTAACGGGCTCATGAGTGCGTAAAGAGACACCGAGATCGCCCTGCAGCGCGCGCGTCAGCCAGTCAAAATATTGCACCGGCAGGGGCGCATCGAGATTCAGTTCTGCGCGCAGCTGAGCAATCACCGCCGGATCGCGCTCTTCCCCCGCCATCGCAATCAGCGGGTCGCCGGGCAGCAGTTTTTGCAGCCCGAAGACCATCATGCTCACCAGCAGTAAGGTCGGGATCGCCAGCAGCAGGCGTTTGCAAATCAGTTCCAGCATGGTTTCTCCTCACGCCCTCAGTTACTTAGCAAGCGACAAGCCCGCCAGACGCACGATGCCGTCCGGATACGGTTTGAAGCCTTGCACGCTCTTGTTCAGACCAAAAATGCGCGGCTCAAAGTAGAGATAAGCAATCGGCATATCGGTTTGCAGCTGCTTCACGACCTTGTCGTACAGCGGCTGACGGGCGGCGGGATCGGTGCTCAGACGCGCCTGGGTCAGCCATTCGTCGACCTGCGCATTGCTGTAGCGACCGTCGTTGAGATTGCCTTTGCTGTTGATGAAACCAAAGATGCTGCCATCCGGATCCGGACGACCGGACCAGCCGGAGAAGCTCAGCTGATAGTCGCCGCTCTGCTGACGGTCGAGCAGCGTGGCGAATTCGGTCATCTGCAGATTGAGGTTAATACCCGCTTCCGCCGTCATCGCCTGCAGCACCTGGCCCACCTGCTGTGAGGTTGGGTTGTTCGGCACCAGCAGATTGACGTTCAGCGGCCCGTTGATGCCCGCTTCTTTCAATAACGCTTTGGCTTTTTCTACGTCACGCGCCGGAACCGGGACGTTAACGTGATACGGGCTGACCGGGGAGAACGCCTGGTTTGCCGGGGTGTACAGACCTTCGAACACCACCTGGTTCAGCGCCTCGCGGTCGATCGCCAGGGAGAAGGCTTCGCGCACGCGTGCGTCTTTAAACGGATCGTTAGCCGGAACTTTGCCGTTATTGATGTTGAAGGTGATGCCCTGATAGCCAAGGCCGGTGACTTTCGCCAGCGCCAGCTTGCTGTCCGCTTCGACGGTTTTCACGTCGCTGGCGGCGATGCCTTCCGTCAGATCCAGATCGCCCGCGCGCAGGTTAGCCAGGCGCACGGAGGCGTCCGGGATCGGCAGATAGATGATTTTGTCGAAATGGTAGGCGTCTTTGTTCCAGTAGTTGTCGAAACGACTCAGAACGATGCGGTCCTGAGAGACGCGGCTGTCAAATTTGTACGGACCGGAGCAGACCGGATGGGCGGCGAAATCCGGCTTTTTAGCCGCTTCCGGGGCCATCATCGCGCCCGCGCGGTCGGTGAGCTGCATCAGCAGCGCCGCATCCGGGGTTTTCAGGTGGATGGCGATTTGCGTCGGGCTTTTCACTTCCACCGATTCGACGGAGGAGATTTCACTTTTACGCAGGGAGCCTTTCAGCGTCAGGGCGCGTTCGAGGTTGTATTTTGCCGCTTCGGCATCGAATTTTTCGCCGTCGTGAAAAGTCACCCCTTCACGCAGATTCATGGTCAGAGTTTTGTTGTCGTCGCTCCAGGACCAGTCTTTTGCCAGGCCCGGCACGACTTTCAGGTTTTCATCCACGTCCACCAGCCTGTCGCACAGGGAGGCAAAGACGAAACGCCCGTAATAGGTACGCGCCAGATGGGGATCGAGCATGTCCGGATCCGCACCGAGGCCGATTCGCAGAACACTTTCCGAGTGCGCGGGGATCGCCGCGCCCAACAACATAACACTTCCCAGTACGGTCAAAAGAGAATTACGCATTGTCATTATCATGAGTTCCTTGCTGGAAGAGACGAGAGTGATGCCGCATGTTCAAACAGCGCGCGGCGGCGCAAAAAGGCGGCGGATGGCGGTGCAATCTGGATAACACTGCGATCGCGGTTGATCTCCTGCCAGCGGTGGCAAGCGACCTGACGTCCGCCGTCCAGAACCTGAGCGATGGGCTCGACCTGGCGGCATTCATCTGTGACGTACGGACAGCGGGTGTGGAACCGACATCCGGAGGGCGGATTCGCCGGATTCGGTAAGTCGCCCTGCAGCAGTGGGGTTTCACGCTGCATGCCCGGCTGCATTTGCGGCGCAGAGACAATCAGCGCCTGGGTGTACGGGTGCAGCGGCGCGTCAAAGATTTCATCGACGGTCGCCAGCTCGACAATCTGGCCGAGATACATCACCGCCACGCGGTCGCTCATGTGGCGGATCACCGCCAGACCGTGGGCGACGATGACCATCGTCAGCCCCAGCTGGTGCTTCAGGCTTTCCAGCAGGTTCACCACCTGCGCCTGAACGGAGACGTCCAGCGCCGAAACCGGTTCATCGCCCAGCAAAAGCTTTGGCCCGGAGGCCAGGGCGCGCGCGATGCCGATACGCTGACGCTGCCCGCCGGAAAATTCGTGCGGATAACGCCCGGCCCAGGCGGCTGGCAGACCGACGGTTTTCAGCAGCTCCGCCACGCGATACTGGCGGTCGGCTTTTTTCATATTCTGGTGTAGCCACAGGGGTTCGCCGACGATCTGCTCCACGGTCATGCGCGGGTTGAGCGAGGCAAAGGGGTCCTGGAAGATAATCTGCAGCTCACGACGGAGCTGGTTCAGGCGCGAACCGGACGCATGGGTAATCTCTTCGCCCTGATAAAATACGCGCCCTTCACTGGCCGCCAGTAGGCGGAGCAGCAACCGCCCGAGGGTGGATTTCCCGGAACCAGACTCGCCGACGATCGCCAGGGTTTCTCCGGGCATCACGGCCAGTGACACCCGGTCGACGGCCGTGACAAAACGGGCCGGAGCAAAGAGCTTTTTCGGGCCGGGGAAGAGTTTGCTCAGGTCGCGAGCTTCAAGGATCGGGGTGGTCATGCTATTTCTCCCAGCGCAATGTGTTGCTCAAGCGGTACGCGGAAACAGGCCACCTGATGGCCCGCACTCATGGTGTGAAGCTGCGGCTTTTCATCGTGGCAGCGCGTCTGGGCGAACGGACAGCGGGTGGCAAAACGGCAACCCTGCGGCATGGATTCAGGCAGCGGGACGCTGCCGGGGATCGTCGACAGCTGGCCTTTACGCGCGCCAAGGGACGGGATAGATCCCATCAGGCCGATGGTGTAAGGGTGCTGCGGATCGGCAAAGATACTCTCGACGCTGCCCTGCTCCACCACCTGACCGGCATACATCACCGCCACCTGCTGGGCGACTTCCGCCACCACGCCCAGATCGTGGGTGATCATCAGCACGGCGGTGCCGGTTTCGGCTTTTAAGGTATTCAGCAACGTCAGGATTTGCGCCTGAATGGTGACGTCCAGCGCCGTGGTCGGTTCGTCGGCAATCAGCAGACGCGGGCGGTTGATCAGCGCCATCGCAATCATCACGCGCTGGCGCATCCCGCCGGAGAGCTGATGCGGGTAAGATTTGAGACGCATCTCCGGGGCCGGGATTTGCACTTTTTCCAGGATCTGCAGCGCCACCTTCATGGCCTCGGCTTTCGACATTTTCTGGTGGCGAATCACCGCTTCGCTAAGCTGATCGCCCAGCGTGAACGCCGGATTAAGCGACGTCATCGGCTCCTGAAAAATCATCGCCAGTTCGCTACCGCGCACATCGGCGTATTCCCGCGGAGAGAGCTTGCGCAGGTCGTGACGGCGGAACTGCATTTCACCGCTGACGATTTGCGCGCTGGAGGGCAGCAGCCCCATCAGCGCCAGCGAGGTGATACTTTTTCCGCAGCCAGACTCGCCCACCAGCGCCAGCGTTTCACCGGATTTGACGGTCAGGGATATGCCGTCGAGCACGCTCACCGGCGACCCGGCGAATTTCACATTCAGATTGTGCAGGCGAAGGACCGGCGCTGCCTCCTTAAAAGGGATCGTCGTCATAACAGGGAATCATCCTCAAGGTTGATGGCCTGAATCAGGGCAGTTTGCAGGGTGAGCAGATGTTCGCGCATGGCGGCGGCTGCTTCATTGGGCTGGCGATGGATAATCGCGGTCATGATTTTGTGGTGGTGGTCGTTGTAGCTGTCGACGCGCTCCGGCGTTCGCGCCAGCTCACGCAGATGCTGCCAGCCGGGCTCGCGCCGGACGGCATCAATGGCGTCGAACAAGCCCAGCATCAGGCGGTTGCCTGCGGCTTCGGCAATGGCGCGGTGAAAGGCGCTGTCCCACAGTTCGTTCAGATCGCGGTCATCCGGGCTGACCTTATCGATGCGTTCCAGCATGCGCTGCATCAGCGCGAGGTTTTCCCTGGTGGCACGCAGTGCCGCAAGACGGGCTAAGCCGGGTTCGAGCTGCAGGCGGGCTTCCATCACTTCCAGCAGGTTGGTCTGTTGCACCAGCCCCTGAAGCGCCAGAGGTTCAACCGGCGCAGCGGGGCCAATAAAAGTGCCTTTCCCCTGCTTACGCCAGATGCGTCCCTCTTCTTCCAGCACGTCCAGCGCACGGCGGACTTCGCGTCGCCCTACGCCGAGTGTTTCCGACAGCTCACGTTCCGTGGGCAGCGGAATGCCTGGTGTTGACTCGTGCTGATTGATTAGACCGCGCAGCTGCTCAAGCGCGGTGCTGGAATTAGCCAGAAACCGTGACGGTTTTTCCATATTGGTTCGCCTGCTCTCATCATTGCTTTATTTTTATTAACAATAAGTTATTGATATAGATAACGTCTTATTGCGCATAGAGTTAAGCAATTCCTGAACCAATAAATCATTGGTTCAGGAACTTTCTGGAAAACGATAAGTAAGCTAATGATTCTTGAGAGATTATTTTTACAAGATTGTTACAAGCGGAAATGCTTTAAGGGGAGGGAGAGACTAAATTTGCACAATTTAAGTGCAACAAACGCACCAAAACTGAACAATTGTTAATTAATTGCACTGTGGATATTAACTTTTTGTTAACTAAGAATGAGGGCGTGATAAGAATTGCAGGAGGCTGAAATGACGAAAGCCTGAATCATTTCTGATTCAGGCTTTCTAATGTGGCGGAACGGACGGGACTCGAACCCGCGACCCCCTGCGTGACAGGCAGGTATTCTAACCGACTGAACTACCGCTCCGCATTGTTCCCTTGGGAACGAGGCAAATATTACGGTTTGGTTCCGATCCCGTCAACGCTTTTTCTCAACTTTTGAATCAGTTGCTGCAAAATTCGCCCACACGGTGATTTTTGCAGCATTACAGGGCACATTACGCGCGCCAGAGGCAGCTGCCGCCTTTCTTCTGCACGATATCCAGACGCGATTCGTGCGCGGCAACCTCTTCATCGCTGGCTAAAATGACCCGCAGGCGGCTCGCTTGACGCACCACACGCTGAATACTCGTATCACCCGCCTGGCGGGTATCGTTTTCGTTGCTAAAGGCCATCGACGTCTGACCGCCCGTCATGGTCAGATACACATCAGCCAGAATCTGGGCATCGAGCAGTGCGCCGTGCAGCGTACGCTTGGTGTTATCTATTTCGTAACGCGAGCATAAGGCATCGAGGCTGTTACGCTTGCCGGGGAACATTTTCCTCGCCAGCGCCAGGCTATCGGTGACTTTACAGAAGGTGTTGGTTTTCGGGATATCGCGGTTGAGCTTGCTGAACTCATAGTCCATAAAGCCGATATCGAACGACGCGTTATGGATGACGAGCTCTGCCCCACGAATGTAGTCCATGAACTCATCAGCAACCTCGGCGAAGGTCGGTTTATCCAGCAAAAACTCATCGGCAATTCCGTGAACGCCGAACGCTTCCGGGTCCACCAGCCGATCGGGCTTCAGGTAAACGTGGAAGTTATTGCCGGTGAGACGGCGGTTGATCACTTCAACGGCACCGATCTCAATGATCTTGTGTCCTTCGTAGTGCGCGCCAATCTGGTTCATACCGGTGGTTTCGGTATCGAGGACGATCTGTCGTGTAATTGCAGTGCTCATATCGGTCATTTATGTCAGACTCGTCGTTTTACTGATCATTTTCAAATACAGGAAGTCTACCAGAGATGACTAAGCAGGTAGAAATTTTCACCGATGGATCTTGCCTCGGGAATCCAGGGCCGGGCGGCTATGGCGCCATTTTGCGTTACCGTGAGCATGAGAAGACTTTTAATGAAGGCTTTCGTCTGACCACCAACAACCGTATGGAGCTGATGGCTGCCATCGTTGCGCTGGAAGCATTAAAAGAAGATTGCGATATCGTGATCAGCACCGACAGCCAGTATGTGCGTCAGGGCATCACCCAGTGGATCCACAACTGGAAAAAGCGTGGCTGGAAAACGGCCGATAAGAAACCGGTCAAGAATGTCGATCTCTGGAAACGTCTGGACGCGGCGCTGAGCCATCACACTATTAAGTGGGAGTGGGTGAAAGGCCACGCGGGACATCCGGAAAACGAACGTTGTGACGTTCTGGCACGCGAAGCGGCGATGAACCCGATCCACGACGACGTGGGTTATCAGCCGGAATCCTGATCAGGGCTTACGGTACTGTCGCGTCGCACCCACGGTCTGACGGATGTGTGCTTTTGATTTGCTCTGCTTCATCGGGTTGAGCGTAAGAGGAACCGTTCGCTTACGCGCCACGATGAGCTGCATGCATCCGAGTGCTGGCAGATGGGTTGTCAGCATTTTCCCGCCCTTCCCCGCCCAGGGTAAAACCTGGAAGCCGCTGTAATACATCACTTCGAAATTCAGCAATGACAGCCAGTCGAGTTGACGGGTGAAGGTAAACATGCGGCTATTATAAGGTGGCGTGCGACGTAAAACCGGCACCAGCTTGCGCAGCCCCATCAGGCTTATCGGGTTGAAACCGCTGAGCACAAGCCAGCCGTCATCGATCAACACGCGATCCGCTTCACGCAGCAAACGGTGCGGATCGGTACACCAGGGCAAGGTGTGGGCCATCAGACAGGCATCGACAGATTTCTCAGCGAATGGCAAATGGAGCGGATCGGCTTTAACCTGAAGGGGATGGCCGTTGAGTGACACATTCACCTGGTGAGAGATGGCGCAGCTTTCCGAGTTGATTTCCGCGCTGAGGTTGCCAATCTTAAGCAGATGAAAACCATACATTTTGGCAAACCAGGGATTGAGCTGGCGCTCGAGCGCCTCGCGATAGTATTCACCCCATCGCAACTGGGACCAGTGTTCTGGTGCTGAGACAATCTGAGGTATCCTTGCCGGCTTCATCAACACACCCGTTACGTTATGAGAGGTAATTTATGAATCTTATCAGCATTCCCGCGTTTCAGGACAACTACATCTGGGTTTTAGTGGACGACGATCGGCGCTGCATTATTGTCGACCCAGGTGAAGCTGCGCCAGTTTTAACGGCGATTGAGGAAAACGGCTGGCAACCTGAGGCCATTTTGCTAACTCACCATCATAACGATCACGTTGGCGGCGTTCCGGCTCTGCGGGCTAAATTTCCTCATTTAGTGGTATATGGCCCCGAGGAGACACAAGATAAAGGAACCACGCGGGTAGTCGAAGATGGCGAAAAAATCCTCATACTGGGATGCGATTTTTCTGTATTTGCCACACCAGGTCACACTTCCGGACACATTTCTTTCTTCAGTTTCCCTTATCTTTTCTGCGGAGACACAATGTTCTCCGGCGGCTGCGGAAGACTGTTCGAAGGCACACCAACCCAGATGTATCAATCCTTCCAGAAAATTAATGCCCTTCCTGACGAGACGCTTATTTGTTGCGCGCATGAGTATACATTAGCAAATATGAAGTTTGCTTTGAGCATCCTGCCACAGGATCCTGCGATTCAGGATTATTACCACAAAGTGAATGAGTTACGGGTAAAAAAACAAAATACACTGCCCGTAATTCTGAAAAATGAGCGCAAAATAAATTTATTTTTGAGAACCGATGACGTTGATTTAATTAATAAAATCAACAAAGAAACAAATTTGCAACAACCTGAAGAACGTTTTGCATGGTTACGGTCAAAGAAAGATAACTTCTGACAATTGCGGGTTGCCTTTTAAAAAATTCGCCGTTATCATCGCTCGTCTTTTAAGCAACTATTGACACACACATGAAGGCAAAAGCGATATTACTCGCCTCTGTCCTGCTCGCGGGGTGCCAGAATACTGGTAACGTTCAGCAGCACGCACAGAGCCTTTCTGCAGCTGGTCAAGGGGAAGCAGGGAAGTTTACAAGTCAGGCGCGCTGGATGGACGATGGGACATCATTCGCGCAGGAACAGGACTTGTGGGCCTCCATTAGCGACGAGCTGAAGATGGGAATTCCGGAAAACAACCGGATTCGCGATCAGAAACAGAAGTATTTAAGTAATAAGAGCTATCTCCACGATGTAACTTTACGGGCAGAGCCGTATATGTACTGGATAGCAGGGCAAGTTAAGAAACGTAACATGCCTATGGAACTGGTACTACTACCCATAGTGGAGAGCGCTTTTGACCCGCACGCGACGTCTGGCGCCAATGCCGCAGGCATTTGGCAGATCATACCGAGCACAGGGCGCAATTATGGATTGAAACAGACTCGCGGCTACGATGCGCGTCGGGATGTGGTCGCTTCAACGACTGCGGCTCTCGACATGATGCAACGTCTGAATAAGATGTTTGACGGTGACTGGTTATTAACGGTCGCAGCGTATAACAGCGGCGAAGGTCGTGTACTGAAGGCAATGAAAGCGAACAAGGCGCGTGGTAAACCCACCGATTTTTGGTCCCTCTCATTGCCACAGGAAACCAAGCTTTACGTACCGAAGATGCTGGCTTTGAGCGATATTCTCAAGAACAGCAAACGTTATGGCGTCAAGCTGCCAACGTCTGACGAAAGTCGCGCGCTGGCCAGAGTGAGCCTCAGCAGCCCGGTTGATATGAAACAGGTTGCTGATATGACGGGTATGTCGGTGCAGAAGCTGAAGACCTTCAATGCAGGCGTGAAAGGCTCAACGCTGGGTGCCAATGGGCCTCAGTACGTACTGGTGCCGCAGAAGCATGCTGCGCAGCTACGTGAGTCGCTGGCATCCGGTGAAATCGCTGCCGTTCAGTCAACGCTGATCGCAGACGCTTCATCCGTCAGCAGCCGCAGCTATAAGGTTCGCTCAGGCGACACCATTTCAGGCATTGCATCACGTCTCGGCGTGAGCACGAAAGATCTGCAGCAGTGGAATAATCTGCGCGGTTCAAACCTGAAAGTGGGCCAGAACCTGACGGTTGGCGCAGGTAGCAGCGCGCAGCGTCTCGCCCGCAACAGCGATAGCATTACCTATCGCGTACGCAAAGGTGATTCGCTGTCCAGTATCGCGAAAACGCACGGCGTGAACATCAAAGATGTGATGCGCTGGAACGACGATACGGCCAATCTGCAGCCAGGCGATCAGCTGACACTGTTTGTGAAAAACAGCATCACGCCAGATTCCTGACAGCCAGTCCGATAAAAAAAGGCACCGATTCCCCCGGTGCCTTTTTTGTTTGTGCTTATCCCGCTTTTTGCGCTTCGGCCAGAATCGTATCGCTGGTAAAAGACCCCTCTTCCTGCAATTCAAAGTACGCCTTCACTTCTGCCGAGGCACTCTCCTGATACAAACGAATCGCCTGGCTTAACGCCTCCGGTGTACGCATCCGTGCAATCCACGAGGAGAATTCGAGTGGCAGGCGGTCGGTTACCAGCGAGCGAGAGATTAAGCCGGCCTCGGTGATCATCGCGAACCATTCACCACTGGAATAATTGCGAACGTGTGACGTATCGCGCAGGGCTTCGACCGTTTGCAGCCAGATATCGCGCACCGGGTTTCCCGGCGACATGATATCCATAATGATAAAAATCCCGCCCGGCTTCAGCACACGCTTGATTTCGCGTAATGCCTGGCCCACGTCGTGCCAGTGATGCGCCGAGTAGCGGCTGATCACAATCTCAAAGGATTCATCGTCAAACGGCAGTGATTCGGCGTAGCCCTGTCGGGTCGAAATATTATTCAGCCCTTTGTCTCTCGCAGCCTGGGTGACAACATCCAGCATCTGACCAGACAGATCGTAGGCCGTGACCTGCGCGACATGCTGCGCGGCGACAAAGCTGGCATGCCCTGCTCCACAGCCTAAATCGAGAACCTGCGCGTGCGGGAAAGCGGCCAGTCGCTCGCCAAGACGCACCAGATCGCGGCCAGAAGCGTGTACCGCGCTGGTCAGATAGGCGTTTGCCTGAGAGCCGAACTGTTTTTCTACGTTGTCATGATGGGATTGTGTTGTCATCGTACTGTCCTTTGGTTGTGAGAAAAATAAAGGGCAGTACCTGCGCAGGCCTGCCCGACGGCAGACCTGACGCACCATTACTTATCAGGTTTGCCGGGACTGAATTCGACTAGTAGTGGGTTGTGATCGGAGGCGCGCGTGACCAGCACAGAGGCTTCGTGCACGTTCAGACCACGGTAGAAGACAAAATCGAGCGGGCGACCAAAGGCTTTACGCCGCTGGTCGTCGGTAAAGCGCACTTCGCGCAGGGACATCTCACGCGCAAAGCGATACAGGGCATTCATACGCGGACGACTCCAGGCATTGAAATCCCCCGCCATAATAATCGGCCCACTGTGATGCGCGATCTGATCGCCAATGGGAAGTAACTGCTTACTATAGACATCTACACCCAGACTGAAATTCACGGCGTGAATGTTCACCACCATCAGCAGGCGAGTATCCGGCAACGGATAGACGGTCACCAGTGCCGATTTTGCCAGTCGCAAAATGGGTTCGCGTTCACGCAGCGGGCAGCAATAAACCGGGTGCGCGGCGGAGAGCGTCATGACGCCAGATGGGTGTTGGGGTAAAACGAAAGCGGGAACCTGGTCGGCGGCCAGATAGTTAGTGGTTGCGAACCGGACCAGTTCAGGCGTGGTTTGCGCCTCCTGCAACAGCACCAGATGCGCATCCTTACCAAAATTCTTCAGGACGGATAACCATTCTGCGCGCTGCTGCTTGAAGATGTTCCACACCAGCACGCGAATTTTGTCATCGCTGCTTAAGGGTGCGCCAGCGGGCAATGCCTGGCCAAGACTCGCAAACGAACCCGGAGGCAAAATTCTCTCCGCAGGCTGTCCGGCAATATAGCGCATGGCATAGGTATTTTTTCGCACTTTTGGAAACGACCTCTATAGCATTGAACCAGCCCGGAAAACGGACTGGTTCTACTGTTATAGGGATTTTAGGTCACACTTTCAACGCAATTACTCATAAACCTCTGTCTGGTTTTGTAAGCAAGCGCTAACTCATGCTTAACCCAGGGCAACGCGAGACGGTTTATCCAGACGACCGCTCAGGCCAATCAGCAGGAAGGCAGCCAGAACGATCACCGCACCAATCCACGGCGTCTGCGCTAAACCAAAGTGCTCAACCGTTTGCCCGCCGATAATGGAACCCAGCGCGATGCCCACATTAAACGCCGCGATGTTGAGACCAGAGGCGACGTCTACGGCGTTAGGCGTGTACAACTCGGCCTTCTGCACGACATAGACCTGCAGACCCGGTACGTTCCCGAAGGCAAAGATCCCCATCACCAGGATGGTTCCCAGGGCCGCGTACTGCATGGAGGCGGTAAACTGGAACACCATCAGCAACACTACCAGAGCCGCAAAGATGAATTTCAACGCGGGTACAGCACCGTGTTTATCGGCGAGTTTCCCACCCCAGATGTTACCGATCGCCACAGAGACGCCGTATCCCAGCAAGATCCAGCTCACCGCGCTCGGCGAGAATCCGGCCAGATCCTGCATCATCGGGGCCAGGAAGGTGAACGCTGTGAACACACCGCCGTAACCCAGAGCTGTGATGGCATAGATGATCAGCAGGCGAGGATGGGTCAGGACTTTCACCTGGTCGCGAAGACTGGCACTCGCACGGCCCGGAATATTCGACGGGACCAGGATCGCGCTGGCAACCAGGGCGATGACCCCCAGCAATGAGACGGCCAGGAAGGTTTCACGCCAGCCGAAATGCTGTCCGATAAAGGTCCCCAGCGGAACGCCAGTCACCAGTGCAACCGTTAAACCGCCGAACATAATGGCGATGGCAGATGCCGCTTTCTCTTTAGGTACCAGGCTGGTTGCGATGGTTGAACCAATGGAGAAGAACACGCCGTGCGCGAGGCCGGTCAGCAGACGGGCAATCACCAGCGTGGTGTAGTCCGGGGCCTGCCAGGCCAGAATATTACCGGCAGTGAACAGCACCATCAGCGCCATCAACAGCTGTTTGCGCGGAAAACGGCCGGTCAGTGCGGTCAAAACCGGCGCGCCAATCGCAACACCCAGCGCATAAATAGAGACCAGCAAACCGGCAGAAGGTAAAGAGATGGAAAGTTGATCGGCAATCGTAGGAACCAGACCTACGATGACAAATTCGGTCGTGCCGATTGCGAAGGCACTGATCGTCAGGGCCAGAAGCGCCAGTGGCATAAAATACTCCGTGTCATCAGGATTAAGATGACACGAAGTATGCGCCAGTGTTTAAATAACAAAAATGGTCAAAATCTCAATAGAATTTTGCAGGTGGTGCAACAATGAAAGCAACCTCAGAAGAGCTGGCAATCTTCGTGGCCGTGGTGGAAAGCGGGAGTTTTAGCCGCGCTGCGGAGCAACTGGGACAGGCCAATTCGGCAATAAGCCGCTCCGTCAAAAAGCTGGAAATGAAGCTCGGGGTGAGTTTGCTGAACCGGACAACGCGCCAGCTCAGCCTGACGGAGGAAGGAGAGCGCTATTTCCGTCGCGTGCAGTCGATTTTGCAGGAGATGGCCGCAGCAGAAACCGAGATCATGGAAACGCGGAGTACACCGCGTGGACTTTTGCGTATCGATGCAGCGACGCCCGTCGTATTGCATTTCCTGATGCCGCTGGTGAAACCCTTCCGGGAACGCTATCCCGAGATGACGCTGTCGCTTGTCTCTTCTGAAACCTTCATCAATTTGATTGAGCGTAAAGTGGACGTGGCGATCCGCGCCGGAACGCTGACTGATTCCAGCCTGCGTGCCCGTCCGCTGTTTACCAGCTACCGTAAAATCATCGCCTCTCCCGATTACATTGCTCAGTATGGAAAGCCGGAAACGGTAGAAGATCTGAAAAATCATCTTTGCCTGGGCTTCACCGAACCGTTATCGCTGAATACCTGGCCGATTGCCTGCAGCGACGGTCAGCTTCATGAGATTACCAGTGGGTTGTCTTCTAACAGTGGTGAGACACTGAAACAGCTTTGCCTCAGCGGGAATGGGATCGCCTGCCTGTCTGACTATATGATTAATAAAGAAATAGCGCGGGGTGAACTGGTCGAGTTGATGGAGGATAAACGGCTGCCGGTAGAGATGCCGTTCAGTGCGGTGTATTACAGCGATCGCGCCGTCAGTACCCGGATTCGGGCGTTTATCGACTTTCTGAGCGACCATATAAAACAGCTCCCGAAGGAGCTGTGAGAGGGTTTTGAGGCTACAGAGGGTGGATTGAATTAATCCCAGTCTGGCGCTAAGCCTTCCGGGCTCACCAGGCGATCGTTGCAATCCAGTGCGGCGATCGCTTTTTTATCTTCATCGTCCAGCTGGAGATCCAACGCCAGCAGATTACTCGCCAGGTTTTCACGTTTCGTGGAAGATGGGATCACGGCATAACCCTCTCCCATCGCCCACCCCAGGATAACCTGCGCAGCCGTTGCATTGTGCTTATCAGCAATACCCGCAATCACTCCATCTTGCAGCGCCTTGCCGTAAGCCAGCGTCATGTAAGACGTGATGTGAATGCCGTGATCTTTTGCCCAGTCAACCACTTTGCGGTTTTGCAGATAAGGGGAAAGCTCAATTTGATTTGTCGCAATGTTTTCTGCGCCAACGGCGGCAATCGCCTTTTCCATCAATGGGATAGTGAAGTTGGAGATCCCGATTTTGCGCGTCAAACCTTGCTCTTTGGCTTCCAGCAGCGCCTGCATGAACTCTTCAACAGACACCGCATCACCTGGAGAAGGCCAGTGGATCAGCGTCAGATCGACATAGTCAGTCCGCAGCTTTTCCAGACTCTCTTTCAGACTTGGGATCAATTTGTCTTTGCTGAGGTTTTCAGTCCAGATCTTTGTCGTGATGAATAATTCTTTGCGCGGTACACCACTTTCTTCAATCGCCTGACCTACAGCACCTTCGTTGCCATAGATTTGAGCCGTATCAACGGCGCGATAGCCTAACTCAAGCGCGGTTTTGACAGATGCGATGACAACGTCGTCTTTAAGGCGGAAGGTGCCGAGACCGAATGCAGGGATAGTCATAATTCCTCTTTAATCATAGTGTTCGTTAACTGAGGATGATTATCGCGTGTTATCGGTATGTTGAAAAAGGGCGAAAAATGCAGAGGATTTTTGCGTTTGCAGCAATAATTAAATTGTAGACAAGAAAAAGCCCTGAGCGTTAGCTCAGGGCTTCTTAATAAGTGGCGGAACGGACGGGACTCGAACCCGCGACCCCCTGCGTGACAGGCAGGTATTCTAACCGACTGAACTACCGCTCCACCGAAGACTTCTGTAACCACCGGATTCATGCACCGGTTTACCACTTAATTTGATGCCTGGCAGTTCCCTACTCTCACATGGGGAGACCCCACACTACCATCGGCGCTACGGCGTTTCACTTCTGAGTTCGGCATGGGGTCAGGTGGGACCACCGCGCTAAAGCCGCCAGGCAAATTCTGTTTTATCAACACGCATCTCTGCACGTCGATTAATCTGTTATCAGGCTGAAAATCTAAGTCTCTGCTTTCGCCAAAACATCTTCGGCGTTGTAAGGTTAAGCCTCACGGTTCATTAGTACTGGTTAGCTCAATACATCGCTGCACTTACACACCCAGCCTATCAACGTCGTAGTCTTCAACGTTCCTTCAGGACTCTCAAGGAGTCAGGGAGAACTCATCTCGGGGCAAGTTTCGTGCTTAGATGCTTTCAGCACTTATCTTTTCCGCATTTAGCTACCGGGCAATGCCATTGGCATGACAACCCGAACACCAGTGATGCGTCCACTCCGGTCCTCTCGTACTAGGAGCAGCCCCCCTCAATTCTCCAGCGCCCACGGCAGATAGGGACCGAACTGTCTCACGACGTTCTAAACCCAGCTCGCGTACCACTTTAAACGGCGAACAGCCGTACCCTTGGGACCTACTTCAGCCCCAGGATGTGATGAGCCGACATCGAGGTGCCAAACACCGCCGTCGATATGAACTCTTGGGCGGTATCAGCCTGTTATCCCCGGAGTACCTTTTATCCGTTGAGCGATGGCCCTTCCATTCAGAACCACCGGATCACTATGACCTGCTTTCGCACCTGCTCGAGCCGTCACTCTCGCAGTCAAGCTAGCTTATGCCATTGCACTAACCTCCTGATGTCCGACCAGGATTAGCTAACCTTCGTGCTCCTCCGTTACTCTTTAGGAGGAGACCGCCCCAGTCAAACTACCCACCAGACACTGTCCGCAACCCGGATTACGGGTCTACGTTAGAACACCAGCCATTAAAGGGTGGTATTTCAAGGTCGGCTCCACGCAGACTGGCGTCCACGCTTCAAAGCCTCCCACCTATCCTACACATCAAGGACCAGTGTTCAGTGTCAAGCTATAGTAAAGGTTCACGGGGTCTTTCCGTCTTGCCGCGGGTACACTGCATCTTCACAGCGAGTTCAATTTCACTGAGTCTCGGGTGGAGACAGCCTGGCCATCATTACGCCATTCGTGCAGGTCGGAACTTACCCGACAAGGAATTTCGCTACCTTAGGACCGTTATAGTTACGGCCGCCGTTTACCGGGGCTTCGATCAAGAGCTTCGCCTTACAGCTAACCCCATCAATTAACCTTCCGGCACCGGGCAGGCGTCACACCGTATACGTCCACTTTCGTGTTTGCACAGTGCTGTGTTTTTAATAAACAGTTGCAGCCAGCTGGTATCTTCGACTGGTTTCAGCTCCGTCCGCAGGGACTTCACCTACACACCAGCGTGCCTTCTCCCGAAGTTACGGCACCATTTTGCCTAGTTCCTTCACCCGAGTTCTCTCAAGCGCCTTGGTATTCTCTACCTGACCACCTGTGTCGGTTTGGGGTACGATTTGATGTTACCTGATGCTTAGAGGCTTTTCCTGGAAGCAGGGCATTTGTTACTTCAGCACCGTAGTGCCTCGTCATCACACCTCAGCGTTAAAAAAGGTCCGGATTTACCTAAACCTTCCGCCTACATGCTTAAACCGGGACAACCGTCGCCCGGCTAACATAGCCTTCTCCGTCCCCCCTTCGCAGTAACACCGAGTACAGGAATATTAACCTGTTTCCCATCGACTACGCCTTTCGGCCTCGCCTTAGGGGTCGACTCACCCTGCCCCGATTAACGTTGGACAGGAACCCTTGGTCTTCCGGCGAGCGGGCTTTTCACCCGCTTTATCGTTACTTATGTCAGCATTCGCACTTCTGATACCTCCAGCATCCCTCACAGGACACCTTCAACGGCTTACAGAACGCTCCCCTACCCAACAACGCATAAGCGTCGCTGCCGCAGCTTCGGTGCATGGTTTAGCCCCGTTACATCTTCCGCGCAGGCCGACTCGACCAGTGAGCTATTACGCTTTCTTTAAATGATGGCTGCTTCTAAGCCAACATCCTGGCTGTCTGTGCCTTCCCACATCGTTTCCCACTTAACCATGACTTTGGGACCTTAGCTGGCGGTCTGGGTTGTTTCCCTCTTCACGACGGACGTTAGCACCCGCCGTGTGTCTCCCGTGATAACATTCTTCGGTATTCGTAGTTTGCATCGGGTTGGTAAGCCGGGATGGCCCCCTAGCCGAAACAGTGCTCTACCCCCGAAGATGAGTTCACGAGGCGCTACCTAAATAGCTTTCGGGGAGAACCAGCTATCTCCCGGTTTGATTGGCCTTTCACCCCCAGCCACAAGTCATCCGCTAATTTTTCAACATTAGTCGGTTCGGTCCTCCAGTTAGTGTTACCCAACCTTCAACCTGCCCATGGCTAGATCACCGGGTTTCGGGTCTATACCCTGCAACTTAACGCCCAGTTAAGACTCGGTTTCCCTTCGGCTCCCCTATACGGTTAACCTTGCTACAGAATATAAGTCGCTGACCCATTATACAAAAGGTACGCAGTCACCCCATAAAGAGGCTCCCACTGCTTGTACGTACACGGTTTCAGGTTCTTTTTCACTCCCCTCGCCGGGGTTCTTTTCGCCTTTCCCTCACGGTACTGGTTCACTATCGGTCAGTCAGGAGTATTTAGCCTTGGAGGATGGTCCCCCCATATTCAGACAGGATACCACGTGTCCCGCCCTACTCTTCGAGTTCACAACGTGTGCATTTTTGTGTACGGGACTATCACCCTGTACCGTCGGACTTTCCAGACCGTTCCACTAACACACGCGCTGATTCAGACTCTGGGCTCCTCCCCGTTCGCTCGCCGCTACTGGGGGAATCTCGGTTGATTTCTTTTCCTCGGGGTACTTAGATGTTTCAGTTCCCCCGGTTCGCCTCATGCCACTATGTATTCATGACATGATAGTGTGTCGAAACACACTGGGTTTCCCCATTCGGGTATCGCCGGGTCAAAGGTTCATATCACCTCGCCGACGCTTATCGCAGATTAGCACGCCCTTCATCGCCTCTGACTGCCAGGGCATCCACCGTGTACGCTTAGTCGCTTAACCTCACAACCCGAAGATGTTTCGTAAAACATCGTCGTGTTGCGAAAATTTGAGAGACTCGAACACACCGTCACTCTGTTCTTATTACGGAGAACAGACGCAGCGTGTCGTTTCAATTTTCAGCTTGATCCAGATTTTTAAAGAGCAAAACTTCGCAGTGAACCTTTTCAGGTACACTCTGAAGTTTTCTTGTGTTTTCGCAGTAAAAAGGATGGTGGAGCTATGCGGGATCGAACCGCAGACCTCCTGCGTGCAAGGCAGGCGCTCTCCCAGCTGAGCTATAACCCCATCACAAATGCTAATCTCATTACCGGTAATTTAGACTGAGACAAGGCGTGGAAGGGCGAAGCATACTGAAGTATGCGAGTCGTTTCACAACGCAGTATCAGGATAAATTTGGTAGGCCTGAGTGGACTTGAACCACCGACCTCACCCTTATCAGGGGTGCGCTCTAACCACCTGAGCTACAAGCCTGCAGAGATTTTTTACTGCTTATTTTTCATCAGACAATCTGTGTGGACACTACAAAGGCAGGTTCTTTCAGGTAAGGAGGTGATCCAACCGCAGGTTCCCCTACGGTTACCTTGTTACGACTTCACCCCAGTCATGAATCACAAAGTGGTAAGCGCCCTCCCGAAGGTTAAGCTACCTACTTCTTTTGCAACCCACTCCCATGGTGTGACGGGCGGTGTGTACAAGGCCCGGGAACGTATTCACCGTAGCATTCTGATCTACGATTACTAGCGATTCCGACTTCATGGAGTCGAGTTGCAGACTCCAATCCGGACTACGACGCACTTTATGAGGTCCGCTTGCTCTCGCGAGGTCGCTTCTCTTTGTATGCGCCATTGTAGCACGTGTGTAGCCCTACTCGTAAGGGCCATGATGACTTGACGTCATCCCCACCTTCCTCCAGTTTATCACTGGCAGTCTCCTTTGAGTTCCCGGCCGAACCGCTGGCAACAAAGGATAAGGGTTGCGCTCGTTGCGGGACTTAACCCAACATTTCACAACACGAGCTGACGACAGCCATGCAGCACCTGTCTCACGGTTCCCGAAGGCACTAAAGCATCTCTGCTAAATTCCGTGGATGTCAAGAGTAGGTAAGGTTCTTCGCGTTGCATCGAATTAAACCACATGCTCCACCGCTTGTGCGGGCCCCCGTCAATTCATTTGAGTTTTAACCTTGCGGCCGTACTCCCCAGGCGGTCGACTTAACGCGTTAGCTCCGGAAGCCACTCCTCAAGGGAACAACCTCCAAGTCGACATCGTTTACGGCGTGGACTACCAGGGTATCTAATCCTGTTTGCTCCCCACGCTTTCGCACCTGAGCGTCAGTCTTTGTCCAGGGGGCCGCCTTCGCCACCGGTATTCCTCCAGATCTCTACGCATTTCACCGCTACACCTGGAATTCTACCCCCCTCTACAAGACTCTAGCCTGCCAGTTTCGAATGCAGTTCCCAGGTTGAGCCCGGGGATTTCACATCCGACTTGACAGACCGCCTGCGTGCGCTTTACGCCCAGTAATTCCGATTAACGCTTGCACCCTCCGTATTACCGCGGCTGCTGGCACGGAGTTAGCCGGTGCTTCTTCTGCGAGTAACGTCAATCACTGCGGTTATTAACCACAATGCCTTCCTCCTCGCTGAAAGTACTTTACAACCCGAAGGCCTTCTTCATACACGCGGCATGGCTGCATCAGGCTTGCGCCCATTGTGCAATATTCCCCACTGCTGCCTCCCGTAGGAGTCTGGACCGTGTCTCAGTTCCAGTGTGGCTGGTCATCCTCTCAGACCAGCTAGGGATCGTCGCCTAGGTGAGCCATTACCCCACCTACTAGCTAATCCCATCTGGGCACATCTGATGGCAAGAGGCCCGAAGGTCCCCCTCTTTGGTCTTGCGACGTTATGCGGTATTAGCTACCGTTTCCAGTAGTTATCCCCCTCCATCAGGCAGTTTCCCAGACATTACTCACCCGTCCGCCGCTCGTCACCCGAGAGCAAGCTCTCTGTGCTACCGCTCGACTTGCATGTGTTAGGCCTGCCGCCAGCGTTCAATCTGAGCCATGATCAAACTCTTCAATTTAAGTTTGATGCTCGTGAATTAAACTTCGTAATGAATTACGTATGTTCACTCAGAGACTTTGGTATTCATTTAGCGTCTTTCGACGTTTAGAATCCATGTCACTTTGAGTGCCCACACAGATTGTCTGATAAATTGTTAAAGAGCAGTGCAACGCGGCTTTCGCTCACCGTTGCGAGGTGGCGTATATTACGCTTTCCTCTTTCAGAGTCAACCCTGAATCTCAGGATTTTTTCTCTTCAACCGACCCGGTGGTTAGTGTGAAGTGATTCACATCTGCCGTGTCGATGGAGGCGCATTATAGGGGGCTTCCGAGGAATGACAAGCGGAAAAATACAATTTTATTTCAACCGCTCATATTTTCAACACAACGCCTATTTTTGCTGCTTTTTGATCGCTTTTGGCAGCTCTGCGAGGCTATTCAATACCCAATCCGCGGCGCTTTCGGCTTCTGGGGTCACAGGCTTACCGGTGCGAACCAATACTTTAGTCCCTACGCCCGCTGCCGTTGCAGCCTGCATATCTTCCAGTTTGTCGCCCACCATATAAGAAGAAGCCATATCAATGTGCAGGAACTCCTGCGCAGAGATAAACATCCCCGGATGCGGTTTACGGCAATCACAGGTCTGGCGATACTCTTCGACCGTCCCTTGTGGGTGATGAGGACAATAGTAGATACCGTCCAGCTCAACGTCGCGATCGGCCAGCGACCAGTCCATCCATTCGGTCAACGTTTCGAATTGCGCTTCGGTGAATTTGCCCCGGGCGATACCCGACTGATTGGTGACCACCACCAGCGCATAGCCCATCGCTTTAAGTTCGCGCATGGCATCAATAACGCCGTCGATGAATTCGAACTCATCAATCTCGTGAACGTAACCGTGATCGACATTAATGGTGCCGTCACGATCGAGAAAAATTGCGGGTACTGATTTTGCCACGGGTTTGCTCCTGAAAAAGGCATGTCCCGCTATTATCTCACGTTTCACCGCGCAAGAAAGTGCTCATCGCGCAGAGCGACATTGATTTAGACGTCTGGATGCCTTAACATCCATTTTGTTTACGGCTGAACCCCGTATCTGGCAGAACAAAATGCCACGGCTAACTTACATACGATAAAAATAATCTAATGATTAAACTTTCCAATATCACCAAAGTGTTCCAGCAAGGGACCCGAACCATTCAGGCGCTGAACAATGTCAGCCTGCACGTTCCGGCTGGACAGATTTATGGCGTCATTGGCGCATCGGGTGCCGGTAAAAGTACGCTCATCCGCTGCGTTAACCTGCTCGAACGTCCGACCGAAGGCAGCGTCCAGGTCGGCGGCCAGGAGCTGACCAAACTTTCCGAAAAAGAATTAACTCAGGCCCGTCGTCAGATTGGCATGATCTTCCAGCACTTTAACCTGCTGGCCTCGCGCACCGTTTTTGGTAACGTCGCGCTGCCGCTTGAGCTGGACAATACCCCAAAAGAAGAAGTGAAACGCCGGGTAACCGAGCTGTTAGATCTGGTTGGGCTTTCTGATAAGCACGACAGCTATCCTGCCAACCTGTCCGGTGGACAGAAACAGCGCGTGGCGATCGCCCGTGCGCTGGCAAGCAACCCGAAAGTGCTGCTCTGCGACGAAGCCACCAGCGCACTGGATCCTGCGACCACCCGCTCCATCCTGGAATTATTGAAAGACATTAACCGCCGCCTCGGGCTGACCATTCTTCTTATTACCCATGAGATGGATGTCGTGAAGCGCATCTGCGACTGCGTGGCGGTGATCAGCAACGGTGAACTGATTGAGCAGGACACCGTGAGCGAAGTGTTCTCGCATCCGAAAACGCCTCTGGCCCAGCAGTTCATTCAGTCCACGCTGCACCTGGATATTCCGGAAGATTATCTGGCACGTTTAAAAGCGGAGTCTGGCGTCGACAGCGTACCAATGCTGCGCATGGAATTCACCGGCCAGTCCGTTGATGCCCCACTACTTTCCGAAACCGCTCGCCGCTTCAATGTGAACAACAACATTATTAGCGCGCAGATGGATTACGCCGGTGGCGTGAAGTTCGGCATCATGCTGACGGAAATGCACGGAACACAAGAAGAGACGCAAGCCGCGATCGCCTGGCTGCAGGAACACCATGTAAAAGTAGAGGTACTGGGTTATGTCTGAGCCGATGATGTGGCTGCTGGTTCGCGGCGTTTGGGAAACGCTGGCAATGACCTTCGTATCAGGATTCTTTGGTTTTGTGATTGGCCTGCCGGTTGGCGTGCTGCTGTACGTCACGCGCCCGGGGCAGATTATCGAAAACGCGAAGCTTTACCGCACGCTCTCTGCGCTGGTAAACATCTTCCGTTCGATTCCTTTTATTATCCTGCTGGTGTGGATGATTCCGTTTACTCGCGTCATCGTGGGAACCTCGATAGGTCTGCAGGCAGCTATCGTGCCGCTGACCGTGGGTGCCGCACCGTTTATCGCGCGTATGGTTGAAAACGCCCTGCTGGAAATTCCAACCGGTCTGATTGAAGCCTCTCGTGCCATGGGCGCGACGCCGATGCAGATCGTGCGCAAAGTTCTGTTACCTGAAGCGCTGCCGGGCCTGGTGAATGCGGCCACCATTACGCTGATCACCCTGGTAGGTTATTCCGCGATGGGCGGTGCTGTTGGGGCTGGCGGTCTGGGCCAGATTGGCTATCAATACGGTTATATTGGTTATAACGCTACCGTAATGAACACGGTTCTGGTATTGCTGGTTGTGCTGGTTTATCTCATTCAATTCTCTGGCGATCGCATCGTCCGGGCTGTTACTCACAAATAACATTACACAACGCAAACTCGACGAATTAAGGATATGACATGACGTTTAAATTGAAGACCTTTGCCGCGGTAGGCGCGCTGATTGGCTCTCTGGCTCTGGTGGGTTGCGGTCAGGACGAAAAAGATCCTAACCACATCAAAGTGGGCGTCATTGTTGGCGCTGAGCAGCAGGTTGCTGAAGTTGCCCAGAAAGTGGCAAAAGAGAAATATGGCCTGGACGTTGAGCTGGTCACCTTTAACGACTACGTTCTGCCGAACGAAGCGCTGAGCAAAGGCGATATCGACGCTAACGCCTTCCAGCACAAACCGTATCTGGATCAGCAGATCAAAGACCGTGGCTACAAACTGGTTGCCGTCGCGAATACCTTCGTTTACCCAATCGCGGGCTACTCCAAAAAAATCAAATCTCTGGAAGAGCTGCAGCCGGGTTCTCAGGTCGCGATTCCTAACGATCCAACCAACCTGGGCCGCTCCCTGTTGCTGCTGCAGAAAGTGGGGCTGATCAAACTGAAAGATGGCGTGGGCTTGCTGCCAACCGTACTGGACGTGACTGAAAACCCGAAAAACCTGAAGCTGGTTGAGCTGGAAGCACCGCAGCTGCCACGTTCTCTTGACGATGCGCAGATTGCACTGGCCGTGATCAACACCACTTACGCCAGCCAGATTGGCCTGACGCCAGCGAAAGATGGCATCTTCGTTGAAGACAAAGACTCCCCGTACGTGAACCTGATCGTGAGCCGCGAAGACAACAAAGACGCGGAAAACGTGAAAAAATTCGTACAGGCATACCAGTCTGACGAAGTTTACCAGGAAGCCAACAAAGTGTTTAACGGCGGCGCTGTTAAAGGCTGGTAATCTGACCTTTCTGTAATATCATTCATGACGGGCGAAAGCCCGTCTTGTCATTTATGCGGGCAACTGATTCAATAACTGACGATTTGATTATTCATTGAGGAAATATTATGCGTGCTTTACCGATCTGTCTTTTAGCACTCATGCTGAGCGGCTGTTCAATGCTAAGCAGATCTCCTGTTGAACCTGTTAAAAGCACTGCAACCCCACCGAAGGTGGAGCCAGCCAAACCGAAAGCGCCTCGCCCTGCGCCGGTAAGAATCTATACCAAAGCTGAAGATCTGATTGGCAAACCGTTCCGCGATCTGGGTGAAGTCACCGGCGAATCCTGCCAGGCCAGCAACCAGGACTCTCCGCCAAACATCCCAACCGCGCGTAAACGTCTGCAGATTAACGCCGCCAAAATGAAAGCTAACGCCGTTCTGCTGCACAGCTGCGAAGTGACCAGCGGCACGCCAGGCTGCTATCGCCAGGCTGTGTGTATGGGTAACGCCCTTAACGTCACGGCGAAATGAGTGCATTTCAGTTTGAGCAGATAGGTGTTATCCGCTCGCCTTATAAAGAGAAGTTTGCCGTACCGCGCCAGCCTGGTCTGGTCAAAAGCTGTGGCGGCGAACTTCACTTAATTCCTCCTTATAATCAGGCCGACGCCGTGCGTGGGCTTGAGGCATTCAGCCATCTATGGGTGCTGTTTATCTTTCATCAAACGATGGAAGGCGGCTGGCGTCCAACGGTGCGCCCTCCGCGTCTCGGCGGAAATGCCAGAATGGGAGTGTTTGCTACCCGCTCCACCTTCCGTCCTAATCCTGTCGGGATGTCGCTGGTTGAGCTCAAAGACATTCGCTGCCAGAAAGATCAGGTGATTCTGCAGTTAGGTAGCCTGGATCTGGTCGACGGCACGCCGGTGGTGGATATCAAACCTTACCTGCCCTTTGCCGAAGCGCTGCCCGATGCTCGTGCGAGCTATGCCCAGCAGGCGCCTGTCGCTGATATGACCGTCGGTTTTACGTCCGATGTCGACGCGCAGCTTCTGCACCTGGAAAAGCGCTATCCTCGCCTGAAGGATTTTATCGTCGAAGTCCTGGCGCAAGACCCTCGACCCGCATACCGAAAAGAGGAAGAGGCAGGCAAAACCTACGCCGTTCTGTTGCTTGATTTTAACGTTCGCTGGCGCGTCACCCCGGCAGGTTTTGAAGTCTTTGCGCTGGAAGTGCGCTAATTTTATTTTCCTCTCTTTTGGCATCTTTGCCACACTGGTAAACTAAACCACTTTTTTTGTGTCAGTCTGACGTTTCAGCCTGGTCCAATCGTCGAAATGGAACCGTAACAACATGCGTACTAGCCAATATCTGCTCTCCACACTGAAGGAGACACCTGCCGACGCCGAAGTCATCAGCCATCAGCTGATGCTCCGCGCCGGGATGATCCGCAAGCTGGCCTCCGGGTTGTACACCTGGTTGCCGACCGGCCTGCGCGTCCTGAAAAAAGTCGAAAACATCGTGCGTGAAGAGATGAACAACGCCGGTGCTATCGAGGTGTCCATGCCTGTGGTTCAGCCTGCTGACCTGTGGATGGAAAGTGGTCGCTGGGAGCAGTACGGCCCGGAGCTGCTGCGCTTTGTTGATCGTGGCGAGCGCCCGTTTGTGCTCGGCCCAACGCATGAAGAAGTGATCACCGACCTGATCCGTAACGAGCTGAACTCGTACAAACAGCTGCCGTTGAACTTCTTCCAGATCCAGACCAAATTCCGCGACGAAGTTCGCCCACGCTTCGGCGTGATGCGTTCCCGCGAATTCCTGATGAAAGATGCCTACTCTTTCCATACTTCTCAGGAATCCCTGCAGGAAACTTACGACGTGATGTACGGCGCCTACAGCAAGATCTTCTCCCGTATGGGTCTGGATTTCCGCGCGGTACAGGCTGACACCGGTTCTATCGGCGGCAGCGCCTCCCACGAATTCCAGGTGCTGGCGCAGAGCGGCGAAGACGATGTGATCTTCTCCGACACCTCTGACTATGCGGCGAATATTGAATTCGCAGAAGCGCTGGCCCCTGCCACGCCACGCGCGGCGGCGACGGAAGAGATGAAGCTGGTCGACACCCCGAACGCCAAAACCATCGCCGAGCTGGTTGAGCAGTTCAATCTGCCGATCGAGAAAACGGTGAAAACCCTGCTGGTGAAATCCGTTGAAGGCAGCGCGTATCCGCTGGTTGCCCTGTTGGTGCGTGGCGATCACGAGCTAAACGAAGTTAAAGCAGAAAAACTGCCGCAGGTCGCCAGCCCGCTGACTTTCGCTACCGAAGCGGAAATCCGAGCCGTCGTCAATGCAGGCCCAGGCTCTCTGGGTCCGGTTAATCTGCCAATTCCGGTTGTGATTGACCGTACCGTTGCCGCCATGAGCGATTTCTCTGCTGGCGCGAATATCGACGGTAAGCACTACTTCGGCATCAACTGGGATCGCGACACCGCGACGCCAGAAGTGGCAGATATCCGTAACGTGGTAGCTGGCGATCCAAGCCCGGACGGCCAGGGTACGCTGATGATCAAACGCGGTATCGAAGTGGGGCATATCTTCCAGCTCGGGACCAAGTACTCCCAGGCGCTGAACGCAGCCGTTCAGGGTGAAGACGGTCGTAACCAGATCCTGACCATGGGTTGCTACGGTATCGGTGTGACTCGCGTGGTGGCTGCTGCCATTGAGCAGAACCACGACGAGCGCGGCATCGTCTGGCCAGACAATATCGCTCCGTTCCAGGTTGCGATTCTGCCGATGAACATGCACAAGTCCTACCGTGTTCAGGAGCTGGCTGAGAAGCTGTACAGCGAACTGCGCGCGCAGGGCATTGAAGTGCTGATGGACGACCGTAAAGAGCGTCCAGGCGTGATGTTTGCGGATATGGAACTGATCGGTATCCCGCACACTGTCGTCATCGGCGACCGTAACCTCGACAGCGACGAGATTGAGTACAAATACCGTCGCAGCGGCGAGAAGCAGATGATCAAGACGGGCGACATCCTTGATTACCTGGTGAAAGCCATCAAAGGTTAAGACATAAAAAAACCCCGCTTCGGCGGGGTTTTTCTTTTCACATCTGATTCCGTCTTACTTACTGTCGCAGTCTTTACCCGCCACAAACTTCGCGCTCTTATCCGCCACCAGCGTTTTGACCATCTCACCGCTGTCCGGGTTCGGCTCCAGCGTAAAGTGACCGTCCACCGTCAGCAGCACAGGCTTGCTGTCGTTTCCGCGCGCCACGGCATAATCACGTTCCAGCTGCGCGTTGTTCGCCACGCTCACTTTCTTGCCCGTTGCACAGTCGGTGAAAACTGCCGCATCGGCCATGTAGAAATACATGCCGCGCATCGCCATTGGCGTAGATGGCAGAGCCGCTTTGACCGGCGCTAAGGTGTAGTTGAACTGGGATTCGATCGGATTTCCTTCCCGATCGAGCATCTCCATGCCCTCGCCTTTAGCACGGAAATAGGTTTTCTCGCCTTCGGCGTCCGTCAGCACCAGCTTCTCAGCCGTACGCGCCCATTTGCCGTAGGTCGCAAAGGAGGAAGGCTCTTTCGCGCCCTGATAGCGCTGGTTCATCACCCATGAGCCGTCCTTTTCCAGGAACAGCGTGGTTTCAATGCCTTCGCAGTCAGCGCACGGCAGTACGCCGCGCCAGCTCTGCTGCATCGGCTTTAACTCTGCGGCGTGCGTCGGCTGCAGCGTCTGCATCTCGGCGCGGTTGTTACACCCTATTAATGCGAACAGTGTGGACGCCGCCAACACTGACAATATCGTTTTATTCACGATGAATTCCTTATAACAATGTAATCCTGGTACGTTATTCCTGCGGCCGACGTACTTTTCCACGCAGTGATTTTACGGTGGATTTCTGCGCTTTTGATGACAACCGGCGCTCTTTCGAGGCCCGCGTCGGTCGCGTGGCCCGGCGGCTTTTTTGCACCGCAGTAAGCTCCTGTATGACCGCCACCAGCCGGGAAAGTGCGGCTTCGCGATTTAAATCCTGGCTGCGGTACTCTTGCGCTTTAATAATGATCACCCCGTCGCTGGTGATGAGGTGATGACTGGCCGCCAACAGGGCTTCTTTATAGGACTCTGGCAGGCTGGAGGCCCGAATGTCAAAGCGCAAATGAATCGCCGTTGAGGCTTTATTCACATGCTGCCCACCCGCGCCCTGAGCCCGGATCGCGGTGATCTCAAACTCATTGTCGGGAATTGTAACGGTTCGGGACACCACAATCATGACGGTGACTGCCACGCAGTAAGATGAATTTCCAGATTATTCTGAGCATCAGACAGCCAGATCGCACCGTCCTGAATCGTCGCCTGCAGCGCCATGGTCCGCGTGGCAAACTCGGTCAACTGCGCCAGCTGTTCGTCATCCAGATACCACACTGAAAGATGCGAATACTGCGCGCATTTGCGCTGATTCTGCTGCCACCAGATTTCCGCAGCACGTTGATTATAGGCAAAAATCGCGACTTCTGCGGACTGGGTGCAGGCCTTTTTGATGCGACGTTCATCTGGCAAGCCGAGTTCGATCCACAGATCGATACCCATATGATCGTTGCGCAGCCAGGCTTCCGGCTCCTCTTCTGCGCTTAATCCGCGGGTAAATTGCAGGCGTTCATTGGCGTACTTAATCCACGCCAGCAGGCGCAGCATCATGCGCTCCTGGGTTTCCGACGGGTGACGGGCCAGCGTTAACGACGCATCGAGAAACTGGTTGCGGTCAAGGTCAGCTACGTTGACTACCGCTTTATAAATTGTCGCTTTCAGCGCCATGAGAGAACTCCAATCGAATCAGGCGCTCATTGTAGCGAAATTCCGGCCAAAAGGCTGTTACCGCGCGGTGAATCGCAGCAATATCAAGGCGCTGATATTGCTTGAATGAGTATGGTATAGTCACCTTGCTAAACCGAGTTTATCTTCGTAGGCTTAAGTGTATCTCACAGTAACGTCAGTGCGCTGGCAGGAGGGGATGTGGAAAATTATTGTGAGTTAATTCGCAAAAGGTATGCGGAAATTGCCAGCGGAGATCTGGGGTATATCCCCGATGCGTTGGGCTGTGTATTGAAAGTGCTGAATGAAGTGGCGTTGGACGCCAGCCTTTCAGAATCGGTCAGGGAAAAAGCGGCGTATGCTGCTGCGAATTTACTGGTGAGCGATTATGTCAATGAATGATACCTATCAACCCATCAACTGCGATGACTACGACAACCTCGAGCTCGCCTGTCAGAACCACCTGGTTCTGTCGCTGGCGTTAAAAGACGGCGAGGAATTGAAGGCCAAAGCGAGCGATCTGGTCTCACGCAAGAACGTTGAATATCTGGTCGTCGAAGACGCTGGAGCAACGCGTGAACTTCGCCTCGATAAAATTGCAAGCTTCAGTCATCCGGATATCGGCACCGTCGTGGTGAGCGAAGAGTAATTCTCTGTAACGGGCAGTGCGCTGCCCGTTACGCCTTCCATTCAAAGCTTACACCCTCTTCCGCCCAGCCTTCCTGCGTGACAAAGATCCCCGCCGCCGCCATCAAGTTTTCACCATAAAAAAGCAGAGGCGTGGTATCGCGCCGCCACGGCGGAACGTTGCACTCCTGCCAGATTTTTTTCAGCTTACGTCCTCCGTTTCGGCCCACAATGTGTAAATTCCCGCTGGCCTTAAAGCGGATCGCCACCTCTTCACCCAATTCTGGCAGACGCACATTTCCGGGTGCCGCAAGAGAAACCCAGCCCGCCCCTTGCGGGAGATTCAGCGGCTCGTGAATATCAGGCCAGGGGATGATGTTATCTGCCAGCGACGGCTGGTGCTTCACCCACCAGAGCTGCTCTTTGAAGCGTCGAATTTCAAAGCCATTCAGATACAGACACGGATTGGCATCTTCGCGCGCCTGAACCACTTCATCCCAGATTAGGTTGAGCATATCGCGCGAGGGCATTTGCGCGTGATGACCCGCCAGCCAGCGCCGGAGCAGCGCACCGCGACGCATCGCGCTCATCGCTTGCAGCGGCGCCATCCTCAGAGCCCCCTCTTCCGTGACGAGGCTTGTCAGCTCTTCACTCAGCAATTCATCCAGCAGGCTCTCCTGCTCTGCGCAGAGTCTCGCACTTCTTGCCGTCGCCTCGGCGAAATGCGGCCAGCGCTGCGAGAGCGCAGGCAAAATACGCAGGCGCAGGAAGTTACGATCGTAGCCGTCGTCCTGATTACTATCGTCTTCTATCCAGCGCAAGTTGTGTTCCTGCGCCCAGTGTTCCAGCGACGCGCGGGTTTCACTCAGTAAAGGACGCAGCAGGTGTGTTCCGGCAAACTCACTGCGCTCAGCCATTGCGGATAAACCCGCCGGGCCGCTGCCGCGCTTAAGTGCTAATAAAAAGGTTTCACACTGATCGTCGAGATGCTGCGCCGTCACCATCGCTTCACCGGGCAGAAGCGTTTTTTCAAATGCGCCGTAGCGCGCTTTCCGCGCCTGAGCTTCCGTCCCGAGGCCTTCATCCTTAAGCGTCACGCGTTCAACGATTAAAGGGATTTTCCATGCCAGGCAAAGCGCTTCGCAGTGGGCGACCCACTCGTCGGCATGCGCGCTCAGCCCGTGGTGAATATGTATGGCGCGGATCTGCACCTCAGGCTGGTGTTCGCGCCACAGCATCAGCCGGTGCAGCAGGACGGTGGAATCCAGGCCACCGCTAAAGCCCACCAACAGCTGGCGGTACGGGTAAACAGACTGAGCGATCGCAGGTTGCGTCATAGGGGATTTCACAGAAAGACAATGCCCGGAAAATTACCGAGCATTGTCATGGATGGCAAGCTTTACTGCTGATAAAGCTCCAGCGGCAAACCATCGGGATCGTTGAAGAAGGTAAAGCGCTTGTCGGTAAACGGATCGATGCGAATGGCTTCGCACTTCACGCCATGCCCTTCGAGATGCTTCACCGCCTGTTCGATATCGTCCACGCTGAAAGCGAGATGACGAAGCCCGCAGGCTTCCGGTCGCGACGGGCGCGCTGGCGGGAAAGGAAAGGAGAACAGCTCAATCACATATTGCCCGTTCAACGCCAGGTCACCTTTCCACGAATCTCTCTCGGCGCGATAAGCTTCGCTCATCAGCGTGAACCCAAGAATGTCGCAATAAAACACCTTACTTTTGGCGTAATCAGTCGCAATGATCGCAATATGGTGAACCTGTTTTAAACCCAGCATAGCCTCTCCTTTTTATGAGGAGTCAACGTTACAACCGAAAACCCTGAGCACGCAAGCGCTCACCCCTTTTTTAAGACTCGCACCCAGTAACCGCCATTCTCATCGCGCTTCGTGCCGTGGATATCGGTTTCAAAACCGGGATAGTGACGCCCTACCGAACAGAGCATCAGCAGGAAGTCGAGCACCGCCCGGCTTTGTTCGGTGATCATCTCGCCCGGCATCAACAGCGGCACGCCCGGCGGATATGGCAGGATCATGTTCGCCGAGATGCGTCCCACCAGATTTTCGAGTTCAATGGTTTCCACCTCGCCTTTCACCTGACGCTGCCAGGCCTTGTGCGGCGTCAGTTTCATCTCCGGCAAAACGTCGAATGCCTGCAGCATTAGCCTCGGCAGATCGTGCTGACGGATCAGCTTGTGGATCCCCTGGGCCAGATCCTGGATCCGCATGTTGCGATAGAAATCGGGATCTTCGGCGTACAGATCCGGCAGCATGTTTTTCACTCGCAGATTGAGATCGTAGGCGCGTTTGAACTCCATTAGCCCCCGCAGCAGCCCCATCGCACGGGTTTTATCGATCCCGATACTGAACAGGAAGAGCAGATTATACGGCCCGGTTTTCTCGACCACCACGCCGCGTTCATCCAAGAATTTCGCCACCAGCGCAGCGGGGATCCCTTCGTCGCTCATCGTTCCCTGTTCGTCCATCCCTGGCGTCAGAATCGTGACTTTCACCGGATCGAGGAACATATGATCCGCATCGGCGTCGCGGAACCCGTGCCAGCTCTCGCCCGGCGCGACGGACCAGCACTCGGCTTCATCAATCTCTTCCGGCTGCCAGATATCAAAGAACCAGCCGTCGGCCTCATCTTTAAGCCGCTGGACCTCTTTCCGGAAATGCAGCGCGCGCTCAACCGAACGATTGATCAGGCGTTTGCCCGGATTCCCGCGCAGCATCGCCGCCGCCGTTTCAATCGAGGCCACCAGCGGATAGCTCGGCGAAGTCGTGGTGTGCATCATAAAGGCTTCGTTGAAGGTCTCTTCGTCGTATTCGCCCTTAATATGGATCAGCGAGGCCTGGGAGAACGCCGCCAGCATTTTGTGCGTCGACTGAGTTTCGAAGAACACTTTGCCCGGCACCCGCTCGCCGCTCATGCCACTTTTGCCCGCATAAATCGGGTGGAAGTTGGTGTAGGGCACCCAGGCGGAATCAAAGTGAATCGACGGCACATCCAGCGTTTGCTTGATCCAGTTGGTGTTGTAGAGCAGGCCGTCGTAGGTCGAGTTGGTGATCACCGCGTGAATCGGCCAGCTCGCGCCGGCAACCGTTGCGACTTTCTGTTCGATTGCCGCGTGAGAAAACTCACGACGCGGAATGCCGCCCAGAATCCCCAGCGCATTACGCGTCGGCGACAGCCAGAGCGGGACGACGTCGCTCATCATTAATAAGTGCGCCAATGATTTGTGGCAGTTGCGGTCAATCAGCAGCGTGCTTCCGGCAGGCGCCGCGTACATCCCGACAATCTTATTGGAGGTAGAGGTGCCGTTGGTCACCATATAGCTCTGCTCGGCCCCAAAGGTGCGGGCGATATACTCTTCCGCCTCCAGATGCGGACCGGTGTGGTCCAGCAGCGAGCCGAGTTCCGTCACCGAGATCGAGACATCCGCTTTCAGCGTGTTGCCGCCGAAGAAATCGTAGAACAGGCAGCCGACCGGGCTTTTCTGGTAAGCCGTGCCCGCCATGTGTCCCGGCGTACAGAAGGTGTATTTGCCCTCTTTCACATAGTTGAACAGCGCGCGGGTAAAGGGCGGCGTGATGTTGTCGAGATATTCATGGGTGTATTGTTCAATGCGCGTCGCAATATCGTCGGCAGCCCCGAGCGCATACTCAAAGAACCACAGGGCCATACGCATGTCGTGGGCGCTGACGTCCATCGTCGAATGGGTGTTGATAAATGCATACAGCGGTAGATATTCGTTGAGCTGATTGATATCGCTGCACAGTTCCAGGTCGTATTCATCCCAGTCAAAAACGACGCCGCAGATGCGCGGATTGTGCTCGATAACCTTCAGCAGGTCAGCGCTGTTGTGCGGCCAGATCAGCTGAAATCCGCGATCCTTTAGTGATTGTTCCAGCTCCTTGATGGGCTCGTCTTTGTAAAAGACGCCATGTGGACCCATGATGGCAATGATGTTCATGGTCTACCTCCTTGAAAAACATTAGATAAGCATAGCCGAGGTAAACGGCAGGTATAAAAAAAGCCGCAACAGTGTGCGGCTTTTAAGATTTATGTGTATCGCTTAGGCGTAACCGTAGTTCATCAGGCGCTGATAGCGACGGTTGAGCAGATCTTCTTTGCTCAGCACATCGAGATCGGCCAGGTCAGCCAGTAGCTGTGCCTTGAGGGAAGCGGCCATCACTTCCGGCTTACGATGCGCACCACCCAGTGGTTCTGGGATCACGGTATCGATCAGCTTCAGCTCTTTCAGACGTGGCGCGATGATACCCATCGCTTCCGCCGCCAGCGGCGCTTTGTCTGCGCTCTTCCACAGAATGGACGCACAGCCTTCCGGAGAGATAACGGAATAGGTGCTGTACTGCAGCATATTCACTTTATCGCCCACGCCGATAGCCAGTGCGCCACCGGAACCGCCTTCACCGATCACGGTACAAATCACCGGAACGGACAGACGAGACATTTCACGCAGGTTGCGTGCGATAGCTTCAGACTGACCGCGCTCTTCTGCACCGACGCCCGGGTAGGCACCTGGGGTGTCGATAAAGGTCACGATCGGCATGTTAAAGCGCTCGGCCATTTCCATCAGGCGCAGGGCCTTGCGGTAACCTTCCGGCGCTGGCATACCAAAGTTACGACGAATCTTCTCTTTGGTTTCACGGCCTTTCTGATGACCAATGATCATCACCGGGCGACCATCCAGACGTGCGATACCGCCGACAATGGCTTTGTCGTCAGCATAAGCGCGATCGCCTGCCAGTTCGTCAAATTCATCAAACGCCAGGCGGACATAATCCAGGGTGTACGGGCGCTGTGGATGACGAGCCAGCTGGGCAATCTGCCATGCGCCGAGATCGGCAAAGATTTTGCGCGTCAGTTCTACGCTTTTTTCACGCAGACGATGCACTTCTTCGTCGATGTTAATATCCAGTTTTTCATCCTGACGGCTTACCGCTGTCAAAGAATCGATTTTCGCTTCCAGCTCTGCAATCGGCTGTTCGAAATCAAGGAAATTCAGACTCATAGTATTCCTGTATTAGTCAAACTCCAGTTCCACCTGCTCCGAACCAATGAGGCCACGGAGATCGTTGAGTAAACGATCGCTCGGAGAGACACGCCACGTTGCACCAAAGCGCAATCGCGCACGTGCATCCGCCCTCTGATAGTAGAGATGTACTGGAATGGTCCCCGAACGATGGGGTTCCAGAGACTGACGGAGTCGGTTTAAAAGCTGGTCATCAATTTGCCTGTCCGTCAGCGAGATAGCAAGCCCGCGAGCATATTTTTCCCGGGCTTCGTCAATATCCATCACTTCACGGGCCATCATTTTAAGCCCGCCGCTGAAGTCATCAAAGCTGACCTGTCCGCTGACGATAAGTATGCGGTCGTTTTCCAGCAAATGCTGGTATTTTTCCAGCGCTTCGGTGAATAACATCACCTCCAGCCGCCCGGAGCGGTCATCCAGCGTACAGATGCCGATGCGATTACCGCGCTTGGTGACCATAACCCGCGCAGCAATGACGAGCCCCGCCGCCGTGGTCATTTTACCACGTTCCGTCGGATGCATGTCTTTTAGCCTGTAGCCTCCGACATAGCGCTCAATTTCTTTCAGATACTGGTTGATCGGGTGACCCGTTAGGTACAACCCCAACGTTTCACGCTCACCTTCCAGCACCGTATGTTCTGGCCACGGCTGGCAGTTGGCATAAGACTGCTCAATCTGCTCAGGCTCTTCCGCCAGCACGCCAAACATATCTGCCTGACCAATCGCTTCCGCTTTCGCGTGCTGGTCAGCCGCTTTCAGCGCATCGCCGAGGGAATTCATCAGCGCCGCGCGGTGCGGGCCGAGGCGGTCAAACGCCCCGGACATAATCAGTTTTTCCAGCACCCGACGGTTCAGCTTTTTGGTGTCGGTACGGGCGCAAAGATCGAACAGTTCGCGGAAGTAGCCGCCGTTGTTACGCGCTTCGATGATCGCTTCGATCGGGCCTTCGCCCACGCCTTTGATGGCGCCGATCCCGTAAACAATTTCGCCGTCGTCGTTAACGTGGAAATGGTACATCCCGGCGTTAATGTCCGGCGGCAGGATTTTCAGCCCCATGCGCCAGCACTCATCCACCAGGCCGACCACTTTTTCGGTGTTATCCATATCGGCGGTCATCACGGCCGCCATAAATTCTGCCGGATAGTGCGCTTTCAGCCACAGGGTTTGATACGAGACCAGCGCGTAAGCAGCGGAGTGCGATTTGTTAAACCCGTAACCGGCGAATTTCTCCACCAGGTCGAAGATTTTCATCGCCAGCTCGCCGTCTACGCCCCGGCTTTTCGCGCCCTCTTCAAAGGTGCCGCGCTGCTTGGCCATCTCTTCCGGCTTTTTCTTACCCATCGCACGACGCAGCATATCCGCGCCGCCCAGGGTATAGCCGGAGAGTTCCTGGGCGATCTGCATCACCTGTTCCTGGTACAGGATAATGCCGTAGGTCGGCTCCAGAACCGGCTTCAGACACTCATGCTGCCACTGAACGTCAGGGTAGGAAATCTCTTCGCGACCGTGCTTACGGTCGATAAAGTTATCTACCATCCCGGACTGCAACGGGCCCGGACGGAACAGGGCCACCAGCGCGATCATATCTTCGAAGCAGTCGGGCTGCAGACGCTTAATCAGGTCTTTCATACCGCGGGATTCAAGCTGGAACACCGCTGTGGTTTCCGAGCGCTGCAGCATGTCGAAGCTTTTCTTGTCATCGAGCGGAATGGCGGCGATATCAATCGGCTCCAGACCCTGTTTGGCCCGGCGCGGGTTGATCATCTTCAGCGCCCAGTCGATGATAGTGAGCGTTCGCAAACCGAGGAAGTCGAACTTCACCAGGCCCGCGTACTCCACGTCGTTCTTGTCGAACTGCGTAACCGGGTGCTGGCCCGATTCGTCGCAATACAGCGGCGCAAAATCGGTAATTTTGGTCGGGGCGATCACCACACCACCGGCGTGTTTACCGGCGTTACGCGTCACGCCTTCCAGCTTGCGCGCCATGTCGATCAGCGCTTTGACCTCTTCGTCCGCTTCGTAGATTTCCGGCAGCTGCGGCTCGGCTTCGAAGGCTTTCGCCAGGGTCATGCCCGGATCGGGCGGCACCAGTTTGGAGATGCGATCGACAAAACCGTACGGGTGGCCCAGCACGCGGCCCACGTCGCGGATAACCGCTTTCGCCGCCATCGTACCGAAGGTAATAATCTGCGATACCGCGTCACGACCGTACATATCCGCGACGTGCTCAATCACCTGGTCGCGTTTCTCCATGCAGAAGTCAACGTCGAAGTCGGGCATCGAGACACGTTCCGGGTTAAGGAAACGTTCGAACAGCAGGTCAAACTCCAGCGGATCGAGGTCGGTAATTTTTAGCGCATAGGCCACAAGCGAACCCGCACCGGAACCACGGCCAGGCCCTACCGGCACGCCGTTGTCCTTCGACCACTGGATAAATTCCATTACGATCAGGAAGTAGCCCGGGAATCCCATCTGGTTGATCACCTGGAGTTCGATATCCAGACGTTCATCATACGGTGGGCGTTTTTCGGCGCGTACCGCCGGATCCGGGAACAGGAATTCCAGACGCTCTTCCAGACCCTCTTTCGATTTCACCACGAGGAAATCTTCGGTGGTCATATCGCCGGTCGGGAACTGCGGCAGGAAGTATTCGCCCAGGCGAACGGTGACGTTGCAGCGACGGGCGATTTCGACGCTGTTTTCCAGCGCTTCCGGGATGTCGGCGAACAGCTCGCACATCTCCTCTTCGTTACGCATGTACTGCTGCGAAGAGTAGTTACGCGGTCGTTTCGGGTCGTCGAGGGTAAAACCATCGTGGATGGCGACACGGATCTCGTGCGCATCAAAGTCGCCCGCTTCAAGGAAACGCACGTCATTGGTAGCCACGACAGGCAGACCGCGCTCTTCCGCAAGGGCTACCGCCGCATGCAGATAGCTCTCCTCATCAGGACGACCGGTACGGATCAGCTCCAGATAGAAGCGATCCGGGAAGTGTTCTTCATAAAATGCAACGCACTGATCGACGAGCACGCTGTTGCCACGGATCAGGCTTTTACCGACATCACCCATGCGGCCGCCAGAGATGAGCAGTAAGCCCTCATTCAGCTCTGCCAGCCACTCGCGGTCGATCCATGGGCCTGCCGCGCCGTAGCCGCGCTGGTAGGCGCGGGAGATCAGCAGCGTCAGGTTTTGGTAGCCCGTGTTATTCATCGCGAGCACGGAAATTTGCGTCAACTCATCGCCGATCAGATCGCTCTGGACGTGAAAATCTGCGCCGACAATGGGCTTAAGCCCCGAGCCATGCGCCGTTCCGTAGAACTTCACCAGACCGCAAAGGTTAGTGAAATCGGTGATCGCCAGCGCAGGCATGCCAAGAGAGGCCGCCTTTTTTACCAGCGGCCCGGTCTTCGCCAGCCCATCAATCATGGAGTAGTCGCTATGCACCCGCAGGTGTACGAAACGTGGTTCAGCCATCTTCAGATTCCGCGTTACTTAATTGCTTGCGTATTGATTCAGGACACCAGTCCCAGTGCGCGTTTCACCGGACCAAAACTGCGTCGATGATGTTCAGTTGCGCCGTGTTCAGCCAGTCTTTCCAGATGGAAAGCGGTCGGATACCCCTTGTGCTGGGCAAAGCCATACTGGGGAAAAGTGACGTCCAGCGCGGCCATTTCAGCATCGCGCGTGACTTTAGCAATAATGGATGCCGCACTGATTTCAGGCACGCGGCTGTCGCCCTTCACTACTGCCAGCGACGGCATCGGCAGTGCCGGGCAGCGGTTGCCGTCGATCAGCACATATTCCGGGACGATGTTCAGCCCGGCAACGGCGCGCTGCATCGCCAGCATGGTGGCATGCAGAATATTAAGCCGGTCGATCTCTTCAGGCTCGGCGCGGCCTAAGCTCCACGCCAGCGCTTTTTCTTTGATCTCATCGAACAACGCCAGACGGCGCTTTTCGGAAAGCTTTTTTGAGTCGTTCAGCCCAACAATCGGGCGATTAGGGTCGAGGATGACGGCGGCAGTCACCACCGCACCGACCAGCGGACCGCGTCCGACTTCGTCCACACCCGCAACAAGGTGCGTGTGAGGGTAAACAAATTCCATCATTTTGCTAACTCCAGCACCGCATCCGCCGCCTGCTCATCGGCATTACAGCGGATCTGCTGATGCAACTCCCGGAATGTGTCATGCATCTGGTGGCTGGTTTTACCGTCGGCCAGCAGCGGCAGCAACGCATCGGCTAACGCCTGCGACTGACACTCTTCCTGCAATAACTCTTTCACCAGTTCACGACCGGCCAGCAGGTTCGGCAGCGACACATAATCCGTTTTCACCAGGCGTTTCGCCAGCCAGAAGGTGAACGGCTTCATGCGATAACCCACCACCATCGGACATTTGGCGAGCATGCACTCCAGCGCCGCCGTGCCCGAAGCAAGCAGCGCAGCATCGCTGGCGACCATCGCCTCACGACCTTTACCATCCAGCAGGTGGATGTGCAGGTCCGGGGCCACTTCGGCTTTGATGCGCTCGAACTGCTCGCGGCGTTTCGCATTCACCAGCGGGACGACCACTTCCAGATCCGGGTAGGTCTGACGCAGGATTTGCGCCGTTTTCAGGAAATCGGCGCTGAGCATTTCCACTTCCGCACCGCGACTACCTGGCAATAAGGCCAGACAGTGGGCGTCGTGAGGGATGCCGAGAATATCGCGCGCCGCGATTTTATCCGGATCAAGCGGCATGGCGTCTGCCATGGTATGACCGATAAAGCGGCACGGAACGTTGAATCTATCGTAAAACGCTTTTTCGAAAGGCAGAAAAGCAAGCACCAGATCGGTCGATCTGCCTATTTTGAAAACACGTTTCTGTCGCCACGCCCAGACGGACGGACTGACGTAGTGGATCGTTTTGATACCCTGCTTTTTCAGGTTCCCTTCAAGGGTGATATTGAAATCTGGGGCATCGATACCGACAAAGACATCGGGTTTGAGATCGGTAAAACGACGGGTGAGATCGGCGCGGATGTGCAGCAGACGTCGCAAACGGCCCAGCACTTCCACAATGCCCATCACCGCCAGCTCTTCCATTTCGTACCAGGCTTCGCAGCCTTCGGCCTGCATCAGCGGACCGGCGACGCCGACAAAGCGGGCGTTAGGTACGCGTGCCTTGAGTGCGCGGATAAGACCTGCACCAAGAATATCGCCGGAGGTTTCTCCGGCGACCAGGGCTATCGTTAATGGACGATTGTCGACCATTAACGAATCAGACCGCGAGTTGAGCGTTCAAAGAACTCGGTGAACGCTTTCACTTCAGGGTGCTGTTCTGCCAGCTCTGCCACTTCTGGCTTGGCCTCTTCCAGCGTTTTGCCGCTACGGTACAGAAGTTTGTACGCGTTGCGGATCGCGGTGATCGCTTCGCGGCTAAAGCCACGACGCTTGAGACCTTCAATGTTGACGCCAAACGGCGTCGCATGGTTGCCCTGCGCAATCACATACGGTGGGACATCCTGTGCCACACCGGAGCAGCCGCCGACCATCACGTGTGCACCAATGATGCAGAACTGATGGACTGCGGTCATGCCGCCAATGATCGCGAAATCATCAACCGATACGTGCCCCGCCAGCGTTGCGTTGTTGGCGAGGATACAGCGGCTGCCTACGGTACAGTCATGCGCGATGTGCGCATTCACCATAAAGAGGTTGTCGCTGCCCACCTTCGTCAATCCACCACCCTGTACTGTGCCACGATGAATGGTGACGCTTTCGCGAATGCGATTACGATCGCCGATTTCCACACGGGTTGGTTCGCCAGCATATTTCAGATCCTGGTTCACTTCGCCAATGGAGGCAAACTGATAGATCTCGTTGTCGCGGCCAATGGTCGTATGACCATTCACGACGACGTGAGACTTCAGTACGGTACCCTCGCCAATAGTGACGTGGGGGCCAACAATACAAAAAGGACCAATGTGGGCGTTAGCACCGATAACGGCACCCTCTTCCACAATGGCAGATGGATGAATAAAGGCGGATTTATCAATCACGTATCAGGCCTCCCGGCTACGCGCACACATCATGGTCGCTTCGCAAACAACTTTGCCGTCAACCAGCGCAACGCCTTTGAAGCGCGTCAGGCCACGGCGCGTTTTCTCAAAAGTCACTTCCATGATCATCTGATCACCAGGCACGACGGGACGCTTAAAGCGCGCTTCGTCGATACCTGCGAAGTAATACAGCTCACCTGGCTCCAGTTTACCGACGCTTTTAAACGCCAGAATACCGGTAGCCTGAGCCATCGCTTCCAGGATCAACACACCCGGGAAGATAGGTTTGCCAGGGAAGTGTCCCTGGAAGAATGGCTCATTTACAGAGACATTTTTCACTGCGCGCAGAAAACGACCTTCTTCAAAATCCAGCACACGATCTACCAGCAAAAACGGGTAGCGGTGCGGCAGAAGCTCTAAAATCTCTTCAATATGCAGAGTATGAGTGTCGGTAGTCAAAATACTCTTCCTGTCAAAATTTACTGAATAGCAATAATAACACGGCCTGCCGGTTTAGAAGAAAGCCGACAGGCCGGGAAATTTAGCGTTATAGGGATGAACCTTTAGTCTTGTTGATCGATTTTGCGCTCAATAGCTTTGAGGCGCTTGCTCATATCATCAATATTCATCACCAGAGCTGCGGTTTTACGCCACATCTTATTCGGTTGCAGCGGAATGCCGGAGGAGTAGACACCCGGTTCAGTGATAGGACGCATCACCATACCCATGCCTGTCACCGTAACCTTGTCGCATATTTCCATATGCCCGTTGATTACGCTGGCACCACCGATCATGCAGTAACGACCAATTTTCAGGCTGCCTGCCATGATTACGCCACCTGCAACTGCCGTATTGTCGCCAATCACAACGTTATGCGCAATCTGACATTGGTTATCAATGATAACACCATTGCCAATAATGGTGTCGTCGAGCGCACCGCGGTCAATGGTTGTGCATGCACCGATCTCAACGCGATCGCCGATAATCACGCGGCCGAGCTGAGGGATCTTAATCCAGTTACCCCGATCGTTAGCATAGCCGAACCCGTCCGAACCGATCACGGTACTGGACTGAATCAGGCAGTTTTCGCCAATTTCGATCTCATGGTAAACGGTGACATTGGCCCACAAACGGGAGCCAGCACCAATTTTCGTGTGTTTCCCAACGAAACAGCCCGCGCCAATCACCACGTTATCACCGAGAACCACATCGGGTTCGATAACGGCATTTGCGCCGATTGAAACGTTGTTACCCAGCTTAGCCGAAGGATCAATCACTGCACTGGCAGCAATGTTCTGCGCCGGCTGCGGCGTGGTATCAAGAATTTGAGCCATACGCGCGTAAGTCAGGTAGGGATTTTTCACTACCAGCGCGCTAGAGGTGGCAAACGGAAGGTCGTCCTGCGTCAGAACGACAGCAGACGCCTGGCATTGAGCCAGGTGCTCACGGTACTTCGGGCTTACCATGAACGTAATTGTGCCTGCTTTAGCAGATTGCATGGACGCAACAGCGGTGATGACGATATCGCCATCACCGTGTAATTCTGCATCCAACTGCTGAGCGAGATCAGCCAGTCGAATTGAAGGCATTACTTATTTAACCTGTTTCAGTACATCAGCAGTGATGTCTTTCACATCGCCACTGTTGAAAGCAACGGCATTCGCATCAACAACCAGATCGATGTTCTGATCGGCTGCAACTGCTTTCACAGCAGACTGGATACGGGTAACCAGTTTGCCACGTTCTTCGTTAGAACGACGCTGACGATCCTGCTCGAAAGCCTGTGCTTTCTGAGAGAAAGTCTGGCGCTGTGCCATTACGTCTTTTTCCAGCTTGCTACGATCGGCAGCTTTCATGGTAGAACCATCACGCTGCAGACGCTGCATTTTGGACTGAAGGTCGTTTTCCATACCCTGCAGTTCGCCAGCACGGCCTTTGAATTCGTTTTCCAGAGTCGCGGAAACACCCGTTTTCTGGGCTACCTGCTGGAAAAGATTACCCATGTTGACGATTGCAATTTTGTCCGCTGCCTGAGCAGAAGTCACCATTGCCAAACCCAGACCTGCAGCTAATAACCACTTTTTCACAATAAACTCCTTACCATCCCATTGGTACCCGAAGGTACCGTTCTTTGCGTGGCAAGGCGATCGTCTGTGCGATCGCCGGTTGTCAGCGCTACACTGCCAACGCATTCCATTGCAGCGGATTATTACCAGGTTTTACCAATGTTAAACTGGAACTGCTCCGCTTTGTCTCCATCGTATTTCTTAAACGGCTGGGCGTAGGAGAAGACCAACGGCCCCAACGGTGACATCCATTGTAATGCGATACCCGCAGACATGCGAATGTTGCTCGGATCGCTATAATCCGGCACACCAGCGGCTTTCATCTGAGCGGTGTTCTCCCAGTTGGTATCCCACACGGTACCCGCATCCCAGAAGAACGAAGTACGCACGGAGTTCGCATACTTGTCGCTGATGAATGGCGTAGGCGTGATGAATTCCAGGCTGGCGACACCCATGGCGTTACCACCTACCGCGTCATTAGAACTACACACTTCTGACGAGGATTTTTTATCACAGTTATCTGTATCGTTACCGCCGTAGTACACCGCTTTCGGACCAATGTTATTGGACTGGAAGCCACGAACGGTGCTGGAACCACCGGCATAGAAGTTCTCATAGAATGGCAGCTCTTTGCCACCTAAGCCATCGCCGTAACCCCAACGAGTACGACCCAGAACGACCCACTTGTGATCGTCATCAATTGGGAAGTAAGACGCGGTATCCAGCGTCAGCTTATAGAACTCGTTATCAGAACCCGGAACGGTCACTTTACCGTTCAGGTTGACGCGAGAACCTTCTGTCGGGAAGAAACCACGGTCAAGACGGTTATACGTCCAGCCATAGTTAAAGGTGAAGTCATCTGCAGCGAAACCGTTGTTATCGCTGGAGGTGCTAGCCTTCTGCCCGATGGAGTCCAGATAACGCCACATCGCCACCTGAGGTTGCATATTGGACAGGTCGTTATGCACGTAACCTAAGCCAGCACGCAGGGTGTTGTATTCGTTAATCGGGAAGCCCAGCGTGCCATCAACACCATAACTTTTGTTGGTGTATGAGGACAGGTCCGCATCGTCTGCTTTAAAGTCGTTATAGAAAATACGACCGCCCAGACTCACACCGTCAACGGTGAAGTATGGGTTGGTAACAGAGAACTCAGAATAGGTCTGGTAGTCGTTCTTGGTACCATTGATACCCACAGAATAACCCGTACCCAACCAGTTATCCTGCTGAACGCCGACCTGGAAGCTCACACCACTTTCTGTGCCGTAGCCCACACCGAAGTTAAAGCTACCAGTGTTACGTTCTTTCACCTTGTAGACGACGTCTACCTGGTCCGGACTACCTGATACACGCTGTGTATCCGTATCAACCGTTTCGAAGTAACCCAGACGGTTCAGACGCTCTTTACCCTGGTCAACGAGATCGCTGCCCAGCCATGCGCCTTCCATCTGGCGCATTTCGCGACGCAGTACGGAATCTTTGGAGGTATCGTTACCTTCAAAGCGAATCTTACGCACGTAGAAACGGTTACCCGCATCGACGTTCACGTGGAGTTTCACGGTTTTATCCGTGTCATTGATTTCAGGCTGAGTCTGTACGCGCGGGTAAGCATAACCATAACGGCCGAGCAGCTTTTTAATGCCGTCTTCCATTTTGGTCACTTTCGCGCCGCTATACAGTTCGCCCGGCTGGAGCTTAGTCAGGCTCTCGATCTCAGCGGAGTGACCCGCCAGGTTCCCACTGACTTCAACACCAGAAAGCTTGTACTGATCGCCTTCAGTGATGTTAACCGTAATGTAGATCCCTTTCTTGTCCGGAGTCAGACTGACCTGAGTCGAATCAATGTTGAAACGGGCGTAACCGCGATCCAGATAGTAGCTACGCAGGGTTTCGAGATCGCCCGCCAGTTTCTGTTTCTGGTATTTACGATCGCCAACCACGTTCCACCATGGCACTTCATCGCGCAGCTGGAAGGTAGAGATCAGCTCGTCCGTACTGAACGCGTGGTTGCCCACGATGTTGATCTGCTGGATCTTCGCAGAGACGCCTTCCTGGAAGACGAGCTTCAGGTCGACGCGGTTACGCGGCAGCGGGGTGACAACGGCTTTGACGCTCGCGCTGTATTTACCGACGCTGTAGTAGAAATCTTCCAGCCCTTTTTCGATGTCGGACAGGGTGGTGCGGTCCAGAGATTCACCGACACGAACACCAGATGCTTCAAGGTTTTGCTTGAGCATATCGTCTTTCACCGATTTGTTACCGGAGAAAGTGATACTGGCGATCGTCGGGCGTTCTTTCACCTGAACCAGCAGCGTATCACCATCGCGCAGGACGCGAACGTCCTCAAAGTTGCCAGTGGCAAACAGTGCACGAATGATATTACTGATATCTTCATCATTAACCGTGTCGCCCTGGCGAACTGGCATACTGAGGAGGGCCGCACCGACGGCGACACGCTGAAGACCTTCGAAATGAATATCCTTCACTACGAAACCTTCAGCACCGTATACGGTTGCGCTGCTAAACAGCAGCGACGCTATGAGCAACTTTTTCATCGCCATCGTTATTATGCATTCTTCCTAACTATCTCTCTTACAACCGAGAGAAATCATTGAAAAGCGCAAGCCCCATTAACAGCACTAGCAGTATCGAGCCAATGCGATAACTAAAGTCTTGAACTCGCTCGGATACCGGTCCACCTTTTAGCTTTTCAATCGCTAAAAACAGCAGATGCCCCCCGTCTAAAACGGGAAGCGGGAACAGGTTGATTATCCCGAGGTTCACGCTAATGAGCGCGAGAAACATGAGATAGTAAATCACCCCGAATTCCGCTGACATCCCAGCCCCTTGAGCGATAGAAATCGGCCCACTGAGGTTGTTCAGTTTTACGTCACCGGTTATCAATTTCCCCAACATGTTGACCGTCAGCTTCATCAGTTGCCATGTTTTATCCGTGGCTTCAAGGATGGCGCTGAACGGCCCATACTGGCGTATTGTCTTGTACTCATCTGGCAGCGGGATCACTTTTGGCACGACGCCCGCAAATCCTTCTGCCTTACCACCACCCGGTTTAGTATCCGGGATGAGCGTCAGAGAGAGCGGACTCCCCTGTCGTTCGATTTCTACTGCCAGCGGTGTGCCAGGATTATCGCGCACCAGAATAACAAAGGTCATCCATTGTGTTAACGGCTGACCATCGACTTTAACGATCCTGTCGCCCGCTTGCAAACCTGCTTTACTGGCTGCCGAATCTGCCTGGACTTCCGCTAACACCGGTTCAATCTGCGCACCGCGTGGGCGAATGCCTAATGCCGCAACCGGATCTTCTTTGTCAGGTTCAAAGGTCCAGTGACGCAAATCGAGCACTTTGTCCTGACGTTGACTCTGACTGGCACCAAACGGAGAAACCGTGATGGTGGTCTGGTCATCGCCAATTTTCGACACCAATTGCAGCCTGACGGCATCCCAATCAGGGGTTTCGATACCATCGATCGCTTTAAGTTCCATGCCCGGCGCAATTTGCGCAGATGCTGCGACGGAGTTGGCGGTTATTTCACCAACAACCGGACGAACACCAGGGACACCGATGATAAACACCAGCCAGTAAGCGAAAACGGCAAAGATGAAATTCGCCACCGGACCGGCGGCTATGATGGCGGCGCGCTGGCCGACAGTTTTGTTGTTGAACGCGTAGTGTCGCATTTCGGGTGCGACAGGCTCTACGCGCTCATCGAGCATTTTGACGTAGCCGCCGAGCGGGATCAGCGCAATGACAAACTCGGTACCGTGGCGGTCAGTGCGACGCCACAGGGATTTACCGAAGCCAATCGAGAAACGTTCGACCCGCACTCCGCAGCGCCGGGCAACCCAGAAATGGCCAAATTCGTGCACAGTGATAAGCACACCAAGTGCAACAATGAACGCCGCCAGATTCCATAGGATGCTCAGCATAAAACCTTCCGTTAAATCGTGCCAAATACCAGCAGCAGCAGGCATGCAAAGACCGGTACCGCAGCCGTCAGGCTATCGATGCGATCCAGTATTCCACCATGTCCTGGGATAAGATGGCCGCTGTCTTTGATCCCTGCTTCACGCTTGAACATACTCTCGGTCAAATCGCCAAGAACCGACGCCAGCGCAGCAAAGATAGAGCAGATCAGCAGCGTGGACGGAGCGACGTCAAGATTCGCCCATACGCCATATCCCCAGGAGATAATCGCAGCTGTAAACAGACCGCCGATGAACCCCTGCCAGGTTTTGCCAGGCGACACTTTCGGCGCCAGTTTATGTTTGCCAAACAGTTTACCAAACATATAGGCCCCGGAGTCAGCACCCCAGACGAGAATCATCACATACAGCAGCCACAGAGAGCCGCTATAGTGGTTGTCGTCGTAGTGCCAGACGCGCAGCACGATCATACCCCAGAAAAAAGGAACAATTGTGAGCAGACCGAAAATCAGACGCCACGTTTTAGAGTTGCGCCAGAACGCTGCCGAGCCGGGATAGAAAAGCACCAGCAGCAGCGCAGCAACCCACCAGCCCAGGGAAGCCCACAGGGAACCCTCGATCAGCGGTTGATGAATATCGTGATGATATTCAGGCAACATAAACAGCATCAGCGCCAGTAACAGGCCACAGAGTACCGCCAGCCATACCCGCTGAGTGCGCGAAGTAAAGCCGCTAAGCTGCCCCCACTCCCACGCGGCGAGCATACACACCACCAGCGTGACAATGGCAAATCCCACTGGCGGCAGTAAAAACAGCGCCGCGATAACGATGGGTATTAATACAAAAGCGGAAATCAGGCGATACTTCAGCAAAAGCTACCCCCATCAGACTTTTTCGGTGCCCGGCTCCGTGCCGCCGAAGCGACGCTCACGATTGGCAAAGGCATTCAGCGCACCTTCAAAGTCTTGTTCATCAAAATCGGGCCAAAGAACATCCGTAAAGTAAAGTTCGGCATAGGCAATTTGCCAAAGCAAAAAATTACTGATTCGATGTTCTCCCCCTGTCCTAATAACCAAATCCACAGGTGCCAGTTCGTTCATGCAGATTTGCTGACCCAGCGCCTCTTCATCAATTTGGTCGGGTGTTAACAGCCCTTCCTGAACCTGTTCGGCCAAATGCCGAACACCCTGGATAATGTCCCAACGTCCACCGTAATTCGCCGCGATATTGAGCGTCAGACCGGTATTATTTTCGGTCACCGCTTCCGCTTTACGAATGCGTTCCTGCAGACGTGAGTTGAAACGACTGGTATCGCCGATAATGCGCAGGCGAACGTTGTGGCGGTGCAGGCTTTTTACTTCGCTGTCTAACGCCCACACAAACAATTCCATCAACGCCGTCACTTCCTGCGGCGGTCGATTCCAGTTTTCACTGCTGAAAGCATAGAGCGTTAACGCATCAATGCCGTTATTGGCGGCAAAAGAAACGGCGCGGCGAACAGACTTCGCCCCAGCTTTATGCCCAAAGGCTCGTATCTTCCCTTGTCTTTTCGCCCAGCGGCCATTGCCATCCATGATGATTGCTACATGGCGACAGCCATGAGCTGGCAAGTTTTCGCTTATTGGTTGATTCGCAGACAACATAACGCGTTTTTAGTCCCTGAAAGGATTTAACGGTACTCAGGAATACTGAAGCCTTTCCACAAAAAAGCCGTGTAAACCACGGCTTACCTGACCGCTCAACGTCTAATACCCGCAATCAGGTGGCGCAGACTATATCACTGAAGCCCAACGCTAACAAATAGCACGACCTGTAGCAGGTGGATTATCACCTGCTTGCGAGGCGCGTCACTTGTTCGCGTGCAACGATGCGCGCTGCCGCATCAACTGCCAGCACTTCTTCCACGCTCTGCGGTTCACGCAGATCCATCGCTTCAAGTACCGACAGATTAAGTGCCGCGATATCCGTAAAGCGGATGTGCTGATTCAAAAATGCCTCAACGGTAATTTCGTTTGCGGCATTGAGCGCCGTCGTTGCGGCTTGCCCCTGATCGAAGGCGTTCATCGCCAGTTTCAGACAAGGGTAACGATCATAGTCAGGTTCGCTGAAAGTCAGTGAGCTGATTTTGCAAAAATCGAGCGGCTTTGCCCCGGAGATCACACGGTTAGGCCACGCCATCGAATGGGCGATTGGCGTGCGCATATCCGGTTCGCCCAGTTGCGCCAGCACGCTGCCGTCCTGATATCGCACCATGGAATGAATCACCGACTGCGGGTGGATCAGCACTTCCATCTGTTTCGCTGACGCATTAAATAACCAGCGAGCTTCAATGTATTCCAGACCTTTGTTCATCATAGTGGCGGAATCGACGGAGATTTTACGTCCCATCGACCAGTTCGGATGCCGACAGGCCTGATCGGGCGTCATCGAGGCCAGTTCAGACAGCGGCGTTTCACGGAATGGGCCACCAGACCCGGTAAGCAGAATCGATACTACGCCATTCTGCTCAAGGGAAGCGTACCCCAGGTCCTGTTGAAAAGGTTGCGGTAAACTCTGAAAAATCGCGTTATGTTCGCTATCTACCGGCAAAAGGCGCGCACCTCGCGCTTTCACCGCGTCCATAAACAGACGTCCGCAGGTCACCAGCGACTCTTTGTTTGCCAGCAGTACGGTCTTACCGGCATCAATGGCCGCAAGGGTTGGCAGCAGACCGGCAGCACCAACGATAGCCGCCATCACCAGATCCACTTCGCTTAACGCGGCCATGTCACAGGCGGCCTGCTGTCCGCTCAGAACTTTCGTACGGCTGCCATTCTCTGCCAGCAATGTTTTGACCTGGCGAGCACTTTCCTCGTCATCCATCACCGCATAGCGGGGAGTAAACTCGAGACATTGCTCAACCATGCGCTGCACGTTCTTTCCGGCCACAAGGGCAGTCACCGTGTACTGTTCAGGGTTATGACGAACAACGTCGAGAGTGCTGCAACCGATAGAGCCGGTCGAGCCGAGGAGAGTTAAATGCTTCATGAGATGCCCGGAAGAAAGTTAGACCATATAAAAGCAAAACGCCGCCAGCAAAGTCACAGGACTTTCTGAACGGCGTTTTATCAGATGACGTCAGAAATCAGAACTGCATCAGTTCCGCTTCTTTATCTGCCAGCGCCGCGTCAACTTTCTTGATCGCTGCGTCTGTCATTTTCTGCACGTCGTCCTGGGAGCGACGATCGTCGTCTTCGCTGATTTCTTTCTCTTTCAGCAGTGCTTTCACTTTGTCGTTCGCATCACGACGCACGTTACGCACAGCAACGCGAGCGCCTTCAGCTTCGCCACGCACCACTTTGATCAACTCTTTACGACGCTCTTCCGTCAGCGGAGGCAGTGGAACGCGGATGTCAGTGCCCGCAGAGCTTGGGTTCAGACCCAGGTCAGAAGCCATGATCGCTTTTTCTACAGCCGGGCCCAATGAACGATCGAAAACGTTGATTTTCAGGGTACGGGTGTCTTCTACCGTTACGCTCGCCAGCTGACGCAGCGGAGTTGGCGTACCGTAGTATTCCACTACAATGCCATCCAGCAGGCTTGGGGAAGCACGACCAGTACGCACTTTGCTGATTTGGTTTTTGAACGCTTCTACGCATTTTTCCATGCGTGTTTCAGCATCTTTTCTGATGTCGTTAATCACGTTACGAATCCTTGAACACTAGTCTCAGGCAGACTATCCGCCAGCACAGCCGCTATGGGTGTGCTAAGTATAGTCGCGTTTAATTCATGACAACGCCAAAGGCGCGTCCAGGTAACAAACCCACTACAAAAGTAATGCGGAATCTTACCTGTATTTGTCGTCAACGGAAATTATTCCGTGATCAAAGTGCCTTCTTTTTCGCCCATCACTACGCGACGCAGTGCACCAGGCTTATTCATGTTGAAAACACGAATCGGTAATTTGTGGTCACGAGCCAGCGTGAAGGCGGCAAGATCCATCACTTTCAGCTCTTTATCCAGCACTTCGTTGTAGCTCAGCTGATCGTACATCGTGGCGGTAGGATCGGTTGCCGGATCGGCAGTAAACACGCCGTCAACTTTGGTCGCTTTCAGCACCACGTCAGCTTCGATTTCGATCCCGCGCAGACAGGCAGCGGAGTCGGTGGTAAAGAACGGGTTACCGGTACCGGCGGAGAGGATTACCACGCGGTTATTGCGCAGCAGACTGATTGCCTCTGCCCAGCTGTAGTTATCACACACGCCATTCAGGGGAATAGCGGACATCAGGCGGGCGTTCACATAGGCACGGTGAAGCGCATCACGCATCGCCAGGCCATTCATCACGGTTGCCAGCATACCCATGTGGTCGCCCACAACGCGGTTCATACCCGCTTTCGCCAGACCAGCGCCACGGAAAAGGTTGCCGCCGCCAATAACTACGCCAACCTGGATACCCAGTTCAACCAGTTCTTTGATTTCCTGTGCCATGCGGTCGAGAATGCTTGCGTCAATACCGAAGCCTTCCGTTCCCTGCAGTGCTTCGCCACTCAGCTTAAGCAGAATGCGTTTGTACACGGGTTTTGCATTGGTAGCCATGTTTCTTTCCTGAGACTGTCAACGATTAAGATGGGGGTTAATTCTGGCGACATTGTATGTCGCATATCAGCACAGAAACTAGCGGAGTCTGTCTGATTTACACACGAGGGGCAAAAAGAAGCCGCCCTCAGGCGGCTCCTTCGCAATCATTAAGACTGCTTGGACATTGCAGCAACTTCTGCTGCGAAGTCAGTTTCAACTTTCTCGATGCCTTCGCCCACTTCGAAGCGGATGAAGCCAGTCACGTCAGCGTTGTGCTCTTTCAGCAGCTGAGCAACAGACTTGCTTGGATCCATAACGAAAGGCTGGCCAGTCAGAGAAACTTCGCCGGTGAATTTCTTCATGCGGCCTTCAACCATTTTCTCTGCGATTTCTTTCGGCTTGCCAGACTGCATGGCGATGTCCAGCTGAACCTGGTACTCTTTTTCTACCACTTCAGCAGACACGTCTTCTGGTTTAACGAATTCTGGTTTGCTTGCAGCGATGTGCATAGCCAGCTGTTTAACCAGCTCTTCGTCAGCGCCTTTAGCGGCAACCAGTACACCGATACGAGCGCCGTGCTGGTATGAACCCAGAACTTCGCCTTCCAGTGCAGCAACACGACGGATGTTGATGTTCTCACCGATTTTAGCAACCAGAGCAACACGTTCTTCTTCGAACTGTGCTTTCAGAACCTCAACGTCAGTGATTTTGCCAGCAACAGCTGCGTCCAGTACTTTGTTAGCGAAAGCCTGGAAACCGCCATCTTTAGCCACGAAGTCAGTCTGGCAGTTAACTTCCAGAATGATGCCGTAGGTGCCGTCGATTTTGGTGATGATCACGCCGTCAGCTGCAACGTTACCTGCTTTTTTCGCCGCTTTGATTGCGCCGGATTTACGCATGTTTTCGATTGCCAGCTCGATGTCGCCGTTCGCTTCAGTCAGCGCTTTTTTGCAATCCATCATGCCTGCGCCAGTACGCTCGCGCAGCTCTTTTACCAGGGATGCGGTAATTTCAGCCATTCTTTAATCCTCGGGAGAGATGTCCTGCCCGGCTTAAGAAACCAGACAGTCTTAAAAGTGAAAAAGGGGCCAGATAGAGGCCCCTATTTATACACGGTACTAAATAAGGGAGGACCTTATTATTCAGCTTCTACGAAGCTTTCTTCCGCCTGAGAAGCCAGATCCTGGGAACGGCCTTCACGAACGGTAGCTGCAACAGCGCTCAGATACAGTGTAACTGCACGGATTGCATCGTCGTTACCCGGGATAACGAAGTCAACACCGTCCGGATCGGAGTTGGTATCAACGATAGAGAATACCGGGATACCCAGGTTGTTCGCTTCTTTGATAGCGATGTGCTCGTGATCAGCGTCGATAACGAACAGAGCGTCTGGCAGACCGCCCATGTCTTTGATGCCGCCCAGGCTGTTTTCCAGCTTGTCCAGCTCACGAGTACGCATCAGCGCTTCTTTCTTGGTCAGCTTATCGAAAGTACCGTCCTGAGACTGGGTTTCCAGATCTTTCAGGCGCTTGATGGACTGACGAACAGTTTTCCAGTTGGTCAGCATGCCGCCCAACCAGCGATGGTTCACGAAGAACTGATCGCAGCTGTTTGCAGCTTCTTTCACAGCTTCGCTTGCAGCGCGTTTAGTACCAACAAACAGAATCTTACCTTTACGGGAAGAGATCTTGCTCAGCTCAGCCAGGGCTTCGTTGAACATTGGTACAGTTTTCTCAAGGTTGATGATGTGAACTTTGTTACGCGCGCCGAAGATGAAAGGCTTCATTTTCGGGTTCCAGTAACGGGTCTGGTGACCGAAGTGAACACCAGCCTTGAGCATGTCGCGCATGGAAACAGTTGCCATGTTTAAAACCTCTATTTAAATGTTGGGGTTATGCCTCCACGTATCCCATATTACCGACCCCGAAGGGCACCCCGGAATATGTGCCGATACGTGTGTGTTATTTACACAATGTGAGAGTTGTCGCTTCTGGTCCATCTTGTGTATGACAAATGGATCGGAAGTCCGGCGCGCTTTATACCACAAAACGCCACCATAAACCAACAGTTGTTGGCGGTGTGTGCTGTTAATGATTCTCAATTTGGCAGGCAACGCTCCAGACTGGTACCATTGACAACACTTAGACTAGTATTGTCGAAAAAATCGACACCGATGGACAGATTACATGGCTATCTCTATTAAGACCCCTGAAGAAATTGAAAAGATGCGCGTCGCCGGTCGTCTGGCCGCTGAAGTGCTGGAAATGATCGAGCCGTACATCAAACCGGGCGTCAGCACCGGCGAGCTGGATCGCATTTGTAACGACTATATTGTCAACGAGCAGCACGCGGTCTCCGCCTGCCTCGGCTACCACGGTTTCCCGAAATCCGTCTGCATCTCTATTAATGAAGTGGTGTGTCACGGTATTCCGGACGACGAGAAACTGCTGAAAGATGGCGATATCGTCAACATCGACGTGACCGTCATCAAAGACGAGTATCACGGCGATACCTCCAAAATGTTTATCGTCGGCAAACCGACCATCCTCGGCGAGCGCCTGTGCCGCATCACCCAGGAGAGCCTCTACCTGGCGCTGAAAATGGTGAAGCCGGGCATCCGCCTGCGTACCATCGGTGCCGCGATCCAGAAATTCGTCGAAGCGGAAGGTTTCTCCGTGGTGCGCGAATACTGTGGGCACGGCATTGGTCGCGTCTTCCACGAAGAGCCGCAGGTTCTGCACTACGATGCAGATGACGGCGGCGTGGTGCTGCAGAAAGGCATGACCTTCACCATCGAACCCATGGTGAACTCCGGCGACTACCGCATCCGCACCATGAAAGATGGCTGGACGGTAAAAACCAAAGACAGAAGCTTGTCTGCGCAGTACGAGCATACTATTGTGGTAACAGACAACGGCTGCGAAATTATGACGTTGCGAAAGGATGACACCATCCCGGCGATACTCTCGCACAACGAATAATAAGAAGCCGGCAAATGCCGGCTTTTTTAATGGCTATAGCTTTTACTTATGGGTGGCGCACGAGATGAGTAACCTTTTACCTGAACAGTATCCGAACACAGCTCTGCCCACCCTGCCCGACCAGCCGGACAACCCCGGCGTCTGGCCGCAGCGCGATCTCACGGTGGCGGATATCAAAGCGCATATCGACGTTTTTCAGCGCTGGCTGGGGAAAGCCTTTGACGAAGGCATTTCGGCGGAAGAGCTCATCGAAGCGCGCACCGAATTTATCGATCAGCTGCTGCAACGTCTGTGGATCGATTACGGCTTTGGCCAGATCAGCGACGTCGCGCTGGTCGCCGTCGGCGGTTACGGACGCGGCGAACTGCACCCGCTCTCCGATATCGACCTGCTGGTACTGAGCCGCAAAAAGCTGCCCGACGAGCACGCACAAAAAATTGGTGAACTGCTGACCCTGCTCTGGGACGTCAAACTGGAAGTCGGCCACAGCGTGCGCACTCTTGAAGAGTGCCTGCTGGAAGGCCTATCGGATCTCACCGTCGCCACCAACCTGATCGAAACACGCCTGCTGATCGGCGATGTCGCCCTGTTCCTCGAGCTGCAAAAACACATTTTTAGCGACGGCTTCTGGCCTTCGGAGCGTTTCTTCGCCGCCAAGGTTGAAGAGCAAAACATCCGCCACCAGCGCTATCACGGCACCAGCTACAACCTCGAACCCGATATCAAAAGCAGCCCCGGCGGCCTGCGGGATATCCACACGTTGCAGTGGGTCGCCCGCCGCCATTTTGGCGCCACCTCGCTGGATGAGATGGTCGGTTTTGGCTTTTTGACCGAGGCCGAGCGCAACGAACTCAACGAATGCCTGCATCTGCTGTGGCGTATCCGCTTCGCCCTGCATCTGGAAGTCACCCGCTACGACAACCGTCTGCTGTTCGACCGTCAGCTCAGCGTCGCCCAGCGCCTCAACTACAGCGGCGAAGGCAACGAGCCGGTCGAGCAGATGATGAAGGATTTTTTCCGCGTCACCCGCCGTGTCTCAGAGCTTAACCAGATGCTGCTGCAGCTGTTTGACGAAGCGATCCTGGCGCTAACCACTGATGAAAAACCGCGTCCGATTGATGACGAATTCCAGCTGCGCGGCACCCTGATCGATCTGCGCGACGAAACGCTGTTTATCCGCGAGCCGGAAGCGATCCTGCGCATGTTCTACACCATGGTGCGCAACAGCACGATCACCGGGATCTACTCCACCACGCTGCGCCATCTGCGCCACGCGCGTCGCCATCTGACGCAGCCCCTGTGCTATATCCCGGAAGCGCGCTCGTTATTCCTGAGCATGTTGCGCCACCCCGGCGCGGTCAGCCGCGGTCTGCTGCCGATGCACCGTCACAGCGTGCTCTGGGCCTACATGCCCCAGTGGTCGCACATCGTCGGCCAGATGCAGTTTGACCTGTTCCACGCTTATACGGTGGATGAACACACCATTCGCGTGATGCTGAAGCTGGAAAGTTTTGCCAAAGAAGAGACGCGTTCGAAGCACCCGCTGTGCGTCGAACTCTGGCCGCGCCTCAGTCACCCGGAACTGATACTGATCGCCGCGCTGTTCCACGATATCGCCAAAGGGCGCGGGGGCGACCATTCGGTGCTCGGTGCCCAGGACGTGCTGAAATTTGCCGAACTCCACGGCCTGAACTCCCGCGAAACCCAGCTCGTCGCCTGGCTGGTGCGCCATCATCTGCTGATGTCCGTCACCGCACAGCGTCGCGATATTCAGGACCCGGAAGTGATTAAGCAGTTCGCCGAAATCGTACAAACCGAAAACCGTCTGCGTTTTCTGGTCTGCCTGACGGTGGCGGATATCTGCGCCACCAACGAAACCCTGTGGAACAGCTGGAAGCAGAGCCTGTTGCGCGAGCTCTATTTCGCCACCGAAAAACAGCTGCGCCGCGGGATGCAAAACACGCCGGATATGCGCGAGCGTGTGCGCCACCATCAGCTTCAGGCGCTGGCGCTACTGCGGATGGACAATATTGATGAGGAAGCGCTGCATCAGATCTGGACGCGCTGTCGGGCCAACTATTTCGTGCGTCACAGTCCAAATCAGCTCGCCTGGCACGCACGGCACCTGCTGAAGCACGATCTGAAAAAACCGCTGATCCTGCTGAGCCCGCAGGCCACGCGCGGCGGCACGGAGATCTTTATCTGGAGCCCGGATCGGGCCTATCTGTTTGCCGCCGTCTGCGCTGAACTCGACAGGCGCAACCTGAGCGTTCACGACGCGCAGATCTTTACCACCCGCGACGGCATGGCGATGGATACCTTTATCGTGCTGGAGCCGGACGGCAGCCCGCTCTCGTCCGACCGTCACGAAGGCATTCGTTTTGGTCTGGAACAGGCGATTACCCAGCACAGCTGGCAGCCGCCGCAGCCGCGTCGCCAGCCGGCGAAATTGCGCCACTTTACCGTCGATACGGAGGTCAATTTCCTGCCGACGCACACGGACCGCAAATCGTTCCTCGAACTGATTGCTTTGGACCAGCCGGGCCTGCTGGCGCGGGTCGGCCAGGTTTTTGCGGATCTGGGAATTTCGCTGCATGGGGCCAGAATTACAACCATTGGCGAGCGAGTAGAAGATTTATTCATAATCGCCACCGCCGACCGGCGTGCCCTTAATAATGAGCTGCAACTTGAGGTGCAACAACGGTTGACAGCAGCCCTCAATCCAAACGATAAAGGGTGACGTGTTTTTTAGTGAAATGGAAAGAGTAAAAACAATGCAGCAGTTACAGAACGTTATTGAGTCCGCCTTTGAGCGTCGCGCCGAAATTACCCCGGCAAATGTGGATACCGTCACCCGCGAAGCGGTGAATCAGGTGATTTCTCTGCTTGATTCCGGCGCGCTGCGTGTCGCGGAAAAAATTGACGGCCAGTGGGTAACTCATCAGTGGCTGAAGAAAGCCGTGCTGCTCTCTTTCCGTATTAACGATAACCAGGTTATCGACGGAGCTGAAAGCCGCTACTTCGATAAAGTGCCAATGAAATTCGCTGATTACGACGAAGCGCGTTTCCAGAAAGAAGGTTTCCGCGTGGTTCCGCCTGCGGCCGTTCGCCAGGGTGCATACATCGCACGCAACACTGTACTGATGCCTTCATACGTGAACATCGGTGCCTACGTTGACGAAGGCACCATGGTGGATACCTGGGCAACCGTCGGCTCTTGCGCGCAGATCGGTAAAAACGTTCACCTGTCCGGCGGCGTCGGCATCGGTGGCGTGCTTGAGCCACTGCAGGCCAACCCAACCATCATCGAAGACAACTGCTTCATCGGTGCGCGTTCAGAAGTAGTTGAAGGCGTGATCGTCGAAGAAGGCTCAGTAATCTCGATGGGCGTTTACATCGGTCAGAGCACCCGCATTTACGATCGTGAAACGGGTGAAGTGCATTACGGCCGCGTACCGGCGGGTTCTGTTGTTGTCTCCGGCAACCTGCCGTCGAAAGATGGCAAATACAGCCTGTACTGTGCGGTTATCGTGAAAAAAGTCGATGCGAAAACGCGCGGCAAAGTCGGCATCAACGAACTGCTGCGTACCATCGATTAATCGGGTATAACAAAAAGCGGGGGCCACCCCGCTTTTTTTACATCTGATGGTGGCGAAGATAGATTTTTTCGTTAATTATTCATAGGTTATGTTGAGCTCAAGGGTACCGCTATGTACGATAATCTGAAAAGTCTGGGCATTACCAATCCTGATGAAATTGATCGTTACAGCCTCCGCCAGGAAGCGAACAACGATATTCTGAAAATCTATTTTCACAAGGACAAAGGAGAGTTTTTCGCGAAGAGCGTGAAGTTCAAGTACCCGCGTCAACGTAAAACCGTCGTCGCCGATGGCGTCGGCCAGGGGTATAAAGAGGTTCAGGAAATCAGCCCGAATCTCCGCTATGTCATTGATGAACTCGATCAGATCTGCCAGCGCGATCGCACCGAAGTCGATCTTAAACGTAAGATCCTGGATGATCTGCGTCATCTGGAAAGCGTTGTAACCAACAAGATCAGCGAAATCGAATCGGATCTTGAGAAGTTAACGCGCGGGAAGTAAATGCTGTGGTGCGAGCTTCCTGTAGGCCGGGTAAGGCGAAGCCGCCACCCGGCACAAAGGTGAGGTTCGTACAGTTAAACGCCCGGTGGCGCTGCGCTTACCGGGCCTACGATCCCGCCACTGGTGCGGTGACCTTGTTGGCCCGGTAAGCGCAGCGACACCAGGCATGAATAACTCACCTTTGCTCATCCAGCTGCAACGCCACATACAGCAACAGCCTGTCATCGAAATTGCCCAGATCCAGCCCCGTCAGCTCCGAAATGCGGTTCAACCGGTACTCCAGCGTATTGCGATGAATAAACAGCGCTTTCGAGGTCGCCAGCGGCTGCACGTTATGGCGAAACCAGGCCTGTAGCGTCCGGCGCAGCAGCCCGTTGTTATCCATCGCCTTGAGGCGCACCAATGGCCGCGCCAGCTCATTGGCCTGCCAGCCGCCGCGAAGACTGTCGAGCAGGACGGGCAGCATTAAATCCTGATAGAAATAGCCCCGGCTTTCGGGCATCCGCTGTTTCCCCACCATCATGGTGGTGCGCGCCGTGCGCCAGGAACGGGCGATGCTGCCCGGCCCGGTGAAATAGTTGCCGAGGGCGACGCGAAAACGCAGCTGACCGTTCTCTTTCATCCGCGCGATAAGCTGCTCAACGCGACGACGATGATCTTCCGCATCCCAGCGGCCAAACTGATTAAGCGCCGGTTTCAGGACCACCATCTCGGTCAGGGACACAATCGCCACCAGGTTATTGCGCTCCGGCGTCGCCAGCGCATTTTGCAGCTGCTGCAGCTCCGCCATCGCGCTGTCCACGCCGAGCTGGCCGCTGTCCACTTCAATCACCGCCACCACGCGCGGCTGATTGAGATCGATGCCCAGACGCTGCGCCCACTCCGTCAGCGCTGGCGTATGCTCTTCGGCCTGGATCAGGTTCATCACCAGCTCTTCGCGCAGACGGCTGTCCTGTGCCAGGAGGTGCATCAGACGCGACTGCTCGAGCATCATCTCGGCGGTCATACAGACCAGCTCACCGTATTTGCGCAGGGATTCCGGTTCACCGGTCAAACCGATGACACCGACGATCTCCCCTTCGAGACGCAGCGGCAGGTTGATCCCCTGACGCACGCCGTGCAGGTGCCGCGCCACTGCGTCGTCGATATCCACCACCCGCCCCTGAGAGAGCACCAGAAGCGCGCCTTCGTGCAATTCCCCAATGCGCTCACGATCGCCGCTGCCGATGATTCGCCCACGGGCATCCATCACGTTGATATTGGTATCAATGATGCGCATGGTTCGTGCCACGATTTCCTGCGCCATTTTGGTATCGAGATGCCAGCCAGCCATGTACCCCTCCTGTGAGCAGAGCTCAAGCATAGGGGAGTTCAAAGGGTGTGGCATTGTGCGGATGCACAAAGTCAGGGAGAGAAGTATGGACTTGTGGAAAGGGTCACAGAAACGAAGAAACCCCTGCCTGATTGCAGGCAGGGGTTGGGGAGATTACTGCATTAACAGGTACAGGCTGGTGTCACCACGCTGGATATTCAGCGCCAGCACCGTTGGTTTGCTGTCGAGAATTTTGCGCAGTTCAGCAATGTTTTTCACCGGCTGCTGGTTCGCGCCGATAATCACATCGCCTTTTTTCAGGCCGATACGCGCCGCCGGGGAGCTGGCTTTAACGTCATTCACCACCACGCCTTTATCCGCGCCTTTGTTGCTCATATCCGCACCTTCGATGCCGCTAAAGATGGTGCTGGAGTCGACCTGATTCTGGCTGCTCTGCTGCAGCTCCAGGCTCACGTTCACCGGTTTGCCGTCACGCAGCAAGCCGAGGGACACTTTGCTACCGACCGGCATAGAGCCGACTTCAGCACGCAGCGCCGCAAAGCTGCTGATTGGCTTGCCGTTCAGGGTGGTGATCACGTCACCCGCCTTGATACCGGCTTTCGCCGCAGAGGAGTTCGGCATCACCTGGCTGACGAATGCGCCGCGCTGAGCGTCCACTTTCATCGCTTTTGCCAGCTCGGAGTTCAGTTCGGTACCCAGAATGCCCAGCTCGCCGCGTTTCACCTGACCAAACTCAACCATCTGACCGGTCAGGTTTTTCACCATGTTACTCGGGATCGCAAAGCCGATACCGATGTTGCCGCCGTCCGGTGCCAGGATCGCGGTGTTAATCCCGATCAGCTCACCGTTCAGGTTCACCAGCGCGCCGCCGGAGTTACCGCGGTTAATCGCCGCATCGGTCTGAATGAAGTTTTCGTAGTTTTCCGCGTTCAGGCCGCTACGGCCCAGCGCAGAAACGATACCGGAGGTCACGGTTTCACCCAGACCAAACGGGTTACCGATAGCGACGGTGTAGTCACCGACGCGCAGGGCATCGGAGTCAGCCAGTTTAATCGCCGTCAGGTTTTTCGGATCCTGAATCTGGATCAGGGCGATGTCAGAGCGTGGGTCTTTACCCACCACTTTGGCATCAAATTTACGGCCATCGCTCAGCTGCACTTTGATGGTGCTGGCGTTGTCGACCACGTGGTTGTTAGTCACGACATAGCCTTTCGCCGCATCAATGATCACGCCTGAACCCAGGGCCATGAATTTCTGCTGCTGGCCGCCGCCGTTACCGCCGCCTGGGGCGTCATCACCAGCGCCGCCACCCTGACAGAATGGGGAGCTCTGGAACGGAGAACCGTCCTGGCAGAACGGTGAGTTATCACCGAAGAACTGCTGGAAGTTGCGCGGCATGCGCGGTGTATTAACGGTCGTGCTCCCCTCAACGTTAATACTCACCACCGATGGCATCACTTTTTCGAGCATCGGGGCAAGGCTTGGCATCGGCTGCGCCGTAGCGGCCGACGATGCGGTCTCCGCTGCGGTTGCAGTCAGAGGGGATAACGCTAAACCTAAACTCAGAGCCAGTGCACTCATTGCTAATGTGGTTTTTTTCATGTTCTCAATCTCGATTTACAGATAACGCAAAATTGCTGTGTACGTCAGATTCGTTTTATAGCCCGAAGTTCCGGGATTAAGTTTTTGGAAAAAGTAAAAATTTATTGTTTGTCTTTACAAAACTCATTCATTATTCCACTGCCATCAGGCGGCGGTATTCATCCCAGGCATACAAATCGGTCATGCCGCTGATATAGTCCTGAATAAGACGGCAGCGATAATAATATTCCAGAACCGGCCACTGCACGGATTCGCGATCGATTTTACTGACCGCTTCAACGTAGGCAAGTCGATGACGAGTCGAGAGTTTATGCAGCAGCCGCGTTTCAATCGGCAAACGTTTGATGCGATCTTTTTCCACCAGCTCGGTAAAGTCGTCGACGGATAATTGCAGCAGCGGTCGATAGATTTCCAGCAGGCCGCTGATCACCCGATAACCCTGTAATTCCAGCTGTTCAACGTCCGGATGACTGAAGACGTGGCGCATGGCGACATCTTTATACAACTCAAGGAGTTGGCTAAACCCGCTGTCATCTTCCAGCAGCGCATGATTAAACTCACCGCTAAAAATCGCCGGTAAATTGTCGATAAAACGCGACGCCGCGTAGGGCACCAGTTTATTTAAGGTATTGACCCGCAAATACATAAAGAACTGATCTTCCGTACTGCGACTCAATGAATTGGAACGGGATTTTTCCCACGCGTTTTCGACCACCTGAGAAAAGAGCGAGCCTTTTTCAGGCTTGCCCCAGGCGTCGTAAAGATGCTGATAAAGCTCCTCGACGCTAAATATTCTTTTCTCAACGGCGTCTTCCAGATCGGCCACGCAATAGGAAATATCGTCAGCGGCTTCCATAATCCACGTCAATGGAAAGCGCCCGTGCGGGGTCAGTGATAGTTCTTTACGCAGCCTTTCAATATAGCGTTCTTCAGACAAATAATAGCCGGGCTTTTTCATCAAATAGCTGTGCGACGCGGGCGGTTCACCCATCCACCACGCCGGGCGGGTATATTTGAGAATGCAGCCCACCTGCGCCCAGGTCAGGTTCATGCGCATCAGAGAATGCACCAGACGAATTCCCTGGGCGTTGCCTTCGAACTGGCAGAGATCCTGACGCACCTTGCGCCGCAGGTCGTTTAAGGCCTCTTCGCCTTCGCGCAGTTTTAGGGCTCTGACGATACAGCGGTCTTCGCTCAGGGGCTGACTTGCCGCATCGGACGGGAAAAGTTTCTGTTTGAACCAGTCATTGATCGCCGCCTCGCCGAAATGGCCGAACGGCGGGTTGCCGATGTCGTGCATCAGGCAGGCCATCTCCACGATGCTTTCGAACGGCCCGGTGAGTTCATCCAGACCATAAGTTTCCAGCAAACGCTGCTCTTTCAGACGGCTTAAAATCTCTTTGGCAATGTAGCGCCCGACCTGCTGTACTTCCATAGAATGGGTCAGACGGGTGCGAACGGCGGCATTGCGCTCCAGCGGGAAGACCTGAGTTTTTTGCTGCAGGCGGCGGATCGCCGGCGAGTTCACAATACGCCCGCGATCGCTTTCGAAGATACGCAGGATCTCGTGCTCGCTCTTTTCTCCCTGCGGAGAACGGAAACGACGATGCCAGTTAATTTTATTGCGAAAATCGATTGGTGCCATGAGCTCCCCCGCCTGAGAATGCGTTTCCCCTGATGCGCATGATAGACTATGCATCTTAACAAGGCACATCGCGAGTAAATCTATGAAAATCGGCATTATTGGTGCAATGGAAGAAGAAGTTACGCTCCTGCGTGACAAAATTGAGAACTGTCAGACGCTCTCTCTGGGTGGGTGTGAAATCTACACCGGCCAGCTGAACGGGACTGACGTCGCTCTGCTGAAATCAGGCATCGGTAAAGTGGCGGCAGCACTGGGCGCGACCCTGCTGCTTGAGCGCTGCAAACCGGATGTGATCATCAACACCGGTTCCGCTGGCGGTCTGGCTCCTACGCTGAAAGTGGGCGATATCGTGGTCTCCGATGAAGCGCGCTATCACGATGCCGATGTGACGGCATTCGGTTACGAATACGGCCAGCTGCCTGGCTGTCCGGCAGGCTTTAAAGCCGACGATAAACTGATTGCTGCGGCAGAAAGCTGCATCGCCGAGCTGAACCTGAACGCCGTGCGCGGCCTGATCGTCAGCGGCGACGCCTTTATCAACGGCTCCGTGGGCCTGGCGAAAATCCGCCACAACTTCCCGCAGGCGATTGCCGTAGAAATGGAAGCGACCGCGATTGCACACGTGTGCCATAACTTCAACGTGCCGTTTGTGGTGGTTCGCGCCATCTCCGACGTGGCCGATCAGCAATCCCACCTGAGCTTCGACGAGTTCCTGGCGGTTGCCGCCAAACAGTCCACCATCATGGTCGAAACCCTGGTGCAGAAACTGGCGCGTGGCTAAGTTTTCAAGGGCGCTGGTCGCCCTCTTTTTGCTGGCCCCGGCGTGGCTTTTCGCTGCGCCGCGAGTCATTACCCTCTCCCCCGCCAATACGGAACTGGCTTTTGCTGCCGGGATCACCCCCGTGGGCGTCAGCAGCTTTTCCGACTACCCACCCGAAGCGAAAAAGATTGAAGAGGTCTCGACCTGGCAAGGGATGAACCTTGAGCGGATCGTGGCGCTCAAACCGGATCTGGTGCTGGCCTGGCGCGGTGGGAATGCCGAGCGGCAGGTCAATCAACTCTCCTCACTGGGCATCAAAGTGCTGTGGGTCGATGCCATCAGCATTGAGCAAGTCGCGCAGGCGTTACGCGAGTTAGCCCCCTGGAGCCCAACGCCGAAAAAGGCCGAACAGGCCGCACAGCAACTGCTGAACGACTATGCTGCCCTCAAGGCGAAGTACGACACACCCAATAAAAAGCGCGTGTTCCTGCAGTTTGGCAGTCAGCCGCTGTTTACCACCGGAAAAGGCTCAATCCAGAACCAGGTTCTGGAGGTGTGCGGCGGTGAAAATATCTTTGCCGCCAGCCGCGTTCCCTGGCCGCAGGTCAGCCGCGAACAGGTGCTGGCGCGTCAGCCACAGGCCATTGTGGTGATTGGGAATGCGAGTGAGATTCCGAAAATTGAACAATTCTGGCAAAGCCAGCTAAAAATTCCGGTTATAGCCCTGCACAGTGACTGGTTTGAACGCGCAAGCCCGCGTATTATCCTCGCCGCAAAACAACTCTGCTCTGCCCTCGCGCAGAGCCAGTAATTAACCCTCATCGTCTGAGGATTGAAAAATGCTCGTTTATTGGCTGGATATCCTTGGCACAGCCGTTTTTGCTATCTCCGGCGTTCTGCTTGCGGGCAAGCTGCGCATGGATCCGTTTGGCGTGTTAGTGCTCGGCGTAGTGACGGCCGTCGGCGGGGGTACGATCCGCGACATGGCCCTCGATCATGGCCCGGTGTTTTGGGTCAGAGATCCCACGGATCTGGTGGTGGCGATGGTGACCTGTCTGTTGACGATCGTGCTGGTACGCCAGCCGCGCCGTTTACCGAAATGGATCCTGCCGGTGTTGGATGCCGTCGGCCTGGCGGTGTTTGTCGGGATCGGCGTCAATAAAGCCTTTATGGCGGGAACCGGTCCGCTGGTGGCGATTTGCATGGGCGTCCTGACCGGCGTCGGCGGCGGGATTATCCGCGATATTCTGGCCCGCGAAATCCCGATGATTCTGCGCACCGAAATCTACGCCACCGCCTGTATTATCGGCGGCATCGTTCACGCGACAGCGTTCTACACCTTTGGCGTTGAGCTGGAAACCGCGGCGATGATCGGCATGGTGGTCACGCTGGTGATTCGTCTGGCGGCCATTCGCTGGCATCTAAAATTGCCGACGTTTGCGTTGGATGAAAATGGAAGGTAAAAGCAAAACAGCAACCCATGGTTGCTGTTTTTAGTGTTTTCTCCCTCTCCCTGTGGGAGAGGGCCGGGGTGAGGGCATCAGGCCGCACCCTTCTGCACTTACCCGTAGGCCGGATAAGCGCAGCGCATCCGGCATTAAATGCTGAACGAAGAACCACACCCGCAGGTGCTTTTCGCGTTCGGGTTGGTCACCACAAAGCGCGATCCTTCCAGGCCTTCGGTGTAATCCACCGCGCCGCCAACCAGATACTGCAGGCTCATCGGGTCAACGACCAGCGCGACGCCCTGCTTCTCAATCGTCATATCTCCGTCGTTGATCTGATCGTCGAAGGTAAAACCATACTGGAAGCCGCTGCAACCGCCGCCGGTAATATACACACGCAGTTTCAGCTCCGGATTATTTTCATCCGCAATCAGGCTTTTCACTTTAATGGCTGCTGCTTCGGTAAACTGCAACGGCAGCGCTACGTCATCACTCATTTTTTGCTCCCATGAATACTGCTACTGAATCGGATTAAAAAACATCCAATTCTTTTTTTCATTATCTAATACCCTGGTAATTCATTCAAGTATTCTGCTTCTCAGCCAGTGCCGCCTCCTGCTTCGCCAGAGTACGAGCAAGAATAGTGGAGTATAACGGCTTTCCGCCCAGGAATTGGGCTAATAGTGTCGCGCCGAGACAGGTAATGATCATTGGCAAAATGAGCTGATAATTGTCCGTCATCTCGAGAACCAGCACGATGGCGGTCAGCGGCGCGCGCAAAGAGGCCGCCAGCAGCGCGCCCATTCCGGCGATCGCAAAGGTTCCGGCCTGCAGTTGATACGCCGGGAATCCTGCGGCAGCGGCCATGCCAAACGCGGTGCCGAGCAACATGCCCAGCGCCAGCATCGGGGCAAAAATGCCGCCCGGTGCGCCGGACGAGAAACAGAGCAGCGTTGTCACTACGCGAAAAATAAACAGAAACAGCAGCATGCCGAGGCTAAAATTCCCCGCCATGGCGATAGGGATCAGGCTAAACCCACCGCCCGCCGAACCCGGCTGGATCACGCCCAGCACGCCACACAGGCCGCCGAGCACACCGCCGATCAGCACCCACTTCGTAATATTCCCGCCATGAATGCGCTGGAACAAATCCTGGGTTTTGAGCACCAGGAAGTTAAACAGCGGCCCCAGCACGCCGAAAATCATCCCCAGGATCAGATACAGCCACAGCGTATTCACCGGCGCATTGGTGAGTTTCCCCACCTCAATCACCGCCGATTCGCCGTTAAAAATGCGGAACACGATGCTCGACATGATCACGCCGGTGAAGACCGCCTTGATCGAAATAAGGTTGTAGCGAAACTGCGGGCGCATCTCTTCGATGATAAACAGGATCCCGGCCAGCGGCGCGTTAAAGGCCGCCGACAGCCCTGCCGCCGCCCCGGTTGCCAGCAGCGTATGCCGCGCTTCGCCGCTGCGCATGCGGAAAATATCCCCCACCATGCGTCCGATATTCCCGCCGAGCTGCACCGTTGGCCCTTCGCGCCCCAGCACCATTCCCGCCCCGAGCGTGCCCATCCCGCCGATAAATTTGACCGGAATGACGCGCCACCAGCGCACCGGACGTAACTCTTCCAGCGCCCCTTCGATTTCAGGAATGCCGGACCCGCCCGCCTCCGGGGCGAATTTACGCACCAGGAAATAGCCGACCATCGCCAGCACTGCCGACAGCCCAAACGCCAGCGACCACAGCAGCCACGGGTTATCCGCCACGCCGCCGAGGGTGCCGATGCGCCAGTTCTGAACGCCATTCACGGCTTTCTCAAACGCCACGCCCACCAGCCCGGCGAGGGTTCCGACCACCGCTGCCGCCACCAGGATCATCAGCGGGGTTTTATCGCGATTCAGTAAGCGTCGGACGCTGTCCCGACGGCGACGGCGCGCAAATTGCTGTTCTTCAAAAGAGGAGTTTTCTGCTGTCATCTGGGGTTCTTATATTGGTCATACAAATAACGCAGGAGATTTTAAAGCCCCTGACGCCGCCCGTCGCCTGAAAAATCCTTAACAATTGTTTAGGATCATGCGGGCAAAAATTTTATAACGTCTGGCGAATCCCTTAGAATAGCTGGCTTAACCCTTTTCTACGAACCAGGAACGACGCTATGAGTAAGTCTGAAAACCTCTACAGTGCTGCACGCGAACTCATCCCAGGCGGGGTGAACTCCCCTGTTCGCGCCTTTACCGGCGTCGGCGGCACGCCGCTGTTTATCGAACGTGCGGACGGCGCGTATCTGTACGATGTGGATGGCAAAGCCTATATCGATTATGTCGGCTCCTGGGGTCCGATGGTGCTGGGTCATAACCACCCGACCATCCGCAACGCGGTAATTGAAGCGGCACAGCGCGGTCTGAGCTTCGGCGCACCGACCGAGATGGAAGTGAAAATGGCGGAGCTGGTGACCGAACTGGTCCCGACCATGGACATGGTGCGCATGGTGAACTCCGGTACGGAAGCGACCATGAGCGCGATTCGTCTGGCGCGTGGCTTTACCGGCCGCGACAAAATCATCAAATTCGAAGGCTGCTACCACGGCCACGCCGACTGCCTGCTGGTGAAAGCCGGTTCTGGCGCGCTGACCCTCGGCCAGCCGAACTCTCCGGGCGTGCCAGCGGATTTCGCCAAACACACCCTGACCTGCACCTATAACGACCTGGACACGGTTCGCGCCGCGTTCGAGCAGTATCCGCAGGAGATCGCCTGCATCATCGTCGAACCGGTCGCGGGTAACATGAACTGCATTCCACCGCAGCCGGAATTCCTGCCGGGCCTGCGCGCCCTGTGCGACGAGTTTGGCGCGCTGCTGATCATCGACGAAGTGATGACCGGCTTCCGCGTCGCGCTGGCAGGTGCCCAGTCTTACTACGACGTGGTACCGGATCTGACGTGTCTGGGCAAAATCATCGGCGGCGGTATGCCGGTGGGCGCATTCGGCGGACGTAAAGACGTGATGGAAGCTCTGGCCCCAACCGGCCCGGTTTATCAGGCGGGAACGCTGTCCGGTAACCCGATTGCGATGGCCGCCGGTTTCGCCTGTCTGACTGAAGTGGCGCAGCCGGGAATTCACGAAACCCTGACCGATCTGACCACGCAGCTGGCAAACGGCCTGCTGGAAGCCGCAGAAGAGACGGGGATTCCGCTGGTGGTGAACCACGTCGGCGGGATGTTCGGGATCTTCTTCACCGATGCGAAAACCGTGACCTGCTATCAGGACGTGGTGAAGTGCGACGTTGAGCGCTTTAAGCGCTTCTTCCACCTGATGCTGGAAGAGGGTGTGTATCTGGCACCGTCGGCGTTCGAGGCAGGCTTTATGTCGGTGGCGCACAGCGAAGAGGATATCAACAACACCATCGACGCGGCGCGCAGGGTGTTTGCGAAGCTTTGAGTTTGTCTTTGCCGGGTGGCGGCTTCGCCTTACCCGGCCTACAAAACCATGCCGTTCCTGTAGGCCGGGTAAGCGTTAGCGCCACCCGGCTTTTTATTACCTGCTCTGCTTCCTCAGCAAATAAATAAAGTACGGCGCCCCGATAAAGGTCGACAGCAGCCCTGCCGGGATCTGATACGGGAACAGCACCATCCTGCCCAGCCAGTCGGCAATCACCAGCATCATCCCACCGACCAGCGCCGACATCACGATATGCGGCATCGTGCGGCGGAAGCCCATCATGCGCGCGATGTGCGGCGCCATCAGGCCAACAAAGCTCAGCGGCCCGATGGTCATGGTCGCGACGGCGGTCAGACAGGCGGCCAGTAGCAACAATCCAACCCGCGACGGCGTCAGCGCAACCCCAACCGCCCGCGCGGTTTCACCGCCCAGTGGCAGAATGGTCATCCAGCGACGGCACAGCGGCGTGATCGCCAGCAGCAACACCATGGCGATCCCGGAATGGAACACCTGCGCGCCTGTCGCTTTGTAGGTCGACCCGGAAATCCAGGTCAGGATCTGCGCCATACGCGGATCGCCGCTGGCCTGCAGCATCATCAGCAGCATGGTAAATGCGGTGCTCAGCGCCATCCCGGCAAGCAGCATCCGGTGCGGTGAAAAGCCTCCACGTCCGGCGGCGATCATAATGATCATCAGCGTCGCGGCGGCACCGATACTCCCCGCAGGCATCAGCCAGCCAAAGGCGTCGCCCGGCACGAAGAACAGCATCATCACCACGCCAAACGCCGCGCCGGAGCTGATGCCTAACACTTCCGGACTCGCCATCGGGTTGCCGGTCAGACGCTGAATAATGCACCCCGCCACCGCCAGCATCACACCTGCGATCAACGCCGAGAAAATACGCGGCCAGCGCCACTGCATCAGTTCATCCAGCATCGGGCCGGTCGCCCAGTGCCAGCCGCTGGCGTCACGTCCCAGAGAGAGTGCGATCCAGGCGACGATCAACAGCACGATCAGGCCCGTCAGAACAAACCACTGAATGTGCTGCCGTTCCGCATAGACTTTATCCCCGGCGTCCATCGCCGGGGCGCTCATGCTGCGCAGACGCGGCAGCAGCCAGAGCAGGAGCGGCGCACCAATGAGGGCGGTGACGGAGCCGGTCGAGACCTCCATCCACACCCGCGCCAGCCAGAGAATGATTTGATCGGATAGCCAGAGGATCAGCGCCCCAATCAGCGGGGCCAGCATCAGGCGCGACAGCAGACGGCGCGCGCCGAGCATCTTCGCCAGCAGCGGCGCAAACAGCCCGATAAAGCCGATGATCCCAACAGCATTCACCAGCAACGCGCTGAGCACAATCGCCAGCGTCAGCGCCGCGAGGCGCGCCAGGGAAAGCGCCAGTCCGAGATTGCGCGCCACGCCGTCGTCCAGCCCCATCAGGGTCAGCGGACGCAGCAGCAGCAAGGTCAGTAAGACGCCGCCGATCAGCTGCGGCCACAGGCGCTGAACGATGCTCCAGTCGGTCTGGGTCAGCGTCCCGGTACTCCACAGGAACATGCTTTGCAGCTGGTCGTGATGGAACAGCACCAGCAGCTGGTTGATCGCCCCGCAGTAGAGGCTCACCACCAGACCGGCCAGAATCAGCGTCACCGGAGAAAGGCGTTTTCCCCAGGCCACGCCGAACACCAGCGCGCCCACCACGCAGGCGCCCGCCAGCGCCGCGAACTGGCTGGTGAGTGCCCCGGGCAGCGCCCAGAGCGTGGTAATGGTGATCCCGAGCTGTGCGCCGGTGGCGACGCCGAGCGTGGTCGGTTCCGCCAGCGGATTACGCAGCACCTGCTGGAACAGCACGCCGACCAGCCCCAGCCCTGCGCCCACCAGCAGCGAAATCGCCAGGCGTGGCAACAGGCTGTAGTGGAACAGCATCTGCTGGATGTTATCGATATCCGGAACGGAAAATGCCTGGCCCCACTGCGCGCGCGGCAGGGCAATCGACAGATTCGACCAGGTTAAAACCAGTGCGACAACGAAAACGACGCTCAGTAACAGCGCCGGGAAAAGTGCGATCCGTGACTTCATGCTTTGCCTCCCAGCGCACCGTCAAGCACGCGGGCAAAGTGCATCGCCGACAGCGTCGCCCCGTAGAACCACACCGCAGGCACGCGCTGGAATCGCTGCTCGCGCACGAACGGCATCGCCTGCCAGAGCGGCGTCGCCATCAGCTTTTGCATTTCGCGGTCATTGCCATGATCGAAACAGAGCACATCTACATCGCGGAATTGCGCCAGACGGTCGATGCCGACGGTGGTGCTGCCCCAGAAGGTCATCTCTCCTTCCCAGGCATTCGGAATATTGAAACGATCGAGCACTTCCTGGAACAGGCAGTTTTTGCCAAACACCAGCACGTGACGCGCATCCAGCAGCGTGACCATCAGCAACGGACGGTCGCCGCGCGCGGCAAAGCGCGGTTTGAGGGAGTCGATAAAATGGTCGAAATGGTCGAGGTGCTCTTTTGCCGCCGCCTCGCGGTCCAGAAGCTGGGCCATTTCGTTAATCGAGTGACGCGCCATGGTCAGCGGTTTTTTCCCGTCGCTGAAGGTGAAGCCCCGCCCCGGCGCGATGCGCGCCAGCGTCTCCGGCGAAGGGCCGTAGCCCGCAGACCAGACCAGATAAGAAGGTTTCATCTGGGTCAGCAGCTCGAGATTCGGCTCGGTGCGCAGACCGATGTCGATAGTCGAAGCCGGGATTTTCGGCTCGTTGACCCACATGTTGTAGTTGGGAATATCCGCGACGCCGTAGGGCGCGATCCCCAGGGCCAGCATCAGCTCAACCGGAAGCCACTCCAGCGCCACGATGCGGTGTGGATCGATGGCTGCCGCGCGCGCGGTATTCATTTTTAGCAGCAGTGGCGAAAGCGCCAGCGCCGTCAGTAACCGACGACGACTTATCAAAGTTGGATCCAGCATCAATACACAAAGCTCACCGGTGCAGCCCCTGCAGGATGAGGCAGGATACCCATTGGAATACCGTAGATCAGTTCCAGCGTTTCGCCGCGCATCAGCTCAGACGGCGTGCCCTGAGCAATCATCTCGCCGCCGCGCAGGGCCACCAGATAATCGCAGTAGCGTGCGGCCATGTTGATATCGTGCAGAACGGCAATCACCGTCAGCCCTTTCTGCTGGCTGAGGCGATGGATCAGCGCCAGGACATCCACCTGATGGGCGATGTCCAGCGCCGAGGTCGGTTCGTCGAGCAGCAGGCAGTTGCTGTCCTGCGCCACCAGCATCGCAATCCACGCGCGCTGACGCTCGCCGCCCGAAAGGCTATCCACCAGACGATGCGCCAGCGGTTTTAGTCCCACCAGTGCGATCGCCTCTTCCACTTTCTCTCTGTCGGCCACCCCAAAACGCCCGAGCGCGCCGTGCCACGGATAACGTCCAATCGCTACCAGCTCGCGCACGGTCATCCCTTCGGCCTGCGGCAGTTGCTGCGGCAGATAGGCCACCTTGCGGGCAAAGGCTTTGCTTTTCCAGCTGTCGAGCGGCTGCCCGTCGAGCAGGATCTCCCCTTCGGACGGCGGCTGATGGCGACCCAACATTTTGAGCAGTGTGGATTTACCAGAACCGTTGTGACCGATAAGGCCCGTGACTTTACCGACAGGGAATGTCAAAGAGAGCGGATGCAGCAGCGTGCGTCCAGGGACGCGAAAGGAGGTGTTATCAAGCGCAAACGTGGTATCGGAGTGCGTTTTATTTTCCTGCATAGTGGCCAACTTGTTAAAGGGCACGGCGAACCGTGCCCGAAAAGAGATTAGAAGCGGAAGGTCGCCGTGGCGACAACCTGGCGTTCAGCACCCCAGAAGCAGCCGTAGGTGTTGAAGCAGCTCGCGACGTATTCACGATCCAACAGGTTGTTGACGTGAACCGCGACGTTCGATCCCGCCATACCAAAGCGCGCCAGATCGTAACGCACTAGGGCATCGACAACGGTGTAACTGCCCACTTTGAAGGAGTTCGCCGGGTCGCCGTAGCTGGAGCCGGTCAGACGTCCGCCGGTACCCAGGGTCAGGCCAGACAGCGCGCCATCATAGAAGGTGTAGTCGCCCCACAGGGAAGCCATGTGTTTTGGCACCTGCGCTGGGGTGTTGCCTTTGTAGTTGGTGTCGGTGGTGTATTCCGCATCGGTGTAGGTGTAAGACCCGACCACGTTAACACTCGCAGACAGCGCCGCTTTGGCTTCGATTTCCACGCCGCGGGAGCGGATTTCGCCGCCTTCAACGGAGAAGAAGGAGCCCGCAGGATCAGCCATCAGGTTGTTGGTTTTGGTCAGCTGGTAGACCGCACCGGTCAACACGATAGGACGATCGCTCGGCACATATTTCACACCGGCTTCGTACTGCTTACCTTTAGAAGGTGCGAACGGTTTACCCTGTGCGTCAGTCTGTGATGACGGTTCAAAAGATTCGCTGTAGCTGAAGTACGGGGTTACGCCGTTATCAAACAGGTAGTTAACGCCGCCACGCCAGGTGAACTGAGTATCATCGCGGCTGGCAGTCGTACCCGCCACGCGGTTGTAGGACTCCTGATCGGCCCAGTCGTAACGACCGCCTAAGGTGACCAGCACTTTATCCCACTGCGCCTGATCCTGAACGTACAGACCCGTTTGCTTCTGCTTGTTCAGAACCTGATACGGACCGGAGTTCGCCGGATCTTTCGAATTGAAATCGAAATCGGTGTACACCGGGTTGTAGAGATCCAGCAGCGGTACGGAGTCGTCGTAGCCGAACCAGGAGTTGATGTCGTTACGCATACGCATAAAGTCAACGCCGGTCAGCAGGGTGTGATCCCACGCGCCGGTAGCAAATTTGCTCTGCAGCTGGGTATCGACGGTGAAGTTTTGCAGCTTCTCATCATCCACCACGTATTTACGTGCCAGATAATGGCCTTTGTCCGCTGGCGCTAACGCCGCGCACTGCTTGTTAAAGCTGTTCGCTGGATCGGAACAGACGCCGTAACCGTAGACGCTGTTTTGCGAGGTTTTGTTCTCAGCAAAGCGCAGGTTCTGACGCACGGTAAAGGTGTCGTTGAACTCGTGGTCGAAGCTGTATCCCACCATTTTCTGGTTACGGGAATAGGTGTTGTTCTTCGCGCCTTCGTTGAAGTCGGTCGGCAGACGGCTGCCGTTTGGCAGCGGATCAACCGTCCCCTCTTTTGGCAACCAGCCGTAGTAGCCGGTTTCTGGCTCATTCTGGAAGTAAGAGAGGAAGGTGAAGTTAGTTTTGTCATCCGGACGCCAGGAGAACGACGGTGCGATGGCATAACGCTGCTCTTCTGCACGCTCCTGCTGGGCGTTATTGGAACGCGCCACGCCGGTCAGACGGTAGGAGTACACGCCGTCATCATCGATAGCATCGCTGAAGTCAAACCCGGTCTGGAACAGGCTGTCGGTGCCGACTTTAAACTGGATCTCTTTCAGCGGCTCCGTCATCGGGCGCTTGCTGACCATGTTCAGCAAACCGCCTGGGCTGCTTTTTCCGTACAGGACAGAAACCGGACCACGCATGATTTCCGCGCGCTCTAGCATATAAGGGTCGATTACCGCGTCGTTATAGAAGTTGCCCTGCATCTTCATACCGTCGAGGTAGTTGTTCTGGCTCTGACCATCGGCCGCAAAACCGCGGATCACCAGATAGTCATAGGTGTTCGATGCGCCACGCGTGCCAACGGCAACGCCTGGGGTGTAGCTCAACGCCTCTTTCACCGAGCGTGGCTGGTGCAGCGCCATCTCTTCGGCAGTCACCACAGAAATAGACTGCGGCACCTTCTGGATAGGCGTATCGGTTTTGGTCCCGGTCGCAGATTGACGCGCCGCGATGGTCGCCGCCGGTCCCCATGCACTTTCCGTCGCAGCAGGCGCCGCGGTGACGGTGATGGTTTCTTCTTTTTTAGGGGTTTCAGCCGCATGTGCTAAAGCAGACATGCCGCTTACCGCTGTGGCTACGACGACTGCGATTTTACGCAGCGAAGGACTCATTGGCTGAGCAGTTTTGAGCGCCATTGGTATATCTCTGATGAAAGAGTGAATGATAACGTAAACGAGAATTATTATTATGACCGCAGAATAATATGCGAAACGCTGGCGGCATAGCAAGCGATATGCGGCCCTACAAGAATTGAGGGTTTAAGAAATAACCAGAGGGAAAATGAGGAGTTAAAACAGGATTAAATAAGGGTTAGGAATATGTTCTGTATGCGTGAATAAATTCCCTCTCCCGCAGGAGAGGGGATTCACTGGCTTAGTTACTGCCGAACATATCCTTAATCCAGCCCGCCACGCCGTCGCTGTCTTTCTTCTCATTCTGCGGCTGCTGCTGTTGCTGCTGCGGCTGCTGTTGAGGCTGAGACTGCTCAAACGGGTTGCCCGTTGGCTGTTCAGGCTGGCTTTGCTGGCACAGGGATTCCGGCTTGTCGGTCCACACCGGAAGCGTTCGCATTCCGCCGCCGCAGACAAAGTTACCGGACTCATCCACGCCCATATCGACGATATCTTCCGGCGGCGTCAGGTTCAGCGGCACCGGCGACTGGTTGGTCAGGTAGCGCTGGTAGATTGACATCGCACCGCTCGCACCGTACAGCTTGGTCGGCTGGTTGTTGTCGCGTCCTACCCAGGTGATCACCACTTCACGCCCGTCAATACCGGCGAACCAGGTATCGACGTTGTTGTTGGTGGTCCCGGTTTTACCCGCCAGATGCAGGCCCGGATATTTCGCGCCCAGCTGGCGACCGGTACCGCGCTGCACGACCTGCTGCATGGTCCACAGGGTCATGTAGGCCGCCTGCGCCGGAACCACGCGTTCCGCCTGCGGGAAGCTCTGATACAGCACCGTGCCGTCTTCGGCAATGACCGAACGCACCGCAGAGAGCTGCGCGCGGTTACCGCCGCTGGCGATGGTCTGGAACGCCTGCGCCACTTCGATTGGCGTCAGGTTCAGTGCCCCCAGAATCATGGCCGGAACCGGATGGAGCTGATCTTTCGGCACGCCCAGTTTTTCCCAGGTGTCGGTAATCGCTGGTAGTCCCAGCGCCATACCGAGGTTCACCGTCGGAACGTTCATGGAACGCGTTAACGCATCCACCAGCATCACCTGGCCGCTGAACTGTTTATCGTCGTTCTGCGGAGACCACACCTGACCGTTCGGCTGACGCAGTGCAATCGGCGCATCGGCAATCCAGGTATTCAGTCGATACTGATTCGGCTGGCTCAGCGCGGTGAGATAGGTCGCCGGTTTAGCCAGAGAACCAATCGAACGACGCGCCTGCATCGCACGGTTGTAGCCCGCAAACTGCGGCTCTGCCCCGCCGACCATCGCGCGCACTTCGCCGCTGTAGCGATCGACCACCACCATCGCGGTTTCCAGATCGCTCAGCTTACGCTGCTTTTTCAGCGCCGGAATGCCGTCAACGGCGGCTTTCTCGGCGGCGTCCTGGGCAACGGAGTCAAAGGTGGTAAAGATCTTCACGCCGGAGAGATCTTTCACTTTGTCGCCGAGCTTAGTCTGCAGCTCCTGACGCACCATCTGCATAAACGCAGGCTGTGGCGAAATCACACCACCGCGCGGCTGCACGCCCAGAGGACGGGCGCTCAGCATGTCGTACAGCTCCTGATCGATCACCTGCTGCTGTTGCAGCAAGCGCAGAACCAGGTTACGACGCTCCAGCGCCAGTTTCGGGTTACGCCACGGGTTGTAGATTGACGCCCCTTTTACCATGCCGACCAGCAGTGCCTGTTGGTCGAGGCTCAGCTCTTCCACCGGACGACCAAAGTAGTACAGGCTCGCCAGCGGGAAGCCGCGGATCTCGTTATCGCCGCTCTGACCGAGATACACCTCGTTCATGTACAGCTCAAGAATGCGATCTTTGCTGTAGCGGGCGTCCATCAGCACGGCCATGTACGCTTCGTTGGCCTTACGCCAGTAGGAGCGTTCGCTGGAGAGGAACAGGTTTTTCACCAGCTGCTGGGTCAGGGTACTCGCCCCCTGCACCGTACGACCGGCGGTCAGGTTCGCCAGCACCGCACGCCCGATGGAGTACAGGCTCACGCCGTCGTGCTCGTAGAAGTGACGGTCTTCGGTCGCCAGCAGGGTATCCACCAGCAGATCCGGGAAGCCATTACGCGCCACAAACAGGCGCTGCTCGCCGTTTGGCGAGGAGAGCATGGTGATCAGGCGCGGATCGAGACGGAAGAAACCGAACTGACGGTTGCTGTCCAGGTTCTCGATGGTTTCCAGATGATCGCCGTCAAAGGTCAGACGCGCGCGCACCTGGCCCTCTTTGCTGTCCGGGAAATCAAACGGACGGCGAATCATCTCGATGCTGCTCGCCTGCACGGTGAACTCGCCAGGACGGGTCATTTTCGACACCTGACGGTACTGCGTGGCTTCCAGCAGTTTGACCATTTCGTTCTTGCTGATGGACATGTCCGGCTCAAGGTTCACCATGCGGCCATAGACCGCCGCAGGTAACTGCCAGACTTTCCCGTCGATACGGCTGCGGATCTTCTGATCCAGATAGACGCCGTAGATCGCCATCAGCGCGACAAATACAATAAACAGCTTCAGCAGCAGCCAGAACCAGCCGCGTCTGCCGCGAGGTTTACCCCCTTTGCCCTTCCCTTTACGTGGCATCGGTTCATCCTCATCATCGTCTTCATAGTCATCGTCATAATCCTCATCTCTGAGGCGACGACGGCTGATTTTTTCCTTCGCCGGACGCGCAGGTTTCCCTTTACGTCCTATTGGCTCGCGGTCATTCCCCGCCATGCTTTTTCTCCGCAACATTCAGGCGCAATGGCCCGATTCTCTTTTCTTCCACCCAACGGTGAAAGAAGAAATCTCTCAAAAACATTAACTCCCTCTCCCTGTGGGAGAGGGCTGGGGTGAGGGCATCAGCGCGCACCTTTCCCTCACCCTAACCCTCAAGGGAGAGGGGATCACGAATACTTCTTCGTCCGCCGCGTTGGCGCGGTATTCGCCGGATCGTCCGGCCAGACGTGTTTCGGGTAGCGCCCTTTCATCTCTTTCTGCACTTCACGATAGCTTCCGGCCCAGAACGCGCCCAGATCGCGGGTGATTTGCAGCGGACGATGGGCCGGCGACAGCAGCTCCAGCACCAGCGGCACGCGCCCGTCGGCAATCGACGGCGTGGTGGCCTCGCCAAACATCTCCTGCATCCGTACCGCCAGCGCCGGTGGATTATCTTCATGATATCGAATGGCAATCCGACTTCCGGTGGGCACAGTGTAATGCGAGGGGAGCGAACTCACCAGCCGTTGACGTAATGACCAGTCGAGTAAATTCTCAAGCGCGGCCTTCACATCCAGCGATTTCAGGGCCTTCAGGGAGTGGACACCGCTCATTTCGGGCAACAGCCAGGTTTCCAGCGAGGCCAAAAGCGACTCGTCGTCCACCGCAGGCCAGCCGATTTCCGGCAGCCAGCGCGCGGCGCAGTGCAACCGCAGACGATACTGTTCCGCCTCCGGCGTCCAGTTCAGTACGCTTAGCCCTTTATCGCGAATGCCGTTGAGCATCGCCTGATGCAGCTCCTCTTCCGAGGGTTTCGCCAGCGGTTTAACGCTCACGGTAAGCTTGCCGATCTGGCTGCGACGAAAGGCTTTCAGCGTCCCATGCGCATCGTCCCACTCGATGGTGTCCGACTGCTGCAACAGCTGCGGGCAGACGCGCGTGAGTGCGTCGATATCCACGGCAATCGCCTGCAATATCCGCGCATCCGGGGACGAACTCCCCTGCAACAGCAGCGGGGCGATCAGCCATTCGTGGCGGGTGAGTGCATCGTCGCTGTCGAGCATCGCCCCCATGCCGTTCGCCAGCTGATAGCGGCCGTCCAGCCCGCGACGGCGTGCGATGCGATCCGGGAAAGCCTGCGCCAGCAGACGGGCGATCAGATCGCTGTCCAGCGCCCCGCCGCGACTGTTCAGGCGCTGACAAAGCCGCTGGGCGCGCTGCTGCCAGTTGGGCTGATTGCGCGAAAATGCCGACGCCAGATCGCAGCTCCCACCGCGCGGAGGCTCTTCGAGGATCGCCGCGAGCTTTGCGGCAGTCGCGATTTCGTCATCGTTTTTGGCCGACACCAGCATCGCCGCCAGACGCGGTTCGTTGCCGAGCGTCGCCATCTTTTGACCGCGTGACGACAGGCGATCGTTCTCCAGCGCGCCGAGCTGAGTGAGCAGCCGACGCGCCGCCGCCAGATTCACCGCAGGCGGCTGATCCAGCCAGATCAGTTGGCTCGGGTCCGGACAGCCCCACTGCAGCAGCTCCAGCAGCAGCCCGGAGAGATCGCTTTGCAGGATTTCCGGCGTACTTTGGGCCGCCGCCCGTTCCGCCTGCTCCGCGCTGGTGAGATGCAGACAGATACCCGGCTCCAGACGCCCGGCGCGGCCCGCGCGCTGGGTCATTGACGCCTGGCTGATGCGCTGGGTCAGCAGGCGCGTCAGGCCGGTGCGCGGATCGAAACTCGCCACCCGCTCCTGGGCCGTATCGACCACCAGACGGATGCCTTCGATGGTTAAACTGGTTTCGGCGATATTGGTCGCCAGCACCACTTTGCGCTGCCCGGCGGGTGGCGGAAGAATGGCTTTGCGCTGTTCATTGAGGGACAGCGCGCCGTACAACGGGCAGAGCAGCACATCGCTCCCGACGCGTGCCGCGAGCTTCTCCTGCACGCGCTGAATTTCGCCGACGCCGGGTAAAAACAGCAGCAGCGAGCCGGGCTCCTGACGCAGCAGTTCTGCTGTAGCGATAGCCACCGCCTCATCAAAGCGCTGATTCGCCGACAGAGACTGGTAGCGACGCTCGACCGGGAACGCCCGCCCTTCGGAGGCGATCGTCGGGGCATCCGGCAGCCTCTGCTGCAAACGTGCGTTATCCAGCGTTGCGGACATGATTAACAGTTTGAGATCGTCGCGCAGCCCTTGCTGCACATCGAGCAACAACGCCAGCGCCAGATCGGCCTGCAGGCTGCGCTCGTGAAATTCATCGAGGATCACCAGCCCCACGCCGCTCAGTTCAGGATCGTTTTGCATCATCCGGGTGAGAATGCCCTCCGTCACCACTTCGAGGCGCGTCGCGGGGCCGACGCAGGTTTCGGCGCGCATGCGATACCCGACCGTCTCGCCCGGCTTTTCGCCCAGCAGTTCGGCGAGTCGTTGCGCCACGTTGCGCGCCGCCAGCCTGCGCGGCTCGAGCAGAATAATTTTTCCGGGAATGTTGCCCTCTTTGAGGATCTGCAGCGGCAGCCACGTCGATTTACCCGCGCCCGTGGGGGAATTGAGCAGGATCTGCGGGGCATGTCGTAGGGCAGCAAGAAGCTCAGGAAGGACGGCGGCGACCGGCAATGAGGACACGAACAGCTCCAGAGGGTTAACATTAGACGGCGGACATTGTAGCATCGGCGCATATCATTACCGAGCCCCCCTTATGTCTGAGCCGAAACGCCTGTTTTTCGCCATTGAGCCACCTGCAAAAATTCAGCGACAGATCGTCCGCTGGCGCGCCGCGAATTTCCCGGCAGAAGCGGGCCGCCCGGTGGCGGCCGCTAATTTACATCTGACGCTGGCGTTTCTCGGTGAGGTGAGCGCGGAGAAGCAGCAGGCGCTGTCGGCGATGGCCGGGCGCATCCGCCAGCCGGGCTTTACTCTCAATCTGGACGATGCCGGTCAATGGCTGCGCTCGCGCGTAGTATGGCTGGGCACGCGTCAGCCGCCGCGCGGTTTGTTGCAGCTGGCGAATTTACTGCGCGCTCAGGCCGCGCGCAGCGGTTGCTATCAAAGCCCGCAGCCGTTTCACCCGCATCTCACCCTGCTGCGCAACACCAGTCACGCCGTTGCCATTCCCGCACCCGGTTTTAGCTGGAGCTTTCCGGTGACGGAGTTTGTGCTTTACGAATCGGTATTCCACCAGGGACGCACTCGCTACACGCCGCTCTCACGCTGGACGTTGAGCGACTAATCAAGGATCCACGATGAAGTTTACCCCTGCCCTACAGCACGCCACTCTGATTCAACGCTATAAGCGTTTTCTCGCCGACGTCGTGACGCCCGAAGGCGAGCATCTGACGCTGCACTGCCCAAACACCGGCGCGATGACCGGCTGCGCCACGCCGGGCGACAGGGTTTGGTACTCCACGTCGTTGAATCCTAAACGCAAATATGCCCACACCTGGGAAATCACAGAAACTCAGCAAGGGGCGTTTATCTGCGTTAATACCCAGCGCGCCAACCCGCTGGTGAAAGAGGCCATCGACGCCGGGCTGATTCCGGAGCTCACCGGATACAGCGTCATAAAAGGCGAAGTGAAATATGGCGAGGAAGGCAGCAGAATTGACTTTATGCTACAGGCGGATGACCGCCCTGAGTGCTATATTGAAGTCAAATCAGTGACGTTAGCAGACAAGGATAATGGCTACTTTCCGGATGCGGTGACGCTACGCGGCCAAAAGCATCTGCGAGAGCTAATGAGTGTTGCGGCGGCGGGCAAGCGCGCCGTATTGCTGTTTGCCGTGTTGCATTCAGCCATTGAACGATTCTCACCCGCCCGCCACATTGACCCGAAGTACGCACAATTGTTGAATGAGGCACAAAAGCAGGGGGTAGAAGTTTTCGCTTATAAAGCGGAACTTTCTGCCGATAATATGACTCTGAAGTCGACGCTCCCCGTTGTGTTATAAGGGGTTAGAAGATGACGATTTGGTGTTCTGGCCGCGTGCGCAAATACGCTTTTCCTCACAGGCTTGTCAAGTGTTACGTTTAGATAATTGCCTTACGGAAAAGCATCTGCTATTTATAGCGACCTGATTTTTCCCCCACACGGGGATCGATAGTGCGTGTTAAGGAGAAGCAACATGCAAGAAGGGCAAAACCGTAAAACATCGTCCCTGAGTATTCTCGCCATCGCTGGGGTGGAGCCGTACCAAGAGAAACCGGGCGAAGAGTATATGAACGAAGCCCAGCTGTCTCACTTCAAGCGTATTCTTGAAGCATGGCGTAATCAACTTAGGGATGAAGTCGATCGCACTGTTACACATATGCAAGACGAAGCAGCAAACTTCCCGGATCCGGTAGACCGTGCCGCTCAGGAAGAAGAGTTCAGCCTCGAACTGCGTAACCGTGACCGCGAACGTAAACTCATCAAAAAGATTGAGAAAACGCTGAAGAAGGTCGAGGACGAAGATTTCGGTTACTGCGAGTCCTGCGGTGTGGAAATTGGCATTCGTCGCCTGGAAGCGCGTCCGACTGCCGATCTGTGCATCGACTGCAAAACGCTGGCTGAAATCCGCGAAAAACAGATGGCCGGTTAATCCCTGCCCTGTCGTAACGATCATAAAGGCGGGAGTCACTCCCGCCTTGTGACTTTTTGTCTGCTGTGAATATGCCTCAATCCGACTATATCGGGCGCTTTGCGCCATCTCCCTCTGGTGAGCTGCACTTTGGCTCGCTCATCGCCGCTCTCGGCAGTTATCTGCAAGCGCGCTCTCAGCACGGCATCTGGCGCGTGCGTATCGAAGATATTGACCCCCCTCGTGAAGTTCCCGGTGCGGCAGAAACTATCCTGCGTCAGCTGGAACATTACGGCCTGAACTGGGACGGTGAAGTTTTTTGGCAATCGCAACGTCATGAGGCTTATCGCGAGCGCCTGGCGTGGCTGTATGAGCAAGGGCTCTCGTATTATTGCACCTGCACCCGTGCGCGTATTCAGAGCGCAGGCGGCGTGTATGACGGTCATTGCCGGACCCTGAATAATGGGCCAGACAATGCGGCGGTGCGTCTGCTTCAACATCATCCGGTGACCCGCTTTGAGGATTTACTGCTCGGCGAAATTAACGCCGATGAACGTCTGGCGCGGGAAGATTTCATTATTCATCGTCGCGACGGCTTATTTGCCTATAATCTTGCCGTGGTGGTGGACGATCATTTCCAGGGCGTGACGGAAATTGTGCGCGGCGCGGATTTGATTGAACCGACGGTGCGACAAATTTCCCTGTATCAGCACTTTGGCTGGCCGGTACCGGATTATATTCATCTGCCGCTGGCGATGAATGAACACGGGAATAAACTTTCAAAGCAGAATCACGCGCCGGCGCTGCCTGACGGCGATCCGCGCCCTGTTTTGATCGACGCATTACGATTTCTAAACCAAAATGTAAACAATGAATGGCAGGATTTATCCGTTGAGGAATTGCTGAAAAAAGCTGTCGAGGGCTGGTCGCTCTCCGCAGTGCCAAAAATCCAGCATTCTCAAATGCGTCTCGCTGAGCTATGATTAGCCGCTTTTTACACGAAGCATCCATGCTGCATCAAGGCGGCAACTGAGTGAATCGCTGGGAGTTTACACGTGTAAACGACCAGTGTGAGCGAAGGCAGCCAACGCAGAGGCAGCATGGAGGATGACGTGTAATTTTTTTGTCCTATAAATGAAACACACTACCGAGGTGTACTATTTTTACTCGAGTCGCTAATTTTTGCCGTAAGGTGCTAAGCCGCGATGAGAGCGTAGCGAATGACGCTATTGCTCAATCCCATATGTCGGTTATTCCGCGTGAGCAGCACACTATTTCCCGCAAAGATATCAGTGAAAATGCCCTCAAGGTGCTCTATCGTCTGAATAAAGCAGGCTACGAGGCCTATCTCGTGGGCGGCGGGGTTCGCGATTTACTGCTTGGCAAAAAACCAAAAGATTTTGACGTGACGACCAGCGCCACGCCGGAACAGGTGCGTAAATTATTCCGCAACTGTCGTCTGGTCGGCCGTCGTTTCCGTCTAGCTCACGTGATGTTTGGGCCGGAAATTATCGAAGTGGCCACCTTCCGCGGTCACCACGAAGCGGGCGCTCCGACCGATCGCACCACTTCTCAGCGCGGCCAGAACGGCATGCTGCTGCGTGACAACATCTTTGGTTCCATCGAAGAAGATGCCCAGCGTCGCGATTTCACCATCAACAGCCTTTACTACAGCGTGGCCGATTTCACGGTGCGTGATTTCGTCGGCGGCGTGCAGGATCTGAAAGAGGGCGTGATTCGCCTGATTGGTAATCCTGAGACGCGCTACCGCGAAGATCCGGTGCGCATGCTGCGTGCCGTGCGCTTTGCCGCCAAGCTGAATATGCAGATCAGCCCGGAAACGGCCGAGCCGATCCCGCGTCTGGCAACGCTCATCAACGACGTGCCACCGGCGCGCCTGTTCGAAGAAGCGCTGAAAATGCTGCAGGCGGGTTATGGGTATGAAACCTATAAACTGCTGCGCGAAAACAGCCTCTTCCAGCCGCTGTTCCCAACCATCGTGCGCTACTTCACTGAAAGCGGTGACAGCCCAATGGAGCGCATCATCGCCCAGGTGCTGAAAAACACCGACACCCGCATTCATAACGATATGCGCGTGAACCCGGCGTTCCTGTTCGCGGCAATGTTCTGGTATCCGCTGCTCGAAACCGCGCAGAAGATTGCCCAGGAAAGCGGTCTGGCCTATTACGACGCCTTCGCGCTGGCCGCGAACGACGTGCTGGATGAAGCCTGCCGTACGCTGGCAATTCCTAAGCGCATTACCACCCTGGTTCGCGATATCTGGCAGCTGCAGCTGCGTATGTCTCGCCGTCAGGGCAAGCGCGCGTGGAAGCTGATGGAACATCCAAAATTCCGTGCGGCTTACGATCTGCTGGCGCTGCGCGCTGAGATCGAAAACAGCAAAGAGCTGCAAAGTCTGGCCCAGTGGTGGGGTGAATTCCAGGTGTCCGCGCCGCCGGAACAGAAAGGGATGCTCACCAACCTGGACGAAGAGCCAGAACCGCGTCGCCGTCATCGTCGCCCACGCAAGCGCGCACCGCGCCGCGAAGGCAGCGCATGACCCTCGCGTATATCGCCATCGGCAGCAATCTGGCCTCTCCGCTGGAGCAGGTCAACGCTGCCGTTCAGGCGTTAAGCGAGATCCCACAGAGCCGCCTGGTGGCGGTTTCTGCGTTTTACCGCACGCCGCCGCTCGGGCCACAGGATCAACCTGATTACCTGAACGCCGCCGTGGTGCTGGAAACGGCTCTCGATGCCGAAACCTTGCTGGATAACACCCAGCGCATTGAGCTCCAGCAGGGCCGCCAGCGCAAAGCAGAACGCTGGGGACCGCGCACGCTGGATCTGGATATCATGCTGTTTGGCGATGAAGTGATTCATACGGAACGCCTGACAGTGCCGCATTACGACATGAAAAATCGCGGTTTTATGCTCTGGCCGCTATTTGAAGTCGCCCCTGAATTAACCTTCCCGACCGGCGAATCGCTGCAGACTATTTTGCAGAAGCTTAACGCCGAAAAACCCGCCCTCTGGTAAACCCGCTTTTTTGCTGATTAACCCCAAAATATTTGCTGTTAATCGGTTGCCTAAAATCATTGTTCCACTGAATGTTACTGTTAGAATGCGCAAAGATTCGTTTTGGGCCATCAGGAAACATTATGAAACCAACCACCATCGCCTTATTGCAGAAATGCAAACAGGAAAAGAGACGCTTCGCCACGATCACCGCCTATGACTACAGCTTTGCGAAGCTGTTTGCCGATGAAGGCATTAACGTCATGCTGGTCGGCGACTCGTTAGGGATGACGGTACAAGGACATGATTCCACCCTGCCAGTGACGGTAGAAGAGATTGCTTATCACACCCGCGCCGTACGTCGCGGCGCGCCAAACTGCCTGCTGCTTTCCGATCTGCCTTTCATGGCCTATGCCACGCCAGAACAAGCCTTTGAAAACGCCGCTGCGGTGATGCGCGCGGGCGCTAATATGGTGAAAATCGAAGGCGGGGCATGGCTTATCGAGACGGTGAAAAAGCTGACCGAGCGCGCCGTACCGGTGTGCGGCCACCTTGGGTTAACCCCGCAGTCGGTGAACATCTTCGGCGGGTATAAAGTTCAGGGTCGCGGTGAAGCAGGACAAACGCTTCTGGACGATGCCCTGGCCCTGGAAGCCGCCGGTGCGCAGCTGCTGGTGCTGGAGTGCGTGCCTGTAGAACTCGCTAAACGCGTCACCGAAGCGCTCTCCATTCCGGTGATCGGTATTGGCGCAGGCAACGTCACCGACGGGCAGATCCTGGTGATGCACGACGCCTTCGGCATTACCGGCGGCCATATTCCTAAATTTGCGAAGAATTTCCTGAGCACCGCGGGCGACATGCGCGCTGCGGTCAGGCAGTATATTGCCGACGTCGAATCCGGTGTTTACCCGGGTGAAGAACACAGTTTCCATTAAGGAGTCTCGTTGTGCTAATCATTGAAACCCTGCCGCTGCTGCGTCAGCACATTCGCCGCCTGCGTCAGGAAGGTAAACGTATCGCCCTGGTTCCAACCATGGGAAATCTGCATGACGGCCACATGAAACTGGTCGAGGAAGCCAAAGCCCGCGCCGATGTGGTGGTGGTCTCTATCTTCGTGAATCCGATGCAGTTCGACCGCGCAGACGATCTGGCGCGCTATCCGCGCACGCTGCAGGAAGATTGCGAGAAGCTCAAAAAACACCACGTGGATTTCGTCTTCTCGCCTGCGCCTGCCGATATCTATCCGCAGGGCACCGAAGGCGCGACCTTTGTCGACGTGCCGGGCATTTCAACGATGCTCGAAGGGGCCAGCCGTCCGGGCCATTTCCGCGGCGTTTCGACCATTGTCAGCAAGCTCTTCAACCTGGTGCAGCCGGACGTCGCCTGCTTCGGCGAGAAAGATTTCCAGCAGTTGGCGCTAATCCGCAAAATGGTCGCCGACATGGGGTATGACATCGACATCGTCGGCGTGCCGATTGTGCGCGCCAAAGACGGCCTGGCGCTCAGCTCCCGCAACGGGTATCTGACCGCTGACCAGCGCAAAATCGCACCTGGACTCAGCAAAGTGATGAACGCGATGGCGGAAAAGCTCAAAGCTAACGAGCTGACGGCGGAAGAGATTATCGCCATCGGCGAACAGGAGCTGAACGAAAAAGGGCTGCGTGCCGACGACGTGCAAATCCGCGATGCGGACACGCTGCTTGAGCTTTCTGACACCAGCAAACGCGCCGTGATTCTGGTTGCCGCGTGGCTTGGTCAGGCCCGTCTGATCGACAATAAAGTGGTTGAGCTGACGCAGTAGACAGCGACTAAAAATCGGGCAATACTGCGCTGATATTTGCCTGGGGAATGTTTCCCCCCACCCTGCCCTCTCCAGCCGGAGAGGGACTGCATGAAGAGTAAAGGTAACGTTATGATTCGCACAATGCTGCAAGGTAAGCTTCACCGCGTCAAAGTGACGCAGGCAGACCTGCATTACGAAGGTTCCTGCGCAATTGACCAGGATTTCCTTGAGGCGGCGGGTATTCTCGAATACGAAGCCATTGATATTTACAACGTCACCAACGGCAAGCGCTTCTCGACCTATGCGATTGCCGGTGAGCGCGGCTCGAAAATCATCTCCGTGAACGGCGCGGCGGCACACTGTGCGGACGTGGGGGATATCCTGATTATCGCCACCTACGTCACCATGCCGGACGAACAGGCGCGCAGCTGGCAGCCGAAAGTGGCCTATTTTGACGGCGACAACGAGATGAAACGTACCGCGAAAGCCGTACCGGTTCAGGTTGCCTGATTTATCCCTGCGGCTGATTGCTGATCAGCCGCGACATGGTCTCCAGCGAATCCGTTCTTAAGATATACAGGCGTTTCAGTAAGAACGGATTATCCCCCGGCTTTACCTTCCCTTTCACCGTCGTCACCGCCAGATGAAAACCGGCATCGTTCGCCGCTTTCACCGCTTTGTCATCGTACCCGCCGAACGGATACGAGAGATAGAGCACGCGCGGGTTGAACTGCGCCAGCGCGCGGCGCGAGCGTTCAAAATCAAACAGGATCACATGCGCGCTGCGGCTCAACAAAATCGGATGTTTGTTGGCATCGACGCGGTGCAGGAAGTGGGTATGCGACTGGATATCAAACACATCCTGAATCTCTTTCAGCTCCGACACGCTCATAAACTGCAGTGATTTCGGGTCCCACTTCTGCGGGTGACCTTTGATGCGCGACGAGATAATAAACGCCGTCGCTTTAAATCCGTACTGCTTCAGAATCGGCCAGGCGTAGCGGTTCACCGACTTCAGACCATCGTCAAAGGTGATCACCACCGCCCGCGCGGGCAGGTTCATTTTATTGCGCACGTACCCTTCCAGCTGATACATGGTCAGCGTGGTGTAGCCCTGATCGCGCAGCCAGGTCATCTGGTTGTTGAACGCACGCACGCTGGTGGTCGTGGAGGTATGGCGGAAACGGGTGTTCTCTTCGTCACGCAGGATATGGTGATAAGTGATCACCGGAATACCGTTATCTTCCTGAGCATCAAGGCTGCTGATCCACGCCAGGCGGTTCCCCATGCGGATTTGAAACCAGGTCTGGTTGAGCCTGTCTTTCAGCTTGCTGAGGATCGGATAGCGCAGGTTGGAACTGAGCGTACCAAAGGGCGCGCTTCCGCTGTTAGGGGCGTTATAAACCGGGGTGTCTTTCCAGGTAATGAGATTCTGATTGCTGAGCGGCTTGTTGAGATCGCCCAGGCTGTCCTGAACGCGCTGCTTGCCCTGCACCTTTTCCAGGTGGCCTTTGTCGATAAAACCGGTGCCAAAGCCGAAGCGAAATTCGTAGTAATCGGCTGCGGTAGGAACCACCGCAAGAATTTGCCCCGCGCGGACGTTGCCGACGTTCACGACCTCGTTGCCCACCTGCGCCCAGATCGCCGCATCTTCAGTGGTTTGCATGTATTGAGCGGGCAAGCCTTGCTGGCTTAATAAACTGGCAGATGCGCCGCCGGAGACCAGCAGCAACAGCAGGAAAAAAACGCGCATAAACATGGGATTATTATCGACACAAAAAATCAGCCGCCATTGTAGCAAAAGCGACATCAATACCAATGTTTAATTCTTATACAGATCGTGGAGCAGGACGAAAGGCGGGTTTTTCTGCTGCTGATGCCACAGACTGCTGACGCCGGGGATCTCCTGCCCGACCAGCATGTCGCGGAACTCCGCGCTGCTCAGCGTCTCGCGCAGGGGAGACATCATCTCCAGCAAGGCGTAGGTTATTCCGGAAATCACTTCGCAGTTTTCATGCTTGTGGCTCAACAACGCGGCGGCACGGTACGGCGCAGCGCCCGATTTGTCGGTGAGAAATATCACCCCTTCGCCGGTATCCGTCTGATGCAATGCATCACACATCATACGGCTGAGCATATTAGTACTGAGGCCACGCCAGTAATTCACCGCCCGACACTGCGGCAGCGGACCAAACTTCTTTTCCAGGCGATCAATCATTGCCTGGGCATCGTCATCATGACAGGTAATCACCCAACCCAGCATAGCGTCTCTCCTTTAGGGGAAAGTAGTTTAGCGGAGTGAAGATTGATTTAGGGTGATAACTATCAAAGAAAAGGCCCCGGCAGACAGAGTACTGCCGGGGATAAGGCTTAGGTGCGCAGTCCGCGTCCGCGCTGGATCAGATACCAGCAGAGGATGTAGAAGGCAATGATGAACACGGCCAGCACGATAACGGTGGTGAACAGCGGCACGTCGGTAATGCCGAGGAAGCCGAAGCGGAAGCCGCTGATCATGTACACAATCGGGTTCAGGTGCGACAGCGCCTGCCAGAATGGCGGCAGCAGCGTCAGAGAGTAGAACACCCCGCCGAGATAGGTCAGCGGCGTCAGAACGAAGGTCGGGATCAGGCTGATGTCATCGAAGGTGGTCGCGAAGACCGCATTCAGCAGACCGGCCAGCGAGAACAGGATCGCCGTCATCAGCAGCGTCACCGCCACGAACGTCCACGAGTGCACCTGGAACGGAACAAAGAACAGGGAAATCGCCGTCACCAGAATCCCAACCGCCAGCCCGCGCGCCACGCCGCCGCCGACATACCCGGCGATGATCACATGCGTGGGCACCGGGGCCACCAGCAACTCTTCGATGTTGCGCTGGAATTTAGCGCTGAAGAACGACGACGCCACGTTGGCGTAGGCGTTGGTGATCACCGCCATCATGATCAGGCCCGGTACGATAAACTGCATGTAGGTAAAGCCATGCATTTCACCAATGCGGGAGCCAATCAGGTTCCCGAAGATGATGAAATAGAGCGTCATGGTGATCACCGGCGGCACCAGGGTTTGCACCCAGATGCGCATAAAACGGTTAATCTCTTTGGCCCAGATACTTTTTAGCGCCACCCAGTAAAGATGCATCATGCCTGCTCTCCTTGTTTATCATGGACCAGCGAGACAAACAGTTCTTCCAGTCGGTTGGCTTTGTTACGCATACTCAATACCTGAATGCCCTGCGCGCTCAGCTGCGCAAAGACGCTGTTAATGCCCTGCTCGCGCAGCACTTCCACTTCCAGCGTTGAGGTATCCACCAGACGATACTGATAGCCCTCCAGCTTCGGCAGCGGGCTTTTCGCCGCCAGGTCGAGGATAAAGGTTTCGGATTTCAGCTTGGAGAGTAGGTTTTTCATCGAGGTGTTTTCCACCAGCTCGCCGCGCTGAATGATACCGATATTGCGGCACAGCATTTCCGCCTCTTCCAGATAGTGGGTGGTCAGAATAATGGTCGTGCCTTTGTCGTTGAGATCCTTCAGGAAACCCCACATCGAGCGGCGCAGTTCGATATCGACCCCCGCCGTCGGCTCATCGAGGATCAACAGCTTTGGCTCGTGCATCAGAGCACGGGCGATCATCAGACGACGCTTCATCCCGCCGGAGAGCATCCGCGCACGTTCGCCGCGTTTTTCCCACAGATCGAGCTGTTTGAGGTACTTTTCGCTGCGCGCAATGGCGTCCTGACGCTCCACGCCGTAGTAACCCGCCTGGTTAACCACAATCTGCTGCACGGTTTCAAACGGGTTGAAGTTAAATTCCTGCGGCACCAGCCCCAGCTGACGTTTGGCGTTCACCACGTCTTTTTCGAGGTCATAACCAAACACCGCGACGCTGCCGGACGTTTTGTTCACCAGAGAACTGATGATGCCGATGGTGGTGGATTTCCCTGCGCCATTCGGCCCCAGCAGCGCGTAGAAATCCCCCGCTTCGACCTGCAGATCGATTCCACGCAGCGCCTGAACGCCGCCGGAATAGACTTTTTTAAGCTGCTTGAGCTCAAGTGCGATTGTCATGAATTAAACTTACCTATAGTTCTGACACACGTTGTGTGGTTTCAATAAAAGTCGAGTTACCCTATATTAGCGCAACGCTATTACTCGGTTACAGGTCGTTAACCTCTATGAATGACATAGATACACTCATCAGCAACAATGCACTATGGTCAAAAATGCTGATAGAAGAGGACCCGGGATTTTTTGAGAAGCTGGCTAAAGCGCAGAACCCACGCTTTTTGTGGATTGGCTGCTCTGACAGCCGCGTCCCGGCGGAACGCCTGACAGGTCTTGATTCAGGTGAGCTGTTCGTTCACCGTAACGTCGCAAACCTGGTCATTCACACCGATCTCAATTGCCTTTCCGTCGTGCAGTACGCGGTGGACGTGCTGGAAGTGGAGCACATTATTATTTGCGGCCACTACGGCTGCGGTGGCGTGCAGGCGGCGGTCGAGAACCCGGAACTGGGGTTGATCGATAACTGGCTGCTGCACATTCGCGATATCTGGTTCAAACATAGCTCACTGCTGGGCGAAATGCCGCAGGAGCGCCGCCTCGATACCCTTTGCGAGCTGAACGTGATGGAGCAGGTTTATAACCTGGGCCATTCGACCATCATGCAGTCGGCGTGGAAGCGCGGGCAGAAAGTCTCGGTTCACGGCTGGGCGTACGGAATTCACGACGGGTTGCTGCGTAACCTGGAAGTGACCGCCACCAACCGCGAAACCCTGGAGCAGCGCTATCGTTCCGGGATTGCCAACCTCAAACTCAAGCACGTTAACCACAAGTAACCTGCAAAAAAGCCGGGTGGCGGCTTCGCCTTACCCGGCCTACGATTCACCGTTCACGCTTTTGTAGGCCCGGTAAGCGCAGCGCCACCGGGCAATACCGCTGAGATTACTCGTCCAGCAATACCACTTTTCCGACATACGGCAGATGGCGATAGCGCTGTGCATAATCAATGCCGTAACCCACCACGAACTCGTCCGGGATTGAGAAACCGACAAATTCAACCGGGACGTCCACTTCGCGACGCGTCGGTTTATCCAGCAGGGTACAAATCGCCAGGGATTTTGGTCCGCGCAGGCTCAGGATCTCGCGCACTTTAGAAAGGGTGTTACCGGAATCGATAATGTCTTCTACGATTAACACGTCCTTGCCGCGAATGTCTTCGTCCAGGTCTTTCAGGATTTTCACATCACGGGTGGTCGACATCCCGCTGCCGTAGCTGGAGGCGGTCATGAAATCCACTTCATGGGACACCTGAACTTCACGGCACAGGTCTGCCATGAACATGAATGAGCCGCGCAGCAGACCCACCAGCACCATATCGCTGCCGCTGTCCTGATAACGTTCGGTGATTTGACGACCCAGTTCGGCGATACGCGCTTTGATCTCCGCTTCCGGGATCATCACTTCAACAGTATGTTTCATATTACTAACCGTATGATTTAAAACCAATCTATCACTGCGGATGCTGATACGTCCGGCAATGATTCACAAGTTCAGCAGTATACCAGCAAATGGATTGGCCTGGCGCATGAGTTACAAAAAGCTCATTTTGTGATTCCGATCACACTTGTTAATACCTATAATTAATTGCTATCAAATAATTAACAAACTACAGAGTACTTTTCTATGGCTGAAACAAAATCTCCACAGCCGCGTCTACTGGTAACCTTAACAGCCGCATTTGCCGCTTTCTGCGCGCTGTATCTGTTAGCCGGTGGCGTATGGCTGGTCGCGTTAGGCGGCTCCTGGTACTACCCAATTGCGGGCCTGGTCATGGTTGGCGTGACTATCCTGCTGTTACGTCGTAAACGTTCCGCGCTGTGGCTTTACGCAGCATTACTGCTCGCGACGATGGTCTGGGGTGTCTGGGAGGTCGGCTTCGACTTCTGGGCGCTCACGCCGCGTAGCGACATCCTCGTCTTCTTTGGTGTCTGGCTGATCCTGCCGTTCGTCTGGCGTCGCCTGGTGGTGCCTTCTAACGGTGCCGTCGCTGGGCTGGTCGTTGTCCTGCTGATTACTGCTGGCATTCTGACCTGGGCCGGATTTAACGATCCGCAGGAAGTGAAAGGCACCCTGAGCGCCGATTCCACCCCTGCCGCCGCAATCTCTCAGGTGGCGGACGGTGACTGGCCGGCGTATGGCCGCAATCAGGAAGGTCAACGCTACTCGCCGCTGAAGCAGATCAACGCCGACAACGTGAAAAACCTGAAAGAGGCCTGGACCTTCCGTACCGGCGATCTGAAGCAGCCGAACGATCCGGGTGAACTGACCAACGAAGTCACGCCGATCAAAGTGGGCGACATGCTCTACCTGTGTACCGCTCACCAGCGTCTGTTCGCGCTGGATGCAGCGACGGGCAAGGAGAAGTGGCACTTTGATCCGCAGCTGAACACCAATACCTCGTTCCAGCACGTGACCTGTCGCGGTGTCTCTTACCACGAAGCGCGCGCGGAAACGGCCTCTCCGGAAGTGGTGGCAGACTGCCCTCGCCGTATCATTCTGCCGGTGAACGATGGCCGTCTGTTTGCCATCAACGCCGAAACCGGTAAGCTGTGCGAAACCTTTGCCAACAAAGGTATCCTCAACCTGCAGACCAACATGCCGGATACCACGCCGGGCCTGTATGAGCCGACGTCTCCGCCTATCATCACCGATAAAACCATCGTCATCGCCGGGTCGGTCACGGATAACTTCTCTACCCGTGAAACCTCTGGCGTGATTCGTGGTTTCGACGTGAATACCGGGAAACTGCTGTGGGCCTTCGATCCGGGCGCGAAAGATCCAAACGCGATCCCGTCGGATGAACATACCTTTACCTTCAACTCCCCGAACTCCTGGGCACCGGCCGCGTATGACGCGAAGCTGGATCTGGTCTATCTCCCGATGGGCGTGACCACGCCAGATATCTGGGGCGGAAACCGCACGCCAGAGCAGGAGCGTTACGCCAGCGCGATTGTGGCGCTGAACGCCACGACCGGGAAACTGGCCTGGAGCTATCAAACCGTTCACCACGATCTGTGGGATATGGATATGCCGTCTCAGCCGACGCTGGCCGACATTACCGTCGACGGTAAAACGGTTCCGGTGATTTACGCTCCGGCAAAAACCGGCAACATCTTCGTGCTGGATCGTACTAACGGCAAACTGGTGGTTCCGGCTCCGGAAAAACCGGTCCCGCAGGGTGCGGCGAAAGGCGACTATGTTTCTAAAACGCAGCCATTCTCTGACCTGAGCTTCCGTCCGAAGAAAGATCTGACCGGCGCGGACATGTGGGGCGCCACCATGTTCGACCAGCTGGTGTGCCGGGTGATGTTCCATCAGCTGCGCTATGAAGGCATCTTCACCCCGCCTTCTGAGCAGGGCACGCTGGTCTTCCCGGGTAACCTGGGGATGTTCGAATGGGGCGGTATTTCCGTCGATCCAAACCGTCAGGTGGCGATTGCTAACCCGATGGCGCTGCCATTTGTCTCGAAGCTGATCCCACGCGGTCCGGGTAATCCGATGGAGCAGCCGAAAGACGCGAAAGGCAGCGGTACAGAAGCCGGTATTCAACCGCAGTATGGCGTGCCGTTTGGCGTGACGCTGAACCCGTTCCTGTCGCCGTTTGGTCTGCCGTGTAAACAGCCTGCGTGGGGTTATATTTCCGCGCTGGATCTGAAAACCAATCAGGTCATGTGGAAAAAACGTATTGGCACACCGCAGGACAGCATGCCGTTCCCGATGCCGGTTCCGGTGCCGTTCAATATGGGGATGCCGATGCTCGGTGGCCCAATCTCTACCGCCGGTAACGTCCTGTTCATCGCCGCAACCGCAGATAACTACCTGCGCGCGTACAACATGACCAACGGTGAGAAACTGTGGCAAGGCCGTCTGCCTGCAGGCGGACAGGCCACACCGATGACCTACGAAGTGAATGGCAAGCAGTACGTTGTCATCTCGGCGGGCGGTCACGGATCGTTTGGCACTAAAATGGGCGATTATATTGTCGCGTATGCGTTGCCGGATGATGTGAAGTAACAGCAAAACGGCAACCCGAAGTTGCCGTTTGTAGAACCGTAGGCCGGGTAAGGCGCAGCCGCCACCCGGCTTTTTTTACACCGTAAACCCTAACATCATCCCCGTATCTTCATGCTCCAGCAGATGACAGTGCGCCATATAGGCAAACTCCTTCGGCGCGTCATGCTCAAATTTCACCAGCACTTCGCTGACGCCCCCTTCCACCCGCACCGTATCTTTCCAGCCCGTACGATGGGCCGCAGGCGCCTGGCCGTTCTCGGACAAAATGCGGAACTGCGTGCCGTGAATGTGGAACGGATGCAGCATCATGTCACCCTCACCTGAAATCACCCAGCGCTCGTACTGCCCTTTTTGCGCCGCAAACATCGGGGTGTTCATATCGAAGGCCTGCCCGTTGATGCGGTTGGCGTTGGGGAAATCAAAGCCTTTCCCGCCGCCGTGATTCATATGGCCCATGTTGCCCATCTTGCCGTGATCCATGTTCATATGACCCATCGACTGTCCGTGATGCATCCCGGCCATCGCCTGGTCGCCATATTTATTCATCAGCGCCTGCATGCCCATCATGTCGAGCATGGGGTCCATCGACAGCTGGAGTTTACGCTGGGTGAGCCCGTCGAGGGACGGCAGCGCAGGCACGGCAACGAGGGTGTCCGGCAGCGTGCCCGACGCGGTAACCACCAGCGGCTGGATGCGCAGCACCGGGTGCGGCTTATCGAACGGCGCAACCGCCATCCCCATCTGGCTCACCGGGAGCGTGACGATATCAAACGGCTTACCGTCGCTGATATCCACCAGCACTTCAAAGCGCTCGCCCATCAGCATCGGCAGCTCGCTGACTTTCACCGGCTCGGCTAACAGCCCGCCGTCGCTCGCCACCACGTACAGCGGGCGCTGGTCGCTGGCGGCAAAATTGAGAGATCGCGCGTTACAGCCGTTGAGCAGGCGCAGACGCAGCCAGCCTCTCGGCGCCGAATGCTGCGGATAGATCGCCCCGTTGGTCAGGAGCGTGTCGCCAAACCAGCCGACCGCCGCGCTCATCACATCCAGCTGATAGTCGATCTGCCCGTCAGCGGTAAATTTCTTGTCCTGCACGATCACCGGCACATCGTCGATGCCCCACTGTTTCGGCAGGCGCAGCATTCGGCTCTCGTCGTCTTCAATCAGCACCAGACCCGCCAGCCCCATCGCCACCTGATGGCCGGTTTTACCGTGCTGATGCGGGTGGAACCAACAGGTTGCCGCGTGCTGATCCGGTGTAAAGGTCACCGTGCGCTCGCCGCCCGCTTTGATGACACCCTGCGGGCCGCCGTCCACTTCACCGGGAACTTCCAGGCCGTGCCAGTGCAGCGTCGTCTCCTCCGCGAGGGTATTGTGAATATTCACCGTCACCTGTTTGCCGCGGGAGAGCTGCAGCGCAGGACCGAGCAAATTGCCGTTATATCCCCATGTCGTCGCCTGATGCGCGCCAAAGGTCGATTTTCCGGACTGTACGACAAGCTGAATGCGGCTGCGGGCGTCCGCCGTCAGTAAATTAGGGATCGGGAGCGCCGGTCTGTCGGCCGCAAACACCGCGCGGCTCCACAAAGGTAACGCGCTGGCAGCCCCGATGACGGCTGAATATTTCAAAAAATCACGACGTTGCATGTTCATTCCTTTTTTCCGTGCAGGCGATATTTTGAGCTTAAACCCTCCCCTAAGCGGAAGGTCAAGTAAAGCCGCAATAATAAAGGTCGTCGCGCTGGTATCAAGTATGCTAACGTTTAATTTCCGTGACGCAGTGGTAGAAGCAATGAAGACGTTTTTCAGGACAATTTTGTTCACAAGCCTGGTGGCGATGAGTGCGAACAGTTATGCGCTGAGTGAAAACGAAGCGGAAGATATGGCCGATTTAACGGCAGTTTTTGTTTTCCTGAAAAACGATTGTGGATACCAGAATTTACCCAACGGGCAGATTCGTCGCGCACTGGTCTTTTTTGCCCAGCAGAACCAATGGGATCTCAGCAACTACGATAGCTTTGACATGAAGGCGCTCGGTGAAGACAGCTACCGCGATTTAAGCGGCATTGGCATTCCTGTCGCGAAAAAATGCAAAGCGCTGGCCCGCGATTCGCTGAGCCTGCTCGCCTACGTGAAGTAACCTTCCCGACGCCCCTTTGTTGCAATGATGACCGTGCATGCGCGGTCATTGTTGGCTATGATGTTGCGCCCATTTTGCGTGGGTGTAATGGATGTTAACAAAGGAGGTATCAGCCTGTGACCGAGAAAACCCTGTGGCACGAAACGCTGCATGACCAGTTTGGTCAGTACTTTGCCGTTGATAACGTGCTTTATCATGAGAAAACCGATCATCAGGATCTGATCATTTTCGAAAACGCCGCGTTCGGGCGCGTCATGGCGCTGGACGGCGTGGTGCAAACCACCGAGCGCGATGAGTTTATCTATCACGAAATGATGACCCACGTGCCGCTGCTGGCGCACGGGCACGCGAAACACGTGCTGATTATCGGCGGCGGCGACGGCGCGATGCTGCGCGAAGTCTCCCGCCATAAAACCGTCGAAACCATCACCATGGTCGAGATCGACGCCGGTGTTGTCTCCTTCTGCCGCCAGTATCTACCGAACCACAATGCGGGCAGCTACGACGATCCACGCTTTACGCTGGTGATCGACGACGGCGTCAACTTCGTGAATCAGACCAGCCAGACTTTCGACGTGATCATCTCCGACTGCACCGATCCCATCGGGCCGGGCGCGACGCTCTTCACCTCGTCCTTCTACGAAGGCTGCAAGCGCTGCCTGAACCCTGGCGGGATCTTCGTGGCGCAGAACGGTGTCTGCTTCCTGCAGCAGGACGAAGCCCTCGACAGCCACCGCAAGCTCAGCACCTATTTTGGTGACGTGAGCTTCTACCAGGCGGCGATCCCGACCTATTACGGCGGTATCATGACCTTCGCCTGGGCGACGGACAACGAGGCGCTGCGCCATCTCTCCACCGAGATTATCCAGGCGCGCTTCCATCAGGCAAACCTCATCTGCCGCTACTACAATCCGGCAGTGCACACGGCCGCTTTTGCCTTGCCACAATATCTGCAAGACGCGCTGTCCTCTAAGGGGGTGAACTAAATTGAAAAAGCTGAAACTGCATGGCTTTAACAACCTGACCAAAAGCCTGAGTTTTTGTATTTACGATATCTGCTACGTGAAAACAGCGGAGGAGCGCGATGGTTATATCGCCTATATCGATGAACTCTACAACGCCAACCGACTGACCGAGATCCTGTCAGAAACCTGCTCCATTATCGGGGCCAATATCCTGAACATTGCGCGTCAGGACTATGAACCGCAGGGCGCGAGCGTCACGATCCTCGTGAGCGAAGAGCCGATTGATCCTAAGCTTATCGACCCGACTGAACACCCCGGCCCGCTGCCCGAAGCGGTGGTCGCCCATCTCGATAAGAGCCACATCTGCGTGCACACCTACCCCGAGAGTCACCCGGAAGGCGGGTTGTGTACCTTCCGCGCGGACATTGAAGTCTCCACCTGCGGGGTGATTTCTCCGCTCAACGCGCTGAACTATCTCATCCACCAGCTGGAATCCGATATTGTCACCGTCGATTATCGCGTGCGTGGTTTCACCCGTGATATCAACGGCATGAAACATTTTATCGACCATGAGATCAATTCGATTCAGAACTTTATGTCCGAGGATATGAAGGCGCTGTACGACATGATGGACGTGAACGTTTACCAGGAAAACATCTTCCACACCAAGATGTTACTGAAGGAGTTCGACCTTCAGCACTACATGTTCCACACAAAGCCTGAAGATTTAAGCGAAGAAGAGCGGAAGACAATCACCGACCTGCTCTGGAAAGAGATGCGCGAAATCTACTACGGCCGCAATATTCCGGCCGTGTAAAACGCGCGGGGAGCAAGGATGCTCCGCTGGTTTACTTCTGTTTCATAAAATCGCGGTACGCTGCCACCACCTGTAAAAAGTCCTCTACGCCGCACAGCGACAGGCTCTCTTCGTCGTAGTAGCTCATCCCCTCTTCCATCTCATCGCCGGAAAACTCGAGCTGATTGGCGCGAACCATCACCTCTTCGCCGTCCATCCAGAGGGTGTACTCGTGTCCGACGCGCTGCCAGGAGCGCTCGCTGCCTTTGACGGTTTGTGCAGCGTCTTCGACTTCATCGAGCAGGGCGAGATTTTCTTTAACTTCTTCGTTAAACCAGTGCCCGACCACTTCGTGGCCCATCGACATGCGCACTTTCACCACTCCGGTGATATCGCGCAGAAATTCGTAATCCATGGTGTTTTCCTCTGCAGAGCCATGGCGTAATTATCGCAGATAGAGAGGAGATAAAAAGCGGGACGGGTGTCAGGAGTGGAAAATAAAAAACCCCGCGTTGAATAACGCGAGGTTTTTGGGGGGATTGTGCGGGCTGATGCCCTCACCCCGGCCCTTATGTCTTGATCTTCTCCGCTTCTGCGGAGAAGATCCCCGACTGATCATCGGGAGGTTACCGGTGAGCATCACCCGGCCCTGGTGCCACTGAGCCCGTGGGAGAGATTATGCCCCGGTAACCTGTTTCCCTGTCGCCTCAAGACCGAACGGTATCCTGTGCCCTGAGCACCCACATATAAGGATGGTCCGGCGATATTATTCATAAGGTTACGGAGTGCCATGATGGAGCTTATTCCTGTCGGCGTTGATATCGCCAAACTCAAATTTGATGTCGCCGTCCTGCTGCCTAATCAGAAATACAAAACCAAAAAATTCCCCAACACCTCTGCCGGATGCCGCGAGTTCCTCAGTTGGCTGGCACGTTTTGGCGACTGCCATGTCTGCATGGAAGCGACGGGCTGCTACAGCACTGAACTTGCCACCCTGCTGGCCGATAACGGCTGCTGTGTCAGCCTCGAAAATCCTGCCCGCATACACGCGTTTGGCAATACGGAGCTGACCCGCAACAAAACAGACAAAAGTGATGCGGCACTGATAGCCCGCTACTGCGCCCTGCATCAACCCGCCCCCTGGTATCCTGCACCACTGAGTGAGCGTCAGCTGACGGCGCTGGTACGCCACCTGCGTAATCTGGAAGAGATGCGGCAGATGGAGATGAACCGCCTTGAAGCAGCCGACGAGGTCATTGTTCCCTCACTGCATGAACACGTCGCCATGCTGGATGAACTGATTGACGAAACACGAAAGAAAATCAGCCAGCACATCGATGATAACCCTGACCTGAAGCGGGACAGGGAACTGCTGAAGAGCATCCCCGGGATCGGTGAAATGCTGAGCGTGAGCCTGCTGGCGTTCGCGGGTAATCTGAGACGGTTCAGTGACAGTAAGGCACTGGTGGCTTACGCCGGGCTGAATCCACGGCGCTGTGAGTCGGGGATGTGGAAAGGAAAGAGCAGGCTGTCAAAAGTAGGTCACGCAGAGCTGCGCAGTGCGCTGTATATGCCGGCAGTGGTGGCGGGAAGGTGCAATGAGGTGGTTAAAAATCTGATGGACAGGCTGGCAGCGAGAGGAAAAACAGGGAAGGAACGCGTATGTGCCGGGATGAGAAAACTGCTCCAGCTGGCTTATGGCGTGGTGAAATCCGGACGAGAATTTAATGCTGAAATACCGCTTGCCGGATAACCGACAAGACGGTATCTCTCCCACAGGGAGAGGGTGCAAACACTAAAACCGCCTCTGGAGAGGCGGTTTGCTGTTTATACCGCAGTCTGGAAGATCACGCCATCCGCTTTCTCGGTGTACTGAGAGAGCTTATCGAAGTTCAGATAGCGATAGGTATCCACCGCCGTCTTATCAACCTGCGCCACATAGGTCTGGTACTCTTCCGGCGTCGGCAGTTTGCCGATCAGCGCCGCAACCGCCGCCAGCTCCGCAGAGGCCAGGTAGACGTTCGCGCCGGTTCCTAAACGGTTCGGGAAGTTACGGGTAGACGTGGAGACCACGGTCGCACCGTCAGCCACGCGCGCCTGGTTACCCATACACAGGGAACAGCCAGGGATTTCGATACGCGCACCACTCTTACCAAACACGCTGTAGTAGCCTTCTTCCGTCAGCTGTGCCGCATCCATACGCGTTGGCGGAGCGACCCACAGACGGGTTGGCAGCTGGCCTTTATGGGTATCCAGCAGCTTACCGGCCGCACGGAAGTGACCGATGTTGGTCATGCAAGAGCCGATGAACACTTCGTCGATCTTGTCGCCCTGCACGTCAGACAGCAGACGCGCATCGTCAGGATCGTTTGGTGCACACAGGATTGGCTCTTTGATGTCCGCCAGATCGATGTCGATCACCGCTGCGTACTCTGCGTCAGCATCGGCTTCGAGCAGCTGCGGATCGGCCAGCCATTTTTCCATGCCCTGCACGCGACGCTCCAGCGTACGACGATCGCCGTAACCTTCGGCAATCATCCACTTCAGCAGCACGATGTTAGAGGTGAGATACTCAACGATCGGCTCCTGGTTCAGCTTGATGGTGCAGCCTGCCGCAGAACGCTCGGCGGACGCATCGGTCAGCTCAAACGCCTGCTCGACTTTCAGATCCGGCAGACCTTCGATCTCCAGAATGCGGCCAGAGAAGATGTTCTTCTTGCCTTTCTTCTCAACGGTCAGCAGACCCTGTTTGATCGCGTACAGCGGGATCGCATGAACCAGATCGCGCAGAGTGATGCCCGGCTGCATTTTGCCTTTGAAGCGCACCAGAACGGATTCCGGCATGTCCAGCGGCATCACGCCCGTCGCGGCAGCAAACGCCACCAGACCAGAACCGGCCGGGAAGGAGATGCCGATCGGGAAACGGGTATGGGAGTCACCACCGGTACCGACGGTATCCGGCAGCAGCATACGGTTCAGCCAGGAGTGGATCACACCATCGCCCGGACGCAGGGAGACGCCGCCACGGTTCATGATGAAGTCTGGCAGGGTGTGGTGCGTGGTGACGTCGACCGGCTTCGGATAGGCCGCCGTGTGGCAGAAGGACTGCATCACCAGGTCAGACGAGAAGCCCAGACACGCCAGGTCTTTCAGCTCATCACGGGTCATTGGACCGGTGGTGTCCTGAGAACCGACGGAGGTCATTTTTGGCTCGCAGTACGCGCCCGGACGAACGCCCGTCACGCCGCATGCACGACCGACCATTTTCTGTGCCAGGGAGAAGCCGCGATTGCTCTCGGCCACGTCTTTCGCCTGACGGAACACATCGCTGTGCGGCAGACCGAGCGCTTCACGCGCTTTGGTGGTCAGGCCGCGACCGATGATCAGCGGGATACGGCCACCGGCGCGCACTTCGTCGATCAGCACGTCGGTTTTCAGCTCGAAGCTTGCCAGCAGCTCGTTGGTCTCGTGATTGCGGACTTCGCCTTTGAACGGATAAACGTCAATCACGTCACCCATGTTGAGGTTGTTGACGTCCACTTCGATCGGCAGTGCGCCCGCATCTTCCATGGTGTTGAAGAAAATCGGTGCGATTTTACCGCCAAGACACAGGCCGCCGCCGCGCTTGTTCGGCACATGAGGGATATCATCGCCCATGAACCACAGCACGGAGTTGGTCGCGGATTTACGCGAAGAGCCGGTCCCGACTACGTCACCGACGTAGGCCAGCGGGAAGCCTTTCTTATTTAATTCTTCGATCTGTTTGATCGGGCCAACGCTGCCCGGCTGATCCGGATGGATGCCTTCGCGGGCGTTTTTCAGCATCGCCAGGGCGTGCAGTGGGATATCCGGGCGGGACCAGGCATCCGGAGCCGGAGACAGGTCATCGGTGTTGGTTTCACCGGTCACTTTGAAGACGGTGACGGTAATTTTTTCGGCAAGCTGCGGACGGTTCAGGAACCATTCGGCATCAGCCCAGGATTGCATCACCTGTTTTGCGTGACGGTTGCCGGCTTTGGCTTTCTCTTCCACATCGTAGAAGTTATCAAACATCAGCAGCGTCTGAGACAGCGCTTTGGCGGCAATCGGTGCCAGCGTGTCGCTATCCAGTGCATCAATTAACGGATGAATGTTGTAGCCGCCCTGCATGGTGCCGAGCAGTTCAATGGCTTTTTCAGGAGTGACCAGTGGGGAGGTGGCTTCGCCTTTGGCAACGGCAGCAAGGAATCCGGCTTTAACATACGCGGCTTCATCGACGCCAGGCGGAACGCGGTTGATCAACAGATCTAACAGGAATTCTTCTTCGCCCGCAGGCGGGTTCTTCAGCAGCTCGACGAGGCCGGCCATCTGGGTTGCATCTAAGGGTTTCGGTACAATTCCCTCGGCGGCACGTTCTGCTACGTGCTTACGGTATTCTTCTAGCACGACGGTTCTCCTCGCTCTCATTGTCATATTGCGGCATACACTTCATTTGAAAGCTTTCGTGTACTGGGCGTTCTCTTCACGCTCCTGTGAAACAGCAGTTTGTAGGGTAAATGCCCGATACCGCGTCGGGCAGCATAGCAGGATTTCTGCACAGTGTTAATCCGTTTACAAAAAAGCAACATTAAATCGTTTGCTGAATCGTTAAGGATGGTATAGCGCGCAAAGAGAGAGATTTTTCGGACACAAAAAAACCGCCTTTCAGCGGTTTAGTTGTTGCCTTGCGGTGGTAGCACACCGGGCTGGCAGGTTTTGCGGCAACTTCTAACGCAGTAAATATTGCGCTTTCATTCTCTGCTGTGCAAGCCCTGATTTTTGTTTTGCGTAGCGTCTTCAGGTTTCGAATGAAAACCAAAGTAATGCTCTTTCTCCGCTTTTGTAGCACTTGCTAATACGATAACGTTCACCCCGGCCTGCTTCGCTGGTGTAGCAACCAGTCACCGGGCCCGGGAGCAGTTCCGTAACCTACGCGGCAACTTCTAATTTGCCAGGTTCTGCCTTTCCCGGTGAAGAAGGAACCCGCGTAGCCCTGCAAAGGAACGCACGCAATGGAGATGCGATATATCTATGCGCTGATCGTTGTGACCGGTTTACTGCTGACGGCGCTGCATGGTGGCTGGAATATTTCCGACATCACGGTGCTGTTGGTCGTCAATCTCGGCAACTAGCTGCTGGCCGCTCGCAAGAGCGGCCTTTTGAATTTCCCACGCCTTTTTTCCCATCGGATATAATTTGTGTAATAAATGCTCACACTCTTTATCAGGACACTTCCGCCGTTTCCCAACATTAATCAAAACGGCACAGCACGGGTGAATATACTCGCGGCAACAAGAACGCCCATCGACACTGCTTACGCTGGAGTCACACTATGAAGTTGCCCTTTAAGCCACACCTTCTGGTCCTGCTGTGCAGTGCCGGGCTGTTAGCCGCATCCGGCGTGATGTTTGTGAAGAGCCGGGCTCCCGAGACGGTCTCAACGCCGCCGGTCGCGGCGGTGCCTCAGCCCGTCCCCCCACCGCCTGCACCGGTTGTTGCCCCAACCTATACCGCCGCGCAGATCGATCAGTGGACAGCCCCTATCGCGCTCTATCCCGACGCGCTGCTCTCGCAGATTCTGATGGCTTCCACCTATCCGGCGAACGTGATTCAGGCCGCGCAGTGGTCGAAAGACAATCCTAAAATGCAGGGCGACGCGGCCATTCAGGCGGTGAGCAATCAGCCGTGGGACCCGAGCGTCAAATCCCTGGTCGCCTTTCCTCAGCTAATGTCACTGATGGGTGAAAACCCGCCGTGGATACAGAGTCTCGGCGATGCGTTTCTGGCGCAGCCTAAGGATGTGATGGATTCCGTTCAGCGTCTGCGTCAACTGGCCCAGCAAACAGGCGCGCTGCAGTCCACGCCGCAGCAGACGGTCACCAGTGTGAAGAAAGCGGAACCGGCTGCCAGCACGACATCCGGCTCAACCGCAACGACCACCACGGCCACGACAACCAGCCCGACGGTTATCAAAATTGAATCTGCCGATCCGCAGGTAGTTTACGTCCCGACCTATAACCCCAACACGGTCTATGGCACCTGGCCCAGCACCAGCTATCCGCCGGTCTACCTTCCCCCTTCCCCGGGCGAGCAGTTTACCGACAGCCTGGTAAAAGGCCTCGGCTTTAGCCTCGGAGTCGCCACCACCTACGCGATATTCAGTAATATCGACTGGGATGACGACGATCACCACCATGACCACGATGATTATGACCACCACAACGGCGGCTATAACCGTAATGGCGATAACAATATCAACATCAACCTGGATAACTTCAACAAAATCAGCGGCCAGCGCCTGACGGATAACAACCGCACATGGCAGCATAATCCTGCCTATCGTGAAGGGGTTCCGTATCCGAATAATCAGCTCAATAACCGTTTCCACTCGACGAACAGCGCGACGGGCCTGAGTGCCACGCAGCAAAAACCGGTTAACCGCGACAGTCAGCGCCAGGCAGCACTGGCTCAGGTTCAGCAATCCACCGGGAAAAACCTGTCGCAAACCCAGCGTCCGGCAACGAAAGACGCTCAGCGTCAGGCGGCCAACAATCAGCTGAAGCAGATTTCCCAGCGCAATAACTATCGCGGGTATGACACCGATAAGCCACAGACCGCGCAGCGCGCGAATAACAAAGCCCAGCGCGAGAACCGTCAGAATCTGTCCCAGCGGCAGGAGCGACCGGCTGCGCAACCCGCTCGCCAGCGAAATACGCAACCGCGAGCCAATGCCTTAAGCGGCAACGATAGCCGGTCAGCCAACTGGCAGGCGCAGCAGCAACGCGGCGCGCAAAGTCGTCAGTTCACCGCACAACACCAGAACCGTCAGCAGCCGCGGCAAATGCCAGCGGGCCGCACTGAACACCGTGAATTCCGCCACCGCTAAGGGCATCAAAATGAAAAAGAAATTACTCAGTGGAATGATGCTGCTTATGGTCTCAACGTTTGCCCTCGCGCAGCAGGAGTTCGCTACACCGGACGAAGCAACCAGCGCCCTGGCGAAGGCCATCAGCACACAAAACGAAGGCGAGATGAAAAACCTGCTCGGCGATGACTGGCGTGATTTTTTACCGCCGGAGGGCGTCGACCCTGACGCCGTTGATCGTTTTCTGCGTGACTGGCAGGTCAGCCACCACACGGTCATCAATGGCGATGTCGCGCATCTCAACGTGGGCGATAGCGACTGGCAACTCCCGATCCCCGTCGTGAAGCGCGAGGCTGGCTGGCAGTTTGATATGAAAAAAGCCGCCGAGGAGATCCTGACGCGCGAGATTGGCCGCAACGAGCTCGCCGCCATTGAAGCCCTTCACGCCTATGTTGATGCGCAGCAAAGCTATTTCTTACTCAATCATCAATACGCGAAAAAGGTGATTAGCTCAGAAGGGAAAAAAGACGGCCTGTACTGGCCAGCCGCTCCCGGTGAAGCGCCAAGCCCGCTTGGTCCCGCTTTCAGCCCACCGGTGCCGGGAACCGGTTATCACGGCTACCAGTTCCGGATCCTGCCGGATAGCGACAGCGGTTTTGCGATGATCGCCTGGCCCGTCAGCTATGGCCAGACCGGCGTCATGAGTTTTATGGTGAACGGTGAAGACAAGGTCTATCAGACGGATCTCGGCAGTGAGTCGCAGAAGAAGGCGCAGGAGATAAAGGCTTATCATCCGGATAAAGCGTGGCAGCCCGTCACTCCATAATAAAAAAAGCCGCTCAGTTGAGCGGCTTTTTCATATTCAGAAGATTACTTCTTCTTGGCTTTCGCGTTCGGCAGGTCGGTGATGCTACCTTCAAACACTTCTGCCGCCAGGCCCACGGACTCGTGCAGAGTCGGGTGTGCGTGGATGGTCAGCGCGATGTCTTCAGCGTCACAGCCCATTTCGATAGCCAGACCGATCTCACCCAGCAGCTCGCCGCCGTTGGTGCCGACAATCGCGCCACCGATCACACGGTGAGTCTCTTTGTCGAAGATCAGTTTGGTCACGCCATCGGCGCAGTCGGAAGCGATCGCACGGCCAGAAGCAGCCCACGGGAAGGTGGCGGTTTCGTAGCTGATGCCTTTCTCTTTCGCTTCTTTCTCGGTCAGACCTACCCAGGCAACTTCTGGCTCGGTGTAAGCGATCGATGGGATCACTTTCGGGTCGAAGTAGTGCTTCATGCCCGCGATAACTTCAGCGGCAACGTGGCCTTCGTGAACACCTTTGTGTGCCAGCATTGGCTGACCGACGATATCGCCGATGGCAAAGATGTGCGGCACGTTGGTGCGCAGCTGTTTGTCGACACGGATAAAGCCACGGTCGTCCACTTCAACGCCCGCCGCGCCTGCATCCAGGTTTTTGCCATTCGGTACGCGACCGATAGCCACCAGCACCGCGTCGTAACGCTGCGCTTCAGCAGGAGCTTTTTTGCCTTCCATGGAAACGTAAATACCGTCTTCTTTCGCTTCAACGGCAGTCACTTTGGTTTCCAGCATCAGGTTGAATTTCTTGCTGATGCGTTTGGTGAAGACTTTCACGATGTCTTTATCGGCAGCCGGGATAACCTGGTCGAACATTTCAACCACGTCAATCTCTGAACCCAGCGCATGGTAAACGGTACCCATTTCCAGACCGATGATACCGCCACCCATAACCAGCAGGCGTTTTGGAACGGTTTTCAGTTCCAGAGCGTCGGTGGAATCCCACACGCGTGGATCTTCATGCGGAATGAACGGCAGTTCGATCGGACGGGAGCCCGCCGCGATGATCGCGTTGTCGAAGTTGATCACGGTTTTACCGTTTTCACCTTCCACTTCCAGGGTGTTAGCCCCGGTGAATTTACCCAGACCGTTGACCACTTTCACTTTACGGCCTTTAGCCATGCCAGCCAGACCGCCGGTCAGCTGAGTGATCACTTTCTCTTTCCAGGTACGAATCTTGTCGATATCGGTTTTCGGCTCGCCGAAGACGATACCGTGGTCAGCCAGTGCTTTGGCTTCTTCGATAACTTTTGCTACGTGCAGCAGTGCTTTAGAAGGGATACAGCCGACGTTCAGACAAACACCACCGAGGGTGTTGTAACGTTCTACGATAACGGTTTCCAGACCTAAATCAGCGCAACGGAAGGCAGCAGAGTAACCTGCCGGGCCTGCCCCAAGTACCACGACCTGAGTTTTGATTTCAGTACTCATCATGACCTCTTATTGATTTCCGGCGGTCCAGGTACTTGTCGCCCTTCATCCACCGGGACGTTCTATCCGCCCGTATTTTACAAAATTGTTAACAATTTTGAAACAACAAACGGCTCATGAATTCTTGTCTTTACCCATAACCTCACAATTATCATGAGATTACAAGACAAAAAGCCGGCCGACTGGCCGGCTTTTGCGATTACATCACCAGGCGGCGAATATCGCTCAGGGTGTTGTTGATGATGGTAATGAAGCGAGCACCATCAGCACCGTCGATCACGCGGTGGTCGAAGGAGAGAGAGATTGGCATCATCAGACGCGGCACAAACTCTTTACCATTCCACACCGGTTCCATCGCGGACTTGGACACACCAAGGATCGCCACTTCCGGCGCGTTAACAATCGGCGCGAAGTGGGTGGTACCCAAGCCGCCGATGCTGGAGATAGTGAAGCAACCGCCCTGCATTTCGCCGGCTGTCAGCTTACCATCACGCGCTTTCTTGGAGATGACAGTCAGTTCACGGGACAGCTCAGTGATGCTCTTCTTGTTCACGTCTTTGAAGACCGGAACAACCAGACCATTTGGCGTATCAACCGCGACACCGATGTTGATGTATTTCTTCAGCGTCAGACGCTGTGCGTCTTCAGACAGAGAGCTGTTGAAACGTGGCATCTGCTCAAGGGCTGCCGCAACCGCTTTCATGATGAAGACCACTGGGGTGAATTTCACGTCCAGTTTACGTTTCTCAGCTTCGGCGTTCTGCTGTTTACGGAACGCTTCCAGATCGGTGATATCGGTTTTGTCGAAGTGCGTAACATGCGGGATCATCACCCAGTTACGGCTCAGGTTGGCACCAGAGATTTTCTGGATACGGCCCAGTTCCACTTCTTCGATTTCACCAAACTTGCTGAAGTCCACTTTCGGCCATGGCAGCATGCCCGGGATACCGCCGCCGGTAGCAGCAGTTGGTGCCGCTTCAGCGCGTTTCACCGCTTCTTTCACGTAAGTCTGAACGTCTTCGCGCAGGATACGACCCTTACGGCCTGTCCCTTTCACTTTCGCCAGATTCACACCGAATTCGCGCGCCAGGCGACGAATCAGTGGGGTGGCGTGAACGTACGCGTCGTTCTCAGCAAACTCAGATTTGCCTTCGGCTTTCGCAGCCGGTGCCGCTGCTTTTGCAGCTGGAGCCGGAGCGGCAGCAGCAGGTGCTGGAGCAGCAGCCGGAGCCGCGGCAGGCGCAGCGCCTTCCACTTCGAAGACCATGATCAGAGAGCCGGTGGACACTTTGTCGCCGGTGCTGATTTTAATTTCTTTCACGGTACCTGCGAACGGAGCCGGGACTTCCATAGAGGCTTTGTCGCCTTCTACGGTGATCAGTGACTGCTCAGCGGCAACTTTGTCGCCCACTTTCACCATCACTTCAGTCACTTCAACTTCGTCACCGCCGATATCCGGAACGTTAACGTCTTTCGCGCCAGACGCTGCTGGTGCAGCCGCGGCCGCCGGAGCAGCTGCCTGTGCTGGAGCCGCAGCAGGTGCAGCACCCGCCACTTCGAAGACCATAATCAGGGAGCCGGTAGACACTTTGTCGCCGGTGTTGATTTTGATCTCTTTAACGACGCCCGCGAACGGAGCCGGGACTTCCATAGAGGCTTTGTCGCCTTCTACGGTGATCAGGGATTGTTCAGCGGCAACGGTGTCGCCCACTTTCACCATGATCTCAGTCACTTCAACTTCGTCACCGCCGATGTCTGGCACGTTGACGTCTTTTGCAGCCGCAGCTGCTGGTGCAGCTGCCGGAGCCGCTGCTTCTTTCTTCTCTTCCTGCGCAGGTGCAGCAGCTGCTGCACCGTCGGCGGAATCGAAAATCATGATCAGTTTGCCAGTCTCGGTTTTGTCGCCAACAGAGACTTTGATCTCTTTAACGATGCCAGCCTGAGGAGACGGGACTTCCATAGAGGCTTTGTCGCCTTCTACGGTGATCAGCGACTGTTCAGCTTCAACTTTGTCGCCTACTTTGACCAGGATCTCGGTGATTTCAACTTCATCAGCCCCGATGTCCGGTACATTGATTTCGATAGCCATTATTCTTTTACCTCTTACGCCAGACGCGGGTTAACTTTATCTGCATCGATGTTGAATTTGGTAATTGCTTCCGCAACCACTTTCTTATCGATTTCGCCACGTTTAGCCAGTTCGCCCAGCGCTGCTACGACCACATAAGAAGAGTCAACTTCGAAGTGGTGACGCAGGTTTTCGCGGCTGTCAGAGCGACCGAAGCCGTCGGTACCCAGTACGCGGTAATCATCAGCCGGTACGTAAGTACGAACCTGCTCGGCGAACAGTTTCATATAGTCAGTCGATGCCACTGCCGGTGCGTCGTTCATCACCTGAGCGATGTACGGTACGCGTGGAGTTTCCATCGGGTGCAGCATGTTCCAGCGCTCACAATCCTGGCCATCACGCGCCAGTTCAGTGAAGGAGGTCACGCTGTACACGTCGGAGCCAACGCCGTAGTCGTTCGCCAGGATCTGCGCTGCTTCACGAACGTGACGCAGGATAGAACCGGAGCCCAGCAGCTGAACTTTACCTTTGCTACCCGCGATGGTTTCGAGTTTGTAGATACCTTTACGGATACCTTCCTCGGCACCTGCTGGCATAGCCGGCATGTGGTAGTTTTCGTTCAGAGTGGTGATGTAGTAGTAAACGTTCTCTTGCGCTTCACCGTACATACGTACCAGACCGTCATGCATGATGACTGCCACTTCGTACGCGTAAGACGGGTCATAAGAGATACAGTTCGGGATAGTCAGAGACTGAATGTGGCTGTGACCATCTTCGTGCTGCAGACCTTCACCGTTCAGGGTTGTACGACCGGAAGTACCACCGACCAGGAAGCCGCGAGCCTGTTGGTCGCCAGCCTGCCAGCACAGGTCACCGATACGCTGGAAACCGAACATCGAGTAGTAGATGTAGAACGGAATCATCGGCAGGTTGTTGGTGCTGTAAGAGGTCGCAGCAGCCAGCCAGGATGCGCCTGCGCCCAGCTCGTTGATCCCTTCCTGCAGAATCTGGCCTTTCTCGTCTTCTTTGTAGTAAGCAACCTGCTCACGGTCCTGCGGGGTGTACTGCTGGCCGTTCGGGCTGTAAATACCGATCTGACGGAACAGACCTTCCATACCGAAGGTACGCGCTTCATCGGCGATGATTGGAACCAGACGATCTTTGATCGACTTGTTTTTCAGCATCACGTTCAGGGCACGAACGAAAGCGATAGTGGTAGAGATCTCTTTGTTCTGCTCTTCCAGAAGCTGGGAGAAGTCTTCCAGAACCGGCAGTTCCAGTTTCTCAGTGAAGTTCACCTGACGGGACGGCAGGTAGCCGTTCAGTTTCTGACGCTGTGCGTGCAGGTAGGTGTGTTCTTCAGAGCCTTCCGGGAAGGTGATGTAAGAGAGGTTTTCAACCTGCTCGTCGGTGACAGGAACGTTGAAACGGTCGCGGATATAACGCACGCCGTCCATGTTCATTTTCTTCACCTGGTGAGCAATGTTTTTACCTTCGGCGGTGTCACCCATGCCATAACCTTTGATGGTATGTGCCAGGATAACTGTTGCTTTGCCTTTGGTGTCTTGTGCGTTTTTCAGTGCTGCGTAGACTTTCTTCGGATCGTGGCCGCCACGGTTCAGAGCCCAGATCTGATCGTCAGACCAGTCTGCAACCAGCGCTGCGGTTTCAGGGTATTTGCCGAAGAAGTGTTCACGAACGTAAGCACCGTTTTTGGATTTGAAGGTCTGATAGTCGCCGTCAACGGTTTCGTTCATCAGCTGGATCAGTTTACCGCTGGTGTCTTTACGCAGCAGCTCATCCCAACGACCGCCCCACATCACTTTAACCACGTTCCAGCCAGCACCGCTGAAGATGCCTTCCAGTTCGTTGATGATCTTGCCGTTGCCGGTTACCGGACCATCCAGACGCTGCAGGTTACAGTTGATGATGAAGCACAGGTTGTCCAGTTTCTCACGGGTGGCGATGGTGATCGCACCTTTAGATTCTGGCTCATCCATCTCGCCGTCGCCGAGGAAAGCGTAAACGGTCTGCTGGGAGGTATCTTTCAGGCCACGGTGTTCCAGATATTTCAGGAATTTAGCCTGGTAAATAGCACCGATTGGACCCAGACCCATAGATACGGTCGGGAACTGCCAGAATTCAGGCATCAATTTAGGGTGCGGGTAAGAGGAGAGACCTTTACCGTGAACTTCCTGACGGAAGTTGTTCATCTGCTCTTCAGTCAGACGACCTTCCAGGAACGCACGTGCGTAAACGCCCGGAGAGATGTGGCCCTGGAAGTACACCAGGTCGCCGCCGTCTTTCTCGGTGCGTGCGCGGAAGAAGTGGTTGAAGCACACTTCGTATACGGTCGCAGAAGACTGGAAGGAAGCCATGTGGCCGCCCAGCTCCAGGTCTTTCTTGGATGCGCGCAGAACGGTCATGATCGCGTTCCAACGAATTGCAGAACGGATACGACGTTCCAGATCCAGATTGCCCGGGTATTCCGGTTCGTCTTCGACGGCAATCGTGTTTACGTAGTTGCTAGCCCCTGCACCTGAGGCTACTTTCACGCCACCTTTACGGGCTTCTGAAAGCAGCTGATCAATCAGATACTGAGCGCGCTCAACACCTTCTTCACGGATGACCGATTCGATCGCCTGTAGCCAGTCGCGAGTTTCGATCGGATCCACGTCATTTTGGAGACGTTCTGACATGGGGGTATTCCTTATCTATCTAATACGTTGATTTGTCTGGAACCTGTCCCATTGTGCTCTCAACAAAGAACACAATAAGACAGGTTCTGCGTTTAGTTGCCGCGCTCTAAAAATGCCAGGCGCTTAATCCTTTCGTTGCTGTATGCGGCGCAGTGAACGTTCTCGACGACTCTGTTCACGGCTGCGGTCCAGCAAGATTTCCTCAATGAAAGCCAGGTGGCGGTGCGACGCTTCACGCGCCTGCTCCGGTTCCCCGGCCATTATCGCCTCGAAAACTCGGGTGCGATGGTTGCTGACCAACGGGAGCATTTCCCGGCGGGCGTACAACAATTCAAAATTTTGTCGAACATTCTGGGCCAGCATCGGCTCCATGCAGCGTAGCAGATGGAGCAGCACCACATTGTGCGCCGCTTCGGTGACGGCAATTTGATACTGGACGACGGCATCGGACTCAGCGTCGAGATCGCCTGACTGCTGGGCCCGTTCAATGGCCTGATGAAGCTCGCGAATACGTTCACGATCTTCATCATTGCTGCGCAGGGCCGCGTAATAAGCCGCGATACCTTCAAGCGCGTGACGGGTTTCAAGCAGGTCAAACTGGGATTCTGGGTGGTCAGAAAGAAGCTCTACCAGCGGATCGCTGAAGCTCTGCCACAGGCTGTTTTGCACAAAAGTTCCGCCGCCCTGACGACGAAGCAGCAAGCCCTTCGCTTCGAGACGTTGAATCGCCTCACGCAGAGAGGGACGGGAAACGTCGAACTGTTTAGCCAGTTCGCGTTCAGGCGGGAGTTTTTCACCGGGGCGCAGAGTCCCTTCGAGGATTAAAAACTCCAGCTGCTGCTCTATCACATCCGATAGTTTTGGTTGGCGAATTTTGCTGTAGGCCATATTCCCTGTCTTACGCCTTTTTGCCCGGAGTCAATTGGTCTTACCAATTTCATGTTCGTATCGCTAAAGTAACAAAGTATTCACCTTCTGTCCATATTGGTTTTGATTGAAATCAGTAAACCCTGCACATTTTAACAACTTTACAGAAATAACGTTTCAGAAATGTAACTTTGCACAAATGAACTGGTTACCACTAAAGAGGGTGTTTTAACCTTATTGAAACGAGGGGATTTGCAATCTGAAGCGATTCAACAAGGTAAATAATGAAAATTCGCCCACTTATGGAGCATTTTTATTCTATAGATGGGTTACGGGAGTGAAGCGGACGTATTTACAAATGCTTTCTTTTTATTCAAGCGATCGACATCCCTTCATAAAGCAGGTGCATTCGGGTCCGCTTACCACTATTCTGGCGTCAACGGAAGTCACCCCCGCTTTTTTCGGTCAACTTCACCGTAAAGAAAAAAATACAGAAAATGGACTTTCATAATTACACACGCCCGAGCGTGAACATAACAACCACACACGAGGTTTCAAATGGAAGCTCAACAGCATGGCGATCAGCTAAAGCGCGGCCTTAAAAACCGCCATATACAGCTCATCGCGTTGGGTGGCGCTATCGGTACCGGCCTGTTTCTGGGCAGCGCATCCGTCATTCAGTCGGCAGGTCCGGGGATTATTCTGGGTTACGCCATCGCGGGCTTTATTGCCTTCCTTATTATGCGCCAGCTCGGCGAAATGGTGGTTGAAGAGCCAGTAGCGGGCTCCTTCAGCCACTTTGCCTATAAATATTGGGGCAGCTTTGCCGGTTTCGCCTCAGGCTGGAACTACTGGGTGCTGTACGTTCTGGTTGCCATGGCGGAACTGACCGCCGTCGGTAAGTACATCCAGTTCTGGTATCCGGAGATCCCAACCTGGGCATCGGCCGCGGCCTTCTTCGTGATCATCAACGCCATCAACCTCACCAACGTCAAAGTGTTCGGTGAGATGGAGTTCTGGTTTGCAATTATCAAAGTGATCGCGGTTGTGGCGATGATCATCTTCGGCGGCTGGCTGCTGTTCAGCGGCAACGGCGGCCCGCAGGCGACCGTGCGCAACCTGTGGGAGCAAGGCGGGTTCCTGCCTCACGGCATGACCGGTCTGGTAATGATGATGGCAATCATTATGTTCTCGTTCGGTGGGCTGGAACTGGTCGGGATTACCGCCGCAGAAGCCGATAACCCTGAGCAGAGCATCCCGAAAGCCACCAACCAGGTTATCTACCGTATTCTGATCTTCTATGTGGGTTCGCTGGCGGTTCTGCTCTCCCTGCTGCCGTGGACGCGCGTCACCGCTGACACCAGCCCGTTCGTGCTGATCTTCCATGAGCTGGGCGATACCTTCGTGGCTAACGCGCTCAACATCGTGGTACTGACGGCGGCGCTGTCTGTCTATAACAGCTGCGTCTACTGCAACAGCCGTATGCTGTTCGGTCTGGCTCAGCAGGGCAACGCGCCAAAAGCGCTGCTGAACGTCGATAAACGCGGCGTGCCGGTGAACTCCATTATGGTCTCCGCCGTGGTGACCGCCCTGTGCGTACTGATCAACTACCTGGCACCGGAATCGGCATTTGGTCTGCTGATGGCGCTGGTGGTATCCGCACTGGTGATTAACTGGGCGATGATCAGCCTGGCGCACATTAAGTTCCGTCGGGCCAAGCAGAAGCAAGGTGTGAAAACCCGCTTCCCTGCCCTGTTCTATCCGCTGGGCAACTGGGTGTGCCTGATCTTTATGGCAGCGGTGCTGGTCATCATGCTGATCACACCGGGCATGGCGATCTCCGTCTATCTGATCCCCGTGTGGATTTTGATTCTCGGCGTGGGCTATCTGTTCAAACAGAAAAATGCCAAAACCGTAAAAGCGCATTAATCCCGTCTCGCTCTGTGCCCGACTGTGGCACAGAGCGTGTTACCTGCCTCACAAATTCTCACCCACAGCCATTTCATCCATATCACCGCCCTTATCCTGCAACGCATATATTCCTTCGCCAGCGAATAATTCTCTCCATACCGAAACTCGGAGAGCTGTCGATGGATAACAATAAACTGTCTGTAAAAGAAAAGATTGGCTATGGCATGGGCGACGCGGGATGCAACATCATCTTTGGCGCCATTATGTTGTTTGTTAACTATTTTTATACGGATATCTTCGGCCTGGCCCCCGCGCTGGTCGGGGTGTTGTTACTCTCAGTTCGCGTGATTGACGCCATCACCGACCCGATCATGGGCGCTATCGCTGATCGTACCCGCAGTAAATATGGCCGATTTCGTCCATGGTTGTTGTGGATTGCGTTCCCCTATGCCCTGTTCAGTATTCTGATGTTCACCACGCCGGAGTGGACTTACAACAGCAAAGTTATCTATGCGTTTGTCACCTACTTCCTGCTGTCGCTCACCTATACCGCCATCAACATCCCTTACTGCTCGCTGGGTGGTGTGATCACCAACGATCCAAAAGAGCGTGTAGCCTGTCAGTCGTATCGCTTTGTGATGGTCGGGATTGCGACGCTGCTGCTCTCGTTAACGCTACTGCCGATGGTGGAGTTTTTTGGTGGCGACGACAAAGCCAAAGGCTATCAGATGGCGATGACCGTGCTGGCGCTGATTGGCACTTGCATGTTCCTGTTTAGTTTCTCAACCGTACGGGAACGTATTCGCCCGGCGGTACAAACCAATGATGAACTGAAAAACGATCTGAAAGACGTGTGGAAGAACGATCAGTGGGTGCGCATTCTGCTGCTGACCCTGTGCAACGTCTGCCCTGGCTTTATCCGCATGGCGGCGACCATGTACTACGTCACCTGGGTGATGGGGCAAAGCACCCATTTCGCCACCCTGTTTATCAGCCTCGGCGTGGTGGGCATGATGCTCGGCAGCATCCTCGCAAAAACCCTGACCGACCGCTGGTGCAAGCTGAAAGTATTCTTCTGGACCAACATCGTGCTAGCCATTTTCTCCAGCGCGTTCTACTTCTTCGACCCGAAAGCCACCACCACCATCGTGGTGCTCTACTTCCTGCTCAACGTTCTGCATCAGATCCCGTCCCCGCTGCACTGGTCCCTGATGGCCGACGTGGACGACTACGGCGAGTGGAAAACCGGGAAGCGCATCACCGGGATCAGCTTCTCCGGCAACATTTTCTTCCTCAAACTGGGGCTGGCGATCGCCGGGGCGATGGTCGGATTCCTGCTCTCCTGGTACGGCTACGACGCGGGTGCTAAGGCGCAAAGCGCCGACGCCATCAACGGAATCGTCCTGCTGTTTACCATCATACCGGGCGTTGGCTATTTGATTACCGCAGGTGTGGTGCGTCTGCTGAAAGTAGACCGTGACCTGATGAAACAGATTCAGGAAGACCTGGAGAAACGCCGCATGAACTATCGCGAGCTGAATGACTATCAGGAACTCAAAGCCGCTGAAACCAAATAAGGAAAGCCCAATGCGTGACTGGCCCAATCCCTTTATCGAACAACGTGCCGACCCGTTTATTCTGCATCACGAAGGGCTGTATTACTTTATCGCCTCGGTGCCCGAGTACGACCGGCTGGCAATCCGCCGCGCCGATTCGCTGGAAGGATTGCGCAGCGCCGAAGAGATGGTGGTCTGGCGAAAACCCGAGACCGGGCCAATGAGCGAGCTGATCTGGGCACCGGAACTGCATCACATCGACGGCAAATGGATCATCTACTTTGCCGCCGCGCACACTCAAGCGCTCGATGGGCTGAATATGTTCCAGCACCGGATGTTCGCCCTGGAGTGTGCCGACAGCGATCCGCTGAGCGGGAAATGGGTCGAGAAAGGGCAAATCGTCACGCCGTTCGATACTTTTGCGCTCGATGCCACCACTTTCGTTCATCAAGATAAGCGCTGGTATCTGTGGGCGCAAAAAGCGCCGGATATCTCAGGCAACTCGAATCTCTATCTGTGTGAAATGGAAAACGCGTGGACGCTTAAAGGCGAGCCGGTGATGCTCAGCAAACCGGAGTATGACTGGGAGTGTCGCGGGTTCTGGGTCAATGAAGGCCCGGCAGTGCTGGAGCACGGCGACAGGCTGTTTATCAGCTACTCCGCCAGCGCGACGGATGAGAACTACTGCATGGGGCTGCTGTGGATCGATAAAAGCGCCGATCCGCGCGTCGCAGCCAACTGGCATAAATCACCGCGCCCGGTGTTTACCACCAGCTACGAAAATCGTCAGTATGGGCCGGGGCATAACAGCTTTACGCAGACGCCAGACGGGGAAGATGTGCTGGTGTATCACGCGCGCAATTACACCGAAATTGAGGGCGACCCGCTGTACGATCCGAACCGTCACACTCGCCTGAAAGTCGTGCGCTGGAACGAAAACGGGATGCCCGATTTTGGCATCCCGCCTACGGATACATATTGAGGAATGCGGTGCGCTGGCTTACACCAGCGTGCCGTAAATCGTCAGCAACGCTACCAGAACTACAATCACAAAAGAGGTTTTCTTCGCCATCGACACCGCCGCTTTCGGGGTTTCGACTTTGTCCGTGTGCGGCTCGCGTGCCAGGGAGAACTGCGCCAGACGCGTCAGCACCTGATACTGCGAAGTGTGCCTATCCGCCAGGGAAGCAAACCACGCCGGAAGCGCCTTCTCGCCGTGACCAATCAGGGCATACACCACGCCAACCAGGCGCACCGGCAGCCAGTCCAGCACGTGTAAAATCGCGTCGATGCCCGACAGCAAGCGTTCGTGCGGCGTCAGATAGCGCGCCAGCCAGGTCTGCCAGGCGCGTAAGAAAGCGTAGCCCATCAGGAACACCGGACCCAGTGGGCCGCCCACCACAAACCAGAATAGCGGCGCGAGGTAATAGCGGAAGTTAATCCACAGCAGCGCGTTTTGCAGCTCGCGCAAGTAATCGCGCTCATTGCAGTCAGGCGGAACGCCGTGGATCAGCGTCAGCTCGCTCGCCATCGCGCCACGCGCGTGGCTATCGTCGCGGGATGCGGCTTTCAGATAGGCATGGTAGTGCAATCGAACCTTTCCAGCACCGATGCACAGCACGCCCAGCAGGATCCACACCACCAGCAGCGGCACGTTGAAAAACAGGCCATGCAGCGCGCGCAGCAGCAGGAACACCACGCCCATCACCACGGCGGTCATCAGGAGAGTGCGCAGCATCGAGAAATGTTTAATCCGACGGAAGACCACTTCCATCCGGTGATCCAAATGCCAGTGCTCGCCCAGTTTAAACAACCGTTCAGCGATCATCACCAGCAGCATGGTAAACAACGTCATGTCATCTCCTTATCTGACGAAGCGGTTAGCATGGCGCGAAACCGGGACCAGTCAAACGCCGGGCCTGGATCGGTTTTTCTCACTGGCGCAATATCGCTATGCCCGGTGATGTTGTCAGCAATTTTTGGGTACAACGCGGTCAACTCACGCGTCACCGCCACCAGCGCCTGGTACTGCGCGTCGGTGTACGGCGTAGTATCTGTGCCTTCCAGCTCAATACCAATCGAAAAATCGTTACAGCGTTCACGCCCCTGATACACAGAGACACCGGCGTGCCACGCGCGTTTATCGAAAGGAACATACTGGACGATCTCACCGTCACGGCGAATCAGACAATGGGCAGAAACGCGCAGGTGCGCAATTTCCGCAAAAAATGGATGGGCGTTGGGATCGATTGTTCCGGTGAATAATGCGTCGATCCACGGACCGCCAAATTCACCCGGTGGCAGGCTAATATTGTGGACCACCAGCAGTGAGGGCGTTTCATCCTCCGGGCGGCAATCATGGTGCGGCGACGGTACGTGCCGCGCATCCACCAGCCATCCGTCTTGTAACTGCATGCTGGCTCTCCTTATATATGGTGCAGATTCTCGGTTCAGAGTAGCATGTTTCAATCTTATGATTCGTTACCAATTTGGAGTTTTATCATGCCGACTCGCCGTTACAACCCCGACCACCGACGTGAAGCGCTTCTGGAACGTATTAACCTCGATATCCCGGCGAGCGTCGCCCACGCACTGCGTGAAGATCTGGGCGGCGAGGTCAATGCGGACAACGATATTACCGCACAATTATTGCCTAAAGAGACGCGCTCGCACGCGGTGATCATCACCCGCGAAGACGGCGTGTTCTGCGGAAAACGCTGGGTCGAAGAGGTCTTCACACAGCTCGCCGGCGATGACGTACAGATAACCTGGCACGTTCAGGATGGCGACAGCATCAGCGCCAGTCAGCCTCTTTTTGAACTTCATGGCCCGTCCCGCGTACTGTTAACGGGCGAGCGCACCGCCCTGAACTTCGTCCAGACCTTGTCCGGCGTGGCGAGTGCCGTTCGTCGCTATGTTAACCTGCTGGAAGGCACCAAAACCCAGCTGCTGGATACCCGTAAAACGCTGCCAGGCCTGCGCACCGCCCTGAAATACGCGGTGCTGTGCGGCGGCGGCGCCAACCACCGTCTGGGCTTATCCGACGCCTTCCTGATCAAAGAGAACCACATTATCGCCTCCGGCTCCGTACGTCAGGCGGTGGAAAAAGCCTTCTGGCTGCACCCGGATGTGCCTGTCGAAGTGGAAGTCGAAAACCTCGACGAGCTGGATGCCGCGCTCAAAGCCGGGGCCGATATCATCATGCTCGATAACTTCGAAACAGAGCAGATGCGCGAAGCGGTTAAACGCACCAACGGTCAGGCGCAGCTGGAAGTCTCCGGTAACGTCACCCATGAAACCCTGCGCGAGTTCGCTGAAACTGGCGTGGATTTCATCTCCGTTGGCGCGCTCACCAAACACGTCCAGGCCCTCGACCTCTCTATGCGCTTCAAATAATACAGGTTTATTCCTCCTCTTCTACGGGAGAGGAGGAACTTCGCACGCGTTTACGACGCGCCTCGCAAAGTGTTAATGCAGCAATGCAACCGCTTTAAAATCCTCTGAATCGCCCTTCACGATCCTTTTTTCGCTCCTCGTGTTTGTCTCTTCGCGCTGCCACAGTGGCATCACGAAACCCAAGGAGCAGACATGAACAGACAACAAGGATTTACCCTCATTGAGCTAATGGTCGTCATTGGCATTATCGCGATTCTCAGCGCCATCGGCGTGCCTGCGTACCAGAACTATCTGCGCAAAGCCGCGCTGACGGATATGTTGCAAACCTTTGTCCCCTATCGCACGGCCATTGAACTTTGCGCACTTGAGCACGGCGGTGTCGATACCTGCGACGGTGGAACCAACGGCATTCGCTCTCCAACGACCACGCGCTATGTCTCTGCGATGAGCGTTGCCAAAGGTGTGGTGGCACTGACAGGCCAGGAGAGCCTGAACGGTCTGGAAGTTCTGCTGGCACCGGTCTGGAGCGACGGGGACGGCATCACCGGCTGGACACGCGACTGCACTATCGCTAATGACAGCGCGTTAAAGCAGGCGTGCGAAGACGTTTTCCGCTTCGATAGCAAATAGAGGTGCTGACCATGAATACAGAGCAACTGACGCTGCTGTGCCAGCGCCATCATGCGCTGCTGTTAGGCAGCAACGATGAGACGATCAACATTGCCGTGGTCGACACACCGGCATCACAGATGATGGAAGCCCTGCGCTTCGCCACGCAAAAGCGGATTGATATTGAGTGCTGGACGAAAGAGCGGATGGAGAAGCATCAGCAGGCGTCATCGCAATCCTCTTTACCCGTTACCACTCTGGTGACGAGTTCGGCGGTCGATATTCTCAACCGGACGCTTTTGCAGGCTCTCAGCCAGCGCGCCTCGGACATCCACGTCGAGCCCGCGGGCGAGACCTGGCAAATCCGTTTGCGTATCGACGGCGTGCTGTACCCGCAGCCTCCCTTAACGGCAGCGGTGGCGACCACGCTGATCGCCCGCCTGAAGGTATTGGGGGAGCTTGATATCGCCGAGCGCCGTTTGCCGCAGGACGGGCAGTTTACCGTTGAGCTGGCGGGCAACGCCGTCTCGTTTCGTATCGCAACGCTCCCCTGCCGAGGAGGTGAAAAAATCGTTCTGCGCTTACTGCACCAAGTGCAACAGGCGCTGGAACTGGATGCCTTAGGCATGACGGAAGCCCAGCGCGCGCTGTTTACCGATGCGCTTCATCAGCCGCAGGGGCTTTTACTGGTGACCGGCCCGACCGGCAGCGGGAAAACCGTTACGCTCTATAGCGCGCTGCAGGCGCGGAACGACCAGGATGTGAATATTTGCAGCGTCGAAGATCCGATTGAAATCCCCCTTGCCGGGCTGAATCAGACGCAGATCAACCCGCGCGCCGGTCTGTCCTTTCAAAGCGTGCTTCGGGCACTTTTGCGCCAGGATCCGGACATCATCATGGTGGGCGAGATCCGCGATGGTGAAACGGCTGAGATCGCCATCAACGCTGCGCAGACCGGGCATCTGGTGCTCTCAACGTTGCATACCAACTCTACCACCGAAACGCTGATCCGCTTGCAGCAGATGGGCGTAGCCCGCTGGATGGTCTCCTCAGCCCTGACGCTGGTGATTGCCCAGAGGTTGGTCCGCCGCCTGTGCCCGCACTGCCGAAAAGAGACTGACCAAAGGATAACGCTTCCAGAGACTGTCTGGCCACGCGAGCTTCCTCACTGGCAGCCGACAGGATGCGATCGCTGTTATCGCGGCTTTTATGGCCGCGTCGCCCTGTTTGAAGTGCTCTCGGTAAACAGCGACATCCGCCAGGCCATTGCCAGCGGCGCGTCGATTGAACAAATTGACCACACCGCACGGTGCACCGGGATGACCACGCTCTTTGAACACGGCTGCCTGACCGTTGAGCAAGGTCATACCACGCTAGAGGAGATCGTTCGCGTGCTGGGGCTACCGTATGGCTGCTAACCATCTCTGGCGCTGGCGGGCTTTGACGTTAGAGGGAGAGTTCCAGCAGGGCACCCTTTGGGCAGTCGACCGGGAGGCGGCCTTGAGTCTGTTGTCCGGTCGAGCACTCTGTCCGCTGGCACTCTCGCGCAGTCTTATGCTCCAGAAATGGCAGCCGCAGCACTGCTATGAGCTTTTCCGCCAGCTTGCCGCCCTGCTTCAGGCAGGGCTCACGCTCGCTTACAGCCTGCAAATGCTGGCCGAGCAACATCCTGTCAAGCAATGGCAGGCGCTACTTTCGAGTCTTGCGGAAGATCTCAGCGCAGGCTGCGCGTTTTCCGATGCCCTGAAAAAATGGCCAGAGGTTTTTTCTCCACTGTATGTCTCAATGATGAAAACCGGAGAGCTGACCGGAAAACTGGAAGAGTGCTGCCGCCAGCTGGCGCAGCAGCAAAAATCTCAGCAGCAACTGAGCGCGAAGGTGAAAAAGGCCCTGCGTTACCCGGCGATCATTCTGAGCCTGGCGGCTGTCGTGGTGCTGGCGATGGTCACGCTCGTATTACCGGAATTTGCGGGTATCTATAAAACCTTTAATACGCCTCTTCCGCTGCTGACGCGCTGGGTGATGGAGTTTGCGGATTTTATTCGTCAGCACATTATTGGGCTGGTTTTCGTCATGCTCTTTCCATTCATCGCACTACGCAGCGTGCGGCAACATGAGGGATGGCAGCGCTTTAGCCAGCGCAGGGTATTGAGTTTGCCAGTCATGGGGGCGCTTGTTCGCGGGCAGAAACTGAGTCAAATCTACACCGTGCTCTCCCTGACGCAGCAGGCGGGTATCGCCTTTTTACAAGGACTAGAGAGCGCACAGGAATCCGTCGAGGGCCTGTTCTGGAAAGAGGTGCTGCGGGATATCAGGGAGCGCGTAGTGCAAGGTGCCCCCATCTGGTCATCACTGAGTGAAGCGGGGATCTTCACGCCATTATGTATTCAACTGGTGCGAACTGGTGAGATCTCCGGTGCGCTGGACACGATGCTCGCGAATCTGGCGCGTCATCATAATGAGCAGACATTTCAGCACGCGGATAATCTGGCGTCGCTGTTAGAGCCGCTGCTATTAATTGTGACAGGCGTGATTATCGGAACGCTGGTGGTGGCGATGTATCTGCCGATTTTCCATTTGGGGGATGCGATGAGTGCGGGATAACGCTGGCGCACGGGTGCGCGCCAGCGGGAGAGCGATTACAGGCTATTGAATACGCGGTTTTCCTGTTCCTGAACGCGGATAAACGTCGTACGTTTAGTCAGCTCTTTCAGGCGGGATGCACCGACGTAGGTACAAGCAGAACGCAGGCCACCCAGAACATCGCGAGCGGTGTTCTCAACCGGACCGCGCAGCGCCAGTTTTACAGTTTTACCCTCGGCTGCACGATACTGCGCCACGCCGCCAACATGGCGATTCATGGCGGATTCAGAGCTCATGCCGTAGAACAGCATGAATTTCTCGCCGTTTTCTTCAACCACCGTGCCGCCGCTCTCTTCGTGACCGGCCAGCATACCGCCCAGCATCACGAAATCTGCGCCGCCACCGAAGGCTTTCGCCACATCGCCCGGCATGGTGCAGCCACCGTCGCTGATGATCTGACCGCCCAGACCGTGCGCCGCATCGGCACACTCGATCACGGCGGAAAGCTGCGGATAGCCGACACCCGTTTTCACACGCGTGGTGCAAACTGAGCCAGGGCCGATACCGACTTTGACGATATCCGCGCCGGACAGAATCAGCTCTTCACACATCTCGCCGGTCACAACGTTACCCGCGATGATGGTTTTGGTCGGCCAGGCCGCACGCGCTTTGCTGACGAACTGCACGAAGTGTTCGGAATAGCCGTTCGCCACGTCGATACAGACAAAATTGAACTCAGGTTTTGCGACCAGGATTTGCTTGGTTTTCTCGAAATCCGCATCGGATGTACCGGTCGATACCATGATGTGTTTCTTCACATCATCGGATGCAGAAGCGGCAAACGCGCTCCACTCTTCGATACTGTAGTGTTTGTGCACGGCGGTCAGAATATCGAATTTCGCCAGCGCCGTTGCCATCGCAAAGGTACCCACGGTATCCATATTGGCAGCAATCACAGGCACGCCAGACCAGGTCTGACCGGAGTGTTTAAAGGTGAATTGACGTTCGAGTTCAACGTCTGAGCGGCTTTTCAGCGTAGAGCGTTTAGGGCGGATAAGAACGTCTTTGAAACCTAACTTCAGATCTTCTTCGATACGCATGTGCGGATTCCTGGGGTTAGAGGCAAATATATTAAAAGCACAACTCCAGTGACGCTATCATACGCACTAATACCTGCTCCGCAAGACTGCGATTTTCTCTTTTTTTACGCTACAATCCTATAAATTTACCTGGTCAAAAGCGGGTAAACAGAGTTAACCATTCGCTAGTGTAAGTTTACTTTCTAACCAGCTGATTTTAAAAATGAATAATTCCCAGGATTTGGTTTAATGGGGTACATCGTTGCGTTAACGGGCGGTATCGGCAGTGGCAAAAGCACCGTAGCTGACGCTTTTTCTCGCTTAGGTATCGCGATTATTGATGCGGATATTATTGCCCGTCAGGTGGTAGAGCCTCATACACCCGGTCTTCATGCTATCGCCGCACATTTCGGACAGAGCGTGATCAACGCCGATGGCACGCTGAACAGGCGTCTGCTGCGCGAGCATATCTTTTCGCAGCCGGCGGAAAAAGCCTGGCTCAACGCCCTCCTGCACCCCATGATTCACCAGGAAACTCAGCGCCAGATCGCCGGGTCCACGTCGCCTTATGTTCTCTGGGTTGTTCCCTTGCTTGTTGAAAATCAGCTTCAGCATAAGGCAGATCGTATTCTGGTGATTGATGTGTCGCCTGAGACACAGCTTCAGCGAACGATGCTGCGCGATAATGTCTCCCGCGAGCACGCTGAACAGATTCTTGCTGCGCAGGCAACGCGTGAAGCGCGCCTTGCCGTCGCAGATGATGTTATTGATAATGATGGCGCGCCCGACCGCATTGCCTCGGATGTCGCCCGCCTGCACGCCCAATATCTGACCTACGCCGCGCAGGCCGTAGCACAGGAAAAACCATAATGAATACGCACATCCTTTTTGAGCACCCGCTCAATGAAAAAATGCGCACCTGGTTGCGCATCGAATTTCTCGTTCAGCAGATGTCGCACCACCGTCCTATCGCCGATCACGCCACCGCACTGCATTTTTTTCGCAACGTCGGCGATCTGCTGGATGTCATTGAGCGCGGTGATGTCCGCACCGAGTTACTGAAAGAGCTTGAGCGTCAGCAGCGTAAATTGCAGGGATGGGCGGAAGTCCCGGGCGTCGATCAGAGCCGGATTGATTCCCTGCGTCTGCAGTTGAAACAAAGCAGCACAGTTCTGATGGCCGCACCTCGCGTGGGGCAGTTTCTGCGTGAAGATCGCCTGATTGCCCTGGTGCGCCAGCGTCTGAGTATTCCCGGCGGCTGCTGCAGCTTTGACCTGCCAACGCTGCACATGTGGCTGCACATGCAGCAAGAACAGCGTGATGCGCAGGTGAACAGCTGGATGGAAAGTCTGGAGCCGATGAACCAGGCGCTGACGCTGATCCTCGATCTCGTGCGCCACTCATCACCGTTTCGTAAGCAAACCAGCCTTAACGGTTTCTACCAGGATAATGGCGACGATGCCGATCTGCTGCGCCTGAATCTGTCGCTCAGCGATCAGCTCTATCCGCAGATTTCCGGGCATAAAAGCCGTTTCGCGATTCGCTTTATGCCGCTGGATAGTGAGAATGGCACCGTGCCAGAACGTCTCGATTTTGAACTGGCTTGCTGCTGAGGAGTATTGATGTCTGAAATTATTACCGTAAACTGCCCGACCTGCGGCAAAGCCGTTGTCTGGGGAGAGATAAGCCCGTTTCGCCCGTTCTGCTGCAAACGCTGCCAGTTAATCGATCTGGGAGAGTGGGCGGCAGAAGAGAAACGCATCCCGAGCGCGGGCGATCTGTCCGATAGCGATGACTGGAGCGAAGAGCAACAGTAACGCGATATCCGTTGTGCCTGCTGAGAACGTGCTTAGCAGGCCTTCAGTTCCTGAGTCAGTTTTGTGATCACCGGCTCATTGGCAGGCGGGAATTTATCGGCGTCCAGCGCCTCCAGTTCAACCCAGTTTCCAGGCTGCCCTTCTTTGCCCCACGGCTCGCCTACCCAGCGTTCAACCATCCAGAACCACAGCGTGATATGCCTGTCCGGGAATTGATATTCGAGCTTATCGAACAGTCTCGGTTCCAGCGCAGTAATTCCTACCTCTTCCTGCAGCTCTCGTACCAGCGCCTGTTCCGGCGTTTCTCCTGATTCGATTTTACCGCCAGGAAATTCCCACTTATTGGCCATGTGGGCATCCGCGGCGCGCTGAGTAATAAAGATTTGATTTTGCGGGTTACGAATAATCCCGACAGCGATTTGCAGTACTTTCATATTGTGACTTCCATAAAAAAGGCGCAGAAATCTACGCCTTTTCGATTGGTGATACGTGTTTAGCTCAGACGGCCATGACACGCTTTGTATTTTTTACCGGAACCGCATGGGCACGGATCGTTACGGCCCACTTTGCGATCGCCCGTCTGGGCTGCGATCGCCGCGGCGGCTTCGTCCTCATCGGTCTGATGACTCAGCTGCTGCATCTGTGCCAGACGCTCAGCTTCTTCACGACGCTGCTGCTCCATCGCTTCTACTTCTTCCGGCATACGCACCTGAACTTTGCTCAGGGTGCTGATCACTTCGTATTTCAGTGACTCCAGCATAGACGCGAACATCGCGAAGGATTCACGTTTGTATTCCTGCTTAGGATCTTTCTGCGCATAGCCACGCAGATGGATACCCTGACGCAGGTAGTCCATCGCTGCCAGGTGCTCTTTCCACAGGGAGTCCAGAGTCTGCAGCATGACGCCTTTCTCGAAGTGACGCATCATCTCAACGCCAACCACTTCTTCCTTCTGCTTGTAAACAGCAACCGCAGTTTCCAGAATACGTTCGCGCAGCGTCTCTTCGTGCAGCTCTGGCTCTTTGTCCAGCCACTCTTTGATCGGCAGTTCGAGATCGAAGTCGTTTTTCAGGCGTTCCTGCAGGCCTTCAACATCCCACATCTCTTCCAGAGACTGCGGCGGAATGTGCGCATCGATGGTCACTTTGAAGACATCTTCGCGAATGCTGTTGATGGTTTCGCTCACGTCGGACACTTCCAGCAGTTCGTTACGCTGGGAGTAGATCGCGCGACGCTGATCGTTAGCTACATCATCATATTCAAGCAGTTGCTTACGAATATCGAAGTTGCGGCTTTCCACTTTACGCTGGGCGTTGGCAATCGCTTTGGTCACCCATGGGTGTTCGATCGCTTCGCCTGGTTTCATCCCCAGTTTACGCATCATGCCGGACACGCGGTCAGAGGCGAAGATACGCATCAGGGCATCTTCCATCGACAGGTAGAAGCGGGAAGAACCGGCATCACCCTGACGACCCGCACGACCACGCAGCTGGTTATCGATACGACGAGATTCGTGACGCTCGGTGCCGATAATGTGCAGACCGCCAGACGCCAGAACCGCGTCGTGACGTACCTGCCAGTCGGCTTTGATCTGCGCAATTTGTTCTGGAGTTGGGTTTTCCAGCTCGGCGATTTCGGCCTGCCAGCTACCACCCAGCATAATATCGGTACCACGACCCGCCATGTTGGTGGCGATGGTCACTGCCGCCGGATAACCGGCCTGAGCAACGATATCCGCTTCTTTGGCGTGGAATTTGGCGTTCAGCACGTTGTGCTTGATGCCCGCTTTATCCAGCTCGTGAGAAACCACTTCGGATTTCTCGATGGAAATCGTACCCACCAGTACCGGCTGGCCTGCAGCGGTACGCTCGCGGATATCTTCGATGATTGCCTGGATTTTTTCCGCTTCGGTCATGTACACCAGATCCGGCATGTCTTTACGGATCATTGGGCGGTTAGTCGGAACAACGACGGTATCCAGTTTGTAGATGGAGCTGAACTCGAACGCTTCGGTATCCGCTGTACCGGTCATGCCCGCCAGTTTTTCATACAGACGGAAGTAGTTCTGGAAGGTGATAGAAGCCAGCGTCTGGTTTTCGTTCTGGATATCCACGCCTTCTTTAGCTTCCACAGCCTGGTGCAGACCATCGGACCAGCGACGGCCCTGCATGGTACGGCCGGTGTGTTCATCTACGATGATGACTTCGCCGTCTTTCACGATGTAATCCACATCGCGGGTGAACAGCACGTGAGCGCGCAGCGCTGCGGTTACGTGGTGCATCAGCATGATGTTGGTTGGGGAGTAAAGTGACTCGCCCTCTTCCATGATGCCCTGCTCAACCAGCAGCTCTTCGATCTGCACCAGACCACGTTCGGTCAGGTTAACCTGACGCGCTTTTTCATCCACGGAGAAGTGACCTTCGCCCTGGAAGGTATCGGAGTCTTCTTTTTCCTGACGGATCAGGTGCGGAATGATTTTGTCGACTTTGCGGTACATCTCGGAGCTGTCTTCAGCCGGGCCAGAGATGATAAGCGGGGTACGAGCTTCATCGATCAGGATTGAGTCGACCTCATCCACCAGCGCGTAGTGCAGTTTGCGCTGTACGCGCTCTTCCGGGCTAAACGCCATGTTGTCGCGCAGGTAGTCAAAACCGTATTCGTTGTTGGTGCCGTAAGTGATATCCGCGCCGTAAGCTTCGCGCTTGGCCGGAGCAGGCAGGCCAGACATGTTGATACCCACGGACATACCGAGGAATTCGAACAGTGGACGGTTGTTTTCGGCGTCACGCTGCGCCAGATAGTCGTTGACGGTGACGACGTGAACGCCTTTACCGGTCAGTGCGTTGAGGTACGCAGGTAGCGTTGCGGTCAGGGTTTTACCTTCACCCGTACGCATTTCTGCGATGCAGCGTTCGTTCAGAACCATACCGCCGAGCAGCTGAACGTCGAAGTGACGCATCCCGAACACGCGTTTACTCGCTTCGCGAACCACGGCGAAGGCTTCCGGGATCAGGCTTTCCAGAGTTGCGCCTTTTGCCAGACGCTCACGGAATTCACCGGTTTTCGCTTTCAGTTCGTCATCGGAGAGTTTTTCCATCTCCGGTTCCATACCGTTGATGACGGTGACCGCTTTGCGCATGCGGCGCAGGGTACGATCGTTACGACTACCGAAAACTTTGGTTAATAACTTGATTAGCATAATAAATTCTCACACGCCCCATCATGGGCAGATAAATTAAGGTATTGAAAAAAAGTTAATTTAGCTGAGGCGTTGGGGCCCGGCGCGGATACCCTGCACCTGGCTTATCCAGGCGGAGACCGAGAAGGCGGCGTGTGGAATGAAAGCGATATTCGTCATCTGACGAACGATGACCGGCGGTTTGCTCTCCTGCGTCAGCAGGGCATTGAGCGTATCCAGCAGAGCAAGATGTTGCGCCTGAACCGGGAGCGACTCTTCCACGACAGGCACAGCCTGTGGAGCCATGGCGAAAGAGAGGTGACGGATGACAGTGCGGATAGCATGCTGATGCCAGTAATCGACGGTAAAGTTAGGACGGCGATTAGCTTCCAGCAGCGCGAGGTTCGTGAAATTAACCCGCGTGGAAAGATCGTGCTTGGCCGTGGTGGTGTTCGCAGGCGTTGCCGCTTCTGCGCTATGGCTGAGTACAGGCAAGCCGAAGCTCGCCGCAACCATCCCTAATAAGAGATGCGGCCAGAAGTAACGTCTGCCAAATTGTCGCCAGCGCGTTAGAATTCCGCTCACCTAATCCACCATCGTATGCAGGCCCGTACAGGCATGCGTTCAGATACTATTTAGCGCACAGATATTATCACTAAAGCGATAATTCAGCAGCAGGAATGACAGATTGCCACGGGTAAAAACGGTCAAGAATGCAGCGAACGCGCGCACATTCTGTGCTTAGCGGGCAATTATCATGCGGGGAAGAGATTTAGAAGTGCAAAAACAAAAACGACTGGTCTTCCTGGCCGGAGAGAGTACCAGGTCAACCAGTCGATTTTACGATACGGAATGAACCGTTACGCCAGAACCGTGCTCGGTGCTTTGAACGCCAGTGGAAGCTCGGCTTCGTCCTGGAAGGTCACAAATTCCCAGGCTTCCTGTTTTGCCAGGACTGCCTGCAACAATTTGTTGTTCAGTGCATGACCGGATTTAAACGCGGTAAATGCACCAATGATGTTGTGACCACACATGAACAGGTCGCCGATTGCATCCAGCATTTTGTGACGAACGAATTCATCTTCAAAACGCAGGCCGTCTTCGTTCAGTACGCGATAATCGTCAACAACGATGGCACAATCGAAGCTGCCGCCCAGGCACAGGCCACGGGACTGCAGATATTCGATATCACGCATAAAACCGAAAGTACGTGCACGGCTAATCTGACGCATAAACGCATCAGCAGAGAAGTTCATCGCATAGCGCTGGTTGCTGCCATCAATCGCCGGATGGTTAAAGTCGATGGTAAAGTCCAACGAGAAACCATTAAACGGCTTGAATTCAGCCCACTTGTCGCCGTCTTGAACGCGAACTGTCTCTTTAATGCGTACAAATTTCTTCGCGCAGTTCAGTTCATCAATACCCGCATCAAGCAGGAGATAAACGAACGGAGCAGCACTACCGTCCATGATTGGGATTTCTGGCGCATCGACTTCAATCACAATGTTGTCGATACCCAGACCCGCCAGGGCGGCGTTCAGGTGCTCTACGGTAGAAATCCGCACGTCATGCTCATTCACCAGGCAAGTACAGAGCATAGTATCACGCACAGATTTGGCATCGGCCGGAAAATCTACCGGTGGATTCAAGTCGGTGCGACGATAGATGACCCCGGTATTGGCCGGCGCAGGGCGTAACGTCAGTGTGACTTTTTTGCCGGTATGTAAACCGACGCCAGTCGCCTGAACGATACGTTTAAGAGTCCTTTGTTTGATCATCGTATAATCTCGCCAAATTACTTATCCAACCGAGAGTGTATATCACTAACGGTGGGCCAGTTTAGCACAAAGAGCGAAAATCCCCAAATTCCAGCCAATTCTTAGTCAGCTTGCTTACGCAGGAACGCTGGGATATCCAGATAATCTGGTTCTTTCGCAGTTTGCGGCGTATTGTCGTTAACCACTTTCGCGGCCGGTTTTTGCTCCTGCGTCAGCGGCGCCATGCCGTGCTGCTGGTAGCGATCCATCACCGGCTGCTGAGTCTGTTTGTTGGTGACCAGGGTGATCTCAGGACGTTTGTCCATGCCGATACCGGTCGCCACAACAGTCACACGCAGTTCATCGTTCATTTCCGGATCAAGGGAAGTACCGATCACCACAGTAGCATTATCAGAAGCGAATGCGCGAATGGTGTTACCTACTGTTTCAAATTCGTCCAGACGCAGATCGAAGCCAGCGGTAATGTTGACCAGCACGCCGCGTGCGCCAGACAGATCGATGTCTTCCAGCAGTGGAGAAGAAATCGCCATTTCAGCGGCTTCTTCTGCACGGTCTTCACCGCTCGCCACGCCAGAGCCCATCATCGCATAGCCCATTTCGGACATCACGGTGCGGACGTCCGCGAAGTCGACGTTCATCAGACCCGGACGAGTAATCAGCTCAGCGATACCCTGAACCGCGCCTTTCAGCACGTCGTTCGCTGCGCCAAACGCGTCAAGCAGGGAGATACCGCGACCCAGCACTTTCAGCAGTTTGTCGTTCGGGATAGTAATCAGAGAGTCCACGTGTTTGGACAGCTCAGTGATACCCTGCTCCGCGAATGCCATACGCTTCTTGCCTTCAAAGTTGAAAGGCTTAGTCACGACAGCGACGGTCAGAATACCTAAATCTTTTGCCACTTCAGCCACGACTGGCGCAGCACCTGTACCCGTACCGCCGCCCATGCCCGCTGCGATAAACACCATATCGGCGCCATCGAGTGCAGCACGCAGTGCTTCACGGTCTTCTTCAGCCGCGTTGCGACCGACTTCCGGGTTAGCCCCAGCGCCCAGACCTTTGGTGATACCACCACCGATCTGAATGGTCTGGCCTACCGCCGTCTTTCGCAGGGCCTGAGCGTCGGTGTTAACAGCGAAGAACTCAACACCTTCGATGCGCTCACGCACCATATGCTCGACAGCGTTACCGCCGCCGCCACCGACGCCGATGACTTTAATCACCGCGTCGTTGGTTAATTCCATTGGTTCAAACATGGTTTCTCTCCGTTTTTACACTTCACCATTCTGCCTGCCTGGGCATAGTGAATGATTCCGCGTATGTGCCTGTCGCCTGAGACCGCTAATTCTCTCCGGTCTCTTTAAAAATTAAAATTCTTTTCTCAGCCAGGAATTGAGTCGTTTGACCCAGGAACCGACCGACGTACGTTTTTCGACTTCTGCTTCACCACTCAAGTGGGACTCTTTCCCGTAGTGCAGCAGGCCCACGGCCGTTGAATAATACGGCTCCTGAGCGTAATCCGTTAAACCGGTAATATTCAGCGGCGCACCAATACGCACTTGCGTATGGAACACGCGCTGGGCACAGGCAGCGAGACCTTCAATTTGCGCTGCACCACCGGTTAAGACAATCCCCGCCGCAAGATGGTGTTTCACACCCTGCTGACGAAGCTGTTCCTGTAACTGTAAAATCTCTTCGTTGACCAGGTTAAGCAGCTCGGTGTAACGCGGCTCGATCACCTCGGCCAACGTCTGGCGCTGCAGACTGCGCGGCGGACGACCGCCCACGCTTGGCACTTCAACGCTCTCGTCTTTGCCGACGATGGAGCCTAATGCACAACCATGGCGCACTTTAATGGCCTCAGCATCGCTCGGAGGCGTACCAAAGGCGTAAGCGATATCGCTGGTCACCACATTCCCGGCGTATGGGATCACTTTGGTGTGACGCAATGCACCGCCCGTATACACGGCCATGTCCATTGTACCACCACCGATATCAACCACACAGACACCCAGTTCACGTTCGTCTTCGGTCAGCACCGAGTAGCTTGCTGCCAGTCCTGCAAAAATAAGTTGGTCAACTTTCAGGCCACAACGTTCAACGGCTTTAACGATGTTTTTCGCCATATCGTTGTGACATGTGATCAGGTGCACTTTTGCCTGCATACGCACGCCGGAAAGGCCGACCGGGTTTTTGATACCCTCTTGATAGTCGATCGCATATTCCTGCGGGATCACGTGCAGTACACGATGTTCATCGCGCACGCGCACGGATTTAGCCGTGTGCACAACGTTTTCAACGTCTTCCTGCGTCACTTCCTCTTCGGAAATCGGCACCATCCCGATCTCGTTCTGGCAGCTAATGTGCTTACCAGAGAGGGCCAGATAGACGGAGGAAATCTGGCAATCTGCCATTAATTCTGCCTGATCGATGGCGCGCTGTACGCATTTCACCACCGACTCGAGGTCGTTTACCCCACCTTTATCCATACCACGGGACGGGCAACTGCCCACGCCAATGATATTGACCATACCGTCGGGCAGAACTTCCCCTACTAAAGCGGCAACCTTAGCGGTGCCAATCTCCAGTCCAACTACCAGTTTTCTGTCCGTCGCCTTGATCATTGTTGTTCTGCCTGTACCTGTGCCTGATTCTGTTGCTGATTAGGTTCCTCAACCGGAGCCGGTACCCAACCGACTGCTGCGCCTGAGTCATAGCGCAAATCAACGTAGCTTATCCGTTTGCCGTCGGTCTGCGCCTGCTGCTGTAAAACGGGGTACAGTTCTACAAAACGCGCCAAACGCTTCATCGTGTCGCCGCGGCCGAGATTGAGCTTAATCCCATTCGTTAACGTCAGCTGCCATGAACGGCGCGCTGTCATTGCCGCGTCTTTTAACGCAAATCTGTCCTTAGCCAGCACCTGACCCATTTCGCGAAAACCTTGTAGCACTTCGTTTTCGCTGCCTTCCGGGCCAGACAACATCGGTAAACTTTGCTTGCTGACACGATCGGCCGGGACGCTGAACGAATTTCCGTCTACGTCGACCATATGCTGATCATTCCAACGCGCAATGGGCACATATTCAACCAGATGAATCTTCAATTCATCTGGCCATTGCTTTCTGACGCTCGCCTGTTTTATCCACGGCAGACGTTCAATCTGGCTCTGGATAATGTTGACGTCCTGGGTCATGAAGGTTCCAGGCGATCCCAGCGCCAGGATCGACTGGCGAATATCATCGTTACGCGTGTAGTGACGCTCGCCGGTGACCACCAGTTTTGACAGCGGCAACCGTTGCGCATCTTCCATCCAGCCCAACACCATCCAGCCGCTGATAAACACGGTACACAGCACACCCAGCAGGAACAAAATCCCTGCAAGACGCGTTCCATTACTCCGACCCGAAGAAGAATATTCCTCTTCTTCTTCGCGGTTGCGCGTGTTCAGTGCAGCCTGAGACATATCAGTTCGCCTGGTCCAGAATACGGACGACTAGCTGCGAGAAGCTCATGCCCGCCTGACGCGCCGCCATCGGCACCAGGCTGTGGCTGGTCATACCCGGAGAGGTATTGGCTTCCAGCAGATAAAATTCACCGTCGCTGTCCTGCATCACGTCGATACGTCCCCAACCACGACAACCTAAAACAGTCCAGGCTTTGAGCACCAGGTCCTGTAAATCTGATTCACGTTCTGCTTCCAGACCACTTGGACAGAAATATTGCGTCTCATCAGAGAGATACTTCGCTTCATAATCATAGAAGGTTCCAGCGGGTTGGATGCGAATTGACGGCAAAATTTCTTCACCGAGCATCGCCACGGTAAATTCTGGACCGCTGAGCCATTTTTCAATCAGAACTTCTTCATCGTGTTGAAAAGCCAAAGCTAACGCCGATGTTAAATCACCAGCTTGTTCCACTTTGGACATACCCACACTTGAACCTTCACGGCTCGGTTTTACAATAACGGGTAAACCCAGCTCTGCAATGCGTGTATTGACGCTCTCGTCGAGGCCCATTTCGAACTCACGGCGGGTCAGCGCAACCCACGGCGCAACGGGTAAACCCGCCCCCTGCCACAACAATTTGCTGCGCAGTTTATCCATTGAAATCGCGGAGGCCATCACACCGCTGCCGGTGTAAGGCAAACCGATCAAATCCAACAGCCCTTGCAGGGTGCCATCTTCGCCGCCGCGCCCGTGCAGCGCGATAAAGACTTTATCGAAGCCCATCTCTTTCAGACGCGTGACGTCCGTCTCTTTTGGATCCACCGGGTGGGCGTTGACACCACCTTCACGCAGCCCCGCCAGCACGGCGGCACCGGAGTTCAGCGAAACGTCGCGTTCAGCAGAGGTTCCGCCGAAGAGGACCGCAATCTTATCAGCCATTGCGTTCATCCTCTGAGGTTTGCGGCTTCAGTTTGATTTGCGCTAAGTTACGGGCGATTTTGCCGATATTTCCCGCGCCCTGAATCAGAATCAAATCGTTCCCAGTCAACACAGGTGCCAGAATTTCAGCAGCTTGCGCTGGATCGGAGACCAGAATCGGGTCTACCTTACCGCGTCCACGGATAGTCCGACACAAAGATCGACTGTCTGCGCCCGGAATCGGAGTTTCACCCGCTGAATAAACATCCAGCATCAGCAGCGTATCCACCTGCGACAACACGTTGGCGAAGTCGTCATACAGGTCACGGGTACGCGTGTAGCGGTGTGGCTGGAAGACCATCACCAGATTTTTATCCGGCCAGCCCGCACGTGCCGCTTTAATAGTCGCATCTACTTCTGTTGGATGGTGACCGTAATCATCCACCAGCATCGCGGTGCCCGCTTTACCGTTGACTGGCTCGAGCGGGAATTCGCCGAGGAAGTCGAAACGACGCCCGGTGCCCTGGAAACCTTCCAGCGCGCGTAAAATATCGTCGTCTTCAATGCCTTCTTCAGTGGCAACCGCCACCGCAGCCGCCGCGTTGAGCGCATTGTGGCGGCCCGGCGCGTTCAGCGTCACACACAGCGGGGCTTTATCCTGACGGACCAGGGTGAAATGTCCCTGCGCACCCAGTTGGGTATAGTCTTCCACACGCACGTCAGCATCTTCGCTGAAACCGTAAGTCGTAATCTGACGACCCACGCGCGGCAGCAGTTCGCGAATCACCGGATCGTCCACACACATCACCGCACGACCATAAAACGGCAAATTGTGCAGGAAATTAATAAACGTCTGCTTTAAATTTTCGAAGTCGCCCTGGTAGGTATCCATGTGGTCGGCTTCGATGTTGGTGACAATCGCCACCATCGGCTGCAGATGCAGGAACGACGCGTCGCTCTCATCGGCTTCCGCAATCAGGTAACGGCTATGGCCGAGACGGGCATGCACGCCCGCCGCTTTCACCAGGCCGCCGTTGACGAAGGTCGGATCCAGACCCGCTTCGGCATAAATGCTCGAGACCATTGCCGTGGTCGTCGTTTTGCCATGCGTACCCGCAACGGCGATACCGTGACGAAAACGCATCAGCTCGGCCAGCATCTCCGCGCGGCGGATCACCGGGATACGCGCTTCGTGCGCGGCAACAATTTCCGGGTTATCGGCAGAGATCGCGCTGGAGACCACAACAACGCTCGCATCCAGTACGTTTTCAGGACGATGGTTGAAATAGATGGTCGCCCCAAGCGACACCAACTGTTGCGTGACAGGGTTCGGCGCCAGATCGGAACCGCTGATCTGGTAACCTTCGTTCGCTAAGACTTCGGCAATACCGCCCATACCTGCGCCGCCGATGCCAACGAAGTGAATGTGCCGGACGCGACGCATCTCGGGCACGATTGAACGCAGTTTCGCCAGTTGTTGTGTATTCATTCTCTAACCGCCATCGATACTTCTCAAAATTCGTGCAACGCAAAACGCGCTACAAGGGTTAAGCCTTTGCTGCCAGGCTCACTTCATTTGCCACCCGCTCGGTCGCATCCGGGATCGCCGTCGCGCGCGCGCGTTCGGCCATCTCCAGCAGCGTCGCCCGGTTCCAGCCCGCGAGGGTGGAAGCGACGGCGTCGGCGGTAAACTGTGGCTGCTCAAAAATTTTGGCGGCACCGGCTTTCTCAAGCGGTAACGCATTCCAGTACTGCTGCCGGTCTTTGTGCTGGAAAGGCACAAACACCGCTGGCAAACCCGCAGCGGCAATTTCACTGACCGTCAGCGCACCGGAACGACACACCACGACATCGGCCCAGGCATAGGCTGCCGCCATGTCGTCAATAAATTCAGTGACTTTATGCTGCGGCTGACCCGCCCCGGCATAAGCCTGTTCAACCGTCTGCTGCGCGCCCTTCCCGCTCTGATGCCAGATCGTGACGCTGTTGCCGAGCTTTGCGGCTACCTGCGGAAGGGTCTGATTCAGGATACGTGCGCCCTGCGAGCCACCGACGACCAGCACCCGAACCGGGCCTTCGCGCCCGATCAGACGCTCCTGCGGCAGTGGTAACGCCAGCACATCAACGCGTACCGGGTTGCCCACCACGTCCGCTTTTGGAAACGCACCGGGGAAGGCCTGCATCACTTTGGTGGCAATTTTTGCCAGCCATTTGTTGGTCAACCCGGCGATACCGTTCTGCTCGTGGAGCACAACCGGAATGCCGAGCGACCAGGCCGCCAGTCCACCAGGACCGGAAACGTAACCGCCCATACCCAGTACCGCATCAGGTTTAAAACGCTTCATGATCGCGCGCGCCTGACGCCAGGCGTTGAAGATGCGGACCGGAGCCAGCAGTTGCGCTTTGATGCCTTTGCCGCGCAAACCTGAAATCCGAATAAAGTCGATTTCGATACCGTGCTTCGGCACCAGATCGGCTTCCATGCGATCGGCGGTTCCCAGCCAGCGCACTTGCCAGCCTTGATCCATTAAATGGTGCGCAACCGCGAGCCCCGGGAAAACATGTCCGCCGGTACCGCCCGCCATCACCATTAACCGCTTCGGTTGATTCATCGTGAACCTCGTGTAAACGCCTGGGCTTTTTCCAGACGCGTCTCATAATCTATGCGTAACAAGAACATAATCGCTGTCGACATGATCAACAGACTCGAACCACCGTAACTGATCAGCGGCAACGTCAGGCCCTTCGTCGGCAACATACCCGCTGCCGCGCCAACGTTCACCAATGCCTGGAAGCTAAACCAGATACCAATTGAGCAGGCCAGGAAACCTGAGAAGCGGTGATCGATTTCCAGCGCTTTTCGGCCAATCGACATGGCGCGGAAAGCGACGAAGAATACCATTAAAAGTGCCAGTACCACACCGATATAACCCAGTTCTTCCCCAATAATGGAGAAGATGAAGTCGGTGTGTGCCTCCGGCAGATACTCCAGTTTTTGCACTGAATTGCCCAGCCCCTGGCCCCAGACCTCGCCTCGGCCAAAGGCCATCAGCGACTGAGTCAGCTGATAACCGCTGCCGAACGGATCTTCCCAAGGGTTCCAGAAAGAGGTCACGCGGCGAATACGATACGGCTCGGCGAGGATCAGCAGAACCACGGCCGAGATGCCCATCCCGATAATCGCGATGAACTGCCACAGCTTCGCGCCCGCCAGGAACAGCATCGCCAGCGTGGTGACAAACAGTACCACCACCGTACCGAGGTCCGGCTGCGCCAGCAAAAGAACCGCCAGCACCAGAATCACGCCCATCGGTTTTAAGAAGCCGCGCAGGTTATTTCGGACTTCATCGACCTTGCGCACCAGGTAGTTGGCGAGATAGCAGAACAGCGACAGCTTGGTGAATTCCGCAGGCTGAATACGCAGCGGACCAAAAGCGATCCAGCGCGATGCCCCGTTCACCGAGCTCCCCACCACCAGCACGATCAGCAGCATAATGATGGAGGCAATCAGCATCGCGGTACTGTGGCGCTGCCAGAACTCCATTGGCAGACGCAGCGTGATCATCGCCAGACAGAACGCGAGGATGATGTACAAACCATCACGCTTGGCGAACAGGAAAGGATCGTTCGCCAGACGCTGCCCGACAGGCATCGAAGCCGAAGTCACCATGATGAAACCGACCGCCGCCAGGCCCAGGGTGAACCACAGCAGCGCACGGTCGTACATCACGAGGCTATCGGAATCTTTATCCCGCGAGCCCATCACCCAGCCTTTCAGCGCCGCAAACAGCCAGCCGAAGATACGCGATCCCGGCATACGCGGCATTCTCAGGCGAGGGAGAGATAAACGCATCAGCCTAACTCCCTCGCGAGGCGGGTAAAGAGATCACCACGCTGTTCGAAATTCTTAAACTGGTCGAGGCTGGCGCAGGCAGGAGACAGCAGCACCATATCGCCCGCTTTGACCAGAGGTGCGATCTGGCGGATAGCCTGTTCCATGGTTTCGGTTTGCTGAGCCATCTCAGGGCGCAGTTCCGCCAGCTCAGCGCCGTCACGACCAAAGCAGTACAGGCGAATGTTATCGCCCGTCAGATACGGTTTCAGGGAGGAGAAATCGGCCGATTTGCCGTCGCCACCGAGCAACAGGTAGAGCGTGCCATCCACGCGCAGGCCGTTCAGCGCCGCTTCGGTGCTACCCACGTTGGTGGCTTTTGAGTCGTTAATCCAGCGCACGCCGTTGTGTTCCAGCGCCAGCTGGAAGCGGTGCGCCAGACCGGTAAAGGTGGTCAGGGCTTTCAGGCTGGTCGCGCGCGGTAAACCTGCCGCATCCGCCAGTGCCAGCGCCGCCAGTGCATTGGTGTAGTTGTGTTGACCGGAAAGCTTCATCTCTTTCACGTTCAGCACTTTCTCGCCTTTCACCCGCAGCCAGGTTTCGCCCTGCTGATGATTCAGGTGATAGTCACCCATATTCACGCCAAAGCTAATGCAACGCTCGTCCGCGCCACGCACCGGCATGGTCAACGCATCGTCCGCGTTCACCACACACACTTTTGCGTTTTCATAGACGCGCAGTTTGGCAGCACGGTACTGCTGCAGACCAAACGGGTAGCGATCCATATGATCTTCCGTCACGTTCAGGATCGTGGCGGCCACGGCCTGCAGACTGGAGGTGGTTTCCAGCTGGAAGCTGGAGAGTTCAAGCACATACAGCTCGCGAGCCGGATCGAGCAGCATCAACGCTGGCAGGCCGATATTGCCGCCGACGCCGACGTTCACGCCCGCCGCTTTTGCCATGTCGCCGACCAGCGTCGTGACGGTGCTTTTTCCGTTAGAGCCGGTAATCGCTACGATCGGGGCCTGCGCTTCGCGGCAGAACAGTTCGATATCGCCGACAATCTCAACGCCCGCGTCCGCCGCCGCGCTTAAGGACGGATGCGCCAGCGCCATTCCTGGGCTTGCGACAATCAGATCGGCAGCAAGCAGCCAGGTATCATTCAGACCACCAAGGTGGCGTTCAACCTGTTCTGGCAACTTGTCCAGACCAGGCGGAGAAACACGCGTATCCATCACACGCGGCGTGACGCCGCGCCCGAGGAAAAAGTCCACGCAGGACAGGCCCGTAAGGCCTAACCCGATGACAACGACTTTTTTACCCTGGTAATCTGCCATGATTAACGTACCTTCAGCGTGGCCAGGCCAATCAGGACCAGCATCAGCGAAATAATCCAGAAGCGCACAATCACGCGCGGTTCCGGCCAGCCTTTCAGTTCATAGTGATGGTGAATCGGTGCCATGCGGAAGATGCGCTGACCGCGCAGCTTGAAGGAGCCGACCTGCAAAATCACGGAAAGGGTTTCAACCACAAACACGCCGCCCATGATCACCAGCAGGAACTCCTGACGCAGCAGCACGGCGATAATGCCGAGCGCGCCGCCCAGCGCCAGCGAGCCGACGTCGCCCATAAAGACCTGCGCCGGATAGGTGTTGAACCACAGGAAGCCCAGCCCCGCGCCGACAATCGCCGTACAGACGATCACCAGCTCACCGGCGTGGCGCAGATAGGGGATATGCAGGTAGCTGGCAAAGTTCATGTTACCGCTCGCCCACGCCACCAGCGCAAAACCACCGGCCACAAAGACGGTTGGCATAATTGCCAGGCCATCCAGACCATCGGTCAGGTTCACGGCGTTGCCGGTACCGACAATCACGAAGTAGGCCAGCAGGATGTAGAACAGGCCCAGCTGCGGCATCACGTCTTTGAAGAACGGCACCACCAGCTCGGTCGCCGGAGTGTCTTTCCCGGCCAGATAGAGTGCGAAGGCCACGCCGAGGGCAATCACCGACATCCAGAAGTATTTCCAGCGCGCAATCAGGCCCTTGGTGTCTTTACGCACGACTTTGCGATAGTCATCGACAAAACCGATAATACCGTAGCCGATCAGCACGGTCAGGACGCACCAGACGTACGGGTTAGAGGGATAAGCCCACAGCAGAACCGAGACGACAATGGCGGTCAGGATCATGATCCCGCCCATGGTTGGCGTACCGCGTTTGCTGAAGTGCGATTCCGGACCGTCGTTACGCACAACCTGACCAAAGGAGAGCTTTTGCAGACGGGCGATCATGCGCGGGCCCATCCACAGAGAGATGAACAGCGCGGTCAGCAGGCTGACGATGGCGCGAAACGTCAGATAGGAAAAGACGTTAAAGCCTGAATAATATTTGACCAAATGTTCGGCCAGCCAAACTAACATGTTCCGTTCTCCTGTAATGCGTGCACAACCTCTTCCATGGCGGCACTACGTGAACCTTTCACTAAAACCGTCACAATTTGGTGTTCTTCTACCAGTGTTTTAAGGCGCGTAATCAGCGCCGATTTATCAGCGAAATGTTCACCGACGCCACTCGCCTGGCTAATCGCCTGGCTCAAGGTTCCGGCGCTCAATACACGATCAATTCCTGACGCTTTCGCCGCTTCGCCGACCTGGATATGACAGGCTTCGCTCTCAACACCCAGCTCAGCCATGTCGCCCACAACCATCACGCGATAGCCCGGCATCTCAGACAGCACCTGCACGGCAGCAGTCATCGAGCCGACGTTGGCGTTGTAGGAGTCATCCAGCAGCAGTTTGTTTTCAGCCAGCTGAACCGGGAACAGACGCCCCGGCACCGCTTTCAGATTCGCCAGACCCGCTTTGATCGACTCGTGCGTGGCGCCGACCGCCATCGACAGCGCGGCCGCCGCCAGGGCGTTCGCGATGTTATGGCGTCCCGGCAGCGGGAGTAACACGTCCACACCGCCCGTTGGGGTTTGCAGCGTAAATTCGGTGCCGTGCGAGGTCACGTGGATATTGGTCGCGGTGAAATCGCTGTTGGCAGCATTCGGTGAGAAGCGCCAGGTTTTGCGCGCGCCAATCACCTCTTTCCAGTTCAGCCAGTCGTTGTTATCGGCATTCATGATGGCGATGCCGTCTGTCGGCAGACCGGTGTAAATTTCACCTTTAGCTTTTGCCACGCCTTCCAGCGAGCCAAAACCTTCAAGATGTGCGGCGGCGAGGTTATTGACTAACGCCGCTTCCGGACGCGTCAGACCGACGGTCCAGGCAATTTCGCCCTGGTGGTTGGCGCCTAATTCAATCACGGCGTAGTCGTATTCTTTGGTCAGACGCAGGAGCGTCATCGGCACGCCGATATCGTTATTCAGATTGCCCGCCGTGTAGAGGGTGTTCCCGCACTGGCTCAGAATGGCCGCGGTCATCTCTTTCACGGAGGTTTTGCCGGAAGAACCGGTCAGCGCGACCACGCGCGCCGGAACCTGCTGACGCACCCAGGCCGCCAGCTCACCAAACGCCAGACGGGTGTCTTTCACCACAATCTGCGGCAGGTCGATATCAAGCTTACGGCTCACCAGCAGTGCGCCCGCGCCGTTTGCTTTCGCCTGATCGGCAAAATCGTGCGCGTCAAAGCGCTCGCCTTTCAGCGCCACAAACAGACAGCCCGCGGTGATTTTGCGGGTGTCGGTCGTGACGGCATCAATAGTCAGATCCTGACCCTGCAGCTCGCCCTTGAGCACAGAGGCAGCCTGACTTAGCGTTAAGCTAATCATGCCACCACTCCCAGCAGACGGGCCGCGGTGACGCGGTCGGAATAGTCGAGACGACGCGCGCCGACAATCTGGTAATCTTCGTGGCCTTTACCGGCCAGCAGCACCACGTCATTCTCTTTGGCCTGCATGATGGTGTTCGTCACCGCTTCCGCGCGGCCTTCCATCACGCGCGCATGCCCTGCATCGAGCATACCTGCGAGAATATCGTTGATGATCGCGCGCGGCTCTTCGGTACGCGGGTTGTCATCGGTGACAACCGGGATATCAGCGAACTCCTCGGCAATTGCTCCCATAAGTGGGCGCTTACCTTTGTCGCGATCGCCGCCGCAGCCGAAGACGCACCACAGTTTACCGGTGCAGTGCAGACGTGCCGCCTGCAACGCTTTTTCCAGTGCGTCCGGAGTGTGGGCATAATCGACGACGACCGTCGGTTTACCCGGTGCGGTAAACACTTCCATACGGCCACAAACAGGTTGCAGACGCGCGGCGGTTTTCAGCAGATCGGCCAGCGGATAGCCCAGCGCCAGCAGCGTAGCCAGCGCCAGCAGCAGGTTACTGACGTTAAACGCGCCCATCAGGCGGCTTTCAATTTCGCCGACGCCCCAGGAGGAGTCAAAGCGGATCGTCGCCCCGCTGTCGTGATACTTCACGTCCGTCGCCTTCAGCCAGCGGCCATGGCAGTTCGGATTAATATGGTCTTCCATCGACACGGCAACCGCATCCGGCAGCTTCGCCAGCCAGCGGCGGCCCACTTCGTCGTCGGCGTTGACAATCGCCTGACCGCAGTGGTGAGTGGAGTACAGCAGCCATTTCGCGGCTTCGTAGCTTTCCATGTCGCCGTGATAGTCGAGGTGATCGCGGCTCAGGTTGGTAAACACCGATGCGGCAAATTTCAGCGCGGCCACACGGTGCTGGACCAAGCCGTGAGAAGAGACTTCCATCGCGGCAAAGGTCGCGCCCTGCCCTGCCAGACCGGCAAGCACATGCTGCACGTCGACTGCAGAGCCGGTGGTGTTTTCCGTCGGGTTCACTTTGCCCAGCAAACCGTTGCCGACGGTACCCATCACCGCGCTGGTTTCACCCAGCAGCTCAGCCCACTGCGCCATCAGCTGCGTGGTGGTGGTTTTACCGTTGGTGCCTGTCACGCCAACCAGACGCAGCTGATCGGACGGCTCATCGTAAAAACGTCCCGCCAGAGCGGATAGGCGTTCATTCAACTGGCTGAGATAGATGACCGGCACACCGTGAATTTCACGCACTTCGCCATCGGTTGCTTCATCTTTTGCCTCAGCAATAATGGCAGCTACACCTTGCGCTATCGCCTGCGGGATATACCGACGCCCGTCCGCCTGATGACCGACTACTGCTACAAAAAGATCGCCCGACGCAGCCACACGGCTGTCGAGTACCATCTCTCGCAGTGCTCGCGCGGGCAGCGTTTGCACCCACGGAGCAAGAAGGTCGCGCAAATTACGATCTGCCACCTGTTCCCTCGCCTTGATTAGTTACAAATTCATTTTTATCGCCCGTGTCCAGCGCATCAGGCTCGATGTTCATGGTACGCAGAACACCGCCCATGATGGCACCGAACACTGGCGCGGAGACGGCGCCGCCGTAGTATTTACCCGCCTGTGGATCGTTAATGACGACCACCAGCGCAAAACGCGGATTACTGGCAGGCGCGACGCCTGCGGTATAAGCAATGTATTTGTTGATGTAGCGGCCATCTGGCCCCACTTTTTTCGCGGTACCGGTTTTAATCGCGATGCGATAGCCCTTGATGGCGGCTTTGACGCCACCGCCGCCCGGCAGGGCGACGCTCTCCATCATGTGCACCACGGTACGCACGGTGGCTTCCGGGAAGATACGCTCGCCGGGAACCGGTGGATCAACTTTGGTAATCGACAGCGGGCGATAGACGCCATAGCTGCCAATCGTTGCGTAGACTCGCGCTAACTGTAACGGCGTTACCATTAGCCCGTAGCCGAAAGAGAAGGTGGCCCTCTCTATGTCAGACCACCGTTGTTTTTGAGGATATAAGCCACTGCGTTCTCCGACCAACCCCAAATTGGTCGCCTTTCCTAGCCCAAAACGTGAGTAAGTCTCTACTAACGCTGAGGACGGCATCGCTAACGCCAGCTTAGAAACACCGACGTTACTCGACTTCTGCAAAACCCCGGTGAGGGTCAATTCGCTGTAACGCGCCACGTCTTTGATTTCGTGACCGTTAATTCGGTAAGGGATCGTATTCAGAACGGTATTTTCGTTGACGATGCCGCGCTGCAGGGCGGTCATCACCACCATCGGTTTGACGGTCGAACCGGGTTCGAAGACGTCGGTGATGGTACGGTTACGCATCACATCTTTCTGCGTCCCCGTCAGGTTGTTCGGGTTGTAGGACGGGCTGTTCGCCATTGCCAGCACTTCACCGGTGCTGACATCCACCAGCACGGCGCTGCCGGATTCGGCTTTGTTGAACGCTACGGCATTGTTCAGCTCGCGATACACCAGCGCCTGCAGACGTTCGTCGATGCTCAGGGCCAGGTTGTGCGCGGCCTGGCTGTCGGTTGAGGAGATATCCTCGATGACACGCCCGTAGCGGTCTTTACGCACCACACGTTCGCCCGGCTGGCCCGTCAGCCATTTATCAAAGCTTTTTTCGACCCCTTCGATCCCCTGGCTATCGACGTTAGTGAAGCCAATGAGGTGAGCGGTCACTTCTCCCGACGGGTAATAACGGCGTGACTCTTCACGCAGATGAATGCCCGGCAGTTTCAATTTTTTGATGTAGTCGGCCATGTCAGGGTTCACCTGACGCGCCAGATAGATAAAGCGCCCTTTCGGGTTAGCGTTCACGCGCGCTGCCATCTGGTCAAGGGGCATTTTCAGCGCGTCGGCCAGCGCCTTCCAGCGGTTATCGAGGGTCACGCCGCCAGCATCGTGGAGCTCTTTCGGATCGGCCCAGATCGCTTTCACCGGCACACTCACCGCCAGTGGACGACCGGAACGGTCGGTGATCAGACCGCGCGATGTCGCCACTTCCTGCACGCGCAGGGAGCGCATGTCACCCTGACGCACCAGCATGTCAGGAGCGATGATCTGCAACCACGCCGCACGGCCCAGCAGGAACACCAGCGCCAGTAAAATACAGCCACAAAGCAACGCAAAACGCCAACTGACAAAGTTGGCCTGTTCTTCCTGACGTTTCGGTTTTTGCGTTTTCGCCGCTGCTCTCATGCGTCGCGTGTTCCCTTATTTTTGTACTACGATATTTTCCTGAGAAGGATCAACATGCTGCAGCTGCAGCTTTTCCGTTGCGATCCGTTCAACCCGGCTGTGATCGCCGAGCGCGTTTTCTTCAAGAATCAGGTTTCGCCATTCGATATCCAGCGCATCGCGTTCGAGCACCATCTGCTCGCGCTGCGCGGTTAATAAACGGGTATGGTGCGCGGTGGTCACCACCGTCACAGCCGTCACAATGATGCAAATGAACAGGCAGAGTGGCAGCTTCCCAAACCGCAAGAGATCGTCGCCGATCACGCCAGGCAAGGCATGGCGCTCGTTGCTTCCTAACGATCCTTTAACCTTGCTTAAGGTCTCTGTCACTCTGCTGATCATGCGTTCGTCCTCTCTGCGATACGCAGCACTGAACTACGGGCACGTGGATTCTCTGCCACCTCTTCTTCACCCGGCATCAACTTGCCTAATACTCGCAACTGACGGCCGCCCAGCTTCCTGAGTTGTTCTTCCGTCATCGGCAGCCCAGCTGGCACCTGAGGACCGCGGCTTTGCTCACGCATAAAGCGCTTCACAATACGGTCTTCCAGCGAGTGGAAGCTGATGATGGATAACCGCCCACCTGGGGCCAGCACGCCGAGCGAGCTTTTTAGCGCCTGCTCTATCTCCTCCAGTTCACTGTTCACCCAGATGCGCACCGCCTGGAAGGTACGGGTCGCGGGATGTTTGAATTTGTCTTTGACCGGCGTTGCCGCGGTCACGACCTCTGCCAACTCTTTGGTGCGGGTCATCGGTTCAATGCGATTACGCTCCACGATGCCGCGGGCAATACGTTTGCCAAAACGCTCTTCGCCGAAGGTTTTGATCACCCAGGCAATGTCGGCTTCGTCAGCGGTTTGCAGCCATTCGGCGGCAGACTGGCCGCGGGTCGGGTCCATACGCATGTCCAGCGGACCGTCGCGCATAAAGGAAAAACCGCGCTCTGCGTCATCAAGCTGGGGTGAAGAGACGCCAAGATCGAGAAGGATTCCGTCGATCTTGCCCGTCAGGCCGCGCTCGGCGACATAATCCGCCAGCGCAGAGAAAGGTCCATGGACGATGGAAAAGCGTGGATCATCGATGGTCTTCGCCACGGCAATCGCCTGCGGATCGCGATCGATTGCCAGTAAGCGGCCTTCCGCTCCCAGTTGGGAGAGGATCAGACGCGAGTGACCACCGCGACCAAATGTTCCATCGATATAGATGCCATCAGGACGAATATTCAGGCCGTTGACGGCCTCATCCAGTAGCACCGTTGTATGTTTATAATTTTCCATCATATTTATAGAGACAAGTCCTGCAGCCTGTCCGAAAGCACTACGGATTCAGACTGCTCAGCGTCGATATCTTCCTTGACCTGTTGATACCAGGTCGTTTCATCCCACAGTTCAAACTTATTGAACTGCCCGACCAGCATCACTTCTTTCGTCAGACCAGCATGTTGCCGTAACACAGGGGCTATCAATAAACGTCCTGCGTTATCCATCTGACATTCACTGGCATGTCCCAATAACAACCGCTGTACGCGGCGTTCCTGCGGATTCATGCTCGACAGTCGCGACAGCTTTTGCTCAATAATTTCCCACTCGGGTAAGGTGTAAAGCAGCAGGCAGGGGTGGTTGATGTCAATGGTGCAAACCATTTGACCCGAAGCGTTTTCGATCAGCTGATCGCGATATCGGGTTGGTACCGATAAACGCCCTTTGCTGTCGAGATTGACTAACGCCGCCCCACGGAACATGCCAGCCTCACCCCTTATCACCACTTTAACCCACAAATTCCCACATAAAGGAGTTTACGGAGCGAAGGAAAAGCTTGTCAAGCCAGGACTACCGCGATAAGGGCATGGATGCCACCTATTTACGGACATAACCCAACTTGATTAATAACTGCACAACTAACGAGGCAAAATTAACGTCATGAATATTTGTAAGAAAAAAAACAAATAGACCCATGGGCGTTAAAATTCACTCCATACCACCACGGGCAAATATAAAGTGTCAGTTTGCGACGCGGGCGGCATTTTAAGACATTACGCACGGGGATAACAGCGCCAGATTCACCGGAGAAGCCAGAAGAGACAAGACCTGGCGCTCAGGCCGGAGTCAGAGAGGAAAAAACGGCTGATAATTCAGCGCGGGAATGGCCTTTGTAACAAAACAATACAAAAAATAGCGATAACTGTTGCCGAAATAACCTTAAAAAGCACTCGAACAAAGCAAAAAGAATTAAGACGAATAGCAGGCTAAGATTCTTAGAGAATTATCTTAATTTTAGTCAGGATATTATTTGACGTGATAATGAGAAACAGTCAGGGCAGTTAACCTGCCCTGATGTGTGATTAATGACGGCTTAACACGCCGCGACGGTAGAGATTACGTTTGATACGCGTCAGGCCCGGCTTTGGCTTACGCGGTTCATCGAGGCTCGCCAGCACGATCTCCAGCACACGCTCGGCCACATCACGATGACGCTGAGCGACGGCCAGCACCGGACATTGCAGGAAGTCGAGCAGTTCGTTATCACCAAAGGTGGCAATCGCCAGTTCGGAAGGGAGTTTCCCTTCGCGGCGCAGCGTCACGTCCATCACGCCCTGTAAGAGTGCGAAAGAGGTGGTGAACAGCGCCTGCGGCATCGGGTGCGTCTCTAGCCATTTTTCAAACAGCTGAGCAGCGGCTTCGCGCTCGTAGCTATTGGCGTAGAGGTAGTGCACCTCGCGCGGATCGTCTTTCCAGGCGGTACGGAACCCCTGCTCGCGCAGGAAGCTGACGGAGAGCTCTGGCAGCGCGCCGAGATAGAGCACGGTTTCCGCCGGGAAAGTTCTTAGCTCAGCGGCCAGCATCTCGGCATCGTCTTGATCGGCACCCACGACGCTTGTGAAGTGTTCGCGGTCTAGCGCACGATCGAGCGCCACAATCGGGAACGAACCATTCGCCCAGCGCTGGTAGAAAGGATGCTCAGGCGGCAGAGAGGTCGACACAATAATCGCGTCGACCTGGCGCTGCAGCAGGTGTTCAATGCAGCGCATCTCGTTGTCGGGCTGATCTTCCGAGCAGGCAATCAGCAGTTGATAGCCACGCTGACGCGCCTGACGTTCGAGATAGTTCGCAATGCGGGTGTAGCTGGTGTTCTCCAGATCCGGGATCACCAGACCAATAGAGCGGGTGCGCCCGGCACGTAACCCGGCCGCGACAGCGTTCGGATGGTAGTTATGCTCACGAACCACCGCCATAACTTTTTCAACGGTTTTGTCGCTAACACGGTACTGCTTTGCTTTACCGTTAATCACATAGCTCGCCGTAGTTCGTGACACGCCGGCTAGCCGGGCGATTTCATCCAGTTTCACAATTGCCCCTTAAACGAAATAAAAGAGTCCATGGCCTTGTCAGGTTTATGGTTATATCTTTTAACATCTAAACGCAGAATAGTTCTTGCGGCAACCGCTTTTATTGTCCTTAGGCGGTGTTTAGGCAAAAAAAAGCCCGGCTTTGCAGACCGGGCTGAAAGAGGCGAACTTTTTTGGTCGTTAGCGCATGATTTTATCACCGCGGGACAAGCCCACGATGCCTGAGCGCGCGACCTCGACAATTTTTGCTACATCGCGAACGGAAGCCAGAAAGGCATCGAGCTTATCGCTGGTTCCGGCAAGCTGAACGGTATAGATAGAAGGTGTCACGTCGATGATCTGCCCACGGAAGATATCCGTATTGCGCTTCACCTCTTCGCGTCCGTATCCGCTGGCCTGAATTTTCACCAGCATCACTTCGCGCTCGACGTACGCCCCCTGCCCTAATTCACTCACTCGCAGCACATCCACTAATTTATGCAGTTGCTTTTCAATTTGCTCAAGCACTTTCGCATCCCCGACGGTCTGGATGGTCATCCGCGACAGGGTCGGATCGTCGGTCGGTGCCACGGTCAGGCTTTCAATGTTGTAGCCGCGCTGCGCAAAGAGCCCAATGACGCGCGACAGCGCGCCAGATTCGTTTTCCAGGAGTACAGATAATATCCTGCGCATCAGGTTCTCTCCGTTTTGCTTAACCACATTTCATCCATACCGCCGCCGCGGATATGCATCGGATAGACGTGCTCCGTTCCATCGACGATGACATCCACAAAGACCAGGCGATTGTTCCTGACGTGCTCCAGCGCTTCGCCGAGCTTCGCTTCCAGCTCTTTTGGATCGCTGACGCGAATACCGACGTGACCGTAGGCTTCCGCCACGCGTACAAAGTCCGGCAGGGATTTCATATAGGATTGCGAATGGCGTCCGGAGTAGATCATGTCCTGCCACTGCTTCACCATCCCCAGATAGCCGTTGTTAAGGTTCAGCACCAGTACTGGCAGATCGTACTGCAGGGCGGTGGAGAGCTCCTGAATGTTCATCTGGATACTGCCATCGCCGGTGACGCACACCACCGTTTCATCCGGCAGCGCCAGCTTCACGCCTAAGGCAGCGGGCAGACCGAAGCCCATGGTGCCGAGGCCGCCGGAGTTTATCCAGCGACGCGGCTTATCGAACGGATAATAGAGGGCAGCAAACATCTGGTGCTGGCCGACATCAGAGGTGACGTAGGCATCGCCCTGGGTCAGGCGCCAGATCGTTTCGATCACCGCCTGCGGCTTGATGTGTTCGCTCTGAGTGTCGTATTTCAGACACTGACGGCCACGCCACTGCTCAATCTGCTGCCACCAGTCGCGAATATCATCCAGGGGCTGTGCAGGAGCATCATGCGCCAATAGCTCCAGCATTTGTTCCAGAACCTGCAAAGCATCGCCCACGATCGGCACATCGGCAGGAACGGTTTTAGAGATAGAGGTCGGGTCGATATCGATATGCAGCACCGTCGCATTCGGGCAGTACTTCGTCAGATTGTTGGTGGTGCGATCGTCAAAGCGCACCCCGACGGCAAAAATCACATCGGAGTTATGCATGGTCATGTTGGCTTCATAGGTGCCATGCATCCCCAGCATACCCAGCGCCTGACGGTGCGTAGCCGGAAATGCGCCCAGCCCCATCAATGACGATGCGACAGGCAGGTTCAGCTTTTCGATTAGCTCACGAAGCTGCGCGTGGCAATGGGCGTTCACCGCACCGCCACCCACATACACCACCGGTTTTTTCGCGGCGACCAGCGTCTGCAGCGCGCGTTTGATTTGACCTTTATGGCCCTGCGTCGTGGGATTATAAGAGCGCATGCTCACGGAATCAGGCCAGACGTACGGCAGTTTGTTGGCCGGATTGAGAATATCTTTGGGTAAATCGACAACCACCGGGCCAGGACGGCCGCTGGCGGCCAGCCAGAAGGCTTTTTTCAGCACGCCCGGAATATCTTCCGTTTGTTTGACCAGGAAGCTGTGCTTCACCACCGGGCGGGAGATCCCGACCATGTCGCACTCCTGAAAGGCGTCGTAGCCAATCAGCGAGGTGGCAACCTGCCCGGATAAAATGACCAGCGGGATGGAATCCATATAGGCAGTCGCAATGCCGGTAATGGCGTTGGTGGCTCCTGGGCCCGAGGTGACCAGCACCACGCCCACTTCCCCGGTGGCACGCGCCAGACCGTCAGCCATATGTACGGCGGCTTGCTCATGGCGCACCAGTACATGATCAATACCGCCCACGGTGTGTAACGCATCGTAAATATCGAGGACCGCGCCTCCGGGATAGCCGAATACTTGCTTGACGCCCTGATCGATAAGCGACCGGACGACCATTTCGGCGCCAGACAACATCTCCATGGTTTGCCTCCAGGCTTCTTGTTGTTATAGACGAACACAGGAATTCATTTCCTCGCCGTCTTGCTGACCAGGGTTGCCCCTGTCTTACATTTTTGCAGAGTGACCTTCACCTTAACCGCTCCCTATGAGGCAGGCAATCAGCAAACGGAGGCGTGAAAAAGGGACTAAAAGCAGAATACACAGGGATTATGACAAGATATGGTGAATTCCACTGGAATACACTTTGGCGATGATGATTCGTCGCTTAAAAGGAGACTGAATCAGTAATTCATCTATTTTTGCGCGGTAAAAAGCGAAGGGAAAAATTCATGACAGGATAAAATACTACCTCTGGAAATAAAGGCAGGATAAACCGGATGATTTACACCGATTTATCCTGATGGCGATTAACGCCGGCAAACGCTCACCAATAACTCTTCCATCCACTGATGGCCTTTATCTCGCCCTGCAGCTTCGTGCCAGGAAAGATAACAGGTGCGACTATTTAGTTTCAGCGGCAGCGATAATATTTGCAGATTGAGCTGGGAGGAGAACTCTTCCGCCAGCCAACGAGGGGCAATGGCCACCAGGTGCGTCTGCGAAACGATATTCAACACGCTCACCATGGCCATTCCCTGGTATGCCACGCTGGCTTGTTTATCCGGGGTATCGTACCAGGGCTGGCTAAATGAGGCGTAGCGATCAAGCGCCACCACCGCATGCTGTTCATTATAAACATCGCTTTCCAGCAGCGGACCATTAATGCGCGGATGGGTTTTGCTGGCGACTAACACCATTTCATCTTTGAACAAGGGAACGCAAGAAAATTCCGGGCGACGAAACTCTTCATAGCCAAGAACAAATTCTGTTTCCTGATAACGAAGCTGATGCTCAGTGTTTTGATTTAAGGATGACTTAAATATCAGATGAATATTAGGCGCGATGGCCTCGACTTTATTATAGATAACGGAAGTCAGATAATTATCCAGCGGACTGCACACGCAAAGGTGGAAAACACGTTCACTGCTTAGAGGTTCGAATCCGGACCCTGGCAACTCATTCTGGACCAGCTGCAACGCCTGACGCACGGAGGCAAAAAGCTGATAGGCTCTGGCGGTAGGCTGGATCCCGCGGCCATAGCGGACGAAGAGTTCATCGTTAAACATCAGTTTAAGTCTGGCAACGGCATTACTGACGGCAGGCTGAGACATCCCTAAAGACTGCGCGGCTCGGGTAATATTCTGTTCCTGCATAACAGCATCAAAAACGGTTAATAAGTTAAGATCTACCGTACGCAGTTGCGGCCTGGTCCCTTCACTTGTCGTGTGAGGCTGATCATTTCTTTTTTCTAACATATCTAACTCCACTGTCACGCTAAACTCCCTTTGCCTTAGTGCAGAAATAACTTTTAAAAATATTATTTATCATGCAGATAAAACCAGAAAAAGAGAAAAGTTTAAAATTCGGAATATATAAAATGCTTATGCCAAATAACAGGTGCAGGTATACACGAGTTCAAGCGATAAGGAACCAAGCAATAACCAGAACATTAGGATTTGAATGAAACCATAAATCCAATGAATAAACAATAAGCCTTCCGGTAAACAAATATTTAAGTTTTATTAAACTATTCAACATGACCAACGTCTGTTGGTTAACAATCCATTATCATTGGTGGACTTTCATTCACTCACTGCGTATCTGAAAAAATCACAACCCAATGAATTTAATGACTTTAGCAGTAGCGCCGCAAACACATTTGGTCATGATTAATTGAAACGAATTATATTAAATTTATTTTCAATCATTATTTAAAGTCCAAAAGTAGACAATTTAAATAAGCTCTGTAGCAAAACCCAGCACAATACGCTAAAGCAGAAATCCGATTATCATGACGGTTTGAGGGTGTTTTTCACTTCGGGGGTTGACTTGAATCCGCATATCCAGTACCACTAAAAGCATAACGCATTCATCTGGAGCCCGATTCATGATTCGTACCACTCGCCACTTCAGCCTACTACTACTAAACGCATCCACTGTGCGCGGTAGGCTGGCGGGCGAAATTCAACGTTGAATCGTCTTCAGTAAACAAACAAACCCGCGCCACTGCGCGGGTTTTTTTATGCTCGTAGCAAGGCGCCCCAGGACAGACAAGGACCTAACCCATGAGCCAGCAAGTCGTTATTTTCGATACAACTTTACGTGACGGTGAACAGGCGTTACAGGCAAGCCTGAGTGTGAAAGAGAAACTGCAGATTGCGCTGGCCCTCGAACGTATGGGTGTCGACGTGATGGAGGTGGGTTTCCCGGTCTCTTCTCCGGGTGATTTTGAATCCGTACAGACCATCGCACGCACCATCAAAAACAGCCGCGTGTGTGGCCTGGCACGCTGCGTCGAGAAAGATATCGACGTCGCCGCCGAGTCGCTGAAAGTGGCCGAAGCTTTCCGCATTCACACCTTTATCGCCACCTCGCCGATGCATATCGCCACCAAGCTGCGCAGTACGCTGGATGAAGTGATTGAACGCGCAATCTATATGGTGAAACGCGCCCGCAACTACACCGACGACGTCGAATTCTCCTGCGAAGATGCAGGCCGTACGCCCATCGCCGATCTGGCGCGCGTGGTTGAAGCTGCGATTAACGCCGGTGCCACCACCATCAACATCCCGGACACCGTCGGCTACACCATGCCGTTCGAGTTCTCCAACATCATTACCGGCTTGTACGAGCACGTGCCGAATATTGATAAAGCCATTATCTCCGTCCACACCCATGACGATTTGGGTTTGGCCGTGGGCAACGCCATTGCCGCAGTCCACGCCGGTGCGCGCCAGGTAGAAGGCGCGATGAACGGCATCGGCGAACGCGCCGGTAACTGTTCGCTGGAAGAAGTGATCATGGCGATCAAAGTGCGCAAAGACATCATGAATGTGCAGACCCGCATCAATCACAACGAAATCTGGCGTACCAGCCAGACCGTCAGCCAGATCTGCAACATGCCGATCCCAGCGAACAAGGCGATTGTCGGCACCGGCGCGTTCGCCCACTCCTCAGGCATCCACCAGGATGGCGTGCTGAAGAACCGCGAAAACTACGAAATCATGACCCCGGAATCCATCGGCCTGAACCAGGTGCAGCTGAACCTGACCTCCCGCTCTGGCCGTGCGGCGGTGAAACACCGTATGGAAGAGATGGGTTACAAGGAAAGCGACTACAACATGGATCATCTGTACGACGCGTTCCTGAAGCTGGCGGACAAAAAAGGTCAGGTCTTCGATTACGACCTGGAAGCATTAGCCTTCATTAACAAACAGCAGGAAGAGCCAGAGCACTTCCGTCTGGACTACTTCAGCGTGCAGTCCGGCTCCAGCGACATCGCCACCGCCTCCGTCAAACTGGCCTGCGGTGATGACGTTAAAGCCGAAGCCGCCAACGGCAACGGCCCGGTCGATGCGATTTACCAGGCGATCAACCGCATCACCAGCTACGACATTGAACTGGTCAAATACGATCTCAGCGCCAAAGGCCACGGCAAAGACGCACTGGGTCAGGTCGACATCGTTGTCACCTACAACGGCCGCCGCTTCCACGGTGTGGGCCTGGCGACAGACATCGTCGAATCCTCCGCCAAAGCCATGGTGCACGTCCTGAACAACATCTGGCGCGCCGCAGAAGTCGAAAAAGAGTTGCAACGCAAAGCTCAGAATAAAGAGAACAATAAGGAAACCGTGTAATGTCGAAGAATTACCATATTGCTGTGTTGCCGGGCGATGGCATTGGTCCGGAAGTGATGACACAAGCCCTGAAAGTCCTGGAAGCGATCCGCGCCCGTTTCGCAATGAAAATCACCACCAGCCACTACGATGTGGGCGGTATTGCGATTGATAACCACGGCACCCCGCTGCCGAAAGCCACCGTCGAAGGCTGCGAAAACGCCGATGCGGTCCTGTTCGGCTCCGTCGGCGGCCCGAAATGGGAACATCTGCCGCCAGCAGAGCAGCCTGAGCGCGGCGCGCTGCTGCCGCTGCGTAAGCATTTCAAACTGTTCAGCAACCTGCGTCCGGCGAAGCTGTATCAGGGGCTGGAAGAGTTTTGCCCGCTGCGCGCCGATATTGCCGCCAACGGCTTCGACATTCTGTGCGTGCGTGAATTAACCGGCGGTATCTATTTCGGCCAGCCGAAGGGCCGCGAAGGCAGCGGTCAGCATGAAAAAGCCTTTGATACCGAGGTGTATCACCGTTTTGAAATCGAACGTATTGCCCGCATCGCCTTTGAATCTGCGCGCAAACGTCGTCACAAAGTGACTTCCATTGATAAAGCCAATGTCCTGCAATCCTCGATTCTGTGGCGCGAGATCGTCAACGAAATCGCCAAAGAATATCCGGACGTTGAGCTGGCCCATATGTACATCGACAACGCCACCATGCAGTTGATTAAAGACCCGTCGCAGTTTGACGTCCTGCTGTGCTCCAACCTGTTCGGCGACATTCTCTCTGACGAATGCGCAATGATCACCGGCTCGATGGGCATGCTGCCGTCCGCCAGCCTGAACGAAGAAGGGTTTGGTCTGTACGAGCCTGCAGGCGGTTCAGCGCCGGATATCGCGGGTAAAAATATCGCCAACCCGATTGCCCAGATCCTCTCCCTGGCCCTGCTGCTGCGCTACAGCCTGGATGCAAACGATGCGGCAGACGCCATCGAAAGCGCCATCAACCGCGCATTAGAAGAAGGTATCCGCACCGGCGACTTAGCGCGCGGCGCGGCGGCCGTCAGTACCGATGAAATGGGCGATATCATTGCCCGCTATGTCGCTGAAGGGGTGTAATCATGGCGAAGACGTTATACGAAAAATTGTTTGATGCTCACGTGGTTTTTGAGGCACAAAACGAAACCCCGCTGCTGTACATCGACCGTCATCTGGTGCACGAAGTGACGTCTCCACAGGCATTTGACGGCCTGCGCGCGCACAACCGTCCGGTTCGCCAGCCGGGTAAAACCTTCGCCACCATGGATCACAACGTATCCACGCAGACCAAAGACATCAACGCATCCGGTGAAATGGCGCGTATCCAGATGCAAGAGCTGATTAAGAACTGCAACGCGTTCGGCGTTGAGCTGTACGATCTGAATCACCCGTATCAGGGCATCGTCCACGTGATGGGGCCTGAGCAAGGCATCACCTTGCCGGGCATGACCATCGTCTGCGGCGACTCTCATACCGCGACCCACGGGGCGTTCGGTGCGCTGGCCTTTGGTATCGGCACCTCCGAAGTGGAGCACGTTCTGGCGACGCAAACCCTGAAACAGGGCCGCGCGAAAACCATGAAAATTGAAGTTAACGGCCAGGCGGCACCAGGCATTACCGCCAAAGACATCGTGCTGGCGATTATCGGTAAAACCGGCAGCGCAGGCGGAACCGGTCACGTGGTGGAATTCTGCGGCGACGCCATCCGCGCACTGAGCATGGAAGGTCGTATGACCCTGTGCAACATGGCGATCGAGATGGGGGCCAAAGCCGGTCTGGTCGCGCCTGACGAAACCACCTTCAACTACGTGAAAGGTCGTCTGCACGCGCCGAAAGGCAAAGATTATGACGATGCGGTGCAATACTGGAAAACCCTGCAAACCGACGACGGCGCGACCTTCGACACCGTGGTGACGCTGCAGGCCGAAGAGATCGCCCCGCAGGTCACCTGGGGCACCAACCCAGGCCAGGTGATTTCCGTCAACGACAACATCCCCGATCCAGCCTCGTTTGCCGATCCGGTTGAACGCGCGAGCGCCGAAAAAGCGCTGGCCTACATGGGCCTGAAACCGGGGGTGCCGCTGACCGACGTGGCGATCGATAAAGTGTTTATCGGCTCCTGCACCAACTCCCGTATCGAAGATTTGCGCGCGGCGGCGGAAATTGCCAAAGGCCGCAAAGTGGCTCCTGGCGTGCAGGCGCTGGTCGTGCCTGGCTCCGGCCCGGTAAAAGCGCAGGCGGAAGCCGAAGGTCTGGATAAGATCTTTATCGAAGCCGGTTTTGAGTGGCGCTTACCGGGTTGCTCCATGTGTCTGGCGATGAACAACGACCGTCTGAACCCAGGCGAGCGCTGCGCCTCCACCAGCAACCGTAACTTTGAAGGCCGTCAGGGCCGCGGGGGACGTACCCATCTGGTGAGCCCGGCGATGGCAGCGGCTGCCGCTGTGACCGGTCATTTTGCCGATATTCGTGGTTTGAAATAAGGAGACAATCATGGCAGAGAAATTTACCCAACATACGGGCCGGGTTGTCCCGCTGGATGCGGCGAACGTGGATACGGACGCCATCATTCCGAAACAGTTTTTGCAGAAAGTGACCCGCACCGGCTTCGGCGCGCACCTGTTCAACGACTGGCGTTTTCTCGACGATCAGGGCCAGCAGCCGAATCCCGAGTTCGTTCTGAACTTCCCGGAATTTAAGGGCGCATCGATCCTGTTAGCGCGCGAAAACTTCGGCTGCGGTTCTTCCCGTGAACACGCGCCGTGGGCCCTGACCGACTACGGTTTTAAAGTGGTGATCGCCCCGAGCTTTGCCGACATCTTTTACGGCAACAGCTTCAACAACCAGCTGCTGCCGGTGACCCTGAGCGACGAACAGGTCGATGAGCTATTCGCGCTGGTGAAAGCCAATCCGGGCATTTCGTTTGAAGTGGATCTGGAAGCCCAGGTAGTGAAAGCGGGTGATAAAACCTACAGCTTTAAAATCGACGATTTCCGCCGCCACTGCATGATTAACGGTCTCGACAGCATCGGTTTGACGCTTCAACACGAAGCGTCGATTGCGACCTACGAAAACAAACAACCGGCGTTTATGCGCTAACGAAAAAGGCCCGCTTTCGCGGGCCATTTTGTTGGGTTTGTAGGCCGGGTAAGGCGAAACCGCCACCCGGCAAAACTAAACATCCCTGACGCGCAACGTCAGCCCCAGCGTCACCAGCGAAATCCCCGTAATCACCCAGTACACCGCGAAGTGCCCGTAGCTTTGCGCCAGCGCCCCCTGAATCACCCCCGCCAGAATCACACCGGTCGAAATACTGTTGGTAAACAGCGTGGTCGCAGATCCCGCCCGTCCGGGCATCAGATCCTGGAACCACAGCATGCCAATCCCGGCGACGATGCCGATAAAAATCGCGTTAAACAGCTGGAGCGCCAGCAGCGCCTCGCGGGAATGGAACAGAATCAATCCGAGATAAAACAGCACGCCAGCCGCCACCGCGATCACCATCATCCGGCGCTTGCCAAAGCGTTTCACGTAGAAACCCGCGAGGATCATCGCCGGGATCTCCAGCCCTGCCGCAGTGCCCATCAAAATCCCGGCGAGCTTATCCGGCAGCCCCAGATCGCTGCTGATCCACAGCGGCATATCGATGATGTACATGGTGTTGCAGGTCCACATCAGCGTGGAGGCGATAAACAGCATGCGCACATTTTTGTTGTGCCAGCCGCTCACCTGAGTGATCGGCCTGTCCGCCGCCTGCTCCACCCTCGCCACGGACGGCAGGACGAAGGCGATGAGCGCGAGGCTAATGGCAAAAATCCCCGCCGCGATAGAAAACATCATCGTAAAGCCGTAATTCAGCGCCAGCATAAAAGCCAGCGGCGGGCCGATCACCCACGCCAGCGATAGCTGCGCACGCATCACCGAGCTGAACATCACCACTTCCCGCGCAGAGCTGTCGGCGTATTCACGCGCCAGCGCAAAGAGCTGCGGCATGGCGGTATTGGCAAGTGACGCCAGCAGCACCCCGCAGGTGAGCAGCGTCAGATAGTGGCGGTTGAAAGCAAACAGCAGCGCGTTACCGATCGCCATCGCGCAGCAGAACAGGATTAATTTGCGACGATCGCCCTGGCTGTCGGATCGTTTTGCCAGCCACAGGCTGACCAGGATCCCGGCAATGGCGTTGACCGTATAAAACAGGCCGACCCAGAAAGGCTGCGCTCCGACCTCGCGACTCAGGAACAGGCTCAGGGTCGGTGCCTGTAGCGCGCCCGCGACGCCCATCATAAAGGCCACCAGCATAAAAGCGGCATACACGCCGTTCAGGCGGCGGCCCATCGTCATCAACCAGAGCATGCGCAGTTCCTTGTCAAAGAGGAGCGAAATCAGGAGGCAGTGTAAACGAAAAAAGCCAGCAAAAACATTTTGCTGGCGGGTGATAAGCACCAATACTCAGTCACACATGATCGAGGCAAGTCAGCGGGAAGAGGTCGGATTCGTAACATCCCACTGCATCAGATCTTCGAGCATTTTCAGGCGCTGTTCTGCACACTGGCGGGCCAGCCAGGACACTCCTTTTGTCGCTGAAAAGTACTGCTGATAAAACTGACGTGCGGTAGACCTCTTCATAATCACCTCCTCACTTCAACAGGAAGAAGTATTGGCTTATTATGAGGAATAATAAATTGCTGATTTTTTGTCAGGAGTTCCCCTTTTATGCCATCTGGTCGTCTGCAACAACAATTCATCCGCCTCTGGCAGTGCTGCGAAGGCCAGTCAAAAGAGACCACGCTGAACGAGCTGGCCGAACTCCTGAACTGCTCGCGCCGCCATATGCGTACCCTGCTCAACACCATGCAGCAGCAGGGCTGGCTTAACTGGGAAGCCGAAGCCGGACGCGGAAAACGTTCGCGCTTAACCTTCCTCTACACCGGCCTGGCACTCCAGCAACAGCGCGCCGAGGACCTGCTGGAGCAGGATCGCATCGATCAGCTGGTGCAACTGGTGGGCGACAAAGCCGCCGTGCGTCAGATGCTGGTCTCTCATCTGGGCCGCAGCTTCCGCCAGGGGAAACACATCCTGCGCGTGCTCTACTATCGTCCGATGAAAAACCTGCTGCCCGGCACGGCGTTACGCCGTTCCGAAACGCACATGGCGCGCCAGATCTTCAGCGGCCTGACGCGCATAAATGAGGAAAACGGGGAACTGGAAGCGGACATCGCGCACCACTGGCAGCAATTATCCCCCTTGCACTGGCGCTTTTTTTTGCGTCCCGGCATCCATTTTCATCATGGCCGCGAGCTGGAGATGGAAGACGTCATCGCCTCCCTGCAGCGCGCCCGCGAGCTGCCGCTCTACTCCCACATCACGCAGATTCACTCTCCCACCGCCTGGACGCTGGATATTGAGCTGTCCGAACCCGACCAGTGGCTGCCGTGGCTGATGGGCTACGTCCCGTCGATGATTTTGCCCCACGAGTGGGGAACCATGCCGAATTTCGCCAGCCAGCCGGTCGGGACCGGCCCTTACGCGGTGATGCGCAACAATAGCAATCAGCTCAAAATCCGCGCCTTTGATGACTACTTTGGCTATCGCGCGTTGATTGACGAGGTGAATGTCTGGGTGCTGCCGGAGATCAGCGAAGAGTTCAGCCCCGGTCTGACGCTGGAAGGCCCGACCGACGGGGAAAAAGCCGTCGAAAGTCGCCTCGAAGAGGGCTGTTACTATCTGCTATTTGACTCCCGTACCCACCGGGGCGCGAGCCGCGAGGTGCGCCAGTGGGTCAGTCAGATTCTCGCGCCTGCGAATCTGATTTATCAGGCGGAAGATCAGCATCAGACCTATTGGTTCCCGGCCTACGGACTGCTGCCGCGCTGGCACCACGCCCGCCCTGGGCGGTGCGAAAAGCCCGCCGGGCTGGAATCCATTACCCTGACCTATTATCGCGAACATGTGGAGCACCGGTTTATTGCCCGCATCATGAGCAAACTTCTGGCGGCAGAAGGCGTGACGCTGGAGATTCAGGAGGTGGAATACGATGAATGGCATCGCGGCGAAGCAGTCAGCGATATCTGGCTCAACAGCGCAAACTTCACCCTGCCGCTCGATTTCTCGTTATTCTCACATCTGTATGAGATTCCGCTTATCCAACACTGCATCGCCCGCGACTGGCAGCAGGACGCCGCCCAGTGGCGAGCGGGCGATATGAATCTGGCGGTCTGGTGCCAACAACTGCTCTCCCAGCAGGCGATGGTGCCGCTGATCCACCACTGGCTGATGATTCAGGGACAGCGCAGTATGCGCGGCCTGCGCATGAACACCCTGGGCTGGTTTGACTTTAAATCCGCCTGGTTTGCGCCGCCGGAGCCATAACACTTTCGTAATATTCACCAAATCATTACAATACCGCCGTTCTCAACGGGGTGCTGCATCGATGATGTGCGCTGAGATAATACCCGTCGAACCTGATCCGGATAACGCCGGCGAAGGGATTTGAGGCTGTCGCTCAAAATCCTTTGCCACTCAACTTTGAGGTGCAAAGTGTTAAAAAAAGTTCTCCCCCTGCTGGCGCTCTTCGCGCTGCCTGCTTTTGCCAAACCCGTTTTGACGGTCTACACCTACGACTCCTTTGCCGCCGACTGGGGCCCTGGCCCGGTGGTCAAAAAAGCCTTTGAAGCCGATTGCAACTGCGAACTGAAATTCGTGGCGCTGGAAGACGGCGTTTCCCTGCTGAACCGTCTGCGGATGGAAGGCAAAAACAGCAAAGCCGACGTGGTGCTGGGTCTCGACAACAATCTGCTGGAAGCGGCCTCGCAAACTAATCTGTTCGCCAAAAGCGGTGTCGCCGCCGATGCGGTCAGCGTGCCGGGCGGCTGGAAAAACGACACCTTCGTGCCCTTCGATTACGGCTACTTCGCCTTCGTCTACGACAAAAACAAGCTGAAAAACCCGCCGAAAAGCCTGAAAGAGCTGGTCGAAAGCGACCAGAAATGGCGCGTGATTTATCAGGATCCGCGCACCAGCACGCCGGGCCTGGGCCTGCTGCTGTGGATGCAAAAAGTGTACGGCGATAAAGCGCCGGAAGCCTGGCAAAAACTGGCTGCCAAAACCGTCACCGTCACCAAAGGCTGGAGCGAAGCCTACGGCCTGTTCCTGAAAGGTGAAAGCGATCTGGTCCTGAGCTACACCACCTCTCCGGCCTATCACATCATCGAAGAGAAGAAAGACAACTACGCCGCCGCGAACTTCGCCGAAGGCCACTATCTGCAGGTGGAAGTCGCCGCGCGTACCGCCGCCAGCAAACAGCCGGAACTGGCAGAAAAGTTCCTGAAATTTATGGTCTCTCCTGGGTTCCAGAATGCGATCCCGACCGGCAACTGGATGTACCCGGTGACGGACGTTACGCTGCCCGCCGGCTTTGACCAACTGAGCAAACCGCAAACCACGCTCGAGTTCACCCCGCAGCAGGTTTCCACTCAGCGCGCCGCCTGGATCAGTGAATGGCAACGCGCCGTCAGCCGCTAATTCCCGGCTGGCTGATCCCCGGGCTGACTGCCGCCACGCTGATGGTGGTGGTGAGCCTGGGGGCTTTTCTTGCCCTGTGGCTGAACGCACCGGAAAGCGACATCGCCGCGCTGCGGCACGATAGCTATCTCTGGCACGTGGTGCGGTTCTCCTTCTGGCAGGCGTTTCTCTCTGCCCTGCTTTCTGTGGTTCCGGCGATCTTTTTAGCCCGGGCGCTCTATCGCCGCCGCTTCCCCGGCAGGCAAGCCCTGCTGCGCCTGTGCGCGATGACGTTGATTCTGCCCGTGCTGGTCGCCGTCTTCGGTATTCTGAGCGTGTACGGACGCCAGGGGTGGATCGCCACGCTGTTGAATGCCTTCGGACTGGAGTGGACTTTCTCCCCTTACGGCCTGCAGGGCATTTTACTCGCTCACGTGTTCTTCAATATGCCGATGGCGACGCGCCTGTTCCTGCAAGCGCTGGAAAACATTCCCGGCGAGCAGCGCCAGCTGGCGGCTCAGCTCGGGATGCGCGGTTTTGCCTTTTTCCGCTTTGTCGAGTGGCCGTGGCTGCGTCGGCAGATCCCGCCCGTTGCGGCACTGATTTTTATGCTCTGCTTCGCCAGCTTTGCCACCGTGCTGTCGCTTGGCGGCGGGCCGCAGGCTACCACCATTGAGCTGGCGATCTATCAGGCGCTGAGCTTTGACTACGATCCAGGCCGCGCGGCAGTGCTGGCGATGATCCAGATGTTCTGCTGTCTGGGGCTGGTGCTGCTCAGCCAGCGCCTGAGCAAGGCGATTGCCGTCGGCAGCCATCAGGTGAACGGCTGGCGCGACCCGCAGGACAGCCTGCGCAGTCGTCTGGGCGATCTCCTGCTGATTGCCCTCGCGCTGCTGTTATTACTTCCGCCACTATTGGCGGTGGTGGTGGATGGGCTCAATCTGAATCTGTTTTCCGTGCTGCAACAGCCGGTGCTGTGGCAGGCGCTGTGGACGTCGTTGCGTATCGCTCTCGGGGCCGGATTGCTGTGCATTCTCCTGACCATGATGCTCTTGTGGAGCAGCCGTGAGCTCTACGCCCGCCAGTCGCGCATCGCCGGACAGGCGCTGGAGTTGAGCGGAATGTTGATTCTGGCGATGCCGGGGATCGTGCTGGCGACCGGGTTCTTTTTGCTGTTTAACAGTACCATCGGCTTACCCGAACACGCTGACGGGATCGTGATTTTCACCAACGCGCTGATGGCGATCCCCTACGCGCTGAAAGTGCTGGAAAACCCGATGCGCGACCTGAGCGCCCGCTACACCTTGCTGTGCCAGTCGCTGGGGATGCGCGGCTGGCAGCGGCTGAAAGTGGTGGAACTGCGCGCTCTGAAACGCCCGCTGGCACAGGCGCTGGCGTTTGCCAGCGTGCTGTCGATTGGCGATTTCGGCGTGGTGGCGCTGTTTGGCAACGACGATTTCCGCACCCTGCCGTTCTGGCTGTATCAGCAGATCGGCTCGTATCGCAGTCAGGATGGCGCGGTCACCGCTCTGCTCCTGCTGCTGCTCTGTTTTACCCTCTTCACCGTTATCGAAAAACTTCCGGGGCGCGATGCTAAAACTGACTGATGTAACCTGGCTTTATCAGCATCTGCCGATGCGGTTTACGCTCTCCGTCGGGCGCGGGGAGATGATGGCGATCCTCGGCCCGAGCGGTGCGGGGAAAAGCACGCTGCTCAATTTGATTGCCGGTTTTCTGCCTCCGGCGCGCGGGGAGATGGTGATTGACGGGCAGAATCACACCCACACGCCGCCGTCCCAGCGGCCGGTGTCGATGCTGTTTCAGGAAAACAACCTGTTTACCCATCTGACGGTGCGCCAGAATATCGGGCTGGGGATGGACCCCGGTCTCAAACTGTCGGCGGCTCAGCGTGAAAAACTGGAATCTATCGCACAGCAGATGGGGCTGAACGAATTTCTCGACCGCCTGCCGGGCGAGCTCTCTGGCGGGCAGCGTCAGCGCGTCGCCCTTGCGCGCTGTCTGGTGCGCGAACAGCCGATTTTACTCCTCGACGAACCTTTCTCCGCCCTCGACCCGGCCCTGCGCCAGGAGATGTTGCTGCTGGTGAAAGAGGTGTGCCAGCAGAAGAACCTGACCATGCTGATGGTGTCGCACAGCGTAGAAGACGCCGCGCGGATCGCAGCGCGTTCAGTGGTGATCGCCGACGGGCGAATTGCGTGGGATGGGGAGACGCAGGAGTTGGTGAGCGGTAAGGCGAGTGCCTCCGCGTTGTTGGGGATCGTGCCGCAGTAAAAAAGCCGGGTGGCGGCTGCACCTTACCCGGCCTACGGAATGAGTGGTTTGTAGGCCCGATAAGCGTAGCGCCATCGGGCGATAAACTACCGGCTTACCACCTTCAACAAAATCTCGCCATACACCGGCATCAGCGGATGACGAATCAACGCCACCAGCGCTACCACGGCGATCCCGAGCGTTAAGGGCGCGAGCATCATCAGGCGCCCACGCGGCAGATAGTGGGTCAGACGATCCGTCCCCGCCTTCGCACTGCGCCACAATCTCCAGCACAACCAAAACGCGACCCACAGCAGCAGCGCGGTCCCTAACAGCAGCCATTTAAAATGACCGCTTTGCGCATCGGCGGGGATATCAATCGCCGCACCGGCCAGAATGCCCGGCAGGAAGTAAACTGGCGGCCAGAGAAGACAGCCGATGATGTTCGGCAGCAGAAACTTTGCGACGGGCAGGTCCAGCATCCCGGCAACCATCGGCACAATCGGGCGCGTCGGCCCAATGAATCGCCCAATCAGAATGGTAAACATGCTGTGCTGATGCAGGGCATGCTCGGTTTTATCGAGCAACGCTTTGTTCTTTTTCATGAACGACCAGCGATGCAGCGGCTTTTTGAAGCGCCAGCCGAGCCAGAAAGAGATCCAGTCCCCCAGCAAACAGCCCACGATACCGGCCATCCATGCCTGCCAGAAGTTCACCTCGCCGCTGCCGATCAGCGCCCCGAGGCCCGCCATCATCACCGTTCCGGGTAATATCAGCCCGACCAGCGCCAGCGATTCAAGAAAGGCGACCAGCGCGACGGCAATCAGCGAATAGGCGACGGACTGCGTAATAAAATGTTCCAGCAATGCCTGCATAACGTTTCCGGTCAGATAACAGAGCAGGGATTCTGCGAAGTGCTTCCTGCCGCGTCAAGACAACAATTGTCTGAATAGTTTACCGGGTGCCGCCAGACTTCACCTGTTTGTTTAGTTTTATTTACGTTTTATTCACACCCGGCGCGGAATTCACTGGGGCTGGCGCCAGTACATTTCTTAAAGACGCGGGAGAAATAGAGCTGATCTTCAAAGCCGACGTTACGCCCGACGGTGGCAATGGGCATGCGCGTGGTGCTGAGCAGCAGTTTGGCCTGGCTGATGCGCTGATCCTCGCGCCAGCTCAGGACGCTCACGCCAAGCTGCTGGCGGAAGAGATGCGACAGGCGCGACGGCGACAGACAGACGTGCTGGGCGACCCCCGCGATATCAAACTGGCTGTCCGCCAGATGATCGCTGATGTACTGACAGGCATCGCGCACGCGGTTATCCAGCGGCGGGTTGAGCGACGCGTTGATCGCCTCCATGCGCCGCAGCAGCAGCTGTTCCAGCAGATTGATCGCCAGCAGTTCGGCGTAGCGCCCGCCCGCCTGGGCTTCGATAATCTGCGCAAACAGCTCGCGGAACTGCGCCTGATGCGCTTCGTCGGGGCGATAAAAACCGGTGTGGGCAAAAATCGCCGGCCAGGCCAGCCACTCCTGCCAGTAGGCGCGCGGGCGGAAGTAGACCCACTGGTGATACCACTCTTTCGCGTCCGGATGGCGTCCGTAGTGGTGAATCTCCCCCGGCGGAAACAGCAAAATATCGCCCGGACGACAGACAAACTGCCGATCGTGATTTTTGATGATCCCTTCGCCGCGCACGGTGATATTCAGGATATAGCCTTTCATCCCCAGCGGACGATCGACGAAAAAGTCGAGGTAGCCGTCGGCTTCAATGGGGGTCAAACCCGCCACCAGATGGGCGTTGAAGGAGTAGCCCGGCAACAGGGGATCGTTTTGTATTTCGGCCATAAACAGGTGACTCCCGACGGTCAATAAGGAAACAAATTGTCCATATCGATAAAAGCCGTATAAAAACGGGTCGTTAAAAGATCTCAATCACCTGCCCGCTCTTTTAATTCCGCTTTGCCTCAGCCTTTACCCCAGATTTTTCCGCGACATCATGTCAATCAGCGGTAACAAAAGTGTCTATAACTGCGGCAGAAATGTCCACATTGAATATTTGCACGGCGTCACACTTTCCACCTCAACAGCAATTTAATCCATAAGATTAGCGGATCCTGCCTGACGATTTTCGCCCCCAATCTCTAATGTTGATCCATACCCGTTTTTTGATGGAGCAACATAAATGGCAATTGCGATTGGCCTCGATTTTGGCAGTGACTCGGTACGCGCCCTGGCGGTGGAGTGTCGTACGGGCCAGGAGATAGCAACCAGCGTGGAGTGGTATCCGCGCTGGCAAGAGGGGCGTTACTGCGATGCGCCAAATAACCAGTTCCGCCACCACCCGCGCGACTACATCGAATCGATGGAAGCGGCGATCAAAACCGTGCTTGCTGAACTGAGTGAAGCCCAGCGCGCGGAGATCGTCGGCATTGGCGTAGACAGTACCGGCTCGACGCCAGCTCCGGTGGATGCCGAAGGCCGCGTGCTGGCGCTGCGTCCTGAGTTTGCCGACAACCCGAACGCCATGTTCGTGCTGTGGAAAGACCATACTGCGGTTGAAGAGGCCGAAGCCATCACCCGTTTGTGCCATCAGACAGGCAAAACCGACTACTCCCGCTACATTGGCGGGATTTATTCCAGCGAGTGGTTCTGGGCCAAAATTCTGCACGTGACCCGCGCCGACCGCGCCGTGGCGCAGGCTGCAGTGTCGTGGATTGAGCTCTGCGACTGGGTGCCAGCCCTGCTGTCAGGCACCACCCGCCCGCAGTATATTCGCCGCGGCCGCTGCAGCGCCGGGCATAAATCCCTGTGGCATGAAAGCTGGGGCGGACTGCCTCCGGCGTCGTTCTTCGATGAACTCGATCCGCTCATCAATCAAAGCCTGAAATACCCGCTCTTTACCGACACCTTTACCGCCGACATTCCGGTCGGAACCCTCTGCGCCGAGTGGGCGCAGCGTCTGGGTCTGCCGCAAAACGTGGCGATTTCCGGCGGGGCGTTCGACTGCCATATGGGTGCCGTCGGCGCGGGCGCACAGCCGAATACGCTGGTGAAAGTCATTGGCACCTCGACCTGCGACATCCTCACCGCCGATAAAGCCACCGTCGGCGATCGCGCCGTGAAAGGGATTTGCGGTCAGGTGGACGGCAGCGTGGTCCCTGATTTTATCGGGCTAGAAGCCGGGCAATCCGCCTTCGGTGATATCTACGCCTGGTTTGGCCGCGTGCTCGGCTGGCCGCTGGATCAGCTGGCGGAAACCCATCCGGAACTGAAAACGCAGATCGCCGCCAGCAAAAAACAGCTTCTTCCGCAGCTGACCGAAGCCTGGGCGAAAAACCCGTCGCTGGATCATCTCCCGGTGGTGCTTGACTGGTTTAACGGCCGTCGTACCCCGTTTGCCAATCAGCGTCTTAAAGGCGTGATCACCGACCTGAATCTGGCGACCGACGCGCCCGCGCTGTTTGGCGGCCTGATTGCGGCTACCGCCTTTGGCGCACGCGCCATCATGGAGTGCTTCACCGAGCAGGGGATCGCCGTGAACGAGGTGATGGCCCTTGGCGGCATTGCGCGTAAAAACCCGGTGATCATGCAGGCCTGCTGCGACGTGCTGAACCGTCCGCTGCAGATTGTCGCCTCCGATCAGTGCTGTGCCCTCGGGGCCGCCATTTTCGCCGCCGTCGCGGCAGGCGTTCACGTGGATATCCCGACCGCGCAGCAGCACATGGCAAGCAAAGTTGAGAGCACGCTCCAGCCACGCGCTTCGCAGGCCCAACGCTTCGAACAGCTTTATCAGCGCTACCTGCAGTGGTCGAAAAGCGCCGAACAACACTATCTCCCTGTCGCCGCCCCGGCCAAAAACACCGCGGAAAAACCGGCAACCCTGACACATTAAGGACACGATAATGAGCATTTTTAATAATTATGAAGTGTGGTTTGTCATTGGCAGCCAGCATCTATATGGGCCGGAAGCGCTGCAGCAGGTGACGAAACACGCGGAGCACGTGGTTAACGCCCTGAACGCCGAGGCCAAACTGCCGTGCAAACTGGTGCTGAAACCGCTCGGCACCACGCCGGACGAAATTACCCATATCTGCCGCGATGCGAACTACGACGACAAATGCGCCGGGATGGTGGTGTGGCTGCACACCTTCTCCCCGGCCAAAATGTGGATCAACGGCCTGACGATCCTCAACAAGCCGCTTCTCCAGTTCCATACCCAGTTCAACGCCTCCCTGCCGTGGGACAGCATCGATATGGACTTTATGAACCTGAACCAGACCGCACACGGCGGCCGCGAGTTTGGCTTCATCGGCGCGCGTATGCGTCAGCAGCACGGCGTGGTGACCGGTCACTGGCAGGATCAACACGCGCAGCAGCGCATTGGATCCTGGATGCGCCAGGCGGTATCGAAACAGGATACCCGCCATCTGAAAGTGGTGCGTTTTGGCGATAACATGCGCGAAGTAGCGGTGACCGACGGCGATAAAGTCGCCGCGCAGATCAAATTCGGTTTCTCGGTTAATACCTGGGCCGTGGGCGATCTGGTGCAGGTGGTGAACGACATCAGCGAGGGCGATATCAGCGCGCTGGTGGATGAATATGAAAGCAGCTACCGCCTGACCGCGGCGGCGCAGATCAACGGCGACAAGCGCCAGAACGTCATTGATGCGGCGCGCATCGAACTGGGCATGAAACGCTTCCTGGAACAGGGCGGATTCCACGCCTTTACCACCACTTTTGAAGACCTCCACGGCCTGAAACAACTACCAGGCCTGGCGGTGCAACGTCTGATGCAGCAAGGCTACGGCTTTGCGGGCGAAGGCGACTGGAAAACCGCCGCCCTGCTTCGCATCATGAAGGTGATGTCGACCGGTCTACAGGGCGGCACCTCCTTTATGGAGGATTACACCTACCACTTCGAGAACGGCAACGATCTGGTGCTGGGCTCGCACATGCTGGAAGTGTGTCCTTCCATCGCCGTCGAAGAGAAACCGATCCTCGACGTGCAATACCTGGGCATTGGCGGCAAAGCCGATCCGGCCCGTCTGATCTTCAACACCCGCACCGGCCCGGCGATTAACGCCAGCCTGATCGATCTGGGCGATCGCTTCCGCCTGCTGGTGAACTGCGTGGATGCCGTCGAAACCCCGCACTCCCTGCCAAAACTGCCGGTGGCGAACGCCCTGTGGAAAGCGCAGCCGGATCTCCCGACCGCGTCAGAGGCCTGGATCGTCGCCGGTGGCGCGCACCATACGGTCTTCAGCCACTCGCTGGATCTGAACGATATGCGCCAGTTCGCGGAGTTGCATGACATCGAGCTGGCCGTCATCGACAACGACACCCGTCTGCCAGCGTTTAAAGATGCGCTGCGCTGGAACGAAGTCTATTACGGTTCAAAACGTTAAGTACGGTGACGGATTGCCCGGTGGCACTTCGTTTACCGGGCCTACGGGAGCGCACAAACACTGTAGGCCGGGTCAGCGAAGCGCCACCCGGCATGGAGACAACATGTTAGAAGATCTCAAACGTCAGGTGCTGGAAGCCAACCTCGCCCTGCCGAAACACCATCTCGTTACCCTCACCTGGGGTAACGTCAGCGCCGTCGATCGGGAGAAAGGCGTCTTTGTGATTAAGCCCTCCGGCGTGGATTACAGCGTAATGACCGCCGACGACATGGTGGTGGTGAGCATCGCCACCGGCGAAGTCGTCGAAGGGACCAAAAAGCCCTCCTCCGATACGCCAACCCATCGCCTGCTCTATCAGTCATTCCCGTCGATTGGCGGCATCGTCCACACCCACTCGCGCCACGCCACCATCTGGGCGCAGGCCGGGCAGTCGATTCCGGCGACGGGCACGACGCATGCCGACTATTTCTACGGCTCCATCCCCTGCACGCGCAAAATGACCGACGCCGAAATCAACGGCGAATATGAGTGGGAAACGGGCAACGTGATCGTCGAAACCTTTGAAAAACAAGGGATCGACGCAGCGCAAATGCCGGGCGTGCTGGTGCATTCCCACGGCCCATTCGCCTGGGGCAAAAACGCCGAGGATGCGGTACATAACGCCATCGTGCTGGAAGAAGTCGCCTACATGGGGATCTTCTGCCGCCAGCTGTCACCGCAGCTCCCGGACATGCAGCAAACGCTGTTGGATAAACACTATCTGCGCAAGCACGGGGCGAAGGCGTATTACGGGCAGTAAAACTTTAGGGCGTCTGCGAAACGGACGCCCTGTCAATAATATAAATCATCAATAGTTTTGTTGAAATAATAAAAAAATCACATTTGTTCCCCCAGACCTCCTTTGCTATAAAAATAATCCACAAGGGAGGTGAATAATGAGCACTCGCAGCGATATTACCGATGGGATCTTTTCAACAACCCGGAAGAGCGGATTAGTTTACACGGAAGAGCTGGGCTGGATAGATTTAGGTCATGCTCAGGGGAACGATGCCCGGATGTTAAAAGATAAGCTGGATAGTGAGTCTTTTTCCCGATATTTCGAAGAGTATGGTGAATGGTACTTTCCGGTCTCATATCATCAGGAAATGGCGAAAAAAGGACAATTCCCTGGGTATGAATTGACCTTTCATACAGGTGTTAATACCCAGGTCATGGTGAAAGCGTGTTTATCGCCGGAATCAAAAGCAAGAGTGGCACTAACAATCATGTATGGCACAGCTATAAGGTTCGAGGCATGGCAAAATTCGATCCTTTTTAACTGGTATACCGATAGTGGCTTTAGCGCTGAGGATCTAGTGTCAGATTTAGTCGGCTTCTATCGCGTGTTTGGTAAGGGGCCAGACCCACTTTGGCTTGCTAAACCTGTATCCTATGAGACTGCCATCCAGATATGGGATTCGCACGATCCTATCGGACATTACAAGAATACGACGTTCTCGCCACTCCATTTCTCTTTGCATCCGCCTATGAAGCATGGCGAGCCTGTCCGAAAAAATTTACCTGCATGGTTAAATTACATTAAGCCGTTCGGCCAGGAGTACAATAACTTTTTTCTCAATCAATTTAGAAACAGACCTATCGATAACTTCTTTAGCGATCGTTCGCGTATAAACCATGAGCTTTATGGTTCGATCACGTTATCCAACACAAAAAACTATTCAGATGATCCTTTCGAACGCCCAATGTACTTCTTATTAAATCCCCACCAACCTCATTACGGCTGGTAAAAATGAAAACATGGATCTCACTCTTATTCGTTGCTTTATTATTACCATCATTTTTAATTTATGGATGGTTTTCTCTGACAACCGGAGAACATCATTATTCTCGCACAGATGTTTTTTCTTACTGGCTATATACCCCCACCAGTTTGCGACAAGCCCCCACAATCTCAGAAAATGCAGAATACAGATATGTTTATGATCCTGACACGCAGCACATGACTGTAACCATTCTCTGGAGAAACATCAGGAGTAGGGTTTTACAAAAGACTAAGCTCATTGATTTTATCCAAAAACAAGGCGGCTTTGAACAATACGACTGCGTGTGGCGATATTACGATGATAAGGACTACACGGATAACTACCAGCGGTACTGTGTGTTTCAAAAATCAGAAACGCTCGAATTAGAATATTTTGAAACTGAGAGATGAATAAGTACTGTACAAAAAATCAGTGAAATCGATTAAACCAGGCTATACTCACGCCTGGTTTTGTTTTATGGGATTACGGCGTGGCGCAGGCGCGAGAAGGCTTTTTACTGACCCGGCACTGGCGGGATACCCCTCAGGGCACCGAAGTGGAATTCTGGCTGGCAACGGACGAGGGTCCGCTGAACGTCACACTTCCGCCGCAAGAGTCTGTGGCCTTTATCCCGGAACAGTACGTTGAAAAAACGCGCGAGGTATTGCGCGGAGAAAACGGCTGGCGCATCACGCCGCTGGAGCTGAAAGATTTCCACCGTACGCCTGTGTTTGGGCTGTACTGCCGTGCGCATCGCCAGCTGATGCGCTATGAAAAACTGCTGCGTGAAGCAGGCGTAACGCTCTACGAAGCGGATATTCGTCCGCCGGAACGTTTCCTGATGGAGCGCTTTATCACCGCGCCCGTCTGGGTCGACGGCACGCCGCAAGGCGACAAACTCATTAATGCCCGTCTGAAACCCAATCCCCACTACCGCCCGCCGCTGAAATGGGTGTCGCTGGATATCGAAACCACGCGCCACGGCGAGCTCTACTGCATCGGCCTGGAAGGCTGCGGCCAGCGGATTGTCTACATGCTGGGCCCGGAAAATGGCGACGCCTCGGGACTGGATTTTGAGCTTGTGTACGTCAACAGCCGCCCGCAGCTGATCGAAAAACTCAACCAGTGGTTTGCCACCCACGATCCCGATGTGCTGATCGGCTGGAACGTGGTGCAGTTTGACCTGCGCGTGCTGCAAAAACATGCCGAGCGCTACCGCATTCCCCTGATGCTCGGGCGCGGCAACAGCGAGCTGGAGTGGCGCGAGCACGGTTTTAAAAACGGCGTGTTCTTCGCGCAGGCCAACGGGCGGGTGATTATCGACGGCATCGAAGCCCTCAAATCCGCGTTCTGGAGTTTCTCCTCTTTCTCGCTGGAAGCGGTGTCCCAGGAGCTGCTCGGCGAAGGGAAATCCATCGACAATCCCTGGGATCGCATGGACGAGATCGACCGGCGCTTCAACGAAGACAAACCGGCGCTGGCGACCTACAACCTTAAAGACTGCGAGCTGGTGACGCGGATTTTCCATAAGACCGAGATCATGCCGTTCCTGCTGGAGCGCGCCACCGTCAACGGCCTGGCGATCGATCGTCACGGCGGATCCGTCGCCGCCTTTGGCCACCTTTATATTCCGCGTATGCACCGCGCGGGTTATGTCGCGCCGAATCTCGGCGAAGTCCCGCCGCAGGCCAGCCCCGGCGGGTATGTGATGGACTCCCGGCCAGGGCTGTATGATTCGGTGCTGGTGCTGGACTATAAAAGCCTGTACCCGTCGATCATTCGCACCTTCCTGATCGATCCCGTCGGGCTGGTTGAGGGCATGGCGCAGCCCGATGACGCCCACAGCACGGAAGGTTTTCTCGGCGCGCGTTTCTCGCGGGAAAAACACTGCCTGCCGGAGATCGTCAGCCAGATCTGGCACGGGCGCGACGAGGCCAAACGTCATCACAACAAACCCCTTTCTCAGGCGCTGAAGATCATCATGAACGCCTTCTACGGCGTGCTCGGCACCAGCGCCTGTCGGTTTTTCGATCCCCGCCTCGCCTCGTCGATCACCATGCGCGGGCATGAGATCATGCGCCAGACCAAAGCCCTGGTGGAATCCCAGGGCTATGACGTGATCTACGGCGACACGGACTCGACCTTTGTCTGGCTGAAAGGCGCCCACAGCGAAGAGGACGCCGCCAAAATTGGCAACGATCTGGTGGCTTTCATTAACGCCTGGTGGCAGAAGCATTTGCAAAAAGAGCGCTTAACCAGCGCCTTAGAGATTGAATTTGAAACCCATTTCAGCCGCTTTTTGATGCCGACCATTCGCGGTGCCGAACAGGGCAGCAAGAAGCGTTACGCCGGTTTGATTCAGGAAGGCGACTCGCAGCGCATGGTGTTTAAAGGGCTGGAAACCGTGCGCACCGACTGGACCCCGCTGGCGCAACAGTTCCAGCAGACGCTCTATCTGCGCGTGTTTCGCAACGAGCCGTATCAGGATTATGTCCGCGAGACCATCGCCAGCCTGCTGGCCGGTGAGCTGGATAGCCAGCTGGTCTATCGTAAGCGTCTGCGCCGCCCGCTGGCGGAGTATCAGCGCAACGTCCCGCCGCACGTTCGCGCCGCCAGACTGGCCGATGAAGAGAACCTGCGTCTCGGTCGCGCGCCGCAGTATCAAAACCGGGGAACCATCAAATACGTCTGGACCACCAGCGGCCCGGAGCCGTTGGATTATCAGCACTCGCCGCTGGATTACGATCACTATCTGACGCGCCAGTTAATGCCGGTTGCCGATGGAATATTACCCTTCGTCGACGATGATTTTGCTACACTCATGACAGGGCAACTGGGGCTATTTTGACGCGTGACGAAAACGCCGCCATCCAGTACCATAGCGCCCTTTCCATTCCCGGACCCATTTTTCGATGGCCGTCACTCTGCGACGGTGGTCGAACTATTGCCTGCAAAACTAAAGATTAGAGCCCAATAACTATGCCTTTTACACTTGGTCAACGCTGGATCAGCGATACAGAAAGCGAACTTGGATTAGGAACTGTGGTAGCGCTGGATGCGCGTATGGTCACGATCCTCTTCCCGGCCACGGGTGAAAACCGTCTGTATGCACGCAATGATTCCCCTGTTACCCGCGTCATGTTTAACCCGGGTGACACCGTTACCAGCCATGAAGGCTGGCAGCTGAAGATTGAAGACGTAAAAGAAGAGAATGGGATCCTCGCCTACATCGGTACGCGAGTGGACACCGAAGAGACCAATGTCATCCTGCGCGAAGTGCTGCTCGACAGCCGCCTGGTCTTCAGCAAGCCACAAGACCGTCTGTTTGCCGGTCAGATTGACCGCATGGACCGTTTTGCCCTGCGCTATCGCGCGCGTAAATTCCAGAGTGAACAGTACCGTATGCCGTGGAGCGGCCTGCGCGGTCAGCGTACCAGCCTGATCCCGCACCAGCTGAACATCGCCCACGACGTCGGTCGTCGTCATGCGCCGCGCGTCCTGCTGGCCGATGAAGTGGGCCTCGGGAAAACCATCGAAGCGGGTATGATCCTGCATCAACAGCTGCTCTCTGGCGCCGCCGAGCGCGTGCTGATTGTGGTGCCAGAAACCCTGCAACACCAGTGGCTGGTCGAGATGCTGCGCCGCTTCAACCTGCGTTTCTCCCTGTTCGATGACGAGCGCTACGCCGAAGCTCAGCACGACGCGGACAACCCGTTTGAAACAGAGCAGCTGGTGATCTGCTCCCTCGATTTCGTGCGCCGCAGCAAGCAGCGCCTTGAGCATCTGTGCGACGCCGAGTGGGATATCATGGTCGTCGACGAAGCGCACCACCTGGTGTGGAGCGAAGACGCGCCAAGCCGTGAGTATATGGCTATCGAACAGCTGGCAGAGCGCGTGCCGGGTATTCTGCTGTTGACCGCCACGCCGGAACAGCTGGGTCTCGAAAGCCACTTTGCCCGTCTGCGTCTGCTTGACCCGAACCGTTTCCACGATTTCTCGGTATTTGTCGAAGAACAGCAAAACTATCGCCCGGTTGCCGACGCGGTGGCGCTGCTGCTGGCCGGGAAACACCTCTCCAACGATGAACTCAACACCCTGAGCGAGCTGATTGGCGAACAGGATATTGAGCCGCTGCTGCACGCCGCGAACAGCGACCGCGACGACGCCGAAACCGCGCGTCAGGAGCTGGTCTCGATGCTGATGGACCGCCACGGCACCAGCCGCGTGCTGTTCCGAAACACCCGTAACGGCGTGAAAGGCTTCCCGAAACGCGAGCTGCACACCATCAAGCTGCCGCTGCCGACCCAGTATCAGACGGCGATTAAAGTCTCCGGCATCATGGGTGCGCGTAAAAGTGCGGAAGAGCGCGCGCGTGACATGCTCTATCCGGAACAGATTTACCAGGAGTTCGAAGGCGATACCGGAACCTGGTGGAACTTCGATCCGCGCGTCGAGTGGCTGATGGGTTATCTGACGGCTCACCGTTCCCAGAAAGTGCTGGTGATTTGCGCCAAAGCGGCCACCGCGCTGCAGCTGGAGCAGGTCCTGCGCGAGCGGGAAGGGATCCGTGCCGCCGTGTTCCACGAAGGGATGTCGATCATCGAGCGTGACCGCGCAGCGGCCTGGTTCGGCGAAGAGGACAGCGGCGCGCAGGTTCTGCTCTGCTCCGAAATCGGCTCCGAAGGGCGTAACTTCCAGTTCGCCAGCCATCTGGTGATGTTCGATCTGCCGTTTAACCCGGACTTGCTGGAGCAGCGTATTGGCCGTCTGGACCGTATCGGTCAGGCGCACGATATTCAGATCCACGTCCCGTTCCTCGAAAAAACCGCTCAGTCCGTACTGGTGCGCTGGTTCCACGAAGGGCTGGACGCGTTTGAACATACTTGCCCGACCGGGCGCACGATTTACGACCAGGTGCACAGCGATCTGATCGGCTACCTAGCAGCCCCGGAAGAGACCGAAGGTTTTGACGAGCTGATCAAATCCTGTCGCGAGAAGCACGACGCGCTGAAACTGCAGCTTGAACAAGGCCGCGACCGTCTGCTGGAAATTCATTCCAATGGTGGCGAAAAAGCGCAGCAGCTTGCTGAAAGCATTGAAGAGCAGGACGACGACACCAGCCTGATCAGCTTTGCGATGAACCTGTTTGATATCGTGGGTATCAACCAGGACGATCGCGGCGAAAACATGATCGTCCTGACGCCGTCCGATCACATGCTGGTCCCGGATTTCCCGGGTCTGCCGGAGGATGGCTGCACCATCACCTTCGAGCGTGACGTCGCGCTTTCCCGTGAAGACGCGCAGTTCATCACCTGGGAACACCCGCTGATTCGCAACGGCCTGGATTTGATCCTCTCCGGCGATACGGGCAGCAGCACCATTTCCCTGCTGAAAAACAAAGCGCTGCCTGTCGGGACGCTGCTGTTAGAGCTTATCTACGTGGTGGAGGCGCAGGCGCCGAAACAGCTGCAGCTCAACCGCTTCCTGCCTGCGACGCCGGTACGTCTGATGCTCGACAAAAACGGCACCAACCTCGCCGCACAGGTGGAGTTTGAGAGCTTTAACCGTCAGCTGAGCGCGGTGAACCGTCACACGGGCAGCAAGCTGGTGAATGCCGTTCAGCAGGATGTTCACGCCATCCTGCAGCAGGGCGAAGCGCAGATTGAGAAAGCTGCGCGTGCGCTGATTGATGCGGCTCGCAGCGAAGCGGACGATAAACTCTCGGCCGAACTGTCGCGTCTGGAAGCGTTAAAAGCGGTGAACCCAAACATCCGTGACGACGAGCTGGCTGCGATCGAGAGCAACCGCGAGCAGGTCATGGAAAGCCTGGATCAGGCGAGCTGGCGACTGGACGCGCTGCGTCTGATCGTTGTGACGCATCAGTAACCGGAGCGCGACATGATCATGGAGACCTACAATCCGCCGATGGACCCGTGGCTGGTCATTCTGTATCAGGATGAGCACATCATGGTGGTCAACAAGCCCAGCGGCCTGTTGTCCGTGCCGGGACGTCTGGAGGAGCACAAAGACAGCGTGATGACGCGCGTGCAGCGCGACTATCCGCAGGCGGAGTCCGTGCATCGCCTGGATATGGCGACCAGCGGCGTGATTGTGGTGGCTCTGACCAAAGCGGCTGAGCGCGAATTAAAGCGCCAGTTCCGCGATCGTGAACCGAAGAAACAGTACGTCGCGCGCATCTGGGGACACCCGGAGAAGGCAGAAGGTCTGGTGGATTTACCGCTGATTTGCGACTGGCCGAACCGGCCTAAGCAAAAAGTCTGTTTTGAAACCGGCAAGGCGGCGCAGACGGAGTATGAAGTGCTGGAGTACGCGCCGGATAACACCGCGCGTATTCTGCTCAAACCGATTACCGGGCGTTCGCACCAGCTGCGCGTGCATATGCTGGCTTTAGGTCATCCGATTTTGGGGGACCGTTTTTACGCCACCCCGGAAGCGCTGGTGATGGCGCCACGCCTACAATTGCATGCTCAGATGCTGACAATAACGCATCCGGAGTTTGGCAATCTGATGACCTTTAAAGCACCCGCTGACTTTTAACAGTGTGGCCCGGCGCTTGCCGGGCCAACGCGTATTACTTAAAGCCCTTCTGCTCTTTAATGAGCTCGTACGCTTTCTGAATTTCCTGCGCTTTCTGCTTCGCCATCTCCATCATCTCCGGCGGTAACCCTTTGGCCACCAGTTTATCCGGGTGATGTTCGCTCATCAGCTTGCGATAGGCGCGTTTGATGGTGGTCGCATCGTCGGTCGCTTTCACGCCCAGCACGTTACAGGCATCTTCGAGCGTAGGACCGCGCTGCGCTTGCTGCCAGCCGCCGCCCGCAGACTGCTGCTGGTGCTGATAGCCGCCGCCAAACTGCGCCCCGCCCTGCATCATGCGCAGGAACTGGTCGAACTGCATGCGGGAAATACCCAGCTCTTCGGCAATCACATACAACACGTCGCGTTCGTTCGGATGCAGAGAACCGTCGGCGAACGCCGCCTGGATCTGAATTTCGAGAAACATCCGAATGAGATCAAAACGTCCGAAACAGATGCTGCGGAACTGGCGCATTTTCTCGCGCAGGGGATAGTTATCCGCCTTGCCGATACGAAACGCATTTTGCGCGGCAACGCGTGACTCACCGTGCAGGCTCATGCGATCCATAAACACGCTGGCAATCTGAATGTCCGCTTCGGTAACGCGCCCTTTCGACTTGGTTAAATGCCCCATCACCTCAAAGGTGGTGGAGAAAAAGAGTGCCTGACGCTCGCGCTGATTGGCAAAGAAGGCCATTTTGCGGCTGCGCGCCTTATCAAACATATGCCCGATAATGAGGCCCAGCACGATGCCCCAGAACCCTGCGCCCATCAATAAAGCGAACGCCACGCCAATGATTTTACCCCAATACTGCATAGACTCCCCGTATGGTCATGTTCCAGGTCTCGACGCAACTCCATCATCTCAGTGGTCGAGCCACGGTCAATTGAGGGACATCGCCTATAATTTGCATTATCATACTCGTCATTCGATAGCGAGCCTAACACTCTGACTCGTAACCGGGCAGGATTAACGCTGGCACTGCGCAGATGAGTAAGATAGTCTCTGAGCGTTTGTAAGCCGTAGCCACTGATGACGGAACACTAAATATAACGTATGAAAAAACGTATCCCCACCCTCCTGGCCACCATGATCGCCGCCGCTCTGTACAGTCAACAGGGCATGGCCGCCGATCTTGCCTCGCAATGTATGCTGGGCATTCCAAGCTATGATCGCCCACTGGTGCAGGGTGATACCAATAACTTGCCTGTCACGATTAATGCCGACCACGCGAAGGGGAATTACCCTGATAACGCGACCTTCACGGGTAATGTCGACATTAACCAGGGTAACAGCCGTCTGCAGGCGGACGAAGTTCAGCTGCATCAGAAGCAACCCGAGGGCGCGGCTGAGCCGGTCCGAACGGTGGATGCTCTGGGCAATGTGCACTATGACGACAATCAGGTCATCCTGAAAGGTCCGAAAGGCTGGGCAAACCTGAATACTAAAGATACCAACGTCTGGGAAGGTGATTACCAGATGGTGGGTCGCCAGGGGCGCGGTAAAGCGGACCTGATGAAACAGCGCGGCGAAAACCGCTACACCATTCTGGAGAACGGCTCCTTTACCTCCTGTCTGCCGGGTTCCAACACCTGGAGCGTGGTCGGGAGCGAAGTGATCCACGACCGCGAAGAGGAAGTGGCGGAGATCTGGAATGCGCGCTTTAAACTCGGCCCGGTGCCGGTGTTCTACAGCCCCTATTTGCAGCTTCCGGTTGGCGATAAGCGTCGTTCAGGCTTCCTGATCCCGAACGCCAAGTACAGCACCACGAACTATTTTGAGTTCTACCTGCCGTATTACTGGAACATCGCGCCCAACATGGACGCCACCATTACGCCGCACTATATCCACAAGCGCGGCGGTATTCAGTGGCAGAACGAATTCCGCTATCTGACCCAGGCGGGTGCAGGTTTGATGGAACTGGATTATCTGCCATCTGACAAGGTTTTTCAGGACGATCACCCAACAGAGGGCGATCGCCACCGCTGGTTATATTACTGGCAACACTCAGGTGTAATGGATCAGGTGTGGCGCTTCAACGTCAACTACACCAAGGTCAGCGATCCTTACTACTTTAACGACTTCGATTCCAAGTACGGTTCCAGTACTGACGGCTACGCGACGCAGATCTTCAGCGCTGGCTATGCCATTCAGAACTTCAACGCCACGGTATCGACCAAGCAGTTCCAGGTCTTCAGCAACCAGACGCGTAGCACCTACGGCGCCGAGCCGCAGCTGGACGTGAACTGGTACCAGAATGACGTCGGTCCGTTTGACACCCGTGTTTATGGTCAGGCAGTGCACTTCGTGAATACCAATTCCGACATGCCGGAGGCGACGCGTGTTCACCTTGAACCGACCATTAACCTGCCGATCTCTAACGACTGGGCGAGTCTGAATACCGAAGCCAAGATGATGGCCACCCATTATCAGCAGAAAAATCTGGACTGGTACAACACCCGTTACGGCACCGATCTCGAAGAGTCGGTTAACCGCGTGCTGCCGCAGTTCAAAATGGACGGCAAGCTGATTTTCGAACGTGATATGAACCTGGCGAGCGGGTATACCCAAACGCTGGAACCGCGCATGCAGTACCTGTATGTGCCGTATCGCGATCAAAGCAAAATCCAGAACTACGACTCCTCTTTCCTCCAGTCCGACTATAGCGGCCTGTTCCGCGATCGGACTTATGGTGGCCTTGATCGTATCGCCTCCGCGAACCAGGTCACGACCGGTGTGACGACTCGCGTATATGATGATGCTGCGGTTGAACGTTTTAACGTTTCTGTTGGTCAAATCTACTACTTCACCGAAGCACGTACCGGTGATGACAACATTAACTGGGAGAAAGACAACAAAACGGGCGCCCTGGTGTGGGCAGGTGATACCTACTGGCGTATGACCGATCGCTGGGGTCTGCGCGGTGGGCTGCAGTACGATACGCGACTGGATAACGTTGCCACCAGCAGCACAAGCGTTGAGTACCGTCGTGATGAAGATCGGATGCTGCAGTTGACTTACCGTTACGCCAGCCCGGAATATATTCAGGCGACGCTGCCAAACTACGCCACCGCCGAGCAGTACAAGGACGGTATTTCGCAGGTGGGTGGTGCGGCAAGTTGGCCGATCGCCGATCGCTGGTCAATTGTGGGCGCTTACTACTTCGACACCAATACCAGCAAGCCAGCGGATCAGATGGTTGGTTTGCAATATAACTCCTGCTGTTACGCGCTTCGCGTCGGTTACGAACGCAAGCTTAACGGCTGGGATACCACGAATAATCAGAGCAAATACGATAACGTCATTGGCTTCAATGTCGAATTGCGCGGCCTGAGCTCCAACTACGGCCTGGGCACGCAGCAGATGCTGCGCTCGAACATTCTGCCATATCGTAGTTCCTTGTAATGTGCTTGATTTACAACGCCATCCGCTTTGCGGTTAATTGAAATGGAAAAAGTATGAAGAACTGGAAAACGCTGCTGCTCGGTATCGCTATGGTTGCGAACACCAGCTATGCCGCGCCACAGGTTGTTGATAAAGTCGCCGCCGTTGTGAACAACGGTGTAGTACTTGAGAGCGACGTTACTGGTTTAATGCAATCTGTGAAGCTCAATTCGGGCGAGGCAGGTCAGCAACTTCCCGATGACGCCACGCTGCGCCATCAGATCCTCGAACGTCTGATCATGGATCAGATTGTGCTGCAGATGGGTCAAAAAATGGGTGTGAAGGTGACCGATCAGCAGCTCGATGAGGCCATCGCTAACATTTCCAAGCAGAACAACATGACGCTCGACCAGATGCGCAGCCGTCTGGCTTACGATGGCATCAGCTACGCGACCTACCGGAATCAGATCCGCAAAGAGATGCTGATTTCTGAAGTGCGTAACAACGAAGTGCGTCGTCGCGTCACTATCCTGCCACAGGAAGTGGATCAGCTGGCGAAGCAGGTTGGCAGTCAGAACGATGCCAGCACCGAGCTGAACCTGAGCCACATCCTGATTCCTCTCCCGGAAAACCCAACCTCCGATCAGGCGGCCGAAGCGGAAAGCCAGGCGCGCTCTATCGTGGATCAGGCGCGTAACGGCAGTGACTTCGGCAAACTGGCGATCAGCTACTCTGCTGACCAGCAGGCGCTGAAAGGCGGCCAGATGGGCTGGGGTCGTATTCAGGAGCTGCCGTCTATCTTTGCGCAGGCGCTGAGCACGGCGAAGAAAGGCGACATTATCGGTCCAATCCGTTCCGGTGTGGGCTTCCACATTCTGAAAGTGAACGATATGCGCGGCCAGAGCCAGAGCATTTCTGTGACCGAAGTTCACGCTCGTCACATCCTGCTGAAGCCTTCTCCGATCATGACTGACGATCAGGCACGCGTGAAACTGGAGCAGATTGCTGCGGATATCAAGAGCGGTAAAACCTCGTTCGCCAATGCCGCGAAAGAGTTCTCTCAGGATCCTGGCTCTGCAAACCAGGGCGGCGATCTGGGCTGGGCGGCAGCGGATATCTACGATCCGGCCTTCCGCGATGCGCTGATGAAGCTGAACAAAGGCCAGATGAGCGCGCCGGTTCACTCCTCCTTCGGCTGGCACTTGATCGAGCTGATGGATACCCGCAACGTGGATAAAACCGATGCGGCGCAGAAAGACCGCGCTTACCGTATGCTGTTCAACCGTAAGTTCTCTGAAGAAGCGGCGACCTGGATGCAGGAACAACGCGCCAGTGCTTACGTGAAAATCCTGAGCAACTAATGAAACCACAACGTGTTGTCATCACTCCCGGCGAACCCGCCGGGATTGGTCCTGACCTCGTCGTCCAGCTCGCACAGCAGAGCTGGCCGGTGGAACTGGTTGTCTGCGCTGATGAAACACTGTTAAAAGACCGGGCTGAATGGCTCGGTCTGCCTTTAACGCTCCTGCCCTACGACGCCAGCCAAACACCTGTTCCGCAAACGGCGGGCACATTAACGATTCTTCCGGTCCCCCTTCGCGCTCCTGTCACGCCCGGTCTGCTCAGTACCGAAAACGGTCACTACGTTGTCGAGACGCTGGCGCGCGCCTGTGATGGTTGCCTGAGCGGTGAATTTGCCGCGTTGATTACCGGCCCAGTGCATAAAGGCGTGATTAACGACGCGGGTGTGCCTTTTACCGGCCATACGGAGTTCTTTGAAGAGCGCTCCCACAGCGACAACGTGGTGATGATGCTGGCAACAGAAGAGCTGCGCGTCGCGCTGGTGACGACCCATTTACCGCTGAAAGCCATTTCAGAGGCGATCACGCCGGACCTGCTGCGCGAAATCATCACCATTTTGCATCACGACCTGCAAACCAAATTCGGCATTAAGGCACCGCATATTTTGGTCTGCGGGCTGAATCCGCATGCGGGCGAAGGCGGGCATATGGGCACGGAAGAGATCGATACCATCATTCCGGTGCTGGAAGAGATGCGCGGCAAAGGGATGAATCTTAGCGGGCCGCTGCCTGCCGATACCCTTTTCCAGGCTAAATATCTCGATAACGCGGATGCGGTGCTCGCGATGTACCACGATCAGGGCCTGCCCGTGCTAAAATACCAGGGATTTGGCCGCGCCGTGAACATCACGCTCGGTTTACCCTTTATTCGAACGTCCGTGGACCACGGTACTGCGCTGGATCTGGCAGGAAAAGGCCAGGCGGATGTCGGCAGTTTTATTACGGCGCTTAATCTCGCCATCAAAATGATTGTTAATACTCAATGAATACTAGAGTCCATCAGGGCCACTTAGCCCGCAAACGCTTCGGGCAAAACTTCCTTAACGATCAGTTCGTTATCGAAAGCATCGTCTCCGCCATTAATCCACAGAAAGGCCAGGCGATGGTCGAAATCGGTCCGGGCCTTGCGGCGCTGACGGAGCCTGTGGGCGAACGCCTCGACGAAATGACGGTTATCGAGCTGGACCGCGATCTGGCCGCTCGTCTGCAAACGCATCCGTTCCTTGGCCCTAAGCTGACGATTTATCAGCAGGACGCCATGACCATGAACTTCGCCGAGCTGTCCGAGAAACTGGGCCAGCCGCTGCGCGTGTTCGGCAACCTGCCATATAACATCTCCACGCCGCTGATGTTCCATCTGTTTAGCTATACTGATGCCATTGCCGACATGCACTTCATGCTGCAAAAAGAGGTCGTCAACCGACTGGTTGCAGGGCCGAACAGTAAAGCGTATGGTCGATTGAGCGTCATGGCGCAATACTATTGCCAGATTATCCCGGTGCTGGAAGTGCCGCCGACGGCGTTTACGCCAGCGCCAAAAGTGGATTCAGCGGTCGTGCGTTTGGTGCCACACGCCGTGATGCCGTACCCGGTTAAAGAGCTGCGTGTGCTGAGCCGCATCACCACCGAAGCCTTTAACCAGCGTCGTAAAACGATTCGTAACAGCCTGGGTAACTCGTTTACCGTCGAAGTGCTGACCGAATTAGGTATCGATCCAGCGATGCGTGCGGAAAACATTTCCGTTGAGCAGTACTGTAAGTTGGCTAACTACATCAGCGACAACGCACCGCCAAAGGAGAGCTAAGCCATGATTGATTCGCCCCGCGTATGTGTTCAGGTGCAAAGTGTCTATATCGAGTCTCAGTCCACGCCGGACGAAGAACGTTTTGTTTTTGCTTACACCGTAACCATTCGCAATCTGGGGCGGATGCCTGTGCAACTGCTCGGGCGCTACTGGCTTATCACCAACGGCAATGGCCGTGAAATTGAAGTTCAGGGTGAAGGTGTGGTCGGCGAACAGCCCCACATCGCCCCTGGCGAAGAGTTTCAGTACACCAGCGGTGCCGTCATAGAGACACCGATGGGCACCATGCAGGGCCATTACGAAATGGTCGATCCAGACGGCAATACCTTCCGTATTGCTGTTCCTGTTTTCCGTCTCGCCGTTCCTACTTTCATTCATTAAAAATATGTCTACATATCTCATTGGCGACGTTCACGGTTGCTACGATGAACTGATCGCATTGCTTAAACAGGTCGATTTTACGCCTGGACAAGACACCCTCTGGCTGACGGGCGATTTAGTGGCGCGCGGGCCGGGCTCACTGGACGTCTTGCGCTTCGTTAAATCGCTGGGCGACAGCGTGCGCGTGGTGCTGGGTAATCACGATCTGCATCTGCTGGCGGTGTTTGCCGGCATCAGTCGCAACAAGCCGAAAGACAGGATCACGCCGCTGCTGGAAGCACCAGACGCCGACGAGCTGCTCAACTGGCTGCGTCGTCAGCCGCTGCTGCAGGTCGACGAAGAGATGAAGCTGGTGATGGCCCACGCCGGGATCACGCCGCAGTGGGATCTGCAGACCGCCAAAGAGTGCGCACGCGATGTCGAAGCGGTGCTGGCGAGCGACTCCTATCCGTTCTTCCTTGATGCGATGTACGGCGATATGCCGAACAACTGGAGCCCGGAGCTAAGCGGTCTGGCGCGCCTGCGCTTCGTGACCAATGCCTTTACCCGCATGCGCTACTGCTTCCCGAACGGTCAGCTGGATATGTACTGCAAAGACACGCCGGAAAACGCCCCTGCGCCGCTGAAGCCGTGGTTTGCCATTCCTGGCCCGGTAACGGATGAGTACAGCGTGGTGTTTGGCCACTGGGCGTCGCTGGAAGGCAAAGGCACACCAGAAAATATTTACGGGCTGGATACGGGATGCTGCTGGGGCGGGAATTTAACCTGTCTGCGCTGGGAAGATAAAACGTATTTTGTTCAGCCGTCGAACCGGCATCTTGAGTTAGGGGATGGCGAGGCGGTTGCCTCCTGATGTCATTGCCGGATGGCGGCATACGTTCTTAGATGGTCTTTTGTAGGCCTGATAAGCGAAGCGCCATCAGGCAAACTCACCGCACAAGTGCCGGATGGCGGCTTCGCCTTATCCGGCCTACGTTCTTAGATGGTCCTTCGTAGGCCTGATAAGCGAAGCGCCATCAGGCAAACTTACCGCACGAATGCCGAATGGCGGCTTCGCCTTAACGACGCTCTAACACTTCGAAGCAATAGCTGTGCGAGTTCTGCGCGTCAGCGTCGTGGAATTCGCTGAACACAGATTCCCACTCGTCAGGATCGTAGTCCGGGAAATGCGTGTCCCCTTCCACTTCCGCGTCAATGTGGGTCAAATAGAGCTTCTGCGCTTTTGGCAGGAATTGCTCGTAAACGCGGCCCCCACCAATCACCATAATCTCTTCTGCGTCGCCGCAAGCGGCAATCGCATCGTCGACGGATTTTACCCATTCAACGCGATCGTCGGTACCCGGCTGGCTACTGATAACGATGTTCTTACGACCCGGCAACGGACGACCGATTGACTCCCAGGTCAGGCGGCCCATCACTACCGGCTTGTTAAGCGTGGTACGTTTAAACCATGCGAGATCGGCAGGCAGGTTCCACGGCATGGCGTTTTCCATACCGATAACGCGGTCTACCGCCAGCGCTGCAATCAGACTGATCATTGAAAATTTCCCGGATGCAAAAAATTGCCGCCACTATACGGAAAGCTTAATCTTTCGTCGACTGGCGGCAGAGTAAAGAACGGGAAATATTTCAATATTGCTGGCAACTCCACTTCACGCCAGAGGTTTACTCTCCGGTTCATCCTTCGGATCGCCGGTATGTTTGCCCTCTTCCGTGCCCTGCCAGCCGTGACGCTGAGTCAACGACAGATGATTTCGATCCTCGTTGATGATCTCCGTCAGCATCGCGCTGGTGCGTTTCACTACCGCAGCGCGGGACGTCGCATCCTCTTCAGCCATCTCCACCATCTCTTCGACCATCCCAGTGTTAAACCGGCGGAACAGATCGGCCCGCTCTCGCGCTTCATAGGCACCCAGCCCTAATCCTTCCAGCGCCATGCGCCCGGATTTCAGCGCCCCTTCAAAGGTTTCACGCTCCGGCGCTTCCACCCCGGCCTGACGCAGTTTGATATAGTGGTCCACATCGCGCGCACGGGAGATGATTTTCAGGTTCGGGAAATGCTCCATCGCCAGCTCAGCCAGCTGGAGGCTGGCCTGCGGATCGTCAATCGCGTTAATCAGCACCTCGGCTTTCGCCGCCCCGGCGGATTCCAGCAGATCGACGCGCGTCGCATCGCCGTAAAAGACCTTCATGCCAAATTTACGCAGAGTTTCAATGTGGTCAGGATCGTGATCCAGAATGACCATTTTCACTCCACTGGAGAGCAGCAAGCGGCCAGTGATCTGTCCGAAGCGGCCAAACCCGGCGATGATCACCCGCGGCTGTTCTTCGTCAATCTCATCCGCTTCGCGGTCCTGCCCGCTGCCGGATTGCTCCAGACGCGTAAGCAGCACCAGTAAAATCGGCGTGGCTGCCATCGACAGCGCCACCGCCAGGGTCAGCGCCTTCGCCCACTCGGCGTCGAGCACGTTCGCCATCTGCGCCGCACCAAACACCACGAAGGCAAATTCACTCCCCTGCCCCAGCAGTACCGCAAACCAGCGGCGCTGTTTATTCGGCACATTCAGCGGGCGGGCGATCAGCCACAGCATGCCCATTTTAATGACCAGGAAACCGACCAGTAGGATCAGAATGCGCAGCGGGTGCGTCACCAGCGTGCCAAAGTCGATGGACATCCCGACGCCGATAAAGAACAGCCCCAGCAGCAACCCTTTAAACGGCTCGATATCGCTTTCCAGCGCATGACGGTATTCGGAGCTGGCCAGCAGCACGCCCGCGAGGAATGCCCCCATCGCCATCGACAGACCGGCCTCTTCGAGCAGCAGACCAAAACCGAAGACCAGGAACAGTGCCACGGCGCTGAACACTTCCCGCAGCCCGGAGCGCGCGACAAAACGCAGCAGCGGACGCGTCACATACCGGCCCAACAGGATCACCAGCGCCAGCGCGCCCGCCACTTTCAGCGCCGACAGAGCAAAAGCCCCCAGCGTAGTGGACGAACCGCTCGCCGCCAGCAGCGGGATCATCGCCACCAGCGGAATCGCGGCGATATCCTGGAACAGCAAAACGGAGAAGGTGCTGCGCCCCATCTGGGACACCGTCAGGTTACGCTCATTCATCGCCTGCATGGCAATCGCCGTCGAGGAGAGCGCCAGGGTCATACCGATTAGCTCGGCGACCTTCCAGTCCATCCCGAGCAGAATACAGAAACCGCCCAGCAGCGCGCCGCAGGCGATCATCTGCAACGCCCCGCCGCCAAACACCGAGGCGCGCAGTTTCCACAGACGCTGCGGGTCGAGCTCCAGACCAATGACAAAAAGCATCAGCACCACGCCGATTTCGGCGAAATGCAGAATAGACTCGGCGTCCGTGACCAGCCCCAGCCCCCACGGGCCGATGGCGCAACCGGCGATCAAATACCCGAGCACCGAGCCCAGCCCCAGTCGCACCGCCACCGGAACGATCAGCGCGGCCGCACCCAGGTAGATCAATGCCTGTATCAGCGTATGGCTATCCATGGTGGTGCTCCTGCCAGTCGAGTAGACGTTGTTTGTAGTGACGGGCCTGCGCCTGCAAGGTTTCGTCGTCGCAGACAAAGGTGCAGTGCATGGCGAAAGGCGGCAGCCACTGCAATCCGCAGTACACCGCCGTCGCCTGCAGCGGCTGAGACAGCACCTCAAATCCCGGATGTTCGCCAATATCGAAATGACTTTCCCCACCCCCAGTGGTCACGGCCCACATCAGGCTTTTGCCTTTCAGCGCGTGACCGTTATGCCCGTAGGCCCAGCCGTGGGAGAAAACTTTGTCGATCCACAGCTTGAGCAGCGGCGGCGTGCTGTACCACTGCATCGGGTGCTGCCAGACGATCAGATCCGCGCGGGCAATCGCCTCCTGTTCGGCGGCAATATCGATGTTGAAATCGGGATAGAGTTGATAGAGGGAGCGTATTTCTACGCCGTCAATTTCCCTGACTTGATCGAGCATTCGCTTATTCGCATGCGAGTGTTGCGGATAAGGATGCGCGTAAATGATTAAAATCATGAATTAGCCTGTTGTTTTACTGCGCTCTTTTAACCAAAGAGTGTAGTCAGTTATTCAACAGGCTAATAGTCAATATTCTTGACGGGCTAAGAGGATAATTCTGAATCAGCCCGGCGCGGAAAATGTCTTAGTTATCCAGTTCACTCATGTTCTTAACCTGGTCGCGGTTAATTTGCTCGGTTTTACCGGTTTCAGCGTTTTTATAAGAGACCAGACCGGTATCGTCATCGACCTGCGGTTTACCGTCGGTGACGATGGTTCTGCCGTCGGTAGTTTTGACCGCCTGGTTGGATGAACAACCGGCAACGGTAAAGAGGGCTGCTGCAGCAAAAATTGAGGTAGCCAGAAGTTTATTTCGCATGGTGTTCTCCCTGCTTTTCAGTTGAATTTAATTATCGACCTAACCATTTTAGGCTAACTGACTGACGGGAGATGGAAAACCAGAACACTCTGAAGAAGTACGGTGAGGGTTGTTGCCGGGTGGCGGCTTCGCCTTACCCGGCCTACAGGTGGAGAATGTGAGTTTTGTAGGGCGGGTAAGCGCAGCGCCACCCGCCAGAGGTCCGCACGGAAAACAAATTGCCGGGTGGCGGCTGCGCCTTACGCGGCCTACAGGTGGAAAATGTGGTTTTGTAGGGCGGGTAAGCGCAGCGCCACCCGCCTGAGGACCGCACGGAAAACAAATTGCCGGGTGGCGGCTGCGCCTTACCCGGCCTACAGGTGGAAATGTGGGTTTTGTAGGGCGGGTAAGCGCAGCGCCACCCGCCAGAGGTCCGCACGGAAAAAACATGCCGGGTGGCGGCTACGCCTTACCCGGCCTACAGGTGGAAAATGTGGTTTTGTAGGGCGGGTAAGCGCAGCGCCACCCGCCGGATACACGCGGGGCGGCTTACTTGTTAATTTGCGCGTGCATTTCCTGCACCGAAATCACCTTCTCGGTGGCATCCGCGTTCAACGCCATCGCTGTCGCGAAACCGCCGTTCAGGGTGGTGTCGTAATGCACTTTGTACTGCAGCGCGCTGCGGCGAATCAGCTTGGAGTCCTCAATCGCCTGACGACCTGCGGTGGTGTTGATGATGTAGGTGTACTCGCCATTCTTGATACGGTCCTGAATGTGCGGACGACCTTCATGCACCTTGTTGACCAGACGCGGGTTGATACCGGCTTCACCCAGCACGATAGCCGTGCCGTGGGTCGCATCCAGCTCAAAGCCCTGTTTCAGCAGTTTCGCCGCCAGGTCTACCACACGCTCTTTGTCGCCTTCGCGCACGGAGAGAAGCGCACGGCCCTGCTTTCTCATGGTCGAGCTGCTGCCCAACTGTGCTTTAGCGAAAGCTTCCGCGAAGGTACGGCCCACGCCCATGACTTCACCGGTTGAGCGCATCTCTGGCCCTAACAGCGGGTCAACGCCCGGGAATTTGTTGAATGGCAGGACCACCTCTTTCACCGAGTAGTACGGTGGGATGATCTCTTTGGTCACGCCCTGCTGAGTCAGCGTCTGGCCCGCCATCACGCGCGCCGCCACTTTCGCCAGCGGAATCCCGGTCGCTTTGGAGACGAACGGCACGGTACGCGCCGCACGCGGGTTCACTTCAATCAGGTAGACTTCGTTATCTTTCACCGCGAACTGGACGTTCATCAGGCCGCGAACCTGCAGCTCAAAGGCCAGTTTCTGCACCTGCTGGCGCATCACATCCTGAATTTCCTGGCTCAGGGTGTAGGCTGGCAGAGAACACGCGGAGTCACCGGAGTGCACGCCCGCCTGCTCGATGTGCTCCATGATGCCACCAATCAGCACCATTTCGCCGTCGCAGATGGCATCCACGTCCACTTCTACCGCGTCGTCAAGGAAGCGGTCGAGCAGCACCGGCGCATCGTTAGAGACGCTCACCGCAGTCTGGAAGTAGCGGCGCAGGTCAGCTTCGTCGTAGACGATTTCCATCGCGCGGCCGCCCAGTACGTAGGACGGGCGCACCACCAGCGGGTAGCCAATCTCTTTCGCCTTCTCAACCGCCATTTCAATCGCGGTCACAGTGGCGTTCGCCGGTTGTTTCAGCTTCAGACGGTCAACCGCCTGCTGGAAACGCTCGCGGTCTTCCGCGCGGTCAATCGCATCCGGGCTGGTGCCGATAACCGGCACACCTGCTGCTTCCAGCGCACGCGCCAGTTTCAGCGGGGTCTGGCCGCCGTACTGTACGATAACGCCTTTTGGCTTCTCGATGCGCACGATTTCCAGCACGTCTTCCAGCGTTACCGGCTCGAAGTAGAGGCGGTCAGAGGTGTCGTAGTCAGTCGATACGGTTTCCGGGTTACAGTTGACCATGATGGTCTCGTAACCGTCTTCACGCAGCGCCAGAGAGGCGTGTACGCAGCAGTAGTCGAACTCGATGCCCTGGCCGATACGGTTTGGACCGCCGCCCAGCACCATGATTTTATCGCGGTCGGTGGACGGATTCGCTTCACACTCGTCTTCGTACGTGGAGTACATGTAGGCGGTGTCGGTGGCAAACTCAGCCGCACAGGTGTCCACGCGTTTGTAGACCGGGTGCAGGTTGTACTGGTCGCGCAGCTTGCGGATTTCAGATTCACGCACACCCGCCAGTTTCGCCAGACGCGCATCGGCGAAGCCTTTGCGTTTCAGCATACGCAGGAAGTCAGCGTCGAGACCGGTGATGCCCATCTCTGCCACTTTCTCTTCGAGGCGCACCAGCTCTTCGATTTGCACCAGGAACCAGCGGTCGATGTTGGTCAGGTTGAAGACGCCGTCGACGGACAGGCCCGCGCGGAAGGCATCGGCGATGTACCAGATACGCTCAGCGCCCGCGTCTTTCAGCTCGCGGCGGATTTTGGTCAGCGCTTCCGGGTCATCCAGGCTCACTTTCGGGTCGAAGCCCATCGCGCCCACTTCGAGGCCGCGCAGCGCTTTCTGCAGAGATTCCTGCTGAGTACGGCCAATCGCCATCACTTCGCCGACGGATTTCATCTGGGTGGTCAGACGGTCGTTCGCGCCCGCGAATTTCTCGAAGTTGAAGCGAGGAATCTTAGTCACAACATAGTCGATGGACGGTTCAAACGAGGCCGGAGTACGACCGCCGGTGATGTCGTTCATCAGCTCGTCGAGGGTGTAACCCACGGCCAGTTTCGCCGCCACTTTCGCAATCGGGAAACCGGTCGCTTTGGAGGCCAGCGCCGAGGAGCGGGATACGCGCGGGTTCATTTCGATAACAATCAGGCGACCATTTTTCGGGTTTACGGAGAACTGCACGTTGGACCCGCCGGTTTCGACGCCGATTTCACGCAGTACCGCCATCGAGGCGTTACGCATGATTTGGTACTCTTTGTCGGTCAGGGTCTGAGCCGGTGCCACGGTGATGGAGTCGCCGGTGTGGATACCCATCGCATCGAAGTTTTCGATAGAGCAGACGATGATGCAGTTGTCGTTTTTATCACGCACCACTTCCATCTCGTACTCTTTCCAGCCAATCAGCGACTCGTCAATCAGCAGCTCTTTGGTTGGGGAAAGATCCAGACCGCGTTCGCAAATCTCTTCGAACTCTTCGCGGTTGTAGGCGATACCGCCGCCGGTGCCGCCCATGGTGAAGGAAGGACGGATGATGCACGGATAGCCCACGTCAGCGGCAACCGCCAGCGCTTCTTCCATGGTGTGTGCGATGCCGGAGCGCGCGGTGTCGAGGCCGATTTTCTTCATCGCCACGTCGAAACGGCGGCGGTCTTCAGCTTTATCAATCGCGTCAGCGGTGGCACCAATCATGGTCACGCCGAACTCGGCCAGTACGCCCTGACGTTCCAGCTCCAGCGCGCAGTTCAGCGCGGTCTGGCCGCCCATGGTTGGCAGCACGGCGTCCGGACGCTCTTTTTCGATGATTTTGCGTACCACTTCCCAGTGAATCGGCTCGATGTAGGTCGCATCGGCCATTTCCGGGTCGGTCATGATGGTGGCCGGGTTAGAGTTCACCAGAATAACGCGGTAACCCTCTTCGCGCAGGGCTTTACACGCCTGTGCGCCGGAGTAGTCGAATTCGCAGGCCTGGCCGATAACGATCGGACCAGCGCCAAGGATCAGGATGCTTTTTATATCTGTACGTTTTGGCATTTTTTTCTCGGCTCCTGATTATTTAGCGGTCTGACGGTATTGCTCGATAAGTTCGATGAAGTGATCGAACAGCGGCGCGGCATCGTGCGGGCCTGGGCTGGCTTCAGGGTGACCCTGGAAGCTAAACGCCGGTTTGTCGGTGCGATGGATACCCTGCAGGGTATGGTCGAACAGCGACTTGTGGGTGACGCGCAGGTTGGCAGGCATTGACGCCTCGTCCACCGCAAAACCGTGGTTCTGCGCGGTAATCATCACCGTGTTGTTGTCGATATCTTTCACCGGGTGGTTACCACCGTGGTGGCCGAACTTCATCTTGACGGTTTTCGCACCGCTCGCCAGCGCCAGCAGCTGATGGCCGAGGCAGATGCCAAATACCGGAATATCGGTTTCGAGGAAGCTTTTAATCGCTTCAATCGCGTACTCGCACGGCGCCGGGTCACCAGGGCCGTTGGAGAGGAAGATCCCGTCCGGATTCATCTTCAGTACTTCGTCCGCAGGCGTTTTCGCCGGAACCACCGTCAGGCGGCAGCCGCGGTCCACCAGCATACGCAGGATGTTGCGCTTCGCGCCGTAGTCGTAGGCGACCACGTGGAACGGCAGCTCTTCTTCTTTCTTCGCTTCCGGCAGTTCGCCCGCCAGCGTCCAGCTCCCCTGCGTCCAGCTATAAGCTTCCGCGGTGGTCACTTCTTTCGCCAGGTCCATCCCGTTCAGGCCAGGGAAGGCTTTCGCTTTTTCCTGCGCCAGGGCCGCATCCAGGTTATCGCCCGCGATGATGCAGCCGTTCTGTGCGCCCTTCTCGCGCAGCAGACGGGTCAACTTACGGGTATCGATATCGGCAATCGCCACGATGTTGTGACGCTTCAGGTAAGAAGAGAGGTCTTCGGTGTTGCGGTAGTTGCTGGCAATCAGCGGCAGGTCGCGAATAATCAGACCTTGTGCGTGGACCTGGGAAGATTCGGCATCGGCTTCGTTGGTGCCGACATTACCAATATGAGGATAAGTAAGGGTGACGATTTGGCGGGAATAGGAAGGATCAGTGAGGATTTCTTGATAACCGGTCATTGAAGTATTGAAAACGACTTCCCCAACCGCCGAACCTGTTGCCCCTATGGCCCGACCGATAAACTGGGTTCCGTCTTCCAGAACCAATAGCGCTGACTTAATCAAAACACCCTCCAGAGAATATTCACTCACTTTATCTGCATATTAATTCACAACGACGCCATGAATCAATGCAAATTTGCTGCCAGTGGATTTTCGGCAAACGGCGGCATTCTGGGGATTTGGAGGGGTAAAGTCAACTCAAAATGGCTTTTTTGTTTATTATTTTACGCACCTTTGGCGTTTAACGGAGTTTAAGCCATAAAAAGATCAACAAAATCACGTTAGAAAACGTTTGAACGCTGAGTTTATTAGGATCTGAGTGTGAGGGGCAATAAAAACCAGACCAGATGGTCAAAATTTACAGTGCGATAACACAAAACTGAGAGAAGATGATATTTTTAACGCTTTTAGCTAAAGAAAACACGCCAAAATGGCAAAATAAAAGGGCAATAAAATATTGCCCTGTGCAATCAATCAATTAAGACTGCAATAACCACATCACGATGGGTAATAACACTTATAAATCGTTAAGATTAAGCACATCTCGCATATCAAAAAGACCGTTATCTAACGTTTTAAGCCACAATGCGGAGCGTACTGCGCCGTTGGCAAAGGTCATACGGCTGGATGCTTTGTGGGTAATCTCCACGCGCTCGCCAATATCGGCGAAGATCGCCGTGTGTTCGCCGACGATATCGCCCGCACGCACTGTCGCAAAGCCGATGGTGCCCGGAACACGCTCGCCGGTATGCCCTTCGCGAGCGTAGACCGCGCAGTCCTTTAAATCCTTATCAAGTGCATAAGCAATCGCTTCGCCCATCGCCAGCGCCGTACCGGACGGAGCATCCACTTTATGCCGGTGGTGCGCTTCGATAATCTCGATGTCCGTGTATTCGCCCATCACTTTGGCCGCTTTCTCCAGCAACTTGAGCATCACGTTGACGCCGACGCTAAAGTTAGCCGCGAAGACAATGGCGATCTCCTGGGAGGCGTCTTTGATGGCCTGTTTGCCCGCGTCGTCAAAACCGGTGGTGCCGATGACCATGCCTTTCCCGTGCTGACGGCAAAACGCCAGATGGTGCAGCGTCCCTTCCGGACGGGTGAAATCGATGAAAACGTCAAAATCGTCTTTCACCGCCTCCAGGTTGCTCTGCACGGTCACGCCCGTCTTGCCTACGCCTGCCAGTTCGCCCGCGTCGGTTCCCAGAAGCGAAGAGCCGTCGCGCTCCAGCGCCGCGCCAAGCGCAACGCCGTCTAACTGCAGCGCTGCCTGAATTAACTGACGGCCCATACGGCCACCCGCGCCCGCTATCGCGACACGTACCTGTGCATCATGCATAGTTATTCTCTTACGTTAAAAGTATGTAAATCGTTTTCAGATTAACCAGCCTTCGGCAATGCTGCTATCTGAAAACGCCGATAATTAGAATTTTATGATAAACAGGGAGCAGTATCAGTAAAAGACATGAGGATCAGCGAAAACCGCATGATTCACGCACCACCAGCGCCGGTGGCAGGATGATCCGTTTTGCCGGTTCGTCGTTGCCCTGAATCCGGCTGAACAGCAGCTCCCCGGCTTTACGTCCGATCTCTTTCGCCGCGACCGATACCGTGGTCAGCGCGGGCTGAACCAGCGCCGCTTCGGTGATGTCATCGAAGCCCACCAGCGCGAAATCCCGCCCCGGTTCGCGGCCCAGTTTGCGTAAACTCTGCATAACGCCGAGCGCCACAATATCCTGGTAGCAAATGGCCGCCGTGATCTGCGGATTGTCCCGCAGCAGGGTTTCCGCCACGCGTGCCCCGTCGCTCTGGCTGGCCTGCGAGGTGATGATCCACTCGGGATTCGGCGCAACGCCGTACTCCAGCAGCTGACTGGTAAAGCCGCCGATACGCTGCGCCCGCGAGCCGGAATTCTGGCTGCCGCCGATAAAGGCAATCTGGCGATGGCCCATCCGCAGCAGATGTTCGGTCGCCATTTGTGTGCCGAGGAAGTTATCCGTCCCGACAAAATCGAAATCCGGATCGTTAAGCGGGCGCACCACCATAATCGCCGGAATGTTGCGCCGCTTCAGGCCGTCGAAAAAGGCCTGCGGCGTTTCCCGGGCGGCGCACAGCACCATCCCGCCGACGTTATTGCGCATCAGAGAGTCGACAAATTTCTGCTGCCGCTGGGACGACTCTTCGCTGTTCGCCAGAAACAGCATCAGATCGTGACGCTCCATTTCGTGGCTTAATCCCGCCGTCATCTCCCCGTAAAAAGGGTTGGTGATATCGTGCAGCAGCAGTCCGACCTGATTGCTGCTGCGATTGCGCAGGTTGGCCGCCGTCTGGTTATAGACGTAGCCCGATTCATCCAGCGCTTTCAGCACCCGCTCGCGCGTCGCCTGTGAAATGCGCCCTTTGTTGCACAACACCATCGAGACCGTCGCCGTTGAGACTCCGGCCCGCTTCGCGACATCGGCCAGCGTGATTCCTGTCATAGTGACTCCTTTAAGACTTCATTCCAGATTAATCGAATAACCTATTTTTTGCATTTTTCCCTGTGAGCCTCTTCACATTCCGCCCGCTTTTTCCCCTTTCATTGCCTGGAATGGCGGGTTAATCGCGTTAACCACCCTTCTCAAACGCGGTTAATCGAATAACCTTAAGCAACGATTACGGAGGATAAAATGAGCTACTACGAGAAATATCCCACGCTCCAGATTGAAGGCTACGACGACAGCGCCTGGCAGGGTTGGGAAGCGATAACGGCCCGGCTTCGCGCCAGAACAGGCCAGCGAACCGTTCTGGTGATTGACTGCTATCCGGGCGTTCGCCTGGCCGAGCTGGAAGAAAATCTGCTGTCCGCGCTGAACCCGGCCCTTGTAATTAACGCCGAACTGGCGCGGCTCGATGAGTCGGCCCTGCACCAGCTTCTGGCGCGCAACCTCACGGATGACCGCGTCTTTGGCGTGCTCTCCTGCCATCAGCTCAGCGAGTTTATCGATCCGCAAAAGCTGCACGCGCTGAAAGAGCAGGTCAGCAACGCCCCTGACGGACTGATCGTGATTTACGGCCCCGGCGCGGCGCTGGTGCATCCGGGTGATGTGCTGGTGTATGCGGATCTGCCGCGCTGGGAGATCCAGCAGCGGATGCGCAGCGGCGAGCTGGATAACTGGGGCGCAGAGAATCAGAGCGAAGACATGCTGCGTCGCTACAAGCGGGCATTCTTTGTCGAATGGCGCGTGTTCGACCGCCATAAAACCCCGCTTCTCAAACGCGCTGATTTTCTGCTGGATACCACCCTTGCTGACAACCCGGCAATGGTCACCGGCGACGCGCTGCGTGCCGGACTCAAACAAACCACCCAGCAGCCGTTTCGCGTCGTCCCCTTCTTCGACCCCGGCGTCTGGGGCGGCCAGTGGATGAAGCAAAAATTCGATCTCGATCCCTCCGCGCCCAATTACGCATGGTGTTTTGACTGTGTGCCCGAGGAGAACAGCCTGTTACTGCGTTTTGGCGCGGTGCGGATCGAGATCCCCTCTCAGGACCTGGTGTTGCTTGAGCCTCGCGCGCTGTTAGGCGAGAAAGTCCACGCGCGCTTTGGCGCCGAGTTCCCGATTCGCTTCGATTTTCTCGATACCATCGGCGGGCAGAACCTCAGTTTCCAGGTACACCCACTGACGGAGTACATCCAGCAGCAGTTTGGCATGCACTACACCCAGGATGAGAGCTACTACATTCTGGAAGCGGAGCCGGGCGCGATGGTCTATCTCGGGACCAAAACCGGCACTGAGCCGCAGGCGATGCTCGATAACCTCCGAAGCGCCGGTCGCGGCGAACAGCCGTTTGATGATGCGCGCTTTGTGAATCAGATCACGGCGAAGAAGCACGATCATTTCCTGATCCCCGCGGGAACGGTTCACTGCTCCGGTGCCGGAACGATGGTGCTGGAGATCAGCGCCACGCCGTATATCTTCACCTTCAAGCTGTGGGACTGGGGCCGCCTGGGCATGGACGGCCTGCCGCGCCCGGTGCATCTCGATCACGGCGAGAAGGTCATTGACTGGCAGCGCGATACCCGGTGGGTACATCAGCATCTGGTGAATCAGGTGGAGCCGATTGCCGAGGGCGAAGGCTGGCGGGAGGAGCGCACCGGACTGCACGAGCGCGAATTTATCGAAACGCGTCGCCACTGGTTTAGCGCCCCGGTCGTGCATCACACCCACGGCGGCGTCAACGTGCTCAATCTGGTGGAAGGCGATCGAGCCATCGTCGACAGCCCGAGCGGCGCCTTTGCTCCTTTCACCGTGCGTTACGCCGAGACCTTTATCATCCCGGCAGATGTCGGCGAATACCGCATCTCACCGACCGGTGAAACTTCCGACAAGCCGCTCGCCACCATCAAAGCCTGGGTAAGGGGGTAATCATGATCCGATTTATTGTCGCCACCCACGGGCCGCTAGCCAGCGCGCTGCTGCAAAGCGGGCAGATGGTATATGGCGAGCTTCCTCATATTCAGGCGGTGTGCCTGACGGAACAGGCGGGCATCGAAGGCTTTCGCCGCGAGTTTGCCGCGGTGCTGGAAGCCGCCAGCGCACAGGCCGACGGGGTGCTGGTACTGTGCGATATGCAGAGCGGAACGCCGTGGAACGTGGCCTGCGAAGCGGCCTTTAATCCCCACACCCAGCCGCCGGTCGCCGTGGTGGCCGGGGTGAATTTCCCGATGCTGCTGCAGACCGACGACGTGGCGCACCTGCCCGACGTCAATATCGCGGCGGCCCGACTGATTGAACTGACCCATCCTACGTTGATTCAGGCAAAACCTGTCGTCTCAGCGCAGTCAGATGACTTTTAAGGAGCATGCTATGAGTATTTCATTTGTACGCATTGATGACCGGGTGATCCACGGGCAGCTCATCACGCGCTGGGCCAAAGAGCTGCCCTGTGACGGTATCGTCGCCATTGACGATGCGGTCGCGGCCGATCCGCTGCTCTCCTCGGTGATGAAAGGGGCGGTCTCCGACACCAAAGTGTGGCTGTTCGATACCCCCACTGCCATCGAAAAACTGCCGAAGGTGATTGCCAGCGAGAAGCGCTATTTCGTGATTGGCAAATCGCCCGTCACCCTGCAGCGTCTTGAGCAGGCGGGTATTAGCCTGAAAAACAGCAACGGCAAAATCAACGTCGGGCCAATGAGCGCCCGCGCCAATACCACCACCATCGGCCCCAATCAGTCTGTCACCACCGACGAAGCTGCCGCGTTTGAGTGGCTGACGGCGCAGGGGCATAACGTTGAGTTTCGCCTCGTGCCGGATGCCAGCTTTTACACCTGGCAGGACGCCCGCCAGAAGCTGAAATGAGGAGCGCAGAATGATTATCGAAGCGTCATTAATTGGGCTGCTGTGCTATCTCGGCGCACTCAGCAGCCCGTGGCTGCTGGGCCTGACCGGCGGCTGGTATTTGATCTCCCGTCCGCTGGTTTCCGGCATGCTGGTCGGTCTGATTCTGGGCGATGTGAAAACCGGGATCATGATCGGCGTGGCGGTGCAGGCGGTTTATATTGCGATGGTCACGCCGGGCGGCTCAATGCCTGCGGATCTGAACTTCGTCGCCTACCCCGCCATTGCGCTGGGCATTCTCTCCGGAAAAGGGCCGGAGGTGGCCGTGGCGCTAGCGGCGACCATCGGCATCGCCGGAACCATTCTGTTCAACGCGATGATGGTGCTGAACTCGTACTGGAACCACCGCGCCGATGTGGCGCTGGAGAAAGGCGATGAGCGCGGGATCTACTTCAACAGCGCCATCGGGCCGCAGGCGATGAACTTTGTCCTGCGCTTTGTGCCGACCTTTATCGCGGTCTATTTCGGCGCGCAGTACATCAGCGGGTTTATGGACAGCCTGCCGAAAATCGTGCTCTCCACCATGAACGTGCTGGGCGGGATTTTGCCTGCGGTGGGGATCGCCATTCTGCTGAAACAGATCATCAAAAATTACACCATGCTGATCTACTTCCTCGTCGGCTTTATCTGCATCGTTTTCCTGAAGCTGAACATGGTGGCGCTGGTGATCGTCGGCAGCCTGCTGGCGCTGATCCACTATAACTACAAACCGGAAGCCCCGCAGGCGGTGGCTGCACGCCGGGTTGACGACGATGAGGATGAATTCTGATGGAAGAGCGTAAATTAACCCGCAAAGATCTGCGCCGCTGCTGGCGCGCGTGGATGATGCACAACCTGTCGTCGATGAGTTTTGAGCGTCTGGAATCGTTCGGCTTCTGTCTGAGCATGCTCCCGGTGGCGAAAAAACTCTACCCGGATGCCACTCAGCGCAAGGAGATGCTTAAGCGCCATGCGTCGTTCTACAACACCGAGCCGCAAATCGGCGCGATCGTCAACGGAATGGCGCTGGGCCTGGAAGAGAAAAAAGCCAACGGCGAACCGATCGACGGCGAGACCATTAACACCCTCAAAGTCGGGCTGATGGGGCCGATCGCCGGGATCGGCGATTCGATGATCCCCGGCATGCTGATCCCGATCCTGCTCAGCATCGGGATGGCGCTGGCGGCGGGCGGCAATATTCTCGGCCCGCTGTTCTACACCGTCGCGTGGCTGGCGATCATCATTCCGGGCTCCTGGTATCTGTTCCTCAAGGGCTATCAGATGGGCTCGGGGTCGGTGGAGATGCTGGTCAGCAGCAAATCGACTCGCCTGCGTGAGGCCCTGTCGTTGCTGGGTGTGTTCGTCATGGGTGGCGTGGCGGCGAGCTACGTGAAGCTCGGCACCGGGCTGGAGTTCATCACCAAAGACGGCGTGAACATTCATATACAGCAGATGCTCGACGGGATTTTCCCGCAGCTGTTGCCGCTGATTGTGGTGCTAGGGACCTGGTATCTGATGGCGAAACGCGGCGTGTCGCCGGTGAAAGCGATGGTGTTGCTGCTGGTTCTGGCGGCCGCGGGCGTGGCGAGCGGATTGTTTGCCTGAGGATGAAAAATGTCGGGTGGCGGCTACGCCTTACCCGACCTACAAAACCCCGAATCGTAGGCCGGGTAAGGCGTAGCCGCCACCCGGCAAAAGGTCAGGTTCGAGCGGTTTATTGCCCGGTGGCGCTGCGCTTACCGGGCCTACGTTTACACTGTTTATGGATGGAAATTCTGCCACAGCTCCGCCGTTCGATCCGGGCGGGAGATAAACTGGAAGCGCGCCGGGTCATCAATAAACTGCTGATAAATCGGCGCGTCGGTAATGCCAAACTCACTGTAACGACGCGGCGTGATGGTCTGCAGCCGCCCCGGCTGATAGTGAGGGTTGTGCTGCCAGATAATGTGATTCCCCTGCACCAGCGGATACCAGGCCAGCCCCTTGCGCGCGCGAACCGCGTCGTATTCAAACCCGTACTCCCGGTCGCACCACGCGCCGAACGTCAGCGGTACATCGGGCGAAGCGGAGATGGTGGCGTGCCCCCATCCCGGCGGAACCAGCATTTTATCGCCTGGCCCGGCGAGCACCGCGAAACAGCGCCCCGGATCGTCTTCGACCCTTTCCTGCATGTAGATAATCGCTTTGCCCTGCCAGATCTCGTACAGCTCCGGCGGCGACCAGCCGCTGTGCTGGCTGATACGATGCACATGCCCCTGGCTGCGCACCGGTTCATCGCCCAGCGTCCCGGCGGCATAGGTCACGACGCCGAACAGCAGCATCCGTTTTTCCAGCTCCTGGCGATCCGCCAACCGCGCGACGTCCATCGCGATGGCATAGACCTGCTCCGGCCCGGTGCAGTCAGGGTTGCGCAGCGACGGACGAATCTGATCCAGCGTGCGGATCTCCGGCATCGGCCCGGTAACGTCATCGCCGTAGCTAAAACCAAGCGGCTGATGGGTGATGGTCATCTCCAGCCCAAACTTATCCATGTCGCACCTCCCAGCCACTTTCTGAGACAAAAACGCGAAGGGCGAAACCGCCTGCCAGCGCGGCGTAATCGTGCCCGGCCACCGTCGGCCAGACGGCTAATGATGAGAGCGTTTCAGTTCCGGTGTTGATTAAGCGGTGCGCGGTGAAGGGAGGAATAATGTGGACCGAGCCTGGCGCGACGCGTTCCAGCCGCGCTTCACCCTGCTCCGTCTGCAGTAGCAGCAAACCTTCCCCGCTCAGCCCGAAATAGACTTCGCCCTGCTCCCGCTGTTTATGAAAATGGCCGCGCGTCATATAAAACTCGTCGCCAATTTTCCCGGCATTGAGATGGGTTACGCCGACATACAGCGCCCCCGCTTGCGCCGGGGAGTCGAGCATTTCCACGCTATACACGATATCGTTTGGATCGCGCTGCTGCCAGGCGAGCGTATCGCTGAACACACCCGTCAGATCGCCCACGCGCGTGGCTTTGCGGATAAGAGGACCATTGGCGAACGCGCCGCTGGCCCATGCCACCTGGGGTGGCAGGATAATATCAGGATTCATGTTTCTCTCCGGCCCAAGGAGAACGGCACGATCAGCCTATCAGATTAAACGATTAACCTGAGGTCGGGAGGGAGGAACTGTCGGGTTAATCACAGGTAACCAGACAAAAAAATGCCGGTCGCTTACGGGACCGGCATTTTCAAAACCGAGGGGATTATTCGACTTCTTTCGCGTCGATGCGCAGCTCTTTCGGCACTTCGAAGACGATATTCTCTTCGCGGCCTTCCAGCGGCACCGCTTCGCCACCGCCCAGCTCCTGCAAACGCTTAATCACGTTTTGCACCAGAATATCTGGCGCAGAGGCGCCGGCGGTGACGCCGACACAGGTCGCGTCTTTCACCCAGGCTTCCTGGATATCGGTAGCGTCGTCGATCAGAAACGCCGCTTTCCCCATGCGCTGCGCCAGTTCGGCCAGACGGTTGGAGTTAGAGGAGTTTTTGGAACCGACCACCAGCACCACATCCGCCTGTTCGGCCAGGGCACGCACCGCTTCCTGACGGTTAGTGGTGGCGTAGCAGATGTCGTCTTTGCGCGGCCCGACAATTTTCGGGAAGCGGCTGCGCAAAGCGTCGATAACGTCGGAGGTGTCATCCACCGAGAGCGTGGTCTGGGTCATGAACGACAGACGGGCTTCGTTTTTGACGTTAAGCGTCAGCACATCGTCCGGCGATTCGACCAGATACATGCCCCCTTCCGGGTTGCTGTACTGGCCCATGGTCCCTTCGACTTCCGGGTGACCGGCGTGACCAATCAGAATCGACTCTTCGCCACGGCGGCTGGCGCGGGCGACTTCCATATGGACTTTGGTCACTAACGGACAGGTGGCGTCGAAGACCGTCAGGTCACGGCTTTTCGCTTCGTTACGCACCGCCTGAGAGACGCCGTGCGCCGAGAAGATCAGGATCGCGCCGTCGGGCACTTCGCTGATCTGCTCGATAAAGATTGCGCCGCGCTCGCGCAGGCTGTCCACCACATAGCGGTTGTGAACCACTTCATGACGGACATAAATCGGCGCGCCGTAAATCTCCAGCGCGTTTTCAACAATGCTGATAGCGCGGTCTACTCCGGCACAGAAACCGCGCGGGTTAGCCAACAGGATCTGCATTCACTTCCTCCAGTGCCGGGTCGATCTCCAGCACTTCAACATCAAAATGGACGGTACGCCCGGCCAGCGGATGGTTGAAATCGACGGTGATGGAATCGCCATTGATTTCACGGATCACGCCAGGCATTTCGCTGCCATCCATTGCGGTAAAGAGCATAATCGCGCCGATTTCCGGCTCGCCCGCGTCCATGAATTCACGGCGCGAGAAATACTGGATCAGATCCGGGGTCGGCACGCCAAACGCCGCATCAGGCTCCAGGGAGAAGGCTTTTTTCTCGCCCTCTTTCAGCCCGAGCAGCTGTTGCTCCAGACCTTCCGAAAGAGAGGTATCACCCAGGCGGAACAGCGCAGGCTTGCCGTTATTGCGGGTCGATTCTGCAGTAGAACCGTCGTCCAGTTTCAGGGTGAAATGGACCAGCACCGCGCTATTGCTCTGTATGGATTTTGACATGCCAGTTGCTCGCTTGTTTTGCCCCATCGGTTTGCCCGGTGGCGCGCAGCGATCCGGGCCTACGGGAGGCGACAATTCTGTAGGCCGGGTAAGCGAAGCGCCACCCGGCATTAACATTTACGCCTGCTCTTTCGCTGCTGGTTTTGGCAAGAAGCCTTCCAGCACAATCAACGCCGCACCGATGCAAATCGCGCTATCGGCCAGGTTGAAGGTGGCGAAGTGCCAGTCACCGACGTAGAAGTCGATCATATCGACGACAAAGCCGTGCCACAGACGATCAAACAGGTTGCCCAGCGCGCCGCCAATGATCAGCGCGTAGGCGATGTTGTTCAGCTTCTGCGTCGCTTTCGAGCGATACATCAGCACCGCGAGGATCACGCTGATACCGATAGCGATACCCGCGAAGAACCAGCGCTGCCAGCCGCCGCTGTCGGCGAGGAAGCTAAACGCCGCGCCGTAGTTGCGCGCATAATGCAGATTAAGTGACGGGAACAGCGGGACCGTATCCCCCAGAGCAAAATTCTGGAGGATCAGGAACTTGCTGCCCAGATCAATAATCAGTACGACGACGACCAGCCACAGCCAGCGCAGTCCACTTTTACAGATTGATTGACTCATCAGGCAAACTTACGTTTTTCGCCATCACCGGCGATGTTGCTGACACAGCGTCCACAGATATCTGCGTGTTCCGCCACCTGGCCGACGTCGGTGGTGTAATGCCAGCAGCGCGGGCACTTCTCACCTTCGGCTTTCACCAGCGCCACTTTCAGCCCTTTGAGCAGTTCGCTCTGCTGGGCATCGGCACTCGCCTGTGCATAATCGGCAACAGCAGCACCGGAGGTCAACAGGACAAATCGCAATTCGTCGCCGAGCGCCGTCAGTTTCGCCGCCAGCTCAGGTTCAGCGTACAGGGTCACTGCCGCTTCCAGAGAGCCACCGACTTTCTTGTCAGCACGCGCCTGCTCGATCACCTTGTTCACTTCGCCGCGCACTTTGAGCAGCTCGTCCCAGAAGTCATCGTTCATCGCTTCAGTGTCCGCCAGACCAAACAGGCCTTCGTACCACTCGCCGGTGAAGACGTATTTCTCGCGCTCACCCGGCAGGTAGGCCCAGATTTCATCTGCGGTGAAGGACATGATCGGCGCCATCCAACGCACCAGCGCTTCTGCAATGTGGAACAGCGCAGTCTGGCAGCTACGACGCGCCACGCTGTCCGCTTTCGCGGTGTACTGGCGGTCTTTGATGATGTCGAGGTAGAACGAGCCCATCTCGATGGAGCAGAAACGCATCAGGCGCTGCACCACTTCGTGGAAGTCGTAAGACTCGTAGGCTTTCAGGATATCTTCCTGCGCCGCTTGCGCGCAGCCCACGGCCCAGCGATCCAGTACCACCATCTCTTCCGGTTTCACCATGTCTTTAACCGGATCGAAACCGTTCAGGTTAGCGAGCAGGAAGCGCGCGGTGTTACGGATACGACGATAGCTGTCGGCAGCGCGTTTGAGGATTTCATCGGAAACCGCCATTTCGCCGGTGTAGTCCGTTGAGGCCACCCACAGACGCAGAATGTCGGCGCCCAGTTTGTTCATCACATCCTGCGGAGAAACGGTGTTACCGATGGATTTGGACATCTTGCGTCCCTGACCATCCACGGTAAAGCCGTGGGTCAGCACCTGACGGTATGGCGCTTTGCCTTTCATCGCGGTAGAGATCATCAGAGATGACATGAACCAGCCGCGGTGTTGGTCAGAGCCTTCCAGATACATATCGGCCGCGTGACCGTAGAACTCAGGGCGCACGTCCACCACGGAAGAGTGGGTGGAGCCGGAGTCGAACCACACGTCGAGGGTGTCTGGCACTTTCTCGTAGTTGGCCGCGTCGTCGCCCAGGATCTCTTTAGAGTCCAGATCCCACCACGCCTGGATGCCATCCACTTCAACGCGTTTGGCAACTTCTTCCATCAGCTCCAGCGAGCGAGGGTGCAGTTCCTGCGTCTCTTTATGGACGAACAGGGACATTGGCACGCCCCAGGTACGCTGACGGGAGATACACCAGTCAGGACGATTAGCGACCATGGATTCGATACGCGCCTGGCCCCAGTCCGGGATCCACTGCACGCCTTTGATCTCTTTCAGTGACTGCTCGCGCAGGCCTTTCTGATCCATGCTGATGAACCACTGCGGGGTCGCACGGAAGATGATCGGCGACTTGTGACGCCAGCAGCATGGATAGCTGTGCTGCATCTTCTCGACGTGCAGCAGCGCGCCGCTGGTGCGCAGCATGTCGACGATGATGTCGTTAGCTTTGAAGACGTTGATACCGTCCAGCGCCGGGTAAGTGCCAGGCAGGTAAGCCCCGTCCGGACCGACCGGGTTAGCGATTTCCAGACCGTATTTCAGGCTGATATTGTAGTCGTCCGGGCCGTGGCCACCGGCGGTATGTACCGCACCGGTACCCGCTTCCAGGGTGACGTGATCGCCCAGAATCGCCGGAACGTCGAAGTCGAGAAACGGATGTTTGAAGCGCATCAGTTCCAGCTCAGCGCCGTTGACGGTGCCGAGAATAGTGTATTCGCTGATGTGCGCGCGTTTCAGAACGCTCTCCACCAGATCTTTTGCCAGGATAACCGCCTGACCTTCAACCTGCACCAGCGCGTAATCGAAATCAGCGGACAGGGAGATCGCACGGTTCGCTGGCAGGGTCCACGGGGTGGTGGTCCAGATCACCAGAGAAATTGGGCCGTTGACGGAGGTCACGCCGAATTTCGCTTTCACCGCATCCTGATCGACCGCGTGGAAAGCCACGTCGATGGACGGAGAGGTTTTGTCGTAATACTCCACTTCCGCTTCTGCCAGCGCAGAACGGCAGTCAACGCACCAGTGCACCGGCTTCGCGCCTTTATGCAGATGACCGTTGCCGATGATTTTGCCCAGCGCGCGGATAATGTTGGCTTCAGTTTTGAAGTCCATAGTCAGATAAGGACGAGACCAGTCGCCCAGCACGCCCAGACGGATAAAGTCTTTGCGCTGACCGTCAACCTGCGCGGCGGCGTATTCGCGGCATTTCGCGCGGAACTCGGCGGCGGTGAATTTCTCACCCGGCTTGCCGTATTCCTGCTCCACTTTCAGCTCGATTGGCAGACCGTGGCAGTCCCAGCCCGGAACGTAAGGCGAGTCAAAACCGGTGAGTCCTTTGGACTTCACGATAATGTCTTTCAGAATCTTGTTTACAGAGTGACCAATATGAATGCTGCCATTCGCATATGGAGGGCCATCATGCAGAATGAAGGTTTTTTTGCCTTTCTTGGCTGCACGGATGATGCCGTACAGGTCATCATCGGTCCAACGCGCCAGCATTCCCGGTTCGCGCTTGGCGAGATCGCCGCGCATCGGGAACCCTGTTTCCGGCAAATTCAGGGTTGATTTATAGTCACTCATCAGATTCTCGGTTCCGTATTTAAAACTCGTTCAGGCATTAAGCCGGGTTCGATAGCCCAAAAAATTCGCGGGCCGTTAACTCATCACGCGCAATTTGTGCTTTCAGCTCATCGAGCGAAGCAAATCGCTGCTCATTGCGTATTTTTTTACGCAGGATTACATCTATATGGCGACCGTAGAGGTCCATTACAACGTCCAGCAGATGCACTTCCAACTGCTGGCGCACACCTGCCACCGTTGGACGGGTGCCAATATTGGCGACGCCCGGCAACGGCTTGTCACCCAGTCCGGTGACTTCTACCGCATACACCCCTTTTACCGGGGACACCTGACGACGCAGCGGGACGTTCGCCGTCGGGAAACCTATGGTGCGACCTAATGCATCGCCGTGCACGACGCGCCCGGAAATGGCGAACGGATGCCCTAACAGGTTCTCCGCCACGTCCAGCTGATCGTCGGCCAGGGCCTGCCGCACCGCCGTGCTGCTCACGCGCACGCCGCCTTCGCAGAAAGTCATGGTGCTGGTGACATCAAAACCATACTCCAGACCGGCCTTCTGTAATAACAAGAAATCGCCCTGACGACCAGCGCCGAAGCGGAAATCATCGCCCACGGCGAGAAACTGCACGCCCAGACGTTTGACCAGCAAATCGCCGACAAAATTCTGCGCCGTCAGAGCCGCGAAACGTCGGTCGAAGCGCACGCACAGCACGTAGTCCACGCCGCACTCCGCCAGATAGCGCAATTTCTCGCGCAGACGGGTCAAGCGTGCGGGCGCTTTATCACCGGCAAACAGCTCCAGCGGCTGCGGTTCAAAAATCATCACCACGACCGGCAGCCCGCGGGCCTCGCCCTCTTTACGCAATCCCTGCAACAGCGCCTGATGCCCACGATGCACGCCGTCGAAATTACCAATGGTCAGTACGCACCCGTGCGGGGCGTGACTGAGATTATGTATGCCGCGTATCAGCTTCATGACAGGCTCAAAACAGTGAAAATCGCCCGAGTATACCTTGTACAGCGGTTAAGGTTAACCGGCGATTGTTGCCTCAAATCAGAAAGCCGTAATGATTTCATGATGCTTAGCTTTCGGAGGGGAAAAAACTACCGGCAAAGTGCGTTTTTTACATCGAAAGACTGTATTCAGGGGAGACAAGCTGGTAGAATCCTGCGCCATCACTACGTAACGTAGCGTCGCCATTCAACGGCGCTTATTTGCACAAATCCATTGACAAAAGAAGGTATAGAGGGCATATTCCTCGGCCTTTGAATTGTCCACATAGATCATATTTGGGAGTTGGACTTGGCTAATATCAAATCAGCTAAGAAACGTGCCATTCAGTCTGAAAAGGCTCGTAAGCACAATGCAAGCCGTCGTTCTATGATGCGTACTTTCATCAAGAAAGTATACGCAGCAATCGAAGCTGGCGACAAAGCTGCAGCGCAGAACGCATTTAACGAAATGCAACCAATCGTGGATCGTCAGGCTGCTAAAGGTCTGATCCACAAAAACAAAGCAGCGCGTCATAAAGCAAACCTGACCGCGCAGATCAGCAAACTGGCTTAATCGCCACTTGTTGTTGCTTGTTTATAAAGAACCCGCTTAATGCGGGTTTTTTTATAGGCTCATTTTGACGCGGGCGGCGTAAAGAGCGCCGAGTAGTCGCGGTTACAGATGCGCTGCACCGCCGGATGCTGAATCATCCGTTCGGCAAAAATCGCGTGATACTCCTCCATCACGTTATCCACCCGTCCAATCTCAGTGACCCGGTCATCGGTGTACAGATCGTGCGCGTAGAGCGTTGGCGCAACGAAAATCGCGTTATGCGCTTCACCGAAGGCTTTCATCAGCGCCGCATCATCAAACTCCCCGAGAATCTCCACTTTCAGACCCTGCGAGTTAAACCAGTTCAGCAGCTTGCGGCCTAACATCGAACGTCGTCCGGGCACCAGCAGGCGCCTTTCTTCCAGGCACGCCGGGAAGGGTTTTTCTGGCGGGGGATTGATGCACCAGAAGCTCACGCCGCATTCGCCAATCTTCACCGAGAACAGCCCTTCCTGCTGGGTGGAATCGATCGGGCAGTCCGAGATGATGATATCCAGCTTATGCTGGCTCAGCTGCTCCAGCAGCATCTCGTGCGTCGATTCAAAGCAGCGCAGATGGATTTGTTCGTCTTCCACCACCGCCGCGTCCAGCACGCCGCTGACGAGGCGTTTGGACAGCGCATCCGCCACGCCCACATCAAACAGCAGGTTGGACTCTTTTCGGTAGTTCACGATATCGAGCATCTCCTGGCTCAGGGTGAACATCTTGTCCGCATAGCGAAAGACCAGCTCGCCCAGTTCGCTCGGCTCAATCCCGCGGCCTTTGCGTTTGAACAGTTTCCCCTGGAGGCGTTCTTCGAGCGCTTTAATCTGGCCGGTAATAGTCTGGGGCGTCAGATACAAGGCTTCCGCCGCGCCCACCACCGAGCCTTCTTTGTAGACATGCCAGAAATAGTACAGATGGTTGTAATTGATGTGAGACATCGCGTTTTCGCTCCCTGAGAGTATTGTCAGGGGAGGGCCTCTGCCCTCCCCCGTTTTCTGTTATGCCGGTTGCACCTGCCCCGACAGCTTCACTTTCAATAGCGTATAACCCGTAAAGGCCGCGAGCAGCGAGCCGGTCAGGATGCCGAGTTTCGCCCACACGATGAGCTGCGGATCCATCGACGCAAACGCCAGGGTCGAGATGAAGATCGACATCGTAAAGCCGATTCCGCACAGCACGCCGACCGCCATAATCTGCCGGAAGGTGGTTCCCTGCGGCAGGGAAGCCAGTTTCAGCTTGAGCGCCAGCCAGCAGAACAGGCTGATCCCCAGCGGCTTACCAATAAACAGACCGGCGATGATACCCATCGGCAGCATAGATGTCAGACCGCTCAGCGTCACGCCCTGCAGCGACACGCCCGCGTTGGCGAAGGCAAACAGCGGCAGGATCATAAAGGCGACCCACGGATGCAGAACATGCTCCAGCTGCTTCGCCGGGGATTTGCCCTTCTCATCCGCTTTAAGCGGTACAAAGAAGCCGATGATAACCCCCGCCAGCGTCGCATGAACGCCGGATTTGAGTACCGCCGTCCACAGCACCACGCCCACCAATACGTAAATTCCGATTCGGCGCACGTTGAAGAGATTGAGCAATGCCAGTACGGCGATAGCCCCCGCCGCCACGCTCAGCGACAGCACCGACAGTTCGCTGGTGTAGAACAGGGCGATGATCACGATCGCGCCCAGGTCATCGATAATCGCCAGCGCCATCAGGAAAATCTTTAACGCCACCGGCACGCGGCTGCCCAGCAGCGCCAGCACGCCCAGTGCAAAAGCAATATCCGTCGCCGCCGGAATCGCCCAGCCATGGCGCGCAACCGGATCCTGATAGTTAAACGCCAGATAGAGCAGCGCAGGCACCACCATACCGCCCAGCGCCGCGATGACCGGGAAAGCGGCCCGCTGACGGCTGTTCAAAGAGCCCAGCACCAGCTCGCGCTTCACTTCCAGACCCACCAGCAGGAAGAACACCGCCATCAGCGCGTCGTTAATCCACAGCAGCATATTCTTGTTAATTTCCAGCGCGCCCACGCGCAGTTCTACGGGCGTATCCAGAAACGCACGATACAGGCCCTGGGTCGCATCCAGGTTTGCCAGAACCATGGCGGCTATCGCGGCAAGGATCAAAATGACCCCGCCGGACGCCTCATTGCTGAAGAATCGTTGTAAAAGTTTCACTTTAGTTCTCTCTTAAGACCATACCTCGTTAAAACCATAATACCAAGGCTAACAGATCGAAAAAATCAGATTAATATTGGGTTTTGATTCAGTTTTACCGAGCTGTCCCTCGCATAAAGAAAAAGCCCGGAATCGCTTCCGGGCTTTGAAAAATTCACACTCGCTAAGGGATTAGCGGGTCAAATCATCGAAGAATTTTTTCACGCCATCGAAGAAGCTTTTAGAACGCGGGCTGTTTTTCTCGCCCGTTGGACCGCCGAAGCTTTCCTGCAGTTCTTTCAACAGCTGTTTCTGTTTGTCATTCAGGCTGACCGGCGTTTCAACGACCACGCGACACAGCAGGTCACCCTGCGCACCGCCGCGAACGGATTTGACGCCTTTTCCGCGCATGCGGAACAGCTTACCGGTCTGCGTTTCACCTGGAACTTTCAGGTTCACGCGTCCGTCCAGCGTAGGCACTTCGATTTCGCCGCCCAGCGCTGCCATCGCGAAGTTGATCGGCACTTCGCAATACAGGTTATTCCCTTCACGCTCAAAGATGGCGTGCTGTTTCACCTGGACCTGAACGTACAGATCGCCTGCCGGTGCGCCGTGCTCGCCAGCTTCACCTTCGCCTGAGAGACGAATGCGGTCGCCCGTATCCACCCCGGCCGGGATTTTGACGGACAGGGTTTTGGTCTTCTCAACGCGACCGTGACCGTGACATTTGTTGCACGGATCTTTAATCAGCGTACCGCGACCATGACAGTGCGGACAGGCCTGCTGCACCGCGAAGAAGCCCTGGCGAATCTGCACCTGGCCGGAGCCGTGACAGGTTGGACAGGTTTGCGGTTTGGTCCCCGCTTTCGCGCCGCTGCCGTGGCAGATATCACACTCTTCCAGCGTTGGAATACGGATCTCTTTGGTCACACCGCGAACGGCTTCTTCCAGCGTAAGATCCATGTTGTAGCGCAGATCCGCGCCGCGCGCTGCGCGCTGACGACCGCGGCCACCGCCGAAGATATCACCGAAAACATCACCAAAGATGTCGCCGAAATCAGCGCCACCGCCACCAAAGCCACCGCCGTATCCGCCGCCGCCCATGCCGCCTTGTTCAAACGCCGCATGACCGTACTGATCGTAGGCTGCACGTTTCTGAGCGTCGGTCAGGATTTCATACGCTTCTTTGATCTCTTTAAATTTGGCTTCGGCCTCTTTGTCACCCTGGTTACGGTCCGGGTGAAACTTCATGGCCAGGCGCTTGTACGCCTTTTTGATTTCACGCTCTTCCGCAGTTTTCGGAACGCCTAAAATCTCGTAGTAGTCTTGCTTTGCCATTGGTTTTTTCAGCCCCTTAACATGCGAGCACGGGCGGAGAGGAAACCTCTTCGCCCGTGCTGATTAATTACCCTGCATCAGGGCGATTATTTTTTGTCTTTGACTTCTTCGAACTCAGCGTCGACAACGTCGTCGTCTTTCGCGTTGTTCGCGGAAGCACCCGCTTCAGCGCCAGCTTGCTGCTGTGCGTGCTGTTGCTGAGCGATTTCCATCAGCTTCTGGGACGCCTGCGCCAGTTCCTGCATCTTCGCTTCGATGTCCGCTTTGTCTTCGCCTTTCAGGGAAGTTTCCAGCGCGCTCAGTGCAGCAACGATTGCGGTTTTGTCATCAGCTGGCAGCTGTTCGCCGGCTTCTTCAACCTGCTTGCGAGTGCTGTGCAGCAGATGGTCACCCTGGTTACGGGTCTGAACCAGCTCTTCGAATTTACGGTCAGATTCAGCATTCGCTTCTGCTTCACGAACCATTTTTTCGATCTCTTCTTCGTTCAGACCAGAAGAAGCTTTGATGGTGATCTTCTGCTCTTTACCGCTGTTTTTGTCTTTCGCGGACACGTGCAGGATACCGTCAGCATCGATGTCGAAGGTGACTTCGATCTGTGGCATACCGCGTGGAGCCGGGCTGATACCGTCGAGGTTAAACTGGCCCAGATCTTTGTTATCCGCAGCACGTTTACGCTCACCCTGCAGCACATGGATGGTCACCGCAGACTGGTTGTCTTCAGCGGTAGAGAACACCTGGCTGTGCTTAGTCGGGATAGTGGTGTTTTTGCTGATGAGCGCAGTCATCACGCCGCCCATGGTTTCGATACCCAGCGACAGCGGGGTCACGTCCAGCAGCAGAACGTCTTTCACTTCACCCGTCAGTACACCGCCCTGAACCGCAGCACCGATGGCCACAGCTTCGTCCGGGTTAACGTCTTTACGCGGCTCTTTACCAAAGAATTCAGCGACTTTCTTCTGAACCATTGGCATACGCGTCTGACCACCGACCAGGATAACGTCCTGAATGTCAGAGACAGACAGGCCAGCATCCTGCAGAGCAACTTTCAGCGGCTCGATGGAACGGTTCACCAGGTCTTCGACCAGGCTTTCCAGTTTCGCGCGAGTCACTTTGATGTTCATGTGTTTTGGACCAGACGCATCTGCAGTGATGTACGGCAGGTTAACGTCGGTCTGCTGCGCAGAAGAGAGCTCAATTTTCGCTTTTTCTGCGGCTTCTTTCAGGCGCTGCATTGCCAGCGGATCGTTACGCAGGTCAATGCCCTGATCTTTCTTAAACTCGTCAACGAGGTAGTTGATCATACGGCTGTCGAAGTCTTCACCACCCAGGTGGGTATCACCGTTGGTTGCCAGAACTTCGAAGGTTTTTTCGCCGTCAACTTCGTCGATTTCGATAATAGAGATATCGAAAGTACCACCACCGAGGTCGTAAACCGCGATAGTACGGTTGCCAACTTCTTTATCCAGACCGTAAGCCAGTGCGGCTGCGGTAGGTTCGTTGATGATACGTTTGACTTCCAGACCCGCGATACGACCGGCATCTTTAGTTGCCTGACGCTGAGCATCGTTGAAGTATGCAGGTACAGTGATAACCGCTTCAGTTACTGGTTCGCCCAGGTAATCTTCAGCCGTTTTCTTCATTTTCTTCAGCACTTCTGCAGAGATCTGCGGAGGTGCCATTTTCTGGCCCTTCACGTCGATCCATGCATCGCCGTTGTCAGCACCGATAATTTTGTACGGCATGATGGCTTCATCACGCTGCACTTCTTCGTCCTGGAAGCGACGGCCAATCAGGCGTTTAATCGCAAACAGCGTGTTTTGCGGGTTAGTCACGGCCTGACGTTTAGCCGGCTGGCCAACCAGAGTTTCACCATCCTGGGTATAAGCAATGATAGAAGGCGTGGTGCGATCGCCCTCGGCGTTCTCCAGCACACGTGCAGTAGTGCCGTCCATAATCGCTACACAAGAGTTGGTAGTACCCAGGTCGATACCAATAATTTTACCCATCTAAACGTCTCCACTAAAAATTTGTTCATCATGTGGTTGTGAATCTGTAATAAGGGCGAAACGTGCGGTTTCAACTGCCCTGATTTGATTTTTTTCAGCTTCACTCACTGCGGTTGACTACAAGATGGGGTCGTAACGGCATGCATCAAGGGGCAAGGATAAAAAATTTTTTAAATTCACCCTGCTCAGATCATAGACGGCAGGGATCGCGCCGATTATTATGCCGCGCCACTGCTCGGGAGAGTGGGCGTGGTTTAACCATTTCACCATACTAATGATGATTTTTTTGAGGACTTATGGGCAACACTAAGTTGGCTAATCCGGCTCCGCTGGGCCTGATGGGTTTCGGCATGACCACTATTCTGCTGAACCTGCATAACATCGGCTTATTCCCGATGGACAATATTATCCTGGCGATGGGCATTTTTTACGGCGGTATCGCGCAAATCTTCGCGGGGCTGCTGGAGTATAAAAAAGGCAATACCTTCGGTTTAACCGCTTTCACCTCTTACGGCGCTTTCTGGCTGACCCTGGTCGCCATTCTGGTCATGCCAAATATGGGCTTTGCTGCCTCTAACGCGCACTTCCTCGGCGTTTACCTGGGCCTGTGGGGCGTCTTCACCCTGTTCATGTTCTTCGGTACGCTGGTCGGTAACCGCGCCCTGCAGTTCGTGTTCCTGAGCCTGACCGTGCTGTTCGCCCTGCTGGCGATTGGTCATCTGGCTGATAACGAAAGCATCGTTCACGTTGCGGGCTGGGTTGGCCTGGCGTGTGGCGCGAGCGCAATCTACCTGGCAATGGGCGAAGTGCTGAACGAACAGTTTGGCCGCACCGTACTGCCGATTGGTGAAAAACACTAATCCCCCTTCGTGCCCGCCTCGCGGGCACGAATCTCCCGCTTTAATTCTTCTGATTGATTCCTCGTTTTGTCGCTTTGTGGGACACTGTTTCTCCCTCTTTTTATCAAGACATTCCGTATGATGGCTCATGATCCGTCTCGCACATATTGGCTGCATCGCTGGACTGCGTTACTGCTCACCGGGATTCTGGCCGGGCTCGGCGGCATGCTGCTCGCCATGCTGCTGCATGAAGTACAGCACCTCGTTTACGGCTACAGCCAGACGCTCCTCATCAGCCCGCAGTCGTTTTTAGAGGGCGTGACGGATGCCAGCGCCCAGCGGCGTTTTCTTGCTCTCACAGCTGCGGGTCTGGTGGCGGGTATCGGCTGGTGGCTGCTGGCGCGCTACGCCAAAAAACGCATCAGCATTGGCGAGGCGATCAAAAACCCAGACCAACCGATGCCTGCCGTCACCACGCTCATTAACTCGCTTCTGCAAATCATCACCGTCGCGATGGGCTCACCGCTCGGTCGGGAAGTCGCCCCGCGCGAAGTCGGCGCCCTGTTTGCCGGCGGCGTCGCCCGTCGTCTGCACCTGAGCCTGGCCGATATCCAGCTGATGATCGCCTGCGGTGCCGGTGCCGGTCTGGCGGCGGTGTATAACGTTCCGCTGGCCGGGGCCATTTTTACACTGGAAGTGCTGCTGGTCAGCTTCAGTTGGGAGAAAGCCATCGCCGCGCTGGTCACCTCCGCGCTGGCGGCGTGGATCGCCACGCTCGGACTGGGCGATGAACATCAGTACCATTTCACCACCGAAATCGCCGCCACTTCGCTGGTCTTCTGGGGGGCGCTTTCCGGCCCGCTGTTTGGCGCGGCGGCGTTTCTGTTCCGTCGCGTGACGCAGCGCGCACGCAGCAAAGTGCGTAGCAACTGGCAAATGCCGGTTTTCAGTCTGATTGCTTTTACCGCGCTGGGTGCGCTATCCGTCTGGTTCCCGCAGTTGCCCGGCAATGGCAAAGGCCCGACGCAACTGGCCCTTAGCGGCGATGTGACACTTCAGCTCGCCGTCGCGATCCTCATGCTTAAAGTGGTGGTGATCTGGGCGGTACTGCGCGCCGGTGCTCAGGGCGGTTTGCTCACACCCGGTCTTGCCGTCGGCGGGCTGCTCGGCTCGGTGCTGTTTATTCTGCTGGGCCGCTGGTTCCCCGGCGCGGATATGGCGAGTTTTGCCCTGACGGGGGCCGCGGGTTTTCTCGCCGCGTCTCTGCAAATGCCGATCACGGCCATCGCGCTGATCATGGAATCCACCCGGATGGACCACAGTTTCCTGGTGCCCGTCGCGCTGTGCGTAACGGGCGCGTACATGACCTGCCGCCATCTGGAAGGTTAATTTTTGCGCACAACAGAAACCGCAGCTAAACGAGCTGCGCGCTTCATATCATTTTAATTGATAAGCATTATCATCCCGAATATTGTCGCCGGGAGCATCCCCGGATATTGGATATCAGGCAGCATCAAGGACAGGAACGTTTCGGGATAAACTACGATTCTGCTTTTGTTGCATAAGGTAAGCCAATGAGTTCCCCTCTTGTCGCCAGCGTGAAACCTGACGGATCTGCGGTGGCGTCACAGTACCGTAAAGTCGTGATGCGCCGCTTTGTCGTCGCAGGTGTGATTCTGCTGCTGATCATCCTCTCGCTCCTGCTGGATTTTACCCTCGGCCCGTCCGGGATTTCCGTTGCAACCCTCTGGCACACGCTGTTTGATGCCGCCTCCGCTGACGCAGGCACACGGGTGATCGTCTGGGATATCCGTCTGCCCTTCGCGCTGATGGCGGTCGTCGTGGGAATGGCGCTGGGCCTCGCGGGCGCTGAGATGCAAACCATTTTGAATAACCCGCTCGCCAGCCCGTTTACGCTGGGCGTCTCTTCCGCCGCCTCCTTTGGCGCCGCGCTGGCGATTATCCTTGGGCTGGGGATCCCCGGTATTCCCGATCAATGGTTCATCTCCGCCAATGCCTTTATTTTCGCGCTGATGGCCTGCTTCGTGCTCGACGGCATCAGCCGCTGGACGCGCGTCGCCACCTCCGGCGTGGTGCTGTTTGGCATTGCGCTAGTCTTCACCTTTAACGCGCTGATCTCCATTCTGCAATTTGTCGCCAGCGAAGATACGCTCCAGGGGCTGGTGTTCTGGACGATGGGCAGCCTGGCCCGCGCGTCGTGGGACAAGCTCGCGATTCTGGTCGTGGTGCTGCTGATCGTCGTACCGCTGTCGCTGAAAAACGCCTGGAAGCTCACCGCCCTGCGGCTTGGCGAAGACCGGGCCGTCAGCTTTGGCATTAACGTACGCAAACTGCGGCTGGCGACGCTCCTGCGCATCAGCATTATCTCGGCGCTGACGGTGGCGTTTGTCGGCCCGGTCGGGTTTATCGGCCTGGTCGCCCCACATATTTCGCGGATGATGTTTGGCGAAGATCATCGCTTTTACCTGCCGGGCAGTATGCTGATCGGCGCGCTGGTGCTGTCCCTGGCCTCGGTGCTCTCCAAAAACATCGTTCCCGGCGTCATTATTCCGGTCGGGATCGTCACCTCGCTGGTCGGCGTGCCCTTCTTCCTGAGCATTATTATTCGCCACCGGGGGACGCTGTAATGGATGGATTGATCGTCACCGACCTGCACACCGGCTATCGCAAAAAGAAAATCATCGACGGGCTGACGACGCCCCTGCTGCCGCGCGGCAAAATCACGGCGCTGCTCGGGCCAAACGGTTCGGGGAAATCGACGCTGCTGCGCGCCATGGCCGATCTGAACCCGGCCCAGGGCAAGCTTGTGCTGAACGGTGAAGACCTGATGACGTTACCTTCCGCCAGGCGGGCACAAAAAGTGGTTTATCTTCCGCAGTCGCTCCCGGCGGGCGTGCATCTCCATGCCCTGGAATCAGTGATAGTCGCCCGACGCGCCAGCGGCTCTCCCGTTGACAGCAACGCCGGGGAGGAAGCTTTTGCGATCCTGGAAAAACTCGGCGTTGCCCATCTGGCAATGAGTTATCTCGACCAGCTCTCCGGCGGGCAAAAACAGCTGATTGGTCTGGCCCAGTCCCTGATCCGCCAGCCCGATCTTCTGCTGCTTGATGAACCCCTCAGCGCCCTCGATCTCAACTATCAGTTTAACGTCATGGACATCGTTGCCCGCGAAACGCGGCTGCGCAACATCGTGACGGTGGTGGTGATCCACGACATCAACATCGCCCTGCGCCACGCGGAATACGCCGTGATGCTTAAAGAGGGTGCCCTGGTAGCCAGCGGTATTCCGGGCGAGGTGGTCACCCCCGCGAACCTGGCGACGGTCTACGGCGTGAAAGGCCGGGTGGAAAAGTGTTCGCAAGGGCTGCCGCACGTGGTGGTCGATGGTTTAACGGCATAACACAAATCATAAGACGGGGAAGTATGACGATTAAGAAGACGATATTCGCAGCGCTACTGCTGCTCTCACCGCTGCTGGCGATGGCCCAGAACTGGCCGGTGACTGTGAAAGATATGGCTAGCCGCACGGTCACTATCCCACAGGAGCCGCAGCGCATTATTTTGCAGGATGGCCGCGATATCCTGACGCTGGCGATGCTCGAGCGTGACGATCCCTTCGCCAAAGTGGTGGCGTGGAACAACCTGCCGAAGAAACAGGACACTGAAACCTGGAACGTGCTGAAGCGCAAATGGCCGGAAGCCGAGAAGATCCTCGATATGCAGTTCTCGGATCAGGGGAACGTCGATCTGGAGACGGTGATTTCGCGCCACCCGGATCTGATGATTGCCCAGCTGCGTGCTAAACCTTCGCTGACGCAAAGCGGCGTACTGACCCAGTTGGAAGCCCTGCACATCCCGGTGGTCTTCGTCGATTACGAACTGCATCCGGTGGAAAACACGCTGCCGAGCATCGATCTGCTGGGCAAAGTTTTGGGCCAGACGGATCGTACGCAGGCCTATGTCGACTTCTATCAGCAGCGTCTGGACAGAATTCACCAGCGCCTGACGGAAGCAGAGAAAAAGCCGCTGGTGTTTATCGAACCGATTGCCGGGGTTGCCGGGCTGGATAACGGCTGTTGCTTCACCCACGCGCACAACGGCTGGGGCGGGCTGGTAGAAGCCGCAGGCGGCGTGAATATTGGCTCGCAGCTATTGCCGGGCGCAACCGGGAATATCTCGGTGGAGAAAATTATCTCCCTGAACCCGGATTACTACCTGATGACCGGATCAAAGCGCTCGGGGAAAGGCACCGCGATTATTCCGTTTGGCTATAACGTGCCGGAAAGCGATGTCGCCGCCGCCTTTAAGGCGCTGGTGTCGCGCCAGGGCGTGAGAAGCATTCCGGCCGTCGCGCAGGGTCATACCGGTGCGCTGTACCATCACTTCTACAACAATCCGTACAACATCATCGCCATTGAAGCTCTGAGTAAAATCTTCTACCCAACGCTGTTCAAGGACGTTGATCCGCAGGCGGATTATCACGAGCTGATCAAAAGCTTCACCCATATCCCGGATGACAACATCATCCTGAGCTTTACCCCTCGTTAACCGGCGTATGCGCCATCAGCTGATGGCGCTCACCGCGAAGCCAGATCCCCAGCACCAGTCCCATCAACGCCAGCGCCAGCACGTACCAGGCCGGTGCCATCGGCGAGACGCCCATCAGCAGCGTGACGGCTATCGGCGTTAAACCGCCGAAAATGGCGTACGAGACGTTGTAGGAGAACGAAATGCCCGTGAAACGTACTTCTGCAGGGAAGGCGCGAACCATCACGTAAGGCACGGCCCCGACGACGCCAACGCACAGGCCCACGATGCCGTAGAGCAGGAACAGCTGTTCCGGATGCGCGCCCGCCAGGTGATAGAACGCCCAGCTCGATCCGGCGAGCAGCAGACTGCCGACGATAAAGGTCAGGCTGGCCCCGAAGCGATCCGCCGCCAGACCGGCAATCAGACAGCCAAAGCAGAGCATAATGGTCGCGATGCTGTTGGCCTGCAGCGTCACCGCCGGGGCAAAGCCATACTGTTTTTGCAGCCAGACCGGCGACATCAAAATCACGACGACAATTCCGGCGGACAGCAGCCAGGTCAGCAGCATGGAAATCACTACCGCTTTCTGATGGCGCACCACCACCGCTTTCACCGGAAGCTCTTGCGCCAGGGCTTTACGCTGCTGCATTTCGAGGAAAATCGGCGTCTCCTGCAGCCAGCGGCGCAGATACATCGCCACCAGGCCAAACGCCCCGCCCAGCAGGAACGGGATTCGCCAGCCCCACTCATGCACGGCTTGCGGCGTCATGCTGGTGTTGATCAGCGTGGCCACGACCGAGCCGAGCAAAATCCCGACGGTCAGCCCGGCGGTTAAGGTCCCGCAGGCGATCCCGATACGACGCGCCGGAACGTGTTCAGCGACAAACACCCACGCCCCCGGCACTTCCCCGCCAATCGCCGCACCCTGCAAAATACGCATCAACAGCAGCAGAACCGGTGCCACAATCCCCATCGAGGCATAGGTGGGTAGCAGACCGATCGCCAGCGTCGGCACCGCCATCAGCAGAATGCTGAGGGTAAACATCTTTTTGCGCCCGACCAGATCGCCGAAGTGGGCCATGATAATGCCGCCCAACGGGCGCGCCAGATAGCCTGCGGCAAAGATGCCAAAGGTCTGCACCTGACGCAGCCATTCAGGGATATTCGCCGGGAAGAAGAGTTCGCCGACAACGGCGGCAAAGAAGACGAAGATGATGAAATCGTAAAACTCCAGCGCGCCGCCGAGGGCCGCGAGCGTGAGCGTTTTGTAGTCCTGACGATTCAGAGGCCGGGTGTAATGTGACATAGCAAAACCTTTACTGGCAGTGTTGATTTAATTTTACAGTGGTCGTAAAGAAAAAATGACTATACCGTAAATCAATCACCACGCCATTGAGGCTGTAGCTTATGTCACAAACACATAAATTTCAGGAGATTGTTTCGCGCCGTGCGCTTTTCGGGCGAAAAGCTGCTACCACTTGCGGATCGGTCTCGACGTAAGGCCCGTCCAGCAGCTGTATACAATACGGTACACTGGCAAAGATCCCCGCCACGACCACCTTGCCGTCTTCGGCTTTCACCCCTTCGAGCGTCTCTTTGATGGATTTTGGCTGGCCTGGCAGATTCAGGATCAACGCCTGTTTGCGGATGACACCCACCTGACGTGACAGGATCGCCGTCGGCACAAAGTGCAGGCTAATCTGACGCATCTGCTCGCCGAAGCCTGGCATCTCGCGATCGGCGACCGCCAGCGTGGCATCCGGGGTCACGTCGCGGCGCGCGGGGCCGGTACCGCCGGTGGTCAGCACCAGATGGCAGCTCATTTCGTCCACCAGCTCGCACAGGGTTTGCTCGATGATCGGCTGTTCATCCGGGATTAAACGGGTTTGCACTTCAAACGGGGTGGTTAGTGCGGCAGCCAGCCATTCTTCTAACGCCGGGATGCCTTTGTCGGCGTACACGCCGCTGGACGCGCGGTCAGAAATCGACACCAGGCCGATGCGTAAGGTATTCATATCCATTCCCTTCATAACAATACTGATTAGGGAGAATGATACACGCAGAGGGGAAAATCAGACAGGGGACGAGAGAAGTAACGTGGCCGGGAAGGGCTCCCGGCCAGGGAAATGATTACAGCAGATCGCCGATCATTTTTTCCAGTTTTTCCTGGTCAACAGCAAACTTACGGATACCGTCCGCCAGTTTGTCTACTGCCATTGGATCCTGGTTGTGCTGCCACAGGAACTCAGACTCGGTGATACGCTCTGGACGTGCTTTCACTTCGCCGGTGTAGCTCAGTTTACGCTCCAGCGCGCCTTCGCTCTCTGCCAGCTCTTTCAGCAGCGCAGGGGCGATGGTCAGACGGTCACAACCGGCCAGCTCGATGATTTCGCCGACGTTACGGAAGCTTGCGCCCATCACGACAGTCTCGTAGCCGTGCTGTTTGTAGTATTCGTAGATTTCAGTCACGGAAACCACGCCTGGATCTTCAGAAGCTGCATACTCTTTCTTGTCGGTGTTGGCTTTGTACCAGTCCAGAATACGGCCCACGAACGGAGAAATCAGGTACACGCCCGCTTCTGCACACGCACGCGCCTGCGCGAAGGAGAACAGCAGAGTCAGGTTACAGTTGATGCCTTCTTTTTCCAGCTGTTCTGCAGCGCGAATGCCCTGCCAGGTGGAAGCCAGTTTGATCAGGATACGATCGTTGCTGATGCCCGCATCGTTATACAGTTTGATCAGGTGTTTGGCTTTGGCGATAGACGCTTCGGTGTCGTAAGACAGACGCGCGTCAACTTCGGTAGAGATACGACCCGGAACCAGTTTCAGGATTTCCAGACCGATGTTCACAGCCAGTTTGTCAGTTGCATCCACAACCTGCTGCGCACGATCGTTGCTCTGGCCTTTCGCCCAGGTCACAGCTTCGTCGATCAGTTTGCGGTACTCAGGGATCTGCGCGGCGTTAAGAATCAGAGAAGGGTTAGTTGTGGCATCCTGCGGCTGGTACAACTTCATTGCCGCGATATCTCCGGTGTCAGCTACGACAGTGGTGAACTGACGAAGGGAGGTCAATTTATCCGTCATGATAGTGTTTCTCTTTTAACGTGCCCTGGATAATTCACGCTACCGACAGCCTGCCAGCAGCGGAAAAATGACAGGTTTACTTGTTAGGGGGATGTAACCGGTCTGCCCTGATGATAACACGACGGAATGACAGCGCAACCGCAGACAGTGCGCTTACGGATAGTATGGTAAACTCTGAATATTAACAGCCTGCTAATTAACAGCGTGCTCATTCAGCGTTACCGCGTATCTATTCAGTGGCATCAACAAGAGGGACGTTAATGCCTGATTTCTTTTCTTTTATCAATGAAGTCCTGTGGGGCTCAGTAATGATTTATCTGTTACTGGGAGCCGGGGTGTGGTTTACCTACCGCAGCGGTTTTATTCAGTTTCGCTACATTCGCCAGTTTGGCAAAAGTCTTAAAAACAGCGTTAACCCCCAGCCCGGCGGATTAACCTCTTTTCAGGCGCTCTGCACCAGCCTGGCGGCACGCGTCGGCAGCGGAAATCTCGCAGGCGTAGCCCTCGCGATCAGCGCCGGTGGCCCTGGCGCCGTGTTCTGGATGTGGGTGACGGCGATTATCGGCATGGCGACCTCTTTTGCCGAGTGCTCGCTGGCCCAGCTCTACAAAGAGCGCGATAAGCACGGTCAGTTCCGCGGCGGCCCGGCCTGGTATATGTCCCGTGGTCTGGGGATGCGCTGGATGGGCGTCCTGTTTTCTCTCTTCCTGCTTGCCGCCTACGGCCTTATCTTTAACACCGTCCAGGCGAACTCCGTGGCCCACGCCCTGCGCTATGCCTTCAGCTTCCCGGAATGGATAACGGGCGCGGTGCTGGCCGTATTGACGCTGCTGGTCATCGTGACCGGTATCAAAGGCGTCGCGCGCCTGATGCAGTGGATGGTTCCCGTCATGGCCCTGCTGTGGGTATTCGCCAGTCTCGTCGTCACAGCTACGCATATCGAACAGGTGCCTGGCGTCATCGCCATGATTTTTAAAGCCGCATTTGGCTGGCGAGAAGCTGCCGCAGGCGCGCTGGGTTACACCATCAGTCAGGCGCTGACGGCCGGTTTCCAGCGCGGTATGTTCTCGAACGAAGCCGGGATGGGTTCCACGCCGAATGCCGCAGCGGCGGCTGCCTCTTGGCCCCCTCACCCGGCGGCGCAGGGGATCGTGCAGATGATCGGCGTGTTTACCGACACCATTATCATCTGCACCGCCAGTGCGATGATTGTGCTGCTGGCGGGTCCGGTTCCTCATTCCGCTGATATGGCGGGCATACAGCTCGTCCAGCAGGCGTTGGTGAATCTCTCCGGCAGTTGGGGGGCAGGATTTGTCTCGCTGATTGTGATGCTGTTTGCCTTTAGCTCTATCGTTGCCAACTACATTTATGCCGAAAATAACCTGATATTCCTGCGCCTCGACTCGCGTAATAACCTGTGGTTTTTACGCCTCGGCATCGCCGGGATGGTGTTGATGGGTTCGGTGATGAGCCTGCCGCTGGTCTGGCAGTTGGCGGACGTGATTATGGCGCTGATGGCGATCACCAACCTGACCGCGATTTTGCTGCTGTCGCCGGTGGTGGTACTGATCGCCCGCGATTACTTGCGCCAGCGCAAAATGGGCGTGCAGCCGGTATTTGACCCCACCCGTTACCCCGAAATTGAGTCGCAGATTGCACCGGGCAGCTGGGATGATTTGCCACGGCAATAACAGTCATCGATCAAATCAGGCCATTTTTTTGCTAAAGTCGCTCTAAATTTCCTGCAAGGACTGGATATGCTGATTCTGATTTCACCTGCAAAAACGCTCGATTACCAGAGCCCGCTCGCCACCGAGCGCTATACCCAGCCCGAACTGCTGGATCATTCACAGCAGCTGATCCGCGAGGCGCGTAAACTCTCCGCCCCGCAGATTGGCAAGCTGATGAGCATCAGCGACAAACTCGCCGATCTCAACGCCACCCGCTTCCACGACTGGCATCCGGATTTCACCCCGAAAAACGCCCGTCAGGCGATCCTCGCGTTCAAAGGCGATGTGTATACCGGCCTGCAGGTGGAAGAGTTCAGCGAAGCCGATTTCGATTTTGCCCAGCAGCACCTGCGCATGCTGTCGGGTTTGTACGGCGTGCTGCGCCCGCTGGATCTGATGCAGCCGTATCGCCTGGAGATGGGAATCCGTCTGGAAAATGCCAAGGGCAAAGATCTGTACCACTTCTGGGGCGATATCATCACCGGGAAGCTGAACGACGCGTTGAAGGCCCAGGGCGATAATATCGTCATCAACCTGGCGTCCGACGAATACTACAAATCCGTGAAGCCGAAAAAGCTCAACGCGGAGATCATCAAGCCGGTATTTTTGGACGAGAAGAACGGCAAGTTCAAAGTGATCAGCTTCTACGCCAAAAAAGCGCGCGGGCTGATGAGCCGCTATATCATTGAGAACCGCCTGACGAAGCCAGAGCAGTTGACCCAATTTAACACTGACGGGTATTTCTTTGACGGCGAAGCGTCAGGGAAAGGCGAGCTGGTGTTTAAGCGGCACGAGCAGTAATTTCCCCGGTGGCGCTACGCTTACCGGGGCGACTCGTAGGCCTGATAAGCGCAGCGCCATCAGGCGTTGTTAATGATGCTTCCAGTCCGGCCCCTTGCCAGGCTTATCATGTTTATCGCCATGGCGGTTATCGTGAGGCTCGCGATGCTCATCATGCTGGTGCCAGCGGTTGTCCCGCCACTCGTAATGCGATTTCCACCAGTCATGGTCGCGCCAGCGGCCGCCATCCCAGTAGTGCCCGCTTCTATCCTGATCGCCAATCTGTAATTTTACCGCCGGAACCAGGGTGATTTCCCCGGCCTGAACCACTGCGGGAGCGACCAGCATCAGTGAAAGCACGAGCAGTGCAGGTTTCAGTTTAGACATAGGTTACTCCTTTTCATTCTTGCCCAACGAGGGCCGATGTAAGGAGAGTACGTGAGGGAAGTCGGGGATGTTATTCTCTGCAATCCTAATCTCTAAGTGACCGCATTTATTGGGAATTTCTGCTTTTTCCCTGCATTTTTTCTCCTTAATTTCTCCATAAAAAAAGCCCGGTGGCGCTTACGCTTACCGGGCCTACAAAAACCGTAGGTCGGGTAAGGCGAAGCCGCCACCCGACACAACAAGGCTATCCGCGCGTCATCATCAGCTGGCGCAGCGCCGCGAAATCCGCTGGCAGATTATGGGACAGCAGCGGCAGATCGGCGCGATCGGCCAGCTCTTTCGGCAGCGGCAGCGATTCACCCAGGATCTCATCCACGCTCTCTTTGAACTTCGCCGGATGCGCCGTTCCGAGGAACAGGCCATACTCGCCCGGATTGAGCTGGTCGCGCAGCGCACGGTAGGCAATCGCCGCATGCGGCTCGGAGGTGTACCCCACAGCTTTCAGCTCGCGCATCGTCTCTTTGGTGGTGTCATCGCTCACCGCCGCATAGCCCAGATCGCCCAGACGCCAGATCTTACGGCGGAACAGCTCTTCCACGCGCGGCCAGTTGTTCGGCTGGCTCACATCCATCGCGTTCGACAGGGTCGCCTGGGTCGCGTTTGGCGTCCACTTGCCCTCTTTCAGGAAGCGTGGAACCGTGTCGTTGGCGTTGGTTGCCGCGATAAAACGCTTCACCGGCAGGCCGAGGGATTTCGCCAGCAGACCGGCGGTCAGATCGCCGAAGTTACCGCTTGGCACGGAGATCACCAGCTGATTACGCGCTTCCTGCGGCAGCTGTGCCACCGCTTCGAAGTAGTAGCAAATCTGCGCCAGCAGGCGGCTGATGTTGATCGAGTTCGCCGAGTTCAGCCCCAGCGCCACTTTCAGCTCTTCGTCGTCGAAGGCCTTTTTCACCAGCGCCTGGCAGGCGTCAAAATCGCCGTCGATGGCGACGGTTTCAATGTTGCCGCCGAGCGTACAGAACAGTTTTTCCTGCAGCGGGCTGATTTTCCCCTGCGGATAGAGGATCACCACGCGGACGTTTTTCAGGCCGTAAAACGCGTGAGCCACCGCCGCACCCGTATCACCGGAAGTCGCCGTCAAAATCGTGACAGGCTTGTCGCCGCTGATGTGCGTTAGCATCTGCGCCATAAAGCGCCCGCCGAAATCTTTAAATGCCAGCGTCGGACCGTGGAACAGCTCCAGGCAGCCCACGTCTGGCTGAACGGATTTCACCGGAGCCGGGAAGGCAAAGGCGCTACGCACGCGCTCTTCCAGCAGCTCGTGAGGAATTTCATCGCCAATAAAGGCGGAGAGGATTTTCGCGCTGCGGGTGACGAAATCCTGCTTCAGCATGTCGTCCACTTCCGTCAGGCTAAACTCGGGTAAATCATGCGGGAAAAACAGCCCCTGATTTTTGCCCAGCCCCTGAGTCACCGCCTGCGCGAAGCTCACCTGCTCGTTATGATCTTTAAGATTGTAGAGTTTCATCGTTTATCCCAGTACTCGTGCGCCGGCCGTGTCCAGACGGCAAATATGAACAAAGCCTTCCTGATTTTGCAGGTAGTTTTTCGACAGCCAGTCCGCCACGCGCTGCGCGGTGTCAGGCTTGTCGCATAAGGCGAACAGCGTCGGGCCGGAGCCCGAAATTCCGCACGCTTGCGCGCCGATATCCAGCGACGCCTGACGCGCTTCGTTGAAGCCCGGCAGCAGTTTGGTGCGGTAAGGTTCGGCGATCACATCTTTCATCAGCTTCGCGGCAAGCGCCGGCTGACGGGTGTAGCAGGCGTGAATAAAGCCCGCCAGATGGCGACCATGCGCGATGCAGTCCTGACGGCGATACTGCGCGGGCAGGATCGCGCGCGCTTCGGCGGTCGAGACTTTAATCCCCGGATAGGCCAGCACCCACAGCCACTCATCAAAGCCTGGCACCTGCTGGCTGATAATGCCGTTCTCTTCGATCATCAGCTGCATGCCGCCAAGGAAGCACGGCGCGACGTTATCGTAGTGAATGCTGCCGGAGATGCGCCCTTCCAGCTCGCCCATCAGGGAGAGCAGACGGGTGTTGTTCAGCGGTTTGCCGCAGTGTTCGTTCATCGCCACCAGCGCGGCGACGACGGAACAGGCGCTGGAGCCGAGGCCCGAGCCAATCGGCATACTTTTTTCGAGGGTCATGGCAACCGGCACGTTTTTGCCGATCTCCTGACAGAAGCGTTCCCAGCACTGATAAACAATATTCTCGCGCGGTTCTGGCGGCAGCTTGCTCGCGAAGCGGCCAATATTATTGAGGCTGAAACTGTCCGCCGCTTCGACGGTGACCGTATCACCCAGCAGCGAACCGTCGAGAGGCGTAACCGCCGCACCCAGCACATCAAATCCGACGCTCATATTGGCGCTGGAAGCCGGGGCATAAACTTTGACCATGTTAAACTCCTAACTTCCATGACAGGGTACGCAGCAGATCGGCAAACACGCCCGCCGCTGTCACATCATTCCCTGCGCCGTAACCGCGAAGCACCAACGGTAATGGCTGATAATAGTGGCTGTAAAACGCCAGAGCGTTTTCGCCGTTTTTCACTTTAAAGAGCGGATCGTTCCCGTCCACTTCGGCAATCTTCACGCGGCACACGCCGTCGTCTTCGATGTTGCCAACATAGCGCAATACTTTGCCTTCATCACGGGCTTTTGCGATACGCGCCGCAAAGTCGTCGTCGAGTTGCACTAAGCGGTCCATAAAGGTCGCGACATCGCCGCTGTCGTCAAAACTCGCTGGCAGCACCGGCTCGATGACGATATCGGACAGCTCCAGCTCGCGGCCCGTTTCACGGGCGAGGATCAACAGCTTGCGCGCCACGTCCATGCCCGAGAGATCGTCGCGCGGATCCGGCTCGGTGTAGCCCAGCTCACGCGCCTCGCGGGTGGCTTCCGAGAGGCTCATTCCTTCATCCAGCTTGCCAAAAATAAACGACAGCGAGCCGGAAAGAATGCCGGAGAATTTCTGCAGTTCGTCACCCGCATTAAGCAGGTTTTGCAGGTTCTCGATGACCGGCAGCCCTGCGCCCACGTTAGTGTCGTACAGGAATTTGCGACGAGACTTGCTGGCGGCGGTACGCAGCTGATGGTAGTAATCCATCGACGAGGTGTTGGCCTTTTTATTCGGCGTCACCACGTGGAAGCCCTCGCGCAGGAAGTCAGCATACTGATCGGCGACGGCCTGGTTTGAGGTACAGTCCACAATCACCGGATTGAGCAGGTGATACTCCTTCACCAGACGGATCAGGCGGCCCAGATTGAACGGCTCTTTGGCCTGGGCCAGTTCGTCCTGCCAGCTTTCCAGATTCAGGCCGTGGACGTTAGTCAGCAGCGCCTTAGAGTTCGCCACGCCGCAGACGCGCAGGTCGATATGTTTGTTCTTCAGCCAGCCCTGCTGGCGCTTGACCTGTTCCAGCAGCGCGCCGCCCACACCGCCGACGCCAATCACGAATACCTCGATCACCTGATCGGTGTTGAACAGCATCTGGTGCGTCACACGCACGCCGGTGGTCGCGTCGTCATTGCTCACCACGACGGAGATGGAGCGCTCGGAAGAGCCCTGGGCAATGGCGACAATATTGATGTTCGCGCGTGCCAGCGCGGCAAAGAATTTGGCGGAGATCCCGCGCAGCGTGCGCATTCCGTCGCCGACGACGGAGATGATCGCCAGGCGTTCCTGAATCGACAGGGGTTCCAGCAGCTCTTCCTTCAGCTCCAGATAGAACTCCTCTTCCAGCGCACGGCGCGCACGGCCACAGTCGGCCTGCGGCACGCAGAAGCTGATGCTGTATTCGGAGGAGGACTGAGTAATAAGCACCACGGAGATGCCATTGCGTGACATCGCGGCAAACACGCGCGCGGCCATGCCGACCATCCCTTTCATCCCCGGACCTGAGACGCTGAACATCGCCATGTTATTCAGATTCGAAATGCCTTTCACCGGCAGATCGTCTTCGTCATGGCTGGCGCCAATCAGGGTACCTGGCGCCTGCGGATTACCGGTGTTTTTGATGAGGCAAGGGATCTGGAACTGGGCAATCGGGGAGATGGTACGTGGGTGGAGAACTTTCGCGCCGAAGTACGACAGCTCCATCGCCTCCTGATACGACATCGATTTCAGGAGCCTTGCGTCCGGCACCTGGCGCGGGTCGCAGGTATAGACGCCGTCAACGTCAGTCCAGATTTCACAACAGTCGGCGCGCAGACAGGCGGCGAGCACAGCGGCGGAGTAGTCGGAGCCGTTACGGCCCAGCACCACCAGTTCACCTTTGTCGTTCCCGGCGGTGAAGCCTGCCATCAGGATCATGTGGTCAGCCGGGATTTTGCTGGCGGCGATGCGGCGAGTGGATTCGGCGATATCGACGGTGGACTCGAGGTAATGGCCCACGGCGAGCAGTTTTTCGACCGGGTCGATCACCGTGACCGCGTGGCCGCGCGCTTCCAGCAGCCCCGCCATGATGGCGATAGAGAGTTTTTCACCGCGGCAAATCAGCGCCGCGTTGATGCTGTCCGGACATTGGCCCAGCAGGCTAATGCCATGCAGGACGTGTTTGATCTGTGCGAATTCTTGTTCAACCAGAGTTTTCAGCTGTGCGTGCGGGAAGCCGGGCTGGCTGTCGGCGAGCCCCTGCAGCAGCTCAGCAAAAATACGCTCGGCATCGCTGATGTTCGGCAGCGCATCCTGGCCACCGATGGTTTTTTCAATCATCGCCACCAGGTGGTTAGTAATTTTCGCCGGGGCAGAGAGCACGGTTGCCACCTGCCCCTGCCTGGCGTTGCTTTCCAGGATATCGGCAACGCGCTGAAAGCGTTCTGCGTTTGCCACTGATGTACCGCCGAACTTCAAGACTCGCATGGTTTACCTCGTGATCTTTGGTCGAAAAAAAAAGCCCGCACTGTTCAGGTGCGGGCTTTTTTCTGTTTTTCCTGTTACGCGTCAGCCCGCATCGTTACCTGTGGTAATGATGATGGTTGTTGTAATGGTGGTGGTGCTAACGCGATTCATGGATGTTGTGTGCTCTGTGTTGTTTTCTGTCTGTCCTGTATCCTTTTAGGGTTAAAGTATCCGGCACCTTAAGTCAATGAATTTTTAATTTGATCACAGTTTGTAACCCTTTCACGACCCGCTGCTTGCGGATTTATTTTTGTCCGGATACGACCAGTTGCAACCCTTATCGACAGACGGTTAATCCATACGAAAAACAAATATCAGATTTTTATTCTGCCAATTTTTTTTCAATATCATGCAGCAATCGGTGCAGCATCGCCGTGTCGCGCTGCTCAAGAAGACCGAGACGCTGGTGTAACCAGTCCACCATTTTCTGATCGTCGGCCACACCCAGCTGCGTCAAAAGCGATAGGGTTCGTGCGCGTAATGCCCGCAGCTGGTTTTCATCCACGCTCTCTGTGGCAGGTGCCGGGGTTTGCATTAAGGATGCTAATTGATAGCAATACACCATCACCGCCTGGCCCAGATTGAGGGACGGGTAATCCGCCACCATCGACACGCCCGTGAGCACGTCTGCCAGCTCAAGCTCTTCGTTGGTCAGGCCGGAATCTTCGCGGCCAAACACCAGCGCAGCTTTGGTCAACCACGCGCTTTTTTCCTCAAGCATCGGGACCAGTTCGGTCGGCGTCGCATAGTAATGATACTTCGCCCGGCTGCGCGCGGTGGTCGCCACGGTGAAGGAAATGTCGTGCAGTGCGTCAGCGAGCGTGGCGTAAGTGGTTATGTTGTCGAGAATTTCACCCGAACCGTGCGCCACCCAGCGGGCAGCCGGTTCGAGGTGCGCCTCACTGTCGACAATACGTAAATCGGTGAATCCCATCGTCTTCATTGCACGGGCGGCGGCGCCAATATTTTCGGGTCTTGCTGGCGAAACCAGCACTATCGATAAGTGCATTTATGCTCTCTTTTTAATCAGTTAGCCTGTAAAAGTGTGATACAGCTCAACATATTACGCAGCGCGAATTTACAAAATTGCAACACAAATCACCGAAATCGCGTTTCACAACAAATTAAAAACGCTAAACTGTTGCATGACTGAATCATTGATTTAAATGTTAACAGATATTGCTTATCCGTATGTTTATTAATGATAATACTCTGATTGATTGCTTTTTCGTATTGGATTCGCGTTGTTTATTAATCAATATCTGCAACTAGTTGGTTTATTGAAAATTTGTGACAAAGGCTAGCAATCCGATACGATGATTTCATCAAACTGTTAACGTGCTACAATTGAACTTGATATATGTCAACGAAGCGTAGTTTTATTGGGTGTCTGGTGTCACTTAGCCTGTTATGTTGCTGTTAAAATGGTTAGGATGACAGCCGTTTTTGACACTGTCGGGTCCTGAGGGAAAGTGCCCACGACCAAGCTAATGATGTTGTTGACGTTGATGGAAAGTGCATCAAGAACGCAATTACGTACTTTAGTCACGTTAGGCCGATCATGTTAATTTGCGACATGCATCAGGCAGGTCAGGGACTTTTGTACTTCCTGTTTCGATTTAGTTGGCAATTTAGGTAGCAAACATGCAGACCCCGCACATTCTTATCGTTGAAGACGAGTTGGTAACACGCAACACGTTAAAGAGCATTTTCGAAGCAGAAGGCTACGATGTCTTTGAAGCGACCGATGGCGCAGAGATGCATCAGATCCTTTCTGAAAATGATATCAACCTGGTCATCATGGATATCAACCTGCCCGGGAAAAACGGCCTTCTGCTGGCGCGCGAGCTGCGTGAACAGGCGAACGTCGCACTAATGTTCCTGACAGGCCGTGATAACGAAGTGGATAAAATTCTTGGCCTGGAAATCGGCGCTGATGATTACATCACCAAGCCGTTTAATCCTCGCGAGTTAACCATTCGTGCACGCAACCTGCTGTCCCGTACCATGAATCTGGGTACGGTGAGCGAAGAGCGTCGTAGCGTAGACAGCTACAAGTTCAACGGCTGGGAACTTGATATTAATAGCCGCTCGCTGGTTAGCCCGAACGGTGAACAGTACAAGCTGCCGCGCAGCGAATTCCGCGCCATGCTGCACTTCTGCGAAAACCCGGGCAAAATTCAGTCCCGTGCAGAGCTGCTGAAGAAGATGACCGGTCGCGAGCTGAAGCCGCACGACCGTACGGTTGACGTGACGATCCGTCGCATTCGTAAACACTTCGAGTCTACGCCGGATACGCCAGAAATCATCGCCACTATCCACGGCGAAGGGTATCGTTTCTGCGGCGACCTGCAGGAATAATCCCGCACTCAATGCAGTAAAAACGGCGCTTAATGCGCCGTTTTTTTATTTCCAGATCCGTAACGCATCGTCGTCCGGTTCACCTTTTGGCACACTTTGTTTCACCTGTGAAAGCGAGTACCAGTCAAAGTTTCGGGTGAGATACATCACCGCAAACAGCGCGATCGCCAGCACGCCGGAGCCCAACAGCAGCGCGCTGTCTTCCGAGCGCAGCAAGAACCACATCACGCCGTCGAGACCTAACAGCGCCACCACAAACAGCGCGCTGCGCTTCCAGCCTTTCAGCACCGCCTGCAGATAAACCCCGTTCATCATCGCCCCGACCAGGCTTGCAATAATCCAGGCTGGCGTAAAGCCCACGTGTTCAGAGAGCGCCAGCAGCACCAGATAGAACAGCACCAGCGACAGCCCTACCAGCAGGTACTGCATCGGGTGCAGGCGAAGGTGAGTCATTGTTTCGTAGACGAAAAAAGCCATAAACGTCAGAGCAATCAGCAAAATAGCGTACTTAATCGCCCGGTCCGTCAGCTGGTACTGGTCCGCAGGCGTTGCCACCGTGACGCTAAACGCCGGAACGCTACGAAACTCAGGCGGTTCGATGGCACTAAACTGGCTTTCAAGATTGTTGGCAAACCAGCTGCTCTGCCAGTGCGCCTGGAAGCCCGACTCGCTGATTTCACGCTTCGAGGGTAAGTAATCGCCCATAAATCCCGGATGCGGCCAGTTGCTGCGCAGCGTCAGCTCGCTGTTGCGCCCAACCGGTACGACGGAAAAACTCCCCGTTCCGTTGAGATTGAGCGACATCTCCAGGTCGATGTTTTTCGCATTGAGCGTCTCCCAGGTCAGCGGAATATGGATCCCCGCCTGTTGCCCTGAAATGCCCGAACCCGGTTCGACGGTCAAGGTTTCATCGTTCACTTTCGAGACCTTCACCGCCCCGATCCCCCGCGCATCGCCCACGCCGACGGCAATAAACGGCTGTCCGAGGGTAATGGTTTCGCCTTTCAGCTCGTCGAGCTTATCGGTGTTAAATTGCGCCTTCAGCTTGAGATCGGTGCTCCAGATTTGTCCGTCGTAGATCCCGATGCTGCGGGACTCGACCTGCTGATTCCCGTCAACCACCAGCGATTCAGGCAGCAAAAAGTGCAGGAAACTGCGCTTGTGCTCAACCTTCACGTTATCTTCGAACTTGTAATAAATTTCCGTTACCGGGATCGCGATCAGCGGCCCGGTGAGCTGCTGCGGCCCGCTGGTGCTTTGACGCAGCGTATCTTCAACGTCATCGCGATAGCTGGCGCGCTCCGAAATCAGGTTACTCACCATGAACAGCGGAACTAACAGCAGCAGGATGCACCCCATCAGGGTGCTAACTTTCCAGAACAGGGGGGATTTTTTCATTGCCTTCTCCTTAGTGATGGAGAGAGCGTAACGCGGCTATGTGCGCTGAATTTGAAGTTATGTGAAGGGACGGTGAAGTCTCAAAATCGCCTCAACGCCGCCCGCTTCACGGTTGTGAAGCTGAATATCGCCGTGATGCAGCCGCGCTACCTCCTGCACAAATGCCAGCCCAAGGCCGCTGCTTTTCAGGCCGTTATCACGCGCAAGTGAGTAGAAGCGCTCAAAGATGCGAGCCAGCGCGTAATCCGGGATACCGCTGCCGCTGTCCGTGACTTTCAGCAGAGTCTGTTTCTGCGTCTCTTCGGCGCTGAGCACAATGCTTCCGCCGGATGGCGTGAAGTCGATAGCGTTGTCGAGCAAATTGCCGAGCGCCTGCTCCAGCAGATCCGCGTCGCCTTCAACCGTTAGCGCTGCGCCGTTGCCTGTCAGCCTGATGTTCTTTGCCGCCAGCTGCGTCGAACGGGCGTCGGTGATGCGCGCGAACAGCGCGTCAATACTTACCCTGGTCGGGACAATCTCCACGCGGTTTTCAAGTTTCGCCTGCTCGAGCAGCTTTTCGACCAGCGACTGCATCCGCGCATTCTGCACCAGAATGTTATCGATAAACCGCGCGGCCACCGGCGGCGGCGGCTGTTCCGCTAAGATCTCCGCCGCACCGCGAATCGCCGCCAGCGGGCTTTTCAGTTCGTGGGTGAGTGCGTGAACGTAGTGCTCAATGTAATTTTTGCCTTCAAGACGAATACGCATGTTTTCCAGCGCCTGCGCCAGCTTGCGCAGCTCGCTGCTGCCGGGGTCGGGCAACGGCAGCGGCGTCTCGTGGGTGACTGAGTCGGCGTAACGCGACAGAGAGCTGATGGAGCGGTTAATCCACCAGGCGACGATCAGCCCGATCAGCAGGGCAATCCCCAGCAGCGCGCCGCCCGCCCAGAGAATGCGTCGCTCGCTGCGCTGGATCACCGGCGCCATCGCGCTGTTCGGTTTCCCCACCGACAGGACGCCGATAATTTTTCCCTGATCCACAATCGGCGCCGCCACGTACATCACTGTGCTGTTGGGATCGTTCGGATCGTCCTGAGTGCTGCGCGCGCCGTACTGCCCGCGCAGGGTGCGCCAGACGTCGTTCCAGCGGGAATAATCCTCGCCCAGCCCTTTTCCGGTGGAATCAAACACCACCCGGCCCTGGGCGTCGGTCATGTAGACGTGATACTCGTTACGCACCTTGTAAATGCCGCCAATGTTGGCGCGAAACGGGCGCTGATGGAGCTGAGAAAATGCCTGCGCCACCCTGCCGTTTTGCGGATCGCCATTCAGCAGATCGTCACGCCCCACTTCCGCCAGCAGCGTGGCAGTGTCGATCAGCGTGCCTTCAGTCGCCCGACGCACGCCGGGTTTGACCTCCTGCACAAAGATCGACAGCACGAACCAGGCCGCGATAGCAACGATCAGGAAATAGCCCAGCAGCAGGCGCATGCCAATGCGCATTACACCAGCCCCAGGCTGTAGCCCATGCCGCGATGGGTGCTGATTGGCGAAAGATCTGCATTCACGGCGCGCAGTTTCGCGCGCAGGGTTTTGATGTGGGTATCAACGGTGCGATCAAAGCTGTCGCCGTCCTCGCCCCAGACTTTGTCCATCAGCTGCTGGCGGGAAAAAACCCGGCCCGGCGCGTGGAGCAAGGTTTTGAGCAGCAAAAATTCGTAGCGCGTCAAAAGTAATGGCTCGCCGCACCAGCTGATCTGCGCCGCCGGCTCATTGAGTTCAAACTGTCCGATGCGCACGATGTCCGACGGAAGCGCGGACTTTTGCATCCGGCGCAAAATGGTCCGCACCCTGGCGCACACTTCGCGCGGGGAAAAGGGTTTGGCGACGTAATCATCCGCCCCCATTTCCAGCCCGAGTAGCTTATCCACTTCGTCACTGCGGGCCGTGAGGAACAGCACCGGCAGCGACGGGTGCTGCGCCAGCAGCTGACGACACAGCTCAAATCCGCTGATATCCGGCAAACCCACGTCCAGAATCGCCAGCGCAGGGGCCTGACGTCGCGCCTGGTCGAGCGCAGGCAGCCCGCGCTCGAACGCTTTTACCGCAAAACCTTCCTGTGAAAGCATGTAGATCAGCGTCTCGGCGATGCTGATTTCGTCTTCCACCAGCCAAATCAAGGGTTGCTGCATCGTCTTTCCCTGGGTTAGCGCCACGGCATAATCGGCACTGCGCTCAGTGCGTTTTTCGGCGATCCTTCGACCACTTTATCGGAGTAGGCCAGGTACGCCAACGTGTTGCGTTTCGCATCGTAGAAACGCACCACCTGCAGCTTTTTGAACACCAGCGAGGTCCGTTTCTGGAACACCACATCGCCCTGCGCTTTGCCGTTTTTGATTTTGTCGCTCAACTCGACGGGCCCGACCTGCTGGCAAGAGATCGCCGCATCGGCCGTGTCTTCCGCCAGCCCTAAGCCGCCTTTAATGCCGCCCGTTTTCGCGCGGCTGATGTAGCAGGTGACGTTTTTCACATCCGGATCGTCGAAGGCTTCGACCACAATTTTATGGTCCGGACCGAACATCTTAAACACGGTATCGACGGAGCCAACTTCTTCAGCCAGCGCGTTACGGCCTACGATTAACATCAGAGCAGTGAAGATCAATGTCTTGTATTTCATATTGTTACCATTCTTTAAAATTACATTGAGCGATTATTCAACAAACAGAATAAAAATGTAGCAAGATCACAGGATTAGCAATTTCTTGCCCATAATGTGCGGCAAAAAGCATTAATGCGCAAAAAAAACACTGAATGCTAAAACATCAAAAAATGCTATTATCCGCTACCCTGTTATCAGGCACCTGCTGTTTTAAGGATGAGGATAGTATATGGATCAGGCTGGAATTATTCGCGATCTGCTTACCTGGCTGGAAGGTCATCTGGACCAGCCTTTGTCACTGGATAATGTGGCGGCAAAAGCAGGCTATTCCAAGTGGCATTTGCAAAGGATGTTTAAGGATGTCACCGGTCATGCTATCGGTGCCTATATTCGTGCACGTCGTCTTTCAAAATCGGCTGTGGCACTGCGCCTGACGGCACGCCCTATTCTGGATATTGCCCTGCAGTACCGTTTTGACTCGCAGCAGACGTTTACCCGCGCCTTCAAAAAACAGTTCTCGCTGACGCCTGCGCTCTATCGTCGTTCACCCGACTGGAGTTCGTTTGGTATGCGTCCGCCGCTGCGCCTGGGTGAATTCGCGATGCCAAAATACGAATTCACCGTCCTGCCAGAGACCCATCTCATCGGCACGACGCAAAGCTACACCTGTTCTCTGGAGCAGATCTCCGAATTCCGTCATCAGATGCGCACCCAGTTCTGGCGCGATTTCCTGAGCCACGCCCCGGCGCTTCCGCCGCTGCTGTATGGTCTCAACGAAACGCATCCGAGCATGGAAAAAGACGACGAGCAGGAAGTGTTCTACACCACCGCGCTCACGCCGGAGATGGCCAACGGCTACATCCAGGGCTCGAAACCGGTGGTGCTGGAAGGCGGTGAATACGTGATGTTCACCTACGAAGGGCTGGGCACGGGTGTTCAGGAGTTTATCCTGACCGTTTACGGCACCTGCATGCCGATGCTGAATCTGAACCGCCGCAAAGGTCAGGATATTGAGCGCTACTACCCGGCCAGCGATGCCCGACCGGAAGTAGGCCCAATCAATCTGCGGATGGAATACCTGATTCCAGTGCGCCGCTAGCGCTGCAGTTCATCCAGCGCAGGGGCGTCCAGATGCGAGATGTCCCCTGCCATTTCCACCACCCAACCTGAAGCCAGCCACGGGCTTTCCTGATAGTCGATACGGGAAATTGAGCAGTTACGCAGGCGCAAACGGCGTTCCGCGTAGGCTGGCAGCCCGAGAATGGTACTCACCAGACATCCCAGCGCGATACCGTGACTCACCAGCAGCGGACGGCTGCCCTGCGGCAGTTTAAGGCAATCCGCCAGCGCCGCCTGAACGCGCACGCTCAGCTCCTGCATGGATTCGCCTTGCGGAATACGGCCATCTTCCGTGCCATTTACCAGCGTACGCCGCCAGCCCTCTTCCTGTTCCGTCAGCGTATCCACATGACGCTTTTCGAGCACGCCCATGTCGAGTTCGCGCAGGCGAGGATCGAGGATAATGTCGCACCCGCAGGCCTCGGCAATAATGCGCGCCGTTTGCTGCGTGCGACCTAAATCGCTGGCGATAATGTGCGTGATGCCTAAGGATCTGGCTCGTTCCGCGACCTGCCATGCCTGTTGCTCACCCTTGGCGGTGAGAGGACTGTCTGACTGCCCTTGAATACGTCGCTCGGCGTTCCACTGCGTTTCACCGTGGCGAACAAGGTAAACCTGTAACATGCTTTTTTTCCGTTATACTGCGATGAGTTTTTTTTGAATCGAGCTTAATTATGCACCATGTTGTCTCTGCTACCACTAATCCTGCCAAAATTCAGGCAATTCTAAGGGCATTTGAAGAGATCTTCGGCGAAGGATCCTGCCACATTGACGCCGTCGGCGTCGAGAGCGGCGTCCCTGAACAGCCGTTCGGGAGCGAGGAAACGCGGGCTGGCGCACGAAATCGCGTCGTGAATGCGAAGGCCGCGCGCCCTGAGGCAGATTTCTGGGTGGCGATTGAGGCGGGCATTGACGAGGGAGCCACCTTTAGCTGGGTGGTGATCGAGAGCCGCGAGCAGCGCGGTGAATCGCGCTCGGCGACGCTGCCTTTACCGGCCGTCATTCTGGAAAAAGTGCGCGCCGGAGAGGCGCTCGGGCCGGTGATGTCGCAGTACACCGGCATTGATGAGATTGGTCGTAAAGAAGGGGCGATTGGCGTGTTTACCGCCGGAGCCTTGACGCGTTCGAGCGTGTATCATCAGGCGGTGGTGTTGGCGTTAAGCCCGTTTCATAACGCGGTATACGGCTGATTCCGCCGTTGTAGGCCTGATAAGCGCAGCGCCATCAGGCAACCGGCCACGCTATTGCCGGGTGGCGGCTTCGCCTTACCCGGCCTACAGGAACATGCCATCAGGCAACCTGCCGCGCCATTGCCGGGTGGCGGCTTCGCCTTACCCGGCCTACAGGAACATGCCATCAGGCATTTTTCAACAACACTTCCTCAAGCCACTGGCGCAACTCCACCGGGGCTGATTTCAGACTGTTCGAGCCACGGGTGATCGTCGCGATGCCCGCCCCCAGCTCGCTTTTCAGCTCACGCTGGCTCATCTCACCGCGCAGTAACTCTTCGATAATGCGCACACGCGTGCCCAACGCTTCACGCTCGTCGGGTGTCAGTATCAATTGCATCAGCGGTAAGTGCAGATCTTTCTCATAGGACTGGCGAAGCAGCTCCACAAAACGAAGCCACTCCTGATTGCGCTGTTCGGCCATCGCCGATGAATAAGGGGAATGCTGGGTCATGTTATGCCGCCGTTTGTACTCTTAGACGAGTACAAGCATAACACAACCCCACTGGATTAATACTTTCTCTGCCACTCGGCGTCGCTCATCAGGGTATCTTTCTGCCCCATGAAGTAGCGATAGTAAGCGTCATAGGCCAGCACATTCTTCACATACCCGCGCGTTTCTGAGAACGGAATGCTCTCGACAAACGCCACCGCGTCGATGCGCCCGGCGCTGTTGCCAAGCCAGGTCCGCACGCGTCCAGGCCCTGCGTTATAGGCCGCAGACGAGAAGATACGGTTATTGCCGAACTGGGAATAGACATACTGCAAATAGCTGGTGCCGATGTTGATGTTAGTATCCGGGTCCAGCAGCTGCGACGGGCTGCTGTAGCCTGGAATATTAAACATCTTCACCGTGTGCGTGGCGGTGCCGGGCATGATTTGCATCAGGCCGCTGGCCCCAACCGGTGAGCGCACTTTCGGGTTCCACGCGCTCTCCTGACGGGCAATCGCCATCGCGTAGCTCTGCGGAATGTCTTTCCCGCTGGTGTAACGATCAAACAGATCTTTGTAGGCCAGCGGGAAACGCTCTTCCAGATGATCCCACAGCTTGCCGGCGATCGTCGCCTGCACGCTCAGATCCCACCAGCGGTTATCAAACGCGTAGCGCGCCAGCTGGGCTTTTTCGTCGTTACTGCGGCTGGTCACCAGTTTGGCCCACTCGCTGCGCGCCGTGTTATCCATGCTCCAGTACATCAGCTCGCGCACCCGCGCCATTTCCGGACCCTGAATCAGGGCTGAGTTGACGTTGGTCGGGGCTTTGTCGATTTTAAGCGTGTACTCCTCACCCAGGCGCTGCGCCGCCGCCATCGGGTAGAAGCCGCGCTGCTGCATCAGAGAGTGAAGGATCTCTTTCGCTTCGTCATCGCGCCCACGCTCCATCAGCAGATCGGCCTGCCAGTAGCGCCATTCGTCTTTCTCTTTGGCATCCATCGGCAGGCGGGAGAGCCAGGTATTTAAGCCCCGGCGATCGCCGGTGCCCAGCGCCATACGCACCCGGCGTTCCACCAGCGACGTAGAGTTCGAACGCATGATCGCATCGTCACGCCAGCGCGCCTGTTCGTCGGTGACATCGGTGCCCATCAGACGCCACGCGACGATATCGCGCAGATCCTGGGTTTGATCGTCGTTAAGCTGCTGCGCCTGAACCAGCTGCGGGATCATCAGCCGCGCGTTTTCTACATCGTCACGCGCCACGCTGGTAAAGGCCACCGCCGCCATCTGGCGCGTGAAATCCGTCGCGCCGGTCGAGCGGGCGAAGGTCAGTACGGAATTGGGATCGTTGGCGAGCTGAAGCACCGCCGTGGAAATGGTCTGATAATCGGACGGCATCTGTCCGGCCAGTGTGGTCACCAGACGGGTGTTCCCGGCTTTCATCGCCAGACGAATACGTTCGAGATAGGCCAGCGGATCTTGCTGGCCCGATGCACGCCAGGCGCCAAACAGCGAGTCACAGGCATTCGGCAGATTTTTACCCGTCAGCCACAGATCTTTTGCGCCGTTCCAGGCTTCCTGCTGTTGGCCCGTCGCCCATTTGGCGTAATAGAAATTACACTGCGCCTCGGTGGTGCCCGGTTTTTCCGGGCTGAAGGCCAGCAGGCCGCGCCAGTCTTCGCGTCGCGCCAGTTCGTTCACAAAGCGTGATTGCAAGGTGCGGGCGGGCGGCAACGTGGGGTTGGCCTGAATAAAATTAGCGACGGTGAGCGTCGGTTGGTTCATGAGATCGTCGGTTATCTGGCGATATTCCAGATACGGGTAGAGCGGATACTCTTTCAGCGTCGGCATAAGGGCCTGCACGGTATCCATCTGCTTACTGTCCCACGCCTGCTTGATCTGCGCATAGCGGTTGCGCTGTTCATCCAGTGAATCGGCATGCGCTGCGTGGCTTATCGTCATCACGCAGACGCTGGCAGCCAGCAGACGCCAGACCACCTGTTTGGCTTTTTCCACAAGCTCTTCCTCATTTTGTTGAATACTGTTGCGGCGTCTTGCCACCTACAAATGTAATGGATCTATGCTAACCAGGCATTCCGCAACACGCCACGTCATGGACACTTTTTTACCTTTCTTGCGCGTTTTAACACTCCCGACGTTCGTGTCTGGGATTAGGCCATGAAAAAGGCTACACTTCGCAGCTGTATACCATTTTCTTTACTATAAAAGAGGCGAAGTCCACGTGGCTCAATTCGTTTATACCATGCATCGTGTCGGCAAAGTGGTTCCGCCGAAACGTCATATTCTGAAAAATATCTCGCTGAGCTTCTTCCCGGGCGCAAAAATCGGTGTCCTGGGTCTCAACGGTGCCGGTAAGTCCACCCTGCTGCGCATCATGGCCGGCATCGATACCGATATCGAAGGTGAAGCTCGCCCGCAGCCTGGTCTCAAAATCGGTTATCTGCCGCAGGAACCGAAGCTGAACCCGGAACACACCGTTCGCGAATCCATCGAAGAAGCTGTTTCTGAAGTCGTTAACGCACTGAAAGGTCTGGATGAAGTCTACGCGAAGTACGCTGAACCGGATGCAGACTTCGACAAACTGGCGGCGCAACAGGGTAAATTCGAAGAAATTATCCAGGCGCACGACGGCCACAACCTGAACGTTCAGCTGGAGCGTGCGGCCGATGCCCTGCGCCTGCCAGACTGGGACGCGAAAATCGAAAAACTGTCCGGGGGTGAACGCCGCCGCGTCGCGCTGTGCCGTCTGCTGCTGGAAAAGCCAGACATGCTGCTGCTCGACGAACCAACGAACCACCTGGATGCCGAATCCGTTGCCTGGCTGGAACGCTTCCTGCACGACTTCGAAGGGACCGTTGTGGCAATTACCCACGACCGTTACTTCCTCGATAACGTCGCAGGCTGGATCCTGGAGCTGGACCGCGGGGAAGGTATTCCGTGGGAAGGCAACTACTCCTCCTGGCTGGAGCAGAAAGATCAGCGTCTGGCGCAGGAAGCTTCTCAGGAAGCGGCTCGTCGTAAATCGATTGAGAAAGAGCTGGAGTGGGTTCGTCAGGGCGCGAAAGGCCGTCAGTCTAAGGGCAAAGCCCGTCTGGCACGCTTTGAAGAGCTGAACAACTCCGAATACCAGAAACGTAACGAAACCAACGAACTGTTTATCCCACCTGGAGCACGTCTGGGGGATAAAGTCGTTGAAGTGAGCAATCTGCGTAAATCTTACGGCGATCGCCTGCTGATCGACGACCTGAGCTTCTCCGTGCCGAAAGGGGCGATTGTCGGGATTATCGGTCCGAACGGCGCGGGTAAATCGACGCTGTTCCGCATGATGTCCGGTCAGGAACAGCCTGACAGCGGCACCATTACGCTGGGCGACACCGTGAAACTGGCCTCCGTGGATCAGTTCCGTGACGCGATGGACAACAGCAAAACCGTGTGGGAAGAAGTTTCCGGCGGGCAGGATATCATGCGTATCGGTAACACCGAGATGCCGAGCCGCGCCTACGTTGGCCGCTTCAACTTCAAAGGTGTGGATCAGGGTAAACGCGTCGGCGAGCTGTCCGGTGGTGAACGTGGTCGTCTGCACCTGGCGAAACTGCTGCAGGTTGGCGGTAACGTTCTGCTCCTCGATGAACCTACCAACGACCTGGACATCGAAACCCTGCGCGCGCTGGAAAACGCCATGCTGGAGTTCCCGGGCTGTGCGATGGTGATCTCCCACGACCGTTGGTTCCTCGACCGTATCGCGACCCACATTCTGGATTACCAGGACGAGGGTAAAGTGGAGTTCTTCGAAGGTAACTTCACCGAATACGAAGAGTACAAGAAACGTACCCTCGGCGCGGATGCGCTGGAGCCAAAACGTATCAAGTACAAGCGTATATCCAAGTAAGTGCGTGGTTCGCCCGGCGGCGCTTCGCTTGCCGGGCCTACAAAAGAACGTAGGCCGGGTAAGGCGTAGCCGCCACCCGGCAATCACACCCCGACGTAAAACCGCTTCACCTCATCAAACTGCATCGCAAACTGGATATAGCTCATCAGCGCAGGCGAATTCAGCTTCCTGCTCGGATAGACCAGCCACAGCTCGTTTCCTTCTACGCTCCACTCCGGCAACACCTGCACCAGCGCCCCCTTCTCGATTTTATCTTCCAGCAAAAAAGCGGGCAGCAGCGTGATCCCCGCCCCGGCGATGGCACTTTCGCGTGCATACACCAGGTTATCCGTGACGTGCGCGTTGTCAGGCAGATGACGATAATCCTCGCCGTGCTGTCGCAGCAGCCACTCCGGCCAGGCTTTGTGGGTGATACAGCGGTGATCCACCAGCTGGCGCGGAAGGTCCAGCGGGGCAAATCGCGCCAGATAGTCGGGCGAGGCCAGCATGTAGCGCGGGCAGTTGCCAATCATGCGGCCAATCAGGGACGAATCCTGCGGTTTACCGGTGCGCAGCGCCACGTCATACCCCGACTCCACCAGATCCTGCACATCATCCGAAATACAGACATCGAGTGAGACATCCGGATAACGACGCTGGAACTCCGCGTTCAGATGAGCCAGCAGCGTGGCACCAATTCCCGCCGGGGAAGTGACGCGCAGCCGTCCGCCGGGGTTGTCGCGCAGACGCTGAATGGCGTATTCCGCGCGCTCGCTGGCCGCCAGCATCTCGCGGCAGTGCACCAGATAGTGCTCACCCGCATAGGTGAGATTGAGTTTGCGGGTGGTGCGGTTCAGCAGCCGGATACCAACCTGCTGCTCAAGTTGGCTGACCCGCTGGCTGACGCTCGATTTCGGCAGTCCCGCTTTTTGCGCCGCCGCGGTGAAGCTGCCCATCTCCGCCACCAGCGCAAACAGGGCCATATCCTGAAGCTGTTTAAACATCACTGTTCATCTCATGCGAACACTTTGTTATTGATTGTCCATCTTATCACGCAAGTGGCGACTTAATAGACTAGCCTCAACACACGCATTCCATAAGGAGTTCACCATGTCCGTTAAAGCTATTGCCGTTAATCCCGACCAGCCATCCACATTTATTGAGATCTCCCAGCCGATGCCGCAGCCCGGCGAGCACGACCTGCTGGTCGAAGTGAAAGCCGTCTCCGTGAACCCGGTCGACACCAAAGTCCATGCCAGCCTGAGTAAAAATGGCCTGCAAGCCCCGCGAATTCTGGGCTGGGACGCCAGCGGGATTGTGAAAGCGGTCGGCGCGAGTGTTACGCAGTTCAAAGCCGGTGACGAAGTGTGGTACGCCGGGGACATCACCCGTCCGGGCAGCAACGCCACGCATCAGCTGATTGACGCGCGCATCGTCGGCCACAAACCGCAGAGCCTCGACTGGGCCGCCGCCGCGGCACTGCCGTTGACCGCGCTAACGGCATGGGAAGGACTGTTTGAACGCCTGAATATTCAGGACGCCGGATCGGACAAAACGCTGCTGATCATCGGCGGTGCGGGCGGCGTCGGATCGCTGGCGATCCCCTTCGCCAAACACAACAGTAAGATCAAGGTGATCGCCACCGCCTCGCGCGAAGACTCAGCCCAATGGTGCCGGGATCGCGGCGCGGATCTGGTGGTGAATTATCGTGACCTGAAGGGTGAGCTGGCGAAGCACGACATCACATTCGTGGATTATATTTTCATCCTCAACGACACCGACGGGCACTGGGACGCGGTCAGCGAGTTGATTGCGCCGCAGGGGCATATCTGCACCATCGTGGAGAACGATCGTCCGCTGGATCAGAGCAAGCTGAAGTCGAAATCTGCCGCGCTGCACTGGGAATTTATGTATACGCGCAGCATGTACCAGACGGCGGATATGGCGCGCCAGGGTGAGATTCTGAACGAGGTGGCGAAGCTGGTGGATACCGGCGTGGTGGAAAGCTCGCTGAGCGAAACCCTGCACGGCTTAAGCGTAGAGAGCATCACCGAGGCGCACCGGAAAGTGCTGGACGGGCATATGCGCGGGAAGGTGGTGGTGGAGTTCTGAGGTCATTGTCCCCTCACCCCGGCCCTCTCCCCAAAGGGGCGAGGGAGAAAAGACAGCTCCGAGCGATCCCCTCTCCCCTTTGGGGAGAGGGGTAGGGTGAGGGGAATGTTACTCCCGCTCCCCCATCAACTCCTTCACCAGCTCCACGCAGCGCAGGAACCGGCCATCGTAGTCCGACTCCTCGACGTGAACGAATTCGACATTATTCTCGCGCAGCATATCCACCAGCATGGTCTGGAACTCTTTGCGGTCGACGGAACTGCCGAGGCTGCGCATTCCGTCGGCGACCCACGGGGTGTTGTTTTCCAGCAGGATCACCAGGTCGAACCGGTACTCGTCAATCAGCGCCTGCACGAACGGGTGCTCGCGCCCTTCGTACTTTTTACAGAACGCCTGGGTGGTGACAAAATCCGTATCGACAAATGCCACTTTGTTGGCGTATTTCACCGCGAAATCAATGTACTGAGCGTGGCCCAGCGCGATTTTGTCGTAGTCGGAATACTGGAGCGCCATCTCGTCACCGCCGAGGTGTGAGAAGACGTAATCCCGCCCATACTCCCACGCGCTGCTGGTGTTGAAGATGTTCGCCAGCTTGTTGACCAGCGTCGATTTACCGCTCGATTCGCCGCCCAGAATCGCCACCGTGCGCACAAAGAAGGGCTTCACTTCTGTCGGGATGTATTCCCAGTAGCGGAACGGGTTTTCGCGGATCTGCCCGCCGCTGATGTTCATGAAGGTGCGCTTAGGATCGATCAGCACCGTTTCGGTGCCCAGATGCTCGCGGAACTGCGGCGCATCGGACTCTTCAGAGGTGTAGATCCAGTTCGGAGCGATCCCCTTCTCTTCCATAAAGGCTTTGATGCCGTTGCTCCACACATCCCAGCCGTGCGGATATGGCTCCATGCCCTCTTCGTTAAAGGCATGAATGCGAATATTTTTCTGGTATTTAAAAGTCTGAAGCAGCCAGCGCAGGCGGTCCGAGACGGTCGGCTGCTGGGACATGGCGCTGTCTTCAAACAGGGCGCGGTCACGCGTGTCGTCGTAACCCATGATGATATGCAGCTCATCCACCTGACTACAGGCGCGCTGAATCAGATAGATATGGCCGGTGTGCAGCGGGTAGAACTTGCCAAACACCACGCCGATGTTCTTTTGCATGCGCGGGAATTCGAGGCCCAGAAAGCGGTGCAAAGCTTCCAGCTTTTGCGCGCTCGGGCTTTTGATTTTGGCATTCAGAAGCTGGCTTAAATAGCCCTTGGTCATTCCGCTGGCTTCCGCCACCTGCTGCAACGTGCAGCCCTTCTGGCGGATCGCGGTTTTCAGGTAGTCAAATGTTGACATAAATTACGGTGCCTCCTGCAAAATCGAATAGGTAATTATATGTCGTCAAAAACATTTAACGCATCAGACAGTTTCTTCACCGGGAAAATCTTCATCCCTTCCGGCACTTTTTTCGGCACGTTGGCAGCAGGCACAATCGCGCGACGGAAACCATGTTTCGCCGCTTCGGAGATACGCTCCTGTCCGCTCGGAACCGGGCGAATTTCCCCTGCCAGCCCCACTTCGCCAAAGACCACCAGATCCTGCGGCAACGGTCGGTTGCGCAGGCTGGAGACCATCGCCAGCAGCAGCGCCAGGTCAGCACTGGTTTCTGTCACTTTCACGCCGCCGACCACGTTGACGAACACGTCCTGATCCGCCATCTGTAGCCCGCCGTGGCGGTGCAGTACCGCCAGCAGAATCGCTAAGCGGTTTTGCTCAAGGCCGACTGCGACGCGACGCGGGTTACCCATCATCGACTGATCCACCAGCGCCTGAATCTCAACCAGCAACGGGCGCGTCCCTTCCCAGAGCACCATCACCGAGCTGCCCGGCGTCTCTTCTTCGCCACGGCTGAGGAAAATCGCCGACGGGTTGCTGACTTCACGCAGACCCTGTTCGGTCATGGCGAAAACGCCCAGTTCATTCACCGCACCAAAACGGTTTTTGTGGCTGCGCAGGGTGCGGAAGCGGGAATCAGCGTCGCCGTCGAGCATCACCGAGCAGTCGATGCAGTGCTCCAGCACTTTCGGACCGGCCAGCGAGCCGTCTTTGGTGACGTGACCAACCATCACGATTGCCACGCCGCGCGTTTTGGCGAAGCGCGTCAGATAGGCTGCGGTTTCGCGCACCTGGGCAACGCTGCCCGGCGAGGACTGAATGTCCGCCATGTGCATCACCTGGATGGAGTCGATAACCATCAGCTTCGGCTGCTCTTCATCGGCGATCATGCAGATCTGTTCGATGCTGGTTTCCGACAGCATGTTCAGATTGCCGGTCGGCAGACCGAGACGGTGCGCGCGCATCGCCACCTGTTGCAGTGACTCTTCCCCGGTGACATACAGGGTTTTCATTTGCTCAGAGAGCTTGCACAGGGTTTGCAGCAGCAGCGTCGATTTACCGGCACCGGGGTTACCGCCGATCAGGATCGCGCTGCCGGGTACCACGCCGCCGCCCAGGACGCGGTCGAACTCTTTAAAACCGGTGGAGAAACGCGGGACTTCATCGAGGCTGATCTCAGAAAGTTTTTGCACTTTCGAGACGCCGGCGTTGCCCGCATAGCCCGTCAGACGCTCGTTGCGGGCCACGGTTGGCGAAGCGGCCACGCGCACTTCGGTGATGGTGTTCCAGGCATGACAGGCGCTGCACTGCCCCTGCCAGCGCGGATAATCCGCACCACATTCATTACAGACAAATGCGCGTTTTGGAGCTTTCGCCACGGTTTACCTCTGATTATTTCTGATTCACGCTGCCAGACAGGATGCAGAACACGCCCATCAGATCAGCATGACGAATGGTGACTTCCGTCTTTTCGTTTACTTTTGGCTTGGCATGATAGGCGATGCCCAGACCCGCCACTTTGATCATCGGCAGATCGTTCGCGCCGTCGCCGATGGCAACGGTCTGCGCGAGAGGGATTTCGAATTTTTCCGCCAGGCGCGTGAGGGTGTTGGCCTTGTACTGCGCATCCACGATATCGCCGATCACTTCCCCGGTCAGTTTACCGTCGCGGATCTCCAGCTCGTTGGCCACCACCGTGGTCAAACGCAGTTTGTCGCGCAGGTAGTCCGCAAAGAAGGTGAAGCCGCCGGAGGCAATCGCCACTTTCCAGCCAAGCGTTTCGAGCTTCAGCACCAGCTGAGTGAGGCCTGGCATTAACGGCAGTTCATCGCGCACCTGGCGCAGGATGTTGGCATCGGCCCCTTTCAGGATGGCGACGCGCTGTTTCAGGCTGGCGGCAAAATCGAGTTCGCCGCGCATCGCGCGCTCGGTCACTTCCGCCACCATCTCGCCGCTGCCGGCCAGTTTGGCGATTTCGTCGATGCACTCAATCTGGATGGCGGTCGAATCCATATCCATCACCAGCAGCCCTGGCGTTTTAAGATGCGGGATTTTCCCCAGCGGAGCCACATCCAGCCCGGCTTCGTGTGCCAGACGGGTGGCGCGCTGCGTCAGCGAACCGGCCAGACGTAGCACCTGATAATCTTCCACGCACCAGGCCGCCACGATCACCATCGCCGCGCCGAGCTTGGTTTGGTATTGGGTCAGGCGCTGCTTATCCAGGCCACGGCCATACAGCAGCCAGCCGCTACGCCCCGCATGGTAGTCCAGAGGCATGACCTCGTCGCCACTTAATGAGAGCGGCAATCCTGGCCATAAAGAGACGTCATCGGTCAGGTCGCACCAGGTAATGTTCGGCATTGAAGCTCCTGTAAATTGGTTCGCGCCGGAAGGTTCCAGGGGGAAAATAACGCATGAGGCTACCCTGTAACCATCACTTCTGGCAACATTAAGCCGTAAATTTTCAGCAGGTGGAATATGGCTCGCGCAAAACTGAAATTCCGGCTACATCGTGCAGTGATTGTCCTGTCCTGCCTCGCGCTTCTGGTAGCGCTGATGCAAGGGGCATCCTGGTTTAGCCAGAATCATCAACGACAACGTAATCCACAGCTCGAAGAGCTGGCGCGAACCCTCGCCCGCCAGGTGACCCTGAGCGTCGCCCCCGCCATGCGCACCGAGACGCCGGACGATAAACGCATCGCGCAAATCCTGCGTCAGATTACGGAAAACAGCCGCATTCTGGACGCGGGCGTGTACGACGAAGAGGGCGATCTCATTGCCCGCGCCGGTGAGCACGTTGACGTCCGCGACCGGCTGGCACTGGACGGCAAAAAGGCCGGCGGCTATTTCAATCAGCAAATCGTCGAGCCGATTCAGGGCAAAAATGGCCCGCTCGGCTATCTGCGTCTCACCCTCGACACCCACACCCTGCCGACCGAAGCCAAACAGGTGGATAACACCACCAACATTCTGCGTCTGATGTTACTCCTTTCGCTGGCGATTGGCGTGGTGTTAACGCGCACGCTGTTGCAGGGCAAACGCACGCGCTGGCAGCAGTCGCCTTTCCTGCTGACGGCCAGCAAATCGGTGCCAGAAGAGGAAGAGAGCGAGAAGAAAGAATAGTGGTAAAATGGGCGGACGATTCGGAAAAGGAAATCTGCCATGACGACGCTCCGCCTGCTTATCTCTGACTCTTACGATCCCTGGTTCAACCTCGCGGTGGAAGAGTGCATCTTCCGCCAGATGCCTGCCACCCAGCGCGTGCTGTTCCTCTGGCGCAATGCCGATACGGTTGTCATTGGCCGCGCACAGAACCCGTGGAAAGAGTGCAATACGCGACGCATGGAAGAGGACAACGTCCGCCTGGCCCGTCGCAGCAGCGGCGGCGGCGCGGTGTTCCACGACCTCGGGAATACCTGCTTTACCTTTATGGCCGGGAAACCGGAGTACGATAAAACCATCTCCACGGCGATTGTGCTGAACGCCCTAAATGCCCTCGGCGTGACGGCGGAAGCCTCCGGGCGCAACGACCTGGTGGTCAAAACGCCGGAAGGCGATCGGAAAGTCTCCGGCTCGGCCTATCGCGAAACCAAAGATCGCGGTTTTCACCACGGCACTCTGCTGCTCAACGCCGATTTAAGCCGTCTGGCAAACTATCTCAATCCCGATAAGAAAAAGCTGCAGGCCAAGGGGATTACCTCGGTGCGCGGCCGCGTGGCGAATCTGGTTGAGCTGTTGCCCGGCGTGACCCACGAACAGATCTGCGCGGCGATCCAGGAGGCGTTCTTTGACCATTACGGCGAGCGCGTCGAGGCGGAAGTGATCTCCCCGCACCACACCCCGGACCTGCCGAATTTTGCCGAGACCTTTGCGCGTCAGAGCAGCTGGGAGTGGAACTTCGGTCAGGCTCCGGCGTTCTCGCATCTGCTGGATGAGCGTTTTACCTGGGGCGGCGTGGAGCTGCATTTCGACGTCGAGCGCGGAGTTATCACGCGCACGCAGGTGTTTACCGATAGTCTGAACCCGGCCCCGCTGGAAGCGCTGGCAGCCCGATTGCAGGGATGTTTGTATCGCGCGGAGTGTTTGCAGCAGGCGTGTGATGCGCTGATAGCAGAATTCCCGGAGCAGGAAAAAGAGTTGCGGGAGTTGTCGGCGTGGGTGGCGAAAGCGGTGCGGTGAGATGAGTGCGGTCTGGTGCCCTCACCCCGGCCCTTATGTCTTGATCTTCTCCGCTTCTGCGGAGAAGATCCCCGACTGATCATCGGGAGGTTACCGGTGAGCATCACCCGGCCCTGGTGCCACTGAGCCCGTGGGAGAGATTATGCCCCGGTAACCTGTTTCCCTGTCGCCTCAAGACCGAACGGTATCCTGTGCCCTGAGCACCCACATATAAGGATGGTCCGGCGATATTATTCATAAGGTTACGGAGTGCCATGATGGAGCTTATTCCTGTCGGCGTTGATATCGCCAAACTCAAATTTGATGTCGCCGTCCTGCTGCCTAATCAGAAATACAAAACCAAAAAATTCCCCAACACCTCTGCCGGATGCCGCGAGTTCCTCAGTTGGCTGGCACGTTTTGGCGACTGCCATGTCTGCATGGAAGCGACGGGCTGCTACAGCACTGAACTTGCCACCCTGCTGGCCGATAACGGCTGCTGTGTCAGCCTCGAAAATCCTGCCCGCATACACGCGTTTGGCAATACGGAGCTGACCCGCAACAAAACAGACAAAAGTGATGCGGCACTGATAGCCCGCTACTGCGCCCTGCATCAACCCGCCCCCTGGTATCCTGCACCACTGAGTGAGCGTCAGCTGACGGCGCTGGTACGCCACCTGCGTAATCTGGAAGAGATGCGGCAGATGGAGATGAACCGCCTTGAAGCAGCCGACGAGGTCATTGTTCCCTCACTGCATGAACACGTCGCCATGCTGGATGAACTGATTGACGAAACACGAAAGAAAATCAGCCAGCACATCGATGATAACCCTGACCTGAAGCGGGACAGGGAACTGCTGAAGAGCATCCCCGGGATCGGTGAAATGCTGAGCGTGAGCCTGCTGGCGTTCGCGGGTAATCTGAGACGGTTCAGTGACAGTAAGGCACTGGTGGCTTACGCCGGGCTGAATCCACGGCGCTGTGAGTCGGGGATGTGGAAAGGAAAGAGCAGGCTGTCAAAAGTAGGTCACGCAGAGCTGCGCAGTGCGCTGTATATGCCGGCAGTGGTGGCGGGAAGGTGCAATGAGGTGGTTAAAAATCTGATGGACAGGCTGGCAGCGAGAGGAAAAACAGGGAAGGAACGCGTATGTGCCGGGATGAGAAAACTGCTCCAGCTGGCTTATGGCGTGGTGAAATCCGGACGAGAATTTAATGCTGAAATACCGCTTGCCGGATAACCGACAAGACGGTATCTCTCCCACGGGGAGAGGGAGAAAACCCTACCGGACGGTCCCCTCTCCCTTGAGGGAGAGGGTTAGGGTGAGGGTGAGGGGGAAATGTTATGCACTTTTCTTCCCCGGTTTTAACCCGCGGTGAAATTCGTTGATACGCTTCATGGACTTGATCGTGCGCTGCGGCGCGGTGGAAGCCACGGACAACACAATCATCTCCAGGCACAGCATCACCGTGCCGTGCAGCGGGATTTTGCCCTTCTCATTCCCGCGCGGAACGTGGATCACCACGCTCGCCTCTTTGCTGAACCGCGAATCGACGGCATTGGTCAGCAGAATGGTCGGAATCCCTAAACGGCGGGCTTCGCGCAGAGTGGTCTGCCCTTCCCGGTGCGCGGATTTTTGCGCCATCATCACCAGCACATCCCCACGCTGGAGGTCGATAAGCTGCTCGGCGAGGTTAATCCCCGTGCGGTTCAGCGCCGTGGCGGGCAGGCCGATGCGGCTGAACAGCCGTGCGGTGTATTCCGCGAGAATCCCCGAGGCGCCGATGCCGAAAATCGCCACCTGGCGCGCCTCGCCCAGCAGCGCCACCGCCTGCGCCAGGGCGTAACGGTTGGCGGGTTCAGACAGCACTTCGCAGGTGTGCTGATGCCCCTCCAGAACAAAATCGATGCTCGAATTAACGTCGCTGGTCAGCGCCTTCACGGTGGTGGTGATCTTCTCGCTGGAACTCAGCGTCGGGCCAAACCAGTGCTCCAGTGTCTGTTTCAGATCGCGCAGTCCGGCAAAACCCAGCGCCTGAATAGCGCGCACCACGGTGGCATCGGAGGTTTTTAGCGTGGCGGCGATCTCCATCGCCGTCTGCTCCATCACCGCCTCACGGTTGTCGTTGATGTAGCTGGCGACCAGCAGCAGGCGCGGCGTCAGCTGATGCCCACGGGCGCGAAAACGCTCGCCGTACACGTCCACCCGCGATTTGTCTTTTCGGATCATTTCGCCTCCGGCAACGGACGACCGGCGATCTGCGACTGGATCTGCGCGGCCATTAACCCCAGCGAGGCGAAGGAGTTGGAGATCGCCTCTTCGCGTGAAATCAGCACGTAATGCCCGGTGCGACAGGCGTTGAGGAACTGGCACCAGCCGGGCATCACGGCGTCCATCGCCGCCAGCTCGTCCTGCGGTTTACCGCCCGTATCGCCGCGCCAGGTGGCAAACACGAAATCCGCATCCAGCTCCGGCAGCCGCTCGGCGCTGACGTCAATGCGCCCGCCTTCGGGAATGCTCTCGACCAGCGGCGGGAAAGTAAACCCGGCGTCACGCAGCACGCGGCCCAGAGAGTGATAGCTGTGCATGACGGTGATTTTGCCCTGATTGGCCTGGATCACTGAAACACTGATTTTCTTCGTCTCGATCGTCGCTTTTAGCGCTTTAATCTGCTCCTGATAGCGACGCTCAAGGAGCTTGAGCCGTTCCTGGGTTCCGGTCAGCTGCGCCAGCTTGCGGTAGATTTCCGGCGCACCGCCGTCGAGGTGATCGATGCTCACCGTCGGCGCGATTTTCTCCAGCTGCGCCACCGGCGTATTGCGGGTCGGCTCGGTAATAATCAGATCCGGTTTGGCGGCGGCAATGGCTTCGATATCAATATCCGCCGTGCCGATAAACTGAATCGATGAATTGTCGAAATCCACGCCCGTCAGCAGCCCGCCGGAGCGAATAAAATGGCTGCCATCCGGACGCGTGCGCCCGTGACTGGCCACCGGCGGCACGCCCAGTTCGATCAGCGGAATAGTGATGTCGAGATCGTGCAGCGACACGATGCGTTTCGGGTGCAGGGGCACCGTCACCGTGCGCCCCAAATCATCCGTAAACGTCTGAACCGGTTCGGCTGCGCTCGCGGAAAACCCCGCCAGCAGCAGCATCAATAACATGACGCGCATAACCTTCCCCTTTTAAAACCTGTCCCGGCGCGCCCAGAGCAACACCAGGAAAAATGGCCCGCCAATCAGCGAGATAACAATGCCCGCAGGCAGTTGCAGCGGCAGAAACGCCAGCCGCCCAATGTTGTCTGCCAGCAGCACCAGCAGCGCACCCAGCGCCGCACTGCCCACCAGCAGCGTGGTCTGGCCGCCGCGCAGCAGAAAACGTGCCATGTGCGGGGCGATCAAACCAACAAATCCAATACTCCCCACGCAGGAGACGCAGGCCGCCGTCAGCAGCACGGGGGCCAGCACGCGCAGCAGCGCCAGATGCGAGGTGCGCACACCCAGCCCGGTGGCGGTGTGGTTGCCGAGCAGGGCAACATCCGCCGCGCGGGCCGTGAACAGCAGCAAAGCAAACGCGGGCAGCGCCCAGCCCGCCGCCACGCTCACCAGCATCCAGTTTGCAGCATGCAGGCTTCCCGCCAGCCACAGCAGCGCGGTCTGCACGTCGCGCACGTCCGCCGTGGTCATGAACACGCCCATTCCGGCGGCGAAGGCCCAGGAGACGCCAATCCCAATCAGGATAAAGCGCGGACGGGAGATATCACGGGCGAGAAGCACCACCAGCAGCGCGGTCAGCAAGCCGCCCGCCATTCCCACCACCGGACGCCAGAGCACCGACAGCGCCGGGAACTGGAATATCAGCAGCAGCACCGCCACGCTACAGCCCTCTTTCACCCCGATAAGACCGGGATCGGCCAGCCCGTTGCGGGTGATGGACTGCATCGCCGCCCCGGCCATGCCGAGCATCGCCCCGCAGAGCAGCGCCATCACCAGACGCGGCAGGCGGATCTCCTGCACGATATAACGCGCGTCGGCGCTCAGGGCCTCGGGATAAAACAGGGCGCGCGCCACGTCGGACGTGGGGATCGGCAGCGTGCCGTGGGTCAAGCCCAGCACCAGCAGCGCAGCGATCAGTGCCATGAGTCCTGCCAGCCAGGCCAGCGCCTTGGGGCGGATCAATGTTGAATACCGGCCCCAACGCAGCGGACGCAACTCAGCGCGCAGCACGGCCCGGCTCATCGGAACATCCTCGCGGCCATCAGGATAAACACTGGCGCGCCGACCAGCGCGGTCATCACGCCGGTCGCCAGTTCGTGCGGCGTAAACAGAGTCCGGGCCGCGATATCCGCCAGCAGTAACACCAGCGCGCCGCAGCAGGCAGAGAGCGGGACCATCACCCGCAAATCCACCGACACCAGACGGCGGATAATCTGCGGGACGACGAGCCCGATAAAGCCGATCGGCCCGGCAATCGACACCGCTGCGCCGCACAGCAACGCAATGGCGATCAGGGCGAATATCCGCGTGCGCACGAGCGACACGCCCAGCCCCTGCGCCATGCGATCGCCCAGCGCCAGCATGTTCAGGGAAGGCGAAATCCACACGGCAAGCGCCAGTCCCACCGCCGCAACCCAGGCGGCGTTTTGCGTCGTCGCCCAGCTTAAGCCCGCCAGATCGCCCGCCAGCCAGGTGCGCATCGCCAGCAGGGTTTGTTCGTCAAGAATCAGCACCGCCGCAGTAATCGACGACGCAAACGCCGACAGCGCCACACCGCAGAGGGTCACTTTCATCGGCGTCAGGCCGGTGCGCCCGGCAGACGACAGGGTGAGCACCAGCAGAAACAGGATCGCCGCGCCCGCCGCCGCAATCAGCGGACGGCCTACCGGCAGCGCCAGCCCAAGAGCGCTGGTGATGACCACGGCCAGCGCGGCGCCAGCGTTCAGGCCGAGAATATGCGGTTCGCCGAGAGGATTGCGGATCACCGCCTGCAGCAGCACGCCCGCCACGCCGAGCGCCGCGCCGGTGGTCAGCGCTGCCGCCAGACGCAGCAGGCGCAGATTGATGATCACGTTGTGGTCGAAGTTGCGCGGATCAAACGCCAGAAACGCCTGCACCACGGCCTGCGGAGCGATAAAACGCGCGCCGAGGCCGAGATGAACAATGGCGCCCATCAGCAGCAGCGCCAAAAATACGACGGAAGCCAGACTCGTGCGCATCATGCTGTTACGCCGCTGCGGCGAAACGGGATAAAGAAGGGTTTGCCGGTCATCGGGTTGATGGACATCTGCACGTCGACATCGAACACGGTTTTGATAAGTGTAGGCGTGCAGACGTCGCCCTCGTGCAGCACGCCCTCCACCCTGCCTTCGCGTAAGAACACCAGCGTATCGCCGTAGTTCACCGCAAAATTGAGATCATGGAGCACCACCACGACGGTACGCCCGTGATGACGGGTGAGATCGTGCAGCAGTTCGAGGATCTCCACCTGGTAGCGCAGATCGAGGAAGGTCGTGGGTTCGTCCAGCAGAATGGTGGGCGTTTGCTGGGCCAGCGCCATCGCGATCCAGCAGCGCTGGCGCTGACCGCCAGAGAGACTCTCGACGGGCAGATGCGCGAAGGCCCGGGTGCCCGTCAGACGAAGCGCCTCTTCGACCGCCAGCTCGTCGGCGTCGGTCCACTGGCGCATAAAGTTCTGCCACGGAAATCGCCCGCGCGACACCAGCTCAAACACCGTCAGCCCTTCTGGCAGCAGCGGCGATTGCGGCAAAATGCCCAGCTCGCGCGACACCGCTTTGGTCGGCTGGTCGTGGATCGCTTTGCCGTCCAGCAAGACTGTGCCGCCCATCGGCTGCAGCAGGCGCGCCATGGTGCTGAGGAGCGTCGATTTCCCGCAGCCGTTCGCCCCGACCAGCACGGTCATTTTTTCAGAGGGAATAGTGAGGGAAATATCATCGACGATGATGTTTTTCTGATAGCCAGCAGAGAGGTTTTCAAGAACCAGCCCCTGCTTTGTCGCGTTATGAGCCACGTGTACGCCAACTTAATCAAATAACCAATAAATAAAAATAAATCTCATTCTCTTTTGTGAGTTTGCCGCTGCGCCATGTAGTAGTCAAGGGGATAAACACCCTAAGAAAACCAGGGGTTAATGGGCTGCATCGCTTTAAGGAATCACTTAATTAATCCCGTATTTTCAATGCATTAATAGTTTATCTTCTATCGCAAATTCAGCGATTTTTGACTGTAGCCAAATTTTGCTTTTTTCCATTTACTACTACATTCCCGCATGATTGAATGATTCTCAATTACATACCCGATACCGGACAGGCAAACGGGTAGCGCTTTACGGGCAATGACACACCATCTTCATCCGCGACCCTTCGCGGGTATTTCGGGAAAACAGATTTAATGGCTAAGTTCACACCTTCATTCTCTGGGATTAAAGGGCGCGCGCTCTTTTCACTGCTGTTCCTCGCCCCCTTCGCACAGGCGGCCGACAGCGCCACCGCGAAAGACGGCGAAACCCTGACCGTCACCGCCGATACGTCTGCGAAAACGGATGCTACCAACGGCTATCAGCCGCTGAACACCTCCACCGCCACGCTCACCAACATGCCGATGCTGGATATTCCGCAGGTGGTGAATACCGTGAGCGACAAGGTGCTGGAAGATCAGCACGCCACCACGCTCGACGAAGCGCTGTATAACGTCAGCAACGTGGTGCAAACCAACACCCTCGGCGGCACGCAGGATGCGTTCGTGCGCCGCGGTTTTGGCGCCAACCGTGACGGGTCGATCATGACCAACGGCCTGCGCACCGTGCTGCCGCGCAGCTTTAACGCCTCGACGGAGCGCGTCGAAGTGCTGAAAGGCCCGGCGTCGACGCTGTACGGCATTCTCGATCCGGGCGGGCTGATCAACGTGGTGACAAAGCGTCCGGAGCAGCAGTTTGGCGGCTCGATCTCGGCGACCTCCACCAGCTTTGGGGGCGGCACCGGACAGCTCGACGTGACCGGTCCAATTGAAGGCACGCGTCTGGCCTATCGCCTGACGGGTGAATATCAGAAAGAGGATTACTGGCGCAATTTCGGCAAAGAGCGCAGCACTTTTATCGCGCCGTCCCTGACCTGGTTTGGCGATGACGCGACCGTCACGGTGCTCTATTCCCACCGCGATTATCAGACGCCGTTCGATCGCGGGACGATCTTCGATCTGACGACCAAGCAGCCGGTGAATGTCGATCGCAAAACGCGCTTTGACGAACCCTTCAACATTACCGACAGGGAGTCCGATCTGGCTCAGCTGAACGCCGAATACCGCCTCAACAGCCAGTGGACCGCGAAATTCGACTACAGCTTTAGCCAGGATAAATACACGGACAACCAGGCGCGCGTAATGGCCTATGACTCCGCCACCGGCAACCTGACCCGCCGCGTGGACGCCACTCAAGGCTCGACCCAACGCATGCACTCGACCCGCGCGGATCTGCAGGGCAACGTGGATATTGCCGGGTTTTACAATGAGATCCTGACCGGGGTGTCGTACGAGAATTACGATCTGCTGCGCACGGACATGATCCGCTGTAAGAACGTGAAAGATTTCAATATCTACAATCCGTCTTACGGCAATCTGGGCAAATGCACCACGGTGTCAGCCTCCGACAGCGACCAGACCATCAAGCAGGAGAGCTACTCCGCCTACGTGCAGGATGCGCTCTATCTGACGGATAAATGGATTGCGGTCACCGGCCTGCGCTATCAGTCTTACACCCAGTACGCGGGGAAAGGCCGTCCGTTTAACGTCAACACCGACAGCCGCGACGATCAGTGGACGCCGAAAGCGGGCCTGGTCTACAAGCTGACGCCGCAGGTGTCGTTGTTCGCCAACTACTCGCAGACGTTTATGCCGCAGTCGTCTATCGCCAGCTACATTGGCAACCTGCCGCCGGAAACGTCGAATGCCTACGAAGTGGGCGCCAAGTTTGATCTGTTCGACGGGATTACCGCCAATATCGCGCTGTTTGATATTCATAAGCGCAACGTGCTGTACACCGAGAGCGTGGGGGATGAGACGGTGGCGAAAACCGCCGGACGCGTGCGTTCTCAGGGCGTGGAAGTGGATCTGGCGGGGCGTTTGACCGAGAACACCAACGTGATCGCCAGCTATGGCTACACGGACGCGAAGGTGCTGGAAGATCCGGACTACGCGGGTAAACCGCTGCCGAACGTGCCGCGTCATACGGGTTCTCTGTTCCTGACTTACGATATTCAAAACGCGATCGGCGGGAATACCCTGACGCTCGGCGGCGGTGGGCATGGCGTGAGCCGTCGCTCTGCGACCAACGGTGCGGATTACTATCTGCCGGGCTATTTTGTGGCTGACGCCTTTGCGGCGTACAAGCTGAAGTTACAGTATCCGGTGACGCTGCAGCTGAACGTAAAAAACCTGTTTGATAAGACCTACTACACGTCGTCGATTGGCACCAATAACCTGGGCAACCAGATTGGCGATCCGCGCGAAGTACAGCTTACGGTGAAGATGGATTTTTGATTCGAGCGGGGTTCTCCCCTCACCCTAACCCTCTCCCCAAAGGGGCGAGGGGATCGATCGTAGGCCCGGTAAGCGTAGCGCCACCGGGCTTTTTCGCATCAACCTTCGATATCCGCCAGGTCGCCTTTTTCCTGCAACCAGTTGCGTCGATCTTCGGAACGTTTCTTGGCTAACAGCATGTCCATCATGGCGTTGGTCTGCTGTTCGTCTTCGTCGCTGATCACCAGCTGCACCAGACGGCGGGTGTTCGGATCCAGCGTGGTTTCACGCAGCTGCATCGGGTTCATCTCACCCAGCCCTTTAAAGCGCTGGACGTTCGGTTTGCCCTTCTTGCGTTTCAGCTGCTCCAGCACGCCCGCTTTCTCCTCTTCCGTCAGGGCGTAATAGACCTCTTTGCCGAGATCGATACGGTACAACGGCGGCAGTGCGACGTGGACGTGACCGTTCTTCACCAGCGTGCGGAAGTGTTTCACGAACAGCGCGCACAGCAGCGTGGCGATGTGCAGACCATCGGAGTCCGCATCCGCGAGGATACAGATCTTGCCGTAGCGCAGCTGGCTCAGGTCGTCGCTGTCCGGATCGATGCCGATCGCCACCGAGATGTCATGCACCTCCTGCGAGGCCAGCACTTCATCGGAAGAGACTTCCCAGGTGTTCAGGATCTTACCCTTCAGCGGCATGATCGCCTGGAATTCACGGTCGCGCGCCTGTTTGGCAGAGCCGCCCGCCGAGTCACCTTCGACGAGGAACAGTTCGGTGCGATTCAGATCCTGCGCGGTACAGTCGGCCAGTTTGCCCGGCAGGGCCGGACCGCTGGTCAGCTTTTTACGCACCACTTTCTTCGCCGCACGCATACGGCGCTGGGCGCTGGAGATCGCCATTTCCGCCAGCATTTCGGCGGTCTGAATATTCTGGTTCAGCCACAGGCTGAAAGCGTCTTTCACCACGCCGGAAACGAAGGCCGCGCACTGACGCGAGGAGAGACGCTCTTTGGTCTGCCCGGCAAACTGCGGATCCTGCATTTTGACCGACAGCACATACGCGCAGCGATCCCAGATATCTTCCGCCGAGAGCTTCACGCCGCGCGGCAGAATGTTGCGGTATTCGCAGAACTCACGCATCGCATCCAGCAGACCCTGACGCAGACCGTTGACGTGCGTACCGCCCTGCATGGTTGGGATCAGGTTGACGTAGCTTTCCGTCAGCAGTTCGCCGCCTTCCGGCAGCCACAGCAGCGCCCAGTCGACCGCTTCCGTATCGCCGGAGAAATTACCGAGGAACGGTTTTTCCGGCAGGGTCGGCAGGCCGTTAATCGCCTCGCCCAGATAGTCGTTCAAACCATCCTGATAGCACCAGCGCTGCTCGCTGCCGTTCACTTCGTCTTTGAAGGTGATTTCCACGCCAGGGCACAGCACCGCTTTCGCTTTCAGAATGTGCGTTAAGCGCGAGACGGAAAAACGTGGGCTGTCGAAGAAGCTTTCGTCGGGCCAGAAGTGGACGCTGGTCCCGGTATTGCGTTTGCCGCAGGTGCCGATGACCTGCAGTTCCTGAACTTTGTCGCCGTTTTCAAAGGCGATGTTGTAGACCTGGCCGTCGCGGCGCACGGTCACTTCCACGCGCTTAGACAGGGCGTTAACCACGGAGATCCCCACGCCGTGAAGGCCGCCGGAGAACTGGTAGTTTTTATTGGAGAACTTACCGCCTGCATGCAGACGGCAAAGGATCAGTTCAACGGCCGGGACACCCTCTTCCGGGTGAATATCGACCGGCATACCGCGCCCGTCGTCGATCACTTCGAGCGACTGGTCGGCGTGCAGGATCACGTCGATGCGTTTGGCATGGCCTGCCAGTGCTTCATCGACGCTGTTATCAATTACTTCCTGGCCCAGGTGGTTTGGGCGCGTGGTATCGGTGTACATCCCTGGGCGGCGGCGAACCGGCTCAAGCCCGGTGAGTACCTCAATGGCATCAGCGTTATAGGTTTGCGTCATGATTTAGCTAGCAATTCGCATTGGTTGTCAGAGGCTGTGCAGCCCAAGAAAATCGACAATCTGGGTGAAATGATTCTCAAAGCCCGTGAAAGCATGGTTTCCGCCTTCTTCTACAGTCTGGCGGCAAGACGCGTAATACGCCACCGCCTGGCGGTAATCCAGCACTTCATCACCCGTCTGTTGCAGCAGCCAGAGGAGATCTGGCGCGTCCAGCGGGTCTATTTGCATCACTTTGAGGTCGTAAATATGGCGTGACTCTAGCACATATTGCTGCCCCGTGTAGGGGTTCTCGTTGTGGCCGAGAAAGTCCGTCAGCAGCTCAAACGGGCGTACCGCCGGGTTAACCACGACCGCAGGCAGCATGAAGCATTGCGACAGCCAGGTCGCGTAATATCCGCCCAGCGACGAGCCGACGACGCCGAAGGATTCTCCGCCGTGTTCCATCACGATCGACTCGAGCATTTCGGCGGCGTCCGCCGGGTAGGGCGGCAGCTGCGGGACGATCATCTCGATGTGCGGATGATGCTCGCTAAGCCACTGGCGAAACTGGGTCGCCTTCGCAGAACGCGGGGAGCTATTAAACCCGTGCAGGTAGAGGAGCGTAGACATCAGTATCCTTCTGAAGCGGTGTCCGGGCGGAACTGCGCGCCTTCCAGACGACAAACTTCCGTGGTCAGCCGACCATCCGCATGGAGGTCCAGCCAGCGCCATCCCGGCGCAATGGTATCTAAGGTAAAGTTGGCGCAGTGGGGTTTAAACTGTACGCAGGTTGACGGGGTCGCCAGCAGACGGCGGCCATTCCAGTCGAGATCTTGTTCCTGGTGAATGTGTCCGCACAGCAGATTATTCACATGAGGATATTTCGAGAGCACGCGATCCAGCGCGGCAGAGTTGCGCAGACTGTGCTGATCGAGCCAGCTGCATCCCGCCGGAAGCGGATGATGGTGCAGCAACAGCAGAGTGTGGCGATCTGGCACATCAATGAGCTTGTTCTCAAGCCACTCGAGCTGGAAATCGCTCAGCTCACCGTGCGGCACGCCGAACACCTGGGTGTCGAGCAGCAGGATTTGCCAGTGATCGCCCACGAACACGCGCTTGGCCGGGGAGATCCCCGCTTCCTGCAACGCACTGTACATGGCAGGCTGGAAGTCGTGATTGCCCGGTAACCAGACGCAAGGCACGCTGAAGCTCGCGATCCCGGTAGCAAAATGCTGATAGGCCGCGGCGCTTTGATCCTGTGCCAAATCGCCGGTCGCGACGATTAAATCGCAGTCGCGGTTTTCGGTACGAATGGCATCAAGTACAGCCTGATAACTCTCCCAGGTGTTGACCCCCAGCAGCGTTTCATGCTTTTCGGCGAACAGGTGAGTATCAGTAATTTGTAATATCCTGACTGGCGCCCCACCAGCAACAGTCAGGTTCAACAGGCTTTCCAAATGGTGTCCTTAGGTAGGTTTATGACGCTAACAAACCGGAATCGCCATTGCTCCATGTGCTAAACAATATCTTAGCCAGTCAGCTAAAAACTGGTTAATTTGATGCTTTTCGTCGCGTTGATGCAACTTTTTATTAGGATAATCATATCGCGCTTTGAAGCGAAAGATCTGCTGACTTGAACACACTTCAGCCACCATCGCGTCGTGATAAAGCCTGACGGTCATCGACGGCAGGCTCCAGTAGCTCACCGAGGGAGCCGTCTGTTTGATCTCGACAAGCGTAGTGTAGCGAGTGGATTCCACAATCGTTAAGCGATATTGCGCGTTGCTCACCTGATAGCTCACCGTTTCGCCGGCCGCGTCGGTGCGCGGCAACAGGCGACGTAATTGTGCGAAGTTGGTCTCGCACAGACGCATCATTTCTGGGAAGTCAGGTGTATAACGCTTCATTTTTTCCACTCTTTTCGTAAGTCTTGATAATGCAGCTGGAGCCATTGCAAAGCGATGACAGAGGCTGCGTTGTCGATTTTCCCCTCATTGACCCATTGATAAGCCTGCTCCCGACTCACCACATGAACACGAATATCTTCGTTTTCATCTGCCAGACCGTGAATACCTTGCGCGGTCGTGGCGTCCACTTCACCCACCAGAATCGAAGAGCGCTCGGTGGCACCACCCGGGCTTGCCAGGTAGCTCAGCACCGGTTTGGTTCGGCCCACAATCAGCCCTGCTTCTTCCTGCGCCTCGCGGCGGGCGACGTCTTCCGGCGTTTCGCCCTCTTCGATCATCCCGGCGACGATCTCCAGCAGCCACGGGCTTTCGCTGGTATCCAGGGCGGCAATTCGAATCTGCTCAATCAATACCACTTCGTCACGCACTGGGTCAAAGGGTAGCAAGACTGCGGCATGCCCGCGCTCAAAAATTTCGCGGCGGACTTCGCCACTCATTTCACCGTTAAACAGCCGATGCCTGAAACGGTAAAGTTCCAGTGAAAAAAAACCGCTATAAAGCTTTTCCCGTGCAATAATTTCTACATCGTTTTTGGTGAAAGTCACTGGCAACTTATCTGGTTTCTGCATGGCGGTATCCTGGTCACAATTGTGTTGAAATCATGAATTTCAAGCTGTTTGGCTGCCGTTTCAAAGGCTATATGATAGATTGGTGCAAATTACCGCCAGATGGCACGTAACGCCAACCTTTTGGTGTGGATGATTCTGTTAGAATCGGCAATTATTTTTAATTAGATCAGCGCTAATACTGCTTCACAACAAGGAATGCAAATGAAGAAATTGCTCCCCATCCTTATCGGCCTGAGCCTGACGGGCTTCAGCGCGATGAGCCAGGCAGAAAACCTGTTACAGGTTTATCAGCAAGCACGTCTGGGCAACCCTGAGCTGCGTAAGTCAGCCGCCGACCGTGATGCTGCGTTCGAAAAGATTAATGAAGCACGTAGCCCGCTGCTGCCGCAATTGGGTTTAGGCGCAGATTATACCTACAACAATGGCTTCCGCGATGCGAACGGCGTGAACTCCAACGTCACCAGCGCGTCCCTGCAATTAACGCAGACCTTGTTTGATATGTCCAAATGGCGCGCGCTCTCCCTGCAGGAAAAAAGCGCCGGTATCCAGGATGTGACCTATCAGACCGATCAGCAAACGCTGATCCTGAACACCGCCACTGCCTATTTCAACGTGTTGAGCGCGATCGATTCGCTCTCCTACACCGAAGCGCAGAAACAGGCGATTTACCGTCAGTTAGATCAAACCACCCAGCGCTTCAACGTGGGTCTGGTGGCGATCACTGACGTGCAGAACGCCCGTTCACAGTACGATAGCGTGCTGGCGAACGAAGTGACTGCCCGTAACAACCTGGATAACGCACTCGAATCCCTGCGTCAGGTGACCGGCAATTACTACCCTGAGCTGGCGTCCCTGAACGTCGACAATTTCAAGACGGACAAGCCGCAGGCGGTTAACGCCCTGCTGAAAGAAGCTGAAAACCGTAACCTGGCGCTGCTGCAGGCTCGTCTGAGCCAGGATCTGGCGCGCGAGCAAATCCGCCAGGCGCAGGATGGCCATCTGCCAACCGTGGGCCTGACCGCATCGACGGGCGTTTCTGACACCAGCTACAGCGGTTCAAAAACCAATAATTCGACCCAGTACGATGACAGCAACATGGGTCAGAACAAGATTGGCCTGAACTTCTCTCTGCCTCTGTACCAGGGCGGCATGGTGAACTCTCAAGTTAAACAAGCGCAGTACAACTTTGTTGGCGCGAGCGAGCAGCTTGAAAGCGCGCACCGCAACGTCGTGCAGACCGTGCGTTCTTCCTTTAACAACGTGAACGCCTCCATCAGCAGCATCAACGCGTACAAACAGGCCGTTGTGTCTGCGCAAAGCTCCCTCGATGCGATGGAAGCGGGTTACTCCGTCGGTACACGTACCATCGTTGACGTGTTAGACGCGACCACCACGCTGTATAACGCGAAGCAACAGCTCTCCAGCGCACGTTACAACTACCTGATCAACCAGCTGAATATCAAATCAGCGCTGGGTACGTTGAACGAGCAGGACCTGCAGATGCTGAACAGCACGCTGGGCAAACCGGTTTCCACCACGCCTGAAAGCGTGGCACCAGAAAACCCACAGCAGGACGCTAACGCTGATGGCTACAACGCCAACAGCACCGCCCCTGCTGCGCAGCCAGCCACCGCTCGCACCACCACGACCGGTAGCAACAGCAACAACCCGTTCCGTAGTCATTAAGTTTTGCCCGATGGCGCTTCGCTTATCGGGCCTACCGTCGTGTAGGCCGGTTAAGCAGAGCGCCAGCTGGGGCGAAATCACATCCAAACGTAAGCCAACGTAAAGATCCCCCCGAATCCCCCTCTGCGCTTCATTTTCGACCACTCATCCTCTATCCTGAGCCTTATTTACTGTGTGTTCACCTCTGGGTCCTGGAAGACAAAATGAAACGGACAAAAACGATTAATCACGCTTCGTTCCGCAAAAACTGGAACGCGCGCCACCTCACCCCTGTCGCCCTGGCGTTCACCGCCGTCTTTATGCTGGCAGGCTGTGAGCAATCCGATGAAACGGTATCGATGTATCAGAATGCCGATGACTGCTCGTCAGCCACCGGTAAAAGCGCAGAATGTACCACTGCCTATAACAACGCCCTGAAAGAAGCAGAACGTACCGCCCCGAAATATGCCACCCGTGAAGACTGCATCGCCGAGTTCGGTGAAGGTCAGTGCCAGCAGGCACCGGCTCAGGCCGGTATGGCGCCAGAAAACCAGGCGCAGGCTCAGTCCAGCGGCAGCTTCTGGATGCCGCTGATGGCGGGTTACATGATGGGCCGTATGATGGGCGGCGGTATGGGCCAGCAGCAGCCGCTGTTCAGCTCCAAAAATCCGTCCAGCCCGGCGTACGGTAAGTACACCGATGCGAGCGGCAAAAACTACGGCGCGGCAACGCCTGGCCGTACCGCGACCGTTCCGAAATCCGCTATGGCACCTAAACCCGCGACCACCAGCACCGTGACGCGCGGTGGCTTTGGCGAGTCCGTGGCGAAACAGTCCACCATGCAGCGTAGCGCGACAGGCTCCACTTCTCGCTCAATGGGCGGCTGATCATGGAACGAGTCAGTATTGTCGAGCGCCCGGACTGGCGCGAAAAAGCCACTGAATACGGTTTTAACTTCCACACCATGTACGGCGAACCCTACTGGTGTGAAGATGCCTACTACAAGCTCACCCTCGCCCAGGTCGAAAAACTGGAAGAGGTGACCGCCGAGCTGCACCAGATGTGCCTGAAGGTGGTGGAAAAGGTGGTTGCCAGCGATGAGCTGATGACCAAATTCCGCATCCCTAAACACACCTGGGGTTTTGTGCGTCACGCCTGGCAGACTAACCAGCCTTCCCTCTACTCGCGCCTCGATCTGGCGTGGGACGGCGTGGGCGATCCTAAGATGCTGGAAAACAACGCTGATACGCCGACCTCGCTGTACGAAGCGGCGTTCTTCCAGTGGATTTGGCTTGAAGATCAGATTGCTGCGGGCAACCTGCCGGAAGGCAGCGACCAGTTCAACTCCCTGCAGGAGAAGCTGATCGAGCGCTTCGCAGAGCTGCGCGAGCAGCACGGGTTTAATTACCTGCATCTGGCCTGCTGCCGCGATACCGTGGAAGATCGCGGTACCGTGCAATATCTGCAAGATTGTGCCGCTGAAGCGGAAGTGGCGACGGAATTCCTGTACATCGAAGATATCGGTTTAGGCGAGCGCGGTCAGTTTACGGATACTCAGGACCAGGTGATCAGCAACCTGTTCAAACTCTATCCGTGGGAATACATGCTGCGCGAAGTGTTCTCCACCAAGCTGGAAGACGCGGGCGTACGCTGGCTGGAACCCGCCTGGAAGAGCATTATTTCTAACAAAGCGCTGCTGCCGATGCTGTGGGAGATGTTCCCGAACCATCCGAACCTGCTGCCCGCGTATTTCGCCGAAGATGACTATCCGCCGATGGATAAGTACGTCATCAAGCCGATCTTCTCCCGCGAAGGGGCTAACGTTTCGATTATTGAAAACGGCAAAACCCTGGAAGCGGCCGAAGGGCCATACGGCGAAGAAGGGATGATCGTGCAGGAGTTCTATCCCCTGCCGAAATTTGGCGACAGCTATGTGCTGATTGGCAGTTGGCTCATCAACGATCAGCCAGCCGGGATTGGCATTCGCGAAGATCGCGCGCTGATCACTCAGGATCTGTCACGCTTCTATCCGCATATTTTTGTGGAGTGATGGGTTTCGCCGGGTGGCGGCTTCGCCTTACCCGGCCTACGATCTGCCTTTGTAGGCCCGGTAAGCGCAGCGCCACCGGGCTTTCTTTTAGCCCACCTGCACCGAAAGCATACTCAGACTTCCCATCTCAATCCCATCGACTGGAATCGTCACCGGCTCACTGCCATCCCACGCACCCAGCACATACAGCAGCGGCAGGAAGTGTTCCGCCGTTGGGTTAGAGAGCGAACCGCCCTCATGATCCAGATAGTTCACCAGCGGATGCTCTTCCGCCGGGCCCTGCCAGGCCAGATTCGCTTTAACAAAATCATTGAACGACGTCGCCCACGGATACGGCGTGTTTTCACCGTGCCAGCGCGCCGTGCGCAGGTTGTGGACCACGTTACCGCTCGCCACCAGCATGATGCCTTCGTCGCGCAGTTTCGCCAGCTTGCGGCCCATCTCCAGGTGCCACGCCGCCGGTTTGGTGCTGTCGATACTCAGCTGCACCATCGGGATGTCAGCATCCGGGTACATTTTGATCAGCACGCCCCAGGAGCCGTGGTCGAAGCCCCAGGCCTCTTTATCCAGCGTCACAGGAACCGGGGCCAGCAGATCGACCAACTGCTGTGCCAGCGCTGGCGAGCCCGGTGCCGGGTAGTGCGTGTCGTACAGCGCCTGCGGGAAGCCGCCAAAATCATGAATGGTTTTCGGTGCTTCCATCGCCGTCACGCCGGTGCCGCGGGTAAACCAGTGCGCAGAGACCACCACGATCGCCTTCGGACGGGGCAACGTCTCGCCGAGATGACGCCAGGCGCGGGTGTAGACGTTATCTTCCAGGACGTTCATCGGGCTACCGTGGCCCAAAAACAGTGCTGGCATACGAGAAGAAGTCATGGTGATATCCTTACATAGGGTGTCTGTTTAATGTCACTACATTACCCGCTATCTGCACAACATGAACTCAGATAAGCATGATGAAGATCTTCAGAAAATTTGAATGTAAGGAAACTGTAAAGCCGGGGGTCCCCTCTCGCTTTGCAGCAGATTAATCATTAGCATTAATGAGAATCATTATCATAAGGAGCGATTCATGTCAGTACCCTTGATTCTGACGATACTTGCGGGTGCCGCCACCTTCATTGGTGCGATTCTTGGCGTGCTCGGGCAAAAGCCTTCGAACCGCGTACTGGCATTTTCTCTCGGCTTTGCCGCCGGGATCATGCTGCTGATCTCCCTGATGGAGATGCTGCCCGCGGCGCTCGGCACCGAGGGGATGTCGCCGGTGCTCGGCTACGGCATGTTCGTCGTGGGTCTGCTGGGCTATTTCGGTCTCGACCGCATGCTGCCCCACGCGCATCCACAGGATTTGATGCAAAAAAGCGTCAAACCGTCGCACGGAAATATCAAACGCACGGCCATTTTGCTCACCCTCGGCATCAGCCTGCACAACTTCCCTGAGGGCGTCGCCACCTACGTGACGGCGAGCAATAACCTCGAGCTGGGCTTTGGCATTGCGCTGGCTGTAGCGTTGCACAATATTCCTGAAGGACTGGCCGTCGCAGGACCGGTTTATGCGGCAACGGGCTCAAAACGCACGGCGGTGTTCTGGGCCGGGATTTCGGGTCTGGCGGAAATTTTAGGCGGCGTGCTGGCGTGGCTGATTCTCGGAAGCATGATCTCCCCGGTAGTGATGGCGGCGATTATGGCGGCGGTGGCGGGGATTATGGTCGCGTTGTCGGTTGACGAGCTGATGCCGCTGGCGAAAGAGATCGATCCTAACAACAACCCCAGTTACGGCGTACTGTGCGGAATGTCGGTGATGGGATTAAGTCTGGTGCTGCTACAAACAGCGGGCATTGGATAAAAAAAACGCCGGGATCACCCGGCGTTTTTTATTTAGCTGGCTTTGCGTTCGTGCGCCTGGCGGTAGGCCACCAGGTCTTCGATCGTCACCACAGCCATATTGTGTTTCTTCGCAAACTCGATGCACTCCGGCGCGCGCGCCATGGTGCCATCGTCGTTGGTCAGTTCACACAGCACACCCGCAGATTTAAAGCCTGCCAGCGTCACCAGATCGATGGTCGCTTCAGTGTGGCCGCCGCGAGTCAACACGCCGCCCGGCTGCGCGCGCAGTGGGAAGACGTGGCCAGGACGGTTCAGGTCTGAAGGTTTAGCGTTGTCAGCGGTAGCGGCACGAACGGTCGTCAGACGGTCAGCGGCAGAAACGCCGGTGGTCACACCGTGCGCGGCTTCGATGGTCACGGTAAAACCGGTGCCGAATGCGCTGGTGTTGTTTTCGACCATCATCGGCAGATCGAGCTGTTTACGACGTTCGTCGGTCAGACAAAGACACACGATGCCACTGCCGTGACGGATGGTCAGCGCCATCTGCTCAACGGTCATGGTTTCTGCGGCGAAAATCATATCGCCTTCATTTTCACGGTCTTCGTCATCGAGAACCATCACACCGCGATGTTCACGGAGTGCGGTCAGTGCAAGCTCTACACGATCGGTAGAGGTGCCAAAAGCGGAAAGTAGCGTCTGATTCATGGTAAAAAAACCTCATTAAAATTATGGTTACCAGAATCAGGGCAGTCTTAGGAGCACCGCGTAAGCGGCAAAAAAATAACGTGAGCGGGCCTCGCCCGGCTGGATCGTTACTCTCTCCCATCCGGACTCTAACCGTCGGCTCTGGAATTACACCAGATCTGCTGACCTTTGAGTTTTCACCCAAAGCGCTCGCGGGCTTTCAGCGCAAGGCTGATTTACCGCCGGTGGGGAATTTCGCCCCGCCCTGAGAATAAGCGAGATAACTATAACGCTATTGATTATGCTGGGCAATGCATAAGCATCAAACAATTCTGGTTTATGTCTATGGGTTACGCGCTACAATGTTCGCTAACACCTTCCGATCAAGGGAAACGACCATGATTGACCCGAAAAAAATTGAACAAATTGCCCGTCAGGTTCATGAATCCATGCCGAAAGGTATTCGTGAGTTTGGCGATGACGTCGAGAAGAAAATCCGCCAGGTACTGCAGTCGCAGCTGACGCGTCTTGATCTGGTGAGCCGTGAAGAGTTTGACGTGCAGACGCAGGTTCTGCTGCGTACCCGCGAAAAGCTGGCGCTGCTGGAACAGCGTCTGACCGAGCTGGAAAACCGCAGTCAGCCTGCGGAAGTGAAACCGGCGCCGGCGATCCCGCCCGTCGAAGAAGCATAAGCACTTATTGCCCGGTGGCGCTTCGCTTACCGGGCCTACAAAACCGTAGGCCGGGTAAGGCGCAGCCGCCACCCGGCGAAAAAGCGCCACCGGGCTTTTTGTTACTGACTATCCTTCTGGATCTTCTTAATGATGTTGGTGGTTGAACACCCGTCCTCAAAGTTGAGCACCATCACTTCGCCGCCATTGGCCCAGACCTCTTCGCTACCCGCAATCTGCTCTGGCTTGTAATCGCCGCCTTTCACCAGCAGATCCGGCAGGATGCCGGCAATCAGACGCTGCGGCGTGTCTTCTTCAAAAGAGACCACCCAGTCGACCGCTTCCAGCGCGCCGAGCACAATCATGCGCTGCTCCAGCGGATTCACCGGACGCGTTTCGCCCTTCAGACGTTTGGTCGATGCATCGCTGTTCACCGCGACAATCAGACGATCGCCGAGCTTGCGCGCATTCGCCAGATACGAAACGTGGCCCGCGTGCAGAATGTCGAACACGCCGTTGGTCATCACCACTTTCTCGCCGCGCTTACGCGCCGCCGCGACGGCTGTTTTCAGCTCGTCTTCGCTCATCACGCCAAAACCGGTATCCGCACGACCGCGCACCGCGTTTTCCAGCTCGATCGGTGACACGGTAGAAGTCCCGAGTTTCCCGACAACCACGCCCGCTGCCGCGTTCGCGAAATAGCAGGCTTCTTCGAGGGAATTGCCCGCCGCCAGCGTTGCCGCCAGCACGCCAATCACCGTATCGCCCGCACCGGTCACGTCGTAAACTTCCTGTGCCTGGGTCGGCATATGCAGCGGTGGTTTGCCCGGCTGCAGCAGCGTCATGCCCTGCTCAGAGCGCGTTACCAGCAGCGCGGAGAAGTCGAAATCGGCGATGATTTTCATCCCGCGTTCAACGATCTCTTCTTCGTTTTTGCACTTACCGGCCACCGCTTCAAACTCAGACAGGTTTGGCGTCAGCAGCGTCGCACCGCGATAGCGCTCGAAATCGGTCCCTTTCGGGTCGATCAGCACCGGAACGCCCGCTTTACGCGCCAGCTGGATCATCTGCTGTACGCTGGCGAGCGCGCCTTTGGCGTAGTCAGACAGCACCAGCGCGCCGATATTGCCCAGCGCCTGCGCGATACGCTCGTGCAGCGGCTCAGGATCTACGCCTTCAAAACCTTCTTCAAAGTCGAGGCGGATCAACTGCTGGTTGCGGGAGAGCACGCGCAGTTTGGTGATAGTCGGATGCGTCGGCACGGAAACGAAGTCGCATTTCACGTTGACTTCGGTCAGCGTTTTGCTGAGCGCGCGCGCCGCATCATCAATGCCGGTCAGCCCCACCAGACGCGAATGCGCGCCGAGAGAAGCAATGTTCATCGCCACGTTGGCCGCGCCGCCAGGACGCTCTTCAATAGTATCGACCTTAACGACCGGGACCGGGGCTTCCGGCGAGATGCGGCTGGTTGGCCCGTACCAGTAGCGGTCCAGCATCACATCACCGACAACCATAACCCCAGCACGTTCAAACTCTGGCAGTGTTACTTTCATTCCTGACTCCAGAAAGATTCACAATTTGCGCGCGATAATATCACACTTGTTTCGATACGCACGGCTCCACCAGCCACTTCTGCCAGCTGGTACGAACGCGTTCTCGCTCGATGTTAAAACATTCCGGCGCCACATGGCCCGGCTGTTCCTGTAACGCCAGATGATGCAATTCATCGCGCAGCGTGGTGTAAGCGTGGGTCAACGCCTGCGCTTCCTGCTCATCCATAATGTCGTTTTGCGCCAGCAGTTCCAGAATGCGCACGTTATCAGACCAGCGCGTCAGCTTCGGCTTGTCGTGCGCATGACGGAGCACCAGATATTGAGTAATAAACTCGATATCGGTGATCCCGCCCTCATCGGCTTTGATATCAAAGCGATCGCGATGTTTGTTGCCCAGATGGGCGCGCATTTTCTCGCGCATTTCGCGCACGTCGGTCTGCAACTTTTCGCCCTCGCGCGTCGCGGTCAGGACATCGCGGCGAATCGCGTCGAACTGCGTTTTCAGCTGCGGATCGCCGTACACCACGCGAGCGCGCACCAGCGCCTGATGCTCCCACGTCCATGCCTCGTTTTGCTGATAATCCGCAAAAGATTCAGTGGAAGTGACTAACATGCCCGCCGCGCCGGACGGACGCAGACGCGCATCCACTTCGTACAAAATCCCGGACGAGGTGCGGGTGCTGAACAGATGCATAATGCGCTGCGCCAGGCGCAGGTAGAACTGACGCCCGTCGATTTCCCGCTCGCCGTCGGTCATGACATCAACCGGGCAATCGTGAAGGAAGATCAAATCCAGATCGGAGCTGTAGCCCAGCTCCCAGCCGCCCAGTTTACCGTAGCCAACCACGGCAAACCCGCGACCCTCGCGGTCCGCCAGATGTTTCGGCTGACCGTAGCGCACCACCATCTGGCCCCACGCCTGCTGGACCACCGCGTCGATGATCGCTTCCGCAAGCCAGGTGAGATGGTCGCTGACTTTCATCACCGGCAAAGTTCCGGCGATATCGGCGGCCGCCACGCGCAGCATCTGCGCCTGCTTAAACTGGCGCAGCGCTTCGAGCTGTTGCTCTTCGTCCTCTTCCGGCACACGCAGCAGATACTGGCGCAGCTCATCGCGATAGGCATCCATCGCCGTCGGCTGATAGAGCGTATTCGGGTCGAGCAGTTCGTCCAGCAGCAGCGGGTAGCGCGCGAGTTTACTGGCCACCATCGGCGACGCGGCGCAGAGCGAAATCAGGTGTTTGAGCGCGCCGGGGAATTCGCTCAGGAGTTCAAGATAAGTCGTGCGGGTGATAATCCCGGTGAGCAGCGGCGTCAGGCGCGACAGCGGGATCGGCGCATCCGCTCGCGAGCAGACGTTGCTCAGCAGATGCGGCATCAGGTGATCGAGCACCTGTCGCCCGCGCGGCCCGATGGCGCGTTTGTTCATTTCCATGCGGAAATCAGCGATCAGCGCCACCACGCGATGACGGTCGTCATCGCTCAAATGCGCCAGCACTGGCGTGGTGTCGTCCTCCTGCAGCGCATCCTGCCACAGTTCGCGCCAGTGTTCGGACAGGGTATCGTCAGCCGATTCGGCTTCGTCATCGCCAATCAAATCGTTGAAGATCCGCCGCACGCCCGCCATATGGGCGTCCAGTTGTTCAGTCAGTTTTTGCCAGTCGTCAACGCGCATCCCCCAGGCCAGACGCGCCCGGTTGAGCTCGTCGCCCGGCAGGGTCTGGGTCTGTTCGTCGTTGATACTTTGCAGCAGGTTTTCGAGGCGACGCAAATAGAGATAGGCATCGTGCAGGGTTTGCGCGTCGCCTTCCGGCAGTAAATGCAGTTGTTCGATGGCGTTCAGCGTCGGGAGCAGCGAACGGGATTGCAGGGACGGCTCGCGCCCGCCGCGGATCAGCTGGAAGACCTGAACGATAAACTCAATTTCACGGATACCGCCCGCGCCGAGTTTGATGTTGTCTTTCAGGCCCCGACGACGCACCTCGCGGGCAATCATCCCTTTCATGTTGCGCAGGGACTGAATGACGCTGAAATCGATATAGCGGCGGAAAACGAACGGGCGCAGCATGGCGCGCAGCTCATCGGCGTAAACGTCGCCGTTATCGCCCATGATCCGCGCTTTCACCATCGCGTAGCGCTCCCAGTCGCGGCCCTGCTCCTGGTAATAATCTTCCAGCGCGGCAAAGCTCAGCACCAGCGGACCGCTGTCGCCGAACGGACGCAGGCGCATATCCACGCGATAGACGAAACCGTCCTGGGTCGGCTGATCCAGGGCTTTAATGAGCCGCTGGCCGAGACGGGTAAAGAACTGCGCGTTATCGAGCTCACGGCGTCCGCCGCGGGTTGCGCCCTTTTCCGGCCAGGCGAAGATCAGGTCGATATCCGACGAGAAATTCAGCTCGCCGCCGCCCAGTTTCCCCATGCCCAAAATCATCAGCGGCTGCGGCGTGCCCTCTTCGCTGCACGGCGTGCCCCACTCTTTGCAGCAGGCGTCGTACAGCCAGTCGCGCGCGGCCACAATCAGCGTCTCCGCAAGAACGCTCAGCTGCTGCAGGGTGCTCTCTTCGCTCACCAACTCCAGCGACTGCGCCCAGGCGATACGCACCATCACGCGACGGCGGAACTGGCGCAACACGCGCATCAGCGTCGGCTCATCGTTCACCTCAGCCAGCGCGTCGCTCAGCCACTGCGCATAGTGCTGCCACTCGTCGGCCTGCGGCGGTGCCGCTTCCAGTTCAGCCAGCCAGTCAGGATTTGCGGTGATGCTGTCCTGGACAAAATCACTAAAAGTAAGCACTTGCTGCGCCTGCTCACTGAGTGAGTCGGCGGGTAATGATTCCGGCAGACGCGCACAAACCGTCTGCCAGTGCTGCGTGAGCTGTGAAGAAAGCGGCATTATCGGGTTCCTTGCCTGAGTTAACGTTTTCCGCTGTGCAGCCAGAACGGCTCTTGCGAAATAGCCTCATTGCGGAAATGTTCAATTTCAATACGCTGGCGCGTTTCAATGGCATGGCGAAGCCCCTGCCAGTTCTCCAGCCACGCCTGCGCTTTCGGGCCGTCGTAGCTCCCCGCCAGCAGCAGAACGCTGTCGATATCGCGGTTCAGACGCACCAGCTGATCGCTGTACTGATCGCCGAGCGGGCGGTCAAAAATGGTTTTCAGCTCCGAGTTACTGCGGGAGAGATGCGTATCGGCGAAACGCTTGAATGAGTCGGCGATTTTCTTCTGGGTTTTGTCATCCAGAAAACGCTGCCAGCCGCGCGTCACCAGAAACTCGGTTAACGCCAGTTTGGCGGCCGCAGTTTGCGGGCTGTAGACCGCCGTTTCAGCAGAGACGTCCGTCGCCATCAGGGTTTCGGTCTGGGTTAGGAAATCACGTAAGTGAGCGCTCGCTTTACGCGGCACCACACCGCCAAACAACGTCAGGGTGCTGCGCACCAGGCCCATCGCCGCAATCACCTGTTTTTTCGCTTCGCTCACGCCGCGCACCCACAGCTCTTCGTGGTATTGCCACTGGCTCAGAGCCAGCTCCAGCGAGGCTTCCAGCCCCTGCTCGACGCTGGATTTGGGTGCCACGTGCAGAAGGGGGGTGGCTTTCACCTGACGCGGCGCATTGCCCGCCGCCAGATGGTACCCGCGCGCGGCTTTGCTGAGGCTGCCCTGACGCAGGCCAGACTGGCCCACCAGCTTACGCGCCAGCTTCAGCACGTCGTCGGCGTTGCCTTCCAGCAGTTCAAGTTCCAGCTCGCAAATCGGCTCCTGGAACTCGCCCGCTTTCACTTCACCCAGATCGAGCGCGATTTCAATGCGACTTTTCCCTTCGTTCACCAGCCACTTTTCGCGCCAGAAATCGGTGCTGAACAGCGGCTGCACCTGGTCAGACAGCCCGTCCGGCAGTTCTCCGTTCGGCCAGACGTCTGCCGGAAGTCGACTCAGTTCAAGTTCTGGTTTTTCAATGTCGATATTATATTCAGGACGCTGATGTAAACCGCCGACCACACGCCCGGCAATTTTCATCGTCATCTCGTAGCGCCCGTTCGCGCCACGAATGCGCAGCCCCATATCATGGCTACGCAGCCAGTTATCGGCGGTTTCGTAATAGATATTAAGGAGTTGAACCGGTTCGTGATGTTCAGCGGTCAGCTGATTCAGATGGGTTCGCAGCGCATCCACGCTGCCCTTTTCGACGATAAATTTTAGTTCGATTTCTTGTGCCATAGCCCTGTACTTTCGGTTGCGTCACAGCCGCGTCAATGAAGGCGAACTTCCTCGCCATTTGTTTGTCAGTACATAGTATTTTGCGCCAAATTGCCACGCAATGAGCAATTTGACGGGCGTAAAAGTTTAACGCGGTGGCACAGATGATTCCGATAGCTGATGCGAATGCTTTGCGTGGAGACACTGTTGCCACTACTATCGTTCCACTTTTTATGAAAATAACGACTAATGATGCTTAAATTACGCCTGATTGGACTGACTTTACTTGCTTTCAGCGCCGCGACCGCGGTCCATGCTGAAGAGAAACGTTATGTTTCTGACGAATTAAACACCTGGGTACGTAGCGGCCCTGGAGACAATTATCGCCTCGTGGGCACGGTGAATGCCGGCGAGGAAGTGGTTCTGTTACAGACAAATCAGGACAGTAATTACGGTCAGGTGCGCGACAGCACGGGCCGTACGTCGTGGATCCCGCTGAAACAGCTGAGCAACGTGCCGAGCCTGCGCACCCGCGTGCCGGATCTGGAAAATCAGGTCAAAACCCTGACCGACAAGCTGACCAACATCGACACCACCTGGAATCAGCGCACGGCCGAGATGCAGCAGAAAGTGGCCCAGAGCGACAGCGTGATCAACGGCCTGAAAGAAGAGAACCAGAAGCTGAAAAACGAGCTGATTGTGGCGCAGAAGAAAGTGAGCGCCGCCAATCTGCAGCTCGATGACAAACAGCGCACCATCATTATGCAGTGGTTTATGTATGGCGGTGGCGTGCTGGGCGTGGGTCTGTTCCTCGGTCTGGTGCTGCCGCATCTGATCCCGAGCCGTAAGCGTAAAGATCGCTGGATGAACTAATTCGTCTTCTCTGCCAGACTTACGTATTATCTGGTCAAAAGAGAATTCGGGAGTTCAGGCGTGAAGATTTATCTGGTCGGTGGTGCGGTTCGTGATGCGTTGTTAGGTCTGCCGGTCAAAGATAAAGACTGGGTTGTGGTGGGTGCCACGCCCGAAGAGATGCTTAACGCGGGCTACCAGCAGGTAGGCCGCGATTTTCCCGTGTTTCTTCACCCTAAAAGCCGCGAAGAGTACGCCCTGGCGCGCACGGAGCGTAAAGCCGGTTTCGGTTATACCGGTTTTACCTGCTATGCCGCGACGGACGTCACGCTCGAGCAGGATCTGCTGCGCCGCGATCTGACCATCAACGCCCTCGCGCAGGACGACGACGGCCAGATCGTCGATGCCTACGGCGGCCAGGCCGATCTGCAAAACCGGATTTTACGCCACGTCTCCCCGGCCTTCTCTGAAGACCCGCTCCGCGTCCTGCGCGTGGCGCGTTTTGCTGCCCGCTACGCCCATCTGAGTTTCCGCATTGCCGATGAGACCATGGCCTTAATGACCGCCATGACCGACGCGGGCGAGCTGGAACATCTCACGCCGGAACGGGTGTGGAAAGAGACGGAAAACGCCCTCACGACGCGCAATCCGCAGGTCTTTTTCCAGGTGCTCCGCGACTGCGGCGCGCTAAAAGTGTTGTTCCCGGAGATCGACGCCCTGTTTGGCGTCCCGGCTCCGGCGAAGTGGCACCCCGAAATCGACACCGGTATTCATACCCTGATGACCTTAAGCATGGCGGCGATGCTCAGCCCGGAGGTGGACGTGCGTTTCGCCACGCTCTGTCACGATCTGGGCAAAGGCTTAACCCCAAAAGCGCTCTGGCCGCGCCATCACGGGCACGGCCCGGCGGGGGTCAAACTGGTGGAAAATATCTGCCAGCGTCTGCGGGTACCCAACGAGATCCGCGATCTGGCAAAACTGGTCGCTGAATTCCATGACCTGATCCACACCTTCCCGATCCTGAAACCGGCCACCATCGTCAAGCTGTTCGACAGCATCGACGCCTGGCGCAAACCGCAGCGCGTCGAGCAGATCGCGCTCACCAGCGAAGCGGACGTGCGCGGGCGTACCGGTTTTGAAGCCTGTGATTATCCGCAGGGCCGTTTGCTGCGTGAAGCCTGGGAAATTGCGAAAGCGGTGCCGACGAAAGCGGTGGTGGAAGCTGGATTTAAAGGCCCGGCAATCCGCGACGAGTTAACCAAACGCCGGATTCAGGCCGTAACAGACTGGAAGGAAACGCGTTGCCCTCAGCCGAAAGACTGAGGGCAGTGGCTCAGAAGAAGACCACGTAAACGGCCGCTGCCACGATGAAGCGGTAGATCGCAAACGGAATGAACGAGATACGTTTGATGATCTGCAGGAAGGTTTTGATCGCCACCAGCGCGACCAGGAACGCGGTCACAAAGCCCACGGCGAACATTGGAATGTCACCCGCCGTCAGGAAGTGGTAGCTCTTATAGAGATCCAGCGCGGTCGCCCCCATCATCATCGGCACCGCCAGCAGGAACGAGAACTCGGACGCCGCGTAGCGGCTCACGCCCATCAGCATCCCGCCGGAAATCGTCGCCCCTGAACGGGAAAAGCCCGGCCAGAGCGCCAGACACTGGAAGCAGCCAATCATAAACGCCTGACGGTAGGTCATGTCGTCCAGACCCGGCGCTTTCGGCTCTTTTGGTTTCAGCAGTTCGGCGGCAATCAGCAGCACACCGCCAACCACCAGCGCGTACATCACGTTAATCGGGTTAAACAGCGATTTGATCGTGTCGTGGAAAATCAGCCCCAGCACCACCGCCGGCACCATACCGAGCAGGATGTGGATCAGCGTCAGACGGCCTTTACCCTCGCCTTCGTGCTGCGGCGGACGGCCAAAATGAATGCCGATAAGCCCAAACAGGCGACGCCAGAACATCACCACCACGGCCAGAATGGAGCCCAGCTGAATCACCACTTCAAAGGTCTTTGCCGTTTCACCTTCGAAGCCGAGCAAATGACCGACGATGATCATGTGTCCGGTACTGGAAACGGGCAAAAATTCCGTCAATCCTTCGACCACACCCAGTATTGCCGCCACCAGCAGCGAGTGTATATCGCTCATCTATTAACCCTTCTAAAAATGTAAAAAACGGCGCACCACAATGGACGCCGTGAAAGAGACAGCTTTAAGACCTGTATATCTAAAAATGGTTTAGCATTTATGACGTTAAATCTTTGCTTTAAGATTTGTGCCACGCTCGATGATCACGCCAACGTTGGCGGCACGCGCCACGGCCCCCGGTTTGCTGAGTTTAATGCGCACCCACGGCGAGTTGAAACGGCTTAACAGCAGATCGGCCACCTCTTCTGCCACACGCTCTACCAGTGCAAAACGTTGTCCTTCGACATGCTTCACTACCGTTTCGCTGATATCGGCATAGCTCAGGCAGTCTTTGACATCATCACTTTTGGCAGCGAGACGGTTATCCCAGCCCATTTCGATATCGAACACCAGCTTCTGCTCGATGGTCTGTTCCCAGTCGTAAACACCAATTGTGGTGATTACCGAAAGTTGCTCTATAAATACAATATCCATCACGACCTGCCTGGTTTTTGGCTAAACCGGATACCACTTCCGGCGAATTATGCGTATTATCCACAGATGCAGAGAATACAGATACATTTTCAAAACGGAACAGCGTTATGAGTGCAATCGCGCCTGGAATGATCTTCCTCGCTTACCTTTGCGGCTCAATCTCCAGCGCCATTCTGGTCTGCCGCATCGCCGGATTGCCTGACCCTCGCGTCAGCGGATCCGGGAATCCAGGGGCGACCAATGTATTACGAATTGGCGGCAAGGGAGCAGCCGTAGCGGTATTGATCTTTGATGTTCTGAAAGGGATGTTACCCGTCTGGGGCGCTTATGCTCTGGGCGTGACGCCGTTCTGGCTGGGGCTTATTGCCATCGCCGCCTGTCTGGGCCATATCTGGCCGGTATTCTTTGGTTTTAAAGGCGGCAAAGGCGTCGCCACTGCGTTCGGCGCGATTGCCCCTATCGGCTGGGATTTAACCGGCGTGATGGCAGGCACCTGGCTGCTGAGCGTGCTCTTGAGCGGCTATTCGTCGCTGGGCGCGATTGTCAGCGCGCTGATCGCCCCGTTCTATGTCTGGTGGTTTAAACCCCAGTTCACCTTCCCCGTATCCATGCTCTCCTGCCTGATCCTCCTGCGGCATCACGACAACATCCAGCGTCTGTGGCGTCGCCAGGAAACCAAAATCTGGACCAAGTTGAAGAGAAAGAAAAAAGACCCGGAGTAATTCGGGTTTTACGCCTCCATCCATAAGCGTCTCATATGACAAGGTTCATTTCTGCCAGGGCATACTGAAGCAGTAAATGGCGAGCGGATGGATGCAGCATGTTAGCAACCCAGGTCACTGATAACGCGTATAAAGGCTGGCAGGCATCGCTTGCGTTGCAGTTTCGCCACACCCCTGAAAAAACCATCCTGCACTCGGCGCGACACGTCGGCCCGCTCACCGTTCAGCGCCCGTTTTATCCCGAAGACGAAACCTGTCATCTCTATTTATTGCACCCGCCCGGCGGGATTGTCGGCGGCGATTCGCTCGATATTTCGGTTGAACTGGCCGCGAATAGCCATGCGCTTATTACTATGCCGGGTGCCAGCAAGTTCTATCGTAGCCAGGGCGCGCAGGCCCTTCTCAATCAGCGATTTTTCATTGAAGAGAACGCGACGCTTGAGTGGCTGCCGCAGGACACGATTTTCTTCCCCGGTGCGAATGCCCGGCTTCGCTCCGTATTCCATCTGCATCACTCCAGTACGCTGCTGGCCTGGGAGTTGCTGTGCCTGGGCCGCCCGGTGATCGGCGAGACCTTCAGCCACGGCAGGCTCGACAGCCGACTTGAGGTGTGGCTCGACGACGTACCGCTGCTCATTGAGCGCCAGCATCTGGTCGATGGCGATTTAACCCCGGTTGCGAATCACCCGTGGATCGTCACCCTGCTCTGTTATCCGGCGAGCGACACCCTGCTGGACGGCGTGCGCGAGCGCCTCACGCCGCTTGAACATTTTGCCGGTGCGACCCTCACCGACGGCCTGCTGTCGGTGCGTTTTCTCTCTCACGACAACCTGATTTGCCAGCAGGCGATGCGCGACATCTGGCAGTACCTGCGACCGTTTGTTACCGCCAAAGCGCCGCACGCCCCCCGAATCTGGCAGACCTAAGAGAACCCTATGGAACTGACCCCCAGAGAAAAAGACAAGCTGTTGCTGTTTACCGCCGCGCTGGTCGCGGAGCGCCGCCTCGCGCGCGGCGTCAAACTCAATTACCCGGAATCGGTCGCGCTGATCAGCGCCTTCATTATGGAAGGCGCGCGCGACGGACAAACCGTGGCGGAGCTGATGGAAGCGGGCCGCCATGTCCTGACGCGCGCGCAGGTGATGGAGGGCGTGCCGGAGATGATCCCGGATATTCAGGTGGAAGCCACTTTCCCGGACGGCTCCAAGCTCGTCACCGTCCACAATCCGATCATGTAAGGGGGAACGATGATCCCAGGCGAATACCAGATTAAACCCGGCCAGATCGCCCTCAACGTCGGGCGCAAAACCCAGCGCACGATCGTCGAAAACCACGGCGACCGCCCGATCCAGGTCGGATCCCATTACCATTTTTACGAAGTCAACCCGGCGCTGAAATTCGATCGCGAAGCGACCAAAGGCTATCGCCTGAACATTCCGGCAGGCACCGCCGTGCGTTTCGAGCCGGGGCAAAAGCGCGAGGTGACGCTGGTGCTGATCGCCGGGGCGCAGCGGGTGTTTGGTTTTCGCGGCGAAGTGATGGGTCGTCTGGAGGAGAACAATGGCTGAGATTTCGCGGCAGGCGTATGCCGACATGTTTGGCCCGACGACGGGCGATAAAGTGCGGCTGGCCGACACCGAGCTGTGGATCGAGGTGGAAAACGATCTGACGATTTACGGTGAAGAGGTCAAATTCGGCGGCGGAAAAGTGATCCGCGACGGCATGGGTCAGGGGCAGATGATCGCTCAGGACTGTGTAGACCTGGTGCTGACCAACGCGCTGATCGTCGATCACTGGGGGATCGTGAAGGCCGATATCGGCGTCAAAGACGGCAGGATCTTCGCCATCGGCAAAGCCGGAAATCCGGATATTCAGCCCGGCGTGACGATCCCGATCGGCGCGGCGACAGAGGTGATCGCCGCCGAAGGGAAGATCGTCACCGCCGGCGGGATCGATACCCACATCCACTGGATCTGCCCGCAGCAGGCGGAAGAGGCGCTGGTCTCCGGCGTAACGACGATGATTGGCGGCGGCACCGGTCCGGCGGCGGGCACTAACGCTACCACCTGTACGCCGGGGCCATGGTACATCGCGCGGATGCTGCAGGCCGCGGATACCCTGCCGGTGAATATTGGCCTGCTCGGCAAAGGCAACGCGTCCAATCCTGATGCCCTGCGCGAACAGGTCGCGGCGGGCGCGATCGGCCTGAAAATTCACGAAGACTGGGGCTCAACGCCAGCGGCGATCAACTGCTCGCTGGAGGTTGCCGAAGAGATGGACATTCAGGTGGCGCTGCACAGCGACACCCTCAACGAAGGCGGGTTTGTCGAAGACACGCTGGCAGCCATCGGCGGGCGAACTATTCACACCTTCCATACCGAAGGGGCGGGCGGCGGCCATGCGCCGGATATTATCACCGCCTGCGCGCACCCGAACATTTTGCCCTCCTCCACCAACCCGACGCTGCCGTACACGGTCAATACCATCGACGAGCATCTCGATATGCTGATGGTTTGCCACCATCTTGATCCGGATATCGCCGAGGACGTGGCCTTTGCCGAATCGCGCATTCGCCGCGAAACCATTGCCGCCGAAGATGTGTTGCATGATATCGGCGCCTTCTCCCTGACCTCGTCCGATTCCCAGGCGATGGGCCGCGTGGGCGAAGTGATTATCCGCACCTGGCAGGTGGCGCACCGCATGAAGGTGCAGCGCGGGGGGCTTGCGGAAGAGTCCGGGGATAACGACAACTTCCGCGTCAAACGCTACGTCGCCAAATACACCATCAACCCGGCGCTGACCCACGGCATCGCCCACGAGGTCGGATCGATTGAAGCGGGAAAACTGGCGGATCTGGTGGTCTGGTCCCCGGCATTTTTTGGCGTCAAACCGGCCACGATCGTCAAAGGCGGGATGATCGCCTGCGCGCCGATGGGGGATATCAACGCCTCGATCCCCACACCGCAGCCGGTGCACTATCGCCCAATGTTTGGATCGCTTGGGGCTGCACGTCACGCCACGCGCCTGACGTTTGTCTCCCAGGCCGCCGCCGCGAACGGCATTCCCCAGCAGCTCAATTTGCAGAGCACCATTGCCGTGGTGAAGGGCTGCCGGATGGTGAAAAAAGCCGACATGATCCACAACAGCCTGCAGCCGAACATCACCGTCGACGCGCAAACCTACGAGGTACGTGTCGACGGCGAACTGATCACCAGCGAACCGGCAGAGATCCTGCCGATGGCGCAACGCTATTTCCTGTTCTGAGGAGAGATAATGATCTATTTAACCCAACGCCTTGATCACGCCCACCCGGTCACCGCCAGCGTCACCCTGCCGATTGATGTGCGGGTGAAAAGCCGCGCCCGCGTGGAGTTGAACGATGGGCGCGAAGCGGGCCTGATGCTGCCGCGCGGGCTGTTGCTGCGGGGCGGCGATCTGCTGACCACCGCCGACGGCCTGGAAGTGATCGAAGTGATCGCCGCGCCGGAGTCCGTATCGGTGGTGCGCTGCGCCGACCCGTATCTGCTCGCCCGCGCCTGCTATCACCTTGGTAATCGCCACGTGCCGCTGCAAATCATGCCCGGCGAACTGCGCTATCACCACGATCATGTCCTCGACGACATGCTGCGCCAGTTCGATCTCGACGTGACTTTTGCGCATCTGCCGTTTGAGCCGGAAGCCGGGGCCTACACCAGTGAAGCCCACGGCCATTCGCACGCCCATTCCCATTAAGGCGCGCTGAACAAATGGAGCACAACCGCCAGCAGTTACGCTTGATGCAGCTCTCCAGCAGCAGTCTGCCGGTCGGCTCGTTCACCTGGTCCCAGGGGCTGGAGTGGGCGGTGGAAGCAGGCTGGATTACTACGGTGGCAGAGTTCAGCCACTGGCAGATTCAGCAGATGGAGCAGAGTTTTTTGTGCGTCGATTTGCCGTTGTTTCTGCGCCTGTATCGCGCCTGCGAGCAGAACGACTTCGCCGCCGCAAAACGCTGGACGGCGTACCTGCTCGCCTGTCGGGAAACGCGCGAACTGCGCGAAGAGGAGCGCAATCGCGGCGCGGCTTTTACCCGGCTGATTAAGAGCTGGGAGCCGGACTGTCCACCCGACTGGCTGCCGCTGTTTTCACAGAGCCAGCTGTGCGGCATGGCGTGGCTCGGCGTGCGCTGGAAAATTGACGCTCATGCCCTGGCCCTGAGTCTCGGCTACAGCTGGATAGAGAGCGCGGTGATGGCGGGTGTGAAGCTGGTGCCCTTTGGCCAGCAGGCGGCCCAGCAGTTGATTATCGAATTAAGCGACCATTTTGCTGAAAAGCTCGGTCAGGCGTGGGCGCGCAGCGATGACGAACTGGGTGCGGCGACGCCGCTCTCGGCCATCGCCTCGGCGCGTCACGAAACCCAATATTCACGGTTATTCCGATCCTGAGGATTTTTTATGGCTGATTACAAACATCCCCTGCGCGTGGGCGTCGGTGGCCCGGTGGGTTCGGGGAAAACCGCCCTGCTCGAAGCGCTGTGCAAAGCGATGCGCGACACCTACCAGCTGGCCGTTGTCACGAACGACATCTACACCAAAGAGGATCAGCGCATCCTGACGGAAGCCGGGGCGCTGGAGCCGGAACGCATTGTCGGCGTGGAAACGGGCGGCTGCCCGCATACGGCGATCCGCGAAGATGCCTCGATGAATCTCGCGGCGGTGGAAGCGTTAAGCGAGAAGTTCGGCAATCTGGATCTGATTTTTGTCGAAAGCGGCGGGGATAATCTCAGCGCCACCTTCAGCCCGGAGCTGGCGGATCTGACGATCTACGTGATTGACGTCGCCGAGGGCGAAAAGATCCCGCGCAAAGGCGGACCGGGGATCACTAAATCGGATTTCCTGGTCATCAATAAAACGGATCTGGCGCCGTACGTGGGGGCGTCTTTAGAGGTGATGGAGCGCGATACCAACCGGATGCGCGGCGAACGTCCGTGGACCTTTACCAACCTGAAGGCGGGTGACGGCCTGGCGAGGATTATTGAATTTTTGGAAGTGAAAGGGATGTTGAGGGTTTAGCGGGTTTTGCCGGGCGGCGCTTCGCTTGCACCGGCCTACGGTTTTGTAGGCCCGGTAAGCGCAGCGCCACCGGGCAATACAGACCGCACTTATGCCGCAGGCAACTCCGCCAACGGCCAGCGTGGACGCACGGAAACGCTCAAATCCGCCGTCGCGCCCGCTTTCGCACGCACCATGCCCGCGTAGGCAATCATCGCGCCGTTATCGGTGCAAAACTCCGGACGCGCGTAAAACACTTCGCCGCGACGTTTTTGCATCATCTCCGCCAGCTTCGCACGCAGCGTGCGGTTGGCGCTCACGCCCCCCGCCATCACCAGACGCTTAAAGCCGGTCTGATCCAGCGCACGTTTGCACTTGATCATCAGCGTATCCACCACCGCATCTTCAAACGCACGAGCGATGTCCGCGCGGGTCTGATCGTCGTTTTCATTATTACGAATGGTGTTCGCCGCGAAGGTTTTCAGGCCCGAGAAGCTGAAATCCAGCCCTGGGCGATCGGTCATCGGGCGCGGGAAAACGAAGCGTTTTTCAACACCCTGCGACGCCAGTTTTGACAGCATTGGGCCGCCAGGATAATCCAGGCCCAGCAGTTTGGCGGTTTTATCGAAAGCTTCACCGGCGGCGTCATCGATGGACTCGCCGAGCAGCTCGTACTCACCAATGCCGGTTACGCTGATTAGCTGGGTATGACCGCCGGAAACCAGCAGCGCTACGAACGGAAACTCAGGCGGATTCTCTTCCAGCATCGGTGCCAGAAGGTGCCCTTCCATATGGTGAACCGCAATCGCCGGAACATCCCACGCAAACGCCAGCGAACGCCCGACTGTCGCCCCGACCAGCAGCGCGCCGACCAGACCCGGACCGGCGGTATAAGCCACCGCATCGATATCTTTTGCGGTCAATCCGGACTCTTTCAGCGCCGCCTGAATCAGGGGAACCGTTTTGCGCACGTGATCGCGAGACGCCAGCTCAGGCACCACTCCGCCGTAATCAGCGTGCAATTTCACCTGACTATACAGTTGGTTGGCTAACAGACCTTTTTCGTCGTCGTATATGGCGATGCCGGTTTCATCGCAGGATGTTTCAATACCCAGTACACGCATGGCTTAATTTACCTCTTTTCGATACCGCGCAGTGTAGGGCGAATGCGGGTCGATGTATACCCTGAGGGGTGAGTTCGTGTATACTCTCACCCCTTACAAAAGTCCCGTTCAAAAACGGCATTGGTGCTTTACAAAGCAGCATTAGTTGCAGTAAAATTCCGCACCATTTTGAAATAAGCTGGCGCCGATGCCAGCGGCAAACCGAATTTATCAAAGGTGAGAGTTACATGCCGGTAATTAAAGTACGTGAAAACGAGCCGTTCGACGTAGCACTGCGTCGCTTCAAGCGTTCATGCGAGAAAGCAGGTGTTCTGGCGGAAGTTCGTCGTCGTGAGTTCTATGAAAAACCGACTACCGAACGTAAACGCGCTAAAGCTTCTGCTGTGAAACGTCACGCGAAGAAACTGGCTCGCGAAAACGCACGCCGTACTCGTCTGTACTAATCTGTTGAGGGCGCACGCCCTCAATGGTCAGACTGAGTTATAGTCGTAAGGCCGTGCTTCCGGAAGGAATGCGCGGCTTATTTTCGTTTATGCATTAGCAAATACACGTCATCTGGAAATATCAGACTGAGGTGTACTAACGGGGCCTATGGCTGGACGAATCCCACGCGTTTTTATCAATGACCTGCTGGCCAGAACCGACATCGTCGATCTCATCGACGCGCGGGTAAAGCTCAAAAAGCAGGGCAAGAACTACCATGCGTGCTGTCCGTTCCATAACGAAAAAACCCCCTCTTTCACCGTAAACGGTGAAAAACAGTTTTACCACTGCTTTGGCTGTGGCGCACACGGTAATGCCGTCGACTTCCTGATGAACTACGACAAGCTCGAGTTCGTGGAAACCGTCGAAGAACTGGCGGCGATGCATAACCTTGAAGTGCCTTACGAAGCAGGCAGCGGTCCGAGTCAGATAGAGCGTCATCAACGACAAACGCTTTACCAGCTGATGGACGGTCTGAATTCGTTTTACCAACAGTCTCTTAAGCAAAAAGTAGCTGAACCTGCGCGTCAGTATCTGACCCGACGCGGTTTAAGCGACGAAGTCATTGCGCGTTTCGCTATTGGTTACGCCCCGCCCGGCTGGGACAACGTGTTAAAGCGTTTTGGTGGCAATAGCGAAGATCGTCAATCTCTGATCGACGCCGGCATGCTGGTGACAAACGATCAGGGAAGAAGCTACGACCGTTTCCGCGAGCGGGTGATGTTCCCCATTCGCGATAAGCGAGGCCGGGTGATTGGTTTTGGTGGGCGCGTGCTGGGTGACGGCATGCCGAAATACCTCAACTCCCCGGAAACCGATATTTTCCACAAAGGTCGCCAGCTGTATGGCCTTTATGAAGCCCAGCAGGATAACGCTGAACCCCGGCGTTTACTGGTGGTCGAAGGCTATATGGACGTGGTCGCGCTGGCGCAGTACGACATCAACTACGCGGTAGCGTCGTTGGGAACGTCCACCACCGCCGACCACATTCAGCTCCTGTTCCGGGCGACGAATAACGTCATCTGTTGTTACGACGGTGACCGAGCCGGACGCGACGCCGCCTGGCGCGCGCTGGAAACTGCACTACCTTATATGACCGACGGGCGCCAGCTGCGCTTTATGTTCCTGCCCGACGGTGAAGACCCGGATACGCTGGTGCGTAAAGAGGGCAAAGCGGCGTTTGAAGCGCGGATGGAGCAGGCTCAGCCGCTCTCCACGTTTTTGTTTAACAGCCTGATGCCGCAGGTGGATTTGAGTACCCCGGACGGGCGCGCTCAGCTGAGTACGCTGGCCCTGCCGCTGATTTCTCAGGTCCCAGGCGAGACGCTGCGCATTTACCTGCGTCAGGAGCTCGGCAACAAGCTCGGCATTCTGGATGACAGCCAGCTTGAACGTTTAATGCCTAAACTGGCGGAAAACGGTGCGGTTCGCCCCGCGCCACAGCTAAAACGCACAACCATGCGTATACTGATAGGGTTACTGGTGCAAAACCCGGAGCTGGCGCCGCAAGTGCCGCCGCTCGCGGGTTTGAATCACGAAAAGCTGCCAGGACTTGGCCTGTTTTCAGAACTGGTCAACACCTGTTTGTCGCAGCCTGGTCTGACGACCGGCCAGCTTCTGGAGCACTATCGCGGCACAAAAGAGGCCGCCACCCTTGAAAAACTGTCGATGTGGGACGATATAGCAGATAAGGACATTGCAGAAAAAACGTTCACCGACTCACTCAACCATATGTTTGATTCGATGCTTGAACTGCGCCAGGAAGAGTTGATTGCTCGCGAGCGAACTCACGGCTTAAGCAGCGAAGAACGCCGGGAACTCTGGATGTTAAACCAGGAACTCGCAAAAAAATGAATTTAACGGCTTAAGTGCCGAATATCGATCGGGAAGCCCCCGGCAGCCGCACTGAGAGGCAGCGGCAAAAATATAAGTACGCCCTCGCTTCAAAGGTTGGCAGCGACACCGCCGACACCAATTAAACGAATTAAGTGTGGATACCGTCTTATGGAGCAAAACCCGCAGTCACAGCTGAAACTTCTTGTCCAACGTGGTAAGGAGCAAGGCTATCTGACCTATGCCGAGGTCAATGACCATCTGCCGGAAGATATCGTCGATTCAGATCAAATCGAAGACATCATCCAAATGATCAATGACATGGGTATTCAGGTGATGGAAGAAGCACCGGATGCCGATGATCTGTTGCTGGCTGAAAACTCCAACAACACCGACGAAGATGCAGAAGAAGCCGCTGCACAGGTGTTGTCCAGCGTTGAATCTGAAATCGGCCGTACCACTGACCCGGTGCGCATGTACATGCGCGAAATGGGTACCGTTGAACTGCTGACCCGCGAAGGCGAAATCGACATCGCGAAACGCATCGAAGACGGGATCAACCAGGTTCAGTGCTCCGTTGCCGAATACCCTGAAGCGATCACCTATCTGCTCGAGCAGTACGATCGCGTCGAAGCCGAAGAAGCGCGTCTTTCTGACCTGATCACCGGCTTTGTCGATCCAAACGCGGAAGAAGACCTGGCGCCAACGGCGACTCACGTCGGTTCTGAACTGTCTCAGGAAGAGATGGATGACGACGAAGACGAAGAGGAAGAAGACGACGACGACAGCAGCGACGATGACAACAGCATCGATCCTGAGCTGGCGCGCGAGAAGTTTGGCGAGCTGCGTACCCAGTACGAACTGGCTCGTGACACCATCAAAGCCAAAGGCCGCAGCCATGCAGCCGCTCAGGCCGAGATTCAGAAGCTGTCTGAAGTCTTCAAACAGTTCCGCCTGGTGCCGAAGCAGTTCGACTACCTGGTAAACAGCATGCGCGTCATGATGGACCGCGTTCGTACTCAAGAACGTATCATCATGAAGCTGTGTGTTGAGCAGTGCAAAATGCCGAAAAAGAACTTCATCACTCTGTTCACCGGCAACGAAACCAGCGAAACCTGGTTCAACGCGGCTATCGCGATGAACAAGCCATGGTCTGAAAAACTGCACGATGTGGCTGATGATGTTCAGCGCGGCCTGCAGAAACTGCGTCAAATCGAAGAAGAGACCGGCCTGACCATCGAGCAGGTTAAAGACATCAACCGTCGCATGTCCATCGGCGAAGCGAAAGCCCGTCGTGCGAAGAAAGAGATGGTTGAAGCGAACTTACGTCTGGTTATTTCGATCGCCAAGAAATACACCAACCGTGGTCTGCAGTTCCTGGATCTGATTCAGGAAGGTAACATCGGTCTGATGAAAGCGGTTGATAAGTTTGAATATCGCCGTGGTTACAAATTCTCTACCTATGCTACCTGGTGGATCCGTCAGGCAATCACCCGCTCTATCGCGGATCAGGCGCGCACCATCCGTATCCCGGTGCATATGATTGAGACCATCAACAAACTCAACCGTATCTCCCGACAGATGCTGCAAGAGATGGGCCGCGAGCCGACGCCAGAAGAGCTGGCCGAGCGCATGCTGATGCCAGAAGATAAGATTCGTAAGGTGCTGAAAATCGCCAAAGAGCCTATCTCCATGGAAACGCCAATCGGCGACGATGAAGATTCGCATCTGGGTGATTTCATTGAGGATACCACCCTCGAGCTGCCGCTGGACTCTGCCACGACCGAGAGCCTGCGTGCTGCGACCCACGACGTTCTGGCGGGCCTCACCGCTCGTGAAGCGAAAGTCCTGCGTATGCGTTTCGGTATCGATATGAACACCGACCACACGCTGGAAGAAGTGGGTAAACAGTTCGACGTTACCCGCGAACGTATCCGTCAGATCGAAGCGAAGGCTCTGCGCAAACTGCGCCACCCAAGCCGCTCTGAAGTTCTGCGTAGCTTCCTCGACGATTAATCGCAAATCGTTCTGAATAAGGCCACAGCTTGCTGTGGCCTTTTTTTATCTCTCGATAACTGCCCTGTGAAAATCATCGCAACAGCGATAAACCCACGTTGCTATTGTTATCTTTCATCATATAATCAATCCCTCAGATGATTCTTACCTAAGTAACAGAGTATTCCCCACTCTCCATTACCCAGCAGGGACTGATAAAAAAATGAAAAAAGCATGGCTTCTGATGATATGCGTGGCCCTGGCGGGTTGTGTCAATAAACAGCAAAATGCGCCTAAATCTCTGGTGACTCCTGCTGCAACACCGGTAGCGCAAGAAACTCAGGGTGTGACTAACGACGATACGGTGAAGAGCCGCTCCCTGACGGCAAACGAGACCTGCGTCCGCTCATTGAACGCCCTGCGCGCCTATAACCCAAAAACCTGGGAAAAATACAGCCTCGCAATGGCCGATCTGAATAAGAAAAACAGCCTGTTCCTGTCCGTGAAAAACGATCTGAACCCACAGCTGAACGATCTTGTGGTTAACGCGTACGACTCGAAAATGAAGACGCTGTGCTATCGCATTGAAAGCACGCTCGGTCAGTCGATGATTGCCCAGGTTGACTCGCTGTAACGGAATACCGGATCCCGGCAGCCTCTGTCGGGATCATCTCCCCCGCACCATCAACGCTTCATCCAGCTCCCGATATGCCTCCACCAGCTTGTCCAGCGTCGCTCGGTTCAGCCCACTCGGATTCGGCAGCACCCACACCTGCGTCGTGCCAATGGTGATGTTCTGTTTGCCCCACTGCGCCCCGCGCTGGCTAAATGCCTGCTCGTACGCCTGCTTGCCGAGGATCGCCAGCGCCGAAGGCTGGTAGTCTTCGATCTTCTTCACCAGCTCCCGCCCGCCGCTGCGCAGCTCGTGCAGGTTCACTTCCGTCGCCTGCACCGTCGGACGTTCCACCAGCATGGTGATGCCGCAGCGCGTATCCAGAAGATGCATTTCCTCTTCAGGCTTCAGTAATCTATCGGTAAAACCCGCCTGATGAATCACCTTCCAGAAGCGGTTCCCCGGATGAGCAAAGTGAAAACCCGTATGCGCGGAGGACTTGCCAGGATTGATGCCGCAGAAGACCACCCGCAGGCCAGGTGCCAGAATGTCGTTGATCATCTCATTCCCCGATGAATGTATCAGGTGGTCAGTATAAAGGATTGATAATGCGTTGTTTATAAAAACAGCAGGCAGGTGCGAATGTCTGGATTGCGGCAGGGAGTTACTCTATAATTCACCGCCACGGCCCCTTAGCTCAGTGGTTAGAGCAGGCGACTCATAATCGCTTGGTCGCTGGTTCAAGTCCAGCAGGGGCCACCAAACATCAAGGGCTTACGCCAAAACGTAAGCCCTTAGTCATTTCCAGGATTAACCAATCAGCGTCGTGGACAACTCACACGAGCTCCCGCAATTGCTCCTGCATATACGCAGAAAAATATTCAGGGTTCTTGATCACTACGTGGTCGGTTGCGTTAATTTTCTCGGCCCATCCGGCCACTTTCTTCGTAAAGTCGGGATCCCATCCCTCCTGAGCCCCGCGCGCCATTACGTCGGCGGCGCTGGCCGGTGTACCCAACTCTTTCAAATACTTGAATATTCCCTTCGCTGTACTCTCGTCCATCGACTGCGGCACTGACGCGGAAGTGTCCATACCACCGATGAAATCCAATGCTTTCTCAATGACTGTTGGCATACTCTTATCCTTAAAATTAACCTTTAGTAAACAAAGGTTTGCTATGGCCTGAAATTGATCGGAAATTCAAAGAGATTGTCACGGTACCGGAAACCACATCACACACCCTTGAGCGCTTCCGATACATTCCTGAAGCATTGCATAAACCACACCCCCGAACCATTAACCCCCTCACAAACATCTAAAACTAAAGAAATCCCCCGTCGCGCCGATCATCATCCGTGTGTATTATTTCCTGTAGCTCTTACCACAACTAACCTTAACTCAAATACTTAAGCGCTAAAGCGAAAGGCATCATGAGCACACCGATCAAGCGGCTAGAAATTATTAAAAATGCCATTGAACTGGAAGATGACGACATCATCGACAGCCAGCTGGCACGGCTGAAAAGTGAAGCGTTTGACGATGAGCTACAGGCGATCGTCGCGGCGCTTGAGAATAAAAATTACACCGCAGCGATAAAAGCCATCACCGCCTGGCTGCAGAGTCAGCGCTCACTGACGCAGTGGCGCGATCCGCAGGTGGCCGCCAGCAAGCTGGAGCTGCGAGCGCTGGAAGAGCGTCTGCGCGATCTGATTGACCGCCGCAACGCCCGCGTTCAGCAGCTCGATGAGTTCAACGATCTCTATTTCTCCCGCCTCGGCCCTTTGATGTCGCAAATCCTTCAGTTGCGTAAAACGCTGGCGGAGCTGAATCTGCGCCGTCAGCAGGCGGAGGCGCGTCGTCGCGAAGAGGATTATCGTCGCTGCCAGCAATATATGGCGCAGGCCGTCGAAGTGCTGACAACGCTCACCCAGCGCTGGCGCGCCCTGCCCGCCGATTCGGTGCAGGCCGCCGATGCGCGTAAGCATCTGCAGCAGCAGAGCGATCTGATTGCCAATCTGCTGGCCGAAGCGCAAGAGCTCGAAATGGGCTTAACGCGCGAAGAAGAGCCGGCGCGACAGGCGCGGGACGAGGCCAACGAAGAGTATGAGAAATACCGCGAGCAGCACCACGATGCCGAAGTGCGTCTGCGCAAAGGCAAGGACTTGTCGGAAGAGGATCAGAACGAGCTGAAACGGCTCTGGCGTCAGGCCAGCAAGCTCTGCCATCCGGATCTGGTGGCGGACGATCTGAAAGAAGAAGCCAACACCATGATGGTGCAGCTCAATCAGGCCAAACAGCGCGGCGATGTGAAAGCGATCCGTTCACTGGTGGCGCGTCTGCAGCAGGGCTTTGAACCGCTGATGGCAAGCGACCGTCTGAACGATCTGGAACGTATTCGCAAAAAGATGGCGCAGGTACGCGAGCAAATCGACACGTTAGTGAACGAGCTGGCGGAGCTGGAAAAAGAGGAGTCGTGGCTGTTGGTCTCCTCGCTGAGCAATATGGAGTCCTATTTTGCCCAGCAGGAGAAAGCGCTGCACGACGTGCGCGCTGCGCTCGAAAATCAGGTGAACGAAGCGCAGCTCGACGAAGTGGCTTGATTACTTCGCGTGCCAGTACGCGCTGGCACGCACTAGCTGCGGGTCAATCGCGTCCGTCTCAAACTGGCGGCTCAGGTTTTTGACCACCTTCCCTTCCCCGGTAAGCCAGATAAAGTAATCTTCGACAGGCACACTCACTTCGGCCAGACAATCCGCCACCGCCTGCTCGCTGTGCCCGACAATCCAGGTGATGTTGAAGTCACTCAGATGCGCCAGATAGTCCTTGTAAGATTCTTCACCGACGGTCACCACCGCGCGGATCTCCGGGCGAACCGGCAGCTGCGCGATGGCTTCCAGACGGCGGCGCAGCGCAGGCATCCCGGACTCATCACACACGTACAGCTGCCACGCATAATCTTCCGGCACCACCAGCGATCCGCGCGGGCCGCCGATGGTCAGCTTATCGCCCTCTTTCGCCTGCACCGCCCACTGGCTTGCGACACCGCCATCGTGCACGAAGAAATCGAGCACCAGTTCGTGGCGCGCGTCGTCGTACAGCGGCGTGTAGTCACGCGCCATCGGGCGCACGCCGTCGCCCCAGTCGATGCCTTCGTCGGTCACCACCGGCGGGACAAAAGTTGCGCCCGGAGCCGGGAAAAAGACTTTGGTATGGTCGTCAAAACCCTGTGAGCTAAAGCCCTCCAGCGCGTCGCCGCCTAAGACGATGCGTTGAAAGCCAGCACTGACACGCTCAACGCGGAGCACGGTCAGCTCGCGAAAGCGCAGTTCATTGCGTACACGTTGTGGGTAGCGGGTTGATGTCATTTATCTGCCTTCGTGAAGTGAATACGATATATCTAAATAAATTTTAAATGATAATGATTGCTAACAATGGAGATTGCAAGTCTTTTTTTGATATACAAAGCCCAGCACATTCCAGAGCATGATAATCAAAAATAAAATCAATAATTTCAATCAACTAAAACATAACCAGAAATCAGCATTGCTAAAAAGAGAGATTTAGATATAAATTAGATATATCAAATCAAGGAGAAAACCTATGCGACATTCACACGACGATTTCGATCGCGGCCACCATCATCATGGCCGCGGCGGGGAGCACCACGGCGGGGGCGGCGGGCGCCGTCAGCGCTTCTTCGGCCACGGCGAATTACGCCTGGTGATTCTGGAGATCCTGACCCGCAACGCCAGCCATGGCTATGAGCTGATCAAAGAGATTGAGAGCATGACCCAGGGGAATTACACCCCCAGTCCTGGCGTGATCTACCCGACCCTCGATTTCCTGCAGGATCAGGCATTTATTACCATTTCGGAAGAGGAAGGCGGGCGCAGGAAGATTGCGATCACCGTAGCCGGTCAGCAGTGGCTGGACGAGAATCAGGAACATCTGGAGCACATTCAGGCGCGTATTACAGCGCGCTGCGTCGGCTTCCAGCTGCGTAAAAACCCGCAGATGAAGCGGGCTCTGGATAACTTCAAAGCGGTTCTGGACCTGAAAGTGAATCAGGGAGAGTTAAGCGACGCGCAGCTTAAACAGATCATCGGCGTGATCGACCGCGCGGCGCTGGATATCTCCCAGTTGGATTAAGCCAGCGCATCCTCGCTCACGCGGAACACTTTGACTAACTCTTTCAGGTGCATGGCCTGATCGTTAAGCGACGCCGCTGCCGCAACCGACTCCTCCACCAGCGCAGAGTTCTGCTGGGTGGTGGAGTCAATCAGGCCAATCGCGCTGTTAATCTGCGAGATGCCCTGCGTCTGCTCGTGGCTGGCCTGACGAATCTCCTGCAAAATCACATCCATCTCTTCGACGTTCCCGACCATACCGTTAATCAGCCCGCTGGCTTTTTCGACCAGGGTCATCCCGTCCTGCGCCTGGAGGGTTGAGTTTTCGATCAACTGGCGGATTTCGCGGGCTGAGGAGGCACTTTTTTGCGCCAGCTGGCGTACTTCACCTGCCACCACCGCAAAACCTCGTCCGTGCTCACCGGCGCGCGCGGCCTCAACCGCCGCATTGAGTGCCAGGATATTGGTCTGGAAGGCAATGGTGTCGATCAGGTTGATGATGTCCGACATGCGATGAGTCGTGTCATTAATCAGGCGCATTTTCTGCGTCACCTGCATCATCATCTCGCCGTTGTTTTTGACCGCACTCGCGGCATCGGCAGACAAATTCGTCGCGTCTCCCGTATGGGCAGCCGTGTTTTTCACCGTCACGGTGATCTGCTCCATCGAGGCCGCCGTCTGCTCCACGGAGCTGGCCTGCGCTTCGGTGCGCGCCGCCAGATCCTGATTCCCCGCCACAATTTGCGCCGCCGCGCTGGAGATGTTTTCAGAGCCGGACTGCACCCGCTGCACAATATCCAGCAGGCGGGTTTTCATCTCCATCAGTGCAGAGAGCAGTTGCCCGGTCTCGTCCTGGCTGTGAGTGGTGATGTTGCGGGTCAGATCGCCGTCGGCAATGGCTTTGGCAAACGAGACCGCCTCGCCCAGCGGACGAGTAATGGAACGCACGATCAACCAGCCGATCGCACTGCCGATCACCACGCTAAACGCGGTCAGGGTCATCATCCACATGCGGTTGCTGCTGGAATCCTCCTCCACCAGCGCGCCTGCGTTTTGCATCTCGGTATTTTGTACCGCGATCAGCTCCTGCACTTTGTCTTTGTAAGTCTGCTGCACCTCGACCGTTTTGGTCATCATCTCCCGAATCGCCCCCTCCCGGTCGTGGTTTTGCACCGCTTTGAGAATGCGAAAACGGGAATCCAGATACTGCTGACGTACGTCGCGAAACTCCGCCAGGATCTGTACGGATTTAGGATCGTGCAGAGTATTCGTCAATTCTTTATAAATGACGCTGATATGCGCGCTGATCTCTTTCAGGCGCTCCTGCGACTGCCCGGTATATTGGCCTTTCTCGTCGAGCAGCATCAGTTGCTGGATGCTGACAAATTCCTGGAATGAATCAATTAATTCATTGGCTTTAACCGTCGCGGGATAATCATGGGTGAGAATGGATTTCATCTCATTATTTCCCCGGCTCAGCCCCACGAGCGACAGGCTGGCGCTGAGCACCATCAACACCATTAAAAAGCCAAAACCCAAAAATAATTTTTTCCCGATCTTCACGTTATGCAAGAACATCGCTACACCATTAATGTGGTTATTTCTTAGATACTCAGCGTTATCGGATATTGGCGCGGTAACTTTATTAATAGAATAAATAATTTCACCAACACTATTACAATATATAATCCACATGAATTAATGATGTTTAGATTTAATTTAATATCAATAATTACCGCGTATTTATTAATAAAAAAAGCCCGCTTATTCATGCCGAAATAAGCGGGCTTGTTCCTGAATCTTACTGACTCAGTGGAGAACCGTCACCGCATCTTCAAGACGTCCGGCGCGGTGCTTCACCATCGCCGAGACGCGAGCGCTCTCTTCCACCAGATCGGCGTTTTTCTGCGTGATGTCGTCCAGTTCGGCCACCGCGCGGGTCAGGTCCGACAGCCCGGTTGCCTGCTCGGATGTCGAGTGGCTGATCTGGGCAATCAGGCGCGTCACGTTTTGCACCTGCTCGACAATGTCATCCATGGTGCGCCCGGCGGCGTGAACCTGATCCGACCCCGACTGCACCTTGCTGGCGCTGGCATCAATCAGCTTGCGAATGTCGTTCGCGGCGCTGGCGCTGCGGCTTGCCAGATGGCGCACCTCTCCGGCCACCACGGCAAAGCCTTTACCCTGCTCGCCCGCGCGCGCCGCTTCCACCGCCGCGTTCAGCGCCAGGATATTGGTCTGGAAGGCGATGTCGTTGATAAGCTTGGTGATGGAGCCAATGCGCTGGGTACTGTCGGCAATATCATCCATGGTTTTGACGACGGTCTGCATCGCGTGGCCGCCCTCTGCCGCCGCGCCGCTCGCCACGATAGAGAGTTTATCGGCCGCCGCTGCGGTTTCAGAATTACTCTGCACCGACGCCGCCATCTGATTCATGGTGCTCACGGTCTGCTGCACATTCGCCACCGTCTGACGGGTGCGGTCGTTGAGATCTTCATTGCCTTTCGCCAGTCGGTCGCTGCCATCGCGCACGCTCACCACCTGGCTGGAGACATCATTGATCAGCCAGCGGCACATCAGCCCCAGCTGTCCGACCGAACGCAGGGTCAGCCCCAGCTCGTCGCTGCGGTTCAGATGGTCGACGCTGTTGCGCTCGCCGGTCGCCACTTTGAGGGCCTGGCGCGCCACATTCTCTACCGGACGGACGATTTGCTGCTCGAACAGTACGGTGCCCAGCAGCATCACCAGCGCGCTCACGCCCAGTGCGGCCCAGCTCGCATTTGTCGCAATAAGGGTGGCCGCCAGCACCGCAAACAGCACCGCCATCACGCCACGCACCCGCCAGCGCAGCGGCATCGCCGGTATTTTCCCGAGCCAGCCCTTACTCACCACCAGCCCTTTATGGACGCGCTTCTTGCAGCGTCCCTCGTTCAGGGCTTGATAGAGCGGCTCCACCGCCGCGATCTCCTCCGCCGTCGCCCGGGTACGAATCGACATGTAACCCGTTACCTCGCCGCCGCGCACCATCGGCACCGCGTTCGCGCGCACCCAGTAGTGGTCGCCATTCTTACGGCGGTTTTTCACAATCCCGCTCCACGGCTCGCCCTGTTTCAGGGTGTACCACATATCGGCAAAGGCCGCTTTCGGCATATCCGGATGGCGCACCAGGTTGTGCGGCTGGCCCAGCAGTTCATTGAGTTGGTAGCCACTCACTTTCACGAAAGTGTCGTTGGTGTGGGTCATGTGGCTGTGGAGGTCGGTGGTGGACATGAGGGTGGTATCGTCGTTCAGAGGATAGTCATTCTGAGTGACATACGGTTGAGCGGACATGATGGGCATCCCTTGCAGGTTATTTGAATGTTAATTTTGTGGGTTTATCTCTTTTCGGCGGTAAATAATTTATCTTTAGTTGTTAAATCCGATCGAGATCGCAAATTGCAGTTAAACCGCACTTTTTGTACGCATTTCTAATTGATTGATTTCAAATACTTTCATGGAGAAATTACCCACATAGCCTGACCAGTTAACGCCTCCTTAAGTAGCACACCTCGCACCACGCCGGTGCAATTGACGTTTTTCCGGGCATCTGCCACGCAATAAAGCCCACCGGCAAAGCTGAGAACCTTCCTTCCGGCACGATTAAATTTTGCGCAACATTATTTTAACCTGGCGTTTATCCCGATTTTCGTTAAGTCACCGGAAGTGGCGTAATCCCTGCAATAATTAATTCAGTATCATGTGATACGCGATCCCCCGGAGCTCATTTTGAACAGGTTACCTTCCAGCGCCTCGGCTCTCGCCTGTACCGCGCACGCACTGAATCTCATCGAAAAGCGAACGCTTGACCATGAGGAGATGAAACAACTTAACCGAGAGGTGATTGACTACTTTAAAGAGCATGTGAATCCAGGGTTTTTAGAGTACCGAAAATCTGTTACCGCTGGCGGGGATTACGGAGCCGTAGAGTGGCAAGCGGGAAGTCTGAATACGCTTGTCGACACCCAGGGACAGGAGTTTATTGATTGCCTGGGTGGTTTTGGAATTTTCAACGTGGGGCACCGTAATCCAACTGTGGTTTCCGCCGTACAGAATCAACTCGCGAAACAACCCCTTCACAGCCAGGAACTGCTCGACCCGCTTCGCGCGATGCTGGCGAAGACGCTGGCGGCCTTAACGCCTGGCAAACTGAAATACAGCTTCTTCTGCAATAGCGGCACGGAATCGGTCGAAGCGGCGCTGAAACTCGCCAAAGCGTACCAGTCGCCGCGCGGCAAATTCACTTTTATTGCCACCACCGGCGCGTTCCACGGGAAATCCCTTGGCGCACTGTCGGCGACGGCAAAATCGACTTTCCGCAAACCCTTTATGCCGCTGCTGCCGGGCTTTCGCCACGTGCCGTTCGGCGATATCAACGCGATGCGCACCGTACTGACCGAGTGCCGGAAAACCGGTGACGACGTGGCGGCGGTGATCCTCGAGCCGATTCAGGGCGAAGGCGGAGTGATCCTGCCGCCGCAGGGCTATCTGCCTGCGGTGCGTAAGCTGTGCGATGAGTTTGGCGCGCTGCTGATCCTCGACGAAGTGCAAACGGGAATGGGCCGCACCGGGAAGATGTTTGCTTGCGAGCATGAGAACGTGCAGCCGGATATTCTCTGTCTGGCGAAAGCCCTCGGCGGCGGCGTGATGCCGATTGGCGCGACCGTTGCCACCGAAGAGGTGTTCTCGGTGCTGTTCGATAATCCGTTCCTGCACACCACCACTTTTGGCGGCAACCCGTTGGCCTGTGCGGCCGCGCTGGCGACCATCAACGTGTTGCTGGAGCAGAACTTACCGGCTCAGGCTGAGCAGAAAGGCGATATGTTGCTGGACGGCTTCCTGCAGTTAGGCCGTGAATACCCGGATTTGGTGCAGGACGCGCGCGGGAAAGGGATGCTGATGGCCATCGAGTTTGTGGATAACGAAATCGGCTACAACTTCGCGAGCGAGATGTTCCGCCAGCGGGTGTTAGTGGCCGGGACGTTGAACAACTCGAAAACCATTCGTATCGAACCCCCGCTGACGCTGACCATTGAGCAGTGCGAGACCGTGTTGAAAGCGGCCCGTAAGGCGCTGGCGGCGATGAGGGTGAGTGTGGAAGAGGCATAAAATATCACCCTCACCCTAACCCTCTCCCCAAAGGGGAGAGGGGACCGCACGGATCCGTCTTTTCCCCCTCGCCCCTTTGGGGAGAGGGCCGGGGTGAGGGGCAAACGCCCATCTGGCATTTTTTTAAACGATGCGAACCCCTGACGCCATCGCCCGCTCCGCCGTCAACAACACGCTTTCGCTACCGTCCTCGGTTTCGGCGCATAGCAACATGCATTCCGACACTTCCCCGCGCATTTTGGCCTTTTCCAGATTACACAGCACCACCACCGATTTCCCCAGCAGCTCCTCCTCCGTGTAATACGGCACCAGGCTGGTGACGGTCTGCAACTGGCGCTCGCCAATATCAACCTGCACGATGTACAGCTTATCGGCATTCGCGTGGCGCTTAACGTCGATAATTTTCCCGGTGCGCATCTCCAGGCGGGCGAAATCCCCGTACGAAACCTTTTCCATGACAACCCCTTAAGTAAACATTTAGTAAAATTATCACAGCATAAGCGGCGCTGGCGATCAACGGATTTTTACTAAACAGGCGGGATTCATTACAATGGCGGCAGACTCTATTTTAACTCCCGCGCTGAGGGGCCCCATGGCAACACTGAAAGATATCGCAAAGGAAGCGGGCGTGTCGCAGGCCACCGTGTCGCGCATTCTGAACGACGACCGGACGCTGAACGTCAAAGAGGAGACCCGCCACCGGATCCTCGAAATCGCTGAAAAACTGGAATATCGCGGGAGCAGCGCGCGCAAAAGCCTGGTCCAGCACGACGCCTGTCACCACGTGCTGGCGCTCTACAGCTACCGCCAGGAGCTGGAAATCAACGACCCCTACTACCTCGCCATCCGCCACGGCATTGAAACCCAATGCGAAAAGCTGAATATCGGCCTGACGAATTGCTATGAAAATCAGGGGCTGCCGGAGATCAGCAAGGTCAGCGGGATCCTGATTGTCGGCAAACCGGCAGAACCAATGCGCCAGGCGGCAGAGGCCCTGAGCGACAATATCTGCTTTATCGATTTTCACGAGGCGGGTTCCGCTTTTGACTCGGTGGATATCGACCTGGTGCGCATCAGCAAAGAGGTGATCGACTTCTTCGCCGCACAGGGCGTGCAGCGCATCGGCTTTATCGGCGGGGAAGACGAGCCGGGCAAAGCGGACATCCGCGAAAAAGCCTTCGTCGAATACGGCCAGCTCAAAGGCGTGGTGTCGGAGAAAGACATCTGGCGCGGCGGCTTCTCCAGTTCGTCGGGCTATGAGCTGGCGACGAAGATGCTGGCACAGGGGGATTTCCCCGAAGCGCTGTTTGTCGCCTCGGATTCTATCGCCATCGGCGTGCTGCGGGCGATTCACGAGAAAGGGCTGACGATTCCGCAGGATATCAGCCTGATTAGCGTCAACGATATCCCCACCGCCCGCTTTACCTTCCCGCCGCTGACCACCGTGCGCATCCACTCGGAAATGATGGGCAGCCAGGGCGTGAACCTGCTGCTGGAAAAAGCGCGCGATGGCCGTGCGCTGCCGCTGCAGGTGTTTGTGCCGAGCCGGTTGAAGCTGCGTGGTACGACGCGTTAAACCCCATGCCCGGTGGCGGCTACGCCTTACCGGGCCTACAAAAAACCGAGCCCGTTGACGGTTTTGTAGGCCCGGTAAGCGCAGCGCCACCGGGCAATGACCTCATCTCTCTCTCCCTATTTTCGTGATCCGCTTAACTCATTTCAGTTTTACTGATTTTATTTAGTAAAATATTTACTAAACTCCCCTGCAATGATGTTTTAACCCGCAGGGAGATGAGATGAACCGCTGGGAGAATGTTCAACTGACGCACGAAAACCGGCTGCCGCCGCGCGCGTACTTTTTTGCTTATCAGGATATCGACCAGGCCCGCCGCTTTGCCCGTGAGGCCAGCAGCCATTTTCTGCTGCTGAGCGGCCAATGGACGTTCCGCTATTTCGACCACCCGCTGGAAGTGCCAGAGTCCTTCCCCCACCAGCTGATGAGCGACTGGGGGCAGATTGGCGTGCCGTCCATGTGGCAGCTGGAAGGCCACGGCAAACTGCAATACACCGACGAAGGCTTCCCCTTCCCGATTGACGTGCCGTTCGTGCCGAGCGCCAACCCGACCGGGGCCTATCAGCGCCTGTTCACTCTCGGCGACAGCTGGAGCGCACGCCAGACAATTATCAAATTCGACGGCGTAGAGACCTATTTCGAAGTCTACGTGAACGGCCACTACGTCGGGTTCAGCAAGGGCAGTCGCCTGACCGCTGAATTTGACGTTTCCCCTTACGTTCACACAGGTGAAAACCTGTTGTGCGTGAAAGTGATGCAGTGGGCCGACTCCACCTACATCGAAGATCAGGATATGTGGTGGACGGCGGGGATTTTCCGCGACGTCTACCTGGTGGGCCGACCACTCACTCATATCGACGATTTCACCGTCACCACCACCTTTAACGACGACTACCGCGACGCCACTCTCGCCTGCCACGTCGAGCTGGAAAACCTGACTGCGCAGTCGGAAAAGGTCACCCTCGAGGTTCAGCTTTTCGACGGCGAAAAGCCGCTATATCAGGGCGAAACCCAGGCCAGCGTCGGGAAGCGTCAGGCCGTTGATTTCAGCATCGACGTGAAGCAACCAAAGCAGTGGTCTGCCGAAACGCCGCACCTGTATCACCTGCTGCTGATCCTGAAAAACGCCGCAGGCGACACGCTGGAAGTAGTCCCGCAACGCGTGGGCTTCCGCGATATCCAGGTGCGCGACGGCCTGATGCTCATCAACAACCGCTACGTGATGCTCCACGGCGTTAACCGCCACGATAACGATCATCGCAGAGGCCGCGCGGTGAGCATGGATCGCGTCGAAAAAGATCTGATCCTGATGAAGCGGCACAATATCAACTCGGTGCGCACCGCCCATTACCCAAACGATCCGCGCTTTTACGAGCTGTGCGATCTCTACGGCCTGTTTGTGATGGCGGAGACGGACGTCGAGTCCCACGGTTTTGCCAACGTCGGCGATCTGAGCCGCATCACCGACGATCCGACATGGGAACCGGTCTACGTTGAACGCATCGTGCGCCACGTGCAGGCGCAGAAAAACCATCCGTCGATCGTCATCTGGTCGCTCGGCAACGAGTCCGGCTACGGGTGCAACATCCGCTCGATGGCGAAAGCCTGCAAGGCGCTGGATCCCACCCGTCTGGTGCATTACGAAGAGGACCGCGACGCCGAAGTGGTGGACATCATCTCCACCATGTACACCCGCGTGCCGCTGATGAACGAGTTCGGCGAATTCCCGCACCCGAAACCGCGCATCATCTGCGAATACGCCCACGCCATGGGCAACGGCCCCGGCGGCTTAAGCGAATATCAGAACGTCTTTTATCGTCACGACTGTCTGCAGGGGCATTACGTCTGGGAGTGGTGCGATCACGGCATTCAGGCCCAGGACGCGGACGGCAAAACCTTCTACCAGTACGGCGGTGACTTTGGCGACTACCCGAATAACGCCAACTTCTGCCTCGACGGGCTGATCTACTCCGATCAAACGCCAGGCCCTGGCCTGCGGGAGTACAAGCAGGTGATCGCCCCGGTGAAAATTCACGCCGTCGATCTGGCGCGCGGCGAGCTGCGGGTCGAGAACAAACTGTGGTTCAGCACAGTCGACGACTACACCCTGCGGGTGGAGATCAAAGCCGAAGGCGAGTTGCTGAGCAGCCAGGTGTTGAAAGTGAGCGATTTAGCCCCGAACAGCGCCCGCACCGTTCAGATTACCGTCCCAGAGACAGACGGTCGCGAAAGCTGGGTCAACGTGTTCGTCAGCAAAGATTCCGCCACGCCCTACAGCGACGCGAATCACCCGATTGCACAGTATCAGTTTTCGCTGGCCCCGCGCACGCAGGTTGCGCAGCCGCTGGCCGTCAGCGCCACGCCGCTGATCGTTCACGATGAACGCCTGACCTGCACCGTCAGCGGACATAACTTCCGCATGCTGTTCTCAAAACTCAGCGGCAAGCTCACGTCGTGGCGGGTGAACGGTGAAGAGCTGATTGCCAAAGAGGGCAAAATCAATTTCTTCAAGCCGATGATTGATAACCACAAGCAGGAGTACGAAGGGCTGTGGGAACCGAATCATCTGCAGATCATGCAGGAGCATCTGCGCACCATTGAGATTTCCCGCGACGGCGATGACCTGGTGATGGAAACCCGCACCACCATCGCGCCGCCGGTGTTTGATTTCGGCATGCGCTGCACCTACCGCTGGCGCGTCACACCGGCGGGCGCACTGAGCGTCGTGCTGGCGGGCACTCCGTACGGGGACTACCCGCACATCATCCCGTGCATCGGCTTTACGCTCGGCATCAACGAAAGCCTCAACCAGGTGACGTACTACGGGCGCGGGCCGGGCGAGAACTACCCGGACAGCCAGCAGGCGAACCTGATCGACGTCTGGAAAAGCGACGTCGAGGCGATGTTCGAGAACTACCCGTTCCCGCAGAACAACGGCAACCGCCAGCAGGTGCGCTGGGCGGCGCTAACCAGTCATAGCGGCCACGGCCTGCTCGTGGTGCCGCAACAGCCGATCCACTTCAGCGCCTGGCCGTACAGCGCCGGGGCGATCCACGCCGCGCGCCACTGCAACGAACTCGAGCGCAGCGGGCACATCACGCTGAATTTAGACCACCAGCTGCTGGGGCTGGGTTCGAACTCCTGGGGCAGCGAAGTGCTGGACAGCTGGCGCGTGCGCTTCCAGCCGTTCCGCTACGCCTTCACCCTGCTGCCGACCTGCGGCGATGTGCAGGCCCAGGCGTTTTCTCTCACTCCCGCAGCCGCCGAAAGCGAGGCCGAATAATGGATATTTTGAACAACCTGGAAGAGTTTACCCGCCGCTACCAGGGCGGACGCAAATGGCAGCGCTGCGTGGAAGCCATCCACAACATCGACAACATTCGCCCCGGCGTGGCCCATTCGATTGGCGATTCGCTGAGCTATCGCCTGACCACCGACACCACCACCGACGCGCTGTTTCTCGGGCACAGACGATATTTCGACGTGCATTACTACCTGCAAGGGGCGCAAAAAATCGAGTTTGCCCCGAAAGCACAATTACAGGTGGTGGAGTGCTACCGCGACGAAACCGACCGCGAGTTTCTCAAAGGCTGCGGCAATACGGTGGAGGTGCATGAAGGACAGATGGTGATCTGCGATATCGACGAAGCCTACCGTTTTATCAGCGACGGCGCGGTGAAAAAGGTCGTCCTGCGGGTGACCGTTGAAGACGGCTATTTCCATAACAAATAAAAGATCCGGTGGCGCCGAAGTAGCGCCACTACACTCCTCGTACCCGGAGATTCGTTATGTCAGAGTCCACTGTTTTACAGTCCAAGCGTAATACCATCGGCAAGTTCGGCCTGCTGTCGCTGACCTTTGCCGCCGTTTTTAGCTTTAACAACGTCATCAACAATAATATCGAGCTGGGGCTGGCGTCCGCGCCGATGTTCTTCCTGGCGACGCTGTTCTACTTTATTCCGTTTTGTCTCATCATCGCCGAATTCGTCTCGCTGAATAAAAACTCCGAGGCGGGCGTATATGCGTGGGTGAAAAGTTCCCTCGGCGGGCGCTGGGCGTTTATTACCGCCTACACCTACTGGTTCGTGAATCTGTTCTTCTTCACCTCGTTATTACCGCGCGTCATTGCCTACGCCTCCTACGCTTTTCTCGGCTATGAGTACATTCTCACGCCGTTTGCCACCGTGGTGCTGAGTCTGGTGCTGTTTGCCTTTTCGACGTGGGTTTCGACCAACGGCGCGAAGATGCTCGGGCCGATCACCTCCGTCACTTCCACGCTGATGCTGCTCCTGACGATGTCCTATATTCTGCTGGCGGGCGCGGCGCTGGTCGGAGGCGTGCAGCCTGCGGATCCGATCACCGTCGAAGCGATGATCCCCAACTTTAACTGGGCGTTCCTCGGGATTACCACCTGGATCTTCATGGCCGCGGGCGGTGCGGAATCCGTCGCCGTATACGTCAACGACGTGAAGGGCGGATCGAAGTCGTTCGTCAAAGTGATCATCCTCGCCGGGATCTTCATCGGCGTGCTCTATTCCATCTCCTCGGTGCTGATCAACGTCTTTATCAGCAGCAAAGAGCTGAAGTTTACCGGCGGCTCGGTGCAGGTGTTCCACGGTCTGGCGGTGTACTTTGGTCTGCCGGAAGTGCTGATGAACCGCTTTGTCGGCCTCGTCTCCTTTACCGCCATGTTCGGCTCCCTGCTGATGTGGACCGCCACACCGGTGAAAATCTTCTTCTCGGAAATCCCGTCCGGCATTTTTGGACCGAAAACCGTCGCCCTCAATGAGAACGGCGTTCCGGCGCGCGCGGCGTGGATCCAGTATCTGATCGTGATCCCGCTGATGATTATCCCGACCATGGGATCGAACACCGCGCAGGATCTGATGAACACGGTGATCAACATGACCGCCGCCGCCTCGATGCTGCCGCCGCTGTTTATCATGCTGGCCTACCTGAACCTGCGCCGCAAACTCGATCACCTGCCGCGTGATTTCAAAATGGGCTCACGCACCACGGGTACGGTCGTTGTGTCGATGCTGATTGTGATTTTCACCATTGGCTTTATTGCCTCCACCTTCCCGACGGGCGGCAATATTCTGACGATTGTGTTCTACAACGTCGGCGGCATCGTGATTTTCCTTGGCTTTGCGTGGTGGAAATACAGCAAATACATCAAGGGATTATCGCAAGACGAAAAAAAGATTGAAGCCGCTCCTGCTTCGACGGCCTCCTGATCACACCCGAAAAACAAAATGAAAATAACACCGACTCTTTACGGGGCACTGGCTGCCCTCTCTTTTTGCACGCCATCGATGGCCGCGGAAGAAGCACGACCAGCAGAACATGACGACACCCGCACGCCGGAACTGAGCGCCACGTCGTACCGTTTTTACGGCGAACTGGGCATCGGCGGGTATATGGATCTCGAAGGCCCGGAGAAACACAAATACAGCGACGGAACCTATATCGAAGGCGGGCTGGAGATCAAACACGGCCCGTGGTTTGGCCTGATTTACGGCGAAGGCTGGACCGTACAGGCGGACCATCAGGGCAACGCCTGGGTTCCCGACCACAGCTGGGGCGGGTTCGAGGGCGGTCTGAACCGTTTTTACGGCGGCTATCGCACGGAGGACAGCACCGAAATCATGCTCAGCCTGCGCCAGGATTCGTCCCTCGACGACCTGCAATGGTGGGGCGATTTCACCCCGGATCTGGGCTATGTCATCCCCAACACCCGCGACATCATGACCGCGCTGAAAGTGCAAAACCTGGCGGGCAAACTGCGCTACAGCGTGACCGCCACGCCCGCTGGGCATCACGACGAGAGCAAGGCCTGGCTGCACTTCGGGAAGTACGATCGCTACGACGATAAGTACACCTATCCGGCGATGATGAACGGTTATTTACAGTACGAATTCATCGACGGCGTGACCTGGATGAACGGCCTGGAAGTGACCGACGGCACCGGCGAATTGTTCTTAACCGGACTGCTGTCACCCCATCTGGCCGCCCGTGCATGGCATCATACCGGGCGCGCCAAAGGGCAAAACGTGCCGGGAACGGAGACCGGGTTTATGGCGAGCGCGATGGTCGAAACCCTGAAAGGGCTCTACTTCTCCACCGCCTGGAGCTACGCCAAACATCGCCCTGATGAGTCCGCCGACGAAACCACCTCGTTTATGCAGTTCGGCATCTGGTACGAATACGGCAACGGGCGCTTTGCTACCGCCGCCGACAGCCGCTGGTACATGAAAACCGCCTCGGGCGACCCGAGCGACCAGGTTTTCCTGATGCAATATTTCTACTGGTAACAAGGATCGATTGACCATGAAACTGACCACCCCACTTGCCCCGCTGGCCTGCGCGCTGTTGTTCAGCCTGTCGGCGCATGCAACGACTGCCGACCACTATAAAAACGTGATTAATCGCGTCGGCGCGCCGCACTACATGCAGGATTTCGACAGCGACGACCACCAGCGTTTTAACCCCTTCTTCGATCTCGGGGCGTGGCACGGACATCTCCTGCCCGACGGCCCGGAAACCATGGGCGGCTTCCCCGGCCCGGCGCTGCTGACGGAAGAGTACATCAACTTTATGGCCACTAACTTTGACCGGCTGACGGTCACGCGCGGCGGCAAGAAAGTGGATTTCACGATGCAGGCCTGGAGTCTTCCTGGCGCGTTAGTCCAGACCCTGACCGCGCCGGGCGTGAAGATCGTCATGACCCTGCGCTTCGCCAGCCCGCGCACCTCGCTTCTGGAAACGCAAATCACCACTGACGCGCCGCTGGTGCTGCAATGGGACGGCGAGCTGCTGGAAAAACTGGAAGCCAAAGAGGGTAAACCGGTCTCCGATAAGACGATTGATGCGGCGTATCCGGACTATCAGCGCCGCCTGGTCGCCACGCGAGACGGCGTGAACGTGACCTTTGGCAAAGTGCGTTCGACCTGGGATCTGCTGACCTCCGGGGCGTCGCAGTATCAGGTGCATAAGTCGATTCCTGTCGAGACCACCGTAGACGGGTATCGCTTCACCAGCTCCGCGCGCGTCAACGGTTCAACGACGATCTGGACGACGTATTCCCATCTGCTGACCGCCGATGACGTCAGCCATGAGAAGGCGCAAATCCGCGACATTCTCGCCCGCCCTGCGCACTTTATGCAGGCGTCGGAGCAGCGCTGGGAAGGTTATTTGCAGCGTGGGCTGACCAACCCGGACGCCACGCCGGAACAGACGCGCGTCGCGGTGAAAGCCATCGAAACCCTGAACGGCAACTGGCGCTCGCCGGGCGGCGCGGTGAAATTCAATACCGTCACCCCGTCGGTCACCGGGCGCTGGTTCTCCGGCAACCAGACCTGGCCATGGGACACCTGGAAGCAGGCGTTTGCGATGGCGCACTTCAACCCGGAGATCGCTAAAGAGAACATCCGCGCGGTCTTCTCCTGGCAGGTCAAAGCCGACGATAAAGTGCGTCCGCAGGATGCCGGGTTTGTCCCGGATCTGATCGCCTGGAACCTCAGCCCGGATCGCGGCGGCGACGGCGGGAACTGGAACGAACGCAACACCAAGCCGAGCCTTGCGGCGTGGTCGGTGATGGAGGTGTATAAAACCACCCAGGACAAAGCCTGGCTGGAAGAGATGTACCCGAAACTGGTGGCCTATCACGACTGGTGGCTGCGCAACCGCGATCACAACCACAACGGCGTGCCGGAGTACGGCGCGACGCGCGATAAAGCCCATAACACTGAAAACGGCGAGATGCTGTTCACGGTGAAAACTGGCGACAAAGAGCAGACGCTCTCGGGGCTTAAGAATTACGACGCGACCGTCAGCAAAGGCCAGTACGACAGCCTGCAAATTCCGGCGCAGGTGGCGGCCTCCTGGGAGTCCGGGCGCGACGACGCGGCGGTGTTTGGTTTTATCGACAAAGATCAGCTGGATAAATACGTGCAGAACGGCGGGAAGCGCAGCGACTGGACGGTGAGTTTCGCCGAAAACCGCGACGCCAAAGGCACCCTGCTCGGCTATTCCCTGATGCAGGAGTCCGTCGATCAGGCGAGCTATATGTTCAGCGATAACCGCTATCTGGCGGAAATGGCGACGATCCTCGGTAAACCTGAGGCGGCGAAGCACTACGGACAGCTGGCGGATAAACTCGCGGACTACATCAACACCTGCATGTTTGATGCGAAAACGCAGTTCTATTACGACATTCGCATCGAAGATAAACCGCTGGCCAACGGCTGCGCGGGCAAACCGATCGTCGAGCGCGGCAAAGGGCCGGAAGGCTGGTCGCCGCTGTTTAACGGCGCGGCAACGCAGGCGCACGCCGATGCGGTGGTGAACGTGATGCTCGACCCGAAAGAGTTTAATACTTTTGTGCCGCTCGGCACCGCGGCGTTAACCAACCCGGCGTTTGGGCCAGATATCTACTGGCGCGGACGCGTGTGGGTGGATCAGTTCTGGTTTGGGCTGAAAGGGATGGAACGCTACGGGCATCGCGACGCGGCGCTAAAACTGGCGGATACGTTCTTCCAGCACGCCAAAGGGCTGACCAGCGATGGGCCGATTCAGGAGAACTACAACCCGCTGACGGGCGCGCAGCAGGGTGCGCCGAACTTCTCGTGGAGTTCTGCGCATTTGTATATGTTGTATAACGATTTTTTCCGTAAGCAGTAGATTTTAAATGCCCGGTAAGCGTAAGCGCCACCGGGCAATGTTTCACTCGGGCAATAACCCCACAAAACTCCGCTTCTTACGCGGCTCCGACATCAACGCTTCAAGCTTATCGACGCACGCCAGATAGTGCGGGGTCTGCTTGTGCGCCAGCACCGCCTCTTCGTCTTTGTACGCCTCGTAGATAAAGAATCGGGTCTTCACCCGCGGGTCCTGCAGTACGTCAAAACGCAGATTCCCCGGCTCCTGAATCGCCCCTTCGTGATTGGCGCGAAACACCTCCAGAAACTCATCCACGCGTTCCGGTTTGATATTGATTTCCACTAACGTCACATTCATTTCACCTCTCCCTGTTTCTCTTCCTGCCAGAACTGGAACGCCTCGCGGGCGCTCATGTTCTCATGTACCACTTTCTTCACCGCTTTCAGCATCGCCAGCGGCGCGCTGGACTGGAAGATGTTGCGCCCCATGTCCACGCCCGACGAGCCCTGATCGATGGCACGGAAACACATCTCCAGCGCCTCGTGCTCCGGCAGCTTTTTACCCCCGGCGATCACAATCGGTACCGGGCAGCTGGCGGTCACTTTTTCGAAGCCCTCTTCCACGAAATAGGTTTTGACGAACTGCGCCCCCATTTCGGCGGCAATGCGGCTGGCGAGCGAGAAGTAGCGCGCGTCGCGGGCCATCTCTTTCCCGACGCCGGTCACCGCCAGCGTCGGAATGCCGTAGCGGTTGCCCGCATCCACCAGCTTGATAATGTTGTTGATCGACTGATGCTCAAACTCGCTGCCGATGTAGACCTGCGCCGCCACGGCGCAGACGTTCAGGCGCAGCGCATCTTCCATCGCCACCGCCACGCACTCGTTCGACAGCTCGCCCAGAATCGAGTTACCGCCCGACGCGCGCAGCACCACCGGTTTGTTAGTGGCGGGCGGCACCTGGCTTCGCAAAATGCCGCGGGTACACATCAGCACGTCGGTTTCGGCAAACAGCGGGGCAATCGACAGGTCGATGCGTTCAAGCCCGGTGGTCGGCCCCTGAAAATAGCCGTGGTCAAAGGCCAGCATCACCGTGCGGTTGCTTTTCGGGTTGAAGATGCGCGCCAGCCGCGACTGCATTCCCCAGTCCAGCGCCCCGCAGCCCTTCAGGGTAAAGGGCACGTTCTGCTGCGGCGTGCCGATGCCAAAATCTTTTCCGTCTTTGATGTCATCTAAATCAGCCATGTTCTCCCCCGTCAGAAGTCGTATTTGTCGATGTTCTCTTTGGTGAACACCACGCGCTCCGGCAGCAGCACGATGCCGTTCCCTTTCGCCTCATACTGATAACCCTGCACGCTGTTCGGCTCGACCTTCAGCACGCCGATGCCTTTCACATCCACGCTGTCGCCCACGTTAAGATCGCCTTTTTTCAGCAAATGATCGGCGACATTGACCGCAATTTTGCCTTGCTGCACCACATCCCACAGGCCGAAGGCTTTCACCGTGCCGCGCTCGACGTACGGGCGCATCACGTTTGGCGTACTAAAGCCGACAATCGCCACCCCTTCGCGCTTGAGGTTTTCCGCCGCCTGCGCCGCCGCTGGCAGGGCGTTGGCATCCGGGGCGATGATCGCATCCAGATCCGGATAGGCTTTCAGGATCCCCTCAGCGGTTTGCAGGGATTTGGTGGCGTCGTTATAGCCAAATTGCGTGGTCACGACCTGCCACTGCGGATGGTCTTTCTCGATTTTGGCCTTCGCCTCTTTCACCCACTGGTTCTGGTCGGTCACGGTGGGGCTGGAGTAGAAGAAGGCGACTTTGGCGTTCGGCTTGGTGACCTGTTTTCCTGCCATATCGACCAGCAGGCCGCCGAGCTGTTCCGGCGTGCCCTGGTTGATGTAGACGCTGCGGCACTCGGGTTTAGTGTCGGAATCCCAGGTCAGCACTTTCACACCGCGCTGCATCGCCCGTTTCAGCGCCGGGCAGAGCCCGTCGGGCGAGACGGCGGAGACGATAATGGCGTTGAAGCCCTGGTTGACGAAGTTGTTGATGAGCTGCACCTGGCCGGAGACGCTCGGCTCGGTCGGACCGTCGTAGGTCACGTCCACGCCGAGTTCTTTACCCGCCTCTTTCGCGCCGTTGCCGCCGCTGGTAAAGAAGCCGACGCCAACCAGTTTCGGAATGAAGGCAATCCGTTCGGCGGCCTGCGCCGAGGCAAAGCTTAACGCCATCGCCAGGACTATCAGTTTTGTTTTCATCTTACGCTCCGGGTATTTTTTGTGAGAAGAGTGCGCAGCCATTCACGGTGCAGACTCAGCGAACGTCCCATCACCACCACAACCAGCAGCGCCCCTGACAGCGCGCTCGACACCTGATTGGGGATGCCGACCATCTGTAAACCCTGCTGCAGATACCCCACCAGCAATGCCGCCAGCGCCGTACCGACAACCGAACCTGAACCGCCATAAATATTCGCCCCGCCAAGCACCGCCGCCGTGAGCGCAGGCATCAGCAGGTCGCGCCCCAGATCGGAACGCGCCGAGCCGAAATAGGAGACCATCACCAGGGCGGCAATCGCCGAGGCCACGCCGACCAGACCGTACAACGCATAGGGCATGCCGTTGACCGACAGCGCCGCATAGCGCGCCGCGCGCGGGTTTTGCCCGATCAAAAACAGGTGTCGGCCAAAGCGCCCGCGATGGGTGATCAGCCAGAAGAAGAAAGTGATGACGGCGAACAGCACGAGCGGGATCGGCAGGCCGAACAGCGTGAGGTTGGCAAACGCCGTGAAGCTGTCCGGGAAGCCGCCGATGCCTTCGTAGCCGGTCGCGCCAGCCATGCCCGAGAGCAGCAGCGCCCCGCCGCCGTAGAGGTAGAGCGTGCCGAGAGTGATCACCAGCGGGCTGATGCCGGTGTAGTGAATTAGCGCGGCGTTAAACAGGCCGCACAGCAGGCCGAGCACCAGCGTGAGCGGGATTGCCAGCGCCATCGGCCACCCCGCCTGCATCATCACGCCCAGCGCAATCGCGCACAGGCCGATAGTCGAGCCGAGAGAGATATCAATCCCACCGCTGATGATCACCAGCGTCAGCGGCAGCGCCACGATACCGATGCAGATGAAGTCACTGGTGCTGAACAGCAGCATGTTGATGTCTAACATCCGTGGGTTGATGGCCCCGAACAGCAGGATCTCCAGCACCAGTAAAATCAGCAGCGCGCTTTCCCAGTTAAGCTTCATTTACGCCACCTCTTTTTTGCGTTTCGGAAACGGGGTGACGTGCTTTCCCCCTTTGTTGCCCGGCTGGAAACGGCTGTACTTCAGCGCGCGCTGATGGCGGGTCAGCGCCTGGCGCAGTCGCCCGTCGAGGACCAGCACGCCGAGCAGCACCAGCCCGGCGATAAAGTCATTCCACCAGGCCGGAAGTTTGAACAGCACCAGCACAGTGTCGATTTGGGTGAGGAAAAAGGCACCGAGAAACGCGCCGATCAGCGTCCCGGTTCCGCCGAGAAGCGAAATCCCGCCCAGCACGCAGGCGGCGATGGCTTTCATCTCCAGCCCGCTGCCGGTCTGATTGGGCACAAAACCGATCTGCGAGGCGAAGACGATCCCGGCGCAGGCGGCCAGCACGCCATTAAGCGTAAAAGCGATCATCCGGGTACGGTTTACCGCCACGCCGAGCTGACGCGCGGCGGCAAGGTTATCGCCCACGGCGTAAAAATCGCGGCCCGACGCGGTGCGCGACAGGGTCCACGCGCCGATCAGCGCCAGAAACAGCACTACCATCCCAAGCGGTGAAATGCCGACAGCGACGGGCTCCGACAGGGCTTTCAGGCTTGAGGGCAAACCTTCGATCCACTTCCCGCCCGTCCACAGCAGCATCGCCCCGCGGTACAGCCCCAGCGTGCCGAGGGTGGCGACAATCGCCGGGATGCGCAGCCCGACCACCAGCAGCCCGTTAAAGGCCCCGGCCAGCGCGCCAATCGCCACGGCAAACAGCATGGAAACCGGCAGGCTGTAGCCGTTGTTCAGCGCTACGCCGACGGCAATGGCGCACAGCCCGACGGTAGACCCGACCGAGACATCAATGTTGCGCGTCAGCATCACCAGGGTCGCGCCCAGGGCCAGCAGGATCAGGATTTGCGAGCTGGCGAAAATCATCCCCAGAGTTTGAAAACTCAGATAGGCCGGATTGAGCGCCACCAGCACGCCGAACAGCGCCAGAATGGCGAGGAAGGCGCTCAGCTCGCGGTTTTTCAGTAACGTCTTCATGATTGCCCTCCAAAGGCCAGCGCCATCATCCGGTCGAGGCTGACGGCGTGGCGCGGCAGTTCGCCGCTGAGTACGCCCTGATGCATCACCAGCACCCGGTCGGCAAGGCCCGGAAATTCATCGAGATCGCTGGAGATCATCAGCACCGCCACGTTCTGCGCCGCCACGCTTTTGATCAGCTGATAGATGTCTGCGCGGGCCGATACGTCGACCCCGCGCGTCGGTTCATCGACGATCAGCAGCAGCGGATTGGCCTCCAGACAGCGCGCCAGCAGCACCTTCTGCTGATTGCCGCCCGAGAGCGTGCGCACGGTTTGATCCGGGTGATTGAGTTTGATCCCCAGCGCCCGGTGATAACGCTCCACCACCGCCGCCTCGCGCTTGCGCTGCTGCCAGATGGAGGGCTCATTCAGCGCCACGGTGTTCCAGCGGATCGGCGCATCGAGGAACAGGCCGGAAACCTGACGATCCTCCGGAAGATAGACCAGCCCTTTGTCGAGCCGCGACAGCACCGAATCGCCGCCGATCTCCTGATTCTCCAGCCAGATCTTTCCGCCACGCACGGGCCGCAGCCCGTACAGCGTTTCGGCAAACTCAGTGCGCCCCGATCCCACCAGACCCGCCAGGCCAACGATCTCCCCGGCGTAGATCTCGATATTCAGATCGATAAAGCCTTCGCCCGTCAGATCTTCCACCCGCAGCACCGGGAAATCCTGCGCCTGAGTGCGGCGATTGCCCGGCAGGGCCAGCCACAGTTTTTGCGTGTCGCTTAAGGCATGATCCCGGCTGACGGGCGTCATGGCGGCGATCAGGGCGTTGTCATCATAGGCTGTCGTTTCGCCGCTCAGCACCACCGCCCCGTCGCGCATGACGGACACATGGCTGGCAAGCTGGCGGATCTCCGGCAGTTTGTGGGAGATAAACACGATGCCGACGCCAAGGGCCTGCAGGGCGCGGATCTGGCGAAACAGGCGCTCGGTTTCCCCTGGGGTGAGCGACGCCGTCGGTTCATCGAGGATCAGGATCTTCGCCTCGCGCATCAGTCCGCGCAGGATCTCCACCATCTGCTGATCCGCCACTTCCAGGGTGCTGGCGGCGGCGTCGAGATTGAGCTGGCACTGGAGCTGCTGGAGTTTATCGGCGAGGCGTTTTTCGAGCGTATTCTCGCGCGGCAGGCGAAAGAGAATGTTTTCCCGCACGGTGAGATTGGGAAACAGCATCGGCTCCTGCGGCACCAGATAAATGCCTAACTGGTGCGCCTGGCCGGGCTTGAGGCGCGCAAATGGCTTCCCTTCCACCATCAGTTCACCGCCGTCGGGCGTTTCCACCCCGGCGATAATTTTCATCAACGTCGATTTTCCCGCGCCGTTACCGCCCATTAAGGCGTGAACCTGACCGGACAGCAGCGTGAAATCAATGCCTTTCAGCACCGGTACGCCGGAGAACTGCTTGTGGATATCACGCGCTTCGATCAGGACCGTCATCATCGCTCCGTTATTGAACAAATGATTTTTTGATTTAATAATGTTCAAAAGCGTAGACGGTGAACTATATTGACAACCGTGCAGGGATCACAATTTCATGGATTGAGATCCTAATTACCGGGCATCGATTTTTAAATGATCCGTTTTGCCGCGTGGCTCACACTTTCTGCCCGCGTCAGAGCGAACATATGATCTAAATTTTTATAAGAGTTCAAATATGGGCGATAAACGCATTGCCGAAGAGAGTCGGTTTGCCGGACTGGCGCTGGCAGAGGAAGAACTGGTCGCCCGGGTGGCGTGGTGTTACTACCACGATGGCCTGACGCAGAACGATATTGGCGAGCGCTTAGGCCTGCCGCGCCTGAAGATCTCGCGCTTGCTGGAAAAAGGGCGCCAGTCGGGGGTGATCCGCGTACAGATTAACTCCCGCTACGAAGGGTGTCTGGCGCTGGAGACCGAATTGCAGCAGCGCTTTAACCTGAAAATGGTTCGCGTGGTGCCGGCCCTGAATACCGCGCCGATGAACGTGCGCCTCGGGATTGGCGCGGCGCAGTCGCTGATGGGTTTACTGGAACCCGGACAGCTGCTGGCGGTGGGATTTGGTGAAGCCACCATGAGCTGCATTCAGCACTTAAGCGGCTTTATTAGCTCCCAGCAGGTGCGGCTGGTGACGCTATCCGGCGGCGTGGGGCCGTATATGACCGGCATCGGCCAGCTGGATGCGGCCTGTAGCATCAGCATGATCCCGGCTCCGCTGCGGGTTTCATCGGCAGAAGTGGCCGGAATTTTAAAACGCGAAGCCAGCGTGCGGGATGTGATCCTCGCCGCGACCGCCGCCGACGCAGCGGTCGTGGGGATTGGCTCCGTGAATCAGCGCCGTGACGCCACCATTTTGCGCTCGGGCTATATCAGCGAAGGCGAACAGCTCATGTATGCGCGCAAAGGGGCGGTCGGCGACATCCTCGGCTATTTCCTTAACGCCGCAGGCGAGCGAGTACCGGATCTGGAGATTCATCAGGAATTGCTCGGCGTCACGCTCGATGAACTGGCGCAGTTGCCAACCATCGTCGGCGTGGCCGGAGGGGAAGAGAAAGCAGATGCGATTTACGCCGCACTGAAAGGTCGCCTGATTAATGGCCTGGTGACGGAAGAGACGACAGCCCGCGCGGTGCTGGCCCTGGCGAACTAAGCCACCTGCCCCGTGCCAGACACGAGGCATGCTATGAGTTATCTTTTAGCGTTAGATGCAGGGACGGGAAGCGTTCGCGCCGTAGTTTTTGATTTGCAGGGCAACCAGATCGCCGTCGGCCAGGCGGAGTGGAAACACCTGAGCGTGGAGAACGTGCCTGGCTCGATGGAGTTCGATCTCGACACCAACTGGCGGCTGGCCTGCCAGTGCATCCATCAGGCGCTGGAGCGTGCGCACCTGAGCGCGGCGGATATTCAGTCCGTCGCCTGCTGTTCGATGCGCGAGGGGATTGTGCTGTACGATCGCAACGGCGACGCCATCTGGGCCTGCGCCAACGTCGATGCCCGCGCCAGCCGCGAAGTGGCCGAACTCAAAGAGATCCACGACTACCGTTTCGAATCCGAAGTGTATGACGTCTCCGGCCAGACTCTGGCTCTCTCCGCCATGCCGCGCCTGCTGTGGCTGGCGCACCATCGCCCGGATATTTATCGCAAAGCGGCGACGATCACCATGATCAGCGACTGGCTGGCGGCGAAACTCTCCGGCGAGCTGGCGGTGGACCCTTCGAACGCGGGCACCACCGGGATGCTCGATCTGTTCAGCCGCGACTGGCGTCCTGCCCTGCTGGATATGGCCGGGCTGCGCGCCGATATTCTCTCGCCGGTCAAAGAGACCGGTACCGTACTGGGAGCCGTGACCCGCGTTGCCGCGCAGCAGAGCGGTCTGCGCGAAGGCACGCCGGTGGTGATGGGCGGCGGCGACGTGCAGCTGGGATGTCTGGGCCTCGGCGTGGTGCGCGCCGGGCAAACCGCGGTACTGGGCGGGACCTTCTGGCAGCAGGTGGTCAATCTCCCGCAGGTACGTACCGACCCGGAGATGAATATCCGCGTGAATCCCCATGTGATCCCCGGTATGGCGCAGGCGGAATCCATCAGCTTCTTTACCGGGCTGACGATGCGCTGGTTCCGCGACGCGTTTTGCGCCGAAGAGAAGCTGATTGCCGAGCGAATGGGGATGGACGCCTACGCCCTTCTCGAAGAGATGGCGAGTCGCGTTCCGGCGGGTTCACACGGCGTGATGCCGATCTTCTCCGACGCGATGCATTTTAAGCAGTGGTACCACGCGGCACCGTCGTTTATTAACCTCTCCATCGACCCGGAAAAATGCAACAAAGCGACGCTGTTCCGCGCGCTGGAGGAGAACGCGGCGATTGTCTCCGCCTGCAATCTGGCGCAGATTTCGCACTTTTCCGGCGTGACGTTTGAGAGCCTGGTCTTTGCCGGTGGCGGTGCAAAAGGGGCTCTCTGGAGCCAGATCTTATCCGACGTCACTGGACTGCCGGTGCGCGTCCCGGAAGTCAAAGAGGCGACTGCGCTGGGCTGCGCGATTGCGGCAGGTACGGGGGCGGGGATGTATGCGGATATGGCCTCAACGGGGGAAAAACTGGTGCGCTGGAGCCGGGAGTTTACGCCTAATCCTGAACACCGCGAGCTGTACGACGGCATGATGCAGAAGTGGCAGGCTGTGTACGCCGATCAGCTCGGGCTGGTGGACAGCGGGCTGACGACGTCGATGTGGCAGGCGCCGGGGCTTGTGCGGGCAGTTGCGCCTTAAGAAAAATGCCGGATGGCGCGAAGGCTGCACGCCTGCGAGTTTGTAGCCCCGGTAAGCGCAGCGCCACCGCGGAAACGCCGGATGGCGCTGCGCTTATCCGGCCTACGCTCCCATCGCTGCTTTATTTGAGTTCTATCACAATCATTTGATCCCGTTTTCCCCTTTTGCCCGCGACTGGCTAAATTAGTAACTCATCCGACCACATAACAATAATTTTACACTGGAAGAGATTATGAGCCGCTATCCGTCGCTTTTTGCCCCCCTCGATCTGGGGTTTACTTCGCTCAAAAACCGCGTGTTGATGGGCTCTATGCATACCGGTCTGGAGGAGCATCCGGACGGCGCTGAGCGTCTGGCGGCGTTTTATGCCGAGCGTGCGCGCCACGGCGTGGCGCTGATTGTCACGGGAGGCGTGGCCCCTGCCCCTTCTGGCGTCGGCATGGAGGGCGGTGCGGTGCTGAACGACGTCAGCCAGCTACCGCATCACCGGATTGTGACCGACGCGGTGCACAAAGAAGGCGGCAAAATCGCCCTGCAAATCCTGCACACCGGGCGCTACAGCTATCAGCCGCATCTGGTCGCACCTTCCGCCATTCAGGCACCGATTAACCGCTTTAAACCCCACGCCCTCACCCACGAGGAGATCCTCGCGCTGATCGACGACTTCGCCCGCTGCGCCGCACTGGCGCGTGAAGCTGGCTACGACGGCGTGGAAATCATGGGTTCCGAAGGCTATCTGATTAACGAATTTCTGGCCGCACGCACCAACCAGCGCGACGACGAATGGGGCGGCGATTATCCGCGTCGGATGCGCTTTGCCGTCGAAGTGGTGCGGGCCGTACGCGAGCGCGCCGGGGCTGATTTTATTATCGTCTTCCGCCTGTCGATGCTCGACCTGGTCGAAGGTGGCGGTACGTTCGACGAGACCGTGCAGCTGGCGCAGGCCATCGAAGCGGCGGGCGCGACCATCATTAATACCGGCATCGGCTGGCACGAGGCGCGCATTCCGACGATCGCTACGCCGGTCCCGCGCGCGGCGTTTAGCTGGGTGACGCGCAAGCTGAAAGGCAAAGTGTCTATTCCGCTGGTCACCACCAACCGAATCAACGATCCGCAGGTCGCGGACGACGTGCTGGCAAAAGGCGATGCCGATATGGTGTCGATGGCGCGTCCGTTTCTCGCCGATGCGGAGCTGCTGTCCAAAGCGCAGAGCGGTCGCGCGGATCAGATCAACACCTGCATCGGCTGTAATCAGGCGTGTCTGGACCAGATTTTCGTCGGCAAAGTCACTTCCTGCCTGGTCAACCCGCGCGCCTGTCACGAAACTAAAATGCCGATTGTTCCGGCGGTGAAAACCAAACGTCTGGCGGTGGTCGGTGCTGGTCCGGCGGGGCTGGCGTTCGCCATTAATGCCGCATCACGCGGGCATTCGGTGACGTTGTTCGACGCCCTGGCGGAGATCGGCGGGCAGTTCAATATCGCCAAGCAGATCCCCGGCAAAGAGGAGTTTTACGAAACCCTGCGCTATTACCGCCGGATGATCGCCCTGACGGGCGTGGATCTGCGGCTCAATCAGTTTGTCCGGGCGGAAGATCTGACCGCGTTCGATGAAGTGATCCTCGCCAGCGGGATCGCTCCGCGCACGCCAGCGATCGAGGGCATCGATCATCCGAAAGTGCTGAGCTATCTCGACGTGCTGCGCGATAAAGTCCCGGTCGGCGAACGCGTGGCGATTATCGGCTGCGGCGGTATTGGCTTTGATACGGCGATGTATTTGAGTCAGCCGGGCGAAGCGACCAGCCAGAATATCGCTGAATTTTGCGTGGAATGGGGGATCGACACCAGCCTGAATCAGTCCGGCGGTCTGCGTCCGGAAGGACCGCAGTTGCCGAAAAGCCCGCGCCAGATCGTGATGCTCCAGCGTAAAGCCAGTAAACCGGGCGAAGGACTGGGCAAAACCACCGGCTGGATCCACCGCGCGACGCTGCTGTCGCGCGGCGTGAAGATGATCCCGGCGGTAAGTTATCAGAAGATCGACGATGAGGGGCTGCACCTGACGATCGGCGGTGAGCCGCAGGTATTACGCGTGGATCATGTGATTTTGTGCGCCGGACAGGAGCCAAAACGCGATCTGGCAGATCCGCTGCGCGAGGCCGGGAAAACGGTGCATTTGATTGGCGGGTGCGATGTGGCGATGGAGCTGGACGCCCGACGCGCGATTGCGCAGGGAACAAAACTGGCGTTAACCATTTAACTTATTGCCCGGTAGCGCGGCGCTTACCGGGCCTACAAAACCTCACAGGCCGGTGCAAGCGACGCGCCGCCCGGCAAAAACAGTTTAGCGACGACGACCCAGTTTCACCGCTTTCAGCACCACGAATTTGTTATTGGTGGCGACGGTTGCGCAGTTACCGAAGATCTTCTTCAGTTTGTGGAAGTAGTCGAGGTGGCGGTTCGCCACGATGTACAGCTCGCCGTTAATTTTCAGGCAACGACGCGCGTGGTGGAACATCTCCCATGCCACGTTATCCGTCAGGGCGTGTTTCTGGTGGAACGGCGGGTTGCAGATCACCGCGTTGAAGCGGAACGGCTCCACGCCTGACAGGGCGTTGTTAATCATGAACTCGCAGCGATCCAGGTTTTCCGGCATGTTGGTTTCAACATTCAGGCGGCTGGAGGCCACGGCCATTGGCGATTCATCGGTAAAGATGACGCTGGCTTCCGGGTTTTTCTCGAGCAACGTCAGGCCAACCACGCCGTTACCACAGCCGAGGTCGACGATTTCACCTTCCAGATTGTCCGGCAGATGTTCCAGGAAAAAGCGTGCGCCGATATCCAGACCCGTGCGCGAGAAGACGTTAGCATGGTTGTGAATGGTCCAGTTGGTTCCATCCAGCTTCCAGCTCAGGGTCTCTGGCGCATCGGCAAGTTCAGGTTTGGTGAACGTCGGGTTGATCAAACGCGCTTTTTTCCACGCCAGGGTGGTGGTGGTTGGACCCAGCACTTTTTCGAACAACTCAATCGTGGAGTTGTGAATATCACGCGCTTTGGCGCCCGCGATAATACGTGTCTCTGGCGTCACGACCTGACGCAGGGCGCGCAGCTGCTGTTCCAGCAGAGCCAGCGTTTTAGGAATTTTAATGAGCACCACGCCCGGCGCCTGCGGGTATTCCGCTGTGCTGTCGAGGAACTTGACGCTGGATTCTGCGATATCGTTGTGACGCAGATTTTCACGCGTCGCGAGCTCGCTTAAATAGGAGTCGCCGATGCTGTAAGGCGTGTGTTCGGCCAGCGCGCAACCCAGCGCACCGAAGGTGTCATTCAGGATCAGAACCGGGCCGACAATTTCGGTGTCATCCAACTGTTGCAGCAGATATTCATCCGCCGCTTCCCACGCCTGAAGCGGGTTAACGTCGTCCGTTTCCGGGAAACGTTTAAGATTGAGTGAACGGAAACCGTTGTCTAAGTGGCTCATCGGCCCTCCTGAGTGGTAAAATTTGGCGTTATCCCTGAAAAGGGTGCGTGAGTATACCCTTTTTATAATCTGCGTGGAGCGTTGATGAGCAATCTTAGTTATCTCCATGGCTATCCGGAGAATTTACTCTCCCAGGTTCGCACCTTAATTGCCGAACAGCGCCTGGGCAGTGTTCTTGAAAAACGTTATCCAGGAACACACAGCTTCGCGACAGATAAAGCGCTCTGGCAGTACACCCAGGATCTGAAAAGTCAGTTTCTGCGTAACGCCCCGCCGATCAACAAAGTGATGTATGACAACAAGATCCACGTGCTGAAAAATGCGCTGGGTCTGCACACCGCTGTGTCCCGCGTACAGGGTGGAAAGCTGAAGGCTAAAGCGGAGATCCGCGTCGCCACGGTGTTTCGCAATGCACCGGAAGCCTTTTTACGGATGATCGTGGTGCATGAGCTGGCGCATCTGAAAGAAAAAGAGCATGACAAAGCGTTCTATTCGTTGTGCTGCCACATGGAGCCGCAGTACCACCAGCTGGAGTTTGATACGCGCCTGTGGCTAACGCATTTATCGTTAAATGGTAATGCGGCGTGAAGCACTGGTTTTGTCATCAACGCGTGCTAAAGTGACAAAAGGTTCCCCGCTACGGAGTACGTGAACGTTTATGATACGTTTCGCAGTTATAGGCACGAACTGGATCACGCGCCAGTTCGTCGACGCCGCACATGAAACCGGCAAATTCAAACTCACCGCCGTCTATTCCCGCAGCCTTGAACAGGCACAGACGTTTGCGAACGATTATCTCGTTGAGCATCTCTTTACCTCGCTCGATGAGATGGCGCAGAGCGATGCGATTGACGCGGTGTATATCGCCAGCCCTAACTCCCTGCACTCCCCTCAAACCCTGCAGTTCCTTGCGCACAAAAAACATGTGATTTGCGAGAAGCCGCTGGCGTCCAATATTGAGGAAGTGGAAGCCGCCATCCAGATGGCGCGGGAAAATCAGGTGGTGCTGTTCGAAGCATTCAAAACCGCCAGCCTGCCTAACTTCCTGCTGTTGCAGCAGTCGTTGCCGAAGCTCGGCAAAGTGCGCAAAGCCTTTATCAACTACTGCCAGTACTCCTCGCGCTACCAGCGCTATCTCGACGGCGAAAATCCCAATACCTTTAATCCGGCCTTCTCGAATGGCTCGATTATGGATATCGGTTTTTACTGCCTGGCCTCTGCGGTGGCCCTGTGGGGCGAGCCACACGGCGTGACCGCCACCGCCAGCCTGCTGGATAGCGGCGTAGATGCCCACGGCGTTGCGGTGCTGGATTACGGCGATTTCAGCGTGACGCTCCAGCACTCCAAAGTCAGTGATTCGGTGCTGCCGAGCGAGATTCAGGGCGAAGAGGGTTCGCTGGTTATCGAGAAGATCTCCGAGTGCCAGAAGGTGAGCTTTATTCCGCGCGGCGGCAAGGCGCAGGAGCTGACGCAGCCTCAGCATATAAACACTATGCTGTATGAGGCAGAGGTATTCGCACGCCTGGTAGAGACCAATGAAGTGAACCACCCGGGGCTGGCCGTGAGCCGCACCACGGCGAAACTGCAGACCGAAATTCGCCGTCAGACCGGTGTAGTGTTCCCTGCGGATGACGTGAGCGCTAAAGCGATCGCGTAAAGCTGTGTAATAGAATCGTTAAGGGCATTGACGAAATCAGTGTCCTGACATATTTTGTTACCTGCAAAGGGGAGTAACTTCATTGCCGGTGGGTCGTCATTACGATGCGTGCAATACCGCATCCGGTCGCCGGGCAACGAAAAAGAGTCACGACACGTGTTCTTTTTGGTTGTAAGTGAGACCTTGCCGGAAGGCGAGGTCCCTGCATAAATAACGCAACGGCTATCGTCTTCTGACGTTGGCCGTTTTTGTTTTTTATGGAAGGAAAAATCTCTATGCACTCTGTCGGCACTCCAATGTTATGGGGCGGATTCGCAGTCGTGGTGGTCATCATGCTGGCGATCGACCTCTTTTTACAGGGCCGTCGCGGCGCACATGGTATGACCATGAAACAGGCCGCGGCCTGGTCGCTGGTATGGGTCACCCTCTCCCTGCTGTTCTGCGCCGCATTCTGGTGGTATCTGGCACAAACGGAAGGCCGTGCGGTGGCCGATCCTCAGGCGCTCGCCTTCCTCACCGGCTATCTGATTGAGAAAGCCCTCGCCGTTGATAACGTCTTTGTCTGGCTGATGCTGTTCAGCTATTTTGCGGTGCCTGCTGCACTGCAGCGTCGCGTACTGGTCTACGGCGTGCTGGGCGCGATTATCCTGCGTACGGTGATGATCTTCGCCGGTAGCTGGCTGATTACCCAGTTCGAGTGGCTTCTGTATGTCTTCGGCGCGTTCCTGCTGTTCACCGGTGTGAAAATGGCGCTGGCGAAAGAGGACGAAACCGGGATTGGCGAGAAGCCGCTGGTGAAGTGGATCCGTGGGCATCTGCGCATGACCGACACCATCGACAACGAGCACTTCTTCGTGCGTAAGAACGGTCTGCTGTTTGCCACGCCGCTGCTGCTGGTGCTGATTCTGGTTGAGCTGAGCGACGTGATCTTTGCGGTCGACAGCATTCCGGCGATCTTCGCGGTGACCACCGACCCGTTTATCGTGTTGACCTCTAACCTGTTTGCGATCCTCGGCTTGCGTGCGATGTACTTCCTGCTGGCGGGCGTGGCGGAGCGCTTCTCGATGCTGAAATACGGCCTGTCGGTGATTCTGGTGTTTATCGGTATCAAGATGCTGATCGTCGATTTCTACCATATCCCAATCGCGATTTCGCTGGGCGTGGTGTTTGGTATTCTGGCGCTGACGCTGATCATTAACGCGTGGGTTAACCATCAGCACGATAAGAAACAGCAGGCGCAGTAAAAGATTGCCCGGTGGCGCTGCGCTTACCGGGCCTACGGGTGACCTTGACCTTGTAGGCCGGGTAAGGCGCAGCCGCCACCCGGCAACACATGCGACACCTTATAACGTCACACCGCTTTTGAAAATCGCCAGTTCGCGGAAGTCGTTCTTTTCGTTACAGGTCTGCTTGCCATTGGCGAAATCGACGATGGTATCGATGAACTCATTCAGCAGCTGCGGCATGGCTTTGCCGTGAATCAACTGCCCCGCATCAAAGTCGATCCAGTGCTTTTTCTTCGCTGCCAGCTCGCTGTTGGTGGCGATTTTCACCGTCGGCACAAAACCGCCGTACGGCGTGCCGCGACCGGTGCTGAACAGCACCATATGACAGCCCGCGCCCGCCAGTGCGCTGGTGGCGACGGCGTCGTTCCCCGGCGCGCTGAGCAGATTCAGACCGTGCGTTTTCAGGCGTTCGCCATAGCGCAAGACGTCGACGACCTGGCTGGCACCGGCTTTTTGCGTGCAGCCGAGGGATTTCTCCTCGAGCGTGGTAATGCCGCCCGCTTTGTTGCCCGGTGACGGGTTCTCGTAAATCGGCTGGTTGTGGGCGATGAAATACTGTTTGAAATCGTTCACCATGGTGACGGTTTTTTCAAACGTCTCTTCGTCGCGGCAGTGGCTCATCAGGATACGTTCCGCACCGAACATCTCCGGCACTTCGGTCAGCACGGTGGTGCCGCCGTTGGTGATCATATAATCCGAGAAGCGGCCCAGCATCGGGTTGGCGGTGATGCCTGACAGACCATCGGACCCGCCGCACTCCAGACCGAACTTCAGCTCGCTCAGTTTGCCCTGCTCGCGTTTGTCGTGGCGCATCACCTCATACAGCTGATGCAGCTGTTCAAGGCCCGCTTCCACTTCGTCGTCCTGATGCTGACACACCATAAAGTGCACGCGCTCAGGATCGAAATCCCCCAGCGTTTCGCGGAATGCATCAACCTGGTTGTTTTCACATCCGAGGCCAATCACCAGCACCGCGCCTGCGTTCGGGTGGCGCACCATGTTTTGCAGCATGGTGCGCGTGTTGATGTGGTCGTCCCCCAGCTGCGAGCAGCCGTAGGTGTGGCTGAACAGGAACACGCCGTCGGTGCCTTCGGCATTGTTCGTCTCTTTCAGAAAACGGTTCTGAATTTGACGCGCGATCCCGTTCACGCAGCCGACGGTTGGCAGGATCCACAGTTCGTTGCGGATCCCGACTTCTCCGCTGGCGCGGCGGTAGATCTCGACGTCACGATCTGCCCCCTGCCCCTCTTCAGCCTGAAAATCAGGTTGATAGCTGTACTCGTCCAGATCGCTGAGATTGGTGCGGGTATTGTGGGAATGAATATGTTCACCCGGCGCAATATCCGCCAGCGCATGACCGATCGGCAGACCATACTTCACCACGTTTTCGCCTTTGGCGATGGGGAACACGGCAAATTTATGCCCGCGTACAATCGCCTGGCGCAAGGTGATGGTCTGGTTTTCCACGGTCACTTCCGCGCCTTCACTCAGATCCGCCAGCGCTACGGCAACGTTATCCAGCGAATGGATCTTGATGTATTGCATATCAACCTCAAACGGCCTTAGTTCAGTTCAATGGCGAAGTAATCGCGCGCATTGTTAAAGCAGATGTTTTTCACCATTTCGCCCAGCAGCTGGATATCGGCCGGGGCTTCACCCGCAGCCACCCAGCGGCCAATCATCTGGCACAGAATGCGGCGGAAATATTCATGGCGGGTATAAGAGAGGAAGCTGCGGCTGTCGGTCAGCATACCGACGAAGCGGCTTAACAGGCCCAGCTGCGCGAGCTGCGTCATCTGACGTTCCATGCCGTCTTTCTGATCGTTGAACCACCAGCCGGAACCGAACTGCATCTTGCCTGGCATCCCTTCGCCCTGGAAGTTACCGGTCATAGTGCCCAGCACTTCGTTATCGCGCGGGTTCAGGCAGTACAGAATGGTTTTTGGCAGCAGATTTTGTTCGTTCTGTTTGCTCAGCAGTTTCGACAGCTCTTCCGCCATCGGGCGATCGTTGATGGAGTCGAAGCCGACGTCTGCGCCCAGCAGTTTGAACTGGCGCTGGTTGTTGTTGCGCAGCGCACCGATGTGGTACTGCTGCACCCAGCCACGACGCGCGTATTCCGCGCCGAGGAACACCAGCACGGCGGTTTTGAACTGAGCCACTTCATGCCCGGTCAGGGATTCACCCGCCAGACGGCGCGCCAGGATGCTGTCCAGTTCGGCTTCATTGGATTCCGCGAACAGCACCACATCCAGCGCATGGTCAGAGACTTTACAGCCGTGAGCCGCAAAGTGGTCGAGACGTTTGGTCAGCGCCGTTTGCAGATCGGTGAAACGACGAATATCCGTATCAGAGACTTCGGCCAGCTTCGCCATGTAGTCGCCAAAGGTCGCCTGTTCAATGTTGAAGGCTTTATCCGGGCGCCAGCTCGGCAGCACTTTGATGTCAAAGCTGCTGTCCTGTGCCACCACCGCATGGTGCTCCAGGGTGTCGATCGGGTCGTCGGTCGTGCCGACCATCTTCACGTTCATCTGCTTCATGATGCCGCGCGCGGAGAATTTGTCCTGCGCCAGCAGTTCGTTGCACTGGTTCCAGATTTCGTCAGCGGTAGAAGGCGACAGCAGTTTGCCGGTGATGCCGAACGGACGACGCAGTTCCAGATGAGTCCAGTGATACAGCGGGTTGCCGATGGTGTGCGGCACGGTCGCGGCCCAGGCATCAAACTTCTCGCGGTCAGTCGCGTCGCCGGTACACAGACGCTCGGCCACGCCGTTGGTACGCATGGCGCGCCATTTGTAGTGGTCACCCTTCAGCCAGATGTCATACAGGTTTTTGAAACGGTAATTTTCGGCAACCTGCTGCGGCGGTAAATGGCAGTGGTAGTCGAAAATCGGCTGGTCTTTTGCGTAGTCGTGGTACAGACGGCGGGCAAATTCGGTATCTAACAGGAAATCTTCGGTCATAAACGGCGTCATTATCGTCTTCCTCTATCACGAGAGTGTCGGAAAGCTAAAGCGTGTGTTCAGATGCTGCAAAGTTATCACACCAATTTCCAGAGACCGATGTTTTTTTCGTGAGTTAGATCAATAAACGCTGACAAATAAATTACCCCTAAAGGAGCAAACCCCGCCGCAGGCCGCGCCGCATCTGGCTTTGCGCAGGGTTAATAATGACCACACAAAGATTCACACATTTGTGATGTCACTCACCTTTTAAAGCTGTATGACAAGTTATCTTTTCGCCGTCGCAACATATAAGCCGACGGAATGCGTTACCGGTGTGAAATCACCGGAATTAGCGGTACGGATACCGACTTCTGCACGATGACAACTGGCAAGGTTCGGGCCGTTCCGGGAGACACTCCCGGTTACGCCCTCCCGTTACAAGACAGCTCCCGGAAACGGTCGAGATGTACCGTGCTCCGGCGCGGCAATACTATAACGATGAGGTTTTAGATGCGTAAAATTAAAGGGTTACGTTGGTACATGATTGCACTGGTGACGCTCGGCACCGTGCTGGGTTACCTGACGCGTAACACCATAGCGGCGGCTGCGCCAACGCTAATGGAAGAGCTGCACATCTCCACCCAGCAGTATTCCTACATTATCGCGGCCTACTCCGCGGCTTATACCATCATGCAGCCTGTTGCGGGCTACCTTCTGGATATCCTGGGTACCAAAGTGGGCTACGCCTTCTTCGCCGTCACCTGGGCTATCTTCTGCGGCGCGACAGCGCTGGCAGGCAGCTGGGGCGGACTGGCGCTGGCGCGTGGTGCGGTCGGTGCGGCGGAAGCGGCGATGATCCCTGCGGGTCTGAAAGCGAGCTCCGAATGGTTCCCGGCAAAAGAACGCTCTATCGCGGTCGGCTACTTTAACGTCGGTTCCTCTATCGGTGCGATGATTGCTCCACCGCTGGTGGTCTGGGCGATCGTGACGCACAGCTGGCAGCTGGCGTTCATTATCTCCGGCGTGCTGAGCTTCGCCTGGGCGATGGCCTGGCTGATCTTCTACAAACACCCGCGCGATCAGAAGAAACTGTCTGACGAAGAACGCGAATACATCATTGGCGGTCAGGAATCCCATCACCAGACCAACAACGGTAAAAAAATGTCCGTGTGGCAGATTCTGGGTACCCGTCAGTTCTGGGGTATCGCCCTGCCGCGCTTCCTGGCAGAACCGGCCTGGGGGACATTCAACGCCTGGATCCCGCTGTTCATGTTTAAAGTCTACGGCTTTAACCTGAAAGAAATCGCGATGTTTGCCTGGATGCCAATGCTGTTTGCTGACCTCGGTTGTATCGTCGGCGGCTACCTGCCACCGCTGTTCCAGCGCTGGTTCGGTGTGAACCTGATCGTCTCCCGTAAAATGGTGGTGACCATGGGCGCACTGCTGATGATTGGCCCTGGCATGATCGGCCTGTTCACCAGCCCATACGTGGCCATCGGCCTGCTGTGTATCGGTGGTTTTGCGCACCAGTCTCTGTCTGGGGCACTGATTACCCTCTCTTCTGACGTCTTTGGACGTAACGAAGTCGCCACCGCCAACGGCCTGACCGGGATGGCCGCCTGGACCGCGAGTACCATGTTCGCTCTGGTGGTCGGTGCGCTGGCCGATACCATCGGCTTCAGCCCGCTGTTCGCGGTACTGGCTATCTTCGACCTGATGGGTGCCGTGGTGATCTGGACGGTGCTGAAAAACCAGTCCGCCGAGGAGCTACTCAACTCTCAGGTTGGCGGACCCGCGGAACAGAGTTAGCGCAATTTATCTGATATCAACGAAGCCGCCTTCCGGGCGGCTTTTTCATGGGGAAATCTGGAGACTGGCTCGCAAAAGTGGTATAACAAATCATCCGCCGTACCCTGCCTGGAGCGCATATGGAAATCACCGAATCACGTCGTTTGTATCAGCAACTTGCTGCCGAGCTGAAAGATCGCATCGAGCAAGGTGTCTATCTCGTCGGTGATAAACTGCCTGCTGAACGTTTTATTGCTGATGAAAAGAGCGTCAGCCGCACCGTGGTGCGTGAAGCCATCATCATGCTGGAAGTCGAAGGCTACGTTGAGGTGCGCAAAGGTTCCGGCATTCACGTGATCTCCAACCTGCCAAAACACTCCCCGGTGCCGGATGAAAGTCTGGAGTTCGCCAGCTACGGTCCGTTCGAACTGCTCCAGGCCCGTCAGCTGATCGAAAGTAATATCGCTGAATTTGCCGCGACCCAGGTGACCAAGCAGGACATCATGAAGTTGATGGAAATCCAGGATCAGGCGCGCAAAGAAAAATGTTTTCGCGATTCCGAATGGGATCTGCAATTCCACGTTCAGGTCGCCCTCGCCACGCAAAATACGGCGCTGGCCGCAATCGTCGAAAAAATGTGGACTCAGCGCGTTCACAACCCGTACTGGAAGAAATTACACGATCACATTGATTCCCGTACCGTCGACAACTGGTGCGACGATCACGATCAGATTCTTAAAGCACTGATTCGTAAAGACCCGCATGCCGCGAAACTGGCAATGTGGCAGCATCTGGAAAACACCAAGCTGATGCTGTTCAACGAAACCAGTGATGACTTCGAATTTAACGCCGACCGCTATCTTTTTGCTGATAATCCGGTTGTTCATCTCGATACCGCATCCAGTCAGGCAAAATAAGTCCCCGCAACGCTGGCAGGCGCACCGCTGCGCCTTCCGGCTCGCTGTGGGTCAGTAAACATATATAGTGTCAGCCTGTGTAAATACCCTCGCGTCAGTTCCTCTCCATAGGCCAAAATCATTTCCCCGGCCGATCGCAAATTCTGTGACGCATTACCTCGGGCTTTGTTACAATTGGATGCAAATTGCATTTTTTAGTTAGTGCTTGCTTACCTAGCCATTTAACAGGGATCAGTTCTGGCCACCACATTGTGTCCGCGAGCGACCATAATGAAATCATAAACGATGTCGCTGAGCTGTTTACCCCGAATAACAGGCGAGACGTTAACCGATTTCCAGGAACACTGAATGGAACTTTTGACCCAATTACTGAATGCCTTATGGGCCCAGGATTTCGAAACCCTGGCCAATCCGTCCATGATCGGCATGCTCTATTTCGTCTTGTTTATGATCCTGTTCCTTGAGAACGGACTGCTTCCTGCTGCCTTCCTGCCCGGCGACAGCCTGTTAGTGCTGGTCGGTGTGTTGTGCGCTAAAGGAGCGATGGCCTTTCCACAAACGGTGTTACTGCTCACTATCGCCGCAAGCCTTGGCTGCTGGGTGAGTTACATTCAGGGACGATGGCTTGGCAATACGCGCATCGTGCAGAACTGGCTTTCTCATCTTCCGGCCCACTATCACCAGCGCGCGCATCACCTGTTCCATAAGCACGGTCTCTCTGCGCTGCTGATCGCCCGCTTTATCGCTTTTGTTCGTACCCTGCTGCCAACCATCGCCGGTCTTTCTGGCCTGAGCAGCGCCCGTTTTCAGTTCTTCAACTGGATGAGCGGCCTGCTGTGGGTGCTGATTTTAACCACCCTCGGCTATCTGCTGGGCAAAACGCCGGTGTTCCTGAAATACGAAGATCAGCTGATGTCCTGCCTGATGCTGCTCCCGGTGGTACTGCTGGTGTTCGGCCTGCTCGGTTCGGTGTACGTCCTGCTGAAGAAGAAATACGGGGCGCGCAATTAATATGGTGATCACGCCGCGTTCCCTGCGCCGCCTGTCTTACGCCCTGATTGCGCTGACGATCCTCAGCGCGATGGTGCTGGTATGGACGGCAGTTCAGCATCAGGAATCGACGCTCGCCATTCGCCCGATGAGCCAGGGCGCCAGCGTGCCGGACGGTTTTTCTGTCTGGCATCATCTGGATGCGAACGGCATTCGCTTCAAAAGCATTACGCCGCAGGACGACGTTTTGCTGATCAAGTTTGACTCCAGCGCCCAGAGCGCTGCCGCAAAAGAGGTCCTCGACCGCTCCCTGCCGCGCGGGTATATCGTGGCGCTGCAGGACGATGAGAGTCAGACAGCACTGTGGTTAACGCGGCTGCGAGACACCTCGCATCGGTTTGGTTAATTACCAGGATTCTGAATCTTTTCACTCACTTTGGTGATTACCCCGTTTACTTACTATGCTTAAGTACGCGGAGCACCCCTCAGAAGTTCTCCGCATGACACTGGAAAAGCGGCATACTCTTTACAAGTGCCGTAACACAATGGAAGGTTTCTATAATGAAATACCGCATCACTCTGGCTTTGGCCCTTTTTTCTTTGAGCACCGCGTCCTTTGCTAACACTCTCTGTCAGGAGAAAGAAAAGGACATCCAGCGCGAGATCACTTATGCCGAGAAGCATAATAATCAGCACCGTATCGACGGTCTGAAAAAAGCGCTGAGCGAAGTGAAAGCCAACTGCTCGGATAGCAAGCTGCGTGCCGATCACCAGAAGAAAATCGCTGAACAGAAGGACGAGATTGCTGAACGCCGTCAAGACCTGAAAGAGGCGAAAGAGAAAGGGGATGCGGAGAAGATTGCTAAGCGTGAAGATAAGCTGAAAGAGGCCGAAGAAGAACTGAAAGCCCTTGAAGCTCGCGATTATTGAGTTAACGGAAATCTCAACAGGAGAGAATTATGTCTAAAGATACGACTTCAGAACATCTGCGCGCTGAGTTGAAATCCCTGGCGGATACCCTGGAAGAGGTACTGAACTCTTCTACCGACAAATCGAAAGAAGAGCTGAGCAAACTGCGCTCCAAAGCGGAAAGCGCGCTGAAAGAGAGCCGCTATCGCCTGGGTGAAACCGGTGATGCGCTGGCGAAACAGACCCGCGAAGCGGCTGCTAAAGCCGACGAATATGTCCGCGATAATCCGTGGACCGGCGTGGGCATCGGCGCGGCCGTCGGTGTGGTTCTGGGCGTTCTGCTGACGCGTCGCTGATTATGGAAGATCCTCGTCACGCACAAGGGCCGGCTAAAAACGTCCTCGGCATTGGCCAGCGTATGTTAACCACGCTGGTCGGGATTGCCGAAACGCGGGTCCGCCTGGCAGTGGTGGAGCTGGAAGAGGAGAAAGCCAATCTCTTCCAGATGCTGCTGATGCTGGGACTGACCATGCTCTTCGCCGCGTTCGGGCTGATGAGCCTGATGGTGTTAATCATCTGGGCTATCGATCCGCAGTACCGCCTGAACGCGATGATCGCCACGACCGTCGTGCTGTTGGTGGGCGCGCTCATTGGCGGGATCTGGACGCTGCATAAAGCACGCAGTTCAACGCTGCTGCGTCATACCCGTCAGGAGCTGGCCAACGACCGCGCGCTGCTGGAGGATGAGAAGCCGTGAGCAGCACAACGGAACGTCGTAAACGCAAAGCGTATCTGTTAAGCCAGATCCAGCAGCAACGGCTGGATCTGACGGCCAGCCGTCGCGACTGGCTGGAGGTCACGCGTTCCTACGATCGCGGCTGGAACACCTTCCTGAGCCTGCGCTCGTGGGCACTGGTTGGCAGCAGCGTGATGGCCATCTGGTCGGTTCGTCACCCCAGCATGTTAGTCCGCTGGGCACGACGCGGCTTTGGTGCCTGGAGTGCCTGGCGTCTGGTCAAATCGACGTTGCGCCAGCAGCAGTTACGGTCTTAGCGTCTGTGGTATTGCCGGGTGGCGCTCACGCTTACCCGGCCTACAAAACCAAGCCGTGCCCGTAGGCCGGGTAAGGCGAAGCCGCCACCCGGCACACTTCCCCGATACCACTCACTCAATATCTTTGAAGAAGATTGACAGTTTTCCTTGCTAACAATTGTCATTCGTCACGTTTATTATCCTCTCCATCGACAGCAAACACGCGGTATCTACCCGGATTTGCACACAAATAATCGTCAGCCGCGTAAGTGGTTTTCTGGAGAGTAAAATGAAAAAATTAGAAGATGTTGGTTTGCTGGTTGCGCGTGTATTGATGCCAATTCTGTTTATCACTGCGGGCTGGGGCAAAATTACCGGTTATGCAGGCACTCAGCAGTACATGGAAGCGATGGGCGTCCCGGGGTTCCTGCTGCCCCTGACTATCCTGCTTGAGTTCGGCGGCGGTCTGGCAGTGCTGTTCGGTTTCCTGACTCGCACTACCGCGCTGTTCACCGCTGGCTTCACCCTGCTGACGGCGTTCATCTTCCACAGCAACTTTGCGGAAGGTATGAACTCCCTGATGTTCATGAAAAACCTGACCATCGCAGGCGGCTTCCTGCTGCTGGCTATCACCGGTCCTGGCGCTTTCAGCATCGACCGTGTTCTGAATAAGAAGTGGTAAGCACGCTATACTGAATAAAAAAGCGAGGAGATTTCTCCTCGCTTTTGCTATCTGAAGTCTGAAGGAGGAAAGAATGGGACAATTAGTTGACGGCGTCTGGCAGGATATCTGGTACGACACCAAATCCACTGGAGGACGCTTCAAGCGTTCTGTTTCGGCTTTCCGTAACTGGCTGACCGCCGATGGTGCACCGGGCCCAAGCGGAGAAGGCGGCTTTGCGGCAGAAAAAGATCGCTACCATCTGTATGTTTCCCTCGCCTGTCCGTGGGCGCACCGCACGCTGATCGTGCGCAAGCTCAAAGGGCTGGACTCCTTAATTCCAGTTTCCGTCGTCAATCCGCTGATGCTGGAAAACGGCTGGACCTTCGACAGCGACTTCCCGGCAGCCACCGGTGACGATCTTTACCACCACGATTTCCTCTATCAGCTCTATCTGCGCGCCGACCCGCACTACACCGGTCGCGTCACCGTCCCGGTCCTGTGGGACAAGAAAAACCAGACTATCGTCAGCAATGAATCCGCTGAAATCATTCGCATGTTCAATACGGCGTTTGACGCCCAGGGCGCGCGGGCCGGGGATTTTTACCCGCCAGAGCTGCGCGATAAGATCGACGAGCTGAACAGCTGGATCTACGACAACGTCAACAACGGCGTCTACAAAGCCGGTTTTGCCACCAGCCAGGAAGCTTACGACGAAGCGGTCGGAAAAGTGTTTGAATCCCTGGCGCGCCTGGAGCAGATCCTGGGCCAGCATCGCTATCTGACGGGCGACCGCCTGACGGAAGCCGACATTCGCCTGTGGACTACGCTGGTCCGCTTCGATCCAGTGTACGTCACCCACTTTAAGTGCGATAAACACCGCATCAGCGATTACCTGAATCTTTATGGTTTCCTGCGCGATATTTATCAGATGGACGGCATCGCTGAGACCGTCGATTTCGATCACATCCGCACCCACTACTATCGCAGCCATAAAACCATCAACCCGACGGGCATTATCTCCATCGGACCGTGGCAGGATCTGGACGAGCCGCACGGCCGCGATACGCGTTTTCGCTAAATTTTAAGGGTATCTTCGGATGCCCTTTTTTAATTCAGAATCTGCGACTATCCTTACCTCGATCGCTTAAAAAACAAGAGATTGTCTGAATATCGAGGCAGAAAATGGATTGGTATCTAAAAGTACTGAGAAATTACGTGGGGTTCAGTGGTCGCGCCCGTCGCAAAGAGTACTGGATGTTCGTTCTGGTGAACTTCATCCTCACGCTCGTGCTGGGGATTGTCGATAAAATCCTGGGATGGGAGCGCGCGGGTGGCGAAGGTATTCTCACCACCATTTACGCGCTGCTGGTCTTTCTGCCGTCGCTGGCGGTGCTGTTCCGCCGACTCCACGATACGGATCGTTCGGCCTGGTGGCTGCTGCTGGTGTTGATCCCGATCGTCGGCTGGCTGATCATTCTGGCCTTTAACTGCCAGAGCGGCACGCCGGGCGAAAACCGCTTTGGGTCGGATCCGAAATTGCAGCCTTGATAATTGTGCCCGGTAGCGCTGAGCTTACCGGGCCTACAAAAGCTACTTATTGTGTGCGAAGAGTTTTGGGATTTCGCGCAGGCACCAGGATTTGGCCTCACCCATGCTGTCGCGACGCCACGCCATGATGATATCCACCTCGTTGGTGTATTCCGGGCTGACTACGCGCAGCCGCCCTTCGGCGATGTCTTTTTCCACAAACGGATAAGGCATCGTCGCCACACCCAGGCCCGCTAACAGCGCCTGACGCTTGTCTTCGAGGGAGGTCACCGTCAGTCGCGGCTGTTTATCCAGCAGCTGCACGGTGAGCACCGGGCGCTCACGGGCGGTATCCGCCACCGCCACGCCGCGATATTTCACGCGAGTCACCTCGGATAACGGCTCCGGCTCCTGATGGATCGGGTGATCCGGCGCGGCGACATAGACGTTCATCACGCTATACAGCTTGCGCGAATTGATTTCAGACGAGGAGCGGAAGTGCATGTCAGGCGCAATGACGATATCCGCCCTGCCCGTCTCCAGCCGTTCCCACGCGCCCGCCAGCACTTCGGTGATGACGGAGAGCTGGGTGTTGGCTTTCGCGGCCAGACGATCCACCAGCGGGAACAGCGCCGATGTCGGCACCAGCGCTTCGGTGACCAGCGTTAGATGAGTTTCCCAGCCGCGCGCCAGGGCTTCGGCGTCGGTGGTCAGCTTATCAGCCGCTTCCAGCAGAACGCGGCCGCGCTCCAGCAGCATGCGCCCGACATTGGTGAATTTTGTTCGGTGACCAGAACGGTCGAAAAGCACCACATCCAGCTCTTCTTCCAGTTTCTGCATGGTGTAGCTCAGGGCAGACGGAACGCGCCCCAGCTCGTCAGCCGCAGCGGCAAAGCTGCCACGCCGGTCTATCGCGTCCATGACGCGCAGCGCCTCAAGCGTCAATGCTCTCTCTTTTGCCATCTGGTTCTCATTCAGGAAATTTGAACATACCGGGCAGAATATCTGGCTAACAATGAAGCGTCCATACCTTTACCATTGTTTTAGTGTAAAGAGAGGTCAGTTTTATGATTACGACAAGAACAGCAAAACAGTGCGGACAAGCCGATTTCGGTTGGCTGCAGGCCCGCTACACCTTTTCCTTTGGACACTACTTTGACCCAAAACTGCTCGGTTACGCCTCACTGCGCGTGCTGAATCAGGAAGTGCTCGCACCTGGCGCCTCCTTCCAGCCCCGCACGTATCCGAAAGTGGATATCCTGAATCTGATACTGGAAGGTGAAGCAGAATATCGCGATAGCGAGGGCAATCATGTCCAGGCGAAGGCGGGCGAAGCGCTGCTGATTTCAACGCAGCCCGGCATTAGCTATAGCGAACATAACCTCAGCAAAGATAAGACGCTGACCCGCATGCAGCTCTGGCTGGATGCCTGCCCGGAGCGGGAAAATCCGCTGGTGCAGAAGATCAATCTGAGCGGCGATAAGCAGCAGCTGATTGCAACGCCGGATGGCAGCAACGGCAGCCTGCAGTTGCGTCAGCAGGTGTGGCTGCACCATATCGAGCTGAAAAAAGGTGAACAGGCGAGCTTCCAGCTCCACGGGCCGCGAGCTTACCTGCAATCTATCCACGGCACGGTGCATGCTCTGACGCACGCGGAAGAGAAAGAAGCGCTCACCTGCGGTGACGGCGCGTTTATCCGCGATGAAGCGAACATTACGCTGGTCGCTGATACCCCGCTGCGCGCGCTGCTGATTGATTTGCCGGTGTAAAAATGACTCTCTCCCGGGCGGGGAGAGAGCCTGCACGTCAGGTCACTTTGTTGGCCATAATCGCAATAATCTGTCGGTCCGTGGCCTGCATCGACTGACAGGCCAGCGAGCATAAATTCGCAATAGAGTGCTCGACATCATCGGCCACAATCCCTTCGTTGCCCGTCACGGCGGAATCATCCAGCGCCATCATCACCGCTTTCCAGGCACTGCTCACGCTGGTTGAGACTTTCATGGCGCAGCTGTTGGAAGCGCCGTCGCAAATCATGCCGCTCACATCACCGATCATGCTGCCAATCGCCATCGACAGCGTTTGATAGCGACCGTCGAACAGCCACGCCATACCCGCAGCCGCCCCCATCGCCGCCGTGGTAGCCGCGCACAGCGCCGACAGACGCGGAAGCTGATTGTGGATATAGATCGCCGCCAGATGCGAAAGCATCAGCGCTCGCGCCAGCTTCTCGTCGTCCACCTTGAGATATTCCGCCACGACCAGTACCGGCATCGTCGCGGTGATCCCCTGATTGCCTGAACCGGAGTTGCTCATGGCCGGAAGCGTCGCCCCGCCCATCCGCGCATCCGACGCCGCACTGGTTCGAATGACAATATCCGAGCCCAAATCCTGCGCCATCAATCCGCGAGAACGCTGCTTATTCAGCGTCGCACCGATATGCAGCCCCCATTGCCCGGTGAGCCCTTCACGGGAAAGGGCGTCGTTCAGGTGCGCGGCCTCAAGAATAAAAGCGATGTCCGAGAACGGCACCTGTTCAACAAACTCAAGGATCTGCGAAAGCGTGGTGCGTGAAAGCATGGCCAGCGGATCGTCGGCGCAACACTCGGGCTGTTCGTCCAGTGTGAACCGGGTCTCACCCTGAACGACTACCTGCACGACGCGCGTATGTCCGCCCGCAATCGTCACCTCAGCCGATTCATCGCTGGCACAGACGCGAGCCCGCGAGTAGAGGATCTCCTCACAGGGCTCCTGCAGTTTCACCTGCACTTTTCCCGCGCCTAACAGCGTTTTCGCCTGCGCAACGGCATCCGCTGAAACGCCTTTGAGCACTTCAAGCCCACCCTGCGCGTTGCCCCCTAACGCCCCCAGCGCCGCAGCAATCGGCAGACCGACCATGCCGGTGCCAGGCACCGTCACGCCGAGGCCGTTTTTCATCAGGTTCGGAGAAACCCACGCCTCAATGTGCGTGACCTCCCCGGACAGCTGCTCTGCGGCAATCGCACAGGCCAGCGCCAGTGAGATCGGTTCCGTACACCCCAGCGCAGGTTTGACCTCTTCCTGCACCGCGCGAATAAAATGGTTCCATAAAGGATTAGTTTGCTCAGACATCGTTACGACCTTAATTGCCCTCAGGAGAACGCGAGGAAAGGAGAAACACAAAGCAGCAGCCCGGTAATAATAATAATCACCAGCGATACGCCTTTATATTTGTGCAGCGCGGGGACTTTATAGACCAGCCACGCCGGAATTAAGCAGCCGACCATGCCAAAGATCGGGCTACAAATAGAGGTAAAACTCAGCACCGGTGCATTGAGAACAATCGCACTCCAGGCCAGCAGAATGGCGAACAGCATAATACCGCGCTGCACCAGACGTTCATTGATCTTCTCTTCGGGTAATTTGCGGCGCAGCACATTCATCACAATGCCCTGCGTGGCTTCACGAAAGCCCAGATAAACGCCAAAGAACGCGGTCATGACGGCAAAAATATTTAAGATAACGCTGACGATTTTGACCCAGCCCGCGCCGTCGCCGCTAATAAACTGCGCGGCAATGGCCAGAGCAGAAATATTTTGCTCGTAGGCTTTTACCGCCTCGTCGTGGCCCATCGCCAGGGTGAACGAGACCGCATAGAAAAAGACCGTCACAAACAGAATACCAAAGGCAATATTCATCGCCCGCAGCGCTTTATGCCGCGCCACTTCAATGGATTTGGCCCGCGAGCGATAAGAGATCACCATCGGACTGAGGGTCTGAATAAAGAGAATCGAGGTTAAGGTAAACGGCAGCGTGATAATGGCATTCTTGATGAGTAAGCCTAATGGCGGCAGCATGCCGACGTTAATCAGTTGCCACATGCCAATCATCGACAGCCCGAGCGCCGCGACCACCAGCAGCTTGGTCAGCACCATCAGGCTCGACACTTTAAACAGCAGCTTTTCACCGCGTGAAGAGATCGCCACCAGAATGCAGATCAGGAATAACCCGTAAAAAGGGTTTTCAGATAACAGACTATCGGTGACGCCAAAGGTATGTAAATACGAGGCGCTGTCGTTGGTGATTGCCGTGGAATAGACAAACATCCAGATGACCAGCATCACGAAATAGAGCGCACCGAGTAAGATCCCCCAGTTCTTGCCGAGATAACCGCTAATCACACTCGGGTAATCTTTGCACTCGGGGGATTCTGCCAGCGTGTTAATAAATAAACGCTGAAAGAGATACATCGCCGGATAACCAATAATCGAAGAGAGCAGAAAAACCCAAAGCCCCATTAATCCGACCTGCACCGGGAGAAAAACAATCCCCGCACCAATCGCCATGCCGATACTCATGATCACCCAACCGGTGTCATTACTGTCGAATTTAATCGCTTCCTGCCACTCGCTTTCACTCATTCCCGCCCGTCTTGCCGCCGGGGAATCAATCACAATAACGCTGTTGTTTGTCGCCGTATCCATAAGGCACTCGCTTATTTTGTAGGGTAAACAGTTATTTTTATGGGTTCCGCTCACCAGCGATAATGAGCCAGAAGAGTACAGGTGCTTATTATTTGAATGGAGAGATGATACCGAGGGCGTAAGAGAAAAAAGTCACAATATTTGTATGGCTTTTGGTTGTGGAGAGGACAATCATGCTCTGAATATGGTGATTGTAGAAATACTTTTCTAACAGTGACGCAGTTCAAAGAAACAAAACGTCCGCGACAAATGCGTGTTGTTGATTGATTTGCCAGTGTGAACGCAATTTCTCTTTGTGGGATCTCTTGAGCAACCCAGGTTGAGGGGACTTTACAAGGTGGTATTTCCCGGCTCATCTCTCCTCTCATTCCTTGATATGTCGGTCCGGAAAAACCACTCGTCATGAGATTTATTTTCAGATTCCATGACATTAACAACAATATTGACGGGAGTAAAAAGGCTACACTCCTGACCTGCTTTATTAATCACATCAATATATTTCATTAATCAATGAAAAGGACGTCATTGAATGAGCAACGTTATCTATTTAACGCTGACGGGAGAGCGTCAGGGGCAAATATCCTCTGGCTGTGGAACAGAAAAATCGATCGGCAACCGCTTTCAGTATCGACACGAAAACGAAATCCTTGTTTATCAGCTCTCATCCAGCAGCGTCAGCACCACAGGTGGTGCGCATCACCAGGGACTGCGCTTCACCAAGCCGGTCGACAAAAGCTCACCGCTTCTGATGGCGGCGATTAATGACAATGAAAAGCTGCGGCTGAGCTTTGATTATTACCGTACCAATCGCTTTGGCCGTCAGGAAAAGTATTTTCATATTGAACTGCGCGGCGCGTCGATTCAGGCTATATCGAGTTCAGTGACGAAGGATATGTTGGATACTGAAAGTATCAGCGTAAGTTATGATTATATTCGCAGTAAACATCTCATTGCGAATACCGAATTCAGCGATCTGGTGTTGCCGGAAAAGTATAATAAACTGTTTCCTCCCGATGAGGAAAAACAGCCTGAAAAACGGGATATTACCCTGACGCTCGGAGTATTTTTTGACGGGACTGGTAATAACGCCGTCAACACGCAAAACATGCTTGCCGCCTGTACCGCCGCGCACTTTGACCTCTCCGACCCGGACGCCGAGAGCATTCTGGCGCGTACAGCGCAGGAGCAGATGGGCGTCTCCGGCACGGGGGCGACCAGCTATACCGGCGGGTACACCAATATTCACTGGTTAAATACCTTGTACAAAACGGATTTGCCCGTGGAATCAGGAATGGCGCAGGCGGCCATTTACGTTGAGGGGATCGGTACTGAGGCGGGTAAGCCGGACAGCATGATTGGGCTTAGTTTAGGCGTGGCGGATACGGGGGTGATTGCTAAGACGGATCTGGCGGTGAAGCAGATTGCGGGAGCGATTAAAAAGTTCTTTGATGATATTAGGGAGTTTGTATCAGTTCCTTCCCTGAAAGTGACTGAGTTTAGATTCGATATCTTCGGTTTTAGTCGCGGTGCAGCGGCGGCACGCCATTTCGCCAACCGCGTTCAGTCGGAAGATCGAGCTATTATCAATGCCATTCGCCAGGGAATGAATAACGTCGAATACGCGGGTGCTCCGGCAGGGAAAACCCGCTTTATCGGTATTTTTGATACCGTCGCCGCCATCGGCACACCGCAAAACGGCCTTAATCCGCACACGGCGAACACCGGCGACGTTAATATCGTGCTGCGCCCCGGCGTGGCAGAGAAAGTATTTCACATCACGGCGCAGCACGAGTGCCGTTTTAACTTCGCTTTGAACAGCGTGCAGCCCGCCTGGCCGGAGCTGGCTCTGCCCGGAGCGCACTCTGATATCGGCGGTGGTTATCTGCCCGTGATGCGGGAAAATATCTACCTCACGCGTCCGGAAGTGGAAACCGTGCCGCTGGATACACCGCTGACGGATACGCGAGCTTACCGGCATGCTATGGAGCAGCTACCGATACTGGAATCTGCTGCGGTCGTGGCACCGCTCATTCGCACCCATGACGTTGCGGCTGATGCCTGGGAGGATACAAGGATGCCAGCCCATCCAAGAAACGGGATGCAAAAGCGCGCGTTTGCGGCTCTGATAATGAAAAAGCGGATCGTGAAGAACGACTGGTCGAAAGTGGTACTACGGGTGATGATCGACGCGGCGCAGGATGCGGGAGTAGTGTTTAAGGAAATTCAAAAAAATGATGCCCTAAATCTCAGCCCAGATCTTTTAAAACTATGTGAAAAATCGATATTAATGGGGCAAGCATGTCGTTCAGGGAAAATTCCGTCAGAATTTAATCAGCAAGAAACTGATTGTATTGCTAAGAACCTTATCCACTGCTCGGCAAACTGGAACAGCATTATTCTTGATAGAACAAAAAAGCCCTACGGTGGAGCCTCAATGTCCGAGACCCTTAGTTTTGTAAACAGGCCAGATGAAAACTGGCAAAGGACAATCTACAACATGGACGGAATTCAAAAATGAGTTATGGAAAACAGTTCCTGTTTGCTTTGGTACTTGCTTTATTCGGGTGCCAATCCGGCAAGTCCATAACACCAGAAGAAACGGGTAAGATGCCTTATGGACTGATTGAATTTGCGTTTTTCACTCCGAAGGCTTTGCCCGCTGATGTTACTTATGTTGGTATCATCGATGACAAAAAAATCCTTTACTCATTCAGGAGTCTGGATGGTATTCAGGACAATTGGGCGACAGTCAGCACATGGAATAATAAAGTCAGACGACATGCACAGTTCAATAAAATCCGGCACCCTCCTGTGACAATGCTGTTTTGTTGGGACTCTATCATTGATAAAAAAACCTACGAAACGCATGTGACTTTTCCCGAATCCGTCAGGCAAAAGATGAGTGTTTCAACAGGGTTAGACGATTATGGTGAGATGGCCTGGTTTAACACTTTACTGTTTGGCTTAGCTCCTGAAGGTAAAGTAAAGGTTTGGCTACAGAACACTGCCAGCGGCAACGGTAGTAGTCCGGTAGAACCGGAAAAAATAATCACATTATCTGGCGAGAAACTGGATGGTTGTAAAGGGATAACTCAACATTCACAGGGTTACGAATATACCAAAGAGACAGAAGAATTTATCAAAGGCAAAACCTACCCCTACGGTGATTGGTAAATTAATTCACTCTTTCTGCGGATACAAAGAATGATCGCCAACATAGCATAAGCATTCCCCACAAACACCACATTAAAACGCCCGCGACGCACGCGGGCGCCCAGGATCACTCGCTCAGCGCATTCGCCATATCGGTTTTGATCTGCTTACGCTGCTCCGGCGTGAGCACCTGGCTGACGTCGAAGTAGTATTTCACACGGTAATAGCGCGCCTGCTCTTCCACCTTACTGAAGGCCGCAAGCTGATTTTTCACCACACTTTCGTTCCATTTTCCGGACTGGAACATATCGATCAGCGCGCCATCTTTCACGCCGGTCATCGGGATCTTGCTGACGTTGTCTTCCAGTTTCTGGTGTAGATCTTCAATTTTCTTCACCTGATCGTTGCTGAGCTTAAGATGTTGAACCAGCGGATCTTGCGAAGGGGACGGTGCAGCCTCAACGTTTGCTGCCTGAGCCGCAAAACTGAAACCCGCGAGGGTGGCGGCGAGCAGGGCAATTCGGGTCATTTTCATCATCTTACTGTCCTTAAATGGTGGTAGGGAAAAGCAGGGGCATTGTTTTTCAAGACCGGATGAAGATGTGTGATCAATTATATAAACAAATTTGTATGTTCAGCGGGCAAAAAAAAGCCCCCTTCAATGAAGGGGGCCGGTTCACAGGTGTTGGCTTAAATCGCCTGGGTAAAGGTTCGTGAAATGACGTCCTGCTGCTGCTCGCGCGTCAGGGCGTTAAAACGGACCGCATAGCCTGAGACGCGGATCGTCAGGTTCGGATAATTTTCTGGATGTTCAATGGCATCCATCAGCATTTCCCGGTTCATGACGTTGACGTTCAGGTGCTGCCCACCCTCGATGGCCGCCTCGTGGTGGAAATACCCGTCCAGCAGGCCAACGAGGTTGGTTTTGCGTACCCCTTCGTCCTTGCCCAGCGCCTGCGGCACAATCGAGAAGGTGTACGAAATCCCGTCTTTGGCGTAGGTAAACGGCAATTTCGCCACCGAGGTTAACGACGCCACCGCGCCTTTGCGATCGCGGCCGTGCATCGGGTTCGCACCCGGCGCAAACGGTGTACCACCGCGGCGGCCGTCCGGGGTATTCCCCGTTTTCTGACCGTAGACCACGTTCGAGGTAATGGTCAGAATCGACTGGGTCGGCACGGCGTTGCGATAGGTTGGCAGCGCCTGGATTTTCTTCATAAAGCGCTCAACCAAATCGCAGGCGATGCTGTCCACGCGGTCGTCGTTGTTACCGTACTGCGGATACTCCCCTTCAATCACGAAATCGACGGCCAGACCCGTGTGGTCACGCACCGGTTTCACGGTGGCGTACTTGATCGCCGCCAGAGAATCCGCCGCCACCGACAGGCCCGCGATGCCGCAGGCCATGGTGCGATGGACGTCGCGATCGTGCAGCGCCATCAGCGAAGCTTCGTAGCTGTATTTGTCGTGCATGTAGTGGATCAGGTTCAGGGCGCTGATGTACTGCACCGCCAGCCAGTCCATAAAGTGGTCGAGGCTCGCCATCACGGTGTCGTAATCCAGCACGTCATCCAGCAGCGGCGCGGTTTTCGGGCCGACCTGGATTTTCAGCTTCTCATCCACCCCGCCGTTGATCGCGTACAGCAGCGTTTTGGCGAGGTTGGCGCGCGCCCCGAAGAACTGCATCTGCTTGCCGATCACCATCGGGCTGACGCAGCAGGCGATGGCGTAATCATCGCTGTCGAAATCCGCGCGCATCAGATCGTCATTCTCGTACTGCAGCGAGGAGGTCGCGATCGACATCTGCGCGGCATATTTTTTGAAGGCAATCGGCAGTTGTTCCGACCACAGGATCGTCAGGTTCGGCTCTGGCGCTGGCCCCATGGTGTTGAGCGTGTGCAGATAGCGGAACGAGGATTTGCTGACCAGCGTGCGGCCATCCAGCCCCATCCCGCCGATCACTTCCGTAGCCCAGATCGGATCGCCCGAGAACAGGGTGTCGAACTCCGGGGTTCGCAGGAAGCGCACCATGCGGATCTTCATGATGAAGTGGTCGATCAGCTCCTGCGCCTGCTGCTCGTTCAGACGCCCGGCCTTCATGTCGCGTTCGATGTAAATATCAAGGAAGGTCGCCGTGCGGCCCAGGGACATCGCCCCGCCGTTCTGCGATTTCACCGCCGCCAGATAGGCAAAGTACAGCCACTGCACCGCCTCCTGGGCATTCATCGCCGGGCGCGAAATATCACACCCGTATTTGGCCGCCATCTCCTGGATTTGCAGCAGCGCGCGGCGGTGCTCGGACAGCTCTTCGCGCAGGCGAATGGTCGCCTCGAGATCTTCTCCGCGCTCCATTCTCGGCTGCAGATCGGTAAACTGTAGCTCACGTTCGCGCACCAGATAGCTGATGCCGTACAGCGCCACGCGGCGGTAGTCGCCGATGATGCGTCCACGTCCGTAGCCGTCCGGCAAACCGGTGAGCACGCCGGATTTACGGCAGCGCATCATCTCCGGCGAGTAGACGTCGAATACGCCCTGGTTGTGGGTCTTGCGCAGATGGGTGAAGAGGTATTCGAACTGCGGATCCATCTCGCGGCCATAGGCTTCAAAGGAGCTGCGGATCATGTTGATCCCGCCATACGGATGCAGGGCGCGCTTCAGCGGACTGTCCGTTTGCAGGCCGACAATGGTTTCCAGCTCTTTCTCAATGTAGCCCGGCCCGTGGGCAGTGATAGTGGTGGCGACGTTAGTGTCGAAATCGACCGGGGCATGGGTGGCGTTCTCCTGACGAATGCCCTCCATCACCTTCTGCCACAGCGCCGTGGTGGCAGGCGTCGCGGGCGCTAAAAAGTGCTCGTCACCCTCGTACGGCGTGTAGTTATGCTGGATAAAATCCCGCACGTTAATGCTCTCTTGCCAGTCGTTACCGCAAAAGCCGGCCCACGCGTCGCTGTAGGGAGCGACACGAATATCGATATTTACCTTCATGAGTTTCTCTCTGTGTCAGGCGATTTCCGCAGCCAGATGGACCTTTCCAAGACGGAGGGCATCCAGTGCGATCATTTTTTCTTCGTTGGTTGGGATCACGGCGCAGGGCACGCGGGACGTGTCTGCGGAGATGACGCGCTCACCGGCGCTGCCGGGCTGGGCGTTTTTCTCTTCATCAAGCTGGATGCCGAGCACCCGCAGGCGATCCGTCACCAGCTGGCGAATCAGCCGGGAGTTTTCACCGATGCCGCCCGTAAAGATCACCCCGTCCAGACGATGCAGGGACGCGGCATGACCGGCGATATGGCGGGCGATGCGGTGGACGAAGGTCTCAATGGCCAGGCGGGCGCGCTCGTGTCCGTCGTGCCAGGCTTTTTCCAGGGTGCGCAAATCAGACGAGAGGCCGGAAAGCCCGAGCAGGCCTGACTCTTTGTTGACGACGCGCTCGAGATCCTCGAACGTCTGACCGGTCTGCTGAGCAATCCACGCCATGGCGCCAAAATCGACATCGCCGCAGCGCGTGCCCATCATCAGTCCTTCCAGCGGCGTCATGCCCATGGAGGTGTCCACGCTGCGCCCGTTGCGAACCGCGCAAATCGATGCCCCGTTGCCGAGGTGCGCAATCACCAGCCCGCTATCCGCTTCGGAAATATTCAGCAACCCATAGGCCTGCTGAGAAACATAGCGGTGAGAGGTGCCGTGGAAGCCGTAGCGGCGCACGCCGAGCTCTTCGAAGAAGCGATACGGCAGACCGTAGAGATAGGCCTGTGGCGCGAGCGTCTGGTGGAAACTGGTATCAAACACCGCGACCTGCTGCACGCCAGGGAACAGTTGCTGCGCGGCTTCCACGCCGCTGAGATTGGCGTAATTGTGCAGCGGGGCCAGAGGCGACACCTGACGGATCTGGTCGATAACCTCATCGGTGATCAGGGTGGACTCACTGAACAGGCTGCCACCGTGAGCGATGCGGTGGCCAATTAAGGCCACGCTGCTCATCAAGTCGCGCTTCTCCAGCTCCAGGGCGATGGCAGCCAGCGCCCCTTCGTAGTCCTTGCGAGCCAGTGCGACTGGCTCGCTCCCGTTCACGGATATAAAGGCATTGTCGGTGTTCACGCCGTCGGCGATGCCGGTCATCAGTGCTTCGCAGCTCGCCGCATCCAGCACCGAAAACTTCACAGAAGACGATCCACAGTTAATGACCAATACAACCGGAAATTCATTCATGTCTTTACTCCGCTCATCCTGAGCTTTGAATCAGAAAAGTTTGTAAACGATATTCAGAATGGTCAGCAGCCCAATCGCGGTGACGAAGATGTTCTCGGTTCTGCCTTTGAATTTCGCCAGCGCTGGCGTTTTGCGGATGGCGTACATCGGCAGCAGGCACAGCAGAGAGGCGATAATCGGTGCGCCCATCGCTTCAATCAGGTCCAGAATGTTCGGGTTGGCGTAGGCCACGACCCAGGTGGAGCCCATGATGAAGATCATGCTGATGGTGTTGAGTTTGCCGACAGACACTTTCTTCTTATCGCCTTTGTAGCCAAACTTCAGCACCAGGCCATTCAGCCCTTCCAGCGTGCCCAGGTAGTGGCCGAAGAAGGATTTGAAGATGGCGACCAGAGCGATGATCGACGCGCCGTATTCCAGTACGGTAGCGAAGGTCGATTTGGTGCCCGAGAGCGACGCGAAGTGGTTCGCCAGGTAAGAGAGCACCGGAATGTTCTGCGCTTTGGCTTCCGCCATGTTCTGCGGAGAGAGCGTGAACAGGCAGCTAAAGGCGAAGAACATCACCACCGCCACCATCAGCATGCTCGCGCGGCCGATGATTTTGGAACATTTCTGCTCGGTGAACTCTTTGCCGAACTCGCCTTCGTACTCTTCACGTTTCGACACCACGAACGAGGAGACGATTGGCGAGAAGTTGAAGGAGAAGACCATGATGGAAATCCCCAGCCAGACGGTGACCAGAATGCCGTCGTGTCCGGTGAAGGAGATGTCACTCAGGTTGACCTGGTCGATCACCGCCGAGTTCCAGTAAGGGATCAGCGACAGGGAGATCAACACCAGGCTGGCGATGAACGGGAACACCAGGAAGCTCATCACTTTCACCATCAGGTCTTTACCAAACCAGATAACGAACGCCATCAGCAGGAGCAGGAACAGGGCCACAAAGCCGCGGTTCAACGCAGGCAGCTGGAGCTGGTTTTCCCAGAAGGTCATGAAGGTGTTAGTAATGGTGACGCCGTAAATCCACAGCAGCGGGCAAATCGCAAAGAAGTAGAGGAAGGTGATGACCACACCGCCGGTCTTACCAAAATGCTCTTCCACCGTCTCGGTGATATTCCCCGACGGATTGCTGCCGGAGAGGCACAGACGCGCCAGCGCACGGTGGCAGTAGAAGGCGATCGGATACGCCAGCAGCAGCATCAGCAGAATCGGGATCAGCCCGCCAAAACCCGCGCGGATGGGGAAGAACAGCACGCCCGCGCCGATAGCCGTACCGAACAGCCCCAGTGTCCAGGTGGTATCTGATTTTCGCCAGGAAGACGTTTTTGTCTGACTGGCAATGATAGTTTCAGAGTTGCTCATAATTTATCCTTATTTATGCATCAACGAGGCCGGTAATTTGGGAAACGCGGGAAAGGTCGATATTGCCGCCGGAAATAATACTAACCGTTTTGCGCCCCTGAATATAATGATCCAGTTTTCCGCTTAATAATGCAGCCGTTGCCAGCGCGCCAGCCCCTTCTGTCACCACTTTATTGCGCTGGATCAGCGCGACCATGCTGTTGCGAATATCGTCTTCGCTCACCAGCACGATGTCGTCGACTAATTCACGGACAATTTCGAAGGTTAAATTACCTGGACGAGAAACATCGCAACCGTCGGCTAATGTCCCGGTTGTGCGGTGATTCATAATTTCCCCGGCGTAGTACGATGCCGCCATACCGTGAACGTTTTCGGACTGCACGCCGATAATATTAATGGTTGGGTTAATGGATTTAATCGCCGTAGCAATACCGGCAATTAATCCGCCGCCGCCGATAGGGACAATAACGTTATCGACATCATATAAGTCTTCGAGAATTTCCAGACCAATGGTGCCCTGCCCGGCAATGACTTTTACGTCGTCATACGGTGGAATAAAGATGCGGCCTTCCAGTTCGACGATTTCGCTGACTTTGGCGATGGTGTCGTTAAAGTTCTCGCCGTGGAGTATCACTTCCGCGGAGTAATCACGGGTGGCGGCCACTTTCGATTTCGGCGCGCCCATCGGCATCACCACTTTGCCGTCGATGCCGAGCATCGCGCAGGAGAGCGACACGCCCTGAGCGTGGTTACCCGCCGAGCACGCCACCACGCCTTTGCGGCGTTCGGCTTCGGTTAACGAGCTTAATTTGTTGAAGGCACCGCGAATTTTAAACGAGCCGGTGCGCTGCATATTTTCAAACTTCAGGAAAATTTCACCTTTGCAGCGCTCGCTCAGATAATTCGAACGCGGCATACCGGTTTTATAAATTTTACCCGCCAGACGTTTGCGAGCATCTTGTATTTCTTCAATCGTTACCGGAAGATCGTAAGTAATGTGCATATAATCCTCTTTATAATAATTCATTTTCTGTAAACAAAATCTGGGTGTCAGCGAGGAATATTCCTCACCGGGTGTTTTAAAATGGATGCTGCTAAAAATATTATTCAGTTAATGTCAGCTGTTTTCGCCTTTCGCTGTTTTGCGCGGAATATTGCTTCGCCAACTCCACTAATACCGAAGCGGATTTTTTAATACGATAATTTTTTGACCAGACGGCGGCATAGCGTGCCACGGGTAATTCATCTTCCACCGGCAGCACCACAAACTGGTCTGAACCGAATGGCGTAATCATGTCTCTCGGGATCACGGTGAGATAATCGGCGTTGAGAACCAGGTTATAGATGGTGACGACGGAATCGGTCTGGACGATGTTTTCGATGCTGATGTGGTTATTCTGAAGGGTGGTTAGTAATTCTTTGTAGTAGCCCATATCGGTTTGCGGCATCACCCACTGCTCATGCGTGAGCGATGCCAGTGTCGTCGTTGTGGTGCACGTTCGTGTTTTACTCGCCACCAGCACAAACTCGGACTCAAACAGCGGCTCGACGTGCAGGTCCTGCAGCAGCATCTCATCGCTCAGGGTGCCGATGGCGAAATCCAGCCGACCGTCGCGGATGGCCGGGAGGAACGAAGAGAGCTGCGCTTCAAACATGGAGACGCGCGCTTTCGGGAACACTTCCTTGAACTTTTTGATCATGCTTGAGAGGAACGTAAAGCCAATCAGCGACGGGTAGCCGAACGAAACGTCGATGACGGTACTGAAGCTCAGGCTGTTCATCTCACTGACCATGTTCTTCATTTCGCGGGTGATGGATTCGGAGTACGCGAGGAGGGTTTGCCCCGCGCTGGTCAGCTTCACGCCGGTGTTTTTGCGCACAATCAGCTCAACGCCAAAGTAGGATTCGATATCGTTGATGATTTTGCTGACGGCCGGCTGAGTCAGGCCAAGTTGTCGGGCGGCAGAACCGATAGATCCACTTTTAATGACTTCCTGAAATACAACCAGATGTTGCGTTTTCGGTAGAATAATAGTGTTCGTCATATTCTGCTCTTATTTCCTTATGCCGTGGCAGAATTCTACTCATTATTGATGACGAGGGTATGTGCTGTTACTCACAGATTACTTTTTCATATTACATAGAGACTCTTCAAACCCCTCATTAACAGCTATAAATCATACACTTACCATTAACGCAATCAATGAAACGCCTGATATTGATCAACAAAAGTCACGCAGATAAATTAAATTTATGGCGATAACCATGATCTATTTATGGCGATAAACCAGAATGAATAAAGGTGATATTTCAGGCAATTAAAGGTGAATAATTAGACGTTATTTGCCTTAAACATTTTTGTATATTATCAAATAAGTTAATAAATACGTGTCAGCATCGGGAAAAGCGTCGAGGGCATCACACATTCACAAGGCAAATGTATTGAACGGAAAGATTTCGTTAATCTATAAGCCATAAATGAGTTACAAACCGACAGCATTCATAACATCCATTCAACACTGAAAAATGGCGAGTTTTCAGCGCGTAATTTTGTGAATGGGATCGCGCGGATTGGGAAAAAATCACCATTGCGACCATAAACAGTGAAATGTGCTATTAGTCGCAAAAATGAGAATTGGTTTGATTTGGCGAGGCAGGTTTCGCGGGCACTCAGTCTCTTTTCCCACATCTTAGGATCTCACGTCAGGCAATTTGCTGCCTGACGTGAGGAAGTAACGTGGTCAGATTCAGAACTGAACCCAGTCGTTTTGTGGCTGCGCGGCTTGTATAACCAGCACAGGCTTGACTGTCTGCGCTTCGCTCGCCCGCTGGGTAGCTGCAGCAGAGACTTTGAACACGGAGACCACTTTTTCCAGCTGGACGGCCTGCCCTTCCAGCGAGCTGGCGGCGGCAGAGGACTCTTCCACCAGCGCCGCATTTTGCTGAGTGGTGGTGTCCATCTCGGCCATCGCCTGGGCAATTTGTGAAATACCGCGGCTTTGTTCGTCCGTAGCGGAAGCAATCTCGCTCATGATGTTGCGCACCTGTGCCACGGAACTTTCAATGCGCGTCATCGCTTCCCCCGCCCCTTCGACAAGGTTAAAGCCTGTATCGACAAACACCGCCGATTCGTTGATCAGGTTTTCAATTTCTTTCGCCGACTGGGCGCTGCGTTGAGCAAGGCTACGCACTTCCGCCGCGACCACCGCGAATCCTTTCCCCTGATCGCCCGCGCGTGCAGCCTCAACGGCGGCATTCAGCGCCAGGATATTCGTCTGGAAGGCGATGCTGTTAATGACCGTGGTGATCTCTGAAATGCGGCGCGAGCTGATACGCACATTCTTCATGGTGTCGATCACTTTCTGCGAGATTTGGCTCCCTTCGCTGGCATTTACTGAGGCTTCCTGGGCCAGTACGCGGGCGTGATTGGCATTTTCTGCGTTCAGGGCCACGGTGGAGGTGAGCTCTTCCATACTGGCTGCCGTTTGAACCACGGCGGCAGACTGCTGCTCGGTACGCGACGACAGATCTAAATTGCCAGCGGCAATTTCCGACGCTGAACGCGCCACGCTGTCCACCCCTTCCCGCACATCACGAATGATGCTTTTCAGGCTTTCATTCATGGTGGCAACCGCCTGCATCAGGAGACCTAATTCATCCTGGCGGGTATGGGTGAGGGTTCCGGTGAGATCGCCTTTGGCAATTTGTTCGGCCACCCGTAAGGTTTCATTGAGCGGGCGGGTGATCGACCGGGTGATCGCCATCGCCAGCAGTACGGCGAGCACGATACCCGCGGCGGCTACGGTAGCCATTTGCCATTGCACGCTAATGACGGCGTCTACCATTTTTTGCTGCTGCAGATTAGAGAGCGCCTGGATGTCCTCCGTCAGAATCTCCGCTTTATCAGTTAAATTATCGGAAAGTGATGTTTGCACGCCCCAGACGTTACGGTAATTTCTCAGCTCCTGACTAATGCGATTGATACTGTCGATGTTGGTCTGCATCATCGCCCGTCGCGCGTCGGGCAGCATTGTTAAAAGCTGCTTAGAGATGGTTTTACCGTTCTGCAGAAACGTCGTGACGACCTTCTGTTGCTCGAGCGTCGGATGCTGTTTATAGAGCGTCAATTGTGAATCAATGTCACTCATCGTGAAGGCCGCTTGGGCGCTCAGTAAGGCTTCTGCAGGCGAGAGCGACGGGTCCCGGCTCTGCTGGATAATGAGAGCGGCATTGCTGGAAAGTATCTGAGAAGAGAGCTGTTCTTCACTCTGCTTTTTTTCCGCAATGGCTTTGTTAAAGGGGGTCAGCGCGGCAATGTAGTCATTCACAGCATCAGTGGTTGTGTTCAGTGCGGCTTTACCATCCACCGACCAGCTAAAGCGGTGCAGCAGGTTAAGGGTCTCCAGTAACTCTCCCGTCCCATCGTTAATGTTATCCAGATATTTTTGATCCATGGTGTACTGGAAATTCGTACGCGCAACACGAATTGACGAAAGGGATTTGTAGAGATTCGTGGCTAAATTGCTTTTGGTCGCTTTATCCTGAATCGCGTTAAGTCCCAGTAAACCCGATGAAAGTATCATGAGGTTAACCAGCAGAATCACCGAAAAACCCAAGAATAGTTTTCGGCTAACTTTTAAATTCACAAAGTGATTCGTTAAGCTCATATATGCTCCTACAATATCGGCTCTTGCCGATGAGAAATACTCTTATTATCTTCCATCATTGATGGAATGGATATTCCCAGACATTAGCTATCAAAATGAAAAAACCTTCACCGAGAGGGTCTGCGTTAACACATTGATAATTAACCCCGTAACGGTAAGGTTTGAGGTTGTCATTAAAGCCAGTAAATATAGTTATTATTAATAATATATAAAATATTTATAATTATAAGAGCATTAGATAAATAACTGAAAAATCAAACCTTTAAACAATGATAAGAAACACTGCATAAAAGAGGCCGGGAAATATCCAGAGAAAATTTCATTTAAATGCTTTTTTTTGTGCGTTACATATTCTTAATACTATTAACGATGCGGATTGTATGGCTGCCATGTAATACAGTCAAGTATTCCGCGAGCCTTAAAAATCGTTTTTTTCGAACATCTAAAATGATTAAAGCTAAATTAAATCACTCCTTCAAAAGCGTGCCCAACTAATACAATAGTGGTATTTCCAGTTAAAAAAACCTGTATTTTCAATTAATATTTAGGTCAATTTTTCATACCGCACCTTCGATCATCGAGCGGTAGGGTTTCGGTATTTGAGCGCATGAGTGACAAAAAAAATAAAGAGTGTGGAAACGGGTTACACGTGAAGTGAACCTTAAGAAAGGCAATTTTCTCGCCCCCAGAAAGCAAAAACCCCGCCGAAGCGGGGTTTTATAAAGAGTTGAAGCTGACCGATAAGGCGGCTTCGTTCAACCATACGTCAGGTATCTGCGGCGCTGGAGTATCTTGTGTCGCAGACTGTATCCCACTTTGTGTTGCAGATAAAGCCAATCAGCGACGGTTCATTCTCTACTCTTTCTTATTGGCTTGCCTGCTTTCCCATTCTTCTCTAGCCAGTTGAAGCCGTTCATCTCTCATCTTTTTTTCATCAATTCTGTCTTCTGAGTCATAGATGTCTGTTTGAATTCGCCTCGTACCTTTCGCGATATGCTTCCAATCTTCACGAATTCCTTTAATTTGTTGTGAAATTTCTGTCATTGGGTTTTTGGCACCCAATTGACTAATACCAGCAAAGGAAGCCATGTCGTATGTATAACTCATGATCTCTTTCACCGTAGAGTTTGGTTTTTTGGTCCAGCTAATGCTGACTTGGAATACCTTACCTTCTATCTGTTTGTATTCACATAGATTGCTGGTCATTTGTTGACCATTTCTTAAGACACTTATTTGCTTTAAAGGGATAGTTTTATCTTTTCGATGGGAGGCATTTTCAAGAGGAGGATCAAATGTGACCTCAATGTTGAAAGCTGGCGCGTTTCCGGTGTTAACGACACTGATATCAAAGTAAAGCATTGACCATGCGTTAGGTTCCAGCGTCGCCACTACTTGAGGCTGCTCGGAAGCGTCGACCATTCGCTTTGTCTCTTCTGCCAAGATACGGGTTACACGCCATAAGAAAAAAGTTGCTATGGCAGTTAACAGTGCAGCAAAAGCAGAAATGAAAGTGCTGATTTTATCAATGTGCTCTAAGAAATATGGAATCATTTTGTTCGTACCCTATGGCTTAACCCCTGTTGATTTTCCCATATTGTATGCTGCTGTGAGTATTAATTTGTTGAAATCTATTCACTTTCACTTACATCAAAACTTTTCGAAAAAGGACAGTGCTTCGATCTGGTGACATAAATAAAGCTGTAGATGCTGTTGGAGTAGACGCACAATGAGTGACCGTTCTCAGTGGTGGACTGTTTCAGGTTGCTCATCGTTATACGGCCTGCGTCAGCGTTGAATGCCGTCAACAGAACACAAAACATAACTGCATAGCCTCGCATCTTCATCTCTCCTATCTCGGGTTTGTTAGTGTATTAGTGGTGTAGCGCACAAATTTTGCACACAAGATTATAGTAACCATATTGATCAATTTTACCGATCGATTTTATAATTTCGATCGATTAAAGTAATTACAAGTCATCAGCGTTGTTGCCGATGACCCACTAAATTATTCGGCTATGGAGGCTGATATGAAGAAGATTCTTGCGGTATTTCTGGGACTTAGTGTTTGTGGCGGGGTTTTTGCTGACGGAGGTTCACCTGAACTCAAGGCAGAGAGCCAATTGGTGATCCGCCAGGCTGGTTACAAGTGCAATACAGTAAATGGAGTTTACCCTGCCGCGTTTGGTGGCTCGGTCAAAGTGTTCTGCGATGATTTATATACTTACATCATTAAAGACCACGGTGGGCGCTATACGGTCGAGGTGGATGATTAATAATCAGGTTTTCTAAGCATCTGCTCTGATTGCTAAATTATGTATCCCTGGAGGTGATCCCCTTCACCTCCTAACTCCCTCAGCCACTCTATCAGCCTCTTCAACGCTAAACCCTGTAACGGTTTCTATTCTCCAAATATCCCCCGAGTGTACGCATATCGATCAAGCACCCCCTCACTGTATGAAAGTTGCACCGTTCATGTTTTCCAAATATCAGAGACCTGTTTCATTGTGCTGATTCACTGGTATCAACAATCGAACGTTTTACGATACCAATCTATCCCCCTCAAAGCTGGCATCAACAAATTAGCCTATTGACATAAAGATACCAATGATAAATTATGATACCGTTAATTGATACCACTTGAGAGGATGTTATGAGCCGCACTTTTGCATATTGCCGTGTGTCCACCAGCGAGCAGACAACCGAAAACCAAATCATGGCGATACGTCAGGCTGGCTATGATGTGCTAGATAGCCGTGTAGTGTCTGAAGTTGTCTCCGGTGGAGTGCAGGCGATGAAGCGTAAGGCTTTCTCCAACCTCGTTAGCCATAAGCTGGAAGCCGGGGATAAGCTAGTTGTGCTCAAATTGGATCGATTAGGGCGTGATAACATCGATGTGCAACAAACAATCTCGATGCTTGTAGACAAGGGAATTGATGTTGTTTCTATGGATCTGCCTGCGAGCAATCTTGCCAGTGCTGAAGGAAAGTTGATGTTGCAAATGTTCTCAGCGTTTGCGGAGTTTGAGAAATCCCGTATCACAGAACGAACTAAAGAAGGCCTAGAGCGAGCAAAGAAAGAAGGCAAGAAGTTAGGTCGTCCTGTGGCAAAAGAAACCCAAAAACGCGTACAGGAAGCCAAGGATAAAGGTCTGAGCCAATCTAAAGCTGCCGCTGAACTTGGATTGAGCCTACCGACCATAAAGAGAAACTGGAACATTAAAATAAAATAATTATCAATGCGCCAATGTAATTGTCATCCTACAATTTATCACATAAAATGCTGTCGAATCACCCCTTTTGCACACTCTCAAAGTGTGTGTATCTAATAAACATAATTAGCGAATATGATTTATGGGCAAACTTACAGAAGATTCGATAGAATTTGCAAGAAAACATATTGAGCATTATTACGATTCTGATTTTTTTCCAAAAGCTTTTGAATTCGAGGCTATCTGGCACTGCTGGGATGATGTTAAAAAACACCTTTTAGCAAGCAATGTCGGGAAACTTAGAACTAAACATCCTTTGACAATGGCGTCAAAAAAACCCTCAGGCAGTTACAGAATCGTCCATCAACTAGAGCCTTTGGATACTATTGTTTATACCGCACTGGCTTATTTGGTAGCTGAGAAAATTGAGCTAGCCAGAGCAGATAAAAATATTGCTTGCTCATATAGATTCGTTCTTGATGAAAGTGGTTTTTTCGATAAAAATGCTGGATTCAAAATTTTTACTGATATGATTGAAAACTTATCAGAGCAACACCAATTTATATTGGTGACTGACATCACTGACTTTTACAATCAGATTTATCTTCACAGGCTTAATAACGCAATAAAATTAGCTGACCCGAGCTTAGATATTATAGCCGATGACACTGAAAGATTTATTTCATCATTGAATGATAAAGCTTCGCAAGGTGTCCCTGTCGGACCAGCCGCAAGTATAATTATGTCTGAAGCAGTATTAATAGACATAGATCAGTACATATCAAACTTTGGAGTCAAACACACCCGATATGTCGATGATATAAGGATATTTTCCAACTCCAAAGATGAACTTGAAAAAATCTTAGAAAAAATCACTCTATATCTGCATGAATCTCATCGATTAACACTTGCATCTGAAAAGACTTTCATTCAAGAAACGGCAGCATATGCTGAGAGCGTTCTGCATAACCAGTATGAAATTGAAAAAGTTGAAATATTCAAGACACTTGAAGTTTTTAATCCATACTCAGGAGTCGTTAAGTATGAAAAAATACGAGTTGAAGAAAAACCAGACCTTGAAGAACATCTAAAATATATATCAGAACAATTATTAAAGCGAGATACTGTTGATTTGGGCCTTGCTCGTGTTTTGATTAGAAAAGCTAAAATCAATCGAATCGAGTTCGTATCCGATCTTATTCTTGATAACTTTGACTTCTTCTCCCCAGTAATAAATGATGTCATTCTTTACTTCCAGACATTATTAAATAAGAATTGGATTTCATTAAACACTGATAAATTAATATCCATCATTCACTCGACCTCAAGCCAGCAGAATATGGTTAGGTACTGGGTTGAGTGGTTTTATTCAACTAATGAATTACTTCTCCAGATTCCAGAAATCCGAAAATTTGTATTTCAAAGCGCTTCAGTAGAAATTCAAGCACTTGCGGCGTTGACATCTAAAAATGTAGCCTGGGTCAGAGATTCTAAAAAACAGGTATATTCCGTAGGTGAAAGAGGAAAAAGGGCTATTCTCCGATCAGCAAAAATTCTGCCCAAAGATGAAAGAGATCACTGGTTAAAAAACATAGCTCAAAGCGCATCTGAAGAGCTTGACATCTGGATTACAAAGTGGATTATCGAAACTGCGTAAGGATTTCCTGTGAATTTGAAGCTATCTAAAAAATATTTTCATAGCTGTATTCCTTCAAAAATTCATCAAGCGACTGACTCAGCCAGCAGAAAAATGTTGTACTCTTAGACAACATTTCTTACTGGTGAATAAAGTTGAGAAAACAAAAAAGGGCTACTGCGATCAAAGCAGTAGCCCATTGTTAATTTTAAAGCAAGATTGAGAATCACAGCCAATAGATTAAATCTGAGAAGAGACAGAGAACAAAGCCTCACGTTAGACAGCCTGTATGACTCTCTGTGATGTTTTTAATATAGAGGTAATGTGATGGTACTGCTAGTGAGTCAAAATTGAATACAGGGCTTCCTGTGAAGGATTTGAATTATTACTTTTTCCTGTTCCTTAATTGGGACGTCGAATGCACCCGGTCGCCTTTACCAGTTTGATACTTTCCACGAACCTTTGCAAGGTATGATACCCAATAAATCGGACCTTCAAGTGTTTCTGGTTTACCACGCTCTATAACATAACTTTTCGGGTACCGTTCATCCTTGCCCAAGAGATCCACCAGCGTCTTCTCTCCACCAGTGAGCTGGCTCCAGATATCCATAATTGAACTACCAGTCCCATATGTCGGGCCACCTATCCGTTGAACCTGACGGTGCGGAAGAGCAATCCAGCAATGGTAATGGTCTTGTTTTGCTCTCTCCTTCTCCCGTACCCAGCCAAATGCAAAATCGTTAATTGGGCTAGTCACACTGTCCGGCCTCTTGTATTTAGATCTGAGGCGTTCACGCAGCTTTTTGAATAACTGACGCACCCATTCATTGCCAATCGCAACAGAAGTGCCGCTAGGCAGACGCAATTCAAAACAAGCGAAAAACACACGGCTATAGGTTGCCAGAACAGCTTCTAGTTCTGCGGCTATTGGAGTGAGGATATCTAACCTTACACCAGAGGGTTCTGTTGCATTGATTAAATATGCGTAGCCGTTATGGTGGAAGCGATCACCGATAATAAGCGGATAACTACCGTAATCGTGAGTGATGGTTTTGTATGGAGTAATAATTGAATCGGTTGATACAGGATACGACTTTTCTATCAAAAGGACCTCCCTCGGTTAGGTACATTAAGGTCTCTCACGCACACACACAGGTAAGTTATTACCATCAGACCACCAGAAAACAAATACCAAGGCATGGCAAAAAGCCCCTTAACGACTGAAGCGCGAGGTGCGGAGCATGATGGATTTTTTCGAACAAAGTTTTTTACATAAATACCCATTATAAATCCTACACTCATCCCCCCCGGGTTTGCAAGCGTAAGTTTCCCTCTGTCCTTTATCGAGAGATATTCAACAGGAAAATGTTACCCATTACGCACAACAACGGAGCGGTATTCTTGGTTGCAACATGGGCAAAAATTATCGTGGTTAGCGGAGACCAAGTACCAGCGAGATACGCCTGAGCGGTCAATGATATAGTCAGCTAACCCAGCCTTAGACAGTACGGATAAATTGCGGTGTGTGGTGGAAAGTGGGACGTTCAGGAGTCTTGAAAGTTCGAGAGCCGTACTTGGGATAACGGTTCTGGTTAGATGGTACAAAACATTAATACGGGAAGTTGTCAGCGTTAACCTGGCTGACTTCAGGATCATTACCATGCGTTTACGTTCATCCAAGGATGGGGGGTTAAACGCAGGCAAATTGAATTCAAGGTTCAATATTGCCTCTCTTCAGCTCTGTTGCATTAGAAGTATATTTTACCACAAAATGCTACAAATGAGAATCATTCCCATTAAATCCAGTCGATACTATCTATCACCGAAATCAAGTCGGAAATCCTCATTCTGCCCGTATAAGTCTGAGTTTCCTTATGACCTGAATGTTCATGCCCAACTGTTTGCTGAACAAGAGTAAGGGCATTATTTTTTGATAAGGCTTCAGTAATAAAGGTATGCCGAAAGCTATGTACAATGCGCCTTTCTTTGAAATCATTGAGATAATCAATTTCCAAGTTGTCTCTTATCGCGTGGAAGATCCGTGTTACCTGATTGCTATACGATATTTCAGGGAATAGCTTGTCGCTACGATGTTTGCCCTCTAGGTAATTCAAAAATCCCATATTGATTAGGCGAATCGAAATAGGAACCTGCCGAATACCAGCTTCCGTTTTGCTGTCCTCAATCATAATGTAGTATCGCTGGCTATCATCGTCTAAGCGAACATCCGATACCTTCAGGTTAGCGATTTCACTTCTACGAGCGCCAGTATATGCCAGCAGCAGGAACCCCCATTTCTTCCAGCCGTCCAACGTTTCGAAATGTGTAACCAACTTTCGCATTTCAGTTTGGCTGTATACGCCGTAACCTTTACTCTTTGATTCATACTTAACATTATTTGTCGGCGATGATTCAAGAACATCAAGTTCGCCAGTCAGGTACGTAGAGAACAATCCTTGACAGAGTTTCAGGTAATCTTTGACGGTTTTTGAGGATACCAGATCATCTTCTGGTACTTCATCCAAGTCCAAACACTGCTGGGCACCCATCCTGTTGTATGGTTTCTTGTTTTGTCGAGGAAGGCCTTCGACCACTTCAAGCAAATTTTTAATATCACGACGGGTAATGCCCGTAACTAGTGTTTCAGCCCCCAGAACAGCCTCAATTACTTCGAAATATTTTTCATTGCCTTGCCGAATTTTAGGTTTCCAGTCTGACTTGAACTCAAGAAATCCGTTCCATGCCTGAGATACTGTCAGTTCGGAGGCCAATGGTTTTTCAGGTTTATCGACCACAGCGGAAGCGTAGTCATTCTCTGGTCGCAAAGAGCTAAGGATCTGCCGATATTCAGAATGTCGGGAATCAAGAAAGGCTACATGTGCATCACAATAATGTTTCCACATTAGGTCATATTCTGAGGCTATATAATCGATCTCCTCCGCCATGCCTGTAATGTCATACTGCCTGCTAAGATGTTCAATAACAGAGTCTTCCGACAAAGCTGGACCTTCAGTTGTGAAAGTATCGCCAAGCACCTCCCCTAAGAGGGTGACGTTACTTTTTTCATAAGTTAATGAAGTCGAGCTACGTAGTCTCTTACGTACAGTTGTTGGAATTTTTTTTGCGGCGGAATAAAAAGCGGCCTGAATACTGAGCAAATAATCATCAATGTCTTTTTGTTCTAATCTCTTCATTTTATGCACTATGTCCAATAGTTGGGCTGGCTCCATCTTGGACGATTTTACAAGAGAAATGAACATAGTGAGACGGGAAGATATAAACTTTGCCCTACTGGCTGAATCGCAACCCAGAGACATGCGAAAAAACCCGCCTGAAGGTAGTCGGAAATGAAGGAAGTAACGGTTGCCACGCTTTAGGATATTCGGGATGGAACAGCCGTTGGTGTGCCTCGTCTGTATCACAGTCTGTGTCACATTTTCACCTATGAAGGCCAGAGACACACCAACGCATTGTTTTAGAAGAAGTTGAAGCTGACCGATAAGCCGGGTTCTGTCGTGGACAGTCATTCATCTAGGCCAGCAATCGCTCACTGGCTCAAGCAGCCTACCCGGGTTCAGTACGGGCCGTACCTTGTGAACCCCTATTTGGCCTTGCTCCGGGTGGAGTTTACCGTGCCACGGACTGTTGCCAGCCGCGCGGTGCGCTCTTACCGCACCCTTTCACCCTTACCTGATCCCGCTTGCGCGGGCCATCGGCGGTTTGCTCTCTGTTGCACTGGTCGTGGGTTTCCCCCCCAGGCGTTACCTGGCACCCTGCCCTATGGAGCCCGGACTTTCCTCCCCTCCGCCCGTCTCCCCCGAGAGGGACGACGACGAAGCGGCGACTGTCTGGTCAGCTTCGGCGCGAAGTATAGAGGGTTTGAGGGCCGCTGTCACCCTTGCGTGCGCATCCCCACCTGCAAAGTCGCCGCGATGTTGCGTGACGAGCGATAAATGTTGTCAAACGCACCGCGGAAAGCCTCTTCCAGCGTGCCAATACTGTTGAGCACGCTGAAGACCGCGTCGATGCCGTACTGATGCACCACACCGACGTCGCTGGTCAAACTGCCCGCAATGCCGATCACCGGTTTGTGATACTTTTTAGCGACGTTTGCCACGCCCACCGGCACTTTGCCGTGAATACTCTGGCTGTCGATTCGCCCTTCCCCGGTCAGCACCAGGGTGCAGTCGTGGATATGCTCTTCGAGGTTTAGCGCCTGGGTGACAATCTCAATCCCGCTGCGCAGCTCTGCGCCGAGAAACGCCATCAGCGCCGCGCCCATGCCGCCCGCCGCACCGGAACCTGGTACATTTTTCACGTCGATCGACAGGGATTTTTTAATCACGTCCGCGAAGTGGCTGAGATTGCGATCGAGCTCGACGATCTTCGCCTCGTCGGCCCCTTTCTGGGGCCCAAAAATGCGCGATGCCCCTTTCTCGCCGATCAGCGGATTGGTGACATCGCAGGCCACGCGAATGGTGCAGCCTTTCAGTCGCGGGTCCAGCCCGGAAATATCGATGTGGTTCAGCGCCATCAGGCTGCCGCCGCCATCACCAATCTCCGTACCGTTGGCGTCGCACAGCTTCGCGCCCAGCGCCTGCACCATCCCGGCCCCGCCGTCGTTGGTCGCGCTGCCGCCAATGCCGATAATAATGTTGCGCGCGCCGTTATCCAGCGCCTGCAGAATCAGTTCGCCGGTGCCACGAGAAGTGGTGATCAGCGGATTACGCTTTGCCGACGGCACCAGCGCCAGTCCGCTGGCGGCGGCCATTTCGATAATCGCGGTTGTGCCATCGCCGGACATTCCCCAGCAGGCCTTCACTTTTTCGCCCAGTGGGCCGGTGACCACGGCATGGTGCTCAGTTCCCTGGGTGGCGGCAATCATCGCGTCGACCGTGCCTTCTCCGCCATCGGCGACAGGCACAGAGACATACTGAGCATCAGGAAAGATTTCCCGAAATCCTTTTTCTATCGCCTGTGCCACCTCAAAGGCGGACAGGCTTTCTTTATAAGAGTCAGGGGCGATTACGATTTTCATAGTGGTAGCCTGTTACTGCACAACGCCGGATGACGTTTCACTTATCCGGCTACAGGGTAGGCCCGGTAAGCGCAGCGCCACCGGGCAGAACGTCATTAGCGAGTGACTTCCACTTTCGCCAGTTTTTCGTAGTAGCACGCAATAGCGCTGTGATCCGCATTTCCCAGACCATCGGCACGCAGGGCCTGCATCATCTCCATCACCGCCGCGGTCAGCGGCAGCTGTGCGCCCACGCCGTGCGAGGTATCCAGCGCGTTCGCCAGATCTTTAATGTGCAGATCGATACGGAAGCCCGGCTTGAAGTTGCGATCCATCACCATCGGCGCTTTGGCGTCCAGCACGGTACTGCCCGCCAGTCCGCCGCGAATCGCCTGATACACCAGATCCGGGTTGACGCCCGCTTTGGTCGCCAGGGTCAGGGCTTCAGACATCGCGGCAATGTTCAGCGCCACAATCACCTGGTTCGCCAGCTTGGTGACGTTACCCGCCCCGATTTCACCGGTGTGCACCACGGAACCGGCCATCGCTTTCAGCAGATCGTAATATTTATCGAAAATCGCTTTGTCGCCGCCGACCATTACGGAGAGGGTTCCGTCGATGGCTTTCGGCTCGCCGCCGCTGACCGGCGCATCCAGCATCTCCACGCCTTTTGCTTTCAGCGCTTCGCTGATTTCGCGGCTTGCCAGCGGGGCGATAGAGCTCATGTCGATCAGCACCAGGCCCGGCTTCGCGCCTTCGATCAGGCCGTTTTCACCCAGCGCCACTTCCTGCACGTGCGGGGAGTTGGGCAGCATGGTGATGACCACGTCGCACTGCTCGGCAATCGCTTTGGCCGTGAGGGCCGTTTCGGCCCCGGCGGCAATCAGCTCGGCGATCACTTCCGGATTACGGTCAGACACCACCAGTGAGTAACCTGCTTTAATCAGGTTTTTACTCATTGGTTTACCCATGATCCCCAGGCCAATAAAACCAACTTTCATCGTCATAACGTTCTCTCTTCTCAGTGGTGATTATTTTTTAAAAGAATCGGCTAATTTCTGCGTGGCAGAGCGGAAGACGCCGAGGTCGCTGCCAACGGCGACAAAGGTCGCGCCCCATTCCAGGTAACGGCGGGTATCAGCCTCGACCGGTGCCAGAATGCCGCACGGTTTCTCGAAAGCTTTAGCACGGGCGAAAATGTGCTGAATAGCACGCTGCACGTCCGGATGGTTGGCGTTGCCGAGGTGACCCAATGCCGCCGCCAGATCGCTTGGACCGACGAAGATCCCGTCCACACCATCGGTGGCGGCGATGGCGTCGACGTTGTCCACGCCCTGCTGGCTCTCAATCTGAACCAGAATAGTGATGTTCTTGTTGGACTGGGCAAAGTAGTCCGGCACGGTGCCAAACATGTTGGCGCGATGGGAAACCGATACCCCGCGAATGCCTTCCGGCGGATAGCGGGTCGAGGCCACGGCCTGCACCGCCTCTTCTACCGTCTCCACAAAGGGGATCAGGAAGTTATAGAAGCCAATATCCAGCAGGCGTTTGATAATCACCGGCTCGTTGGTCGGGACACGCACCACCGGCGCGCTGTGGCTGCCTTTCAGCGCCATCAGCTGCGGAATAAAGGTGCTGATATCGTTCGGCGCGTGTTCACCGTCGAGCACCAGCCAGTCAAAACCGGCCAGCCCCAGAACTTCGGTGCTGATCGGGCTTGCCAGCGCAGACCAGCAGCCAATCTGAATCTCTTTTGCCGCCAGGGCCGCTTTAAATTTATTCGGGAAAATATCGTTACTCATCGCTTTTACCTTCAATGAATCGTGATTGTGGCTATCTCAGTAGGCGTTATCGGCGCTGGCAGTTTGTGCATGGACAGCGCGGAAAAACCGGAGCGTACACGTAGTACGTGAGGATTTTGAGCACTGCCCATGTACAAACTGACAAGCAAGATAGCCTAATGAGATAGACACTTATTTCTGCAATTCCATACGCTTGATATCACCGACAACAAAGACGTAACAGAACATTGCCATCAGAGCAGAACAGCCGACGAAGACCAGCGCCGCATTGAATGAATGCAGTTCACTCACCAGATAACCAATCACCAGCGGGGTGACAATCGACGCCACGTTGCCGAAGACGTTAAACACGCCACCGCACAGGCCTACAATCTCTTTTGGCGCAGTGTCGGAAATGACCGGCCAGCCCAGGGCACCAAAACCTTTACCGAAGAACGCCAGCGCCATCAGCGCGACAACCAGCGCCGTGTTGTTGGTGTAGTTGCACAGAATAATGGAGGACGCCAACAGCATGCCGAGCACGATCGGCAGCTTACGCGCCAGGGTGATCGACTTGCCGGATTTAATCAGATGGTCCGAGAATACCCCGCCCAGCACGCCACCGGCGAAACCGCACAGCGCCGGGATGGACGCCACCATGCCGACTTTCAGAATCGACATCCCCTTCTCCTGCACCAGGTAAATCGGGAACCAGGTGAGGAAGAACCAGGTGATAGTGTTGATAAAGTATTGACCAAAAAACACGCCCAGCATCATGCGGTTGGTCAATAACTGTTTGATGTAATGCAGCTTTGGACCGCTCGCCGCTTTGTCGCCCGGCTTCTTATGATCCATGTCGACCACCGCGCCGCCGTCAGAGATAAACTTCAGCTCTTCGGCAGACATGCGTGGGTGATCGGTCGGGTTATGGATGAACTTCACCCACATCGCGGTGAGGATGAAGCCAATCACCCCCATCACGGTAAAGACATGTTCCCAGCCCCACGCGAAGGTCAGCCAGCCGAGCAGCGGCGAGAAGAGTGCCAGCGAGAAATACTGCGCGGAGTTAAAAATCGCCGAGGCGGTGCCGCGCTCTTTGGTCGGGAACCAGGCCGCCACAATACGGGCGTTAGCCGGGAAGGATGGCGCTTCCGAGAAACCGAGCATGAAGCGCATACAGAACATGGAGATACCGGCCCATGCCAGCGGGAAGAAATCGACAAAGCCCTGCAGGAAGGTAAACAGCGACCAGAAGAACAGGCTGTAGGTATAGACCTTTTTCGAACCAAATTTATCGAGCAGCCAGCCGCCGGGGATCTGCATCAGCAGGTAAGCCCAGCCAAACGCGGAGAAGATATAGCCCATCGATACGGCGCTGAGCTGCAGCTCTTTCGCCACTTCTGTCCCGGCAATCGACAGCGTCGCGCGGTCAGCGTAGTTTACCGCCGTGACGATAAAAATAATCAGTAATATTAAATGACGGGTATGAATACCCTTTTTCGTTTCTACAGCTGTTTCCAGTGACATGTTTATTTCCTCAGGCACATCGATCCAGGTATTTTTATTATTTTTGGAAAAGTCTTTACTGATTATTTATCGATAGCAGGCAATATCCGTTAATTAACCAGATGCATTGAAACCGTGATTCAGTATAAACATCGCCCCGTCCCTGCACATTGTCGCATCGCTCAATTTTAAACGTCCGTATCAACGTTATTTTGAGCATATGCACAAGAGCATGGGCGCTGATGCACAGATTTACGCATTGCCTGCCAGGTGGCGCGGATGCAGACTTAGCGGAGTGATCTTCGTCACATTTTTATCTTTCGACTCCTGACATCCTTTATTCAAGAAGGCAGCGTTTTTATTTCTGACAATAAGAAAATAAATACTCTCATACCGCATTAATATCGAAAGATTTACTGGAGAATAATGAGCAATGGCCGACATCGAAATTCGACAACAGTCGCCGACGGCGTTTTATATAAAGGTACACGACACGGATAACGTGGCGATTATTGTTAACGACAATGGTCTGAAAGCAGGAACACGTTTCCCCGATGGCCTGACGCTTATCGAGCATATTCCCCAGGGCCATAAAGTCGCGCTGGTGGATATTCCTGCCCAGGGTGAAATCGTCCGTTACGGAGAGGTCATCGGCTACGCCGTGCGGGCGATCCCGCAGGGGAGCTGGATTGACGAGTCACTGGTTGAGCTGCCGAAAGCGCCGCCACTGAACACCCTGCCGCTGGCGACCCGCATGCCAGAACCGCTGCCGCCGCTGGAAGGCTATACCTTCGAAGGCTATCGCAATAAAGATGGCAGCGTCGGCACCAAAAACTTGCTCGGCATCACCACCAGCGTGCACTGCGTGGCGGGCGTGGTGGATTATGTGGTGAAAATCATCGAACGCGATCTACTGCCGAAATACCCGAACGTCGACGGCGTGGTGGGTCTGAACCACCTCTACGGCTGCGGCGTGGCGATCAACGCCCCGGCTGCCGTGGTGCCGATTCGTACCATTCACAACATTTCGCTCAACCCGAATTTCGGCGGGGAAGTGATGGTGATTGGCTTGGGCTGTGAAAAACTCCAGCCGGAGCGCCTGCTGCAGGGCACCGACGATGTGCAGGCGATTGCGGTGGATGACGCCAGCATTGTCCGTCTGCAGGACGAGCATCACGTCGGCTTCAAATCCATGGTGGACGATATTCTGCAGGTCGCCGTGCGCCACCTGGAAAAACTGAACAAACGCCAGCGCGAAACCTGTCCGGCATCTGAGCTGGTCGTGGGCACACAGTGCGGCGGCAGCGATGCATTCTCCGGCGTCACCGCTAACCCGGCTGTCGGCTATGCCTCCGACCTGTTTGTGCGCTGCGGTGCGACGGTGATGTTCTCGGAAGTGACCGAAGTGCGCGATGCGATCCATCTTCTGACTCCACGTGCCATCAACGAAGAGGTGGGCAAGCGCCTGCTGGAAGAGATGGCCTGGTATGACAATTATCTCGACATGGGGCAAACCGACCGCAGCGCGAACCCGTCTCCGGGTAACAAAAAAGGCGGGCTGGCGAACGTGGTGGAAAAAGCCCTCGGCTCGATTGCCAAATCCGGCCAAAGCGCAATCTCGGAAGTGCTTTCTCCGGGCCAGCGACCGACCAAACGCGGCCTGATTTATGCCGCGACACCAGCCAGCGATTTTGTCTGCGGCACGCAGCAGGTGGCGTCAGGCATTACGGTGCAGGTGTTCACCACCGGGCGCGGCACGCCGTACGGGCTGATGGCGGTTCCGGTAATCAAGATGGCGACCCGAACCGAGCTGGCAAACCGCTGGTATGACTTAATGGATATCAACGCGGGGACGATTGCGACGGGTGAAGAGACCATTGAGGACGTGGGCTGGAAACTGTTCCACTTTATTCTGGATGTCGCGAGCGGACGCAAGAAAACCTTCTCGGATCAATGGGGATTGCACAACCAGCTGGCGGTGTTTAACCCGGCTCCGGTGACGTGATGCCTTTTGCTGCCTGAAGCCCTCACCCCGACCCTCTCCCACAGGGAGAGGGAGAACACACCAAAACGGCAACACAAGGGTTGCCGTTTGCTTTTACCTTGCCGCCGCCACCCGGCTCAGTTGACACTTACTGTTTCACCCGCACCACTTCAATCCCCGACCGCTGAAGCTCCTGTAAGCTCTCCGCCGGAATGCCTTCGTCGGTGATGACCATATCGATACGCGGGGTATCGATGATTTTATGCAGGCTTGAGCGATTGAACTTGCTGGAGTCGGTGACCACGATAATACGCTCCGCCACTTCACACATCTTCCGATTCAGCCGGGCTTCATCCTCATTATGCGTACTGACGCCACGGTCCGTATCGATGGCATCCACACCCAAAAACAGCAGATCGAAATGATAGTTTTGCAGCGACTGCTCGGCCTGGTCGCCGTAAAACGACTGGGACTGACGACGCAGGTGCCCGCCGGTCATCAGCAGCTCAACCCCTTCCGCCTCCAGCAGTGCATTCGCCACGTTCATGCCGTTGGTCATGGCGATGACGTCCGTGTGCTGGCGCAGCATGCGCGCAATTTCGTAGGTGGTGGTACCGGAGTCGAGAATGATGCGGTGGCCGGGTTTAATCAGGTCCGCTGCCGCCTGCGCAATACTGCGTTTCACCGCCGTATTCAGGGAGCTTTTATCTTCGACGGAAGGCTCAAGGCCCGGCGTGTTACCGTCGCAGATCAGCGCGCCACCGTAGGCGCGAACGGCGATACCCTGTTTTTCGAGGAACGCCAGATCGTTACGGATCGTCACCGTAGACACGCCATACAGCGCTGAAAGATCGTTCACCTGGACGCTTCCCTGCTGTCGCAACCGCTGGATAATTTGTTCACGCCTTTCGCTGGTGCCGGTCACGCGTTTCTCCGCGGAGGATTCGGTGCTGCTCATGCAAGCTCCTTTAAGAAAATCTTTCGTTTCATTTCGTTTGGCCTATTAACGCCTTTCCTTTAGTGGAATGCAAGCCCCATCCGCCTTCCGACTCCCTGCTATCCTCTTGCTGAAACCTTTCATTATGTTTCTTTTGTGAAACAGATCGGAAAACTATTATCTTTCGTTTTATTTTTATAAGACCATCGCGCAGTATAAAGTGAAATAAAACGAAAGATTAGCACTCAAACCATCCAACGTGGAGAGGAAAGTGAAACATCTTATTGAAATGGTGGAATTGCATAAAGCAGGCGCAGGCAACGGTATTTACGCCGTCTGCTCCGCACATCCGCTGGTCCTTGAAGCCGCCATTCGCTTCGCTCGCGATCATCACACCGCCCTGCTGGTTGAGGCGACGTCCAACCAGGTGGATCAGTTCGGCGGCTATACGGGTATGACGCCCGCTGATTTTCACGGCTTCGTCAGCCAGCTTGCCAACAAACTGGATTTTCCGCTCTCGCAGCTGATTTTAGGCGGGGATCATCTCGGCCCGAATCGCTGGCAAAACCTTACCGCCAGTGAAGCGATGGCCAACGCCGAAGATCTGATCAAAAGCTACGTGGCCGCCGGTTTTCAAAAGATCCACCTCGACTGCAGCATGTCCTGCGAGGACGATCCGGTTCCACTGACGGATGAGATCGTCGCCGAACGCGCCGCGCGGCTGGCGAAGATTGCCGAACAGACCAGCCGCGAGCACTTTGGTGAGCCGGATCTGGTGTACGTGATTGGCACAGAAGTGCCGGTTCCCGGCGGGGCTCACGAAGCGCTGACCGAGCTGGAAGTCACCACGCCGGAGGCGGCACGCGCCACGCTGGAAGCCCATCGCCTCGCCTTCGAAAAACAGGGGCTGGCAGATATCTGGCCGCGCATCATCGGGCTGGTGGTGCAGCCTGGCGTCGAATTCGATCACACCCATGTGATTGACTATCGCCCGGAGAAGGCCGTCGCCCTGAGTGAAATGGTGCAAGGCTATGATTCGCTGGTCTTTGAGGCGCACTCCACCGACTACCAGACGCCGCAGGCCCTTCGCCAGCTGGTGAAAGATCACTTTGCCATTTTGAAAGTCGGCCCGGCGCTGACCTTCGCCCTGCGCGAAGCCCTGTTCTCACTGGCCGCCATTGAAGAAGAACTGCTGCCTGCCAAAGCCAGTTCTGGCCTGCGCCAGGTGCTGGAAAGCGTGATGCTCGACCGCCCGGAATACTGGCAAAGCCACTACCACGGAGACGGCCACGCCCGTCGACTGGCGCGCGGCTACAGCTATTCGGACCGCGTTCGCTACTACTGGCCGGACAGCCAAATCGACGACGCCTTCGAACGACTGGTGCGCAACCTGGCCGATGAGCCGATTCCGCTCCCGCTCGTGAGTCAGTACTTACCGCTGCAGTATCGAAAAGTTCGCGAGGAGGCTCTCAAGGCTGCGCCGCGGGAACTCATCATCGACCACATTCAGGACATACTGCGCCAGTATCACGCAGCCTGTCAGGGCGCGTCGTCCCATAACGCATAACAACGAAGAGGATAATGCTATGCCAAACATTGTCTTATGCCGCATCGATGAACGTCTGATCCACGGCCAGGTGGGTGTTCAGTGGGTCGGGTTTGCTGGCGCAAATCTGGTGCTGGTCGCCAACGACGAGGTCGCTGAGGATTCGGTCCAGCAAAACCTGATGGAAATGGTGCTGGCAGAGGGAATTGCCGTGCGCTTCTGGTCCCTGCAAAAGGTGATCGACAACATTCACCGCGCCGCCGACCGGCAGAAAATCCTGCTGGTCTGCAAGTCGCCCGCCGATTTCCTGACCCTCGTCGAGGGCGGCGTGCCGGTGACCCGTATCAATGTCGGAAATATGCACTACGCCAGTGGCAAACAACAAATTGCCAAAACGGTCTCTGTCGATGCCGGTGATATCGCGGCATTTAGCGGCCTGAAAGCCGCCGGGGTGGAATGCTTTGTTCAGGGCGTTCCGACAGAACCCGCTTTGGATCTCTTTAAACTACTCTGAGGGATTCACAATGGAAATCAGTCTGTTGCAGGCATTTGCGTTGGGCATTCTCGCCTTTATCGCGGGCCTGGATATGTTCAACGGGTTAACGCACATGCACCGCCCGGTGGTACTTGGGCCACTGGTGGGCCTGATTCTGGGCGATCTGCATACGGGGATTTTGACCGGCGGGACGCTGGAGCTGGTGTGGATGGGGCTGGCACCGCTGGCCGGTGCGCAGCCGCCAAACGTCATTATCGGCACCATCGTCGGGACGACGTTCGCCATTACTACGGGCGTGAAACCCGAGGTGGCCGTCGGCGTGGCCGTTCCGTTTGCCGTGGCGGTGCAGATGGGGATCACCTTCCTGTTCTCGGTGATGTCCGGCGTGATGGCACGCTGCGACAAAATGGCGGCGAACGCCGATACCAACGGAATCGAGCGGGTGAACTATCTGGCGCTGCTGGCACTGGGGATCTTCTATTTTCTCTGCGCCTTCCTGCCGATTTACTTTGGCGCCGAACATGCGAAAACCGCCATCGACGTGCTTCCTGCCCGTTTGATTGACGGTCTGGGCGTGGCGGGCGGCATCATGCCGGCGATCGGCTTTGCCGTGCTGCTGAAAATCATGATGAAAAATGTCTACATCCCCTATTTCATTCTCGGGTTTGTCGCTGCCGCCTGGCTGAAACTGCCGGTGCTGGCGATTGCCGCCGCGGCGCTGGCGATGGCCCTGATCGATTTTGTGCGCAAAACTTCAGAACCCGCGGCTCCCGTTGCTCAGAAAGAGGAATTCGAAGATGGCATCTAATCACACCACCCTGCCGGCCGTCTCCGATACCGACGAGACGCTTCTGTCTGGCGTGAACGAAAATATCTATGAAGATCAGACGATCGGCGCGGAGCTGACGAAAAAGGACATCAACCGCGTGGCCTGGCGTTCGATGCTCCTGCAGGCGTCGTTCAACTACGAACGTATGCAGGCCTCGGGCTGGCTGTACGGCCTGCTGCCAGCGCTGAAAAAAATCCACACCAACAAACGCGATCTGGCCCGCGCCATGAAAGGTCACATGGGCTTCTTCAACACTCACCCGTTCCTGGTGACCTTTGTGATCGGCATTATTCTGGCGATGGAGCGTTCCAAGCAGGACGTGAACAGCATTCAGAGCACCAAGATTGCGGTGGGTGCGCCGCTCGGCGGGATTGGCGATGCCATGTTCTGGCTGACGCTGTTGCCGATCTGCGGCGGTATCGGTGCCAGTCTGGCGCTGCAAGGCTCAATTCTTGGCGCAGTCGTGTTTATTGTGATGTTCAACGTGGTACACCTGGGGCTGCGTTTTGGCCTCGCGCACTATGCTTATCGGATGGGGGTCGCCGCCATTCCGCTGATTAAGGCCAACACCAAAAAGGTGGGCCACGCGGCCTCTATCGTCGGGATGACGGTCATCGGCGCGCTGGTCGCCACCTATGTGCGGCTGAATACCACGCTTGAGATCACCGCGGGCGATGCGGTGGTGAAACTGCAAACCGATGTGATCGACAAGCTGATGCCCGCGTTTCTGCCGCTGGTCTACACCCTGACCATGTTCTGGCTGGTGCGTCGCGGCTGGAGCCCGTTACGCCTGATCGGCATTACGGTGGTGCTGGGCGTGGTCGGCAAATTCTGTCACTTCCTGTGAATACAAAGAGGTCTTAGATGTTAAGCATTATTTTGACGGGCCACGGTGGGTTTGCCAGCGGGCTGGAAAAAGCGATGAAGCAGATCCTCGGTGAACAGGAGCAATTTGTTGCCATCGACTTTCCCGAAACCTCCACCACCGCGCTACTGACGTCGCAGCTGGAGCAGGCGATTGCCGAATTGGGTGACGCGGAAGATATCGTCTTTCTGACCGATCTACTGGGCGGCACACCGTTTCGCGTGGCCTCAACCATGGCGATGGAAAAGCCGGGCTGGGAAGTGATCACCGGCACCAACCTCCAGCTGCTGCTGGAGATGGTAATGGAGCGCGACGGGCTGAGCAGCGAAGCGTTTCGTTTACAGGCGCTGGAGTGCGGGCATCGCGGGCTGACGAGTCTGGTGGATGAGCTGGGGCGCTGCCGCGAGGAAAAGCCCGTTGAGGAAGGCATTTAACCACTGATTTCATTCCGGGCAGGCTCTCCCCCTTAGCCCTTTCATTGTGCATCACCTTGGCCTTCGGGAAATCCCGCAGGCCTTTCTTTTCCTTTCTTAATCCAGACGCCTTTACCAGCCTGAATTTAAAAAACGATGATTTATCAAGTAAATAGTCAAAGCGCTGTGTTTCATCGATCACAGTTTTCGTTTTATTTCTTTTTGCATGTTGATCTTTCGTTTTCCTTTCGATAGATTTTAATCAATCGAACAAGTGAAACGAAACGAAAGACAAAGGTCACTTAGCCGAAGTCTGACGTGGGATTCACCTTACTAAGGACTGAGTTATGCCAGAAACCCAAACTGCCACCGGCACCTGGACGGAAAAAGAGATCCGTCAGCAACCCGACAGCTGGAGCCGTTCCCTCAAAAATATCGACAATATTCGACAGACGCTCGATCGCTTCCTCTCGCCGTTGCTGCAAAAAGACGATCTGCGGATCGTTCTGACCGGCGCGGGAACCTCGGCATTTATCGGCGACATTATCGCCCCGTGGCTTGCGCGCCACACCGGGAAAAACTTTACGGCGATTCCGACCACCGATCTGGTGACGAATCCCATGGATTATCTGAACGCGGCGCATCCCCTGCTGCTGGTCTCTTTCGCCCGATCCGGCAACAGTCCGGAAAGCGTGGCCGCCGTGGAGCTGGCAAACCAGTTCGTCCCTGAGTGCTATCACCTGTCGATCACCTGCAACGAGGCCGGTAGCCTCTACAAAAACGCCGTCGACAGTGACAACGCCTTTGCCCTGCTGATGCCTGCCGAAACCCACGATCGTGGGTTCGCGATGACCAGCAGCATCACCACCATGATGGCGAGCTGTCTGGCGGTGTTCGCGCCGGACAGGGTCAACAGCAACACCTTCCAGGATGTGGCGGATCGCTGCCAGTCGATCCTCGCCTCACTCGGTGATTTCAGCCACGGCGTGTTTGGTGATAAACCCTGGAAGCGGATCGTCTATCTCGGCAGCGGGGGTTTGCAGGCGGCGGCCCGGGAATCGGCACTCAAAGTGCTGGAGCTGACCGCCGGGAAAGTGGTTGCGTTTTACGACTCACCGACCGGGTTCCGTCACGGCCCTAAATCTCTGGTGGATAGCGAAACGCTGGTGGTGGTGTTTGTCTCCAGTCATCCCTATACGCGTCAGTACGATCTCGACCTGCTGGCGGAGCTGCGCCGCGACGGACAGGCGATGGAAGTGATCGCGATTACCGCTGAGCGCGATCCGGTGACTGACGCGGGCCCTCATATTCTGCTGCCTGCTTCGCGTGAATTCGTCGACGTGGAACTGGCTTTCTGTTTCCTGATCTACGCCCAAGTCTTTGCCCTGACCCAGTCGTTAAGCGTCGGAAATACCCCTGACACCCCTTCCGCCAGCGGCACCGTGAACCGCGTGGTGCAGGGCGTCATCATTCACCCATGGCAGACACCAGGGAGCGCATCATGAGTATTATCTCCACCAAATATCTGCTGCAGGATGCGCAGGCAAAAGGATACGCCGTGCCTGCGTTTAACATCCATAACGCCGAGACGATCCAGGCGATCCTCGAAGTGTGCAGCGAAATGCGATCGCCGGTGATCCTCGCCGGAACGCCGGGCACCTTTAAGCATATCGCGCTGGAAGAGATCTACGCCCTGTGCAGCGCCTACTCCCTCACCTACGGCATGCCGCTGGCGCTGCACCTCGATCACCATGAATCGCTGGATGACATTCGCCGTAAGGTTAACGCGGGCGTACGCAGCGCGATGATCGACGGCAGCCATTTCCCGTTTGAGCAAAACGTGAAGCTGGTGAAATCGGTGGTGGATTTCTGCCATCTCCATGATTGCAGCGTCGAGGCGGAGTTGGGTCGGCTGGGCGGCGTGGAGGACGACATGAGCGTGGACGCCGAGAGCGCCTTCCTGACCGATCCGCAGGAGGCGAAACGCTTTGTCGAACTGACGGGCGTCGACAGTCTGGCGGTGGCCATCGGCACGGCGCATGGGCTGTACACCAAAACGCCGAAAATTGATTTTAAGCGTCTGGGAGAGATCCGCGATGTGGTGGATATCCCGCTGGTGCTGCACGGCGCGAGTGATGTCCCCGATGAGTACGTGCGTCGCACCATCGAACTGGGCGTGTGCAAAGTGAACGTCGCGACTGAGCTGAAAATCGCGTTTTCCGATGCGGTTAAAGCATGGTTCCGCGAAAACCCGCAGGGTAACGACCCACGTTACTACATGCGAGTGGGTATGGACGCCATGAAAGAGGTGGTTAAAAACAAAATTAACGTCTGCGGATCGGCCAACAAACTGGTGCTCGATTCAGCAACCGTTTGATAAAACAACAACACTCACAACCCAACATCGGCAGGAATGAAGACTATGAGTAGCCCCAATATCTTATTGACCCGTATCGATAATCGTCTGGTGCATGGCCAGGTGGGTGTGACATGGACGTCGACCATTGGTGCCAATCTGCTGATCGTCGTTGACGACGAGGTCGCCAAAGACGAGATCCAGCAAAAGCTGATGGGGATCACCGCGGACACCTACGGATTTGGTATCCGCTTTTTCTCCATCGAAAAGACCATCGCCATTATCGAGAAGGCCGCGCCGCACCAGAAAATTTTCCTGATTTGTCGCACGCCGGACATCGTCAGAAAACTGATTGAGGGCGGCGTGCCGCTGAAGGACGTCAACGTCGGGAATATGCACTTCTCGGAAGGCAAAAAACAGATCAGCAGCAAGGTATACGTGGACGAGAGCGATCTCGACGATCTGCGTTTCATCAAGCGCAGCGGCGTAAATCTCTTTATCCAGGATGTTCCGGGGGACGCAAAAGAAGGTATCCCCGATTAGTGGCAGTGTCTCGACATTCAAATAGCTGAAGTCATCATTACGAGGCAAAAAAATGCACGAAATAACATTGATTCAGGGGATATCCCTGGCGGCTTTAGTTTTCTTTCTAGGGATAGATTTCTGGCTGGAAGCGCTGTTTCTGTTTCGTCCTATTATCGTCTGTACCCTCACCGGGGCGATTCTGGGCGATATCCACATTGGCCTCATCACCGGCGGTTTAACGGAGCTGGCCTTCGCCGGTTTAACGCCTGCCGGGGGCGTGCAGCCGCCGAACCCGATCATGGCCGGGGTGATGACCACCGTCATTGCCTTTTCGACCGGCGTCGACGCCAAAACCGCCATCGGCCTCGGGCTGCCGTTTAGCCTGCTGATGCAGTACGTGATTCTGTTCTTCTATTCGGCGTTTTCGCTGTTTATGTCGAAGGCCGATAAGTACGCGAAAGAGACCAACACCGCCGCTTTCGCGCGCCTTAACTGGACGACCACGCTGATCGTGGCCTGCACCTACGCGATTATCACTTTCCTTTGCACCTACCTCGCACAAGGGGCGATGCAGGCGCTGGTCAAAGCGATGCCCGCCTGGCTGACCCATGGCTTCGAAGTGGCGGGCGGTATTCTGCCTGCGGTAGGTTTTGGCCTGCTGCTGCGTGTGATGTTCAAGGCGCAGTACATCCCTTACCTCATCGCCGGGTTCTTGTTTGTCTGTTACATCCAGGTGAGCAACCTGCTGCCGGTGGCCGTGTTAGGGGCCGGATTTGCGGTGTATGAGTTCTTTAACGCCAAAGCCAAAAACGCCGCGCAGCCAGCCGCAACGGCTGCGAAAAAAGATGAAGAGGATTACAGCAATGGGATCTGAAATCAGTAAAAAAGACATCACGCGCCTGGGGTTCCGATCCTCTCTGTTGCAGGCGAGCTTTAACTACGAACGCATGCAGGCGGGCGGCTTTACCTGGGCGATGTTGCCGATCCTGAAAAAGATCTACAAAGGCGACAAAGAAGGGCTCAGCGCGGCGATGAAGGATCATCTGGAATTTATCAACACCCACCCGAATCTGGTCGGGTTCCTGATGGGGCTGCTGATCTCCATGGAGGAGAAAGGCGAAAACCGCAGCACCATCAAGGGGCTGAAGGTGGCACTGTTTGGCCCAATCGCCGGGATTGGTGACGCGATTTTCTGGTTTACGCTGCTGCCGATCATGGCCGGGATTTGTTCCTCCTTTGCCAGCCAGGGCAACCTGCTGGGGCCGATTTTGTTCTTCGGCGTTTATCTGGCGATCTTCTTCCTGCGCGTCGGCTGGACGCATGTGGGATATACGGTGGGGATCAAGGCGATCGATAAGGTGCGAGAGAACTCGCAGATGATCGCCCGCTCGGCAACGATTCTTGGGATCACGGTGATCGGCGGGCTGATTGCCTCATACGTGCATATCAACGTCGTCACCAGCTTCGCCATCGACGCTACTCACAGCGTGGCGCTGCAAAAGGACTTCTTCGATAAGGTGTTCCCGAACATTTTGCCGATGGGCTATACCCTGCTGATGTACTACCTGCTGCGAGTGAAGAAAGCCCATCCGGTGCTGCTGATTGCCGTCACTTTTGTGCTGGCGATTGTCGGGTCGGCATTGGGGATATTGTAACGAAGGGCGTGCCGGGCGGCGCTGCGCTTGCCCGGCCTACAATTAGCGGATTTCTTCCGACATTTCTTCCGACATTTTATGTCGGATAGGAAGCAACATTATTCCCCCTGCTGCTCCAGCGCATGCTTGTACAGCGCATTCTTTTTCACGCCGTGGATTTCGGCGGCAAGCGCGGCGGCTTTTTTCAGCGGCAGTTCGGCTTGCAGGAGTGCCAGGGTGCGCAGCGCTTCGGCGGGCAGTGCGTCTTCCTGCGCTTTATGACCTTCAACGATCAGGACCATCTCCCCTTTGCGGCGGTTTTCGTCCTCTTTCACCCACGCCAGCAGTTCACCGACCGGCGCGCCGTGGATGTTTTCCCAGGTTTTGGTCAGCTCGCGGGCCAGCACCACGTAACGGGATTCGCCCCAGACGGCGACCATGTCTTCTAAACTGTCCAGCAGACGGTGGGTTGATTCGTAGAAAATCAGGGTGCGCGGTTCGGCTTCGAGATCTTTCAGTACGTCACGACGGCCTTTGGATTTAGCCGGTAAAAAACCTTCGTAGCAGAAACGGTCGGAGGGCAGACCCGCGGCGCTCAGGGCGGCAATGGCGGCGCACGGTCCAGGCAGCGGCACCACGCGGATACCGGCTTCGCGGCAGGTACGCACCAGGTGATAGCCAGGGTCGTTAATCAGCGGTGTCCCGGCATCGGACACCAGCGCGATGTTCGTCCCTTCCTTCAGTTTCGCTACCAGCGATTCGGCTTTTTGTTGCTCATTGTGATCGTGTAAGGCGAACATTTTGGCGCTAATGGCGAAATGTTGCAGCAGCAGGCCAGTGTGGCGAGTGTCTTCGGCGGCAATTAAATCAACAGCTTGTAAAACGGTGAGCGCACGTTGGGTAATATCAGACAAATTCCCGATAGGAGTAGGTACAATATAAAGCTGGCCTTGAGAATTATCTGCCGTTTCGTGTTGTTTCATTGTTTAGTCCGTATTGCCGATTTAATATTGAGCATTGCCTAAAAAATATCACTGGATACAGTATGGTACCCTTAACGTTTCTTCGAACAAAAGCTTCGCGCAGCCTGCCCATTGTGCTGGCAGCCTTGATTTTCGCAGGCTGTGGCACTCAGGCGCCCGATCAGACTGCTGCCCATATGGAGGGTACTGCGCAGGCTGATTCCGGCTATTATCTGCAACAGATGTCGCAAAGCTCAGATGATACCAAGACCAACTGGCAATTACTTGCCATTCGTTCACTGCTGAAAGAGGGCAAAACCCAGCAGGCGGTCGATCTGTACAACCAGCTGCCGCAGGAATTGAACGATACCCAGCGTCGCGAACAGACTCTGCTGTCAGCGGAAGTGAAAACCGCGCAGAAAGATTTCGCGTCCGCGAAAAAAATCCTCGCCGACATCGACGTGAAAGCGCTGGATAACAACCAGCAGGCGCGCTACTGGCAGGCAACCATTGCCGCCGAACAGGGCCGCCCTTCCCTGCCTCTGCTTCGCGCTCTGATTGCGCAGGAGCCGCTGCTGAGCGGCGATGCTAAGCAGAAGAATATCGACGCCACCTGGCAGGCGCTGTCGGCCATGACGCCGGAGCAGGCGCAAACGCTGGTGATCAACGCCGACGAAAACGTGCTGCAGGGCTGGCTGGATCTGCAGCAGATGTGGTTCACCAACCGTAGCGATCCGAAGATGCTGAAAGCCGGGATCACCGACTGGCAGACCCGCTATCCGCAAAACCCAGGCGCGAAAATGCTGCCCACGCAGCTGGTCAACGTGCAGAACTTCAAACCCGCGTCGGTGAATAAAATCGCCCTGCTGCTGCCCCTGAACGGTCAGGCTGCGGTGTTTGGTCGCACCATTCAGCAGGGCTTTGAAGCGGCTAAAAACGGCACCACCGCGGTAGCGGGCAGTGCTGTTCCAGCGCAGGCGGCGCAGGCCGCGAACATCAATGACGTCATCAGCCCGTCGGCGGCGGAAACTACGGATTTAACCACCACGCAGGCGCCTGCTCAGGGCACCATGCAAAACCCGGTTACTGCGCCAACGACGCCTCCGGCAACGGCTCCGGCACAACAAACTCCAGCTCCGGCGGCACAGCCCGCGCCAACTGAAACGCCAGCCGCGCCGACAACAGATGCTGCCGCGACTCAGCCGCAAACCGCAGCCCCAGAACAACAGCCCGCCGCACAGCCGCAGGCCGTTGTTGCCGCTGCTGCCAATCCAGGCGCTGAGCTGAAGATTTATGACACCAGCTCGCAGCCGCTCGATCAGGTTCTGGCGCAGGTTCAGCAGGATGGGGCCAGCATCGTGGTCGGCCCGCTGCTGAAGAACAACGTTGAAGAGCTGATGAAGAGTAACACCACCCTGAACGTGCTGGCGCTTAACCAGCCTGAACAGGTACAGAATCGCGCGAACATCTGCTACTTCGCCCTTTCTCCGGAAGATGAGGCCCGCGACGCGGCGCGTCATATTCACGAGCAGGGAAAACAGGCTCCACTGCTGCTGACGCCGCGGAGCGCACTCGGCGATCGCGTGGCAAATGCCTTTGCTCAGGAGTGGCAACAGCTGGGCGGCGGCGTTGTGCTGCAGCAGAAATTTGGCTCAACCTCAGAACTGCGTGCGGGCGTTAACAGCGGCTCGGGTATCTCGCTCACCGGCAGCCCGGTGACCGCCAGCCTGCCTCAGCAGCAGGGTGTCACCATCGGCGGCCTGACCATTCCGGCTCCACCGACTGACGCGCAAATCAGCGGCGGCGGTAAAGTGGACGCGGCCTATATCGTCGCTACGCCAGAAGAGATCGCCTTTATCAAGCCGATGATCGCCATGCGTAACGGCAGCCAGAGCGGTGCAACCCTGTACGCCAGCTCGCGCAGCGCGCAAGGCACCGCGGGCCCGGATTTCCGTCTGGAGATGGATGGCCTGCAGTACAGCGAAATCCCGATGCTGGCGGGCAGCAACCCGGCGCTGATGCAGCAGGCGCTGAGCAGCGTGCGTAACGACTACTCCCTCGCCCGTCTTTACGCCATGGGCGTGGATGCGTGGGCGCTGGCGAATCACTTTACCCAGATGCGCCAGGTGCCGGGCTTTGAGCTTAACGGCAATACCGGCGATCTGACCGCCACTCAGGATTGCGTGATTAACAGGAAGTTATCATGGCTCAAATACCAGCAGGGGCAGATCGTCCCGGCCAGTTAAGCCGCAAACAGACCGGCGACGCGTGGGAGTTAAAAGCGCGTCGCTGGCTGGAAGGCAAAGGACTGCGTTTTATCGCCGCCAACGTTCGTGAACGGGGCGGCGAAATTGATCTGATCATGAAAGAGGGTCAGGTCACCGTGTTTATTGAGGTCCGTTTCCGACAGTCGTCCCGCTTTGGGGGCGCTGCTGCCAGCGTGACGCTCGCCAAACAACGAAAATTATTACAGACTGCGCTCTTGTGGCTCGCCCGCCATAATGGGAGTTTTGATACTGTGGATTGCCGGTTCGATGTGGTAGCCTTCACCGGAAACGACGTAGAATGGCTGAAAAACGCCTTTGGCGAAGACGTCTAAAACAAAGTTTTAAAGGGATAACGTGCTCGAAAGAATTAAGGTTTGTTTCACAGAAAGCATTCAAACTCAGATTGCAGCGGCGGAAGCCCTCCCGGATGCTATTTCTCGTGCCGCGATGACGCTGGTACAGTCCCTGCTGAATGGCAACAAAATCCTCTGTTGTGGCAATGGCACATCGGCCGCCAACGCACAGCATTTTGCTGCCAGCATGATCAATCGTTTTGAAACAGAACGCCCAAGTTTACCCGCCATTGCACTTAATACCGATAATGTGGTCTTAACGGCGATCGCCAACGATCGTCTGCATGACGAAATATACGCAAAACAGGTGCGCGCCCTTGGGCATGCCGGGGATGTTCTGCTGGCGATTTCCACGCGCGGTAACAGCCGCGATATCGTCAAAGCCGTGGAAGCGGCCGTGACGCGCGATATGACTATCGTCGCGCTGACGGGCTACGACGGCGGCGAACTGGCGGGTCTGTTAGGGCCGCAGGATGTGGAAATCCGCATTCCTTCTCATCGCAGCGCGCGCATTCAGGAAATGCACATGCTGACGGTGAACTGCTTATGCGATCTGATCGATAACACGCTTTTCCCTCACCAGGATGATTAAGGAGTACTAATGAAGGCATTAACGCCCCTCGCAGTCCTTATTTCTGCGCTGCTGCTTCAGGGATGCATCGCGGCGGCCGTCGTCGGTACGGCGGCTGTTGGCACCAAAGCCGCAACCGACCCGCGCTCTGTGGGAACCCAGGTGGACGACGGTACGCTGGAACTTCGCGTGAACAGCGCCCTGTCGAAAGACGAACAAATTAAGAAAGAAGCGCGCATTAACGTGACCGCTTATCAGGGCAAAGTGCTGCTGGCAGGCCAGGCGCCGAATCTGGATCTCGCCTCCCGCGCGAAACAGATCGCCATGGGCGTCGAAGGAACCACCGAGGTGTATAACGAAGTGCGTCAGGGCCAGCCGATTGGCCTGGGTACCGCGTCGTCTGACACCTGGATTACCACCAAGGTGCGCTCCCAGTTGCTGGGCAGCGATCAGGTGAAATCCTCTAACGTGAAAGTTACTACCGAGAATGGCGAAGTGTTCCTGCTCGGCCTGGTCACCGACCGGGAAGGCAAAGCGGCAGCGGATATTGCCAGCCGCGTGAGCGGCGTGAAGAAAGTCACCACCGCCTTTACCTTCATCAAATAAGAAAATCCCCGGCACTGACCGGGGATTTTTTTGTCCTACAGTAGCGCAATACTGCCGGTTATCACCCCACTCAGTGCCACCAGCCCGCCCGTCAGCCACAGGGCTTTTGCCGGGAATGACTTACGCAGCATGATCAGCGACGGCAAACTGACCGCAGGCAGCGTCATCAGCAGCGCCAGCGCAGGTGCCGCGCCCATTCCGGCGAGCATCATGGTTTGCACGATCGGGATCTCCGCCGCCGTCGGAATGACGAAGAGACATCCGGCGACCGCCATCGCAATCACCCACAGCAGGGAATTATCGATTGCCCCGTCCGCGTGCGGGAAGAGCCAGACGCGCGCCGCGCCCAGAACCAGCACCGCCAGAATATAGACCGGGATGGTGCTCCAGAAGAGTTGCCATAGCGCTTTGCCCCAGCGGGAGAAAAACGCGCCCTGGTGTTCAGACATATCAACCTCAACTGACGCGGGCTGGACGTTCTGATCTTTCACCAGACGCTGCACCAGCGAAGCCACCACCAGTACCATGATTAGCCCCGCCACCAGCCGGATCAGCGCAAAATGCCAGCCAAGCACAAAGCCCATAAACACCAGCGTGGCCGGATTAAGAACCGGATTGCCCATCCAGAATGCCAGCGCGCCGCCCATGGATACATTCTGACGCCGCATACCTGCCGTGACGGGTGCGGCGCAGCAGGAGCACATCATCCCCGGCAGCGAGAAGATCGTGCCGAGCAGCGTCCCCTGAAAGCGCGGTTGCCCGAGGGTTCGCAGTAACCACTGGCGTGGAATGAGAACCTGAATCAGCGACCCCAGCAGCACGCCCAACACGGCGGCTTTCCAGACGGCGAGGAAGTAGACCATGGCGTAATCCCACGCCGCCTGGAGCGGGCTGGCGTCGGCCTGGGCGAGGATCGATTTGCCGATGGTATGGGTTTCAGCTGCGGTGAAGGCTTTGCCGTAATAGGGCTGCCACTTCACATACCAGAGACCGATAATAACAACGAGAAAAAAGAGTGCGGGCTTCCACCACTGAAATGGCGTTGCCGCCTGAGATGAAGACTGACCAGTCATAGCATTCCCCGGGAGTGAGATTCATTTAGCCCGGGGAGTTTACGCCTCGCCTTTTGCGATTTCACGCAGTTTAGCCGACGGGATGATATTGACGCCCTCCTTTGAGGGGGAGCGAGCTTCGTGGAGCATGGCGCTGGCCACATCACGCGCCTGAATGGATTTCCAGTTGCCGGGAAAAAGCTGGAACAGTGGCGCAAAAATCGACTCATTAAAACGCTGCTTTTCACGATCGCCCAGCAGCATCGACGGGCGCACAATCGTGAGCCGCTCCCAGTTCTGCGCGATCAGGGCGTCTTCCATTTTACCTTTCACTTTGTTGTAGAAAAACGGCGAATTCGCGTTCGCGCCCATCGAGCTGACCACTAAGAAGTGCTTCGCCCCCAGCCGCTTCGCAGTGAGCGCCGTGTCCACCACCAGCGTGTAGTCGGCGTGGATAAAGGCCTCTTTGCTGCCGGCTTCACGGCGGGTAGTCCCCAGACAGCAAAAGGCGATATCAATTGGATCCTGCACCTGGGCGAGGGCATCCGTCAGCTGCGGATCGTGAGGATTGTATACGCCCGAGATGTCCGCTAACGGGCGTCGGGTGGGCGCGGTGATGTAATTGATCCTCGGCTCCCGGATCAGCATTCTCAGAAGGTGATCGCCCACCAGCCCGGTGGATCCTGTGATTAATACCTGGCTCATTTTCTCTCCTTTGCAGATTAGTCCGTTTGCGATTTCAGCCTGCTTAGCCACACTTAAAAGTCTGTTACGGGTAAGTATTTACCACAAACGGAAAAAAATCTGTCTGAAGCCAAAACAACGGAGGAAACATGGGCAAGAAAATAGCCGTATTGATCACCGACGAGTTTGAAGATTCAGAGTTCACCTCACCCGCCGAGGCATTTCGCAAAGCCGGGCACGAGGTGGTAACGATCGATAAGCAGGCCGGAAAAACGGTAAAAGGCCATAAGGGCGAGGCCAGTGTGACCATCGACAAAGCCATTGATGAAGTGCGCCCGGCAGACTTTGACGCCCTGCTGTTACCTGGCGGTCACTCCCCGGATACGCTGCGCGGCGACGAGCGCTTTGTGACGTTCACACGTGATTTCGTCTCCAGCGGCAAACCTGTTTTCGCCATCTGCCACGGGCCGCAGCTGTTGATCAGCGCAGAGGTGGTGCGGGGGCGCAAACTGACCGCGGTTAAACCGATCGTTATCGATCTGAAGAATGCGGGAGCAGATTTCTACGATCAGGAAGTGGTCGTCGATAACAATCAGCTGGTCACGAGCCGGACGCCGGACGATCTTCCGGCCTTTAACCGCGAAGCACTACGCCTGCTCGGATCGTAGCCAGTGAAGCTTCTTACCGAAGCCCAGCGTGTTGTCGGTAAATTTCAGCTCATCGAGGCGAATTTCCCATACCGGCGCTGACATGGTGAGAGCCATCGGGAAGCGGCGCGTGTAGCGCTTGCGCATTGCGTCGCTCTCCTCCCCTTCCAGACGACGAATCTCACCTTTAAACTGCACGCCGCGGATCAGCGCGACATTTTTCGGCTGACCGTTGATCGTCCCTGCGACCGGCGCGATGGGCCCGGACATCTGCGCATGGCGGGTTTTGTCTTCGCTCAGGACGTAAAACGCCACGCGCTCGGGATCGTAATAATAAAACGCATTCGCGCACCACAGATCGCCCTCACGGTGGACACACCAGGTGACGACGTGCTGCTTTGCCAGCCAGCGGCTGATGGCGGCCAGAGTTTCCATTATTGTTCCCTCTCATGCTATGGTGCGTTCACCTTAACATACTGAATCTATGAACCGTGTGCTGGTTTCTTTATCTTGTCCGAACGGCCAACAATGCGCTCTACACCGGGATTACCACCGATGTGCCGCGGCGCTTCCTTGAACATCAAACGGGAAAAGGCGCCAAAGCGCTGCGGGGGAAAGGTGAGCTGACGCTGGCCTTTTCGGCGCACGTGGGTGAGCGCTCGCTGGCGCTGAAGATGGAGTACCGCATTAAACAGCTGACGAAGCGCCAGAAAGAGCGCCTCGTCGCCGGGGATGGGTCGTTTGAGGCCCTACGCGAGAGCCTGCAAACGGCACCAGTTAAAAGCGATTGAAGTGATCGTGATACTCAACCAGACCGCTGACGCCGTTCAGGGCGTCATCCGCCAGGCGATGCACCTGGAAGGCGGTTTCGGTGTCCGGCCAGCGGCAGTGCAGATCGTAAGGCGCGGCAGGCTCAAACCCTAAGCGACCGTAGAACGCCGGATCGCCGAGCGTCACCACTGCGGCGTAGCCAAATTCATTCAGCGAATCGAGCCCTTCATACACCAGCTGGCGCGCCAGCCCCTGACCACGATAGTTTTCATCCACGGCCAGCGGGGCCATTCCGACCCACTGCAGATCTTCACCCTGAACGGCTACCGGGCTGAACGCCACATAACCCACGACCTGTCCTTCATCGTCCGTCGCGACCAGACCGAGCGTCACCAGACCGTCTTCGCGCAGATCGTGGACCAGTCGGGCCTCGCCGTCTTCCGGGAACGACCGACGTAATAATGCATCAATACCTGGGGCATCAATCCCAATTTCAACTCGAATCAGCATGGCTCACCTACTGAAGTGTGTTTACTTTCAGGCGGGTTTTTCAGACCAGCCTCAACGAAATCGGCCATTTGCATCAGCACCGTGCGCAGCGCCTTCGGCATCTGATCCAATTCAATGGCATCCATTAAATTTTTGACGTACAGGCCAAGCTCGGTATCGCCTTCAATCACCAGACGACGCTGGAAGAAGAGGGTATCCGGGTCCTGCTTACGGGCGGCAATCATCAGCAGATCGCTGGCGTTCGCACTGAAACTGACATCCGCCGGGGCGGAATCACTGACCAGCAGCTTGCCGTTCTCCACGGAGGTAAACCAGCGCAGTCCAATGTCACGCACCTCGATACTCAGCCAGCGGCCTTCCAGAAACTCTAGCTCGCCCTCTTCCAGCGCCTGGCGGAACTGCCAGCTTAGCACCTGTTGAAGCACCTGACGCTTAAGGGCGAACGGTGTCAGTTTGACCGGCACGCTCAGCATTGATGGACCAAATTGTACGAGGCGTGAACGCAGTTTTTCCAGCACGAGCTTTACTCCCTGATGTCGATAATCCCGTTATTTTGCCATATCCGGCAGCCATCGTAGCGGCGTAAATCAACAAACCGTATTGCGACGTCATTGATTATTGGTGTCATCAATACGCCATTAACTGCCTTAAATCAAAAATTGTCGCGTGGAGGTTAATTAAACTCCCCGTTCGTTAACAATTTTGTGCCCTCTGGGGCAGCGAACGTCAGGATAAATTATGGAGCTGCTCTGTCCAGCCGGAAACCTTCCGGCACTTAAGGCGGCCATCGAAAATGGCGCCGACGCGGTCTATATCGGTCTGAAAGATGACACCAATGCCCGCCATTTTGCTGGTCTGAACTTCACGGAGAAAAAGCTTCAGGAAGCGGTTAACTTCGTCCACCAGCACCGCCGCAAATTACATATCGCCATCAACACCTTCGCCCATCCCGATGGCTATGCGCGCTGGCAGCGCGCGGTGGATATGGCGGCCCAGCTCGGGGCAGACGCGTTGATTCTGGCCGACCTCGCTATGCTGGAGTATGCCGCAGAACGCTATCCGCATATTGAGCGCCATGTCTCTGTTCAGGCTTCGGCCACCAATGAAGAGGCCGTGCGTTTCTATCACCGCCACTTCGACGTCGCCCGCGTGGTGTTGCCGCGCGTGCTCTCTATTCATCAGGTTAAGCAACTGGCGCGGGTCTCGCCAGTTCCCCTGGAAGTTTTTGCGTTCGGCAGTCTGTGCATCATGGCGGAAGGCCGCTGCTATCTGTCGTCCTATCTGACCGGCGAATCGCCGAACACCGTCGGGGCCTGCTCCCCTGCCCGCTTTGTGCGCTGGCAGCAGACGCCGCAAGGGCTGGAGTCGCGCCTGAACGACGTGCTGATCGATCGCTATCAGGACGGGGAAAACGCCGGTTATCCGACGCTGTGCAAAGGCCGCTATCTGGTCGACGGTGAGCGGTATCACGCCCTGGAAGAGCCAACCAGCCTGAACACCCTGGAGCTGCTGCCAGAACTGCTGGCGGCGAATATTGCCTCGGTGAAAATCGAAGGCCGCCAGCGCAGCCCGGCGTACGTCAGCCAGGTCGCCAAAGTGTGGCGTCAGGCGATTGACCGCTGCATGGCCGATCCGCAGAACTACGCGCCACAACCGGCCTGGATGGACACTCTGGGCGCAATGTCCGAAGGCACGCAAACCACGCTTGGCGCGTATCACCGTAAATGGCAGTGAGATCACTCATGAAATATTCATTAGGACCGGTGCTCTACTACTGGTCAAAAGAGACGCTGGAAGATTTTTACCAGCAGGCGGCGGGCAGCAGCGCCGATACGATTTATCTCGGTGAATCCGTGTGCAGCAAGCGTCGTGCAACCAAAGTGGGCGACTGGCTGGACATGGCGAAAACCCTCGCGGGCAGCGGCAAGCAGGTGGTGCTGTCGACGCTGGCGCTGGTGCAGGCCTCGTCCGAGCTGGGCGAGATTACGCGCTACGTCGATAACGGCGATTTTCTGCTGGAAGCGAGCGATCTTGGCGTGGTGAATATGTGCGCCGAACGTAAGCTGCCGTTTGTCGCCGGACACGCGCTCAACTGCTACAACGCCGTGACGCTGCGCCTGCTGCTGAAACAGGGGATGACACGCTGGTGTATGCCGGTGGAACTGTCCCGCGACTGGCTGGTCAATCTGCTGAATCAGTGCCAAGAGCTGGGCATCCGTGACCAGTTTGAAGTGGAAGTGTTGAGCTACGGGCATCTGCCGCTGGCCTACTCCGCGCGCTGCTTTACCGCCCGTTCGGAAGATCGCCCGAAAGACGAGTGCGAAACCTGCTGCATCAAGTATCCGAACGGCCGCAATATGCTGTCGCAGGAGAACCAGCAGGTGTTTGTGCTGAACGGCATTCAGACCATGAGCGGCTATGTGTACAACCTCGGCAACGAGCTGACGTCGATGCAAGGCGTGGTGGATATGGTGCGTCTGTCGCCATTAGACACTGACGTCTTTGCAATGCTGGATGCGTTTCGCGCCAACGAAAATGGCACCGCGCCATTGCCGCTGAAGGCCAACAGTGACTGTAACGGTTACTGGCGACGCGTAGCAGGGCTGGAGCTGCAGGCCTAAAAAAAGCTCACTTTGTTAACAACAAGGGTTAATTTTTAATGCACTATTAAAAGATATGCCGTCGACAAAGTGAGCTGTTATGACTGATAAATCCATTCCCTTTTCGGTGCTCGATCTGGCACCGATCCCAGAAGGCTCCTCTGCACGAGAAGCCTTTTCTCACTCTCTGGATCTCGCCCGTCTCGCGGAACAGCGCGGATATCATCGCTACTGGCTGGCGGAACATCACAACATGGTTGGCATCGCCAGCGCCGCGACCTCGGTGCTGATTGGCTATCTGGCCGCGAATACCACCCGCCTTCATCTCGGCTCGGGCGGAGTGATGCTGCCGAACCACTCCCCGCTGGTGATTGCCGAGCAGTTTGGCACGCTGAATACCCTTTATCCGGGGCGTATTGATTTAGGGCTTGGCCGTGCGCCGGGCAGCGATCAGCCGACCATGCGCGCGCTGCGTCGACATATGAGCGGCGATATTGATAACTTCCCGCGCGATGTGGCGGAGCTGGTGGACTGGTTCGATGCGCGCGATCCGAATCCACAGGTGTGTCCGGTTCCTGGCTACGGTGAGAAGATACCGGTGTGGCTGTTAGGTTCAAGCCTCTACAGCGCACAGCTGGCGGCGCAGCTCGGCCTGCCGTTTGCGTTCGCCTCCCACTTTGCCCCGGATATGTTGCATCAGGCGCTGCATCTTTATCGCACTAACTTCAAGCCGTCAGAGCGACTGGAGAAACCGCACGCGATGGTGTGTATCAATATCATTGCCGCCGACAGCAACCGCGATGCGGAATTCCTGTTTACCTCGATGCAGCAGGCCTTCGCCAAACTGCGTCGTGGCGAAAGCGGGCAACTGCCGCCACCGGTGGAGAATATGCATCAGCTGTGGTCAGCGTCGGAACAGTACGGCGTTCAGCAGGCGCTGAGCATGTCTCTGGTGGGCGATAAAGCGAAAGTGCGTCACGGTCTGGAGGCTGTGCTGCGCGAAACGCAGGCCGATGAGATTATGGTTAACGGGCAGATTTTCGATCACCAGGCGCGTTTGCATTCGTTTGATCTGGCGATGCAGGTGAAAGAGGAGTTGTTGGGGTAATTTTGTGCCCGGTGGCGCTGCGCTTACCGGGCCTACAAATTTATGCTGCCGCCATCCAGCAAAGCGTTTTACTGATACACCGGCAACAAATCAAAGCTCGACAGAATATGCACCAGCGCGTTACCGACACCGAACACCAGAATCAGCGCAATCATCGGCTTGCCGCCCCAGACGCGGAATTTTGGGCTGCCAAAGCGTTTACGTGATTTGCGCGCCAGCAGCGCCGGAACAATCGCCGCCCAGATGGTCGCCGCCAGACCCGCATACCCGATGGCATACAGGAAACCGTTCGGCCACAGCAGGCCACCGACAATCGGCGGCAGGAAGGTCAGCAGCGCGGTTTTCAGACGGCCCATTGCGGAATCATCAAAGCCAAACAGATCCGCCAGGTAGTCGAACAGGCCCAGCGTCACGCCGAGGAACGAACTCGCCACCGCAAAGTTTGAGAACACCACCAGGAGCAGATCCAGACTGCGGCTGTTCAGCACGCCACTCAGCGCCTGCACCAGCACATCAATGTTCCCGCCCTTCTGAGCAATGCCGATAAATTCCGGACGCGGGATGTTGCCCATCGTCCCCAGCAGCCAAATCACATACAGGCCCAGCGCCAGCAGCGTACCGTAAACCAGGCAGCGAATGATGGTGCGCGGATCTTTGCCGTAATACTTCATCAGGCTCGGGACGTTGCCGTGATAGCCAAACGACGCCAGACAGAATGGCAGTGTCATCAGGAGATACGGCGAGTACGACGCGTGAGTTTCCGCAACGTTAAACAGCGTCGCGGGCGTGACGTGCCCCAGCAGGCTGCCGAAAGTCAGGAAGAAGGTAATCACCTTTGCGCCGAGCACGATAGCCGTCATGCGGCTCACCGCTTTGGTACTCATCCAGACGATAAAGGCCACCGCCAGCGCGAAGACTAAACCGGCCATCCGTGCCGGAATGTTTAGCGACATCTCGGCAAACGTATGGTGCAGGATCGAACCGCTCGCCGAAATGTAGGCGTAGGTCAGGATGTAGAGCACGAAGGCAATCGAGATGCCATTCACCACGTTCCAGCCTTTGCCCAGCAGATCTTTGGTGATGGTGTCGAAGCTCGACCCGATACGGTAGTTCAGGTTGGCTTCGAGGATCATCAGCCCGGAATGCAGCATACAGAACCAGGTAAACACCAGCGCCGCCAGCGACCAGAAGAACCACGCACCGGACATCACCACTGGCAGAGAAAACATCCCTGCACCGATTATCGTCCCGCCGATGATCACCACGCCGCCGAGCAGCGAAGGTGAAGTTTGTGTGGTGGTTAGTGTCGCCATACAGCCCTTTCTCCAGTTAAACATTTTGCTACTGCATTTTAATGTGTCGCACTGTACCAGTACGATAGTACAAATGGAATAAAAAAAGCCCCGATAAAAAATATCGGGGCTGTAATGATTACTTTACGCTATCAGGCGTGGCTATTACGCGTCGCGACGACGGGTAGTGCCTTCTTCGCGACGTGGGCCGCGATTTTCGCGACGCTCACCGCTGAAGCGGCCTGCACCGGCTGGTGCTGCGCCATCACGACGAGGACCACGACCGCCTTCACGACGCTCACCGCCACCAAAGCGACGCTCGCCCGCTGGACGATCGCCTTCACGACGAGGACCACGGTCCGGACGCGGCTGGGCATCGCCCATCAGCTGCATGTTCATTGGCTTGTTCAGGATGCGAGTGCGAGTAAAGTGCTGCAGAACTTCGCCCGGCATGCCTTTTGGCAGTTCGATAGTAGAGTGAGTACCGAACAGCTTGATGTTACCGATGTAACGGCTGCTGATGTCGCCTTCGTTAGCGATAGCGCCAACGATATGACGCACTTCAACACCATCATCACGGCCAACTTCGATGCGGTACAGTTCCATATCGCCTGCGTCACGACGCTCACGACGTGGACGGTCTTCACCGCTACGCTCTGGACGGTCGCCACGTGGGCCACGGTCATTGCGGTCGCCGCGTGGAGCACGATCGTTGCGATCGAAACGATCGTCACGGTCGCGGAATTCACGCTTAGGACGCATCGGTGCATCAGGTGGTACGATCAGAGCACGTTCGCCCTGGGCCATTTTCAGCAGCGCTGCAGCCAGAGTTTCGATGTCCAGCGCTTCGCCTTCTACGGTCGGCTGGATTTGCGCCAGCAGAGCACGGTACTGATCCAGATCGCTGCTTTCCAGCTGCTGCTGTACTTTCGCGGCGAATTTTTCCAGACGGCGTTTGCCCAGCAGGTCTGCGTTTGGCAGGTCTGCTTCTGGAATGGTCAGCTTCATGGTGCGTTCAATGTTACGCAGCAGACGACGCTCACGGTTCTCAACGAACAGCAGAGCACGGCCAGCACGACCCGCACGACCGGTACGACCGATACGGTGAACGTAAGACTCGGAATCCATAGGGATATCGTAGTTCACAACCAGGCTGATACGTTCTACGTCCAGACCACGTGCTGCCACGTCGGTTGCAATCAGGATGTCCAGACGACCGTCTTTCAGACGCTCCAGAGTCTGCTCACGCAGGGACTGGTTCATGTCGCCGTTCAGCGCTGCGCTGTTATAGCCGCTACGTTCCAGAGCTTCAGCCACTTCCAGGGTCGCGTTTTTGGTACGTACGAAGATAATCGCCGCATCAAAATCTTCTGCTTCCAGGAAACGCACCAGCGCTTCGTTTTTACGCATTCCATGTACAGACCAGAAAGTCTGGCTGATGTCCGGGCGAGTGGTCACGCTGGACTGGATGCGCACTTCCTGCGGATCCTTCATGAAACGACGGGTGATACGACGGATCGCTTCTGGCATGGTTGCAGAGAACAGAGCGGTCTGATGACCTTCTGGGATCTGAGCCATGATGGTTTCTACATCTTCGATGAAGCCCATGCGCAGCATTTCGTCAGCTTCATCCAGAACCAGACCGCTCAGTTTAGAGAGATCCAGAGTACCGCGTTTCAGGTGATCCAGCAGACGGCCAGGTGTACCGACAACAATCTGTGGACCCTGACGCAGGGCGCGTAACTGCACGTCATAACGCTGGCCGCCGTAAAGGGCTACCACGTTCACGCCGCGCATATGTTTAGAGAATTCAGTCATCGCTTCCGCAACCTGAACAGCCAGTTCACGGGTCGGAGCGAGCACGAGGATCTGCGGAGCACGCAGTTCCGGATCAATGTTGTGCAGCAGTGGCAGCGAGAACGCTGCGGTCTTACCGCTACCAGTCTGGGCCATGCCCAGCACGTCACGACCAGAGAGCAGATGCGGGATGCATTCAGCCTGGATCGGAGATGGTTTTTCGTAACCCAGATCGTTAAGGGCTTCAAGGATAGTGGCCTTCAGGCCCAGATCTGCAAAAGTGGTTTCGAATTCAGCCATGTAGTACAAGTGCCTCGATATTAATGGCGGCCAGTCTACATAACTCGTCGTGAAAATGATTAGCAATTTTCATTGAAAAGTGTGAACCGGCTCAAAGTAGGTGTATTGACGAACAACAACGCCCTCACCAGTTAAGGTGATGGCAATCAAAAAATGATTACGGGCTGAAGTGGTGACGTCAGCTATTGCTGGTCCGATTCTGCCAGGTCGTCTTGCTCCTGGCCCAAGAGCGATAATTCCAACAATGCATAACGGTGCTCAACGAAGTTGTGGACGTTGTTAGCAACCGCTAATTTGAACAGTGCCGTGGCGCTGTCCTTATCCCCCAGACTTAGGTAGTACTTACCTAAATAGAAGTTGGTTTCACTGAGATGCTCAGCGAGCGAGGTGTTATCCGTTGCGTCCGCCTTGAGCCTATCCATCAGCGTTGCTTCGCTAATGTTGCCCAGGTAGAACTCGACAATGTTCCATCCCCATTGTTCCTTGTCCGATTTCTCGAAACGTTGCTTTAACGTCTCTTTCGCCTGCTTCTCATCGAGCTTCTGCTCAACGATATAAAGCCACAGGACGCGGAAAGGATCATTAGGATCGTCTTGATAAAACGCCAGCAGATCATCTTGCGCTAACTTGTCACGACCGCCGTAATACAGGGCGATACCGCGGTTCAAGTGCGCGTAGTTGTAAGTTGGATCAAGCTCAAGTACAGAATCAAACGCTTCATAGGCAGCATCAAAATTGCCTGCCTGCGTTAAATATATGCCTAAGTAATTGAATACTTCAGGCATATCAGGTCGGATTGCCAGCGCTTGTGAAAAATCATTTCGCGCTAGTGCCCTCAGACCGAGACTATCATACAACACTCCGCGCTCATATAAAAGCTGTGCGCGTTCATCATCGGTTAAAGCCCGACTGGCAAGAATTTGTTCCATGCGTGCCAGAATCACTTCCTGCTGCAAAGTCGGTTGCAATGGCACTGCGAGGACTTCGCTCTTACGCCAGGCAGAGTTGCTGCATCCTGCCAGCGTTAAAGCTGTCGCAACGAAACACCAGCGCAAAAAAGGCTTCATTTCCCACTCCCGAAGACAACTATTGGATGAACGTCCTGTCCCCCGGCTGCTAACAAGGCGTCCTGCCTGATAATACGCCCTCCGCCAAAGCGGAGGGCAAATGCAACCTTACTCGCCTTGTTCTGCGGCCGGGGCTTCCGGCGCGGCAGCAGGCTGAGACTGCTCGGTTGCTTCTTTAATGCTCAGACGGATACGGCCCTGGCGGTCAACTTCCAGAACTTTAACCGGTACTTCCTGGTTCATCTGCAGGTAATCGGTCACTTTCTCAACGCGCTTGTCAGCGATCTGAGAGATGTGAACCAGACCTTCTTTACCGCCACCGATGGCAACGAACGCGCCAAAGTCAACGATACGGGTCACTTTACCATTGTAGATGCGACCCACTTCGATTTCTGCAGTGATCTCTTCGATACGACGAATCGCGAATTTCGCTTTTTCGCCGTCGGTCGCTGCGATCTTCACGGTACCGTCATCTTCGATTTCGATGGTGGTGCCGGTCTCTTCAGTCAGAGCACGGATCACAGAACCGCCTTTACCGATCACGTCTTTGATCTTGTCCGGGCTGATCTTGATCGTGTGGATACGCGGTGCGAACTGAGAGATGTCGCCGCGCGGCGCGTTGATCGCCTGTTCCATCACGCCCAGGATGTGCAGACGCGCACCTTTAGCCTGGTTCAGAGCAACCTGCATGATCTCTTTGGTGATACCTTCAATTTTGATATCCATCTGCAGCGCAGAGATACCTTCGCGGGAACCCGCTACTTTGAAGTCCATATCGCCCAGGTGATCTTCGTCGCCCAGAATGTCAGACAGAACAACAAAGTTGTCGCCTTCTTTCACCAGGCCCATTGCGATACCCGCAACAGCGGCTTTGATTGGCACGCCTGCATCCATCAGAGCCAGGGAAGCGCCACACACGGAAGCCATGGAAGAAGAACCGTTAGATTCGGTGATTTCAGAAACCACACGAACGGTGTACGGGAATTTGTCAGCTTCCGGCATTACAGCCAGCACGCCGCGCTTCGCCAGACGACCGTGACCAATTTCACGACGCTTAGGCGAGCCAACCATACCGGTTTCGCCTACGGAGTACGGAGGGAAGTTGTAGTGGAACAGGAAGCTGTCAGTGCGCTCGCCCATCAGTTCGTCGATGTTCTGCGCGTCACGTGCGGTACCCAGAGTGGCTGTTACCAGCGCCTGAGTTTCGCCACGGGTGAACAGTGCGGAACCGTGAGTACGTGGCAGAACGCCGGTACGCACATCCAGACCACGGATCATGTCTTTTTCGCGGCCATCGATACGCGGTTCGCCAGCCAGAACGCGGCTACGTACAGCATTTTTCTCGATAGCGTGCAGGATTTCGCTCAGCTCGTTCGCGTCCAGAGATTCATCTTCAGCAACCAGCGTAGCGATGGTTTCGGATTTGATGACGTCAATCTGAGCGTAACGCTCTTGTTTATCAGTGATGCGGTATGCATCGCTCAGACGAGCTTCTGCCAGTGCAGCAACGCGCGCGTTCAGCGCTTCGTTCACGGCTTCTGGCTGCCAGTCCCAACGTGGTTTACCGGCTTCTTTCACCAGGTCGTTGATGTTCTGGATAACAATCTGCTGCTGCTCGTGGCCAAATACCACCGCGCCCAGCATCTGGTCTTCGCTCAGCAGTTCTGCTTCGGATTCAACCATCAGTACCGCAGCTTCGGTACCGGCAACAACCAGGTCCAGCTTACTTTCTTTCAGCTCATCCTGAGTCGGGTTCAGTACGTACTGGTCGTTGATGTAGCCGACGCGAGCAGAACCGATAGGACCGTTGAATGGAATACCTGACAGGGACAGTGCAGCGGATGCACCGATCATCGCTACGATGTCCGGGTTAACCTGTGGGTTAACGGAAACAACGGTCGCAATAACCTGAACTTCGTTAACGAAGCCTTCCGGGAACAGCGGACGAACCGGGCGGTCAATCAGACGCGCAATCAGGGTTTCGCCTTCGCTTGGACGGCCTTCACGACGGAAGAAGCCACCCGGGATTTTACCAGCAGCGTAAGTACGCTCCTGATAGTTAACGGTCAGCGGGAAAAAGTCCTGACCTGGTTTAGCTTTTTTCTGACCAACAACGGTCACGAATACCGCAGTGTCATCCATGCTTACCATAACGGCAGCAGTAGCCTGACGTGCCATCATGCCGGTTTCCAGAGTGACGGTATGCTGACCATACTGGAATTTACGAACGATCGGATTCAGCAAAATTCTGTCCTTTCTTAATGAATGACAGCACACCTTCGGTGTGCTGTCGATTTAACCCGACCTTCTTCGCATCCTCGCGACTAATGACAACCGACACCCCCATGGGTGAAGCCTCTCATTAGCCGCGCGAACCTCTGCAATGAAGATCATTTATAGCAACAATACAATAGTTTCCAGTGAATTGCTGCCGTCTGGTTGAAAAAAGGGGCCATTAGGCCCCTTTTTCTGAAACTCGCAAGACTTAGCGACGCAGACCCAGACGCTCGATCAGCGCGGTGTAGCGTGCAACATCTTTACGTTTCAGGTAGTCGAGCAGTTTACGACGCTGAGAAACCATACGCAGCAGACCACGACGGCTGTGGTGATCTTTTTTGTGCTCTGCAAAGTGACCCTGCAGGTGGTTAATCTGTGCAGTCAGCAGGGCTACCTGAACTTCGGTAGAACCGCTGTCGTTAGTACCACGACCGAACTCGGAAACGATTTTAGCTTTAGCTTCAACGCTTAGAGACATGATGAACTCCAAAAAATAAAGAATGAAAGGGTGCCGATCTCTAATTCAGCAACCCCAGTTTACGCCCCGCAGATTGTTAAACAATTTACCAGGCGTTAAGCGGCGATATTCTACCCGTCTCCCCTGCTTATCGCAAGGCAAGTAAATATCTTAAAGGGGATATTCAACCACCAGGCGACGCGGTGCGACGCGGCCTTCGTCGTCGATTTCACCCATTCCGATGAACTTGTTTTCTTCGCCTTCCGTCACGCGAACCAGCCCGGTATGCGGGGTATCTGTCGTGCGAACCGGATTGCCGTTTTTAAAGTATACGGATGACGTTAATGGCAAATTCACGATCGGGAAATCAGCGGCCGGGCTGTCCATTGGCATCAGCAGCGGATCGAGCAGATCGGCCGGGGAGATCCCCTGCTCTTCTGCCTGTTCGACCAGCGCACGCAGATGCTCAAGCGTCACCATGCGTTCGACCGGATATTTGCTGACAGCCAGACGACGCAAGTAGATGACATGCGCGCCACAGCCCAGCTTTTCACCCAGATCGTCAATGATGGTACGAATATAAGTCCCTTTCGAACAGTGAACTTCCAGCTCCAGCTCATCGCCTTTATGACGAATGAACAGCAGCTCATAAACCGTGATCGGGCGCGCTTCACGCGGGACTTCAATACCCTGACGGGCGTACTCGTAGAGCTTTTTGCCCTGATACTTCAGCGCCGAATACATGGACGGCACCTGTAGGGTATCGCCACGGAAGCTTTCAAGCGCTGCCTGAAGCTGTTCTTCACTGAAGATCACCGGACGCTCTTCGACAACCTGACCATCCGCATCGGAAGTATCCGTGCGCTGACCCAGTTTTGCGATCACGCGATAACGCTTATCGGAATCGAGCAGGTACTGGGAAAACTTGGTGGCTTCGCCCAGACACACCGGCAGCATGCCGGTCGCCAGCGGATCCAGCGCGCCGGTATGTCCGGCGCGGTTGGCGTTATAAAGACGCTTCACTTTTTGCAGCACGTCGTTACTGGATGCGCCCTGAGGTTTATCCAGCAGCAACACGCCGTGCACGTCGCGACCGCGACGACGAGGACGACTCATCAGTCCTCCTTGCTGTCGTCCGGGTTCACACGACGTTCATCGTCATGTTTAACCACGCTGGTCACCAGGTTGGACATGCGCATACCTTCTACCAGGGAGTTATCGTAGAAGAAGGTCAGCTCAGGCACGATACGCAGGCGCATCGCTTTGCCGAGCAGAGAGCGGATAAAACCAGAGGCTTCCTGCAGGGCTTTAATGCCGTTTTTAACAGCTGCTTCGTCTTTGTCGTTCAGGAAGGTGACGAACACTTTGGCATACGCCAGGTCACGGGACATTTCAACGCCCGAAACGGTGGTCATCATTCCCACGCGTGGGTCTTTGATTTCGCGCTGCAGGATGAGAGCGATCTCTTTCTGCATCTCCTGAGCAACGCGCTGTGGGCGACCAAATTCTTTCGCCATAATAAATTCTCCAGACAAAAAAGGGGCCATAAGCCCCTTTTGATATTTCATGCCGGATGGCGCTTCGCTTACCCGGCTTACAATTTTCTTAACCCTTTCAGGGATTAAGCGATGCTACGCTGGATTTCGATGATTTCGAACACTTCGATCATATCGCCAACGCGAACGTCGTTGTAGTTCTTAACGCCGATACCACATTCCATGCCGTTACGGACTTCGTTAACGTCATCTTTGAAGCGGCGCAGGGATTCCAGCTCGCCTTCGTAGATAACCACGTTGTCACGCAGAACGCGGATTGGGTTGTGACGCTTGATGGTACCTTCGGTAACCATACAACCCGCAATCGCACCGAATTTCGGTGATTTGAACACGTCACGAACTTCAGCCAGACCGATGATCTGCTGTTTCAGTTCCGGAGACAGCATGCCGCTCATCGCTGCTTTCACTTCGTCGATCAGATGGTAGATGACGGAGTAGTAGCGCAGATCCAGGCTTTCTGAATCGATAACTTTACGCGCAGAAGCATCAGCACGAACGTTGAAGCCAACCAGAATCGCGTTGGACGCCGCAGCCAGGGTTGCGTCGGTTTCGGTGATACCACCGACACCAGAACCGATGATCTTCACTTTCACTTCGTCGGTAGACAGTTTCAGTAAAGAGTCGGAGATCGCTTCCACAGAACCCTGAACGTCCGCTTTCAGTACGACGTTCACTTCGTGAACTTCGCCTTCGGTCATGTTAGCGAACATGTTCTCGAGTTTAGATTTCTGCTGACGAGCCAGTTTAACTTCGCGGAATTTGCCCTGACGGTACAGCGCAACTTCACGCGCTTTCTTCTCGTCACGAACAACAGTCACTTCATCACCGGCAGCCGGAACACCGGACAGACCCAGGATTTCCACAGGAATGGATGGACCTGCTTCCAGAACTTCCTGACCCAGTTCGTTACGCATCGCACGAACACGGCCGTATTCGAAGCCACACAGCACGATGTCGCCTTTGTTCAGGGTACCTTCACGGACCAGAACAGTGGCTACCGGACCACGACCTTTATCGAGGAAGGATTCGATCACTGCACCGCTTGCCATGCCTTTACGAACGGCTTTCAGCTCCAGAACTTCAGCCTGCAGCAGGATGGCGTTCAGCAGGTCATCAATACCGGTACCTGCTTTCGCAGAAACTGGGATGAACTGAGACTCACCGCCCCACTCTTCCGGCATAACACCGTACTGGGACAGTTCGTTTTTAACGCGATCCATGTCCGCTTCTGGCTTATCGATCTTGTTCACAGCAACAACCACTGGCACCTGCGCCGCTTTCGCGTGCTGGATAGCTTCGATTGTCTGTGGCATCACGCCATCGTCTGCTGCAACAACCAGAACAACGATATCCGTTGCCTGAGCACCACGAGCACGCATGGAGGTAAACGCGGCGTGACCCGGGGTATCCAGGAAGGTGATCATACCGTTGTCAGTTTCAACGTGGTATGCACCGATGTGCTGGGTAATGCCGCCCGCTTCGCCAGAGGCCACTTTCGTTGAACGAATGTAGTCCAGCAGAGAGGTTTTACCGTGGTCAACGTGACCCATGATGGTCACAACCGGTGCGCGGGATTCTGCCGCAGCGCCAGTGTCACGGTCGCTCATTACCGCTTCTTCCAGCTCGTTTTCACGACGCAGGATAACTTTGTGGCCCATCTCTTCAGCAACCAGCTGTGCGGTTTCCTGATCGATAACCTGGTTAATGGTTGCCATTGCGCCCAGTTTCATCATCGCTTTGATGACCTGAGAGCCTTTCACAGCCATTTTGTTTGCCAGGTCGCCCACGGTGATGGTTTCGCCAATCACAACGTCGCGGTTAACGGCCTGAGCAGGTTTCTGGAAGCCTTGCTGTAAAGAGGAACCTTTACGCTTGCCACCTTTACCACCACGAACAGCGGCGCGCGCTTCTTCACGGTCAGCTTTGGATTCAGAGTGCTTGTTGCCTTTCTTCTGAGGACGCGCCGCTTTAGTCGTACGAGTACGGCCACGGCCGCCTTCGACTTCACGATCGTTCTCATCTTCGGCCTGGCGAGCATGCTGAGACGTGGTGACGTGATAATCGCTCTTATCCTCTTCACCTTTCTCTTTCTCTTGCTCAGCCCAAACACCGGCATTTTCTTCCGCCATACGACGTGCTTCTTCAGCGACGCGACGCGCATCTTCTTCGAGCTTGCGACGCGCTTCTTCTTCCGCTTTACGCTTCAGATCGGCTGCTTCATTTTCACGACGGGCTTTTTCTGCCTGGGCGGTTTTGGTCATATCGTCAGTCTGTTGATTGCTCACTTTGTCTTTTTCCGCAGCTTCACGCTTTGCTTTTTCACTGGCATCGCGTTTCGCTTTTTCAGCGGCCTCACGTTCAGCTTTTAATACTGCCTCACGCTTGGCTGTTTCTTCTGCCTCACGATGGGCTTGCTCTTCCGCTTCACGCTGCGCCTGCTCTTCCGCTGCAAGGCGCTCGGCCTCTTGCGGATCACGTTTTACAAAGGTGCGTGTCTTGCGGACTTCGATTTGTACCGATTTACTTTTCCCACCGGTACCGGGAACGTTTAACGTGCTACGCGTTTTGCGCTGCAGCGTCAGTTTGTCAGGCGTAGAACCGTGTTCACGGTTCAGGTGCGCTAACAATGTTTGTTTTTCTTGCGCAGTCACTGAGTCATCAGCCGCCTTTGGGATCCCTGCATCAGCAAATTGCTGTACCAGGCGGTCCACAGGGGTTTGAATCTCAGCAGCCAGCGATTTTACAGTTACATCAGTCATGCTGTTCCTTCCTGCTACAGTTTATTACGCTTCGTCGCCGAACCAGCAAATATTACGTGCGGCCATGATGAGCTCGCCGGCTTTCTCGTCGGTTAAACCTTCGATATCAGCCAGGTCATCAACGCCTTGCTCAGCGAGATCTTCCAGCGTACAAACACCACGGGCAGCCAGCTTGAACGCAATCGCACGATCAAGACCTTCCAGATTCAGCAGGTCATCAGCCGGCTTGTTATCGCCAAGGCTTTCTTCCTGAGCCAGCGCCAGGGTGGTCAGTGCGTTTTTAGCGCGTTCACGCAGGGCTTCAACGGTTGCTTCATCCAGGCCGTCAATTTCCAGCAGTTCTTTAATTGGCACATAGGCCAGTTCTTCAAGCGAAGAGAAACCTTCTTCAACCAGGACGGTGGCGAAATCTTCGTCGATGTCCAGGTACTTCGTAAAGTTATCGATCGCTGCATGGGCTTCAGCCTGATGCTTAGCCTGCAGGTCATCAACCGTCATGACGTTCAGATCCCAGCCGCTCAGCTGAGAAGCCAGACGTACGTTCTGACCGTTACGACCGATAGCCTGTGCCAGGTTACCTGCTTCAACGGCGATATCCATGGTGTGCTTGTCTTCGTCGACAACGATAGAAGACACGTCAGCCGGAGCCATCGCGTTAATCACGAATTGTGCCGGGTTGTCGTCCCACAGAACGATATCAATGCGCTCGCCGCCCAGTTCAGTAGAGACTGCCTGGACACGTGCGCCACGCATACCGACGCAAGCACCGACCGGGTCGATACGCTTGTCGTTGGTTTTTACCGCGATCTTAGCGCGAGAACCCGGATCGCGGGCCGCTGCTTTGATCTCGATAACTTCTTCACCGATTTCTGGCACCTCAATGCGGAACAGTTCGATCAGCATTTCTGGCTTAGAGCGAGTGACGAAGAGCTGCGCACCACGTGCTTCTGGACGCACTGCGTACAGAACACCGCGGATACGGTCGCCTGGACGGAAGTTCTCGCGCGGCAACATGTCTTCACGCAGGATCACGGCTTCAGCGTTGCTGCCCAGATCCAGAGAGATGTTGTCACGGTTCACTTTCTTCACCACACCGGTGATGATTTCACCTTCGTGTTCGCGGAACTGATCAACCACCATCGCGCGCTCAGCTTCACGTACTTTCTGTACGATAACCTGCTTAGCGGTCTGGGTGGTGATACGGTCGAAGGTGACAGATTCGATCTGATCTTCAACATATTCGCCAACGTTGAAGCTTTCGTCTTCGTAACGAGCCGCTTCAAGCGTGATTTCTTTGGTTGGTTGGGTCACTTCTTCAACGATCACCCAACGGCGGAAGGTATCGAAGTCACCACTTTTACGATCGATTTCTACGCGAACATCGATCTCTTGTTCGTATTTTTTCTTGGTTGCCGTAGCCAGGGCACTTTCCAGCGCTTCGAAAATCTTCTCACGCGGCAGTGATTTCTCGTTAGAGACGGCTTCAACAACAGCCAAAATTTCTTTGTTCATCGCGGGCTTTTCACCTCAATCCAGACTGTTAAAAGTGGGGAACCAGGTTCGCCTTCTGGATATTACTCAGCGCGAACACTTCATCTTTGCCTTCGACTGTTACCGTGATCATCTCACCATCAACGGCCTTAATAATGCCCTGCCATTTACGGCGGTTCTGCACAGCCATACGCAGGACAACAGTCACTTCTTCACCGAGATACTTCGTGTAATGCTCAGCGGTGAACATTGGACGATGGAGACCAGGCGAGGAAACTTCCAGGTTGTAGGCAACAGTAATAGGATCTTCAACGTCAAGAACCGCACTGACCTGGTGGCTGACATCAGCACAATCATCAACATTGATGCCATCTTCACTATCAATATAGATGCGCAGCGTGGATGTGCGGCTGCGAATAAATTCGATGCCGACCAGTTCGTAGCCCAGTGCTTCGACTGGTGCCTTAATCATCTCTGTTAATTTTTGCTCTAATGTGGACAAGCCCACCCCCAAGACATAAAAAAAGGGCCTAAAGCCCAGTTATTCTGTAGTCAGATAACAAAAAACCCCGATAAATCGGGGCTTTAGATAACTGAACCCTATAGCCGCAACTGCGGCCTGGAGCACTTTCTGAAAGAATTTTTTCAAATCCAGCTACGAAGGCTCTGAGTCTTCACAGTATATTTGAAAAAGAACTTTATAGGAAAGTGGTTGCGGGGGCCGGATTTGAACCGACGACCTTCGGGTTATGAGCCCGACGAGCTACCAGGCTGCTCCACCCCGCGCCTGAAACGTGGCAAATTTTACTCGTTTTGGGTAAAAAATGCAAATAATGCTGGGATTTGGTACCGAGGACGGGACGTAAAATCTGCATGCATTATATTGGTTAGAGCATTCGGCTGTCAACTCTGGTTTCCATGCGCTACGCTGAATAGCGTTAAATGTTTGTGTGTGTTTGTCGAATCATCCCGCAACGGGCAGCACCAAAGGAATTTTTACAAAAAACGCACGAATCTCTTCCGGTCATCGACAAAAGATGATTAAATGAAAACTCACTTATTTTGCATAAACATGCAATAAGAGCGAAAGCGGTCTCTTATCAGTCAATCAAGCAGGGTTTTATTTTATGACGACGATTCTCAAGCATCTTCCGGTAGGACAACGTATTGGCATCGCTTTTTCTGGCGGCCTGGATACCAGCGCTGCACTGCTGTGGATGCGCCAAAAGGGAGCGGTTCCGTATGCTTATACTGCGAACCTGGGTCAGCCGGATGAGGAAGATTATGATGCGATCCCTCGCCGTGCCATGGAATATGGCGCAGAGAACGCACGTCTGATTGACTGCCGTAAGCAGCTGGTTGCGGAAGGTATCGCGGCAATTCAGTGCGGCGCATTCCATAACACCACGGGCGGTCTGACCTATTTCAACACCACACCGCTGGGCCGTGCGGTCACCGGCACCATGCTGGTCGCGGCTATGAAAGACGACGGCGTGAACATCTGGGGCGATGGCAGTACCTATAAAGGCAACGACATTGAGCGTTTCTATCGCTATGGCCTGCTGACCAACGCCGAGCTGCAGATCTACAAACCGTGGCTGGACACCGACTTTATCGACGAGCTCGGCGGCCGTCATGAAATGTCCGAGTTTATGATCGCCTGCGGCTTCGACTACAAGATGTCAGTTGAGAAAGCCTACTCCACCGACTCCAACATGCTGGGTGCGACGCACGAAGCGAAAGACCTGGAATTCCTGAACTCCAGCGTGAAGATCGTTAACCCGATCATGGGCGTGAAGTTCTGGGACGAAAACGTCAAAATCCAGGCCGAAGAGGTGACTGTACGTTTTGAGCGCGGCCATCCGGTTGCCCTGAACGGCCAGAAGTTCGCTGATGACGTCGAGCTGATGCTCGAAGCCAACCGCATCGGTGGTCGTCACGGTTTAGGCATGAGCGATCAGATTGAAAACCGTATCATCGAAGCGAAGAGCCGCGGCATCTATGAAGCGCCGGGGATGGCCCTGCTGCACATCGCCTATGAGCGTCTGCTGACCGGTATTCACAACGAAGACACCATCGAGCAGTATCACTCTCATGGCCGTCAGCTGGGTAAACTGCTGTATCAGGGTCGCTGGTTTGATCCGCAGGCGCTGATGCTGCGTGACGCGCTGCAGCGTTGGGTGGCGAGCGCCATCACCGGTGAAGTGACGCTGGAACTGCGTCGGGGTAACGACTATTCAATCCTGAACACCGTGTCTGACAACCTGACCTATAAAGCAGAGCGTCTGACCATGGAGAAAGGCGATTCGGTCTTCTCTCCGGACGATCGTATCGGTCAGTTGACCATGCGTAATCTGGATATCACCGACACCCGTGAGAAGCTGTTCAACTACATCGAAACCGGCCTGCTCTCTGCCTCTTCCGGCAATGGTCTGCCGCAGGTTGAGAATCTGGAACACAGCGATAAGAAGTAATCGTTCAGATGAAATGCAAAAGGCGCCTGATGGCGCCTTTTTTGTTGTCGGTTGCGGTGTTCGTAGGGCGGGTAAGCGCAGCGCCACCCGCCAGTTTTGCCCGGTGGCGCTGCGCTTACCGGGCCTACAAAACACGAAAAGCAAAAGATACAGACGAAAAAAAAGACGTCTTTCGACGTCTTTCTTCTGGAATATTGGTACCGAGGATGGGACTCGAACCCACAAGCCCGTTAGGGCACTACCACCTCAAGGTAGCGTGTCTACCAATTCCACCACCTCGGTACTGAATACTACTTAGTGCGGGATATCGCTGGTCGGCTTGGCCGGTTCAGCTGGCTGAGTCTGCTCAGTTTTAGACGGAGCACTCAGATTGTCCCACTCGCTTCCTTTCGTGGTCTTGTTGCTGTTGATATTGCCAAGCGCCAGACTGATGATGAAGAACAGCGTAGCCAGAATCGCCGTCGTGCGGGTCATGAAGTTCGCAGAACCACTTGAACCGAACAGCGTACCGGAAGCGCCTGCTCCGAAGGAGGCTCCCATATCAGCGCCTTTACCTTGCTGCAGCATGATCAGCGCTACAAGAGCGATGGCTACAATAAGGAAAACAACTAAAAGAGCTTCGTACATAATCAACCTGTTCCTTGCGGATTTGCCGCATACCAATGCTTCGACCAATTTAGCGGGAATTATGTTTCCCACTGAAGCGGGTGTGAATACTAACCAAAGCGAATGACCTTCGCAAGGGCAATTTCAGCGCATTGTATCAACTGCGGAAAAAAACAGCAAAAGCGCTTTTGTCGGATAAGTTTAAGGCGGCAAACGCCGCCTTTTTAAACACTTACTGCGAGAATTTATGCAGCTTTCACCGCATCAGCAATTCGGTGAGCAAACTCTGTCACCTGTTTCTCGTCTTCACCTTCCACCATCACGCGAATTAACGGCTCAGTGCCGGATTTGCGCAGCAGTACGCGGCCACGATTGCCGAGGGCAGCTTCGACTTCAGCCATCACCGTTTTCACGTTCTCATTTTCCAGCGGATCGCCTTTGCCTGCGGTAAAGCGCACGTTTACCAGAATCTGCGGGAACATTTTCATGCCGGTGCAGAGATCGTGCAGGCTCATATGGTTACGCACCATCGCCGCTACAACCTGCAGACTGGCCACGATGCCGTCACCCGTGGTGGTTTTGTCGAGCAGGATCACGTGACCGGAGTTTTCAGCCCCGATGCGCCAGCCTTTTTCCTGCAGTTTCTCCAGCACGTAGCGGTCGCCCACTTTCGCACGGACAAACGGAATACCCAGCTGTTTCAGCGCCAGCTCAAGACCCATATTGCTCATCAGCGTGCCAACCGCACCGCCGCGCAGCTGTCCCTGACGCAGCCCTTCACGAGCGATGATATACAGGATCTGATCGCCATCGACCTTGTTCCCTTCATGATCGACCATGATCACGCGATCGCCATCGCCGTCATACGCGATACCCAGATCGGCTTTTTCTGCCAGCACGCGCGCCTGCAGCGCACGCACATCTGTCGCACCCACTTCTTCGTTGATGTTGACGCCGTCCGGCTCACAGCCGATGGCAATGACTTTAGCACCCAGCTCACGGAAGACATTCGGCGCAATGTGGTAGGTGGCGCCATTGGCACAATCGACCACGATTTTCAGGTGGCTCAGGCTCAGTTCGTTCGGGAAGGTGCCTTTGCAGAATTCGATGTAACGGCCCGCGGCATCCACGATACGGCTGGCTTTACCCAGCTCTGAAGAGTCAACGCAGGTCAGCTCTTTTTCCATTTCCGCTTCGATGGCTTCTTCCACTTCGTCCGGCAGTTTGGTGCCATCGATGGAGAAGAATTTGATGCCGTTATCGTAGAACGGGTTATGGGAAGCCGAAATCACGATACCCGCTTCCGCGCGGAAAGTACGCGTGAGGTACGCGACCGCAGGCGTTGGCATCGGGCCCGTAAAGGAAGCGGAAAGCCCGGCGGCGGAAAGACCCGCTTCTAACGCGGACTCCAGCATATAGCCAGAAATACGGGTGTCTTTACCGATGATGATTTTACGCGAGCCATGACGAGCCAACACCTTACCTGCCGCCCAACCCAGTTTGAGCACAAATTCAGGAGTAATAGGTGCATCACCCACGCGCCCACGGATACCATCGGTGCCAAAATATTTACGATTACTCATAGCGTTTGTTTTCCTTCGCTGACAATGTGGCTTCAACCACACGCATAGCTTCTACAGTCTCTTTGACGTCATGGACGCGAATAATGTGAGCCCCTTGCATGGCCGCGATCACCGCGCAGGCAAGACTGCCGCTGAGACGTTCGCTCGGGCCAACATTCAGCAATTGCCCGACCATCGTTTTTCGCGACATCCCGACCAGCAACGGCAGGCCAAAATGGTGAAACTCAGATAAGCGCGCAAGCAGCTCATAGTTATGTGACAGATTTTTACCGAAACCGAATCCCGGGTCGAGCAGCAATTTCTCTTTTGCGATACCTGCACGCTCACAGCGCGCGATTTGCTCAATAAAGTAGCGATTCACGTCTGCATAGACATCAGAATACTTTGGCGCTTCCTGCATCGTCTTCGGCTGGCCCTGCATATGCATCAAGCAAACAGGCAGGCCCGTTTCAGCTGCCGCTTCCAGCGCGCCCGGTTCAGACAGCGAACGGATATCATTGATGATGTGAGCGCCCACTCGCGCCGCTTCACGAATCACTTCCGGCTTGGAGGTGTCGACAGAGATCCACACCTCAAAACGTTGGGCAATCGCCTCAACCACCGGGATTACGCGGGATAACTCTTCTTCCACACTCACATCCGCCGCACCGGGGCGCGTCGATTCGCCGCCGACATCCACAATCGTTGCGCCTGCATTGATCATCAGATTGGCATGTTTCACCGCATCAATCAGCGTGTTATGCGAGCCACCGTCGGAGAAGGAGTCAGGGGTGACGTTCAGGATACCCATCACATGAGGATGTGAGAGATCGAGAGTCGTGTCCTGGGCGAAAAGTTTCATGGCTAAATCCCTGGTATTTTGAGTTATGCAGATAAGAAAAACCCCGGAGCAAGCTCCAGGGTTTCAGGTGAAGATAATCACATCTCCAGCGGTGACTTATTTGTCGCCAAGCTGTTCTGACATGGTATTGCCCGGATTCGGCGTACGCGGTTCATCGACCGGACGCGGAGCACGCGGGGTGCCATTGTTGTCAGAGTTGTTGGAAGCGCCTGGATCTTCCCAGCCTGCTGGCGGACGCACTTCGCGGCGGGCCATCAGGTCGTCAATCTGCGGAGCATCGATGGTCTCATATTTCATGAGCGCATCTTTCATCGAGTGCAGAATGTCCAGGTTGTCATTCAGAATTTCACGCGCACGGCCATAGTTACGTTCAACCAGCGCCTTAACTTCCTGATCGATGATACGAGCCGTTTCATCGGACATGTGTTTCGCTTTCGCCACGGAGCGGCCCAGGAACACTTCGCCTTCCTCTTCCGCGTACAGCAGCGGACCGAGTTTGTCGGAGAAGCCCCACTGAGTGACCATGTTACGCGCCAGGTTCGTCGCGACTTTGATGTCGTTCGACGCACCGGTAGAAACATGTTCCACACCGTAGATGATCTCTTCAGCCAGACGACCGCCGTACAGGGTCGAAATCTGACTTTCCAGCTTCTGACGGCTGGCGCTAATCGCATCGCCTTCCGGCAGGAAGAAGGTCACACCCAGTGCACGACCGCGTGGGATAATGGTCACTTTATGCACCGGATCGTGTTCCGGCACCAGACGACCAATAATCGCATGGCCTGCTTCGTGGTATGCCGTGGACTCTTTCTGCGCTTCGGTCATCACCATGGAGCGACGTTCCGCACCCATCATGATTTTGTCTTTCGCTTTCTCGAATTCCACCATCGACACAACGCGTTTGTTACCGCGAGCAGCAAACAGCGCTGCTTCGTTCACCAGGTTCGCCAGATCAGCACCGGAGAAGCCAGGTGTACCACGTGCGATGATTGCCGCATCGATGTCCGGAGACAGCGGTACGCGACGCATGTGGACTTTAAGGATCTGTTCACGACCACGCACATCTGGCAGACCGACCACAACCTGACGGTCGAAACGGCCTGGACGCAGCAGCGCAGGGTCAAGTACGTCTGGACGGTTAGTTGCCGCGATAACGATGATACCTTCGTTACCTTCGAAGCCATCCATTTCAACCAGCATCTGGTTCAAAGTCTGTTCACGTTCATCGTGACCGCCGCCCAGACCCGCGCCACGCTGGCGGCCTACGGCATCGATTTCATCGATGAAGATAATGCACGGTGCTGCCTTCTTGGCCTGCTCGAACATGTCACGCACACGAGATGCACCGACACCCACGAACATTTCAACGAAGTCAGAACCTGAAATGGTAAAGAACGGGACTTTCGCTTCACCCGCGATGGCTTTCGCCAGCAGGGTTTTACCGGTACCCGGAGGACCTACCATCAGAACGCCTTTCGGGATCTTACCGCCCAGTTTCTGGAAACGGCTCGGCTCACGCAGGTATTCAACCAGTTCAGCCACTTCTTCTTTTGCTTCGTCACAACCTGCGACGTCGGCAAACGTGGTCTTGATCTGATCTTCCGTCAGCATGCGCGCTTTGCTCTTACCGAACGACATGGCGCCTTTGCCACCGCCGCCCTGCATTTGGCGCATGAAGAAGATCCAGACACCGATAAGCAGCAGCATCGGGAACCAGGAGATGAAGATAGAAGCCAGCAGGCTCGGCTCTTCTGGCGGCTCACCTACCACCTTGACGTTTTTAGTCAGAAGGTTATCAAGCAGCTTAGGATCGTTCACCGGGATGTAAGTCGTGTAACGGTTACTATCTTTCTTGGTAACGTTGATCTCACGTCCGTTGATACGCGCTTCGCGAACCTGGTCCTGATTGACCTCTTGCAGGAAGGTAGAGTAATCCACCTTACGGCCATTCGACTCGCTGGGCCCAAAGCTCTGGAACACTGACATCAGCACAACGGCAATGACCAGCCAGAGTATTAGGTTTTTCGCCATGTCACTCAAGGGATTAACCTCATATTACAACTGTGTTAAAAACAGCGTCAGGAGACTCTCTATCCAGTGTCTTTCGAACGTTCGTCCGAAGTCAGCCGGTTATCATTTCCGCCCGGTCGCTACAATATACACTTCACGTGAACGAGCACGGGAAGAGTCCGGCTTACGAACTTTTACCTTCGCAAACAGGGAGCGAATTTCCTTAAGATACTCCTCGAAACCTTCGCCCTGGAACACCTTCACTACAAAACTACCACCAGGCGCTAGAACATCACGACACATTTCTAACGCAAGTTCAACCAGATACATGGAACGGGGAATATCCACCGCCGGTGTTCCGCACATATTTGGCGCCATATCGGACATGACAACCTGAACTTTACTGTCACCTACACGTTCGAGTAATGCTTTCAGAACTAATTCATCACGAAAATCGCCCTGAAGGAAGTCCACACCGACTATCGGATCCATTGGCAAAAGATCAAGTGCGATGATTCGCCCCTGTCCGCCAATTTGCGTAACAGCATACTGGGACCATCCGCCAGGTGCAGCACCGAGATCAACAATCGTCATTCCCGGCTTAAAGAGTTTGTCACTTTGCTGTATTTCATCAAGTTTAAACCAGGCACGGGAACGTAACCCCTTTTTCTGTGCCTGAAGAACATATTTATCGCTAAAGTGTTCCTGGAGCCAGCGGCTGGAGCTGGCAGAACGCTTTTTACCTGTCATTTAACTTTCCGTCCTGGTTCATCGTAACCTGCCTTTGACGTAAATTTCTACGCAGCTATTTGGCGATATAAGGGAGATGGCGGTAGAATGAACCGTTTTCAATCCCAACGTAAGCAAAAATATACGATGAATCTGAGTACTAAACAAAAACAGCACCTTAAAGGTCTGGCACATCCACTCAAGCCTGTAGTCATGCTTGGCAATAATGGTTTGACCGAAGGGGTGCTTGCCGAGATCGAACAAGCGCTGGAGCACCACGAGCTGATTAAGGTAAAAATTGCCTCTGAAGACAGAGACACCAAAACCCTGATCGTGGAAGCTATCGTGCGCAATACCGGTGCCTGTAATGTACAGGTTATCGGTAAAACGCTGGTGCTCTACCGCCCGACTAAAGAGCGCAAAATCTCGCTGCCACGCTAAGAATATCCCGAATCGAACACTTTTTCAGTGTAAAACGAGGGATTTCCACAAGCAGGTGAGCAAAATGCCACGCTCCTTGAGTTGATAAAAGGCCGCTATGCGGCCTTTTTCCTATCTTTACAATGTATCAACAACTGCGGGGAGATGCGAATTACAGGTACTCGACCTTAATCACTTCGTATTCCACTTCACCGCCTGGCGTGCGGATCACCACCACATCGTCCTGCTCTTTGCCGATCAGACCACGCGCAATCGGTGAGTTCACGGAGATCAGGTTCTGTTTAAAGTCTGCCTCGTCATCGCCCACAATGCGGTAAGTCTGTTCTTCGTCATTATCCAGGTTCAGCACCGTCACGGTAGAACCAAAAATCACGCGGCCATTGTTCGGGATTTTGCTGATATCGATAACCTGTGCATTCGACAGTTTCGCTTCAATATCTTTGATACGACCTTCGCAGAAGCCTTGCTGTTCGCGCGCGGCGTGGTACTCCGCGTTCTCTTTCAGGTCGCCATGCTCACGCGCATCCGCGATAGCGGCGATGATTTCAGGACGGCGAACAGATTTCAGGAAATCCAGTTCTTCGCGCAGTTTTTCGGCACCACGTAAGGTCATCGGAATAGCTTGCATTTGTTATACCTCTTAAACATTCCTGTTGGGAGCGACGGACTCACTCCGACTTCCGGCCTCGTAGGCGTCACAGCCTGTCACAGGTCGGGAGCAAAAGAAAACTGACCCGGAAGCAAAGTTCCAGGTCAGCAGCAATTTTTCAATTTGATGCGTATTTTACCGCGAAGTTCACTATGGGTCATCGTTTACTTTACAGGGCGTTGCACCGTAGTATGACGGTTTGTTTACGGGTTGTTAGCGCGAGATTATGCGATTTTCCAGATTTATCATCGGATTGACTACCAGTGTGGCGTTCACTGTCCAGGCAGCGAATGTTGATGAGTATATTAATCAACTCCCTGCTGGCGCTAACCTTGCGCTGATGGTGCAAAAAGTGGGTGCCCAGGCGCCGGAGATTGATTATCACAGCCAGCAGATGGCACTCCCCGCCAGTACACAGAAAGTGATTACGGCTCTGGCTGCGCTATTGCAGCTGGGACCAGACTTCCGCTTCACCACGACGCTGGAGAGTAAAGGCAGCGTGGATGGCGGCGTCCTGAAAGGGGATTTAATCGCCCGTTTTGGCGGCGATCCAACCTTTAAGCGCCAGGATATCCGCAACATGGTTGCGGTGCTGAAAAAATCCGGCGTGCAGAGAATCGACGGCAACGTGCTGATCGATACCTCCATTTTTGCCAGCCACGATAAAGCGCCAGGCTGGCCGTGGAACGACATGACCCAGTGCTTCAGCGCCCCGCCCGCTGCCGCGATTGTCGACCGCAACTGCTTCTCTGTCTCGCTCTACAGCGCGCCGAAGGCCGATGATTTAGCCTTCATCCGCGTGGCGTCCTATTACCCGGTGACGATGTTCAGCCAGGTCCGCACGCTGGCGAAAGGCTCGCCTGATGCGCAATATTGTGAACTGGATGTAGTGCCAGGCGATCTGAACCGCTTCACCCTGACCGGCTGTCTGACTCAGCGCGCCGATCCGCTGCCGCTGGCGTTTGCCATCCAGGATGGGGCAAGCTACGCCGGTGCTATCCTGAAAGATGAGTTAAAACAAGCGAATATCAGCTATTCCGGTACGCTGCTGCGCCAGACGCAGGCCAATGAGCCCGGAACGGTGATTGCCAGCAAACAGTCTGCGCCCCTGCACGATCTGCTTAAGATTATGCTGAAAAAGTCCGACAACATGATTGCCGATACGGTGTTCCGCATGATTGGTCATGCCCGCTTCGGTGTGCCCGGCACCTGGCGCGCTGGCTCTGACGCCGTCCGCCAGATCCTGCGCCAGCAGGCGGGGATCGATCTTGGTAACACTATTGCGGTCGATGGTTCCGGCCTTTCGCGCCATAATTTGATCTCGCCAGCAACAATGATGCAGGTTCTTCAGTACATTGCGCAGCACGACACTGAGCTAAACTTCATCTCAATGCTCCCGCTGGCGGGTTACGATGGCTCTCTGCAGTATCGCGCTGGCCTTCACGCCGCGGGCGTAGACGGCAAGGTTTCCGCCAAGACGGGTTCACTGCAGGGCGTATACAACCTTGCGGGCTTTATCACGACGGCCAGCGGTCAACGCATGGCATTTGTGCAGTATCTCTCCGGCTATGCCGTCGAACCGAGCGACCAGCGCAATCGCCGTATCCCTCTGGTGCGTTTCGAAAGCAGGCTCTACAAGGACATCTACCAGAATAACTAGCGATGAAATTACTCATTGTGGAAGACGACCTGTTATTACAGGAAGGGCTGGCGCTGGCGCTGGCCAACGAAGGATACGCGCTAGATTGTGCCGCCACCGCGGCAGAGGCTGACTCGCTGATTCAAAGCGGCGAGTACAGTCTGGTGATCCTGGATTTAGGGCTGCCCGATAAAGACGGCGCGACCCTGCTCACCCAGTGGCGTCGCCGTGGCGTCGAGAACCCGGTACTGATCCTGACGGCGCGAGACGCTCTGGAAGACAGAATTAATGGTCTGGACTCCGGTGCCGATGACTATCTGGTCAAACCCTTTGCCCTGGCGGAGCTCCAGGCTCGCGTTCGTGCGTTGATTCGCCGCTACCAGGGCCACAGCGATAATCTGGTCACGGATGGCGATCTGACGCTGAATCTGCAAACGCAGCAAGTGCTGCGTAATGCCGAGCCCGTGGAAGTCACGCCGAAAGAGTTTGCCCTGCTGACGCGCCTGATTATGCGCACCGGGCAGACGGTTCACCGCGAAACACTCCAGCAGGATATCTACTCCTGGCAGGATGATCCGGGCTCAAACACCCTTGAAGTGCATATTCACAACTTGCGGCGCAAGCTTGGCAAAGACCGCATCAAAACCGTTCGCGGCGTAGGCTATCGCCTGGAGAGTCAAAAATGAACAGCATGCGTCGGCGATTAATGGTTTTGCTGGCGGTCATTCTGTTATTTTTCCAGCTGATTAGCGTGGTCTGGCTGTGGCATGAAAGCCGCGAGCAGATCGGCTTTCTGGTGAGCGAGACATTATCCGCCAAAGCGCGTAACCAGCACGTCGAGAAAGAGATCCGCGAAGCTATCGCCTCGCTGCTGGTACCTTCCCTGGTGATGGTCGGTTTTACCCTGCTCTTCTCCTTCTGGGCCATCACCTGGATTACACGCCCGCTCAACAAACTTCGCGACAGCCTTGCCAATCGCTCGGCGGATAATCTGACCCCTCTGCCTGTTTATTCCGATATGGAAGAGATCGGCGCGGTTACGACCTCTCTGAACCAGCTCCTTGCCCGTCTGGACCACACCATCCAGCAGGAGCGATTATTCACCGCTGACGCGGCCCATGAGCTGCGTACACCGCTGGCCGGTATTCGACTCCATCTGGAACTGATGGTCCAGTCAGGCTCACCGCAGGCTGCGACGTTGATTAATCGTATCGATCAGCTGATGCACACTGTTGAACAGCTGCTGATGCTGGCGCGAGCGGGCCAGGCACTGGCGAGCGGCCATTATGATACGGTCAACTGGACAGATCATATTATCGCGCCGCTGGCACTGGAGCATGAGGCGAAAGATCACCGCATCATCTGGCCCGAGCATAGCTCGCTGACCGTTCAGGGAGATGCGGTTTTGTTGCGTTTGATGCTGCGTAATTTACTGGAGAATGCGGCGCGCTATAGCCCGGCAGGAACGACCATCGAAGTGGCGTTAACCGAGCACGAAGAAGGAACCCAGGTCAGCGTCATCGATCAGGGACCGGGCATTGATGAAGCGCATCGGCATTCGATTACCGAGCCGTTCCGTCGTCTCGACCAGCGCTATGGCGGGAGTGGTTTAGGGCTGAGTATCGTCCAGCGCATCGTGCAGCTGCATCGTGGCAACCTGACGCTGGATAATGCGCCTGAGGGCGGATTAATCGCCAGCTGTTGGCTACCGTCAAAATTGAGTTAAAAAAAAGCCCCCTTCCGGGGGCTTCTAAGCGGATTAGTGCTTGTAGATGAATTCGACACCTTCTTCGTCGTCTTCGTCCCAGTCGTCATCCCAGTCTTCGTCATCTTCGACGTCAACTTCTTGTTCTTCGAGCTGCTGGCGATGATAGTCATCCCACATGAACTCAACTTTCTCAGGACCTTTCACTTCTTCTGCCTGAGCAATTGGGTTCTCAATGATAAACGTCATCACATCCCAGCAGAGATCTTTCACGCCCATCTGGCTTGCCGCAGAGATCAGGTAGTATTTCTCTTCCCAACCCATCGCTTCAGCAATGGCTTTCGCCCTGGCTTCTGCTTCGGCTTTGTCCATCAGGTCGATCTTGTTGAAGACCAGCCAGCGTGGCTTAGCGGCCAGCTTATCGCTGTATTTTTCCAGCTCGCCGATGATGACGCGCGCATTCTCAACCGGATCAGAGCCGTCGATCGGATCGATATCGATGAGATGCAGCAGGACGCGGCAGCGCTCGAGGTGTTTAAGGAAGCGAATACCCAGACCCGCACCTTCAGCTGCACCCGCAATCAGACCCGGGATGTCAGCGACCACAAAGCTCTTTTCGTTATCCATACGGACAACGCCGAGGCTTGGCACCAGCGTGGTGAACGGATAATCCGCCACTTTTGGTTTAGCCGCAGAAACGGCACGGATGAAGGTAGATTTACCGGCGTTTGGCATACCCAGCATACCCACGTCTGCCAGCAGCATCAGTTCGAGCTGCAGATCGCGTTTATCGCCCGGCGTACCCATCGTTTTCTGACGCGGAGTACGGTTTACGGAAGATTTGAAACGGCTGTTACCCAGACCGTGCCAACCGCCTTTCGCCACCATCAGACGCTGACCGTGTTTGGTCATGTCACCCATGGTTTCGCCCGTACCCTGATCGATAACGCGCGTACCGACTGGCACTTTAATCGTGACGTCTTTGCCGCGTTTACCGGTACAGTCGCGGCTCTGACCATTCTGACCACGCTCAGCGCGGAAAGATTTTTCGAAACGGTAGTCGATTAGCGTGTTGAGGTTTTCATCCGCCTCTAACCACACGTCACCACCATCTCCACCGTCGCCGCCGTCTGGGCCGCCACGAGGAATGTATTTTTCACGGCGGAAGCTTACGCAACCATTACCGCCATCACCTGCAACAACCAGGATCGTTGCTTCATCAACAAACTTCATCTTACTCTCCGTAAATCATTCGCCTGAGCGGGGGACAACTACAACCGCTTCACTTTTGCGCCAACGTCCCCAAAGACGATGACCAATGGCGGAATACATCGCGCCCGCAACCACGACAAACGCACCGAGATAACCCAACAGGTTTAACATCGGTTTGACGAAGAAATCGGGCCAGGCCATTGATAACAAATCTGAAAATAACAGCGTAAACAGCGGCGTAAGCGTGATCAATGCGCTCACTTGTGCTGCCTGCCAACGCGCCATCGCTTCGGCCAGCGCGCCATAACCGACCAGCGTGTTAAGCCCACAAAAAATGAGGCACGCCAGTTGCCAGTCGCTCAGTTGGGTGATCACACCCGGTTTCGCTAAAGGCAGTAGTGCTATCGTACACAAAGTGTACAGCAAAAAGAGGATCTGCTGTGAGGCAAGTCTGCGCAATAACACCTTTTGCGCGACGCCGTAGCTCACCCAGACCGTTGCTGCCCCGACGCCAAAAATCACACCCCAGGTGTAATCCGTCAGTCGGGTAAAGATCTCAATCAGGCTGGTGTTAAAGAACATCACCAGACCACACAGCAACATGATTGCCCCGATGACCTGCGTGCCCCGCATCTTCTCCTTGAGGATAAAGACGCTGGCCACCATCATGCCAACCGGTGAAAGCTGGCCAATTACCTGGGACGCGGTAGGACTCAAATATTGCAAGGAAGAGCTGAACAGAATGAAGTTACCGAACAGACCGCCCGTCGCAATAGCCAGAAGCACCAGCCATCGTGGCTTACGGAAAATCCGCAGCGGCGGCAGTTTGCCTTTTACCGCCAGAATCGCGCCAAGGCCGATACTGGCCATCAGAAAGCGATAAAACACCACCGTAGGCGGTTCCATCACTTCCAGGACCTGCTTCATTGCAATTGGCAACGCCCCCCAGCACACCGCTGTCGTGAGTGCCAAAAGAATGCCGATGCCAGCCTGCTGTTTCATGCCCGTTTTCCCTGCAGAAAATTTTCCGGGTTTTCAATGTAAAAAGCCCCGCAACACGTTGCGGGGCTTTAATCCGTTACCGGACCACGAAAAACTTACTCAGCAACGATGCTGATGTATTTACGGTTGTTCGGGCCTTTAACTTCAAATTTCACTTTACCGTCTGCTTTAGCAAACAGAGTGTGGTCACGACCGCAACCTACGTTGTTGCCAGCGTGGAATTTGGTACCACGTTGACGAACGATGATGCTACCCGCCAGAACAGATTCGCCACCGAAACGCTTAACGCCAAGACGTTTAGCTTCTGAGTCGCGACCGTTACGAGTTGAGCCGCCAGCCTTTTTATGTGCCATTTAAATCTCTCCTCAGGTCTTAGGCGCTGATGCCAGTAATTTTCACATCAGTGAACCACTGACGGTGGCCCTGCTGCTTACGGTAGTGTTTACGACGACGAAACTTAACGATTTTAACTTTCTCGCCACGACCATGAGCAACAACTTCAGCTTTAATCACGCCGCCATCAACGAAAGGAACGCCGATTTTGACTTCTTCACCGTTTGCGATCATCAGAACTTCAGCGAACTCAACAGCTTCGCCAGTTGCGATGTCCAGCTTTTCCAGGCGAATGGTCTGACCTTCGCTTACTCGGTGTTGTTTACCACCACTTTGGAAAACCGCGTACATATAGAACTCCGCTTCCGCGCACATCCTCGTGTGATTCAGAGTGCGCTATAAATATTCACAATAGGGCGCGAATATTACGCAAAACGCGAGCCTTTGACAAGTGCTACCATCAATACATGAAGAAAAAAAACACAACGCGTACGCTAACGTTTATCTGAGCCGTTTTTTCAGTACAATCAGCAATACTATTGATAAACCGAAACCTTCATTAGCCCAGTTGTCATGCGCTAAACAGAATAAGAAGCCCGGCTTTTGCGATGAATTTAGAAAAAATCAACGAGTTAACCGCGCAAGATATGGCGGGTGTGAATGCAGCAATCCTGGAGCAACTCAACTCTGATGTTCAACTCATCAATCAGTTGGGTTATTACATTGTCAGTGGCGGCGGGAAACGCATCCGCCCGATGATCGCCATCCTGGCGGCGAGAGCCGTTGGCTATCAGGGAAATGATCACGTCAATATTGCGGCCCTGATTGAGTTTATCCACACAGCCACGCTGCTTCATGACGACGTGGTGGATGAATCCGATATGCGTCGCGGTAAAGCCACCGCGAACGCGGCCTTTGGCAACGCGGCAAGCGTCCTGGTGGGCGATTTTATCTATACCCGCGCCTTCCAGATGATGACTCGCCTCGGCTCGCTCAAAGTGCTGGAAGTGATGTCTGAGGCGGTCAACGTCATTGCTGAAGGCGAAGTCCTGCAATTGATGAACGTCAACGACCCGGACATCACCGAAGAAAACTACATGCGCGTCATCTACAGCAAGACCGCGCGCCTGTTTGAAGCCGCGGCTCAGTGCTCCGGGATTCTCGCGGGCTGTACTGAGGCGCAAGAGCGTGGTCTGCAGGATTATGGCCGCTACCTGGGTACTGCGTTCCAGCTGATCGACGATCTGCTCGACTACAGCGCCGATGGCGAAACGCTGGGCAAAAACGTCGGTGACGACCTGAACGAAGGCAAACCGACCCTGCCGCTGCTGCACGCAATGCGTAACGGCACACCGGACCAGGCGAAGCTGATCCGCGAAGCCATTGAACAAGGTAACGGTCGACACCTTCTGGAACCCGTACTGGAAACAATGGCAATCTGTGGATCCCTCGACTGGACGCGTCAGCGTGCCGAAGAAGAAGCGGATAAAGCGATTGCCGCCATTCAGGTTATCCCAGACAGCCCATGGCGTGACGCGCTTATCGGGCTCGCCCACATCGCCGTTCAGCGCGATCGTTAAGCCTCACACGCTCTCCCCGTGGCCTCACACGCTCTCCCCGTGGCCTCACGGGGAGATTCCAAAAAGCTCCAATAAAGCATCTATTCCTGTTAGATAATCGGCTTACAGGCCGCGTGAATAAAGCCCTGTTATATTCTGAATATTGCATCCTGTTATTCGAACTTTTTAGAACCGATGTTCGAAGAAGGTATAATCGCCACCGTCAGTTCCGCCGACATGACGTGGACGTATTTAAACCAAAGGACAGCATATGGATAAGCAGTTTATCGACTGGCATTCGGCCGACATTATTGCGGCATTGCGTAAAAGAGGGACATCGCTGGCGGCCGAATCACGGCGCAGTGGATTAAGTTCATCAACGCTGGCAAACGCGTTAACCCGCCCCTGGCCGAAGGGTGAATTAATCATCGCCACTGCGCTGGAAACGCAGCCCTGGATAATCTGGCCCTCGCGTTACCACGATCCCATTACTCACGAATTTATCGACAGAACGCGCATGATGCGCCAGAAAGTGCAGGAAAAAGAGCGCCAGAACTGACGCTTTTTACAGACAGGAACAGCAACCCCCCGGTCAAACTGGCAGGGGGCTGCCGGAACGATTACTCGCCCTTCACGCGCTCGATATTGGCACCCAGCGCACGCAGTTTGTCTTCAATACGCTCATAGCCACGATCGATGTGGTAGATACGATCCACAATCGTTGTGCCTTCCGCGATACAACCCGCCAGCACCAGGCTCGCAGACGCACGCAGATCCGTCGCCATCACCTGTGCACCAGACAGTGTTTCCACGCCGTGGCAAATGACCGTGTTGCTTTCGATTTCCGCATGCGCGCCCATACGGATCAGTTCCGGGACGTGCATAAAGCGGTTTTCGAAGATGGTTTCAGTGATAAAGCCCGTCCCTTCTGCCACCAGGTTCAGCAGCGTGAATTGCGCCTGCATATCCGTCGGGAAAGCCGGGTGTGGTGCGGTACGCACGTTCACCGCTTTCGGACGCTTACCGTGCATATCGAGGCTAATCCAGTCTTCACCGACTTCGATGTCGGCACCTGCATCACGCAGTTTCGCCAGAACCGCATCCAGCGTATCCGGCTGGGCGTTACGGCACATGATTTTGCCGCCAGAAATAGCTGCCGCCACCAGGAAAGTACCGGTTTCGATACGGTCTGGCAGAACGCGGTAGACACCGCCACCCAGACGCTCAACGCCTTCGATGGTAATACGATCGGTGCCCTGGCCGGTGATTTTCGCACCCAGCGCAACGAGGAAGTTCGCTGTATCGACGATTTCCGGCTCACGCGCGGCGTTTTCGATAACGGTGGTGCCTTCTGCCAGCGTTGCCGCTGACATGATGGTCACGGTCGCGCCCACGCTGACTTTATCCATCACAATGTGCGCGCCTTTCAGGCGGCCATTGACGGAGGCTTTCACGTAACCTTCTTCCAGCTTAATGTCCGCGCCCAGCTTTTCGAGGCCAAAGATATGCAGGTCAACCGGACGCGCACCAATGGCGCAGCCGCCCGGCAGAGAAACCTGGCCCTGACCAAAACGCGCCACCAGCGGGCCAAGCGCCCAGATGGAGGCACGCATGGTTTTCACCAGGTCATAAGGGGCGGAGAAGTTGTTTACCTTGCTGGCATCGATCCATACGGAACCGTTACGTTCCACTTTGGTGCCCAGCTGAGTGAGCAACTTCATGGTGGTGTCGATATCTTTCAGTTTCGGTACGTTCTGGATTTCTACCGGCTCTTCCGCCAGCAGTGCGGCGAAGAGGATCGGCAGCGCGGCGTTTTTCGCGCCGGAAATTGTGACTTCGCCCTGGAGACGCGTAGGCCCCTGTACACGAAATTTGTCCATGAATATGCTCTCTTATGAATTCAACCGTGCTGCGGGCTAAACACCCTCAGCTCAAAAACCGTTTAACTTGCGATCGCGTTCCCACTCTTGCGGGGTATAGGCTTTGATCGACAGAGCATGGATGCGGTTATCCGCAATGTATTCCATCAGCGGCGCGTAAACAGCCTGCTGTTTCTTCACACGGCTCATGCCGTCGAAAAATTCACCCACAGCAATAACCTGAAAGTGACTGCCATCGCCAGTGACGTGGACTTCCTGAAGGGAGAGTGCGTTCATCAGCACTGTCTGGATTTCATGATTTTCCATGGGTTCTAAATCATCGGGTAGTGAAACAAGCCCAACATCTTAGAGCAAAGTGGCGCAGGCTTAAACAGGCAAAAAGCCCCGACGTTGAAACAGTCGAGGCTTTCAGAAGTAACGCACTGAAAATATTAGCGAGGCAATACGTCTTCAGGCAGATTATAGAGCTGCACCAGCGTAAGCACCTTTTCGCTGACGCCGCTTAGCGCGACCGCAGCTCCCTGCTTTTTGCCTTCCGCCACCAGATGGACCAGCAGGGCAACGCCTGCCGTATCCACTCGCGTGACGTTGCTTAAATCGATCAGCGCCACGCCCTGCATCGCGTCATGACGCGCATCCCAGAGCGGATTCAGCAGATCCTGGTCGAGCTCACCGGACAACATCAGTTTGTCGCCTTCACGCGCCCAGTTGAATTGCTGTGTCATTACTTTTTCTCGTCCAGAGAAATTTTCTGGCTGGAGATCGATTTCAACTGTGCGGTCAGGCCATCAATGCCTTTGGTGCGCAGCAGGTCGCTCCACTCGTTCTGCTTGGTGGTGATCATGCTCACCCCTTCGGCGATCATGTCATACGCCTGCCAGTGGCCGGTCTGGGTGTTTTTACGCCACTGGAAGTCCAGACGAACCGGCGGACGGCCGTTCGGATCGAGAATCGTCACGCGGATTGGCACGATAGTCGCGTCGCCCAGCGGCTGTTCCGGGGCAATTTGATAGGTCTGGCCGTGGTACATCGCCAGCGCCTGGCCGTAAGCCTGTTTCAGGTATTCACGGAAAGCGGCGAAGTAAGCATCACGCTGCGCAGGAGTCGCGTCTTTGTAGTAACGACCCAGCACCAGTGCACCCGCGTATTTCACCTGCACATACGGCAGCAATTCCTGATCCACCACGTCACGCAGGTAATCCGGATTGGCACGAATTTTAGGTTGCTCATTTTTCAGGCGGTCAAAAGTCTTCTGCGCCGCTTCGTCCATCAGTTTGTAGGGGTTGCTCTGATCCGCAGCGACAGCTGAGGTCAACGGGGCAATCACCAGCATGGCAACCATTAACAGTCGTTTAATCATGAATTACTTCTCCTGAGATGAATTCGTCGCACCAGGGGCCGGTGCGGCGTCAGTTGGGCCTTCACTCTGTGCAGAGGACTCGTCAGATTTCTTGTCATCCCCTTTACCGCTGTAAAGGAACTGACCAATCATATCTTCCAGCACCATGGCTGACTTCGTATCCTGAATCACGCCGCCGTCTTTAAGAATAGACGTTCCCAGTTCCGGGTCTTCAAAGCCGACGTTCAGCGCCAGATATTGCTCACCCAACAGACCAGAGGTACGGATAGAAAGCGAGCTGGTGTCAGGGATGTGGTTGTAACGCTCTTCGATATCCATCTCCACGCGCGGCAGATAGGTTTTTTCATCCAGCGTGATATCCGAGACGCGGCCAATCACCACACCGCCGATGCGCACCGGAGAACGCGCCTTCAGACCACCGATATTATCGAAGGTCGCATAGAGACGATAAGTGGGTTCAGTCCGAATGGAGGTGATATCCGCCGCCCGGAGGCAGATAAACAGCGCCGCCAGCAGCGCCAGCAACAGGAACACACCTACCCAAATTTCACTTTTTCTTGTTTGCATGAACTCAATTCCCAAACATCAGTGCGGTGAGCACAAAATCCAGGCCAAGGACGGCCAGCGACGAATGAACCACAGTGCGCGTAGTCGCGCGACTGATGCCCTCAGAAGTCGGTATCGCGTCATACCCATTGAACAACGCAATCCAGGTCACAGTGATAGCAAATGCCACACTCTTAATCAGGCAGTTCACCAGGTCCATTCGCAGATCGACAGCATCCTGCATCGCGGACCAGAAGAAACCTCCATCAATGCCCTTCCACTGCACGCCCACCAACGAACCGCCCCAGATGCCCACCGCCACAAAGAGAATGGTCAGCAGTGGCAGAGAGATAACTCCCGCCCAGAAGCGCGGCGCGATAACGCGACGCAGCGGATCGACGGCCATCATCTCCATGCTGGAGAGCTGCTCCGTCGCGCGCATCAGCCCAATTTCGGCGGTCAACGCAGAACCCGCGCGCCCGGCAAACAGCAGCGCCGCCACCACCGGACCCAACTCGCGCAGCAGCGAAAGCGCCACCAGCATTCCGAGACTGGTTTCCGCACTGTAGGTGGTCAGCACCAGATAGCCCTGCAGCCCCAGCACCATGCCGATAAACAGACCCGACACGATGATAATCAGCATCGACAACACGCCGACATTATAGAGCTGACGTACCAGCAGCGGGGAGTGCTTGCGAAATTCCGGCTTACCCACCAGCGCATTGAATAACATCAACCCGGCACGCCCGAACGTCCTGATGGTTTTTATGCCACGGTGTCCAAGGGCGGCCAACGCATTTAACAGCATCAGCGGCTTAACTCCCTATTCCCAGTAAATCGTGATGATAGTCACCCGCCGGATAGCGGAACGGTACAGGACCATCCGCAATGCCGTCGAGGAACTGGCGAACGCGCGGGTCGCTGTTGTTCTGCAACGCCTGTGCACCACCGTGGGCGACGATTTTTTTGTCCGCCACAATGTAGGCGTAATCCGCAATACTCAGTACTTCCGGCACATCGTGGGAAACCACAATACATGTGACACCCAGCGTGCTGTTCAGTTCTGAAATGAGCTTCACCAGCACGCCCATAGTAATAGGATCCTGGCCGACGAAGGGTTCGTCGAACATGATTAAGTCCGGTTCCAGAGCAATCGCACGCGCCAGCGCAGCACGACGCGCCATGCCGCCGGAAAGTTCTGACGGCATCAGTTTGGCGGCACCGCGCAGGCCCACCGCTTCGAGCTTCATCATCACCGTCGTTTTCAGCAGTTCCGGGGGTAAACGGGTATGCTCACGCAGCGGATAAGCCACGTTGTCAAAGACATTCATGTCGGTGAATAACGCGCCCGACTGAAACAGCATGCTCATGCGTTTGCGAACGGTATACAGGCGTGAGCGCGACATCTCCGGCACGTTTTCACCGTCGAAAAGGATTTCGCCGCGGTCCGGCGGGATCTGTCCGCCGATCAGACGCAACAGCGTGGTTTTGCCGATGCCGGAGGGTCCCATGATCGCCGTGATCTTGCCCCGCGGCACCGTCAATGTGATGTCTTCAAATATCAATCGGTTTCCGCGCGAGAAGCTGACGTCGCGGACATCGACTAAATTCGCCGTCGTTTGGCTCATTGAACGTTCCTTTCTTTCCCATCAAGGTTAAGCATGGCGCTTAATTCAGCCTTAAACCCGACATTTTTACAGATAATTATCCGCGCAGGTTAGCGAAAGCTGGCATTTGTTTTACTTTTCCGGCGCATAAAGTCAAAATTAGGAATTCGTTACGTCTACAGACTGCATGCGGCGCCAGAGATTCTTTCTCAGTGGACCGGCGAGTATACCTGAATAAAGGATTTTTGATGCTTTTAGCAACGGCACTGTTAATAATTGGTTTACTGTTGGTGGTCTACAGTGCTGACCGTTTGGTTTTTGCCGCATCCATCCTTTGCAGACTCTTCGGTATACCGCCGCTGATTATTGGCATGACGGTCGTCAGCGTCGGGACATCGCTCCCGGAAATTATTGTCTCTGTGTCCGCATCGCTCCATGGTCAGGTTGATCTCGCCATCGGCACGGCGATCGGCTCGAATATCGTCAACATTTTATTGATCCTCGGCCTTGCCGCGCTGCTGCATCCATTTCGCGTGGATTCTGATGTTCTGCGCCGCGAATTGCCGCTAATGTTAATTGTCAGCCTGCTGGCGGGCTATGTGCTTTATGATGGTCAACTCACCTTCGACGACGGTATTTTACTGCTGGCGCTGGCGATCATCTGGCTGCTCTATATTGTTAAAATCGCCCGACTGGCGGAAAAACAGGGTAACGACAGTCTGACGCGGGAACAGGTGGCCGAACTGCCGCGCGAAGGCACCCTGCCCGTTGCGCTACTGTGGCTCGGGGTGGCGCTCATTATTATGCCGATGGCCACCCGAATGGTGGTCGATAACGCCACGGTGCTGGCCAACTACTTCGCCATCAGTGAACTGACCATTGGCCTGACCGTGATTGCGATAGGCACCAGTTTGCCAGAACTGGCGACAGCGATTGCGGGCGCACGGAAAGGCGAAGGTGATATTGCGATTGGCAATATCATTGGCTCGAATATCTTCAACATCGCTATCGTCATGGGTTTACCCGCACTGATTGCGCCAGGGGCATTTAATCCGCTGGCCTTCTCCCGCGATTACGGAGTGATGCTGTTAGTCAGCGTGATTTTCGCCCTGCTCTGCTGGCGGCGAAAACAGCAGATAGGCAAAGGGGCTGGCGCCTTGCTGACGGGTGGTTTTATCGTATGGATGGCGATGCTGTACTGGCTGTCGCCTCTTCTCTCTGGGTAAACGGAAACGCATTATGTCGCACATAGAATTGCAGCCGGGTTTTGACTTTCAGAAAGCAGGCAAACAAGTTCTGGAGATTGAACGTGAAGGTCTGGCGCAGTTAGATCAATATATTAATCAGGATTTTACCCATGCGTGCGAGAGAATAGCCTCCTGCGCCGGTAAAGTCGTGGTGATGGGGATGGGCAAATCGGGCCACATTGGCCGTAAAATGGCCGCGACCTTCGCCAGCACCGGAACATCATCATTCTTCGTGCATCCGGGTGAAGCCGCCCACGGTGACCTCGGGATGGTCACACCGCAGGACGTGGTTATTGCCCTGTCCAACTCCGGTGAATCCAACGAAATTCTGGCACTGATCCCGGTGCTCAAGCGTCTGCACGTTCCCCTTATTTGCATGACCAGCCGTCCGGAGAGCAGCATGGCGCGCGCAGCCGACATTCACCTGTGCGTGAAAGTCCCGAAAGAGGCCTGCCCGCTCGGCCTGGCGCCAACCTCCAGCACCACTGCGGCGCTGGTGATGGGCGATGCCCTCGCCGTCGCACTGCTCGAAGCGCGCGGGTTTACCCCGGAAGATTTCGCCCTCTCTCACCCGGGCGGCGCGCTGGGACGTAAACTTCTGCTGCGCGTGAATGATATTATGCACACGGGCGATGAAATTCCCCACGTCAGCAAAGACGCCTCGCTGCGCGATGCGCTGCTGGAAATCACCCGGAAAAATCTTGGCATGACCGTCATCTGTGATGACCTGATGAAGATCGAAGGGATCTTCACCGACGGGGATTTACGTCGCGTGTTTGATATGGGCGTCGACGTACGCACGCTGGGCATCAAAGATGTGATGACACCGGGCGGAATTCGGGTGCGTCCGGGTACGCTGGCGGTCGAAGTGTTGAACCTGATGCAGTCCCGTCATATTACCTCAGCCATGGTTGCCGATGGCGACCAACTGCTGGGTGTGGTACATATGCATGATCTTCTGCGCGCAGGCGTAGTGTAATGAAGGATAAGACAATGAGTAATGCGGGTGCATCCCTTGCAACCTGTTATGGCCCGGTCAGTACCCAGATGATGGCGCAGGCGGAGAAAATCCGTCTGCTGATTCTGGACGTCGATGGCGTGCTGTCCGATGGCTTGATTTTTATGGGCAATAACGGCGAAGAGCTAAAGGCCTTTAACGTCCGCGACGGCTACGGAATTCGCTGTGCGATCACATCCGGCATCGAAGTTGCTATCATCACCGGACGTAAGGCTAAACTGGTAGAAGATCGCTGCGAAACATTAGGCATTACCCATTTGTATCAGGGGCAATCCGACAAGATGGTCGCGTTCCGGGATTTGCTGGCGAAACTGGCCATCGCCCCTGAAAACGTCGCCTATGTGGGAGATGATCTGATCGACTGGCCGGTGATGGCGGAAGTGGGATTGAGTATCGCTGTGGCGGATGCGCATCCTCTGCTGATCCCGCGCGCGGATTATGTCACCCGGATCAACGGCGGCCGCGGTGCCGTTCGTGAAGTCTGCGATCTGTTATTGCTGGCACAGGGCAAGCTTGATGAGGCCAAAGGGCAATCGATATGAGTAAAACCAGACGTTGGGTTATCATTCTGCTTTCACTGGCCGTGCTGGTTCTGATTGGCGTGAATCTCGCTGATAAAGACGATACGCCGAATGAAGTGGTCAATACCAGCGAACCAACCTATAAAAGCGATCACAGCGACACGGTGGTTTATAGCCCTGAAGGGGCGCTCAACTATCGCCTGATTGCGCAGCACGTAGAGTATTTTTCCGATGATGGCATCTCGTGGTTTACCCAACCGGTGATGACCACATTTGATACCAACAAAATTCCGACGTGGTCGATTAAATCTGACAGAGCAAAATTGACGAATGACCGTATGCTTTATCTGTATGGTCATGTTGAAGTCAACGCCCTGACGCCAGATTCTCAACTGCGCAAAATTACTACGGATAATGCCCAGATCAACCTGGTCACCCAGGATGTCACGTCGCAGGATCTGGTGACGTTATACGGCACAACATTTAATTCCAGCGGTCTGAGAATGCGCGGGAACTTACGCAGCAAAAACGCCGAGCTGATTGAAAAGGTTAGAACCTCCTATGAAATTCAAAACAAACAAACTCAGCCTTAAAGTTATCATTGCCAGCGCGCTGCTGGCCGCCAGCCTCCCCGCGCTTGCTGTAACGGGCGACACCGAGCAGCCGATTCATATCGAATCTGACACTCAGTCGCTTGATATGCAGGGTAACGTCGTGACCTTCACCGGCAACGTGGTCATGACCCAGGGCACGATCAAAATCAACGCCGATAAAGTGGTTGTCACCCGTCCGGGCGGCGAACAGGGCAAGGAGATTATTGATGGCTACGGCAATCCGGCCACCTTCTATCAGATGCAGGATAACGGCAAGCCGGTAAAAGGCCGCGCGTCTCATATGCACTATGAGCTGGCGAAAGATCTCGTCATCCTGACCGGCAATGCCTATCTGGAACAGCTGGATAGCAACATCACCGGCGATAAGATCACTTACCTCGTGAAAGAGCAGAAAATGCAGGCTTTCAGCGAAAAAGGTAAGCGCGTCACCACCGTTCTGGTTCCTTCTCAGCTGCAGGACAAGAACAAAGCTCAGGCCCCGGCACAGAAAAAGAGTAACTAATTCGTTATGGCAACATTAACTGCAAAGAACCTCGCCAAAGCCTATAAAGGCCGCCGCGTCGTGGAAGATGTCAGTCTGACCGTGAACTCCGGTGAAATCGTGGGCCTGCTCGGCCCAAACGGTGCGGGCAAAACCACCACCTTTTACATGGTCGTCGGCATTGTCCCGCGCGATGCGGGCAACATCATCATTGATGATGAAGACATCAGCCTGCTGCCGCTGCATGCCCGCGCGCGCCGTGGGATTGGCTATCTGCCGCAGGAAGCGTCAATTTTCCGCCGCCTGAGCGTCTTCGACAACCTGATGGCAGTTCTGCAAATCCGTGATGATTTGACCTCCGAACAGCGTCAGGATCGCGCCAACGAGCTGATGGAAGAGTTCCACATCGAGCATCTGCGCGACAGTCTGGGTCAGGCCCTCTCCGGTGGTGAACGCCGCCGCGTGGAAATCGCCCGTGCCCTTGCAGCGAATCCGAAATTTATCCTGCTGGATGAACCTTTTGCGGGCGTTGACCCGATCTCCGTCATCGACATCAAGCGAATTATCGAACATCTGCGCGACAGCGGCCTCGGTGTGCTCATTACTGACCACAACGTACGTGAAACGCTGGCGGTTTGTGAACGCGCTTATATCGTCAGCCAGGGCCATTTAATCGCCCACGGCACGCCACTTGAGATCCTCGAAGACGAGCATGTGAAGCGCGTGTACCTTGGGGAAGACTTCAGACTCTGATAGGGTAGAGGTTAAGTCACGCCAAAGCGGGGAAAAACGCTCTGAACATGAAGCAAGGTTTGCAATTAAGGCTCAGCCAGCAACTGGCGATGACGCCACAGCTACAACAGGCGATCCGTCTGTTGCAGCTGTCCACGTTAGAACTTCAGCAGGAACTCCAGCAAGCGCTGGATAGCAATCCACTGCTGGAGCAAACCGATCTTCATGACGAGGTAGATACCCAGGAAAAGCAGGACACCGAATCCCTTGATACGGCAGACGCACTCGAACAAAAAGAGATGCCCGACGAGCTCCCGCTCGATGCCAGCTGGGATGAGATTTACACCGCCGGAACACCTTCTGGTACGCGTGCAGACTATCAGGACGACGAGTTACCCGTCTATCAGGGTGAAACCACCCAGTCGCTGCAGGATTACCTGATGTGGCAGGTGGAGCTCACGCCGTTCACCGAAACCGATCGCGCGATTGCCACCTCCATTGTCGATGCCGTGGATGACACCGGCTATTTGACCGTCTCGCTGGAAGATATTCTGGAGAGCGTCGGCAACGGCGATATCGATCTCGATGAGATCGAAGCGGTGCTCAAGCGCATCCAGCGCTTTGATCCGGTCGGTGTCGCAGCGAAAGATCTCCGCGATTGTCTGTTGATCCAGCTCTCTCAGTTCGCCAAAGAGACGCCATGGATCGACGAAGCGCGGCTGATCATCAGCGAGCATTTAGATCTGCTGGCGAATCACGACTTCCGCTCCCTGATGCGCGTCACGCGTCTGAAAGAAGATGTGCTGAAAGAGGCGGTGAATCTGATTCAGTCCCTCGATCCGCGCCCCGGACAGTCGATCCAGACCGGCGAACCTGAGTACGTGATCCCTGACGTTCTGGTGCGCAAACACAATGGCCGCTGGACCGTTGAACTCAATTCCGACAGCATTCCTCGCCTGCAGATCAACCAGCAATACGCCTCCATGTGCACCAGCGTGCGCAACGATTCCGACAATCAATACATCCGCAGCAATCTGCAGGAAGCGCGATGGCTGATTAAAAGCCTCGAGAGCCGAAATGATACTTTGCTCCGGGTGAGTCGTTGTATCGTCGAGCAGCAGCAGGCGTTTTTCGATCAGGGCGAAGAGTTTATGAAACCGATGGTGCTGGCGGATATCGCCCAGGCCGTCGAGATGCACGAATCGACCATTTCGCGCGTAACCACGCAGAAGTATTTGCACAGCCCGCGCGGTATTTTTGAGCTTAAGTATTTCTTCTCCAGCCATGTGAATACCGAGGGCGGCGGCGAAGCCTCGTCGACGGCCATTCGTGCTCTGGTGAAGAAGTTGATCGCCGCGGAAAACCCCGCGAAGCCACTGAGTGACAGTAAGTTAACCACCATGCTGTCCGATCAGGGTATTATGGTGGCACGTCGTACTGTTGCGAAGTATCGAGAGTCTTTATCCATTCCGCCGTCTAACCAGCGTAAACAACTGGTTTGACACAACCGATAAGGAAGACACTATGCAGCTCAACATCACAGGACACAACGTCGAGATCACTGAAGCCCTGCGCGATTTTGTGAATACCAAATTCGCCAAGCTGGAGCAGTATTTCGAGAGGATCAACCAGGTCTACATTGTGTTAAAAGTGGAGAAAGTGACTCATATCTCGGACGCAACCCTGCATATCAACGGGGGCGAAATCCATGCCAGTGCGGAAGGGCAAGACATGTATGCGGCTATCGACGGCTTGATTGACAAGCTGGCACGACAGCTTAATAAACATAAAGATAAACTGAAACAACACTAATTGTCCGGGCAGTTAACGGGTGCAGGGCGGCCTGTTGTGAAACACAACAGGCCATTTGTACAGTTAGCGCTTAGGTGAAATTATGATGAACAACGATTCCTCGCTTCAATTGAGTCATGTCCTTAACCAGGAATGTACCCGCAGTGGCGTTCACTGCCAGAGCAAAAAACGCGCTCTGGAGATCATCAGTGAACTGGCCGCTAAACAGTTAAGCCTGCCACCTCAGGTGGTGTTCGAGGCCATTCTGACCCGTGAAAAAATGGGCAGTACCGGCATCGGCAATGGCATTGCCATTCCACATGGCAAACTGGAAGAAGACACACTACGCGCCGTCGGCGTTTTTGTGCAGCTTGAAACGCCGATCGCTTTTGATGCGATTGATAACCAGCCGGTGGATTTGCTTTTCGCTCTCCTGGTGCCTGCTGACCAGACGAAAACCCATCTGCATACGCTTTCGCTGGTGGCAAAACGTCTGGCGGATAAAACCATTTGCCGCCGTCTGCGCGCAGCCCAAAGTGATGAAGAGCTGTACCAAATTATCACCGAAGCGGAAGGCAATCAGGATGATGCGTAACCAGGAGATGGCCTTCACATCTGCAGTCGTGAGGAGAAACGGAACATGGTGCTGATGATCGTCAGCGGTCGTTCAGGCTCGGGGAAATCCGTGGCCTTGCGCGCCCTTGAAGATATGGGATTTTACTGCGTCGACAACCTTCCGGTGGTGCTGCTGCCTGACCTGGCGCGGACGCTGGCGGACCGGCAAATCTCTGCCGCCGTCAGTATCGACGTGCGTAACATGCCGGAATCCCCGGAAATCTTCGAGCAGGCAATGAACAGCCTGCCGGAGAACTTCACACCTCAGCTGCTGTTCCTGGACGCTGACCGTAACACGCTGATCCGTCGCTACAGCGACACCCGTCGTCTGCACCCGCTGTCCAGCAAGAATCTGTCGCTTGAGAGCGCCATCGACGAAGAGAGCGATCTTCTGGAGCCTCTGCGTTCCCGCGCGGATCTGATCGTCGATACCTCCGAGATGTCCGTTCACGAGCTGGCAGAGATGCTGCGTACCCGTCTGCTGGGCAAACGCGAGCGTGAGCTGACGATGGTGTTCGAGTCCTTTGGTTTCAAACACGGCATTCCCATCGATGCGGATTATGTCTTCGATGTACGCTTCCTGCCGAACCCGCACTGGGATCCGAAACTGCGTCCAATGACCGGTCTGGACAAGCCGGTGGCGGCGTTCCTTGACCGGCACACAGAAGTTCACAATTTTATCTACCAGACGCGAAGCTACCTTGAGCTATGGTTACCTATGCTGGAAACCAACAACCGCAGTTACCTGACGGTGGCGATTGGTTGTACCGGCGGTAAACATCGTTCGGTGTATATTGCCGAACAGCTGGCCGATTATTTCCGCTCACGCGGTAAAAACGTTCAGTCTCGTCATCGCACGCTGGAAAAACGTAAAACATGACCGTAAAACATACTGTTGAAATCACCAATAAGCTGGGCATGCACGCCCGCCCGGCGATGAAGCTGTTTGAACTGATGCAAGGGTTTGATGCCGAAGTGCTGCTGCGTAACGACGAAGGCACAGAGGCAGAAGCCAACAGCGTGATTGCGCTGCTGATGCTGGATTCGGCAAAAGGACGTCAGATCGAAGTGGAAGCGACCGGCCCGCAGGAAGTGGAAGCCCTGGCTGCGGTCGTGGCGCTGTTCAACGCTGGATTTGATGAGGACTAAGTCCTCATCTAGTACAATTTATTCCCGGTCATAAACCCTTCCCCGCCCAGCTGTCGCATCTGGCGCATAATCCATGCCTGACGATTGCGGACGTACCCTGACGGGGCATCCGCCTTAAAGCGGATGGGGTTCGGCAGTACCGCAGCTAACAGCGCGGCCTCGGCGAGGGTCAGGCGGCTGGCAGGTTTGTGGAAATAGCGCTGAGCTGCCGCCTCGACACCAAACACTCCATCACCAAATTCGGCGATGTTCAGATATACCGTCAGAATACGTTTTTTGCTCCAGACGGTTTCCATGCCTAACGTCAAACCGGCCTCCAGCCCTTTTCGCACCCAGCTTCTGCCATCCCATAAAAACAGATTTTTAGCGGTCTGCTGAGAAAGCGTCGATGCCCCGCGCACGCGGTTTTCGTTGCGCTCATTGTGGGCCAGCGCTTTTTCAATCGCCGAAACGTCAAAGCCCCAGTGATCCGGGAATTTCTGATCTTCCGCCGCAATCACCGCCAGCCCCATCCAGGGGGAGATCTCATCCATGCTCACCCAGTCAGAGTGGGCCACATAGCTGAAATCCCCCGTCAGCCATGCGCCGAGCTGGCGCTCGACCATCACCGCAGAAAACGGCACCGGCAGAATGCTGAAGAGCGCAATACCGCCGCCCCAGAACACCGCCAGCGCCAGCACCACGCGCAGCAAAATGCGTTTCGCCCAGGCGACAGGAGACCGTTTTTTACTCACCGGGAGAGCACCAGAACACGTTCCACCAGCTTCTCAATGCCGGTTGCCGCTTCGGCGATGTTCTGCGCCAGCATGTAGGCTGGGGTAGTGACGATTTTGTTGTCCTCATCGACAACGATATCTTCCACCGGACACGGGACGTGCTCGCCGCCCATCTCTTCGATCACTTCAGCGGTATCGATGTCCGTCCCAATGGTGAGACGCAGCGGGAAATCAAAAATCTTAGGCAGCATTGCCGGGGCGATGCACATAAAGCCCAGCGGTTTACCCGCAGCGTGCATCTGCTGCGCCAGGTTTTTCAGCGCGTCGTCCACCCGGCATTCACTTCCCTGGCTTGCGAAATTACTCAAATTTTTCGCCGCCCCAAAACCACCCGCCACGATCAGGGCGTCCAGTTCATCGGCATTGGCCTGCGCCAGGGGCTGGATATTGCCCCGAGCGATACGCGCGGCTTCAATCAGCACATTGCGGGTTTCAGGCATCGATTCACCGGACAAATGATTGATAACATCTGCCTGATTTTTATCCGGCGCAAAACAGACGGCCTCAGCCCCCTGTTTTGCCAGCGCAAGCAGCGTCAGAACGGACTCGTGAATCTCTGCGCCGTCGTAAACGCCGCATCCGCTCAGGACTACACCCACCTTTTTCATTTCGCTGTTCCTTCTCTCCAACTGTCTGAAGCACATTAATAATTTTGATTAAAACGCTATGCTTCACACATTTCACTGATTCCTGTAACAAATCATTTAAGATTTGCTATCTTATCTGCGTGCGGCCTAAATTTTCAGGCAGCGTCAATGTAGTCACAATACTAAAAAAACAGGCGCAGCCAAGATTTCCCTGGTGTTGGCGCAGTATTCGCGCACCCCGGTTTAGCCGGGGTCATTTTTTTCTGGATTCCACCCAGGCTTTCAACACGTCGACGTCGTTCTGCCACTCTTGTTTCATCTCCTCAACCCATTCACCCACGTTATCCCACCACGCCGGTAAATCCGGAGACTGGATCTGCTGACCCAGCTGCTGCAAATGACGTAATCCGACTGAACCGGCCGCGCCTTTTATTTTGTGCCCCTCTTCGACGATACCTTTCTGATCGCGCGCCGTCAGGTTGGATTCCAGCACGTTCAAATAGCCCGGCATCATTTTCTCGAACACGGCCAGGCCATCGGTAATCAGCTTCGGCCCGACCAAATCGATGTACTGCTCAAGCATCGCGATATCCAGAAGTGATTGTGCTTTTTCGCTCTCTACAGGCGTCATCGTGCTCTCCTCTTCGTCATTGGTATCCCAGAACTTCTTGATCATGGCAGTCAGGGCAGGCACCGCCAGCGGTTTGCTGAGCACGTCGTCCATCCCGGCATCGAGGTACTCTTTTTTGTCCTTCAGCACGTTGGCGGTGAGGGCCACCAGCGGCGGCAGCTCATCGCGCGCATAACGACGTGTCAGCTCGCGAGAGATATCCAGCCCGGTCATGTCCGGCAGCTGAATATCCAGCAGCACGAGGTCATACTCGCCCGGCGTAAACATCTCCAGCGCGGCCGTTCCGGTCATCGCCACATCCACGCTGTTCCCCAGTTTCTCCAGTACGGAGCGGGCAACAATCACGTTCAGCTCAATATCTTCCACCAGCAGGACGTGCAGGGCTGGCAGCGGCAGTTCGTCGTTCTCGAAGGTATCTTCCACCTCTTCGGCGACCGCAGGCGCATGCACCGTCAGGGTAAAGATCGAGCCTTTGCCCTGCTGGCTGGAAACGGTGATATCCCCGCCCATGCTCTTCGCCAGACGGCGCGATACGGCCAGGCCAATCCCGGTGCCCGTTGCCGGTTTGCCGCCATTGCTGTCTTTCACCTGATAATACATGGCGAAGATCTTGTCCTGCTCCTCCTGCGGAATACCGATCCCGGAATCTTCCACCTCGAAGTGCAGCATATCGCCCGCATCGAAGCGGATCCGCACCACCACTTCCCCCTTCTGGGTGAACTTGACGGCGTTACTGATGAGATTCCACAGGATCTGGCGCAGACGCGTGCCGTCCGTCACCACTTTATGCGGCAGCGGCAGGGAGGGCTCAAGCACAAAGCGCAGCCCTTTTTGCTGGGCCTGCAGGCCGGAGAGGTTTTCGAGATCCGCCAGGAACCCGGTGAAGTCGACAGGCTGGTTATCCAGCTGGACTTTTCGGCGCTCCATTTTATCCATATCGATAATATCGTTGAAGATATTGCCCAGCGTCACCGCGGAAACGTGGATGGTCTTGAGGTATTTTTCCTGCTCGCCGGTCAGGTCGGTATCCAGCAGAATGCGGCTCAGGCCGACGATGCCGTTCAGCGGCGTACGCAGCTCGTGGCTGATGGTCGAAATGAAGGTCGTCTTGTCGCGGCTGGCGCGCTCCAGCGCATCCTGGTAGCGCTTACGTTCGGTAATATCGCGCCCAAAGCCCATCAGGCCGTGGCGTTTACCCACACGATCGTAGTAAGGCACTTTACGGATTTCGAAACAGGCTTTGCGACCGTCGGGATAATCGAGCCACTGCTCATAGGTCAGGGAGACGTTATGACGGAACACCTTCTCGTCGGTTTCGATAACCTTGGCTGCCGCCTCTTCCGAGTACACATCCTGCGGTTTGAGGTGAATCAGCTGTTTTTCGCTTTTGCCTGTCAGAAGTTCCATCGCCCGGTTGCAGCCGGAGAACTCTTTATCTTCGTTGCGATAGAAAACCAGATCCGGGGAAGCGTCGAGGAAGGAGCGCAGGAAGGAGGATTGCTGCTCAAGCTGGATCTGCGTGACTTCACGCTCTTTCATCTCCACCTTCAGCTGTTCCAGCGTCGCCTGACGTTCGGCTTCTGCTTTCTCACGATCCGAAATCTCCTGGTTCAGCTGCGCAATGTTATCTTTCAGCTGGACGTTAAGTTTGAGATCGCGCTCGCGCATCTCTTCAAGCTTTTGCACCAGGCGGGAAAGACGCTGGCGCGACTCCTCCAGCTGTTCCACCACCACCGACAGGAAATAGACCGCCCAGGGAGTGATCAGCAGGCCAAAGAAGATCGAGCGGATAACGTCGATACTTTCAACCTGGCCGTGGAGCACCATAGTGACGGCCATCTGCACGACTATCGCCAGCACCACCAGCGCCAGAGCCAACAGCAGTGAGAAACGTACCAGGCCGAGCTTCATCATCAGGTCGACGTAGTACTGTGCAAGCATACGAATTTGCTTCATAGGGGATCCCTTCACGACTTCATCGCTCAATAATACTCAAATTCCGGGCAAGGCGTTGAAGGTTGTGTGAAAAAGTGCGGCGTGAATCAGGAGATTAGCCTCACTCCCGGCGATGCGGGAGTGAGGAGGGGTGGCGATCAGGAGCGTCTGAGAAGCAGCCAGAGGCTTATCAGGAGGAACGAGGCGCTCGGGAGCAGCGCGCCAATCAGCGGAGGAATTCCGTAGACCAGCGTCAGCGGGCCAAAGATCTGGTCCAGCACGTAGAAGACAAAGCCGAAGCTGATACCGGTCACCACGCGCACACCCATCGGCACGCTACGCAGCGGCCCGAAGATAAACGACAGGGCCATCAGCATCATCACCGCCACGGACATCGGCTGGAAGATTTTGCTCCACATGTTGAGCTGATAACGTCCGGCGTCCTGGCCGCTCGACTTCAGGTACTTCACGTAGTTATGCAAACCGCTGATCGACAGCGCATCCGGATCCAGCGCCACAACGCCCAGTTTGTCAGGCGTCAGGTTGGTTTTCCAGGTGCCGGACACGGTTTGCGATCCGGTGATTTGCTTAGGATCGGTCAGATTGGATTCGTCCACCTGCGACAAACGCCAGAGCTTTTGCGCCGGATCGAATTTTGCCGTGGCGGCATATCGCACGGACTGCAGGCGACGATTATCGTTGAAGGCGTAAATACTCACGCCGCCCAGCTCGTCATCGCCTTTCACTCGTTCAATGTAAACAAAGTTATGACCGTCTTTCGCCCACAACCCTTGCTGGGTCGAAAGCAGCGAGCCGCCGTACATGGCTTGCGCACGGTAATTACGCGCCATCTGCTCGCCCTGCGGCGCAACCCATTCGCCGATGGCCATCGTCAGGAGAACCAGCGGGATCGCGGTTTTCATCACTGACATCGCCACCTGCATACGGGTAAAGCCGGAAGCCTGCATCACCACAAGCTCACTGCGCTGGGCCAGCATCCCCAGACCCAGCAGTGCGCCTAGCAGCGCGGCCATCGGGAAGAAGATTTGCACATCTTTTGGAATGCTGAGAAGGGTATACATCCCGGCACCCAGGGCGTCATAGCTCCCCTGCCCGGCCTTTTTCAGCTGGTCGACAAACTTGATGATGCCCGAGAGCGACACCAGCATGAACAAGGTCATCATGATGGTGGTAAAAATGGTTTTACCGATATAGCGGTCAAGAACGCGAAAAGCCTGCATTACACCGCTCCTTTACGCACAAAACGGGCACGCATGCGGCGCATCGGCACGCTGTCCCACAGGTTTAATACCACTGCCAGCAACAGGTACAGACCGTTGACCACCCACATCCAAATCATCGGGTCGAGCTTACCTTTGCCGCCGTTAGACTTGATCGACGTTTGCAGCAGGAAGAACACCAGATAGAGCAGCATGGCTGGCAACATCGAAAGCACACGTCCCTGGCGCGGGTTGACCACGCTCAGCGGCACGACCATCAGTGCCATCATAAACACCGTGAATACTAGCGTCAGGCGCCAGTGCAGCTCAGCTCGAGCGCGGTTGGTATCGGTATTCATCAGGGTACGCATGTCCATCTGCTCGGTATCCGTCGGATCGAGCGCCACGTTCTGATGGCCAATAATCGCCTGATAGTTCTGGAAATCGGTAATACGGAAGTCACGAAGCAGCGCAGTGCCTTCAAAGCGGGTGCCCTGGTTCAGCGTCACCACCTGAGAACCGTCTTTACGCTGGGAGAGCTGGCCGGAATCTGCAACCACCACGGAAGGGCGGGCATTGCCTTTGGTACGGATTTGCGCGAGGAAAACGTCGTTGAAACGACTGCCGCTGACGCTTTCAATAAAGAGGACTGAACTGCCGTCGGTGGCCTGCTGGAACTGGCCCTGCGCAAGCGCCGCCATGCCAGGGTTGGCTTTGGCTTCGGCCAGCACTTCATCCTGATGTCGGGAAGACCAGGGACCGGCCCACATGACGTTCACCGCCGCCACGATACCCGTGAACAACGCCAGCACCATCGCGGCTTTCACCAGCACGGCTTTACTCAAGCCGCAGGCGTGCATCACCGTGATTTCACTTTCGGTATAGAGTTTCCCCAGCGTCATCAGCAGGCCAAGGAAAAGGCTAAGCGGCAGAATAAGCTGCGCCATTTCGGGCACGCCTAATCCGAGCAGAGAAAGCACCAGATTTGTTGGGATTTCACCGTCAACGGCCGCACCGAGGATCCTGACTAACTTCTGGCAGAAAAAGATCAGAAGTAAGATGAAAAGGATCGCCAGCTGGCTTTTGAGCGTCTCCCGCACCAGATATCTTATGATTATCACTTTAAATACGCCCGTAAAAACCCGTCTCTTTGCTGGAAAATTGCTTGTTTCATGGCTTAAACGTCATTTATTCTCTTGAGTCGTCGAAAACATCGCTAAAATTTAAAAACACGGCGGTGTCGCGCTTCAGGATATTTTTTGACGTGCCGAAACTGTAGTAACGTAAGATTAACACGAAGTCACCACAACAGCGGACATGAGTTACGAAAGGTTTCAATTCTATCCGTAGCAGCCGTCGTTGTCTTTAAGATTCAGGAGCGTAGTGCATGGAGTTCAGTGTAAAAAGCGGTAGCCCGGAGAAACAGCGGAGTGCCTGCATCGTTGTGGGCGTCTTTGAACCACGCCGACTCTCCCCGATCGCCGAGCAACTCGATAAAATCAGTGACGGCTACATCAGCGCCCTGCTGCGCCGTGGCGAACTGGAAGGCAAACCTGGGCAGACGCTGTTGCTGCACCATGTTCCCAACGTGCTGTCCGAACGCATTCTGCTGATTGGCTGTGGCAAAGAGCGCGAGCTGGATGAGCGCCAGTATAAGCAGGTCATTCAGAAAACTATTAATACCCTGAATGATACCGGCTCAATGGAAGCCGTCTGCTTCCTGACCGAACTGCACGTGAAAGGTCGCAACACCTACTGGAAAGTGCGTCAGGCCGTTGAGACCGCGAAAGAGAGCCTCTACAGTTTTGATCAACTGAAGACCAACAAAAGCGAACCGCGTCGTCCGCTGCGTAAAATGGTCTTTAACGTCCCAACCCGTCGCGAGCTGACCAGCGGTGAGCGCGCTATTCAGCACGGTCTGGCGATTGCCGCCGGTATCAAAGCGGCGAAAGATCTCGGCAACATGCCGCCAAACATCTGCAACGCCGGTTACCTGGCGTCTCAGGCGCGTCAGTTGGCCGATTCCTACAGCAAAAACGTCGTCACCCGCGTCATCGGCGAACAGCAGATGAAAGAGCTGGGGATGCACTCATACCTCGCGGTCGGCAACGGTTCGCAAAACGAATCGCTGATGTCGGTCATTGAGTACAAAGGTAATCCAGCCGAAGACGCGCGCCCTATCGTGCTCGTCGGCAAAGGGCTCACCTTTGACTCCGGCGGTATCTCCATCAAGCCAGCCGAAGGCATGGATGAGATGAAGTACGACATGTGCGGCGCGGCGGCAGTTTACGGCGTGATGCGTATGGTCGCCGAGCTTCAGCTGCCGATTAACGTCATCGGCGTGCTGGCGGGCTGTGAAAACATGCCAGGTGGTCGCGCGTATCGCCCAGGCGATGTCCTGACCACCATGTCCGGCCAGACCGTTGAAGTACTGAACACCGACGCCGAAGGCCGTCTGGTGCTGTGCGACGTGCTGACCTACGTTGAGCGCTTTGATCCTGAAGCGGTGATCGACGTGGCGACGCTGACCGGTGCCTGTGTGATTGCCCTCGGCCATCACATCACCGGCCTGCTGTCGAACCACAATCCGCTGGCCCATGAGCTGATCGGCGCGTCCGAGCAGGCGGGTGACCGCGCGTGGCGTCTGCCGTTGGGCGATGAGTATCAGGAGCAACTGGAGTCTAACTTCGCGGACATGGCCAACATCGGCGGCCGTCCTGGCGGTGCTATCACCGCGGGCTGCTTCCTGGCGCGCTTTACCCGCAAGTACAACTGGGCGCACCTCGACATCGCGGGCACCGCATGGCGCTCCGGTAAAGCCAAAGGCGCTACCGGTCGTCCGGTCGCCCTGCTGTCGCAGTTCCTGCTCAACCGCGCGGGTTTTAACGGCGAAGAGTGATGTTACATGCCGGGTGGCGGCTTCGCCTTACCCGGCCTACAACGTCACGATACCGTAGGCCGGGTAAGCGTAGCGCCACCCGGCTTAAGCATTTAAAGTGACCACAAGAAGCCCCATATATGAAGAATGCAACGTTCTACCTTCTGGACAACGACAACACCGCCGATGGCTTAAGCGCCGTCGAGCAGCTGGTGTGTGAAATTGCCGCAGAACGTTGGCGCAGCGGTAAACGCGTCCTCATTGCCTGCGAAGATGAAGCGCAGGCGATTCGTCTCGACGAAGCGCTGTGGGCAAGGCCGCCCGAAAGTTTTGTTCCGCATAATTTGTCGGGAGAAGGTCCGCGTGGCGGCGCACCGGTGGAAATCGCCTGGCCGCAAAAGCGTAACAGCAGCGCGCGCGATATTCTGATCAGCCTGCGTATCGGCTTTGCAGATTTTGCCACCGCTTTCACAGAAGTGGTAGACTTTGTCCCTCACGAAGATTCTCTGAAACAACTGGCGCGCGAACGCTACAAGGCGTACCGCCTGGCTGGTTTTAACCTGAATACGGCAACCTGGAAATAATGGAAAAGACATACAACCCACGAGATATCGAACAGCCGCTTTACGAGCACTGGGAAGAGCAGGGCTATTTCAAGCCTAATGGCGATGAAAGCAAAGAGTCCTTCTGCATCATGATCCCGCCGCCGAACGTCACCGGCAGTTTGCATATGGGTCATGCTTTCCAGCAAACCATCATGGATACCATGATCCGCTACCAGCGCATGCAGGGCAAAAACACCCTGTGGCAGGCTGGTACTGACCACGCGGGTATCGCAACCCAAATGGTGGTGGAGCGTAAGATTGCCGCTGAAGAAGGTAAAACCCGCCACGACTACGGTCGCGACGCGTTCATCGACAAAATCTGGCAGTGGAAAGCGGAATCTGGCGGCACCATTACCCGTCAGATGCGCCGTCTCGGCAACTCCGTGGACTGGGAGCGCGAGCGCTTCACCATGGATGAAGGCCTTTCCAACGCCGTTAAAGAAGTCTTCGTCCGCTTGTACAAAGAAGACCTGATTTACCGTGGCAAACGCCTGGTCAACTGGGACCCGAAACTGCGCACCGCGATCTCCGATCTGGAAGTGGAAAATCGCGAGTCTAAAGGCTCCATGTGGCACATCCGCTATCCGCTGGCCGATGGCGCAAAAACCGCAGACGGTAAAGATTATCTGGTGGTGGCGACCACCCGTCCGGAAACCCTGCTGGGCGATACCGGCGTGGCCGTTAACCCGGAAGATCCGCGCTACAAAGATCTGATCGGCAAATTCGTGGTTCTGCCGCTGGTAAACCGCCGCATTCCGATCCTGGGCGACGAACACGCCGATATGGAAAAAGGCACCGGCTGCGTGAAAATCACCCCGGCGCACGATTTCAACGACTACGAAGTGGGCCGGCGTCACGCCCTGCCGATGATCAACATTCTGACCTTTGACGGTGATATCCGTGAAAGCGCAGAAGTGTATGACACCAAAGGCGAAGAGTCAGACGTTTACTCCGCTGAGATCCCGGCTGAATTCCAGAAACTGGAACGTTTCGCCGCGCGTAAAGCCGTTGTAGCTGCCATCGACGCGCTCGGCCTGCTGGAAGAGATCAAACCTCATGATCTGACCGTTCCATACGGCGACCGTGGCGGCGTGGTGATCGAGCCGATGCTGACCGACCAGTGGTACGTCCGCGCTGACGTGCTGGCGAAACCGGCGGTTGAAGCGGTTGAGAACGGCGACATCCAGTTCGTTCCTAAGCAGTATGAAAACATGTACTTCTCCTGGATGCGCGATATTCAGGACTGGTGTATCTCTCGTCAGCTGTGGTGGGGTCACCGTATCCCGGCCTGGTATGACAACGACGGCAACGTGTACGTTGGCCGCACCGAAGAAGAAGTGCGTCAGGAAAACAACCTGGGCGCTGACGTCGCCCTGCGCCAGGACGACGACGTTCTGGACACCTGGTTCTCCTCCGCCCTGTGGACCTTCTCCACCCTCGGCTGGCCGGAAAACACCGACGCCCTGCGTCAGTTCCACCCAACCAGCGTGATGGTCTCTGGCTTCGACATCATCTTCTTCTGGATTGCCCGCATGATCATGATGACCATGCACTTCATCAAAGATGAAAACGGCAAGCCGCAGGTTCCGTTCCATACCGTCTACATGACCGGCCTGATTCGTGACGACGAAGGTCAGAAGATGTCCAAATCCAAGGGCAACGTGATTGACCCGCTGGATATGGTGGACGGCATTTCTCTGGCAGACCTGCTGGAGAAACGTACCGGCAACATGATGCAGCCGCAGCTGGCGGAAAAAATTCGCAAGCGCACCGAGAAGCAATTCCCGGATGGCATCGAGCCGCACGGCACCGACGCCCTGCGTTTCACCCTGGCGGCGCTGGCCTCTACCGGTCGCGACATCAACTGGGACATGAAACGTCTGGAAGGTTACCGCAACTTCTGTAACAAGCTGTGGAACGCCAGCCGCTTCGTGCTGATGAATACCGAAGATCAGGACTGCGGCTTCAACGGCGGCGAAATGACCCTGTCTCTGGCCGATCGCTGGATCCTGGCGGAATTCAACCAGACCATCAAAGCGTACCGTGAAGCGCTGGATACCTATCGCTTCGACATCGCGGCAGGCATTCTGTATGAGTTCACCTGGAACCAGTTCTGCGACTGGTATCTGGAGCTGACCAAGCCGGTCATGAACGGCGGTAACGAAGCAGAACTGCGCGGTACGCGTAACACGCTGATTACCGTTCTGGAAGGTTTGCTGCGCCTCGCGCACCCAATCATCCCGTTCATCACCGAGACCATCTGGCAGCGTGTGAAAGTCATCAAAGGCATCACTGCCGACACCATCATGCTGCAGCCGTTCCCGGAGTTCGATGCAGCGCAGGTGGATGAAGCGGCAGCGTCCGATACCGAATGGCTGAAACAGGCGATTGTGGCGATCCGTAACATTCGCGCCGAGATGAACCTCTCTCCAGGCAAACCGCTGGAACTGCTGCTGCGCGGTTGCAGCGAAGCGGCGGTGCGTCGCGTGACCGAGAACAGTAGTTTCCTGCAGAACATGGCGCGTCTGGAAAGCATCACCGTGCTGCCAGCCGATGACAAAGGTCCGGTCTCCGTGACCAAAATCATCGAAGGCGCCGAACTGCTGATCCCAATGGCAGGGCTTATCGACAAAGAAACCGAATTGGCTCGTCTGGCAAAAGAAGTCGCCAAAGTCGAACTGGAAATCGGGAAAATCGAGAGCAAACTGTCTAACGAAGGTTTCGTTGCCCGTGCTCCTGAAGCCGTTATCGCCAAGGAGCGTGAACGTCTGGTCGCCTTCGCTGACGCGAAAGCGAAGCTGATTGAGCAGCAGGCGGTTATTGCTGCGCTGTAATTAGCGCTGTGATTGAAAAGCCGGAGAAATCTCCGGCTTTTTTTATGATTAGATAAAGGGGATTCCCGACACCATACCCCGAGACAGCGTCGCGAAGAAACCGGTCTCAAGTGGTTCATCACTGTCCACCAGATCAAGTGCATCCAGATCGCCGATAACCACAGTATTCTGTGCAAGATAGCGATAAAAACGGATTATGGCCCACGGAAGTGCAAGCCCAAAGGTCACGAACGAAACCATCATCAATATCAGACTTTGCATAACGATACCGACAAAAGTCAGAGTGGAGCCAAATTTGAGCTTGTTTCCCAACGACAGGCCATTAATAAAAATATTACGCAATGAGGTATAAACAAACAGAGAGGAGAGAATGATACCCGCAAAATAGAGCAGATAGCTGACCACTATCTTCGACTGATATTCCGCAATGATATCCACAAGAGCCGACTCACCAATTCCGCCCATTCCGGGCATTGCTGCGGCAAAAACCATGCTCATATACAATGGCGCTATCAATTTTATAATCACAATAATAAAGGGAACCGGAATCGCCATTCCCAGTACGAAGGTCATAACACAGCGTTTAATGGATACGGCAATGTCAAAGGGGTGACGACCGTAGCGCGCATTTTTTCCTATTAGCTGCATATATTTCCCGATGATGACGCCACCTATGGCACCTGTACCGAGGAAAATAACCGGTATATTGACTTCCAGTCGCGTGATCACATCGCCTATATCGGAAGGGCTTGCCATTACCGCATTCAGTAAAACGACCATCAGTATCAGGGACAGTATCAGCAATATGGGCAACACGAGCAGCGCCCATACCGCCTGACCGATCGGGCAGTTAAAACCAAAGCGTACGCCATTCAGTGACGTCATCATCGCCTGATAATGCAACCCTTTCACCGCCAACAGCGGAGTCAGAATCGCGAAAATGATAACGGGCAAAAACATGAGTTTCGGGTTAATCGAGGTGCAAAGGAAAAAACTGCCGAAGAAAAGAATGCTCAGAAGAACCACACTGGCAAACAGTGCCCCACCCGTACCGCTATATTTAAAACGTACCCCATTCAGCTCCATATTTTCATAAATGTAGCGCTGGAATTTAACGAATGCCCAGGGCGAATAAATTCCAAAGGTGATCATCGTTAACAGCAGATTCACCAGGCACAGGACAAAAAAATCACCCGTTTTTCCGTGAAATACAAAGTTATGCCGCTTCTGCATAACACCTTGCGTTGCCTCAACCATATAAATAAATCTCCATTTTATTTAAACACATCAAACTGACGTATAGTTTCAAATGTCAGTTGCGGCATTGTATGAGTTTCAATCACGCAAAGAGCAATAAAACGACTTAATGAAAACGGACCTTGTACAGCCGTAATGAGAATGGTACTGCGCGCTAAAATGAAACATCCTCGCTTGCACTCACCTTTCTGCGGTGCTATTAACTGCGGTTGTGTGTCATTTTTTCCCAAGAGTAATGCTATGAGCGTGATTACCCCCGTCGCAGCCGCTATGCGTCGGATCACAGAGCAAGATAACGCCGGTATCGCCGCGGTGATCCGCGAAGTGTCTGCGGAGTACGGTCTGACGGCCGATAAAGGCTATACGGTTGCGGACCCGAATCTCGACGAACTGTTCCAGCTCTACAGCCAGCCGGGCCATGCCTACTGGGTGATTGAACAAAACGGCAGCGTCGTCGGCGGAGGCGGAGTCGCACCGCTGAGTTGCAGCGAGTCGGATATCTGCGAGCTGCAAAAGATGTACTTCCTGCCGACAGTGCGTGGACAAGGGCTGGCGAAAAAGCTGGCACTCCTGGCGATGGATCACGCTCGCTCACAGGGCTTCAAACGCTGTTACCTCGAAACCACCGCCTTCCTTAAAGAAGCTATCGGCCTGTACGAACACCTGGGCTTTGAACACATCGACGCGCCGCTGGGCTGCACCGGGCATGTCGATTGCGAAGTCAGGATGCTGAAAACTCTGTAAATCTCTTTCCTGCCCTCTTCTGTTAAGCGGCTGTAAACTGAATGCTCTACACTCTCAGTTCACACCAAAACGGGGGAAAGACGATGTCGAAGATAAAAAGCTATGCCGCGCCGCAGGCAGGTGCAGAACTTGAACTGTACGAATACGATGCGGGCGAGCTGAAAGCAGAAGACGTCGAAGTGCAGGTCGACTATTGCGGGATTTGCCACTCAGACCTGTCGATGATCGACAACGAATGGGGCTTCTCAAGCTATCCGCTGGTCGCCGGGCACGAAGTGATTGGCCGCGTGGTGGCGCTGGGCACGGCGGCTCAGGACAAAGGGCTGAAGATCGGCCAGCGTGTGGGCATTGGCTGGACCGCCCGCAGCTGCGGCCATTGCGACGCCTGTATCAGCGGCAACCAGATCAACTGTCTGGAAGGCGCTGTGCCGACCATCCTCAATAAAGGCGGTTTCGCCGACAAACTGCGCGCCGACTGGCAGTGGGTCATTCCGCTCCCGGACAGAATTGATATTGAATCCGCAGGCCCACTGCTGTGCGGCGGTATCACCGTCTTCAAACCGCTTCTGATGCATCATGTCACCGCCACCAGCCGCGTCGGCGTCATTGGGATTGGCGGTTTAGGCCATATCGCCATCAAACTGCTGCACGCCATGGGCTGCGAAGTCACTGCGTTCAGCTCCAATCCGGCGAAAGAGAAAGAAGTGCTGGCGATGGGGGCCGATAAAGTGGTCAACAGCCGCGACCCAGAACTGCTGAAAGCGCTGGCCGGTCAGTTTGATTTGATCATCAACACCGTGAACGTCGATCTCGACTGGCAGCCGTACTTCGAAGCGCTGGCCTACGGCGGGAATTTCCATACCGTCGGCGCAGTGCTGAAACCGCTGCCGGTCCCGGCCTTCACCCTGATCGGTGGCGATCGCAGCATTTCCGGTTCCGCTACCGGCACACCGTTTGAATTGCGCAAGCTGATGAAGTTCGCGGGCCGCACCAAGGTAGCACCGACCACCGAACTGTATCCGATGTCGAAAATCAATGAAGCCATCCAGCACGTACGCGACGGTAAAGCCCGTTACCGCGTGGTGTTGAAAGCAGACTTCTAAGGCTGAATTGCCGGGTGGCGGCTGCGCCTTACCCGGCCTACGGTTAGGTTTTGTAGGCCCGGTAAGCGTAGCGCCACCGGGCATTTTTTACCTATCGCGCCAACGTCGCAAACACCTCTGCTACCGCCACCGCGCCCGGATCGGTCACCCCATCCAGATTCTCTTTATTCACATACGACGAACGCCCCGCTCCTGCTTTTTGCATGCTGGCAGTCGCTTCAGCACCCTGCTTCGCCGCCTGCGCAGCAGCCTGGAGACCCCCTTTTCGTAACGCTTCGAGCGCCGGCTGCAGCGCGTCGATCAATGTACGATCGCCGAGATCCGCCCCTCCGTACTGCTTCATTTGCGCAAGGCCACTCAGCAAGGCATCCGCCAGCGGTTTACCGTCCTGTAGCTGCTGCCCGGCCGCGGTAAAGAAGATCGACATCAGCACGCCGCTCGATCCGCCCATCACCGTCGCCAGCCGCTCGCCGATTAACAGCAGCAGTTTCGGCACGTCGTTCAGCGGCAGTTGCTTATCCTGCAACAGCTGCGCAATGTCGCGCGCGCCTTGCGCAAAGGTCGACCCCGTATCGCCGTCGCCCACTTTGGCATCCAGCGCATTCAGGCGATTTTCCAGATCGACCAGCGTTTGCGTCGCGCCCGCAACAAGTGCAGCCACCTGCGCATTTTCTGACGGCGTAGAGTCCACGCGATCCTGAATAGCCGTATGCGCCAAGGTACGCAGCGGCGCAAACGCCACCGGTGTTTGCCAGCCGATGGTTTCGACAGGCTCATTCAGCGCCTGCTCGAAGGTCTCATTCAGCCTGAGCAGCGACAGAGAAAAGCCCTTCATATCCAGCGAACTCACCAGCGGTGCAGGACCAATCAGATACGCGATCTGATCCTTAAGCGCCGAATGGGCCAGCTCTTTGGTCAGCAGCGCCATCTCCAGCGCCGACACGCCTCCGAGGTTGTTGATCAGCACCGCAAAACGCCCGTCGCCAGCTTTCTCTTTGAGCGGCGCCACCAGCGTGTCGATTATCGCTTTGCTGTTTTGCGTATCGACTACCGATGCCCCCGGCTCGCCGTGAATACCCAGGCCAAGCTCAACGTGCCCCTGTTTGATGCGCCCCTCTTCGTCGTCACTTCCCGGCAGATTGCAGGTCTGCATCGCCACGCCGAGGCTCCAGAGGTTATCGCAGGCCTGCTGCGCGATATCCCGAACGTCGCTCAGGGACTTGCCTTTCTCCGCCGCATAACCCGCGATTTTGTGGACCAGCGCCGTGCCCGCAATCCCGCGCGGCTGTTTGTTGTCCGGCAGCGCGATGTCATCGGCCACAATGATCATCTCGACTTTCAGCCCGTAGCGTTTGGCTTTTTCCGCTGCAAGACCGAAGTTCAGACGATCGCCGGTGTAGTTTTTGACGATCAGCAGGCACCCACGATCGCCCGTCACCGCCACGATGGCGTTCAGCACCGCATCCACGCTCGGAGAGGCAAACAGATCGCCGCACACCGCTGCGGTTAGCATCCCTTTGCCGATAAATCCTGCGTGCGCCGGTTCGTGGCCGGAACCCCCACCGGAAATGACCGCCACCCGGCTTTTATCCCAGTCGCTGCGGGCCACCACGCGAATGGCGGGATCGATATCGAGTTTGACCAAATTGCCATGCGGCGCGGAGATCAGTATGCCTTCAATGGCGTCGTTGACCAGCTGTTTGCGGTCATTAAAAAAGAATCTGGACATAGCTTTCCAACTTTTTGTGAATCGTATGCAAAAGCATAGTCCGCGCTGGATATTGCGCCGCAAAGTCAGGAATTTACTGAGTCAAATTGCCGTCAGGTTGCCTATACTCGACGCAGGACAAAGAGAGGATGCGCACCATGAGTACACCACTGCTGATTGCCCGGACGCTGGATAAAGAGCTGTTCTTACTGCCAGGCATGGCGAACCGCCACGGGCTGATTACCGGCGCCACCGGGACGGGGAAAACCGTGACCCTGCAAAAGCTGGCGGAGTCATTTTCAAGTATCGGCGTGCCGGTTTTCATGGCCGACGTCAAAGGCGATTTAACCGGCGTCGCCCAGGAAGGCACAGCGTCGGAGAAACTGCTTGAGCGGCTGAAAAACATCGGCGTGACCGACTGGCAACCGCAGGCCAATCCGGTGGTGGTATGGGATATTTTCGGTGAGAAAGGCCATCCGGTGCGCGCGACCGTCTCGGATCTCGGCCCGCTGCTGCTGGCGCGGTTGTTAACCCTTAACGAGGTCCAGTCTGGCGTGTTGAACATTATTTTCCGCATCGCCGACGATCAGGGCCTGCTGCTGCTCGATTTCAAAGATCTGCGCGCCATTACCCAGTACATCGGCGATAACGCCAAATCCTTCCAGAATCAGTATGGGAATATCAGCCCCGCCTCGGTCGGCGCCATTCAGCGCGGACTGCTCACCCTCGAACAACAGGGCGCGGAGCATTTCTTCGGCGAGCCAATGCTGGATATCAAAGACTGGATGCGCACCGACAGTAACGGCAAAGGCATCATTAACATTCTGAGCGCTGAAAAGCTTTATCAGATGCCAAAGCTCTATGCCGCCAGCCTGCTGTGGATGCTCTCAGAACTCTATGAACAGCTGCCGGAAGCGGGCGATCTGGAGAAACCTAAGATTGTTTTCTTCTTTGACGAAGCCCATCTGCTTTTCAGCGATGCCCCACAGGTGCTGCTGGATAAAATCGAACAGGTGATCCGCCTGATCCGCTCCAAAGGCGTGGGCGTCTATTTTGTCTCGCAGAACCCGTCCGACATCCCGGATAACGTGCTGGGCCAGCTTGGGAATCGCGTGCAGCACGCGCTGCGGGCCTTTACGCCGAAAGATCAGAAAGCGGTGAAAGCGGCAGCGCAAACCATGCGCGCCAATCCGGCGTTTGATACGGAAGAGGCGATTCAGGCGCTGGGAACCGGCGAAGCGCTGATTTCGTTTCTCGACGCCAAAGGAAGCCCGTCCATCGTGGAGCGTGCGATGGTGATTGCGCCATTCTCGCGGATGGGGCCGGTGACGGACGACGAACGTAACGCTTTGATCAATCACTCGCCGGTCTACGGCAAATATGAGGATGAAGTGGATCGGGAATCCGCGTTCGAAATGCTGCAGAAAGGCGTCCAGGCGAACACAGAACAACAACAGTCCCCTTCGGCCAAAGGCGGCGATGTCGCCGTGGACGACGGTATTCTCGGCGGTCTGAAAGACATTCTGTTTGGCAGCACCGGGCCACGTGGGGGTAAACGCGATGGCGTGGTGCAAACCATGGCCAAAAGCGCCGCGCGGCAGGTGACCAATCAGATTGTGCGCGGCATGCTGGGGAGTTTACTGGGCGGTCGTCGCCGGTAGCGGGGAGACCCACGGCGTGCCGAGCGCTGAGCCTTGTACGCCGTGCTGATTCAAATAGCGATCCAGCTCGACCATCCCCGTCCAGCGGTTTTCGCACCACAGCGGCGCGAGGAGCGTTGGGCGGCGGGCGCTGGCGGAGATGCGGTGGTAAATCACCTCCGGCGGCGTATGGCGAATCATCTCTCCCGCCGTCACGGTGTACTCATCCAGCTCAATACCGTTTAACCGCCCGGCTTCCCAGGCTTTCGCCATAGTGCTGCCGGTAACGATATGCAGCGGATGGAGCTTAATGCCGTCGACGCCCGTCTCAACGACCCTTTCCAGAGTTTCCAGACCCTGCTGCTGACCTTCGCCCGGCAGGCCGACAATCAGATGTGAGCAGACTTTTAAACCGCGCTCGCGGGCCAGCCGCGTCGTTTTCTGATAGCAGGCAAAATCATGACCACGATTGATTCGGTGCAGCGTTTTGTCGTGCGCGGTCTGCAAGCCCAGTTCCAGCCAGATTTCATAGCCCAGGTCTTTATATTCGCTCAGCAGATCCAGCACCGCTTCCGGGACGCAGTCCGGACGCGTACCGACACACAAACCGACGATATTGGCCTGGCTCACGGCCTGCTGATACATGGAACGCAGAACCTGTACTTCCGCAAAGGTGCTGGTGTAGGCCTGGAAATAGGCCAGATACTGCTTCGCGCGATTGACCAGGCTCGCCTGATGAGAAAGCTGGTCGGCAATAGAGTTGTGCTGCTGCGCTTCGTCGGCAAAGGAGGCCACATTACAGAAAGTACAGCCGCCACGCCCAATGGTGCCATCGCGATTTGGGCAGCTAAAACCGCCGTGCAGCGTCAGCTTGTGGACCTTCTGGCCGTAGCGGCGTGAAAGATCCCCACCAAACATATTGACTAATTTCTGTAACTGCATAATCTGATAGACCGTCCCGGAGAAAGGGGACAAGCCTGCCATTTTTAGCCTCTGTCGGCGATGACCTGGATCAATCGCCCTGGACGGCTATTATTCATTTGAATAAAAACTCATTATTACTGCAATTTCATTCATCATTCGGGCAATGACTTTTCCTTATGTTGCAGCGGATTTTTTCACTTATCGCCCCACAGCTGTAAAACAGTGTGATGATGCGTCGCCACTGCCAGTACCAGATTATTATCCTGTAAAAAATCCGCTATTCAGCATGGCTGAGGGATAATACCGCTTTCATATAGTGAGTCAGATCACACTCCCCTGCGCCTTACCCCTGCCTTTCGCCGATGCAAAACGCGTTAAATCTCTTTTATATTCAATGAACTAACCTTCCTTTAGCACATTTTTGCATACATAAGATTGCCATTTGACCTGTGTATCAATTCCCGATAAGTTGGAAATCCGCTGGAAGCTTTCTGGATAAGCAGCCTGCTTATCATATTTATGCAGTAATTGAGATTCCCTCTGAAGCAAGTCCTCAAACTTGTTTGACCTGTGCGAAAAGGAAATGAAGAGGGCGAATGCGAGGTGCGCGTATGAAACGCAAACCCCGTCGCCGCGCTCTTTCTGTGCCTGTGCGCCACGGTTCAGATGGGAATCCCGAAGAGCCTGGGGAGGTTCACTGATATGTTGTACGATAAATCCCTTGAGAAGGATAACTGTGGTTTCGGCCTGATCGCCCACATAGAAGGCGAACCTAGCCACAAGGTAGTGCGTACCGCTATACACGCACTGGCCCGTATGCAGCACCGTGGTGCAATCCTCGCTGATGGTAAAACCGGCGATGGTTGTGGCTTGCTGCTACAAAAACCGGATCGTTTCTTCCGCATCGTAGCGGAAGAGCGCGGCTGGCGTTTAGCCAAAAACTACGCTGTCGGCATGTTGTTCCTGAATCAGGAGCCTGAAAAAGCCGCCGCTTCACGCCGCATCGTCGAAGAAGAACTTCAACGCGAAACCCTGTCGATTGTCGGCTGGCGCAATGTGCCGACCAACGAAGGGGTGCTCGGTGAAATCGCCCTCTCCTCGCTGCCACGAATTGAACAGATTTTTGTGAATGCGCCTGCGGGCTGGCGTCCGCGCGATATGGAACGCCGTCTGTTTATTGCCCGCCGCCGTATCGAAAAACGTTTGCAGGAAGATAAAGAGTTCTACGTCTGTAGCCTCTCCAACCTGGTAAACATTTATAAAGGTCTGTGTATGCCGGCTGACCTGCCGCGCTTCTACCTGGACCTCGCGGACCTGCGTCTGGAATCGGCCATTTGCCTGTTCCACCAGCGCTTCTCCACCAACACTGTCCCTCGCTGGCCGCTGGCTCAGCCGTTCCGCTATCTGGCGCACAACGGCGAGATCAACACCATCACCGGCAACCGCCAGTGGGCGCGTGCGCGTACCTATAAGTTCCAGACTCCGCTGATCCCGGATCTGCATGACGCCGCTCCATTCGTCAACGAAACCGGCTCCGACTCAAGTTCCATGGATAATATGCTGGAACTGCTGCTGGCCGGCGGGATGGATATCGTGCGTGCGATGCGTCTGCTTGTTCCGCCAGCCTGGCAGAACAACCCGGATATGGACCCGGACCTGCGCGCGTTCTTCGACTTTAACTCCATGCACATGGAGCCGTGGGACGGCCCGGCAGGTATCGTGATGTCCGATGGACGCTACGCCGCCTGTAACCTCGACCGTAACGGTCTGCGCCCGGCGCGCTACGTCATCACCAAAGATAAGCTGATCACCTGCGCCTCCGAAGTCGGGATCTGGGATTACCAGCCTGACGAAGTGGTCGAGAAAGGTCGCGTCGGCCCAGGCGAACTGATGGTTATCGATACCCGCAGCGGGCGCATTCTGCACTCGGCGGAAACCGATGACGATCTGAAAAGCCGCCATCCGTACAAAGAGTGGATGGAGACCAACGTCCGCCGTCTGGTGCCGTTCGAAGATCTGTCGAATGAGGAAGTGGGCAGCCGCGAGCTGGACGACGATACCCTCGCCAGCTACCAGAAACAGTTTAACTACAGCGCCGAAGAGCTGGATTCCGTGATCCGCGTGCTCGGCGAGAATGGCCAGGAAGCGGTCGGTTCAATGGGTGACGATACCCCGTTTGCCGTGCTCTCCAGCCAGCCGCGCATCATTTACGACTACTTCCGCCAGCAGTTTGCGCAGGTCACTAACCCGCCAATCGATCCGCTGCGTGAAGCGCACGTGATGTCGCTGGCCACCAGCATCGGTCGCGAGATGAACGTCTTCTGCGAAGCCGAAGGCCAGGCGCACCGCCTGAGCTTTAAGTCGCCGATTCTGCTGTACTCCGATTTCAAACAGCTCACCACCATGACCGAAGATCACTATCGCGCCGACACGCTCGATATTACCTTCGACGTGACCGAAACGAGCCTCGAAGAGACGGTGAAAGCCCTGTGCGATCAGGCCGAGCAGATGGTGCGTAACGGCACCGTTCTGCTGGTGCTGTCCGACCGCAACATCGCCAAAAACCGTCTGCCGGTTCCGGCACCGATGGCGGTGGGCGCGATCCAGACTCGCCTGGTCGATAAGAGCCTGCGCTGCGATGCCAACATCATCGTTGAAACTGCCAGCGCGCGCGACCCGCATCACTTTGCCGTGCTGCTGGGCTTTGGCGCGACGGCCATTTATCCGTACCTGGCGTACGAAACGCTGGCGAAACTGGTCGACACTCACGCGATCGAAAAAGATTACCGCGCGGTGATGCTGAACTACCGTAACGGCATCAACAAAGGCCTGTACAAGATCATGTCCAAAATGGGCATCTCGACCATCGCCTCTTACCGCTGCTCGAAACTCTTCGAAGCCGTCGGTCTGCACGATGACGTCGCGGATCTCTGCTTCCAGGGCGTGATCAGCCGCATCGGCGGCGCTGGTTTCTCTGACTTCCAGCAGGACCTGATGAACCTGTCGAAGCGCGCATGGCTGGCGCGTAAACCGCTGGATCAGGGCGGCTTGCTGAAATACGTTCACGGCGGCGAATACCACGCCTACAACCCGGACGTGGTGAAAACCCTGCAAGAGGCAGTTCAGAGCGGCGAATACAGCGATTATCAGCAATATTCGAAACTGGTTAACGAGCGCCCGGCGGCGACGCTGCGCGATCTGCTGGCGGTGAATCCGAACGGCGAAACCGTCAGCATTAATGACGTTGAACCGGCGAGCGAACTCTATAAACGTTTTGATACGGCAGCGATGTCTATCGGCGCACTCAGCCCGGAAGCACACGAAGCGCTGGCCGAAGCGATGAACAGCATCGGCGGGAACTCGAACTCCGGCGAAGGCGGCGAAGATCCTGCGCGCTATGGCACCAACAAAGTGTCGCGCATCAAGCAGGTGGCCTCCGGTCGCTTTGGCGTGACGCCAGCGTACCTGGTCAACGCCGACGTGATTCAGATTAAAGTCGCTCAGGGTGCAAAACCGGGTGAAGGCGGTCAGTTACCGGGTGATAAAGTTACGCCGTACATCGCCAAACTGCGCTACTCGGTGCCGGGCGTGACGCTGATCTCCCCGCCGCCGCACCATGATATCTACTCTATCGAGGATTTGGCGCAGCTGATTTTCGACCTGAAACAGGTCAACCCGAAAGCGATGATCTCCGTGAAGCTGGTTTCCGAACCGGGCGTTGGCACTATCGCCACCGGTGTGGCAAAAGCCTACGCGGATCTGATCACCATCGCGGGCTATGACGGCGGGACAGGTGCAAGCCCACTCTCCTCCGTGAAATACGCGGGCTGTCCGTGGGAGCTGGGCCTGGTGGAAACTCAGCAGGCGCTGGTGGCTAACGGTCTGCGTCACAAGATCCGTCTGCAGGTGGATGGCGGTCTGAAAAACGGTCTCGACATCATCAAAGCCGCGATTCTCGGCGCTGAAAGCTTCGGCTTCGGTACCGGGCCAATGGTGGCGCTGGGCTGTAAATACCTGCGTATTTGTCACCTGAATAACTGCGCAACGGGCGTGGCAACTCAGGACGAAAAACTGCGTAAGAACCACTATCACGGTCTGCCGTTCAAAGTGACCAACTACTTTGAATTCATCGCCCGCGAAACCCGCGAGCTGATGGCGCAGCTGGGCGTGAAGCGTCTGGTGGATCTGATTGGCCGTACCGACCTGCTGAAAGAGCTGGAAGGGTTTACCGCCAAGCAGCAGAAACTGGAGCTGTCTCGTCTGCTGGAAACCGCCGAGCCGCACGCTGGCAAAGCCGTTTACTGCACCGAGAACAACCCGCCGTTCGACAACGGCGTGTTGAACGCGCAGCTGTTGCAGCAGGCGAAATCCTACGTCGATGACAAACAGAGCAAAACGTTCTGGTTTGATATCCGCAACACCGACCGCTCTGTGGGGGCAACGCTTTCTGGTTACATCGCGCAAACCCATGGCGATCAGGGGCTGGCAGCCGATCCGATTGTCGCGCACTTCAGCGGGACTGCGGGTCAGAGCTTCGGCGTCTGGAATGCGGGCGGCGTTGAGCTGTACCTGACCGGCGATGCCAACGACTACGTCGGTAAAGGCATGGCGGGCGGTCTGCTGGCGGTGCGTCCCCCGGTCGGTTCTGCGTTCCGCAGCCATGAGGCCAGCATCATTGGTAACACCTGTCTGTACGGCGCGACCGGCGGACGTCTGTTTGCCGCGGGCCGTGCGGGCGAGCGTTTTGCGGTACGTAACTCCGGTGCCATCACCGTAGTGGAAGGTATCGGCGATAACGGCTGTGAATACATGACCGGCGGGATTGTCTGCGTAATGGGCAAAACCGGCGTCAACTTCGGCGCAGGCATGACGGGCGGTTTCGCCTACGTCCTGGACGAAGACGGTGAGTTCCGTAAACGCGTTAACCCGGAACTGGTAGAAGTGCTGGACGTTGAAACACTGGCGATCCACGAAGAGCACCTGCGCGGTCTGATTACCGAGCACGTGCAGCATACCGGTTCTTCCCGCGGGGAAGAGATCCTGGCGAACTGGCCTGCGTTCTCAGCGAAATTCGCGTTGGTTAAACCGAAGTCCAGCGATGTTAAAGCACTGTTGGGTCACCGTAGTCGTAGCGCAGCAGAGCTGCGTGTGCAGGCGCAGTAAGGGGTAGCAATGAGTCAGAACGTATACCAGTTTATCGACCTGCAGCGCGTTGATCCGCCAAAGAAACCGCTGAAGATCCGTAAAATTGAATTTGTTGAAATTTACGAGCCGTTTTCAGAAGGCCAGGCCAAAGCACAGGCAGACCGCTGCCTGTCCTGCGGTAACCCGTACTGCGAATGGAAATGCCCGGTCCACAACTACATTCCGAACTGGCTGAAGCTGGCCAATGAAGGACGCATTTTCGAAGCGGCGGAACTGTCGCACCAGACCAACACCCTGCCAGAAGTCTGTGGCCGCGTGTGTCCGCAGGACCGTCTGTGCGAAGGTTCCTGTACGCTGAACGACGAGTTTGGCGCGGTGACCATAGGCAACATCGAGCGCTATATCAACGATAAAGCGTTCGAAATGGGCTGGCGTCCGGACATGACCGGCGTGCGTCAGACGGACAAACGCGTGGCGATCATCGGCGCAGGCCCGGCAGGTCTGGCGTGTGCCGACGTGCTGACCCGCAACGGCGTCAAAGCGGTGGTGTTCGATCGTCATCCTGAGATCGGCGGCCTGCTGACCTTCGGGATCCCGGCCTTCAAGCTGGAAAAAGAGGTGATGACCCGCCGTCGCGAAATCTTCACTGACATGGGCATCGAGTTCAAACTGAACATCGAAGTGGGTCGTGACATTCAGATCGACGATCTGCTGAAAGATTACGATGCCGTGTTCCTCGGCGTCGGCACCTATCAGTCGATGCGCGGTGGGCTGGAAAACGAAGACGCACCGGGCGTGTTTGACGCCCTGCCGTTCCTGATTGCCAACACCAAGCAGATGATGGGCTTCGGTGAAACCACCGCTGAACCATACGTCACCATGGAAGGCAAACGCGTGGTAGTGCTGGGTGGCGGTGATACCGCGATGGACTGCGTGCGCACCTCAATTCGCCAGGACGCAACGCACGTTATCTGCGCCTATCGTCGTGACGAAGAGAACATGCCTGGCTCCAAACGCGAAGTGAAAAACGCGCGTGAAGAGGGTGTGGAGTTCCAGTTCAACGTTCAGCCATTGGGCATCGAAGTGAACGCGAACGGCAAAGTCAGCGGCGTGAAAATGGCGCGTACCGAAATGGGCGCACCGGATGCCAAAGGCCGTCGTCGCGCAGAGATCGTGGCAGGTTCCGAGCACGTGGTTCCGGCTGATGCGGTGGTGATGGCGTTTGGTTTCCGTCCACACAGCATGGAGTGGCTGGCGAAACACAGCGTCGAGCTGGATTCCCAGGGCCGCGTGATTGCGCCGGAAGGCAACGAGAACGCCTTCCAGACCAGCAACCCGAAAATCTTCGCCGGTGGCGATATCGTTCGCGGTTCAGATCTGGTGGTAACGGCGATTGCCGAAGGCCGCAAAGCGGCTGATGGGATCATGAATTACCTGGAAGTGTAATTCGTTTACATTTTTACAATTATAATATCTCCGCCCCGGTTTAATCCGGGGCAATCTCTTATTATAATGTTTACCGGCAATGCGTAATTCATTATGCTAAGGATATTTACATTCATTTTTTGATTTATAGGTATCATTTTCTTGTTTTGACGATGGGTATTTTGCAATGTAATCATTAGACACCAAAATAGCCTGACTCAACTCTTTGGCTGTAAGTTTTATTGCTATCTTATCACGTAAATTACTCGCCTCCCTCTGACCATTGAATAGCGCCACAGAAAACCAGGCATATGCCTGGACATTGTCTTGAGGAATTTCACTATTGCCATTTGAATATACTAACCCTAGATTATTCTGTGCTACAACATAGCCCTGACATGCCGAAGACTTTAATAATGCCAGACCTTTATAATTATCGACTGGAAGATCTCCGATTTCATTTAGATAGTATAGTGCAAGCATATTTCTAGCCTTCATGGACCCTAAATTAGCAGATTTTTGATACCACTCTATAGCTTTAGAATGATTTATTGGCATACCTAACCCCGCGCTATACATGTAGCCTAAATTATTCATTGCTATAGTGTTATTTTTATCTGCGGCACTTTGAAACCAATGCAGTGCCTCTTTATAATCATTGATTCCTGCAATTCCTTCGAGGTACATAGCTCCCAAATTAACTTGTGCCTGTTCAATCCCTTGCTCAGCTGAGCGGCTATACCATTTTCTTGCTTGTTGTAAATCACGTACGGTACCACGACCATTTTCATAGGCCGCTCCAAGATTATATTGTGCTACTGCATACCCTTGCTCTGAGGATTTTTTATACCAATAAAATGCCATGCTGTAATTTTTCTCTACTCCTTTCCCATTCTCATATAAAAGGCCAAGGTCAGACTGTGCATTCATATTTCCCTGTTCTGCTTTTTTTCGCAGCTCGCTTATCGGGCTATGTTTGAAGTATTTTTCTTTTATGCTCACCCCACTTCCATTAAAAGCTCCTTTCAAGTTATCCTTCCAAATAAAAAAAGAAACTAATAACAAAATCAGTATCAATAATGAAAGTATTTTCCGCAAAATCATTTTATTTATTTTCATAACCATCATGATTTCTGTTTAAATGAGGACAAGGTTTCAATTAAAAAATCAGACCATTTACTTTGTAAAGTCGATGTTCCTTTGTTCATAAAACTTTTTGTGCATGTCAGAGCCAACTCTTTGGCGTCGCGATTTCCCTCAACTAGTATTTCTTTGGCAACATCTTCAATGCATGCAGCGCTTTTCTCTGCCACGACCGCACCTGCTGCAGGTGCACTCAGAACAGCCATACCTGCAACGGCGGGAATTACTGAAACTCCATAAGCAAATTCACCTAGAGGATTATTTACATTATGCATAGTTTCATTATTGTGTATCGTTATTTTAACATCTTCCGGTGACAGGTAATTAACAGCGGATCCAATACCCTGGCAATATTTATCTGCCCCTGCCCCCCCAAGACCGATTCCTGTCAATCCCAGAGGATCCACGTTTTGCAGTGGGTCAAACGGATAAACATAACTATTCCATCCCCCTGCCAGCCCAATCGGATCCTGTGTGATATACCGTCCCTGCTGCGGGTCATAATAGCGATGCCGGTTATAATACAGCCCCGTCTCAGCATCGTACTGCTGCCCCGGCAGGCGAATAAGCTGTTGAACATTGTCCGGGTTCTCTTCGTGCAGCAGGTTTCCCCATTCATCAAACTCGGCCTGCCAGGCCAGGCTGCCATCTTCGCTTATTAACGCCAGCGGCAGCCCCCGATGGTCGCAGTGGTACAGATGAGTTTTCCGCGCCGGGGTGTATTCCGGCTCCATCTGGTTTTTCATCTGCTCCGGTGTCAGGCCGCACCCGGCCAGCCACTGCTGGCTGTGTTCGCTGAGCTGATTCGTTCTCAGCTCCCGCTCAAGGCCGTCCAGCATCGTGACCAGCTCCGGCACAAACACCATGTCCGCGTCCTGCTGCAGTTTTTCTGCCAGAGTGCGGCGAATGGCTTTTGTCAGCTCACCGGTGGCCGTTTCGATGCGGATTAACGGCGTGAAGGTCCCCGGATGATACACCGTCTGGATGCGGGTGGTGTCGGTCTGGGTAGTGGTCAGCCGGTCGCCGTCCCAGCCGTACCAGACGGCTTCGGCGGGCGCGGTCGGGAGATACCAGATACCGTCGTATACCCGGCCGTGCCAGACCTGTTTGCAGATACGGCGCCCGAGCGGGTCATACGCGTAGCGGCTCTCGGTCAGCAGGTGACCGTTCTGCCTCTTTTGGTAGTGTGTCAGCCGGTGCTGGTTATCGTACCCGTAGTGATGAGTGATGCTCCCGTCCTGATGGATACGGCGCTCGTCTTTTTCTGTCAGGCTCCCGTGGACGTCGTAATGATAAAAATGCTCTGCGTCCTGAGTGATGCGGTTATCCCGCCAGATATCCGGCAGGGCTTCCTGTGCCGCAATCCGGTTCCCCGCCGGGTCAGTCGGGGTCTGTTGTGTCAGGTCGTGGTGTGCGGACTGTATGTGCGTGCTGAGCAGGCGTCCGTTCTCATACACGTAGTCGCGCTGGTCATGCGGGCCGCGGATGTGAGTGAGCTGTCCGTCCGCATTCCAGGTGTAGTCCCGGTTCAGGGCTGTCTGGCTCAGGTGATGACTCTCCAGCTGTCCGCCTGCGGCGTAGGCCGTTTCCAGTGCGTAGCCACCGAAGCGGCGCTGCGTTTCACGGTGCAGGCGGTCGCGGGTGTACTCGATGAGCGGCGTGTCGCCGAGCTTCATCCCCGCCAGGTAACCGGAGCCATACGTCAGCCATTCCACCGGCGGTAACCGGTCGTGCTGCACCCGGTTCACGAGACCGGCGCGGTAGTCGTGTTTTGTTTCATGCTGCCACAGCAGGGTGTGCGTTTCCGGGCTGTGCACCGTCTGGCGCTCACCGGTGACGCGCCCCGTGTTGTCGTGGGTGTAATGCACCGCAACCCGGTGGCCGCCGCTGAGATGGCTGATGTCCGTCAGCCAGCCGCGCGCGTCGTAGCACCACTTTTCTGCGGGTTCGCCGTCTACCGTACGGCTGAGCAGGCGTCCCGCGTCGTCATACTGCCAGACGGTAGTCAGGCTTTCGTCTTCGCTGTGAACCAGCTGCCCGCTGGCGTTGTACCGGTAGCGTCTGATGCGCCCGTCAAAACCCGTCTCCTGCGTCAGACGGTCCAGCACATCGTAGGCGAACGTGGTGTGGCTGCCGTTCTCATTGGTCAGGGTGGTCACGCGACCCGCGGTGTCGTACGCCATCCGCCGGGTGAGGGTGCCCTGCGCTGCGAGGACGATATTTCCCCGGGGGTCAAAGCCGGTTTCGCTGCGGGTCCCGTCCGGGGATGTCACCGCCGTCAGGTCGCCTGCGACGTTGTATTCGTAGCGGGTTTGCCGGCCTGTGGCATCTGTCTGGCTGACCAGCCTGCCGCGCGCATCGTATGCCCGGTACTGGCTTAAGCCTTCCTCTCGATGGACAGCCGTCAGCTGCCCGAAGCGGTCATATTCATAGCGGGTTTCATATCCCGAACAGTCAGTATAAGAAAGCAGCTGGCCGTAGCGGCTCCAGGTCATCTGCTTCTTGCTGCCGGTGGGGTCTTCTGTGGCCGACGGGTATCCGCTGTGCGGGTCATCATACGCATAACGCGTCACGTCGCCCTGGCGTGAGGTGTCGGCGGTCAGCCTGCCCAGGTCGTCGTACTCCTGCCGGCTTTTCAGTCCGTCCGGGTAGACCGTGGCGATGAGCTGGCGCTGGCTGTTGTAGTAGAATTCGGTCAGCCTGCCGTCCGGGGTGACGGTGCCCGCCAGCAGACCCGAGCCGGGACTGAGCCGGTATTCTGTCCTGCGGCCTGCCGCGTCGGTCTGTGCCACCAGGCGTCCCGCATTGTCGAATTCACTCTGTGTGATGCTTGCGTCGGCGAATTCCTTTTTCACCACCCGCTTCAGGCCGCCTTCGCCTTCGGTGTGCAGCACCTCGCGACGATTCAGGCTGTCGGTGATGACCGTGTGGTGTTTTTCATACTGGTAGCGGTAGCTCAGGCCGTCGGGATTATGCTGCTCCGTGACGCGCCCGGTGGCGTCGTAGCGGTAGGTCGTCTGCGGCCTGCCCGCATACTGATGGGCCACCATCCGGCCCGGATGCCTGTCGTCATACGTAAACTGACGAACCTGCGTGCCGCTGCGGTCATACACCGCGGAAAGCTCGCCGCGGGGCGAATAGTCGTAACGCGCCAGAGGTGCAGCGGGCAGGTTGCCCGGGTACTCCGGGTCGTGTGCCAGCCAGACTTCAGAAAGACGGACACCACTGGCTGTGGTGGTCAGCACCAGCCGGAAGCGGCGGCCTGCGCCGTCGGTGACCCCGGTCACGGCGCCGGCAAACTCACCTGAAGGGGCGCGGTGAAACGTCAGCGTGCGACAAAAATTATCCACCAGCCCGGTCAGCACCCGGTACGGCGGCAGCGGCGCGGGAAGGAGTTCATCCACGGACGGCACGCGCTCCGCCCACCCGAGCAGCCACCACGGACCCTGCAGGCTGTTGGTGGCCAGGTAAATGTTGGGGCTGAGGCGGACATCCTCCGGCAGGGCCTGCCAGAGACGGTGCAGGGGATGGACGTCATTCAGGTTCAGCACGCCACCGCGTGCCAGCCAGAAGGACTCGGTGCGGCTGAATGCCACCTCGCCGGGCAGAAGCAGGTCAAAGTGAATGCTGCGCCCGCCGTTGTCGTTGAGGATGAGTGCATTGTCGCAAAGTTGCAGGTGGATATCAGAGGGCGCTTTCCAGCCGGGACCGAATAGACCCTCCGGCGCGGGCGTTTTCGTGCGGTAACTGCTGTAGGTACGCGACAGAACAAAGGACAGCGGGCCGGACAGGGCGAGGTCCGTTTCACCGGGCAGGACTTTGGCCCCGAGCAGCGGGTTTACCGGGCTGCCGGACACCACGCCGCCCGGACACACCGAACAGGCGACGCCGGTCGGCGCGCCAATCATCACCCCGAGGCTGCCCTGCACAATCGGGCCGCCGATGGCGGTCATATCGCCCTGACGGGCGGCGGGTTTTCCGGTCATGGTCAAATCCTTTTGATAAAATCCGTATCGCTGATTGCCCTGAAAGACGGCAATCCGTCCGCAATGAAGCGCGAATTCTACGCTGAAGGTTTTGAGATAAACCGTGACTTAAATCACATGTAAAATTTATTTAATAGTCTGATTTAGAAGGAAAATATTCACAACAACAATATTCAAAGGTGAATGAATTAGTGTGAGCTATGCAATAGGGATTTAATTCAATCCATTGATAAAACCTGTGAAAATGAACCGGATGGCGATGCCATCCGGTTTTTTTATGCGTCGAGCAAACTGGCGCGCACCTTAACGACCACCTTCTTAATCTCTTCTGATTCCTTCACTACGCAGCCAGGTTTATGCGGCTCTCCGGGCATAAAGATGGCGTACATGCCGGGTTTCAAATCTAGCCGCTGCATCCCGTCGATAGCGCTACATAACTGATAATCGTCCTCGACATGTCGCTCCTCGCACTGACGCGCTGAGCCTGCCACGCCGTACAGAATGCGTTCCTCTCCCGCCAGCAACAGCTGGATGTCGATGTATTGCTCATGCAACTCAGCTTTTTTCTGCTCAGGCGGCTGCGTGGCAAACGTCATCACGTTCATAAAGATATCGTCGCCCTGCAGCTCGTAGCGCCCCGGCGCTTTGTCCTGCGGCCAGTCCGCGATGGCCTGCGTCAGTGCCTCTGCCAGCACGGGGTGTAATCCCGACAGCACACTGGCTTTTCCCATCATCATTGTTGTGCTCCTTGAGACAAAAGTGCCGCGCCCAATAAACCCGCATCGTGGCGATAAAAGGCCGGGCGAAGATTGACGTGATAAACCGGTGGCTCTTGCGCCAGAAACTCAGCCACCTGCGATAAATACCCTTCCGCCAACCCGACGCTGCCGCCCACAACGACGGTCTGACAATCCGTCACCGCTTTGACATCGGCGATGAGACGCGCCAGGGTCCGGGCGGAATGGGCCACCAGCTCACGGGCATGCGGATGCCCGCGCAGCGCATGGGTGAAGATGGCTTTGGCGTCAAGCCCCGCCAGCTCGCCCTGCGCCCGGGCGGCGATGCCCCGGCCCGAGGCGATCGCTTCCACACATCCCCGGCGACCACAGCCGCAAACCGGACCGTGCGGATCGGCAAGCGTGTGCCCCAGATGTCCGGCGAGCCCTCCCTCGCCCGTCTGCAACTCCCCCTTCAGCACCACGCCGCCGCCGACACCCGTGGAGACGGTGATGAAAACCATATCCTGCGAATCTATCCCCGGCGCGTAATATTCCGCCCACGCCGCAGCCTGCGCGTCATTCACCGCCATTGCGGGCAGGCCGGTTATCGACGCCAGCGTCTGCACCAGCGGGAAATGCAACAGCCCGCCCAGGTTATGGGGATTGATCGACACCAGCGTGCCTTCGCGGATAATTCCCGTTGAGGCGATGGCCACCCGCTTTGCCGATGCCATCACCGGTTCCACCAGCGCTTTTAGGGCAGAGCGCAGCGCGTCGGGGGTTTTGCTGGCAGGCGTGGGCATTTCGCACCGCTCACGGATCTGTAAATCGTCGTCGATCAGCGCGGCGGCCAGTTTGGTCCCGCCAATATCGATAGCCAGGGTGGTCATTTCACCGCCTCGCGCTCGCTTTTGATGCTGCCAAAAGGTACGGCACCGCTGAATGGTTTACCGTCGATGGCATCGTGCGTGCGCAGCGCTTCCGGACGGACCCAGCGCTGGACGCGGGACGGCATATCCAGACCGATCAGCAGGATCACCACGAACGTCAGACCAAACGACAGGGATCCCAGCGCGGTACCCAGCTCAAGGCGCTGCGCCAGCAGTGCACCGATAATCGGGGCGAGCGCGCCGCCCAGTGCGCCGACGTTGTAGGTAAAGCCAAGGCCCGCCGCGCGCTGATCCGTATCGAAGTAGCCGCCAATCAGCTTCGGTAAAATCCCGGAGATCCCCTGCCCCAGCATCTGCTGGAAGAAGAGCAGCAGGCCAAGCACCCAGATATTGGACCCGCCGATCGCGAACACCGGAATGATCAGCAGCTGCGAGGCCAGCAGGCTGCAAACGTACGCCTTGCGGGTGCCCAGCCAGTCGCCGAGGAAACCACCGACACAGCAACCCACTGCCGCGCCAAAACCGCTGAAGAACAGCACATGTGCGACCGTCATCGGATCGTAGGCCAGATCCGTTTTCAGATAAGTAGGCAGCAGCGCCTGAATCGGCCATGAATAGAGGAACGCGAAGAGCACAACGACCATCAGGGTCACGCCCGTCGGCCAGCGTTTGCCGCTGCTTTGCACCATAAAGCTGATGAACACGCAGGCGCACAGCAGCCCCAGAATCACCACTAGCCCGGCGTTGTTCAGCTCTCCGGCGAAGCAGAGCCACAGCGCGGTTCCGGCAAAAAGCGTCATCACGATATTGATGAGACGATGCTTGCCGCGATAGAGAATATCGACCATCGTGCGCACCGGCGCTTTACCTTCGTGCTTCGCTTTCCAGTCTTCCGCTTCGGGAATGTTTTTTCGCAGCCACAGGGCGAAAATGATCGGCAGGATGCCGATGAAGAACAGCGCGCGCCAGCCCCACACGGGAACGACCAGGCTGTAGATCTGCGCCGCAACCACCGCACCGATGGAAAAACCGGAGATTAAAAAGCCGCTGGCTTTATTGCGCAGATGTTTCGGCCAGCTTTCGATGACATAGGTCGCGCTGGAGCCGTATTCGCCTGCCATGCCCATGCCGATCACCATCCGGGCGATAAACATGGTGACGTAGCCCGGCGCAAACCCACACGCCAGCGTACCGCAGGAGAAGAGGACGATACTGGTGATCATCGCCAGCTTGCGACCGTAGCGATCGCCCATCGCGCCCAGCAGCAGGCCGCCAAACCAGCGCGAGATAAAGGCGGCGGAAATCAGGCTGGCTGCTTCCACCGTCGTTAAACCAAATTCACTTTTGACTTCTGTTAACACCAGCGCGATCAAAACAAAATCAAAGCCATCGAGCAGATATCCCAGCCAGGCGGCGGAGAATGCGCTCCACTGTGGGCGGGAAAGATGGCGGTACCACGGGATGCTTTGGGTAGAAATACTCATAACACTCTCCCGACGAATTCTGTGTTGTATTGCCGGACGATGGGTTCGCATCATCCGGCGTACATGTGTGTGTGCTTTTGCCGGATGGCGGCTTCGCCTTATCCGGCCTACGTGTATACGAATTGATCGTGTTTTGTAGGCCGGATAAGCGAAGCGCCATCCGGCAAGGAATCAGCGCTTCTCAGCCAGCAGTTGCTCTGCGAGGGCTTTCAGCTCTGGCAGGTACTGCTCCGCGACCGGAGCAAAAGGCTTACGGCACAGCGGAACGGCGACCACGTCCATATAGTGCAGAACGGTTTTCAGGCCACGGAACACGCCGACTTTGATCAGCAGGTCGATAACCTTGTTGCACTCGCTTTGCAGACGCTGCGCGGTGGCGTTGTCCCCTTCACGGATCGCGCTGGCGATCGCCTGATAGCGCGCGCCCATGATGTTGTACGTGCTGCCGATCCCGCCGTCCGCGCCCGCCAGCAGACCGGAGGCGAAGATCTCGTCGTAGCCGTTATAAAGCACCAGATCCGGATGCGCGCGGCGGATCTGCTCCATCTGGAAGAGATCGCCGGAGGTCTGTTTCAGGGCGCCAACGCCCGGCAGCGTCACCAGCGTATTAATTTGATCGAGGGATAACTTCACGCCGCTCAGCGCCGGAATGTTGTACACCACCATCGGCAAACCATCCGACGAATCAATGATTGCACGGTAGTGGTCGCAGTGTTCTTCAAAGCTGAAGGGATAGTAGAAGGGTGTGACCGCCGACACAGCGTCGAAGCCGATACGGCTGGCCGCGGCCGCGAGCTGCTGGCTTTCCGCCGTGCTGACGCAGCCGACATGGGCGATCAGCGTCACTTTGCCCTTCGTCTCTTCCGCCACGATCTCCAGCACCTGCTCGCGCTCGGCGAGGCTCTGCACAAAGGCTTCGCCCGTTGAGCCGCCCACGTAAAGGCCGTCGATACCCTGCTGAATGTTGAATTGCACCAGGCGGCGCAGGCTCTCTTTATCCAGCGCCTGTTGTGAATTGAACGGGGTCAGGAGTGCGGCCATCACGCCACGTAATTGCTTTGCCATAGATACCTCAAGTGATGTCTGGTCTGTTTAACGATATACCTTTATACCTGTTATACCAGATCAAATAATCAGCACCCCATACAGAACGCTTATATTGCGATCTGCTTCACTAAAGGATCGTTATTTTTTCTTTTTGGATCCCTGGCCGATGGCGTGCCAGGTGGCGGAAACGCTGTTGAGATGGGTTTGCAGCGCGCGGTCAGCTTCATCGGGATCGCGGCGGCGGATGGCGTCAACAATGGCGATATGCTGCTGATAGCTCACGTCGTTGTGCTGATACAACTCGGCGTCGGAGACTTTCGGACGGGCGGCGATCAGCCAGTCGAGCAGCGCGACGTGGATCGCCATAAAGATTGGGTTGCCGGGGATCTCCGCCAGTACGCGGTGGAAATCGACGTCAGAGCGGATAAACAGCGCGTTATCGTTGAGGGACTGGCTGTTGATTTCCAGCGCTTTCGACAGGCGTTCCACCTGTTCGTCCGTGGCGTATTCCGCCGCGTAACGCACCAGGCTCGATTCAAAAAAGAGCCGCAGCTGTTCGAAATGGGTAATACCGCCCGGCTGGGTGAGGAAATCCTTCGCCATGCCGGAGAGTTCGCTGATGATGGTGTCGGCTGAAGGCATTGAGACGCGGGCACGTTCGCCGTTGTTGATCTGCACCAGCCCTTTGCGCTTCAGGGCGGCCAGCGCTTCGCGGACCGACGGGCGACCGACGTTGAAAAACTCCATCAGTTCACGTTCAGAAGGGAGTTGTTCACCCTGGGCAAACTCCTGACGGCGGATCATCTGCTCCAGCTCTTCTTCCACCATATCGGAGAGTTTTTTACGCGCCAGCGGGCGACGACGCAAACTGCGACCAAGGGTTTCGGTTGAATTTTCCGCCTGAAGATCAAATGGTTTCATAAAGACTCGGGTCAGAAGAGTGACAATCAGTGACAACGATTCATCATAACACAGGATTTTTGGCTGGGCGAAAAGCCCTGAATAGCAAAACAGGCCCATCGGGCCTGTTCAGTTATTTCACAACGCGTAACGCTGGACGGCCACCGCGCGGCGGCGGATCGTCATCAGGGTCATTGTCGTTATCGTGATCCGGCTTGTCGCCATCGATGATCGACATCACCGTTTCGCTTTCGCTGGCGGGTGAACCGTCTTCATCGTTAAGGCTGGTGACATCTTCGTCATAAGCCGCTTCCGGCTCAAACATCGTACCCGCACCGTTTTCACGTGCGTAGACAGCCAAAACAGCAGCCAGCGGCACAGAAACCTGACGCGGAACACCGCCGAAACGCGCGTTGAAGCGCACTTCGTCGTTAGCCAGTTCAAGATTACCCACCGCGCGTGGCGCGATGTTCAGAACGATCTGCCCATCACGTGCGTATTCCATCGGAACGCTCACGCCCGGTAACGTCACATCCACTACCAGGTGCGGCGTAAGCTGGTTGTCCAGCAGCCATTCATAGAAGGCACGCAGCAGATACGGACGGCGTGGAGACAGCTGTGACATTTCCACAATCGTTAACCTCGACCAAGACGCATTTCGCGTTCCGGTTCTGTCAGAGAAGCCAGGAAAGAGTCGCGCTCAAACACGCGAGTCATGTAGCCTTTCAGCTCTTTCGCGCCAGGACCGCTGAACTCTACGCCCAGTGCCTGCAGGCGCCACAGCAGCGGAGCCAGGTAGCAATCGACCAGGCTGAACTCGTCGCTCAGGAAGAATGGCTTCTGACCAAACACCGGAGCAATCGCCAGCAGCTCTTCACGCAGTTGCTTACGCGCCGCGTCTGCTTCAGAGGATGAACCGTTCACGATCACGTTCATCAGGGTGTACCAGTCTTTCTCGATACGCTGCATGTACAGGCGGCTTTCACCACGCGCAACCGGATAAACCGGCATCAGCGGCGGATGAGGGAATCGCTCATCCAGATATTCCATAATGATGCGGGATTCCCACAGGGTCAGCTCGCGATCCACCAGCGTTGGTACGCTCTGGTTCGGGTTGAGATCGATCAGATCCTGAGGTGGGTTATCCTTTTCCACATGCTCGATCTCAAAACTGACACCTTTCTCGGCCAGCACGATACGAACCTGATGGCTATAAATGTCAGTAGGACCAGAAAACAGCGTCATTACCGAACGTTTGTTGGCAGCGACAGCCATGAAAACCTCCAGGTATATTCAGAATATTACTGCTACCGGCCCGGGGGCCAGCCAGATGATTTGTTACCCATCCCAGGAACAAACTCTATCGCTCAAAAATCGAACAAAAGTGGTGTATTCACTGACATTTGGGCAGAAAATTGGATGATAGTTTACCAGATTTTGCAGGCTTTGTGGTGAGGGGATTCTGGAAATACGGAAAAAGAGCTGAGAATCAAATAAATACTGTGGATAACCGTCGGATTATCCATAAAAAAAACCCGCCGAAGCGGGTTTTTCGCCAATCTCTCTGCCGAAGCAGAAAAAAGATTAACGCTTGGAGAACTGTGGACGACGACGTGCTTTACGCAGGCCGACTTTCTTACGTTCAACTTCACGAGCATCACGAGTAACGAAGCCAGCTTTACGCAGTTCGCCACGCAGGGACTCGTCGTACTCCATCAGAGCGCGGGTGATACCGTGACGGATCGCACCAGCCTGACCAGAAGTACCACCACCTTTAACGGTGATGTACAGATCGAATTTCTCAACCATATCAACCAGTTCCAGCGGCTGACGAACTACCATGCGGGCAGTTTCACGACCGAAGTACTGTTCCAGAGAACGTTGGTTGATAACGATTTTACCACTGCCCGGTTTGATGAACACGCGAGCGGCGGAGCTTTTGCGGCGACCAGTGCCGTAGTATTGATTTTCAGCCATTGCCTATAATCCCGATTAGATGTCAAGAACTTGCGGTTGCTGTGCCGCGTGGTTGTGCTCGTTGCCTGCGTAAACTTTCAGTTTACGGTACATAGCACGACCCAGCGGGCCTTTTGGCAGCATGCCTTTAACCGCGATTTCAATCACACGCTCAGGACGGCGGGCAATCATCTCTTCAAAGGTCGCTTGTTTAATACCGCCGATGTGGCCGGTGTGGTGGTAGTACACCTTGTCTTCACGCTTGTTGCCGGTTACAGCAACTTTTTCTGCGTTCAGAACGATGATGTAATCACCGGTATCTACGTGCGGGGTGTATTCCGCTTTGTGCTTACCGCGCAGGCGACGAGCCAGTTCGGAAGCCAGACGACCCAGAGTTTTACCGGTCGCGTCAACAACATACCAGTCGCGCTGTACGGTTTCTGGTTTAGCTGTAAAAGTTTTCATTAAAAGCTTACCCAAATAAATAAGTTACACGTTGGTGAACACCCAAACGTTTTAAAAGTTGAGGCTCACACGACAAAGTCCGGCAAACCTACCCCTTCGAATAGCCTATGCCAGCACATAGAAAGTTTTGGGAAAAAAACCTTCTCGTAACGTGGGGTCGCAAGATTATAGAGAAGTCGAGGTCAAAGATCGACCCTTAAATGTGATTAGTCGCAAGGTTTTCACTGGGGAATTGCCGGGTGGCGGCTACGCCTTACCCGGCCTACGGTAAGTCACGGTATTTAAGGCATATGCGCGCGCTTCAAATACTCTTCGCTCTGCATTTCCTGCAGGCGCGACAGGCAGCGCTGGAACTCAAACTTCAGCCGCTCGCCCTGATACACCTCATACAGGGATACAGCGGCGCTTACCACCAGCTTCACATGGCGCTCGTAAAACTCATCCACCAGCGCGATAAAGCGGCGGGCTTCGCTTTCCATCAGCGGCGTCATCACCGGGACATCAAACAGCATCACCGTATGGAACAGGCGCGAAAGCGCGATGTAATCATGCTGGCTGCGGGCATCGACACACAGCGTCGCGAAAGAGACGGCCAGGGTCTGGTTTTCAACGCCCAGGGTTTGCAGCGGGCGGTGGTTAATTTCCAGCTCCGGAGCTTTGTCGCGCTTAGCACCGGCCAGGGCCAGCCAGAGTTTGTCCATCTGGCTTTGCGTCTCATCATTTAACGGTGACAGCCAGAGGTGCGCCTGGGTCAGCGTGCGCAGACGATAGTCCACGCCCGCATCGACGTTCATGATGTCGCAGTGTGCTTTGATAGCATCAATAGCGGGCAGGAACCGCGCGCGCTGCAGACCGTTGCGATAGAGATCGTCCGGCGGAATGTTGGAGGTGGCCACCAGCGTAATACCGCGCGCAAACAGGGCTTTCATCAGGCCGCCGAGCAGCATGGCGTCGGTGATATCCGAGACGAAAAACTCGTCGAAACACAAAACGTCGGTTTCGGCTTTAAAGCGCTCAGCGATGATATCCAGCGGATCGGTGTGGCCCTGCAGAGCGTTCAGCTCTTCATGGACGCGCAGCATAAAACGGTGGAAGTGCAGACGCTGTTTACGGGTGCCCGGCAGGCTCTGATAAAACATGTCCATCAGCCAGGTTTTCCCCCGGCCTACGCCGCCCCACATATATAAGCCGCGAACAGGCGCGGCACTCTGCGGCTCTTTTTTTCCCAGCAATCGACCAAACGCCGCTTTCAGACCGCCGCTCTGCGCGGGGGCGGGCGTTTGTTGAGTCAATTCCTGATAGATAACATCGAGGCGATGAACGGCTTCACGCTGAACGTCATCGGGCTGGTGAGTGCCCTCGTTCAGGGCTTGTTGGTAACGCGATGTGGGGGACAGGCTTTGCATGATCTTGTTGTTATTCCTTCAATTAAACCTCGCCAGCGAGCGTGACTGGCGAAAAAAAGGCCGTTCTACAGTACGCGATGATGCGTCAGGATTCCACTTCTGAAGAAATAGCGGTTATAGTGGCATAATCAGGCACAGGCAGGAGCCGAGCCACTACCCTACGGAACAACAAGACAACGGGAGAAGTTCATGACCTGGGAATATGCGCTAATTGGTTTAGTCGTCGGTATCGCCATCGGTGCCGTGGCCATGCGTTTTGGTAATCGCAAACTGCGTCAGCAACAGTCGCTGCAGTATGAACTGGAAAAGAACAAAGCTGAGCTGGAAGAGTATCGTGAAGAGCTGGTCAGCCACTTTGCCCGTAGCGCCGAACTGCTGGATAACATGGCGACAGATTATCGTCAGCTGTATCAGCACATGGCGAAAAGCTCCAGCAGCCTGCTGCCGGAACTGAGCGGTGACACCAACCCGTTCCGCAATCGTCTGGCAGAGTCTGAAGCCAGCAACGATCAGGCGCCGGTACAGATGCCACGTGATTACTCCGACGGAGCATCCGGCCTGCTGCGCGGTGGCGCAAAACGCGATTAATCGCACATCTACGAACTATTTCACGGGCGCCGTCATCGCGCCCGTCCTTTCTTTCCCTTCCCAGCTATTATTTAGTCAATTGCCGCATTGTTCAGTGGTTTAAAATTCAATAACATCAAACTGTTTTTGGGCCGTTTTTCCTTACTCCAGGCAACGAGAGCCAGCATCAATGAAGAAAAAAAACCAGCTGTTAAGCGCGATAGCGTTAAGTGTCGGGTTATCTTTGACGGCGTCCTGGCCTGCGGCCGCGGCGCTTCCTTCGCAAGTGCCTGGCGCAGCGGCGATCCCAAGCCTGGCGCCGATGCTTGAAAAAGTATTGCCTGCGGTCGTGAGTGTGAAAGTGGAAGGCACCGCGGCACAAAGCCAGCGCGTGCCGGAAGAGCTGAAAAAATACTTCGGTGAAGACGGTCCGGATCAGCAGGCTCAACCCTTTGAAGGGCTCGGCTCCGGCGTGGTCATTGACGCAGCTAAAGGTTACGTGCTGACCAACAACCACGTCATCAGCCAGGCCGATAAAATCAGCGTGCAGATGAATGACGGTCGCGAGTTTGACGCCAAATTGATCGGCGGCGACGACCAGAGCGACATCGCGCTGCTGCAAATTCAAAACCCCAGCAACCTGACGCAAATTGTTATCGCGGATTCCGACAAACTGCGCGTCGGTGATTTCGCCGTGGCCGTCGGCAACCCGTTTGGTTTAGGCCAGACCGCCACCTCCGGGATTGTCTCGGCGCTCGGTCGCAGCGGCCTGAATCTGGAAGGACTGGAGAACTTTATCCAGACTGACGCCTCTATTAACCGCGGGAACTCCGGCGGTGCCCTGCTGAACCTCAACGGCGAGCTGATCGGGATTAACACCGCGATCCTCGCGCCGGGCGGCGGCAGCATCGGTATCGGCTTTGCTATTCCGAGCAATATGGCCAAAACCCTGGCTCAGCAGCTGATTGAATCCGGCGAAGTGAAACGCGGGCTGCTGGGCATCAAAGGCATGGAGATGAGCGCCGATATTGCCAAAGCCTTTAATCTCAACGTGCAGCGCGGGGCCTTTGTCAGCGAAGTGCTGGCTAATTCTGGCTCGGCGAAAGCGGGCGTGAAATCGGGCGACGTGATTGTCAGCCTGAACGGTAAGCCGCTCAGCAGCTTCGCCGAACTGCGCTCGCGCATCGCCACCACGGAACCGGGCACGAAAGTGAAACTCGGCCTGCTGCGCGACGGCAAACCGCTCGACGTGGAAGTGACGCTGGATAAAAGCACCTCGGCATCGGCCAGCGCTGAGCTGATCGCCCCTGCCCTGCAAGGTGCGGCCCTGAGCGACGGACAGCTGAAAGACGGTACCAAAGGCATCACCATTGAGAGCGTCGAGAAGAGCAGCCCGGCCGCACAGGCGGGTCTGCATCAGGATGACGTGATCATCGGGGTGAACCGCAACCGCGTGCAGTCAATCGCGGAAATGCGCAAAGTGCTGGAGAGCAAACCGACGGTGATTGCCCTGCAAATCGTCCGCGGCAACGATACGCTCTACATCTTATTACGCTAAGCACTGACGCCGGACATCACCGCTGCGTGTGATGTCCGGATAAGTCATGTTATGCTGCAACCGTTCCTTAATTAACGACGCCCGCATCATGGTTCTTAAGCTCTTTCGTTCGGTCGCCATCGGTTTGGTTGTTGGCGGTTTATTACTGGCTGCAATGCCCTCTTTACGTCAGTTCAACAAACTGGCGGCGCCTCAATTCGACAGTACGGATGAAACCCCGGTGAGTTACAACCAGGCGGTTCGCCGTGCGGCCCCTGCCGTGGTTAACGTCTATAACCGCGGTCTCAACAGTTCCGCCAATAATCAGCTGGAGATCCGCACGCTCGGGTCCGGCGTGATCATGGACGAGCGCGGGTACATCATTACCAACAAGCACGTCATCAACGACGCCGATCAGATTATCGTGGCGTTGCAGGATGGCCGTGTCTTTGAAGCCCTGCTGGTTGGGTCAGATAGTCTGACGGACCTCGCCGTGCTGAAAATCACAGCGACGGGCGGGCTACCGGTCATTCCGATTAACCGTAAACGCACGCCGCATATCGGCGACGTGGTGATGGCGATCGGGAACCCCTATAACCTGGGCCAGACCATTACCCAAGGGATTATCAGCGCCACCGGTCGTATCGGCCTGAACCCGTCAGGGCGGCAGAACTTCCTGCAGACGGATGCCTCTATCAACCACGGGAACTCCGGCGGCGCGCTGGTGAACTCGCTGGGCGAACTGATGGGCATTAATACCCTATCGTTTGATAAGAGCAACGACGGCGAGACGCCGGAAGGGATTGGCTTTGCGATCCCCTTCCAGCTGGCGACCAAAATTATGGATAAGCTGATCCGCGACGGTCGTGTGATCCGCGGCTACATTGGGATTGGCGGGCGTGAAATCGCGCCGATGCATAGTCAGGGCGGCGGAATCGATCAGATTCAGGGTATCGTGGTGAACGAAGTCACCCCGGGTGGCCCGGCGGCCGCGGCAGGACTGCAGGTCAACGACGTGATTGTGTCGGTGAACGGGACGCCGGCGGTGTCAGCGCTGGAGACCATGGACCAGGTGGCGGAGATTCGCCCGGGTTCCATCATTCCGGTGGAAGTCATGCGTAATGATAAGAAGCTGACCATTCAGGTCACCATCCAGGAATACCCGGCCACCAACTGAGTGGCATAAAAAAACCGGAGTCATTATGGCTCCGGTTTTTTATCGCCTGGCATTCGCTTACTTGTTAACGAACTCTTCGCCCAGGGTGATATCTTTCTTCAGCGTATCGAGCATGCCTTCCATCGCTTGTTGTTCAAACGCGCTCAGCTTGCCGATTGACTGACGTTCTTCAACGCCGTTTTTGCCCAGCAGCAGCGGCTGTGAGAAGAAGCGGGCGTGTTCGCCGTCACCTTCCACATACGCACATTCCACCACGCCTTTCTCGCCTTGCAGGGCGCGAACCAGAGACAGACCAAAACGCGCAGCCGCCTGGCCCATAGAAAGGGTTGCAGAGCCGCCACCCGCCTTCGCTTCCACCACTTCGGTGCCCGCGTTCTGGATACGTTTGGTCAGGTCAGCCACTTCCTGCTCGGAGAAGCTCACGCCTGGGATCTGGGACAGCAGTGGCAGGATAGTCACGCCAGAGTGACCACCGATCACCGGCACTTCGATGTCAGAAGGCAGTTTGCCTTTCAGTTCTGCCACGAAGGTGTTGGAGCGGATAATGTCCAGCGTGGTCACGCCAAACAGTTTGTTCTTATCGTACACGCCCGCTTTCTTCAGCACTTCTGCAGCGATAGCCACAGTGGTGTTGACCGGGTTAGTGATGATACCGATACAGGCTTTCGGGCAGGTTTCTGCGATCTGCTGCACCAGGTTCTTCACGATACCGGCGTTGACGTTGAACAGATCGGAACGGTCCATGCCAGGCTTACGGGCAACGCCCGCGGAGATCAGCACCACGTCTGCGCCTTCGAGCGCCGGGCGTGCGTTTTCACCGGAGAAGCCTTTGATTTTCACAGCTGTTGGGATGTGGCTCAGGTCAACAGCGACACCAGGGGTGACCGGAGCAATATCATACAGGGAGAGTTCTGAGCCTGAAGGCAGTTGGGTTTTCAGTAGTAGGGCAAGCGCCTGGCCGATACCACCAGCAGCGCCGAGGACTGCAACTTTCATCCTAAACTCCTTATTATGGTTAACTTTAATATCTGTTACTCCGTTGCGGCGACATTAATTCAGCAGGTAAATAATTACAATTTTCGTAGCTAAAGAATTTGAGGTCACGCGCCTTTCATCTATGCCGGTATGCACTCAGCAAGCTGTGGCAACGAAGTAGCCAATCAAGACGGTGGTTACAATACACCCTCACTCGCCAGCAAAACAACATCATTTTGATAACATTTAATTTACTTTTAAGGTTATTTGCGTGCCGTGATGCAGGCATGTTTTCTGATAACGGAATTTGATAAAATCACTCCCTTTCATAACATTATTTCAGCCTGGCTTCGGGCAGATAATTTGCATAAAAATTCATTTACATGCATAATAATGAAGTTTCTTTCGTCATATTCCGGGTGACTTATGCGTAGCTCGTCAAAACAAGAAGAATTAGTGAAGGCGTTCAAAGCGCTGCTCAAAGAAGAGAAATTCAGTTCTCAGGGAGAGATTGTTCTGGCTTTACAGGAACAAGGTTTCGAGAACATTAATCAGTCGAAAGTCTCCCGTATGTTAACCAAGTTTGGCGCCGTGCGTACCCGCAACGCCAAAATGGAAATGGTCTACTGCCTGCCAGCCGAGCTGGGCGTGCCGACCACCTCCAGCCCGCTGAAGAACCTGGTGCTGGATATTGATTACAACGACGCGGTCGTGGTGATCCACACCAGTCCTGGTGCAGCGCAGCTGATTGCCCGCCTGCTGGATTCACTGGGTAAAGCAGAAGGGATCCTCGGCACCATCGCGGGTGATGACACTATCTTTACCACGCCGGCGAACGGTTTCTCCGTTAAAGATCTCTACGAAGCGATCCTGATGTTGTTCGAACAAGAGCTGTAATCTTCTTCCCTGCTGCCCTCGCAGCGGGGAATCTTCTGCCCCCGTCTCGTTAACCTCCCCATTCTGTTGCCGTTACTTTTGCAAATAGTGCTTTTACCTGCCTGTTTTTATTCATCCAGTGAATCGTAAATCAACAAATCGCACAAAAAATCAAAGTTTCATATCCCTATGATTTACTTATGTATCCATTCTCAATGTGACGAAAAAACGATCATTTCTATGCAATTTGGTTATAAAAACGTGACTGGTTAACACGTAATTACCTACGGAATAATTAGCGTGGTATTAATTTTTGCCGTGACTAGTGTATACTTGATTTTGTGATGAGGGTCACGAAACGAAAGACCCCAATAAATTCGACGAGGTAAAGAATCATGAAAATCAAAACGACTGTAGCGGCTCTGAGCGTCCTGTCTGTCCTGTCATTCGGTGCATTTGCTGCCGACTCTATCAACGCTGATCAGGCGCAATCCCGTCAGGCCATCGGCACCGTTTCTGTGGGTGCTGTCAGCTCTTCTCCGATGGATATGCACGAGATGCTGAACAAGAAAGCGGCTGAACAAGGTGCGTCTTCTTACCGCATCATCGAAGCGCGTTCTGGCGACCATTGGCACGCAACGGCTGAGCTGTACAAATAAGTTTCATCAATAGAAGTAACGACATTATCAACTCAACGGCACCAGGCATAAAAATAGCGGTACAACCCTTCTCGCCGTTGGGATAACACATTTCAGGAGTACGACTATGAACACCAAATTAATCATCGCAACCCTTGGCTTAGCTTCTGTTCTCTCTTTCGGTGCCAGCGCCGCTGTGCATCAGGTGAATTCAGAGCAAGCACAAAACCTGCAATCAATGGGTAGCGTATCCGTCTCTTCAGTCGCGGGCTCTCCGATGGATATCCGTCAGGAATTAGCCGCTAAAGCTGAAAAAGCAGGCGCCAGCAGCTATCGCGTCACCGAACTGAATCAGGGTGACCATTGGCACGCAACGGCTGAACTGTATAAATAAACCCTCGTCGTATCTCATCATACGACTTGCCCCTGACACTTTGTCAGGGGCTTTTTTATGTCTGTAAATCAATGACGAACGTTGAAACGTAGCTGCCCTTCCAGCTCCTCTTCCGCCTCATCAAACAGCAGAACCAGCGCGCCAAAGCGTCGGCGGAGCTTATCCGGCAGGTGGATAAACTCGATCTCCAGCGGGACAGGCAACACGTCGCCAATGACCACATCCCACAGAGAATCCAGATCTGTGACCTTTTCCCGTTCTAATCCAAAAGCGCGACAAAATTCGCGGTAAAAGTCTTCCTGACTGTCGATTTCATCAAAATCAAAAGTAGTGATATTCATTGCCTGCCACCCCGTCCAGACAGGCGGCCTGCGCCGCCCTGACGATAATTATAATCCCCCGATATGCAGGGTTTTGACTTCCAGAAACTCTTCCAGCCCCAGTACCGATCCCTCTCGTCCCAGCCCCGACTCTTTCACCCCGCCGAACGGACCGAGTTCCGTCGAGACTGCACATTCGTTAATGCCGATCATGCCGCTCTCAATCGCCTGCGAGACGCGGAAGACGCGCGACAGATTTTGCGTATAGAAGTAGGCGGCAAGGCCAAACGGCGTGTTGTTCGCGCGCTGGATCACCTCCTCTTCGGAGGTAAAGCGGAAGCAGGCCGCGACCGGACCAAAGGTCTCTTCTTCGGCCAGTTTCATTCCTTCGTGGCAATCGCCCAGCACCGTCGGCAGCCAGAAATTACCGCCAAGCGAGTGCGGTTTCCCGCCCGCCAGCACCGTAGCGCCTTTCGCCACCGCATCCTCGACGTGCTCACGCACTTTGTCGACAGCGGCAGATTCAATCAGCGGACCCACGACGACGCCCTCTTCCAGACCGTTACCCACTTTCAGGGCGTTCACCGCATCGGCGAGTTTGCTCACAAAGGTGTCGTAGACGGCTTCCTGGATATAGAAGCGGTTCACGCTGACGCACACTTGCCCCGCGTTGCGGAATTTATTGGCAATAGCCCCTTTCACGGCGGCATCGATGTCCGCATCGTCGAAAACGATATAAGGCGCGTTACCGCCCAGCTCCATGGAGACTTTTTTCATGGTTTCTGCGGCGTTACGCACCAGGGTTTTACCCACGGCGGTCGAACCGGTAAAGGAGATTTTGCGCACCTCGTGGCTGGCCATGATGGCGTCGCTGATCTCATGGGTATTCCCGGCAACAGCGTTGAGCACGCCGTCTGGTACGCCCGCTTTTTTCGCCAGCGTCAGCAGCGCAAAGGCACTGAGGGGCGTGTTGTTGGCGGGTTTGATCACGCCGGTGCAGCCTGCGGCCAGCGCCGGGCCGAGTTTGCGGGTCAGCATCGCCATCGGGAAGTTCCACGGCGTGATGGCCGCCACTACGCCGATCGGTTCGCGGGTAGCCAGAATGCGCGAGCCGGGTTTAATCGGGGGAATGATTTCGCCGTTGGCGCGTTTCGCCTGCTCGGCAAACCACTGGATAAAGCTGGCGGCGTACTCGACTTCGCCTTCCGCCTCTTTCAGCGGTTTGCCCTGCTCGGTGGTCATCAGTCGGCCAAGCCAGCTTTTATTCTCGATAATCAGTTCATACCAGCGATAGAGAATGGTCGAGCGCTCTTTCGCGGTTTTCGCGCGCCACGCGGGAAAAGCACGGCTTGCCGCAGCGATGGCCTCTTCGGTCTCTTTTTTACCGGCTTTTGCGACTTTCGCGACGACCTCTCCCGTGGCCGGGTTGAGCACGTCAAAGGTGGTATCCAGCGTTTTCCATATGCCGTCTACCAGATATCCGGTTTGAAAAAGCGCATTGTCCTGGAGTGCCTGGGTGGTCATGTGTCCTCCTGATCTGGGTTTAAGAGCCTGCCAGATAAGTATAGCCACAAAAAAACCGACGCTTTTGGCGTCGGTTTTGTCAGTCGGTTTCGCCGGGTGGCGCTGCGCTTACCCGGCCTACAAGTTCTGCTCAACCTTTAACTGTCGGTGAGCGCATTCTGATAGCGATGCAGCACATCCGTCAGACGCTGTACCGGCTCCGTGACCTGCCGCGGCGCTTCCCAGACCTGCAGCTTCTCCTGGTAGATGTTCAGCTCTTCCAGCAGCTGGGCGAAGTAGCGGCGACGCTTGTCGTCCGTCGAGGCTGAAATCACATGATCCGCCGTACGACGCAGCTGACGGTGGAACGCCGAGAGATCGTCGTTGATCGGAATCGGCGCATTGCGCAGACGCTGGTGAGCGATGATCATCGTCAGCGCCAGGCGAAACTTCGCGATATCGCCAGGGAATTTGGTCAGGAGTAAAAACAGCTGCTGGTACAGCGCTGGCAGATGGTTCTCTTTGCGCCGCGCGGTATTGGTGGTCATCGCAGAAACCGCCGCCGAAACGAACTGGTTCAGCAGCACGCGTCCGGTCCGCGCCTGGGAGTTGTCGCGCACCAGCAGAATGACCATCATCGCCAGGAAGCAGCCCACCAGCTGACCTAAGGCGCTGTCGAGGAACTGGCTAAAGTGGAAGGTCATCGGGTTATCCAGCACCAGAATGTTAATGGTACTGGCGAGCGCGCCGAGGGAACCCAGCCGCCGTTTTTGCACTTCGATACCGATAAAGAACGCCAGTACTGCCAGACTGATGCACAGCAGCAGCATGCTCTGCTGCGTGGACGGGAGCACCACCAGGAAATAGAACGCCCCGATGGGGAGCGCCGCTATCGCGCCATACAGAAAGTCGATCGCCACCATCCGCGGGTTCGGCAGACGCATGGCGAGTGAGGTGACAACGGCAATCATCACCATCGCCCCGGTGCCAGACGTCCAGCCCGTCCAGAGCCAGAACAACGCCCCGAGCATACAGGCGAGCGTGGTGCGCCAGAAGTTCACCATTGCATGGTGACGTTCGGCCGACTCGGCTTTCACCACCACTTCGCTGCGCAGAACCTCTTCTTCGGTGGCGCTGATTTTGGTATTGCTGATAACTCCGCGTTTCAGCAGCAGGTAGCGCGTCGCCGCACCCACCCAGCTATAGATCGTCACAGGCGTGTCGCGCTCGCCGGTCCAGGCCATCACCCGGCGCATTCTTTTCAGCTGTTTGCGTACATCCTGCTCCGTTTCGACGGGCTCTTCGAACAGCTCGCGGAAGGTATCGGTGATCGCTTCCGGGCGGGTATTTTGAATAAGGTAGGTTTCGCACGCCTGGGTGATCAGCGTCAGGGAGACGGTGTTGAGCGCCTTCAGACGTCGGTTGGCGCGCGACCAGCGGGAGGATTCCATATTCAGGTTGCTGCGCATCCCTTCCAGCGCGGTGCTGCGACGCACCAGGTCGCCCCAGGCTTTATCCACCTCTTCACTGTCGCCGTGTTTAATACAGAGCTGCATCAGCTGATACTGAGCGACGATAAGCGAATCCAGCTCGCGGTCGACTTCCTGTTTGATCGAGCGCGGGGAGAAAAGCAGATCGGCGACGATGGCGCAGACGATCCCGATGACGATCTCGCTGCAGCGCTCCAGCGCAAACTGCGGCGCCAGCAAGGGATTGCTCTGAATGGTGATCACGATGATCAGCGCGGTATAGCCGGACAGGCCCCAGGCGTAGGAGTTCTCCACTTTGACCAGGGAAGAGACCCAGGTACAGAAGCCCGCCCAGATACAGCAGACCATCAGCATCATCAGCGGGGAGCGGATCATGGTGATAATGATGGTCAGCGCCGCGACGCAGCCGATAAAGGTCCCGACGATACGCAGCATCCCGCGATAGCGGATGGCTCCTGAATAGGGTTCGCCGCCCGCCGCGAAGGCCGGGCCCGCGGCGACAATCGCCGCCGTCAGCACCGCCCAGCGCGGCGTTTCCAGCTGGAAGTGGAAACCGACAAACAGCGCCAGCACGATAGCGCACGCCAGTTTAATGGCGAAGCGAACGTGCTGGGTGGCGATGGAGAAAATGCCCATCACAATCAACCAATCTCACGCAGGCGATGCGCGATTTTGCGGAACAGGGAGTCGTTATTGGCGTCGCGGTCTTTCTCGCCGGTGATCACCACCGTCGCCGTGGTGCCTGCTGGCCACAGATTGCCCTGCTCTTCGTCGAGGCGAATACGCACCGGCACGCGCTGCGCCAGACGAACCCACTCGAGATTGGAATCGACGGTTGCCATCCCTTTGCTGTCGCGGGTGGCGCTGGAGTTGGTAACGCCCGCGGCAACGCTGTCCACCGTGCCTTTCAGCACGCGGTTGCTGCCGAGCGGGGTAATTTCGGCGCGATAGCCTGGACGCACGCCTTCCAGTTTGGTCTCTTCCATATAGGCGAGAATGTAGAATGAGTGCTGTTTCACCAGCGCCACGGCGGTCGAGCCGCGGGTGATAAATTCCCCGGTGTAGACGTTGAGATTGGTCACCCAGCCGTCAGAGGGCGCGCGGATCACCGTGCGTTCCAGATCCAGTTTCGCCAGGTCACGCGTGGCTTCCGCTTTGGCCTGCTGATGCAGGACGGTTTGCAGTACGTTATTAGACTGGTCAATCTCTTCGCGGGACATGGCCTGCACGCCAAGCTGGTTACGACGCCCGGCTTCGCGGCGTTTTTCTGTCGCCAGCGCCTGATAATAGGCCACGTCGGCTTCGGCCTGTTCAAGGGCTTTCTGGTAGCGTGGCTGATCGATGGTGAACAGCACCTGGTCTTTTTTCACCAGCTGGTTATCGCGCACGTTCACCGCGGTGATAAGCCCGGCGACGTCCGGGGCAATCGCCACCACGTCGGCGCTGAAACGCGCATCGCGCGTCCACGGCGATTCGGTGTAAAACACCCAGGCGCGGAAAATAGCGATGAACGCCAGGACCACCAGCGCCACGGTAATGGCGGTACGGGAGATATTTCTTGTTAGTGTTTTCACATCTACCTCAGACAAACATGCGCGATATTAAGTAGAACAGGCAGCAATACAGCGCGGTATTAAACAGTGCAGGGTGCCAGACAAAGTCGTAGATACCGGTCGGAACCAGCACCTTGCGCACCAGCCAGAAAATCGCCAGTGATAAAAGAAGTTCGAAGAAAATCGGTGGGAACGATAAACCGAACACCACGATAACGGGAAACAGACTCATGTTAACCTTGATTTGAGAGCGAGCAGGCGACAGTTTTTTGTTTAGCTTACACCGTCGCTGAAGGGCAAGAAGAGCCAGGCGGGAAGGGTGAAGCTGTTATGTCAGTAATAATATATTAACGTAACTGTTATGCTGTTATCTATAATATGTGATCTAAATCACTTTTAAGCCAGAGTGAACAATGGAACGTTTAAAACGCATGTCTGTGTTTGCCAAAGTCGTCGAATTTGGCTCCTTTACCGCCGCGGCCCGACAGCTGCAGATGAGTGTTTCATCCATCAGCCAGACGGTGTCAAAACTGGAAGATGAGCTGCAGGTCAAGCTGCTGAACCGCAGCACCCGCAGCATTGGGCTGACGGAAGCGGGCAAAATTTATTATCAGGGCTGTCGGCGGATGCTGCACGAAGTCCAGGACGTGCACGAGCAACTCTATGCCTTCAATAACACCCCTATCGGCACGCTGCGGATCGGCTGTTCTTCAACTATGGCACAAAATGTCCTCGCCAGTATGACGGCAGAAATGCTCAAAGAGTATCCAGGACTGGCAGTCAATTTAGTCACTGGTATCCCTGCCCCCGACCTGATCGCCGACGGGCTGGACGTGGTGATCCGCGTCGGCGCGTTGCAGGATTCCAGCCTGTTCTCACGCCGCCTCGGCAGCATGCCGATGGTGGTCTGCGCCTCCAAAAACTATCTGGCGCAGTTTGGCGTACCGGAAAAACCCGCCGATCTGACTAACCACTCCTGGCTGGAGTACAGCGTACGTCCGGATAACGAATTTGAGCTGATTGCTCCGGAAGGACTGTCGACAAAACTGCTGCCACAGGGGCGATTCGTGACAAACGATCCGATGACCATTTCCCGCTGGCTGGTTGCTGGTGCCGGGATTGCCTACGTGCCGCTGATGTGGGTGATCAATGAGATCAACAGCGGCGAGCTGGAGATCCTGTTCCCGCGCTATCAGTCTGACCCGCGCCCGGTATATGCCCTGTATACGGAAAAGGACAAACTGCCGCTCAAGGTGCAGGTGTGTATTAACTATCTGACCGATTATTTTGTCGAAGTAGCGGAGCTGTATCAGGGTATGCGCGGCGAAAGGAAGGAATAATCAGCCTCTGTCCCATCAACTATTATTCAGATATTTCATTCAATTCTATTAATAATGGCGAATTGACACCTTCGCCATTTGACCATTATCGTATCCTTGTCAGAAAAGGCCGTTATTTATTTGTTAAAAATATACATCATAAAAATAGCGTTTCTCAGGAATCTTTTTAAACAAGGAATACAAATGAATCTATTTGAACAAACACCGCCTTCACGCCGGCGCTACGGGCTCGCCGCGTTCGTTGGGCTGATCGCCGGGATTGTCTCCGCCTTTGTCAAATGGGGCGCAGAGGTTCCGCTTCCTCCACGCAGTCCAACGGATTTATTCACCAGCGCATGCGGACCCGAGCAATTAATCCGAGCCGCCAGCCAAATTGATTGCTCGCGTAATTTCCTCAACCCGCCCTATGTATTTCTGCGCGACTGGCTGGGTGTCGTCGATCCTAACGCCGCCGTTTATACGTTTGCCGGACATATATTTAACTGGGTCGGCGTAACACATATTATTTTCTCTATCGTGTTCGCTGTAGGCTATTGCGTTGTGGCAGAAGTCTTCCCGAAAATAAAACTCTGGCAGGGTTTGTTCGCAGGGGCGTTAGCGCAACTGTTCGTCCACATGATTTCATTCCCGCTGATGGGGCTGACTCCGCCGCTGTTTGATCTCCCGTGGTACGAACACGTCTCCGAGATCGTGGGGCACCTGATCTGGTTCTGGTCGATCGAAATTATTCGTCGTGATTTACGCAACCGCATCACTCACGAGCCGGATCCTGAAATTCCGCTGAACAGCGCGCGATAAGCGTCGCATAAAAAAATGGCGCGCCTTAAGGGCACGCCATTTTTTTTAATGCGGAGTCAGATCAGGCAGTACCGCCGACGGTCAGATTGTCGACCTTCAGCGTTGGCTGGCCGACGCCCACCGGCAGGCTCTGGCCCTCTTTACCGCAGACGCCCACACCTTTATCCAGTTTCAGATCGTTGCCGACCATCGAAATCTGCTGCATCGCTTCGATCCCGGAGCCAATCAATGTGGCCCCTTTCACCGCTTTGGTGACTTTGCCTTTCTCAATCAGATAGGCTTCTGACGTGGAGAAGACAAACTTGCCGGAGGTGATATCCACCTGCCCGCCGCCGAAGTTTGGCGCGAAGATACCGTAATCTACCGATTCGATAATCTCCTGCGGCGTGGATTTACCCGCCAGCATATAGGTGTTGGTCATGCGCGGCATCGGCAGGTGCGCGTAGGATTCGCGACGGCCGTTACCGGTTGGCGCAACACCCATCAGGCGCGCGTTGAGTTTGTCCTGCATGTAGCCTTTCAGGATGCCGTTTTCGATCAGCACGTTGTACTGTCCCGGCGTCCCTTCATCGTCGATGGAGATCGAGCCACGACGATCGGTCATGGTGCCGTCATCGACAACGGTACAGAGTTCAGAGGCCACCAGCTCGCCCATCTGGCCGCTGAATACGGAGGTGCCGCGACGGTTGAAATCGCCTTCCAGACCGTGACCGACCGCTTCGTGCAGCAGCACGCCAGGCCAGCCTGCGCCCAATACCACCGGCAGCGTACCGGCAGGTGCCGCGACCGCATTGAGATTCACCAGCGCCATACGTACAGCTTCTTTCGCCCAGGCATCTGCGCGAACTTCGCCGTCTTCGTCGGCCAGGAACCAGTCATAGCCAAAACGACCGCCGCCGCCGCTGGAGCCGCGCTCACGCTTACCGTCGTCTTCCACCTGCACGCTCACGGACAGACGCACCAGCGGACGCACATCTGCCGCCAGCGTCCCGTCGGTCGCCGCGACCAGGATGAGTTCATACACACCGCTGAGGCTGGCAGACACTTCGTGCACGCGTTTATCCGCAGCGCGCGCCACTTTGTCCACGCGACGCAGAATGTCCAGCTTCTCTTCGCGGCTCATGCTTTGCAGCGGATCGATGCTGGTATAGAGCGCCGTGTGCTGTACTTCGCCCAGCGTTTTTACGCGGCCATCGCCCGTTTCACGCACGATGGTACGCGCCGCTTGGGCGCTTTGCTCCAGGGCTGTCAGGCTGATCTGATCGGCATAGGCAAAACCGGTTTTCTCACCGCTCACGGCGCGCACGCCAACGCCCTGGTCGATGTTGTAAGAGCCATCTTTAATGATGCTGTCTTCCAAAACCCAGGATTCGTGGTAGCTCGACTGGAAATAGAGATCGCCGTAATCGAGGCGACGCTCGGTGAGTTGGGCGAGAATGGAAAACAGGTCCTGATGACTCAGGCCGTTCGCTGCGAGCAAATGTTCACTTACCAGGTTCAGACTCATCGTTTTGCTACTCGTTCGTTGCCACCCAGCGGGCGGTAAAAAAAATCATTATTATTGAGAGTGAGGCAATTAATTGCCCGCGTCAAATCATTGCTGTGCATCTTTACGCGCCTGACGGAGCACCTCATTAATCTGTGGCTTATCGACCGGGCCCGTAATGCGATAGCGCAAGATCGAGACCTTGCTCCACAGCGGCCCGAGCACCTTACTGGCGGCAAACACCGCGGCGCCGACAATCGGGTTCACCACGAAGGCCGCAGCAACACCCACGGTCGCCGAGATTTCAGGTGCAACGACCGCTTCCATATCCAGCTCGCGACGCACCAGATTCACCGAGCCTTTCATGGCGATATCGGCCTCGAGACCATCCACCAGCGTGTCGTCCGTGTGCAGGACACCGTCTTTGATCCACGCCGTGCTGCGGATGGAATCGTAATAGAACCCTTCGCTAAAGGTGTCGCTAAAATCAAAGCGCAGTTTGCGCAGCAGCGCGTCGAAGCTCAGCAAACGTAAAAGCTGCCCGGCGTGGCCGGTACTGACGTCGGCGATTTCACCTTTGCCGAGATTGGTTTTCAGGATACCGTTCAGCGAGGCGACATCCGGTTTCCACGGCTGGGCGCGCCAGTGCATATCGTAATTGATATCGAAGGACGAGCCGCGCAGCGGCGTGCTGACACCAAAGAAATTCGTCGCCGCATCCAGCTTGTTGCCCTTGATGGTGCCTTTGAGCGAGGTGCGCTGTTCGCCTGCGCCATTCACCCATTCCCCGTCAGCCGTCAGACGACCAAAACCGGTATCAATCAGGCCGCCCGCGAGGCTCAGGGTGTTCCCCTTAATGGCAAAATCACCGTCGATGCGGCCATATTTCTGGCCCCACAGCCAGCACTCGGCACAGCGCAGTTGTAGATCTGGCCAGCCGCTGAAATCCACTTTAGACACTTCTGATAATGGTGAATCCGTTGCCGTTTGCCCTTTCGCTGCCATCGTCGGGTTGTAGTAGAGATAACGAATCGCCGCCTGCCACGGCGCGTTGTCACGCATCGTCAGCGTGCCGTTGATTTCACGCCCCTGGGCTTCCACCGTTGAACCGTTGATCGTCGGTTCGGAGACAATACTGAGGTTGTTCCACTGCTGCCCGCCAAGGGTCAGAGCTGGCGTACGGACGGTGACACGCTCCGGGAACTGCGCCGCCTGATCAACATTTTGCCCGACGCCCTTGTTAAACATCGCCAGCCACTCTGCGCCGTCCATCGCGGGCAGGTTCAGTTCGATGCCCGACTGCTCAGGCAGCGGCGGAATGGTGCGGCTGTCCGTGGTCCAGATGGCGCGATCGAGCGTCAGTTTACGACTGAGCAACCAGCGGCTGTTGAAGTGGTTTTTACCGCTCGCATTGCCGGTCAGTTCGAAGCTGTTGAGATCGCCCTTCACGTTGATGTTCATCGGCAGCGGCTGCCCGGATTTTTTATCCAGTGGCGCAGGTAAGTGACTGCTTACATTTTTCAGATCGCCGGTCACGTCGACCTGGTAGCGCGCGCTTCCACGATAAGGCAGGTCGATGGTCACTTTACCGTTCCAGGCCACCGAGCCGTCGATGGATTCCGCCACCGGTTTCGGCAGAACGTCCATCCGTGCAGGCTGCCAGTAGGCGTCCATGTTGACCGCGACCTGGTAGGCTTTGTCGCCTTCGGTGGTGCTGAAATCGACGTTAAGCGGCTGATTAAACCAGGTGGCTTTCAGCGGTTCACTCTTCAGGTTGCCATTCACAAAGCTGAATTTGCCGCTCAGATTTTTGAGCGTACTGTCGAGCGGTTTGATGAACAGGCTGTTGTTGTTCAGTACCACTTCGCCTTCGGCGGTGGTCATTTCGCCGTCCAGCGGAATATCCAGATGTAAGCGGGCATTCACATCGCCGTCGATCTGCAGCTCTTGCAGCGCGGCGGCCAGCGAGTCATCGAGCGGGGTCTCTTCGAAATACGGTCCCACGGCTTTACCCGGCCCGTTGATATCCGCGTCGATCAGCAGTTTTTCTTTGGAGTAGTCCGGGATCACGGCGGTCAGATTGCGGGCGGTGACGCCACCCAGCGCCACGCTGTCGGATTTCATCCACAGACCGTCGTTGAGGAAATTCAGCTCAATGTTGAGGTTTTTCAGCGCCGGCCAGTCGGGCTGGAAGGCAAAGGTCGCGTTGCGCAGCGGCACCAGGACCTGGAACTGACCTTCGTTGTGTTTATACGGGAACAGATGCGGATTGCCGCCGTAAACCAGCGTGGCATTATCAGCCTGGCCGCCCTGAATCGCGCCGCTCAGGTAGTCCACCAGCTCTTTGCCCATCAGGTTTTCCGGGAAGTAGCGCCAGGCCTGACCGCCATCGTCGGTGCTGATACCCGCCAGAATACCCAGCCAGGGTTCATCCCCTTCGGGCTGCAGATAGCGGAAGTTACCGCTCGCATGCACGCCGGTGGCTTTCACGTCGATATCACGACCATCGAGCTGGAACCCTTTGTCGTTTTTCAGCCAGTTGAGGATCGCCGTGCCTTTTTCGATCTCCAGCGGGGCGCGGAAAACCGTCTCATACGGCATTTTGGCGTCGGTCATTTCTGCCGTCAGCCTGCCGTCTTCCACGCTTCCTTCAAGCTTGCCGCCAAAGTGCTCGGCACCCGGCAGGAGCTTCCACTGCTTCCAGGAGAGCGCTTTCCACGAGGCCTGGAAACGGGTTTTTTCCGTGGCCTGCAGGGGGATATCCAGCGCCAGCGAGTCGATTTGTCCACTCGGCTGCGTGGCTTGCCAGACTTCGCCCAGCGAAGCGGACATGCGGGTAGCAATAGGACGCAAACCGTCGAGACTCGCCAGATCGAGATTGCTGGCGCGGATGCGTAGCTCATCGCTGCGTTTGCTGTTTACGCCGCCGACTTCCTGCTCAGGCACCCATGCCATCGTCAGCGCACCGCGCGGCCAGGCTTTGCCGTCCATCGTAATGCGCGTATCGGGAATGGAGAATTGCCAGCTGTCGCCCTGACGCGTGACGTGTGCCGTCAGGTTATCGACCGACATATCATGGGTTTGGGTTTCCCCTTTCCACGCCGCACCGCCCTGCTTCAGCCACACGTCACCGGCGGCAATGTCACCATCGGTCAGCGTCAGCCAGCCTTCGAGGCTAAACCGCGCCCTTTGCAGGGCCACGTTGTCCTGCATCCATTTGCCGAGCCAGGGTTTCACATCGACATCATCGGCCTGCAGCCAGACTTTGCCTTTGTTCAGCAGACCATTATCGTCGCGCAAATCCATCCGCACCTGCATGATGCCATGCTGGCCGTTGAGACTGGAGAGGTTGACCTGCCCTTCGGCGCGATGGCGATCTTTGCCGTTGAGCCAGGTGAGCTGCGGGATCGCCAGTTCGGCCCGCTGGCCGGAGAGGGTAATGAAACTGATTTCGCTGTCGCGCAGATCGAAATGATCGAACTGGCGCAGGAAAAGATCGCTGATGCGGTTGGTCTCAATGCCTTTGCTGTTCTCGCCCTGCGTCAGGGGAGTATTGGTCAAAAACTGAAGCTGCCAGAAGGTGAGATCGCGAAACTGCCAGCGCATGTGCAGCAAACTTTGCCAGACATCCAGCGCCAGCGTTACGCGTTTGATTTTGAGGTAGCCGCCATCTTTCAGAGTGGCGTTGATGTCGCGCACATCCAGCGTCGGGCCGAAGTTTTGCCAGCTGGCGCTCAGCTGGCTGACATCAACGGGAACGCCGGTGGAGCTTTCGATCTTTGCCAGCACCTGCGGGCGCCAGCTGTCGAGATGCGGTAACACGAGGCGCAGTCCGCTCACGAGCAACGCGACAATGACGACAAGCGTTGCCCCTGTAAGCAGTAAAATTCCTGGCAATCGCCTCACGCATCTCTCCTTGTCAGCCGTTCTCTTGCAGCATTGCTGCGTCTTACATCATCACCACGTCAAACTGCTGCTGATTGTAGAGTGGTTCGATTTGTACTTTTACCTGTTTGCCGACAAAGATTTCCACTTCCGCCAGCGCGTGCGACTCTTCGCCTTTCAGTGCTTCTGCCACCGCAGGGGAAGCATAGACCAGAAAACGGTCGGAGTCGTAGGCGTGATGGACGCGGACAATTTCACGCATGATTTCGTAGCAGACCGTCTCCACGGACTTAACCGTGCCGCGTCCGTGGCAGGTTGGGCATTCGTTGCACAGCACGTGCTCGACGCTTTCGCGCGTGCGTTTGCGGGTCATCTCCACCAGGCCGAGCTGGGAGAAACCGTTGATGCTGGTTTTCACCCGATCTTTGCTCAGCGCCTGCTCCAGGGAGTGCAGCACGCGACGGCGGTGATCTTCATTATTCATATCGATAAAGTCGATGATGATGATCCCGCCGAGATTGCGCAGGCGAAGCTGGCGCGCGATGGCCTGCGTCGCTTCGATGTTGGTGTTGAAGATGGTGTCGTCGAGATTACGATGACCAACGAAGGCGCCGGTGTTGATATCGACGGTAGTCATGGCTTCGGTCTGATCGATGATCAGATACCCGCCGGATTTGAGTTCGACTTTACGCTCCAGCGCGCGCTGGATTTCGTTCTCGACGTCGTAAAGATCGAAGATCGGCTGACGACCCGTGTAGTGCTCCAGCAGGCCCGGCATCTCGGGGATGTATTCGGCGGTAAATTCCAGCAAGGCGTCGTAGGTCAGACGGGAATCTACACGGATGCGGTCGAGCTGCGCGTCAGCGAAATCGCGCAAGACGCGCTGGGCCAGCGCCAGTTCGCCGTACATTTGATAGCGCGTCTGGTTGCGTTTTTTACGCTCCATCACTTTGGTCCAGACGCGTTTCAGGTACGCCGCATCGGAAGCCAGATCCTCTTCGCTGATCCCTTCTGCTGCGGTACGGATAATGAACCCGCCCTGCTCATCGCAGTAAGCGCCGACCACCTTTTTCAGGCGTTCGCGCTCGCTTTCACTTTCGATACGCTGAGAGACGCCGACGTGCGACGCGCCCGGCATAAAGACCAGGTAACGGGAAGGTAAGGTGATGTCGGTGGTCAGGCGGGCGCCTTTGGTGCCGAGGGGATCTTTCACCACCTGGACCATGAGATCCTGCCCCTGACGGACCAGCTCGGAGATGTCGCGGACGGTAAACTGCTTTTGCTCTTCGCCCGCCACGCATTCGGTATGGGGCATGATGTCCGAGGCATGCAAAAACGCCGCTTTATCAAGGCCAATATCTACAAATGCCGCCTGCATACCCGGTAGTACACGACTGACACGACCTTTGTAGATATTGCCTACTATTCCGCGTCGCGCTTCGCGCTCAATATGAATTTCCTGAAGAATGCCGCCATCAATATAGGCCACTCGGGTTTCCGATGGCGTTACGTTTACCAACAATTCAGCCGTCATAATTATCCCTTCCCTCACGCAGTGAGTTAAAATTGCTCAGCAACTCATACGTTTCCACCAGCGGTAAGCCGACTACGGCGTGATAGCTGCCATTAATCTTCCTGACAAAACAGCCACCCAGCCCCTGAATACCGTATGCACCTGCTTTATCCATAGGTTCACCGCTGGCGATATAACCGGCGATCTCCTCATCGGTAAGCACTCTGAACGTGACGTCCGTGACCACCAGACAATCCAGCACCTGCTGGCTGTCGGCCAGTGCAACCGCCGTCATCACCTGATGCGTTTGCCCGGATAGCTTGCGCAGCATACGCGCCGCATGTTCGCTATCGCGCGGTTTCTCGAGCACTTCACCGTTGAGGATCACGATGGTATCCGCCCCCAGCACTGGCAAATCGCGCGGCGTTAGCGCCACGCCAGCCTGCGCTTTTTCCCGTGCCAGACGAGACACATACTGCTGCGCGCTTTCGCCATCGGCCCGTTGTTCTTCAATACCGGGGACGATGCGTTCAAAAGAGACACCCAGTTGAGTGAGCAACTCCTGACGGCGCGGGGAACCAGAGGCAAGAAATATAGACGTCATAGAAACCTTAGTTATTGCACGGCAAACTGCTGGCGAATCTTACGCATCAGCAGGAACAGCCACGGCCAGAGCACACCGTTTACTACACTACTCCAGAACACTTCCGGTCGGAAAGAGACGTTGATCACTAAAAACTCAGCCCAGAAAACAATGATATCCGCGGCGAGGGACAACAACATCACCACCAACGCCTGTTGCCAGAGCGCGAGGTTACGGAAAAGCTGGAATTTCAGTGCGACAAGATACGCAATAATACTCATCGACAGGGCGCGCACGCCAAGCGTAGAGCCACTAATGAGATCCAGTATGGCACCCATCACAAAACCTGTGCCCACATTTACGCGGTGCGGCAGAGCGAGGGTCCAGTAGAGTAAAATGAGCAGCACCCAGTTTGGCCGGAAGACGAGAATGTCGTCCGGCCAGGGCATGACTTGCAGCAGTAACGCGACGAAAAACGAGAGCCAGATAACCCAGCGTCCCTGGCTACGGTAGCTGGCCACTACTGCCCTCCTGAGGAGATGTGTGGCGGCAGCGGCGCATCCGGAGGTGGCTGCGTTAAACCGGTAGCAGGGGCCGGAACCGGCGCAGGTGGCCCCATTGAATCCGGCGCAGGCAGAACCTGCGGCATCATCTGCATTAAGCGTTCATTCGCCACGCGGTGAACATCTTCCGGCGTCATCGGGTTAACGCCGTTACGATCGGCTCCCCACAGCAACAGCAAATAGCGCAGACGCTGTAAGCCCGCGGTCGGACGAGCCTGAATCACGGTATACGCGCGCTGCGTATCGAGCTTCACGGAAGAGACCACGGCAACCGGATAACCTTCCGGGAAACGACCACCGAGACCTGAAGTCACCAGAACATCACCCACACGAATGTCGGTGTTGGCTGGCAGATGCTCCAGCTGCAGATCGTCCGTACAGCCGTTACCGGCCGCAATAATACGGATGTCGTTACGCAGTACCTGAATCGGCAAGGCATGGGTCGCATCGCAAATCAGCAACACGCGGCTGGTCAGCTTGGCTACGGCAACCACCTGGCCGACGACGCCTTTATCGCTGATGACCGGCTGGCCTTCGTACACACCGTTCACGCTGCCTTTGTCGATCACCACCTGATCGCTGTAAGGATCGTTAACGGTGGAGATCACCTGAGTCACCATTTTTTGCTCGTCCTGACGCAGCGGCGACCCCAGCAGTTCACGCAGACGGGCGTTTTCCTGGCGATATTGACCCAGCATCAGCAACTCGCTGTTTTTCAGCAGCAGTTCCTGGCGCAGTGCACGGTTTTCGAGCTCGAGTTGGTCACGTGACGACAAAGTCTGAGAAACGCTGTCGAGTAATTCACGGGGACCGTTTGATACAAAATAGAAAGGACTGACGGCGGTATCCATGTATGTTCGAATCTGGCTGAACATACCGAGGCGGCTATCGGCGATGATGACTCCAAGCGCTACCAGCACCCCCAGGATCAGGCGAAACTGCAGCGACGGGCCACGGCTAAAAATTGGCTTCATAGGCTATGCGTATTCTCGTGTCAGAGAGAAAGGGTAGCCTTCGCTACCCTCTCACTTCGACTACTCTTCGCTGAACAAGTCGCCGCCGTGCATGTCGATCATTTCCAGCGCCTTGCCGCCACCACGGGCCACGCAAGTCAGTGGATCTTCTGCAACTACGACAGGAATCCCTGTCTCTTCCATTAACAGGCGGTCGAGGTTACGCAGCAGCGCACCACCACCGGTCAGAACCATACCGCGTTCTGAGATGTCGGAAGCCAGTTCTGGCGGGCACTGTTCCAGCGCAACCATTACCGCGCTGACGATACCGGTCAGCGGCTCTTGCAGCGCTTCGAGGATTTCGTTGGAGTTCAGGGTAAAGCCACGCGGAACGCCTTCTGCCAGGTTACGGCCACGAACTTCGATTTCGCGGACTTCGTCACCAGGGTAAGCAGAACCGATCTCGTGCTTAATACGCTCTGCGGTGGCTTCACCAATCAGAGAGCCGTAGTTACGGCGCACATAATTAATGATGGCTTCGTCGAAACGGTCACCACCGATACGCACGGAGGAGGAGTAAACCACGCCGTTCAGGGAGATAACGGCCACTTCAGTGGTACCACCACCGATATCCACCACCATCGAACCTGTTGCTTCAGAAACCGGCAGGCCTGCACCAATTGCAGCAGCCATCGGCTCTTCAATCAGGAAGACTTCACGCGCGCCTGCACCCTGAGCGGATTCACGGATCGCACGACGTTCAACCTGAGTCGCACCAACCGGCACACACACCAGCACGCGCGGACTTGGGCGCATGAAGCTGTTGCTGTGAACCTGCTTGATGAAGTGCTGAAGCATTTTTTCAGTCACGAAGAAGTCAGCGATAACGCCGTCTTTCATTGGGCGGATCGCGGCGATGTTGCCTGGGGTACGACCCAGCATCTGCTTCGCATCGTGTCCTACGGCTGCCACGCTTTTCGGGGAGCCGGCACGATCCTGACGAATGGCCACAACGGAAGGCTCATTCAATACGATGCCTTGTCCTTTTACATAAATCAGGGTATTCGCGGTACCCAGGTCAATGGACAGGTCATTGGAAAACATGCCACGAAATTTTTTCAACATACTAAGGGATAATCCTGAAAGCTGGGGCGGAAAAATTAAAATCCGCTTACTTTACCAACCACACGTAGCAGCGACAAGGCGCAAAAATCATCTGCTACGGTGAAAATTAGTGCAGTACGTTTCCGTATGTTACAAATTTAATTCCTGACTCCATCAGGGCTGAGTTAACAGCTGCGTCACTCGCTTTCATTTGTAACCGGTCCGGGTCAACGACTGGCGTTTTGCTCGTCATACTCAAAGCTACAGGCGCGATATTCTACGTGAAAACAAATTAAACGGCAGGTCAAACAGAGTATCTTTGCAAATATTTTTTCACATTGCTGTCAAGCGGCTGAGAGGAGGCAATAAAATCCCCCTGACCACCCGCCACACCGCGCTCCGTCAACATCTGCCATTCGCTCCGTGAACGTATGCCTGTGGCGAATACTTGCGTTTGCGTTCCCTTGCACGCTTCCACCAGGCTCTGAACCAGAAGCTGGTTTTCCGTGCGCTTTTCAATATTCCTGACCAGCCCCGGATGCAGCTTCAACAGTTCCACATCCAGCTCCTTGATCCAACTGGTACTGACCAGCGTTAAACCCGCCTGTGTTACCGCGACGCGAGCGCCGAGAGCATTCATCAAACGGACGACCGGCTGTAAACGGCTGATATGTTGACAGACATCTGCCTCTGCAAGTTCAAAAATAATCCGTTTCCGCTGCGATTTTTCACATTGCATCAGAACATCTCGCAGCCAGCGCTGGAAACGCGGGCGAATCAGCGACTCTACCGTTACCTGTAATGCCAGATTTTCCTCAGGCCAGAAAGATAAAAATGGAATAAGACGCGTAATTTGCTGGCGGTCATACTCTTCTGACAGACCAAACTGCAGCACCATCGGCAGATATTCGGCGGAGACCACCTCTTCCGTACCGTCAAAAATACGGCACAGTAATTCGCGATGATGCACTACGCCGTTGCGCAGTACGGCCGGTTTTTGATAGATACGCGGCCCGCCTCGGCTGAGCATCTGCTCGATGAGTGTCCGCCAGCGCACGTTGCCGCGCCCTTTCTCCGGCAGAGAATCATCGTAAACCGCCCAGCCATTCGCGCCCTGTAGTACCGCGTTTCGCGTGGCGGCTTCGGCATGTTCCATCACCTGCTGCGTGTGTTGCCCGCCGCGCCAGGCGCAAATCCCGATGTGGACCATGTCGTCCCGGTCGAGCATTTTGGTTGGCGGCAGGGCATCGACCGCTTTCAGCAGCTGGCTGGCAATACTTTCAGACTCTTTCAGCGTCCGGTGGGGCAGCAGCACCGCAAAATCGCTGCGGTGATAGCGCGCCAGCAGCGCGCCCGGGTACCGCATGATAAAGGTCGAGAGCAAATTGATAAGCGTAAAGAGATGATCTTCCGCCACCGAGCGGCCCCAGGTATCGCGCAGCAGATCGAAATCTGGCAGGCGGATAATCATGACCACGCCGTGCGCGCCGACTTTTTCCGTGTCATCCAGCAGCGTAGCCAGCTGATTATCAAAGAAGAGACGGTTATTCAGCCCGGTTTTATTGTCCTGGGCTGCATAGGAGCGAATCAGCGTATCCATCCGGCTGCGCTGATCGCTGGCGAACTGAATCTCCGAGAGCAAGACGTCGAGCGCACTGCTGGTCCGCGTAGGCCATTCGTAGACAGAGCCCCGTACCTTAGCACCCCGTTCGCCGTTTAAAATACGTACAGATCGCGATTCCAGCAGTTCTTGTCCGGAAAGCTGGCGTCGCAGCCAGCGAACCGCCAGAAAGAGCAGCACCACGATAAAACCCACCGCCACGGTCAGCGGCGCGGTGGTCATCAGGGAGCGGAAGTAGTTCGCCATCGGGTCCTGATAGACCAGCCTGATGGTGACACCGGGGCTTTTTAAGGAGTGAATGATCATCTCGCGGTACTGAGCTAAATTCCCGGCGGGACGATAGCTGCTCTGACGCGCATGGCTCAGAACGACTTTGCTACCCTGTAAGATGTCGATGTGCACAATGTCGACCGGCACCATCATCTCATCCAGCTGCTGAGCGAGCGCGGGGAGCGAGGAAGTCACCAGTCGTGAATCAATCACCGAGGCGACGGACTGTAAACGGTTGTCGAGCTTGTCCTGAATCGCGTTATAAAAACTCAGCGAGCACCCCATCAGGGTGACGAAAATGGTCAGCCCCGTCAGCAGCGTAATAAAAGCTGAAAATTTCGTCGTTAATCGCATCCTTGAGATCACTCCGTTGGTTGATGGGGAAACAGTTTAATAGCAAGTAAGTGCTAACTTGCGTTTAGCAGGGGCATACTACCAAACCTGGTCGATCTGGCAATTTATTGCGTTAAATCGGCATAGCGTTTCAATGAGCGAGTATAGTCTCCAGAAATAATTTTCCAATCACCATGCTTAGTGAGGACATTTGTATGCAGGCTTTGATCTTAGAACAGCAGGACGGTAACACGCTGGCGTCGATTCAATCCGTTGAAGAAAGCCGTCTTCCTGAAGGCAATGTCACTATTGATATCGACTGGTCCAGCCTGAACTACAAGGATGCCCTCGCGATTACCGGCACGGGTAAAATCATCCGCAACTTTCCGATGATTCCGGGAATTGATTTCGCCGGGCGCGTCCATTCCAGCGAAGATCCCCGTTTTCACGCCGGGCAGCAGGTGCTGCTGACGGGCTGGGGCGTGGGTGAGAACCACTGGGGCGGCCTGGCGACGCAGGCGCGTGTCAACGGCGACTGGCTGGTGCCGATGCCGAAAGGGCTGGACGGTCGTAAAGCGATGATTATCGGCACGGCAGGTTTTACCGCCATGCTGTGCGTGATGGCGCTGGAAGAGGCGGGCGTTCGCCCGGACTCCGGCGAAGTGGTAGTGACCGGTGCCAGCGGTGGCGTCGGCAGTACGGCGGTCACCCTGCTGCATAAACTGGGTTATCAGGTCGCTGCAGTTACCGGGCGCGAAAGCACCCATGAATACCTGCGTTCTCTCGGTGCAAACCGCATTCTCGGTCGCGAAGAGTTCAGCGAAACGCGTCCCCTGGAGAAACAGGTTTGGGCCGGTGCGGTCGATACCGTGGGCGATAAAGTGCTGGCAAAACTGCTGGCGCAGATGAACTACGGTGGTTGTGTGGCGGCCTGCGGTCTGGCGGGCGGTTTCGCACTGCCAACGACGGTAATGCCATTTATTCTGCGTAATGTGCGTCTGCAGGGCGTGGATTCGGTGATGACGCCAGCCGCGCGCCGCGCGCAGGCCTGGGAGCGTCTGGTGCGCGATCTGCCGGAATCCTTCTTCAGCCAGAGCGCCACCGAGATCACCCTCGAGCAGGCTCCGGAATACGCCGGTAAAATCATGAGCAATCAGTTCCACGGTCGTGCGCTGGTGAAAATTGCCTAATCTTCAAATTTTCGTGACATATTCGCGCTAAACCGACTCCTCCGTCATGCTTAGAAAAATGCATGATGGAGGATGCCATGAAAACCAAAAAACTGACGGAAGCCGATGTCACGTCCGAATCTGTCTTTATGCTGCAGCGCCGCCAGATCCTGAAGATGCTCGGCATCAGCGCCACCGCCCTTTCCCTCTCACCCGCCGCCCATGCCGACCTGCTCGACTGGTTCAAGGGTAACGATCGTCCAAAAGCCCCCTCGGGCCAGCCGCTGACTTTTACCAAACCCGCCCAGTGGCAGAACACGCTTGCGCTGACGCCGGAAGATAAAGTCACGGGCTATAACAACTTCTACGAGTTTGGCCTCGATAAAGCCGATCCTGCCGCCAATGCCGGAAGCATGAAAACCGATCCCTGGACCTTAAAAATTGAGGGCGAGGTCGCCAAACCGCTCACCTTCGACCATCACGATCTCACCACCCGTTTCCCGCTCGAGGAGCGTATTTACCGGATGCGCTGCGTTGAGGCCTGGTCGATGGTGGTGCCGTGGATCGGTTTCCCGCTGCACAAACTGCTGGCGATGGCTGAGCCCACCAGCGATGCCAAATATGTCTCTTTCCAGACGCTCTACTCGCCTGAGCAGATGCCAGGCCAGAAAGATCGGTTTATCGGCGGCGGGCTGGAATATCCATATGTTGAAGGGTTGCGCCTCGACGAGGCGATGCATCCCCTGACGCTTCTGACCGTCGGGGTTTACGGCAAAGCCCTGCCGCCGCAGAACGGTGCGCCGATCCGCTTAACCGTGCCGTGGAAATATGGTTTCAAAGGCATCAAATCGATCGTTAGCATTAAGCTGACCAAAGAGCGCCCGCCGACCACCTGGAATCTCGCCGCGCCCAACGAATATGGTTTCTTTGCAAACGTGAACCCGCATGTGGATCATCCGCGCTGGTCGCAGGCCACCGAGCGCTTTATCGGATCCGGCGGCGCGCTGGATGTGAAACGCCAGCCGACACTGCTGTTTAACGGCTACGCCGATGAAGTCGCCTCGCTCTATCGCGGGCTCAATTTGCGGGAGAATTTTTAGTGCGCTTAACCGCTAAACAGGTCACCTGGCTCAAGGTGCTACTGCACCTTGCCGGTTTGCTTCCTTTTATATGGCTATTCTGGGCGGCCAATCAGGGCTATTTCAGCGCCGATCCGGCCAAAGATATTCAACACTTTACGGGTAGGATGGCTCTGAAATTTTTACTGGCGACCTTGCTGGTCTCGCCTCTGGCGCGCTACGCTAAACAGCCATTATTGATACGAACCCGGCGTCTTTTAGGGTTATGGTGCTTTGCCTGGGCGACGATACATCTCACGAGCTATACGTTGCTGGAGCTGGGGATTAACAATCTGGCGCTACTTGGCAGCGAACTGGTATCACGTCCGTATCTGACGCTCGGGATCGTCAGTTGGGTGATTTTACTGGCCCTGACGCTGACATCGACCCAATACGCACAGCGAAAACTGGGCCGACGCTGGCAACTTTTGCATAACTTCGTCTATCTGGTGGCGATCCTGGCGCCGATACATTATCTGTGGTCAGTGAAGATTTTATCTCCTCAGCCCATCATCTACGCCCTGCTTGCTGTGGCCCTTTTGGTATGGCGTTACAAGAAGTTCCGCCAGTGGTGGCGATAGTTCGCGAAACTGTGCGTATTCCCGCAGATTACTTATCAACCGCGAAACTTTTTCCAATTGCGGTTGATAATCTTCCCTGATAAGACCAGTATTTAGCTGCTAAATGCTACGAACTCGTTATAATGTGCGACCTTGGTTTTCCTGAAGGGGTTTTTCCTCTCCTGAAAGGGTGACAATTGCGCATCGAAGGTATATTTTGTTTTTTACCCGAGAATCGCAGGAGATAGCGGCACAATGACTGGAAAGTTGCACATCTTAGTTTTGAACGGACCGAACCTGAACATGCTCGGCACCCGTGAACCCGAGAAGTATGGCACGCTGACGTTAAGCGAAATTGTTAACCGTCTGGGTACGGAAGCAGCGGCGCTTGGCGTGAGTCTTGACCATTTTCAGTCAAATGCGGAGTACGCACTCATCGACCGTATTCATCAGGCTAAAGACACTGTGGACTATATCCTGATTAATCCGGCCGCGTTTACGCACACCAGTGTTGCTATCCGCGACGCACTGCTTGCGGTGAGCATCCCGTTTATCGAGATCCACCTGAGCAATGTGCATGCACGAGAGCCGTTCCGCCACCATTCGTATCTGTCAGATATCGCTGCTGGCGTTATCTGCGGCCTGGGTGCAGACGGTTATTCATACGCTTTACAGACAGCGGTAAAACGCCTGTCACAATCACACTAAACAAGAGTACGGAACCCACTCATGGATATTCGTAAGATTAAAAAACTGATCGAGCTGGTTGAAGAATCAGGCATCTCCGAACTGGAAATTTCTGAAGGCGAAGAGTCTGTACGCATCAGCCGTGCAGCGCCAGCCGCTAGCTTCCCGGTCATGCAGCAGGCTTATGCTGCACCTGTGATGCAGCAGCAGCCTGCTCTGTCTAACGCAGTTGCACCGGCCGCTGAAGCGCCGGCAGCCGCAGCAGCAGAAATCAGTGGTCACATCGTACGTTCCCCGATGGTTGGTACTTTCTACCGCACACCAAGCCCGGACGCTAAAGCGTTCTGCGAAGTAGGTCAGAAAGTCAACGCAGGCGATACCCTGTGTATCGTTGAAGCGATGAAAATGATGAACCAGATCGAAGCTGACAAGTCAGGCATTGTTAAAGCGATTCTGGTCGAAAGTGGTCAGCCGGTAGAATTTGACGAGCCGCTGGTCGTCATCGAGTAACGAGGCGAACATGCTGGATAAAATTGTCATCGCCAACCGTGGCGAGATTGCACTGCGTATCCTTCGTGCCTGTAAAGAACTGGGCATCAAGACCGTGGCTGTGCACTCAAGCGCGGATCGCGATTTAAAACACGTATTACTGGCGGATGAGACGGTCTGTATTGGCCCGGCTCCGTCCGTAAAAAGTTATCTGAATATCCCGGCTATCATCAGCGCCGCTGAAATCACCGGCGCGGTGGCAATCCATCCGGGTTATGGCTTCCTCTCTGAGAACGCCAATTTTGCTGAACAGGTTGAGCGCTCTGGCTTTATCTTCATCGGCCCGAAAGCAGACACTATTCGCCTGATGGGCGACAAAGTGTCGGCGATCACCGCGATGAAGAAAGCGGGCGTTCCAACGGTACCAGGCTCCGACGGCCCTCTGGGCGACGATATGGATGCAAACCGTGCTCATGCTAAACGCATTGGCTATCCGGTGATCATCAAAGCGTCCGGCGGCGGCGGCGGTCGTGGTATGCGCGTTGTTCGCAGCGATGCAGACCTGGCGCAATCCATCTCCATGACTAAAGCTGAAGCGAAAGCTGCTTTCAGCAATGACATGGTATACATGGAAAAATACCTGGAAAACCCACGCCACATCGAAATTCAGGTGCTGGCTGACGGTCAGGGTAATGCTATCTATCTGGCAGAACGCGACTGCTCCATGCAGCGTCGTCACCAGAAAGTGGTCGAAGAAGCACCAGCACCGGGTATTACCCCGGAACTGCGTCGCTACATCGGCGAGCGTTGCTCCAAGGCGTGCGTCGATATCGGCTATCGCGGTGCAGGTACGTTCGAATTCCTGTTCGAAAACGGCGAGTTCTATTTCATCGAAATGAACACCCGTATTCAGGTTGAACACCCGGTGACAGAAATGATTACCGGCGTTGACCTGATTAAAGAGCAGCTGCGTATCGCAGCGGGTCAACCGCTGTCCATCAAGCAGGAAGAAGTGGTGGTCAAAGGCCATGCGGTCGAGTGCCGTATTAACGCCGAAGACCCGAACACCTTCCTGCCGAGCCCGGGTAAAATCACGCGTTTCCACGCGCCGGGTGGCTTTGGTGTACGTTGGGAATCTCATATCTACGCTGGCTACACCGTACCACCGTACTATGACTCAATGATCGGTAAGCTTATCTGCTACGGCGAGAACCGTGATGTGGCAATTGCCCGCATGAAGAACGCCCTGCAGGAGCTGATCATCGATGGCATCAAAACCAACGTGGATCTGCAGGTTCGTATCATGAACGACGAGAACTTCCAGAATGGTGGGACTAACATCCACTATCTGGAGAAAAAACTCGGCCTTCACGAAAAGTAAGACCGCATTAGCGTTAAAAGGCCGGATAATCCGGCCTTTTTTATTTCTGGGGACGCTTAGCCCCCATCATGTACAATCCCCGCTTTCTTCATCCACAAGGGACTTAAAATGGACAAGCGTTTTGTTCAAGCCCATAAAGAAGCGCGCTGGGCGCTGTGGCTGACCCTTCTCTATCTTCTTGCGTGGTTAGTGACTGCTTACTTACCTGATTCGGCCCCCGGATTCACCGGCCTGCCGCACTGGTTTGAAATGGCCTGTCTGCTGATGCCTTTGGTCTTTACGCTGCTGTGCTGGCTGATGGTGCGTTTTATCTTCCGCGATATCTCTCTGGAGGATAGCGATGCAAACTGAAATCATCGCCGTTCTGGTTATCTATCTCTTTATTGTGTTCGGCCTCTCGGCTTACGCCATGCGTAAGCGCAGCACTGGCTCATTCCTCAGCGAATATTTCCTCGGAAGCCGCTCAATGGGCGGGTTTGTGCTGGCGATGACCCTGACCGCGACCTACGTCAGCGCCAGCTCGTTCATCGGCGGACCGGGTGCGGCGTATAAATACGGGCTCGGCTGGGTGCTGCTGGCGATGATTCAGGTTCCGACGATCTGGCTGTCGCTCGGCATTCTGGGCAAAAAATTTGCCATCCTCGCCCGACGCTATAACGCGATTACGCTTAACGACATGCTGCAGGCGCGCTATCAAAACCGCGCAGTGGTGTGGATTGCCAGCGTTAGCCTGCTGGTGGCTTTCGTCGGTGCGATTGCCGTGCAGTTCATCGGCGGCGCACGTCTGCTTGAGACCGCCGCAGGGATTAAATACGAAAATGGCCTGCTAATCTTCGGGATCACCATCGCGCTCTACACCGCGTTCGGCGGCTTCCGTGCCAGCGTCCTGAACGACACGATGCAGGGGATGGTGATGCTGATTGGCACCCTGGTGCTGCTGGTTGGCGTGATCTACGCCGCGGGCGGCCTGCATAACGCGGTGGAAACCCTGGAGCAGATTGACCCGAAACTGGTCAGCCCGCACGGTGCCGACGATATTTTGACACCGGCGTTTATGACTTCATTCTGGGTGCTGGTCTGCTTTGGTGTCATCGGCCTGCCGCACACGGCGGTGCGTTGTATCTCCTATAAAGACAGTAAAGCGGTGCATCGCGGGATTATCATCGGCACGATCGTGGTGTCACTCCTGATGCTGGGCATGCATCTGGCGGGTGCGTTAGGCCGCGCCATTCTTCCGCATCTGACCGTGCCGGATCAGGTGATCCCGACCTTAATGGTGCAGGTGTTGCCGCCGTGGGCAGCGGGGCTATTCCTGGCCGCGCCAATGGCGGCGATCATGTCCAACGTCAATGCACACCTGTTGCAGGCGTCGGCGACCATTATTAAAGATCTGTGGCTCAGCGCAACGCCGACTAAAATGCGTAATGAGCATCGCCTGAAGCGCATTTCGACCTGGACCACGCTGGTGCTCGGCATTCTGATGATGCTGGCCGCGTGGCGCCCGCCGGAGATGATCATCTGGCTCAACCTGCTGGCGTTCGGCGGGCTGGAAGCGGTATTCCTGTGGCCGCTGGTGCTGGGGCTGTACTGGGAGCGCGCGAACGCTGCGGGCGCGCTCAGCGGGATGATTGTCGGTGGCGTACTTTATGCGGTACTCGCCACCTTTAAAATTCAGTACCTGGGCTTCCATCCGATCGTGCCTTCGTTACTGTTAAGTTTGCTGGCGTTTGTGGTGGGGAACCGTTTCGGTCAACCCGTCCCACAGGCCGCCGTCATTTCTACTGATAAATAAAGAGTTTTGCCATGCCGTGGATCCAACTAAAACTGAATACAACTGGTGCCAATGCCGAAGAACTGAGTGACGCGTTAATGGAAGCGGGTTCAGTTTCCATTACTTTCCAGGACACGCATGACACGCCGGTGTTTGAGCCGCTGCCAGGCGAAACGCGTCTGTGGGGCGATACCGACGTTATTGGCCTGTTCGATGCCGAAACCGACATGAAAGAAGTGGTGGCAATCCTTGAGAATCACCCGCTGCTGGGCGTCGGTTTCGTGCACAAAATCGAGCAACTGGAAGATAAAGACTGGGAACGCGAGTGGATGGATAACTTCCACCCGATGCAGTTCGGTAAGCGTCTGTGGATCTGTCCAAGCTGGCGCGATGTGCCGGATGCCAACGCCGTGAACGTGATGCTGGATCCGGGCCTGGCGTTCGGTACCGGAACGCATCCGACTACCTCTCTGTGCCTACAATGGCTGGACGGACTGGATCTGGAAGGCAAAACCGTGATCGACTTCGGGTGTGGTTCCGGGATCCTGGCGATCGCCGCGCTGAAACTGGGTGCAGCTAAAGCCATCGGGATCGACATCGATCCGCAGGCGATTCAGGCCAGCCGCGATAACGCACAGCGCAACGGCGTTTCCGATCGACTGGAACTCTATCTGCCGGATAGCCAGCCAGAGGTCATGAAAGCCGATGTAGTGGTCGCAAACATCCTGGCGGGCCCATTACGCGAACTGGCCCCGTTAATCAGCGTCCTGCCCGTTGAGGGCGGTCTGCTGGGTCTGTCGGGGATCCTTGCCAGCCAGGCTGACAGCGTATGCGAAGCCTACGCCGATCTCTTCGCCCTCGATCCGGTGGTCGAGAAAGAAGAGTGGTGCCGCATCACCGGTCGTAAAAAGTAATTTCGTCTCTCCGGCGTGGGTTCCTCCCCACGCCTTTTTTGGACTCAATTTCCCTCCTTTTTATTGTGGTTATCCAGTAAAATTCCCACGGCAAATCATCTCATAATCAATGATTTGAATATAAAAATTCACTGGAAGAATACTATGGCACATTTTATTGGCAAGGCAGCACTGCTGGCGCTCAGCATGATCTCGGTTTCAGCATATGCATCTCACTGGAGCTACGAAGGCGAAGGTTCACCAGAACACTGGGGCGAACTGGATGATGCCTACAAGGCCTGTCAGAGCGGGAAGAATCAGTCTCCGATTAATATCGACGCCACTGCCAAAGCGCATATTTCGCCGCTGGTGACGCGCTACATTGATGGCCCGGTGACGCTGACGAACAATGGCCACACCATTCAGGCCGCTGAAGACGCGCAGACGCGCGATTCCATCACCCTCGACAACCAGACCTGGACTCTGCAGCAGTTCCACTTCCACGCTCCGGCAGAGAACGCGATTCATGGCAAAAAGTCCGCCATGGAGATGCACCTCGTGCATAAAAATGCGAACGGCGCACTGGTGGTGGTAGCGGTGATGTTTGATAAGGGGGCGGCGAACGCCGAGCTGGATAAACTGTGGGGCGTCATGCCTGGGCAGGCAGAGCAATCGGCGAAACTGGATACACATCTGGACCTGAACAAGCTTTTGCCGAAGGACAAAACCTACTGGCGCTTTAGCGGTTCCCTGACCACGCCACCGTGCTCAGAGGGTGTTACCTGGATCGTGCTTAAGCACCCGATGACGCTTTCCGACGCACAGCTGGAAAAGTTTACCCACACTATGCATCACGATAATAACCGTCCGGTACAGTCCCTGAATGGTCGCGTTGTTGTGGAATAATGCTCGCACTGCGCGCTGAGATCATGTTCTAAAATGCGACTCAGATCGCAAAGAAGGGCGATAATCTGCTGCTTAAAACAGCAGATTATCCCGATTAAGTGAGTCATTTATGCAGAAATGATGAGAACTTACGGGAATTTGTAAGCGCCTATAAAACAACCACAATCATATAACACAATGATTTACATGATTAATAATCTCTCGCGCAAACGCTGAGCAGCAATTCCTTGATCTGTAACAGCGGATTGTTCAAAGTTTGGCCTTTCATCTCGTGCAAAAAATGCGTAATATACGCCGCCTTGCAGTCACAGTATGGTCATTTCTTAACTCATGCGCATCGGACACTATCAGCTCAGAAATCGCCTGATCGCAGCGCCTATGGCAGGTATCACTGACCGGCCGTTTCGGACGTTGTGCTACGAGATGGGAGCAGGATTGACTGTTTCCGAGATGATGTCGTCTAACCCTCAGGTTTGGGAAAGCGATAAGTCCCGTCTTCGGATGGTGCATATTGATGAGCCAGGTATTCGCACCGTGCAAATTGCCGGAAGCGATCCTGAAGAAATGGCGGAAGCCGCGCGTATTAACGTTGAAAGTGGCGCCCAAATTATTGATATCAATATGGGTTGCCCGGCAAAAAAGGTGAATCGCAAGTTGGCAGGTTCCGCCCTTCTGCAATACCCCGATCAGGTGAAACTGATCTTGTCGGGGGTGGTTAACGCAGTGGACGTTCCCGTTACGCTGAAGATTCGCACTGGTTGGGCGCCGGAACACCGTAACTGTGTAGAAATTGCCCAACTGGCCGAAGACTGTGGTATCCAGGCCCTGACCATTCATGGACGCACTCGCGCCTGTTTGTTCAACGGCAATGCGGAATACGACAGCATTCGGGCAGTTAAGCAGAAAGTTTCCATTCCGATTATCGCGAATGGCGACATAACTGACCCGCTAAAAGCCAGGGCTGTGCTCGACTATACAGGGGCAGATGCTCTGATGATAGGACGTGCGGCTCAGGGAAGACCCTGGATCTTTCGGGAAATCCAGCATTATCTGGACACTGGAGAGTTGCTTGCGCCACTGCCTCTGGCAGAGGTTAAGCGCTTGCTTTGTTCGCATATTCGGGAACTGCATGACTTTTATGGTCAGGCAAAAGGGTACCGAATTGCGCGTAAACACGTTTCCTGGTATCTCCAGGAGCACGCTCCAAATGACCAGTTTCGGCGCACATTCAACGCCATAGAGGATGCCAGCGTACAGCTGGAGGCGTTGGAGGCATACTTCGAAAATTTTGCGTAAACAGAAATAAAGAGCTGACAGAACTATGTTCGAACAACGCGTAAATTCTGACGTACTGACCGTTTCTACCGTTAACTCTCAGGATCAGGTAACTCAAAAACCCCTCCGTGACTCGGTAAAACAGGCACTGAAGAACTATTTTGCTCAACTGAACGGTCAAGATGTTAGTGACCTGTATGAGCTGGTATTGGCTGAAGTTGAACAGCCACTGTTGGACATGGTGATGCAATACACCCGCGGTAACCAAACCCGCGCAGCCCTGATGATGGGTATCAACCGTGGTACTCTTCGTAAGAAGCTGAAAAAGTACGGCATGAACTAATTTCGATTAGCTAAATGCTTGTTTAAAAAGGCGCTACTCGGCATGGGGATGCGCCTTTTTTATTGCCTTTTTTCCGAACGTCAAGGGTTTGTAAACCTTGCCTTTTTCCGCTTTTCAACGCCTGCTTTTCGTGTATATTTCCACCACCTTACAGGGCCTCTTCTTCAACACGGAACGACACAATGATTCGTAAATACGGGTGGTTAGTGGTATTTGGTGTCACGGTTTTCATCTTCGATGCGCTGCTGATCCAGTGGATTGAGTTGCTGAGTACCGAAACCGATAAATGTCGCAATATGAATTCCGTAAATCCTCTCAAACTGGTGAACTGCTCAGAGCTCGATTAAGCGGCGAACACCCGTAAAAACGGCCTTAACACCCAGTAAAAACGGGGATTTAAATCCCTTTTCGCCATTCCGTTACGATGGTAATGTCACTGCCCTTTTCAGGCGCATTGCATATCGTCTCACTGAGAATGAGTTAAACCCCCATGCTGGTAAGCCAATACAACCAAATCCTCGTTGTCGTCTCCTTTGTTGTTGCCATCCTCGCTGCCTACACCGCGCTGAATATGGCCGCGCGCGTCGCGGGGAGTCAGGGTATTGCTGCGCGCGTCTGGCTGGCGGGCGGCGGCGTGGCGATGGGAATCGGCGTATGGGCGATGCATTTTATCGGCATGCTGGCGATGGATATCTCCATGAGCATGAGCTACAGCCCGGCGATAACCGTGCTGTCAATGGTGATTGCGATTGGCTCGTCGATGTTTGCGCTTTGGCTGGTGAGCGGAGAGCAGCTGCGTTTACGCCGCCTTTTACCTGGCGCATTAGTGATGGGCACCGGCATTGTCGCCATGCATTACACGGGGATGGCGGCGCTGGAAGTGACGCCGGGGATCATCTGGGACAAAACCTGGATCGCCCTCTCTGTGGTCATCGCGCTGGCAGCCTCCCTGGCCGCCCTGTGGCTCACCTTCCGATTGCGCCATGAGGCGGCCCAGGTGGCACTGATGCGTTTAGGTGCCGCTGTGACGATGGGCATTGCCATCGCGGGCATGCATTATGCGGGCATGAAAGCGGCGCTGTTCCCGGCATCGACGGAAATGCATCATGACGGGATTAATGGCAGCTGGCTGGCGGTGCTGGTCAGCGTCGTTGCCCTCTCTATTCTCGGCATCACCTTACTGGTTTCCATGCTCGATGCACGCCTCCAGGCCCGCACTTCGCTGCTGGCCTCTTCGCTTGCCGAAGCCAACCGTGAGCTGGCTCAGCTGGCACTGCACGATACCCTGACCCGCTTGCCCAATCGCATACTGCTGGAAGACCGTCTCGACCAGGCGATCAGCAAGGCCGATCGCGAAGGGACCCACTTTGCGCTGATGTTTATGGATCTTGATGGCTTTAAAGGGGTGAATGATGCCTACGGCCATGATACGGGCGATAAACTTCTGGTGGCGGTCACCGAGCGGCTCCTGCTGCCGCTGAAAGGCCAGTACACCCTCGCCCGCATTGGCGGCGACGAGTTTGTTCTGCTGGCGGAAGTCGGCGGCCCGGATGATGCAGCTTCGCTGGCCAGTGCGCTGGTTCGCACCATCGACAGCCCGTTCAACGTCGAGCCGTACGAGCTGGTCGTGACTGTCAGTATTGGCATTGCGCTCTATCCGCACGACGGAAAATCCGATCGTGAACTGATGTTTAATGCCGACGCGGCGATGTATCACACCAAACGTATGGGCCGTAACGGGTATCACTTTTTCCAACCATCGATGAACACGCTGGCGCAAACACATTTACAGCTGATGAACGATCTGTGGCTGGCGATCGATCGCGATGAACTGCGCCTGCACTATCAACCGAAATTCCACGCTCCCGCCGGCCCGATACTCGGCTTTGAAGCCTTGCTGCGCTGGGAGCATCCAAAACAGGGGCTCCTGACGCCAGATGTCTTCCTGCAGCTGGCAGAAAAAACCGGGCTGATTATCCCGATAGGGAACTGGGTGATTAACGAGGCCTGCCGCCAGCTGCGCGAGTGGCACAAGCAGGGCCACAGCGCCTGGTCGATGGCGGTGAACCTATCGACGCTACAGTTTGAACAACCCACGCTGGTTCAAACGGTCCTCGACTGCCTGGCACGGCATAACCTTCCAGCGGAATCGTTGATCCTCGAAGTGACAGAAACCACTGCGATGCACAATCCGGAGGAGAGCGTCAGGATCTTAACGGAGCTGACTAATGCAGGCGTAAAAGCGTCGATTGATGATTTCGGGACGGGCTATTCCAGCCTGCTCTATCTGAAGCAATTGCCGGCCTGCGAGCTGAAAATCGATCGCGCGTTCGTGAAGGATTTGAGCGGGAAAAGCGACGACGCCACGATTGTCTCGGCGATTGTCGCGCTGGCGAAAACGCTGAATCTTAAAGTGGTCGCAGAAGGGGTGGAAACCGAAGCCCAACAGCAGTTCCTGACCGAACTTGGCTGCAATACACTTCAGGGATATCTGCTAGGCCGACCGGTCACGGCGCAGACCGTCGAAGAGCTGTGCAATAACCTGGAAGCGATGAAGAACCCTCTGCCATCATGAAGCAACAGGATAGATCGCTGGCGGCACGCGGGTGATATTTAACGTCGCCAGGATATTGTCCACCAGCGCGGGGGCTTGTTGATAGAGATTCAAATTCTCACTATTCATTAACCAGTTTTTAATTAATCCGCTAAAAAAACCATGAAAAACAATCAACGTCATATCGATATTTAACGGCGGAGAGATGATTCCTTTCGACAACCCCTTCTCCAGCAATGCGCGAACGTTCTGGTAATTAAAGCCAATTCTGTTTCTAATTTCACACTCTGATGTCATTTCATTATTAAATTCACATTTATGATACAGAATCTGTAACAGCGACCGCTGACGAAGATCGCGAGAAATATATTGCAACGCAACAATAAAGCGCTCACGAAGAACGCATAAAGGATCGTCATTGAGCGTCAGCGAAAGCTGGTCGTGAATTAAATCGCACAGGGGCAGTTGCTGCTCCCATATGGCATTAAAGATTTCCGACTTGCTGGTAAAGTGCCAGTAAATTGCCCCGCGCGTGACGCCTGCGGCATCAGCGATATCGGTCAAGGTAGTGCTGGCCACACCCCGCGTGGAGAACTGCGCTATGGCCGCTTCGATCAGCTGTTGTCTTGTTTTGAGTGCATCTTCTTTCGTTTTACGCGCCATAGACTCTCATCCATTACCTGAATACTTTTCCACGTAACCCTGAGCACGTAGTCGTGAAAGTATTCCCTAAAAGGAATTGTTATTCTGAACAAAAAAAGGCAATGACCTTAATTAATAATTCACGCAAATGAATCACAATCATTAGATTCATAAAATATATGAATAACCTTAAGTGTATTTGGCAAACGCCCGTTGTTGTTCTTCACTATATCCTTGATTAGTCGTATCAGGCCCTGGTTTTTATCCTAATAATCGATGTGCCGCACTTATAAATTAAACAACATCACCGTGCCCCATTATGATGTGCGTTGACTTTCTGACTCTTTGCCCCCGCAACCCTTTTTACCCTTCACGGCAAATATCAGTTTATTGTTTTTAAAGGAACAGTAATGAAGAAACACTTCAGGCTTTTACCCTTATCCGGTTTAATTATCTGCTCCGCGCTGCTTGCTGGCTGTGATGGTTCTGATAACTCAAAACCAAGCGCACAGGCACCTCAGGTAACTGTATATGTCGTGAAAAGTGCTCCGCTGGCGGTGACCACTGAACTACCAGGGCGTACGGATGCCTTTCGCGTCGCTGAAGTTCGTCCCCAGGTAAGCGGCATTATTTTACGTCGTAATTTTACCGAGGGCAGTGATATCAAAGCGGGCGATTCTCTGTATCAGATCGATCCTGCGACCTATCAGGCCGCGTATGACAGTGCGAAAGGCGATCTGCAGAAAGCCGAAGCCGCCGCAAACATCGCTCATTTGACCGTGAAACGTTATGTCCCTCTGGTCGGTACGCAATACGTCAGTCGACAAGAGTATGACCAGGCGGTGGCCAACGCCAGACAGGCCGATGCCAGCGTTACCGCCGCTCAGGCGGGTGTCGAAACGGCACGCATCAATCTTGCTTACACCAAAGTGTCATCGCCAATTAACGGACGAATTGGTAAATCCAGCGTCACAGAAGGCGCGCTGGTCACTAATGGGCAGACTTCAGCACTGGCAACCGTGCAACAGCTTGATCCGATCTATGTGGATGTCACACAGTCGAGCAATGACTTCATGCAGCTGAAGCAGGCGAGTCTGCAAAAAGGCAATGACACCAGCACCGTCCAGCTGCTGATGGAAAACGGTCAGCCGTACCCGGAAAAAGGCACGCTGCAGTTCTCCGACGTTACCGTTGACGAGAGCACGGGGTCTATCACTCTTCGCGCCGTCTTCCCAAATCCTCAGCATATGCTGTTACCCGGCATGTTTGTGCGTGCCCGTATTGATGAAGGCGTGCAGCCGAATGCCATTCTGGTTCCGCAGCAGGGGCTCACTCGCACACCGCGCGGTGACGCCACGGTTCTGGTGGTGAATGCCAAAGAGCAGGTTGAGATGCGAACCGTTGTTGCGCCACAGGCCATTGGCGATCGCTGGCTGGTCACCGAAGGGTTGAAGGAAGGCGATCGCGTGATCGTCAGCGGCCTGCAAAAAGTCCATCCTGGCGCCACTGTGGTCGCCACGCCGGATTCCGCCGCGCCTAAAGCCAGTTAAGGGATTAATCAATGGCTAACTTTTTTATTCAAAGGCCGATTTTCGCCTGGGTACTCGCCATCATTTTGATGATTGCGGGCGGGCTGGCGATTCTCAAACTGCCGGTGGCGCAGTATCCCACCATCGCGCCACCAGCCGTAGCCGTTACGGCTGTTTATCCTGGCGCTGATGCGCAGACGGTGCAGGACACCGTGACCCAGGTTATCGAACAAAACATGAATGGTATCGATAACCTGATGTACATGTCCTCCACCAGCGATTCAGCCGGTAACGTAACCATCACCCTGACCTTCCAGTCTGGTACGGATCCAGATATCGCGCAGGTACAGGTTCAGAACAAACTCCAGTTGGCGATGCCGCTACTGCCGCAAGAAGTGCAGCAGCAAGGGATCGGCGTGGAGAAATCCAGCAGCAGCTTCCTTTTGGTCGCCGGTTTTGTCTCTGATAACAAAAGCCTGACCCAGGATGACATCTCAGACTACGTCGCCTCCAACGTCAAAGACTCCATCAGCCGGACCTCCGGCGTGGGCGACGTTCAGCTGTTTGGCGCGCAGTACGCTATGCGCATCTGGCTCGACAGCAACGCGCTGAATAAGTATCAGCTGACGCCGCTGGATGTGATCAATCAGCTTAAAACCCAGAACAACCAGATCGCTGCCGGGCAACTGGGGGGGACGCCTGCAGTACCTGGGCAGCAGCTGAACGCCTCGATCATCGCGCAAACGCGCCTGAAAACACCGGAAGAGTTTGGCAAAATTACGCTGAAAGTGAATCAGGATGGCTCAATGGTGCATCTGAAAGATGTGGCCCGTATTGAGCTTGGCGGTGAAAACTACAACATGGTGACGAAGATCAACGGCCAGGCGGCCACCGGTCTCGGCATCAAGTTAGCGACAGGTGCGAACGCGCTGGATACCGCCGCGGCCATTAAATCAAAACTGGCAGAGCTGCAGGCCTTCTTCCCGCAAGGGCTGAAAGTCGTTTATCCGTACGACACGACACCTTTTGTGAAAATCTCCATTCATGAAGTGGTCAAAACTCTCTTCGAGGCGATCATTCTGGTCTTCCTCGTCATGTATCTGTTCCTGCAAAATCTGCGAGCCACTCTGATCCCCACCATTGCGGTGCCCGTCGTATTGCTGGGGACTTTTGCCGTGCTGGGCGCTTTCGGATTTTCCATCAATACCCTGACGATGTTTGGGATGGTACTGGCGATAGGCTTGTTGGTCGATGATGCCATCGTGGTCGTGGAGAACGTCGAACGCGTCATGGTGGAAGACAAGCTCCCGCCAAAAGAGGCGACGCAAAAATCCATGGAGCAAATCCAGGGGGCGTTGGTTGGTATCGCGATGGTGCTTTCGGCGGTGTTTGTTCCGATGGCCTTTTTTGGTGGATCTACCGGTGCCATTTACCGTCAGTTCTCCCTGACCATCGTTTCTGCCATGGCCCTTTCCGTGCTGGTTGCGTTAATTCTGACACCCGCCCTTTGCGCCACACTGCTTAAACCGGCATCGGAAGAGCATCATGCAAAAGGCGGTTTCTTTGGCTGGTTCAACAATCTCTTTGATAAGAGCGTGGAGCATTACAGCAACAGCGTGGGCGGTATCTTACGCAGAACCGGGCGCTATCTGGTGGTGTATGTGCTGATTGTCGCGGGCATGGCGGTACTGTTTTTACGTCTCCCGACCTCCTTCCTGCCGGAGGAAGATCAGGGCGTGTTTATGACCATGGTCCAGCTTCCTGCTGGTGCCACGCAAACCCGCACACAGCAAATCCTGGATCAGGTCCAGCAGTACTATCAAACTAAAGAAAAGGCTAACGTCGAATCGGTCTTTACGGTTAACGGCTTTAGCTTCAGTGGCCAGGGGCAAAACTCCGGTATCGCGTTCATCAGTCTTAAGCCATGGGATGAACGTCCAGGCGCTGAGAATAGTGTAGGAGCGATCGTTGGCCGTGCGACCAAAGCCTTTAGCCAGATCAAAGATGGCCTGGTGTTCCCGTTCAACCTGCCAGCGATTATCGAACTGGGTACCGCGACCGGCTTTGACTTTGAGCTGATTGACCAGGCAAACCTTGGACATACCGAGCTGACCAAAGCACGTAATCAGCTGCTGGGCATGGTTAAAGAACATCCTGAGATGCTGGAGCGTGTGCGTCCAAACGGGCTGGAAGATACGCCGCAGTTCAAGCTGGATGTGGATCAGGAGAAGGCGCAGGCGCTGGGTGTGAGCGTGTCTGATATCAACCAGACCATTTCAACCGCCCTGGGTGGGACCTACGTAAACGACTTTATCGATCACGGTCGCGTGAAAAAAGTGTACGCGCAGGCCGATGCGCCGTTCCGTATGTTGCCGGGAGATATCAACAATCTGTATGTGCGCAGTGCAAACGGTGAGATGGTTCCCTTCTCTGCGTTTAGTACCTCGCGCTGGATTTCAGGCTCCCCTCGCCTTGAGCGCTACAACGGTATGCCATCCATGGAAATTCTTGGTGAAGCGGCGCCAGGCAAAAGTACCGGTGAAGCAATGGTCCTGATGGAGTCGCTTGCGCAGAAACTGCCTTCCGGGATTGGCTACGACTGGACGGGAATGTCCTATCAGGAAAGACTCTCTGGCAATCAGGCTCCTGCGCTGTATGCCATTTCGCTCATCGTGGTGTTCCTGTGTCTGGCGGCGCTTTACGAGAGCTGGTCGATTCCCTTCTCCGTTATGCTTGTCGTGCCGCTGGGCGTTATTGGTGCCCTGCTCGGCGCGTCGTTGCGCGGTCTGAACAACGATGTCTATTTCCAGGTGGGGCTTCTCACCACCATCGGGTTATCTGCCAAGAACGCCATTCTTATTGTGGAGTTTGCGAAAGACCTGATGGAGAAAGAAGGTAAAGGCGTTATCGAAGCCACGCTTGAGGCATCACGCATGCGTCTTCGCCCAATACTGATGACCTCCCTGGCGTTTATCCTCGGTGTACTGCCTCTGGTTATCAGCCATGGTGCAGGTAGCGGTGCGCAAAACGCCGTGGGGACAGGGGTGATGGGAGGGATGTTGTCCGCAACGCTGCTGGCAATCTTCTTCGTTCCTGTCTTCTTTGTGGTCGTCAGAAGACGATTTAACCGCAACGATAAGTAAATTAAACAGAAAAGGCGTCGCTCGGCGCCTTTTCTTTTTCCTTCAAAGAGAACATTAGCGCACAAACTATCATTGTATTATGATGCGTCTGCGAATAATGAGAAACGCTAACAACCCCGGTTATTCATTTATTACATCCACACTTCCTTCATAAATTCATGCCTTTCCTAAATCTTCTCCACGATTTTTACAAACCACATAATTTGAGATTATTCATACTGACTCTGCAGAGGAATGTAGTGGTAAAATGTTCTCCAGCTCGATAAATACCCTTTCGGTTTTATAGCGAGTAAGTTTTAATTCTGAGGTAACATCATGAAAAGATTCATTTGCGTTGCAACACTCGCTGCGCTTCTTGCCGGTTGCGCACACGACTCTCCGTGTGTTCCGGTTTATGACGATCAAGGCCGACTGGTTCATACCAATACCTGTATGAAAGGAACCACCCAGGATAACTGGGAAACCGCAGGAGCCATCGCCGGTGGTGCCGCTGCCGTTGCTGGCCTGACGCTAGGTATCGTCGCGTTAACTAAATAATCTTTCCCTGGCAAAAGCGCGTTTAGTCCGCGCTTTTGCTTCAAATCAGTGCAGCCTTTTTACGATTCGTTAAAAAAACTCCCCTCTTTATTCTGCCTCCATTATTAATACCTGGTTCTTCTCACATCTTTTTTGCGGTGTTTTTTTTATTTCATTTTCCCGCGTGATACTTTTCACAAATTAACGGGATTAACTATCCTGCCAATATTCACGTCAGAAACTATCTTCCTGAATTCACTCACGGACTCGCAACTTTTGCTCTGATTTGTGGCGTAGGTTGTGATTTCGCACCATTCCGGGGCGCTCGATTTATTTATCCCTGTCTACACTCTGCATTATGCGTTCAATTATCCCAATTTCTGCCGAACGCAAAAACTGGCATTACGTTTGCTTTATAAACGTCGGCCAACGCCACAGACAGGTAAAGCGTTTTAAAACGACTTTCTATAACGATAAATTTCGCCACACAGGATGCAATATGAAAAAGACGATGATAGCCAGCCTTGCCGCTGCGGGCATGCTGTTTGCTGTAGCGGGTCAAGCTCATGCGGGCACCACGCTGGATGCCGTAAAAAAGAAAGGCTTTGTGCAATGCGGTATTAGTGATGGGTTACCGGGCTTCTCTTACGCCGATGCGGACGGAAAGTTCACTGGCATTGATGTCGATGTTTGCCGTGGCGTTGCAGCCGCTCTCTTCGGGGATGATACCAAAGTAAAATACACCCCGCTGACGGCGAAAGAACGTTTCACTGCATTGCAATCCGGCGAAGTAGACATGCTTTCTCGTAATACCACCTGGACGTCATCCCGTGATGCCGGGATGGGGATGTCGTTCACCGGCGTGACCTATTATGACGGCATCGGCTTCCTGACCCATAACAAAGCGGGGCTGAAGAGCGCGAAAGAGCTGGATGGCGCCACCGTATGTATTCAGGCGGGCACCGATACCGAGCTGAACGTCGCCGACTATTTCAAAGCCAACAACATGAAATACACGCCTGTGACCTTCGATCGCTCTGACGAATCCGCTAAAGCGCTGGAATCAGGCCGTTGCGATACGCTGGCCTCTGACCAGTCACAGCTGTATGCCCTGCGCATCAAGCTGAGCAACCCGGCGGAGTGGATTGTTCTGCCGGAAGTAATCTCGAAAGAACCTCTCGGCCCGGTGGTTCGTCGCGGTGATGAAGACTGGTTCTCGATCGTTCGCTGGACGCTGTTTGCCATGCTAAATGCCGAAGAGATGGGCATTAACTCGAAAAACGTCGACGAGAAAGCGGCAAATCCATCAACACCGGATATGGCACATCTTCTGGGTAAAGAGGGTGACTTCGGCAAAGATCTGAAACTCGACAATAAGTGGGCTTATAACATCATCAAACACGTCGGTAACTATTCAGAGATCTTCGAGCGCAACGTGGGATCGGAAAGTGCGCTGAAGATCAAACGTGGCCAGAACAACCTCTGGAACAACGGCGGTATTCAGTACGCTCCGCCAGTACGTTAAGCATTTGGCTGTAACGGGCACTGCAACTGCGGTGCCCCATCCAGAGTCATGGTTACCGAGGTTTCTTTATGTCCCATCGCCGCTTAGCCGTAAAAGGAAAGCTTTCCTTTTCTCATCCCGCGGTTCGCGCCTGGCTATTCCAGATAATCGCCGTCGTTGCCGTCGTGGTTGTTGCGGTTTATTTGATTTATAACACTGTGGCCAACCTGAGCAATCGCGGTATTACCTCAGGCTTTGCATTCCTGGATCGCAGTGCTGGTTTTGGTATTGTGCAGCATCTGATTGATTATCAAGAGGGTGATACCTACGGAAGGGTGTTTCTGGTCGGTTTACTTAATACACTGCTGGTCTCCGGACTCTGTATTGTATTTGCTTCATTCCTGGGTTTTTTCCTCGGTCTTGCACGCCTTTCTGATAACTGGCTGTTACGCAAACTGTCGACGATTTATATCGAGACGTTTCGCAATATTCCGCCACTGCTGCAGATCTTTTTCTGGTATTTCGCCGTATTGCGTAATCTGCCCGGCCCGCGTCAGGCCGTTGATGCCTGGGACCTTTTTTACCTGAGTAACCGGGGTCTCTATATTCCCTCACCTCTGGCGGGCGAGGGTTTGTTTGCGTTTGTCGGGGCCATTGTTATTGCGATTGCGATTACCGTGGGGCTGTTTCGCTATAACCGGACGCTGCAGATTAAAACCGGGCAACTTCGCCGGACATGGCCAATCGGCGCCGCATTGATCATAGGATTGCCGTTACTGGCGCAATGGGTTTTCGGAGCCGCTTTGCACTGGGATATTCCTCAGCTCCGGGGCTTTAACTTCCGCGGTGGAATGGTCCTCATTCCTGAACTGGCGGCCCTGACGCTGGCGCTGTCGATTTATACCTCCGCGTTTATTGCCGAAATCATTCGCTCCGGTATTCAGGCGGTTCCCTATGGGCAGCACGAGGCCGCGCGTTCTCTCGGCTTACCTAACCCGGTCACGCTGCGCCAGGTGATCATCCCGCAAGCCTTACGCGTGATCATCCCACCGCTGACCAGTCAGTACCTCAATATCGCTAAAAACTCCTCGCTGGCTGCCGCGATTGGTTATCCCGACATGGTTTCGCTGTTCGCCGGAACCGTACTGAACCAGACCGGACAAGCTATCGAGACGATCGCTATCACTATGTCCGTCTATCTGATTATCAGCCTCACGATCTCATTGCTGATGAATATCTATAACCGCCGTATCGCCCTGGTTGAGCGCTAAGGAACCATGATGACAAAAGCCGTATTGTCACACCCCTCGCGTCCGTCCAGCACCGGAAGCTGGCGTTTCATCGCCTGGGCACGCAAAAATCTGTTCTCCTCCTGGAGCAACAGTCTCCTGACGATTGTCAGCTTATGGCTGATGTGGGAGTTGGTCCCTCCGCTTCTGAACTGGGCTTTCTTGCAGGCAAACTGGGTGGGCTCAACGCGGGCAGACTGTACCAAAGCAGGCGCCTGCTGGGTGTTTATTCACGAACGTTTTGGCCAGTTTATGTATGGGCTGTATCCACACGATCAGCGCTGGCGCATCAATCTGGCGCTGGTTGTCGGGTTGCTGTCGATTGTGCCGATGTTCTGGAAAAACCTGCCGCGCCGTGGACGTTACATTGCCTGCTGGGCGGTAGTGTATCCACTGATTGTCTGGCTGCTGCTGTATGGGGGAATTCTGGGACTGGAGCGAGTCGAGACGCGCCAGTGGGGCGGATTGACGTTGACGCTAATCATCGCGTCTGTGGGGATCGCCGGAGCGCTGCCGTTAGGCATTCTGCTGGCACTTGGCCGTCGCTCCACTATGCCGGTGATGCGCATTCTGTCGGTGATTTTCATTGAGTTCTGGCGCGGTGTGCCGCTGATCACCGTCCTGTTTATGTCTTCCGTGATGCTGCCGCTATTTATGGCGGAAGGCACCACGATCGACAAACTGATCCGCGCTCTGGTGGGTGTTGTTTTATTCCAGTCGGCTTATGTCGCTGAGGTGGTTCGGGGAGGTCTGCAGGCGCTGCCGAAAGGTCAATATGAAGCCGCTGAATCGCTGGCGCTCGGTTACTGGAAAACGCAGGGGCTCGTGATCTTACCTCAGGCCCTCAAGATGGTTATCCCTGGTCTGGTGAACACCATCATCGCACTCTTTAAAGATACCAGCCTGGTGATCATCATCGGGTTGTTCGATCTCTTCAGCAGCGTTCAGCAGGCAACGGTCGACCCGGCATGGCTCGGGATGTCGACTGAAGGCTATGTTTTCGCTGCACTTGTTTACTGGATCTTCTGTTTCAGCATGTCGCGCTACAGCCAACATCTGGAAAAGCGCTTTAACACCGGGCGTACACCGCACTGAGGAACTTATGAGCAAAATAACGATGACCCCTGCCGACGCGATGATTACGCTGGAAAACGTCAATAAATGGTACGGCCAGTTTCATGTCCTGAAAGATATCAACCTGAAGGTTAAACAGGGCGAACGTATCGTCCTGTGCGGCCCCTCGGGCTCAGGAAAGTCGACGACTATTCGCTGTATTAACCATCTTGAGGAACATCAACAGGGCCGGATTGTTGTTGACGGGATTGAGCTGGATGAAGACATTCGCAATATCGAACGGGTCCGCCAGGAAGTGGGAATGGTATTTCAGCATTTCAATTTATTCCCGCATTTGACCGTGTTGCAGAACTGCACGCTGGCACCTATTTGGGTCCAGAAGATGCCCAGGAAGGAGGCAGAAGCGCTGGCGATGCATTACCTGGAACGCGTGCGTATAGCCGAGCATGCGAACAAATTCCCCGGACAGATCTCTGGTGGGCAGCAGCAGCGTGTGGCGATCGCCCGTTCTCTGTGCATGAAACCTAAAATTATGCTGTTTGATGAACCGACTTCAGCGCTGGATCCGGAGATGGTGAAAGAGGTGCTGGATACGATGATTGGTCTGGCGCAATCGGGAATGACTATGCTCTGTGTGACGCATGAAATGGGCTTTGCCAGGACGGTGGCGGACAGAGTGATCTTTATGGATCGTGGGGAAATCGTGGAACAGGCTCCTCCGGAAGAGTTTTTCGCGCATCCTAAATCTGAACGTACGCGCGCATTCCTGTCTCAAGTGATTCATTAATGGTTTTCGTTGCCCGGTGGCGTTTAGCTGCCGGGTAGTCATTGTATTTCTGAGACTTAAACGCAAAAAGGCCATCCTTGCGGATGGCCTTTTTACTTATTTGATGTCTGGCAGTTCCCTACTCTCACATGGGGAGACCCCACACTACCATCGGCGCTACGGCGTTTCACTTCTGAGTTCGGCATGGGGTCAGGTGGGACCACCGCGCTAAAGCCGCCAGACAAATTCTTTTTACTATTGCCGAACTTCAACCACGTAATAAAGTGGTGCTGATACCCAGAGTCGAACTGGGGACCTCACCCTTACCAAGGGTGCGCTCTACCAACTGAGCCATATCAGCACGCTAAATTTGATGCCTGGCAGTTCCCTACTCTCACATGGGGAGACCCCACACTACCATCGGCGCTACGGCGTTTCACTTCTGAGTTCGGCATGGGGTCAGGTGGGACCACCGCGCTAAAGCCGCCAGGCAAATTCTGTTTTATCAACACGCATCTCTGCACGTCGATTAATCTGTTATCAGGCTGAAAATCTAAGTCTCTGCTTTCGCCAAAACATCTTCGGCGTTGTAAGGTTAAGCCTCACGGTTCATTAGTACTGGTTAGCTCAATACATCGCTGCACTTACACACCCAGCCTATCAACGTCGTAGTCTTCAACGTTCCTTCAGGACTCTCAAGGAGTCAGGGAGAACTCATCTCGGGGCAAGTTTCGTGCTTAGATGCTTTCAGCACTTATCTTTTCCGCATTTAGCTACCGGGCAATGCCATTGGCATGACAACCCGAACACCAGTGATGCGTCCACTCCGGTCCTCTCGTACTAGGAGCAGCCCCCCTCAATTCTCCAGCGCCCACGGCAGATAGGGACCGAACTGTCTCACGACGTTCTAAACCCAGCTCGCGTACCACTTTAAACGGCGAACAGCCGTACCCTTGGGACCTACTTCAGCCCCAGGATGTGATGAGCCGACATCGAGGTGCCAAACACCGCCGTCGATATGAACTCTTGGGCGGTATCAGCCTGTTATCCCCGGAGTACCTTTTATCCGTTGAGCGATGGCCCTTCCATTCAGAACCACCGGATCACTATGACCTGCTTTCGCACCTGCTCGAGCCGTCACTCTCGCAGTCAAGCTAGCTTATGCCATTGCACTAACCTCCTGATGTCCGACCAGGATTAGCTAACCTTCGTGCTCCTCCGTTACTCTTTAGGAGGAGACCGCCCCAGTCAAACTACCCACCAGACACTGTCCGCAACCCGGATTACGGGTCTACGTTAGAACACCAGCCATTAAAGGGTGGTATTTCAAGGTTGGCTCCACGCAGACTGGCGTCCACGCTTCAAAGCCTCCCACCTATCCTACACATCAAGGACCAGTGTTCAGTGTCAAGCTATAGTAAAGGTTCACGGGGTCTTTCCGTCTTGCCGCGGGTACACTGCATCTTCACAGCGAGTTCAATTTCACTGAGTCTCGGGTGGAGACAGCCTGGCCATCATTACGCCATTCGTGCAGGTCGGAACTTACCCGACAAGGAATTTCGCTACCTTAGGACCGTTATAGTTACGGCCGCCGTTTACCGGGGCTTCGATCAAGAGCTTCGCCTTACAGCTAACCCCATCAATTAACCTTCCGGCACCGGGCAGGCGTCACACCGTATACGTCCACTTTCGTGTTTGCACAGTGCTGTGTTTTTAATAAACAGTTGCAGCCAGCTGGTATCTTCGACTGGTTTCAGCTCCGTCCGCAGGGACTTCACCTACACACCAGCGTGCCTTCTCCCGAAGTTACGGCACCATTTTGCCTAGTTCCTTCACCCGAGTTCTCTCAAGCGCCTTGGTATTCTCTACCTGACCACCTGTGTCGGTTTGGGGTACGATTTGATGTTACCTGATGCTTAGAGGCTTTTCCTGGAAGCAGGGCATTTGTTACTTCAGCACCGTAGTGCCTCGTCATCACACCTCAGCGTTAAAAAAGGTCCGGATTTACCTAAACCTTCCGCCTACATGCTTAAACCGGGACAACCGTCGCCCGGCTAACATAGCCTTCTCCGTCCCCCCTTCGCAGTAACACCGAGTACAGGAATATTAACCTGTTTCCCATCGACTACGCCTTTCGGCCTCGCCTTAGGGGTCGACTCACCCTGCCCCGATTAACGTTGGACAGGAACCCTTGGTCTTCCGGCGAGCGGGCTTTTCACCCGCTTTATCGTTACTTATGTCAGCATTCGCACTTCTGATACCTCCAGCATCCCTCACAGGACACCTTCAACGGCTTACAGAACGCTCCCCTACCCAACAACGCATAAGCGTCGCTGCCGCAGCTTCGGTGCATGGTTTAGCCCCGTTACATCTTCCGCGCAGGCCGACTCGACCAGTGAGCTATTACGCTTTCTTTAAATGATGGCTGCTTCTAAGCCAACATCCTGGCTGTCTGTGCCTTCCCACATCGTTTCCCACTTAACCATGACTTTGGGACCTTAGCTGGCGGTCTGGGTTGTTTCCCTCTTCACGACGGACGTTAGCACCCGCCGTGTGTCTCCCGTGATAACATTCTTCGGTATTCGTAGTTTGCATCGGGTTGGTAAGCCGGGATGGCCCCCTAGCCGAAACAGTGCTCTACCCCCGAAGATGAGTTCACGAGGCGCTACCTAAATAGCTTTCGGGGAGAACCAGCTATCTCCCGGTTTGATTGGCCTTTCACCCCCAGCCACAAGTCATCCGCTAATTTTTCAACATTAGTCGGTTCGGTCCTCCAGTTAGTGTTACCCAACCTTCAACCTGCCCATGGCTAGATCACCGGGTTTCGGGTCTATACCCTGCAACTTAACGCCCAGTTAAGACTCGGTTTCCCTTCGGCTCCCCTATACGGTTAACCTTGCTACAGAATATAAGTCGCTGACCCATTATACAAAAGGTACGCAGTCACCCCATAAAGAGGCTCCCACTGCTTGTACGTACACGGTTTCAGGTTCTTTTTCACTCCCCTCGCCGGGGTTCTTTTCGCCTTTCCCTCACGGTACTGGTTCACTATCGGTCAGTCAGGAGTATTTAGCCTTGGAGGATGGTCCCCCCATATTCAGACAGGATACCACGTGTCCCGCCCTACTCTTCGAGTTCACAACGTGTGCATTTTTGTGTACGGGACTATCACCCTGTACCGTCGGACTTTCCAGACCGTTCCACTAACACACGCGCTGATTCAGACTCTGGGCTCCTCCCCGTTCGCTCGCCGCTACTGGGGGAATCTCGGTTGATTTCTTTTCCTCGGGGTACTTAGATGTTTCAGTTCCCCCGGTTCGCCTCATGCCACTATGTATTCATGACATGATAGTGTGTCGAAACACACTGGGTTTCCCCATTCGGGTATCGCCGGGTCAAAGGTTCATATCACCTCGCCGACGCTTATCGCAGATTAGCACGCCCTTCATCGCCTCTGACTGCCAGGGCATCCACCGTGTACGCTTAGTCGCTTAACCTCACAACCCGAAGATGTTTCGTAAAACATCTCGTGTTGCGAAAATTTGAGAGACTCGAACACACCGTCATTCTGTTCTTATTACGGAGAACAGACGCAGCGTGTCGTTTCAATTTTCAGCTTGATCCAGATTTTTAAAGAGCAAATATCTCAAACATGACTCAAGAGTCAGTTTTGAGATATTAAGGCAGGTGACTTTCACTCACAAACCAGCAAGTGGCGTCCCCTAGGGGATTCGAACCCCTGTTACCGCCGTGAAAGGGCGGTGTCCTGGGCCTCTAGACGAAGGGGACGTGTAAGTCTCAATCGCAAGACGCCTTGCTATTTACTTTTCATCAGACAATCTGTGTGGACACTACAAAGGCAGGTTCTTTCAGGTAAGGAGGTGATCCAACCGCAGGTTCCCCTACGGTTACCTTGTTACGACTTCACCCCAGTCATGAATCACAAAGTGGTAAGCGCCCTCCCGAAGGTTAAGCTACCTACTTCTTTTGCAACCCACTCCCATGGTGTGACGGGCGGTGTGTACAAGGCCCGGGAACGTATTCACCGTAGCATTCTGATCTACGATTACTAGCGATTCCGACTTCATGGAGTCGAGTTGCAGACTCCAATCCGGACTACGACGCACTTTATGAGGTCCGCTTGCTCTCGCGAGGTCGCTTCTCTTTGTATGCGCCATTGTAGCACGTGTGTAGCCCTACTCGTAAGGGCCATGATGACTTGACGTCATCCCCACCTTCCTCCAGTTTATCACTGGCAGTCTCCTTTGAGTTCCCGGCCGAACCGCTGGCAACAAAGGATAAGGGTTGCGCTCGTTGCGGGACTTAACCCAACATTTCACAACACGAGCTGACGACAGCCATGCAGCACCTGTCTCAGAGTTCCCGAAGGCACCAAAGCATCTCTGCTAAGTTCTCTGGATGTCAAGAGTAGGTAAGGTTCTTCGCGTTGCATCGAATTAAACCACATGCTCCACCGCTTGTGCGGGCCCCCGTCAATTCATTTGAGTTTTAACCTTGCGGCCGTACTCCCCAGGCGGTCGACTTAACGCGTTAGCTCCGGAAGCCACTCCTCAAGGGAACAACCTCCAAGTCGACATCGTTTACGGCGTGGACTACCAGGGTATCTAATCCTGTTTGCTCCCCACGCTTTCGCACCTGAGCGTCAGTCTTTGTCCAGGGGGCCGCCTTCGCCACCGGTATTCCTCCAGATCTCTACGCATTTCACCGCTACACCTGGAATTCTACCCCCCTCTACAAGACTCTAGCCTGCCAGTTTCGAATGCAGTTCCCAGGTTGAGCCCGGGGATTTCACATCCGACTTGACAGACCGCCTGCGTGCGCTTTACGCCCAGTAATTCCGATTAACGCTTGCACCCTCCGTATTACCGCGGCTGCTGGCACGGAGTTAGCCGGTGCTTCTTCTGCGAGTAACGTCAATCACTGTGGTTATTAACCACAATGCCTTCCTCCTCGCTGAAAGTACTTTACAACCCGAAGGCCTTCTTCATACACGCGGCATGGCTGCATCAGGCTTGCGCCCATTGTGCAATATTCCCCACTGCTGCCTCCCGTAGGAGTCTGGACCGTGTCTCAGTTCCAGTGTGGCTGGTCATCCTCTCAGACCAGCTAGGGATCGTCGCCTAGGTGAGCCGTTACCCCACCTACTAGCTAATCCCATCTGGGCACATCTGATGGCAAGAGGCCCGAAGGTCCCCCTCTTTGGTCTTGCGACGTTATGCGGTATTAGCTACCGTTTCCAGTAGTTATCCCCCTCCATCAGGCAGTTTCCCAGACATTACTCACCCGTCCGCCGCTCGTCACCCGAGAGCAAGCTCTCTGTGCTACCGCTCGACTTGCATGTGTTAGGCCTGCCGCCAGCGTTCAATCTGAGCCATGATCAAACTCTTCAATTTAAGTTTGATGCTCGTGAATTAAACTTCGTAATGAATTACGTATGTTCACTCAGAGACTTTGGTATTCATTTAGCGTCTTTCGACGTTTAGAATCCATGTCACTTTGAGTGCCCACACAGATTGTCTGATAAATTGTTAAAGAGCAGTGCAACGCGGCTTTCGCTCACCGTTGCGAGGTGGCGTATATTACGCTTTCCTCTTTCAGAGTCAACCCTGAATTTCAGGATTTTTTCTCTTCAACCGACCTGGTGGTTAGTGTGAAGTGATTCACATCTGCCGTGTCGATGGAGGCGCATTATAGGGATCCCAGTTTTTAGCACAAGCGTTTTTTAGATCTTTTTTCCTGACTGCTGCTTTTCCACTCTTATCGACGAGATCCTACCCGATCTGCTTAAAAATTGACGCATTTAACCCCTGCTGGTGCGGCATAATAGGATCAATGTCTTCTGTATAAGCTCACCAGTCGAGGTTGATATGTCCGCAGTACTCCGTCCTTATAAAGATCTGTTCCCGAAAATCGGGGCTCGCGTCATGATCGATGCCAGCAGCGTGGTCATTGGTGATGTCAGAATGGATGATGATGTCAGTATCTGGCCGCTGGTCGCGATCCGAGGTGATGTGAATTACGTGGCAATCGGTGCACGCACCAATATTCAGGATGGAAGCGTTCTACATGTGACCCATAAATCGAGTTACAACCCAGAAGGCAATCCCCTCATTATTGGAGAGGATGTCACCGTCGGCCATAAAGTGATGTTACACGGCTGCACGATTGGCAACCGCGTCCTTGTGGGGATGGGCTCTATTCTGCTGGACGGGGTAATAGTAGAAGACGACGTGATGATCGGCGCAGGTAGCCTGGTCCCGCAAAACAAACGTCTGGAAAGTGGCTTTCTCTATTTAGGCAGTCCGGTAAAACAGATCCGCCCTTTGAAAGAGGCGGAGATCGAAGGACTGAAATACTCCGCAAATAATTACGTCAAATGGAAAGACGACTATCTGGCTCAGGAAAACCACACCCAGCCTTGATCGTCTTCCTGTTCATCACGGATCATATCGCTGGCTTCTTCTTCCAGATCCCAGCGATGATCCCTGAACACGTCCAGAGGGATCGTCCCGCCAAACCGTTTAAGCAATAACTCGCCCGTAATAGCACAGGTCAATTGCACGCCGTTAACTAATACCGGAAAACAGACCGCCTGTTTGCCCTCATCCCACACTTCCCTGTCGGGAAACTGAATCGCCTGATTCATGCCAGCAATTCCTGTTTCAGCTTTTCAATCACCGGTTCGGCTTCAGGTAATACGCCATGCCAGAGCAAAACCGCATGTGCTGCCTGCCCCACCAGCATTCCCAGACCGTCAGCCAGATGTTTTGCGCCACGATCTTCACACCAGTTCAGAAAAGGGGTTTTCCCCTTTTGATAGAACATGTCGTAGGCATAAATGTGCGGACTCACGATAGAAGAAGGGATCGCGGGCACTTCACCACCGATACCGCTGGAGGTGGCATTAATAATAAGATCGAACTCATGTCCGTCCAGATCATCCATTGCTACAGCACTCACACTCCCCGTATGGGCAAATAGCGTAGCCAGATCTTGTGCGCGGGAAAACGTGCGATTCGTGATCGTGACGGCACAATCCAGAGAGAGGAGCGGTAACAACACACCGCGAGAGGCCCCACCCGCGCCAATCAGCAAGATACGAAATCCCTTCTTAATAAAAGAGAGCCTTTCGAGATCGCTTAACAAGCCAATGCCATCGGTGTTATCACCCAGCAGGCGCCCGTCTTCCAGACGTTTGAGCGTGTTCACCGCCCCCGCCAGAGAGGCTCGCTCAGTGAGTTCATCCGCTCGGGCAAAGGCTTCTTCTTTAAAGGGGACGGTGACATTTGCGCCTCTCCCGCCACCGTTAAAAAAAGCATCCAGCGTCGGAAGAAAGTCATCGACTGGCGCCAGAACGCGGCCATATGGGTGATCAATTTGCAGCTGCTGCGCAAATTGCTGATGAATGAACGGCGACTTGCTGTGAGCAATTGGGTTACCAAATACGGCGAACTTATCCATCATATTACCCCTGGCGAAAGCGCTCGCCGGTCAATGCATCACGGATTTCAGACGGATTCAGACGGCCACCGGTTTCACCGATCACCACCGGGAAATCATCACCAAACTGGGCCAGCACCTCTTGCGATGTACGGCAAGGTGGCAGTCCAGTCAGATTAGCACTGGTCGAAACCAGCGGTTTACCGAAAGTCTGGCACAGTTCAACCACCAGCGGATGATCGGTAACACGCACCGCAAGAGAGTCAAAGCGCCCCGTCAGCCAACGCGGCGTCGTGGGCTGCGCCGGGAAAACAAAGGTGACTGGACCTGGCCATGCCGCGGAAATGGTCTCGCGCTGCGCCTGATTCAGCATCGAATCATCAATATAGGGCTTGAGCTGCTCGAAGCTGGCAGCAATTAAAATCAGTCCTTTCTCGACCGGTCTTTGCTTTAATTCTAATAAACGAGTAACGGCCGTTTCGCTGTCAGGATCGCATCCAACCCCAAACACAGCTTCCGTTGGATAGGCGATGACTTCTTCGTTTCTCAGGACTTCCAGCGCACGGGCCATGGAGTCCGATGTTAATTTATTCTTCACAGGTTTAATCCGCCGAGACCGGCTTTCCACATTGTTTACTGGCACAAAAGAGTTTAACGCCCTGTGCCGTTTTCTTCTCGATGAGCAGGGGATAATCGCAGTGAGGGCAAATCCCCGCCACCGGCTTGAGATTGATAACGAACTGGCATTCAGGATAGCGATCGCAGGAATGGAAGGTTTTACCGAAGCGGGAACGACGCTGCACCAGCTGTCCTTCTTGACACTGAGGGCAAGCAATCGCGGTTTCGTCGGGTTTATCAATCTGCTCTGTATGGCTGCATTCAGGATAGTGGCTACAGCCGATGAACATGCCAAAGCGCCCCTGTCGTAGAGCCAAAGCAGCACCACAGACCGGACACATTTGTCCCTCCAGAATTTTAACGATATGTCCGTCCGCCTGACTCTTCAGGGGACGGACATAATCACATTCTGGATAGTGTGAACAACCGAGAAACGGACCGTGTTTCCCGGACCGGATGACAAGATTAGCCCCACACTGTGGGCAGGGCTCGTTATTAGACACCGTAAACAGTGCTGATTTGGCCATAACAACTCTTGGAGCTACATTGATGGATTAATGCAGCATACCTTCATTCACTTCAAAGAGTAATTCTTCCATTTGCTGATAGGCATTTTCGCAGCCTGGAATATTAAACAGAACCATCAGGATCACCCATTTGAGGTCTTCCAGTTCAAATTCTGCCGTATCCAGCGCCATGACGCGCTCTATCACCATTTCTCGGGTATCGAGGTTTAGCACCTGAATCTGCTCCAGGAATAAGATAAATCCCCGGCAACTGGCATCCAGCCTTTCACACTCTTCAGCCGTAAAAATACGCACAGACAGAGGATCGGAAGCGAGCTGCATGGGTTCGACAAGGCCTTCCTGATAATCAGCCAGCTTTTCTAACCACATTAACGCGTTATAAATATCTTCCCGTTCAAATCCTGCATCGGTAAGATCTCGCGTCAGTCGGTCCTGATCCACGCGCATTTCAGCTTCGTTATGGATGTAAGTCTCAAACAAATACATCAGTACGTCGAACATGGCTTGCCCTCCTCAATCGGACATAGCCGCCGGGTACAGCTGCGATCCATCCTGCTAACTCCAGTTCGAGTAGCTGTGCTACCGTCACAGGCACAGATTGGCCGGCACGTTCAGCGACAACGTCAACAGGTGTTACCTCATCTCCTACGTTAGCCAGGAGCTCAGGAAATGGCAATGCCACCTCCTCCTGATCTGATGAATAAAGTGATTTTTCAGGCTCATCTGGTAACCAATGTAGCCCATATCGCAAATTTTCCAGGATCTCCTCCGGGCTGGTCACAGGCGTTGCTCCTTGCTTAATGAGCCAGTGCGGCCCTTCACAACCCAGGTTGCCAATGGGGCCGGGCAAAGCGAAGACTTCTCGACCTTGTTCCATCGCGCATCGGGCCGTAACGAGCGATCCGCTACGTAATGCCGCTTCGACAACCAGTACGCCCAGGCTCAGTCCGCTAATAATGCGATTGCGTCGCGGGAAATTAGCGGGAAAGGGTGAAGTGGCGAGTGAAAACTCAGAAACGACAGCTCCCCCGGCGTCAATAATGCTGGCAGCCAGAGCGGCGTGGCGGCGGGGATAAATGCTAAACAGGCCATTGCCAAGAACGGCAATGCTTTTCCCCACCGCCGAGAGCGCTGCGCGATGGGCCACGCCATCAATTCCGCACGCCAGTCCGCTGGTGATGGTGAATCCCGATTTGGCGAGATGCTCACAAAAAATCCTGCCCCACCGCTCTCCGTACCATGAGGGGGCTCGGCTTCCGACCACCGCCAGTTGAACGCTGTTCAGAACCTCGATATTGCCCTTAACGAATAGCGCGCCAGGATAATCAGGCAGAGTTCGTAATTGTGGCGGGTAGCGTGGATTATCCGCAGATATGAGGTAGTGCCCTGGCTGCTCAAGCCATTCCAGAGAACGTTCGAGTTCCGCCTCCTTAAAGTTCATGAATTTGGCGGCCCGTTTGGGTGTCAGGCCAGCCTCTGCCAGAGCAGCAGCATCAATTTCTCCGCTTTGCAATAAACGCTGTGCAGCCATCAGCATGGCATCGCCACACAAATCCCCTATGTTAATCAGCCGTAACCATATCTCTGTGGAAGTCATCCTTTTCCCCTGCCATAAGCAGCCTCAGCAATCTTTGCGATTGGTCAGCGATGCTGTCAATCAGAGGGGGATTTGTCTAGAATAGAGGTAATGATCTTTTCAACTCCTGAACACGGCTCTGGAAATTTATGGCAGTTTTGCAAGTGTTACATATCCCGGACGAGCGCCTTCGCATTGTTGCTGAACCGGTAAAAGAAGTGAATGCAGAAATTCAACGTATCGTTGATGATATGTTCGATACGATGTACGCCGAAGAAGGCATTGGCCTTGCGGCGACGCAGGTGAATATCCATAAACGCATTATCGTGATCGATGTTTCTGAGAATCGCGAAGAGCGCCTGGTACTGATTAACCCGGAACTGCTCGAGAAGAGCGGCGAGACCGGCATCGAAGAAGGTTGTCTGTCCATTCCTGAACAGCGCGCCTTAGTGCCGCGTGCAGAAAAAGTGAAAATCCGCGCGCTCGATCGCGAGGGTAAACCGTTTGAACTGGAAGCAGACGATCTGCTGGCGATCTGCATTCAGCACGAGATGGATCATCTGGTCGGTAAACTGTTTATCGATTATCTCTCTCCGCTGAAACAGCAGCGTATTCGTCAGAAAGTAGAGAAACTGGATCGTATGCGCACCCGCGCATAACATCCCCCGGATACAAGGAATAACGTGTCTAAAAATCTACGTATTATCTTCGCGGGAACTCCTGACTTCGCAGCGCGTCATCTTGACGCGCTGTTATCATCTGGACACCAGGTTGTTGGGGTGTTCACTCAGCCCGACCGCCCTGCTGGCCGCGGCAAGAAACTCATGCCGAGCCCGGTCAAAGTCCTGGCGGAAGAGCATGGTTTGCCCGTTTTCCAGCCCGTCTCTTTACGCCCTCAGGAAAATCAGCAGCTGGTCGCAGACCTGAATGCCGATGTGATGGTGGTCGTGGCGTATGGTTTGATTCTGCCAAAAGCGGTTCTCGATATGCCTCGCCTCGGCTGCATCAACGTGCATGGTTCTCTTCTTCCACGCTGGCGCGGCGCGGCGCCTATTCAGCGTTCGCTCTGGGCGGGTGACAGCGAAACCGGCGTCACCATCATGCAGATGGACGTCGGGCTGGATACGGGAGATATGCTGTATAAGCTGGCATGCCCGATCGCTGCGGAAGATACCAGCGCCACGCTCTACGACAAACTGGCAGACCTGGGCCCGCAGGGGCTCATTGAAACTTTACAGCAGCTTGCCGATGGCAAAACTCAACCTGAAGTGCAGGATGAAAGTCTCGTGACTTATGCTGAAAAGCTCAGTAAAGAAGAGGCGCAAATCGACTGGTCACTTTCCGCTGCCCAGCTAGAGCGCTGCATTCGCGCCTTTAATCCCTGGCCGATGAGCTGGATGACTATTGACGATCAGCCGGTGAAAATCTGGAAAGCGTCGGTGATTGATGGCAAATCTCACGCACAGCCGGGCACCATCATTGACGCGAATAAACAGGGAATTCAGGTGGCTACGACTGATGGCATCCTGAATCTGGAGTCGCTGCAGCCTGCCGGTAAGAAGGCAATGAGCGCGCAGGACCTGCTGAATTCCCGTCGCGAATGGTTTACGCCGGGCAAGCATCTCGGCTGAGTGCATTTAATCCTAAGGCCCGGAGTTTCCGGGCATTTTTATTTTAGCGGTTATGAAAAAACAAAATCTTCGCAGCATGGCTGCACAGGCCATTGAGAAAGTGGTCGAACAGGGTCAATCCCTGAGCAATATCCTTCCGCCGCTTCAGCAGAAAGTTTCTGATAAAGACAAAGCCCTGCTTCAGGAGTTGTGCTTTGGCGTGCTGCGTACGCTCTCGCAGCAAGAGTGGCTGATCAACAAGCTGATGTCCCGCCCAATGACGGGCAAGCAGCGCACCATCCATTATTTGATCATGGTCGGCTTCTACCAACTGCTCCATACACGCATTCCGCCTCATGCCGCGCTGGCTGAAACCGTTGAAGGTGCGGTCGCAATCAAACGTCCGCAGTTGAAAGGCTTGATCAATGGCGTATTGCGCCAGTTCCAGCGTCAGCAGGAAGAACTGATCGCCGAGTTCAGCCAGTCCGAGCAGCGTTTTCTCCATCCTGAATGGCTGCTTAAGCGCCTGAAAAAAGCCTATCCGCAGCAGTGGGAATCCATTGTTGAAGCCAATAATCAGCGTCCACCAATGTGGCTGCGTGTTAACCGTATCCACCATACCCGCGATGAATGGCTGGCACTGCTGGAACAGGCAGACATGAGCGGTTTTACGCATGACGCCTATCCCGACGCGGTGCGTCTGGCTTCCCCTGCCCCGGTGCAGGCGTTACCTGGCTTTGACCAGGGCTGGGTGACCGTTCAGGACGCTTCAGCGCAGGGATGTATCACTTATCTGGCGCCACAAAATGGCGAGCGCATCCTGGATCTTTGTGCCGCTCCTGGCGGTAAAACCACGCATATCCTTGAAGCTGCGCCGCAGGCCAGCGTTCTGGCTGTCGATGTTGACGAGCAACGACTCTCCCGCGTTTATGACAACCTGAAACGCTTAGGTCTTAAAGCCCAGGTTAAACAGGGTGATGGGCGTACGCCTTCAGAGTGGTGCGGCGACGAGAAATTTGATCGTATCCTGTTGGATGCTCCTTGCTCCGCTACGGGTGTGATTCGTCGTCATCCGGATATCAAATGGCTGCGTCGGGATCGTGATATCAACGAGCTGGCTCAACTGCAGAGTGAGATTCTTGATGCCGTCTGGCCGCATCTGAAATCTGGCGGAACCCTGGTCTACGCAACGTGCTCCGTTCTTCCGGAAGAGAATTCCCGGCAGATTGCGGCATTCCTGAAACGGACTGCTGATGCCGCGTTACACACGACAGGCACAGTCGATAATCCTGGCATCCAAAACCTGCCGGGAGCGGAAGAAGGTGATGGCTTCTTTTACGCTAAGCTAATCAAAGCGTGATGTTGAAAACGGGTCGCAAGCTATGAAGATAATCATTCTGGGTGCAGGACAGGTCGGCGGAACGCTGGCCGAAAACCTGGTGGGCGAAAACAACGACATCACAATCGTTGATACCAATGGCGATCGTCTGCGCGGTTTGCAGGATAAGTTCGATCTGCGTGTGGTTCAGGGTCACGGATCGCATCCACGCGTGCTTCGCGAGGCGGGAGCCGACGATGCTGATATGCTGGTTGCCGTAACCAGTTCAGATGAAACGAATATGGTGGCCTGCCAGGTCGCCTATTCGTTATTCAACACCCCAAACCGCATTGCGCGTATTCGCTCGCCGGATTACGTGCGTGATGCAGAAAAGCTCTTCAATTCCGAAGCGGTGCCCATTGATCATCTCATCGCCCCGGAACAGCTGGTGATCGACAGTATTTACCGTCTGATTGAGTACCCAGGCGCACTGCAGGTGGTGAATTTTGCCGAAGGTAAAGTCAGCCTCGCGGTGGTGAAAGCCTATTATGGCGGCCCGTTGATTGGTAATGCGTTATCCACTATGCGCGAGCACATGCCACATATCGATACCCGCGTGGCAGCGATATTCCGCCATGACCGTCCTATTCGTCCGCAGGGCTCGACCATTGTTGAAGCAGGCGATGAGGTGTTCTTTATTGCCGCGTCACAGCATATTCGCGCGGTCATGAGCGAACTTCAGCGCCTGGAAAAACCCTATAAGCGCATTATGCTGGTTGGCGGCGGGAATATCGGCGCTGGCCTGGCGCATCGTCTGGAAAAAGATTACAGCGTGAAGTTGATCGAACGCGATCAGCAGCGCGCCGCAGAGCTGGCTGAAAAATTACAGAATACGATCGTATTCTACGGCGATGCCTCGGATCAGGAATTGCTGGCTGAAGAACATATCGATCAAGTTGATCTGTTTATTGCCGTCACCAACGACGATGAAGCGAATATCATGTCGGCCATGCTGGCAAAACGCATGGGCGCTAAAAAAGTCATGGTACTTATTCAGCGCAAGGCCTACGTCGATCTTGTGCAAGGTAGCGTGATTGATATTGCGATTTCGCCGCAGCAGGCCACTATTTCAGCGCTGCTTAGCCATGTCCGTAAAGCCGATATTGTGGGTGTATCCTCTCTGCGCCGTGGTGTTGCTGAGGCAATTGAAGCCGTAGCGCATGGGGATGAAACGACTTCACGCGTGGTGGGCCGCTCCATTGATGAAATAAAACTTCCACCGGGTACAATTATTGGCGCCGTGGTGCGCGGGAATGATGTCATGATCGCCAATGATAATTTGCGCATCGAACAGGGTGACCACGTCATTATGTTCCTGACAGATAAAAAGTTTATTACCGACGTCGAGCGTTTGTTCCAGCCAAGTCCTTTCTTCCTGTAATGGCTAAAGGTGCTCAATTGGGCACCTTTTTCTATTAACCCTCTATTTTATAATGCTTAGTTTTTCATAACGATTATTTATCCTCAATGGAAATTGGCTAATGATTTGTTAAACTTAGGATCGTTAGCTGGCTCAAGGAGAATAAAATGAGTGTTATTAAAGAATTTCGCGAATTTGCGATGCGCGGGAATGTAGTGGATTTGGCAGTGGGTGTCATTATCGGTGCGGCATTCGGTAAGATTGTTTCGTCTTTGGTTGCCGATATCATTATGCCACCGCTAGGACTGTTAATTGGGGGAGTCGATTTTAAACAATTTGCCGTTACTCTCAGGGATGCTCAGGGCGATATCCCTGCTGTCGTGATGCACTATGGCGTATTTATTCAGAACATTTTCGACTTTTTGATCGTGGCCTTCGCTATCTTTATGGCGATTAAACTCATCAACAAACTCAACCGTAAAAAAGAAGAGCCTGCGGCTGCGCCACCGGCACCGACCAAAGAAGAAGTGCTGCTGACTGAAATTCGCGACCTGTTAAAAGAGCAAAACAGTCACCCTTAATCAGGCCCATAAAGCCAAAAGGCCAGTGGTAAAAAAGTGAATCACTTTCTTGCCACTGGCCTCCCAGTTACCCCGCTTGCCGTGTTTCCCTTTGCGAAGATAACTTCCTTTCCCTTTTTTATTCTTTTCGACGCGCTGCCGAAACAGTGGATCGTGTAACAACGCCTCAATCGCATTGTCATTAATTTGCCCCTTCGTATGCTGATAGCGGCTCATAAGTCCTCCAGATTGTAAGTAAAATCGGCGCGAGTGTAGATCCACGCGTACTAAAAATCAACAGCCGCGCTGTATTCCGCTGGCCCCCTGCTCGAGAGTCTCAAGGATCGAACAGTAGATGCTACTGTGGGCGGTACCGCAACAGGCGTCATTCAGCCGTTGCAGCGAGCGCTGCATGGTTTGCAGCTCTTCTATACGCCCTTCCACCTCAGTCAGCCTGGCCTGAACAATGCTTTTCGACTCCTGGCAGGTGTGATGCTCGGGATCGATACGGATCGAAAGCAATTCCCTGATCGACTCAAGCGTAAAACCAAGTTGCCGTGCATAGCGAATAAACTTAAGCCGCTGAAGGTCCTTTTCCGTATAGAGACGAAAACCACCCTCTGTGCGCACTTCATGCTCCATCATCTGCTGCTTTTCATAATAGCGGATGGTGTCTGGCGTGACGTCTGCAAGCTTTGCGAGCTCCCCGATGCGATACATGAGCTAGTCCTCTTTGGGTGTCTTGAATAAACGATCCGAGTAATCACCATACAGAAAGTCTGTATTGACCCCGGCTTGCTGCAATTTTAGCTCGACCAGCGTCAACCAACGACGTATTTCCTGTGCTTCGGGGTCATCTGGCTTAATGCTTTTAAGCAAATCGGCCAGAGCGAGTGCATCCTTACGATTTTCCAGCTCCGGTGGAAGGCAACCCGCGTTTTTTAATAACCGGTAGCCTGAACGCAATTCAGCAGGCACAAAAGTATCGTCATCAAGCGTCAGCGGTTGGCCGGTACCTGGAAGATCGCTAAATTCGCCATTGCGCTGGGCATCCAGGATATGACGCTCTGCCCATTGATCAAGCAGCCACATCGTAAAACTCCGAAGATATGAAGAGTGGATTCAGACAGTGTAGAGAAGGGATGATTCAGAGGATATAAAAAAACCCGCCGAAGCGGGTTCTTTTACGTTACTACAGATTACTCTGCAGCAGCTTCTGCTTTCGATTCAGAACGATCAACCAGCTCGATGTAAGCCATCGGAGCGTTATCGCCTGCACGGAAGCCACACTTCAGAATACGAGTGTAACCACCTGCACGGCTCGCGAAACGCGGGCCCAGTTCGTTAAACAGTTTTGCCACGATCTCGTTATCACGAGTACGGGCGAATGCCAGACGACGATTAGCAACGCTGTCAGTCTTGGCAAGAGTAATCAGCGGCTCAACTACGCGACGCAGCTCTTTCGCTTTAGGCAGGGTCGTCTTGATGATCTCATGACGAACCAGTGAACCTGCCATGTTGCGGAACATAGCCTGGCGATGGCTGCTGTTACGGTTCAGTTGACGACCACTCTTACGATGGCGCATGACCTTATCCTTCTCAGTAAAACCTTAACCTGTGATCCGGTTACTCGTCAGCAATGCTTGCCGGTGGCCAGTTTTCCAGGCGCATGCCCAGAGACAGACCACGTGAAGCCAGCACGTCTTTAATCTCAGTAAGAGATTTTTTACCCAGGTTAGGCGTTTTCAGCAACTCAACCTCGGTACGCTGTACCAGATCACCGATATAGTGGATAGCTTCTGCCTTAAGGCAGTTAGCAGAGCGGACAGTCAATTCCAGATCGTCAACAGGGCGCAGCAGGATCGGATCGAATTCTGGTTTCTCTTCTTTCACTTCCGGCTGACGAACATCACGTAAGTCAACGAAAGCTTCAAGTTGTTCTGCCAGGATGGTCGCCGCACGACGAATCGCCTCTTCAGGATCGATTGTGCCGTTGGTTTCCATTTCGATGACCAGCTTGTCCAGGTCGGTACGCTGTTCTACACGCGCTGCTTCAACATTGTAGGCAATACGCTCTACAGGGCTGTAGCATGCGTCGACCAGCAGACGGCCGATTGGGCGCTCATCTTCTTCCGAATGAATTCGGGCAGAAGCCGGCACATAACCACGACCGCGCTGAACTTTGATACGCATGCTGATAGCTGCGTTCTCATCGGTCAGGTGGCAGATCACGTGCTGCGGCTTGACGATTTCGACATCACCATCATGGGTAATGTCGGCTGCAGTCACAGGGCCAATGCCAGATTTATTCAGAGTAAGAATAACTTCATCTTTACCCTGAACTCTCACCGCCAGCCCTTTCAGGTTGAGCAGGATTTCAAGGATATCTTCCTGAACGCCTTCTTTGGTGCTGTACTCATGAAGTACACCATCAATCTCAACTTCGGTCACCGCGCAACCCGGCATCGATGAGAGCAGAATACGGCGCAGTGCGTTACCCAGAGTATGGCCAAAGCCACGCTCTAAAGGCTCAAGGGTCACCTTGGCGTGCGTCGAACTCACTTGCTCGATATCTACCAGGCGCGGTTTTAGAAACTCTGTCACAGAACCCTGCATTGTGTCCTCTCTTTGGTACTAAGCTTTACTTGGAGTAAAGCTCGACGATCAGGTGTTCGTTAATGTCCGCAGACAGATCAGAACGTTCTGGCTGACGCTTGAACGTGCCTTCCATCTTGCCAGCATCAACTTCCAGCCAGGTTGGCTTTTCACGCTGCTCAGCCAGCTCCAGAGCGGCTTTCACGCGAGATTGCGTTTTCGCTTTCTCACGAATGCTAACAACGTCGTTCGCTTTAACCTGATAAGAAGCGATGTTAACAACACGACCGTTTACCATGATTGCTTTATGGCTAACCAGTTGGCGTGATTCAGCACGAGTAGCGCCGAAGCCCATACGGTAAACAACGTTGTCCAGACGGCCTTCCAGCAGAGCTAACAGGTTTTCACCGGTGTTGCCTTTCAGACGTGCTGCTTCTTTATAGTAGTTACGGAACTGACGCTCCAGCACACCGTAGGTACGGCGAACTTTTTGCTTTTCACGCAACTGCACACCATAGTCAGACAGACGCGGTTTACGCGCACCGTGCTGGCCAGGAGCTTGTTCAATTTTACACTTGGTATCGATCGCGCGAACGCCAGACTTAAGGAATAAGTCGGTGCCCTCACGACGGCTCAGCTTGAGCTTAGGACCCAAATATCTTGCCATTTTCTATCTCCAACAATCCTAGAAAACGTAAGCGTTATACGCGACGTTTTTTCGGCGGACGACAACCGTTATGAGGGATCGGAGTCACATCAGTAATATTAGTGATGCGGAAACCAGCGGCGTTCAGAGCACGAACAGTTGATTCGCGACCCGGACCCGGACCTTTAACCATAACTTCCAGATTCTTGATGCCGTATTCTTTTACGGCTTCTGCACAACGCTCTGCTGCAACCTGGGCTGCGAACGGAGTCGATTTGCGAGAACCACGGAAACCGGAACCACCGGCTGTTGCCCAACCCAATGCGTTACCCTGACGATCAGTAATAGTAACGATGGTGTTGTTAAAAGAAGCATGGATATGAGCCACGCCGTCAGAGACTTGTTTTCTTACACGTTTACGTGCACGAATTGGTGCCTTTGCCATTATTCAATCACCCCGATTATTTCTTGATCGGTTTGCGCGGACCCTTACGGGTACGTGCGTTGGTCTTGGTACGCTGACCGCGAACCGGGAGACCACGACGATGACGCAAACCGCGATAGCAACCAAGGTCCATAAGGCGCTTGATGCTCATGCTAACTTCACGGCGCAGATCACCTTCAACGACAAATTTGGCAACTTCGTCACGCAGCGTGTCGATTTGTTCTTCAGACAGCTCACTGATCTTAACATCTTCAGCGATACCCGCTGCAGCCAGAATGGCTTTGGAACGGGTCTTGCCGACGCCATAGATCGAAGTTAATGCGATCACAGCATGTTTCTGATCAGGAATGTTAATGCCTGCTATACGGGCCACTATGCACTCCTACTATTTAATATGTACGCACCATGCTGAAAAGCCCGTTTTCAGGATACTCAAATGGAAACGTACAGACATACAAAAGATTGGCTGGCTAATCTAGCCAGCTCAACCCAACTTTGCAAGAAAAAAATGCGAAATAATCAGCCTTGACGCTGTTTATGTTTCGGCTCGGCACTGCAAATCACGCGGATGACGCCATCACGCTTAACGATTTTGCAGTTACGGCATAATTTCTTGACGGAAGCACGAACTTTCATTTTTACTCTCCGTAACTTCTCGGGCGACCAATTAACGGCCGTAGCCTTTCAGGTTCGCCTTCTTCAAGGCAGACTCATACTGACTGGACATCATCAGAGTTTGCACTTGAGCCATAAAGTCCATAATCACGACGACAACGATAAGCAGTGAGGTCCCACCGAAGTAGAACGGTACTTTCATTGCATCACGCATGAACTCCGGGATCAGGCAGATAAAAGTAATGTACAACGCACCAATCAAAGTCAGACGAGTCATTACTTTATCGATATACTTCGCCGTTTGCTCTCCCGGACGAATTCCTGGTACAAATGCACCGGACTTCTTCAGGTTATCTGCTGTTTCACGCGGGTTGAAAACCAACGCCGTGTAGAAGAAACAGAAGAATATGATTGCAGACGCATAGAGTAACACATAAAGCGGTTGCCCAGGCTGCAAATACAGCGAAATTGTTGTCAGCCAGTTCCAACCGGTTCCGCCCCCGAACCATGACGCGATGGTTGCTGGGAACAGAATGATACTGGAAGCGAAGATTGCTGGGATAACCCCGGCCATATTCACTTTCAGCGGTAAATGTGTGCTCTGTGCAGCATAGACACGACGACCTTGCTGACGTTTCGCGTAGTTCACCACAATGCGGCGTTGACCACGTTCAACAAAGACAACAAAGAAGGTCACGGCAAATACTAATACTGCAACCAATAGCAACAGGAGGAAGTGCAGGTCGCCTTGACGCGCTTGCTCGATTGTATGGGCAATGGCTGGCGGGAGTCCCGCAACGATACCGGCGAAGATAATGATTGAGATACCGTTGCCGATACCTCGCTCAGTAATCTGTTCGCCGAGCCACATCAGGAACATAGTCCCTGTGACCAGACTTACAACAGCGGTGAAATAGAATGCAAAGCCCGGGTTAATAACCAGGCCCTGCATACCAGGCATATTCGGTAAACCGGTAGCAATACCGATTGACTGGAATATTGCCAGCACCAGAGTGCCGTAACGGGTGTACTGGCTGATCTTACGACGACCAGACTCCCCTTCTTTCTTCAACTCTGCCAAGGCCGGATGAACGACCGTCAGCAGCTGGATAATAATCGATGCCGAAATGTACGGCATGATACCCAGTGCAAAGATAGAAGCACGGCTGAGAGCACCACCAGAGAACATGTTAAACATCTCAATGATGGTGCCTCGCTGTTGCTCAAGCAGTTTGGCAAGTACAGCGGCATCGATACCAGGGATCGGAATAAAAGAGCCAATACGGAAAACGATCAGCGCACCAACAACAAACAAAAGTCTGCGTTTCAGTTCGCCAAATCCACCCTTGGCACTTTGAAAATCTAATCCCGGTTGCTTAGCCATCTGCTACTTATTCCTCAATTTTACCGCCAGCAGCTTCGATAGCAGCACGAGCGCCTTTAGAAACACGCAGGCCACGAACAGTTACCGGAGTAGAAACTTCACCAGCCAGGATCACTTTCGCGAACTCGATCTGGATACCGATAATGTTTGCTGCTTTCAGCGTGTTCAGGTCTACAACGCCGCCTTCAACTTTCGCCAGGTCAGACAGACGGATTTCCGCTGTAATCGCTGATTTGCGAGAGGTGAAACCGAATTTCGGCAGACGACGGTACAGTGGCATCTGGCCACCCTCGAAACCGCGACGTACGCCACCGCCAGAACGAGAGTTCTGACCTTTGTGACCACGACCACCGGTTTTACCGAGGCCAGAACCGATACCACGACCAAGGCGTTTACCCGCCTTTTTAGAGCCTTCGGCTGGAGACAGAGTATTTAAACGCATCTCTTACTCCTCAACTTTAACCATGAAGTAAACCGCGTTGACCATACCACGTACAGCGGGAGTATCCTCACGCTCAACGGTATGACCAATACGACGCAGACCCAGGCCAAGCAGCGTTGCCTTGTGTTTCGGCAGACGACCGATTGCACTGCGGGTTTGAGTGATTTTAATAGTCTTTGCCATGGTCAATTACCCCAGAATTTCTTCAACGGATTTACCACGCTTGGCAGCGACCATTTCTGGAGAATTCATATTTTCCAGGCCATCAATAGTTGCACGAACCACGTTAATCGGGTTGGTGGAACCATATGCTTTAGCCAGAACGTTATGAACTCCAGCAACTTCGAGAACGGCGCGCATTGCACCACCGGCAATGATACCGGTACCTTCTGAAGCTGGCTGCATGAAGACACGAGAACCCGTGTGAACACCTTTAACAGGGTGTTGCAGGGTGCCGTGGTTCAGCGCGACGTTAATCATATTGCGACGGGCTTTTTCCATCGCTTTCTGGATCGCTGCTGGAACTTCACGCGCTTTACCGTAACCAAAACCAACGCGACCGTTACCATCGCCAACAACAGTCAGAGCTGTGAAGGAGAAAATACGACCACCTTTAACGGTTTTAGATACGCGGTTAACCGCGATCAGCTTTTCCTGCAGTTCGCCAGCTTGTTTTTCGATGTGAGCCATCTTACACCTCTACCTTAGAACTGAAGGCCAGCTTCACGGGCAGCATCTGCCAGTGCCTGGACACGACCATGATATTGGAACCCGGAACGGTCAAAGGACACAACTTTGATGCCTTTTTCCAGAGCGCGTTCAGCAACAGCTTTACCTACAGCTGCAGCAGCGTCTTTGTTACCGGTGTACTTCAATTGTTCTGTAATAGCTTTTTCTACAGTAGAAGCAGCTACCAGAACTTCAGAACCGTTTGGTGCAATGACCTGTGCGTAAATATGACGCGGGGTACGATGTACCACCAGGCGAGTTGCACCCAGCTCTTTGAGCTTGCGGCGTGCGCGGGTCGCACGACGGATACGAGCAGATTTCTTATCCATAGTGTTACCTTACTTCTTCTTAGCCTCTTTGGTACGCACGACTTCGTCGGCGTAACGGACACCCTTGCCTTTGTAAGGCTCAGGACGACGGTAGGCGCGCAGGTCTGCTGCAACCTGACCGATCAGCTGTTTATCCGCGCCTTTCAGCACGATTTCAGTCTGAGACGGACATTCTGCAGTGATACCGGCAGGCAGCTGATGCTCAACGGGGTGAGAGAAGCCCAGAGACAGGCCTACTGCATTCCCTTTGATAGCTGCACGATAACCTACACCAACCAGCTGAAGCTTTTTAGTGAAGCCTTCGGTAACACCAACAACCATTGAGTTCAGCAGGGCACGCGCGGTACCAGCCTGAGCCCATCCATCCACGAAACCATCACGCGGACCGAAGGTCAGAGCATTATCTGCATGTTTAACTTCAACAGCATTGTTGAGGGTACGAGTCAGCTCGCCGTTTTTACCTTTGATCGTAATAACCTGACCGTCGATTTTTACATCAACGCCGGCAGGAATGACGACCGGTGCTTTAGCAACACGAGACATTCTTTCCTCCGATTAGGCTACGTAGCAGATAATTTCGCCACCAAGACCAGCTTGGCGCGCTGCACGATCAGTCATAACACCTTTAGAGGTAGAAACAACTGCGATACCCAGACCAGCCATAACTTTAGGCAGCTCATCTTTTTTCTTATAGATGCGCAGGCCTGGGCGGCTGACACGCTGAATGCTTTCTACAACAGCTTTACCCTGGAAATACTTAAGAGTAAGTTCCAGTTCCGGCTTGGTGTCGCCTTCAACTTTAAAATCTTCGATAAAACCTTCTTCCTTCAGCACATTGGCAATTGCCACTTTCAGCTTGGCGGAAGGCATGGTGACCGCAACTTTGTTCGCGGCCTGACCGTTACGGATACGGGTCAGCATATCCGCGATCGGATCTTGCATGCTCATCTGTCTTTACTCCCGTGATTCAATTGGTGACAATTACCAGCTAGCCTTTTTCAGACCCGGGATTTCACCGCGCATAGCGGCTTCACGGACCTTAATACGGCTCAACCCGAACTTCCGCAGGAAAGCGTGCGGACGACCAGTTTGACGACAGCGGTTACGCTGACGAGACGGGCTGGAATCACGCGGCAGAGACTGCAGCTTCAGAACTGCGTTCCAACGATCTTCGTCGGAAGCGTTCACATCAGAAATGATCGCTTTCAGTTCAGCGCGTTTAGCGAAGAATTTATCAGCTAAAGCTACGCGCTTTACTTCGCGTGCTTTCATTGATTGCTTAGCCATTCAGTAACCCTACCTTACTTGCGGAACGGGAAGTCAAAGGCAGCCAGCAGAGCACGGCCTTCTTCGTCAGAGTTCGCAGTAGTGGTAATGGTAATATCCAAACCACGCACGCGGTCGACTTTATCGTAGTCGATCTCTGGGAAGATGATCTGCTCACGGACACCCATGCTGTAGTTACCACGACCATCGAATGACTTAGCGGACAAGCCACGGAAGTCACGGATACGTGGAACAGCAATAGAGATCAGGCGCTCAAGGAACTCCCACATGCGTTCGCCACGCAGAGTTACTTTACAGCCGATCGGATAGCCCTGACGGATTTTGAAGCCTGCAACAGATTTGCGTGCTTTGGTGATCAACGGCTTTTGACCGGAGATTGCTGTCAAATCAGCTGCTGCGTTATCCAGCAGTTTCTTGTCAGCGATCGCTTCACCAACACCCATGTTCAGGGTGATCTTCTCGACCCGAGGGACTTGCATGACAGAATTGTAGTTAAACTCAGTCATGAGTTTGCTAACTACTTCGTCTTTGTAGTAATCATGCAGTTTCGCCATCGTACTACTCCAAATTACTTGATAGTTTCGCTGTTAGACTTGAAGAAACGGACTTTTTTGCCGTCTTCGAATCTAAAGCCTACACGGTCAGCCTTACCGGTTGCCGCGTTGAAGAGTGCAACGTTAGAAACCTGAATTGCAGCTTCTTTTTCAACGATGCCACCTGGTTGGTTCAGGGCCGGAACCGGCTTCTGATGTTTCTTAACCAGGTTGATACCTTCAACAATGATCTTGCCGGAAGACAGAACATTTTTTACTTTACCGCGTTTACCTTTATCTTTACCGGTTAACACGATAACTTCGTCATCACGACGGATTTTCGCTGCCATGATTCGCTCCTTAGAGTACTTCTGGTGCCAGAGAGATAATTTTCATGAACTTTTCAGTACGAAGTTCACGAGTTACCGGCCCAAAGATACGCGTGCCGATAGGCTGCTCGCTGTTATTGTTTAAAATAACGCATGCATTACCATCGAAGCGAATGACAGAACCGTCAGGGCGACGAACACCCTTCCTGGTGCGCACCACTACCGCTTTCAGCACATCACCTTTCTTGACCTTACCACGTGGAATTGCTTCCTTGATGGTGATCTTGATGATGTCGCCTACGCCTGCGTAGCGACGGTGCGAGCCACCCAGAACCTTGATACACATTACGCGACGTGCACCGGAGTTGTCGGCGACGGTCAGCATAGTCTGTTCTTGGATCATTTTAGTGCTCCGCTAATGTCAACTACTACCTGAGACCCTAAAATCAGAGTCGTCGAAAAGCCCCATATCGAGGGCGCGGCATTATAACACCGGTTCTACAATATGGGTAGAAAAAATACACGGCCCATTACTGAGCCGTGTATTCGTATTGAGAGGCCTTACTGTATTACAGAACGGCTTTCTCTACAACGCGAACCAGCGTCCAGGACTTAGTCTTGGACAGCGGACGGCATTCGCGGATTTCAACCACGTCACCGATACCGCATTCGTTGTTCTCGTCATGTACGTGCAGTTTGGTCGTACGCTTGATGAATTTACCGTAGATCGGGTGTTTCACAATACGTTCGATAGCAACAACAATGGATTTCTCCATTTTGTCGCTAACAACACGACCTTGCAGAGTACGGATTTTATCGGTCATTACGCACCCGCCTTCTGAGTCAGTAAAGTCTTAACGCGTGCAACATCACGACGCACTTGCTTCAGCAGGTGAGTCTGTTGCAGCTGGCCACTTGCCGCCTGCATGCGCAGGTTAAACTGCTCACGCAGCAGGTTCAGCAGCTCAGCGTTCAGCTCTTCAACGCTTTTTTCACGCAGCTCATTTGCTTTCATTACATCACCGTCTTAGTTACAAAGGTGGTTTTAATCGGCAGTTTCGCTGCTGCCAGGCCGAATGCTTCACGGGCTAGCTCTTCCGGTACGCCGTCCATTTCATAAAGGACTTTACCCGGCTGAATCAAGGCAACCCAATACTCCACGTTACCTTTACCTTTACCCATACGAACTTCCAGCGGCTTCTCGGTAATTGGTTTGTCCGGGAATACACGGATCCAGATTTTACCTTGACGCTTAACTGCACGGGTCATTGCACGACGTGCTGCTTCGATCTGACGTGCAGTCAGACGACCACGGCCAACAGCTTTCAGACCGAAAGTGCCGAAGCTAACATCCGTACCCTGCGCCAGACCACGGTTGCGGCCTTTGTGCACTTTACGGAATTTTGTACGCTTTGGTTGTAACATCAGCGACGCTCCTTATTTACGGCCTTTACGCTGCTGCTTTTTAGGTTGCGCAGCCGGTTTTTCCGGTTGTTCAACAGCAGCCATACCACCCAGGATCTCACCTTTGAAGATCCATACCTTAACGCCGATTACACCGTAAGTGGTGTGCGCTTCAGAGGTGTTGTAGTCGATGTCAGCACGCAGTGTGTGCAACGGTACGCGACCTTCGCGGTACCATTCGGTACGTGCGATTTCCGCGCCGCCGAGACGGCCGCTAACTTCAACTTTGATACCTTTAGCGCCCAGACGCATTGCGTTCTGTACAGCACGCTTCATAGCACGACGGAACATAACGCGACGTTCCAGCTGTGAAGTGATGCTGTCAGCAACCAATTTAGCGTCCAGTTCAGGCTTACGAACTTCAGCGATATTGATCTGTGCAGGAACGCCAGCGATATCCGCTACGACCTTGCGCAGTTTTTCTACGTCTTCGCCTTTCTTACCGATAACGATACCCGGGCGAGCGGTGTGAATAGTCACACGAATGCTCTTAGCCGGACGCTCGATAACGATACGAGATACAGACGCTTTAGCCAGTTCCTTAGTCAGGTACTGACGTACTTTAAAATCGCTGTCCAGGTTGTCAGCGAATTCTTTGGTGTTCGCAAACCAGGTTGAATTCCATGGTTTTACAATACCCAGGCGAATACCATTAGGATGTACTTTCTGACCCATTGCTAGTCTCCAGAGTCTCAGCGATCGGACACAACCACAGTAATGTGGCTGGTGCGCTTCAGGATGCGATCTGCACGACCTTTCGCACGCGGCATAATGCGCTTCATGCTTGGGCCTTCGTCTACGAAGATTTTCGCAACTTTCAGATCGTCAATGTCAGCGCCATCGTTGTGTTCAGCGTTAGCAATGGCAGATTCCAGTACTTTCTTGACCAATACCGCAGCTTTCTTGTTGGTATAGGTCAGGATGTCCAGGGCCTGCGACACTTTCTTACCGCGAATCAGGTCAGCAACAAGGCGAACCTTCTGAGCAGAAGAACGAGCATGGCGATGTTGAGCTAAAGTTTCCATCTCTTCCTCCTACCTTATTTCTTCTTCGCTTTTTTATCAGCAGCGTGGCCGCGATAAGTACGAGTCGGTGCGAATTCACCCAGTTTATGACCGACCATTTCGTCGGAAACAAAGACTGGAACGTGCTGACGACCATTATGGACAGCGATGGTCAAACCGATCATGTTAGGAAAGATCGTTGAACGACGGGACCAAGTGCGCAGGGGCTTCTTGTCTCCGCTTTCCACCGCTTTCTCTACCTTCTTCAGCAAGTGCAGGTCAATAAAAGGACCTTTCTTGAGAGAACGTGGCATGGCTTATCCTCTAAAATTATTTGCTACGGCGACGTACGATAAATTTATCAGTACGCTTGTTGCTGCGGGTCTTCTTACCTTTGGTCTGAACGCCCCATGGTGTTACAGGGTGCTTACCAAAGTTACGACCTTCACCACCACCATGTGGGTGGTCGACTGGGTTCATCGCAGTACCGCGAACGGTAGGACGAACACCACGCCAGCGTGCAGCACCTGCTTTACCCAGAACACGCAGCATATGCTCAGCATTGCCAACTTCGCCCAGAGTTGCACGGCAGTCTGCTTCGACTTTACGCATTTCACCAGAACGCAGACGCAGGGTGACATAAGCACCATCGCGAGCAACGATCTGAACGTAAGTACCAGCGGAACGTGCCAGCTGACCGCCTTTACCTGGTTTCATTTCTACGTTATGAACGGTAGAACCAACCGGGATATTGCGCATCGGCAGGGTGTTACCTGCTTTGATTGCAGCATCAACGCCAGACTGAATCTGGTCGCCAGCTTTCAGGCCTTTAGGGGCCAGGATGTAACGGCGTTCGCCATCTTTGTACAGAACCAGCGCGATGTTCGCGGAACGGTTCGGATCGTACTCAAGACGCTCAACAACTGCCGGGATACCGTCTTTGTTGCGTTTGAAGTCAACAATACGGTAAGCCTGCTTGTGACCACCACCGATGTGACGAGTGGTGATACGGCCATTGTTGTTACGACCACCGGATTTGCTGTTTTTTTCAACCAGCGGAGCAAAAGGTTTGCCCTTGTGCAGCTCTGGGTTGACCACTTTAACGACGTGGCGACGACCCGGAGATGTCGGTTTACATTTAACAACTGCCATTGTATTACTCCTCCGACTTACTCAGCGCCGCCGACGAAGTCCAGATTCTGGCCTTCCTTCAGGGTGACGTAAGCTTTTTTCCAGTCGCTACGACGACCGATACGCTGTCCGTGACGTTTAACTTTCCCTTTAACTACCAGGGTGTTAACGACTTCGACTTCGACTTCAAACAGTTTCTGCACAGCAGCTTTGATTTCTGCTTTGGTCGCGTCTTTAGCAACTTTGAGAACGATGGTATTTGTTTTTTCCATCGCAGCAGACGCTTTTTCAGAAACGTGCGGTGCGCGAAGCACCTTCAGCAGACGTTCTTCACGAATCATGCCAGCATCTCCTCAACTTGCTTAACAGCATCAGCAGTCATTACGACTTTGTCGAAGGCGATCAGGCTAACCGGGTCGATACCAGTTGCATCGCGTACGTCAACCTTGTGCAGGTTGCGCGCAGCCAGGAACAGGTTCTCGTCCAGCTCACCGGTGATGATCAGCACATCTTCCAGAGCCATGTCTTTCAGTTTCTGTGCCAGCAGCTTAGTTTTAGGCGCTTCAACAGAGAATGATTCGACAACGATCAGACGATCCTGACGTACCAGTTCGGACAGGATGCTTTTCAGCGCGCCGCGGTACATCTTTTTGTTTACTTTTTGACTGTGGTCCTGCGGGCGAGCAGCGAAGGTCACGCCACCGGAACGCCAGATCGGGCTCTTGATAGAACCTGAACGCGCACGGCCGGTACCTTTCTGGCGCCACGGCTTTTTGCCGGAACCAGTTACTTCAGCACGAGTCTTCTGAGCACGAGTACCCTGACGAGCACCAGCTGCATAAGCAACAACAACCTGGTGAACCAGCGCTTCGTTGAAATCACGACCGAAGGTAGTTTCGGAAACAGTCAGCGCGCTCTGCGCGTCTTTCAATACTAATTCCATTGCTATCCCCTTACGCCTTCACAGCTGGTTTAACGATCAGGTCGCTACCGGTTGCACCGGGAACAGCACCTTTAACCAGCAGCAGGTTGCGCTCAGCGTCAACACGTACTACGTCCAGGCTCTGAACAGTTACACGTTCGTTACCCAGCTGACCTGCCATTTTCTTGCCTTTGAACACTTTGCCCGGAGTCTGGTTCTGACCGATAGAACCCGGAACGCGGTGAGACAAGGAGTTACCGTGGGTAGCGTCCTGGGTACGGAAGTTCCAGCGCTTAACGGTACCAGCAAAACCTTTACCTTTAGAGGTACCGGTTACGTCAACTTTTTTAACTTCAGCAAACAGCTCAACGCTAATGTCCTGACCTACGGTGAACTCTTCGCCTTCAGCAAGACGGAATTCCCACAGACCACGGCCAGCTTCAACGCCAGCTTTAGCGAAGTGACCAGCTTCCGGCTTGGTTACACGGTTAGCTTTTTTAGCACCGGTAGTAACCTGAACAGCACGGTAGCCATCGTTAGCCAGGTCTTTAACCTGAGTAACGCGGTTTGCTTCAACTTCGATTACGGTTACTGGGATAGAAACGCCATCTTCAGTGAAGATGCGGGTCATACCCACTTTTTTACCGACTAAACCAATCATTGTTTCAACCTCTCAATCGCTCGATGACCTGATCAACCCAGGCTGATCTGCACGTCTACACCGGCAGCCAGATCCAGACGCATCAGAGCATCAACGGTTTTCTCAGTTGGCTCAACGATGTCAACCAGACGCTTGTGAGTGCGGATCTCGTACTGATCACGCGCGTCTTTGTTAACGTGCGGAGAGATCAGAACGGTAAAGCGCTCTTTGCGGGTCGGCAGCGGGATCGGACCACGGACTTGCGCACCAGTGCGCTTAGCAGTCTCGACGATTTCCGCGGTTGATTGATCGATAAGACGATGATCAAACGCTTTCAGGCGGATACGGATTCTTTGGTTCTGCATGAGACCAGAGCTCCAATTATTTTATAAACGAAAATGATTACTACTCAAACCCATTACGATTGATGGGAGAGTGTAACCGTTCTTACGTAGCCCCCCAATTGGGAGCATTGTTGAGTAACGAAAAACAGTGTTACTCAGGTTCAGATTGAACCAGCTGTCAATTACGACAAGCCCGCGCATTATACGTAAATCTGAACACAACGCAAGTGCCGTTTATAAAACAGACTCCAGGGGCGGGTTTTGCGTAGCGCCTCGACAGTTTACTGCAAACCATCACAGGCAAAGAGGATTCACTGGAATGCGCTACGCAGAGGTCAAATTTGCGGGTTGTCCGGTTGAAACTCAGAGAAGAGGATGACGCAGCGATAACTTTAGAGGCTTACATCATGCTAGCGGCTCTCCCCTTTCTGATGATTTACACCCTGTTGACCTGTCTTCTGATTCGCGCGGATATTCGTTCCGGGCTGTTGCCGGACAAATACCTCTGTCCATTGCTTTGGACGGGACTGCTTTTCCATCTTGTTAACCATCCTGATTTCCTCGCCAGTGCTGTTGTGGGTGCAATGGCGGGATACCTTGGCTTTGCCTGCGTTTACTGGGGATTTCGGACGGTGTTCAAAAAAGAAGGGCTTGGATATGGGGATGTGAAATACCTTGCTGCCCTGGGTGCCTGGCACGGCTGGTGCGTACTTCCTGCGATGGTACTCGCAGCGGCACTGTTGGCCACGAGCTATGTGCTCATTCAGGTGCTGCGCAATCCGGGTAAACAGATACATAAAAACCCGCTACCGTTTGGCCCTTTTATGGCGGCAGCAGGTTTATTGGCGGGCTGGCAGAGTTTAATCAGTCTGCCACTTTGATCTGAGACTGCAGGTAGTTTTGCAATCCAATTTTACCGATGAGGTCCAGCTCGGTTTCCAGCCAGTCGATATGGCCCTCTTCATCTGCCAGAATCGTGATCATCATATCGCGACTGACATAGTCATGAACGCTGTCGGCGTAAGCGATGGCTTCTCGAAGATCTTTCGCACCTTCAAGCTCAAGCCTGAGGTCGGACTGCAGCATCTCTTCGACATCTTCACCAATGCCGAGCTTGCCGAGATCCTGCAAATTCGGAATGCCTTCAAGAAATAAAATACGCTCGATGTATTTATCGGCATGTTTCATCTCATCGATGGATTCATGGTATTCAACATCGTTGAGGCGTGTCAGGCCCCAATTTTTGAACATTCTCGCATGGAGAAAATACTGATTGATTGCGACAAGCTCATTTCCCAATAATTTATTGAGATAACTTATGATTTTAACATCACCTTTCATTATATAGTCCCTCCGCTTCCACTTATTGAAGCGTAGATGGGGCTACAGGGATGTCAAAAAAAAGATAGCCTGTCAGGCGATCTCTTTGTATTCCGGGATCTGCATCAATTCGTCCTGCATTATCTCTCGCGCTGCGCGCACGCACTTACCGCATTGATTTCCTACCGGAACAAACTTACGAAGCTGTTGGAAAGACTGAGGGTGAAACTGGCGAACGGCCTGACGTATTTTTTTGTCACTCACACCATTACACAAACAAACGTACATAAAAACTCCCGCTCAATTTATGATCAAAGTGTAAGTGAGAATAATTATGATTACAATAGCACATGCGTGGAGAGACGGGCCGGGAGCGAACAAAAAATGCGAATAATTGTGACAGGCAATAAATTCAAAAAGCAAAAAGGGCGCCGAAGCGCCCTTTTTTATTCAAAACTAATTAACGAGTAATTAGCTCAGAACTTTAGCAACAACGCCTGCACCAACAGTACGGCCGCCTTCACGGATTGCGAAACGCAGACCGTCATCCATCGCGATTGGGTGGATCAGGGTAACAACCATTTTGATGTTGTCGCCTGGCATTACCATCTCAACGCCTTCTGGCAGTTCGATGGTACCGGTCACGTCAGTTGTACGGAAGTAGAACTGTGGACGGTAGCCTTTGAAGAACGGAGTATGACGGCCGCCTTCATCTTTGGACAGGATGTAAACTTCAGATTCGAATTTGGTGTGCGGCTTGATAGAGCCTGGCTTAGCCAGTACCTGACCACGTTCGATTTCTTCACGTTTGATACCACGCAGCAGAACACCAACGTTCTCACCAGCACGGCCTTCGTCCAGCAGTTTGCGGAACATTTCAACGCCAGTACAGGTAGACTTAGCAGTCTCTTTGATACCAACGATTTCAACTTCTTCGCCAACTTTAACGATACCGCGCTCTACACGACCGGTAACTACAGTACCACGGCCGGAGATGGAGAATACGTCTTCGATAGGCAGCAGGAACGGCTTGTCAATCGCACGCTCTGGTTCTGGGATGTAAGAATCCAGGAAGCCAGCCAGCTCAACGATTTTAGCTTCCCACTCTGCTTCGCCTTCCAGCGCTTTCAGAGCAGAACCACGGATGATTGGAGTATCATCACCTGGGAAGTCGTACTGGGACAGAAGTTCACGAACTTCCATTTCTACCAGTTCCAGCAGCTCTTCGTCATCAACCATGTCGCATTTGTTCAGGAACACGATGATGAAAGGAACGCCAACCTGACGACCCAGCAGGATGTGCTCACGAGTCTGAGGCATAGGGCCGTCAGTCGCAGCAACAACCAGGATTGCGCCATCCATCTGAGCAGCACCGGTGATCATGTTTTTAACATAGTCGGCGTGGCCCGGGCAGTCTACGTGTGCGTAGTGGCGAGTCGGGGTGTCATATTCAACGTGGGAAGTGTTGATGGTGATACCACGAGCTTTTTCTTCTGGTGCGTTATCGATCTGGTCGAATGCACGAGCAGAACCACCGTAGGTTTTAGCCAGAACGGTAGTGATTGCAGCAGTCAGGGTAGTTTTACCGTGGTCAACGTGGCCGATAGTACCAACGTTGACGTGCGGTTTTGTACGTTCAAATTTTTCTTTAGACACGGCTATATTCCTTACTATAGTGCCCCCTCACCGAGGGGACACGGGATTTTGGTTTTTAACCCCGGGGCTTATTTGCCGCGGGCTTCGATTACGGCCTGAGCAACGTTGTTAGGCGCATCATCATACTTCAGGAATTCCATGGAGTAAGACGCACGACCTTTGGTCAGAGAACGCAGCTGAGTTGCGTATCCGAACATTTCAGACAACGGAACTTCAGCATGAATCTGAACGCCAGTAGCGTTAGATTCCTGACCTTTCAGCTGACCACGACGACGGCTAAGGTCACCGATGACATCACCAGTGTTCTCTTCCGGAGTCTCAACTTCAACCTTCATGATAGGCTCAAGCAGAACTGGTTTCGCTTTCTTAAAGCCATCTTTGAAGGCGATAGAAGCGGCCAGTTTAAACGCCAGTTCAGAGGAGTCAACGTCATGGTAAGAACCGAAGTGCAGACGCACACCCAGATCTACTACCGGATAACCAGCCAGTGGACCAGACTTCAGCTGCTCCTGGATGCCTTTATCAACGGCAGGGATGTATTCGCCAGGAATTACACCACCTTTGATGTCGTTGATGAACTCGTAACCTTTCGGATTTGAGCCCGGCTCCAGTGGGTACATGTCGATAACAACATGACCGTACTGACCACGACCACCAGACTGCTTAGCGTGTTTACCTTCAACATCGGTAACTTTCGCACGAATCGCTTCGCGGTAAGCAACCTGAGGTTTACCCACGTTAGCTTCAACGTTGAATTCACGCTTCATACGGTCAACGATGATGTCGAGGTGCAGTTCACCCATACCAGCGATGATGGTCTGGTTAGATTCTTCATCAGTCCATACGCGGAATGATGGGTCTTCTTTAGCCAGACGGCCCAGAGCCAGACCCATTTTTTCCTGGTCAGCTTTGGTTTTCGGTTCAACGGCGATAGAGATTACCGGCTCTGGGAACTCCATACGCTCCAGAATGATCGGGTGATCTGGGTTACACAGGGTGTCACCAGTAGTCACGTCTTTCAGACCGATTGCAGCAGCGATGTCGCCCGCACGAACTTCTTTGATCTCTTCACGTTTGTTCGCGTGCATCTGTACGATACGACCGAAACGCTCACGTGCCGCTTTCACGGAGTTCAGGATGGTGTCACCGGAGTTAACCACGCCAGAGTACACGCGGAAGAACGTCAGGTTACCCACGAACGGGTCGGTAGCGATTTTGAACGCCAGTGCAGCAAACGGCTCTTCATCACTTGCGTGACGTTCAGCCGGAGTGTCTTTACCGTCGTCCAGGATACCGTTGATCGCAGGAACATCTACTGGGGATGGCAGGTAATCAATTACCGCATCCAGCATTGCCTGAACACCTTTGTTCTTGAACGCAGAACCACAGGTTACCAGGATGATTTCGTTGTTCAGAACGCGCTGACGCAGAGCTTTCTTGATCTCTTCTTCAGTCAGTTCTTCACCACCCAGGTATTTCTCCATCAGCTCTTCTGAAGCTTCTGCAGCGGACTCGATCAGGTTCTGGTGCCATTCTTCGGCCAGTGCCTGCATGTCTGCTGGGATATCTTCATAAACGAAGGTGACGCCTGCATCTTCTTCGTTCCAGTTGATGGCTTTCATTTTCACCAGGTCAACAACACCGGTGAAACCTTCTTCAGCACCAATTGCCAGCTGCAGCGGAACCGGAGTCGCGCCCAGACGGGTTTTGATCTGACCAACAACTTTCAGGAAGTTAGCACCCATACGGTCCATTTTGTTAACGAACGCGATGCGTGGAACTTTGTATTTATTAGCCTGACGCCATACGGTTTCAGACTGTGGCTGAACACCACCAACTGCGCAGTAAACCATTACTGCACCATCAAGAACACGCATGGAACGTTCAACTTCGATAGTGAAGTCAACGTGGCCCGGGGTGTCGATGATGTTTACGCGATGCGGTTCATACTGCTTAGCCATACCTGACCAGAATGCAGTAGTCGCTGCGGAGGTGATGGTAATACCACGCTCCTGCTCCTGTTCCATCCAGTCCATGGTGGCTGCGCCGTCATGAACTTCACCGATTTTATGGTTTACACCGGTGTAGAACAGAATACGTTCGGTAGTAGTGGTTTTACCGGCGTCGATGTGCGCACTGATACCGATGTTACGGTAGCGTGCGATGGGTGTTGTACGAGCCATTTGATTCCTCGTTTGATTCTTTGGCGTTCAGTTAAGTAACCCAGAGCGGGCGGCTTCTCTGAAGCGCCCGCCTGGTGACTATGACTCCGAAGGGATTACCAACGGTAGTGTGCGAACGCCTTGTTGGCTTCTGCCATACGGTGAACGTCTTCACGTTTCTTAACTGCAGTACCTTTGTTGTCTGCAGCATCAGAAAGTTCGTTCGCCAGACGCAGAGCCATGGATTTATCACCGCGTTTACGAGCAGCTTCAACGATCCAACGCATTGCCAGAGCATTACGACGAACCGGACGAACTTCAACTGGAACCTGATAAGTAGAACCACCAACGCGGCGGGACTTAACTTCTACAGTTGGGCGAACGTTGTCGAGAGCGACTTCGAAAGCTTCCAGTTCATTTTTACCAGAACGCTGAGCCAGGGTCTCCAGCGCGCTGTATACGATTGCTTCTGCAGTAGATTTTTTACCATCTACCATCAGGATATTTACAAATTTTGCCAGCAGTTCTGATCCGAACTTAGGATCTGGAAGGATTTTACGCTGACCAATGACGCGACGACGTGGCATGGGAATACTCCGTTGTTAATTCAGGATTGTCCAAAACTCAAAGAGTTTAGTTTGACATTAAGATAAATCAGTTTGGCCTTACTTAACGGAGAACCATTAAGCCTTAGGACGCTTCACGCCATACTTGGAGCGAGCTTGCTTACGGTCTTTAACGCCGGAGCAGTCGAGCGCACCACGAACGGTGTGATAACGAACACCCGGAAGGTCTTTTACACGACCGCCACGGATCAGGATCACGGAGTGTTCCTGCAGGTTGTGACCTTCACCACCGATGTAGGAAGTCACTTCAAAACCGTTGGTCAAACGCACACGGCATACTTTACGCAGTGCGGAGTTTGGTTTCTTAGGAGTGGTGGTATATACACGAGTACATACGCCACGTTTCTGCGGGCAGGCTTCCAGCGCAGGCACGTTGCTTTTTGCAACTTTGCGAGCGCGTGGTTTGCGTACCAGCTGGTTAACTGTTGCCATTAAATAGCTCCTGGTTTTAGCTTTTGCTTCGTAAACACGTAATAAATCGCCTCATACAATATGAGGACGCGAAATTTTAGGGCCACGCCGAAAAGGTGTCAAGAAATATACAGCGATCTCGCCTCACCAACTCATTTGAGTGGCGTGTTTCACCGTCAGATTGACGAAATCAGTATAGCTAACCGCGTCGATTTTGGCTGAAATTTGACCAACAAGGCCACGGGCAGCAATGTCTTCCTTTAGCGCAGAGACAGTAATGGGGGCATTGTTGAGAATTTCAACAAAGCGGCTGCCCTCAATTGCGGCCAGAACACCGTCCTGGATCAGCAACAGATCGTCGCCTTCGCCCAGCATTCTCAGTAACCCTTCGATGTCGCACTGCCACGGGGAGTGGCGCAAGGTATGGAGCATGATGGCCTCAGAAAGTCAGAACAGTTTGATAATGGGAGAGTTGTTCGCGTAACGCTTGTGGGGAAATGATGGTGGCGTCCAGCACCATGGCGCTGTTTTCATCCAGCCCGCGCTCTTTTAAAGAGGCCGCACAAACCCAGAATGTCTCAATGTCGTAAAGCGGTAAAACTTTAAAGGTCGCAATATAGTCTCGCGCCAGAATCTGCTGAGGCTGTTGCCCGGCCAGAATCTGGAACACGCCATCACCGATAAAGAACACGCCGATATCTTCCGTCAACGCCGAAGTCGCGAGAAGCGCATCCAGCCCTTCCCTGCCCGCCGCGCTGCCGTGAGGGGCGGAAGTAAATACAAATGCAATGCGGTTCATCAGAATTGCACCATCCGATCGCAGGTCAGTGCCGCTTGCGCCAGCGCCCCTAATCCACTCAGAGAAAATCCAGGCTGGAGATTCGACGCCGCAAGACCGAGACGCTCAGCTTCTGCGTTATCCGTCACGCCGCGACGCAAGGCCGCCGCCACGCAGATGTGCAGTTCGACGCCCTGCTGCTCGTTAAGCTTCTGCCAGGCGCGCACCAGATCAAACTCATCCGACGCCGGTGAGGTCAACTGATTCGCGTTGTAGACCCCTTCGCGATAGAAAAAAACGCTCTCCAGCTGATGCCCGGCAGCCAACAACGCCTCGGCGAATTGCAAAGCGCTACTGGCCTGCTGAGTACCGTAAGCCGGCCCCGTCACCATGATGGCAAAACGCATTACTTCTCTTGTCCCAGAAAATCACCGCTTTTGAACTGGCGGATGTACAGATAAACCGTGTGCTTGGAGATGTTCAGGCGATCGGCCACCTGGTTAATCGCATCCTTAATATCGAAAATACCTTTCTCATAGAGGTTCAGCACGATCTGGCGGTTCTTGGCGTTGTTCGATACGTTGCGATCGGCATTCACCTCTTCGATGGTGAACTCCAGCGTCTGAGTGACGAGGTCTTCCACCGAGGAAGCAAAGTTCACTGACGAGTTCACTTCCGGCGTTTCAGGCGGAACAAAGGTGCTCATGATTTGGGAGAAGGGCACATCAAGGTTGATGTTGATACACAGCAGCCCGATGACGCGGTGGTCGCGGTTACGGATGGCGATCGTTTCTGACTTCATCAGAACGCCGCTTTTGGCACGAGTAAAATAGCATTTGGAGACGCTGCTGTCCGCGCCGGTCATGTCGTGCAGCATACGCAGTGCAAGGTCGGTAATTGGCGATCCAATTTTACGGCCAGTGTGCTCACCATTAGCAATGCGGATGGCGGAACATTTCAGATCTTGCAGGGAGTGCAATACGATTTCGCAGTGGGAGCCAATGAGCATCGCTAACCCGTCCACCACCGCTTCGTAGGATTTGAGAATATCGAAGTCGGTCTGGTCGAAAGGACGTTGATCCAGCAAATCGAGTTCACTGGTTTCGTTGGTTAAAAGCGACCTGGACATGAAAAAAACACTCCTTTTCAGGAGCCTGTCATTAGGTTGTCAGGGCAGGCTCATATTTACACGGACAACTAAATTAATACAGCGTAGGTAACGCTTTCCAGTGTTAATTATATCTGCCCCACAATAAAAAAACCGCCGCCTTAAAGGCGGCGGTTTTCAGCGTTTTACTTCTTCGCTGCGTCTGCAGCTTTATCATCTGCTGCAGCGTCCGGTTTGGCATCTGCCTTCGGAGCCGGTTTGATGTCCAGCAGTTCAACGTTGAAGACCAGCGTGGAGTTAGCCGGAATACCCGGAACGCCTGTTTTGCCGTAAGCCAGATCCGGTGGGATCACCAGCTGAATTTTGCCGCCTTTCTTGATGTTTTTCAGGCCTTCGGTCCAGCCTGGGATAACACCGTCGAGACGGAAGGAGAGCGGCTCACCGCGAGTGTAAGAGTTATCGAACTCTTTACCGTCGATCAGGGTACCTTTGTAGTTCACCACAACGGTATCGCTGTCTTTCGGCGCATCGCCCGTACCGGCTTTCTCTACTTTATACAGCAGACCGGTAGACGAGGTTTTCACACCCTTCTCTTTAGCAAAAGTATCGCGGTAGGCTTTGCCCTTCGCTTCGTTGTCTTTTGCGTCTTGTTCCATCTTGCCCTGAGCAGCGCCCTTCACGCGCGCTTCAAAAGCCTGCAGGGTCTGTTCGATTTCCTGGTCAGACAGTTTGCTCTTGTCTGCAAACGCATCCTGAACCCCGGCGATCAGCTGGTCTTTATCCAGTTTGATGCCCAGTTTCTCTTGCTCTTTGAGAGAGTTTTCCATGTAACGACCCAGAGACGCGCCCAGCGCATAGGCTGATTTCTGGTCGTCATTTTTGAACGCAGCTTTGCTGTCTGCGCTTGCAGCAGGTTTCGCAGCGGTATCAGCAGCGAAAGAGAGCGGCGCATTCAGTGCGACGGCCATCGTGGTCGCCAGCAGCGTTACTTTAAACAGTGATTTCATCCATTTCTCCAGGTCCGGGGCCTCTCACCCCAGCATTAAACGTATATGAGAAGCGTACTATAGAACGTTGCAGAAGAAATCTACAGACAGACTCTCCCTAAACTCGCCTCTTTTCAGACTATTTTTGTTTAAATAAGTTTCTTGCCTTAAGGCGGGATGCTGTACACAGGAGTAAACTCGGGTAAAATTCGCCGCCGCCAACGCCTGAGGCGTGCGAAACTTAAGAGAGGTCAATCATGCAAGAAACTACGATGGAAGCGCGGCTGGCCGAGCTGGAAAGCCGTCTGGCTTTTCAGGAAGTTACCATAGATGAGCTGAACCAGACCGTGACGGCTCACGAACTGGAAATGGCCAAACTGCGCGATCTTCTGCGTCTGCTGACGGAAAAAGTGAAAGCGAGTCAATCGTCACACATCGCCTCACAGGCCGAAGAGACGCCACCACCTCATTATTGAGGCGTAAAAAAAGCGGGATTTAATCCCGCTTTTTTGTGCACGCTGCTTAGCCAAAAATTAATGGCAGCCGCAACCGCCGTTACCGCCACAACCACCTTTGCCGTGCTCATGACCGTGGTCATGGTCGTGGCCGTGACCACCGCAGCAACCGTCGTGACCATGGTCGTGATCGTGGTCGTGACCGTTCGCACCGTGAACGTGGCCGTGAGCCAGTTCTTCAGCGGTCGCTTCACGAATCGCGATAACTTCTACGTTGAATTTCAGGTTCTGACCAGCCAGCATGTGGTTACCGTCAACCACAACGTGCTCGTCTTCCACTTCGGTGATTTCAACCGGTACTGGACCCTGGTCGGTTTCAGCCAGGAAGCGCATGCCAACCTGCAGCTCGTCAACGCCCATGAACACGTCTTTAGGAACGCGCTGAACCAGATTATCGTCGTACTGACCGTAAGCGTCGTTCGCGCCTACAGCAACATCAAATTTGTCGCCAACTACGTGACCTTCCAGCGCGTTTTCCAGGCCGGAAATCAGGGAACCGTGACCATGCAGGTAGTCCAGCGGCGCACTCACCGGAGACTCATCAACCAACACACCGTCTTCTGTACGTACCTGATAGGCCAGGCTGACCACCAGGTCTTTTGCTACTTTCATGATATCTCCTGAGCGTGGGAAAATTGCTGGCGCAGATTGTAGCGGAAATCTGCACCCGTGTACCCTTTAGCTTAAAAAATCTGAGGGCATATCGCTAGTCCGGATGAAAAATCCCGATCACTTGCTCTTCTTTGCGAACGTGCTCGCGAACCTCTTTGTCCGCCTCGCGCATCTGATGCCCGCACTTAACACACTCAACAATATCAATATTATTCTCACGCCACATGGCCAGCGTATCTTGCGCCTGGCAGGACGGGCATTTTGCACCTGCAATAAAACGTTTACGAACTGCCATACTTTTTCCTCTATTCGAATTCATCCCAGCCGTCCAGCTGACGTCGTTCCTTCTGCATTTCCCGCTGGAAGATCTCTTCCAGCTCGCGACGCGCTTCCCGCACGCGGGAGATCTGCGCCGTATCGCTATGGACTGGCATCAGCTCGCGCAGCATACGCATATCGAGGCGACGGAAATGCAGCTGGGCGCGCTGGGCCTGATGCGGATGCATCCCCAGCGATACCAGGGTTTTACGGCCCAGTTCCAGCGCGCTGGAGAAGGTCTCACGCGAGAAGTTTTTCACCCCAGCCTGCAGCAGCTCGTGCGCCTCAACGCGTCCCCGCGCTCGCGCCAGAATATGCAGATGCGGGAAATGCTGCTGACACAGCTCCACCAGCTTCATCGTATCTTCCGGCTCGTTACAGGTGATGACGATCGACTCCGCCGCCTGAGCGCCCGCCGAGCGCAGGAGTTCAAGCTGAGTGGCATCGCCGTAATAGACTTTGTAGCCATATTTACGCATCAGGTTGACCGCGCTGATATCGCGCTCCAGCACCGTAATGCGCATTTTGTTCGCCATCAACAAGCGGCCTATCACCTGCCCAAAGCGGCCAAAGCCCACCACAATCACCTGCGGCTTATCGTCCTCCACCCACGGCGTTTCGCCCTCTTCTTCCGGCGGATTAAAGCGTCGCGAGAGGGATTTATCAATCAGCTTCATCAGCAGCGGCGTGGTCATCATGGAGAGCGTTACCGTCACCAGCAGGAGCGCCATCTGATCATCCTGGAACAAACGCTGCGAAGATGCTGTGGAGAAGAGCACAAAGGCGAACTCTCCGCCCTGGCTCAGCACGCCCGCAAACTGCATGCGCTCTGAGCTCCTGAGACGATAAATGCGCGCCAGCACGTACAACACGCCGGTTTTCACCGCCACCAGCACCGCCACACTCAGCACCACCCACAGCAGATGGGTGTACAACACGCCAAGGTTGAGCGCCATTCCCACGGAGATAAAGAACAGCCCTAACAGCAGCCCTTTAAACGGATCGATGGCCGTTTCCAGCTCGTGGCGATATTCGCTCTCCGCCAGCAGCACACCGGCGATAAAGGTTCCGAGCGCCATCGACAGCCCCAGCGCATCCATAAACAGCGCCGACCCCAGCACCAGCAGCAGTGTCGCCGCGGTAAACACTTCGCGCACGCCCGACGCCGCAATAAAGCGAAACACCGGGCGCAGCAGATAGCGCCCGCCAATCAGCATCCCCGCGAACGCCAGCACTTTCATGCCGACCTTCATCCAGTCAAAATGATCGTCCCCGGAACCGGCGAGCAGTGGCACCAGAGCTAACGCCGGAATAACCGCTAAATCCTGAAACAGCAAAACCGAAAATCCAAGCTGGCCCGATTCGTTGCGATTCATCCCCTTATCGCGCATCAGCTGCAGCGCCATCGCCGTCGAGGACATCGCAAGCCCTATCCCGCCGATCACCGCCGCCTGCCACTTGAATTCCGTCAGCATCAGCAACCCGCCGAGGATCACCGCGCTGAACAGCACCTGTGCGGCACCGACGCCGAAAATCGATCGCCGCAGCTGCCAGAGTTTCGCCGGGTTCAGCTCCAGCCCGATGATAAACATCAGGAAAACGACGCCCAGCTCGGAGAAGTGAAGGATTTCATCGACGTCGCTGATAAACCCCAGCCCCCACGGGCCAATCGCGATGCCCGCCAGCAGATAGCCCAGCACCGCGCCGATCCCCAGCCGGGATGCCAGCGGCACGGCGACTACCGCCGCGAAGAGGAACAACACGCCTGCCAGTAACAGATCGGAACCTTCCATCAGCGGCCTCCTGTCAAAATCGGTGAGGCCAGCCAGTCGCCGTAGGCTTTAGCGTGACTTGCCAGCTCCTGTGCAGGCTGGCGGCGCGCCCAATAGACCACAATCGGACTCATCCACTGCATGCGGCACATGGCCGCCGTTAACTCAAAAGGGCGCAGAATATCGCTCATGGGATAGCGGTTTAACCCGTCGTGGCGGTAGGCGCTCTCGGGTTCACCGGTGGTGATGACACTCCGCCAGTACTTTCCCGCCAGCTGGTTTCCCCCTGGTCCACTGGAAAAGCCGCGGGTCAACACCCGGTCCAGCCACTCTTTGAGCAGTGCCGGGCAGCTGTAGGTATAAAGCGGATGCTGGAACACAATCACGTCATGCTGACGCAACAGCTCCTGCTCGTGCGGGATATCAATAAAAAAATCGGGATAGTGCGCGTACAGGTCGTGCACCGTCACATTGCTGAGTTGTCGAGCCGGTTTGAGCAAAACCCGGTTGGCGACCGAGTCCTGAGATTCCGGATGGGCATACAGCAGCAGCACTTTTGCTGTCTGGGACATCATTCCCCTCCCGGGTCGTCATCATGGCCATTTTCGGCTAACATGGCACGCCTGCGCTAAGCGCGGTATTACATTTAACCTCATTATAATGACAACTTAACATAGTCGGAACACACGGCGCTCTATGATTGTTTTCTCCTCGTTACAAATTCGTCGCGGCGTACGCGTCCTGCTGGACAACGCTACCGCCACCATTAATCCAGGGCAAAAAGTGGGTCTGGTGGGCAAAAACGGCTGCGGCAAATCCACTCTGCTGTCGCTTCTGAAAAACGAGATGAGCGCCGATGCAGGGAGCTTCACCTATCCGGGAAACTGGCAATTGGCCTGGGTTAACCAGGAAACCCCAGCCCTGAGCGTTCCGGCCCTCGACTATGTGATTGACGGCGACCGCGAATACCGCAAGCTGGAAGCAGAACTCAACGCCGCCAACGAGCGCAACGACGGCCACGCCATCGCCACGGTTCACGGAAAACTGGATGCCATCGACGCGTGGACCATCCGCTCGCGCGCCTCCAGCCTGCTGCACGGTCTGGGCTTCAGCAACGAACAGCTCGAACGCCCGGTGAGCGATTTCTCCGGCGGCTGGCGTATGCGCCTGAACCTCGCGCAAGCCCTGGTCTGCCGCTCGGATCTGCTGCTCCTCGATGAACCGACCAACCACCTCGATCTCGACGCGGTGATCTGGCTGGAAAAATGGCTGAAAAGCTATCAGGGCACGCTGATCCTGATCTCCCATGACCGCGACTTCCTCGATCCGGTGGTGGATAAAATTATTCATATCGAACAAGAATCCATGTTCGAATACACCGGCAACTACAGTTCGTTCGAGCGTCAGCGCGCCACGCGCCTGTCCCAGCAGCAGGCGATGTACGAAAGCCAGCAGCAGCGCGTGGCCCATCTGCAAAGCTTCGTCGATCGCTTTAAGGCCAAAGCCTCGAAAGCGAAACAGGCCCAGAGCCGCATCAAGATGCTCGAACGCATGGAGATGATCGCCCCGGCGCACGTGGACAACCCGTTCCACTTCAGCTTCCGCGCGCCGGAAAGCCTGCCGAACCCGCTGCTGAAAATGGAAAAGGTCAGCGCGGGCTACGGCGAGCGCATTATTCTCGACTCCATCAAACTCAACCTGGTACCGGGTTCGCGCATCGGTCTGCTCGGGCGTAACGGCGCGGGTAAATCTACGCTCATCAAACTGCTGGCGGGAGAACTTGATCCGGTCAGCGGCGATATCGGCCTGGCGAAAGGCATCAAGCTTGGCTACTTCGCCCAGCATCAGCTGGAATTTTTACGCGCCGATGAATCGCCGATCCAGCACATGGCCCGCCTCGCCCCGCAGGAGATGGAGCAGAAGCTGCGCGACTATCTCGGCGGCTTTGGCTTCCAGGGCGATAAGGTCAGCGAAAACACCGAACGCTTCTCCGGCGGCGAAAAAGCCCGTCTGGTGCTGGCGCTGATCGTCTGGCAGCGTCCAAACCTGCTGCTGCTCGATGAACCGACCAACCACCTGGATCTCGACATGCGTCAGGCGTTGACCGAAGCGCTGATCGAGTTCGAAGGCGCGCTGGTTGTCGTCTCGCACGACCGACATCTGATCCGCTCCACCACCGACGACCTCTATCTGGTTCACGACGGGAAAGTCGAACCTTTCGACGGCGACCTGGAAGATTATCAGCAGTGGCTGACGGACGTGCAGAAGCAGGAAAACCAGCCTGCCGACGACGCGAAAGACAACGCCAACAGCGCCCAGGCGCGCAAAGACCAGAAACGTCGCGAAGCCGAGCTGCGCACCCAAACTCAGCCGCTGCGTAAAGAGATCACCCGTCTGGAGAAAGAGATGGAGAAACTCCACGCCGCGCTGGCCACTGTGGAAGAGAAACTCGGTGACAGCGAATTGTACGATCAGGCGCGCAAAGCCGAACTGACCGAGTGCTTACAGATTCAGGCTAAAACCAAATCTGGCCTCGAAGAGTGCGAAATGGCGTGGCTGGACGCCCAGGAACAGCTGGAAGCGATGCTGCAAAGCGATTAACAATCCGGAGGGTTATGACTATCGATATCACGAGCGACATTACATTTCGCAAGCTGAGTATTTTCATGACCTTCATGGAAAAGGGCAATATCGCCCGCACCGCCGAGGCGCTTGGCCTGAGCGGTGTGAGCGTCCATCGCGCCCTGCACACCCTGGAAGAGAACGTTCGCTGTCCGCTGTTCACCCATAAAGGGCGAAATCTGATTGCCCTGCCCTCCGCCTGGACGCTGCTGGAGTATTGCCAGGAAGTGATGCAGGTGATGGAGCGCGGGCTGGAAGAGTCGCGCAAAATCGCCGGGATTGGTCAGGGACGTTTGCGCGTCGGCACGCTTTATTCGCTGACGATGGAAACCGTGCCGCGTCTGATAATGGGAATGAAGCTGCGCCGTCCGGACCTGGAAATGGATCTGACGATGGGCTCGAACGACACCCTGCTTCATCTGCTCGACGAAGGCTCGCTGGACGCGATTCTGATCTCCATCTCCGAAAGCGATATTGACCGCAATACCCTCGAAGTGCTGCCTCTGTTCCACGACGACATTTTTCTCGCCGCCCCCGCCTCCGCCAAACTGAACAGCAGCGGGCTGGCGGATCTGCGTGATTACAAAGATCAGAAATTCGTCTCGCTGGCGGAAGGGTTTGCCACCTACGCCGGTTTTCAGGACGCGTTCCAGATCGCCGGTTTTGAGCCGGAAATCGTCACCCGCGTGAATGATATCTTCTCGATGTTAAGTCTGGTGCAGGCGGGGGTGGGCTTTACGTTGATGCCAGGCAGGATGAAAAAGGTGTACGAGAATTCGGTGCAACTGCTGAAGCTGGCGCAGCCGTACCAGATGCAGCAGCTGATTGCGATTGTCTTTGCCCGCAACCGCGAGCAAGACCCGAGCCTGCGGGCGTTAGCCGCCGAAGGGCGGATGTATGCGCGCAGTTTGCAGGAGAGTGCCTGATGGTTTTTGCCCGATGGCGCTACGCTTATCGGGCCTACGATTTGCCCTTGTAGGCCGGGTAAGGCGTAGCCGCCACCCGGCAAAAAAGCTACCCGCGCAGCCGCTTCGCCAGATGCACCGCCACGTCCACGCCGCTGCGCTCCAGCGAAATCGCTTCACCGTCCCACGCCGCCTGCCGCGTCAGGCAGGTCAATACGCCGCCGGGCGGCATCTCAATCGCCAGCCGCGCTTCGCGCTCGTTGGCGGAAATTACCGCCTCCTGCCAGCGCACCGTGCGCGCCATGTTCATCGCTAAATCATCGGCAATCTTTTCCGGCTGCCACAATACCCGTCCGGTACTGCCGCTGAGATACGCACAGCGCGGACGCGAAAGCGTCACCCGGCTAAACGCCGCCGCCAGTTTCTGCGCCGGTTCCGCGAGGAGCTCACAATGCGACGGCACGCTCACCGCCAGACGATGGGCTTTGTTCGCCCCCTTCTCCAGCGCGCGTTTTGCCACTATCGCCATCCCCTCATCGGAGCCCGCAATCACAATCTGCGTTTCCGCATTGAGATTGGCGATGTAACAGCCCGTACCCGCAATCAGACTCTCTACCTGAGACAAAGTCAGCCCCATGATCGCCGTCAGCCCGTAGCCGTGCGGATACGCCTGTTCCATCAAATCACCGCGCAGCGCCACCAGCCTTAATGCGTCGGTGAACTCCAGCGCACCGGCGATCACCGCTGCAGGATACGCACCAATCGACAGACCGCTTGCGATATCCGGCGTCACGCCGCGTCGTTCCAGCTCACGCGCCCAGGCAACACCGGCAATCAGCAGACAAAGCTGTACCGCGCGGGTATGTTCCAGCGCACCGGAGGAATCCAGCAGATCCGCTTCTGCGCCCAGCACTTCGCGCGCTATCGCCAGCTCCGTTCCCGGAAGGTCCTGCAGCATGCCTGCACGCTGCGTCCCCTGCCCCGGAAAGGTAAACAAAATTTTCATCACGCCTCCCTGTTCCAAGGGTCGGCCACCAGGCGCGGCCCTGTGTGCGTTTTCAGCAGCGCTTTACCGTCGCGCAGCCACTCGTTCAGGGCAAAACCGCCGAGAGGGGTTTCCACCTGCGTGTCCACGCGGCACAGCGCACTGCCGAGCTGAACCGCCCAGCGCTCAAACTCCGCCGCCGGTAAAGACTCTGGCGCGCGGATCAGCAGATCGAGATCGCTTTGTGCATGAATCACCGGCACGCCCGTTGCCAACGCGTACCCGGCACTTCCCGTGATGCCCCACGTCCACGGCCACGCCTGCTGCGCCAGCTGGAACGCCACCTGAACCGGGGGCTGAGTGATAAACGGCGAGCGCAGCAGGTCGGTCGCCACGCTCAGATCTTCAGGCGACACCACGCGCGTCACGCACTCGGGCTTCACCCATCCGGCGGCACGCTGGTCGCGTTTCAGACCGCGCACACCGACAGGTATGCGCTCGTTGCCGTCAACATCACGCCGCACCACCACAGGCAAACCGGTATGCCACACGCCATCCACCCAGGATTCGGTGATACCTTCCAGCGCGTCGCGCGCGGTAAGCCAGATAAGATCGTGTGGGCGTAATGTTGTGGTCATAATTACATTCCTGAAGTCAGCGAGATAAACAGCGGTAACGACAGGATACACAGGACCGAACTCAACAGCAGCACCGCTTCTGCATCAGGAGACTGCACGCCAAAGCGGTTGCCGAAGACCACGCCGAAGAAACCGGCGGAGAGAGCAATCATCAGGATCGCGGTAATCGCCACGCTGCCGTGCAGGCCGAAAATCAGCACCAGACCCCAGGCAATCGCCGGCTGAATCAGCAGCTTGGCAATGGTAGAGGTGATGACCATGGTGTTGATCTGCAGTTTACGCGCCGAGAGGATCACCCCGGTCAGGAACAGCGCCGCCGCGGTCGCCGCCAGGCCAAGCGGTTTGATGGCCGCGAGAACCAGTTCCGGCATTTTGATGCCGATAGCCGACAGAATCACCCCCAGCAGCGGGCCCATCACGATCGGTTTCTTGATAGAGCGCCACATCAGCACCGGCAGCATCGCCAGCGTCGAACCGCTGGTATTTCCTTCGGCACGCGCTTTTTCACGCTCCAGAATCAGCAGGCAGAACGGCGTCATCAGTACGGAACCACAGGCGATGGAGACCGCCACGGAGAGCGACGTTGCCGAACCTTCACCCAACACGCTGCCCAAAATGGGCAGACCAAGCGCCGCATAGTTTGGCAGCGCCACCGTCAGGGTCAGCACGGCGGCATCCTGCGGGGATTTTTTAAAGACGTTAGTGGCAAGGAAGTAGATCGCCGCATAGGTGATCCACATCGCCAGAGTCAGCACCAGAATCAGCGGTGACTGAGCGAGAATGCCGGTCCACGGCGTTTGTACGGTCGCGCTGAACAGCGCAGCGGGCAGCGCAAAATCCATCACGAAGATATTCAGCAGGGAGACATTTTTGTTGTCGACCATTTTGGCCTTACCGGCCCAGAATCCCAGCAGCATGATGACGAAAATCGGAGCAAGAGCATGAACAATTACATAAGTCATAAATCACCTGTAAACCTGTCATTTAAAAAGAAATAGCACTGGCGCGATGATTATTATTTTCAGGATGCAGGTTCCCGCGCAGGCGCAGCGAGTGCGCCCACGGGGCCTGCATCTGGCAGGACTTTTTTCTGATTACCAGCTTGCTCGCATACGTTCACGTACCAGAGCCGAGCTGCGGCGGTTGTCAGCACCCAAACGGCTTTTCAGCGTGGTGTCCTGACGCGCGTCGTTGATGGCCTGTTGCAGGGTGGATTTCACCTGCGCCAGATCGGTGTCGGAAGGGGCGTCCGGGTTGCTGATATCCAGCAGATCGGCCAGCAGCCCCAGGGTGGCGTAGTTACTGATGTCATACGCCATTGGCGGGATGGTCGCCGCCAGTTTTTCCAGCGCCTCGACGGTACGCAGGGTGATACGCGCGGCGGACTCTTTGCCCATCGCATGAATCAACACGCCCTTGTCGTTGAAAGCGATCAGGCGGTTTGCCTGGTAGCCGTGAGCGAGGAACGCGCCAGACATCGCTTTGCCGACGATCAGGCCAATCACCGGATGACCGGCCAGACGCGCATTGGCATAGGCTGCAGCGGCACCGGCCAGCGCCTGGTGGATCCCGAACGCCTCTTCGCGACGGCCATACGCCTGACTCGGCACGTCAATCACCGCCACAATCGGGCGTTTAACAGCTTTATCGGCGTCCGCCGCGATGGTTTCGCTGACCACTTTCGCCAGCGTCCAACCCTCCAGCAGCCCCACTTCGCCCTGCGCAGCGCGCGGGAAATGGTTGTTCGCATCCGGCACCACGGCGACAAAACGCACGCTTTCACCGTTCAGTTCACCATCTGCCGCCTGCACGGACGGGCATAAGCCTGGCAAGCGCTGAGCATTCGGGGCGAGGGTTTGCAGCCAGAGTTCGCCGCGGCTGATTGAGTTAGTCATCATTTCACCTCCCGGGCAAAAAGGGCGTGGATCTGTTCGGTATCCGCCTGTTTGCGGGTATCGAAGTGGCTCAGACGAGTCAGATAGTCGTCGTAGTTATCGGTGCGATGTTTTGCCGGAACGCCTTTAACCAGCGCGTCGTTCATCGCCTTTTTCACTGCGTTGACGCCATCGCCCACCAGCGCATCCACCAGACCACTTTCGTAGCGGATTTCGCCGCCGGTCATACTCCAGATAAACGGACGGTCGCGGGAGTCGTACTCGTCAATCCCGGCTTCCTGCTCGATCACCTGCGGGCCATTCAGGCCGAGACGCGCTTCGCGGGTAACGATCAGATAGCTACACAGCGCGGCGGCGATCGACATCCCGCCGAAGCAGCCGACGGTCCCGGCGACAATCCCAACGACTGGGGCATAGCGGCGTAAATCGACAATCGCCGCGTGAATATCGGCAATCGCCGCCAGCCCAAGGTTAGCTTCCTGCAGGCGCACGCCGCCGGTTTCGAGGCACAGGACGGCCTGCGTCGGAATGCCGTTGCGGTTATCTTCTGCCGCCAGCTCCAGCGCCGCCGCCATTTTGGCCCCTGAGACTTCGCCCATGCTGCCGCCCTGGAACGCGCCTTCAATCGCCACGACCACCGCAGGCTGGCCGTTGATAGTCCCTTTCGCGACCACCATGCCGTCGTCTGCCTGCGGGACGATCCCCTGTGCGCCGAGCCACGGAGAGGTGATGCCCTCAAACGGATCCAGCAGTTCGCGGTAGCTGCCGTCGTCCAGCAGAGCGTGAGCACGCTGGCGCGCTTTCAATTCGATAAAACTGCGATCGTCACGCATGGCTCACCTCTTCAAATACCTGTTCGATACGAATACGGGCCACGCCCGGGGTTGCGCCAAAGTCGTGAATGGTCAGCGTACCGGCAGGCAGGCTGCTCACGGTTTGCAGACGATTGAACAGCGCTTCCCAGCGACCACGGCTGTTGTCGACGGACGTGGTGATATTGATGGTTAAGGTCTGGCTCGGGTCGGCGGTGAAAAGCACCTCCATATCCCCGGAACCGACAACCCCTGCCAGCGCCCTGCCGCTCAATACGCGGCTGGCTGGCACGGTTAATGTGATTTTTTCCATAACATCCTCTTAATGCTTTGAATAAGGCGTCTCGACGCGGTCGAGGAACAGCGTGGCGGCGAGCAGATCGGCGGCACCACCCGGTGAGGCATTGAGCGCCAGCATCTGGCGGTCGAGCAGCGCGAGGGCACGCTGGCCTTCTGGCGCAGCGGTTCCACCCGCGTTCAGCACGGCGCGCGCCCCGTCCTGCATGGTCTCCAGCCCTTCCATTCCGGCGCGGGACAGCACGCAGGTGTCGGTGAGCGAGGTCATGATCGCCATCAGCGCATCGAGCCTTGAGTGCGTTTCACTGCTTCCGTTCAGGCGGCTGAGACGAAGCTGGGGCAGCGCCCGCTGCAAAATATGCGGGAACGCCTGCTGCGCCTCTTCACGCGCCCCCGGCACGCGATAGCGGTGCGTGGCGCGAAGCCCTTTGCTGAACACTTTCGGTGCTGCGTCATCCGGCAGTTTTGCCAGCTCCGCAGCCCGCATGGCGACGGTCTGCGGTTTGGCGTCGCCGCCGAGCATCGCTACCGCGCTGACCAGCAGTCCGAGCGCCCAGATTGCGCCACGGTGAGTGTTGACTCCGCCGGTGGCGGCCATCATCTGCTGCTCGCCTTCGCGACCCAGCCGCCCGATGGTTTGTCTGAGCGCAATGTCCGCCGGACGCTGCCAGCTTTGCTGCGCCAGCGCCTGAAACGTAGGGGTCAGGCTGTGCGCGGACCGCTCCATTAATGCAAGCGTGAGGTCCAGGTGTGCGCCGTTCCCCCGACTGTCCACCAGACCGGGTTTCGGGCTTAATCGTGCTTCGTCAATCAGACACTGCGTGGCGGTTCGCGCCAGCCATTCGGCACCGCCTTCAACCTGAATCTGGGGCAGAAGTTTCATTACCAGCTCCGGAATTTCGCAGGTGGGTTGTAGAGGCCGCCAGACCATTCCACGAGGTCAGCCACACTGCCGGCTGCCAGCAGCGAGCGAGTCGCGTCGGTACGGCGAATGCCCATATCTTCCGGGTAGACCACTTTGCCACTCTGGCGCAGTGCGGCGACGCGTTTGGCGTCCACGCCCAGGCCGATGTCGGTGATCCCGGCGACGGCGGCGACCATCGCGCGGCGCTCTTCGAGATTTTCGGCGCGATAGAGGTAGGCAATCCCCTCTTCGGTCAGAACGTGGGTGACGTCATCCCCGTAGATCATCACCGGTGCCAGCGGCATGCCGGAGGATTTCGCCACTTCAACGGCGTCGAGTTTTTCCACGAAGGTCGGTTTCACGCCCGCCTGGAAGGTTTCAACCATCTGCACCACCAGCTTTTTACCGCGCTGCATCGGGTCCGGTTCGGTAATCATGTTCAGCCACGCAGGCGTAGCATGACGACGACCGTGCGGATCGTGGCCCATATTTGGCGCACCGCCGAAGCCCGACAGACGACCGCGAGTCACGGTAGAGGAGTTGGCGTAGCCATCCACCTGCAGCGTCGAACCGATAAACATATCCACCGCGTACTGGCCTGCCAGCTGGCAGAAGGCGCGGTTAGAGCGCATCGAGCCGTCGGCACCGGTGAAGAACACGTCCGGGCGGGCGCGGATGTACTCTTCCATCCCCAGTTCGCCGCCGAAGCAGTGCACGCTCTCCACCCAGCCGCTTTCAATCGCCGGGATCAGCGTCGGGTGCGGGTTCAGGGTCCAGTGTTTACAGATTTTGCCTTTCAGGCCGAGCTGTTCGCCGTAGGTCGGCAGCAGCAACTCAATCGCCGCGGTGTTAAAGCCGATGCCGTGGTTCAGGGACTGCACCTGGTGTTCCGCGTAGATGCCTTTGATCGCCATCATCGCCATCAGGATGTGTTCTTGCTTGATGAGGCGCGGGTCGCGGGTAAAGAGGGGTTCGATGAAGAACGGCTTGTCGGCAACGACCACGTAATCAATCCACGAGCCCGGAATATCCACGCGCGGCAGATCGCATTCGTCGTCCACCAGCTCATTCACCTGGGCGATGACGATCCCGTCATGGAACGCGGCGGCTTCAACCAGCGCCGGGGTGTCTTCGGTGCTCGCGCCGGTATAGAGGTTGCCTTTGCGGTCGGCTTTAAACCCGGCAATCAGCGCCACGTTCGGCGAAAGATCGACGTACAGACGGGAGTAAAGCTCGATGTAGGTGTGGATGGCGCCGATTTCGAGCTGACCGTCTTCCAGCAGCTGCGAAATACGCAGGCTCTGGGTGCCGGAGAAAGAGAAATCGAGCTTGCGGGCGATGCCCTTTTCAAAGATATCGAGATGTTCGCTGCGACCGACGCTCGGCATGATCATATGCAGGTCGTGCACGATTTGCGGGTTCACTTCAGCGAGTGAGCGGGACAGAAAATCGGCCTGCTTTTGGTTGTTGCCTTCAAGGACGACTTTGTCGCCCGGAGCAATCAGTTTTTCCAGCATGGCGACGAGATCGTCGGTCGGCAGAACCTTGCCTTGCACCGGGACGGAAGCCAGGCGGCGCGCTTTTTCGGTGCGTCGCGTGTTCCAGACCCGGGCGGGTGTTTGCCCAGATAACATTATTAACCTCCTGATTCAGCACATCATTCTGATTTGCTTAACGCTGAACAAAGTGTGCGCCCTGGTGAGAAAGGCATCAATTAAGCGTAGAGCGGAATCATTAGCCTGAGAGTAATAATCGAGGTAAAGATTTGTGATCGAGATCAGTTCGCGAAGGGTGAAAAAATGGCAGAGGTGGCAGAAATGGCTGAATCGGAGGTAAACGCCCCTCGTTTTTATAAACAGGGTACAATTCGGAAGGTATAGTAATGACTGACAAGAATTAATATCGCATCGTTATGACCCAAATTATTCCATCAGATTTCGAGATCGCTGGCGCTGAGAGCGCAGACTTCGTGCCCATGCGGGGTGTGGCAAACCCGCACCTGCAGACCATGCTGCCGAGGATCTTGCGTCGAAAACTGCAGTTTACGCCGCACTGGCAGCGCCTAGACCTGCCGGACGGTGATTTCGTGGATTTAGCCTGGAGCGAAGATCCCGAGCAGGCCAGGCACAAACCGCGCCTGGTGGTATTTCATGGTCTGGAAGGGAGCCTGCACAGCCCCTATGCCCACGGCCTGATCCATGCGGCGAAAGAACGCGGCTGGCTCGGCGTGGTGATGCATTTTCGCGGCTGTAGCGGCGAGCCGAACCGCCGGGAGCGTATTTATCACTCCGGCGAAACCGAAGACGGTACCTGGTTTTTACACTGGCTGAAGAACAGCTACGGCAGCGTGCCGACCGCCGCCGTGGGCTATTCCCTCGGCGGAAACATGCTCGCCTGCCTGCTGGCCAAAGAGAGCGACACGGTGCCGCTCGACGCTGCGGTGATCGTCTCCGCGCCCTTTATGCTCGAGCAGTGCAGCTATCATATGGAAAAGGGCTTTTCACGAGTCTATCAGCGCTACCTGCTGAACCTGCTCAAAGCCAACGCCGCGCGTAAGCTGAAAGCCTATCCCGATACCCTGCCGATCAGCCTGCAACAGCTGAAGCGGATGCGTCGCCTGCGCGAGTTTGACGATATGATCACCTCGAAGATCCACGGCTTTGCCGACGCGATCGACTACTATCGTCAGTGTAGCGCCATGCCGCTGCTGAACCAGATCACCAAACCGACGCTGATCATCCATGCGAAGGATGATCCCTTTATGGATCATCACTCCATTCCCGCGCCGGAACATCTGCCGGCGAACGTGCAGTATCAACTGACGGAACACGGCGGCCACGTCGGCTTTATCACCGGCACCTTGCGTCGCCCGAAAATGTGGCTGGAATCGCGCATCCCTGACTGGTTAACCCCTTTTCTGGAGAGAGTAAAATGATGATTCCCTGGCAGGATCTGGCTCCCGAAACGCTGGATAGCCTGATTGAAAGCTTTGTATTACGCGAAGGCACCGATTATGGTGAACATGAGCGTTCGCTCGAACAAAAGGTCGCCGATGTCAAACGGCAGCTACAAAGCGGCGAGGTGTTACTGGTGTGGTCTGAACTGCACGAAACGGTCAACATCATGCCGCGCAATCAGTTTCGCGGTTGATTGTTCCATCTTTCCATTCAGGGAGTTGCTATGTCCGCCAGACATCCGGTTATTGCCGTCACGGGTTCGAGTGGTGCGGGAACCACCACCACCAGCCTCGCTTTTCGCAAGATCTTCGCGCAGCTCAACCTGCGCGCGGCCGAGGTGGAGGGCGATAGCTTTCATCGCTTCACCCGTCCTGAAATGGACATGGCTATCCGCAAAGCCCGCGATTTAGGCAAGCACATCAGCTACTTCGGGCCAGACGCCAACGACTTTGGCCTGCTGGAACAAACCTTTCAGGACTACGGCCACACGGGCAAAGGCCAGTCGCGCAAGTACCTGCACACCTACGACGAAGCGGTACCCTGGAATCAGGTACCAGGCACATTTACTCCGTGGCAGCCCCTGCCGGAGCCGACTGACGTGCTGTTTTACGAAGGATTGCACGGCGGCGTGGTGACGCCGCAGCATGACGTGGCGCGCCACGTGGATCTGCTGGTCGGCGTGGTGCCGATTGTCAATCTGGAGTGGATTCAAAAGCTGACCCGCGACATGAGCGAGCGCGGCCATTCGCGCGAAGCGGTGATGGATTCGGTGGTGCGTTCGATGGAGGATTACATTAACTTCCTGACGCCGCAGTTTTCCCGCACCCACATCAACTTCCAGCGCGTTCCGACAGTCGACACCTCTAACCCGTTTGCGGCGAAAACCATTCCTTCGCTAGATGAAAGCTTTGTGGTGATCCATTTCCGTAACCTGGAAGGCATCGATTACCCGTGGCTGCTGGCGATGCTGCAGGGCTCATTCATTTCGCATATCAATACGCTGGTGGTGCCGGGCGGGAAGATGGGGCTGGCGATGGAGTTGATCATGATGCCGCTGGTGCAGCGGTTGATGGAAGGCAAGAAGATCGCCTGAGGTTTGATGCCGGATGGCGCTGCGCTTATCCGGCCTACAAAAGCACGAACGTAGGGCGGGTTAGCGAAGCGCCACCCGCCAACGAATTAAGCGTCAATCACTTCATACGAATGGGTAATCTTCACCGCTTTTTCCAGCATCAGCGCCACAGAGCAGTACTTCTCCGCAGACAAATCCACCGCGCGGGACACCGCGGCATCTTTCAGCTCTTTACCGGTGACAATAAAATGCAGATTGATATGCGTAAACAGACGCGGCGCTTCTTCGCGACGCTCTGAGGTCAGCTTCACTTCGCAGTCGGTCACATCGTGACGGCCTTTTTGCAGAATCGACACCACGTCAATTGCGCTGCACCCGCCAGCCGCCATCAGCACCACTTCCATCGGGCTTGGCGCTTTATCTCCGGAGTTACCGTCCATCAAAATCTGGTGCCCTGAAGCGGATTCGCCAAGGAACGTTAAACCTTCAACCCATTTCACACGCGCTTGCATTTTTATTAACTCCGAAGTTGCATTTTTATGAACAGATTACGCGTGCGTTACAATTCTCGCAACGGAAGGCGACCTGCATCATGCTGAAGCGAGACACCAGGAGACACGCGGCTAAAGCTATGCTAAAACAGTCTCGATGCTACAGTAATACATTGACGTTACACATGTATGCAGAGGACATCAAACTTTACTGGCTGCGAACAGTGCGACAGCCACTTCCCAGGTACGGGTAAGAATTCGATTGCAACCCCAGAGTCAGGATGCGATTTTGACTCTGAGACAGCTTATAACAGAGGATAACAGCGCATGGTGCTTGGCAAACCGCAAACAGACCCGACTCTCGAATGGTTCTTGTCTCATTGCCACATTCATAAGTACCCATCGAAGAGCACGCTGATTCACCAGGGTGAAAAAGCGGAAACGTTGTATTACATCGTCAAAGGCTCGGTGGCAGTGCTGATCAAAGATGAAGAAGGGAAAGAGATGATCCTTTCTTATCTGAACCAGGGCGATTTCATCGGTGAACTGGGCCTGTTTGAAGAAGGCCAGGAACGTAGCGCCTGGGTGCGTGCGAAAACCGCGTGTGAAGTCGCTGAGATCTCCTACAAGAAATTCCGTCAGCTGATCCAGGTGAACCCGGACATCCTGATGCGCCTTTCTTCGCAGATGGCTCGCCGCCTGCAGGTCACTTCCGAGAAAGTGGGCAACCTCGCCTTCCTGGACGTCACCGGTCGCATCGCGCAGACGCTGCTGAACCTGGCGAAACAACCTGACGCCATGACCCACCCGGACGGTATGCAAATTAAAATTACCCGTCAGGAAATTGGTCAGATCGTGGGCTGTTCTCGCGAAACCGTAGGTCGTATCCTGAAAATGCTGGAAGATCAAAACCTGATCTCCGCTCACGGTAAAACTATCGTGGTCTACGGGACCCGTTAATTCCGCAAAATCCGGCGTGCCATCGCAAGATGTCACGCCGTTTTTGTCTCTGACGACTATGTGGCGCAGGCTGATTTATCACCCGGAAGTTAACTACGCACTACGTCAAACTCTGGTGTTATGTCTTCCCGTGGCCGTTGGTTTGATCCTGGGCCATCTGCAACAGGGGCTGCTGTTTTCTCTCGTCCCCGCCTGCTGCAACATTGCCGGTCTCGATACTCCCCACAAACGCTTTTTCAAACGTCTGATTATCGGCGGCTGCCTGTTTGCCGGATGTAGCCTCGCCGTGCAGCTGCTGCTGGCGCGCGATATCCCGCTGCCGCTCATTCTGACCGTGCTGGCGATGACGCTGGGCGTCACGGCGGAGATCAGCGCGCTTCACGCCCGCCTGCTGCCCGCATCGCTCATTGCCGCCATTTTCACGCTGAGTCTCGCCGGAAATATGCCCGTCTGGGAGCCGCTGCTGATCTATGCCGCCGGCACGCTGTGGTACGGGCTGTTTAACTGGTTCTGGTTCTGGATGTGGCGAGAGCAACCGCTGCGCGAATCCCTGAGCCTGCTCTACGTCCAGCTCGCCGAATATTGCGAAGCCAAATACACCCTGCTGACGCAGCACACGGACCCGGAAAAGTCCCTGCCGCCGCTGCTGTCGCGCCAGCAAAAAGTGGTCGATCTCATCAGCCAGTGTTATCAGCAGCTGCACATGCTGGCGGCCAATAAAAATCATGAATACAAACGCCTGCTGCGCGTCTTCCAGGTCGGGCTGGATCTGCAGGAGCATATCTCCGTCAGCCTGCATCACCCGCAGGAGGTGCAAAAGCTGGTGGAGCGCAGCCACGCCGAGGCGGTGATCCGCTGGAACGCCCAGACGGTCGCGGCTCGCCTGCGCGTGCTGGCGGACGATATTCTGTATCATCGCTACCCGACGCGCTTTACCATGGATAAACAGCTGGGAGCGCTGGAGAAAATCGCGCGCCAGCATCCGGATAACCCGGTCGGGCAGTTCTGCGCATGGCACTTTAGCCGCATCGCGCGCGTGCTGCGCACCCAGCGCCCGCTCTACTCCCGCGACCTGATGGCCGATAAGCAAAAACGTCTGCCGCTGCTGCCTGCGCTGAAAAGCTATCTGTCGCTGAAATCCTCCGCCCTGCGCAACGCCGCGCGCATCAGCGTCATGCTCAGCGTGGCGAGCCTGATGGGTGTCGCGCTGCACTTACCGAAGCCCTACTGGATCCTCATGACCGTGCTGTTTGTCACCCAGAACGGCTATGGCGCCACGCGAGTGCGCATTCTTCACCGGGCGCTCGGGACTTTTGCCGGGTTAGTGATTGCCGGGGTGACGCTGCACTTCCACGTTCCCGACGGCTACACCCTGGCGGGAATGCTGGTGATTACGCTCGTGGGCTATCTGATCATCCGTAAAAACTACGGCTGGGCGATGGTCGGGTTTACGGTGACGGCGGTATATACCCTGCAACTCCTGACCCTGAACGGCGAGCAGTACATTGTCGCGCGGCTGGTGGATACGCTTATTGGCTGTTTGATCGCCTTCGGCGGCATGGTCTGGCTGTGGCCGCAATGGCAAAGCGGCTTGTTACGCCAGAACGCCCACGATGCGCTCGAAGCCGATCAGCAGGCGATTCGTTTGATACTGAGCGACGATCCCAAAGCCTCGCCGCTGGCCTATCAGCGCATGAAGGTCAACCAGGCGCACAACGCCCTGTTTAACTCGCTGAACCAGGCGATGCAGGAGCCGGGCTTTAACTCGCACTATCTGGCGGATATGAAGCTGTGGGTGACGCACAGCCAGTTTATCGTCGAGCATATCAACGCCATGACCACGCTGGCGCGCGAGCACACCATGTTGACGCCAGATCTGGCGCAGCGGTATTTGCAGTCGTGTGAAATTGCATTGCAGCGCTGTCAACAGCGTCTGGAGTACGACGCGCCGGGAGAATCGGGGGATTCGAACATTCTGGAAGCGCCAGAGACGCTGACCCACGGGCCGATGAGCACCCTCGAGCAGCATTTACAGCGCGTATTAGGGCATTTGAACACCATGCACACCATTTCGTCGGTGGCATGGCGTCAGCGTCCGCATCACGGGATTTGGTTGACGCGGATTTTGCGGCGCAAAGAGTCGTGAGTTTTGCCGGGTGGCGGCTTCGCCTTACCCGGCCTACAAAACCTGAACGATCTTCTTCACTGCACTCGCAAAACGGTTCATGCCGTCGTCGATATCCTGGCTCTCCACCACCAGCGACGGCGCAAAGCGCATCACGTCTGGCCCCGCATTGAGCACCATCACCCCTTCGTGGGCAGCGGCGTGGAGGAAATCACGCGCGCGGCCTTTGTACTGCGGTTTCAGCTCCGCACCAACCAGCAGCCCCATGCCGCGAATATCGCTGAACACATCATACTGGGCGTCGATCTGCTGAAGATGCTGCACAAACTGCTCACGCTTCGCGCTCACACCGTTCAGCACTTCAGGGGTATTGATGATATCAAACGCCGCCCCGGCGATAGCGCACGCCAGCGGGTTGCCGCCGTAGGTAGAACCATGCGAACCGACGTGGAAGGCCGACGCGATCTCCTGCGTGGTCAACACCGCGCTTACCGGGAAACCGCCGCCGAGCGCTTTGGCACTGGTGAGAATATCCGGCGTCACGCCGTAGTGCATATAGGCGAACAGATCGCCGGTACGCCCCATGCCGCTCTGCACTTCATCAAACACCAGCAGCGCCTGATGCTCGTCGCACAGCTCGCGCAGGCCTTTCAGGAACTCCGGCGTCGCGGCCATCACGCCGCCCTCGCCCTGGATTGGCTCAACCACCACCGCGCAGGTGTGATCGTCCATCACCGCTTTCACGGCGTGCAGATCGTTAAACGGCACGTGGATGATATCAGCCGGTTTCGGGCCGAAACCGTCGGAATACTTCGGCTGCCCGCCCACGGAAACGGTGAAAAGCGAACGACCGTGGAAGGCGTTATGGAAGGCGATAATCTTAGTTTTGTACGGGCTATGACGCGTGGAGGCGTAGTAGCGCGCCAGTTTGAAAGCCGTTTCATTGGCTTCGGTGCCGGAGTTCATGAACAGCACGCGCTCGGCAAAGGTGGCGTCAATGATCTTACGGCCCAGGCGGAGCGCCGGTTCGTTGGTAAACACGTTGCTGGTGTGCCACAGGGTTTCACCCTGGGTTTTCAGGGCTTCCACCAGCGCCGGATGGCAGTGCCCCAGCGCCGTCACCGCAATCCCGCCCGCGAAATCAACGTACTCTTTGCCCTGTTGATCCCAAACCCGACTGCCTTTCCCTTTCACGGGGATAAACTCCGCCGGTGCATAAATCGGCAGAATCACTTCATCGAATGTTGCGCGCGTAATTGCAGGTTGTTCAGTTGCCATGTCATGCCCGTCCGTTTTATGTCACAGTTCGCGTGAAAATATAATCACAAAATATGCATAAAAAATCACAGCAAGGCAATAAAAATTCAGCGATGGAGGAAATTGGCCAGAAGTTCGTGGCCCTGCTCGCTCAGAATGCTCTCCGGGTGGAACTGCACCCCTTCGAGATCCCACTCGCGATGGCGAATGCCCATGATCTGCTGAGTATCGCTCCAGGCGGTGACTTCAAAACAATCGGGAAGCGTGGGCGGGTCGATGACCAGAGAGTGATAGCGCGTGACCATCAGCGGATTATTCAGCCCGCGAAACACGCCGGTTCCGGTGTGCGTGACAGGTGAGGTTTTGCCGTGCATCACTCGTTCGGCGCGGACGATGGTCGCCCCGAACACCTGAGCGATAGCCTGATGCCCGAGACAGACGCCGAGGATCGGCAGTTTTCCGGAGTAGTGGCGGATAACATCCAGCGAAATGCCCGACTCATCGGGCGTGCAGGGTCCCGGTGAAATGACGATTTTCTGCGGGGCCAGCGCGTCGATATCAGCCAGCGTAATGTCGTCGTTACGCCGGACGATCACCTCTGCCCCCAGTTCACAAAAGTACTGGTAAAGGTTCCAGGTAAAGGAATCGTAGTTATCAATCAGCAGGATCATGGCGGCTCCGGGACAAAAATAGCCGCCCTATTCTACTCAGTTTCCCGCGCTTCGCTCACTACTTTGGCAAAGATGGCGGTGAGCGCGGTCAAATCGCCCATCGCCCCGCTCTGGTTAGCCGCCGCCCATTCGTCCGGGTCGATGCCTCGCCAACTCAGCTGATAGCCCGCATGGATCGCCAGTTGCTCGAAGAAGACGCGCTGGGCGATGCCGTTGCCAATGCGGAACGGGTGCAGAACGTTGATCTCACAGTAGTAGTGGCTGAGACGAGCAATAAATTCCTCGCGCTCGAGACCCACCAGATAGCCTTCCTCTTCCAAATCCTGCATCAGGGCGTTGCCCTCTTTTTCGATATAGGCGAAGTGGCAAAAACGGGTGTCGCCCTGGTAGATATCGACCTCACGGATTGCTCCGGCCCAGCTGAAAATATCCTGATACAGGTGGCGATGAATGGCGCAGAGATGCGGCAAACCGCGCGCCGGAGGGCCGAGAGGCAGCGTAGCGGCACGCAGCGCCGTCAGTTCGTAAGAGGCCTGCGCCAGTCGCTCCGCCTGGCGGATACTGAGCGCATTGCGCATCACATTCAGGCCGGGATAGAGGTACGGGTCGCGGTCATCGCCAATTTTATCGCTCATAGTGCCTCCTGAGTTCCTCAAGACGCACTTCAGCTTCCTGCGCGCTGAGCGTGACTAACGGGCTGTCGACCCCTTCGAGGCGTCGGCTGGCCTGGAAATTGGCATTTCGCTGTTGCTCCCAGAGACGGGACTTTTGTTTATCGGTGAGTTTTTTCACTTAACGCCTCCCTGAATGTGTCCGTTTGCCACAAGTATAAGCAGCAAACTGCGCTTTCGCAGGGAGGAGCAAGCAATGCGGGCGAGGAGACCCGCAGAGGAGAAACTTACGGCAGCACTTTTGCGGAGAGGATAACGACCGGTTTTGTCGGAACATTTTGGTAAGGACCGACGTCATGGGTCTGCACCTGAGAGATCTTATCAGCCACGTCCATCCCTTTCACAACTTTACCGAATACCGCATAACCAAAATCACGCTGGCCGTGATCGAGGAAGGCGTTGTCGGCCACGTTCAGGAAGAACTGGCTGGTCGCGCTGTCTTTATCCGCGGTGCGCGCCATAGAGATGGTGCCGCGGGTATTGCGCAGGCCGTTGTCGGCTTCGTTTTTGATCGGCGCGTTAGGCTGTTTCTGCTGCATCTGTTCGTTGAAGCCGCCGCCCTGGAGCATAAAGCCCGGGATCACGCGGTGGAAAGTGGTGTTGTTATAGAAACCACTGTTCACGTAGTCGAGGAAGTTCTTCACAGAAACAGGAGCTTTCTGGCTGTTCAGTTCCAGCTCAATATTCCCGGCAGAGGTTGTCAGCAAAACATGGGGATCACCTTTCGCTGCCAGAACAGCAGGAGAGACAGCAGAAAGTGCAAACACAGCTGCGACAGCCGCCAGAGTTGATTTGAGCATGAGAATTCCTTAAGAAAGCGCAGTAAATAAGGCAAGTGCCTTGATTCTAAAGAGCAGTATGGACGGAGGCCAGCCTTTTACCTAATTTTACGAATTTGAAACAGTTGTAACCGGCCAATCAGTTGAATCCAGGGGGTAAAAAGGTGATTTACCTCATAAGAAAAATTGCAACGAGGATCATAATTTTCAGAAAAGATTTAAATAGATCACTTTAATGACTAAAATCTGCCCGCACTCGGCGCGGTCAACGCGCTTTACGTACCTAAATAAGGCAGACATGACTAACAGCAATCGCATCAAGCTCACATGGATCAGCTTCTTCTCCTACGCCCTCACCGGCGCACTGGTGATCGTCACCGGGATGGTAATGGGCAATATTGCCGATTATTTCCAGTTACCGGTTTCCAGCATGAGCAACACCTTTACCTTCCTGAACGCCGGGATCCTGATCTCTATCTTCTTAAACGCCTGGCTGATGGAAATCGTGCCGCTGAAAACGCAGCTGCGTTTCGGCTTTGTGCTGATGGTCGCCGCCGTGGCGGGTCTGATGGTCAGCCACAGCATCGCCCTGTTCTCGGCGTCGATGTTCGTACTCGGCCTGGTCAGCGGGATCACCATGTCCATCGGGACCTTCCTGATTACCCATATGTATGAAGGCCGCCAGCGTGGCGCGCGTCTGCTGTTCACCGACTCGTTCTTCAGCATGGCGGGGATGATCTTCCCGATGGTTGCCGCCGTTCTGCTGGCGCGCAGCATCGAGTGGTACTGGGTTTATGCCTGTATCGGCCTGGTGTACGTGGCGATCTTTATTCTGACCTTCGGCTGTGATTTCCCGGTGCTGGGCAAAAAAGCCGAGCAGAGTGCCGAGCCGGTGGTGAAAGAGAAATGGGGCATCGGCGTGCTGTTCCTCTCCATTGCGGCCCTGTGCTACATCCTTGGCCAACTGGGCTTTATCTCCTGGGTGCCGGAATACGCTAAAGGTCTGGGCATGAGCCTGAACGACGCGGGTAAACTGGTGAGCGATTTCTGGATGTCGTACATGTTCGGCATGTGGGCATTTAGCTTCATCCTGCGCTTCTTCGATCTGCAGCGCATTCTGACCGTGCTGGCAGGCCTGGCGACCGTGCTGATGTATCTGTTCATTACCGGATCACCGGAGCATATGCCGTGGTTCATCCTGACCCTCGGCTTCTTCTCCAGCGCGATTTACACCTCGATCATTACGCTCGGCTCCCTGCAAACCAAAGTGGCGTCGCCGAAGCTGGTCAACTTCGTGCTGACCTGCGGGACCATCGGCACCATGCTGACCTTCGTGGTGACCGGCCCGATCGTCGCCCACAGCGGTCCGCTGGCGGCCCTGCACACGGCAAACGGCCTGTACGCGGTAGTGTTCGTGATGTGTCTGATTCTGGGCTTTGTGACCCGCCACCGTCAGCACAACACGGCAGCGGCTTCTCACTAAGTCCCTATGCCCCTTTGCTACCGGCGAAGGGGCTGTTTCGGGTAAAGTTCACTTCCTCTCCTCCGCTATCCGTCTGGATCCACGTCTGTGCCAGCTGCGTGGTGGCAATCACCCTTCCCTGACGAATCGACCAGCGCACCGGCACCTGGCAGCGCACCGCTTCAAACCCACTCTCCGCAGGCAAAATAATCAGATTCGCCGGATTGCCCGTTTCGATCCCGTAATCCGTCAGGCCAAAGGTTCTGGCGCTGTTGTGGGTGATCAGGTTGAGACCGCTGTCGATCTGCCCATAGCCCATCATCTGACAGACGTGCAGCCCCATGTGCAGCACCTGCAGCATATTGCCCGTACCCAGCGGATACCACGGGTCAAAGACGTCATCATGGCCGAAGCAGACGTTGATGCCTGCCTCCTGCAGCTCCTTCACGCGAGTGATACCGCGGCGCTTCGGATAGTCGTCAAAGCGTCCCTGCAGATGAACATTCACCAGCGGGTTAGCGACAAAGTTGATGTTGGACATCTTCAGCAGGCGGAACAGGCGCGAGGTGTACGCCCCGTTGTAGGAGTGCATCGCCGTGGTGTGGCTGGCGGTCACGCGATGGCCGATGCCCGCCTCGTACGCCAGGGTGGCGACGGTTTCGACGAAGCGCGACTGCTCGTCGTCGATCTCATCGCAGTGAATATCCAGCGGACGGTCATATTTCTTCGCCAGCTCGAAAGCGATGTGCAGAGACTGGACGCCATACTCGCGAGTGAATTCAAAGTGTGGGATTGCCCCGACCACATCCGCGCCCAGTTTTAATGCCTCTTCCAGCAGCGCCGCGCCGTTGGGATAAGAGAGAATTCCCTCCTGCGGGAAGGCGACGATTTGCAGCGTCACCCAGGGCGCGACTTCCTGTTTCACCTCCAGCATCGCTTTCAGGGCGGTGAGCGTCGGGTCGGAGACATCCACGTGGGTGCGCACGAACTGGATGCCGTTGGCAATTTGCCATTTCAGCGTCTTCCACGCGCGGACTTTGACGTCTTCGTGACTCAGGAGCGCCTTACGCTCTGCCCAGCGCTCGATGCCTTCAAACAGCGTGCCGGACTGGTTCCAGCTGGGTTCGCCCGCAGTCTGGGTCGTATCGAGATGAATATGCGGCTCGATAAACGGCGGGATCGCCAGCCCGCCGCGGGCGTTGAGCACTTCGTAGCTTTCGTCGTGCGCGTCGCTCATCGGGGTGATCTCAGCAAAACGGCCATTCTCGATGCCGATCTGCCATAACCCTTCCCGGCCCGGTAACCGAACATTCTGAACGAGCCAAAGTGGTGTTGTCGTCATACCTTTCTCCCGAAAAACGCGGCTGAAATTAAGGGGTACGTCATCTTAATCATTAGGCCCCTAATTTGTATAGAAAATAGACGCTCGCGAAAAGCGTGCTATTTCCGAGACTTATAAAAATCCTGACAAATCAGCGATATACCCACTAAGGGGTAGTTAAAGGCGTATTTGATTTGTATCAATAAGCGCCCCTGCTGAATCGTTAAGGTAGGCAGTAATAGAAAAGAAATCGAGGCAAAAATGAGCAAAGTCAGACTCGCTATTATTGGTAACGGCATGGTCGGCCACCGCTTTATTGAGGATCTTCTCGATAAAGCTGACGCTGCCCAGTTCGATATTACCGTCTTCTGTGAAGAACCCCGTCAAGCATACGATCGTGTCCACCTCTCTTCCTACTTCTCCCATCACACCGCTGAAGAACTTTCTCTGGTGCGTGAAGGTTTCTACGAGAAGCATGGCGTCAAAGTGCTGGTGGGCGAGCGCGCCATCACCATCAACCGCCAGGAAAAGGTGATCCACTCCAGTGCCGGACGGACCGTTTTTTACGATAAGTTGATCATGGCGACTGGCTCTTACCCGTGGATCCCGCCTATCAAGGGCTCGGAAACACAGGATTGCTTCGTTTATCGTACCATTGAAGACCTCAAAGCGATCGAATCCTGCGCGCGTCGCAGTAAACGCGGCGCGGTCGTCGGCGGCGGTCTGCTCGGCCTCGAAGCGGCAGGCGCGCTGAAAAACTTAGGTGTCGAAACCCACGTCATCGAATTTGCCCCGATGCTGATGGCCGAACAGCTCGACCATATGGGCGGCGATCAGCTGCGCCGTAAGATCGAGAGCATGGGTGTGAAAGTTCACACCAGCAAAAATACCAAAGAGATCGTTCAGGAAGGCACCGAAGCGCGTAAAACCATGCGCTTCGCCGACGGCAGCGAGCTGGAAGTGGACTTCATCGTCTTCTCCACCGGTATCCGTCCACGCGACAAAATGGCGACCCAGTGCGGTCTGGCCGTGGCGCAGCGCGGCGGGATCATGATTAACGACTCCTGTCAGACCTCCGACCCGGACATCTACGCCATCGGCGAATGCGCCAGCTGGAGCAACCGCGTGTACGGCCTCGTGGCACCAGGCTACAAAATGGCGCAGGTCGCCGTGGACCACATCCTCGGTAACGAAAATGCCTTCACCGGCGCGGACATGAGCGCCAAGCTGAAACTGCTCGGCGTAGACGTCGGCGGGATCGGCGATGCACACGGTCGCACGCCGGGCTGTCGCAGCTACGTGTACCTCGACGAAAGCAAAGAGGTCTACAAACGTCTGATTGTCAGCCAGGACAACAAAACCCTGCTGGGTGCGGTGCTGGTGGGCGATACCACGGATTTCGGCAACCTGCTGCAGCTGGTCCTGAACGCCATCGAGCTGCCGGAAAACCCGGACGCGCTGATCCTGCCTGCTCATGCCTCCAGTGGCAAACCGTCTATCGGCGTGGATAAACTGCCGGACAGCGCGCAGATCTGCTCCTGCTTCGACGTGACCAAAGGCATGCTGATCTCCGCGATCAACAAAGGCTGCCACACCGTTGCGGCGCTGAAAGCCGAAACCAAAGCCGGGACCGGCTGCGGCGGCTGTATTCCGCTGGTGACTCAGGTGCTGAACGCCGAACTGGCGAAACAGGGCATCGAAGTGAACAACAACCTGTGTGAGCACTTCTCTTACTCACGTCAGGAGATTTACCACCTGATCCGCGTGGAAGGCATCAAAACCTTCGACGAGCTGCTGCAGAAACACGGCCAGGGCTACGGGTGCGAAGTGTGTAAACCGACCGTCGGTTCCCTGCTCGCCTCCTGCTGGAACGACTACATCCTGAAGCCAGAGCACACGCCGCTGCAGGACACCAACGACAATTTCCTCGCCAACATCCAGAAAGACGGCACCTACTCCGTGATCCCACGCTCTGCCGGTGGCGAAATCACCCCGGAAGGTCTGGTGGCCGTTGGCCGCGTGGCGCGCGAATTTAACCTGTACACCAAAATCACCGGTTCCCAGCGTATCGGTCTGTTTGGTGCGCAGAAAGATGACCTGCCGGAAATCTGGCGTCAGCTGATCGAAGCGGGCTTCGAAACCGGCCACGCGTATGCCAAAGCGCTGCGTATGGCAAAAACCTGCGTGGGCAGCACCTGGTGCCGTTACGGCGTGGGCGACAGCGTGGGCTTCGGCGTTGAGCTGGAAAACCGCTACAAAGGTATTCGTACCCCGCACAAAATGAAGTTCGGCGTCTCCGGCTGTACCCGTGAATGTGCGGAAGCACAGGGCAAAGACGTGGGGATTATCGCCACCGAGAAAGGCTGGAACCTGTACGTCTGTGGTAACGGCGGGATGAAACCGCGTCACGCCGACCTGCTGGCCGCCGATCTTGACCGCGAAACGCTGCTGAAATACCTCGACCGCTTCATGATGTTCTACATTCGTACCGCCGACAAACTGACCCGTACCGCCTCCTGGCTGGATAACCTGGAAGGTGGCATCGAGTATCTGAAATCGGTCATCATCGACGACAAACTCGGTCTGAACGAGCATCTGGAAGAAGAGATTGCCCGCCTGCGCGAGGCGGTGATTTGCGAGTGGACGGAAACCGTCAACACGCCAGCCGCACAGGTGCGCTTCAAACACTTTATCAACAGCACCCAGCGCGATCCGAACGTCCAGGTGGTGCCTGAGCGCGAACAGCATCGTCCGGCCACGCCGTACGAGCGCATTCCGGTGACTCTGGTGGAGGAAAACGTATGAGCCAGTGGGTAAACATCTGCAAAATCGACGACATCATTCCGGCAACTGGCGTTTGTGCACTGCTGGGTAACGAGCACGTGGCAATCTTCCGCCCGCGCCACGATGAACAGGTTTTCGCCATCAGCAACATCGACCCGTTCTTTGAGGCCAGCGTGTTGTCTCGCGGCCTGATCGCTGAACATCAGGGCGAACTGTGGGTTGCCAGCCCGCTGAAAAAGCAGCGTTTTCGTCTCACTGACGGACACTGCATGGAAGATGAAAGTCATTCCGTGAAGCATTACGACGTCCGCGTCAAAGACGGCCAGGTGCAGCTGAAAGGCTAAACCATCACGGGAGGCGCAACGCCTCCCGTGAGCGTCACCAATTTCTGTATGACTTTTGTCGTTACGGGTATGCTACTCAAAAAGCGGAGCGTCCGACTCCGGTAATCATCGCAATTGTTCACCCCTGAGAGGTAATGTCGTGGATCACCTGCCGATTTTCTGTCAATTACGCAACCGCGACTGCCTGCTGGTGGGCGGTGGCGATGTCGCTGAACGCAAAGCGCGCCTGCTGTTAGAGGCCGGTGCCCGACTGACGGTGAACGCCCTCGCCTTCGACCCGCAGTTTACCGTCTGGGCGCAGGAAGGGATGCTGACGCTGGTGCAGGGCGAGTTCGACGAAACGCTGCTCGACACCTGCTGGCTGACCATCGCCGCGACGGATAATGACGCAGTGAACCAGCGCGTGAGCGATGCCTGTGAAACCCGCCGCATATTCTGCAACGTGGTCGATGCGCCGAAAGAAGCCAGCTTTATCATGCCGTCGATTATCGACCGCTCGCCGCTGATGGTGGCCGTGTCGTCCGGCGGGACCTCCCCGGTGCTGGCCCGTTTGCTGCGCGAAAAACTGGAAGCGATTTTGCCTCAGCATCTTGGTCAGGTCGCCCACTACGCGGGGCAGCTGCGTTCACGAGTGAAGAAAACTTTCGCCACCGTGGGTGAACGCCGTCGCTTCTGGGAAAAATTCTTCGTCAACGATCGCCTGGCGCAGTCGCTGGCGAATCAGGATCAGAAAGCGATTGAAGAGAGCACCGAGCGTCTGCTGACCGAGCCGCTGGACCATCGCGGTGAAGTGGTGCTGGTCGGCGCAGGGCCGGGTGACGCGGGTTTACTGACCCTGAAGGGGCTGCAGCAGATCCAGCAGGCGGATATCGTGGTCTACGATCGCCTGGTCTCCGATGACATTATGAATCTGGTGCGCCGCGACGCCGATCGCGTCTTCGTCGGCAAGCGCGCCGGATATCACTGCGTACCGCAGGAGGAGATCAACCAGATCCTGCTGCGCGAAGCGCAAAAAGGGAAACGTGTGGTGCGCCTCAAGGGCGGCGATCCCTTTATCTTTGGACGCGGTGGCGAAGAGCTGGAAACCCTGTGTAACGCGGGCATTCCGTTCTCCGTCGTTCCCGGTATTACGGCTGCATCTGGCTGCTCGGCCTACTCCGGTATTCCGCTGACGCATCGTGATTACGCCCAGAGCGTACGCCTGGTGACGGGCCACCTGAAAACCGGCAGCGAGCTGGACTGGCATAACCTGGCTGCTGAAAAACAGACGCTGGTGTTCTACATGGGGCTGAACCAGGCGGCGACCATTCAGGAAAAACTGCTGGAACACGGGATGCAAAGCGATATGCCGGTGGCGCTGGTGGAAAACGGCACCGCCATCAAACAGCGCGTCGTGAGCGGCGTGCTGACAGAGTTGGGCGAACTGGCGCAGCAGGTCGAAAGCCCGGCGCTGATTATTGTCGGCCGCGTGGTCGAGCTGCGCGAGAAGCTGAACTGGTTCTCAAACCATTAATTTCCCTGCATAATCTCTCTTCAAAGAGTAGTCCTTAACTGGACTACTCCCGTCTGACGCCTGCCGATAACATACCGCCTGCGCAATGGATTTTTCCATTATTCCCTCGTTGTACATCCAAAAGAAATGCTCCATTACAAGGAAAGTGTATGTTTAAACTGGCAAAGGCCGCGGTTTTAGTGGGCCTGTTATCGACTTTGACGGCTTGCACCGGTCACGTTCAAAATACCAAAAACACCTGTAGCTACGACTACTTCCTGCACCCGGCGATCTCGATCTCTAAAATGATCGGCGGCTGCGGCCCGGCGGCGGAACAGCCGTAAGCCTTTTGCAGGTACAAAAAAAAACCGGGAAATTCCCGGTTTTTTTTATGGGTGGGGTGCGGTTTTTATGCCGGGTGGCGCTAGCGCTTACCCGGCCTACATATGTGTTTCGTAGGCCGGGTAAGCGCTAGCGCCACCCGGCAATAGCATTAAGGCTTACCCACAAACCCAATCGCCTGATACACCGCTTTCAGGGTTTCAGACGCACGTGCGCTGGCTTTGTCCGCGCCGTCGCGCATCACCTGGTTCAGGAAAGCTTCGTCATTACGGAAACGGTGATAGCGCTCCTGCAGGTCGGTCAGCATGCCGGAAACGGCGTCAGCCACTTCACCCTTCAGATGACCATACATTTTGCCTTCGAAGTGCTGCTCGAGCTCAGGAATGCTCTGCCCGGTGACGCCGGAGAGGATATCCAGCAGGTTGGAAACCCCCGCTTTGTTCTGCACGTCGTAGCGCACGACAGGCGGCTCGTCGGAATCGGTCACCGCACGCTTGAGCTTTTTAACCACCGCTTTCGGATCTTCCAGCAGGCCGATCACGTTGTTGCGGTTATCGTCAGACTTGGACATCTTCTTGGTCGGCTCAAGCAGGGACATCACGCGCGCGCCAGATTTCGGAATGAACGGCTCTGGCACTTTGAAGATATCGCCGTAAATGGCGTTGAAGCGCTGGGCGATATCGCGGCTCAGCTCCAGATGCTGTTTCTGGTCTTCACCCACCGGCACCTGGTTGGTCTGATACAGCAGAATGTCAGCCGCCATCAGCACCGGGTAGTCAAACAGACCGGCGTTGATGTTTTCGGAGTAGCGTGCGGATTTGTCTTTGAACTGAGTCATGCGGCTCAGCTCACCGAAATAGGTGTAGCAGTTCAGCGCCCAGCCCAGCTGAGCATGTTCTGGCACGTGAGACTGTACGAAGATGGTGCTTTTCTCAGGATCGATACCGCAGGCCAGGTACAGCGCCAGCGTATCCAGCGTCGCTTTGCGCAGTTTCTCAGGATCCTGACGCGCGGTAATCGCGTGTAAATCCACGATGCAGTAGATGCAGTGATAATCATCCTGCATGTTGACCCACTGACGTAACGCACCCATGTAGTTACCAATGGTCAATTCACCTGAAGGCTGTGCGCCACTAAATACGATGGGCTTAGTCATTTTTCGATTCCTGATGTTCACTGTGCGAAAGCCCGAGTGCGGGCAGTAAATCTTTGAAGTGATCGAACACCACGTCCGGCTCACTCAGCGTGATGGCTTCACCGTAGTTGTAGCCGTAGGTTAAGCCGACGGAAGGAGACCCTGCCGCTTTGGCCGCCAGAATATCATTACGCGAATCGCCGACAAAGAGCAGCTGTTCAGGCGCTAATGACAGTTTTCCGGCCACCAGTAAGATCGGTTCCGGGTGCGGCTTTTTGTTCTGGACGTCATCGCCACCGACGATCACGGAGAAGTACTTCGCGATGTCGAGCGCTTCAAGCAACGGGGCGACAAACGGCGTCGGTTTGTTGGTCACCAGCGCCAGCGGCATGCCGCTGGAATGCAAGGCGCTCAGGGTTTCGACCACATCCGGGAACAGGAAACTGCCCTCTTCCACCGTCTCTTCATAGTAACGGTCGAACAACTTACGCAGGACGCGCAGCTGTTCGTCCTGCGGGATATCCGCATGGTCAACGCCGGGTTTGCCCTGCGCAGAGCGCAAAATCGCCCGCTCCTGACGCGCCCATGTCAGGGCACGTTCCATCAGCACGTCTGCGCCGTTACCGATCCAGGTCACCACGCGTTCTTCACCAGCGACCGGCAGTTCCAGCGCATACAGCGCCTGATCCACGGCGCTGGTTAAACCTGGCGCGCTGTCTACCAGCGTACCATCGAGGTCAAACGCCACACCCCGAATTGCCTGCAACTTATTCATGACTTACCTTTGCCAGTTCACCGCGCATTTCATCGATGACTTTTTTGTAATCCGGTTGGCCGAAAATCGCTGAGCCGGCCACGAACATATCCGCGCCCGCTGCCGCGATTTCGCCGATATTATCCACCTTCACGCCGCCATCCACTTCCAGGCGAATGTCATACCCAGACACATCAATACGACGGCGCACTTCGCGAAGTTTCTCCAGCGTCTGAGGAATGAAGGACTGGCCGCCAAAGCCTGGATTCACGGACATCAGCAGGATCACATCAAGCTTATCCATTACGTAATCGAGATAGCTGAGCGGGGTCGCCGGGTTAAACACCAGGCCCGCTTTACAGCCGCTTTCTTTAATCAGCTGCAGCGTGCGATCGACGTGCTCGGAGGCTTCGGGATGGAAGGTAATGATGCTGGCACCGGCTGCGGCAAAATCCGGCACGATGCGATCGACCGGCTTCACCATCAGGTGAACGTCAATCGGAGCGGTGATGCCATAGTTACGCAGCGCTTTCAGGACCATCGGGCCGATGGTCAGGTTAGGCACGTAGTGGTTGTCCATCACGTCGAAGTGGACCACATCCGCGCCCGCGGCTAACGCTTTGGCCGTGTCTTCACCCAGGCGGGCAAAATCGGCCGACAGAATTGAGGGAGCAATCAAAAACTGTTTCATCCGCATCTCCTTGAAATGTAGTTACCGGCGGGCGAAACGGCTCAGGGGCGATAAAGCGCCAGCAGTTCGTCCACCTTTTTACGCGTGCCGCCGTTGCTGCTGATGCTGCGCCGCACTTTAAGCTGAATACGATCGTTCGCCGCTTTGTACCACTCGCGCGTATCCGGCGTGTCGTGGTTCGAAATTAACACCGTGATTTGCTTACTGACCAGCTTTTCCGCCATTTCTGCCAGATGCGCCTGCTCTTTCGGGCTGAAGCTGTTGGTGTGATAGGCGGTAAAGTTTGCAGTCGCCGAGAGCGGGGCGTACGGCGGATCGCAATAGACCACGGAGTCCGCATTGGCCATTTCCATGCACTTCTCATAAGAGATGCAGTGGAATTCCGCTTTCTGCGCCTTTTCGGCGAAGTGCTGCAACTCGGCCAGCGGGAAGTATGGGCGCTTGTAGCGACCAAACGGCACGTTGAACTCACCCTTCAGGTTGTACCTGCACAGGCCATTGTAGCCATGACGATTCAGATACAGGAACAACTGCGCCCGGCGGAATGGATCCGTGCTCTGGTTAAACTCGGCGCGATATTGATAGTAAGCGTCCGGGTTATTGTTCTCTGGAGTAAAGAGCTCACGCGCCGCATCGATGTACTCATCGGTTTGAGTCTTGACGATGTTGTAGAGGGTAATGAGATCGCTGTTGATATCCGCGAGGATATAGCGAGAAAAGTCGGTGTTCAGGAACACCGACCCAGCGCCCACAAAGGGCTCGATAAGACACTCGCCTTTCGGCAGGTGTTTATTAATGTCGTCGAGCAGGGGGTATTTCCCCCCTGCCCATTTTAGAAAAGCGCGATTTTTTTTCATGCTGACTAACTGATTACACCTTCTCCGGCTGTGGAAAAAGCTCCGACAGCATCCTGCGCTTTAACCATTACTTCAAATCAGCCTGAACCTGATGAATCGGTTTCGCCCACGGGTTTTTCGCCTGAACATCCGCAGGTAACGTCGCTACTGCGCGTTTCGCTTCGTCTTTAGAGGCGTACACGCCGCTTACCAGCACATACCAGGGTTGTCCGTTACGGGTCGTCTGATAAACCACATAGTTTTTCAGATTGGATTTCTTCGCCCAGCCGTTCAGGTTGTCGTAGCTCGACGAGCTGCTCAACTGAAGCGTGTAGTTGCTGGATGGCGCAGATTTCAGTGAACCGACGTTGCCCGCCGTTTTACCGGCTGTCGCCGCGCTGGCCGTTGCCGTCGCCGCTGGTGCGGTGGTCGCTGCTGGCGCGGTGGTTGTAGCCTTCGGAGCCGTCGTCGTCGCAGCAGGCGCTTTCACGGCTGCGGTTTCGGTCTGCTTAGGCTGAGCAACAGGTTTGGTTTCTGGTGCTTTCGCGACTGCCTGCGGTTTGGTTTCACGCTTCGGCTCAATCACAGCCTGTTTGCGTTCCTGACGCGGCGCGGTTTGGGTCTGAGTCTGACGCGGTTTGGTTTCCGTTGCTGCGGTTTGCGGTTGTGCCGCACCGCCGCGAATCGGAGCCACGGTTGCAGGCTCGGTTGGCAGCGTGGAGCTAGCCACCACGTTGTTCACCTGATCCTGGCTCTGAGGCTGAGTCAATGCGTTGTTCAGATCGCCCTGAACTTCAACACGCTGTTGGCCTTCAGGCGCGGCAGGAGCCTGGCCCTGAGTTGGCGTCGAGGAAACCGGCGGCAAGGAGACATCCTGCGGCGCATTAGCGGTCTGACCCGCAGTCTGCTCAGCAGAAGTCGTACCCGGCGCAGGCTGCGCGCCATTGGCCTGATCGGCAGCATCATTCCCCGAAAGACTAATGCTCTTTTCGGCGGAAGGGGTCTGCTCAGTGGAATTTGTTGACGGTGCTTTAAGCGCGGAACCGATGCCGATAATCAACAGCAGCAGGACAAACACGCCAAGGCCCATCATGATGTACTGACGGGAAGCCGGTTTTTTGGCTACCGCTTTACGTTTGCGCGGGCGACGCTCTACAGGCTCTTCGTCCATTGAATCTTCTTCGGACTCATAACCCTCTTCTTCTTCTCGCTCATCACGCGCATTGCGGCTACGTGACGGACGACGATCGTCTGCATCCAGGTCAACATCGTCAAAGTTGATCTGCGGCTCGTTATCACGTTCTGAAGATTGACGAGAACGACCAGTACGACGATCGCTGGGATCGGGTTTCAGCTCGTCTTCTGGTTTGAATTCATCCATTTAACACCCCACTCAAAGGCTCATGCTTACGACGTTGCATTGCACCTGAATCTAAATAGCTACCTTTGACAGTAGCCAGACCTTTCTAGTTGTTACGCCTGCTGGCAATCAGCAATCGCGCCAAGAACCACTTCGTGCGACACTCCGCCGCGCATTTCACTCTTCCCTATTGCCAGCGGGAGAATCAACCGCATCTCGCCAGCCAATACTTTTTTATCACGCATCATGTGGGGTAAATACGCCTGCGAAGACATTTCGCGTGGTCCCGTCACCGGTAAACCCGCGCGCTCCAGCAGCGTGATGATACGTTGAGTCTCTTCTTTGGTGAACTGACCCAAACGTTCGGAGGTGCGAGCAGCCATCACCATGCCTGCAGCGACCGCTTCACCGTGAAGCCAGTTGCCGTAGCCCATTTCGGCTTCAATCGCGTGGCCGAACGTATGCCCCAGATTCAGTAAAGCACGTAAGCCGGTTTCCCGCTCGTCTGCTGCGACGACTTCTGCTTTCAGCTCACAACAACGGCGGATGCAGTACGCCAGTGCCTGACCGTCGAGGTTCAGCAGCGCATCCATGTTCTCTTCCAGCCAGGCGAAGAACTCACCGTCCAGAATAATGCCGTATTTGATCACTTCTGCCAGCCCGGAGGCCAGCTCGCGTTTTGGCAGGGTTTTCAGACAGTCGAGATCCACCACCACCGAAGCCGGCTGGTAGAACGCGCCAATCATGTTTTTGCCAAGCGGGTGATTGACGGCCGTTTTGCCGCCAACAGAGGAATCGACTTGCGATAATAGCGTGGTAGGAATTTGAATAAAACGAACACCACGCTGATAACTTGCCGCGGCAAAACCCGTCAGATCGCCAACAACACCACCGCCTAAGGCAAGGAGTGTCGTATCGCGACCATGCGGTTTTTGCAGTAATGCGGTAAAGACGGTATCGAGTACCGCCAGGCTTTTATACTGCTCGCCATCAGGCAGAATCACACTGTCGACCTTCACACCTGCCTGTTCCAGCAGATGACGAATCTTGTCGAGATAAAGCGGAGCCAAAGTCTCGTTGGTGACAAGCATAGCCTGATCACCCGCTTTCAGTGGTAAGAAGGAAGCTGGATCGTTAAACAAGCCAGCCGCGATGGTGATAGGGTAACTACGTTCCCCGAGAGTAACTGTAATCCTCTCCATGACGCGACATCCACCTTAAATGCTTATACCCGTGGGCGAGTGTATATAAAGCCAGAATCAGTTGCTTTCCAGCATATGAATAATCTGGTTTGCAACCACTTTAGCGCTCTGATCGTCGGTACGAATGGTCACATCCGCAATCTCTTCGTACAGTGGATTGCGTTCACCGGCTAATGCTTCCAGAACTTCACGTGGAGGCGTTTCAACCTGCAGTAACGGGCGCTTTTTATCGCGCTGCGTACGTGCCAGCTGTTTTTCGATGGTCGTCTCAAGATAGACCACAACGCCGCGGGCGGAGAGACGGTTACGAGTTTCGCGAGATTTTACAGAACCGCCGCCCGTTGCCAGTACGATGCCCTGTTTTTCCGTAAGTTCATTGATAACTTTTTCTTCACGGTCACGGAAACCTTCTTCGCCTTCTACATCGAAGACCCAGCCCACATCAGCTCCGGTTCGTTTCTCAATCTCTTGATCAGAATCGTAAAATTCCATATTGAGTTGTTGAGCCAACTGGCGCCCAATAGTGCTTTTGCCGGCACCCATAGGCCCAACCAGAAAGATATTGCGTTTCTCTGCCATTTTTTCGGTACTACTAAGACTATTCGTTAATGGTAATCCCCGCTGCGCAGACACTCAGCGTAGCAGGACATGAACTGAAACCTCATATGCGATAGTGCGAGAGTCAGACTAAAAATTATCTCAGTAGTCCTGCTTGTTTGGCAACTGATTAAATCACCACGCCAGATGCTTAAAGCAACAAGAGGTAAGATTAGGAGAAGCTGAAACTCAAATCGGTACTCCTTGTATGCTAATTCATGCCTCACGTCAAACATCTGCAACAAACTGGATGCAAAATCCTCGCGGGGATCGTTTCCATTATTGAATGCCAATCAGACGCGGCGTGATGAATACCACCAGCTCGCGCCGCTCATTATACTTGCCATCGTGGCGAAAGAGTTGCCCCACCCAGGGAATTCGCCCGAGTCCCGGAATCGCGTCACTGCCCGTTTTATTCTTTTGCGAGAAAATTCCGCCCAGCGCCAGCGTTTCACCGCTTTTAACTTCCACCTGCGTTTCAATTTCTTGTTTATCTATCGCCAGCGTTTCGCCATCTGCCTGCTGTAAAACCTGGCCCGGCATGTTTTCGCTGATGTGCAGTTTGAGCCGCACCCGGCCATTTGGCAGAACCACGGGCGTCACTTCCATCCCCAGAACCGCCTCTTTGAACTCCACGGAGGTCGCCCCACTTTCGCCGCTGGACACCTGATACGGAATTTCACTGCCCTGCTTGATGCTGGCGGGCTGCATATGCGACGCCAATAGCCGCGGGCTGGCGATGATCTCAAGCTGCTGCTTTTGCTCAAGCGCCGAGAGCTCCAGATCTAACAGTCGCCCGTTGATCCGCCCGATGTTGAACCCGACGTGACTGGTGGCATCCGCAACGGAAACATCCGCCCCCAGCGTGGTGATCTGCCCGGGCGAGCCCGCGCTGCTTGCCTCGGCCAGATTCCATTTCACCCCCAGCTCTCGCAGACTTTTTTCATTAATCGTCACGATATGCGCCGCCAGCTCCACCTGTGCCACAGGGAGATCCATCTGCTCGGCCCAGTGCTGCAGACTGTCCAGCACGCCGGGGATATCGCGCACCAGCAGGCGGTTAGTGCGTTTATCGACGGAGAGACTCCCCTTAGGGCTCAGCTGTTTTTCCGCGGCTTTTTGCAGCTCGGTCGCATCGGCATAAGCGAAAGAGAGCGCGCGTGAGGCCAGCGGCACATTCAGTTTCTGCCGGGTTTGCTCTTCTTCTTTTTGCGTCTGCTGTTCCCGCGCCCACGTGGCCGTATTGATGTAAAAAATACCCCCCTCTTCCCGCAGCACCAGCCCTGCGCTGGTAGTGACGATTTGCAGCGCCTGCCGCCAGGGAACACGCGCCAGATGCAGAGACAGCGTGCCGGTGACATCGGGCGAGACGATCAGATTACGATTCTCAAGCTCCACCAGGGACTGCAAAATCTGCACAACGGGTACGTCATCCACCGCCAGGGTGACGGGTTTTGGCGCGACGGCCCATGTCGGCATGCTGAGTATCATCAACAGGACGATTCGACTGACTATTTTCATGCTTCGTTCCCTCTCGTGGCCATCGCCACTCTTTCGGCTCGCATCCTTCGCCGAGCCCGATAACCATTTCCGTTTCATTGACAGCCAGCACCTGCCAGCCCGCTGGCAGGTGCTCTTCCAGCCGGACACGATGCCAGCGCTGCTGTTCATCTTTGACGATGCCTACGGCGCTGTCGCCCTGGAGCATTCCCTGATACCGCCATTGGCCGAGCGCGCCTGTTGCGCAGCGGTCGTCCGGAGGGCGAAAGGGGTCACGCATTCCGGTAATGAGGAGCAGTGAACACATCAGCAATACGCGCAGTTCAGTTCGCATTTTGGCTCTCCACCTGCACAATCAGCTGGAGCCGCGCCCCCTCTGGCATCACGGAAAAGCTGCTGACGCCCATTCCACAGTGCGTAAGCCGCTCGAACAGCGGCGGGATCTGCGCCCAGTCGGCATTCAGGGTTAACTCACCGCCCTTCTCGCCGGGCAGCCAGTGAACCAGCCGCACGCCACCGGTCTGAAAATCCAGCGGCGAAAATGGCAACGTGACGGGCACAACAGATTCAGCCGGAACCAGATGGGGGTGCGCTTCGCTCACCCAGAGCGCGGCACGGGCCGACGCCGATTGGCTGCGCGTAGACTCAAGACGCGATATCTGTTGAATTACCGGGTGCGCCAGCGTCAGATACGCCCCCAGCAGCACTACGCACGAACCCAGCCCCCAGCAAAGAACCCGAGTACGTAAGCGAAACGCATGCCAGCGTTCAGAGAAGATACGCACGCTTCACCCCTGACTCGTGAGGGTAAAACTGAACGTCCAGCGCCCCTGGGCGTCCTGCTGCATTTCCCCCGCAGGTCCAATCATAAAACCGGGCAGCCGTTTGAGTGATTCCGCCAGCGCCGAGAGCGTCGACGGCGTCGCGGCAAACCCCGTTACAGTCAGGCGCGGCGGCTGGTAACGAAGCTGCGTCAGCCACGCCTGCTCCGGCATGGCCGACGCGAGCGAAACCAGCGCCGGTTGCCAGTCACGCAATACCTTCTGTGGGTTTTGCAAAGGCGCAGCCTGTCGCGCTTGCCACCGCGCGCGGTGGGCGCTCAGCTGCTTTTGTATCGCGGTGTCACTGGCCAGAAGCGTCTCAAGCGCACGCGTCTTTAGCCCAAAAGTGGAACGCAGAGCGATAGTCAACGCCAGAGCGATCAGCACCGAGCCGACAAACAGCAACATCCAGAGTCGCCAGCAGGATTGCTGTCGCAGGTGTCGCCACGGCAGAAAGTTAGTCATGTTCACTCGAACAGTTCCCCCATCGCGAGGGCCAGCGCGACCGTGAAATCCGCGCTGTATTGGGGCAGCGGCGGCTGACAGCGCGCAAGCAAGCTAAAAGGATCGTGCTCCCCGACCGCAAAGAGCGCGATGTCGTCCGGACTCAGCGCTAACATGGCCGCCAGCTCCGCCACATTCTGCGCTTCATCGGCGCGTTTTCGCCCCCACTGGTGGCGCATCGCCCAAAGCCAGTGCTGCCCGTCGCGCCAGGCCATGCAGTGAGCGGGAGGGTCAAGAAGCGGCAGGAAGTTCGCCAGCGCCGCGGCATCTGGCGTGATGGCAGCCACGTGCAGGCGCAGCGTTTCCGCGAGCGTTAACAGCGCCGCCACCTCTTTGTTTTGCGCCGCCGTCACGTGAAAGGAGCGGCTAAAGGTGTCCTGTACGTAGTCAAAGCAGAGCGCATCCGGGGCCATTTCGAGCTCACGGGACATCGCCGACGCAATCCACGACGCCTGCTCACTGTCGCGCAACGTCAGCGCCGGAGCGGGCAGCGTCTTTTGCAGCGTGCGGGCAGCCGGAAACGCCATAAAGATGCGGTGGTAATGGGGCAGCGCCTGGCTCCACTCGCTGAGCGCGGCAACCAGTTGTTGTGGATGGATTATTTGCCCGTCACGGATGATTCCCGCGGCCAGCGGGATCTGCCACCAGCGACGCAGATACCACCCGGTGCGCTCCTGGGTTATTGAGACGGCCAGAACACTATCTTGTTGAATGTGAACGCCTGTTCGCCATGTTTTAAAAGCCATGCTTTACGATCTCCTTATCGCCCGTCAGGTGACGGCTCTATCAATGCTTCAGGCTTGCCTTTATACTACCGCGCGATTGTTTAGAAACTGCCCAAGTGAAACTAAATGGGAAATCTCCAGTGAAGTTCGTAAAGTATTTATTGATCCTTGCAGTCTGTTGCATTCTGCTGGGAGCAGGCTCGATTTATGGTTTGTACAAATACATTGAGCCGCAACTACCCGATGTCGCCACACTGCGTGATGTGCGACTCCAGATCCCAATGCAGGTCTATAGCGCCGATGGCGAGTTGATCGCCCAGTACGGCGAAAAACGACGTATCCCGCTGACCCTTAACCAGATTCCGCCGGTGATGGTGAAAGCCTTTATCGCCACGGAAGACAGCCGTTTCTATGAGCACCACGGGGTCGATCCTGTGGGGATTTTCCGTGCCGCCAGCGTCGCGCTGTTCTCAGGTCACGCTTCGCAGGGTGCGAGTACCATCACTCAGCAGCTGGCGCGTAACTTCTTCCTGAGCCCGGAAAAAACCCTGACCCGTAAGATCAAAGAGGTGTTCCTTGCCATTCGCATCGAACAGCTCCTGAGCAAAGACGAGATCCTCGAGCTTTACCTCAACAAGATCTATCTGGGCTATCGCGCGTACGGCGTGGGTGCCGCGGCGCAGGTCTACTTCGGTAAACCTGTTGAGCAGCTGAGCTTAAGCGAGATGGCGACTATCGCCGGTCTGCCGAAAGCCCCGTCAACGTTCAACCCGCTCTACTCTCTCGACCGCGCCACCGCGCGTCGTAACGTGGTGCTGTCGCGCATGCTGAGCGAAGGCTATATCACTCAGACCCAGTTCGATCAGGCGCGTAACGAAGCGATCGACGCTAACTATCACGCGCCGGAAATCGCCTTCTCGGCTCCGTATCTGACGGAAATGGTCCGCCAGGAGATGGTGAGCCGCTACGGCGAGAACGCGTATGAAGATGGGTATCGCATCACCACCACCATCACCCGCAAAGTGCAGCAGGCGGCACAGCAGGCGGTGCGTAACAACGTGATGGATTACGACATGCGCCACGGCTACCGTGGCCCGTCGAACGTGCTGTGGAAAGTGGGCGAAAGCGCATGGGACAGCAAAAAAATCATCGACTCCCTGAAAACGCTGCCGACCTACGGGCCGCTGTTGCCTGCGGTGGTGACCAGCGCTGACCCGCAGGAAGCGACGGCGATGATGGGCGACGGCACCTCTGTTTCGCTGCGGATGGACGGCATGCGCTGGGCGCGACCGTATCGCTCCGATACGGCGCAAGGCCCGACGCCGCGTAAAGTCACCGACGTCGTCCAGACTGGACAACAAATCTGGGTCCGTCAGGTAAACGACGCCTGGTGGCTGGCGCAGGTTCCGGACGTGAACTCCGCGCTGGTCTCCATCAATCCGCAGAACGGGGCCGTGATGGCGCTGGTCGGTGGTTTTGATTTCAACCAGAGCAAATTCAACCGCGCCACGCAGGCGCTGCGTCAGGTCGGGTCGAACATCAAACCGTTCCTGTACACCGCGGCGATGGATAAAGGGCTGACGCTGGCGAGCATCCTCAACGATGTGCCGATTTCACGCTGGGATGCGGGTGCCGGTTCTGACTGGCAGCCGAAAAACTCCCCTCCGGAGTATTCCGGTCCAATCCGTTTACGTCAGGGTCTGGGACAGTCGAAAAACGTGGTGATGGTCCGCGCGATGCGCGCGATGGGCGTCGATTACGCGGCAGAGTATCTGCAGCGCTTCGGCTTCCCGGCGCAGAACATTGTGCATACGGAATCCCTGGCCCTCGGCTCGGCATCCTTCACACCGCTGCAGGTAGCGCGCGGTTATTCCGTGATGGCCAACGGCGGCTTCCTGGTCGATCCGTACTTCATCAGCAAGATTGAAAACGATCAGGGCGGCGTGCTGTTTGAGGCGAAACCGAAAATCGCCTGTCCGGAATGCGATATTCCAGTGATTTACGGCGATACGCCAAAATCAAATGTGCTGGAAAACAAAGACATGGAAGACGTGGCTCAGTCGCAGGAGCAGCAGAACACCGCAGTACCACAGCCGCAACTAGAGCAGGCCAACCAGGCGCTGGTCGCTCAAAGCGGTGCGCAGGAATATGCGCCACACGTGATCAACACCCCGCTGTCGTTCCTGATTAAGAGCGCCCTGAACACCAACATCTTTGGTGAACCGGGCTGGCAGGGCACGGGCTGGCGTGCGGGTCGCGATCTGCAGCGCCACGATATCGGCGGCAAAACCGGGACCACCAACAGCTCGAAAGACGCCTGGTTCTCCGGCTACGGCCCTGGCGTGGTGACGTCTGTGTGGATTGGCTTCGACGATCATCGCCGTGATTTAGGCCGTACGACGGCATCCGGGGCGATTAAAGATCAGATTTCCGGCTACGAAGGCGGCGCCAAGAGTGCTCAGCCAGCCTGGGACGCTTACATGAAAGCGGTTCTCGAGGGCGTACCGGAGCAGCCGCTCACCCCGCCGCCAGGCGTGGTAACGGTGAATATCGACCGCAGCACCGGTCAGTTAGCCAACGGTGGAAACAGTCGCGCGGAATTCTTCATTGAGGGCACGCAGCCTACGACGCAGGCGGTGCATGAGGTGGGAACCGAGTTGATTGATAACGGCGAGACGCACGAGCTGTTCTAAGGTAAAAGCAGAACGGCAACGCAAGTTGCCGTTCTTATTGTTTTCTCCCTCTCCCCGTGGGAGAGGGTCGGGGTGAGGGCATCAGGCCGCTACAATCTACCCTGTCCTTTCAACCACTCCCGCACCAGGAACAGCGCACTCACATTACGCGCCTCGTTAAAATCGGGCTCTTCCAGTAGATCCATCAGATGCGCCAGCGGCCAGCGCACCTGCGGCAGCGGCTCGGGCTCATCCCCTTCCAGCTTCTCCGGATAGAGATCTTCTGCCAGCACGATATTCATTTTGCTGGAGAAATAGGACGGGGCCATGCTCAGCTTTTTCAGGAAAGTCAGGTCATGAGCGCCGAAGCCAACCTCTTCTTTCAGCTCGCGATTCGCGGCTTCAAAAACGGTTTCACCCGGATCGATAAGCCCCTTCGAGAAACCCAATTCATAAGATTCGGTCCCCACCGCATATTCGCGAATCAGGATCAGGTGATCGTCCACAATGGGGATAATCATCACCGCTTCGCGCGTGGACGGGCGCATACGTTCATAGACGCGACGCACGCCGTTGCTGAACTCCAGATCGACACTTTCCACGGTAAACAGACGTGATTTGGCGACGGTTTCAACATTCAGAATGGTGGGCTTTTGTAAGGATTTGCTCATCTTGACGGGTCTTTGCTGTGTGAACTGAGTGCATTGTGCGATATGCCGCACGGTTTCGGCAATGTCAATCGCTGTTTATTTACATTTTTGCAACGTATCGTGAGTTAATCCTCATTTCCAGTCAAAAGTCAAGAGCTTGAAATAACTCCAGGAATTTGCTGATATCCCGCCTTCGTTGCCTTTGCTATTATCTCCGGTCACTGGGATGCGCTTCAAAACGCTCAAGTTCGACTCCATACTTGCCGATAGCCAACCACAGAGACTCATTCACGGTAAAAGGTGCAACTGACAACACCTGAAGATAAGTAAGATGGGGAAAGCATGAGCACCATTTTGATAATTTTCGCTGCTATGCTGGCCTGCGTATTGATCGCAGGGTGGTTGTACAGGCGTCGGGCGCAACAGCGATATCGACTGCCTTTTTTAAACGCCTTTGCCGGTGCGACCACGCGCAAACTCGCGCCTGAAGAACGCAATGCGATCGAAAATTACCTCGAGACGTTGAACCGTGTCCAGCAGACGCCTGGCCCGACCGGCGCGACCGCCGCCCCTGTTTTCCTGAAGCTCAACGCCCAAAGCGATACCGTGCTGTGCGTCACGCGCTCGATTACCCGCTATGGCATTACCACCGACGATCCCAACAAGTGGCGCTACTATCTCGACTCGGTCGAGGTGCATCTCCCGCCGTTCTGGGAACAATACATTAATGACGAAAATAGCGTTGAGCTGATCCATACGGATTCCATCCCGCTGGTCATCACCCTGAATGGTCATACCCTGAGCGAATATGTTCAGGAAGCGCCGCGCTTTGCGCTGGAACGCACCAGTTCCACACAGGCGTCGATCCGCGGTGAAGAGACCGAGCAGATTGAACTGCTCAACATTCGCCAGGAGACGCACGAAGAGTATGCCCTGAGCCGCCCGGACGGGATCCGCGAAGCAGTGCTGATCGTCGCCGCCTTCCTGCTCTTTTTCTTCTGCCTGATGACGCCAGACGTTTTTGCGCCGTGGCTCGCTGGCGGTGCCGTTCTGCTGCTGGCCGCTGGCCTGTGGGGATTGTTCGCCAAACCGGCCAAAACCACGCTGCGTGAAATCCACTGCCTGCGCGGCACGCCAAAGCGCTGGGGTCTGTTCGGTGAGAACGATCAGGAGCATATCAACAACATCTCCCTCGGGATTATCGATCTCATCTATCCGCGCCACTGGCAGCCGTGGATTGCCCAGGATTTAGGGCAAAAAACCGATATTGATATCTATCTCGACCGCCACGTGGTGCGTCAGGGACGTTTCCTGTCCCTGCACGATGAAGTCAAAAACTTCCCGCTCCAGCACTGGTTGCGCAGTACCGTCATCGCCGGAGGCGCTGCCCTGGTGCTGGCGATGCTGATCCTGCTGGTGCCGCTCGATATGCCGATCAAATTCACCCTGTCGTGGATCAAAGGCGCGCAAACCGTTGAAGCCACCAGCGTTAATCAGCTGGAAGAGGCCGGCGTGCGCGTGGGCGATACCCTGAAGCTGAAAGGTACGGGCATGTGTAACATCCATGCGCCGGGCACCTGGAACACGCGTCAGAACTCGCCGTTTACGCCGTTTGATTGCTCGCAAATCATCTGGAATGACGCCCCGCCTCTGCCACTGCCGGAGTCTGATACGGTCAGTAAGGCCACGGCCCTGACCCAGGCGCTGAACCGCCAGCTGCACCCGAAACCGGAAGACAACGCCCGCGTGAGCCAGTCTCTGCGCGCGGCGATTCAGAAATCGGGCATGGTGCTGCTGGATGATTTTGGCGACATCGTGATGAAAACCCAGGATTTGTGTTCCGCCGAAGATGAGTGTGTGCGTCTCAAAAATGCGCTGGTGAATCTCGGGAACAGCAAAGACTGGGAGGCGCTGGTAAAACGCGCCGATGCGGGTCGACTCGACGGGGTGAACGTTCTGCTGCGCCCGGTCAGCGCCGAATCGCTGGAGAACCTGGTCGCCACCTCAACTGCGCCTTTCGTGCAGCGTGAAACCACTCGCGCGGCTCAGGCGTTAAACAGCCCGGCTCCCGGCGGGTTTGTGATTGTCAGCGACGAGGGCAGCGATCTGGTCGATCAGCCTTATCCGCCGGTGGCGCTGTATGATTACCCGGCCCAGGAGCAATGGGGCGAGTTCCAGCGTCTGGCGCAAATGCTGATGCAGACGCCGTTCAGCGCCGAAGGGATTGTGACGGGGATCTTTACGGATGCCAACGGCACCCGCCACGTCGACCTGCACCGCATGCCGGACAGCGCCGGACTGTGGCGTTACATCGGCACCACCCTGCTGATGCTGGCGATGCTGGTGTGCATTGTCTGGAACGGTATCGCCGCCCTGCGCCGCTATCAGCGCTCGCGTACGCGTCTGGCCGACATCCAGCAGTACTACGACAACTGCCTCAATCCAAAACTCATCTCCGCACCTGAGAGCCTGATCGGATAATACCGCTGCGCGACAGTTATGCTACCCTGTCGCGCACGTTTTCTGGCTGGAGAGTTCCCCTCATGCATCTTGATATCGCCTGGCAGGACGTTGATACCGTCCTGCTGGATATGGACGGCACGCTGCTCGATCTCGCATTTGATAATCACTTCTGGCAAAAGCTGGTGCCTGAAACCTATGGCGCGCAGCAGGGCATCACTCCGGCAGAAGCGCAGGATTATATTCGCCAGCAGTATCACGCCGTGCAGCATACGCTAAACTGGTACTGCCTGGATTACTGGAGCGACAAGCTCGGCCTGGATATTTGCGCCATGACCACCGCGCAAGGGCCGAATGCGGTGCTGCGTGAAGATACGGTGCCTTTTCTCGATGCCCTGAAAGCGAGCGGCAAGCGCCGTATTTTGCTGACTAACGCGCATCCGCATAACCTGGCCGTGAAGCTCGAACATACCGGGCTCGCGTCGCACCTTGATTTATTACTTTCCACCCACACATTTGGTTATCCGAAAGAGGATCAGCGATTGTGGCAGGCGGTGGCAGAAGAGACCGGTTTGCAGCCAGAGAGAACCCTGTTCATTGACGACAGTGAACCGATTCTGAATTCGGCGGCAACCTTCGGCATTCGCTATTGCCTGGGCGTGACGAATCCTGATTCCGGCCTGGCGGATAAAAGCTATCTGCGGCATCCGGCGCTGAACGACTATCGCCGAATGATCCCCTCACTCAACGTGAAGGAGACGCCATGAAAGAAAAGCCCTCCGATGGGGTAAGACTGGATAAATGGCTGTGGGCCGCCCGTTTTTATAAAACGCGCGCCCTGGCCCGCGAAATGGTCGATGGCGGTAAGGTGCATTACAACGGGCAGCGCAGCAAGCCCAGTAAACTTGTCGAACTGAATGCCACGCTGACCCTGCGCCAGGGTAACGATGAACGCACGGTGATTATCAAAGCCGTTACCGAACAACGTCGCCCGGCAACCGAAGCGGTCCTGATGTATGAAGAGACGACCGAGAGCGTTGAAAAGCGCGAGAAAGTGGCGCTGGCACGCAAAATGAATGCCCTGACCATGCCGCATCCGGACAGGCGACCGGATAAAAAAGAACGTCGCGACCTGATGAAATTTAAACACGGCGAACATGAGTAATCGCCGTTCGAAGAGAGAAAATTATGTCCCAACACGACCAATTACATCGCTATCTGTTTGAGCAATTTGCCGTTCGCGGCGAGCTGGTGACGGTATCCGAAACCTGGAAACAGATCCTCGAAAACCACAGCTATCCTCAGCCGGTGAAAAATATTCTCGGCGAGCTGCTGGTCGCAACCAGCCTGCTGACGGCGACGCTGAAGTTCGCAGGTGACATCACCGTGCAGCTGCAGGGCGATGGCCCGATGACCCTGGCGGTGATCAACGGCAACAACCAGCAGCAGATGCGCGGTGTGGCTCGCGTGCAGGGTGAGGTGCCGGAAGGTGCCGATCTGAAAACCCTGGTCGGCAACGGCTTCCTGGTGATCACCATTACCCCGGAAGAGGGCGAGCGCTATCAGGGCGTGGTGGGTCTGGAGGGCGATACGCTGGCCGCCTGCCTGGAAGATTACTTCCTGCGCTCCGAACAGCTGCCAACGCGCCTGTTTATCCGCACCGGCGAAGTGGACGGCCAACTGGCAGCGGGCGGTATGCTGCTGCAGGTTCTGCCTGCGCAAAATGCTCAGGGCAATGACTTCGAGCACCTGGCGACGCTGACCGAAACCATCAAAGCGGAAGAGCTGTTCACGCTCCCGGCGAACGAAGTGCTGTGGCGTCTGTATCACGAAGAAGAGGTCACGCTGTACGATCCGCAGGACGTCGAATTCAAATGCACCTGTTCCCGTGAGCGCTGTGCGGGCGCGCTGCGCACCCTGCCGGATGAAGAGATCGACAGCATCATGGCTGAAGATGGCGAAATCGATATGAACTGTGATTACTGTGGTTCTCACTACGTGTTCAACTCGATGGATATCGCCGAGATCCGCAACAACGCCTCCCCGGCGGATCCGCAGGTTCATTAATGCCCCTCCCCTCACTTCCGGTGAGGGGAAATTTCCCCGTTTAGCTGAATCGTTTTTCGTAATGTAACCCTTACGTAACTTTCTTACATGTATGCGATTACATTCACATTCTTCCGGTTAAATGCTCCAGGATTTAACCTTTTGAGAACATTTCCCCCCACAAAAAAGCGAATCCTGCGATAATCCGCCCTGCTTCGTGACAGGAGTCACAGCGTTTTCCGTCAGGAAGGGTTTTGTCCAGATACGTAAATCTATGAGCCCCGTCGCGGTTAACATCCTAAGAAAAACCCTACAATTTCAGGCAGTACATATTGGCTAAGGAGCAGTGACATGCGCGTTAAAGATTTAACCCCGCAAGATCTCAAGGCTTATGGTATCAACGACGTCCAGGAAATCGTCTACAACCCCGATTACGATACGCTGTATCAGGAAGAGCTCAATCCAGCACTGGAAGGATACGAGCGAGGTGTGTTGACGAACACTGGTGCTATCGCCGTGGACACCGGGATTTTCACCGGCCGTTCGCCGAAAGATAAGTATATCGTCCGTGACGACACCACCCGCGATACGCTGTGGTGGGCAGATAAGGGCAAAGGGAAGAACGACAACAAACCGCTCTCCCAGGAGACCTGGCAGCATCTGAAAGGACTCGTCACGCATCAACTCTCCGGCAAGCGTCTGTTCATTATTGATGCCTTCTGTGGCGCCAATGCCGACACCCGTCTCTCCGTTCGCTTTGTGACCGAAGTCGCCTGGCAGGCGCATTTCGTGAAGAACATGTTTATTCGCCCGACCGATGAAGAGTTACAGGATTTCGAGCCTGATTTCATCGTGATGAACGGCGCGAAATGCACCAACCCGCAGTGGAAAGAGCAGGGCCTGAACTCGGAAAACTTCATCGCCTTCAACCTGACCGAGCGCATCCAGCTCATTGGCGGCACCTGGTACGGCGGCGAAATGAAGAAAGGGATGTTCTCGGTGATGAACTACCTGCTGCCGCTGCAGGGCATTGCCTCCATGCACTGCTCCGCAAACGTCGGAGAAGAGGGTGACGTGGCGGTGTTCTTTGGCCTCTCCGGCACCGGCAAAACCACCCTGTCCACCGATCCTAAGCGCCGTCTGATTGGCGACGATGAACACGGCTGGGACGATGACGGCGTGTTTAACTTTGAAGGTGGCTGCTACGCCAAAACGATCCGTCTGTCGGCAGAAGCGGAACCGGACATTTACGGCGCCATCCGTCGCGATGCGCTGCTGGAAAACGTCACCGTGCTCGCCGATGGGACCGTCGATTTTGACGATGCGTCGAAAACCGAAAATACCCGCGTGTCGTATCCGATCTATCACATCGATAACATCGTGAAACCGGTGTCGAAAGCGGGCCATGCGTCGAAAGTGATCTTCCTGACCGCCGATGCCTTCGGCGTGCTGCCTCCGGTCTCACGCCTGACGGCCAGCCAGACGCAGTATCACTTCCTCTCGGGCTTTACCGCCAAACTGGCAGGTACCGAGCGCGGCGTGACCGAACCAACCCCAACCTTCTCCGCCTGCTTCGGCGCGGCATTCCTGTCGCTGCACCCGACGCAGTACGCCGAAGTGCTGGTGAAACGCATGCAGGCCGCAGGCGCGCAGGCGTATCTGGTGAACACGGGCTGGAACGGAACGGGCAAACGCATCTCCATCAAAGATACGCGCGCGATTATCGACGCGATCATCGATGGCTCGCTGGACGATGCAGAAACCTTCACCCTGCCGATGTTCGATCTGGCGATCCCAACGGCGCTGCCAGGCGTGGATACCCACATCCTCGACCCGCGCAACACCTACGGTTCTCCGGAGCAGTGGCAAGAGAAGGCCGAAACGCTGGCGAAGCTGTTTATTGAAAACTTTGAGAAGTATACCGATACGCCAGCGGGTGCTGCGTTGGTGAGTGCGGGACCAAGGTAAAAGCAAAAAGGTAACCCTTGGGTTACCTTTTTTTATGTTTTCTCCCTCTCCCTGTGGGAGAGGGCCGGGGTGAGGGCATCAGCGTACGCCTTTCCCCCTCACCCTAACCCTCTCCCTCAAGGGAGAGGGAATTGTTCGGTGCGGCTTGTTTTTAACTCTCTTTCACCTGCCCACGCGTCACCGGAACCGGCAGCCACGCGCGAATACACAACCCGCCCCGCTCGCTGGTTCCGATCTCCAGCAGACCGTTATGGTTATCAACAATACGCTGCACAATCGCCAGCCCTAATCCGGTGCCGCTGGTGCTGCGAGCGCTGTCGCCGCGCACGAACGGCTGGAACAGATGCTTACGCTGCTCAGGCTTGATCCCCGGGCCGTCATCTTCAACCTGGAACCAGGCGCGATTGAGTTCGGATCCGCTGCTGACTTTAATCCAGCCGTTGCCGTAGCGGGCGGCGTTGACCACCATATTGGCGACCGCGCGTTTGATAGAGAGCGGGTGCATGCGAACCTGAATTTCGCCCGCCTGCAGCGCCGTATCAATTTCACGTTCGTAGCCGCTTTCCGCTGCCACCACTTCGCCCAGCACGCCGTTCAGATCCGCCATCTCCATCGGCATCTCCTGACCGGTGCGCAGGTAGTCGATAAACTGCTCGATGATGGCGTTACACTCTTCGATGTCCTTGTTGATGGACTCCGCAAGATACCCATCCTCTTCGCCCATCATCTCCGTCGCCAGACGAATACGCGTCAGGGGTGTGCGCAGGTCGTGGCTCACGCCTGCCATCAGCAGCGTACGGTCGTCGGCCAGCTGCTTCACGCCCGCCGCCATGTGGTTGAACGCCCGCGTCACCGAACGCACCTCGGACGCGCCATATTCACGCAACGGCGGAGGAATAATACCTTTCCCCACCTGTAAGGCCGCATGCTCAAGATCGACTAAGGGTCGGTTTTGTATTCGGATAAACAGCCACGCGCCGCCGATCGCCATCAGCATGATCGCCAGGGTGTAGCGGAATAACGGCGAGAAGTCGCCCTGATGGATTTCCGTCAGCGGGACGCGCACCCAGATGTTGGGTGACAGCCAGGTTTTCAGCCAGACGACCGGCGAGCTTTTGTTGACCTCGACGCGCACTTCCGTTGGGCCGCCGAGTTGCTGCGCCATCTGCTGGCTTAAGAATTCGTAGTGTTGCGCCCAGCGCAGACCGGCATCTTCCGCCGCCTCGTTGGAGTACAGGGAAATGCCCAGCTCGCGGTAAATCTCGCGCCGAAACGCAGGAGGCACCACCAGCTGCGTGCCGTCCTCCAGCTGCAGTTTGTCGGTCATCAGCATACGCACTTCGTAGGCTAAGACTTTATTGAACTGCTGGAGGCTTGGCAGAATCGCAAAGTTCAGCACCACCAGATACGTCGTCACCAGGCTGACGAACAGCAAGGTGACGATCAGTAACAGAGTGCGGGCAAACGAGCTGCGCGGTGAAAAGCGCATTCGCCTCATGCTTTAGAACCGTCCGGCACGAAGACGTAGCCCAGACCCCAGACGGTCTGAATATAGCGAGGATGCGCAGGATCTTCTTCGACCATGCGGCGCAGACGGGAGATCTGGACGTCGATGGAACGCTCCATGGCGGAGTATTCGCGACCGCGCGCCAGGTTCATCAGCTTATCGCGCGACAACGGCTCACGCGGGTGGCTCACCAGCGCTTTCAGAACCGCAAATTCACCGCTGGTCAGCGGCATCGGCTCATCTTCACGGAACATTTCGCGCGTACCCAGGTTCAGCTTGAACTTACCGAAAGCGATAACAGCCTCTTCCTGAGACGGTGCGCCCGGCAGTTCGTTGGCCTGACGGCGAAGGACTGCGCGAATACGCGCCAGCAGTTCACGTGGATTGAATGGTTTTGGAATGTAGTCGTCGGCGCCAATTTCCAGGCCCACGATACGGTCAACTTCTTCCCCTTTCGCCGTCACCATAATGATCGGCATCGGGTTACTTTGACTGCGCAGACGGCGGCAGATAGAAAGACCGTCTTCGCCAGGAAGCATTAAATCGAGCACCATCAGGTGGAACGATTCACGGGTAAGCAGGCGATCCATTTGCTCGGCGTTCGCCACGCTTCGAACCTGGAAGCCCTGCTCGGTCAGATAACGCTCCAGCAGCGCACGCAGGCGCATGTCGTCATCCACGACCAGAATTTTATAGTTCTCTTGCATTGTATGTACTCCCAAAGGCCCGGATAGTATTTCAGTACGTATTCTAAAAAAGTACGCGTCTGCGACCAGCTAAATCTGGTATAAATTCTAGTCGAAATTGTTACAAAGCATATTTAACAGGAGCTTATCTGCACATTTCATCACATAACTCATTATTAATCCTGTCTGTTAAGCTATGTGGTACGTAATGTGCCTAATGCCAGTCATTGAGTAGAGTCTTAAAGGTCACACCATGAAAACGCCGCTGATCACCCGCGAAGGGTACGAAAAACTCAAAAAAGAGATGGATTACCTCTGGCGCGAAGAACGTCCGGAAGTGACCAAAAAAGTCACCTGGGCGGCCAGCCTCGGCGACCGCAGCGAAAACGCTGACTATCAGTATAATAAAAAACGCCTGCGTGAGATTGACAGGCGCGTCCGTTATCTCACTAAATGCCTTGAAAACCTACGAATCGTTGATTATTCCCCGCAGCAGGAAGGCAAAGTGTTCTTCGGCGCGTGGGTAGAAATCGAGAACGATGACGGCAATACCCGACGTTTTCGCATCGTCGGCTACGATGAAATTTTCGGTCGTAAGGATTACATCTCCATCGACTCGCCGATGGCCCGTGCGCTGCTGAAAAAGGAAGTCGGCGATTTAGCCATCGTCCAGACGCCCGCCGGTGAAGCCAGCTGGTACGTCAACGAAATTGAGTACGTTAAATAGTCCGAGAGCACCCTCCACGGCTGGCATTTTCGCGTGTCAGCCCGTATAACTATCCCCCTGTTTTTCGACAAACCAGATGACAAAGCCATGATGAAAGATTCGCTCTGCCGCATTATTGCGGGTGAACTTCAGGCCAGAGCCGAACAGGTAGAAGCTGCCGTTCGCCTGCTTGATGAAGGGAACACCGTGCCGTTTATTGCACGTTATCGTAAGGAAGTCACCGGCGGTCTGGATGACACGCAGCTGCGCAACCTGGAGACCCGTCTGGGCTACCTGCGCGAGCTGGAAGACCGTCGTCAGGCCATTCTCAAATCCATCGGCGAGCAGGGCAAACTGACCGATGCGCTGGCTGGTGCCATCAACGGCACGATGAGCAAAACCGAGCTCGAAGACCTCTATCTGCCGTATAAACCAAAGCGCCGCACCCGCGGGCAGATTGCGATTGAAGCAGGCCTTGAGCCGCTGGCCGATCTGCTGTGGACCACCCCGTCGCACGATCCGGAAACGGAAGCCGCGAAATTTATCGACGCGGACAAAGGCATCGCCGACACCAAAGCGGCCCTCGACGGCGCGCGCTATATCCTGATGGAGCGTTTCGCCGAAGACGCCGCGCTGCTCTCCAAAGTGCGTGACTATCTGTGGAAAAATGCCCATATCGTCTCGACCGTCGTGAGCGGTAAAGAAGAGGAAGGCGCGAAATTCCGCGACTACTTCGATCACCACGAACCGATTTCCACCGCCCCGTCGCACCGCGCGCTGGCGATGTTCCGCGGTCGTAACGAAGGCGTGCTGCAGCTCTCTCTTAATGCCGATCCGCAGTTCGATGAGCCGCCGAAAGAGAGTTACTGCGAGCAGATTATTACCGACCATCTGGGCCTGCGCCTGAACAACGCCCCGGCAGACAGCTGGCGCAAAGGCGTGGTGAGCTGGACCTGGCGCATCAAGGTGCTGATGCACCTCGAAACTGAACTGATGGGCACCGTGCGCGAACGCGCGGAAGACGAAGCGATCAACGTTTTCGCCCGTAACCTGCACGATCTGCTGATGGCCGCCCCGGCGGGCCTGCGCGCCACCATGGGTCTCGATCCGGGCCTGCGTACCGGCGTGAAAGTGGCCGTGGTCGACGGCACCGGTAAACTGGTCGCGACCGACACCATCTATCCGCACACCGGCCAGGCCGCGAAAGCCGCGGTGGTGGTCGCTGCCCTGTGTGAAAAATACAACGTCGAGCTGGTGGCGATCGGTAACGGTACCGCATCGCGCGAAACCGAACGCTTCTTCCTCGACGTGCAAGAGCAGTTCCCGAAAGTCACCGCTCAGAAAGTGATCGTCAGCGAAGCCGGCGCGTCGGTCTATTCCGCGTCCGAACTGGCGGCGCTGGAGTTCCCGGATCTCGACGTTTCCCTGCGCGGTGCGGTCTCTATCGCCCGTCGTCTGCAGGATCCGCTGGCAGAGCTGGTGAAAATCGATCCGAAATCCATCGGTGTGGGCCAGTACCAGCACGACGTCAGCCAGACTCAGCTGGCGCGCCGTCTGGATGCGGTGGTGGAAGACTGCGTGAACGCCGTCGGCGTGGACCTGAATACCGCTTCCGTTGCGCTCTTAACCCGCGTGGCGGGCTTAACTCGCATGATGGCGCAGAACATCGTCGCCTGGCGCGATGAGAACGGTCAGTTCCAGAACCGCCAGCAGCTGCTGAAAGTAAGCCGTCTGGGGCCAAAAGCCTTCGAGCAGTGTGCAGGCTTCCTGCGTATCAACCACGGCGATAACCCGCTGGACGCCTCAACCGTCCACCCGGAAGCTTACCCGGTGGTGGAGCGCATTCTGGCCGCCACGCAGCAGGCGCTGAAAGATCTGATGGGCAACAGCACCAACCTGCGCGACCTGCGTGCCGTTGACTTCACCGACGATAAATTCGGCGTGCCGACCGTCACCGACATCATCAAAGAGCTGGAAAAACCAGGCCGCGACCCGCGCCCTGAGTTTAAAACCGCGAAATTCGCCGAAGGCGTTGAGACGATGAAGGATCTGCAGCCAGGCATGGTGCTGGAAGGCGCTGTCACCAACGTCACCAACTTTGGTGCCTTTGTCGATATCGGCGTGCATCAGGATGGCCTGGTACACATCTCGTCGCTGGCCGATAAGTTCGTGGAAGACCCGCATACGGTGGTCAAAGCGGGCGATATCGTGAAGGTGAAAGTGCTGGAAGTGGATATGCAGCGTAAGCGCATCGCCCTGACCATGCGCCTTGACGAGCAGCCGGGCGAAACCAACGCTCGCCGCAGCAACAGCGGCGGTGCACGCGATCAGTCCCGTCCGACAGCCAAAGCCGCGAAACCCCGCCCTCAGGCCCAGCCTGCCGGTAACAGCGCGATGATGGATGCGCTGGCCGCCGCAATGGGCAAGAAACGCTAATGTCCCGCGCGTTTGCCCGGCCAATTCGTAGGCCGGGCAAACGCAGTGCCGCCCGACAGCCAGACCACCCCCTTCAAAATAAATAAGAACGTACTCACTCATTTAATATGAATCAGGGAACCGATTTCATATCCATATTTAAACCATCGTTTATCACTTAGTTAACAAATTAATTTTTCAAACCTCATTCACCATCTCAATAAATATTGAGCAAGGTCAAACAGTCCTCGAATTAATGTCCATATGAACATCCCGTCACATTTTAAATATTGCTGATAGAAACCATTCTCATTATCATGAATCTGTCGATTATTTAACCTTCGGTCAAAGTGGTCTCTATGCAATTCACACCAGACAGTGCCTGGAAAATTACCGGTTTTGCCCGCGAAATTAGCCCGGCGTATCGTCAAAAGCTGCTGTCACTAGGCATGCTGCCAGGATCCTCGTTTCAGGTTGTGCGCATCGCACCGCTGGGCGATCCCATCCATATCGAAACCCGTCGCGTCAATCTGGTATTGCGTAAGAAAGACCTCGCGTTATTAGAAGTCGAAGCTTTAGTCCGATAAACCGCCAGCTGTTAGACCGAGTCTAAAACAATGAAAAAATTAACCATTGGCTTAATTGGTAATCCTAATTCCGGCAAGACAACCTTATTTAATCAGTTAACGGGCGCACGTCAGCGCGTCGGTAACTGGGCCGGTGTCACCGTTGAACGCAAAGAAGGTCAATTCTCCACGACCGACCATCAGGTCACCCTTGTAGATCTTCCCGGCACTTATTCGCTCACAACGATTTCGTCGCAGACCTCTCTCGATGAACAGATTGCCTGTCACTATATTCTGAGCGGCGATGCGGATTTACTGATTAACGTCGTCGACGCCTCCAATCTCGAGCGCAACCTGTACCTGACGCTGCAACTGCTGGAGCTGGGCATTCCGTGCATCGTCGCGCTGAACATGCTCGATATCGCCGAAAAGCAAAAAATTCGCATCGACATCGATGCGCTTTCCGCACGCCTTGGTTGCCCGGTGATCCCGCTGGTCTCCACCCGCGCGCGGGGCATCGATGCGCTGAAACTGGCCGTCGATCGCCATACGGGCAATACGGATCTCGAACTGGTGCATTATCCGCAGCCGCTGGTGCGCGAGGCCGGCATTCTGGCACAGGAGATGGCCCACGCCATGCCGCAGAAACAGCGCAACTGGCTCGGGCTGCAAATGCTGGAAGGCGATATCTACAGCCGCAGGTACGCGGGCGATGCGGCACAGAAACTGGATATGTCGCTGGCGCGCCTGAGCGAAGAGCTGGACGATCCGGCCCTGCACATCGCCGATGCGCGTTATCAAAGTATCGCCGCCATCTGCGAAGTGGTCAGTAACACCCTGACTGCCGAGCCGAGCCGCTTCACCGCCGCCGTCGATAAAATCATTCTCAACCGTTTCCTCGGCTTGCCGATCTTCCTGCTGGTGATGTACCTGATGTTCCTCCTCGCCATCAACATCGGTGGCGCGCTGCAGCCGCTGTTTGATGTCGGCTCGGTGGCGATCTTCATTCACGGTCTGCAATGGCTGGGCTACACCCTGCACTTCCCGGAATGGCTGACGATTTTCCTCGCCCAGGGGCTGGGTGGCGGCATCAACACCGTCCTGCCGCTGGTACCGCAGATCGGCATGATGTATCTGTTCCTCTCCTTCCTTGAGGATTCCGGCTATATGGCCCGCGCGGCCTTCGTGATGGACCGCCTGATGCAGGCCCTCGGTCTGCCGGGTAAATCCTTCGTCCCGCTGATTGTTGGCTTTGGCTGTAACGTCCCGTCGGTGATGGGCGCGCGAACCCTTGATGCTCCGCGTGAACGTCTGATGACCATCATGATGGCGCCGTTTATGTCCTGCGGTGCGCGTCTGGCGATCTTCGCGGTCTTTGCAGCGGCGTTCTTCGGCCAGGAGGGCGCGCTGGCGGTCTTCTCCCTGTACCTGCTGGGTATCGTGATGGCGATTCTGACCGGCCTGATGCTCAAACACACCATCATGCGCGGCGAAGCGTCGCCGTTTGTGATGGAGCTGCCGGTCTACCACGTCCCGCACATCAAAAGCCTGCTGATCCAGACCTGGCAGCGTCTGAAAGGCTTCGTTCTGCGCGCCGGTAAAGTGATTGTGATTGTCAGCATTTTCCTGAGCGCGCTGAACAGCTTTACCCTCAGCGGCCAGGCGGCGGATAACATCAACGACTCGGCGCTGGCCTCCGTCAGCCGCGTCATCACCCCGCTGTTCAAGCCGATTGGCGTTCACGAAGATAACTGGCAGGCGACCGTCGGACTGTTCACCGGCGCGATGGCGAAAGAGGTGGTGGTCGGTACGCTGAATACGCTCTATACGGCGGAAAATATTCAGGAAGAGGAGTTTAATCCGGCGGAATTCCATCTCGGTGACGAACTGCTGAGCGCGGTGGATGACACCTGGCAGAGCCTGAAAGACACCATCAGCCTGAGCGTACTGGCCAACCCGATCGAAGCCAGCAAAGGCGACGGGGAAATGGCGACCGGCGCGATGGGCGTGATGAGCCAGAAATTTGGCAGCGCGTCGGCGGCCTATAGCTATCTGATCTTCGTCCTGCTCTACATTCCGTGCATTTCCGTGATGGGGGCGATTGCCCGCGAGTCCAGCCGCGGCTGGATGGGCTTCTCGGTCCTGTGGGGGCTGAACATCGCTTACTCACTGGCGACGGTTTTCTATCAGGCGACCAACTTCAGCGCTCACCCACGCTACAGCCTGGTGTGCATTCTGGCGGTGGTGTTGTTCAACGTCGTACTCATCGGCCTGTTGCGCCGGGCGCGTAGCCGCGTGGACGTAAATCTGCTGGCGACCAATAAAACCGCGGCAAGCTGCTGCAACAGCCCGGCTGGCGACTGCCACTAAGAGGTGAATGCGATGGCATCGATGATTCAGCTACGAGATTTACTGGCACTGCAGGGACGAATGGAGGCCCGACAGCTGAGCCAGTCCCTGCACACGCCGCAGCCGATGATCGATGCCATGCTCGAAAGAATGGAAGCGATGGGCAAAGCCGTGCGGATTCAGGAAGAGGCGGATGGCTGTTTGTCAGGGAGCTGCAAAAGCTGCCCGGAAGGAAAAGCGTGTCTGCGGGAGTGGTGGGCACTGCGCTGAGGGATGAGTACCGGGTGAACACAGCATCACCCGGTATTGCTCATTACTTGTATACGTCTGCAGTAGCGTGAACGTTTTTCTCGCCTTTGTTCGCGCTGGTCACTACAAAGTATGTTCCGCCTAACTCATCCGCTTTTTTCGACAATTCTTTGCGCGCATCCATTGGCGCCGTTGTGTTTGAAGTGGTGATCTCACCCAGTTTCGTCAGATTCATCTCTTTAACTTTGTCTTTTTCCAGCTCTTTCGCTGCAAACACGCCAAATGACAGAGACCCAATAACCAGTGATGTAACAATTCCTGTAACAAGTTTCATAACCATTACTCTCCATAGGTTTGTTGTTTTGATTATCGTAGGCTCAACCGCCGCAACGACACTTGAAGTATTGTTGCGGCATGAAACTTTTGCCAGTGGATTAGAAAATAATCAGTTTAAACGTTGACTTAACGCAGTCAGCGCCGCGCAAAAGGCCGCCGGATGCGACACGAAAGGCGCGTGCGCGGCCTTCGCAATGACCAGCGATTCGCTCTGCGGCCACAATTCATCCAGCATCGGCACCACTTTGCGCGGCACCAGTCCATCGAGATACCCGTAGATACGCAGATGCGGCACGGCAAGCGCAGCGAGCGGTTCGCGCAGGTCGACGGTTTTCAGGATCTCCAGACCGCCGTTGAGCACCTCGACGTCAGGCATCGGAAGCGCCAGCACCGCACTTTTGAGCATCCGCGCATCCTGGCGTGCCGTTTCAGTGCCCATGGTTTGCAGCGCCAGAAAGCGCTCGACCGTGCGCTTGAAATCCTCACTCAGCTGTTGCTGGAAACCGGCTAACACTTCCGGCTTGATACCGGGCCACTCCTCCCGCGCCGCAAAGCACGGGGATGACGCCACCGTCACCAGCGCCTGAACGCGCTCCGGGTGCGTGAGGGCAATCTGACTGGCGACCAGCCCGCCGAGACTCCAGCCAAGCCAAATCGCTTTTTGCGGCGCGTGTTCCAGAACCTCGTTCGCCATCTCGTCGAGCGGCATCGCGCCAAAGCCGTGGCTGCGGCCAAATCCAGGCAGATCAACCAGATGCAGCCTAAATTGCGAGGCCAGTTCCTCCTGAATGCAATGCCAGACTTCGGCGTTCAGCCCCCATCCGTGCAGCAGCACAAGATCAACATTTCCCGTGCCCGTGGTCTGCCACCAAAGATTGTTCATCGGTTAGGATTCTCTTTTTTCTACAAGGAAGTTGCCCATGCTATCAGTGCCTGGCTTGTGCTGGCTATGCCGAATGCCGCTCAGAATGAGCCACTGGGGGATCTGCTCCGTTTGCACGCGCGCGTTCACGCGCCGTTCGCCCTGCTGCCCGCAGTGCGGATTACCGGCGATGAGTGTCGACCTCCCCTGCGGTCGATGCCTGCAAAAACCGCCGCCGTGGAGTGCCCTGGTGGCGGTCGATAATTACGTTCGGCCTTTAAGCGGCTTGATTCATAAGTTGAAGTTTTCCCGCCAGTGTCAGCTGGCGGTGCCGCTTGCACGTCTGTTAGTGCTCGCGGTTTTGCAGGCCCGGCGCACGCGGGATTTACCGGCTGTGGAACTGCTGATCGGCGTGCCGCTGCACCGACGTCGACACTGGCGTCGCGGCTACAATCAGAGCGATCTGTTATGCCGTCCGCTGGCCCACTGGCTGCGCTGTAGCTGGCAGCCGGAAGCGCTGAAACGCATCCGAACCACGGCGGTGCAGCATCAGTTGAGCGCCCGTTCGCGCAAAAGGAATCTTAAAAACGCCTTTCGCCTTGAATTAGCGGTCAAGGGCCGCCATATCGCGATTGTGGATGATGTCGTCACGACCGGCAGCACCGTGGCAGAGCTTTCCCGACTGCTTTTGCAAAGCGGCGCAGCGACGGTTCAGGTATGGTGTTTGTGTCGCACCTTGTAGCCCTTTTCCGATGGGCGTATTATTATACCCAGGTAATTTAGTCAACTATTAGGCCAAAGCTATGATCCGTATTTCCGATTCTGCACAATCACACTTTGCCAAACTGCTGGCAAATCAGGAAGAAGGGACGCAGATCCGCGTGTTTGTGATTAATCCAGGCACTCCGAATGCAGAATGCGGTGTCTCTTATTGTCCTCCGGACGCTGTGGAAGCATCTGACACTGCCCTGAAATTTGAGCAGCTCACCGCCTATGTCGATGAGTTAAGCGCGCCATATCTTGATGACGCAGAGATCGATTTTGTTACCGATCAGCTGGGTTCTCAGCTGACGCTGAAAGCACCGAACGCGAAAATGCGCAAAGTGTCCGACGATGCGCCGCTGATGGAGCGCGTGGAGTATCTGCTGCAGTCGCAGATCAACCCGCAGCTGGCTGGCCACGGCGGTAAAGTGACGCTGATGGAAATCACCGATGACGGTTTGGCGATCCTGCAGTTTGGCGGCGGCTGTAACGGTTGTTCCATGGTCGACGTGACCCTGAAGGAAGGGATCGAGAAGCAGATGCTGAACGAGTTCCCTGAACTGAAAGGTGTGCGCGATCTGACCGAACACCAGCGCGGCGAGCACTCTTACTACTAAGTTCCCGTCTGTCTTTGCCGGGTGGCGCTACGCTTACCGGGCCTACAAAACTGTGTTGTCGTCTGTCTTTGCCCGGTGGCGCTGCGCTTACCGGGCCTACAAAAGACTCGAACTGTAGGCCGGGTAAGGCGAAGCCGCCACCCGGCTTTTGTTTGCCCGCTCCTCCCCTCCCCATATGTTGACCTGCGTCTCATAATTCAAATTTTGCCCACCCAGGTGATTCTCAATCCGTGTATGTTACCCGTATCATTCTCATGGGCACTAAGCATCCTCATAACAGCCGACTAAACTCAATAGTTTTGCAGGCAATCAGTATTAGTGCCGTTAATTCTCTGTTCCCAGTTGGGACAATCGGAAATTGTCGTCGAAACAATGACGTTACCCATAACAATTGAAAGGCCAGGTCAATCATGCCATTAGTTATCGTCGCTATCGGTGTTGTCTTATTACTGCTCTTGATGATCCGTTTCAAACTGAACGGCTTCATCGCTCTGGTTCTGGTGGCACTTGCAGTCGGTCTGATGCAAGGGATGCCGCTGGTGAAAGTCATCAGCTCCATCAAAGCGGGTGTGGGCGGAACGCTCGGCAGCCTGGCGCTGATCATGGGCTTCGGTGCCATGCTCGGTAAAATGCTGGCAGACTGCGGGGGCGCACAGCGCATCGCGACCACGCTGATTGCCAAATTTGGTAAACAACACATTCAGTGGGCAGTAGTGTTAACCGGTTTTACCGTCGGTTTTGCGCTGTTCTATGAAGTCGGCTTTGTGCTGATGCTGCCGCTGGTCTTCACCATCGCCGCTGCGGCAAATATTCCGCTGCTGTACGTCGGCGTGCCGATGGCCGCTGCGCTGTCCGTGACTCACGGCTTCCTGCCGCCGCACCCGGGTCCAACCGCTATCGCGACCATCTTCCATGCGGATATGGGTAAAACCCTGCTGTTCGGTACCATTCTGGCGATCCCAACCGTTATCCTGGCCGGCCCGGTGTTTGCGCGCTGCCTGAAAGGTATCGACAAGCCAATTCCTGAAGGTCTGTACAGCGCCAAAACCTTCAGCGAAGAAGAGATGCCAAGCTTTGGCGTCAGCGTCTGGACCTCTCTGGTGCCAGTTGTGCTGATGGCGATGCGCGCCGTGGCCGAAATGGTGCTGCCAAAAGGTCACGCGTTCCTGTCTGTAGCGGAGTTCCTCGGTGACCCGGTGATGGCGACGCTGATTGCCGTCCTGATTGCCCTCTTCACCTTCGGTCTGAACCGCGGTCGTAATATGGATCAGATCAACGAAACCCTCGGCTCTGCCATCAAAATTATCGCCATGATGCTGTTGATCATCGGCGGTGGCGGTGCGTTCAAGCAGGTTCTGGTGGACAGCGGCGTGGACAAATACATCGCTTCCATGATGCATGAAACCAACATCTCGCCAATTCTGATGGCCTGGTCGATTGCCGCCGTGCTGCGTATTGCGCTGGGTTCTGCGACCGTTGCGGCGATTACCGCGGGCGGGATCGTGGCACCGCTGATTGCAACCACCGGCGTGAGCCCGGAGCTGATGGTTATCGCGGTGGGTTCCGGTAGCGTGATTTTCTCCCACGTGAACGATCCAGGCTTCTGGCTGTTCAAGGAGTATTTCAACCTGACCATCGGTGAGACCATCAAGTCCTGGTCGATGCTGGAAACGATTATCTCCGTGTGCGGCCTGATTGGGTGTCTGCTGTTGGGGATGGTGGTTTAAGCCTTACCCGGCCTACAAGTTCAACGCAAAACGGCAACCAAAGGTTGTAATGCTGGTCAGTTAAGCATCTGAGGTTATTCCGTTCACCTCATGTTCAGCAGAATATAATCACTTCATAACCTGTGAACGTGACAAGGGGGCTACGCGGCCCCCTTGTCAATCCCCGCGCCCCGCCATGAAATCGGTGCTTCGCACTGCGCTCACCTCCCGGCCATCTGCCTGCGGTCGGCTCGACTCGTGATTACTCGTCCCATCCATGGGACTCGCCCCTACGGGGCCAGCGCAAGCGCTGTTCAAAATTGCTCCCGGCAATTTTGTCCTGTCTCGTTTCGCCTCTGGCCGCCATCCCTGGCGTCCAGCCCTTGTCATCCGGCCTTCGGTTCGCCGATTTCAGCGGGGACCCACACCGGTGCCACATGCAGACAACTGTGATGGTTGAGGGAGCGGGAGTCCGGCTGAAAATCGCCGAAGCGTTTCCTGGAGGCCGGGTCGAGGCGCAGGGAAGCGCCGAGAGGGTGCGACCTGCATGGATGCAGGATCGCGCCCGACCCGAAAGCCGCAAGGAATAAGCTGAGGGCACCGCGAAGCGGCGATTTTCTTTGCCGGGAGCCGGGGTTGCCAGGGTGGTGGCGATTGAGCCACCCTGGCACGTTCACCGCAGAGAGATGGACCGGAAGCAGAGGAACGAAAGTGAACGGAACAATTCCACTGATGCCATAAAGGTCCTGGAGCAAGCAACATAATAAATCTAAATTCATTATGTTGCTTAACTGACTGGTATTAAAACCAAAGGTTGCCGTTTTTAATGTTTTCGTCCTCTCCCGGTGGGTGAGGGCATCAGACCGCACCTGCCGGGCTTTTTCTCACTTCTTCGCTTTTCTGCGCTTATCTAAATCCTTAATCAGCTTGTTCACGCCGTCGTCGGCAAACATCTTCTCAAGGGTGGTAGACAGTTTGCGCCGCCAGTTTTTGTACTGATAGCTGGTGCCCGGAATGTTCACCGGCTCCGCCATCCCCAGCCAGTCTTCTGGCTGCAGGCCAAGCAGGGCGCTGTTACTGTCGGCAATATAGCGCTGCATCCCGCGATTCAGGGTCGCCGTCATCGCCATCAGCGAGGCTTTATGTCCGGTGCGTTTTGGCAAGCAGCCGTGCTTGTGCAGCGCGTCCAGCAGCCCCTGTTTTGCCAGCTCGCGGTCCTGATACAGCCCGCGCAGCACCACTTCATCAGGATACAAGCCTAGCGTTTTGCCAAGCGTGAGATCGCCACTTTCCCAATAGCCTCGCAGCGTAGGAAGATCATGCGTTGTCGCGACAGCCATTGATTGTTCAGGATACGCTTTCGGCGAACGGAACGTCTTCTCATGGTCACTTTCGAAATAGAGTACTTTGTATGAATAAACGCCACTCTCGCGTAATTTGCTGACGATTTCAACCGGCACGGTACCGAGGTCTTCGCCAATCACCATGCAGCTGTGACGCTGACTTTCCAGCGCAAGAATCGACAGCAGATCGTCCACCGGGTAATGCACGTAAGCCCCGTGATCCGCCGTTTCACCATACGGAATCCACCACAGGCGCAGCACGGACATCACGTGGTCGATACGCAGCGCCCCGCAGTTTTGCATATTGGCGCGCAGCAGATCGATAAAAGGTTCGTACCCGCGCGCAGCCATCACGTGCGGGTCCATCGGCGGCAGACCCCAGTTTTGCCCCAGCGGGCCGAGGATATCCGGCGGTGCGCCCACAGAGGCTTTCAGGCAGTACAGCTCGCGGTCGCACCAGGTTTCGGCTCCCCCTTCCGCCACGCCCACCGCCAGATCGCGATAAAGACCGATCGGCATGTCGTAGCCCTGGCTCTCGTGCCAGCAGGCGGCAAACTGGCTGTAGGCCAGCCACTGCAGCCACAGGAAGAAATCCACTTCGTCGGCGTGTTTTTTGCAGAAGGCTTTCACCTCCGGGGAATCCACCGACTGATACGCTTCCGGCCACACCGGCCAGCCCCAGCGCATTTCGTCCTCTTTCACCTGATACGCATGCAGGGCGTCGAACGCCGCCTGCCAGTAAAGGCTGTCGCCTTCCTGGGCGACGAACTGACGAAACGCGTTCATCTGTTCGTCCGTGCGCTTAGCGAAGCGTTTCCAGGTCATGCGCAGGGCGGCCATTTTCAGGGCGGTAACCGTCGCGTAGTCGACCCAGTCGGCGTCGCGCGCCTGTTTCAGGGTGTGCTGAGTGGTGCTCATCTTCCACCACTCCTGCGCCTCTTTACTGTTTTTGAAATCGTCCAGCGCGTTGACGTCGATATAAATCACGTTCAGCCAGCGGCGGGACGACGGGCTGTACGGGCTGGCGCTTTCCGGGTTAGCCGGATAGAGGGCGTGGATGGGGTTGAGGCCGATAAAGGCCCCGCCACGCTTGCCCACGTCCGCCAGCATTTTTTTCAGATCGCCGAAATCACCGATTCCCCAGTTGTCGTCCGAACGCAGCGTATAGAGCTGCACGCAGGCGCCCCACAGCTTTTTGTCTTCGATCAGCGCCTGCGGCTCGTAGCAGCGTTTCGGCGCGATGATCACCCGGCAATGAAAACGGTGGCCGCCCTGATTCAGCGTCAGGGTGTGATAACCCTGCGGCAATTTCGCAGGGAGGTTGAGCGCTTTTCCGCCCGATGCATGGCCTTTGTGCTGCTGGCCCTCTTCGGTGGTTAACATCCAGCTGAACTCGCCGCTGCCGTCTACCGGCAGCGACATTTTCTTGCCCGCGGTGAACACTTTCACCCCAGGAACTGGCGCTCCCGCCGCTTTCGCGACGGGCGTGGCCTTGTGCATGGCATCCAGCAAACGTCTTTTGGTTTCAGCGCCAATTGACTGCGGTTTGCCGTGAGCATTGATGTAACTGGGGCTGATCCCCGCCGCCAGCGCGGCATTATCCAGACGTTTGCTCTCCATCGCGCTTCCTTAGCGTTTTGCCTGCCAGATACGGGCCTGATAATCACGAATTGAACGGTCAGAGCTGAACATCCCGCAGCGGGCAGTATTCAGAATGCACGCGCGCGTCCAGGCGTCCTGATCGCGGTAGAGCACGTCGACCTGCTTCTGCGCGTCCACGTAGGCGGTGAAGTCCGCCATCACCAGATACGGGTCGCCGCCCTGTTTGCCAATGCTGTGCAGCATCTGGTCGAAGGCGTGTTTGTCGCCATCGCTGTATTTGCCGCTTTCCAGCTCTTTGAGCACCGCATCCAGCACTTTGTCTTTCTTGCGCCATTTCACCGGGTCGTAGCCTTTGGCTTTGAGGGCTTTCACCTGCTCGACCGTGTGACCGAAGATAAAGATATTCTCCTCGCCCACCTGCTCGGCGATTTCAACGTTCGCGCCGTCCAGGGTGCCGACGGTTAACGCGCCGTTCAGGGCCAGCTTCATGTTACCGGTGCCGGACGCCTCTTTACCCGCCGTCGAAATCTGCTCGGAGATATCCGCCGCCGGGATTAGCATTTCCGCCGCCGACACGCAGTAATCCGGCAGGAACACCACTTTCAGCTTATCGCCGACCTTCGGATCGTTGTTCACCGCTTCGGCCACTTTGTTGATGGCGAGGATGATGTTCTTAGCCAGATAGTAGCCAGGCGCCGCTTTGGCACCGAACAGGAACACGCGCGGCACGCGGTCGGCGTTCGGGTTCTCGCGGATCTCTTTGTACAGCGCCAGAATGTGCAGCAGGTTCAGGTGCTGACGCTTGTACTCGTGCAGGCGTTTGATCTGGATATCAAAAATCGCGTTCGGGCTGATTTCAATCCCGGTACGCACTTTCACGAACGCCGCGAGGCGCACTTTGTTCTCTTGTTTGATAGCCTGATATTTCTGACGGAACTTCGCGTCGTCAGCCTGTTTTTCCAGGTTGATCAGCTGGTCGAGATCGTTGGCCCACTCTTTCTTGAGGGTTTTATCCAGCAGCGCGGCCAGCGCCGGGTTGCACTGTTTGATCCAGCGGCGAGGCGTGATGCCGTTGGTGACGTTATGGAACTTGTTCGGCCACAGCTGGTGATATTCCGGGAACAGATCTTTGACCACCAGATCCGAGTGCAGCGCCGCCACACCGTTCACTGCAAAACCGCTGACCACGCACATGTTCGCCATGCGCACCTGTTTGTCGTGCACCACCGCCAGTTTCGCCCAGACCGCTTTGTCGCCCGGCCAGGTTTTGCTCACCAGCACTTTAAACTGGTCGTTGATCTGATTGATGATCTGCATGTGGCGCGGCAGGAGCGCCTTCACCAGCTTCTCGTCCCAGCACTCCAGCGCTTCTGGCATCAGAGTGTGGTTGGTGTACGCGAAGGTACGGCTGGTGATCGCCCAGGCCGCATCCCAGCTCAGCTGGTGCTCGTCGAGCAGCACGCGCAGCAGTTCCGGAATGGCGATGGTCGGGTGAGTGTCGTTCAGCTGAATCACTTCGTAATCCGCCAGCTCAGAGAGCTTACGGCCCGCCAGATGGTGGCGACGCAGGATATCCGCCACCGAACAGGCGCACTGGAAATACTGCTGCATCAGACGCAGCTTTTTACCCGCCAGATGGTTGTCGTTCGGGTAGAGAACTTTAGTCAGCTTCTCGGCGTCGATACCCTGCTGCTCGGCACGCAGGAAATCGCCGTCGTTAAATTTGGTCAGGTTGAACGGATGGGCGTGCTTCGCCTGCCACAGACGCAGGGGCTGCGCGACGCCGTTACGATAGCCCAGCACCGGCAGATCCCAGGCTTCACCGGTGATGACAAAACCCGGCTCCCAGTGGCCTTGCTTAGACACTTTCCCGCCAATCCCGACGTGGACGTCGAGCTGCGCGTTGTGGCGGAACCACGGATAGCTGCCGCGATGCCAGTCGTCCGGCGCTTCAATCTGATGGCCGTCGTCAAAGGACTGGCGGAACAGGCCGTACTGATAGTTCAGGCCATAGCCGATGGCGGATTGCCCCACCGTCGCCATTGAATCGAGGAAACAGGCCGCCAGACGCCCCAGCCCGCCGTTGCCCAGGCCTGGATCAGTCTCTTCCTCCAGCAGATCGGTCAGGTTCACGTTGTGCTCATTCAGCACGTCGCTCACCTCCTGATACCAGCCGAGGTTCAGCAGGTTGTTGCCGGTCAGACGACCAATCAGGAATTCCATCGAGATGTAGTTCACATGACGCTGGTTTTTCACCGGCTTCGCCGCCGGCTGCGCGCTGAGCAGTTCGGCCAGCGCACCGCTCACGGCTTGCCACCACTGATGAGGGGTCATCTCCTCTGCGGCGTGCAAACCAAAACGCTGCCACTGACGCGTCAGGGCAGCCTGGAACTGAGCTTTGTTGAAGGTAGGCTGTGACATAGGGAATCGGCATCCTGTAGAGAAAGAAAAAATATTGGCGCTAGTGTGCCAGGCTCATTCCCCCTCTTCCTCCTCCTGTCGGGGATTAGACAGGGAGGAGTAGCGGGGATGAGCGTAAAAGTGTGATCAAGGCCACTCTTGAGCATAGATCGAGTGTGCCTTTATGGCGCGAGGATAAACGGGAAGAGTGTCAAATAAATGAAATGCAGTTTCGGATGAAATTAACATCAGCAGAAATGATTGCTTACCAGGAATAATATTTCTCTGTTTTAGGCCTTTCTCAGAGGGTTATTTTCCCGGCACAACTATACCGGATATTTATTAACTTTGTGGTGAGAATCGCCTTATGAAACCAGTTTCAGGATAAGCGCACCAAATGCATACAAGCCAGCATCCATGCGGGATATAGGGCATCTCAGAAAGTTCCCGGTCAATGAGAAATAATTTTGTGACAGAGTGCAAATTAAGGGACACAAAACTCGGACATAACTTGCAATAGTTCCTGTTCTGGCCGACCTTATATCTATTATTACGAAGCGCAAAAAAAATCGTCTTTCCTCGTTTCCCCACAGTGAAGTGAAAAAACTTATGTTGATTCCGTCCAAATTAAGTCGCCCGGTTCGTCTTGACCATACTGTGGTCCGCGAACGTCTGTTGGCGAAACTTTCCGGCGCGAATAATTTCCGACTGGCGCTGGTTACGAGTCCTGCAGGCTATGGCAAAACAACGCTCATCTCACAGTGGGCCGCAGGCAAAAGCGATTTAGGCTGGTACTCCCTCGACGAGGGCGATAACCAGCAGGAGCGCTTTGCCAGCTACCTGATCGCCGCCATTCAGCAGGCGACCAACGGGCATTGCGTCACCAGTGAAGTGATGGTGCAAAAGCGGCAGTACGCGAGCCTCTCCTCCCTGTTCGCCCAGCTGTTCATTGAGCTTGCCGAATGGCATCGCCCGCTGTTCCTGGTGATTGACGATTACCACCTGATTACCAACCCGGTGATCCACGAATCGATGCGCTTCTTCCTCCGCCATCAGCCGGAAAATCTCACCCTGGTGGTGCTCTCGCGTAATCTGCCACAGCTGGGGATTGCCAACCTGCGCGTGCGCGATCAGCTTCTCGAAGTGGGCAGCCAACAGCTGGCCTTTAACCATCAGGAGGCGAAACAGTTCTTTGACTGCCGCCTGAGCTCGCCGATTGAAGCCTCCGAGAGTAGCCGCCTGTGCGACGACGTGGCCGGCTGGGCAACCGCGCTACAGCTCATCGCCCTCTCCGCCCGACAAAATAACAGCCCGACGCACCAGTCCGCGCGCCGCCTGGCAGGCATCAACGCCAGCCATCTGTCCGATTATCTGGTCGATGAAGTGCTGGACAGCGTTGACCCGGCGACCCGTCAGTTCCTGCTGAAAAGCTCGCTGCTGCGCTCGATGAACGACGCGCTGATTGTGCGCGTGACTGGCGAAGACAACGGCCAGATGCGCCTGGAAGAGATCGAACGCCAGGGGTTGTTCCTGCAACGCATGGACGACTCCGGGGAATGGTTCAGCTTCCACCCGCTGTTTGGTAACTTCCTGCGCCAGCGCTGCCAGTGGGAAATGGCCACCGAATTACCCGACGTCCACCGTTCCGCCGCCGAAAGCTGGATGGCGCAAGGTTTCCCGAGCGAAGCGATCCACCACGCGCTGGCCGCGGGTGACGCGAATATGCTGCGCGACATCCTGCTTAACCACGCCTGGGGCCTGTTCAATCACAGTGAACTGACGCTGCTCGAAGAGTCGCTCCGCGCCCTGCCGTGGGAAAGCCTGCTGGAAAATCCGCGTCTGGTGCTGTTGCAGGCGTGGCTGATGCAGAGCCAGCACCGCTACAGCGAAGTGAATACCCTGCTGGCCCGCGCCGAACAAGAGATGAAGGGCGAGATGGACGGCACGCTGCACGGCGAGTTTAACGCCCTGCGCGCGCAGGTGGCGATCAACGACGGCGACCAGGAAGAGGCTGAACGTCTGGCGATGATCGCCCTCGACGAACTGCCGCTGGCGAACTATTACAGCCGCATTGTGGCCACGTCGGTTCACGGCGAAGTCCTGCACTGCAAAGGCGATCTCACCCGCTCCCTGTCGCTGATGCAGCAGACGGAGCAGATGGCCCGCCGTCATGACGTCTGGCATTACGCCCTGTGGAGCATGATCCAGCAGAGCGAAATTTTATTTGCTCAGGGGTTCCTGCAAGCGGCCTGGGAGACTCAGGAAAAAGCGTTCCAGCTGATTCAGGATCAGCACCTCGAACAGCTGCCGATGCACGAATTCCTGCTGCGCATCCGGGCACAGTTGCTGTGGGCCTGGGCGCGTCTGGATGAGGCCGAAGCCTCAGCCCGTCACGGCGTGGACGTGCTTTCTACCTTCCAGCCGCAGCAGCAGCTGCAATGCCTGGCTCTGCTGGTGCAGTGCTCGCTGGCGCGCGGCGATCTGGATAACGCCCGGAATCACCTGAACCGCCTCGAAAACCTGCTCGGCAATGGTCAGTATCATAGCGACTGGGTTTCCAACGCCGATAAGGTGCGGGTGATTTACTGGCAAATGATCGGCGATAAAAAGTCCGCCGCCAACTGGCTGCGCCAGACGCCAAAACCAGAATTCGCCAATAACCACTTCCTGCAAAGCCAGTGGCGCAACATCGCCCGCGCGCAGATCCTGCTGGGTGAGTTCGAGCCTGCGGAAATTGTGCTGGAAGAGCTGAACGAGAACGCCCGCAGCCTGCGTCTGATGAGCGATCTGAACCGCAACCTGCTGCTGCTCAATCAGCTTTACTGGCAGGCCGGACGTAAAAACGACGCCCAGCGCGTGCTGCTGGAAGCACTCCAGCTGGCGAACCGCACCGGATTTATCAGCCACTTTGTGATTGAAGGCGAGACGATGGCGCAGCAGCTGCGCCAGCTGATTCAGCTCAATACGTTACCGGAACTGGATCAGCACCGTGCCCAGCGCATTCTGCGCGAGATTAATCAGCATCATCGCCACAAGTTCGCGCACTTCGACGAGAACTTTGTCGAACGTCTGCTGAACCACCCGGAAGTGCCGGAACTTATTCGCACCAGCCCGCTCACCCAGCGTGAGTGGCAGGTTCTGGGGCTGATTTACTCGGGCTACAGCAACGATCAGATTGCGGGCGAGCTGGCGGTCGCAGCGACCACCATCAAAACGCACATTCGTAATTTGTATCAGAAACTCGGCGTGGCGCATCGTCAGGACGCGGTGCAGCATGCGCAGCAGCTGTTGAAGATGATGGGATATGGCGTGTAATTCATTGCCCGGTGGCGCTACGCTTACCGGGCCTACGGTTATGTTTGGCCGCTCAACACAACTCTAACTGTAAATTGTTATCCTTAATCACCTGCAACACCCCCGCCGGTGGCATGACGTCGGTGTACACCGCATTCACCATGCTGATGCTGCCCATGTTTACCATCGCGTTACGGCCAAACTTCGAGTGATCCACCACCAGCATCACGTGGCGGGAGTTCTCGATAATCGCCCGCTTGGTGCGCACTTCGTGATAGTCAAACTCCAGCAGCGAACCATCGCTGTCGATGCCACTGATCCCGAGGATGCCGAAATCGAGGCGGAACTGGGAGATAAAATCGAGCGTCGCTTCGCCGATGATTCCCCCGTCGCGGCTGCGCAGTTCGCCGCCCGCCAGAATGATGCGGAAATCCTCTTTCTGCATCAGGGTGTTTGCCACGTTCAGGTTGTTGGTCACCACGCGCAGGTTTTCATGGTTGAGCAACGCATGGGCCACCGCTTCCGGCGTGGTGCCGATATCAATAAACAGCGTCGCGCCGTTGGGGATTTGGCTCGCCACTTTGGCCGCGATACGCTCTTTCTCTGCGGTTTGCGTCGCCTTGCGATCGTGCCAGGAAGTGTTCACGGAGCTCGACGGCAGCGCCGCGCCGCCGTGGTGGCGCAGAATGCGGTTCTGATCGGCCAGGTCGTTGAGATCGCGACGAATGGTCTGCGGGCTGACGGCGAACTGCTCGACCAGCTCTTCGGTGCTGACGTATCCCTGCTTTTTAACCAGTTCGATAATGGCGTCATGACGTTGCGTTTGTTTCATGAAATATCCCTGGGAATTATGTTCGTTTTCGCGCATTCAGCGTATCGGCAAACGCCATCGCCAACCCTACGGCCAGCCCGGCGACGTGTGCGCCGTTGGCGATAGACATACCAAACAGATCAAACCATCCGGCAATTAGCCATATTAACGCAAAGGTTATTAAACCACGTTGCAGATAGATGCCGCTTTCGGGGTCACGTTCGCCGCGCAGCCAGACGTAGCCCATTAATGCGTATACCACACCCGACAAACCACCGAACCACGGGCCGCTAAACTTGTGCTGCACATAGCCGCTTAACAGGGCGCTGATTACGGTGATGACAATGAGTTTCCCGGTGCCGAGACGCTTTTCTACCGCCCCGCCGAGATACCACCACCACAGCAGGTTAAAGAGAATATGCAGCACCGAAAAGTGCATCAGGGCGTGGCTGAAGTAGCGCCAGACGTCAAACTGCACCGAGGCGTCATACGGCCAGGCGAGAGCGATCATCACCTGCTGGTCGCCGACCACGTTCATGATGATAAACACCAGAATACAGGCCGCCATCAGCAGCAGGGTAAAGGGCCCGGCGCGCTCGCGCACGGTGGCTAAGAAAGGGAAACGCTGATAGTGCAGCCCGCTGTCCGTGTGGCCGGAGGTCCAGCTGGCCGCCAGATAGCGCGGGTCGGCAGGGTTTTCCAGAAAACGCGCCAGCTCGGTGTTGACGAAATTCGCCTGGCTTTCATCAGCCAGCCAGACGTCGGTCTGCGTATGCTGTTGAATCGTCAGGATCACACCCTGCGTCGCCATGTAATCGACAAACGCCTGAGCGACGCGCGGGTTGGTAAAAGAGGTAATCATCAGCATGGGCGGCAGTCGCTTATTTCCGTACAAAAGAAAACAGTATAACGATCTCAGCCGCCAAAGGCGTGTTCAACTTCCGCCGGGAAATGCCGATGCCAGGCGTCAAAGCCGCCGTCGACGCTGTAGACCGCGTCATAGCCCTGCTGGAGCAGATACTGCGCGGCACCTTTGCTGCTGTTGCCGTGATAGCACATCACCATCACCGGGGTTTCGAAGTCGTTATCGCGCATAAACGCGCCCAGGGTGTCGTTGGTCAGATGAAACGCGCCCGGCGTGTGGCCCATCGCATAGCTTTGCGGATCGCGAATATCCACCAGCACCGCCTTTCCCTGGTGCATCTTCTGGTGGGCTTCTTCTACATTAATGCATTCAAACTGTTCCATTTTGCTCTCTTTCTTTTCATATACGGTGCGGCCTGGTGCCCTCACCCCGGCCCTCTCCCACAGGGAGAGGGAGCAAACACTAAAAACGGCAACCAGATTGCCGTTTTGCTTTTACCTCGACCTCACCCCGGCCCTCTCCCACGGGGAGAGGGGGAAAACTATTTTACCGCGTAGTGTACGTCGTCGCGGCGGCGAAACGCCATTATGTTATCTCTATCACTCAAAATTGTTTTTTTGATGTTACCAAAAGCGCGTTCGTTTGCTATTATGAGCGATATCGAACATTTCTGAGCTTTAACGAAAGTGCGTGAGGGTGACATGGAAACCAAAGATCTGATTGTGATAGGCGGGGGCATTAACGGTGCCGGTATTGCGGCAGATGCCGCAGGACGCGGATTATCTGTACTGATGCTGGAAGCCAACGATCTCGCCTGCGCGACCTCGTCCGCCAGCTCCAAACTGATCCACGGCGGCCTGCGCTACCTGGAACACTACGAGTTCCGCCTGGTCAGCGAAGCGCTCGCCGAGCGCGAAGTGCTGCTGAAAATGGCCCCTCATCTGGCGATCCCGATGCGTTTCCGTCTGCCTCATCGCCCGCATTTACGTCCGGCGTGGATGATCCGCATTGGTCTGTTTATGTACGATCACTTGGGGAAACGGACCAGTCTGCCGAGCTCGACTGGTTTGCGTTTTGGCTCAGAATCGGTTCTGAAACCGGAAATCGTGCGCGGTTTCGAATATTCTGACTGCTGGGTGGACGATGCGCGCCTGGTTCTGGCCAACGCTCAGATGGTGGTGCAGAAGGATGGCGAGGTGAAAACCCGCACTCGCGCCACCGCCGCACGCCGTGAAAACGGGCTGTGGATTGTCGAAGCCGAAGATATCGATACCGGCGAGAAGTTTAGCTGGCTGGCGCGCGGTCTGGTGAACGCCACCGGCCCGTGGGTGAAACAGTTCTTTGACGATGGCATGAAATTGCCATCGCCGTACGGTATCCGCCTGATCAAGGGCAGCCATATCGTGGTGCCGCGCGTGCATACGCAGAAGCAGGCGTACATCCTGCAAAACGAAGATAAGCGCATCGTGTTTGTGATCCCGTGGATGGATGAGTTTTCGATCATCGGCACCACCGACGTGGAGTACAAAGGCGATCCGAAGAACGTCGAAATCGACGAGAGTGAAATCGGCTATCTGCTGAAAGTCTATAACGCGCACTTTAAGAAACAGCTGGGGCGCGATGACGTGGTCTGGACTTATTCCGGCGTGCGTCCGCTGTGCGACGATGAATCCGATTCACCGCAGGCGATCACCCGCGACTATACGCTGGATATTCATGACGTTGACGGTCAGGCACCGCTCCTGTCGGTGTTTGGCGGCAAGCTGACGACCTATCGTAAGCTGGCGGAAAGTGCGATGGAAAAACTGACGCCGTACTACAAAGGCATCGGCCCGGCGTGGACCAAAGGCGCGACGCTACCTGGCGGCGATATCGGTAGCGATCGCGATGACTTCGCGGCAAAACTGCGCCGTCGTTATCCGTTTATTACCGAATCCATGGCCCGCCATTACGCGCGCACTTACGGCAGCAATACGGACATAATTCTGGGTGATGCCAAAACGCTGGCCGATCTCGGGGAACATTTTGGTCATGAGCTGTACGAAGCCGAGCTGCGTTATCTGGTGGAGCACGAGTGGGTGCGCCGTCTGGACGATGCGATCTGGCGTCGTACCAAAGAAGGGATGTGGCTGGATGCGGAACAGCAATCGCGCGTGGCGCAATGGCTGGTGCAAAATGCGGGAAAGCGTGAGTTGTCGTTAGCGTCGTGAGTTTAAGTGAGAACACCGAACGGTCCCCTCTCCCTTGAGGGAGAGGGTTAGGGTGAGGGGGAAAAGTGCGCGCTGGTGCCCTCACCCCGGCCCTCTCCCACGGGGAGAGGGAGAAAACACTAAAAAGGCAACCTTACGGTTGCCTTTTGCTTTTACCTTGCAGCCGCCACCCGGCTTTTTTTACAACCGCACCGGATCAATATGCCAAATCTTCTCGGCATACTCCTTGATGGTTCGGTCTGACGAGAAATAGCCCATGTTGGCGATGTTGTGCATCGCTTTGGCGGCCCACTCCTCCTGATGACGATACAACTCGTCCACCTTGTCCTGACAATCCACGTAGCTGCGATAATCCGCCAGCACCTGATAGTGGTCGCCAAAGTTAATCAGGGAATCCACCAGGTCGCGATAGCGGCCAGGCTCATCAGGGTTAAACAGACCGGTGGCGATCTGCGTCAGCACTTCGCGCAGCTCTTCATCCTGCTCGTAATACTCGCGCGGTTTGTAGCCCTGCTTGCGCAGTTCCTCCACCTCTTCCGCCGTATTGCCGAAGATAAAGATATTGTCCGCGCCGACGTGCTCCAGCATCTCGACGTTGGCCCCGTCCAGCGTGCCGATGGTCAGCGCGCCGTTCAACGCAAACTTCATGTTACTGGTCCCGGACGCCTCGGTTCCCGCAAGCGAAATCTGCTCGGAGAGATCCGCCGCCGGAATGATCAGCTGCGCCAGGCTCACGCTGTAGTTCGGGATAAAGACGATCTTCAGTTTGTCGCCAATCTGCGGATCGTTGTTGATCACCTTCGCCACGTCGTTGATGAGGTGAATGATGTGCTTCGCCATGTAGTACGCCGAGGCGGCCTTACCGGCAAAGATGTTCACGCGCGGCACCCACTCCGCCGTTGGATCGGCTTTGATGCGGTTATAGCGGGTGATCACGTGCAGGACGTTCATCAGCTGGCGTTTGTACTCGTGGATACGTTTGATCTGCACGTCGAACAACGCTTTCGGGTTCGCCACCACGTTCAGATGCTGGGCCATATACACCGCGAGGCGTTTTTTGTTCAGCAATTTGGCGTCACGCACCGCCTTGTTAACCAGCGGGAAATCGGCGTGCTGTTCCAGCTCGCTTAGCTGACTGAGATCGGTCCGCCAGGTGCGACCAATGTTTTCGTCCAGCACTTCCGACAGCGGCTGATTCGCCAGCGCCAGCCAGCGACGCGGCGTGACGCCGTTGGTCACGTTGCAGAAGCGCATCGGGAAGATTTTCGCGAAGTCGGCAAACAGGGACTGCACCATCAGGTTCGAGTGCAGCTCGGAAACGCCGTTGACCTTGTGGCTGATGACCACCGCCAGCCACGCCATGCGCACGCGACGGCCGTTGGATTCATCGATAATCGAGGTGCGGCTCAGCAGCCCGGTATCGTTCGGATACTGCTCCTGCAGGGTTTTCAGGAAGTAGTCGTTAATTTCAAAGATGATCTGCAGATGGCGCGGCAGGATCTTGCCGAGCATGTCGACCGGCCAGGTCTCCAGCGCTTCGCTCATCAGCGTGTGGTTGGTGTAGGAGAAGACCTGACAGGTGACTTCAAACGCCTCATCCCAGCTGAACTTGTGCTCGTCGATCAACAGGCGCATCAGCTCCGGAATCGACAGCACCGGGTGGGTGTCGTTGAGGTGAATGGCGGTCTTTTCGGCCAGGTTGTTGTAGGTTTTGTGCAGCTGATAGTGGCGGCTCAAAATGTCCTGGATCGTCGAGGAGACAAGGAAATACTCCTGACGCAGACGCAGCTCGCGCCCGGAGTAGGTGGAGTCATCCGGGTAGAGTACGCGCGACACGTTCTCGGAGTGGTTTTTATCTTCCACTGCCGCGAAGTAGTCGCCCTGGTTGAATTTCCCGAGGTTGATTTCGCTACTGGCCTGGGCGTTCCACAGGCGCAGGGTGTTGGTGGCGTCAGTGTCATAGCCAGGGATAATCTGGTCGTAAGCGACCGCCAGGATCTCTTCGGTCTCCAGCCAGCGGCTTTTCTTGCCTTCGAGCTGCACGCGACCGCCGAAGCGCACTTTGTAGCGGGTGTTGTGGCGTTTGAACTCCCACGGGTTACCGTACTCCAGCCAGTAGTCCGGGGACTCTTTCTGCCGTCCGTCGACGATGTTCTGCTTGAACATCCCGTAGTCGTAGCGAATGCCGTACCCGCGGCCCGGCAGGGCCAGCGTCGCCAGGGAATCGAGGAAGCACGCCGCCAGACGGCCCAGACCACCGTTGCCTAAGCCAGGGTCGTTCTCTTCATCGATCAGCTCTTCTAAATCTAACCCCATCTCTTCCAGTGCGTTTTTGACATCGTCGTAAATCCCGAGCGATAACAGCGCGTTGGAAAGGGTGCGGCCAATCAAAAACTCCATCGACAGGTAGTAAACCTGACGCGTTTCCTGCGACAGCTGGGCGCGGTTCGAGCGCAGCCAGCGTTCGACCAGACGGTCACGCACGGCAAACAGCGTGGCGTTCAGCCACTCGTGCTTGTTGGCGATCACCGGATCTTTCCCGATGGTAAACATCAGCTTATAGGCGATGGAGTGCTTTAGCGCCTCTACGCTGAGTGTCGGGGATGCATAACTAAAAGGTGCATTCATATCAGTGACTCCGCCTTATGACATCAAGCGTTGATAAAGATCGCGGTACGACTGCGCCGCAACGTGCCAACTAAAGTCCATCGCCATCGCCTGACGTTGCACGAAACGCCACAAAGAGGGACGCGACCACAGAACAAATGCCCGCCGAATCGCCCGCAGCAGCGACCAGGCGTTGCTGTCTTCAAAGGCAAACCCGGTGGCGATGCCGTCGGCCAGATTCTCCAGCGAGGTATCCGACACCGTATCCGCCAGCCCGCCGGTGCGACGCACCAGTGGAAGCGTGCCGTATTTAAGTCCATACAGCTGGGTTAAGCCGCACGGCTCGAAGCGGCTCGGGACCAGGATGACGTCCGCGCCGCCCATAATGCGGTGCGAGAACGCTTCGTGATACCCAATCTGTACGCCAACCTGGCCTGGATGCTCAGCGGCGGCGGCAAGGAAACCTTCCTGCAACACCGGATCGCCCGCGCCCAACAGCGCCAGCTGACCGCCCTGCTCCAGCAGGCCCGGCAGCGCTTCCAGCACCAGATCTAACCCTTTCTGGCTGGTCAGGCGGCTGACCACGGCAAACAGCGGCACTTTGTCGTTCACCTTCAGCCCCATCGCAATCTGCAGCTGACGTTTGTTCTCGGCTTTGTCTTCCACCGAATCACGGCTGTAGCGCGAGGCCAGCAAAAGGTCCGTTTCCGGACTCCAGATTTTTTCGTCCACGCCGTTGAGAATGCCCGACAGGCGTCCTTCCCGATGGCGCTGGCGCAGCAGCCCTTCCATGCCGTAGCCAAACTCCGGCTCGGTGATTTCGCGCGCGTAAGTCGGGCTGACCGCCGTGATGTGATCGGCGTAGTACAGCCCCGCTTTCAGGAACGAAATCTGGCCGTTAAACTCCAGCCCGTGCATGTTATAGAACGACCATGGCAGATCGATGTCATTCATATGATGGGCGTAGTACATGCCCTGATACGCCAGGTTGTGCACCGTAAACACCGACTTTGCCGGATGGCCGCGCGCCGCCAGATAGGCAGGTGCCAGCCCGGCGTGCCAGTCGTGCGCATGCACGATCTCCGGACGCCAGAACGGGTCAAGCCCGACCGCCATCTCCGCCCCCACCCAGCCGAGCAGGGCAAAACGCAGCACGTTGTCGGTATAGGCGAATAAGTTCGTGTCGTGGTACGGGCTCCCCGGACGATCGTACAGATGCGGGGCATCAATCAGATAGATGCCGACGCCGTTGTAATGGCCAAACAGCAGGGTGATGCGCCCGGCGAACGTGTCGCGACGGGTGACCACCTGCGCGTCAGGGATGCCGCGACGGAGATCGGGAAAAGCCGGCAGCAGCACGCGGGTGTCGATGCCTTCCGCAATTTGTGCCGCCGGTAATGCGCCCAGTACATCCGCCAGCCCGCCCGTTTTCAGCAGCGGGAACATCTCAGAACATACATGTAAAACCTGCATTATCGCTCCTGTTTGACCTGCAGTTTGCGCAGCATTTCACGCGTGACCAGCACGATGCCTTCTTCTGAGCGGTAGAAGCGGCGAGCGTCTTCCTCCGCATTCTCACCGATGACCATCCCTTCCGGGATCACACAGGCGCGGTCGATAACACAGCGGCGCAGACGACACGAGCGCCCGACCCACACGTCCGGCAGCAGTACCGACGAGTCGATATTGCAGAAGGAGTTCACCCGCACGCGCGGGAAGAGCACCGACTGCACCACCACCGAGCCCGAAATGATGCACCCGCCCGACACCAGCGAGTTCAGCGTCATACCGTGGCTACCGGAACGGTCCTGCACGAATTTGGCTGGCGGCAGCGATTCCATGTGGGTGCGAATCGGCCAGTTCTGGTCGTACATATCCAGTTCAGGAGTGACAGAAGCCAAATCGAGGTTGGCCTTCCAGTACGCTTCAAGGGTTCCCACATCGCGCCAGTACGGCTCGGCATCCGGGTCAGACTGCACACAGGACAGCGGGAAAGGATGTGCATAAGCCATGCCAGCTTTGGTGATTTTCGGGATGATATCTTTGCCGAAATCGTGGCTCGAATTTTCGTCCTTGTCGTCCTCTTCCAGCAGCTCATAAAGATAATCGGCATCAAAGATATAGATGCCCATGCTGGCGAGGGATTTGGTGGCGTCCGTCGGCATGGTCGGCGGGTTAGCCGGTTTTTCGACGAAATCGATAATCTTGTCGTTCTCGTCCACGTCCATCACGCCAAACGCCGTCGCTTCCGCAACGGGCACCGGCAGACACGCCACGGTGCAACGCGCCCCTTTTTCGACGTGGTCGATGAGCATGTGCGAGTAGTCTTGTTTGTAGATATGGTCGCCCGCGAGGATCACGATGTATTCCGCGCCGTAGCGGCGGATGATGTCGAGGTTTTGCGTGACCGCATCGGCGGTGCCGCGATACCAGTTTTCACCGTGCACGCGCTGCTGCGCCGGGAGCAGATCGACAAACTCGTTCATCTCTTCGCTGAAGAAGGACCAGCCGCGCTGGATGTGCTGCACCAGGGTATGCGACTGATACTGGGTAATCACGCCGATACGGCGGATACCGGAGTTCAGGCAGTTGGAGAGTGCAAAATCGATAATACGGAACTTACCACCAAAGTGAACGGCAGGCTTGGCGCGCTTGATGGTCAAATCTTTAAGACGGGTACCGCGTCCACCAGCAAGTATCAGCGCAACCGTTTTTAAGGGTAACTGGCGCGCCAACATCAAGGGATCGTTCTTCTCTAATCTCACCATGACTAACTCCTTTTTTATCATCTTTGGAATACGCACACTCCGTGTGCAGGCCCATGCCAGACAGCCATTACCACCGGATTATCCTCTCCGGCAAATGGGGAGATGGCGCGCCATTCTCCTTCAGGTAAAACAATCTCTGCGACGTCTTGCGTCGCGTTTAACGTGATAAGCCAGTTATCCGACAGTAAGATTTGCAGGCACGGGATCCCGTGCTGCCACTCTTGTGGACTGAGCGGTTGTGCCTCTTTATTCAGCCAGCGAACGTTGCCGTCTCCCTCTTCCCACCAGCTGTCCGCCGTGAGCGCCGGGATCTGTTTACGCAGATGGATGAGTGCAGCGGTAAAGTGAGTCAACCCGCTGTTCGCCTGTTCCCAGTCGAGCCAGGTCAGGGCGTTATCCTGGCAATACGCATTGTTGTTGCCATGCTGGCTGTGACCGAGTTCGTCACCCGCCAGCAGCATTGGCGTTCCCTGCGAAAGCAGCAGCGTGGTCAGCAGGGCATGCACGCTGGCGCGCCGCCGCTCGATGACATCCTGACTGCCGCCTAACCCTTCTATACCATGATTAAAGCTATGGTTATTGTTAGTCCCATCGCGGTTTTCTTCGCCGTTTGCCTCATTGTGTTTCTGATTGAAACAAACGCAGTCGCGCAGGGTAAATCCGTCGTGCGCCGTCACCAGATTGACGCTGGCTGACGGTTTTCTGCCGCTGTTCCTGAACACATCGCTGGACGCAGCAAATCGCCCGACAAATTCGCCAAGTGACAAACCTCGCTCCAGCCAAAAACGACGCGCCCCGTCGCGATAGTGATCGTTCCACTCCGCAAACAGCGGCGGGAAATTCCCCACCTGATAGCCGCCGTCACCGATATCCCACGGCTCGGCGATCAGCTTGACGCGTGACAGCACCGGACAGTTTTTGATCGCTTCAAACAGCGGAGCCTGCTGGCTGAACATCGGCGTTCGGCCCATCACAGACGCCAGATCGAAGCGGAAACCGTCGATATGGAAAGTCTCAACCCAGGATTTCAGGCACTGGTAGGCAAAGTCCGCCACCGCCGGATGACTGAGATTGAGCGTGTTACCGCAACCGGTCCAGTTGTGGTAATCACCATCCTCCCTGATCCAATAATAGCTACGGTTATCGATTCCGCGCATCGAGAGCGTCGGTCCGTCGAGATCCAGCTCCGCGCTGTGGTTCAGCACCACGTCGAGAATCACCTCGATTCCGGCCTGGTGCAGGGCTTTCACCACATCGCGAAACTCGTCGCGGGCGCGCTCCGGATGCGAGGCATAGCGCGGATCGAGGGCAAACATCGCCAGCGGGTTATAGCCCCAGTAGTTGGTCAGCCCGAGGCGCATCAGACGCGGCTCGGAGGCAAAATGGGCCACCGGCAGCAGCTCGAGCGCGGTGATACCCAGATGCTTGAGGTAAGCGATCATCACCGGGTGGCCGAGCGCCTTGTAAGTGCCGCGGATCTCCTGTGGGATCGCCGGATGCAGATACGTCAGCCCTTTGACGTGGGCTTCGTAGATAACGGTGCTGCCCCACGGCGTGGCGGGCGGGGCGTCGTCTTCCCAGTCGTAGGTGTCGCTGACGACGATACTTTTCGGCGCAATCCCCGCGCTGTCGCGCGGCTCAGGGTCGTGGTCACCGTCAAAGTACAGCGGATCGTCGTTGACCTCGCCTTCCACGCGCAAGGCGCACGGGTCAACGAGCAGTTTCGCCGGGTTAAAGCGCAGCCCCTGCGACGGCTCCCACGGGCCATGCACGCGAAAACCGTAGCGCAAGCCGGGCCGCCCGTCGGCCAGGAAACCGTGCCAGATATCCCCGCTGCGCTCTGGAAGATCGTAGCGGTATTCATTCCCCTCGCCGTCAAACACACAGAGTTCCACCCGTTCCGCGTGGGCGGAAAAGAGAGTGAAGTTCACCCCTTTGCCGTCAAACGTTGCCCCCAGCGGAGCGGGTTTGCCTGCCGTGAGTTGCGTCATTCGCCCTCCCGAACCAGCCAGATAGTCGAGAGCGGTGGCAGCGTGATGCTCAGGGAGTTTGGACGACCGTGACTTTCCCACTCGTCGCTATGAACGCTCCCGCCGTTACCCGCGTTGCTGCCGTGATAGTGGCTGGAGTCGGTGTTGAGAATTTCGCGCCATCTGCCCGGCTGGTTGATGCCGAAGCGATAGTGCTGGCGCGGCACCGGCGTGAAGTTGCTGGCGACGATGATTTCGTTCCCTTCCCGATCGCGGCGCACGAAGATCAGCACCGAGCGTTCGTGGTCATCGACCACCAGCCACTCAAAACCGTAGGAGTCGAAGTCCAGCTCGTGCAGTGCTTTGTGGTGGCGATAAGTCAGGTTGAGGTCGCGCACCAGACGCTGAACGCCGTGGTGCCAGTTATCGCCGCCCTCCAGCAGATGCCAGTCGAGGCTCGAATCGTGGTTCCATTCGCGGCCCTGAGCGAATTCGTTGCCCATGAACAGCAGCTTTTTGCCGGGGAAGGCAAACATCCAGCCGTAATAGGCGCGCATGTTGGCAAAGCGCTGCCACGCGTCGCCCGGCATACGGTCGAGAATCGATTTTTTGCCGTGGACCACTTCGTCGTGGGACAGCGGCAGGACAAAGTTTTCGGTGCTGTTGTAGAGCATCCCGAAGGTCAGTTTGTCGTGGTGATACTGGCGATAGACCGGGTCGAGTTTGAAGTAGTCGAGGGTGTCGTGCATCCAGCCAAGGTTCCACTTGTACCAGAAGCCCAGCCCGCCCATCGCAGGCGGACGCGACACGCCGGGGAAATCCGTCGACTCTTCGGCCATCGTCACCGCGCCTTCCACCTGCTCGCCGAGAATGCGGTTGGTGCTGCGCAGGAACTCAATCGCTTCGAGGTTTTCACGCCCGCCGTATTCGTTCGGGATCCACTCGCCCTCTTTGCGGCTGTAGTCGCGATAGATCATCGACGCCACGGCGTCCACGCGCAGGGCGTCAATGCCGAAGCGTTCAATCCAGTACAGGGCGTTGCCCACCAGATAGTTCGCCACTTCGCGGCGGCCATAGTTGTAGATCAGGGTATTCCAGTCCTGATGGAAGCCTTCGCGCGGGTCGCTGTGCTCGTACAGGTTGGTGCCGTCAAACTGCGACAGGCCAAAATCATCCGACGGGAAATGGCCCGGTACCCAGTCGAGGATCACGCTCAGCCCGGCGGCGTGCGCGGCATTGATGAAATAGCGGAAGTCATCGCGCGTGCCGAAGCGGCGCGTCGGAGCGTACAGCCCGGTCGGCTGATAGCCCCAGCTGCCGTCGAACGGGTGTTCGTTGATCGGCAGCAGTTCCAGGTGGGTAAAGCCCATCCATTTGGCGTACGGCACCAACTGATCCGCCAGCTCGCGATAGCTCAGCCAGAAATTGTTGTCCGTGTGGCGACGCCAGGAGCCGAGGTGCACTTCATAGATAGAGATCGGCGCGTCGAAGCGGTTGGCCTGCTTGCGCTCTTCGGTCTGCACGATTTTCTCCGGCAGGCCGCAGATCAGCGAGGCGGTGTCCGGGCGCATCTGCGCTTCGAAGGCGTAAGGGTCGGCTTTCACCCGCAGCTGGCCGTGGGCGTCGATCATTTCGAATTTGTAGAGCTGGCCGTTGTGCGCGCCGGGGATGAACAGTTCCCAAATCCCCGATTCACGCCGCAGGCGCATCGGGTGGCGGCGACCGTCCCAGTAGTTGAACTGCCCGACCACCGACACGCGCTGCGCGTTCGGTGCCCAGACGGAGAATCGCGTCCCGGTGATGCCGTCCATCGTATCGGCGTGCGCGCCGAGAGTTTCGTAGGGGCGAAGATGGGTGCCTTCAGAGAGCAGCCAGGCGTCCATCTCCTGAAGCAGCGGGCCAAAACTATAGGGGTCGTCAATCAGGTTTTCGTGACCATGCCAGAGCACGGCGAGCTGATAGCGGAACAGGTTTTTGCGACGCGGGATCGCGCCGGAGAAGAAACCGCGCGAATCGAGGCACTCGAGCTTGCCTACCTTGCGGCCGGTTTTCGGTTCGATCACCCACACCTCGGTGGCGTCGGGTAACAGTGCGCGGACCTCCAGTCCGTCTTCCGTACGGTGCATACCTAATACAGAAAAGGGGTCAGCAAAATGACCCGCAATTAGCGCATTTATCACGTCTCTATCAATACGATCGGACATGGTATTCATCCTGTTTTTTCTAATGTCGCCCTATTTAAGCGCTCCGGTGCGACTTTTAATGTGACCTGAACGACGCAGACATTCTTCATCCTCTTCTGCTCCGTCCCACCCTCAGGTAAGAAATGACTCTTCCTTAAAGCATAGCCAACGACGAAATGACTCCTGATAAAAATTGAAAGCTCGGCGCAGAACGCTGGGTTACGCGCAAAAAAAGGGGGTGAAAATCACCCCCGGTATTCGCAAATTGTTAGGCCAGCTGTCGCAACATGCGGCGAAGCGGTTCGGCGGCGCCCCACAGGAGCTGGTCTCCGACGGTGAAGGCCGAGAGATACTCCGGCCCCATGTTCAGCTTACGCAGGCGACCCACCGGCGTGGTCAGCGTGCCGGTGACGGCAGCAGGGGTCAGTTCGCGCATGGTGATGTCGCGATCGTTTGGCACCACTTTCGCCCACGGGTTGTGTGCAGCCAGCAGCTCTTCGACGGTCGGAATAGACACATCTTTTTTCAGTTTAATGGTGAAAGCCTGGCTGTGGCAGCGCAGCGCGCCGACGCGCACGCACAGACCGTCAACCGGGATCACCGAAGAGGTGCTGAGAATTTTGTTGGTCTCGGCCTGGCCTTTCCACTCTTCGCGGCTCTGGCCGTTCTCGAGCTGTTTGTCGATCCACGGGATCAGGCTGCCCGCCAGTGGAACGCCGAAGTTATCGACCGGCAGTTCGCCGGAACGGGAAAGTGCCGTGACTTTGCGTTCGATATCCAGAATCGCCGAGGCCGGGTTCGCCAGCTCGTCAGCGACGTGGCTGTGCAGGTGACCCATCTGGGCCAGCAGTTCGCGCATGTGGCGCGCGCCGCCGCCGGATGCGGCCTGGTAAGTCGCAACGGAGACCCACTCCACCAGATCCTGCGCGAACAGGCCGCCCAGGGACATCAGCATCAGGCTAACGGTACAGTTACCGCCGACAAAGGTTTTGACGCCGTTGTTCAGGCCGTGGGTGATGACATCCTGGTTCACCGGGTCGAGAATAATGATCGCGTCGTCTTTCATACGCAGAGAAGAAGCGGCGTCAATCCAGTAACCCTGCCAGCCGCTTTCACGAAGCTTTGGATAGATTTCGTTGGTATAATCGCCGCCCTGGCAGGTCACTATAATATCAAGTGCCTTCAGCGCTTCCAGATTAAAGGCGTCCTGAAGCGTGCCCGTAGAGGCACCGCCGAACGCGGGCGCTGCTTGCCCGAACTGGGAAGTGGAGAAGAAGACCGGGCGGATGGCGTCAAAATCGCGCTCTTCGATCATGCGTTGCATGAGGACAGAGCCGACCATACCGCGCCAGCCGATAAAACCAACGTTTTTCATAAAATATGTTCCTGCAGAGGTGTGTGCTGTGTGTGTCAACCCGTATCCAACGGGTATAGCCTTCACATTACAAAATGCAGCCAAAGTCGCAAGTGAAATTAATCAATGATTGCGCTGCGATCAGTAATACCACTAATTACAATAGAAACCACAGGGTTTATCAGGGATACAAATAATGACTGAAATCATTTCCGCGGCGGTGCTTTTGATCCTGATTATGGATCCGCTTGGGAACCTGCCCATCTTTATGTCGGTGCTGAAACACACCGAGCCAAAGCGCCGCCGGGCGATCATGATCCGCGAGCTGCTCATCGCCCTGCTGGTGATGTTTATCTTCCTGTTCGCGGGGGAGAAGATCCTCGCGTTCCTGAATTTGCGCGCCGAGACGGTCTCGATTTCCGGCGGCATTATTCTGTTCCTGATCGCCATTAAGATGATTTTCCCTAGCGCCGAAGGGAGCAGCAGCGGTCTGCCTGCGGGCGAAGAGCCGTTTATCGTACCGCTGGCGATCCCGCTAGTCGCCGGGCCAACGATTCTGGCGACGCTGATGCTGTTGTCACATCAGTATCCGAATCAGATGAGCCATCTGGTGATTGCCCTGCTGATCGCCTGGGGCGGGACCTTTATCATCCTGCTGCAGTCGTCGCTGTTCCTGCGCCTGCTCGGTGAGAAAGGGGTGAACGCGCTGGAGCGTCTGATGGGGTTGATTCTGGTGATGATGGCGACGCAGATGTTCCTGGACGGGATTCGGGCGTGGATGAAAGGCTAGGTAAAAGCAAAATGGTCACGCCAGTGACCATTTTTGGTGTTTGCACCCTCTCCCTGTGGGAGAGGGTCAGGGTGAGGGCATCAGCGTGCGCATTTCCCCCTCACCCTAACCCTCTCCCTCAAGGGAGAGGGAACCGATCGGCGATCAGCTCAGCAGCGAAAACGCAATCATCCCGACAATCGCCCCTGTCGTGCCGAGGATGGTTTCCATCAGCGTCCAGGTTTTCAGGGTTTGTGCTTCGGTTGCGCCGGTAAATTTACCGAACAGCCAGAAGCCGGCGTCGTTCACGTGGGAGACCACAATCGAACCGCCCGCGATACAGATAGACAATGCCGCCATCTGCGCGCCAGAGTAGTTCAGCTGTTCAATCACCGGCATCACCAGGCCAACCGCCGTCAGGCAAGCGACCGTCGCAGAACCCTGAATGATACGTACCGCTGCCGCCAGCACGAAGCAGGTCACGGCAATCGGCAAGCCCATCCCGGTCAGCGCTTCGCCCAGCGCCGGACCGACACCTGAATCGACGAGAACCTGCTTGAACACGCCGCCCGCACCGATCACCAGCAGAATAATCCCCGCCGGTTGCAGTGCCGCGCCGCAGATCTCCATCACGCGGTCTTTCGGCATGCCCTGGCGCATCGCCAGGCCGTAAATCGCCACCAGACAGGCCACCAGAATCGCGGTGAACGGATGGCCGATAAACTCGAACCATTCGTACGCATTTGAACCCACCGGCACAAAGCGCGCGGCGATGGTTTTCAGACCCACCAGCACTAAAGGCAGCAGGATCAGCGACAGGCTAAAGCCGAAGGACGGCATTTTGCCCTCGCCCAGGTGCGGCTCGGTGATGTCATCAGGAATGTGCAGCTCAACGTAGCGGCTGATAAAGTTGCCCCACAGCGGCCCGGCAATAATCATCCCCGGGATCGCCGCGCAAAGGCCAATCAAAATCATCCAGCCAAAATCGGCGTGCATCTGCGAGGCCAGCAGCATTGGCGCAGGCCCAGGCAGCAGAAACGCTGCGGCCGCCGCCACGCCCGCAAACAGCGGAATCACCAGCTTCACGAGGTTAGTGCCCGTGTGACGCGCCATCGAGAACGCGACGCTAATCAGCAGCACCACGGCCACTTCGAAGAACAGCGGCAGCGCGCAAATCAGACCGGCCAGACCAATCGCATAGTGCGCGCGGCTGTGCCCGAAGGATTTGAGCATCTTGACGGCAATCTGATCGACCGCGCCCGTCTCATGCAAAATCTTGCCAAACATCGCGCCGAGCGCGACCACAATCGCCAGGAAACCCAGCGTGCCTCCCATCCCTTTTTCCATGGTCGCTGCGATTTTATCGAGCGGCATACCGGAAAAGAGACCTGCACCAATAGAAACCACCATCAAAGCGACGAAGGCATGCATACGCGCCTTCATCACTAAAAACAGCAGCAGCAAAACGGAGCCGACTGCTGTCAAAACAAGCGTTAATGTACTCACTGCTTACTGCCTTTTTTTAATGACCTCAATGGTGCTGGCAACAACACCGTCCAGCGGCTGATCGATATCGACGATCAGAACATCGCTTTCGTCTGCACCCGGTTCCTGCAGTGCGTCGAACTGCGTCACCAGCATTTGGGTCTTGAAGAAGTGACCTTTACGGGCTTTCAGACGACTTTCGATCACGTCGAAATCGCCTTTCAGATAGATAAAGGAGAGGTTTGGATTACCGTCACGCAGCAGGTCGCGATAGGTCTTTTTCAGCGCGGAGCAGACAATCAGCGACACTTTGTTGGTGCGCTGCATCGCAAACGCGGCATCGTTCAGCGCCTGTAACCACGGCTTACGATCGTCGTCGTTCAGCGGCTCGCCAGCGGCCATTTTGGTGATGTTGCTGCGCGGGTGGAGGAAGTCGCCATCCAGAAACGCGGCCTGGAGTTGATGCGCCACTTCACTGGCGACGGCAGATTTACCGCTACCGGAAACGCCCATCAGAACGTAAACGTGGTGATCGAGATTTGTCGTGCTCAAAGGGTGCCCCTCAGTCAATTGTTACGGGTAACAGTTATCGGTAACATTGTCCTGCCGGGGCTATGGAGAAGCAATATCCATTCGTGCGAGAAGTGAATAAGTGTGAGCTACTTCAAATTTGTCAGACTAAATTGATCCACCCGGTGACAAGGTGAAACCTAAATCTAACATTTTAGGCGTCACGACTTCACCACGAATGCGCGCCAGCAGGCGTTCCGCACCGATACGGCCCATGCGCTCGCGCGGCGTCAGGACGCTCGCCAGACGGGGTTCCATCACCTGCCCGATATCGTGGCCGTGGAAACCGGCAATCGCCATATCGTCAGGGATTTTCAGCCCCAGGCGCTGACACTCAAAGGCTGCGCCGACCGCAAGGTCATCGTTGGTACAGAAAATACCATCAAGCTGGGGATACTCGCGCCTGGCCTGACGCATCAGCTCAATACCGGACGAGTAGGAAGAGGATTGCTCCACCATCACGCTGTACGGCGTTAAGTTGGCATCGAGCATGGCCTGCTCGTATCCCTTTTGTTTGATGATAGTACGTTCGTCGAGACGTGCGCCCAGATAGGCGACGTGGCGGTGACCGCGTGCGAGGATGGCAGCGGTCATCTGACGCGCGGCTTCGAAGTTATCGAACCCGACGGCGATATCCAGGCACGGGGACTGGCTGTCCATCAGCTCGACCACCGGAATACCGGCGACTTCAATCATCTTCAGGGTACGAGGTGTGTGAGTACGTTCAGTAAGGATCAGGCCGTCGATGTTCCAGGAGAGCATCGATTCAAGACGTTCCTCTTCCAGTTCCGGTTTGTACCCGTAGTGCGCGAGCATGGTCTGATAACCGTAGGCGTCGGTGACGCTTTCGATTCCGCGCAGCACTTCGGCGAAGACCTGGTTGGTTAAGGAAGGAAGCAGAACACCGACCGCACGGCTGGTGGCATTGGAGAGAATATCGGGCGCGCGGTTGGGGATATAACCCAGTTCATCGAGAGCAGCGGCAATCTTGCCACGCAACGCCAGGGAAACCTGTTCCGGGTTACGCAAAAAGCGGCTGACCGTCATTTTGGTCACACCGACGCGATCGGCCACATCCTGAAGTACGGGTCGTTTCTTTTTCATCGTCCTGAGAGAAACCTTTAATGAGACATTCTCTCAGTTTATCACGGACAAAGGCCAACCTTCCCCGTCAAATGGGGAAGGTTGGGGATTTATTTATACAGGAGGCAAATCAAACAGCAGAATTTCACTTTCGCTGTCGGCATGAACGGACAACGCCTGCTCATCCCAAATCGCCAGACCGTCGGCGGTAGTGGCTTTGGTTCCGTTAATGGTCACTTCACCTTTCACCACCTGGATCCACACGCGGCGGTTCGCGGCAATCTGATGCACAGACTGTTCGTTTTTCGCCAGCGCCCAGCGGTACAGCTCCATATCCTGATGCACTTTCAGGGAGCCATCGCGCGCATCCGGAGAAAGTACCAGCTGTTTGCCCTGCAGAGCGTCAAAGCGGCGCTGCTCGTAGCGCGGCGTGATGCCGGTTTCTTCTGGAATGATCCAGATTTGATACAGGTGCAGTTTGTCGGTTTTGCTCGGGTTGTACTCCGAGTGACGCACCCCGGTACCGGCGCTCATAATCTGGAACTCACCGGCCGGAACCTGCTCTTCGTTACCCATGCTGTCTTTGTGCGCTACGGCGCCTTCCAGCACATAGGTCAGGATTTCCATGTCTTTGTGCGGATGGGTACCGAAGCCCTGGCCTGCGTCAATCACGTCATCGTTAATTACGCGCAGTGCCGAGAAGCCCATGAAGTTCGGGTCGTAATAGTCCGCGAACGAGAAGGTATGCCATGAGTCCAGCCAGCCATGATTTGCGTGACCACGATCGCCTGCTTTACGTAAAAAGATCATTGTTTTTCACCCCAGTTCGTTTCGATGGAATAAGTGTGGACGCAAACCGCCTGGGATCATAGAGGGTGAAAATTGACTCCTCTGTTCAAAAATTATGAACAAGCACAGAGGAGTCGATTGGGCTTACTTCGCGAGGGTAATCGTGGCAGGAGTTGCCTGCTCGAACCCACGTTCGAGGATCTCCAGATTGGTCAGAACTTCAGATTCCTTGACGTAATTCGGCGCGCCGGTCGTGATTGTCGCAAACAGGGCATCGTAGACGCGGCCATAGTCGCCGGTTTCCGGTGTAAGCGCCTCTTTCACCGTCACGCCGTCGCGATTCACGTACTCCAGCTGGCCTACCGATGCATCCGCCGCAAATCCCGGTTCGCCCGGCATGATATTGGCTTTCAGGCTGGTCTCCTGCTGGTCGATACCGTATTTGATAAAGGAGCCGCGGGTGCCGTGGACGATAAATTTCGGGTAGTCGGTTTTCACCAGATGGCTGGTTTTAACGATCGCTTTCAGGTCGCCGTAGAACAACTGGGCTTCGAAGGTGTCGTCCGGGTTGGCTTTGTTGCGCAGGCTGCGGATGTCGTAGGCGACGTGATCCGGGCGGCCAAACAGGGAGATGATCTGGTCCATAGTGTGCACGCCCAGGCCGTAAAACGCGCCGTCCTGCGGCAGACCGGCTTTGGTTTCCGCCACCGGACGATACATGTCGAAATGGCTTTCGATCTCGACGATATCCCCCAGCTTGCCGCTTTCGATAGCCTGTTTCGCCATCAGGAAGCAGGTATCAAAGCGACGGTTCTGGTACGGCGTAACGGTCAGCCCTTTGCTTTTTGCCAGCGCGAAGAGTTCTTTGGCTTCCGCCATGGTCGGGGTGAAGGGTTTTTCCACCAGCACGTTTTTACCCGCTTCCAGCGCGCGTTTCGCGTACTCAAAGTGGCTGTCGGCGTGGGTACAGACGATCACCAGTTTGATCTGCGGATCGTTTAAGACCTCATCAAGATCGCTGGTGAAATGAATATGGGAATAGTGCGGGGACTGCTCTTCCGGCTTCGCATGGCGGCGGAAGATGTGCGCCACATGCCAGCTGTCTTTACGGTTGAGAACATACGGAAGGTGATAGCGGGTGGTGCTTTTACCAAATCCAATAAATGCGCAATGTAATGTCATGGCTCAGTCCTTGTTAAGGTTGCTGGGACTACCATAGCGCAAGTTGAGGTTCGGTGTCGCGTTGCCCCTCACCCCGGCCCTCTCTCCCCAAAGGGGCGAGGGAGAAAATCCAAAAAAAAAGCCAGCGCTAGGCTGGCTAAAGTAATACTGGAAGCAATGTGAGCAATGTCGTGCTTTCAGGTTTCCGTAGAGGTCTTCCTGAACGCGAGACAATAATAATCATTCTCATTCGCACTTGTCCAATGTTTTTTGCAAAAAAGTGAGTTGACTCACCTTTCAAACTCCATGATGTTAAAGAGGACATTAACCTAACGAGGATGAAGGAATGAGTGAGATAGTGATACGCCACGCTGAACCGAAAGATTACGACGCGATTCGTCAGATCCACGCGCAGCCGGAGGTGTATCACAACACGCTACAGGTTCCTCATCCTTCCGAAGAGATGTGGCATAACCGGCTAACGGAACGCGTCGACGTGAAACAGCTGGTCGCCTGCATAGACGGTATCGTGGTCGGCCATCTGAGCATTGAAGTGACGCAGCGCCCGCGCCGCAGCCACGTGGCGGATTTTGGTATCTGCGTCGGTGCCCAGTGGCACAACCGCGGCGTCGCCAGCGCGCTGATCCGCATCATGATTGATATGTGCGACAACTGGCTGCGCGTCGACCGTATTGAGCTGACGGTGTTTGTCGACAACGAACCGGCGGTGGCGGTGTATCGCAAGTTTGGTTTTGAAATCGAAGGGACCGGGAAGAAATATGCCCTGCGTAACGGCGAGTATGTGGATGCGTATTATATGGCGCGGGTGAAATAGTCCCGCGCCGGGCAATTTTGTAGGCCGGGTAAGGCGAAGCCGCCACCCGGCAACAAATCACTAATACCCCGCCGTCAAATCATCCACCGACCGCGGGTCCGATGCCCCGGAAAGCGTACCGTCCGGCGCGACCACAATACTCTGCGTACTGCCCATCGCCTCTTTCACCACCACTTTCTGCCCACGCTGCTCCAGCAGCTTAATGGTGTCCGGGCTAAAACCCTTCTCTACCCGCAGTTCGTCCGGCAGCCACTGATGGTGGAAGCGCGGTGCGTTGGTCGCTTCGGCCACGTTCATGCCGAAATCAATGCTGTTCACCACCATCTGCAGCACCGTGGTGATAATGCGGCTCCCGCCAGGACTGCCCGTCACCAGCCAGGTTTTACCGTCTTTCACCACAATGGTCGGAGACATGGACGACAGCGGACGTTTCTTCGGCCCGACAGCATTCGCATCGCCGCCCACCAGCCCGTAGACGTTCGGCACGCCCGGTTTAGCGGAGAAATCATCCATCTCGTTATTGAGCAAAATCCCGCTGTTCCCCGCCACAATCCCGGTGCCAAACACCGTGTTAAGCGTGTAAGTCACCGCCACCGCGTTCCCGTCTTTATCCACCACCGAGAAGTGGGTCGTCTGGTTGCTCTCGTACGGTGCCAGTTTGCCGGGGCGGATCTGGCTCGACGGCTTGGCTTTGTTGATATCAATCTGATCCGCCAGCGATTTGGCGTAGGCTTTGTTGGTCAGCGCCTGCCAAGGTACTTTGACAAAATCCGGATCGCCGAGGTATTCCGAGCGGTCGGCGTAGGCGAATTTTTCCGCCTCAGCCATCACCTGCATCGCATCGGCGCTACCGAAGCCAAATTTGTGCATATCGAAGTTTTCAAGAATATTGAGGATCTGCACGATGTGGATCCCGCCGGAGGACGGGGGCGGCATGGAAAACACCTGATACCCGCGATACTCCCCGCTGATTGGCGTGCGCTCCACCGCTTTGTACTCCGCCAGATCCGCTTTGGTGATAAGCCCCCCGTTCTTCTGCATTTCGTCGGCAATCTGATCGGCAATCGCCCCTTTGTAGAAGGCGTCCGGGCCGTTTTCGGCGATCAGCTCCAGGCTTTTGGCGAGGTTAGTCTGCACCAGTTTGTCGCCCTTCTTCAGCGGCTCGCCGTCCTTCCAGAAGATGGCTTTGCTGTTTTCGTGATTCGGGATCACTTCGCTGCCGTAGGTTTTGAGATCGTCCGCCAGGGCGTCATTGACCACAAACCCGTCGCGCGCCAGTTTGATGGCGGGTTGAACCACTTTGTTCAGCGGCAGCGTGCCGTATTTTTCCAGCGCCAGCGAGAAGCCAGCGACCGTTCCCGGCGTGCCGCTCGCCAGATGCGACGTCAGGGATTTTTTACTGTCCGGATTCCCCTGCTCATCGAGGAACATATCCCGCGACGCCTGATTCGGCGCCATTTCACGGAAGTCGATAGCCGTGGTATTGCCGTCTTTGGTGCGCAGCAGCATAAAGCCCCCGCCGCCGAGATTCCCCGCCTGCGGATGGGTCACCGCCAGCGCATACCCCACCGCCACCGCCGCATCGACCGCGTTACCGCCCTGCTTGAGAATATCCACGCCGACCTGCGTGGCCATCGCGTCCACCGACGCCACCATCCCCTGCTTCGCGCGCACGGGATGAAACACATCTTCTTCCACGCCGTAGGAGACCGGCGGTGCGGCAGGCGGGTTCGCCGCCACGGTGAATGTCCCGCCCGCCATCAGCGCAGCGATCGCTACCCAGCGCAAAAACGTTGGTCTTATCATTGTTGTTCTCCAGGTGAAGGGATCCAGATTCCCGTTTAAGCCTGGTTCACAACTCCTAAAAAATCATCGTAGTGGCGGATTCGGGGTAAACTTAAGAGAAGCCTCAGAAGGAGGAGATGAGAATGAAACGATACTTGATCTTAACGGCACTGCTTCCGTTCGCCGTGCTCGCACAGCCACTCAATACCATGAACAACCCGAACCAGCCGGGATATGAGATCCCAAGCCAGCAGCGGATGCAGACCCAGATGTTGGGCCAACAGCAGCAGCAAAAAGGGATGTTGAATCAGCAACTGAAAACCCAGACTCAGCTTCAGCAGCAGAGCCTGCAAAATCAGATGAATAACAATACGCAGATGATTCAGCAGGGCCAGCCGCGTGTGCAGCCGTTGCCGAATACGAACGGTGGGATGTTAAGCGGCGGGACGAGCGGCGGTCAGCAGCAACATATGCTGCCGCCGCGCTCGAACGGCGATATGCTCAATAATCCGCAGAATTAAAGTTCGGGCCAATCACGTCAATCGCATCGGTGCAGATGCAATCCACGCCCCAGCGCAGCAACTCTGCCGCTCGCTGGGGTTTGTTCACCGTATAGACCAGGATGTGCAGTCCGGCGTCTTTGAGCATCTTCACGCGCGCTTCGTCCAGCAGGCGGTGATTCAGGTGGATCGACACACACTCTAAGCGGGTGGCCAGCTCGCGCCAGTCGTCACGCCATTCATCCAGCAGTAATCCGCGCGGCAGTTCCGGGGCAGCCGCTTGTGCCGCTTCCAGAGCGTCGATTTCAAACGACGACAGCAGCGGCGCGGTCATCCCTTCCCACAGTTCACGCGCGGCCAGGGCAATCACTTTGCCCGTGAGTGGCCCGGTGCCGGTGGTCGGTTTGATTTCGATATTGGCCATCATCCCGTGCTGACGACAGCGATCCGCCACTTCCGCCAGCAGCGGCAGCGGTTCGCCTTTGAACTCGCCGCTGAACCAGCTTCCGGCGTCCACTTTCAGCAGATCGCGCCACGGCAGATCGCCCGCCACGCCCCAGCCGTTGCTGGTGCGCTCGAGGTTATCGTCGTGCAGCAGGAAAATTTCGCCATCTTTCGATAGCTTAGCGTCGAACTCGATCATCTGATGACCGTAATACGCGCCCTTATCAATCGCTGCCAGGGTGTTTTCCGGTGCTCGTTTCCCGCCGCCACGGTGGGCGACGATGTGAGGATATGGCCAGTTACTCATACGCGTTGTCCTGTTTCACCATCAAATAAGTGCAGGTGATTTTCCGGCAGATGCAGCCACAGCGTGCTCCCCGCCTTTGGGCGTTCCTGATGCGCGAGACGCACCACCAGCTTTTGATCGCCCCAGCGTCCGTGCGCCAGGTTGTCGGCACCCAGCATCTCCAGCGTGTCCATCACCAGGGGCACGCCGCCTTCCGCCTGCGAGCTTAACGCAATATGTTCCGGGCGGATACCGAGCGTCATTTTACGCCCGGCGTAACCACGATAAAACCAGTTCACCGGCAGCGCCATGCCGCTCTCCAGCTCAAAATGGGTGCCCGCGTTGCTGATGCGCCCCTCCAGCAGGTTCATCGCCGGGCTGCCGATAAAGCTGGCGACAAAACGGCTGGCCGGTTTTTCGTAAACTTCCACCGGGGTGCCGATCTGCTCGGCGATGCCTTTGTTCATCACCATCACGCGCTGGGCGAGGGTCATGGCTTCGACCTGATCGTGGGTGACGTACAGGGAGGTGGTTTTCAGGCGACGATGCAGATGCTGCAGTTCGAGGCGCATCTGCACGCGCAGTTTGGCGTCGAGGTTGGAGAGTGGTTCGTCGAACAGGAACACCGCCGGATCGCGCACTATGGCGCGGCCCATCGCCACGCGCTGGCGCTGGCCGCCGGAGAGCTCGCGCGGTCTGCGTTTCAGCAGGCCGTCCAGCTCAAGAATGCGCGCTGCCTCTTTCACTTTCTCTTCGATGTGGCCCTTGCCCATCCCGCGGATTTTCAGGCCCCAGGCCATGTTCTCTTCCACGCTCATGTGCGGATAGAGGGCGTAGTTCTGGAACACCATCGCGATCCCGCGATCTTTCGGTTCCATTTCGGTGACGCGCTGGCGGTCGATCCAGATATCACCGCTGGTCACGCGCTCAAGCCCGGCGACCATGCGCAGCAGCGTCGATTTCCCGCAGCCGGACGGGCCGACCATCACGATGAATTCGCCGTCCGCCACGTCGAGCGTCAGGGGTTGAATGACCTGGTTTTTGCCGTCCCAGCTTTTGGTGACTGCCTGTAGTTTTAATCCTGCCATATTATTTCTCACTGTCTACTAAACCACGCACGAACGCGCGCTGCATGGCTAAAACGATAACGACCGGGGGGATCAGCGTGAGCAGCATCGCCGCCATCACCTGGTTCCAGAGAGTGGTGCCTTCGCCGGTGGCGATCATGCCTTTGATGCCCGCCACGGCGGTGCCGAGATTGACGTCCTGCACAATCAGCAGCGGCCACAGATACTGGTTCCAGCCGTAGATAAAGGTGATGACGAACAGCGCCGCGAGGTTGGTTTTGGAAAGCGGCAAAACGATGTCGCGGAAGAAACGCATCGGCGAGGCACCGTCGATTCGCGCGGCTTCAATCAGTTCGTCCGGCAGAGTCATAAAGAACTGGCGGAACAGGAAAGTCGCGGTCGCCGAGGCCATCAGCGGCAGCGTCAGGCCCGCGTAGCTGTCGAGCATTCCGAGATTGGCGATCACTTCCACGGTCGGGAAAATACGCACTTCGACCGGCAGCATCAGGGTGATAAAAATCATCCAGAAGAAGAGGTTACGCAGGGGAAAGCGGAACCAGACGATGGCGAAAGCCGAGAGCATCGACACCACGATTTTGCCGACGGTAATGCCAAACGCCATGATGAAACTGTTGAGCATCATCAGCCAGAACGGCGCGCTGTTGGCCCCGACGCCCTGGGTCCAGATGGTCGCCATGTTCTCGAAAAGATGGCCGCCGGGAACCAGCGTCATCGGCGTGTCGAAGACGGCTTTGGTATCAAGCGTGGCGGCGACGAAGGCCACGTACAGCGGGAAGAGGATGACGATGATCCCGAGAATCAGCATGGTGTGGCTGAAAATCGTCAGCCCCGGACGGTTCTCAATCATTGGTAACGCACCTTACTTTCGACATAGCGGAACTGAACCACCGTCAGCACAATCACCAGGCCCATCAGCACCACGGACTGCGCGGCAGAGGCGGAGAGATCCAGACCGGCAAAGCCTTCGCGATAGATTTTGTAGATAAGCGTGGTGGTGGCCTGCACCGGCCCACCGGCGGTGGCGGCGTCGATCACCGGGAAGGTGTCGAAGAAGGCATAGACCAGGTTGACCACCAGCAGGAAGAAACTCACGGGTGCAATCAGCGGCAGCGCCAGTTTGAAGAAGCGGCGAATCGGCCCCGCGCCGTCAATCGCGGCGGCTTCGACCAGCGATCGCGGAATGGATTGCAGGGCGGCGAAGAAGAACAGGAAGTTGTAGCTGATCTGCTTCCACACCGAGGCGAAGACCACCAGGAACATCGCCTGGCCGCTGTTCTGGGCGTGGTTCCAGTCGTAGCCAAATTCACCGAGGAAATGGGTGATCAGCCCGCGCCCTGGGTTAAATAGGAAGATCCACAGCACGGCGGCGACAGCGGGTGCCACGGCGTAGGGCAGCAGCATCAGCGTCTGATACAGACGGCTGCCGCGCACCACGTAATCCACCAGCGCGGCGAAAAACAGGGAGACCACCAGACCGCTGACGGTGACCAGGGCGCTGAATTTGATCGTCGTCCAGAAGGAGTCGAGGTAATAGCTGTCATGGAACAGCGCGGTGAAGTTGTCCAGGCCGACAAACTGGCTGGAGAGCCCGAACGGATCGACGCTTTGCACCGAGTACCACAGCGCTTCGCCCGCAGGCCAGATGAAAAAGATAACGGTGATAATCAGCTGCGGGGCGACCAGCAAATAGGGCAGCCAGCGCGAACGGAATACCGGACGGGATGATGACATAGCGGGACTCTTTTTCAGAAAACGCCGGGTGGCGGCTTCGCCTTACCCGGCCTACAAAGACAACATGGTGCGTTCTGTAGGCCGGATAAGCGCAGCGCCATCCGGCAAAAGCGTTAAGACTTCGTCGACTGCTCAAAGCGGCGCAGCAGCTGATTCCCGCGCTCTACCGCGGAATCCAGCGCCTGCTGTGGCGTTTTCTTACCGGTCCAGACGCTTTCCAGCTCTTCATCCACGATGGTACGAATCTGCGGCATGTTGCCCAGACGCAGACCTTTGGTGAACGGCAATGGCGGCTTGTTCAGCATCTGGCGCGTGGCGATATCGGCACCTGGGTTTTTGTCGTAGAAGCCCTGCTCGCGCGTAAGGTCGTAAGCGGCTTTGGTGATCGGCAGATAGCCGGTCTTCTGGTGCCACTCGGCGGCGTTTTCAGGTTTCGCGAGGAAGTCGAGGAACTCCGCCACGCCTTTGTAGGTGCCATTGTCTTTGCCCTGCATCACCCACAGGCTCGCTCCGCCGATGATGGCGTTCTGCGGCGCGCCTTTGACGTCAGCGTCGTAAGGCATCATGCCCACGCCGTAGTTGAATTTGGCGTAGTGACGGATATCCGCCAGCGACCCGGAAGAGGCGGTGGTGATGGCGCAGTCGCCGTTGTAGAACTTCTCGGTGGATTCGTCTTTACGCCCGAAGTAGCTGAAATCGCCCTTCTTGTTCAGCGCTTCCAGCAGGGCGATGTGTTTCACCTGCTCCGGCTTGTTGAATTCGAGCACCGCGTCGGTGCCGTCAAAGCCGTTGTTTTTGGTGGCGACCGGCAGACCGTGCCAGGCGCTGAAGTTTTCGATCTGGATCCAGCCCTGCCAGCCGCTCGCGTAGCCACATTTCATGCCCGCGGCTTTCAGTTTGGCGGTGTACTCGGCCAGGTCCTGCCAGGTTTTCGGCGGCTGATCCGGGTTTAAACCGGCTTTTTTGAAGGCGTCTTTGTTGTAGTACAGCACCGGCGTGGAGCTGTTAAACGGCTGCGACAGCAAATGCCCGGTTTTGGAGTCGGTGTAGTAACCGGACACCGTTGGCACGAACTGGGATTCATCGAAGTTAATGCCCGCGTCTTTAAACACTTCGTAGACCGGTTTGATCGCTTTCGAGGCCATCATGGTGGCGGTGCCGACTTCATACACCTGCAGCAGCGCCGGTGCGTTACCGGTGCGGAACGCCGCGATACCCGCGCTCAGGCTCTGCTCGTAGTTACCTTTGTACACCGGCACAATTTTGTAATCCGGGTGGGTGTCGTTGAAACGTTGCGCCAGGGAATCAACCTCTTTGCCCAACTCCCCTTCCATGGAATGCCAGAACGGAATCGTGGTGACAGCCATTGCATTCGTCGCAAAAGCCAGACCGATTGCCAGACCCAAAGCTGTGTGTCGTAACGAAGTCATTGTCATCTCTCTTTATTGTGCCGGATGCGCGATATCACGCGTTTTATGCTCGCGAGGTAACATGACATGCTCGAATGACAGAAAAATAACTGTTTATTTACAGAATGATGACAGACAGGGGTCAGGGGAATGATGGAATGGTGACGGTTGCATGGCAAAAAAAGCCGGGTGGCGGCTGCGCCTTACCCGGCCTACGATTCAAAATGACGACGGGTAATAGGGTTTGCCTGATTCCAGACTTTTGTGTTGTCGATTGTCTTCCCGCCGCTTCTGCTCTTTCTGGATATCGGTTTTCTGGTCCTGATAACCCGGGCAGACAGACGACTGTAAGATTTCACACGGATCCTGTTTGTTTTCGTCCGGCTTATTGGGCTCCTGCCAGATGGAAGGGTCGCGTGGGTTAATGTTCTCTGCAGCGTTTGCCGTAAGACAGCATGCCGCGAGGGCAAACAGATAGATACGTTTCATCCCGATCTCCTTTCAGGGTTTGTAGGCCCGGTAAGCGCAGCGCCACCGGGCAACAACAGACGGCTCAGCCGCCCAAATACGCACTCCGCACCGCTTCGTTCGCCAGCAGCGCGTCGCCGGTATCGGAAAGCACCACGTGGCCGTTCTCCAGCACGTAGCCGCGATCCGCGAGCTTCAGCGCCTGGTTGGCGTTCTGCTCGACGAGGAAGATGGTCATCCCCTCTTTGCGCAGCTGCTCGATGGTGTCGAAGATCTGCTGAATGATAATTGGCGCGAGGCCGAGCGACGGCTCGTCCAACAGCAGCAGGCGTGGCTGACTCATCAGCGCACGGCCTATCGCCAGCATCTGCTGCTCACCCCCGGACATGGTGCCTGCGCGCTGAATGCGGCGCTCGTACAGACGCGGGAAGAGCTCATACACGCGTTTGATGCGGGTCTGATACTGATCGCGCTCGGCAAAGAAGCCGCCCATCGCCAGGTTCTCTTCCACCGTCATCCGGGAAAACACCCGGCGACCTTCGGGAACAATTGCCACCGCTTCACGCATGATTTTGGCGGTCTGCCAGTCGGTGATGTCTTTCCCGTCAAAGACGATACGTCCGCTGGTGGCGCGCGGATCGCCGCACAGGGTGCCGAGGAGCGTGGTTTTCCCCGCGCCGTTGGCCCCGATGAGCGTGACGATCTCGCCCTGATTGATATGCAGGCTGACGTCGTGCAGCGCCTGAATCTTGCCGTAGTGGGCATTCACATTGTCAAAAGATAACATCGCTTTTTCCATTTTATGCCTCACCCAGATAGGCGCGGATCACGTCCGGGTTATGTCGAATTTCATCAGGCGTGCCGTTCGCCAGCGGCGTCCCCTGGTTGACCACGTAGATACGATCGGAGATGCCCATCACCAGTTTCATATCGTGCTCAATCAGCAGAATGGTGGTGTCGTGATGGTTACGCAGCTCGACGATCAGCTCGTCCAGCTCTTTGGTCTCTTTCGGGTTCAGACCAGCGGCAGGTTCATCGAGCATCAGGATTTCCGGCTGCGTCACCATGCAGCGGACAATCTCCAGACGACGCTGATCGCCATAGGCCAGGTTGCTCGCCTGACGGTTAGCGTGCTGCAGCAGGCCGATACGATCGAGCCAGGTCGCGGCACGATCCAGGGCTTCGCTCTGCGCGCGGCGGAAGGCCGGAGTTTTCAGCAGACCGGAGAACACGCCGGTTTTCAGCTGCTGATGTTGCGCCACCAGCAGGTTTTCAATCACCGTCATCTCGCGGAACAGACGCACGTGCTGGAAGGTGCGCACCACGCCCATGCGGGCAATTTGCTGGCCCGGCAGCCCTTCAAGATGCTGATCGCGCAGCATGATGGTCCCGCCCGTCGGTTTATAGAACCCGGTCAGGCAGTTGAACACCGTGGTTTTCCCCGCGCCGTTCGGGCCAATCAGGGAGACGATCTCTTTCGGGAACAGGTCCAGCGAGACGTTATTGACCGCCAGCAGGCCGCCAAAACGCATCATCAGGCCGTTTACGGATAATAATGGCTGACTCATGCCTGCTCTCCTTTCGCTTGCCCGTTCTTCAGCTTCAACTGTGGACGGGTCATCGGCAGCAAGCCCTGCGGACGCCAGATCATCATCAGTACCATCAAACCACCCAGCATCAACATGCTGTATTCGTTAAAGTCACGCATCAGCTCGCGAGAAACCACCAGCAGAATTGCCGCGAGGATCACCGCAAACTGCGAGCCCATCCCGCCGAGCACCACGATGGCGAGCACGAAGGCCGATTCGGCGAAAGTGAAGGATTCCGGGCTGACGAAGCCCTGACGTGCGGCAAACAGGGTTCCGGCAAAACCGGCGAACGCGGCGCTGATGGTAAAGGCGGTCAGCTTGATGCGCGTCGGGTTCAGGCCCAGGGAGCGGCAGGCGATTTCATCTTCGCGCAGCGCTTCCCACGCGCGGCCCAGCGGCATACGCAGCAGACGGTTAATCACGAACAGCGTAATGACCACCAGCAGCAGCGCCACCAGATAGAGCCAAATCACGCGGTCGGACGGATCGTACTTCACGCCGAAGAAGTTGCTGAAAGTATCCCACCCGCCTTCCCGCGCGGAACGGCTGAACTCCAGGCCGAAGAAGGTCGGTTTCGGGATCTGGCTGATGCCGTTCGGGCCGCCGGTCACTTCGGTGTTGTTGAGCAGCAGGATACGGACGATTTCGCCGAAGCCTAAGGTCACAATCGCCAGATAGTCGCCGCGCAGACGCAGTACCGGGAAGCCGAGCAGGAATCCTGCAGCGGCAGAGACCAGCCCCGCCAGCGGCAGACAGGTCCAGAAGCCCAGCCCGTAATAGTGGTTCAGCAGCGCGAAGGTGTAAGCACCGATAGCGTAAAACCCGCCGTAGCCCAGCACCAGCAGACCCGACAGACCGACCACCACGTTCAGACCGAGGCCCAGAATCACGTAGATCATGGTCAGGGTGGCGATATCCACCGTCCCACGCGAGACCACGAACGGCCAGGCGACAGCGGCTACCAGCAGTGCCACCAGGAACAGCTTCTGTTTAACGGTCGAGCCATCAATCGCAGGCAGCACGAATTTCGGGCCGGAGACGTTTTTCAACGTCTTCTGGAACACCGGACGCAGCAGCTGGAACAGGAACACCACGGCGGTGCCGACAAACACCCACTGCCAGCGGATATCGGCGGCGGTATCGACCACCAGTTTGGTGCCATCCAGTTCTAACTGGACGCCCATAAAGACGCCCGCGAGGACGAAGAACATGGCGGCAGAGAGAAGCGCCATCGCAAAATGCATCGGTTTCATACTTTCTCTACCTCCGGACGACCCAGGATCCCGGTAGGCATCACCAGCAGCACCAGAATCAGCAGGGCGAACGACACCACGTCTTTATATTCGGTACTCAGGTACGCCGAGGAGAGCGCTTCGGCCACGCCCAGAATCAGGCCGCCGATCATCGCGCCAGGAATACTTCCGATCCCACCCAGAACCGCGGCGGTGAAGGCTTTCATCCCGGCCATAAAGCCGATGTACGGGTTGATTACGCCGTAGAACTGACCGAGCAGCACGCCCGCGACGGCGGCCATCGCTGCACCAATCACAAAGGTCAGGGCGATCACGCGGTCGGTGTTAATCCCGAGCAGGCTGGCCATTTTCAGATCTTCTGCGCAGGCGCGGCAGGCGCGGCCCATGCGGGAGTAGCGGATGAAAATGGTCAGCGCCAGCATCGCCAGGAAGGTCACAATCCAGATAACCAGCTGCATGGTGGTGATAGAGGCTGAGAAGTTTTCGCTGGCTCCGACAATCCACTGGCCGTTGAACAGGCTTGGCAGCGCCACGTCGCGCGACCCTTCCGTCAGGCTGACGTAGTTTTGCAGGAAGATGGACATCCCGATGGCGGAGATGAGCGCAATCAGACGCTTGGAGCTGCGCACGGGGCGATAGGCCACGCGCTCGATGCTCCAGCCGTAGGCGCTGGCAATCACAATCGCGCCGACAAACCCGGCACCCACCAGCAGCCAGCTGCTGTCGATGCCCATCATCATCAGGGCGGCGATGATCATAAAGGAGACATAGCTGCCGATCATATAGACCTCGCCGTGGGCGAAGTTGATCATGCCGATAATGCCGTAAACCATGGTGTAGCCGATGGCGATCAGCGCATAGGTGCTTCCCAGCGTGACGCCGTTAAACATCTGCTGCAAGAAATAGAGAAACTGCTCGGACATAAGAAAACCTTTTTATAACCGCCCGTTTTGCGCGGGCGGCGGGATGATTATTTGGCTACCGTGGAAGATCCATCGGCGTGCCATTGGAAGACACCAAATTCAAATCCCTTTAGATCGCCTTTCTCATCCCAGTTCAGCGGCCCAATCACGGTATCAGCGCCGTGTGCTTTCAAATCTTTGACTAAGTCCAGCGGCTCTTTGCTGCCGGTACGTTCCAGAGCGGTCGCCAGGGACTGCACCGCCGCGTAGGTGATCCAGACGTACGGACCGCTCGGATCTTTCTTCTGCGCTTTGAGCGCCTCTACGATAGCTTTGTTCGCCGGTTCCTGGTCATAGCGTTTTGGCATCGTCACCAGCATGCCTTCGCCCGCATCGCCCGCGATGTTCGACAGGGACGCGTTACCCACGCCTTCCGGGCCCATGAACTGGGTTTTCAGACCGGTCGCGCGCGCCTGGCGCAGCATCTGGCCCATCTCCGGGTAGTAGCCGCCGTAGTAGACGAAGTCGATATTCTCTTTTTGCAGACGGGCCAGCAGCGCGGAGAAATCTTTCTCACCGGCGGTGATGCCGTCGAAGAAGACCACGTTCGCGCCGCCTTTCTTCAGGCCGTCCTGGACGGAACGCGCCAGGCCTTCGCCGTACTGCTGTTTATCGTGAATGATCGCAATGCGCTGCGGCTTCACTTTCTCGAGGATGTATTTCGCGGCAGTCGGGCCCTGAGAGGAGTCCAGACCGGCGGTACGCATGATGTGCTGATAGCCACGCTGCGTCAGCTCCGGGTTCGTCGCCCCAGGGGTGATCATCAGAATGCCTTCGTCTTCGTAGATATCGGAAGCAGGCTGAGTCGAGGACGAGCACAGGTGGCCGATCACGTACTGGATGCCGTCGTTAACGATTTTGTTGGCCACGGCGACGGCTTGTTTTGGATCGCAGGCGTCGTCGTATTCCACGCCAACCAACTTATCCCCTTTGATGCCGCCTTTGGCGTTGATGTCTTTGATCGCCTGACGCGCGCCGTTGAACTCCATATCGCCCCACTGGGCAACCGGACCGGACATGGCACCGACGACGGCAACTTTAATGTCTTCCGCCATGGCTGCCTGCGAAATCGCTAATGCAACCATTCCCGCGATTAATGCTTTCGCGTTCCTTTTCATCTGTGAATCCCCATTCGTGACGTGATGTATATATTTTGTTTTATTATGGTTAAAAAGCATTCTGTACTTTTAATGAACAACGCTATTTTTACCAGTGCCTTTAATGGTTTAGCGCAGTTTTTTGCTAAAAACCAGACTAAAATCTCTATTTTTCATGCGATTAAGCAAAGATAATATTCTGAAATCCGACAGAGATAAACAAATAAAAGTGCAGTTTGCAGCATAAAATAACGGTACAAAGCGCCGAATAAAACACTGCCTTTCAGGTTAAAATTCTGCTTAATTTTCGATCCATGCATTTTCGCACTGCACATCGCGCTGCTAAAAAAGTAATCACCTGGAGAATGGTTTAAAAAAGGGGAAGCCGCTGGCGAGATAAATTGAGTACACTGCCTTTATTCTTTCTGATTTGGACAAGCAGCTAATGAAACTGACCATCCTTCGTCTGGTGTCCTTTAGCGACCAGGATCATATCGACCTGGGCAAGATCTGGCCGGAATATTCCCCTTCCTCACTGGCCGTGGATGAGATTCACCGTATCTATGCCGCCCGCTTTAACGAGCGTCTGCTGGGCGCGGTGCGCGTGACCCTGAGCGGCACCGAAGGCGCGCTGGACTCCCTGCGCGTGCGCGAAATCACCCGCCGTCGCGGCGTCGGGCAGTATCTGCTTGAAGAGGTGATTCGAGACAATCCGGACGTATCATCCTGGTGGATGGCGGATGTCGGCGTGGAAGACCGCGCGGTGATGACCGCATTTATGCAGGCGCTGGGGTTTGTGGAGCAGGAGAGTGGGTGGGCGCGGCGTTAAAAAAAGCCGGGTGGCGGCTGCGCCTTACCCGGCCTACAAGTTCAACGCAAAACGGCAACCAAAGGTTGTAATGCTGGTCAGTTAAGCATCTGAGGTTATTCCGTTCACCTCATGTTCAGCAGAATATAATCACTTCATAACCTGTGAACGTGACAAGGGGACCCATACCGGTGCCACATTCAGACGGCTGTAAAGCTGGAGGGAGCGTGAGTCCGGCTGAAAATCGCCGAAGCGTTTCCTGGAGGCCGGGTCGAGGCGCAGGGAAGCGCCGAGAGGGTGCGACCTGCATGGATGCAGGATCGCGCCCGACCCGATAGCCGCAAGGAATAAGCTGAGGGGACCGCGAAGCGGCGATTTTCCTGGCCGGGAGCCGGGGTTGCCAGGGTGGCGGCGATTGAGCCACCCTGGCACGTTCACCGCAGAGTGATAGACCGGAAGCAGAGGAACGAAAGTGAACGGAACAATTCCACTGATGCCATAAAGGTCCTGGAGCAAGCAACATAATAAATTTAAATTCATTATGTTGCTTAACTGACTGGTATTAAAACCAAAGGTTGCCATTTTTAATGTTTTGGCCCTCTCCCCGTGGGAGAGGGTCAGGGTGAGGGCATCAGACCGCACTTCCCGTAGGCCCGGATCGCTGCGCGCCACCGGGCATTTAATTACTTAGCGTCGGTCGCTGAACCATCCGCATGCCAGGTGAAGACACCGAACTCAAAGCCCTTCAGATCGCCCTTCTCATCCCAGGACAGCGGCCCCATCACGGTATCGACAGAGTTCGCTTTCAGCCAGGTGGCAATCTCAGCCGGATCGGCTGACTGGTTCAGGCCCGCCTGCAGAGATTGCAGTGCCGCGTAGGTGGTCCACACGAACGCGCCGCTTGGATCCTGTTTCTTGGCTTTGATCGCATCCACAATCGGTTTGTTCGCCGGAACCTGATCGTAGTTCTTCGGCTTGGTCACCAGCATCCCTTCCGCCGATTCGCCCGCGATGTTAGACAGAGAAACGTTCGCCACGCCTTCCGGGCCCATGAACTGGGTTTTCAGACCGGCCGCGCGCGCCTGGCGCAGGATCTGGCCCATTTCCGGGTGGTAGCCGCCGTAGTAGACGAAGTCGATATTCTCTTTCTTCAGACGCGCCACCAGGGTGGAGAAGTCTTTCTCACCGGCGGTGATCCCGTCGAAGAACACCACTTTCGCATTGGCTTTCTTCAGGCTGTCCTGCACAGAGCGCGCCAGGCCTTCGCCGTACTGCTGTTTGTCGTGAACAATCGCGATGCGTTGCGGTTTCACCTTCTCAAGAATGTATTTCGCTGCGGTTGGGCCCTGGTCAGAGTCCAGACCGGTGGTGCGCAGAATCAGTTTATAACCGCGTGAGGTCAACTCTGGCGCCGTCGCCGCCGGGGTGATCATCAGAATGCCTTCGTCTTCGTAGATATCAGACGCTGGCTGAGTGGAAGAGGAGCACAGGTGACCGATAACGTATTTGATCCCGTCGTTCACCACTTTGTTCGCCACCGCGACCGCTTGTTTCGGGTCACAGGCATCATCATATTTTACGATCTGCAGTTTTTCGCCTTTGATCCCGCCCTTGGCATTAATGTCTGCAACCGCTTGTTCTGCGCCAGTAAATTCCTGGTCGCCGTATTGCGCTACCGGACCGGACATCGCACCGACAACAGCCACTTTGATATCCGCCTGAGCCATAGTGCTGAATGCCAACGCGATACATCCTGCCAGTAACGCTTTACCCTTCATATTCATCCTGAGATTCCCCATTATTATGGTTATTACGATTGTTGTGATGTTGTTGTGTAGCGCTTTATTTCAATTATTGGTCTGCTGCTCGCGCTTTTTCAGCACACTCTGCTAAAACATACCCCATTTTTATGATTTTGGAATAGCTAATTTGAAATGTATATATGCTAGCCCGGCGCAGATTTGCGACCGGGCCTGGGCTTTATCGAGTCAGCGACGCCGAGATGATATCCAGCGCTTTGCGGAACTGGGCTTCGGGGATGGTGAGCGGATAGAGGAAACGAATAACGTTGCCGTAGACGCCGCAACTGAGCAGCAGTAGCCCTTCGGCCAGCGCGCGTTCCTGCACCTGGCGGGTAAATTCCGGCGAGGGTTGCCCGGTCTCAGGATCGTTGAACTCTACCGCGACCATCGACCCCTGTGCGCGGATATCGGCGATAAACGGGCAGCTGGACTGGGCTTTGCTCAGCACCTCAACCAGATGATGACCCAGGTGTGACGCGCGGGTGCAGAGATCTTCTTCGTCGATCACCTCCAGCACCGCCAGCGCCGCCGCAATCGCCAGCGGATTCCCGGCGTAGGTGCCGCCGAGCCCGCCCGGCGCGGGGGCGTCCATCACTTCGGCGCGGCCCGATACCGCCGAGAGCGGCATCCCGCCCGCCAGGCTTTTCGCCATGGTGATCAGATCCGGCTTCACGCAGTGATGCTCCATCGAGAACAGTTTCCCGGTACGGGCAAAGCCGGTCTGCACTTCGTCGGCGATGAGCAAAATACCGTGGGTGTCGCACAGGGCGCGCAGGCCCTGCATAAAATCAGGCGGCGCGACGTTGAATCCGCCCTCGCCCTGAACCGGTTCAAGGATAATCGCCGCCACCTGGTCCGGAGCGATATCGGCTTTAAAGATACGTTCGAGACTTTTCAGTGCGTCCTGCGAGCTCACGCCGTGCAGCGTATTGGGATATTGCGCGTGATAGACCGAGCCGGGGAACGGGCCAAAGCCGAGTTTGTACGGCGCCACTTTGCCGGTCAGCGCCATGGTCATAAAGGTGCGCCCGTGGAAGGCGCCGCCGAAGGTGATAAGGCCCGGACGTTTGGTGTAAGCGCGGGCGATTTTGACTGCGTTTTCGACGGCTTCTGCGCCCGTCGAGAAGAAGGCCGTTTTGGCTGGTCCCTCAATCGGCACGCGTGCGTTGATGCGCTCCGCGAGGGCGATGTAGCCTTCGTACGGTACAATCTGGTACGCCGTGTGGGTAAACGACTGAAGCTGTTTTTCGATGGCGGCGATCACTTTAGGATGGCGATGACCGGTGTTGAGCACCGCGATCCCGGCGGCGAAGTCGATCACCTCGTTACCTTCCACGTCCCACAGCGTGGCGTTTTCCGCTTTATCGGCGTAGAAACCGCACATCACCCCGATGCCGCGCGGCGTGGCCTGCACACGCCGTTCATTTAACTCATTATTTTTCACCCTGTCCCCCTGAGAGATTCGCATGCGTAGCGCATCTGTAAGTGTTTGCCAGGGGGGAATAATTCGCCAGAGCGGGTGATGAAAAAAGCGAGGTTGGGTGCGTTTTGCCGGATGGCGGCTGCGCCTTATCCGGCCTACAGGTTTTGAGGAGTATAAAAAAACAAGTAGGCCCGATAAGCGAAGCGCCATCGGGCATCTGTGCCCGCACTTTGCCGGATGGCGGCTGCGCCTTATCCGGCCTACGGTTTTGGGGAGTATAAAAAACAAAACCCCCAGACTTTCATCCAGGGGTTATCGGGGGACTTCGCGGGAATTAGGCTTCGATAGCGGCGCGAAGTTTTTTCATGGCGTTCTTTTCAAGCTGACGCACACGCTCAGCGGAGACGCCGTAGCGGTCGGCCAGTTCCTGCAGCGTGGACTTGTTGTCTTCGTCCAGCCAGCGGGCGCGGATAATCGCCTGGCTACGCTCGTCGAGACCTTCCATCGCGTGGGTGAGCTTGTTCGCGGCCTGATCTTCCCAGTTATCCTCTTCGATGCCGTCGGCAAAGTTAGAGGTTTTATCCTGCAGATACAGAACCGGTGCCATCGGCTGGCTATCCTGCGCATCGTCGTCAGAAGACATATCAAATGTCATATCCTGAGCGGCCATACGGGACTCCATCTCACGCACGTCTTTGCTGGATACACCCAGCTCACGCGCCACCATTTCGACTTCATCCTGGTTGAACCAGCCCAGACGCTGCTTGGCTTTACGCAGGTTGAAGAACAGTTTGCGCTGTGCTTTGGTCGTGGCGACTTTCACAATACGCCAGTTACGCAGGACGTATTCGTGAATTTCAGCTTTGATCCAGTGAACGGCGAAGGAGACCAGTCGCACACCCACTTCCGGGTTGAAGCGACGTACAGCCTTCATCAGACCGATGTTGCCTTCCTGAATCAAGTCCGCCTGCGGCAGGCCGTAGCCCGAGTAATTACGAGCAACGTGAACAACAAAGCGCAGGTGAGACAGGATCAGCGTCTTAGCTGCTTCCAGATCGCCCTGGTAATGCAGCTTTTCAGCAAGCTCCTTTTCTTCCTCAGCCGTCAACATCGGCCAGGTGTTCGCAGCCCGGATATAAGATTCCAGGTTACCAACAGGGGCTAAAGCTAAAGTTTGCATTTCTTTGGTCATTCATTCCTCTCAATTTAGTGTCTTCTGGCGGTGGTTTGTCCCCATCAGGCAACAAGCATGCCAAAGCATTTGAGCAGTGAGACTAACATTCACATTTTTATCAGACCGTGATTTTATCCACAAGTTCCATGTAATGCTGTGAATAAATTACGCACAAATTGTGACATGGACTACTGATTGCGGGGGAGAGTCAACAGGGACTCTTTCCCTGCAGCGTGAAGTACTCAGTGCAGGGAAAGATTATACCAGAGATTTTTTACTGCGGGGTAAAGTGACGTAAATGTTGTACCGTCGCAAGCCAGGCGGCAACCCAGCCGATCATCGAGCAGACCAGCAGGAGCAACAGGCACTCATCGAAGCCTAACCCACTGATATCAAACTTGGTTCCGAAAACCTGCGCCACTTCAGTGACGGCAGACGAGAGCCGCATCACCAAAATTTCTGACAAAATCAGTGAAAGAAATGCGCCGGAAAAACCGAGCAATGCGCCGCCGTAGAGGAACGGTCGCAGGATGAATCCATCCGTCGCACCAATCAGCTTCTGCACGTTAATGCTGTCGCGGCGGGCGAAGATACTCAGACGCACGCTGTTACCGATGACGAGGAAGACCGCCGCCACCATCAGCACGCCGATCATCGCCGCTACGCGCCCTACCAGCCCGGTCAGGGAGGCGAGACGAGCAAACCAGCTGTCGTCCATGCGCACTTCATCAATCCCGTTGATACGGGTGATGCGGTCGCGCAGGGTGTTAAGCGAATCGGTGCCCTGGAAATCCAGCTTCGGGATCACCACCGCCACGGCGGGCAGCGGGTTCTCTTCGAGCATATCCAGCGCGCCGCCAAACCCGGACCAGTTGCGGAACTCGCCCAGCGCTTCATCGCGCGAGAGGTAGTTCACCTTCTCAACGCCCTGCTCCGACTGGAGTTGCCCCACTACCTGCGCGGCGGCGTTATCGTCCAGCGCTTTATCCAGATACACCGTAATCTGCGGTGACGGATAGTATTGCGAGGCCGCCTGGTTGACGTTCTTGTAGACCATGTAGCAGACACTCGGCAGCGTCAGGGAGATGGCGATCACCATCACCGTCAGGAACGTCGCCAGCGGTTTGCTTTTCAGATCCTGCACCGCGCCGTGGAAGGCGTAGCGCACCTGTTCGTTAAAGACGTTGGTCTTACGGGAGTTCGGTTTCGGAGCCGCTTTGGCGCGCTTTGGCGCATTGCGGTTGCCATCCCCGCCGCCCTGCGGCTTGCGGAAACGGTCGAATCGGTTTCCGAACTGCCGAATCTGGTTGATTGCGTCGCGCTTATTCACCGTGGCCTCCGTGCAAATGACCGTCGCTCAGGGTCAGCATGCGGTACGAACGACGGGAGATAAGCCCGATGTCGTGCGTCGCCATCAGGACTGTCACCCCAACGCGGTTAAATTCCTCAAACAGACGCAGGATCCCTTCCGACAGCGCATCGTCCAGGTTACCGGTCGGTTCATCCGCCAGCAGAACGGCGGGTTTGTTCACCACCGCGCGAGCAATGCCCACGCGCTGCTGTTCACCGCCGGAGAGCTGGATCGGGAAGTTTTTCGCTTTGTCCAGCAGGCCAACTTTGTCCAGCGCCGCGGAAACGCGACGGCGGATATCATCATAGCTGGCACCCGCAATGATCAGCGGGATCGCCACGTTATCGAAGACGGTGCGATCCATCAGCAGGTGGTGATCCTGGAAAATCATGCCGATCTGGCGACGCAGGAACGGCACCTCACGGTTTTTCAGGCGGCTGATATCGTGGCCGCCAAAAAAGATGTTCCCGGCACTTGGCCGCTCGATCCCACAGATAAGCTTGAGCAGGGTACTTTTCCCCGCGCCGGAGTGGCCGGTCAGGAATGCCATCTCGCCTGGCTGCAGGTGGAATGTCACCCCCTGCAACGCTTGTCTCCCACCGAGATAGGCCTTGCTGACGTGTTCAAAGCGAATCATTGTTAGTCCTCTCGGGCAAATAGTGCCTCAATAAAGTCGTCCGATTTAAACGGACGCAAATCCTCGATACGTTCGCCGACACCGATATAACGGATTGGGATGCCGAACTGATCCGCCACGGAGAAGATCACCCCACCCTTGGCGGTGCCGTCCAGTTTGGTCAGCGTAATCCCGGTCAGCCCGACCGCCTCATCGAACAGCTTCGCCTGGCTGATGGCGTTCTGTCCGGTGCTGGCGTCGATGGTCAGCATAATCTCATGCGGCGCGTCTTCGTCCAGCTTCTTCATGACGCGAACGATTTTCTTCAGCTCTTCCATCAGGTGCGATTTATTCTGCAAACGCCCTGCGGTATCGGCAATCAGCACGTCGATGTTTCGCGCCTTCGCGGCCTGAATAGCATCGAAGATCACGGACGCGGAATCCGCGCCGGTGTGCTGCGCAATCACCGGAATGTTGTTGCGCTGGCCCCAGACCTGCAGCTGCTCAACGGCGGCCGCACGGAAGGTATCCCCCGCCGCCAGCATCACCGATTTGCCCTGCTGCTCGAACTGACGTGCCAGCTTACCGATGGTGGTGGTTTTACCCACGCCGTTGACGCCGACCATCAGAATAACAAATGGCGTTTTGCCTTCAATATTAAGCGGTTCGTCAACTTTTGCGAGAATTTCGCCCATCTCGTCTTTCAGCAGGCCGTACAGCGCCTCGGCGTCGCGCAGCTGTTTGCGGCTCGCGCTTTCGGTCAGCTTCGCGATAATTTTGCGCGTGGTTTCCACGCCGACGTCCGCAATCAGAAGCTGTTCTTCCAGCTCTTCAAACAGATCATCGTCGATTTTTTTGCCGCGGAACAGACTGATAAATCCGGAACCGAGGTTTTCTTTGGTTCTGACCAGGCTGCGTTTCAGGCGCGCGAAGAAACCTTCTTTGGTCGGTTTTTCCTGCTCCTGAACGATCTCTTCTGCCGGGACCTCTTCTTCCGGCTCTTCGACCGGAACGACGATCACCGCTTCTTCGGCAGCCTCAGCGGCCAGCGCCTGAGCTTCGAGCTCTTCGTCGGTGATTTCGGGTTCGTTTTCCGCTTCTTCTTCGACGGTTTCCACAATTTCGACGATTTCAGCTTCCGCCTGCCACTCTTCTGGCGCGATCGCTTCGGCTTTTACCTCTTCCGGCAGCGGAAGTTCTTCGTGTTCAATGACGGCCTGCGGCGCTTCTTCGATAACCGGCTCAACAATCGCTTCGACCGGCTGCGGTTTCTCGCTTTCCTGAACCCGTTCGGTGACTTCCACCACCTCTTCAGCAAAAGCTTCGGTCTCTTCTTTGCTGTGCGCGTGCGCTTCCGCTTCGACTACCGCGGCGGTTTCGACAGAGGTTTCAGGCTGCGACTGTTCTTCAACTGTCTGCTGCTCTTCGATTTTTTGTTCTGTGTCTTGCTCTTTTTCGCCGAAGCCCAGCCAGGAAAAGAAGCCACGTTTTTTTTGTTTTGCCATCTGCGACGACACTCCTCGCGGTGCTATATACATGGAAGCTATAAAAATGATGAAATAGTCTAACACTTTACCTAATTAACATCACCGCCTGGAATCGCAGGCCAATTGTTAGCAGAGCTTTCCTGAAATGAAGAAAACGAACCGCCCGGCCGGACAAATTCGCATTATCGGCGGCCAGTGGCGAGGCCGCAAACTGCCCGTCCCCGACAGCCCTGGGCTGCGCCCGACCACCGATCGCGTCCGGGAGACGCTGTTTAACTGGCTGGCGCCGTCAATGGTTGACGCGCGCTGCCTCGACTGTTTTGCCGGAAGCGGCGCCCTGGGCCTCGAAGCGCTGTCGCGTTACGCCGCGAGCGCCACCCTGCTGGAGATGGATCGCAGCGTTTCCCAGCAGCTACAGCAAAATCTCACTACCCTGAAAGCGACCAATGCCAAAGTGGTGAACACCAACGCGCTGGCGTTTCTGGCGCAAAAAGGCACGCCGCACGACGTGGTGTTTATCGATCCGCCGTTCCGTAAAGGGCTGCTGGAAGAGACGCTGACGCTGCTGGAGAACAACGGCTGGCTGGCGGATGACGCGCTTATCTACGTCGAGAGTGAAGTGGAAAATGGCTTACCGCCGGTTCCCGTTCACTGGGATCTGCACCGCGAACAGGTCGCCGGCCAGGTCGCTTATCGTTTGTATCACCGTGAAGTACAAGGAGAGCCTGATGCCAGTACTGATTAATTTTGGCCGTTTACTGATGCTGGGCGTCTGGGCGTTTCTGCTCCTGAACCTGGTTCATCCGTTCCCGCGTCCGATGAATATTTTCGTCAACGTGGCGCTGATTTTCACCGCCTTTATGCACGCCCTGCAGATGGTGATGCTGAAAAACGGCCTGCCGAAAGACGGACCGCCGATGACCGGCTGGCAGCAGCTGCGCGTCTTTATTTTTGGCGTGTTTGAGCTGCTGGTGTGGATGAAGAAGTTTAAGGCGCAGGCGAAGAAGTAAGGTGCGTGCATTTTTTGCCCGGTGGCGCTGCGCTTACCGGGCCTACGAGACCTGTAGGCCGGTGCAAGCGAAGCGCCGCCCGGCAAATCACGGCTCCGCACTAAACCCCTCAAACCGCGACCCCTTATAACTCAACACACCCCGCTCCCCTACCGTCAGTTGATGGTACTGCTTCTCATCGAGACGAAACGTCATCTCCAGCCCGCCGCTCTGCGGTTTAAAGCTCGCCTCGTAGCGCATCGGCGTTCCCGCTGGCGTCACCTGCTGCTGACGAGAGCGGCGCTCATTGAGCGCTTTCTCGCGTTTATTACTCACCACCACGCGTTTTTGCAACAGCGGCGCGGCGTCGTTATCGGCCTTTTCACGGCGCTGCTGCACAAAGCGGAACGAGGCGGCGATGACGATAATCGCCACCACGATCACGAAGAAAAGTGGCATTTTGCTCATTGTTGAATCCCATCAGATTTTGCGGAAATCAGGATACCCCGCCTTATCCGCCATTGCCAAACGCCAGCCCGCGTCACTACACTGAATCAGAGTGTTATTCAAAAATAACAGATACAGGGAGTTAATATGCTTTGGTCATTTATCGCTGTCTGTTTTTCCGCATGGCTTTATGTCGATGCGTCGTATCGCGGCCCTGCGTGGCAGCGCTGGCTGTTTAAACCGGTGACGCTGCTGCTCCTGCTGCTGCTCGGCTGGCAGGCACCGATGTTCAACGCCGTCTGCTATCTGGTGCTTGCGGGTCTGTGCGCCTCGTTGATTGGTGACGCGCTCACGCTACTGCCACGCCAGCGCCTGCTGTATGCCATCGGGGCGTTTTTCCTCTCGCATCTGCTCTACACCATCTACTTCGCAAGCCAGATGACCCTCTCCTTCTTCTGGCCGTTACCGATGATTTTACTGGTGATGGGCGCATTGCTGGTGGCGGTGATCTGGACCCGGCTGGAAGAGATGCGCTGGCCGGTCTGTACCTTTATCGCCATGACGCTGGTGATGGTCTGGCTGGCGGGTGAGCTGTGGTTCTTCCGCCCAACCTCACCTGCAATGTCAGCGTTTTTCGGTGCCGTGCTGCTGCTGATTGGCAACATCGTCTGGCTCGGGAGTCACTATCGTCGTCGCTTCCGCGCGGATAACGCCATCGCCTCCGCCTGCTACTTTGCCGGCCATTTCCTGATTGTGCGTTCGCTGTATATTTAATAGTGCTTGACTCTGGAGTCGACTCCAGAGTGTATGCTGCGGTTAATGAGAAAATTATCATTACCGGAGAGTGCCATGTCGACTCCAGAAACATCGAAAAAAGTGCCGCAATTCTCGGCACTTAAACTCAGTCCCGTCCCCACAAAAGACGACTGCTGCTGCGACAGCGGATGCGAAACCCAGGCTGCGCCCGTACTGCCTGAAAGCGGCGATCGCTATACCTGGATTGTCAACGGTATGGACTGCGCCGCATGCGCCCGCAAAGTCGAAAATGCGGTGAAACAGGTGGCGGGCGTCAACCAGGTTCAGGTGCTGTTCGCCACCGAAAAACTGCTGGTCAGCGCCGATGCTGACGTCAGCAAGCAGGTTGAAGCGGCGGTGACCAAAGCCGGCTACTCCCTGCGTAGCGAGCAGGAACCTGCCGAAAAAATCTCTCCCCTGCGGGAAAATCTGCCGCTCATCACCCTGATTATCATGATGGCGCTCAGCTGGGCGTTGGAACAGGTTAACCACCCGCTTGGCAATCTGGCGTTTATTGCCACCACGCTGGTTGGGCTGTTCCCCATCGCCCGTCAGTCCCTGCGTCTGATCAAAACCGGCAGCTGGTTCGCGATTGAAACCTTAATGAGCGTCGCGGCAATCGGCGCGCTGTTTATTGGCGCGACGGCGGAAGCGGCGATGGTCCTGCTCCTGTTCCTGATCGGCGAACGCCTTGAAGGCTGGGCAGCAAGCCGGGCGCGCAAAGGGGTCAGCGCGTTAATGGCGCTGAAACCGGAGACGGCGACAGTGGTGGTGAATGGCGAGCGCCAGACGGTCGCTATCACGGCGCTGCGTCCGGGCGATGTGATGGAGGTGGCCGCCGGGGGGCGTTTGCCTGCGGACGGGACGCTTCTCACCGCGACGGCCAGTTTCGACGAAAGCGCCCTGACCGGCGAATCGATTCCCGTTGAGCGCGAGACCGGCGAGAAAGTCCCCGCCGGGGCCACCAGCGTGGACCGTCTGGTGCAGCTCAAGGTGCTTTCCGAACCGGGCGACAGCGCCATTGACCGCATTCTGAAACTGATCGAAGAGGCCGAAGAGCGCCGCGCGCCCGTCGAGCGCTTTATCGATCGCTTCAGCCGCATCTACACGCCGGTAATTATGCTGATTGCCCTGCTGGTGGCGGTGGTTCCGCCGCTGCTGTTCAGCGCCCCGTGGGAGGCGTGGATCTATAAAGGGCTGACGCTGCTGCTGATCGGCTGTCCGTGTGCGCTGGTGATTTCAACGCCTGCGGCCATCACCTCGGGTCTGGCCGCCGCCGCACGACGCGGTGCGCTGATTAAAGGCGGTGCGGCGCTGGAACAGCTCAGCCAGGTTCAGCAGATCGCCTTCGATAAAACCGGCACGCTGACCGTCGGCAAACCGCAGGTCACGGGCATTTATCCTGCCGATGACGCCCTGCTGGCGCTGGCCGCCGCCGTCGAGCAGGGTTCGACTCACCCGCTGGCGCAGGCAATTGTGCGTGAAGCGCAGTCGCGCGGGCTGACGATTCCTGAGGCCAGCGCGCAGCGAGCGCTGATGGGCTCAGGCATCGAAGCGGAAGTTGAGGGCAGCAAGGTGCTGATTTGCGCTGCCGATAAATTCCCGGCCGAGGAGTTTAGCCCGCAAATCCGCGAGCTGGAGCAGGCCGGGCAGACGGTGGTGATCGTCGTTATCGACGGCGTGGCAAAAGGGGTGTTGGCCCTGCGCGATACCCTGCGTGAAGATGCCAAAGAGGCCGTGGCGGCGCTGCATCAGCTGGGGATTCAGGGCGTGATCCTGACCGGGGATAACCCGCGCGCGGCGGCAGCGATTGCCAATGAGCTGGGTCTGGAATTTAAGGCCGGGCTGTTACCAGCGGATAAAGTGCAGGCCGTGACGGGTCTGAACGCTCAGGCCCCGTTGGCGATGGTCGGCGACGGCATCAACGACGCTCCGGCAATGAAAGCCGCGACGATTGGGATTGCGATGGGCAGCGGGACCGACGTGGCGCTCGAAACCGCCGATGCGGCGCTGACGCACAACCGGTTAACCGGCCTCGCGCAGATGATCTCACTGGCACGTGCGACGCGAGCCAATATTCGTCAGAACATCACGATTGCGCTGGGACTGAAGGGGATTTTCCTGGTCACCACACTGCTGGGGATAACAGGTCTGTGGCTGGCGGTATTAGCGGATACGGGGGCGACGGTGCTGGTGACGGCGAACGCACTGCGGTTGTTGCGCCGGAGATGATAAACGCCGGGTGGCGGCTTCGCCTTACCCGGCCTACGTTTTCGTACCCTTGTATGCCGGGTTCACCCGGCAAACCACGACTACCCTTTGCGCACCAGATACCGATACGGAAGGGAGCCCGTCTCTTGCGCCACCAGCTCATGTTCCATAAAGGTACAAAAACCGGGGATATCGCGGGTGGTCGCAGGATCGTCAGCAATGATCAGCAGCGTCTCGCCGGTCTGCATGTTGCGCACGGTTTTGCGCACCATCATCACCGGCTCCGGGCACCGGAGGCCCTGCGCATCAAGGGTATGGTCGGGGCTGGAAAACAGGTCGGTCATCATCTTCTCGTTTACATCAAAAAAACGGCTGTAGTTTACGCCGCGTTTTCGGCAAAGCAAACAAGGTTAACGATTGCGCGAAAATTAGCCATTGCAATACGAACTGAAAGCAGTATCATGCGGCGGCTTTATTGGGTTCCCTCACCCCAAATATTAATCAAAAAGGTCACAATATGACGCAGTTCTCTCAAACGCAGCGCGTAAAAGCGTTGTTCTGGCTATCGCTATTCCATCTGCTGGTGATCACTTCCAGTAACTATCTGGTGCAGTTGCCGATCTCCATTTTTGGTTTCCATACCACCTGGGGCGCATTCAGCTTCCCGTTTATCTTCCTCGCGACCGATTTGACCGTGCGTATCTTTGGCGCGCCGTTGGCCCGACGCATTATCTTTGCGGTGATGCTGCCTGCGCTGTTCGTCTCGTACGTCATCTCTTCCCTGTTCTACATGGGAAGCTGGCAGGGCTTTGAGGCGCTGACGCACTTCAACCTGTTTGTCGCCCGTATCGCTGCCGCCAGCTTTATGGCCTACGCCCTGGGGCAGATCCTCGACGTTCACGTCTTTAACCGTCTGCGACAGAACCACCGCTGGTGGATGGCACCGACGGCGTCCACGCTGTTCGGCAACGTCAGCGACACGCTAGCCTTCTTCTTCATCGCCTTCTGGCGCAGCCCGGATGCCTTTATGGCCGCCCACTGGATGGAAATCGCGCTGGTGGACTACTGCTTCAAAGTGCTGATCAGCATTGTCTTCTTCCTGCCGATGTACGGCGTGCTGCTGAATATGCTGCTGAAAAGGCTGGCGGATAAATCTGAAATCTCGGCATTGCAGGCAGGTTAAAGGTTCGGTTTATCAGTTGTGATAAGATGGATGAATGAGCCGTTATGGCCGTTTATCGAAAGGAATAAGTTAATGCGCAATCTGGTTAAATATGTCGGGATTGGCCTGCTGGTAGTGGGTCTGGCGGCCTGTGATAACAGCGATACGAAGACCCCTGCTCAGGGCGCGTCCGCGGAAAGTAATGCCACCGGACAGCCGGTTAATCTGATGGATGGCAAACTCAGCTTCTCTCTGCCAGCGGATATGACCGATCAGAGCGGCAAGCTGGGCACCCAGGCGAACAACATGCACGTCTATTCCGATGCCACCGGGCAGAAAGCGGTCATCGTGATTGTCGGTGACGACACCAATGAAGATCTGGCGGTGCTGACCAAGCGTCTGGAAGATCAACAGCGTAGCCGCGATCCGCAGCTGCAGGTGGTAACCAACAAGTCCATCGAACTGAAAGGCCACACCCTGCAACAGCTGGACAGCATTATCTCTGCCAAAGGCCAGACCGCGTACTCTTCCGTGGTGCTCGGCAAAGTGGACGGCAAACTGCTGACCATGCAGATCACCCTGCCAGCTGACGATCAGCAGAAAGCGCAGACCGCCGCAGAAAACATCATCAATACCCTCGTGATTCAGTAATTTTCATCACGATTCAACGGCCTCCGTCGCTTGCGCCGGGGGCCGTTTTTTTAAGCGCCAGGTCAGCAGGAACGCAACGCCCACCAGCCCCGCCGCCGCCAGATAGATAACCGGAACGCCCGCGTAGGCCATCAACAGCCCGGCCAGTGGCCCGGTCACCCCCAGCGACATATCCATAAACACGGTATAAGTCGCCAGCGCCGAACCCTGATTCTGCTGCGGCACTGCTTTCACCGCCACCACGCCCAGCGCCGGGAAGACCAGCGAGAAACCCGCGCCCGCGAGGAATACGCCTATCTTCGCCACCCACGGCTCACCCGCAATGCCCGTCAGCAGCAGGCCGACAATCTCCACGCTAAAGCAGATCATCGCCACGTTCAGCCCGCCAAGGCGGTTGATACCGTTCGGGAACAGCAGGCGCGCGCCGACGAAGGCGCAGCTAAACAGCGTCAGGGCGAACGCTGCGCCGTCCCAGCCTTTAGCGTCATAAAACAGGGTGATGAAAGTGGCGATCACGCCAAAACCGGCGGACGCCAGGGCCAGCGCCATGCCGTAGGGCCAGACGCGCCCGAGCACCGCGCGAAACGGCAGCGGCTTGCCTTTGCTGGCTTTCACCTTCGGTCGTGGGAGCGCGAGTAAAATCGCGATCAGCGCGACGACCATAATAGTGATCGCCAGTCCGTGCAGCCCACCCCACGCATAGCACACCACACCCAGCGGCGCGCCGAGGGCCATCGCGCCGTAGGTAACAATCCCGTTCCACGAAATCACGCGCCCGATATGCGGCGTGCCGACCACGCCTACGCCCCATAGCGTCGAGCCGGTCCCCGCCAGACTTTGCCCGATACCTAAAATCACACGCCCCAGACACAGCAGTGCCAGGCTGAGCAGCGGCCAGCCGCTGGTGGTCGCCGCCAGAAGATAGCTCAGGCCACTGAGAAAACAGCCACACAACCCCACCACGACGATACTTTTCGGGCCAAACAGATCGGCATACCGCCCCGACTGCGGACGACTCAGCAGGGTGGCGAAATATTGCAGGCTGATCACCAGCCCCGCCCAGAAGGCGCTGAATCCCATCACGTCATGGACGTAACCGGGCAACACCGCGAGCGGCAGTCCAATGGTGAGATAGCTGGCGAAGTTAAACATCACAACAGAAACAATGCGCAGATTGAGGCGCAATCCGCTCAGTGCCGGTTCGGCGGCAGGGTCGGGCATGAGGTTCTACCTGGTATTTTGCAACAGTGTTTCACTATTACCACGTCATGCGGCGAAAAGCAGCAGCGACTTTCAGATTAACGGCGTCAAACGCAGCGGTCCTCACGCACTACACTTAACGGGCACACAACATAAGGAATCAGCATGACAACCCCCCAGCCCGACAAGACGGGCCTGCACATATTATTAAAACTCGCCTGTCTGGTGGTGATCCTCGCCGGTATTCACGCGGCGGCGGATATTATCGTTCAGCTGCTGCTGGCGCTCTTTTTCGCCATTGTTCTTAATCCGTTAGTCACCTGGTTTATCCGTCGCGGCGTGCGCCGCCCCGTCGCCATCACCATCGTGGTGCTGGTGATGCTGGTGGTCCTCACCGCCCTGTTCGGCGTGCTGGCGGCATCGCTAAGCGAATTCTCCACCCTGCTGCCGAAATACAATAAAGAGCTGACGCGCAAGATTGTCGATCTGCAGGAGATGCTGCCGTTCCTTAACCTGCATATCTCGCCTGAACGCATGCTCAAGCGCATGGATTCAGAGAAAGTGATGACCTTCGCCACCACGCTGATGACCGGACTTTCCGGCGCGATGGCCAGCATTTTGCTGCTGGTGATGACGGTAGTGTTTATGCTATTCGAGGTGCGCCACGTGCCGTACAAACTGCGCTTCGCCCTGAACAATCCGCAGATTCACATTGCTGGCCTGCACCGGGCGCTGAAGGGTGTTTCCCACTATCTGGCGCTGAAAACCTTACTCAGCCTCTGGACCGGGGCGATTATCTGGCTCGGGCTTTCGCTGATGGGCGTTCAGTTCGCGCTGATGTGGGGCGTACTGGCGTTTCTGCTCAACTACGTGCCCAACATCGGCGCGGTGCTTTCCGCTGTGCCGCCGATGATTCAGGCGTTTCTTTTCAATGGCTTTTATGAATGTATGCTGGTCGGCGCGTTATTCCTGGTCGTCCATATGGTGCTCGGAAATATCGTCGAGCCGCGGATGATGGGCCATCGTCTGGGAATGTCGACCATGGTGGTCTTTTTGTCATTGTTAATATGGGGATGGTTACTGGGACCGGTGGGTATGCTGCTTTCAGTACCGCTGACCAGCGTGTGTAAAATATGGATGGAGACCACCAAAGGCGGCGGAAAACTGGCCATTCTGCTCGGCCCAGGGCGACCGAAAAGTCGGCTTCCGGGGTAACAATTTTCTCGTAAACCTACCCAACGAGGTAGGTTTACGGACTTCATCAGATCTATAAACTCTGTGCCGATTTTTTTAGAATCGGCATAATTGTTGTTTTTAAGTGAATATTTTCTTAGCAAAGCCGATAACAAAAGCGTTGTCTACATTGCCAGCGCGTTAATTAAAGTTAAATTGGCAATGTCACAAAATAAATAATGCAAAAATGATATTTATCGCAATGGTTAAAATTTGCCTTAAGAATTATATTGCGTAAATATCGTGGACGAGATCACTATTATTGATACGGAGTTGTTGATGAAGAAGATTGTTAAATGGTGTGCGGCTTTTGCCATTATGGGTGCGCTGGCAGGCTGTGCGCGTACTGCCCCGGTGGATCAGGTTCACTCTACCGTTAGCGCGGGCCATTCTGCGGAACAGGTGAAGTCTGCCATTCTGAAAGCGGGCCTTCAGCGCGACTGGATCATGACTGAAGTCAGCCCTGGCGTCATTAAAGGCCGCCTGCAGGCACGCGACCACAGCGCCGAAGTTCGCATCCCTTACACGGCCACAAGCTATTCAATTAATTACGAAAACAGCCTCAACTTGAAAGCCAGCGACGGTAAAATTCACAAAAATTACAACCGTTGGGTTCGTAATCTCGACAAAGATATTCAGCTGAATCTCGCCAGAAGCGCCGCGCAGTAAAATTGCCTAAAGTCGGGCCGCTATCGGCCCGATAATGTATTCCTCAACCCCGCGAAAGGTTACGCAATAATGTACGAAACGGACTCGCTCAGCGCGCTGGATGCCATTACAGAAGCACAACGTATTGCTTTTGCTCCAATGTTGTTTCAAACCGCGCTTTGTTTGCGTAACTCTGGCGTTCTGGCCTGGCTCGATAAACAAGGGAAACAAGGCGCACGCCTTGAAGACATTGTCGAGAACAGTACCCTGAATGAATACGCTGTCAGCGTTTTGCTGGATATGGGATTAAGCGGACGGATCGTTACCCATAAAGAGGGACATTACTATCTGGCAAAAGTGGGACATTTTCTCCTGCACGATGCGATGACCCGCGTAAATATGGATTTCACCCAGGACGTTTGTTATCAGGGATTATTCCACCTCTCCGATTCCCTAAAACATGAAAAACCCGCGGGATTATCAGTATTTGGCGAATGGCCGACCATCTATCCCGCATTGTCGCAATTACCTGTGCGGGCAAAAGAGAGTTGGTTTGCGTTTGATCATTACTATTCTGACGCCGCTTTTGATGCCGCTTTGCCATATATATTCGCAAGCAAGCCGACAAAATTGTACGATGTAGGCGGTAATACAGGCAAATGGGCTTTACGCTGCTGCCGGTATGATGAAAATGTCGCCGTTACCCTCCTCGACCTCCCGCAGCAAATAGCGTTGGCGCAGGAAAATATCGCAAATGCAGGATTATCTCATCGCATTGGGTTCCATGCTGTCGATATGCTTAGCAACGCGGCGCTGCCGGGCGAAGCAGACGTATGGTGGATGAGTCAGTTCCTCGACTGCTTCTCTCCCGATCAGATTGTCACCATGCTGAGCAACGTGGCGCAGGTCATGAAGCCCGGCGCGCGGTTATGCATTATGGAACTGTTCTGGGATGCCCAGAAATTCGAAGCGGCCTCGTTTAGCCTCAATGCGACCTCGCTCTATTTCACCTGTATGGCGAATGGCAACAGCCGCTTTTATAGCGTCGAGAAATTTTATCACTACCTGGAACAGGCCGGTTTCCACGTAGAGCAACGACTGGACAATTTAGGCCTGGGTCATACCTTACTGATTTGTCAGAAAAAAGAACAATAAATTCGGTGAAATACCTGAGGGTTCACGCCGTTATTTGATGACGATAGATCGCGGACGCGCGTAGATGAAATTTGCACTTAACATTATCGACTGGCAGGCCAGAGCGCCTGGTCTCAGTGATGCCGAACAATGGCAGGCGTGGTCACGCGATTCGCTCACCATTGATCCCACTGCGCCACAGGCAAAACTCACGGATTTGCCGATGATGACCGCGCGTCGCCTCAACTCGGGCAGCAAACTGGCCGTCGATTGCGGCCTGTCCATGCTGAGAAAGCATGCCATCGACGCGGTGGTTTACACCAGCCGCCACGGCGAACTGGAGCGCAACTACCGCATTCTGCATGCCCTGGCGACGGATCAGGCCGTGTCACCCACCGATTTTGCCATGTCCGTGCACAACTCAGCGGTGGGGAATCTCACCATCGCCGCGCGTCAGCCGATTGTCTCCTCTTCTCTCTCTGCCGGGCTGGATACTTTCCAGCAGGGCCTGTGCGAAGTGCTGTGCCTGCTGCAGGCGGGCTATTCCCGCGTGCTGCTGGTCGATTTCGACGGGGCGCTGCCGGTGTTTTACCACCCGCACTTACCCGCGCAAATGCCGACCTGGCCCTATGCGCTGGCTATCGTTATCGAAGCCGGTGATACGCTGCGCTGCGAAACCCGTTCTGGCAGTACCGGCGAAGAGCCGCCGCTGCCGCAAAGCCTGATGTTCCTACAACGCTATCTGAGCGACGAGCCGCAGTTTGTGGTCTCCGGCGAACGCCTGCTCTGGCAGTGGTCCCGCGCATGAACACGTTAGCCAGCAGTATGAATCGGGTGTGGCGTCTGGTCATGACCGGCTTCTGCTTCGCGCTGTTTGGCGTGGGCGGTCTGCTGCTGTCACTGGTCTGGTTCAACCTGCTGCTGATGGTTCAGCGCGATCGCGCCAAACGCCGCCGCCTGGCGCGCCGCAGTATTTCCGCCAGCTTCCGTTTCTTCATGAACGTGATGCGTCTGACGGGCGTACTCGATTACCGCATTGATAATCTCGACGCCCTGCGCAGCGAACGCGGCTGTCTGGTGATCGCCAACCATCCCACGCTGATTGATTACGTGATCCTCGCCTCAGTGATGCCGGAAACGGACTGCCTGGTGAAAAGCGCCCTGCTGCGTAACCCCTTCGTCAGCGGCGTGATTCGCGCGGCGGATTATCTGATCAACAGCGAAGCAGACACCCTGCTCGCCGCCAGCCAGCGCCGTCTGGCGCAGGGCGATACCTTACTCATTTTCCCCGAAGGCACGCGCACCCGCATCGGGGAGGCCATGACGCTGCAACGCGGCGCGGCCAATATCGCCGTGCGCTGCGGTAGCGACCTGCGGGTCGTGGTGATCCACTGCAGCGAACACTTGCTCGATAAAAAAAGCCGCTGGTACGACGTACCGCCGCGCAAACCCTTTTTCACGGTCGACGTCCGTGAGCGGGTCAATATTCACGATTTTTACGATGCGACAGAACAAGAACCGGCCCTGGCCGCGCGCCAGCTAAACCGGCACCTGCAGCATCGCTTAACATCAGGTCTTCAATCTTTGTCAGGAATTAATGATGCAAGCGCTTTATCTTGAAATTAAAAATCTTATTATCTCCACGCTGAATCTGGACGAACTGACCGCCGACGATATCGACACGGATGCAGCGCTGTTTGGAGATGGTCTGGGCCTCGATTCCATCGACGCACTGGAGCTTGGCCTGGCCGTGAAAAACCAGTATGGCGTCGTGCTATCCGCGGAAAGCGAAGAGATGCGTCAGCACTTCTATTCCGTCGCCACGCTGGCATCATTTATCCATGCCCAACGCGCCTGAGAACGAATTTGCTATGACAGAACAAAACGCCATTTATCAGGAAGTCTGCGGACTCCTGACCAAACTGTTTGAAATCGAACCGGACGCGATCTCTCCCGAGGCGCGCCTGTACGAAGATCTGGAGCTGGACAGCATCGACGCCGTCGACATGATTGTTCATCTGCAGAAGAAAACAGGTAAAAAAATCAAACCTGAAACCTTCAAATCGGTGCGTACCGTTCAGGACGTGGTGGACGCTGTCGAACAGCTTCTGCGCGAAGAGTAAGACGCCATGCGTGGCGGACGATCTTTTCCGGCCATCCCGCTGCTGACGGGGCTGATGCTGCTCGCCTGGCCATTTCTGATTGGCTTCGGGCTGACGCACAACAGTCTGCACTGGCTGCTGCCGCTGATGGCGCTGCTGCTGGTCTGCCGTCTGCGCCAGGCGCGGCATAACGCCGGGCCGATGCGCTTTGTGGTGCAAAGCGTGGCGCTGGCGGGCATTGCACTGTGCACAGCGAGCTACCTGCTGAAAGCGCACCAGTGGCTACTGCTCTATCCCGTGGTGGTGAATCTGGTGATGCTGGCCGTGTTCGGCGGATCGCTTTGGACGGCGATGCCGCTGGTCGAGCGGCTGGCGCGCCTGCGCGATCCCCAGTTGCCGCCAGAAGGCGTTCGCTATACCCGCAATGTGACCCGCGTGTGGTGCGGTTTTTTCATCGTCAATGGTTCGGTGGCGCTGTTCACCGTTATTCACGGTGATATGCAGCTCTGGACGCTGTGGAACGGCATGATCGCGTACATCCTGATGGGGACGCTGATGGCGACGGAGTGGCTGGTGCGTCAACGGGTGATGAAAAAAAGTGAAGCACATGAATAAACCCCTGCCGCTGAGCCAGTGGCTGAATGCGCCGCGTCCGGATGAGACGCCGATCGCCTGGCTTGAGGATCACATCTGGACGCTCGGGCAGCTTCGTCACGACGTCTCCATCCTGACAAGCATGCTTATCCAGCAGGAAGGCAAGCGCTGGGCGCTGTGCTTCGAAAACAGCTATCTGTTTATCGTCGCCCTGCTCTCGACGCTGCATGCGGGCAAGACGCCGGTGATCCCCGGCCACAGCCGCGTCTCGCTGCTCGAAGAACAGCGCACGCTGTTCAGCGGCGTGCTGAGCGATCAAACCCTGAACTATCCGGGCCGCCTGATTGTGGTGAATTCCGCCCGCCGCACGAGTGACGCCTTCACCCCGCTGCCGCCGATTGCCGACGACAGTTTTGTCGAGCTATTCACCTCCGGCTCAACCGGTGCACCGCGACGTATCGTGAAACCTATCGCCCGCCTCGATCGCGAAGCCACTCTGCTTGCCGAGCGCTTTGGCACGCGTCTGACGGGCTGCAGTATCGTCGCCTCCGTGGTACCGCAGCATTTGTACGGCCTGACGTTCCGCATCTTTTTACCCATGTCGCAAGGATTGCCGCTCCACGCCGCAATGCTCTATTACGCCGAACAGCTGGCGGCGCTGCCCGATGAGCGGCGCTACGTGTTTATCAGCAGCCCGGCGTTTCTGAAGCGGCTCGATACCCAGCTCGCGCCGCCACCCGTGGTGATGTTGCTTTCCGCCGGTGGCATGCTGCCGTGGGACGAAGTGACCGCCACGCATCGCTGGATGAACGTCTGGCCGGATGAAATCTACGGCAGCACCGAGACCGGCATTCTGGCCTGGCGACATCGTCAGGAGGAGTCGATTCCATGGCTCCCGTTCCCCGGCGTGCATTTCCGCCACCAAGGCGAGATCTGCCACGTGACGTCTCCGCTGATCCATGAGCCGGACGGCTTACCGCTGGACGATATTCTGCACTTCGACGGCAACGGGATGTTCAGCATCGCCGGACGCCGTGGGCGAGTGGTTAAAATCGAAGAGAAGCGCGTATCGCTCAACGAAATTGAACAGCGCCTGCTGGAGCTGGACGGCATTCGCGAAGTCGCGGCCCTGCCCGTCACGCGCGGCGGGCGTCAGGGGATCGGCGTACTGCTGGTCCTGAACGATGACGCGCGTCAGCGCCTCAGCCAACAGGGCAACAAAGCGCAGGAGTTTGCCTGGCGTCGCGCCCTGCTGCCGTGGCTCGAGCCCGTCGCCGTGCCGCGCTACTGGCGGATTATCGATGAAATGCCCGTCAACAGTATGAACAAGCGTGTCTATGCGCAGTTACAGGAGTTATTTCATGAAAATCCATGAAATCGAGCGCCACCAGCCGCAGCCAGAGGATCTGGAGATTGTCCTGCATCTCGACCCTGCGTTGTTCTGGTTCCAGGGACATTTTGCCGTGCAGCCGCTGCTGCCGGGCGTCGCGCAGCTCGACTGGGTGATGCACTACGCCACTACGCTGCTGGCCCCCGACTACCGTTTTCACAGCATTCAGAACGTGAAGTTCCAGGCCCCCCTGCTGCCGGACACCACCGTGACCCTGACGCTCAGCTGGAACGCCGAACGCCAGATCCTCACCTTTAGCTATCAGCGTCACGACGGCGACGCGCGCCACATCGCCAGCAGCGGGAAGATTCGGTTATGTCGCTGACGTTCCGCCCCTGCGTGCTGATCCCCTGCTACAACCACGGCGCGATGATGGCGAGCGTGCTGTCGCGGCTGGGATCGTGCGGGCTGCCGTGTCTGATCGTCGATGACGGCAGCGACGAGCCCACCCGGCTGGAGCTGGAACGCCTGGCAGCAGAACATCCGCAGGTGACGCTGATCCGCCTGCCCCAAAATGCCGGAAAAGGCACGGCGGTGATCCGCGGCCTGCAAGCCTCCGCCCGCGCCGGGTTTACCCACGCCGTGCAGGTGGATGCCGACGGCCAGCACGCCATCGAAGATATTCCGCAGCTACTGGCTCTGGCCGAACGCCACCCGGAGGCGCTGATCTCCGGCCAACCGATCTATGACGATTCGATCCCCCGCTCGCGCCTGTATGGCCGCTGGGTCACCCATGTCTGGGTGTGGATCGAAACCCTTTCCCTGCAGCTGAAAGACAGCATGTGCGGGTTCCGCGTTTACCCCGTCGCACCGACGCTGAAACTGGCGGAACACGCTACGCTCGGCAAGCGGATGGATTTTGATACGGAAGTGATGGTCCGCCTCTACTGGCAGGGCAACGACAGCTATTTTGTGCCGACGCGGGTGACCTATCCCCACGACGGCCTGTCCCATTTCGACGCCCTGAAAGACAACGTGCGCATCTCCCTGATGCACACCCGTCTGTTCTTCGGCATGCTGCCGCGGATCCCTTCGCTTCTGATGCGTCGGCGTCGCCAGCACTGGGCCGAACAGCAGGAGGTGAAAGGGCTGTGGGGGATGCGCCTGATGCTGCGCGTCTGGCAGCTGTTCGGACGTCGCGCGTTTAGCCTGCTGCTGTGGCCGGTGATCGGTGTTTACTGGCTCACCGCCCGCCCGGCGCGACAGGCGTCGCAGCAGTGGCTCGCGCGCGTGGCTGATGAGCTTAAGACGCAGCAACGCCCGCTGCCGCCGCGCTTTAACAGCTTTTTCCACTTCATGCGTTTCGGCTATTCAATGCTGGATAAAGTCGCGGGCTGGCGCGGCGAGCTTAAGATGAACCGGGATGTCGTTTTCGCGCCCGGCGCCCGTGAGGCGCTCAACGTCGACGCTCCTCAGGGCAAGCTGCTGCTGGCCTCGCACCTCGGCGACGTCGAAGCCTGCCGCGCGCTGGCCCAGATCGAAGGCAGCAAGACCATCAACGCGCTGGTGTTTAGCGACAATGCCCAGCGCTTTAAGCAGATCATGCAGGAGATGGCCCCGCAGGCCGGGCTGAACCTGATGCCCGTCACCGATATCGGGCCGGACACCGCCATCGCCCTGAAAGAGAAGCTCGATCGCGGCGAGTGGGTGGCGATCGTCGGCGATCGTATCGCCGTCAATCCCCAGCGCGGCGGCGAATGGCGCGTGGTCTGGAGTGAGTTTCTCGGCAAGCCCGCCCCGTTCCCGCAAGGGCCGTTTATCCTTGCCTCGATTTTGCGCTGCCCGGTGGTGCTGATTTTCGCCCTGCGCCAGCAGGACAAGCTGCACATTCACTGTGAGTCCTTTGCCGATCCGCTGCTTCTGCCGCGCGGCGAGCGCCAGCAGGCGCTCCAGCAAGCTATCGATCGCTATGCCCAACGCCTCGAGCACTACGCGCTGATGTCGCCGCTCGACTGGTTTAATTTTTTCGATTTCTGGCATCTGCCGGATGCCAAAGAGAAGGAGTAAAGGGTGCTGACCGATCCCCGTTTTACGACCGAAGTTGAGCTGACCGTCCCCTTCCACGACGTGGATATGATGGGCGTCGTCTGGCACGGCAACTATTTCCGCTACTTCGAGATTGCCCGCGAGGCGCTGCTCAATCAGTTCGACTATGGCTATCGCCAGATGAAGGCGTCCGGCTACGTCTGGCCGGTGGTCGATACGCGGGTGAAATACCGCGATGCCGTCAGATTCGAACAGCGCATCCGCGTGCGGGCGCAGATCGAAGAGTTTGAAAACCGCCTGCGCATCGCCTACCAGATTTTCGACGCCGAAACCGGGAAGCGTACCACCACCGGGTACACCATCCAGGTGGCCGTCGAAGAGAGCAGCCGCGAAATGTGTTTCGTCAGCCCGGCAATTTTGTTTGAACGTATGGGAGTGATGCCATGAAATGGTTGCCCCTGCTGGCCCTGCTGGTCAGCCCGTTGGTCGGCGCGGTCACGCTGGATGAACTCCAGCAGCGCTTTACCGAACAGCCCGTGGTGCGCGCGCACTTCGAGCAGACCCGCACCATCAAAGATCTCCCGCAGCCGCTGCGCTCGCAGGGCGAAATGCTAATCGCCCGCGACGACGGTTTGCTGTGGGATCAGAAATCGCCGTTCCCGATGACCCTGCTGCTGGACGACAAGCGCATGGTTCAGGCGATCAACGGCCAGCCGCCGCAGACCATCACCGCCGACAATAACCCGCAGATGTTCCAGTTCAACCACCTGCTGCGCGCCCTGTTCCAGGCCGATCGCAAAGTGCTGGAGGAGAATTTCCGCATTGATTTTAAAGACCTCGGCGCGGGCCGTTGGTCGCTGGTGCTGACACCCATCACCACGCCGCTGGACAAAATTTTCGCCACCATGAATCTGGGCGGCGCGACCTATCTGGAGTCGATCCAGCTCAACGACAAACAGGGCGACCGCACGGATATCGCCCTCTCCCATCATCAACTGACGCCCGCCAGCCTGACTCATGACGAACGCCAACGCTTTGCCGCGCCGTAACAGTCTGCGCCCGGCGCTGCTGTGGGGTCTGTTATGCCTGGCGCTGCTGGGTGTGCTGCTGTCGCTGTTGCCCGGCGCGCGGCTCAACAGCAGCGTGCTGGCGATGCTGCCGAAGCAGACGCTCGGCGCGATCCCGCCTGCGCTCAACGACGGATTTATGCAGCGCCTGGACCGCCAGCTGGTGTGGCTGGTCAGCCCCGGCAAAGAGCCGAACCCGCGCGTGGCGCAGGAGTGGTTAACTCTGCTGCAAAATTCGGGTTCCCTCCATGAGGTGAAAGGCCCGATGGACGCCAACAGCCAAAAAGCCTGGGGCGAATTTTTCTGGCAGCACCGTAATGGCCTTATCGACACCGCGACCCGCGGCCGTCTGCAAAATGGCGGCGAGGCGCAGGCCCAGTGGATCCTGTCCCAGCTGTACTCGGCCTTCTCCGGCGTCAGCGGCAAAGAGCTGCAAAACGACCCGTTGATGCTGATGCGTGGTTCGCAGCTTTCGCTTGCGCAAAACAGTCAGAAGCTGCGGCTAATGGACGGCTGGCTGGTGACCAAAGACGAGGCTGGAAATTACTGGTATCTGCTGCATGGCGAGCTGGCCGGTGAGTCGTTCGATATGCAGCAAACGCACCGTCTGGTGACAACGCTGCGCGGCCTTGAAAGCCAGCTGAAAACCCATTTCCCGCAGGCGCAGCTGCTCTCGCGCGGGACGGTATTTTATAGCGACTACGCCAGCCAGCAGGCGAAACAGGACATTTCTACCCTCGGCATCGCCACGATTCTGGGGGTGATTTTGCTGATCGTAGCGGTGTTCCGCTCCCTGCGCCCGCTGCTGCTGTGCCTGATCTCCATCGGCATCGGCGCGCTGGCCGGGACCGTCGCCACACTAACGATCTTCGGCGAGCTGCACCTGATGACGCTGGTAATGAGCATGAGCATCATCGGGATTTCCGCCGACTACACGCTCTTTTACCTGACCGAGCGTATGGTCCACGGCGCGCAGGATTCGCCGTGGCAAAGTCTGGCCAAAGTGCGTAACGCCCTGCTGCTGGCGCTGCTGACCACCGTGGCGGCTTATTTAATCATGATGCTTGCCCCGTTCCCCGGCATTCGTCAGATGGCGGTGTTTGCCGCCGTGGGGCTGAGCGCTTCGTGCCTGACGGTGATCTTCTGGCATCCGTGGCTGTGCCGCGGTTTGCCGGTGCGTCCGGTTCCGGCAATGGTATTGATGCTGCGCTGGCTGGCCGCGTGGCGACGTAACAAGGCGGTCTCCGTCGGGCTGCCGGTGATTCTGGCCGTCGTCTCCGTGGTCGGCATCGCCAGTCTGCGGGTGGATGACGATATCGCCCAGCTCCAGGCGCTGCCGAAGGATATTCTGGCGCAGGAAAAAACCATCACTGCATTGACCGGACAGAGCGTCGATCAAAAATGGTTCGTGGTCCACGGCGCAACGGCCCAGCAAACGCTGGAGCGGCTGGAAGCCTTTACGCCTGCGCTGGCAGCGTCGCAAAAGGCCGGTGACATTAAAACGTTCCGCACTCTTCCGCTGAACTCGCTGGCGCGACAGAAAAGCGATCTGGCACTCCTGCACAACGCCGCTCCGGCAGTGACAAACGTCCTGCATAGCGCGGGGCTGACGACCGTAACGCCGGATCTGAACGCCATGCCCGTGAGCACAGAAGACTGGCTCGCCAGCCCGGCAAGTGAAGGCTGGCGTCTGCTGTGGCTGACGCTGCCCGACGGCGAAAGCGGCGTGCTGGTGCCGGTCGACGGCGTGAAAAACAGCGCGGCGCTAAGCCAATTAGCCGCAGCGCATCCGGGCGTAGTGTGGGTGGATCGCAAAGCGAGCTTCGACAGCCTGTTCTCGCTCTATCGCGGCGTGCTGACGGGCCTGCTGTTGGTCGCGCTGGCGGTGATCGCCTGCGGGGCGATGCTGCGTCTGGGCGGGCGTAAAGGGCTGATAAGCCTGGTGCCGTCGGTCCTGTCGCTGGGCTGCGGTCTGGCGGCGCTGGCGGCCAGCGGCCATCCGGTGAATCTGTTCTCGCTGCTGGCACTGGTGCTGGTCTTAGGGATTGGCATTAACTACACCCTGTTCTTCAGCAATCCACGCGGAACACCGCTCACCTCCATGCTGGCGATTACGCTGGCGATGATGACCACGTTACTGACCCTGGGCATGCTGGTCTTTAGCGCCACGCAGGCGATCAGCAGCTTCGGCATTGTGCTGGTCAGCGGTATTTTCACCGCCTTCCTGCTGGCTCCGCTGGCGATGCCGGCTAAAAGAGAGAGAAAACGATGATGACCCCTTTTGGCCGCGCGCTTGCGCTGATGGCCGCCCTGTGGCTGACGGGCTGTAGCCACTCGACGCAAAACAGCGATGGCACCCGTCCGCAGGCCTGGTTACAACCGGGTACCAAAGTGACCCTGCCTGCACCGGGGATCTCTCCGGCGGTGAATTCCCAGCAGCTGCTGACGGGCAGCTTCAACGGCCAGACCCAGTCTCTGCTGGTGATGCTCAACGCCGACGCGGATAAAATTACGCTGGCCGGGCTGTCGTCCGTCGGGATTCGCCTGTTCCTCGCCACCTATGACAAAACCGGTATTCACACCGAGCAGTCAATTATCGTGCCGCAGCTGCCGCCCGCCAGCCAGGTGCTGGCCGACGTGATGCTCAGCCACTGGCCGATCGCCGCCTGGCTGCCGCAATTGCCGAAAGGCTGGACGCTGACGGATAAAGGCGACCGCCGCGAGCTGCGCAACGCCAGCGGCAAGCTGGTAACCGAGATTGTCTATCTGCAGCGCAAAGGCAAACGCGAGCCGATCAGCATCGAACAGCATGTCTTTAACTACCACATCACCATTCAATATCTGGGTGACTAAGATGATCTACATTTCTGCCGTGGGCATGGTGAACGCACTGGGAAACAGCGCCGAAGAGATTGCTGCGAACCTGTCGCGTGGCGTCGCGCCGGGCATGCACAGCCGTGCAGGCTGGCTGCAGGGAGGCGAGGACATTGTGCTCGGCGGCGTTGAAGGCGAACTGCCGTCCATCCCGGATCACCTCGCCGCCCACCGAACCCGAAACAACCAGCTGCTGCTGGCAGCGCTGGCGCAGATCCAGCCTGCCGTCGACGAGGCGATTGCCCGCGTCGGCCATGACCGCGTGGCCGTGGTGCTCGGCACCAGCACCTCGGGGCTGGACGAGGGCGATGAGCATGTGCGCCTGTCGCTGAACGGCGAAGCCAGCACCCGCTGGCAGTACCCGCAGCAGGAGCTGGGCGATCCGTCACGTTTTCTCGCCAACTGGCTGAATCTCGACGGGCCCGCGTTTACCCTCTCGACCGCCTGCTCGTCGAGCGCGCGGGCGATTATCAGCGGCCGCCGTCTGATTGACGCCGGGCTGGTGGATATCGCCATCGTCGGCGGTGCCGATACCCTGAGCCGGATGCCGGTCAACGGATTCCATAGCCTCGAATCGCTCTCCACCACCCTGTGCGAACCCTTTGGCCGCGACCGTCGCGGGATCACCATCGGGGAAGGCGCGGCGCTGATGATCCTGACGCGCGAACCGCAGCCCGTCGCCCTGCTGGGCATCGGCGAGTCGAGCGATGCGTACCATATTTCTGCGCCCCATCCACAGGGCGAAGGCGCGATTCGTGCGATTCAACAGGCGCTCAACGAAGCGGGCCTGAAACCGGACGAAATTGGCTATATCAACCTGCACGGCACGGCGACGCCGCTCAACGATCAGATTGAGTCGCAGGTGATCCACGATCTCTTCGGCGATGCCGTGCCGTGCAGCTCCACCAAACATCTGACCGGCCATACGCTGGGCGCGGCGGGCATTACGGAAGCCGCTCTCAGCTGGCTGATTCTGACCCAGCAACTGCCGCTGCCCGCACAGGATTTCACCCGCTACGTGCCCGACCCAGCGCTACCCTCCTGCGGCGTATTGCATCAGCCCGCAGCGCTGGAAAAACCGGTTATTTTGTCCAACTCGTTCGCGTTTGGCGGCAACAATGCCAGCATTTTGCTGGGGAGAGTGTCATGAGTTATTTATCCCCCGTGGACTATTTGCCCCACGATGCGCCGATGCTGCTGCTGGAAAGGGTGGAAAGCGTCACGGACGAGAGCGCCGTGTGTTGCGTGCGCGTCAGCAGTCAGAGCGTTCTGGCGCCGTTTCTCAATGCCGATGGCGATTTGCCCGGCTGGTACGCCCTTGAGCTGATGGCGCAGACCGTCGGCGTCTGGTCCGGCTGGCATCGCCACCAGCAGGGCCAAAGCAGCATTGCGCTCGGAATGGTGCTGGGCGCGCGCGAACTGGTGTGCGCCGAGGGGCGCTTCGCGGCAGACTCTACCCTGACCGTGACCGTCAAACTGCTGATGCAGGACGAACGCTTCGGCAGCTTCGAGTGCGCGATCGCCGCAAACGGCGCAACGCTGGCGACAGGCCGCGTGAATACCTTCCAGCCGAGCGCGGAAGAGTTAACTTCGCTTTTTAATCAGGGATCTTCCACATGAATCGTTCCGTTCTGGTCACCGGAGCCAGCAAAGGCATCGGACGTGCTATCGCCCACCAGCTCGCCGCTGACGGCTTTACCGTGGGCGTGCATTATCACCGCGATGCCGACGGCGCGCAGCAGACGCTGGAGGCCATCCAGCAGGCGGGCGGTCAGGGCCGTTTGCTCTCTTTTGACGTCGGCAATCGCGAGCAGTGCCGCGAGGTGCTGGAGCAGGATATCGAGACTCACGGCGCGTGGTATGGCGTGGTCAGCAACGCGGGCATCACCCGCGACGGCGCGTTTCCGGCCCTCAGCGAGGATGACTGGGACAGCGTGATCCACACCAATCTCGACAGTTTTTACAACGTCATTCACCCGTGCGTCATGCCGATGATTGGCCTGCGCAAAGGCGGGCGGATTATCACTCTATCGTCCGTATCGGGCGTGATGGGCAACCGTGGGCAGGTGAACTACAGCGCCGCTAAAGCCGGGATCATTGGCGCGACCAAAGCGCTGGCGATTGAGCTGGCGAAGCGCAAAATCACCGTCAACTGCATTGCTCCGGGGTTAATCGACACCGGGATGATCGAAATGGAAGAGGCGGCGCTGAAAGAGGCGATGTCCATCATCCCAATGAAACGTATGGGCCAGGCCGATGAAGTGGCCGGTCTAGCCAGTTACCTGATGTCAGATATTGCGGGCTACGTCACCCGCCAGGTCATTTCCATTAATGGAGGAATGCTATGACACGTCGCGTGGTTATTACAGGCATGGGCGGCGTCACCGCCTTTGGCGAGGACTGGCAGTCGGTTTCGGCGGGGCTTCAGGCGGGCGTTAACGCGGTGCGTAAAATGCCGGAGTGGCAGATTTACGACGGCCTGCACACCCTGCTCGGCGCGCCAATTGACGATTTCACCCTGCCGGAGCACTACACCCGCAAGCGGATCCGCGCGATGGGCCGCGTGTCGCTGATGTCGACGCGCGCCACCGAAAAAGCGCTGGAGCAGGCCGGGCTGATCGGCGAAGCGGTGCTGACCAACGGCGAAACCGGGATCGCCTACGGCTCCTCCACCGGCAGCACCGGCCCAGTGAGCGAATTTGCCACCATGCTGACGGAAAAGCACACCAACAACATCACCGGCACGACCTACGTGCAGATGATGCCGCACACCACGGCGGTGAACACCGGCCTGTTCTTCGGCCTGCGCGGACGAGTGATCCCGACTTCAAGCGCCTGCACCTCCGGCAGCCAGGCGATTGGCTATGCATGGGAAGCGATTCGCCACGGTTATCAGACCGTGATGGTGGCAGGCGGCGCGGAAGAGCTGTGTCCGTCCGAAGCAGCGGTGTTTGATACCCTGTTTGCCACCAGTCAGCGCAACGATGCGCCGAAAACCACGCCGTCACCCTTCGATACCCAGCGCGATGGGCTGGTGATTGGCGAAGGTGCGGGCACGCTGATTCTGGAAGAGCTGGAGCACGCCAAAGCGCGCGGGGCGACCATCTACGGCGAAATCGTCGGCTTCGCCACCAACTGCGACGCCGCGCACATCACCCAGCCGCAGCGCGAAACGATGCAGATTTGCATGGAGCAGTCGCTGAAAATGGCGGGGCTGAGCGCGGCGGATATGGGCTATATCTCGGCGCACGGCACGGCGACAGACCGCGGTGATATCGCCGAAAGTCTGGCCACGGCGGCCATTTACGGCGAGAGCGTGCCGATTTCGTCGTTAAAAAGCTATTTCGGCCACACGTTAGGGGCCTGCGGAGCGCTGGAAGCCTGGATGAGTTTGCAGATGATGCGCGAAGGCTGGTTCGCCCCAACGCTGAATTTAAGACAACCCGACGAGCAATGTGGCGCTTTAGATTATATTATGGGGGAAGCCCGCCGGATTGATTGCGAATACCTGCAAAGCAATAACTTCGCGTTTGGCGGCATAAACACCTCGATAATCATCAAACGCTGGGCGTAACTATGTACCAGTTTGTACTGGGAAAAATTTCGACTCTTAACGCTGATCCTTATGCTTCAGCGCTGGCAGATATGGCGCCGCCGGGCGCCCGACGTGCCCGCTGGCTGGCGGGACGGACGCTGCTCACCCGCGTGTTATCCCCCGCGCCGCTGCCGGAAATCGTCTTTGGTGAACAGGGGAAACCCGCGTTTGTGGACGACCGTCCCCTGTGGTTCAACCTGAGCCATAGCGGGGATGATATTGCGCTGCTGCTGAGCGATGAAGGCGAAGTGGGTTGCGATATCGAAGTCATTCGCCCGCGCGATAACTGGCAGGCGCTGGCCAACGCCGTGTTTAGCGTGGCCGAGCATGATGAGCTGGAGCGTGAGCCACCGGCGGAAAAACTGTCGGCATTCTGGCGCATCTGGACGCGCAAAGAGGCCATCGTCAAACAGCGCGGCGGCAGTGCCTGGCAGATTGTCAGCATCGACAGCGCGGCAAAGCAGCCGCACTCCGTGAGCCAGCTTCAGTTCGGCTCCCTGAGTCTGGCGGTCTGTACGCCAACGCCTTTTAATCTGACCGCTGAGTCTATTTCGCCTTTTGAACCGCTGGCCGAAAAATCACCAGCACCCCAGCGATAATCAAACCGACGCCCGTCAGCCCGGCCCAGGAAAACGACTCATTCCAGCCGGATAGCACGATAGCGGCAATCCACACCAGAATGTAACTCAGGCTGAGCAACGCATAGGCCTGGCTCAGCGCCATGCGGTGCAGCGCCAGATACCAGCAGCCCATCGACGCGATATACCCACTCAGTCCCAGCAGCAATATGCCGCTGCCGGGGGCAAAGTGTAGCAACGCGCTAAGCAACGTGAGTGGTTCAGCGACCGGCGGCAAAGAGACCATCGCCGAGCGCAGCAGGAGTTGCGCCCCGCTCACCAGCACCACGCTGCACAGCGCCCAGAATGTCCCTTTCACAGGCTACCTCCCAGCAGCACAATACCGGCCATGATCAGCCCCACGCCCAGCCAGTGATGAAGCGCGACCTTCTCGCGCCAGAATGCTTTTGCCGCCAGCGTCACCCAGACAAAATTCAGGCTCAGCATAGGATAAGCAATCCCCACCGGCACGCGCTGGAGCACCATCAGCCACAGCACCATGCCGAGGCCCAGCGCCAGCAGCGCCAGGCCAAGCCAGAAGATGATATGCCTGCCGCGCCCGCCGTTTTTTGCCGGGCGCGTGGCCTGTTTCTGGCACAGCTGGCCCGCGCAGCTCAGCAGGCTTGCCAGTCCCAGCCAGATCCAGACCGTCATTGCGGGAGATACTGCAGGTAGGCCAGACGTCCCTGAATGTAGAGACTGTCGGGTTTCGGCAGATCGGCGCGCGCGAGGTCATCGTTTTTCGACAGCAGGATCACCAGCGAGATTTTCCCCTGCGCGCGATGCTCCGCCAGCCAGCTGCGGAACTCGTCTCTGCCCACGTAACGCCCTTGCACATCCGGATAATCCAGGCCGTATTTCAGCTCGCCGCTCTGACCAAACATGATGATATCGCTGCGTTTCAGATCCCACGCCAGCCCGGAGGCAACCCCGACGTTGTTCGCCAGCACGAAGCGGCTCTCCGTCAGCGGCTGTCGCACGGTATCCACCAGCGACTGCGGCTGTTTGGAATCCACCACCCGATTCGGCACGGCGAACCCAAGCAGCAGACCCAGCCCCAGCGGACAGAGCGCCGCCAGCCACCAGCGCTGCTCCGCCCGGCGTAACGTCCACCAGCCGACCAGCGCCCAGACCAGAAACGCCACCACCGCGCAGAAGACTTTGTACAGCTCGACGGAGGTCCAGACCGGATGTTTGGTCGGTCCCCAGGGCGAGACGACAAGCGCCGCGACGACGCCCAGCACGCCAAACGCCAGGTTGATGATCGCGTTGACCCGCAGGACTTTCACGCCGTTTCCGATAAGCCCACAGGCGTAGCGCGCCATCAGCATCGCCAGGGGGGCGAAGCACGGCAGAATGTAGGTCGGCAGTTTGCCTTTCGCGATGCTGAAAAATAGCAGCGGCATCACCACCCAGCCTAACAAATAGAACCCGCCGCGCGCCTCTTTCACATCGCGCCAGCCGAGGCGCAGTGCGCCAGGGAGCAGCGCCAGCCAGGGTAAACTTCCCGCCATCAGGAACGGAATGTAGTACCAGAACGGGGCTTTGTGCTGGGCATCGCTGCTGGCAAAGCGCTGGACATGCTCGACCCAGAAGAAGTAGCGCCAGAAATCCGGCTCGCGATGGGCAATCGCCAGCGCCCACGGCAGGACGATCAGCACGCAGCTCAGCACCGCCAGCCAGCCGTACAACAGCACTTCTTTCCAGCGTTTCTGTACAATCACCCACGGCAGTACCGCAACGACCGGCACCGCCAGCGCCAGAAAGCCTTTGGTCATGACGCCCATCCCGCAGGCCAGTCCCAGCAGCAGGTAGCCGCCGATTTTGCCCGCGCGGGTGTTCGCCTGCGCCGCAATCCAGAAGCTACACATCGCGGCGACCAGCCAGAGGGTGATCATCGGGTCGAGCACGGCGTAAGTGCCGACGCCGTAGACCAGCAGCAACGTCAGAAAGATCACGCCCGAGGTCAGCGCCACGCGCTTATCGCGCCAGATCTGCCAGGCCAGCCAGATGACCAGCAGCGCGGTCAGCCCGGTGGAGAAAATCGCCCCGGCGCGCACGGCAAAGTTCGAGTCGCCAAACAGCATCTGGCCGAGACTGTTAATCCAGTACCCGGCAATCGGTTTTTCAAAATATCTCAGCCCAAGGAAATGCGGCACCACCCAGTTTCCTGTGGCCAGCATTTCCCGGCTGATCTCCGCATAGCGCGTTTCATCCGGCTGCCAGAGCAGGCGGATATCGACGGGCAGCAGATAGTAAAGCGCAAACAGAACGAAAAGAGCGACACCAAAACGCGCAGATTTCATGGAGCTGGGCTCACGGTTTGTTGATAGCCAAGCCAGCCTTCACGGCCAGCCATTTCATCACGAACAATTTTGCCGACGGGTAAGGTGCTGAGATCGTCGGGCAACAGCTCGCTTAACGGGCAAAACTGAATGCCTTCCTGCGCGGCCAGCTGCAGCAGCGCGGCGAAGTCCTGCTGATACGCAATCCCCTCCACTTCGGCGTGGATGGTGTAGACCGGCGTGCCGGCATCGCGGTGGATGCAGTCGAGAATATAGCGGTTAAAATTCTCCGCCGTCACTTCCCGCCCGACCACTTCATCCCAGGTCGGGAGCGTGACCGGGATTTGCACGGTACCGAACCGCGATTCGCCGAGCTGCGGCAGAAATGGCCCGCTGCCGCGACAGTCGCTGTTATAGCGAAATTTAAACGGCTCTTTGGCGCGAACGACGCGCTGATCCGCGCGCCAGCCCGCCACCGCCGAGCAGTGGACCGGCTTGCCGAGGATCGCCTCCAGCTCCATCAGACCGCGTTCGACTTCACGGGTCAGACGGGGGATTTTCCACACCCCGCTCCAGGCCTGCCAGGCGTGATGATCCCAGGCGTGCAGCCCGACTTCATGACTCATGGCCGCGGCGCGGATCACCTCTTCGTTCCCCGCGCCAATGCGTTTTCCAGGCCAGGCGGTGCCTGCCAGCAGGATATCCCAGCCGTAGAGGGAGGCCGCGCGCGAGCGCAGCATTTTCATCAGAAAGGTCGGTTTAAACAGGCGCCACAGGTGGCGCCCCATGTTGTCAGGCCCGACGCTGAAGAAAAAGCTGGCGCGCACCTGGTGCTCGCTCAGCAGTTCCAGCAGGCGCGGCACGCCGTCGCGGGTGCCACGAAAGGTATCGACATCAATGCGTAAACCGACTTTTTTCATGATGCCTGTTCCGTCAGCTCCACGGTGCGCAGGAAGAAATCGAGCGTTTCGTCGATGGTCTGAACCATATCCACCGTCGGCGTCCAGTTCAGGCAGCGTTTCGCATTGCGGATGCTCGGTTTGCGGTGCTCAACGTCCTGATACCCTTTGCCATAATAGCTGCTGCTTTCCACTTCGCGGAAACCGGCGAACGGCGGGAAGCGGTCACGCAGCGGATGGCGCTCGAAGCTTTCCAGCAGCATTTCGGCCAGCTCGCGGATGCTCGCTTCGTTCTCCGGGTTGCCGATGTTGATGATCTCCCCGTCGCAGCGCCCGTCTTTGTTCTCGATGATGCGGAACAGGGCTTCGATGCCGTCGCTGATATCGGTGAAGCAGCGTTTCTGTTTGCCGCCCTCGATCAGCTTAATCGGCGAGCCTTCCACCAGATTGAGGATCAGCTGGGTGATGGCACGCGAGCTGCCAATGCGCGCCGCGTTCAGGTTATCGAGGCGCGGCCCCATCCAGTTAAACGGACGGAACAGGGTGAAGCGCAGATTCTCTTTTTCGCCGTAGGCCCAGATCACGCGGTCCAGCAGCTGTTTCGATACGGAGTAAATCCAGCGTTGTTTGTTGATCGGCCCGACGACCAGGTTCGAGGTGTCTTCGTCGAACACTTTGTCGGTGCACATGCCATACACTTCCGAGGTGGACGGGAAGATGATGCGCTTGTTGTACTTCACGCAGTCGCGGATGATTTTCAGGTTCTCTTCGAAATCGAGCTCGAACACGCGCAGCGGATTACGGGTGTATTCGATTGGCGTGGCGATGGCCACCAGCGGCAGTACCACGTCGCATTTCTTGATGTGGTATTCGATCCACTCGGAGTGGATGCTGATGTCCCCTTCCACGAAATGGAAGCGCGGGCAGTCGAGGAAACGGCTGATCGCATCCGAACCAATATCAAGGCCATAGATTTCGTAGTTGTCGTCTTTCAGCAAACGTTCGGTCAGGTGGTTACCGATAAAGCCGTTCACGCCGAGGATCAGCACGCGGGTGCGGCGTTTCAGGGCCACAAACGGGGCGCTGGTGACCAGTGCACCGTTCACCAGGCCTAAGGACTGCGCCAGCTGCGTGCCCGGCATATAGACGCCGTTTTCCGTCTGTCCGGTGACAATCTCCAGCGCCTGTTCGCCGCAAGCGATCACCAGCGGGGAAGCGGAAATAACGGTGCCCGGTTTCGCCGCCGGAATGTCCGTGCGCACGCGGGATTTCCAGACGATAAATTTACTCGCCCCGACGTAAGCCACCGCACCCGGCCACGGATCGGTCACCGCGCGCACCAGGTTGTGCAGTTGCACCGCCGGTCTGGTCCAGTCGAGACGCCCGTCTTCAGGAGTGCGACGGCCAAAACAGGTGGCTTCGCTGTGATTCTGTTCGGTCTCTTTGATCGTGCCCTCACGCAGGGCTGGCAGGGCGTCGCGCAGTAATGTCTGCGCCGCGGCACACAGCTTGTGATGCAGGGTCAGGGCGGTGTCATCCGCTTCAATACCGACCCGCTGCTGGGCGGCGATCGCCCCGGCATCCGCGCTTTTCACCATGCGGTGCAGCGTCACGCCGGTTTCCGTTTCGCCGTTCACCAGCACCCAGTTCAGCGGCGCGCGACCGCGGTATTTTGGCAGCAGGGAACCGTGAAGGTTGTACGCCCCGGCGGTCGCAGCGCTGAGGATCTCATCGCACAGCAGGTTGCGGTAGTAGAACGAGAAAATCACATCGGGCGCGAGTTTCTGGATGCGGTCCACCCACAGCGGATGGTTCACGTCATCGGGTGCGTACACCGGGATTTCACGCTCAGCGGCGATACGCGCCACGGAGCTAAAGAAGTGGTTCTCGCCCGCGGTATCCGGGTGAGTGAAAATAGCGGCGATGTCATAACCCGCTTCCAGAAGGGCTAACGTGCCCGTACATCCCATATCGTGATAGGCAAAAACTACGGCTTTCATGGGTGATTTCCTTCCTGAGAGGATTTGTGTTCCTGACGGACAACACGTTGAATAAAGTAGCGCGGACGTGCGCGGACATCGTTGTAGATACGGCCGATGTACTCACCGAGTAACCCCATGCCGACAAACTGGGCGCCGATAAACATGAACAGCACGGCGAAGAGCATGAAGACCCCTTCCGCCGCCCACTGCGGGCCATAGGCCAGACGCAGGACCACCAGCAGCACAGAGAGCGCAAAGCCCATCAGGGCAATAATGCTGCCAAAGACACTGAGCAGACGCAGCGGCGTGGTGGTCAGGCAGGTGATCAGGTCGTACATCAGGTTGATCAGGCGCATAAAGCTGTATTTGGATTCCCCGTGCTCGCGCTCGGCGTGCAGCACCGGGATCTCCGTGGCCTTACGCGCAAAGGTATTGGCGAGAATCGGAATGAAGGTGCTGCGTTCGTGGCAGTGCAGCATCGCGTCGACGATGTGCCGACGGTAGGCGCGCAGCATGCAGCCGTAATCGCCCATCGCCTTGCCGGTGGTGCGCTGGATCAGGCGGTTGATGGTGCGCGAGGCCAGCTTGCGGAACACGCTGTCCTGGCGGTTCTGACGCACGGTGCCGACCACGTCATAACCTTCGTCGGCGGTCGCGACCAGGCGCGGGATCTCCTCCGGCGGGTTCTGCAGATCGGCGTCGAGGGTGATGATCAGATCGCCCGTCACGTGGCTGAACCCGGCCATGATTGCCGAGTGCTGCCCGTAGTTGCGGTTCAGCAGCACGGCGACGATGTGGCTGCCGTCAAGCTCAGCGGCTTCGGTGAGCATCATCGCGGAGTCGTCGCTGCTGCCGTCGTCCACCAGCAGAATTTCATACTCCTTGCCCATGGTGTCGCAGGCGGCGATGGTGCGGCGAATCAGCTCCGGCAGGCTCTCCTGCTCGTTATAAACCGGGATCACCACCGAGACTTTTTTCACAGGCGGCAGACTAAACATGTCCATGTCCTGCAAGCTGATGGAGCGCGGTAATGACGCGGGTTGTGTCGTCATGGGTCATATCCGGGAAAAGAGGGAGTGAACAGATGCGTGCGCTGTTCCATTCGGTGTTCGGCAAGGACACGTCCGGGAACCGCTCGCGGTAATATTTTTGCGTGTGGGCCGCGCGGAAATGCAGGCCAGTGCCGATGCCCTGGGCTTTCAGGGCTTCCATCAGCGCGTCGCGGGTAATGCCGCACGCCGCTTCGTCCACGCGAATGATGAACAGATGCCAGGCATGCAGATGCGGCCAGGCCGGTACGCTCAGGGGCTTGAACGGCGTGTCGGCAAGTTCCAGCAGATAGCGGCTGGCAATCTCCGCGCGGCGGCGGTTGGCATTGCCCAGCTTGCCGAGTTGCACCAGGGCCAGCGCGGCGTTGATATCAGCGAGGTTGTATTTAAAACCGGGGGAGATCACTTCGGCCTGCGGCGCGCGACCGAGCGTCTGGCGGTCGAATGCATCCACGCCGAGACCGTGGAATTTGAGGCTGCGAATACGCTGCGCCAGCTGTTCATCGTCCGTCACCACGAGCCCGCCTTCTGCGCAGGTCATGTTTTTGATGGCGTGGAAGGAGAAAATCGCCGTTCCCTGCCAGCCGACGTGACGGCCTTTGTAATACGTCCCGGCGGCGTGGGCGGCGTCTTCGATCACCGGAATGCCGTGGCGTTCACCGATGGCGCGAATGGCGTCGATATCCACCGGCGCCCCGGCGTAATGCACCGGGATAATGGCTTTGGTGCGCGGCGTGATGGCCGCTTCGACAGCCTCCGGCGTGACCATCAGGTTATCGCGATCGACGTCGATCATCACTGGCGTGGCATTCAGCAGCACGATCATATTCAGCGTTGACACCCAGGTCAGGGACGGGGTGATCACTTCATCCCCAGGACCGATGCCCAGCGCCATCAGGGTGACGTGCATTCCGCCCGTGGCTGAACTGACGGCAATCGCGTGGCGGTTTCCCGTCAGGGTACAGAATGCCTCTTCCAGCGCCTGATTCTTCGGCCCGGTGGTGATCCAGCCAGACGCCAGAACGTCCTGCAGAGCGGCAATTTCTTCCGCGCCCATCGACGGGCGTGAAAAAGGCAGAAAATCACTCATTATTAATTTCCTTGCGATATTATTCTTAACGGTCGTCACGGCAGTTCACCGAATAGTGCGGGATGCTTTTTAAATAAAGACGAAATAAAATCTAGTCATAGCGTCATTAATGTCAACAATGCCTCAATAACGCCAAAGTAATCTTCTTTTCTTAGGAAAGAATTAAGAGACGGAGAGCGAAAACATATCGACATGAAAAGACATCGATAAAAAACCATAAGTAACAGTAGCTTAATAAATGCCTGCGCATAATAAATTTGTGTGACAATGCTCACGTCATGTTAAGAATATATTTCAGTCGCCCACCGGATAAAAGTAAACGAACGTTTAACAGATCTAAAAAACCTTGTTTTCGTTTAAATAAATGCGAAGTGAGTCGGAACTTTTCATTCTCGACGATTGTCGTTTTTATTTAATATTACCGGTTAAAAGCAAGAATAGATGAGGCCATCGAAGGGCCCGTGAACTGCTACGCTTTAGGGTCTGAACTTTACTCATCATAAGGAACAGCCTATGAAAATCGATCTGACGGGAAAAGTCGCACTGGTCACGGCGTCTACCGGCGGCATTGGGCTCGCCATTGCGCGCGGGCTGGCGGAAAGCGGTGCAGAAGTGATCATCAACGGGCGCAGCGCGGAGTCGGTGAATAACGGCATTCAGCAGCTCCAGCAGGCGGTGCCTGGCGCACAGGTGCGGGCGACCATCGCCGATCTCAGCTCGCCCGAGGGCGTGGAGTCGGTGCTGAAAGTGGCATCGAACGTCGACATCCTGGTGAACAACGCCGGGATTTACGGGCCGGAGGATTTCTACGCCACCGACGATGACACCTGGGATCGTTACTGGCAGACCAACGTGATGTCCGGCGTGCGCCTGTCGCGCGCCCTGCTGCCGGGGATGGTGCAAAAAGGCTGGGGTCGGGTGGTGTTTATCTCGTCTGAATCGGCATGCAATATTCCAGCGGACATGATCCACTACGGCGTGACGAAGACGGCCCAGCTGTCGCTGGCGCGCGGTCTGGCGAAATTTGTGGCGGGCAGCGGCGTGACCGTGAACAGCGTCCTGCCGGGGCCGACGATGTCGGACGGATTCGCGGCGATGATGAAAGATGAGATGGATAAAACCGGGAAATCGCTCGAACAGCTGGCGAAAGAGTTTGTCATGGCCAACCGCCCGACGTCGGTGATTCAGCGCGCATCGACCGTGGAAGAGGTCGCCAATATGGTGGTGTATGTCTGTTCAACGCAGGCCTCCGCCACCTCCGGCGCGGCATTGCGCGTGGACGGTGGCGTGGTCGACGACATTATTTAGGCATTGCTGCCCGTCACCCGGCGGGCGGTAATGAAGTGCGAATGCCAGTAGTTGTTCGCCAGCGTCGAGACCGTCACGCCCTGACTGGTTGAGGCGTGAATAAACTGATGGTCGCCAATATACACGCCGACATGGCGGCGGTGCGGCCCGGTCTGGAAGAAGATCAGATCACCCGCTTTGAGGCGGTATTCCGCCACCTGAACGCCACGGTTGATCTGTTCTCCCGTTGTACGCGGCAGCGACAGATCGGCAGCCTCGCTGAACAGATGTTGCATCAGGGCTGAGCAATCCACGCCGCGGTGCGAGGTGCCTCCCCAGACGTAATGCGTCCCTTTCCATTGTTGATACTGCGCCAGGATGCGGCCCCGCAGCTGGCCCGGTTCCTGATGCTCCAGCGACGTTTTTGCCGGTGAGAGCGACAGCTGATGCTGATGCGATAACATGGATGCAGGCAGTTCAAAACTGAATGCGGAAAACGAAGCAAAACTTAACAAGAGGGTTGAAAAAAGCAGTCTAAAGGTCATATCAATTCTAAGCTGTGAGTGAGTTTTTCCTTACCGGTGAGGGGGCAATGGTCCCTCGAATAGGCTTTCGATGCGGTGATAATATAGACAGCTCACTTTTCATCCAATCACTGGTTGGTCCAAAAACGGACATTCCAGCCGGGTCGCAACTTTGTGAAAAAAAAGCACGTGATTGAGGGACTGGAAAGGTAAAGCAGGTAAACTAATGACCAGAATGTGTATTTCAGCTAAGACATCTTTATGACCAATATGATCGCCGATGAGGCAGTGGCAAAATCCCGGGTGCTCTCCGTTTTTGACTTTGACGGGACGTTGACGCACCACGACAGCTTTATCCCCTTTCTGCGATTTGCCTTTGGTAAACGTTATTTTGCCGGACGACTGGTGCGCATGGCGCTGCCGACCCTCCACTGCGTGCGCCGCAAACTGACGCGCGATGAGCTGAAAGAGGTGCTGGTGAAGACCTTCCTGACTGGCGTAGACGAGCACTGGCTGCGCGAGCAGGCGGAGCTGTTTTGTGAGAAATACTGGAACAAGCTGATGCGCCCGGCGGGCGTGATGGCGGTGGCGGCGGAAGTGAATTCCGGTGCGGAGGTGACGATCTGTTCAGCCTCTCCGGCGCTGGTCCTGCAGCCGTGGGCCGATAAGCTCGGTATTAAACTGATTGGTACGCAGCTGGAAGTGGTGGACGGTAAACTGACGGGCCGGATCACCGGGCATAACTGCCGCTGTGCGCAGAAGGTCGCGAGACTGGAGCGGGTGTATGGTGATTTGAACGATTACCACCTGCGCGCCTGGGGTGATACGCGCGGCGACCATGAGTTGCTGGCCGCAGCGCAGGATCCACACTGGCGGCATTTCCATCCGCCAAGAGCGCGGCGTCATTCGCCGATTAAGTAGTCGGTATCGCCGGGTGGCGGCTCCGCCTTACCCGGCCTACAACACTCGTAGGCCCGTGCAAGCGAAGCGCCGCCGGGCATCAGGCCGCACGTTTCCCAGGGAACACCACACTCGCAATAATCCCCAACGCCAGCACACCCAACACCACAAACAGGCTCATGTTCGCGGAGATGTTATACCCGTGATGCCAGAAGTGGTCGGTGGCATTCAGCCCCAGCTTAAACGCCACGAAGAACAGCAGCAGCACCACGGATTTCTCCAGATGGACCAGATACTGTTTCATCGCTTCCAGCACGAAGTAGAGCGTACGTAAGCCGAGGATCGCGAACATCATCGCGCTGTAAATGATCAGCGGCTCACGGCTGACGGCGATAATCGCGGGCACCGAATCGAAAGCAAACATCACGTCCGACAGCTCCACCACCGCCACGCACAGCAGCAGCGGCGTCGCGTAGCGCTTCGCTTTCTTCACGCGGCCCACCATCACATCCTGGTTTTCCGGTTTTTCCAGCTCGGCATCCACCTCTTTCTGGGTCAGCAAAAACTTGTTGCTGCTGATCTTCGGCCACACCGGATAGAAGCGTTTCACCAGGCGATACGCCAGATGGTGGGAATAGTCCTCGACCTCGTCGCTCTCTTCATTACGACGCAGCATCATCAGCGCGGTCCAGCCGACCACCAGCGCAAAAACCACTTCCACATACGGGCCCAGACTCAGCAGGCTGGTGCCGATCGCCACGAAAATCCCGCGGAACACAATTGCCCCCAGCACACCCCAGTAGAGCACGCGGTGACGATATTTATCCGGCACGCCGAACCAGGCGAAAATCGCCATCATCACGAACAGGTTATCGACCGACAGCACCTCTTCCAGCGCATAGCCGGTGAGGAACAGGCTCGCCATTTCGGCGCCATGGTGAACGTACAGGAACCCGGCAAACGCCATCGCCAGCATGACCCAGAAAATGGACCACATCACGGCGCTTTTCAGCGAGACAGGTTTGTCGTGACGATGCATGAAGAGATCGATAAACATCGCCCCCACCGCCATCACCACAAATACAACGACGGTTTCCGTCGGGAAACCGAGATGAGCAGATGCCATTACACAACCCTTTTGATTACAAAAAACACACCATGCAGAATTGAAAAAAACCAACAAAGTTAAAATGGGCCGTTCCCGGCCCCAATCCAGTTTATCACTGACCTTTCGCTTCATCCTCAACTGTGACGCGGTGCGGCTGTTCCAGCACCATCGTCTGCGTCTGACTCAGGCTAATGCCCGCCGCACGCAGCATTTTGAGGATCTCATACAGCAGGTCGCTGCGCGTTCCGCTGACCATACGCGGGCTGTTCACGTACCCGGTGACGCTCAGCACAATCCCGTTCGGCCCCAGCTCTTTAAAGCTGACCGACGGCGCGGGCGCTTCCAGAATAGATTCATGCAGGCTATAGGCCTCCAGCAGCAGATTGCGCACCTGCTCCGGGTCGATATCCAGCGGGAAGGTCAGCGCGATGGTCGCGACGCCCTGCGCATTGCCCATGGTGGCGTTACGCACGTTCTGGGAAATGAGCTGCGAGTTCGGGACGATAACCGTGGATTTATCACTCAGCTGAATTTCCGTCGCACGCACGTTGATGCGGCGGATATCGCCCTCGACACCGCTGATACTCACCAAATCTCCCACTTTCACCGGACGTTCCGTCAGCAGGATCAGGCCGGAAATAAAGTTCTTCACAATCTCCTGCAGGCCAAAACCGATACCGACCGACAGGGCGCTGACGATCCACGCCAGACGATTCCACTCGATGCCGAGCATCGACAGGGTGAGCATGATCAGCAGCACGTAACCAACGTTGGTGAAGAGCGTCACCAGCGAGGCGCGCAGGCCTCTGTCCATGGTGGTTTTCGGCAGGAACTCGTGATCCAGCCAGCGGCGCGACGAGCGCAAGATATACCATCCGACCACCAGACACAGCACGGCATTCACCGCATGCGCCGGGATGATGTTCATGCTTTCGAGGCCTTTGCCGCCCCAGATATCGGCGATTTTACTGACCAGTTCCAGCGGCGTGGTGGTGCCGAAAGTGCCGTTGAGCAGCGCCACGAGGGCCATCAACAGCAGCGTGGTTTTGCCCAAGGCAGAGAATAAGGTCGACGCCAGAGACAGGTGGCGCTCGTTGACGCTCAGGGTGCTCTGCAGGATTTTCCCGCTCTGGGTGGTCGGCGAGAACACCGCTTCACAGAGATCCACCACGAAGTGGATCAGCAGGTAGAGGCAGCTGACCACCAGGCCAATCCACAGCAGTTCGAAGGTGACAAAGCGTGCCAGCGGGATATAACCGATCAGCAGCGCGAGCAGAATGACGAACGCCGTCAGGCTGATCACCAGGTGAATCAGCCCCGCCATCGTCGAACGCGCTTCGGTCTGCTCCCCTTCCGCGCGCATTTTACGCCGCATCCGGTTAACGCGGATCGGCGCAATCAGGCAGTTCAGCGCCACCAGCAGCGCCGAGAGGCCGTTACCGAACAGGGTCGCATCAATGCTCGACCCGACCAGGCCATTGAGCTGCTCGATAATACCGAAGATGAAAATGGAGGCTGCGAGCAGAATCGGGAACGAGGCGAGGGTTTTCGCCAGCGGATCGGCGATGCCCGGCAGACGCCACGACGGATGGCTGTTCGAGAGCAGCGCGATGCCCAGCCCTGCGATGATCGCCGAGAACCAGGTCAGCTCAACCAGCTGATCGGCGAAATCCATCACCAGGCGGGAGGTGTCCGGCAAACGCGTGAAGATATAGCAGATCAGCTGCATGCTGATCCCGAGCGTCACCGTGGTGCTGAGCGTGGTGAAACAGGCGAGGAAGCTGCGGCGAAAACGTCCCTGCGGCAGCCAGCGCGGCAGGATCCAGTTCATCGGCCTGTCCAGCGCTTTGCGCCCGAAGAGACCAATAACCAGCGCCAGTAAAAGATAAAAACCGGAGCCGAAGTACCAGTCTTCGTCCCACGCCTGATGCCAGGCGTCACTCACCTGCGAGCCGAACTCGTCGAACCGCTGCGTGTCCTTCTCGTTAGGCGAGATCAGCGGCGACCAGAATTTCTCTCCCAGAATGCTGCCGGTATTGAGGGCGATCTGGGTTTTCAGCGCATCGCGTCGCAGGCCGTAGATTTGGCTGGAGAGATTCTGGGCGTTAACGGCGATGGCTTTGACCTGCTCAATCTGGGTGGTCAGCAGCGTTTTGCTGTTATTAAGCTGCTTACGCTGGCCGACCACCTGCGCCGTTTCCGTGACCGTGCCAGGTGCAGGCGCCGGACCGAGTACGTCGAGCTGGGCCTGAATCTGCGTCAGCTGCGGGGCAAGCACCACCGCCAGTTTGTTGGCATCTTCGGCGAGCTTGAGCGCATCGTCATTCAGGGCGGTGAATTTTTTGTCGGTTTTAACCGCAGACACCTGCTGCTTGAGGGTATCCAGGCGTTTTTGCAGGGCCGGCAACGCCGTGCCGACGTTGACCTTGACGGGCTGCTCTGCCTCGGTTTGCGAGGGGGCGTCCTCTGCCTGCGAGAGAAAAGGCATCATCATCAGGCACGACAACAATGCCAGGAGCAGCGGCATGCGTAACATTTTTTGCATAGTTTGGTGAGATCCGCGAATTCAAAACATTAACGACCAACGACTGACCCTAAGGATACCTGCTAATCGCAGGAAGAGTAGAGGGAAAGTCCCATTCTCATAAAGACGCGCTTCTTCCCGGCCTGAAATTAACCGAAGAATATAGCGCCAGAAGGTATATTTTTAGACCTCGGAAGAGTCCGCGATGAATACAGGAATATATCTTTTTACGCTAAGCTGAGCGCGCTCTACGATTTACCATTAATAGAAAGATATTTAGACGGGAAGGATTTTTAAATAAATAGCAAATCCTATTCATTCCTCATGGATAAGATTTGGTATTTATAAACTCAAAGGAAAAGAGTATGAAAAAATTCAGCACAAATATGGCACTGGCTTCACTGGTCACCCTGATACTGGCGCCAGGAATGGCAAATGCCGCCACCGACAGCTCGCTGTCACTGGATATATCGGGTGCGCTTGTTTCCAGTGAAAAATGCACGGTCAACATCAAACCCTCCCTCGATCTTGGTGAAGTTATCGATACCGATATCAAAACCAGCGATCAGGCACCGCAGGCCATGACGGGCGCGACGACCCTCTCATTTGAAAACTGTGCGTCAGCGGAAAGCGTACTTTCTGTGAGCCTCCAGGGATCGGCGGATGCGACGGATGCCTCTCTTTTAACCAATACTTCGCAATCCGGTGCCGCATCTAATGTGGGCGTTGGCGTCTGGACTTTCCCTGACTTTAAACAACTCACCGTCGGGGGGGAAGCAAGTACGTTCGCGAAACCTGCCGGAGTTTCAAACCTGGGCATTAACCTAATTGTCGCGCTGGCGAAAACCGATGGCGCAAAAGCAATTGAACCTGGTCTGGTGACCTCTTCTGCACAATTCAAAATCGACTATCTGTAATTTTTATTTAGCGTGAAGAGATCGCCACGTTGATCTGTTCGCCTATATCGATTTCATCAAGGCAATTATTATGAATAAAAAACTTCTCTGTTTTGCGTTGACTGCCGTAGCCCTGGGTTGTGCAGGAACGGTTAATGCGAGTGACACGCTGGGGACATACGATATGGACGTCACCGCAAAGGTGATCTCCGCCAGTGATTGCGTCATTTCGGCCCCGCCAAGCTTATCTTTTGACAGCATCTCAGGCCCGGATGAGATCCGCCGCGCGGAAGACGGCCCTCGGCATGCTCAGCTGTATATGATTGATATCGTGGGTTGTCATCAGGGTCTGCATGTTTCCGCCACCGTGCTGGGTGCCGCCGATGCCGTCAATGGCAAACTGCTCAGCACCCAATCGGCCGCTGCGGGTGCCGCGCAAAACGTGGCGATTGGTTTCTACGAGCAAGTGGGAATTGACCAGCATCCGCTGGTACCGATTAACTCCGGCACCACCACCTCGCGCAATATTAATGAGATGGGCGAAGCACACATCGCGATTCAGACGGATGTTGTGCTGTCTGATAACACTAAACCTGCAACCGCAGGGACGATTGCAGCGAATGCCAACGTGCAGATTAACTTCCTGTAAGTTGATTCTCACGTTGTGAGTGAAAAGCCCGAAGAGTGGACTTCGGGCTTTTTTATTTTCCGTTTTAAATTCCACAAAACGGGTGGCTGTCGCTATGGATTACAAACGTTCAATCTGGACCGTGAGATCGCCGTTCACATTCCCCTCGGTAGGTCTTTGTTCCGTTCCTTTGAGAGACACGACCTGCAGGGTAATACGTTCTATATCCAGCGCCGATACAGTTTTCCTGATATCCAGGAATTTACCGTGCATATCAAATATGCCAATCCCTACGCCTTGCGCGGCGAGAGATGACGTATCGGTATTGGCTAACACCGACCCTTCACCGGCATCTGGCGTACCCACAAAACGATAAGCCATGCGATTCGCTGCCACTAATGCATAACACTCGCTGCTACCTGAAACATGCAGGTTAATTGGATTCTTCGGAATGGTATTTCCCCCCTGCCATGGCAGCGCATCCAGATCGATAGTATCTAATGCGATGGTCTGTGGGTTCATAATCACTTCGCAACCCGTCGGTCCACTGGTGGCATTCCCGGTAATCGACAGCGTGGCGGAAACATCTTCGGCCTGCGCGGCAAAGCCTGTCATCACTGATGACAGGATTAATGCAGAGTAGATAATTTTCATGGTGTTCTCGGTTAGTAGTCAACAACGCAGAATAGAATTCCCCCTCGATTTCACGAGGAGGGATTTATTACAGACGTTCGATCTGAATCGTCAGAGAACCCTGTACAGCACCCGCGTTCGCTGCCTGGCCTGCCAGTTTTACCATCCCCAGACCTAAATGAGCGGCACCCGTCGTCGCCGTCATCGTATCTTTGTTGATGAGCAGATTCTGGCCTGCGTTGTCATACAGCGCGATGCCGATACCGCTTGCTGCGCCTTCGCCCGTCGCCGTGTTTGCCAGGACGCTGCCCATTGAGCTGTCTGCCGTGCCGAGGAATTTGTAGGCGATTTTGCCCTGAGAAACCAGGTCTGCGCACTGCTCATCGCCAGTGACGGTCAGGTCTACGGTATTCATCGGCGTCGTAGAAGTGCCCTGAGTCACCAGGGTGGAAATGTCTGCTTGCAGGTCAACAGAAGACTGACCGAGGTTAACGGTGCAAGGTGACAGAGTCGGAGTCACCGTACCGGAAATGGTCAGGTTTGCTGAGATGTCATCAGGGTTGGTAGAAGCCTGGGCTGCACCCATCACAAACAATGCGGAGACGGCCAGTCCTAAAATTGACTTTTTCATAAATAATATCCTTATAGTGTTGTATCTGAATAAAATAGGCGAAGCCTTCTCATTTCAGAATGAAAAAAGAAACCTTCCCTATTTCGTTATAAATAATTAATTCTCAGCGTAATTTGGGCTTTCACTTTTCCTTCGCTGACGGGTTGATCCGTTTTTGCATAGCGAACCGACAGCGGAACCGGGATATTCATCTGCTGCACTGGCAATGCCATATCGATGGGCTGGAACGGCGTCATCACGCTGCCGTTATAGAGCATTTCAATGCCCACGCCGGAGGCCGGGTTTTCGGGTGCGACATTTTTAAAGACGGTGATATTTTGTGGATCGGTAGCGCCTTCGATATTCACGCTGGCCCGGGTGGTGTTCATGCACTGTAGATTCACGCCGACCGGATAATTTTGTTTTGCCACGCTGCTGGCCAGATCCTTCACATTAATCGGCGACAATTCGATTTGCGGCTGATCGACCAGAATTTCACAGTGGGCTCTGGCGGCTAGCACCGTCATCGCCAGGTTCACCACCAGAGAATTGTCATTCAGTGAGACCAGGGACGGCAGGCGAATGGTCATCGTGCCGCCCTGAATAATGCCGGTCTTGATCGCTTCAATGCGCAATTTAATATCATCGGTGCTGAGCAGATGCGTCGGGACCTCCGAAAAAGGCGTGTTAAAAGGTAATACCCACTCTTTTTTTGCCCTCCCCGGCTGGTCATAGATAACCGTAATTCTTACACCGACGCCCGGCAGCGAAGTGCTGTAAATATGATCCCCGCTTTGCGCCGTGCTCATTCTGCCGTTCAGGATACGCTGTACTTCACCCTGGCACGCAGGAGCGATTGCATGATGCGATCCGGTCAGTTGCGCGAGAGTTTTCTCGTTCACCGACAAAACTGTGCCCACCGGCGCGGCACCCGCTTTGTCCGGCAATTGAACGGTTAACGGGATCGTCAGATTTAACGGCGCCTGACGCTCCTGGATCTGGCAGTCATGCGCGCGGGCGGTTAACGCAACGGCGCTTAGCATCAATACGGTGACGATTCGCCAGCAGGAAAAAGGTTTCATCGTGCGCTCCTCAGTGGCATTCGACGTTCAGGATGGCGATAGCCAGCTTGACCGACGCTTTTGTTGGGATGGCGAACGGCGCGGAGCACTGCTGTTTGTCACCCCAGCTGAAATTCACCGTGCCGCTGTCGGGGGCGGAGTTGAGGTAGGCCTGGCCCTGATCCCCGACGTACCAGGTATCGTCATTGCCCTCAATTCTTGCCCGCGCACCGAAGGGCAACGGCTGGCCTTTGTAGCTCACGTTCATCACCACTTTACGTCCGCCGATCGCTTTGAAACGGGCCAGCACAATGGCATCTTTCGTCGGGATCACCTCAGAGGAGGTGCTGACAAAATCGACCTCTTTATTGCTCTGCGGATCGACCGTCATGGTGTTGCGGTGATAGGACTGGAGATCGGGCACGATGGCGAAACCGCGGGAGTCGGTCCTGATGTTCTGGTTGCTGCCCAGCTCGACATTCTCCGCACCAGGGATCGCCACCAGCGCCTGGCTACCGCTGGAGAAACGTCCCAGCGTGATACCGTCTTTGTGCGCGAGTAAGTTCCCGGAGGCGTTCCAGGAAAGGTACTGGTTGCGGTCGGCGTTCCAGGTCACGTTGAACTCGCCGCGATTGCCCTGGTAATCAATGCCCGCAGAGCCGCTCTGAGTGTCGCTTTGTCCGTTCTGCGACGCGTAAGAGACCTGGGTATTCCAGTTCAGATCCTGCCCTTCCCCCATGTGACCCGACACGCCGACCTGGTTTGTCAGATCGCCTTTCAGGCCTGTGGTGGCGCTGTAGTTGACCATCGGCTGGGTGGCCGGGAACAGATTCCCGAGCGGAACAGACAACGTGAGCGCCAGCTGTTTATCCCAGTCGGACATCCCTTCGCTGCGGGTCATACTCCACGCCAGTGAAAAACTGACGCGTTGCCACGATCCGTTCCAGCCGAGTTGCCAGGAGCGCGAGACCGAGCTGTCCTGATTCGCCGTGCGGCTCAGGGTGGCAAAGAAGCTGTGCTGGTCCGTCAGGGTCTGATTGAGGGTCAGGTTATATTCACGCTTTAACCGCGAGTCTTCGAACAGCGTTTCCGAATCGGCCCAGTCACTGAACGATAAATAGTTGCGGCGGTAATAACGGTTATCCAGCTGGATCTGCGTCCCGGTTTCCGGGATGCCGTTGCGGTAGGTCAGACGCAGCATATCGCCTTTATACTCTGGCGAATTACCGCGCTGGCCCTGGCTTTCAGTGACATCAATGGCGATGCCGCCCGCACGCTTCAGGTCAAAACCTGCGCCCAGGCTCGCCGCCTTATATTTTTCCTGATACTGGATACCGCCGTAGGTGGTGATATCCAGCGGCAGCCCCCAGGAGATCGCCGCCTGCAGTATTTCCGGGGTCTCTTCCACGCTGTTGCTGTTCGTCACATAGCGCCCCGCCGCCAGGCTGTATTTCATCTGATGCGCGCGTAAAAGTTGCGGAACGTTCGAGTAAGAGACGGTGCTGTGCGTTTCTGAACCGTCGGCTTCGGTAACGGTAACATCCAGCTTGCCGCCGTTTGAAACGGACGACAGATCCTGGATCACGAACGGGCCTGGCGGAACCGAGCGCTGATAAATGATGTAGCCATTACTGCGTACGGTGACCTGGGCGTTACTCTTCGCAATCCCGCGAATGAGAGGGGCAAAGCCCGTTAACTGGTCAGGCTGCATATCGTCATCGGAATTGAGTTGAATCCCGCGCACCACGAGGCTGTCAAAAATATCGCCCGGCGTGCTGGCGTCGCCCAGGGTCAACTCCCCTTTCAGGGAGCGAACGGCGGTTTCGACATAATTAGAGAGCGTCTTCCAGCCGTCGTCATTGCTGAGCGTGGCGTTATTACGATAGCGCCAGCGGCCAAAGTTAAAGCCGTTGGTCAGATTGGCAAAAACCGTGTCCTGAGTGTCGCTGCTGCGATGAAGATATTGCTGCCCGGAAAGCTGGTACATGCTGATGAGGGCGGGCACGCCGTCGTCCCACTCCTCTTCCGGCACGCCGGTCAGCGACTCATCGCGCATCACGGTTTGCGGCAGAGAAATATCCAGCGTCAGTTTTGAAAAATCAAAATCCGCCTTCGTACCGGGAAGCTGCTCTTGCATGTCAGTGCAGGCATTTTTCACGCTATTGTCCTCAGCATTCGAAGCGACCTTTTTCAACTCCACGCCGAGTTTCTGATAGGTCTGAAAAGAGAGACAGGGAACGAGTTCCTTTTTGTCATTCAGTTCAAACCGGACATCTGAAACCAGGGATGGCTTTCCGTTGACCTTAATCCTGACGCGATAAGTCCCCGCCGGCTGAATACCCTGGCTAAGGAGACTGGTGTCATTAATCACTGTATTGCCGTTTGCCGACTGTAATAAGCCGGGGTCGAAATATTCCCCGGCAAACACTGTTTTCGAAAGCATCACAGAAACAGCCAGGCACAACTTACTGATACAGCGCATAACGTCCTGTTAATTCATTTTCTGGGTAAAGGTTTTAGACGTTGTGCCGAAATCATTTATGGCTTCCCACTCCACGGCTGAGCCACTGGCAGGGGCATGTTTAAGCTGATAGGTTTTATCCGCAAAAGGGGCAATGACGGTATTATTGTCGACCACCGAAACCGGAATGGTTTCTTTATCGATTGAGATTTTGCTCAACACCAGATTGAACGGGGAGGCATTTTTTACCACCACCGTTTTACCGGATGCGCTCCAGCTCAGGTTTTTCACTGCTTCCCCCGGATCGCCTTTTAAACCTGCCGGGCGGAAAAAGAATTTAATGCGGTTATTAATCGCCAGCACCATGCGGTTTTCGACTTTTGATTCTTGTTCATTCAGGCCGGGCACGCCTTTCACATCAAGCCACAAAAGACTTTCGCGATCGGCAGGCAGGCCGCTGCCTAAATAGACGACACGAATCACGTTGTCGCTTTTCGGGGCCAGCCTGAACAACGGCGGCGTGACCACGAACGGTAATTTTTTGATCTGAGAACTGTCCCCTGCATCAAGCCAGGACTGAACCAGATAGGCCCGGTCTTCATTGCTGTGAACAGTGACCGTCGCATCGCCCTCTTTTTCACTGTAAATCAGGCGGTCGGCGTTAAGAGTCAGGGCGCTGTGTGCTGTGCCTGATAATGTTATTAAAGCTAAAAAAGCGGCAATGCCGGACTTATTCATCTGGGTTAATCCAAGGGATAGCAGCCCGTAATAAGTCACGAGCTAATTAAAAACGACAGTCTGTTTTCTCAAAAATAACCACCTGCTTTTTTGAGTGCTTAATAATAGTGATGCAGCGCATTTTTGATTTCAATAATCACAGCCGGGATGTAATCCAGTTTTGGACAAAGTAGCGGGAGAGTCAGGCAAGGCAGTAAAACAGGAAGTTTTCCGCAGAAAGGAGATGATCTGCGGGTTCTGAAGAGAGGTTATGCCCAGCGGAAAGTGACGCTGTTAAGACTTACCAGGATTTTGGTAATTTGTTCACGCCTTTCAGTTTTCCTCTTTCCATAGAAATATACCCACCTTCTTTTAACTCTGTCAGGACGCGCATGATACTGCTACGTGATATGCGTGTTTTACTGCGGATGTAAGATTCAGCGGTAATACTTTCGCGTATTTCTTCAGAAGTATTAGCCAGTTCATACAGCTGGAAACGAATGACATCATAAACCGACGGCGTCGTCAGTTTGAATATTTCTTCGATAGCACAACTGATAATGGCCAACTGGTGACGGGAGAAAGGCTCCCAGAGTCGATGTTTTGTCAGCAAATCAAATAAATCCTCACGATTTATAATCGCTATTTCAGATTCAGTAATCACTTTAAGAACGTAAAAGGATTGCGTATCGTGGGGCAGCGGTATTGCGCCTCTCAGGGTCGGCGCCTCGAACAATTCCACAAGTATATCATGCGGTTGCCGATGCATAGATATCGCGCCAGACTTTATGAAATAGCATTTCTGCGACTGTTTAGCGCTCATGGTATAACGCGTATTAATGGCCACGGTTTGGTAGGTTAGATAAGGTTCTAACTTCTCTATTAATATTTTTAAATAGGTAGGATCGGTCTTGGTAGAACGTGATTCACCAGAGGTATCGTCGGCGTTTATCATAGGTATGTGTATTGATAAGAATAAGTGAGATTCAATTAATCATAGCTATAAAGATAGTTTTGTCAACTTAAGGCTAAAATAGGATTCCCGCTCATTCCGTTCCCGAATAGTTTTATGTAACGACTTATAATGGATTCTCATTACTTGCAATTATGTTATTCATATTTAAGTGAAATATTAAGCGTCATATGCTGCCTTAAAAAGCGATCCTCTATGGCAGTTGTTAACGAAAGATAAAATTAATGTAATGACGTTTGTGAAAAAAACACCGGTGAAGAGAGAGTTAATTGAAAGAAAATAAACCACAAAATCGTCGATTTCTAACTTTGTCCAATTTGAAACTCAGTTCAAGGTCAGCGCATTGATCCCCGATGAATAACCTTCCATCATATTGCTCAGTTAACGGGTTCCCCTTTGTTAACGTGGTTTATGTCTATCCGTATAAATATGACTGAGAATATTATGAACGTTAAAAAAATTGCTTTTATTACCGCTATGATCACCGGTGCTCTGATGGCCAATGCCAATGCTGCTGACCAGGGCCACGGTAAAGTGACCTTCACCGGCTCCATTATTGATGCGCCATGCTCAATCAACCCGGATAGCCTCGATCAGACTGTTGATATGGGTCAAGTGTCTAACGTTGCGCTGAAAGCAAACGGCAACACCGGTACCTCTGTTCCACGTAATTTCGAAATTAAGCTGGAAAACTGCGATGTGACCACGCTGAAAAGCGTACAGACCACTTTCACCGGCGCAGAAGGCGTCACTGATGGCTCTCTGGGCATCACCGGCGATGCTAAAGGTGCCAGCCTGATTCTGACCAATGGCGACGGCGCACAGATCAAACTGGGCGAAGCATCAGACGCGCATGTCCTGGGCAGCGGTAACAATACCCTGCTGTTCTCCGCTTACCTGCAGGGCGACGGTGCATCTGCAACCGTTACCCCAGGTGATTTCTCTGCTATCGCTGATTTCACCCTCGCTTATCAGTAATCACCACGCAGTCGGGTTGGAAAGCGCCTGCTTGTGCAGGCGTTGTTTCTCAATAATCAGAATCGGAAATCATGAGTAAATTAACGCTCTCGATCCAGACGTTTTTATTTACAGCGATGGCTTTCGCGGCACAGGCTTCTTATCAAACCGTTGCATCCGCAGCGGAGTTTGATCCGGCATTAACCGGCCGAGTCAGTATGAACGGGGCCATTATTTCCAGCGCCTGCGATATTGATACCGGAGATGGTTATCAGTCTATAGCGATGCCGAGCGACACGCGGACTCACATCAAACGGTCAGGTGAAGGAGAGCCAATGGATTTCTCCATTCAATTAACTCACTGCTCTCTCGATTCTTTAGAAGAGCCTGCGGCCTGGCAATATATCAACATTATCTTTGAAGGCGATGAAGATACAGGCATGTTCAGAGTGAATGGTAATGCCAGCGGTGTGGCCCTGGAATTACGCGATCGTAACGGAACCATTATCCGCCCCGGCCAGGCCGTGTCATGGCAGCAGGAGTCGGTGGAAGATAATCGACTGGATTATCAAATTAAACTCAAAAATGACATGCGTGATTTAGTGGTGGGTGATTACAGCGCCATTATTCGTTATCGAATCGAATATTTTTAAGTTCATACCTTTAAATCTTCTTTTTTAATTCGGCAGTTATTTCATTTCTTTCCTCAAAGGTAGTGAGTGTGGTGGGTATGGCTAAGACATATACAAAGAGTATTTCCGGGGCAAAGTTGGCTAAATTGTCATTCCTTGCTATCTGCATCTATTCTTACTGCCACAGCTCTGCAATGGCGGCTGACGATATACAGTTTAATACTGATGTATTGGATGTAAAAGATAAGGCCAATATTGATTTAAGCCAGTTTTCCAAACGCGGCTATATTATGCCCGGCAACTATACGTTCAAAATTAAAATTAATCAGAATGAACTTGAAGAGCAGGATATTGCCGTTTATGCCGCAGAAAATGACAGCAAAGATTCCAAAGTCTGTCTGACGCCTGAGACCGTCAAAAAACTCGGTTTCAAAGAGGGAATGGAGCAGAAATTTGCTCTCTGGCACCAGAATCAGTGCGTGGATATCACCGCACTGAAGGGCGTTGAAGTTCACCCGGATCTCAGCGCTGGCGTGCTGACCATCAGCGTGCCGCAGGCTTACGTCGAATACACCGACGACAACTGGGTGCCAAGCAGCATGTGGGATGACGGTGTGCCCGGCCTGCTGGCGGACTACAACCTCAATGCTCAGGCGCATCAAAGTGAACGCGGCAGCGATGAAAACACCCTGTCGGGTAACGGGACCTTTGGGGCCAACCTCGGCCCGTGGCGCGCGCGTGCCGACTGGCAGACTAACTATGAAGATCAGTCGGGTGATGAAGAAGGTAACTCAAGCCAGAAAAAGTGGACCTGGAGCCGAATCTATCTGTATCGCGCCCTGACTTCGATTAAAGCCAAATTAACACTGGGCGAGGATTACCTGAATTCGGATCTGTTCGACAGCTTCCGTTTTGCCGGGGCCAGCGTGGTTTCTGACGACAATATGCTGCCGCCAAACCTGCGCGGCTACGCGCCGGAAGTGACCGGCGTGGCGAAAACCAACGCCAAAGTCACCATCTCCCAGCAGGGACGCGTGATCTATGAAACGCAGGTCGCGGCGGGTCCGTTCGCGATTCAGGATCTGAATAACGCCGTTTCCGGCACCCTGGACGTGCGCGTCCAGGAGCAGGACGGCTCAGAGCAGAACTATAAAGTCAGCACCGCGAACATTCCGTATCTGACTCGTCCGGGCAGCGTGCGTTACAAACTCTTTGCGGGTAAACCAACGAGTTACGATCACAAAGCCGACGGCGAAACCTTCGGCTCCGGTGAATTTTCCTGGGGGATCAGCAACGGCTGGTCCCTGTACGGCGGGATGGTCGCCAGCGGGAAATACGTTTCACTGGCCGCAGGTTTAGGCCGCGATCTGATGGCGCTCGGTGCCCTGGCGTTCGACGTCACCCGTTCCGATGCGAAGCTGGAAGACGAGCACCGTTCCGGGCAGTCGTACCGCGTGAGCTATTCCAAGCGCTTTGACGATACGGGCAGCCAGGTGACCTTCGCGGGCTATCGCTTCTCTGAAAAAGACTACATGAGCTTTAACGACTATCTGGCCTACACGTCGAGCCATGATGACTTTATGCAGAGCAAAGAGATGTACACGATGACCTTCAGCCAGGACTTTAAATCCCTGGGGGTGAGCGCCTATCTGAACTACTCGCATCAGACCTATTGGAACAACCCGTCGGAAGACCGCTATAGCCTGTCCGTGTCGCGCTATTTCGATATCGGTAAGTGGAAAAATATCAGCAGCTCACTGACGGCATACCGCAACAAGTTTAACGGCGAAAACGACGATGGCATGTATGTCTCCCTCTCCATTCCATGGGGAGATACGGGTTCGCTGAGCTACAACGGCTCGATGAATGCTGACAGCAACTCGCATAACCTGGCCTATTTCGACCATCTGAAAAACGGCGACAACTACCGTATTTCTGCCGGTGGTAGCGAAGACGGCGGCAGCATGAGCGGCTACTACGACCATTCCGCCGATGCGGCGGATATCACGGCCAACGTGGATTACCAGCAAAACGAATACACCTCTGAAGGCCTGACCCTGCGCGGCGGCATGACGGCGACCACTCACGGGGCAGCATTGCATCGTTCGAACTCGATGGGCGGCACGCGCGTCATGGTCGATACCGGCGATGCGGCAGATATTCCAGTCCAGGGATACGGCGATACCAGCCGCACCAATATGTTTGGCACAGCGGTTATCGCGGATGTGAGCAACTACAACAAAAACAGCCTGAGTATTGATATCAACGACCTGCCGGATAACGCCGAAGCCTCGTCTTCCGTCGTCCAGGCCACCCTGACGGAAGGGGCCATCGGCTACCGCAAGTTCAACGTGGTGGCAGGCTTGAAAGCAATGGCGATTATTCGGCTGGCCGACGGCACCTTCCCGCCGTTCGGGGCCAGCGTGCAAAACGCCGACAAGCAGGAAGTCGGGATTGTTAACGACGAAGGACAGACTTACCTGAGCGGCCTGAAACCGGGCGCAAAACTGAATGTGAGCTGGGATGGTGAAGTGCAGTGCGCACTCACCGTGCCGGAGAAATTAACAGGACTAAGCCAGAACGGAAATCTGTTACTGCCGTGCCAGCACTGAGCTGCCGGTACAGATCAAAACTAACTGAGTGATAAAGATGAAGATGTCTAACTGCAAAAAAACTGTTTCCGTTCTGGCCCTGAGTGTTGCCGGTATCCTGCTGGCGCAACAGGCAAATGCCGCCATTGCGCTGGACCGCACCCGCGTGATTGTGAACGGCGGAGAAAAATCCGTCAGCCTGAATATTACTAACGAAAACAAAAACCTGCCCTATCTGGCCCAGGGCTGGATGGAAGACGCGCAGGGCAACAAAATCTCCTCGCCGCTGACCGTGCTGCCACCGGTACAGCGCGTGGAAGCGGGGGCAAAAAGCCAGGTGAAGGTTCAGGTTTCTCCTGCGTTAAGCGCCCTGCCACAGGATCGCGAAACCCTGTTCTACTTCAACCTGCGTGAAATTCCGCCGCGCAGCAACAAACCAAACGTTCTGCAGATTGCCCTGCAGACGCGCATCAAGCTGTTCTATCGCCCACAGGCGATTGCCCTGGACAAAACCCAGGCTGCAAAAGGGGATTGGGTAGAAAAAGTGACCCTCACCCGCCAGGGTGACAAATATGTCGTCAATAACCCGTCAGCCTATTACCTGACCATCGTTGAGGGTCGCCCTGGCGCCAAAGGCGCGCCGGTTGGCTTCCAGCCAATTATGGTCGCGCCCAAAGGACAGGCATCCATTGAAGCCTCCGCCAGCGCGCTGGGCAATTCGCCGGTGCTGACCTACGTCAACGACTACGGCGGACGTCCGCAGATCCAGTTCTCCTGTGGCGGTGCCAGCTGCACGGCAAAACTGCTGAACGACAAATAATTCAGGCGCTGAGGAACAACGGAAGATGAACGGAAAATGGAAAACCCTGTTGGCCACCAGTCTGCTAATGGCGCTCACAGCGACAGCGAGCGCAGATGAAAAACCACTGGTCGATACCGGGGCGTTATATGTCCACGGCGATCTGCTGGAGAACACCTGCCATATGACCATGGACTCGGCCTGGCAGGATGTGGATCTGGGCAGCACAACGCGCGCCGATGTGAGCCTGGTGGGTGATACCACGCAACCCGTGACGGTGAAGATCTACCTTAGTGACTGCCCGGAGCTGCCGAACTGGAGCACCAACATTACACCAATGACCACCACCGCCAGCATGATGCAGCCGCCTTACAAAGCCCGTTTTGTCGCGGTAGCGGACGAGAATAATCCCGAGCTGATTAAAGTGACGGGCGCTTCCGGAATTGGCCTGCGTCTTCGCGACAGCCACGGCGAGACGGTAAAACTCTCGCGCATCAGCGATAGCCAGTTGCTCAATCCGGGTCAGAACGAAGTGGTCTTTACACTGCAACCAGAGCGTACCGGGGCGATATTTGTGCCGGGCCCGTACCATGCCGTGATCAACTTCAGCATGATTTATCAGTAGGAGGGGCCATGTGGAAAACAATTTTCTTAAGCGCGATATGCGCACTGGTGGCTATCAGCCAGAAAGTGTTGGCGGATGAGAATGGAAGTACGACGGCGACGATTACCATTAAAGTCACTGTGAATGCCCCACCTTGCACAATTAAGCCTGACAACATCGATGTGGATTTCGGCAGTGAAGTACCGGTTACGGACGTAACCGCAGGTCTGGTCGAAAAACCCATCGAGTACACCCTCGATTGCAGCAACATGGACATGGCGAAGTCTCTGAAAATGATTATTAAAGGCGTGGGAGCGGATTTTGATGCTGGCGTACTGAAAACCTCAGCGACCGATCTTGGAGTGCAAATTAAGGCGGCCGGTGCAAAGTACCCACTGAATACGGCCCTTAATTTTGTGAATGCCGATGGAAAGCCAACGCTGACTGCCCTGTTGGTTCAGAAAGCCGGGGCAAGACTGGAACCGGGCGAATTCAATGCAGGCGCAACAATGATGGTGGATTACCAATGAAATGCTTAATTTCACTTCTGTACCTGCTGCTCCCACTCTGCGGGTCTGCAGCCGAGAATATGCAATTTCATGGCACACTTGTTGTCCCTCCTTGTGAGATAGGTGACGCCGCTCATTCCACAATTGACGTGACATTTGGTGATGATCTGGGCGTCAACAAGATCGATGGGAATAACTATAAGCAGCCGGTGAAATATACGGTGAATTGTCAGGCAGGCTACATTGCAAATAACCTGGCGATTGTGATTGATACTACCGCTCCGGCGTCCTTTGATGCCTCAGCGGTAAAAACGGACAAAGAAGGTCTGGGCATTCGCATACTGGTGGATGGTGCCGCCGTGAATTTTGCCCAACGCGTTCCCGTTAGCGACCCTACCACACCGCCGGTTATCGAAGCGGTCCCGGTTCAGGATCAAAGTAAGATACTGACCGCAGGGGCGTTTAACGCCACCATGACGCTTCGCACGGACTACATGTAGGAAATGGGTATGAAATCACTGACTCTTTTCCCCGCCGTGCTGGCGGGAGCCCTGCTTTTTAACAGCGCACAGGCCGCCGAGGATAATGTACATTTTTCCGGCGCACTGGTAGCAGAGCCTTGCACGCTGCCTGAGAGTAAAGCAGATATAAAGCTGGATTTTGGCAGTGTAATTGAAAAATCGCTATATCAGTATCAGCGGACCAAAAGTCAGCCTTTTACCATTAATCTCGAAAATTGTGATCCCTCGATTATGAAAACGGTGAGCGTGACCTTTGAAGGCAATGCTGATGATGAATTAACGACGTTACTGGCACTCGATCCCTCAAGCACTGCAAAAGGGGTAGCGATTGGGCTGGAATTACCAAATGGTTCTCCGTTGGCGATTAATAAGACTGCGCCTTATAAACAGTTAGAGTCGGGAAATAATACACTGACGTTCGATGCCTATGTGCAAATAAAGCCCCAGGCACTTTCGGCAAAAACCGTCACATCAGGTGATTTCACCGCAATTAGTACTTTTATTTTAGGTTATCAGTAATAACCCCAGGTATTTGTGTAAATGAAAAAGATTATTATGGCTTTTCTGTTATTATCGAAATGTGTCACTGCGGGGCAATATCCTGTAGTGACAAGCATAACTTCTTCGTGGTATGGAAATAGGGTAACGGTCCATTTGAATCAGGCATTGCAAGAAATTGGTCCAGCCTCTGAGCAAATCATTTCTGCTGGCCAAAAGGTTGGGGTGTTCTATAAGTATTATAATAACGGAGCGCCACAGCTTAACCTGTTGCCCGATTCGGCATATGGTTTTAGTTATGTTCAGGATACTAATGGTCGTACATCTATCGGCGATCTAGCTGTAACTGCTTATAACATGGGGGGACAACGCGCCGTGCAGGTACAAACAGTAATTCACGACGGTGATAACCTTGAAGTATGTGCCGGATATATGAGTGCAACCCAAATGAACGGCTCTGTTTACAACTGGAATAGTTCAATTAGGCCTGCTGGCTGTACTATTGCTCCCCCTCCGGCAGACTGGTGTAAAATAACCACTCCAGAAATTGTACTGGATCATGGCACTGTGACGCTACAAAACGCCGAAGGAAGTCAGGCAACAGCGAATGTGAATATCCAATGCACCAGTCAAAGCGATGTTTCATTTAGTTTACTGGGTGATAATTATGTTTATCTCGATGACGGAAAATCTGAGATTACTGTCAACGATCAACCTTTGGGCACACCCATTTCGCTAAATGCGGGAGATACTCAACTGCAGGTTAAAGACACACTGTCTGGAGTGACCAAGGAAGGCCCTCATACTGGTTCAAGTGTATTAATGATATCGCCATATTAATTATATGGGTATCACAATAATATTTTGCCTGTGGTTTAATGCCGTTTTACTAAACGTATTACCCAACCACGGCGGCTCCGGCCTGGCGCTGCCGCAGAACCTCTTAGCCTGGTCGGTACTGGCATTGATCGCCCTGTGGTGTGCCGTGACTGCTCAACATCGCCAAACGATTTATCCTCCGGGAACAATCTGGATCGTTGTCGGTGCGGCGCTGTGGTCGCTGCCGATTCTCTGGTCCCCCTCTCCTGCCTGGCAATGGAATGCCCTGCCGAAAGTGCTGGCGCTGTGGGGGTTGGTGGCCGTCTGGCTTCTTCTGCTGAAATTGACGTCCAGTCGTCGCCTGATAAACGTCTGGTTGCTGATTCTGGTCGCGGCCACGATGTTACAGGTGGTGTACGGCGCGGTTCAGCTGAGTGACATGCCCCATTTAACCGGCGGTCGCCCGTACGGCAGCTTTCAGCAGATCAACGTTTACGCATCATTTCTGGCCACGGGGCTGCTCTGCGCACTGTGGCTGTTTACGATGAGCCGTCAGAAAGCTGTCACCCTGCTCTGCGCCGTCGCGCTGGTCGTTGTTCCTGCGATGCTGATTCTGGTACAGAGCCGCACCGGTTATCTTAGTGCTGCTCCAGGCAGTGTGATTTTACTGATGGTCTCAAGTAAAACACGTCGCACGGGCAATGCCGCTCTGCTGCTGATGGCGGGGGTGGTAGCTGGACTGGGCTTGCTCTGGTTTGGCCCGACACTGTTCCCCGGCATGATCCCCGGCTTTGTAGAGAAAGAAGGCTCGACGCTACAGCGCTGGTACATTCTCAGACTTACCTGGCAGTTGATATGCGCTCACCCAGTCATTGGTAACGGCTACGGCAGCTTTGAGGCGCTGTTTGGTCAACTGGCACAGCAGATGCCGCAGGGGCTTGAAAACTCCACGATCCAGTATCCGCATAACGAACTCCTCTATACCTGGATGGAGGGAGGGATCGTCGCACTGCTCGGGCTTCTGCTGATGGTGGCGGGCGTCTTCATCAGATTATGGGGTAAAGGCGGACGTCGCTGGACGGGCCTCGCGCTACTCCTGCCGATTGCCATCCACATGAATCTGGAGTACCCGCTGTATCAGTCCGTCACGCACGGGATCACGCTGGTGATGCTCCTGACCATTACAGGGCCCGCGGCGCGCGCGCAGCAAACCGCGAAATCATCCGGCACATTGTTTCGTATCAATGTCGGCGTGGTGGCAAGCGCCGTGCTGGTGTTTATGCTCTCCGGCGCGGTCAGCGAAGTGCAGCTCACCCACATCGAACAGCAGGGGCTGATGCCGCTGGCGCAGGACGACACTCTCTCGCTGGTGAATCCCTGGAGCCAGCACGACCGGCTGGATTTCGACAGGCACGTAGCCCTGCTGGTGAGATTTAATCGGACACAGAATGCGGCGCTGCTGACGCAATACCGCTCGTGGGCAGAAGGTTACTTGCAGGTGCACAACAACCCCGACGTCTATAACAGCCTGATGATGATCTACCACGCCTTGGGATTATCGACAGCGCAGGAACTGTGCCTCAAGGCCAAAGCCATGTGGCCGGCAGACCTGCGCTTCAATTGTACTTAACTTTCAGCCAGCGCCTGCGCGCACGCCCACGCACTTGCCCAGGCCCACTGGAAGTTATATCCGCCCAGCCAGCCCGTCACGTCCATCACTTCACCGATGAAATAGAGCCCCGGAACCTTGCGCGCTTCCATGGTGCGGGACGAGAGTTCATCCGTGTCCACGCCGCCGAGGGTCACTTCCGCCGTGCGATAGCCTTCGGTGCCGTTCGGCTGAACGCGCCAGTTGGTTAGCGTCTCGACCAGCGCCTGCTGATCGCGCACGTTGAGTTGCTTGAGCGTGACGTCCGGAATTTGCCCCAGCAGTTGCAGGCACTCGATCAAACGTTTCGGCAGTTGCATCGCCAGGGTGTTTTTCAGGCTTTGATTCGGATGAGCAGCGCGCTGTTCGTCGAGGAACGCCGCCAGATCGCAGTCCGGCACCAGATTCACGGTGACGAATTCGCCCGGCTGCCAGTAGCTGGAGATCTGCAGTACGGCGGGGCCAGAGAGACCGCGATGGGTGAACAGCAGGTTTTCGCGGAACAGGGTGCCGTCTTCGGCGGTAATGGTGGACGACACCGAGACGCCGGAGAGCGTCTGGAGCTGCTCCAGCAGCGGTTTGTGCAGAGTAAACGGCACCAGACCGGCGCGAGTCGGCAGCACCTTCAGGCCAAACTGCTCGGCGATTTTATAGCCAAAGGGCGTCGCGCCCAGGCCCGGCATCGACAGCCCGCCGCTGGCGATCACCAGTTTGTCGGCGCTGACCGTGTCGCCGTTCAGCTCCAGAATATAGCCGCTGTCGTCGCGAGAGACGCTCAGCACTTCGGTGCGCAGGCGCGTGGTGACGCCGCCCTTCTCGCACTCGGCCACCAGCAGGTCGACGATCTGCTGCGCGGAGTCATCACAGAAGAGCTGGCCGAGGGTTTTTTCATGCCAGGCGATGCCATGTTTGCCGACCAGATCGATGAAATCCCACTGGGTGTAACGCGCCAGGGCAGATTTGCAAAAATGACGGTTTTGGCTCAAATAGGCCGCGGGTTCGACATATAAATTAGTAAAGTTGCAGCGACCCCCGCCAGACATCAGGATCTTGCGACCGGGTTTCTTGCCATTATCCAGCAACAGAACGCGACGACCCGCCTGTCCGGCCATCGCCGCACAGAACATTCCCGCCGCACCGGCGCCAATTATGACGGCATCAAACCTTTCCACATCAAAATCCTCATGTTTAACAGGCGCGAATTGTAAAGTTTCCTCTGTGGTCACACCAGCGCAAAAAACTGATATGTCAGTCATATAATTGAAATATAAAATATATTTCTTTACCAGACGTAAACAATCCAGAAGGTATATCAAAAAAAAGCTATATTTCACTTTGCCCGTTGCGCATTTGTCCTGGATAATGCGCCGCGTTCATGTCCTCCAAAATGGCGTAACGTCCTATGCTACATTTGTTTGCTGGTCTGGATTTACATACCGGGCTTTTACTATTGCTTGCTCTGGCATTTGTGCTGTTTTACGAAGCTATCAATGGCTTCCACGACACTGCGAACGCAGTCGCAACGGTTATCTACACTCGCGCAATGCGATCGCAAGTTGCGGTTGTTATGGCGGCTGTCTTTAACTTCTTTGGTGTTCTACTTGGTGGCCTAAGCGTAGCCTATGCCATCGTTCACATGCTGCCTACAGACCTGCTTCTGAATATGAGTTCAGCGCACGGTCTCGCGATGGTATTTTCCATGCTGCTTGCTGCGATTATCTGGAACCTCGGTACCTGGTATTTCGGCCTGCCTGCATCCAGTTCTCACACGCTGATCGGCGCGATTATCGGTATCGGGTTAACCAACGCCCTGATGACCGGCACGTCTGTCGTTGACGCGCTGAACATCCCTAAAGTGATGGGGATCTTCGGCTCTCTGATTATCTCCCCTATCGTGGGCCTGGTCGTTGCAGGTGGATTGATTTTCATCCTGCGTCGTTACTGGAGCGGAACCAAAAAACGCGCCCGTATTCACCTGACTCCCGCAGAACGTGAAAAGAAAGATGGCAAGAAAAAGCCTCCGTTCTGGACGCGTATCGCTCTGATTCTTTCCGCTATCGGCGTCGCCTTCTCTCACGGCGCAAACGACGGTCAGAAAGGCATTGGCCTGGTCATGCTGGTCCTGATTGGTGTCGCTCCGGCAGGGTTCGTGGTCAACATGAACGCCACCGGATACGAAATCACCCGTACCCGTGATGCAGTAAACAACGTCGAAACGTACTTCCAGCAGCACCCTGAACTGCTGAAACGCGTGACCGGTGTTGATCAGCTGATTCCTTCTCCTGAACCGGGTGCGACCACCGCTCCGGGCGAGTTCCACTGCCACCCGGCAAACGCGATCAACGCGCTGGAACGCGCTAAAGGCATGCTGAGCGATATCGAAAGCTACGACAAACTCTCCGTTGAACAACGTGGTCAGCTGCGTCGCATCATGCTGTGCATCTCTGATGTGACCGATAAAGTCGCGAAACAGCCAGATGTGAACAACGATGACCAGCGTCTGCTGAAGAAACTGAAAGGCGATATGCTCAATACTATTGAGTACGCGCCAATCTGGATCATCATGGCCGTTGCGCTGGCACTGGGTATCGGGACAATGATTGGCTGGCGTCGTGTGGCGACCACCATCGGCGAGAAGATTGGTAAGAAAGGCATGACGTATGCGCAGGGTATGTCCGCGCAGATGACCGCTGCCGTTTCTATCGGTCTGGCGAGTTACACCGGTATGCCGGTTTCAACGACCCACGTTCTGTCATCTTCGGTGGCCGGTACGATGATTGTTGATGGCGGCGGTTTGCAGCGTAAAACCGTGACCAACATCCTGATGGCCTGGGTGTTCACCCTCCCGGCGTCGATTCTGCTTTCGGGCGGCCTGTACTGGCTGTCGCTGAAACTGATTTAATGCAGGATAAGCAATGAAAAAGCGGGTCAGGAAACTGACCCGCTTTTTTTTGGCTCAATGCCAGAGCGCTAACGCCACCATGCTCACCACCACCAGCCCGCACAGGGCGCTGGTCAGAATGAACTGGCGACGCAGACGCTCACAGCGACGGATAAACTCGTCGTCATGATGATCGCGATAGCGCTGGGCGTAGATGTACCACACCAGACGCATCTGTTTGCTGGGCTGTCCATGCGACGTGAAGAAGCCTCCACCATCCACATACTGATAAAGCAACGGATCGCAACCTCGAAGTACCACTAATAGCGCACGTAACGATGAGAAATAGCGCGCCATATTCACTATGCAAACCACACATAACGCCCAAAACAATGCGACGGTGCTAATCATACTTCCTCCCCGGCGTCCGCCCACGAAGCGAGACTTCTGGACAACCGCACCCCAATGCCCTGACAGACAGATCAGTGAAAGAATGACGAAAGTCGATCGGGTTCACGTTTTAATATCCGAACGGCTCATTAAATAGTGTAGGAGATCCGTTAATTTTTTTGCCACAAGGTTAATCGTTATCAACACCAAAGCTTGAAAAATTTGTTGAACTGGGCCGTAATGAAGGCAGAAAGGCGACGGCTTACCTGATAGTCATCGATAACTTAAGGAAGGAGTAACACTATGGCTTACAAACACATTCTCATCGCGGTAGACCTCTCCCCGGAGAGCAAAGTGCTGGTTGATAAAGCGGTATCCATGGCACGCCCATACAACGCGAAAGTTTCTTTGATTCACGTTGATGTGAATTACTCCGATCTCTACACCGGTCTTATCGACGTTAACCTTGGCGATATGCAAAAACGCATCTCCGAAGAGACGCACCACGCGCTGTCTGAGCTCTCCACCAACGCCGGCTATCCGATTACCGAAACCTTAAGCGGCAGCGGCGACCTGGGCCAGGTACTGGTCGATGCGATTAAGAAATACGATATGGACCTCGTCGTTTGCGGTCATCACCAGGATTTCTGGAGCAAACTGATGTCTTCCGCGCGCCAGCTGATCAACACCGTCCACGTGGATATGTTGATTGTGCCGCTGCGTGATGAAGAAGACGAGTAAGTGTGAATTGCCGGGCGGCGCTAGCGCTTGCCCGGCCTACGATCAGGTTTTGTAGGCCCGGTAAGCGTTAGCGCCACCGGGCTTTGTTATTCAGGGGTGCCGGAATAAATATCAAACCGATGCCCCTTCGTCACCACCGCGTTGGTGGTCGCGACATCCGCCAGCGGCGGCGCATAGTCCGGGCGCTTCACCACTACGCGTTTGGTTGCCAGCAGACGCGCCGGTTCGAGCAATCCATCCGCATCCAGATCCGGCCCCACCAGCGACTGAAACACCCGCATCTCTTTCTTCACCAGCGCACTCTTCTGCTTGTGCGGGAACATCGGATCGAGATAGACCACCTGCGGACGCGGGGTGATATCCGTTAGCGCCGTCAGGCTGGAGGCGTGAATCAGCTGTAAGCGCTCCTGCAACCACGAGCCAATCTCCGGGTCGGCATACCCGCGCGCCAGACCGTCGTCGAGGAGAGCGGCGACCACAGGGTTACGTTCCAGCATCCGCACGCGACAGCCCACGGAGGCCAGCACGAAGGCATCCCGCCCCAGGCCTGCCGTGGCATCTACCACGTCCGGGAGATAACTGCCCTTCACGCCGACTGCTTTGGCCACCGCTTCGCCGCGACCGCCGCCAAATTTGCGACGGTGCGCCATCGCGCCGCCGACGAAATCGACAAAGATCCCGCCAAGCTTCGGCTCATCGCTTTTGCGCAGTTCCAGATGCTCCGGCGTCATCACCAGCGCCATCAGATTTTCAGCATCGTGCTCCAGCCCCCAGCGGGCGGCAAGAACAGATAAGGCGCCGTCTCCGGCGCCTGTTTCATCCAGCAAACAAATTTTCACGAACGCGATTAGCCTTTGATTCCGTAATGTTCCAGCATCGCATCCAGCTGCGGCTCGCGGCCACGGAAGCGTTTGAACAGCTCCATTGGCTCTTCGGAACCGCCGCGCGTCAGGATGTTATCCAGGAACGACTGACCGGTATCGCGGTTGAAGATCCCTTCCTCTTCGAAGCGAGAGAAGGCATCTGCTGCCAGCACGTCGGCCCACAGGTAGCTGTAGTAGCCCGCCGCGTAACCGCCCGCAAAGATATGGCTGAAAGCGTGTGGGAAACGGCCCCACGATGGCCCAGGAATGAGCGCCACCTGCTTCTTAATCTCGCCCAGGGTTTCGAGGATTTTAGCCCCCTGCTCCGGGCTGAACTCCGCGTGCAGGCGGAAATCGAACAGGCCGAACTCCAGCTGGCGCAGGATAAACATCGCCGCCTGGTAGTTTTTCGCCGCCAGCATTTTATCCAGCAGTTCTTTCGGCAGCGGTTCACCGGTTTCATAGTGACCGGAGATAAACGCCAGCGCGTCCGGCTCCCAGCACCAGTTTTCCATAAACTGGCTCGGCAGCTCGACGGCATCCCACGGCACACCGCTGATGCCAGACACACCCGCCGCTTCGATACGGGTCAGCATATGGTGCAGACCGTGGCCGAATTCGTGGAACAGGGTGATCACTTCGTCGTGCGTGAACAGCGCTGGTTTGCCATTGACTGGACGGTTGAAGTTGCAGGTCAGGTAGGCGACCGGTTTTTGCAGCGAGCCATCGGCTTTACGCATCTGGCCGACGCAGTCGTCCATCCACGCCCCGCCGCGTTTGTTCTCACGCGCGTACAGGTCCAGATAGAAGCTGCCGCGCAGCTCGTTTTTCTCGTCGTACAGCTCGAAGAAACGCACTTCCGGGTGCCAGACTTCCACATCGTGACGCTCTTTGGCGGTGATGCCGTAGATGCGTTTCACCACTTCGAACAGGCCGTTAACGGCTTTGCTTTCCGGGAAGTACGGGCGCAGCTGCTCGTCGCTGATGCTGTAGAGATGCTGTTTCTGTTTTTCGCTGTAGTAGGCGATGTCCCACGGCTGCAGGTCATCCACGCCACACTCCGCTTTAGCGAAGGCACGCAGCTGAGCCAGCTCTTTTTCGCCCTGCGGACGCGCGCGTTTAGCGAGGTCAGTTAAGAAATCGAGCACCTGCTGCGGGTTTTCCGCCATTTTGGTGGCGAGGGATTTTTCGGCGTAGCTGTCAAAGCCCAGCAGTTGTGCCAGCTCGTGACGCAGAGCGAGAATTTCCGCCATCACCGGGCTGTTGTCCCATTTACCGGCGTTCGGGCCCTGGTCAGAGGCGCGGGTGCTGTAGGCGCGGTAGAGTTCTTCACGCAGCGCCTGGTTGTCGCAGTAGGTCATCACCGGCAGATAGCTCGGGATATCCAACGTCAGGAGATAGCCTTCCTGCTCTTTCGCTTCGGCCTGCGCTTTGGCGGCGGCCAGCGCGCTTTCCGGCATGCCTGCCAGTTCGGCTTCATCGGTGATGAGCTTCGACCAGCCCATGGTGGCGTCGAGGACGTTGTTGCTGTACTGGTTGCCAAGCTCGGACAGACGCGCGGCGATTTCACCGTAGCGCTGCTGTTTCTCTTTCGGCAGGCCGATGCCCGACAGTTCAAAATCACGCAGGGCGTTATCGACCGCTTTCTTCTGGGCGATATCCAGCTTCGCGTAGTTTTCGCCGTCGCGCAGATCGCGATATGCGTTGTACAGCCCTTCATGCTGACCGACCCAGGTGCTGTACTCAGAGAGCAGCGGCAGGGTTTGTTCATAGGCTTCGCGCAGCTCCGGGCTGTTTTTCACCGAGTTCAGGTGGCTCACCGGCGAGAAAATACGGCCCAGCACGTCATCCACTTCCGCCAGGCGCTGGCACAGATTGTCCCAGGTGTAAGGTGCGCCCTGCGCAACCACGCGCTCAACCGCCTCGCGACAGTTATCCAGCGACTGGGTCACAGCCGGGACAACGTGCTCAGGGAGGATTTTAGAAAACGGCGGCAACGAAAAAGGCGTGAGTAATGGGTTGGTCATAAGCGCTGTCCTGTTGAATAAGGTGAATGAAGCGCGCATCCGGCGCTGGGCATATTGTTTCTGTAATGGGGATAAGTGTAGTGAATTTCAATGCCAGGCGCAGCGCTTTCGCGGCGGCGGGGACTTTTCTGTATACTGTGCCAATACGCTCTTTTTTCGCCTGGGGCGCGCAGCGATCCGGGCCTACGATTCTCTACTGGAACACCTTTACCCATGCTCAGTTATCGCCACAGCTTCCACGCGGGCAACCACGCCGATGTCCTCAAACACACCGTTCAGAGTCTGATTATTGAATCTCTGAAAGAGAAAGATAAGCCATTTCTCTATCTGGACACCCACGCGGGCGCGGGCCGTTATCAGCTCAGCAGCCAGCACGCGGAGCGTACCGGTGAATATCTGGAAGGTATCGCCCGCATCTGGCAGCAGGACGATCTTCCGGCTGAGCTGGAGCCGTACATCGGCGTGGTGAATCATTTCAACCGCAGCGGCCAGCTGCGCTACTACCCTGGCTCGCCGCTGATTGCGCGCCAGCTGCTGCGCGAGCACGACAGCCTTCAGCTGACCGAGCTGCACCCGAGCGATTTCCCGCTGCTGCGCTCTGAGTTCCAGAAAGATGACCGCGCACGCGTGGAAAAAGCCGACGGCTATCAACAGCTGAAATCCAAACTGCCGCCGGTCTCCCGTCGCGGCCTGGTGCTGATCGACCCGCCGTACGAAATCAAAACTGACTATCAGGCGGTGGTCACTGGCATCAACGAAGGCTACAAACGCTTCGCCACCGGGACCTACGCCCTGTGGTATCCGGTGGTTCTGCGCGCGCAAATCAAACGCATGATCAAAGAGCTGGAAGCGACCGGCATCCGCAAAATCATGCAGATCGAGCTGGCGGTACGTCCGGACAGCGATCAGCGCGGCATGACCGCCTCCGGGATGATCGTCATCAACCCGCCGTGGAAACTCGAAGCGCAGATGAACAACGTCCTGCCGTGGCTGCATAAAACCCTGGTGCCAAGTGGTCATGGCCACGCGACCGTCAGCTGGATCGTGCCAGAGTAATCGCAGTCATCGGTGGAACCTATGGATTCCAGGTATACAATCGCGGCAATCAACGATTAAGGAAGAAGTTATGACTAAGCATTATGACTACATCGCCATTGGCGGCGGCAGCGGCGGTATCGCCTCGATTAACCGTGCAGCCATGTACGGCCAGAAATGTGCGCTGATCGAAGCCAAAGAGCTGGGCGGCACCTGCGTGAACGTCGGTTGTGTACCGAAAAAAGTGATGTGGCACGCCGCGCAAATCCGTGAGGCCATCCATATGTACGGCCCGGATTACGGCTTCGACACCACCATCAATCACTTCGACTGGGACAAGCTGATTGCCAGCCGTACCGCCTACATTGACCGCATCCATACTTCGTATGACAACGTGCTGGGCAAGAATAACGTCGATGTGATCCGCGGCTTTGCGCGCTTCGTCGATGCGAAGACGATCGAAGTGAACGGCGAGACGATCACCGCCGATCATATTCTGATCGCCACCGGCGGTCGTCCAAGCCACCCGGACATTCCGGGCGTGGAATATGGTATCGACTCCGACGGTTTCTTCGAACTGCCTGCCCTGCCAAAACGCGTGGCGGTAGTCGGTGCGGGTTATATCGCTGTCGAACTGGCGGGTGTGATTAACGGCCTGGGCGCGGATGCGCACCTGTTCGTGCGTAAACACGCGCCGCTGCGCAGCTTTGATCCGCTGATTGTCGAGACGCTGGTCGAAGTGATGAACGCCGAAGGGCCAAAACTGCACACCAACGCGGTACCAAAAGCGGTGGTGAAAAACGCCGACGGCAGCCTGACTCTGGAGCTGGAAGATGGCCGCAGCCAGACCGTCGATTGCCTGATCTGGGCGATTGGTCGCGAACCGGCTAACGACAACTTCAATCTCGCCGTCACCGGCGTGAAAACCAACGCGAAAGGCTACATCGAAGTCGATAAGTTCCAGAACACCAGTGTTCCAGGAATTTATGCGGTCGGTGATAACACCGGTGCGGTTGAGCTGACGCCCGTTGCCGTTGCCGCAGGCCGTCGTCTGTCTGAGCGTCTGTTCAACAACAAACCGGACGAGCATCTGGATTACAGCAACATCCCGACCGTGGTCTTCAGCCACCCGCCAATCGGCACCGTCGGATTAACCGAACCGCAGGCGCGCGAGCTGCATGGCGACGATCAGGTGAAAGTGTACAAATCGTCCTTCACGGCGATGTACACCGCAGTGACGTCTCATCGCCAGCCGTGCCGCATGAAGCTGGTTTGCGTCGGCCCGGAAGAGAAAATCGTCGGGATCCACGGCATCGGCTTCGGCATGGATGAAATCCTGCAGGGCTTTGCGGTAGCGCTGAAAATGGGTGCCACCAAGAAAGACTTCGACAATACCGTGGCGATCCACCCGACGGCGGCGGAAGAGTTTGTGACGATGCGTTAATGTCTTAACGACAATCTCGCTGCAGAAGAAATGAAACTGACCATGCAAAACCATGGTCAGTTTTTTTATGTTAAGAATTAAGCATGGTATGTGCTTTATCAACAATCCGTTCGACATTAATCTTATTATTATGCTTATCAAAAATAAGCTGGTGTGCGTTTTCGCCGACGGGAGCGAAAATAATATTACCCTGATAGGCGCTGTTATGATCCAGCAGCATAGAATAATAGATGCCAATCATCTTTTTATTCAGCGCACAGGCAATATGGACCATCGCGGTATCAACCGAGATAACCAGATCCGCTTTTTCAATTAATGCGATAGCATCCCAGAGGGAATTAAAATTACAGACGGTGATCCTGTCGCTGTCAAAATGTAAGTCTGATAACTTGCGGGCCTCCCCGACAATAAACACATGCGTGTTGTCTTGCTCAGAAACCAGGGTTGCCATTTTTTCCAGCTGAGCCCGTGATAAGCTTCGTTCTTCCACGCTGGCGAAGGGATTAATCACCACGATTTTTTCATAATCATATGAGGCAAGATAATCAGTGATAAAACTATCATGCTTCATAGGGACGGAGAGCGAATAGAGCAGGTCATCGGAGGCAATCCCGAGGACTTTCAGGATTTCACGCTGCGGGTGTGTGATATGAAAATCATTCGTTATCGGGATGGTCTTATTCCACGGTTTCTTCAGCCAGCCACCGAAGTTAATGGCATATTGATAGTTAACACGCTGTAATAGCTGAACATCAAAAAGTTCTTTTCGCTTCATCCATGAGTAATGGCTGATAACCAGATCCGTATCAATCATGGGCAATGACTGAATATCATTGAGATTGACGATATACACTTCGTCGATAAAAGTCATTTTCTCAAAAAGATCGCGATTGCGCTCTTCAGCAATAATTTGCAATGTATATCCGGCCTGCTTGAGCTCACGCCATATTCCTGTGTGACAGACGGCATCACCGATACCTAAATCCACAAAAGGAAATAGAATTCGACTCACCGAACTCATGTCTATTTCTTTATTACGATTATCTTTAATATTTTTAGATGCACGAAGCAGCTTAAACCGACGCTTTAACTCTTTGGTTTTTATATTTCGCTGTCTGTTTAATTGCTTTACAAAAGAAATGACCTGTTTCATTTTAAGCATTGCCCTAATTTCCACTATTGGGCACATTGTAATCTTTTATAATCTTGATTGGAATAATTAAGATACCGTATTCCCCCATCAGGAATAGTGGTAAATAGTATTGCTGACATTAAGCCTCCTCTGCGCAAAGGCATGTTATCCATTCATAAATCGTTGCAAAACGAATGCTCTGAATTTCAATGACGCGCCTCGCGCAGTCATGGCTTGATTAGAATAGAAATATCAGCGAGATACATAACATTCTGGTCGACAAGGCCAAACCACAAAACGTGATCTACCGCACACTTCGTCCTTCACACACCGAAGCGAGTGTCTAAGCTTAGTAGATGCCCGGGAAACACCCGTATGTGTGACAACGCAAACCGGAGGTCCTAACCACCATGTTCAACCAGAAATTACACGCTGCAGATATCGTCGAGTTCGAGATTGCAGAAGAGCTGCGCTACGAAACCGATCCCTGCGAGTTGAAACTGGATGAGATGATCGAGGCGGAACCGGAACCCGAAATGATTGAGGGGCTGCCCGCGTCTGACGCGCTCACCCCGGCCGATCGCTATCTTGAACTCTTCGAGCACGTCCAGTCAACGCGCCTGTTTGCCGACAGCAAAACCTTCCCCGACTGTGCGCCGAAGATGGACCCGCTCGACATCCTCATTCGCTATCGCAAGGTGCGACGCCACCGTGATTTCGACCTGAAGCGCTTTGTCGAAAATCACTTCTGGATGCCGGAATCGTTGACCACCGAATACGTCTCCGACCCGAGCCAGTCCCTCAAAGAGCACATCGATAATCTGTGGCCGGTGCTGACGCGCGAGCCGCAGGATCATATTCCGTGGTCGTCCCTGCTGGCGCTGCCGCAGGCCTATATCGTGCCCGGCGGGCGTTTCAGCGAGACCTACTACTGGGACTCCTATTTCACCATGCTAGGGCTGGCGGAGAGCGGGCGCAACGATCTGCTGAAATGCATGGCCGACAATTTTGCGTGGATGATCGAGCGCTACGGTCATATCCCGAACGGGAACCGTACCTATTATCTCAGCCGCTCGCAGCCGCCGGTGTTTGCCCTGATGGTTGAGCTGTTTGAAGAGGACGGCGTGCGCGGGGCGAAGCGTTATCTCGACCACCTGCTGATGGAGTACGCTTTCTGGATGGACGGTGCCGATTCGCTGGTGCTGAATCAGGCCTATCGCCACGTGGTGCGCATGCCAGACGGCTCGCTGCTCAACCGCTACTGGGACGACCGCGACACACCGCGCGATGAGTCGTGGATTGAAGATGTGGAAACGGCAAAGCACTCGGGCCGTCCGCCGAATGAAGTTTACCGGGATCTGCGCGCGGGCGCGGCGTCGGGCTGGGATTACTCCTCCCGCTGGCTGCGGGATGCCGGGCGTCTCGCCAGCATTCGCACCACCCAGTTTATCCCGATCGATTTGAACGCGTTCCTGTTCAAGCTGGAAAGCGCTATCGCCAATATCTCCGGCGCAAAAGGCGATAAAGAGACCGAAACTACCTTCCGCCAGAAGGCCAACGACCGCCGTGCCGCCGTGAACCGCTTCCTGTGGGACGACGAAAACGGCTGTTACCGCGATTACGACTGGCGTCGCGAAGAGATGGGGCTGTTCTCCGCTGCCAGCATCGTGCCGCTGTACGTTGGGATGTCGACCCATGAACAGGCCGATCGTCTGGCCGATACGGTGAAAGCCCGTCTGCTGACGCCGGGCGGCATTCTCGCTACCGAGCACGAAACGGGCGAACAGTGGGACAAACCGAACGGCTGGGCGCCGCTACAGTGGATGGCGATTCAGGGGTTCAAACAGTACGGCAATGACTCGCTGGGAGATGAGATCGCCTGGAGCTGGCTGCAGACGGTGAACCACTTCTACAAAACGCACCACAAGCTGATTGAGAAGTACCACATCGCCAGCGGCACGCCGCGCGAAGGCGGCGGGGGCGAGTATCCGTTGCAGGATGGCTTTGGCTGGACCAACGGCGTCGTGCGACGACTGATTGGGCTGTACGGAGAGCCCTAGCGGTTTCTGGTTTCGGTGCTGAAATAAGCCGGGTGGCGGCTTCGCCTTACCCGGCCTACAAAGGCTGAGCCCTAACCCGTAGGCCCGATAAGCGCAGCGCCATCGGGCGTTTTCTGGCTCTTGTGCCGCGCCTTACCCGGCCTACAAGGTGGTGGAGATTAGCGAATCACATCATAAATATCGGTCTGGATTGATTGCCATTTTTTCGTGCTCGCATCCGGCTGCGCCAGGGCGCGCCGCTTCGCCTGATCGGCTTCGTATTTCTGTCGCTGCACCACCGCGGGTACCGTACAGAACGCCTTCAGATATTGCTTGCGTATGGAGGTCAGCTGTTCGCCGTTCGCCATCGCATGACTCACGGTTGCAATAAAGCGTCGACAGGGTTTCTGCTCGACCATTTGCAGGCGGTAGCGCATCAACACTTCCAGCACGTCATCGTATCCGGCTGACATCGCCTGTTCGGTCCAGGACATCTTCCAGTCCATTCCGCCCTTCAAAAACAGCAGCGTCGCGCGAGTATCATTGCGATCGATGGCCGAGCGGAAGTTATTCTCATCCCAGGTCACACCCATACGCGTCAGTTTTTCCCGCGAGGACGGGGCTTCGCGCATCTCTTGCGCCACCTGCGGCGGCTCAGGGTTGGGCGCGGCGGCCGCTGACGGCGGGCTGCTGCCAAACACCAGCCAGACTCCGCCCGCAACGATCGCCAGCACCATCACCCCCACCGCACCCCACAGTGCGCCGGAGATAAGCTGGTCGCGCTGCTCGGGTGTTCGCGGCGCGCGCTGGGTCGGTTTTTCAATGCTGTCGCGAATTTCAAACAGATCGCCGCCAGTCTGACGGTCCATCTTCTGGGCATTTTCCCAGAAGTTGTGCAGCTCGCTGGCGTCGACCGCCATCAGCCCGGTCGGGTTGATGCGCGTGCGCCCTTCTTCAAACGCCCGCTGGATCGGCCCGGCAATCTGGGCGTAGTAGTTATCCAGCAGCAAAAGTTGCGCCGAACTCAGCGCCTGCTGCACGGTGAGCATATTGCGGATCTGGCGGATGTCATCGAGGAAGGTTTGCAGGGTTTTGCGCGGTTCAACCAGCAGCGTTAAATTCGAGCGGTCATTGAACAGCGACGAGTAGTAGCGGCTGAACTCTTTCTTATCGACCAGCATCTGCGCCATTTCGCTGAACATCATGCCGCTCAGCACGTCGTTGCGCTCGCTGTTCTTCAGCCAGCGGCGGACGCGGTCGGCGTTGAAGAGAGTTTTGAGGTGATTATTAAGCCGCACCGGATCGGGCCACGCCTGCATAATCAAGGATTTAATCATCAGTTCGAGCGCGCGCACCTGCTTATGGGCCTGAAGTTGCAGGGATTCGTTGCCCGGCGCGAGATCGGTGTTATAGCCCAGCAAGGGCTGCTGCAGACGAAGATGTTCCAGCGCCGTGACGAAACGCACCGCGGCAATCAGCTGGTTTTGGCTGACATCCTGGCCGCTTTCATATTTCGGCACGCGCTGCTGCAACAGGCGTAATTGCAGCGTGAAGTCGGACATTTCGGCGTCATTCAGATTCAGCCGTTTCGCCACCGGTCCCCATCCGCCCAGCGCCAGTCGGGCCGTATCGAGTTGGTCGAGGAACCAGCGCGGGTCTTTCCCTTCAGAGACGTGCACATCCAGGAGCAATAAAATCTCCACGGATGCATGACGAATAATGCCAATACAATGTTCAAACTGCTCGCCGATATGGTGCGATGTACCCGATGTCATCATTTTCCTTAAGTACTACAAAGCTGATTAAGCTGGCCTTAAAGGCAATTTTTTCTTTTATTTCTGTGCTGTTAAACCATAACTGAGATTATGGAGAAATAAAGTGACAGCTCTATAATCATTGAAAATAGTTATGGGAGAAAACGAATGCCGGTACTCACTACTTCACGCCTGACCTGCTCGCCTGTACAGGAACAAGACTGGCCGTTTTACCTGTCGCTGCAACAACACCCCGATGTGATGCGATTTATCGCCAATAAGCGGCCAATTGCCGTCATTCGGGAGGCATTCGAACCTCGTCTACAGCCGTGGGAACCTGGCAGCGCACATTGGCTGTGTCTGATTGTGCGTGACACTGCCAGCCAGACACCACTGGGGGCTACCGGTTATATTCACAGAGAAAATGACTGCGCGGAAGTGGGCTTTATTTTCGCGGCAGAATCGCAGGGGAAAGGTTACGGATATGAGTCGTTACGCGCCGTGTGTGATTACGCGTTTAACGAGGGTGGGATTCGCCGTCTGACCGCCACGGTGACGGTGGGCAACGCCGCCTCCCGCGGCCTGCTGGAGAAAGCAGGCTTTGTGCTGGAAGGCGAGTTGCGGGAAAACTACTGGCTGGCGGATAGCTGGCACAACGACTGGATTTTCAGCCTGTTAAAGCATGAATATCAGCCTGAAAGCCGTTAAGAACTTACAGGAACATCCCGCCTGACACTTCGATGCGCTGGGCATTCATCCACCCCAGTTCGTCGCTCAACAGGGCCGCGATGGCGTCACCGATGTCATCCGGCAGTCCGACGCGTCCAAGGGCCGTATTCGAGGCCACCATCTGATTAATCTGCGCATTATCGCGCACCCGTCCGCCGCCAAAATCGGTCTCAATCGCGCCCGGGGCGATGATATTTGCGGTGATTTTACGTGCGCCTAACTCTTTAGCCTGATAGCGAGTCAGCACTTCCATCGCCCCTTTCATCGCCGCGTAGGTACTGGAGCCCGGCTGGGCAAAACGCGCCAGTCCGCTGGAGACGTTGAGGATGCGCCCGCCGTCTTTGATCAGCGGCAGCAGGCGCTGGGTCAGGAAGAACGGGCCTTTGAAATGGACGTTCATCGCGTCGTCAAACTGCGCTTCGCTGGTCTCTGCAAAGGGCGCGTATAAACCCGTTCCAGCGTTGTTCAATAAATAATCGAAGGTGTCACGCTGCCAGACATGCTTAAGCTGGGAGAGCACTTCTGCGGCAAAACGTTCGAAGGCTGAGGTATCCCCGACGTTCAGCTGCAATGCCACCGCTTTCACCCCTTTTAATTCAATTTCGCGCACCACTTCCTGCGCTTCTTTCTGGCTGCTGTTGTAGGTCAGGATGATGTGGGTTCCCTTCGCCGCCAGCTTCAGCGCTGCGTTTTTACCTAAGCCGCGGCTGCCACCTGTCACTAATGCAATACGTTCACTCATGATAAACCTCGTTTCGTTTGATATGGCGATTGAGTAAGAGCTTATTAGGTGATAGAAAATCAATAAAGATGGCAGAAAACGCTTCACTGTTTCACTGACAACAATAATGAGCGCAGCCTATGGATAAAATTCACGCAATGCAGCTCTTCATCCGCGTGGCGGAAATGGAGAGTTTTTCTCGCGCCGCGGACACGTCAGGACTTCCTAAAGGTAGCGTATCGCGCCAGATTCAGGCGCTGGAAAACCTGCTCGGCACCCAGCTGTTACACCGCACGACGCGCCGCGTTAGCCTCACGCAGGACGGGATGGTCTATTACGAGCGGGCAAAAGATCTGCTGGCCAACCTCGACGAACTGGACGGTCTTTTCCAGCACGACCCCACCAGCATCAGCGGGCGCTTACGCGTCGACATGCCCGTTGGCGTTGCGCGAAATTTAGTCATCCCGAAACTACCCGCCTTTTTGCAGCAGTACCCCGGCATTGAGCTGGAATTGAGCAGCAGCGACCGGATGGTCGATGTGATACGCGAAGGGTTCGACTGCGTGGTGCGCGTCGGCACGTTGAAGGATTCGGGGTTAATCGCCCGCTCGCTCGGCAAACTGTCGATCATTAACTGCGCCAGCCCTGATTATCTGGCGCGTTTTGGCTACCCGGAGAATCTGGACGATCTGGCCTCTCACGCGGTGATTCACTACGCCCTGAATCTGGGCACGCGTCCGCAGGGGTTTGAGTTTTATAACGGCGATAGCACCCAGTGGGTGAAAACCGGCGGCATTTTGACAGTCAACAGCACCGAGACCTATCACGCGGCGTGCCTGGCCGGTCTGGGCATTATTCAGGTTCCGCGCGTGGGCGTGCGTGAGGCGATCAAGGCCAAAAAAATGGTCGAGATCCTGCCGCAATACCGCGCAGAACCGATGCCGGTTTCCCTGATTTACCCGCATCGGCGCAACCTCTCGCGCCGCGTTCATCTGTTCATGGAGTGGCTAACGACGATAATGAAAGCCTACGTTGACTAGTCGCAGTCTATAATTCAGTAAATTCCCGCCAAACGAAAAAAGGAAAATGCGCGTGACGCCGGAAAACAACCCGCAACGACCCACCCAGGAACTGGAGTACGACCCCATCAAAAAGATGGAAGCAGAGCCAGAAAAAAATCCCTCATCCAGCAAGGCCACCAAAGCGCTGGAAACCGTCACCGGAACGGCGCAGAAGATTCAGCGCCGCCCGATGATTGCGCACCTGATCCGCGCCGCAGAACGCTTTAACGACCGTATGGGCAACCAGTTTGGAGCGGCCATCACCTACTTCTCCTTCCTGTCGATGATCCCGATTATGATGGTGTCCTTTGCCGCGGCGGGTTTTGTCCTCGCCTCGCACCCGACGCTGTTACAGGACATTTTCAACAAGATCCTGATTAACGTCAGCGACCCGACGCTGGCCGCCACGCTCAAAAGCACCATCAACACCGCCGTGCAGCAGCGTACCACCGTGGGGATTGTCGGGCTGTTGATCGCCCTCTACTCCGGGATCAACTGGATGGGGAACCTGCGCGAGGCAATCCGTGCCCAGTCGCGCGACGTCTGGGAGCGCACGCCGCAGGACCAGGAGAAAATCTGGATTAAGTATTTCCGCGACTTCGTGTCGCTGATTGGCCTGCTGGTCGCCCTGGTCGTGACGCTGTCGATCACGTCCGTGGCCGGCTCCGCGCAGCAGATGATCATCTCGGCGCTGTATCTGGACTACATCGAGTGGCTGAAACCCGCCTGGCGGCTGATTGGCCTGGCGATTTCAATCTTCGCCAACTATCTGCTGTTCTTCTGGATTTTCTGGCGTTTGCCGCGCCACCGTCCGCGCAAGAAAGCGCTGATCCGCGGGACCTTCATCGCTGCCATCGGCTTTGAAGTGATTAAGATCGTGATGACCTACACCCTGCCGTCGCTGGTGAAATCCCCGTCCGGCGCGGCGTTTGGCTCGGTGCTGGGCCTGATGGCGTTCTTCTACTTCTTCGCCCGCCTGACGCTGTTCTGCGCCGCCTGGATCGCCACCGCCGAGTACAAAGACGACCCGCGCATGCCGGGCAAAACCCACCGCTAAACCCCTTATCGGGCTGAATAAGAATGCAAAATTTCAGCCCGATTCGGCATTTCAGCATATAAATCCAGCCTGTAACTTTTATTTAACCAAAAACCAGTTTTATCGACTGATATTTAAATTCTGTGAAGCATTTCATGGAAGGGTTTTCGTCAGGCTGAAGATTATCCGCTTTTTGCTGCTTTTCTCGCCGCTTCGCGCCCCTGTTACAGATTGAAATGTCGCTTTTGCTATGCGTAATATGGCCTTTCGTCAGACCAAACAATAAGAAAATTTTATGCAAGCCACCGCCACAACTCTTGATTCAGAACCGGAAAGCACGCCGGTCAACTCGCGTAATAAAGTCGTCGTTGCCTCACTGATTGGCACCGCCATCGAATTCTTCGATTTCTATATTTACGCCACCGCCGCGGTCATCGTCTTTCCGCATATCTTCTTCCCGCAGGGCGATCCGACGGCGGCAACGCTACAGTCGCTGGCTACCTTCGCCATCGCCTTTATTGCCCGCCCGATTGGTTCGGCGGTGTTCGGTCACTTTGGCGACCGCGTCGGGCGCAAAGTCACGCTGGTGGCCTCGCTGCTGACGATGGGGATTTCCACCGTGGCGATCGGCCTGCTGCCGACCTACGAAACCATCGGTATTCTGGCGCCGGTGCTGCTGGCGCTGGCGCGTTTTGGTCAGGGCCTGGGCCTTGGCGGTGAATGGGGCGGCGCGGCGCTGCTGGCGACAGAGAATGCGCCACCGCGTAAACGCGCGCTGTACGGCTCTTTCCCGCAGTTGGGCGCGCCGATTGGCTTCTTCTTCGCCAACGGCACCTTCCTGCTGCTCTCCTGGCTGCTGACCGACGAGCAGTTCATGAGCTGGGGCTGGCGTATTCCGTTTATCTTCTCGGCGGTGCTGGTGCTGATCGGCCTGTATGTCCGCGTTTCCCTGCATGAAACGCCGGTGTTCGCCAAAGTGGCGGCGGCGAAAAAGCAGGTGAAAATCCCGCTCGGCACGCTGCTGACTAAACATCTTCGCGTGACCGTGCTGGGCACCTTCATCATGCTGGCGACCTACACGCTGTTTTATATTATGACGGTCTACTCCATGACCTTCAGCACCGCCGCCGCGCCTGTGGGTTTGGGTCTGCCGCGTAACGAAGTGCTGTGGATGCTGATGATGGCGGTGATCGGGTTTGGCGTGATGGTGCCGATTGCCGGGCTGCTGGCCGACAGATTTGGCCGTCGCTCGAGCATGATCGTGATTACGTCGCTGATTATTCTGTTCGCGCTGTTCGTCTTCCCGCCGCTGCTGGGTTCCGGCAGTCCGGCGCTGGTGATGGCTTACTTACTGATTGGTTTGAGCTTGATGGGGCTGACCTTTGGCCCGATGGGGGCGCTGCTGCCGGAGCTGTTCCCGACGGAAGTGCGTTATACCGGGGCGTCATTCTCTTATAACGTGTCGTCGATTCTGGGTGCGTCTGTGGCGCCGTATATCGCCACCTGGTTACAGGCGAATTATGGTCTGTTCTATGTGGGTGTGTATCTGGCGGCGATGGCAGGGTTGACGCTGATTGCGTTGTTGTTGACGCATGAGACGAAGCATCAAGCGTTGTGATGGGTTTTGCCGGGTGGCGGCTACGCCTTACCCGGCCTACGATTAGGTTTGGATTTGGGTTTTGTAGGCCCGGTAAGGCGAAGCCGCCACCGGGCGGCAGACCGTACCTTCGCTACTTCTTCATCTGCGACAAAATCGTCCGGCACTGATTCGCATCCCCTTCTGACGGCGAAATCAACGCCAACAAGGCTGCCGCTGGCGTCACCAGCGTTGCCAGCGCGGCGGCCACGGCTCCGCGCGCAATCAACGGCCCCGCTTTCACACCCGCCTGCGGATTCTTGAACGACCCGCGCACATACAGCGGCGAGCGCAGGGTGATAATGCGGAAGCCCTTACTCTCCGGATCGATGGTCAAATCCAGCTGCTCCGAAGCCATGCTCGCCGTCCCCGTCACGTTAATCACCGCATTCTCCGTATCGAAGGCAAAAATCTGCGGACGCGCCACGCCGTTGACCAGGTCGAGGTTCGCCGCCGCGCAGTTCACCCGCACTTCGTCATCGCCAAAAATCTGCCCGATGATAAAGTTACCGACGTTGAGCCCAAGGATCTCCATCAGGTTTCGACTCACCAGCCCGTCGTTCATCAGCAGTTTGAGATTCCCGTTGCTGCTGCCGAGCAGTGCCGCCACCGAGTTCCCGACCCCACGAATATCCGCGTCGCCGTTCATCTCACCGAGGGTTTTCTGCATCAGTTCAACGTTCGGCATCAGCTCTTTCAGCTTCAGCCTGCGCGCCTGAATGTCGGCCCGCCCCTGCATCGGCTTTTTATCGCCTTCGAGGTGAATGTTGGAGGAAATCGTCCCGCCCGCGAGACCAAATTTCAGCGGCTGCAGGCGCAGGTCGGCGTTTTTCAGGATGATATGGGTCGAGAGGTCGCTGATCGGCAAGGTGCTGCCGTGCTCGATTTTACGCCCCTTGAAGCGCACGTCGGCGTCCATCACATCCCACTTGTCGGTTTCAAAGCGATCGTACGGCAGCACTTTGTCCGACGGCTGAATGTCCTTCTCGCCTTTCTTCTGTTCGGAACGTTTGGACTGCTGCGCACCTTTCCCGGAATCGACGCCAATCAGCGGGCCGAGATCGGCGAGGCGCAGCTGGCGCGATTCCACATCCCCTTCCAGCTTCGGACGCGGTTTACCGGTGGTGTAGGCGAGCGAGCCGTGAATATCGCTGTCGCCGATGCGACCATTGAAATTGCGGTAATCAAAGACCGATGATTTTTCCGTATCGATTTTGGCGACCAGATGCCCGTCCGTCTCAAACGGCGGCGTATCCGGGAGCAGCACGCCGGTTAAGTCATACAGCTCGCCCAGAGAATCGCCGGAGAATTTGAGCTGCAGATCCACGCCGCCCATTTTCATCGGATCGTTCACCGTGCCGACAAAGGCCACGCGGGTGTTACCCGAGCGGAAATCCGCCTGCACCGGGAACGGCGTGCCTTCACTGCGCAACGCCAGCACGCCGCCGATTTTACCTGTCCCGGTCAAGGGCTGATCGTTGTAACGCCCTTTCGCCTTCAGGCCAAAAACGTAATCGCCAACGCGGGCTTTATCGTCTTTTCCTTTGGTGCCGGTGACTTCGCTGAACGGCAGCGGTTTGCCGAGCGGATCGACCAGGATCTCGATATCCGCTTTGCTGACTTTGTCGTCGATGGCGATCCGCCCGCGATCGAACAGAATATTATCCAGACGGAAGGACCAGGCCGACGGCGGCGCGTTGGGATCTTTCTCTTCACCGCTGCTGGCGAGATTAAAGGTCCAGTTATTGTTCTTCTCTGACAGGCGAATCAGCCGCGCATCGGGCTGTTGCAGTTTGATCCACGGCAGATAGACCGTTTTGGTCAGCAGCGCGAGCGGGGCCAGCGTCGCTTCCACGCGCGGCAGATGGACCATCGTCACATCAGGAATATCAGGGGGGTTGCCGAGAATAATATCGTTGGCATGTACGTGCGGCCAGGGCACCCAGCTGCGCCAGCCGGTTTCGTCTTTCTGACGCTCCCAGACCACGCCGAGATCGCCGCGAATGGCGAAGGGCCGGTTCAGTTCGGTGGAGACTTTCTGGTTGATGGTCGGTTTGAGGCGGTTCCAGTCGAACGTCGCAATGATGATGATCGCGACCACAATCAACAACAAGAAGATCCCTGCTACCCAGGCAACGATCCTGGTGGTTTTGGTCATTGTTATCCCCTTTTTTATTACCTTGCCTTTCATGAATATAGTTCAGGCAGCGGCAAACAGCAGGGGTTACAGCGTGATAATGACCTTATCGAGCGTGTCCATTGGCACCGGACGGGAGAGGAAATAGCCCTGTGCCGCCGCCGCCGGTGAGTTTTGCACATCGCGCCACTCTTCGAGGGTTTCGACACCTTCGACGATCACGCCCTGGCAGTAGCGATTCATCAGCTGGAGCAGCAGCGTGAACAGGTTACGGCCTTCCGAGGTCTGGCGCAGCATGATGAACAGGTCACGCGCCACCTTGATGTAGTCGTAACGCACTTCGCTGAGCGCGGAGAAGTTCGCCATGCCGGTGCCAAAATCGTCCAGCCACAGCGGGCCGAACTCGCACATCGAAGCGAACGAAGAGTCCTGCGGCAGACGCACGTGCTCCACCAGCTCAAAGCGCATCCACGGCAGCGAGGCGACCAGTTTTTGCAGCTTCGGGTTCTGGCGCAGGGCGATAAGCGTAGGGCCGTCGACATTCACCGACGCCAGAATGTCGTGGCAGGCGAAAAAGTCCTGCTTTGTGCCCAGCATTTCGAGCTGCTCTTCCAGCACATCCAGACGCTGGCGCACGCTCACTTCGGCAAAGTAACGGTCCGGTGCGATACGCTGCGTGGGATTCGACGGATGGGTCACGACGGTCAAAATCTCAATCGCCATCAGCCTGCCGTCAGTACGGTAAATGGGCTGATAAGTATAAGCACGCTCACATTGCAGCCAATAGCGATGCTCCTGCAAGCTTTCAATACTTGCTTCCGGAGTGGTGCTTAGCCGCTGGATAACCTGCTCTGACTTCATTTCAGATGTCCTGTTGAGAAAAAGATGACGTGTCTGGACTCGTCAAAGGGTTATCGGCCCGGGAAGTGAGAACTTTATGTTCAGTTGGCGGGGAAAATGAAATTAAGATGACAGAATCTGTCCGGAACGCGCGCTGGCTCAAAAAAAATTTTGGAACGTCGTTTTAATATAGTTGACCATAAAATCCCCACAGCGCACACTTACTTTAATTTATCTGTTCAGGTTCACGACTATGTCTAAAAAAATTGCCGTGATTGGCGAATGCATGATTGAGCTGTCACAAAAAGGGGCGGACGTTAGCCGCGGTTTTGGTGGCGATACGTTGAATACTTCGGTGTACATTGCCCGCCAGGTCGCGCCAGACGCGCTGACGGTGAACTATGTGACCGCGCTGGGTACCGACAGCTTTAGCCAGCAGATGCTGGAAGCCTGGCAGAGTGAAAACGTCGGGACGTCGCTGATTCAGCGTATGGAAAACCGTCTGCCGGGGCTGTATTACATCGAAACCGACAGCACCGGTGAGCGCACGTTCTACTACTGGCGCAACGAAGCGGCGGCGAAATTCTGGCTGGAGAGCGACGACTCTGCGGCGATCTGCGAAGAGCTGGCGACCTTTGATTATCTCTACCTGAGCGGGATTAGCCTTGCGATCTTAAGCCCGTCAAGCCGCGAAAAACTGCTCTTCCTGCTGCACGAATGCCGCGCCAACGGCGGGAAAGTGATTTTCGACAACAACTACCGTCCGCGCCTGTGGGCGAGCCGCGAAGAGACGCAGCAGGTTTATCAGCTGATGCTGAACTGTACCGATATCGCGTTCTTAACGCTGGACGACGAAGATGCCCTGTGGGGCGAGAAACCGGTCGACGAGGTGATCGCCCGCACGCATCAGGCCGGTGTGTCAGAAGTGGTGATCAAGCGCGGTGCAGACTCCTGCCTGGTTTCAGTTGCGGGTGAAGCCGTAGTGGACGTCCCTGCGGTAAAACTGGCGAAAGAAAAAGTGGTGGATACCACGGCGGCGGGCGATTCGTTCAGCGCCGGGTATCTGGCGGTGCGCCTGACGGGCGGTACGGCCGCCGAGGCCGCAAAACGCGGACACCTGACGGCGAGTACGGTGATTCAGTACCGCGGGGCGATTATTCCGCGCGAGGCGATGCCGGAATAAAATGCAAAAGGGCGACCATCGGTCGCCCTTTTTAATGTTTTCTCCCTCTCCCGTGGGAGAGGGTCGGGGTGAGGTCATCAGCCCGCACACACTGACATTACTGCGCCTGCGGTATATCCGTCGCATCCGGGTGTAAATCATCCGCCGCTGGCTGCGCGGTGCGCTCTTCCTGCGTCATGATGCTGTCCCAGGTCGCCTGCAGATCTTTCACGTTGTATTCCGGCTCGCCTTTCGGCTGCAGCAGCACCAGAGCCATATCCTGCGACAGCTGCTGGCGAAGATCCTGATTAATCATCTCGACGGTCAGGCTGTTCAGGAAGTCCTGACGCAGCTTCTGATACTGCTCCGGCGCGATATCCACCACCTGGTTTTGCAGGGAGCGAATGCGCTGGCTGATCAGGATATCCGTGTCAGTACGGGCGTAAGTCGCGAACAGTTTTTGCAGCTCCAGATTCTTCTGCGCGACCAGGGCGTTGAACTCTTCTTCCCCCAGACCCTCTTTACGTACTTTCGCCAGCTCTTTAGCGACCACGCCGAGATTGGCATTCAGCTTATCGTTCGGCGATTCCACGTTGATGGCGCACTGGGCGCGCTGGAACAGCACGCGGCAGTCGAAACCGATCCCGATATCCTTCGCGTTGTTTTTGCTGAGCGTTTGCTGAACGTGCCAGAACAGCGCCTCACGCGCGAGATCTGCACGCCAGTAGCGCAGCAGCGCCGCGGACTCGCGAATCGGCTGCCACGGGGTGTCCCACATCAGCGCCAGGCGATCCTGACGCACGGTGTCGGTCATGATGCTGACCGGCTCCGCACGCAGCGGTGCGAGTGTCGAAACAGGCGCTGGCACTTCGCGTTTGCCTTTCAGCTCGCCGAAGGTTTTGCCAATCTGCTCGATCACCGCGCGGCTGTCGACGTTGCCGACCACGATCAGCGTCATTGCATCCGGGGTGTACCATTTTTGATAGAAGGATTTGACCTGCTCAATGTCGACAGGCTGTTTGATAGGCTCGGCCGGATCGTGCCCCAGCAAAGATGACCCTTTCAGGCGATAGCGCCACCAGCCGTCTTTGGTGTCAGCAGGCCAGGTCGCCACCATGTCGCTGTTGCTTAGCGCATAGTTGACCGTATCCGGAGTGATCGCCACTTTACCGGCGGTATCGCCCAGCCACGTGAGGGCCTCTTTCAGGAGGTCGTTACGGTTGTTCGGCAGGCTGAGGTTAAACATGGTGTAGTCGTAGGAGACGACCGCAGGTGGAAGTGGACGTTTCGGGTCGATGCCCTGCTGCCACAGTGAACGCACCTGTACTGCTTGCAAACTGCCGCTTTGGGTCAGCGCCAGTCGAGGAATAAAATGGCTAAGCCCGCTCTGCTGCGTGTTTTCGGTCAGTGAACCGGTGTTCACCGACAGGCGGATCTCAATGCGATCGCTGGGACGTTGCGGCGTGGCTAACACCTGCCACTGAAACCCATTCGCCAGTGTGCCCTGCTGCCAGGCTGGGTCGGGCTGGAGTGTATCTGCCTGCACATAACTGGCTGCTGCCATCATCAGCAAACCGCCGGTTAAGAGTCGAATTTTTGTGCCCTGCATGTAAACCCCTGATCAACATTCCTGGTTAAAAAGAGTGTCTCACTACATTGAGCACTCTGAAGATAACGTTCAAACACTTCGATTAGACCGCGTGTTCGGCTAAACGTCACGGCGTGAAGTGAAATATACCCGAAAAAAATCTTGTCGAAGTATGACAGGTATGAGCAGTTATTATGCGCAGGAGCCCGCTCCCCGACAAGGGTGAGCGGGCATAAGTATCGAATTTAAGAGGATAAACCGTGGGATTTGCTCTCGGTGACGCGATTATTGAGCGTGTCGTCGAGTTTTTTATGGTCGAGCTCTTTGACCCATTTCGCCACCACAACCGTCGCCACACCGTTACCGATCAGGTTAGTCAGGGCGCGGGCTTCGGACATAAAGCGGTCAATACCGAGGATCAGCGCCAGGCCCGCCACCGGCAGATGCCCGACTGCGGAAATGGTCGCCGCCAGCACGATGAACCCGCTACCTGTTACGCCCGCCGCCCCTTTCGAGGAGAGCAGGAGCACCACCAGCAAGGTTATCTGATGGAAGATATCCATGTGGCTGTTGGTCGCCTGAGCGATAAACACCGCGGCCATCGTCAGGTAGATCGACGTCCCGTCGAGGTTAAACGAGTACCCGGTCGGAATGACCAGCCCCACCACCGATTTACGGCAGCCCAGTTTTTCCATCTTATCGAGCATGCGCGGCAGCGCGGATTCAGAGGATGAGGTCCCCAGCACGATCAGCAACTCTTCGCGGATGTAGCGGATGAATTTGAAAATACTGAAGCCCGTCGCGCGCGCAATACTGCCCAGCACCACGACCACAAACAGAATACAGGTGATATAGAAGCAGATGATCAGCTGGCCGAGCTGCACCAGGGTGCCGACGCCATATTTACCGATGGTAAAGGCCATCGCCCCGAACGCACCGATGGGCGCGAGGCGCATGATCATATTGATGATGCCGAAAATCACCTGCGAGAAGCTTTCAATGACGTTGAAAATCAGCTGCCCTTTGCTGCCCAGACGATGCAGGGCAAACCCAAACAGCACGGCGAAGAGCAGCACCTGCAGGATATTCCCGCTGGCGAAGGCGCCAATCACGCTGCCGGGAATGACATCCAGCAGGAAGGCGACGATGCCCTGGTCTTTTGCCTGTTCGGCGTAAACGGCGACGGCCTTCGCATCCAGCGTGGAAGGATCGACGTTCATCCCCGCGCCCGGCTGCACCACGTTCACGATAATCAGACCGATAATCAGCGCCAGGGTACTGACCACTTCAAAATACAGCAGCGCCACCGCACCAGTCCGGCCTACCGCCTTCATGCTTTCCATGCCAGCGATACCGGTCACCACGGTACAGAAGATAACGGGCGCGATGATCATTTTGATGAGCTTAACGAAGGCATCGCCAAGCGGTTTCATTTGAGCGCCCAGTTCAGGGTAGAAATGGCCAAGCAGAATACCGATGGCAATCGCTGTCAGGACCTGAAAGTAAAGGCTTTTAAAGAGAGAGGTTTTCATAGGGTGTCCTTGGGAAGAAAAACCACAGGATTTTTATGGGTAAGACTTACCTGCGGCTTTAAAATAACACCCGTAAAACATGACAGAAATGAACTTAGATCAAATATGAAACATGAATGTTAAAAACTGTGTGCTGACTCGTACAAGCCAGCAACAAAGTTAGACTTTTGCGGGGGGATTGTCGTCACTGAAGTAACGTTTTTCGAACTCTTCCGCCGGAACGGCTTTGGCAAACAGGAATCCCTGACCGCTTTCGACGCCCGCTTTCGCCAGCCAGTCGCGCTGGGCTTCGGTCTCGACGCCTTCGGCAATCACGTGCAGATTCAGGCTGCGCGCCATCTGGATAATGGCTTCCACCATGCTGCTGTCATCCGGCAGCCCGTCGACAAAGGTTTTGTCGATTTTCAGCACGTCCACCGGCAGCGTTTTCATATGCTGCAGCTGACGCAGACCGGCGTAGCCCATGCCGAAATCATCCAGTGCGATGCGGATCCCGGCGTTACGTAACGGTTTGAGGATCGCCACCGCCTCGTTCGGGTCGTCGATGCGACGGCTCTCGGTGACTTCCAGAATCAGGGTGCCCGGCTTGATACGGTAGCGATTGATCAGCTCCAGCATCTCCGAAACCATCGTCGGGTGCATCAGCTGTAGCGCCGAGAGATTCACCGACAGCGGCATGTTGATCCCGCGCTCCTGCCAGGCCGACAGCTGGCGGCACGACTCTTCCAGCACCCAGTAGCCGACGGTCACCATCAGGCCGCAGGACTCAATGCGCTCGATAAGCCCCTCAGGCAGCTCCCAGGTACCGTCCGCCTGCTTGACGCGCAGCAGCGCTTCCGCACTGGTGACTTCGCCCGTCGCGAGGTTGACCTGTGGCTGGAGCCAGATCGCAAAATGGTCGTTATCCAGCGCGGTGAGAATATCGCTCTCTTCCGTCAGGCGCTGCTGCGCCTTTTCCATCTGCTCCGGCTCGAAGAACTGGATCTGGTTTTTGCCTTTGCGGCGGGCGGTGAAGGCCGCCGAGAAGGCGCGGCGATAAAGCTGTTCCGCCGTGAGATCGCCGTAATACATCGCCAGTCCAATACTGGCGCTCGGGCGCAGCTGGATGCCCTGAATCGGCAACCGCTCATTAATGACAGTGAGTACTTGCTGACCTAATGTGATGGCGTGCCACGGCTCTTTGACGCCGTGAGCCAGAATAACAAAGTCGTAGCCGCTTACCTGGGTGAGGATCATGCGCGGCGCCAGCACCGATTTGATCTTCTCCACCAGCGTTAAGAGCAGCATCTCGCGCTGGCTCTCTTTCAGCACGCCCGCCGTGTCCTGCAGGGTTTCACAGGCGACGGCCATCAGCGCGGTGGTCTGCTGGCGCGCGACGGTCTGCTCCAGCAGTGCCATCAGGAAGGCTTTGTTCGGCAGGTCCGAGACCGGGAAGCGGGTCGCGTTGCTGTTGAGTTCATCATGCTGGCGCAGGAGGCGCTGCTGGTTGATGTTGTAGCTGCGCACCAGCATGCCGATCTCATCGTCGTGGTGCAGGCGTGGGAGTGCCAGCTGGTGCCCGACCTGATCCTGAGGGGCGAGACTGTCCAGCTCGCGGGCGATTTTACGCAGCGGATGGACAATCAAGCGGTTGATACACCAGGTCAGGGCCACGGTGAGGATCAGCGTCAAAAGTAAGTAAGTAGTTACTAACGTTGAGATCCAGCTCATAACAAACTTGTGCATGCGATAGGCATCGGCCTGCAGCACCAGATAGGCCAGCGGCTGCGGGTTGGCCGGGCGTTCGAGGGAGTAAAGCGGGAGCGAGATCTGCACCGGCAGTTCAAACAGGCGCATGATCATCATCGGCACCGGACGTTCGGGAATAAAGCTCATCCGCAACGCCTGGAATTGATTCGGTAAGACCACGTCTGCGCGGCTGACAATCCCCGCAGGCTGAATGCGTTTGATGATGGTTTCTGCGTCGGGGATATCCCCTTTGAGAATGGCCGCAGAGAGCGGTTCACGGACCGATCGGGCAATACTTTCCAGTTGCGAAGCCGTGTTGTAGCGATTCTGCTGTACGGAATGAAACAGCAAAATGACGCAAAAGACGAATACAAACACCATGGTGACGGCAGAAACCATCGCCATTTGTTTGATAGTTAAAGAACGGCTGACACGCAAATTGACTCTCCACAAAACCCGAAGCATAGGGTAACAAAACGTTACCCTATTCCCGGAGGAGTATACCCGATTGCGACGATTTTAAGAGAGACTAAGAAGTGGATTAAAGATAAATCCGGTTACCAGTCCGCGTAAGGGGTTAACGGCTGCGGAGGCAGGTCCATATCGCCCTGCCAGCCCTCTGCCGAGTAGCGCACGTAAAGCAGCGCATGGCTCGGGGTGTAATCTTTCGCCTGCTGAATATCGACGCCCATACCGACAAACCAGTTTGAGGTGACGCGACGTTCGATGATGGCACGGGCGGTGTAACCGGTGCCCTGGCTGCTGCTCCCTGACTCCGTCTGTTCACTCGCCTTCTCGCGGTAATCCGCAGGGATAAGGTTCAGCAGCGGGTAGCGCGGCATGGTTTTGGTCCGTGAATGTGACCACGACACCGAGCCACCCAGTTCCCACGACCAGTTCTCAGTGCGCTGACGCCACAAAACAGGTACGGAGAACGAGAGATATTCCTGAGGGCTGTAGTAACCGCCCTGTCCAAGGGTGTAGTTGCTCAAGTCCTTGTCGTAGTGCCAAATCATGTTGTTGAGGCCGACCGTCACCCGTCGGTTATTTTCATTGATAAGCTTGTAGTAATAGCCCGTCATCCAGCGCACGCGCCAGTTATCCTCAACATTTTTGCCTTCCAGCGTATCCGCCCCCAGACTCGCCCAAACGCCGTTGGCTTCACCTTTATCGTAACTCGCGCTGACTACCCCACCGTTAGCTCTGACGCCGCCCCAGGTTTCGCCCGTGTTGCTGTTAGGATCTTTTTGCCCACCGAAAGCCAGTAAGGAACTTGAGATCGGCCGACGATGCACATTCAGCGTATAACCGATGGGGCCCAAATCGTTGCTGTAACTTAACCCGCCGACAACATCGACGACGTCAAAGCCCATTGGCGTTGTGCCAATATCCATCGCCCAGGTGTCATTTTCCCAACCCACCGCGACGCTTGCGCCGCTATCAGATTGACTGCGATCGCCGCCCACACAAGGAACGTCATAGCAGGTCCCGAAATGCGGGGAATAGGTACCGTCGCTTTTTTGGCTAAAGGTCCCAACATCCATGTTCACCATGTCGGTACGGAAGAACATCCGTCCGTCCGACAGCGGTGCGTCCACGTGCAGCATGGTGGTGTGCGCTTTCAGGTCGGAGTAACCGCCCGTGCCGCTGGAGCCCCAGTAATCATGCTGCAGGGTGACGTTCACGTCCTGCTGTTTATACAGATCCGCCGCGTCGCTGCGCACGCCGCGTTTCAGCCAGTCGTCTTTTTCGTCATTGCGCGTCAGACGGGTAAAGCTGTCGTTATCTTCAGGGCGCGTGGTGGTGACGCCGGAGGCGACCATTGCATCTTTGTAGGTTTCCAGCGCCTGCTTCGGCTGGCCGCTCTGGGCCTGGAAGTTGGCCGCATCGCGCAGGACCAGCGCACTTTCCATCGACGGTGGCTGGGATTTGGCCTGCGGAATGATTTTGTTGAAGGTCTGCTGCGCGGCAGCCGTATCGCCGAGATCGGACTGTACTCGCGCCACGCGGCGCTGCATGTTGATCGACGGCGCTTCGCCGTTCTGCCCGGCGGGCAGTTTCGCCAGTTCAGCACGGGCCGCGTCCTTGTTGCCTTCCGCGATATACACTTCCGCAAGACCCAGCAGCGCGTCTTCGTTTTGCGCTTCGCGTTGCAGCACGCTGGTGTACGCCGCTTTGGCCGAGGCGTTATCCCCGCGCTGCTGCGCCCAGTCGGCCAGCGTTAATTCGATGCGCGTGGAAGGCGGCTGCTGACGCAGCAGGGTTTCCCCCTCGCGCTCCTGACCGCTGTCGCGCAGGCGGTTGGCGGTTTCCAGCACCTGATCGCTTTGCAGACGGTCGGCCAGCTCCTGAATGTTGCCGCTCCACTTCTCGCGCGGGAGGGTGTTCAGATGGGCGAGCGCGGCGCGGTCCTGATTATTGCCAGAGAGGTATAACCCGTAGGCGTACACCTGCTCCGGATCGTTCGGTTTTTGGCTGGCCAGCTGGCGCATCAGGGTGTCCGCCTGGCTGCGCTGTCCGGCGCTGTAGAGATCCCGCGACAGGCGATAGGTGATCCACACATCGCCTGGCGAAAGCGCCAGACGGCGGCGCTGAATCTCTGCTGCCTGGGCAAATTTGCCCTCGTTTTCCAGCTGTTCCGCCTGAGCTGAGAGCCGGTCGTTGGTCAGGCTGCGCTCGATATCATCGATGCTGCGACGCTGGCTGTTGGAGAGCGAGCGGATAAACTGATCGGCTTTTTCCGGCGATTCGGCGCGGTAGATATTCGCCAGCCCGCGCACCGCGTTGCTGTTCCCGCTGTCCATCCGCAGAGCCTGGCGATAGAAGCGCTCGGCGGCGGCGTTATCTTTGCGCGCCACGGCGGCATCGCCGAGGCCCAGCACCGCATAGCTGTCGGTGTTGTCGATATTCCGCGCCTGCTGATAATAGCGTTCCGCCTGCGGGACGTTGTTGGCTTTCAGCGCCGCGTCACCCTGCTGGATCAGCAGCCAGTAGCGGTTCACTTTCAGCAGACTGTCCCATTTGCCGCGATTGTCGCTCTGCGGATCGAGGGCGATCGCTTTTTCAAACTGGGCAACGGCGCGGGCACGATCCCCGCGCTGAGAATAGGCTTGCCCCAGCGCGCCCACGGCTTCGCTGTCGGCGTGATTGGCGCTAACCGCCTGCTGCAGGTCCGACACCGCTTTTCCGCCCTGTCCCGCCTCTACGGCGGCCAGCCCTTCGGCTTTGGCGCGGAACGCGGGATCGGCCAGCTGTTTTTGCTGGGCTTCGAGCTGGGAGCGTGCAGCGGTGACGTTATCGCCCGCGCTGAACACCTGCAGATAGTCCTGAAGCGCTTTTACGCTGCCGGAACTGACCGGCAGGTCTTTGATTTGCTGATACCAGATATCGGAGGCGGCATCGCGTCCGGCGTTGGATTTCGCCATCTGCTCAAGCACGGCAAAGCCTTCGTCGCGGCGTCCGCTCTGGAACAGCAGCTGCGCCAGCGTGTTTTGCAGATCCGTATTGCCAGGGTTACTGGCGTTGATGCGTCTGAGATGGTCAATGGCTTCGTTGCGGCGAGCCGGGCTTTTCGCCACCACGGACCAGTATTCTGTCGCGAGAGTGGCGTCGGGAGGATTCCCGGCGAACAGTTTATCGTAGGCGTCAATCGCCTCCTGGGTATGGCCGGTGGTCGCCAGCAGACGCGCCTGCTGCAGCTCCTGACGCCCTTCCGGCGTGGAGAGCGTCATGGCGTTGCGCGATGATTTGTACGCGCCTGAGGTCGGGGCAAGTCCTTTCAGCCGGTCTAACTCTTTCTGCGCGCCGGCGTTATCGCCCTGACGCAGCAGGTAGCGAAAACGCGCGGCGATGACGTCCGGGTTATTGGGGTCAATCAACTCAAGGCGATACAGCGACTGGCGAACCAGATCTTCGCGGTGGGTCGATTCGCCCAGACGCACCTGCTCCAGCAGCTGTTGTTGCTGCGGGGAGTTGGCGGCCTGCGCCAGCGGCATCAGCGTTAAGCCGAGCGATAAACTGAGTAAACTTAATGAGAACTTGCGCATTCCTGGCCCCAGTCAGGGTGTAACTCACCCTTTGCGGTGAAACGAAAACGATGCTGATCCCATCCTTGTCCAAACAGGGTCAGTACGTAGCTGTAATAGGCGTCATTACCGGGGAAATGATCGGCAACTCGCTGGCGTTGCACCGCTTGTGCGTCGCGGTCTTGTAAAAACGGCAGCAGTGAGGCGGAGAAACCGACCGGGCCATCGCCCGTGGTTTTACCGCTGGCGACATCGACCTTCTCCGGCGGAACGCCTTTTTTTGTTGTCATCGTCGTCATGGGTTTAAAACGTGCCAGCAGCCGCGCTTTCTGCGGATCCCGGTCGTGCAACATGCCCGCCCAGAGATAGACGCGAATCGCATCGTAGCTGCCGATAAACGTTTTTTCTGGCTTCAGCTGCCAGCCCTTATTTTTTTGATACTGCACCCAGTCGGGTGAAAATCCCTTTGGCGCGGTTTCCAGCAGCAGTCGCAAATTGGTTTCGCGAAGCGTGGTCCAGGGTGCGCCATAGCGGGTGAAATAGTTCGCCAGCTGCGGCGGGAGATAGCTCGGGTTGAAGCGCCAGGAGGTCTCTTCGGCAAAGCCGATTTTACCGGGCAGCAGCATCAGCCCCAGACCCGGCACTTTGACCACCTCTTCGCGGGCAATGCGCTTGAGCAGCGCTTTCCCGGTCGCGGTGTAGTCCGGCGCGTTCCATAAACGCCCCGCTTCCAGCAGCGACCAGGCGATCCAGATATCGGCATCCGACGCCGAATTGCTGTCAATCACCGCCCAGGCGTCTTTCTCTTTTTGCCCCCACAGCCAGGCGGGGAGATGCTGGCTCAGATCACCCTGCGCGAGGTTGTCGCGCGTCCAGTCGAGCAGCAGGTCAAAGGTCTTACGGTCGTTCGCCGCGAGGGCAAAGAACAGCGCGTAGCTTTGCCCCTCAGAGGTGCTGATTTTGCGCGCGTCACTGGGGTCAATGACGCGCCCGCCCTCGCTGATGTAGTCCTTTTTAAACTGATCCCAGGCAGGCCAGGTGCAGGCGGCGCGAACGTTCGCCGCCGCCATTACCACCATCGCCATTACGCACCAGCGAAACCCTTTCATCACCGGTTACTCACGATCCGAATGCAGACGACGACGGCTGATGATACGCAGCAGACGCCACATCACCCACGCCAGCAGTACGACGCTGATCGCCGCGAATACCGCCAACAGCACCGGGTGGTTCGCCAGGGCATACCACAGGCGCTCGAACCACGGCAGATGGCCGACGTAGTAGACGTCGCCGACGCGCAGGCTGTTGACGCCCGATTCACGGATCACCGCCACCGAACCAAACATTGCCGCACGCTTGCCGCTGTCGTTCATCGCCGTGTTCAGCAGCTCGTAGCCACGCGGGCTGTCTGCCAGCAGGGCGATGACGCTACGCTGATCGTTGTACGGAGACTGGAAGCCGACAATCGCCGCCATCGGGCCTTGCGAATTGACGTTAGTCTGTACACTCGCTTCGCGGTCGGCTTTATCCGGCATGATGCTCGGGAAGGCAGTCTGGCGCAGCGGCGTGTTGACCCAGGACTCAGTCGCATGGACCAGCAGGTCGATACGTTTGTCGTCTTTCAGCTTATCCGGGATGTTCCCGATGAGCATGATATCGGCGTCTTTGCCCTGAATCTGGCTGCCATCATCCGTCAGCGTGACGTTAATCGCCGGTAAGCCGGTTTGCGCCCCCACGGAGGCCATGGCGTCGAGCAGGGTCGTGACCTGGCCTTCGTTTGGCGCTTTTGGCATCACCACGATGGTTTCAGACAGGTCGGCCATGCGGCTGAACGGGAAGCTGGCGTTGGCAAAGGCACGCAGATCCGGCAGGGCGATGAAGTGGTAATACTTCGAGAAGTCGATGGTGGAGTCGTCACCGATCACCACGTGGTTCGCCACCGGCTGGAAGGTGATGCAGTTATCCACCGAGCCGCCCGGCATCGGGTTCATGTACTGGAAATCAAAGCGTAACTGGTTCATCGCCCCGAGTTTCAATGCCGGAATGGAGACGTCCGTTTTGCCGTCCAGCAGACCCTGAAGCACCGGCAGACGCAGCAGCAGTTTGTTGGTGTCCTGGCTGCTGGTCAGCGGGAAGGATTGCAGGAACTGGTTGTTCAGGCTGATATCCATCCGCGAGCTGTCTTTGGTCGGCGGCGCGGTGTAGCGGTAGTTCAGATCGATATCGATCCCGTTGCTCCGCAGCAGATAAAGATCCGGTGGCAGGTTCAGAGAGACGTTGATCGCGGAGGGTTCAAGACCCGTGGACTGGAGCTGCTCTTCATAAGTTTTCAGCTCGCCGAAGGTGACCGCGCGATCGGTGCGGATCCAGTTTGGCGCGTCATACGGCTTACGCGCCAGCAGCGGTTTCACTTCGCCAATGTCGACGCTGTTGCCGCGGAACAGAACGTTACCCTGGGCAATGCCCTTCGCGGCCTGGACCAGATCTTTGTCATCACGACCGAAGACCACTAACAGCTTCACATACGGCTTATCCGGATGACTCATCATTTCGACGGTCGGACCTTTCACTTCCGGATGGTCGCGCAGGAATGACGGGCGTTTGTCGTTGGTGGCAAACACAATGGCGTTTCTGTCCGGCAGCTTGTCGAACAGCACCGGGAAGCTCTGTCCGCGCCAGCCGGAGCGGGAACCAAACCAGGAGGAGACAATAGTCGCCGCCTGCTGCTGGGCGATATCAGGCGAACCGGCAAAGACGATCGGCAGGTTCAGTTCGCGATTGTCGCGCGGGTCAAAGAACGGCACCGGGAAGGCGGAGAGATCGTTTTTCACCGCCAGCGTCTGGTAGGTCATGTTCAGGGACGAGTTACGACCGACGTCCATCCACAGCGTGCTGCTGGCCGGGTTTTCGCAGACGTCACGGTAGTGGCCGACAAACTCAAGACGCACGCGGTTAAAGTCGGTGATAAACAGCGGGTTGATCGGCACCTGGGCCAGGGTTTTCTTGCCCAGCTGTTCTTTGGTGACCGGCAGCACGCCCATCAGCTCATCGTTGAGATAGACCTTCAGCTGCGACTGCACCGGCAGCAGGGATGGCGATGGCGTGTATTCCAGATTCAGCAGCGCGCTGGAGACCACTTCATCGCTGCGCATGCCAAACTCAACGCCGCCGTTCGGGTTGATCCCGCGCAGGACCATGCTGCCCGGAGGCGGCGCAATCTGCGCAAAGGTCAGCTTCACGTCACGCGACGGAATGTTATCCGCAACGATAGGCGCGTTGGCGCCGTTCACACCCGGCATCACCTGGCCGACCGCCTGAGCGCCTGTTGGCGTGCCCGGAAGGGTGTTGCCTTCCGTTGGCTGATTCGGTACCACGTTTTCGGTCTGCGAAGGCGCAGCGGTGACCACCGGATCGGTCGCTTGCGCGACGACAGGTACGGTCGGTGCAGGCGTATTTTCAGGCGCCGCCTGAGCCATCATTGCGGGCAGCGCCGCCACAGCACATATCCAGGAAAGTTTTCTTTTCATCGCGTTATCATCATTGTTGAGCCATAACCGGGTCCGGTTGCTGTTTCGCCTCATCCCGCTCAGGACGACGAGGGATAAACGACACCACCCAAGAAACCAGCGAGGTAAGTGACCGGAAAATTATTTTCACTGACGGCGGAGCAAATTCTGCAAGGTGGCGATAACCACGGAACCCCAACTTCAGAATATCCAGCAGACTTTCCAGTGGTTTATCTTCCGGGAAGCTGTCCTGCCAGAGCGCCCACGTATCCGCGCGGGCGAACGTGCACTGTACAAAATCGATATGTTGCTTTTTGGTGAGCGGCATCAGCTGCAGCCCCACTTCATTGCCCGCCACACGCATGACCTGCGTCGGGAATACGTACTCCTGCTGGCCGCGCTTGAGCAGCAGTTTGACCTTCTGCCCTTCGAGCACTTTTGCCTGGCCGTTGATCTTGATGCCTAAGCCGCCGTCGGAGAAGTCCTGAACGGTACAGGAGAAGAGATGGCCGTCCTCACGGGCAATGGCCGCAGGCATGGAGATTTCGACGCGATGGGAGCGACGAACCTGTTTGCTCTCCACCGATACCGCCACCGCGCCGCCGAGGATAATCAGGTTGTAGAAGACCCACGCGAGACTAACGAACACGGTCAGCACTTCGTTTTCCGGACCGTAGAAGTAGCGCCAGATCCCCACCAGCACGCCAAAGATATTCAGCAGCACGAGGAAGATGTACGGACGGGAGATCACCCAGTCGACATACTCCTCTTCCACCAGGCCACCTTTAGCAGTGACGTTGAATTTCCCTTTGTGCGGGTTAATCAGCGCCACCAGCGTCGGCGGCGCGATATACCAGGCCAGTACCGTTTCGTAGATTTCACTCCAGAACGAGTGGCGGTATTTCCCCTGAATCTTCGAGTTAGTCAGGCTGGCGTGGATCATGTGCGGGAGCACGAACAGGGCAATCATCAGCGCCGGGGCAAAGATGATGTACGCGTGCAGCAGCAGAAACGCCAGCGGCGCGGTGAGGAAGATCAGCCGCGGGATACCGGATAAGAAGTGGAACATGGCGTTGACGTAGCACAGGCGTTGCGCGAGCTTCAGCCCTTTACCCGTCAGCGGATTATCGAGACGGAAAATCTGCACCATCCCGCGCGCCCAGCGGATACGCTGGCCGATGTGCGCGGACAGGGATTCGGTCGCCAGCCCTGCCGCCTGCGGAATACGCATGTACGCCGAGGTGTAGCCGCGACGGTGCAGACGCAGAGAGGTGTGCGCATCTTCGGTGACGGTTTCGACGGCGATACCGCCGATTTCATCCAGCGGTTTACGGCGAATGACCGCACAGGAGCCGCAGAAGAAGGTGGCATCCCACATGTCGTTCCCGTCCTGCACCAGACCGTAGAACAGCGTGCCTTCGTTTGGCGTCTTGCGAAAACGCCCGAGGTTGCGCTCAAACGGGTCCGGCGAGAAGAAGTGGTGCGGCGTCTGCATCATCGCCAGCTCTTTCTCTTTCAGGAACCAGCCCATGGTCATCTGCAGGAACGAGCGCGTCGGCACGTGGTCACAGTCGAAAATCGAGACGAATTCGCCGGTGGCGTATTGCAGCGCGTTGTTGATGTTCCCGGCTTTGGCGTGTTCGTGGGTGGTACGGGCGACGTATTTCACCCCGACGCTGTCGGCGAACTGACGAAACTCTTCGCGGCCGCCGTCGTCCAGGATCCAGATGTTGAGCTTATCTTTCGGCCAGTCGATACCGAGAGAGGCGTAGATGGTGTTTTTCACCACGCTCAGATCTTCGTTGTAGGTCGGAACGAAAATATCCACCGTCGGCCACTGTTCGGTGTCTTTTGGCAGCGGAACCGGCTGGCGGTTGAGCGGCCAGACCACCTGGAAATAGCCGAGTACCAGGACAATCCACGCGTAGGTTTCGGCGAACAGCAGAATCAAACCGCAGGTCAGGCTGACCGGGTCATCCCAGTTCAGGGTCGAGGTATAGCGCCACCAGATGTAGCGGCAGGAGACGGTGAGCGAGAGCACAATCAGCATCATTGCCGAGAAGCGCCCCGGAATACGCCGCACCAGCAGCGCCACGCCCCACAGCAGCATCAGGAAGATAAACTGCGCCAGCGGGTTAAACGGCTGGGTGATACAGACCAGCGCCAGAATGAGCGAGAACACGACGATCACGCCCAGAATAAAACGCCGCAAGCCGGGGTGCAGATGCCCCAGCTCTTTTTGCTTATCCAGATGGCTGGTCTGGTCGCTGACGCGCTCAGGCAGCGTTTCCAGCCACTGATGGTAACGACCACGCAGGTTTTTTAAGCGGCTCATGCTGCGCCAGCGCGGCTCGGTTCTTTGCTGTTTCGCCTGGGTCGCAATCAGCCATAACGCCTGCAGGGCGTATCGCGCTGGGTCCAGCGGGCGCGGGCGGTCGGGGTCGAGATGCGGATACAGCTCGCGATGGCGCGCGCGAATATGCTGCCAGCGCGGGTGTTCGAGGGGGATAAACATCCACGCCAGAATGATCCAGAAACAGCCCATCGCGGCGCTGAAGGCTGACGCACCGTGACGGCGATAGTTCCGGTAGCGCTCGCCTAAACGCGCGCTGACGGGCGGGATGAGTAACCAGCTGGAGAGCCGACTCATAGATGCCCTCCAGCGGGCTCCGGACGTCCGGTATAGTGCAGCAGGCACCAGTTCGCCAGGGTGAGGATCTCTTCTGCGGCCAGGGAATCGCTACGGTATTCGCCCAGCGGCTGTTTGGAGGCCAGGCATTCGGCGATCGCTTCATCGCGATGGACCACCATCGGCAGCAGGCGGCGCTGGCTTTGCAGCCACACCTGATAGAGATCGTCCTGAATCTGGCTGCTCAGACGTAAGTCGTTGATCAGAATATGTGCCCCGTTCGGCAGCACCTGCTGGTGCAGGCGAATATGGCAGTTGGCGTCCGCGTTCACCACGGTCAGGGTGTGGTCGCAGTGTTCGATTAACTGGCGAGTCAGCGGGGAGAATCCGCTCGGGAGATCGAGCAAAATCCACTTGTAGTGGCTTTTTTCCTGCAACAGCTGCAGCGCATCGGCAAAATAGCCCAGCGTGCCATAGCGAGTATACATCGACTCCTTTTCGCTGGCGGTTAGCTGGCCGAACGGCAGGATATCGAGCTGGGAGGTGTAACGTTGTGCGGTATCACGCCAGTCCCGGCCATCGAACAGTGCGCGCGCCCAGCCGTCAGAAGTGTCGTAATCGACGTTAAAAGACATGCGAAGCAAATTATCGGGACAGGCATCAATGACCAGTACCGATTCACCTAAAATCTGTAATGCCCATCCTAGCGCTGCTGTTATAGATGTTGTACCAACACCGCCACGAATGCCCTGTAATCCGAGTATGGCCATCAATGGCTCCCTTATTGTTGACGGGCAAATTCAGCTAATAATGGCCAGCGTTTAATAGCCGCTGCCAACTGTTCTCGCTGTGAAATATCGGTGTAGTCTATTTCAGGCAATGAGAAAGCCTGGCTTAACGCCAAAAAATCGTTTTGGAATGTGTACCCAAGGCCAGAATCAACCGGCGTCGCTGGTTCGTTATTATGCATTTTAGTTTCATTCCTTTATTAAATCTAAACGAACAACAGACGTAGCACGGCTTCCTGCCCGCGAAAATTCATTCATATGCTAAATCTGATGGTCTTTAATTTCAATGTTAGGTTTATTTCTCTGCTTTCGCTAGTAAACTGAGATACAGGTAAATTAGTCGCCAAGAGGGACATCGTGAACCCCATATTTTCAGTTGGTATCCAGTCATTATGGGACGAATTGCGCCACATGCCAGCCGGCGGAGTCTGGTGGATCAGTACGGATCGCAATGAAGATGCTATAAGTCTGGTAAATCAAACAATTGCGGCGCAAGAGCGCGACGCGAAAGTCGCTGTGATCGCGATGGGTGAAAACCCGAAGAAAATCTTTAGCCTCAATGATGAATGCGGGCCGGACAAAGTCCGCTTATTTTCCATGCCGGATGGGCAGGATGGTCTATACTTTTTGCCCCGCGATATTCAATGTAGCATTGACCCGCATCATTATTTAGTGGTGCTTAAATGCGCGAATAACGCCTGGCAAAATATATCCACAGAAAAATTGCGACTCTGGCTGGAAAAGATCAATAAATGGGTGCGAGATCAAAATTGCACGCTGCTGGTGGTCAGTCCCGGCAGTAATAATGATAAGCAGTTCTCATTTTTAATGAGTGAATATCGTTCTCTGTTTGGCCTGGCGAGTATCCGCCATCAGGCCGATAGCCATCTTTACGATATTGCGTTCTGGTGCAATGAAAAAGGCGTCAGCGCCCGACAACAGCTGTCACTGAAACATATTGATGACGAGTGGCATTTAGCCCAACAGGAAGAGACCGTCGTCCAGCCGCGTAACGATGAAAAACGTATCCTGAGCCACGTCGCGGTATTAGAAGGTGCGCCTGCCCTCTCTGAACACTGGTCTTTGTTCGATACCAACGAAGCGCTGTTCAATGAAGCGCGTAACACTCAGGCCGCCACCATCGTCTTTTCGCTGACGCAAAATAACCAAATCGAGTCGATTGCCCGTCAGATCCATACCCTGCGCCGCCAGCGCGGCAGCGTGTTGAAAATTGTGGTGCGTGAAAACACCACCAGCCTGCGCGCTACGGACGAACGTCTGCTGCTCGGCTGCGGCGCGAATATGGTGATCCCGTGGAACGCCCCGCTCTCCCGCTGCCTGACGCTGCTTGAAAGTATTCAGGGCCAGCAGTTTAACCGTCACGTGCCGGAAGATATCACGACGCTGCTCTCCATGACCCAGCCGATGAAGCTGCGCGGCTACCAGAAATGGGACACCTTCTGCGACGCGGTAAGCAACATGATGAGCAACACGCTGTTACCGGCAGACGGCAAAGGGGTGATGGTCGCGCTGCGTCCGGTGCCAGGGATTCGCATCGAGCAGGCGCTGACCTTATGCCGTCCGAACCGCACCGGGGACATCATGACCATCGGCGATAATCGTCTGGTGCTGTTTTTATCCTTCTGCCGCATCAACGATCTCGATACCGCCCTCAACCATATCTTCCCGCTGCCCACCGGGGATATCTTCTCTAACCGAATGATCTGGTTCGAAGACAATCTGATCAGCGCCGAAATTGTGCAGATGAAACAGCTGGCACCAGAACAGTGGGGCAAACCGCTGCTGGTGGCGAGCGATACCAAGCCGGTGCTGAACGCCACCCACGATGGACACGTCTGGCGCAGGGTGCCTGAGCCGCTGCGTCTGCTGAGTGATGCCGAGGAGAGAGCCTCATCATGAACAACACCGACATTATTCAGCTGGTGATCCTCTGCGCGATCATCTTCTTCCCGCTTGGCTACTACGCGCGCCATTCGTTACGCCGTACCCGCGATACGGTGAGATTGCTGTTTGCAAAACCTCGCTATGTTAAATCAGCCGGAACACTGAAACGGGCTTCACACGTCAAGGCAAACCGAAAACATGACTAATTCTACCTATACCGCTTCGGCACCTTCGCCGCTTTGGCAATACTGGCGCGGCCTTTCCGGCTGGAACTTCTACTTTCTGGTGAAATTTGGCCTGCTCTGGGCGGGCTATCTCAATTTCCATCCGCTGCTGAACCTGGTGTTTATGGCATTTTTACTGATGCCGATTCCAAACCTGAAGCTGCACCGCCTGCGTCACTGGGTGGCGATCCCGATCGGCTTCGGGCTGTTCTGGCATGACACCTGGCTGCCTGGCCCGGAAAGCATTATGAGCCAGGGCTCGCAGGTCGCGGGTTTTAGCAGCGATTACCTGCTCGATCTGACGGAACGTTTTATTAACTGGCAGATGATTGGCGCTATTTTCGTGCTGCTGATTGCGTGGCTGTTCCTCTCTCAGTGGATCCGCGTCACGGTGTTTGTGGTGGCGATTATGATCTGGCTGAACGTCCTGACGCTGGCGGGCCCGAACTTCTCCCTGTGGCCAGCCGGTCAACCGACGAATACCGTGACCACGACGGGCGGCAGTGCGGCACCGACGGTCGCCACTGCCGGTGAGACGGCAGTGATTGGCGATATTCCGGCGCAGACCGCCCCACCGACCAGCGCCAATCTCAACACCTGGCTCTCCAGCTTCTATAACGCGGAAGATAAGCGTCAGACCAACTTCCCGGCGTCACTGCCTGCCGATGCGCAGCCGTTTGAACTGCTGGTGATTAACATCTGCTCCCTGTCGTGGGCAGACGTGGATGCGGCCGGTCTGGCGTCGCATCCGCTGTGGAAGCACTTCGACATTCAGTTCAAAGATTTCAACTCGGCGACCTCCTACAGCGGCCCGGCGGCGATTCGTCTGCTGCGCGCCAGCTGCGGTCAGCCGTCGCACAAAAACCTGTATCAGCCTGCGGGCAACCAGTGCTACCTGTTCGATAACCTCGAAAAACTGGGCTTCTCGCAGCACCTGATGCTCGGTCACAACGGCGTCTTCGGTGACTTCCTGAAAGAAGTGCGCGAAAACGGCGGGATGCACGCCCCGCTGATGGATCAGACCGGCCTGCCGGTTCCGCTGCTGGGCTTTGACGGTTCGCCAGTTTACGACGACACCGCCACGCTGCAACGCTGGCTGCAAACGGTCGGCAAAGAAGATAACGCCCGTAGCGCGACCTTCTACAACACCCTGCCGCTGCACGACGGGAACCACTATCCGGGCGTGAGCAAAACGGCGGATTACAAGGTTCGTGCGCAGAAGTTCTTTGATGAGCTGGATGCGTTCTTCACCGAGCTGGAGAAATCTGGCCGTCGGGTGATGGTGGTGGTCGTGCCGGAGCACGGCGGCGCGCTGAAAGGCGACAGAATGCAGGTCTCTGGTCTGCGCGACATCCCAAGCCCGTCGATCACCAACGTCCCGGCCGGGATTAAGTTCTTCGGCATGAAAGCGCCGCATCAGGGCGCGCCAATCGAAATCACTCAGCCGGTCAGCTATCTGGCGATTTCCGAACTGGTGGCGCGTGCGGTAGACGGGAAGTTGTTTGTGGAAGACAGCGTGAACTGGAATCAGCTCACCAGCGGTCTGCCGCAGACGGCGGAAGTGTCTGAGAACGCGAATGCGGTGGTGATTCAGTACCAGAATAAACCGTATGTGCGGTTGAATGGTGGGGATTGGGTGCCGTATCCGCAGTAGGGTGCGGTCATTTTCCCCTCACCCTAACCCTCTCCCAAAGGGAGAGGGGACTTTCTTTTCTCCCTCTCCCTGTGGGAGAGGGCCGGGGTGAGGGCACCAGACCGCACTACAGTTACCGCCCCGACACCCACACCAGCATCTTCAGACTCGCCGAATAATAGTCATCCTTCGCCGTAATCTCCGGTTCGCTCATCGCCTGCCCCATCGTTAAATCACGCACCGCCAGCAGACCGCCTTCCATCATGTAAGGCGCATACTCGTTGGTCGTAACATTCACCCAGGCCGGGGTTTTCTCGCGGCTGAACTGCCCAAACCAGCTGCGCCACGGCGTGAGCTGCGGGCTTTGCGGGTTATACCAGTGCAGATACAGCGGAATGCGGATCGCATCGTAGCTCATGCGCGGCGGCCAGGCTTTGGCGGGCGTGAGTTTGCCGCCTGCCGCCAGCGAAACCCAGTCGGTCGGCAGATTGGCCGTGCCGGAGCCCATCTTGCCGAGCAGCGTTTGTCCGTCTTTGATCAACTCGCGCCACACCTGCAGATGGGTGCGATCGGCAAAGGCCTGCCACGCGGGGAAGATAAAGTACGACGGATTGAGGATCACTTCGCTGTTGAGGTTAAATCCGTTCGCGCCAGGCAGCATCACGCGTTGGCCCGCGTAGCGGATCACCGTGTGCGAGACCAGCGCTTTGGTGATGGCATCCGAGGCGGCGCTGTAACGTGGGTCATGCCAGCGGGCGTCGGCTTTTAACAGCGCCCAGGCGATCATCGTATCGCCATCGGTGGCATCGTTTTTGTCAGTAATCGGGTCTGGTTCGACGGGGTTATAGCGCCAGTAAAACAGACCGTTCTCTTTGTTCTTGAGCGTCGTGTCAGTCCACTGCCAGAGCTTATCAAACGCCGCTTTGTCGTCGCTCGCCACCGCCATCAGCATGGCAAAACCTTGCCCTTCCGTGTGGGAGACGTTGCCGTTGCCGGTATCGACAATGCGGCCATCCGGCATTAAAAAGCGCGCCTTATAGCTCTCCCAGGCCTGACCGGCCTCGGAAAACGACGAAAAACAGAGACTCATCATGACCGCCAGTGCGGCGCATGCGGGCTTTCTCATCATTCACTCACTGTGGGTTGTGGTAACGGAACTGCACGTCCGATATCGAAAAAATGCGCTCGCGACTGACCGTCACATGCGCTTTCCCGCCCTGCCCTTGCATCCAGCGGACATAGAGCCCTTCCAGTATTGCACAGAAGGCGTGACACCAGCGGGTTTGCCGATCCTCGTTGCGGCTGACGGGCAGCGCCTGATGGCGCAGGGTTAAATCGGTCTCGCGGGTGTCTAACTCCACGCAGCCCCAGCCAAAACGCGCCAGTTGGGCGTTGATGTTCGCTTCCAGCTCGCCGACGGTTGCTGACGGCGGAAGCGGGAACTGTTCGGCCAGCGCCACGCCCATCTGATGCAGGAACGGCTGGCTTTCGAGTTCGCCGACGTTGCGCACCATGCCGTCTACCATCAGCGCCAGCAGATCGAACCAGCCTTCCGGCGTTTGCTGCGCGCGAAACCAGCTCAGCACCGCGGGATTATCCATCGTCGTTGTCATTATTTATCTCCCAGCATGTAGCGGAAATAGAGTCCCGCTGTACTTTCGTTATAGCTGCCAAAGGTGTCGTAACCCACTTTGCCGCCGATGGTCATGTCTTTGTTGACGGTGTAATCGACCCCGGCGCGCATCGTGTAGCCGATCCCGTTTTCGGAGGTGCCTTTGTAGCGGGCCTCTTTGGCAAACCCGCTCTCCACGGCCCCTTCCAGCAGCTGCTGCCAGCTGTCGTTAGTCGGGAAGTAATCGCTGCTGTCCTGGCTGTAAGACTGGTAGCCCACGGAGCCGCCCAGTTTCAGCTTCCAGTTGTCGATTTTTTGCGAATAGTCGACAGGCAGCGAGACGCTGACGTAGTTTTGCGGGCTGAAATAGCCGCCCTGACCGAAGGTGAACTGGCTAAGGTTTTTCGAGAAATCCATCCAGCTCATGCTGAGCCCGGTTTTCACCTCGCGGAAATCGTCGTGATACGGGCGCAGATAAACCCCGGCGTTGGCATTGATGCTGGTGTTGCTTGCCACGTTTTCGCCGAGATAGCTGTAACCGCCGCCGCCCGCGTAGAAACCGGCGTCGCCGTCGTCATAGCTTAGCTGCAGGCTGCCGCCGTTTTTGGTGACGCGCCCCCAGCGTTTACCGGAGTATTTGTCCTCCAGACCGACGTAGGACAGCAGGCTGTCCGTGACCGCGCGGCGCTCCCCGGTCATGATCAGCGACAGATAATTGGTGAGTTTCGGCGACCATTTCACGCCGCCCACCAGCGTACTGAGATCTTGCCCGAGAGGCGTACTACCGACATCCAGACGATAATCCTTCCCGCTCAGCGCCATGTTCAGCTCCACGCCGTTCGCTTTTTGCGAGTCCGTCGAGACATCACCCGGCTGATTGACGTTCGCTTTCAGGTTTGAGGCTTCAAGGTACTCCCCGACCCGACCGCTGTCGTAAGCCCCGAGCTTCGCCAGGTTCAGCTGACCGTCGGAACTGGTGAGGTTGAAGTCGTTGCTGTCCAGCGTGCCTAAATCCACCAGCGCGGCGGCCCCCGGATGCGCGGCGAGATAAGTCGCGCGCTCCGTGGCGTTCATTGCCGCAATGGCTTTCTGCTCGTTGGTCGCCGTGGAAACCATGTTCGATGCGGCGTTCGCCAGCGGATTGGAGCCGAAGCGACGCCATGCGTCACCGCTGGCGCTGCCTGCGCTGAGGGTGATCGGCGTGGCGGTAAATTCAAAGCGCGATTCGCCAAACGGCGAGCTGGACCAGGTAAGCGGCGCTTTGGCTTCCGTCAGCTTGCTGGTGCCCGATTCGCCATCGCGCCCGCGCACGTCGACCTCGCCCTGCAGCCACATGCCTGTCTGCTCGTTCATCTGCTGCATCATGTCGTCGACCTGACGCAGAGTGCGGCTTTGGGCCGTCTCCTGAGGCAGATCGGGGCGCGTGGTGCCCGGCAGCGTCGAGCCTGGCTCGCGTGCCGTTTGCGCCAGTTGCCACGGCAGCCCGCTGTCGCTGGAGGCCGTGGTGCCCACCGCCTGCGCGGTGCGGCTGGTGGTGGTGAACGGGTTATCCGCCAGCAGCAAACCGCCCATCGTCGGCGTGGCCGAACTGTTGGTGGATTGCAGCCCCAGCAGTTTGCCGCGCGCGCTGCGCAGATAGGTCATCGCCTGCTGATGGTTGCCCTGCGCCTCTTCCAGACGCGCCAGCAAGACCAGACGCTCAGGAGAGTTATTGGTTTGCAGACCGTTGGCGAGCTGTTTCGCCTTCGTCACGTTGTCTTCGGCCAGCGCCACGTCGATAGCGCCCGCGCGCGCATCCTGATCCGGCGTGTCGCGCGTCATCAGGTAGTCGTAAACCACGCCCGCCTCTTTGTTCATCTTGCCGGTCTGATACAGACGCGCCATCGCGAACATCAGGTCAGTGTTTTGCGGGTCGCTTTGCAGGGCGCGGATCAGCTTGTCGTACGCCGCCGCATAGTTACCCTGCTCGCGCAGCTGGTCCGCTTCGTTGATGACGTATCCGTTCCGCACACCCGCCAGCTGAGTTGGCGTGCTGCGCGACAGCAGTTCCGGGTTCGAGAGGAAGCTCTGGGCTTCGCTACTCAGCCCGGCCTGGTTGAGGACGGAAACCTGATCGGCGTAATCGCCCGCGTTACCCTGCACGCCCTCACGCATGTTGCTGCGCACGACGGCCACCGCGCCGGTCAGATCGCCGCTCTGCGCCAGCATTCTGGCGAGTTTGCCCGCATCCGCCGGGTTTCCCGGGGGACGCGTGGAGAGGGTTTTCAGGGTATTGGCCGCCGCAACGGAATTGCCCTGCGCCAGATAGCGTTCTGCTGTCGCCATCTGCAGGTTGTAGTTCACCCGCTGGGCCAGCTCACGCATCTGCGGCGTCTGGCTGGCCGGAGAGATGCGCGACAGAATGGTTTGCGACTGCTGCCACGCCCCGTTTTCGCTGGCGAACAACGCCGCCGCGTACAACGAACTGGCCCCCGCACCCTGACGGAACGCAGGCTGCATCACCGAGGCGGCTTCGCCGTCGGCACCGGATTTTTGCAGCAAACGCGCCAGATCGAGACGTAACCAGGGATCGTCCGGCAGTCGGGAAATCCCCTCGCGCAGAATCGCAATCGCCTGCGGGGTGTTGCCATTGGCGGCGGCCTGCTGCGCCTGACGGCGGATCGGATCGCCCGGCAAACCGGACACTACGCGCGGCTGGAGTTTCGCCTGCAAGCTGGCCGGAAGCGTGCGCAGCATCGCCTGGGCTTCGTCGGTTTTGTTCTGCTCTTTCAGGACGTAATAGAGATTTTCCCGCGCGGCACCGTTGTTCGGCTGCTGGTTCACCAGCTCGCGCAGAGTCTGTTCGGCCTGCGGATAATCTTTGTTGTGGCGCAGGACATCGGCGCGGAACAGCTTCGCCGCCGTGCCGCGTTCGCCGCTCTGCTGCACCAGCGGGGCCGAGAGCGCCAGCGCCTGGCTGACATTGCCCTCTTTCAGCGCCTGCTGCGCCTGGGCGAGCTGACCGTAAAAGGCGGCGTCATCGGCCTGCTGCTGGCGTTCCGTAGAGGCATCGCCGCCCTGACTGGCGGCACGTCCCAGATATTGTGCGGCGGCCTGATAATCCCCGCTGCGCTGAGCGATGTAGCCCATCCCGGCGAGTGCATCGGCGTCCTGCGGGTTGGTTTGCAGCACCTGTTCAAACTGGCGCTTCGCCGCGTCCGTATTCCCGCTGTTGAGCGCGGTATAGCCTTCGCCTTTCGCCGTACCGCCGACGTTTTTGCGGTAGTAGGCCTGGACTTCGCTGTCCTGCGGATGGCGCTGCAGCCAGGTGTCGTAGAACTGCTCGTCGCCCGCTTTTGGGCCTAACCACAGCAGAGCCTGACGTAAACCGGCGTCCGCGTCTTTGCTGCCACTCGCCATCTGCTGGAGCTGGATAATCCCGTCGCGGCGCGTGCTCTCCTGCCAGGTAAGCATTTTACCCAGCGCCACACGCGCGGCGTTGTCCTGCGGATTCTGCGCCGCAAAACGCTGCAGTTCGGTCAGCGCTTGTGGATAGAGCGATTTATCGCTGCCCATCGTCTGGTAATACTCCGGCGCCAGGCTTGCGGGCGGGGTGTCGCCGTTGAACAGGGTTTTCCAGGTCTCAAGGGCCGCCGGAATATTGCCGCTGCGCGCCTGCTGACGGGCCAGGGTCAGCGTGCCCTGCGGAACCTGCGTCATCTGTTTGGCGTTATCCAGCGCCTGCAAACCGCCATCATTCGGCGAGACTTTTGCCAGCCGCGCGCGCCACAGCGCCGCCGCCTGCAAATCGCCGTTTTGCTGCGCCCACAGCGCCATCAGATAGAGCGCCTGGGTGTTGTTGGCATCGACCATCAACACTTTTTTCAGCGACTCGCTCGCCAGATCGTCGTGAGACTTTTCGTGCCAGTAGTTGGCCTGGTCAAACAGCGCTTTCAGCGCCGCCTCGTTTTGTGCGGCCTGCGCCGCGCCGCCAAACGCCAGCACGCCGGAAAGACAGATCGCCGATTTTAAGGTTATTTTTTTCACTTTCCGCTCTCCGGATTCAGGCGCTTACGCGCACGCTTTTTCAGCCAGGCGTACAGGCCCAGACCGGTCAGCGAACTCATGATCAGACCCAGGATCGCCAGCAGGGCCGAGTGCTGGTTGGCGTACCAGACAATCATCATTTGGGTCGGCATTTCGCCGCTCGGGAACTGCGAGCCGACGCGGAAACTGCGTACGCCGTTTTCGTTGGTGATGATCGCCGCGTCGCCGCGGATCCCGGCGTTGATGCGCGCGGAGGTTAAGTCGTCATGCAGACGGGAGAGCTGGTCGTCGTTGCTGCCGAGCGCTATCACCACCAGGCGATCGCTGCTCCACGGGGAGCGGAAGCTGACAAACCCGCGCCACGCTTCGTTGGAGGAGAAGTAACGATCAGCTTCAACGCCGTCGGAGGTCCAGTCGCCCGCCAGCCAGCGCTGCAGTTTTTGCCAGGTGGTCGGCGTGCGCACGCCCAGGGTGTTGTCGTGGGAGGTAAACGGCGATTCGTTCAGCAGGGCCTGGTTGAAATCGTGCTGCGCCATGCCGCTCACCGCCAGTACGTCGCGGGTGCGCAGCAGTTCAAGGTTGCCGCCCGCCGTTGGCACGCCGAGTACCACGCGGTTGTTGTAAAGCGCCGTGCCGGTGGCGTTACCGGAGCGCGCGGCCATATCCAGCAGCGTGGCGATCTGGGTTTCCGTCGGCTGTTCCGGCAGGAGCAGCACCGTCTGGGAGTAGTCCGCCAGACGGGTGAACGGGAACGACGCGCCGACGAAGTACGACAGATTCGGCAGGAGCGAGAAGTGACGCGTGTGGCTCAGATCGATCCACGAGTCCTCATCGATGCGGCTCTTGATGTTGTTGTTCAGCAGCACGCTGCACGGCGCGTTCTCTTTCGCGGTGATGTTGAAGTAGAGCGAGAGCTGGTTATCACCGTAGATCATGTACGGCTCCAGCGGCATATCGAACTTCTCCTGCCGCGCGTCGCCGCCCACTTTGTGCCACAAGGTTTCCAGCGCGCCCTGTTTGTTGACCGGCAGGTTGTGCAGGAAGGTGTCGTTCATGGTCATGCTGAGCCAGGAGCGATTTTCGTCAATCCAGCTCTCCGTCGGGAAGCGGTAGCCGATGTGCAGCGGAATGGTTTCGCCGTCCCACAGGAACAGATCCGGCGCGGCGCGGAACGCCACGCGCAGAGGCGCATGCCAGATCCCGGTGACGGTCAGGCTTTGATCCTTGCGGATCAGCTCCGAGAGCTTCACCGGACGATCCGTCGGGATCCAGCGCGGGGCGTCGTAAGGTTTGCTCGCCGGGATCGTCTGCGCAGGGATCGTGGTGCTGGCGGTTTGCAGGGCAAAGTTGCCGCGCGTCAGTCGCCATGCCGCGGTGCGCAGCGCCGCTTCGTCGTTCCCGACAACCAACAGCAGTTTGTACACCGGATTCGCCGGGTTATCGATCACCTGTAGCATCGGCTGGGTGGATTGCGGCAGTGTCAGGCCGCCGATTTTGTCGCCCGGATGGCCGATCAGAATGCCGTTTTTCTCCGGTAGCCGGTCGTGCAGCGCCGCGAAGGAGACGCCGCGATAATCGGCCTGAATACCGAGCCACGAGGAGATCAACGCCGCGGCGCTGAGGGCATCGCTGCTGAGCGTCGAGCCAAAGGCAAAGGCGATCGCCGCAGGGGTCATCTGCATGCTGTCGAAGAACGGGCGCGGGAAATGGCTCAGGTCCGAGCCGATATCCAGCTGCTGCCCTTCCAGCTCGAAGCGCGAATCCGGCAGGATGGTGACGCGATATTTATCCGACAGATCGCGCTGGCACTGCATCGCGTCGCCGTCGTTGATTTTCAGGCTCAGGTTGTTGCTGGAGACCAGCAGCGCCGCCGGAATGTCCAGCTGGAAGCGGGAGATGTCGCTGTCCGCCGCGCCCAGCGGCACGGTGCCCAGCGGCTGGCCGTTGAGCATCAGCTGCATAGTGGCGTTGCGCGTCGCCATCGCGGGCGAGACTTTCACATTCAGCGAAAGCTGGGCGTTGGTGATCACCTGGTCGACCGGCAGGGTGAAGTTCATCCCGCCCTGCAGCTGGCCGCCGCTCAGCACCAGCCCCTGCGGCTGGCCCATTTGCGCCACGCTGATGCTGTTCACCGTCGAGGGAACGAACGTCGGGAGCGCCGCCGGTGCCGGTGCAGGCATGTCTACCGGCAGCAGCGATTCGACGGTGGTTTCTTCGCTGTGCAGCGGCAGCGCAAACAGCGATGCCGCAAGCAAAGTGAGTTTTGTCAGCTGTTTCATGCGTTGCCGTCCTCCTGGACCTGCGCCTGCGCGCGGCGGTTCTCCCGGCGCGTTTTCCACGTCAGCCAGAAGAGATCAAACACGCAGCGCACGATGGTCAGCAGCGAACGGAACGGGTTGTCCTGCGGTTTTGGCGGCTGGATCCATGCATCGGCACGGGCCAGCACCACGCGCACCAGCTCACGGCGGCGCGCCAGGGGGATATCTTCAAACATCAGGCGGATAAACTGTTCGTCCGTGGCGACCACTTTCACCGGAATGCTGATCGCGCCGGATTGCAGGAGCAGTTCGACCTCTTCGATGTCGTCCGTCAGATGGCGCTCGTCAGGGAGCTCCACGCGGCAGCCGCCCATCGACAGATCGGCGGTCTGGCTGCGGGAAGAGATACCGCTGGCGTAGTGGATCAGCACCGGGATTTTGACGTCGATGCGGATGGTTTTGCGCGTCTGGCGCGTTTCACGGGCGACGGCGATCGCCGCCAGCAGGAAGATCAGGCTGTAGAGTCCCCAGCCGACGTTCAGGGCGATCACGCTTGGGTCCACGCCGTAGTAGTCATGGGCGCAGGCGCGGACAATGCCGGCGATGACGCCAATACCTAACAGGATCGCAATCACCAGATGCGGGCGCACGACGCGGAAATCGAAGTAACCGACGTTGAGCAGCGCCCCTTTGTCCGTCACGTTGAACTTGCCGCGTTTCGGGAACACCATGGTGACGACGGTCGGCAGCACCAGGTGGAACGCCAGCACTAAGTCGTAGATTTCACCCCAGAAGCTGTAGCGATAGCGGCCGTTCATGCGCGAGTTGAGGTAAATCGCCAGGAACAGATGCGGCAGCGCGTAGGCAAAGACCAGGCCCGCCGACGAGTGGATGATGTTGAGATTAAACAGCAGATAGGCCAGCGGCGCGGTCAGGAAGGCGATGCGCGGCAGAGCAAACTGGTAATAGAGCATGGCGCTGAGGTAGCACAGGCGCTGCTGAATGGTCAGGCCGCGACCAAAGAGCGGGTTGTCCAGACGGAAAATCTGCGTCATCCCGCGCGCCCAGCGGGTACGCTGAATCACGTGCAGGACCAGACGCTCGGTGGCAAGACCGGCGGCCAGCGGGATATCGAGGAACGCGGATTTCCAGCCGAGACGCTGCATCTTCAGCGCGGTGTGGGCATCTTCCGTCACCGTTTCCACGGCGAAGCCACCGATCTCTTCCAGCGCGCTGCGGCGGATCACCGCACAGGAGCCGCAGAAGAAGGTCGCGTTCCAGTTGTCGTTGCCCTGCTGAATCGGGCCGTAGAACAGAGTCCCTTCGTTCGGGATGTTGCGCCCGACGGAGAGGTTACGCTCGAACGGATCGGGCGAGTAGAAGTAGTGCGGCGTTTGCACCAGCGCCAGTTTCGGATCTTTCAGGAATCCGCCCACCGTCGCCTGCAGGAAAATGCGCGTGGCGACGTGGTCGCAGTCGAAGACGGTGATTAGCTCGCCCTGGGTGAGCTTCATCGCGTGGTTGAGGTTGCCCGCTTTCGCGTGGGAGTTGTCGTTGCGCGTGATGTATCCCACGCCGACATCCGCCGCAAAGACGGCGAACTCGCGGCGCTTACCGTCATCGAGCAGGTAGATTTTCATTTTGTCGCGCGGGTAGTCGATACACTGCGCGGCCAGCACCGTGTCGCGTACCACGTCCAGCGATTCGTTATAGGTCGGGATGTAGACGTCGACCGTCGGCCAGAGCGACATGTCGTCCGGCAGCGGAACAATCTCGCGCTTGAGCGGCCAGATGGTTTGCAGGTAGTTCAGCAGGAGCAGCACCCAGACGTAGACCTCGGCGAGGAATAAACCCATCCCGAGAATCGTCTCAATCTCGGAATTAAAATGCAGAGTTTGCGTCAGGCGGAAATACATATAGCGGGTCGACATCAATAATGACATCACCACCATAATCACAGAAATACTGCGTCTTTTGCTGAAGCCCATTAAAAACAGCAGGCCAATGCTGATAAAGCCAAAGATATATTGTTTCTGGCTGTCCATCGGCGTAATGACGATCAGCAGCGCAATGGGGATCATTGCTAACGTCAGCAAAATAAAAAGAAACTTTTTCATAGGTCGCCCTGGGTGAATTTAGAACCCTGACTTACGCGGAAGGGTGTGAACAGTCCCGTCACCCACTTTGACGCCCAGAATGCCGGCGACTTTTTTGGCGATAAGCTCAATGTCGAAGGCGGCGGCTGAGGCCGGGCTAAAGTCGAAGACGGACTGTTGTGAGGCGTTGGCTTCCCCGACACTTTCGTCGCGGTGAACCACACCCAGTAGCTTATCGCCGAGTTTATTCTCGACGAAGGTGGTGACATCCCGACTGATCTGACGGCGGTTGTCGCTTTGGTTGAGAACGAAATAGTGCCCGGCTTTGTGGTTGAGCACCCCGCCCGTCAGGCGCTGATTCTCAATTTGCGGCAGCAGAGAGAGGGACGCGGTATCCGCCAGCAGAGTGATCAAATGCAGATCGGCCAGCCGCGACATGGCTTTTAACGCCGGTGATGGGCCAGGAGGAAAATCGGCGACGATAATCAGGCCCGGATAGTTGAGCAGCGTGCTCAGCCCGCGCGTGAGAAAGTGCTCATCATTGGTGAGTCGCTCCTCAAACGCCATGCGCTGCTCTTCGCTGGCATCGCCGTACGGCAGCACGAACAGGTTTCCGCCGGCGGTGAGGACAAACTGGCTCCAGTCGGAGGATTCCGCGGCTTTGGCCACGTAACCGCGGCTGTCGGAAAGCGGAACGCCGAAGTGCAGACGAAGCGCGTTTTGCACATCGAAATCCAGCGCCAGCACTTTGCTTCCCGAACGCGCCAGGGCGTAAGCCAGGTTGGCGGTCATGGTCGTTTTCCCCACGCCGCCTTTTGGCGAGCAAACGCAAATTAACGGCATGAGGCGATCCTTTCCAGCAGGGAATTCAGGGGCTGATTCTTTTCAGCGGCGGGTTTTGGCGTGCTTGTGGCGGGCGCAAACAGGCGTGAGAAATTCACATCCGTCGGAGCCTGAACCGGTACTGGCGCAGCGGCGCGGACCGGAGTCGGTGCTGGTATGGGTGCGGATGGAGTCTCTGGTTGGGTAGCCAGCTGTTCAGCGACGCCCTGGAAAATCGACGGGGCATGAGCGGGAACCACGTCGACAGTGACGATTTCTGCCACTGGAGCGGCTTCGGCCAGCGTGAAAGTTTCGGCGCTCACGGGCTGCGGTGCGGCGACGGAAACGTGCCCGCCTTGCGCAAACGCCTGGGTTTCCGTCTGAGGCGTCAGCTGGTTGAGAATGGCCCAACTCCCCTGATCGCTCGCCTGGTTTTGAACAGAAAAGTCTTTGAAATCGAGCGCTTGATTGCGCGTTTTATCCTTAAATCGCTGCAAATCATCATAATGATTCATAGTTATACTCATGATTTACAAATAAATAATGTACACACCACGGTTTGTCATTAGTGGCCATTGACGATCAACAGACGTGTTTTATTCAGGTGTAGGTGTACAGTCACGTTACGGTTTTACCCGCACGCTTATTTTTGGCATGTTTAAATTATGGTTTTATTACTGAAAGACTTATTTACAGCATATGCATAATCATCTACTCGACACATGCTAACTGTTTTTAACCCAGAAAAATACCGAAGTGTTTTTGGTTTTAGTTAAGCGGAACCAAGGGGATTAACATTCAGTTTTGACTTTAAAAGCAGTGCTCTGTATGGATAAAATTGAATTACAAAGAACTAAAGACTGACCAGGATGATTCTTACTTTAATAAAACGTTACGCTGTGAAATATCTTGAAATACATTTTCGTCGTTATTATTTTATGGGAATCGTTAACCCCTTATTCTGGTTAATATTATTTATATCCCTACCATTTTAGGGGGGAGGCGAACAAAGTGATAAAAAAGGGAGCCACAGGCTCCCTCAGGTTATTCCGCACTTCTTAGTGAGATTTCACCGCCAACCCACGGCTTAAGAACGCCATCTTGCTCAAGCAAGAGCGCCCCTTGAGCATCGATACCGCGGGAAACACCGAAGATCTCTTTGTCGCCAATGATCAGTTTCACCGGGCGATGAATAAAGTTGTCGAGCTTCTCCCAGCGGGAGAGGAACGGTGCCAGCCCGTCCTGCTCAAAGAGCGTCAACGCGTCGCGCAGATCTTTAATCAGACGAACGGCGAGGGTATTGCGGTCGATGGTGATGCCCGCTTCCTGCAGCGTGATCCAGCCCTGATTGACGATGTCAGACTGCACCTGGCGCATCACCATGTTGAGACCTGCGCCGATCACGATCTGCGCGGCATCTCCGGTTTTGCCCGTCAGTTCGACTAAAATACCGGCCAGTTTACGATCGTTCAGATAGAGATCGTTCGGCCATTTTACGCGGACTTTGTCTGCGCCCAGATCGTGCAGCACTTCGGCCATCACGATGCCAATCACCAGACTTAAGCCAATGGCGGCGGCGGGACCTTGCTCAAGACGCCAGAACATCGACAGATAGAGGTTGGCGCCAAAAGGCGAGAACCACTTGCGCCCACGGCGACCACGTCCGGCCTGCTGATATTCGGCGACGCAGCAGTCACCCGAGTTGAGGCTGCTGATGCGGTCGAGTAAATACTGGTTGGTTGAATCGATAACCGGTAAGACCGTCACTTTCCCCTGGTCAAGCTGACGACAAATCACCTCTTCATCCAGTAACTGGATGGGTTCGGGCAGGCTGTAGCCTTTTCCCGGAACGGTGAAGACATCCACGCCCCAGTCGCGCAGGGTTTGAATGTGCTTGTTGATTGCCGCGCGGCTCATGCCGAGGCGTTCACCCAGCTGCTCGCCAGAGTGAAACTCTCCGTCAGCCAGAATGCTAATCAGTGTTAACGGGACGGTGTTATCTTTCACGCAATTGTCTCCACGGCGTTCACTTCACCAGTACGACCAATAAAGCGGACTTCCGGCTCAAGCCAGACGTTGAATTTATCGCCCACGCACTGGCGAACGTGATGGGCCAGGCGCACGACATCTTCACTGGTCGCATTATTCTCATTGATGAGCACCAGTGCCTGCTGGCGATGCACCGCTGCGCCACCCTCGACCGCGCCTTTGAGCTGACATTGATCGATTAGCCAGCCCGCGGCCAGTTTTACGCTGCCATCCGCCTGCGGATAATGTGGCGCATTGGGCCATTGTGCGAGCAGGGCTTGTGCCGTTTCGCTACCGATCACCGGGTTTTTGAAGAAGCTACCGGCGTTACCATTCACCTTCGGGTCGGGCAGTTTGGTCATGCGCATGTGGCACACGGCATCAAACACATCGCGAGGCGTTGCGGTTTGCGGATCCAGACGCGTCAAATCACCGTAGGTTAAGACCGGCTGCCACTCTTTTGCCAGACGCAAGCCTACAGAAACAATGACATAGCGATCCTGGTATTCATGTTTGAAGATGCTGTCGCGGTAGCCAAAACGGCATTGCTCGGCCGTCAACCGGCTGGCTTTGCCCGTCGCCAGCTCGATGCAGTCGACGTATTCGCAAACATGTTTCAGCTCGATGCCGTAGGCACCGATATTTTGAATAGGGGACGATCCTGCACATCCGGGAATAAGTGCCAGATTTTCCAGGCCAGCCATCCCATGCTCGAGGGTGAATTGCACCAGCTTGTGCCAGTTTTCACCTGCCCCGACGTGCAAATGCCAGCTGTCTTCAGTCTCGGTGACATCAATACCTGAAATGCGGTTCACAATGACCGTACCGGCGAAATCATCAAGAAAGAGAACGTTACTCCCCTCGCCGAGGATCAGGACAGGTTGGTGATTTTCAGTGGCGGTTTTCCACGCGTCGAGCAGTTGCTGAGCGTTTTCGGCGCGCACGATATTGTTGGCATTACGTTGAATGCCAAAGGTATTCCAGGGCTTAAGGGAGTGATTCATAGATGCTATCCTGATGCAAAATCAGGGATAGTTTACCGTATATGTGCGGGGATGGGGGATTAGTTTGCTGCGTCGTGAGAGGGATCTGATGTTCGACAAAAACGCAAAAAGGCCATCCTTGCGGATGGCCTCTTCACTTAATTGATGCCTGGCAGTTCCCTACTCTCACATGGGGAGACCCCACACTACCATCGGCGCTACGGCGTTTCACTTCTGAGTTCGGCATGGGGTCAGGTGGGACCACCGCGCTAAAGCCGCCAGGCAAATTCTGTTATCAACACGCATTTCCGCATGTCGATTAATCTGTTATCAGGCTGAAAATCTTCGTCTCTGCTTTCGCCAAAACATCTTCGGCGTTGTAAGGTTAAGCCTCACGGTTCATTAGTACTGGTTAGCTCAATACATCGCTGCACTTACACACCCAGCCTATCAACGTCGTAGTCTTCAACGTTCCTTCAGGACTCTCAAGGAGTCAGGGAGAACTCATCTCGGGGCAAGTTTCGTGCTTAGATGCTTTCAGCACTTATCTTTTCCGCATTTAGCTACCGGGCAATGCCATTGGCATGACAACCCGAACACCAGTGATGCGTCCACTCCGGTCCTCTCGTACTAGGAGCAGCCCCCCTCAATTCTCCAGCGCCCACGGCAGATAGGGACCGAACTGTCTCACGACGTTCTAAACCCAGCTCGCGTACCACTTTAAACGGCGAACAGCCGTACCCTTGGGACCTACTTCAGCCCCAGGATGTGATGAGCCGACATCGAGGTGCCAAACACCGCCGTCGATATGAACTCTTGGGCGGTATCAGCCTGTTATCCCCGGAGTACCTTTTATCCGTTGAGCGATGGCCCTTCCATTCAGAACCACCGGATCACTATGACCTGCTTTCGCACCTGCTCGAGCCGTCACTCTCGCAGTCAAGCTAGCTTATGCCATTGCACTAACCTCCTGATGTCCGACCAGGATTAGCTAACCTTCGTGCTCCTCCGTTACTCTTTAGGAGGAGACCGCCCCAGTCAAACTACCCACCAGACACTGTCCGCAACCCGGATCACGGGTCTACGTTAGAACACCAGCCATTAAAGGGTGGTATTTCAAGGTTGGCTCCACGCAGACTGGCGTCCACGCTTCAAAGCCTCCCACCTATCCTACACATCAAGGACCAGTGTTCAGTGTCAAGCTATAGTAAAGGTTCACGGGGTCTTTCCGTCTTGCCGCGGGTACACTGCATCTTCACAGCGAGTTCAATTTCACTGAGTCTCGGGTGGAGACAGCCTGGCCATCATTACGCCATTCGTGCAGGTCGGAACTTACCCGACAAGGAATTTCGCTACCTTAGGACCGTTATAGTTACGGCCGCCGTTTACCGGGGCTTCGATCAAGAGCTTCGCCTTACAGCTAACCCCATCAATTAACCTTCCGGCACCGGGCAGGCGTCACACCGTATACGTCCACTTTCGTGTTTGCACAGTGCTGTGTTTTTAATAAACAGTTGCAGCCAGCTGGTATCTTCGACTGGTTTCAGCTCCGTCCGCAGGGACTTCACCTACACACCAGCGTGCCTTCTCCCGAAGTTACGGCACCATTTTGCCTAGTTCCTTCACCCGAGTTCTCTCAAGCGCCTTGGTATTCTCTACCTGACCACCTGTGTCGGTTTGGGGTACGATTTGATGTTACCTGATGCTTAGAGGCTTTTCCTGGAAGCAGGGCATTTGTTACTTCAGCACCGTAGTGCCTCGTCATCACACCTCAGCGTTAATAAAGGTCCGGATTTACCTAAACCTTCCGCCTACATGCTTAAACCGGGACAACCGTCGCCCGGCTAACATAGCCTTCTCCGTCCCCCCTTCGCAGTAACACCGAGTACAGGAATATTAACCTGTTTCCCATCGACTACGCCTTTCGGCCTCGCCTTAGGGGTCGACTCACCCTGCCCCGATTAACGTTGGACAGGAACCCTTGGTCTTCCGGCGAGCGGGCTTTTCACCCGCTTTATCGTTACTTATGTCAGCATTCGCACTTCTGATACCTCCAGCACCCCTCACAGGACACCTTCAACGGCTTACAGAACGCTCCCCTACCCAACAACGCCTAAGCGTCGCTGCCGCAGCTTCGGTGCATGGTTTAGCCCCGTTACATCTTCCGCGCAGGCCGACTCGACCAGTGAGCTATTACGCTTTCTTTAAATGATGGCTGCTTCTAAGCCAACATCCTGGCTGTCTGTGCCTTCCCACATCGTTTCCCACTTAACCATGACTTTGGGACCTTAGCTGGCGGTCTGGGTTGTTTCCCTCTTCACGACGGACGTTAGCACCCGCCGTGTGTCTCCCGTGATAACATTCTTCGGTATTCGTAGTTTGCATCGGGTTGGTAAGCCGGGATGGCCCCCTAGCCGAAACAGTGCTCTACCCCCGAAGATGAGTTCACGAGGCGCTACCTAAATAGCTTTCGGGGAGAACCAGCTATCTCCCGGTTTGATTGGCCTTTCACCCCCAGCCACAAATCATCCGCTAATTTTTCAACATTAGTCGGTTCGGTCCTCCAGTTAGTGTTACCCAACCTTCAACCTGCCCATGGCTAGATCACCGGGTTTCGGGTCTATACCCTGCAACTTAACGCCCAGTTAAGACTCGGTTTCCCTTCGGCTCCCCTATACGGTTAACCTTGCTACAGAATATAAGTCGCTGACCCATTATACAAAAGGTACGCAGTCACCCCATAAAAGAGGCTCCCACTGCTTGTACGTACACGGTTTCAGGTTCTTTTTCACTCCCCTCGCCGGGGTTCTTTTCGCCTTTCCCTCACGGTACTGGTTCACTATCGGTCAGTCAGGAGTATTTAGCCTTGGAGGATGGTCCCCCCATATTCAGACAGGATACCACGTGTCCCGCCCTACTCTTCGAGTTCACAGCGTGTGCATTTTTGTGTACGGGACTATCACCCTGTACCGTCGGACTTTCCAGACCGTTCCACTAACACACGCGCTGATTCAGACTCTGGGCTCCTCCCCGTTCGCTCGCCGCTACTGGGGGAATCTCGGTTGATTTCTTTTCCTCGGGGTACTTAGATGTTTCAGTTCCCCCGGTTCGCCTCATGCCACTATGTATTCATGACATGATAGTGTGTCGAAACACACTGGGTTTCCCCATTCGGGTATCGCCGGGTCAAAGGTTCATATCACCTCGCCGACGCTTATCGCAGATTAGCACGCCCTTCATCGCCTCTGACTGCCAGGGCATCCACCGTGTACGCTTAGTCGCTTAACCTCACAACCCGAAGATGTTTCGTAAAACATCTCGTGTTGCGAAAATTTGAGAGACTCGAACACACTGTCATTCTGTTCTTATTACGGAGAACAGATGCAGCGTGTCGTTTCAATTTTCAGCTTGATCCAGATTTTTAAAGAGCAAAACTTCGCAGTGAACCTTTTCAGGTACACTCTGAAGTTTTCTTGTTTTTTCGCAGTAAAAAGGATGGTGGAGCTATGCGGGATCGAACCGCAGACCTCCTGCGTGCAAGGCAGGCGCTCTCCCAGCTGAGCTATAACCCCATCGCAAAAACTGAATCTCTGTTACCCTAATTCGTTTCCGGGCAAGGCGTGGTGATGCGAAGCATACTTATGTATGTGAGCATCGCCATAACGCAGCACGGAGGCGAATTTGGTAGGCCTGAGTGGACTTGAACCACCGACCTCACCCTTATCAGGGGTGCGCTCTAACCACCTGAGCTACAAGCCTGCAGAGATTTTTTACTGCTTATTTTTCATCAGACAATCTGTGTGGACACTACAAAGGCAGGTTCTTTCAGGTAAGGAGGTGATCCAACCGCAGGTTCCCCTACGGTTACCTTGTTACGACTTCACCCCAGTCATGAATCACAAAGTGGTAAGCGCCCTCCCGAAGGTTAAGCTACCTACTTCTTTTGCAACCCACTCCCATGGTGTGACGGGCGGTGTGTACAAGGCCCGGGAACGTATTCACCGTAGCATTCTGATCTACGATTACTAGCGATTCCGACTTCATGGAGTCGAGTTGCAGACTCCAATCCGGACTACGACGCACTTTATGAGGTCCGCTTGCTCTCGCGAGGTCGCTTCTCTTTGTATGCGCCATTGTAGCACGTGTGTAGCCCTACTCGTAAGGGCCATGATGACTTGACGTCATCCCCACCTTCCTCCAGTTTATCACTGGCAGTCTCCTTTGAGTTCCCGGCCGAACCGCTGGCAACAAAGGATAAGGGTTGCGCTCGTTGCGGGACTTAACCCAACATTTCACAACACGAGCTGACGACAGCCATGCAGCACCTGTCTCACGGTTCCCGAAGGCACTAAAGCATCTCTGCTAAATTCCGTGGATGTCAAGAGTAGGTAAGGTTCTTCGCGTTGCATCGAATTAAACCACATGCTCCACCGCTTGTGCGGGCCCCCGTCAATTCATTTGAGTTTTAACCTTGCGGCCGTACTCCCCAGGCGGTCGACTTAACGCGTTAGCTCCGGAAGCCACTCCTCAAGGGAACAACCTCCAAGTCGACATCGTTTACGGCGTGGACTACCAGGGTATCTAATCCTGTTTGCTCCCCACGCTTTCGCACCTGAGCGTCAGTCTTTGTCCAGGGGGCCGCCTTCGCCACCGGTATTCCTCCAGATCTCTACGCATTTCACCGCTACACCTGGAATTCTACCCCCCTCTACAAGACTCTAGCCTGCCAGTTTCGAATGCAGTTCCCAGGTTGAGCCCGGGGATTTCACATCCGACTTGACAGACCGCCTGCGTGCGCTTTACGCCCAGTAATTCCGATTAACGCTTGCACCCTCCGTATTACCGCGGCTGCTGGCACGGAGTTAGCCGGTGCTTCTTCTGCGAGTAACGTCAATCACTGTGGTTATTAACCACAATGCCTTCCTCCTCGCTGAAAGTACTTTACAACCCGAAGGCCTTCTTCATACACGCGGCATGGCTGCATCAGGCTTGCGCCCATTGTGCAATATTCCCCACTGCTGCCTCCCGTAGGAGTCTGGACCGTGTCTCAGTTCCAGTGTGGCTGGTCATCCTCTCAGACCAGCTAGGGATCGTCGCCTAGGTGAGCCATTACCCCACCTACTAGCTAATCCCATCTGGGCACATCTGATGGCAAGAGGCCCGAAGGTCCCCCTCTTTGGTCTTGCGACGTTATGCGGTATTAGCTACCGTTTCCAGTAGTTATCCCCCTCCATCAGGCAGTTTCCCAGACATTACTCACCCGTCCGCCGCTCGTCACCCAGAGAGCAAGCTCTCCTGTGCTACCGCTCGACTTGCATGTGTTAGGCCTGCCGCCAGCGTTCAATCTGAGCCATGATCAAACTCTTCAATTTAAGTTTGATGCTCGTGAATTAAACTTCGTAATGAATTACGTATGTTCACTCAGAGACTTTGGTATTCATTTAGCGTCTTGCGACGTTTAGAATCCATGTCACTTTGAGTGCCCACACAGATTGTCTGATAAATTGTTAAAGAGCAGTGCCGCTTCGTTTTTCTCAACGGCGCGGGGTGTGCATATTACGCTTTCCCGCTTTAGAGTCAAGCTTTATTTTCGCTTTTCTCTGTCGGTGTTCATCGCTGAACCCCGCTAACCCGGCGGCCTGTAAGCCGTTGTTCCGTGTCAGTGGAGGCGCATTATAGGGAGTTCTTCGGAAGTGACAAGCATAAAATTCAAAAAACTTATCGTTCGCTTATTTTTCAAACTCGACGTTGATTAAACATGCGAATTGCCGGTTAATTGCGCGATTTCCCGGGCAAAACCGGCCACCTGCGGCCAGTCGGTATACACCACTTCTTTACGCGTATCGGTTTCGCCGCCGGTCATCTTCATAATCAAGCGGATCATAAAGCGGTCATACCAGCTATAACGTGGATAACGCAGCGCCCCCGCAAAGACGGCGCAGAGCTCCGGCTGCCATGGCGAGTTCAGCAGGAACTTGCGCGTATAGCTGTTGGTCTGCGGCGTGCGCTTTTCTGGCTTACGTGCAACGAGGTTCACAGAGTAGAACGCGCCCGGCAGACTCTTTAAGGTATCGAGGTGCTTTTTCACAAAGCGATCCAGCGCCGGATGGAAATGGCCGTAACGTATAGAGGCACCAATCACCACGCGATCGTAATCCGCCCAGTGGATCTCTTCAGTACGATTGAGATTCACCACGTCAGCGTATATGCCCTGCTCTTTCAACTCAGACGCCAGATAAGAAGCAATCTCACGCGTCTGACCGTCACGCGTCGAGAATAAAATTAATGTCTTCACCAGATAATTCCTTACTCGCGCCAGAATGTTGGGGTAAACAGTACCAGCAGCGTAAACACCTCCAGACGACCAAACAGCATGTTGGCAATCAGGATCCATTTCGCGACCGGATTCATGCTGGCAAAGTTATCCGCCACCACGCCGAGCCCAGGGCCCAGGTTATTGAGCGTCGCCACCACGGAAGCAAACGCCGAGAAATCATCCACGCCGGTGGCGATAATCGCCAGCATGCTGACGATAAAGACCAACGCGTAGGCAGAAAAGAAGCCCCACACCGCTTCAAGGATACGTTCCGGCAGCGCACGGTTGCCAAGCTTTATGCTGTAAACCGCATTCGGGTGCACCAGACGTTTCAGTTCACGGTTGCCCTGTTTGAACAGGAGCAGAATACGGATGACCTTCAATCCCCCGCCCGTCGACCCCGCACAGCCCCCGATAAAAGCAGAACACAGAAGCAGGACCGGCAGGAACAGTGGCCAGCGGGCGATACTGTCGGTGGTAAAGCCCGCGGTGGTTGCCATCGACACCACCTGGAAGAAGGCCTGGTTAACGGTCGTGACCGCCGAGCTGTAAACATCGTGGAACCACAGCACCAGAGTGCAGATGATCACCAGCGTCAGCTGGACGCCGATAAACATTCTGAATTCTGGGTCACGCCAGTAGACCCTCAGGCTGCGCCCGCTTAATAAAGAGAAGTGCAGGCCGTAGTTACACCCGGAGATCAGCAGGAAGATAGCAATAATGGTGTTGATGGTCGGGCTATCGAAGTAGCCGACGCTGGCATCGTGAGTCGAGAACCCACCAATCGCAATCGTTGAGAAGCTGTGTCCAATCGCATCGAAAGCAGGCATCCCGGCAAACCACAGGGCCAGCGCACAGGCGACGGTCAGTAATACGTAGATAAACCAGAGCGTTTTTGCCGTCTCGGCGATACGCGGGCGCATCTTGTTATCTTTCAGCGGCCCCGGCATTTCCGCGCGATAGAGCTGCATCCCCCCGACGCCCAGTATCGGCAGGATCGCCACGGCCAGCACGATGATCCCCATCCCGCCGAACCACTGCAGCATCTGGCGATAGAAGAGAATGGCGTGCGGCAACGAGTCCAGCCCCACCAGCGTGGTGGCGCCCGTGGTTGTAAGCCCTGAGAAAGATTCAAAAAAGGCGTCGGTGACGGTCAGATTCGGCTGTTCCGCGAAGATAAACGGCAGAGCACCCACGCTCCCCAGCACGGTCCAGAACAGCACCACAATCAGAAAGCCCTCGCGGGACTTAAGCTCGCCCTTCTCACGGCGGTTAGGCCACCAGAGAATCGAGCCAATCACCAGCGCGGCGAAGAAGGTCTGCGTGAACGCGCGCCCCGCGCCGTCCCGATAGATAAGCGCTACCAGCCCTGGGAGGATCATCGTCCCGGAAAAAAGTATGACCAGCAGTCCAACGATTCGGGTTATGGCACGAAAATGCATCTCTGCCGTTCCTTTGGTATTCAAAAAGTAAGGTGGGGATTATTCTTCAATCGGCAGTAATTGCAACGCACCACGACTAAAATCAGCCAGTTTTGCTGAAAAAGCCGCCTGTTCCGCCTGAGGAAGCGCCACGCGTAATTGGACCGTCGCCTGGTAATCACTCTGCACAATCACGCCGTTAAATTGCTTAAGCAGCGTTTCGATGCCAGATAACTGAGCGTAATCACACAACAAAGTATATTCGGTCAGTGGCGTTTTGCGGACTGTCTTCAGCAGATTAAGCGCCTGCTGCACACCTCCGCCGTAGGCTTTGACCAGCCCACCGGTTCCTAACAGAATGCCGCCGTAGTAGCGAACCACTACCGCGGTGATCTCTCCGACGCCACTTCCCATCAGCTGAGAGAGCATCGGTTTCCCCGCCGTGCCTGCGGGTTCACCATCATCAGAAAAGCCAAGCTGCTGAGAATCATTCGGCGGACCGGCGACCCACGCCACGCAGTGGTGACGGGCATCGGGGTGCTCCGCGCGAACGGATTCGACAAACGCCTTCGCCGCCTCCACGCCGTTGGTATGAGCCAACAGCGTGATAAAGCGGCTCTTTTTGATCTCTTCGACGAAGATGACCGGCTCAGCCGGTATCAGCCAGCTATCCATCACGCCAGTTTCTGATCTCGCGTCATGTTCTCGATGCTGTTTTCGTGGATAACCACGTTATCTTCAATACGGATGCCTCCGAACGGTTTCAGCGCTTCGATTTTCTGCCAGTTGAAGTGTTTGCTGAACTGGCCTTCACGCCACGGCTGTAGCAGAGAATCGATGAAGTAAATGCCCGGCTCGATGGTCAGCACCATGCGCGGCTGCAGCACGCGGGTGCAGCGCAGATACGGATATTTCGACGGTGCTGCCAGATGGGTGCCGGTATCATCCTGCATAAAGCCCGCCACATCGTGAACCTGCAGACCCAGCGGATGACCAATCCCGTGCGGCATAAATGGCCCGGTGAGATCGTTTTCGACCATCGCCTCTTCGCTGATGTCCTTCACAATCTGGTGCTTACGCAGCAGTTTGGCGATGCGTTGATGGAACTGAATATGGTAATCAACGTAGCTGGTCCCCGCTTTCAGGGTGCTAATAAGCGCCAGCTGCTCGTCATTCACGTCTTTGATCAGATGCGCGAAATCGGTGTCCGCGTTCGCCGCCCAGGTACGGGTCAGATCGGCCGCATAGCCGTTGTACTCAGCGCCCGCATCCAGCAGGAAGCTGCGCATCTCGGCCGGTGCGCGGTGGTCCAGTTTCGTGTAGTGCAGCACGGATGCGTGCTCGTTCAACGCCACGATATTGCTGTAAGGCACGTCGGTATCACGATGGCCTGTGGCAGTCAGATACGCCTGATTGATATCGAATTCGCTCATCCCGGACAGGAAGGCTTCATGAGCCGCCTGATGACCGTTCACCGCCGTTTTCTGCGCTTCACGCATGCAGGAAAGTTCATAGTCGGTCTTATACGAGCGGTAATAGTGCAGATAATCGATCACGCCTTTCGGGTTGATGTTATCCGCCGGGATATCCAGACCCAGAGCACGTTCCGGCACCGGACCGATATAGCCGATGTTACCGCGCGCAGCAGGCAGCTGGCTGCCGATTCCGTCGGCTTTTGGCAGGGCAATCACCTCCACTTCTTCGGTCCAGAAACTGGTCGGCAGCGGTTCGACGTTGTGCCAGTAATCGACCGGCAGATAAAACCACAGCTTCGGCTTATTCACGCCATCCACCAGCAGCCAGCAGTTCGGCACCTGTGTCACCGGCACCCAGGCTTTGAACTGTGGATTGACCTTGAACGGGTACGGATGGTCGTCCAGGAAGACGTTGACCAGCTCACCGGAGTGAATCAGCAGCGCATCGAGCTTGAAGCGAGCCAGTACATCGCGGGTACGTTCCTGTAACGTAACAATATGATTTTTATAAAGTGAGGCCAGTGAGTCCATCATTCTTCCTTTCTTTATTGAGCTCAAGTCTTCGCATCTTAGCACACCTCGCTTTTACTGCGTGATTTCCACCGAGCGTGATCAATGCAGCAATTATTTAATGAGTGATTTGCATTTTATTAACATAAATTCCACACTCGACTTCATCTGGTATGACCAGATCCAATTGCTGGATTCAGGAGACTGACATGCTCTACAAAGGCGACACCCTGTACGTAGACTGGCTGGAAGATGGCATCGCCGAACTGGTGTTCGATGCCCCCGGCTCAGTCAACAAACTCGACACCGCGACGGTGGCCAGCCTCGGCCACGCGCTGGATGTCCTCGAAAAAAAAGCTGATTTGAAAGGGCTGCTGCTGCGTTCCGAGAAAGCGGCCTTTATTGTCGGTGCCGATATCACCGAGTTCCTCTCCCTGTTCCAGGTGCCGGAAGAACAGCTCAGCCAGTGGCTGCATTTTGCCAACAGCGTCTTTAACCGCCTGGAAGATCTTCCTGTCCCGACCATCTCTGCCGTCAACGGCTACGCGCTGGGGGGCGGCTGCGAGTGTGTGCTGGCGACAGACTATCGTCTCGCCACGCCGGATCTGCGTATCGGTCTGCCGGAAACCAAGCTGGGCATCATGCCGGGCTTTGGCGGTTCCGTGCGTATGCCACGTATGCTGGGCGCGGACAGCGCACTGGAGATCATCGCCGCCGGTAAAGATGTGGGCGCGGATCAGGCGCTGAAAATCGGCCTGATCGACGGCGTGGTGAAGGCAGAAAAACTGCGCGACGGGGCCATCGCCATTTTACGTCAGGCGATTAAGGGCGATCTCGACTGGAAAGCCAAACGCCAGCCGAAGCTTGACCCGCTGAAACTCAGCAAAATTGAGGCCACCATGAGCTTCACCATCGCCAAAGGCATGGTGATGCAGACGGCAGGCAAACACTATCCGGCACCGATCACCGCGGTGAAAACCATCGAAGCCGCTGCACGCTTTGGCCGCGACGAAGCGCTGAAATTAGAAAACCAAAGCTTCGTCCCGCTGGCGCACACCAGCGAAGCGCGCGCGCTGGTCGGCATTTTCCTCAACGATCAGTTCGTGAAAGGGAAAGCCAAACAGCTCACCAAAAATGTGGAAACGCCAAAACACGCGGCGGTTCTCGGCGCAGGCATTATGGGCGGCGGTATCGCCTACCAGTCGGCCTGGAAAGGCGTGCCGGTGGTGATGAAAGATATTAACGAGAAATCCCTGACGCTCGGCATGAACGAAGCGGCCAAGCTGCTCAACAAACAGCTCGAGCGCGGCAAGATTGATGGCCTGAAGCTGGCGGGCGTGATTGCAACTATTCAGCCGACGCTGGACTATAGCGGTTTCGACCGCGTGGACGTGGTCGTTGAAGCGGTCGTCGAAAACCCGAAAGTGAAAAAAGCAGTGCTGGCCGAAACGGAAGAGAAAGTGCGCCCGGATACGGTTCTGGCGTCCAACACCTCGACCATTCCGATCGGCGAGCTGGCAAGCGTGCTACAACGCCCGGAAAACTTCTGCGGGATGCACTTCTTTAACCCTGTTCACCGTATGCCGCTGGTTGAAGTGATTCGTGGGGAAAAAACCTCCGATCAAACCATCGCCAAAGTGGTGGCGTGGGCCAGCAAAATGGGCAAAACCCCGATTGTGGTCAACGACTGCCCGGGCTTCTTCGTCAACCGCGTGCTGTTCCCGTACTTCGCCGGATTCAGCCAGCTGCTGCGCGACGGCGCGGACTTCCGCAAAGTCGACAAAGTGATGGAAAAAGTGTTCGGCTGGCCGATGGGCCCGGCGTATCTGCTGGACGTGGTCGGCATCGACACCGCGCACCACGCGCAGGCCGTTATGGCCGCTGGTTTCCCGCAGCGTATGCAGAAAGATTATCGTGACGCCATCGACGCGCTGTTCGAGGCGAATCGCTTTGGACAGAAAAACGGTCTGGGCTTCTGGCGCTATAAAGAAGACAGCAAAGGCAAGCCGAAGAAAGAGGACGATGCCGCCGTTGAAGATCTGCTGGCAGGCGTAAGCCAGGCCAAACGTGATTTCAGCGACGAAGAGATCATCGCCCGCATGATGATCCCGATGGTCAACGAAGTAGTGCGTTGTCTGGAAGAAGGCATTATCGCAAGCCCGGCCGAAGCGGATATGGCGCTGGTCTACGGCCTTGGTTTCCCTCCGTTCCACGGCGGCGCGTTCCGCTGGCTGGATACGCTCGGCAGTGCGAAATATCTCGACATGGCGCAGCAATACCAGCATCTCGGGGCGTTATATGAAGTGCCGGAAGGCCTGCGCGCTAAAGCGCGTCATAACGAACCGTACTATCCCCCAGTTGCGCCTGCCCGTCCGGTCGGCGAGCTGAAAACGGCTTAAGGAGTCACAATGGAACAGGTTGTCATTGTCGATGCAATTCGCACCCCGATGGGCCGTTCAAAGGGCGGCGCATTCCGGAATGTGCGCGCGGAAGATCTCTCCGCGCACCTGATGCGTAGCCTGCTGGCGCGTAACCCCGCGCTGGAAGCAGCAGCGCTGGACGATATTTACTGGGGCTGCGTGCAGCAAACCCTGGAGCAGGGCTTTAACATCGCCCGTAACGCCTCGCTGCTGGCTGAAATCCCACACTCCGTTCCGGCAGTTACCGTTAACCGCCTGTGCGGCTCGTCGATGCAGGCGCTGCACGATGCGGCCCGCATGATCATGACCGGCGATGCGCAGGTCTGTATGGTCGGTGGCGTGGAACACATGGGCCATGTGCCAATGAGCCACGGCGTGGACTTCCATCCCGGCATGAGCCGCAACGTGGCGAAAGCCGCCGGTATGATGGGGCTGACCGCCGAAATGCTCTCCCGCATGCACGGCATCAGCCGCGAAATGCAGGATGCCTTCGCCGCGCGTTCCCACGCTCGCGCCTGGGCTGCGACGCAATCCGGTGCGTTTAAAAATGAGATCCTCCCAACCGGCGGCCACGACGCGGACGGCGTGCTGAAACAGTTCTTCTACGACGAAGTGATTCGCCCGGAAACCACCGTCGAAGCGCTGTCCACCCTACGCCCGGCGTTTGACCCGGTCACCGGTACGGTGACGGCAGGTACTTCGTCTGCCCTTTCCGACGGTGCGGCGGCGATGCTGGTGATGAGCGAAAGCCGCGCTCTTGAGTTAGGCCTGAAGCCACGCGCTCGCGTGCGTTCGATGGCAGTCGTCGGATGCGATCCGTCAATCATGGGTTATGGCCCGGTTCCAGCGTCAAAACTGGCGCTGAAAAAAGCCGGTCTGACGACCAGCGACATCGACCTGTTTGAGATGAACGAAGCGTTCGCCGCGCAGATCCTGCCGTGCATTAAGGATCTGGGCCTGATGGAGCAGATCGACGAGAAGATCAACCTCAACGGCGGCGCGATCGCCTTGGGTCACCCGCTGGGTTGTTCGGGAGCGCGTATCAGCACCACCCTGATTAACCTGATGGAACGCAAAGACGCCCAGTTTGGTCTGGCGACGATGTGCATCGGGTTGGGTCAGGGGATCGCAACGGTGTTTGAGCGAGTGTAAGCAAGATAACCCAGGCCCGATAAGCGAAGCGCCATCGGGCAACAAGCCGGGGGCGCTGCGCTTGCCCGGCCTACAATCATTAAGTCTCAGAGAGTTTAGTTGCCGTTTTTCCCGCCTGTCAGGGGCGGGTTTTTTATTTAGATAAACGCAAACGCATCGCCGAACAGGCGGTCTTCACGCGCATCGCGCTCATGGCAGAACAGGTCGCGGGCAATCTTCGCCATTTCAAAACGACCGGCAATATAGATATCGTGCCCGGCCAGCGTACCGTGATCCTGCAACACCGCCGTCAGCACCGTACCTGAACGCCCACGCCATCCCTCTTCTGGCTGCTCAACCACCGGCTCAACTCGCAGGTTCGGGTGGGTCACGCTCAGCGCTTCCAGCTCGGACAGATCGTAAAGATGCTTCTCTTCACGACCGCCCCAGTAGATGGTGATATCGCGGTTCGGGTTTTGCGAAAGCGCGGTCAGCAGAATAGAGCGCACGTAGGAGAAGCCCGTGCCACCGGCAATCAGGATCAGCGGACGGTCTTCGTCTTCGCGCAGCCAGGCTTCACCGTGCGGGATATCCACGTCGATTTCACGCTCTTTCAGAATGCGGTCCATCACCGCCATGGCATACAAATTAAGCTCTGACGCACCGATATGCAGCTCAATAAATTCCTGCTCTGCTGGCGTAGACGCCATAGAGAAAGGGCGCTTATCACGCTCGTCCATCACTACCATCAAATACTGGCCCGCGCGGAATGAAAACGCCGCCTCCGGAACCAAACGGACGCGATATACGGTGTCGGTGATAGCATCTACCGAGGTCACTTTACAGCTTAAGGTTGTCATTCGCTCTCTCTGTCGGGAAGTCTATAGGGCTTAACGGTCAGTCTCTGGCTTACCGTCATTCAATATGGCCAACTCGTCCCATATCGCGTCAATTCGCGCGGTCACTTCAGGATCTTTTTTAATCGGGCGACCCCATTCACGCTCGGTTTCGCCGGGCCATTTATTGGTGGCATCCAGTCCCATTTTTGAACCAAGCCCAGAAACCGGCGAGGCAAAATCCAGATAATCAATCGGTGTGTTTTCCACTAACACCGTGTCGCGCGCCGGGTCCATCCGCGTAGTGATGGCCCAGATAACGTCATTCCAGTCGCGGGCATTGACGTCGTCATCGCAGACAATAACAAATTTGGTATACATAAACTGGCGCAGGAATGACCACACGCCCATCATCACGCGCTTGGCGTGACCTGCGTACTGTTTCTTGATCGTCACCACCGCCAGGCGATAGGAGCATCCTTCCGGCGGCAGGTAGAAATCGACAATTTCCGGGAACTGCTTCTGCAGAATCGGAACGAACACTTCGTTCAGCGCGACGCCTAATACCGCAGGCTCATCCGGCGGACGGCCGGTATAAGTCGAGTGATAAATCGCATCGTCGCGCTGGGTAATGTGCGTCACGGTAAACACCGGGAAACTATCCACTTCATTGTAGTATCCCGTGTGGTCGCCATACGGCCCTTCCGGTGCCAGCTCGCCCTGTTCAATGTAACCTTCAAGCACGATCTCCGCGCTGGCTGGCACTTCGAGATCGTTGGAAACACACTTTACCACTTCGGTTTTGGTGCCGCGCAGCAAGCCCGCGAAAGCATATTCTGAAAGGGTATCAGGAACCGGCGTCACCGCGCCGAGAATGGTCGCCGGATCGGCACCGAGCGCCACCGAAACCGGGAAACGCTCGCCCGGATGCGCCGCGCACCACTCCTGGAAATCAAGCGCACCGCCGCGATGCGACAGCCAGCGCATAATCAATTTGTTTTTGCCAATCAGCTGCTGGCGATAGATACCGAGATTCTGGCGCTCTTTATGCGGGCCACGGGTGACGGTCAGACCCCAGGTAATCAGCGGCGCGGCGTCTTCTGGCCAGCACTGCATAATCGGGATTTGCGTCAGATCGACGGCGTCACCTTCGAGGATTTTCTGCTGGCAAGGCGCACCGCGCAGGCGTTTGGTTGGCATGTTCAACACCTGCTTAAACTGCGGCAGTTTGTCGAACAGATCGCGGAAGCCTTTTGGCGGCTCAGGCTCTTTCAGGAACGCCAGCAGTTTACCGACTTCACGTAAGGCACTGACATCCTCCTGACCCATCCCCATCGCCACACGCTTAGGCGTGCCGAAGAGGTTGCAGAGCACCGGCATGGAATAGCCTTTTGGATTTTCAAACAGCAGCGCGGGGCCACCGGCACGCAGGGTGCGGTCGGCGATTTCTGTCATTTCCAGATAAGGATCAACAGGGAGCGTAATGCGTTTAAGTTCGCCCTGCTTTTCCAGCAGCGCCAGGAAGTCGCGTAGATCGTGGTATTTCATGCAGTTAGTCATGGCCTCTCGGTAAGCGCTTCATTATACGGCGTTCGTCATCATGACGCTGTAATTTTGTTAAATAAGCGTGAAGTTCTGCCTCAACTTCCCCTTTCGGCCATTATAATCACCTTAGCGATCCCGCCGGGGTTTTGATATGCTTGCGCCGCGAACAAAGGGAAAGAGTGATTATGCAAGCCTGGTATTTACTGTATTGCAAGCGTGGGCAGATTCAGCGCGCGCAAGAACATCTGGAGCGTCAGGCAGTCAATTGTCTGATGCCCGTCATTACGCTTGAAAAAATGCTGCGCGGCAAGCGGACGATGGTCAGTGAACCCCTGTTCCCCAACTACCTTTTCGTTGAGTTCGACCCGGAAGTGATTCACACCACCACCATCAACGCCACGCGCGGCGTCAGCCACTTCGTCCGTTTTGGTTCGAACCCGGCGACCGTGCCTTCGAAGGTGATCCATCAGCTATCCGTTTACCAGCAGCCGGAAGATATTACCGATCCTGAAACCCCCTACCCGGGCGATAACGTGGTGATCACCGAGGGCGCGTTCGAAGGATTTCAGGCGATCTTCGCGGAGCCAGACGGCGAAGCGCGTTCCATGCTGCTGCTGAACTTCCTCAACAAGCAGGTGCGTCAGAGCGTCAAAAACACCGAGTTCCGCAAAGTTTAAAACGCGACGCCGAACAGACGGCGTACGTTGTCATCTGTTTGCGCATCCAGCCATTGCACCTCTTCGCCCCGCCAGTGCGCAATCCGCTCCAGGATATGCCCGAGATAAGCCGGTTCGTTGCGTCGCGACGCAGGTTTAGGGCGCATATCGCGCGGCAGAAGATACGGCGCATCCGTTTCGACCAACAGCCTATCGGCCGGAATGACCGGCAACAGCTCGCGCAGTTCCAGCCCACGACGCTCGTCGCACACCCAGCCGGTAATGCCCAGATACAACCCGCGATTCAGACAATCCATCGCCTCCTGACGGGAGCCGGTAAAACAGTGCAGTACCGCGCCTGGGAGTTTATCCAGCCAGGGTTCCAGCAGCGCGAGAAAGCGCTCGTGGGCGTCGCGACAGTGCATAAACACCGGCATGCCAAGTTCAGCCGCCAGCGCCAGCTGCGCGGTGAAAGCGCGCTCCTGCTCGGCCGGAGTCGAAAAATTGCGGTTGAAGTCGAGACCACATTCGCCGATCGCTACCACTTCTGGCGTTTTCGCCAGCGCATACAGCGTCGCGGCGCTTTCATCGGTCCACTGGCTGCTGTCGTGAGGATGCACGCCTGCGGTTGACCAGCAGCGATCAAAGCCGTGCGCCAGCTGCTGCGCATGCTCGCTCTCCTGCAGATTAGTTCCCGTCAGCAGCAAGCCTTTGACGCCCGCGGCAAACGCACGCGCCACGACTTCATCACAGTCTCTCGCGAACTGCGAACTGGTCAGATTCAACCCGATATCAAACATGCTCTCTCCCATATGACAACCGCCCTGTCGGGCGGCTGGTTTTACTCTTCTGTCGGATTCTCTGGCTCATCTTCTTCGTCATCCCGCGAGCGACGTTTGCCCACGTAGAAGCGCGAGAAGAACACGCCGACCTCAAACAGGCAGTACATCGGTATCGCCAGCAGGGTTTGCGAAAAAACATCCGGCGGCGTCAGCAGCATCCCGACCACGAACGCACCGACCAGCATGTACGGGCGCTTTTTACGCAGATCTTCTGGCGTCGTCACGCCCATCCAGCAAAGCAATACAATCGCGACCGGCACTTCGAAGGCCACGCCAAACGCCATGAACAGCGCCATCACAAAGCTGAGATAGCTGGCGATATCCGTCGAGACCTGCACCCCTTCCGGCGCGGTGTGCGTCAGGAAGCCAAAGGCCAGCGGGAAGACGACGAAGTAGGCGAAAGCCATACCGATGTAAAACAGCAGCGAACTGGAGACCAGCAGCGGGATGACCAGCTTGCGCTCATGCTTGTACAGCGCAGGGGCCACAAACGCCCACACCTGGTACAGAATCACCGGCGCGGAGGCGATCAGCGACACCCAGAAGGTCAGTTTAATTGGCGTGAAGAACGGCGACGCCACGTCGGTGGCAATCATGGTCGCGCCGAGCGGCATCTGCTTAATCAGCGGCGCAGAGACCACCTGATAGATGTCGTTGGCGAAATAGACCAGGCATAAGAAAATCAGGAAAACGGCAATAATGCAGTTTAACAGACGCTTACGCAGCTCAATGAGGTGCGTAATAAGTGGTTGAGTATCATCTACTGCCATGTTTACGCTTTATCACTCGACGAGGGGGCGGATTCGGAAACGGGCGCGGCGGCTTTAGCTTCTGCAGCCTTCGGTTTCACCACAGGCTCTGGTGCAGGAGCAGGCTCGGGCTCTTGTGCCGCAGGTGCCTGCGCGGGCGCACTGGCCTGATGCTCGGCATCGGCAGGCGTCACACCTTCATGCTGCGCTTCGTTATCCTTCACTAACGGATTACGAATGGTGTTCGCTTCGTCGCTCGCTTTTTCAGGATCATTGACGCTGTAGGAGCGCTTCATGGACTCTGCGGCTTCACGCAGTTCGTCCATTGAGGCTTTCAGCTCAGGCGACAGATTATCCATGCTCGCCTTCTCAACCTTTTTCAGGCTGTCCTGAAACTCCTGGAGCTTGAGTTCCTGCGCCAGTTCATTTTGCACCGTCGTTGCCAGCGAGCGCAGCGCGCGCACCCAGCCTGCGACGGTTTTTACTGCCACCGGCAGACGTTGCGGGCCCAGTACGATCAGACCAATCACGAACACCAGCAGCAGTTCACCAAAACCAATATCGAACACGACTTACACCTGCTCTTTATCGTGGCGTTTAGCGTCTTCCTTTTTGGCTTCGTCCTGTTTGTCTGCGATGGATTTAGCCGTGAAATCCGCATCCTGGCTGGATTTTTCCTGCTTGTCTTCATCATCGCTGATGGCTTTCTTGAAGCCTTTGATGGACGCGCCAAGGTCGGAACCGATAGAACCGAGCTTTTTAGTGCCGAACAGCAGCACGACGATGACGGCAATGATTAACAATTGCCAGATACTGATACCACCCATACTACATCCTCGATAGATGATGATTAATTAATCAGATTGCATTATACGTATGCAACCTGGCGATAGCGACGCAATTCAGCGCGTTTTTCTCCAGCCAATCAGCCAGACCACAAGGCCTGCGGCCATCACCCAGGCGGGCATCATCTCCCAGTCTGGGCGATTGATCAGCAGCAGCGTGCCGCTCAGCAGCAAGGTTGCGCCTATCCCAAAGAGATAGCGGGATTGTCCCTGACGCACGCGGTTTGACTGAAGCTCGCGGGCGATTTTATCCATGCTGTGCTGAAGGTTCTTGCTCTGACGCAAAGTGTCGTAAACCAGTTCAGGAATCTCTGGCATTTTTTCGATCCAGAACGGCGCTTTCTCTTTGAACGCCCGCACCAGGGAAGGAATACCGACCTGATCTTTGATCCACGACTCAAGGAAAGGTTTCGCCGTCTTCCATAAGTCTAACTGAGGATAGAGCTGGCGGCCTACGCCCTCAACGTAAAGTAGTGTTTTCTGAAGTAAAACTAACTGCGGCTGCACTTCCATATTGAAGCGACGGGCGGTGTTAAAGAGATTCAGCAGCACGTGACCAAATGAGATTTCCGACAGCGGCTTTTCGAAAATCGGCTCGCAGACGGTGCGGATCGCAAACTCGAACTCTTCGACGTTAGTATCCGGCGGAACCCAACCTGAATCGACGTGCAGCTCGGCCACCTTGCGGTAATCGCGATTGAAGAAGGCGATGAAGTTCTCTGCCAGATAACGCTTATCTTCTTTGTTCAACGAGCCGACAATCCCGCAGTCGATGCCGATATACTTCGGATCTTCCGGGTGCTCGTAGCTGACAAAGATGTTGCCCGGGTGCATGTCCGCATGGAAAAAGCTGTCGCGGAACACCTGGGTGAAGAACACCTGCACGCCGCGTTCGGCCAGCAGTTTCATGTTGGTGCCCTGTTTTTCCAGCGCCACCACATCCGAAACGGGAATGCCGTAGATGCGCTCCATCACCATCATGTTCTGACTGCAGTAGTCGGAATAGACTTCCGGCACGTAAAGCATCGGGCTGTTTTCAAAGTTGCGGCGCAGCTGGATGGCGTTGGCCGACTCACGCAGTAAGTTCAGCTCATCGATCAGCGTCTTTTCATATTCGCGTACCACTTCCATCGGACGCAGACGGCGCCCATCCGGCAACAGGCGCGGAACCCAGCGTGCCAGACGGTAAATCAGTTTCATGTCCGCTTTGATGACCGGCAGAATGTCCGGACGGATCACCTTGATGACGATCTCTTTGCCGTTCTCTTTCAGGCGCGCGGTGTGCACCTGCGCAATGGACGCTGAGGCCAGCGGCGTGATTTCAAAATCATCAAACCAGGTTTCAACCGGAATGCCGCCCATCGCCTCTTCGATCTGCTGTTTGGCGCGCGCACCGTCGAAGGGTGCCACGCGGTCCTGTAACAACGCCAGCTGATCGGCAATCTGCGGCGGGAAGAGATCGCGGCGGGTGGAGAGCATCTGCCCGAATTTAATCCAGACCGGACCAAGCTCCTGCAATGCCAGTCGTAACCGCTCGCCAAGAGGCTGGCCTTTGTGACGGTTTGGCATCCAGAACAGCATGCGCCGCCCGATTCGCAGCGGCAGCGTGATACGCATTTTGGGGATAAGCTCGTCGAGCCCGTAACTCAAAAAGGTGCGAACGATAAAGTAGAGGCGCCGAATTTCACCAGGCGTCATTTGCCCTCCAGTTTTTCCAGGCGTTTGGTGAACGCGTCAACCGCACGTTCAACGGCAGCAGACTCTTCCGCAAACCACGCCATCTCCAGCGGGCCGGGCGCCATGCGCCACTCTTCGGTCAGCACTTCGGCAACGTAGCGTTGCTGGCGCTGCACGCCCTTACGCAAGAATGACGAGCCGCCGCGCAGGAACTTGCCAATGCCTTCGGCCACGATGTCACCGGTATAAGGAGCCAGTAGCTCCGCCGGATCAAACTCGGCCAGATCGGCCAGCGCGACGAAGTTTTGCACCACCTGAATATCGCCTTCGACTTCCAGCTCACCGCTGCGGATCAGCGCCGTCAGCTGCTGGCGGTCGCGCAGTTTGGGCAGCACGCTCATGTGCGTGATGACGGAACAATCCGCCTCGCCTTCCCATTCGCCCACCACGTCGAGCTGGCGCTCGCTGAACACCAGCACCAGCGGCGTGGAGAACTCTTTTAAGACGACACGCAGCACCTTGCCGTTCAGCCGCTGGCGCGCCGTTTTCAGCGCAGGCGAGCGGTACAGGAAACTATTCAGGACATTCTCGATGCCCGCGGTGACTAACGGTTTAAAAGGCATGGCTTGCCTCCACTCAGAACTTGTAGCCGCGATGCAGCGCGACAACACCCGCCGTCAGGTTGAAGTACTCCACGTTTTCAAACTCGGCGTCCTGCATCATAGCTTTCAGGGTGTCCTGATCCGGGTGCATACGGATAGATTCCGCCAGATAGCGATAGCTTTCTGCGTCATTGGCCACCATTTCGCCAATGCGCGGCAGAATATGGAACGAGTAAGCGTCGTAGGCTTTGCTCAGCGGTTCGATAATCGGTTTGGAGAACTCCAGCACCAGCAGACGTCCACCCGGTTTCAGCACACGGTACATGGAACGCAGGGCTTTCTCTTTTTCGGTCACGTTACGCAGGCCGAAAGAGATGGTGATGCAGTCAAAGGTGTTATCCGGGAACGGCAGGGCTTCGGCGTTAGCCTGAACGTATTCCACGTTACCCACTACGCCGATGTTGCGCAGTTTTTCACGCCCCATTTTCAGCATGGAGTCGTTGATATCCGCCAGCACCACGCGGCCGGTTTCGCCGACCATACGGGAGAATTTGGCCGTCAGATCGCCGGTACCACCCGCAAGATCCAGAACGGTTTGACCACGGCGAACACCGCTACAGTCGATAGTGAAACGCTTCCACAAGCGATGAATGCCGAATGACATCAGGTCATTCATGACATCGTACTTCGACGCCACGGAATGGAATACGTGGGCCACCATGTCAGCTTTCTGCTCTTTGGCGACAGTCTGGAAGCCAAAGTGCGTTGTTTCTTGTGAATCTTCAACCATCTCAGTGCCTGCTAATCAGTCAAATGTTCGTGAAGTGTATCAGATTGGACGCGATTGCCCTACGATTCAACCACCATGAAAGAATCGTTCTGACGCCGTTTCGGGCGCCGCTTGCGCGGCTAAATCATTGTCATCACGGCTCATATTTTGTTCATCCACGCCTTCGCGCAGACGGTATTCTTCATCCTGCGCCGTGGCCTGTTCCGCCAGTTCCGGATTAATCTCGCGCTTCACCTCCACCCCCAACGTGCGGAAGGCCTCGGCCTGCGAAAGCAAATTGCCGCGCCCGGAAGCGAGTTTTTTCATTGCCTGTCGATAGTTATCCTGCGCGCGATCCAGGCTTTGCCCTACAGAGGACATATCGTCAACAAACAGGCGCATTTTGTCGTACAGCTTGCTGGCGCGGTCGGCGATCTGCTGCGCGTTGCGGCTCTGATGTTCGTAACGCCACAGGTTGGCAATGGTGCGCAGCGCCACCAGCAGCGTGGTCGGACTGACCAGCATAATGTTGTTTTTCAGCGCCTCGGTAATCAGCTCCGGCTGCCTGTCGAGGGCCAGCAGGAATGCCGGTTCGACGGGGATAAACATCAGCACATAGTCGAGCGAACGCAGACCGGGCAACTGCTGGTAATCCTTGCGGCCCAGCATGCGGATGTGGTTTCGCACCGAGGCGATGTGCTCCTGCAGCGCGGATTCACGGGTGAAATCGTCTTCGGCATTGAAGTAACGTTCGTAGGCCACCAGCGTCATTTTGGCGTCGATTACCACGTCTTTGCCCTGCGGCAGCCGCACGATCACATCGGGCTGCATGCGCGAACGGCTATCGGTTTCGATGCTGACCTGGGTTTGATATTCATAGCCCTCGCGCAGGCCGGACGCTTCCAGCACGCGGGTCAGCACCACCTCTCCCCAGTTGCCCTGAGTTTTGTTGTCGCCCTTCAGCGCCCGCGTCAGGTTAACCGCCTCCTGCGCCATTTGCGCATTCAGCTGCTGGAGATTACGGATTTCGTGGGCCAGCGTGTGGCGCTCCCGCGCTTCCATACCAAAGCTGTCCTGCACCTGTTTGCGAAAACCGTCGAGCTGTTCGCGCAGGGGAGTCAGCAGGCCGTTCAGACTCTGGCGGTTTTGCTCGTCGACGCGGCGGTTGCTCTGCTCGAATATGCGGTTGGCGAGGTTTTCGAACTGCTCGCTGAGGCGCTGTTCGCTGTTGATCATCTGGCGGATTTTGTCTTCCGCATGCAGTTGGGTAGATTCCAGACGGGTGGTGACTTCGCGGAGATCCGCTTCGAGGGAGGTATTGATATCGCGCAGGTTGCGCAGTTCGTTGTTGAGCAGCTCGCACTCGTCGCGCCAGTGGGCGCTCTGGGCCAGCTGTTGTTTTGTCGCGCTCAGCTCCGCGACCATCTCTTCGCGGTCAATCAGCTGTTCCGCTTTATGCTGCGCATGTTGATAGCCTGAAATCAGCCAGCCAATGGCCAGCCCCGCCAGCGCTATCGCCGCATAAATGATGATTGAGATATCCACACCGCCTCCTGCATCAAACCGTTACCGCACAAAATAGAATTGTGCTGTATAAACGTCCAGTTTAAAAGGTTTTTCCTGCGAGGCGCTACGCAAAAAGAAAAGGCCGAACATGTCGGCCTTAAACAGAATGCAGTGCGATTAGATCAGGCGGCGAGCCGCTTCAACCACGATTTTCACCGCGTGGCTTTCGGTCTGCTTCATGGTTTCAGCGTTCGGGATCTCTTGCTGAGTACGGTTGACGATCACGCCCGCCACCATACCCGCACGCAGACCCTGGCTTGCGCACATGGTCAGCAGCGTTGCCGATTCCATCTCATAGTTCATGACGCCCATTGACTGCCACTCTTCCATGGAGCCTTTGAAACGGCTGACTACGCGACCAGAGAAGGTGTCGTAACGCTCCTGGCCTGGGTAGAAGGTGTCAGAAGAGGCGGTCACGCCGATGTGGGTGGTTGCACCGATAGATTTAGCCGCTTCAACCAGCGCTGTCGTACATTCGAAGTCCGCAACCGCCGGGAATTCCATTGGAGCGAAGTGCAGGCTTGCCCCGTCCAGACGCACAGAGGCGGTGGTTACCAGAACGTCACCGACGTTGATGTGCGGCTGAATCGCACCGGTCGTACCGATACGCAGGAAAGTACGAATGCCCAGTTGCGCCAGCTCTTCCACAGCAATAGAGGTAGACGGGCCGCCGATACCGGTCGAGCACACGATAACCGCTTTGCCATCCAGCTCTGCACGCCAGGTGGTGAATTCACGATGCGCTGCCAGCTTAACCGGCTTATCCATCAGCGCGGCGATCTTTTCCACACGCTCAGGATCGCCAGGGACGATAGCCAGCGTAGCCCCTTGTAGATCGTTTTTAGTGAGGCCGAGATGAAAAACATCAGACTTAGACATAGGTGACTCCTCTGTGGGTCGGTGTGTCAGAAGAAGTAAAACGGTACTTTACAGAAGCACCAGGCTTAATTTCGTGACACACCTCACCATGAATGAAAATGGTTGCAGTTAATTTCCATAAAATAGTGATTTACATCACATTAACAAGTTATATCGTTCAGCGCTGCACAAAAGATAGCCCGTTTCGGGCACTGTGAGTTGTTAACTTGAGGTCTATATTTACTTTTGCGCTAACAGGTACGGAGAATACCATGACACAAAAGACCCATTTTGCACCTGCTGCAGCCCCTCACGCCGCGACCATCGTCTCCACCTCAGAAGAAGCCATTTCCGCAGGCGAAACCTCGATCCCCACGCAGGGTGAGAACATGCCCGCCTACCACGCGCGCCCGAAAGAGGCGGACGGTCCGCTGCCGATCGTGATTGTGGTGCAGGAGATTTTCGGCGTTCACGAACATATTCGCGATATTTGCCGCCGTCTGGCGCTGGAAGGTTATCTGGCCGTCGCATCAGAGCTCTATTTCCGCCAGGGCGACCCCAACGACTACAGCGATATCCCAACCTTATTCAGCAACCTGGTCAGCAAAGTGCCAGATGCGCAGGTGCTGGCCGATCTGGACCACGTCGCCAGCTGGGCCGCGCGCAACGGCGGCGATCCGCATCGTCTGCTGGTCACCGGTTTTTGCTGGGGCGGGCGCATCAGCTGGCTGTATGCCGCCCACAATCCGCAGCTTAAAGCTGCCGTGGCCTGGTATGGCAAACTGGTCGGTGAGAAAACGCTGAATTCGCCGAAGCATCCGGTGGATATCGCCACCGATCTCAACGCGCCGGTGCTGGGGCTGTACGGCGGGCAGGATACCGGGATCCCCCTGGAGAGCGTGGACACCATGCGGCAGGCACTCCGCGCCGCCAATGCGAAAGCCGAGATCGTGGTCTATCCCGACGCGGGCCACGCCTTTAACGCCGACTATCGCCCGAGCTATCACGAAGAGTCCGCCAAAGACGGCTGGCAGAGAATGCTGGCGTGGTTCAGGCAGTATGGCGCGAGAAAGAGTTAAGTCGCTCACACATTGACGCAACACCCGCAGCGGTTGTTTGACTTTTCAACAGATTTTGGTCGATATAAAAGCACAGGCGTGTAACTACGATCCGTAGGCAAGACCTGAAGCCCATCTCTCCTTCTCAGGAGGAATGGGCTTCAGGTCTTTTTTTTTGCTCTGGAGACAGGGACCAGACATGAATCACTTGCAGACAGCACTGGATATCATCGCCCAGGTGGGTGGCGCTGAAAACATCGAACACCTTGAACATTGCTCCACCCGTTTACGGTTGAGTCTGTACGACAACAGCAAAGTGAACAAGATCGAACTGGCGAAAATTGACGGTGTGCTGGGCGTGCGTGTTAACGTGCAGTGCCAGGTGATCATCGGCCATGAGGTGGTTCAGGTTTATGAAGCGGCGCGCTCACTTGTCGGTTCGCCACAGGCAAATGCACCAGCTCAGACCGCAAAACCTAACCGTGGCGCGCAAATTATCGACTTTGTCATTAGCGTGTTTCAGCCACTGGTACCCGCCATCGCGGGCGGTGGGGTACTCAAATCGCTCCTGTTGCTGCTCGACGTGCTCGGCTGGCTTAGTCGCGACAGCTCCACCTACAAAGTGCTGGATAACATCGGTTCTGCCCCGCTCTATTTCCTCCCGATTCTGGTCGCAATTACCACCGCGACGAAGCTAAAAGTGAACGTACTGGTTGCTGTCTCGGCCGTTGCAGTGATGGTGTTACCGGCGATGACTAAGCAACTCGCTGATGGCGCAGAGTTTATGTCGTTCGATCTGCGCAATGTGGCGTATGCCTCTCAGGTCTTCCCGGCCATTCTATGCGTGCTGTTTTACGCTCAGACCGAGAAATTGTTCAACCGCTATTCTCCAGGCGCACTACGTATTTTCCTCTCACCGATGCTCTCGCTTCTGGTCACCGTACCGGTCACTTTGTTGATTCTCGGGCCGTTAGGATATGAACTTGGCGCCGGGCTGGCCACCGTGATCTTATGGCTGTATAGCAAGCTGGGATTTGTGGCGACGGGTTTGCTCGCAGCCGCGCTGCCCTTTATGGTCGCCGCCGGGATGCATAAACCCATGCTGCCTTATGCAGTGGCATCGATGAGTCAGTTTGGTCGCGAAATGCTCTATTTACCCGCATCGCTGGCGCATAACATCGCCGAATCCGGGGCATGTCTGGCGATTGCGTTTAAGAGCAAAGATAAAGTCCTGAAATCCACCGCGTTCTCAGCGGGTATCTCAGCGCTATTTGGTATTACCGAACCAGCCTTGTATGGCGTCACGCTCCTGAACAAAAAAGCACTCTACAGCGTGATTGCGGGCAGCCTGGTCGGCGGCGCGTTTATTGGCTGGATGGCCATAGAAGCCTTTGCGCTGGTCGGCCCAGGACTTGCCAGTATTTCCATGTTTGTTTCACCTGATAATCCCATGAACATCGTCTGGGCCTTCGCCGGTGCAGGCTTGTCTTTTGTCATCGCCTTCCTCAGCGCCCTGCTTTTATGGCGCGATAACGTCGCGGAGCAGTCCAGCGCACTCACCTTTATCCGCCCCGTAGAAGGGAAAATCATCCCCCTTGAGAACGTCAATGACGACGTTTTCTCACGCAAGATCATGGGAGATGGCATCGCTATCATCCCTTCTCAGGGCGTTCTGCGCGCCCCCGCGGACGGCACAGTGGTTAACGTGTTTGAAAGTGGTCACGCATTGAGTCTGTTGACCGATGCGGGTGTTGAACTGATTTTTCACATCGGCATCGACACCATCAGGCTGCAGGGCGAAGGATTCCACCCGCGTGTGAAAGAAGGTCAGCAGGTGAAAGAAGGCGACGTACTGATTGAATTTTCTCTCGACACCATCACCGCCGCCGGACTGGATCCCGTAGTGGTGATGGTGGTGACAAATGGCGAAAGATTCTCGCTGACACCAGGCAGTAACGACAATAAAGACACTCACCCTCATATCATCATGACGCTTAAGGAGTCCGTGTAATGGATAAATCCCTCCCATTTCCGCAAGGTTTTTTATGGGGCGGCGCGATTGCCGCTAATCAGGCTGAAGGGGCATGGAACGTTGACGGCAAAGGACCGTCAGTTGCTGACGCCATCACCTGGAAGCCCAATCTATCGCTGAAAGACTATGACGCCCACATGGCGCTAACTGATGACAACATTCGCGATGCGTTTGAAGGCCGTAACGATGCGTTGTACCCGAAGCGGCGTGGCATAGATTTTTACCACCACTACAAAGACGATATCGCCCTGTTTGCCGAGATGGGCTTTAAGGTTTTACGCGTATCTATCGCCTGGTCGCGTATTTTCCCGACCGGTGAAGACGCCGCTCCAAATGAAGCTGGCCTGCAGTTTTACGAAGAGATGTTCCGCGAACTGCGCCGCCACAATATTGAGCCGCTCGTGACGCTTTCACATTACGAAATGCCACTGGCGCTAAGCGAAAAGTATAACGGCTGGGTGAATCGCAACGTAGTTGACGCTTTCGTGCGCTTCAGCAATGTCTGCTTCGATCGCTATAAAGATTTGGTGCGCTACTGGCTCACGTTTAACGAGATCGACAGTATTCATCGCCATCCATTTACTACCGCCGGGATTCGTGAAGAGAAAAGTGCACCAGGGAAAGCCAAGCAGGATATTTATCAGGGGCTGCACCACCAGTTCGTTGCGTCTGCGCTGGTGACTCGCGACTGCCACGCCAAAATTCCAGGCAGCCAGGTTGGGTGTATGCTCACCAAACTTACGACCTATCCGCACAGCTGTCGCCCGCAAGACGTAGAGGCCACGCTGAAAAAGAATCTCGAAAACTATTTCTATGCCGATGTGCAGGTGTTTGGCGAATATCCACCGCTGATCCTGCGCGATCTCGCCAGCCGCGATATTCAGATTGAGATGCAGGCAGACGATCAACGCATCCTCAAAGAAAATACCGTCGATTTCGTCTCCTTTAGCTATTACATGTCGCTCACTGAATCAACGCAGGCGGACGTCGAGCGCACCGCAGGCAACACTATTCTGGGTGTGAAAAACCCGTATTTGCCGGCATCCGAATGGGGATGGCAGATTGACCCCATTGGGCTCAAAATTTCCCTGCTCGAACTTTACGATCGCTACCAGAAGCCATTGTTTATTGTCGAGAATGGACTGGGCGCAAAAGATATCGTTGAAGAAGGGAAAATCCACGACAGCTATCGCATCGACTATTTCCGCGCCCACTTCGAGCAAACTTTGGCAGCTATTAACGAAGGGGTAGATGTGATGGGATTCACCACCTGGGGTTGTATCGACATTATCAGCGCGGGTACCTCGCAGATGTCCAAGCGCTACGGCTTTATTTATGTCGACCAGGATGATGAAGGCAACGGTACCTTAAAGCGCCTGAAAAAAGACTCCTTCTGGTGGTACCAGAGAGTGATTGCCAGCAATGGCGCTGACATGAGCTAAACGGCCAGGCCGCAGGAATAACCGTGATTACGATAAAGAAATCGCTGAATAACAGTATGCTGCTGGTTGATAACGACCAGCGGGAAATGATCCTGTTTGGCAAAGGGATTGGTTTCGGAGCCAAACCTGGCACGCACATCGATCTGGCGCAGGTAGAGAAAGTTTTTCTGCCGCTCAGTGACCTGAAATCACGCCATTTTTTATCACTGACGGATACCATTCCTGCGGCACTCTTTGAGATTAGCCATGAGATTCTGACCCTCGCTCGCAGCCAGTGCGCTGAAAAAATGAATTCCGTCTTGCTGTTTACTCTCGCCGAGCATCTGCATTTTGCCGTGGAACGCTGCCGCAACGGACAGCTGATTCTGAATAAACTGAGCTGGGAAGTGAAACGCTACTACCCGCAGGAACACAGCGTCGGGATGCAGGCGCGGGCAAAAGTGAATGAGCGCTTTGACGTTGAACTGCCGGAGGATGAAGCGGTTAACATCGCGTTTCATCTGATTAACGCCAGCAGTCAGGATGATGATAATTCCGCACATCAGCAGGTCGAACTGGTCAACCGCATCGCTGAAATCGTGCGCTACAAACTGAGCAAAACGATTGATACGGAGTCGGTTAACTACCGGCGTTTTATCACGCATTTGCGCTATTTTGCCGAGCGAGTATTAACCGGAAAAATTGTGGTCAGCGAGACCGAGGATTTCTATGAGGAATTGATGCGCCATCGCCCGGACGCAATGACCGTCGCCTGGGTGATTCGCGATTACGTACAGGATAAATATCAGCATACGCTGCCAAAAGACGAGCTGACGTGGTTGAGCATTCACATCAGCCGCCTAATGGAAGGCCATTCTTAGGCCGGGCGGTTGCCCGGCCATTTCACATTACGCCTGACGCAGGTTCTGCGCAGCTTTCACCATGTTCGCCAGCGCGGCGCGAGTTTCTGGCCAGCCGCGAGTTTTCAGGCCGCAGTCCGGGTTGACCCACAGACGCTCCGCCGGAATGCGCTGGGCGGCTTTCTGCAGCAGGGCCTCAATCCACTCCACACTTGGCACGTTCGGGGAGTGAATGTCGTACACGCCCGGCCCGATTTCGTTCGGGTAGTCGAACTCTTCGAACGACTCCAGCAGCTCCATATCGGAACGCGAGGTTTCGATGGTGATCACGTCCGCATCCAGCGCGGCGATGGAGTCCATGATGTCGTTAAATTCGCAGTAACACATGTGGGTGTGGATCTGTGTGTCGTTCTTTGCCACCGCCGCGTTGATGCGGAAGGCTTCCACGCCCCACTCCAGGTACGCCGCCCAGTCGCTGCGACGCAGCGGGAGACCTTCGCGCAGCGCCGGTTCGTCAATCTGGATGATGCCAATCCCGGCCGCTTCCAGATCCGCCACTTCATCGCGCAGCGCCAGAGCAATCTGCTTGGCGATGGTTTCGCGGGTCACGTCTTCGCGCGGGAAGGACCAGCAGAGAATGGTCACCGGACCCGTCAGCATGCCTTTCACCGGTTTGTCGGTCAGAGACTGAGCGTACTTCGCCCACTCAACGGTGATCGCTTCCGGGCGGCTCACGTCGCCGATGACGACCGGTGGTTTCACGCAGCGGGAGCCGTAGCTCTGCACCCAGCCGTTCTGGGTGAAGACGAATCCGTCCAGGTGCTCGCCGAAATACTCGACCATGTCGTTACGCTCGGCTTCGCCGTGGACCAGCACGTCCAGACCCAGACGCTCCTGCTCAACAATCGCCTGCTTGATGTGTTCCGCGATGCCGGTGCGGTAGTTGTTGGCGTCCAGATTGCCTTTTTTGAAGTCCAGGCGCAGGCCGCGGATTTCAGTGGTCTGCGGGAAGGAGCCGATAGTCGTCGTCGGCCAGGCCGGCAGATTAAAGCGCGCACGCTGAGCTTCAGCACGCACTTCGTAGGCATTTTCACGCTGGCTGTCTTTGGCGGTGATCGCCGCCAGACGTTTTTCCACCGCCGCATTATGAACGCGAGTCGAGTGACGACGCGCCTGAATCGGAGCGCTCCATTCGGTAATCGCCGCCGTGTCGCCGCTGTTCAGCGCATCGCGCAGCAGGGCCAGCTCTTCACATTTCTGCAGGGCGAAGGCAAACCAGCTCTTCACTTCCGCATCCAGACGCGTTTCAACGCTAAGGTCGATCGGGCTGTGCAGCAGGGAGCAAGATGACGCCACCCACAGATCACGTTTCCCGACGATGTCTTTAATCTGCGCGTATTTCTCGGTGAGATCGGCGCGCCAGACGTTACGACCGTTCACCAGACCGGCAGAGAGCAGCCAGTCAGACGGCAGACGCTGGTGAATTTCCGCCACGTCATCTTTGCCGTGAACCAGGTCCACATGCAGGCCCTGCACCGGCAGCGCGGTGATGGTGTCGAGGTTCGGCGTGACGCCTTCGAAATAGGTGGTCAGCAGAAGTTTGACCTGGCCTGCCAGCGCGTCGTACGCCGGTTTGAAGGCATCCAGCCACTCCTGCGGCAGCTCCAGCACCAGCGCCGGTTCGTCGATTTGCACCCACTCGACGCCGCGTTTTGCCAGCTCAGCCAGCACCTGCTGGTAGACCGGCAGGATGTCGTTCAGCAGGCTCAGGCGGTCAAACTGCTCGCCTTTCACTTTGCCCAGCCACAGGTAGGTCACCGGGCCGAGCAGCACAGGTTTGATTTTGTGGCCCAGCGCCAGGGCTTCGTCGACTTCATCCAGGATCTGGGTCCAGGTCAGTTTGAACTGCTGGCCCTTCACGAACTCCGGCACCATGTAGTGGTAGTTGGTGTTGAACCATTTGGTCATTTCCGCGGCGGCGGCGGGCTCACCGGTCGGTGCGCGGCCACGGCCCAGACGGAACAGGGTGTCGATATCTACCGATCCATCGTTGTTCTGATGACGAGCCGGCACGTTGCCGAGCAGCAGGCTGGTGGTCAGAACATGGTCGTACCAGGCGAAATCGCCCACCGGCAGCAGATCTACGCCCGCCTGTTTTTGCTGATCCCAGTGGCGAGCGCGCAGTTCACGCCCCACCGCCAGCAGTTCGTCACGCGTGGCGTTGCCCGCCCAGTAGCTTTCTTGTGCTTTTTTCAGCTCGCGGCGCAGGCCAACGCGAGGGAAACCGAGGGTGTGGTTAATAATTGTCATGTCGCTGCCTCTTATGGAATTCGTTATTTAGCCGTCCAGATGTTTACACATCTATAATTGGCAGGTACTGTATATTCCTCAAGCGCAAAATGTTCATGGCGAAGTGAAGGACTTTCATGATCGAGATAAAACACCTGAAAACGCTACAAGCGTTGCGGAACTGCGGTTCGCTCGCAGCGGCTGCGGCCACGCTGCATCAAACACAATCCGCCCTGTCACACCAGTTCAGCGATCTGGAACAACGCCTTGGCTTCCGTCTGTTCGTGCGTAAGAGCCAGCCGCTGCGCTTTACGCCGCAGGGCGAGATTTTGCTGCAGCTGGCGAATCAGGTGCTGCCGCAGATCGCCAGCGCGCTGCAATCCTGCAATGAACCGCAGCAGACGCGGCTGCGCATCGCCATCGAGTGTCACAGCTGTATTCAGTGGCTGACGCCCGCGCTGGAGAATTTCCGCGCGAATTGGCCGCAGGTGGAGATGGACTTCAAATCGGGCGTGACCTTTGACCCGCAGCCGTCTCTCCAGCAGGGCGAGCTGGATCTGGTCCTGACCTCCGATATTCTGCCGCGCAGCGGTCTGCACTATTCGCCGATGTTTGATTATGAGGTGCGCCTGGTGCTGGCCCCGGATCATCCCTTAGCGCTGAAAACCCGCGTGACGCCGGAAGATCTGGCGACCGAAACCCTGCTGATCTATCCGGTGCAGCGCAGTCGTCTGGATATCTGGCGCCATTTCCTGCAACCGGCAGGCATCAGCCCGAACCTGAAAAGCGTCGATAACACCCTGCTGTTGATTCAGATGGTGGCGGCGAAAATGGGGATCGCGGCGCTGCCGCACTGGGTAGTGGAGAGTTTTGAACGCCAGGGTCTGGTGGTGACCAAAACCCTGGGCGAGGGACTGTGGAGCCGACTGTACGCCGCCGTGCGCGATGGCGAGCAGCGTCAGCCGGTGACGGAGGCCTTTATTCGCTCAGCGCGGAATCACGCTTGCGACCACCTGCCGTTTGTTCGGAGCGCGGAGCGACCCAATGGCGATGCACCCATAGCGAAGCCAGGATCACCGTCCCCCCAATAATAAAGCTTGGCCAGTGCGGTTGTTCCTGCCAGATCGCCAGGTTCACCAGCAGCCCTGCGGGCACGTGAACGTTGTTCATGATGCCCAACGTCCCGGCGTCCACCTGCGTGGCTCCGTAGTTCCACATAAAATAGCCCAGCCCTGATGCGACCACGCCCAGCCAGACAAGCACGCTCCACTGCAGCGTGGTGGTCGGCAGTTTTTGCGGATTGCCGAGCATAAACCACGCCACCACCGCGACGATGAATGCCCCCATGTAGAACCAGGCGAAGGCGTTGTGCTGCGGCATCGGGTGGATCTCCATCAGGCGTTTGTAGCCCACCATCCCAATCGCAAAGCTGATGTTCGCCAGCTGGACAAACATCAGGCCGGTCCAGAAGTGATCGCTCACTTTGTCGTAGCGAATAATCGCCGCACCGGCCACCGCCAGCAGCGCGCTCAGCACGTAGCCCCAGCGCAGGCGGCGTTTGCTCAGCAGGTCATAAATCAGGGTGATATAGAGCGGCGTCAGCACTGTGAAAAGCAGAAACTCCGAGACCGACAGATAGACATACGCGCGGAAGCTGAACAGGTACATGACGCCGAGCTGCATCGCGCCCACCAGCATGTACAGCAGAATGGTTTTGAGCGTCTGCCCGCGCAGGCGCAGGAACGGCAGGAACACCAGCGCCGCCAGCCCGACTCGCATCAGCACCGAGAAGTAGCTGTCGACGTGTCCGGCAAGGTATTCACCGATCAGGCTGAACGAGAAGGCCCACAGAATAGTGGTGATAATGAGTAGCGCCACAATGCATGTCTCTCAGAAAGAAGGACTGGCATTGTAGCGAACTCTTCAGTTGACAACTGAGCAATAAACAATCAAATGAAGATTATTCAAGGAACAGCTTGCGCAGGTAGTTCGGCACGGCGTTGTCGGCGTTGGTGCCGATCACTTCCAGCTCAGGATGCATGTCTTTCAGACGCTGGTGCGCATTTTCCATGATGCAGCCTTTCCCGGCCATCGACAGCATTTCCGCGTCGTTCATGCCGTCGCCAAAGGCGATGCAATCTTTCAGCTCGTAGCCCATGCGTTTCGCGACCGCTTCCAGCGCGTGGCCTTTCGACACGCCGCCTGCCATCACTTCCAGACAGGTCAGAGTGGAAAAGCTGACGTTGACGCGATCGCCCCAGCGCGCGTTAATCGCCTGCTCCAGCGGGAGCAGCTCTTCGTGGCTTTCGCAGGTGAAGAACACTTTGCTGATCCCTTCTGGCTCAAGCAAACCTGGCTCGTACAGGGTGTAGTTGAACACCGCTTCCTTGAAGAAACGCATCTCATCCGGGCGATGACGGTTCATAAACCAGTCGTCGTTGCGGTAGACGTTAGTGACGATCTTCGGGTTGCTGTGCACCACGCCAAACAGGTCGGCGGCGATGTCGCGGTCGAGGTTATGGGTGAAGATCAGGTTGCCGTCGGTGTCGTGTACGCGCGCACCGTTGGAGGTGATCATGTACGCTTTGATGTCCAGATTATCGCGGATCTGCCCCACATCCACGTGGTGGCGGCCCGTCGCGAAAACGAAGTTCACGCCACGAGCAGTCAGGAGTTTTAAGGTTTCTTTCGCGTAAGGCGACAGGGTGTGATCGGGGGAAAGCAGCGTGCCATCTAAATCAGATGCGACAACCTGGTACATAGGAAAATTTAACCTCAATAGGAAATCAGTTATGCCTGTCGAAAAACTCGACGATGGCGTTGAGCGCGACTGAGCGCATGGTGTCCTTTTCAAAAAGGATCTCATGGTACGCGCCCTTTATGACCAGCGGTTTTTCCCCTTCACAGGGATGTCCGGCGGCGGCGCGCAATTCACAAAAACGGTCGTGCATGCGGTTATCCACCACACGCTCTTCTTCGGCCTGAATCAGAAGCGTCGGCGTCGCATCTTTATTGACACCCGCGAGCGCTGATTCACCCGCGCGAATGCCCTCACGCACCCAGTGGTACGTTGGCCCACCGACGCGCAGACGCGGCTCATCGGCGTAAAAGCGCAGGTTGCGGCGATAGCGCTGTCGGCTGTGCGTCAGCACGTTCATGGCGAACGGCAGCGCGCGCCAGCGACCGGTGCCGATCGCGTAGCCTTCACGAATGCGCTGATGGCCCTCAGCCCAGTCGAGAATATGGCGTACCATCCAGTCCGGGAAGCGCATCACGATGCCAAACATCGGGGCGGTGAGCGCAATGGCATCGCACTGATGCGGGTGACGTTGTAAAAACAGCGTCGCAATCGCCCCACCCATCGAGTGCGCCAGAATATAGCGTTTGCGCCACGGACCCGGCTGCACTTCCTGCTCCCAGAACGCAGCGAGATCGTCGACATAATCGCTGAAATTCACCACATGCCCGCGGTGCGTGTCCGATAACAACCGCCCGGAGCGCCCTTGCCCACGATGGTCGATAATCAGTACATCAAAACCCAGATGGAAAAGGTCGTAAGCCAGTTCAGCGTATTTGACGTAACTTTCGATTCGACCGGGACAGACGACGATCACGCGGTCGTTTTTGACATCCCGAAAACGCACAAAGCGCACCGGAACATTATCCACGCCGGTAATTTCGGCCTCTTCGCGCTGACGCCAGAAATCGGTCAGCGGCCCCATGGAGAAAGCAGCAAATGCGTTCTCGCGTGTTTCCCAGTCCTTTTTCTGCTGAAACATCGGGTTTCCACCCCTGTAAGCCAAGGAATATCGTTTTTTCAGGACGCATCGCACAACGACGCGACAATAGCGTATTGTGGCATAAAAATAGACGATTCGGGAGTTTCAAATGACCTTCGAGTGGTGGTTCGCTTACCTGCTGACATCCATCATCCTGAGCCTTTCCCCAGGCTCCGGCGCGATCAATACCATGACCACGTCCATTAACCACGGCTATCGCGGCGCGGCTGCGTCCATTGCCGGACTGCAGACCGGGCTGGGGATTCATATCGTGCTGGTCGGGATTGGCCTTGGGACTTTGTTCTCGCGTTCGGTGCTGGCGTTTGAAGTGCTGAAATGGGCGGGCGCGGCCTATCTGATTTGGCTGGGCATCCAGCAGTGGCGCGCGGCGGGCTCAATCGACCTGAATACCCTCGCCCACACGCAGACACGCGGTCGTCTGTTCAAGCGCGCGGTGTTTGTGAACCTGACCAACCCGAAAAGCATCGTGTTTCTCGCCGCCCTCTTCCCGCAGTTTATCGTCCCGCATCAGCCCCAGGTGATGCAGTACGTGGTGCTGGGTGCGACGACCATTATTGTCGATATCATCGTGATGATTGGTTACGCGACGCTGGCGCAGCGGATTGCGGCGTGGATTAAGGGTCCTAAGCAGATGAAGGCGTTGAATAAAGTGTTTGGGTCGCTGTTTATGCTGGTGGGGGCGTTATTGGCGTCGGCGAGGCATGCCTGAGGATCATGGGGTGAAGTTATGCTGTGGGTGAGGATGTTTTTCAGCATCGCTGCTGCTCACCCCTGCTCCAGCAAAAATACTCAAAAATATTATCTATACTTTGATATTACCCCTCAATAAATCATCAATCTTTTTTGGTTCTAAAAAATCAGAAAATTTATTCAGCCTTCCTATAAATGGCATACCATGAAAAACACTTCGCTAATTCATAGGGAATACCAGGTACATTTTTCCGGGCCCATTCCTCTATAGTCTTTTGCTCTGAGATACCAGCTGCACCACTCCACATTGAGATATAGTCACCTTTAAGTTCATCACCGGAATAAAATAAAAAAACCTCATCAGCGTCGAAAGTTTCTATATAAGCTATCGAACTCCCCTTATCTTTGAAGAATTTTATAACATTGACCCCATCTACTTTTAGTTGCCTTTTAACATTATTCCCCAATGTTATTTTTTCTGACACATTCAACTCAGTAACCATACCCTTACATAGAGATTGTGCAGATGAATTAGCGCAAAGAATCAAGAATAAAAAGACGCCTTTAAAAATATTTAGCCTACAATTATTATACTTCATTTTACCTCACCAAAATTTCATATCGATACGTTAAAAAAGCTCTTGGCATTTTCCATTTACATACATTTCAGTTCCAACTTCCTTTCCCATTCCACACTGACCGCCAGGAGTTATATTTCCTGCACCTGCACCTGCACCTGCACCTGCACCTGCACCTCCACCTCCACCTCCACCTCCACCTCCACCTCCACCTCCACCTCCACCTGCAGAATATCTGTACCATGTAGGTGTTCCAAACCAATTTTTATCACTCGCTCTGAATGCTGGTCCTCCCGTATGTGAAGCACTCCATATATCTCTCCCTTTTACACCCGTTGCATCACCTCCATAAATAACAACGTGCCCAGGATAAACACCGACATCTCCTAAAGTTGGCATACCTTCTACGCGTGAGAAATTAGAATTATGCGCGAATTGACCACTTGTCATTCGACCTATATTAATACCAGCCTGTTTAAATATAGATGAAACAGCCCCTGAACAATCTGCACCTGATTTTGTCGCTCCACCATATACATAAGGCACATTAGAATTTACCCAATCTTCCGCAGCTGTTTCAATTGAGTTTTTCTGGGCAGGCGTTAAATCCAGACCTAATGGATCAATCCCAGAAAGGGGATCTAACGGATACCCATATAAATTCCATCCCCCCCGCAACCCAATCGGATCCTGAGTGATATACCGCCCCTGCCGCGGATCGTAATAACGATACCGGTTATAATGCAGCCCCGTTTCTTCATCGTATTGCTGTCCTGGCAGGCGAATGAGTTGTTGCAGGTTTTCCGGGTTATCTTCGTTCAGTTGATTACCCCATTCGTCATAATCTGCGCGCCAGGCTGTGGTGCCATCTTCATTCATTAGCGCCAGTGGCAGTCCGCGATGGTCACAGTGATACAGGTGGATTTTCCGCTCCGGCTCATAGAAGGGGTCCATCTGGTTTGCCATTTGCTCCACGGTCAAACCGCAACCTGCCAGCCACTGACGATTTTCATCACTGACCGTATTTTGCTGCAGTTCACCCTCAAGCTTGTCGAGTCGTGAAATCAGCTCAGCCGGATAGACGACATTCCCGTCCTGCTGCAGTTTTTCCGCCAGGCTGCGACGAGCGGTATGCGCCAGTTCGCTGTTTTCTGTTTCGATACGTACCAGTGGCGTAAAACTTCCCGGAAGGTACACCGTCTGGACGCGTTTGCTTTCTGTTTGTGTCGTGACCAGCCTGTCGCCATCCCAGCCGTACCAGGTCACTTCGGGGAGCGGGTTTTGCACGATAAGCTCACTGTCGCCCTCGCCATACCTGTTGGTCTTCCACACTTTTTTCCCTATCCGCCTGCCGAGCGGATCGTAGAAGTAGCGGCTTTCGGAAATGACTCTGTGGTTCCAGATCTGCTCACAGACGTGGGCGACAAGCCGGTGCTGAAGGTCATAACGATAATGCCGAATCAGCTCGCCACTCATGTGCGCGGCACCGGGTGGTAAATTAATTTCCTGCCGGATGAGGCTGCCGTAATTATCATAGTCGTAAAGATAATGTGCATTCTTCGCGATACGATTGTCCGGCCATGCAGTGAGGCTGTCGTCAGGATTCAGCTCCTGACGGGTCATCCGGTTACCCGCTGGATCAAAGACATAAGGTATGCTGATGTTAAGATCTGCAGAGGTGATATTGACCCCTGTCAGACGACCAGTGCTGCTGTACTGGTAGCTCCGTTGCTGGTTCGCCCCACTGATGTGGATAAGCTGCCCGTTATCATTCCAGCCATAATCTCTATTCAGAAGGGGGTTATTCAGATGATGACTTTTGAGCTGGCCGCCCGGTGCGTAGCCAGTATCCAGCTCATAAGCACCAGAAGTACGCTGTATTTCCCGGTGCAGACGGTCGCGGGTGAAATCAATGAGTGGTCGATTGCCCAACTTTAGGCCTGCTAAATGGCCGCTGCCATAGGTCAGCCATTCCACCTGAGCCAGACCGTCAGGTGTAAACCGATTCTGTTGCCCACGAGCATTCCAGTCGTATTGGGTTTCGTGCTGCCATAACAGCTCACTGGTATCAGGATCGTGTACCGTCTGGCGTTCGCCAGTGCGGCGCCCCTGGCTGTCATGCGTATAATGGACAGCAACGCGGTGCTCTTCACTGAGATGGCTGATACCGGTAAGCCATCCACGTTCATCGTACTGCCACTGCTCAGCGGGAGTATCATTGACGGTGCGATGCGTCAGGCGGTCGGCGTCATCGTAATGCCAGAGGGTGACCAGGCCTTCATCTTCGCTCTGCGTCAGCTTGCTTAGCGGGTCATAATGATAACGGCGAGTACGCCCGTCGAAGCCGATCTCCTGTGACAACCTGTCCAGCAAATCATAGGTAAATGTCGTATGGCTGCCGTTTTCGTTGGTCAGTTGCGCGATGCGGCCAGCAGCATCATATTCCATCCGGCGGGTCAGACTGCCAGAGCTGGCGGAAACAGGGCGTCCGGCGGCATCAAACTCTGTCGTACTGCGGGTTCCATCCGGTGCAATGACGCCTGTCAGGTCACCCGCGACGTTGTATTCGTAATGAGACTGATGGCCTGCGGGATCCGTCTGACTGAGCAGTCTGCCACGCACATCGAATTCCCTGTACTGGCTCAAACCCTCTTCCATGTGGAGGGCAGTAAGCTGCCCGAACCGGTCGTATTCATGCCGGGTTTCGAATCCTGAGCAGTCGGTGAAGGTCAGCAACTGACCATAGCGGCTCCAGGTCATCTGCTGTTGACTGCCGGTGGCATCTTCACGTGTGGTGGGGAAGTCGCTGTGCGGGTCCGCATAGACATACTTCATGGTGTCGCCAGCGCGGGAGGTTTCGGCCGTCAGCCTGCCCGATTCATCATATTCCCGACGGCTGTTAAGCCCGTCCGGCCACACCGTGCTGATAAGCTGGCGCTGAGCGTTGTAATAAAATTCTGTCACCCTGCCATCCGGCGTCACGCTGGCATTCACAAGCCCGGAGGCAGGGTTAATCCTGTACGTTGTTTTTCGACCCACGGCGTCGGTTTGTGCCACCATGCGCCCGTAATGATCAAATTTACGGCGGGTGATACTGCCGTCGGCAGCGACGCTTTTGACGACCCGTTTCAGGCCATTTTCGCCTTCCGTGTGGAGCACTTCGCGGCGGTTCAGGCTGTCGGTAATCGAGACCTGATTTTTTTCATAAACGTACTCATAACTGAGTCCTGCCGGATTGAGCTGTTCTGTCACCCGCCCTGCCGCATCATAGCGATAGCGAATTTCGGGGCGACCGGCGTAATGATGCGCGACCATCCGGCCCGGGACGTTATCGTCGTAGGTGAAATAGCGCGTTTGCGTACCGCTACGATCAAAGACCGCCAGCAGCTCCCCACGACTGGAATACTGATAACGCGCCAGCGGTGCGCCCGGCAACCTGTCCGGGTATTCCGGATCGCCAGTCAACCACACTTCAGTCAGGCGTAGCCCGCTGTCCACACCGTATCGCGTCTGGGGAACATCATCTAAGCGGCTGTATTTCAGCCCGAAACGCCGGCCTGCGCCGTCGGTCACACCGACAATCTCTCCGCCAGCCGCGCGGTGAAACGCCAGCCTGCGTCCGGGGTTATCCACCAGGCCCGTCAGGACACGATATGGCGGTAAAGGTGCGGGGAGAGCTTCATTCTCCTGAGGTACTCGCTCTGACCAGCCCAGGATCCACCATGGCCCGTACGGATGGTTAGTGGCGAAATAATGGTGCGGACTCAGACGGATATCTTCAGGGAGTGACTGCCACAGACGGTGCAACGGGTGGCTCTCATGCTGTTTTAACACCCCGCCACGCGCCAGCCAGAAGGACTCGCTTTGGCTGAACGCGATTTCACCAGGCAGCAACAGGTCAAAGTGAATACTTCGCCCGCCACTGTCATTGAGGATCAGTTCGCTGTCGCGCAGTTGCAGATGAATATCAGTGGAAGCCTTCCAGCCTGGACCAAACATCCCAACGGGGGCGGGCGTTTTCGTTTGATAGCTGCTGTAGGTGCGGGAAAGGATAAACGGCAGCGGGCCTGGCAGGGCGAAATCTGTTTCGCCAGGCTGGACTTTAGCCCCCAGCAGCGGATTCACAGGGTTGCCTGAAGTGTGTCCCCCAGGACATACCGAACAGGCCACGCCGGTCGGCGCGCCAATCATAACGCCAGGAGAGCCCTGTACAATCGGGCCGCCAATTGCAGTCATATCGCCCTGACGCGCTGCGGGTTTTCCACTCATAACCAATTCCTTTTGGTTTGTCTTCAATCACGGTCCTGAAATTACATTCACAAAACCAAGCAAAGACATTAAAATATAAATAGAATCAATAAATTAAAATCAATGGAAATATATTCCCACGGAAAAACACGCACGATTGTGAGCATGATCGCGAAAGATAGCTGGAAAGAGTCTGAAGAGGGACTTTAGGAAAAAGACAGGGCTGCTTGCCCTGTCTCGATAGAAGAGGAGCTTAGCGCGAAATAATCAGGTGAATACCAAACCCTGCAAACAGCGCACCCGCAAAGCCATCAATCCACTTCGCCAGACGCTGATAGCCGCGACGCATGGACGGTAAGGCGAACAGGCTCGCCACCACGGTGAACCACGCGAAGGTTTCGACGACGATCAGCAGGAAAATGCCCCAGCGCGCGCCTGCGCCGACGTCGTCACCGACGAACAGAGAGAACACCGAGCCAAAGTAGATAATCGCTTTTGGGTTGGCGAGGTTGGTCAGTAAACCGCGCACAAAGCTGCGACCGCCGGTTGCCAGCTCCACTTTCGGCTCTGGTGCAGCAACGCCCTCTTCTTTCTTCAGCGCACCGCGCAGCATCTGGTAGCCCATCCAGCACAGATACAGGCCGCCGCCGACCATAATGATGTTATGCAGCCAAGCCATTTTCGCGAGGATAAGGTTCAGGCCGAGCAGCGCCACGGCAGCCCAGACCATTACGCCCATGGTAATCCCGAGCACGCCCATCATCGCCTCTTTACGGGAGCGGCTGACGGCGGTCTGCGAAACGAAGAAAAAGTCAGGGCCAGGGCTCATCAGCGCAACGATGTGCACCAACGCCACAGTGAGGAATAGCATCAACATAATTAACTCGCGGGAGAATAGTTCAGTGAGTCACCATCCTGGCACTTTTTAGCCGGGCTGACTACTCCTCATCGTCACCATCCGCATGAGAGCGGATCAGCGCCATGAACTCTTTGCCGAAGCGCTCGAGTTTGCGCGTACCGACGCCGTTAACGCTGAGCATTTCACCGGCGCTGAGCGGCATCTGCTCGGCCATTTCAATCAGCGTCGCATCGTTAAACACCACATACGGCGGGATGTTCTCTTCGTCGGCGATCGCCTTACGCAGCTTGCGCAGTTTGGCAAACAGCTTGCGGTCGTAGTTGCCGCCGTAGGATTTTTGCGCCACGCGTGGTTTCAGGGCAATCACGCGCGGAACCGCGAGCTGGAGTTCTAACTCGCCGCGCAGCACCGGGCGCGCCGCTTCTGTGAGCTGGAGCGCAGAGTGCTGGGCAATGTTTTGCGTGGCGAAGCCGAGGTGAATCAGCTGGCGAATAATGCTCACCCAGTGCTCGTGGCTCTGTTCGCGGCCAATGCCATAGACCGGCAGCTTGTCATGGCCCATCTCGCGAATACGCTGGTTGTTCGCGCCGCGCAGCACTTCCACCACGTAGCCCATACCAAAGCGCTGATTCACGCGGTAAATGGTTGAGAGCGCCTTACGCGCGTCCATCAGGCCATCGTACTGCTTCGGCGGATCGAGGCAAACATCGCAGTTGCCACACGGCTCCTGACGCCCCTCACCAAAATAGTTGAGCAGCACCAGACGACGGCAGGTTTGCGCTTCGGCAAACGCGCCCATCGCGTTGAGCTTGTGACGTTCGATATCCAGCAGCTGACCATGCGGTTTTTCTTCCAGACAGCGGCGCAGCCACGCCATATCCGCTGGATCGTAAAACAGCATCGCTTCCGCAGGCAGGCCGTCGCGTCCGGCGCGGCCCGTCTCCTGATAGTAGGATTCGATATTGCGCGGGATGTCGAAATGCACCACAAAGCGCACGTTCGGCTTGTTGATCCCCATCCCGAAGGCGACGGTGGCGACCACGATTTGCAGATCGTCGCGCTGGAATTTCTCCTGTACGTCGGCACGGATGTGGTTTTCTAAACCGGCGTGATAGGCCGCGGCGCTAAAGCCACGGTTTTGCAGACGCGCGGCGGTGTCTTCCACCTTCGCGCGGCTGTTGCAGTAGATGATGCCGGATTTGCCGCGCTGCTCCTGCACGTAGCGCAGAAGCTGGTCCGTCGGCTTGAATTTTTCCATCAGCATGTAGCGGATGTTAGGGCGGTCGAAGCTGCTAACCTGAATGAACGGATCGTTCAGCCCGAGCAGGCGCACGATATCCAGACGCGTGGTGTCATCCGCCGTCGCGGTGAGCGCCATAAACGGCAGCGCCGGGAAGCGCTGACGCAGCTGGCCGAGCGCGGCGTATTCCGGACGGAAATCATGTCCCCACTGGGAGATACAGTGCGCTTCGTCGACCGCCAGCAGCACCGGATTCCAGTGCGCCAAATGATCGAGGAAGTTATCCAGCATCAGGCGTTCAGGGGCGATGTACAGCAGACGAATCTGCCCGGTACGGCAGCCCGCCATCACGTCCTGCTGCTGTTCGCGGGTCTGGGTGGAGTTGATACAGGCAGCGGCAACGCCGTTCGCCAGCAGCTGATCCACCTGGTCTTTCATCAGGGAAATGAGCGGCGATACGACGACCGTCAGGCCGTCCAGCACCAGCGCGGGCACCTGATAGCAGAGCGATTTCCCGCCGCCAGTCGGCATGACCACCAGACAGTCACGGCCTTCCAGCACGGTTTCAATGATGGTTTCCTGGCCAGGGCGGAACTGCTGATAGCCAAAGGTTTCCTGCAAAACCTGTTTAGCCAGCGATTCCTGATTCATTACTTCCGCCTGCGCCACGTTAACCCCATTTGCCAGATACAAAACAGGCGCTATTTTCAGCGCCTGAGAGAGAAACTTCAACGTTTAACGCAAAAACATTCGAGCAGGCTAGAAAAGATCGTTCAGCATCACGCCCACGCCGACGCGCGTTTGATTAAAGTTGTAGTCGATCAGCGACTCGCCGTAACCGCTGTACACCTGCGTATAGATGCGCACGTGTTTGGTCATCGGGTAGCTTAAGCCCAGCTCTGCGCCGCCGTAGCCGGTGTTCCAGTTGTACTGACCTTTCGCGCTCAGCACCGCGTCGCCCAGCTGATAGCCGATTTTGAGCTGATAGTAGCCCATGTATTTGGTGATATCCGGGTTGTCATCCGTATCGCCAATCACATACCACGGCTTCACTTCCACCATCCAGTTGCCGTTTTGCGCCATCAGGCGGGTGTAGAGACGGTTCCAGCTGCGGGAAGTCGGGTCGGAACGCCCGTTGGAGTCGTGGTTGAAGCCAAACTCCACGTCGCGCAGCGTCCAGCCTGCGAATTCGTCATCGGTCGCAAAGCCAAGGAACAGCTGCGGCTCATAGTTGGTTTCACGGAACGGAGAGGATTCGCCGCTGTTGGAGAGCTGCCACCAGGATTTCTGCGTGTAAGAGCCGCCCAGAACCGAGTTCGGCCCCAGAATGCCGCGCCAGAACGGGAAGGCCAGGCTGAGCTGGAATTTCACTTCGTCTTTGCGCGCATTATCGGACCAGTTGTAGGAGCTGATCGCTTCTTTGTTCAGATCGCTGGTCTGGGTATAAATCACATAGTTGGTGTCGTACGGGTAGAGCGTGAACGGATTGTCATGCTCCTGAAGCAGGTTAGCGATAATGCTGCCGCGCACGGCGGGCTTATCGTGTACCTCTTTGAGCGTCGCTTCCTGCGCAAATGCTGTGAGGGGCAGCGCAACCGCCGCCAGTAACCAACCCAGATACATCCGCATCGGTGGTGTTCTCCTGCAAATTAGAAATTATGTGAATAGTTATGTGCGACACATTCTACCTATTTCTCAATTAACTTCCCCTCCTCGTTTCTGAAAGTGGAAATCCTTATCCTTGAAGCATAAAATCAACATTTTGTTAACAACGAAGGATGCGACTGTTCATGTCAGCCACGCTTACCGCTGAAGAAGCTTTGAAACTGGTGGGGGAGATTTTTGTCTACCACATGCCCTTTAACCGCGCGCTGGGGCTGGAGCTGGAGCGTTACGAGAAGGGATTTGCTCAGCTGAGTTTTAATAATCAGCCGATGATGGTGGGAAACTGGGCGCAAAGCATTTTGCACGGCGGGGTGATCGCCTCGGCGCTGGATGTCGCCGCCGGGCTGGTCTGCGTGGGCAGCACGCTGGCGCGTCATGACACCATCAATGAAGACGAGCTGCGTCAGCGCTTATCGAGGATGGGCACCATCGATCTGCGCGTGGACTATCTGCGTCCGGGTCGCGGAAATCGTTTTACCGCCTCCAGCAGCCTGCTGCGCGCGGGCAACAAGGTCGCTGTCGCACGCGTCGAATTGCATAACGAAGAGCAGGTTTACATCGCCAGCGCAACCGCCACTTATATGGTGGGTTGAGACGGTTTAATCGGGTAAAATGAATTTACTTTCTTGTAACGGATTATCCCGATGGATGCTAAACAGACGCGGCAGGGCGTTTTACTCGCCCTTGCCGCTTATTTTATTTGGGGTATCGCGCCCGCGTACTTCAAGCTGATCTACTTTGTCCCGGCTGACGAAATCCTGACCCACCGCGTGATCTGGTCGTTTTTCTTTATGATCGCGTTGATGAGCGTGAGCCGTCAGTGGTCAGGCGTGAAAACCCTGCTGCAAACCCCGAAGAAAATATTCCTGCTGGCGCTGTCGGCGGTGCTGATCGGCGGCAACTGGCTGCTGTTCATCTGGGCGGTGAATAACCACCACATGCTGGAAGCGAGTCTGGGGTACTTCATTAACCCGCTGGTGAATATCGTGCTGGGGATGTTGTTCCTCGGCGAACGCTTCCGCCGGATGCAGTGGGTGGCCGTATTACTGGCACTCTGCGGCGTGCTGGTACAGCTCTGGACTTTCGGCTCGCTGCCGATCATCGCCCTGGGGCTGGCGTTTAGCTTCGCGTTTTATGGTCTGGTGCGTAAGAAAATCGCCGTGGAAGCACAAACCGGGATGCTGTTTGAAACCCTGTGGCTGCTGCCGCTGGCCGCGATTTACCTGTTCGGCATCGCCGACAGCAGCACCAGCCATATGGGTAATAACCCGTGGTCGCTGAACCTGATGCTGATTGCCGCGGGCGTGGTCACGACCATTCCGCTGCTGTGCTTCACCGGGGCCGCCACGCGCCTGCGCCTGTCGACGCTCGGCTTCTTCCAGTACATCGGCCCGACGCTGATGTTCCTGCTGGCGGTGGTGTTCTACGGCGAAGTGCCGGGGGCGGATAAGATGGTGACCTTCGCGTTCATCTGGGTCGCGCTGGCGGTGTTTGTTGCTGATGCGATTTATACCCAGCGTAGGGTGCGGAAAGGGTTGTAGTGGTTTTTTGCCGGATGGCGGCTTCGCCTTATCCGGCCTACAAAGATTGTAGGGCGGGTAAGCGCAGCGCCACCCGCCAGATTTTCAAAGCCAGTTACGACGTTTGAAATAGAGATACGGCGCCAGCCCGGCGAGGATCATAAAGATAATCGCGCCTGGGTAGCCGAAGCTCCAGCGCAGTTCCGGCATAAATTCGAAGTTCATCCCGTAGCTCGACGCCACCAGCGTCGGCGGCAGGAACACCACGGATACCACCGAGAAGATCTTGATGATGCGGTTCTGCTCGATGTTGATAAAGCCCATCGCCGCCTGCATCAGGAAGTTCACCTTCTGGAACAGGGATTCGTTGTGCGGCAGCAGGGATTCGATATCGCGCAGGATCTCACGCGCCTGCTCCAGCTGACCGCCCGGCAAACGCGCTTTACGCACCAGGAAGTTCAACGCACGCTGGGTATCCATCAGACACAAACGCACTTTCCAGCCGATATCTTCCTGCTCCGCCAGCGTAGAGAGCGCTTCATCGTACTCATCGCCCTGATGACCTTCCATGATCACGCGGCTCAGCTTTTCCAGATCGCTGTAGATGTTTTCGATTTCGTCCGCCAGCTGTTCGATTTTGGTTTCGAACAGATCGAGCAGCAGCTCGTAGGCGTTGCCGTCGACCATCGCCTGGCTGCGGGCACGCATACGATAGAGGCGAAACGCAGGCAGTTCGCGCTCGCGCAGGGTGAACAGGCGGCCATCGCGAATAGTAAACGCGACGGTGGAGTTACCGGCGTGGTCTTCCGCATCTTCAAAAAAGAAGAAGGAGTGGATATGTAGGCCGTCTTCGTCTTCAAAGAAACGCGCGGAGGCCTCGATGTCTTCCAGTTCCGGGCGGGTTGCCAGGCTTTGCCCGAGCTCTGACTGTACGCGAAGGCGTTCATCGTCGTCCGGCTCGACCAGATCCACCCATACGGCATCAATGAGGGGCTGTGACTCTTCAGCTTCAAGCCGAATCAGTCGGTTTTTTTCCAGTTGAAATGCGCTCAACATGACCGGGACTCCCAATGCAAAAAATATCGGACAGTTCGGTGGGCACACAGAAACAATATGGGTTTCAGACCATTAAAAGCCTGACTCAGCGCGACGGGAATTAAGCAGGTCGCTGACAACCACTAAGGCCATCAGCAAGAGGAGATAGCCTTAGGAGTTGTTCCTGGATGACAGGGAATTGAGCCAGTATCTACTGGGTGTGTCCAAGGCGAATGTCCTCTTAGCGTAATCGTGCGCGCATGTTACGCCAGCAATAACGATGGCGTCAACACGCAACGGGACGCTGAAGGGCAATAAATAGCCTTACGCTTATAAGGCTAGCAGATTATTACAAAATAATGATATTTTTCTGAACGTTACACTGTTTCCAGCTTGGCGTAGGCCGCGACCAGCCATTTGATCCCCTGGCCCTGGAACGCCACCTGCAGGCGACTGTGCTCGCCGCTGCCTTCCAGATTGACGATGGTGCCTTCGCCAAATTTTGAGTGGCGAACGCGCTGGCCCAGCTTGTAGCCGGTATCGTTTTCCGAGATGGGCGTGCCCATCCGCTGATGGTTCACCGGACGGCTGATGCTGGCGCGCAGACGCACCTCTTCCACGCACTCTTCCGGCAGCTCGCCGATGAAGCGTGACGGACGGTGATACACCTCTTTGCCGTACAGGCGGCGGGTCTCCGCGTATGTCAGGGTCAGCTTTTGCATCGCACGAGTGACGCCCACGTAGGCCAGGCGACGCTCTTCTTCCAGACGCCCGCCTTCATCCAGCGACATCTGGCTCGGGAACATCCCCTCTTCCATCCCGACGATAAACACCTGCGGGAACTCCAGCCCTTTCGCCGAGTGCAACGTCATCAGCTGCACCGCGTCCTGCCAGGTATCCGCCTGCCCTTCGCCCGCTTCCAGCGCCGCGTGGGAGAGGAATGCCTGCAGCGGCATCAGATCTTCGTCTTCTTCGTTGTAGCTGAACTGGCGCGTTGCCGTCACCAGTTCCTCTAAGTTCTCAATACGCGTCTGGCCTTTCTCGCCTTTTTCCTGCTCGTACATCATGCGCAGGCCGGAATCTTTCACCACCCGATCGGTCTGCACGTGCAGCGGCATGTCAGCCGTTTCCTGCGCCAGAGCGTCAATCAGTTCCATAAAGCGCTGTAATGCGCTCGCGGCACGCCCTGCCAGCGCTTTTTCCTGCAACAGCTCACGGCACGCCTGCCACAGCGTCAGCTGGCGGTCACGGGAAGCCTGACGAACCACGTCGAGGGTGCGATCGCCGATGCCGCGCGTTGGTGTGTTCACCACGCGCTCAAAGGCCGCGTCGTCGTTGCGGTTGGCAATCAGGCGCAGATACGAGAGCGCATCTTTGATCTCCTGGCGTTCGAAGAAGCGCATCCCGCCGTAAATACGGTACGGCATGCTGACCTGCAACAGCGCCTCTTCCAGCACGCGCGACTGGGCGTTGCTGCGATAGAGAATGGCACACTGCTCCAGCGCTCCGCCGTTCTCCTGCCAGGTTTTAATGCGGTTCACCACAAAGCGGGCTTCGTCCAGTTCGTTGAACGCGCAATAAATGGAAATCGGTTCGCCGTCGACGCCGTCGGTCCACAGCTTTTTGCCCAGACGCCCGTTGTTATTCTCAATCAGGGCGTTGGCGGCGCTGAGGATGTTGCTGGTCGAACGGTAGTTCTGTTCCAGACGGATGGTTTCGGCACCGGGGAAATCGTTGAGGAAGCGCTGGATGTTTTCCACCTGCGCACCGCGCCAGCCGTAGATCGACTGGTCATCATCGCCGACGATCATCACTTTGCCGGTGTCGCCCGCCAGCAGGCGGATCCACGCGTACTGAATGTTGTTGGTATCCTGGAATTCGTCCACCAGGATATTGGTGAAGCGTTCGCGATAGTGCTGAAGAATATGCGGTTTATTGAGCCACAGCTCGTGGGCGCGCAGCAGCAGCTCGGCGAAATCCACCAGCCCGGCGCGATCGCAGGCTTCCTGGTAGGCCTGATAAACCTTCTGCCAGGTTTGCTCCACCGGATTGCCGAAGCTCTGAATATGGTGCGGGCGTAACCCTTCGTCTTTCTGACCGTTGATGTACCACATCGCCTGACGCGGCGGCCACTGCTTCTCGTCGAGGTTCATCGCCTTGATCAGGCGCTTGAGCAGACGCAGCTGGTCTTCGCTGTCGAGGATCTGGAAATCCTGGGGCAGGTTGGCGTCCATGTGATGCGCGCGCAGCAGACGGTGCGCCAGCCCGTGGAAAGTGCCGACCCACATGCCGCCCTGGCTGGTGCCCATCAGCTGGGCGATACGGTGGCGCATCTCCGCCGCCGCTTTGTTGGTGAAGGTCACGGCCATGATGGAATAAGGCGAGCAGTTTTCTACGCTCTGCAGCCACGCGATGCGATGCACCAGAACACGTGTCTTACCACTGCCCGCTCCAGCCAGCACCAGCATATTGGTCCGCGTCGCGGCAACCGCGTCACGCTGTTTGTCATTAAGGCTGTCGAGAAGGTAAGAAACGTCCATTGGCACCAAAACCTGGTTATTTATACAATACTGCTGGTGATTATATCAGCGTGGTCAGGGATGCCAACCGCGAAATTTCGACGTGCGGCAACAGGCGGCTGTCGGCGGTCTGCATCAGGTCGGCATTTTCCGGTTTGATCCAGCAGGCCTGCATCCCGCAGCGGATCGCACCTGCTACGTCGGTGGTCAGGTCATCGCCCACGTGCAAAATCTCGCCGAGCGGCAGGCTAAGTTTTTCCGCGGCCAGGTGATACATATCGTTAAACGGCTTCGCGCGCCCGTGCGGACCGGCGCGCAGGACAAACTCGAAATAGTCGCCGAGACCAAACAGCTCCGGCTGCGCGTTGCCGTTGGTGATCGCCACCAGCGGCCATTTTTTAGCCAGCAATGCCAGGGTGTCGTGGGTTTCCTGCGGCACGTCGATGCGGCTGCGCCATTTGGCAAAGTTCGCCATCGAGGCCTCTGCGCCCAGCGCCGCCTCTTGCGCGCTCAGCCCGGCGTTCAGCATCGCCTGCTCAACGGCACGACGTCGCCACTCGGTCACGTCGTGGTAGATCTCCGGTTCGGTTTCACGCAATAACTGGCGCAGGCGCTGGAAATCTTTGTTTTGCAGCGTTTTTAAAGAGGGATGATAGTTTTGCACAAACGCCAGCGCTTCCTGCTCGGTACGCAGGATCACTTCGCGGTTGTCGTAAAGGGTGTCATCAAGGTCAAACGTCAGGGCAGAGATCTGACCCAGTGGGCGGTAAAAACGCATTATTTCCCCCGTTTTGCGCGTGGATGCGCCGAGTCATACACCGAAGCAAGGTGTTGAAAATCAAGATGGGTATAGATTTGGGTGGTCGATAAATTGGCGTGGCCTAACAGCTCCTGCACACCGCGCAGATCGCCGCTGGACTCCAGCATATGGGTCGCAAAGGAGTGGCGCAGTTTATGCGGGTGAACGTGGCTGTTCAGCCCCTGCTTGATCCCCCATTCGGCAAAACGCTTCTGCACGTTTCGCGCAGAGATACGTTTCCCGAGCTTCGAGAGAAACAGCGCGTTCTCTTCTGCGCCAAACAGACCGCGCAGATCCAGCCAGTGTTCAATCCACGCCACCGCATTGCGGCCAATGGGTAAACGGCGCTCTTTGCTGCCTTTCCCCATCACCCACACTTCGCCGGTATCGAGATCGAGATGTTTAAGATCCAAACCCACCAGCTCAGAAAGACGTAATCCCGCGCCGTACATCACCTCCAGCATGGCGCGGTCGCGCACCGCCAGCGGATCGTTAAGATCGATATCCAGCAGACGATTCACATCATCGACGTCGATATTTTTTGGCAGATGACGCGGGGCTTTCGGGGTGGAGATGCCTTTCGCCGGATTGGCTTTGAGTTCGCCCTGGCTCACCAGCCAGTCGAAGAAACTGCGCAGGGCAGAAAGACGTAACGCGAGGCTCGCCGGGCCTAAGCCTTTGCGGCGGCTGCGCACCACAAACCCGCGCACGGTCGCAGCGTCACAGTGTTGCCAGCTCTTCAGGCCGATCTCGTCGGCAATCTGCATGATGGCATCAAGCTGACGCTGGTAGTTCAGTAGCGTGATAGGGCTCAGCTGGCGTTCAACGCCCAGATAGCGCAGGAAACGCGCTACCAGAGGTGCAAGCAGGGAATCTGTCATACGCGCTCAATCCAGCGCTCCAGCAGCTCAGGGAGCATCAGGGCGATTTCCTGCAGCAGATGCGTGCCTTGTCCCTGCTCGTAATGATGCGCGTCGCGGCTGGTGAATAACATCACGCCCAGATCGCCTTCGCGCCCCATCAGGGACATGGCGACTGAACCGATGGCTTTGGCCTCAGGCAGCACCACCAGCAGTTCCGGTCCGTTCAGCGGGCCGAGATAGTGATGCTCATGCCCAAGACGCTGAATGCGCAGCGGTTCAAACGCCTGACGGCTTATCGCCAGATGGGTGAAGCCGGAAGGTGCGCCGATGCGCCAGCGATCGGGGAACAGGCGAATCGTCGCCCCTGCCAGGCCAAGCTCGCGCGCCCAGCGATGAAAACGGCTGAGGAACTCTTCCAGACTGTGCGCCGACGCCAGCCGCGCCTGCAGATGCAGCAGACGATAAAACAGGCTCTCGTTGTTACTGGCCTGTTCCATCAACAGGGTCATGTTCTCTTCCAGCTGATCGATGTGCTTGCGCGAGCGCGCCATGTGCCATTCGACCAGCGAGACGGTGTCGCGCACCGGATGCGGCACGCGCATCTGTTCGACCACGCGTGCATTGCGGATAAAAAACTCAGGATTGCGCAGCAGATAATCCACAACCGTCCTGTCATCCAGTTCCGTTATGAGCTCCTGCAGTTCTTCCCCTGGTTGTTTCATAGATGGATAAACCCGTCGTATACATGTGCCGCCGGGCCAGTCATATACAGTGGATGACCCGGACCTTTCCAGGCGATATCAAGACGACCGCCCGGCAATTCCACGCGAACCTCTTCTGCCAGTAACCCTTGCGAGATGCCGACAGCCACAGCCGCGCACGCGCCGCTGCCACAGGCACGCGTTTCGCCCGCGCCGCGCTCGTACACGCGCAGGCGGATGTGTTCGCGTTTCACCACCTGCATGAAACCGATATTGGCGCGTTCCGGGAAGCGTTCGTGGCTTTCCATTATCGGGCCTAAGGTTTCGACGGCGGCGATATCCACATCATCAACCTGAATCACGCAGTGGGGATTGCCCATCGAGACAACGCCGCACAATACTGTCTGCTCGGCCGCCCGCATAATATAGGTCTTTTCCGCTTTGATGGCGCGGAAGGGAACCGCCGATGGCTCGAAGTTGGGCTCACCCATGTTGACGCGCACCAGCTCGTCGTCGGTGACGCTGAGCACCATGCGACCATTCGCCGTGCTGACGCGAATATCGCGCTTGTTGGTCAGCCCTTTCAGGCGCACGAAGCGCGCAAAGCAGCGCGCACCGTTGCCGCACTGGGAGACTTCGCTACCGTCGGCATTAAAGATGCGGTAGTGAAAATCGAGATCGGGATCGTAGGGCGGTTCGACCACCAGCAGCTGATCAAACCCCACTCCCAGATGCCTGTCCGCCAGGCGACGAATCAGCTCAGGGGAAAAAAAGACATTCTGCGTTACCGCGTCGACGACCATAAAATCGTTGCCAAGGCCATGCATTTTAGAGAACTGCATCATTTACTCCATTGCGCGGTTGAACAACTGATTGTCAGAAGTTGACCTGGCTTGGGCCACCGTTGTCGCCGCGATCGTTGCTCACCGGTGTCGATGACTCAATCTGGCTTGGCACGGGTTTGGTTGGCGGCGGAGCGGTTTTATCTGCCGGCGGGAAGTACAACGGCCCTTTCAGACCACAGCCAGTCAGACTAAACAAAGTGATGAGAACGGCAAGCGTTCGAAAAACGTTTTTCATTATAGGTTGCCCGTAAGTTCATGCTTTCTGTTTCTATCATCGCAGGAGAAGGCACAAAAGCAAGAGTTAGCCGCTTTCCTGCAACGGGAATTATTTAGCGTTATACTGCCGCCATCACGAAAAACAGGAACAAAACCATGAATGACAGTGAATTCCATCGCCTGGCCGATACCCTGTGGCAGACCATTGAAGAGCGTCTGGACGACTGGGATGGCGACAGCGATATCGATTGTGAGATCAACGGCGGCGTGCTGACGCTGAGCTTCGAAAACGGCAGCAAGATTATTATTAACCGCCAGGAGCCGCTGCACCAGGTGTGGCTGGCGACAAAACAGGGTGGCTACCATTTTGATCTGAAAGGTGACGATTGGATTTGCGACCGCAGCGGCGAAGCGTTCTGGGATTTGCTGGAGCAGGCGGCGACGGGGCAGGCGGGCGAGGCGGTGAGTTTTCGCTAAATGAAAACATACCGTTTCTTTCTGGAAACGGTATTCACCGAAAATATTCCATCAATAGTAATTATCTTTTCTATTCATTAATAAAAACAGGCACGATCATCACCTCACATTGGTCCGTTAAAACCATTGATTTATTTTCAATGCGAGAACAATATTTCGCCTTGTATATTCAAAAACGTCAAATACATAATTTAAATAAATACATAACGAGGGAATGATATGTCTGACCTGGTTTATTTAACACTAAACGGCGATCTACAAGGTTTGATTTCTGCTGGCTGTTCCTCAATGAGTTCCATTGGAAATAAAGCTCAACTCGCACATGTTGATCAGATCATGGTCTATGCGCTGAAACACGCACTGTCGCGAGTCCAGAACGTTAATCATCAGGAATTAAGCATCGTCAAACCCATCGATAAATCCTCGCCTCTGTTAGGGAAAGCCATCAACGATAATGAAACGTTGAGTTGCGAATTTAGTATTTATCGTACTAACCGGGTGGGCATGCATGAGCTTTACTATAAAATAAAACTGACTAACGCCCACATTTCGCACTTTGAAACTGTAATCCCACACAGCGTGATTGAAAACGGTGCAGAGTCGCAGGAGAGAGTGTCATTCAGCTATGAGTCAATTACATGGGAACATTTCTCTGCCGGAACCAGTGCCTATAGCTTATGGAACGAACGGATTTTTTAATTTGATGGAGTTGTGACGATGAATCAATGGAACAATCAACCTGATAATTGGAATAATGATCCCTTTCATCCCTATCCCAGTTTGAATCCGCTGCTGGGAGATATGGCCAGATTCAATGAATCATTCATTACTGAAAGTCACCATATTCTCTTGCTGACGCTGGAAGAGGCACAAGGCGTTGTTGATGATCTACTCGGAAGAATTGATAACTTTTTCTCGTACCGGGCTGGGCCGGGGAACATCAAAGACTCAATAGACGGTTTTCATTTTCTCAATCGACTGACAACCTACTACAACCCCACAGGGCAATTGATCGTTAACTTTAAATCACTGGGTATTAAGGCAGTTGAGTACACGCTGAATGGTCATAGTTATATCAAAATTACGGGTTATCCTGGTCTGCGTCGTATTTTCCAGGGGACCCGCTATGGTGCTCGCAATGTACAGATGCTGGAAATGGGAGTTGGGAGGGTTGGATTCTTCGGTGCTATTACAGGAGGGATTAAATGTTGTATCTATTTTTCCCTGGCTTGGCGGGCAATAGAACTCATTTTTAAATCTGACTACACGCTAAATGACTTCCTGGTAGATGTTCCAATGGATGCAGTGAAGGCGATTGTTGCGGGTGTGGTGATTGGGTTCATTGGTGGGGTCGTTATGTTAATAAGCAGCTCAATTTTAATTGCTCCTGCTTGTATCATTGTCTTGGGAATTTTTGCGAACATTGGGTTAAATATTATAGATGACAAATTACACTTGTCTTCAGGGCTGAAAAAAGAGCTATTTAAAGCGATTCATGAAAGAAATAAAATCAGTGAATGGAATTTTCAACATAACAATCAATTTTCCAGCAATTTATTTATACAGGGATGGTAACAATGAAAAAAAACACAATACTAAGCTGGAAAATGTTTATCATTAGAAAAATTGCCTCTCTTTTTATAATGATAATATTCTCGCTATTAATTCTATTTATTATCAAGTCAGCCCCACTACGTAGTGTGATATCATTAATTAAACATAGTGATGTTGTTTTCAACTACGGTATGTCGATCGCATGCGTTGGAGGCTTACCATTTGCTATATATATGATTGGCCTTTCGTTACGTACTTTATTTCAGAAAAGAAGTACTCGTTCAGAACGACCAACCTTAGCAGGGAGTATATTTTTATTTTTCAGCATTATTATTTTGGGTGTATTTATTATCGCATCTTATTTAGTACCATTTTGGTTAATGTTCTCTGGTTATCATCCGTGTAGGGGGGACTCGATGCATGGGTACTTTGCTATTGATATAAATTTGTGTAAGACAATTATACCGCCAGCAGGTTTTTGGTAAAGCATTACAGTATTTCTGAATTTACTTATAAAGCCTTTGCCCGGTGGCGCTGCGCTTACCGGGCCTACGGTTCGAGGCATTGTAGGCCGGATAAGCAAAGCGCATCCGGCAAAAACGCCTCAGGAGAAATACTGCTGCAACAGCGGCTGATTGGCGTCCTCATTCATCGGCAACGGAGCAATCGTCTGGGTGCGGAACGGAATCACCTGCGCGCGGCCATCAACTTTCACAATCTGATAGAACTGCGGCAGGTTGAAGTTGATGAAGCTTGAGCCGTAGGTAAAGCGATCGTGTGAGGACGAATAGAAGCGGCTGACGTCGCGCACCAGCTCCTCTTTGCTGCCTTCGCAGTGGTGATACACCTCAGCGCGGTTGGTCTCATCCAGAATATAAATATTAAACCCGGATTCATCCCCCGCCTCTTCGAAGAAGAACTGAATAATCCCTTCGCTGGCAAAGCCATCCACCACCTGCGGCAGTTTAACGTGGTTGGTTTCCACCTGCACGGACAGGCCGTGAAGTTTGTTGTGGGAAATCGCGCCGTAGAACTCAATCGCGTTTTCCAGCTTCTGCACCGACACGTTCAGACGTTCAAAGAACAGACCCCAGGTCTGGCCGGAGACGCGCAGCGCTTTGAAGCGTCCGGTTTCCTGACGCGTACTCGACAGGCGCAGTTCGATGCATTCGGACACCAGCTGCTGCACGCGGGTGCGAATCAGACCACGCAGATGCTGGCTGTAGCAGAACACTTCCACGCTATCCGGCGGTGCGGCGTCCTGGTGCATTTTGCCGAGAATGGTTTTCAGGGCTTCGATCATCGCCTGCTCGCCGTTGAAGTGCAGGGTACGCACTTCGTTCCACGAGTTGCGATACAGCAGGTCAACGCTGCCCACCAGGCAGTTTTGCTGCTCGCCAAAGCTAAAGACATCCAGCTTGCGGAAATCAAAATGGACCACCTGATTGCGGAAGGCCGCCGTCGGGTCGTATTCCAGGTTGACGATAATCGCCAGATGGCGAATTTCACACGGGCTGTAGAGCGCTTTTGGCGTCGGCGCGGGCAGACGCAGCGGGAAGTGGTGCGACACATCGGCGACCATTTCCTGCAATTTAGCGAGATCGACGACGTCGTTGCCTTTGATAAACAGGCGGGTACGCGACGTCAGCAGGCCGTTGAACCAGGCCCAGGCCACCAGCTTATTGAGATAGCGGTTATATTCCAGCGGCTGATGGCTGATGATCGAATCCATGCTTGGCGCACGGTTGTACAGATACCAACCGGTGCGGTTGGCGCGGCCTGGCGGAACATAGATAAAGGTCAGGTTCGGTTCTGACAGGTCAGGCGAAATCTGCGGGTTCACCAGCGTGACTTTGCCCGGCAGCGCTTCGAACGCGGCGTACAGTTTACGGGTCAAGACACCGATATCCTGCGGGCTGGCGGAGACGCTGAGGTTGTTACGGCGGGCGAAGCGAATCAGGTTGCGGTAGCTCTGCATCATCGCATCGAGCAGTTCGTTGTGCGCTTCACGCACCTGATCGATTTTCCAGTTGGCGCGGTTATCGAGCATGGACAGACGCTCTTCGTCCCATCCCCACTCTTTGACTAACTGACTGACCACTTCACGACGCCAGCCAACGCATGCGCGTTCGCGGCTGAGTTTTTCACAGACTTTGAGATAGAAACATCGACGCACCAGGTCGAGACGCGTGGTGTCATCAATGGCTTTCAGGTATTCGGTGACGCGTTCGAGCATCATGCAGTAGGCATCGAGGCCGAAGGAGACGATCTCCCCGTCGTGCAGACGCTGTTTGATATCTTTCGCCAGCAGGCGTGGCGTCGGGTATTCCCAGGAGTAGGCTTCGAGCAGCAGGGTTTTCAGCACCGCTTTGTACGGTGAATCGATACTTTTATAGAGCTGCCACAGGCTCGCGCCAAAATACTCTTCGGCGGACAGGGAGCTTAAACCGCCCAGATCCAGCCATTCGTTTGGCGTCAGAACACCCTGAGAATAGAGCGACATGACGTAGTCGTCGTAATGCTCTTCTTCTTCGCACGGCACCATATTCCACAGAATACGCTTCCCGGCGAGACGCACGGCGCTACGGTAAAATTCGTCGAGCAGCAAAATGTGCTGCGTGGAGCCGCAGTCTTCACCGCCGAGACTGCCACTTTCGTTGTGGCGGAAACGGTTCTCATCAATCAGGAAGAAGCTCACTTCCACGCCGAGCGACGCCGCCCAGCTTTCCAGCAGGCTGCATTTACGCTGCAGCAGCTGACGCTCGTCGTTATCGAGCCAGGATTGATGGCAGACCCAGATATCCAGGTCAGAAGAGCAGCTTTGTCCTACGGACGAGGTACTCCCCATGGTGTAAACGCCGGTAATCGGCAGCTCACCTTTCGGGGATTCTTGCGGCGGCATACCGCGGTAGAGTTCCAGCTCGCTCAGATAGTGCTGCTGGGTTTCATCAGGCGTGAAAATACATATGCCCTGGGGAACGTTACCATCAAGGTAACCCGGCATCAGCGGATGGTGATAGTGCAGTAATGTTGGCAGCAGACTGTAAACCTGTTGGAAAGCAGGTCCCATGGCAGCAAGCGCACGATCCACGCGCAATTGATTTATGGCATCCAGTCTCTGTTTCAGAGTCTCAATATAGAGGTACAAGACATATCGCCTGATGTTGCCGGACGTAGCAATCGTTCAAAAGCGCGAATGATTACGAGCCCGCAGTATTTCAAAAAAGAACCGTTACCCTTTTTCGTCTCTCACTTTATGGTGGTAGCGACGAAAAAATGGTCTAAAACGTGATCAATTTAACACCTTGCCGATTGACCGTAAAGAAAGATGCGCTACATACAAGTGTAGCACCGTTCTGTACGTGTAAATTCCTTAATACGGCAGCGGGTGTCCTGCGCACCGCCTTGTCCCTCACCCCTTCATCGACCGTAAAACTGACATCCCAGAGTCAACAATGTTAGGATGGTCAGCGATTGATAATGACGGTAACAAGCATGTTAGACAATGTTTTGAGAATTGCCACACGCCAAAGCCCCCTTGCGCTCTGGCAGGCACAATATGTTAAGCAGCGCCTCGAAGCCTGCCATTCAGGGCTGCGTGTCGAACTGGTTCCGATGGTGACGCGCGGCGATGTGATCCTTGATACCCCTCTCGCGAAAGTGGGCGGAAAAGGCCTGTTTGTCAAAGAGCTGGAAGTTGCACTGCTTGAGAATCGCGCCGATATCGCCGTCCATTCCATGAAAGATGTTCCGGTCGAATTCCCTGAGGGATTGGGCCTGGTGACGATTTGCGAGCGCGAAGATCCGCGCGATGCGTTCGTCTCCAACCACTACGCCTCCCTCGATGATTTACCTCTCGGGAGCGTGGTTGGCACGTCAAGTTTACGCCGCCAGTGTCAGCTGGCTGAACGCCGTCCGGATCTGGTGATTCGCTCCCTGCGCGGTAACGTCGGGACGCGTCTCGGCAAACTGGATAACGGTGATTACGACGCCATTATTCTGGCGGTAGCGGGCCTGAAGCGTCTGGGGCTGGAGTCTCGTGTGCGTGTCGCCCTTCCGCCTGAGCTTTCCCTTCCAGCTGTCGGCCAGGGCGCGGTAGGAATTGAGTGTCGTCTTGATGACGAGCGCACCCGCAGCCTGCTCGCCCCGCTCAATCACGACGAGACCGCGATTCGCGTTCAGGCAGAGCGTGCGATGAATACCCGTCTGGAAGGCGGCTGTCAGGTGCCGATTGGCAGCTATGCTGAATTAACCGACGGTGAACTCTGGCTGCGTGCGTTGGTTGGCGCGCCGGACGGTTCACAGATGGTGCGCGGTGAACGCCGCGGCCCGGCAGCAGACGCCGAAGCGCTCGGCATTTCTCTGGCCGAAGAGCTGCTGAATAACGGCGCACGTGAGATCCTGGCAGACGTCTACAACGGAGAACCACCAGCATGAGTATTCTCGTCACCCGCCCTTCTCCCGCAGGAGAGCAGTTAGTGAGCCGTCTGCGCGCACTGGGGCAGGTGGCATGGAGTTTTCCGCTGATTGAGTTCTCCCCGGGTCGGCAGCTCTCTGCGCTCGCCGACCATCTTTATGCCCTGAAGGAAGGCGATTTGGTTTTCGCCTTATCGCAACACGCCGTAGAATTTGCTCACGCCCAACTGCAGCAAGAGAAGCAAAGCTGGCCGACTGCGCCACGCTATTTCGCCATTGGACGCACCACCGCCCTGGCCCTGCATGCGGTCAGCGGAATTGACGTTCAATACCCGTTAGATCGGGAAATCAGCGAAATCTTGCTACAATTACCTGAATTACAAACTGTTGCGGGTAAGCGCGCACTGATCCTTCGCGGGAACGGCGGTCGTGAATTACTGGGTGAAACCTTAAGCGCCCGTGGGGCTGACGTGACCTTCTGCGAATGCTACCAGCGCTGTGCCAAATATTATGATGGTGCAGAGGAAGCGATGCGCTGGCACACGCGCGGCGTGGATACGGTGGTCATCACCAGCGGCGAAATGCTCCAGCAGCTCTGGTCGCTGATTCCGCAATGGTATCGTGAAAACTGGTTACTCCGCTGTCGACTTCTGGTCGTCAGCGAGCGTCTGGCGAACCTCGCCCGGGAACTGGGCTGGCAAGATATTCGGATCGCTGATAACGCCGACAACGATGCGCTGCTGCGCGCATTACAATAACTCTCATAATGGGAAGCCATAATGACGGAACAAGAAAAATCCTCCGCCGTGGTTGAAGAGACCAGGGAGACTGTGGCCACCCCGCCGCAGCCAGAGAAGACTGAACAGATTGTTGAGAAAAAAAACGGCAGCAATAAAACCAGCCTCGCGCTGAGCGCGATCGCTATCGCCATTGCCCTGGCGGCCGGTGTCGGTTTGTACGGTCTGGTGAAAAAGCAGGCCACTAACCAGACAATGACCAGCGATGCGCTGGTGAATCAAATCACTGCCCTGCAAAAAGCGCAGGAGACGCAGAAAACCGAGCTGGAAGGCGTGATCAAGCAGCAATCTACGCAGCTGGCCGAAGCCCATTCCCGTCAGGAAGAGCTGACCAAACAGCTCGGCGAAGTGCAGCAGAAAGTGGCGACCATTTCCGGGACCGATGCCAAAACCTGGCTGCTCTCTCAGGCGGATTTCCTGGTCAAACTGGCCGGGCGTAAGCTGTGGAGCGATCAGGATGTCACCACTGCCGCCGCGCTGCTGAAAAGCGCCGACGCCAGCCTGGCCGACATGAACGACCCAAGCCTGATCGTCGCCCGTCGCGCGATTACCGAAGACATCGCCAGCCTCGGCGCGGTTTCGCAGGTGGATTACGACGGCATTATTCTCAAGGTCAATCAACTGGCTAACTCGATTGATAACCTGCGTCTCGCGGATAACAACGACGACGACTCCCCAATGGATTCCGACGGCACCGAGCTGTCGAGCTCCCTGAGCGAGTGGCGCATCAACCTGCAGAAAAGCTGGCAGAACTTCATGGACAGCTTTATCACCGTCCGCCGCCGAGACGAAACCGCCGTTCCGCTGTTAGCGCCGAATCAGGATGTCTATCTGCGCGAGAACATCCGCTCCCGCCTGCTGGTTGCCGCGCAGGCCGTGCCGCGTCATCAGGAAGAGACCTACAAACAGGCGCTGGATAATGTTTCGACGTGGGTGCGTGCTTACTACGACACCAGCGATGCCACCACCACCGCGTTCCTGGACGATGTCGATAAGCTCAGTCAGCAGAACATCACCATGAACGTCCCGGACAAACTGGAAAGCCAGCCGATTCTGGAGAAACTGATGCAAACCCGCGTGCGCAACCTGCTGGCTCAGCCAGGCGTGGCCGCACAGCCGGATGCAGCAGCCCCTGCGCCTGCCCCTGAAAGCGCACCTCAAGGAGAGTGATCATGTTAAAAGTCTTATTACTCTTCTTATTGCTGATCGCCGGGATCGTCCTTGGACCTCTGATTGCAGGTCACCAGGGCTATGTCCTGATCCAGACCGATAACTACAACATCGAAACCAGCGTCACGGGTCTGGTGATCATCTTGATCCTGACCATGGTGGTGCTGTTTGCGATCGAATGGATCCTGCGCCGCATCTTCCGTACCGGGGCGCATACCCGCGGCTGGTTCGTCGGACGCAAACGCCGTCGCGCGCGCAAACAGACCGAACAGGCGCTGCTCAAACTCGCGGAAGGCGATTATCAGCAGGTTGAAAAGCTGATGTCGAAAAATGCCGATCACGCCGAGCAGCCGGTGGTGAACTATCTGTTAGCCGCCGAAGCCGCTCAGCAACGTGGGGATGAAGCGCGCGCGAATCAGCATCTTGAGCGCGCGTCGGAGCTGTCATCGAACGATCAGATCCCGGTAGAAATTACCCGCGTGCGCATTCAGCTGGCGCGTAACGAGAATCACGCTGCGCGTCATGGCGTTGACCGTCTGCTGGAGATCACCCCGCGTCATCCGGAAGTGCTGCGTCTGGCCGAGCAGGCTTATATCCGCACCGGCGCATGGGGTTCACTGCTGGATATCATTCCGTCGATGGCGAAAGCCGACGTGGGCGATGACGAGCATCGCGATGCGCTGCAGCGTCAGGCGTGGATTGGTCTGATGGATCAGGCGCGAGCCGATCTGGGCAGCGACGGTCTGAAAACCTGGTGGAAAAACCAGAGCCGCAAAACGCGTCAGCAGGTTCCGCTGCAGGTGGCGATGGCGGAGCATCTCATCGAATGTGACGATCATGACACGGCGCAGGAGATCATACTTGATGGCCTGAAACGTCAGTATGATGACCGTCTGGTGATGGTGATCCCACGTCTTCGGACCAACAATCCTGAGCAGATGGAAAAAATGCTGCGCCAGCAGATCAAAACCGTGGGCGACCGCCCGCTGCTGTGGAGCACGCTGGGCCAGTCGCTGATGAAGCACGGCGAATGGCAGGAGGCGAGCCTCGCCTTCCGCGCAGCGCTGAAACAGCGCCCGGACGCGTTTGATTACGCCTGGCTGGCTGACACGCTGGACAAGCAGCACAAGCCGGAAGAAGCCGCAGCCATGCGTCGCGACGGCCTGCTGTTAACCTTGCAGAATAACGGTCAGTAAGTTCAAGCACCGCGCATCAGGAGGCCTCAAGGCCTCCTTTTTTATGGCCGCTATTTCGGGCATCGCCCATAAAAAAACGCCTGCTATAAAAGCAGGCGTTAAACAGGTCTGTTTGACAACATATGTGGTGCTTCACTCAACGTTATGTCCATGGTGTTTGATGAGACCGAAGCGACATCTGTCTGTGGACGATAAGCACCTTAAATGGCTCTGCGTCATTCCTGAGTTTATGAGGCACTAAGGCGAACATAAGAGATGGAATGAGCATCTACACGTATATTATTGCACGTAACGTGCCAGGGTTACAGAAAGAAGTTTTACATTTCGCAACATGATAAGAAAAAAGGAATTTTTCTTTTAATGGGGGTATTCGGAGCAGCAGAAAGAGCTTCAAAACTGGCGCATGTGTCTCCTGAGAGCGACACAAATACCAATAAAGAAAAATAGTGATATAAAACAGTGAATTAGCTGTCTCTGAATCGCGACAAAGAGGGATGGCGTTGTCGGGAAATGACAACACAGGCACAAACCGCAGAAAACAAAAAACCCCGCCGAAGCGGGGTTCAAAATTGGTCGGCGAGAGAGGATTCGAACCTCCGACCCACTGGTCCCAAACCAGTTGCGCTACCAAGCTGCGCTACTCGCCGATGTACTGCTTTTTTGAATTTTTAGTTCAATTCTGTAAGTCGTGGTGCGAGGGGGGGGACTTGAACCCCCACGTCCGTTAAGACACTAACACCTGAAGCTAGCGCGTCTACCAATTCCGCCACCGTCGCAATGTCACAACTTATCAAATAATGGGGTGGCTAATGGGATTCGAACCCACGACAACTGGAATCACAATCCAGGGCTCTACCAACTGAGCTATAGCCACCACTACTTATTCTTTCACGCGGTATGTACTACTACCACCGCAGCTCGAACGCCAGACTACTTAATTGGCGCGCCCGACAGGATTCGAACCTGAGACCTCTGCCTCCGGAGGGCAGCGCTCTATCCAGCTGAGCTACGGGCGCTTAGCGCCGTTGCGGGGCTGGATATTACGGAGGTCTCGGTCTGCTGTCTAGTGCTTTTTCGAAAAAAATGCGCGTTTGGTTACGCTTTGTGCATTTTGTCGCTTATTACTCCACTTTCTGGATTTCAGCGTGGCGGCTGAGGCCAAAAAGCTTGTAGCCAATCGACACGGCGGCCATAAAGATAATCCCGACAAACAGCGACATGCGGGTGTCTTCATTGAAGTACATTCCGATCAGAACGCAAATCAGGAACGCCATCGTCGCATAGTTCGCCCATGGGAACAAAATGGAGCGGAACGGGTGGCTGGCAATCGCCTCTTTGTGCGCCTGACGGAAGCGCAGCTGGCTTATCAGAATCACAAACCACGGCACCATGCCCGGCAGCACGCTGGCGCTGTAGACGTAAACGAACACACGCTGCGGATTCGGGATAATGTAGTTCAGGCACGAGCCTATCAGCAGAATGACGATAGAAACCGTCACACCCGCCACAGGCACACCAGCGCGGGAGACTTTACCCATTGCCGCCGGCAGCTGACGGTTTTTCGCCAGCGCATAGAGCATACGGCCACAGCTGTACATCCCGCTGTTACAGCCCGACAGCGCCGCCGTCAGCACCACGAAGTTGATAATCCCTGCCGCCGCGGTAATCCCAATTTTGGCGAAGGTCAGCACGAACGGGCTGCCGGTGGTGCCAATCTGGTTCCACGGGAAGATGGTGACGATAACGAAAATCGCGCCCACGTAGAAAATCAGGATGCGCCACAGGACTTTGCCCACCGCGCTACGCAGGGTGACCTGCGGGTTTTTTGCTTCACCGGCAGTGATGCCGATCAGCTCCACGCCCTGATAGGACGCCACCACGATACAGAGCGCCGTCAGGAAGCCCTTCCAGCCGCCGGCAAAGAAGCCGCCGTGCTCGGTCAGGTTGCCAAAGCCAATCGACTGCCCGCCGTTGCCGAAGCCAAAGAAGATCACGCCAAGGCCAACCACAATCATCACGATAATGGTGGTGACTTTGATCATCGCAAACCAGAACTCGATTTCCCCGTACAGTCGCACGGCCGCCAGGTTTGCAAGCGCCACCAGCCCCACGGCGATGAGCGCGGGTATCCACTGCGCCATTTCCGGGAACCAGAACTGGACGTAGACCCCAATCGCGGTGATCTCCGATATCCCCACCGCCATCCACATAAACCAGTACGACCAGGCCGTGAGGTAGCCAAAGAACGGGCTCATGTATTTGTGCGCGTAAACGGCGAATGAACCGGCGACCGGCTCAAGGAACAGCATTTCGCCCATCGAGCGCATGATGAAGAAGACGAACAGCCCGGCGACGATATACGCCAACAGTACAGACGGACCAGCCCATTTGAGCGTGCTGGCGGAGCCCATAAACAGGCCAACGCCGATAGTGCCGCCCAGCGCTATCAATTCTATGTGACGAGCTTCCAGCCCACGCTGAAGCTCAGGTTTTTTCTCTGCCATAAATCCTCGGTTGTGTTTGCTGTTGCCCGGCTTTTGCCGGTTATTATTTTTGGGTACTGAAATACGGGGAGGAATGGTTTCTTAAATCCTGCCAAATGGCAAACGAAGCATTAAAAAAATGAACGTATTGCACAGAAACGCAGCAGTTTTGCAGGTGGGTTGCAGCGCGAATAGCACATCGCGCTACATTTTGATTACATTTTGCCGGTGTAGTGCCAGGCGAGGTAACGCAGGAGTTTGATCTGTCGTTTGATGCGGCTCGGCTGGGACAGGAGGCGATACAACCACTCCAGGCCTAAGTTCTGCCACACTTTTGGCGCGCGCTTCACATGGCCAGTAAAGACGTCGTAGGTGCCGCCAACGCCCATATACAGCGCATTCGGACAAACCAGACGGCAGTCGCGCATCAGGATTTCCTGGCGCGGTGAGCCCATCGCCACAGTCACGATTTTCGCCCCGCTGTCGCGGATGCGCTCAAACAGCGCCTGCCTGTCTTCCGGTTTGAAGTAGCCGTCCTGACTGCCCACGATGTTAACATTCCACTGCGCGCGGAGCTTCTGCTCCGTCTGCGCCAGCACATCGGGTTTGCCGCCAATCAGGAACACCGGCGTGCCGTCCTGCCCTGCCCGCGCCATCAGCTCTTCCCACAGATCGGCCCCCGCGACGCGCGAAACCTGCGCCTGCGGGAACTTCTTGCGGATCGAACGGACGACGCTGATGCCGTCAGCGTATTTAAACTCGGCGGCTTCAATCAGGCTTTTCACTTCCGCGTTATCTTCAACGGCCAGCATTTTTTCAGCGTTAATCGCCACCAGCGTACCGGATTTGATCTGCCCATCAGCGCAGAGATAATCCAGCGCGTGCTGCATATCGCGCCAGCCAATCAGTTTCAGTCCGCGCAGGGTATACACTGGCGCAGAGGTATTGTCAGTCATGATTATCCTTACTCAGACCTGGGAAAGTGTTCGGGTTGTGCGCGTCAGGCGACGGTGAATCAGGCCCGCGCTGTCAAACAGCCAGTACAGCAGTTTCGCCAGTAGCAGGCAGAGACCGAAGACCACCATGAAAAAGACCACGCGCGAGACAAATGAATCCAGCCCCTCACGCGCCAGCACGATCATATTGAAAATGGCACCAAAACAGAAACTGTGCAAAATCGCCGCCTTGTAGCGGTTGGTCTCTTCGTTCCCGCGCACATACAGCCAGTCGAACCATTTGATGATAAGCCCTACAGCCAGGGCGCCCGGCAGGATAAACCATACGCCGCCCATCACCACCAGCGAACCAATCAGCGTCGGGGAGATCGCAAGGCCGGAGTGATTATTCAGCACTTCCCAGGTGAAGTAGTTCGCCGTGTTCAGCACCACGCCTGGCCGGTCTGGCCATAGCCAGGTCGGGATAAAGACGTAGAAATCACGCACGATGGGCGCCAGCCCCTGGAAGTCGATTTTGTCGTAGTTTTGCAGGAGCAGCGCCAGGTTTTCCCACGGCGAGAAGGTGTCGCGAGTGAGGTACAGGAAGGTGTAAAACGCCTCGTCACCGCTCACGTCCATGCCGTAGCGTTTAAGCGCCAGCCAGAACATGCCGACGATGCCAAACACCCCTGCGGCAACCAGCATCCATAGCGAGATCCAGCCGCGGATGATGCCGATGAACAGGAAGATCGCGAAGGCAATGATGATGTTGGCGCGCGTTCCGCCCACAATCATGTAGGTCAACAGACCAAACGCCACCGTGCTCACCAGGAAGAACAGCCAGGCTTTGCTGTCCTGGCGCAGGAAGTAGATGACCAGCATTGCCGGGATGAAGAAATAGAAGAAACGCTTAAGTGCCACGCCGGAGACTTCGGCGGAAAATATCTGGCTGTAGGAGTGCAGTTTGAACAGCAAAAAGCCGTTATGCATGAAGAAAATACCGACGCTGACCAGGGCGATAATCATCAGCATCACCCAGGTCAGATGCGTTTCCACCCGGTTCATGGTGAACAGCGGGCGGCGCGGCGCGTGGTTCGCCGGGCGTAAGCGCGTTTTGTAAGTCACGTAATACACGGCATAGAAACAGGTGGCGGAGAGCAACGCCTGCATCAGAATTTCCGGCGGCGCGACGCTGACGTCAAAGCGGAAGACCAGAATGCTGGTCAGCGGAAAGCCGAAGAAGAAGGTCAGCAGGAACAGCAGCGAGAAGAAGACGTTGAAGTTAAAACGCACGCGGCGGAACTCAAACCAGGTGAGCGTGGCGATAAACAGCGAGGCCAGAAGCCAGATCACCAACAGGCCGCTAAATTGCAACTGGCTCATGCCTTCTCTCCTGCAGCAATCCGCAGCGCCTGATGCCAGGGCGTGAGGAAATTCGGGCTGAAAAAGTCGATGGCATTTTTATCCACCAACGCCAGCTGGCGCTGTGCTTCACGCACCACGTCGTCATTCAGTTCATCGGTAGTGAACAGCACCGGAATGTGCTGCTCGGCCATATCCTGCCAGAACGGATTCTCACGGTTCAGCACGCACGGCACTCCGGCCTGAATCAGCAGACACAGCGTGCCAATCCCCTGCTGACGGGCAAAAATGAAGTACCCAAGATCGCATTTTCGCAGCAGAGCCAGGTAATCATCAAACTCCAGCTTATCGCTGAGGATCTGCAGATTCTCCGGGCTAAACAGCGCCAGACCGCTCTGACGCACCTCTGAAATGTACGCGTCATTATTTGCAGGATAGCCCATCGGCACGATCACGTTCACCGTATCGCCAAACTGTTGATGGACGGCCTTCAGCGCCGCGATGTGTTCATTGCTGCGATCGCCGGAGTTACCTACCAGAATGGTCAGTTTGCCTTCCCGCTGCGCCTCGTTCGCCATATTGTTCAGCGCCGGGTCCATGCGGGTCGGGAAATAGAGTAATTCGCCGCGCACGTTGGGGTGCTGCTTCGCAAAATAGTTCAGGTCGCCGCGGGTGGCAAACACGCAGCCAACGCGGCCCTGAGCCATCCGGCGCAGAGGATAGAACAGGCGGAATTTCCAGCCGCAGGAGACTTCATACAGATCCGCGCCCCAGATATGCCAGTTAAACTGCGCGGGCTTGATGCCGCCTTTCAGCAACGCCAGCCACAGGCCGGTATTAAACTGGCCGTGGAAAAAGAAACGCTGCTCGCGATTCGCTTTGGCTTTGGCGATCACCGCCTTTGCCAGCGCGGATTTGTCCGGCCAGAAGCTTATCGACAGCGCAGGACAGGCGGCACTCAGCCCATTATCCTGGCCCGCGACCATAAACTCGCGCGCGTCGGCGCTGCCGGTCGCCAGCGAGTCATTAAAAAACTGTAATACTGTGCGGTTGTGATGCGGAATATCCGAACCCAACACGTGAATCAGTGCAGTCATGCGCGTCTACGCCAAAGTAAAAATACGCCGCAACAGGCAGCGAAATAGACAATGTAAGTGGCCATGTAGGCCTGAGCTGCGCCCAGCGCACCATGCGTTGGGATCAGCCAGTGAGAGAACGCGGTCAGCAGCGTGAACTGGCTGATCTCCGCCAGGATATAGAGTCGCAGAGAAGCTTTGGCAATCACCAGATAGCCGAAAACGTAAGCACCCACTTTCAGTACATCACCCACCAGCTGCCAGGCGAACAGGTCGCGCATCGCGGTAAATTTCGCGGAGAACAGCAGCCAGATAGCGACGTCACGCAGCAGCCAGACGGTCAGACTCGCGGCGGCCACGGCAGGCAGCACGAAGCGCAGGGAGCGGCCGATTTCGCGGGTGATGTCTTCACGAGAGGCCAGGCGCGACAGCGTCGGCAGCAGGTAGACGCTAAACGAGGCGGTGATGAACTGGAGATAAGCGTCAGAAATACTGCTCACCCCTTGCCAGATCCCTACTTCATCCCAGCTGTAATGCGCCGCCAGCAGGTTTCGCATCATCACATAGGCCACGGGAAGCGTGACGGAGGTGATCAGCGCCATCAGGGTGAATTTCCCCAACTGCCCGGCCAGCATTTTGTCCCACTGCGGTTTGAGATAGCTCAGCGGAATGGTGCGTCTGCGCATCAGCATAAACGCGGCAGGAATGACCACCAGCGCCGGAACCAGCGCCAGGCCCAGCAGCGCGCCTTCATAGCCGCCGAGACGATAGCAGACGTAATAGGCGACGACGCCGATAAGGCTCCCCAGAATCAGCGCCAGCGCATTCCCGGCGGCGTCGCGGAAGCCTTTCATCAGCGCTAACAGCAGGTTAGCCCAGGCGATTCCCATCTGCACCAGCGCGACCAGACGCACCAGCCCCTGATAATGAGTATTGCCAAACAGCCCCTGACTGATAGGCGCAGCAGCCAGTAAAAAGACGATGGCCAGCAGCGTGGAAAAACCTAAGACCATCGCCGAGGACGTCCCGACCACCCTGCGCAGCGCCGCCGCATCATCGTGATGCTGCGCCACGTATTTGGTGACACCGTTGAAGATTCCGGCCCCGGCGAGAACGCCGAGCACGGTCACAAGCTGGCGGAAGTTTCCGGCCTGTCCGACACCGGACGGGCCAAAGGAGACCGCCAGCAGTTTAACCACCAGCAGCCCTGCGCCAATCTTGACGAGCGTGGACGCGGCGGTCCACACCGATGCTTTCGCCAGAGACATATCAGCGGAAGTAGCTCAGAAGGGTATTAATCACCGTGCGCTGATTGACCGGCGCGAGGTTGTAGAACAGCGGCAGACGAAGCAAACGCTCACTTTCTTTGGTGGTGTAGCGATCTTCACCGACAAACTGACCGAAGGCTTCACCCGCCGGGCTGGAGTGCAGCGGGATGTAATGGAACACCGCCATGATCTCCGCCTCTTTCAGGTAGGCGATCAGGTTGCTGCGGTCATCGTTGTCGCGCAGTTTGATGTAAAACATGTGCGCGTTGTGAACGCAGTCTGCCGGAATGGTCGGCAGCTCGATGCGCCCTTGCTGCGCCAGCGGCGCGAAGGCATCGTAATAGGTCTGCCACAGGGACAGACGCTGCTGGTTGATGCGCTCGGCCGCTTCAAGCTGCGCCCAGAGATAGGCGGCCTGCAGATCGGCCATCAGATAGCTGGAGCCGATATCGCGCCAGGTGTATTTATCGACCTGCCCGCGGAAGAACTGGCTGCGGTTGGTGCCTTTCTCGCGAATCACTTCGGCGCGTTCCACCAGCGCACGGTCGTTGATCAGCGTCGCGCCACCTTCACCGCCTGCGGTGTAGTTTTTGGTTTCGTGGAAGCTAAAGCAGCCGATGTGGCCGATCGTACCCAGAGCGCGGCCTTTGTAGGTGGACATCACGCCCTGCGCGGCATCTTCCACCACGAACAGGTTGTGCTTTTTGGCGATGGCCATGATGGTGTCCATCTCACACGCCACACCCGCGTAGTGAACCGGCACAATCGCCCGCGTTTTGTCGGTGATCGCCGCTTCAATCAGGGTTTCGTCGATGTTCATCGTATCCGGGCGGACATCAACAAAGATAATTTTTGCGCCACGCAGAACGAACGCGTTCGCCGTCGAAACAAAGGTGTAGCTCGGCATGATGACTTCGTCACCCGGCTTGATGTCCAGCAGCAGCGCGGCCATCTCGAGGGACGCCGTGCAGGACGGCGTCAGCAGCACTTTGGCGCTGTGAAAACGCTGCTCCATCCACTGCTGACAGCGACGGGTAAATCCGCCGTCGCCGCAGAGTTTGCCGCTGCCCATGGCAGACTGCATGTAATCAAGTTCAGTGCCCACAACGGGAGGCGCGTTAAATGGAATCATCTTGTCACCTGTATAGCCAGTAAGCGGTCGCATCAATGTTGCCACCGCTTGCAATGTAACGTTTAAGCGCGGCGGTGTTACCCAGTTGGGTCGCCACCCGCAATGTTGATACCTGACGCTGCGCGGCCCAGTGAAGCGCCGCCTGCATCAGTTTGTCCCCCATCCCGCGACCGGCGAGCAGGCCGATACGTGCTTCGCTCTCACTCAGCTGGCGCAGAGAGACAAATGCCTCAATCTCGCCGCTGCTGGCGCGGAAAACCAGGCACTCATGGTCGAAGGTGCCTTTAACGGCGTTTTCAATCCACTGCGCGTAAAACCGACCGCTGGCGTCGGGCGCATACCAGGGCGCACGAAAGCGGCTCTGGGCAAAAGCCAGGGCTGCCATCTGGCGCAGCGCGGGAATATCCCGCTCCGTTGCCACTTCAGCTTCTGTCGGAGCGTGCTGCGTGACGGCGATGGTCAGATCGACTTCACCTTCCACCAGCTGAAAACCGAGCTTTTGCAGGGCATCTAACCAGTCGGCACGTCCCGCCGGGATTTTGGCCTGTACGCGCTGCCACGGCGTGAAATCCGCCGTCGTCAGTGCCGGAGCATCGTCGCGAAAGCGCACCACCGCCGAGGAGAGACCAAAAAAATCGGTCTCCCAGGTGAGCGGTTCAATACTGGCGTGGACGGGCACGAAGTAGCTCCAGCAGATACTGGCCATAGCCTGTTTTAGAGAGTCGGCTGGCGGCGCGTTTCACGCCTTCGTCGTCCAGCCAGCCATTGCGCCAGGCGATCTCTTCCAGGCAGGCAATTTTAAATCCTTGACGTTTTTCGACGGTCTGTACGAACGTACTGGCTTCAATCAGGCTGTCGTGAGTACCGGTATCAAGCCAGGCAAAGCCACGGCCCAGCAATTCGACGGTCAGCTTTCCATCCTCCAGATACATCTGGTTAATGGAGGTGATCTCGAGTTCGCCGCGTTCAGAAGGTTTCACCCGTTTCGCATAATCGACCACGTTGCTGTCGTAGAAATAGAGCCCCGTGACGGCCCAGTTCGATTTAGGGTCTTTGGGTTTTTCTTCCAGACTGATGGCGCGGAAATTATCATCAAACTCCACCACCCCAAAACGTTCAGGGTCCATAACCTGGTAACCGAAAACCGTCGCGCCTTCAGAACGTGCCGCGACATGACGCAGTTTAGGACTAAACCCCTGACCAAAAAAGATATTATCGCCAAGCACCAGGCAGGAAGGCTCGCCGTTTAAAAACGCTTCGCCAATGATAAAAGCCTGAGCCAGACCGTCCGGGCTCGGTTGCTCGGCGTAACTCAGTTCAATGCCAAACTCTGAACCATCACCCAGAAGACGCTGATAGGAGGCTTTATCTTCCGGCGTCGTGATGATCAGAATCTCGCGAATACCTGCCAGCATAAGCACTGAAAGCGGATAGTAAATCATGGGCTTATCGTAAATCGGCAGAAGCTGTTTCGACACGCCTCTTGTGATCGGATGCAGTCGCGTACCGGATCCACCCGCCAGAACAATACCTTTCATCAGATTTCTCCTGCGTTATCCCTGTAGACCCAGTCGCTCGCCCTGATAGCTCCCATCCTGAACCTGTTTCCACCAGGTCTCGTTTGCGAGATACCACTCCACCGTTTTACGAATACCGCTCTCAAAGGTTTCTTGCGGTATCCAGCCCAGTTCGCGCTCAATCTTCGATGCATCAATAGCATAACGAAGATCGTGCCCGGGGCGATCGGCGACGTAAGTAATCAAATCACGATAATGGTTCACGCCTGCAGGTTTTGCCGGAACCAGATCCTCCAGCAGATCGCAGATCGTCGTCACCACATCCAGATTTTTGCGTTCGTTATGACCGCCGATGTTATAGGTTTCGCCAGGTTTACCCTGCGTAGCCACCAGATACAGCGCTCTGGCATGGTCTTCAACATGCAGCCAGTCGCGAATTTGCTGCCCATTGCCATAAACAGGCAGGGCTTTTCCGGCAACGGCATTCAGTATGATCAGTGGAATAAGTTTTTCAGGGAAATGGTACGGACCATAATTGTTGGAACAGTTGGTCACCAGAGCGGGCAGTCCGTAGGTTCTCTGCCATGCGCGCACCAAATGATCGCTACTGGCTTTCGAAGCAGAATAAGGGCTGCTTGGCGCATAAGGCGTTGTTTCTGTGAAGTAATCATCGGTTGAATGCAGGTCGCCGTACACTTCGTCCGTCGAGATGTGATGGAATCGGAACTGGGCTTTTTTATCGCCAGATAGTCCCGCCCAGAATTCACGGGCACTCTCGAGCAGCGTGTAGGTGCCAACGATGTTGGTCTCGATAAACACTGCAGGGCCGTCGATGGAGCGGTCCACGTGGCTTTCAGCGGCCAGATGCATGACGGCGTCTGGCTGGTATGTCGCGAATATCCTTTTTAGGGCGTCGCGATCGCAAATATCCACCTGCTCAAACGCAAAGCGCAAATCATCCGCGACCGGGGCCAGAGAGGCCAGGTTGCCGGCATAGGTCAATTTGTCCACCACCACCACGGAGTCCGTGGTGTTTTGGATAATGTGGCGGACAACCGCAGAGCCGATAAACCCTGCGCCGCCGGTAATCAGGATCCGTTTCAACGCCACACCCCTTTGGTATCAACGATAAACTTCTGCTGCACCGCGTCGCCGCTGATGGCTTTGAACTCTTTGTGATCCACCAGCAGGACCAGCACATCGGCCGTTTTCAGAGCGTCATCGAGCGTGGCGAGCTGACAGTGCCCCGCCAGTTTCTTCGGCAGGGTATGAATATTTGGCTCAACGACCAGCGTTTCGCCCGTGTGCCAGGTGGCAATCATCTCGGCGATGCCCATCGCCGGGCTTTCGCGCAGATCGTCGATGTTCGGTTTAAACGCCAGACCAAAGCAGGCAATTTTGACTTCGCTGGCGCGCTTGCCGCTTTCGGCGAGGCAATCCGCCACCGTGGCTTTCACCTGGTTCATCACCCAATGCGGTTTGCCGTCGTTCACTTCGCGGGCGGTGCGGATCAGGCGCGCCTGATCGGGGTTTTGCGCCACGATGAACCACGGGTCTACGGCGATACAGTGCCCGCCGACGCCTGGGCCCGGCTGGAGAATGTTGACGCGCGGATGGCGGTTCGCCAGGCGGATCAGTTCCCAGACATTAATCCCCTGGTCGGCGCAAATCAGCGACAGTTCGTTGGCGAAAGCGATGTTCACGTCGCGGAAGCTGTTTTCGGTCAGCTTGCACATTTCCGCCGTGCGTGAGTTAGTGACCACACACTCGCCTTCGAGGAAGATGTTGTAGAGTTCGCTGGCGCGCGCAGAACAGACGGGCGTCATGCCGCCAATCACGCGGTCGTTTTTAATCAGCTCAACCATCACCTGGCCCGGCAGAACGCGCTCCGGGCAATAGGCGATATTGATATCAGCCTGCTCGCCCGCCTGCTGCGGGAAGGTCAAATCAGGGCGGGCTTCGGCCAGCCACTGCGCCATCTGCTCGGTCGCCCCGACAGGAGAGGTCGACTCCAGAATCACCAGTGCGCCTTTCTTCAACACCGGGGCGATGGATTTGGCCGCCGCTTCGACGTACACCATATCCGGCTCATGCTCGCCTTTAAACGGCGTTGGCACGGCAATCAGATAGGCATCGGCTTCGACGGGCGTCGTGCTGGCTTTCAGGAAACCGCCTTCGACGGCGGTTTTGACCACTTTGTCGAGATCCGGCTCCACAATATGAATTTCACCACGGTTAATGGTATCTACCGCATGCTGGTTGATATCCACCCCGATAACCTGCTTTTGACGTGAAGCAAAGGCGGCCGCAGTCGGTAGTCCAATGTAGCCAAGACCAATGACAGAGATGGTAGAAAAACTCATAGCGTTACCCGATTATGTTTAAGTGCATGCAAAATACGGCTGCAGGCCTGCCCGTCACCATAAGGATTATGGGCGTGGCTCATCGCCTGATACTCTTTTTCATCGTGCAGCAGGCGTGTGACCTCTGCCACCAGATGTTTGGTGTCGGTTCCCACCAGGCGCACCGTTCCGGCTTTGATCGCCTCCGGGCGCTCGGTGGTTTCGCGCATCACCAGCACCGGTTTACCCAGTGATGGGGCCTCTTCCTGAATGCCGCCGGAATCCGTCAGGATCAGCCAGGCGTGGTTCATCAGCCAGACGAACGGCAAGTAGTCCTGCGGCTCAATCAGGATCACGTTCTCGATATGACCCAGAATACGATTCACCGGCTCGCTGACGTTAGGGTTGAGGTGGACCGGATAGACGATCTGCACGTCCGGGTTTTGCGCGGCGATTTCCGCCAGCGCGTGGCAGATTTGCTCAAACCCGCGGCCAAAGCTCTCGCGGCGGTGGCCCGTCACCAAAATCATCTTTTTGCCTGCGGTAAGGAACGGATAGCGCACCGCCAGTTCTTCACGCAGGTCGTCGCTCGCCATCACGCGATCGCGCACCCAAATCAGGGCATCAATCACCGTGTTGCCGGTGACGAAAATTTTGTCGTCGCGAATGTTTTCGCGCAGCAGGTTCTGCCGGGAGTTTTCGGTTGGCGCGAAGTGATACATCGCCAGATGGCCGGTGAGCGTGCGGTTGGCCTCTTCAGGCCATGGGGAATAGAGGTCGCCAGTGCGTAAACCAGCTTCAACGTGCCCGACCGGAATGCGCTGATAGAACGCGGCCAGACTGGTAGCGATAGTGGTGGTGGTATCGCCGTGAACCAGAACGACGTCTGGTTTAAATGATTCCAGAATAGGTTTTAACCCTTCCAGAATACGACAGGTAATTTCGGTCAATCCCTGTCCCGGTTTCATAATATTAAGATCGTAATCCGGAACAATGGAAAAGAGATTTAAAACCTGATCAAGCATCTCCCGATGCTGCGCGGTGACGCAAACTTTCGCCTCAAACCAGGGATCATTTGCCAGCGCATGGACCAGCGGCGCCATCTTGATGGCTTCCGGCCTTGTGCCAAATACGGTAAGTACTTTCACATCGATTCTCTTCGATTAGGTGATGAAGGCCGGAGCCTTCATCGTAGACGGCGTTCTTAATTTGTGCGACGACGTGTTAACGCCACGCCTGCGCCCGTCAGTGCGCCCACAATCCCCCACATAATCATCAGGAATGCGCGACGCGGACTATCGCGTTTTACAGGTTCTTCAGGCGTTCGCAAATAACGATAGGTCTGAAAACGCGGATCCAGTGTTGGACCCACATTCAGGGTGTTAAGCATGGCGCGGTTCTGGTCGTAGTCGAGATCGAAATCTGGCCCGACGGCCTGCAGGTTTTCAAGACGCGCCTGCAGCATCGGGCGGCCCAGCAGGAACATTTCGGAATCCGGCAGCTCGTCGGCCGGAACGTCTGTTTCACTGCGGGAGATATTGCGCTGCTCGGCGATTTTCAGCGCCTGTTCAATATTATGGACGCGGCGGGAGAAAATGGCTTTTGCCACCTCTTCCTGACGTTTAACCTGCGCCTTCATTTGAATGGTGCGCGCGGCCCATGCGCCTTTCAGCTCATCGTTCAGATGGCTCGCAGCCCGCTGGCTGGCGAAGGCGACATACTGGCGAAGCAGATTGTTCGCGTCCGGCGCGGTTTCAGCAATCAGCTTAACGTTGTCGTTGATGTTGCGCAGCACATCGCCTGGCGTGAACTGGATGTTGTTGATCAGGTCATCCAGCAGGGCGGCGTCGGCTTTACTGTTACCGACCATGCGCTGTTTGTAGTAGTCCGTCTGGGACCAGAAGTCGCGGCGAGTATCCCAGGAGGCCAGCTGCATGATGAACTCTTTGTAGGATTCATCCATCACAGAGGGCTGGTCCGAAGAGGCCAGATTGGCTTTGATATCGAGGTTACGCAGGAACTGCTGCTGCGAATAGAAACCGCCCAACATGTTTACCGTTGGTCGATCGGTGATCGCGGTTGCGCTCCACTCTTGTTTCGCAAAAAAGGTGTACGCCAGCGCCAGCAGCGCGAACCCCAGTGCGATTCCTGCAATCCACAGCTTGCCCGCCCATAAAACACGAAACAAACCACGAATATCCAGCTCGTTCTCAGTTACCACTGATTTCGTTCCCGCCAACGGTTGAGTCATCACAGTCCCGTTTTTACTTAGTTAATGTTGGATTTTTACCACTGTTTCTACGCATCCGGCGTTTTACACGTTTAATGAAGCGCGCGACTTTCCATGCGCGTTTAATGCAATAGCCGTACATGAAGAATGCTAGCAAGAATAATACCAACATTACCCATTCAGGAATAAAGTGCGCATATTCTGCGGCTACCCCAATGCCGGCCAGCAGCGCGGCGGCGAGGGTGATCAGCACAAATGCCTGACGTGAAGTAAAACCTGCACGCATGATCAGGTGATGAATATGCTGGCGATCCGGTGAGAAAGGACTCATACCCTTGCGCAGACGACGATACATGATTGCTACCATGTCCATCAGCGGAATAGCGATGATCCACAGCGCGGTGACCGGGCTGATAGGGTGCGTTTTTCCCTGAGTCGTTTCCAGCAGGATCCAGATGACAGTGAAACCAATCAGCGTACTGCCTGCATCGCCCATAAAGACTTTATAGCGACGCCCCAGCACACCGAGATTAAGCAGGATATAAGGCAGGATGGCCGCAATCATGGCGAAACACCACATTGACAGGCTGTACTGACCATCAAACCATAAAATGATACCGATAGCGGCGAAGGAGACAGACGACAGGCCACCCAGCAGACCGTCAATTCCATCAACCATGTTGAAAGCGTTGATGGCAGCCCACACGGCAAACAGCGTCAGGAAGAAACCGAACGGACCGAGCACCATCTCCCAGGTGCCAAAGATATAACCGAGGCTGCTCAGATAGAGCTTACCGACCACCATCATGATGATGCCGATCGCGGCCTGAACCGAAGCACGGAATTTTACGCTGATATCGAAGCGGTCATCGAGCGCGCCCACCAGCACCAGAACACCCGCACAGGCCAGATAGAGTGCAGCGTGAGGGATATAATAATCTGCGATTCCAAAGGTAAAGCAAATGCCCGCGTAAACGGAGATTCCCCCAACCAGCGGGATCAGGCCCTGATGGCGTTTACGATAATTGGGTTTATCCACTAACCCGACTCTTTTTGCCACCTTACGCGCAATGAACAAAAAACAGGTTGTGAATAAAAAAATACTGATTAGCTCAGTAACCGCAGTGAGTAGATTCACAATTCATGCTCTCAACAAATGTTAATCCTGGAAGTATAACTACGAAGCCATAGCTCCCGAAGGAATAAAGCCAGCCTCTTACAACTCCCTTTGTATGTTTTTCAATCAATTACTTTTTGACGTTACAAACATTCTAATTGTCGCACTGGTCGGTCAAAAATGGGAGTCTGCGGTTATAGCGTATAGTCCAAAAAAAGAAAACGCCACGTAAAAACGTGGCGTTAGCTGGGTTTATTTGTATTACGAGCGTTTCATCATGTCGAAGAATTCGTCGTTTGTCTTAGTCATAGCCAGCTTATTGATGAGGAATTCCATTGCGTCGATTTCGCCCATTGGGTGAATGATTTTGCGCAGGATCCACATTTTCTGCAGCTCTTCCTGGGTGGTGAGCAGCTCTTCTTTACGGGTACCGGAACGGTTGTAGTCGATTGCCGGGAAGACGCGCTTCTCTGCAATTTTACGAGAGAGGTGCAGTTCCATGTTACCTGTACCTTTAAACTCTTCGTAAATCACTTCGTCCATTTTGGAGCCGGTATCGATCAGCGCTGTCGCGATGATGGTCAGGCTTCCGCCCTCTTCGACGTTACGTGCAGCACCGAAGAAACGTTTTGGACGATGCAGGGCGTTCGCATCCACACCACCGGTCAGCACTTTACCGGAAGCCGGTACGACGGTGTTGTACGCACGCGCCAGACGAGTGATGGAGTCGAGCAGAATGATAACGTCTTTCTTGTGTTCAACCAGACGCTTCGCTTTCTCGATAACCATTTCAGCAACCTGAACGTGGCGAGAGGCTGGCTCATCAAAGGTAGAAGCAACCACTTCACCTTTAACCAGACGCTGCATCTCGGTCACTTCTTCTGGACGCTCATCGATCAGCAGAACCATCAGTACGCAGTCTGGGTGGTTGTAAGCAATGCTCTGTGCGATGTTCTGCAGCAGCATGGTTTTACCCGCTTTCGGCGGTGCCACAATCAGACCACGCTGGCCACGACCAATCGGAGAAGCCAGATCCAGAACGCGAGCGGTGAGGTCTTCGGTAGAACCGTTACCACGCTCCATGCGCAGACGCGAGTTTGCGTGCAGCGGCGTTAAGTTTTCGAACAGGATCTTGTTGCGCGAGTTTTCAGGTTTATCGTAGTTAACTTCGTTAACTTTCAACAGCGCAAAGTAGCGTTCACCCTCTTTCGGAGGACGAATCTTACCTGAAATGGTATCACCTGTGCGGAGGTTGAAACGGCGGATTTGGCTAGGGGAAACGTAGATGTCATCAGGACCGGCGAGGTAGGAGCTGTCTGCAGAACGGAGGAAACCAAATCCGTCTTGCAATATCTCCAGGACACCGTCGCCAAAGATATCTTCGCCACTCTTTGCGTGCTGCTTCAGGATGGCAAAAATAATGTCCTGCTTGCGCATACGAGCCTGGTTTTCCAGCCCCATATTTTCGCCGAGAGTGATCAGCTCAGAAACCGGCGTATTCTTTAATTCGGTAAGATTCATAATGGTGTGGGTTCTTAAACTCGGGGTGATACTCGAACTTAATGTTGTGAATGGTATGGCAGGGTCATCCATGCCTGTTAGCGGCCATCAACTCATGTCTGTTCGCTGTCTGGTCAAAGAGAAAGCACAGAACTGAAACGACAAGACGGATTGAGTGACAAGCCCGGAATCTATCTACCTCTCGCATCGTTCATTTAACAATGGGAAGTATCGGGTAAAACCAGAACGACAAGGTAGTGTGTAAATCGAAGTCATAGGTAACTTAGCACGACTAAAGCCGGGCGTCCAGAGATCCACAGAATTTCGGAATCCAGACGCCGGCCGAGAAACCTTACGCCAGATTAGCGTCCAGGAACTCTTTCAGCTGACCTTTGGACAGTGCGCCCACTTTGGTTGCAGCCACTTCGCCGTTTTTGAACAGCAGAAGGGTTGGGATGCCACGGATGCCGTATTTTGGCGCGGTGCCCGGGTTCTGGTCGATGTTCAGCTTGGCAATGGTCAGTTTGCCCTGATATTCGTCAGCGATTTCATCCAGAATCGGGGCGATCATTTTGCAAGGACCACACCATTCAGCCCAGAAATCGACGAGGATCAGCCCGTCAGCTTTAAGTACGTCCGTGTCAAAACTGTCGTCAGTCAGGTGAATAATTTTATCGCTCATATATAACTCCACAGGAATAAGCCTGGCGTGTTGGTGTAGGATTAATCAACGACGTGTTGATGTAGCATTAACCAACTAAAGGTTGACTTTATTTCACCGGATACGCTTTCGTAAAGCAATAGTAAGCTGATATTCTACCACACTATGAGCAAAACACATTTAACAGAACAGAAGTTTTCCGACTTCGCCCTGCACGCAAAAGTTATCGAAGCCCTTGAAAATAAAGGCTTTCATAACTGCACGCCCATTCAAGCCCTCGCCCTGCCGCTCACGCTGGCCGGTCGCGATGTTGCAGGGCAGGCGCAAACCGGTACTGGCAAAACGATGGCGTTTTTGACGTCAACGTTTCATTATTTACTTTCTCATCCAGCAATTGCTGACCGAAAAGTTAACCAACCGCGTGCGCTGATCATGGCTCCAACGCGAGAACTTGCGGTGCAGATCCATGCCGACGCGGAACCTCTGGCACAGACCACTGGCCTGAAATTAGGCCTGGCTTATGGCGGCGACGGCTACGATAAACAGCTGAAAGTGCTGGAAAGCGGCGTTGATATTCTGATCGGTACCACCGGTCGTCTGATCGATTACGCAAAACAAAACCACATTAACCTCGGTGCAATCCAGGTTGTGGTCCTCGATGAAGCCGATCGCATGTACGATCTGGGCTTTATCAAAGATATCCGCTGGCTGTTCCGTCGTATGCCACCGACCACGCAGCGCCTGAACATGCTGTTCTCTGCCACCCTCTCCTACCGCGTCCGTGAACTGGCGTTCGAACAGATGAACAACGCCGAATACGTGGAAGTCGAGCCGGAGCAGAAAACGGGCCACCGTATTAAAGAAGAGCTCTTCTATCCGTCTAACGAAGAAAAGATGCGTCTGCTGCAAACGCTGATCGAAGAAGAGTGGCCAGATCGCGCCATTATCTTTGCCAACACCAAGCATCGCTGCGAAGACATCTGGGGCCATCTGGCGGCAGACGGACATCGCGTTGGCCTGCTGACCGGTGACGTGGCACAGAAAAAACGTCTGCGTATTCTTGAAGAATTTACCCGTGGTGACCTCGATATCCTGGTCGCTACCGACGTGGCTGCGCGCGGTCTGCACATTCCTGCCGTCACACACGTCTTTAACTACGATCTGCCTGACGATTGTGAAGACTACGTTCACCGTATCGGCCGTACCGGTCGTGCTGGCGCAAGCGGTCACTCCATCAGCCTGGCCTGTGAAGAGTACGCTCTGAACCTGACGGCGATCGAAACCTATATCGGCCACTCTATTCCGCAGAGCAAATACAATCCCGATGCGCTGTTGAGTGAACTGCCACCGGCGAAGCGCCTCACTCGCGCCCGCTCCGGCAATGGCCCACGCCGCACCGGCGGAGCACCACGTAACCGTCGTCGTTCAGGTTAATTACTATGCTCAGTTCCACCTCGCTTTATGCAGCTATTGATTTAGGTTCGAATAGTTTTCATATGCTGGTTGTACGCGAGGTGGCGGGGAGCATTCAGACCCTGACGCGCATCAAGCGCAAGGTCCGCCTCGCGGCGGGCCTGAGCAGCGATAATCATCTCTCTCCTGAAGCGATGGAACGCGGCTGGCAATGCCTGCGTCTGTTTGCTGAACGTCTGCAGGATATTCCGCACAATCAAATCCGCGTTGTGGCTACCGCCACGCTGCGACTGGCCGTGAACTCCGTCGATTTTATCGCGAAAGCGCAGGAAATCCTCGGCTGTCCGGTACAGGTCATCAGCGGTGAAGAAGAAGCGCGTCTGATTTATCAGGGTGTCGCCCACACCACCGGTGGCGACGATCGCCGTCTGGTGGTGGACATTGGCGGCGCCAGCACCGAATTGGTCACGGGCACCGGTTCACAGGCAACGTCATTGTTCAGCCTGTCGATGGGGTGTGTGACCTGGCTCGAGCGCTACTTTACCGATCGTAATCTTGCCCAGGAAAACTTCGACGAGGCCGAAAAAGCCGCGCGCGAAGTGCTGCGTCCGGTGATGGATGAACTGCGTTATCACGGCTGGAAGGTGTGTGTCGGCGCGTCGGGCACGGTTCAGGCTCTGCAAGAGATCATGATGGCGCAGGGCATGGACGAACGGATTACGCTGGCCAAACTGCAGCAGCTGAAACAGCGCGCCATTCAGTGCGGTCGTCTGGAAGAGCTGGAAATCGAAGGGCTGACGCTCGAGCGCGCGCTGGTGTTCCCGAGCGGTCTGGCAATTCTGATCGCCATCTTCACCGAATTAGATATTCAATGTATGACCCTGGCCGGCGGCGCACTGCGCGAAGGGCTGGTCTACGGCATGCTGCATCTGGCGGTGGAACAGGATATTCGCAGCCGAACGCTGCGTAATGTTCAGCGTCGTTTTATCGTCGATACGGAGCAGGCACAGCGCGTGGCCCAACTGGCCTCCAGCTTTGCAGACCAGGTGGCGACCACCTGGGCGCTTGAACCTCTGAGCCGTGATCTCTTACTGAGTGCCTGTGCGCTTCATGAAATTGGTCTGAGCATTGATTTCAAACAGGCGCCGGTTCACGCCGCGTATCTGGTCCGTAATCTGGATCTGCCGGGTTTCACTCCGGCGCAGAAAAAGCTGCTGGCGACATTGCTCCTGAACCAGACCAACACTGTCGATCTCTCGTCTTTGCATCAGCAAAATGCCGTCCCGCCGCGGGTTGCCGAGCATCTCTGTCGACTGCTGCGTCTGGCGATTCTGTTCGCCAGCCGTCGCCGCGCCGACTTATTGCCTGCTATCACCCTCTCCGCGGATGGCGAAAACCTGACGCTGACGCTGCCGGATAACTGGCTGGATCGTCACCCGCTTGGGGCTGAGATGATTGAGCAGGAATGCCAGTGGCAGAGCTACGTCCACTGGGATCTGGAAGTGAAATAGCGCCGCCGTTACTTCTCTTTGGCTTTCGCCAGCATGGCGCGAATGTTCGCCACGTTGGCTTGCCCTTTGTGCATCCTTTCTTCAGCCGTAATCACCTTACGCTCTTGCTCCCAAATCAGATCGTCCTGCGGCAGTTCCAGCAGGAAGCGGCTCGGTTCCGGGCGTACCATTTCGCCATACTGACGGCGCTCTTTGCACAGCGTAAAGGTCAGCTCTTTTTGCGCACGGGTAATGCCCACGTAAGCCAGACGTCGTTCTTCATCGACGTTGTCCTCATCAATGCTGCTCTGATGCGGCAATAATCCCTCTTCCATTCCCACCAGATAAACATAAGGGAATTCAAGGCCTTTGGACGCGTGCAGGGTCATCAGCTGAACCTGGTCCGCTTCCTCTTCGCTCTCGCCGCGCTCCATCATGTCGCGCAGGGTAAAGCGGGTGACGACCTGCGTCAGGGTCATCGGCTCGTCGATCTCGGAGCCCTCCAGCATTTCGGTCATCCACGTAAACAGCTGGTTGACGTTTTTCATGCGCATTTCTGCCGCTTTCGGGCTGGCGGACGTTTCGTAAAGCCAGGATTCGTAATCGACCCCGTGGATGAGATCGCGCACGGCGGCGATCGGCTCGCGCTCGGCGAGGCGCTGGATCTCTCCCAGCCACTGGGTAAAGCGCGTCAGCGACTCGTAACCGCGCCCGGTGAGCGTCGTGCTCAGCCCCATATCGAAGCTGGCGGTGAACATGCTTTTATTGCGGGTCATCGCCCATTCACCCAGCTTTTGCAGCGTCGCCGGGCCGATTTCACGCTTCGGCGTGTTGACGATGCGCAAGAACGCGCTGTCGTCGTCCGGGTTGGTCAGCACGCGCAAATAGGCGAGCAGATCTTTGATCTCAGGGCGGGAGAAGAACGAGGTCCCGCCGGAGATTTTGTAAGGGATGCGGTTTTGCATCAGCATCTTTTCAAAGACGCGCGACTGGTGGTTCCCGCGATAGAGGATGGCGTAGTCCTTGTACTCGGTTTTATTGACGAAGTGATGGGCAATCAGCTCGCCTGCCACGCGCTCGGCCTCGTGCTCTTCGTTGTTGGCACTGAGGACTTTCAGCTCGGTGCCATACCCCAGCTCGGAGAAGAGGCGTTTTTCGAAGACGTGCGGGTTGTTGGCGATCAGAATGTTAGCCGCTTTCAGAATGCGCCCTGATGAACGGTAGTTCTGCTCGAGCTTGACCACCTGCAGCGCGGGAAAATCTTTGCTCAGCAGGACCAGGTTTTGCGGACGTGCCCCGCGCCAGGAGTAGATCGACTGGTCGTCGTCGCCCACCACGGTAAAGCGCGCGCGTTGCCCCACCAGCAGTTTCACCAGCTCATACTGGCTGGTGTTGGTGTCCTGATATTCATCCACCAGCAGATAGCGGATCTTGTTCTGCCAGCGCTCGCGCACCTCTTCATTGCGCTGGAGCAGCAGCGTCGGCAGCAGGATCAGGTCGTCAAAATCGAGAACGTTACAGGCTTTGAGGTGGTCGTCATACAGGCTGTAACAGTGGGCGAAGATCCGATCGCGCTCGCCTTTGGCGCTCGCCGCAGCCTGCGCCGGCGTCATCAGATCGTTTTTCCAGTTGGAGATCGTTGAGATCAACTGCTGGAGGATGGTTTTGTCTTCTTCGAGCCGCCCTTCGGTCAGCTCTTTCAGGAGTGCGACCTGATCCGTATCGTCGAAGAGGGAGAAGTTAGACTTCATCCCCAGCGCGGCGTATTCACGCTTAATGATATCCAGCCCCAGCGTGTGGAAAGTGGAGATCATCAGCCCGCGCGCCTCTTTGCGCCCGAGCGTCTGCCCGACACGCTCTTTCATCTCGCGCGCCGCCTTGTTGGTGAAGGTCACCGCCGCGATATGGCGCGCCTGATAGCCACAGCCGCGGATCAGATGGGCGATTTTATTGGTGATCACGCGCGTCTTTCCGGAACCCGCACCCGCCAGCACCAGGCAAGGTCCGGTGACGAATTCGACGGCTTGTTGTTGTCCGGGGTTTAAACGCATAAGAAGTTCACTCAATGAAGGTCGGGAGGAGATAAAAAGGAAAAACGCGTGTGGTAGTATAGCGAGCCTAATCCATACCACTCAAGGCACGATCATGGCAAAAACAGCAGCAGCACTGCATATTCTTGTTAAAGAAGAGAAACTGGCACTGGATCTTCTGGAGCAGATCAAAAACGGCGCGGACTTCGAGAAGCTGGCGAAGAAACACTCTACCTGCCCGTCAGGCAAAAAAGGCGGCCACTTAGGTGAATTCCGTCAGGGCCAGATGGTTCCGGCGTTTGATAAAGTGGTGTTCTCCTGCCCGGTGCTGGAGCCAACCGGCCCACTGCACACTCAGTTCGGTTATCACATCATTAAAGTGCTGTACCGGAACTAACAGCAAAAAGCCCGGTGGCGGCTTCGCCTTACCGGGCCTACGAACGGAAGATGTGTAGGTCGGGTAAGCGTTAGCGCCACCCGACTTTTTTATTATCCTGCTACAGCAATACGCTTCATATCCTTCATGTATCCACGCAGCGTATGGCCCACGCTCTCAATCGCATGGCTACGAATCGCTTCGTTCACGTCGCGCAGCTGTGCGTTATCAACCGTGCCTTCGGCAATCGCTTTACCCAGATCGCCTGCCTGCAGGGTGGTCATGAACTCTTTCAGCAGCGGTACGCAAGCGTAAGAGAACAGGTAGTTGCCGTATTCTGCGGTATCAGAGATTACCACGTTCATTTCATACAGACGCTTACGGGCGATGGTGTTCGCGATCAGCGGCAGCTCGTGCAGTGATTCGTAGTAAGCGGATTCTTCGATGATGCCGGAGTCGACCATGGTTTCGAACGCCAGCTCGACGCCCGCTTTCACCATCGCGATCATCAGAACGCCTTTATCGAAGTACTCCTGCTCGCTGATTTTACCGTCAAACTGAGCGGCGGTTTCGAACGCGGTTTTACCGGTCTCTTCACGCCAGGTCAGCAGTTTCTTATCGTCGTTCGCCCAGTCAGCCATCATGCCGGAGGAGAATTCACCGGAGATGATGTCGTCCATGTGTTTCTGGAACAGCGGCGCCATGATCTCTTTCAACTGTTCGGACAGCGCATAAGCACGCAGTTTTGCCGGGTTGGACAGACGGTCCATCATCAGCGTGATACCGCCCTGCTTCAGCGCTTCGGTGATGGTTTCCCAGCCGAACTGAATCAGTTTTTCTGCGTAAGACGGGTCGGTACCCTCTTCCACCAGCTTGTCGAAGCACAGCAGAGAACCGGCCTGCAGCATACCGCACAGGATAGTCTGCTCGCCCATCAGGTCAGATTTCACTTCTGCTACGAAGGAAGATTCCAGCACGCCCGCACGGTGACCGCCGGTTGCCGCAGCCCAGGCTTTGGCAATCGCCATGCCTTCGCCCTTCGGATCGTTTTCCGGGTGAACGGCGATCAGGGTCGGTACGCCGAAACCACGTTTGTACTCTTCACGCACTTCGGTGCCTGGGCACTTCGGCGCAACCATCACTACGGTGATGTCTTTACGGATCTGCTCGCCCACTTCAACGATGTTAAAACCGTGAGAGTAGCCCAGCGCCGCGCCGTCTTTCATCAGCGGCTGAACAGAGCGTACAACGTCGGAGTGCTGTTTGTCTGGAGTCAGGTTAACCACCAGATCCGCCCGTGGGATCAGCTCTTCGTAGGTACCCACTTTAAAGCCGTTTTCGGTCGCTTTACGCCAGGAAGCGCGCTTCTCAGCAATTGCTTCTTTACGCAGGGCGTAGGAGATATCCAGACCGGAGTCACGCATGTTCAGGCCCTGGTTCAGACCCTGTGCGCCACAGCCGACGATGACCACTTTTTTACCCTGAAGGTAGCTCGCGCCATCGGCGAATTCATCGCGCGCCATAAAGCGGCATTTGCCCAGCTGTGCCAGCTGCTGACGCAGATTCAGTGTATTGAAGTAGTTAGCCATGGTGAACTCCGTGATGTTGTGTTGCTTGTTGTTCTGGTCGCTTATGCGAGTATGGACTTACTATATGACAGGAATTTTATTGCGGAAATTGATATATTCACAACGTCACGTTGCAATTTCTGCAACGTAAAAACGTGGAGTGTGGTCTGTGGATTTACGCGATCTCAAAACCTTTCTGCATCTGGCGGAAAGCCGTCACTTTGGCCGCAGCGCGCGGGCCATGCACGTCAGCCCCTCCACGCTTTCCCGGCAGATCCAGCGCCTGGAGGAGGATCTCGGTCAGGCCCTGTTTGTGCGCGATAACCGCACCGTGACGCTCACCGAAGCGGGCGAAGAGCTGCGATCGTTTGCCCAGCAGACGTTGCTCCAGTACCAGCGGCTGCGGCACACCATCGATCAGCAGGGGCCCTCCCTCTCCGGCGAGTTGCATATTTTCTGCTCCGTGACGGCCGCCTATAGCCACTTGCCGCCGATTCTGGACCGGTTTCGCGCCGAGCACCCGTCGGTAGAAATCAAGCTCACCACGGGGGACGCCGCTGACGCGATGGAGAAAGTGGTGACGGGTGAAGCCGATCTGGCGATCGCAGGCAAACCCGAAACGCTGCCCGGCGCGGTCGCATTTTCGATGCTGGAGAATCTGGCGGTGGTGTTAATCGCCCCGGCGCTGCCGTGTCCGGTGCGCAATCAGGTGTCGGTCGATCATCCCGACTGGTCAACGGTGCCGTTTATCATGGCCGATCAGGGGCCGGTGCGGCGTCGTATCGAGCTGTGGTTCCGCCGGCAAAAAATCAGTAATCCCTCGATCTATGCGACGGTGGGCGGGCATGAAGCCATGGTGTCGATGGTCGCCCTCGGGTGTGGCGTGGCGTTGCTGCCGGAAGTGGTGCTGGAGAACAGCCCGGAGCCGGTGCGCAATCGCGTGATGATTTTAGAGCGCAGCGATGAGAAGACGCCGTTTGAGCTTGGCGTGTGCGCACAAAAAAAGCGGCTGCATGAGCCGCTTATTGATGCGTTTTGGCAGATTTTGCCAAACCATTAAACCCATACCGGACGCATTGTAGGCCCGATAAGCGCAGCGCCATCGGGCATTTGGACGTTAGCCCGCCAGGAAGAACCTGAACGCCGGGTTATGAGTTTCGTCATGGCAATCGTAGCCCAGCTCGTTCAGCCGGGTTTCGAAATCCGGTTCATGCTCACCCAGCTCGAACGCCGCCAACACGCGCCCGTAATCGGTGCCGTGGCTGCGATAGTGGAACAGCGAGATGTTCCAGTGGGTGCCCAGCGTGTGCAGGAACTTGAGCAAAGCCCCCGGAGATTCCGGAAACTCAAAGCTGAACAGACGCTCCCGCAACGGCTTCGACGGACGCCCGCCGACCATATAGCGCACGTGCAGTTTCGCCATCTCGTCATCGGAGAGATCCACCACGCTGTAGCCGCCCTCATTCAGCAGGTGAAGGATCTCTTTGCGTTCCTCCAGCCCACGACTCAGCCGCACACCGACAAAAATGCAGGCATCTTTGGCATCGGCAAAGCGATAGTTAAACTCGGTCACCGAGCGTCCGCCGAGCAGCTGGCAGAATTTGAGGAAACTGCCCTTCTCTTCAGGAATCGTCACCGCCAGCAGGGCTTCACGTTGTTCACCCAGCTCGCAGCGTTCGGACACGTAACGCAGGCCGTGGAAATTGACGTTCGCGCCAGAGAGCACATGCGCCAGGCGTTCCCCGCGGATGTTGTGCTGAGCGATATATTTTTTCATCCCCGCCAGCGCCAGCGCGCCAGACGGTTCTGCTACCGCGCGGACATCCTCGAACAGATCTTTCATCGCCGCGCAGATCGCATCGCTGTCGACGGTGATGATGTCGTCGAGATACTCCTGACACACGCGGAAGGTTTCGTCGCCGATGCGTTTCACCGCCACACCTTCAGCAAACAACCCAACGCGCGGCAGATCCACCGGATGACCGGCGTCCAGGGCCGCTTTCAGGCAGGCGGAATCTTCCGCTTCCACCGCAATCACTTTGATCTGCGGCATCAGCTGTTTAATGAGCACCGCGACACCCGCTGCCAGACCTCCACCGCCGACCGGGACAAACACGCGATCGAGATGGGCGTCCTGCTGCAGCAGTTCCAGCGCCAGCGTACCTTGCCCGGCAATCACCATCGGGTGATCGAAAGGTGGTACCCAGGTAAAGCCCTGCTGCTGCGCCAGTTCGATGGCGCGCGCTTTGGCTTCATCAAAATTGGCACCGTGGAGCAGGACTTCGCCGCCGAAGCCGCGAACCGCGTCGACTTTGATATCAGCGGTCGCGACCGGCATCACGATCAGCGCTTTCAGCCCTAAACGTGCGGCAGAAAACGCTACGCCCTGGGCGTGATTCCCCGCCGATGCGGTGATAACCCCGCGCGCTTTTTGCTCTTCGGTTAACCCGGCCATCATCGCGTAGGCGCCGCGGAGCTTAAAGCTGTGGACCGGTTGGCGGTCTTCGCGCTTCACCAGAATCACGTTATCGAGACGGGACGACAGCTTGTCCATTTTCTGCAGCGGCGTGACCTGCACCGCCTCGTAGACCGGCGCGCGTAGCACCGCTCTGAGATATTCCGCCCCCTCAGGGGCGGCGGATAAGGGTTGTGATTCGGCCATCATTAGCCCCCAAGTTTGGATTTATCGCGCACCGCGCCTTTGTCCGCACTGGTGGCAAGGGTGGCGTAGGCGCGCAGGGCGAAGGAGACTTCGCGCTGGCGATCTTTTGGCGTCCAGGCTTTATCGCCACGCGCTTCCTGAGCTTCACGACGGGCAGCAATTTCCTGCTCGCTCAGCTGCAGCTGAATGCCGCGATTAGGAATGTCGATCGCAATCATATCGCCGTCTTCGATGATGGCAATGTTGCCGCCGCTCGCCGCTTCCGGAGAGACGTGACCGATGGAGAGACCGGACGTACCGCCGGAGAATCGACCGTCGGTGATCAGCGCGCAGGCTTTACCGAGGCCCATGGATTTCAGGAAGGTGGTCGGATAGAGCATCTCCTGCATGCCCGGCCCGCCTTTTGGCCCTTCGTAGCGGATGACAACCACGTCGCCCGCGACCACTTTACCGCCCAGAATGGCTTCCACCGCCGCGTCCTGGCTTTCATACACTTTTGCCGGACCGGTGAATTTCAGAATGCTGTCGTCCACGCCTGCCGTTTTGACGATGCAGCCGTTTTCCGCAAAGTTGCCGTACAGCACGGCCAGACCGCCGTCTTTGCTGTAGGCATTCTCCAGAGAGCGGATACAACCTTCGGCGCGATCGTCATCCAGGGTGTCCCAGCGACAATCCTGCGAGAAGGCCTGGGTGGTGCGGATGCCTGCCGGACCGGCGCGGAACATCTTTTTCACCGCTTCGTCTTTGGTCAGCATCACGTCGTACTGGTCCAGCGTTTGCGGCAGCGTCAGGCCGAGAATGTTTTTCACTTCACGATTCAACAGCCCGGCGCGCTCCAGCTCACCGAGAATGCCCAGCACCCCACCGGCACGGTGAACGTCTTCCATGTGGTATTTCTGGGTACTTGGCGCGACTTTACACAGCTGTGGCACCTTGCGGGAGAGCTTGTCGATGTCACTCATGGTGAAATCAATTTCAGCTTCCTGCGCGGCGGCCAGCAGGTGCAGAACGGTGTTGGTGGAACCGCCCATGGCGATATCCAGAGTCATAGCATTTTCGAACGCCGCTTTGTTGGCGATATTGCGCGGCAGCGCGCTGACGTCGTCTTGCTCGTAATAACGTTTGGTCAGCTCAACGATGCGCGTACCGGCATTGAGGAACAGCTGTTTGCGGTCGGCGTGAGTCGCCAGCAGCGAGCCGTTGCCCGGCTGTGAAAGACCCAGCGCTTCGGTCAGACAGTTCATGGAGTTGGCGGTGAACATCCCGGAACAGGAGCCGCAGGTCGGACAGGCAGAACGTTCAACCTGATCGCTCTGCTCGTCGGAGACTTTCGGGTCCGCGCCCTGAATCATCGCGTCGACCAGGTCGAGTTTGATGATTTTGTCGGAGAGCTTGGTTTTACCGGCTTCCATCGGGCCGCCAGAGACGAAGATCACCGGAATGTTCAGGCGCAGGGAGGCCATCAGCATCCCCGGGGTGATTTTGTCGCAGTTCGAGATGCAGACCATCGCATCGGCGCAGTGGGCGTTCACCATGTACTCGACCGAATCGGCAATCAGCTCGCGCGACGGCAGTGAATAGAGCATGCCCCCGTGGCCCATCGCGATCCCGTCATCGACAGCGATGGTATTGAACTCTTTCGCCACGCCGCCTGCGGCTTCGATTTGCTCGGCGACCAGTTTACCCAGATCGCGCAGGTGAACGTGGCCCGGCACAAACTGGGTAAAGGAGTTAACCACGGCGATAATCGGCTTACCGAAGTCAGCGTCGGTCATCCCGGTTGCGCGCCACAGCGCGCGGGCACCGGCCATATTGCGGCCATGGGTGGTGGTGGCGGAACGATACTTAGGCATGCTTTATTTACTCCCGTCTATCTAATAAATGGGACGGTGCGTGCCGTCCCAAAATTATGCTTATGAATTAACTTGATCCAACCAGCCCCATTTATCTTCCGTTTCACCGGTGAAGAGGCCAAAGAATGCATCCTGAATACGTTTGGTGACCGGGCCGCGACGACCTTCGCCCACCTGAATACCGTCTACGCTGCGAACCGGCGTGATTTCTGCCGCGGTACCGGACATGAAGACTTCATCGGCCAGGTACAGGGATTCGCGGGACAGCACCTGCTCGCGCACTTCGATACCCAGATCTTTCGCCAGCTTAATGATTGCATCGCGGGTGATGCCCGGCAGCGCGGAAGAGGTAAATGGCGGCGTGAACAGAATGCCGTCTTTCACTTCGAACAGGTTTTCACCGGCACCTTCAGAGATATAGCCGTTGACGTCCAGAGCGATACCTTCCTGATAACCGTGACGGCGCGCTTCGCTACCGACCAGCAGGGAAGAGAGGTAGTTCCCGCCCGCTTTCGCCGCGGTTGGGATGGTGTTTGGCGCAACGCGATTCCAGGATGAAACCATTGCGTCGATCCCCTGCTCCAGCGCTTCTGCACCCAGATAAGCACCCCACGGGAACGCGGCAATGATGACATCTGTGGAGTAACCGGCTGGCGGGTTCACGCCCATACCGACGTCACCCACGAAGACCAGCGGACGAATATAGGCGCTGGTCAGATTGTTTTTGCGCAGCACCGCGCGGCATGCTTCCATCAGCTCATCAACGCTTTGAGAAACCGGGAAACGATAGATTTTGGCTGAGTCATGCAGACGCTGCATGTGTTCGCGATGGCGGAACACCACTGGTCCTTTGTGAGAATCGTAGCAACGGACACCTTCAAACACAGAGGTACCGTAATGCAGGGCGTGGGACATCACGTGTACCGTGGCATCTTCCCAACGAACCATCTCACCGTTGAACCAAATGTAATCAGCTTTCTTCGTCGTCATGTTTTCTTCCTGTCACGCTCAAGCGCGGATTTGTTGTGATGTGGTTGTGCTCTGGCAGATGGCCACGTGGGCGACATCAACCAGTTTACTTAACTGGCTAAACAGTAAGTCGACCGACCGTGGGCTGGCAACGGTCAATTCGATATTTATGTTCTGGGCATCGGTGGCGGTTTCCATATTCATGGCGCAGATCTGAAAACCACGGTGACGGACCACGCGTAAGACGCGTTCTAATGTTTCGGGATTGAAGCGGGCCTGAACGGCGACCTGATGTTGCATCATGATAATTTCTCCATCATTTGTGCGTTACTGGCGCCAGGTGGCACCAACGGCCAGACATTCTCAAGCTCGTCGATTGAGACATGAAGCAGGTATGGCCCTTCGCTGGACAGCATGGTGTCGAGTGCCGCTTCAACCTGGTCTTTACGGGTGATGTGCTGGCCAGGGATGCCGAAGGCGCTGGCCAGTACGAGGAAATCGGGGTTATCCGTGAGGGTGGTTTCGCTGTAGCGCTCCTGGAAAAACAGCTGCTGCCACTGGCGAACCATTCCCAAACGCTGGTTATCCAGCAACAGGATTTTCAGCGGCAGCTGCTTACGTTTGACCGTGCCCAGCTCCTGCACGTTCATCATGAACGAGCCATCACCGGACACGCAGATGACCGTATCATTCGGGCGTGCAACCTGAGCGCCTACGGCTGCTGGCAGGCCGAAGCCCATGGTTCCCAATCCGCTGGAGGTGATGAAGTTTTCCGGGCGGGTATAGGTCATATGCTGGGCCGACCACATCTGGTGCTGGCCGACGTCGGTGGTGACGACAGAGTCTGCCGGTTTACGATCTGACAGCTGTTTTAACAGCAGCGGGGCATAGATGGCCTCGCCAGGATGCTCGTAACGCCAGGCGTTTTCCACGCGCATCTGCGCGGTGTGCTGGCGCCAGCTGTCGACGGACAATGGCTGTTGCAGCGCCGGTAACAGGGCGTTCAGATCGCCCTGCAGCGCGACGTGCGCCTGACGCAGTTTGTTCATTTCGGCCGGGTCGATATCCATATGGATCACTTTGGCATACGGCGCGAAGGTATTCAGCTTGCCCGTCACGCGGTCGTCAAAACGCGCGCCAACGGCGATCAGCAGGTCACACTCTTGCACCGCCAGGTTGGCGGCTTTGGTGCCATGCATCCCCAGCATGCCGAGGTAGTGCGGGTCATTGGCATCAACTGCACCCAGGCCCTTCAGCGTACAGGTGGAAGGTATTTGGGTGACGGCGATAAATTCGCGCAGCGCCGGAACCGCCTGCGCCATGCCCACTCCACCGCCCACGTAAAGCATCGGCTGTTGCGCCTGAGCCAGCATCTGGCGGGCTTCTTCAACGGCTTCGTGCGGGAAAGAGCCATCGCTTTCAACGGTGGAGAAATGCGGCTCTAAATCGCCGATCGCCAGCTGAATGTCTTTAGGAATATCAATCAGAACCGGGCCAGGACGGCCTGAGTTTGCCACCTGGAAGGCTTCTGCCATGACGCGCGGCAGCTCTTCCAGCGACTGCACCAGGAAGCTGTGTTTGGTGCAGGCCAGGGACAAACCGAGAACGTCCACTTCCTGAAACGCATCGGTACCGATGAACGGCGAGGCGACCTGCCCGGTAATCGCGACCACAGGGACAGAATCCAGCAGCGCATCGGCAAGTCCCGTGATCAGGTTAGTCGCGCCCGGTCCGGACGTCGCCATGCACACACCGGTTTTACCGGTGGCGCGCGCAAAGCCAATCGCCGCCATGGCCGCACCCTGCTCGTGTCGACACAACAGGTGCTCCACGCCGCCGTCATACAGCGCATCGTAGATCGGCATGATTGCGCCACCCGGATAGCCGAAGACCGTTTCGACCCCCTGTGCTCGCAACGCATGTACTACCCATTGTGCCCCGTTCATAGTGAGTTCCCCGTCATAAATCTGGAGAAACAGAATTTTGTGCTAGTTGTCATATTCTGCTCCTCGTTTAAGTTTTTAGGTCATAAAAAAACCCCCGGACCTTTCGGTGCGGGGGTCTTAGTTCGTTAAGGCTTGTTTTTTAAGCCTTTCCTCGTCCAAGTGCAGCCCCGCACGGTGGGATAATAATCACCACCACGCTAATCACGACCAGGCTAATCACTAGTAGAAGGGCTGTCATTTTGAGTTCTTTTGGCATCTTGTTCGAAGGAATACCTAAAGAGTTATCACAGACATCGAATTAAACACAAGAAAAATTTATGACCCGATTCCTTAGGCTGCGAATAATTTCTCAAAAAATGTTTGTTTTATATGAGAAAAACAGGAAATGAATATTTTTCATTTTTTGTCAGCCGCCGATGGCCGCAAAAACTTCGCTTTTTGTCTTTTTGCGAGCGGGATCCAGCCAGAAAGTAACCATTTCCTCATTGCATCAAAATGCAGGAACATGCCTCGTAATAGCGCAATTTGTCGCTAAAAAACGAAGAAATGAACTGGCATAGTGACCTCCAAAGGAGACACCTATGTCACTGTCAGTTGTTTATACTCGCGCCGCTTTAGGGGTGCAGGCACCACTTATTTCCGTTGAGGTCCATCTGAGCAATGGGCTGCCCGGCTTAACGCTCGTTGGACTCCCGGAAACCACGGTGAAGGAGGCTCGGGATCGCGTGCGAAGTGCGATCATCAATAGCGGTTATACCTTCCCCGCTAAGAAGATCACCATTAATCTTGCGCCTGCCGATCTGCCGAAAGAAGGCGGGCGATATGATTTACCTATCGCCCTGGCGCTCCTCACCGCCTCTGAGCAGCTTAACGCGCCCAATTTGAGCAGGTATGAGTTTGTGGGCGAACTGGCGCTTACAGGCGCGTTAAGAGGCGTTCCCGGTGCAATCTCTGGCGCGCTGGCAGCGTTAAATGCTGGAAGACAAATTGTTGTTGCTGCTGAAAATTCCTCAGAGGTTAGCCTGATCGAAGAGAAGGGCTGCCTGATTGCCGTGCATTTACAGGAGGTCTGCGCCTTTCTGGAAGGCCGTCATGAGCTGGCTGAGCCAGAGGAGAATCGCATCGTTCCACCGGAGCATACCGAAGACCTGAGCGATATCATCGGCCAGGAGCAGGGAAAGCGCGCATTAGAGATCACCGCGGCGGGCGGGCATAACCTATTGCTAATAGGGCCTCCGGGGACCGGGAAAACGATGCTGGCCAGCCGACTGAATGGTTTGCTACCGCCGTTGAGCAACCATGAGGCGCTGGAGAGTGCGGCAATCATCAGTCTGACGAATTCCACGTCATTACAGAAACACTGGCGCAGAAGGCCGTTCCGTTCGCCTCACCACAGTGCTTCACTTACCGCGATGGTTGGCGGCGGCTCGATTCCTGAACCCGGTGAGATCTCCCTCGCCCATCACGGCATTTTGTTTCTGGATGAGTTACCTGAGTTCGAGAGACGCGTGCTGGATGCGTTGCGAGAACCGATTGAGTCTGGGCAGATCCACATTTCGCGTACTCGCGCCAAGATCAGCTATCCGGCTCAGTTTCAGCTCATCGCTGCGATGAATCCAAGCCCTTCAGGCCATTATCAGGGTAACCACAACCGGAGCACGCCCGAGCAGACACTTCGCTATCTGGGGAGGCTGTCAGGGCCCTTTCTCGACCGTTTTGATCTCTCACTGGAAATTCCATTGCCGCCGCCAGGTGTGCTCAGCCAGACAAATGTGACTGGCGAAAGCAGCCGCATTGTACGGGACAGGGTGATTCACGCGCAGGAACGGCAGTATTTACGCCAGGACAAACTCAATGCGCGTCTCGATAACACTGAGATCCGTCAGTTTTGCCACCTGGCAGAGAGTGATTCTCGCTGGCTGGAAGAGACGCTGACGAGGTTTGGGCTCTCAGTACGTGCCTGGCAACGGTTATTGAAGGTGGCGCGCACTATCGCTGATTTAGAGGGGGATGATGATATACAGCGGCGGCACCTGCAGGAGGCGTTGAGTTACCGCGCAATAGATCGATTGCTGCTGCATCTGCAAAAGATGCTGGCGTAAAAAAGGGGCCGCAGCCCCTTTTCACATCATATCAATCGTCAGATTCGGTGTAGTCTTCTGCACCTTCCATCTGCGGCTTACCGCCGGAGAGAGTATGGAAACGCTTTGGTCGCTTGATGCGAGCCATGTATTTGATCCATACGCGTTCTGCTTCAGATTCTGGCTCACGCTCACCACGGCAAACGGCAACAAACAGTTTTTCGTCTTCAGTTGCAGGCTCACGTTTCCCCAGATCCAGCTCGTTAAAGGCATAACCATGGCGCTCAAGCAGTTGCGCCTCTTTGATGGTGAAATCGCCATGACGAGAGAACCCGCGCGGATAATTTTTATTGTCGAAAAAACGATTAGTTGTCGTAAAGCTTTCCGCCATCCTACACGCTCCTAATTCTTTGGCCGAGCTATTTATGGCGCGGAGTATTAGTTACGCTTGACAGAGCGTCAAACAAAACATTTAAATCATAACGACAAATAATTTTGCGGAGAAAGATGTGGATACGGAATTGCTAAAAACTTTCCTCGAAGTGAGTAGAACGCGTCACTTTGGGCGAGCAGCGGAAGCACTTTACCTGACTCAGTCGGCGGTGAGTTTTCGTATTCGTCAGCTGGAAAATCAACTCGGTGTGAATCTTTTTACCCGCCATCGCAACAACATCCGGTTAACGGCGGCCGGGGAGAAGCTCTTACCCTACGCCGAAACGCTGATGAATACCTGGCAGGCTGCGCGAAAAGAGGTGGCTCATACGTCCCGATACAATGAGTTTTCCATCGGGGCAAGTGCGTCTTTGTGGGAGTGCATGTTGAGCCAGTGGCTCACGCGACTGTATAAATCTCACGATAATCTACAGTTTGAGGCCCGGATCGCGCAGCGGCAGTCCCTGGTGAAACAGCTTCACGAGCGTCAGTTGGATCTCCTGATCACCACAGAAGCGCCCAAGATGGATGAATTTAGCAGCCAGATCCTGGGGCAGTTTAGTCTTTCGCTCTATGCGTCTGAGCCCTCAATGATGAAAGCGGACCTCAGTTATCTGAGACTCGAGTGGGGACCCGATTTCCAGCAGCATGAAGCCGGTTTGATCGCTGCCGATGATGTCCCTACGTTGACAACCAGCTCAGCTGAAATTGCCTGTCAGCAATTAGCCCTTCTGAAAGGTTGCACCTGGTTACCCACTCGCTGGGCAGATGAGAAACCGGGCCTGCATACTGTCGCTGATTCAACCACGCTTATCAGGCCACTTTATGCCATCTGGCTTCAGAACAGCGATAAACATGCTCAAATTAAAGATCTATTGAAAATCAATGTGATGGATTAGTTCAAAACGCTTGCAGGGACGCAAGAAAGAAGGGAAGTTTGAGGTTTTTGAAGCAAAAAAAATCCTTTGCCGAAGCAAAGGATTCTATATGGCAGGGGCGGAGAGACTCGAACTCGCGACACCCGGTTTTGGAGACCGGTGCTCTACCAACTGAGCTACGCCCCTAAATCTTCTTGCTATTAAGCCTGCTACGTAAGCAGGCTTAATATCTTAATAAGTGGCGGAACGGACGGGACTCGAACCCGCGACCCCCTGCGTGACAGGCAGGTATTCTAACCGACTGAACTACCGCTCCACCGAAGACTTCTGTAACCACCGGATTCATGCACCGGTTTACTACTTAATTTGATGCCTGGCAGTTCCCTACTCTCACATGGGGAGACCCCACACTACCATCGGCGCTACGGCGTTTCACTTCTGAGTTCGGCATGGGGTCAGGTGGGACCACCGCGCTAAAGCCGCCAGGCAAATTCTGTTTTATCAACACGCATCTCTGCATGCCGATTAATCTGTTATCAGGCTGAAAATCTAAGTCTCTGCTTTCGCCAAAACATCTTCGGCGTTGTAAGGTTAAGCCTCACGGTTCATTAGTACTGGTTAGCTCAATACATCGCTGCACTTACACACCCAGCCTATCAACGTCGTAGTCTTCAACGTTCCTTCAGGACCCTTAAAGGGTCAGGGAGAACTCATCTCGGGGCAAGTTTCGTGCTTAGATGCTTTCAGCACTTATCTTTTCCGCATTTAGCTACCGGGCAATGCCATTGGCATGACAACCCGAACACCAGTGATGCGTCCACTCCGGTCCTCTCGTACTAGGAGCAGCCCCCCTCAATTCTCCAGCGCCCACGGCAGATAGGGACCGAACTGTCTCACGACGTTCTAAACCCAGCTCGCGTACCACTTTAAACGGCGAACAGCCGTACCCTTGGGACCTACTTCAGCCCCAGGATGTGATGAGCCGACATCGAGGTGCCAAACACCGCCGTCGATATGAACTCTTGGGCGGTATCAGCCTGTTATCCCCGGAGTACCTTTTATCCGTTGAGCGATGGCCCTTCCATTCAGAACCACCGGATCACTATGACCTGCTTTCGCACCTGCTCGAGCCGTCACTCTCGCAGTCAAGCTAGCTTATGCCATTGCACTAACCTCCTGATGTCCGACCAGGATTAGCTAACCTTCGTGCTCCTCCGTTACTCTTTAGGAGGAGACCGCCCCAGTCAAACTACCCACCAGACACTGTCCGCAACCCGGATTACGGGTCTACGTTAGAACACCAGCCATTAAAGGGTGGTATTTCAAGGTTGGCTCCACGCAGACTGGCGTCCACGCTTCAAAGCCTCCCACCTATCCTACACATCAAGGACCAGTGTTCAGTGTCAAGCTATAGTAAAGGTTCACGGGGTCTTTCCGTCTTGCCGCGGGTACACTGCATCTTCACAGCGAGTTCAATTTCACTGAGTCTCGGGTGGAGACAGCCTGGCCATCATTACGCCATTCGTGCAGGTCGGAACTTACCCGACAAGGAATTTCGCTACCTTAGGACCGTTATAGTTACGGCCGCCGTTTACCGGGGCTTCGATCAAGAGCTTCGCCTTACAGCTAACCCCATCAATTAACCTTCCGGCACCGGGCAGGCGTCACACCGTATACGTCCACTTTCGTGTTTGCACAGTGCTGTGTTTTTAATAAACAGTTGCAGCCAGCTGGTATCTTCGACTGGTTTCAGCTCCGTCCGCAGGGACTTCACCTACACACCAGCGTGCCTTCTCCCGAAGTTACGGCACCATTTTGCCTAGTTCCTTCACCCGAGTTCTCTCAAGCGCCTTGGTATTCTCTACCTGACCACCTGTGTCGGTTTGGGGTACGATTTGATGTTACCTGATGCTTAGAGGCTTTTCCTGGAAGCAGGGCATTTGTTACTTCAGCACCGTAGTGCCTCGTCATCACACCTCAGCGTTAGTAAGCGTCCGGATTTACCTAAACGCTCCGCCTACATGCTTAAACCGGGACAACCGTCGCCCGGCTAACATAGCCTTCTCCGTCCCCCCTTCGCAGTAACACCGAGTACAGGAATATTAACCTGTTTCCCATCGACTACGCCTTTCGGCCTCGCCTTAGGGGTCGACTCACCCTGCCCCGATTAACGTTGGACAGGAACCCTTGGTCTTCCGGCGAGCGGGCTTTTCACCCGCTTTATCGTTACTTATGTCAGCATTCGCACTTCTGATACCTCCAGCACCCCTCACAGGACACCTTCAACGGCTTACAGAACGCTCCCCTACCCAACAACGCCTAAGCGTCGCTGCCGCAGCTTCGGTGCATGGTTTAGCCCCGTTACATCTTCCGCGCAGGCCGACTCGACCAGTGAGCTATTACGCTTTCTTTAAATGATGGCTGCTTCTAAGCCAACATCCTGGCTGTCTGTGCCTTCCCACATCGTTTCCCACTTAACCATGACTTTGGGACCTTAGCTGGCGGTCTGGGTTGTTTCCCTCTTCACGACGGACGTTAGCACCCGCCGTGTGTCTCCCGTGATAACATTCTTCGGTATTCGTAGTTTGCATCGGGTTGGTAAGCCGGGATGGCCCCCTAGCCGAAACAGTGCTCTACCCCCGAAGATGAGTTCACGAGGCGCTACCTAAATAGCTTTCGGGGAGAACCAGCTATCTCCCGGTTTGATTGGCCTTTCACCCCCAGCCACAAGTCATCCGCTAATTTTTCAACATTAGTCGGTTCGGTCCTCCAGTTAGTGTTACCCAACCTTCAACCTGCCCATGGCTAGATCACCGGGTTTCGGGTCTATACCCTGCAACTTAACGCCCAGTTAAGACTCGGTTTCCCTTCGGCTCCCCTATACGGTTAACCTTGCTACAGAATATAAGTCGCTGACCCATTATACAAAAGGTACGCAGTCACCCCATAAAAGAGGCTCCCACTGCTTGTACGTACACGGTTTCAGGTTCTTTTTCACTCCCCTCGCCGGGGTTCTTTTCGCCTTTCCCTCACGGTACTGGTTCACTATCGGTCAGTCAGGAGTATTTAGCCTTGGAGGATGGTCCCCCCATATTCAGACAGGATACCACGTGTCCCGCCCTACTCTTCGAGTTCACAACGTGTGCATTTTTGTGTACGGGACTATCACCCTGTACCGTCGGACTTTCCAGACCGTTCCACTAACACACGCGCTGATTCAGACTCTGGGCTCCTCCCCGTTCGCTCGCCGCTACTGGGGGAATCTCGGTTGATTTCTTTTCCTCGGGGTACTTAGATGTTTCAGTTCCCCCGGTTCGCCTCATGCCACTATGTATTCATGACATGATAGTGTGTCGAAACACACTGGGTTTCCCCATTCGGGTATCGCCGGGTCAAAGGTTCATATCACCTCGCCGACGCTTATCGCAGATTAGCACGCCCTTCATCGCCTCTGACTGCCAGGGCATCCACCGTGTACGCTTAGTCGCTTAACCTCACAACCCGAAGATGTTTCGTAAAACATCGTCGTGTTGCGAAAATTTGAGAGACTCGAACACACCGTCATTCTGTTCTTATTACGGAGAACAGACGCAGCGTGTCGTTTCAATTTTCAGCTTGATCCAGATTTTTAAAGAGCAAAACTTCGCAGTGAACCTTTTCAGGTACACTCTGAAGTTTTCTTGTGTTTTCGCAGTAAAAAGGATGGTGGAGCTATGCGGGATCGAACCGCAGACCTCCTGCGTGCAAGGCAGGCGCTCTCCCAGCTGAGCTATAACCCCATCACAAATGCTAAATCTCATTACCGGTAATTTAGACTGAGACAAGGCGTGGAAGGGCGAAGCATACTGAAGTATGCGAGTCGTTTCACAACGCAGTATCAGGATAAATTTGGTAGGCCTGAGTGGACTTGAACCACCGACCTCACCCTTATCAGGGGTGCGCTCTAACCACCTGAGCTACAAGCCTGCAGAGATTTTTTACTGCTTATTTTTCATCAGACAATCTGTGTGGACACTACAAAGGCAGGTTCTTTCAGGTAAGGAGGTGATCCAACCGCAGGTTCCCCTACGGTTACCTTGTTACGACTTCACCCCAGTCATGAATCACAAAGTGGTAAGCGCCCTCCCGAAGGTTAAGCTACCTACTTCTTTTGCAACCCACTCCCATGGTGTGACGGGCGGTGTGTACAAGGCCCGGGAACGTATTCACCGTAGCATTCTGATCTACGATTACTAGCGATTCCGACTTCATGGAGTCGAGTTGCAGACTCCAATCCGGACTACGACGCACTTTATGAGGTCCGCTTGCTCTCGCGAGGTCGCTTCTCTTTGTATGCGCCATTGTAGCACGTGTGTAGCCCTACTCGTAAGGGCCATGATGACTTGACGTCATCCCCACCTTCCTCCAGTTTATCACTGGCAGTCTCCTTTGAGTTCCCGGCCGAACCGCTGGCAACAAAGGATAAGGGTTGCGCTCGTTGCGGGACTTAACCCAACATTTCACAACACGAGCTGACGACAGCCATGCAGCACCTGTCTCAGAGTTCCCGAAGGCACCAAAGCATCTCTGCTAAGTTCTCTGGATGTCAAGAGTAGGTAAGGTTCTTCGCGTTGCATCGAATTAAACCACATGCTCCACCGCTTGTGCGGGCCCCCGTCAATTCATTTGAGTTTTAACCTTGCGGCCGTACTCCCCAGGCGGTCGACTTAACGCGTTAGCTCCGGAAGCCACTCCTCAAGGGAACAACCTCCAAGTCGACATCGTTTACGGCGTGGACTACCAGGGTATCTAATCCTGTTTGCTCCCCACGCTTTCGCACCTGAGCGTCAGTCTTTGTCCAGGGGGCCGCCTTCGCCACCGGTATTCCTCCAGATCTCTACGCATTTCACCGCTACACCTGGAATTCTACCCCCCTCTACAAGACTCTAGCCTGCCAGTTTCGAATGCAGTTCCCAGGTTGAGCCCGGGGATTTCACATCCGACTTGACAGACCGCCTGCGTGCGCTTTACGCCCAGTAATTCCGATTAACGCTTGCACCCTCCGTATTACCGCGGCTGCTGGCACGGAGTTAGCCGGTGCTTCTTCTGCGAGTAACGTCAATCACTGCGGTTATTAACCACAATGCCTTCCTCCTCGCTGAAAGTACTTTACAACCCGAAGGCCTTCTTCATACACGCGGCATGGCTGCATCAGGCTTGCGCCCATTGTGCAATATTCCCCACTGCTGCCTCCCGTAGGAGTCTGGACCGTGTCTCAGTTCCAGTGTGGCTGGTCATCCTCTCAGACCAGCTAGGGATCGTCGCCTAGGTGAGCCATTACCCCACCTACTAGCTAATCCCATCTGGGCACATCTGATGGCAAGAGGCCCGAAGGTCCCCCTCTTTGGTCTTGCGACGTTATGCGGTATTAGCTACCGTTTCCAGTAGTTATCCCCCTCCATCAGGCAGTTTCCCAGACATTACTCACCCGTCCGCCGCTCGTCACCCGAGAGCAAGCTCTCTGTGCTACCGCTCGACTTGCATGTGTTAGGCCTGCCGCCAGCGTTCAATCTGAGCCATGATCAAACTCTTCAATTTAAGTTTGATGCTCGTGAATTAAACTTCGTAATGAATTACGTATGTTCACTCAGAGACTTTGGTATTCATTTAGCGTCTTTCGACGTTTAGAATCCATGTCACTTTGAGTGCCCACACAGATTGTCTGATAAATTGTTAAAGAGCAGTGCAACGCGGCTTTCGCTCACCGTTGCGAGGTCCCGTATAATACGTTTTCCTCATTCAGAGTCAAGCGTTTAATTTCGCTTTTCTCTGTCGGCGTTCATCGCTGAACCCCTGCTGCTACGGCGGCTTGCGTGCCGTTGTTCCGTGTCAGTGGAGGCGCATTATAGGGAGTTCTCAGACGTTGACAACCCCTCTTTTAAAAAAAACTTTCAACCGTCTTTTTTTTGCGCAAAACCGTGCTATAGCGCCAGTTTTTCGAGCGTTTCAAACCCATACCGATGTAAAACGGGCAAAAGCTGCACAGTCTCAGGGGTGAGCGCCATGCAATAAGCTATATTCTGGTCACTGGATTTAGCATCCGGCGCTTCATGTTCAAGCAGCCAGGCAGTACGGCGGGCGATCGCGGCGCCAGAATCCACCAGACGCGTGCCTTCCGGCAACACCTCAAGCAGCTCTTCCTGTAATAGCGGGAAATGCGTGCACCCCAGCACAACCGTGTCCGGTGGCTCAGCCATCCGCAGCCACGGACGCAGAATGCGACGCAGCTCTTCCAGCGACACCGGCTGACCGTGCAGCTTCGCTTCCGCCATCTCCACCAGTTCGGCAGAGCCAAGCATAGCGATCTTGCATTCGTTAGCAAAACGGTCGATCAGCTCACGCGTATAAGGACGCTTTACCGTTCCGCGCGTCGCCAGCAGGCCAACAACGCCATTCGCCGTCAAACGGGCAGCAGGCTTGATCGCCGGAACGACGCCCACAACCGGGAACGGGAATTTTTCACGTAATGCAGGAAGGGAAACGGTGCTTGCGGTATTACAGGCAATCACGGCCAGCGCTAAAGGGTAGCGCTGTTGAACGGCAGTGACGATTTCCACAACGCGCTCAACGATAAAGTCTTCGCTCTTTTCCCCATAAGGAAAGGCGACGTTATCGAAGGCATAGATGTAATGAAGATCCGGCAGAAGATGCCGAATCTCATCATAGACCGAAAGCCCACCGACGCCGGAGTCAAACACCAGCACGGTGGGACGTGGATCAGAAGGTGTAGCTGCCAGACAAGGTGTATTCCCGTCCTGCAGTTTGGTAGCCATAAACTGTCTCGTAATCTTTATCGAACAGGTTGGCTATTTTACCACGAACTGTCAGGTGTGAGGTGACAGGATATGAAACTGCGACATCCCACAGGCTTACACCGCCCATTTTCACCTTCTCACTCGGGTAAGATCCGAAATCGGTATCGTAACGGGTGCCCAGATAGTGGTATGTCAGGCTCCAGTCGAAATCATAGACTTGCGTATCGAGTTGATATTTCACCTGCTGCTTAGCGCGGCGAGACAGAAGTTCGTTGGTGGTTGCATTGCGGGCATCAACATAGTCGTAGCCGACGGTATGCATCAACGGACCCGTATCAAACGACGCGGTTGCTTCAACGCCTTTGATTCGCGCTTTACCGACGTTGTAATACTGCTGGGTGTTATTGTTGAAGTCGATCAGGTTATCAACGTCATTACGGTAAGCCGACACGCGCCAGGTCACGCCCGCTGACAACCCTTCGAAAGCCCCTTCCCACTGCTTGCTCTCTTCCGGATCCAGATGGTCGTTACCATAGAAACCGTAGAGTTGACCCAGGTTGGGGGCTTTATAGGCGGTGCCATAGGACGCGATGAAGCGATAGCCTTCAATGAACTCCCAGGCCGCGCTGCTCTGCCAGGTACCGTGGCGACCAAACTGTGAGTTGTCGTCGCTGCGGGCTGCCCCTTCCAGGGTGAAATCGCCAAACTTTTGCAGAGCCGTCAGGTAAACGCCGGTGTTACGAATGTCGTAAGCATCCTGCACATAGTTAGTGCCCGGCTCGGTGCTCTGCTTCTGCCAGTCGACACCGGCACCAATATTGCCCTGCCCGACGTCAACAGAGTTTGTCCACTGCAGGTTGTATTGCTTAATTTCATCCAGCGTGGCGGTCGAGTCGTAGCGTCCCAGATGCGGATCGTAGTTATAGTCCTTGCTGTGGCTATAGCTTGAGAGCAGCTGCGAGTGGAAAATGTCGTCATTAAAGCGCAGCCCGGCATCCCAGGTCTGGTTATACAGCTGACGCGTATCCACTAAGACATTCGGTGTAAATGAGCTGTAATAAGCATCATAGGCGGTACGGTTGCTGTAGCCATAGCCACGAACAAAACCACTCCACTGATCGGAGAAAGCATGGTCCAGCGCGCCGTAGATAGTTTTATTCATAAAACCGTCGCGGTCGGGCTGAGCAAGTCCGCCATTGTTGCCGTCCGCCACCACATCAAAACCTTTGGTGTAGGTGTAATCACCCGCCAGCGTAACGCGCGTGCTGTCGCCAAGGGTCTGCTGCGTGCTGCCACCATAGTTTTGATAGCCGTGCGAACCCACACCCGCATTCAGCGTCGTGCCGTCCTTCGCGCGCGTGGTGATGATATTCACGACACCGCCAATCGCATCAGAACCATAAACCGCAGAACGTGGCCCGCGAATATACTCAATGCGCTGAACCAGTGAGATCGGGAACTGGCTAAGATCGGATGACCCCGTCACGCCCGCCTGGTTAAGGCGAATCCCATCTACCAGAATCAGGACATGGCTGGAATTAGTGCCACGAATAAAGAGAGAGGAGAGTTGGCCCATACCGCCGTTTTGCGCGGTATCGACGCCGGGTAAGCGTCGCATCACGTCAAGCACCGTGGTCGACTGCCAGCGGTCAATATCTTCCCGGGTTACAACAGACGTTGGCGCCAGAACGGTACTTGCCGGTTGCTCAAAACGGTTTGCTGTCACCACCAACGAGTCAGCGCTTTCCTGCGCCCAGCCCGAAAAAGCCGTGACGGAAAGCGCCGTCATCAGCGATACTTTTTTAATCATTGTTAAAGCATCCACAATATAAGAAGGATGCCGCAGGCGTCATCTATAGCACGCGATGATGAAACCAATTGCGACGTAGTACCGGCAGGTCTTCGGGCTTGGTGGCGTGTGCGGATGAAGACTTCCCACTCGAAAGCAGTGTCTACAACATTCATCCCGCCAGTCTTTACCGCTGCGCGTCAGCTCCAGATTTACACTGGATTCCCTTTTCACTTAAAGGAAACCGGAAACAGAATGCTACAATTAGAAACGTATGGATGTCCAGACAGCTATGCATGATTAAATCTGGACATCCCCTGTACAGTGCTTACAATCCCCGCGAAATTCTTTACCACTCAGGATGCATCATGACCCCCGAACACCTCCCGACAGAACAGTACGACGCGCAGCTGGCAGAGAAAGTGGTCCGCCTGCAAAGTATGATGACGCCTTTCGCGGCGCCCGTTCCCGAGGTGTTCCGCTCGCCGGTCAGCCACTATCGCATGCGCGCCGAGTTCCGCATCTGGCACGACGGCGACGACCTGTACCACATCATTTTCGATCAGCAGACCAAGTCCCGCATCCGCGTAAACACTTTCCCGGCGGCGAGTGAATTAATTAACCAATTGATGACGCTGATGATTGAAGGAGTGCGTGAAAACCCGATCCTGCGCCACAAACTGTTCCAGATTGATTACCTGACCACGCAAAGTAACCAGGCGATCGTCTCCCTGCTGTATCACAAAACCCTGACCGACGAATGGCGCCAGGAAGCCGAAGCGCTGCGCGACGCGCTGCGTGCGCAGAACATTAATGTGCATCTGATAGGCCGGGCGACCAAAACCAAAATCATGCTCGATCAGGACTATGTTGATGAGCGTCTGCCGGTGGCCGGTAAAGAGATGATCTATCGCCAGGTCGAGAACAGCTTCACCCAGCCGAACGCGGCGATGAACGTGCAGATGCTGGAGTGGGCGCTTAGCGCCACTGAGGGTTCAACGGGTGATTTGCTCGAACTGTACTGCGGAAACGGCAATTTCTCGCTGGCTCTGGCGCGCAACTTTGAGCGCGTTCTGGCCACCGAAATCGCCAAACCGTCCGTCGCCGCCGCGCAATACAACATTGCGGCGAACCATATCGACAACGTGCAGATTATCCGCATGGCGGCGGAAGAGTTTACTCAGGCGATGAACGGCGTGCGTGAATTCAACCGTTTGCAGGGAATCGATCTGAAGAGCTACCAGTGTGAGACGATTTTCGTCGATCCGCCGCGCAGCGGGCTGGACAGCGAAACCGAGAAGATGGTGCAGGCGTACCCGCGGATTCTGTACATCTCCTGCAACCCGGAAACCCTGTGCAAGAATCTGGAAACATTAAGCCAGACGCACAACGTGGAACGTCTGGCCCTGTTCGACCAGTTCCCGTACACGCACCACATGGAGTGCGGCGTGCTGCTAACGGCGAAGTAACAGAATCGTCTTTTCGTAGGGCAGGTAAGCGAAGCGCCACCTGCCAAAAAATGCCGGATGGCGCTTCGCTTATCCGGCCTACAAAAACCACAAAATCACAAAACCGCGTTATTCCTGGATCTGATGCTTACGGTTACGCATCTTAATCCCGATCCAGAACACCAGCGCCACCGACAGCACCGCAGGCAGGAAGTTGGAGCCGATATCCGGATATTCAGCGCGCACCACGGTGCTATACAGCAGAACGCCCAGGATAAAGAACGCGGCAGCCAGGCCCGGTAAACCGACCGGCATGGTGCGGTTTTGATAGCGCTGATGCAGACAATAAACCGTCAGCACCAGGGCGATAATCGGAAAGATTGAGAATGGCACAATCGAGCTAAACACCGCTGCAAACGTCCCATTGATAGATAAGCCAGCGATCAATGCCAGCAACAACGTACCTTTATCCTGACCAGACTGTTTCATGACTCACTCACCTTCGTCGATGTAATGCGCCGACTTTTCTTGTTCCCGGCGGTACCAGTAATACGCCCCTTTGGAAATCATCCGCAGCTGCAATACCAGTCGCTCTTCGAGTTGTTTGCGTTGTTCAACGCCGACATCCAGTGCTTCGGCACCCGCACTGAAAACAATAGTCACCATCGCCTCGGCCTGCGCTTCCGTGAAGGCTCGCGGCATATGGTTTTCGATTTCGAGATAGTCGGCAAGTTCCGCAATAAAATGCTGAATTTCGCGCGCGACCGCGGCACGAAACGCGGCCGATGTGCCCGACCGTTCGCGCAGTAACAGGCGAAAGGCGTTAGGGTTGTTGCCGATAAATTCCATAAAAGTCGATACGGACGTGCGGATCACGCTACCGCCTTTGGCGATACGCTGACGCGCCTGGCGCATGAGCTGGCGCAGCATCAGGCCGCTCTCATCCACCATGGTCAGACCCAGTTCATCCACATCACGGAAATGACGATAGAAGGACGTTGGCGCAATCCCGGCCTCGCGTGCGACTTCGCGCAGGCTCAAACTGGCAAAACTTCGCTCAGCACTCAGTTGACTGAATGCTGCTTCCACCAGCGAACGCCGGGTTTTCTCTTTTTGTTGTGCTCTTACGCCCATCACAATAGTTGAATCCTTCCAAAGGCCTTCAGGCACTATACCAGAGAATAAAATTAATCTGTTTGCATCGCTTTGTGAATGATTGTTTACGCGCGGTTTGTGCTCCACAGCCCGAAAAGAGCACAACGATAATTGGGTTATCCCGCTAATGATGTTACTATTCTGTTGCTTTTATGTATAAGAACAGGTAAGCCTTGCCATGTCACACACCTACGATTACGACGCAATAGTTATTGGTTCCGGCCCCGGCGGCGAAGGCGCTGCTATGGGGCTGGTGAAACAGGGAGCCAGAGTAGCGGTCATCGAGCGCTACCATAATGTTGGCGGCGGTTGCACCCACTGGGGCACCATCCCTTCCAAAGCCCTCCGCCACGCCGTTAGCCGCATTATTGAATTTAATCAGAACCCTCTTTACAGCGACCATTCCCGACTTCTTCGTTCTTCCTTTGCCGACATCCTCAACCATGCTGATAACGTCATTAATCAGCAGACGCGGATGCGCCAGGGGTTCTACGAACGCAACCACTGCGAAATCTTGCAGGGCGACGCGCACTTCGTCGACGAGCACACCCTGGCGCTGAAGTGCCATGACGGCTCGGTCGAGACGATTACCGCCGAGAAATTTGTCATCGCCTGCGGCTCACGTCCGTACCATCCGACCGACGTCGATTTCTCCCATCCGCGCGTCTACGACAGCGACTCGATTCTCAGTCTGCACCACGAACCGCGCCACGTGCTGATCTACGGCGCAGGGGTGATTGGCTGCGAATATGCGTCCATCTTCCGCGGAATGGATGTGAAAGTGGATCTGATCAACACCCGCGACCGTCTGCTGGCGTTTCTCGATCAGGAGATGTCCGACTCGCTCTCCTACCACTTCTGGAACAGCGGCGTAGTGATTCGCCACAACGAAGAGTACGAGAAAATCGAAGGCTGCGATGACGGGGTGATCATGCACCTGAAGTCCGGCAAAAAGCTCAAAGCCGACTGCCTGCTGTATGCCAATGGCCGTACGGGTAACACCGATTCACTCGCGCTGGAAAACATCGGCCTCGAAACCGACAGCCGCGGACAGCTGAAGGTCAACAGCATGTACCAGACCGCCCTGCCGCATATCTATGCCGTGGGTGACGTGATTGGCTATCCGAGCCTGGCCTCCGCCGCTTACGATCAGGGCCGTATAGCCGCACAGGCGCTGGTCAAAGGTGAAGCCACTGCCCATCTGATCGAAGACATTCCGACCGGGATTTACACCATTCCGGAGATTAGCTCAGTGGGTAAAACCGAACAGCAGCTGACGTCAATGAAGGTGCCTTACGAGGTGGGTCGCGCGCAGTTTAAACATCTGGCGCGGGCGCAAATCGTAGGAATGAGCGTGGGAACGCTGAAGATTTTGTTCCATCGCGAGACGAAAGAGATCCTCGGAATTCACTGTTTCGGTGAACGCGCGGCGGAAATCATTCATATCGGTCAGGCAATCATGGAGCAAAAAGGTGGCGGTAACACGATCGAGTACTTCGTTAACACCACCTTTAACTACCCGACGATGGCGGAAGCCTATCGGGTAGCGGCGCTGAACGGCTTAAACCGCCTGTTTTAACGCACCGTCAAAGTGGCCATCCATCGAACTCCGGATGGCCTCTGCCAGCTGCTCATAGCGGCTGCGCAGCGGTGACCCTGGACGATAAACCAGACCAATGGTACGACGCGGTTCAGGCTTAATGCACGGCAGATAGACCACACCATCACGTTTACGCTCGCGCGGCACGGCCAGCGCAGGCAGCAGCGTAATACCACTTCCCGCCGCCACCATATTGCGAAGCGTTTCCAGGCTAGTTGCGCGGAAATGGGTATCTTCATCCGCACCCGCTTCAAAGCAGAAGCCCATCGCCTGATCGCGCAGGCAGTGGCCGTCTTCCAGCATCAGCAGCTTTTCGCCCGCCAGATCGGACATCGGCACGCGATCGCGGTTCGCCCACGGGTGATCCTCATAGATCGCCAGCATCATCGGCTCATCAAACAGCGGCACTTCGATAAAGGCTTCGCTCTCTTTGACCAGCGCCAGAATGGCACAGTCGAGCTTACCGCTATCCAGCTGCGCCAGCAGTTGATGCGTCTGGGCTTCGTGCAGATACATTTCGAGTTTCGGGAAGGTCTGGTGCAACATCGGGATAATTTGCGGCAGCAGGTACGGGCCAACGGTTGGGATCAGGCCAATATGCAGCGGGCCGGACATGGCTTCCCCCTGCTGGCTTGCCATTTCCTTGAGCACTTTGACCTCGCGCAGCACGGTGCGCGCCTGATCCACCAGCAGCAAACCGGCCTGGGTGAACAGTACTTTACGACTGGTGCGCTCCAGCAGCATCACGCCCAGCTCGTCTTCCAGCTTGCGGATCTGACCGCTCAGCGTCGGCTGGCTGACGTGGCAGGAATCTGCCGCGCGGCGAAAGTGACGATGCTCAGCTAACGCTACCAGGTATTCAAGATCACGAATATTCATTATTCATCCTCCGTCGCCACGATAGTTCATGGCGATAGATAGCATAGCAACGAACGATTATCCCTATCAAGTGTTCTGATGAATAATACACCACATAGACGAGACGGTGACTGTTTGACCCTTGAAGCGCCGCCGCGTCATACGAGTTTCTCTCAAAACTCGAACAACTAAAGCCAACGTGAACTTTTGCGGACCCCGTGTCCGCATTTTTTTTGCGTAAAAAAGCCCGGCAAAAGCCGAGCCTGATTTTTCTCCCTCTCCCTGTGGGAGAGGGTCGGAGTGAGGGCATCAGCCCGCACGTCATTAAATCAACCGATCTTTCGCATCCGCAATCGCCTGCGCCACCTGCTTCGGCGACACACCGCCTTTCGCCGCACGCTTATCCAGACAAGATTGCAGGGACAAAATCGGATACACATCGTCGCCAATCACCGCGCTGAACTTCTGCAGATCGGCAAGCGTAAGGTCTTCCAGCGGCTTGCCCTGACGAATCGCCTCCACCACCGCTTCGCCCACAATGTGGTGCGCTTCACGGAACGGCACGCCTTTGGCGACCAGATAATCCGCCAGCTCCGTGGAGTTCGCATAACCCTGCTGCGCCGCTTCCTGGCAGCGCGGACGTTTCACCTGAATGCCGTCCAGCACCAATGCGCCCATATGCAGGCAATCCAGCCAGGTGTCGAGGGCGTCGAACAGCCCTTCTTTATCTTCCTGCATGTCTTTGTTGTAGGCCAGTGGCAGACCTTTCAGGGTCATCATCATGCCGGTCAGAGCGCCTTGTACGCGGCCACATTTGCCGCGGATCAGCTCCAGCGCATCCGGGTTTTTCTTCTGCGGCATCAGGGAAGAGCCGGATGTCACACGGTCGGACAGCTCAACAAACCCGGCTTCACCGGAGTTGAAGAAAATCAGATCTTCGGCAAAGCGTGACAGATGCACCATGCCAATAGAGGCGTTCGACAGCAGCTCCAGCACGTGGTCGCGATCGGAAACGCTGTCCAGGCTGTTACGAGTGGCAGAGGCAAAGCCCAGCCAGCCGGCCAACTGTTCACGGTCGATTTCATAGGCAGTTCCGGCCAGCGCGCCGCTGCCGAGCGGGCTCACGTCCAGACGCTTCAGGGTATCCTGCAAACGGCTCTCGTCACGCGCCAGCATCTCAACGTACGCCAGACACCAGTGCGCAAAGGTCACCGGCTGCGCACGCTGAAGGTGTGTATAGCCCGGCATCACCGCGTCCTGGTTGTTGTGCGCGGTTTCCACCAGCGCACTCTGCAACTGACGGTTCGCCGACAGCAGTTCTACCACGGTGTCTTTACACCACAGCTTCAGGTCAGTCGCGACCTGATCGTTACGGCTACGCCCGGTGTGCAGCTTTTTGCCCAACTGGCCGACTTTGTCGATCAGTTTGCCTTCCACCCAGCTGTGAATATCTTCGGCATCGCTTTCGAGGATCTGCTGCGGGTTCAGGCGAACCTCTTCCAGCAGATTATTCAGCGCCTCTTCGAGCTGCACCTGTTCGTCTGTCGTCAGCACACCCACGGTGACCAGCGCTTTAGACCAGGCCACAGAGCCGACGATATCCTGTTCGGCCAGGCGGTAGTCGAAGCGCAAAGAGTCGTTGAACTGTTTGAACCGTTGATCCGCTGCCTGTGTAAAACGCCCACCCCAAAGTGCCATAACATGCTTCCTTAAATTCGGTTAGTTCTGTCGGGCGGTGCTTCACACACCCAACCTGGTATTGGATTTTATTGCCGGATGGCGCTTCGCTTATCCGGCCTACACGGCGACAAAACCGTAGGCCGGATAAGCGAAGCGCCATCCGGCACAGAATGTTAAGCCAGAATACGCGTCCCAATCGGCGTGCCGTTAAACAGCGCCGGGAGTTGTTCCGCGTGACGCCATGAGGCGATATCCACCGGACGGCCCAGCGTGCGCGCCGCATCCAGCGCTGCATTCACCTTCACAATCATGCCGTCGGTGATAATGCCCTGGTCGATCAGCTGCTCGGCTTTCGCTGCCGTCATCTCGGCAATGCGCTGACCTTTTCCATCCAGAATCCCGCTCACGTCGGAGAGCAGAATCAGATCCGCGCCCAGCGTCGCCGCCAGCGCCGTGGCTGCCTGGTCGGCGTTCACGTTCATCAGCTGTCCCTCTTCGGTCACCCCGATAGAGCTCACAACCGGCAGGAAACCGCCTTCCAGCAGGGTGTTAATCAGCTTAGGTGAACCCGGCTGCGCCAGTCCAACGTGACCCAGTTCTTCGTCGAGCTGAGTCACATTTACGCTGTCACCGTCGCCCAGATACAGGCCTACGGACGCGATATGATGTTTCTTCGCCCACGCCAGCAGCGTTTTGTTCGCCGTACCCGCCAGCGCACCGGTAATGATGTCGATCTGATCGGCAGGCGTCACGCGCAGGCCATTTTTCTTCTTCACCGGCAGGTTCAGGCCTTTCATCAGTTCATCCACCACGCAGCCGCCGCCATGCACAATCACCAGCGGACGTTGGTGTGATTCACGATAGTTCACCAGGGCAGTAAACAGACGCTCCAGGGCTTCTTCGCTGTCCAGCAGCACACCACCGAGTTTGATAATTAATGGATTCATCATCACACCTTAAATAAGAGACTGCGTTTCGGCGAAGCCAAAACGAATGTTTGCGCACTGCACCGCCTGTGCGGCAGCGCCTTTGAGGAGGTTATCTTCCGCAGCCACCACGATCAGGTGTTCGCCCTGAACGGCAAAACCGATATCGCAGAACGGCAGTCCGACCACGTTTTTCAGCGCCGGAACACCTTTGTCGTACAGACGCACCAGCGGTTTGTCGGCATACGCCTGATGGAAGACCTCAGCCACCTGCTCTTTAGTCACGCCCGGTTTCAGGCGGCAGGTGATGGTCTCCAGAATCCCGCGCGGGAAGTTGCCCAGATGCGGGGTGAAAATCACCTCCGCGCCCAGGTGAGTGGTGATTTCCGGATGATGACGGTGATTAAACACGCCATACGGCTGCAGGCTCACTTCGCAGAAACTGTTGGAAATCGCCGCCTTGCGTCCGGCACCGCTGACGCCACTGGTGGCGTTGATCACCGGCCACTGATTCAAATCCAGCAGGCCCGTGTCGATCAAAGGTTTGAGGGAAAGCTGCGCCGCCGTCGGGTAGCACCCTGGCACGGCAATCAGATTAGCTTCTTTCAGCTTCTCCGCGCTCCACTCCGCCAGACCATAAACCGCTTTTTTAAGCAGTTCCGGGTGCTGGTGAGTAAAGCCGTAATATTTTTCATAGAAGGCACTGTCGTTGACGCGGAACGCGCCAGAGAGATCAAAGACCACACAGCCGGCTGCGAGGAACTGCGGCGCGAGGTCATGGCTGACTTCGTGCGCGGTAGCCAAAAACACCACGTCCACACCGTCGGTAAACTCGCTGATGTCGGACATCGGCTGCAACGGCAGATCCACGATTCCCTTAAGCTGCGGATGCAAATCGGAAATTAATTTTCCCGCATCATTGCTTTGCGCTGATACGGTCAAAGCGGTTATGGTCATATGAGGATGGCGATTCACGTAGCTTACTAGCTCTGCGCCCGCATAACCGCTAGCGCCCACAATCAGCGTATTCAACATCGGGTTCCTTTACGATCAACGTTAGTGTATTTTTATTCACATTTAGTGCATGAATATTGATACTATCACGACCTAAGGTATGTCAACAATGAAAATGAATTTACCACCCTTTATCGAGATTTACCGCGCCCTGATTGCCACGCCGTCCATCAGTGCGACCGAAGAAGCGCTCGACCAGAGCAATGAGTCTTTAATCAATTTACTGGCTGGCTGGTTTAGCGAACTCGGGTTTAAGGTGGAAGTTCAACCCGTTCCAGGCACCCGCAATAAATTCAATCTGCTGGCCAGCACCGGAGAAGGCGCAGGCGGCCTGCTGCTCGCCGGGCATACGGATACCGTTCCCTTCGATGATGGCCGCTGGACGCGCGATCCCTTCACCCTGACCGAGCATGACAATAAGCTTTACGGGCTGGGCACGGCGGACATGAAAGGTTTCTTCGCCTTTATTCTCGATGCCCTGCGTGACGTCGACGTGAAAACCCTGAAAAAGCCGCTCTATATTCTGGCGACCGCCGATGAAGAGACCAGCATGGCGGGCGCGCGTTATTTCTCTGAAAACACCGCCCTGCGCCCGGACTGCGCCATCATCGGCGAGCCGACGTCACTGCAGCCGATCCGCGCCCACAAAGGCCATATTTCTACTGCCGTACGCGTAATGGGCCAGTCCGGCCACTCCAGCGATCCAGCACGCGGCGTCAACGCCATCGAACTGATGCACGATGCGATTGGCCGCATCATGCAGCTGCGCGACTCCCTGAAAGAGCGCTATCACCACGACTCCTTCACCGTGCCGTACCCGACGCTGAACCTCGGCAGCCTGCACGGCGGGGATGCCTCCAACCGTATCTGCGCCTGCTGCGAACTGCATATGGATATCCGCCCGCTACCGGGTATGACCCTGAGCGATTTGGATGGTCTGCTGACGGAAGCCCTGGCTCCGGTAAGCGAACGCTGGCCTGGCCGTCTGACCATTTCCGAGCTGCACCCGCCGATCCCAGGCTACGAATGTCCGCCGGACCACCAGCTGGTTCAGGTGGTGGAAAAACTGCTCGGCGCGCAAACCGACGTGGTGAACTACTGCACCGAAGCGCCGTTTATCCAGACCCTGTGCCCGACGCTGGTGCTCGGCCCTGGCTCCATCAATCAGGCGCACCAGCCGGATGAATATCTGGAAACCCGCTTTATTAAGCCGACCCGCGAGTTAATTACCCAGGTTGTGCATCATTTCTGCTGGCATTAAAACATCCCCCTCACCCTAACCCTCTCCCCAAAGGGGAGAGGGGACTGCTTCGAGCCGTCTTTTCACCCTCGCCCCTTTGGGGAGAGGGCCGGGGTGAGGGGTGAAATTCCCGCGATCCCCATCACATTCTCATAAGCATCTCTTATCTGACGCGAAGCGAATTAAATTTCGTAAATTGCCCACATTTATTCGTTTGCTGAACCGTTTTCGCAGCAATTGACGACGGGGGTTTTACGTGGCTTTATAAAGGGAGATGACAAATAAATGTCCAAAAGTTTTCTGAATGGGCATAAACAAAAATGATGGGGTGACTGGGTTTTTATGAACGAACAATATTCCGCGTTGCGTAGTAATGTCAGTATGCTCGGCAAAGTGCTGGGAGATACCATCAAGGACGCGCTGGGAGAGAACATTCTCGACCGCGTTGAAACCATCCGTAAGCTGTCCAAATCCTCCCGTGCAGGAAATGAAGCGAACCGCCAGGAGCTGCTCACCACCCTGCAGAACCTGTCCAACGACGAGCTACTGCCCGTCGCGCGCGCGTTCAGCCAGTTCCTGAATCTGGCTAACACCGCCGAGCAGTACCACAGCATTTCGCCAAACGGCGAGGCTGCCAGCAACCCGGAAGTGATTGCCCGCACCCTCAGAAAACTCAAAGACCAGCCCGACCTCAACGAAGAGACCATCAAAAAAGCGGTCGAATCCCTGTCGCTGGAACTGGTGCTGACCGCACACCCGACCGAGATCACCCGTCGTACGCTGATCCACAAAATGGTGGAAGTGAACAACTGCCTGAAGCAGCTGGACAACAAAGAGATCGCCGATTACGAGCGCAACCAGCTGATGCGTCGTCTGCGCCAGCTGATTGCCCAGTCCTGGCACACGGACGAAATTCGTAAATACCGCCCAAGCCCGGTGGATGAAGCCAAATGGGGCTTTGCGGTCGTGGAAAACAGCCTCTGGGAAGGTGTGCCAAACTATCTGCGCGAGCTCAACGAACAGCTCGAAGAGAACCTGGGCTATCGCCTGCCGGTCGATTTTGTCCCGGTCCGCTTTACCTCCTGGATGGGTGGCGACCGCGACGGTAACCCGAACGTCACCGCGGAAATCACCCGCCACGTCCTGCTCCTGAGCCGCTGGAAAGCCACCGACCTGTTCCTGAAAGATATTCAGATCCTAATCTCTGAGCTGTCGATGGTGGAAGCTACGCCTGAGCTGCTGGAGCTGGTCGGCGAAGAGGGTGCCAGCGAGCCATACCGTTATCTGATGAAAAACCTGCGCAGCCAGCTGCTGGCCACCCAAGCCTGGCTGGAAGCACGTCTGAAAGGCCAGCGCCTGCCTAAACCGGCGGGGCTGCTGAGCCAGAACGAACAGCTGTGGGACCCGCTGTACGCCTGCTATAAATCTCTGCAGGCCTGCGGCATGGGCATCATCGCCAACGGCGAGCTGCTCGACACCCTGCGCCGCGTGAAGTGTTTCGGCGTGCCGCTGGTGCGTATCGATGTGCGCCAGGAAAGCACCCGCCACACCGAAGCGCTGGGTGAACTGACCCGCTACCTCGGCATCGGCGACTATGAAAGCTGGTCCGAAGCCGACAAGCAGGCCTTCCTGATCCGCGAGCTGAACTCCAAGCGCCCGCTTCTGCCGCGCAGCTGGGAACCCAGCGAAGAGACCAGCGAAGTGCTCAACACCTGCAAGGCGATCGTTGATGCGCCGAAAGGATCCGTTGCCGCCTATGTGATCTCCATGGCGAAGACGCCGTCCGACGTGCTGGCCGTGCATCTGTTACTGAAAGAAGCCGGTATCAGCTTTGCGCTGCCGGTGGCGCCGCTGTTTGAAACCCTCGACGACCTGAACAACGCTAATGACGTGATGACCCAGCTGCTGAACATCGACTGGTATCGCGGCTTTATTCAGGGCAAACAGATGGTGATGATTGGCTATTCCGACTCCGCAAAAGACGCGGGCGTGATGGCAGCCTCCTGGGCGCAGTATCAGGCGCAGGACGCATTGATCAAAACCTGCGAAAAAGCAGGTATCGAACTGACCCTGTTCCACGGTCGCGGCGGCTCTATCGGTCGCGGCGGTGCTCCGGCTCACGCAGCATTGCTGTCGCAACCGCCGGGCAGCCTGAAAGGCGGCCTGCGCGTCACCGAGCAGGGCGAGATGATCCGCTTCAAATACGGTCTGCCGGAAGTGACCATCAGCAGTCTGTCGCTCTACACCAGCGCGATTCTGGAAGCCAACCTGCTGCCACCGCCGGAGCCAAAAGACGCATGGCGTCATATCATGGACGAGCTGTCGGACATCTCCTGCGACCTGTACCGTGGCTACGTGCGTGAAAACAAAGACTTCGTGCCATACTTCCGCTCAGCAACGCCTGAGCAGGAGCTGGGCAAACTGCCGCTCGGTTCACGTCCGGCGAAACGTCGTCCTACCGGCGGGGTGGAATCCCTGCGCGCCATTCCGTGGATCTTCGCCTGGACGCAAAACCGTCTGATGCTGCCCGCCTGGCTGGGTGCCGGTGCGGCGCTGCAAAAAGTGGTCGAAGACGGCAAGCAAAGCGAGCTGGAAACCATGTGCCGCGACTGGCCGTTCTTCTCTACCCGTCTGGGGATGCTGGAGATGGTGTTCTCGAAAGCCGACCTGTGGCTGGCGGAATACTACGACCAGCGCCTGGTCAAACAGGAACTCTGGGGTCTGGGTAAAGAGCTGCGCGAATTGCTGGAAGGTGATATCAAAGTGGTGCTGGCTATCGCCAACGATTCGCATCTGATGGAAGATTTACCCTGGATTGCCGAGTCCATCCAGCTGCGTAATATCTACACCGACCCGCTGAACGTACTCCAGGCAGAGCTGCTGCACCGCTCCCGTCAGGCGGAAGAAGCAGGCAAAGAACCGGACCCTCGCGTGGAGCAAGCGCTGATGGTCACCATCGCCGGCGTCGCCGCTGGCATGCGTAACACGGGCTAATCCGTAGGCCCGGCAAGCGCAAGCGCTGCCGGGCAATACTTCGGTATTCACACCATGCAATACGATATCAGCCAAATCCTGACCGACCTGATAAACGGCGGTTTACCGCTCCAGCAAGTGCATTTCGCTAACCCTACGTCTCCCCCACCAGAGCTGGCCCTGCAGGTTGATTTTCCGCGTCTGGAGATCCTACTCGAAGGCTCCGTGCAGGACGCCTCGACGGGCGTTTTGCACCCAAACGATGTTCTGTACGTCCCGGCGGGTGGCTGGAACTTTCCGCAATGGCAGCAGCCTGCAACTGCCCTGAGCATTTTGTTCGGCAAGCAGCAGCTGGGTTTTAGCCTGGTGCAATGGGATGGTGTTGCCCTGCGCAATCTGGCAAAACAGCACGTGGCGCGTCGTGGGCCACGCATTGGCTCTTTCCTGCTGCAAACACTGCATGAAATGCAGATGCAACCCCAGGAGCAGCAAACCGCGCGCCTGATTACCTTAAGCCTGCTGAGCCACTGTACCGACCTGCTGGGCAGTCAGATCCAGACCGCCTCTCGTAGCGAAGCCTTGTTCGGCGCCGTGCGCGACTACATTGATGAGCACTACGCGTCACCGCTCACCCGCGAATCCGTCGCCAAAGCGTTCTATATCTCGCCCAACTATCTGTCGCATCTTTTCCAGAAGACCGGCGCGGTAGGGTTTAACGAGTATCTGACGCAAACCCGGCTGGAGCACGCGCGCCAGTTATTGAAGGGGTATGATCTGAAAGTAAAAGAGATCGCGCACAGCTGCGGATTTATTGACAGTAACTATTTTTGCCGACTGTTTCGCAAGAATACGGAACGTTCGCCGTCGGAGTATCGCCGCCAGTACCACAGCCAGCTTACCGGTAAGACGGCTAATCCAGAATAAGCTGGGTGTGCTGCGGGGCCGATAGCATTTTACGCGCTGCGCTCATCACTTTTTGCGGATCGCGCAGGAACGCGTTGATACCGCACTTCACATAGCGACACTGGTCGAACCGCTCCATTCCCGCCAGCTCGATATCGGTAATCAGCAGCACCACTTCCGCATGACGGATGTCTTCGTCAGTCAGCTCGCTTTCAATTCCGAGCGCCCCCTGCGTTTCGATGCGAACAGCCCATTTTTCCTGGCCGCACAGCTTTTCCAGCCGTTCGGCGGCCATGTAGGTATGGGCGACACCGCTGACACAGGCGGTGACGGCGGCAATTCGGTGTCCCGCGTTCGCTGTCATATTAACCTCCAAGGGTGACCAAAAATCCTGCCCGCTCGGCCATCTGTCGCAGGGTGGCGATCTCCTCTTCCGTGGGGACGGCCACCTGATTCATGGTCCATTCCTGTCCGAGCAGCCGGTATTTTGGCTCTCCGTACTGATGAAAAGGCAACAAATGCAGCTGCCGTATTCCTGAGGGTATCAGAAATGCCAGCACGCGATTCATATTCGCCTCACTCAGCGTAAAACCTGGAATAAGCGGCACGCGCGGGATCACGTTGATACCCTCCTCCGCCAGACGCAGAAAATTATCCAGCACCCGCGGCAGATTCATCTTCACCACGGTTTTCGCCTGTTCCGCATCCATAATTTTCAGATCGAATAGCACCTCATCACACTGCTTTGCTAATGGCAGCAAACGAGACAGCGGCGCATCGCCTGCGGTCTCGATGGCGGTGTGAATCCCCCATCGGCGCAGGCGCTGCAGGAGCGCAGTAGCAAACGGCGCCTGCATCAACACTTCGCCGCCAGAGAGCGTCACGCCCCCGCCGGAGGAGCGAAAAAAGACCTCGTCTTTCATCACTTCGCGCTCGAGCTCATCCAGCGTCACGTCGCGCCCAATGTGCTCAAACGCACCGGAAGGACACTCCTCGGCGTCCCGCAAACAGGGCGCACAGTGCAGGCATTTGCTCTCTCGGCGAACGGTTTCAATCTTCGACGAGATCGATTCCGGGTTCGCACACCACGGGCAGGTGTGGGGGCAGCCTTTAAAAAAAACCACCGTGCGAATGCCGCGCCCGTCGTTCAGGGAGTAACGCTGGATATTGAAGATCCGCGCCACATCGGCGCGGGTCTCGATCACTTCACAGCTGATGCGCGGTGCGGCGGATAATGTCATCCTGAATCTCCTTCGACAGCTCGACAAAGAAGGCGCTGTACCCGGCCACGCGGACCACCAGCCCGGCGAAATCCTGCGGACGCTGCTGGGCTTCGCGAAGCGTATCCGCATTCACCACGTTGAACTGAACATGCTGCAGTTTTAGCTGAGTAAAGGCGCGCAGGAAATCGGCCAGTTTTTGTAATCCCGCCTCCCCCTCCAGCGTCGCCGGTGTGAATTTCACGTTCAGCAAGGTGCCATTCGAGAGCAGATAGTTATCCAGCTTACTCACGGATTTCAGCACCGCCGTCGGGCCCTGCATGTCCTGGCCGAGCATCGGCGACAGCCCGCCGTCCGCCAGCTGTTCACCAGCAAAACGCCCGTCCGGAGTGGCCCCAACGACAGCCCCGAGCGGCACGTGCGCGGAGACGGTATAGGAGCCCGGCGTGAATTGCCCCCCGCGCGGGTTGCGATATTTTTCGACCTCTTTGCAGTAGTGGCGCAGAAGTTCGGCGCTGATGTTGTCGACCTCGTCGATATCATTGCCATATTTTTCAAATCGATTGATCAGCCTGGCGCGAATTTTTTCGCCTTCTGGCGTGGCGAAGTTTGCCTTCAGTACCGCCAGCAGCTCATCAAAGCTTAAGCGCTGCTGTTCAAACACCAGCCCTTTCAGGGCATGCAGCGAGTCGCTCAGGTTGGCGATACCAATGCCCTGCACGCCGGAGAAGTTATACCGCGCGCCACCGTCGGTGATGTCTTTGCCGCTGCCGAGGCAGTCGCTGATAAAGGATGAGAGCAGCGGAACCGGTGCCCAGTCGCGATGGCCAATGTCACAGATGTTGCTGCCTTCGACCATGAGCGCGATGTAGTGGTTAATTTTATGGCGGATATGGTCGAGCAGTGCGTCATAACTGAGATCCGCATTGCCTTCGTTCTCCTGCATGGCGATTTCCATCACTTTCAGCAGGTTAAACATGGCGATATCGTGCAGCCCGTAGGTTTTGCCCGGAATGGAGAGTTCCACGCAGCCGACCACCGCATAATCGCGCGCATCTTCCAGCGACACGCCGCGGTTCAGGAACGCAGGCACCACCACTTCGTCATTGAAAATCTGCGGAATACCGGTGCCCAGACGGATGGTTTCCGCCGTCTTGAGCAGGAAGGGTCTGTCGATAAACTCATTTACCCGCACGCCGAGGTTCGGCTGAGGAAGCTGGATGCTCTGATACGCATCAAGACACAAGAATGAGAGCACGTTGACCGCGCTGCGGCCATTCTCCGTCAGGCCGCCTAACAGTGCGGTGTAGCCCGTCGGGAAACCGGCAAAATAGCGGGCGCTGCTGGTCGAGCGCAGCAGTACCACGTCGTTGCATTTCACCCACAGGGATTCTAATACCTCTTTGAGGAACGCCGGGTCTGCGCCCTGGGTCAGCGAGGCCTGATAAAACGGCAGCATATACTGATCGAAACGTCCGATAGAGAGCGAGCTGGCGTTAGATTCATACTGCAAAATGACGTTCATGTACCAAAACAGCTGACACGCCTGCCAGAAGGTTTGCGGCTTGTGCTGAACATTGTGGCGCGAGTTTGCGGCGATGGTCAGCAGCTCCTGGCGACGCGGTTCGTCATAACCTTCAGCCATCTCTTCCGCCAGCACCGCATAGCGCAGAATGTGGCGCTGTGAGGCTTCAAGCAGCATTAACGCAGCCTGATAAAAGTCGTTCTCCGGCTCGCGCTGGCAGTGTTCGTGCATCTCTGCCACCAGCGCGCCCAGCCCGTTATTGAGCAGGCGCGGGTAATCAATGATGATGTGCCCCTGGCCTTTGTCCGTCTGGTTAACGCTGAAAATCTGCGTGCTCACTGCCGCTTTTACTTCATCCGTCATCTGGCTGTTGATGAAATCCTTCATCGAGCGTTTTTCCCAGTACGGATAAAGCACATCGCGATAGAGGCGTTTGTCCTCTTCGCTGATGGTAAAGCGATCCTGCGGTCGGGTGGCGAATTGCTCCAGCTCTTTCAGCAGCCAGTACGGGTCCATTTCGGGCGACATAATTCCGGCACGCGGCTTCACCGTACGGTTACCGGCAATCAGTTCGTCATCACGAATCGCGATCTCAACGTGGTCGAGAATATACGCCGTCGCTTTCGCCCGACGCAGAATGACCGGTTCGCCTTCCGTCTGCTGATGGCTTTCGGTATAGAGCAGCGCACGTTCAAGGGATATTTCACGCGGGCTGGCGAACAAAGCGTCTTTCAGGCGCTGAATACGATTCGTCATGAGGGAACTCCTGTAGCTGAAAACAAGCCCGCCTCGAAGGGCGGGAGGACGTCAGGCGGTTTGCGCCAGGTGGGCATCAATTTTGTTCATGATGGCGTCAGCGCGTTTCACCGCATCGCTGATGTTGACGCGCACGATGGTTTTCCCGGCGAAGCGCTCTTCAAACTTAATGCCGATATCTTTGGTCAGGATGACCATATCCGCCGCCGCAACGTCTTCAGCGGTCAGTTCATTTTCCAGACCGATAGACCCCTGGGTTTCAACTTTGACTTCCCAGCCTTTGGCTTTGGCGGCGCTTTCCAGCGCTTCGGCGGCCATGTAGGTATGGGCAACGCCAGACGGACAGGCAGTGACTGCAATAATTCGGGCCATGTTCTCTTCCTCACTCAGTTAATTTCGAAATCCAGATCCAGGTCGTCTTCTTTTTCCTCGACCTGCTTCGTGTTCTTACGCGCAATACTTTTGAGCACGTTGACGCTGACCGCGGTGACGACCGCACCCACGGCGACGGCGGCGATGTACCCGAGCTTGCCTTCCACCACGGGCAGAACAATCAGGCCGCCCCATCCGGCATAACACTGCGCGCCAAACACCGCGGCGGTGACTGCGCCACAGGCGGAGCCGAGCATGATGGAGGGGATCACACGCAGCGGATCGGCGGCGGCAAAGGGAATCGCCCCTTCCGTCACGCCCACGCAGCCCATCACCAGCGCCGCTTTACCCGCTTCGCGCTCTTCCGCATTGAAATTCTTACGATTAATCAGCGTCGCCAGACCGAGACCTAAAGGCGGAACGCAAATCCCAACCGCCGCGATGGCGACCACCGTATAGACCCCCTGCGCCACGCAAATCAGCATGAAGGCGTAGGCCACTTTGTTGATGGGGCCACCCATGTCAAAGGCCAGCATCAGCCCCATGATGACGGCGAGAACCACGATGCTTCCCTGCTGCATGCCCTGCAGCCAGTGCGTTAAGCCGGTGGTGAGCGCGCCAACAGGTTCGCCGAGACCCCACATCATGATCCCTGCGGTCACAAAGGTGCCGATGATAGGAATGATGAAAATCGGCATTACCGAGCGCAGTACTTTCGGCACCGGCAGTTTTTTCAGGTAGAAGACCACGATACCGCCGAGGATCCCGGCGATGATGGCGCCGAAGAAACCGGCGCCGAAGCTGTTACCGACCCAGGCCGCGATAGCACAGGGCGCGAGCGCCGCACGTTCAGCAATGGAGTAACCGATATAGGCCGCCAGGAATGGCACCATCAGCGTTAAGCCTGCCACGCCGAGATCGAACAGTTTTTTCAGATTGGGATCGGTGGCCGCGTCCGGGACCGCACCCTTGCCGTAAAGCATGACTGATACGGCCAGCAAAATACCGCCTGCGACGACGAAGGGGATCATGTGCGACACCCCAGTCATCAGATGCTGCCGCGTGTTCTTGAGAATATGCACCAACTCTTTCATGTGTCGCTCCCGGGCTTTTATCTGCCCATATCCATAGAGATGTTGTGGCAAACAATAGGCAATCGGGAAGACGGCTGACAGTGGACAAAAAGGCCATTTGCTGGATTTTTGTAATGTAGAAAGAAAAATGCGATCCGCCTCGTAATTTCCGCCCCGCGTCGAAGTGCCCAAAAACAGAGAACCTGTGAGTCAAATCTCACTTTTAGCCAGACATTACATTTGTCCAGCGTTTGGCAGTTTTGTCACATGGCGCGGTTCGTCGTCACGCTCGTATGCTTTCCCCTAATAGTGGTTTGGGATTTCAGGAGTGTGCGTATGACCCAGGTAGTCGAGTTTGTCTGTGAGTTGCCCAATGGCGTCCATGCCCGTCCGGCAAGCCATGTTGAAACGCTGTGCAATACCTTTGCCTCGCAGATTGAGTGGCACAATCTGCGCAGCGATCGTAAAGGGGACGCCAAAAGCGCGCTGGCGCTGATCGGCACCGACACCCTGACGGGCGATGCCTGCCGACTGCTCATTACAGGCGCAGACGAGCTGAACGCCCATCTGCGTCTGACGCAGTGGCTCAAAGAGGAGTTCCCGCACTGCGACGCCCCGCTGGCCGCCGCCATCAGTACCGATCTCGATCCGCTGCCGGAATCCCTGACCCGCCTTAACCCGACGCTCTTTCGCGCCCTGCCGGTGTGCAGCGGGAGCGATCGCGGCGTACTGACGCTACTCACTTCACTCGATCTCAACGCGCTAACGTCTCTTCCTGCTGCGAAAAGCCGCGAAGAGGAGCAATCTTCGCTGGATCAGGGTCTGACGCTGCTGGTGAAAAGCATCGAACTTCGCGCCCTGGACAGCGACAGCACGGCGAGCGCGATTCTGGAAGCCCATCGCTCGCTGGCGACAGATACCTCGTTGCGCCAGCACCTGCTGGCGGGCGTCAATCAGGGGCTGAGCAGCGCCCAGGCGATCATCGCCACCGCAAATCATTTCTGCGCTGAGTTTTCGCGCTCCAGCAGCAGCTATTTACAGGAACGCGTGCTCGACGTGCGCGATGTCTGCTATCAGCTGTTACAGCAGATCTACGGCGAACAGCGCTTCCCGGCACCGGGCCAGCTGACGCAACCGTCCGTCTGTCTTGCCGAGGATCTCACGCCAGGTCAGTTCCTCGAGCTGGATAAAACCCTTCTGAAAGGTCTGCTGCTTAAAAGCGGCGGGACCACCTCTCATACGGTGATTCTGGCGCGCTCCTTTAACATCCCGACGCTGGTCGGTGTGGACAGCGACAGCCTGCTTTCGTGGCGCGACCAGCCGGTATTTATTGACGGCAATGCCGGGGCGGTGGTGGTGAATGCAAGCCCGGCGGTTGCCCGTTATTACCAGCAGGAACAGGCGGTACAGAAAGCACTGCGCGAACAGCAAAGCATCTGGCTCGATCGCGAGGCGAGAACCGCAGACGGGTTGCGCATTGAAATTGCCGCCAACATTGCCCATTCGGCAGAAGCCCAGGCCGCCTTTGGCAACGGAGCCGAAGGCGTGGGCCTGTTCCGCACCGAAATGCTCTACATGGATCGTGCCAGCGCGCCCTGCGAAAACGAGCTGTACAACATTTTTTGCCAGGCACTGGAGAGCGCGAACGGGCGTAGCATTATCGTGCGCACCATGGATATCGGCGGTGACAAACCCGTCGAGTATCTGAATATCCCGGCGGAGAACAATCCGTTCCTCGGCTATCGCGCGGTGCGTATTTATGAAGAGTACGCCGCGCTGTTCACCACCCAGCTCAGGGCGATCCTTCGCGCCTCGGCCCACGGCAGTCTCAAGATCATGATCCCGATGATCTCCTCGATGGAGGAGATCCTGTGGGTGAAAGAGAAACTCGCCGAAGCCAAACAGCAGCTGCGCGCCGAGCATATTCCGTTTGAGGAGAAGATCCCGCTCGGCATCATGCTCGAAGTGCCATCGGTGATGTTTATCATCGACCAGTGCTGTGAAGAGATTGATTTCTTTAGCATCGGCAGCAACGACCTGACGCAATATCTGCTGGCGGTCGACCGGGATAACGCCAAAGTCACACGCCATTACAACAGCCTGAATCCGGCGTTCCTGCGGGCGCTCGATTTCGCCGTGCAGGCCGTGCATCGTCAGGGGAAATGGATTGGGCTTTGCGGCGAGCTGGGGGCAAAAGGCTCGGTGTTACCGCTGCTGGTCGGGCTGGGGCTGGATGAACTCAGTATGGGTTCGCCGTCGATTCCGGCGACCAAAGCACGCATGGCCCAGCTCGATAGCCGCGCCTGCCGTCAGTTGCTCAACCAGGCGATGGCGTGTCGCACCTCGCTGGAAGTGGAGCATCTGTTAGCCCAGTTCCGCATGAATCAGCAGGACACGCCGCTGGTGACGCCGCGCTGTATTTCACTCGATAACGACTGGTCCAGCAAAGAAGAGGTCATGAAAGGCATGACCGACAAGCTGCTCCTGGCCGGGCGCTGCCGCTATCCGCGCAAACTGGAAGCCGATTTATGGGCGCGCGAAGCCGTGTTCTCTACCGGTTTGGGTTTCAGTTTTGCCATTCCCCACAGCAAATCTGAGCACATTGAACAATCCACCATCAGCGTCGCGCGCCTCAAAGCTCCCGTGCAGTGGGGTGACGAAGAGGCGCAGTTCATCATCATGCTGACCCTCAACAAACACGCCGCAGGCGACCAGCACATGCGCATTTTCTCGCGTCTGGCGCGGCGCATCATGCATGAAGATTTCCGCAACGCGCTGGTCAACGCCAGCTCCGAAGAGGCCATCGCGGCCCTGCTGCAACGTGAATTAGAACTGTAAACAGAGGAAGAGTCATGGAACTGTATCTGGATACCGCCAACGTGGCGGAAGTTGAACGCCTCGCCCGTATTTTCCCGATTGCTGGCGTTACCACCAACCCAAGCATTGTCGCCGCCAGCCGCGAATCACTCTGGGATGTATTGCCGCGCCTGCAAAAAGCCATCGGCCCGGAGGGCATTCTGTTTGCTCAGACCATGGGCCGCGATGCCGAAACGATGGTCGCCGAAGCCAAGCGTCTGAATAATGTCTTTCCCGATATCGTGGTCAAAATCCCGGTAACCGCGGAAGGTCTGGCGGCGATCAAGATCCTGAAAAAAGAAGGCATTACCACGCTCGGTACCGCCGTTTACAGCGCAGCGCAGGGTTTACTCGCCGCGCTGGCAGGGGCGAAATATGTCGCGCCTTACGTGAACCGCGTCGATGCCCAGGGCGGGGACGGCATTCGCATGGTGCAGGAGCTGCAATCCCTGCTGGAACTGCACGCCCCCGAGAGCAAAGTGCTGGCCGCCAGCTTCAAAACTCCGCGCCAGGCACTCGACTGCCTGCTCGCCGGATGTGAGGCAATCACCCTTCCTTTAGATGTAGCGCAACAAATGCTCGGTACGCCCGCGGTAGAGTCGGCTATAGAGAAGTTCGAGCACGACTGGAAAAACGCGTTTGGTAACCTCAATCTCTAAGGGAGAAACGTTATGGACCGTATCATTCAATCACCGGGAAAATACATCCAGGGCGCGGATGTGCTTACCCGCCTCGGCGACTACCTGAAACCGCTGGCCGCACGGTGGCTGGTCGTCGGTGATAAATTCGTTCTCGGCTTTGCCGAAGAGACGCTACGTCAAAGCTTCAAACATGCTGAACTGCATGTCGAAATTGCACCGTTTGGCGGCGAATGTTCCCAGAATGAAATCGACCGCCTGCGCAAGCTGGCGAAAAGCGCCGATTGCCAGGCTGTCCTCGGCATAGGCGGCGGCAAAACTCTGGATACCGCGAAAGCGCTCGCCCACTTTATGGATGTGCCCGTCGCCATCGCCCCAACCATTGCCTCTACGGATGCGCCGTGCAGCGCCCTTTCGGTTATCTACACCGACAGCGGCGAGTTTGATCGTTATCTGATGCTGCCGCACAACCCAAACATGGTAATCGTCGACACCAAAGTGGTGGCCGGAGCGCCTGCGCGTCTGCTGGCCGCCGGGATTGGCGATGCGCTGGCGACCTGGTTTGAAGCGCGGGCCTGTTCCCGCAGCGGCGCGACAACCATGGCGGGCGGGAAATGCACCCAGGCCGCGCTGGCGCTGGCCGAGCTGTGCTACAACACGCTTCTCGAAGAGGGTGAAAAGGCGATGCTCGCCGCCGAGCAGCACGTGGTGACACCCGCGCTGGAACGCGTGATTGAAGCCAACACCTACCTGAGCGGCGTGGGCTTTGAGAGCGGCGGGTTAGCCGCGGCGCATGCGATCCACAACGGCCTGACCGCGATCCCGGATGCGCACCACTATTATCACGGTGAAAAAGTTGCCTTCGGTACGCTCACCCAGCTGGTGCTGGAAAACGCTCCGCTGGAGGAGATCGAAACAGTGGCCGCGCTGTGTCACAGCGTGGGCTTGCCGATTACCCTGGCGCAGCTGGATATCAAAGAGGATATTCCGGGGAAAATGCGTCTGGTGGCAGAGGCATCCTGTGCGGAAGGCGAGACGATTCACAACATGCCGGGCGGTGTGATACCGGATCAGGTATACGCGGCATTATTGGTCGCCGACCAGTATGGGCAGCGTTTTTTGCATGAGTGGGAATAGTTGAAAGTGCCGGGTGGCGCTGCGCTTACCCGGCCTACAAAACCCGTAGGCCCGTGCAAGCGAAGCGCCGCCGGGCAAAAAAATCCCCGCCTCGGCGGGGATTTTCATGAGCTCAGAATCACTGCACGTCGAAACGATCCAGGTTCATCACTTTCACCCAGGCGGCAACGAAGTCCTTCACGAACTTCTCACCGGCATCCTGGCTGGCATACACTTCCGCCAGGGCGCGCAGAACCGCGTTAGAACCGAACACCAGATCGGCACGCGTTGCGGTGTATTTCACCTCTCCGCTCGCACGATCGCTGCCTGCAAACAGTTCGTTTGAGCCATCGGTGGCTTTCCATTGGGTGTTCATATCCAGCAGATTGACGAAGAAGTCATTGCTGAGCACGCCCACGCGATCTGTGAAGACACCATTCTGGCTGCCGTCAAAGTTGGCTCCCAGCACGCGCATCCCGCCCACCAGCGCGGTCATTTCTGGCGCGGTGAGCGTCAGCTGCTGCGCTTTGTCGATCAGCAGAGATTCTGTTGTCGCGGCATCCTGCTGGGAACGGTAGTTACGGAACCCATCGGCAACCGGCTTGAGCAGATCGAACATCTCGATATCCGTCTGATCCTGACGCGCATCCACACGGCCCGGCGTGAACGGTACGTTGACGTAAACACCTGCCGCTTTCGCAGCCTGCTCAACGCCCACGACACCGGCCAGCACGATGATATCGGCCAGTGAGGCTTTGTGTGCCGATTTATAAATCGCTTCCAGCGTTGGCAGAGCTCGCGCCGCCGCCGCATTCACATCCCAGTCGCGCTGCGGAGCCAGGGCCAGACGCGCACCATTCGCACCACCGCGCTTATCGCCGCCACGGAAGGTGGACGCCGACGCCCAGGCAACCGACACCAGTTCGCTGACCGTCAGCCCGGAAGCGGCAATGTCCGCTTTCAGACTTTCAATATCTGCAGCCGTTGGCTGGAAGAACGCCTGTGGCAGTGGGTCCTGCCAGATCAGATCTTCTTTCGGTACTTCCGGTCCGATGTACCGTGCTTTTGGCCCCATATCCCGGTGCGTCAGTTTGAACCACGCGCGGGCAAAGGCTTCGTTGAACGCCTGCGGATCGTTGAGGAAACGACGAGAAATCTTCTCGAATTCCGGATCCATGCGCAGGGTCAGGTCGGTAACCAGCATGGTTGGTTTGCGTTTTTTCGACGGGTCGAACGGATCAGGAATCATCTCTGGCGCGTCGACGGCTTCAAACTGAATCGCGCCTGCCGGGCTGCGCGTCTGTACCCATTCGAATTTGAACAGGTTCTCGAAGAAGTAGTTGCTCCACTGAGTTGGCGTTTGCGTCCAGACCACTTCCAGACCAGAGGTGATGGCGTCTGCGCCCACACCGCTACCGTGGGTGCTCGCCCAGCCCAAACCTTGTGATTCAATCGGAGCCGCTTCAGGGTCAACGCCGACGTGCGTCGCTTCTGCGGCGCCGTGGGTTTTACCCAGCGTGTGGCCACCTGCGATCAGCGCCACGGTCTCTTCGTCGTTCATACCCATGTTGCCGAAGGTGGCGCGAATAGCCGCCGCCGCAGACAGCGGTTCACCGCTGGCATTTGGGCCTTCCGGGTTGACGTAAATCAGCCCCATTTCGGTGGCCGAGAGCGGGCGTTTCGCCAGCGCTTCAGGATCGCGATGCGCCAGCCAGGCTTTCTCGTCGCCCCAGTTCACATCCAGATCCGGTTCCCAGACGTCTTCACGCCCGGCACCGAAACCAAAGGTACGGAAGCCGGAGTTTTCCAGCGCCACGTTACCCGCGAGGATAAACAGGTCGGCCCAGGAGATTTTCTGGCCGTATTTCTGCTTGATTGGCCATAACAGACGGCGCGCCTTATCAAGGCTGACGTTGTCCGGCCAAGAGTTCAAAGGAGCAAAACGCTGTTGACCGCGCCCTGCGCCGCCGCGACCGTCAACAGCACGGTAAGTGCCTGCGCCATGCCACGCCATACGAATAAACAGGCCCGCGTAGCTGCCCCAGTCGGCTGGCCACCAGGGTTGGGAATCGGTCAGAAGGGCTTTGAGATCGCCTTTCAGTGCGGAGTAATCGAGTTTGCTGAATTCTTTGCGGTAGTCGAAGTCTTCACCCAGCGGGTTCGAACGGTCGGAATGTTGATTCAAAAGATCGACGCGGAGTTGTTTTGGCCACCAGTCGCGAGTGCTTGTACCGGCCCCCGCGCTTTGGTCAGGCCCGCCGTGATGAAAAGGGCACTGTCCGGTTGATAACGTGTTATGGGTATCTTCTGTGCTCATATCTCTATGCTCCCTCTACTGTATTTACCTTAAAGATATACACCTCTGCTTAGAAGGTATAGTTGAGATAACGCACGGATTCGATAGTTATTTCCGTTTAATACACCCTGGAAATTATAAGTTCATTGTCAGGCGAGGCGGGAGCGTTGATATGGCAGGGAAAGCGGGAAAGTCTAAAAACAAAAAACCCTCCGAAGAGGGTTTTTCAATCACAGGCCAGGGCGGACGCCGAGGGTGTGACAGATGGCGTAACTCATTTCGGCGCGGTTCAGGGTGTAGAAGTGGAAGTCTTTCACCCCTTCGCGGCTCAGGATTTTCACCATGTCCATCGCGATATTCGCCCCCACCAGCTTGCGGGTTTCGGCGTCATCATCCAGCCCTTCATACATTTTCGACATCCACAGCGGGATGCGCACGTTGGTCATGTCAGCAAATTTCTTCGCCTGCTTGAAGTTCGACACCGGCAGGATGCCCGGAATGATTTCCACATCGATGCCCGCGGTGATGCAGCGGTCGCGGAAACGCAGATAGCTTTCGACGTCGAAGAAGAACTGGGTGATCGCGCGGTTTGCACCGGCATCCACTTTGCGTTTCAGGTTGAGCAGATCCGCCTGCGCGCTTTTCGCTTCCGGATGCACTTCCGGATACGCCGCCACGGAGATGTCAAAATCGCCGACCTCTTTCAGGAGCGCCACCAGATCGGTTGCGTACATGTCCGGCTTGCCGCTGCCCGGGGGCAGGTCGCCGCGCAGGGCCACGATATGGCGAATGCCGTTGTTCCAGTAATCCTGAGCGATGGTGCGCAGTTCGTCGCGGGTCGCGTCGACACAGGTCAGGTGCGGTGCCGCTTCCAGACCAGTGCGATCCTTGATGCCCTTAATAATGCTGTGCGTACGGTCGCGCTCACCGGAGTTCGCGCCGTAAGTCACCGAGACAAACTTCGGCTTCAGGCTGCTCAGGCGATCGATAGAGCTCCACAGGGTTTGCTCCATTTCACTGGTGCGCGGCGGAAAGAATTCAAAAGAGACGTTAATCTGGCCCTGCACTTCAGCCAGGCTCTGATTCAGGGCTTCCCGCTGGTTGGCGTGAAAAAAGCTCATACCTTACCTCATCAATCGCGTGTCATTGTTGTTGTGTTGTGAACTGCTATACGTTTAGACGTCTAGATGTAAAAATGACGGAAAAGCGGGATGCCGTCAACAGAAATCATCGGCAAATACGGTGAGGAATGTTCAGGGAAGATGAAGAAGGTTCATGATGGTGGGTGGGTGCGGCCTGATGCCCTCACCGCGGCCCTCTACCCAAAGGGGCGAGGGGGAAAAGACGGCTCCGAGCAGTCCCCTCTCCCCTTTGGGGAGAGGGTTAGGGTGAGGGCGAGGGTTTAAAACCTACAGCAGCTGCGCCAGACGATTAATATCCGACTGAATCGCCCCGGCGGTGACGTCGCGTCCCGCGCCTGGGCCGCGAATCACCAGTGGGTTATCGCGATACCAGCGGCTTTCGATGGCGAAGACGTTATCGCACGGCAGCAGCGCCGCCAGCGGATGCTCAGGGCGGACCGCTTCCACGCCAACGCGCGCTTTGCCGTTGGCGTCAAAACGGGCCACGTAGCGCAGGACCAGCCCCATTTCGCGCGCGGCTTCCAGGCGTGAGACCATCTGTTCGTTCAGCTCGTCGCCGTTCTCGAAGAAGTGATCGACAGATCCCTCTTCGCAGCCCGACGGCACCAGCGATTCCACGCGCACCTGGCCGGGTTCGATGTCGTAACCCGCTTCACGCGCCAGGATCACCAGCTTGCGCATCACGTCTTTCCCGGCGAGATCCACGCGCGGGTCGGGCTCGGTCAGCCCCTGCTGCCACGCCTGATCCACCAGATCCGTAAACGGAACCGTACCGTCGAACTGCAGGAACAGCCAGGAGAGCGTGCCGGAGAAAATTCCGCTGATCGCCAGAATGCTGTCGCCGCTGTCGATCAGGTCGCGCACGGTGTGGTTGACCGGCAAACCGGCGCCCACGGTGGCGTTATACAGCCAGTGACGACCGGTTTTTTCAAACGCGTCGTGGATCTGACGGTATTTATCGGTGCTGCTTGCGCCCGCCAGTTTATTGGCGCTGATGACGTGAAAACCGTGGCTGGCGAAATCGAGGTACTGATCGGCCAGCTGCTCGCTGGCGGTGACATCCAGCACCACCAGATCGTCGTACGGGTGCGCACGCATCCACAGGAACAGCGATTCTTCGTCCTGCTCGACCGCTTCATCGTTGAAGAAAGCGAGAGCACGGCTGGCGTCGAGACCCTCGTAGTTCAGCAGGCTGCGGCGGCTATCCACCACACCCGCGAGGACAAATTCAAAACCGGTGCGCGCAGAGAGCGTGGTTTGCTCGCGGGCAAACAGCTCCAGCCAGCGGGAACCGATATTGCCCTTCCCGAACAGCACCAGACCGATACGTTTTTCGGCGCGGAACAGGGTGGTGTGCAGCCCCTGAATCAGGCTCTCGGTTGGGCCTTTGCGCAGTACTGCCACCAGGCTAATGCCCTCTTCCGACTGCCAGGTGAACTCCACCGGCTGGCCTTTCAGCTGTTGCCAGAAACGGTGGCAATGGAGCGGATTACGGGTGACACCCGCGCCGACCATCGCGACCAGCGCCAGCCCCTGACGCAGGCGAAGTTCGCCCGGAAGACCCGCTTCATCAAGAATTTTCAGCGCGCTGTCCGCCACTTCTGCGGTGTAGCAGAACTGCAGCAGCTGGCGGTCATTGTGTACGCCAACGGCCAGCGGACGCACCTGAGCGCGCTTGAGGATCAGGTCGATATCTTTGTGTGCCAGTTTGAAATCTTGTCCGGCAGGCACCTGGAATTCGATAAGACAAATGTCATCATGGCTGGTGACGATACGCGCCCCGGTACCCGATGCCAGCACGCGTTCGATGCGGGTCGAGCCCTTATCCGGCGTGTAGCTGCAGCGCAGTTGCAGGTCGATATCGCTGCCGGAAACCGGCTGTAAGGTACGCGCGTGAAGCACCGGCGCGGCCAGACGGGCCAGCTCGCTGGCTTCGTCGAGACGCAGGAGCGGCAGCAGGCAGGCATCTTTCACTTTGCGCGGGTCGGCGCTGTAAACCCCGGCCACGTCGCTCCAGATGGTGACGCGTGATGCGCCCGCAAGAGCGCCGATTTGCGTTGCCGAGTAGTCCGAACCGTTACGGCCCAGCAGCACGGTTTCGCCCGCATTGCTGCGGCTGATAAAGCCCGTCACGACGATGCGTTTGCCCGGATGCTGCACTAACAGCTGTTGCAGAAGCGGATAAGAGAGACCTTCGTCGACCTGCGGCTGTGCCGCACGTTCCGCGCGCAGGAAATCACGCGCGTCAAGCCACGCGGCTTCCAGCCCTTGCTGTTCAAGGACCGCAGCCATCAGGCGCGCAGACCAGACTTCGCCGTGGCCTACTACCTCAGCGTAAACCGCATCGGTAATGCCGCTGTCCAGCAGTCCGGCCAGACGCTCAAGATCGTGCACAAAAGCGCTGATAAGAGCATCTGCCGCGTCCGCTGGCAGGAGGCCCGAGATCAAATCGCTCTGATAGCGGCGTAATGTTTGTTGAACCTGATGCGCAGAAAGGCGATCGGTCTGGCTTAATTTCAGCCAGCTAATCAACTGGTTGGTAGTGCTGCCTGCCGCCGAGACAACCATCATGTCGCCCGGCATCGAATACTCCGCCATGATCCCTGCGACACGCAGGTAACATTTCACATCAGCAAGACTACTACCACCAAACTTGTGCAGCTGACGACCCTTCGCCCCTGCCTGCGCTATCACACTCATGATTACCCCTTGGCTGCGACCCGGAAGGCATTTTCCAGATCGGCAATTAAATCTTCACAGTCTTCAATACCGGTTGAGATGCGTAACAGCGTCTCGGATATTCCGGCGGCGGCACGCGCCTCTGGCGCCATGCCTGCGTGCGTCATGGTCGCGGCGTGGGAGATCAAGCTCTCGACTCCCCCTAAGGATTCCGCCAGCGTAAACAGTGACAACCCGCTCAGGAAGCGACGCAGCGTTTGCTCATCGCCATCCAGTTCAAAACTTAACATCGCGCCAAAACCTTTCTGCTGGCACGCGGCAATCTCGTGGCCCTGGTTTTCCGGCAGCGACGGGTGATACAGCTTTTTCACCAGCGGCTGGTTCTTCAGGAACTCGACAATCGCCTGGGCATTGCGCTGCGCCACTTCCATGCGCGGCGACAGCGTACGCAGACCGCGCAGCAGCAGATAGCTGTCGAACGCTGCCGCAGTGACACCAATGTTATTGGCCCACCATGCCAGTTCGGTGACAACATCAGGATCTTTGGCAATCACCACCCCGGCGACCACGTCAGAGTGGCCGTTCAGATATTTAGTGCATGAATGCAATACCAGATCCGCACCCAGAGAAAGTGGGTTCTGCAGCGCCGGACTGAGGAACGTATTATCCACTACACTTATCGCTCCCGCATCCCTTGCGAGCTGACAAATTTTCGCAATATCGACGACGCGCAGTAATGGATTGCTTGGACTTTCCACCAGGACCAGCTTTGGCTTTTCGGCCAGCGCCGATTTTAGTGCCTGCTCATCGTTCTGATCGACGAATAAAACGCGATAACAGCCGCGTTTCTCCAGGCTGTCGAACAGACGGTAGCTGCCGCCGTAGCAGTCGTGCGGGGCCACCAGCAGATCGCCAGGTTTCAGGAATACGGTGGTCACCAGGTGAATGGCCGACATGCCGGTATTGGTCAGGACTGCGCCCGCACCACCTTCCAGCTCCGCCAGCGCGCGTTGGGTTACGTCACGCGTAGGGTTGCCACGACGCGAGTAGTCATGCGCACGGGGTTCATTAAATCCGGTGAAATTGTAAGTACTGGAAAGATGAATCGGCGGGACAACGCAGCCGTACTGCTCGTCATCATTCAATCCGCTACGCACTGCGATAGTGGCCTGTTTACGCGTCATGGTGAAGGCTTCCTGGCTAATGAGGTGAAAAGTCAGGCACCAGAGTAAACACTGAAACTATAGACGTCAATACATCTGGACATCTAAACTTCTTTGCGTATAGATTGAGCAATGCGAGAATAGCCGTTAAAATTACATGCTTTAGTGCACGCCGCAGTGGCAATATCCGTGTCACGGTATCGTCCTTACGGTAAACTACGCGAGATTACGGTTGAAAGCCTTATCGAATGTAAGGTTTTAGCCTTTATTAATGACAAAGAGGATTAAAGGTCTCATGGCTGAATGGAGCGGCGAATATATCAGCCCATACGCTGAGCACGGTAAGAAGAGTGAGCAAGTAAAGAAAATTACGGTTTCCATTCCTCTGAAGGTGTTGAAGATCCTCACCGATGAACGCACGCGTCGTCAGGTGAACAACCTGCGTCACGCGACCAACAGCGAACTGCTGTGCGAAGCATTTTTGCATGCGTTTACTGGTCAGCCGTTGCCGAACGATGAAGACCTGCGCAAAGAGCGTAGCGATGAAATCCCGGAAGCGGCGAAAGTGATCATGCGTGAACTGGGTATCGACCCGGATACGTGGGAATACTGAATTGCAGATACAAAAAAAGCGCCTTTCGGCGCTTTTTTTTCGGGTAGCTTATTTAGCGCCCGGGATGCTGAAACGCTTGTTGAAGCGGTCAACACGGCCACCGGTTGCAACGTCACGCTGCTTACCAGTGTAGAACGGGTGGCACTGACCACACACGTCCAGGTTCAGATCGTGACCCACTGTAGAGCGGATTTTGATCGCGTTACCGCAAGAGCAGTTTGCAGTAATAAAATCGTATTTCGGGTGAATATCTTTTTTCATGGGGAGAACCTCAGTTAAGGCCGCGTCGCTCTTCCAGCCCTAACGCCAGACACCACGCGATGTTGAATGTATGTTCTTTGAAGCAAAATGCACCAAAGGCGGCGAATCATACAGAATATGACCAGCGGTTGCAAACTGATCCGCACACCTCCAGCATCTAATGTGTATACTAACGCGCCACTTTTCAAGTCAGGAAGATTCGATGCCCGTCGCTCACGTTGCCCTGCCCGTTCCGCTTCCCCGCACCTTTGACTATCTGCTGCCCGACAGCATGAGCGCCAAAGCGGGCTGCCGCGTGAGCGTGCCGTTTGGTAAGCAACAGCGCGTCGGGATCGTGGTGTCCGTGAGCGACAAAAGCGAGCTGCCGCTCAATGAACTCAAAGCGGTGGTGGAAGTGCTGGACGACGAGCCCGTTTACTCGTCCAGCGTCTGGCGACTGCTGCTGTGGGCCGCGGATTACTATCACCATCCGATTGGCGACGTGCTGTTCCACGCCCTGCCGATTCTGCTGCGTCAGGGCAAAAGCGCCAGCCACGCGCCGATGTGGTACTGGTTTGCCACCGAGCAGGGTCAGGCGGTGGATATCAACAGCCTGAAGCGTTCCCCCAAACAGCAGCAGGCGCTCGCCGCGCTGCGTCAGGGACGAATCTGGCGGCATCAGGTGACAGAGCTGGATTTTAACGACGCGGCGCTGCAAGGGTTAAGAAAGAAAGGTCTGTGCGAGCTCGCCAGCGAATCCCCGGCGCTGCTGGACTGGCGTGATGGGTTTTCCGTGTCGGGTGACAGGCTGCGTCTCAACACCGAACAGGCCACCGCCGTCGGGGCGATTCACAGCGCGTCGGATCGATTCTCCGCCTGGCTGCTCGCGGGCGTCACCGGTTCCGGTAAAACGGAAGTGTATCTGAGCGTTCTCGAAAACGTCCTCGCCCAGGGCAAACAGGCACTGGTGATGGTCCCGGAAATCGGCCTCACGCCGCAAACCATCGCCCGTTTTCGCGAGCGCTTTAACGCTCCGGTGGAAGTGCTGCACTCCGGTTTAAATGACACCGAACGCCTCAGCGCCTGGCTGAAAGCCAAAAACGGCGAGGCGGCGATTGTGATTGGCACCCGCTCGTCACTCTTTACGCCGTTTAAAAATCTCGGCGTGATTGTGATCGACGAAGAGCACGACAGCTCCTATAAACAGCAGGAAGGCTGGCGCTATCACGCCCGCGATCTGGCGGTGTATCGCGCTCACAGCGAACAGATTCCGATCATCCTTGGCTCGGCAACGCCCGCACTGGAAACGCTGCACAACGTGCGCCAGCGCAAATATCACATGCTGCGCCTGACGCGCCGCGCGGGGAATGCCCGCCCGGCCACGCAGCACGTGCTGGATCTGAAAGGTCAGCCGGTGCAGGCGGGTCTCGCGCCCGCGCTAATTGGCCGTATGCGCCAGCATTTGCAGGCCGATAATCAGGTGATCCTGTTCCTGAACCGCCGCGGATTCGCGCCGACGCTCCTGTGCCACGACTGCGGCTGGATCGCCGAGTGCCCGCGCTGCGACCATTATTACACTCTGCATCAGGCGCAGCATCATCTGCGCTGTCACCACTGCGACAGTCAGCGCCCGGTGCCGCGCCAGTGCCCGTCGTGCGGCTCGACGCATATGGTGCCGGTGGGTCTGGGTACCGAACAACTCGAACAGGCCCTCGCGCCGTTCTTCCCCGGCGTGCCGCTGTCGCGTATCGATCGCGACACCACCAGCCGCAAAGGGGCGTTGGAGCAACAGCTGGCCGAAGTGCACCGTGGCGGCGCGCGGATCCTGATTGGCACCCAGATGCTGGCGAAAGGTCACCACTTCCCCGACGTGACGCTGGTCGCCCTGCTGGACGTTGACGGCGCGCTGTTCTCCGCCGATTTCCGTTCCGCCGAGCGCTTTGCCCAGCTTTATACCCAGGTCGCAGGCCGCGCCGGACGCGCCGGAAAACAGGGCGAAGTGGTGCTGCAAACCCATCACCCTGAACATCCGCTGCTGCAAACCTTGCTGCATAAAGGCTACGACGCCTTTGCCGATCAGGCGCTCGCCGAGCGTCAGACGCTGCAACTGCCGCCGTGGACCAGCCACGTGATTATCCGCGCGGAAGATCATAACAATCAGCAGGCACCGCTTTTCTTACAGCAGCTGCGCAATCTGCTGCAGGCCAGCCCGCTGGTCGATAATCAGCTGTGGATTTTAGGCCCGGTCCCGGCGCTGGCCCCGAAGCGCGGGGGCCGCTATCGCTGGCAGATTCTGCTCCAGCACCCGTCCCGCGTGCGTTTGCAGCACGTTATCAGCGGCACGCTGGCGCTGATCAACACCCTGCCCGAAGCGCGCAAAGTGAAGTGGGTTCTCGACGTCGATCCCATCGAAGGTTAAAGAACGGTGCGAGAGCGATCGAAAAGTTGAACGCATCTCACACTTTTTATGAAAATTCTGTAACCGCTTCCACAAACTATCTGTAAAAATGGATGAGTCAGAAGTTCTGTGGTCCTGCGAGGAGAAGACGTTGAAGTCCAGGAAAGAGGTTGCTTCGGCGACCATGAAAGACGTTGCCCAGAAAGCCAAAGTATCCACGGCAACGGTGTCCCGCGCATTAATGAACCCGGATAAAGTCTCTCAGGCGACGCGCAATCGCGTCGAGCAGGCGGCGCTGGAAGTCGGCTATTTGCCGCAGGCCATGGGGCGTAATGTTAAGCGTAACGAATCGCGTACCATTCTGGTTATCGTGCCGGACATTTGCGATCCCTTCTTCAGCGAAATTATCCGTGGCATTGAAGTCACCGCCGCGGAGCAAGGCTATCTGGTGCTGATTGGCGACTGCGCCCACCAGAATCAGCAAGAAAAAACCTTTATTGACCTGATTATCACCAAGCAGATCGACGGCATGCTGCTGCTCGGCTCGCGCCTGCCGTTTGATGCCAGCATCGAAGAGCAGCGCAATCTGCCGCCGATGGTGATGGCGAACGAGTTCGCGCCCGAGCTGGAGCTGCCGACCGTCCACATCGATAACCTGACTGCCGCCTTCAACGCCGTGAACTATCTTCAGGAGCTGGGGCATAAGCGCATCGGCTGTATCGCCGGGCCGGAAGAGATGCCGCTGTGTCACTACCGTTTGCAGGGCTACGTTCAGGCGCTGCGCCGCGCCGGCGTGACGGTCGATCCGCATTATATTGCCCGGGGCGATTTCACCCTCGAAGCGGGTGGACTGGCGCTGGAAAAATTACTCGCGCAGCCTGAACCGCCGACCGCTGTGTTCTGTCACAGCGATGTGATGGCGCTGGGCGCGTTGTCCTATGCCAAACGTCGCGGTTTGCGGGTGCCACAAGACTTGTCGATTATCGGCTTCGATAACATTTCGCTCTCCGAGTTTTGCGACCCGCCGCTCTCGACGGTCGCCCAGCCGCGCTACGACATTGGCCGCGAAGCGATGCTGTTGCTGCTCGATCAGCTGCACGGTCAGGCGGTCAGCAGCGGCTCGCGTTTGCTCGATTGCGAACTGATCATTCGCGGCTCCACACAGGCGCTTACTTAAAGTAAACGCCTTTCAGACTCCCGTATCTGGTCAAAGGCCCGCCGCTTAAGTAACATGGCGGGCTGACGAACGAATAAATACAGCGAAACGATAGTGGCACAACGAGATTATGTACGTCGCGGCCAGCCGGCACCTTCGCGACGCAAAAAGAGCACCTCACGGAGCAAGCAGCGTAGTCTGCCTTCTGTCTCGCCAGCAATGGTCGCGATTGCTGCCGCCGTTCTGGTGGCCTTCATCGGGGGTCTGTACTTTATTACTCACCACAAGAAAGAAGATGCTGAAGCCCTTCAGGGCAGCAAAGTGGTGGGAAATGGTTTGCCGCCGAAACCTGAAGAGCGCTGGCGCTACATCAAAGAGCTGGAAAGCCGCCAGCCGGGCGTGCGTGCGCCCACCGAGCCTTCTGCCGGTGGTGAGGTGAAAAACGCCGATCAGCTCACCAACGAACAACGCCAGTTGCTGGCCCAGATGCAGGCCGATATGCGCCAGCAGCCGACGCAGCTGAACGAAGTGCCGTGGAACGAACAGACGCCGCAGCAGCGCCAGCAAACCCTGCAACGTCAGCGTCAGGTTCAACAGCAAGTGCAGCAGCAACAGCAGCAACAGCAGCAGCAGTGGACGCAAACGCAGCCAGTGCAGCAGCCTCGCACTCAGCCGCGCGTGACGGAACAGCCGTATCAGCAGCCGCAGCAGCAAACGCGCACGGCGCAGACCCAGCCGGTTCAACAGCCGCCGAAAGCGCAGGCGCAAAAACCTGCGACGTCGACTCAGCCGTATCAGGATCTGCTGCAAACGCCTGCCCATACCGCCGCGCAGCAGCCGAAAGCACAGCCTCAGCAGAGCGCGCCGGTGACGCAGGCCACCGAAGCACCGAAGCAAACGGCAGAGAAAAAAGACGAGCGCCGCTGGATGGTGCAGTGCGGTTCGTTTAAAGGCGCAGAGCAGGCCGAAACCGTCCGCGCCCAGCTCGCGTTCGAAGGATTTGATTCACGCATTACCACCAACAACGGCTGGAATCGCGTGGTGATTGGCCCGGTGAAAGGCAAAGATAACGCGGATGGCACCATCAGCCGTCTGAAGGTCGCTGGCCACACAAACTGCATTCGACTCGCCTCTGGGGGTTGAAACCCCCAAAATCCCCCCCATCTATCATTCTATTCAGCCCCGAGCACAGGCTCGGGGTATCTGTTCCCAATTTGTAACCAGGGGGTCTGCTCGTGACAACAATTGTAAGTGTACGCCGTAACGGCCATGTGGTAATCGCCGGCGACGGCCAGGCCACGCTGGGTAATACCGTCATGAAAGGCAACGTGAAGAAAGTTCGCCGTCTGTATAACGACAAAGTGATCGCCGGTTTTGCAGGCGGCACCGCAGACGCCTTCACGCTGTTTGAACTGTTTGAACGTAAGCTGGAAATGCATCAGGGCCATCTGGTCAAAGCTGCCGTTGAGCTGGCGAAAGACTGGCGTACCGACCGTATGCTGCGCAAACTGGAAGCGCTGCTGGCCGTCGCCGATGAAAACGCCTCTCTGATCATCACCGGGAACGGCGATGTCGTTCAGCCCGAAAACGATCTGATTGCTATCGGCTCCGGCGGTCCTTACGCCCAGGCCGCCGCGCGCGCTCTGCTGGAAAATACCGATCTGAGCGCCCGCGAAATTGCCGAGAAGGCGTTGGGTATTGCAGGTGATATCTGCATCTACACCAACCACTTCCATACCATCGAAGAATTGAACTCTAAAGCGTAAGGATCTCCCATGTCTGAAATGACCCCACGCGAAATTGTCAGCGAGCTGAACAAGCACATCATTGGCCAGGATAACGCCAAACGCTCCGTTGCCATTGCCCTGCGTAACCGCTGGCGCCGCATGCAGCTCGACGAAGAGCTGCGCCATGAAGTGACGCCAAAAAACATTCTGATGATCGGCCCGACCGGTGTCGGTAAAACCGAAATCGCCCGTCGTCTGGCGAAACTCGCCAACGCGCCGTTCATCAAAGTCGAAGCGACCAAGTTCACCGAAGTGGGCTATGTCGGTAAAGAAGTGGACTCTATCATCCGCGATCTGACCGACTCGGCGATTAAAATGGTCCGCGTTCAGGCGATTGAGAAAAACCGCTACCGCGCCGAAGAGATGGCGGAAGAGCGTATTCTCGACGCCCTGATCCCACCGGCGAAAAATAACTGGGGCCAGTCAGAGCAACCGGCTGAGCCATCCGCGGCGCGCCAGTCTTTCCGCAAGAAACTGCGTGAAGGTCAGCTGGACGACAAAGAGATTGAGATCGATCTCGCGGCGGCACCGATGGGCGTCGAAATCATGTCCCCTCCGGGTATGGAAGAGATGACCAGCCAGCTGCAGTCCATGTTCCAGAACCTGGGCGGCCAGAAGCAAAAACCGCGTAAGCTGAAAATCAAAGACGCGATGAAGTTGCTGATTGAAGAAGAAGCGGCGAAACTGGTGAACCCGGAAGAGCTGAAGCAGGACGCGATCGACGCAGTTGAGCAGCACGGCATCGTGTTTATCGACGAAATCGACAAGATCTGTAAACGCGGCGAATCCAACGGCCCGGACGTGTCTCGCGAAGGTGTACAGCGCGACCTGCTGCCGCTGGTAGAAGGCTGTACCGTGTCGACCAAACACGGCATGGTCAAAACTGACCATATCCTGTTTATCGCTTCCGGCGCATTCCAGGTGGCGAAGCCTTCCGATTTAATCCCGGAACTGCAGGGTCGTCTGCCGATTCGCGTTGAACTCCAGGCGCTGACCACCGAAGATTTCGAGCGCATCCTGACCGAGCCAAATGCCTCCATTACCGTGCAGTACAAAGCGCTGATGGCGACCGAAGGCGTGAACATCGAGTTTACTGAAGACGGTATCAAACGCATCGCTCAGGCCGCATGGCAGGTGAACGAAACCACCGAGAACATCGGTGCGCGTCGTCTGCACACGGTTCTGGAGCGTCTGGTGGAAGATATCTCTTACGAAGCCAGCGATCTGACCGGTCAGAGCATTACCATTGATGCAGGTTATGTGAGTAAACATCTGGATGCGTTAGTGGCAGATGAAGATCTAAGCCGTTTTATCCTATAATCGCGCTTAATGTAATTTCATCATCATTGATGGGGGCTACTGCCCCCATTTTTATTGGCTAAATACTATGACTGATATCAGCCGTACTCAGGCGTGGCTCGAAAGCCTGCGTCCTAAGACCTTACCTCTGGCGTTTGCCGCCATCGTTGTGGGCACCGCTCTGGCCTGGTGGCAGGGGCATTTCGATCCCCTGGTCGCAGTCCTGGCGCTGATCACCGCCGGTTTGCTGCAAATCCTCTCAAACCTCGCCAACGACTATGGCGATGCGGTGAAAGGCAGCGACAAACCTGACCGCATCGGGCCGCTGCGCGGGATGCAGAAAGGGGTGATTACCCAGGCGCAGATGAAGCGCGCGCTGATTATCACCGTGGTGCTGATCTGCCTGTCGGGGCTGTCGCTGGTGTCGGTCGCCTGTAAGACCACCGCGGATTTCATCGGCTTTATGGTGCTGGGGCTGCTGGCGATTATCGCGGCCATTACCTACACCGTCGGCACACGCCCGTACGGTTACATTGGCCTGGGTGATATCTCCGTGCTGGTGTTCTTCGGCTGGCTGAGCGTGATGGGAAGCTGGTATTTGCAGGCTCACACGCTGATCCCGGCCCTGTTCCTCCCGGCGACCGCCTGCGGTTTACTCGCGGCGGCGGTGCTGAACATCAACAACCTGCGCGATATCGACAGCGATCGTCTGAACGGCAAAAACACCCTGGCGGTACGCTTAGGCCCGGTAAATGCACGCCGCTATCACACCGGTCTGCTGATGGGCGCGCTGGTCTGCCTGGCGCTGTTTAACCTGATTTCCCTGCACAGCATCTGGGGCTGGTTGTTCGTTTTAGCCGCACCGCTGCTAGTCAAACAGGCGCGCTTCGTGATGCGTGAGAAGAGTCCCGCTGCGATGCCGCCGATGCTCGAACGCACGGTAAAAGGGGCGCTGCTGACTAACCTGTTATTTGTTATCGGAATTGTGCTGAGTCAGACGGTCGGTTAACTGACAAATATCAATTAACAATTGATGATTTTGCAAACAATGCGATTCGCGCGATATACTGAACACATTCGCAGCAACCAGACAGTAAACCTATGAAATACGATACTTCCGAGCTTTGTGACATCTACCAGGAAGATGTCAACGTCGTGGAACCGCTGTTCTCCAACTTTGGTGGACGGTCGTCGTTTGGCGGACAGATCATCACGGTAAAATGTTTCGAGGATAACGGGTTGCTGTATGAACTTCTCGAACAGAACGGCCGGGGTCGCATTCTGCTGGTCGATGGCGGGGGTTCAATGCGTCGCGCGTTAATCGACGCCGATCTTGCCCGTCTTGCCGTGCAAAACGAGTGGGAAGGTCTGGTGGTGTACGGTTCTGTGCGCCAGGTGGACGATCTGGAAGAGCTGGATATTGGCATCCAGGCCATCGCGGCCATTCCAGTGGGCGCGGCGGGTGACGGCATCGGCGAAAGCGACGTGCGCGTCAACTTCGGCGGCGTGACCTTCTTCTCCGGCGACCATCTCTACGCCGACAATACCGGCATTATCCTTTCCGAAGATCCGCTGGATATCGAGTAAAAAAAAGCCGGGTGGCGCTTGCGCTTACCCGGCCTACTTTTCTGTATAAGCTACGGAATTAAACCTCTTCCATACGCCCCAGCAGTGCCTGCAGACGATCCTGCCAGCCGTTCTGCTGCTCACGCAGCTGGCTGTTTTCGCGCTCTAACTCTTCGCGGCCGTGCTGAGCAGACTGCACTTCCTGCGACAGCGAATTATTCTTTTCTTTCAGCTCTTCGATTTCCATCTGCAGCAGCGTGATGGTGTCAATCGCCTGCTGTACTTTCGATTCCAGTTTCTCAAACACTTCTAATGACATGGTCATACCTCTCCTGAATTGCAAGGCGACGCTTTAACGAAAACGCGCACGACATATAGTTGTCGATTGTATGGAGCGCCGCCGTCCCTGTCCAGCAGCACGCCGCGCAGATTGCGGTTTGCAACACTTTTCGGCCTGGTCCTGGTGCGTTCGCCGCATATACCCCTAAATTGTTAATACTTTAGTTAATGAAATGATTCAGCTCTCATTTTCAGAATGATGCAAAAATGCGCTTTATGGCGCGATAACGCTCATTTTATTGACGCAGCACACACATTTTGATTTCGATATTTCTCGTTTTTGCTCGTTAACGATAAATTAACACCATGTCTACAGGACATCGTGGCTGTCCGCTGTCGCTGCGCTAACAATAACATTCATCTTTCTTCAGGATTCCGATTATGAGTCAGACATCAACCTTAAAAGGCCAGTGCATCGCCGAGTTCCTTGGTACCGGGTTGTTGATTTTCTTCGGGGTAGGCTGTGTCGCAGCACTGAAAGTGGCGGGCGCCACCTTCGGTCAGTGGGAAATCAGCATTATCTGGGGTCTGGGCGTGGCGATGGCCATCTACCTGACCGCAGGGGTTTCCGGTGCACATCTCAACCCGGCGGTGACCATCGCGCTGTGGCTGTTCGCATGCTTTGACAAACGCAAAGTCGTACCCTACATCATTTCGCAATTTGCCGGCGCCTTTTGCGCAGCGGCATTAGTTTACGGGCTTTATTACAATCTTTTCATCGACTTCGAACAGACGCATCATATGGTGCGCGGCAGCGTCGAAAGTCTTGATCTGGCGGGTATCTTCTCCACTTATCCGAACCCACATATCAATTTTGTGCAGGCGTTCGCGGTTGAGATGGTGATTACCGCTATTCTGATGGGCGTCATTATGGCGCTGGGCGATGACGGCAACGGCATTCCGCGTGGCCCGCTGGCACCGCTGCTGATCGGCCTGCTGATTGCGGTGATCGGCGCATCTATGGGGCCGCTGACCGGCTTTGCGATGAACCCGGCGCGTGACCTTGGACCGAAAACCTTCGCCTTCTTTGCAGGCTGGGGCGACGTGGCCTTCACCGGCGCGAAAGATATTCCTTACTTCCTGGTGCCGCTGTTCGGCCCGATTGTAGGGGCTGCGCTGGGTGCCTTCGGCTATCGTAAATTAATTGGTCGCCACTTACCGTGCGACACCTGTGTGGAAGAAGAGAAGGAAACGACCTCTGCCACACAACAAAATGCTTCGCTGTAATCTGACTACGGGACACATACTATGACCGACAAAAAATATATCGTTGCGCTCGACCAGGGCACTACCAGCTCCCGCGCTGTCGTAATGGATCATGACGCGAATATCGTCAGCGTGTCACAGCGCGAATTCGAACAAATTTACCCTAAGCCAGGCTGGGTTGAGCACGACCCGATGGAGATCTGGGCGACCCAGAGCTCCACGCTGGTCGAAGTGCTGGCGAAAGCCGACATCAGCTCCGACGAAATTGCCGCGATCGGTATCACCAACCAGCGTGAAACGGCGATTGTCTGGGAACGCGAAACCGGTAAGCCAATTTATAACGCCATCGTCTGGCAGTGTCGCCGTACCGCGGATATCTGCGAGAAGCTCAAGCGCGACGGCATGGAAGAGTACATCCGCAGCGCCACCGGCCTGGTGGTTGACCCGTACTTCTCCGGCACCAAAGTGAAGTGGATTCTGGACCACGTAGAAGGCTCCCGTGAGCGTGCGAAACGCGGCGAACTGCTGTTCGGTACCGTCGATACCTGGCTTATCTGGAAGATGACGCAGGGGCGCGTACACGTGACGGATTACACCAACGCCTCACGTACCATGATGTTCAACATCAACACCCTCGAGTGGGATGACAAGATGCTGGACGCGCTGGATATTCCACGCGCCATGCTGCCGGAAGTGCGCAAGTCTTCCGAAGTCTACGGTCAGACCAACATCGGCGGGAAAGGCGGCACGCGTATTCCGATCTCCGGCATCGCCGGTGACCAGCAGGCGGCCCTGTTTGGCCAGCTGTGCGTGAAAGAAGGGATGGCGAAAAACACCTACGGCACCGGCTGCTTTATGCTGATGAACACCGGCGAGAAAGCGGTGAAATCAGAAAACGGCCTGCTGACCACCATCGCCTGCGGTCCGAAAGGTGAAGTGAACTACGCCCTGGAAGGCGCGGTATTCATGGCGGGAGCGTCCATTCAGTGGCTGCGCGACGAAATGAAACTGATCAGCGACGCGTTCGATTCCGAGTATTTCGCAACCAAAGTGAAAGACACCAACGGCGTGTACGTGGTGCCAGCATTCACCGGCCTGGGTGCGCCATACTGGGACCCGTATGCCCGTGGCGCCATCTTCGGTCTGACGCGTGGGGTGAACTCCAACCACATCATTCGCGCCACGCTCGAATCCATCGCCTACCAGACGCGCGACGTGCTGGAAGCGATGCAGGCTGACTCCGGCATTCGTCTGCACGCCCTGCGCGTGGACGGCGGTGCGGTGGCGAACAACTTCCTGATGCAGTTCCAGTCCGACATTCTGGGCACCCGCGTGGAGCGTCCGGAAGTGCGTGAAGTGACGGCGCTGGGCGCGGCATACCTGGCCGGTCTGGCGGTGGGCTTCTGGCAGAACCTGGACGAGCTGCAGGAGAAAGCGGTTATCGAACGCGAATTCCGCCCAGGCATCGAAACCACCGAGCGTAACGTTCGCTACAGCGGCTGGAAAAAAGCGGTGAAACGCGCGCTGGCGTGGGAAGATCACGACGAGTAATTCGACCATTCCCCTCACCCTAACCCTCTCCCAAAGGGAGAGGGAACTCGCCGGTTTTCTCCCTCTCCCCGTGGGAGAGGGCCGGGGTGAGGGCATCAAACCGCACCCTCGACCACTCTGTGATAAACTTCGTGCAATTCCTTTTGACTGCACGAGTATCTGATGAGACGTGAACTTGCTATCGAATTCTCCCGCGTAACCGAAGCCGCCGCCCTGGCGGGCTATAAATGGTTAGGTCGCGGCGATAAAAATATCGCTGACGGTGCTGCCGTCCACGCGATGCGCATTATGCTCAACCAGGTCAACATTGACGGTACCATCGTCATCGGCGAAGGCGAGATCGACGAAGCGCCAATGCTTTTCATCGGTGAAAAAGTCGGGACCGGCAACGGCGACGCGGTGGATATCGCCGTTGACCCGATCGAAGGCACCCGCATGACCGCCATGGGTCAGGCCAACGCGCTGGCGGTACTGGCCGTCGGCGACAAGGGTTGCTTCCTCAACGCCCCTGACATGTACATGGAAAAGCTGATTGTCGGGCCGGGCGCAAAAGGATCTATCGATCTTAACCTGCCGCTGGAAGAGAACCTGCGCAATGTCGCTGCCGCGCTGGGTAAACCGCTCGGCGAACTCACCGTCACCATTCTGGCAAAACCGCGCCACGACGCGACCATCGCGCAGATGCAGCAGCTGGGCGTGCGGGTGTTTGCCATTCCTGACGGCGACGTCGCGGCGTCGATTCTGACCTGTATGCCAGACAGCGAAGTCGATGTGCTGTATGGCATCGGCGGCGCACCGGAAGGCGTGGTGTCTGCTGCTGTCATTCGCGCGCTGGACGGCGATATGCAGGGCCGCCTGCTGGCGCGTCATGACGTCAAAGGCGACAGCGAAGAGAACCGTCGCATCGGTGAAGACGAGCTGGCACGCTGCAAAGCGATGGGCATCGAGGCCAACAAAGTGCTGCGTCTCGACGAGATGGCGCGCAGCGATAACGTCATCTTCTCGGCCACCGGCATCACCAAAGGCGATCTGCTGGACGGCATCACCCGCAAGGGCAATATGGCGACCACCGAAACCCTACTGATTCGCGGCAAATCCCGCACAATCCGCCGCATTCAGTCGATTCACTATCTCGATCGCAAAGACCCGAACGTACAGACGCACATTCTGTAAGGCAATTTGTTCGAATGAGCTTTCCAGCCGCTGCAGGCTGGAAATCTCCCTCGCAAGAATGGAAGATAGCGTAAGAAAACAGCTCAGGAGAATGTTATGGCGGAGTGGGTAACAGGAAAAGTCACTAAGGTAGAGTTCTGGACCGATGCACTATTTAGCCTCACCGTGCATGCCCCCATTCACCCTTTTACCGCCGGGCAATTCGCCAAGCTGGGGCTGGAGATTGACGGCGAGCGCGTGCAGCGCGCTTACTCTTACGTCAATGCGCCCGATAATCCGGATCTGGAGTTTTATCTGGTCACCGTGCCAGACGGTAAATTAAGTCCGCGTCTGGCGGCGTTGAAACCGGGCGACGAGGTTCAGATCGTCAGCGAAGCGGCGGGTTTCTTCGTGCTGGAGGAGATTCCGGACTGCGACACCCTATGGATGCTGGCGACCGGCACCGCCATCGGGCCGTATCTGTCGATTTTACAGTACGGCAAGGATCTGGAGCGTTTCAACAATATCGTGCTGGTTCACGCCGCGCGTTATGCCGTCGACCTGAGCTATCTCCCGCTGATGCAGGAACTGGAAAAGCGTTACGAAGGGAAGCTGAAAATCCAGACCGTGGTCAGCCGCGAAACAGCGGAAGGCTCGCTGACCGGGCGCGTTCCGGCGCTGATTGAGAGCGGAGAGCTTGAAGCAGCCGTTGGGCTGACGATGACCACCGAAAACAGCCACGTGATGCTGTGCGGTAACCCGCAGATGGTGCGCGATACCCAGCAGTTGCTGAAAGATTCCCGGCAGATGACCAAACACTTGCGTCGTCGACCGGGCCATATGACCGCTGAACACTACTGGTGATCAGAGGTACTTCACGTCCAGGGTGTCTTTCCCGTATTTATTTTCGCCCTGGGTGCCAACAAACGCGCCCAGGTCGATCACGGTCATCACAAAAATGACGGTCGGGATCAGTTTGCCCACTACCCACGGCAGAATGGACGGCAACATCGACCAGTTTCCTGCGACCAGCATCCACGCCAGAATGATCAGCAGCGCCCACAGGCCAGAGCGTCCGCGATCGTGCAGACGTTTAACCATCACCGACGCCGTTGGCCAGAACAGACACACCAGCGCAAACGCCGCCGTTTGGGTGCCCAGCCAGTTGCTGTAGGCCAGGCCGAAAAGCACCAGCATCGCGACAATCCACGTACCAATCCAGATCCAAAAATCACGGCGTCCAATACGCCCTTTGAATGAAAACAACCACTGCTGTATGGTCATGTCAGGTTCCTTATTATCGTATGGCGCGTAGTTTACCCTGGAGTGGTGACTTTTTGACAAGCAGACCAGATATCGTTTTAATCATGAACAGTAACGTACAGGGACAATCTTCATGAAAAGTTGGGCTTACTCTTTTTGGCTGTGTTGCACCCTGCTGAGCGCCAGCTTTTCCATTTTCGCCGCCGACGCGCCGGCGACTGCGCCCTATCTTCTGCAGGGCGCGCCGTCGTTTGATCAGTCGATCAGTGAGTTTCGCGAAGCCTTCAACAAAGAGAACCCGAAGCTGCCGCTGGGCGAATTCCGCGCCATCGACAGCGCCCGCGATACCCCTACCCTGACCCGCGCCGCCAGCAAAATTAACGAAAATCTCTACGCCTCCACGGCGCTGGAGCGCGGCACGCTGAAGATCAAAAGCATGCAAATCACCTGGCTGCCGATTCAGGGCCCGGAGCAAAAAGCCGCGAAAGCCAAAGCGCTGGAGTACATGAGCGCCATTTTACGCGCCTTTACCCCGATTCTGACCAAAGCCCAGAGCCAGCAAAAGCTGCAAAAATTGCTGACCAGCGGCAAAAACAAACGCTACTACGCGGAAACGGAAGGCGCGATCCGCTATGTTGTCGCAGATAACGGTGAAAAGGGACTGACCTTCGCTGTTGAACCGATTAAGCTGGCACTATCTGACGCACTCGGAGGGGCGAATTAATGACAAAAAGCAAAGCCTTTCGAGGGAAAATCTCTATACTGATTCACAGACCATGCTGCTCTCACGGGCGGCCATAATCCTTAATTCGCTTATTGAGCGTGGAGAATTGAAATGCGACATCCTTTAGTGATGGGTAACTGGAAACTGAACGGCAGCCGCCACATGGTAAACGAGCTGATTGCCAACCTGCGTAAAGAGCTGGCTGGCGTGACCGGCTGTGCGGTAGCGATCGCTCCACCAGACATCTATCTGGATCTGGCTAAACACGCCGCTGACGGCAGCCACATCGTGCTGGGCGCGCAGAATGTGGACGTTAACCTGTCTGGCGCATTCACCGGTGAAACCTCTGCAGAAATGCTGAAAGATATCGGCGCACAGTACATCATCATCGGTCACTCTGAGCGTCGTACTTACCACAAAGAATCCGACGAGTTCATCGCGAAGAAATTCGCTGTGCTGAAAGAACAGGGTCTGACTCCGGTTCTGTGCATCGGTGAAACCGAAGCAGAAAACGAAGCGGGCAAAACCGAAGAAGTGTGCGCACGTCAGATCGACGCAGTACTGAAAACTCAGGGCGCAGCAGCGTTCGAAGGCGTGGTTATCGCTTACGAGCCAGTTTGGGCGATCGGTACTGGCAAATCTGCGACTCCAGCGCAGGCACAGGCTGTTCACAAATTTATCCGTGACCACATTGCTAAAGCCGACGCGAAAGTGGCTGAGCAAGTGATCATCCAGTACGGCGGTTCTGTAAACGCGTCTAACGCAGCAGAGCTGTTCACCCAGCCGGACATCGACGGCGCGCTGGTTGGCGGCGCATCCCTGAAAGCGGACGCTTTCGCGGTGATCGTTAAAGCAGCAGAAGCGGCTAAACAGGCTTAATTGCCGATGTGGCGGGTGAGCCCCGCCCATGAGTCGTAGGCCCGGTAAGGCGAAGCCGCCACCGGGCTTTTTTACAGCCGTCCCAACAGGCTAAACCACAGATAATCCAGCGGCAGCAGCACCAGATAGGTCGCGACCGCCAGCGCCAGACACAGCAACATCCCCGCTCTCGCAGGCACTTTCCCGAGCCCCATCGCCACCACAATCGGCGACGCCTGATACGGCAGCAGCGGCGTGGAATATCCCAGCACCTGAATCATAATCACCGACAGCAGCGGAAAACCGGTCGCATCCGAGAAACTTTGCGCCAGGGTGGTGTACAGCGCGGGCACGCCGTTGGCGGTCATAATGAAATTGAGCGCCGTAGTAATGCCGGTCAGGGCGAGGAAACTGGTGAAGGGTTTATCCGCATCGAGCGGCATGAGGTGCAGCAGCGCCTCACCAACGGCACTGCCGATACCCGTTTGCGTCACGGTGATCGCCAGCCCCAGAATCCCCGCCACGTAGATGCAGGTGCGCATATTCACCCCCGCCGAAAACTCTTCGCCGGTAATGAAGCCAATGCGCGGGAGCATCACAATCACCGACGCCGCCAGCCCCGTCCAGGCCGGGCCTACGCCGTGCCAGCTCTCCGTCACCCACATCACCAGCACCACCGCCAGCAGCCACGCCAGACGCTTCTCATCGCGCCCCATCGGCTCGGCGGGGGCGAGATCCCGCGCGGGTTTTGGCGCGCCTGGGAACAGCCAGCAGATCAGGCCGATCAGAATCAGCCCTTTGAGAATGCCGAGCACCGGCGTGTGCAGCAGCAGATAAGGCACGTAGTTCAGGTGGATACCGTATGAGCCTTCCGCCGCGCCGCTCATCACGAGGTTCGGGACGTTAGCGGGCAGGATGGTCGCCGAAAGTTGAAAAGTGCCGAACCCGACGGCCAGCGCCAGGCCATACCACGCCCGCGAGCTGTCCGCGATGCTGGCCCGTTTCGCCATCGCCGCCACAATCGGCATCAACAGCGCGATGCGGCCCATATTCGACGGCATCACGAACGCGAGGGCATAACTCAGCAACACCACGCTCGCCACCATCAGCGGCCACGAATCGGTAAGCTTCGCCGAGAGCGCCCGCGCGGCCCTGTCCGCCAGGCCAGTTTTGCGGATCGCCACGCCGAGCACGAATCCGCTGAACACCAGCCAAAACGCCGACGAGGCAAAGCCGCCAAAAATCACATCCGGTGGCGCGATTTTGGCGGTCATCGCCGCCGTGAAGAACAGCAGCGCGGTGATAAATTCCGGCAGGAGCGAGGTCGCCCACAGCACGATGGTGACGCCAACGATAACCGAGGGCAGGAACAGAGGGTGGGTAAACCAGAGCGACATACCTGTCTCCTGTAGATTTTTTCAGCAAGTCTACGGGGACAGGCAGCGCGAGTAAACGCGATTTATGGTGGGGTTACTGGAGGATACGGCATTGATGATCCTGCAATTCCTCAGCGGACGCGCGGTTAAGCAGCAGCAGATTGCGCTCCGTCGCCAGCAGCACAAAGGAGCCGTCGGACTGCTGGGCCATCGCCAGCGCAAAGCGGCCCATGTGCTCGCGCGCTTCCGGCAGTTCATCGGCCAGCATCATAAACGGACTGCGCTGCACCAGCTCATTTTCCGTCACCCGTCGCGCCAGATATTCATGCCCTTCCAGTCCGCCGGGGAATGGCAGCCACTGGGTGCTGATCTGCCCCTGATTCGCATCCAACTTTTCGCGCACGTCGGCGCGCAGGCAGGAGATATGGATATGGAAGTGATTTTGCGTGCGTCCGGTCGGGGAGTTGATGGTCAGGGAGACCGCACTGTCAGGCACATCTGCCCCGCGTTTCATGCTCATAAAATTGCGCGACTGCCACGCCAGCCAGAAGAAGTTAGGCGTTTGCGGCTCGGTCAGCAGCGGGCTTTCGGTGCCGTTGATGCGGTACGTCGGCATCAGGAGATACTGCAGCGGGCCGTTACGGTCTTTAAACACCACGTAACCGGCGTCCGGTTTAACCTGCGCGCACGGCGCGGGCTGACGGTTGTTCAGCTGATTCGGCACACACTGGTCGAGAACGATGTGGCGTAACGCGTCGGGATTGCCGGTCTTCATCCACAGCCAGCCGCCAGCGGCGAGGACAACGACAGCCACAATGAGGGCAATGATCTTCTTCATAACGCGTTCCCTGTTTTCGTAAGAGGCGAAAGAGTAACGCAAAATCATGACAAATAAAAAAGCCCGGCGGATTTCTCGCGCCGGGCCACCGTGTCATGCGTTGATTAGCGTTTGCTGATCTGGTCGAAGGTACCGCCGTTAGAGAAGTGCTCTTTCTGTGCTTTCGCCCAGCCGCCAAACTCCTCGTCGATGGTGTATAGCTTCAGTTTCGGGAACTCGCTGTCATATTTCTTCGCCACCGCCGCATCGCGTGGACGGTAGAAGTTCTTCGCGGCGATCTCCTGGCCTTCTGGCGAGTAGAGATACTTCAGGTAGGCTTCTGCCACCGCTTTGGTGTCTTTTTTCTCGACCACTTTGTCGACGATGGAAACGGTCGGTTCAGCCAGAATCGATTCGCTTGGCGTCACGATTTCAAACTTGTCTTTGCCGAGTTCGTTGGTCGCCAGCAGCGCTTCGTTTTCCCACGCAATCAGCACGTCGCCGATACCGCGTTCAACGAAGGTATTGGTCGAGCCGCGCGCGCCGGAGTCCAGTACTTCAACGTTTTTGAACAGGGATTTGACGAAATCCTGGGCTTTGGCCTGGTCACCGTTGTTGTGATGCAAAGCGTAGCCCCACGCCGCCAGATAGTTCCAGCGTGCGCCGCCGGAGCTTTTCGGGTTCGGGGTGATGACCGACACGCCTGGTTTAATCAGGTCGCTCCAGTCATGAATCTGTTTTGGGTTGCCTTTACGCACCAGGAAGACGATGGTCGAGGTGTACGGCGCAGAGTTGTCCGGCAGGCGTTTGATCCAGTTTTTATCAATACGACCACGTTCCGCAATGGCGTCAACGTCATAGGCCAGCGCCAGCGTGACCACATCGGCTTCAATGCCGTTGATGACGGAGGTCGCCTGTTTGCCTGAGCCGCCGTGCGACTGGCGAATCACCACGTTATCGCCGGTTTCTTGTTTGTAGTGGGCCGCAAAGGCTTTGTTGTATTGATCGTAAAGCTCACGCGTCGGATCGTACGACACGTTCAGTAGCTGGATATCCTTCGCCAGAACGCTGCTTGATGCCAGCAATAACGTTAACCCCACGCCCCATTTATTCATCTTCCAACTCTCATTGTGTTGTGTTTGATGAATGCAGCGTGCCAGAAAGCGAACCAATGATTAAAGAATAAAAAAAGATTGACTATAACGGAGTGGAATAAAAAATAATCGGTGGGCGTAAAAATGCCGGGTGGCGGCTTCGCCTTACCCGGCCTACAAATGCATAAACCGTAGGCCCGGTAAGCGAAGCGCCACCGGGCATCAAGCTGCGATTAATACAGCTTTTTCGCGCAGTCCAGCCAGTCACCTTTGAACGGACGCTTCATGTTTTCAATCGCGTCGATGATGTCATGGTGAACCAGTTTTTCGTTCTGAATACCGACGCAACGACCGCCGTGGCCCTGCAGCAGCAGATCGATCGCATACGCGCCCATACGGGAAGCCAGGATACGGTCGTAAGGACCCGGTGAGCCGCCGCGCTGGATGTGACCCAGAACCGTGGCGCGGGTTTCGCGTTTGGTTTCGGTCTCGATGTATTTCGCCAGCTCATCAACGTCACAGATGTGCTCGGTAATCGCCACGATGGCGTGTTTCTTACCTTTCGCGATGCCCGCTTTGATTTCGTTAACCAGATCTTCGCGGCTGAATTCCACTTCTGGTACCACGATGAACTCACAGCCGCCCGCGATAGCTGCCGCCAAGGTCAGGTCGCCACAGTAACGGCCCATCACTTCAACGATGGAGATACGCTGGTGAGATGAAGAGGTGTCACGCAGACGGTCAATCGCTTCAACAACGGTACCCAGCGCGGTGAAGAAGCCGATGGTGTAGTCAGTGCCTTTGATGTCGTTGTCGATGGTGCCCGGCAGACCGATGCATGGGAAGCCCATTTCAGTCAGACGTTTTGCACCCATATAAGAGCCGTCACCGCCGATAACTACCAGCGCGTCGAGGCCGCGTTTCTTCATGTTTTCGATAGCCACTTCGCGGATGTGCTCTTCGCGGAATTCCGGGAAGCGCGCAGAACCGAGGAAGGTACCGCCACGGTTAATCATGTCAGATACGCTGTAGCGATCCAGTTGCACCATGCGGTCTTCATACAGACCCAGGTAACCGTCATACACGCCAAAAATTTCCAGACCTTCTGTGAGCGCTGCACGCACAACTCCACGAATGGCAGCGTTCATGCCTGGCGCATCACCGCCGCTTGTCAACACACCGATTTTCTTAATCATGACTACCTCTGAACTTAGGAATGCAAAAATGAAATCTGTTGCCGGAAGACGTCTATTCGACCAACCAATACTGCAAATAGTATATCAATCACTTCCAGCTGAATTGATTCAGGTCAGACCCAATGGCGGTAATTTATCCACAAAATGCTGGCCTGGCTCACTTTTTTACAACGAATTACGAAAGCTCAAAATGTCCTTTGCCTTCCCTGGGTACGACTGAGCAGGGGTCCTGGTGAATAATCACGTCCGAACCCGGGAAACGCTGCAAAATCGCCTGCTCTACCTGTTCAGCCACTAAGTGGGCCTGAACCAGCGGTAAATTGTCTTCCATTTCTAAATGAATCTGAATAAAGCGGGTCGGCCCTGACTGCCGCGTACGAAGATCGTGAGCCCCGCTGACGCCGGGCCAGGAGGTGACGATTTCAAAGATTTCTTCTCGTTCGGTATCGGGAAGCGCGCGGTCGAGAAGCGATTGCACCGCTTCATACCCCATGCGCAGGGCGCTGTATAAAATATAAACCCCAATCCCTAACGCGAACAATGCGTCGGCACGATGCCATCCGTACCACGCCAGTCCGAGCGCAATAAGAATCGCGCCATTCATCATAACATCAGACTGATAATGAAGCATATCCGCCCGTACCGCCTGACTTTGCGTCCTGCGAACTACCCAGCGCTGGAAAGTTACCAGAACAATTGTGCTAATAAGTGCGATAACGGTGACCACCACGCCGACGCCCGGATCTTTCATCGGCGTCGGTGACGCCAGATGCTGAATCCCGGTCAAAAACAGGAACAGCGCCGAGCCGGAAATAAACATACTTTGCGCCAGCGCCGCCAGCGATTCCGCCTTGCCGTGGCCGAACGTGTGCTCTTCATCCGCCGGTTGCAGGGAATAACGCACCACCAGCAGGTTAGTGAGGGACGCGGCGATATCCACCAGCGAATCCACCAGCGCCGCCAGAATACTGACCGAGCCCGTATACCACCACGCAAAAATTTTGATGATCAGCAAACACGACGCCATGACCGTCGCGGCGATTGCGGCACGACTTACCAGCCTGCCATAGGATTGATTCATAAACACTCCTGTCATGCCATGCCGCTAGTATAACGGATGGAAAAGGAGTCAAAGGATGAATAAACGGTTAACAAACTTGAATGAAGGGCAAAAAAAACCCCCACATCATGTGGGGGAAGACAGGGATGGTGTCTATGGCAAGGAAAACAGGGTCTACTGGTTACTACGGGTATTGCTACTGAAAAACTTTGTCTCAGAGCTTTGTTGCATCCGGGCAACCTCACGCAACTGGTCCATCCGTTGCTGATGTTTGTCGTTCAAAACCGCTTGCTGCTCGGGCGATAGCAGGTGGAACATCTGGTTGCGAACCCTGGCCATTTCGACCTGGCGGGCAACTTGTTCCTGCGCCATCTTTTCTGCCTGAGCGCGTACAGCGCTTTCGTCAAAATTTTCTGCGGTGACAAGGCGATGCATTGTCTCCATTTCGCTAACATTAACAGGGAGTCGATCGTGTCGTGCCCTGTGCATCAGATCTCGCATCTGTTGACGCTGATGTTCGGTTAAACTTATGCCGTCAAACATGTTGCTTTGGCCACTGTGCTGCGTAATACCCTCTGCCGAGGGACCGTTATCGCCGGTGATGACTCCAGCAGCCTGGCTAAGAGCACTAAACGCCAGTGTTGAGGCCATGACGGCAGCGGTAACTTTGCGCATCACTTGCTCCCAAAATCTTTCGTGTCGCGATTCAACGAGAGCTAGTTTACGATTCGGGCTGCAAACATGCGTCAGGGGGTGTAAAACAACGTAAAGTCATGGATTAGATAGCCTTGATGTCGTAATTTCTGCCTCGGAGGTATTTAAACAATGAATAAAATCCTGTTAGTTGATGATGACCGAGAGCTCACATCCCTTTTAAAAGAGTTGCTCGACATGGAAGGCTTTAACGTTCTGGTTGCCCATGACGGGGAACAGGCGCTGAGTCTGCTTGACGACAGCATTGATTTGCTTTTGCTTGACGTGATGATGCCGAAGAAAAACGGTATCGATACGCTGAAAGAATTACGCCAGACACACCAGACTCCCGTCATCATGCTGACCGCGCGCGGCAGCGAACTGGATCGCGTTCTCGGCCTTGAGCTGGGCGCGGATGACTATCTTCCTAAACCCTTTAACGACCGTGAACTGGTCGCCCGTATTCGCGCTATCCTGCGCCGTTCCCACTGGAGCGAGCAGCAGCAAAATACGGACAACAGTTCTCCGACCTTAGAAGTGGACTCCCTGAGCCTGAACCCGGGCCGCCAGGAAGCGAGCTTCGACGGCCAGACGCTGGAACTGACCGGCACCGAGTTTACCCTGCTGTACCTGCTGGCGCAGCATCTCGGCCAGGTGGTCTCGCGTGAACATTTAAGCCAGGAAGTGCTCGGCAAGCGCCTTACGCCGTTTGACCGCGCCATCGACATGCACATCTCTAACCTGCGCCGTAAGCTGCCGGAGCGCAAAGACGGTCACCCATGGTTTAAAACCCTGCGTGGTCGCGGTTATCTGATGGTTTCCGCTTCATGATAGGCAGTTTAACCGCCCGCATCTTCGCCATTTTCTGGCTGACGCTGGCACTGGTTTTAATGCTGGTTTTGATGTTGCCTAAACTCGACTCACGCCAGATGACGGAGCTTCTCGACAGCGAGCAACGTCAGGGCGTGATGATCGAGCAACACGTGGAAGCCGAACTGGCAAACGACCCGCCTAACGATTTGATGTGGTGGCGCAGGCTGTTTCGCGCTATCGACAAGTGGGCGCCGCCCGGACAACGCCTGCTGCTGGTCACCAGCGAAGGCCGCGTGATTGGCGCGGAACGCAATGAAATGCAGATCATCCGCAACTTCATTGGCCAGGCGGATAACGCCGATCACCCGCAGAAAAAGAAATACGGTCGGGTAGAGATGGTAGGGCCATTTTCCATCAAGGATGGGGAAGATAATTACCAACTCTATCTGATTCGCCCGGCGAGCAGCTCCCAGACCGACTTTATCAACCTGCTGTTTGACCGACCGCTGCTGCTGCTGATTGTCACCATGCTGCTGAGTTCTCCCCTGCTGTTATGGCTGGCGTGGAGCCTGGCAAAACCGGCGCGTAAGCTGAAAAACGCCGCCGATGAAGTGGCGCAGGGCAACCTGCGGCAGCACCCGGAGCTGGAAGCCGGGCCGCAGGAATTCCTCGCCGCCGGGGCCAGCTTTAACCAGATGGTCACCGCGCTCGAGCGAATGATGACCACTCAGCAACGCCTGCTGTCGGACATCTCCCACGAGCTGCGCACGCCGCTGACGCGTTTACAGCTGGGCACCGCCCTGCTGCGTCGTCGCAGCGGTGAGAGCAAAGAGCTGGAGCGTATCGAGATGGAAGCGCATCGTCTGGACAGTATGATCAACGATCTGCTGGTGATGTCGCGCAATCAGCAGAAAAACGCGCTGGTGAGCGAAACGGTGAAAGCCAATCACCTGTGGCACGAGGTGCTGGACAACGCGGCGTTCGAAGCGGAACAGATGGGCAAGTCGTTCACCGTCAACTTCCCGCCTGGCCCATGGCCGCTGTACGGTAACCCCAACACGCTGGAGAGCGCGCTGGAGAATATCGTGCGTAACGCCCTGCGGTACTCGCATACGAAGATTGAGGTGGCGTTCTCGGTCGATAAAGACGGCATCACCATCAACGTGGATGATGACGGTCCTGGCGTGAGCCCGGAAGATCGCGAGCAGATTTTCCGTCCGTTCTATCGCACCGATGAAGCGCGCGATCGTGAATCCGGTGGGACAGGGCTGGGGCTGGCGATTGTTGAGACCGCCATTCAGCAGCATCGCGGCTGGGTGAAGGCCGACGATAGTCCGCTGGGTGGATTGCGGTTGACGCTGTGGTTGCCGCTGTACAAGCGTTCGTAGTCGCTGTGGTGCCGGGTGGCGGCTACGCCTTACCCGGCCTACGGGTTCGGTGCGGGCTATGTGCCGGGTGGCGGCTACGCCTTACCCGGCCTACAAAACCTAATCGTAGGCCCGGTAAGCGTAGCGCCACCGAGCAACGCAAGCCGCACGGAACCTCTATTTCCCCCACAATCTCCGCGAATTATCCTCGATCTGCGCGCTAATACGCCGCTTCTGCATCGTTCTCGTCCAACTGGTGGATAACCCCGCTGCCGACAACAAACGACGATACTGCTCATCATCAAACGGCATATGCCACGCAATCGCGCAGGCATCATAAACCGACACATCGCTGAGCCTCGACGCCAGCTCCAGCGGCGCATCCGCCGACACCTGCCCTGCCAGAACCACCCGATACAGCCAGCCGGTTTTACCCGCCGTTTGCAGCTGCGCGGACATATCGCTGATGCCGAAATGGTAGTTCAGCTTAAAGCACGGCGAACGCGGCTGCGTCACCTGAATCAACGCATCACCCCAGCGGAAAATATCGCCGATAAACACGTTCTGCTCGGTCATCCCGTCCGTCGACAGATTTTCACCAAACGCCGGGGCAACGAACAGATCCGCCTGCTCGGGAAATTCCCGCGCCCAGTGCTGATAGTGCTCGCGCGGATAGTGGCACAGCGCGCGCTCTGGCCCGCCGTGGATTTTCTTCTCGGCTTGCTCATCTCCCGCCAGCCCGAGTTCGGTCAGAGTCAGTTCACCGTCGACCTGTACTTTGGCAATGGCGCTCGGGCGACTGCCGTCGTAGTCTCTGATCTTCCCTGTAAACACATTCACCGGATAGCGCATGGTTCGTTGCTCCTTGAGGCAAAAAAAAGCGAGCCCTCAGACTCGCTTTTCCCTCTTCTGCGTGCAAGCTTTTTTGCCGCTATTGCACCGTCAGATCGACCGTCAGTTTATAGTCAAACGTATAGCTGGAGTGCCAGTCTTCGCCCCGGAAATTGATAATCCCGATGTAGTGCCCGGCTGGTAACGTCGGGTTATCCGCCTTATCGAAGGTAAAGACCGCATAGATTGGCGCATCGGTCACCTGACAGGTTACCGCAGCGTTCAGTGGCCGCCGCGTACAATATGACTGGCGATAGCCTTTAACATTCACGCTGTACTGCTTGCCATCGGTGGCGACCAGGGCAACAGGCGTGGAGACACTCGCATAGCCCGAAGGCGCCCAGTCCAGTGACGTGGGTCCCACGGTCGGCGAGACGGTCACGAACCCTTGCGACGGGAAACCGACGATAGGCGGCGATTTGTATTCCGAGGTGGCAGAGTTAATCACCCAGCTATCGTTGATGTTATTGATAAACACCACGTTATCCACTTTCAGCGTTGAGCCACCCGCAGAAGCTTGTGCTGTGACGGCGGCCAGGCCGATGTCGTGACCTGAAAGGCTGACGTACGCCACGCCGTCATTGCTGGTCAGGGTGCTTGCTGCCGTCAGCTTGTTGAGTGACGTCGTCCACACCACTTCCGCATTCGGCACCAGGTTACCGTGGGAATCTTTCACTGTGGCGGTATATTTCACCGCGTCCGCGCCGTTAGCCGCGACGGTTGTTTTATCCGACGTTAATGTCACCACCGTGGCGGTTTTGCTGTCGCCGATAAAACTCACTTTGGCGGCGTGCATCACTCCCCCCGTGACCGGCAGCGTTGCGGTAACCACCGCATCCCCGGCCTGGGTTGTCGAGCCCAGAATGCTCGCATTCCCCATCGCGTCGGTGACGCTGCTGGTCCCGCTGAGCGCCAGAGAGGCGCTGTCGCTGCTCCAGTTGACCGTGACGCCCGACAGATTATTCCCGTTACCGTCCTTCACGTTGGTCACCCAGGTCACTTTCTCCTGGCCGTCCGCAACGGCCTTCGTTTTATCCGCTTTCAGGGTCTTAAGCGTTGCGCTGCGCGGATCGGCAATGTAATCGACCGTCACCGTTTGCTTGCTGTTGTTGATCCCCACGCCGACCACCGTGGGCTTCGCGGTCGTCGCCATAAACGACGTCTCAGCGATACCATTGATATTGGTCACGCTGGACTCGCCCAACTGGAACACAACGCTGTCGTTGTCCGTGCGCCAGTACACCACCGCGTTGCGGACCGGGTTATCGTTCTCATCTGTGACCAACGCCTGCAGCGAGACGGTATCGACCCCCGCCACCAGGCCTGTCGTCTGACTCGCCACCAGCGACGCCACTTTCTCCGTGGCGGTATCAGATATGTAAACCATTATCGGCGAGGTTTTTTGCGTGCTGTTAAAGGTGGCAACAGCTCTCAGCGGCCCACGGTCTGTCGAGGTTATCGTGACGCTCGACTGGCCATTGGCATCCGTCGGCTGATTGTCCGCTGATAAGCTGTAATCCATCGACGAAATCACCGCATGCCAGCTGACCAGCGCCTGTTTCACCACGTTGCCGTACTGATCTTTCACCACGGTCGTCAGGGTAATGGGATCGCTGCCGTTAGCCGTGGCGGTGTTTTTATCGACATCAATCGCCCCCGGCGTCGCGCTCTGCAGATCGGGCACGATGTCTAAGGCCAGCGTTTTGGGATTCTTGTTGATCGCCCTCGCGGTAATCTGCGTCGGCATGGCCAGCGTGCTGCCATAGGTCACCGAAGCGATCCCATTGCTGTCCGTCATGCTGTTCTCAGCACTGAATTCCCCGCTGGCATTATCGCCGCTCCAGGACACTTTCATGCCCTCGATCGGCAGACCATTGTCGTCTTTCACCACCGCAGTAAGCGTTACGGTATCCCCGCCCGCAGCGATACCCGCCGTTTTATCGGCGGTCAGCACACGCACAGCAGCCGTGGCAACATCTGCGGCAAAAGTGACGGGCTGTGAGGTCTCTTCATCGCCGTTCACGACGCCTTTAACGAGATAGCTACCCAGCTGGTTAGCGCTCAGTTCGACGGAGACCTGCCCTTGAGCGTCGCTGGTTCCTGTGCTTTGCGAGAGCAAACCGGTGGACGGTGTGACCGACCACGTCACGGGAATGTTGTTCAGAGGATTGCCCGTTCTGTCCGTCACCTGGCCGCTGATGATGACTTTATCGACGCCATTCGCCACCGCCGTTGACTTGCTGGTTTTCAGACCACCCAACTGCGCCGTCGAGACATCCCCAATCAACGTCACCACTGGCGCATTCCAGGCCGTGCCGCCCCCGGCTTTGGCGCTGACATTCACATCCCCGGTGGTCTTCGAGGTCATGGTGACGATCGCCACGCCGGTGGCATCCGTCCGGGACGTCGCCCCGGACAATTTCGCCGTCGCAGGCGTCGCCGCCCAGTTCACCAGCTGATCGTTGAGCGGATTCCCCTCGGCATCTTTCACCGTTGCGCTGTACGTCACCGTATCGGCCCCGTTTGCCAGCGCCTGAGTTTTATCGACCGTCACCGCCGTCACTTTGGCCGTAGCCGTATCGGCGATAAAGGTCATTTCCGCCGAGTTCACCGCCGCGCCCGTCGTTGAACTGGCCGACACCACCACCGTGCCAGGATGTTCAGAGGTCACAGTGATGACGCTCTCGCCCTGCGCGTTTGCCGTGGTCTGCGCGTCACTCAACGTGGCCTGCCCCTGAACCACCGTCCATTTCAGCGGCGCTGTCGCCACCGGATGATCGCTGGCATCGACCACTTTTGCCGTCAGCGTCACCCGATCGTTACCATTCGCCGTAGCCTGGGTTTTGTCGACCTGTACGGATTTGGCGGTGGCCGTGGTGCTGTCAGAGGTAAAGCTCAGCGTGGCCGAGGTCTGCGTTTGTTCCCCCAGCTTCGCCGAAACCTCCAGCGCTTCGACGGTGGATGAGGTCAGGCTGGCACTGGCTTCGCCCTTGTCGTCCGTCATCGCCGTTGCAGCGGAGAGATGCGCCGTGGCGCTGGCCGCCTGCCAGGTCACTTTTGCCCCTTGAACCGGGTTTTTATTGGCATCGACGACTTTCACATTCAGGCCGATCCCATCCTGGCCGTTAGCCAGCCCGGAGGTTTTGCTGGCGGAGATCGCGCCCATCACCGCGCTGTCGGCATCGGCGGTGAAGGTTAATGTCTTCGATGACACCGCTGCGCTGCTGCCCGTCGCGGCAGAAATCACCGCGTCACCGGCCTGCGCCGCCGTCAGCGAGATTGTCGCCACGCCGTTGTCATCCGTGGTGCTCTGGCTGTCCGACAAGTGGACGGCGTTCGTAGACGAAGCAATCGCCCATTTAACCGGCTGGTTAGCCAGCGGATGTTCACTCGCATCGACCACGTGGGCGCTGAGGGTAATCGTCTCCTGCCCGTTCGCCTTCGCGCGCAGCTTGTCCGCGTCCACCTCGGCCACTTTTGCCGTTTGCAGGTCCGTCGTGAACTGCAGGACGCTGCTCTTCACCGTCTCGCCGTTTTCCAGCCCGGCGGTGACCGTCGCTCCCAGCACCGCTTTGCTGGTCAACATCACCGTCGCATGGCCCTGCGCGTCACTCACGCTTTGCTCTGCCGATAAAACCGCGTCGGGATTATCCACCTGCCACGTCACCGGCACGCCCGCTACGGGCTGGTTAGTGCGCGTGTTGGTCACCTGCGCCGTCAGGGTTATCGCATCCTGGCCGTTCGCCAGCGCGGCCGGTTTGGTCGCATCCAGCTGGACGAAGTGATACTGCGTATTGGCCGCCAGCAGCGTGATGGTCGCCTTGCTGAGCAGCGTGCTGTTATAGCGAGACTGAATGATGACCGTACCCGGCGTCGTGCCGCTGGTGTAGGTGCTGACGTAGATGCCAGGGCTTTGTTCGACGAATGGCGTCATTTTTTCGCTCGTGGATGGCGCGGCGCTCAGGCGTTTAACGCTCATCTTTTTCGCACTGACGGGATGGATGAGCTGGGCGCTAAGCTGATCGGCTACGCCGCCGATCGGTTTTCCGGTTCCGGACATAACCGTCAATGTCACCGGCGTGGAGCTGACGCCGTCGGCAATGAGATTATCGCTGGAGACGGTGGTCTGCGTGGTCGCCGTCACCGGGTTATAGCCTTTCACTTCCACGCTAATCCAGGCTTTATCTGAGGCGTTACCTTTGCTGTCATAGGCCGTCGCGGACATGACATAAATATTCTTTTCCGCACCCTCTGGCTGATATTCCGGAAGAACAATCGACCATGCGCCGTTGTTTTCACTTATTTTTCCGCCATGGATCATCAGCTCTGAATCCTGCCAGACAATATGACTTAAGGGATATTTCGTGGCTATTTTCACGGCGACAGGTAATGTCTGAGATTCAACCCCTTCAATATGCTGAGGAAGTGAAAGTGAGATTAATTCCTTTTTCCGATACTCCAGCACAATATTATTATTGCGGCTGACCAGATCTAAACGGCTGCCGCGTAATGTCCGACGCGCCTGAACATTATCCGCATCCAGCTGATCGGCAAACGGCACGCCCGCCATCCAGTTAATATTCATTTCGACCTGGCTTTCGTGCTGATCGCCCTTCCCGGCTTTATGATTCACGCCCAACGTCACCAGCGGAACCGGGGTGTAATTCAATCCTGCGGTCACAGCATAGGGGTTGCGCTGGCGCTGGTCTTTATCGCTGCCCATCAACGCCACGTCTTTGCCGTAATACTGCTCCCACATCAGCTGCATGCCCAGCTGCGGGTAAGCGGGCAGATACCCTTCCGCCCGCAGGTCATAGCCGTTCGCCACGCGTTCTTCGTAATCCTCGTGCGCGGTGGAGTCTTTCCAGCCGGAGAGGCGCGCATAGCCGTTGGCGCTGAGTTTGAGATAGTCCCAGCCCAATTCGCCGCCTACGCCGAGACGCTGGTGCGTGTTATCGGAAATCTGTTGATCGTAGAAGGTGTTTACCCCCCACATCCAGCTGTCGGAGAAATGGCGATAGCCGACGCCCAGATTGATCACATTGCGGTCGTCAGCGCGGCGAATGCCTGACTGGGTGAAAATCAGATGCTGATCTTTGTCATAGAGTGGCAGCAGAAAATCGAAGTCAGCGCTGGCGAGCGAAAACTGCCTGTCGACGCCCACGTTGACGCGCGCTGTCCCATACTGCTGGAGCCATTGCTGAACTTCAGAGGTGGCTTTTCCGCTGGTGCTATTGACCAGACTATTAATGACGGCATCCATGCGGTCATTCTGACTTAATAGCGTTCCCGCGGATGAAACATCCGCCGCCAGCGTTTTTTCATCCGCCTGAGCCGGAAAAGAAAATAAGAAAGAATGAAAGACTAATAAATAACAATAGAGAATAATATTCAGAGAGGCTGTTATTTTTCCAGTACCGCGCATAAATACACCTGAAACATCCGGAAATAAGAATTTTCGCAATAATGTCTCAAAAGCGCACGCATTACCAATACAGAACCTGAGGTCTATCCGAAGAATAAATAATACGCCCGTAAATAAAGATAATTTAAAAATAGGCGTTGGGAAAAGTTGAGCATTGGGGAGAGTAGTTTCAGCGTTGCTCAAAAACGCGCAGACAAAAAAAAGCCTGACCCACAGGCCAGGCTTTCGAACTCAGTGATGACTTACTTTTTAGCGGCGAAACGTGCTGCTGCTTCGTCCCAGTTCACCACGTCCCAGAAGGCTTTGATGTAGTCCGGGCGACGGTTCTGGAATTTCAGGTAGTAAGCGTGTTCCCACACGTCCAGGCCCACGATTGGGAAGCCGGATGCGCCAGAGATCGCTTCACCCATCAGCGGGGAGTCCTGGTTCGCAGTGGAAACCACAGCCAGTTTGTCACCTTTCAGTACCAGCCATGCCCAGCCAGAACCGAAACGGGTCGCTGCTGCTTTTTCAAACTCAGCTTTGAAGTTGTCCACGGAACCGAAGTCGCGCTCGATAGCGGCTTTCAGATCACCCTGCAGGGTAGTGCCGGTTTTCAGGCCTTTCCAGAACAGGCTGTGGTTAGCGTGACCGCCGGCGTTGTTACGCAGAACGGTTTTCTTGTCAGCTGGCAGTTGATCCAGTTTGGTGATCAGCTCTTCAGCAGACAGACTGGCGAATTCTGGCAGGCTTTCCAGCGCTGCGTTCGCGTTGTTCACGTAAGTCTGGTGGTGTTTAGTGTGATGGATTTCCATCGTCTGCTTGTCGAAATGCGGTTCCAGTGCGTCATAGGCATACGGCAGGGATGGCAGTGTATAACTCATAATCCTCTCCATTATTGTCGGGCGGCACAGCTGTTAATGCCGCGTAAGCAGTTGGTTCATTATAGTTAATTAAATGATATTGAAAATGATTATCAATGCCGTAGTTTTTATAAGGTTATTCGTTTTTGTACCAATGCCGAATTTGTGAGTCTGCTCACGCGGTTAACGCGCTGATTGCCATAGACAAGAAAAGTGCGGCAACCTTCTGAAGGTTCGCTCGCCGCTTAATTTTTACACTCATCGGGTCGGAGGGAAGCCACCGGCCTATAAAAACGATGAGGACGTAAAAAAATGAATCATGCGATTACGATGGGTATTTTCTGGCATTTGATAGGCGCAGCCAGTGCAGCCTGTTTCTATGCCCCGTTTAAAAAGGTGAAACACTGGTCATGGGAAACCATGTGGTCCGTGGGCGGTACGGTCTCCTGGCTGATCCTGCCGTGGACCATCAGCGCCATTCTGTTGCCCGATTTCTGGGGGTATTTCTCCTCCTTTAGCGCCTCCACGCTGCTGCCGGTCTTTCTGTTCGGCGCGATGTGGGGCATCGGCAATATCAACTACGGACTGACCATGCGCTATCTCGGGATGTCGATGGGCATCGGGATTGCGATTGGCATCACCCTGATTGTCGGCACGCTGATGACGCCAATCCTGAACGGTAATTTCGACGTGCTGATCAACACCAAAGGCGGCCAGATGACGCTGCTGGGCGTGCTGGTGGCGGTGGTCGGCGTGGGGATTGTCACCCGCGCGGGGCAGTTGAAAGAGCGCAAAATGGGCATTCGCGCGGAAGAGTTCAACCTGAAGAAAGGGCTGGTGCTGGCGGTGATGTGCGGCATTTTCTCCGCCGGGATGTCGTTTGCGATGAACGCCGCCAAACCGATGCACGAAGCGGCGGCTGCGCTGGGCGTGGATCCGCTCTACGTTGCCCTGCCAAGCTACGTAGTGATCATGGGCGGCGGTGCGCTGGTGAACCTCGGCTTCTGCTTCATTCGTCTGGCAAAAGTGAAGAACCTGTCGGTAAAAGCCGACTTCTCGCTGGCAAAACACCTCATCATCAGCAACGTGCTGCTGTCGGCACTCGGCGGCCTGATGTGGTATCTGCAGTTCTTCTTCTATGCCTGGGGCCACGCCAGCATTCCACCGCAGTATGACTACATGAGCTGGATGCTGCACATGAGCTTCTACGTGCTGTGCGGCGGGATTGTCGGGCTGGTGCTGAAAGAGTGGAACAACGCCGGACGGCGTCCGGTGAGCGTGCTGAGTCTGGGTTGCGTGGTGATTATTATTGCCGCCAACATTGTCGGTCTTGGCATGGCGAATTAATCACGCCGCTTTTCGACTGTGATGACGCCACTGAACCGGCGTCATCCCCACCTCGCGATTAAACACCACCGAAAAGTAGTTACTGTCCTCAAAGCCGCAGCGCGTCGAGACCTCACTCACCATCAGCTCCGTATGTTGCAGCAGATACTGCGCGTGGCAGATGCGCAGCTGGCGCAGGTAGTGGTTCACGGTCATGCCCGTCTGGGTGCGGAACTGCTGGCGCAACGCGCGCTCGCTGCACTGCTCCTGCTCACAAAATTTCTCCAGCACAAAGCTGCGGTTCAGACTTCCCGCGAGCGTGGTGATGAGCTTATCCAGCAGCGCTTCCTGCTCGGTGGTTGAAGGGTTGTCCGTGGCGTAGCGGTAGCGTTTGAGGGTCATCACCAACTGGGCGAAGAGAAGCTCGGCCATCTCGTTCGCGCCCGGTTCAGCCTTCTGGCTCTCCTGTTCTAACTGGGTGATGACGTGGCGCACCTGAGTCATGCCGTTGCTGCTCAACCGCCAGTGCGGGGCGGTGTGCGCTTCATTAAATCCGGGGATGTATCCTGCCCAATCGACGTTGAGTTTGAGCCGGTCCGGGCAGTAAATCACGTTCTGTAAAACCAGGTCGTTAACCGAGGCGTAGGAGTGTTTGTCTTCCGCGCGGATATAAAACAGATCGCCGCGGGTGATGCGATACGGGCGGTCGTTGAGGACGTGCAGGCCGTTGCCGCGCCACACCAGCACCAGTTCGCAAAACTCGTGCGTGTGCTCGGCAAAGACGTTTTGCGGATAGCGATCGGCCACCGCGACGGCCTGCCCGGCGTTAGCAAAGAAATCGGTTTTGCGAAGGATTAACGGAGCGCCCACAACACACCTCAACGGCTAATAACCTGCCATTATTAGCCGTTTTGCGCCGAAAAAACGGTGATTGTCCTCGCGTTACTGAAGTGACGCATCCCGTCCCTGGCGGATTTCGCGCGGCGACCAGCTAAATTCCCGGCGAAACAGCGTCGAAAAGTGGTTACTGTCGCCAAACCCGCAGCGATAAGCGATATCCGTGACGCTTTCGTCCGTGTGGCGCAGCAGGTGGCGGGCTTTGATCAGCCGCAGCCGGTTGAGATAGCGCTGCGGCGTCAGGCCCGTGTGCTGCTTGAGCTGGCGATGCAGCGTGCGCAGGGAGAGTGAAAACCTGTCTGCCACCGTCTCCCAGCACACCTCTTCCGCGAAGTGATCTTCCAGCCACGCCATCAGCAGGTTGAGGCGCGCATCGTTGTTTTCCGCCCCTTCCACCAGGCTGCTGCGGCGCAGCAACACCAGCAGCTGCATAAACAGCAGCTCCCGGCTGGCGCGGGCGTGGGTTTCGGCATTGTCTTCGGCGTTTTCCATCTGCCCCACCAACTGACGCACCTGTTGCAGCGTCGACTGATTCACCCGCCAGTGCGACGGGTAATGCCCGTCCTGCTCCTGCGGCAGCAGCTGGTTGAGCCCGGAGAGAAACTGGAACGCATCCGGAGAACGGTAAAGCACGTTGGTCAGGCACAGGTTGTCCGTATGTTCATACAAGTGCCGGTCATGGTCGCGCACGAAGCACACCGTCCCGCCGCTGATGGTGTAGGGCTGGCCGTTGAACACGTGAATGCCCGTCCCGTGCTCAACAATCACAATCTCATGAAAATCATGATGATGTTCAGGAAAGGCCGCCTGAGGCAGCCGCGGCTCGATCGCCACCGGCGAACTTCCTGAAGGGAAAAAATCCACGCTGTGCAGTACGGTCATAACGGCCACCACCAATGAGAAATGTTCTCAAAATAGTAATTAAGGGCCGGGTTTCTCACCTTCAATTTTCGACGTCAAAGCGTGCAAAGCCTGTCCGTTTTTCAAGAAACGGCGGGAAAGATCGGGAAATGCGGCAACGGTCACACGGCCTGAAAACCGCGTCATGACTGGAAACTGTGAACTCCCTCACGTTCATCTTTGCTTTCTTGCCAGCGCGGGATTTTGCCTGTCAGTGGCGAGAAGGTGCGTTTTTCTTCCCTTTCTTAGACTGTTTCGCAATGACTCCAAGAAGGACCGAATTATGACCTCTCGCCATTGTGTGGCTGTCGATTTAGGCGCATCCAGCGGGCGCGTGATGCTCGCCAGCTACGTGCCTGCACAGCGCGCACTTTCGCTTCGTGAAATCCATCGCTTCGGTAACTGCCTGCAAAAGCAGGACGGCGTGGAGACCTGGGATATTGACAGTCTGGAAGCGGAAATCCGCACCGGCCTGAACAAGGTCTGCGACGAAGGGATTTTGATCGACAGCATCGGGATTGACACCTGGGGCGTCGATTTTGTCCTGCTCGACCGCAACGGCAACCGCGTCGGCCTGCCCGTTGCCTACCGCGACAGCCGGACTGACGGCGTGATGGCCCGCGCCATTGACCAGCTCGGCAAAGCCGACATCTACGGGCGCAGCGGCATCCAGTTCTTACCCTTTAACACCCTCTATCAGCTGCGCGCTCTGGTGGAACAGCAGCCGGAGCTGGTGGCGAACGTCGCCCACGCCCTGCTGATCCCGGATTACTTCAGCTACCGCCTGACCGGGAAAATGAACTGGGAATACACCAATGCCACCACCACCCAACTGGTGAACATCAATTCCGATACCTGGGATGAACACCTGCTCGGCTGGACCGGCGCATCGCCTGCCTGGTTCGGTACGCCGACCCATCCCGGGAATGTGATCGGTCACTGGATTTGCCCACTGAAAAATGAAATCCCGGTGGTCGCCGTCGCCAGCCACGATACCGCCAGCGCGGTGATTGCCTCGCCGCTGGCAGACAAAAACGCGGCCTATCTCTCGTCCGGCACCTGGTCGCTGATGGGCTTTGAGAGCAAAACGCCCTACACCTGCGAAAAGTCGCTGGCGGCGAACATCACCAACGAGGGCGGCGCGGAAGGCCGCTACCGGGTGCTGAAAAATATCATGGGGCTGTGGCTGCTCCAGCGAGTGCTGAAAGAGCAGAACATTACCGACCTGGCGCGCCTGATTGCCGACACAGAAAAGCTGCCCGCCTGTCGTTTCGTGATCAACCCGAACGACGACCGCTTTATCAATCCGCGCAATATGAGCGCCGAGATCCAGGCCGCCTGCCGCGAGAGCGCGCAGCCCGTGCCGCAGACTCCGGCTGAACTGGCGCGCTGCATTTTTGACAGCCTCGCCCTGCTCTACGCCGACGTTCTGAACGAGCTGGCGGCGCTTCGCGGTAAGCCGTTCTCTCAGCTGCACATCGTGGGCGGCGGCTGCCAGAACCAGCTGCTGAACCAGCTCTGCGCCGACGCCTGCGGGATCACCGTGGTCGCGGGCCCTGTTGAGGCCTCGACGCTGGGCAATATCGGCATTCAGCTGATGACCCTGGACGAGCTTTCCAGTGTTGACGATTTCCGGGCGGTGGTGACTCACAACTACCCGCTCACCACTTTTACCCCTAATCCCTGCCATGAAATTGCCCGCTATCAGGCGTAGTTTCTGCAAAAACGACTGACAAAGGAGCTTTGCGCATGACCACTCAACTTGAACAAGCCTGGGAACTGGCTAAACAGCGTTTCGCCGCCGTAGGCGTGGATGTCGAAGAGGCGCTGCGTCAGCTCGACCGTCTGCCGGTCTCCATGCACTGCTGGCAAGGCGACGACGTCGCGGGCTTTGAAAACAGCGGCGGCGCGCTGACGGGCGGCATTCAGGCGACCGGCAACTATCCGGGCAAAGCGCGCAATGCCACCGAACTGCGGGCCGATCTGGAGCTGGCGCTGAGTCTGATTCCTGGACCAAAACGTCTGAACCTGCACGCGATTTACCACGAAGCCAGCGAGCCGGTGGCGCGTAATGAAATCAAACCGGAACACTTTAAGAACTGGGTGGAGTGGGCCAAAGCCAACAAACTGGGGCTGGATTTTAACCCGTCCTGCTTCTCACATCCGCTGAGCGCCGACGGTTTTACCCTCTCCCACGCCGACGATGAGATTCGCCAGTTCTGGATCGACCACGTCAAAGCCAGCCGCCGCGTGTCGGCCTATTTTGGTGAACAGCTCGGCACGCCGTCGGTGATGAACATCTGGATCCCGGACGGCATGAAAGACATCACCGTGGACCGCCTGGCCCCGCGCCAGCGCCTGCTGGAAGCGCTCGACGAGGTGATCAGCGAGAAACTCAACCCGGCGCATCACATCGATGCGGTGGAAAGTAAGCTGTTCGGCATTGGCGCGGAGAGCTACACCGTTGGCTCGAACGAGTTCTACATGGGATACGCCACCAGCCGCCAGACCGCCCTGTGCCTGGACGCGGGCCACTTCCACCCGACTGAGGTGATCTCCGACAAAATCTCCGCCGCCATTCTGTACGTTCCGCGCCTGCTGCTGCACGTCAGCCGCCCGGTACGCTGGGACAGCGACCACGTGGTGCTGCTGGATGACGAAACTCAGGCCATCGCCAGCGAAATCATCCGCCACGACCTGTTCGACCGCGTGCACATCGGTCTCGACTTCTTCGACGCCTCCATCAACCGCATCGCGGCGTGGGTGATCGGCACCCGCAACATGAAAAAAGCCCTGCTGCGCGCCCTGCTGGAGCCCACGGCGGCCCTGCGTACGCTCGAAGAGCAAGGCGACTACACCGCGCGTCTGGCGCTGCTCGAAGAGCAAAAATCCCTGCCGTGGCAGGCCGTGTGGGAGATGTACTGCCAGCGCAACGATGCGCCAGCGGGCAGCCAGTGGCTGGACAACGTGCGGGCGTATGAGAAAGAGGTGTTAGCGACTCGCGGGTAACACAACCCTCACCCCTGCCCTCTCCCTGAGGGAGAGGGAGAAAAACCAGCGCTCCTCCCTGTGTGTGAGGGAGAAAACCAGCGCTCCGAACAGTCCCCTCTCCCTGTGGGAGAGGGTTAGGGTGAGGGCATCAGGCCTCACCGAATTAACAGGAACATGAACACTATGCACACCATCACCAACGCCTGGTTCGTCCAGGGCATGATCAAAGCCACCACCGACGCCTGGCTGAAAGGCTGGGACGAGCGCAACGGGGGCAACCTGACGCTGCGCCTCGACGATGCCGATATCGCACCGTTCGAAGCCGATTTCCACCAGAAACCGCGCTATATCGCCCTGAGCCAGCCGATGCCGCTGCTGGCCAACACGCCGTTTATCGTCACCGGTTCCGGCAAATTCTTCCGCAACGTACAGCTCGATCCGGCCGCGAATTTAGGCATCGTAAAAGTGGACAGCGACGGCGCGGGCTACCACATTCTTTGGGGGCTGACCCACGAAGCGGTGCCGACCTCAGAGCTTCCGGCGCACTTCCTCTCCCACTGCGAGCGCATCAAGGCGACGGACGGCAAAGACCGCGTGATCATGCACTGCCACGCGACCAACCTGATCGCCCTGACCTATGTGCTGGAAAACAGCACCGATTTCATCACCCGCAAACTGTGGGAAGGCAGCACCGAGTGTCTGGTGGTGTTCCCGGACGGCGTGGGCATTCTGCCGTGGATGGTGCCGGGCACGGATGAAATCGGCGAAGCCACCGCGCAAGAGATGCAGAAACATTCCCTGGTTCTGTGGCCATTCCACGGCGTGTTCGGCAGCGGCCCGACGCTGGATGAAGCCTTTGGCCTGATCGATACCGCCGAGAAGTCGGCGGAAGTGCTGGTGAAGGTCTATTCCATGGGCGGAATGAAGCAGACCATCACCCAGGAAGAGCTGATTGCGCTGGGTAAACGCTTCGGCGTCACCCCGCTGAAATCGGCGTTAGCGCTGTACAAATAACAACATCGCGCCCCGCTCATTGAGACGGGGCGAAAAAACACCTGCAAACCCTACACATGTCATCTATCTAGTGGAGTAAAAGCAATGAAAACAAAGATAAGCTTAATCCTCACCGTTGCCGCTCTGGCGTTGTCCGGTTCCGCACTTGCAGAAGTGAAAATCGCCCTCGTGGCGAAATCTCTCGGAAATGGATTCTTCGAGGCAGCGAACGTTGGCGCGCAGGAGGCGGCCAAAGAGTTGGGTGATGTGAAAGTGATTTATACCGGCCCGACCACCACCACCGCCGAAGCGCAGATCGAAGTGCTGAACGGCTTGATCGCCCAGGGGGTAGATGCGATCGCCATCTCCGCCAACGATCCTGACGCGCTGGTGCCGGTGCTGAAAAAAGCGATGCAGCGCGGGATCAAAGTCGTTTCATGGGACTCCGGCGTGGCGAAAGCCGGGCGTCAGATCCACCTCAATCCCTCCAATAATGCGCTGATCGGTGAAACCAACGTCAAGCTGGCCGCCGAGGCGTTGAAAGCCCTGAACGTCGATAAAGGCGAAGTGGCCGTTCTGAGCGCCACCCCGACCTCCACCAACCAGAACACCTGGATTGCCGAGATGAAAAAGGTGCTGCCGCAGTACCCATCCGTCAATCTGGTGACCGTGGCCTATGGCGACGATCTGTCGGACAAGAGCTACCGCGAAGCGGTCGGCCTGCTGAAAACCTACCCGGATTTGAAAGTGATCGTCTCCCCGTCGTCGGTCGGGATCGTGGCCGCTGCGCAGGCGGTGAAGGATCAGGGCAAGATTGGCAAAGTGTACGTCACCGGCCTTGGCCTGCCGTCTGAAATGGCCGGCGCGGTGAAATCCGGGGCGAGCAAAAGCTTCGCCATCTGGAACCCGATCGACCTGGGCTACGCCGCCACCTATTTAGCCGACGATCTGGTGAAAGGCACCGCCACCAAAGACGAAGCCAGCATGGGCAAACTGGGCAAAGTGAAGCTCGATGCCGACGGCAGCGGCGCAATGGCCGAGCCGTTCGTCTACGATGCGAGCAATATTGATAAGTTCTCAAAAATCTTTTAATCCCTTCTCCCTCTCCCTGTGGGAGAGGGCCGGGGTGAGGGCATCAGGCCGCACGTCCCCTCACCCTAACCCTCTCCCGGGGGGAGAGGGGATTATCCGGAGAACTCTCATGACCGCATCCACCCCGCTGCTGGAGCTCAAGGGCATCACCAAGGTTTTCCCTGGTGTGCGCGCCCTGGAGAACGTGCAGCTTGAGCTTTGGCCCGGCAAAGTTACCGCCCTGATCGGCGAGAACGGCGCGGGCAAATCGACGCTGGTCAAAGTGATGACCGGGATTTACCAGCCTGAAGAGGGCGAAATCCTCTATAAAGCGATCCCCATTCATCTCCCGACGCCCGAATCGGCGCACAAGGTTGGGATTACCGCGATTCATCAGGAAACCGTGCTGTTCGATGAGCTGTCGGTGACCGAAAACATTTTTGTCGGCCAGTACCTGCACAAAGGCTTTTTCAAAAAGCTCGACTGGCCAGAGATGCACCGCCGGGCGCAGGAGATCCTCACGCGCCTCGAGGTGCAAATCGACCCGCGCGCGACGCTCAAAACCCTGAGCATCGCTCAGCGGCATATGGTCGCCATCGCCCGCGCCCTGTCGTTCGAGGCGCAGGTGGTGATCCTCGACGAACCCACCGCCGCCCTGTCGCAGCACGAAATCCTCGATTTTTATCAGATCGTTGAGCGCCTCAAGCAGGAGGGGAAAGCCATTCTCTTTATCTCGCACAAGTTCGACGAGATTTTTGAGCTGGCAGATCACTACACCATTTTGCGCGACGGCGTATTCGTTGGCGCAGGGGCGATCAACGACATTACCGAGGAGCGGATGGTGGCGATGATGGTGGGCCGGGCGATCACCCAGACCTTCCCGAAAGTGGCGTGCGAAAAAGGGGCGACGGTGCTGGAGGTGAAAGACCTCTGCCACCCGACCGAGTTCGCGCACATCTCGTTTTCTCTGCGCAAAGGCGAAATCCTCGGCTTTTACGGGCTGGTCGGCGCCGGGCGGACCGAACTGATGCAGGCGCTTTCCGGCGTGACCCGCCCCTCTTCCGGCGAAATCGTCCTCAACGGCAGCGCGCAGCATTTCCGCCAGCCTGCCGACGCGATCCGCGCGGGGATTGTCTGCGTGCCGGAGGAGCGGCAAAAGCAGGGGGCGATTATCGAGCTGTCGATTGCCCAGAACATCAGCCTACCGCAGCTGAGCAAACTCAACCCCGGCGGCGTATTAAACCAGGATCGCGAATGGGCGCTGGCCGATGAGTACGCCCGACGCTTGCAGGTCAAAGCCTTTAGCTGGAAACAGCCGGTCGAAACGCTCTCCGGCGGCAATCAGCAAAAGGTGGTTATTGGCAAATGGCTGGCGACGCATCCTGAGGTGATCATCCTCGATGAGCCGACAAAAGGCATCGATATTGGCTCAAAAGCGGCCGTTCATCAGTTTATGTCCGAACTGGTCGGCCAGGGGCTGGCGGTGATCATGGTCTCGTCGGAACTGCCGGAAGTGATGGGCATGGCCGATCGCATCATCGTCATGCACGAAGGGCTGATGGTGGCGGAATACCCGGCAGGCGGCGCGACGGCGGAAACCATCGTCAGCGCGGCCAGCGGCGCAAAACAGGAGGCCGCGTAATGTTCAAGTCACTCCTGAAACACCGCGAAGCCCTGCTGGGCGGCGTCATCGTGCTGATGATACTCGCCATCGGCAGCCGGGTGCCGTCGTTTATCGCGCCGGGAAATCTGGTCGAGATGTTTAACGACACCTCGATTCTGATCATTCTCGCGCTGGGCCAGATGATGGTCCTGCTGACCAAAGGCATCGACCTGTCGATGGCGGCCAATCTGGCGCTGACCGGGATGATTGTCGCCCTGATTAACTTCCACTATCCCGACGTGCCGGTCTGGGCGCTGCTGTTTCTCGCCACCGCCCTCGGCCTGCTGATGGGCGTCATCAACGGCCTGCTGGTGTGGAAACTGGGGATCCCGGCGATTGTGGTGACGCTCGGCACCATGAGCATCTATCGCGGGATTATCTTTTTACTCACCGGCGGCGGCTGGGTGAACTCCAACCAAATGGGGGCGGATTTCCTCGCTCTGCCGCGCGCCTCCCTGCTCGGCCTGCCGGTCCTGAGCTGGTGCGCGATTGCCGCCCTGCTGCTGGTCGGCTATTTCCTGCGCTACAGTCGCACCGGACGCGCCCTGTACACCGCGGGCGGCAACGCCACGGCGGCGTATTACACCGGGATTAACGCGGGCAAAATGCAGTTCGTCAGCTTCTGCCTCTCGGGCGCGCTGGCCGGATTCTGCGGCTATCTGTGGATCTCACGCTTCGCCGTGGCCTACGTCGACGTTGCCAACGGCTTTGAGCTGCAGGTCGTCGCCGCGTGCGTAATCGGCGGAATCAGCACCATGGGCGGCACGGGCCGGGTGTTGGGCTGCCTGTTTGGCGCGCTGTTCCTTGGGGTGATCAACAACGCGCTGCCGGTGATCGGCGTTTCGCCGTTCTGGCAGATGGCGATTTCCGGGACGGTGATCGTGATTGCGGTGCTGCTCAATGAACGCGGCAACAAACGCAAAGGGCGGCTGATCCTGCGCGATGCCGCCCTGGCGCGGCAGAAACAGGCGGTGAACTCATGAGCAAAATGATGACTACCGAAGAGATCAAAAACCAACCGACTTCGACGGGGATTTTCCAGCGCCTGCTGTGCTGGGAGGGTTTCCTGCTGGCGGTCACGCTGGCGGTGTTTATCGTCAACGCGATGGCCTCGCCGTACTTCCTCGATATCTGGAACCTGTCGGATGCCACCTTCAACTTCACCGAAAAAGCGATCATCGTGCTGCCGATGGCGATGCTGATTATCGCCCGTGAAATCGACCTGTCTGTGGCCTCAACCATCGCGCTCAGCTCCACGGCGATGGGCTTTTGCGCGGCGGCCGGCGTGGATACGCCGCTGCTGGTCTGCGTGGGATTAGGCGTCGGGCTGCTGTGCGGGCTGTTCAACGGCTTTCTGGTGACGCGCTTTAACCTGTCGTCGATCGTGATCACCATCGGCACCATGAGCCTGTATCGCGGCATTACCTACATTTTGCTCGGCGATCAGGCGCTGAACACCTGGCCGGAGAGCTTCGCCTGGTTCGGGCAGGGCTACGTGTGGGGCGCGCTGTCGTTTGAGTTCGCGCTGTTTATCGTCCTGGCGGCGGTGTTTGCCTTCGTGCTGCATCGCACCAACTTCGGTCGCCGGACTTACGCCATCGGCAACAACCCGACCGGGGCGTGGTATTCGGGCATCAACGTGAAGCGTCACAACCTGCTGCTGTTTGCGCTGGTGGGGCTGATGTCGGGACTGGCCTCGGTGCTGCTCACCTCACGTCTCGGCAGCACGCGCCCGACCATTGCGATGGGCTGGGAGTTGGCGGTGGTGACGATGGCGGTGCTTGGCGGCGTCAATATTCTCGGCGGGTCCGGCAGCATGGTGGGCGTGATCATCGCCGCCTTCCTGATGGGGCTGGTGACCTTTGGCCTGAGCCTGCTCAACGTGCCCGGCATTGTGATGTCGGTGATCATCGGCGCGATGCTGATTGTGGTGATTTCGCTGCCGATTATGACCCGCCGGGTTTTGCAGCGAAGACGGATCTAAAGCCGGGTGGCGCTGCGCTTACCCGGCCTACTTAACCGTAGGCCCGCGCAAGCGCAGCGCCGCCGGGCATAAAAATCACAGTAATTAAGGAGAATTATCATGAGCTTTATGTTGGCACTGCCGAAAATCAGCCTGCACGGCGCAGGCGCTATCGGCGATATGGTCAATCTGGTGGCGAGCAAACAGTGGGGCAAAGCGCTGATCGTCACCGACGGCCAGCTGGTCAAAATGGGCCTGCTCGAAAGTCTGTTTACCGCTCTGGACGCCCATCAGATGTCGTATCACCTGTTTGATGAAGTGTTCCCGAACCCGACGGAAGCGCTGGTGAAAAAAGGCTTTGCGGCGTATCAGAGCGCCGAATGTGACTACCTGATCGCCTTCGGCGGCGGCAGCCCGATTGATACGGCAAAAGCGATTAAAATCCTCACCGCCAACCCTGGCCCGTCAACCGCCTACTCCGGCGTCGGCAAGGTAAAAAATGCCGGCGTGCCGCTGGTGGCAATCAACACCACGGCAGGCACCGCGGCGGAGATGACCAGCAACGCGGTGATCATCGACAGCGAGCGCCAGGTGAAAGAGGTGATTATCGACCCGAATATCATACCGGATATCGCCGTGGACGACGCCAGCGTGATGCTCGATATTCCCGCCTCCGTCACCGCCGCAACGGGGATGGATGCCCTGACTCACGCTATCGAAGCCTATGTTTCCGTTGGCGCGCACCCGCTGACGGACGCCAACGCCCTGGAGGCGATTCGTCTGATCAGCCTCTGGCTGCCGAAAGCGGTCGACGAGGGACACAACCTCGAAGCGCGCGAGCAGATGGCCTTCGGCCAGTATCTGGCGGGCATGGCCTTTAACAGCGCCGGTCTGGGCCTGGTACACGCCCTGGCGCATCAGCCAGGCGCGACCCACAACCTGCCGCACGGCGTGTGCAACGCCATCCTGCTGCCGATCATCGAAAACTTTAACCGCCCGAACGCGGTGGCCCGTTTTGCCCGCGTGGCGCAGGCGATGGGCGTGGAGACGCGCGGAATGAGTGACGAAGCGGCCAGCATGGAGGCGATCAACGCCATTCGCGCCCTGAGTACTCGCGTCGGCATTCCTTCCGGGTTTAGCAAACTCGGCGTCACCAAAGCCGATATCGAAGGCTGGCTGGACAAAGCCCTCGCCGACCCGTGTGCGCCGTGCAACCCGCGCACCGCCAGCCGCGACGAAGTGCGCGAGCTGTATCTGGAGGCCTTATGATCCGCAAAGCTTTTGTGATGCAGGTAAACCCGGACGCCCACGAGGAGTATCAGCGCCGCCACACCCCCATCTGGCCGGAACTGGAGTCGGTGCTGAAAGACCACGGCGCGCACCACTACGCCATTTATCTCGACAAAGAACGTCACCTGCTGTTTGCAACCGTGGAGATTGAATCGGAAGAGCGCTGGAACGCGGTAGCCAATACCGACGTGTGCCAGCGCTGGTGGAAACACATGCGCGACGTGATGCCCGCCAACCCGGACAACAGCCCGGTGAGTGCGGAGCTGAAAGAGGTGTTTTTCCTCGAGTAAGGTGTTGTGTGATTGCCGGGTGGCGGCTGCGCCTTACCCGGCCTACGAAAGATTATGCTGCCGCCCTTGCGGCAGCGATTTCCTGCCTGCTGCTCAGCGTAAACGCCGAGATGACCGTCACCGCCAGCACGAAGCATCCGAGCATCAGATAGGTGTCCTGGAAGCCGATCCGGTCATACATATTCCCGGCGAACGCCGAAAGGAAAATGGCGGCCGACTGTTTGGCAAAGTTGAAGCCAATCAGATAGATGGTCGCTGACAGACGGGTATCAAACACGCCGGTGATGTATTTAAACGCTCCCACCAGCAGGAAGGGTACTTCCAGCGCATGGAGCATTTTCAGGGCGATCACTTCCACCACCGTGGTGGCGAAGGACGAGCCGATAATGCGCGTCGCCATAATCAGCCCGGCAATCAGCAGGGTGTTTTTCGCGCCGATGCGGTTAATGATCCACGGCGAGCAGAACATGATGATCGCGTTACAAATCTCCCCGGCCGTGGTCGCAAAACCAAAGGCGCGCGTTCCCTCTTCCGGCGTCGCAAAGAACGATTTGAAGAAGGTGGCAAACTGCTGATCGAAGACGTCATACACGCAGGCCACGCCTATCACGTACAGAATAAACATCCACATTTTGCGCTGACGGAACAGGGTGAAGACGGTTTTGGCGGTGATTTGCGGCTGGTTAGCCCCCAGCGCGTTCATCACTTCGGCGGTCTGGTTTGGCTTCGGTTTGGCGACCACCAGCAGAAGCATCAGCAGCAGCGCCGCGCCGGAGCCCATCCAGAAGACATACGACGGATCGATGCTGAACAACACGCCGCCCGTCGAAGCGCACAGCCCCCAGCCCAGACAGCCGAACATACGCGCTTTGCCGTATTCGAAGAAGCTGTTGCGACTCACGCGCTCGATGTAAGCCTCAATCGCCCCCGAGCCCGCCGAGAAGACAAAGCCGATATACAGCCCGCCGCTCAGCGCCCCGAGCCAGATATTCATCTTCAGCAGCGGCGCGAAAACGTAGAGGAAGAACGGCGCGAACAAAAAGAGTAAAACCGCGATGATCCACAGCAGGTGTTTTTTCAGCCCCAGCTTGTCGGAAATGACGCCCAGCACCGGCTGGAAGGCAATCGCCGAGAGCGAGATGCAGGAGAAGACAATCCCGGTATGGGTTTTATTCAGGCCGATGATATCCGACAGCCAGATCGGCAGGAACGGAAAGCAGGTGGCCATAATGAAGAAGTAGAGAAAGAAGAACGCCCCGAAAATCCAGAAATTAGGGTTGTCTTTGTGGGTACAGGCAGTCGTGTTCATTATTTTTATCCTCAACTCAGGGCCGGTCGCCCGGCCCATCACCCTTACACGCGTTCAACGCCAATCAGAATGGCGGTTTCCGGGTCCAGAATCGGCAGGACGAGCCCCGCCTGCATCAGCCATTCGCCGCTCACCGTTTGCGGCGTTTCCATCCATGCCGGGAGTTTGCGCATGGTGTGACCCCCTTCCCCGGTCAGGCGGATATTCGGGTGATCGAGCAACGTGATGCGATACTGCGCGTCTGGCGCCAGGCCCGGCATGCGCAGCGGCATCATCAGGGTGTAATCCGGCATGGCCAGCTGGCTGACGATAAACAGCCCCTGCCGCTGGTCTTCGCTCACTATACCCTGCGCCTGGGTGGTGGCGTCCGGCATATCCACGCGCCACTGGGTGCCGTGGTGAATCACCTCGCGCCACTGTTTGTGCAGCGCGGCATAGCGGCGGTAGCCTTCGCGCTCGTGCTCGTCGACGGTGAGCGGGTCCAGCTCCAGCCCCATGTGCCCAAACAGCGCCGTCAGCCCACGGAATTCAATGCTGTGCTGGCGGAAGGTGGCGTGGCATTTATGATGACCGATATGCGCACCCATCACCTCCGGCGGGAAGAAGTAGCTCATTCCGCGCTGGATGGTGTTGCGCTCGAGCGCGTCGTTGTTATCGGAGGCCCAGAAGCGATGGCAGCGGGTCAGCACTTCGTAATCAATACGTCCGCCGCCGGACGAGCAGGATTCGAATTCCACGTTCGGGAAGCGCTGACCCAGCGTCTCAAGCAGACGATAATACTGGCGCGTTTGCGCGTCCGCCGCCGCTTTGCCGAGATGGCCCGGCTGCACAAGCTCGCGGTTCATGTCCCACTTCACGTAGTCCACCGGATGTTCGCCCAGCAGCCAGCTCATGCGCTCCAGCAGATACTCAAAAGCTTCAGGTATGTTCAGGTTCAGCACCAGCTGATGTCGCCCCGTCGCCTGCGGATACCCCGGCAACGCCAGCACCCAGTCAGGATGGGCGCGGTAGAGATCCGAGTCCGGGTTAATCATCTCCGGCTCCACCCAGATGCCAAACTCCATGCCGAGATTTTTGACGTGATTGATTACCGGCATCAGGCCGTTGGGGTATTTTTTCTCGTCGAGCGTCCAGTCGCCTAGGGCGGCGTGGTCGTCGTTGCGCCCTTTAAACCAGCCGTCGTCGATGATGAAACGCTCCACGCCCAGCGCCGCGGCTTCGTCGGCCATGCGCATGATGTATTCCGGATCGTGGTTGAAATAAATCCCTTCCCAGGTGTTGAGATGCACCGGGCGCGGTTTGTTTTCCGGGAAGCGAATAATATTGTCGCGCAGATAGCGGTGGAACTGCTGGCTCATGCCGTTCAGCCCCTGCGCGGAGTAGCTGGCGTAGAGCTTCGGCGTCCAGAGGGTTTCGCCCTCGGCAATCGCCATTTCCCCCGGCAGATAGAGCGCTTCGGCCTGCACGTAGCGGCGGCCATCGGTTTTGACTTCGGCGCGCAGGCGGTGGTTGCCGCTCCAGCCGAGATGCACGCCCCACACGTCGCCGTGCATTTCGCTGAACGCCGGCGTACCGGTCATCAGCGCCGGGAAATGTTCGTGAGAGGTGCGCCCACGGCGGTTCTCAATCACAAAGCTGTCGTGCTCAAGGGTCAGACGATGCGGCTGGAATTCGCGGATCCAGCGGCCATGAAACGCCATCACCTCTTTCGCGCGCTCCGAAACCGGCAGCGTCACGGCCAGGCGATCCACCTGCCATGGCTGCGCTCGCAGGTTGGTCAGACCGTGGCGCACCACCAGCACGCCGCTCTCATCGAGGGCGAGTTCGCTGGTCAGGCGTAGCCCGGCATGTTCATCTTCTGCGGTAATGGTCAGGCTCTGGCCCTGCTGATCGACAGCTTCGGTCCTGAAAACCGGAGACCCGTCCAGCCCCTGACGGTGGCCTTCGATGCCCGGCGCACCGAACAGACCGTGGCCCAGCTCGGCCATCAGCGTCAGCGGAATATCCACATCCAGCCTGCCGTTGGCGACCGGACGAATCAGGCTTTGCGCATCCTGCGGTGAAAAGTGGCGAAGGTGTGGCCCCCAGTAGACAATTTCGGCGAACGGGTGAGTTTTGATCACCACGTCTGTCGTCGGGCTTTCGAGTCGTAAAATGGAATCTTGCATCGGACATCTCCTGTCATCAGATGTCCTGAGTGTTGATGCGAAACGTTTCGGATACCAACCAAAACGTTTCGGATCTGTGATCCACTTTAGAATTTTGCGGAGATTTAGGCCGTCTGGCCCGGTGAAAATTCAGGCTGCCAGAGCACCTGCAACTGAGAAATATCCTCGCCATTGATGAGCTGGCGCACCATGTCAGCGATTTGCTTGCCGACGCCCTCGCGGGTGGACTGGATCACCGCCGCCACATCGGCCTCGACAATGCTGTCCTGCGGCAGACCGTCGTACACCACAAGCGAAACCGCGTCGCTGCCGGTCAGTCGCCCCTGCTGGGCCAGCGCCATGGCGGCTCCGTCACCGTGGGTGTTGCAGTCGGTGACAATCGCGGTGGGCGGGTTGGGCAGCGAAAGCAGCTCAAGCGTCGTGGTATAGCCCGCGCGGCGCGACGGCGGCATGGCGCGCAGCCATTCGCTGGAGAGCCCCGCTTCGCGCAGGGCGTCGAGATAGCCCAGACGACGCTGGGTGATAAACGCCTGATTATTACTCTCGCCTAACAGGGCGATGCGCTGATGGCCTTTGTCGATCAGCCAACTCGTGGCGCGATAGGTGCCCGCATAGTTATCGAAATCAAACCACGCGTAGGGTTTCGGCAGCTGGCTGCGGCCAAGGGCGAGGAACGGGAAACCGGCGTTTTGCAGCTGCGTGAGGCGCGGGTCCTGATCGAGAGTATGGGCGACAATCAGGGCATCCACGCGGCGGCTTTGCACCATGCGCATATAGCTGTGTTTGTCGGCGAGGTCATCATCGGCGATCAGCAGCAAATCAATCTCATGTCGCGCCAGTTCGTGGCTAATTTCGCCGACCATGTCCATAAACACGCTGTTATTAAGCGGAACCGGATGCACGGGAAACACCAGCCCGACGGCGTCGATTTTGCCCATCTTCAGACGACGGGCAAAGGTGTTCGGTCGATAGCCACGGCGCTGCGCTTCGGCTTCCACGCGGGCGCGCGTCTCGCGAGAAACGTCATCATATCCGTTGAGGGCGCGGCTGACGGTGGTAACAGACAGCCCCAGTTCTTTGGCAATGGCTTTGAGCGACATGATTTCCGTGTCCGAAGAAGTTAGTTTTGTTCCGCCACTAAAAGCGCGTGGGTATCGGGTTCCAGCGCCTTAAAGATGTGCGGCTGGTCGGCGGGATAGCAGATGTAATCGCCCGGACCGAGCTCTTCCGGCGCGTCCGTCAGGCCGATCAGCGCCCGCCCTTGGGTGACAATAATGTGCTCCACAGAACCCGGCGGATGCGGCTGCGAAATGCGGTCCGCGCCTGGCTGGGTCATCAGGAGATAGACATCCCGACGCGCGCCCGGCGGGCAGGACGCCAGTAAAATCGCCTGATAGTTCGCCTGCTCGGCAATCACTTTGGTGCCTTCGCCCCGGCGGATCACCTGGGTGGTCGGCTGCTGCGGCTCCAGCAGACGCGCGAAAGGAATTCCGAGCGCCACGCAGAGCGACCAGAGCGTTTCCAGGCTAGGATTGCCATTGCCCGACTCCAGCTGTGACAGCGTGGATTTGGCGATCCCGGCGCGGCGCGCGATTTCCGCCAGCGACAGCCCGGTTCGCAGGCGTTCCCGCACCAGGCTTTTGGCGATCACGCTGATTGGCTGCGTCATAAAACGGCCTCTTGTTCTATAAATCGAACGAATCGTTCATCTTGAAAAACGAAATAGTTGCGTTCATTATAATGGAATCTCGTTCGATATGGCTAAAATTGTATGAAGAACTCCCTCTCCTGCCTGAAAGGCGACACGATAAAAGCGATCGTGCTGGTTTGCCTTGCCGTCGGCGTGGTCGGCATGTCCTACGGCTCGCTGGCGATGGCTTACGGCTTCCCGGTGTGGGTGCCGTTTTTACTCTCGATTACCGTCCTTGCGGGCGCGTCAGAATTTATGTTTATCGGCATCGTTGCCAGCGGCGGTAATCCCCTTGCGGCAGCGGCGGCGGGTCTGCTGGTCAATGCGCGCCACGTGCCGTTCGGCGTGACGGTGCGCGAACTGGTGGGAAAACGCGGCCTGAGCTTCCTCGGCTGCCACATCATGAACGACGAAAGCGTGGTGTTTGGCCTGTCACAAAAAACGCCCGAGCAGCGCAAAGCCGCCTACTGGCTGTGCGGTATGGGCGTGGCGATCGTCTGGCCGCTCGGCACGCTGTTAGGGGCGATGGTCGGCAAACTGCTGCCCGCGCCGGAAACCATCGGTCTCGACGCCGTGTTCCCGGCGATTTTGCTGGCGTTAGTGGTTCCGGCGTTTAAAAACCGCACCACGCTGATTCGCGCCTGCAGCGGCGCGGCGCTGTCGCTCGCCGCCGTGCCGTTCGCGCCGGTCGGTTTGCCGGTGTTGTTGTCATTGCTTGGTCTCGCCGCGAGGAAGAAATAATGGGAAATATGACGGTCTTTATCCTCGGCATCGCGATTTTGTCGGCGGGCACCTATCTGATGCGCCTCGGCGGGGCGAAACTCGGCAACCGCCTGGCGCTGTCCGAGCGTTCGCAGGCGTTGCTCTCAGATGCCGCAACGGTGCTGCTGTTTTCCGTGGCGCTGGCAACGACCTTCTACGAAGGCGACCATTTTGCCGGTATGGCGCGCGTGCTCGGCGTGGCCTTTGCCGTGTTCCTGGCCTGGCGCAAAGTTCCGCTGATCCTGGTGATTATCTCCGCGGCGGTAGTGACGGCGCTGCTGCGGGTGGCCGGTATCCATTGATAAAACACATTCCCTGATGATGAAAGATTCATCAGGGAAAGATCACGCCACAGAATGTGGGTTCGCCCACAAAACGCCCCTTTGATTCCCTGCTCTGTTGTCACATCGCGCTGACATATTCCCTCTCATAGCCCCCTCCTTGCCCTCGTACAATGGCTTCAGACATTTTCTGCTGGAGTGGCACCATGGCTCTACTGACTTCCCGCTGCATTAACCTCGATATTCACGGCAACAGCCCCTATTCGGTGCTGAAAACCCTCTCCGACATGGCCTTTCAGAACGGTTTTATCACCGACCGCAGCGCCTTTTTGCAGACGCTGTTACTGCGCGAAAAACTGCATTCCACCGGGTTTGGCTCCTGCATCGCGGTGCCGCACGGCAAGAGCGCGACCGTCAAACAGCCCTTTATCCTCTTCGCGCGCCAGACGGCGGGCGTGGAGTGGAAAGCCAGCGATGACGAGCCCGTCACCTGCTGGATCTGCCTCGGCGTGCCGCAGGAGGGCGAGGACGATCAGGTGAAAGTGATCGGCAGCCTGTGCCGCAAAATTATCCACGCCGATTTTATCGCCCAGCTCAAACAGGGCGATGCCGACCAGATTCTGGCGCTGCTCAACCAGACGCTCAGCCAATAGAGGGGTTACCCATGGAAAAATCCTTACGCCTGGTGGCGATCACCAACTGCCCGGCAGGCATTGCCCACACCTATATGGTGGCCGAGGCGCTGGAGCGCAAAGCGCGCGATCTGGGCCACAGCATTCAGGTGGAAACTCAGGGGTCGAGCGGGGTGGAGAATCACCTGAGCGACGCCGCCATTCACGCCGCGGATTATGTGATTCTGGCGACCGGTCGCGGCCTGAGCGCCGACGACCGCGCGCGCTTTGCGGGTAAGCAGGTGTATCAAATCCCGATCTCCCAGGCGCTAAAAAATATTGACGCCATTTTCGAACAGTTATCCACGCAATCACAGCTTTTCACCGCCGATAGCAGCGTAAAGCTGGGCAAACAGGATGTGCAGCAGGGCAGCGTAATGAGCCACCTGATGGCAGGCGTGTCGGCGGCCCTGCCGTTTGTGATTGGCGGCGGTATTCTCGTCGCCCTCGCCAATATGCTGGTGCAGTTTGGCCTGCCGTACACGGATATGGCGAAGGGCACCCCGTCGTTTACCTGGGTGATCGAGTCCATCGGTTATCTGGGATTCACCTTTATGATCCCGATTATGGGCGCGTACATCGCCCTGTCGATTGCCGATAAACCGGCGTTCGCCCCTGCCTTTTTGGTCTGCTATCTGGCGAACGACAAAGGGCTGCTCGGCACTCAGTCCGGCGCGGGTTTTCTCGGCGCGGTGGTGCTGGGGCTGGCGATCGGTTATTTCGTGCTGTGGTTCCGCAAGGTGAAACTGGGCAAGGCGCTGCAGCCGCTGCTCGGGTCGATGCTGATCCCCTTTTTCACTTTGCTGGTGTTTGGTGTGCTGACGTATTACGTGATTGGCCCGCTGATGTCCGATCTGATGGGCGGCCTGCTGCATTTCCTCAACACCATTCCACCGTCAATGAAGCTCGGCGCGGCCTTCCTGGTCGGCGCGATGCTGGCCTTTGATATGGGCGGCCCGGTCAACAAAACCGCGTGGTTCTTCTGTTTCTCCCTGCTGGAAAAACATATCTACGACTGGTACGCCATCGTCGGCGTGGTGGCCCTGATGCCGCCCGTCGCGGCAGGGATTGCGACCTACCTTGCGCCGAAACTCTTCACCGCGCAGGAGAAAGCGGCGGCCAGCAGCGCGATTGTGGTGGGCGCGACCGTCGCCACCGAACCGGCGATTCCTTATGCCCTCGCCGCGCCGCTGCCGATGCTGACCGCCAATACCCTGAGCGGCGGTATCGCGGGGATGCTGACCATTTCGTTTGGCATTCAGCGCCTGGCGCCGGGGCTGGGCGTATTTGACCCGCTGATCGGCCTGATGTCTCCGGGGGGGTCTTTCTATCTGGTGCTGGCCATCGGCCTGGCGCTGAATGTTTCGCTGATTATTTTACTGAAAAGCTGGTGGCTGAAGCGTCAGGCCGCTCGTCTGGAGATGTCCCATGAACATTGAGCTACTGAAAACCCTGTGCGATTGCAGCGCGGTCAGCGGGGATGAGCAGGAGGTGCGCGATGTGCTTATCCACACCCTGGAAAAGCACGCCGATGAAATCCGCTTTGACGGACTGGGGAGTTTTATTGCCCGCAAAGGTTCGCGCGGCCCGAAAGTCGCCATCGTCGGGCACATGGACGAAGTGGGGTTGATGGTCACCCATATCACCGACGAGGGCTTTATCCGCTTCGATACCATCGGCGGCTGGTGGAGCCAGTCGATGCTGAATCATCGCGTGACCATTCGCACCCGCAGCGGACGCAAAATCCCCGGCGTGATCGGCTCAGTCGCGCCCCATGCGCTAAGTGAAAAACAAAAGCAGCAGCCGATGACCTTTGACGAGATGTTTGTCGATATTGGCGCGAACAGCCGCGAAGAGGTCGCAAAACGTGGCATCGCGATGGGAGATTTTATCAGCCCGGAAGCCAATTTCGCCCAATGGGGCGAGGACAAAATCGTCGCCAAGGCGCTGGATAACCGCGTCGGCTGTGCCCTGATGGCGGAGCTGTTCCAGTGCGTTGATAACCCGAATATCACCCTGTACGGCGTCGGGAGCGTGGAAGAAGAGGTGGGTCTGCGCGGGGCGCAAACTTCCGCCGAGACGATTAAACCGGATGTGGTGATTGTGCTGGATACCGCCGTGGCGGGCGACGTGCCGGGCATCGACGCGGTGAAATATCCGCTCAAACTCGGTCACGGGCCGGGAGTGATGCTGTTCGATAAACGCTATTTCCCGAATCAGAAATTGCTGGCGGCGCTGAAAGCGAGCGCCGAAAAACGGGAAGCCGTGCTGCAATTTAGCACCATGAAAACCGGCGCGACCGACGGCGGGCGGTATAACGTGATGGGCGGGGGCCGTCCGGTGGTGGCACTTTGCCTGCCGACACGTTATCTGCACGCCAATAGCGGTATGATTTCGGCAACGGATTACGATGCGGCGTTCACCATTGTGCACGAGCTGTTGATGTCCCTCGACGAGGAGCACGTCGCCGCGTTTACGCAGTTTCGCTAAGGATGCAGCATGTTGAATGAACGCCAGTTTTCCCTGCTCGATGCCATCGAATCACAGCCCGTGTCCCTGAGCGTGCTGGCGCGGCAGACTGGCGTTTCGGCGCGCACCATTCTGCGGGATATTGATTATCTCAACTTTACCCTGAGCGGAAAGGCGCACATCCGCACGGCGGGTAACGCGCTGTATCAGCTGGATATTGTTGATCGAAAAAGCTATTTCCAGTTTTTGCAGCGTCATGATAATGATGACCGGATGCTGGCCCTGCTGCTGATCCACCCGGTGATTTCCCGCGCGCAGCTGGCCGATGCGCTCAATTTGCCCGACAGCTGGGTCGCCGAGCGTTTACCCCGCCTGAAAACCCGCCACCAGCGGGCGTTCAGCCTGGCGAGTCGCCCCGGTGCGGGTCATTACATCGACGTCGATGAACACAAACGTTTTCTCCTGCTCGCCAATGTCTATCGCAAAGATCCCTTCGTGTATCCCCTCACGGGTATGACGCCGGACGCTTACGCTCAACTTCAGGAACAGAGTCGACGGCAGACGGACTGGCCGAATATCTCCCCTGACTATCGGGTGAGCATGATCCTCGCGGCCTGCGCACTGCGGGAATGTCCACAATGCCCCGGCCCGACGATTCCAGAGAAAGTGCGCGAGCGGCTCAATCATCTGCAGCACCAGGCCGAGAGCATGACTCCCGAGTATGTCAGGGAACTACTCGCCGCCAGTTCCAGCGCGGGCTCGCCGCATGTGGTCGATGCGCAACTGATTGAGGATCTGACCGGCCATCTCAAACGCTGCGTGGCGATGCCGCAATGGCTGGCGGAAAATCGCCAGGGATCGATGAATCACCTGAAAGCCGCCTGGCCTGCCGCCTTTGATATGAGCGTGAAATTTATCAATCATCTGCGAACGGTGATGGATATTCCGTTAATCGACAGCGATCTTCCGGGGCTGTACTTCGCCTGTGCGCTGGAGCGCCATCAGCACGAATCGACGCCAATGATTTTATTGGCCGACCAGAACGCCATCGCCGCTATCAACAAAATGGCGATCGAGCGTGAAGTGCTGAACTGCCGGGTGATTGTGGCGCGCACGCCTGACGAACTTGATGCCATCTGCGAAGAGCTGACGCCTGCGCTTATCATCAACAACGGGCATGACACGCTGGATAACGGGCCGCGCCACGTCCTGACTATCCGCAATATCATCACTTCAGCCGGTATCGATCAGATCAAAGACTTCCTCGCTTCGGCGTTTATTCGCCAGCAGCCGGAACGTTTTTTCCCGCCAGAGGGGTATTTTCATTACCCTAACGCGGCAGGCGAAAGTTGGGCGCAGATTGTCGCGGCGATTGCGGCGCGGCTGTGCGCCGAAAAGCGGTTAACGCCCGAAGAATCACAGCGGATTTACCAGCGCGAGCAGGAAGGGGAAAACCTGATAGTGAACCGCATCGCCATCCCCCACTGCTGGAGCGATCGTCAAAAACCCTTTCGCGGATTTTTCATCACCCTTGAGCGCGGACTTCTGGTGAACGGGGAAGAGGTGCAACATCTGCTAATGGCCTGCGCCAGCGCGGCGAACCGGCAGGAGCTGAAAATTTTTAGCTTTCTGGCCAGTCAGCTGAACAGCCATTCGGCGGAGACGATTGAGAAAATCAGAGACTACGAGGGGTTTGTGGCGTTACTGCGCTAAGACCTGTCCCTGCTCCGAAGAGCAGGGGACAGTGGCGGCATGGCTTATTTGTTCAGTTCAGCCGTCATGTGCACACGGTTACCGGTGAATGCCTGGGTAATGGTGTAGGACGATGCGCCAGCCTGCTGTGCCTGAGCGGCAATTTTCGCTTCTGCACCATCGATGGTAGAAGAGGTGGCGGTCACGGTATCAGCGGCGAAAGAACCGAAAGAAGCGGCCAGAGCGATAACTGCAACAAAAGTTTTGATGTTTTTCATGATGTAAATCCTTCATTTGGTTGTTTAGATAAGGCGTTGTGCCTTGATGTGATAATAATAGGCCTCATCATCAACAACGAAAAGCGGAAGGATTTGCTAAAGTCTTTCAAATTTACTGATTGATAATTAAACGCTGCGGGTGGGTGTAAATGGTGACGCGCCCCGGCTTGCAGAACCCCACCAGCGTCAGGTTGCAGCGCTGGGCCACTTCCACCGCAAGGGTGGTCGCCGCCGAGACGGCAAACAAGATTTCAACGCCGCACATGGCCGCCTTTTGCACCATCTCATAGCTCGCCCGGCTGGAGACCAGCGCCGCGCCCTGCTGCCACTCGTCACTTTCTCCGGCGCGACGTCCGAGTAGTTTATCCAGCGCAACGTGACGGCCCACATCTTCGTGACCACCCGCAATTTCCCCCGATGGCAGAACCCACGCCGCCGCGTGCGTGCAGCCGCTCAGCTGGCCGATCGGCTGCACGTCGTTGAGATGCTCAAGGGCGCGATCGAGGTGTTTGAGATTGAAAGTCTGGGTAAACGGCAGCGGGACAATCGGCTTGCCGATATCGTTGAGTTGCTCGACGCCGCACACGCCGCAGCCGGTGCGTCCGGCCAGCGCGCGACGGCGCTCTTTGAGGCCCATAAAGCGGCGGCTGGAGAGCTCGATTTGCACTTCCAGGCCGTTGCAGACCTTCACCACCTCCATGCCGTAGATCTCCTGCGGGCGCTCGATAATGCCCTCGGAGAGCGAAAAACCGATCGCAAACAGCTCGAGATCTTTCGGCGAGGCCATCATCACCACGTGGGAGATACCGTTGTAGACCAGGGCCACAGGCACCTCTTCCGCCAGAAAATCGGGGACGCCGTGGGTAATGTGAGGGGGTCTGTGTACCACCTGCTCCACAACGCCGACGGGCAGTGGAGACGAATGGGTATCACGATTCTGTTTTGACACAACGGTATTCCTGAGCAACCACAAAGGTGAGCCTGCTATTGCATCACAAACCGCAGGCCTTGCGCATAGTATGGATCAACTTTTCGGCAGCCATACTCATCAAGTTTACCTACTCATTTGGGAGTGGCACAACCGAAGCGCTGATACAGCTCTTTAACAAGCCAGGGTCGAAATGTGATCAATATCACACTTTATAATCATCAGAGTGATAATACGTTCACTTTGTATTAACCCCACCGGAACAGGCTTACCGACATTGTGGTATTCTCAAATCATATCCCTCGTGGAATTGAGGGAATACATCAAATTTTGAGCGTTATGGTTACTTTGCAATCATGCGCAAAAACAAAAAACGAGTAATGTCGGAACGAAAAAAAGGAGTGACCCATGCAGGTCAGCAGAAGGCAGTTCTTTAAGATCTGCGCTGGCGGTATGGCAGGCACAACGGCAGCGGCGCTGGGCTTTGCCCCTGGTGTAGCGCTGGCGGAGACGCGGCAGTACAAACTGCTGCGTACCCGCGAAACCCGTAATACCTGTACGTACTGCTCTGTCGGTTGTGGGCTGTTAATGTATAGCCTCGGCGACGGCGCGAAAAACGCGAAAGCTTCCATCTTCCATATCGAAGGTGACCCGGACCATCCGGTCAACCGTGGTGCGCTGTGCCCGAAAGGGGCCGGTCTGGTGGACTTCATCCACTCCGAAAGCCGCCTGAAATTCCCCGAATATCGCGCCCCTGGCTCCGATAAATGGCAGCAAATCAGCTGGGAAACGGCGTTCGACCGTATCGCCAAACTGATGAAAGAAGACCGTGATGCGAACTTTGTCGCGCAGAATGCCGACGGCGTCACCGTTAACCGCTGGCTCTCCACCGGCATGCTCTGTGCTTCGGCATCCAGCAACGAAACCGGTTATTTAACCCAGAAATTTACGCGCGCACTCGGTATGCTCGCGGTCGACAACCAGGCGCGTGTCTGACACGGACCAACGGTAGCAAGTCTTGCTCCAACATTTGGTCGCGGTGCGATGACCAACCACTGGGTCGACATCAAAAACGCTAACCTCATCGTCGTGATGGGTGGAAACGCGGCAGAAGCGCATCCAGTCGGGTTCCGCTGGGCGATGGAAGCCAAAATCCACAATGGCGCAAAACTGATTGTGATCGATCCTCGCTTCACGCGTACGGCGTCAGTGGCGGATTTCTACACCCCTATTCGTTCAGGTACTGACATTACTTTCCTGTCAGGCGTTCTGCTGTACCTGATGACCAACGAAAAATATAACCGTGAATATACCGAGGCTTACACCAACGCCAGCCTGATCGTGCGTGAGGATTACGGCTTCGAAGACGGTCTGTTCAGCGGTTATGACGCCCAAAAACGCAAATACGATAAAACCAGCTGGAACTACGAGCTGGACGAGAACGGCTTTGCGAAACGCGATACCACTCTCGCCCACCCGCGCTGCGTGTGGAACCTGCTGAAAACGCACGTTTCCCGCTATACGCCGGAGGTGGTCGAAAACATCTGCGGTACGCCGAAAGCCGACTTCCTGAAAGTCTGCGAGTACATCGCCGAAACCAGCGCCCACGATAAAACCGCGTCGTTCCTCTACGCGCTGGGCTGGACGCAGCACTCCATTGGCGCGCAGAACATCCGCACCATGGCGATGGTTCAGCTGCTGCTCGGCAATATGGGGATGGCAGGCGGCGGCGTGAACGCCCTGCGCGGTCACTCCAACATTCAGGGCCTGACGGACCTCGGCCTGCTGTCGCAGAGCCTGCCGGGCTACATGACGCTGCCGAGCGAAAAACAGACCGACATCCAGACCTACCTGACCGCCAACACGCCGAAACCGCTGCTGGAAGGCCAGGTCAACTACTGGGGCAACTACCCGAAATTCTTCGTCTCGATGATGAAAGCCTTCTACGGCGATAAAGCGACAGCCGAAAACAGCTGGGGCTTTGACTGGCTGCCAAAGTGGGACAAGGGTTACGACGTTCTGCAGTATTTCGAGATGATGCACCAGGGCAAAGTGAACGGCTATCTGTGCCAGGGCTTTAACCCGGTCGCCTCGTTCCCGAATAAAAACAAGGTGGTGGAGTCCCTGTCGAAACTGAAATTCCTGGTGACGATTGACCCGCTCAATACCGAAACCTCGACCTTCTGGCAGAACCACGGCGAATCGAACGACGTCGATCCGTCGAAAATTCAGACCGAAGTGTTCCGCCTGCCATCCACCTGCTTCGCGGAAGAGAATGGCTCGATCGTTAACTCCGGTCGCTGGCTGCAGTGGCACTGGAAAGGCGCGGACGCCCCGGGCATCGCCCTGAACGACGGCGAGATCCTGGCCGGTATCTTCCTGCGCCTGCGCAAGATGTATGCGGCAGAGGGCGGGGCGAATCCGGAACAGGTTCTGAACATGACCTGGAACTATTCGACGCCTGACAATCCAGCCCCTGAAGAGGTGGCGATGGAGAGCAACGGTAAAGCGCTGGCGGATGTGATTGATCCGGCTACCGGCACCGTGCTGGCGAAGAAAGGCGATCAGCTGAGCACCTTTGCGCATCTGCGTGATGACGGCTCAACCGCCAGCGGCTGCTGGATTTTCGCCGGAAGCTGGACGCCGAAAGGCAACCAGATGGCGAACCGCGATAACGCCGATCCGTCGGGCCTCGGCAATACGCTGGGCTGGGCATGGGCGTGGCCGCTGAACCGCCGCATTCTCTATAACCGTGCTTCCGCTGACCCGCAGGGTAAACCCTGGGATCCGAAGCGTCAGCTCCTGAAATGGGACGGCGCGAAATGGGGCGGTGTGGATATTCCGGACTATAGCGCAGCCGCACCGGGCAGCGACGTCGGGCCATTTATCATGCAGCCAGAAGGCATGGGCCGCCTGTTTGCCATCGATAAAATGGCAGAAGGACCGTTCCCGGAACACTACGAGCCGTTTGAAACGCCGCTGGGAACCAACCCGCTGCACCCGAACGTGATCTCCAACCCGGCTGCCCGTATCTTCAAAGGCGATTTTGAAGCGCTGGGCAAAAAAGATAAGTTCCCGTACGTCGGCACTACGTACCGTCTGACCGAGCACTTCCACTACTGGACCAAACACGCGCTGCTTAACGCCATCGCGCAGCCGGAACAGTTTGTGGAGATCGGCGAGAAGCTGGCGAATAAGCTCGGCATCGCGCACGGCGATACGGTGAAAGTCTCCTCCAACCGTGGCTACATCAAGGCCAAGGCGGTGGTGACCAAACGTATTCGCACCCTGAATGTACATGGGCAAGAGGTGGATACCATCGGCATCCCGATTCACTGGGGTTACGAGGGCGTGGCGAAGAAAGGCTTTATCGCTAACACCCTGACGCCGTTCGTCGGTGATGCGAACACGCAGACGCCGGAGTTCAAAGCCTTCCTTGTGAACGTGGAAAAGGTGTAACGGAGACGACTTATGGCTTATCAATCGCAAGACATCATTCGTCGTTCCGCGACTAACGGTCTCACGCCCGCGCCGCAGGCGCGGGACCACCAGCAGGAAGTGGCGAAACTCATCGATGTGACCACCTGTATCGGCTGTAAAGCCTGTCAGGTGGCGTGCTCGGAGTGGAACGATCTCCGTGACGAAGTCGGTCATAACGTCGGGGTGTACGACAACCCCGCCGATTTGACCGCCAAGTCCTGGACGGTGATGCGTTTCTCGGAAGTGGAACAGAACGACAAACTGGAGTGGCTGATCCGCAAGGATGGCTGCATGCACTGCGCCGATCCGGGCTGCCTGAAGGCGTGTCCGTCAGAAGGGGCTATCATTCAGTATGCCAATGGCATCGTCGACTTCCAGTCTGAGCAGTGCATCGGCTGCGGCTACTGCATTGCGGGCTGTCCGTTCAACGTGCCGCGCCTGAACCCGGAAGACAACCGCGTCTACAAATGTACGCTGTGCGTCGACCGCGTGAACGTCGGCCAGGAACCGGCCTGCGTGAAAACCTGTCCGACGGGCGCTATCCACTTTGGCTCCAAAGAGGACATGAAAACCCTGGCGGGCGAGCGCGTGTCCGAGCTGAAAACCCGTGGTTACGACAATGCCGGTCTCTACGACCCGGCGGGCGTTGGCGGTACGCACGTGATGTATGTGCTGCACCATGCCGACAAGCCGAATCTGTATCACGGCCTGCCGGAGAATCCGGAAATCAGCGCTACGGTGAAATTCTGGAAAGGTATCTGGAAACCGCTGGCCGCCGTTGGCTTTGCCGCGACCTTTGCCGCCAGTATCTTCCACTACGTCGGCGTCGGTCCGAACCGCGCGGAAGAGGAAGACGACAATCTGCATGAAGAGAAAGACGAGGTGCGCAAATGAAAAGACGTGACACCATCGTGCGCTACACGGCGCCGGAACGTATCAACCACTGGGTCACCGCCTTCTGCTTCATGCTGGCGGCGATAAGCGGGCTGGGGTTCTTCTTCCCCTCCTTCAACTGGCTGATGCAAATCATGGGTACTCCGCAGCTGGCGCGCATTCTGCACCCGTTTGTCGGCGTGATCATGTTTGCCTCGTTTATCATCATGTTTTTCCGCTACTGGCACCATAACCTAATCAATCGGGATGATATCTTTTGGGCGAAGAATATTCGTAAGATCGTCGTCAACGAGGAAGTGGGTGATACCGGGCGTTATAACTTCGGCCAGAAATGCGTATTCTGGGCGGCGATTATCTTCCTGGTCCTGTTGCTGGCAAGCGGCGTGATCATCTGGCGTCCGTATTTTGCGCCTGCTTTCTCAATCCCGGTGATCCGGTTTGCGCTGATGCTGCATTCATTTGCCGCAGTAGCATTAATTGTGGTTATCATGGTGCATATCTACGCCGCCCTTTGGGTGAAAGGCACCATTACCGCGATGGTGGAAGGATGGGTAACCAGCACGTGGGCGAAGAAGCATCACCCGCGCTGGTACCGTGAGGTCCGCCAGAAACAGGAAAAGTCATCTGAATGAGTATTCGCATAATCCCGCAAGATGAGCTGGGTTCGAGCGAGAAACGCACGGCGGAGTACATTCCGCCGCTGTTATTCCCCAGACTCAAGAACCTCTACAACCGCCGCGCAGAACGCCTGCGCGAGCTGGCAGAGAACAATCCGCTCGGTGAGTTTCTGCGCTTTGCGGCGCTGATCGCCCATGCGCAGGAAGTGGTGCTGTACGACCATCCGCTGCAAATGGATCTCACCGCGCGTATCAAAGAAGCCAATGAACAGGGCAAGCCGCCGCTGGATATTCACGTCCTGCCGCGCGACAAACACTGGCAGAAGCTGCTGCACTCGCTGATTGCCGAGCTGAAGCCCGAGATGAGCGGCCCGGCGCTGGCGGTAATCGAGAATCTGGAAAAAGCCTCCGACCTCGAGCTGGAAGAGATGGCGAGCGCGCTGTTTGCCTCTGATTTTTCCCTGGTCAGCAGCGATAAAGCACCGTTTATCTGGGCCGCACTGTCGCTCTACTGGGCGCAGATGGCGAGCCTGATTCCGGGTAAAGCGCGCGCAGAATACGGCGAAGCCCGCCAGTTCTGCCCGGTGTGCGGCTCAATGCCGGTCACCAGCATGGTGCAAATCGGCACCACGCAAGGTTTGCGCTATCTGCACTGCAACCTGTGTGAAACCGAGTGGCACGTAGTGCGCATCAAATGCAGCAACTGCGAGCAGACCCGCGATCTGAACTACTGGTCTCTCGAAGACGAGAATGCGGCCATCAAAGCGGAAAGCTGCGGCGACTGCGGGACTTACCTGAAAATTCTCTATCAGGAAAAAGACCCGAAAGTGGAAGCCGTCGCCGACGACCTCGCCACGCTGGTGCTGGACGCGCGCATGGAGCAAGAGGGTTTTGCCCGCAGCTCCATCAACCCGTTCCTGTTCCCGGGTGAAGGGGAGTAGTTTTCTGTGATTGTGCCGGGCAGCGCTTGCTTGCCCGGCCTACAGAGCGTACGGCGTTTCTACTCCATTAATTCCGGCAAAATCTTTCGTGTTGCGCGTGATCAGCTGGCAATTTCTGATTTGAGCGCTGGCCAGGATAATGGCATCCGGTAACTTCATCCCGAACTCTGCACGCAGTAAGACACTCCGCTCCGCCACATCCCGCGAGACATCAATCACTTCAAACGCACCCAGCACCGCTGCGGTTTTGGCTTCCTGATGATATTTTCGTGCACCGACCATCACCTCCATCCAGGTGATCATACTGATCGCTCGGTGAGCCGCCCCATTTTCAATGGCATCCGCCGCCTCAACCTTATTGTTCAGGAGATCGATCAGAATATTGGTATCGAAAACCGCCATGCGCTCCATGCCTTACCACTCCTCACGCAGCTTACGCTCATACTCAAGGCCATCTTCCTGGCTATCGCCCCATAACCCTAACGCCTCCCGAATCACCGATGAACTTTGCCTGTCGAGATACTGCTCTACCGCTTCTCGTAGCAATTCGGCGCGCGGCTTATTTCGCAGCTGCTTGAGATCATCAAGCCTCTGAAGGACATCGTCTGACAAATCGAGGAGTATTCTGCCCATATCCATTCCAGCCATTATGCTCATATATACTCCCAGTATATCATCGTGGTTATTTTGCAAACAAAATACACATCGAAAATGGGGTTTTAAAGCTCAATTTTGCAGCTGCGATCGTTTTTGCGAGCCTCTTTCCAGATTTTCAATCCCCTCAAAATCCGTCGTTTTCTTCTGCCAGAAACCAGGCTATAAAACTGTATATTCATACAGATTTAAGGAACCAATATGGCACTGGAAAAAGGGATTGCGGAGCTGGTTCAGGAGTTTATTGCCGCCGGGCGGCCCTCTTCGCGAGGGCAGAATATTGATGACCGTCGCGCGGGATATGTCGCCAGTACAGTGCTGGCAGGTGAAACGGAAACTCGTGTTAACACGGGAACTATTGAACTGGAGGGGCTGAGGTTCCGGGTGTTTTCGCCATTAGATGCCGAGGAAACCCTGCCCACACTTATCTATTATCACGGCGGATGCTTTATCAGCGGCGGCTTTGAAACCCATGATAATCAGTTGCGTCAGTTGGCTTATTACAGTCGCTGTCGGGTCGTTGCCGTGCAGTATCGGCTGGCACCAGAACACACCTTCCCCGCCGCCCATGACGATGCAGAAAAAGCGGCTCGTCTGGTCTGGCAATATGCCGACCGGTTTGGTGCAGATAAAAATCACATCACCCTCGCCGGTGACAGCGCTGGCGGGCATCTGGCGCTGGTGACTGCGTTGCGGCTAAAAGAGAGCGGTGAATGGCAGCCTGCGCAGTTGCTCCTGATCTACCCGATGCTCGACGCGACGGCATATTATGAAAGCTATACCCGCAACGGGGCAGACTATGTCATTACCCGCGACACGCTTCTCAGTGGTTATGAGTTCTATCTTGCAGGAACTGACCGCCATCATCCCGAAGTCAGTCCGCTATGGCGTGACGACCTCAACGGGCTGCCCCAGACGCATATCATCACCGCCGAGTTCGATCCGCTTTGCGATGAAGGCGAGGCACTCTATCAACGTATGACGGAGCAGAGTGTTAACTGCACATGTCAGCGCTGGGCGGGGGTTATTCATGGTTTCTTTCAGTTAGGTGGAGTCAGCCAGTCGGCGCGGGATGTAATGCGGGATGTGGCCTGGCGAGTGAATTCACCAGGCCGTGAGAAATAGCGGGAGGAATTATTCCTCCTCGTTCCCACCCTCTTCATACGGACCAAATGGCTTCGCTGGCAGCACGAGGTAAGTACCCTCGAAGATGGCGCCGGAGGATTCATCGCCAAACAGCTCGACCTGCATCTGCACGCGCGCTTTTCGTCCGCGCGCCAGGCGGTCCAGATCGCCGCTGAGGGAGCCTAAGTCCGCGACTGCGCTCGGTTTGCCGCTGATAGGGCTGCTGTAGCGGATATGGGCGTCGGCGAGAATAATGGTGCCGCCGAGGTGCCGCTCGCGCAGCATCAGCCAGATCAGCCCCCAGCCGGTCAGGGTGGCGAGGGAGAACAGACTACCGGCGAACAAGGTATGGTGCGGGTTCTGATTGCCGATTTCCGGCATGGTGGTAATGAATTTTTGCCCGGTGTATTGCTGGATACGCACGCCCATCTTTTCGCTCAGCGGGATGTGCTGATACCAGGCCTGCTGCAGCTGGCCGCACCAGTCGGCGCGGTGGAGAATATCGTCGAGGGTGGCGATGGGTTTGATCATCAAAAAATGACGAATCGGGGTGGTTTGCGGCGCGGTGATTTCGCCTTCGTTGACGAAACCGAGCTTGGAGAAAAACTCCACCGCATCTTCGCGGGCGCTACAGGTGACGCGTTTCACGCCCTCCTGACGGGCAACGGATTCGAGCGTCATCGCCATCAGGGTGCCAAGCCCTTTGTCCTGCACGGACGGGTGCACGGCCATAAAGCGGATCGAGGCTTCGTTATCGGCATTGATATACAAACGCCCGACGGCAACCAGGTTGCCCTCTTCGTCCACCACCATCTGATGATGCGCCATCGCATCCCAGGCGTCGCGCTCGGAGCCTTTTGGCTGATGCAACGGTTTACGCAGCATTTCCCAGCGGAAGTGATAGTAAACCTCTAATTCTTCTTCTGTTTGCGGTACTCGAAGGTGATACATAGCTGTACTCTCTCTTGTTACCCGCGGCCATGCCGCCAGCTGGCTCATACCTGGAGCCAGAACGTGACGGGGCCATCGTTCACCAGCGAAACCTGCATATCTGCAGCGAATCGTCCGGTTTGCGTGTTCATTTCCTGTTGGCGACAACGTTCAGCAAAGTATTCGTAAAGCGCTTCTGCGCGGTCCGGTGCGGCACCTTTAGAGAACCCCGGACGCATGCCGCGCTCCGTGTCGGCGGCCAGGGTGAACTGCGACACCACCAGCACACTGCCACCCGCCTGCTGAACGTTGAGATTCATCTTCCCTTCGGCATCGCTGAAAATGCGATACCCGAGCACACGCTCGCACAGGCGGTTTGCTTTTTGTTCGTCGTCATCCCTTTCGACACCTAACAACACCAAAAGTCCTGGGCCAATTTCACCCGTCACCTCATCCTCCACGGTGACGCTGGCACGGGTTACGCGCTGAATCAATGCAATCATGGTTGGTCTGCTTCTTCTTGTTCTGCGGCTTGTTTGAGTTTGCGGTATTCACCGAGAGTGACAGTTATTTCGGCACCTAGCAAGACGATACACCAGGTCCAGTACACCCAAACAAACAAAATCGGGATCACCGCCAGCACGCCATAAATCAGCTGATACGAGGGGAACATAGTGATGTACACCGCGAATCCTTTCTTGCCCAGCTCGAAGAGGACCGCCGCTACCAGCGCGCCGACAATGGCGTCCCGGTTGGGCACGCGCGTGGTCGGCACCACGCTGTAAAGCAGCCAGAAAGAGAGCCAGGAGAGGATCAGCGGGAAGATGCGTAACACGTTGTCAATCACGCTGTTTAAATCGCTCGCCCAGCGTAACGACAGGAGATAAGAGCTGATCGCCAGACTGGCCCCGGCCAGCAGCGGCCCCAGCGTCAGGATCATCCAGTACACGGCAAAAGAGTAAACTTTGGGCCGCGCCTTTTTACTGTGCCAGATGGTGTTCAGCGCGCTATCGATGGCGTACATCAGCAGCAGCGCCGTGACGATTAAGCCACATGCGCCCACGGCGGTCATCTTGCTGGAGTTCGCCACGAACTGCTCAATGTAGCCCTGAATCACATCTCCGGTGGCGGGAATAAAGTTGGCAAAAACGAAATGCCGCAGCTGCAGGCTGACGTCGGCAAACATCGGAAAGGCAGAGAACAAGGCAAAAATCACCGCCACCAGCGGCACCAGTGAGAGCAACGACACGTAGGCGAGGTTGCCCGCCAGCGTGGTCATGTTGTCCTCATCGATGCGCTGCCAGAGCAGTTTGATCCACGCCCGAAACGGACGCGTATGATGAGTGGCTTTTTGATGAACGGTTTTTAGCATAACTGCTTCGCAAAGTAGTTCGGTATCGTCTCTTTCCCGGTCACCAGGATCGACGTGATACCCAACTGGTTAGCTCCCTCTATATTATCGGCATTATCGTCAAAAAAGACCGTATCGGACGCGGAGAAACCTTCGGCCTGTAAGACGGCCTGGTAAATGCGCGCCTCGGGTTTGCGCATGCCCATCTCCTGCGACAGGTAGATTTTGTCCGCTGCGGCCTGGATTTGCGGGTATTCGTCAGGCCAGAAGGTGGTATGCAGACGGTTGGTATTGGACAGGACGACCACGCGATGCCCCTGCTCGCGCAGTTTGTTCATGGTGTCGACAACCTCCGGGCGGAGCGCCACAAACACCGCCTGCCAGCCGTGAGCAAACTGCTCGTAACTTAAAGGCAGGTCCATCTCGTGACACATGGCTTCAGCGAAGGCTTCATCGCTGATTTCACCCCGCTCATGCTGATGGAACGCCTCTCCCATAGTGAAATTCTGCTTAAGCGTCGCCAGCGGCACACGGCTAAAATCGCTCCATGCCCCCAGCACTCGATTGAAATCGATATCGACGATGACATTTCCTAAGTCAAAGATATAAAGCATGTTTATCCCCTTCGCGCCGTGGAGAAATAACTGTAGCGGGAAAGAGAGGCTTTGGCTATGCGCCAGATTCAGGTTAGAGCAAGAGAGGAAACTCCCCGACGCATCAGTCGCCGGGGATGGAAATGCAGGGGTTAACCGGCCTGCTGTTCATCGCTGGAGCTGACTTCGACCAGTTCGACTTTGCTGGATTTCAGCAGGCTTTGCAGCCCAGAGCCAGGAAGTTCGTCGGTGAACAACGCCGTGACCTGCGAAACATTGCCAATTTCGACGGCTGCCGAGGCCTGATATTTGGTGTGATCGGCCGCGAGTAAGACATGCCGCGAATGGGCGATCATCGTTTTGACGACGCTGGCTTCGTTGACATCAAACTCCATCATCGCCCCGTCGCTCTCGATAGCCCCCACGCTGGTGACCAGATAATCCGCCCGGAAACCGGAGACAAACGCGGTCGCGGCAGGACCAATAATCCCGCCGTTGTGCGCGCGCAGCGTGCCGCCCGGCACCATGACTTCAAAGCGCGGATTTTTATACAAAATATGCGCCACCCGCAGGCTGTTGGTAATGATGCGCAAATGATTGTGATTGAGCAGCGCGCGCGCGACGTGTTCCACAGTGGTGCCGATGGTGATAAAAATCGTCGAGCCGTCCGGGATATAGTCGGCAATGGCTTCCGCGATGGCGCGCTTCTCTTCCGTTAACGAGACTTCACGCTGCTCAAACGCTGTATTGACCACGCTGGAGGCGCGGCCTGCGCCTCCGTGATGGCGCGTAATCAAGCCCTGCTCGCTGAGTTTGCGGATATCCCGACGCACAGTCTGCGTGGAGACATCCAGCAGTTGCGCCAGTTCATCAATGTTCATGTAGCCGCGATCGGCGATCAACGTCAGCAGTTGATCGTGTCGCGGATTACCGGTCAGTTCAGTCAGGCTCATGGGCTGTCCTCGAAATACCATCACGCCCCGCATTTTATACAAAAAGTGACAAGAAAGAGCGGGTTTGATCACAGTCAGGGATGCCAGCACGTCCGCCGGGACGGGTACATTTCAGCGCAGCAACGGCGCTGGCAAACTGAACCGCCTCTTCCACCCGCGCTTTCTGCGCCAGACTCACCGCCAGTGCGCCATGAAAAACGTCGCCCGCGCCCGTGGTATCCACCACTTCCACGCTAAAACCGGGCTGATGGCAAAGCTCCCCGGCCTCAAGCCAGTAACAGCCCTCTTTGCCCTGAGTGACGTAAACATGTCCATTTGTGAGCGTTTGTGCTTTTTTCAGTGCGTCGAAGGGTGAAGAGAGGCTGGTCAGGCGCTGCAGGCCCGGTGCGGAGAAAGCCGCGTGATCGCTTAACGCCACCAGCTCGCTGATATCCTGCGGCGTGATATCCGCATCCAGCACCGTCGTCACGCCCTGCTCACGTGCGCAGGTGAAAGCCTGCTTTGCCCCGTCGTGCCAGCGCACATCCGCCAGCACCACGTCCCATTGAGAGAAGTCGATTTCGCGCAGCCAGTCCGCCTCCGCCGGGAGATCCGGGCTGGGATAGTTGGCAATAATGCGCTCGCCACTGGCATCCACCAAAACCGCAGATTGCGAAGAGCGCGCCCCTTTCACGACGCGGGTGTAGCGGGTGTTGACCCCCAGGGACTCCAGCTCCGCGAGGAGTCGGTTGCCGGTATCGTCATCACCCACGCGGCCAATGAAGTCCACCTGTGCGCCCAGTTTTGCCGCGGCCACTGCCGCCGTCGCCGCCGGGCCACCGCCCACTTCCGTATAGTTATTCGCGACATACTTTCCGCCTTCCTTTGGTAAATCACTGAGATACCAGATGCGATCCAGCACGGTGATGCCAACACACACGATTCGAGTCATGGTTTTTCCTTATGCGTTTTTGATGCCTCTCATTTTAATTTCACAAAATGTTTAAAAAGTGACCCATGTCTATTTTTTGACTATAAATTACAAATACGATCAAAAACAGACACCACAAGCGCTCACTAATTGACAATTTGTGACAAGCAGGAGAGAGGAATGTCAGCAATCGCATTTATAGGTTTAGGGCAGATGGGCGCGCCGATGGCGAGCAATCTGCTTAAGCAGGGCCATCAGCTGCAGGTATTTGATGTGAATCCTGAGGCGGTTCAGGCGCTGGTCGCAAAGGGGGCGCAAGCGGCGACGACGCCCGCGGATGCAGCAAGCGACGCCGAGTTTGTTATCACCATGCTGCCCAACGGCGATTTGGTTCGTGCGGTTCTGTTTGGTGAAAACGGTGTTTGCCAAGGGTTATCTCGCGAGGCGCTGGTCATTGATATGTCGACCATTCACCCGCTGCAAACAGACAAGCTCATTGCAGAGATGGCGGAGCGCGGGTTCAGCATGATGGATGTGCCCGTCGGCCGCACCTCTGACCATGCCATTGCCGGAACCTTGCTGCTGCTGGCAGGCGGCACGCCTTCGCAGGTCGAGCGCGCGACGCCGGTGCTTATGGCGATGGGAAGTGAACTCATCAACGCGGGCGGTCCCGGCATGGGGATCCGCGTCAAGCTCATCAACAACTACATGAGTATCGCCCTGAACGCCCTTTCCGCAGAAACCGCGGTGCTGTGCGAAGCCCTGGGGCTCTCTTTCGACGTGGCGCTGAAAGTGATGAGCGGCACGCCCGCCGGCAAAGGCCATTTCACCACCTCCTGGCCGAACAAAGTGCTGAAAGGCGATCTTTCCCCGGCGTTCATGATCGACCTTGCCCATAAAGATCTGGGGATTGCACTGGACGTTGCTAACCAGCTGCACGTCCCGATGCCGCTCGGGGCAGCTTCCCGTGAAGTTTACAACCAGGCGCGCGCCGCCGGACGCGGCCGCGAAGACTGGACCGCGATTCTCGAGCAAGTTCGGGCGTCTGCCGGGCTGAACCACACACGTTAATGAAAAGGACTGAAGAATGACCCCTTATACCCTGAAAGATATCACCCGACCTTCCGGCGGTTTCGCCATGCTGGCCGTCGATCAGCGTGAAGCGATGCGCCTGATGTTTGCCGCTGCGGGCGAAAAACTGCCGGTCACCGACCAGCATTTAACGGATTTCAAAGTCAACGCGGCAAAAATCCTCTCGCCTTATGCCTCGGCCATCCTGGTCGATCAGCAGTTTTGCTATCGCCAGATCGTCGAGCAGCACGCCGTCGCCAAAAGCTGCGCGATGATTGTCGCCGCCGATGAATTTATTCCGGGGAACGGACTTCCGGTCGACAGCGTCGTTATTGATAAAAGCATCGATGCCCAGGCGGTACGACGCGACGGCGGCAAAGCGTTGAAACTGCTGGTGTTGTGGCGCAGCGATGAAGATCCTCAGCAGCGCCTCGAGATGGTGAAAGCATTTAATCAGCTGTGTCACAGCCAGGGGCTGCTCAGCATCATCGAACCGGTGGTGCGCCCACCGCGCCGCAGCGCGGCATTCAACCGTGAGCAGGCCATCATCGATGCGGCGAAAGAGCTGGGTGATAGCGGGGCCGATCTCTACAAAGTCGAAATGCCGCTGTTCGGCAAAGGCACGCAGCAAGAGCTGCTGGCCGCCTCGCAAAAGCTGAATGAGCAGATCGCGATGCCGTGGGTGATCCTCTCTTCCGGCGTTGATGACAAACTCTTCCCGCGCGCCGTACGCGTGGCGATGCAGGCGGGTGCCTCCGGCTTCCTGGCTGGTCGCGCCGTGTGGTCGTCCGTGGTGGGTCTGCCGGACACGGAGCTGATGCTGCGCGATGTTTCTGTGCCGAAACTGCAGCGTTTGGGTGAGATTGTTGACGAAATGATGGCAAATCGCTGAAAGAGGGATTGAACAATGAAATGGTTTAACACACTGAGCCACAACCGCTGGCTGGAACAAGAGACCGATCGCATTTTTGATTTTGGCAAGAACGCCGCCGTCCCGACCGGTTTTGGCTGGCTGGGTAACACCGGGCAGGTGAAAACGGATATGGGGACGCATCTGTGGATCACCGCTCGCATGCTGCACGTCTACGCCGTGGCCGCCGCGATGGGCCGCCCTGGCGCATATGCCCTGGTGGAGCACGGGATTAACGCCCTGAACGGTGCGCTGCGCGATAAAGAGTACGGCGGCTGGTACGCCTGCGTGAACGACGAAGGCGTTATCGATGCCTCCAAGCAGGGCTATCAGCACTTCTTCGTGTTACTCGGTGCGGCCAGCGCCGTAACGACGGGCCATCCGCAAGCGCGCCAGCTGCTGGATGACGCCATCGAGGTGATCGAGAAATATTTCTGGAGCGAACAGGAGCAGATGTGCCTGGAATCCTGGGATGAAGCCTTCAGCAAAACCGAGGATTACCGAGGCGGCAACGCCAATATGCACGCCGTTGAAGCCTTCCTGATTGTCTACGACGTGACCCACGACCGCAAATGGCTGGACCGCGCCCTGCGCGTTGCCTCGGTGATTATTCACGATGTCGCCCGCAAAGGGGAGTATCGCGTTAACGAACATTTCGACACCGACTGGAACCCGATTCGCGATTACAACAAAGACAATCCGGCGCACCGTTTCCGCGCTTACGGCGGCACGCCGGGCCACTGGATCGAGTGGGGCCGCCTGATGCTACATCTGCGTGCAGCGCTGGAAGCACGCTTTGAAACCCCGCCGGAATGGCTGCTGGAAGATGCGAAAGGCCTTTTCCACGCCACCATTCGTGACGCCTGGGCACCGGACGGCGCGGATGGGATCGTCTACACCGTCGACTGGGACGGAAAACCTATCGTCCGCGAACGCGTGCGCTGGCCGATCGTCGAAGCCATGGGAACAGCCTACGCGCTCTATACCGTCACCGGCGATCCGCAGTATGAAGCCTGGTATCAGACCTGGTGGGAGTACTGCATCAAGTACCTGATGGACTACGAAAATGGCTCGTGGTGGCAGGAGCTGGATACCAACAACGAAGTGACCACCAAAGTCTGGGACGGCAAGCAGGATATTTACCATCTGCTGCACTGCCTGGTGATCCCGCGTCTGCCGCTCGCTCCGGGGCTTGCCCCTGCCGTCGCGGCCGGGCTGCTGGACTGCAACGCGAAGTAATTCCAGGAGAAGGGCATGCATAAAAGTGGCAAAACCCTCGTCCTGAATGCGGGCGATTACCGGGCTGAAATCGTCACCGTGGGCGCTGGGCTGGCTTCCCTGACGCATCGTGGGCGTCACCTTGTGATCCCGCACGCGCCGGAAGAGATGCCGTTAGCCCATCTGGGGAAAGTGTTGATTCCCTGGCCTAATCGCATCACGGATGGCCGCTATACGTTCGACGGTCAAACGCTGACGCCTGCCATCAACGATCGCGCCTCGAATACGGCGATCCACGGGCTGCTGGCGTGGCAGAACTGGCAGATTGCCGGGCAGACGCCTTCAGGCGTTACGCTGACGGCCTTTTTGCCGCCGACCTACGGCTACCCTTTTATGCTTGCCGCTGAGATCACTTACCAGCTGGATGAGTCTGCGGGCCTGAGCGCCCGTATTCTCAGCAAAAATATCGGAGATCGTGCTGCGCCTTATGGCGCAGGCGTTCACCCCTATCTGACCTGCAATCAGCAGCCTATCGACCGCTGCGAGTTGCAGCTGCCCGCCTGCGAGATTTTTGACGTTCCGACATCAACGCGCGGCGCGGTCAGGGAACTGGATTTCCAGGCACCGCGCACCATCGGCTCGACGCAGATCGACCACACCTTTCACCCGCTGGACGCCGGGTCTCGCTGGGAAGTCAGGTTAACGGACCCGCAAAGCGCGCTAGCCGTCTGGCTGCGCTCGAGCCAGCCGTGGATCCAGATTTACTCCGGCGAAAAGTTAGAACGAAGAGGCCTTGCGGTGGAACCGATGAGCTGTCCACCGGATGCCTTTAACTCAGGCGTTGAGCTGGTGGTCCTCGGGCCGGGAGACGCCCATCAGATGAGCTTTGAAATTGGCTGCGAATAACTAAAACAAAGAACCCTTACCCTACAACGGAGGTCAAAATGACTTCGCAATACCCTGATGTGAAAGTGATAACCCATGACGATGGTTTTAGCCTGTCGTTCCAGGACCGCCTGATCCTGTGCCACACGCCGCAATCGCCTTGCCTGTGGATGGGTTCGGGCGCGGCAGATATTGAGATGTTTCGCGGCAACTTCAGCATCAAAGACAAACTCAACGAGAAGATTGCCCTGACGGATGCGACGGTCACAGCGCAAGGTGCAGGCTGGACGATTCGTTTTACCCGCGGGGATGCGGTGAGCGCCACCTTGCTGGTCGGCACGGATAAACAGGGCCGCCTTGAGCTGAAACTCAAAAACGAGCTTCCCAGCCATAACCGCATCTGGCTGAGACTGGCGGCGCAGCCAGCGGACCATATTTACGGCTGTGGCGAGCAGTTTTCGTATTTCGATCTGCGCGGCAAACCTTTCCCGCTGTGGACCAGCGAACAGGGCGTGGGGCGTAACAAACAGACCCTCGTCACCTGGCTTGCCGACTGCAAAGAGAATGCGGGCGGGGATTATTACTGGACCTTCTTCCCGCAGCCAACCTTCGTCAGCACGCAAAAGTATTACTGCCACGTCGATAACAGCTGCTACATGAATTTCGACTTCAGCGATCCTGATTTTCACGAGTTGGCGTTCTGGGAAGATAACGCCACGCTGCGCTTCGACTGTGCTGAAACCTATGTCGATCTGCTGGAAAAACTGAGCGGATTACTGGGCCGCCAGCCGGAGCTGCCGGACTGGGTTTACGACGGCGTGACGCTGGGCGTTCAGGGCGGCACCGAGGTGTGCCAGCAGAAGCTCGATACGATGCGTAACGGCGGCGTGAAGGTGAACGGCATCTGGGCGCAGGACTGGTCCGGCATCCGCATGACCTCGTTCGGCAAGCGCGTGATGTGGAACTGGAAATGGAACTGCGAGCTTTATCCGCAGCTTGATGAGCGCATCCCGCAATGGAAACGCGAAGGCGTGCAGTTCCTCTCCTACATCAACCCGTACGTTGCCAGCGATAAAGATCTGTGCGAAGAGGCAGCAACACGCGGCTATCTGACCAAAGATGCCGACGGCAAAGATTATCACGTCGAGTTCGGCGAGTTTTATGCGGGCGTGATCGACCTGACCAACCCGGAAGCCTACGACTGGTACAAAGAGGTCATCAAACGCAACCTGATCGAGCTCGGCTGCGGCGGATGGATGGCGGACTTTGGCGAGTATCTGCCTACCGACACCTTCCTGCACAACGGCGTGAGCGCCGAGATCATGCATAACGCCTGGCCTGCCCTGTGGGCGAAGTGCAATTACGAGGCGCTGGAAGAGACCGGCAAACTCGGCGAGATCCTGTTCTTTATGCGCGCGGGTTACACCGGGAGTCAGAAGCATTCTGTGATGATGTGGGCGGGCGATCAGAACGTGGACTGGAGTCTGGACGACGGCCTGGCGTCGGTGGTTCCGGCGGCGCTATCGCTGGCGATGACCGGGCACGGTCTGCATCACAGCGATATCGGCGGGTATACCACCCTGTTCGAGATGAAACGCAGCAAAGAGTTGCTACTGCGCTGGTGCGATTTTAGCGCCTTCACGCCGATGATGCGCACCCATGAAGGGAACCGCCCTGGCGATAACTGGCAGTTCGACAGCGACGCAGAAACTATCGCTCACTTCGCCCGTATGACATCCATCTTCACCACCCTGAAGCCCTACATCAAAGACGCCGTGGCGCAGAACGCGAAACGCGGCCTGCCGGTGATGCGCCCGCTGTTCATGCATTACGAGGATGACGCGCAAACCTATTCCCTGAAATATCAGTATCTGTTTGGCCGCGATCTGCTGGTCGCGCCCGTGCATGAAGAGGGTCGCCGCGACTGGACGCTTTATCTTCCGCAGGACAGCTGGATCCACGCCTGGACGGGAGAAGAGTACACCGGCGGAGAGGTGACGGTGCAGGCACCACTGGGGCAGCCGCCGGTCTTTTATCGGGCTAACAGCGAATGGCGCAAGCTGTTCGACCAGCTTATCGCTCTGTAATTCAAGGAAAGAACATGGACTTCTTTACTCTGTTTACCCCAGACGGTGTGCCTCTGGATTACGGCGTGATGGCTATCGTGATTGCCATTATGTTTATGTACACCTTCGTTGGGATCTGCGCCGGTTTCGGCGGCGCGCTGACCACCATGCCGCTGATTACCCTGCTCCTGCCGCTGAAAATGGCGGCACCGATGTCGGTGATTGTCGGCACGGCGACGGCGCTGTACGCCACCTGGCTCTCGCGCAAAGAGACGCAGTGGAAATCAGCGCTGGTGCTGATTCTGTTCTCCTTTGCCGGGATCCCGGTCGGCATTTACGCGCTCTCTTATCTGCCCGATCACATCATGAAAATCGGTCTCGGCGGTTTCCTGATCCTCTACTCCTTCTACAGCCTGTTTATTCCGCGTCTGCCGGTGTATGACAAAAACTGGATCGCTATGCCGATTGGCGTGATTGCCGGTGCGCTGGGTTCAGCCTTCTCCACCAACGGGCCGCCGGTGGTGATTTACGGCATGCTGCGCAATCTGGCTCCGGCGGCGTTCCGCGGCACCCTGAACGCGTTCTTTACCGCCAACAACATCGCCATTATTGGCGGGCTGACCACCAGCGGTATTTTGACAGTGTCGACCATCAAGCTGGTGCTGTTCTGCGTGCCGACCATGATCCTGGGGTCGCTGGTGGGCCAGTACGTGCACAAGCGGATCTCCGTTAACGTCTTCCGGGTGATGGTCTTTTTACTGCTGATTGCCTCGGGCGCGATGCTGATCAAAGGCGCCACGGGCATCTCCACGCTGAGTGCGTTACTGCCGGTGTTTGGTTTGCTGCTGGTACTGCAGATCCTGTTTGGCAAAAAAGTGGCCGCCATTCGCGCCGCCAGTCAGAGTTAGCGGAGAAGAGACGATGAGTCAGTCAATGACCGAAAACGGCAATCCGGCCAGTCTGCGTTTACCGTTTAAAGAGAAACTGGCCTATGGAATGGGCGATCTGGGTTCCAATATTCTGCTGGATATTGGCACGCTCTATTTGCTGAAGTTTTACACCGACGTGCTGGGGCTGCCGGGCACCTACGGCGGCATTATCTTTTTGATTGCCAAGTTCTTTACCGCGTTTACCGACATGGGCACCGGGATTATGCTCGACTTGCGACGCAAGATTGGGCCAAAGGGAAAATTCCGTCCGTTCGTGCTGTACGCGGCGTTTCCGGTCACGCTGTTAGCCATCGCCAACTTTGTCGGCACGCCTTTTGATATCACCGGCAAAACGGTCATGGCAACCCTGCTGTTCATGCTCTACGGGTTGGTTTTCAGCATGATGAACTGCTCCTACGGGGCGATGGTGCCTGCGATCACCAAGAACCCCGATGAGCGTGCCGCCCTCGCCGCCTGGCGTCAGGGCGGGGCAACGCTCGGCTTGCTGCTCTGCACGGTCGGTTTTGTGCCGGTCATGAACCTGATTGAAGGCAGCTCGCAGGCCGGGTATATCTTTGCCGCCACGCTGTTTTCCCTCTGCGGATTGCTCTGCATGTGGTGCTGCTATCGGGGCGTGAAGGAGCGCTACGTCGAAGTGCAACCCGCCCATATGGCGCAGAAACCGGGCCTACTCCAGTCGTTTCGGGCTATCGCCGGGAACCGGCCACTGTTTATCCTCTGCATCGCCAACCTGTGCACCTTAGGCGCATTCAACGTCAAACTCGCGATTCAGGTTTACTACACGCAATACGTGCTCAACGACCCGATTTTGCTGTCGTACATGGGTTTCTTCAGTATGGGCTGCATTTTTGTCGGCGTATTTATGATGCCCGGCGCGGTGCGGCGCTTTGGCAAGAAAAAAGTCTATATCGGCGGGCTGCTGATCTGGGTGGCGGGCGATCTCCTGAACTACTTCTTCGGCGGCGGGCCGGTCAGCTTTGTCGCGTTCTCCTGTCTGGCCTTCTTCGGGTCGGCATTTGTGAATAGCCTGAACTGGGCGCTGGTGTCGGACACGGTGGAGTACGGCGAATGGCGAACCGGCGTGCGGTCAGAAGGAACGGTTTACACCGGATTTACCTTCTTTCGCAAGGTGTCGCAGGCACTGGCCGGTTTCTTCCCCGGCATGATGCTGACGCAAATCGGCTATGTGCCCAACGTGGTTCAGTCCCCCGGAACCGTCGAGGGCTTACGTCAGCTGATATTCATCTATCCGTGCATTCTGGCCGTCGTCACCATTGTGGCCATGGGCTGCTTCTATAACCTCAACGAGAAGCTGTATGTGCGCATCGTTGAAGAGATAGAGCTTCGTAAGGCGCTATGAGGATCGCGTATGACTAAGACCCCTGATCCGTTAACCCTGAAACTGAGCCTGCGCGAGAAGTTTGCCTATGGAATGGGTGATTTTGGCTCGAACCTGATTCTGTCGATTGGCACACTGTACCTGCTGAAATTTTATACGGATGAGCTGGGCATGCCGGCGTTTTACGGTGGGATTATTTTTCTGGTTGCGAAGTTCTTCACCGCCTTCACCGACATGCTGACCGGTGTGCTGCTGGATTCACGGCGCCATATCGGCGCACGGGGGAAATTCCGCCCCTTTATTCTGTACGCCTCCGTTCCGGTCGCGCTGGTCGCGACGGCACAGTTCATCGCCAATGATTTCAGCCTGACGGTCAAAACGGCCATCGCCACCGTGTTATTTATGCTCTTCGGCCTGTTCTACAGCCTGATGAACTGCTCGTACGGGGCGATGGTTCCGGCGATCACCAAAAACCCGAACGAGCGCGCGCATCTTGCGGCCTGGCGTCAGGGCGGAGCCACGGTGGGGCTGCTGCTGTGTACGGTGGGCTTTATGCCCATACAGGCGCTGTTTGCCAGCCAGACGTCGCTGGGGTATCTGGTGGCCGCGTTGCTCTTCGTGACTACCGGGCTGTTCTGCATGTGGTATTGCTACAGCGGCGTGCAAGAGCGTTACGTCGACATCACGCCCGAGCACCATAAGCCTGGGATCATGAAATCGTTTTATGCGATTTTCCGCAATCCCCCGCTGCTGGTGCTGTGCATCGCCAATCTCTGCACACTGGCGGCTTTTAACATCAAACTCGCTATCCAGGTCTATTACACCCAGTACGTGCTTAACGATATTCATCTCTTGTCGTGGATGGGTTTTTTCAGCATGGGCTGCATTCTGGTGGGCGTACTTATGGTGCCGGGCGCAGTGAAACGCTTTGGCAAAAAGCAGGTGTATTTGGGTGGGCTGACCCTGTGGGCGGTGGGCGATGTGCTGAACTTTGTCTGGGGAAGCAGCTCGCTAACGTTCGTACTGTTTTCCTGTATGGCGTTTTTCGGCACGGCTTTCGTGAACAGCCTGAACTGGGCGCTGGTGCCGGATACCGTTGAGTATGGGGAGTGGAAGACGGGGATCCGCGCCGAAGGCTCGGTCTATACCGGCTATACCTTTTCGCGCAAGATTTCGGCGGCGCTCGCCGGATTCTTACCTGGGATTATGCTCACGCAAATCGGTTATATCCCGCACGCGGTACAAAGTGCAGGCACCCTGCTTGGCCTGCGTCAGCTGATTTTTCTTTGGCCGTGCGGGCTGGCGATTATCGCCGCCATCACCATGGGACTGTTTTATAAGCTCAACGAGCAACGCTTCGCGTTTATTATTGAAGAGATAGGAAAACGGAAACAACCGCCGGAACCGCAACCCGATGCCCCGGCAAACAATAAACCGTCTACTGTGACCTTATACTGACATAAAAAAAGCCGCTGAATATCAGCGGCTTTTCGCATTACGCACCTCAGAGAGGCATCGTATTAGTCTTTGCTGCCACGGCCCGCACGTTTACGGTCGTTCTCAGTCAGGTGACGTTTACGGATACGTACGGAGGTAGGGGTAACTTCTACCAGTTCGTCGTCATCGATAAATTCCAGAGCCTGCTCAAGAGACATTTTCTGTGCTGGAACCAGCGTGGTGGCTTCGTCAGTACCGGAAGCACGCATGTTGGTCAGTTTCTTACCGGTCAGGCAGTTTACAGTCAGGTCGTTAGAACGACTGTGAATACCGATGATCTGGCCTTCGTAAACTTCTGCACCGTGACCCAGGAACAGCTTACCGCGGTCCTGCAGGCTGAACAGTGCGAACGCAACTGCTTTACCCTGGCCGTTAGAGATCAGCACGCCGTTCTGGCGCTGACCGATTTCACCCGGTTTAACGTCATCGTAGTGGCTGAAAGTGGAGTACAGCAGACCAGTACCGGAGGTCATGGTCATGAACTCGGTACGGAAGCCGATCAGGCCACGTGCCGGGATCAGGTAATCCAGACGAATACGGCCTTTGCCGTCAGGGATCATGTCTTTGACATCGCCCTTACGCTCGCCCATTGCCTGCATCACAGAACCCTGGTGCTGTTCTTCGATATCCAGCGTCACGTTCTCGAACGGCTCTTGCATACGGCCATCGATCATACGGTTGATAACTTTCGGACGGGACACAGCCAGTTCGAAGCCTTCACGACGCATGTTTTCGATAAGAACAGACAGGTGCAGCTCGCCACGACCGGATACACGGAACGCGTCCGCATCTTCGGTTTCTTCAACACGCAGTGCCACGTTGTGCACCAGCTCTTTGTTCAGGCGGTCAAGGATCTGACGAGAGGTAACGTATTTACCTTCTTTGCCACAGAACGGAGAGGTGTTGACGTTGAAGAACATGGTAACGGTTGGTTCATCAACAGACAGGGCTGGCAGCGCTTCGACGTTTTGCGGATCGCAAAGGGTGTCGGAGATGTTCAGCTCGCCCAGACCGGTGATCGCGATGATGTCGCCCGCTTCGGCTTCGGTGGATTCAATACGCTCCAGACCGAGGTGAGTCAGTACTTTACCGACTTTACCGTTACGAGTTTTACCTTCGCTGTCGATGACAGTGACTTGCTGGTTAGGCTTCACTTTACCGCGCTTGATACGACCGATGCCGATAACGCCAACGTAGTTGTTGTAGTCCAGCTGGGAGATCTGCATCTGGAACGGACCATCGAGGTCAACGCTTGGTGCTTTAACGTGGTCAACAATCGCCTGGTACAGCGGAGTCATGTCTTCCGCCATCTCATTGTGATCGTTACCCGCGATACCCATCAGTGCTGATGCATAGATGATTGGGAAGTCGAGCTGCTCGTCGCTTGCGTCCAGGTTCACGAACAGGTCGAAGACCTGATCCACAACCCAGTCAGGACGCGCGCCAGGACGGTCAACTTTGTTGATAACCACGATTGGCTTCAAACCATGGGCAAATGCCTTTTTGGTTACGAAGCGCGTCTGCGGCATTGGGCCATCCATTGCGTCAACGACCAGCAGAACGGAGTCTACCATGGACATTACACGTTCAACTTCACCACCGAAGTCGGCGTGCCCAGGGGTATCAACGATGTTGATACGGTAGTCATTCCATTTGATAGCGGTGTTTTTAGCGAGGATGGTAATCCCACGCTCTTTCTCCAAATCGTTGGAGTCCATCACGCGTTCGGTGGCTTCAGCACGTTCATTACTGAAGGTACCGGATTGCTGCAGCAGCTTGTCAACCAGGGTAGTTTTACCATGGTCAACGTGCGCGATGATGGCGATATTACGCAGATTTTCGATCACAACTTTGCCTCAGGCATTTAGAAATAGCGCGTTATTGTACACGGATTAATCGCAGGACTAAACAGGATCACAAACATCCTCCGCAAACAAGTATCGCAGAGTTGCTTTGTGACCGCTTTCACGCAGCGTAAAAAGCGCACTTTAACGAAAATTGCACCAATATGGTGCTCAATGTTCACACTGAAGCACTATACTGGTGCAAGATGACTATCGTGGTGCAGTTCATTTGCACTATGACGTGCATGATAACGCCTTTTTGGGGTGATTTAAAAGTTGGCACAGATTTCGCTTTATAAAAATACGGCAAAAAGATGGCAACCCTGCCTGCCATAAACAGAATTGAAGACCTCGTTACCACGACGACAATGACCAATCCGGGAGAGTTAAGTATGTCCGCTGAACACGTTTTGACGATGCTGAACGAACACGAAGTGAAGTTTGTTGATCTGCGCTTCACTGATACCAAAGGTAAAGAACAGCACGTCACAATTCCTGCTCACCAGGTAAATGCCGAATTCTTCGAAGAAGGCAAAATGTTTGACGGCTCCTCAATCGGCGGCTGGAAAGGTATCAACGAATCCGACATGGTTCTGATGCCAGACGCAACCACTGCGCTCATTGACCCGTTCTACGAAGAGTCTACCCTGATTATCCGTTGCGACATCCTCGAGCCAGGCACGCTGCAGGGCTACGACCGCGACCCACGCTCCATCGCTAAACGCGCTGAAGAGTACCTGCGTTCTACCGGCATCGCGGACACCGTGCTGTTCGGGCCAGAGCCAGAGTTCTTCCTGTTCGACGACATCCGCTTTGGTGCGTCTATCTCCGGTTCTCACGTGGCTATCGACGATATCGAAGGCGCATGGAACTCCTCCACCAAATACGAAGGTGGTAACAAAGGTCACCGTCCAGGCGTGAAAGGCGGTTACTTCCCGGTTCCTCCGGTCGATTCTTCTCAGGACATCCGTTCTACCATGTGTCTGATCATGGAAGAGATGGGTCTGGTTGTTGAAGCGCATCACCACGAAGTGGCGACGGCGGGTCAGAACGAAATCGCCACCCGCTTTAACACCATGACCAAAAAAGCGGATGAGATTCAGATCTACAAATATGTGGTTCACAACGTGGCGCACCGCTTCGGCAAAACCGCGACCTTCATGCCAAAACCAATGTTTGGCGATAACGGTTCCGGTATGCACTGCCACATGTCCCTGTCCAAGAACGGGACTAACCTGTTCTCTGGCGACAAATATGCAGGTCTGTCCGAGCAGGCGCTGTTCTACATCGGCGGTGTGATCAAGCACGCTAAAGCGATTAACGCCCTGGCGAACCCAACCACCAACTCCTACAAGCGTCTGGTCCCAGGCTACGAAGCACCGGTCATGCTGGCGTACTCTGCCCGTAACCGTTCTGCTTCTATCCGTATCCCAGTGGTTGCGTCTCCAAAAGCGCGTCGTATCGAAGTGCGCTTCCCGGACCCAGCGGCTAACCCATACCTGTGCTTCGCAGCGCTGCTGATGGCGGGTCTTGACGGTATTAAGAACAAGATCCACCCTGGCGAAGCGATGGACAAAAACCTGTACGACCTGCCGCCAGAAGAAGCGAAAGAGATCCCACAGGTTGCCGGTTCTCTGGAAGAAGCACTCAACGCGCTCGACGCTGATCGTGAGTTCCTGACGGCTGGCGGTGTGTTCACCGACGACGCTATCGATGCTTACATCGCCCTGCGTATCGAAGAGAACGACCGTGTGCGCATGACGCCACACCCGGTTGAGTTCGAACTGTATTACAGCGTTTAAGTTTTAACGATGACCCGCGACCTTTTCCGCGGGAAATCGAAAGCCGTTTTTTGTTGCCGTGGAAACTTTTTAGCCCATCTCCGGATGGGCTTTTTTCTCCACCAACAAACTGATCTCACGCGCTTTTTACAACGAAAAAGCTATACTGCACTAAATTAGTGCACCCAACTCCAGGAGACTGCTTAATGGCAACTGGCACGCTGCCCGATGCTGGGCAGATCCTCAATTCTTTAATCAACAGTATCTTACTGGTCGACGATGAGCTGGCGGTGCATTACGCCAACCCTGCGGCGCAGCAGCTGCTCGCCCAAAGCTCGCGTAAATTATTTGGTACGCCGTTACCCGAACTGTTGAGCTATTTTTCGCTGAATATTGCCCTGATGCAGGAAAGTCTCGCAGCGGGCCAGGGGTTCACCGACAACGAAGTGACCCTGGTGATCGACGGGCGCTCGCATATTCTTTCGCTGACGGCGCAGCGTCTGCCGGACGGGCTCATTCTGCTGGAAATGGCGCCGATGGATAACCTGCGTCGGTTGAGCCAGGAGCAGCTCCAGCACGCTCAGCAGATCGCGGCGCGCGATCTGGTGCGTGGCCTTGCCCATGAGATTAAAAACCCTCTGGGCGGCCTGCGTGGCGCAGCACAGCTGTTAACCAAAGCTCTGCCCGACCCTACGCTTGCGGAATACACCAACGTCATCATTGAACAGGCCGATCGCCTGCGCAATCTGGTGGACCGTCTGCTTGGGCCACAGCAGCCGGGTATGCACGTGACAGAAAGCATCCACAAAGTGGCTGAGCGCGTGGTGAAGCTGGTCTCAATGGAGTTACCCGCGAACGTCACACTGGTGCGCGATTACGATCCAAGTCTGCCGGAATTGCCGCACGATCCCGACCAGATTGAACAGGTTCTGCTGAACGTGGTGCGTAACGCCCTGCAAGCCCTGGGCGCAGATGGCGGGCAAATCGTTCTGCGTACGCGGACCGCATTCCAGTTAACGCTGCATGGCGTGCGCTATCGCCTCGCCGCTCGTATCGACGTTGAAGACAATGGGCCAGGCATTCCCTCGCATCTTCAGGACACGCTGTTTTACCCGATGGTGAGTGGCCGCGAAGGCGGGACCGGGCTGGGATTATCCATCGCCCGTAATTTGATCGACCAACACTCCGGCAAAATTGAATTTACCAGTTGGCCGGGTCATACCGAGTTTTCGGTTTACCTGCCAATTAAAAAATAAAGGTGACGACGATGCAACGAGGGATAGTCTGGGTAGTCGATGATGATAGCTCCATCCGCTGGGTGCTTGAACGCGCGCTTACCGGAGCAGGATTAAACTGCACCACCTTTGAAAGCGGCAGCGAAGTGCTCGATGCGCTCATCACCAAAACCCCGGACGTGCTGCTTTCGGATATTCGGATGCCAGGCATGGACGGGCTGGCGCTGTTAAAACAGATCAAGCAGCGCCATCCGATGCTTCCGGTCATCATAATGACCGCTCACTCTGACCTGGATGCCGCCGTCAGCGCCTACCAGCAGGGTGCATTTGATTATCTGCCAAAACCCTTCGATATCGATGAAGCCGTCGCCCTGGTAGAACGCGCAATTAGCCACTATCAGGAACAGCAGCAGCCGCGCAACGCGCCGGTGTTTGGCCCGACGACGGATATTATTGGCGAAGCGCCCGCGATGCAGGATGTGTTTCGTATCATTGGCCGTCTGTCGCGTTCGTCCATCAGCGTGCTGATTAACGGTGAATCCGGGACCGGTAAAGAGCTGGTCGCTCATGCCCTGCACCGCCACAGCCCGCGCGCGAAAGCGCCGTTTATCGCCCTGAATATGGCCGCCATCCCGAAGGATTTGATCGAATCGGAGCTGTTTGGTCATGAGAAAGGCGCGTTTACTGGCGCGAACACCATTCGTCAGGGGCGCTTCGAACAGGCCGACGGCGGGACGCTTTTCCTCGATGAGATTGGCGATATGCCGCTGGACGTGCAAACGCGTCTGCTGCGCGTGCTGGCCGACGGTCAGTTTTACCGCGTCGGTGGATATGCGCCGGTGAAAGTCGATGTGCGTATTATCGCCGCCACGCACCAGAACCTGGAGCAGCGCGTGCAGGAGGGCAAATTCCGTGAGGACTTGTTCCACCGTCTGAACGTCATTCGCGTTCACCTTCCGCCGCTGCGCGAACGCCGGGAAGATATTCCGCGTCTGGCGCGCCATTTCCTGCAGGTTGCCGCCCGCGAACTGGGGGTTGAAGCCAAACTGCTGCACCCGGAAACTGATGCGGCGCTGACGCGTCTGGCATGGCCGGGGAACGTGCGTCAGCTGGAAAATACCTGCCGCTGGCTCACGGTGATGGCTGCCGGTCAGGAAGTGCTGATTCAGGATCTGCCGAGCGAATTGTTTGAAGCCACCGCGCCCGAAAGCAGCACCGGCCAATCGTTACCCGACAGCTGGGCGACGCTGCTGGCGCAGTGGGCGGACCGTGCGCTGCGTTCCGGTCATCAAAACCTGCTTTCCGAAGCGCAGCCTGAAATGGAACGCACCTTGCTGACAACGGCATTGCGCCATACGCAGGGGCATAAACAGGAAGCCGCTCGGCTGCTGGGTTGGGGGCGAAATACCCTGACGCGGAAGCTGAAAGAGCTGGGAATGGAATAACGCCTGATGGCGCTGCGCTAATCAGGCCTACAATGTGTAGGCCCGGTCTGTGTAGCGCCTAGATCACGCGAGAGAATTGCTGCAGCCGCGCTTTCTGACGCAGATAGGCATCAAAGCACATGCAGATATTACGAATCAACAGGCGTCCTTTTGGCGTCACCAGGATCGCTTTATCCGTCACCTCCACTAGCCCGTCTTTCGCCAGCGGCGCGAGCAGTTTCAGATCTTCCGCAAAGTAGTCGGTAAAAGCGAGTTCCCACTGGGATTCGACGTCGGCAAAATCGAGGCGGAAGTTGCAGATCAGCGCCTTAATGACATCCCGACGAATACAGTCATCGCGCGTCAGCGCAATCCCGCGCCACAAAGCGTTACCGGTTTCATCCACCTGCTGATAGTACTGCTTGAGCTCTTTCTGGTTCTGCGCGTAGCAGTCGCCAATCATGCTGATCGCTGACACGCCCATCCCCAGTAAATCCGTATCGCCCTGAGTGGTGTAACCCTGGAAGTTGCGATGCAGGACGCCTTCACGCTGGGCGATGGCCAGCTCGTCATCAGGACGGGCAAAGTGGTCCATACCGATAAACTGGTAGCCGGTTTCCGTCAGAGAAGTAATGGTCTCCTGCAGGATATCGAGCTTTTGCTGCGCAGACGGCAGGTCGGCATCTTTGATTTTGCGCTGGGCGGCAAACAGCGTCGGCAGGTGCGCATAGTTAAAGACGCTAAGGCGATCGGGGTTCAGCTCCGCCACGCGTTTCAGCGTAAAGGCGAAGCTTTCCGGCGTTTGCTTCGGCAGGCCGTAAATCAGGTCGATGTTGGTCGAGGTAAAACCGATTTCACGCGCGTGGTTCAGCAGCGCAAAAATAAACTCTTCGTCCTGCTCGCGGTTGACCAGGCGCTGCACTTCTTTGTTGAAGTCCTGCACGCCCATGCTCAGACGGTTGAAGCCCTCGGCACGCAGGTGATCGAGCACGTCCAGTTCGATTTCACGCGGATCGACTTCAATCGAGATTTCAGCATCGGCATCAAAACGGAAATTGGCGCGCAGGAGGCTCATCAGGCGGCTGATTTGCGCTTTGTTGAGATAGGTTGGCGTACCGCCGCCCCAGTGCAGCTGGCTCACGTGACGCCCGGCCACCAGCGGCGCGCGGTGCAGGATCTCCTGCTCTAACGCATCCAGATACTGATCGGCTTTGTGCTGCTGGCGGGTGACGATTTTATTGCAGCCGCAGAAATAGCAGAGCTTATGGCAGAAGGGGATGTGAACATACAGCGACAGCGGGCGCTCAGGATAGCGCGCAACCGCCTGCAAAAAGTCGGCCTCGCCGAAGGATTCCGAGAACTCCAGCGCGGTCGGGTATGAGGTATAACGCGGCCCGGAATAGTTATATTTCTGGATCAGGGCCAGATCCCAGTCGATGCTTGGTACAGACATGCTCACTCCTTCCGTTGGTGTCGCGTTCGTATACGGCGGCCCGTTTTGACCCCACTGCGGGTCAACATTCGGGTGCGCAGCCACCTCTGTCGCCGCGACAACCGCCGTAGTTTAACGAATAACCACACCAGATAACATATAACCGGAAGGGTTATAAGCAGGACTATAGAGCCCGCCGGGTGCAAATGTTAGTTTCCACCTTTCAGCAGACGCATCATGTCGTCCTGCTTCTCTTCTTCTTCGTCTTCTTCATCGTCGTAAGAGAGACCGAGCTGCTGCATCAGTTCATCAATACGATCGAGTTTGGCATCAACCCATTTCTGCTCTTCAGCATTCAGCGCTTCGCCCTGTTCAAGTCGTTCCAGCAGCGCATCCAGGCGCTCATCATTCTCCAGCATATCCAGCTCAGCCTGCGGTGAAAGCATAGGTTTCTCGCTCTTTTTAGGTTTTTGCTGCTTGATAACCGGGGCGTCGGTGACGCCCAGTGGAATTGGCGTTTTGCTCCCGATGCGCGGGTCTTTCTGTTTGGATTGCTGCGCAGCGGAACCTGTGACACTGCTACCGCTCGCGCGGCTACCCGATGCATGACCACTATGCTTTTTCGCACGTTTACGATCGCGAGCTTCCTGATTCAGTTCTTCACGGGTTTTGCGGTGTGCTTTTGCCGGGCGTTTAGCGCCCGCTGTGGATGTCGGTTTTTTCATGATGCCTTGTCTTTAAGCCATTTTATTCAGTATAGAATTGCGGCGAAATCTAGCAGAAAGCAAGCAAAGAAAAAAGGCGACAGAGCAATCTGTCGCCTTTTTTCCTGACTCTCAACCCTTAACGGGTCAAACATTCCATGTTTGCCAACAACTAACCCTGTTTATCCTTTAGCGGATACCGTCCATGATACGGTTCCTTTTCCTTTCAAACGCCTCCAGGCGTGTCACCATCCTGGTTGTCCTGAGTCTTCGCCTCCTGGCGCTCCTGACCCTTCATCCTGAAGTCGTTATCCTGCTGGCATCCTCGCCTTGGTTGCTACTTTACCTTTTTCAGGTTTTCTGACAAGCCACCTGCGCGTCCAAATTAGAACTTTCGGATAATTCCTTATCGTCAACATTATGATTTTAAAGGTTTTGCTATTTTTTCTGCATGAGGATCCTCTTAAATATCCCATAGCAATAATGGTCAATGTCTTACATTTATAATGGTTTTAATCTACAGCCCGAACGCGAAGAGAAAAGCCTTTTGCCTGCATTCAGGTATACTCCCCATCAGATTACGATTTTTGGAGACGACCACGTGACTACCTGGAACTACCAACAGACGCATTTTGTCACCAGTGCGCCTGATATTCGCCACTTACCGCCTGATACGGGTATCGAAGTGGCATTTGCTGGCCGCTCCAATGCGGGAAAATCCAGCGCCCTGAATACGCTGACAAACCAGAAAAGCCTGGCGCGTACCTCAAAAACCCCGGGTCGTACTCAGCTGATTAACCTGTTTGAAGTTGCCGACGGTAAGCGTCTGGTGGATTTACCCGGTTACGGCTACGCCGAAGTGCCGGAAGAGGTCAAAATCAAATGGCAGCGCGCGCTGGGTGAATACCTGGAAAAACGCCAGTGCCTGAAAGGTCTGGTGGTGCTGATGGACATCCGTCACCCGCTGAAAGATCTCGATCAGCAGATGATCCACTGGGGCGTTGCGAGCGATATCCCGGTTCTGGTGCTGCTGACCAAAGCCGATAAACTGGCGAGCGGTGCGCGTAAAGCGCAGCTGAAACTGGTGCGTGAAGCCGCAGTGGAGTTCGGCGGTGACGTGCAGGTTGAGACGTTTTCATCCCTGAAAAAGCAGGGTGTGGACGTGCTGCGTCACAAGCTCGACAGCTGGTATAACGGTCTGGAACCCGCGACTGAAGCGGAAGAGTGATGAAGAGCGCGGCGATGACCGCGCTTTTTTTTGGTCCAAATATTTTCTTTGCCGCAATAAAAAACGCCCCAGTCATTACTGACTGGGGCGGCTAAAATATTCAGCCAAATCCGATTACGTGAAGTAAAAGGTCTGAAAGATAGAACATCTTACCTCTGTACCCTACATCGATAACTCTACTCTTTTTTTATCGCTGGACAAAGCACTTTTTGTAGTTTTTTTTCACTCTTTACATAGGTAAATCTAATGGTTGTCACAAAAAGCGGGCTGTTATGTTGCTTACTTACATAATCAGCCGCTTGTTCATCGAACCCTTAGTGAGCCTGATCCCAGTTCGCCCCACTCCCCACTTCCACCAGCAATGGCACATCTAATTTCATGCTGCTTTCCATCAGTTCGTGGATCTTTTTCGATACGGCTTCCAGATCGTCTTTGTGCACTTCGAACACCAGTTCATCGTGCACCTGCATGATCATTTTCACGCGTGGTTTGTCGTTTTCCAGCCAGGCATCAACCGCAATCATGGCGCGCTTGATGATATCCGCGGCCGTCCCCTGCATCGGGGCGTTGATGGCCGCGCGCTCTGCACCAGCACGACGCGCCGCGTTGCTGGAGGTAATATCCGGCAGATACAGACGACGACCATCCAGCGTTTCAACGTAGCCCTTATCTTTTGCCTGGGCACGCGTGCGTTCCATATATTCCAGCACGCCCGGATAACGCTCGAAGTAGAGATCCATGTACTTCTGCGACTCTTTACGCGGAATATTCAGCTGGCGAGAAAGGCCAAAAGCGCTCATACCGTAGATCAGGCCGAAGTTGATCGCCTTCGCGCTGCGGCGCTGCTCGCCGGTTACGCTCTCTAATGGCAGACCAAAAACTTCTGCCGCCGTAGCGCGGTGGATATCTTTCCCTTCCGCAAACGCGGTCAGCAAACCCTTGTCACGCGACAGGTGCGCCATGATGCGCAGTTCGATTTGCGAGTAGTCGGCAGAGACGATCAGGTAATCTTGCGGAGCGATGAAGGCCTGACGAATGCGTCGCCCTTCTTCGTTACGCACCGGAATGTTCTGCAGGTTAGGATCGGTGGAGGACAAACGCCCTGTCGCCGCTACTGCCTGATGATAGGAGGTGTGAACGCGACCGGTTTTTGGGTTGATCATTAGCGGCAGCTTATCGGTGTAGGTCGATTTAAGCTTCGCGAGGCCACGGTATTCCAGAATCACTTTTGGCAGCGGGTAATCCAGCGCCAGCTCTTCCAGTACCTCTTCAGACGTCGACGGCGCACCGCCCGGCGTTTTCTTCAGCGGTTTAATACCCTGTTTTTCAAACAGAATGGTTTGCAGCTGTTTGGTCGACGCCAGGTTGAAGGGCTCGCCCGCAATGTCATGAGCTTTCAGCTCCAGCTCATTCAGACGCAGGGTGATCTCTTCCGAATGCTTGTGCAGAACGGCCGGATCGATTTTGACGCCGTTGCGCTCAATACGAGACAGCACAGGCACCAGCGGCATTTCGACATTCTCGAAAATGTTCAGCGGCCCTTCCTGCTTTTGCAGTTTCGGGTACATTTTCAGGTGTAACTGCAGCGTCACGTCAGCATCTTCTGCCGCGTAGCGACCCGCCTCTTCCAGGGCAATCTGGTTGAAGGTCAGCTGATTTTTGCCTTTGCCGGCAATTTCTTCGAAGGTGACGGTTTTATGCTTAAGCCAGCGATCGGAGAGCGAATCCATATCATGACGGCCCGCGACGCTGTTCAGAATGTAGGATTCCAGCATGGTGTCGTAGGCGATACCGCGCAGCTCGATGCCGTAGTTCTGCAAAATACCGCGATCATATTTCAGGTTTTGCCCAACCTTGAGCGCTTTGTCATCTTCCAGCAGCGGCTTGAGCAGCTCAAGTACGCGGTCACGCGAGATTTGATCCGGCGCGTCCAGATAGTCATGCGCGACAGGGACATAAGCGGCGATGCCCGGCTCTGTCGCAAAGGAGAGACCGACCATGTTGGCGGAGATATTATCGAGGCTGTCGGTTTCGGTATCGAACGCGAAGACCGGCGCTTTTTTCAGTTTCTCAATCCAGGCGATGAGCTGCGCTTCGTCGAGTACCGTTTCGTAGTTTTCGAAGGAGAGCTGACTCGCCGCCTCTTCGACTTCCTCTTCGGCATTAACAACGAGGGTCTCTTTTGGCTTGGCGGCAGGTTTGGCACCTTTCGCCTGCATCCATTTCCCGGCTTCGACGTCGGTTATCCAGCGTTTGAACTCATACTGCTTAAACAGGCCAAGGAGCTCTTCCGCGACCGGCTGCTGGACCTCAAGCTGCTCGCAGGTAAGTTCCAGCTCGACGTCAGTTTTGATGGTGGCCAGCTTATAGGAGAGGTAAGCCACATCTTTATTTTGCTCGAGCTTCGCGGCCATGGTTTTGGCACCACGGAACGTCAGCCCGGCGATTTTGTCGGATTCGGCATACAGCGTATCCAGTCCGCCGAGGCCCTGCAGCAACGCCTGCGCGGTTTTCTCGCCCACGCCTGGCACGCCCGGAATGTTATCCGAGGAGTCACCCATCAAGGCGAGGAAATCGATGATCAGTTCTGGCGGCACGCCATATTTGGTGACGACCTCTTCCGGCCCAAGGATGGTGTTGGTCATGGTATTGATCAGGGTGATCCCAGGAGTCACCAGCTGCGCCATGTCTTTATCACCGGTACTGATCAGCACCGGACGGCCCATTTTCTCCGCTTCACGCGCCAGGGTACCGATAACGTCGTCAGCTTCCACCCCAGAAACCGCCAGCAGCGGCAAGCCCATCGCTTTCACCATGGTGTGCAGCGGCTCGATTTGCGCGCGCAAATCATCCGGCATCGGCGGACGGTGGGATTTGTAATCCTCGAATAGCTCATCGCGGAAGGTTTTGCCCTTCGCATCAAATACCACCGCCGCATGGGACGGCTGGTATTGCAGGATCAGGCTGCGCAGCATATTCAGCACGCCATACATCGCGCCGGTTGGCTCCCCCGCGCTGTTGGTCAGAGGAGGAAACGCATGATACGCCCGATACAGGTATGAAGAGCCGTCGACGAGAATAAGAGGGTTTTCTGGAATCTGAACCATAATGTCCGTGCCTTTAATCAATTTATGGCTAAAGGATGCCACAGAAGGATGAAAACATCAGTTTTTAGCGCCGAATACAGGAAAAGATTTTGCGATCGTCAGGATCGATCGCAAAATCAAACTGTGGATAAGTTTGTGCATACTTTTAATTCATATGAAGAATCGAGTCATAGTTGGATCTTAATTAATTTTTTTATAAACTAAAATCAATGCTTTATAAATAGATCCGATCGGTATATTTCCAATTGATGACTATTTGCTCTATGTGGATATAAGAAGAGCCAAATAGGCTATCGCAGACAAATACTCTGTTAAGGCACATATCCCACACTATCGCAGAGTGAAAGCCCCCTGCTTTAATTCGTTTTCTGGTAAAATCAGCGCCCTGCGCAGCGATCTGGCCGCCAGATTCCAGCTAACTATCTGAAAAAACTCATCATGTCGAGATTACTCGCTGCGATAACATTACTGTTAAGCATCATTTTAACCATCCTGGTGACCATCGCCTGTTCTGTGCCGATCATCGTCGCCGGAATCATTAAACTTCTGCTGCCCGTTCCAGTCGTCTGGCGCGCGGTATCCGCATTCTGCAATTTTATGATGTACTGCTGGTGTGAAGGGCTGGCGCTGCTGCTGCGTCTTAACCCTCATCTGAAATGGGATATCGAAGGGCTGGAAGGCCTCAACAAAAAAAACTGGTATTTGCTGCTCTGTAATCACCACAGCTGGGCCGATATCGTGGTGTTATGTGTGCTGTTTCGCAAACATATTCCGATGAACAAGTACTTTCTTAAGCAGCAGCTGGCCTGGGTGCCGTTTATCGGGCTGGCATGCTGGGCGCTGGATATGCCGTTTATGAAACGCTACTCGCGCAGCTATCTTATTCGACACCCGGATCGCCGTGGCCGTGATGTTGAAACAACGCGTCGCTCCTGCGAGAAATTCCGCGCACACCCGACGACCATCGTTAACTTTGTTGAAGGCTCCCGTTTTACGGAACTGAAGCGTCAGCAAACTCGCTCCCCTTATAAGAATCTCCTGCCGCCGAAAGCCGCAGGGATTGCGATGGCGCTTAATGTGCTGGGCGCGCAGTTCGATAAATTGCTGAACGTCACTCTGTGCTATCCAGAAAATGACGGCACGCCGTTCTACGATATGTTGAGCGGGAAGCTGACTCGGATTGTGGTGAGAGTTAATCTGGTGCCCGTGGATGAAGAACTACACGGGGATTACATCAATGATAAGAATTTCAAACGTCGCTTCCAGCTGTGGCTGAACACGCTGTGGAACGATAAAGATGTGCTGATAAACGATATTAAATCTGCAAACAAAAACGCCGGTCAATGACCGGCGTTTTCACTTTTATTTCTTCTCAACCAGATATTTCACGGTCTCGGCATACTGCTGCACGAAGATATCCATGCTGCTGGTATCCATACCCTGTGGGTTCACCTGGTATTTACCGTTAACGAACATCGCCGGAACACCCTGCAGCTGGAGATCGGCTGCGGCTTTCTCCTGCTGAGCCACCAGAGATTTCACCACAAAGCTGTTCCAGGCCGCGTCGTAATCTTCGCCTTTCACACCGGCATCAACAAAGACTTTACGAATATCCGCAACGGTCTGAACGGTCTGGGTTTTCTGTACGGCTTCAAACATTGGCGCCGTCACCTGATCTTCCACGCCCAGCGCCAAAGCAACCGCCCAGGCTTGCGTCAGATCTTTACCCAAAGGACCCAGGAATTCGACATGATACTTGGTCATTTTGGTGCCTTCAGGCAGCTTTTTCTTCACGTTATCGGAAACGTGCAGAACTTCTTCAAACTGGTAGCAGTGCGGGCAATAGAATGAGAAGAACTCCAGCACCTGAGGCTCACCGGCGACCGGCTTTTCAAGGGTAGTGAACTGCTTGCCATCGCTGAATTGAGCAGCAGATGCGCTAAATGCCAGAATCATACCTGCCAGCGCCAGCCATATTTTTTTCATGATCAACTTTCTCCTGATGTGTCCGATTAATACATTGGCGTTAATTGTAGTGGCGGTTCCTGCAGAACCTTAACTTGCTGAATAAAGGTGGTTGTCTGGCTGCGCCAGTAATCTTCCCCGGTCAGCCATGGGAAGTTTTTAGGAAACGCGGGATCGTCCCAACGCCTGATTAACCATGCGAGATAATATACAAATCGCATGGCGCGTAAAGGTTCAATCAGGGCGATTTCGTCTGAATTGAAGGGGCTAAACTCTTCATAGGCTTCAATGATGGTTTCGAGCTGCATACGCTGTTCGGCTTTATCACCATTGAGCAGCATCCAGAGATCCTGAATCGCTGGCCCCATGCGGGCATCGTCAAGATCCACAAATAGCGGGCCGTCGCGCCAGAGGATATTCCCGGCGTGGCAGTCGCCGTGCAGGCGCAGAATGTCCGTTTGATCGTCCCAGCGCTCAGTCACCGCCGCAACAAGAGCATCAGTGGCTTTCAGGAAATCCGCTTTCAATGCCTTCGGAATAAGCGTTGATGTTTCGAATACCTGGCGGGGTTCGGTCAAATATTCCTGAATCCCGATCGTAGGGCGTACGTTGAAGGCCTTTTTACGTCCCGTCTGATGGATTCGTCCCAGATAACGGGCAACCCACTCCATCTGATCGATATTATCCGCCTCAAACTGGCGGCCACCCAGGCTCGGAAAAACAGCAAAATAATATCCCTGATGCATGAGCAGTGACTGGTTATTAAACTGAATGGGTGCGGCAACCGGAACATCATCGTTGACCAAATCGAGAGCGAACTGATGCTCTTCCTGAATTTGCTCAGCCGACCAACGCTGGGGGCGATAAAATTTAACGACGAAGCGCTGACGATCCTCGTCCTGGAATTGATAGACGCGGTTTTCGTAGCTGTTTAAGGGAGTTAGCCCGGAATCCACCCGAATACCCTGTTCGAAGAGGGCATCCATAATGGTATCCGGGTTTAATGTCTGGAAAGTAAAAGCCGTGTCGTTCATCCGATCATCCGGAAATTATACGAATGATTCAGGATATCATTTCACAGCGATTTCGGTGGCGCCGCTTACAAGGTTTTACTCTTTAATTACGCCACGGGCGCGCAAAAGCGCGGTTTTGAAATCTTCTTCATAGTCTTTCTTAATGCCTGGAATAGCGGCATCTTTATCAGAATCACGCATTTTGAGATGGTAGATCAGGATGTCATCAGAAAGGTCGGTCAGTTCACCGTCATAACCTGACTCTTTCGCCAGTTTCTGTAAAAATTGCATCAGGTTGAGCTCAGGCTCTTTTTGCCAGGCGGGCTGGAGAAGTTCGATAACTTCGTTCAGGCGTTTACATTTCATCGTAGTGCTCCTTTCATTGATAGGGACACGTTAGCAGGGTCAATCCCACAATAAAAGAGGCGACATTCGTGAATCAGTGCCGAGGAGTGACTGGCATCGTGCTTGCCGGGGGAAGAGCGACGCGTATGGGCGGGAAAGATAAGGGTTTACAGTTACTTAATGGCAAACCTCTATGGCAGCACGTTGCCGCTACGCTGAGTGGACAGGTTGAAATGATGGCTATCAGCGCTAACCGCCATATCGAGATTTATCAGCAAAGCGGGTATCCGGTATTTCAGGATAGCTTAGCGGATTACCCTGGCCCACTGGCCGGTATGCTGAGTGTTATGCAGCAGTCTGACGAGGAGTGGTTTCTCTTTTGCCCGTGCGATACGCCGTTTATTCCATCCTGTCTGGCTGAACGTCTTACTCATCAACGCAAAAACGCGCCCGTGGTCTGGGTATATGACGGTGAGCGCGATCATCCCACGATTGCGTTAATGAATCGGGCATTGATTCCTGAACTGCAGGATTATCTGGCAGCAGGAGAGCGGCGTGTGATGGTGTTTATGCGCCAGTCTGGCGGCCACTCCGTTGATTTCAGCGATCTGAAGTCTGCTTTTATTAACGTCAACACGACTGAGGATTTGCAAACGATGCAGGGGAAAGAATGAAACCTGTTTTAGCGATTGCCGCCTGGAGCGGCACCGGGAAAACGTCGCTTTTGAAGAAGCTGATCCCAGCCCTGTGCGCGCAGGGGATCCGTCCAGGGCTGATTAAACATACTCATCACAACATGGATATCGATAAGCCGGGGAAAGACAGCTACGAGCTGCGCAAAGCCGGTGCGGCGCAAACCATGGTCGCCAGCGCTCAGCGATGGGCATTGATGACGGAAACACCTGAGGAAGAGGTGCTGGATTTAGATTATCTGGTGAGTCGAATGGACCATTCGACGCTGGATTTGGTGCTGGTTGAGGGGTTTAAACATGAATCCGTGGCGAAGATTTTGCTTTTCAGAAGCGATGCGGGGCATGAGATCGAGGAGTTAACTATCGATCAGCATGTGATTGCGGTCGCCAGCGACGTTTCACTATCGCTTGATGTTCCGGTGCTGGATTTGAATGATACTGATGCGATCGTAGGGTTTATTCGGGGATGGATGGCTGGGCGCTGACATATTGCCAGCTTCTTATCAACGACAAAAACGCAAAAAGGCCATCCTTGCGGATGGCCTCTTCACTTGTTTGATGCCTGGCAGTTCCCTACTCTCACATGGGGAGACCCCACACTACCATCGGCGCTACGGCGTTTCACTTCTGAGTTCGGCATGGGGTCAGGTGGGACCACCGCGCTAAAGCCGCCAGGCAAATTCTGTTTTATCAACACGCATCTCTGCACGTCGATTAATCTGTTATCAGGCTGAAAATCTAAGTCTCTGCTTTCGCCAAAACATCTTCGGCGTTGTAAGGTTAAGCCTCACGGTTCATTAGTACTGGTTAGCTCAATACATCGCTGCACTTACACACCCAGCCTATCAACGTCGTAGTCTTCAACGTTCCTTCAGGACTCTCAAGGAGTCAGGGAGAACTCATCTCGGGGCAAGTTTCGTGCTTAGATGCTTTCAGCACTTATCTTTTCCGCATTTAGCTACCGGGCAATGCCATTGGCATGACAACCCGAACACCAGTGATGCGTCCACTCCGGTCCTCTCGTACTAGGAGCAGCCCCCCTCAATTCTCCAGCGCCCACGGCAGATAGGGACCGAACTGTCTCACGACGTTCTAAACCCAGCTCGCGTACCACTTTAAACGGCGAACAGCCGTACCCTTGGGACCTACTTCAGCCCCAGGATGTGATGAGCCGACATCGAGGTGCCAAACACCGCCGTCGATATGAACTCTTGGGCGGTATCAGCCTGTTATCCCCGGAGTACCTTTTATCCGTTGAGCGATGGCCCTTCCATTCAGAACCACCGGATCACTATGACCTGCTTTCGCACCTGCTCGAGCCGTCACTCTCGCAGTCAAGCTAGCTTATGCCATTGCACTAACCTCCTGATGTCCGACCAGGATTAGCTAACCTTCGTGCTCCTCCGTTACTCTTTAGGAGGAGACCGCCCCAGTCAAACTACCCACCAGACACTGTCCGCAACCCGGATTACGGGTCTACGTTAGAACACCAGCCATTAAAGGGTGGTATTTCAAGGTCGGCTCCACGCAGACTGGCGTCCACGCTTCAAAGCCTCCCACCTATCCTACACATCAAGGACCAGTGTTCAGTGTCAAGCTATAGTAAAGGTTCACGGGGTCTTTCCGTCTTGCCGCGGGTACACTGCATCTTCACAGCGAGTTCAATTTCACTGAGTCTCGGGTGGAGACAGCCTGGCCATCATTACGCCATTCGTGCAGGTCGGAACTTACCCGACAAGGAATTTCGCTACCTTAGGACCGTTATAGTTACGGCCGCCGTTTACCGGGGCTTCGATCAAGAGCTTCGCCTTACAGCTAACCCCATCAATTAACCTTCCGGCACCGGGCAGGCGTCACACCGTATACGTCCACTTTCGTGTTTGCACAGTGCTGTGTTTTTAATAAACAGTTGCAGCCAGCTGGTATCTTCGACTGGTTTCAGCTCCGTCCGCAGGGACTTCACCTACACACCAGCGTGCCTTCTCCCGAAGTTACGGCACCATTTTGCCTAGTTCCTTCACCCGAGTTCTCTCAAGCGCCTTGGTATTCTCTACCTGACCACCTGTGTCGGTTTGGGGTACGATTTGATGTTACCTGATGCTTAGAGGCTTTTCCTGGAAGCAGGGCATTTGTTACTTCAGCACCGTAGTGCCTCGTCATCACACCTCAGCGTTAAAAAAGGTCCGGATTTACCTAAACCTTCCGCCTACATGCTTAAACCGGGACAACCGTCGCCCGGCTAACATAGCCTTCTCCGTCCCCCCTTCGCAGTAACACCGAGTACAGGAATATTAACCTGTTTCCCATCGACTACGCCTTTCGGCCTCGCCTTAGGGGTCGACTCACCCTGCCCCGATTAACGTTGGACAGGAACCCTTGGTCTTCCGGCGAGCGGGCTTTTCACCCGCTTTATCGTTACTTATGTCAGCATTCGCACTTCTGATACCTCCAGCATCCCTCACAGGACACCTTCAACGGCTTACAGAACGCTCCCCTACCCAACAACGCATAAGCGTCGCTGCCGCAGCTTCGGTGCATGGTTTAGCCCCGTTACATCTTCCGCGCAGGCCGACTCGACCAGTGAGCTATTACGCTTTCTTTAAATGATGGCTGCTTCTAAGCCAACATCCTGGCTGTCTGTGCCTTCCCACATCGTTTCCCACTTAACCATGACTTTGGGACCTTAGCTGGCGGTCTGGGTTGTTTCCCTCTTCACGACGGACGTTAGCACCCGCCGTGTGTCTCCCGTGATAACATTCTTCGGTATTCGTAGTTTGCATCGGGTTGGTAAGCCGGGATGGCCCCCTAGCCGAAACAGTGCTCTACCCCCGAAGATGAGTTCACGAGGCGCTACCTAAATAGCTTTCGGGGAGAACCAGCTATCTCCCGGTTTGATTGGCCTTTCACCCCCAGCCACAAGTCATCCGCTAATTTTTCAACATTAGTCGGTTCGGTCCTCCAGTTAGTGTTACCCAACCTTCAACCTGCCCATGGCTAGATCACCGGGTTTCGGGTCTATACCCTGCAACTTAACGCCCAGTTAAGACTCGGTTTCCCTTCGGCTCCCCTATACGGTTAACCTTGCTACAGAATATAAGTCGCTGACCCATTATACAAAAGGTACGCAGTCACCCCATAAAGAGGCTCCCACTGCTTGTACGTACACGGTTTCAGGTTCTTTTTCACTCCCCTCGCCGGGGTTCTTTTCGCCTTTCCCTCACGGTACTGGTTCACTATCGGTCAGTCAGGAGTATTTAGCCTTGGAGGATGGTCCCCCCATATTCAGACAGGATACCACGTGTCCCGCCCTACTCTTCGAGTTCACAGCGTGTGCATTTTTGTGTACGGGACTATCACCCTGTACCGTCGGACTTTCCAGACCGTTCCACTAACACACGCGCTGATTCAGACTCTGGGCTCCTCCCCGTTCGCTCGCCGCTACTGGGGGAATCTCGGTTGATTTCTTTTCCTCGGGGTACTTAGATGTTTCAGTTCCCCCGGTTCGCCTCATGCCACTATGTATTCATGACATGATAGTGTGTCGAAACACACTGGGTTTCCCCATTCGGGTATCGCCGGGTCAAAGGTTCATATCACCTCGCCGACGCTTATCGCAGATTAGCACGCCCTTCATCGCCTCTGACTGCCAGGGCATCCACCGTGTACGCTTAGTCGCTTAACCTCACAACCCGAAGATGTTTCGTAAAACATCTCGTGTTGCGAAAATTTGAGAGACTCGAACACACCGTCATTCTGTTCTTATTACGGAGAACAGACGCAGCGTGTCGTTTCAATTTTCAGCTTGATCCAGATTTTTAAAGAGCAAATATCTCAAACATGACTCAGGAGTCAGTTTTGAGATATTAAGGCAGGTGACTTTCACTCACAAACCAGCAAGTGGCGTCCCCTAGGGGATTCGAACCCCTGTTACCGCCGTGAAAGGGCGGTGTCCTGGGCCTCTAGACGAAGGGGACACTGAAGTCTCAATCGCAAGACGCCTTGCTATTTACTTTTCATCAGACAATCTGTGTGAGCACTACAAAGGCAGGTTCTTTCAGGTAAGGAGGTGATCCAACCGCAGGTTCCCCTACGGTTACCTTGTTACGACTTCACCCCAGTCATGAATCACAAAGTGGTAAGCGCCCTCCCGAAGGTTAAGCTACCTACTTCTTTTGCAACCCACTCCCATGGTGTGACGGGCGGTGTGTACAAGGCCCGGGAACGTATTCACCGTAGCATTCTGATCTACGATTACTAGCGATTCCGACTTCATGGAGTCGAGTTGCAGACTCCAATCCGGACTACGACGCACTTTATGAGGTCCGCTTGCTCTCGCGAGGTCGCTTCTCTTTGTATGCGCCATTGTAGCACGTGTGTAGCCCTACTCGTAAGGGCCATGATGACTTGACGTCATCCCCACCTTCCTCCAGTTTATCACTGGCAGTCTCCTTTGAGTTCCCGGCCGAACCGCTGGCAACAAAGGATAAGGGTTGCGCTCGTTGCGGGACTTAACCCAACATTTCACAACACGAGCTGACGACAGCCATGCAGCACCTGTCTCAGAGTTCCCGAAGGCACCAAAGCATCTCTGCTAAGTTCTCTGGATGTCAAGAGTAGGTAAGGTTCTTCGCGTTGCATCGAATTAAACCACATGCTCCACCGCTTGTGCGGGCCCCCGTCAATTCATTTGAGTTTTAACCTTGCGGCCGTACTCCCCAGGCGGTCGACTTAACGCGTTAGCTCCGGAAGCCACTCCTCAAGGGAACAACCTCCAAGTCGACATCGTTTACGGCGTGGACTACCAGGGTATCTAATCCTGTTTGCTCCCCACGCTTTCGCACCTGAGCGTCAGTCTTTGTCCAGGGGGCCGCCTTCGCCACCGGTATTCCTCCAGATCTCTACGCATTTCACCGCTACACCTGGAATTCTACCCCCCTCTACAAGACTCTAGCCTGCCAGTTTCGAATGCAGTTCCCAGGTTGAGCCCGGGGATTTCACATCCGACTTGACAGACCGCCTGCGTGCGCTTTACGCCCAGTAATTCCGATTAACGCTTGCACCCTCCGTATTACCGCGGCTGCTGGCACGGAGTTAGCCGGTGCTTCTTCTGCGAGTAACGTCAATCGCTAAGGTTATTAACCTTAACGCCTTCCTCCTCGCTGAAAGTACTTTACAACCCGAAGGCCTTCTTCATACACGCGGCATGGCTGCATCAGGCTTGCGCCCATTGTGCAATATTCCCCACTGCTGCCTCCCGTAGGAGTCTGGACCGTGTCTCAGTTCCAGTGTGGCTGGTCATCCTCTCAGACCAGCTAGGGATCGTCGCCTAGGTGAGCCATTACCCCACCTACTAGCTAATCCCATCTGGGCACATCTGATGGCAAGAGGCCCGAAGGTCCCCCTCTTTGGTCTTGCGACGTTATGCGGTATTAGCTACCGTTTCCAGTAGTTATCCCCCTCCATCAGGCAGTTTCCCAGACATTACTCACCCGTCCGCCGCTCGTCACCCGGAGAGCAAGCTCTCCTGTGCTACCGCTCGACTTGCATGTGTTAGGCCTGCCGCCAGCGTTCAATCTGAGCCATGATCAAACTCTTCAATTTAAGTTTGATGCTCGTGAATTAAACTTCGTAATGAATTACGTATGTTCACTCAGAGACTTTGGTATTCATTTAGCGTCTTGCGACGTTTAGAATCCATGTCACTTTGAGTGCCCACACAGATTGTCTGATAAATTGTTAAAGAGCAGTGCAACGCGGCTTTCGCTCACCGTTGCGAGGTCCCGTATAATACGTTTTCCTCATTCAGAGTCAAGCGTTTAATTTCGCTTTTCTCTGTCGGCGTTCATCGCTGAACCCCTGCTGCTACGGCGGCTTGCGTGCCGTTGTTCCGTGTCAGTGGAGGCGCATTATAGGGAGTTATTCTGAGGTGACAAGAGGAAATGTAAAAAAACTTTCTAACCGTGTTTTTTTTCACCAATACGCCCGCGAATGAGCCATAAATTGCTCTATTTGCTGTTCCTGCAGCCACAATCACACTCCAGATGGCATACTAAATAGCATGAACCATTAAGGAATAAGAGCGATGCCCTTAAGCGCGCAACAGCTGGCAGCCCAAAAAAACCTCTCTTATGTGCTGGCAGAAAAACTGGCTCAGCGGATTCTGGCAGGAAAATACACGCCAGGAAGTATTCTCCCAGGCGAAATGGAGCTGGGTGAGCAGTTTGGCGTGAGCCGTACCGCCGTTCGTGAAGCAGTAAAAACCTTAACCGCGAAAGGAATGGTGCTCCCGCGCCCGCGCATCGGGACACGCGTGATGCCTCAGAGCAACTGGAACTTCCTCGATCAGGAACTGCTCTCCTGGTGGATGACCGAAGAGAACTTCCAGCAGGTCGTTGAACACTTCCTTATTATGCGTAGTAGCCTGGAACCACAGGCCTGCCTGCTCGCCGCCGTGCAAGGCAGCGCCGAACAGAAAGCCCAGCTCAACACGTTGATGGACGAAATGACCTTCCTGAAGCAGCATTTCAACCGCCAGCGCTGGATTGAAGTGGATATGTCCTGGCATGAGCAAATCTATGCAATGAGCGGAAACCCCTTCCTGACCTCCTTTGCCTCCCTGTTCCATTCGGTGTATCACACCTACTTTGCTTCTATTACTCAGAATGACGTGGTGAAGCTGGATCAGCACCAGGCTATTGTCGATGCCATTCAGGACAGCGACGGACAACGGGCTTTACTCGCCTGCCAGATTTTATTAGCGACACCACACCAACAACCGGACAATCAATGACTGAGAAAAAAGCACGCAGCATGGCGGGATTGCCATGGATTGCGGCAATGGCTTTCTTTATGCAGGCGCTGGATGCCACCATTCTTAACACGGCCCTCCCGGCCATCGCCGAAAGCCTCAACCGTTCTCCACTGGCGATGCAATCCGCCATCATCAGCTATACGCTGACCGTCGCGATGTTGATCCCGGTTAGCGGCTGGCTGGCGGACCGCTTCGGCACGCGGCGGATCTTCATGCTCGCTGTTACGCTGTTTACCCTCGGCTCGCTGGCCTGTGCGCTTTCGACCTCCTTATCCGAGCTGGTTGTCTTCCGCATTCTGCAGGGCATTGGTGGCGCGATGATGATGCCGGTCGCACGCCTGGCGTTACTCCGCGCTTATCCGCGCAGCGAACTGCTGCCGGTGCTGAACTTCGTCACCATGCCCGGGCTGGTTGGCCCGATCCTCGGCCCGGTTCTCGGCGGCGTACTGGTGACCTGGGCGAGCTGGCACTGGATATTCCTGATTAACATTCCGATTGGCGTGGCCGGTCTTTGCTACGCCCGCAAATACATGCCGAACTTCACCACCCCGAAGCGCAGCTTCGATATGGGCGGATTCTTCCTGTTCGGCCTGAGCCTGGTCCTGTTCTCGACCGGCATGGAGTTATTCGGCGAGAAAATCGTCGCCACCTGGATCGCGCTTTCCATTATCCTGAGCGGTATCCTGCTTTTCCTTCTTTATATACGTCACGCGCGCCGTCATCCGACGCCTCTCATTTCATTGCTGCTGTTCAAAACCCGAACCTTCTCGGTGGGCATTGCCGGAAACATCGCCTCGCGTCTGGGTACAGGCTGCGTGCCGTTTCTGATGCCGCTGATGTTGCAGGTCGGGTTTGGTTATCCGGCGCTGATTGCCGGATGCATGATGGCGCCGACCGCCGTCGGGTCTATCCTGGCGAAATCCATGGTGACGCAGATCCTGCGCAGGCTGGGCTATCGTAAAACCCTGGTGGGCGTCACCGTCTTCATCGGCCTGATGATTGCGCAGTTTTCGCTCCAGTCCGCCGCCTTCCCGGCGTGGATGCTGTTACTCCCGCTCTTTATCTTAGGGATGGCAATGTCGATCCAGTTCACCTCGATGAATACCATCAGCCTCGCCGATCTCACGGATGAAAATGCCAGCGGCGGCAACAGCGTGCTGGCCGTAACACAGCAGCTGTCGATAAGTCTTGGGGTTGCAGTGAGCGCAGCGGTGCTGCGCGTCTATGAAGGGATGGAAGGGACGAACACGGTGGAGCAGTTCCACTACACCTTTATAACGATGGGCGTCCTGACGGTGGTCTCGGCGCTGGTGTTTATGCTGCTGAAACCGAAAGACGGTCGCAATCTGATTAAAGATCGCCACCCGCCGAAACAGAACCGCGTTCCATCAGAACAGGAGTAAGCTGCAATCGCTGCTGCTGAAGGGCGGGCTGCGCCATCCGATGAATCAACACGTCGATCGCCAGCTCGCCCAGCTCATCTTTCGGCTGATGAATCGTGGTCAGCGGCGGCGTCATATACTGAGCCAGTTCGATATCATCGTAACCAATCACCGCCATATCCTGAGGGACGCGCAATCCCGCCTGATACAGCGCCTGATACGCGCCAAATGCCATCGCATCATTGCCAATAAATACCGCCTGCGGTCGCACGTCCTGCGCCAGCAGTTTTTGCATCGCTTCAAAACCGCCGTTAAATTCAAAATCACCGGTAATGCGATACCCGTCCGGAACCGGCAGGCCCGCGCGATCCATGGCCGCAAGATACCCTTCCAGACGCAAACGCGCCGGGGTTTTATCCAGCGGCCCGGTAATGCAGGCGATGCGGGTGTAGCCTTTGTCGATCAGATGTTGCGTCGCCATATCCCCGCCGAGCAGGGAGTTGTCCTGAATCAGATCGCTGGTCCCGTCGAAGGGTGCCCAATCCATCATCACCGTCGGAACCGACGGATAGCGCTGCATAATTTCTTTCGAGGGCTGGTGCGTTTCGGTACACAGCAGCAGCAATCCGTCGACGCGCTTTTGCATCAACGTTTCCAGATTACGGTTCATCCGCTGTTCGTCGCCCTCGGTGTTACACAGCACCAGGCTGTAACCGCGTTCGAAACAGCTGCGTTCAACGCCGCGCACCAGCTCAGAATAGAACGGATTGGTACTGGCAGTGATCAGCATGCCGATGGTGTGGGTCTGATTAAGCTTGAGACTGCGCGCGAGCGCCGAAGGAGCGTAGTTGAGGTCTTTGACGGCAGCTTCGACTTTTTCCCGTATCGCCTCGCTGACAAAGCGATCCTTATTAATGACGTGGGAAACCGTCGAGGTAGAAACGCCCGCCATGCGGGCGACATCTTTCATTGTGGCCAAGCGTTACCCCTGCTGACTCAAAAATTCATCAATCTCTTTGCGCCATGGAACCGAAGGCTGTGCCCCTTTGCGCGTCACCGCAATTGCCGCAGCGGCATGCGCAAAGCGAATGGCGTTGTCGAGCGACCCGCCTTCCAGCAGCGCCGTGACCAGCGCACCGTTAAAGGTGTCGCCCGCGGCGATGGTATCAATGGCCTTAACGTTAAAACCGGGAACGCGACGACCTTCGCCGTTAACGCTCGCCCACACGCCGCGACTGCCCAGCGTAATGATGACCGTGCCGATACCTTTATCGTGCAGCGCCTGAGCGGCACGCGCCGCGTCGTCATCATTTTCCACGCGAATGCCCGTCAGCTTTTCAGCTTCCGTTTCGTTCGGGGTGATAATATCCACCAGCGCCAGCAACTCGTCTGATAATAGACGCGCTGGAGCAGGGTTAAGTACGACAGTGGTATGATTTTCATGTGCAATTTTCGCGGCCGCCAGCACGCTTTCCACCGGCGACTCGAGCTGCATCAGCAGCGCTTCGGCGCTGGCAATCAGCCCACGCTGTTCTTCTACACGCTCAATATTCAGCGCCGCATTGGCTCCCGCATGAATACCGATAACATTCTCACCTTCCGCGTTGACGAAGATCAGCGCCACGCCGGTTGATTCGCCCGCCACCACGCTGACCGGCGCAATATCAATATTGTCGCTCTCCAGCTGTTTACGCACGCGCTCGCCGGTGTCGTCATCACCCGTACAGGCGATGAAGGCAATGTGCGCCCCGCTGCGTCCGGCGGCCACCGCCTGGTTGGCGCCTTTGCCACCGAAAGCCACCTGATACTGGTTGCCGGTGACGGTTTCGCCAGGGGTCGGGAAAGTCTCAAGGTTAAGAATGTGATCGGCATTGATACTGCCAAGGACGACGAGATTGACTGCGGTTTTCATGATTGAGGTGTCCAGTAAAGGAAGCCACCGGTTTTACCCGGTGGCGTATGCCACACTTTTCTTTATTTTTAGTCCCTCAGGCCGCCAGATGACTGCCTGAATCGCCTATTACTGCTTAACGACCAGCTTCAGGTCAACCGGATATTTCGCCTGGACTTTCTCGCCCTTCAGCACTTTATCCGCAGTCTGAACGTCTGTCGCGCCGATCTGCTCTGGCAACTGAGCGATAGTCGCCGCCAGTTTGCCATCATTAACCGCTTTCTCACCGTCTGGTGTACCGTCAAAACCGACCACCATCACATCAGATTTACCGGCAGTCTGCAGAGCGCGCAGCGCACCCAGAGCCATTTCGTCGTTCTGTGCGAACACAGCCTGCACTTCCGGATGCGCGGTCAGCAGGTTCTGCATCACGTTCAGACCTTTAGTACGGTCGAAGTCAGCGGGCTGGCTGGCCAGAACATTGAATTTGTGTGCCGCAACGGCCTGCTGGAAACCTTCGCCACGCTCACGCGCCGCAGAAGTCCCTGCGATACCCTGCAGTTCGATAACTTTGGCGCCTTCACCGGCTTTCTTAGCGATGTAGTCACCGGCAATTTTGCCGCCCAGCACGTTGTCAGACGCGATGTGGCTGACCACTTCGCCTTTGGTCGCTACGCGGTCCAGAGTAATGACCGGGATTTTTGCCTGGTTGGCCATCTTCACGGCGTTACCTACCGCATCAGAATCGGTTGGGTTGATCAGCAGGATTTTGGTGCCACGAACGGTTAAGTCCTGAACGTTGGCCAGCTCTTTCGCCGGGTTGTTCTGAGAATCCAGAACCACCAGGTTGTAACCCAGTTTGTCGGCTTCTTTCTGTGCGCCATCCTTCAGGGAGACGAAGAACGGGTTGTTCAGCGTTGAGATGACCAGCGCGATGGTGTCTTTCGCCATGGCGTTCGCACTCACGGTAGCGCTCAGCGCCACAGCAGAAACCAGGGTAGCCAGTTTTTTCATGTTCATATTCAAGATGTCCTGTAGTGTCGTCAGTTACTGTTTTTTGTTGTCTACCAGAACCGCCAGCAAAATCACCACTGCTTTAACGATCATCTGGTAATAGGAAGAAACACCTAATAAATTCAAACCATTATTCAGGAAGCCAAGGATAAGTGCGCCGATCAATGTCCCAACAATGCGACCTTTACCGCCCGCGAGGCTGGTACCGCCCAGCACGACTGCGGCAATCGCATCCAGCTCATATCCCGTCCCCGCCGTCGGCTGCGCAGAAGAGAGACGCGCCACTTCGATGATACCCGCCAGCGATGCCAGCAGACCGCACAGGGAATAGACGATAATTTTGACTTTATTGACGCTGATGCCGGAAAGACGCGTCGCCGCTTCGTTACCGCCCAGGGCATAGATATAACGGCCCAGACGAGTGTGGTGCAGCATGTACCACGCCGCCAGGAAGACGATCCCCATAATCCACACTGGCGTCGGAATACCCAGCGGACGACCGATACCAAACCAGCCAAACAGATCGGCGTTGTCGGTAAAGCCGGTATTGACGGGGCTGCCGTTGGTGTAAACCATCGTCACGCCGCGCAGCAGCAGCATCATCACCAGCGTGGCGATGAACGCCTGCACGCGGCCTTTTGCCACAATCATCCCGGTGACCGCACCGACAGCCGCACCTAACGCCAGCGCAGCCGCAATGGCCACCAGCGCGTTGACCTCAATCCCTACAATCGAGGCCGCTACCGCGCCGGTGAGCGCCAGCAAAGAACCGACGGACAGGTCGATTCCCGACGTCAAAATCACCAGCGTCATGCCCACGGCCATAATGGCGTTGACGGACGTCTGCTGGAGAATGTTGAACAGGTTATTAACGGTAAAAAAGTTCGGGCTCATGGTCGACACAATCGCGATCAACACCAGCAGGGCGATCAGCGATTTTTGTTCCAACAGCCATGCTTTAGTGAAATAGCGGCGACCAGTAACAGCCTGGGTAGTCATCTTCTTACTCCTGATTCACGCGATTAAGCTTGCCCACAGCGGCAGCCATCAGAACTTCCTGGGTGGCCTGCTCGCGAGTGAATTCACCGCCGAGATGCCCTTCATGCATAACCATAATGCGATCGCTCATGCCTAATACTTCTGGCATCTCGGAAGAGACCAGAATGATGCTCAGACCGTCAGCCTTGAACTGATTAATCAGCTGATAAATCTCTTTCTTGGCGCCGACGTCAACGCCACGGGTTGGCTCGTCGAGGATCAGCACTTTCGGACGCGTCATCAGGCCGCGGGCAATCGCCACTTTCTGCTGATTCCCGCCGGAGAGCAGACCGATCCCCTGTTCCATCGATGGTGTTTTGACGTTGAACAGGCGGATAAAATCGCTGACTGCCTGCTGTTCGTCTTTGTGTTTTAAGCTGCCGCCGCTGCGGCTGAAGTAGCGCAGCGCCGTCAGGGACATATTCTCTTTTACCGACATGCCCAGCACTAAGCCGTCGCGCTTACGGTCTTCGGAGATATAGACGATGCCGTTCGCCAGCCCATCCTGCGGTGAGCGAGTGACCACTTCGTGACCATCGAGGGTGACGTAACCGCTGGTGCGCGGCAGCGCGCCGTACAGGACTTTCATCAGTTCGGTACGACCGGCGCCCATCAATCCTGCCACGCCGAGGATTTCTCCCTGACGCAGAGTAAAGGAGACATCGTTCACGCTCGGCCCGCAAAGGTTGTCGACTTTAAGGCGAACCGCGCCCGGCGTTTTGTCGAGGCGTGGATACTGCTCTTCGAGCTTACGCCCCACCATCATCTCGATCAGCGTATCTTCGGTCAGGGAGGAGACTTCGCGCTCGGCGATGAACTGCCCGTCGCGGAACACCGTGACGTCATCGCAAATCTCGAAGATCTCTTTCATGCGGTGGGAAATATAGACGATCCCGCGTCCCTGAGATTTCAGCTCACGGATCACGCGGAACAGGGATTCGGTTTCGGTATCGGTCAGGGCGTCGGTCGGTTCATCCATGACGATGACTTTTGACTCGAAGCTCAGCACCTTGGCGATTTCGACCATCTGCTGATCGCCGATAGACAGGTCGCCCACCAGACGGTCGCTTTTGAAGCGCAGATTCAGCTTCGCCAGCAGAATGTCGGCCTCGGCGTACATCTTTTTCCAGTCGATTTTGCCGAAGCGGTTTACGAACTCGCGGCCCAGGAAGATGTTTTCCGCAATGGTGAGCTGCGGGATCAGGTTCAGTTCCTGATGGATGATGCCGATCCCGGCTTCCTGAGAGGATTTAGGTCCGTTGAAAGTGGTCTCTTTCCCCAGCCACAGCAGCGAACCGGCGTCACGGGCATAGATGCCGGTGAGCACTTTCATCATCGTGGATTTGCCCGCGCCGTTTTCACCCACCAGCGCCATGACGCGCCCGGAGTAAACGTTTAACGCCGCGCCGGAGAGGGCTTTTACGCCCGGGAACGATTTATCGATCCCTTTAAGTTGCAATAATGCGTCCATGATGGCCTCAGAAGGTGACGCCAGCACAGAGAATGATATTCGCATACGGGGAACACTCCCCGCTGCGAATCACCGCCTGACTGTCTGCGGTTTGTTGTTTGAATTGTTCGTGCGTTGTGTAACGAATTTCTATGGTGTTTCCCTGGTGTTGTTGCAGTTGCTCAATGTGGCTGAGCAACGTTTCGTGGAGTTGCGGATTATGTTGTTTGATCTCCGTCGCGAGAATGGCCGCCTCAACCTGCATCTCCGCCGTCACCACGCCCAGTACCTGCATAAACGAGGGCACGCCCTGCGTTAACGCCATATCAATACGGGTTGTGCTGCGCGGAACCGGTAAGCCTGCATCGCAAACCACCAGCGTATCGGTATGCCCAAGACGGGAAATAACCGATGAGATTTCAGAGTTGAGAACCGTACCTTTCTTCATTTTCTTGCTCCACTAGCGAAACGTTTCGCTGAAATAAGTTTAATCTCAACGGTGTTCAGAAAACCATCATGACGTAACAGAATTGTGATCAACGTCGAAACGTTTCGCTAAGTGAAATGGGGAGCAAAAGAATTGCCCGGCGGCGCTACGCTTGCGCGGGCCTACGGGTAAAGTAGGCCGGGTAAGCGAAGCGCCACCCGGCATTTTTGGAAGGTATTGCGGATGTTAAATCTCGACCTGCGTCCCTAGCTCAATCACGCGGTTAGGCGGGATTTCGAACTGGTCGGGCGCGCGCAGGGCGTTACGCTGCAGGATAAGGTACAGCTTGCCGCGCAGACGCAGATACCACGGACGTTTGCCAACGATCAGCGACTCGTGGGACATAAAGAACGAGGTCTCCATCATTCGGCAGCTCAGGCCTTCAAGACCGCAGCGGTGGAACACCTCTTCCACGTTTGGCGTTTCACGCCAGCCGTAGCTCGCCACCACGCGCCAGAAGGTCGGCGACAACTGCTCGATCTGCACGCGACGAACGTTATGCACGTACGGTGCATCTTCGGTTCTGAGCGTCAGCAGGATCACGCGCTCATGCAGGACTTTGTTGTGCTTGAGGTTGTGCATCAGGGCAAAAGGAATCACATTCAGCGCACGCGACATATACACCGCGGTGCCCGGCACGCGCACCGGCGGGGATTTCTCCAGCGAGGCGATCATCGCTTCCAGAGAGTTACCGTGCTCATGCATACGGCGCAGCAGACGGAAGCGCTCGCTCTTCCAGGTGGTCATCACCAGGAACATCACCAGACCCAGAGTCAGCGGCAGCCAACCGCCGGAGACGATTTTGTCGAGGTTCGCGGAGAACAGCGGCACGTCGATGCACAGGAAACCGATCAGAATCAGCGCCACCAGGAACTTGTTCCAGTGCCAGTTTCGATACGCCACGGTGGTGGAGAGAATCGAGGTCAGCACCATGGTGCCCGTCACGGCGATACCGTACGCCGCCGCCAGGTTGCTGGAGTGCTCGAAGCTGACAATCACGATCACCACGGCGAAGTAGAGCAGCCAGTTAATGAACGGAATGTAGATCTGCCCGGATTCCATCTCCGAGGTGTGAATAATACGCATCGGCGACAGATAGCCCAGACGAACCGCCTGGCGCGTCAGGGAGAAGACGCCTGAAATCACCGCCTGAGACGCAATCACCGTCGCCAGGGTGGCGAGGATCAGCATCGGAACCAGCGCCCAGTCAGGAGCCAGCAGGAAGAACGGGTTCTTGATCGCTTCCGGATGTTTGAGCAGCAGCGCGCCCTGGCCGAAGTAGTTCAGTGCCAGAGAGGGCAGCACCACGGAGAACCACGCCAGACGAATCGGCAGCTTACCAAAGTGGCCCATATCGGCGTACAGCGCTTCCACACCGGTAATCGACAGCACGACCGCACCCAGTGCAACAAACGACACCGTTTTATATTCGAGGAAGAAGTGGACCGCCCACATTGGGTTCAGCGCCTGCAGCACTTCTGGATTGCTGAGAATACCGCGCAGGCCGAGCGCCGCCAGGATCAGGAACCAGGCCAGCATAATCGGTGCAAACAGCTTACCCACCAGCCCTGTGCCGTGTTTCTGAATCGCGAACAGCAGTGTCAGCACAATAATGGCGAGGGGCACCACCCAGGTATCCAGCTGCGGCGCGATAATCTCCAGCCCCTCTATCGCCGAGAGGACCGAAATCGCCGGGGTGATCACCACTTCTCCATAGAAGAAGCTGCCGCCAATCAGGCCGATAATCACCAGGAACGAGGTCATTTTTGCCGACGTGTTACGACCGGCAAGGGACATCAACGTCAGGATCCCACCTTCACCGGCGTTGTCTGCGCGCATGACGAAAGAGAGATATTTAACCGAGACCACCAGGATCAGCAGCCAGAAGATGAGTGACAAAAAGCCAAAAACGGCGTCACGTTCAACACCAAAACCAAACTGACCGGACAGACATTCGCGAAGCGTATAGAGCGGGCTGGTACCGATATCACCGTACACAACCCCAATGGCCGCCAGCGTTATAGCGCGTAATGATTGCTTATTATCATTGCTCATAGACTAGTCTTTTCGTTGTATAACAAATGTGTGCTTAGTCCCTTGGCCCACAAAAAGGCGCACAGTATGCACGATTAATCGCAAGATCGTACCCCTAAATGCAAGCGTATTAATGTAGCGCAAAGAAAATAGCGCCGCACTTCAGTCTATTACCAGCCCATGCTGAAACGTCTATACTCGCATCAATTAGCTGCGACGACGCCGAAAGGACGCAACACAATTATGGCTCACTCACATTTATTAGCAGAAAGAATTTCCCGCCTCAGCGGTGCGCTGGAGAAAGGCCTTTTCGAACGCAGCCATGCGATTAGGCTCTGTTTGCTGGCAGCGCTCAGCGGCGAAAGTGTGTTCCTGCTCGGTCCACCCGGCATCGCCAAGAGCCTGATTGCTCGTCGACTGAAATTTGCCTTCCAGAACGCGCGCGCCTTCGAATATCTGATGACCCGTTTTTCCACCCCGGAAGAGGTGTTTGGCCCGCTCTCGATTCAGGCCCTGAAAGATGAAGGGCGCTATCAGCGCTTAACGGCGGGTTATCTGCCCGAAGCGGAAATTGTCTTTCTGGATGAGATCTGGAAAGCGGGCCCGGCAATCCTGAACACCCTGCTCACCGCCATCAACGAACGCCGCTTCCGAAACGGCGCCTTTGAGGAAAAAATCCCGATGCGTCTACTGGTGGCAGCGTCTAACGAACTGCCGGAAGCCGACAGCAGCCTCGAAGCGCTGTATGACCGTATGCTGATCCGCCTGTGGCTGGATAAGGTGCAGGACAAATCGAATTTCCGCTCCCTGCTGGTGAGCCAGCAGGATGAAAACGAAAACCCGGTTTCGCCCTCCTTGCAGGTGACGGATGAAGAGTACCAACAGTGGCAGCAGGATATCGGCAAAATAAAACTGCCGGACGCGGTGTTTGAGCTGATCTTTATGCTGCGCCAGCAGCTGGATCTCTTACCCGCCGCGCCTTACGTCTCAGATCGTCGCTGGAAAAAAGCGATTCGCCTGCTGCAGGCCAGCGCCCTGTTCAGCGGCCGGGATTCCGTCGCCCCCATCGATCTAATCCTGCTGAAAGATTGCCTGTGGCACGATGCCGAAGGGATGCATCTGTTGCAGCAGCAGCTGGACGTTTTGATGACCGGACACGCGTGGGGGCAGCAGGCGATGCTCACCCAACTGGGCGCAATCACCCAGCGACGCATCCAGCTTCAACAGCAGCAAAGTGATAAAACCGCGCTGAAAGTGAGCCGTCTCGGCGGAATGTTCTCGCGTAAACCGCACTACGAACTGCCCACCGAACTGACGGAGACTACGCTGACGCTCCTGCTCCAGCAGCCGTTAAAACTGCATGACATGCAGGTGGTACACATCACCATCGAGCGCGAGGCGCTGGCGCTGTGGCTGGACAAAAATGGCGAAATCCGCGGGAAGCTCAACGGCATCGGCTTTGCCCAGGTGCTGAACCTGGAAGTGGATACCAGTTTGCATCTGGTGATCCGCGATGTGAGCCTACAGGGATCACGCCTCGCCCTGCCGGGAAGTGCTTCAGACAGCGTGCCGGAAGAGATTAAACAGCAGCTCGACGCGCTGGATACGGAGTGGCACCAGCAGCACACGCGCTTTAGCGAACAGCAAAAATGCCTCTTTATTCATAGCGACTGGTTGGGTCGCATCGAAGCCAGCCTGCAGGATGTCAGCGCGCAGATCAAACAGGCGCGTCAATGCTAACGCTGGATACTCTCAATGTGATGCTGGCGGTTGGCGAAGAGGGGCTGATTGAAGAGGTCGTCCTGACCTTACTCGCCTCTCCCCAGCTGGCCGCATTCTTTGAGAAGTTTCCTCGCATAAAAAAGGCCGTCACCGACGATCTCCCGCGCTGGCGGGATAACCTGCGTCAGCGGCTGAAAGAGACCGAAGTCCCGCCCGAACTGACGGAAGAGGTGGCGTGCTACCAGCAATGCCAGCGGCTATCCACATCCCAGTTCATCGTCCAGCTCCCGCAGATCCTGGCGCTGCTTGATAAAGTGCATTCCCCTTATGCTTCCCAGGCCCGCACGCTGGTCTCGGACAACGCCACGTTTACGCCCGCGCTGCATACGCTGTTTCTACAGCGCTGGCGGCTCAGTCTGGTGGTGCAGACCACGTCGCTCAACCAGCAACTGCTGGAAGAGGAGCGCGAACAGCTGCTGAGTGAAGTTCAGGAGCGCATGACCCTGAGCGGCCAGCTGGAGCAGGTGCTGGTGGAGAACGAACACTCCGCCGGGCGTCTGTGGGATATGAGTGCCGGACAGATTCGGCGCGGCGACTACCAGCTGATCGTTAAATACGGCGATTTTCTGGCACAACAGCCCGAGCTGATGCAGATTGCCGAACAGCTTGGCCGTTCGCGGGAAGCGAAGTCGGTGCCGAAGAAAGATGCGCCGATGGAGACCTTCCGCACCCTGGTGCGCGAACCGGCCACCGTGCCGGAACAAGTCGACGGCCTGCAGCAGAGCGATGACATTTTGCGCCTGCTGCCAACGGAGCTGGCGACGCTTGGGATCACCGAGCTGGAGTATGAGTTTTACCGGCGGCTGGTGGAGAAGCAGCTCCTGACCTATCGCCTGCACGGTGAATCCTGGCGCGAGAAAATCAGTCAGCGCCCGGTCGTACATCAGGATTTTGACGAGCAGCCGCGCGGACCTTTTATTGTCTGCGTCGATACTTCCGGGTCGATGGGCGGCTTTAACGAACAGTGCGCCAAAGCCTTTTGCCTGGCGCTGATGCGCGTGGCCCTCGCCGATCGGCGGCGTTGCTTCATTATGCTGTTTTCCAGCGAAGTGGTGGGATACGAACTGACGGGTGAGCAGGGTATCGAGCAGGCGATCCGTTTTTTGAGCCAGCGCTTTCGCGGCGGGACCGATATCGCCAGCTGTTTTCGCGCCATCGCAGAACGTATGCAGGGCGGAGACTGGTATGACGCAGATGCGGTGGTGATTTCTGACTTTATTGCCCAGCGGCTGCCGGATGAGGTGGTGGCAAAGGTGAAGTCGTTACAGCGGGATCACCAGCATCGTTTTCACGCCGTCGCCATGTCGCAACATGGAAAACCCGGCATCATGCGCATCTTCGATCATATCTGGCGCTTTGATACCGGGTTGCGTAGCCGCCTGGTCAGACGCTGGCGGCGTTAGCTTTACAGTAAGGAACCGACGCTTTCACGAACCTGCTGCGGCCATACGCCACACTGTACCTGCCCGATATGGGACAGCTGCAGCAACAGCATCGTCAGACGCGACTGGCCGATACCTCCGCCGATGGTTTGCGGCATTTCACCGCGCAGCAGCGCCTGGTGCCATTCGAGTTTCAGGCGATCTTCATCCCCCGTCGTCGCCAGCTGGCGTTTCAGCGCGTCGGCATCCACGCGGATCCCCATGGAAGAGAGCTCAAACGCATCTTCCAGAATCGGGTTCCACACTAAAATATCGCCGTTCAGACCAGCCAGTTCACGCTCATCGCGGGTGCTCCAGTCATCATAATCCGGGGCACGCACGTCGTGGCGTTGACCGTCTGACAGCTTTCCACCGATACCGATCAGGAACACCGCGCCCAGCTCTTTGGCGATCGCGCGCTCGCGGCCTTTGGCGTCGAGATCCGGGAAACGGCTCAGCAGATCCTGGCTGTGTACAAACTGGATCGAATCTGGCAGGAACGGTGCCAGACCGAACTCTTCACTCACCGCCGCTTCGGTCGCTTTGATCCCCGCGTAGATAGCTTCTACGGTGGATTTCAGCGTGCCCAGGTGGCGTTCGCCATCACCCATCACGCGTTCCCAGTCCCACTGGTCAACGTAAACAGAGTGGATGGCCGTCAGGCGGTCTTCATCGGGGCGAAGGGCTTTCATGTGCGTGTAGAGCCCTTCACCCGCGCTGAAGTCGTGTTGTCCCAGTGTCTGACGTTTCCATTTCGCGAGTGAATGCACCACTTCGAACTGGGCGTCTGGCAAGGTTTTCACTTTTACCTGCACCGCTTTTTCGCAACCAGACAAGTTGTCCTGCGTCCCATCGCCAACGCGGCTGAGGATCGGGGCCTGCACTTCAATCAGGCCAAGCTTCTCTTCGAGCTGACGTGAAAAATGGGATTTAACGAAACTGATCTGGCGTTGTTTTGCGATATAAGCGGTTTTCATTTTTATACTCCTGCGTCCTGTTGATATTGATTAAGCAACAAAACCGGCACTCAATTCAATAATCCAACAACAAAAAGCCTGCTTCACTTTTGATTCGTTAAAATAAGGCGCTAGAATAGAGGGATTACTCAATCTTCATAAGAAAAACCTATGGAAAATTATCAGATCGACAATCTGGACCGCGGCATCCTCGAGGCATTAATGGCCAATGCGCGCACGGCGTATGCTGAACTGGCTAAACAATTCGGCGTCAGCCCGGGGACAATTCACGTTCGCGTCGAGAAGATGAAGCAGGCAGGGATTATTACCGGGGCGCGGATTGACGTCAGTCCGAAACAGCTCGGGTACGACGTCTGCTGCTTCATTGGCATTATTCTGAAAAGCGCAAAAGATTACCCCTCGGCGCTGGCCCGGCTCGAAAGCCTGGAAGAGGTGACCGAAGCCTATTACACCACCGGGCACTACAGCATCTTTATTAAGGTGATGTGCAAGTCGATCGATGCCCTGCAGCAGGTACTTATCAACAAGATCCAAACAATTGATGAAATTCAGTCCACCGAGACGCTGATCTCCCTGCAGAACCCGATCATGCGCACCATCCGCCCGTAGCGGCACCTTTTAATCACCACATTTTCCACAGGTAGATCCCAGCTCGCTCACAGCGTACAATGCTTCCCTCTTTATATGAGCGAGCGATCATGGCAGATATAACTCTTATCAGTGGCAGTACTCTTGGCGGCGCGGAATATGTTGCAGAACACCTGGCCGAAAAGCTGGAAGATGCCGGTTTTTCCACCGAAACCCTCCACGGGCCGTTGCTGGAAGATCTTTCTGTTGATGGGATCTGGCTGCTGATCACCTCGACCCACGGTGCGGGCGATATCCCGGATAACCTGCAACCTCTTTATGATGAGCTTCTCGAGCAGCTCCCTGACCTGTCAGGCGTGCGTTTTGGCGCGATCGGTATTGGTAGCCGCGAATACGACACCTTTTGCGGTGCTGTAGAGAAAGTCGAAGCCGCGATCATCTCCGGTGGGGCAAAACAGATCGGCGAAACGCTGAAGATCAACATCCTCGATCATGATATTCCGGAGGATCCAGCCGAAGAATGGCTGGGTGGATGGATTAATTTACTCAAGAACGCTTAAAGATCGTGCGATCAGATGTGGATAAGTCTGGTTAAAACCTTGGATCAACCGGTAGTTATCCAAGGTATAACCGTTGTCTGGTTTTTGACCTGTGTATAAGTCGAGGATCTAACCCCAGCTTATACTGTCCAGGATCACCGATCATTCACAGCAAACGATCCTTTCTATCCTTATGATCTTTCTCATGAGATCCCACTTACCCACAGGTGAAGGCGATCCTAATAAGAGATCATAGTAAAACAGATCTCTAAATAAGAAGATCTTCTTTTTAATAGCCAAGATCCCAATGCTTTCTCGAAAGACTAAACTTGAGTAGAATCCACGGCCCGGGCTTAAATCCATTTTCAAACCGCTTTACGCAAGGCAGGAAAGCATGTTTTATCAGGATCCTTTTGACGTCATCATCATTGGCGGGGGTCACGCAGGCACTGAGGCCGCTATGGCTGCAGCGCGTATGGGTCAACAGACTCTGCTTTTGACACACAATATCGACACGCTGGGACAAATGTCCTGTAATCCGGCGATTGGCGGCATTGGGAAAGGACACCTGGTAAAAGAAGTGGATGCTCTTGGCGGCCTGATGGCGAAAGCGATCGATCAGGCTGGCATTCAGTTTAGGATACTAAACGCGAGCAAAGGTCCCGCCGTTCGAGCCACTCGCGCTCAGGCAGACCGCGTGCTCTACCGCCAGGCTGTGCGTACTGCGCTGGAGAACCAACCGAACCTGATGATCTTCCAGCAGGCGGTGGAAGATCTTATCGTCGAGAACGATCGTGTCGTCGGTGCCGTGACCCAGATGGGTCTGAAGTTCCGTGCCAAATCCGTGGTGCTGACGGTCGGAACCTTCCTCGATGGCAAAATTCACATTGGTCTGGATAACTACAGCGGTGGCCGTGCTGGCGATCCGCCGTCCATTCCCCTGTCTCGTCGTCTTCGCGAACTGCCGCTGCGCGTCAGCCGCCTGAAAACCGGTACGCCGCCGCGAATTGATGCGCGCACCATCGATTTTAGCGTGCTGGCAGAGCAGCACGGCGACAACCCGATGCCGGTCTTCTCGTTCATGGGTTCCGCTGCACAGCATCCGCAGCAGGTGCCGTGCTACATCACGCACACCAACGAAAAAACCCATGACGTGATCCGCAATAACCTCGATCGTAGCCCGATGTACGCCGGTGTGATCGAAGGGATCGGCCCGCGCTATTGCCCGTCGATCGAAGACAAGGTGATGCGTTTTGCCGATCGTAACCAGCACCAGATCTTCCTGGAGCCGGAAGGCCTCACCTCTAACGAAATTTACCCGAACGGCATCTCCACCAGCCTGCCGTTCGATGTGCAGATGCAAATTGTTCGCTCAATGCAGGGCATGGAGAACGCAAAAATCGTTCGTCCTGGCTACGCTATTGAGTACGATTTCTTCGACCCGCGCGATCTGAAACCGACACTGGAGAGCAAATTTATCCAGGGCCTGTTCTTCGCCGGACAGATCAACGGCACCACCGGCTACGAAGAAGCCGCCGCGCAGGGCCTGCTGGCGGGTCTTAACGCCGCGCGCTTCTCTGCCGAAAAAGAGGGCTGGGCACCGCGTCGCGATCAGGCCTATCTGGGCGTGCTGGTCGACGATCTCTGCACCCTCGGTACCAAAGAACCGTACCGCATGTTCACCTCACGTGCGGAATATCGTCTGATGCTGCGTGAAGACAACGCCGATCTGCGTCTGACCGAAATGGGTCGCGAGCTGGGTCTGGTCGATGATGAACGCTGGGCGCGTTTCAACGACAAGCTGGAGCGTATCGAAACTGAACGCCAGCGCCTGAAAACGTCCTGGGTGAACCCACAGACCGAATCAGTAGGCGAAGTAAACGCTCACTTGAGCGCACCACTGTCGCGCGAAGCCAGCGGGGAAGATCTGCTGCGCCGCCCGGAAATGACCTACGAGAAGCTGGTGCAGATGATGCCGTTCGCGCCGGGTCTGGACGACGCCGAAGCGGCCGAGCAGGTCGAAATCCAGGTCAAATACGAAGGTTACATCGCGCGTCAGCAGGATGAGATCGAGAAACAGCTGCGCAACGAGAACACGCTGCTGCCGGCAATGCTGGACTACCGCCAGGTGACGGGGCTGTCCAACGAAGTGATCGCCAAGCTGAACGATCACAAACCGGTGTCGATCGGCCAGGCATCTCGCATCTCCGGCGTGACGCCCGCAGCGATCTCCATTCTGCTGGTATGGCTGAAAAAACAAGGTATGCTGCGCCGCAGCGCTTAACAGCAGGCAATCTTTGCCATTTTGGCGGGTGGCGCTTCGCTAACCCGCCCTACAGTTCGTATCGTAGGCCCGGTAAGCGCTAGCGCCACCGGGCTCATTATTTCAAACAGGTATTCACCGTGCTCAACAAACTCTCTCGTCTGCTGGATGAAGCAGGTATTTCGCTCACCGATCACCAGAAAAATCAGCTGGTGGCCTATGTCGATATGCTGAACAAATGGAACAAAGCGTACAACCTCACGTCGGTACGCGATCCCAACGAGATGCTGATTCGTCATATCCTCGACAGCATAGTGGTGGCGCCTCACCTGCAGGGTGAGCGTTTTATCGATGTCGGTACTGGCCCGGGTCTGCCCGGTATTCCGTTATCCATCGTGCGCCCGGAGTGCCATTTCACGCTGCTGGACAGCCTGGGTAAGCGCGTGCGCTTCCTGCGTCAGGTCCAGCATGAGCTGAAGCTCGAGAACATTGAGCCGGTCCAGAGCAGGGTAGAGGCGTTTCCGTCCGAGCCACCGTTCGACGGCGTGATCAGCCGCGCGTTTGCTTCGCTCAACGATATGGTGAGCTGGTGCAAGCACCTGCCCGCGCAAGAGGGCCGTTTTTACGCGCTCAAAGGACTGGTTCCTGACGATGAAATCGCCCAACTCCCTGATGGATATACCGTCGAGTCCATTGTTAAACTGCGGGTACCGCAACTCGATGGTGAACGCCATTTGGTGATAATTAAGCCAAACAATTTTTAAAAATCTCATAAAAAATGCGGAATTCGTGCTGTTCTTAGAGTGTTAAAAAGCAGCACGAAGTCGGGCTTCACCCTGAACTGAATTTAACCTTGTTGTTACCGGGGATTACCCAAACGTTAACCTGAATGCGTTTGTTCCCCCAAAATATAGTCAGCACTGAAAATATCAGTCTGCTAAAAGTGGAATTCAGTAACGAGATTGCGATGTTAAATATTTATTAAAAATGTCAATGAAAGGTTTTTGTCGTGTACGGGGCTGTTTTGAAAATAGTTACTGGCATTTATCTTTAATATCATAAAGATGAATTAAACCAAATTATTGATTTGATAAATATGACCTTATCGTAAATGTGTATTTTGTGATCTCGTGCACGCTTTGTCGCCAACGTTTCTACGCGGTTTGCAGTTTTCCCGGATTGCGTGGGGTTTGGCGAAAAGTTAAAAAATAGCGGTGGGGAAAATTATTTAAACATTTATTCACCTTTTCGCTACTTAATGTTTGAATTCACGGGTGCGCACCGTATAATTTGACCGCTTTTTGATGCTTGACTCTGAGCGTTAAAGGACGTTTTATACGACACGCGACATACCTCGAAGGGAGCAGGAGTAAAAACGTGATGTCTGTGTCGCTCTTGAGTCGAAACGTTGCTCGTAAGCTTCTGTTCATTCAGTTTCTGGCTGTGATAGCAAGTGGACTGCTGTTCTGCCTCAAAGACCCCTTCTGGGGCATCTCCGCAGTGTGTGGAGGTTTGGCAGTGGTTTTGCCAAACATGTTGTTTATGATTTTTGCCTGGCGTCATCAGGCGCATACACCTGCCAAAGGCCGCGTGGCCTGGTCCTTCGCTCTTGGCGAAGTGTGTAAGGTGTTGCTGACCTTCGCCTTCCTGGTGGTGGCGCTGGCTGTTTTGAAAGTGGTATTTTTGCCGCTGATCGTGACGTGGGTTTTGGTGCTGGTGGTACAAATTCTGGCGCCAGCTGTAATCAACAACAAAGGGTAAAAGGCATCATGGCTTCAGAAAATATGACGCCGCAGGATTACATAGGTCACCATCTGACGAACCTTCAGATGGACCTGCGTACATTCTCGCTGGTGGATCCGCATAACCCCCCGGCCACCTTCTGGACGCTCAACATTGACTCCATGTTCTTCTCGGTGGTGTTGGGTCTGTTGTTCCTGGCCATGTTCCGTAGCGTTGCTAAAAAGGCGACCAGCGGTGTTCCAGGGAAATTCCAGACGGCTATCGAGTTAGTCATCGGCTTCGTTCATGGCAGCGTCAAAGACATGTATCACGGTAAGAGCAAGCTGATTGCTCCGCTGGCGCTGACTGTCTTCGTCTGGGTCTTCCTGATGAACCTGATGGACCTTCTGCCTATCGACCTGCTGCCGTACATCGGTGAGCATGTTCTCGGCCTGCCGGCACTGCGTGTGGTTCCGTCTGCTGACGTGAACATCACCCTGTCCATGGCGCTGGGCGTATTCATCCTGATTCTTTTCTACAGCATCAAAATGAAAGGCGTAAGCGGCTTTGTGAAAGAGCTTACCTTGCAGCCGTTCAACCACTGGGCGTTCATTCCGGTCAACCTGATCCTGGAAGGCGTAAGCCTGCTGTCCAAACCGGTTTCACTCGGTCTGCGACTGTTCGGTAACATGTATGCGGGTGAGCTGATTTTCATTCTGATCGCGGGTCTTCTGCCGTGGTGGTCACAGTGGATTCTGAATGTGCCCTGGGCCATTTTCCACATCCTGATCATTACGCTGCAAGCCTTTATCTTCATGGTTCTGACGATCGTCTATCTGTCGATGGCGTCTGAAGAGCACTGATTTTTTAACCACCACTACTACGTTTTTATTGAAACAAACTGGAGACTGTCATGGAAAACCTGAATATGGATCTGCTGTACATGGCTGCCGCTGTGATGATGGGTCTGGCGGCTATCGGTGCTGCGATCGGTATCGGCATCCTCGGGGGCAAATTCCTGGAAGGCGCTGCGCGTCAACCGGATCTGATTCCTCTGCTGCGTACTCAGTTCTTTATCGTTATGGGTCTGGTGGATGCAATCCCGATGATCGCTGTAGGTCTGGGTCTGTACGTGATGTTTGCTGTCGCGTAACTCGTTTTTAAAAACCCAAGCCACAGAAATTAAAGAGGTATTGTGCTGTGAACATGAACGCAACAATCCTCGGCCAGGCCATCGCGTTTATTCTCTTTGTCTGGTTCTGCATGAAGTATGTATGGCCGCCTTTAATGGCAGCCATCGAGAAACGTCAGAAAGAAATTGCTGACGGTCTGGCTTCCGCAGAGCGCGCTAAGAAAGATTTGGACCTTGCACAGGCCAACGCGACAGACCAGCTGAAAAAAGCGAAAGGTGAAGCTCAGGTAATCATTGAACAGGCTAACAAACGCCGTGCTCAGATCCTGGACGAAGCCAAAGCTGAAGCAGAACAGGAACGTACCAAGATCGTTGCACAAGCTCAGGCTGAAATTGATGCTGAGCGTAAACGTGCTCGTGAAGAACTGCGTAAGCAGGTTGCGATTCTGGCTGTTGCTGGCGCCGAGAAGATCATCGAACGTTCCGTGGATGAAGCTGCTAATAGCGACATCGTGGACAAACTTGTCGCTGAACTGTAAGGAGGGAGGGGCTGATGTCTGAATTTGTTACGGTAGCTCGCCCCTACGCCAAAGCAGCTTTTGACTTTGCTGTCGAACACCAAAATGTCGATCGCTGGCAGGATATGCTGGCGTTTGCCGCTGAGGTAACGAAAAACGAGCAAGTGGCTGAGATGCTTTCCGGTGCGTTAGCACCCGAAACCCTTGCTGCATCGTTTATCGCCATTTGTGGTGAGCAACTGGATGACAACGGCCAGAACCTGATTAAGGTCATGGCTGAAAATGGTCGTCTGCGAGTGCTCCCTGATGTTCTCGAGCAGTTCCAGCACTTACGTGCCCTCAGTGAAGCTACCGCCGAAGTTGAAGTAACCTCTGCGAATGAACTGAGTGAAGAACAGCTTGCGAAGATCTCCGCCGCGATGGAAAAACGTCTGTCACGCAAAGTTAAGCTGAATTGCAAAATCGATAAGTCTGTAATGGCAGGCGTAATCATCCGAGCGGGTGATATGGTCATTGATGGCAGCGTACGCGGCCGTCTTGAACGCCTTGCAGACGTCTTGCAGTCTTAAGGGGACTGGAGCATGCAACTGAATTCCACCGAAATCAGCGAACTGATCAAGCAGCGCATTGCTCAGTTCAGTGTTGTGAGCGAAGCTCATAACGAAGGTACTATTGTTTCTGTAAGTGACGGTGTTATCCGCATCCACGGCCTGGCCGATTGTATGCAGGGTGAGATGATTTCCCTGCCGGGTAACCGTTACGCTATCGCACTGAACCTGGAGCGCGACTCCGTAGGTGCTGTAGTGATGGGCCCGTACGCTGACCTTGCCGAAGGCATGAAAGTCAAATGTACTGGTCGTATTCTGGAAGTTCCAGTCGGCCGTGGCCTGCTGGGTCGCGTGGTGAACACCCTGGGTGCACCAATCGACGGTAAAGGCCCGGTTGATAACGATGGCTTCTCGCCAATCGAAGTTATCGCACCAGGCGTTATCGAACGTCAGTCCGTTGATCAGCCAGTTCAGACGGGTTATAAATCCGTTGATGCCATGATCCCAATCGGTCGTGGTCAGCGTGAACTGATCATCGGTGACCGTCAGACCGGTAAAACCGCGATGGCAATCGATGCGATCATCAACCAGCGCGATTCCGGCATCAAATGCGTGTACGTGGCTATCGGCCAGAAAGCGTCCACCATTTCCAACGTGGTTCGTAAACTGGAAGAGCACGGCGCGCTGTCAAACACCATCGTGGTGGTTGCAACCGCTTCTGAATCTGCTGCACTGCAATACCTGGCGCCATATGCCGGTTGCGCAATGGGCGAATACTTCCGTGACCGCGGTGAAGATGCACTGATCGTGTACGATGACCTGTCTAAACAGGCTGTTGCTTACCGTCAGGTTTCCCTGCTGCTCCGTCGTCCACCAGGACGTGAAGCCTTCCCGGGCGACGTATTTTACCTCCACTCCCGTCTGCTGGAGCGCGCATCCCGCGTTAACGCTGAGTACGTTGAGAAGTTCACCAATGGTGAAGTTAAAGGTAAAACCGGCTCCCTGACTGCACTGCCGATTATCGAAACTCAGGCGGGTGACGTTTCTGCGTTCGTTCCGACCAACGTAATTTCCATTACCGATGGTCAGATCTTCCTCGAAACCAACCTGTTCAACTCCGGTATTCGTCCTGCGGTTAACCCAGGGATCTCCGTATCCCGTGTGGGTGGTGCTGCTCAGACTAAGATCATCAAGAAACTGTCCGGTGGTATTCGTACCGCTCTGGCACAGTATCGTGAACTGGCTGCGTTCTCTCAGTTCGCTTCCGATCTGGATGAAGCGACCCGTAAGCAGTTAAGCCATGGTCAGAAAGTGACCGAGCTGCTGAAACAGAAACAGTATGCCCCAATGTCTGTTGCACAACAGGGCCTGGTGCTGTTCGCGGCTGAACGCGGTTACCTCGAAGATGTGGAACTGGCGAAAATCGGTAGCTTTGAAGCCGCACTGCTGGCTTACGTTGACCGTGATCACGCTCCGCTGATGCAAGAGATTAACCAGTCCGGTGGCTATAACGACGAAATCGAAGGCAAGCTGAAAGCTATCCTCGATTCCTTCAAAGCAACCCAGTCCTGGTAACGTCCGGCGGCTTGTCTTAGGACAGGCCGCAAGGCATTGAGGAGAAGCTCATGGCCGGCGCAAAAGAGATACGTAGTAAGATCGCAAGCGTCCAGAACACGCAAAAGATCACTAAAGCGATGGAAATGGTCGCCGCTTCCAAAATGCGTAAATCGCAGGAGCGCATGGCGGCCAGCCGTCCTTATGCAGATACCATGCGCAAAGTGATTGGTCACCTTGCGAACGGTAATCTGGAATATAAGCATCCTTACCTGGAAGAACGCGACGTTAAACGCGTGGGCTACCTGGTGGTGTCTACCGACCGTGGTCTGTGCGGTGGCTTGAACATTAACCTGTTCAAAAAGCTGCTGGCTGAAATGAAAGTCTGGTCCGACAAAGGCGTTCAGAGCGATATCGCGATGATCGGCTCCAAGGGCGTTTCTTTCTTTAATTCAGTGGGTGGCAACATTGTCGCTCAGGTGACCGGCATGGGTGATAACCCATCCCTGTCCGAACTGATCGGCCCGGTAAAAGTGATGTTGCAGGCCTACGATGAAGGCCGTCTGGACAGACTGTATGTGGTCAGCAACAAATTTATTAATACCATGTCTCAGGTTCCGACCCTCACTCAGCTGCTGCCATTGCCGGCATCAGAAGATGAAGAGTTAAAACATAAAGCCTGGGATTACCTGTATGAACCCGATCCGAAACCGCTGCTGGATACCCTGCTGCGTCGTTACGTTGAATCTCAGGTTTATCAGGGCGTGGTAGAAAACCTGGCCAGCGAGCAGGCCGCACGTATGGTGGCGATGAAAGCCGCGACCGACAATGGCGGCAGCCTGATTAAAGAGCTGCAGTTGGTATACAACAAAGCTCGTCAGGCCAGCATTACTCAGGAACTCACCGAAATCGTCGGTGGTGCATCCGCGGTATAACCAGGTTAATTCGTAGAGGATTCAAGATGGCTACTGGAAAAATTGTCCAGGTAATCGGCGCCGTGGTTGACGTCGAATTCCCTCAGGATGCCGTACCGCGCGTGTACGATGCTCTTGAGGTTCAGAATGGTAATGAGAGCCTGGTGCTGGAAGTTCAGCAGCAGCTCGGTGGTGGTATCGTGCGTACCATCGCCATGGGTTCTTCTGACGGTTTGCGTCGTGGTCTGGAAGTTAAAGACCTTGAGCACCCGATCGAAGTCCCGGTTGGTAAAGCAACGCTGGGTCGTATCATGAACGTGCTCGGTCAGCCGATCGACATGAAAGGCGACATCGGCGAAGAAGAGCGTTGGGCGATCCACCGCGAAGCGCCTTCCTACGAAGAGCTGTCAAGCTCTCAGGAACTGCTGGAAACTGGTATCAAAGTAATGGACCTGATCTGCCCGTTTGCAAAAGGCGGTAAAGTCGGTCTGTTCGGTGGTGCGGGTGTAGGTAAAACCGTAAACATGATGGAGCTGATCCGTAACATCGCGATCGAGCACTCCGGTTACTCCGTGTTTGCAGGCGTGGGTGAGCGTACTCGTGAGGGTAACGACTTCTACCACGAAATGACCGACTCCAACGTTCTGGATAAAGTATCCCTGGTTTACGGCCAGATGAACGAGCCACCAGGAAACCGTCTGCGTGTGGCACTGACCGGCCTGACTATGGCTGAGAAGTTCCGTGACGAAGGTCGTGACGTACTGCTGTTCGTTGATAACATCTACCGTTACACCCTGGCCGGTACTGAAGTATCTGCACTGCTGGGCCGTATGCCATCAGCGGTAGGTTATCAGCCGACTCTGGCGGAAGAGATGGGCGTTCTGCAGGAACGTATCACTTCTACCAAAACCGGTTCTATCACCTCCGTACAGGCGGTATACGTACCTGCGGATGACTTGACTGACCCATCTCCAGCCACCACCTTTGCTCACTTAGATGCAACCGTGGTACTGAGCCGTCAGATCGCGTCTCTGGGTATCTACCCGGCCGTTGACCCGCTGGACTCCACCAGCCGTCAGCTGGATCCACTGGTTGTTGGTCAGGAACACTACGACACCGCGCGTGGCGTTCAGTCCATCCTGCAGCGTTACCAGGAACTGAAAGACATCATCGCGATCCTGGGTATGGACGAACTGTCTGAAGAAGACAAACTGGTGGTAGCACGTGCGCGTAAGATCCAGCGCTTCCTGTCCCAGCCGTTCTTCGTTGCAGAAGTCTTTACCGGTTCTCCGGGTAAATTCGTATCGCTGAAAGATACCATCCGTGGCTTTAAAGGCATCATGGAAGGCGAATACGATCACCTGCCAGAGCAGGCGTTCTATATGGTTGGCACCATCGATGAAGCTGTCGAGAAAGCCAAAAAACTTTAACGCCTTAATCGGAGGGTGATATGGCAATGACTTACCACCTGGACGTCGTCAGCGCAGAGCAACAAATGTTCTCTGGTCTGGTCGAGAAAATCCAGGTAACGGGCAGTGAAGGTGAACTGGGTATTTTCCCAGGGCACGCACCGCTGCTCACCGCCATTAAGCCTGGTATGATCCGCATCGTAAAACAGTTCGGTCATGAAGAGTTTATCTATCTGTCCGGCGGCATTCTTGAAGTGCAGCCTGGTAGTGTGACCGTTCTTGCTGATACCGCTATTCGTGGACAGGATCTCGACGAAGCACGAGCTCTGGAAGCGAAGCGTAAAGCAGAAGAGCACATTAAGAGCTCTCATGGCGACGTGGATTACGCACAGGCCTCAGCTGAGCTGGCTAAAGCGATCGCGAAACTGCGCGTTATCGAGTTGACCAAAAAAGCGATGTAACACCGGCTTGAAAAGCACAAAAGCCAGTCTGGTTTTCAGACTGGCTTTTTTTATGGCTGCGTTTCAGATTTTATGGAACTGAAAAGGTGTTTTAATATTTTGTGATTTTGGTCACAAAAATATTGATCGGTTAAATGTTGAGGAGTAGACTTCTTTTTGTGATGTGTGTCACATAATCAACTCCAACAACAGGGGATACCCACATGAAACTGATCAATAAAGTCATCGCTCTCTTCAGCAACATGAACGTCTCTTTTGGTACGTTCAACCTGTAATCTGCTGTATGCCGAGTGGCGCCACGCTTACCGTTGTGTGATAAGCGAAGCGCCATCTGGCAGCACTTCTCCGCCGTTATTCACGCTCTTCCCGTCTGCGATAAAATAGTTCGTCTCATCAATATTCCCGACCACCGCATCGTCATAGCGACCAGGCTGCGTGCGCACGGATTTGTTGCCGCTGAAAATGCCCTGCGTTGATGCATCCCCATACGGGCTTGGGCGGAAGATAAAGTTAAAACGCTGATTGTCCACCGCCACATTGTTCGTCACCACCAGCTTGCCGGGATTGAAGTTGTCGGTAAAACCATCCAGCTGATTCCCTTCCGCCTTGCTGTTTCGCACTTCATGCGCCACCGGCTGCCCTTCTCCGCCGAGTTTAAATCCGTTGCTGGTGTTGTTGCGGGCGATTGAATTCTCGATCACCACAACCCCGTTCGCACCGTCCTCTATCTTATTGAACAGGTCGAAACCGTCGTCGATATTGTCGTGGGAATAGCAGTTCTCCAGACGGTTACCTTCGCCCACGCGCATCTTCACGGCAAAACCATCGGCGTTGATTTTGCCGGGATCGACATTGGCGTAAGACTCAGAATGTATTACCCGGTTATGGCTTGCCCACAGCGGTCGGCCCACGTTGTCCGGGGACGATATCTGAATGCCCGTATCGTCGTTCCGGTAGGCGGTCACGTTCTCAATCAGGTTGTGGCTGCCCTGAATGCGCAGGCTTTTGTCGGTAATGTCGATGCCCTTGATGTGCCAGTAGCTGGCATCCACCAGCAGACCATGAATCACGGCCTTGCCGTCTGCCTGCAATGTTTTGCGTAGATCGGCATTGCCGCTGGCGGCCAGTGGGATCTCGCTGCGCGGATACTCCCCGGCTTTGAGGATAATCGTTCCGCCAGGTGCGAGCAGATCAATCGCGGAGGCTAAATCCAGCGGCGAGGCGAGCGTACCTTTCCCGTCGGCTTTGCCGTCAGGGGCGGCGTGCAGCGTCGTAGCCGTAAACCCATCCACCTTTTCAACGCTAAATGGCTGATGAATGGTTTCGCCGCTGGCGGGCGTAAAGCTCAGGCTGAAGGCGTTATTTTCCGTCAGGGTCGCTGGCAGGCCGTACATCTCTCCGGCTTTCACCGCTTTATCGTTACCGATCACCACTTCGTTCTGACGCACACTGAAAACCCCGTCATGGTTCGCTCGCGCCTGAACGAGGTACTTATCCGATGTACTTTTCCCTGATGATGTCAGCTGCACCACCGTCGGGAGCGCTTTGGCCTGCCAGGGTTTTGAAGGTTCGGTTTCTGCGGCGGAGGTGGTCAGCGAGGCGTCCGATACGGTGATTTTGGCGTTACGCGAGGCGAAAAAGCCGACGTAATAGCGATCTTTATTTTGCACAGCGATCAGGTCCGCACGCGGTACGCTTTGGCTCACCCACGCGTCACTCCCGACGGGGGACCAGGCGGTGATAAAGCCGTCGTTAGTGCGCTGCAGCTTCAGACGGAATTCCGGCGTCTGGCTCAGGTCGATCTCTTCTTTATAGCTCTGCTTTTTGATCGCTGCGCCCGCGTTACCCCAGGGCTGGGAAATCCCTTCGCGGGTGATGGCCTGCATTTTGACCCGCTGGTGGTCCTTTTTATCCTGGGTCATGATGGCATTCATCACCAGGTTTGAGGCGGCCGGAAACTCTTCATAGCCCTCTTTAAGCGGCTGCTGGCGGGGCACGCCAATCACGTCGCGCACCAGCAGCCCTGCGCCCTCCTGCGCGGCTGGTTTTGCGCCATTCTCCGGACCAAACTGCTCAACTTTAACGGTGGCCAGCAATTCGAAATTCTCACGAGTCGGCAGCTCGGTATAGAAAAAGGTTAGCCCGTCGTGCGAGTTGGCAATCTTCCCGCCCCGGCTTTCAATGGTGATGGGTTTCGAGAGATCCGCCGTGTCCTGCGGCGACAGCTTTTTGCCGTCGATGGTCACGTCGTTGACGCCGATTTTTTCCGGCAACACGTTAGAGGAAAAATTCAGATCGGTAGACTGCCCAAAGGCAATCGCTTTCCAGACGTGCTGCCCGGCAGCCGAGACAGCAAAGGAGCTACACATCATTAGGGCCAGAGGTATTTTATAGTTCATCTTATTCTCCTGATTGATAAGTGAGCGCCATTATCATCAAGATGAAACGGTGTTTCTTTTTTAGGTGTCACAATATTGAATAATTAAAACACCGTTTTGCTTTAAACGGATCTTTATTCTTGAGGCGAAAAAATCGCTAACCTGTTGTGAACCCTTGCGACTTGCCTTAAGAAAGCTATTTTCCAGAGAAAAAGTGATTTACTCTGACCGCAAAACTATCCTCAAATAGCGAATATCGCCGGATGTTGAACGTTTTACGAGCGGTCCATTTTATGACGCAAAATATGTAGAATTTTCAACGTCAAAGGGTTTTACTTCTCACTCAAATTACAGTCAGGACGCGTATGTTGAACAATACGATGAGCGTGGTCATCCTTGCCGCTGGCAAAGGCACCCGCATGTATTCCGATCTTCCTAAGGTGCTTCACACACTGGCAGGAAAGCCAATGGTGCAGCATGTCATTGATGCCGCTGGGGAACTTGGCGCAAGCAAGGTCCATCTGGTGTATGGCCACGGCGGCGATCTGCTCAAGCAAACGCTGCGCGATGACAAACTCAACTGGGTCCTTCAGGCAGAACAGCTGGGAACGGGCCATGCGATGCAGCAGGCCGCGCCGTTCTTTGCGGATGACGAAGACATTCTGATGCTTTACGGCGATGTCCCGCTGATCGCAGTAGAAACCCTGACGCGCCTGCGTGAAGCCAAACCGCAGGGCGGCATCGGTTTATTGACCGTTAAACTCGACGATCCGACAGGCTATGGCCGCATCACCCGTGAAAACGACAAAGTGACCGGCATCGTTGAGCACAAAGATGCGACTGACGAACAGCGTCAGATTCAGGAAATCAATACCGGTATCCTGATCGCCAACGGCGCAGACATGAAGCGCTGGCTGGCAAAACTGAACAACAATAATGCCCAGGGTGAATACTACATCACCGATATCATTGCTCTGGCGCACCACGAAGGAAATGAGATCGTGGCGGTTCATCCCGATCGCCTGAGCGAAGTGGAAGGCGTGAACAATCGTCTGCAGCTCTCTCGTCTTGAGCGCGTTTACCAGGCCGAGCAGGCGGAAAAACTGCTGCTGGCGGGCGTGATGCTGCGCGATCCGGCGCGGTTTGATATGCGCGGCACGCTGAATCACGGGCGCGATGTGGAAATCGACACTAACGTTATTATTGAAGGTCAGGTCACGCTTGGGAATCGCGTCAAAATCGGTACCGGGTGTGTGATCAAAAACAGCGTGATTGGCGATGACTGCGAAATCAGTCCGTACAGCGTGGTGGAAGATTCACATCTGGAAGCGGCCTGCACCATCGGCCCGTTCGCGCGTCTGCGCCCTGGCGCCGAGCTGCTGGAAGGTGCGCACGTGGGCAACTTCGTTGAGATGAAAAAAGCGCGTCTGGGTAAGGGCTCGAAAGCGGGTCATCTGAGCTATCTGGGCGACGCGGAAATTGGCGACAACGTGAATATCGGGGCGGGTACGATCACCTGTAACTACGATGGCGCGAACAAGTTTAAAACCATCATCGGTGACGATGTGTTTGTCGGCTCCGACACGCAGCTGGTGGCGCCGGTCACCGTCGGTAAGGGTGTGACCATCGCCGCCGGAACGACCGTGACGCGCGATGTGGCGGATAATGAGCTGGTGCTCAGCCGCGTACCGCAGGTGCATAAGCAAGGCTGGCAGCGTCCGGTGAAGAAAAAGTAACAACCAGGCGGGTGGCGCTTCGCTTACCCGCCCTACGATTAAGTAGGCCTGATAAGGCGTAGCCGCCATCAGGCTAACTCGGGTGAGGAGATAAAGATATATTTCCCCCCACTGGCAGTAACCATAACTATAACCCCACTCTCTACAAGGCTCGGGGCGCCCTAAAAGGGCAATACAGGTCAGCGACAACGCATGGCATAACGCCATTATCAGGAAATCTAACTATGTGTGGAATTGTTGGCGCAGTTGCGCAGCGTGATATTGCTGAAATCCTTCTCGAAGGTTTACGTCGTCTGGAATACCGTGGCTATGACTCTGCCGGTCTGGCAGTAGTGGATGCAGAAGGTCATATGACCCGTCTGCGCCGTCTCGGTAAAGTGCAAATGCTGGCGCAAGCTGCGGAAGAAACTCCGCTGCACGGCGGAACCGGTATCGCGCACACCCGCTGGGCAACCCACGGCGAACCGTCTGAAGGTAACGCCCACCCGCATGTGTCTGAACACATTGTGGTGGTGCATAACGGCATTATCGAAAACCACGAACCGCTGCGCGAAGAGTTGAAAGCGCGTGGCTACACCTTTGTCTCTGAAACTGACACCGAAGTTATCGCTCACCTGGTTCACTGGGAACTGGAGCAAGGCGGTACGCTGCGCGAAGCGGTGCTGCGCGCCATTCCTCAGCTGCGCGGCGCGTACGGTACAGTGATCATGGATTCTCGCGATCCGAGCACCCTGCTGGCGGCACGTTCCGGTAGCCCGATGGTCATCGGTATGGGTATGGGCGAGAACTTCATCGCTTCCGATCAGCTGGCACTCCTGCCGGTCACCCGTCGTTTTATCTTCCTCGAAGAGGGCGATATCGCGGAAGTGACCCGTCGCAGCGTGACGGTCTTTGATAAATCCGGCGCGCAGGTGAAGCGTCAGGAGATCGAATCGAATCTGCAGTACGATGCGGGCGACAAAGGCGCGTACCGTCACTACATGCAGAAAGAGATCTATGAGCAGCCAAACGCCATCAAGAACACCCTGACCGGGCGCATCAGCCACGGTGAGGTGGATCTGAGCGAGCTGGGTGCTAACGCCAACGAGATGCTGGCGAAGGTCGAGCATATCCAGATTGTCGCCTGCGGCACCTCTTACAACTCAGGTATGGTTTCGCGCTACTGGTTTGAAGCCCTGGCGGGCGTGCCGTGCGATGTCGAAATCGCCTCGGAATTCCGCTACCGCAAATCTGCCGTGCGCCGTAACAGCCTGATGATCACCCTTTCCCAGTCCGGTGAAACGGCGGATACCCTGGCGGCCCTGCGTCTGTCGAAAGAGCTGGGCTATCTCGGTTCTCTGGCGATCTGTAACGTCCCTGGCTCATCGCTGGTGCGTGAATCGGATCTGGCGCTGATGACCAAAGCCGGGACTGAAATCGGCGTGGCGTCGACCAAAGCCTTTACCACTCAGCTGACCGTGCTGTTGATGCTGGTGGCGAAACTGGCGCGTCTGAAAGGCCAGGATGCGTCCATTGAGCAGGATATCGTTCACGGGCTGCAGGCGCTGCCGAGCCGTATCGAGCAGATGCTCTCCCAGGACAAACGTATCGAAGCGCTGGCAGAAGATTTCTCTGACAAACACCACGCCCTGTTCCTTGGCCGAGGCGATCAGTACCCAATCGCGCTGGAAGGCGCGCTGAAGCTGAAAGAGATCTCCTACATCCATGCGGAAGCCTACGCCGCAGGCGAGCTGAAACATGGCCCGCTGGCGCTGATTGACGCAGATATGCCGGTGATCGTGGTTGCCCCGAACAACGAACTGCTGGAAAAACTGAAATCGAATATCGAAGAAGTGCGCGCCCGTGGCGGCCAGCTGTACGTCTTCGCCGATCAGGATGCCGGGTTTGTCAGCAACGACAACATGCACATCATCGAGATGCCGCATGTTGAAGAGGTGATTGCCCCGATCTTCTACACCGTTCCGCTGCAGCTGCTGGCGTATCACGTCGCGCTGATCAAAGGCACCGACGTCGACCAGCCGCGTAACCTGGCGAAGTCCGTCACCGTAGAATAATCCCTTCAGGCTCCACCTTCGGGTGGAGCTTTTTTTATCCCTTCCCGACGTTTTTATTTATGACAATCTGTCATCTTCAGCTACTTTTTTCAGTGTCACAGAAAGAAAATTTTTCTGAAATCGCACTGTCATATAAGTGGCTAACACGATGATTATTAATGCTAATTTTGCAGATTCTTAAGTCAAACTTTCAGTGTCATAAAACTGTCATAATTCGTACATTTATCTGTCACCTGTTTGTCCTATTTTGCTCATCGTAGCCACTCAAACAATGATTTACGAAATCTTGCAGGAGACATTATGAAAGTTATGCGTACCACTGTCGCAACTGTTGTCGCCGCGACCTTATCTCTGAGCGCTTTCTCTGTATTCGCAGAAGCAAGCCTGACTGGCGCTGGTGCAACATTCCCTGCGCCGGTGTATGCCAAATGGGCTGATACTTACCAGAAAGAAACCGGTAACAAGGTTAACTATCAGGGTATCGGCTCCTCCGGTGGCGTGAAACAAATTACCGCGAACACCGTCGATTTCGGCGCATCAGACGCTCCGCTGTCTGATGACAAACTGGCGCAGGAAGGTCTGTTCCAGTTCCCGACCGTTATCGGTGGTGTTGTGCTGGCCGTGAATATCCCTGGCCTGAAATCTGGCGAACTGGTGCTGGACGGCAAAACCCTGGGTGATATCTATCTCGGCAAAATCAAAAAATGGGATGACGAAGCCATCACCAAACTGAACCCGGGCATCAAACTGCCTTCGCAGAACATCGCCGTGGTTCGTCGTGCTGACGGTTCCGGTACCTCCTTCGTCTTCACCAGCTATCTGGCGAAAGTGAACGAAGAGTGGAAATCCAAAATCGGTTCTGGCTCTACCGTTAACTGGCCGACCGGTCTGGGCGGTAAAGGTAACGACGGTATCGCCGCGTTCGTCCAGCGTCTGCCTGGCTCAATCGGCTACGTAGAGTACGCTTATGCTAAGCAGAACAACCTGGCTTACACCAAACTGATCTCTGCCGATGGCAAACCGGTTAGCCCGACTGAAGAGAACTTTGCGAACGCTGCCAAAGGCGCAGACTGGAGCAAATCCTTCGCTCAGGACCTGACCAACCAGAAAGGTGACGAGGCGTGGCCAATTACTTCCACGACCTTCATTCTGGTCCACAAAGATCAGAAGAAACCTGAGCAGGGCGCAGAAGTGCTGAAGTTCTTCGACTGGGCGTACAAAAACGGCGGCAAACAGGCTAATGACCTGGATTACGCCAGCCTGCCAGACAGCGTGGTTGAGCAGATTCGTGCTGCATGGAAAACCAACGTGAAAGACAGCAGCGGTAAAGCATTGTACTGATTTAGAATTCTGACGAAAATGGCGGGTGGCGCAAGCTTACCCGCCCTACGGTTCTGACTGTAGGCCGGATAAGCGTTAGCGCCATCCGGCAATTCGTGAAACGTATTTAACAGAAGAGTGATTTATGGCTGCAACCAAGCCTGCTTTTAGCCCTCCGGGGAAACATGGTGACAAGATTTTCAGCGCGCTGGTCAGACTGGCTGCGCTGATTGTGCTATTGCTGCTGGGCGGCATTATCGTGTCACTGATTTTCTCCTCCTGGCCGAGCATCCAGAAATTCGGTTTTGCCTTCCTGTGGACCAAAGAATGGGACGCGCCAAATGATATCTACGGTGCGCTGGTGCCGATCTACGGCACGCTGATGACCTCGTTCATCGCCCTGCTGATTGCGGTTCCTGTGAGCTTTGGTATTGCCCTGTTCCTGACGGAGCTGGCGCCAGGCTGGCTGCGACGCCCGCTGGGTATCGCGATTGAACTGCTGGCGGCGATCCCGAGTATCGTTTACGGCATGTGGGGCCTGTTTATCTTTGCGCCACTGTTCGCGAAGTATTTCCAGGAGCCGGTGGGGAATATCCTCTCCAACATTCCGTTTGTCGGCGCGCTGTTCTCCGGCCCGGCCTTCGGGATTGGTATCCTGGCCGCAGGCGTGATCCTCGCCATCATGATTATTCCGTACATTGCGGCGGTCATGCGCGATGTCTTCGAACAAACCCCGGTGATGATGAAAGAGTCGGCCTACGGTATCGGCTGCACCACCTGGGAAGTTATCTGGCGTATCGTTCTGCCGTTCACCAAAAACGGTGTCATCGGCGGCATTATGCTGGGCTTAGGTCGTGCGCTGGGTGAAACCATGGCCGTGACCTTTATCATCGGCAACACCTACCAGCTCGACAGCATATCGCTGTACATGCCGGGCAACAGTATCACCTCAGCGCTGGCGAATGAGTTCGCCGAAGCGGAATCCGGGCTGCACGTGGCGGCACTGATGGAGCTGGGTCTGATTCTGTTTGTGATCACCTTCATTGTTCTGGCGATCTCTAAGTTTATGATCATGCGCCTCGCAAAAAGTGAGGGGGCACGCTAATGACAACTCTCGAAATGCAATCCACCGCGGAACTGGCTGAATCCCGCCGCAAAATGCAGGCGCGTCGCCGCATGAAAAACCGTCTGGCGCTGACGCTGTCGATGGCGACCATGGCGTTCGGTCTGTTCTGGCTGGTGTGGATCCTGTTTTCTACCGTGACGCGCGGTATCGACGGTATGTCTCTTGCGCTGTTCACCGAAATGACCCCACCGCCGAATACCGCTGGTGGCGGGTTAGCGAACGCCCTGGCGGGCAGCGGACTGCTGATCCTGTGGGCGACCGCCGTCGGTACGCCGCTCGGCATCATGGCGGGGATCTATCTGGCGGAGTATGGCCGTAAATCCTGGGTCGCAGAGGTGATTCGTTTCATCAACGATATTCTGCTCTCCGCACCTTCTATCGTTGTCGGTCTGTTCGTTTACACCATCGTGGTGGCACAGATGGAGCACTTCTCCGGCTGGGCGGGCGTGATTGCGCTGGCGCTGCTGCAGGTGCCTATCGTGATTCGTACCACCGAGAACATGCTGAAACTGGTCCCGGACAGCCTGCGCGAAGCGGCTTACGCACTCGGCACACCGAAATGGAAGATGATTTCGGCGATCACCCTGAAAGCGTCGGTCTCGGGGATCATGACCGGTATCCTGCTGGCGATTGCCCGTATCGCGGGTGAAACCGCGCCGCTGCTGTTCACCGCGCTCTCCAACCAGTTCTGGAGCACGGACATGATGCAGCCGATCGCCAACCTGCCGGTCACCATCTTTAAATTTGCGATGAGCCCGTTCGCGGAGTGGCAGCAGCTGGCCTGGGCCGGGGTGCTGATTATTACCCTTTGCGTACTGTTGCTGAACATTCTGGCGCGCGTCATTTTCGCGAAGCAGAAACACGGTTAATTTTGACGGCGCGGCACAACGCGGCGCCGAATGAGGAAATGAGTCAATGAGTATGGTTGATACTGCACCGGGTAAGATTAAGGTTCGTGATTTGAACTTCTACTACGGTAAATTCCATGCCCTGAAAAACATCAACCTGGATATCGCCAAGAACCAGGTCACGGCATTTATCGGCCCATCAGGCTGTGGCAAGTCCACCCTGCTGCGTACCTTTAACAAGATGTTTGAGCTATATCCGGATCAGCGCGCGGAAGGCGAAATTCTGCTGGATGGCGACAACATTCTGACCAACACCCAGGATATTGCCCTGCTGCGTGCCAAAGTGGGGATGGTGTTCCAGAAACCGACGCCGTTCCCGATGTCGATCTACGACAACATCGCCTTTGGCGTGCGTCTGTTCGAAAAGCTTTCTCGTGCTGATATGGACGAGCGCGTGCAGTGGGCTTTGACCAAGGCCGCATTATGGAACGAAACCAAAGATAAACTTCACCAGAGCGGATACTCTCTCTCCGGTGGTCAGCAGCAGCGTCTGTGCATTGCGCGCGGTATCGCCATTCGCCCGGAAGTGTTGCTGCTGGATGAGCCGTGCTCAGCCCTCGACCCGATCTCCACCGGTCGTATCGAAGAGCTGATCACCGAGCTGAAACAGGATTACACCGTGGTGATCGTGACCCACAACATGCAGCAGGCTGCGCGTTGTTCCGATCATACGGCGTTTATGTACCTGGGCGAGTTGATTGAGTTCAGTGACACAGATGCTCTGTTCACCAGGCCCGCGAAGAAACAAACCGAAGATTATATTACTGGCCGCTACGGTTGATTTGGAGTGAATCATGGACAACCTCAATCTTAACAAACACATTTCCGGCCAGTTCAACGCAGAGCTGGAAAGTATCCGCACCCAGGTGATGACGATGGGCGGCATGGTCGAGCAGCAGCTGTCTGATGCGATCACCGCCATGCATAACCAGGACAGCGAGCTGGCGAAGCGCGTTGTCGAAGGCGACAAAAACGTCAACATGATGGAAGTGGCGATCGACGAAGCCTGCGTGCGTATCATCGCGAAACGTCAACCGACGGCGAGCGACCTGCGCCTGGTGATGGCGATCATCAAAACCATCGCCGAGCTGGAACGTATTGGCGATGTGGCGGATAAAATCTGCCGCACTGCGCTGGAGAAATTCTCCCACCAGCACCAGCCGCTGCTGGTGAGCCTGGAATCCCTGGGCCGTCATACGGTGCAGATGCTGCATGACGTACTGGATGCGTTCGCGCGCATGGATCTTGATGAAGCGGTGCGTATTTACCGTGAAGACAAGAAGGTCGACCAGGAATATGAGGGCATCGTGCGTCAGCTGATGACCTACATGATGGAAGATCCGCGCACCATTCCAAGCGTACTCACCGCGCTGTTCTGCGCGCGCTCTATCGAGCGTATCGGCGACCGCTGCCAGAACATTTGTGAATACATCTTCTACTTCGTGAAAGGACAGGATTTCCGTCACGTGGGCGGGGATGAGCTGGACAAGCTGCTGGCGGGGAAAGACCCGAAAGAGTGATCGGTTCTGGCAGGTTTTGTAGGCCGGATAAGCGCAAGCGCCATCCGGCTTTTTTCATTAACGCGTAATATCCCACCCGCGCGCCTTCCACAGCTCTGGCAACTGCGCCAGATCGGTAAAGGTTGTCACTTTCGGATGGCTGATCGGCTGGTTATGCGGATCGGCGCAGAAGTAAAACACCTCCATCCCCGCATCAATCCCTGACTGCGCACCTGCGCTGGAATCATCCACCAGAATGCAGTTTTCAACGTTCACGTTCATCGCTTTCGCGGCGTGGAACATCAGAGCCGGATCCGGCTTCCAGCGCTGGATATCGTAGCCGCTGAACAGTTTTTCCGGGAAATGGTGCAACATGTCCAGCTTGCCGAGGGAGTGCTGCATTTTGCTGACCGGGCCGTTGGAGACCACGCACATCGGCACTGTCATTGAATCGAGCAGCGCATTCGCTCCGGCGATCACTTCCAGCTCCGAGTCGAAAAGGCGTGCGACCTCGGCGCGGTAAACTGGTTCTAAGTCGGCTTTCGCCAGACTGACGCCGTGCTCGGCGTTGATAATGTCGATGATCTCGTAGAGTTTGACGCCTTTGAAGCGCTTAAACGTCTCTTCGAGATCGAGCGTAATGCCAAATTCCTGGAACATGCTGACATACGCGCGGGAACAAATGACCTCACTGTCGACCAGCGTACCGTCGCAGTCGAAAAATACCGCTTCAATTCCGGACATGCCTTTCCCTTTTAACAAGTTTAACGTTTACGTAATGCAGTTTTGCGAGACGCAATCGTTGCCGTATAAGCAAAATCAATGAAAAAAAGTATCTCGCAAACGCGCCTATTGTCGCATTTTGGTATAGGATAGCGACGGATTTTTCCCTCCTTGTTCGGAAACTGATGATGAGCCAACAACACACTACCCAGACGTCTGGTCAGGGTCTGCTTGAGCGCGTGTTTAAACTGCGCGAGCACGGCACAACGGCACGCACCGAAGTGATCGCCGGTTTTACCACCTTCCTGACGATGGTTTATATCGTTTTTGTTAACCCGCAAATTCTGGGCGTTGCTGGCATGGATACCAGCGCCGTCTTCGTGACCACCTGTCTGATCGCCGCCCTCGGCAGCATCCTGATGGGCGTGTTCGCTAACCTTCCGGTCGCTCTGGCACCGGCAATGGGTCTGAACGCATTCTTCGCCTTCGTGGTGGTACAGGCGATGGGCCTGCCGTGGCAAGTGGGGATGGGCGCCATCTTCTGGGGCGCGGTCGGCCTGCTGCTGCTGACCATTTTCCGCGTGCGTTACTGGATGATCGCTAATATCCCGGTGAGCCTGCGTGTGGGTATCACCAGCGGTATCGGTCTGTTCATCGGCATGATGGGCCTGAAAAACGCGGGCGTGATTGTCGCCAACCCGGAAACCCTGGTGAGCATCGGCAACCTGACCTCGCACAGCGTCCTGCTGGGTGTGTTGGGCTTCTTCATCATCGCCATTCTGGCCTCCCGTAACATTCACGCTGCGGTGCTGGTCTCGATTATCGTGACCACCCTGCTGGGCTGGATGCTGGGCGACGTGCATTACAGCGGCATCGTCTCTGCGCCACCAAGTGTGACCACCGTGATTGGCCACGTGGATCTGGCGGGGTCGTTTAACCTCGGCCTGGCGGGCGTGATCTTCTCCTTCATGCTGGTAAACCTGTTCGACTCCTCCGGTACCCTTATCGGTGTAACCGATAAAGCCGGTCTGGCAGATGAGAAAGGTAAATTCCCGCGCATGAAGCAGGCGCTGTATGTGGACAGCATCTCGTCGGTAGCCGGTTCTTTCATCGGTACTTCTTCTGTCACGGCGTACATCGAGTCTTCTTCCGGCGTCTCCGTCGGTGGCCGCACCGGTCTGACCGCAGTAGTCGTGGGCCTGCTGTTCCTGCTGGTGATCTTCCTCTCTCCGCTGGCGGGGATGGTTCCACCGTACGCGGCTGCAGGCGCGCTGATTTACGTCGGCGTGCTGATGACCTCGAGCCTGGCGCGCGTGAAGTGGGAAGATTTAACCGAAGCGGTTCCAGCGTTTATTACCGCCGTGATGATGCCGTTTAGCTTCTCCATCACCGAAGGTATCGCCCTGGGCTTTATCTCCTACTGCGTGATGAAAATCGGTACCGGTCGTTTCCGCGAACTGAGCCCATGCGTGATTGTGGTGGCGCTGCTGTTCGTGCTGAAGATTGTATTTATCGACGCGAAATAAACAGCAAGGCCTTCCCAAATGGGAAGGCCTTTAGTGTTTGCGCCCTCTCCCCGTGGGAGAGGGTTGGGGTGAGGGCATCAGACCGCACTCACCCCTAGGCTTTAACCCGCTGAATATACTCACCAAACGCGGTCAACTGACCGGTCAGATGATCCAGCGTGCTTTGATCGACCACTTCGCCCGTCTGGGTATCGACTTTGTTCTGAATCACCCCGCCCATAAATTCCGGCTTGTTCATCACCATCGCATCCAGGAACACCAGAATCTGACGCAGATGATACTGGCAGCGTGCGCCGCCAATCGCGCCCATCGAGCTGGTCTGAATCAGTACCGGCTTGCCGGACAGCGGCTGTTCCGGCAAACGGGAGAGCCAGTCGATCGCATTCTTCAGGCCACCCGGCACCGAATAGTTGTATTCCGGGGTGACAATCACCACGCCGTCGGCCTGGCGGATCTGCTCGGCCATCGCCTCGACGCTTTGCGGGAACCCTTCTTCCTGCTGAACATCGGCGTCGTACAGAGGGATATCGCCAATCGACGGCAGCGCGGTCACGTCCATCCCAGCCGGTGCCAGCTTAGGCAGCGTGCGGGCAACCATCCCGTTAAATGAACCTTTGCGCAGGCTTCCCAGTAACGTAACAACTTTCAACGTATCAGACATGATTACTCCTTTTTCATCATGATGGCCCATCAGCGGGTCAGTTAAGGGTAAGAGCTTTTTCTGCCGGTAAACTGGTTAATCTCATCAGGCGCGCGGCGGGCTCGTTGGCGCGCGCGGGGACATCAGGAAGGCTACGCCATCCGTCGCGGCTGTCAAATTCCCAGATTTTCAGGCGCTCAATGGCGGGTGTGACGGCAATCGACCAGATCAGCACGTCTTCGGCGTCGCTGAGGGCTTCCACCCGCGCGGCTTTGGTCGCCCGCAGACGGCCTGAGCCCGGCAGCAGCTGGAGCAGGCTGGCATCGTCCACGGCACAGCCCGAGAGCTTCTGAATGCTCTGACGCAGGGTGATGAGCTGTGCTTTGGCTTCGTTAGGGTCGTTTTGATTACGCACCCACAGCTTTTCGTTGCTCGAGAGCGGGTAGTCGTCGTGGGCGTGAGGGCCGTGGAAACCGCGAGTCGCGCGCTGGAGTTCCATATCCAGTCCACAATCGCCTTCCGTTGTGAGGGCCACGCCGACGATGTTTCCGGTGTAGGCGATGGAAAAACGCGGCAGTTCAGGGTCAGCAAACACCGGGCGGCCTTCGGGCTGGGTGATCATCTCCGGCAGTTCGGTCGTGCCGTAGAGCATAAACAGCAGTTCGGAGAGTAAGGCCCGGGAGGCCAGAAAGCGCGAGCGTCGGTGATCGGGAAGCTTGCGCGCTTCGTTGTGACAGGATGAGGAGAGTCTGACTGACACCAGTCGTCCTTCGGTCAGGATCCCTCTTGCAAAATGCGTTGCCATTTTTCGCTCCATGATAATGGTCAGTGACAGGTTAAACGGTTACATGATTATCGCTTAACTTCGCATCTGTTTTAATCGGTAAATCCACGAATGAGAAGCCTGGGGACTGAACTTTACATTTTTAGAGGGAAAAATTGGATCTCTAACGCAGGGAATCGCAGTACAACGCCTTAATCGTCTCTTTCAGCCAGATGATTTTCGGGTTGTGGCTGTTCCGTTTATGCCAGATCAGGGTGAATGGAACGTTCAGCTTTTCGGCCAGCGCTTCGTCGATGGGGATAGGGCGGCGGACCAGCTTGCGCTGGTGGAGTTGATTGTAATGATGACAGTAGTGCGGCGCGGTGGCGATATAGTTGTGGTCCGGCTGCGCGGCCATAAACATCGACTGCTCAAAGCCCGGCAGGCTCAGGGCAATGTTGCGCTCGAGCCCCATCTCCCTCAGCACTTCGTCCAGCGCCCAGGTATCGCTGCGCTCCCAGAAAATGCTGATGTGGGGATAGCGCAAAAAAGTGTCGAGATTCCACTCTTCGTTTAGCGCCGGGTGATCCTCGCGTAAATAGACACAAGGCCGGTCGCTGAAGAGGATTTCGTGGTCGATAAACCACGGGAGCAGCTTCAAAAGTTCGCGCGAGCGTGGATGGGTTTCGCGCCCGGTAAAACCGATATCCACCTCGCCGCGGGTGATGGCATCCAGCGAGTCGTAATCCCAGTGGCGCATCCGCACCGTCGCCTGCGGATAGCGCTGATTCACCTGATCTAACAGGGCGTTAAAGCGGATCAGCATTAGCGGCGTTTCCGCCGCCAGCTCGAATTTCAGCCCGCTGAGGGAATCGTGATGCGGTTTATCGAGGATCTGATTGCCGATCTGCATCCAGTCCGTCAGGTTTTGCTCAAGACTGACGGTCAGCGGTGTCGGCAGCAGGCCGAGCGGGGTTTTCACAAACAGCGGGTCGTCGAACCAGTCGCGCAGTTTCGCCAGCGATTTACTCACCGCCGACGGCGTGACGTTCATCCGTTTCGCGGCTTTGTTGACGCTGCGTTCCTGCAGTAACAGCTGCAGGCACAGTAACAGGTTAAGATCGAGGCTGCTGATGGGCTTCTTCATAGTGCGCTGCGGGCTGTATCGCCATGATTAACAGGATGCAGACCATGCTACAGCCAATCAGAATCCCGATCAGCATATTCAGCGCATTAAGACCGATCACCGCCGCCAGCCAAATCCACAGGGACGAGCCGCATACCTGAGCAATCCCCAGCGCGGAGCTGGCCACACCGGCGCGCAGGGAGAACGGCCCCAGCGCCTGGCTCATCGCCACGCCAAATCCGACCGAGAACCCGGCGCAGATCAGGGTGATACCCGCCAGCATAATGGCGTGAGAACTCGCCGTCGCCAGCACCACGCCCGCAATCAGGAACAGGATCTGCGAGGTCATCATCAGCGTACGCTGGCTAAACACATTGAGGGCAAACGGCGTCGAGAACGACACCGCCATACTCACCATCGCGGTCAACGCCATCACCGTGGAGTACTCCCCACGATCAAACCCCATGGTTTCCATCAGTAAAACAGGGGAAACGTTTACATAGGTGAGGATGACCACGACGCTTAAGGTGGTGATCAGCAGACGGCTGATGAAAAAGCGATTCAGGAGTTTCTCAGCCGGGTGAATCGTCGCGGCATTCCCCGCGTGATGCGAGCCAGGATGCGTCTCTTTCAGTACCGTGATCGAGAGGATAAAGACCAGCAGACCCATCGCCGCCATCGTCCAGAACAGGCTCTGCCACGGCAGTTTGAGCATAATCAGATAACCGATCACTGGAGCCAGCACCGGGATAATACAGGTGATGCCGTTGAGCATGGAGAGCACTTTCGCGCGGCGCTGGGCGCTGAGTGTATCGCGCAAAATAGCAAACGCCACCACATAACAGCCGCCCGCCCCGATGCCCTGAATGAAGCGACCGGTCAGGAACAGCGTGCTGTCCTGCGCCATCGAGCACAGCACCGACGCCAGCGCAAAGATCACCGCCCCGGTAATCGCCACAGGTTGCCGCCCGGCTTTGTCGGCAATCTTACCGGCAAACACCATCGACGACGCCATGCCCGCCAGATAAGCCGAAAACGCGATATGCAGTTGCGCTTCGCTGGCCCCCAAATCACGCGCAATGTGCGGCAGGCCGACCAGATACATATCAATGCCCGACGGATAAAGCAGAACCAGTGCAAAACTACAGAACAGAAAACGCGCCATAAATCCCCCATGTAAGGCAGGCTGGAAGCATAGGGGGAGAACGGGGAAGATGCGAGTTGCCATTTGGACAAAGGTGATTTCCTGGGAGGAAATCACCTTTGAGGCGGGAGATTATTTCCCGATACAGAAGCTCGAGAAAATCCGGCCCAGCAGATCATCAGAGGTAAATTCGCCGGTAATCTCGCTCAGGCTTTGCTGTGCCAGACGCAGCTCTTCCGCCAGCAGTTCACCGGCCCAGGCGCCGAGCAGCTGTGCTTTGCCCTGATCGAGATGATTTGCGGCCTGTTCCAGCGCCTGCAGGTGGCGACGGCGCGCCAGGAAGCCGCCTTCCATGCTCGTATCAAAGCCCATGCTCTGCTTGAGATGGTTACGCAGGTCATCCACGCCTTCACCGGTCCGGGCCGACAGGCGGATGAGTGAGTGACCGTTCACATCGCTCAGACCCAGCGTTTCGCCTGTTTTATCGGCTTTGTTACGCACCACGGTGATCGGCAGTTTAGCCGGCAGGCGGGCGATAAAGTCTGGCCAGATCTCTGCGGGATCAACCGCGTCGGTGGTGGTGCCGTCGACCATAAACAGCACGCGGTCGGCCTGCTCGATCTCCTGCCACGCGCGTTCGATACCGATGCGCTCCACTTCATCGCTGGCGTCGCGCAGACCGGCGGTGTCGATGATGTGCAGCGGCATGCCGTCGATATGAATATGCTCACGCAGCACGTCGCGGGTGGTCCCGGCGATATCGGTGACGATCGCCGCTTCGCGGCCCGCCAGGGCGTTCAGCAGGCTCGATTTCCCGGCGTTAGGACGACCGGCGATAACTACCTTCATCCCTTCGCGCAGCAGGCTGCCCTGACGCGCTTCGGCGCGCACGGCGTCGAGATCGGACATCACGCTGTTGAGCTGCGCTTCGATTTTGCCGTCAGAGAGGAAGTCGATCTCTTCATCGGGGAAGTCGATTGCCGCTTCGACGTAGATTCGCAGGTGAGTGAGTGCTTCCACTAGGTGATTCACGCGCGCGGAAAACGCTCCCTGCAGGGAGTTCAGGGCGGAACGCGCCGCCTGTTCGGAACTGGCATCGATCAGGTCGGCAATGGCTTCGGCCTGTGCCAGGTCGAGCTTGTCGTTGAGGAACGCGCGCTCGGAGAACTCGCCCGGCTTCGCAATGCGCAGGCCTGGCAAAGTCAGAATACGTTTTAACAGCAGATCGAGGATCACCGGGCCGCCGTGGCCCTGCAGCTCCAGCACGTCTTCGCCGGTAAAGGAGTTAGGGCCGGGGAACCAGAGCGCGATGCCCTGATCCAGCGCGGTACCGTCGGCGTCTTTAAACGGCAGATAGTCGGCGTAGCGCGGCTTTGGCAGTTTGCCCAGCACGGCTTCGGCCACCTCGCGCGCCTTGAGGCCGGAGATGCGCAGAATGCCTACACCACCGCGTCCCGGTGGGGTTGCCTGGGCGACGATAGTGTCGTTATGGCTCATGGGATGTCTCTTTTTAAAATGTAAAAAGGCGGTCAGATGACCGCCCTTTTTTTACTGTTCCTTCCGCCGGGTGGCGCTTCGCTTACCCGGCCTACTACCGAATCAGGATTTTTTCTTTTCGCGGCTATGCAAGCCACGTTTTTCCAGACCACGGTAGATCAGCTGCTGCTGGATGATGGTCACCAGGTTGCTGACGATATAGTACAGCACCAGACCTGACGGGAACCACAGGAAGAACACGGTGAAGATGACCGGCATGAAGGTCATGATCTTCTGCTGCATCGGGTCGGTCACGGTGGTCGGCGACATCTTCTGAATGAAGAACATCGTTACGCCCATCAGGATCGGCAGGATGTAGTACGGGTCCTGTGCGGACAAGTCATGGATCCACAGAGCGAATGGCGCATGGCGCAGCTCGACGGAACCCATCAGCATGTAGTACAGCGCAAGGAAGATTGGCATCTGAATCAGCAGCGGGAAGCAACCACCCAGTGGGTTCACTTTCTCTGCTTTATACAGGGCCATCATTTCCTGGCTCTGACGCTGTTTATCATCGCCCAGACGCTCACGCATCGCCGCAATCTTCGGCTGCAGCATACGCATCTTCGCCATGGAGGTGTACTGCGCTTTAGTCAGCGGGTACATGATGCCACGAACGATGAAGGTGATAACGATGATGGAGAAGCCCCAGTTACCCAGGAAGCTGTGGATAAATTTCAGCAGCTTAAACAGCGGCTGAGAGATGAACCACAACCAACCGTAATCAACGGTCAGATCCAGGTGCGGTGCCACGGCTGCCATCTTGTCCTGAATCTCAGGACCGACCCACAGGGTGCTCGCCAGCTGACCGGTTTGACCAGGCTGAACCAGAACCGGCTCAGATTTATAGCCGATGGCAGCAATGCCATTGCCCAGATTCGCGGTATAGAAGTTGTTGGTACCGTTATTATTTGGCACCCACGCCGTCGCGAAATACTGCTGCAGCATCGCAACCCAACCGCCTTTAGCGCTGACGTTCAGGTTTTCGTTATCGGCGATGGTGTCGAATTTGTATTTCTCGTACTTAGCATCTGGCGTGGAGTACGCCGCGCCACGGAAGGTGTGCAGCGCAAAGTTGCTGCTTCCGGTGTCACGGTGAGACGGCAGATTGATGGACTGCTTCAGCTGACCAAACGTGGACACTTCCAGTGGTTTCTCACCGGCGTTCTGCACGTTATAGCCCACGTTCACCGCATACTCACCGCGTTTCAGGGTGAAGGTTTTGGTGAAGGTGTTGCCCGCGGCGTCAGTGTAAGTCATCGGGATTGACAGTTCGTTCTGACCATCAGCCAGCACAAAGGTGTCGCTTTCGACGTTATACAGTGGACGAGCGCCATTCGCCGGGTTGTCCGGGCCATCACGACCGGTCAGACCGCTCTGAGCCTGATACAGGAACTCAGGTGTCGTTTCCAGCAGCTGGAACGGCTCGTTTGACTTCAGCTCTTTCGGGTAAGTCAGCAGCAGTGCTTGCTCAATATCGCCACCACGGGTGTTGATAGTCAGCTCCAGCACATCGGTTTTCACCGTAATCTGCTTCCCTTGGCCACTGGCCGGTACGCCCTGGTCGGCGGCGCTACCCGCTGCGGTGGTCGTTGTCTGCGTGGTCTGTTGTGGCTGTGGTTGAGGATTTTTATCCTGCTCCCATGCCTGCCAGATCATGAAAGACACGAACAACAAAGCGATGACTAAAAGATTGCGTTGCGAATCCATCGTTAGTGTTCTCTGGTATCAAATGGTCCGGGTGGGACGGGGTCGTCACCACCAGGGTGTAAAGGGTGGCATTTTAATACGCGTTTCACCGTCAACCAACTGCCTTTTATCACTCCAAACCTGCGCAATGCCTCAATTCCGTAGCTGGAACAGGTTGGAGTGAAACGACAATGCGGCCCGAGCAGCGGACTGATCAGGCGCTGATAGACCCGAATGCAGGCTATCAGGACCCTTGAGCCAGGCGACAATGGCGGCGCCATAGTTTTTCCAACGCTTCCGAGAGAGCACGGTTATCGAGGTCGGCAACCCCTTTTTTAGCCACCACCACGAAATCCATTGAAGGCAGTTCATGTTGACGTAAACGGAAGCTTTCACGCGTCAGACGTTTAATCCGATTGCGTTCATGCGCGCGCTTGACGTTTTTCTTGGCGACAGTGAGACCGATGCGGGGATGCCCCAGCGAATTTTGGCGGCCGAGGATGGTGATTTGCGGCGTGCCAGCCCGTTGTGGCTGCTGGAAGACGAAAGTGAAATGAGTGGGAGTTAACAAACGTAACTCCCTGGGAAATGCTAGCTTAACCACCAGGGGTTAGCTTTTATTACTTAGAAACGGTCAGACGAGAACGGCCTTTAGCACGACGACGTGCCAGAACCTGACGACCATTTTTATTAGCCATACGAGCACGGAAGCCGTGAGAACGGTTGCGCTTCAGTACAGACGGTTGAAAAGTGCGTTTCATGGCGATTTCTACCTAAACTTGAATAAATTCACTGACTTTCGCGTATACCCGAACGATTATCGAACGACTAACGCCTCAGCGTGGGTGATTAAAGAGGCCGGATTGTAATAATTGTACACTCCGGAGTCAATTCTCTTTCCTTATTTCCCGCGTATTTCCGCACGATATCGCGTGGAAAATGAGCAGCGTCCCGCGCGGAAGTCGAGCATCACGCGCCGGGTGGTGGATTATACGACCTCCCAACCAAAGCGCAAGGATCGTCCAGGATCTTCAATAGATCTTTTAAGCAAAAAATTGTCTGTGCTCATTAATTTTTCCAATATGCGGCCTAAATCGTGGGGCACTCCTGACAGGATCGTTTACACTTACCCGGTTTCGGATCTTCCTGTGGATAAATCGGGAAGAATCTGTGAGAAACAGAAGATCTCTGGCTCAGTTTAGGCTATGATCCGCGGTCCTGATCGGGATCCAATGGGGTCTGGTCTGGTAAAATTGCAGATAGCAATTCGCACGTCACCCTTTGCACAGGGTCTTGTCGACGTGTGCCAACAATCACGAATATTCAGTATCTTTCTTTTATTGTTCGAGTGGAGTCCGCC